>NZ_CP180445.1:0-5333939 GCF_051131745.1 Klebsiella sp. R390 | reverse complement strand
ACAGCCATCAGACCTACTGGGATCAGGCAACCAACGATCGCTATAACCTGACGGTTGCCCGGTACTTTGATATCGGCCGTTTCCGCAACATTAACCTGTCGCTGACGGCCTATCGTAACCACTTCAACAATACCAGCGACGATGGCGTGTACCTGGCGCTGTCGATGCCATGGGGTGATGCCGGCATCGTGAGCTATTCCGGGTCTTATGCCTCCAGCACCAACACCAATGCGGTGAGTTATTCCAGCCGCCTGGGCGATGCGGACAACTACACCTTGCGCGCCGGGTTATCCGACAGCAAGGCCGATCTTAACGGCTATTACTCACACAGGGGAACGCTGGCGCAGGTTGACGGCATGGCCAGCTATCGTGCCGGGCAGTACAGCCAGTTCGGCATGTCGTTGATGGGCGGCGCCACGCTTACCAGCGAAGGGGGCGCGCTGCATCGCGTCGGCCTGTTGGGAGGGACCCGCATGCTGGTCGATACCGATGGGGTCCCCGGCGTGCCGGTTGGCGGCTATGGCAGCACGGTGAACTCCAATCTGTTTGGTAAAGCGGTGGTCTCCGATGTGACCAGCTATTACCGCAACACTATCCGGATCGATGTCGACAAACTGGCCGATAACGCCCAGGCCACCCGTTCAGTGGTGCAGGGCACGCTGACCGAAGGGGCCATTGGCTACCGCCACTTTGAGGTTATCGCCGGTGATAAAGCGATGGCGGTTATACGCCTCGCCGACGGATCTGTCCCGCCATTTGGCGCCACGGTCCTCAACGCCAGACGCCAGGAAGCCGGCATGGTATCTGACGCGGGCAACGTCTACCTGAGCGGCCTGCAGGCGGGTGAAATCCTTACCGTGCACTGGAACAGCCAGGAACAGTGCCGACTGACGCTACCGCCGGCGATCCCGGCCGGCATGGTGAGCAGCCTGCTATTGCCATGCGTTAAGAGTTAACCGTTCTCGTGCCTACGGGCAGGAACGGGTCTGTACACAACGCCACATAAGCCAGTTTACGAGAAAGAGAGCAAGGCCATGACCACAAAAAATACGTTATTAACATCGCTGCTGGCGGTCACCACGCTGACGGTTGCGATGCCCCCCGCGCAGGCGGCCATCTCCCTGGATCGCACCCGGGTGGTGTTCCCGGGTAATGAGAAATCAGTCAGCCTGACCGTGCGCAACCAGAACCCGGAGCTGCCCTATCTGGCTCAGGGTTGGCTGGAAGATGCCCAAGGGGTCAAGCTGGAAGGGCAAAGCGCCTTTACGGTACTACCACCGGTGCAGCGCGTAGAACCCAAGGGACAAACTCAGGTGAAAATCCAGGCGATGGCGGGCGCGAACGCCTTGCCGCAGGATCGTGAATCGCTGTTCTATTTCAATCTGCGCGAAATTCCGCCGAAAAGCGATAAGGCCAACGTCCTGCAGATCGCGCTGCAGACGCGCATCAAGATGTTCTATCGCCCGGTGGCCCTGGCGGAAGCGGCGGCCAAGCAACAGGCAACGCCATTTCAGGAACAGCTGACGCTCGCTAAAAACGGCGACAGCTACACCGTCAATAACCCAACACCATATTTTGTCACGCTGCTGGGCGCGAGCGCTAAGAAAGGCGGTGCGGTGGTGGCAGGATTTGAGCCGCTGATGATCGCCCCGAAAAGCAGTATCCGGCTAGGCGGTAGCGCAGCGACGCTAGGCACGTCACCGGTGCTGGTTTACGTGAACGACTATGGCGGTCAACCCACATTATCGTTTCGTTGTGCCGGCAATACCTGCCAGGTCGATGAAAGCAAGCGCGATAAATAATCTCCGGTGGCTGACACAGGGGACAGGCTTTAAGAGGACTCCTCATGGGAAAGACAATATTGTCTGGCATAACTGCCTGGAACCACGGTTTGATCGGCGGGGTGCTGGTTATTTTTCTGCCGACGATGGTACAGGCCGCATCGGGAACGATTGACGGTCTCCACGGGGTACTGCGCGTTTCGGGGGCGCTGACTGAGAGCCCCTGTCATCTCGAAATGAGCAGTGCCGACCAGACGGTGTCGTTGGGAAACGTCGATACTGCGCGTTTGCATCGGGTCGGAGATCGGGGCACACCGGTGGCGGTGAGGCTACATTTGCAGGACTGCTTACGTAACGCTGCCAGTCATCGCGATCTGCAAGGCAACCTGGTCTGGAGCGCCAACCAACCCGCCGTCTCGCTGACCTTTACCGGGGCCCAGGATACCTGGAATCCGCAGCTGTTTCTGGCGCGTGGCGTAAGCGGCATGGGGATTCGCCTGACGGACGACTTCCGCCGCAACGTCATGCCCGGATTGCCGGGGCAGGCACAGTTAATGACCCCCGGCAACAACGTGTTGACCTATTACATCGTACCGGAGCGTACCGGTGCGCCCTTGCAGGCGGGTGCCTATCTGGCCCAGGTCAATTTCAGGTTGAATTATGAATAACGTACAGCGCCGTTGGCTGAAAAACCTCGCGACCTCAACAGGCAGGCGTAGCCTGTCGGCCGCCATTGGAGGGCTGATGTTGTCTCTGCCTTCGGTACAGGCCTCCAACTATATTGACTTCACAATCATCGGTACGGTGGTGAGTAGCCCGAGCTGCACCGTGAATGCAAACAGCGATATCACGGTGGAGTTTAATGGTGGCGTCGCGCTGGAAACCACCCTGATCGATGGTAGCCATTACACTGCGCCGGTGCCGTTTTCGCTCAGCTGTCGCGGAAGCCCCACGACGCTACGCCTGAGAATTCAGGGCACCAGCAGCACCTTTGATGCGACTGTTCTGGCCACCAATATCGCGGATCTGGGGATCAGGTTACTGAAGCCGGACGGCGCTGCGTTCAATCAGGGCGAGTGGCTCAACTTTACCTATTCTGCCACGCCGCCCGCTATCAAGGCGGTCCCGGTGAAACGCCCCGGCGCTATTTTACCCGGTGGAGCGTTTACCAGTACGGCAACACTATTGGTGGAGGTTCTATGAGTCCGATCGCCACACCGGGCTGGATTCTGGGTCTGATGTTGACGCTGGGCTATCTGCTACCCGCGCAGGCGGTCAGCGTCAAGTTCATCGGCACCCTGGTGGTTCCGCCACCGTGCGTCATCAATAGCGGCAATGATATTGCGGTGACGTTTGCGAATGACATGTTGGTGGGCCATCTCAACGGCGTGAATTACGAGCAAAATATCCCTTACACGCTGAACTGCACTGGGGCGACCCATGCCACATTGCGGCTGCAGTTTCAGGGGAGCGGGGCAGGGTTTGACGCCAGCGTACTGGGCACCAGTAAAACGGGGTTGGGACTGGAGTTGCGCAGCGGCGGTACCAAACTGCCGGTAAATACATGGCTTAATTTTAGCAACCCGGCTCGCCCGGTACTGACCGTGGTACCGGTCAGGGAAGCGGGTGGGAGCCTGGCTGGGGGAGCATTTACGGCAGCCTCCACGTTGGTGGTGGATTATCAGTAAGGAAATCGTAATGAAAGGAATACCCCATGCCCTGATCCTGTGGTTAGCAGCCAGCGTGCCGTCAGCCTATGCCGTTCAGGTCACCTTTGCAGGGGGGCTGGTTGAGTCGCTGCCTTGCCTCGTCAATGACGGCCGCCTGATAGAGGTTGATTTCGGTAACAGCCTGGTTATTCGCAATCTGGATGGCGTGCGCTATCGGGAGCCAGTGCAGTACCAGTTGGTTTGTCGTGGCTTAGGGACCGTTAAGCTGAGCGTCCAGGGAAATCCGGTGAGCTTTGATAACGCCGCAGTGCAGACCGACAAGACCGGACTGGGCATTCGCCTTGAGCTTGCAGGCAAGGCATTTGCCTTAAATACCCCCGTGGTCGTGGACCCGGTGAACCCGCCCACCTTGACGGCGGTACCGGTTGCCAACCCCGCGCAGAAGCCGGGTCCGGGGGCCTTTACGGCACGGGCCACTTTATTGGCCGAGTATGAATAGGAGAGTGCCTGATGAATCGATGGCAAGGAGTGCTGTGTATGGGATGGGCGTTGCTGATATCAGCCCCCGTCCAGGCGGTGGAGAATCTGGCGTTTCGCGGCACGCTGGTGAATGCGCCTTGTACGCTACGTGCAGGAAGCGAAGATCTTGAACTGCCTTTCGGGACGGTGATCGATAAATCGTTGTACCGCGAGACGCGAACCCCGAGCAAATCGTTCCACCTGTATCTCGATGACTGTGATACGGCGGTACTCACCGGCGTAAAACTGACCTTCAGCGGTCGTGAAAGCCCGGCGCTGCCGGGATTGCTGGCGCTGGATGCTTCGAGTGTGGCGCAGGGCGTGGCGGTGGGCATTGAAACCGCCGGAGGGCAACTTTTGCCTCTGAATATGCAGGGACCGCAGACCCTTCTGACGCCAGGCGATATGGATATTGTGCTCCAGGCATTTGTCCAGGGTGAACCGATGGCGCTGGCCAACAAAACCTTGCTGCAAGGCCCCTTTACGGCAACGGCGACCTTTGCACTGGAGTACCAGTAACGGTACCCCAGGTGATTAGCTGCCGATCGTTTGTTTTCTGCGCGCAATCACACTTCCATAAGTGAAATGTTGTTTATCGACATTTTGTAATGATAAAAATGTCGAAACATTTCAAGGAAACCTTGCCATCATGGATACCCTCTCTCTGACCATTAGCCAGGAACAGAATAGCGACACCGTTAATCTCGCGGATTTGCCGCTGTCGGATATGCTGGCGCTGCTTAATCAACACGATGCCTGCGTTCCGCAGGCAATTAGCCAGGTTTTACCTCAGGTAGAAGCCTCGGTACGCCTGATTACGGCGCAGCTGAAAAAAGGCGGTCGACTCTTTTATGTCGGAGCGGGTACCAGCGGACGCCTTGGTGTGCTTGACTCTGCCGAGTGTCCTCCTACTTTCGGCACCGATCCTGAGCAGATTCAGGCGGTGATCGCGGGTGGTCTGGACGCGATGCTGCGCGCCGTAGAGAACGTTGAAGACGATCGCTCCGCCGCTGTAGAAACCTTACGCTGCCGAAAACTGGCGGCGGAGGACGTAGTGCTGGGTATTGCCGCCAGCGGACGCACGCCGTTCGTGCTGGCGGCCCTCGACTATGCCCGTGAGGTGGGAGCCAAAACCATCGCCCTGACCACCCGGGGTCTCAGCACTATTTCGCAGCATGCAGATATCGCCATCGCGCCGGACGTGGGGGCGGAGGTACTCTCCGGCTCGACCCGTATGAAGAGCGGATCGGCACAAAAGATGCTGCTCGGGATGATCAGTACCGCCGTTATGACCCAGCTTGGTAAGGTGCACGGCAACTTTATGATCGACGTGAAGGCATCGAACGAAAAACTCTACCGCCGCGCAGAACATATGGTGCAGCAGATTTGCGCCATTGATGAGCCTGGTGCCAGAGCTTTGCTGCAATCGGTGGGGTATAGCGTGCGGGCAGCGGTACTACGCCAGATGCTGAACCTGACGCCTGAAAAGGCGTTGGCCAGGGCCGCCGAGCCTTTCCGCTCGTTAACATCACAGCTAGGGACCGGAGGTGAACAACATGGCGAATAAGATAGATCATCTGGAAGCTGTGGCGGATGCTATTGAGCAAAATATTGGCGGTTTTGCCAACGTCGTTACCCTGACGAACTGTATGACCCGGGTACGCATCGTACTGGCCGATCGCACGCAGTTTAATGCCGACGCGCTGCGCAAAACCGAAGGTGTTAAAGGCGTGGTGGATGCGGGTGAGCAGTTTCAGATTATTGTCGGGATGGGCACAGCGGCAAAAGTCGCGGGAGTGCTCAATAAGCGACGGGGTGGGTCGGGGTCATCCCCGGCGGCGTCAGCGGAGAGGAAACCTTTCTCCGTACGGCGTGCGCTCAACACCCTGGCGGCAATTTTTGTCCCGACGATCCCGGCGCTGATTGGTTGCGGTCTGATCCTGGGCCTGATTAACGTCGTGAAGCTGCTGTTTCCCGCAGTGGTGACCAGCCATCAGGAGCTGTTCACGCTATTCACCGTCATCGGCAAAGCGGTTTTCACCGTGCTGGCCGTTATGATAGGCATGAACACTTCGAAAGAGTTGCAGGCTTCCCCGGCGATAGGCGCGGTGATGGCGGCGATCCTTACCGCTCCGGACCTGGCTGGTATTAAGCTATTCGGATTTGGCCTGACGCCGGGCGGCGGCGGTATTTTTGCTGTGCTGCTGGTATGCGCGTTTGCGGCTAAGTTTGAACTCTGGTTTCGTGGTTGGTGTAAAGAGAGCCTTGACCTGATCCTGACCCCGATGATGACAATTCTGCTCTCTTCACTCGTGGCGCTGCTGGTTCTGCAGCCTGCGGCCCATGCGGTCAACCTGTGGCTGGGTAATCTGGTTTCTCTGGCGCTGCTCAACCACTCTGCGGCGTCGGTGATTGTCGGTGCGGTACTGGGAGGTGGCTTCCTGTTCTTGCTGCTGACCGGGTTGCATCAGGGGCTGATCCCGATCCACGCCCAGATCCTCGATACCTTTGGTCTTAACTACCTGTTTCCTATTCTGGCAATGGGCGGGATGGGGCAGGTCGGGGCTGCGGCTTATGTCTATTTGAAGACGAAAAATCCGCGGCTGAAAAAAACCATCGCCGGGGCGCTGCCAGTGGGGATAATCGGCGTCGGTGAACCGCTGCTGTTTGGCGTGTCGCTGCCGCTGGGCAAGCCCTTTATCGCAGGCTGCATCGGCGGCGCTGCGGGGGGCGCGGTTATGGCTGCCTGCAAGGTTGGGATCATTATCCCGTTCGGTACGGCCGGGCTATCGCTGCTGCCGCTGGTGGGACCGGGCCAGATCCTGCCTTTCCTGCTGGCGGTAGGCTGTGCCTGGGTCGTCGGTTTTATGGCAGCGATGCTGCTCGGCTTTACCGATCCTACAGAGTAATTTGGAATAATTATGGACACGATTATCAGCAAAATCAGGGCGCTGGTGCACACCGGCAAGCGTGGCGAGCGGGCGATATCTACCTTTATCATTGCCCAGGGATTTGACCTCTCCACGATGAGCGCCACGCGCGTGGCGCAAGCGCTGGACATCAGCGATTCGACAGTGATTCGCTACGCCAGAATGCTGGGCTGCAATGGCTTTCCCGACCTGAAGCTGCAGCTGGCCGCTGCAAAGCCCGACAGCGCAGCCGTCAGGCAGGAGATCTACGAGGGGATTGAGACCGATGATAGCACCGCGCAGATCGTGGCAAAATCAAAGCGGCTTTTCACCAGCAAGATAGAGCAGTCGCTGGATCTTATTGAGCCTGAGGTCATAGATGCCTGTGCACATCTGCTGGTTAACGCCCGCAAGGTTGTGCTGGTAGGGATCGGCTCTTCCGCCTTAATTGCGCTGGATATGAACCACAAGCTGATTCGCAGTGGCCTGAACGTGCAGTTCAACTATGACTATCACACCCAACTGGTGCAGGCGTCGCTGCTCGGCCCTGGCGATGTACTGTTGGCTGTCTCCGCCCGGGGGGAGAGCGAAGAGGTGATAGAGGCGCTGACCCTTGCCCGTAATGGCGGGGCACAGACCATTGCCCTTACGCGCTATGGCAAAAACAGAGCCAGCGCGCTGGCGGAACACGTTATCGCTTACAGCTACACCGAAGCCCATGAGAAGTTGGGGATGGTGACGCCGCAGATTTTACAGATGATTGCCTTCGATATTCTGTTTTTCAAAATCAATGGCCTGATCTCTCATGACAGTATGCGAACCGCCATGAGCGCGGTAGACAAGCATCAGCAAAGGCGAGCTCAACCATGAAGATCTCCCATCTCGGAGAAGCTCCGGATTACCGCTTTTCACTGGCAAATGAACGTACCTTTCTGGCGTGGATCCGCACCGCGCTCGGATTTCTGGCGGCGGGGGTGGGGCTGGACCAGCTGGCTCAGGACTTTGCTACCCCCGTTATTCGTGAATTACTGGCACTGTTGCTGTGCCTGTTTGCCGGTGGTCTGGCGGTTTATGGCTATCTGCGCTGGTTGCGTAATGAGAAGGCCATGCGGCTGAAGGAGGATCTGCCATACACCTACAACCTGTTGCTAATCAGCATGCTTTTGATGAGCGTGACGGTGATGGTAATCGCATTGGTACTGTATGCCGGATAGTCGTAAAGCACGTCGGATCGCCGATCCGGGACTCCAGCCGGAGCGCACATCACTGGCCTGGTTTCGTACCCTGCTGGGATATGGGGCACTGATGGCCCTGGCGGTAAAACATAACTGGCATCAGGCTGGTGTCCTGTTCTGGGTCTCTGTTGTCGTACTGGCTGCGGTTACGATCATTCTCTGGCGCTATACCCGCAGCCGAAATGTGCTGGATGTGGTGAATTACGATTTTTCTCAATCTCGCGTGGCTCGTGACAAATTGATGATCTCCTTCGCGGTGTTATCCCTCGCAATACTGTTTGCTGTCGGACTCATTACGCCCCGACTTTATCTATTATTTCCCTGACTTTTCTCATAACCGGCATGACATCACCGTAGGCATATTCCATCGTCGTTAAATAAATAATATGGTTTTTATCAAAACCCTCGCGGTAAAACTGAAAACGTAATCCGGGCACACAAACCAGTAGCGTGGCGTTCTGTTCGATGAGTTTCGCTATATCGGATTCGGTAGTATCAAGCTCTACCCGCCAGTCGATACCCTCTGCGGCCAGTCTGTTTTTTAATCTTAAGAGGTAATCACCGGACCGATACCAGCCAAAAAGACCGCCGCCTGTACCATGCAGAGGGGAACGACCTAACGTTGGCGACGGTTTAACAATGAGAACGATCTTTTTAACGCTCATCCGCACTCTCCATTTGCAAAAGACGTTGACTGCCCTTGTAAAAAAACTATCACAGACGGGGCGCATGTCCATTGATTTGTAAGACACAATCCTTAATCAGCCTGCCTGACGTTGGCATATTGACAGAGAAGCGCCCGGCGCAGATGACATATGATCGAATAGCTGATAAGTTAGCTATTCAAAAAGCTATTCACTAACCTATTCATAAAGTGATTCATCGCCATGACAAACCGTTCTGACACCATCCGCCAGTTGCTACGCCAGGGGCCAACGCCCGTAAGGCAACTAACTGAAATTATGGGAATTAGTCAGCCCACGGTTTCCCGCGCGTTAAAAGCGCTGGGCGATGATGTCGTACGAATTGGTGCCGGGCCATCTATTCAATATGCGTTGCGCGACGCGTTTCGCGGGTTCAGTTCCGTCCCTATTTACCGCATCACTGAAGAGGGGCAAATCAAACCCCTCGGGAAACTCATTCCGGTTCATCCCGGCGGGTATGTCATGGAGCAGACTGATAACGTCTGTCTGCATAGCGACGGCCTGCCGTGGTGGTTGTTTGACATGCGACCGCAGGGCTACCTTGGTCGGGCATATGCCTCAGCGCATTCATCCGCGCTGGGGTTGTCGCCGAATCCGGAAGACTGGACGGACGCTGAAGTGATTAGCGCGCTGCTGACGCATGGGCACGATGCGGTGGGGAATCTCCTGATCGGGGAGCGGGCCAGAACCCAGTTCCTGGAAATGGCGTTACCAGAAGCGGTGGATCGCGCCACGACCTATCCCACGCTGGCGCTGGCGGTGAGCTCTGGCGAAGTTCCGGGGTCATCTGCTGGAGGTGAGCAGCCAAAATTCTGCACCTATACCGACCGCGGCCATGTGCTGGTGAAATTCACCGCGCTGGACGATAACCCCGTCAGCGAACGCTGGCGCGACCTGCTGCAGGCCGAGCATCTCGCCCTGAAAGTGCTGGGAGTCAACACCGAGGTGTTTGATTTTGGCGGACAGCGCTTCCTGGAGATCCCCCGGTTCGATCGCACCGGGCCGCTAGGCCGTATTGGTCTTTTTTCTTTGCGGGCGCTGGAGGCGGAGTTTGTTGGTCGAGCAAGGGACTGCTGGCCCGTTCTGGTTAATGAACTGGTGAAGCAGCAGCTGGTTCATCCTGATGCCGCCATGGGGACGGCACGGCTCTGGGCGTTTGGCATGCTGATCGGCAATACCGACATGCACCACGGGAATCTGTCGTTTCTCAGCAGCCATGGCCGCCCGTACCACCTTGCGCCGGCCTACGATATTCTGCCCATGGGGTTTGCCCCTAAATCCGGTGGCGCCATGGTGAATACCCTGCGGCCCGCAACGCTGCTTGAGGCGATCGACGGGGAAGTCTGGCGCGAAACCCTGGCGCTGGCTGAAGCGTTCTTCACGTTAGTCACTGAGTGCCGCCGTTTCTCCCCGCAGTTCGCCCCGTGTCTGGCGGCGTTACGCAGCCACCTTGACGAGGCGCGGGCGCGGATATCACGTCTGGGCTAATGCGGCAGAAAAAACAAAAGGCGCCACTGCGCCTTTTAAACGCTACTGCATGCCTTTCTGATACATCTCTACCAGCTTCTGTTTTTGCTCTGCGGTCAGCATATTACTGACGCTGGTGTAGTAGGTGATTTTACAGCGCGCGGCCTGGTCATGGAGCTTATTCTGAATGGCCATTTGTTGGGTGAATGTCGCTTCGTCCACCTTGCCTTTTTTCACCATCTCAACGAACAGATGCGGCTGATACTTTCCGCCATCAATATTATTAAAACATTGCTCGGCGCTGGCGTGAAATTGAATAAGCTGGTCTTTCTGTTGTTTATTTAAATGCAGCGCGCCGCCCATTTCTTCAGGGGTTGTTGGGGCTTCAGCGGCCAGGGTCATACCAGAGAAAATAAGTGAGCTCAGGCCAATAATAATAGTATTAAGTTTCATATGTCGTGCTCCATATTATGGGTGGTCGTGCCCGAAAAAGCCTCTGCCGCAAAGAGCCTGTGCGGCAGAGGAATCGGACTTTTAAGTTTTACAGCACCTGCAGTTTCGCGTCCTCAGAGCAGAGTCCGGCGGCGCTGGAAATACGGTAATCGGCACGGCGGTTTTCTGGCAAGAAATAAGCAGTCCCAAATGAAACTCTTTTCATCGTCGCTATTTTGTATAGTTCCTCCCTCGATATAAATAACAATATTTTCTCGGACTTATCAGGCGGAATTATATAATGAATACGCTTCACAAAATGCTGTCGGGTGGCTTGCTGATATCATGCGCCACCCTGTTAACGGCATGCGATCGCCCGGCCACCCCGACGGCCGGTACGCCAGCACACGCGGTAGGGGTCGTGACATTGCGCTCCCAGTCCCTGCCGGTAAAAACAGAACTGCCGGGCCGCGTCCTGGCATTTCGCGTGGCCGACGTTCGCCCCCAGGTGAATGGGATTATCCTCAAACGCAATTTTGTTGAAGGCAGCCATGTGAAGGCGGGAGAGTCGCTGTATCAGATCGACCCGGCGCCCTATGAGGCTGCGTTGAGTAACGCAAAAGGCGACCTGGCCAAAGCCAAAGCGGCGGCAGTGCAGGCGCATCTGACCGCCGGTCGCGAGCGCGCGCTTATCAAAAACCACTATGTCAGCCAGCAGGATTACGACGCGGCAGTTGCCAGCGCCGAGCAGGCCGATGCGCAGGTGGTAGCGATGCTGGCGGAAGTGCAGACGGCGCAAATCAACCTCAACTACACCCATGTCACTTCACCGATTTCCGGGGTGATTGGTAAATCAAGCGTGACCGAAGGGGCTCTGGTGACCAATGCTCAGTCCTCCGCGCTGGCTACCGTGCAGCAGCTCGACCCGGTGTATGTTGATGTCACGCAATCCAGCGATGATTATCTGCGCCTGAAAAGCGAACTGGAGAAAGGCGAGATACAGCAACAGGACGGCAAAGCCGACGTGATGCTGCAGATGGATAACGGGCGTCTTTACCCGCAGCAATGCAAGCTTGAATTTTCCGATGTCACGGTGGATCAAACCACGGGCTCGATTACGATCCGCGCCGTCTGTCCTAACCCCGAGAATATTTTGCTGCCCGGGATGTTTGTGCGGGCATTTCTGACCGAAGGGGTTCGCGAGAATGCCCTGTTGGTACCTCAGCAGGCGATTGCCCGCACGCCTCATGGTGATGCCACGGCCATGGTGGTGGATAAAGACAACAAAGCGCAGCTGCGCCAGGTAGTTGCGGCCCAGGCGATGAGTAATCAATGGCGCGTCTCTTCCGGCCTGCAGGCGGGCGACCGGGTGATTGTTACCGGCCAGCTGATGCTGCGTCCGGGGATGCCGGTAAAAGCGACCGAAGATGACAGCATGGCGGCCTGGGCTAACGGAGCGGGGAAATAAGCGATGTCGAGCTTCTTTATTAATCGGCCCATCTTCGCCTGGGTCATTGCCATCGTGCTGATGCTGGCGGGCGGTCTGGCGATCCTTAAACTTCCCGTATCGCAATATCCAACGATTGCACCACCGGCGGTGCAAATCACGGCCAGCTACCCGGGGGCTGATGCTAAAACCGTGCAGGATACGGTGACGCAGGTTATCGAACAGAAGATGAATGGCCTTGATGGCCTGATGTACATGTCTTCCAACAGTGATGCGATGGGCAATGCCACCATCACCCTGACTTTTGCCAACGGAACCGATCCGGATATTGCCCAGGTGCAGGTGCAGAACAAACTGCAGCTGGCGATGCCGTTGTTGCCGCAGTCGGTACAGAGCATGGGTATCAACGTGCAGAAGGCCAGCAGCAGCTTCCTGATGGTGGTGGGTTTTACGGGCGCGAAGGGCAGCTCGCTGACCCAGGCGGATCTGGCCGATTACGTGGCGTCGACGGTGCAGGATCCGATCGGTCGGACCCAGGGGGTCGGCCAGGTGCAGCTGTTCGGCGCGCAGTATGCGATGCGCGTGTGGTTGGATCCTAACAAGCTCAACAACTATCAGCTCACCACAGAAGACGTGGTGCGGGCCATCAAGTCGCAAAACAACCAGATTGCCGGCGGCCAGCTCGGCGCGCTGCCGGCGCCGCAGATGCAACGTATGAATGCGTCGATCATCGCCCAGACGCGTCTTAGCACGCCACAGCAGTTTGGTGACATCATTCTACGGGTGAACGAAGACGGCTCGCAGGTGCGGCTGCGTGACGTGGCGCGTATTGAGCTAGGCAGTGAGAACTACAGTTCCAGCGCCGAATACAACGGCCGACCAGCCGCCGGGCTGGGTATCAAGCTTGCTACCGGGGCGAACGCACTGGATACCGCTAAAGCGGTGAAAGAGGTCATCGACAACCTGAAACCGTTCTTCCCGCAGGGCATGCAGGTGGTCTATCCGTATGACACCACGCCGTTTGTCAAAATCTCCATTCACGATGTGGTGACCACGCTGCTGGAAGCGATCGTCCTGGTGTTCCTTGTGATGTATCTGTTTATGCAGAATCTGCGGGCCACGCTGATCCCGACCATTGCGGTTCCGGTGGTGCTGCTGGGGACCTTTGCGGTGCTGGCGCTGTTTGGCTTCTCGATAAATACCCTGACGATGTTCGGCATGGTGCTGGCGATAGGCCTGCTGGTGGATGACGCCATCGTGGTGGTCGAAAACGTCGAACGCGTGATGATGGAGGAGGGGCTCTCGCCGAAAGAGGCGACGCGCAAATCGATGTCGCAGATCCAGGGGGCGCTGGTAGGTATCACCATGGTGCTGTCGGCGGTGTTTATCCCGATGGCGTTCTTCGGGGGCTCTACCGGGGCTATCTATCGCCAGTTCTCGGTGACCATCGTCTCGGCCATGGTGCTGTCGGTGCTGACCGCGATGATCCTCACGCCCGCGCTGTGTGCCACGATCCTTAAACCGGGGAACCATGCGCCACAAAAAGGATTTTTCGCCTGGTTTAATCGGGTGTTCACCACCAGCACCAATCACTACGAAGGCAGCGTCAGGCGTATTATTCACAAAACGGGCCGCATGATGGCACTGTATGTATTGATTGTGCTGGGTATGGCAGCGATGTTTATCCTGCTACCAACCTCGTTCCTGCCGGACGAGGATCAGGGCGTATTTATGAATATGGTGCAGCTGCCGTCCGGGGCCACTCAGGCACGCACCCAGGCAAGCCTGGATAAAGTGACGCAGTATTACCTGCATAAAGAAGCGAAAAACGTTAATTCGGTATTTACCGTCGCGGGCTTTGGCTTCAACGGTAACGGGCAGAATAACGGCCTGGCGTTCGTTAGCCTGAAAGACTGGAGCCAGCGCCGCGGCACGGCAAACCATGTGGAAGCGATTATTCACCGCGCCAATATCGCGTTTCATCAGCAGATCAAAGATGGCGTGGCGTTCGCCTTTAACCTGCCGGCTATTACCGATCTGGGTACCGCGACAGGCTTTGACTTCGAACTTATCGATAAAGCCAATCAGGGGCATGCGGCGCTAACCAAAGCGCGTAATCAGCTGCTGTTTATGGCGCATAAATACCCGAACGTGGTGACTAAAATTCGTCCTAACGGCCTGGAAGATGCACCGCAAATGAAGCTGGAAATCGATCAGGAGAAAGCCGAAGCGC
Organism: Klebsiella sp. R390; assembly: GCF_051131745.1. Classification (NCBI taxonomy): domain Bacteria; kingdom Pseudomonadati; phylum Pseudomonadota; class Gammaproteobacteria; order Enterobacterales; family Enterobacteriaceae; genus Klebsiella; species Klebsiella sp. R390. The sequence continues at coordinate 5,319,542 of NZ_CP180445.1, read as the reverse complement.
TGGGCGTCAGCAACGATGCGATAAACCAAACGATATCCACGGCGCTTGGTGGAACTTACGTCAATGATTTCCTTGACCGCGGGCGGGTTAAAAAAGTCTACGTTCAGGCCGATGAGCCATACCGTATGCTGCCTGATGATATCAATAGCTGGTACGTCAAAGGTAAACACGACCAGATGGTGCCATTTTCGGCATTCGCTACGGCGAAGTGGCAATACGGCTCACCGCGTCTGGAGCGTTACAACGGTCAACCGTCGATGGAGATCCTCGGCGAACCGGCCCCAGGGCGCAGCTCCGGCCAGGCGATGATGCTGATGGCCAAACTGGCCGCTAAGCTGCCGCAGGGGTTTGGCTATCAGTGGACCGGCATGTCATATCAGCAGCAGCTTTCGGGCAGCCAGGCACCGGCGTTGTACGCCATTTCGCTGGTGGTGGTGTTCCTGTGCCTCGCGGCATTGTATGAGAGCTGGTCGGTACCGTTGGCTGTGATCCTGGTGGTACCCCTCGGGGTGATTGGCGCCCTGATGGGCGCGATGTTGCGCGGGTTGAACAACGACGTCTATTTTCAGGTTGGGTTGCTCACCACCATCGGCCTGTCGGCGAAGAATGCGATATTGATCGTTGAGTTCGCCAAAGAACGGATAGAGAAAGAGGGTAAGGATCTGATTGCGGCAACCCTTGAGGCGGTACGCATGCGCCTGCGTCCGATCCTGATGACGTCGCTGGCGTTCATCCTTGGCGTACTGCCGCTGGTGATAAGCAATGGTGCAGGCAGCGGGGCACAGAACGCCGTCGGTACCGGGGTGATGGGCGGGATGATCAGCGCTACGCTGCTCGCCATCTTCTTTGTCCCGGTATTCTATGTCGTGGTGATGCGCTGCGTTAACCGCAAAAAATAAGGTCTAATAGCGCAGCGGCAGGTGAACGATGCGGATCAGTTTCCCCCGTTGCGCTTCCAGATATCCACCCTCCGTTAGATTTTTCATCACCCGCAGGATCGTACTGCGCGACAGCTTGGTCGTGCCGAGAATGTAATTGAGGATTGTGGTCGATTTCCGCAGCGTTTCATCGTGTTTTTCCAGTTCCAGCAGCTTGCCGCGAATAGTGTCGTAGGCATTGTCATTCAACAGGTGCAGGTCACGCCAGGTAGAGAAATGCAGGTGAAAGGCGAGCACTCGGGAAACGTCCTGCCATAGAGCAGGTTGTTGATTCAACAACGCCTGCGCTTTTGCTCCGGAAAGCGCATAAACCTCGCTATCGGCAGCAAATTTGACGTAGGTAGTGTCGCCCACCGGAATAACCAGTTCAGCCAGGCCAAAAATATGCGGGGCCTTCGCCATGCTCATTTGCAAATCGTCCACACGGCGATGTAGCCAGAAATTCCCGTTCTTCAGCAGGTAAATTTCCGGACCATTTTTGTGAAAACTGCGCGGGCGGCGCGTGACGATTTCATCGGCCTGCGGCAGCAGGACAGCCATCAGCCGCTCGATACTTTCCAGCGGCTTTAGGTCCATGATTTTATCCAGCGTTAGCTGGAAGGGGTCGTCAGGATGGAGCTTTGGCGTTGTTGTCATTCAGAAGCCATACGAGTAGACGTGCAGCAGGTGTCATTGTTTTTAAAAAGATACCTACACCATAGAGTAATAACCGTAGTGCTTCAAACGGGTTTCTGTAAGCCTCTCTCAGAGGCAGAAACAAAAAAACAGCGACCGCGGGCCACTGCTTTTAGGGGACATCAGAGGGGGGTTACCAACGGCGAGCTACCATGCGTCCGCCAAAGCGATCGTCACTTTTAATGGAGGCCATCAGCCCCTGGCGCGGGTTAAAACGATTAGGCAGGGTCACGCGCGGTGGCATCCTGGCGGTCTGTCGATCCAGACCGTGCTGCTGCTTCGGTGACAGCTTTACCGGACCGGGCGCCATTGGCAGGTGTTTGACATGGGGTTGCTGATGGTAACGCGGTGGCGTGTTAACCCGCGTACCGTTAAACGAGGCAATATGCGCTGGTGAAAAAGTATTATGCACCGGAGAAAAATGCGGGACGCGCACCGGGCCAGGTGCAAACACCGGCTGATGGAATGCCGGGTGCGCATTCACCACGGTACGGTTTACAAAGGTCCGGTTGTTATAGATAACCGTCGGGCTAGCGCCCCAGCGCATATGCCAACTGTTCCAGCCCCAGTTGTTATCCATGGCCGCGCCAACCATCACCCCGGCGGTAAAACTGATGAGGCCTGTGGCAACCATGTCCGCACTGCTGTATGACGGCGGTGGAACGTAGCCCGGATAGTAGATAACGGGTGGATTGCCATACACGGTCGGCGGATACACTGGCACATACACCACTCCGGGATGGGTCGGTGCGATCGTAATGGTCCTTGGGGTTGCGGGCACTGATTTGGCGGCGCTGGCCTGCGCGATTGAAGGTGCGCTGTGGACCTGCAGCTGTGGCGTAGATTTCAGGGCGCCACTTTGCTGCGCTCGCTCACGCAGTACCTGCACGGCGTTCATCACATCCGCGGGCTGGCGGGTATAGGCATCGCCAAGCTGGCGAGTCCACTGGATATTCAGCGCCAACTGCGCCAGCACATCCGGGAAAGTCATCAGCGATTTCACCGCGGCGGGCCAGTCTTGCATCTTCAGTTGTAAAGTCAACGTCTCGCCTTTCAGCGTGCTGTGCTCGCGCTGCCATTGATAAGCTATCGTGACCGCATCGGGCACGGTGCTGGCGGCCAGCACCTGCGCCAGCAGGCTATCGGGGAAAAGGGCAATCGGTGATACCAGCGAGTAAAGCTCATCGGCACCGATCACCGGATGTTGCACCACCGACGATGTAGCATACGGTGCCGGCGGCGGGGTATCGACGGCCTTCTGGTCGCATCCCGCCAGCGGCAAGAATAGCGCCAGTACGCCGCATAACGCATAACGGTTTTTCACCATAATCACCTGTAAGAAGACGTGTTTGGAAGATGTTATGGAAACCGATCGACGCTGGCGGCTCAAGGAAATAAGAGTTCCATTTGGCACTCCCGGCTCAGGTGATGGCTGGAGGATTAACGAACGTGGCGTTTAGTTTCAGGTACGTCACGAAATGACGATCCCGAGCTTTAAATATTGAATGAGACCATTGAGGCGAATTTCTGACGTCAGGATCCGAGGCGCTCCTTACTAGATTTAAAAACTAACAGTTCTGCTCTCCCAAAGAGAGAGCAGAGTATTCAGACGATTAATATCCCTCTAATATCGTTGACGTTGGTTAACGTTGGTCCTGTGATAATCAGGTCATTCGTTGAGTGAAAGTAGCTATAGCTATCGTGTGCATCCAGATATTCCCTGGCATTGAGGCCATGATGGTTTCCTCGTGACAGTGTATCGGGATAAATCAATGCTCCGGCCGCGTCTTCCGTACCATCAATACCGTCACTGTCACCAGCCACAGCCCAGATGTCGGGTTCACCCTGTAAGGAACAGGCGAGGCTAAGCAGAAATTCGGTATTACGCCCGCCTTTTCCGCCTTTGCCCGCGCCTACAGTAACGGTCGTCTCACCCCCTGAAAGCAAAATGGCAGGCCTTTTAACGGGATGACCATAGGCCTTCACTGACTGCGCAATTCCCGCCATCACGATAGCGACCTCACGGCTTTCACCTTCAATAGCATCTCCTAATATCAGTGGCGTAATACCATGCTGTCGGGCTGACTCCGCCGCAGCCTGCAACGCCATTGAAGGAGTGGCAATCATTTTCACCTGACTACGAGGAAAGGAAGGTTGATCGCAAGAGCACAACAGAACCTTCCGCACCGTCTCGCTAACAGAGATACGATACCGTTCGAGCACGTTGAGAGCATCGGCGGGAGTACTGTTATCCGCAATCGTCGGCCCGGAAGCCACATCTGTGGGGTTATCGCCGGGGACATCACTGATGATCAATGACACCAGGCGTGCAGGTTGGGCAAGTAATGCGAGCTTACCGCCTTTGACCGCAGAAAGATGACGCCTGACTAAATTCATCTCTTTGATATTGGCGCCGCTATGCAACAAAGCACGGGTAATTTCCTGCTTGTCAGCAAGGGTAAGACCCGGCACAGGCAAAGCCATCAGCGCTGAGCCGCCCCCTGAAATCAGAGCGATAACCAGATCGTCGGCGGACAAATCTGAAATAGCCTGGACTATCAGCATGGCCGCCGTTTGGCTCATCGAATCCGATACCGGGTGCGCCGCTTCCAGAATGCGGATCCTACCGGCGGGTACGGCATGGCCGTAACGCGTTACGACTACGCCGCTAACCTCCACATCCGGCCAGGCTGCATCCACTGCCGCGGCCATGGCAGCAGATGCTTTACCTGCACCGATGACCACACATCGACCTTTGGGTTTTTCTGGCAGAGAGGGCGGAATGACTGGCCCTGGACGGGCACTATCAATGGCCTGTTGAAAAATATCCCGCAGGATCTCTGCAGCCTGTTCATTTCTCATGATTACGCGGTCTCAGATAGGTGTACTTTAGCTTCGATAAAATGCACCAAAGCGTGTGTAACATCAGCGGTATTGGCAGTTCCACCGACATCGGGCGTCAGAATTCCGTTCTCGCATACGTACTCGATACCTTCCATGATAAGCGCTGCTGCATCACGTTCGCCCAGGTGCTCAAGCATCTGCACTGCTGTCCAGAACGTCGCTATCGGATTCGCAATACCTTTTCCTGTGATATCAAATGCTGAACCATGTATCGGTTCGAACATCGATGGGAAACGGCGCTCTGGATCGATATTGGCGGTCGGTGCGACACCTAAACTGCCCGCCAGCGCGCCGGCAAGGTCAGACAGGATATCGGCATGTAAGTTGGTTGCGACGATGGTATCCAGCGTGCTGGGATGCAAAGTCATGCGGTGCGTCATGGCATCAACCAGCATTTTATCCCACTGTACATCCGGGAACTCCTGAGCCACTTCAGCTGCGATCTCATCCCACATCACCATACCGTGACGCTGGGCATTAGATTTCGTCACTACGGTAAGGAGTTTACGCGGACGAGACTGCGCCAATTTGAATGCATAGCGCATAATTCGCGTGACGCCGACACGTGTGAAAATCGCCACCTCGGTACCGACTTCTTCCGGTAAACCACGGTGTGCCCGGCCGCCATTACCGGAATATTCGCCTTCAGAGTTTTCACGCACGATAACCCAATCAAGATCGCCAGGGCCGCGGTTGCGCAGGGGCGAAGTAACGCCCGGCAAAATTTTAGTCGGGCGTACGTTGGCGTACTGATCAAAACCCTGACAAATAGGGAGTCGCAGCCCCCACAGCGTGATGTGGTCAGGCACATCTGGTGCACCCACCGCACCGAAGTAAATCGCATCGAATTTTTTCAGCGTACTTAATCCATCTTCCGGCATCATCACGCCATGTTTTTTGTAATAGTCAGAGCCCCAGTCAAAGGTCTGGATATCAAACTTCAACTGCGGATCGTGCCGGGTAAGCGCATGCAATACTTCAACTCCGGCTGAGATGACTTCCGGGCCGATACCATCAGCAGGAATGGCTGCAATTTTGTAGTTACGCATAGGTATTTCTCCGATCAATGGCTATGGGTATGAGGATGGGGAATATCTACCATTTTCGGTTTATTCCCCTTAATAGAAAGAATCAGAACAATCATGGCTGAGAGCGTCAGCAGCCCGGCAACAAAGTAGAGTCCCCAGGTATAGCTGTCGGTTTGCTGGCGAATGACACCAATCATCATTGGGCCAACGAACCCGCCGAGATTACCGATGGAGTTAATGGTTGCTATCCCTGCAGCCGCCGCAGGACCGCTAAGGAATACCGTTGGCATGCTCCATAACGGTGGTTTGGATGCGCTAATCCCAACGGTGACGAGCGTTAGTGCGACGATCACGGTGAACAGGGAGCCCGCGCTGCCAGCGTAAATTAGTCCTGCTGCCGCCAGTAAGCAGGCACCAATCACATGCCAACTGCGTTCTTTCGTGCGATCTGAGTGGCGAGCCCACAGAATCATGCCAATGACGCCGAATATTGCCGGGAAAGCGTTGAGGAAGCCGATCTCCAATGACGACGCACCGAAGCTTTTAATGATCTGAGGTGACCAGATCCCCAGCGTGTATAACCCTGCAGAGGTGCCAAAATAGACCAGCGCCAACGCCAGTACTCGTATATCGGCCAGACCACGCCATGCACTGGTATGGCTTTGTTTTGCCGCCGTAGCCATCTGTTCCGCCTGCATGGTGTTTTCTAACCACTCGCGCTCTTCATCCGTCAGCCATTTGGCTTTAGCCGGACGGTCAGTCAGGAAGAAAAGTACGACGACACCGAGCACGACAGCTGGAATCGCTTCAAGAATAAACATCCATTGCCAGCCCGCGTAACCGAGCAGGCCATGCATCTCCAGTAAGGCAGCAGAAATAGGGGACCCTAATGCAGTAGACAGTGGCGCGGCGGCCATAAATATCGCGGTCACTTGAGCGCGTTTTGCAGCAGGGAACCAATAGCTGAGATAAAGGATGATGCCAGGGAAGAAACCAGCTTCAGCCACGCCGAGCAGGAAACGCAGCGTGTAGAAGCTGGTTGTGCCTTGCACGAATGCCATACAACCAGAGACTAATCCCCAGGTGATCATTACTCGGGCAATCCAGATACGAGCACCGACTTTATGCAATATTAAATTCGATGGTACTTCGAAGAGAAAATAACCAAGAAAGAAGATACCTGCCCCAAAACCAAATATTGTCGGCGAGAATCCCAAATCCTGATTCATCGTTAGTGCGGCAAAACCAATATTGACTCTGTCGAGAAATGCGATGAAGTACAGCAGCATGATAAAGGGAATAATGCGCAGCGTTATTTTACGCATTACCCTTTTTTCGAGTTGAGAGTTCATATTAACCTGCTCCAGATTGTGTAGGGTTGTGTTGGTTTTTTGTTATCAACTCCAGTATGCAGTTTTAGCTTGTCAGATCAGCCGAAGTAGATTATATAAACTATATGAATAATGCTTTTCCGAGATAAAAATGGATATAAATCAACTACGTTGCTTTGTGATTGTGGGTAAAGAACTCCATTTTGGTCGGGCAGCCCAAAGAATGGAAATGATGCCTGCGTCACTTTCTCGCTTCATTCGCCTGCTCGAAGAAGACCTCGGCGTACGGTTGTTAAATCGCTCAACACGTAACGTTTCGTTAACCTCAGAAGGGGCTTTATTTATCGATGAGGCCTGTAAAGTTATCGACCAGTTTGATGCGTTGGCGATGAGTTTTAAAAAAAGAGCGAAAGACGAGCGACGAACATTTCGTATTGGTGCGATTGATAGCGCAGCGCACGGATTAGTTCCGGCGTTACTCAATCGTTTTTTGTCCAAACACCCAACCAGCGACATTCATATCATCGAAGATAAGACCATCAACCTGTTGCCGAAATTAAAATCAGGCTGGCTGGATATCATTTTAATTCGTGCACCGCAAATTATAGATGCGTCGATTGATATCAAGTTTATTACTCAGGAAAGCTGTGTTCTGGCAGTGCCGCTGAATCATTCATTAGTCGATAGATCAGCAGTCACAATCGAAGACTTTAAACATGAACCGATCATTATTCCCGATCGTCGGACCCGGCCGCATAGCCATGATCTGACCATGAGTTTGTATAAACATGCGGGCCTGACACCGCATATCGCTCAGTTTGCTGAAGAGAAACAGACTATATTGAGCCTGGTTGCTGCAGGTTTAGGTCTGGCGGTGGTGCCTTCATCCTACAACACAATGAACAGAGAAAATATTAAATACATACCGTTAGCGCTTCCAGAAACAATCAAAGGCTTACCACTCAGCATTGCCTGGCAGAAAGGCAATGAAGACGCTTATTTGCATGAAATACTGTCTGTGTTAAATGATTACAAGCACGAGCTTACCGAAAAACTTTAAACGGCCGTGATCCTCTCTTTTGTGCTCTTTTGTGCGGATTGCTGACCCGCAGCGGGGGATGGCCCATTTTAAGCCTCCCGCCGATGTTCCAGCGGCGAACAGCCGTAAACTCTTTTGAATGCCGTGCTGAAAGCACTCTCTGAACCATAACCCAAAGAAAAACCAATCTGACCGACCGGTGTCTGAGAGGACCTGAGCGCTTTGCTGGCAAGGCGCATTCGCCAGTCGGTAAGGTAATTGAGAGGGGTACTGCCTGTGAGCTGGCAGAAACGGCGGACGAACCCCGCGCGTGACATACCAGCCATTTCGGCGAACTCAGGTAACCGCCAGCTGCGTGAAGGCTCATGATGTATTGCGCTTAATACCTTCATGATCCGATGATCGCGAAGCGCGCTGCTCCAGCCCTGATGGCTGGAATCACTTCTGCTTAACCAACTTCGGATCCCTTCAATCATCATCAATGCTTCCCCGCCGTAATTGGCGATGCCATCGCACAGAATATATGGCGTGTCTTCAGATTCACCTGTCACTTCACTTCCCAGGGTCGTCAGATCAAAGCCCTGCAGTCGGGTGAGGATAATGCCATCGCCTTGTTGCAACGTATGCCACTCAGTTTGTTCATCAGTCCGGAAACGGGCTTTTCCTTTTTGCACAGCAAAGAATTTAAGTCCATCAAAGCCCGGAAAATGCAGGCCCCAGGTATCTGTCGCGGTCAATCCGGAGGTAATGTAGCTCTTAGCTGAAAGCAGGTGAAGGACATCTGATAACGGATCCATGAGACTCTCGATAAAAACAGTGCGACTATTGATTATTAAAAAGCTACCAGCAATGCCGTAGTATGACAATCATTGAAACAGCGTAAAGCGTGTTTCTGTCTGAATCGTCAATTTCACTCCTTACATACAGGAAATATAATGCGCACTGATATGAGTGTTCAGAGCCGGCTGTTCACCACGGCAGTCTGCCTGGGTTTTATTATTGTTCAGTTGGATGTGAGCATCGTCAACGTCGGCCTGGAAGCACTTCGCCAGGCCTATCATGCCAATATTGCAGATCTCGAGTGGATCATTAATACCTATTCTCTCTTGTTTGCCGCTCTTTTATTGAGTTCAGGCCGCCTGGGCGAACGTTATGGTGTCAGAAAAATATTCATAACGGGGGTAGCGATTTTTATTAGCGCCTCTGTTGGCTGCGCAATCGCGCCCAGTCTGCTGACGCTCAATCTTTTTCGGGGAATACAAGGCATTGGTGCAGCACTGCTGGTTCCGTGCTCTCTGACATTGATAAAACTCTATTTTTCGGATCCCGCCACCCGTACCTACGCCGTAGGGATGTGGGCCGCTTCAGGAGGTTTTTCTCTGGCAGCCGGGCCGATACTCGGAGGCACGCTGATAAAGCTAATGGGTTGGAAAAGTATTTTTCTTATAAATGTGCCGGTAGGGATTCTCTGCATAATTATCACCCTAAAATTTGCCCCAGAAAGTACATCTTCGAAGCAAAAATTTAATTTTGGCGGTCAATTGCTGGTGGCGTTGACGCTGGGCCTAATGACGTTTGCCCTTACAGAGGCCGGGCGATACGGGTTGATGAGTACCGTGACTCTTTTACCATTAGCGGCAGGTTTGATCGCTCTCTGGCTATTCGTTTCGTCCGAAAGAAGAGCAGTAATACCGGTACTGGCACCTTCAGTGCTTAAAAACCCGATGATCATCAATGCGTTATTAATCGGTTTTATCTGTAATTTAGTGTTTTATGGTTCTGTTTTCATTTTGAGCATTTTCTTTCAAAGTGAAATGAAACTGGATGCTTTTCAGACTGGCTTCGCTTTCCTGCCAATGATGCTGTTTACGGCATTGGTCAACTTTAGCTGTGGTTGGTTATCGCGTTTTTTCAACATCAAAACGCTGGTTGTCACTGGTGCAGTAATGAGTTTCGTCGGGTTCAGCCTCTTATTATTGCTCAATGATAACTGGACTCTGTGGCAGATTTTCATTCCCACCATGTTATTGGGTGGGGGCACCTGTCTGGGTACGCCCGTCATGGCAACGCTCATTTTGTCTGAGGCCAGAGATGCTGATGCTGGGTCTGCCTCCGCGCTTTTTGCATGCGCCCGGCAGGTCGGAGGCGTTACCGGAGTGGCACTGTTTGGTTTGGTGATCAATACCATCGGGACCGGAGAACTTATCAGCGGTTTGAAAGTGGTGGCCGGGGCAGCAATGCTGCTGGTTCTGCTCTGGATGTACATCGGGAGTATGCGCCTGCTCAAACACGCTACCCGTAACCAGGTTTTGTAGAACGTCCGCTAAAAATGTTCACATCCAGAATAATGGGTCTGTTCATTAATGAATTTTTTGCACAAATGCATTCGCAATTGGCCTACTAATCGAGGTGAGCTTTTTATCTTAAAATGAAGGCTCTTACAGGGTGGAGGTACTCACAGTGGAATTTTCAGTATTAAGCAATAACATTAAAATGCCGATGGCGGGTTTTGGTGTTTTTCAGGTCACCAACAAAGACGAGTGCAAACAGTCAGTGTTAACGGCCATCCGCGCCGGTTATCGCCTTATTGATACTGCCGCAGTATATGGCAACGAAGATGCGGTAGGCGACGCAGTTCGTGAGGCGATCGCTGAAGGCTTATGTACACGTGAAGAGTTATTTATTACCTCAAAGCTATGGGTTCAGGACATGGCTAACTACGATACGGCAAGAAAAGGCATCGCGGCGTCGTTAGCAAAGTCGGGACTTGAATACTTTGACCTCTACTTATTGCACCAGGCGATGCGTGACTATTTTAGCGCGTGGCGGGCATTAGAAGATGCTTACGACGAAGGTAAGCTTAAGGCCATTGGTGTTTCCAATTTTTATGCTCACGTGTTAACAAATTTCTGTGAAACCGTCAGAATCAAACCCATGGTCAATCAGGTTGAACTGCATCCTTACTTTGCACAACCCGAGGCGCTGGAAACAATGAAATACTATGGGGTTCAGCCAGAGGCCTGGGCACCATTAGGCGGAGGAAGACATAATCCGTTTGAGAATAAAGTGCTCCAGCATATTGCTGACGCGCATCAAAAATCAATTTCTCAGGTTATATTGCGCTGGAATATTCAACGCGGCGTTACGGTTATCCCAAAATCCACTCATCAGCACCGTATTACAGAAAATATCGCCATCTGGGATTTTTCATTGACCGACGGTGAAATGGCACAAATTAGCGCTCTTGATTTAGGTTATGTTGGTGAATCGGTAAAACACTTTAACCCTGAGTTTGTGCGTGGTTGCCTTGGCGTAAAAATTCACGATTGATTTAAATTAGACCACGCCAAACAGGAGTTCAAAATGAAACCCGAAGATAATACGAATAGCGTTGTAGCCCAGGTCGCGCCCGCGATGGCTGCGTATGCTGAGCGATTTATTGAAAATGATCTCTGGAATCGCACGGAATTATCCCGTCGTGACCGCAGTTTAGTGACGGTTGCGGCGCTAATCAGCCGTAACGACAGGGCAGAACTTCCCCATTATCTTAACGTCGCGTTGGATAGTGGCGTGAAGCCCGCGGAAATAGCGGAGACGATTACCCACCTGGCATTTTACGCCGGCTGGCCAAATGCTACCGCTGCGGCGCTGGTTGTACATAACGTTTTTGTGCATCGTCATGTTGATATGACGTCATTGCCGGGTGAGAAAGTGGAATTTCTCCCTCTGGATGAAGAGACGGAAAACAAACGAGCCACACTGGTCGGGTCAAATTTTGGCAAGGTGTCACCGGGCGTGGTGAAGTACACGACTGAGGCGCTATTCCTCGACCTGTGGTTGCGGCCTGGCCTGGCGCCACGCGACAGAAGTCTGGTAACGGTAAGCGCACTGGTGACGGCCGGCCAGGTAGCCCAGGTGCCTTATCATCTGAACCGGGCCATGGATAATGGCCTGACCCAGACTCAGGCCTCAGAGATATTGACTCAGTTAGCCTTTGTGTCAGGTTGGCCAACTATCTTCTCGGCATTACCGGTCTTTAAAGAGGTGTTCGCCAGCAGAAATCCGGACTAACCGATAACGTGTCAGCGAGGCCCGAGGGAGCAGCAGTTGTTGCTCCCTTTATTCAGCTAGTTAATCGAGTTTTTTATCATTAATAAATCGGCTAACTACATCAGCAATCTGCACATTATTAAGGTCAGAGAACGGGAAATGGGTATTTCCTTTGATGCCGACCTCAGGTAGATGCGTCACCGTTACATCCCCACCGTGCTTGTTCACCACGTCACGCCACTCGCGAGCCATTGCCAGACGTACGCGCCAGCTGTCCTGCGCGGGCATGGCAACAGGCTTATCCGGTATGTTATCGCCGTAAATAATCAGAATCGGGATTTTAGTCAGCGCCATAAACTGTTCCATCGGCACGGGCTCACCCTTCAGCGTGTCGAATGCGCTGGGCATCGGGGCAGGGAGCTCATTTTCCGGGAAGACAAAGCTGCTGCCGGGCTCAAAGGCAACAATGGCTTTGACCTTGTCGTTTTTCATCGCTGTATACCAGCCCGGTCCGCCGCCTTGTGAGTGGGTGAAGAGGATCGCCGGGCCGGATTTATCCACGACAGCGGACATCGCATCAGAGATAACGTTGATATCAAACGGCCCGGTATTCGGGGTCATCTGACGGAAATACTGATTCAGCGCTTCTTTGTCGTGAGAGAACTGGACGCCTTTAAAATACTCTGGCCACACGCCAACACGGAACTGATTAAACCACAGCTGCTCATCCGGTTTTGGCGTCACAGTACCTTCTACGGTCGTGCGCCCGGCGCTGCCCCGACGGGGTTGATCGACAAGATAGGTTGAGAATCCGCGACGCAGGAATATGTTCTGGAACCCTTCACGGCCATCCGGGGTACTTTCCCAGGTACGGGAGAACTGACCGGCGCCGTGCAGCATGACGATAGGGTATTTATGCGGATGTTCCGGAATTTGGTAGAACACCGAAGCATGATCGCCATGATAAGTTTGACCGGCAGAATCCAACGGCTTTTTCGCATCAAATGTTCCCGGTGCCGTGATGATGGTACCGCCTGCAGAAAAGCTCCCTTGTTCCTGAATGACCAATGGCTCGGCATACACCGACTGCGCCATCAGGCCACTTACCATCACGCAGATAGCCAGCGTTTTTACTATTGTCTTCAAGATGACATCCTCTGTTATGTTTGCCGATAAATCATATCTGAGTTGCCGGCGTTAATTCGTTAGTACCCTTGATTGCCCTTATTTGTCAGGCTCATGAATACGAACGATTAGCCGCGAATTGCCTCTAACCAACTGGCGACGGTTTCTGTGGTTCTTCGCTCCTGATCGCATTCAATGACCAGCGGTTTTTCGCGGCGGGCAGTGGGGGCCAGTCCTGCCAGGATATCGTCGCTGTCTCCTTTTCCGTAACCACCATGAGTAATAAACGGGATGAGTAATTTGCCCGCAAGGTGATGGCTGCTCAGAAACGATTGCACGACGGGAGGCACGCTGGTCCCCCAGATGGGAAAGCCCAGATACACGGTCTCATAACGCGAAATGTCGGCGACGCTATTTTTTAATTTCGGTTTTACGCCCCGTTGGCGCTCATTTTTTGCCTGTTCAACGGTCTGAAAATAGTCTTCCGGATAAGGCGTGGCCGGTTCGATTTCAAACAGGTCGGTATTCAGGCTGCGGTGAATGACGCCCGCAATCACCCGAGTGTTGCCGCTGCGAGAGAAGTACGCCACCAGAATGCGGCTTGTGCCGAGCAGGCTTGCGTTCCCCGTAGCAGCAGGTGCCAGGGAGACGTTTGCCAGCGTCAGCCCGGCAAGTGCGGTAATCAGCATTCTGCGGGTGGGATCATGTTCCATAACCAATCCCTCTATTTGCTCGCAAGCGCTTGCTGCAGCGCTTTTTCAGCCCGTGTCGCCGCATCCGCTTCGCCATGTTCACGCAATACCCGCGCCAGCTGGCGCAGCTGGGCTGCCGTCAGACCGACCCGCATGCTTGCTCGCGTATGCGATAGCAGCTGTGCCTCAACGCCTGGTGTGGCCGCTAATGCGCCAACCGTTGCCAGCTCGCGGCTTTGCCAGTCAAGGTTATCGCGGGCAAAAATGTCGCCGAACAGATGCGTTTGCAGAAATTGATTAATGACCGGCGCAAAATCAAACACAGGGCCGCGGACGGGAGCGCCTGAGATGGTGGTCTGGTTTGCGGTACCGACACGACGCAGCTCATCTCCGACGGGGACGGGGGCGACCGGCTCTTTACCCACGACGTCTTCGGTGCCACGTTGTTTACGTGCATCGACGACCCTCATCAGTTCGTTAAGGGCATTCAGGCTACGGGGGAAGCCCGTATAAGCGTAGAGCTGGACCAGAATTTCTTTGCTTTCGTTGATGGTGAGACCGGCATCAAGCCCCTGATTCAAAGCAGCATTCAGCTTATCCATCTGACTACTGGCCATTGATGCCGCTATCAAAGGGATAGCCTGCTGACGAGCGGACAGCGTATCTGTAATCGTTTGTGCCTGGTTCATTTCTGCGGCTCCTTGATTAACGGGTGCAGCATTTACCGTGAGAGCAACACTAAAGGTGAGCAGCACCGCTGCCGTTAAGGCCTTAATGGGCGTGGTATTGTTCATCTGTCACTTTCTCCATCCAGTTAACGCTTTGGCCTTCTACAACCCCGGTTATCGCCAGATGGGTCATGGCACTACCCGGTGCAGCGCCATGCCAGTGTTTGACGCCGGCCGGGCAAGAGACAACGTCACCAGCCCGGATGACCTGTACCGGCTGGCCTTCCTGCTGGGTGAGCCCGATACCGGAAGTCACAATCAGTCGCTGACCTGCCGGATGTGTATGCCAGGCGGAGCGGGCACCAGGTTCAAAGGTGACATACGCGCCGGAAACCTGGATATCGTTATCCGGTTTGAACAGAGGATCCACCCGAACGCGACCGGTAAAGTTTTCCGCTGGCCCATTCACTGCGTTCTGGCTTCCGGCAGGCGCGATATGGACCGCGGATGGTTGCTCTGCAGCCCAGGATGAAAATGCAAAGAGAGGGGCTAACAGCCCGAGGTAACGTAAATGTCTGATCATGAAAAAGCGTCCTTATCTACGATGGTGAGGATGACCTGTAATAATTCTAATAAGGGTGTCATGTCGACAGGCTGACGCCACCCTGACAATTGTGTCAGTTAACGATTATTACGGTGACAGCACTTTGCTTTTTCTGAAAATAAAATACCAAAGCAACAACCGTGTAATTAATGAAAATAAAACGATAATCGCCAGGTAGCGCAAATAAAAAAGCAGGGCGGATTCATCGTAATCAAAAAAAGAGAAATCAACCTTCATCAGCAAGTAGTCGAGATAGTCCTGGTGCAGTAACCAGTACAACCCCTGGAGCGCCATTATCGAAAAAAATCCCGGCATAATCACATTGGCCAACCGTGAGCTGTCGGAGATATTGAGGACCCGGCAGAAAAATGTTGCCAACATTTTCCAGTGCAACCCGATATGCCAGGCCAGGATCAGCATTCCCCAGTGGACCGACGTCATATGCACTTTTCTGACCCAAATCGCCGGGTTGTGGAAAGGCAGGTCCAGGAGGATATGCCGCGACAGCATCATGCCAGAGATAATGGCCGTCAGGATGACAACAAAGGTCACTGCGTTAATCACTCTGTTCACTATCCGCATCGTTAACGGAATTCTCGGCGACAGTGACCACAGGCGATGCCGGTTAAGGTATAGGTGCAAAATAATGAGCAGCGTAAAAATAATCCCGGCCCACTCATGGACAATTTCACCCTGAAGGTGAAACCCCATCAGCACCAGCAGAAGTAGCGTCATCAGCGCATCCTGCATGACCTGAAAAATATAAATTTTCTTCATCTCGATGGATTAACGCTGTGGCTGGACTTGTTTTACCCATTGCTCTACTTGCGCAGGGACATCAGGATTCGATATATCGTTGCGCGAGATTGAGAGCGCACGAGTGACTAATTTGGCCTGTGGTTGCATGCGGGAAATTTCGCGCAGGGAATCGGCTAAACGGCTGCCACCATGGGTGGTAAAGGGAATAACCGTTTTGCCGGAAAAATCATTTTGCTCAAAGAGGCTATATATCACCATTGGCATGGTGTACCACCAGATCGGATAGCCGACGTAAAGGGTGTCATAATTGCTGAGATCCGGGAGCGGCGTTTTTAGCAAGGGCCTGGCTTTAGTTTGCTGCTCCTTTTCAGCCACGCGTAACAGTGCATCATGCTGGCGTGGGTAGGCGGTGGTAGTTTCAATGCGAAACAGATCGCCGCGAGTCTGCTTCTGAATCAACTGTGCAATAAACTGCGTGCTACCGGTCTCTGGGGTGTATTTTTGTAATACGCTGGCTCCGGAAAAACCGTCCACGGCATCAGGTTGCATTTCCTCGGGTTGGGAAAAATAGATAATCAGCGTGCGGGACTGTGCGGATGAATGCTCTGATGCAACAGCAGGCTGTCCTGAAAGTCCGATGACAATCATCACCAGAAACCCGCTAAATACCTTTTGTATTCTCACTGTTTTTATTCCTTCAATTAGCTGCGGTTGGTCTGAGCCGTAATTCTGGCGCAGATAGCCTGACATCAGACTGACGACAACCTGACAGCATTGTCATAAATACCCAGTAATCACCGCCTGCTTCCTGACAAAAATGTTATTTCACTGTCACGGTGCTGACAGCGCTATATCCCTAACCTGAGGCTGCAAATTTAATTCTGCTGGCATGCATGAGGGCCAGGCTGACAATTAACGGGAGATACAATGAAGTTCAGTCTTTTAAGTGCAATACTGCTCACGGCAATGGCCGGAGTGGCTTCAGTCAATGCGGCTGATTACAAAAAAAATCCATTCACACTTGCCTATGACGGTGCTATCACGGAAAACGTTAAAGGTAAGGTCAATATCCATCCTGTGAAATACGATCTGCACGGCATCCAGATTGCTGCGAATGTCTATACGCCAGCGAACTACGATCCTGCCAAAAAATACCCTGCTGTGGTGGTCGCTCATCCTAATGGCGGCGTAAAAGAGCAGGTCGCCGGGCTGTATGCCCAGCGCCTCGCCGAGCAGGGATACATCACGATTACCGCCGACGCGGCTTATCAGGGGGCAAGCGGCGGAATACCTCGCAGTGTGGATAAACCGGCTAACCGTATTGAGGATGTTCACGGCATGGCTGATTACCTCAGCCAGTATCCGGGTGTTGATACTTCCCGCCTCGGACTTCTGGGTATCTGTGGAGGCGGTGGCTATTCACTTGTGGCCGCCGAAACGGATAAACGATTCAAATCAATTGCAACCATCAGCATGTTTAATTCAGGCCTGGTGCGCCGCAATGGTATGCAGGATTCACAGCTGGATACTATCCAGCAGCGGCTGCAGCAGGCTTCTGATGCGCGCGCTCAGGAAGCTGCCGGAGGCGAAGTGCGTTACTCCGGCGATGCAAATCTGACAGATGAACAGATCGCCAAATTACCCTTTGCCTTATATCGACAGGGCTATGAGTACTATTGGAAAACTCACGCGCACCCAAATTCAACGTTCAAATACACTACCAGCAGCTTGTTGGATTTAATGAACTTTGATGTGACCGATCACATCAATCTCATCAATAAACCACTGTTGATGATTGCCGGTTCAAAAGCGGACACGCTATATATGACCGAAGATGCGTTCGCTAAAGCGACAGGTACGAAAGACAAAGAGCTCTTCCTGATCGATGGTGCCAGCCATATTGAGACGTACTGGGTTCCTAAATACGTTGACCAGGCAGTACAAAAGTTAGACGTTTTCTTCGATAAGAATATTTAGAGAGCCTCCGCTGATACCCCGGTCGGGCAGGCTGGGGTATATCTTTTTTTACGGAATTTCGCCTCCCACAAGTGGCGTGAGGGGAAAGACACTCAGACCAGTAAACATGTTTGCTTCCTTATTAAAGACATAATCATTCCCCGGTCCAGGATGGTTTCCGAGGAGGGTGTCCTATCGGGCGAATTTACGAGAGCCGATAACGCACAGAATGACGCCAAGTGTGACGAACACCATCAGGGGACTGACGGTTTCATGCAGGAGCGTGGCCGAAAGACCCAGGCCTAAGAAAGGCTGAAGCAGTTGCAGCTGGCCGACCGCAGCAATGCCGCCGATCGCCAGTCCTTTGTACCAGAAGATAAAACCAATCAGCATGCTGAAGAGCGATACGTACCCCAACGCGACCCAGGCAGTCGCTCCTATGCCGGCAAACGTGGCTGGCATGGTGAGCAAGGAAGCGATGAGCATGAAGGGCAGGGAGAGGATCAGCGCCCAGCTGATAACCTGCCATCCGCCCAGTACACGGGTCAGTTTGGCTCCCTCGGCATAACCAAGGCCGCAGGCAATCACCGCCGCCAGCATCAGTAAATCACCGGTAAGAGAAACGGAAGCACCTTGCGAGAGAGCAAAGCCCATCACCAGCAGGCTGCCGATGACTGAGAAGATCCAGAAGGCCCGTTTAGGTCGTTCACCACCCCGCAGGACGCCGAAAATCGCGGTTGTCAGGGGCAGAAGCCCCAGAAAGACGATCGAGTGCGCAGAGGTAACATGTTGCAACGCCATCGCCGTCAGTAACGGAAAGCCAATCACCACGCCTAGTGACACGACGATCAGTGGGATGATCTGCGATGCATGCGGGCGTTTTTCCCGAAAACCGAAGATCAACATGATAGCCAGTATCCCGGCAATGGACGCACGGAGGAATGTCAGGAAGAACGGATCCATACTCAGTACGGCGACACGGGTAGCCGGTAATGAGCCACTAAAAATCACCACGCCCAACAGACCGTTAATCCAGCCGGAAATGGCGTTCGGATCTGTTTTATGTACCACTGAATTCACCACGTTTTCCTCTCTATCGGCGTTTTGCCTGCAGGATTGAGCATCTGTTGGGCGGATGGTAATGTCATCAACCTGATACAATCAAATTATTGTCATGGATACATTTGATGAAAGCACGTTACAAAGCCATCGTGGATAATTTCGCGGAGATGATTCGCAGCGGGAAAATACTGGCCGGCAGCCGTTTGCCGACTCATCGTCATCTTTCTGCCCAGGAGCATATCTCGCTGGCTACGGCGACTCGGGTTTACAGCGAGCTGGAAGCGATGGGTCTTGTGAGTGGAGAAACCGGTCGGGGGACGTTTGTTCGGGAAATTTCGTTGCCATATGGTCATGGTATTGACCAGCATGCCGTGGCAACGGACGTGCTGGATCTGAACTTCAACTATCCCGCTCTGCCCGGGCAAGGTGAGCTGCTGCGTGACGCACTCCGGCAGATATCTACCGCCGGGGATATCGAATCACACCTGCGTTATCAGCCCCATGCGGGCAGACAGACGGAGAGAGAGATCGTTGCAGAACACCTGTCAGGAAGGGGATTTAAACCGACAGCGGACAATGTGGTGATTGTGAATGGCGCACAGCATGGGCTGACGGTGACAGTCATGGGGCTGCTGAGGCCCGGAGACGTTGTGGCCGTGGATGCACTGACCTATCCGGGGTTTAAAGTACTGGCCGAATTGTTTCATCTTGAGCTCATCGCGATCCCGTCACTGAGTGATGGTCCGGATTTCAGCGTACTCAGGCAGTTATGTCAGAAAAGACATGTCAGGGCGGTGTATGCCATGCCGACGTTACAAAATCCCCTTGGATGGGTGCTGACACATCGGCAGAGAAAAGAGCTGGCGGCTATCGCCCGCGAACATGACTTACTGATTATTGAAGATGCGGCTTATTCCTACCTGATCCGCAGACCCCCTCCGCCGATCGCGTTTTACGCGCCTGAGCGTACGGTTTACGTCACAGGCTATTCGAAGAATGTCGCCACCGGTCTTCGGGTAGGAGCCGTTGTGTGCCCTGAGACATACCGTTCCGCCATCGAAAGGGCCGTCCGGGCAACGACATGGAATACCCCTTCAGTGATGACAACGCTGGTGTGTAACTGGATACAGGATGGCACTGTTGCACGCTTTGAAGAACTCAAACGACGCGATGCGCGCCAAAGGCAGGCGGTGCTCAGAAATACCCTGGGCGAAATCCCTTGTATTACCCATCCGGGCTCTTATTTTGCCTGGCTGCCGCTGACCGAAGAGTCACGGGCCGATCGTGTCGTGAAAGTTCTGATGGACAGTCACATTTCGGTTTCAACAGCCGAACCTTTCTGCACCGCTCAGACCATTCCCCAGGCCATTCGGATAGCGCTGGGATCCGTCTCGATTGAGAACTTGCAGAAAGCATTGATTAAAGTACGCGACGCCGTTGAGAACGAACAATATCGTTAATTGCAGAGGGCAGGGTTCAGTAATCATGGCATACGTTAAGGTGAATTCTGCAGGAGAGTCTGGTTAATGACTGGCTCCCATTTATCGAGAACAAAAGAAGAGCGGCCTTTTACCAATCACAAACATAAAACCATCCTCTCCCTGGTTTGTTATGGTATAGCTGATATCCTTGTCAGGATAAACATAGAAATCAGGAAGTGCGCTTGCTAACTTAGCATCGGTAACCGGTTCTGGCGTGATGTTGTCAAACTTCTGAATTTTGACCGAATGAAAGCGGTATGTATCTTTGTTTTCATTGATGTTATAGATAACATCGCGCCTTATTTTTCCTTTCACGGTATCATTTTCAAGATAAATGCCACTGATAGCCACCACTCCGGTCATAGTGCTTAAACTATACATAAAGTTCAAATTGAGATTAAACCTAGAGTTATCCTGATAAATAATGATAGTCGTGGAACACCCATCATTCTTTTTACTTTTATTCAGGAATAAAGTTAAAGACGCAATAATGACAATAAAAGTAAAGCAAGCTACCGACAGTACCATTAATTTTTTATTCATCAGATGTCTCACGAAATGAGAAGGTTATGCAGTCAGGATGCGTCGCTTGTTGATAGTTTTTTTTGCACGCAAAAATTATACTTGACGGAGAAGTGCTTGAAATCATGAAGTATATCCATGGATACTTCTTACAATCATTGGACGAGTTTAAAATGAGTGATTTGTAATTTTCATAACCATTCGAATTTTCATGTCCGACATCTTTCACAAAGAAGTGACAGTTTTGAACCTGTTCCACGAATCGATAGTTCCGAAAATAGTTTTCTTCCTTGCCATTGTTCATAAAGCTGGCGAGAAGGTAAGATCCTAAAATAGCCAGGCCTATCGCCGCCATGATACATACCAGGTAACCGGCTGAGTTATGGCGGCTACCGTCTTCAGCCGAAGGTATGTTAATCGTGTCATCAATGACATCCTCAGAACTGGGCGGTGAAGGGGTTTTTATCGGAGCACCAAAGGCTGCCAACTCAGATGCATCAACGCGTTGAAGATCCGCGTTCTCGGCAATCTGAAAGCCTTTTCGTGAGACAGTCATGATAAAATTGTCAGGCATACCGGCATCACGCAGGCCACGTCTAATGGTTGATATATTGTGATACAGGGTATTTACAGGAACGATCAATCCATTGTCTTCCCACACTTTTTTGAAAAGCTCTTGATGCGAAACAATATTTGGAGCGGCTTCCAGCAAAATGAGGAGGCAGTGACTGGCAGGAGAGGTCAGTATTATTTTTTTATCAGGATCGTTCAGTGAGGTTAAACATTTACTACCTGGTCTGAACACAATGCTATTGTTAATAATCCAGTTCATTTTATTTAACAAAAGAGTTGATTTACAATCAAAAAATGCTCTTTTAGAGCATTAACCAAACAACAATTACAAAACATGATGAAAACCCCATTAGGGATATAATTATAGTTGAAAAAGGTAAAATGTAAAATTCTGAAAAGGTTGCTTTTGTGGATAAAATATTGCACGAACGTATCTGGAACTGAGAAAGAAAAGACTGATCATATTAAATGTTTTATAACAGAATTCGGGGAGATAAATCAGTGTTCCAGGCACTGACTCACGGTTTTACCGTCCATTCCGTTTGCACCGGATGTTGAGGGAGACGTATGAAATAGCATGCGGAACGTTGTTATCTGGAAGGATGCTGTTTGAAAATGGTTATGTGGGTTCGTTGCACTGTGATTCTGAATCTATCGGGGTAAAACCGATACGGCCATCAGCCGGTACTTGAAGAACTGAAGGCAAAAAATAGTCGATAAGAGCAGGGCGCCTGCGTGAATTCTTACGCATAACCGTCCTGCTACACTCGCAGAATTCACGTAGCGCGCGCAGTTTAAATTAAAGTTTTATAAATCATAAGGTAATGTGTAGTTTCTTCATTGTCTGGATTTGCCGGTTAATATTTTGCCGGCAGATGATTAAGCGACGTCAGCACGCCATCCTCCAGCTGTATATAGCCGCCTTGCTTTAACTGCGCCAGAATCTTCATCACCGAACTTCTTGAGAGCCGGGTTCGTTGCAGAACATATTTTGCTGCCGTTGTCGCCTGGCGGAATTTCGGTTGGATTATTTAACCGCTAATTCTGCGGCGCTGTTAGGCCGCCAGGCGGAATGCCACTGGCAGAGGGAACTACGATGACTGAGCTTATGAACCATCGCAGGTGATAAAACCTATGTTGGGTGAATTCCAGAAACGAGAGGGAGGCCAGAGCTGCCAGCGTGTTGATTATCGGTTTGTGGAGGTGCCTTATGCAGATGCAATTTAACATAATATACATTATGCGCACTTAAGCTGTAGCAGCTAATTGCGACATCAGTCTCTGACCGAATGTGAACATGTCGATACTCCAGTCCCACTGCAGCGACCGCTGCTGTCATACCATAAAACTCATAACGGCATACGCAACGGAGTTTTCTCGCGAACAATGTAACCGATTCAGGATCCTGCAGGACATTATCGACCGGCGTCTTATCACACGTCTTGCAGCAAACCCGGCTTGAGATCTCTGACGACACTTCCGCCGACTACTGGGTCGCTATGATGAACACTGATGGGAGATAATTCCAGCCAGCCTCGGATCACCCCAGAACAAACAGCTGCAGCGAAACTTGACCCGCCACGGGCTTAACAATCTGGTTACGCCGGTTTTGCTCCGACATTAGCCTGCCGAAAGCTCGCTGGTATTTATGATTTATTCTTAGCTACGTGGATTTTGATCTGCTACCAATCAACAGAAAAGCTCGGAACCGGTCTGATGCGCCATTACCCTACTCTTCCGATGTGTCACAGGATATCTGTCTGCAATGAGGAATTGAAGCGTAAGTATCAGAACATTAACCAGTTATATGTTCTTTCTGACACCACGAGAACACCATTAGTGTCACCACCATTGACCAAATCAATTTTAAAACCCATAACCCTTAAGATTTTTCTCACGAAAAAGAAAAAATGACTTAAGTGATCGGCGGCTCACTTTCATTTAAAAGCGACATTATGTTTTTATGTAAACAAAACACAGCTTGCTTCTGGTTTATTATGTTGCATTAAATTGATTTCTCATGAGAAACCACTATCGGTGTGAATTTCGATAAAAGTTAACATTTAACAAATCATTAAACTATCCGCAATCATTAAGATATTTCCTGTGAAAATGTTCGCCATCTCCTACATAAGTATAATGTATTAATATAAAAGGCTTTTTTATAAAATGACGTTGGATAAATAAAGAATTTTCCCCCTGCTTCAATGTTGGTAGTAAAAACATACAAAATAAGCTTTGTTTCGTTTTATTTTTGTACCTAAAACACACCGATGTCGTTACAGCGATGTTATTGCTATCAGTCAAAATTGATCTAGATCAAGACCGACAACTTACAATACTTTATGTTTTTTTATACGATAAGGTCGATATAAAAATCCAATTTGATATATATTTTAAATATCAAAACACAAACCAACACACAGGAGTGATTTTAAAATAAATAAACCGAACCACTTGAAAATTCCTATTATTGCATGTTGAGTAATGGCTGTATATGATCATTACGCAACGTCGATAGTATTACCTCTTTATTTAAAGGAGTGGCTGATTATTAATCTCCAAAAGTATTGTCGATATATCATGCAACAACATCATAAAAATAGGTGATTCTATGCGTAACAATAAATATGCTCTTTCAGCATTAGCTCTGGTAATTACTTCAGCAGTAAGTGCATCGGCCTTTGCGGTAGATGGCAGTATTACGATTAATGGGAAAATTACCGATACAACCTGTACCATTTCAGTTGATGGCGGTAGTTCAGACGCAACAGTAACATTGCCTACCGTATCATCATCTAGTCTTACTGCTACTGGTGCAACTGCAGGTATGACGCCATTTAATATTTCACTCAGTGGCTGTACTGGTGTGTCATTAGATACCGCGCAGACCTACTTTGAACCAGGTGCATTTACTGACAGCAGTACTGGCCGTTTAAATATCGACAGCAGCATCCAGGATACAGCTCAAAATGTGCAGGTTCAGTTACTGAATGCTGACCGTCAGCCTCTGATTGTTGGTGCTTCTGTAGCAACTGGACAGAATGATATCCCGGTTAGCATTGCCACTGGGAATGGTACTCTGAACTACTTTGCACAGTATTATGCAACAGGCCCGAGTATTCCTGGGACAGTGACGACCCAGGTTGATTACACAATGATTTACGAGTAAATCCAGCTAAGGGGTAAAAGCGGCGACTTTTACCCCTTTTATAAAGACGAGGTTCTTGCATGTTTAAAAAAACAATCTGTAGCATGGTTTTTGTTGCCGCTGGATTAATGTCAGGCTCAGCATTAGCTGATGTCGTCATTAATGGAACACGTATTATTTATAATGCTAAAGATAAAGAATCTGTCGTGCAACTGAAAAATAATGGTAAGAATCCCTATCTGTTGCAGCTATGGATGGATGATGGTGATGCAAAAGCAAAACCAGGACAAAGCAAAGTCCCTTTTATCATTACACCACCGGTTATTCGAATTGACCCGAACAAAGGGCAAGCAATACGTATCATGGCGGCCAACCCTGCTCTGCCGCAGGACAGAGAAACGCTCTATTGGTTCAATATGCTTGAAGTACCGCCAAAACCGACGGCCATGATTCAATCAGGAAGCAATCTGATACAGCTCGCGTTTCGCACCAGAATTAAATTTTTCTATCGCCCGGAAAACTTACCTCAAACCCCGTTAGAGGCTTACAGGAATATCAGTTTTGAACTCCGTGGAAATACGCTAAATGTTAAAAACAGCACCCCTTATTTCATTACCTTTAGCAGTATTGATGTTCGTAATGCAAAAGATTCTCCGGTAGTAGCTTCTGTTGAGAAATTTTCCAGAAGAATGATAGAACCCAAAGGAGAGCTTAATCTCCAGTTAACCAAGAAAAGAGCAGACAGTCTGTATGGGCTCACTTTATTTTATAGCGTAATTAATGATTTTGGCGGGAATACTACAAATGAACAGTTGCTGCGAAGCCCGTAAAACTAATAGCACCCTATTTCATTTATCCCAGGTTGCACAATGCATTCTTCTCTCCATCGCTTTTTCTCAGATTGCATATGCCGAACAAAATGATGATATTATTTTCAACACGGATTTTATGCGGTCGGACGTTGACGTTAGCGCATATTCACGTGGAAACCCTGTTCCCGCAGGCGAATACTCAGTAGAGCTTTATGTCAATGAGCGATGGAAAGGCAAAACTAATGTCACTTTTAAAATGACAGAGGAAAAATCAACCATCGCCAAACCTTGTTTCGATCTTAATTTAGTCGCGAAATTAGGCATTGACATTGAAAGAATAAAACCAGGAATACTTGAAAAGTTAAAATCAGATCATGCCTGTGTACAGCCTCAGGATATCGCAACCGATCTGGTCGCCAACTATGATGTGTCAATGCAGCGGATTAACCTGCAATCACCTCAAATCTATTTAGTACGCAATGCCCGCGGTTATGTCAGCCCGGAACTTTGGGATAATGGAATTACCGCGGCAACGCTGCAATATGACTATAACGCCTATCACTCGGAAATGTCGGGAAGTGATTCTATTTCTACGCAGTATCTAGGACTACAAGGCGGATTTAACTGGGATGTCTGGCGACTCCGCTATCGCGGTTCTTTTAACTGGACCGAGGGTCAAGGATGGAATTATGACAATACCAATACCTACCTTGAGCGCGCTATTGTTCCGCTTCGTAGCAAACTGGTTCTTGGCGAATCGTCCACCGATGGGCAAGTTTTCGACAGCATCGCTTTTCGCGGTGTCATGCTGATGTCTGACGACCGGATGTATACCGACTCACAACGCGGGTTTGCCCCACTCATTAACGGTATTGCTAACACCAACGCTTTAGTTCGCATCAGCCAACGTGGGATACGCATTTATGAATCAACGGTTCCACCGGGTCCGTTTGTCATCGATGACCTCTATCCAACGGGAACCGGGGGCGATCTATTAGTAACCGTTAAAGAGGCCGATGGCAGTGAACACAGTTTCACCGTGACCTTTGCGTCGATTGCTGAGCTTCTGCGACCGGGGACCACGCGCTATTCCGTGATGGGTGGCCGCTACCACAACACAACAATCAATGAAGAACCTGAAATCATGATGGGAACATTGCGTCATGGTTTTACCAACCTCATAACTGGTTATACCGGTCTGTTGGGAGGGGAAGATTATCAGTCGGCGGTTGCCGGGGTCGCCCTGAACACTGGCGTTGGTGCTATATCGGCAGATATTGCACATGCACGAACAAAACTGTATGACGAGACCAGTGCCGAAGGGCAAAGCTTTCGTTTATCGTTTGCCAAGATACTACCCGTCACCAATACCAACATCACCCTCGCGAGCTATCGTTATTCAAGTTCTGGCTATTACGATATGAATGACGCGATGCTATTGCGGGATTCCCAGCGGCGTTCCCACAGCGGTTATTACAGTAGTAGCATTAACCGAAAAAATCGCATTCAGCTTAGTGCTGCACAAAATATTTCGGATACCTGGGGTAGCTTTAATATCAGCGCCAGTACCCAGGACTACTGGAACAGAAACGGGCAAGATACCGAATATCAGATAGGCTATAGCAACGGTTTTAAATGGTTTACTCTCAACGTCAACGCTAACCGAAGCCGCGATCTGGACACCGGTAAATGGGACAATAAAATTGCCGTCGGTATCTCATTACCGCTGGGGGAAAGCGCGCACACGGCCTATCTGAGCTCTACCTATGTTCAGGAACGCGATCATCGTGGCCTACAGAACTCCATTGCCGGCACGCTCGGTAGCGATCGTCAATATAACTACAACGCATTCGCCAGCGTTGACCATTATAAAGACAGTGCCGACAAAAATACGGGCGGCGTCAGCGGTAACTGGACATCGCCGTGGAGCACGGTGGGTGGGAGTTTTTCTGCGGGTAATGGCTATCAGCAATACAGTATGAATATGTCGGGTGGCGCGATTGCCTGGCGTAATGGTATTGTCCTCACGCCGATCATGGGCGATACGATGGCCGTCATTGAGGCTGAAAATGCCGGTGGCGCGAAGATTACCAGCAATAGCAGCTTGCGTCTTAATAACAGCGGCAAGGCGGCCGTCCCCTACCTGACGCCATATCGCCAGAATACCATAGAGCTTGACCCCAAAGGCCTCTCAAACGATGTCTCACTGGATGTTACCAGCCAGAATAGCGTACCAACGGCGGGTGCTGTGGTCTTAATGAAATATAAGACCGATACCGGCCACTCTGCGCTTCTGAATATCAATCATAGTGGCGAGGTTTTGCCTTTCGGCTCCTCTATTTACGATGAGACCGACAATAATGTCGGATATATCACTCAAGGTGGTCAGGGTTTTGTACGCGTGAAAAATGAATCGGGTCGGTTATATGTGCAATGGGGCAATAACGGCAGTCAGCGCTGTTCATTTCATTATCAGTTACCGCAGAAACGGACGACATCAATAAATGATATGCCACTGATTAATGCGGTCTGCCAATAAAGGGAGCACAGGAATATGAAAAAAATAATACGCGTAATAGCCTTGTGTTTACTCACATTTGTCGGGCTGTGTGGTTATGCTAAAGCAGACGGAACCTGGGTGAACTGCGAGCGGACTAACGGCTACTATCAATATTTCAACTCCGCCACAGTGGAAGTCGGTAAAGATGCTCAGGTGGGCGATTTATTAGGCGGATGGCTGACATCCTCTAACCCAACGGCGTGGACATGTAAACATGTGACCTCGTACCAGGGATATACCGTGGCGATGACCGCACAAGGCGATCCGCCCTACGCCGCGAATGGAAGCACCCAGGTTGATGGGCAAACCTATACCATTTATAACACGGTGGTAAAAACCGGACTGGGTTATATTCTGCGCTGGCGCTATACCATCAAGGGGCAAACCAGCGACTGGTTCCCACTGACCGGCACGGTACCTGGCATGTATGAAACTCCGGGCCCTTCCTATAATGTCAGTTATGACAGCAATAACCCGAGCTGGAATATCGGCGTAGATGTGCAGATTCGATTTGTAAAAACGGCAACAACGCTAACGGCCGGCACAACGGGTGTTTTCGATCCTATCTATATGCGTCATTATCAAACCTATGGGGGATCAAGCTTTGCAGGCTCCGGGACTTACATGATTGCCGAGTTTAAATCTGGCGGTTTAAATATCTCCACCACCGGTGGAACCTGCACAACCTCAGATGTCACGGTCAATTTACCACCGGTCAGTCGTAGCGAATTTACCGGCGTAGGCTACACCACCGCGAGGACTGATTTTGATCTGGTATTTACGCAATGTCCGGCGGGATTAGCCAGCATTAGTTATTTATTTACGCCGACAACAGCGATTATCGATAACGCAATGGGCGTGTTTGCTTTAAACACCACGCAGGCCACAAGCGCGAGCGGCGTAGGCATTCAATTATTAAATGACCAGAACATCCCGTTATCATTTAATACATCTTATTTACTGGCTGATTATGATTCAACAAAGAACAATGCCACTTATACGGTTCCATTACGTGCCGGGTTATATCAAACGGATAATGCGGTATCTTCCGGGACCATTACCGGATCGGCAACCTTTACGTTGAGTTATAAATGATGCTGTTTGACAGGAGCTGACGCCATGATTAAATTCGCTCTGGCATTTATTGTATTATGGTTTACCTACTGCCCGGTGGTCAGCTCAGCCACGTACATCAATTACACCCGACTCATATTGAATGAAAGTGAGCGCGAGGTAACATTTAGCGTTAAAAATGAGGGCAATGGTGCCGTGTTAATGCAATTATGGACCGATCGCGATGATGTTCTGGAGAGGCCTGAAAATATAAAAATGCCCTTTCTCATTCAACCGCCGGTGTTCAGGCTGAATGCACAAGAAGCACGAAAAGTACGACTCCAGTTTGTTGGAGACCCAGCTATATTGCCTGCGGACAAAGAATCATTGTTTTGGCTGAATGTGCTGGAGGTCCCACCAAAGCCAAATGTAAAAGACAATAGGAATGATAACTTATTGCAGGTCGCCTTTCGTACGCGCATAAAAATATTTTATCGGCCTGCCACCGTTGCTAAACTCAGCCCTGAAAGCGAAGTGAAGAGATTGACATATTCGACCGTAAAATGCGGAAGTCATTATTGCATTGAGATGGCCAACCCAACGCCATTGCATTTTACCTTACTGGATATCACGTTAAATGATGGTCAACGCATAAAAGACATCCCTGAAAATGGAATGATATTGCCTAATGCATCAATACGTATCCCTTTGAAAAATAATACCACTTTGGGGGCCCGGTTAGTGTCATTTAACTGGGTTGATGATTACGGCGTGGGAAATGTCATTAATAAATAATAAGGAAATTAAACATGCTCAGCTTCAATTCATCAAATTTGCGCTATAAATTTATCTATCTCACCAAAAATGTTTATGATGGCATCGCCATTAATGCAATTTTTGAGGAGTCATTACAAGCATCCAGGTTGATCAATGATATCGGTGAGGGAATTCCATTCCATTTAATCGATAAATACATTGATTTCATTCCGTTTTCGCTAAGGTTTATTGATATCTACAGCGCCCGGAGCAAAAAATTTGAGCAAGATATTATTCTGCCCGCTAAATGGCAGGACTCAAAACGTATCATGTTGACGAATGTCCTGTTCTTTGTCGATATGTATAACCCGGATCAGACATCATTCCTGCATATTTCCGGTGATAAGAGCCCGAAAATAGTTAAGGAGCAGATGAGCGTGTTTTTAATGCACTGTGCTGCAACGATTAATCATGACAAAAAAAAGCAGTGTAAAGATTTCCGTTTCACCCTGCGTGAGCAACAGATGATCTTCCATCTGCTGGAAGGGATGAGCATAAAAGATGTTTCCCATGCGCTAAAAGTCAGTGATAAGGCTATCTATCTACTCAGAAATGAACTTTCCTGTAAGTTAGGCGCACAGATGCAACCTTATATTTATAATAGAACAAGGCGCAACAACCATGAGGAATGCAGTCGTTCGATGTAATCGAACAACCCTGATGCATTTATAACATGCCGTCATTAACACCTGGCAAGGAAGATGACGGCTAATTCCAACGAATAAACGGTAGCTGGCCATAAAATAAACAGGCGGTTTATTTTTCAGCGCTATTACTGGTCCAACTCACTTTTTTCAGAAAACCACATCCGGCGCATCGATATTATCGTTCAGGACCCGATACCAGGCGCCGCCAGGTCAATGTTAACGGCGCCCACCCTACCCTCTACCTCCCGGATAGATATTACTTCCCGAAAAGTAAGCGGGTATATTTTTCAGAAACCGCGCCGCTGCGTGTGCCATCTGCCCCATAATATCGATCCTCACGACACAACTTTTCCTTAATGTCGCAGAACGTTCCACCGGTAAAGGTAAACGAGGTCGGATCAAACTTCCCCTGTGCACTCAGTCGTTTTGCTGCTTGCTTACCCAGATACTTCTCAGTCATAGCACGAGAAACGCCGTCGCTAGCCGTAGCACAAATATACTTATCGCACAGGACATGCGTTGCTGGTGAAAAAAGGGACTGCGGCTGTTTTGCATGTGCAGGTAATGCCGCAGCAAGCAGTAAGCATGGCATAACGAAAGGCATTATTTTGTTCTTCACTGAATCATCCTGTTAGTAGTACATAGCATCGAAGCATCAACCGGTTACTGACGCTGTCCGATTAATTACAGGATATAACCCTGCTCACGCATTTTATCCATACCCTGCTGGCTCGAACAAACCATACCCGTTGTCAGTAGTTCAAATCCGTAATGCTGGTAAAACCCGGTTTTGTCCGCCACGGAATAAATAAAAATTTTACCATAGGGTAATAACGCGTTGCATATTTGCTGCATTAACTGCCGGCCATAACCTTGCCCCTGCAGGCTCGGCGCCACGACCACATCGGCCAGATAGCTGCACCAGGTCAGATCGCTAATCGCTCTGGCCACAGCGACAAGCTGCCCGTTGTGAAAACCAAACCAGCAGAAAGTACTGTGGCGAAAGGCCTGTTCAAGCAGCGCCGTATCACGTTGCCCCAGACCGCCGTCGGCGATTAACTCTGCCAGTGCCGACCAGTCAATGGCGTCAAGCGCTTCTTTACCCTGAATAACCATCATTAAGACACTCCTTAACACTGCTGAGGTGATAGTGACAGTACAGTATGGCTCCGCGCTAAAAATAGAAATAGAAAGATTAAAGGTAAAGGCTTCTAGCGGTATTCAAGGTTATAAATGATGCTGCTATCCGCCCGCCCGGGGGTAACCTGGTTTTCCATCTGGATATAGCGAGCAAAAATCGGGATGGTCACAGAAGCTATACCATCCTGCGGAAAATCTCCGCTAAGCTCGGAGGTTAGATTAATAAATGATGACTCATCCTGCGCGGTGGCAAGTTGGATCCCCACCCCGCTGGCGTCGTCTACTCCCGAGTCATCAAGTTTGATAATCCCCTGCGCATCATCGAGGGTGCCAAAAACCGGTTGAAAAGAGAGCGCCCAGATATTGGCATTCACCGGAGCAATACCGTAGGTAGTCAGACCTGCCGGTCTCCCGCGACTGCCGAAAAAAGTCGGACAATTGATCAGTCGGATACTTGCATCTTGCCAGGCGGTCGTCGAGCCAATCCCGGTAAACGTCCTACTGATGACATGGCTGCCCATCTGTACCGTCTTCTCAGGTGACTCAATCTGACACGTAGGTACGGTAACCATAACCTGACCACTCAACCGGTATTTGAGGAACTCGTGCATGTCGCCACTCTGGCCACCTGAGAACACCGCAGTCGGTAGGCTGGTCCCATTAACCACCCCAGGCTGAACATCACCCGTTTTGATTAACACAAACTCGATCGCCAGTGGATTATCCCTCATGAGTAATTGCGAATATACGCCCGGTGTGTACTGATAAGGAAAGCCTTTGCTCGCCAGGTAGACCACGCTGACGCCCGGCAGATTGGTTCCATACATGCGACCGCCATAAGGGCTTAAGCCGGAGGATTCAGGATATGACGTATCAGCATAATCAAACCCCCAATAAAAGCTCTCCGCTGCGCTGCAGGTTATCCCCGCATCACCGACGTCACCCTGGCTGGCGACCCGGATGCGATAGATTTCGCTGCCAACGGGCATATCCGGAGGTACGGAAATAGTAATATTCCCCAACGAGGCCGATCTATCCTCGATAGTATCGGGGGTGCTATTGCACCCCGTAGCCAGTGCGTTTGTCGAACAGATACCGAGTAGCAACGCGATGATCAGTAAGCGTAAATTAGCCATTCTTCGTCCTTAATTATGCTGCTTTCCTGGGCGGCAGACCGTCGCCAACGTGGTGAGTTCAGGGCTTTTTTCTGGGATCTGGTATGTCGCGTAACAACGTTGATTCGCCTCGCCGCCCCAGCGAACAACAAGCGACCCGGATGCCGCACCAAGCCGGACAAATGCGCGTTTTCCTTGGCCGACCACGCCCACGATATTTTGCTGCTCATCCACAACATCCGCGCCAAAGGGCACGTCATCATTGCCCTGTAAGTGGATCATCACAGGTCGCCCGTGCGTAGTGTTGAAACGTAGTTTCACCACGGCACCGCTGTAGGGAGCCACTTTCTGGCTGGTGTCATCCAGCTCAATATCGTCTGACAATCCTTTCGGGTCGATGCTGATTTCATTCATTTGATAGGCGTTAAGGTATGGCACTATCGCATAACCGGAGCCATCCACCCGAACGCCTGGGTAGCCGCTCACGCTCGCACCACCTGCCCCTTTTGCCTCGACCAACGCCTGGGTGTCACCGCTATAAGGCGTCAGGGTAACGCCACCGCTATGGACAATTGCGGCGCCATTCATGCCTACCGAGTAGTTGTGGTAGTGTTTACCCGTGCCCGCCGAAGCCTGCAGAGTGGTATTCATCGTGCGCAAAGACGTACTTGCAGATACGGAAGGCGTGCCGTCCTTATTCGAATGAGAGCCAGACAGGTTATAACTGAGTGAATTATCATTGAGCGCTGAACCGCTCAGATTCACCTGTTCACGTAGAACCCCTCCTGGTTCATGGTTCATATTGACCGACATCTGCCGGAACAGGCTTTTGCTGCCCAGCGGAATGCTCAGGCTGAGCGTATAGCGGTTCTCAAAGTCATTGTCGCCATTACGGGTACGGCTGGCACTGATGCCATAACTCAGGTTACCCAAACGGTTGTTATAGCCAAGCTGGTACTGTCGGTCGCTGTGCGCCGAGTTCCAGTAATTTTGCTGCCAGGCATTGAGGTAGAAACTCCCCCATCCCTCAGGAAGCGACTGACTCGCGGTGATCCCAAGACGGCTTTTCGGTCTCTGGATGCTATAAAAGTCATCACCCTGGCTCTGTTGCTCCCGGATTTGCATGGCCGTCATGTAATCAACATAACGGTCGGTCGAAAAACGGTATGCCGCAACGCCGATCTGACTGTTGGTTTGCTTAATATGTTGGCTAAATTTCAGCTGATAGCTCTGCCCATTCAGCTTTTTACGGCCATCCAGTGGTTGTTCAAAAGTGGCGTTAGCGTGCGTCACATCCAGAGAAACCGCGCCGATAACCGTCCCCAAAGCGGTGCCTAGTTGCCCACTTTGGTAATGCTCATTACCCTGAAAGCCCACATATCCCGTCAGAAAGTTGTTCAAACCCCGCTGCCACGTCAGCTCACCCAGAACCGGTTCGTTACTGACCCAGCCTTGTCTCAGCTTCCCCAACGTCAGGCTGTAGTTATTCATACCCGGTCGGAGCAAATTACTGGTCGGTGCAAAAGGGATAGTCTGGTGCTGCGAAGTACCATCAGCTTCAAGAACGATGACGTCCAGTTCGCCACCGTAGCCGGTCGGGTAAAGATCGTTAATCTCAAACTCACCCGGAGGGACGGTCGTTTCATACAGCAGACGATCCTGCTGCTTGACCTGCACCCTGGCATTGGTACGTGCATTACCACGGATCAGCGGTGCGTAGCCACGCTGCGAACTGGGTCGCATCAACTCTTCATTAGACAAGCGCAGACCGCGAAATGACTGGGTATCGAAGAGATCGCCGGGTGTGCTGGTATCGCCTAACGTCAGGCGGCCCTGTAAATCGGGGATATCGCGCTGCACGTAGGTTTCAAGCGACTGGTAACGACTGCCTGCATCGTTACTCCAGTTCCAGCTACCATTGTGGCGCAGCAACCACCCGGCCAGGTTCAGGCCGCTGGAAAGCCCTGCCCATGCGCTATCCATATTTTTACCGTGGCTTTGCGAGCTATAGTAATTGGTGTTATAGCTCAGCAATCCGGCGGTAATGCCTCGATCCCATTGTTGAGGGTTAACGTAGCCGCGAGGATTTCGTTGCAGGTACACGCCCGGGATATCGATATCCAGCTGTTCACCGGCCTCAAACGTCAGCACGGCCTGAGGGGCGATCTGTTTGAGCGGTAAACAAGCGTCGGACTGAGCGTTACGCAGAAGATCTCGGGCACTGGGCTCCATTTTCTGCTGATCGAAGCCTATCAGGTTGACGGTTTGCAGGCTCAAACAGATCTGCCCGCTCTGTAGATCGGCTGTTTCGTTTAATACGGTGACATCATGGGTACCTTGAGATACACCATTGACCAGGACTCTGACCCGGTAGACCCCTGGTACCGCCAGCCCACGTTCATAACGCGAAATATCGATTTTGTTATGGCTGCCAGGACTCATAAAAGAGGTATTAAACTCCACCTCTTCTGCACAAACCGGACCTGCAAGCAGGGCAATTGCCGCAGCAACAGGTCTCAGTGCCAGCCTGTCAGACATGAAAATGCTCCCTTTCTTCCGTCATCACTCGCCCGGCAAAAACCAGACAACGTCCGTTATTTACTTCTTAGCAGGCTTGATAACCTTCATCGCGCCATAGTCATTGATGATGACCGGATAGAATTGACTGGCGGACTTACTGAGCGTAAAAGTACGGACGTCCCCAGGTTTGACGGTACCGCCCTCGCCTATCGAGGTTTCCCCTTTTTCATCCTCAGTAAAAAACGCCACGTTGATATGAAAAGGTGTCGGATTTTTGGCTGAGATACGGTCTCCTGAACGGGTCCAGACGACTTTCCCTGGTGCATCTGTCGAACTCCCCACCAGACCTGCGGGCCGGAAAAAGAGCTTCAGGCGCGAGCGGAATGCCATATGCAGCATATTCTGGCCGTCTTCATTTTTGACCTTTGGCGGGACTTCAAGGACATTCAGGAAAAACAGTGATTCTTTATCCTGGGGCAACGTTTCACCGGTGTAGCGAATACGTAGCACCTGGCCACGCCCGGCATTTACCCGGTTTACCGGCGGGGTAATAAAAAACGGTGCTTTTGCACTCTCAGGCGTAGAATTACGATCCCCGCTGTCGATCCAGGACTGAACTAACACCGGCGACGTACCGTTATTATTCATTTTTACCGTAACTTCTTTTTCCAGTGCAGGATAAATAACGCGAGTACCCGTAATCACCACCGCGCTATTTGCTGGCATAGCCACACTGGTCATCAATATGATTGCCAGCCCCGGGAGTAAATTCCTTTTCATCATAAGCTACCATCCTGAACGGCAGCAAAAATGCTGCCGTATTTTCATGTCACCAGAGAATATAATTACTCGTAATCAATACTGAAGTTAACCTGGCTTTGGACAATGCCAGGCTCTGCCGATCCCAAAGAGTAATAGCGTACGGTATACGGCAATTCTGCTTCTTCCGACGCAATACTGTGACGAGTGGAACTCCCTTTCTGGTTATAAAACCCTACATTAATTGGCGATTGATTGACGGCATCCAGAAGTTGAAGCTGAACATTTTTAGCTTCATCACCACCGCTAGCAGTATTTTTAAGATTAAAGGTGTCATAATCAACAGTTGAACCATTTTCAAAAAATGCAGCTGCCGTAGAAGTTCCACTTACCCCGGTACAGTTCGTCAACACAATTTTAAACAGGGTATCACCTGCAGTGGCACCTATTCCAAGAAGCGCAGAAGCAGTAACTGTCGGCAGAGTAACGGTTGCCGGGAGGGGATTTCCATCAACGGTAATATCGCAAGTATTTCCTGCTAATGCCCCTTCAAAGTAAATAGTACCATCAGCGGCAATAGCTGATGAAGCCATTAAAGCGGTGGTTACCGCCGCAGAAATCATAACAAGTTTCATTTTCATATAATAACACTCCATTATTGATAATACTTAGCCGAGTTACATCTCACGCAAACAACCACCTTTTATCACCATTAAAAGTTGCAGTTAAACAGAATAAATAAGATGGCAAAACAACACTTTTACAACCGATAAAATTATATGTTAATTACTTACAGGCTCATGCTGACGGATGCAACCATAGATAACAACCGCCTTACTCCTGAGCTTACAAATACCCATCCGATGCATGGCTTTTGTTTTGTGCCTGTAGACATTTTTCTCTGTGACGTTTAAATTCTTAGCAATTCTTGACACCGAAAAACCATTTGAAAGATTATCCATAATAAACCGTTCAGACGGTGTCAATTTTTCTGTGATGCGCTGCAGCGCATTTTGCTTCACCGCCCGATGCACTGCTGCAATTGTCATTAAAGGAGGTATATTCCTGGAGACCATGCCATTATGTCCGGTGAAATACTCATAGCCACAGGCATTATTAACAAATAAGCAAATTTTAATCTCTCTTACGGAAAGATATTGCAGTATCTGTCGTACAATTTGCATACAGTCAATGGCAAGCAGAAGTACGTCTCCACGCTCAACAGTATCCAACTGCTGCTGCCATAACTTAGGATCAAAAGGTACTGCAATGATATCCTCGCCAGCGCTGTTAAAAACTGATGCAACACCGAAGGAAAAAAAACCATCATCAGACATTATGTAGTTCATTGACGGCCTCCCAGTCTAACGTCTTCTGCAAGAACAAACCGTGGGTACAACCTCTAAACCCGACCAGGATTATTCTCAAACCCATGCCGTAGATTATGTTGCAGCAAAACACAGAACAAAATAATAAACTTTCCTTATTCGATTATTTAGTTAATAGTTTAAATATTAATGTATTTTAAGGCATTTCACAGTGAAATGCTCTGCTTTGGTAGGGTATTGAAAT
The DNA here is from genome assembly GCF_051131745.1 of Klebsiella sp. R390. Taxonomy (NCBI): domain Bacteria; kingdom Pseudomonadati; phylum Pseudomonadota; class Gammaproteobacteria; order Enterobacterales; family Enterobacteriaceae; genus Klebsiella; species Klebsiella sp. R390. Next base: position 5,281,990 of record NZ_CP180445.1, on the reverse strand, counting down.
CAATAATTCTGCCACCAGCCAGGACATGAAATCGCTAATAACATCACTCGATTTGCTTACTGCGAGGTGCACACAAGGAAAGGTGAGCTGACTGAACTGATCAGACTGGTCCGCGGATTAATCATACGTACACGAATTCTCAATTGTTCAGAACCATGGCTTATCATGTTGACCAGACTCATAAACTCTTTATCACCAGAGCTATCAGCTGGCGCCAGCACAATATGATAATCATCAAGAATGAAATCCATTCCCACAGAGGCGTGAACTGATTGATAATTAAAGAAAATAAACCTATGCAAGGTCGCTGAGCCTTCTGACGATAACGATTCGCCATCCATTCGGATATGCCCTTTTCCCTCGGGTTCCAGCGACAGGTACAACTTCCCCCGTAAAATGGGTTGAGAGGCATTATCATTGTATATAGCTAAGTTGCCAGAACAGTGAAAACTGTCGTTTTTTTGATGAAAAAAATGCCAGGAGAAGAATACGCTGGCCACGGCAAATACCATCGTGGAAAACCAAAGAAATGAGATCTCTTTACGCGCCATTCTACCTCCAGTTGTAGAAGAAATAATTATTGCAAAAACCGTTTGGATTACTTCCACGAGCCGTACATTGTGTGAGAAGGGTCTTTCCCAGGCCTGAATCATTAATTCGGGCATCATAGTAAAACATAAATTGATGTTGCGTATCGCAATGTAAGGCAAGCCCTTCTTTGACCCGGAGAAAATCGCCGGAAATTATTGCCTTTGCTTGTTCGCTGACGTCTTCTAATGCATTAACTCGACACCCTGCCACCGGCAGAGAACTGACAAAGGGACTGGCTAAAAACTGATGTTCGTAGAGAATATAGATTAGCATGAATGCTGATAATGAGAGCAACAACGCACCAGGAACGATGTATTTGAAATAGACGCTAAAATACCCACTTCGCGATGTTTGTTTTTTATGCTGGGATAACGTCGGTTGGTGTTCGGGAGAGGATGAAAAGCTTTCGATGGTGGTTCTATTTGCACTATGATTTAGCTGAGCGTTGTTTCCATCATAAATCCTCTCCACATTGATATCTGGATTAAGCTGGATCCCGACACGAGGAATAGTGAGGATAATATCATCAAGACCATATTGACGAAACGCCCGGCGTAAAATACTGAGATACTGGTTGAGATTATTATGACTACCCGCGCCGCCGTGACTACCCCAAACTTTTTCCAGTACGGCATCACGCGACATGACATCTCGGTGATCAAGCAATGTAATTAATAGTTCCGAGGCGGTTCGGGTTAGTTGCACACAATCTTCGGCATTTGTTGCAGAGCGTAGGACACCCTGTAAAGGGTCATAGAATACAGAATATTGAATAAAATATCGCATAATGTCTTAACTTTATATTTTGAATATCTGGAGGATTATCTTTTAATGACAGACAGGAGCTGCAGCCACAATTTCACATCCACTGCAATAAATAAAATATCAAAACCACTCCCACTTTTAACAAAGTAACACGCGCTAAAAAAATAGTGTACTTATGTTATTAATGCACTTCCCAACTAAATAAGACATTGAAAATCTTTTACCATTAACTCCTTGCCACACTCATCAATAGTACAAATTAAACTCTGGCGCACGATAGAATCAATAGCGATACTATCCGCTTTTGGTTTTATCGTAAACATAAATTTTCCATATGAATCATATTATCCGCGAAAATACGAGTATATTCTAATTCGTCATTACTCGAGGGACGAACAACCTGAGGGGCACTTCATCACCCTGATTACAAGATAAAAACACTAAAAGCATTAATGCAGCATTTGCTTTACAAGTGTCGGCAATTAACGCTTGAATGGATGGCAGGATGACCGTCAAGAAGATGACCTCAAGAAGCAGAAATCCACGCCGAAGCGTGGATTTTTTCTGCAGAATGACGGGTATAGATGATAAAAGAGATGCAGTACCCAGAGCGAAGCTATCCTTTGGCAAAGTTGGCCTGAATACGCTGCTGCAGATACGCCTCCGCGGTTATCGGCGGGTACTTCGCCTGCGGGCCAAGGATCTCGACATCTTTATTGGCCTGACAGAAAAATGCCAGGCTATAGCGCGGCCCCTGGTACTCATGCGCAAGCGGGCTTCTCACCCGGTGGAAGTTAGAAGGCAGCTGGTCATCGCTCCAGCGCATCAGCATATCGCCGATATTACAGGTGATCACCTCTTCCCGTGGCTCGATACTGGTCCACTGCTGACTCTCGCGATCTTTCCCAGGACACACCTGCAGTCCGCCTTGTCCCGCGCGTTGAAATAACAGTGTCAGGCAGTCAAAATCCGTATGGGCACCGGCACGCCACATCCTCTGTTGGGCCTGACCAGAAGCGTAGTAGTGCAGCATGCGCAATGTGCTCTGGTAAGTTTCACTCTCCGGATTGTGAGCCGTGGAAAAAAATGACTCTGTAAACCCCAGCTTTAAAGCAAAACAAGACAGCAGCTTCATCCCCAACTGCCAACACTGCGATTCAAATGTCAGCATCGTCTTTCTGAACGCGGGCAGTTCCTGGTCGCTGGGCCACAACCCGGTCATCAGCGGACGGGTTATCTGATACGACTCTTTTTGGTCCGGCGTCTTCGTCGACGGCCGTACCTGCGCTTTGCTTTCCCAACCGGCATTACGGGACAGCGGATACTGCCCCTTTACCTCATCGGGAAGCGCGAAAAACGTCTCGGTCATACGGAACGCCTGATGGATATCTTCCAGAGGAATGCCATGATGGCTCACCTGGAAGAAGCCAATCTCCACTGCGGCCTCCCACAGCCGATCGGCAATTTCACTTTTCCTTTCCTCAAAATTTGAGAGATCGATGCAGCGGACCTCGCGAGCAAAAGTTTCTTCGCCAGGCGCGCCCATCAGCGCTTCTTTTTCCAGTTCCTGCAATGCGTAGCCCTGATTCTGAATAGAATGCGTCATCATGATTGTCCTGTATTGGGTTCAAACAGCAGCACGCTGTTGTAAGGTTTGTACCGCCGCCTGCGCCTGGTGACGCATGACCTCAAGATCCAGACCTGGAATCACATCATCCTCTACGATCGGCCGGCCATTGAGCAGCAATGCTTTCAGGGAGGCCCGACCACCGCAGGCTACCGGCCCTATCGCGATATCGTGTAGCCCGAAGTAACGCGGGTCGTCCAGACGATAAATCGCTAAATCCGCCTGCATCCCAATGCCGATGGAACCGCATTGGTGTAAACCGAGGATGTTCGCGCCACCAGCGCTTCCCCAACGCACGACATCTTCCACCGTAGCCGCATCGGCGCCGCCCTCAAAGGTGCCGCCGGCATAGCGCGGCTGCGCCTGCATACCTTTACGCGCCCGTTGTAGCAACCATGCGGCATGGGCTTCGCTTTGCATATCCGCCGCTTCATTTGATGCAGCGCCGTCCACCCCTAACGATACCGGTACCCCTGCCTTTTCCAGCGCCAGCAGATCTGCAATCCCGCTTCCCAGCCGCCCGTTGCTTTGCGGACAATGGGCAATGCCGGTGCCGGTTTGCCCTAACAGCGCGATCTCTTCCGGCAGTAATTTCACCAGATGGGCAAACCACACATCATTCCCCAGCCAGTCGTGTTCAGCACAGAACTGGACCGGGGTCATGGCGAACTTATTGCGCGCGGCATCCAGATAATCCACGGTTTCCGACAAATGGCTGTGCAGCCGAATCCCCAAATGACGGGCCAGTTTGGCCATCTCCCGCAACTGGACACCCGGCGCGGAATGCAGCACGGTGGTGGGTGCCATCACCACCCGCCGCAGGGACCCCGTTCCAGGGTCGTGATAGCGTTTGACCAGTCGTTCAATATCCGTCATATAGCCATCGAAGGTTTCGGGACGCAGCGCGACCGGTAGATCCTGCTCAACGGCCCGCCCCTGGGTCGCGCCCCCCCGACACAGAACAATCCGCATACCAAGCGCTTCGCCTTCGTTAAATACAATCTCCGACGTATCAAACGGCATATCTGGCCAGTATAAATAGTTGTGATCCGCGACGGTGGCACAGCCCGATCGCAGCAGCTCAACCAGGCCAATGCGCACCGCCAGACGAAACGTGTGTTCATCGAATGCCGCGCGAAAGCGGTAAGGCGTGGCGCTCAGCCATGCCGTCAGACTCTGATTCAATCCCTGAGGCTCTCCCTTCAACAGTGACTGAAAAAGATGGTGATGCGTATTCACCCACGCCGGGTAGATGACACAATCCCGGGCGTCGATCTGTCGTTCCTCAGGCAGCGCCGCTAGCGAACCGATGGCGGTGATGACGCCATCACGGATACGGATATCCGGACCGGCCAGCCGGGCATCGTCCCCCGGGAGGCCACTCAAGATGGCATGCGCATTTTTAATTAATAATGACATGGGTCGCTCCTCAGGGTTTTACCTGCATATCCTGCACAAATTCGGTGGTATAGGCCTGCTTCCAGTCGGTAGCGGCATTCAACAGGTTGGCGCTGACCATAAAATCACGGGTTTTGTGCCAACGTGCTTCCGTCATTGTTCCCCATCCCTCGGTAGCGGCATCGCCGCCATCAATCAGGTGATGCTGACGGATTTGTGTGACGCCCCAGGCCAGAAGATCGTCGGTCATTTTAGGGTTTTCTTTTTTTATCAAGGTGTTTCCCGGGGCAGGATTATTCAAATAACTGACCCACCCCTCCATCGACGCACGCACGAACTTCGCCATTGCCGCGTTACGTTCGGCAATGGTTTCCGGGCGGGCAATCAGAATGCCGCCGTAGGGGGGATAGCCGTGTTCGGAAAACAGGAAGAAGTTTGATTTCACCCCTGCTTTTTGCACCTGGAAAACCTCAGAACTGACGTAGGCCTGCTGGGCGAGATTCTCATCCGCCACAAAGGGCTGAATATTGAAGGTATAGGGTCGGGCCTGAGCATCATCCAGTTGATATTGCCCCTTCAGCCACGGCCACCAGGTCGCCTGACCGGAGCTGGATACCAGAATGGTTTTCCCTTTCAGCCCCTCCAGCGAGGTGACATCGGCGTGGGTCAGCAGTCCCTGGGGATCGTATTGAAAGGGTGCGGCAATGGCTTTGGCCTGGAATCCTCGCTGGATACCTTCCAGTAGCTGCAAATCGTAGCCGATAATGACATCGGCCCGTTTTGATAACAGCAGTTGCATGCCGTTAACCTGGGGGCCGCCAGACTGGATGTCGACATCCAGACCGTATTTTTTGTAGATCCCCGTCGCCTGAGCCTGGTAATAGCCACCCTGTTCCGCCTGGGCGTACCAGGAAGTCAGTAGCACAATTTTATCCTCGGCCTGAACGGTCAGAGACAAACCGCTGAGGGCAACGATGCCCAACATACGGTAGCCCCAGGGAATGCGTGAACGTATTTTCATTGCCCTCTTCCTCATAACGCCGGGAAGGAGGACGAGCGGACAACGACTCAGCCTCCCACCCCGGTCAACATTGAACCGCGAAATGGTTACTGAGCAATGTCCCGCACGGAGAAACCGTACTGACCGCTTATACTCATTTTCATCTATACAAAAACGATGCCAATTATTATCGACATCTATCCTTGCCTGGCATCCTCGCCAGCATTGTGCGATGCCTGTGTTTCACCGCCATGCAACCTTTGATTCATCAACACAAAAACGCACTATTTTAGTGCGTTAATGGCTTGTTTTAGTGCTTGTCGGTCAAATTTGACTGAAGAGTATTTCCAGCTGCTTGAGCATCATGGAGGCGGCAAGCGACAGCTGTCGCGCGGGGGATACGCACAGCGCCAGCGTGAAGGGTTTAAGTTGTGGATCGGTCATCGGAATAAACACCAACTGGTCTGCCTGAATCTCATCCAGAATATCCAGGCGGCACAGAATTCCGATCCCCATCTGCTCTTTGATCAGGGTTCTTATCATGTGAATGTTATTAGAAACAGCGACTTCCTTGACCTCATTACCGCTGATGTTCACCAGCGCCTCTACCGGCGAGCTGATCATCAGCGGCGCGCAAGGAAGGATAAACGGGTATTCAATGCACTGACTAAACCGCACGGAGCTGCGATCTTCCAGCGGGTGGCCTTTGGGAACCACGATCCCAATATTCATCTCGGCAAAGGCTCGTACCTGCAGTTCGCGGGAGCTTTGGGGGTTAAGCATGATACCGAAATCCGCCTCACCCGAAATTAGCGCCTCCTGGATGTTGATATTGTTCATGGTGGATAATGTAAAAGAAATGTTGGGATACTGGTTATGAACCTCTTTCAACATCGCGGAAAAAAAATGCCGGTTAATGGCATCAATAGTCGCGATGCGCACATGTCCGCGTCGCAGCCCTCGCAGGTCATCCAGTTGCTCGCATACCCGGGTAAAGTCCTTTTTCCAGTTGTTAGCGGCGTGCAGAAGTAACTCCCCGGCAGCCGTCAGGCGCAGCCCTGTCGGATGGCGTTCGAACAACGGCATCGCCAGCTCATTTTCGACGCGCAAAATTTGACGGTCGATGGAAGACGCTGAAACATGCAGCGCCTCTGAGGCTTTACGAAACGACCCATGGCGGGCCACTTCCGTGAAATAAAGCAGAAAACGGGAGAATGCAAACATCGTCTGGGTGCTCTCTTTTTTGCAACGGGTTGTGCGAATCAAAGCTCTGGACGCAACAGTTTTATCACAATACCGTAGCATTTATAACGGAGAAACGATCGTTTCACCGATAAACTCGCACGCCGGCCCGCCAACGGCTGAGGGAGCTCCCCCTTTCGTGGCTCCTCGCGGCACAGCAGACGGCTTAATGTGGATGGTAAACGTTAATGAAAGACGGCGATCTGATCCCTGTATCGGTGGAAGCAATAAGCCCTAATGGGCTTGGCAATTTATCCTTAAAATTAATTCCGGAAGCCGGAAAACTATTCCCGGAATATTCGGCAGGATCCCACATCGATATTATGATCCCAGGCATTGGCCCACGGCAGTACTCTCTCTGTGGGATGCCTGACCACCGCGAGTATTATGAAGTGTGCGTTAAGCTAGGGGATATTTCTCGTGGCGGCTCGCACTATCTGCACCATGAGCTTAACGCGGGGGATCGACTGTCCATTTCCCGCCCGCGTAATCATTTCCCGCTGCCCGCTGCCGGGCGTTATCTGCTGCTGGCCGGCGGCATCGGCATCACTCCGCTGCTGGCGATGGCTGAAGAGATAGCACGGCAACAGATTGATTTTGAAATTCATTATTATGTCTCTGGCGCGCAGCACGTGGCGTTTGCCGCGCGACTGGAGATGCTCTCAATGGCGGGGAAGATCGTTATCCATTGCAGCGATGAGGGCGACTCTTTGCGCCATCGAATCCCCGCCTGCTTAACACAACCAGAAGACGACACTGCGGTGATTGCCTGTGGCCCGGACGGTTTTATTAAACGGCTACAGGATATTATGGAAATACATTCCTGGCCGATTTCACAATTATCTTTTGAGCGTTTCAGCCGCGCTATTCCGGATAATGAACCAGAGAACAAAAGTTTTTATATTCAGCTTGCATCAACGGGTGAACGCCTGCTGGTTGCACCGGAACAAACTATCGCCCAGGTATTAATGAACGCCCGGGTCGAAGTCATGCTCTCCTGCGAGCAGGGGATCTGCGGCTCCTGTATTACCGACGTTATCGACGGCATTCCTGAACACCGGGATACGGTCCTGACGGCGGAAGAAAAAGCCGGAAACAGTCAGATCACCCTGTGCTGTTCGCGTTCGAAAACGCCGGTTCTGGTTCTGGACCTGTGAGGAGAGTGACGATGCAGACCCCCTCTCTTCGCGCACCGCTTGCCGGCGTTAGCAACGTCCGACTCCCGGCCTGGGCACTTCCTGCGAGTTGGCCGACGCAACTCAACGGTACGCCACTGACGGCGGATCTGACCTTTGCTGACGGGAAAATCGCGACTATAGCCCCCTTTGACCCACTGAATCACACCTTATGGGATCTCGGCGGCGCGCTGGCGCTACCTGGCCTTATCGAACCCCACGCCCATCTGGATAAGACCTATACCATAGAGCGCTGCCGTCCAAAGGAGCCCGGTCTGCTGGCCGCTATCCGCGCCATGCACGACGATCGCCGGCACTGGACCCAGGCGGATATTCAACGCCGCGCGTCCGCAGCGCTGGCCAGAGCAGCGGCCAATGGCGTCAGTCATCTGCGCACCCATATCGACTGGTTTACCCCCTCCGCGCCTGAGGCATGGTACCAAATCGCCCGTCTGGACTATCCCGACATCAGCGTTGAGCGGGTGGCGCTGGTGCCTCTGGAACTGTTTGCCGACCCGGCGGCGGCACAAACCATTGCGCAAGCGGTGGCCGACAGCGGCAAGGGCTGCTTACTTGGTGGTTTTGTCCATTCCTCGAACTGGGATCCGGCTGCTATGGAAAATCTGCTGTGCAGCGCGGCCCGCTGGCAGTTGGATCTGGATCTGCATATTGATGAAGAGCTCAGTGACTATCCCCGCGGACTGGCATGGCTGGCGGAGCGTCTCGCTCGTCACCCTTTTCCGGGACATATCTGCTGCAGCCATGGCTGTGCCCTGGCTTCCGGCAACGAAGAGCTGGCTGCGCAGATCCTGTGTCAGATGGCGACGCATGGCGTCACCCTTATCGCCCTGCCGATGACCAACCTGCTACTCCAGGATGCGGTAACCGGCCGCACGCCACGCCAGCGGGGGATCACGCTGCTACAGGAGGCCAGCGCCTGTGGCGTGGCAACGTTGCTCGGCTGTGACAATGTCCAGGACGCTTTCTGCCCGGCGGGAAGCTATGACCCGCTGGATACTCTGGCCTGCGGCCTGTTCAGCGCCCAGCTCAGCGACGTATTCGACCGTCAGTCCCGGCTGATCTGCGACCGGGCGGCGTTAACGGGTGCGCCGGAAGACACAACGCCATTCGCCATCGGCAACGCGGCCAGTCTGGTGATTTTCCCGGGTAGCGACAGGGTTACCTGGCCTTTAAACAGTGCCGCTCGTCTGGTGATTAACCACGGCAGGTTAACCCATCAACGGGTGTGGCAACAGGAGATGACGTATGAGTCTTGAAGCAGGTGCAGGCGCTCCGTTGGCGCAGTATGCCGCCTGGCGCAGAGCCGGTGATTTTATTTTTCTCTCCGGCATTATCCCGGTCAATCCGCTAAGCGGCACCATCGTCAACGGCTTTCAGGATGTGCCTGAAGCGGTACGGGAACTGCTGGGGGAAACGGGCGAGTTTTCTACGGATGCGAAACAGGGGCCGATTCTGGCACAAAGCTGGTACGTGCTGGAGAGCATTCGCCACACGGTGGAGTCCGCTGGAGGACAGATGAGCGACGTCATCAAGCTGGTTCAGTATTTTCGCAACCTTGACCATTTCCCCTATTACAGCCGGGTAAGAAAGCTTTTTTACCCGCAACAGCCGCCGGTTTCTACCGTCGTGCAGGTCAGTGAAATGTTGCCCGACGCCACGGTACTGATTGAAGTTGAAGCAACGGTCTGGTTACCCCAATAATTTTCGATCCAGAGGCACAGCGATGATCAACGGTTATATTCCTGCAGAGCGCTTTCTCCCTTTTCTGAGCTGGACGGCGATTGCCGCCCTGCCAGACAAAAATAATACGGTGATCGTGCTCCCCACGGGGGCGATTGAACAACACGGTCCGCATCTGCCCTGTTCCGTGGACAGTGTCATTTCATCCGGCATCGCGGGCCATGCCCTCGCGCGGCTGCCGGCGGATATTCCCGCCTACGCCATTCCGCCGATTACGTACGGTAAGTCCGACGAGCATCTGCATTTTCCCGGCACCTTGACCCTGAGCGGCGATACGCTTCTGCACACCCTCCTTGAGATAGCGGAATCGCTGTATCGTGCGGGCTTTCGCAAGCTACTGATGATCAACGGTCACGGCGGACAGCCGCAGGTCCTGCAAATGGCATCCCGGGAAATGCGCCTGCGTCACGGCGATATGATCATCATTCCCCACGACGTGTTCAACGTCCCCAATAGTGAAAAACAGTTTCTCAGCCCTCAGGAACAGAAAATGGCGATGCACGCGGGCCATAGCGAAACGGCGCTGATGCTGGCCCTCGCGCCAGAGTGCGTCCATATGGAGCATGCGGTGGCCAGCTTCCCGCCGGAGTTCCCCTGTCCGACCCTGTCAAAAGGCCGCCCTGCGGCAGCCTGGGCCTCCATCGATTTTAGCCCCAGCGGCGTTATCGGTGATCCGACCCCAGCCACCCAGGCCCAGGGCCAGGAGCTCCTCGAATCGCTGGCCAACAGTTGGGCGCAAGCGATTAGCGAAATCCATCACATGGACTGGGTCGTGCGGCACGAGCCGAGCTGGGGAAAACACCACTGGAACGGCTTCGTGCAGTCCACGCCCTCTTCTTCCGTTGCTGAGTAAAAGGAACTCTGATGAAAAATATGCGTACTCCGGCTTACACGATGCTCACCCTTGCGGCCATCGCCACCTCTACGTCCGGCTTTGCTGCGGAAAAGTTTACCTTTCTCACTAACTGGTATGCCCAGGCGGAACACGGCGGCTTCTATCAGGCCCAGGCCCAAGGGCTGTATAAAAACGCCGGTCTCGATGTCGATATTAAAATGGGAGGCCCGCAGATCAACGTGATGCAGCTGATGGCGGCGGGTCAGGCGGATTGCACCCTCGGCGATAATGGCCAGGCACTGGAGACCTGGCAGGCCGGCGTACACGCCGTCACCGTGGCCACCGTTTTTCAGCACTCACCAACGGTATTTATCACTCATGACAAAGTAGAGAACCCTGCGCAATTAAAGGATAAAACCTTTCTGCTCGCCACCGAAGCTTATACCTCCTTCTGGCCATGGGCGAAAAGCGAACTGGGGTTGGGCAATACCAAAGTCCGCCCCTATACCTTTAACGTCCAGCCATTCCTGGCGGACAAAAATCTGGTGCAGCAGGGCTACGTGACTTCAGAGCCGTTCTCTGTCGCCAAAGGGGGGAAACCGTTCTACGTTTATCCGCTCAGCGACTGGGGCTACCCTCCCTACGGCAACTCGATTATCTGTATGACCGACACCATCAAGAAACGCCCGGCCGCCGTAGCCGCGTTTGTCAAAGCCTCAATGGAAGGATGGAAAAGCTATCTTCAGGATCCCAGTGCCGGGAATATGTTGATTAGCAAAGCGAATCCGCAAATGGGTGCCGAGCAAATTGCTTTTGGTATTGCCCAGATGAAGAAATATCAGCTGGTCACCGGCGGCGATGCCATGACCAGCGGTATCGGTATCATCACGCAGCCGCGGCTGAAAAAAACCTGGGATATGTTGGTGAAAAACAAACTGATCGACGCCAGCAAAGTGCCTTTTGAACAGACCTATACCCTCGATATGGTCAAAGATGCCGGAGTGATGCCATGAATACCGCGCCCAAACTCACCGTGATGAGCGACAACCGCTTTGTTCAGACACCTGCGGCGCCTGCCATTGAAGTCCTCTCGGCGGAGAAGATTTACAGCAACGGTACCCGGGCGCTGCTGCCTGTCAATCTGACCATCAATCAGGGGGAGTTTATTACCCTGCTCGGGCCTTCCGGCTGCGGTAAGAGCACGCTGCTAAAAATGGTGGCCGGCCTGGTGGAACCCAGTGACGGCAAGCTGATGCTATGGCGACGTGACAGCCGGGAAAAGGCCCAGGCCCCGCTCTCTTTTGTCTTCCAGGAAGCCACGTTGATGCCATGGAGCAGCGTCCACAATAACGTCCGGTTGCCTCTGGATCTTGCTGGCGTCCCGCGCGCTGAAGCTAACACCCGGGTGAGCGAAGCCCTCGAGCTGGTGGGACTTGGCAAGTTTGCCAACGTCCTGCCGCGCGAGCTCTCCGGCGGCATGCAGATGCGCGTCTCTATCGCCCGTGGCCTGGTGACGCGGCCAAAATTGCTGCTGATGGATGAACCCTTCGGCGCGCTGGATGAAATTACGCGTAACAAGCTCGACAGCGATCTTCTGCGCCTCTGGCAGGAACAAAACCTGACGGTAGTGTTCGTCACCCATTCGATTCATGAAGCGGTGTTCCTCTCCCAGCGGGTGATTATGATGGCGGCACGCCCAGGCCGGGTCGTCGAAGATATCACCATCAGAGAGCCGTTCCCGCGCAATGAGGACTTCCGTGTCAGCCCGGCATTTTCCCATTACGCCAGGCAGTTACAGGATAGCCTCTTGCAGGCAAGCCAATCTGGTATGGAGCCATAATATGAAGACCGCAAACGCTAAACCGTGGGTTAATCGTCCACTTTTTCTCAAAATTCTCTATCCGACCATCGTCGCCGTGCTGGTGATCTTGCTGTGGCAGGGCGCGGTCAGCTATTTTCGCATCCCGCAATTTCTGGTGCCTTCCCCCCTGGTGATGGTGGAAAGCCTGTGGACGCATCTGACACCGCTGCTGCTGTCATTACTGTTCACGCTAAAGATCACCCTGATATCGTTTCTCCTGTCGATCGTTATCGGCACGGCTGTCGCGTTTATCCTGGTGCAGAACCGTTTTGTAGAAACCGCGCTGTTTCCGTACATCGTCTTTTTGCAGGTAACGCCCATTGTCGCTATCGCGCCCCTGATCATTATTTGGGTGAAAGATGCCACCCTCTCGTTGGTGGTGTGCGCAACCCTGATGGCGGTATTCCCGATTATCTCCAATACCACCCAGGGATTACGCAGCGTATCGCCTGGACTGCTGAGCTATTTCAGGCTGAATCACGCCAGCCGTTTGCAAGCCCTGGTGCGACTGCGCATTCCCTCCGCGCTGCCCTATTTCTTCGGCGCCCTGCGTATTTCCAGTGGCCTGTCGCTGATCGGCGCGGTAGTCGCGGAGTTTGTTGCCGGTACCGGCGGAACCAATACCGGCCTGGCCTATCAGATCCTGCAGGCGGGTTACCAGTTGGACATTCCACTGATGTTTGCCGCTCTGCTATTGATCTCCCTCGCCGGTATTGCGCTGTTTGGGGTGATGTCCTGGGTGTCGCGCCTGGCGCTCAGCGCATGGCATGAAAGCGAAGCGGTGCAATCTCACTAATTTAACAGGTAGAAAAACGATGACTCGTGAGCAACGTCAACATGCGGTCGCGCTGATACAGCAGGCATTGCCGGCGCTGGAGTGGACCTTACACCCGGCGAAGATTAAACGTCTTTCCCGCGATTTTCACTGGTTCAGCCCGGTGCTCAACCAACAGCTGGAAGGAAAACAGGCGGATGCCGTCGTCCGTCCGCGTAACGAAGAAGAGCTGCGGCAACTGGTTGCCGCCTGCGTACAGCAGCAATTGCCGATTATCCTGCGCGGCAGCGCTACCGGTAATTATGGCCAACTGGTGCCGCTGGAGGGCGGCATACTGATAGATATGACCGCGTTGAATCAAATCTGCGCGCTCAACAACGGCACGGTGCGTGCTCAGGCCGGCATTCGCCTGGCGGACATTGAAGCCGTTACCCGTCCGACAGGATGGGAGCTGCGTTGCATGCCATCGACCTTCCGCCTGGCCAGCTTAGGCGGTCTTTACTGTGGAGGTTTTGGCGGTATCGGCTCCATTAACTACGGCCCACTGGCGGCGCCCGGCAACGTGCTCAGCGTAAAAGTCATGACCGTAGAGGCTGCTCCCCGAGTGTTGACCATTCCGGCACCGCAGGCGCTGCTGCTGCACCACGCTTACGGCAGTAACGGTATCATCCTTGAAGTCGAGCTGGCGCTGGCCCCCACGCACCGCTGGATCGAACGCCTGGACGTGTTTGACGACTTCACCGACGCCCTGAATTATGCCAACGAGTGCCTCCGTTCTCCCGGATTCGTCAAGCGCCAGCTGGCGCTGCTTGCCGCACCGATCCCGGACTATTTTAGCCATCTCAAGGAGCACTATCGGGCCGGGCAGCACGCGGTCATCAGCGTTATCGCCGAGGAGAGTGAAGGATTCTGTCCCGGACTGGTGCTGAAACATAACGGGGAAAATGCCATCCGACAGCACGGCGACGAAGCCCGGGAGCGCAATGCCTCATTAATGGAATACTGTTGGAACCACACCACCTTACATGCGCTGAAGGTCGACAATACGCTGACCTATTTACAAACGGCGTTTAATTATCAGAACTTCCCGCAGCAAATTTTGCAAATGGAGCAGCGATTCTCAGGCGAAGTCATCTCGCATATTGAATTCCTGCGCGATAATGATGGCAATATTACCGCCAGCGGCCTGCAGTTAGTTCGCTATTCGACTGAAGAGCGGCTAAATGAAATTATGCAGATATTTCGTGAAAATGACGTCAACATTAATAACCCACATGTTTATCAGGTTGAAGATGGTAAGCAGGGTGTTATTCGTTCTGACGTCGTCGCCGTCAAAAAATATATCGACCCGGATGGCTTGCTTAACCCCGGCAAGCTGCGAGGCTGGGCCCAGCGCGACCAGTTAGCCTTAGACAGTAACCCCTTGTCCTTACACGATAAATAAATACCCGAGCCTTACTGGCCGCCCTACAAAATAAAAACAAGATGGTATTACCTGCCATTTTTATGGCAGGTATTTTTCTTCCCAAAATTGAAGTGATATTTAACAGGGTGATCTCAATGAAAAGCAAAGCCATGAATCGTGGACTAACGTTGGGTGCGTTGCTCATTTCCCAGGGGATATTCATCCAGGCCGGCCACGCCACAATCCCCTTAACCACCGACTGTAAATCCAGCGTCGCTGGTTCGCTCACCGAATTCTTTACCTGCGGTAGCATCAGCGGCAGCCTGCGCACATTATATTATTCAACCCATAACGCCTATTTTGTTTCGGGCCTATCGCAGGACACGGTCAGCTACGGCGGCAGCGTAAAATACGCCACAGCAGAATATTATGGCGTCAGCCTCGGCGTCAGCGGCATTCTGCAGCGCGGGATTTCCCATAACGATGACCATCTGGTTAACGAACTCGGCCCCAATCAAACCGGCGTCGGCGAAGCCTGGCTCAGCTGGCATGACGATCGGTTCAGGATCACCGCCGGCGACCAGCGGATTAATATTCCTTTTATCGGCGACTATGACTGGCGCATTACGCCAATACTTTTCCGGGCGATTGATGCCAGCTATGGCGATAGCGACAATTTCCTGCATGCCACGAAAATCACCCGCTATAAACCCTGGGGCGACGACCAGTTTCTGGATACCACCGCGTATACCGACATCGAGCAAAGCACCAACGGGATGTGGGGCGTCGGTGGCGGGCGGTCCATCGCATTTGGCGATCGCAAAGTCAACGCCCAGATGTGGTACGAAAACTATGACGACTATACGCGGATCGTCTATGCCGACAGTTTTCTCTCGTGGAATGAATATGCCACTGCACCAAAAATCGGTCTCCAGTTCATTCGCGGCCTGAGCGAAGGTAAAGCGCTGGCTGGCGAGGTGAACAGCACCAGCTATGGCGCGCAGTTCAGTATGAAACTCGCCCCGTCTCTGGCGTGGACGCTGAATTATAACCATATCTCCGCCAACGGTAATGCTTATGGCAACGGCGCTCTGGTGACGCCGTACGCGCACAATACCTCTTCCGGTCCCTACTTCGCTCAGCCCTTCTTTACCAGCACGCAGGACCTGGGCAGCGGCAACGCCTACTCCACCGATCTGAACTGGGCCGCCACGGAGCAGGTTTCCCTCGGCAGCCGCTACTCGTTTATGGATTTAACCCCCACGGCAGGCGCTTCCAGCAGCAACCAGTCTGAATATCTGATCTACGGTACCTACCGTTTCACAGGGCTGCTGAACGGGCTGAGTCTGACAGACTTTGCCGGCGTACAGACCAACTCCACCTCGGCTAAAAATTTCTGGCAAAACCGTCTCGCATTACAGTATGACTTTTAACCCTTTGGCAACCACGCAAGCCGAGGGTACCGATAAAACGTAGTTTTGCTTGCCTGGATAACCCTATCCAGGCTGCATCAAACCTTGAACAAGACGTGCAATACTCAGGATGACAGGAGGACATTGCCTGAGAAACATTATTCAGATTGATGTGCTTACAGAGCACCCCATCTCATTAGCTAAAGTTCCTTTCGTCGCTTTGATCAAGGCTGAGACGTTTGCTGGTAGCGAGGACCAAATCGTCAATTTCGGGTTTGTTTTGCTCTCAATCAGATCCACGGTCACCTGGTAATCACAAAAGTTGGCGCTTTTCGGCGTAGTTTGATCCATCAGAAAAGCCACATACTGCCCTTTATCAGGACTGACGCCGATAAAAATAATCTTCCAGTAAGCACTTGGGATCTCAACCGAAGGAGCCGCAGGTAACGTCGCAATATGCCTTTCGAAAAGAGGCCCCGTGACTGAATAAACGGCAGTAACATCACTTCGGTTGGCCAATTCGCGTTCTTTAGCTTCTAACCTTACCCATGGTCCCTGATTGAGGTCCGATTTTTGTGGTGTAATATTCGACAGATAATTAAGGGATTGCCAGTCTGACGCGCCCCCCAATCCAGCCAATGGCGCCTGGTGTCCGCGATCTACCCCTAGAAGTACATTTGCATTTATATAGGCATCTGGGGGTAGCGTATCAGCTGCAGGTAATGCAGGATCCTGTTTCCAGTCTCGTGGCCGTCCGCTTGCCTGACTGGCTTTCGTTATTTTATACGCCACCCAATTAGCAAATTTACTGTCGCTATTATTGTTCAGGGTATAGCTTTCGCGAACTAATGTTTGCACACTGCCACCGGTCGGGCATCCAACTTCACAATTATCTATTGCAACCGGCAACTGAGTTAATTGGTGATAGCCTGTTGAACAAGACATTAATAATAACACAAACCACAGACACAAATATCTATAGTAAACACGCATTTCAACCCCCATGGGATTACATATCACCGCCTGACAATCAAAATAAAACGCTGCAATAAATTGCAGCGTTTCAATTTAAAGATATATCATTCTAAACATAATGCTTTTACCGTACTGTCACTTTTCTGTGGTGTTTTCATATCATTTAACCACTGTTCCATAGTGGTTTTCTCTTGTTCAGCAAACATATCTTTCACTCGCTCCCAACTGGCGCGGGAAAGACTATATAACGCCTGCTGCAATGAGTATTCAGATTTAAAAGATATAACACCTTTGCTTTTGGTCGAAGAGATTTCAAATGTACTAGCATACAACGTGAATATCACCTGATCATCACCAGTTTGCAAAATATTTTGCGTGAAATTTGATGATTTCTGTTCTTCGTTTGCATAGCTTAGGGCTGCTTTGACTAACGAGGTTACGGATGACTTAATCTTAGACTGGTCGCTTTGTGTAAGCCCATCAAAAGCATCGACAAATGAGTTGATGAGCTCATCTGCATTATGGCTTTGTTGTTTAATATTTTTTGTTTCAGCACTCAACAACGTCAGACAAGGAACATTTGCTATGTTCTGAGTAAATTTCGTAAAATACGCTTTACTCCCGGTTCCATTAGGATCAAGTGCATTATAACCTGATTGCACACGGCAAAGGTTTACAATGGTTTGCAGGCCATCATACATCGTTTGTGGCGCTGACGATGCTGTGTTGAATAGCTGACTATCGCGAATATTTCCTTCGATATATTCTTGCGTTGCAGATGCGATCGCAGGATTCATAACAAGTATATCCTGTGAACTTCGCATAAATACATCTTCATTATTTGCAGGACTGGTAATGTAGTTAAACCAGGCAAGTGTTTTTTCTTTAAGATCTTCAGAATGCATGTTTTATCTCCAGGAAATATTAAATGATTGCAATCACCATACCATGATACGAGGCAAAACAAGTGATTGCCTTGTGATTGATTACATATTAATAGCCAATGAGTTAACATCAAACGCGCAGTATGAAGACAGACAAGTAACTTACATTGCTGGTTGCAATGATGATCGGGCCAGAATATCTGGCGGGCTGCAAATTTGATGTTTTACTAGCTTATATTCTGTCCGTATTTTATCAATCAACTATTCCAGGTAATATTCAAATGTTAGCATCGAGGTTGACTTAACATTCAAAAATCAACCCAATGATTATTATGAAAATAACACCAAAACATTACAAAGAGAAATTCACATGATGTGGATGAATGTCTTAAAATGATAATTTATTCGATCATTAAAGCTGCGCAATTTTATTTTTAAGAACATTATGCTTTTTAACGAAACGGCAGAAAGTGAAACTTCCAGAAAATAACGTAATGACTGTTCGCCATCGCCGATGGGGGGCATACAACAAAAAAATGCGCCGGCAGGCGCATCTTTCGTTCTCTTCAACACATCACTCCCCAGCGCTATTCTCGGTCCAGTCAAACGCCAGCTGTTTCGCGGTTCGTTCTGCCAGTGTTCTGTCAGCCAGGCGTTCAACTAAATGCAGGCACATATCAATACCTGCCGAGATACCGGCGGAAGAGACAATCGGCCCCTCATCGACCCAGCGCATGCCCTCTTTTACCGCTAGCTGCGGGAACATGCTGCGCAGATCGGCGATATCCTCCCAGTGGGTGGTGGCCGACTTGTCGGTCAACAAACCGGCCTTCGCGAGTAAAAATGCCCCCGTGCACACCGATGCGGTGATGGTCGTGGTGAAGGACTGCTGGCGGATCCACGCAATGACCGCCTCCTTTTTCAACTCTGCATCCACAACGCCTCCGGGGATAATCAGGCAGTCGATTGGCGGATGGTTGTCGATTGTCACTTCCGGGGTCAGCTTCAGGCCGGCACGAGCATGGATGGTGTCCTGCGTTTCACCGATCGTGAAGACATTAAACAATGCCGGCTCTCCCCGATGCACCCTGGAGGCACAGGTAAAGACCTCATAAGGTCCGGCGAAATCGAGCACTTCAACATTATCGAAAATATAAATCCCCACGTTTACAGGCATAGATTCACTCCCCTGGAGGTACAAAAAAAACCGCAAAATAGAATTTATAAACCCGATCAACATTACCCTGGCACTAACGATATTCCCTGAATTATTTGCGCGACCAAAATACAGAAATCGAATGATGCCAGGATGAAACAGTTATCGTCATCATGCTGGCGATAGTTGCATCACATAGTGTGTGGATTTTACTTTGCCGCCCTTCTGCCTGTGGGCGATGCCTTCCTCCTTCTCTTGCACAAACATTCCTCAATGCCGCGGGATACAGGCCCTCACGCCGTTGCGGCCACCAACACAACGCGGCGCTGACCGTCTCCACGCCGTGCTTTGTTTTTGTGAAACGCTTGCACCTTTTTTGACAATAACGACTCGTATTGTTCCTTTTTGGTGCTCGGGAATATCCGTAACTTTCTGGGTACTACCGGGGATAAATAAATATGTCTATATGTTTCATCAAGATAAAAAGATGGCATCAAAATTGCCTTTATCGACGTGGCAGACCGACACAGTAAAAAAAACGTACGGTTAAATGCACACACAACCACATAACAACACGATTTCTCCATACAGGATGCTTTATGAAAAAAATGATGCTCTCCACTCTGGTTGCCGCCGCGTCTCTGTTCGCTGTCGCGCAGCAAGCACATGCCGGCACCACGTTGGATGCAATTAAGAAAAAAGGGTTTGTTCAGTGCGGTATCAGTGATGGTTTGCCGGGCTTCTCCTATGCCGATGCGAGCGGCAAATTCACCGGTATTGATGTGGATCTCTGTCGGGCGACGGCGGCGGCGGTGTTTGGTGACGCCAGCAAGGTCAAATACACCCCGTTGACGGCAAAAGAGCGTTTCACCGCGCTGCAATCTGGCGAAGTGGACATTTTGTCCCGCAATACCACCTGGACGTCGTCCCGCGATGGCGGGATGGGATTCTTGTTCGCCGGGGTCAACTATTATGACGGGATCGGCTTCCTGACCCACCAAAAAGCGGGCCTCAAAAGCGCGAAAGAGCTGGATGGTGCTACCGTCTGTATCCAGGCCGGTACGGATACCGAGTTGAACGTGGCGGATTACTTCAAAGCCAACAAGATGCAATACACACCGGTGACCTTCGACCGCTCTGATGAGTCCGCTAAAGCCCTCGACAGCGGTCGTTGCGATACCCTGGCTTCCGACCAGTCTCAGTTGTATGCACTGCGTATTAAGCTCGGCAAACCGGATGAGTTTATCGTGCTGCCGGAAGTGATTTCGAAAGAACCGCTGGGCCCGGTGGTACGCCGTGGTGATGACGACTGGTTCACCATCGTAAAATGGTCGCTGTACGCCATGCTGAACGCGGAAGAAATGGGGATTACCTCGGCAAACGTCGAGCAGATGGCGGCGAAACCGTCCAACCCGGACATCGCGCACCTGCTGGGTGCTGAAGGTGACTTCGGCAAAGACCTCAAGCTCGACAACAAATGGGCATTCAACA
The DNA here is from genome assembly GCF_051131745.1 of Klebsiella sp. R390. Classification (NCBI taxonomy): domain Bacteria; kingdom Pseudomonadati; phylum Pseudomonadota; class Gammaproteobacteria; order Enterobacterales; family Enterobacteriaceae; genus Klebsiella; species Klebsiella sp. R390. The sequence continues at coordinate 5,261,637 of NZ_CP180445.1, read as the reverse complement.
TCATTAAACAGGTCGGAAACTACCAGGAAAGCTTTGACCGCAACGTCGGCAAAGACAGCGCTCTCAAAATCGCGCGTGGCCAGAATGCGCTCTGGAACCAGGGCGGCATCCAGTACGCACCGCCGGTACGTTAATTCTGCCTTCCAGTCGGGTACCGCACCCTGCGGTACCCAATGCGCTTTTTTGATTGAGGTTTCATCATGTCGCAACGCCCAACCGTAAAAAGGGATTTTTCGTTCGGTAATCCTACGGTTCGCGCCTGGCTTTACCAGATAACCGCCATTGTGGCTGTGTTCGCTGTCGTGGGATATCTGATCCATAACACGGTGATCAACCTGGCCAACCGCGGTATCACCTCCGGTTTCGGTTTTCTCGATCGTAGTGCCGGGTTCGGTATCGTTCAGCATCTGATTGATTACTCGGAGGGTGATACCTACGCGCGGGTGTTCCTCGTAGGGTTAACCAACACCTTGCTGGTTTCCGCGCTGTGTATTGTTTTTGCCTCCGTACTTGGGTTCTTTATCGGTCTGGCGCGGCTGTCGGATAACTGGCTGCTGCGCAAGCTATCGACTATCTATATCGAAACTTTCCGTAATATCCCGCCGTTGCTGCAGATTTTCTTCTGGTATTTCGCCGTGCTGCGTAATTTACCCGGCCCGCGAGAAGCACTGAGCGCCTTCGACCTGGCCTTTGTCAGCAACCGCGGGCTGTACATCCCCTGGCCTACCTATGCCCCGGGCAGCTGGCCGTTCGTGATTGCCCTTGGACTGGCGATCGCCGGCAGCATCGGCCTGCGCCATTACAACCGGCAGCATCAGTTGAAAACCGGTCAGCCGCGACGGACCTGGCCGTTGGCCGCCGGGATGATCATCGTCTTCCCGCTGGCCGCCCATCTGCTGTTTGGCGCCGCCACCCACTGGGATGTCCCGCAGCTGCGCGGCTTCAACTTCCGCGGCGGCTTCGTGATGATCCCGGAGCTGGCGTCGCTGACGCTGGCGCTGTCGATCTACACCTCGTCGTTTATTGCCGAAGTGATCCGTTCCGGTATTCAGTCGGTTCCTCACGGGCAAAGTGAAGCTGCTCGCTCGCTGGGCTTGCCGAATCCCGTGACCATGCGCCAGGTGATCATCCCGCAAGCGATGCGGGTCATCATTCCCCCGCTGACCAGTCAGTATCTCAACATTGTGAAAAACTCCTCACTGGCGGCGGCCATCGGCTACCCGGATATGGTTTCGCTGTTTGCCGGTACGGTGCTGAATCAAACCGGTCAGGCGATCGAAACCATTGCCATCACCATGGCGGTGTACCTGATTATCAGTCTGCTGATTTCGCTGCTGATGAACCTCTACAACCGCAAAATCGCGCTGGTCGAGCGTTAAGAGAACGGAATGACTATGTCTGTTACCACACATGAAACACCGCCAGTGCCGACCAACCCGGCGAGTAAAGCCTGGGCCTGGGTACGTAAAAACCTGTTCTCCAGCTGGACGAACGCCCTGCTAACCCTGCTATGCCTGTGGATTATCTGGAGCGTGATCCCACCGGCGCTGAACTGGCTGGTCTTCCAGGCGAACTGGCTGGGGACCACCCGCGCCGACTGCACCAAAGAAGGTGCCTGCTGGGTATTTATCCATGCCCGCTTTGGCCAGTTTATGTATGGGCTGTATCCGCATGAACTACGCTGGCGCATCAACCTCGCGCTGGTTATTGGTCTGGTGTCGATCGTTCCGATGTTCATCAAATCGCTGCCGCGCCGGGGCCGGTATATTGCCTGCTGGGCGGTGCTCTATCCGGTGATGGTCTGGTTCCTGATGTACGGCGGTTTTTTCGGTCTCGAACGCGTAGAAACCCGCCAGTGGGGCGGCCTGACGCTGACGTTGATTATCGCCTCTGTCGGGATTGCCGGGGCGTTGCCGCTTGGAATTTTGCTGGCGCTGGGACGACGCTCAACCATGCCGGTGGTGCGTACGCTGTCGGTGATTTTTATCGAATTCTGGCGAGGCGTACCGCTGATTACCGTGCTGTTCATGTCATCGGTGATGCTGCCGCTGTTTATGGCAGAAGGAACCACCATCGATAAGCTGGTACGTGCCCTGGTCGGGGTGATCCTGTTCCAGTCAGCCTATATTGCCGAAGTGGTTCGCGGCGGCCTGCAGGCGCTTCCCAAAGGACAGTATGAAGCGGCGGAATCGCTGGCGCTGGGCTACTGGAAAACCCAGGCGCTGGTTATTCTCCCCCAGGCGTTGAAGCTCACCATCCCCGGGTTGGTCAACACCATTATTGCGCTGTTTAAAGACACCAGCCTGGTGATCATTATCGGCCTGTTCGATCTTTTCAGTAGCGTACAGCAGGCCACGGTTGACCCCACCTGGCTGGGAATGTCGACAGAGGGCTATGTTTTTGCCGCGCTGGTCTACTGGGTTTTCTGTTTTAGCATGTCGCGCTATAGCCAGTATCTGGAAAAGCGCTTTCACACCGGGCGTAAATCGCACTGAGGTTTTACATGACACACACAATGACTAATTCTGCTGACGCAATGATGATCTCGCTCGAAAATGTGAATAAATGGTACGGTCAGTTCCATGTATTAAAAGATATCAATCTGCAGGTGAAGCCGCGCGAACGCATAGTACTTTGCGGGCCTTCAGGTTCGGGGAAATCGACCACTATCCGCTGCATCAACCACCTGGAAGAACACCAGCAAGGGCGTATTGTCGTGGATGGTATTCATCTCAACGATGATGTCCGCAACATTGAACGTGTGCGTACTGAAGTCGGCATGGTCTTCCAGCACTTTAACCTTTTCCCTCACCTGACCGTGTTGCAGAACTGCACCCTGGCGCCAACCTGGGTGCGTAAAATGCCGACCAAAGAAGCGGAAGCTCTGGCCATGCACTATCTGCAACGTGTCCGCATTGCGGAACATGCACATAAATTCCCAGGACAGCTCTCCGGGGGCCAGCAGCAGCGCGTGGCGATTGCCCGTTCTCTGTGCATGAAACCCAAAATCATGTTGTTTGATGAGCCGACCTCCGCGCTGGATCCGGAGATGGTCAAAGAGGTGCTCGATACCATGATTGGTCTGGCAGAAGACGGCATGACGATGCTGTGCGTCACCCACGAGATGGGCTTTGCCCGCACGGTGGCCGATCGGGTCATTTTTATGGACCGTGGCGAAATTGTCGAACAGGCGCCGCCGCAGGAGTTCTTCTCTCATCCTAAATCTGAACGTACCCGGGCGTTCCTGTCGCAGGTGATCCACTAAACCTGCACGCAAACTCGCCCCTCAGCACCGAGGGGCGGTTTCACTCAGGTGGCTTCCTGACGCTGCACATCTACCGCCACTTCCAGCGCCAGCGTGGCTCCGCCGTCGAAAATCACCCCCTGTAATGGCGTGACATCGGCATAATCCCTGCCCCATGCGGTCACGATATGTTGCCCCTGAGGCATAAGATCGTTGGTAGGATCAAACTCCAGCCAGCCGCAATCAGGGATAAAAATGGCAAACCAGGCATGTGACGCATCGGTCCCGACCAGTTTTTCCTGCCCCTCTGGCGGCAGGGTTTCGATATAGCCGCTGATATAACGCGCAGGTAAGCCGACGGAACGCAGGCAGGCAATGGCCAGATGGGCAAAGTCCTGACAGACGCCGCGCCTCTCTTCCAGGACCTGCTCGGGCGGCGTGCTGACGCTGGTCGCCACCGGGTCGAAAGTAAACTCGGTAAAAATACGATGAGTCAACGCCATTGCGGCCTGCAGCACCGGGGCATCATCGTGGAACAGATCCGCCGCATAGCTGGCCAGCCGTTCCGAACGACGGATTAACCCGGAATCCAGCACATACTCCTTTGCCATGCGCAGGTCCGGCGTTGGGCAGGCATGCAGCAGGTATCGATACTCGCCGCAGGTCAGCGCGTGGCTATGCAGCAGATCTGCGTGGTGGATTTCATCGATTTCAAACTCACTCTCCATCTCAATGGTGAGCGTGTCGTGCGGTACCTGAATCGAGAAATAAAAGGTCTGGTTGCCAAAATAATCACTTCCCTCATTCTGGTAAACCGGCACCGGCGTGACGGTAATCCGACGCTGTAAACAGCGCTGGCTGGTGGTATTACGCGGCAACAGGTGCGTCATGTTGTAGCATAGCGTCACCGGCGAATTGTACTGGTACCTGGTAAGGTGTCGAACCCGATATTTCATAGGTCAGTCTTCCACTGCGCGTTAATCATTTGCTGCGGCCCGTCGGCATGATCGAAGTACTTGTCGCTCAGCAAGGTGGTAAATTGCTCCAGCTGACTGATTATCTGGGTCATCAGGGCATCCAGTTGTTCACGTTGCCCGCTGTTTTCATCGATCTGCGCCAGCAGATCGATCTCCGCAAGCTGAATATCGGTCAGGGATTTAATGATTGGCCGCAGGTCTGACGTCAGGCTGGAGGTCTGGGCCTCCTGGCGCGGCAGATCGAGGAGATATTTGCGCAGCCGGTCGACCTGATAAATCAACGAACGTGGATTCGTCCCGTCCAGCATTAATAAGTCCAGGCCGGAAATGATATTCATCTGCCCGCGATAGCGGCGACGGAAAGAAATCAGCGCCTCAACGCTCATCAGAACCGATTCCAGAATTTGCTGTTGCTGTAGACCCGGTACCGCGGGAGTCAGCGTGTGCTTCAGCAGAATGGCGGTCAGACGCGCCCGCTCGGCACGTCGGCCAATTTCCTGGAATCGCCAGTCCATACCGCGCAGCATGCTCTCATGATTTAGCCCGGATAACGCCAGCAAAGAGGTGACCAGATTATCCAGCGACTCTTCCGGAAGCTCCGGCAGCCCGTCCTGATAAGCAACTTCTACGGTGCGAATATAATCGCGTAATTCATTGATAATAATCCGTGTATCGGCCGAGAGCATCTCTTTGACCTGCTCGCCGCAGGCCAGCATATTAAGAATATTAAACTTGATGGAGCCGGTGCGCTGACCGTCGCAAACCAGCGACGCGAGTTCATGATTGAGGTCGTCGGGCGCGTCACTTTCTGGCAACGTCCCGGTCAGTGCAGATAATGCCCCCAGCAAAATGTCGCGGCTTTCTGGCATAAAATACTCAACGCCGTTGAGCTGTTTGAACAGAATACGTATCAGGCGCAGGCTCATTTCCGCGCGTTCCGCATAGCGGCCAAACCAGAACAGATTTTCGATCACCCGGCTGGGCAGATTTCCCTCATCACGCGGCAGAGAGTCCGTCAGCGGCGGTAGCGCGGTGTCGTCGTTTTCCCCAAGTATCCACGTATCTTTACTGCGTGCGCCGGATAAATCGCTGACAATACACTCCTCAGCCGACTCAGCCACCCGCGACAGGGTGCCGGGCATCACGCAGTACCCTTGCGCCGTGGCGACGGTAAACCCCCGGAAGATAGTCGGCCGATATTCAATGCGCTGATTATCCCAGACCGGGACATGTGAGCCGGGGACATAGGCCTGTGCTACGTAGTTGTGTGGGCTGGCGGTAATCTGCTGAATAATCAGTTTGCGGCTATCAGCATCGAGGCTATGGCCGTAGATACTTTTGCTGTCAAAACTGCGGTAGGCCGGTTTGATGATCAACTGCTCAAGGTGGCTAATCACAAAATCGCGATCTTCCGCACGCCCGCACCACCAGGTTTTCACCGTGGGGATCGATAGCGGTTCACCAAGCAAATACTGGCTGATGTCCGCGAGGAACGCCAACAGGGCCGGAGCCTCAAGCACCCCGGAGCCCAGCGGGTTTGCCAGCACTACGTTGCCGTTGCGTACCACTTCAAGCAGCCCCGGCACACCCAGTCGCGAGTCAGCGCGCAGTTCCGTCTGGTCGCAGTAGGCGTCATCCATCCGGCGCAGAATCACATCGACTTCCGACAGACCGTTCAGGGATTTTAGCCATACTCTGCCATTCCGTACCGTCAGGTCACCACCCTGTACCAGTTGGAAACCGAGATAGTTCGCCAGATAGGCATGTTCAAAATAGGTGCTGCTGTAGGCTCCGGGCGTCAGGACGACAATGCGCGGGGTATCGGTTTTATGGCTGGCGAGACTCGCCAGGGTATGGCGTAGCGCATGAAAGAACCCGGAAAGCCGCCGCACATGGCTGTTGCGAAACAGCGAGGGCAGCACACGGGAAACGGCAATACGGTTTTCCAGAACGTAGCCGGTGCCGCTCGGCGCCTGGGTCCGATCGCCAATCGCCACAAACTGACCATCGCCACCGCGCACCACATCGACCGCATGGAAAATCAAATTGTGCGCCCCCGGCAGGCGGATGCCATGACATTGCCGCAGAAAACCAGGATGAGAAAAGACAATCTCCGACGGGATAATCCCGTCTTTCAGCAACCGCTGTTCGCCATAGAGATCTTTTAGCATCAGATCGAACAATCGCGAACGCTGCGCCAGCCCGCGTTCTACGGCTGACCACTCCTCTTCCGCCAGCAGCGTCGGAATGATATCCAGCGCCCAGACGTTCGGTGAAAGCGGATCGCCATTGAGGTTATAGGTTGCGCCATCATCGCGCAAAATACGCTGAGCCTGGCGAAGACGGTTTTCCATCCCCTCCACGCCCATCTCGTTAACGCTATTGATCACCTCCGCCCAGTGCGGGCGGAGGGTATTGGTCAGATCGCAGGCTTCGTTATAGATGGCTGTCGGCACATTCCCGACAGAGAAAGAGGCCGGCTCACAGGCCGGCGCGCTTGATTCAGAAAAAGAAGCTGTCATGTATGCTGATTACCCGGCTCAAAACTAAATCCTAGTAGACTTCCTGCGAAGGTCCAACGTATGCGGGTATTCGTCGCCAGGCTCTTCCGCAGGCGGAGCCATCGGGCGTGGAACCTGTTCGTGCTCATAGAATGTCCTGAGCGCGCTGAAGGCCGGCGGAGGGATCAACGCCCCCTGGGTGAAGCCATGATCCCAGAAGCGGTTGACGCGCCGGGCCTCAGCTTCATTGCTGTTAACCGGTCGCGTGTCGTAGTTGCGCCCGCCGGGATGGCTGACGCGATAGCTACAGCCGCCAATGGAAAGCCCGTTCCAGGTATCAATCAGGTCAAACACCAGCGGCGTATTCACCCCCAGCGTCGGGTGCAGCGCCGACGGCGGTGCCCAGGCCCGATAACGAACCGCACCGACCATCTCCCCTTGCCTGCCGGTCGAGCGCAGCGGCACGCGGCGGCCGTTGCACGCCAGCACATAGCGGCCTTCCGTCAACCCCGACAGACGTACCTGAATGCGCTCAACGGAGGAGTCCACATAGCGTGAGGTCCCGGACAGCGTCACTTCCTCGCCCAGCACGTGCCACGGCTCGATGGCCCAACGCAGCTCCAGCTCAATATCATCAATTTGCTGGCGACCATAATGCGGGAAACGGAACTCCTCAAATGGCAGCAGCCACGCCAGTTTGAACGGATAGCCATGCCGCTGCAGGTCATCCACGACCTCTTTGATGTCCTGCCAGACGTAATGCGGCAACATAAACTTATCGTGCAGCTGGGTGCCCCAACGGACCAGCGGCTTGTGATACGGCTCATTCCAGAAACGTGCCACCAGACAGCGAAGCAGCAGCAATTGCACCAGCGACATGCGCGCGTGCGGCGGCATTTCAAAACCGCGAAACTCCAGCAGCCCCAGACGGCCGCTGCTGCTGCCTGCGGCGTACAGTTTGTCGATGCAAAATTCTGAGCGATGGGTATTCCCGGTGACATCCACCAGCAGGTTACGCATCAGCCGGTCCACCAGCCATGGCGTATCAACCAGCCCTTCCGGCATATTCTGGAAGGCGATCTCCATTTCATAGAGGACTTCATCGCGCCCTTCATCCGGACGCGGCGCCTGGCTGGTAGGGCCGATAAACATTCCGGAAAATAAATACGACAGGCCGGGATGATGCTGCCAGTAGGTCACCAGGCTGCGCAGCAAGTCGGGACGCCGCAGCACCGGGCTGTCGGCAGGCGTAACGCCCCCCAGGGTCACGTGGTTACCGCCCCCGGTGCCGGTATGGCGCCCATCAAGCATAAACTTCTCGGCCCCCAGCCGGGTCTGGTGCGCCTGCTCGTACAGCGTTTCAATATTATGAACCAGCTCGTCCCAGTGGCTGGCCGGGTGAATATTGACCTCGATAACGCCGGGATCCGGCGTCAGCAGCAGCTTCTGCACGCGGGGATCTTTCGGCGGTTCATAGCCTTCAATCACCACCGGGATCTGCAACGCGCTGGCCGTCGCCTCGACCGCGTGGATCAGGGCGACATAATTCTCCAGATGAGTGACCGGCGGCAGGAACAGATGAAGCTTGCCCTCGCGCGGTTCGAGGCACAGCGCGGTGCGGACCACGCTTTGACTGCGGTTAGCGGTCGGTTTTTGTTGCTGCAGGGCCTGGCGGGCAACGGGAGCGGCCGCCGTCTCCCCCAGCGTAAAGACCGGCAGCGGTTCACGCGGCTCGAAAGGATCGCGTTCGCTGACGCGGTCGTCCTCGGTCAGTGCCGGCAGCGAATTAAGCGGTAGACGGTAGCCCATGGCGCTGTCTCCGGGGATCAGCGTGATCAGCCCGCCGCGCATCGGCCACTGGCTACTGCGCCACTGTTGGCCATCAAACTCAACGGGCAGAATGTAGCCCGTCGCGCTTTCTATCCCGCGGCTAAGTAAAGCTGCCAACCGTCGCCGTTCGAGGTCATCATCGAGATTCGCCTTCCTCGGATCGGCCCCTTCCGGCAGCCCGTGCTCCAGCCACAGGTAGTAGAGCGCATCTTCATAGGCGGGTTGCAGAAAACCGGTATCAACGCCTAACTGGCGACACAGGGTCTGACCAAAGCGCTGCGCATCAGCAATGTCGTGACCGTAATCCCGATCGACGCGGGCCGCCAGCTGCGGATCGTGCCACAGCGCCTCGCCGTCAGTGCGCCAGAAACACCCCAGCGCCCAGCGCGGGACTTCCTCGCCCGGATACCACTTACCCTGACCATAGTGCAGTAATCCCCCGCGACTGAACTGCGCTTTTAGCCGCAGCAACAGATCTTTGGCGAGACGTAATTTGTCCTTACCCAGCGCTTCGGTATTCCACTGTGGGGAATCCATATCGTCAATGGAGATAAACGTCGGCTCGCCCCCCATGGTCAGGCGGACATCGTTAGCCTGCAGCTCAACGTCTACGGCGCGTCCCAGCGCGTTGATATTCAGCCATTCATCTTCGCTGTACGGCCGCGTAACTCGTGGATCTTCATGAATGCGGGTGACGATGTTGGTATAGCTAAATTCACATTCGCACGGGTCGGTTGCGCCGGTAATCGGTGCCGCAGACTGCGGGTCGGCCGTACAGGCTAAAGGAATATGCCCTTCACCGGCGAACAGACCGCTGGTCGGATCCAGCCCCACCCAGCCGGCACCGGGAAGATAGACTTCGCACCAGGCGTGCAGATCGGTGAAGTCCTGTTCCGGGCCTGACGGACCGTCGAGCGCCTTCACATCGGCAGTCAGCTGCACCAGATAGCCGGAAGCAAAGCGTGCTGCCAGCCCCAAATGCCGCAGTATCTGCACCAGTAACCACGACGTATCCCGACACGAGCCTTTTTGCAACATCAGGGTTTCCTGGCAGGTCTGCACGCCAGGTTCCAGGCGAATACCATAATCAATTTCATTGGCCAGCCGGCTATTGAGCTGCACCAGGAAGGTCACGATAGGTACCATCTCCTCGCAATCAACGCTGTCCAGCCATGCATCCAGTTCCGGACTCTGCTCGGTTATCTTCAGATACGGCGCGAGTTCTTCCTGCATCAAGGCATCATAAGCAAAGGGGAAATGTTCGGCATACTCTTCAATAAAGAAGTCGAACGGGTTGATCACAGTCATATCCGCGATCACCTCCACGGCAAACTCAAGGCGTTTCATTTTTTCCGGAAACACCAGCCGCGCCTGATAATTGCCGAACGGATCCTGCTGCCAGTTTATGAAGTGGTCCTCGGGCGTCACCTTCAGGGAGTAGCCATGAATATGGGTACGTGAATGCGGTGCAGGCCGCAGGCGCAATATATGCGGCGCCACGTTGATCAAACGATCGAACTCGTACGTCGTAGTATGTTGAATCGCAACCCGGATGGTCATACGGCATCCCCTTGCAGGAAATGAAACCAGTTATCGGTAATCAGGTGATGAAGCGCGATCAGGCTAAGCTGAACCTCATTAAGGTACTGGCTGAATTCGCGGTTCAGATCGTGTGAATTATCGACGCCCCGGGTTGCAAGCAGAAGACTGTCGATGTGATCCGCAACGGCAGACGCCCGCGGCAGTTCAGCGGCGGCCAGCTTGATTTGCTGCAGGCAATAGCGCTGCGAACGGGGAAAATGGCCATCAGTGAGCAGCAGAGTGACCACCAACGAGCCTTTAATCGAACAGCGCATGACCCGGCGAAAGCTGAGATAGGCGCTTTGCGATTTGAGCACCTTAGACCACACCACCTGGCCTAACTTGATGCTCTCTTCCTCACGCGCCTGCATCATCAGGGAATTCGCGGCATCCAGAATGCGCGTATTCATATCGGCGCGTTCGAGATAGCGCCCCATGTTGAGAAAATGCCAACCGGCATCACGACTCATCGACCCGGTCAGCAGGCCGATAATTTTCTGGCAGCCTTCAATAACGGTATTAAGGTAAGTATGCCGTTCGGAGCGGTTGATCCCCAGGCGGATATTCTGTCTGGCGTAGAGATCCAGCTCATTAATCAGCTCCCACATTTCGCCCGGCACCACATCGCGGCTGGTACGGATATTTTCACGGACCATTTTTAATGACGACAGCAGCGAATCGGGATTGCTCTCGTCAGCCAGCAGAAACTTCAGGACGTTGCGTTCGTCTTTAATCTTATAGCGCTGGCTAAACAAAGCGACGCCGCTGTTAATTTCAATCAGGTTATACCAGGAGACGGCGATATCGCGTGGCAGATCGTAAAGCAGATCATCATACACGCTGACTAACCGCGCGATATTCTCCACGCGTTCCAGATAACGCGCGCTCCAGTACAGGCGCGCCGCAACTCTTGATAGCATGTTCATTATCGTTTGCTCTCCACGATCCAGGTATCCTTACTGCCACCGCCCTGCGATGAGTTAACCACTAACGAACCTTTTTTCATCGCCACCCGCGTCAGGCCGCCGGTGGTCACGTAGGTCTCTTTGCTTTGCAATATAAACGGGCGTAAATCAAGGTGGCGCGGCTCGAGATAATCTTTGGCGATGAGCGCCGGTGCGGTGGAGAGCTTCAGCGTCGGCTGAGCAATATAATTACGGGGATTTTCCTGGATCAGTTCAGCAAACATCTGCTGCTCTTTTTTGGTCGAGTGTGGCCCAACCAGCATGCCATAACCGCCGGATTCGTTGGCCGGCTTCACCACCAGCTTATCCAGATTCTGCAGTACGTATTCGCGGTGGTCATCGTTCTGGCAGAGGAAGGTTTCAACATTCGGGAGAATCGGCTCTTCGTCGAGATAGTAGCGAATCAGGTCCGGCACATACGCATAGACCACCTTGTCGTCCGCTACTCCGGCACCCGGCGCATTAGCCAGCGCCACGTTGCCGGCTTTCCAGGCCCGCATCAGGCCAGGCACGCCGAGAACCGACTCAGGATGGAAGACTTCCGGGTCGAGGAACATATCGTCAATGCGCCGGTAAATAACGTCCACCCGCTCCGGGCCATAGATCGTTTTGGTGTAGACGCAGTCGTCGTCGCCGACAAACAGATCGGCACCCTCCACCAGTTCAACCCCCATTTGCTGGGCCAGGAAGGCATGCTCGAAATAGGCGGAATTATAAATACCCGGGGTCAGCACCACGATTTCCGGGCGTTCAATCTGCCGCGGCGACAGGGCCGTCAGGGTTTCCAGCAGCTGTGCCGGATAGGCATCAATCGGTTTGATATCGTCACTTTCAAACAGTTCAGGCAGGACGCGCTTGGTAATGGCGCGGTTTTCCAGCATATAGGAGACGCCGGAGGGAACCCGCAGGTTATCTTCCAGGACGTAGAACTGCCCGGTTTCATCCCGGACTAAATCGGTGCCGCAAATATGCGCCCATACGCCATACGGCGGCTTCATGCCGACACACTCGGGGCGGAAATTTTTCGATTCCTTAATGATATATTCGGGAATGATGCCATCTTTGATGCACAGTTGTTCATTGTACAGGTCATTGATAAAGCGGTTCAGGGCGGTAAGGCGCTGCTTCAGGCCGGTTTCGGCGATTGCCCAGTCTTTGGCATCAATGGTGCGGGGAATAATATCGAAGGGCCAGATCCTGTCGATATTCCCTTTGTCGGTATACACCGTAAAACTAATGCCCATTTCCTGGATCGTCGCTTCTGCCGTCAGACGACGTTTTTCCAGCTCATCTGGCGGCAGTGAATCAAGGCATTGGATCAGACGCTGTGCGGAAAGGCGGGGATTACCCTCATGGTCAATCAGCTCGTCGAAAAAGACATCGGCTTCGTAGTTTTTTATGAGTTTATGCATCAGCATTGTTCCTTGTTAAATGGCCGATCGTGGCAATAGTTACTTCACCTATACGGAACCAGCCCCCTTTGATTTGCCTGAAATAGTGAATGCCGTTATCGTCAGTCTCACAAAGATAAGCATAAAGCATGCCATTGATTATTATGTTTAATATCAATGAGATAAAAACGTCACCGTCGTCTTGTTCACGGACAGGCTGCATCATCATGATGCAGGGAAATTTCAGTGGGGCACCAAAATAAGACAGTGCTTTTACTTCTGACTGACGGTCTGATAGCCCCCTCACTTTTACGTTCCGGAGCGTGTTTATGAGCAGTAAAAGCAGCGTTTTTCGCCTTCTTCATGATTCCGGCACTATCTTTGTCATTCCGAATCCGTGGGATGTGGGAACCGCCAGAATACTTGAGCGCATGGGGTTCGCGGCGCTCGCCACCACCAGCGCTGGCCTGGCCTTTTCTCTGGGGATGCCTGAAGGTCAGGTGCCGTGGCAACAGATGATTGACCATTGCCGGACGATCGCCCAGGCAACTTCCCTGCCGGTATCTGCGGATCTTGAAAAAGGCATCGGCGACAGTCCGCAGAGCGCAGCGCAAACCATTAACATTGCCGTGGCGGCCGGGCTAGCAGGTTGTTCCCTTGAGGATCATACCGGTCAGGCAGAAAAGCCTGTCTTCGATCTGGGCCTCGCGGTCGACAGAATTGCAGCGGCTGCGGAATCACGTGATGCCTGCGATCCTGATTTTGTGATTACCGCACGCGCGGAGAATTTCATGTGGGGATATCAGGACCTCGATGCGACCATTCTGAGGCTGCAGGCCTTTGAAAAAGCAGGCGCGGATGTCCTCTACGCGCCCGGAATTCATGACCTTAAAATGATTAAAACCGTCTGCAGCGCGGTGACTAAACCGGTCAATGTGGTGATGGGATTGCCAGGGAACGTCTACAGCGTCGATGAACTGTCGCAGGCTGGCGTGCGGCGTATCAGCGTGGGCGCCTCGCTGGCGAGATATGCCTATGGCGCGTTTATTGAGGCCGCCCAGGAGGTGAGTCGTGACGGCACCTTCTCGTATTCAAAACAGGCCATCAGCTTTTCCGCACTGGAGGCGTTTTTCCGCCCGCCCTCGCAATGATCGCCCTTACATCGGTAAGTTCACCGAGGGCGCAATTCGCCGTATTTGTAAGCGGCCGTGGCGCCACCGTCTATCAGCAGATCGCTGCCGGTGACATAGGTGCCATTGGGTCCAAACAGGAATTCTGCCAGGGCGGCGATTTCATCCGGCGTCCCCCCGCGGCCAGCCGGGGATTTTGCCAGCATATCACGATAGAAGGCGCCCCTTTCCGGGCTGTTAAGTTCGTCATAGGCCAGCGGCGTAAAGACGATACCGGCGCTGATACAGTTAATGCGCGCCCCGCGCTCGCCCCACTTCACCGCCTCCGCCATCACACGCAGCGCATTGCCGCGTTTAGAAATCTGGTAGGCATAGAGGCTGTCCTCGATGGCTTTGACCAGCGGCATTTCGAGCAGCGCTTCTGGCGGTAAGGTCGCCAGATCGTCGGCCTGAGCCTGCGTCAGAGCATCAACGGCGAGGCGATGACTGGACTGTGAACCAATCACCACGGCGGAACCACCAGGCGCAATAACCTGACCAAACTCTTCAAACAGCACGGCACTCCCGTATAAATCCACCCGCAGCAGATCCTGGGCTGTGGCCTGAGAAGGCGATAATCCCGCGGTGTGGATAATCCCTTTAACCTCCCCCAGCGCGCAGGCGGTTTTCACCAGGTCTTGTATCGACTGGCGTGAACGGACGTCTACCGTGGTGAGACTGACCTCAAATCCAGCACGGGACAGGGTATTTTCAGCCTGCTGCGCGTTCCCGACCTGAATATCAGCCAGAAGAATATGTTTACCCACGCTCACACGACGGGCAATCGCCTGCGCTATGGCGCCGCTGCCGATAACGACAATCACGTCTTTCATCTTAACTCCTGATACTGGGGACATTGCGGTAACCAGCCGCCAGAGGCTGAGGAGTCAGCCTCTGGTGCTGTCGATGAGTTCAGCATAGCGGCTAGCGCAGGAGGCGGTAAGTAGGTACAGGGACATGCCCTTATGAGCGTGGTTCATTAATGTACGGTGGAAAATCAAAAATGAAATGATCATGTTAATCCGCCGATCTGCCCTGTTTTCATGCACCCCCGGTAATATTTTCAGGTTTATTTTTGGTCGATACAAAAACAACCGTACTAGTACTGGTTATCATTTACCTTTTGCATTAAATTAAAAACACCGGTACAACAACATACTATCTATTCCAGATACCATACCCCTACCCTCTGCACGTCGCCGTTTTTAAGCCTCGTCCTATACGTGTAGTCCGATCCCCACAGAAGAATAAGGCATCACTGATGTTGCTATCCTGTGATCCAGGTAGAATTAGCCCTGTTGCAACGAACTGGATTTAATGTACTAAAGAATATATGCATTATTATGTTGTTGATAAGAAATGTCGGTTGGCGAAATCCTATCCCGTCTGCCTGTCAATAAATCGCAATATATACCAGATCTACATCACGTTATTACGATGAGGGGAATCAACACACCTCGTCGCCAATACGCTTTAACGCAATCAACGGGCTCTCAGAACTGATTGGTTTGCGGAGATGATGAAAACATTAATGAATGTCGTTAACTCATCAAAATCACATTTAACACTAACTGATTATTGGATTTATATATGAAAAAGATTGCTTTGATCTCCGCGATTACCACTATTCTGTCTTTCAGCGCACTGCAGGCCGCCAATGCTGCCGATGGCGTAATTAACTTCACCGGTAATATTACCGGCACCGCCTGCGTTGTTGATCCTTCGACTATTGCGCAGCCGGTTGACCTCGGCACCGTCTCTACCAGCGCGTTCGCTGGCGGCACCGGTACCACTGCCGCCGCTAAACGTTTTAACATCGTTCTGACCTCTTGCCCGGAAAGCATTTCCAGCGCCAGCATCCGTTTTGATGGCGTCACCGACAGCGCCAACGCATCGATTCTGGCTCTGAGCAATGGCCAGACTGCCACCAACGTTGGTGTCGCACTTTATGAGCAGGACAGTACCACGCTGATCCCGGTGGGTTCTTCCTCCGCCAGCGTCGCGCTGCAGGAAAATATCGATAACACCCTGACCTATTTCGCAAAATACATGGCAACCGGTGCAGTGGGTGTCGGTACTGCGAACGCCTCAACGGCCTTTACCGTTATCTATCAGTAATCATTAAAAGGGCCATTCGTGGCCCTGAACTCTTCTTTCAGGATATCTTATGTTTGCAAAAGTATTGAACACCGCCGCGCTCGGCTCGCTGCTTGCGTCCTCACTTGCCTTCAGCGGGGTTGAAATTGGCGGCACCCGTTTGGTGTATAACGGTAATGCCAGTCAGGCATCCATCAGCGTGAAAAATCCGGATAATAAACCGTACCTGATCCAGTCGTGGGTGAGTAAAAATGAAAATAGCGACGATGGTGACAGCGTATTCTCCACCACTCCGCCATTATTTAAGCTCAATCCGCACACCCAGAACTCGGTACGCGTGACGTTAACCAACAATACCGTCCCTCAGGACCGGGAAAGTGTTTACTGGCTGAATATTAAAGCCATACCGTCTTCATCCGCGGACGCGAAAAATGAATTATTAATCGCAGTGAAAAGTAAAATGAAATTATTTTACCGCCCGGCAGGATTAAAAGGCGATCCTTCGCTGGCATATCAACAGTTAACTTTCGTACAGCAGGGAAATAAGTTAACTGTTCATAATCCATCGCCCTTTAGCGTGTCGCTTTACAAAGTAAAGGTCAATGGCAAGCCGCTAGCCAAACCACCAATGGTTTTACCTTTGCAAACGGTAACCTTGCCTCAGTCTGTCACCAAAGGTGATGAAATATCGTGGAGTGCGATTAATGACTTTGGAGGCATAACGGCTGATTATAAATTTAAAATGTAGGTTAGACTTCTATGCGCCATGCCAACGCGGTGTCAGGCTTTGCTAAATTAACACAGTTATCTGCTTTTGTTTATTTGTGCACCCATATGCCTGCGGCCCTGGCTGAGGATTATTTCTCGCCAGATTTTATTGAAACCCGAAGCGATACGCCGCGGGATATTGATATTTCCAGATTTAGCAAAACGGATGGTCAGGTACCCGGAAACTATCATGTTAATGTCTATTTAAACGGCAATTATATTGAGTCCCGTGATATCACGTTTATCGGCAATGACAGCGACCTGGCCCCGCAATTGACCCATGCCGAGTACGTAAAATGGGGCGTAAAACCCAATGCTCAGCCTGGCTGGATGGCCGTGAAAGATGCATCGACGATAGACAATATCAGCGATCTGCTGCCCGGCAGCCGGGTCAGTTTCCTGTTTGATGAGATGAAACTGGAGCTGTCGATTCCGCAGGAGTACCTGCAGCGCGATCCGCGTGGTTCGGTATCGCCGGACCGCTGGGACGACGGGCTGAACATGATGTTCCTGAACTACACCTTTTCTGCCGCCAACGGTCACGGCAGCGGTGATTCACGAACCGACAGTTACCTGAACCTGCGCAGCGGTATTAACGTTGGCCCGTGGCGGTTACGCAACTACTCAACCTATAGCAACAACGACGGCACAGCGCGCTGGAACACCATTTCCACCTCACTGGAGCGGGATATTAAAACGCTGAAAAGCCAGTTGCGGATCGGCGATGGTTATACCCAGTCCGGCGTGTTCGACAGCGTGAATTTCCGCGGCGCGCAGCTCTATTCTGACGAATCCATGCTGCCGGAAAGCGTGCGTGGCTTTGCGCCGGTAGTACGCGGCATTGCCCAGAGCAACGCCCAGGTCACTATCCGCCAGGGCGGGAATATTATCTGGCAATCCTACGTTCCACCAGGACCGTTTGTGATTGACGATCTCTACCCCACCGCCGCCAGCGGCGACCTGGAGGTCGCGGTCCGCGAAGCGGATGGCGCTGTGCACCAGTTTATCCAGCCCTTCTCGGCGGTGCCGGTCATGCAGCGCGAAGGCCAGCTCAAATACGCGCTGGCCGC
Source organism: Klebsiella sp. R390 (assembly GCF_051131745.1). Classification (NCBI taxonomy): domain Bacteria; kingdom Pseudomonadati; phylum Pseudomonadota; class Gammaproteobacteria; order Enterobacterales; family Enterobacteriaceae; genus Klebsiella; species Klebsiella sp. R390. The sequence goes on along the minus strand of NZ_CP180445.1, from coordinate 5,244,044 downwards.
GGGAAAATATCGGGCAGCGAACAGCAAAGATAAAGAGCCGGAGTTTGTACAGGCGACGGTGAGCTACGGCCTGCCGTGGGATACGACGATTTACGGCGGCACCCTGACATCGGGTGAGTACCAGTCCGGCGCGTTGGGGATTGGCAAAGGGTTTGGCGATTTTGGTTCACTCTCTTTCGACACCACCTTTGCCCATAGCCAGATGCCCGACAAGACCGAGAACGGCGTGTCGTTTCGCGCGCAGTACGGCAAAGATTTCGCCTCCACGGGCACCTCATTCAGTTTGATGGGTTACCGCTACTCCTCGTCCGGGTTCCGCGATTTCCAGGAAGCGAACGGCGATGTGAACATCTACCGTCAGGGCAGCGATGCCCAGATGGCAGGCAACGACTGGCGCTACGAGCGTAATAAACGCAGCAAGGCGCAGGTGGCGCTGAACCAGCGGCTTGGCGGCTGGGGGAATCTCAATCTCTCGGCCTGGCAGCAGGATTACTGGGGGGGAGACAAAGAGCAGAGCCTGAACCTGACCTACAACACCAGTATCCATGATATCAACTATGGCCTGAACTACAGCTATTCCCGTGGCCCGTGGCATACCGAGAACGACCATATCGTCTCCCTGACGATGCAGATCCCCTTCTCGCGCTTTTTGCCAGACAGCTGGATGACCGCATCGGTCAACAGCAATAAAAAAGGCGACACCACCTCGCAGGTTGGCCTGTCAGGTTCGGCGTTGCAGGAGCGGAACCTCAACTGGAACGTACAGCAGGGTTACAACAGTAAAGGCGCAGACGTCATGGGCAGCGCGGCGGTGGATTACAAAGGCAGCCACGGGCAGTACCAGCTTGGCTATCACTACTCCCGCGATAACCGCCAAATCTCCGCCGGGGCGATGGGCGGTATCGTGGTGCATCCGTACGGTGTCTCTGCCACCCAGCCGCTTGGCGAGACCATGGCGCTGGTGAAAGCCGACAACGCCGCGGATGTGAAAGTTGTCAACAACAGCGGTATTTACACTGACGACAAAGGTTTTGCGGTAGTGCCCTATGTTACCCCGTATCGTCAGAACAACGTTTCGCTGGACACCGCATCGTTGAATAAAAACACCGATGTGCTGAACGACACCCGGACGGTGGTCCCGACAAAAGGCGCGTTGGTGCTGGCGGATTACCCGACCGTCACCGGGTACAAAATCATGCTGCAGTTAAGCGGACACGAGATCCCTTTTGGCGCCACGGCCAGCATTAAACATCACGACAACGTTCCGGAGGGGATCGTTGACGAACGTAAACGAGTCTGGCTCAACGGCGCCCCGGAAAAAGGGATCGTTGAGGTCACCTGGACGGGAGGACGTTGCCAGGCGAGTTATCAGCTAGCGAAGCCATCAGACAGCACGCAGACGCTAACCGCGCAATGTCATTAATCCGGAGAGAAACACAATGTACCGAATGTTAACTGGCGTCCTTTTTCTCGGCCTGGGGTTGTGCTCGCCCAGCGCCATGGCGTGGGACTGCACCACCCTGACCCCCTCCACTACGGTCTCGCCGCAGAACATCACTATTGCGCGTGACCTCCCGGTGGGGGCGATTGTTGGCACACAGGTCGTGACGCCGACGATTAACGCATTTAACTGCGCAGACTCTGAGCTGGGTGTTATTTCCAATCAATACTTTGGGGTGAAAGCGCTCGGCACTTTTGATTCGGTTCAGAATGGGCGTCGGATCTATAAAACCAGCCTCGAGGGGATTGGCTACGCTATCTCCGGCTCAACGTCAAAATGCGCAGGAGGAAGTGCCACGGTCGATGGCAGTAATGCCATTCGGGGCGATGCCAATACGGCCTTACTCTGTGAAAATACCACAGGAATGATCGACCCGGTGCTGGACGGCTCGGTGACGGTCACTTTTTACAAAACCGCCGCCGAGACCGGCTCCGGAACGGTAAATGGCAAAGCGGTGGGCGCACTGGTGCTGCTGAACAACACGCTGCTCTGGCAGTATCCGGAAGCCACCGTGAATATGTCGACCTTCACGGTCACTACGCCGGCCTGTAAGCTGACCACCGCCTCGATCCCCGTTGATATGAAAGACGTCGACAGAAATGCATTTCAGGGTAAGGACTCCACCCCAGGCGATGCCTATACCCGCGCCTTCACGCTGCCGATGACCTGCAACGCCGGCACGGATGTCAGCGTCAAAATGGAAGGCGATATTTTTGACGCCGCCAGGGGGGTGTTTAACATCTCTGGCGGCAATAACGCGGCGACCGGCGTCGGCATCCAGCTGCTGTATGACAACCAGCCGATGGCGTTAGGTTCAGAGGTTGCCGTTGGATCATCGACCGCCGGTGGTGGATTTACGGTGCCGTTAAAAGCGCGTTATTACCAAACCGGGGAGCGCATCACGCCCGGAACGGCAAACGGCATGCTCTCTTTCACCATGACCTATCAGTAACGCCTGACCTGGTTCCCGTCATTCACCGCACGCGCTGGCGCTAAATGACGGGAAGCAGGACGACTAGCGGTGCGGTTACGTCAGGTTGCTACGACTTGCTGCTCCGGATATAGGCCTCGATGGCCGCGCTGAACATCACGATCTGCTGGCCAAGCTGGCCGATCCCCTCTTTTATCACCTCACCCGTTTCCCCTGCCGCCAGCGCATTTTCCTGCTCTTCGGCCATCAGGTGTAGCTTCTTCGCCCCGAGGATCTGCATTGTGCCATTGATGCGATGCAAATGATGTTGCACAACGTTCCAGTCCTGCTGCTCCAGCGCCAGCAACGCCGCGGCGATATCCCGGTCGTTCTCCACCCGGGATTGCTCCAGCATCTGGCACATCAATGTGTTATCGCCCAGGCTGTATGCTTCTAACGTGCGCATATCGACAAACGCCTCAAGCGGGAAGCGCTGGGCGGGCAGGTTGAGATTCATACCGCTTAAGGCGACTTTTAACTGCTGCAGGCTGACCGGCTTAAACAAACACAGATCCATACCCGCTTCAAGACAGCGCTCTTTCTCGTCGGTCTGGGCATTGGCGGTTAATCCCCAAATCGCGATCTGCCGGTTGAATTCTCTCACCCGCTGGGTCAGGGTAATCCCGTCCATCTGCGGCATATTGAGATCGGTGATCAGCAAGTCGTAGTCCCTTTTTTTGATCAGATTCAGCGCCTGCAGGCCGTCTTCCGCCTCTTCAACGTGGTAGCCAAAGGTATCCAGCTGACGGCGCAGCAGGAAACGGTTGGTGGGGTTATCTTCGGCAATCATGATCTTCAGGGTTGCAGGCAGAGGCGCTTCCTGCTCGGCAATTAATAAGCCCGTCGGGATCTTATTCGACACCCGGGTCATCAGCGTCACCATCATGGTCGTGCCCAGGCCCGGCTGGCTGGTCATGCTAAGCTGCCCGGACATGTGCTCGACCATTTCCCGGCAGATAACCAGCCCCAGCCCCGATCCGAGGCTCCGTTTGCCCACGCTGGTCTGGCTGAAGGGTTTAAACAACTGCTGCTGCTCCTGCACGCTGATCCCGACGCCGGTGTCTCTGACGCTGAGCGACAGATATACCCGCTCGTCGCCCAGCGTCTGGGTTTGCGCCAGCACCTCCACGCCCCCTTCAGTAGTGAACTTCAACGCGTTGCTCAACAGATTGGAGAGCACCTGTTTCATCGCCTGCGGATCGAGCCACAGCGCTTTCCCCTCCTCAAGCTGGCAGTGAACGGTAAGCCGGAGATTTTTTTGCCGGGCCACCCCGTCAAAATTCGCCACCGTAGCCTGAATCAGGGACTCGAGATCGACCCACTCCTGCACCAGGCTGAAGTTGCCGGACTCGATTTTCTCCATATCCAGCACGTCACCAATCAACGCGATCAGCGTCTGAGCAGTGCTGTATGCCAGCTGAATCGCCTCTCTGGCCTCTTCAGGACTTTGCTTATGGGTGGTTAACAGCTCAAGGAAGCCCATGATGGAGCTAACGGGCGTACGGATCTCATGGCTCATGCTGGCAAGAAAACGGCTTTTCGCCTGGTTGGCATCGATCGCTTTGTCTTTCTCCACCTGCAGCGCTTTCATTAACTGCCGGGATTCGGTGATATCCTGCCAGCCGCAAATCAGCGTCGCCGGCATATTTTCTGGCATCTGGCATGAGGTCAGCCAGTGGAGAATCAGACGGTCTTCTTCACCATTATTGAGTGTCAGTTGATGGGTGATAACCGCATCGGGCGCCAGTCCTTGCTGAATTTGCTGCTGGAGCTCGGGGAACAGGCCCGACAGCGGGCTGCGCCGGTCAAACAGTGAATAATGCATGGCATTACGGCGTTCCGGGGTGAAAAAGTCGCCGAACGCATTGTTGTAGCTGTCCAGTTCGCCATCGGGGGTGATCACATACACCGGCACCGGCATGGCGTTGGATAAGGTCTGGCGAAAAATCAGCTGGTAGCTCAGCGCCTTCTGCGACGCCTTGCCTTTACTGATGGCCCGCAGAAGATAGACGCCCCACAGCAGGCTGCTGATGACTAACAGCGCTGCCAGCCCGACCACCAGGTAAAACGGCCGGTTATACAGGTTCCAGGTGCCAATTTTCACATCCGGCGCTTTGACCCATTTTCCCGCCAGGTTGAGGATCTCTTTGGGGGGAATATCATCCAGCGCCTGGTTCAATATACTTTGCAGCTCTAACGACCCGCGCGGTATGGCAAAGGCGATTTGTGCCGAGGGCTCATCCGGGATGCGAATATAGGACATTTTGCCGGGATAATAGTGGTCGATGATAAAGCGTGAGGCGAGCTGGGTCGAGACTACCGCATCCACCTCGCCCAGCATCAGTTTGCTGAGCGCGGTACTGGTATTTTCCGCGGTAACCCAGACGATCCCTGGGTATTTCTTTTTCAGCTTATCGCTCAGGCTATGGTAGGCCGGGATCGCCACTTTCGAGCCTGGAATCAATATCTCTTCGGGCGAATGCATGGCGCGGGTGACAAAAACAAACGGGGTCGCAATAAACGGGTGAGTGAATAGCATCTCCTCTTCCCGTTCGGCGCTATAGGTGGCCGTTGCCACCAGATCCCAGCCTCCATTACGCATGGTGCTAACCATCTCCGCATTGGAGTTGGCGATGACCGGCTGAAAAGTAAACCCCGTCTGGAGCTGAATCAGATTGAGGATGTCGCCCAGCACGCCGCGGATTTCATTGTTATCATCCAGCATACTCAGCGGCGCGTAGTACGGGTTGATCAACACTTTGAGCACCGGATGTTTTGCTATCCAGCGCTCTTCACGCGGTGTAAATTTCAGCGCTTTGTTCAAGAATGAAATATTGCCGGCATCGACCCAGGATTGCGCGACCTGTTTATGGGTCTGTTCGTTCAGTGAACTAATAAAGGTATCGAGGATATCCAGCAATTGTTTCTGGCTCTCCAGCACCACAAAATGGTTGCCGAGCTGTGGTTCACGCCAGAATTTCACCATATCGAGAGACTGATAGAAGTCGCGGGCAATAATAAAGCTGGTGGTCAGGTTGCTGCCAAAGAAGTAGTCATTTTCTTTGTTGTCTACCGATGCCAGCGCCTGATAGTTATCAGCGTATTCCGTTACCTCGGCTTTTGGAAAGACGATTTTAATAAACTGCGCCGACGGATATCCGCGTTTAATCGCCACTCGCACCACATCTTTATGATTAAAGAGCGGTTTCATCACATCAGACTGGGTGGTGACCAGCGTCGGAAATGAGCGAACCAGCGGCAACGACACGGTAAACGGCGGCTGCACTGTCTCCTCGCCGGATGGCGTGGTCAGCACCATGTCGATTTTGCCCTCCCTGAGCGCGTCGAGCGCCAGCGGCTTCTCGCTATAATGCTTGATCACCACGCTGACCTGCAGCGCATTTTTCAGCAGCAGCAGATAGTCCGCATTCATCCCGCGATAGCGACCGGTGGTCACACTCATGTTCAACGGTGGCGTCTCGGTGCCGTACACGCCAATCGTCAGGGTGCGCTTCGCAGCAAGCCACAGCAGATCATAATGGCTTAATGGCAGTGCAGGCGTGAACACCTCATAATCACTGGCAAGGGTCAGGGTTGCCGGTTCGCTGTCCGCCGCATGAACCGGAAAGATCGCCGTCATGAGCATGAACAACAACCCGGTAATTCGGTGTATCGCGCATCTAGCCAATTTTGTTTCTCTGGGCAAAAGAAAAAAGATCGATTAACGATTTACAATTCAGCTTTTCCATCAGACGGCTTTTATAGGTGCTCACCGTTTTATTACTAATACACATTTCCGAGGCGATTTTCATATTTTCAGCACCATTCAGAATATAGCGCATCACTTTAATCTCCTGGCTTGAGAGCGATTGCAGCATTTCCTGCTCTGAAGACAGGCTGCCCATAAAACTATGCAGCGATAACGGAAAATAGCTGTAGCCGTTCAATGAGGCATGGATCGCCGCAATGATATTGGTCATCCCCTCTTTTTTACTGATAAAGGCATTCGCCCCGGCATCGGCACTGCGTTTGCCATAAAACAGGTCATTTTTAGCAGAAACCACAATAATAATATGCCCAAAGCCTTTTTTTCTCAGCTTCTCAACCACTTCAATCCCGCTCATCACCGGGATATCAACGTCAACGATCACCAAATTGGGAAACGCTTGCTCTACCATCTGTAACGCCTGGGCGCCGTCGCCCGCCTCTCCCACGATGGTTATGCCTTCGCTCTCCAGCAAATTTTTAATCGCCATGCGGGCCAGCGGGTGATCGTCAACAATAACTGCACTTAACTTTTTGTTTTTTATCATTTTCGCATCTCACTACAATTCAACATCGAGTATGATTGTTAACGAGTTAACAGAGACAGAAACGTTTCCCTCATGGACTGCAGCAATATCCCTTCGCAATACAGTTAAGTTTTACCTTAATCGATTCACGTTATCACGTTCAATTTTAGCCAGTAACATGATTAAGTTTACATTCTCCCGACACAATTTCCATTAATCCCTTAAAACAGTCAATTATTACCTGTTAATCTGTTATGGACTTCACGTGTAGGATATCGCCTGCAAAATTTTCCGATGTGTCCGCTGTATTTTATATGCGTCAAAGATTATCCTTATTCCACGTTTTATCAGCGTAATGATCTTCGTCATTCTCTGTTCAACAATATTATCTCTGCAACGATTAACAAGTTTCCCGCGCGTGAAGCTTTTGTTCCTATTGGATGATGGGTTCTGATTTGTCATGAAATTACGTCATGGTGCATTAATGAATAATGCTAACCACTCCACTTCCTCCCGCACTCTCCCTCGATTTTCTTTCAAGGCAGTGTTGGTCGCATCGTGTTTATTACTGCCCACTGACACTATCCCGTTTAAATATCATCTGCCCGGTACCCATGATGTTTATATCCAGGGGAATGAACTGGCTATTGTTTCGCCAATGAGCGGGCGCGTAGTTTTTGTCGATTCAAACCATGCAGATTTTGTCAATAAAGGCGATGTGCTGGTGCGCATGGATAATACCCAGGCGCTGGCAAGATATCAGCTCGCCAGTAATAAAATCATTAATCTGCTGCAAAAAACCAAAGATCGTTTTGTGAGCGATGAAACTCACCATAGCAATATGGTCAAGGCACAAATGCGCTACCAGCAGGCGCTGAGCGAATATCATCATTCCATGCAATCCCAAAACACCTCGGTGATATCCAAAAAAATGCTGCAACAATCGCTCGCGGCGGTGAGCAGCAGTAAAGTGGTGCTGGACGGCGCCATTAAACAATATCGCCAGAATCAACAGCACACCCAGGCAGCCGATCTGGCCGAACGGCGGATCATGCGTAAAGTTACAGCGGAGTTTCAGGACGCGTCACTGGCCCTGGATCGGACTGAAGTCCGCAGCCCGAGCACCGGCTATGTGGTGCAGCGCTATGTACGTCCTGGAGAAAATGTCAGCTCAGGTGCGTTATTAGTAGCCATTGTCCCTGCCGAACAAATCTGGCTCAGCGCCAGTTTTAAAATCACCCAACTCACCGGGATCCTGATGGGGCAGAAAGTCTCAGTCATAACCGATCTCTACGGCAGTCAGGTGGTACTGGAAGGAAAAGTCGACGGACTGAATCTGGATCTTTCTGCGCTGTCATACCTGAATGGGGAAAATAACTGGAATCGCACGATACCCCGCGTCTTCGTTCGTATCGCGTTGAACCCTCTGCAGATGCGTCGCTACCCGCTACGCCCAGGTATTGCCTCAACCGTGACCTTACTGGCCGACACCAGCAGTGGCCAGCAACAAGATGCGCCCGAGGCCTGACATCTGTCGTCAGGCCAAAGGCAGGACAAATGACGAGGGGTTTATTTATAATAAAAGCGCAAATCGAAACCGCACGCCTCGGCATAGCGTCTTAAAGTTTTGAAACTCGCATGGGTAAATCTTTTTTCCAGACGACTCACCGCCGGCGGCGTCAGACCCAACCTTTTCGCCACTTCTGCCTGGGTCAAGCCTGCCCGTGCGCGCATATCGTTCAGGATGTCCTCTTGCTCGTTGTTTTCCGGGTCTTTCGTTTCATAACTAATCATTGGGTCCTCTAATGCTTCCGCGCTGAGTTTTGAGCTTTTTATAAACTTCATTACTGCCCGACTGGTCTTATTTGGCATAATGACTCCTGATACGTTTTGTTGCCTGTCCATATGATGAAACACGACAGTATTAAAAATTGACGATAGCCAGTCCCCACCGGGCCATTATTTCTGACTAATGGCTTTATATCGGGATATATTTCGGTATAGTGAGATGCGGTTGCGGATATTGAGCTTGTTAATTAACCGGGCACGGTGTGAATAAAAAGCCTTGGTGCTGACACTCAGCTTCTCGACGATCTCATGGGTATCCAGCCCCTGATGCAGATAGGTGAGGATCTCATCATCTCGCTCCGAGATATAATATCTGGCGTGCTTTTCAAAGTTTGACTCATCGCGCAGCACACAGCTGACAATTTCCTGTACCTGACTACCGCGGTCAATCACCGTCACGTTATCGAGGTTTCTTAACGCATAATAGTCGAGGTCGCTGGAGATAAAGACAAATATTTTTTCAGCGCGCGCGGAACACGCCCTTATTTTTGCGTGATTGGCGGTACGCATATCGATAAAGAAACAGCCCTTCGCCACGATTTTTTTAGACAGCAGTGCGCTCAGGCCCAGCCTGAAAAAATAATCATCAGAAATGATCGCGTCAAATAATTCCATATTGCCCTCATCTGGAAAGCGACCGCGACGCCCGGTAATGACCACGCGCGTGATATCAGCTTAGAAGTATGGATACCAAGCATACCCGTCATTAGGCATAATAAAATAAGCAATGGATTATTTTGATGAATGCCAGAGACTACACCTGTAGCTTTACTCTGAATTTATTCAGCATCGTCCTGGTGTTTATTTTGCATTGAAGAAATGAATTTTAAAATATCCTGGTTAAATTTAATTTTCGGTGTCACATGTATCGTCTCCATCCGTTATTTTTGTCGTTTATGATGTTCCTGGTCATCACTGCCTGTGGTGGGCTATTGCTGCTGGAGAAAATAAAAAATAAAAATAACAAAGCCATCATCCATAGCCTGGTCACCCTTGGCAATAGCCTCGATCGCATCATCAACCACGCCACTATCGCGGTAGAAAGAACGACGACCTTGCCGGGGAACGGTTGCAGCAACGACATACAGATGGCGATACGCAAAATCGTCGCCTCCACGCCCGATATCAGAACTCTCAATCTGGCCCGGGGTGACGAGGTCTATTGCTCCTCGGTATTCGGTAAAAACCGCTTTGCAATAGACCTGCCGGAAACACGGGCCAGCGCCCTGTTCCTGCGCCCACACATTACTGACGATACTACCCGCTCATTGCTCATGTACCGGGCGGAGCAACATGGGAAAAGCGTGCTTATTGGCATCGATGATTACGCCCTGCAGCAAGCACTCGGAGGGGTAAAGCACGCCGCGGAGGTGAACATGATTGTCGGTACACTGGCCGTCAACGCCCAGGGTGAAATTCTGCACGCCTGGCGCGATGCGCAACGCATCACGGTTGCAATGCCGCAGTTTGGCTACCGCCTCAGCGCAATCCCAGCGGTTACCCTAAGCTGGCACAGCCTGACGCCACGGGATCGCCTGGCCGCAGCGTGCATTGTGCTGCTGGCGACCGGGCTGGCGATGGTCAGCTACCGTTATCTGCAACGGCGAACCACCCTGCTGTTCATGCTACGTCAGGCGATCGATAAGCAGCAGCTCAGGCCGTGTATTCAGCCGATCGTTGAGGCAAGTTCCGGAAAGGTGGTAGCTGGTGAAGTGCTGCTGCGCTGGGCGCATCCGCGGCTCGGCCCCATCGCGCCGGACCGGTTTATTCCACTGGCGGAACAGCATGGGCTCATTAGCCGTATCACGACGTTATGTCTGCAATCTGTGGCCAGCGTAGCGGCCTCTTCAGAGCTGAATGAGCAGACGGAAACGATGCTGTTTTTTAACGTCTCAGCCGATGCCTTTACAAGCCAGCAGATTCTCGAGAGCTGCCAGCGCTTTCTGCAGCAGACCCACATGACGCGGTTACGTATTGGCCTGGAAATGACCGAACGCGACAGCGTTGAAGATACCGCAGCGGTGAATGCCTTGTGCGAGCGCCTGGATGCGCTCGGGATACCGCTGTCAATTGATGATTTTGGCACCGGCAATGCCAATTATCACCACCTGATGAGGTTCCGCCCTCGCTATATCAAGATAGATAAGCTGTTTACCGCCGGTATCGAACATGACACGGCGAAAGCCGCAATCGTGCGCAACATCATCGCCATCGCCAGTGAGATGCACTGTATGACCATCGCCGAAGGGGTAGAAACCGCAAGCCAGGTAGAGACGCTGGCGGCGCTGGGGGTGTCGCATTTTCAGGGTTATTTCTTTGCCAGACCTGTTGCAGCGGCAACGTTTTTCCGCGATCGCCGCGCCGGTATCGGCCATCGACGAGAAATATAATCCTATGATATATATCAGCATGTTAATTCTGCTACCGACGGCTTTTTTTGACTGACCTGCTGGACCTGGCCCTACATCCATAACCGCGCCAGCTGCCGTCGGCACTACCCACAACAATAAGGTTGCTACGATGATGACACAAAGGGAACGGTTGGCTGGTGGATATTTATATACCGACATGGGGGAAGGCATGCCCGAGGAGCGCCTGCGCGGAAAAATGCTGACCTTTGAATTTAACCACACCTCGCCAGCGGAGCCGGAAAAGCGCGTATCGCTGATCCGCCAGTTAATGGGCAGCGTCGGTAAAAATGTGTGGATTGAACCCCCGCTGCATGTCGCCTACGGCAGTCAGATCACCCTTGGTGATAACTTCTACGCCAATTTTAATCTTGTGGTGGTTGACGACGGCAAAGTGATTATCGGCAATAACGTGATGATTGCCCCAAACGTCACCATCTCAACCACCGGCCATCCGGTCGACCCTACCGTGCGCATCACCGGTCAGCAGTTTTCGCAGACCGTCACGCTGGAAGACAACGTCTGGATCGGCAGCGGCGCGGTGATTAACCCCGGAGTGACCATCGGTCGCAACAGCGTCATCGGTGCCGGCAGCGTAGTGACCAAAGATATCCCGGCTGATGTAGTGGCCGCGGGCGTGCCCTGCCGGGTGCTGCGACCCATCGGCGAACAGGATCGCCAGAACGCGCTGGCAGGCCTGCCGCAACCGGCGGTGGCGGCGGAGTAAGCAAGAGATCCAATGCCGGGCGCAACGGCCCGGCACTGAACAATACCAGAACATCGAGGATTACCGGGCGCTGTGCTGACGGATAAACCGCGCGCGCCAGGGTTTCAGCAGGATAATCGCCAGCGCGGCGGTGATAAAATCAAGCCCGATGGCGCAGCTGAAGACCACATGCCAGCCGTGGGTATGCTGATACAGCAGCGCCGCCAGCGGGCCGCCGAAAATCGAGCCAATTCCCTGCGAGATATACAGCCAGCCATAGTTTGAACTCGCGTACTCGCTGCCAAACGTATCGGTCAGCGTGGAAGGGAAAAGCGAGAATATTTCTCCCCAACCGAAGAACACCACCCCGGACAACAGCACGAACAGCATCGGATCTTCCCGGCATGCCAGCCACAAGCTCATCGCGACCCCTTCGAGGGCGAAGGCGATAAACATGGTATTTTCCCGGCCGTAGCGATCGGAGATAAAACCAAATAGTGGACGCGTCAGACCATTGGTAAAACGGTCGATGGTCAGCGCCAGCGGGAGCGCCGCCATGCCGAAAACCACCGCTTTGCTGATGCCAAAATCTTCCGCGAAGACCGCCATTTGCGAGGTCACCATTAACCCCGAGGTCGACATCATCGCCATCATCGCAAACATCAGCCAGAACAGCGGCTGGCGCAGCATTTCACGAGAGGTAAACTGACGGGTATTCTGTGCAACGGTCTGGCTGACCGGCATCGCCTCACGTTCGGGCGGCAGCTTCAGCCCCTGACTGGCGAGCAAACCCACCGCGGCAAAAATCAGCCCGAACACCGTCATGGTCTGTTCAAGTCCGTAACTGCCCAGCGAGACAGAGATGGGAAAGGTGGTCATGATTGCCCCCATGCCGTACCCTGCCGCAACGGCGCCGGCAGCAAAGCCACGGTTACGCGGAAACCAGCGCACCATTAAACCGACGACGCCAATATAGACAATCCCGGTACCGAGTCCGCCGATGCAGCCGTAAACCAGGTACAGCGCCACCAGGCCGCTGACGTGAGCGGAGAGCACCCAGCTCAGCCCGGCCATCACGGTACCGATGGAGATAAGCAGACGGGGGCCGAATCGCTCAACCAGCCGCCCCTGGAACGGTGAGAAAAAGGTCTGCAGGATAATCAGCAGTGAAAAAGTGACCTGTAATTCCGCCAGCCCTACGCCCAGTTTCTCGGTTAAGGGTCGGGTCAGCAGCGTCCAGACATATTGTGGACTGGAAATCGATGCCATACAGATCAGGCCCAGCGAGAGTTGTGTCCATTTGCCAAATTTGGCGACAGCCAAAGATTCTCTAAGAACGGTCATAAGCAAGCTCCAACAATCCGTTAGCAACGTATAAAAACCCCAGCCGCGGCGCATTCCTGCATCCAGTGTTTGAATTCCTCGAAAACACGGCCTGTCCCGGTTCACAGCAATACTTACACTGCTAAGCATTAAGCGTGCCACGTCGAACAGTGGCTGTTTATCAGTGGGTTAGATTGGATTTCGGCCTATTGGAGGTCAGTTCTGCTCGGGTTGCACCGGCGAAGTGCGGGCGGTTGTTCCTGCAATGTGCAGCACGGTGCCGGTTCCCAACGAAAAAATGCGCCCGCAGGCGCATGAAGAAAGGCATAAAGCAAAAGGGGGACGTTATCGACTGGCAATGGTGGAAGTCACCCGTACGCTGGCAAAGACCATCACCATCGCGCTGATCAGCAGCAGCCCGCTGCCGGTAAAGACGCCGCTGGCGCCGGTGAGATCAAACACCGCCCCGCCACCGGCTGCACCGGCACTGATTGCCAGTTGAATAGACGCGACCAGCAACCCACCGGCGCTTTCCGCTTCGTCCGGCACCGTAGTCGCCAGCCAGGTAGACCAGCCGACCGGCACCAGGCCGAAGGCGAAACCCCACAGGGCGACCAGCAGTCCGTCTACCATCGCGATATGACCGAAGGTGACCATCATCAGTGCCAGCAGTCCCATCAGCAGCGGTACCAGCGCCAGCGTCAGGCGCAGGCTGCGGCTGAGCAGATGCCCGGCGATGGAGGTCCCGACGAAGTTTGCCACGCCAAAGCCCAGCAGAATCAACGAGACGCCTTCCACGCTGGCCTGAGCCACGGTTTCAAGGAACGGGCGCAGATAAGTGAAAAAGGCGAAGTGCCCACTGAAGATTAAAATGGTGGCCAACAGCCCGCCCACCATGCCGGGACGGCGCAGGACGTTAAGCAGCGTAGCAAAGCTACCGGTACTTTCCGGGCGCATGGACGGCAGGACCCACAGCTGCCACAGCAGCGCAATCAGGCTCGGTACCGTGCACAGAATAAACACGTTGCGCCAGCCAATCAGGCCCCCTAAATAGCTGCCCAGAGGGGCTGCCACCACGGTCGCAATCGACACGGCGGAAAAGATCACCGCCAGCGCTTTTGGCACAAAAACCGCCGGCACCAGGCGCATCGCCGTGGCGGTCGACATCGACCAGAATCCGCCGATGGCCACCCCCAGCAGCAGGCGTCCCAGCAGCAGAAACTCCAGCGAGCTGGCAAAAGCCACCATCAGACTGGAGACGATCTGCAGCAAAGAAAAGAACATCAGCACCCAGCGGCGGTCGATATTTTTAGTCGCCGGGGTGATCAGCAGCCCGGTCACCAGCGCGATCAGGGCCGTGGCAGTTACCGCCTGCCCGGCCATCCCTTCACTAACCCCCAGGCTGGCGGCCATCGGAGTTAACAAACTGGCGGGAAGAAACTCTGCAACAATCAGGCCGAAAACGCCCAATGCCAGAGCATAGACGGCGCGCCACGCGGGTTTGGCTGTCGCCATCTCCGCTTCAGCAGTTATGCAGGAACTCATATACATCTCTCCAGAATAATTAACATTGCGACAAGCGTAGGGGTTTCCGTTCGGACGATCTATGATGCATACTCTGCAATTATTGATAATTCGTCCGGGATTGTTTTGATGACTCGCCAGCCTATCGACCTCACCAGTGAACTCCTGCGCGGCATGCGCCTTTCCGGCGTCCACTACCGCCGTATCGAACTTGGCGCTCCGTTCGGCGTCGCGTTCAACGCGGTAGCGGGCAGAGCCCAGTTCCACTTCGTCAGTCGTGGTCCGGTGCAGTTGCGGATGGCCAGCGGCGAGCAGTTCACGCTGGAGAGCGGCGACGCGCTGTTTATTCCCAACGGTGGAAGCCATACCTTTATGTCCGATGCGCAGGCGCCGGTGATTGACGTGATGCAGCTTGCCAGCGAGCCGGTATGTAACACCGTCTGCTGCGTCAAGGACGAAAGCGCCTGCCAAACGGCGGACAAGACCGTTATCTTCAGCGGATGTATGGATTTTGAACTCGGGGGAATGCAGCCGTTGGTCAACGCGATGCCGGAAGTCATGCTGGTGAGCCGGCTGTTAAAGACCTGGCCTGAAATTCACCCGCTGCTGCTGGCAATGGAGCGGGAGTCCCTCACCCGTCAGGCGGGCTATGCCGGGATTCTGGCACGTCTGGCCGATGTGGTGGCGGCACTGATCGTCCGCGGTTGGGTCGAGTGTGGTTGCGGCAACGCAACGGGCTGGGTGCAGGTGCTGCGCGATCCCCGACTGGCCAGGGCTATCTACGCCATGCATCAGCAGCCGGGCGTGAACTGGAAGGTTGAAGCCCTTGCCCGCGAGGCCGGGACCTCCAGATCCGTTTTCGCCGAACGCTTCCTCGCCGCCACCGGCACCACCCCGGCGCGATATCTGACGGATCTGCGAATGCGGCTGGCGGTGCAGTATATTTCCCAGGAAGGCCAGGCGCTGGAGAAAGTGGCCTTCAGGCTGGGTTACAGCTCGCTCGCGGCCTTCAGCCGGGCCTTTAAACGCATTACCGGTAAAGCACCGGGCGCGCTGCGCGGCGAAATGGCGCAGTAAGCCCGCCTGGCGCCCCGCTATTATTTCTTACTCTGCCAGTTGGCCCACGGATTATCGGCCGGGGGCGCGGTGTGCTCAGAAGCTGGCTCATCCAGCGAATCAATATAGAGCTCCTCAACCTCTTTGCGCGCCCATGGCGTGCGGCGCAAAAACTTCAGGCTCGATTTGATGCTCGGATCGCTCTTAAAACAGTTGATGTTGATCCGTTTTGCCAGCTCGGCCCAGCCATATTTTGCCACCAGGGCATTCAGCAGGGCCTCAAGGGTGACGCCGTGAAGAGGATCTTTCGAAGGCTGCATTGCGATGTGTGTTCCTGATACCAGAGAAATGCCGCACACCATACTGGCTACGCCCGCCCGGTGCAAGGCGCACAAGATGTCTGCCCACCTATAGCCTAAATAATTCAGGCCACCAATGCCCAGAAGCTGACACCAGTAAGTGACTGGGGGACGCAGGCGCAGCCAGCACATATGCAGCCTGAAGTATGGCGGGCATATATCCATTTTTCGCAAAAGCACAGAACCCCGCCCGGTAATAAATTAGAAAAGAACGTTATTGGTTGATTATTTCCCGTTGCGGCAAGCTGTGCTCAACCCCCTGACTGAGGAAATCATCATGCGTTGTTGTTGTCCCCATCCGCTGAATCTGAAGAAACGATATTCCCTGAACGCTGTTTTCGGAGCACACAATGAACGCCACCACATTGCCCCTTCTCGATCTGGCGCGCTACGCCGATCCTGCTGAGAAACCGGCTTTTTTAGCTGACCTGCGTCATGCAGCACGCGAGATCGGCTTCTTTTATTTGATCAATCATGGCGTTGATACCGCGTTGCAGCATGCGGTCCAGCAGCAATCCCGCCGTTTTTTTGCTCTGTCTGAGGAGCAAAAGCAGTCAGTGGCGATGATTCACTCCCCTCACTTTCGTGGTTATAACCGCGCCGCTTCGGAACTGACACGTAGTCAGCCGGACTGGCGCGAACAGTTCGATATTGGCGCCGAACGTCCGGCGCTGCAGCTGACGCATGACACACCACGCTGGCAGCGTCTGCAGGGGCCCAACCTGTGGCCACAGGCCCTGCCGGAACTGAAACCGACGCTGCTGAGCTGGCAACGCGCCATGACGCAGGTTGGTACAACCTTGCTGCGCGCTTTTGCCGAAGCGCTGGCGCTGCCTGACAACGCCTTTGATGCCTTGTACGGTGATAAGCCCAACGAACACATTAAGCTGATCCGCTATCCAGGTCAGCATGAAACGCAAAGCCAGCAGGGAGTCGGGGCGCATAAAGATTCCGGGTTCCTCAGTTTTCTGCTTCAGGATGAGCAAAAAGGGCTACAGGTGGAAGTGGCCCCGGGTCACTGGATCGATGCCACTCCGCTGGCGGGCAGTTTTGTCGTCAACATTGGTGAACTACTGGAGCTAGCCACAAATGGCTATCTGCGCGCCACCGTTCATCGCGTAGTGTCCCCTCCGGCGCATCAGCAGCGACTCTCTATCGCCTTTTTTCTCGGTGCACAACTGGATGCCACCGTCCCCGTCTATACCCTGGCACCGGAGCTGGCGCAGGAAGCGCGCGGTCCGGACAGCGATCCGCACAATCCGCTACTGCGAGAAGTGGGCTGGAATTATCTCAAGGGGCGCCTGCGCTCGCACCCGGATGTCGCTGAACGTTACTACCAGGATGTCGTACGCGAACACACTGAGCAATTCATCGTTTAAAACTAAAAACAGAAGGAAAACACCATGAAAAACGCCGCTTTTAAACTGGCAGGGATTGCGCTGTCTCTGTCTCTGGCATGGACATCCGCACAGGCCGCCGCCCTTCGTATTGCCGCGGACCCGGTTCCGCATGCGGAAATACTCAATTACATCAAGAAAATCGATCCGAGTCTGGACCTGAAAGTCATCGAACTGACCAGCGGGGTGAATGCGAATGAACTGCTGGCGAACGGTGACGTGGATGCGAACTATTTTCAGCACGTCCCCTATTTGAAAGATCAGGAAAAAGCGCTGGGTAAAACCTTTGCCGTTGCCGCCACGGTGCATATCGAACCGCTGGGCATCTATTCGCGTAAGCACAAAGACTTCGCCTCATTGCCGGAAAATGCCACCGTCGCGGTCCCGAACAACACCACCAACCTGAGCCGGGCTCTGTTCTTATTGCAAAGCCAGGGCTTGATCAAACTGGCGGCCACATTCACCGATCCGGCCACCACGCTGGCGACACCAAAAGATATTGTGGAAAACCCAAAACATCTGAAGATTCTCGAAATTGAATCCCCACAGATCCCGCGGTCGTTGGACGATGTCGATCTGGCGGTGATCAACGGTAACTATGCGCTGGAGGCCGGGCTCTCGCCTGCCAAAGACGCCCTGGGTCTGGAAAGCGCCAACCATAACCCGTACGCCAATATTCTGGTCACCAATCCGTCTCTGGCTAACGATCCGCGTATTAAACAGCTTGCAAAAGACCTGACATCTCCGCAAGTAGCTGACTTTATTCGCAAACAGTATAACGGTTCAGTGATCCCTGTAGCCCCACAATCATGATTGAAGTCATCGGGCTGAGTAAAACTTATGCCGGAACAGGCCGACCGGCACTGAACGAGGTTTCTCTGCATATTCCAAAGGGTGCCGTTTACGGCATTCTCGGGCGTAGCGGCGCAGGGAAAAGTACGCTGATCCGCTGTCTGAATCTGCTGGAGCGGCCCAACAGGGGCCGCATTATTGTTAACGGGCATGATATTACGCAGATGGATAAAGTCGCCCTGCGCGCTTATCGCTTGCGTACTGGCATGATCTTTCAACATTTTAATCTGCTGCATTCCCGCAGCGTCGCCGACAATATTGCGGTGCCGCTGGAAATAGCCGGTGTGGATAAAGCCACACGTCAGGAACGGGTGGCTGAGCTGCTGGAACTGGTGGGCCTGAGCGATAAAGCGCAGGCCTTCCCTTCTCAGCTATCCGGAGGACAAAAGCAGCGTGTTGGTATTGCCAGAGCGTTGGCGGCAAGGCCGGATGTACTACTGTGCGACGAGGCAACCAGCGCGTTGGATCCTGAAACAACCGCCTCGGTGCTGGCGCTGCTCGCGGATATCAACCGCCGTCTGCACCTGACCATTGTGCTGATCACCCACGAACTGGAAGTGGTCAAAACCTTGTGCGACCATGCCGCGCTACTGGAAAATGGCGAGATTGTCGAAAGCGGAAGTATAGCCGAACTGCTGGCGGCGCCCTGGTCGAAACTGCGCCAGTCCTTGCTTCACGACCCGCAAACGGAACGCGATTTTCTTGCACGTCACGGTTTTCACCGGAGGCCATTATGCACAGTCGCATGAGCTGGGACGATCTCTGGCCACTGCTGCTTGGGGGAACGCTGGAGACCGTATATATGGTCAGTCTGGCCGCACTGTTTACGGTGCTGCTCGGTCTTCCAACCGGGGTGGTGCTGTTTGTTTCGCGCAAAAATGGGCTGTTGCCAATGCCGAAAGTCAATGCGCTGCTGGGGGCAATAATCAATTTTGGCCGTTCACTGCCGTTTATCGTGCTGCTTATTGCACTGATCCCGTTTACCCGTCTGATTATCGGCACCACGCTCGGCAGTACCGCAGCCGTGGTACCGGTGACCATCGGCGCATTCCCCTTTTTCGCCCGGCTGACGGAAAATGCACTGGATGAGGTGGATGACGGGCGCATCGAGGCGATCTTGTCGATGGGCGGCAATGTCTGGCATGTGATCGTTAAATCATTGCTACCTGAAGCTCTGCCGACCCTGCTGGCCGGAATTACGTTGACCATCGTGATGTTGATTGGCTTCTCCTCTATGGCGGGTGTCATCGGCGGTGGTGGACTGGGAGATCTGGCGATTCGTTATGGTTATCAGCGCTTTAATAATGAAGTGATGGTGGGCACGGTGCTGATTCTGGTGGCGATGGTACAAGGCGTGCAAATGGCGGGTGACCGTCTTGTACGCCGACTGGCCCACCGCCGCTGAATCTTACGCGCGTTCGCAATAGTGGCATATTCGCCTGAATCGTCACTATTGCGCTGTCGTAAAACCACATTCGAGAATTAGCGCGCGCATCAGTTCCGCAGCCGGCAGCGCGCGGATCATTCCGACGTTCTCCCCGGCCCAGTGGGCACCAAAGCCCTGCTCGCCCGTCGCTTTTGCCGCGCTGGCCAGCGCTTTCCCCGCATCGTAGGCCACCGGATACGCGGGGACGGCTGACGCGGCGAACTGGCGTCCGAGCTCGCAAAATGCGTTATCAATGCAGCGCGCAGGACGGCCGGAAATTGCGCTGGTCAACACCGTTGGCGGCGTGGGCTGGCGCGTCAGCGCCTGACGATATCCGGCATCGGCCGAAGATTCCGGACAGAGCAGGAACGCGGTGCCCAACTGAGCACCTTGCGCCCCCAGTTGCATCATGTGACGAATACCGGCGCCATCCATTATCCCGCCAGCGGCTACTACCGGTAGCGATACAGCGCGGCTAATGGCCTGAACCAGGGCATCCGTCCGCAGCTGGCGATCGTCGCTCTGCGGGTCGAAGATCCCGCGATGACCGCCCGCCTCATAGCCCTGAGCAATCACGATATCAATCCCCTGGGCGGCAATCTGCTGCGCCTCCGCGACGCTGGTGGCGCTGGCCATGGTCACCACGCCTTTCTCCTGCAGGCGGCGAACCAGGGTCTTGTCCGCCACGCCGAAGTGAAAACTGACCACCGCAGGTGCGAGATCGAGCAGCAGTTCGGCCATCGACTGATGCCCGAGAAAGCTGTCATAGATTTCCGCCAGCGCTTGCGGCGGCTCGCTGGCAAAACGGGTGAAATACGGCTGGAGCGCCGCAATCCACCGGGCTTCGCGCTGTGGATCTCGCTGCGCCGGCGCATGACAAAACAGATTGACGTTAAAGGGCTGCGTGGTCTGCTGGCGGGTGGCGTTGATCAGCGCTTCCGCCTGCGCCACCGTAGAGGCGCCTAATCCCAGCGACCCCAGGCCGCCGGCGTTACTCACCGCAGCGGCCAGCGCCGGGGTTGAGACGCCGGCCATCGGCGCCTGGATAATGGGATAGGCAATATCAATGAGCTGGGTGAGGCGATTCATGATGGGAACCTGTATGAAGATGTGATAGCGGATACTTAACTTCTCTTTTTGAGATGTTAAGATCAATATCATTTCCATTTTAAGAATCAAAACTATGAACCACACCACGTTGCAGATATTTAAAATGGTGGCCCAGGAGCAAAGTATTACCCTGGCGGCGAAAAAGTTAGGCCGTGCGCAATCGAACATCACCACCCGGATCCAGCAGCTGGAAGAGGAACTCGGGGTCGAGCTGTTCGTGCGGGGGAATAAAAAAATGGTGCTCTCCGCTGCCGGCAACTGCTTCCTCGATTACGCCCGGCGGATCCTGAGCCTGGCGGATGAGGCGAAACAGGCGCTGCACCCGGCGACACCGGTGGGAAGCCTACGCCTGGGTTCGATGGAAGCGGCAGCGATCAGCCGGCTGATGCCACGACTCCCGGCATTCCGGACAGCGTGCCCGCAGGTTGAACTGACGCTACAGGTGATGCCGACCCAGCCGTTAATCGAGCAGGTGTTAAACGCCACCCTCGACTGCGCGCTGGTCAGCTTACCGCTGTCGGCCGACGATGACCCCGCCTGTCCGGCGGAGATCGAATTTGCGGAGCTCTATGTCGAACAGTTGATGCTGGTCACCCCAGAAAAGGCCGGCCGCATCCGGCTGGCGGCCTTCCCGCGCGGCTGTAGTTACCGGGCGATCGCCGAAGCCCATTTTGCCGCAGTCGGGAACGTCGATATTCAGGATGTCGGCTCGTATCAGGCGATGATCGCCTGCGTGGCCTCCGGCGGCTATGCCGGGATCCTGCCGCAAAGCGTTATAGAACGGATGACGTTGCCGCAGGGCAGCCAGCTGCAAGCCATACAACCGGCACGCACCCAGCTGATCTGGCGGCGGGGCTACGGCTCCCCTGCGCTGGCTGAATTACGGCATATTATGACCCTTGCCACCGATGGTTGACGCGAGTTAATCGCGACGAGGCGTTTGCGGCAGTACGACCAGCCCCGCTGCCAGAAACAGCGCTGCGGCCGCCGCGATCAACGACAGACTAAAGGAACCGCTCAGCCGATGGAGCGTGCCGGCCACAAGCGGCCCGACGATTTGCCCGACCCCGTACAGCGCCGTCATGGCAGCGATCATATTGAAGCTGACCAGATGGCTCAGACGTCTGGCCTGCGGCAACGCGATGGTCACCGTCCCCATAAAGGTAAAACCAACCAGCAGCGCGCTCAGCAAGCACAGTCCTAATGACGGGTGCCAGGCCGGCAGAATGACGCCCGTTGCCTGAACCAGCAGATTGCCTGTCAATGCCCGACGATAGCCGAATTTCACTACCAGTTTGTGCCAGATAAAGCACGAGGGTACCGCCGCAAGGCCAAACAGCGCCCAAATTTGTATCGGGTCCACCCCGCCCAACGAGCCTGACAAAAACAGTGGCAGATAGGTCGCGGTAATGATGTAACCGAACCCTGCAAGACCGTATACCACCAGTAATGTCCAGGCTCCGGCGGTTTGCCCTTCCCCTGTCATTACTACCGCTTCCACCTGCGCTGACGTGTGCGGCATTTCGGGTGCTGGCGTCAACAACAGACGCACGGCCAGCAGCAACAGGATTGTTGCGCTGATCGCGCAAATAGGCCATATCTGCGGGCTGGAGAGCGCCCACGCTTTACCGAGCGCGATAATCTCGGCGGATAAGAATATCCCCATCCCGACGCCGGAATAGAGCACCGGCGCCCCGTGGTACTGTTTCATATGCTGGAGCAGCCACAGTGAGGCAGCAATCAGCGTCACCGCGCTGAGGATCCCGGCGATACCACGGACCACGATGATCGCCAGCGGCGTGGTAACCCAGGCCAGCAGCGCCAGGCACACCAGAGTGAGTCCGACCGAGACCAGGCTCAGTAGCGTGCTGTCAGCCGGTCGCGCTTTTGAGAGCAGTAGCGCCCCCAGCAGGTAGCCCGCGTAGTTGACCGATGCCGCGAGGTTTCCCTGGCTAAGCGAGAGGGTCTGCTCGCTCAGCATCACCGGAAGAATACCGGTATAGGCAAAACGCCCGAATCCCATCCCAATAATCAGCACCGCTGAAGCGGCCAGTGCCAGCAGAAAAGCCTGAGGTTCCGCCCGAGGTTTACGCACATTCATACCTTGTCTCTGTGATGTGAAAACCAAACTGTAGCGGAGCCCCATAAAAATACTTCGTTACCGGGCGAAATATGGCGGCAGAGTGACCCGATCAGCGGCTGCTTAACGCCAGCCGGGCGGCAAAGAGCATAAATACGCCGCCGGTGACGCGATCCATCCAGCGAACAACGGGCGGTTTTTTTAACACGCCGGAGGCGTAGCGCGTCGCCAGTATCAGCGTTAATGACCACAGCGTACCTATCAGCACATGGATCGCGACCAGCAGGAAGGTCCAGATCACCGGCGAATGGCCGGTGGGGATAAACTGCGGCAGAAAGGAGACGTAGAAGACCCCCATCTTGGGGTTCAGCACATTGCCAAGCATCCCTTTGACAAACCAGTTGTTGGTTGTCGTCGGTGTACCGGGCCGGGTATCAAAGCTTTGCCGCGGACGAAGCAAAAGCTGTATCCCCAACCAACACAGGTAGGCCGCACCGCACCACTTCAGCAGGTTATAAGCCATTTCCGAGGCGGCGAGTAGCGCCCCCAGTCCAAACGCGACGATGGCGCCCCAGATAAAGCAGCCGGTATCAATACCCAGTGCGGCCTGAAACGCTTTCTTACCGCCTTCAACGCTGGAGGTACGAAGAATCAGCGCAGTATCAAGGCCTGGGGTGAGGGTCAACAGCAAAGCGGCTAAGGAATAAGCCAGAAGGGCATCGGCGACGGACATGTACTCTTTCTCCGAAAACAATGATTCTATGGAAAACGGCCTGCGCCAGCAATAGAGAAATATCAGTAGCCGCCCGTTGCGATGGTCACGACGGGCAACTGCTGACATTGTCTTTTACTCGTTAGCTGTCGGTGGCAAGCCGGAGAGCCTTCATGATACCGCCTCGCGCAGCCAGGGCGTGATGGTCAGGCCGGTCAGCAGCCCTTCCGGGCTAAGCAGGCGCGTAACCGTCTGTCCCCATGGCTCTACCCGATTGGCGATCAGCAGTTGATAACCCTTAGCGAGCAGCTGATCGGTGGCGAGCGCAATATCGCGCACTTCGAACTCAATCCACGCCTGAGGTACCGTGACTTCGGCGGGCCATTGTTCCTGACCAAAGCAGGATGCCGCCGCCTGGGCCAGCGGCCAGAGGGCAAAATGTTTCACCCCGGGCAGCGCATCCTGTTCAGTTAACAGGTAGTCTGAGTTGCCGGGCATCGGCTTCAAGGGAAGCCCCAGCGCGTCACAATAAAACGATTGGCTGTCAGCGCTGTTCTGCGTAATCGGGCCAAAGCCCGCCACAAACAGCACATCACTTTGCGCTAAATCTTCAGTCATATTCCCTCCTTGATAAGGAGCAAGCCGGTAAGGCAGAGAGAAAATATATACAGTGAAAACCCGGGCTTGCACAGATTCGTCTTGTCGTAATGCGAATTTTGGTGGGTTCGGCTAAAAACGCATCCTTTACTCGTCCCGGCGGGTGGGTCTGCGCTATGCTGAGCGCCCCTTTGTTTCAATACCATGACGTTATGACCTCTTCAGTCAGCAATACTCAGCTTAATCTGCGCATCATTTCGATCGTCGTCTTCACCTGCATCTGCTATTTGTCGATCGGGCTTCCGCTCGCCGTGTTACCTGGCTATATCCATTATCAACTGGGCTACAGCACGCTTATCGCCGGGGTAGTCATCAGCCTGCAGTACATTTCAACCCTGTTTAGTCGCCCCCACGCCGGACGATATACGGATATCTGGGGTCCCAGGAAAGTGGTCAGCTTCGGGATCGTCTGCTGCCTGCTGAGCGGGCTGTTTACGCTGATTGCCGTAGGGTTGCAGTCGACACCGCTGCTGGCGATTGCTGCATTGTTGATTGGCCGCGTTTTTCTCGGCGTCGGCGAAAGCTTTACCGCGACCGGGGCCACGTTGTGGGGAATTAAAACCGTCGGGGCGGTACATACCGCACGGGTGATCTCGTGGAACGGCGTGGCGACCTATGTCGCAATGGCGGTGGGTGCGCCGCTGGGCGTATTGCTGAACAGCTATTTTGGCATCAGCGGCTTTGCGGTGGTGGTTGTGGTGGTGGCGTTTGTTGGCCTGCTCTTTGCCCGTACGCGCCAGGATGTCAGCGTGACGGCAGGCGTGCGTGCGCCATTCCATGTGGTGGTCCGTAAAATCTGGCCCTTCGGCCTGGGCCTGGCGCTGGGCACGGTTGGATTTGGGGTTATCGCGACCTTTATTACGCTCTACTTTTCTGCCCATCAGTGGCAAGGCGCGGCCTTTACGTTGTCGCTGTTTAGCGTCGGGTTCATCTGCATTCGGTTGGTCGCCGGCAATATGATCACCCGTTATGGCGGCGTGCGCGTCTCGCTGGTCTGTTTTGCCGTGGAGTGTGCGGGGCTGGTGATCATCTGGCTGGCCCCTTCTGCATGGATTGCCGGTTTTGGCGCCCTGCTGACCGGCTCCGGATTCTCGTTGGTGTTCCCGGCGCTGGGGGTTGAAGCGGTACGCCAGGTTGAGGAGCAAAATCAGGGCACCGCGCTCGGCACCTATTCGGCCTTTCTCGATTTAGCGCTGGGACTGACCGGCCCGGTGGCCGGCTGGGTAGCCGGGTATTACACGCTGGATACCATTTATCTTCTGGCCGCCGCGGTCGTGGTGCTGGCATTTATCCTGATTTTTCGCGTTTACCGGCAACAACGTGCCAGTTTGCACCCTGCATAAAGTACGCGCGTCGGTCATCGCCGAAGCGCGGTACCGGCAAAAAAATAATCACTCATTGACGAGGATTCTGCATCCGTGCCAACATCCCCGTCACATCTGGTAACAGGTGTACTGGCGTAACGGGTGAAATAACAGAGATCGCAGGACAACGATCCACGCCCGTTACGTGGCCCAATCCGAATCACTGGCCTGTACAGTGAGTCCCTGAGTCTGGCAGGAAATACGCAAATGCATCAGAGTTTTAATCAGCGTGTTCATTTCTACTACTGCATTCTGGTCGCGCTGAAAATACATGGAAAATCAAAAAAATCAGGTGGCGTCAGGGGAAAGAATAACTTTCTGCTGAAGTGGTTACGTAAAGCTCAGGACAACAATATCTTCCACCCGGATATCACCAGCGAAATTGAGTGGCTGCGCGGAAAAATCATTCAGGCTGGTTATGACACCGATCTGGAACCGATGCTGGATTTTGTCTATGCCACAGCAAAGCGAGCCGAAACCCTCAAAGACAGCGATTAGTCGCCCCTCAAAGCCGGGTTCTCCGGCTTCTCTCGCCGTCAAATACGTTTAGCGATGCGAATAACGTGACGCCGTCACTT
Source organism: Klebsiella sp. R390 (assembly GCF_051131745.1). NCBI lineage: Bacteria > Pseudomonadati > Pseudomonadota > Gammaproteobacteria > Enterobacterales > Enterobacteriaceae > Klebsiella > Klebsiella sp. R390. The sequence goes on along the minus strand of NZ_CP180445.1, from coordinate 5,217,881 downwards.
TTAATAGCCCGCATCGGTAACAATAATCAGCAACACTAAATGCGTTTTACCTTTGGTCATTGCCCTCTATGCTGATGAACGACATTCATTGTATCCGGAGACATGCATGGCAGACTGGAATCCCTCGTTATATCTGAAGTTTGGTGCCGAACGTACTCGCCCTGCGGCAGAGTTAGTGGCCCGCATTGCCGACCAGTCGGTGACTTTTGCTGTTGATTTGGGCTGTGGGCCGGGAAACAGTACCGCCTTGCTACATCATGCGTGGCCAGAAGCTGCCATTGTCGGCGTAGATAATTCACCGGCGATGCTGGAAGAAGCGGCGCAGGCCCTGCCGTCCTGCCGTTTTGTCACCGCCGACATCCGCAATTATCAGCCTGAACGCCCGGCCGACCTTATCTATGCAAACGCGTCGCTGCAGTGGCTGACGGACCATGAAACGCTGTTCCCCCAGTTGGTCAGTCAGCTTGCACAGCATGGTCTGCTGGCGGTACAGATGCCGGACAACTGGCAGGAACCGTCCCATACGCTGATGCGACAGACGGCACAGGAGTTGGGGTTTGCAGAGAGCGGACGCCATCCGCTGCCGTCGGCTCAGGCCTACTACGATATTCTGACCCGCAGCGGTTGTGAGGTGGATATCTGGCGCACCACCTATTATCACCCCCTGGCGTCTCATCAGGCGATAATCGACTGGCTGCAATCAACCGGGTTACGCCCGTATCTGCAACCGCTTGATAACGAACAACGCGAAGCCTTTCTTCAGCACTATCTGGGGTTACTGCAGCAACACTACCCGTTACAGTGTAACGGGAAAGTGCTGCTGTTATTCCCGCGCCTGTTTATCGTGGCGCGCAAAACCGGCGTCTGACAAAAGATCGCAACAACGGCGCCGGAATGGCGCCGGTTGGCAGGTTTACCAGGAAAGATGGTGCACCAGTGAGAGATCCCACGCGGTGGCCAGCAGTGACAGAAACATAATCAGGTTAATGGTGGTCTCAATACGTTTTTCCATTTTTCCTTCTCCTGAGTCGTTTTCAGCGGCCAGACAGGCTGAGTAAAACCACATCCTGTTGCTTATAAACGTTACAGCGTCACGCGATAACGTACGTAATCATCGGCGGGAGTAAACTCGTCATACAGCCGGCGGGCGGGATTATCGCTGCGGGTATGCCAGTACAAGCGCGACCAACCCTGAGCTTTGCCCTCGGCATGCAGTGCCTGCAGGAGCTGTCTGGCGATGCCCCGGCCGCGCATCTGCGGTTCAACAAACAGGTCTTCCAGGTAGCAAATGGGGGTTTTCACCCATGTACCTTCGTGCAAAACGCAGATCGCAAAACCGACCACGCGGTCGTCCACCACCGCAACACGCCCCACCACTGGTGAGCGCTCATCGAGCAGACGTTGCCAGGTCAATTCGGTCACATCCTCAGGTTGCGGACTGCCATAAAATGCAGTGTAACCTTCCCACAGCAGCAACCACTGTGATTTATCATATTGATGAATATCACGAATCTCAACAACCATGGAGCTATCCTCTTTGGTGACGCATCCATCAGGCGTTGTGTGCACAAACGTGTGCGGTGTAAGCTGCCCCGGAATGTATCGATAAGCCATTATTTTCCGGCAAGAAAATTAGTTCAAGCACCGGGGGCACGATTTGCCTCTATTCGGTTTTATCTGGACGTTACCTGTTATTGCTGCAAAGCGAATGGGGCTCGATATATCAGACCTGCTCGGGCTAAGTATTCATAAAATGAATAAGCAGACCCAGTGGGAGCGAAGCTGCAAAATGCGACATATTAAAAAAAATTGAAGTTTAATCCGTCAAAACAATCAGATTGATGCTCAAAAGGATCTCAAGAAGATCCTTTTGATTTTGCTGATCGTTACGCCCTACCAGTTACCATATGGATAGGGCTTTCCCTTGATAAAATCGCGGATAAAGGGATCATAACCGTTAGCCTCGATATAACTGAAATCAATCTGGTTGGGAACGTTTTTACATATCAGCATATCATCTCCCGTCAGGGTGAACTGCTGGGCAGAATGCTGGAGCACAACAGGATCGCCGTTATCCTCCAGCCAGACCCGCACGGTCCCTCCCGGTGCCAGTCCGATAATCATATTGTCCCGGTAATACGTCTTTCCCGGCTTATAGGTATCAGGATAGGCCGTCAGCATCTGCTGCCACGTCTCTCGGCTGAACCAGACCTCCGTCTCGTACGCTTTCTTGTCGATAACCGAGTCCCAGCACACCGTCATCCTGACCGGCAGCGCCTTGCCAATATTAAAATTGGCTGAAAAACCACCTACGCGCTGGCTCCATTTCCCCACACTGCTCTGGCTGGGTTCCGTCGGATCAAGTCGCCGGAAAATACTCTCCCGGATATCGCCGTCCTCCAGATACACCATTGTCACCAGTGCCGGCAGGTTTTTCGGGTGAAAAAAATTAAACTGCCAGTGGTCGTAAGGCAGTTTCTGCCCCCACTGCTCCACGTCGTCTCCCAGCAGCGTCTTCACGCCTGCCCGGCGGTCATGGCAGCCGACAGCCAGCATTACGCCCAGCACGGTCACAATCAGCGGTAATCGTCTCATCCCTGCCTCCTCAGAAAACCACGTCCAGTGCGTCCGCGTAAACCCGCGCCTTGTCTTCCCACTGCTGCTGGTCGTCCATCCGCCATACCGTCCGCACCCAGCCTTTGCCCGGGGCCATCGGCCACACGAACGAGTGCTCGTCCGTCGGCGCATAGTGGTTTCGCAGAAAAACCTCTCCCGAGGACGGACTCACCCACAGGCTCAGATCCGAGTCGATGTTCCAGTTCGCCGAACAGTGCAGGTAGCGCCCGATGGTCCGCATATCCTCCGCCGTGAAGCTCTCAGGCTCCGCGCCGCGTCGGACCGCGCGGCCCTGAGCTATAGCTTTGTCACACAGGGGAAGCAGTTCTGACGGCAGCGCCAGCTTTTTGTTACTGCTGAGTATCGGTGCAAACATAACCCCGGTGTCCTGTGCCGCATCCAGCATCACCCGCAGGCTCACCTTCTCCCAGTCGTTCGGCACCGCCCTGCGCGTCATGAACACCGCCGCGCCCACTTTCTTCTCAAAAATAAACGCCCGCGCCTTGTTCTGATTGACCAGCGGCCACGAAATCATTTTCGTCTCCACCTCACCGTGCGGCATCAGGTACTTCAGCGCCGGCAGTGCGTACAGCGCCTGACGCATCTTCTCCGCCTGAAGGTACACCGCCGTCTGCATTTCATCCGCGCTGTCGCGCGTCACCTCAAAGTCCGGCATCGTCAGCAGGGATATTTCATCCTCTCCCGCGTTATAGCCCCCGCCGATGTCAGAGTGCGCCCCCGGCAGCGCCAGCTCCGGCCACATCCCCGCGATGCTGTTCAGGCTGAAGTTATACCGGCACTCGTACATTGCGCTTATCTGAAAGACCTTCTGCGCCACTGAGGGACGCAGTTCGAGATTCACCCCGGGGTTACTGCGTCCGTTAACGCCGTAGAAGTTAAGCAGGCTCCCGATGGCCGCCACCGTGTCAAACAGCCCCAGAAAGCGCACCTCTCCCGCCGGTTTCCCGTGGTGCCCCGCCATATCCAGCCCGTTCTCTATCGCTGCCGCTATCGCCGCGTCCTGGTTCATCACCCGGTTGGCAAAATGCCGGGCTGCCGCCGCACCGCGGCTAAATCCGAACACGTCAAACTGCACCTTCGCGATCGCCACTTTGTCACGGTTAAGTTTGATAAAGCGGGTCAGTTCTGCGCTGATCTTGTCCAGTGCTTCATCGGTCTTCGTCACCACCCCTTCAAACTGCCGGATAAGGCTGCTGCCCAGCGCCTTCCCCAGCATCGAATCACTTTCCCCGTCCGCCGTCCCGATCCCGCTGACGTAGGCTTTGACCTGCGCCTCTGTCTCACTGTCGTTGAGTTCATCACTGAGCTGATAAAGATCGTAAAGCCGTGAAATATTAGTGTGACCGCCCTGCCAACTGGCATTACCCAGCCCGGCTCTGGCGCGCTCTTCATACTTCGCGCACGCCCGGGCTCGCTCCTCGCCAACCAGACCGGCGCAGTGGGCATACGCCAGCCGCAAATCGTCTGAGTTCGCACGGTTGTTCCCCGTACCGTCAAAGAACACTCCCACCGTCAGCGTGATCCCCCTGACTGGCACCCGACGGCATTGGACGGTTTTTACAGTCCCAACAGCGCTGGTTCGAAGAGTGCAGTCCCCGATAACTTCATACCGGTAATAGCCGGTATTTTCCGGTGTGGCCCTTTCGTCTGTACTCATGGAAAATCCTTTTAGTTTAGATGGTTAATTAATATCCCATCTTACCTTAACCAAAATCAACGCTCTATCTTCAGCACATGATGCAGTAGCCATGTTCAAATGCATGGAGGGGATTGTATCCGCCTGTTCCTGTATATCCGGAAAAGAGCCGTTATATTCCGTCAGGCATAGCGGTTTTATCCGCCAGGCTGGCTGGCTTTACCCTGAGGATAGTTTGTCGGGTAGTGCTGAATTCACGGGCCACGGCACTCACAGTTATCCTCTTGCTGAGTCGTTTCAGAACCGATTTCTTTTGTTCATCATTCAGCACTGAGGGAGGTTCTGCCTGTTTATGCAGCGGTGTCAGGTGGATGTGGTTTTTCCCCTGTTCCCTGATGTGAAGAATGATTTTTACTCAGATCCAGTTCTAAAAAGTCAGATGTCGCATTTTGCAGCTTCGCTCTCGCAAGAAAAAGTATGTTGTAACTACTATTGGATAATAAAAAACCCGGCAGCAATATGGCCGGGTTCTCAGTGCATCACGACATCATGACATCAGCACAGCGGCTTGACGGCTTCGCGCATGCCACGCAGCAGAATAGCGTCCAGGTCCAGGCTCACCTGTTCTACCAGCCCTGGGATCTGCGTCAGGTCCTGTTCCCAATGGGACGTCACCGACAGCACGGCCTTGACCAGTTCACTGGTGCAGAGTTGCGCATCACGATGCTGCGCCCAGAGAGTCTGGAAACGCGTCATCCACTCGGCGTCATCCTGCACGGGATAGCTTTCGCCATCACGTTCCGCACGATAAAACGCAATCAGTGCCGCCAGTGCGAACGTTAGACGGGCCGGGAGTTTACCCGATTTTGCCTGCCCTGCCAGCAGCTGCGGCAGAATGCGAGTGCGGTATTTGGTCATGCCGTTGAGAGCGATAGACAGCAGCTGATGCTTGATGTACGGGTTACGGAAACGCCCGGTCACCGCGCTGGCAAACGATTCCAGCTCGTCACGCGGCAGATCCAGCACCGGAATGATCTCTTCATAAATGGCCTTCTCAACGAACGCGCAGATCTCCTGATCGTTCATCGCTTCACCTACGGTATCCAGACCGGCCTGGAAGGCCACCGGTACCAGTGCGGTGTGCGCGCCATTGAGGATCGCCACTTTCCGCTCTTTATACGGCTTGATATCGTCAACAATCAGGACGTTAAGCGGGAGTTTATCCAGACGCAGCTCGGCGGCCAACGACTTCGGCCCCTGAATAACAAACAGGTAAAAGTGCTCGGCGGTGGCCAGGAAGCCATCTTTATAGCCCAGCTGGGCTTCAATCGCTTCAGCTTCATCGCGCGGATAACCAGTCACAATGCGGTCAACCAGCGTAGAACAGAAAGCATTCGCCTCTTGCAACCAGGTGATAAAGGCTGACGGCAGTTCCCATTCGTGGGCATAGCGCAGCACCAGTTCACGCAGCGCTTCCCCGTTGTAGTCAATCAGCTCGCAAGGAATGATGATCCAGCCTTTATCCGCCGCGCCCGCAAAGTGGCTGTAGCGTTCGTACAGCAGACGGGTCAGCTTCGCCGGGTAGCTCACCGCCGGCGCATCGTCGAAACGATCGCCCGCGTGGTAGCTAATACCGGCTTCGGTGGTATTGGAAAACACAAAGCGCATGTCCGGGTTATGAGCCAGACGCAGGAACTCGTTGTAATCCGCGTAGACGCTGATCTCCCGGTTGACCGAACGAATCAGCCGCGCGTCGCTGACCGCCTCGCCCTGCTCGTTCAGCCCGCGAATAATGGTGGTATACAGCCCATCCTGAGTGCTGAGCGAAGGCGGGAATGCACTCTCAATCGGACGAACAATGACCACCCCGGCGTTCAGGTCGGTATGTTCATTCAGCAGATCCAGCTGCCAGTCGACAAAGGCGCGAAGGAAGTTACCTTCGCCAAACTGAATGATACGTTCAGGGTACTGCGCGCCGGGGAAGTCACGACGATTTAATGTTTTCACAATAGGTTCCCTCTTAGAGTAGTCATACAACCTGAGTAATTGGTGTAATAACTTATCAACTTTTCTAAGAATAAAACCGTGTTTTGATCAAACCTGTCTCTGTTATTGCAGGAACTTATAGAACAGTGAGGTGGCGGTCATCTTTCCGTCCGGCATCAAGGCGTAGCGCGGGATTTCTCCGGCTTTTTCCCAGCCACACTGGACATAAAAGCCTTCTGCGCCGCTGCCTGTCGCGGTGTCGAGTACCAGCACCGATTTGCCCTGCTGGCGCGCCTGCTGCTCCAGATACGCCATCAGCGCATTCGCCACTCCCTGACGTCGGGCATTTTGGTGAACCAAAAGTTTGGCGACGTCGGCGCGGTGCGGTTGGTTCTCAGGTTGATCGGTAATCAACTGTACCGTTCCGACAATCTGCCCGGCCTGTTCAGCCACCAGCACCAACCGTTCACCGGCTTCGACGCTGCGAGCCGTGCGGCGCCAGAACGCCTCAGCCGTCTGCGGGGCAAATGGCAGCATAAAGCTTACCGACGCGCCGCCATTGACGCTGTCGGCCAGAATATCGCTGAGTCGGGAAAGGTTGGTGAGAATATCGTCGTGTGAAAGGGTACGGAAAGAAAAGGATGTGGTCATGGGTCGCTCCCTGAAATTAACCACATCACTATGATTTTAACTATTATTTAACACAAGCGGCATTGTCATCGTATTTTCTTATTACCCATTCTCCGCCAGCGTCGGCGTAAAAATACGATTGCGCCCTGCTTTTTTGGCGCTGATAAGATAATCGTCGGCCACCATCAGCTGCTGATTAAAGAGTTCAGTGATCCGCCCGGAACCAATTGGTCGGCACTCAAGCCCCATGCTGATCGTCAGCTTGATCTGCTGCTGCCCCCAGACAAAAGTTTGCGCCTCAATGCCCTGGCGAATTTTCTCCGCCAGCTGCAGCCCCGCCTGCGCCGTCGCGCCCAGACTGGCCACCGCAAACTCTTCCCCGCCGATCCGCGCCACCATTCCCTGTTCGCCAGCCAGTTCCCGCACCCGCTGGGCCAGCTGCGCCAGCACGCAATCGCCACACTCATGGCCCCACTGATCATTGACCCGTTTGAAGCCATCGATGTCGAGCACCATCACCGTGAATACCTGGGCTTCTGACAGCGGCTGACGCTTCAGCGACTCACTTAATCCCGAACGCGAATAGACCCGGGTCTGGAAATCGAAATCGGCGCGCAGCGCCAGCTGTTTGACCAGGTTGTTGATCGCCTCTACGCTGGACGCCACAATCACCGGGCTAATCAACATCGCCGCAATACCGAGACGGGTTGAAAACAGCTGTAACGGTTGCAGATGGGTATCTGGGGAGAGGTGGATCAGGGCGTTGGCCACCAGCAGGATCTCACCGACGCCGGTCAGAAAAGTCAGCAGGCAGGTCAGCGGCAGCGGGTAACGAATGGCGCACCAGATCAGCGCCGGCAGCGGGAAAGTGATACTTCCGGCGCCCCCCACGGCGACCCCCAGAATAATCGACAGCACCAGCACGATGACCGGCAGCAGCTGACTCCAGCGGAAACCGCTTATTCCGGAGGGGATCGACACCGTCAGGATAAACGGCAGGATCAGCACCGCGGTAGAGAACTGTTCGCTAAACCAATCCACCAGCAGAGAAATAAACGTTTCTCGTTCCACATCCACAGAGCCCAGCGCCCCAACGGCCGCGCTGAGTAATGCCGCCAGCAGACAGTAGCAGAACAGATTAAGCACATTTATCGGCCCGGGCATCGAGTCGGCGCGCCGTTTATCCCACAGCACTAGCTGCGCCAGAGTGACAATAAAGACAATATTCGAGAAGTTAATCAGCAGCGAAGCATAGCCCATTCCCCAACGCGAGGTTAAGCCATCGTAAACCAGCATCGCGCCAAAGCAGACGGCATAAAAGTAACTACGATTAAGCCAGACATAACGCGCGAAGATCCCGGCCAGCACAGCATTCAGCGGCCAGAAGAAAGAGAGTTCCTGTACCAGTCTCAGCATCGCGCCGAGAAAATGGAGCAATAAAGTGATAGTGAATAACACCAGTGCATCACGCACGGGCTGTTCCTCACGAAACGCAGTGAATGACCGAATCGACAGTGAAGACATTCAGTAATTATCCGTCTAATTGTTTCAGGCAATTATTATGTTAATAATTAGTTAGCGGATTATCATAGCATGAGAATATTTATCAGGCATACCCATGCCTGATAAATGAACATAGGCAGATGGTGATTAACGTTGTGGGGAATTCATCTGTAGCACTAACCAGTGGTGGATAACCTGCACCACATAGCGCTGCTCCTCGGCGCTGAGCTCGCGCCCGGCAGGTATGGCGTGCCATTTTGCCAGGCACCCGCGACAGCAGGTCGCGGTGGCATGCTGGGCAATAAACACCGGATGTCCGCGCATGGGGGTCTGTTTGCCGTCATTCGCAATATAAGCCGGAGCCAGGCGACGTGCGATAAAGTCGGCCGCATGCTGGTCTATTATCTCCGCCCCTTTATCGAGGCAATATTGCCGCTCTTTGATCCCCAGCCGAAAGCGCGAGCGAAAAGCAGAACCCTGCAGACGAGTAAAAAGCGTATCGATTGAGCGCATCAGAATACCGACCGCCCCAGCTGGTGAGTGAGTTTCTCCAGCACCGCTGTCCCCGTCAGCGAGTTACCGGCGTCATCGAGCTCCGGGCTCCAGACGGCAATCGCCATCTCCTGCGGCACGATCGCCACAATCCCCCCGCCGACGCCTGATTTTGCCGGCAGGCCGACGCGCCAGGCAAACTCGCCGGCGTTCTGGTACATGCCGCTGGTCATCATCAAAGCGTTCACCTGCCGCGACTGGATCGGGGCTATCACCGGCGTATCGAGATGTGGCGCGACACCGCGGTCCGCGAGAAACAGAAAGGTTCGCGCCAGCTCGACGCAGCTCATTTCCAGCGAGCAGTAATGAAAATAGTTGTGCAGCACCGTGGCAACATCATTATGGAAATTGCCAAACGATTTCATGAGCCAGGCAATCGCGGCATTACGCGCTGAGTGGTCAAACTCTGAGCGCGCGACCACCGGGTCGTAGGCAATATCGCCGACGCCGCTCAGACGACGCACAATCTCCAGCATTCTCTGGCGTGGCGCGCTCAGTCGGCTTTGCAGCATATCGCAGACCACCAGCGCCCCGGCATTAATAAAGGGATTGCGTGGTTTGCCTTGCTCAATTTCCAGCTGCAACAGAGAGTTAAACGGTTGTCCGGAGGGATCTTTCCCCACCCGCTGCCAGATTTCGTCTTCCGGGTAATGGTTCATCGCCACCACCAGACTCAGCACTTTGGAGATAGATTGAATGGAAAAACGCTCGCAGGCATCGCCGGCAGAATAGTGCTGACCGTCTACCGTGCAAATTGCTACCCCGAGTTTATTACCGCTTACGCTGGCCAGCGCCGGAATATAATCCGCCACCTTGCCGCGCCCAATCAGCGGCCTGATTTCTGCCAGAATAGTCTCCAGCATTGCATTATTGATGACCGTCGCCACACCCGGCTCCTTGCCCGCCGTCAAATTCGGGCTGGGAGTATAGCAGAGTGCGGCGACGGTCGTCAGGCGTGACGTCGGTTAGCGACGGTCTTTCCATACGGTTTGCACATTACAGAACTCATGCAGGCCGAAATGGGACAGTTCGCGACCAAAGCCACTCTTTTTCACGCCGCCAAACGCGACGCGGGCATCGCTGGCACTGTAACCATTAATAAAGACGCCGCCACACTCCAGCTCGCGGGAAAAACGCTGCGCTTCATCAACGCTGGCGGTATAGACGGTTGCCGACAGGCCAAATTCGCTATCGTTAGCCAGCGCCAGCGCATGATCGGCATCGCGCGCCACGCTGATGGTAGCTACCGGGCCAAACAGCTCCTGGCGGAATCCGGTCATTTCCGGAGTGACATTACCCAGTACCGTTGGCGCATAGTAGTTGCCTGCCCCGGCCATTTTCTCTGCGCCCAGCAGCAAGGTTGCCCCTTCCGCCAGGGTCGCGGTCACCTGCTGATGCAGCTCATCACGCAGATCGAAGCGCGCCATTGGGCCGATGTAGTTGGCTTCATCACGGGGGTCCCCCATCTTCAGGGCATCGACGGCTGCAACAAAACGGCTGGTAAAGGCCTCGGCAATCCCGGCTTCAACGATAAAGCGCTTCGAAGCAGCACACACCTGCCCGCTATTTTGATAGCGACCAATCACCGCCGCTTTAACGGCTTCATCAAGGTCAGCATCATTGAGAACGATAAACGGATCGGAACCGCCCAGTTCGAGCACGCATTTCTTCAGCGCAGCACCGGCCTGAGCGCCGATAGCCTTGCCGGCACGCATGCTCCCGGTCAAGGTGACGGCGGCAATACGTGGGTCGTTAATCGCCTGCGACACGCCGTCATTGGTGGCATTCACCCAACCGAAGACACCATCCGGCAATCCCGCTGCATCAAAGATTTCGCCAATCAGCGCCGCGCTGCCCATGACATTCGGTGCGTGTTTCAGCAGGTAGCTGTTGCCCGCCAGCAGGATCGGTACCGCTCCACGCAATACCTGCCACAGCGGGAAGTTCCACGGCATAATGGCGAGGATCGCCCCCAATGGACGGTATTCAATCACCGCATTGTTGTTTTCCACCGCGGTGGCTTCGGTCGCCAGCATCGCCGGGCCGTGTTCAGCGTACCAGTCGCAGAGGTTGGCGGATTTGGTCACTTCGCCACGGGCCTGGGCGATCGGCTTGCCCATTTCGAGGCTGATCATCTGTGCCATCTCTTCGCCGCGGGCGCGCAGCGCGCTGCCGACACGACGGAGTGCATCGGCACGCTCGGCGACGCTGACGGTGCGCCACTGACGATAGCCCTGCTCAGCCAGCGCAATCGCCGAATCCACTTGTTGTTCAGTCGCCCAGGGAAGAGACGACACCATTTCTCCCGTGGTCGGGTTGACGGAAACCGCGTGCGTTGTCGATAAAGTCATCGTATTGCTCTCTCTGTTGATTGCGAATTAACCTCATTCTGGCGTACCCTTCCTTTCATTGAAAATGAATAATATTAAGTAACCTATTCACAAAAGAAGAACACTATGGACCTGACCCAGCTTGAGATGTTTAACGCCGTCGCCAGCACCGGCAGCATTACCCAGGCCGCACAGAAGGTGCACCGGGTTCCCTCTAACCTGACGACCCGCATTCGTCAGCTGGAGGCCGACCTCGGCGTTGCGCTGTTTATTCGTGAGAACCAGCGTCTGCGCCTGTCGCCCGCCGGGCATAGTTTTTTACGCTATAGCCAGCAGATCCTCGCGTTGGTTGATGAAGCGCGGATGGTGGTCGCTGGCGATGAACCACAAGGCCTGTTTTCGCTGGGCTCGCTGGAGAGCACCGCGGCGGTGCGCATTCCATCGACGCTGGCGCTGTATAACCAGCGCTATCCCAAAATCCACCTGGCGCTCTCGACCGGGCCGTCCGGCACTATGATTGACGGCGTGCTGGAGGGAACCTTAAGTGCGGCATTCGTGGACGGGCCGCTGGTGCATCCCGGTCTTGAGGGCCTGCCGGTGTTCCCGGAAGAGATGATGATCGTGGCGCCGGTGGGCCATGCGCCGGTCACCAGGGCCTGCGAAGTTAACGGCAGCGAGGTGTACGCCTTTCGCGCCAACTGCTCCTACCGCCGCCATTTCGAAAGCTGGTTCCATGCCGACCGCGCAACGCCGGGACGGATCCACGAAATGGAGTCCTATCACGGCATGCTGGCCTGTGTGATTGCCGGGGCCGGCCTGGCCCTGATCCCGCGCAGCATGCTCGAAAGTATGCCGGGTCATCAGCAGGTTTCCGCGTGGCCGTTGGCCGAAGAGTGGCGCTGGTTAACGACCTGGCTGGTGTGGCGCCGCGGTGCCAAAAACCGCCAGCTGGAGGCGTTTATAGCGCTGCTGAACGAAGATCGGCAACGAGCAGTTTCTCCATAAACAGGCTGAGCGGGTCGGGCTTATAGGGCGCAAAGGCGCAGCGGGTTTGATATCCGCTGCGGGTATAGAGTTTTACCGCCGCGTGCTGATGGATCCCGGTCTCCAGACGCACGGTATGGCAGTCCCGCCGCAGGGCTTCGCTTTCCAGCGCCTCCAGCAGTCTCTCGCCGAGCATTTGTCCGCGATGATTGGGGTCGATATAGACCCGCTTCATTTCACCAAAGCCCTGCTTATCCAGCACAATCGCCCCGCAGCCGACCGCCTGCTGTTGTGCGTCGCGGATTAACAGCACAATCACCGACTCCGCCGCCAGCTGGCTCAAATCCACCAGATGGTTGCTTTCGGCTGGATAGAGGGATTCCTGATAGGCGTCCAGTTGGGCGATCAGGGCAGTCAGGTCGGGGTGGGCAAGCGTGGTGGGGGCGATGGTATACATAGGTAAGCTCCTTTTTTGACCACTGTAGCGCAGCGCGTACACCTGCCCCTCATAGCGTTAACTTATACCTCCGCCCTGCTCTTGCGCTAAGCCATTGAGCGGCGGTAATTTTGAAGGAAGATCTTTGATAGCGGGACAGGACCATGAATACCAAAGCACGTAAGGTGATGATTATTGGCGCCGGCAATGTCGGCACTTCGGCCGCCTACGCCTTGTTAAATCAAAATATCTGTGAGGAGTTGATCCTCGTGGATTTAAATACCGCCCGGGCGCAGGCACAGGTTCAGGATCTCAGCGATGCCGCAGCCTATATGCCGGGCATGATGACTATTTCGGCCCGTGACGTCAGCGACTGCGCCGACGTTGACATCGCGGTGATCACCGTCTCCGGCGGTGCCCTGAAGCAGGGACAGACGCGGCTTGACGAACTCACAGCGACGGCCAGCATCGTCAACAGTATCGTGCCGCAGATGATGGCGAACGGCTTCAACGGTATTTTCCTCGTCGCTACCAACCCTTGCGACATTATTACCTGGCAGGTATGGAAACTCTCCGGTCTGCCGCGTAGCCAGGTGATCGGCACGGGAGTCTGGCTGGATACGACCCGTTTGCGCCGGGTGCTCGCGCAGGCTCTCGATATCGGCGCCCAGAGCATTGACGCCTTTATTCTTGGCGAGCACGGCGATACGCAGTTTCCGGTGTGGTCACACTCGTCGGTCTACGGCTCGCCGATTGCTGATGTTTACCGCAAACATACCGGGCAGGAGCTGGACCGTCAGCAGATTGCCGAACAGGTGCGCACCCTGGGATTCGAAATTTACGCCGGGAAAGGATGCACGGAGTATGGCGTCGCTGGCACCATCGCCGAGATCTGCCGCAATATCTTTACCGGTAGCCATCGCGCGCTGGCGATTTCGTGCATTCTTGAAGGTGAGTATGGGGAGACTAACGTGGCGGTTGGCGTGCCGGCGGTGCTGGCGCAGAGCGGCGTCCAGCAAATTATTGAGCTGCAGTTAGCGCCGGACGAGAGCGAGAAATTCGCCCAATCGGTCGCGGTAATTAAGGCCAACATTGCCCGTCTTCCCGCATAACATGATGTAATGACACGCCCGCAGATCGCGGGCGTGGTTAACGGTCATCCCCCGTCTGACGCCTCAGGCGTCGCGCAACAGGATCTTCCCCTGCAGCCAGGTCACCGCCTGCCCGGACATCAGCACCCGGTCGCCTTTCAGCTCACAGCGCATATCGCCGCCACGGGCTGAAACCTGACGCGCCAGCAGGCTAGTTTTCCCCAGCTTCGCGCTCCAGAACGGGATCAGCATGGTATGGGCAGAGCCGGTAACCGGATCTTCCCAGACGGCTTCTCCCGGAGAGAAAAAGCGGCTGACAAAGTCATATTCACCGTCGCCAGGGGCGGTGATCGTCACTTTATGCTCAATGGGGGTCAACGTGGCAATCGCCGGGCGGACCGCCTCAACGTCGGCACGACTCGCCAGTTCGATAAGCCATGCCCGGCCACGTCGGGCGCTGACGTAGCTATCGATGCCCAGACCGGCAAGCAATGCCGCGGGCGGCACACGTTCTTCGGTGGCCCCTGCCGGAAAATCCAGCGTCAGCCAGTCGCCTTCCCGGCTCACGGTCAGGCGGCCGGAGGCCGTTGCGAACGCCACCGATGCCTGGGGATAGTCCAGATGATGGAAAATGACGTGGGCGCTGGCGAGCGTGGCGTGACCGCACAGATTGACCTCATTGCGGGTAGTGAACCAGCGCAGGCTAAACGTCTCGCCCTCTCGTACCACAAAGGCGGTTTCAGACTGGTTATGCTCCTGCGCCATCTTCAGCAATACGTCATCCGCCAGCCACTCCTCCAGCAGACAGACCGCCGCCGGGTTCCCAGAAAACGGGGTATCGCTGAATGCGGAAACCAGATACATCGGAATCGCTTTCATGGCTTCTCCTTAGCGCAGGGCGATCGTACCGCTCATGTAGGTCGTTGCCTGGCCGCCGATCAGTACCCGATCGCCCTGCCATTGACAACGCAGATCGCCGCCGCGAGCCGATACCTGACGGGCGTGCATCGTCGTTTTAGCGAGCTTTTCGCCCCAGTAAGGGATCAGCATGCTGTGCGTGGAGCCGGTGACCGGGTCTTCGGCAACCGATTCACCCGGGCAGAAGAAACGACTAACAAAGTCATACTCACCATCATCGTCGGCGGCACTGATACAAATCATTTTGCCAAGCTGTTCAAGCTGCTGCATATCCGGTTTCACGGCTTCCACCTGCTGGCGGTTTTTGAGAATCACCAGATAGTCGCGCCCTTCGCGCACCTCGACAGCTTCATTCAGCCCCAGCCCGGACAACAGCGCCGGCGGCGGCGTCACCACCGGTGTGGTCTGCCAGGCCGGGAAATCGAGGGTCAGCCAGTCACCGTTACGGGTGACCCGCAGCTCACCGACAAAGCGGGTGCTGAACACAATGGTGGCGGAAGGATGATCGAGATATTCGAAAATAATATGCGCGGAGGCCAGTGTCGCATGACCGCAGAGGTTGATCTCATACTGGGTGGTGAACCAGCGCAGTTCATACCCATCGTCGGTGCGCACAAAAAACGCCGTCTCGGACTGATTATGCTGCTGCGCCATGCTCAGCAGTACATCATCCGGTAACCATTCGGTAAGTGGACATACTGCCGCTGCATTACCGCCAAAATTGCGGTCGCTGAAGGCATCCACGAGGTAAAAATCAATTTCCTTCATCCTACAATCCTTCCTGTTTTTACATCACATCAACATGACATAAAAGCGAATCATGTACACGATCTATATAAAAATGAATCTGTTAACGCTGAAATTTCCGCTGATGGAATAATGAGATCCAGATCACAAAGTGATTGTATTTTCACCACCGTTCGTTTTAAGATCGACGTCTCTCTCCTCTTCAGTTATCAGCTCAGAATTTATGATCACAAATACGGTTTCACGCAGGGTCGCGTGGCTTCGGGTCGTCACGCTTGCTATCGCCGCGTTTATTTTTAATACCACCGAATTCGCGCCGGTCGGCCTGCTGTCGGATATTGCCGATAGCTTTGGCATGGAGACCGCACAGGTCGGCATGATGCTGACCATCTACGCGTGGGTCGTCGCGTTGATGTCGCTGCCGTTTATGCTGCTGACCAGCCAGATGGAACGCCGTCGCCTGCTGATTGGCCTGTTTATTCTGTTTATTGCCAGCCACGTGCTGTCGTTTTTTGCCTGGAACTTTAACGTGCTGGTGATTAGCCGTATCGGTATCGCTTTCGCTCATGCGGTGTTCTGGTCGATCACTTCAGCGTTGGCTATTCGTCTGGCCCCGCCAGGCAAGCGCGCACAGGCCCTGAGCCTGATCGCTACCGGCACCGCACTGGCGATGGTTTTTGGTATTCCGATTGGCCGTATTGTCGGCCAGTACTTCGGCTGGCGAACCACCTTCCTGGTCATTGGTATGGGGGCGCTGGTCACCTTAGTGTGTCTGTTCAAGCTGCTGCCAAAACTGCCGAGCGAACATTCCGGTTCACTGAAGAGTCTGCCGCTGCTGTTCCGCCGTCCGGCGCTGCTGAGCATCTATCTGCTGACCGCGATTGTGGTCACCGCACACTATACCGCCTACAGCTACATCGAACCGTTTGTTCAGACCGTCGCCGGGCTGAGCGGCAATTTTGCCACCGTCCTGCTGCTGACCCTGGGCGGCGCGGGGATCATCGGCAGTATTCTGTTTGGCAAGCTGGGTAACCAGCATGCATCAGGCCTGATTAATATCGCTATTGCTCTGCTGCTGGCCAGCCTGCTGCTGCTGCTGCCGGCCTCGCAGAATGCCAACTACTTGATGATATTAAGCGTCTTCTGGGGCATCGCCATTATGATCATTGGCCTCGGCATGCAGGTGAAAGTGCTGGCGCTGGCACCCGATGCCACCGACGTGGCAATGTCGCTGTTCTCGGGGATCTTTAATATCGGCATCGGTGCTGGTGCGCTGCTGGGCAGCCAGGTCAGCACCCATCTGTCGATGGCCTCTATCGGCTACGTTGGCGCCATTCCGGCACTGGTGGCGCTGGTATGGGCGGTGATGATCTTCCGCCGCTGGCCGGTGTCGCTGGAAGAGCGACCGCATCACTCCTGATCGCTCATTTCAATAAGCACAGGCAAACAAAAGCCCGCCCGGTTTCCCGGCGCGGGCTTTTTTACGATCTTAGCGCATAGCCTGCATCAGGCGTGGTAGGTGGTGATAATCTCCAGCACGCCGTTGATGATAAACTGCACGCCCATACAGACCAGCAGGAAGCCCATCAGGCGGGAAATCGCTTCAATGCCCCCCTTGCCCACGAGGCGCATAATCGCCCCGGAGCTACGCAGACAGCCCCACAGAATAATCCCCACCAGGCCAAAGATGATCGGTGGCGCCACCAGTACGACCCAGTCGGGGAAATCGACGCCGTGTTTCACCGTTGAGGCGGTGCTGATCAGCATCGCGATCGTCCCCGGCCCGGCGGTGCTCGGCATCGCCAGTGGCACAAAGGCGATATTCGCGGTGGGCTCATCCTTCAGCTCTTCCGACTTCATCTTGGCTTCCATGGAGTCATGCGATTTCTGCTGCGGAAAGAGCATGCGAAAGCCGATAAAAGCGACGATCAGGCCACCTGCAATACGCAGGCCGGGAATATAGATCCCGAAGGTGCTCATTACCACCTGACCGGCGTACCAGGCGACCATCAGAATAATGAACACGTACACCGAAGCCATCAGCGACTGTTTGTTACGTTCTTCATTATTCATGTTGCCTGCGAGCCCGAGGAACAGCGCCACGGTCGTCAGTGGATTGGCCAGCGGTAAAATGACCACCAGCCCCAGGCCAATCGCTTTAAAAAGTTCAATCATATTAATTAAAGCCCCGTTAATATTTCGTTCATCACCGTTTTGCTGCGGCAGTATAACTTTTGTCAGCGATATCATACCAGCGCCGATGTCCCTCCAGCACCCGCCTCTCAGGCACCACCGGCTTCCTGCCCGGTTCACTTTAGCAAATCGTGTGATCAGCAATCGGTCAGGTTGACTTATGATTGCCTGGGCAATAATATCCACAGCAACTAACTAATTGCCTGGGCAACCATTGTGAAAAACACCAGTGACCTGTTCAACGAAATGATCCCTCTTGGTCGCTTGATTCAAATGGTTAACCAGAAAAAAGATCGCCTGCTCAACGAGTATCTCTCCCCGATGGATATCACTTCCACCCAGTTCCGGGTGCTCTGTTCCATTCGTTGCGAGGTATGCATCACCCCCGTTGAGTTGAAAACCGTGCTTTCGGTCGATCCTGGCGCAATGACGCGCATGCTCGATCGCCTGGTCTGCAAAGGCTGGATTGAACGGTTACCCAACCCCACTGACAAACGCGGCGTACTGGTGCAATTGACATCAGACGGTGCGGCACTTTGTGAGCAATGTCATCAGGTTGTGGGTCAGAAGTTGCACCAGGAATTAACAAAAAATCTGTCGGCAGACGAAATCGTTACCCTTGAGCATCTACTCAAGAAAGTCCTGCCGTAATAAGAAGAGGTAAGATGATGTCCAGACGCAATAATGACGCCATCACTATCCATAGTATTTTGTCGTGGATCGAAGATAACCTGGAATCGCCCCTGTCGCTGGAAAAAGTGTCCGAGCGTTCTGGTTACTCCAAATGGCACCTGCAAAGAATGTTTAAGAAAGAGACCGGTCACTCCTTAGGCCAGTACATCCGCAGCCGCAAGCTGACGGAAATCGCGCAAAAACTCAAGCAGAGCAACGAGCCGATTCTGTACCTGGCAGAGCGCTACGGTTTCGAATCGCAACAGACGCTGACGAGAACCTTTAAAAACTATTTCGACGTTCCGCCGCATAAATATCGCATGACAAATATACCGGGTGATTCCCGCTATCTGATGCCACTGAACAACTGCTGTTAACCGCCTGCAAAAAGACGTATTGAGGAAATCATGAAACTATTCGCTTCCGCTGCTTTTGTCCTGCTCGCGCTGATCTCCAGCCAGAGCTTCGCGGAGCAAACCACCACGCCGGTGCGCCACAATCAGCACGACGCAATGATTATGCCATCCGAACACAACGACTCGCCGTTTGATTTCAATCATATGGCCGCCGGTAGCGATAAGTCGGATGAACTAGGCGTACCCTATTATAACTAATTGTACTACCCGAGCATTTCGCCCCGTTTACGGGGCTTTTTTTTGCCTGCCGGAAAAACCACGGGTTACCCTTGCAGACGTTTGCTCATGTTGATGCCGGTGACATAAAAACCGGTGGCCTCATAGACGTGCCGGGCCCGCGCATTGTCACCCGCGACACGAAGCCCGATCTGCTCAAATCCCTGTTCCCGCATTGCATCCTCAAACACCTGTAAGGCCAGCTTACCCAGCCCCAGGCCCTGGCAGGTGCTGAAGATGTGAAAATCATAGATGAAGACACTACGCCGGGCGGCATCAGGTTTGTACCACAGGTAACCCACCAACCTGTCGGTGCTATCCTGACGGGTCATTAAACACAGCAGGACCTGACCTGGGGTATCGACGCCCTCAGGAAGATCGTCGGCGATAGCCTGCTTTGCTCTGGCCTGTGACTCATCAGCCGACAGTCGGTAGTTGGCGGTAATTTCTCGCGCGTAATCAGTAATAAAGTAATCCAGATACCCCTGATATTCATCCTCGCGCATCGGTCTGAGCGTAATCATTGAAATTCCTTTTACAGTGATTTCTTCATAAAAATCCGGCTGGTGCCTGCTGGTTGACAGTCAATCCGTCCAAACTCTTCCCAGCCGTGCTTTTTGTAAAAATCAGGTGCCTGAAAACTGATGGTATAGAGAAACCCCGCGCTACAGCCGCGCTTGCGCCCTTCTTCTTCAAAGCGCTGAAGAATGTCGCTGCCGACGCCCATGCCGCGCAGTGCCGGCGGAAGATAGAACAGATCGATGAACAGCAGGCCCAGCGAAGTACGCCCCTGCATCCCGCCGACAACCTGCCCGGTCTGGGTTGAGGTGACCAGCACCGACAGCGGCTTGCGATCGCCCATTCCGGTGATCATATCATTGAATTCATTCAGTCCTTTTTCGATGGGCAACAGCTGCGCCGCATCAGGATTTTCACACACCTCAAGACTGAACGCCGCCTGCGAACCGTGCATCGCCTCTATCCTTTTAAAAAGTGTACTTATCTCGGCACCGCGCCAGCCCGACGAACCCGCAGACCAAACACGTTGATATACAGCCCGCCCATGATCAACACGGCTCCCAGCATCTGCAACCCGTTCAGGGTTTCGCCGAGCAGCAGCGCGGCGCTGGCCATCCCCACCACCGGCACCAGCAGCGACAGCGGCGCCACGCGCCAGGTTTCATAGCGCCCGAGGAGGGAACCCCAGATACCGTAACCGACGATGGTGGCAATAAACGCCAGATACAGCAGGGAAAACACGGTAACCATATCGAGGTGGCGCAGGCTGTCGGCCATCACCTGCGGACCATCAATCAACCATGACGCCAGCATAAACGGCAGGACCGGAATCAACGCGCTCCATACTACCAGCGACATAATCTGCGGTTTCTCGGCATGGGACATGATCTTCTTATTAAAGATATTGCCCGTGGCCCAGCTCAGGGCGGCGGCCAGGGTCAGCATAAAGCCAATCGCCGGCACATGCTGGCCACCGAGGCTCGCCTCAACCAGCACCAGCACGCCGAAGATGGCCAGCGCAATCCCCGCCATCTGCTTGCCCTGTAGCCGTTCGCCAAAGGCAAAGACGCCGAGAATAATGGTGAAGAACGCCTGCGCCTGCAGGACCAGCGACGCCAGTCCGGCAGGCATGCCTAAAGAGATGGCGCAGAATAAAAAGGCAAACTGGCCGAAGCTGATGGTCAGCCCATAGCCCAGCAGCAAGCGCAGCGGAATTTTCGGCCGGGCGACAAACAGCAGCGCCGGGAAAGCCACCAGTAAAAACCGCAGCCCGGCCAGCATCAGTGGCGGCATATTATGAAGACCGAGCTTAATCACGACGAAATTAAGCCCCCATACCACGACCACCAGCAGTGCCAGCAGCCCGTCTTTACGTGTCATACCCTGCCTCTGTTGTTATGTAAATTTTTGTGAACTAAATCAAAGTACCGAAAAACTGCCCCGACGGATAGATCATTATTTTTGGCAGGGTCGGAAAGCATCTCCTGATACCTGGCAAGGCTATACAAGCCATTAAGAGCATGATATTTCTGGAAGGTACAACATAAAAATAACATTCTATCAGGCAAAAAAATGATACCGACCATCAGGCGCTCGACCATTGCGTTGCTGGCGTCCTCGCTGCTGCTGACCATCGGTCGTGGCGCCACGCTCCCCTTTATGACCATTTTCCTCACCCGCCAGTACCATCTGGCGGTGGATGACATTGGCTATGCGCTCTCCATCGCCCTGACGATCGGCGTGGTGTTCAGCATGGGGTTTGGCATTCTGGCGGATAAGTTTGATAAAAAGCGCTACATGCTGATTGCGATACTGGCTTTTATCGGCGGCTTTATCGCCATTCCGCTGGTCAATAGCGTGACCCTGGTAGTGTTCTTCTTCGCTCTGATCAACTGCGCCTATTCCGTCTTCTCCACCGTGCTAAAGGCGTGGTTTGCCGATATGCTGTCGCCGGAGAAGAAAGCGCGGATTTTTTCCCTCAACTATACGATCCTCAACATTGGCTGGACCGTCGGGCCACCCATCGGCACGCTGCTGGTGATGCACAGCATCAACTTGCCATTCTGGCTGGCGGCGGCCTGCGCATCGGTACCGCTGGTGTTTATCCAGCTCTTCGTCCAGCGCACGACGGCGGCGGTGGCCCAGGATAACGCAGTTCAGTGGACACCGTCGGTACTGCTCCGCGACCGGGCCCTGCTGTGGTTTACCTTTTCCGGCCTGCTGGCCTCATTTGTAGGCGGTTCCTTCGCGTCCTGCATTTCCCAGTATGTGCTGGTGGTTGCCGATAGTAGCTTTGCCGAAAAAGTGGTTGCGGTGGTGCTGCCGGTGAACGCCGCGGTGGTGGTCTCCCTGCAGTACGCCGTGGGTCGGCGGCTCAGCGCCAGAAACATCCGCCCGCTGATGACCTTTGGCACGGTCTGTTTCATCCTTGGGCTGGGCGGCTTTATGCTCTCCGACAGCAGCTTACTGATGTGGGGACTGTCTGCCGCAGTATTTACCCTCGGCGAAATTATTTATGCTCCGGGCGAATACATGTTGATTGATAACATTGCCCCGCCAGGGATGAAAGCCAGCTACTTTTCTGCCCAGTCGCTGGGCTGGCTGGGAGCGGCCTTTAACCCGATGGTGACCGGCGCAATCCTGACCCATATGCCACACTGGTCGCTGTTTGTGGTGTTGATGGTGGCGATAATTGTCGCCTGGATAATGATATTACGCGGAATGAAAGCGCGCCCGCGGCACAGCGGCGGCTGCGCAACTGCCAGCGCCTGACCCCGTGGCATGCGGCTGTCAGGTTACTGTCGGGTGGCTGTCGGGTTCAGATCGTGGTGCCCGGCGGCGTCCTGCCACAGACTCCATCTCAGGTATTCACCCGGAGAGAGACAACATGAACAGCAGCAATCAGGTTAAACAGTTACGTCTGCAGCGTGCCTGGTCCCAGGAACAGTTAGCCGAACTCACCGGCGTCAGCGTGCGGACCATTCAGCGCATCGAAAACGGCGATCGTCCGGCGCTCGAAACCCTCAGCGCCCTGGCCGCGGTGTTCGAGGTCAACGTTGCCGACATTACCGGTGATGCGCCAGCGGGCAACGAGACGTCGCTGGATCAACGGATTGAAGAGGCGAAAGCACGCCTGCATCAGGAGAGCCGCTTTTTGCGATCGCTGTCGACGGCACTGGTGGTATGCGTGCTGCTGGTGCTGTTAAACCGCTTTACTCACCCGGACTATTACTGGTCAGCCTGGGTCGCTGGGATCTGGGGCACGCTGCTGCTGGTACGCGGGTTACGCCTGTTTGTCTTCGGCGGCCTCATCCGTCACTGGCGTCAGGCTCGCCTGCAGCGCCTGCTGCGTAAATAACGGCGATGCAGATAACCATCGGCCCGCCCGGGCCGATGGTGTTAAATGGTCACCATGCCGCGCACCCCTTCGGCTTCCATATCCGCACCATTTCCTTGCTGAATAATCGTGCCGCGAGACATCACCAGATAGCGATCGGCCAGCGCGGCGGCGAAATCATAAAACTGCTCCACCAGCAGGATAGCCATATCGCCACGGTTCGCCAGCTGGCGGATGACCTCACCTATCTCTTTGATCACCGAAGGCTGAATCCCCTCCGTGGGTTCATCGAGGATCAGCAGCTGCGGGCGGCTGGCCAGCGCGCGCCCGATAGCCAGCTGCTGCTGCTGGCCACCTGACAGATCGCCACCGCGCCGCAGCTTCATGGTTTTCAGTACCGGAAACAGCTGATAAATGTCCTCCGGTACCTGGCTTGCCTCCCTGGCAGGAAAGCGCGACAGTCCCATCAGCAGGTTCTCTTCCACCGTCAGACGGGGAAAGATTTCGCGCCCCTGCGGCACATAGGCAATCCCGGCCTGTACCCGCTGGTGAGGCTTGCGCTGGGTGATAGGTTTTTCCTGCCAGATAACGTCGCCGCTGCGGGCCGGAATCAACCCCATCAGACACTTCAGCAACGTGGTTTTGCCCACGCCATTGCGCCCCAGCAGGCAGGTGATCTCGCCCTGACGGGCCTCAAAGTCTACGCCGCGCAGAATATGACTGCCGCCATAGTATTGATGTAACTGGTTAACCTGTAGCATCCGCGCTCCTTAACGTCCGAGATAAACTTCAATCACCTGTTCGTTGTCCTGCACTTCGCGCAGCGACCCTTCAGCCAGCACCTGCCCCTGATGCAGCACCGTCACCCGGTCAGCAATGGTTTCGACAAACCCCATGTCGTGCTCCACCACCATCAGCGAATGTTGTCCGGCCAGGGTGCGAAACAGCTCGGCGGTATACTCCGTTTCGGCATCGGTCATCCCGGCCGCGGGTTCATCGAGCAGCAGCAGGTGCGGCTCCTGGACCAGCAGCATGCCGATCTCGAGAAACTGCTTTTGCCCGTGGGAGAGCAACCCCGCCGCGCGCCCGCGTTCAGCCTCCAGGCGCAGCAGGCGCAGGATTTCGCTGATGCGGTCCTCCTGCTCGCCGTTGAGCCGCGCCCGCAGGCTGGCCCACACGGATTTATCTCCCTTAAGCGCCAGCTCAAGGTTTTCCGCGACGGTTAGCGCTTCAAACACCGTTGGTTTCTGAAATTTACGGCCAATTCCCTGACGGGCGATCGCGATAGGATCGAGACTCATCAAATCGATCGACTGGTCGTACAGCGCCTTGCCGCTTTGCGGCCGGGTTTTACCGGTGATCACATCCATTAGCGTGGTTTTTCCGGCGCCGTTTGGCCCGATAACGCAGCGCAATTCCCCGACGCCAATCTGCAAAGAGAGGTCGGTCAGTGCCTGGAAACCATCAAAATTGACGTTAATTTTTTCCAGCTGCAGCACCGGGTCGGTCTGTTCACGAAAGCGGTCCGTCGGTTGCTGACGGGTAAATAAACCATCATCTGGCTGCATCAACGATCTCCTTTACGCAACAGGCCGATGACCCCGCGCGGTAAAAACAGGGTTACGATTATAAAAATCAGACCGAGAAACAGCTGCCAGTATTCCGGCATGGCCACGGTAAACAGGCTCTTGGCACCGTTCACCAGTCCGGCGCCCAGCACCGGGCCGATCAAGGTCCCGCGTCCGCCCAGCGCCACCCAAATGGCGGCTTCGATAGAGTTGGTCGGCGACATTTCGCTGGGGTTGATAATCCCGACCTGCGGGACGTACAGCGCCCCCGCCAGCCCACATAACACCGCCGACAGCGTCCATACCAGCAGCTTGAATCCGCGCGGATCGTAGCCGCAGAACATCAGGCGGTTTTCCGCGTCGCGCACCGCGGTCAGGATGCGGCCAAATTTGCTCTGCGCCAGCAGGTAGCCGATCCAGAGCGTCAAGAGCAGCAGCAGGACCGTCGCCAGGAACAGCGCCGCCCGCGTGCTGGTCGCCGTCACGGAAAAGCCCAGCAGCGTGGTGAATCCGGTAAAGCCGTTATTGCCGCCAAAGCCGGTTTCGTTACGGAAGAACAGCAGCATCCCGGCATAGGTCAGCGCCTGGGTCATGATCGAGAAGTAGACGCCTTTGATTTTCGATCGGAAGGCAAACCAGCCGAACACCAGCGCCAGCACGCCAGGCACCAGCACGACCAGCAGCATCGCCCAGGCAAAATGTTGCGTTCCCCACCAGAACCACGGCAGTTCGCTCCATGACAAAAACGACATAAATGCTGGCAGGCCGTCACCTGCCGCCTGGCGCATCAGATACATCCCCATCGCATAGCCCCCAAGCGCGAAGAAGATGCCGTGGCCCAGCGACAGCATACCGGCGTAACCCCACACCAGGTCCAACGCCACCGCCACAATGGCGTAGCAGAGGATTTTGCCCGTCAGCGTCAGCAGCCAGGTCGATACCGCCAGCGGATGCGACTGGGGCAACATCGCCAGAAACGGCATGCACACCAGTCCCAGAATCAGCAGCAGCCCGAGCCACTGCAAAGGTCGCGGCGCTTTACGCGCCAGCGTCAGTGTTATCGGTTGGCTCATCAGTCAATCACCCTGCCTTTCAGTGCGAACAGTCCCTGCGGACGTTTCTGGATAAACAGAATAATCAGTACCAGGATCAGGATTTTGCCCAGTACCGCGCCGAGCTGCGGTTCAAGAATTTTATTGAAGATACCCAGGCCAAAGGCCGCCACCACGCTGCCTGCCAGCTGGCCCACGCCACCGAGTACCACCACCAGGAAGGAGTCGATGATATAACCCTGGCCCAGCTCCGGACCGACGTTACCGAGCTGCGACAGCGCCACCCCGCCCAGTCCGGCGATCCCCGAACCGAGACCAAATGCCAGCATATCCACCCGCCCGGTCGGTACGCCGCAGCAGGCCGCCATCGCCCGGTTCTGCGTAACCGCCCGCACGTTCATGCCTAAACGGGTTTTGTTGAGGATTAGCCAGGTAAAGAACAGGACCAGCAGCACAAAGCCCAGCACCGCCAGCCGGTTCCACGGCAGGATCAGGTTAGGCAATACCTGCAGACCGCCGGAAAGCCAGGCCGGGTTTGCCACTTCGAGGTTCTGCGCGCCAAACAGCATGCGCACCAGTTGGATCAGCATCAGACTGATACCCCATGTCGCCAGTAACGTCTCCAGCGGCCGGCCATACAGATGGCGGATAATGGTACGCTCCAGCGCCATCCCGATACCGCCGGTGATCATAAATGCCACCGGCAGCGCAATCAGCGGATAAAACGCCAGCCACTGCGGTGCAAATTGCGCCAGCGCCTGCTGAACCAGCCAGCAGCTGTAGGCGCCGAGCATCAGCATTTCACCGTGGGCCATATTGATAACGCCGAGCAGGCCATAGGTGATCGCCAGCCCTAGCGCGGCTAAAAGCAGCACCGACCCCAGCGACAGCCCCATAAAGGCCTGCCCAAGAATGTCGCCCAGCATCAGGCGCTGTTTAATCTGGCTCAGACTGTGCGCCGCGGCCTGACGGACCTGGGCGTCCGGTTCATGCTGAGTATCGGTAAAGGGAATTAACAACGCCTGGGTGTCTGGATCAACGGCATGACCAAGCCGCTCAACGGCCGCTAAGCGACGAGCGCTATCCGGGCTTGCCAGCTGCAACCGGGCCAGCGCAATCTCCAGCTGTGCTTTCACGCTTTCATCTGGCTCCTGCGCCATACGTTGTTCGAGCAGCCCAGCCATTTCCGGCGTCGCCTCTCGCTGCAGGGTTTTGACTGCGGACAGTCTTTCTGTGACGTTGTCACTAACCAGCAGGTGCGTCGCCAGCGCCCCGGCAACCAGATTACGCAGGCGGTTGGTAAGGCGAACCGGTTTTGTCGCCCCTTGCGGCGTCTGCGCGGTGCCCAGTGGCTGTTGCTGACTGAAGGCATGGCCGCTGCCATCCACCGTCAGCGTTTCCGCCTTGAGCGCCCGCAGCAACGGCAGTCGTTGTGCCTGAGGCGCGGCGGCCCACTGCTCCAGGAGCTGCGCCTGTTGGCTTCGGGTTGCCACGACGAAATCGTCGGCTTCCGCGGCCTGCGTCTGCCACGGCAGCAGCATTATCAGCAACGCAAAACCGTAACTCATCATGCGCCATGCGTTCATGATCGTCTCCTTGTGCTGTCACCCGTTACGAGTATCCCCGGTCATGCGAGCGCATCCCGGGGCTACGGTGAGATATCCCGGGCGTCGCCCGGGTAGACAGGATTAATTAGCGGCGGTTTTTACCGGATGATCGGGTTTCTTATCGTTACCGGCGATCCACGGGCTCCACGGCTGGGCGCGAACCGGCTCCTCGGTCTGCCAGACGACGTTGAACTGGCCGTTGGCTTCGATTTCACCGATCATTACCGGTTTATGCAGGTGATGGTTGGTGGCATCCATGGTCAGCGTAAAGCCTGACGGTGCTTTGAAGGTTTGTCCGGCCATCGCCGCCCGCACCTTATCAACATCCGTCGTACCGGCTTTTGCCACCGCCTGCGCCCACATGTGCATCCCAACCCAGGTGGCTTCCATCGGGTCGTTAGTCACTACGGTGTCGGCGTTCGGCAGCTTATGGGCTTTGGCATAGGCGCGATAATCGGCAACGAACTGCTTGTTGGTCGGGTTATCCACCGATTCAAAGTAGTTCCAGGCTGCCAGGTTCCCCACCAGCGGTTTGGTATCGATACCGCGCAGCTCCTCTTCGCCCACCGAGAAAGCGACTACCGGCACGTCGGTGGCCTTCAGACCCTGGTTCGCCAGCTCTTTATAGAACGGAACGTTGGAGTCGCCGTTGATGGTGGAAACCACCGCCGTTTTGCCACCGGCGGAGAATTTCTTAATATTAGCCACGATGGTCTGATAGTCGCTGTAGCCGAACGGGGTGTAGACCTCTTCGATGTCTTTATCCTGAATCCCTTTGCCATGCAGGAAGGCGCGCAGAATTTTGTTGGTGGTACGCGGATAAACATAATCCGTTCCCAGCAGGAAGAAGCGCTTCGCCCCGCCGCCATCTTCACTCAGCAGGTATTCCACCGCCGGGATGGCCTGCTGGTTCGGCGCCGCGCCGGTATAGAAGACGTTCGGCGACATCTCTTCACCTTCGTACTGCACCGGATAGAACAGCAGCCCGTTCAGCTCTTCAAACACCGGCAGTACCGATTTACGCGATACCGATGTCCAGCAGCCAAACACCGCCGCGACTTTATCCTGAGTCAGCAGCTGGCGGGCCTTTTCAGCGAACAGCGGCCAGTTTGAGGCTGGATCCACCACCACCGGCTCGAGTTTTTTCCCCAGTACCCCGCCTTTGGCGTTAATGTCGTCAATCGCCATCAGCGCCACGTCTTTTAACGGCGTTTCAGAAATCGCCATCGTCCCGGAAAGCGAGTGCATAATCCCGACTTTAATGGTGTCGGCGGCGTAAACCTGGAATGAGTAGCCCATGCTGATCACAGAGGCGGAGAGTGCAAAAGCTTTTAATAGTGTTCGACGCTGCATGATTCACTCCTGAATAGCGCAAAGACAAAAAATGAATTAACGACTAACCGGAAGTGATAAGGCAAAAATGGTGCCAGGTTGTCTGGCAATCAGAAAGCGCGATGTAGCGTGGGGAGAATTGAAAAAAGCGGCAGCGTTGCTTCAAAACGGTGCAACGCTGCGCTATGACGAGCGGTTACCAGACTTGTGCGGCGATCCCGGTAACCAGGCGGACTTTATCCCACTGCTGGGACTCGGTCAGCGCGTTACCCTCTTCGGTCGAGGCAAAGCCACACTGTGGGCTAAGGCAAATCTGCTGTAACGACACGTACTGGGAGGCTTCTTCAAGGCGGGCTTTCACCCCTTGCGGGTTTTCCAGTTCGCCGTTCTTGGTGGTGATTAATCCCAACACCACCTGCTGTTTGCCCGGGCGGATAAAGCGCAGCGGCGCAAAATCGCCGGAGCGGTCATTGTCATACTCCAGGAAGAAGGCGTCGACATTGACGCTACCAAACAGCACTTCTGCCACCGGCTCGTAGCCGCCTTCTGAGATCCAGGTCGAGCGGAAATTACCGCGGCAGACGTGCAGGCCAATGGTTAAATCCTCCGGCTTACCTTCCAGGGCCTTATTCAGCACCCGGGCATAGGTCTGCGCCAGCTCGTCAGGATTATCACCGCGTTCACGGACCTGCTGACGCTGTTCATCAGAGCACAGATAGGCCCAGACGGTGTCGTCGAGCTGAAGATAGCGACAGCCAGCATCATAAAACGCGCGGATCGCATCACGCCAGGTGGTCGCCAAATCGTCGAAGTAGTCGGCGAGATCCGGGTAGACGGTGGCGTCGATATCTTTACGCCCGCCGCGGAAGTGCAGCACGCTCGGGCTCGGAATGGTCATTTTCGGCTGGGCATCACCGCTGATGCTTTTCAGAAAACGGAAATCCTCCAGCATCGGGTGATCGCCAAACGCCAGTTTACCGGTGACACGCACGCCGTGCGCTTTGGTCTGAATACCGTTGAACTGGATCCCTTTGTCGGAATCGTAGCGCTCAACGCCTTGTAAACCGTCGAAGAAATCGAAGTGCCACCAGGCACGGCGGAATTCACCATCGGTCACCACGTGCAGGCCGCAGTCGCACTGCTGTTGCACCAGCTGACGGATAGCCTCGTTTTCGATCTGGCGCAGATGTTGAGGATCAATGGCGCCTTCGGCAAGCTGCTGACGGGCGTGTTTTATGGCGTCCGGACGTAAAAAACTGCCGACGATATCAGCGCGAAACGGGGGCTGTTGACGTTGCATGGTGTCTCCTTAGCGGTGAGCAGAGTTAGTTGCCTGCCGTGATAGTTCACTATTTGAATTTATAGACTTCTGGATGGCTATATGTCCAAATACTGGCATGCGCTGCCGTCAGCAGCAAACGAGAATATTTCATGGGAGATGAATTAAATTCATGTTACGGCCGGCGAGCTTACGCCCCCGGCCGTCGGCACTATTACGCGAACGCGAAACCTTCATCCTGCCAGCCGATGATCCCACCCAGCATCATTTTTACCGGTCGCCCCAGTTCTGCCAGTTTGAGGGCGGCGATATCGGCGCCGTTGCAGTGCGGGCCCGCGCAGTAGACCACGAACAGCGTCTCTGGCGGCCAGGCCTGCATCCGTTCGGCATCGATCTGCCGGTGCGGTAAATGCAGTGCCCCCGGCAGATGGCGGCGGGCAAAGGCTTCAACGCTGCCGACGACATGCAGCAGGACAAAGTCGCCCTCTCCATCACGCATGGCGCTGTGGACATCCGCGCAGTCGGTTTCGAGGCTCAGCTTGTGACGGAACCAGGCGACGGTGTCGCTGGAAGTGGCAGGGGTAAAGGCGGTGACAACACTCATGGCTTATTCTCCTTCTCTGTGGTACCACTACTTTACTGACTCTCTCCACTTCTCGTCCGCCGCTAACGATGACAGAAAACGCTGAAATCCTGACAACTTCTTCCACCACACCACCACGCCATCGGGTTGTGGCGCTGGCCTACGATGGTTTATGTACCTTTGAGTTTGGTATTGCCGTCGAACTGTTCGGCCTTCCCCGCCCGGAAATGGGCGAACGCTGGTACCGTTTTGCGGTGGCCGCGGTAGATGATGGCGAGCTGCGGGCAACCGGTGGGATCCGGCTGATGACCGATGGCGGTATGACGTTGCTCAGCGAGGCAGATACCATCGTGGTTCCCGGCTGGCGCGGGGTTGATGCCCCGGTGCCTGCGGCGCTGTGCGACGCCTTAACTGCAGCCCATGCCCGAGGATGTCGGATTATATCTATCTGTTCCGGCGTGTTTGTCCTTGCTGCCGCCGGACTGCTCAACGGCCGTCGCGCCACCACCCACTGGCGCTATACCGAGCTCCTGCGCGAGCGTTTTCCGCTTATTGATGTGGTGGCAGATGTGCTGTATGTCGGCGCCGACGGCGTGATGACCTCCGCCGGCAGCGCCGCGGGTATCGATCTGTGCCTGCACCTGGTGCGTGAAGATTACGGCATTGAGGCCGCCAACACGGTGGCAAGACGGCTGGTGGTTTCTCCGCATCGCGACGGCGCGCAGGCGCAGCAGGTGGTGCGACCGGTAGCCCAGGCGCGAGAAAGCCAGCGGCTGGGGCTGGTGTTCGATTTTCTGCATCAGCATCTTGCCGCCAGCCACACCGTCGGGTCGCTGGCGCAGCAGGCAGGGATGAGCCCACGTACCTTTTTGCGCCGTTTTCAGGCCGCCACCGGGAAAACACCGGCCCGCTGGCTACTGGAGGAACGTTTGCTGCGAGCGCAGCAGCATCTTACCCAAACCCGCCTGAGCATTGAGGAAATCGCCGGGCTCAGCGGATTTACCGATGCCAGCACCTTGCGCCACCATTTTCGCCAGCAGTTTGCCATCAGCCCTTCCCGCTATCGTCAGAAATTTTCAGCGGCCGCAGTGGAAAAATCGTCATAAGCGGTCACAATGGCGTTCACATTGATGAGATTGCGCAAGGAGCCTGTCTGATGAAAAAAGAGTGTCGTGTTGTTATCTATAAAGAAGGAATTCTCGGGAGTCTGTTTTTTGGTGAAGCCAAAGCCGATCCGGAGAAAATGAGCCGTTTCCTCAATGAGTTCACCATGCAGGGCTGGGAGGTCAAAACCATGTCCGTGGAGCGCCGCAGAACCGGGCTGTTCTGGTCGCGGGAGGCCTATCTGTTCGTGCTTGAACGCCCGCTGTGATCGTCCCGCGTTAAGTTGTTTCATCACGAAATTGTATACCTGGTTAATTATTTGTTTAGATTAACCAGGCTATGATTCATTCAACAACCGTACACCACGTTCAACAAGGACAATTTAGCGCACACTACACACTGATGGAGGTTAATCATGCTGGGAAATATGCATGTATTTATGGCAGTACTAGGAACCATTCTGTTCTTCGGATTTCTTGCTGCGTATCTAAGCCACAAATGGGATGACTGATGAACGACGATAATCCCCACCCGTAAAAGCCCCCTGCTGCAACCGCGCCAGGGGGCTTTCTGTTTTTGGCTTTTCATCAAGACGTTATTTTTATCGCGAAAAAATATTGTTGTGTTCCCGAGTCCGTGGATTCGCCACCAATAATAGTGTTCTTAATAGCCTTGCGTACGGCACTCCTCACCTGAATCAATTTTCTGCGGGATTAATCTGAGCCCCAAATCAGCGGCTGCTATTGTCCCGTTGCTAATCGTTTTTCAATTCTCAAACCGACAACCAATTATGAAGATTTTTGGGATTTACGTTTTGCTGAAGTAACCGCCCGGAATCGTATTTATAATAACCCCCTATTGTTAAACGCCCATTTTTTATAGGTGATAATGGTGACAACCATCAAATTACAGGAGATTTTCAGATGAAAAACCGCCTCTACGCTTTAGTGATGACGATGCTGATTGTCTCACCCTCATTGGCCCTTGCCGGGCCAGGTCCAGGCCCGGGAGGTCCCGGCCCTGGATTCACCCCACAGCCAGCCCCCACACCATATCCGCGACTTAGCGTACTGCCTGACCTGGCGACAACGTTGATTATCGGCGGACTGACCTATTATATTGTTAACGATATCTACTATCGCAAACAAGGAGCCGAGTATATCCGTGTTGATGCCCCCTCTGCGGTAAATTCCAGCCTGAACGTCGTTGATTACAATGGGAAACGCTACTACGTGCGTGACGGAAGCTATTATCAGAAAGACATCAATGGGAACTATATCGAAGTTCCACGGCCGTCTGGCCTCTGAAGATACCCCCCCCCCCCGAGATAACCCAGACCCACTGATGGACAAGGTCCATCAGTGTTTTTTTCTGTCAATACCTGCGCCAATCTCCATATTATCGCCATTATTCTCAGGTAACCTATTCCGCCGTTTATTTAATGCTCCGTTGATGGACATCGTATTTACTCAACCGCGTGCATTCATCATTCAGGCAGTATTTATCTGCCAGACGATATTGAATCAGGACAGACTTATGAAAAAATTCACATTAGCTATCTTCACGTCGACGCTTTTGATGTTTTCTGCAACATCGATGGCGGCTTCACAACCTGCACCAGATTCACACCAAAAAGTGGTGAAAAAAAACACGAAAAAGAAGGCAAACAAAGAGAACGTCGCCAGGCGGCCGGCGAAAAAAGTAGTCAAAGAGAACCACAAACCGCAGTGACATTCTGATGTTCAGATGACTGATGGTATTTTCTGGCTACGAGTGAACCCGCTATCACCAGAAAAGAAACGGGGTTTCTCCCGCTTTTTGCGGCAATCCGGTACGGTTTTATTCTGGATTAATCCTGGTTAATGTGCGAAGGCACGGAGAACGTGCGGCTCTCCATAAAATATCCACATTTATGCTTTTGAATTAACACTCCCAGTTCAGGAGTCATCATGAAAAAAATAATCTTCTTCGTTTTTGTGCTCTGCGGAGCGACGTCACTTTCCGGGTGCATTCTCCCTCCGGGAGGTCACGGTGGAGGGCCCGGGGGCCCCGGCGGTGGCTACTCTCATGGGCCTGACCTTCGTTAAAGTGTTAAGGCTTGTTGGCGTGGTTAGTATTAAAAAACGCCCTCTTCAAGTTAATGCTGGTCACGTAAGGTGGCCAGCATTTTTATGGCTGATTGTCGCGCTGACATCAGTAAACATGCCTGCTTTCGTTCTTCCCGCCTTTTAAAACATCCCGAATTTCAGTCATCAACCGCGACTCATTTAAGAGGACTGTCTCTGCGAGATAGCCATGAAATTAATACCACTATGTCGCCACAGAGATTACCCAGACTATTTTAGTGCCATGATTCGCATCACAAAAGTGGAGTGGTGAATATCGTTTATGTGAGTTTATTTAACCAAAATTATTTCCAATAACATGGGGTGAAAACATCATTAATACCTCGATCTTAGGGTTTGCTTTTCTCGCTACTGTATTTCACCGGGACTCGCAAGCACCTTACTGTAAGGAAGGCTTACAATAAGGAGTAATAATGAAGATATTATTTTATATGTACTACTACATTTTTTCATGCTGAAATGATTATCAATTACATTAAAACCAACGCGTGCCTTGCCTCAAATACATCCCCATCGGGCATGTTCCCCGCTCATCGTAAGCGAGAGGAATTGTACTAACACATAGAAATAACTTGTTTTAAAGACCAGGGAAAAAGAAATGAATCAATATAAAAACGCTCAGCACTGTAAGTGCCCGCGAGGGAAAATATGGCTTGCGGTATGCAGTGGGGCGTTAATTTCTTCAGCCAGCAGTTATGCCGCTGATGATGACAATACGATGACGGTGACTGCAACAGAACAAACTGACAGCGGCTATTCCAGCTCAACCTCTTCCGTCGCCAGTAAAACACCCACGTCTAAACTGAATGAAGCC
The DNA here is from genome assembly GCF_051131745.1 of Klebsiella sp. R390. NCBI lineage: Bacteria > Pseudomonadati > Pseudomonadota > Gammaproteobacteria > Enterobacterales > Enterobacteriaceae > Klebsiella > Klebsiella sp. R390. Next base: position 5,183,613 of record NZ_CP180445.1, on the reverse strand, counting down.
CAGTCGGTTAGCGTAGTAACCAAAAAACAACTGGATGATTATCAACCCAGTAACCTCTCCGATGCCATGCGCTTTGTTAGCGGCGTAGCGCAAGCAAATACGCTGGGCCAGACGGAAGACGGTATTGTTCGTCGGGGTTTTGGCTCGAACTCCGACGGTTCGATTTTCCGCGATGGCATTCGCAGTAGTCAGGGACTCAACTTTGACGCCACTACCGATCATGTCGAAGTGCTGAAAGGATCATCCTCGTTGTTATACGGTGTGTTGAATCCCGGAGGGATGATTAATGTCGTCAGTAAGAAGCCGCAATATGAATGGCACACGATTATTGGCGGACACTACAATAGCACCGGAGGTGGCGCCGGGAGTATCGATGTTACCGGACCGCTTGGTAACGGTTTCGCCTTCCGTTTGATTGCTGAAAAACAAGCGCAAAATTACTGGCGCGGGTACGGCAACGATAAACATACCCTAATCGCACCGTCATTACAGTGGTACGGCGATAAAGCCAGCTTTAATATCAGCTATAGCAGTTATCAATATGATATTCCGTACGACCGTGGTACAGCGTTTATTAATGGCAAACCGATTAATATTGGTTACAAAACCCGTCTGGACGATTATTCAAACCATGCATGGGGACGTAATAAGACCTTTAACACATCCTGGGATTATCAATTCAACAACGTTTGGTCGACTCGCGTCACCGTAGGTCTGAACCAACGCCAGTACAGCAGCAATACGGTGACCACCACCGCCATTGATGCCACCAGCGGTGTTGTAACGCGACGCCCGGATGCTTTCCGCGGTTTTAACCACAAAACAAAATATGTTTCGTGGGATGCCATGGGTACGCCGGTACTATTTGGCATGACGCATAATCTGGTCGTTGGCACCGATTACGAAATGAATCAAACCTACCGCGCTCACGCTTATAACGGGAGCAAAAATACCGACTTCACGCTGAGTAACCCGGTATATGGCCTGGAAACCGTCACCGACAGCAGCACAGAAAAAACCGCAGATAGCCATCTGCTCAACCGCCTTCACAGCCGATCTGTTTATCTCAAAGACAGCATTGACCTGACATCACGCTGGACCGCTGTGGCCGGTGGCCGTTATCAGCATTATGAACAACGTGAATCAAAAGGCGATCCAGCGACACTTAGCTATAGCAACGAAGGTAATAAATTCTTACCTCAAACCGGGCTCATTTATAAGCTGACACCTGACGTATCTGTTTACGGCAGTATGAGTAAATCGTTTACGCCATCCACTAATCCTGACGACAACGGCAACGTTGAGGCTCCCGAACAGGGCACTACCTATGAAGTCGGTAGTAAGTGGCAAATGACGCCGGCGCTGTTCGCCACCCTCGCACTGTACCGGATTGATGAACGCAATATTGCCTTATCATTAAACGGAGAAACGTATGCTGTGGATAAAGCCCGCTCCAGCGGCGTTGAAGTAGAAATGAACGGAGAGATTTATCCGGACTGGGATGTGAGTGCGAATTACAGCTACAACCAGGCAGAAATTGTTAACGATAAGAACGATTCTGGTAATAATGGTAACCGCCTGCAAAACGCACCGCGCAATTCCGGAGCGTTATATTTAAGCCATAATATGCGTATTGCTCTGTTACCGGGAAGTTTCCGTATTGGCGGCGGCGCTCGTTATGTCGGTACCCGCGCAGGCGATCCTGACAACAGCTTCACCCTCCCGGCGTATACCGTCGCAGACAGTTTTATTGGCTGGGATAATCAGCTCTTAGGTAAAAAAACGCATCTACAGTTAAACATTAACAACCTGTTTAACAAGCACTATTATACCTCAAGCGGTGGTAATTTACGCGTCGCCGAAGGTGAAACGCGGAATCTGGTGCTCAGCGCAAATGTTGAGTTCTGAGGTGACGGACGACGCGACTTTAAACACAACTCACTATAATCCACCCAACGCCGCACAACATTCACTGATAAAAACAGAGCCAGATAAAATGAAACGGGTTTACACCAGCGTCCTTCAGTGGCTAATCACCACGGCTATTTTATTAATAGCATCACCGGCTCTCGCCGCCGATAATTTACCCACGGTAAAACCCATTATAGATTGTAGCCAGTTAGCATCTATTAACTTTAACGATCGGGTTGGTGAAGAAGTGACGGTTAATTCAGCCAGCCCCCTGAAAACTGACAAAGGGATGTACTGTCAGATAAAAGCGACCATCGGCGCATCGATTGGTGTCGAAATCGCGCTGCCACAACAGCGCTGGACGCAGCGCTTCCTGCAGGTTGGATGTGGCGGGCTATGCGGGCAAATCAACCTCACACCGAGCAACGCCAGTGGCTGCACGCCAGCCACCCAGGGCGAATTTGTGGTTGCCGCGACCGATATGGGTCACAGCGGCGGCATGATGGATGCCAGTTGGGCGGAAGATCCCCAGAAACGGATCGATTTTGCTTATCGCGCCAATCACCTCACCGCGCTGCTGGCAAAGGCTGCAATTCAGTCATACTACGGCCAGCCGCAAAAATATGCGTATTTTATGGGGTGTTCCGACGGTGGACGCGAGGCACTCATGGAAGCGCAACGCTTCCCGGATGATTTTGATGGTATCAGCGCCGGAGCCCCGGCAGCCTTCTTCCAGTTCCAGAACTCATTTTTCCACGGCTGGAACGTTGTCGCTAACCAACGCGCGGATGGCTCAGCAATCCTGTTGCAGGATCGGCTCCCCATTCTGCATCGTGCAGTACTGACGCACTGTCCGACGCTGTCCGGCGTCAATGATGGCTTATTAGCAAATCCGTATGCGTGCACCTTCTCGCCGGGTTGGGTGCAAACCTGTACCACAAATCAGGCCGATAAATCGAACTGTCTGACGGCGGAAGAAATCAACGTTGCGGAAAAACTCTATCGCGGGGCTGGTGACAGCGCGGGAAATCAGTTTGTGATTGCCGGCCTGCCTCTCGGATCCGAATTGCGCTGGCCGGTACCGGCGACATCCGATGGTCATTCCATGTCAGAAATGATGGCGCTGCCAGCACTGCAATCGTTACTGTTACCGGGTGGAAAACAAAACATCACCACCTTAGGTGATTTCCCTCTCAACAAGCAGAACTTTGCTGCTGTCGCGCAACTGGCTCCGCTCTATAACGCGGCCAACACCAATCTCAGCGGTTTTATGAAACGAAACGGTAAGCTGATTATGTGGCATGGTCTGGCTGATGACTCCGTCAGCCCGGCGTTCTCCATTGCCTACTATCGTGGCGTTGAGAGCTATCTTGGTGAGCAAGCAACCGACCAGTTTGTTCGTCTGTTTCTGTTGCCCGGTGTCGCCCACTGTGGTGGTGGCGACGGCTTAGACCAGTTCGACTTACTTTCGCCGCTGATGAAATGGACCGAACAACAAATCGCACCAAAAGCGCTGATTACAGGTAAAACGGCGGCGAATGCGCAGGAAAAACCTGGCATGCCAGGCCAGGAAAACACAGCGGAAGGGAGTACGGATGCGCAAGCACATTTCCACGGCGTACAGCGCGCCAGTTCGCCGGTGGCTGCCGAAATGCCAACGTTAACCGTTACCCGTCCGGTATTTCCTTATCCGTATATTGCAAAATATAGCGGCTCAGGATCGCCAGACAGCGCCGAGAATTATATTGCGGTGAAATCGACAGCATATGACAACCTCGTAGTAAGGAAGCCAGCCAGCGAGTTTATCGGTCCGAATAATCAGAAAACGTATGTTGCAGAAGGAAGTCAGCTGAAGGTACAGTAATCATTTACTCAAGCCGTTGCGCGACCGTGCTTCGTCAAAAACGGCGTTGCTGATAACACAAAAAAGCCCCATTTCACATTCCGGGGCTTTTACAGAATCAGGATCGGGCACATCAATTATACTGAGTCACCTTAAATCCATCACCTTGCAACCAGTGAGCAAACTTACGCGAGCGCTTAACCAGCAACGAATCGCCGTACTGAGCTAAATATCAGCCGACATCACACGTTTATTACACCAGCTTATTGTAAACGTAGAAATCATTGTCGCGTACAAAGCCACGTTGCTCATACAACGACTGTGCCCGGGTATTATCCGTGGCGGTACTGAGCATGATAAATGCCGAATCGCTCTCTTTCGCCAGCTGTTCTGCGCGGTCAATCAGCCGCTGTGCAACCCCATGCTGGCGGGCTGATGCATCGACAAACAGATCGTAAAGCAACCAGATGCGCTTCATCTCCAGCGAACAAAACAGAGGATAGAGCTGGGTAAACCCCACCGCTTTGCCGTCAACTTCAGCGAAGAAAATGACCGACTCATTTAACTGTAAGCGTTTGAGGATAAAGTCCCTTGCCTGATGAGCGCGTTCTTCTACCTCGTAGAAGCGACGATAGGCGAGATACAGCGGCAGGACAGTATCGACATCCTGGGGTTGAGCTTGATAAATATTCATACATAAAACCTCATTATTAATACAGTTATAATTGTATTACAAATGGAGTCAACAGTCTGAAGAATATCAATATCTTCTATTTTGATTGCTCTGGAGCTGCCGAAGTACCAGCGATGAACACTTAAAAAACACACCGAATCTTGCGAGAAAACACATTGGGATCGCGACCTGGTGGGCTGCGTCTGCCGCCCGACCAGGCGATCGGCTGGGCGACGATTATTTCTTCTTATTGAGCATCGACTTTAAATCGGCAAACGGATTATAGGTGGCTTCGCCAACGTCTTTTTGCGCATCCTCGCCCGCCACCACCGTCGTACCGTACTGGTCCGCTTCGGTGTATTTCGAGTGTTCGTGGTCGTGGCAATACAGGCACAACAGCTCCCAGTTGCTGCCATCTTCCGGGTTGTTGGTGTGATCGTGGTCGATATGGTGAACCGTTAATTCGCGCAGATTGGAGTAGACAAACTCGCGCGCACAGCGCCCACACACCCACGGGTAGATTTTTAACGCTTTTTCACGATAGCCGCTTTCCAGCCGCGCATAGTTTTTAGGGATCAGAGCCATGGCCGATGTTACCTGTTGCAAAGGGATAATGACGATAGTGTGCCCAATATATCCTGGAATGGCGGTAAAAGAGAAATGAGACAGCGCTAGATCTTTGATTTGCAATGGCAATAGCGGTTGATTCTCCCTATTTCCTGTAGCCATAACGTTCAATTAAATCATTGTTATTGTCCAGGTTATTAAAGACCGGACAACGCGCATCCTCCTGCGCCAGGACGGTGTAATATCAGGAATCAGTTTGTGCTCAATAATGTAGAAAGCACCACCGCCAGTCCTCTCGTATATTCTTTAGCTTCACAGAAAAATATCAATAGCACATCAACTGTTGCGTAAAATTCAGTCAGGCAGCCCGTCTCTGGCGCTGAAACACGCAGGGACGGACGGCCTGGTGGCACAGTGATGGTATTAGCGATGGCTGCAGCCAGTGCGTCGGATCGGGTGCATCGTCAGCTGTTCACAAACGCCAGCAGGTCGGCGTTGATCTGATCCGCGTGGGTGGTGGGGATCCCGTGCGGCGCCCCTTTATAAGTATTCAGGGTACCGTTCTGTACCAGGTCGACTGAGAGCACTGCGGAATCGTGGTAGGGCACAACCTGGTCATCATCGCCATGAATCACCAATACCGGGATGGCGATTTGCTTCAGGTCCTCGGTGAAGTCCGTCTGCGAGAAGGCCACGATCCCGTCATAATGCGCCTTCGCGCCGCCCATCATTCCCTGTCGCCACCAGTTCCAGATAACCCCTGGTAACGGTGTCGCGCCGGGACGGTTGTAGCCGTAAAACGGCCCGGCCGGCACGTCATAATAGAATTGCTGCCGGTTGGCGGCGAGCTGCGCCTGGAAGGATTCAAACACCTCAGGCGGCGTTCCCTGCGGATTGCTGTCAGTTTTTACCATCAACGGCGGAACGGCGCTGATCAACACCGCTTTTGAGACCTTATCCTCCGCGTGGCGTACCACATAGCGTACCACCTCGCCGCCGCCGGTCGAGTGACCGACATGCATTGCTCCCTGTACGCCGAGATGCTGAACCACCGCAGCAACATCATCCGCATAGTGATCCATATCGTGACCGCTGCACACCTGGCTGGAACGGCCATGCCCTCGCCTGTCGTGCGCCACCACCCGGAAGCCCTTATTCACGAAGAACAGCATCTGCGCATCCCAGTCATCGCTGGAGAGTGGCCAGCCGTGGTGGAAAAAAATCACCTTGCCCTCTTTTGGTCCCCAGTCTTTATAAAAAATCTCAACACCATCGCTCGTCGTTACGTAACCCATGTCTCTTCTCCTGAATACCGTTAGCTATTGAAGGTTGAAGCAGGTCTTGCGTATGGCGCTGAGGTGGCCTGTTGCCATGCACCGAGCCGCCAGCGATCGCCACCGATCGCTGAGAGAGTATAGGTTCAAAGTTGCGAGTTAGATCAAGAAATGGGATTCGCGATAGCCCGGCAGACATTCCCGGCTAATGCCTCAGGTCGCCACTACACCGAGGGCCGCGTCTTAAAGCGAATGGTTTTAGTCATGTTTTTAAAGGGTTTGTTAGGTTCGAAACGCCATTTTGCCACCGCGCGAATCACCACGTCATCAAACAGGTGCTGTGGTTCAGACGACAGGATCCATAACTTTTCGACTTTCCCGTCGGCGCCCACATCAAAGCGAATCTTCACTTCACCGCGAATATTATTGGCCGCTGCATAGTAGGGATAGTCTGGCTGGACAAGGTGAAGCTGCTTTGGCTCGTTTTGTTTGACCTGACTGCTGCAGGCCGACAACAGAATACCGGCGGCTAAAAGTAGCGCATATTTGCGTTTCATCATCACATCCATATTGATAATAATTATCAATACTATCACGGAATTCCGGCTTGATGATGATTTATTCCCGCTTCGGGAAGAGGTAACACGTAGAGATAGCACAACGGAAGACCGCTTGCGTTATTCGCAGGCGGTCAGGTCAGCATCAGACGGCTTTATCCACGCTGGTGTTCGAACCGGAGGTCAGGATGCGAACCTTGTCGCCCTGGTTAAAGCTCATCCGGCCATCGTACTGCTGGAGCACCTGGATTATCTGACCAGACTGGGTCTTGATGGTCAACTGGACTTCCTGCATGGCCTGGCGCTGTGACTGGCGATAGTGAGAAGCACTGGCTCCGGCGGCGGCGCCGGCTACGGTCATGGCGGTCTGTCCTTTACCATTACCAAACTGGTGTCCAATTACGCCCCCGACGGCACCGGCAGCAAGGGTGCGCAGCGGCCGTGAGTGGGTCTGATTACTGATGATCTGGCTTTGCTGTACCACACCATAGTCCACCACGGTTTTGGTACCGGCAACCGCAGACAGGCTGGTCAATGCGAGGAAGCTGAGAGCGATGAATGCAAGTCTCTTCATAATGTCTCATTTTAGGTTTTCGCGCGGGCGATGAGCGCATGCGGCAGGGTAACCCCGCCATTGCTGGCGGGGCTGGAAATCAGTTCAGGGCGTCAACAAGATCGTTTTTCACCTGAGTGCGCTGTTCAGGCGTCAGCACCTGGTTCACGCCAAAATAGTATTTCACGCGGTAGTAGCGCACTTGCTGATCTAACTGCCCAAAGGCCGCCAGCTGCTGCTTCACTTTCGCATCATCCCATTTGCCGGAATGGATAACATCTACCAGGGCGCCGTCTTTGAAACCGTCGATTTTGATATTGTTAACGTTGGTCTCGAATTCGCTGCGCAGGGTCTGAATTTTGCTCACCTGCTCGTTGCTCAGCTTCAGATGTTGTACCACAGGATCCTGAGATACCGGCGGAACATCAGTGGTGCTAGCCGCTTGTGCAGCGACAGAGAAACCCGCGCTCAGCGCGACAGCAATCAGGGTGTTACGGAAGAGTTTATTCACAATCAATTATCCTTAATATCCATAATCAGAGTCTTAAGTATTGATCTCCAAATAAATCCCATCTGTAACAAAGGGTTAAATTTAAATTTGGACAATTTGCCGTGGCGACTACCGCAATCCTCATTGCCAGCCAAATTCCTCCTCTGCCATCAGTATTTTATGCTGGGTCAAAAACTCTCGCCCGGGAAGGTTTTGACACCACCCACCATAAAAACAGCATGTTTATGCTGTTAACCGCGCAAAGTACGCTCAGCAGACAGAATTAAATAAAATATCAGACGGGGTTTTCCTGCGGACCGGCAAAAAAAAACCGCCAGAGGTCTGGCGGTGAATCAATGCTTGCATGGATAGATTGTGTTTTACATTTTACATAAAGGCGATGTCCATCTCCCTTTATGACTGCGGCTACGCTAGCACATCCATCTTCAATGAAGGGTAAACCAATGCCGCCTACAGCTTCTCAACCAGCGCTTTAAGCTGAGCGACCCACTGCTCCTGTTGATGTTCGCTGTCGAACGGCCAGGTAGACTGGCGGACGATCAGCCGGGTGGGCAGCAGTTCACGGATCCGCATCTGCGGGGTCACCATCAGCTGGACCAGTTGTTCTACCGCCCTTTTGCCCAGCAGATCGAAGTCCTGGGCAACGGTGGTCAGGGGCGGCTGAAAATAGAGGCTATCGGCAGTGTCGTCATAGCCGGTGACCGACACCGCGCGGCTGCCGCTACGGTTGAGCTGCGCCAGAGCGCTCAGCACTCCTAAGGCCATCTGGTCGTTGGCCACCACAATCGCACTAATACGCGGCTGGAGATGGAGCAGTTCAAAGGTTTTGTGCCAGCCGCTGGCGGCGCTCCAGTCGCCGAATACGGTCTGGGCCTGGCTGACGCCCTGGCGATGCAGCGCCTCGCGCCAGCTACCAAGGCGCATGCGCGCAGAGATCGAACTTTCCGGGCCGGCGAGCAGGCCAAACTCCCGGTGCCCCAGCTCCCAAAGGTGCCGGACGCAGGCGCCGCAACCGTCGCGATGATCAAAGCGTACGCAGGACACCTCCGTTTCCGGCGAAACATCGAGAAACAGGCAGGCAATATCGGGATTTTCCTTCACCAGCCGCTCCGCCGTGCTGCTCTCCAGCGGCAGGCTGACTATCGCCCCGCGAATATGCTGCGCACGAAACTCATCCAGCCGCGCCTGCAAGGAGGCGTAATCGCTGCGCTCCGGCATAGCAATCGAGACTTCAAGCTGATGAACGCCCGCGTGATTTTTCACCGCCGCCGCGATTTGCGAAGGCGCATGCAGCGTCAATGACGCGGTAATCAGCCCGATGGAAGGTGCCGCTTTCCCCGCCAGCAGCTGCGCCGAACGGTTGGGCACATAGTGTAGCGCCTGCATCGCGCGGACGACCTTTTCCCGGGTCCGTGCGGAGACAATCTGCGGATTATTCAGCACCCGGGAGACGGTCTGCTGCGACACGCCGGCTTCACTCGCCACATCCTCTAACGTTGCCGTACGCCGCTGCATGGTGGTCTCCTTTCAGGCCAGGTTGAGGGGTTATTGATTCAAATGTCTTCCGCTAACATTTTATGTCTTATTGACGACAAAAATCTGCGCTTTTTTGGGTGTTTCGTGATCGAAGGTCGGTTTCGTTTTCGCCAATATTGCGGCACCAGGAAAAATATCTGATAACGACATCATCTTGTCTAGCGAATGACATTTCTCTCACTTATCCGTCAGGTATGCGTATGCAACAATATGACTCAACCGCGGTTCGCTCATTGACGTTTCACGACGTACTGGCCCGCGAAGACTGGCAAAACCAGACCATCACCCACCTGAATCGCTTAACGGCCCACCCGACTTTTGCCAGCTGGCGTACGGTTGCCGATGCGCGGGATAACCGCGCCTCCGGGCGCCGTCGTCTGCTCGATGGTCAGTGGCAGTTCTCCTACTCCCATAGCCCGTTCGCTGTCGATCCTCAGTGGATCGAGCAGGATCTGGCGGATAGCCGCAGTACGCCGGTGCCGTCAAACTGGCAGATGGAGGGCTACGACGCGCCGATCTACACCAACGTTCGCTACCCTATCGACACCACCCCGCCGCGGGTCCCGGAAGAGAACCCAACCGGCTGCTACTCCCTGAATTTTACCCTCGACCCGCAGTGGCAGGCCGAAGGTCAGACCCAGGTGATTTTCGACGGCGTGAACTCGGCCTTTCACCTGTGGTGCAACGGCGAATGGGTGGGCTACTCCCAGGACAGCCGTCTGCCTGCCGCATTCGACCTGACTCCTTATCTGAAAACAGGCAATAACCGTCTGTGCGTAATGGTTGTGCGCTGGAGCGCCGGAACCTGGCTGGAAGACCAGGATATGTGGCGAATGAGCGGGATCTTCCGCTCGGTCTGGCTGCTGAACAAACCGCAGCAGCATTTGAGCGACGTCCAGCTCACCCCGCAACTGGATGCCCTGTACCGCGAGGGGGAGCTGCTGGTGAACCTGACCATGAGCGCGCCTGCCGGCACCCTGGACGAACTGGTGGCCGAGGTCAGCCTGTGGGATGGCGAGCAGCTGGTTGCCAGCGTGCGCCAGCAGCCGGGTTCACAGGTGATTGATGAGCGCGGCAATTATGCTGAACGCGCCCGACTGCGCCTGCCGGTCGATCGCCCGGCCCTGTGGAGCGCCGAAACGCCGCACTGCTATCGCGCGGTGGTGGCGCTGTGGCGCGGCGATGCCCTGCTGGAAGCCGAAGCCTGGGATATCGGTTTTCGCCGGGTGGAGATTAACAACGGCCTGTTACTGCTGAACGGCAAACCGCTGCTGATCCGCGGGGTCAACCGCCATGAGCATCACCACCAGCGCGGCCAGGTGGTCACCGAAGCGGATATGCTGCAGGACATTCTGCTGATGAAGCAGAATAACTTTAACGCCGTACGTTGCTCACATTATCCCAACGCCTCGCGCTGGTATGAGCTGTGCAACCGCTACGGTCTGTACGTGGTCGATGAAGCCAATATCGAAACCCACGGCATGGTGCCGATGAACCGCCTCTCCGACGACCCGGCGTGGCTCCCGGCCTTCAGCGCCCGCGTCAGCCGGATGCTGCAATGCAACCGCAATCATCCGTCGATCATTATCTGGTCGCTGGGCAATGAATCCGGCGGCGGGTCAAACCATGAAGCGATGTACCACTGGCTAAAGCGCCAGGATCCGACGCGCCCGGTGCAGTACGAAGGCGGCGGTGCCGACAGCACCACCACCGATATCATCTGCCCGATGTACGCCCGCGTTGAGTATGACCAGCCGATCCCGGCGGTGCCGAAATGGGGCATTAAAAAGTGGATCAGCCTGCCCGGCGAACAGCGCCCGCTGATCCTCTGCGAATATGCGCACGCCATGGGCAACAGCCTCGGTAACTTCGCCGATTACTGGCAGGCCTTCCGGGACTATCCGCGCCTGCAGGGCGGTTTTATCTGGGACTGGGCCGATCAGGCGATCGAAAAAACCTTCGATGACGGCACCACCGGCTGGGCCTACGGCGGTGATTTTGGCGATAAACCCAACGATCGCCAGTTCTGCATGAACGGGCTGGTCTTCCCGGACCGCCGTCCGCACCCTTCGCTGATTGAAGCAAAGCATGCCCAGCAATATTTCCAGTTCGCTGTGCTGGAACAATCTCCGCTGCGGATCAGCGTGGAGAGCGAATACCTGTTCCGCACGACGGACAATGAACAGCTGCACTGGCAGGTGCAATGCGCTGGCGAAACCGTTGCCAGCGGAATCCTCGCCCTGAACCTTGCCCCGCAGGCCCACGGCGAACTCACTCTCTGTGAGCAACTGACGCTACCGACTGGTGCGAAAGAGGTGTGGCTGATGCTCGAAGTGTGCCAGCCGCAGGCGACCGCCTGGTCTGACGCCGGACACCGGGTGGCCTGGGGGCAGTTCGCTCTCGCCGCACCGCTGGCTTTACCCGCGCCAACCGCCGACGGCCCGGCGCCTGAGCTGGCCATTGCTGACCAGACCTTTACCGTCAGCTACGGCTCACGGCAATGGGTTATCGATCGCCAGAGCGGTCTGTTAAGCCACTGGCTGGTCGAGGGCAAAGAGCAGTTGCTGACGCCGCTGTGCGATCAGTTCGTCCGTGCCCCGCTGGACAATGACATTGGCGTCAGCGAAGTGGAACGCATCGATCCTAACGCCTGGGTTGAGCGCTGGAAAAGCGCCGGTCTTTACCAGCTGGAAAGACGCTGCGTGCACTGCGAGGCACAACGTCTGGATCACGAGATCATCGTCGACAGCCGCTGGCACTATCTGCGCGGAGACGAAGTGGTCATCGTCAGCCAGTGGCGTATGAGCTTCGACAGCACCGGCCAGCTGCAGCTGGCGGTGAGTGGCGAGCGCGCTGGTACTCTGCCGCCGCTGCCGCGCGTAGGTCTGCATTTCCAGGTCGCCGACCAACAAACGCCGGTTTCATGGCTCGGCTATGGGCCGCATGAAAACTACCCGGACCGTAAAAGCAGCGCCTGCTTCGCCCGCTGGCAGCTTCCGCTGGAGGAGATGAGCACGCCGTACATCTTCCCGACGGAGAACGGCCTGCGCTGTGACAACAAGGCCCTGGACTGGGGACGCTGGCACGTTGCGGGCAAGCGCTTCCACTTCTCGGTTCAGCCTTACAGCACCACCCAGTTAATGGAGACCGACCACTGGCACCGGATGACGCCAGAAAGCGGCGTCTGGATCACCCTGGACGGCCAGCATATGGGCGTCGGTGGGGATGATTCCTGGACACCGAGCGTGCTGCAGCAGTGGCTGCTGCTCGAGACACAATGGCAGTATCAGCTAACGATTTATTTCCAGTAAAACGATAACGGGGGGCTGCGGCCCCTCATAATAAAAACAGTGATACCGGCATCATTCAGGATGGTTTTAGGCGGAAATCAGCGAAGTCTCATACGAGATGAAGCTCAGGGACGGATGGGTTACTGTACGAAGCGGCACGCCGCTAACGGCGCAGTAACTGGAATGATGGTGACGAGTATAATAACAACGGAACATCTCTATGAAATTCTCTGAACTGGCGCCACGAGAACGGCATAATTATATCTATTTCCTGCTGTTCTTTTTCTTTTACTACTTCATTATGTCGGCCTATTTTCCCTTTTTCCCGGTATGGCTGGCGGACGTTAACCATTTAACCAAGACCGAAACCGGGATCGTCTTCTCCTCTATTTCGCTGTTCGCCATTATCTGCCAACCGATATTTGGCCTGATTTCTGACAAGCTCGGCCTGCGTAAACACCTGCTGTGGACCATCACGGTATTATTAATTCTGTTCGCGCCGTTCTTTATCTTTGTGTTCTCGCCGCTGCTGCAGATGAATATTATCGCCGGATCGCTGGTGGGCGGACTTTATCTGGGGATTGTTTTCTCCAGCGGTTCCGGTGCGGTGGAGGCCTATATCGAGCGCGTCAGTCGTGCCAACCGCTTTGAATACGGCAAGGTGCGGGTTGCCGGCTGCGTCGGCTGGGCGCTTTGCGCTTCCATCACCGGCATCCTGTTCGGCATCGATCCCAATATCACCTTCTGGATTGCCTCCGGCTTTGCGCTGATACTGGGGGTATTACTGTGGTTTTCCCGTCCGGAAAGCAGCAACAGCGCCCAGGTAATGGATGCCTTAGGTGCCAACCGTCAGGCCTTTTCCCTGCGCGTCGCGGCAGAACTGCTGCGGATGCCGCGTTTCTGGGGGTTTATTATCTACGTGGTGGGTGTTGCCAGCGTCTATGACGTCTTCGACCAGCAGTTTGCCAACTTCTTTAAAGGTTTTTTCGCCGACCCACAGCGCGGCACCGAAGTGTTTGGCTTTGTCACCACCGGTGGAGAATTACTGAATGCGCTGATTATGTTTTGCGCCCCCGCTATCGTAAACCGCATCGGGGCGAAAAACGCGCTGCTGACCGCCGGGATTATCATGTCGGTGCGCATTCTCGGATCGTCGTTTGCCACCTCGGCGGTCGAAGTGGTGATATTAAAAATGCTGCATATGTTTGAAGTACCGTTCCTGCTGGTCGGGACCTTTAAATATATCTCGTCAGCCTTTAACCCGAAACTGTCCGCCACCCTGTTCCTGATTGGCTTTAACTTATCGAAGCAGCTCTCTGGCGTGGTGCTGTCTGCGTGGGTGGGCCGGATGTACGATACCGTCGGATTCCATCAGGCATACCTGATTCTGGGGTCGATTACGTTAGGGTTCACGGTGCTCTCGCTGTTCACCCTGAAAGGCAGTAAAACCCTGCTGCCTGCTACCGGCTATAACAACGCGGCGTAGGTCGCAGACCGGCGGCCCGTTGCGATTAACGGGCCGACCGATTGGCCCAGCCGGGTTCAGCAAAGAGACTTTTTCATGCCTCTGCTCAGCGCCACTCGTTTGAGCTTGTCAGCGTCATCGTGGGACTCACTGAACACACCAAAAAAGTAGCGTTCGTCATCAATCGTTTGCGATACGATCCGATAGCTCAGCGGCTGCCCGGATTTTGCACCATACTGCGCAGCGGTAACGGACAGCTCTGTCGCATTATCGGCGACGCTGACCAGCAGGCCATCAGCCCTTCCCCCCACCAGCATGACCTTAATTAACGGGTCCACCATGTTCCTCCTGGATGGGTCAATAAGTAATGTGTGATTACCGACATCGTAGAACATTTACGCTACCTTCAGTATATTCTTATAGTTCATACCAGCCTGAAATAAAAAAGTGCTTTTTATACCTTAAATCATTCGAGTGCTTCCAGGCGGCAAGGCCGTAAACCCCCAGGCGTTTACTCAGGTAAGTGATACTGAGCTAAGCCTTAATTATTGCTGGTAAAAGCTGGCGAATGATGAAGGAAAAAAGAGAAATTGTGAATCTTCATAAGTCTTATTTATCATGATTTCCGTTGCCCTGCCGCAGCCACTTCAGCCTCAGCGAACCCTCACAATAAGACCCAAGGAAATCCCCCAAGATGCGCCATAGTCGCTTTGCCCTGCTCCCGTTACTCGCCGCGCTGGCCCTGCCTGCCTGGGCCCACGAGTCCACCATCAGCCGCGTTAAAACCGCCGAAAGCCAACTGCAGGGCCGGGTTGGCTATGCTGAGCTGGATTTGTCCACCGGACGTTTACTGGCGGGCTACCGTGCGGATCAACGCTTTCCGATGATGAGCACTTTTAAAGTGTTGCTCTGTGGTGCAGTGCTGGCACGGGTCGACCGCGGCGAGGAACAGCTCGATCGCCGGATCCACTACCGCCAGCAGGATCTGGTGGAATATTCACCGCAAACGGAAAAGCACCTCGACGATGGACTTACCGTGGGTGAACTCTGTGCCGCCGCTATTACCCTGAGCGACAACACCGCAGCAAACCTGCTGCTGACCGCCGTCGGCGGCCCGCAGGGCTTAACCGCGTTTCTACGCCGCAGCGGCGATCAAACGTCACGGCTCGACCGTTGGGAGCCGGAGCTTAACGCCGCCGTGCCGGGCGACGTGCGCGATACCACCACCCCACAGGCGATGGCCACCACCCTGCGCCATCTGTTAACCGGCAGCGTGCTTTCCGCCACGTCGCGACAGCAGTTGCAACGCTGGATGGTCGATGACCAGGTCGCTGGCCCTCTGCTGCGCGCGGCGCTGCCGTCTGGCTGGTTTATCGCCGATAAAACCGGGGCCGGACAGCGCGGTTCACGCGGCATTATCGCCGCCCTCGGCCCGGACGGGAAACCGTCACGTATCGTGGTGATTTACCTCACCGACACCGACGCCACCATGGCGGCGCGCAATCAGCAAATTGCGGAGATTGGCGCCACGCTGGTCGAGAACTGGTCGGCAACGCCGTAGCGGCTAGCCAGACCGCAGGTGGTCCGGGCATAAAAAAGCCTCGCGATGCGAGGCCAGTCCGGTCAGCTGCGGCGAGGTTAGTCTTCCTCGTAACCTTCAAGGGCATCCTGGATGGCGTCCGCCAGCGAAGCGACTTCCTGCGCCACGTTGCGTAAATCCATCTGGCTACGAATACCGGAATTAGCGGTCGACGAAGAGACCGCTGCTTTCGAAATCTCCAATGCGGCCTGAACAGCAAGAAGACGCTTATGCTTTTCGATAGCCGTATCGCCGCTATCACCATCTAACTGAAAGTATTTATCTAACATCTCGGTTCCTTCTCAGCCATTTCATTGTCGAAGGCCATATTCTGGTCTAAACGGGCGAAAATAAACAGCTAAAAAAATATTAATTACAAAGAGTTAACTTTTCATAATCCGCAAAACAGCCAGGCCCCCGCTATTTCTCGCCGGTGACCTGTTCAGATGACGGTTTACGCGCTCAACCCGCGGTTCTCCAGCATCGGCTCAATCTTAGGGTCGTGCCCGCGCCACTGGCGATAAAGTTCAGCTAAATCAGTGCTGTTGCCGCGGGACAGAATTGCTTCGCGGAAGCGCTGACCGTTTTCGCGGGTTAAACCACCCTGCTCCACAAACCACTGATAGCCGTCGTCGGCCAGCATCTGGGTCCACAGATAGGCGTAATAGCCTGCCGCGTAGCCGCCGCCGAAGATATGCGAGAAATAACTGCTGCGATAGCGCGGTGGCACCGCCGCAAGGTCCATATGTTCCTCGCCTAATGCCTGCGCTTCGAAGGCATCGACATCCAGCGGCAGATCCGCCGACGTGAGGCGATGCCAGTGCATATCCAGCAGCGCCGCCGCCAGCAGCTCGCTCATGTCATAGCCTTTGTTAAACTTCGCGGCCCGCAGCATGCTTTCCCGCAGCGCATCCGGCATCGCCTCGCCGGTCTGGTAATGCCGCGCATAGCGGGCGAACACCTGCGGCTCGCTGGCCCAGTGCTCAAAGATCTGCGACGGAAACTCGACAAAATCGCGAGGCGTATTGGTGCCCGACAGACTGGCGTAACGCTGGCTGGCAAACAGCCCGTGCAGCGCGTGGCCGAACTCATGGAACAAGGTGATGACATCATCCCATGACAGCAGCGCACTGTGGCCGGCCTTGGGCTTCTGATAGTTGCAAACGTTGTAGATCACCGGGTGCTGGGCCAACAGCGTCGATTGTTCGACGAAAACGTCCATCCACGCCCCGCCGCTTTTCGAATCTCGCGAAAAATAGTCGCCGTAGAACAGTGCAATTCCTTCGCCGTTGGCATCAAAGATTTCCCAGACCCGCACATCCGGGTGATACACCGGGATATCAAAACGTTCGACGAAGCGCAGGCCGAACAGCTGCGAAGCGGTCCAGAACACGCCGTCCTGCAGGATGCGGTCGAGCGCAAAATAGGGTTTTAGCTGTGACTCATCGATGGCAAAGCGGGCGCGGCGCACCTGCTCGGCGTAGTAATGCCAGTCCCATGCCTCGGCGGTAAAACCGCCTCCCTGATGGTCAATGACCTGCTGGATATCTGCCAGCTCCTGTTCCGCTCTTGCCCGCGCGGCCGGGGCTATCCGGCGCATAAAGGCCAATGCGGCCTCCGGCGTCCCCGCCATCTGATCGGCCATCGACCAGCTGGCATAATCCGTCACGCCCAGCAGTTCGGCTTTGCGCGCGCGGATCTCCGCCAGACGCAGTACCAGTTCGCGGGTATCATTAGCATCGCCCTTCTGGTTACGCTGCCAGCCGGCGGCAAACAGCTTTTCACGGGTCTGGCGCTCGCGTAACGCCAGCAGCGCCGGTTGCTGGGTGGTATTTACCAACGGCAGCAGCCAGCGGTCGTTTAATCCTTTATCGCGCGCAGCCTCGGCGGCTTCGGCGATCTCATCGTCGCTAAGTCCCGCTAACTGATGGCGGTCATCCAGCACCAGACCGCCGGATTTCACCGCCGCTAACAGCCGCTGCTGGAACTGGCTTTGCAGCGCCGCGGCCTCGGTATTCAGGGCGCGCAGCGCGGTTTTTTGCTCGGGTGCCAGCGTCGCGCCCGCCAGGGTAAAGCGTTGCCACGTCACCTCCAGCAGCCGCCGGGATTCGTCATCGAGGCTCAGGGTATCGCGTTGCAGCCAAACCTGCTGTACACGCTGGAACAGCGCATCGTTCAGCCAGATATCGTTGCCCAGCCCGGCCAGTTCAGCGGAAAACTGCTCATCAAGCGCCTGCAGCGTCGGGTTGGTATGCGCTCCGGCCATGGCAAAAAAGACCCGGGTGACGCGCGTCAGCAACTGCCCGCTTTGCTCAAGCGCCACCAGCGTGTTGGCGAAATCTGCCGGTGCGGGATTATTCACAATCGCGGCAATCTCATCGCGCTGACGCCGAACCCCTTCATCAAAGGCCGGACGATAGTGCGTATCGTCAATCAGATCAAAACGCGGCGCCTGATAAGGCAGCAGGCTCATGCTCAAGAAAGGGTTGTTTTCGGCCATTCTCATCTCCTGGACTCGGTTATCCAGTTAGATTAGGCAACGTGTTGATTAACCGCAATGATTTCCCGACGTTCAGGCGGTCAGTGCAGATTCAGAGCACAAAATAGAGCACAAAAGCGATCATCACCGCACCGGTGACGCCAAGAATATCGAGTCCGGTACGGGTTATGGTCGCATGAGTCGCAATGCTCTCTTCTTCATCCCATTCATTCATCTGTTCAATCTCCTTTCATCAAAAGCCCCACCGCAGCGGGCAGGTGCAATAGGGAATCCCCATCAAAAATGGCAGCCCAGCGGGCGCGGCGCGCAGAATAACAACCGGCAAAATACCGCGATGATCAATTGATGCCATGGATACCGCTCAGTTTATTTTTCGACAAATTCACCCGAAAATAGCCCTCTGGCGTGGGCTTTATCCACCTTTTGGCGCTATCGCAATGCCCTGTTTTGAAAACGTATTGCTCGCGCGCTGAAGGTAGACGCGGTTTTCTTTTGTCGCTACAGTGCTTAGGCACAGGATCTATCATCATTACTTAATTTTTTTCCGGATAACGACCTTGTACGGTTAGATCATTCCGGGGATAAATGTAATGAAAAACATTAAGTAAGATGATATTGCCAGCCCTCTTCCGCTGTGCGTGTGGTTCAGGGCTTAATGAGAAATTGACAGGAGCGATAATGATTATTCTGGTTACCGGTGCAACCGCAGGTTTTGGTGAAAGTATGACTCGCCGTTTTATCGCCAACGGCCACAAAGTGATCGCCACCGGGCGTCGTGAAGAGCGACTGAAAACGTTGCAAGATGAGCTCGGCGATAGCCTTTACCCTGTGCAACTGGACGTCCGCAACCGCGCCGCCATCGAAGAGATGATTGCCGGGCTGCCGGCAGAGTGGCAGGCCATCGATGTACTGGTCAATAACGCGGGTCTGGCACTCGGCCTAGAGCCAGCGCACAGAGCCAGCGTCGAAGACTGGGAAGATATGATCGATACCAACAACAAAGGGCTGGTCTATATGACCCGTGCCGTTTTGCCGGGAATGGTCGAGCGTAACCGCGGTCATATCATCAATATCGGTTCCACTGCCGGTAGCTGGCCTTACGCCGGTGGTAACGTTTACGGGGCGACCAAAGCCTTCGTCCGTCAGTTCAGCCTCAACCTGCGTACCGATCTGCACGGCACGGCGATCCGCGTGACCGATGTTGAACCTGGCCTGGTTGGCGGCACCGAGTTTTCCAACGTGCGCTTTAAAGGTGATGATGCCAAAGCCGGTAAAACTTATGAAAATACCCAAGCGCTTACGCCAGAAGATGTCACCGAGGCGGTATGGTGGGTCGCAAACCTGCCTGCGCACGTCAACATCAACACCCTGGAAATGATGCCGGTAAGCCAGAGCTTTGCCGGTCTTAGCGTACATCGCGCAGGTTAAATCTCGCCACCCGGCCGCTTGACGGCCGGGTATGGGCTAACCGATAAAATACGCGTAAAATAACGCTTATAATCCACTAAAAGTAACCATCAATGGCCGCAGAATCGCAACTCAATCCGACACAGCCTGTAAACCAGCAAATTTACCGCATCCTTCGCAGTGATATCGTCCATTGTTTGATCCCTCCGGGAACCCCGCTGTCTGAGAAAGAAGTGTCTGTGCGCTTTAATGTTTCACGCCAGCCGGTGCGCGAGGCTTTTATCAAACTGGCCGAAAACGGCCTGATCCAGATTCGCCCGCAGCGCGGTAGCTACGTCAATAAGATCTCACTGTCGCAGGTCCGCAACGGTTGCTTCGTCCGCCAGGCTATCGAGTGTGCGGTAGTACGCCGTGCCGCCGGGATGATCACCGCCGAGCAGATCTACCAGCTTGAGCAAAATCTTACCCAGCAGCGTATCGCCGTTGAACGGCAGCAATTAAATGATTTCTTCCAGTTGGACGATGAATTTCATCAGAAGCTGTCGACGATTGCCGATTGCCAGCTCGCCTGGGATACGGTGGAGAATATCAAAGCGACGATTGACCGCGTGCGTTATATGAGCCTCGATCATGTCACGTCCCCGGAAATGCTCCTGCGCCAGCACCATGAAATATTCGAGGCGCTGGAAAAGCATGATGTCGAGGCGGTAGGCAAAGCAATGAACATCCACCTGCATGAAATTAGCGAATCAGTGCTGCTAATTCGTCAGGAAAATAGCGACTGGTTTAGCGAAGAATAATCGGTTCTGGCGGCAGCAGAGACAATATCACCGCTGCCGCTGGTTTTTGCCTAACGTACGACCAGCACCGGAATTCTGGCATAGCGCAGAATAGATTCGGCGTTCGAGCCAAGCAGATGGGTTGACAGCCCCGGCGTGCGGGAGCCTACAACAATCACATCGAACTCATCGACATTGCCGATCGCCACGATTTCATCACGCACGTTGCCAAACACCACCCGGGAGTGGATCCGCGAAGTGGGAATGGAGAACAGACGAGTCAGGCTCTTCATTTTCTTCTGCGACTCCTCCTCCATAAAGGCTTCGAACTTTTTAATATCGGCAGAAAAGCCACGCAAAATGGAACGACTGCTGTTGGGTAACACATTCAGTAAGGTAATTTCGCCTTCGTTCTGCGCTAAAAACTCTGCATGACGAACCGCTTTATCACTCAAATCCATTTCAAATACATCGACAGGTAATAAAATTCTTTTATACATAGTCGGCACTCCTTATCCAGAGGATATTTATTTTTTACTGCAGCCATCATGACACACTTATTTTAAACACAGCACAAATAAGCCACCCAACGGCCGAGATAATTGTCAAAATAAACCTCAGTTATATATAGTTAGCTCTGAATAACTAAAGATATGTATATTCAATGTCCTCGATCATATGATCGTCTGTTTACGATTATTTTTTGACTACGATGAGATGTGCGCATAAATACGTAGCACTCACATTCAGCTATAAGGAGGTATTTTCTGCGCGGTCAGATCGCATCACCCTGGATCCCACGCGCGGCTACCCAGGGCGATGTGGCTTATGTTAACGTTTCTTTCCAGCATCTTCGTACTGCAATCAGAAGGCGTGGATGCCCATCCGATATGCAACGTCCGTAAAAGCGGAAGAAAACATAGAGACGCCTAGTGTTTTTGCCATTGATGGTACTCACGTTTAATACGATGAGGGGCAGTTTCAGGCATCATGAAAAGTCCAATGACAGAAATGACGCCGAGGACGATAACGTAGGTTGCCAGCCCATAATAATGCCCACCGGTAACCTGAAGTATCTTCACCGCAAATAAACCAAGAATACCACCGCCAATCAGTGAACCCATCTGCCAGATCAGGGCAATACCGCTACAGCGGATATGCGTTGGGAATAATTCTGGGAAAAACGATGCTTGTGGGGCGTAGCACATGCTGTGCCCGAGGCTCAGTACCACAATCATAGCCAACTGGGTAATCCAAAAGCTGTTATGGTTGATGGCAAGGAAAAAGGGAACAATCATAATGGTGAGAATCAATGCACCCATGATATATACAGGCTTACGTCCAATTTTGTCACTTAACGCGCCCATAACAGGTATGGTAATAATTTCAAGAATGACGGCGACAATCATCGCTTCCATTAATATAGAGGCATCCAGATTATTGGCCTTGCCATACGCCAGAACAATTACGGTAAACATTCCAAAGGTACAAGCCTCAACCAGCTTCGCGCATACGCCTTTTACCACAATGCCCGGGAAATCACGTACAACTTCAATTAAAGGACGCGATTCTTCAGCCTTTGTTTCACGAATTTGCGCAAATACCGGGGACTCATCAATTTTCAGACGTATAAACAAGCCAACGATAACCAATAACAAACTCAGCAAGAACGGGATACGCCAGCCGTAGTCCATCATTGCTTCTGGCGTCAGAGTTGCATTCAGCAAGGTAAACAGTGCTAACGGGAGCAGGAAACCCACGGGGGCACCAATCTGGACCCAGCTTGCAAAAAATCCGCGTCGCGAAGGCTCTGCATATTCTGCCGTCATCAACACGGCCCCGGCCTGTTCACCACCCACGCCAAATCCTTGCAATATACGAATAAAGATAAGCAATGCCGGCGCCCAGATACCGATTTTCTCGTAAGTAGGCAAAATCCCAATGCAAAATGTTCCCAGACCGACAATTAATATCGTTATAACCAGCGCTTTCTTACGCCCGACTTTATCACCGATATGCCCGAAGACCATTCCGCCTAAAGGCCGGGCTAAAAAGCCGACAGCATAGGTTGCAAAAGCCGCTAGTGTGCTGATTAATGGATCGTCACTTGGGAAAAACAGATGACCAAAAAACAGAACCGCCGCCGTACCATAGGCAAAGAAATCATAATATTCAGCAGCAGTGCCAATCGCCGATGCTGAAGCAACACGGCGAATAACAGACTTACTATCTACATCATTTTTAATATCGACTGAACTAACCATCAGTATGCGCCTTATAAAAATATAGTCATAAATTAATATTGCTTTTGTACCACGACGCCATTTCTGGCAACCCGTCCCCCGCCAGTAAATAACAGGCCGTTAGTACGAAAAACGCCACATTACCCTTTTCAATTAAACCTCACCCCGGTAATCAGATTCAAAAACACTCATCCCCAGCAACTATTACCCTGTAAATGTTATGGCAGGAAAACATCATCAGCCTGAATATAATTGCGCGTCTTACTTTTGTCCCTTAGCATTTCCCCCTGGCAAAGATCGGGCCATTCCCAGCTACAGCGCAGCCATAAACGCCCTGTGCCAGAACAAAATTAAAGCATCAAGCCTACTACCATACAAGATCAATCATTAAAAAAGATGCCGTCGATCACATTATCAGGTGACTTAAAAGATGAATAAATTAAATATCGCTGACAGGGTCAGTCAGGACGCTTCAGGAAGACAAGCTTCAAGTGGGAAATAAATAATAAGGCATTATTGATAACGCTGCTAATGCCAGAATATATTCATATAAATTATTATATCAATGGGATACTTCTGGGGATGGCTGTGCGAGTGATAGACACATAGAGACTAAAAAATGGAGGGACAGCAAGACTCGCCCAGAATAACGGTATATTAACCGCGACGAACGTAGGGATGACTGCCAAAAAGGATTAATGCCGCCAGGCGCGGCGGCATCACAGACTAAAAAATGTTAGTGTGCCTGAACCCAGGCTTCGACGGTTGCTTTGGCGCCCTTCGCTTTTAGCGACAGCCACGCATGAGTGACCGCATCAACAAAACGCCCTTCCTGCGGCAAATCGCGACCAAAGATAGCTTCGATGCCCAGCAGCGCTTTTACCCGCTCCGGCCCTTCAACACTGCTCTGAACGGCTTGCTTAATCACCGGCAACAGCGGATCGCAAATCTCGATCGCCTGACCCTGCTCATCGACACCGCCGACATAGCGCATCCACCCTGCCACGCCCATCGCCAGCAGGGTAAAGTCGCTGCCCTGCGCCAGGTGCCAGCGAACCGAATCCAGCATTCTCTGAGGCAGTTTCTGGCTACCGTCCATGGCAATCTGCCAGGTACGGTGTTTCAGCGCCGGATTGGTGTAACGATCGATAAGAAGCCCGGCGTAGCGCTGCAGATCAACGCCCTGAACTTTCAGTGTCGGTGCCTGCTCACTGAGCATTAACGCCCGGGCCGCAAGACGATAATTTGGGTCCTGCATGCAGTCGTTGATGTGTTGATATCCGGCCAGATACCCGAGATACGCCAGGAAGGAGTGGCTGCCGTTGAGCATACGCAGCTTCATTTCTTCGAAAGGCAACACGTCGGCGACCAGTTCAGCACCCGCCTTTTCCCACTGCGGGCGGCCGGCAACAAAATTGTCCTCAATAACCCATTGACGGAATGGCTCGCACGCCACGCCGGCAGGATCGCGCACGCCGGTCAGTTGTTCGATTTTATCCAGCGTATCGGCAGTAACGGCCGGCACAATACGGTCAACCATAGTAGACGGGAACGTCACATTTTTAGTAATCCACGTCGCCAGCTCACCGTCGATGGCCCCCGCCAGCGCGCAGACCACATTACGCATCACGTGGCCGTTTTCCGGCATATTGTCACAGGACATCACGCTGAATGCCGGTAAGCCAGCGGCTTTACGGCGCGCTAGCGCTTCAACCACTACACCCGGCGCTGATTTTGGCTGATGCGGATTGCGGATATCGGCGGCAATCAGCGGATGATCTAACTGCAGTTCACCGGTGGCCGGTGAGTGGCAATAGCCTTTTTCGGTAATGGTGAGCGAGACAATTGCCACCTGAGGTTCACACAGCTTCGCCAGCACGCTTTCAAGACCGTCGACCTCGGCGTGCATCGCTTGTTTAACCACGCCAACCACCCGTGCGGTCCAGGCATCAGCCGACATTTCCGCAACGGTGTACATCAGATCCTGACGCTGCAGATCGGCAATCTGCTGCTCGCCGCCAATCAGGTTCACTTCGGTATAGCCCCAATCACTGCCATGCTCCGCAGCCAGGATATCGGCATAGACCGCCTGGTGCGCGCGGTGAAACGCGCCAAACCCCAGATGGACGATGCGCGACACCAGCGTGCTGCGGTCGTAAGAAGGAAGTGTTGCCTTGGCTGTTAAAAGCGTGTTTTCCATGGTGACTCTCATTTTTATGATTACTAATCAACCATTCTCGAGGAGAATGCCTCTGTGAGGTAAACCATCTCATGCAATTGGTATGACATCTTTGATTTTCATCAACTACCATACAAGAAGATTTTTAGCGCTCACTCTCTGGGGTCATACGTCTACCGTCATGAAAAAACCGAGTGGTTCCACGTGGCTTTTCCAGCAACGATCGGGCGGATTTTTGTTATCTGTTTGTCAGCCAACCCTGATTCAGCTTGAGGCATCATCCACAACAGCCGAATGCGCCTTCCGCTGACGAGTAAGGCTGAGTTGCCCCATATTTTCCTGACCCCTACGAATATCCGCTTAAAATTAAATCACCAGACTAACTACCATACAAGTATGACTCACAAAAAAGCTGTGCTTGATCACATTATCCTGCCGGGATCGCGCAGCAGCTGATCCGTCATTTTCCGACGGCAATATGGGGATGAGAATGAATAGTCAGCAGAACAGTAGGTAACGCAGCGCGTAAGAGACAGGCCGCCGATTAAGGCGATAGCGGCCCGTTGAGGTGATACCGGACGGTCAGGCACGTCCCCAGCCAGCGACGATGATCAGCATGCCGCACAGGGCCACCAGCGCCCCTGCCCAGTCATAATGGCTGAGCTTGACGCCATCGACAAAACGCAGCCACAACAGCGCGGTGCAGACATAAACCCCACCATATGCGGCATATACCCGCCCACTGGCGGCCGGGTGGAGAGTCAGTAGCCAGACAAACATCACCAGCGCCACGCCGGCGGGGAGCAGCACCAGCGGTGTCGCGCCACGCTTTAGCCATAGCCAGGGTAAATAGCACCCGATAATTTCACAGATCGCCGTCGCGAAGAAAAGCAGTGTTGTTTTGAACATAAAGACAGGTAAAGAGATTGGTTGGTTAGCCCATGTTACGCGATAATCCCCGGTGTCCGCACTCTTTTGTCGGGTATGCCGTCGATAGGAGATGTAGTAAACTTGAAGATGGCCGCAGGGCTATCACTCAAAGGAAATCGTGATGAAAATGACACAAAAAAAACGCTGGTGCCTGACGGCGATGCTGGCTGTCAGCGCCGTGGTGTTTACCGCGTCGTCTTTTGCGCAAACCAACAAGCTGGTGATTGAGTCCGGCGATAGCGCGCAAAGCCGTCAGCAGGCCACCATGGAAAAAGAGCAGTGGAACGACACCCGTTCACTGCGCCAGAAAGTCAATACCCGCACCGAGAAGGAGTGGGATAAGGCCGACGTCGCTTTTGATGCTCAGGATAACTGCCAGAAAAGCGCGAACGTAAATGCGTACTGGGAACCCAACACCCTACGCTGCCTCGATCGCCGCACCGGCCGTACTATCACACCTTAATCCATCACTCATGTCTGGCGCCTGCGGGCGCCCTGTTCGCCAATATCTACAGGAACCATCATGCCTGACGCTCATACCATTAAACTGCGGCCGCTGGAGCGCGAAGACCTACGCTTTGTCCATCAGCTTGATAACAATGCCAGCGTGATGCGCTACTGGTTTGAAGAGCCTTACGAAGCCTTCGTGGAGCTGTCCGATCTGTACGATAAACACATTCACGATCAGAGCGAACGCCGCTTTGTGATTGAATGCGACGGGGAAAAAGCCGGGCTGGTCGAGCTGGTCGAGATTAACCACGTCCACCGCCGCGCCGAGTTTCAGATAATCATTTCACCCGATTATCAGGGTAAAGGGCTGGCAACGCGGGCGGCGAAGCTGGCGATGGATTACGGCTTTACGGTCCTCAATCTGTACAAGTTGTATCTGATCGTCGACAGCGAAAATGAAAAAGCGATCCACATCTACCGCAAACTCGGGTTTATGGTCGAGGGCGAGCTTATTCATGAGTTTTTCATCAACGGCGAGTATCGCAATACCATTCGCATGTGTCTGTTCCAGCATCAGTACATCAGCGAACACCGCAGCCAGGGTCAGACGCTGCTGAAACCGACTGCTCAGTAATATTCGATGCTGTTTTTGATGGTGTATCGACGGGTCAATGGCGGCTGCACGCTATCGTCGATCACCTGAAGTTCACACTCCACCGGGTTATCATGGCGATCGTAATCGCAGGTTTGACGCACGCTCCCCAACTGCCGGTCATTGAAGGTGCTGGTCGCCGTGTAATCCAGTTTTTTACGCGGGTCAGACACCGGCGTGGAGAGCACCGTAAAACGCTCATCTTTCGCCACCGTGGTTTTCCCGGTTGGATAGCCTTCGCTGTCATAGTGGTAGGTTGCGGTGGTTTCTTTACCCCGCGCCGAGATCACAAAGCCGTTATCGTCCGTGTCCCAGACAATACCCGCAGACGGCAGCTCAGCCAGCTGGCATTTTCCCTGCAAACGCAGACGCTTCTCGCGGGTTCTGGCATCAAGATAAAAGTTGGCGTCCAGCAGCAGCGTCGCACCAGTTTTGTTTTCCCGGTCTTCAAAATCCAGCAGATCGAAACAGCCCTCGCTGGACATATGGGCGCTCACCCGCTTCACCACTTCGTTGTGCTCGTCGAAAAGCGTCTGGCTAAAATCCTTCACCGGCCCCCGTAGGGGGTCGAACTCAAACTCATTAGAAAAGCTCGCCATTTCCGGCGTAAATGCTTGCGGCGACGCCGGCTTATCACAGGCGCTCAGGACCATTACCGCCGATATCAGCAAAAACCGTTTGTTCACGCCAGATTCCTTTTGTGGAGATTACAATCATAGTAGCAAATACAATTGTTTACACCAGTTCTGCTATGCTTAAAACCAGATGAATTGAACAAAGGAGTCTATGATGAAACGCTCACCCTGGCTATGTGTGGTTCTGCTGCTGGGTTCAACCTCCGTGCTGGCTGCCCCCGATTCCTGCGAGCGCGTGAAAAACGATATCCAGCAAAAAATCGTCAACAACGGCGTGCCGGCGTCAGGCTTTAGCTTAGCGATCGTGCCGAACGACCAGCCTGACCAGCCCGGTACTCAGGTGGTTGGTCACTGCGCCAACGACACTTTCAAAATTACTTACACCCGTTCTTCTGGTGCCGAAAGCGACGCCCAGTAACACCCACGCATTTCAGGTGAAGGATATTCTCCCGGAGTTGACGCGGGATAATATCCTTCTTCCCCGCCTTGCGTATGATGGCTCCCCCGGATGGTCGAAAACACCGTTCGGCGCGTTTAGCCATGGGTTACAGGCCCGCGCCGCAGTAAGGAACCAGGAAACATGATGCAACCGCAATACCGCGACGCCGTCGCATTAAGCGCCCGCACGTTGGGTGCACTCTTTTCATTCCCGCCGGATAGCGAGCAGGCCGCCGCGCTGGTGAACGCCCTGCGCGACGGCAGCTGGCTGTCGCAGTGGCCCTTCCCGTTGACAAAGGTGCCGGTAGCCGGGTTTGCCCGCGAGAGCGATGAACCGCTCGCCGACGCCTGGCAGCGGCTGTTTATCGGGCCGTGGGCGCTGCCGGCACCGCCGTGGGGATCCGTGTGGCTGGATAGAGAGAACGTGCTGTTCGGTGATTCGACGCTGGCATTGCGCGAGTGGATGCGCGCTAACGGTATCGCTCACGCGGCGCAGAGTCAGGAGCCGGAAGATCACTTTGGCACGCTGCTGTTACTGGCGGCCTGGCTGTGCGAGTCCGGGCAGGACGAGGCATTTCATCAACTGCTTGCCTGGCATCTGCTTCCCTGGTCGGGGCGCTTTCTGGAGCAGTTTGTCGCCGGGGCTGAACATCCTTTTTACCAGACTCTCGGCCAGTTGACCCAGGCGACGTTGGCCGAATGGCAGACTCAGTTGCCGGTGGCTGTCGCCGATAAACCACTGTATCGCTAAGCGGTCGGCCATGTGGATATTCTCCGTTTGGCCGTTATTTCTCAGCGCCCCGATAAATCCTGTCTTATTCTGAGTGCGATATGACATCGTCAGACACACTTATCGCTTTTGCGTCTAAGCTTATTTCCTATCACAATAAGCACATGATTCTTGCTACCCGTACCCACTGATGCATCGTCTCCATCACTACCCCGATGTTCCGGTCATGTTCCGCCGTCTGCTGATTGCCACCCTGGTGGGCATTCTGGCGGCGTTTGCCGTCGCGCTGTTCCATCTGGCGATGGGCGCGCTGGAAGGCCTTTTCCTCAACGATCATAGCGGAAGCCTGGTCAATGCCGCTGAGGCGCTGCCAGGATGGCGTCGGCTGCTAACCCCTGCGGCGGGCGGCCTGGCTGCCGGCACCCTGCTGTGGCTCTGGCAGCGCCAGACCCGCCAGCGCCCTCATGCCCCCACCGACTATATGGAAGCGCTGGAGACCGGCGATGGTCAGTTTGATACGCCCGCCAGCCTGATCAAATCCCTGGCGTCATTGCTGGTGGTCACCACCGGTAGCGCTATTGGCCGTGAAGGGGCGATGATACTGCTGGCCGCGCTGGCCGCATCGCTGTTTGCCCGGCGCTTTACGCCAAAGGCGGAATGGAAACTGTGGGTCGCCTGCGGCGCTGCTGCCGGGATGGCCAGCGCCTATCACGCCCCGTTAGCCGGAAGCCTGTTTATCGCCGAGATTTTATTCGGCACCCTGATGCTGGCGTCGCTCGGCCCGGTGGTCATTTCCGCGGTTGTCGCTCTGCTGGTCACCCAACTGCTGAACGGCGGCCCGACACCGCTGTATCAGGTGGTGTTCAATGAACCGCTTACCACCCTTCACTATGCGATGATGCTGGCTACCGGGCTGCTGGCTGGGGTCTGCGGTCCACTGTTTATTGCCATGATGAGCGCCAGTCACCGGGGATTTTTGCGCGCGGGTCTCTCGCCGCCCTTCCAGCTGGCGCTGGGCGGCCTGATCGTCGGCCTGCTGTCGCTGATAACGCCGGCGGTCTGGGGCAATGGTTACAGCACGGTACAACATTATCTGCAATCGCCGCCGCTGTTCAGCGCTATCGCGCTGGTCTTTGTGTGTAAAGTGATTGCGGTATTTGCCAGCAGTGGTTCTGGCGCACCGGGCGGAGTCTTCACACCGACGCTGTTCGTCGGTCTGGGGATGGGGATGCTGTTTGCTAACCTCAGCGGGCTATGGCTGCATTACGATCAGGGGATGGCAATTCTGATTGGTTTGACCGGAATGGCGGCCTTTCTGGCGGCTACGACGCACGCGCCGATCATGTCAACCTTGATGATTTGTGAAATGACCGGACAGTATGCGTTACTGCCCGGTTTGCTGATTGCCAGCGTGCTGGCGTCGGTGCTCTCAAGGACCTTACGCGAGGATTCGATCTACCGTCATCACGCTGCCGAGCATGGGTAAATCAATATACTGGCTTAACTCGCGCTGTTCGGCACGCGGCAGATACGGCAGTTCACCAATCAGCGGCCCCGGCAGCTTTTTGCTCAACACATCGATGATTTCCGCATAGTGCGCCAGCCCCGGGTTAATACGGTTAGCCACCCAGCCAATCAGCGGCAGACCGTCGTTGGCAATAGCCTGTGCGGTCAGCAGCGCGTGGTTGATGCAGCCTTCCTGAATCCCGACCACCATCAATACCGGCAGTTGCTCCTGCACCACCCATTCGGAGAGAGGACGCAGGTCGTTCATTAAGCTACGCCAGCCGCCGGTGCCTTCGACCACCACGTGATCCACCTGCCCGCTCAGGCGCTGCAGGCCGTCGGTCAACAGACCGTAGTTGATCGGGCTGCTGTGGGCCACGCTGCTTTCATCTTCGCTTAACGCGATGGGATTGACAGCATCGTACGGTAACGCCAGCGTCGACACGCTTTGTAAAATCAGCGCATCTTTGTTACGCAATCCGTCCGGCGTCTCTTTGCTGCCCTTCGCCACAGGTTTGTATCCCGCGACGCTTTTGCCGCTGGCAGCAAGTGCCTGCAACAGCGCACGGGAAACCACCGTCTTGCCGACAGCGGTGTCAGTACCTGTTATAAAGAAACGCTTAAACATCATT
The DNA here is from genome assembly GCF_051131745.1 of Klebsiella sp. R390. Classification (NCBI taxonomy): domain Bacteria; kingdom Pseudomonadati; phylum Pseudomonadota; class Gammaproteobacteria; order Enterobacterales; family Enterobacteriaceae; genus Klebsiella; species Klebsiella sp. R390. The sequence goes on along the minus strand of NZ_CP180445.1, from coordinate 5,152,773 downwards.
AACCCCACGGTTATGTTGGTTATCCCCGTCATACTTCAAGTTGCTTGGGTGTTGGCTGCACCCGTGCACCCCAGTCACTTACCTGAGTAAGCTCGTGGGGATTTACGGCCTTGCTGCCTACAAGCAACTCGAATTATTTTGGGTATATAAAGACAAAATAATAAAGTGTGGGGAAAAGTTTACGCGAAGCTGGTGAATATCAGCTTGAGATAGCGCAATTTTTGGTGCGACGACGGGAAAATGTTAACCCTGTAACAGTCGAATCAACAAAGATCCGTTATAGAGCGCATCTTTGACCAGAGCAGCGCCGGCCATCGTTCCCCGGTTAGAGAACTGGGTACTTTCGACGGCGATATGCCGGCTGTAGGCCGGGAGAGATTGTTGTCTGATGCAGTCAGATATTGCCGGAAACAGGATATCCGCCGCCTGGCTAAAAGGCGAGCCGATCAGAATTTTTTGCGGGTTAAACAGATTCACCATGATCGCCAGAATACGCCCAACGTGCTGCCCGACGCCGCTGATAATATCCCGCGCCAGCAAATCGCCCTGCAAGGCCGCCTGACAGAGCCACTCTACGCTCAGCGGTTGCTGATGCAGCATTGAGCTCATTGATTTAGCCATCCGCACCTGCGCCAGCTCCAGTACGCTCTCAACGCTGGCGATAGTCTCAAGGCAGCCGTGGTTGCCGCAGTAGCACAGCTTACCGTACGGGTCGACCTGGGTATGGCCAATCTCCACCAGACTGCTGCTGCCGGCATGCAGCAGGCGGCCGTCGGTGATCACGCCGGCACCCACGTTATGATCGATCACCACCTGAATGACATCACGCGCGCCGCGTGACGCACCAAACAGCGATTCTGCCATGGTCCAGGCGCTAATATCATGCTGAATATAAACGGAAACCCCGGTGCGACTTGCCAGAACCTCGCCCAGCGGCAGATCCTGGACATCATCATAAAACGGCATCCGGTGGATAACGCCATTTTCGGTATCAATAATCCCCGGCATGGTGACGGCGATGGCCGTCAGGCGTTCCAGCTTCTTTTGATGACGAATAAAAAATTTGTCGATGTGTTCGACGACCCGCGTCAAAAAAGGCTGCGGATGTTCAAGCGCCAGTTCGAGCTGCTCTTCCACCACCAGCTTGCTGCTCAGATCCCGCAGCGCCAGATGGATTTCACCGCGGCTGATACGTACGGAGAGATAGTGCCAGGCTTCGGTTTCAACCATCAGGCCAACGGCCGGACGCCCGCGGCTACCCGGATCCTGAATTTCCGTCTCCTGCACCAGGTGCGCTTCCAGCATTTCACGCACAATTTTGGTAATGCTGGCCGGGGCCAGTTGCGCAAAGCGTGACAGATCGATACGCGACACCGGGCCAAGCTGATCAATCAGGCGATAAACGGCGCCGGCATTGGTCTGCTTTATTTGATCGATATGGCCTGGCTGACTGTCCGCTACCACCGTTGACTCCCTTTATTTTCGCGCTTCGAAATAAACTTTTTGCTATGGTGAAGCACTTCGAGGGCACTCGTCAAATTTTTACTTAGCCTTGTGATTTACTGCACATTTTTGACAATATTTAGTCTGAATTTATGACCGCAGAGGCGGCAAGCAGGTATTCCCGGAAGCGTTGCGCCGCCTGACTCTGTTCATGGTGCTTCGACCACACCAGCCACATTTCCGATACCGCATCCTGTTCTTTAATCGGCAACCAGCGCATTTCATTAATCTGCACCCGCTTAAACGATGCCGGTAAAATAGAAACGCCCAGCCCGGACGCCACCAGCCCGATAATGGTCATCGCCTCCCCGACTTCCTGAGCAATCGTCGGTGTTAATCCGTAGCGCCGCATCAGCCCCAGAATGTCGTCATACAGCCCGGTGCCAACGTGCGGGTCAAAAAAGACAAACGGCTCGCGCGCCAGCTCTGCCAGACTCACCGCCTCCTGACGGGCCAGCGGATGATCGCTCGGCACCATCGCCAGCAACGGCTCACGCAGCACCCTCTCCCAGACCAGCGTTTCCGGAAGCTGGGTGTTGCGCATCAGCCCCAGATCGAGCGCCCCCTCATTCAGCGGCACGATCTGCTCACGGGTGTTGGTTTCCCGGGTCTGGATATGCACGTCCGGATAGCGACGCCGAAAGGTCGACAGCGTGTCGGAGACCGGTTTGATGAACGGCGCGGAAGAGGTAAAGCCGATGTGCAGCTCGCCGGTTTCGCCATGATGCAGCCGCCCCGCCCGCGCGGCGGCATCATCCACCTGAGTAAGAATGTATCGACTGTCGACCAGAAACTGTCGCCCCGCCGCCGTCAGGCTGACGCTTCGGTTGGTGCGGGCGAACAGCCGCGCGCCAATTTGCTGTTCAAGTATCTGAATCTGCTGGCTTAATGGCGGTTGCGAAATATTCAGCCGTGCCGCCGCCCGGCCAAAATGCAGCTCTTCAGCGACGGCAATAAAGTAGCGGAGATGGCGTAGTTCGATATTCATATCTTAAACGTCTTATTTGAGATTATTAATATATTAGACAGAATATTCGCCTTTTCATACCCTTAGAAGTGTGATCTGTGACATCACATAACTCTGTGTTCTCAGCAAGGATTTTTCCGTGAGTCGTACAACTACCGTTGACAGCGTGCCGGCAAGCGAAGTCATCGACAATGTTATCTCCCAGCCAAATCAGTTTATTAAACGCGGTACCCCCCAGTTTATTCGCGTCACTCTGGCGCTGTTCTCTGCCGGTCTGGCCACCTTCGCCTTGCTCTATTGCGTACAGCCAATTCTGCCAGTGCTTTCAACAGAATTTGGCGTCACGCCAGCCAGCAGCAGCATATCGTTATCCATCTCCACCGCCATGCTGGCCATTGGTCTGCTGTTTACCGGCCCGTTATCCGATGCGATCGGCCGTAAACAGGTCATGGTCACCGCGCTGGTGCTGGCATCATGCTGCTCGCTGCTGTCGACCATGATGTCCAGCTGGCACGGAATATTGATTATGCGGGCGCTGATTGGCCTGTCGCTGAGCGGTGTGGCGGCGGTCGGGATGACCTATCTGAGTGAAGAAATTCACCCCAGCGTGGTGGCTTTTTCAATGGGGCTGTACATCAGCGGCAACTCCATCGGCGGGATGAGCGGCCGTCTGCTGACCGGGGTATTCACCGACTTTTTTGGCTGGCGCGTGGCGCTGGCGGTAATCAGTTGCTTTGCCCTTGCGGCAGCAATCATGTTCTGGCGCATCCTCCCGGAATCACGCCACTTTCGCCCGACCTCATTACGACCAAAATCGCTGCTGATCAACTTCCGTCTGCACTGGCGCGATCGCGGCCTGCCGCTGCTGTTCCTCGAAGGTTTCCTGCTGATGGGCTCCTTTGTAACCCTGTTTAATTACATCGGCTATCGCCTGATGATGTCCCCATGGTCGCTGAACCAGGCGGTGGTTGGCCTGCTCTCAGTGGCCTATTTGACCGGGACCTGGAGTTCGCCAAAAGCCGGCGCCATGACCGCGCGCTTTGGCCGCGGGCCGGTGATGTTGGGGTTTGTCGGGGTCATGTTGGCCGGGCTGATACTAACCCTGTTCTCCTCCCTGTGGCTGATTTTCGCCGGCATGCTGCTGTTCTCGGCAGGCTTCTTCGCCGCCCACTCGGTCGCCAGCAGCTGGATTGGCCCGCGTGCGCGTCGCGCTCGGGGTCAGGCGTCATCATTGTATCTGTTCAGCTACTACCTGGGGTCCAGCATCGCGGGGACGTTAGGAGGAATTTTCTGGCACAACTATGGCTGGAATGGCGTGGGTGGATTTATCGCACTCATGCTAACAGCAGCACTTCTTACTGGCGTTTGTCTGCACAAACGTCTGAGTTAACGGCTCTGTACGTGGCCTTCATCGGCCACGTCTGTCACCACATGCCCAATACCGACGACGCCCCCAGGAGTTCCCTGACGGCATCAATTGAGAGCAGTGCAATAAACAGCATGGTGAACGGATTCATAGTACCCCTCACAGCAGCGGCCTGCGCTTCAACAAGTGTAGCTGCTGGTTAAAAATTAATCCGCTATCTTGACCATACCATTGTGACAATATTTCGATCCTGCCAGCGCCTGGCGATAAATAGTACTGCGCCAACCTGTGCCCTCCGTCTGGCAGATTGGCACAGATCAGGATAGTGTAGAGCGATACGGGCTACGCCTTTCGTTCATTCGCAACAGGCCAGAATACACATGACTGAAAACAAAAATTATCAGCAGCTTACCCGCACGTTCCAGCGTCTTTCCCGCTTCTCGCATCTCGGCGCCATCGCCGGTTGGGATATGTTCGCCATGATGCCACCGGGCGGCAGTGCCGCACGAGGCGCCGCACTGGCGGAACTGGGGGTGTTGCAGCATCAGATTTTGACGGACAGCAGCGTGGCTCAGGCACTGCGCAACGCGCTGCAAGAAGATCTGAATGACGTTGAACAGGCCAACCTGCGTGAAATGACCCGCCAGTATGAACAGGCGGCGCTGCTGCCGGAAAGTCTGGTGGAAGCCAAATCCCTGGCAGGCAGCCGCTGCGAGCACGCCTGGCGTAGCCAGCGCCCGGCCAACGACTGGGAAGGTTTCTCCGAGAACCTGCGTGAAGTGGTGAAACTGAGCCGCGAAGAGGCCAGCATCCGCGCCGCGGCCAAAGGGGGCTCACGCTACGACGCCCTGCTGGATATTTTCGAACCGGATATGACCAGCGCGCGCCTGGATGTGCTGTTTGCCGATCTCAAATCCTGGCTACCCGCCCTGCTGGCTGACGTTGTCGAAAAACAGGCGCAGCAACCGCCCGTCGCACCGCAGGGTCCGTTCCCGGTGGCAGAACAGCGTGAACTGGGTCTCGAGGCGATGCGCATCCTCGGCTTCGATTTTGATAGCGGACGCCTTGATATTAGCGCCCACCCATTCTGCGGCGGCGTCCCGCAGGATGTGCGGATCACCACTCGCTATAACGAAGACGACCTGCTCAGCGCCTTGTTCGGGGTGATACATGAAACCGGCCATGCGCGCTATGAACAGAACCTGCCGCGCAAATGGCTCGACCAGCCGGTGGCACTCGCCCGTTCAACGGCAATTCACGAATCACAGAGCCTGTTTTTTGAAATGCAGCTCGGGCGCAGTGACGCCTTCCTGAAACGTCTGTTGCCAGCCGTTCGCCAGCGCTTCGGCGATCAGTCAGCCTTCAGCAGCGACAATTTCATTGCCTGGAACCAGCGCGTCAAACCCGGATTTATCCGTGTGGATGCCGATGAAGTCAGCTATCCGGCGCACGTCATTCTGCGCTATGAAATTGAACGCGCGCTGATCGATGGCGATATTGAAGTCGACGATATTCCGGCCTTATGGGATGAAAAAATGCAAAGCTGGCTGGGTCTTTCCACCACCGGCAATTACCGCAATGGCTGCATGCAGGATATCCACTGGACCGACGGCGGTTTCGGTTATTTCCCTTCCTACACGCTCGGCGCAATGTATGCCGCACAGCTGATGGCCGCGGCGAAACGCGCACTACCTCAGCTGGAAGCCAACATTGCCAGCGGTGATTTCTCCACGCTGTTTGCCTGGCTGCAACAGAATATATGGCAGCACGGCAGTCGGTTCACCACCTCGCAGCTGATTACCAACGCCACCGGCGAGGACCTGAACAGCGATTATTTCCGCCAGCACCTGACCTCACGTTACCTGTAAGCCTGTCGCGCCGGGGTTTCCCCGGCGCCATCATCCCGACGTTATCCTCGTTGTCGTCCCGGCAGTGCCACGTTGTACATATGGTTACACGCCGATACCAAACACTCACGGAAAGCCGGATAAGAGCGGCATATAGTGTTTTCAACGGCCCCGCAGTGGGGTTCACTGAAGAAACAAATTCGAGGATATCAGAATGAAAAAAGTATTAGCTCTGGTCGTTGCCGCTGCTATGGGTCTGTCTTCTGCTGCTTTCGCTGCTGATGCAGTAAGCACCACTCAGGCTCCGGCTGCTGCTCACAGCACCACTGCCAAAACCACGCATCACAAAAAACACCACAAAGCTGCGGCTAAACCAGCCACCGAGCAGAAAGCTCAGGCTGCCAAAAAACACAAAAAAGCCGAAGCCAAACCTGCGGTAGCGCAGAAAGCTCAGGCCGCTAAGAAACACCACAAAGCGGCAGCTAAACCTGCAGCAGCACAGAAAGCACAGGCGGCTAAAAAGCACCACAAAGCTGCGACCAAACCTGCAGTAGCACAGAAAGCGCAGGCGGCTAAAAAGCACCACAAAACCACCAAACATCAGGCTGCTAAACCGGCTGCACAGCCAGCTGCATAATTCTTCCGCTCCGTCGGATGAATCATAAATCGGCGCTGTTTCAGCGCCGTTTTTTTTCTGGAGGGCATTATGCTGCGGCGCTATCGTTTCGAGCTCATCCTGGTCTTATTAATCCTCTGCGCAGTGATTGCCACCCGCTTTTTCCTGTACTAACCCGGTGGCCGCCTAACCCACAATCCTTTGTATTCCTTCACGCTTTTTTGCATTTCACTCCATGACCGAATCGCGTCTACCGGCCTAGCCATGCCCAGCCGTTGTAGCCCAGACCATACAGTGCAAAAAGCAGCAAAAAGCCGGCGGATATGGTGGTGACACGATCGCGATGCGCGGCGTTCAACCAGCGACGAATTGCAAAGATATAGAGCGACAGCACGCTCAGGTCGATAACCAGCCAAATCACGGTTAACAAAACAAGGCTCAGTCCAGGATCCGCAGTGACGGGAATAAACAGCGGAAAAAACGCGACAAAAAACAGAATGTCCTTGGGATTACTCACCCCGGTCACAAACCCCATCAGCCACCCACCGCGTCGCGCCGAAGCAGCCGATGCCGACTGGGATCCTCGCAGCATCCCGACGGCCAGCCACGCAATATAACAAGACCCGGCGGCGGCCAGCAGCGTCAGCATATCCGGATGGATAGCCACCACCCCGCGCAACATCGCGGCGGCGACGGCAATCAGCAATAGCGATGCGAGATTGCTCCCGGCCATGGTATATAACGCGCAACGATAACCGTGACGCGTCGCGGCGTCGGTGACCAGCACCACAACCGGTCCCGGCGTGGCAATCAGGGCCAGCACCGTCAGGCCATACCCCATCAGCAATGCATAGTTCATGATATAAACTCACTCTTCTTTTCAGGTCGTCTATTTTATTCCTTGAATTAAGAGTTGAAAAACGATCTGTGCTGAGCTTGAATGTGAGTTTTACTCATCATTGAGGATGAACCGCGTGTCGATGCCGCCGCTGTATGCGCTACGCGCTTTTGCTACCGCCGCCCGGCTGGGCTCCTTTAGCCAGGCTGCCGCGATGCTGCACGTTACCCCCGGCGCCGTCAGCCGCCATATCAGTACGCTCGAAGCCTGGTTCGATTGTCAGTTGTTTATCCGTCAGGGACCAAAGGTGACGCTCAGCGAGGCAGGTCGCCAGCTGGCACATGCGCTGGAGGAAAATTTCGCCGCCATCGACAGAGCCTGCCAGACTTTGCGCCAGCAGGCAGGAAAGCTCCGCCTGAAATCACCCTCCACCTTAACGATGCGCTGGTTGCTGAAGGTGCTGCAACAGTTTCGTCAGCAGCATCAAAAGCCAGTTATCGAGATGAGCAGCGTGTGGATGGACCGGGACAGCGTCGATTTTGCCCGTGAACCTTATGATTGCGCGATCCTGCTCGGCGATGGCCACTTTGGCGAAGACACCCGACACGCGCTGCTGTTTGCCGAATGGCTGATCCCGCTATGCGCGCCGGCCATGGTGGAGGCCGCGCGCGAGGATTTAACCGCCTGCCCGCTGATCCATCCCACACCCGACCGCCGTGACTGGCGGCGCTGGTTGCAGGAGATCGATCCGCAGACGCCGACAGACCTTAGTCGGGGAATCGTCTTCGACAGTCTGGATCAAGGAAATATGGCAGCGATGAGTGGACATGGGGTATCGGTGGGGGATCTTTTATTGAGCCTCGAGGCCATCGACAGCGGTCTGCTGGTCGCGCCGTTTGCTCAGGCAGTCGCCACGGGCGACGGCTATTATCTGGTCTGGCCGAAGGCTACGCGTAACGAGCAAGCGGTGGAACACTTGTACCTGTTTTTGCGTGAACATCTTCCCGCCCCCTTTCCCACCGGCATCGAGCGCCGGGGAAAGGAGGCGAATTAACATCAGAAACGCCGGCTTACATCACCTGCACCGCCTGCACCACCAGATAGCCTGCTGCACCCCAGATAAAAATCGAGGCGAGAGAAACATACACTAACGCACGAATACCTTTTTTCGACATAGATCCTCCCGAAACCGGAGATAAGAAACTGGAGCTATCATCACCGGGACAACATCTCTGTTTGTTCAACGGGAAACAGGAATAACAATAATTGCCGTGAGAAAATGTTTCGCTTTGAAAGTAACTGCTAAGGTTGTAAGAATGTGCGTTATCCGATGAATGCATTCATGTTTATGTCGATTTAGCGTCATCACCCGCCCAACAACTTTACAAATAAAACCCCATCTCGCACCTGAAGCATACCCTGCGCATTTGGTACGTACCGTAACCTGATTTATGTTGCTTCCTGCCACGCTTTCTGCGGAAATAACCACGTGGTACAAAAGCGCTAACCATTTGAGTTATCGTCATTATTGTACGGAAATGCGGCGTTTTGGCGGGATTTTAATCGCGTTTCGCTTAATTAAAATTACTGTTAACTTTCATAAACTTAAATCTCCTGCTACTGTCAATATACACAAATTCATCCTCCCCAGTCTCTAAGGGATAAAGGATGAGATGTATATACATAATTTCTCCCCAGAGAGTAATATGCGCAAAGACGTACTGTTGTTGTTGTGTTCTTTTTGTTTGTTGTCCCCGTTTGCTCACGCTGATGATGACAGCATGAGCGCAAAAGATATCAAGACGCTTTTTTTTGGTCATGACGATCGAAAACCGGTCAACAATCCTGCTGAAGAGCCCTGGGATGCCATCGGTCAGTTAGAAACGGCCAGCGGCAATCTGTGTACCGCCACCCTGATTTCACCCCATCTGGCGCTGACGGCGGGCCACTGCCTGCTGACTCCGCCAAAAGGCAAACCGGATAAGGCGGTAGCCCTGCGCTTTATCTCACGCAAAGGTGGCTGGGTGTATGAAATTCACGGCATTGAGGGGCGCGTTGACCCATCGCTGGGCAAACGGCTGAAAGCAGATGGCGACGGCTGGATTGTCCCCTCGGCTGCTGCCCCGTGGGATTTTGGCCTGATCGTCCTGCGCTATGCGCCTTCAGGCATCACCCCGATCCCGTTATTTAGCGGCGATAAGGCCGATCTCACCGCCGCGCTGAAAGTCGCCGAACGCAAAGTCACGCAGTCGGGCTATCCGGAAGACCATCTGGATAATCTCTACACCCATCAGGATTGCATCGTCACCGGCTGGGCGCAGACCACGGTCCTGTCGCACCAGTGCGACACGCTGCCTGGTGACAGCGGTTCACCATTGTTGCTGAAAACCGATAGCGGCTGGCAGGTGATTGCCGTCCAGAGCTCGGCTCCGGGGCCGAAAGATCGCTGGCGGGCGGATAACCGCGCCATCTCGGTGACTGGTTTTCGTGACAAGCTGGAAACGCTGGCCGGAGAATAACCGCTAGCCCTGCTGCTGGCGCAGCTGCCGTAATGAGGCAATGGGCATCGGTTCACTAAAGTAAAACCCCTGTAAGCGATGGCATCCGGCCCGACGCAGCAGCGCCAGCTGCTGCTGGTTCTCGACCCCTTCGGCAACCACCGTCATCCCGAGCGCCCCGGCGATCCGCACGGTCCCGCGCACCAGCTCTGCGGCCTGAGCATCGACATCGACCACGCCGGCCAGCGATTTATCAATTTTGAGCGTATCGAAATGAAAGCTCCGCAGGTAGCCAATGCTGGAGTAACCGATGCCAAAATCATCCAGCGCCACCGACGTCCCCAGCGCCTTGAGATTCTCTATCGCCGCCAGCGCACGGGCCGGATTCTCCATCACATAGCTTTCGGTCACTTCAATTTGCAACCGACGGGCTGGAAAGTGACAGCGGGCCAGAACCTGGACCACCCGTGATTCAAATTCCGGGTCGCGAAACTGCGCCGGAGAGATATTCACCGACAGCATTAAATCGTCCAGCGCACGCAGATCGCTGCAGGCACGATAGAGGGCAAACTGGCCGAGGGCATAAATCAGCCCGCTGCTTTCCGCAATGCCGATAAAGGCATCCGGCGGTAGCGGGCCTTCTGGGCGACGGGGCCAGCGGAGCAGCGCTTCCACACCCACCACCACCAGCGTATCGGCGTTGACGATCGGCTGATACCAGACATCGAACTCCTCATTTTCCAGCCCCTGGCGGATGCCGTTTTCAATATTGAGCTGATACTGTCGGGTATCGTTGAGGCTCTCATCGTACCAGGTGGTGCGCCCTTTGCCTGATTTTTTCGAGTGATACATGGCAATATCGGCGCGGCGAAACAGTTCGGTGCTGGAGCACGTGGCCGGCGTACCGCTGGCGATGCCGATACTGGCGCTGATATAAATTTTGCGCTCGCCAATCGCCACCGGCGACTTCAGCATTTCCAGCACTGCCCACGCAAAAGCCGACGCCTGTGCTATCGACTGCTCTCCGCCGACGGACATGGCGAATTCATCTCCACCCATCCGCGCAAGCAGGCCGTCGGGCGGGACGCGATCCTGAAGCTCGCGGGCAATATGCGCAATCAGCGCATCTCCCACCTCATGGCCATAGTTGTCATTCACATCTTTAAAACCATCAAGGTCGATAAATACGACACACTGCACGTCGTGCTGGGTCTTTTCGCATATCTGGTTGAGTCGCCCGAACAGCGCCCGGCGGTTGGGTAATTTACTGAGCCAGTCGGTCATGGCTATCTGCCGCGCCAGTTTCTCACCGCACGACAGCTTATACAGCCCGAGGCAGCTCAACAGAATAAACAGCAGGATCAGGCTGGCAGCCAGAAAGGCGATAAGGCGAATACCGGTCGATGCTGCATGCGCCGCTTCCGCACCCGGCAGTCGCGGCTGCCAGCTGAGATATCCGACAGTCTCACCGGCGCTGGTGCGTAACGGAACGCTATACTCACCGCCGCGTTCTGTCGCATGCAACCCGCGGATCTGAAAGGTATTCCCGAGTTTTTCCAGGATATCCGCATTGATATGCCGGGTGACGACCAGATAACGGCGTGTATCATCGTGCACCTGCAAACGCCCCATTGACGGGCGTATCAGTCCGATTCCGATAAAGGCAATCCCCGCCTGAGTACGGGTAATGCCGGCATAGGCGCTCTTGCCGCTGCGCAATGCTTCAGCATGCCGGGTAATTAATGCCCGCAGACCGCTGCCAAAGAAGCGAATATCGGTGTCATTAAGCGCCTTGCTGCGAAACGATCCCCACAACACCTGATAATGCTGATCGAGGACGAACATTCCGTCGTAGAGATCGTCAATTTTGAATCCGGAGCCCCAGGAATCATAAAGCCAGTTGGTATTCAGCACCGGGGCGTAGGTTTGTCTCACGGCGTCATCCCAGATTGAATTGTCCTGGACTAACGACAGTACGCGACTTACCGAGGTTTGCACCGCGCCATCCACGGAGAGGATCGAGCGATGCTTGTCAATTTCGTTAGTTTTAATGCCGATCAGATGTTGGGAAAAATAGAGCAGTGAAATAATCGAAACAATCAGGCCGATCCCGGCAAGGAAGATCATTACCGACAGGGTTTTAGCAGAGGGGAGATTGCGCCAGCCAGGCAAATTTACCATTATCAGTCCTCTCTTACGGCCAAAGATAAACCCGCCGCCCGCACTCTTTTTTTAAAGAATACTACAGAGAACAAATTTTGCCGCCCGCATATGCAGGCGGCATCACATTACGCCAGTTTAATTAAGACCATCCCACTCACCAGCAGGATCACGCCGAGCCAGCCTTTATAATTCAGGCGCTGACCAAACAGGATCCAGCCTGCCGCGAGGGTGGCGGCAATCCCGAATCCGCCCCACAAGGCATAGGCCACTGACAGGTCAATCCCCTTCACCGCCTGGGAGAGCGCGCTGAAGGCACCAAGCACCGCCAGCAAAGAGAGAATTCCGTACATTTTTTGGCGAAAACCGTCGGAAAACTTCAAAAAGACGTTAGCGACAATTTCCAGCACGATGGCCAGCGCCAGCCAGGCGCCATGCACCCATTCAAACTGTTGCATGCGTCAACTCCTCCGGCTGTTTCTCGACCTTTTGGGTGCCGGACTTAATCAGTACAATCCCGACGACCAGCGTCGTCAGACCGGCAATTTTGACCAGCGACAGGGACTCATCAAACAGCGTCACGCTGAATAAGGTAATCAATAAAATGCCGATACCTTCCCATAACGCATAGGCCACCCCGAGGGCGATTTTTTTAACCGCAAAGGCCAGGAAAATATAGGAAACAGCGATCATCACCAGCATCAAAATAAAACCAAGGTGACCACCGCTGACGCTGGCCCATTTCATAGAGAGTGTGCCGATAATTTCAGCAACAATAGCGAGAGCTAATAAAATCCAATAAAACATCATCCGTTCTCCTGCATGAGAATATAATCCATGACGGCTTGCCACTTTGGCAGACCGAAAAAATCTGGCGTAGATTTAGCCGTGCGCAGTGCGCCAGCTCAGGCAGAGGAGAAGGACTAAAGCGCAGAGCGCCAGTGTTGCTCGCCGTCAAAGCGGCTGTCAGGAAGGGAATCGCAAACAGATGCTGAAATAAACAGGGTGAACTGATTGTCCATAAAATTACAATTATCCGCGGTATTGCTTCTCATCATTGCGGATGAATATTGTCCTCGAGAGTTAATCACCCTTAATTTGTACCATAACGCCCTTTTACTCTCAAAGCCTTTGCACTTCTTTACGCCTGGTATTTGATTTAGATTAGCTTTTTCTGATGTCAATCGTCATTATGATGGCGCGTGCACATTTTTATTTTAATGACCGGGTTGTTTTCTTCACGGTAAGACGCTTATTCGGGGCTTATACTCTTGCTGCCAGCGGCTTTTTTTGTGGTTTTTTTGCTGCCTTTTGTCCGGCATCCGACGCTACACTGTGAGAAAAACCGGTTTTATTCTCAGGGACACCTATGGCCAAACCCATCATCACTCTTAATGGATTAAAGATAGTCATCATGCTGGGCATGCTGGTCATCATTCTCACCGGTATCCGCTTCGCGGCAGATATCATTGTCCCCTTCGTGCTGGCGCTGTTTCTGGCGGTGGTGATCAACCCGGTGGTCCACCTGATGATGCGCTGTCGGGTGCCCCGGGTGTTGGCCATCGTGCTGCTGATCGGCACCATCGTGATGCTGGCGGTGATCCTGCTGGCATCGCTCGCGACGTCACTTAATGAGCTGGCGCGAACCCTGCCACAATACCGCAGCTCGCTCTCCGAGCCGGTGCATACCGTCACCCCCTGGCTTCAGCGCTTTGGCTTTAGCGTATCGGTGGTGGAGCTGAATAAATATATTGACCCCAATGCGGTCATGACGATGGTGACCAGCCTGCTGACCCAGCTGTCCAACGCCATGTCATCGATCTTCCTGCTGCTGTTGACGGTGGTGTTTATGCTGCTGGAAGTCCCGCAGCTTCCTGCCAAACTGCAGCAGCTGATGTCGAGACCGGTAGAAGGTATGGGGGCCATTCAGCGCGCCCTCGACAGCGTCTCGCGCTACCTGGTATTAAAAACCGCCATCAGTCTGGTCACCGGGCTGGTGGTCTGGGCGATGTTGGCGCTGCTGGATGTGCGATTCGCCTTTATGTGGGGCCTGCTGGCATTTGCGCTGAACTATATTCCCAATATCGGTTCGATTCTGGCGGCAATCCCGCCCATTTTGCAGGTCATGGTGTTTGGTGGCCTGTATGACGCGCTGGTGGTGCTCACCGGATATCTGGTGATCAACATCGTCTTCGGCAATATCCTCGAGCCGCGGATCATGGGGCGTGGGCTGGGGCTTTCCACCCTGGTGGTGTTTCTGTCGTTGATTTTCTGGGGCTGGCTGCTGGGACCGGTCGGCATGCTGCTCTCCGTACCGCTGACCATCATAGTGAAAATTGCGCTCGAGCAGAGCGCCAGCGGACAAAGTATTGCGGTACTACTGAGCGATTTAAGTAAGTAGGGATCCCCGTCAACAGCCTGAGTTATTTTGGGCATATAGGTGCATGCTGGCGGTGCAATGCCGCCAGCGGTTAGTTGTTCATATCTATCCTTGGTTAATGCGAATACCCGCTGTCAGCATAGAGACTACTGCATGAAGAATGCGGTAAACGTGTCGTTTATTTTGCTTTTCCCGTAGTCCACCCCCAGACTTCCTGCTTCGATCGCCGTCACATAATTACTCAGGGAATTATTACTCTCAGGCTAACGATCTGTTCCCGGGCTTAATTGATGCACTGCCCCGCTCGTCGCACACTAACTTCCACACAATGACAATCAAAACGATTTGTCGAATCAGGAGGTTAATAATGAATGGCGAACAAACGACGGGACGGGTCTGGAACCGTCGCCGGACGGAAAAGCAGCGCCGACTGGCCGCCGCGAATGTCTCCGGTAAGGTTATCCCCACTGACCAGTTGGTCAATGCGCTGGAACATCTTCTCGCCCCCGGCGACCGCGTGGTGCTGGAGGGGAATAACCAGAAACAGGCCGATTTCCTCTCCCGTATGCTGGCGGAAGTGAGCCCGCAAAAGATCCACGACCTGCACATGATTATGCCCAGCGTCGGGCGCAGCGAGCACCTGGATCTGTTTGAAAAAGGCATCGCCCGCAAACTGGATTTCTCGTTCTCCGGTACACAGAGCCTGCGTATTTCGCAGCTGCTGGAAGATGGTCTGCTGGAAATTGGCGCGATTCATACCTACATCGAACTTTACTCCCGCCTGTACGTCGACCTGTCGCCGAACGTCGCGCTGATTGCCGGTTACAAAGCCGACCGCAAAGGTAATCTCTACACCGGGCCCAGCACTGAAGATACCCCGGCGCTGGTAGAAGCCGCCGCCTTCCACGATGGCATTGTCATTGCGCAGGTTAATGAACTGGTGGATGACGAGTGCGATCTGCCGCGCGTCGATATTCCCGGCTCGTGGATTGATTACGTGGTGGTGGCCGACAAGCCGTTCTTTATCGAACCGCTGTTTACCCGCGACCCGCGCCTGATTAAGCAAGAACATATCCTGATGGCGATGATGGCGATTAAAGGCATCTACGCCGAGCACCAGGTGCAGTCCCTGAACCACGGCATCGGCTTTAACACCGCCGCCATCGAACTGCTGCTGCCGACCTACGGCGAACAACTCGGCCTGAAAGGCAAAATTTGTAAGCACTGGACCCTCAACCCGCACCCAACGCTGATCCCGGCGATTGAAAGCGGCTGGGTGGAGAGCGTGCACTGCTTCGGCGGCGAGCTGGGGATGGAAGAGTATATCCGCGCCCGCCCCGATGTGTTCTTTACCGGCGCCGACGGCTCGATGCGCTCCAACCGCGCTTTCTGCCAGCTGGCAGGCCAGTACGCGGTCGATATGTTCATCGGCTCGACCCTGCAGGTGGATGGCCTCGCGAATTCCTCCACCGTCACGCGTGGGCGTCTGTCCGGCTTCGGCGGCGCGCCGAACATGGGCCACGACCCGCACGGTCGCCGTCATGCCACTCCGGCCTGGCTGAACATGATCACCGAACCGGACCCGATGCAGCGCGGCAAAAAGCTGGTGGTGCAGATGGTTGAAACCTTCCAGGCCGGCGCGAAACCGACCTTCGTAGAAAAACTCGATGCGGTTGACGTCGCCAAAGCCTCCGGCATGCCGTTAGCGCCGGTGATGATTTATGGCGATGACGTGACGCACGTGTTAACCGAAGAAGGTATTGCCTACCTCTACCGGGCAGAAAGCCTCGAAGAACGCCGGGCAATGGTTGCCGCGGTCGCCGGGATCACCGATATCGGCCTTGGCGTGGACGCGAAGCGCGTTGCCGACCTGCGTAAGAGCGGCAAAGTGGTCTATCCGGAAGATATCGGTATCCGCCGCAGCGACGCCACCCGCTCCCTGCTCGCCGCCGGTAGCGTGGCCGATCTGGTCGAATGGTCCGACGGTCTGTACAACCCACCTGCGAAATTCCGGAGCTGGTAATGAAACTCCTGTCACAGACTTATGCCGAGGTACAGGCCGAAAAGCTGGCGTTCATCGCCCGCGACTGCCTGATCGACGAAGCGCGATTAAGCCCGAAGCCGGGTCTGGTGGACAGCCGGGGAAACGGTGCCCATCACGACCTTTCGCTTGATCTGATGGAGCGCTCGGCGCGCAGCCTGACCCCAACGTTTCTGCACCTGGCTCAGCAGAGCTGGCAGCGACCCGCCGATATCGCCCTGCGCGAAACCGTCGGCCGTTTAGGGCGCGAAGGCGAACGGCAGATGATGACCGCCACAGATGGCGTGAATACCCATCGCGGTGCTATCTGGGCACTTGGCCTGTTGGTCAGCGCCGTGGCGATGCATGGCGGTAACGCAGGCGCACAGCAGATTGCACAATCCGCAGCCCTGCTCGCCCGACTGCCGGACGGTGCCGCACCAAAGACCTTCAGTAAAGGGCTGAAAGCCACGCATCAGTACCGGGTGCCAGGTGCACGTGAAGAGGCGCAGCAGGCGTTTCCGCACGTGATGCAGCTCGCGTTGCCGCAACTGTTACGCAGCCGTGCAATGGGGGCGAACGAGAGCGAAGCCCGACTCGATGCGCTGATGGCGATCATGACCTCGCTCAGCGATACCTGCGTGCTTTCCCGTGCCGGGATGCCCGGCCTCAAAGCGATGCAGAACGGAGCCCGTGCGGTGCTGAACGCGGGCGGCAGCGCCACAGCCCGGGGGCGCAACGCGCTCGCCCGTCTCGACGTGCAGATGCTCTCACTGAACGCATCGCCAGGCGGCGCCGCCGATCTGCTCGCCGCCACGCTGTTTCTCGACAGGGTATGCCAGCCCGCGTCTTGCTCAATTTAAAGAGGATGTTATGGAACACATTACATTGTCATTCCCTGCCAGCCATACCTACAACGGTAAAGCCCTGGCAGGCGTCGTCGGCTCCGGTGATATGGAAGTGCTGTTCACCGCAGCAGCCGGGGATACGCTCAGCATTGATATCACCACCTCCGTGGACAACAGCAGCGGTCGCTGGAACGCGCTGTTTGACCGTCTGAACCTGATCAACGGCCTGCCTGCCGGCACGCTGATTATTCACGATTTCGGCGCGACGCCCGGCGTGGCGCGCATTCGTATCGAACAGGTTTTTGAGGAGGTTGCCCATGCGTAACGACCGCAGCTTTATTGAATTACGGGCCCGTGAACGCGCCCACGCGCTGCTGGACGATGGCAGCTACCGTGAACTGCTCGACCCGTTCGAAGGCATTATGTCCCCGTGGCTCGCGCAACAAGGCGTGGTGCCGCAGTCAGATGACGGCATGGTGGTTGCCCGCGGCACCATCAACGGCCAGTCGGCGGTGGTGATCGCCATCGAAGGCACCTTCCAGGGCGGCAGCATGGGCGAAGTGTCCGGTGCCAAAATGGCGG
The DNA here is from genome assembly GCF_051131745.1 of Klebsiella sp. R390. Lineage (NCBI taxonomy): Bacteria > Pseudomonadati > Pseudomonadota > Gammaproteobacteria > Enterobacterales > Enterobacteriaceae > Klebsiella > Klebsiella sp. R390. The sequence continues at coordinate 5,135,148 of NZ_CP180445.1, read as the reverse complement.
CGGCGCTTGAACTGGCGGCAGAAGACAACCGCAACGGCATCCCGACCCAGGCGGTGCTGTGTCTCGAAACCGGTGGCGTGCGGTTACAGGAAGCCAACCTCGGCCTCGCGGCTATCGCGGACATTCATGCAGCGATCGTTGACCTGCGTCGCTACACCCCGGTGGTCGGTATTATCGCCGGCACCGTCGGCTGTTTCGGCGGGATGTCCATCGCCGCCGCTCTGTGCAGCTACCTGATTGTCACCCGCGAAGCGCGTCTGGGCCTCAACGGCCCGCAGGTTATCGAGCAGGAAGCGGGGATCGAAGAGTACGACTCCCGCGACCGGCCGTTTATCTGGAGCATGACCGGCGGCGAAATCCGCTACGACAGTGGGCTGGTCGATGCGCTGGTCGGTGACGGCATCAACGCGGTGAAATCGGCGATGAATGAGGCCATTGCCAAAGGCGTTCCGGCGCAGCACCGCAGCGATAAATATGCCGATTACCTGACCCGTCTGACCAACTTCGATACCCGTCTGCAGGCGGATACCGCGCAGATCAAACAGCTTTTTGCCCGGGAGGTGAAATGATGACTCAGTCCAATAGCCGTGGGGCCGTATGGCTGGAAAAACTGGCGCCGAATGCGCCGCGCCTGAGCGGCCTGTGCCCTTCTGTACAGGTCGCTGATGGTGAACTGAATGGGGAAAGCGTGCGCTTTATCACCGTGGTACCAGATGCTCACAACCACTACCCGCGCGCCGCCAAAGGCGAAGTGGGCCTGCTGGAAGGCTGGACGCTGGCGAAAGTGGTCAATGAAACCATCGATGCAGACGCCAAAAACGACGTGAAGCGCCCGATTGTGGCGGTGATCGACGTCCCGAGCCAGGCCTATGGCCGTCGTGAAGAAGCATTTGGCATTCACCAGGCGCTGGCCGGTGCCGCGGGTGCTTACGCAAAAGCCCGTCTGGCCGGCCATCCGGTGATCGGCCTGATTGTCGGCAAGGCGATGTCCGGGGCGTTTCTGGCACACGGCTACCAGGCCAACCGCCTGATTGCCATTAACGACAAAGGCGTGCTGGTGCATGCGATGGGCAAAGCGTCCGCCGCGCGCATCACTCTGCGTACCGTTGAGGCGCTGGAAAAACTGGCGGCCACCATTCCGCCGATGGCCTATGACGTCAGCAACTTCGCCACCCTCGGCCTGCTCTCCGACCTGCTTAATCTCAGCAATCCGGATGCGCCTTCCGATGCTGACCTCGCGCTGGTGGAAATCACCGTGCAGAAGGCCATTGCAGATGCACGTAAAGATCCAACATTGAAAAACCGTCTCGGCGCGGAAAATCGCCGTAGCTCTGCCCTGGTGCGCGAACGGATGCGCGCCAGCTGGTAACGAGCAGCATCAGAAGTACGTAAAAAAAGACCTGCCGAAAGCGGCAACCGTCGGGCGCAGCATAGCGCCCACGGAACACCGCTTTTAGAAAACTATAACCATCGCGTCAGTGCTAATTTTATTATCTTCTACAGGTGATCTATGACTTACGTAATTGTTCATGCCCTTGCGCCCATTTTTATCATCATGCTGCTGGGCTTCTGGGCCGGCAAAGCTGGAATGGTCGACAATAAAAACGTCTCGTTGCTCAATATCTTCGTGATGGACTTTGCCCTGCCCGCCGCGCTGTTCAGCGCCACCGTGCAGACTCCGTGGGCAGGTATCGTTGCGCAGTCTCCGCTGATCGTGGTGCTGACCGGTGCCATGTGGGTAACCTATGCAGCGATCTACTTCCTCGCCACCGGCGTGTTTAAAAAATCCCCGCAGGATGCCGCCGTGCTGACCCTGACCGTCGCGCTGCCGAACTATGCTGCGTTGGGCTTGCCGATACTCGGTAGCGTGCTGGGTGAAGGCTCTGCCACCTCACTCTCCGTGGCCGTGTCTATCGCCTGTGGTTCCGTCCTGATGACGCCGTTCTGCCTGCTGATCCTTGAGCGTGAAAAAGCGCGCGCCGCCGGTGAAAACAGCGGTTCCACCCTGGCGATGCTGCCAGTGCTGATGTGGCGCTCGCTGAAAAAACCTATCGTCATGGGCCCGCTGCTGGGGGTGATCCTGTCGGCGATTGGCATCAAAATGCCGGACCTGCTGCTGGCGTCCATCAAGCCGCTGGGGCTGTCTGCCACCGCCGCCGCGCTGTTCCTGACCGGGGTTATCCTCTCTGCTCGTAAGCTGAAACTGAACGCGATGGTCGGCATTGCCACTATCGCCAAGCTGCTGATCCAGCCGTTTATTGCCTGGGCTATTGTACTGGCCTTCGGTCTGCACGGTTCGGTGGCCATCACCGCGATCCTGATGATTGCCCTGTCTGCCGGTTTCTTCGGCGTGGTATTTGGCAACCGCTTTGGCGTGCAGTCGCCAGATGCAGAAGCGGTGCTGCTGTTGAGTTCGGTTCTGTGTATCCTGTCGTTACCGCTGTTTATTACACTGACTTCAGGTATTTGATATGACATTCGCTCCGCGCCCGCACGATTTACTGTGGCTGAACAACGCCGACGCCTTACTGGATATTCAGGAACCGTGGGTCACCAGCCAATGGCACCCGGGATTACCGGTGGTGGTGCGGCGCGATGCGAATGACAACCATGAGATTCCGGTGGGCGTGCGCGGCATGAAGCGCGAACAGCGCGCCGCCGGATGGGTGAAGGCTGCGGCAGTTTCCCGTGTGGTGACGCCGGAAGATCTGGCAGAACGCCAGCGCCTGCTGCACTCACCGTTTGTTTCCCAGCCGCCGGTTCAGGCGGCTATTTTGCTGACCACCTTTGCGTGGCCGTGGCTGTGGGGCATCACCGGCAGCACCGGCTATGCGCTCGCTACCGAAATTCCGGTTCTGCACGCCGACAGCGATCTCGATTTAGTGATTCGCGCTCCACAGCCGCTGACCGACGATGAGCTACGCCAGTGGCAGGCGCAGGTTGAGAAGCTACCGTGCCGGGCCGATACCCAGATTGAAACGCCCTTCGGCGCGTTTGCCCTGAACGAATGGCTGCGCGAAGGACGCGTTCTGCTGAAAACCGCCACCGGTCCTGCGCTCACCGCAACACCGTGGCACAGGGAGCCATCATGAAAATCCTCTTTACCTTTCCCGGCCAGGGTACGCAACGTCCGGGGATGCTGCATAATTTGCCCGACGGCGCTGCACTTCTCGCCGAGGTCCGCGCCGTGCTCGGCGCTGAAACCGATAAGCTCGATACCCCAGAAGCGTTACAGCACACCCGCGCGGTGCAGCTGTGTCTGCTGATTGCGGGCGTCGCATGGGCCAACGAGCTTATTCGTCACGACGTCAAACCGGATATCGTCAGCGGCCTGTCGATTGGCGCCTATCCGGCGGCGGTGATTGCCGGGGCGCTCGATTTCCGTGATGCCTTGCGGCTGGTGGCGCTGCGCGGTGATTTAATGGAGCAGGCCTATCCTCAGGGCTACGGCCTGACGGCCATTGTCGGCCTGACGCTGAGTCAGGTTGAAAAGCTGATGCTGGGCAGCGGCACCTTTCTTGCCAACCTCAATGCCGAAACGCAGATTGTCATCGCCGGGCGCGATGAGGATATGGCAGCGGTGGCGCGTCAAGCGCTGAAGGTCGGAGCCAGCAAGGCCACCCGGCTGGCGGTGAGCGTGCCATCGCACTGCGCGCTGCTGGATAAACCCGCCGCTGAACTGGCTAACGCCTTCAAATCAGTGACACTGTCACGTCATTTACGCGCTTATCTGAGCGGTACGACGGGCCGGGTCCTGTGGGAGCCGCAAAAAATCGCCGACGACTTAGCCTTTAATATGGCGCGCACCGTGCAGTGGCAGGACGCCATGGTTTCCGCCAATCAGCGCGATGCACGGCTGGCAATTGAGATGCCGCCAGGCAGCGTGCTGACCGGACTGACGCATCTCGCGGGCTGGCAGGGTGAGGCCATCTGCATGGAACGCAACAGCGTTGCAGTGGCACAGCACCTCGCGCGTCGGCTTAACGCGTAAGGCTGCGGGCATACATGCGCCCTTCTGCCGCCAGCGCCAGCAGGTCCGCGTCACGCTCCCGGTGGTGCGAATAGACAATCGAGATCAGCTGGCGCATCTGGTACGGCTCCGCCAGCTTTAACAGCTGCACATCATTTTCATAGACTTTCTTCATTCGCCCCGGCAGTAGCGCAAACCCCACTCCGGCCTGAACAAGGCTAATCATCGAGAAGATATCGTTGACCCGGGTGACAATGTCGGGCTCAAAGGCCGCCACCTGGAAAGCCTCCTGAAAACCGGCATAGGTGGCAAACCCCTCCGCCAGCGAGACAAATTTGCGGTCAGCATAATCGCGCAGGTCGGCGGGCGTTGAGGTGTCGAGGCGTTCCGTAGCCGGCGCCGCAAGGAAAATATCATCCTCAAACAGCGGTACCACATCAAAGGACGACTGGCTGAACTCGCCCTCATTGGTGGCAATCAGAATAGCGTCGAGGGCATCATCTTCCAGCATATCCAGCAGCATCTGGTTAGAGCCCATGGTCAGATCCAGCTCCAGCTCCGGACGACGAAGCTTCATCCCCATGATAATACGCGGCACGGTTTCCAGCGTCAGAGAATAGAGCGTGCCGATCCGCAACCGTCCCTGGCCCACGCCGGCCACTTTGCGCGTCGCTTCCAGTCCACGGGTCATCAGCGTTGTCACATCCTGACAGTACTCCAGCAGCGTCCAGGCGGCCGGCAACGGCAGTAAATTGCGCCCCTTATGCACGAACAGCGGGCACCCCACGCCCTCTTCAAGAGTATGCAGCGCCCGGTGGACGCTCACCCCGCTCAGCTGCATGGCTTCGGCAGTTCTGGCGATATTGCCCTTCGCCATAAACATCATAAATACCGCCAGCTTGCGGAAGGTAATCTCCTGGTTGATATCGTCTTTCATGGCTGGCGCCCCGCTTCTTCGCCGTTGGCTTCGTTTTCTCTTATAAATTCAAGCCAGTATAAGCGCAAACGGCGGTGAGGGAGACCACGGTTTGCAGATCCGGCTCTGTTTTGCCAAAAACGCGCCGCGCTTTGCCCTGTTCTGTCATTCAGCTTCCTCAACCCGCGGCGCGGGCCGCGTCCAGGCCAACAGCAGGCTAAGCAGCGTGAACGCCGCCATGATCCACGCCATAGTCCACGGCGTGCCATCGCGTAACCACGCCAGCAGCAGCGAAGAGATAATCCCGCTGCCGTACTGCAACGAGCCGATAAAGGCCGATGCGGAACCGGCAAACGCGCCGGCCTCGTCCAGCGCCGCGGCGGTAGAGGTCGCAGCGATCACTCCGTTCATTGAGAAAAAGATCAGTACGCAGGCCACAATCCCGGCAATCCCTGCCAGATCCAGCCTGACGCTCAGCGCCAGCACCACCGTCGCCAGGGTGGCAACGATCAGCGCCGCTTTGAGCAGTTGACCCAGCGGATGACGCTGGACCAGCCGACGGTTCACCAGGCTCAACGCCATCACGCCAAGAATATTCACCGCGAACAGCCAACCATAGTGCTGAGGGGCCACGCCGAAATAGCGGATATAGACATCGGGCGAACCGGTAATAAAGGCGTAAGCGGCGACGTAATAGCTGGTCAGGCTAAGGGTATAGCGCATAAAGATACGGTTTTTCAGCAGCAGCCCGTAGTGATGAAAGGCTTTCAATGGCGATCCCTGCTGACGACGCTCCGGCGGCAGCGTTTCCGGCAACCAACGCAGTGCCAGCAACATCAGCAGGCCAATCACCACCAGCAGCCAGAAGATGGCGTGCCAACTGGTGATTTTAATCATCTGTCCGCCCATCAGCGGCCCGATAATCGGTGCAATCGCCATCACGATGGTCAGAGTCGAGAGCATCTGCGCGGCGCGGGTTCGGGCAAAGAGATCGCGCACCATCGCCCGCGCGAGCATCGGTCCGGTACAGGCGCCAAGGGCCTGAAATACCCGCCAGAAGATAATCTGGTCGATGCTGGTAGAGAGCGCGCATCCGGCGGAACCAATAATAAACAGCACCATGCCAATCAGCAGCGGCGTGCGACGGCCAAGGCGGTCGCTGATCGGCCCCCACACCAGTTGAGCAAGGGCAAAACCAATCAGGAATCCGGTGATGGTCAGTTCAGCATCGCCCTGCAGTTCCGCCGCCATCAGCGGCATAGCCGGCAGATAGATGTCAGTGGACAGGGAGGTAAACGCCATCAGCCCGCTTAAAATTAAAATAAACAGCGGGCCGCTGGCGGCCTGTTTGTGCGGCAAAGTCATGTGTGATATCCGTCGAGGGGAGCGTGCGATCAAGAGACTGCTATGTTATCGGTAAAGTGCCGGCCGATAATCCCCCGCTAACGTATCAAGCTTATGAACACCATTCATGAATAACGCAGACCCGCAGGATATAAAAAAGGCCAGTCGGGGTTAACCGGCTGGCCTGGGGGCATTAGTGATGATCTGGTGTCAGATTACAGCGCCATATCGTGCTGAGCAGACTCGGCGCGAGCCGGTGCAGCAGGCTGGGCGCTGGTCGCGACCGGGGCGTGCTTGCTCATGTCGATAACCGGCGGTTTCTCCAGTTGCAGCGTTGCGGCGGTGTCATCCCACACCTGCTGGGTCAGCGCGGCATTATCATTCAGCTTCTGACCGTAGCTCGGCACGATGGCATGAATACGGCTCTGCCACTGCGGGGAGGCAAACTGCTCCGGGAACATCTGCTTAATCACGTTGAGGGTGATCGGTGCTGCGGTGGAGGCACCCGGCGATGCACCCAGCAGCGCGGAGATGGTTTTCTGCTGATCGACCACCACTTCGGTACCCAGCTTCAGCACCCCGCCCTTATCGGCGTCTTTCTTGATGATCTGCACACGTTGACCGGCCTGGATCAGCTTCCAGTCTTCTTTGCGGGCATCCGGGTAGTACTCTTTCAGCGCGGCGAAACGGTCATCGTCGTTGAGCATCACCTGGCTCACCAGATATTTCACGAGGTCGAAGTTGTCGAGGCCTACGTGGGTCATCGGCAGCACGTTCTCGGTAGTGGTGGTGCTCAGCAGGTCCATAAACGAACCGTTTTTGAGGAATTTGGTCGAGAAGGTGGCAAATGGCCCAAACAGCACGACGCGTTTGCCATCAATGTAACGAGCATCGAGATGCGGAACCGACATCGGCGGTGCGCCAACGGAAGCCTGTCCGTACACTTTCTCGAGGTGCTGCTTGGTTACCGCCGGGTTTTCGGTCATCAGGAATGACCCCCCTACCGGGAAGCCTGCATAGTTATCCGCTTCGGCAATACCGGTTTTTTGCAGTAATTTCAGCGCGCCGCCACCGGCACCGATAAACACATATTTCGCATCAATTGCCTGCTCTTCACCGCTATTGACGTTTTTAATCGTGACATGCCAGGAATTATCGGCGTTACGTTTAAACTCGGTGACTTCAGCAGACGTTTGCAGCGTGAAATTACTATTTTTCTTCAGGCTACCGATCAGCTGGCGGGTAATTTCACCGTAGTTCACATCGGTACCGACCGGCGTCCAGGTGGCCGCCACTTTTTGCTGCGGATCGCGCCCTTCCATTACCAGCGGCGCCCACTGTTTAATTTGCGCGTGGTCGGTGGAGAATTTCATTCCCTGGAATAAGGTGGTTTGCTGCAACGCGGTATAACGTTTTTGCAGATAATCCACATTATCGCCCCAGACGAAACTCATATGCGGGGTGGAATTAATAAAAGTATGTGGGTCATGCAGAATGCCGCGTTTGACCTGTGCGGTCCAGAACTGGCGGGAGATCATAAACTGTTCGTTGATATCCAGCGCTTTGCTGACATCGATCGAACCATCCGGGCGCTCCGGCGTGTAGTTCAGCTCCATATTCGCCGAGTGGCCGGTACCGGCGTTGTTCCAGCCGTTAGACGATTCTAACGCGACGCCGTCCAGCTTCTCTACCATCACCTGCTTCCAGTCCGGCTGTAATTCCTGCAGCCAGGTTCCCAGAGAGGCGCTCATAATACCGCCGCCAATTAGCAGAAAATCAGTTTTTTGCGCGGCGTCGGTATTGGCGTGAGAGGCGGAACTGACGAACATCGCCAGAGCGGTCATCGTTAAAATCGTTTTTTTAATTGCAGGCATAATAGAATTATCGCATAGCATAATGAAATAAGTGCAAACATGTTAACGCACTTCTATTATATTTTAAAATATCATTTACATTTTCCGCACAGTTAATCAATTTACAGAAAACACTTTTTTAACTTAAAAAAGTAAATGACATCCTGCAGTCATCGCAGAAAAATAAAATAAACAGAGAAATAAAGGGAATAAGACCGCATCATCACTTTCTTTAATTACTTATGACCTAAATAATAACGGCGCGCTAACTTCAGCGCGCCGGAGTGGATTGATGTGGTTCAGGTGGACAAGCGTCAATTAACTGGCGGGACTCAGCGTCGCGGAATGGCTTTGCTGGAGCGCGAGGCGCAGACGATCGTTATTTTCCGCCAGCAGGTCCCGCGCCTGCCAGGCATCAAGCCCGGTCATCACCATCAGTATGGCCGTCCGGCAGTGCTGGTTACAGCTTGCCAGCGCGGCTTTGGCCTCGCTGCGTGAACACCCGGTCGCGGTCATCACGATGGCAATCTGCCGCTCGGTCCAGCGTGGACTGGTGGCCTGCAGGTCTACCCGCAGGTTGCCGTAGACCCGGCCAGAACGGATCGCCAGCCCGGTGGCTAACATCGCGAGGATCTGCCGCTGCGCCAGCTGCGCTTTCGGGTTGCCATATCCCGCCACCGCTTCCGGCCCGGTTTGCGGGGCAATGATGATGTCTGCGAGCTGGGCGGCTTCACTGTCCTGCTGTTGGGTCAGCACGGCGATAGGCGCGCCAAGAGACCAGGCGTGACGCATCGCCCCCCACACCCACGGGGTTTGCCCGCTGACCGTCAGCGCCAGCAGCATGTCGTTGCTGCTGAACTCGATAGCCTGTAACTCCAGCGCACCAAGATTATAATCGTTCGCGGCGGTTTCCATCTCCTGCAGCGCTGCCACCGGCCCCCCAGCGATAAGCCCGACCAGCGCATGTTTCTCGTCCGGGGCAAACTCGCTGACCATCTGCAATGCCGCGCGCCCGGATGACCCGGCGCCCACGACCACCAGCCGTCCTCCCCGGCTGAATGCAGCGGCGGCATTATCGACCAGACGGGCAATCTCCGGCAAACAGGCCCCGACGGCGTCGGCAATCTGCCGATCGTCGTTATGCAACATCGTCAGCATATCCTGGGTGGCGAGACGGTCTATCTGGTGGGTTTCGGGATGGCATCGTTCCATCATTGAAGCGGTTGGCTTACTGCTCATAAAAACCTCCTTTTAAAAAACTCCATATTCACTATAAGGATATTTACCACAATCTCCTGCGAGTGGGGTCACGCTTCACGGTTCTTTCACGCCGATTCTGGCTTTTTTACATTGCTTTAAGAAATGATTACCTTCAGCGATAATAGGTGCTTGCCGATTATTTCAGGGGATGTCATGAAGGATTCAGCGGCCCAGATACCACCCGTGCGTAAACGCCTGATGAGAATGAAACTGAGTACTGCCGTATCGCTGATGATCAGCAGCGTCATCGGTTCGGTGCTGCTGCTGGTGTACGCGCTGTGGTTTATCCAGATCAGCGACACCACCCGTGACGGCGTTAAGGACACGGCGCTGGCGGTTGCGCGGACCTTTTCCGACATGCCCGAGGTGAAGCAGGCCCTGAGCCAGTCGCCCGAACGCGCGCTGATCCAGCCCCTGGCGCTGGCGATCACCCAGCGTAATGACCTGCTGTATGCCGTGGTGACCGATATGCACGGCGTGCGCTATTCGCACCCGAACCCGCAGCTTATCGGCAAACGTTTTATCGGCGAGGATATTCAGCCGGCCTTTGCTGGCAAAGAGAACGTCGCCATCAACCATGGCGTACTGGCGCAGGCGTTACGCGTGTTTACACCGGTATTTAACGACCAACACCAGCAAATCGGCGTGGTGGTGGTTGGTATTTCGCTCAGCAAAGTGGATGAGCAGATTGCCCGAGGCCGCTGGGACGTCCTGCTAACCGTGCTGTTTAGCGCGCTGGTATGCGGAATTGGCACCTGGAGCCTGGTGCGTGGCCTTAAACGGGTGCTGCTGGGGCTGGAACCGCACGAGATTTCCACCCAGTTCCAGCAACGCCAGGCGATGCTTCATTCGCTAAAAGAAGGTGTAGTGGCGGTTGATGCTGAAGGACACGTCAACCTGATCAACCCCGCCGCCAGCAAGATCCTGCTGAGCGGCCCGGAGCAGCAGATCGATCATACCCCGCTGCTTGCCGATCTACAGACGGTGCTGAAAACCGGCGAGCCAATTTATGACCGCGAGCTGGGTTGCAACGGCCTGCTGCTGATCAGTAACACCGTCCCGGTACGCAGCCAGAATGCCATCGTCGGCGCCATCAGCACCTTCCGCGATAAAACCGAAATGAGCCAGTTGGTGCAGCGTCTCGACGGGATGGTTAACTATGTCGATGCCCTGCGCACCACTTCCCACGAATTTATGAATAAGCTGCACGTGATCCTCGGTCTGCTCAATATGAAGAGCTACGGCAAGCTGGAGGAATATGTGCTGCAAACCGCCCATACTTATCAGGCAGACATTGGTGAAATTCAACACCGTATAAAATCACCGGTGGTGGCGGGCTTTTTGATTGGTAAAATTCAGCGCGCGAAAGAGCGCGGCTTCAGCCTGCATCTGGCGGAAGAGAGCCTGGTGCCCGATTGCCCCAATGAAAAACAGGTCACCGTGCTGGTCACGGTGCTGGGGAATCTCATCGAGAATGCGCTGGACGCCATGAGCGGTCAGAGTGAGGGCGAAGTGGGCCTGTTGCTGCACTATCAGAATGGCTGGTTAAGTGGCGAAGTGAGTGATGACGGTCCGGGGATCCCGGCCGCGAATATTGACGCCATCTTTAACAAAGGGTTTTCTACCAAGGGCGAGAACCGCGGCGTCGGCCTGTTTCTCGCCAGCCAGCAGCTACGTGAACTGGGCGGTACGCTTGCCGTCGAGTCAGAACCTGGCGTGTTTACCCAATTTTTTGTTCATCTTCCCTGGGATAGTAAAAGGAAACGTACGTGATAAATGTATTAATTGTTGACGATGATGCCATGGTCGCCGAACTGAACCGCCTGTATGTGGCGAGAATTTCCGGCTTCCGTTGCTGTGGCACGGCGTCTACGCTGAGTAAAGCCCAGGAGATGGTTAACGATAGCGAACTGGAGATCGATCTGGTGCTGCTGGATGTCTACATGCAGCACGACAGTGGGCTGGATCTGCTACCGACCATTCGTGCTTCCGGCCGCCCTATCGACGTGATTATGATTACTTCCGCCGCCGATGCGGCCACCGTGCAAACCTCGATGCACTACGGGGTGGTCGATTATCTGATCAAGCCGTTCCAGTTCCCGCGCTTCGAAGAGGCTCTCACCGCGTGGCGTGAAAAACGCAAACTGATGACCGGACAGCCCTATTATGAACAGGCCGATGTGGACCGCCTGCTGCACGGCAGTACGCCGGAAGCCAGCGATGCGCGAAAGCTGCCAAAGGGCCTGACCGCCCAGACGCTGCGCACGCTGTGCCAGTGGATTGACGCCCATCCGGGCACCGAGTTTTCAACCGATGAGCTGGCGGTGGCGGTCAATATTTCCCGCGTCTCCTGCCGGAAGTACCTGATTTGGCTGGCGCAGATTAATATTCTGTATACCAGCATTCACTACGGCGCCACCGGGCGTCCGGTCTACCGCTATCGGCTGGTTGCCGAGCAGTACAGTCTGCTCAAACAGTACAGTCAATAAGCCGGTAGCCCTCGTCCAGCAGGTGGAAACGGAAGCGGCGCTGCGATGAAAGGATCACCTCGCGATTTTTGGTGACGAAAATCGCTTCGATATCGTCACGATGACGCAGCGCCGCACAGCCTTTCTCGACCCCAAGGCCGTAGATCAAGGTGGTCCAGATATCGCCGTCGAGTGAGTCGTCCGAAATAATCGTCACGCTCTCTAGTTCGTTATCCAGCGGATAGCCGCTGCGCGGGTCGAGGATGTGGTGCCAACGGCGCCCGTCCTGCTCGAAATAACGTTCGTAGGTACCGGAAGTCACCACCGATTGACCGTTCACATCGAGGCTGCCGACCAGCGTATCGGCCGGGGCAAAGGGCTTTTTCAGGCCAATTGACCACTCGCCGAGGGTGTGCACATTGCCACCGAGATTAATCAGCGCCGCGCGCACGCCCTGCCGCTGCAGATCGTCGCGGACGCGGTCGGCGATATAGCCTTTGGCAATCGCGCCAAGGTCAATCTCCATGCCGTGCCGGGCCAGAAACACGCTGCCGGCCGCATCATCGAGGATCACATCCTGTGGGCGGGTCAGCGGCAGCCGGGCGGCGATCTCGTCCGCCGCCGGCACGCGATCGCCCTGAAAGCCAATCCGCCATAGCTTCACCAGCGGACCGATCGCCAGATTAAACGCGCTCTCCTGCACCATGCTGGCGGCTTTTGCGCATTTAATCAGTTGATACACCGGACGGCTGACGCTGACCGGCTGGCGACCGGCGGCATGGTTAATCGCCATCACCTGCGACGACGCGCGGTTAACAGTGAACAGATCTTCGTAGTGTTTGATCAGTTGGAAAGTGCGGGAGGCCAGGGCTTCATCGTGGGAGAAGAGTTTCAGCAGGATGGGAGAGCCCATCAGCACGGCGGAGTAGCTATAAATACGCGGGTCACCTGACATGGTTGCAGCTCCTCTGTGTCGCCCGGCAGGCAGCGCGCCGCCGGGTGAAAATGCCGGGCGAACCCGGCCTGTCATCACTGAGCGTTAGCCTCTGGCGCGTTTTGCCGCCTGGTGGCCCGCCAGGGTGCCAAAGATAATAATATCGGCCACGGCGTTGCCGCCGATGCGGTTGCCACCGTGAATGCCGCCAACCACTTCACCGGCCGCATAGGCCCCGGCAATCGGCTGATGCGCGCTGTCCAGTACCGCGGTGTCGGTGTTAATGGTCACGCCGCCCATGGTGTGGTGAACCCCCGGCGCGATACGGATCGCATGGAACGGCCCTTCGTTGACCGGCGCGCGCAGTGCGGTGGTCCGGCCAAACTCCTGATCATGCTGCTGTTCAACATAACCATTGTAGCGCTCAAGGGTGGCGAGGAAGGCATGGTAATCCATCCCCAGTTTCTCCGCCAGTTCACGCGGCGAGCTGGCGCTGGTCACCAGCCCTTTGGCGATATATTCGTCGGCCGCTTTGTTTTTTGCCCGGACATGTTCGTCGAAGACAATGTAGGCGTAGTGTTCCGGCAGCGCGATGATCGCGGCAGAAACTTTATCGCGGGTCGACATTTCGTTGAAGAAGCGATTACCCTGCTGATTGACCAGAATCGCCCCGCCGCCGCGAATAGATTCGGAAATCAGGTACGAGGTATTCTGCTCAACGGTCGGGTGAATCTGAATTTCGCCCATATCCACGGTGCCGGCGCCGATGCGTTCCAGCAGCGCGATACCGCCGCCGGTCGCCCCTTTGTGGTTGGTGGTGACAAAGCCGGCCAGATCCGGGCGGTATTTCACTACCATCGCGCTGTTGGCGCTGAAGCCGCCGGTGGCGACCACGATACTCCGGGTCTGCACCACGATGCTCTCCTGCTCATCATTGAGCAGACGCACGCCGCTAACCTGCTGGCCATCCATCAGGATCTCTTCTACCGCGGTGTCGAGCATCACATCGATACCGCGTTTATTGATGTTGCGCACCAGGCCGCTAATCAGATAGCCGCCGACCGCCGATCCATCACGCGGACGGTGGGTACGGTCGATGCTCATGCCACCGGTGGTAGTAATATCGTTGAGCATAATCCCGCGACGAGCCAGCCATTCGATAGCTTCCGGCGCGTTTTCAACAAAGCGACGCAGCAGCTGCGGGTTATTTTTGTTCTGACCGCCTTTTAAGGTCTCCTGGTAGAACAGCTCTTTGCTGTCTTCAATCCCTTTCACCCGCTGGAAACGCGTCTCGGCGGCGTTCATCCCGGCTGACGCCTTGATGGTGTTCCCCCCGATGGTCGGCATTTTTTCGACGATCAGCACGCTGGCGCCTTCATCGTGTGCCTGAATAGCCGCGGCCAGACCGGCACCGCCGCTACCCACCACCACTACGTCGTAGCTTTTCGGGGTCAGGTCTTCACCGCCTTCTTCCAGCGCCAACGCTTTACTGGATTTCAGCATCGCTTTCGATACCGCTTTTTTCACCGCCTCACTCTGGCTGGTGGCGCCGGAAATGGCGTCAACATGCGGGGTGTTGGCGGTCAGAATACGTTCGCGGATCTCTTCAAAACTGGTGGTGAACTCAACGTTCTGCGCCGGGCCGGCGGCCAGGGCAATATCGGCAATACGATCGTTTTCGAGGCTGACGTTGATCACCAGCTCGTTCGCATCGTCCTGAACGGTTTCAACGAACAGGCCCGGTTTAAACTTCGCGTCTCCCATACTCATATCGCGGATCATCGCTTCCACCAGCGAGAAGCGCCACAGCGGTTCCGGAATATGGAGAGCTTCACGTTGGGTACTGTCGATAAACAGCTCGAGATTTTCGTCAGCGGCAATCCGTGCCGCCCAGTCTGGATAGGCGATGCAGGCGCGGCCTACGGCAATCAGATCGTAGCCGTGATCCAGTCCCTGCTCGGCGTCAGCCGCGTTAACCACGCCGCCCACGCCCATCACCGGGATCTGCGCCAGGGTTTCAGAGCGCAGCGCGCAATATTTTTCAATCAGCGGTGTTGGGTCGCTGGTGTCGACAATAGACGGTCGCAGCGACGCCCCCACCGAGAAGTGCAGATAATCGAGACCGCGTGCCGCCAGTTTTTCCAGCAGGTACATGGTGTCGTCAAAACGGATGCCCGGCTCTTCGAGCTCTTCCGGCGAGAAGCGGTAGCCGATAATAAAAGCGTCATCGGCGTACTGACTGGCCATTTTGCGGGTGATATCCAGCACCGCCAACGGGAAACGGGCGCGATTGTCGCGGCTGCCGCCCCACTCGTCATCGCGCTGGTTGGAGTTAGGGGAATAGAATTGCTGAATCAGGTAGGTGTTGGCCCCGTGGATTTCCACGCCATCAAAACCGGCCTGAATGGCCCGACGTACGCCGTCGCCAAACTTGCCGATCATGTCGGTTACTTCGTCCGCGCTCAGCGCACGCGGCATCGCGGCACCGTCACGCGGCGCGGCCAGCGCGCTTGGCGCCACCGGCTGGCGACCGCCAATCAGCTGCGGGTCAACCATGCGCCCGCCGTGATAGATCTGCAGAATCGCTTTTGACCCTTCAGCCTGGATGGCTTGCGCAATTTTAGCCAGGCCGGCGATTTTCTCATCGTTGTCGATACCAATCGCACCGGGGAAAGCCAGGCCGTAGTTATCGATAAAACAGCACTCAACAATAATGGTCCCGATGCTGCCGGCACGCGCACGATAATACTCCACCAGTTCGCTGGTGACGCTGCCGTCAAAATAGCCGGTACAGGTTGTCATCGGTGCCATTAGCAAACGGTTTTTCAGTTCAGTTCCGTTCGGTAAGGTAAAAGGACGCAATATACGTGAGTTACTGGTCATATTAATACTCCAGATCTTAAATATTGATAATTCAGAATGGGGTGACGGAATTGTTTTTGGTTCTGTTTTTTAATTCCTGTTGTCATGCTAATAATATAGCGCTATTTTTAGTTACCAAACTAATTACGTTAGTTAAAAAACTATTTAATACCTCGAATAACATCACTACCTCCATTGTATTATTAATTGCAAATATTACATTCACAAAAAACATAAAACCGATAACACAATGGACACGTTTGTTAAAAATAAAAACATAACAAAAACAATTTAAATATCAATAAAATCAATGATATATAAGCGCGCAATCGGTAACTTATGTTTTCCACCTCTGCAAAAAATTAACAATAAGCGCTATTTTAAACAAATAAACACCTCACCCAACAGGGTTATTGTGAAAATAAAAAAACAGTCCCACAGACAGCATTTATTGATCTCGATCAATTGCAACGGCACGCCAAAGCGCAATATATAAATAACCAACAGATTTAATTTAACGCCCAATAAAACGCGTTAAATAACCGTCAACAGCCAAACCAGAACCAACAATTAATAACTAAAGAAAGTTTTGAAATTAAAGAAAGCAATGGTTATGGCGTGACGCAACCGTATTTTCAACTACTCGCAGATACTCATTATGAAAGAGAAACAGACAACTATACCGCCTGCCGGTGCCGCCAGTCCGAAAGCGGCAAATAAAAACCGTCTGCTGATGATGGCCCTGCCCATTATTGTTGCAGTCCTTTTACTCTTCGTGCCGGTGCCTGACGGGCTACCGCCTTATGCATGGCATTACTTTGCTATCTTCGTTGGCGTTATCGTCGGACTGATTTTCGAGCCCCTGCCGGGTGCCGTGATCGGTATTACCGGGGTGGTGGTTATCGCCCTGTGCAGCCAGTGGCTGCTCTTCAATCCGGCGCAGTTGGCCGACCCGAAATTCAAACTCGCCGGCGCCTCGTTTAAATGGGCGGTGAGCGGCTTTGGTAACTCTACCGTATGGCTGATTTTCGGCGCCTTTATGTTCGCTGCGGGCTACGATAAAACCCAGTTCGGCCGCCGTTTGGCGCTGATTCTGGTGAAATATCTCGGCCGTCGCAGCCTGACGCTGGGTTACGCCATTACCTTCGCAGATCTGCTGCTGGCACCGTTTACCCCGTCCAATACCGCGCGTAGCGGCGGGACCATCTACCCGATTATCGCCAACCTGCCGCCGCTGTACGGTTCAAAACCGAATGACGCCAGCGCCCGCCGCATTGGTTCTTATCTGATGTGGGTGGCTATTACCGCCGCCTGTATCACCAGTTCAATGTTCCTTTCTGCGCTGGCGCCAAACCTGCTGGCCCTGGCGTTAGTCAAAAGCATCGTCGGTATCAATATCTCCTGGGGCACCTGGTTCATCGCCTTCCTGCCGCTGGGGATCCTGCTGATTCTGACCATGCCGCTGCTGGCCTACTGGTTTTACCCACCAGAAGTCAAAATCAATAACGAAGTCCCGCTGTGGGCCGCTCGTGAACTGGAAAAACTGGGCAAACTGTCGCGCAATGAGATCCTGCTGCTGGTGTTTGTCTGCTTCGCATTAGCGATGTGGATCTTCGCCGCCGAGTGGATTGAACCGGCACTGGCCGCCCTGCTAGTGATTGTATTGATGCTGTGGACCGGTGTGCTGTCGTGGAGTGATATCACCAATAACAAAGCCGCGTGGAACACCTTCGTGTGGTTCGCCACCCTGGTGGCGCTGGCGGACGGCCTCTCCTCTACCGGGTTTATCGCCTGGCTAGGTAAAGAAGGCGGCGCGCTGATGAGCGGCATCTCGCCGGGTGTGGCAACCATTGTGCTGCTGTTAGCCTTCTACCTGCTGCACTACCTGTTTGCCAGCACCACTGCCCACACCACGGCGCTGCTGCCGGCGATGCTGACTATCGCCTCAACCATCCCGGGCATGAACATGCAGGTGTTTGTCCTGCTGATGGTCACCTCGCTGGGTGTGATGGGCATCATCACCCCGTACGGTACCGGCCCCAGCCCGATTTACTACGGCAGCGGCTATCTGCCGACCAAAGATTACTGGCGCCTCGGTACCATCTTCGGCGCCATCTTCCTGGCCGCCCTGCTGCTGATTGGCTATCCGTGGATGTCCATGATGTTCTGATTCATAACCGCCGGGGGCCCACCTCCGGCGGTTTTACTCTTAGGGAGCTACGCAATGTCGACTAAACCGTTTGTTTATCAGGAAGCCTTTCCGCTGGCGAAAGATGACACTGACTATTATCTGCTGAGCAAAGAGCATGTTTCGCTGGCCGAATTTGAAGGCCAGCAAATCCTCAAGGTTGAACCTGAAGCCTTAACCCTGCTGGCCCAGCAGGCTTTCCATGACGCGGCGTTTATGCTGCGTGTCTCTCACCAGCGTCAGGTCGCGGCGATCCTGCTCGACCCGCAGGCCAGCGAAAACGATAAATATGTCGCCCTGCAGTTCCTGCGCAACTCGGAAATCGCCGCGAAAAGCGTACTGCCGACCTGCCAGGATACCGGCACCGCGATTATCATGGGTAAAAAAGGTCAGCGCGTATGGACCGGCGGCGGTGACGAAGCGGCGCTGGCCCGCGGCGTGTACAACACCTATACCGAAGATAACCTGCGCTACTCGCAGAATGCCGCGCTGGATATGTACAAAGAGGTCAATACCGGCACCAACCTGCCGGCGCAAATCGACCTCTACAGCGTTGACGGCGATGAGTATAAGTTCCTGTGCATGGCCAAAGGTGGCGGCTCCGCCAACAAAACCTATCTGTACCAGGAAACCAAAGCGCTGATCACCCCGGCGAAGCTGAAAAACTACCTGGTTGAGAAGATGCGCACCCTCGGGACCGCCGCCTGTCCGCCGTACCATATCGCCTTTGTCATCGGCGGGACGTCAGCGGAAGCAACCCTGAAAACCGTCAAGCTGGCCTCGACCCGCTACTACGATGGCCTGCCAACCGAAGGAAACGAACACGGTCAGGCGTTCCGCGACGTTAAGCTGGAGCAAGAACTGCTGCTGGAAGCCCAGAACCTCGGCCTTGGCGCGCAGTTTGGCGGTAAATACTTCGCCCACGATATCCGGGTGATCCGTCTGCCGCGCCACGGGGCCTCCTGCCCGGTCGGGATGGGTGTTTCCTGCTCTGCGGACCGCAATATCAAAGCCAAGATCAACCGCGACGGGATTTGGATTGAAAAACTGGAGAGCAACCCGGGGCAGTACATTCCGGAAGCGTTGCGTGAGCAAGGTGAAGGCAAGGTTGTCAGTATTAATCTCAATCAGCCGATGAGCGACATTCTGGCCCAGCTTTCCGCCCATCCGGTCTCTACCCGTCTGACCCTCAACGGCACCATTATCGTGGCGCGCGATATGGCGCATGCGAAGCTGAAAGAACTGCTGGATAACGGTGAAGCGCTGCCGCAGTACGTTAAAGATCACCCGATCTACTACGCTGGCCCGGCCAAAACCCCGGAAGGCTATGCTTCGGGCTCTCTCGGCCCGACGACTGCCGGACGGATGGATTCTTATGTCGATCTGCTGCAGTCTCACGGCGCCAGCATGGTGATGCTGGCAAAAGGCAACCGCAGCCAGCAGGTGACCGATGCCTGCCACCAGCACGGCGGTTTCTACCTCGGCAGCATCGGCGGCCCGGCGGCAGTACTGGCGCAGCAGAGTATTAAGAGCCTCGAGTGCGTGGCCTACCCGGAACTGGGGATGGAAGCTATCTGGAAAATAGAGGTAGAAAACTTCCCGGCGTTCATCCTGGTGGATGACAAAGGCAACGACTTCTTCCAGCAGATTCAGA
Source organism: Klebsiella sp. R390 (assembly GCF_051131745.1). Classification (NCBI taxonomy): domain Bacteria; kingdom Pseudomonadati; phylum Pseudomonadota; class Gammaproteobacteria; order Enterobacterales; family Enterobacteriaceae; genus Klebsiella; species Klebsiella sp. R390. The sequence goes on along the minus strand of NZ_CP180445.1, from coordinate 5,115,699 downwards.
ACAAACAGTGTTCAGGGTGTTCTCAGCGCTAATGGTGGCTGACTAACCTAATGAAAAGCCGTAACGTTTTGCGTTACGGCTTTTTTACACCCTACAACCGAATGCCTAATGGCCAGCAGACGGTGCCCCTGGCGCCCCGGCACGGCTAAACGGTGGACGCGCAAACCAGATCACCGCAATCAACACCATAAAGCCCCAGCCCAGCACCCAGAAGTAATCGATGGTCGACATCATGTAGGCCTGCTGCTCAATCGTTTTATCAATCAGCGCCATATGCTGCTGCGTCGCCCCACCCATCTTTTCAACATACTCCACCGCTCCCGGATTATAGACAGACACGCTCTCCGTCAGGTTGGCATGATGAAACACCTCGCGCCGCGACCAGATCCAGGTCGTCAGCGACGAGGCGAAAGAACCGCCCAGCACGCGGAAAAATGTCGCCAGCCCCGACCCCTCCGCCACTTCCGCGCCGTTGAGGTTTGACAGCACGATGGTGGTAATCGGCATAAAGAAGAATGCCACGCCGATCCCCATAAACAACTGCACTTCGGCAATGGTGCGGAAATCAACATCGGTATTGAACTGCGCCCGGATAAGGCAGGACGCCCCCATGGTCAAAAATGACAGCGAAGCCAGGATCCGCAGATCGAACTTGTTGGCGTAGCGGCCAATAATCGGGGTCATCATCAGCGGCAGGATCCCCATCGGCGCCGCGGCCAGTCCGGCCCAAATTGCCGTATAGCCCATCTGCGTTTGCAACCACTGCGGCAGAATAATGTTGATCGCAAAGAAGGCGGCGTACCCCAAAGTCAGCGCCAGGGTACCGACGGCGAAGTTACGGTCTTTAAACAAGCGCAGGTTGACGATCGGGTGCCGCTCCCCCAGCTCCCAAATCACAAAGGAGACCAGCGAGATGGCCGAAATCGTCGACATCACAATGATGTGCGAAGACGCGAACCAGTCGAGATCGTTGCCCTTATCCAGCACCACCTGCAGCAGACCCACTCCCAGCACCAGCAACCCGATACCGATGTAATCGATCGGAGCATGGCTGGTGGTTTCTTCGCGGGCGCGCATCTGGGTCCAGACCACAATGGTGGCGAAGATACCGATGGGCACGTTGATATAGAAGATCCACGGCCAGGAGTAATTATCGGTGATCCAGCCGCCGGTAATTGGCCCGACAATCGGCGCCACCACCGTAACCATCGACAGCAGCGCCAGCGCCATACTGCGTTTGCTCGGCGGAAAAATCACCAGCAGCAGCGTCTGGCACATCGGGAACATCGGCCCGGCAAAGAAGCCCTGCAGCGCCCGGAAAATAATCAGCTCGGTCATGCTGTGGGCGAAGCCGCAGAGAAACGAGGTCAGGGTAAACATCATCACCGAGCCGATAAACAGCTTTAACTGACCGAAACGGCGCGTAAACCAGCCGGTCAGCGGCAGCGCAATGGCGTTACACACCGCAAATGAGGTGATGACCCAGGTGCCCTGATCGGCGCTGACGCCAAGGTTACCGGCAATCGTCGGCAGCGCCACGTTGGCGATGGTGGAGTCCAGCACCTGCATAAAGGTGGCCAACGACAGCGCGAGCACCGCCAGCCACATATTGGGCGGTGTAAAGGCGGCCTTATCTTGCATAACGTCTCTCTTAACGGCTGCCCACGGCTACCGTTTTGCTGTTGTCATGAAGGATTTTAGCCACCAGTTGGTCCGCTTCTTCCAGCGGGTTTTGATACACATCCGTGGTGAAACGCGGGGTGCTAACGGTTTGCTGCGGCAGCAGATGCCCTGCGCCATCGCGAATATCAACGCTGACGTTCATCGACAAGCCCACGCGCAGCGGGTGTTTCTGCATATCATGAGGATCCAGGGTGATGCGTACCGGCAGACGCTGGACGATTTTGATCCAGTTCCCGCTGGCGTTCTGCGCGGGCAGCAGCGAGAAGGCGCTACCGGTACCAATTCCCAGGCTTTCAATGGTGCCGTGGTAGGTCACGTCATCGCCGTACAGATCGGCGTTGAGGGTCACTTTCTGCCCCAGACGCATCGCGTTCATCTGGCTCTCTTTGAAGTTGGCATCCACCCAGACTTCGTTCAGCGGCACGATAGCCATCAGCGTGGTCCCCGAATCGACGCGCATCCCGAGCTGCACCGCCCGCTTCGCAACATAGCCGCTGACCGGAGCAACAATGGTGCTGCGTGAATTCTCCAGATAGCGCTGGCGCAGCGTGGCCACCGCGCTTTTAATTTCCGGATGGCTGTCGATAACGGTGTCATCGACCATCGCAATATTGGTACGTAAGGCTTCCTGCGCCGCCAGCAGATCGCTCTGCGCGCTGGTGACCGCATCGCGGTAGTGCGACAGATCCTCGGCCGCTATCGCCCCGCTCTGGAAGATTTTCTGCCGACGCGCGTAGTCATTTTGCGCCGTCTGCAGGGCCACTTTTTTCGCTGCCACCTGCGCCCGATAGTTATCGGCGGTGCTGTACAGCCCGCGTACCTGGCGTACCGTATTCGCCAGATTGGCCTCGGCCTGCTGCAGCGCAATGGCGGTATCACTCGGGTCGAGCAGCACCAGCGGCTGGCCTTTTTCCACGAAGTCGCCTTCGTCGACCGTTACCTGGGTGACCGTCCCGCCAATTTGCGGCGTCAGCGTGACCTGGTTGCCATTAACATAGGCATCATCGGTGGACTCATAGTAACGGGCATACAGCAGATACCACGCCAGGCTTCCCCCTGCCGCCAGCAGCAGAATAATGAGTAAAATAATAAAGTTGCGTTTGCGCTTACTGCCGCGCTCGGCCTGTTGTGCAGCGGTGGTTTCCATCTGTCTGGACCTTTTTTAATTCATTAGCGATGAGGGGCGACGATCTCGTCCGGCAGCATTTTTGTCATTAGCGCAACCAGTTGGCGGGATTCATCGGGAGTCAGTCGGGCGGTGAGGTCGCTGATGATCGACACCAGCGCTTCATTGACAAAGCGCTCGCAGATGAGCTGTCCTTTGTCGGTTAATGCCAGAATCACCTGGCGTTTATCCTGCGGATTCACACTCCGGCTGATGAGATCGCGCTTGACCATGCGATCGACCATTCGGCTCATGGCACCCGCGTCCATCACCAGGTTTTTGCTGATCTCAACCGGGCTGTTAAAGCCTTTGTAGATACTGATCAAAACCTTGAACTGCGCGGCGGTAATATCCATACCGGAGAAGTGCTGGTTAATCAGTTGGTCTTTGAACTGGTTTGCCAGATGAATGAGCAAACCTAAGTGAAATTTATTGTTAATAATACCCGGATGGTTACTCATGATATTTGCCTGGTCAGTAATTACAAATGAAACTACTGACCAGGCAACTGTTTGTCAACGTAACGTCAAGAAGATCGCACATTTTGTCAGCCCACCCCGGTGCGGATCGCTTCACCAGGCGCAACCCCTCTAACCTCTGGCCCCTTTTCTGCCCGCGCTTGTATTCGCTTATCGCTGGTCTATGCTCAAATCAGAGTCTGCTCAGCGTGTGACGTTGACCGACTGAAAAATAACAATAATTTTCTATTTTTGGGTGCAGCGTATGAACAGGATACCGGTGTTATTATTGGCATGGCTTGCACTGTGCCTGGCCTTCCCACTGTCGGCGGCAGAACCCCGCCAGCAGCCTACCCCACGCGAAGATGCCCGTACGGTAAAAATCTTCCACCAGCCGATTGTGATGCTGCAAGCTACTTTCGGCCAGACCACACCCGAAGAGCGCGTGCTGCGGATCCGCAATATGCTGCGCGCCTTCACCGAAGCCGATATCAGCCAGCCGCTGCAGGTGGTTCCGGTTACGCGCTATAACCAGCCGGGGCGTTTGTTTCTGATGAACGGTAAGCCGCTGATGATGTTGAGCCAGGCAGACCTTGATGAAGGTGATGACCTGACGCTTGACCAGGCGGCACAGCGCGTACTGGCCCGAATGGAAGCACAGCGCCACTCGCTGCGTGAACAGTACAACAAAACCTATCTGGCACTGGCAATCGTGAAGGTTGTGGTCGGCACGCTGGTGCTGGCTGCGATCTACTACGCGGCCTGGCGCTCATGGCGTCGGGTACGCCGCTTCTTTCATTTGCGGATCCTCGAAAAGCGCAGCTGGATCCCGCAAGGCTGGCGACGCTTCCTTGGCAATATCGAAACCAAGCTGTATGCCCTGCTGATGATCCTGCTGGGCATCCTCGCGCTGTACGCCTGGCTGAGTTGGGCGTTTGGTCTGTTTCCCTGGACCCGGGTGTGGAGTGAATCGCTCGGTGACTGGTCGGTGGGCGTCCTGCAGGAAATTGCGCTGTCCATTGCCTCCGCCCTGCCAGGCCTGATAATCGTGCTGATTATCCTGCTGATCACCTGGTTTATTATCCGCCTGGTCAAACTGCTGCTGAGCCAGGTGGAGGCCGGGCGCTTGCATATTCCCGGCCTGCACCCGGAAACCGTCGGCGCGACCCGCAAGCTGATCTCGGTGATGATCTGGCTCTTTGCCCTGTCGGCGGCCTATCCATTCCTTCCCGGCGCCAACTCGCTGGCGTTTAAGGGGATTAGCGTCTTTTTCGGCCTGATGTTAACCCTCGGTTCCGCCGGCGTCATGAACCACGCCATGAGCGGACTGGTGCTGATTTACTCCCGTGCGCTGCACAAAGGGGACGTTATCCGCATTGCCGATAACGAGGGCAAAGTCAGTGAAATCGGGATGCTGGCGACCAAAATCATCACCCGGGAAAACTATGTGGTGACGGTGCCGAATGCGGTGGTCGTTAGCGGAAAAATCACCAATCTCAGCGTGCCAGACAACGACACCGACGGCAACGGCGTTAACCTTACCACCGGCGTGACCATCGGCTATGACACGCCGTGGCGTCAGGTGCAGGCCATGCTCGAACTGGCGGCACATCGCGCCTCGGGCATCGATCACCGCCAGCCGCCGCTGGTCCGCCAGCTGGGCCTGATGGACTGGTACGTCTCCTACGAACTGCAGGTCAGGCTGCTGGAGGAAACCTCCCTGTCCGATGCCCGTACCGCGCTGCACAGCAATATTCAGGATGTCTTCAATGAATTTGGCGTCCAGATCATGTCGCCGAACTTTGTGATGCAGCCGAAGGGGTCGGTCGTGGTCGCCAAAGAGGACTGGTATGCCGAACCGGCGCTGGCGCCGCAGCAAGATGATGTGAAATCAGTGTAATGCCATGGCTGGCCGGCTCGCCCATTGCGACCGGCCAGCCACGTCAGGATTAAGAGCCTATCTCAGTAGGCGTAGATTGTTGCAGCCAGTTTGGCCACGGACAGCGCGGAACCACCGGAGCGTACACGCAGTACGTGAGGATGGTGAGCACTGCCCAGGACCAAAATGGCAAATAAAATAGCCTGATGGGATAGGCTCTAAGCCGTTTTACCGTCCAGCTCATCAAACACCTGCTGCGCCAGATGCAAGGTGGCATTGGCCGCCGGCAGGCCGCAGTAGAGCGCCGAGTGCATAATCAGCTCTTTTAACTCATCGCGGGTGACGCCGTTATTAAACGCGGCCCGCAGGTGCATTTTCAGCTCCGCCTCGCGGTTGAGCGCAATCAACATCGCGATGGTGATCATGCTGCGGGTGTGATGGTCCAGACCGGGCCGGGTCCAGGTTTCGCCCCACGCATAGCGGGTTATGAAGTCCTGAAACTCTTCATTGAGCGGGGTCAGATTGTGCAGGGTGCGGTCAACGTGGGCATCGCCAAGCACTTTGCGGCGTACCTTCATACCCTGCTCATAACGCGCCTTATCATCCATGCTGCTCCCCCTGAAAGAAGCCCAGCAGCGCGGCGGTAAACTCGGCAGACGATTCGATATTGGAGAGGTGCGATGCCGCGACCACCACCACCTGCGATGCCGGGATTTGCTGACGCAGGAAGTTGGCGTCCGCGACGGTTGTGACAGGGTCACTTTCTCCGGCGATAATCAGCGTCGGTACGCTGATTTGCCCGACTTCGCCCCGCAGGTCCGCGCCAGCCAGCGCTTCACAACACTCGGCGTAGCCTTCGGCGTTGCTGTGGGTCAGCTGATGACACAGCGCCTCCACCACTTCCGGCGCGCGCTGCCGGAAGCGTTCGCTGAACCACCGGTCCGCTGCTCCCGCCGCCACCACGTCCATCCCTTCCTGACGCACGGCCCGGGCCCGGGAGAGCCAGCCGGCCTGATCGCCAATGCGTGCCGCGGTGTTGGCCACCGCGATACCGTAAAAACGTTCTGGCGCAAAGCGTCCCAGCCACAGCCCGGTCAGGCCTCCCATGGAGATACCGCAGAACCAGGCTTTGGCGATATTAAGCTGATCGAGCAGCGCAATGACATCCTCGCCGAGCTGCGCCAGCGTCACCTTGCCGGATTTGCTGGTTTTACCATGGCCGTGGGTATCGTAGCGCAGCACGCGGAACTGGCGTGTTAAGGCCGCAAGCTGCGGCTGCCACATATCGCGGGTCGTGCCCAGCGAGTTCGAAAGCACAATCACCGGCGCGCCTTCCGGCCCGTCCAGCTGATAATCAAGGTTCATGCCGTTGCTCCTTGTAACGCGCCAGCACCTGGCGCACAAAATAGTCGGCGCTGCCGGTGGCCGTAGCCGGATCCAGCAGCTGCGTTAAACGGGAAGTAGAGAGATGCTGGCTGACCTGCGGGTCGTTCTCCAGCAGCGTCAGCAACGGGCGGGATTCGTCGATAGCCCGCCGACACAGCGCTTCAATGCAATGATGGGCATCGGCTTTGCCGATAAACGCCGCCAGCGCCAGGGTCACCGCTTCCGCCATAATCAACCCGTGGGTGATATCGAGGTCAGCACGCATTTTCTGCGGGAATACCTGCATGTCGCGAACCAGGCTCTCGCTCTGCGCCAGCGCGCCGCCGACCAGCATCAGCAGTTCCGGCAGGGTCTCCCATTCCGCTTGCCAGCCCCCGAGCGCGCGCTCATGCTGCTGGATCTGGCTGGCGTACAGTGTAGCAACCAGCCCGGGCGTGCGCTGGGCGGCAGTTAAAATGGCGCTGCAGGCAATCGGGTTACGCTTGTGCGGCATGGTGGAGGAACCGCCGCGCCCTTCGGCCACCGGCTCGCCCACTTCTGCCACTTCGGTCTGCATCAGTAATGAAAAATCGTTGGCAAATTTGCCGAGAGTGCCGCACAGGCCGGCGAACCACGCGCCGACCTCCAGCAGCCGATCGCGCTGGCTGTGCCACGGGGTGTCCGGAAGTGCCAGCTGGAGGATGGTTGCCAGCTGCACCGCCACCGGCGGGCCATCCGCTTTTAACGAATCCAGCGTGCCCGCCGCGCCGCCAAACTGCAGCACCAGCACCCGCGGGCGTATCTCCCGCAGCCGCTGCTGCCAGCGCAGCAGCGCATCCAGGGTCCCCGCCAGCTTCAGGCCGAAGGTCACCGGCAGCGCGTGCTGCATCCAGGTCCGGCCGGGCATCACGGTGTGTTGATAGCGTTGCGCCTGCAGAGCAAAAGCGTCGATCAAACGCTGAAGCAACTGGTCGGTGTCGTCCAGCGCGCCGCGTAGCTGTAGCACCAGACCGCTGTCGATGGCATCCTGGCTGGTGGCTCCCCAGTGAACATAGCGCGCGGCCTCAGCGTCCTGCGCCTTGACCCTGGCCGTCAGCTGTTTTACCAGCGGGATCGCCAGATTGCCGGCGTTGGCTGCCGCCAGCCCCAGAGCAGAAAAATCGATCTGCCTATGCTGACAGGCGTTGACGATTGGGCCGACTGCCGCCGCCGGCACGAGGCCGCAGGCGGCCTGTGCGCGGACCAGCGCCGCTTCAAAATCCAGCATCCCCTGTACCCGCTGCGCGTCGCTAAACCAGTCGGTCAGCGGACTGCCGCGCAACATTGGGGTCAACAAGCTCATTCGCGCTCCTTACACTCGTTCAATAATCAGCGCAATCCCCTGGCCGACGCCGATGCACATGGTGCACAGCGCATAGCGGCCACCGGTGCGACGCAGCTGGTAGGCCGCGGTCATGGCCAGACGTCCGCCAGATGCCCCTAAAGGATGGCCGAGGGCAATCGCGCCGCCGTTGGGATTGACGTGCGCCGCATCATCCGGCAGCCCCAGATCGCGGGTCACGGCCAGAGCCTGGGCGGCAAACGCTTCGTTCAGTTCAATCACGTCCATCTGGCCCAGCGTCAGTCCGGTCTGCGCCAGTACCTTGCGCACAGCCGGGGCCGGACCAAAGCCCATAATCCGCGGCGCCACGCCCGCAGTTGCAATCCCCACCACCCGCGCCAGCGGTTGCAGGCCGTTGACCGCGAGCGCCTGCTCGCTGGCCAGCAGCAAGGCACAGGCACCATCGTTGACGCCAGAGGCATTCCCGGCAGTCACCGACCCGTCCGGACGCACCACCCCTTTGAGTTTCGCCAGCGCCTCAGCGGTGGTGCTGCGCGGATGCTCATCCCGGGTAAACAGCAACGGTTCGCCTTTACGCTGGGGGATGGAGACGGCAATCAGCTCGTCGTCAAAACGCCCGGCTTCCTGTGCCTGAGCAGTACGCATCTGGCTGCGCAGCGCAAAAGCATCCTGATCGGCACGTGAGATGCCAAAATCGGTCGCCACGTTTTCGGCCGTCTCCGGCATCGAATCCACGCCGTACAGCGCTTTCATCCGGGGGTTAATAAAACGCCAGCCGATGGTGGTGTCTTCAATCTGCATGTTGCGGCTGAAGGCATTTTCGGCCTTGCCCATCACGAAAGGCGCACGCGACATACTCTCTACGCCGCCGGCAATCATCAGCTGAGTTTCGCCGCTTTTAATGGCGCGTGCTGCGACGCCGATCGCATCAAGGCTGGAGCCGCACAGACGGTTGATGGTACTGCCGGGCACCGTTTGCGGTAAGCCAGCCAGCAGGAGCGCCATGCGCGCGACGTTGCGGTTATCTTCCCCGGCCTGGTTTGCACAGCCGTAGATCACATCGTCAATGCGCGCAGGATCGAGTCCCGGATGGCGTTCCAGCAGCGCTTTCAGCGGCAAGGCGCCTAAATCGTCCGCGCGCACTGGCGCCAGGGTACCACCAAAACGACCGAACGGTGTACGCACCGCATCACAGATAAATGCCTGATTCATCATAGGTTCCTTACGCGCTTTCTGCCAGAAGTTCGAACGTCAGCGTCACCGGCGTGATGCGCTGCAGTTCCTCAAACGAGAGACCGTTAAAAATTTCCCGGACGACCGGTCCGCTTGGGGTAATGTCAATGACCGCCAGGTCGGTGTAAATCCGGCTGACGCAGGCTACGCCGGTGAGCGGATAGCTGCAGTGTTCAACCAGTTTGCATTCGCCGTCGCGGGTCAGGTGGTCCATCATCACGAAGACCTGACGCGCGCCGATCGCCAGATCCATCGCCCCGCCCACCGCCGGAATCGAATCCGGGGCGCCGGTGCTCCAGTTGGCGAGATCGCCGGTGGCAGAGACCTGATAAGCACCGAGCACGCAGATATCGAGATGGCCGCCGCGCATCATGGCGAAGGAGTCGCCATGGTGGAAGAAACAGCCGCCTTTGAGCAGCGTCACGTACTCTTTGCCGGCATTAATCAGTTCCGGATCTTCTTCACCAGGCTCGGGGCGGGCGCCCATTCCCAGCAGGCCGTTTTCGCTGTGCAGGAACACTTCTTTATCGCTCGGCAGGTAGTTGGCGATGCGGGTGGGTAAACCGATGCCGAGATTAACATAGGCTCCTTCCGGGATATCGCGAGCGACTCGCTGGGCCATTTCATCGCGGGTTAGTTTTTGCATGTCTGGCTCCTCAGGCGCGTAGTGCTACGTTCAGGTTTTCCAGCGAGAAGACGCGCTGAACAAAAATCCCCGGGGTAATGACGTTTTCCGGGTCAAGGTCACCAAGGCCCACCAGCGCTGACACTTCCACAATGGTGGTTTTGGCGGCGGTCGCCATAATTGGCCCGAAGTTACGCGCCGCTTTGCGATACACCAGGTTGCCCCAGCGGTCCGCCTGATGCGCTTTGATCAGGGCAAAATCGGCCTTAATCGGATACTCCAGCACGTAGTGGCGGCCGTCGATTTCGCGGGTCTCTTTACCTTCCGCGAGCGGCGTGCCGTAACCGGTCGGGGTGAAAATAGCCCCCAGCCCGGCGCCAGCGGCCTGAATTCGGGCGGCCAGATTGCCCTGCGGGACCAGTTCCAGTTCGACTTTGCCACGGCGGTACAGGTCATCAAAAATCTGTGAGTCAACCTGACGCGGGAACGAGCACACCATTTTTCTCACCCGTCCTGCCTTCAGCAACGCCGCGAGGCCAACTTCCCCGTTGCCCGCGTTGTTGTTAATAATGGTGAGGTCACGGGCACCCTGTTCGATCAGGGCATCAATCAGATACGTTGGCTGACCGGCGGGGCCAAAACCGCCGATCATGATGGTCGCGCCGTCGTGGATCCCGGCGATGGCATCGCTTAGCGTCGACACGCTTTTATCAATCATCAGGTCGCTCCTTTATGTGCGGTAATCGCACTTATATGCGTTGTTCGCACAAAATGTGACCCGCTTAACGATGTTGGTCAAGGGCGATAATCGAAATATGGTGCGATAATCGAACATCGTATATCTTTAGCGAAAGAATGTGATCGATGGCAAATATGGAGAAGAAAATGGAGAAGCATCCAGACGATGTTCTGACGGGCGATAGCGATCCGTTTAAGGGCGATCCGAACTTTATGGCCTCACTGGCTCGCGGGCTGGAAGTGATTCAGGCCTTTACCCCGCAGCGCCCGGTATTGTCGATCTCGCAAATCAGTCAGAAGACCGGGATCCCGCGCGCCGCGGTGCGTCGCTGTCTGTACACTTTGGGTAAACTGGGCTTTGTCTACGCGGAAGATGGCAAGAATTTCCAGCTGCGCCCGCGCATTCTGGCGCTCGGTCACGCGTGGCTGGCCTCTACGCCGCTGGCGCGCTCGGCGCAGCCGGTGCTCAAGCACCTGAGCGAGATGCTCAACGAGTCCTGCTCTATCGCCACCCTCGACGGCGACGATATTCTGTACATTGCCCGCGCCTCCAGCTCGCGGATCATGACCATCGACCTCGATATCGGCAGCCGCCTGCCTGCCTGGGCCACCTCAATGGGCCGGGTGCTGTTGAGCCATCAGCCGGAAGAGAAACTGAATGATATGCTGGCGCGGGTGACGATGATTCGCTATACCCCGCAAACGGTGGATTCGGTGAATAAGCTGCGTGCCGAGCTCAAGCGCGTGCACCAGCAGGGTTATGCGCTCAACGATCAGGAGCTGGAGATGGGGCTGCGGTCGCTGGCGGTGCCGCTGTTCAACCCGCAAGGTCAGGTACAGGCGGCGCTCAACGTCGGTGTACATGCCGGACAGGTCTCCACCCGGGAAATGGTGGAGCGGGTACTGCCCGAGCTGCAAAAAGCTGCCCGGGAGCTGACGCTGTTGCTGCGCTAGCGGCTGCGCTTGGCGTGCCGTTCCCAGGTTTCCTGCTTCGCCTCAGCGGATTTGCGCAACGCCACGTAGCACGCCCCGCTGCCGCCATGGTGCGCTGAGGCCACGCAGAACGCCTGAACTTCGGGCAGTTCGACCAGCCAGCGCGCCAGATAGCTGCGGATGATATTGGCGTGGGCGTTATCCTCCCGCCCTTTGCCGTGCACGATCAGCACGTTGCGCAATGCCTCTTTTTGCGCCTGCACGATAAAGGCAAACAGCATTTGCCGGCACTGCTCCACCGGCTGGCGCAGCAGATTCAGGCTGGCCTGCTGGCTGTATTTCCCCATCCGCAGCTTGTCCAGCACGCCGTTTTGCAGCCCTTCGCGTTTAAACTCCAGCGGCGTCGCCAGCGGCACAATATCGAGAAAACCGGTGGTGAGCATGTTATCCAGCTGCAGGATATCCAGACGCTGCACCGGACGGCTATTGCGCTCGGGATGCCAGTGTACGTCATTGCCGCGTTTCAGCGGCTGGACATCTTCCATGGCACCAAGAAATAGCGATTTGTCGTCAAGATTCATGAGCACTCCTCCGGATACTACCGAGGGCTACTATAGCCGCCACGCCCTGGCTGCTCAATGCGTTTGTCGGCAACTGCTGGCAATGTGAACTGCGGGACTTCAGTCAGGAAACTGGTGACGGCTCTGGCGGCGAAACTGGGTGATCAGCGATGCCGTCAGCGGCGTCTGGCGCATATCCCGCCGTTGGATCAGGTAATAGGTCGCTTTGGGCAACGTTTCACGCACGTTGATCATCACGAGCTTGTCAGCAATCATCGGGTCGCTTCCCAGCTCTACCGGCAAAATGCTGAGAAAATCGCTCTGCACCACCAGGCTAATACACGAGGAGAAGGTTTCGCACACGATGCCGACGTGGGGGATCTGCGCCCGGTGGCTGAACAGATCCTGGAGCTGTTTAAAGTAGCTGCCGCGCGGCGTCGGCATGGTCCAGCTGTAATTCAGCAGTTCATCGATGGAGGTGGCCTGCGCCGCGGGATGCCCGGTGCGGGCGAACACCGCAAACGGCTTTTCAAACAGCTTTTCAAAGCTGAATTCGTGGTCGTAAGGGCCGGGATAGTAGGTATTGATGGTGAAGTCGAGTTCGCCCTGGCGCAGTTCGTTGATCATCGATAGCAGCTGGCCTTCCATGATCCGCACCTTCACCAGCGGATGCTGCTGATGGAAACGGCAAATCACCGACGGCATCAGCGAACGCGCGACGCTGGCGCCCAGGCCGATATTAATCTGCCCGGTCAGCGCCCCCTGGCGTTGCAGAAGATCCTCCTGCGCCGCCCGCAGCTCCTCGATAATCAGGCTGGCATGCTGATAGAAGCTTTCGCCATTCTCCGTCAGCGATACCCCCTGGCTGCGGCGCACGAACAGCTGAGCCGACAGCCCCTCTTCGAGCTCTTTAATCGCCTTGGTCAACGCCGGTTGCGACAGCGCCAGCGCGCGGCTGGCACCGCGAATGCTGCCCTGACGCGCGACCTCAACGAAGGCGCGAATTTGATGAAATTTGATCTGAAAAGACATCGCCGTGGTGATAACCAGTGTTTATCAAACAGAAGAAAATGGCATCTACTGTAATGCAAAGTGTTGTGGCAACGTAAGAATGTGCTGACGAAAAACCCGCCAGTGATAAGTAAAAGCTATCACATCGTGAACAACATCACATTTTTAAATATGACAGGACCTGGTTATGCCGCTACTCAATGAATACATCCGCCAGCTGGCGCCGGAAATGACGCAATGGCGTCGCGATTTACACCACTATGCCGAGTCCGGCTGGCTCGAGTTTCGTACCGCCAGCAAGGTCGCTGAGATCTTACATCGGCTGGGCTATGACCTGGCGCTGGGCCGGGATGTTATCGATGCCGGGAGTCGCATGGGATTGCCGGATGAGGTGACCCTCGCCAGCGCATTTTTACGCGCCCGTCAGCAGGGTGCACCGGAGCCGTGGCTCAGCGCCTTTGAAGGCGGTTTCACCGGGGTGGTCGCGACTCTGGATACCGGGCGTCCCGGCCCGACGCTGGCCTTTAGGGTTGATATGGACGCCCTCGACCTGAATGAGCAAACTGATGACCATCACCGCCCGTACCGCGAGCATTTTGCCTCCTGCAATCAGGGGATGATGCACGCCTGTGGGCATGATGGTCATACCGCGATTGGCCTCGGGCTGGCCCACGTGCTGAAGCACTATGCCGACCAGCTAAACGGCGTGATTAAACTGATCTTCCAGCCTGCCGAAGAAGGCACCCGCGGGGCGCGGGCGATGGTCGCGGCAGGCGTACTGGATGGCGTTGACTATTTTACCGCGATTCATATCGGCACCGGCGTGCCGGTCGGCACGGTAGTGTGCGGCGGGGATAATTTCATGGCAACCACCAAGTTCGACGTTGAGTTCACCGGCGTCGCGGCCCATGCGGGCGGCAAACCGGAAGACGGTCGTAACGCCCTGCTTGCCGCCGCGCAGGCAGCAATTGGCCTGCACGCTATCGCCCCACACAGCGCCGGAGCCTCGAGGGTTAACGTTGGGGTGATGCAGGCGGGCACCGGCCGCAATGTGGTCCCATCCAGCGCACTGCTCAAAGTTGAAACCCGCGGCGAAACCGAAGCCATCAATCAGTATGTCTTTGACCGGGCGCAGGCGGTGATCCACGGCGCCGGGGCAATGTACGGTGCCAGCGTCAACGTCCGACTGATGGGGGCCGCCACCTCCAGCGCCCCTTCGCCGGCATGGGTCAACTATCTGCGCGAACAGGCCGCCCAGGTTCCGGGAGTTGAACAGGCCATCGATCGTATCGCCGCCCCGGCCGGGTCGGAAGATGCCACCCTGATGATGGCCAGGGTGCAGGAGCAGAACGGCCTGGCCTCGTACATGATTTTTGGCACCGAGCTCAGTGCCGGGCACCACAACGAACGATTCGATTTCGATGAGAACGTCATGGCCATGGCCGTCGAAACCTTAGCGCTCGCCGCCCTTAATTTTCCCTGGCAGCGAGGTGTGTAATGGAGCATATCTATCGCTATGTCGATGAGGCCATCGACGCACGCGCGACCGAATTTAGCGCCATCGCCGATGAGATCTGGGATCATCCGGAAACACGCTTTGAAGAGTTCTGGTCCGCCGGGCGGCTGGCGGCGGCGCTCGAAGCCGAAGGTTTTCAGCTTACCCTTGACGCCGGCGGGATCCCCAACGCCTTTATTGCCAGCGTCGGTCACGGCAAACCGGTTATCGCCCTGCTGGGTGAATATGATGCGCTGGCGGGACTGAGTCAGCAGGCGCACTGCGGGCATCAGACCAGCGACACGCCGGGGGAAAATGGCCACGGCTGTGGTCATAATCTACTGGGTACCGCCGCCTTTGCCGCCGCCGTGGCCGGCAAAAACTGGCTGCAACAGCACGGCGGCAGCGGTACCCTGCGTTTCTACGGCTGCCCTGGCGAAGAAGGCGGTTCCGGCAAGACCTTTATGGTTCGCGAGGGGCTGTTTGACGATGTGGATGCCGCCCTGACGTGGCACCCGGAAGCCTGGGCCGGCATGTTCAGCACCAGCACGCTGGCAAACATTCAGGCGGCCTGGCGCTTCAGCGGTACCGCCGCGCATGCCGCCAACTCGCCGCACCTTGGCCGCAGCGCCCTCGATGCCGTCACCCTGATGACCACCGGCACTAACTTCCTCAACGAGCACATCATCGAGAAAGCGCGCGTCCACTATGCCATCACCGACAGCGGCGGTATTTCACCAAACGTGGTGCAGGCGCAGGCGGAAGTGCTCTATTTGATTCGCGCGCCGGAGATGGCGGACGTGCAGCAGATCTACACGCGCATCGAAAAAATCGCTCAGGGCGCCGCGCTGATGACCGAGACCACCGTCAGCTGCCGCTTCGAAAAAGCCTGCTCCGGCTATCTGCCGAATCGCACGCTGGAAGCGGCAATGTATGAGGCGGTCTGCCACTTTGGTACCCCGTCCTGGAGTCAGCAGGATCGCGCGTTCGCCAGTGAGATCCGCGCGACCCTCAGCGAAAACGACCGCAACAATAGCCTGAGCAATATCGCTATAACCGGCGGTGAAGCGGGGAAATCGTTTGCCCGTCGCCATCGCGACACCCTGCTGGCGGACGAAGTCGCCCCCTGGAGCGCGACCGACAACATCCTGGCAGGATCAACCGACGTGGGCGATGTTAGCTGGAAAGCCCCGGTCGCCCAGTGTTTCAGCCCCTGCTTTGCCATCGGCACGCCGCTGCACAGCTGGCAGTTGGTAAGCCAGGGACGAACCGCCATTGCCCACAAGGGCATGCTGCTGGCGGGGAAAGTGCTGGGGGCAACGGCCATTCGCCTGCTCAGTGACCCGGCGCTGCGGCAATCCAGTCAGCAAGAACTGGCGCAGCAGCTGGCGGAGCGGCCCTATCGCTGTCCGATTCCGCGAGACGTGACACCGTCACCTTTAAAATAATAAAACCATAACCAACACAACAACATAACAACCAACACAACGACGACTGAGGAATGCCCATGAGTATGTCATCCATACCGTCGCCTTCCCCCACCGGGAAGCTCTATGGCTGGGTTGAAAAGGTAGGGAATAAGGTCCCGCACCCTTTTTTGCTGTTTATCTATTTGATCGTGGCGTTGGCGCTGTCTACCGCCGCACTTTCGGCCTTTGATGTTAGCGTGATTAACCCGACTGACGGCTCCACCGTGGCGGTGAAAAACCTGTTGAGCATTGCAGGGTTACACTGGTTTTTGCCTAACGTGATCAAGAACTTCAGCGGTTTTGCCCCACTGGGCGCTATTCTTGCGCTGGTGCTCGGCGCCGGGCTGGCCGAACGGGTGGGCCTGCTGCCGGCGTTGATGGTCAAGATGGCCTCCCACGTCAGCGCGCGTTACGCCAGCTATATGGTGCTGTTTATCGCCTTTTTCAGCCATATTTCGTCTGACGCCGCCCTGGTGATTATGCCGCCGTTGGGGGCACTGATGTTCCTGGCCGTTGGCCGGCATCCGGTCGCCGGGCTGCTGGCGGCAATTGCCGGCGTCGGCTGCGGGTTTACTGCAAATTTGCTGATCGTCACCACCGACGTGCTGCTGTCCGGTATTAGCACCGAGGCGGCAAAAACCCTCGATGGATCGCTGCACGTCAGCGTGATCGATAACTGGTACTTTATGGCCAGTTCGGTGATCGTGCTGACCCTGGTAGGTGGCCTGATTACCGATAAGCTTATTGAGCCGCGGCTGGGGAAATGGGAGGGCCGTAGCGAGGACGCCCTGCAGGCGCTGACGCCGGAGCAACGGTTTGGGCTGCGGGTCGCCGGGATCGCAGCGCTGGTGTTTATCGCCCTGATTGCCATTATGGTGGTGCCGGAAAACGGCATTTTACGTGACCCAGTCGGCCACACGGTGATGCCATCACCGTTTATTAAAGGCATTGTGCCGCTGATTATCTTTTTCTTCTTTTTCGTCTCCCTGGCCTACGGTATCGCCACCGGGAAAATTCGTCGCCAGGCTGATTTGCCGCCGTTAATGATCGAGCCGATGAAAGAGATGGCCGGATTTATCGTGATGGTGTTCCCGCTGGCCCAGTTTGTTGCCATTTTCAACTGGAGCAATATGGGGAAATTTATGGCGGTGGGGCTGACTGACCTGCTGGAGCACGCCGGATTAAACGGCATTCCGGCTTTTGTGGGCCTGGCGCTGCTGTCGGCGTTTTTGTGCATGTTTATCGCCAGCGGTTCAGCTATCTGGTCGATACTGGCGCCGATCTTTGTGCCGATGTTTATGCTGCTCGGTTTTCACCCGGCCTTTGCGCAGATCCTGTTTCGTATCGCCGATTCTTCAGTGCTGCCGCTGGCGCCGGTATCGCCGTTTGTCCCGCTGTTTCTCGGCTTCCTGCAACGCTATCGCGCGGATGCAAAACTCGGGACCTACTATTCGCTGGTGCTGCCCTACCCGCTGATATTCCTCGCGGTCTGGCTGCTGATGCTGGTGGCATGGTACTGGCTGGGCTTACCGATAGGTCCGGGCATTTATCCGCGTCTGCACTAGCAAAAAGAACGGGGTGGCCAGAATCTGGCCACCGTCAAAATCAAAAATGCTTCTTCTTAAACTGCATCCCTTTCAGGGTCTTATAAACAGACTCGACCACCATAGAGGCAGCGTTAATCAACAACGCACTGATAATTAAGATTACAATCCCAGTCAGAATGTATTGCATATCGTTACCTTTTAGGTTGGCAAAAAAATGCCAACACCGGGGTGCTGGCAAAATAATTGACTCAAGGAATGCCTGTATATTTATTGACGGCGCCGGGTGCCTCCCGGTGAATTAGCCCGTTCTCACTAATTCGCGTGCGTATGACAAACTGCAGAGAAAAATGAACAGGACGCTCCTCCGCACAGGGGAATTCGCCGCGAAGCAAAAGTAACAAAAACCCTTTGCCTACGCGCGGCGTAATTAATACAAAAATAAACATCACCAACGTGAATATATGGTGCCGGTTATCGGTTTTCACAGACGATTCAAGATTGAAAAATAGCGCCATTTTCTCCCCCAGGTACCGCCCTTCATCACCGTGCTGGTGATTCTCTTTCAGGAGTATAGTTGCCGGTAAAGGCGACGTGATATCTTGTGGTGAGACGACCGCGATTATTTTGCGGCACAGACGCTAGGGAGAAACGATGCTGGTACTGCTTCAGGACAAAATTGACACCCCGCTGGGGCCATTATGGATTATCTGTGACGAGCTGTTCCGCCTGCGCGCCGTTGAATGGGAAGAACACAGTGAGCGTATGGAACAGTTGCTGGAGCTGCACTATCGCGGCGAGGGCTACCAACGCGTGTCAACCCGTGACCCCGGCGGATTAAGCCGTAAGCTCGACGCCTACTTTGCCGGCGACCTCGAGGTCATCCGCTCCTTACCTACGGCCACGGCGGGCACACCGTTTCAGCGGGAAGTCTGGCAAGCCCTGCGCACCATCCCCTGCGGCCATGTCATGCATTATGGTCAGCTGGCGGAAACATTAGGCCGTCCTGGTGCTGCGCGTGCAGTAGGTGCAGCCAATGGCTCCAATCCGATCAGTATCGTCGTGCCCTGTCATCGGGTGATTGGTCGTAACGGCACCATGACCGGTTATGCCGGTGGCGTGCAGCGTAAAGAGTGGTTATTGCGCCATGAAGGGTATTTGCTGCTTTAGCGCTCTGTGCCTTTTATCGGAATCATCAGGCAACTTTACAATCAATTTCGGGTAAACATATTGCCTATTATCAATAAGATAAAAGTAATATTGCATTTACCCTTTTAATATTACGTGTTTCACCGGTTCGAGGCTTACCTGCTCACCAAAAAGATGTTAAAATTGACCAATATCAATTAAGGCTTGAGCAGACTTATGATCCCAGAAAAGAGAATTATTCGACGCATTCAGTCTGGCGGTTGCGCAATCCATTGTCAGGATTGCAGCATTAGCCAGCTTTGCATCCCTTTTACTCTGAACGAGCACGAGCTTGATCAGCTGGATAATATCATCGAGCGTAAAAAGCCTATCCAGAAAGGACAGACTCTGTTCAAAGCTGGTGATGAGCTGAAATCTCTGTATGCGATCCGTTCTGGTACCATCAAGAGCTACACTATCACCGAACAAGGTGACGAACAGATTACCGGTTTCCACCTGGCGGGCGATTTAGTCGGTTTTGATGCTATCGGTACCGCACTGCATCCGAGCTTTGCGCAGGCGCTGGAAACCTCAATGGTCTGCGAAATTCCTTTCGAAACGCTGGACGATCTTTCCGGAAAAATGCCAAACCTGCGTCAGCAGATGATGCGCCTGATGAGCGGCGAGATTAAGGGCGATCAGGATATGATTCTGCTGCTTTCCAAAAAGAATGCAGAAGAGCGCCTGGCGGCCTTTATCTACAATCTGTCCCGTCGTTTTGCGCAACGCGGCTTCTCGCCTCGTGAGTTCCGTCTGACGATGACCCGCGGCGATATCGGTAACTACCTGGGTCTGACGGTAGAGACCATCAGCCGCCTGCTGGGCCGTTTCCAGAAAAGCGGTATGCTGGCAGTAAAAGGCAAATACATCACCATCGAGAATAGCGACCTGCTTGCTCAACTCGCAGGCCAGGCCCGCAACGTCGCCTGACCCTTCGCTTTTCCCTTGCCAGATCGCTAATTTTTTTCTGATTTGTTGATCTGGCCAGGGTCATCCCCTGTTTCATTTCATCCATATAGGTTATCTTTTTAATTACAGACTGTGGTTACAGTTGTAAGGAGACCCTGTATGGCGAAGTATCAGAACATGCTGGTAGTAATCGACCCCAATCAGGACGACCAGCCTGCATTGCGGCGTGCGGTGTATCTACACCAACGGATTGGTGGACGCATCAAAGCCTTTTTGCCGATCTATGATTTTTCCTATGAGATGACCACGCTGCTATCGCCCGATGAGCGTACGGCGATGCGTCAGGGCGTCATCAGTCAACGTAGTGCCTGGATCAAAGAGCAGGCGCGGTTTTATATTGAGTCCGGTATTCCGATCGACATCAAAGTGGTGTGGCACAATCGCCCCTTCGAAGCCATTATCCAGGAGATCCTCACCGACAAACACGATTTACTGCTGAAGATGGCGCACCAGCATGACAAGCTGGAGGCGGTGATTTTCACCCCTACCGACTGGCATTTGCTACGCAAATGTCCCTGCCCGGTGTGGATGGTCAAAGACCAGCCGTGGCCGGAAGGCGGCAAAGCGCTGGTGGCGGTCAACCTTGCCAGTGAAGAGAACTACCACGACGCCTTAAACGAGAAGTTAGTCAAAGAGACGCTGGAGCTGGCAGACCAGGTCAACCATACCGAAGTCCATCTGGTCGGTGCCTATCCGGTCACCCCAATCAACATCGCCATTGAGCTTCCCGATTTTGATCCCAGTATCTACAACGACGCTATTCGTGGCCAGCACCTGCTGGCGATGAAAGCGCTGCGACAGAAATTTGGCATTGACGAAAACCGTACGCACGTTGAGAAAGGGTTACCTGAAGAGGTCATCCCTGACCTCTCTGAGCATCTGCAGGCGGGGATTGTCGTGTTGGGTACCGTTGGGCGCACCGGGATTTCGGCGGCGTTTCTCGGCAATACCGCCGAACAGGTTATTGACCATCTCCGCTGCGATCTGCTGGTACTCAAGCCGGAACAATACAAAACGCCGGTTGAAATGGATGACGAAGACGACGATTAATATCGCCGTTGAAGCACCCGTGTACATCACTAGATCCCCTGCTCCGGCGGGGGATTTTTTTCTCGTCACCTCAGCCTGCAGGCATAAAAAAGGGCCTTGCGGCCCCGTTCATCGCGATACTACAGCCACGTTGCTGTTAATGGATACCTAAACGCCACGCGTGATCGATCTCTTCTTTCAGTTCAATTGCGGAAAGAGACATCAGATCGGCAAATTCCAGCTCGAGTAGTTTGAATTTTTTCAGGTACTGCGCGGGGGTTAAAGCCGTTGGGTCACGACGCAGGAACTCGATTGCCATTTGTGCGGGGGTTAATTCGGTATCCATAATATCCTCAGAGTGATGAAAAAACAGGCTTATTATAGCACTCCGGGGTGATGATTTTATGAGCAATTAGTGGCCTTGCTGTATATATGAAAAAGCCGTCTCAGCAGAGACGGCTTCATAATTAAAGATTATTTAGGATTACAGTGCTTTGAGGATGGCATCCACGCTGGCTTTCGCATCACCAAACAGCATATGGGTATTGTCCTTAAAGAACAGCGGGTTCTGTACACCAGCATAACCGGTATTCATTGAACGCTTAAAGACCACCACATTCTGCGCTTTCCACACTTCCAGTACCGGCATGCCGGCAATCGGGCTCTTCGGATCGTCCTGCGCCGCTGGGTTAACGGTGTCGTTGGCGCCGATAACCAGCACGGTGTCAGTGTCGGTGAAATCATCGTTGATCTCATCCATCTCCAGCACCACGTCGTACGGCACTTTCGCTTCCGCCAACAGCACGTTCATGTGTCCTGGTAAACGACCGGCAACCGGGTGAATACCAAAACGGACTTTGATGCCACGAGCGCGGAGTCGTTCGGTGATCTCTGCCACCGGGTACTGTGCCTGTGCCACCGCCATGCCGTAGCCTGGGGTGATGATAACCGAGTGCGAGTTTTTCAGCATTTCAGCGGTGTCTTCGGCGCTGATTTCGCGGTGTTCACCCACTTCCTCATCGCTACCGGTTGAGGAACCATCGGTACCAAAACCACCGGCAATGACGCTGAAGAACGAACGGTTCATCGCCTTACACATGATGTAGGAAAGAATCGCCCCTGACGACCCCACCAGCGCACCGGTGACGATCAGCAGGTCGTTGCTCAGCATAAAGCCTGCCGCCGCTGCCGCCCAGCCCGAGTAGGAGTTCAGCATCGACACGACCACCGGCATATCTGCCCCACCGATGGAGGCCACCAGGTGCCAGCCGAAGGCCAGAGCGATAACGGTCATCACCAGCAGCGCCAGCACCTGAGTTCCGGTGCTGTCGGTACGGACAAAGGCCACCAGCAGCAGGAAGGAAACGACCAGCGCCGCCAGGTTCAGCTTATGGCGATTCGGCAGCATCAGCGGTTTAGAGGACATCTTGCCGCACAGCTTGCCAAACGCCACGATCGAACCGGTGAAGGTTACCGCACCGATGAAGATACCGAGGAACACTTCGGTCAGATGAATATTGACCAGAATCTGTTCCATGCCGGTTTCATGCTGCAGGTAGCTGTTAAAGCCTACCAGCACCGCCGCAAGGCCGACAAAACTGTGGAGAACCGCCACCAGCTCCGGCATTTCGGTCATTTCGACTTTCTTCGCCAGACGAATACCGATGGCACCACCAATCACCATCGCCAGCAGGATCCACGCGACGTTGCTGCTGTCCGGCCCCAGAATGGTCGCGATCAGTGCAATAGCCATCCCGGCAACACCGAAGTAGTTGCCCTGCTGAGATGACTCGTGTTTGGAAAGCCCGGCCAGGCTAAAAATAAAGAGGATCGCGGCAACAATGTATGCAGCTGTAACTAATCCACCAGACATGTGTTACCCCTTATCCTTTGCGGAACATTTTCAGCATGCGCTGAGTAACGGTGAAACCACCAAAAATATTAATGCTGGCGATCAGCACCGCGATAAAACTCAGGAAGCTGACCCAGCCACCGTGGCCGATCTGCAATAATGCCCCGACAACAATAATCCCTGAAATGGCGTTAGTGACTGACATCAGCGGCGTATGCAGCGCATGGGAAACGTTCCACACCACGTAATAGCCAACCACGCAGGAGAGCGCAAACACGGTGAAGTGTCCGAGGAACTCTTTCGGGGCGACGTTAGCCAGCCAGCCGAACAGAATAATCGCCAGCGCCATCAGCGCGTATTTGCGCCACGGTGAAGCCGGCTTTTCTGGCTCTTTCGGCGCCTCGACGGTCTTCGCGGCAGCCTGCGGCTGAGCGGAAACCTGAATCGGCGGTGCCGGCCAGGTCACTTCGCCTTCACGCACAACGGTCACGCCACGGACGACGACGTCGTCAAAGTCGATGGTGATGTTGCCGTCTTTCTCTTTGCAGAGCAGTTTCAGCAGGTTGACCAGGTTGGTGCCGTACAGCTGGGAGGACTGCGTCGGCAAACGGCCCGGCAGGTCGGTATAACCAATGATCTTCACGCCGTTGGCGGTAGTGACCACTTCGCCTGGGACGGTGTATTCACAGTTACCGCCATTCTGCGAGGCCAGGTCGACCACGACGCTACCTGCGGTCATGGAATCGACCATTTCGCGAGTAATCAGCTTCGGTGCCGGTTTGCCTGGGATCAGCGCTGTGGTGACGATAATGTCGACTTCTTTTGCCTGGGCGGCAAACAGCGCCATTTCCGCTTTAATAAAGGCTTCAGACATGACTTTGGCATACCCATCGCCACTGCCGGCCTCTTCCTTAAAGTCCAGCTCAAGGAACTCGGCGCCCATACTCTGCACCTGTTCTTTTACTTCCGGACGGGTATCGAACGCACGGACGATCGCCCCGAGGCTATTCGCTGCACCGATGGCTGCCAGTCCGGCAACGCCGGCACCGATCACCATCACTTTGGCCGGTGGCACTTTGCCCGCGGCGGTGATCTGACCGGTAAAGAAACGACCAAATTCATGGGCCGCTTCCACAATCGCACGATAGCCGGCGATGTTGGCCATTGAACTTAACGCATCCAGCGACTGGGCGCGCGAGATACGCGGCACCGAATCCATCGCCATGACGTTAATATTGCGCTCAGCCAGCTTCGCCATTAATTCAGGATTTTGTGCCGGCCAGATAAAACTCACCAGCGTGGTGCCTGGATTCAGCAACGCAATTTCATGTTCTTCCGGTGCATTGACCTTAAGAATAATGGGCGACTGCCAGACTTCGGCCCCCTCCACTACTTCAGCTCCCGCCTGAATAAAGGCGTCGTCATCGAAACTTGCCAGCTGGCCTGCGCCGCTTTCAACCGCGACGGTAAACCCGAGTTTCAGTAGTTGCTCCACCGTTTTCGGCGTGGCGGCTACACGGGTTTCATTGGCAAACCGTTCTTTTGGTACCCCGATACGCATAGTTTTCCCTTCCATCGGTTTTTGATGATGGTTTTCTTCTTCTCAGCGATAAGGGTCATGACAACAACGTCATGGCGACCTCATCGACGGATAAATAAAACAGTAACAAACTTTTTATAACCTACTGAAAATACCGATTGTGATCTACAGCGTTAAAACAGAAATTTTGATTTTATTGGTAAAACTCACCGTGAACCGTGTCAGGCAGCAATATTTACCTTAATTTCATGGCCAGGCCTGATAATTCGCTTAACTGAAGCGTTTAGGCACCATTAACCGCCGACCTAAACAATGAATTAACATTACATTAACTTATAAAAGTGATATCGATTATCAATTTTGCTGGTCAAGCGGCTGTTTTTTCAACATATCACAATTTGTTATGTTTCTGTGACACACCTTTCGGGCGGTCAACAAAAAATGACGCAGACAGTCGCTCCTTTTAAATGCAATAATCGAGCGTTATCAGTCAACAACAATACCAATACATGGTTTGCGCAAGGCAAAGGATTATTTTTATGAAGCTTAAGAACTCACTCCTGGCGTCTGCTCTTCTGGCTACGACAGCATTGTCAGCCCATGCAGCGACCGAGCTGACTCCGGAGCAGGCAGCGGCGTTGAAACCCTACGATCGGGTGGTGATCACGGGTCGTTTTACGGCGATTGGCGATGCAGTGAAAGCAATGTCCCGCAAAGCGGACAAAGAAGGCGCGGCCTCGTTTTATGTTGTCGACACTTCTGATTATGGCAACAGCGGTAACTGGCGCGTCACGGCAGATTTCTATAAAGACAACGCCCCGCAGGCCGATGCGCCTAAAAACCGGGTTATTAATGGCGTGATGGAACTGCCGAAAGACCAGGCGGTTGAGCTGGAACCTTTCGATACCGTGACCGTGCAGGGCTTCTATCGCAGCCAGCCAGAAGTGAATGATGCGATCACCAAAGCGGCAAAAGCCAAGGGTGCAGCCTCCTTCTTTATCGTCCGTCAGGTTGATGCCAACCAGGGCGGCAACCAGCGTATTACCGCCTATATCTACAAAGCCGACGCCAAAAAACGCGTTCTGCAGAGCCCGGATGCCATTCCGGCAGACTCTGAAGCCGGGCGTGCTGCGCTGGCTGAAGGCGGTAGCGCTGCGAAGAACGTTGAAATTCCGGGCGTCGCCACCACCGCAGCGGTCGGTGCCGGCACCGGTGTCGGTCGTTTCTTCGAAACCCAGTCCTCTAAAGGCGGACGTTACACTGTCACCCTGCCGGACGGTACCAAAGTCGAAGAAGTGAACAAGATCACCGCGGCACAGATGGCGCCATTCGACAGCATTAAGTTCACTGGAAACTACGGCAACATGACCGAAATTTCCTACCAGACCGCGAAACGTGCCGCGAAGAAAGGTGCTAAGTACTACCACATCACCCGCCAGTGGCAGGAACGTGGTGGTAACATCACCATCAGCGCAGATCTCTATAAGTAATCGCGCCTGTTCTGTCTAAAAAGGCGGCATCCAGCCGCCTTTTTGTTTTTTTTCACCCGTCACCATTGCATGCGTACAAGACACTCCGTAAAATCCCGCGCCTTAGCGTAATCCTCCATTTTTATGCGATTTCGCCAAATAAATATTCTTGATTCACTGCCGTCACCTCGGGAATACAATGGAAAAGAAACTGGGCCTCAGCGCCTTGACTGCCCTGGTACTGAGCTCCATGCTGGGCGCTGGCGTGTTCAGCCTGCCGCAAAATATGGCGGCCGTCGCCAGCCCATCGGCCCTGCTGATCGGTTGGGCGATTACCGGCGTGGGTATTTTATTCCTCGCCTTCGCGATGCTCCTGCTGACCCGTATTCGCCCCGAGCTGGACGGCGGTATTTTCACCTATGCCCGCGAAGGATTTGGTGAACTGATCGGTTTCTGTTCCGCCTGGGGATACTGGCTGTGCGCGGTGATCGCCAACGTCTCTTATCTGGTGATTGTCTTTGCCGCGCTCAGCTTCTTCACCGATACCCCTGACCACATTATTTTCGGTAATGGCAATACCTGGCAGGCGATCGTCGGCGCTTCACTGCTGCTGTGGGTGGTGCACTTCCTGGTGCTGCGGGGCGTACAAACCGCGGCAGGGATAAACCTGATTGCCACGCTTGCCAAACTGATCCCGCTCGGTGCTTTTGTCGTGCTGGCCATTATGGCCTTTCGCCTCGAGACCTTTAAGCTTGATTTCAGCGGCGTGGCGCTCGGCGTGCCGGTCTGGGAACAGGTCAAAAACACCATGCTCATCACCCTGTGGGTGTTTATCGGCGTCGAAGGTGCCGTGGTCGTTTCCGCCCGTGCGCGCAATAAGCAGGATGTTGGCCGGGCAACCCTGTTAGCGGTGCTCTCTGCGCTGGCGGTATACCTGCTGGTCACCCTGCTGTCGCTGGGTGTGGTCGCCCGACCTGAACTGGCCGAAATGCGCAACCCATCGATGGCCGGGCTGATGGTGAAAATGATGGGCTCCTGGGGCGAAGTGGTGATTGCCGCCGGGCTGATTGTTTCCGTCTGCGGCGCCTACCTGAGCTGGACCATTATGGCCGCTGAAGTCCCCTGGCTGGCCGCCACGCATAAAGCGTTTCCGCGGATGTTTGCCCGGCAGAACAAAAATAATGCGCCGTCGTCATCCCTGTGGCTGACTAATATCAGCGTCCAGTTGTCGCTGGTGCTGATCTGGCTGACGAAGTCAGATTACAATACGCTGCTGACCATCGCCTCCGAGATGATTCTGGTCCCTTATTTGCTGGTTGGCGCCTTCCTGCTGAAGATTGCCGTACGCCCGGTACATAAGGTGGTGGGTGTCGGCGCCTGCATTTATGGCTTATGGTTATTATATGCATCCGGCCCTGTGCATTTATTATTGTCAGTGATACTTTACGCTCCGGGTCTTCTGGTTTTCCTGTACGCGCGCCGTACGCACCAGCACGATCGCATGCTCAAACGCCGTGAATTAGCCTTAATTGCTTTTTTACTGGTTGCCGCCGTACCGGCAACGTGGATGCTGGTGGGGTAAGCGGTTGCCCTGCCGCTTAACTCAATGGAGATACCCATGGATACCCGACAGCCTCGCCCGATATTAATTACCGGAGGAGGCCGCCGTATTGGCCTCGCACTGGCGCACCATTTTCTGAGTCAACAGCAGCCGGTTATCATTAGTTATCGCACCCACTACCCAGCCATTGACGCGCTGCGCGATGCCGGAGCCATTTGCCTCGCTGCTGATTTCAACAGTGACGACGCGATTATGACCTTTGCCGAAGCGGTGAAGCTGCATGCCGGCAACGGTCTGCGCGCGATAGTCCATAATGCCAGCGGCTGGATGGCGGAAAAACCGGGCGTCCCGCTGAGCACGGTACTGAGCAGCATGATGCAGATCCACGTCCATGTCCCCTATCTCCTGAACCATGCGCTGGAAGGCCTGCTCCGCGGTCACGGCCATGCCGCCAGCGATATTATTCATATCACGGACTATGTGGTGGAACGCGGTAGTGATAAACATATCGCCTATGCGGCCAGCAAGGCCGCGCTGGATAACATGACCCGCTCCTTTGCCCGCAAGCTGGCGCCGGAAATCAAAGTCAACGCGGTGGCACCGTCGCTGATCATGTTTAATGAAGGTGACGATGCCGAATATCGTCGGCAGGCGCTGGATAAATCGCTGATGAAAAGCGTGGCGGGTGAGCAGGAAATTATCGACCTGCTCGAATACCTGTTTGCCAGTCATTTCGTGACCGGGCGTTCTTTCGCCGTGGATGGCGGCAGACACCTGCGTTAGTGGAACCGGCTCCAGCCGAGAATCAGAAGCCAGGCACACAAGCTCCAGCATCCGACTGCGCCCGCCAACGCGTAAGGCAGGCGCATCATTGCGGTGAAGTACCACAGCGACAGCAGATATATGAAATAGGGAATAATGGACCACATCCCAAAAACAATGGTCGTGCGCAGTGCTTCAATACCGCGCTCGCTGGCGACAATATAATGCGCGATCAGGGCAAACGTCGGAAACAGCGGAATTAATCCGGCAATATAATAGTTTTTGGTTTTAGACAGCACCCCAATCAACACCACCACCAGCGCCCCTAGTAACGCTTTAATCAACAACGCCATACCCTAAGCCTTAACCTTTTAACAACAACAAGATGAAGCAGCATAGCGGAAGTAGACAGATACACAATATCCTTCGCATGACTGACAGTCAGCCAGCGGGCGAATTCGCCCGGCGAACCGCGGAATCAACAGCACGGTGACATCCATTTTTATAAAAGAGTAATGGCAGGCACTGTAGTGCCGGTGTATGTTAATTCTTTTTCTTGAATACCTATTATATGAATAAGATCGTTTTTGTTGAGGATGATCCGGAAGTGGGTGCGCTGATTGCAGCCTATCTCGGAAAGCACGATATGGATGTGGTAGTGGAACCACGCGGTGACCGGGCGGAAGCGGTCATCGCCGTGGAAAAACCCGACCTGGTGTTGCTGGACATCATGCTGCCCGGCAAAGACGGCATGACGCTGTGCCGCGATCTTCGCGGTCAGTGGCAGGGCCCGATTGTGCTGCTCACCTCGCTCGATAGCGATATGAACCATATATTGTCTTTGGAAATGGGCGCCAGTGATTACATCCTGAAAACCACGCCGCCTGCCGTGCTGCTGGCCCGTTTGCGCCTGCATCTACGCCAGCACGTCAGCGTGGCGGTGAATGCCGCCCCGACGGCGCTCACCCAGCATAAAACCATCACTTTCGGCTCGCTGCTGATCGACCCGGTCAATCGCCAGGTGCTCCTCGGCGGCGAGAGCGTCGCCCTGTCCACCGCCGATTTTGAACTGCTGTGGGAGCTGGCCACCCATGCCGGGCAGATTATGGATCGCGATGCTCTGCTGAAAAACCTGCGCGGCGTGAGCTACGATGGGATGGATCGCAGCGTCGATGTGGCGATTTCTCGCCTGCGTAAAAAACTGCTCGATAGCGCAACGGAACCCTATCGCATCAAAACGGTGCGCAATAAAGGCTATCTGTTCGCCCCGCACGCCTGGGATAACTGACGGCTCAGCCGCTGGCAAGAGATAACAGACCTTCCTGGCCAGCGGCGCTGCTCGTGCGGGTCTACATCAACACAGTATCGTTCAGCGTGTCTATTGCGGTGAGATTTTATGAAAAAGCTGTTTGTGCAGTTCTACCTTCTGCTGTTCGTCTGCTTCCTGGTGATGACGATGCTTGTGGGGCTGGTGTATAAATTCACCGCCGAACGCGCTGGCCGGCAGTCGCTGGACGACCTGATGAAAAGCTCGCTGTATTTAATGCGCAGTGAACTGCGGGAGATCCCGCCGCGGGACTGGAGCAAAACGCTGAAAGAGCTGGATCTTAATCTGTCATTTGATCTGCACATCGAGCCGCTGAGCAAATTTAAGCTCTCAGAAAACTCGATGCAGCACCTGCGCGCCGGCGATATTGTCGCCCTTGATGACGAATACACCTTTATCCAGCGGATCCCGCGCAGCCACTATGTTTTATCAGTGGGCCCGGTGCCTTATCTCTACTTTTTGCATGAAATGCGCCTGCTGGATGTGGCGTTGATGGCTTTCATCGCTATCTCCCTGGCCTTTCCGGTATTTATCTGGATGCGTCCCCACTGGCAGGATATGTTGCGCCTCGAGACCGCCGCCCAGCGCTTCGGTGAAGGGCATTTTACCGAACGTATCCATTTTGACAGCATGTCCAGCTTCGAGCGTCTGGGGGTGGCCTTTAATCAGATGGCTGACAATATCAATGCGCTGATCGCCAGTAAGAAACAGCTGATTGACGGGATCGCGCACGAGTTACGCACCCCGCTGGTACGCCTGCGCTATCGCCTGGAGATGAGTGAAAACCTGACCGAGGCGGAGTCGCAGGCGCTGAACCGCGATATCGGTCAGTTGGAAGCGCTAATTGAAGAACTGCTGACCTACGCCCGGCTGGACCGGCCGCAGAATGAGCTGAACCTGACCACCCCCGATTTCCCCGCGTGGATAGAGACCCACATCGATGAGATCCAGCTGGTCAACCCGCAGCGCGATGTGACGCTGCATAATATCGTCGCCGGTAATTACGGCGCGCTGGATATGCGCCTGATGGCGCGCGTACTGGATAACCTGGTAAACAATGCCCTGCGCTACAGCAGTCAACGTATCCAGGTGAGCCTGACGCTGCAGGGTTCCCGGGCGACGCTACAGGTTGAGGATGACGGGCCGGGGATCGCGCCAGATGAGCGTGAGCGGGTGTTCGAGCCGTTTGTACGACTCGACCCAAGCCGCGACCGCGCCACCGGCGGCTGTGGGCTGGGACTGGCGATCGTGCATAGTATCGCCCAGGCCATGTCCGGAGACGTCAGCTGCGACGCCAGTTCGCTCGGCGGCGCCCGCTTTAGTTTTAGCTGGCCCATCTACCACCAGTTGCCCGATCTATACCCTAAATAATTCGAGTTGCAGGACAAGAGGCGAAGCCGAATTGAACAGCGCTTGCGCTGGCCCCGAAGGGGTGAGGCCGGAGGCCGAATCACGCGGCAACGCAGGGAATCCCCAGGAGCTTACTGAAGTAAGTGACTGGGGTGACAAATCTGTCTGGAACAGATTTGAACGCTGCCAGCAGCGGCCCTGATAAGGGTGAGGCTCATGGATGAGCCGAATAACGAGGACAGCCAACGCTCATGCAACTTGAAGTATGACGGGTTTAAGTACTGTTTGACGATTCTTGCACCGAAGCCGCGGCCTGCGTATAGTCATTAATCAAACAGTATGTTGTAACTAAGGTAAATGTAATGGCTGACTATGACCTCGTTGAACGTCTGAGTGATACCTTCCGCCAGTTGGAGCGCGAACTACAGCAGCTCCAGCAGCGCCTGCGTGACTGCCGCCTGCTGGCCGCCCGGGTCTTTGAGCTGCCTGCCGTTAGCAAGGAGACGGAACACCTGCCGCTGGAGACGATCCAGGTAGTCCAGCACCTCGGTCAAACCGCGCTCGAGATGAGCCTGCGCCATTACAGCCATCTGTTTATTCAGCAGCAATCGGAACGCCGGAGCAGCAAGGCCGCAGTGCGCCTGCCCGGCGCTATCTGCCTGCAGGCTGACGGTGAGCAACAGGTGGCGCTGCATCAGCAGATTGCCCGTATCAACGCCCTGAAAGCGGCGTTCGAGAAGATCGTCACCGTTGAATCTGGCCTGCCTGCCGCCGCCCGTTTTGAGTGGGTCCACCGCCATCTACCGGGGCTTATCACCCTCAGCGCCTACCGCACCCTGACGGTCTTAAGCGATCCCAGCACCATTCGCTTTGGTTGGGCCAATAAACACGTCATTAAAAATCTCACCCGCGACGAGGTACTGGTTCAGCTGGAAAAAAGCCTGCAATCGCCGCGCGCGGTTCCGCCATGGACGCGCGAGCAGTGGCAAAGCAAGCTGGAGCGAGAGTATCAGGATATCGCCGCCCTGCCGCAGCGGGCAAAACTCAAGATTAAACGGCCGGTGAAAGTGCAGCCCATTGCTCGGGTGTGGTACGCGGATGCGCAAAAACAGGTGCAGCACGCCTGCCCTGGCCCGCTGATTGCGCTGATATCCGGCACGCGCGGGGTGAGCGTACCGGATCTCGGAGAACTGCTGAATTATGACAGTGACAATGTGCAATACCGTTATAAGCCCCAGGCGCAGTCGCTGAGATTGCTGATCCCGCGACTGCACCTGTGGTTGGCTAACGAGTAGCCATGCTGCCGACCATCTCTTGCGGGCGCACCCAGCTGTCGAATTCAGCTTCCGTCAGGTAGCCCAGCGCCAGCGCGGCGGCTTTCAGCGTGAGCCCCTCTTTATGGGCCTTTTTCGCGATTTCAGCCGCTTTGTCGTAGCCGATATGGGTATTCAGCGCGGTCACCAGCATCAGGGACTCGTTGAGCAGCTGGTTGATGCGCTCCCGGTTGGGTTCAATCCCGACGGCACAGTGCTCATTGAAGCTCTCCATGCCGTCAGCCAGCAGCCTGACCGACTGCAGGAAATTATGGATAACCATCGGGCGGTAGACGTTGAGCTCAAAGTTACCGGAAGCCCCACCGATATTGACCGCCACATCATTCCCCAGCACCTGGCAACAGAGCATCGTCAGCGCTTCACACTGCGTCGGGTTGACCTTGCCGGGCATAATAGACGAGCCTGGCTCATTTTCCGGAATCGCAATCTCACCAATGCCGCAACGCGGGCCCGAGGCCAGCCAGCGCACATCGTTGGCAATTTTCATCAACGAGGCCGCCAGCCCTTTCAACGCGCCGTGGGCATGCACCAGCGCATCGCAGGTAGCGAGGGCTTCAAACTTGTTCGGCGCGGTCACAAACGGCTGACCGCTGAGGGCCGCCAGTTCCGCCGCAACGCGAACGGCATATTCCGGATGGGTATTCAGCCCCGTCCCCACCGCCGTCCCTCCCAATGCCAGCTCGCTCAGGTGTGGCAGGCACAGCTCCAGATGACGAAGATTATGTTCCAGCATCGCCACCCAGCCGGAGAACTCCTGACCGAGAGTCAGCGGCGTGGCGTCCTGTAGATGGGTGCGACCGATTTTGACGATGTCATTGAACGCGGTGGATTTATCGCTGAGGGTCTGGGTCAGCGTCCGCAGTTGAGGGATAAGCTGTTCACGCAGGGCGATAATTGCCGCCACGTGCATCGCAGTCGGGAAAACGTCGTTGGAGCTCTGGCTCTTATTCACGTCATCGTTCGGATGCACTTTACGTTCCATCCCCCGCACGCCGCCCAGCAGTTCGCTGGCTCGGTTTGCCAGCACCTCATTCATGTTCATGTTGCTCTGGGTACCGGAACCGGTCTGCCAGATAGCCAGCGGAAACTCATCCGGATGGCGCCCCGCCAGCACTTCATCCGCGGCGTTCATGATAGCTTCCGCCTTTTCCGCCCCCAGCAGGCCCAGGTCCTGGTTAACCCGCGCCGCCGCCCGTTTGGTCAGCGCCAGCGCATAGATCAGCTCGCCCGGCATTTTTTCCGTCGAGATGCGGAAATGTTCCAGCGAACGTTGGGTCTGCGCGCCCCAGAGTTTGTCGTCAGGCACCTCAATCGCGCCCATAGAGTCTTTTTCACTGCGATGCGTTGTCATTACTTTCTCCTTGAATACAAAGTCAGTCGTTGTGACAAGGCTCACCTGCTTTAAAACCTACAGTATTGGTCAGATTTTTAATTATGGATTGGTGGTTCGTGCCGCTAAGCGACATAAAAAAACCGCCCCGAAGGGCGGCGAGGATTATTTCACACAGCGTGTACACTGCGAGGTCTGAATCTGCTGGAAGAAGTCGTTACCTTTGTCATCCACCAGAATAAACGCCGGGAAGTCTTCCACTTCAATTTTCCAGATAGCTTCCATTCCCAACTCCGGATACGCCACGCACTCCAGGCTGCGAATACTTTGCTGCGCCAGCACCGCCGCCGGGCCACCGATACTCCCGAGGTAGAAACCACCATGCTTATGACAAGCATCAGTCACCTGCTGGCTGCGGTTGCCTTTCGCCAGCATGATCTTACTGGCGCCGTGGGACTGCAGCAGATCGACGTAGGAGTCCATCCGCCCTGCCGTTGTCGGACCGAGCGATCCGGAAGCATACCCGTCCGGCGTTTTCGCCGGACCGGCGTAGTAGATCGGGTGGTCTTTGACGTACTGCGGCAGCGTTTCGCCGTTATCCAGCAGCTCTTTCAACTTGGCGTGCGCAATATCGCGCGCCACGATGATGGTGCCGCTTAGCGACAGTCGCGTCGATACCGGATACTGCGACAACAGGGCCAGGATCTCGCTCATCGGCTGATTGAGGTTGACCTTGACCGCCTCGCCTTCACCGGCCTGGCGCAGCGCTTCCGGGATATACTTCCCAGGGTTGCTTTCCAGTTTTTCCAGCCAGATACCGTCGCGGTTGATCTTGCCTTTGATATTGCGGTCCGCAGAGCACGATACTCCCATCCCGACCGGACAGGAGGCGCCGTGGCGCGGCAGGCGCACAACGCGGATATCGTGGGCAAAGTATTTACCGCCAAACTGCGCGCCAAGGCCGAGGTTCTGGGCTTCCAGCAGCAGCTCTTGCTCCAGCTGCACGTCGCGGAACGCCTGACCGTGCTCGTTCCCTTCGGTCGGCAGGCCGTCGTAGTAGTGGGTTGAGGCCAGCTTGACGGTTTTCAGGGTCGATTCCGCCGAGGTCCCACCAATCACGAAGGCGATATGGTACGGCGGGCAGGCGGCGGTGCCCAGGGTACGCATCTTCTCAACCAGGTAGTTTTTCAGCTTCGCCGGGGTGATCAGCGCTTTGGTTTCCTGGTAGAGATAGGTCTTGTTGGCAGAGCCGCCGCCCTTGGCGATGCACAGGAATTTGTACTCGTCGCCATCGGTGGCGTAGAGGTCGATCTGCGCCGGCAGGTTGGTGCCGGTATTGACCTCGTTATACATATCCAGCGGGGCATTCTGCGAATAGCGCAGGTTGTCCTGGATATAGGTGTTATAGACCCCTTGCGCCAGCGCCGCTTCGTCACCGCCGCCGGTCCACACGCGCTGACCTTTTTTACCGGTGATGATCGCCGTCCCGGTATCCTGGCAGGTCGGTAAAATGCCTTTAGCCGCGATATCGGAGTTGCGCAGGAACTGCAGGGCGACGTATTTGTCGTTTTCGCTGGCTTCCGGGTCGCTAAGGATATCGGCAACCTGCTGCTGATGGGCCGGGCGTAACATAAAGGAGGCGTCGTGGAAGGCGTGTTGTGCCAGAAGGGTCAGTGCCTGGGGTTCTACCTTGAGGATTTCCTGGCCGGCGAACTCGGCGACAGAGACGTAATCACGACTGAGGAGATAATACTCGGTGTCATCCTTTTTGAGGGGAAAAGGATCCTGATAAACAAACGGTTTATTCGACATTGTGCTCTCACTTACTGCTTGGCTGATTATATTTCAGGCAGACACTCCATTTGCCTGTAGAAAAGCGAGTCGATCAATTTTACACAAATTTTTAACAAAAACTGAGACAAGGACGACTTTTTCTTTCAGCAGTTGCTTATCAGCGGTTTGCTGGTTTAATAGAACGATTATCATCAAGTGGAAACAGGGATTGAGAATGCAAAAACTCATTAACTCAGTGCAGAACTATGCCTGGGGAAGTCATACCGCCTTAACAGAACTGTACAGCATCGCGAACCCGGACAACCTGCCGATGGCGGAGCTGTGGATGGGCGCGCACCCGAAGAGCAGCTCAAAGATTGTCGATGCTAACGGCAATACACGATCGCTGCGCGACGTCATTGACGGCGACAAGTCGGCGCTGCTCGGTGACAAGGTCGCCCAGCGTTTCGGCGAATTGCCGTTCCTGTTTAAGGTGCTCTGCGCCGCCCAGCCGCTGTCTATTCAGGTCCACCCGAACAAACAGGCCTCTGAGATTGGCTTTGCCAAAGAGAACGCTGCCGGTATTCCACTTGATGCCGCTGAACGCAACTATAAAGATCCGAACCATAAGCCGGAGCTGGTCTTTGCGCTGACGCCGTTCCTGGCGATGAATGCCTTCCGTGAGTTTGCCGAGATTGCCGCCCTGCTGCAGCCGGTCGCCAGCGCCCACCCGGCCATTGGCGAGTTCCTGAGCCATCCGGATGCGCAACACTTAAGCCAGCTGTTCGCCGGCCTGCTGAACATGCAGGGCGAAGAAAAAGCGCAGGCCCTGCGTGTTCTGCAGACGGCACTGGACAGCCAGCAGGGTGAGCCGTGGCAGACCATTAAGCTTATCGCCGGGTTCTATCCGGACGACAGCGGTCTGTTCTCGCCTTTATTGCTCAATGTCGTCAAGCTGAACCCTGGCGAGGCCATGTTCCTGTTCGCCGAAACCCCACATGCGTATCTGCAAGGGGTAGCGCTGGAGGTCATGGCTAACTCCGATAACGTCCTGCGCGCGGGCCTGACGCCGAAATATATCGATATTCCGGAACTGGTGGCCAACGTGAAATTCGTGGCTAAACCGGCAGACGAGCTGCTGACTCAGCCGGTTCAGCAGGCGACAGAACTGGACTTCCCGATTCCGGTTGATGATTTCGCCTTCTCCCTGCACGACCTGTCAGCACAGGCGGCTCCTCTTGCGCAAGAAAGCGCCGCGATCGTCTTCTGTGTGGAAGGTGAAGCGGTATTGTGCAAAGGCGACCAGCGCCTGAGCCTGAAACCGGGCGAGTCGGCATTTATTGCCTGCAACGAATCGCCGGTAGAGGTCAGCGGCAGCGGTCGTGTGGCGCGCGTGTTCAATAAGCTCAAGTAAGTTACTGAACTTTTTAGCTGCGCTTGCTAGACTTTCCCACATCATGACAACATGACCAGGCGGCCTAATCCGCCTGGTTTTATTTATGGACAAATGCTATGAAGAAAACGCTGGTCGCAGCAGGAATTATCGTGGCTCTGGGTGTTATCTGGACAGGTGGCGCCTGGTATACAGGGAAACAGCTGGAAAATCATCTCGACGAGGTGGTGAAACAGGCGAATGCACAGCTTCAGAACAGCGCGCCGGAAGCCGGTGTTGAACTCGCCTCGCAGAACTACCAGCGCGGCCTGTTCAGCAGCCGCCTGCAGCTGGTAGTTAAACCGATTGCCGGTAAAGAACATAGCTGGCTCGCCGCCGGGCAGAGCCTGGTCTTTGATGAAGTGGTCGATCACGGTCCCTTCCCGCTGGCCGCGCTGAAATCCGGTCAGCTGGCGCCGGCAATGGCCTCCGTCAACACAACCCTGGTGAATAACGACACCAGCAAAGCGCTGTTTGAGATTGCTAAAGGTGAAACCCCGTTCATCATTGACACCCGTATCGCCTACAGCGGTGACAGCCGCTCGGCTATCACGCTAAAACCGCTGGACTATGCCAAAGGGGATGAAAAAGTCACCTTCAGCGGCGGGCAGTTCCAGCTGAATGCCGATGCCGAAGGCAAATCCGTTAGCCTCACCGGCGACGCGAGCGGCGGTCAGATCAACGCGCTGAATGAGTACAATCAGAAGGTGCAGCTGAGCTTCAGCAACCTGAAGACCGATGGCGCAACCGAAATGACCAGCTTCAACGAGCGCATCGGTAAACAAAAAATCGCGCTGGAAAAACTGTCGATCGGCGTGGAAGGGAAAGAGCTGGCCCTGCTGGAAGGCATGAACATTGATGGCCAGTCTTCACTGACCGACGATGGCAAAGGGATCAACAGCCAGCTGGACTACACCATCAACAGCCTGAAACTGCAAAACCAGGATATCGGCAGCGGTAAGCTGACGGTGAAGCTGGCAAACCTTGACGGCCAGGCCTGGCATCAGTTCAGCCAGCAGTACAACACTGAAGCCCAGGCGCTGATGGCGAATCCTGAGCTGACGCAGAACCCGGAGCTGTACCAGCAGGCGCTGACCGAAACCTTCTTTAAGGCGCTGCCGATTCTGCTGAAAGGTAACCCTTCCCTGACGGTAGCGCCGCTGAGCTGGCGCAATGCCAAGGGCGAAAGCACCTTTAATATGTCAATCCTGCTGAAAGACCCTGCGCAAACCACCACCGAGCCGCAAACCCTGGCGGATGAAGTGGACCGCAGCGTGAAATCACTCGATAGCAAACTGGTGATCCCGGTTGATATGGCCACCGCTTTTATGACCCAGATCGCCGGCCTGGAAGGCTATCAGCCGGCAGACGCCGCGAAGCTGGCTGACCAGCAGGTGAAAGGGATGGCGGCCATGGGCCAGATGTTCCGCATCACCACCATGGAAGACAACGCGATTACCTCCAGCCTGCAATACGCTGACGGTCAGGTTACCCTGAACGGGCAAAAAATGCCGCTGGATGAGTTTGCCGGCATGTTTGGCTATGCGCTGCCGACAGCGCCAGGTGGCGCGCCGCAGGACGCTCAGCCACAAGAGCTTGTGCCGCCGGTGACGCCAGCAGTACCGCAGTAGTCATCCTCCGGATAGCCCCTTCTCAGGGGCTATTTTCGGGTGACCAGCCGCGGAGGCATAATCTGATTTCTCGTGCTCAGTTGCCCGTTGTCAATCCGACGCAGAATGCTCTCCGCCAGGCTTTGTCCCATCTCTCTTGCCGGTGTCGTCACCCAGGTTAACGGCACATCATCCAGCGCGTTTTCGGGCACCTCAGCAAACGCCGCTAGCGCCACCCGCTGTTCAAAATAGCTTTCGACGCTGTCCTCACCGCTCTGCCGCCCGGCACGCATCAGCCCAAACCATGCTCCGGTAGCAATCACGCTGTTGTAGCACAGGACTGCGGTCAGGGTTGGATTCTGCCGGAGTAACGTGATCATGGCTTCCGCCGCCAGTTTCTGGCTGGAGTCGCACTCCACTACCCACTCACTGTGAAACGGCAGGCCGTACTTCAGCAAGGTCGCGCAGTAGCCCCCCACCCGTTCCGCTCTGGTTAGCGAGGCGCTTTGCCCCCCCAACCAGGCGATACGCTGATGGCCGCGACGAATCAGATGCTCGGTGACCAGCTGCGCCGCCTGCATATTATCCGGGCGGATAAGGTCGATATCATCGAGATAGCTGGCGCGGGAGGCGAACACCAGCGGCATCCCGACCTGCGCCGCGCGATCGCGCAGTTCGCCCCCTTTATCAATGGCGCCGGCAATAATGACCCCATCAACCCCCTGCGAAATCAGGGTTTCAAAGCGCTGCAGCATTTTCTCGCCACGGTGACCGCCCTGGGTCAGAAACACCATTTTCCCGTCGGACTCGAGAGCGTCCGTCAGGCCGGCGGTCAGCTCGGCGTAAAAGGGCTTTGACAGGTCGCTGACGATCAGGCCAATCACCCCGCTCTGGCCGCCCCGTAGCGAGGACGCCTGACGATTACGCACGAAGCCGAGTTGCTCAATCGCCTGATTGACGCGCTCGCCGGTGGCCGATGAGATACGACCTTTGCCGGTCAAAACCAGCGACACCGTGCTGACCGACACCCCGGCCGCTTGTGCAACGTCATTAATGGTGATCTTTTTTGCGATAGCCATATTCTGCAACCGTCTCCCTTCGGCGGTCGATAAAACGTTTTATCAATGGGTTATCTTTATAAACGTTATCATCGCTTGATTATGTGATTTTTATCGCACTAAAAAATGATAAAACGTTTTATCTTTCCGTCACGTTACACCTTACCCATAACTTAAAATAAACAGGATTCGTGTTAATGACGGCAAAAACGACACCAAAAATTACTTTGTGGGAGTTTTTCCAGCAGCTGGGAAAAACGTTTATGTTGCCCGTGGCCTTGCTTTCATTCTGCGGGATCATGCTGGGGATCGGCAGCTCCTTAAGCAGCCATGATGTGCTCACCCTGCTGCCATGGCTCGATATTCCGCTGCTGCAGGCGGTGTTTATCTGGATGAGCAAAGTCGGCTCTTTCGCCTTTAGCTTCCTGCCGGTGATGTTCTGTATCGCCATCCCGCTGGGCCTGGCGCGCGAAAATAAAGGCGTCGCCGCCTTCGCCGGCTTTGTCGGCTACGCGGTGATGAATCTGGCGGTTAACTTCTGGCTCACCGCCAAAGGCATTCTGCCGACCACCGATGCCGCCGTGCTGAAAGCCAACAATATCCAGAATATTATCGGTATTCAGTCCATCGACACCGGGATCCTCGGCGCCGTGATCGCCGGGATCGTCGTCTGGATGCTGCACGAGCGTTTTCATAATATCCGCCTGCCGGATGCGCTGGCCTTCTTTGGCGGCACCCGTTTTGTGCCGATTATCACCACCGTGGTACTGGGGCTGGTCGGCCTGGCGATCCCGCTGGTGTGGCCGGTGTTTGCCATGGGTATCAATGCCCTTGGCCATATGATTAACAGCGCCGGTGATTTCGGCCCAATGATCTTCGGTACCGGCGAACGCTTACTGCTGCCGTTCGGCCTGCACCACATCCTGGTTGCGCTGATCCGCTTTACCGAGGCGGGCGGCACCATGGACGTCTGCGGTCATAGCGTCAGCGGCGCATTGACTATCTTCCAGGCACAGCTGAGCTGCCCGGAAACCCACGGCTTCTCTGAAAGTGCGACCCGTTTCCTGTCGCAAGGTAAAATGCCGGCCTTCCTCGGCGGCCTGCCGGGTGCGGCACTGGCGATGTACCACTGCGCCCGCCCGGAGAACCGTCATAAGATCAAAGGGCTGCTGATTTCCGGGGTGATTGCCTGCGTGGTCGGCGGCACCACCGAGCCGCTGGAGTTCCTGTTCCTGTTCGTGGCCCCGGTACTGTACGTGATTCACGCGCTGCTGACCGGCCTGGGCTTCACCATCATGGCGGTGCTCGGCGTCACCATCGGCAATACCGACGGTAACGTGATCGACTTCGTGGTCTTCGGTATTCTGCACGGCCTGTCGACCAAGTGGTATCTGGTGCCGGTAGTGGCGGCCATCTGGTTCGCGGTCTATTACGGCATCTTCCGTTTCGCCATCACCCGCTTTAACCTCAAAACGCCGGGTCGCGATATCGAAACCAATGCCGCCTTTGAGAAAGCCGTCTCCGGCGTAACCGGCAAGTCAGGTTACAACGTCCCGGCGATTCTGGCCGCCCTCGGCGGCGCAGATAACATCGTCTCTCTCGATAACTGCATTACCCGTCTGCGCCTGTCGGTGCATGACATGAGTAAAGTGGACAGTGCTGCACTGAAAGCCAACCGCGCCATCGGCGTTGTGCAGCTCAACCAGCATAATTTGCAGGTCGTCATTGGCCCGCAGGTTCAGTCGGTGAAAGATGAAATGGCCGTACTGATGAATACCGTCCAGGCATAAATGCCAGCCCCCTCTGAGTCTGGAGGGGGCGTTGATTAAGGAAGTTCAGATGTTTGATTTTGCCACGCCTGTCGACCGCCACGGTACCTGGTGTACGCAATGGGATTACGTTGCCGACCGCTTCGGCGCAGCCGACCTGCTGCCCTTTAC
Source organism: Klebsiella sp. R390 (assembly GCF_051131745.1). Taxonomy (NCBI): domain Bacteria; kingdom Pseudomonadati; phylum Pseudomonadota; class Gammaproteobacteria; order Enterobacterales; family Enterobacteriaceae; genus Klebsiella; species Klebsiella sp. R390. The sequence continues at coordinate 5,074,675 of NZ_CP180445.1, read as the reverse complement.
GATCTCCGATATGGATTTCGCCACTGCCCCCTGCATTCTTGACGCCGTCAGTAAACGCCTTGCCCACGGCGTCTTCGGCTATAGCCGCTGGAAAAACGATGAGTTTCTCGGCGCGGTGACCCACTGGTACGCCAGCCGTTTTCACACCCCGGTAGACAGCGACACCATCGTCTATGGCCCGTCGGTTATCTATATGGTGGCAGAGATGATCCGCCAGTGGTCCAGCCCTGGCGACGGCGTGGTGGTGCACACGCCCGCCTATGATGCCTTCTATAAAACCATTGAGGGCAATCAGCGTCAGGTTGCGCCGGTCCCGCTGACGTTAAAGGATAACCAGTGGCAGTGCGATATGGCCCTGCTCGAGCAGACGCTGGCGCAACCGCGCAACACCGTACTGCTGTTGTGCAGTCCGCATAACCCCACCGGTAAAGTCTGGCAGCGTGAAGAGCTTGAAACGATGTCGCAGCTGTGTGAAAAGCATGGTGTGAAGGTAATCAGCGATGAGATTCACATGGATATGGTCTGGGGTGAAAACCGGCATACGCCGTGGTGCGACGTGGCGCGTAGCCCCTGGGCGCTGTTCACCTCAGGTTCCAAAAGCTTCAATATTCCTGCCTTTACCGGCGCTTACGGCCTGATCGATGACGCCGGCGCCCGCGAGCAGTATCTCACCGCCCTGAAGAGTCGCGACGGGTTATCCTCGCCGTCGGTGCCGGCATTGGTTGCCCATGTTGCCGCCTACCGGGAAGGGGCACCGTGGCTGGATGCGCTGCGGGCCTATTTGCAGGACAACATGCGCTACATCGCCCGGGAGCTCAATCAGGCGTTCCCGCAGCTAAACTGGCAGCCACCGCAGGCGACCTACCTCGCGTGGATCGATCTGCGCCCGCTGGCTATCGATGACCGTGCCCTGCAGAACGTGCTGATCGAGGAACAAAAGGTGGCCATTATGCCGGGCTATACCTATGGCGAAGAGGGGGTCGGGTTCCTTCGCCTCAACGCCGGTTGTCCTCGCGAAAAGCTAGAGAAAGGCGTTAACGGGCTGATTGCCGCCCTGCGCGCGTTATCGTAGTCACCCTGTCGCGCAGTTTCGGCTGCGCGACATCGGTTTCCCCTACCGTCCCCTACAAATCATCCCGCCGCCGGAAGGCCAGATACCCGGCCCCAAGGGTAAACACGCCGACAATCACCACCAGCAGAATAAAGCCATGATGGTTGCTCGAAAGCGGTATTCCGCCGACGTTCATGCCAAAAAATCCGGCCACGATATTAATGGGTAACGCCAGCACGGTGATCACCGTCAGGGTATACAGCGTGCGGTTGCTTTGCTCCATCTGTCGGGCGCTGATCTCTTCCTGCAACAGGCTAATCCGCTCGGTCAGCCCGGAGAGATCATTCAGCACCACGGTAAACTCCTCGGTGAACTGGCGGAACTCCTGCACCACGGCGCGATCGATCCACGCCGGCGGGCGGTTCAGCAGACGGAACATCGCCGCCGGTTCAGGCGCCAGCAGGCGCTGAAAACGCAGCAGCATACGCCGCAAACGCGCGAGGTCTGCCCGGTTGCGCTGCACATGGTTGCTGAGCAGGCGCTCTTCAATAGCATCGACGCGGCGGCTGGCCTGCCTGACCACCTGCTCCAGCACCTCTTCCTGCTCTTCCAGCAAAAACGCCAGCAGCCCGGTTGACGCGTTCACCTTTAAGGTCGCCAGGCGCGGTAGCATCCATTCAATAAAACGCAGCGGTTTATAGCGGGCCGTCACCACCAGCGTCTGGCTGCAGTAAAGCCACAGGGTTGAGGTTTCCGCCGTCGCCTCTTTGGGGTGGAAAATGACATCGTTGAGAACGGCAAACAGGATCTCATCCTGACGCTCAATCCGCGTCGTATGGGAACCATCACGGATCTCTTCGAAGAAAAAGTCATCGACAGGAAAATGGCTGGTCAACCATTTCTCAGCGGTGGCGTGATTGAGGTTCAGGTGAAGCCAGACAAAATCATTTTCGCCGTCCAGTTGCTGGTATCGGGCACAGACCTCATGGGAGTTGATTTGTTGTGGAACCTGGCCTTCACGAAACAGAAATCCATGCACCAGTCCGGAGACTTCCAGATCAAAATCGGGTTTTAACATCTTTCCGGCGACATCTTGACTCATATAACCCTCAGGATTTCATCTGGCACTTTCAGAGCGAATAACAGCATGTACACAAAATCATTCAAGATGCATCGAGGCGGCAAAGGAAAAAATCCCCAGCAGCATAGCTGACTATGTGACTGGGGTTTCTAAGCGCAGCCAACAAAGAGGCAGCCCGAAGGATGACGGGTATATTTCGCTATTTTTCAGAGTCAGGCAAGGGTAATGATTTGTTCACAAAACGGACACCTGACTGACATCTCATCAGCAGCAGAAGGCTCGTAGATCCACATCGTATCGTCGCCGACACCGCTCCTTTGATCCGGTCGAGCGTTTTAACGTCCTGAGCGGCGTATTATCCCCCTTCTTTAACCCCGCCCGGGGTGATTTACCTTCTGAGTTCAGAGGCATTTTTTATGACATGGCAACAATTCAAACAGGCCTACCTGATTAAATTCTGGGCGCCGGCTCCCGCGGTGATCGCCGCCGGTATTCTCTCCACCTACTATTTCGGCATTACCGGCACATTCTGGGCCGTTACCGGTGAATTTACCCGCTGGGGCGGGCAGTTATTGCAACTTGTCGGCGTGCATACCGAACAGTGGGGCTATTACCAGTTGATCCACCTTGAAGGCACGCCGCTCACCCGCATCGACGGGATGATGATTATCGGCATGTTCGGCGGCTGTTTTGCCGCTGCACTGTGGGCCAATAACGTCAAACTGCGCCTGCCTCGCAGCCGCATTCGCATTTTTCAGGCGGTGGCCGGCGGGATCATTGCCGGTTTTGGCGCACGTCTGGCGATGGGCTGTAACCTCGCGGCCTTTTTTACTGGGATTCCACAGTTTTCACTACACGCCTGGTTTTTTGCCATCGCCACAGCGATCGGTACCTGGTTTGGCGCCCGTTTTACCCTGCTACCTATTTTTCGCATTCCGGTCAGGATGCAAAAAGTCAGCGCGGCGTCGCCGTTAACGCAAAAACCGGCCCAGGCGCGCCGTCGTTTTCGTGCCGGGATGCTGGTGTTCTTCGCGATGATCGCCTGGGGCCTGCTGACCGCCATCGACCGGCCAAAACTGGGTCTCGCGATGCTGTTTGGCGTTGGGTTCGGTTTGCTGATTGAACGTGCGCAGATCTGTTTTACCTCGGCGTTCCGCGATATGTGGATCACCGGGCGCACCTATATGGCGAAAGCGATTATCTTCGGAATGGCCGCCAGTGCGATTGGGATTTTCAGCTACGTCCAGCTGGGCATGGAGCCAAAAATCATGTGGGCTGGTCCTAATGCAGTTATCGGCGGCCTGCTGTTTGGCTTTGGCATCGTGCTGGCCGGCGGTTGCGAAACCGGCTGGATGTATCGCGCCGTTGAGGGCCAGGTTCACTACTGGTGGGTAGGGTTGGGTAACGTGATTGGCTCAACGATTCTGGCCTACTTTTGGGATGATCTGTCACCCGCGCTGGCGACAAACTGGGATAAGGTCAACCTGTTGACCACCTTTGGTCCGTTTGGTGGCCTGCTGGTCACCTATCTGTTGCTGTTTATCGCCCTGATGCTGGTCATCGCCTGGGAGAAACACTTTTTCCGCCAGAAATCGCTGGTTGCCGTTAACGCTAAGGATGCCGCATGAACAATATTGTGCCTGATTATCGTCTCGACATGGTTGGTGAACCCTGCCCCTATCCGGCCGTGGCGACCCTTGAAGCGATGCCTTCACTCAAAAAGGGGGAGATCCTGGAAGTGGTCAGCGACTGCCCACAATCGATCAACAACATTCCCCAGGATGCTCGAAACTACGGCTATACGGTTCTGGATATCCAACAGGATGGGCCAACTATCCGTTATTTAATCCAGAAATAAGCCCTGACTCAGGCCGGGTCGGACGCAGTCCGTACCCGGCCCGCCCTCGCCATCATGATATTTGGCATAAAAAGTAAAATACTGGTTTAATTAACTGGAAATATCTACCCTACAAGCCTAAAATTTCAATTTATAGAAAACACTCAGGCATTGTCATTAGTGGTAATACCCATGAGCCGATATTGACAACCGCCCGATGCGCCTTAAGGATGAGGAACAGAAGCCGCCATGCCGTTTACTTTTCACGCCATTGTTAACCTGCTCATAGGAGACGTTATGCATGGAAATGTCACCTTACCTGGGCTCCGGCGCCTGATGAGCCTTTTTGGCGGAGAGGTCATCTAATATGGAACACACCACGCTTTCCCTGCGCTATCGCTATATCAATATTCTCACCCTCATTCTGACTACGACGATATTCATTGGATTAATGATGCGTGAATATCGCGAGCTGGAAAGATACATGGGCTATGTGGCAGAAAACGGCGAGGCCGCACTCTCCCATACCGAATACGTCAACCAGCATATGGCACTGCAGCTCTCGAGAGCCTTTTCTGCCGCCCCGTTAATGCCCGACGGGCAAAATGATAAAACCCGCACGGTTTGCGAGCATCTTGAATCGGTGAACGGGGTTTCCGGGCTGAATCTGACCCGCCAGACCTTCCAGGGGTTAAGCGGCACCTTACAAACCCGCAATCCTGATTGCCATGTCTGGGGACGCGATGTATCGGCCCTCCCCATCATCCAGAGCGACTATAGTCAGTCGGCCTCAAAATATGCTTTTTCTAACTACCGGGGATATGTTTTTCATAACACCAAATATTATATCGACCTGGCCAACAACTATATTTACATTAACAAAATTATTGATGCCAACCAGTATCGCTTTGATAACTGGTTAGTTCGCGATGATAACCTGATTGATATCACCCGCAGCGCCCACACCATTAATATTGACCCGCGCGCGCTCAATGATTTGCTGCACGGCGAAAATATCACATCGCATATCTATAAGGATGGGTATACTAAGAAAAACATTATCAGCATGTTAACCCCGGTGTTTCAAAATGGCATGATTAAAGGGGTTATTGTGACCGATGTTAATATTGAGGATCTTGCCACCTCATTTCACACCGCTGACCGACCGGTACTCTGGCGTTTCTTATCGCTGTACGTCACCGATCGTTCGACCGGCGATGATATTTACTTCCATCGTTCGAAAATAAAAACCTTCAACATTATAAAATATAAAGAGAAGCTGACTCCATTTTATATTTTAAATATCAAAATGGATCTGCTTTATTTTGTCCTCAATAACCTGTGGCTGGCAGTCCTGTACATCCTCAGTAGCTGGCTGCTGTGCCGTTATACCAAAACACAAATGACCCGCCACGCCATGCTGTCCAAAGATAACGTCACCGACACGCTGACCGGCCTGTACAACAGAAAAGTGCTGAACGATGCGCTGAACCGCAAGCTAGAGATAGCTGCCAGTAAAAAAATCCCGGTGACCGTGGTATCCATTGACAGCGACGGTCTGAAAAAAATCAACGACACTCGCGGGCATGACGTAGGCGACAAAGTCATTCAGTTATTAGGCCAGGCCATCGAACAATCTATTCGGAAAAGTGATTACGGCATCCGCCTCGGTGGTGATGAGTTTATCCTGATTCTTATCGATACGCCGTACAACAAGAGTCTGGAAATCATCGCCAGAATTAAAGCGCATCTACAGCAAACGGATATCGACAAACTGGTGGCTTTTTCACACGGTAATCATCAAATGGAGCCCGACGACTCACTGGAATCGGCGATAAAAAAATCTGACAAACTGCTGTATGTACAAAAAAGAGACAAGTATCGTTAAGTCTCGCCAACAAGAATTAGCAGGCTGGCATGACGATGGTGATATATATCTTTATCGCCGCAAATCCTCATTCCCACCCTGCTGCTAGTATCAAAAGAATGGTAGCTGCCGATTCTTTTGATACTTTTAACTCGTTAAACAGATGTTGTATAATACTGTGCACTTTACCTAAAAATGAGTGCGACCATGATTGATTCAACTTTGCCATTAACCGACATTCATCGCCATCTTGACGGCAATATCCGTGCCCAAACTATTCTCGATCTTGGCCGCCAGTTCAATATCGCGCTTCCGGCAACCACGCTTGATACCCTGATCCCACACGTCCAGGTCACCAGCAATGAACCTGACCTGGTAAGTTTCCTCGCCAAGCTGGACTGGGGCGTAAAAGTCCTCGCGTCGCTGGAAGCCTGTCGTCGTGTGGCTTATGAAAACGTGGAAGATGCGGCGCGAAACGGCCTGCACTACGTTGAATTACGTTTTTCCCCACGCTACATGGCGATGACCCACCAACTGCCGGTCGACGGTGTGGTCGAGGCGGTCATTGCCGGCGTCCGTGAAGGCAGCCGCGATTTTAAGGTCGATGCCCGTCTGATTGGTATTCTCAGCCGCACCTTCGGTGAAGCCGCCTGCCAGCAAGAGCTGGACGCCCTGCTGGCCCATCGCGATGGCATTACCGCACTCGACCTCGCCGGTGATGAACTCGGTTTTCCCGGCGAGCGCTTCACCGACCACTTTACCCTCGCACGAAATGCCGGCTGGCGCATTACGGTTCACGCGGGCGAAGCCGCGGGTCCCGAGAGCATCTGGCAGGCTATTCGCGAGCTGGGTGCAGAACGTATCGGTCACGGCGTGAAAGCCGTCCAGGATCCGGCGCTGATGGATTATCTCGCGGAGAAACGCATTGGGATCGAATCCTGCCTGACCTCCAACATTCAGACCAGCACCGTAGCTTCCCTGGCGCAGCATCCGCTGAAAACCTTCCTCGAGCACGGCGTGCTGGCGTCGATCAATACCGACGATCCTGCGGTACAGGGCATCGATATTATTCATGAATATACCGTCGCCGCGCCGGCGGCGGGCCTGAGCCGCGAGCAGATTCGCCAGGCGCAGATCAATGGCCTGGAACAGGCGTTTCTGAGTCCTCAGGAAAAAATCGCGCTGATTGAACGCGTTAAAGTCGCTTAACCTGTAGCCCGGCAGACGTTCTGCCGGGCTAAACCAGCGACAATGTGGCGCGGTGTTTGGCTGATTCCAGTCCCAGCTCGATTAATTCCATTATCTGAATCGCCTGGCTGGCGGGGACCGGGTTCTCACCATTGCCGTTCAGCGCATCGCGAATCGCCGCATAGTAGGCCGGATAGTTGCCCGGTAAAGTCAGCCAGCTCTCTTCATGACGCTCTTCCCCCTCCGCGCGAGTCAGAATGCCATCACGCATATCGTAGCCCCAATCCTCCTGGGGGAGACGCTCGCCGTTTTTCAGCCGCGCTTCCTGCGGATCCAGACCATATTTCACATAGCTCGCCCGGGAACCGTGGACGATATAGCGTGCGGTTTCTGCCGCCGCCAGCAGCGTACCGTGCAAAACCACGCGGCGCTGGGGCCAGGCCAGTACCGCATGAAAATAGTCGGTCGCCTGACCCCCCGGACGCAGTTGTGCCAAATCAACATGGATACTGACCGGCAGACCAAACAGATTGACCACCTGATCGAGAAGGTGCGGCCCAAGATCGTACCAGATCCCGCTGCCGGGGCCGCCCTGTTCACGCCAGCGCTGGCGAACCTGGGGACGGTAGCGGTCAAAATGCGATTCGAAATAGCACACCTCGCCCAACAGTCCTTCATTAATCAGCGACTTCACCGTCAGGAAGTCGCTGTCCCAGCGGCGGTTATGAAAAACCGACAGCAGTCTGCCGTCGCTTTTTGCCATCGCCTCTAATGCACGTGCCTGTGACAGTGTCACCGTAAACGGTTTATCGACGATAACATGCTTACCCGCGGCCAGCGCGGCCTGTGCCAGCGGAAAATGGGTATCGTTGGGGGTCGGGATCACTATCAGATCAAGATGAGGGTCGCTCAGTAAGCTGGCGGCATCGGCGACGACGCGCAGCGCGGGCCAGTCGGCATGCACTTTAGTTGCATCGCTGCTCGAGACCGCGGCCAGGGTCATTCCCGGCGTGCCACTGATCAATGGCGCATGGAAAGTTTTACTGGCATATCCGTACCCTATGATTCCGACCTGAATATTGTCACTCATCGTGTCACCCCCGTTCACCGGTAGATTTCGCCTTACCTGTTAACTATAAGACGCATTTTATTTATTAGCTTTCCTAATGTATTATTGCTGTTCATCTTTACGACAGTCGTGACAATTCCCCCAGGTAGTTCTTGCGTTGCTGTCGTCGTTTAGTAACATTTAGCTCTGCTTTAACTTTTAATTTTAGAATTATGTCGAACGTTTTAAACAGAATTGTAGAACTTATCGGATGGGTTGTTTTCGGGGTTTCCGCCCTGCTTCTGGTTATCGCGCACCACATTGATAACTACCAGTCACCGCCTCCGGCTAATGTGGTGACCTCCACTGTTCAACCCCATTAGTGCGTTATCCCCCTCTGACGGGAAACAGTGACCCACTTCGCAGTTGTGCAACCGGTTTCTGAAACCGGTTGCACAACTGCGAACACATTCATACACTCTCTTTATCATTTGATAAGGAGTTTTATCATGTCCGCATTTCCACAACAGTTCCTTTGGGGCGCCGCCACCGCAGCCTATCAGGTTGAAGGCGGTCACGACGCTGACGGCAAAGGCCCGTCAATCTGGGATATTTACGCCCATCAGCCGGGTGCGACGTTTGAGAACACCAACGGTGATATCGCCGTGGATCACTATCACCGCTTTCGCGAAGACGTTGCGCTGATGGCGGAGATGGGCCTGCAAAGTTACCGCTTTTCTATCTCCTGGCCGCGCCTGCTCCCTCAGGGTCGTGGCGAGATCAATGAAGCCGGCGTTCAGTTTTATAGCGATCTGATCGATGAGTTGCTGGCCCATAATATCGAACCGATGATCACCCTCTATCACTGGGATCTCCCGCAGGCGCTGCAGGATGAAGGTGGTTGGGAGGCACGCAGTACCGCAGAAGCGTTCGCTGAGTATGCCCGTTTGTGTTACGCGCGTTACGGCTCCCGGGTAAAGCTGTGGGCCACCTTTAACGAGACCATTGTCTTTATTGGGCATGGCTATATTAATGGCTGTCATCCACCGGCCGTACGCGACCCGGCCCGTGCCATCCAGGCGTGCCACCACGTGTTCATCGCTCATGCCCTGGCGGTAAAGTCATTCCGTGAGTCCGGCATTAACGGCGAAATTGGTTTTGTTAACGTGCTGCAACCACACACTCCGCTCACCGATAGCGACGCAGATCGTCAGGCTACCGCTATGGCCGACGCCGTGCATACCCACTGGTTATATGATCCGGTATTAAAAGGCCACTACCCTGAAGCGCTGCTCCAACAGACCCAGGCGCTGTGGGGCGTCCCGCGCTTCGCGCCAGAAGATGATGCCCTGCTGCGCGAAAGCCGCTGCGACTTTATCGGACTGAATTACTATCGTCGTGAAACCGTTTCGGCCGAGCCGCAGGAAGGGCCTGGCGGCGGTGAACCGGGCGTGGACGGGCTGTTCCATTTCGTGCGTAACCCGCAAAGCACCTATACCGAATGGGGCTGGGAGATTTGGCCTCAGGGGTTAACTGATGGGATTATGATGATTAAGGAACGCTACGGCGATATCCCGATTTATATCACCGAAAATGGTTTAGGAGCCAAAGACCCTATTATTGATGGCGAGATTGTCGACGATCCGCGCATTGACTACCTGAGCAGCCACATTACTGCGCTGGAAAAAGCGATTGAGGCCGGTGCCGATGTCCGCGGTTATTATCCGTGGTCCTTTATTGATCTTCTGAGCTGGCTGAATGGTTATCAAAAACAATATGGCTTTGTGTATGTTGACCATCAACAAAACCTTGCCCGCAAACGCAAAAAAAGCTTCTTTTGGTATCAAAACGTGATTGCCACCCGAGGCGAACAGCGTTAATCTTCCCCACCAGGCGCCGTCCGGCGCCTGTTCTGTCTCTGGAAAACTCTTAAATATCTTTTTGCTACCTCAGGAACGAAATCAGTTCTTGTTTTTCGTCATGGCAACCGAAATAATTCGACACAGACCCGTCAAGCAGGCTCTGTCGTTGAACGCTGATTTATTAAGCGCAGAAATTATTCGTCTTATTTATTCCGATTATAAAATGGAAACGCAAATGACCGTTCAGGATTACTTATTAAAATTTCGAAAAATCAGTTCGCTTGAAAGCCTTGAAAAACTTTTCGACCACCTCAACTATTCCATGACCGACACCGTCGAGATCGTCAATATGTATCGTGCCGCCGATCATCGTCGGGCAGAGCTGGTTTCCGGTGGGAAATTGTTCGACATCGGCCAGGTGCCTAAATCCGTTTGGCGTTACGTGCAATAAATCCTGTTCTCAACCATGCCAGTTGCTTATACTCCCGCCCTTCATTTCATGGAAACCGGGAGAAATAATGTCTTCTCAATCTGCTGAACGTATCGGCGGGTGGCTGCTGGCCCCACTGGCATGGCTACTGGTGGCATTGCTGAGCACGTCGTTGTCGCTGTTGATATTCGCTAACGCGCTGATGTCCTCCCGGACCTTTGCCCTGTTGTCGGAGATGAGCACAGGCCACCTCCTGCTGTGGGTAGGATCGCTGCTGTTTGCTATCGGGATGTGGTACTACACCCTGTGGTTAACCTTTGCCTTTTTCAAACGCCGGGCGCTGGTGCCAAAGCATTACATTATCTGGCTGCTGGTATCTTTGCTGCTGGCGATTAAAGCGTTTGCCTTCTCACCGATCACCGATGCGATGGCCCTGCGCCAGCTGGTGTTCCCGCTGCTTGCCGCGGCGCTGCTGGTGCCTTACTTCAAACGTTCCAAACGGGTTAAGCGAACTTTCGTGAATTCGTAATACCCACACAGTTAACCTGTTGTCGCCGGTATCGATTTATTCGATAATAGGCGGCTTTTTCTGTTTTCAGGTCGAGTTGATGGCTGATTATTTACTGCTCTTTATTGGTACTGTCCTCGTTAACAACTTCGTTCTGGTGAAGTTTCTTGGATTATGCCCGTTTATGGGGGTCTCCAAAAAACTGGAAACCGCTATGGGAATGGGGCTGGCCACCACGTTTGTGATGACCCTGGCCTCTATCAGTGCCTGGTTGATTGATACCTGGATTCTAATCCCGCTCAATCTGATTTACCTGCGCACGCTGGCCTTTATTCTGGTCATCGCGGTGGTTGTGCAATTTACCGAAATGGTGGTTCGCAAAACCAGCCCGGCGCTGTATCGCCTGTTAGGCATTTTCCTGCCGCTGATTACCACCAACTGCGCGGTGCTCGGCGTGGCGCTGTTGAATATAAACCTCGGCCATAACTTTCTGCAGTCCGCGCTGTACGGCTTTGCCGCCGCGGTCGGTTTCTCATTGGTGATGGTGTTGTTTGCGGCAATTCGCGAGCGACTGGTGGTAGCGGATGTCCCCGCGCCGTTTCGTGGTAATGCGATTGCCCTGGTGACAGCGGGTCTGATGTCGCTGGCATTTATGGGCTTTAGTGGTTTGGTGAAGTTGTAATATGAGTGCTGTCTGGATAGCGGTGATCGCCATCAGCCTGCTGGGGCTGATTTTTGGCTTGATTTTGGGATACGCCTCCCGCCGCTTCAAAGTAGAAGATGACCCGGTGGTTGAAAAAGTCGATGAACTGCTCCCGCAAAGTCAGTGCGGGCAGTGCGGCTACCCGGGCTGCCGCCCTTATGCCGAAGCCGTCGGTACTCAGGGCGAGAAAATTAACCGTTGCGCCCCAGGCGGCGAAGCGGTGATGCTGAAAATCGCGGCCTTGTTAAACGTCGACCCGCAACCCATTGATGGCGATGAGCAGGCGCAGGAACCCGTCCGCATGCTGGCCATTATCGACGAGAACAACTGCATCGGCTGTACCAAATGCATCCAGGCCTGCCCTGTCGATGCGATCCTTGGCGCCACCCGTGCCATGCATACCGTGATGAGCGATCTGTGTACCGGCTGTAATCTCTGCGTCGCGCCATGTCCGACGCAATGTATAGAAATGGTGCCGGTCGCGACGACCACTGAAACCTGGAAATGGGATCTTCACACTATTCCGGTACGCAATATTCCTGTGGAACAACATGTTTAAGTTATTCTCCGCATTCAGAAAAGACAAAATCTGGGATTTCAACGGTGGTATTCATCCGCCAGAAATGAAAAGCCAGTCTAACGCGACGCCACTGCGCCAGGTTCCCCTGCCACAGCAATTTGTCATCCCGCTGAAGCAGCACATTGGTGCCGAGGGTGAGCTGTGCGTAAAACCGGGCGATCGGGTATTGCGTGGTCAGCCGCTGACCCGCGGATGGGGTCGAATGCTGCCGGTACATGCGCCGACCTCCGGCGTGGTGAGCGCCATTGCTCCGCACTCAACGGCCCACCCCTCCGCGCTGGCAGAAATGAGCGTGATTATCGATGCCGATGGCGAGGACCGTTGGATCGAGCGTGACGGCTGGAGTGATTATCAGAATAAGAGCCGTGAAGCGCTGATTGAGCGCATCCATCAGTTCGGCGTTGCCGGCCTTGGCGGTGCAGGATTCCCGACGGGAACCAAATTACGCGGCGGTGGCGACAAAATCGAAACCTTGATTATTAACGCTGCCGAGTGCGAACCATACATTACCGCCGACGATCGCCTGATGCAGGACTGCGCGGCACAAATTATTGACGGTATCCGCATCCTGGCCCACATATTACAGCCCCGCCAGGTTCTGATCGGCATTGAAGATAATAAACCGCAGGCCATTTCGATGCTGCGCGCGGTGCTGTCTGATGCCCACGGTATTGAGCTGCGCGTCATTCCGACCAAGTACCCGTCGGGTGGGGCCAAACAGCTGACGCAAATCCTCACCGGGAAACAGGTTCCCCACGGCGGGCGCTCCTCCGACATCGGCATTCTGATGCAAAACGTTGGAACAGCCTATGCGGTGAAACGCGCGGTGATTGACGGCGAACCGCTCACCGAGCGGGTCGTTACCCTGACCGGCGAATCGGTTACCCGCCCTGGCAACGTCTGGGCGCGACTGGGTACGCCGGTGCGTCACCTGCTGGAAAATGCCGGTTTTTGCCCGAGCGCAGAGCAGATGGTGATCATGGGTGGCCCGCTGATGGGGTTCACCCTGCCGTGGCTGGACGTTCCGGTCGTTAAAATCACCAACTGCCTGCTGGCGCCATCCGTTGATGAAATGGGTCAGGCCGAAGAAGAGAAAGGCTGCATCCGCTGCAGCGCCTGCGCCGACGCCTGCCCTGCCGACCTGCTGCCTCAGCAGCTTTACTGGTTCAGCAAAGGGCAACAGCACGACAAAGCCACGAGCCATAACCTGGCAGACTGTATTGAGTGCGGCGCCTGCGCCTGGGTCTGCCCGAGTAATATTCCGTTGGTACAATACTTCCGCCAGGAAAAAGCGGAGATTACCGCTATCCGTCAGGAAGAGAAACGCGCGGCGGAAGCTAAAGCCCGGTTTGAAGCACGCCAGGCACGTCTGGAGCGGGATAAAGCCGCACGCCAGGAACGACATAAGCAGTCCGCGGTACAACCGGCGGCGAAAGATCAGGATGCCATCAACGCCGCGCTGGCCCGGGTGCGTGACAAACAGCGCGATGCCGCACAGCCGATTATCATCCAGGCCGGCACAAAACCGGACAACAGTGATGCCATTGCTGCACGCGAGGCGCGTAAAGCCGAGGCGCGTGCCCGCAAGGCCGAGCAGCAGAATGCCCCGCAGGCTGAAGCTCAGCCCGTAGCCGACGCCGCCGTTGACGCGCGTAAAGCGGCGGTCGACGCGGCGATTGCCCGCGCTAAGGCCCGCAAGGCCGAGCAGCAGAATGCCCCGCAGGCGCAAGCTCAACCCGTGGCCGACGCCGCCGTTGACCCGCGTAAAGCGGCAGTCGACGCGGCGATTGCCCGCGCTAAGGCCCGCAAGGCCGAACAGCAAAATGCCCCGCAGGCGGAAGCTCAGCCGGTGGCCGACGCCGCCGTTGACCCGCGTAAAGCGGCAGTCGACGCCGCCATTGCCCGCGCTAAGGCCCGCAAGGCCGAGCAGCAAAATGCCCCGCAGGCGGAAGCTCAGCCCGTGGCCGACGCCGCCGTTGACCCGCGCAAAGCGGCAGTCGACGCGGCGATTGCCCGCGCTAAGGCCCGCAAGGCCGAGCAGCAAAATGCCCCGCAGGCGGAAGCTCAGCCCGTAGCCGACGCCGCCGTTGACCCGCGCAAAGCGGCAGTCGAAGCGGCGATTGCCCGCGCTAAGGCCCGCAAGGCCGAGCAACAGCAAGAGCATCATCCGGCAGCCGCCAATGACGATCCGCGCAAAGCCGCGGTCGCCGAAGCAATCGCCCGTGTTCAGGCCAGGAAGACATCCCGGCAGGCAGTCAACGAGGAATAAATGGTTTTCAGAATCGCAAGCTCCCCTTATACCCATAACCAGCGGCAGACCTCACGGATAATGCTGCTGGTGTTGCTCGCGACCGTGCCCGGTCTGGTAGTCCAGACCTGGTTCTTTGGTTGGGGTACCGCTATACAGCTTATTCTGGCAGCCCTGACGGCCTGGGGGACGGAAGCCGCCATCCTCAAATTGCGCAAACAAAATATTGCCGCCACCCTTGCCGATAACTCCGCGCTGCTGACCGGCTTGCTGTTAGCCATAAGCATTCCGCCGCTGGCCCCCTGGTGGATGGTGGTATTAGGGACTGCCTTTGCCATTATTATCGCCAAACAGCTGTACGGCGGACTGGGTCACAACCCGTTTAACCCGGCGATGATTGGTTACGTGGTCCTGCTTATTTCGTTCCCGGTGCAGATGACCTCGTGGCTCCCGCCGCATGACATTGCCGCGACCATCCCGGGCTTCACCGACGCCCTGCAGGTGATCTTTACCGGTCACACCGCCAGCGGTGGCGATATCAATACCCTGCGAATGGGCATTGATGGGATAAGCCAGGCCACGCCGCTCGACACCTTTAAAACCTCCCTGCGTGCCGGGCATGAAGTCAAAGAGATCATGCAGTACCCTATTTTTGGCGGCGTACTGGTGGGGCCGGGCTGGCAGTGGGTTAATCTCGCCTATCTGGCCGGCGGCCTGTTCCTGCTGTGGCAGAAAACCATCCGCTGGCATATTCCGCTCAGCTTCCTGCTCAGTTTGACCCTGTGCGCCACCCTCGGCTGGCTGTTTTCACCGCAAAGCCTCGCCGCACCGCAGATTCATCTGCTGTCTGGCGCCACCATGCTGGGGGCATTCTTTATTCTGACGGATCCGGTCACCGCCTCCACAACCAACCGTGGTCGCCTGATTTTCGGCGCCCTCGCCGGCCTGCTGGTCTGGCTGATCCGCAGTTTTGGTGGGTATCCCGACGGCGTGGCCTTTGCCGTACTGCTGGCAAACATCACCGTTCCGTTGATTGATTACTACACGCGCCCGCGCGTTTATGGCCACCGCTGAGGATTGATGATGTTAAATAGCATGCGCAAACACGGGATCACGCTGGCGCTGTTTGCCGCCGGTACCACCGGGTTGACCGCAGCCATCAATGCGCTGACGAAATCGACGATTGATGAGCAGGCGGCCACGCAACAAAAAGCGTTATTCAATCAGGTTCTGCCAGCCGAACGCTACAATAACGATCTGCTGAAGAGCTGTTTTCTGGTGGCGGAGCCGTCGCTCGGCAAAGGCCAGCATAAGATTTGGATAGCCAAAAACGAAGATGCCCCGGTTGGCGTCGTGATGGAAGCCACCGCGCCGGATGGCTACTCCGGAGCCATTCAGCTGCTGGTCGCAGCCGATTTTAAAGGTACGATTCTGGGTACCCGTGTGACCGAGCATCATGAGACCCCAGGGCTTGGGGATAAAATTGAGTTACGCCTGTCGGACTGGATCACCCATTTTGCCGGTAAAGTGATCCACGGCGCAGGCGACAGCCATTTTGCCGTCAAAAAAGATGGCGGTGATTTTGATCAGTTCACTGGTGCCACCATCACTCCACGTGCGGTGGTCAACGCCGTGAAGCGCGCCGGTTTGTATGCCCAGACGCTGCCGGCAGACATTCCCGAACTTACCCCCTGCGGAGAGTAGACCATGAGCGAAGTAAAAGAGGTCATTGTTCAGGGGTTGTGGAAAAACAACTCCGCCCTGGTGCAGTTGCTCGGCATGTGCCCCCTCCTCGCCGTGACGTCAACCGCCACCAATGCGCTCGGGCTTGGGCTGGCGACGACGCTGGTGCTGACGCTGACCAACCTGGCTATCTCCAGCCTGCGCCGCTGGACGCCAGCCGAGATCCGTATTCCCATTTACGTGATGATCATTGCCTCAGTGGTGAGCGTGGTCCAGATGTTGATTAACGCCTACGCCTTTGGCCTCTATCAGTCTCTGGGGATATTTATTCCGCTGATCGTCACCAACTGTATCGTCGTCGGTCGGGCGGAAGCCTTTGCCGCCAAAAAAGGGCCAGCCCTGTCAGCGCTGGATGGTTTCTCCATCGGTATGGGTGCCACCTGCGCAATGTTTGTGCTGGGGTCGCTGCGCGAGATTATCGGCAACGGTACCCTGTTCGACGGCGCAGACAGCCTACTGGGCAGCTGGGCTAAAGTGCTGCGTATTGAGGTATTCCATACTGATACGCCGTTCCTGCTGGCGATGCTGCCACCGGGCGCGTTTATTGGCCTGGGAATGATGCTGGCGGTAAAATACCTTATTGATGAACGCACTAAACAGCGTAAAGCCAAAGCGGTAGCGGCGTCACCTGCCGCCCCCGTTGATGCGCGCAGGGAAAGTCTGGGATGAATAAAAGCAAGCGTCTGGAAATCCTCACCCGGCTGCGGGATAACGACCCGCACCCAACCACAGAACTCAATTTCACCAGCCCGTTTGAGCTCCTGATTGCGGTGTTGCTGTCCGCTCAGGCAACGGACGTCAGCGTGAACAAAGCCACGGCAAAGCTCTACCCGGTGGCCAATACCCCGGCCGCGATGCTGGAACTGGGTGTCGACGGCGTCAAGTCGTACATCAAGACTATCGGGCTGTTTAACAGCAAAGCGGAAAACGTCATTAAGACCTGCCGGATCCTGCTCGAACAGCATAATGGTGAGGTTCCCGAAGACAGAGCGGCGCTGGAGGCCCTTCCCGGCGTGGGCAGGAAAACCGCCAACGTGGTGCTGAATACCGCATTTGGCTGGCCGACGATCGCGGTCGACACGCACATCTTCCGCGTTTGCAACCGGACACAATTTGCCCCCGGAAAGAACGTTGAACAGGTTGAGGAAAAACTGCTAAAGGTGGTTCCTGCCGAGTTTAAAGTCGACTGCCATCACTGGCTTATTCTGCATGGGCGTTACACCTGCATTGCCCGCAAACCGCGCTGTGGCTCCTGCCTGATCGAAGACTTATGCGAGTTTAAAGAGAAAGTCTACCCCTGATGCCAGTGCAGAATCATGACCACTCCATAACAGTGATTCTGCTCTCAACCCCACCTTCCTGCCTTTAACACCAATAATCATCCACTTTGCAGAAGAATTAACCGCTTATATAACACACAGCCAGGTTAATCATTTTTTATGTAGCAAAAATTTCTATACATTTGTGATCCAGATCACCTTGGCAACCTGATGTTAATTTTTTGTTTCTTTGATGATAATAAAATCCATCATTTGCAATACCAGAGCGGCAGCAGTCAGGACAATACCCCGTCTATTTTTAGGAATATGGGCTATATCACTAGGTTCAAGGCTTATCAGCAGAACATATCGCCGTTATCCAATTTTTTTCGTAAGCCGACAGATAAAAATGTCACCAATACCTAAAAGATGAAATTTAACTCTGCATAACATTTAAATGACTGGCGTATTATAACGCCTGAGATATATGTAACAGAGTATTACAAACCCCTTGCCTGAATGCCCAGGATAGTGAACATTACTTCCCGTTTTCCCTCCAGAATAACTATAAAGGCGGCGCTCTTCTCAGATTGTGCCCCGAACACCCCCCGTTAATATGGGATGTAAAAAAAGAGGTATATGTGTCAACTGCAAACAATAAACCAGCAGAAAGCGTGAGTTTAAACGCTTTCAAACAACCGAAATCGTTCTATCTGATCTTCTCGATCGAATTATGGGAGCGTTTTGGTTATTACGGCCTGCAAGGGATCATGGCCGTTTACCTGGTAAAACAGCTGGGTATGTCAGAAGCGGATTCTATTACACTCTTCTCCTCCTTTAGTGCACTGGTTTATGGCCTTGTCGCTATCGGCGGCTGGCTGGGCGACAAAGTCCTCGGTACCAAACGTGTCATCATGCTGGGTACTATCGTACTGGCGATTGGTTACGCGCTGGTCGCATACTCCGGCCATGATGCAGCAATCGTGTATATGGGTATGGCGACTATCGCCGTCGGTAACGGCCTGTTTAAGGCTAACCCGTCCTCCCTGCTCTCGACCTGTTATGAGAAAGACGACCCGCGTCTCGATGGCGCATTTACGATGTACTATATGTCCATCAACATCGGTTCGTTCTTCTCTATGCTGGCTACCCCGTGGCTGGCCGCGAAGTTTGGCTGGAGCATCGCCTTCTCTCTGAGCTTCGTCGGGATGCTGATCACCCTCGTGAACTTTATGTTCTGCAAAAAATGGGTGAAAAACTACGGTTCTAAACCTGACTTTGCACCGGTTCACTACGGCAAACTGCTGGCGACTCTCGTCGGTGTGGTCATCCTTGTGGTGATTGCAACCTGGCTGCTGCACAACCAGGGTATTGCTCGTATGGTACTGGGCGTGGTTGCGCTGGGTATCGTGATTATCTTTGCTAAAGAAGCTATGGGAATGCAAGGCGCTGCACGTCGTAAAATGATTGTGGCCTTTATTCTGATGCTTCAGGCGATCGTCTTCTTCGTGCTGTACAGCCAGATGCCGACCTCCCTGAACTTCTTCGCAATCCGCAACGTTGAGCACGCTATTCTGGGTATCAGCTTCCAGCCGGAGCAGTTCCAGGCGCTGAACCCGTTCTGGATTATGATCGGCAGCCCGATTCTGGCCGCGATCTATAACAAGATGGGCGACCGTCTGCCGATGCCGCACAAATTTGCTATCGGTATGGTGCTGTGCTCGTTGGCGTTCCTCGTGCTGCCGCTGGGCGCGAAATTCGCTACCGACGCCGGCATCGTTTCCGTGAACTGGCTGATTCTGAGCTACGCGCTGCAGAGTATTGGTGAGCTGATGATCTCCGGTCTCGGTCTGGCCATGGTAGCGCAGCTGGTTCCTCAGCGTCTGATGGGCTTCATCATGGGTAGCTGGTTCCTGACCACCGCTGGTGCAGCAATCATCGCCGGTAAAGTCGCTAACCTGATGGCGGTACCAGAAAACGTAACCGACCCGCTGCAGTCTCTTGCCGTCTATGGTCACGTGTTCCTGCAGATCGGTATTACTACCGCCGTTATCTCTGTGCTGATGTTTGCCTTCGCGCCGAAGCTGAACCGTATGACTCAGGATGACGACACCGTCGCTAAAGCTCGCGATACGGCTACCGTCTAAGCGCTTCGGGAAAACCAATAAATTTAGGCCGCTAACGTTTTGTTAGCGGCTTTTTTTTTACCCCTGGGCTAACATACAGAAAACTGCAGCCACGAGGAGTTACTGATGAAACTGTTCTACAAACCCGGTGCGTGTTCCCTTGCCTCACATATCGCCTTGCGCGAAAGTGGACTTGACTTCACTTTGCAAGGGGTCGATCTGATGCATAAGCGCCTGGAAAACGGTGATGATTATCTGCAGATCAACCCGAAAGGCCAGGTACCGGCGCTGCTGCTTGACGACGATATTCTGCTCACCGAAGGCGTTGCCATCATGCAGTACATCGCAGACCAGGTCCCGGACCGCCAGCTACTGGCACCGGTCGGCTCCGTTGCCCGTTACCAGACGCTGGAATGGCTCAACTACGTCGCTACCGAGCTGCATAAAGGCTTCACGCCGCTGTTTCGCCCGGACACCCCGGAAGACTACAAACCGACAGCACGTGCTCAGCTGGAGAAGAAGCTGCAGTATGTTGATGGGTCGCTTGCGGATAAGCAGTGGCTGAACGGTCACCGTTTTACTATTGCCGACGGCTATCTGTTTACGGTGCTGCGCTGGGCGTATGCGCTGAAGTTAGATATGACAGGCTATCCGCATATTGCGGTCTGGATGCAGCACATGGCGGCGCGTCCATCGGTTGCCGCAGCGCTGGCAGCTGAAGGGCTTCAGTAAGGCGAGAAGAACTGCCCGGCGCAATACCGGGCAGTTAACGAGGTTTACAGCGGTGTCGCGCTGAAGTGCTGCTCCGGCAGCGCAATACGATCCTGCGCGGCAACGACCTGCAGTTCATACTCCTGCATATTTTTGGTCGCCAGCATGATTTCATAGACCGCGGCGGTCACATGTTCCAGCGCTTCACGCAGCGTTGCCCCCTGCAGCAGCTTAACCAGCAGCAGCCCGCTGGTCACATCCCCCACGCCTACCGGCTGGCGCAGGCCAAAATCCACCAGCGGACGGCTGATATGCCATGCTTCGTCGTGCGTCACCAGCAGCATTTCAAAACGCTCCATGCTGCGTCCTGCGCGGGCAAGATGTTTCACTAACACCACCTGCGGCCCCTGGGCGATCAGTTCACGCGCGGCGGCCACGGCTTGCTCGACGTTTGCTACCGGATGACCGCACAAAATCTCCAGCTCAATCAGGTTAGGCGCAATGATATCGCTTGCCGGCAGCGCATGACGAACATGAAACTCCGCGACGCCAGGTGCCACAATGCAGCCCTTCTCCGGGTGACCCATCACCGGATCGCAGAAGTATTTCGCCGCCGGATTGGCCGCCTTCACCTGACGTACTATCCCGAGAATATGCTCGCCCTGCTCAGCAGAGCCCAGATAACCGCTCAGGACTGCATCACAACGCTGCAGCTGATCGATATCCGCAATCCCCTGGACGATCTCGGTGAGATGCGCAGGCGGCATCACACACCCGGTCCATTTCCCGTACTGGGTATGATTGGAAAACTGTACGGTATTAAGGGGCCAGACGTTCGCGCCCAGGCGGCGCATCGGGAATTCTGCGGCACTATTGCCGGCGTGGCCAAACACAACGTGGGACTGGATGGCGAGGATGTTCTTCATCTTGGGTACCTGACAGCAAAAAATAAGGGGCGTGGTTTCCCACGCCCCTGCCTTTACGCAATTACTTCCAGCAGACCAGACAGTAATTTTTCTTACCGCGACGCAGTAAGGTATAGCGGCCAAACAGACGGTCGCTATCGGTGAAGACATATTCCGGGTCGGACTGTTTTTCACCGTTGATAGTAACCGCATTGGAGGCGATAGTTTTACGCGCCTGGCCACGAGAAGGCTGCAGCTCGGAATCTACCAGCGCCTGCATCAGGTCGGCACCGCGGTCCATTTCAATCATCGGCACGCCATCCTGCGCCAGCTGTTCGAAGTCAGCTTCGCTCAGGTCGCTCAGATTGCCGTTGAACAGGCTTTCTGTAATGCGTTTAGCGGCGATCAGGCCTTCTTCGCCATGTACCAGACGGGTGACCAGCTCTGCCAGCACGTACTGCGCGCGTGGCGCCTTACCGCTGTTTTTGTCTTCTTCTTCCAGGGCATCGATCTCAGCGATGTCCATAAAGGTGAAGAACTTGAGGAAGCGGTAAACATCGGCATCCGCAGTGTTAATCCAGAACTGGTAGAATTTGTACGGACTGGTTTTCTTCGGATCCAGCCATACTGCACCACCTTCCGTTTTACCGAACTTGGTACCATCTGCTTTGGTGATCAGCGGCACGGTCAGACCAAAGACCTGGTTCTGGTGCAGACGACGGGTCAAATCGATACCCGAGGTGATGTTACCCCACTGATCGGAGCCGCCAATCTGCAGCGCCACGCCGTGCAGTTTGTTCAGGCACGCGAAGTCATAACCCTGCAACAGGTTATAAGAGAATTCAGTAAACGAGATGCCCTGATCGTCACGGTTGAGGCGCTGCTTAACCGCTTCTTTGTTGATCATCTGGTTGACGGAGAAGTGCTTACCGATATCGCGCAGGAAAGTCAGCACGTTCATGCCGCCAAACCAGTCGTAGTTGTTCGCGGCAATCGCGGCGTTATCACCGCAATCAAAGTCGAGGAACGGTGCGACCTGCTTGCGGATTTTATCCACCCACTCCTGCACGGTATCTTCGGTGTTGAGTTTACGCTCGGCGGCTTTGAAGCTCGGGTCACCGATCAGACCGGTTGCGCCTCCCACCAATGCCACGGGTTTATGGCCTGCCTGCTGGAAGCGTTTCAGGCATAACAATGGAACAAGATGCCCCAAATGCAAGCTGTCAGCGGTAGGATCGAAGCCGCAATAGAGCGCGATCGGGCCTTGCGCCAGTCGCTCTGCTAACGCTTCCTCGTCCGTCACCTGGGCTACCAGCCCCCGCTCTTGCAATTGTTTAATCAAGTTACTGCTTGCCATCAAATTCTCCATGTATAAAACGACTGCACCTTTGCCGGTACACGACTTTTCGCCAGACGCGAAAAAAGATATTTCTGCAAAATCATTCACGATACGCCACGCAAGCAGCGCAGGCCAGAAAATCACCGGGATTAGCGGGTGCGGCCCACCACGACGCAGCATGAAAAATGAAGGCTATAGAATAAAGCGCCAGCCCATCGATCACCAGCGCTTAACACAACAAATTTCCGGGATTACGGGGCCAGGCGATCGATTTTCCACGCGTCATGGTCGCGCTGGTATAAAAAACGATCGTGCAGACGGTGTTCACCGCCCTGCCAGAACTCCATCTGATCGATAGAGATGCGGAATCCCCCCCAGAAGCTCGGCAACGGCACTTCGCCCTGCTGGAATTTCTGCTTCAGTTCGAGGAATTTGCTTTCAAGTATCCCGCGGGCCGAGATGCGGCTTGATTGCTGGGACACCCAGGCGCCGATCTGGCTGTCGCGCGGGCGACTATGGAAATATTTCACCACTTCGAGGGTAGACAGGCGTTCGGCTTTGCCGACCACCATCACCTGGCGCTCCAGCATATGCCACGGGAACAGCAGGCTGACATGCGGATTTTTTTCAATCTGGTGCGCTTTGCGGCTGCCGAGGTTGGTATAGAACACCAGCCCTTTTTCGTCATAGTGCTTAAGCAGTACGATGCGCTGCCAGGGTTGGCCGTTTTCATCGACGGTGGCGACAACCATTGCCGTAGGATCGGCCAGTCGGGCATCACAGGCCTGGCGAAGCCAACGCTCAAACAATGTTAGCGGTTCAGCGGGAAGATCGTGGCGACGCAGGCCACCACGGGTGTACTCTCGGCGCAGATGCGCGATTTG
The DNA here is from genome assembly GCF_051131745.1 of Klebsiella sp. R390. Lineage (NCBI taxonomy): Bacteria > Pseudomonadati > Pseudomonadota > Gammaproteobacteria > Enterobacterales > Enterobacteriaceae > Klebsiella > Klebsiella sp. R390. Next base: position 5,051,305 of record NZ_CP180445.1, on the reverse strand, counting down.
CTGCAAATCATCGTTATCAGACATGGCACTGAAGAAAGTTGTCATCGGGTGGCGTCATTGTGCGCCCCCGGGACAGAAATCTCAACGTTTGGCCGTCTGCAGCTGGCAGTTGTCCAGCACCACGTGGTCGCGTTTGTAGACGGTAGCGCTGTCGCCTTTCGACCAGAAGACGTAAACACCGTCGGTATAACGCGCGCCGGAGGCCGAGATACCCTGCTGCAGATTCAACTGCTGATTGTCATAAATGAAGCTGGCAACCTGACGAGTGTTGTTGATATGTACCGTCAGCGGTTTCTGATCGCACTGATATTCCAGGGTGTTGGTCTGCATCCGGTCCACAAACTGGTTGTAGTAACTACAGCCTGCCAGCATAAAAGGGAGAACAACAATAAGGATTTTTTTCATTCGTTTGCCTTCGACTTTCCCGGTCCAGAGGGGCCTGTCGCCCCCCGTTAATTAAGCCAGTTTACGGGTTAATCCATAAGAGAGATTTCAGTTAACTCTGATTTTGCCGCGGACTGGCAGGGAAAATCGCCCCGAGTATCGACGCCTCGGAGGCGCCGGTGACCGAGGGTAAATTGCCGGGCAGACCGGACATTGTACGCCACGCCAGCCAGGCAAACGCCAGGGCTTCCATATCATCGCCGCTGATACCTGCCGTGTCGGTGGTGGAGACCTCGGTTCCCGGCAGCAGTGCCGCCAGACGAGCCATCAACAGCGGGTTACGGGCGCCGCCGCCGCACACCAGCAGGCGTTCGCAGCCGCCGCTCAGCATAACCTGTTCGGCGATGGTCACCGCCGTTAACTCAACCAGCGTCGCCTGAACATCCTGGGCACGTAGCCCGGAAAAACGCGCCAGATGCTGTTCCAGCCAACCATAATTAAAATATTCGCGCCCGGTGCTTTTCGGCGCAGGCAACGCAAACCACGGGTCACTGAGCATATTCTGCAGCAGCGGTAGCAGAACTTTGCCTTCGCTGGCCCATTGCGCATCTTTATCGTAGGGTTTCCCGCACTGGCGCCAGATCCAGGCATCCATCAGCATATTACCCGGCCCCGTATCGTACCCGCGCACCGGCACACCCGGTGCTAACAGTGACAGGTTGGCAATCCCTCCGATATTGAGCACGATGCGCCGCTCGACCGGATGCGCCAGCAGCGCATGGTGGAACGCCGGCACCAGCGGCGCCCCCTGTCCACCGAGGGCAATATCGCGGCGGCGAAAATCGCCGACGACGGTCACGCCGGTCTTTGCCACAATCTGATTGTTATCACCGATTTGCAGGGTGTGCGGCGCCTCACCGGTAGGCTCATGCCATACCGTTTGCCCATGACAGCCAATGGCAATGATATCCGCCGCCTGCAGTTTTTCCTGACGCATCAGCGCCAGCACCGCATCGGCAAACAGCCGCCCCAGACGCGTGTCCAGACGACCGAACTGCGACAGCGTCAGTTGCTGACCCTGACAGATGGCGAGGATGTCCTCTTTTAAGGCAATGGGAATGGGGTATGACAGGCTCGCCTGCTGTGCCACCACGTTTTCATTGATTGCCGCCAGCACAACATCGATACCATCAAGGCTGGTACCGGACATGACGCCAATAAAGTGACCTGATTTCATACACCTTCCTCATTCCATGATTCGTTTACGCCACACTCAATCATAAAGCGATGGGCATTGCTATGGCGTAATAATGTTTATTAACACTAAATCGCCAGGGTTGCGCATAGCGTAAAGCACCGGTGTTTATGTTAGGTTGAGAAGCGTCTGATTATTATTTTTGCATACTCCATGCTGCAGGTATGCCCGTCGTCGATGAAATACCATATAATTGAGCGCATGGACGTTCAACAGAACACTATTTAGTGAAGGAGATTCATCAATGATTTTACGTGTTTTGGCTGTCTCGATGATTGGTTTATCACTTGCCGGCTGCGTCAGCAGCAGTGGCCTCTCCGGAGACGTTTACTCCGCATCAGAAGCCAAACAAGTGCAGAGCGTCACCTACGGGACCATCGTACATACTCGCGCCGTACAGATTCAGAGCGGCGATGACAGCAATGCGATTGGTGCTATCGGTGGTGCGGTTCTTGGTGGTTTTCTGGGTAACACCATCGGTGGTGGTACCGGTCGCTCACTGGCAACTGCCGCGGGCGCTGTCGCCGGTGGCGTAGCAGGCCAGGGCGTGCAAGGCGCAATGAACAAAACCCAGGGTGTAGAACTGGAAATCCGTAAAGATGACGGTAACACCATTCTGGTGGTACAGAAACAGGGCGCTACCCCGTTCTCCGTCGGTCAGCGTGTTGCCATTGCTGGCAGCGGCAGTCAGGTTACGGTTTCCCCGCGTTAATTTTCTCGATAATGCGGCCTGTTCGGGCCGCATTATTTTTTAACAGGCCCGATTAATCACTATTCGGTTATCTTCCATTCAACTCCATACTTCCCTCTCCGCCCTTCACTTTCTCATCCATCATTTGCGTTTGCTCAATATTCCGCTGCCCCAGCTCTGTATATTATTAAGAAAAATCGGATTTCAAACATAATAATTCCTGGCCAGCAACCTAACCTATCACATGGATGTAACTAATGTTTATTGAGCGTCATCACTTAGTGAAAAGAACATTAATTTTTCTGGCCATCGGCATTATCGCCATTGGCCTAATACATTTGTTCTCCGAGTCATTAATTAGTCGTATGCCGACATTTAACCCACTACTTTTCCCCATACTCACGGTTTTCCTGTTAATACTCCATGTAACCATTTCTTGTTTTATGGTCATGAAGTACTGGTGTAACCGAAAGCGCCTGTACCTGATCGCAATTGCCTGCGCCTTTGCGGGTTCGTCACTGCTGATGTTTGGCACGTTGAGCAGCTATCCGGGGTGGTTCCTGTGTGACTCGGGGTTGTTGACCAACGCCAATGATGCGCTGATATTTTACAGCTTCCGCAATATGATGATGATGGTGTTGTTTATTCTCAGCATTACCTTATACCACTTCCGCCATAGCGAGAAACTGACGCGCAAAGCACACACCTTCATCTTAATGTTTTGTATCTTATTTACTGGTTTCATTTGCGCGTTATCGTGGATGTATTCAAGTCACAATTCATTACTTTATATCACATTAATTGACAATATTACCTTAGCTCATTCGGATTTCTGGAATAATATCCTTGGCTGCCTGATGGCGATCGGGTGGTTTATCACTTTGTTATTTCTGGTTTCCATTACCCAGCTTCGCAACATATTTTGGTACAGCGGCGCGTTTTTCTGCAGCGTCTATATATTTACATTGGCTTTTCTTTTACTGACAAGCGGAAATACTGAGTACGCCTGGTATTACGCCCGGATTTTTGAAGTTATCAGCACGCTATTTATGTTTTTTATCCTGCTATGTGATGTATTCAGTCTGTACCGCAAATCCGAGCTGAAATATATGACGTCGTATCAAAACTCGATTCGCGATTCGTTAACCCGGCTGTACAACCGTAGCCACTTCTACGACACCCTGACCAGGCAGCTGTCGACAGTGTCCGCCATACAACCGCTGTCGGTGATCGTCTGCGACCTCGACTTCTTCAAACGCATTAACGATAACTATGGCCACGTGCAGGGAGACAAAGTCATCCAGTTTGCCGCCAGCGTTCTGCAGAAGAGTGTCCGGTCACAAGACGCCGCCGCGCGTATCGGTGGAGAAGAGTTTGCTTTGCTATTGGTCAATACCGGCCAGCAAGATGCCCTTGCAGTGGCGGAGCGCATTCGTCTGGCGGTCAACGAGAAACAAGATGACTTGCCGGAGCAAATGACCATCAGCGCAGGCATATTCACCGTTTCTGACGCTACCCTGAGTCCGGAAGAGTGTGTGAAGCGAGCCGATGCGGCAATGTATCAGGCCAAAAATAGTGGCAGAAACCGCGTGGTGGTGTGGGGAGAATAAGCAAAAAAGGGCCTTGAGAAATCAAGGCCCTGAATAGATTAATCTTTTGCCTGCAAATCGAGGATATTGTGTTCCAGTTTACGCACCAAATGGAGCAGCGTTTCCACCTCTTCTGGCGAAACGCCGGACAGAATTTCATCGCGTGTCTTACCGATCACCTCTTCCATTTCATTGATCAGCGGTTCCGCTTTTTCCGTCAACCTGATGCGTTTCGCGCGCCTGTCGTTGGCACAGGTCTGGCGAGAAATAAGACCTTTCTCTTCCAGCTGATCCAGGGTACGCACCAGAGAAGGTTGCTCAATACCAATCGCTTTCGCCAGCTGAATTTGCGACTGCTCAGGCGGCAGCTGATGAATATTGTGCAGCGTAACCCAGTGCGTCTGCGTTAACTCCAGAGGTTTCAGGCGATGGTCGATCAGCGCGCGCCAGACGCGGACTAAACGTGCCAGATCAGAACCTAGTGGCGATTCCAATTTCATCTCCTTATAATTAGCTTGCTAAGTTATTATACTGATTTTAGAATAGTTTGCAGTATTTAAATTAGCAAAACAAATGAATTACCTGATTCACCAACATCAAAACAATGATTTACACTGTGTAATAGTAGCATGCCCTGAACTTACTCCCTGCAATAGCAAAGGATTTTTGCTTGTGAAACTGAGTCTTAACACGTCGGGATTGTCGCTCCAGGACCTGATTTTTGGTGCGTCCATCTACTTTCCTCCCCTGTTTAAAGCCGTTCTGCTGGGATTTTTTGTCTGGCTGGTGATCCATCGTCAACTACGTGACTGGATGTATGCCGGTGATATCTGGCATCCCCTGCTAATGGACCTGTCCTTATTCGCGCTTTCTGTTTGTCTGGCTCTGGTTCTACTGACCGTCTGGTAATGTTCACGACATGAAAAAACTAAAATATCTTTCGACCTTAATTGTTGCCGCCCTCGCCCTCATTGCTGCCTGGCTGGTGTGGAACTACTACACTCAATCGCCCTGGACCCGGGATGGCAAAGTGCGCGCTGAGCAGGTCAGCATTACGCCCCAGGTTTCCGGAAGCATCCTCCAGCTTAACGTACGCGATAATCAGCTCGTGAAAGCAGGTGACGTGCTGTTTCGCATCGATGATACCCCTTACCGCATCGCCCTCCTGAACGCCCAGGCGCAGCTCGCTAAGGCTCAGGCGGAGATGGCGAAAGCCAAAGCGGAACAGAGCAAAGCGGCGAACGATGCCCAGCGCCGCCGTCACCTGACGAAGGACGCGATTTCCGCTGAAGACCTGGAGAACGTTAATACCGCGCTGAACACCGCCAGCACCGGTCTTGAGGCTGCCAGAGCGGTTGTCGGGGTGGCGCAGGCCAGCCTGGAACACGCCCGCTGGCAGCTCGGTCAAACCGAGGTGAAATCCCCGGTAGACGGCTGGGTCACCAATCTCAGCACCCGGGTCGGTGACTATGCCGCCGTCGGTCATCCGGTTTTCGCCCTGGTCGACAGCCATTCGTTTTATGTCATCGGTTACTTTGAAGAAACCAAGCTGCGTCATATCCGCGCCGGCGATAGCGCGCAGATCGTTCTCTACAGCAGCAAACAAACATTACAGGGTCACGTAGCCAGTATCGGTCGCGCCATCGTCGACCAGAGCGTCGAGGGGGGAAACAGCCTGGTGGCGAACATCAAACCCAATATCCCGTGGGTGCGCCTGGCGCAACGCGTGCCGGTACGCATCGAGTTTGATGCCCTGCCGCCAGAAACCACGCTGGTTTCCGGTACCACCTGCACCGTCTCGATTGGCACACCATGATGAAACTGCAGGCCCTGTCGTGGCGTGCTCTGCCGTGGGTTAAGGCCAGCCGTCCGCAGTGGCGCTACGCGCTGCGCAACGGCATCGCTATGTGTCTGGCGCTGAGCATCGCCTACTGGCTGAACCTTGATGAGCCCTACTGGGCGATGACCTCCGCCGCCGTCGTCAGCTTCCCGACCGTCGGCGGTGTGATCAGCAAAAGCTTTGGCCGTATCGCCGGCAGCCTGCTCGGGGCCTGCGCCGCGCTGTTGCTCGCCGGGCATACCCTCAACGATCCGTGGCTGTTCCTGTTCAGTATCTCGGCGTGGATCGCCTTCTGTACCTGGGCCTGCGCGATGTATACCAACAACGTAGCCTATGCCTTCCAGCTCGCTGGCTATACCTGCGCCATAATCGCCTTCCCGGTAATTAACATTACCGATGCCAATGAGCTGTGGACCATCGCGCAATCGCGGGTGTGCGAGGTGATTGTCGGGATCCTCTGCGGCGGTCTGATGATGATGATCATGCCCAGCACCTCCGACGGCACCACGCTGCTGACGGCGTTGAAAAACATGCATGCGCGCCTGCTTGAACACGCCAGTCTGCTGTGGGTGCCGGAAACCACCGATGCTATTCGTAGCGCCCATGAAAGCGTGATCGGGCAAATTCTGACCATGAACCTGCTGCGCATTCAGGCCTTCTGGAGCCACTACCGTTTTCGTCGGCAGAACCCGCTGCTCAATTATTTACTCCACCAGCAACTGCGCCTGACCAGCGTCATCTCCAGCCTGCGCCGGATGCTGATCAACTGGCCGGCAGCGCCGGCAGAGACCCGCCAGGTGCTGGAAACGCTGCTCGTCGCGCTTGCCAGTCCGCGGGCCGATTTTTACAGCATCGCGCGGATTATTGCCCCGCTGGCACCCTCCGCCGGAGCCGACTACCGCCACCTCGCCGTCTGGAAACGCCTGCGCTACTTTTGCCGATTGTATCTCGACAGCAGCCGCTGGATCCGCCGGGTGGAAAATGCCTCGGCGATCGCCGAGTTTAACGTCCCTTCCGCTCCGGCCTTAGCGCGCCATACCGATCAGGCTGAAGCGTTGTGGAACGGCATCAGGACCTTTTGCGCCCTGGTCGCGGTCGGTGCCTGGGGTATCAGTACTCAGTGGCAGGCCTGCGCTGCCGCGCTAACTCTGGCGGCAATCTGCTGCGTGCTCTACTCCGTCTCGCCGTCGCCGTTCAAATCATTAACGTTATTGATGCGTACGCTGGTTTTGCTGTCGGTGTTCAGCTTTGCGGTGAAGTTCGGCCTGATGGTACAGATAACCGATCTATGGCAGTTTTTGTTATTTCTGTTCCCGCTGCTGACCACCATGCAGTTGCTCAAGCTGCAGATGCCCAAACTGGCTGGTCTGTGGGGGCAGCTGATTGTTTTTATGGGGTCGTTTATTTCGGTGACCAACCCACCGGTGTATGACTTCGCCGCCTTCCTCAACGACAACCTTGGCAAAATTATTGGCGTCGGCTTTGCCTGGCTGGCGTTTGCGGTAATTAGCCCGGGTTCCGATGCACGTAAGAGCCGGCGCCATATTAAAACGTTACGCCGTCACTTTGTCGATCAGCTTAGCCGTCACCCGCAGCACAGCGAGCATGAGTTTGAATCGCTGGTGTATCACCACATCAGCCAGTTAAGCCACAGTCAGGATGCCCTGGCCCGCCGCTGGCTGCTGCGCTGGGGGGTGGTGCTGCTTAACTGTTCACACGTGGTCTGGCAGCTGCGCGAATGGGAAACCCGCTCGGATCCGCTGTCGCAGGTTCGTGATTTGTGTATTAGTCTGCTGCGCGATGTCATGAGCGAACGTGGCGTTCAGCAACGCCCGCTGGCCTCTACGCTGCGTGAGCTGCAGCATATTTGCGACACCCTGAACCATCACCATCAACCGGCGGCGAAAGAGCTGGCAGCGGTGATTTGGCGGTTGTATTGCGCGCTGTCTCAGCTTGAGCAGGCACCCGCCATCGGGACGATAACGGAAAGCGCGATTGCGGAGAAAAAACCTGAGTAAACGCCTCCGCCACTGCGGAGGCGGGATTTCTTATGGTACGTCGTAACCTAACGCCGCTTTACGAATGCGGAACCACTGCTGGCGTGACATGTTCAGCTTCTCTGCCACCACCGCCGAGCGCACGCGCTCTATTTTACCGGAGCCGATAATCGGCAGCGGCTGGGACGGCAGACGCAGGATCCACGCATACACCACCTGCTCAATGCTCTCGGCATTCAGCTCATGAGCCACCTGCGCCAGCTCATCACGCAGCGGCTGGAAGCGCTCGTCATTGAACAGGCTGCCGCCGCCAAGGCATGACCAGGCCATCGGCCGAATGCGCAGTTGCTGGAGCTGATCCAGCGTGCCATCCAGCAACAGCGGCTGGTGTACCGGAGAGATTTCCACCTGGTTAGTCGCCAGAGTAAACGGCAGACGCGATTGCAGCAGCGTAAACTGTGCCGGCGTAAAGTTGGACACGCCGAAGTGACGGACTTTACCGCTGTGATGCAGCGCGAGGAAGGCTTCCGCCACGTCATCCGCGTTCATCAACGGGTCCGGGCGGTGAATCAGCAGCAGATCCAGATGGTCGGTTGCCAGATTACGCAGAGACTGTTCCGCGCTTAAGACGATATGGTCGCGGTCGGTAATATAGTGGCCGATGGTGTTTTCGGCGCGGGCTTTGGTGGCAATCCCGCACTTGCTGACAATCTCCATCCGGCTACGCAGGTGCGGCGCCAGCTTGAGGGCTTCACCAAACGCCGCTTCACACTGATAATCACCGTAAATATCCGCATGGTCGATGGTCGTAATGCCCAGATCCAGGTGCTGCTCGATAAAACTTACCAGCGCGCTGGGGGACATGTTCCAGTCCATCAACCGCCAGTAGCCCATAACAAAACGCGAGAATTCCGGCCCCTGTGGAGCCATAGCAATACGCTGAACCATAACGACATCCTCAACAAATAAGTGGGTTGAGTATACGCAATTTTGTCATTAAAACAGTGAGGGTTGCTGCGGTTCTTCCGCGGCCTGGGGTTTATTCGCACGTAATTTGCGCAGTAAACGCTGGCGACACAGGCGCAGGACATCCTGTTTTTGCACATCACTCATGGTTTGCCATTGAAAGCGCTCCTCGCGACTGCGAAAGCAGCCCCGGCAAAAACCGCGTTCATCTGACTGACAAATTCCCCGGCACGGACTTTGTACCGGGAAAAACTCCAGCTGCTCTGCCACCACACTGCCCTCGTCGCTTATCTGTACCGTTTATTGAAGACGTTTCAACCGGACTACGCAACTTTTGTTCTCCAGGCTCTGCGCCGTGTGGCACTTTACTTTTTTCTTGCATTAGACCAATCGGTCTATTACAGTGAGCCCCATGAACAAACATAGCGAATGCGATACCCGCGAACACATCCTTGCCACCGGTGAACAGCTGTGCATGCACCGCGGTTTCACCGGAATGGGGCTGAGTGAACTATTAAAAATAGCGGAAGTGCCGAAAGGCTCTTTCTACCACTATTTTCGTTCCAAGGAAGCTTACGGCGTCGCGCTGCTGGAATATCACTATGCCGGCTATCTTCAGCGACTGGTGGATCACTTTTCCCACGGCGAAGGCAACTATCGCGATCGTCTGCTGGCGTACTATCAGCATACGCTGACGCAGTTTTGCCAGCAGGGCATTATCAGCGGCTGCCTGACGGTGAAGCTTTCCGCTGAAGTGTGTGATCTGTCTGAATCGATGCGTGCGGAAATGAACAAAGGCGCCAGCCAGATTATTCATCTGCTGGGTGACGCGCTGGAGCACGGGCGCCAGGAAGGCAGCCTGCAGTTTAGCGGCGACGCATTCACCCTCTCTCAGGTGCTGTATTCCCTGTGGCTGGGCGCTAATTTGCAGGCCAAGATAACCCATAGTGCGATGCCGCTGGAAAGCGCCCTTGCCCATGCGAAACACATTATTGCTGCGCCTGACGTTTAACAGGCGTTTTTATTTAACGAATTTCTAGACGACCGGTCTACTCAGGAGTCATTATGTCCGAATCAAAACTGTTTTCTCCCTTGAAAGTCGGTGCGGTAACCGTACCTAACCGCGTATTTATGGCTCCATTGACGCGTCTGCGCAGCATCGAGCCGGGCGATATCCCGACCCCGCTGATGGCAGAGTACTACCGTCAACGCGCCAGCTCCGGCCTGATTATCACCGAAGCCACGCAGATTTCAGCTCAGGCGAAAGGCTATGCCGGCGCCCCGGGTCTGCACAGCCCGGAACAGATTGCCGCATGGCAGAAAATTACCGCCGGCGTTCACGCTGAAGAGGGGCATATCGCCGTTCAGCTGTGGCACACCGGCCGCATCTCCCACAATTCCCTACAGCCGGGCGGCGAAGCGCCGGTCGCGCCCTCTGCTATCAGCGCGGGCACCCGTACTTCTCTGCGTGATGAAAACGGCCATGCGATCCGCGTCGATACCTCAATGCCACGTGCGCTTGAGACCGCCGAAATCCCCGGTATCGTTGACGATTTCCGCCAGGCGGTAGGTAACGCCCGTGATGCTGGTTTTGACCTTGTTGAACTGCACTCGGCACATGGTTACCTGCTGCACCAGTTCCTCTCCCCGTCCTCCAACCACCGTACAGACCAGTATGGCGGCAGCGTCGAAAACCGTGCGCGCCTGGTGCTGGAAGTGGTTGATGCGGTCAGCAAAGAGTGGAGCGCCGATCGTATTGGTATCCGCGTTTCACCCATTGGCAGTTTCCAGAATGTCGATAACGGCCCGAATGAAGAAGAAGATGCACTGTATCTGATTGAAGAACTTGCCAAACGTGGCATCGCCTACCTGCATATGTCCGAACCGGACTGGGCCGGTGGCCAGCCGTACAGTGATGCGTTCCGTCAGAAAGTTCGCGCTCGTTTCCCAGGCGCAATTATCGGTGCCGGCGCCTATACCGTGGAAAAAGCCAACGATCTGATCGGCAAAGGGTTAATCGACGCGGTGGCCTTTGGCCGCGACTATATCGCCAACCCGGACCTGGTGGCTCGTTTGCAGCATAAAGCGCCGCTGAACCCGCAGCGCCCGGAAAGCTTCTACGGCGGTGGCGCAGAAGGTTATACCGATTATCCGACACTGTAATCTCCCGGGCTAACGCGGCGGTTTCCCGCCGCCATGCTCCCTTTTGCCCGCTCAGCGTGCGCATTGGGGAGCCGAACGGGATGAGATTGTCAGGGCCGCCTGAAATGGCGGCTTTTTTGCGTTATAGTGCCTCAGTGCTAGCAACACCCTGGCCGTGTTCTGGCACTATTCTGACCATCGTATATACGGCTTCTGTCTGGAGGCTGTAATAAAGGAGTATAAAATCATGCGCTTACTTCACACCATGCTGCGCGTTGGCGATCTGCAGCGTTCTATCGAGTTTTACACCAACGTGCTGGGCATGAAGCTGCTGCGCACCAGCGAAAACACCGAGTATAAATATTCGCTGGCCTTCGTTGGTTACGGTGAAGAAACCGATACCGCCGTCATCGAATTGACCTACAACTGGGGCGTCGACAAGTATGACCTCGGTAACGCCTACGGCCATATTGCGCTGAGCGTAGAGAACGCAGCCCAGGCCTGTGAGCTGATTCGCCAGAACGGCGGCAACGTCACTCGCGAAGCCGGCCCGGTCAAAGGCGGCACGACGGTCATCGCCTTTGTTGAAGATCCTGATGGTTACAAAATCGAACTGATTGAAGAGAAAGACGCTGGCAAAGGTCTCGGTCACTAACCGGCTTCGGGCGCATCGGCGCCCGCTGTTTTCTCCCCCTTCCTGCTGCAAGGCACGGCAAAATTTGCCATAATGCGCGCTACTTTTTTCCAGTGAAGAGAATCTGATGTCCGAGAACGTTCAACTTAATGGTCTGTGCGACCGTTTTCGTGGTTTCTACCCCGTGGTTATTGATGTAGAAACCGCCGGATTTAATGCGAAAACCGATGCCCTGCTTGAGATCGCCGCCATTACCTTAAAAATGGATGAGCAAGGCTGGTTGATGCCGGACGAAACGTTGCATTTTCATGTTGAACCTTTCGAAGGCGCCAATCTTCAGCCTGAAGCGCTGGCCTTTAACGGCATCAATCCGAACGATCCTGAGCGCGGCGCGGTAAGCGAATACGACGCCCTGCACGCCATTTTCAAAATGGTACGCAAAGGGATTAAGGATAACGATTGTAATCGTGCCATCATGGTGGCGCACAACGCCACTTTCGATCTCACCTTTACGATGGCTGCCGCCGAACGTGCCGGACTTAAGCGTAATCCGTTTCACCCGTTTGTGACCTTTGACACCGCAGCGCTGAGCGGCCTGGCGCTGGGTCAGACGGTGCTCTCCAAAGCATGCCTGGCCGCCGGGATGGCGTTTGATGGCAGCAAAGCGCACTCGGCGCTGTACGATACCGAGCAAACCGCTCAGCTGTTTTGTGAAATCGTCAATCGCTGGAAACGGCTTGGCGGCTGGCCGCTGCCGCTCGCCGGGCAAGAATAAAAGACAAAAAAAAGCGACTTCCACGGAAGTCGCTTTTTACTGTTTGCAGGGTTATTCTGCTTTCGGCGCTTCGCTGTTGTACTTAGCCGCCGTTTCTTTGATCAGCTGCTGCAGTTCGCCGCGCTGATACATTTCAATCACGATGTCGCAACCACCAACCAGCTCGCCATCCACCCACAGCTGCGGGAAGGTCGGCCAGTTCGCGTATTTCGGCATTTCCGCGCGAATATCCGGGTTCTGCAGGATATCAACGTAAGCAAAACGTTCGCCACATGCAGAGAGTGCCTGCACTGCCTGGGCGGAAAAACCGCAGCTTGGCAGTTTCGGGGACCCTTTCATGTACAGCAGGATCGGGTTTTCAGCGATTTGACGTTGGATTTTTTCTACAGTCGTGGTCATTGTCATGCTTCCTTAACTTCTATACGGCAGTAATTTTCATTGTAGCGTCCTGGACGCAGGACAGATAATAACATTTTTTTCACTCGCGACAGTTTATCTTCTGTGGCCAGAAGTTGCTTTATAAATATCACTTTGGCACCGCAAATGCAGTAGTGCTGTACATTTCCCGTACAAGGTGGTTAATGTCTGAGATAATTTTTTGCAATTGTTAATCAAACGACACTTTAGATACAAAAGAGTATTAACTATCCCGGTTTTTATGCTTTAGAATCGTTGAGTTTTGTCATTCACCGTCAGGTATGTATATATCTGTCATTAATCAGGGGATTGCTCAGTGGCGCGGCTAAACAAAATCGCGATTTCGCTCTGTGCATTACTGTTTACATCGATCTCATTTACACCACTGGCGCATGCTTCAGGGCATACGCACAGCTCCGCTACGCCAAAAGCGCATCCGGACAAAGGCACGACCGAACGTAAGAAAAAAGCCAGCAGTCAAAAATCCAGGTCCACCACGAAAACCACCAGCAAGCAAACCGCCACCACGTCCCGCAGCAGACACCCTACCCGTACCACCAGCGCCAGCCAAACGGCATTAACCCGCCAGGCCGCCGGTAGCAGCAAAAAATGCGTCCTGCGTAAGGGGTATAAAAAACAATGCGCCAAATCGGTGACGTCGAGCGCAGAGCCGGCACCGGTCATGGCCAGCCTGCAGACTAAATGTGTGGTGCGTAAAGGCTACAAAAAACGCTGTAAACCGGTGACTGAAGCGCAGCCGCTGACGCTGGCGGACGCCCATAAGGCCCGGGTGCAGAAAGCGCAAAGTACCGCCATGTCGAAGCTGATGGATCAGATTGGCAAACCGTATCGCTGGGGTGGAACCTCACCGCGTACCGGTTTCGATTGCAGCGGTCTGGTTTACTACGCCTATAAAGATCTGGTGAAAATTCGCATTCCACGTACCGCCAATGAAATGTACCACCTGCGCGACGCCCGTCCGGTTGACCGCGGTGAACTGCAAAGCGGCGATCTGGTCTTCTTCCGCACCCGTGGGCGCGGCACCGCCGACCACGTTGGCGTCTATGTCGGCAACGGCAAGTTTATCCAGTCACCGCGTACCGGCCGCGATATTCAGATAACCTCATTAAGTGAGGATTACTGGATCCGCCACTACGTCGGCGCTCGCCGGGTCATGACCCCGAAAACCATTCGCTAACCCCCCCTGCCGCGTCTGCGGCAGGTTGCCGGTGGTGCGCAATGAGCATCACATTCCTCCCTCGCCCGCCATGTTTATGTGACCGCCCTTTCCCCGCGACAGGCCGAGGTTTCCTTGATCGTGTTTGTTAAATATACCCTTTATTAATGCAAGGCTTTTAACTCTCTCCGGCAAGTGTTAGCATCCTGATCACAATAAAAACCTGTGGTTTTCGCGACGGCAATCCACAGTACATGCTGTATCCGGATGGTCATACATCCTTTAAATGTGAGAATAAATCAAGAAGTTATAAGGAGAGTAACAATGTCGTTTGAATTACCTGCATTACCATATGCAAAAGACGCCCTGGCGCCGCACATTTCCGCTGAAACCCTGGAATACCACTACGGCAAACATCACCAGGCCTATGTCACTAACCTTAATAATCTGATTAAAGGCACCGGGTTTGAGGGCAAATCGTTAGAAGAGATCGTCCGCACTTCCGAAGGCGGCATCTTCAACAACGCCGCTCAGGTCTGGAACCACACCTTCTACTGGAACTGCCTTGCACCAAATGCTGGCGGTGAGCCGGAAGGTGCTCTGGCAGCAGCCATCAACAACGCTTTCGGCAGCTTTGCTGATTTCAAAGCGAAGTTTACCGATGCCGCTGCGAAAAACTTTGGCGCCGGTTGGACCTGGCTGGTTAAGAATGCCGATGGCAGCCTGAGCATTGTCTCCACCAGCAACGCTGGCACGCCGCTGACCGGCGACGCCACCCCGCTGTTGACGGTGGATGTCTGGGAACATGCTTATTACATCGACTACCGTAACGCCCGCCCTGAATATCTGGCGCACTTCTGGGCGTTGGTAAACTGGAAGTTTGTTGCTGAAAATCTGGCGGCATAAAACGATATCGCAGAAGGGGTAAACCCTTCTGCAAATAGCATCACTACCCGACGAGCACCTCTTCCGGCTGCGAACGGCTACCCACCACTACCAATAGCAGAGCCAGACCGGCGATGATCGCCCCCATCACCGGAACAAACGCGTAACCCAGGCCACCTGAAATCACCGCCCCGCCGGCGGCCGCCCCCAGCGCATTACCCAGATTAAACGCCCCGATGTTGACCGACGAAGAGAGGCCCGGCGCCTCATGTGCCACGCGCATCACCCGCATCTGTAACGGCGGTACCACGGCAAAGGTCGCAGCTCCCCACACCACCATACTGATAGCGGCCCCCAGTTGCGTCTGCGCCAGTAACGGAATCGCCAGCATAATCACCATCAACAACAGCAGAAAGCCCTTCAGCGTCCCAGAGACCGAGCGGTCGGCAAATTTGCCTCCCAGATAGTTGCCCAGCGAAAAGCCCACGCCAATCAGCACCAGCATCGCGGTGACAAACAGCGGCGACGCATGGGTTATGGTATGCAGCACCGGAGAAATGTAGGTATAGAGGGTAAACATTGCCCCCGCGCCAAGCACCGTGGTCAGCAGGGCAGAAAGCACCTGCGGACGCACCAGTACCGACAGCTCCTGTTTAACATTCGGACGCTCGCCGGCGCTGCCTTTAGGCAGAGAGAACCACAGGCTGACCATCGCCACCACGCCCAGTCCGGCGGTGGCAAGGAACGACATCCGCCAGCCGATAGTCTCGCCAAGCCAGGTTGCCGCCGGCACGCCGCCGATATTGGCGATCGTCAGCCCCATAAACATGGTGGCCACCGCGCTGGCCTGCTTGTCTTTCGGAACGACGCTGGCGGCTACCACCGAACCGAGGCCAAAGAAAGCACCATGGTTAAGGCTGGTAATAATGCGTGAAATCAGCAGCGTGGTGTAATCCGGCGCCATGGAAGAGAGGACGTTACCGAGGGTAAAGATAGCCATCAGGAAAATCAGCGCGTTTCTTCGCGCGCGATGAGACAGCAGCAGCGTCATCAGCGGCGCACCAACCATCACACCGATCGCATAGGCGCTGATCAGCATTCCCGCAGCCGGAATAGACACGTCGACGCCTTTGGCAATGACCGGCAGTAATCCCATCGGGGAAAACTCCGTCGTACCAATACCAAATGCGCCTATCGCCAGCGCGAGCAGGGGAAAGTTGATTTTCATTGCATGACTCCACCAGACCGTCATCAGCGACGGTATCTCATCAGAAGTCAAAAGCATGACATCAATCACAGAAAAACAAAAGTAAACGAAATGGCAAAAGATTTTTGCGAAAATGATAATAATGGCGGGAACGGGGGGAAAGTGGCCTCTCCCCCGGGAAAATTAGTGCAGAACTGCGGTCAGCCCGGCGGCAACGATTAGACCTAGAACAATAATCGTTGTTGTCAGCGAAAATTTTAAATCTGTATCCATCAATTTTTCCCCCTGTTTTTCCCACACGAAAAGTGAGCTTGCTCATTTTTGCACAATATCGCATAAAAATCTTCCAGGATTTAGGGTGATACACATTTTTGCTCTTCCCCTTTGCCGCAAGATCGGACAAAATCCCACGCTAATTTGAAAGCGTATCGGCCATTGACCCCTTCCTGTCGTTCTGTGTCGTTTTCCCGACGTGATGCAATGTTGAACATTGTATTCAGGGTGTGTTTAGGCAAACGTTTACGTACCGATTATCAGACGTTCAGGTCAAGGTCTGGAGTGAGAAGTAATGGCAACTATTAAAGATGTAGCGAAGCGCGCAAACGTTTCCACTACAACAGTATCACATGTTATTAACAAAACCCGTTTCGTCGCGGAAGAGACCCGCAATGCAGTCTGGGCAGCGATCAAAGAACTGCACTACTCACCCAGTGCTGTCGCGCGAAGCCTGAAGGTTAATCACACCAAATCGATTGGTCTGCTGGCGACCAGCAGCGAAGCGGCCTATTTTGCTGAAATTATCGAAGCTGTTGAAAAAAGCTGCTTCCAGAAAGGCTATACCCTGATTCTGGGTAATGCGTGGAACGATCTTGAAAAACAGCAGGCCTACCTGTCTATGATGGCGCAAAAGCGCGTCGACGGCCTGCTGGTCATGTGCTCCGAGTATCCGGAATCGGTGCTGAGCATGCTCGAAGAGTACCGCCATATTCCGATGGTGGTAATGGACTGGGGTGAGTCCAAGGCCGACTTTACTGATTCAGTCATCGATAACGCCTTTGAAGGCGGCTATATGGCCGGTCGTTATCTGGTGGAACGCGGCCATCGCGAAATTGGCGTGATCCCTGGTCCGCTCGAACGAAACACCGGTGCCGGACGACTGGCGGGCTTTATGAAAGCCATGGAAGAGGCCCAGATTTCTGTACCGGAGAACTGGATTGAACAGGGTGACTTCGAACCAGAGTCCGGCTATCGCGCGATGCAGCATATCCTGAACCAGCCACACCGTCCGACGGCAGTCTTCTGCGGCGGCGATATCATGGCGATGGGCGCTATTTGCGCGGCAGATGAAATGGGGCTGCGCGTGCCGCAGGATATTTCGCTGATCGGCTATGATAACGTGCGCAACGCCCGCTACTTCAGCCCGGCGCTGACCACTATTCATCAGCCGAAGGACTCCCTCGGCGAAGCCGCGTTTAATATGCTGATGGATCGCATTGTCAACAAGCGTGAAGAGTCCCAGTCTATCGAGGTTCACCCGCGTCTGGTGGAGCGTCGTTCCGTCGTTGACGGGCCGTTTGTCGATTACCGCCGCTAGTCCCCTGCCCGGCGCCGGTTATTCCGGCGCCCGCAACCATTCCCGGTTTAACGTTTCACTATCACCGAGATAATCCAGCATCCACAGCAACGCAGGCGATGCATCGCTCTGTTGCCAGGTCAGGCAGCACGCCGCATCCGGAAACGGATTTTCCAGCTCAAGGGCGGTCCATTCTCCACGGTCGATCCACGGACGGGCAAAGTGCGTCGGTACCATCCCTACGCAAAGCCCGGCGGACAGGCAGGTGGCCGAGGATTCCCAGTCGGGCACCACCACGCGCTTTTGGTTATCCAGCAGCCAGGTCGTGCGTTTTGGTAATGACCGGGAGGTATCCTCTCTGACCAAAGAGGGCCAGTTGCGCAACTCATCATCACTCAACGGGCTGGCCATCTGCGCCAGTGGATGATGGCTGGCTACCACGCAGTGCCAGTTCAGCATGCCCATATCGCGAAAAGCGTAGCGCCCCCCTACTGGAATCGAACGCGTGGCCCCAATCGCCAGCTCCACGCGGCCATCCGCCAACGCATCCCACACGCCGTTGAACACTTCCTGAAAGACAATCAGTTCAACATCGGAAAAGTGACGATAAAAATCGACAATCATCTGACGCATCCGCGCCGGTTTCACGATGTCATCGACGGCAATCGACAGCTGACCGCGCCAGCCATTGGCTATCTGCTGGCACTGCTGACGGGTGATCTGCATTTTTTTGATAACAGAGCGCCCCTCCTGTAAAAACCAGACCCCAGCCGGGGTTAATTCGACATCCCGATGACGGCGTTCAAACAACGGAACTGCCAGCCACTCTTCCAGCTGACGAACGGTGTAGCTGATAGCGGAAGGGACGCGATGAAGCTCCTGCGCTGCTGCGCTAAAGCTGCCGTTGCGGGCGACAGCATCAACAACTTCCAGTGAGTATTCAGACCACATATTCTGCCTACAAAATTTTTGAATGCATGTAGCAAATATTAGCGTTTCACAAGCCAGAATGCACTCCCTACACTCTGCGGCATCATACCGGCATCAGCAGAAGAGAATGTTATGCAACAACCTGGGAAAGGATTTTTAGTTTGGCTGGCGGGACTCAGCGTGCTGGGTTTCCTGGCCACCGACATGTACCTACCGGCCTTCGCCGCGATTCAACGCGACCTCAACACCTCCGCGGCCTCGGTCAGCGCCAGCCTGAGCTTGTTCCTCGCCGGCTTCGCTATCGGACAACTGTTCTGGGGCCCTCTCTCTGACCGTTACGGGCGTAAACCGATTCTGCTGAGCGGCCTGGCGATCTTCGCCATCAGCTGCCTGGGAATGCTGTGGGTCCGCGACGCGACGCTGATGCTGGTGCTGCGTTTTATTCAGGCCATCGGCGTTTGTGCCGCTGCGGTCACCTGGCAGGCGATGGTGACGGACTATTATCCAGCCCAGAAAACAAACCGTATTTTCGCCACCATCATGCCGCTGGTGGGATTATCGCCGGCGCTGGCGCCGCTGCTCGGCAGCTGGCTGCTTAACCATCTGGAATGGCAGGCGATTTTTGCCACCCTTTTCGCCATCGCCCTGCTGCTGATGATCCCGGCCCTGCGCCTGAAGCCGGTGCATAAGCCGGCCGGCGATGTCCAGAAGAAACTGACCTTCCTGACGCTGCTGCGCTCACGTGAATATAGCGGTAACGTGCTGATCTACGCCGCCTGCTCTGCCAGCTTCTTTGCCTGGCTGACCGGCTCGCCGTTTATTCTGCATGACATGGGTTATGGTCCAACGGCTATCGGGCTGAGCTACGTGCCACAAACCATTGCCTTCCTGATTGGGGGTTATGGCTGCCGCGCGGCGCTGCAGAAATGGCAGGGCCAGCAATTGCTGCCGTGGCTACTGGTGGTGTTCGCCGTCAGCGTTGCTGCCACCTGGATGGTCGGGCGCCTTGAAAATGCTTCCATCGTCGGCGTGATGATTCCGTTCTGCGTGATGGCGATTGTTAACGGCGGGATATACCCGATCGTCGTTGCCCAAGCACTGAAACCATTCCCACAGGCTACCGGCCGCGCCGCCGCGCTGCAGAACACCCTGCAGCTCGGGCTGTGCTTCCTGACCAGCCTGCTGGTATCCGCGCTGATCGCCACACCGCTGCTGACCACCACCAGCGTGATGCTGGTTTCTATCGTGCTGGCCGGGATTGGCTACCTCATGCAACGCCAGAGCGCCTGCCTGACGGTAGGCTCATCTCACGCCTGACCTGTTATAAGCATGCTTTGGCCCAGTAATTAGCATGCTAAGAGGTTTTTATTGAAAGCCGGATTTCAGCAGCCTATACTGGATCCGGCATCACATAAATAGACCTTTTATTGTATTTAACGGGAGCAGGATGCGTCTCGTTTCACCATGGATGGCCTTTCGGCAAGGGTTATCGCCCTTCCTCTGTTCTACGTCGGATAGCAGCTTCACGGATATTCCGTGAGATTTCTCACAAAGCCAAAAAAGCGTCTACGCTGTTTTAAGGTTCTGATCACTTGGGCGTGATGGAGAAGCTATGAGTTCATCGTGTATAGAAGAAGTAAGCGTACCAAACGACGACTGGTACCGAATTGTAGCCGAGTTACTCGGTCGCGCGGGCATTGAAATTAATGGTTCCGCTCCCTCCGATTTGCAGATTAAAAACCCGCTTTTCTTTAAACGTGTTTTGCAAGAGGGTTCACTCGGACTCGGCGAGAGTTATATGGACGGCTGGTGGGATTGCGAGCGCCTGGATATATTCTTCCATCGTGTGCTGCGCGCCGGACTGGAAAATCAGCTCCCGCACCATCTTAAAGATACGCTACGTATCGCTGGCGCTCGCCTGTTTAATCTGCAAAGTAAAAAGCGTTCCTGGATTGTCGGGAAAGAACACTACGATCTTGGCAATGACCTTTTCAGCCGGATGCTCGATCCCTATATGCAATATTCCTGCGCCTACTGGAAAGACGCACAATCACTGGAAGAGGCTCAGCAGGCAAAACTGGATCTTATCTGCCGGAAGCTGCAGCTGGAGCCTGGCATGCGGGTTCTGGACATTGGTTGCGGCTGGGGTGGTCTGGCCTATTACATGGCGAAGCACTATAACGTCAGCGTGGTTGGCGTGACCATTTCTGCCGAGCAGCAAAAAATGGCCCAGCAGCGTTGCGAGGGACTGGACGTCACCATTTTGCTCCAGGATTACCGCGACCTTGAGGACAGCTTTGACCGGATTGTCTCCGTCGGCATGTTTGAACACGTCGGCCCGAAAAATTACGCCACCTATTTTAACGTGGTTGACCGCAATCTGAATGCCGATGGTCGTTTCTTACTACACACTATCGGTTCGAAAAAAACCGACCACAGCGTTGACCCGTGGATTAATAAATATATCTTCCCGAACGGCTGTCTGCCGTCAGTTCGTCAGATTGCCCAGGCCAGTGAATCGCACTTCGTGATGGAGGACTGGCATAATATGGGAGCCGACTACGATACCACGCTGATGGCCTGGTGCGCGCGCTTCCTGGCCACCTGGCCGGATATTGCAGATAACTACTCAGAACGATTTAAACGTATGTTCAGTTATTATCTGAACGCCTGCGCCGGAGCTTTTCGTGCGCGCGATATTCAGCTGTGGCAAGTGGTCTTTTCACGCGGGGTTGAAAACGGCCTGCGGGTAGCACGTTAGATTATCCCCCGTTACGACGGGGGATATGCTTTTATTACGTATGCCCGGTATACCCAAAATAATTCGAGCTGCCTGGGTATTGGCTACACCCAGGCAACCTGAAGGATCGAGGTATATTACTCTTCGGCGGCGTTCTGCGCCGCGTCTTTTGCCGCCAGTACGCGTTCTACGGTATCCACCACCGCCTGCGTCTGCGGGTCGATTTCGATATTCACCCGGTCACCCAGTTTTTTTACGCCAAGGGTGGTGCGCGTCAGTGTTTCAGGAATCAGATGCACGCAAAAGCGGGTCGGCGTAACCTCGCCCACCGTCAGACTAATGCCATCTACCCCAACATAACCTTTATAAAGAATATATTTCATCAGCGTCGGGTCCTGAACCTTAAACCAGATCTGACGGTTATTCTCTGAGGTTAAAATTTTGACGACGTCGGCGGTAGTCATAATATGCCCCGACATCAGGTGGCCGCCAATTTCATCACTAAACCGCGCGGCTCGCTCGACGTTGACGTTATCCCCCTCTTTTACCGAACCGAGGTTAGTGATGCGCAGCGTCTCTTTCATCAGATCAAAACTGACGCGCGGGCCGTCGATTTCGGTCACCGTCAGGCAGCAGCCATTGTGCGCCACTGATGCACCGGTCTCGAGACCTTCGAGCATATGCTCAGGTAATTCCACGACATGAGTGCGAAAATTTGGTTTTTCATCAATGGACACCACTTTCGCGGTCCCCTGCACAATGCCAGTAAACATGCTTTGCTCCTGTAGACTTTGGTGACGGTATCATTACCGTTATATCTGCCTGGAACAATAACAGGTGCTAAAACAGGTTGCCAGCGCCCTTCGTGCCCTACCATTTTTTCACTGGCTTAATAGCGTATCCTCGCTACAATAGACTGGAAAACCCCTCTGCTCTTTCTTCTTGCTGCCATTTAAGGCCGCTTTTCAGTTTCAAAATAACAACAATATAAAGGTGTTCACGTGCAGAAGTATTTTATTGAAGCGCGTCAGTTATTAGCACTGGCTATTCCTGTGATCATTGCGCAGGTCGCTCAGACAGCAATGGGCTTTGTCGATACCGTAATGGCGGGTGGCTATAGCGCCACCGATATGGCGGCGGTGGCGATCGGTACGTCCATCTGGCTTCCCGCGATCCTCTTCGGCCATGGCTTGCTGTTGGCGCTCACGCCCGTGGTCGCGCAGATGAATGGCTCCGGACGTCGCGATCGAATTGCACATCAGGTACGGCAAGGGTTCTGGCTGGCGGGGTTCGTTTCACTGCTGGTGATGGTGGTGCTATGGAACGCCGGGTACATTATTAGTTCGATGCACAATATCGATCCGGCACTCGCCGACAAAGCCGTTGGTTATCTGCGCGCACTGCTGTGGGGTGCTCCTGGCTACCTCTTTTTCCAGGTCGCACGTAACCAGTGCGAAGGCCTCGCAAAAACCAAACCGGGGATGGTCATGGGATTTATCGGCCTGCTGGTCAATATTCCCGTTAACTATATTTTTATCTACGGCCACTTTGGCATGCCGGAACTGGGCGGCGTTGGCTGCGGCGTGGCGACGGCTGCCGTGTACTGGGTGATGTTCATTTGCATGATTACCTGGGTGCGTCGGGCTCGATCAATGCGTGACATTCGCAATGAGACCGGCTTCAGCAAACCGGACTTCAGCGTCCTGACGCGCCTGGTGCAATTAGGTCTACCTATCGCACTGGCGCTGTTCTTCGAAGTTACGCTGTTTGCGGTAGTTGCATTGCTGGTCTCTCCGCTGGGTATTGTCGACGTTGCCGGCCATCAGATTGCCCTTAACTTTAGCTCGCTGATGTTTGTACTACCGTTGTCACTGTCGGCGGCAGTCACCATCCGGGTTGGTTTCCGCCTTGGGCAAGGCTCGACGCCGGATGCTCAGGTCTCCGCCAGAACCGGCGTGGGCGTCGGGGTTTGCATGGCTGTGATAACGGCGATTTTCACCGTTGCCATGCGTGAGCAGATTGCCCTGCTGTATAACGACAATCCGGAGGTCGTTACTCTGGCGTCGCACTTGATGCTGCTGGCAGCTATCTATCAGCTCTCCGACTCCGTGCAGGTTATTGGCAGCGGGATCCTGCGTGGTTATAAAGACACGCGGTCGATCTTCTTTATTACCTTCACCGCCTACTGGGTGCTTGGTCTGCCGAGCGGCTATCTGCTGGCCTTAACCGATATCGTTGTTCCGCGGATGGGACCGGCGGGCTTCTGGTGCGGATTTATCATCGGATTAACCTCAGCGGCAATTCTGATGATGCTGCGTATGCGCTTCCTCCAGCGCCAGCCGGCAAACATCATTTTGCAACGCGCAGCGCGCTAATCTCTTAAGGCACCTCGTTTCGGGGTGCCTTTCTTCTTGTCCGTGATGCGGACACATCCTGCCGATATCCCCGTTGTACATTCGGTTACGCGCCGATACCAAACACTCACTGAAGCCACCTGTCGACAAGCCTATAGTGATTTCAACAGCCCCGCAGTGGGGTTCACTGAAGAAACAAATTCGAGGATATTAGAATGAAAAAAGTATTAGCTCTGGTCGTTGCCGCTGCTATGGGTCTGTCTTCCGCTGCTTTCGCTGCTGACGCAGTAAGCACCACTCAGGCTCCGGCTGCTGCTCACAGCACCACTGCCAAAACCACGCATCACAAAAAACACCACAAAGCTGCGGCTAAACCAGCCACCGAGCAGAAAGCTCAGGCTGCCAAAAAACACAAAAAAGCCGAAGCCAAACCTGCGGTAGCGCAGAAAGCGCAGGCCGCTAAGAAACACCACAAAGCGGCAGCTAAACCTGCAGCAGCACAGAAAGCGCAGGCGGCTAAAAAGCACCACAAAGCTGCGACCAAACCTGCAGTAGCACAGAAAGCGCAGGCGGCTAAAAAGCACCACAAAACCACCAAACATCAGGCCGCTAAACCGGCTGCACAGCCAGCCGCATAATTCTTCCGGTCAGTCTGTTTAATGATAAACCGGCGCTATTTCAGCGCCGGTTTTATTTCAGGAGATCACTATGCTGCGGCGCTATCGTTTTGAGCTCATTCTGATCCTGCTAATTCTTTGCGCACTTTTCGCCCTTCGCTTGATGTTCAAATAGCTACCCTCTCCT
Source organism: Klebsiella sp. R390 (assembly GCF_051131745.1). Taxonomy (NCBI): domain Bacteria; kingdom Pseudomonadati; phylum Pseudomonadota; class Gammaproteobacteria; order Enterobacterales; family Enterobacteriaceae; genus Klebsiella; species Klebsiella sp. R390. Next base: position 5,026,945 of record NZ_CP180445.1, on the reverse strand, counting down.
TTTCTCCTGTTCTGCCGCTTTCTGCGGTGCGTTATCTCCCTGAGGTAGTGAGCAAAAACAGCCAACAGGTTAAGTATTCTCCTTTATCATCAGTAAAATATAAGCAATATGGGCAAAACTTCCGCAATCGCGTGCGTTCTGCAAGAAAAGTGACGTTTGCCTCTTGCCACAACCCCTCCCGATCGCTAATATGCGTCCCCGTTGTCACCACAACATTGCGTTCATAGCTCAGTTGGTTAGAGCACCACCTTGACATGGTGGGGGTCGTTGGTTCGAGTCCAATTGAACGCACCATAATGCGTTTATAGCTCAGTTGGTTAGAGCACCACCTTGACATGGTGGGGGTCGTTGGTTCGAGTCCAATTAAACGCACCATAATGCGTCCGTAGCTCAGTTGGTTAGAGCACCACCTTGACATGGTGGGGGTCGGTGGTTCGAGTCCACTCGGACGCACCATTCTTTCTTGCCCAGACTTTGGTTTGTCAGCAAGTGAATCGTGTGTTTTCGCATTCTCCTTGTTCCTCTCCCCGTTAGCCTCTTACAATTTTCCGTGTTTTACCCTTTGCTTTTCACCGTATTCAGCCACTCTTCATCACACCAACGCTGCGTTTTGTTTCCGCGATCGCGTTGTCCGTTTACCGGTTCGCATTCCCCCAATCGCCAGGCTATACCTTAGGCATCTTGATCCCTACAGGAGCGATAGCGATGAGCAAAAAAATTCTGATGCTGGTTGGTGATTATGCCGAAGATTATGAAACCATGGTGCCGTTTCAGGCATTACAAATGATTGGCCACCAGGTAGACGCGGTCTGCCCTGACAAGGTCAAAGGTGATTACGTTATCACCGCCATTCACGACTTCGACGGCGCCCAGACCTACAGCGAAAAGCCGGGCCACCGTTTTACCCTCAATGCTGATTTCAGCGCCGCCAAAGAGCAGGATTATGATGCTCTGCTGATCCCAGGCGGCAGAGCGCCGGAATATCTGCGCCTCAATGACGAGGTCATCAAACTGGTACAGGCCTTTGATCGGGCGCGCAAACCTATCGCCGCCGTTTGTCATGGTCCGCAGCTGCTGGCAGCCGCCGGCATTCTGAAAGACCGCACCTGTAGTGCCTACCCGGCCTGTGCACCGGAAGTCCGGCTCAGCGGTGGACATTATGCCGATATCGCCATCGATCAGGCCTACGTCGACGACAACCTGGTCACCGCTCCCGCCTGGCCCGCGCATCCGCAGTGGCTGGCTAAATTTGCCGAAGTCCTGCAGCGCTAACCGCTGCGCGGAATACGGTCAATAATAATCCGGGGCCGTCCGACAACGGTCGGCCTGCTGTGTCCGGCAATGTCAGGTTGAGAGGTGTGATGTACTGATGGAGGTCTGGCTGAAGGGAACAGATACACGTACAGGGCTTCCCTGCCCCGGTAAGACGCGTTATTCGAAGTAGACTTCTGGATTTTCTGACAACGACACAAAATTCTTCGTGTTCTTATCCAGCGCGCTAATATCGCCGCTTTCGATATCGTAGACCCAGCCATGCAGACGCAGACCTTTATCACGCAGGCCAACCGCAACAGACGGGTGCGTTTTGATATTGTTCAGCTGAGCGATCACGTTTTCACGCACCATCGCATTCACTTTATCGATTTCGCTGTTCCAGGTTCCCTTTTCCACCACCGCTTTTGCGGCATCGGCGTAGCGCAACCAGTGGGACACCGCCGGCATCGGCTCCAGGCACTGACAGGTCGCCACCGCGGTCATGGCACCACAGTTAGAGTGGCCGCAAATCACAATATCGGTCACGCCCAGCGCGACAACCGCATACTCAATGGTGGCTGACACGCCACCCGGCTCCGGCCCGAAAGAGGGAACGATGTTACCTGCGTTGCGAATAACAAAGAGCTGTCCTGGCTCCTGCTGAGTAACCAGTTCCGGGACAAGGCGGCTGTCGGAACAGGAGATAAACAGCGCTTTGGGATTCTGGCTGGAGGCCAGGCTACGGAAGAGCTCTTTACGTTGCGGAAAGATCTCTTTCTGGAAGTTGAGGAAGCCCTCAATGATATGTTGCATAGCAGTGTCTCTTTTCTCGGTATGAATTATGGTATGACAAAGATCACAGTTCTTCAGTGTATCACCGACGGGCAGAATAGGAATCGTTATTCAAATGGAATCTTTCGTAACAATGCCGGGCGAGCGAGAGCCGATCGTCAGACCGTATAGATCCGGATATCGTGCTCACGGAACGTATCCCGGTACTGTCGGCTGACGTTCTCCTCCACCACCAGTACATCGATCCCGCTGCTATCCGTCACCACAAACCGGGCAACCGCCGGGATTTTATCGGAAGTCAGGCCGACGATTATTTCGCTGCACTGTTGAATCACCGCTTTCTTAAACTCACAATCGGCGTAGTCAAATCCGGTCAGACCCGACTCCGGGGCCATCGCACAGCCGCCGATAAATCCTTGATCAAACAGGATACCCTGTAACTGAGCCACCGCCGAAGCGCCCACACAACCACCCGCTGCCCGTTGAACCTGCCCACCCAACATCACGACGTCATAGCGCGGTTTTTTCAACAACACCGCCGCGATTTCCGGCGAGTTAGTGACCACCGTGAGCGCCAGTTCTGCCGGCAACGCTTCGGCCATCGCCAGATTGGTGGTGCCGGTATCGATAAAAATGCAGCCGCCGGGTTTCACCAGCCTTGCGCACTTCTGCGCGATTCTGAGTTTTGTTGCTGTATTTTTGTCTTTGCGATCGCTGTAATCGCCGGCTTCAGGCAGGTTCATCACCGCGCCGCCGTAGACCTTTTTGCAAAAGCCATCTTTGCTCAGTTCGTGCAGATCGCGGCGTATCGTGTGCTCTGAGACGTTTAAACGGGTCGCCAGCTCGGTACAAACAACCCGACCATTCTCCTGAAGGATCTGACAAATAAGCGCTTGTCGCTGCTGTGGAAAAGCTGCATAATCGAGCACGAAAACCTCTTCATTAATCTTAATCGAGCAATAAAGAGCATGATCAGGCATTCACCCTCACTCTGTCAACCCGCCTTCTCAGGAGAACTACCATGAAAGTCGCCCATATCGCATTATGGACCCATCAGCTTGAGCAGCAGGCCCGCTTCTGGACCGATTTCTTCGACGGTCAGATTAACGAAAAATATTGCAGCCAGACCAATATCGGCTTTGAGTCCTACTTTGTAAAAATCGGTGAGGATATTGCCATTGAATTAATGAGCAAACCGGGGTTGCAGGTTGTCACGCCGGATAATAATCAGACCGGCTGGGTTCATCTGGCTATCTCAGTCAACGGCGCGCAGCAGGTTGATGCACTGGCGAAGCGGGCTGAATCGCAGGGGATTCTGGTTTCTCCGCCGCGTACGACCGGCGACGGTTTTTACGAAGCGGTCATCAAAGACCCGGATGGAAACCTGGTTGAAATCGTTGCCTAGCCATCTTTGCAACGCCTACACACCAGCAGCGCGCAGTGCCGCCAGCCGGCGTCATTAATAAATGGGGCCCTGCGTGCAGCATCTCTCCCCCAGCAAAAATGTCACAACAAAGATATAAAGCCGACATCAGCGGGAGATACAGCGAAAGCAGAGAGAGCCCGCCGGCCCTCTCTGCGCGAGTAACGTTGTGATGCCATGTCGGTGAGGGTTCCACCTGCCGGCACAGAGGACGCGGCCTCAGCTCCCAATCGGTTGATATCCTTGCCACTCGGGTTTCGCCGCCGAGCCTTCGGCATTAGGCTTCAGGTGCAAATACCAGTCACCGACTTTTTCCAGCAGCAGGCAATCATCAACGGCCTGCAGATTATCTTTATGCTGCTGCCCGCTGCCACACAGTAGCGTTTTCAGCGCCTTCTCCTTTGCTTCCCGCGCATCATGTGCCACGAACAGACCGAATTCATGCAGCTCCGCTAGCGTATCCGGGCGATAACCACCGGCATTGACAAAGAACAGCGTTTCGCTGTTATTGGCGGGTGTTTTGGCTAAGGTCACATCGTAGCCATCGGCCCATGCGATCCGACTGTAGCCGTCAACGTGGATTTTATCCGCATCGCCAAACCAGGCTTCGCGCAGCGCGGGCCACGCCTCTTCTGGTGTTCGCGCCACCACAAACTGAATATCATGGACTTCAATATTCGATTTACCCGCATTGCCACCGACATAAAACATAAACAAATGCATTTCCAGTCCTCTGATTACCACATCCGCTATATATCAGACTACATAACGATAATTTCAGCAAGCTTGCCTGGCGCTGGGTGTCAGAAATGTAACAGCCGCAGGCTGGCGGCCAGCATATGACATGCGATATGACTGATTCACGAGGATAGTTTTGGCGGGAAATGGCGGGTCAACAGCCCCCTGCTGACCCGCACATCGGTTACCGTTGATTAACTGGCGGGCGAAGACCCGTTAATTTGCCGCAGGGTGGCCAGCATCTCCAGCTGCGCCAGCTCTTTCAAACCTTCGCGTTTGATAAACTGGCTGCGGTGCTTACTTTTCACCTCGGCGATATTTTTCCTGACCTCCTGCGCCGGTAATTTATACCAGCCGCGACGATGCTTTTCTCCTCCGACTTCCCGCCACAGTGTCGCGTAGCTGGTTTTGACTTTGTCACTTTTCACGTGGAAATCAGAATCGACCGCATACAGCGCATTAATATCGCTATGCTGTAAAAAACCATACAGCAAAGAGATAATTAAATTTTTCGGCCGGGTACCGTGCAATGCTTTTGTCAATAGCTTGATCTCTTCAGAGGAAATATCCTTCCCGCCCTGGATACCACCAATATAAGCCCGACCATCGGCCGTACAGGAAAAACAGATGCTGTAGAGACGTTGCTCACCCTGCAGCATTAGCAGCATCAGTTCCCCCTCCTCCTGAAAAGGCGATGCCAGGAGATTTACCGTGATCCGCGCGCTGTCTTTTAGCGGGATCTCCGCCAGGGTCAGGCCAAATCCGCGGATGTTATACAGCTCCGCCAGCGCCGCTTGACTAAAGGTTTTCTCCATAAAAATCAAAGATCCATGAGCAATATCCAGCTTACTCCTTTTGGACAGGTTTTTATTAAGATAGGCTTTGAACGGCTTATCCTGAAAACGCACCAGCCCTTCGGTGGCCGAGGTTAAACGGGCGCAGGCATATTGTTCACACAACGCCTGGTACGCTTTATATTTTGCGCCTGACAGCGATATTTCTCTGCATTTACGTAATACCTTTTTATATTCGAGTTTAATGTGACAGATTAATTTATTATTTTTTCGCCATTCATTGATAGCGACTATTGTTGTTTGAGTCATTATTGAAGAACCATAGATCAACCATAATCGCGGCCATAATATCATAATCCGCTTAAGTCAACGGTGAATCACTAACTCGTTGTCGTTTCATTTAATATATATACCCGTCATACTTCAAGTTGCATGGGCGTTGGCTTTCCTCGTTCACCCCAGTCACTTACTTCAGTAAGCTCCTGGGGATTCTCTGCGTTGCCGCCTGCCTACAACTCGAATTATTTAGGGTATAGTGAAGCAATCTTTTCTGCGCTTTATAATTAACACCGGTATCCCGTCAATACTTATTAGTGAGGATCTCAGCGCGCCAGCGGCCGGTCATTCAGGTCAGGCCATTATCGCTATGTGCGGTAACCGCTGGTGCAGGGTTCATCCCCTACGGGTTTTGCTCTATAATCTGTCGACAGTCAAAACTGAAGCAAAGTAGGTAACTCATGGAAATTGATCTCGACAACCTGGTGTTCAGCGGTCTGGAAGAAGCGGAAGAGCGTAATGCCGAACGCCTCGAAGACGCCGACAAAAAAGCCCAGGCGATTGTTGCCGATGATGATTGCGGCGACGCCTGCAAAATCTGATTTCTGAACCGGCGGTCAGCGCCGGTTTTTTTTGACCTCAGCCGAATCAGCCCGGCGAAAACGCCCCCTTCAGCGTCTCCAGCAGCGCCTGCGCCGCTTTTGACAGATGCCTGTGCCCGGCATGAATCACCCCAACGCACTTCTCAATCGGCGGATTATCAAGCGGCAAACATACCGCCCCCAGCGCCTGCATCTGTGACTGACATAATGCCGGAACGGCACTGCCACCAAGACCGCTGGCCACCATTCTGCCCACCGTCACCAACTGGTGACTTTCCAGCGCCACATCCAGCTTACGGCCGCTGCGCGCCAGCTCCTCTTCCAGCATCAGGCGAACTGCCGAAGGCCGCTGAAGGGTAATAAAATCGAGGCTCAACAGCTCGGGCCAGGAGAGACGATACTTGCTGGCGAGCGGTGATGTTTTCGGCACAATAGCGATAAACCGGTCAACCCCGAGCGGCGTAAACAGTAAATTGTTGCTCGGTGCCGGTTCGAAGGCGATGCCCATCTCCACCCGCCCCTCGCGGACCATCTCAATCACCTGTTCGTTAATCACATCATGCACCGTCACGTTGATGCCGGCGTAGCGGTCGCGAAAGGTTTTCAACACTTCGGGCAGCACGTTTGCCGCAAAAGAGGGCATTGCCGCCACCGAGATTTTGCCGCGCTGCAGAGTGAAACGCTGGCGCATTGCCTCTTCGGCATTGTCCCAGTCAGCCAGCAGCTGACGGGCCATCGGTAAAAAGATCTCCCCCTCCTGGGTTAACGTCACTTTGCGGGTGCTGCGCTGCAGTAATGCACCGCCGAGCACCTCCTCCAGCCCCTTGATGGTCAGACTCAACGCCGGTTGCGAAAGATTTAGTCGTTCGCTGGCATGGGCAAAATTAAGAGTGTGAGCTACCGCTAAAAACGCGCGTAACTGTTTGACACTCATTCTCATTTTTCATCCTGTTAACTAATTGAAAAAATTTAGTTAACAATAAATTAATAAGAAAACCAAATGAGTGGGTCACAAATTCAAAATTATCAAATCAGTCTTCGCCCCCAATGATAACCCCCATCGCAAGCCAGCAGAGGTGAATCATGGCAGGACTGGATAAGCGCGTCGCCAGCTACGCAGCGGCGCTGGAAGGGCTAACGGATGGAATGACGGTGCTGGCCGGCGGTTTTGGCCTGTGCGGTATCCCGGAAAATTTGATTGGCGAAGTGAAGCGCCGAAACGTGCAGGGGCTGACGGTGGTATCCAACAACTGCGGCGTCGACGGTTTTGGCCTCGGCATCCTGCTGGAGAGCCGCCAGGTACGCAAAGTTGTCGCCTCCTACGTTGGCGAAAACGCCCTGTTTGAGCAACTGGCGCTCAGTGGCGAACTGCAGGTGGAGCTTACGCCACAAGGTACGCTGGCAGAGAAAATCCGCGCCGGCGGCGCGGGGATCCCCGGGTTTTATACCGCCACCGGCTACGGTACGCCGGTCGCTGAAGGTAAAGAAGTCCGCGAGTTTGCCGGCAAACACTACATTCTTGAAGAGGCGATTAGCGGTGATTTCGCTCTGGTCAAAGGCTGGAAAGCCGACTGGTACGGCAACGTTATCTATCGCCATACGGCACAAAACTTTAACCCACTGATGGCCGCCGCCGGTCGGATTACGGTGGTCGAGGTTGAAGAGATCGTTCCTCCTGGTGAACTCCCGCCTTCCGCGATACACACCCCCGGCATCTATGTCGACCGGCTAATTGTCGGCCAGTTCGAAAAGCGCATTGAGCAGCGCACGCTGTGCACAGGGAGCCACTAATCATGCTGACTCGTGAACAAATGGCCATGCGCGTCGCCAGAGAGCTGCACGATGGCGACTACGTCAACCTCGGCATCGGCATCCCGACGCTGGTGGCCAACTATATTCCAGCGGGCATTGACGTGATGCTGCAATCCGAAAACGGCCTGCTCGGCATGGGCGGTTTTCCGGATGAAGCGCAGCTCGACGCGGACATGATCAACGCCGGGAAACAGACGGTGACCGCCCGAACCGGCGCGGCAATTTTCGATTCTGCGCAGTCCTTCGCCATGATCCGTGGCGGGCATGTTGACCTGACCGTCCTCGGAGCCTTCGAAGTCGACGTGGCGGGCAATATCGCCTCATGGATGATCCCCGGGAAAATGGTGAAAGGTATGGGCGGCGCGATGGATCTGGTGGCCGGCGCACAGAACATCATCGTGGTGATGACCCACGCCTCGAAAAACGGCGAATCGAAGCTGCTGGCGCAGTGCACCCTGCCGCTGACCGGCGTCGGCTGCATCCGACGGGTGCTGACCGACCTCGCCCTGCTGGAGATACGCGACGGCGCTTTCGTGCTGCGCGAATATGCCCCTGGCGTCTCACTCGATGAGATTGCCAGCAAAACTGCCGGACGGTTGGTCGTGCCGGACGACGTCTGCGAAATGCGTTTTAACTGAGGAAGCACAATGAATGAAGTCGTAATTGTTGGCGCCGTCCGCACGCCCATAGGCAGTTTTCGCGGGGTCTTCTCAACCCTTTCCGCCGTTGAACTAGGCGCCGAGGTCGTCCGTAGCCTGCTGGCCCGCTGCGCATTACCGGCCGGGGAAGTCGATGAGCTGATTTTCGGCCAGGTCCTGACCGCCGGCTGCGGGCAAAACCCGGCGCGTCAAACGGCATTACGCGCCGGTCTGCCTGTCAGTTGTCCGGCGGTCACGGTCAATCTGGTATGCGGCTCCGGCCTGAAGGCCGTGCAGCAGGCGGCGCAGGCGATCCGCAGCGGCGACGCGCAGGTGGTGATCGCCGGTGGTCAGGAGAGCATGAGCAACGCCCCGTACCTGATCGATGGCGCCCGTGCCGGGCTACGGGTGGGTCATAGCAGCATGCAGGACAGCATGATTCAGGACGGTCTCTGGGATGCCTTCAACGACTACCACATGGGAATGACGGCAGAGAATCTGGCTGACCGCTACGCCATCGACCGCCAGCAGCAGGACGCCTTTGCCGCACATTCCCAGCAAAAAGCAGCGGCGGCAACAGAGGCGGGCCGCTTTTACGACGAGATCGTCCCCGTCATCGTTAAACAGGGCAAACAACCGCCGCAGACCATTACCCGCGATGAGCAACCACGCCCGGATACCACAACGACGCAGCTGGCCCAGCTCCGCCCGGCATTCCGCCAGCACACCGGCTCCGTTACCGCCGGCAACGCCTCGTCCTTAAACGATGGTGCGGCGGCGGTGCTTCTGATGAGCGCCGACAAGGCCCGTGAACATGGGCTGCCGGTGCTGGGCCGCATCGTCAGCACCGCCGTGGTCGGAGTCGACCCGGCGGTGATGGGCATCGGACCGGTCAGCGCCTGCGAGATGGCGCTGGCACGGGCCGGCTGGCAACTGGATGAGGTGGAGTTGATTGAGGCCAATGAAGCCTTTGCCGTTCAGGCGCTGGCGGTGGGCCAGTCGCTTGGCTGGGACAGCCGCAAGGTCAACGTCAACGGCGGCGCCATTGCGCTGGGCCATCCTATCGGCGCCTCCGGCTGCCGGATCCTCGTTACCTTGCTGCATGAAATGCAGCGTCGGCATGCCAGTAAGGGGCTTGCCACGCTGTGCGTCGGCGGCGGACAGGGTATCGCCATGACGATTGCACGCTAACAGGAGTCACTATGTATACACCAACGCTGGCGGTACTCGGTGCCGGTCTTATGGGGATCGGCATCGCCTGCCACTTTGCTCGCCACGGCCATCAGGTAAGGCTTTACGACACCGACCCGGCGCGTCTTGCCGAAGTCCCAACCGTTGCCACGGCCATTCTGCATGAACTGCACGACAGCGGACAGTTCGACATCGCCACGCAACCCGCCGTGCTGGCATGCCTGATCGGCACCCGCCATCTCAGCGAACTGGCGGAGTGCACGCTGTTGATCGAGGCGATCCCCGAACGTCTGGGGCTCAAGCATGCCTTGTACGCGCAGCTGGAATCGCTTATCGCCACAGATGCCATTATTGCCAGCAACACCAGCGGTCTGCCGCCGGACCTTCTTGCAGAAGGCATGACGCATCCGGAGCGCCTGCTGATCGCCCACTTCTGGCATCCGCCGCACTTTATTCCGCTTGTGGAAGTGGTGCCAGGGAGCGCCACTCACACGGAACTGCCGTCGCTGGTCAGCGACTTTTTCACCGCCACCGAACTGGAAGCCGTGGTGCTGAACCGTGCGGCGCCGGGCTTTGTCGGCAATCGCCTGCAGTTCGCCCTGCTGCGTGAAGCATTGCATATCGTCCACAGCGGCATCGCCTCGCCGGAGGTGGTTGACCGGGTGATGCGCGCCTCTCTCGGCCGCCGTTATGCGATGGTCGGGCCGCTGGAAGCGGCGGATATGACCGGTCTGGCGACGGTTCAGGATATTTGTCAGCACCTGCTACCGGAGCTGGCTAGCGGGACGCAGATGATGGATCTGGTGGCGGAGAAGGTCGCCCGGGGCGATACCGGCGCCCGCAGCGGGCAAGGTTTTTACCGCTGGGATAACGCCCGGACGGCTCGCATCCAGTCGCGCCGGGAACACCTGCTGCGCTATGCCCTGAAACCGTAACTTCGCGAACTGTACCCAACAATAACAATGAGAGTGAGGTGTCGTGATGAGTGTTTTGATTGCCCTGGCCGCGCTGGCATTACTGATGCTGGCAGCCTATCGCGGATACAGCGTTATCCTGTTTGCCCCTATCGCCGCCCTCGGCGCGGTGCTGCTCACTGACCCAGGCGCGGTTGGGCCGACCTTTACCGGCCTGTTTATGGAAAAAATGGTTGGCTTCGTCAAACTCTACTTCCCGGTATTCCTGCTGGGAGCGGTGTTCGGCAAGCTGATCGAACTGTCGGGCTTCTCGCGATCCATCGTTGCCGCAGCAATTCAGATCCTCGGGCGCCGTCATGCCATTCCGGTGATCGTGCTGGTGTGCGCCCTGCTGACCTACGGCGGCGTTTCGCTGTTTGTGGTGGCCTTTGCGGTGTATCCGTTTGCCGCCGAACTGTTCCGTCAGAGCGGTATTCCCAAACGGCTGATTCCGGCCACCGTGGCGCTGGGCGCCTTCTCCTTCACCATGGATGCCCTGCCCGGTACCCCGCAGATCCAGAACATTATCCCCACCAGCTTCTTTGGCACCAACGCCTGGGCCGCTCCCTGGCTCGGGCTTATCGGTTCGCTGTTTATCATCACCTTTGGCCTGCTGTGGCTGGAGCGTCAGCGTCGCAAAGCGCAGGCTAAGGGCGAAGGTTACGGCACGGATCTGCAAAATGAGCCAGATACGCCGGATAACATCAACCTGCCCCATCCGCTCATTGCCATTGCCCCTCTGCTGCTGGTGGGGGTACTGAACCTGTTGTTTACCCGCTGGATCCCACAATGGTACGGCACCAGCCACGAACTGGTTCTCCCGGGGCTGGCGAAACCCATCGTGACGGAAGTGGGCAAAATTACGGCGATCTGGGCCGTGGAAGCGGCGCTGATTTCAGGCATCCTGATGGTGCTGGTGTTCGGTTTTCGTAATATCCGCGGTCGTCTGGCGGAAGGCAGCCGTACCGCCGTCAGCGGGGCGATCCTCGCGGCGATGAACACCGCATCAGAATATGGTTTTGGCGCAGTTATCGCCGCCCTGCCGGGTTTTCTGGTGTTATCCAAAGCCCTCACCGCCATTCCCAACCCGTTGCTCAATGAGGCGATCAGCGTAACGGTGCTGGCGGGGATCACCGGTTCCGCCTCCGGTGGGATGAGCATCGCGCTGGCGGCGATGTCAGAGACCTTTATCGCCGCGGCCCACGCCGCCAATATTCCGCTGGAGGTACTGCACCGCGTAGCCTCGATGGCCAGCGGCGGGATGGACACGCTGCCGCATAACGGCGCGGTGATCACCCTGCTGGCGATCACCGGCCTCAGCCATCGTCAGGCCTACGGCGGTATTTTTGCTATCACCCTGATTAAAAGTATGGCGGTACTGTTTGTTATCGCCGTCTTCTATTTAACCGGTATTGTCTGACGGGCACGGTTTAACCGAATCACTAAGGAACATATGATGAATCTGAACGGAAAGGTAGCGTTGGTCACCGGCTCAACCAGCGGCATCGGCTTAGGGATTGCCACCGTGCTGGCGAAAGCCGGCGCGCAGCTGATCCTCAACGGCTTTGGCGACAGCGCCGCCGCACGAGCGGCGGTGGCGCTGGTCGGCAAAACGCCGGGCTACCACGATGCCGACCTACGCGATGTACAGCAGATTGAAGCTATGATGGCCTACGCCAATACCGAGTTTGGCGGCGTCGATATTGTGGTCAATAACGCCGGGATCCAGCATGTCTCGCCGGTGGAGAGTTTCGCCGTCGAGAAGTGGAACGATATTATCGCGATAAATCTCTCCAGCGTCTTTCACACCAGCCGCCTGGCCCTGCCGGGTATGCGGGCGCGTAACTGGGGGCGCATTATTAATATTGCCTCGGTGCACGGGCTGGTGGCCTCGAAGGAGAAGTCGGCCTACGTCGCCGCCAAGCACGGCGTTGTGGGACTGACCAAAACCCTGGCGCTGGAAACCGCCAGAACCGGTGTGACCTGTAATGCGATTTGCCCCGGCTGGGTGTTAACCCCGCTGGTGCAGCAGCAGATAGACAAGCGCATCAATGAAGGTTCGGAACCACAGCAGGCCCGTGAACAGCTGCTGGCAGAAAAACAACCGTCCGGCGAGTTTGTCACCCCGGAACAGTTGGGAGAACTGGCGCTGTTTCTCTGCAGCGACGGCGCCGCTCAGGTACGCGGTGCAGCGTGGAACATGGACGGGGGCTGGGTCGCGCAATAAATAAACGAGGTCGCTCAGGAGGGGTCGGTCTGGCGCCTTCTGAGCGATACCCCTGATGCGATCCTCACAGACCCCGCGATGGCTTATTTTTGCCGGTACACAATCATTCCGAGCTATTTATTTGATAATGCTGTATGGTTTCAGGCCATTAAATCAGGAAGGAAATCATATGTCAGATCGAAAAAATAACAAAACCCGCCGTAATTACCTTGTAAAATGCACCTGTCCACATTGCTCACAGGATTCCGAACACAGCTTCAGCCGCGTACAAAAAGGCTCTCAGCTCATCTGTCCTTACTGCCACAAACTCTTCCAGTCAACAGCGAAAACCGCTGCGTAATCGCCAGATACCAGACGCTGATTGTTCCACGAAATCCAATTTTGATTAGAGTTATCTGATCACCTTGAATACCTGGTGCAATCGGTTGTTACTTTTACTGACAAATACTAGCCTGCGTCGCTAAAAAATAAAACAGATGGCTTTATCGTTTTCTTAATGTATAATATGCCGGTATTTATTTTCACAAGGATTTTATTTGTTCCAAAAAATGACAGGCATTGTCAAAGCGTTTGATAATAAAACCGGCAAAGGCCTTATAATTCCCTCCGATGGTCGTAAAGACGTTCAGGTCCATATTTCAGCATTATCCCCAGGCGAATCAGAAATAATTACTCCAGGTATTCGCGTTGAATTTCGTCGAGTGAACGGCTTGCGCGGCCCAACGGCAGCCAACGTCTATCTTTCATAATCTGCCTTCTGCATTCACCTCGCTCACCGCGGTTAACGCCCGGGCGACAGCATCAACGATTGCCGCCGCCAGGGAAACCGCGACAGCCTTACGATTTAGGGAAAATCCACAGATCATGGGCCGGGAAAGACAGGTGGCAATGGTGCGCATCGCGAAGCACGTTTCCGTAGGCACGAATCGCCAGGTCGTCCCCGTGGGTGCGGAACAGATATTCCCAGCGGTCCCCCAGATACATGCTGGTCAAGAGCGGCAGTTCCAGCATATTGTCCTGCGGCGTGGAGCCCAGCTGCAGACGCTCCACGCGGATCACGGCCGTCGCCTCCTGCCCGACGCTGACCCGATCGCCCGCCATCCCCCATAACGCCCAGCTCGCGCCCTCGATCCGCGCCCGCCCATCAACCACCGCGGTAATCTTGCCGTGCAGACGGTTGTTGCTGCCCATAAACTCGGCGGCGAACAGCGTGGCCGGCGTGCTGTACATCTCCTGCGGCGTCCCCTGTTGTTCAATCACGCCATTATTGAGCAGCAGGATCCGGTCAGAAATCGCCATCGCTTCATTCTGATCGTGGGTGACCATCAGCGCCGATAACCCCAGCGTGATAATCAGCTCGCGCAAAAACACCCGCGCCTCTTCGCGCAATTTGGCATCAAGGTTTGACAGCGGTTCATCAAGCAGTATCACCGGAGGGTTGTAGACCAGCGCCCGACCAATGGCAACACGCTGCTGCTGGCCACCTGATAGCTGATGCGGATGTCGGGCGCCAAGGTGCCCCAGCCCTAACTGGTCGAGCACCGCCTGCACCCGCTGCTTGATTTCACCAGAAGCCACCTTACGCAACCGCAACGGGTAGGCGACATTTTCAAACACCGTCTTGTGCGGCCACAAGGCGTAGGACTGAAACACCAGCCCAAGATTGCGCTCCTCTGCCGGGATTTCGCTGCGCGGATTGCCGTCATAGACCTGATGTTTGCCGATGGTAATGCGCCCGCCGGTGGGTTTCTCCAGCCCGGCGACGGCGCGCAGCAAGGTGGTTTTCCCGCTGCCGGATGGCCCCAGCAGCGACACCACTTCTCCGCGTTTCAGCTCCATCGACACCCCTTTCAACACCGGGTTATCGCCATAGGTCAGATGCAGGTTTTCTACCGATAATTCAATCATGTAATTTCACTCCAAAACGCAGGGCGATCCCCAGTCCAACCACCACCAGCAGAATATTGATAAACGAGAGGGCAGCGACAATATCGATAGCCCCGGCCGCCCAGAGCGACACCAGCATCGAACCGATAGTCTCCGTGCCCGGCGAAAGCAGATAGACGCCGGTGGAATACTCGCGCTCAAAAATCAGGAACATCAGCAGCCAGGAACCAATCAAGCCGTAGCGCGACAGCGGCACCGTGACGTGGCGGGTCACCTGGCCACGCGACGCGCCGGTACTGCGGGCGGCCTCTTCAAGCTCCGGTGCGACCTGTAACAGGGTGGAAGAGATCAGGCGCAGGCCATAGGCCATCCACACCACGGTGTAGGCCAGCCAGACGCTGAAAATGGTATTACGCAAAGCCCGAAGCTGGACAATCAGATGTTCGCGCAGCCAGTCGGCCACCGGCAGCGCCGACAGCCAGCCATTCTTAAGCGACTGATCCAGCCACATCGGCAGGAACAAGAACACCCACAAAAACGCCAGCCCGGCCAGCAGACCCGGCACCGCCCGTGGTACCAACACGCTGTAGTCGAGAAAGCGCGTCACGTTGTCCGCTTTACGGTGCATCGCAATACCGATAAACAGATAGCACACCACCGCCAGCGCGCCGCCAAATACTCCGATCGCCATTGAGTTGACAATGGCCCGCAGCAGATTCGGCTGCTGCCAGATGTTATGGAAGGTGGTTAGCGAGAGCTGGTCCCAAATCGACACACCAACGCCCCAGTTGGAAATAAACGCCCGCAGCGCCACTCCCAGCAGCGGCACGCCAATCGTCACCGTCAGCCAGAAAACCACCACCGCGCCGGCAACCCAACGCCATTTGCCCAACGGCAGCGCCCGCGCCTGCGAGGCTTTGCCTTTCATCGTCACGAAGCGATTGGCGGTGCGCATCAGGCGGCGCTGCAACATCACCAGCGGAATAGTGATGCAGATAAGTACCACCGCCACCGCCGCCATCAGGTGGTAGGACGGCGTGCCGAGTTTATTGGTCAACTTATAGAGGTAGGTAGCCAGAACCATATTGCCTTCAGGGTCGCCCAACACCAGCATCAGGCCGAACACTTCGAGGCCGAGGAAAAACAACAGCACGCAGGCATACAGAATAGACGGACGCACCATTGGCAGGCTGACCGAGGTCATAATCTGTAGCGGCGATGCCCCCACGGTGCGCGCCGCCTCCTCAACATCCGAGCCGACGCTCCGTAATGCGGAAGAAATATACAGATAAGCATGAGGGACGTGGGTCAGTCCGGCAATCACCACGATACTGAACATCGAATAGATGTTCCACGGCACAAAGCCCAGCAGCTGCCCGGCCCATTGCGAGAGAAACCCCACCGGCCCTGCCGCCACCACATAACCAAAGGCCAGCACCATCGGCGAGACAAAAACAGGCACCAGGATCAGCGGTTCAATAAACCGCCGTCCGGGTAAGTCAGTACGCACCATCAAAAACGCGAGGATCCCCCCCAACGGAATCGCGATCGCCACCAGGCCAAACGCCAGAATAAAACCGGACTTGAGCGCGAGATAAAAATCGGGATCGCTGAAAATAAACGCGAAAGCTTCCAGACTGATTTCTTTGGAGCGGGCAAAAAATGGTGCCGAAAGAAAACTCTGCACCACGATAAATAGCAGCGGGATATAAATAACTAATGCGGTGATAAGGACCACGATGCCGCGCGGCAGTCCCTGCATCTTTCTGCGTAATACATTCATAGACCATCCCTTTGAGCCGGTGCGCTGTATAACCAGACGGGCAAAGCGCAGGCACGAAAAAGGCTGTATGGCAAATCATACAGCCTGGCAGGACATTATTTTGCGGCAGCGCTACGCCATTGTTTGATAAATTCCAACCGGTTTTTCGGTTCCAGATATTCCAGCAATGATTCATCGACCGGAATCGGCTTCAGCGCATTGCCCAGCATCTTGGTCATCCCGTCGATATCATTATTTCCTTCAATATCATTGCGAATCGAAGGGATATCGGCCTGGTTCGCCAGAATGCTTTGCCCTTTTTCCGATAACACGTAATCAAACCACAATTTTGCCGCATTAGGATGCGCTGATTCCTGGGTAATGAATGAGACCCGCGATAGCACCAGCACATAATCTTTCGGATACGAAATCCCTAATGACGGGTCCGTTTTGGCGCGCGCTTCAGCATAAGAACCAAGAATGTTGTACCCCAGCAGGTTTTCACCCGAAGAGACCCTTTCCATCATCGTGCCGGTGGAGGACTGCACGGTCAGACCGCCCTTCGCCATCCCAGCCAGATCGCTGAAATAATTAGCGTCAGCTTTGCTGTCCTGCACCGCCAGCATAAATCCCAGCCCGGACTTTTCGATATCGTAAGTGGTCACTTTGCCTTTGAATTTATCGGCCTGAGCGGTGACCAGTTTCGCCAGCGCGGTATGTGAATCCGGGACTTCATTTTGTGGGATCAGCCGCTTGTTATAGATAAAGACCACTGGCTCGTAGGTGGTCCCGTAGGCTTTTTGCTGCCACACCGCCCATTTTGGTAACTTGCCCACTTCAGGAGAGGCATACTGCTCGGCATAGTCAGTTGCCAGTTTTAGCGCCGTATCCATCGATGAACTCCAGACCACATCACCGCTGCCGCCACCGGCTGCCTGTTCGCTGATGTAGCGGTTATAAAGCTCGGTACTGTTCATATCGTTATATTCAACTTTAATCCCAGGATACTGCGCTTCGAACCCTTTAATTAATGGCCCTGCGGCTTTGGTATCCGTGGTCGAATAGACGACAACTTTTCCCTCTTTTATCCCGGCATCGACCACTTTTTGATAATCTGCCGGGTACCCCTGAGGTAATGCAGCCAGCACAGAACAGGAGAAGACTGCTGTCAGTGAAACCACTAAACCGCCAATTTTCCTATGCATAAATCCAACCTTTAATTATCATTTATTAAACACAAATTTAACATATAGTGGGTCGTCCACCTGTTGCAACGCGCGGGTTTGTTTTTTTCCGGCTTTTGTGACGCTGGCGTAATTAAATGAACGGACAAGCACATTGGACGACGATTGGCGAACAGTTGCTGGCGCTTGTCAAATATTAAGACAACCTTAAGCAATTAGGTTTTGTGCAGATGAAATGGCGGAATGGACAGTGCACTGAATAACAACGGACAGGAAAACTGCAATCAGAAAATAATGAACCACGGGATCCCCCGTAGGCCAGAAATACGGTTGTAAACAAAATCTATCGCGGCGGTTAAATAGCATTATCGCGGTAAAACAGGGCCCGACGGCGTTTCGGACCCGTCACTCATATCACGCCACAACCCGCGGCCAAACCTGCGGAAACAGCGGTGACACCAGCGCCTCGCCATCCTGCAACGTCAGCTCCGGGAACGGCGGTGAGGTCACTCCGCCACGATCGACAAAGGTAGCGTCATCGCCGACCCAACGAGCGGAGAACACCCGGCGCGCACGCTGGGTATGATTGCCGCTGGCACCGTGCACCGTGCGGTAATGGAAGGCCACCGCATCTCCCGGCTCCAGCGCCCAGCTGACAATATCGTAGTCCTCCTGATGCGCATCGATATCCGGCAGCTCTTTGAACCGGCCGTGGTTATACAGCTTAGAGCCGTTAAAGCGCGTCGGGCTGAATTCATCTCCCCAACGGTGGGAGCCGCGAATGCAGCGCAGCGAAATCTCCGCTGCTACCGGGTCGAGCGGGATCCAGAAGCTGACGTTCTGCTGCCCTTCCACACAGTAATAGGGCTGGTCGTGATGCCACGGTGTAATGGTGCTCCCGCCAGGCTGCTTCACCAGCGTATGTTCATGGAAGAATTTGGCGGTTTTCGACTGCATCAGCGCGGCGGCAATTTCGGCCGCCGGCGACTGGCGGACAAAGTGTTCAAAGTCGGGGATCCGCGCCCAGTTACAATAATCCTGGAAAAACGGTGCCGAGCCATCTTTCGGCACCACCGTCCGCGCATGGCCATATTCGCTGGGATTGGCCATCAGTTCCGCCACGCCACTGGCCAGGCTCTCAATCCACGGCGTAAATACGCCTTTCAGCAACACCACCCCGTCGCGCTGATAGCTGTCGACGGTCTGCGGACTGATGTGCGGAGCACGCTGATTTTGCATAGCTAACCACCCTCTGTTGATCAATGATGTGAACGCAAACAGGCCTGGCGCACCGGGTATTCCGCTGCCAGGGATCGTTTTCAGGTTATTTAATCAACGTCCGCGGGTAAATTATTATAAAACGAGTCGCTAAATAGAAATTTGTGAGCCTGACCGATGTGACAATTGCTGGCCGCCCGACGGTAGCCGCAGAGACTTTATTTACAGACAGGCCGGCGTTAATTCGATACTGCGGCAATAATCCATAAACAATTGCGTAGGTCGGGTCGGTTCGTTATTCGCAAGGTGCGCCATAATTAATGTCGACGCCGGCATCTCATCTTCAATATCCAGCTGCACCAGCCGTTCTCCGTCATAGGTCATATCACACAACGGCCGGGTGACTAATACCGAAAAGCCTAATCCCTGACCCACCATGCAGCGCACCATTTCTATTGACGGCGAACTGTACGCCACTTCCGGGTGATAGCCCTTCTCTTTAAAGATGGTGATGAAATAGTTTTTACTCGGCACCGCGTCCAGCAAAATCATCGGCTCCTGGCTGAGCTCCTGCAGGGTGACGCGAGGTTTTTGCGCCAGCGGATGGCTGGCCGGCAGCAGCGCATACGGTTTATGCGGTGCGTTGAGCATCTCCTTATTGATCGAATGCCCCAGCTCCAGATCGTACACCAGCGCCAGGTCGAAACGCCCGCGATGCAGGCCATGCATTAACTCATGCTGCTCACCGTCATACAGCTGCAAGGTGATATCGGGATACATTTTTTTAAATCCCGCCACCAGTTTCGGCATATACAACGGCGCGACGGATTCAAAACACCCCACGGAAATGGTGCCGGAAACCAGCTCCTTATCGGCGCGGGAGTTTTGCTCGAACTCGTACGAAAGGCGCAGCAGCTCTTTCGCCTTCTCATAAAAGCGCCGCCCGCAGGAGGTTAAAGAGACCCCTTGAGCATGATGGCGAATAAACAGTTGCTGTTCGAAGGTGCTTTCAAGGTTTTTAATCGCAATTGAGATCGACGGCTGGGCAATATGCAGCTGCCGTGACGCTTCAGCGATGCTTTCGGTCTCTACAACGGTAACAAAATATTTAAGTTGTTTGAGCGTGAATCGCGTCATAGCCTCACCCTTTATGAAATATTGTCCCGCATGGGAATGGCATAGTTTCTTAATAAGCAAGTAGCAAGCATCATGCCACATCACGGTTCCGCGTTTAATCTCCCGCCTGCGCTGTTGGCTATTTCTACCCACCGCGGATAGAAATGCCGCCAGTTGCCACAAAATATATTTCATTGCACCAAATTGAATCACTGCGCACCAAATTAATCATTATTCTGCCCTGCGATCGGGCAAAAAATATTTTTCCCGCCAATTGCGTTGACGGCTATTTGCAATTGTTTTTTTAATGTTTAGTTCTTGTTTCACACTCATTGCTTTAAATTTATTGATATTAATTTGCCTATATAGTTTTTTTAAACTTAAAGACCAAAAATTTACTAATTGCCTCACAGCGAAGACTGCCAGCATAGTGTTATTGCACGATAAAACCTGGCGATGCCCCATTTTTGATCAGCGGTATCCCACTTATCTCCATTAATTATGGCGAGTGAAATAGCCCATGACGTTTAACTGGAACTACATGTTCAGTCTGCTTAATGATGCAGATTTTTGGCAGGCCACCTGGACCGTCATTAAATTAAGTCTGCTGACCTGGGGTTGCAGTATTGTGCTGGGCTTTGTTCTTGCCCTGGGCAAGCAGTCGCCGCGCAAACTGTTTAATGTCCCCGCCCGGCTCTACATCTGGCTGTTTCGCAGCCTGCCGCTGCTGGTGCTGCTGATCTTCGTCTACAACCTGCCCCAGGCGGTGCCGTCAACGGCAATCGTGCTCAACGACCCGTTCTGGGCCGGCCTGCTGGCGATGGTGCTGAGTGAAGCCGCCTATGTCGCCGAGATCCACCGCGGCGGGCTGTTGTCGATACCCAAAGGCCAGGGTGAAGCCGCCCGGGCGCTGGGGTTACGCTATGCCGGTACCCAGTGGCGGGTGATTATTCCCCAGGCGCTGCGCGTCGCCCTGCCGGCGCTGGCGAACGAATATATTGCCGTCGTCAAGCTCAGTTCGCTGGTTTCGGTTATCTCTCTGACCGAAATTTTGATGGTCGGTCAGCGTCTTTATTCACAGAACTTCCTGGTTATGGAAACCATGGCAGCCGTGGCGTTCTACTACGTGCTGATCGTCACCGTCTTTGACTTCTTACTCAAACGCCTGGAAAGCTACCTCGACGTTACCCGCCGCAAGGTCACACGCCCGGTCGACAGCGAGATGCAACAATTGGCGACGCAGACCCGTCCGGTGATGACCCGCAGCACCGTCGATAATGCCCATCCGGCGCTGCAGGCCTCAAAACTGCACAAAGCCTACAACAATGTTGAAGTCCTCGGCGCCGTCAGCCTGCAGGTCCAGCCAGGCGAAGTGGTCTCGGTGATCGGCCCTTCGGGCTCCGGGAAAACCACCCTGATCCGCCTGCTCAACGGCCTTGAGCAGATCGACAACGGCGAGATTCAGATTAACGGCCAGCCGTTTATTCACCTCGAACGTCAGGGGGTGCAGAAACCGCGCTTTATGGAAAATGCCCAGTATCGTCTCAACATCGGCATGGTGTTCCAGAGCTTTAATCTGTTCCCGCACCTGACGGTGCTTGGCAACCTGCTGCTGGCCCCGCGCTACCATCGGCTGGCCTCCGAAGCAGAGCTCAAGCAGCACGCCTGCGAACTGCTGCATAAGGTCGGCATGCTGGATCACGCGTGGAAATATCCGCACCAGCTTTCCGGCGGGCAGCAGCAGCGCGTAGCCATTGCCCGCGCCCTGATGATGCGCCCGCAAATCATGCTATTCGATGAACCCACCTCGGCGCTGGATCCGGAAAAGGTCAATGAGGTGCTCCAGGTAATCGAATCGCTGGCCCATGAAGGTATCACCATGGTGATCGTGACCCATGAGATGAACTTCGCCTTCAAAGTCTCTGACCGAATTGTGTTTATGGAAAAAGGACGCGTGGTGTGCGATGACACGCCGCAGGCGATGCGCGACGGCAACCACCCGCGCGTGGATGCGTTCCTCAAAGATGTCTCCCTGGCTTAACTCTCCGTTGTGAAGGAAAAATTATGATCGCGCAGTGGCAAATCGAACAGTTTCATCAGCAAGGCTTTCTGGTGGTCGAGGCGGTGCTTTCGCCCGACGAGGTCAACGCACTACAGCAGGATTTTGACGGTTGGGTCGAAGAAAGCCGCCAGCATACCGAGGTCTGGGGCGAGACCCTGGATGGCCGCCCGCGCTTCGACCTCGAAGGAGATCATCGTGCCGACCACCCTTCGCTGCGTCGGGTAAGTTCACCAACCGAAATTTCCGCCGCCTTTGAACATGCGGCTCTGCAGTCGCGTATGGCGGCCATTGCCGCCCAGTTGATCGGCGGCAGCGGCACCCGTTTTCATCACAGTAAAATCAACTCGAAGCTGCCGTTTACCGCCACCCAGGTGAAATGGCATCAGGATTTTTTGTTTACGCCGCACAGCAACGACGACATCATCACCGCCCTGCTGATGGTCAGCGAAGTCACGCCGGAAAATGGCCCGCTCAACGTCGTACCGGGCAGTCATAAAGGGCCGCTGTGGTCCCACTGGCAGGCGGGACGGTTTACCGGTTCGGTGGACGATGAGGTGGTGGCCGAGCACTGCCAGCAGCCGCAGGCCTGCTTTGGCCCGTCTGGCTCGGTCTGCTTTATGCATACCCGCCTGCTTCACGCCTCAAGCCCTAATGAAACCGATCTGCCGCGCACCCTGTTTATCAGCGTCTATGCCGCCGAAGACGCTCTGCCGTTCGGCGACAACCCGCTGCCAAGCACCCACGCCGGGCAACTGGTTGCCGGAGAGGAAAGCGGCATGGTACGTAGCGCCGCAAACCAGCTTCGTCTGCCGCAGAAACCGCGCGGCGCCTCATTCTTCGTTCAGCAGGCCGGCCACGATCTCGCCAGCATGTAATGTCATCCCTGGAGGTTTTTATGAAAAAATTGAATGCTCTGCTCCTGTGTACCGCTGGCGCCCTGACCTCGTTCAGCACCTTCGCCTTTCAGCAGCCGGGGAAGATTACCGCCGGTTCGGATATGACTTTTTATCCTTATGAATATATGGAAAACAACAAACCGGCCGGGTTTGATATCGAATTCCTTGCCGGCCTTGCCAAAACCATTGGCCGCGAGGCGGTCAATACCGATACCCGTTTTCCGAACCTGATCCCTGGTCTGCAGGGTGGGCGTTTTGATATCACCAACTCGTCGATGTACATCACCGCCGAACGCCTGAAGGTCATCGATATGGTGCCGTACCTGAAAAGTGGCGAGTCGATTCTGGCGCTCAAAGGCGCCAGCTATCAGCCGAAAACCCCGGAAGCATTCTGCGGCCATAAAATCGGCTCAATGGGCGCTACCTCCTGGCTTGCTCAGCTGCAAAAGCTGTCGGCGGACTACTGCGTGAAGAAAGGCCTGAAGCCTATTATCTTAAGTGAGTACAGCACCGACCCGCAAACCACCCAGGCGCTGCTGTCGCGGGCGGTGGAGGCGCAGATCACCGATGCGGCCGTTGCCCGCGGCGTTGTCGAAAAGCTGGGGGACCGGATCGTTATCTCGTCCGACACCTTAATTTATCCGGTACTCAACGGCTTTGGCGTCAAAAAAGGCAACAGCGAAGTCAAAACTGCGCTTGAGGAAGGGCTGAAGAAATTCAGCGCAACGCCAGAGTATGCGGCGCTGTTGAAAAAATATAATTTCCAGCCGCCGACCGAAGAAGACCTGAAAACCCTGATGCCGAAAGCGGAGTAACCCGATGGCCTACTCTGACGAAGAACAGACGCGCATCGACCTGGCGGCGACGTTTCGCATTATCGCCCACCTCGGCATGCATGAGGCGGTGGCCAACCACTTTAGCGCCGCTCTCTCGGCGGACGGCAAGAAGTTCCTGCTGAATCCGAAGTGGAAACACTTCTCACGGATCCGTGCCAGCGACCTGCTGCTGCTGGATGCCGATGATGAAGCGACCGCCCGGCGCGCGGACGTCGACGCTACCGCGTGGGCGATCCACGGCCAGATTCATCAGCGGCTGCCGGAGGTCCGCGTGGTGCTGCACCTGCACCCGGTCTACACCACCAGCGTCGCCTGCCTGGCGAACCCGCAGATCCTGCCGGTCGAACAGAACAGCGCGCGCTATTTCAATCGCGTGGCGGTGGATACGCTGTACGGCGGGATGGCGGATACCATCGCCGAGGGGGCTCGGCTGGCGGGATTGCTGGCGGATAAACGCCGCCTGTTGATGGGCAACCACGGCGTGCTGGTCACCGGCAGCGACATCGGAGAGGCGTTTGACGACATCTGGACCCTGGAGCGGGCCTGCCAGATTCTGGTGACCGCCTGGTCAACCGGTCAGCCGCTGAAGGTATTGTCTGATGACGTGGCGGAGAAAACCGCCCAGGACTGGGAGAAAATCGCCGACTTTTCCCGCCAGCACTTTGCCGAAATGAAGCAGATGATGATTGATGCCGATCCATCGGTGCTGGACTAACCCGTGCAACGGACGTCCCGGGCAGCGGCCCGGGACAGCCACATTTACCGTTGCGCCAGACGGGCGAACACCGCCTCTAGTTCATCGGGCTTGCGCCATCCCTGATGCAGATCCCGCACCTGCCCGTTGCCGTCAATCACGACTGAGGTCGGCGTGCCGATCACCTGATAGCGCTCCTGAGTCATCCTGAGCTGGTCACGCAAGATCGGATAGCTAATGCCGTGCTTTTCCAGCAGCGGCGTGATATCGACCTGTTCCGGGTCGGTATTGATCCCCACCACCACCACTTTATCCGGCCAGCGCTGGCTGAGCGCCTGTAGGGTGTCCATCTCCGCCAGGCAGCCGCCGCAGCTGGCTGACCAGAAATTGAGATACACCGCTTTCCCCTGCCAGCGCTGAAGCGTGGCGGGATTTCCCTGTAGATCAAAGGCCGACAACGCCGGGGCCGGCTCGCCGCGCGCCAGCGTCTCTTGTTTGCAACCGGCGGGCAGCAGCAGAATCAGCAGCAATACCACCATACTTTTAGGCAGGCGCATGGGCATTGACCTCCTCGCCAAGATATTTACCATGCTGCAGACGCACGATGCGGTCGGCAAATTTCCCCAGCGCCGGGTTATGGGTCACCATCACGATGGTGCGCCCCTGGCGATGCAGGTCGGTGAGCAAGTCCAGCACCCGCTGCTCGTTTTCTTCATCGAGGTTGCCGGTAGGCTCATCGGCAAAAATCACCGGCGGTTCATTTACCAGCGCCCGGGCGATACAGACGCGCTGCTGCTCGCCGCCGGAGAGCTGGCTGGGTAAGTGAGTCATACGATGCTCGAGTCCCACCTGTGCCAGCACCGCTCTGGCCGCCGTTTCGTCGACAACGCTATGGTAGTGCTGCGCCAGCATGATATTTTCCAGTGCCGTCAGAAACGGGATCAGATGGAACTGCTGAAACACCAGGCCAATCTTCTGCGCCCGAAAGCGCCGCCGCCCCTCTTCGTCCAGCGCAGCGGCGTCGGTGCCGTCGAGGATAACCTGGCCTTCACTGACCGTATCCAGGCAGGTCAGGATGTTCATCAGGGTGGTTTTTCCAGAACCGGAGGCTCCCATAATCGCGACAAATTCGCCGCGCGCGATACGTAAATTGATGTCATCCAGGGCGGTGACATCGCCGAATCGCTTACACAGATGACGGGTTTCAATCGCCATCTGGCGTAAAGGCGTGACGGTCATGGGGTTACTCTCCTTTCAATACTTTCGCCAGTTCAACGCTCACCGCGCGGCGCACCGGAACAATGGCCGCCAGCAGGGCAACCAACAAAGACAGCACCAGGGTTATCGGCAGCACCGGCAGGCGCAGCGAAATGGTGGCGTTAAATACCGTGATTCCCAGAAGCTGGGCCAGCAGATAGCCCAGCACCCAACCGCACACTACCGCCGCGAGGGTGATGATGCTGGTCTCCAGCAGCATCTGGCGCACGATATCGGCGTTGCTGGCCCCCAGCGCTTTTTGCAGCGCGAACTCGCGGGCGCGCTCGCCGACGATAGCCATCAGGGTGGTATTGACGCACAACGACGACAGGGCAAGGATAACCAGCGAAACCAGCCCCATCAGCCCTTTGATTTTATCCAGCACCTGCCCTTCGGAGGCTGAGACCTTGCGCACCGGGCGGATCTCAAGGTCGGGGTAACGCTGCTGTAGCTGGCGGGCATAATCCTCAACCTGACCCAGGTCGTTACTGACGCTCAGCAGCCCCTGGCTGATGACCCCAGGCCTGTTCAACCACGCTTGCGCCACGTCGAGGCTGACAATCAGCATATTATCGGTCGCGTCACCGGCCTCAACGATCCCCTTGACCTGCAGCATTTTGCGCCGTTGGTGATCCACCAGCGTCACGCTATCGCCCACCTTGAGCGCCAGCCGCTGGGCCAGCTTAACGCCGACCATCGCGTGGCGGTCGTCAAAGCTGACGCCAATCCAGTTACCGCTGACCTGCCAGTAGGGCACCAGCTGTTGCAGCGACTCGAACCAGACCCCCACCATCACCACCTTTTCCAGCTCGGTGCGTGCGGTGCCGTACAGCCAGGGGCTGGCGCCGTGAATCAACCCGTTTGGCGCGTCGTCGAGAATCGCCTGCAGCGCCGGCTGCGGCATCCGCGAGCCGTGTCCCGGCCCGATGTAAAAGTTCGCGCCGAAGGTCCGCAGCTCTTCACTCATTTTGCTGTTGATATCGAACCACACCGCAGAGAGCGCGGTGACGATAGTGGCGCCAACCGCCAGAGCGGTGAACACCACGGCAACGCGCTGCAAACGCAGACGCAACGCTCGCCACACCAGCAACCACAGCATGTCGCGCTTAACGGCCATACAGCACCTCCACAGGATAAAGCCGCGCAATGCGGCGCGCCGGAAACCAGGTGCCGATAAGCGCAATCAGGACTGCAATCACCAGCACGCACGGCACCACCACCCAGGCAAAATTCAGCGGGGTCGCAAAGAGCATCAGCCCAATCATCTTCGCCAGCCCCCAGCCCGCCACGCAGCCGAGGGCACCGCCCAGCAGGCCGCTCAGCGCCGCCTCAAGATAAAACAGCAGCAGAATTTGCCACTGTCGGGCGCCCAGGGCCTTCATCAGGCCAATCTCTTTGCCACGCTCCATCATCGTACTGGTCATCAGTGAGGCAATGCCCATTGCCGCAGCGGCCAGCGCCGCCAGGGTTACCACCGCCATCAGCAGCTGAATTTTGTCGATCACCACCCCTTCCGACGCCGCGACCTGCCAGACCGGGCGCACTTCCGCGCCGGAAATGGCCTCTTCCAGTTGATGGGCAATCGACGAGACGTACGCCGTGCAGTACCACAGGTCATACTCTTCAGCATTTAGCGCTTCGAGGTTTTCCCGCGCCCGGCGCGACAGCTCATTCTCCGGCACCGTCAGCGCCGACACGCGAATCGCCTGCACTTTTCCCGGCAGGCCCAGCAGCTGCTGGACCACGCTCAGCGGCATGACCAACTGATTATCTTCATCGCCGCCGCTGGAAAGCACCCCGCTGACCACCACCTCCACGCTGCTGTCCGCCACCTGTAGCCGTAGCCGCTTGCCCGGTTGCCAGCCATAATGGCGCGCCAGCGCCTGGCCGACTAAGGTCTGTGGCTGCTGAGCAACCGGCTCCTGCGGCCACTCGCCGGTCACCTGCCAGAACGGGCTGACCGTACGCTGCCCGCTCTGATAGCCCTCTTCATCGGGTATCTCAACCGGCTGGCTGAAAAAGGTGCCGAGCACGCGAATATCATTGCCACCTATGCGCACCTCGCCGCTGAGCATCGGCGCGAAGCCGACAATATTGTTACGCCAGAAGATATCTTTGATGTTCGGCAGTTCCGACTGTTCGAGAAAATCGTCGCTGGCCAGCGGGTTGCTTTGTTCGCTGAACAAGGCCGGTAGTGCCGCCTGCCCCGCTGGCTCAATCAGGATATTGGCACCGTAGGATTTCAGCTCGCGCGACATCTTGTCGCCGATATCAATAGAGACCGCCAGCAGCGCCGAGATCAGGCTGGCGGCCAGGAACACGGTTAACACCGCCAGCCCTTTGCGGCGTAGATTGCGCCCCCATGACTGGTAGATCATTCGTCCCAGCATCGCTATTCCTCCTGCACCGCATCGCCAGCAAAGGTTTCAGGCGCGCTGCGGAAACGGTCATAGTTGGCCTGCGAGGAAAAGAACCAGGTTCGGCCCGCGTAGCTGTATTTATATTCCGCCGCGGTGTTGGTCAGGGAGCTCCCGTCTACCGGGTCGGTCACCTTGATGGTCAGCACTGTCGAGAAGTAATTAGCCCCGACGGCCAGCGCCTTGCCAGGGATCGTCAGTTCCCGCTCATCGTTGCGCCAGTCGTCAATCGGTACCGGGTTACAACCGCCAGGTTTGCCGATTGACGGAATAAAGATATGCACCCCGCAGGCGACGCAGATCACCTGGTTGCCCTCCATGACATACCCCTGATCGCCGCACAGCAGACAGGCGTCAAATACCACGCCGAAGCGCAGCTTGTCGGGATAGCGGTTAATGATAAAGAAACGGACCGCCTTGCCATCGTCGGCGACCCAGACAAAACGGTGCAGCTTACCGTCGCGAACCTGCGCCAGCGGAATATGCACCAGGCCATCGGCAGCAAGCGTCACCGGCTGGGCTTCCGACAGTCTCGGCGGCTGCGAGGCCACCAGATCCCACCACAGCTGGCCGCCGCTAATCAGCACAACGCAACACAAGGTGGTCAGCCACAACCGCACCGCGCCGCGCCGCTCCGCCTGCGCCAGCCGACGGGTAACCGGCGCATCCGCCGCCTTTACCGCGAGGGAAAACCGTCTGAGCGCCGGGAGCCAGCACAAGCACAGCAGCGCGAGGATGGCAGCAGCCGCCCAGTTATAGCCGGCAGCGTTGTTGGTGGCTTTGGCAACAAAACTGAGCAGCGGTTTGAGCAGCGGGACTATCTGCAGCTTCATCAACAGCAGCAGCAGGTTGCCGAGCAGCGGCAGCCACAGCAGCACCATCAGTACGATGGCCAGCGGCCAGTAGGCCCAGCGTATCCGCCGCAGCAACATGGCGCACAGCGCCGCCGCCAGACACAGCAGCGCAAACGCCAGCACCAGCGCGCTCAGGTTCAACAGCAGATCGGTATTGAGCACGTGGGTGGAGGTTAGCCCGCCGAGATTAGGGTCCTGCGCCCAGTGGCGCGCGGCACCAAAAACGAGGATCCACTGCCACAGATAGCGCAGACGCAGCGTGGCCCACCAGAAGCTGAGTAAAAACAGCAGCGACAGCAGGACCTCCCCGGCCACCAGCATCAGCTGTAGCGTCTGACTGCCGCGGATAAACAGCCCGGCCAGCAGACCAACGGCCAGCGCGCTAAGTAAGATCCAGACGAGGGGACGCAGTGATGGCGTATCACCCCGCCCCCACAGCAGTGAGGAGAGCAGCGCGATACAGAAAAAGAGCTGGAGCGTGGTGACGAAAAAGTAACTCATGACTTCGACCCGGTACGGCGGAATACTGTAGTCCGCATCAAGCAACACACCGCAGGACGACCCGAAGGCCATCCTGCGCGACGAAGGCGCAGAGTCTGTCCCAGTAGGCGTAGATTGATGCAGCCAGTTTGGCCACGGACAGCGCGGAACAACCGGAGCGTACACGCAGTACGTAAGGATGGTATTCGCTCCGCTCGCCCTTCAGGGCCAAAATGGCAAATAAAATAGCCTAATGGGCCAGGCTCTTAGTTCAGGCCCACGTACTTAAACTCGTAGCTGACATCAAACGGTTTCCACCAGCGACCCACCCCGGTCTCGCTATCGGTGTGACGATGCATCCCGGCTTTTGACGGCGGTTCAATATGGTAGGTCACTTTATAGTTGCCGACGCCCATCATTTTGATATTGGCGCCATAGTGCGGGCCGTCGCTGGCCACCATCGGCATAAAGGTTCCTTCCTGTTTTTCACCGGTGTCGCTATTGACCAGGGTATAGGCGATGGTCAGATAGGGGATCCATTCGCCGGCGCCAAAACCATTTTTGCCCCCTTCAACCGCATGAATATCGGCCTCAAGATGGATATCCGATTTAGCCGCCGGCAGCCCCATACCGCGCGGTTCCATATCAATCGGCTGCAGGTAAACGGCAGCGATCTCCATCTCATTCATGGTGACCGGTTCACCGGCGGGATACTCTTTAAACGCCAGCGCCGCCGGGGCGGTAAATACGGCGGCCATAGTGGCGCTGATAATCACGGTGTTCTTAAAAGTCATCTGACACATCCTCTCGTCTTTAGATGGTAATTATGATTTTTTTATACTCACGGTCGGCGCCTGGTTGTGGCGGCGCATAATGACCAGCGCCGCCACGGCAGCAACCAGCAAAATAAGCTGTGGTAACAAGGTTTCCAGATAGGGATAGATACCGAGCCAGCTGATTTCCGGTACCCCGCTGATTAAGGTCGGCTGGAACAGTTTGCCCTCCACCAGTTCGAGGACGCCCTTACCGGCGAAGACAAACGCCATCAGGTACATCAGGCCGCCGGTAAAGATGAAGAAGGGTTTCAACGGCAGGCGGACCACCGAGTAGCGCATCACGATCCACGCCACCAGCAGCACCACGCAGCCAATGACGAACCCGCCGCCGATGGCCAGGTGACCGGAAAAGCCCTGGGCATCGCCAAGCAGGGCAAAGTAAAACAGCACCGTCTCCGCCCCTTCGCGGTAGACCGCCAGGAAACTGGTCAGCCACAGCCCGACCAGCGAGCCACGGGAAAGGGAATGACTCAGCTTGCCTTCCAGCCAGGCTTTCCAGTGGCGGGCCTCGACTTTCGACAGCAGCCAGTAGCTCATGGAGAACAGCATCACCACCGCGATCAGCATGGTGACCCCTTCCAGCAGCTCGCGGCTGGCGCCGGAATTGGTGAACAGCAGCTGGAACAGCACCGCCGTCGCCACGCTGGCGATCAGCGCCACCACCACCGACTGGCGAATTAACGGCAGCTTGTCGTGATGATCGTTTTTCACCAGCCAGGCGACGATGGCCGCCACAATCAACAGCGCTTCCAGCCCTTCGCGGACAATGATCATCAGGCTGTAGAGCAGCAGGCTCCACTGGGTTGCCTCGCCCTCACCCAACATGGTCACCGCCTGTTGCAGGTCGGCGTCCAGCGCCGCGGCTTCCGCCGCCAGTTTGTCCTGCGGCTGGCCGGCCTTCATCAGGCTCACCATGCGGGTGAAATGGGCTTCGAGGGCGGTTTTAAACGTCGCGTCGCGGGAGCCGATTTTGTTCTCCATCCCGGTGGCTTCGAAGCGATCGAAATAGGTATCCTGGATATCCAGAATCGCCTGCTGGGCCTCTCCGCGCTGGTAGCGCACCAGCGCCTGCGCCACACTGCGCTGAATCTCCGCCGCCACCGTGGCCCAGTCGGCCCCTGCTGTGCTGTCTGCCACCGGTGCAGGGCCGGTATCTGCCGTCGGGGCGTTTACCGGCTGATCGTCGCGGGTGGTCGGCAGGCCCGGCAGGAGGTCTTCCAGTTCCTGCAACAGGGTGGTGATCTGGTAGGCCACATCGTTGAGGTGACCCGGTTGTGACGTCAGCGCAATCAGGGCGGTAAACTGCTGATTAATCGCCGCCGCCGCTTTTGCCGAACGGTTTTGCCGCACCGACATTTCCATCTCTGAATTTTTAAAACCCTGATAGTGCGCCTGCTGCACCTGTTGGCTGGCGAGGCTGACGTTCCCTGCCTGATAGGCGCTCATCGCCTGTGCCAGCAGATCGTCAATCACCCGGAAACTGTTCTGCCAGTGCAGCGCGATATCGTCGCGCGACAACGCGGTATGCTGCTCCTCCGCCACCAGCCGATGGCCGCCGTCCAGCACCGGCTCCACTTCACGCAGCGCCCGTTTCAGCTCGTCAACCCGCGCCTGAATCGCCGCCAGCGGTTTGCCATCGGCGATCATCCGCCGGATATCGCCGAAACTGCTCTCCATCTCGTAGCTTTTGCGTGCTGAGAAATTGATGCGAATGGGGCCTTCGAGATTTTCAAACACTTCGAAATAGGCGGCCTGCACTTCCCGACGCGCTTCGTTGGTTTTTTGCTGCTGGTAGAGTTCGACGGTGGTATCAAGCCGCTGTTCGATATCGTCGATGAGGGGGGTGTAGCGGGTCTGCGCCATCGCCTGCGCACTGATAAGCAGGAGACTAAACAGCGTTAACAGCAGAAAAGCGCGAGCGGCAGCCATGGTGCATTCCGATAAAAATAATGATAATCGTTATCATTGTTATTTTCGCCAGACTGCACATGACCCAGATCATGAAAATGTCAAACAGTGACAATTTGTGTCAAATAATGCAAAGATCCACCGCTGCCGCGTTAAGGAATCCGCTACCACTCAGCGCGCTAATAGCGTCGGGTCGTGCTGCAGATGGCGCAGGAAATTACCGTATCCCTGGCTGCCCATCCAGAAATTGATACTTTTCTCGACCCCGGAGGAGGTTAAGGTCGCGCCGCTGATACCATCCACGGTGTAGGCATCATGTTCGCCTGATTGGTTCTGTACCACCTGCAACGCCGGGGTCCCCTGGTCATCGCGGAGTTTTTTCCCCACCCACTGCCTGCGCCATTGCGGATCTTCTACCCTCGCCCCTAACAGCGGCGTCTCGTTTTGCTGGTAATAGACCAGGTCGTTGACCGTGCGGCCATCGGTGTTAAGGGCCACCAGCGCATACATCATTGATTTGGCACCCTTACCATGAACCGGCAAGATAATCTGTTGAATACGTTGCTTATTATCACGAACCAGATAGATGTCGACCGGTGAACAACGCTGGCGGATTTGCGCCGGATCGCGCGCTGGCTGGAGGTCGACACAGCGTGGCACCTCACTCTGCTGGCCGACGGGGAGCAATTCACCGCTATCCAGGTCCAGCTGGCGGCTGACAATGTGTGCCTGGTACAACGCGCGCAGCGTTTGCGGATCCTGCTGTCCGCTCCCCAGCAGTCCGGCAACGTTGAGTACCGCAGTGTCGGTCTGTTGGTTTACCGGCCTGGCGTCATTGTCTTTCAACAGCAAAAAATAAGCAGCAACGATGGCAAAACACAAAATACAAATAATCATCAAAGATAAAACAATAATTTTACTTTTACGCATGCGCTGATGATTCCCGTCGGTAGATGATAATGTTGGTATTAGCTTGCGATCGTTTTTGTCTCGCTGTCCAGCCTAATTTTTTAGCGCCATTTTGGTTGCCACCCGCGGATGAATATATTTTATTGCCACCTCAGCATTTTATTTTTAATTAAAAACGCGGTCTGAAAACAGGTGATAAATATTAAAATAACCGCGCCATTGTTATTTTTTCATCATCATCGCGAGCTCGCCGAAATGGTCATCTGTGCGCTAATCGAATTGTAAAAAAATGGCCAAACGCTGGCTTGTTATAGGATTAATCTTATAATACCAGGACACAACAAAGCGCCACCTGCTACCGTCACCCCGGGATAAGAGACAAACATGTCCAGACCTTCGACGCTGTACGTTCCACATGTGTTAAGCGCGGCCGATATTGCGCCGGAAGAGCGCTATCAGCGGATATCGCAAAATCTTAACTGCTACGGTATTAAGGTGGTGAATAATCGCCGGCCGGAAGCGATAATTGCCAACCACAAAACCATCTCTGGGGCTTCCGGCGATTTTTGTAGTGCGATGGGCTCTAAAAACGAGACGATCTTCGATCCACACCAGGTGGATACATCGTCGATCTATATTTCTTTATTACTCCAGGGCAAACAGGTTATCAGCGGCAGAACCCCGGCCACCCGCGCCCAGGTGGATGCCGGAATGCTGATTGTTCACCAGCGCAGCGATTATTACCATTATCAATGTGACGATGTTAAACAGCTATATATCATTCCGCACAGCGATAAAATCAAAACATTATTCAGCGGTAAACTGTCCAGCCCGATAGTTTCACTGGAAAACCACCCATTGGCCCAGTTTTTAAAATCACATATGTTATTGCTGGATGCGCAATCGGACCGTTTATCTCAGCCCGAGACGGCGGTGATCGTCGACGGTCTGCATCACATTGCGCTGCGGGTACTGGCCGATGTGGCCGAGGAAAGAGGACTGCGCTCAAGCGGAAAATTAAGCCACCTCGTCGACAGTGCGCGCTCGTTTATTGCCCTTAACTATCATCAGCACCAGCTGTCACCCGACCTGATTTGCCAGGCGCTGCGCTGTTCCAGAGCCACCCTCGACCGGGCATTCCACGAACAAGGCACGTCGGTGATGGTGGCGATCAAAGAGATTCGGCTGGAAGCGGCCCGCCAGCTGCTGGAAAAGGATCGTCATCTGGCGGTAGAACAGGTCTCCTGGCGCTGCGGCTTTACCAGTCACCCATTATTCAGCAAAAGCTTTCGCGAAAAATATCATGCGTCGCCAAAAGCCTGGCGCGATAACCATTACCAATAAATGGAAGCGTGAGCCGCAGGTTATTGTTCTAGCGGTGGCGAAACGATTTAAACTGCGTGGCTTTACGTTCTTTGATATAGCTCAGTAAGCAATAGACTGAGATCCCCAGCAGCGCGATGGCAACGATAATTAACAGCAGGGTGCTGATATTCATTTTGATATTCTCTTTATCAATTATTCTGACATTTTTATCATAATGATTCTGCCCTGCGCGAACAGCACCCCGGGCCTCAATCCTGTTGTTTGCCCCTCACCGCGCTTACGCGCGCAAACGTTGATCTTCTCCCGATGCTGTAGCAGCATGGCTCAGCAAACACAGAGCCTGCTAAGTCAGGCTTTTAACAAAAAAACAACACCATCAGCTAACTACAGGAGCTTATCAGTGCCAACCGGATATCGTATTCAGGCAACCGATCTGCATCAGTTCGTTACCACGCTGTTCACTCAACTGGGCAGTACCTCTGACGAGGCCGCTCTGGTCGCCGACCATCTGGTGGCGGCCAATCTTGCCGGGCATGATTCACACGGCGTCGGGATGATCCCGAGCTACGTGCGTTCCCACGCCCAGGGCCATCTCCAGCTTAACCAGCACGCCAGCATCATGAAGGACGCCGGTGTGGTGGTGACCCTCGATGGCAACGCCGGCTTTGGTCAGGTGGTCGCCCATGAGGCGATGCAGGCGGGTATTGAAAAGGCCCGGCAGCACGGCATGGCGGCGATCGCCCTGCGCAATGCGCACCATATCGGGCGCATCGGCTACTGGGCCGAACAGTGCGCGGCGGCGGGGTTTATCTCCATCCACTTTGTCAGCGTCGTGGGTGACCCGATGGTCGCGCCGTTTCGTGGCAAAGACAGCCGCTTTGGTACCAACCCGCTATGCGTCGTGTTCCCGCGCAAAGGCCAGCCTCCGCTGCTGCTCGACTACGCCACCAGCGCCATTGCCTTCGGCAAAACCCGCGTCGCCTGGCACAAGGGCGAAGCCGTGGCGCCGGGTTCACTGATTGACGCCCACGGAGAGCCGACCACCGACCCGGCGGTAATGCAGACCTCGCCGTTAGGCGCCCTGCTCACCTTTGCCCAGCATAAAGGCTACGCCCTGGCGACGCTGTGCGAGATCCTCGGCGGCGCCGTCTCCGGCGGCAAAACGACCCATCAGTCGAGCCTGCAGACCTGCGTCGACGCCATTTTCAACTGTATGACCACCATTATTCTCAATCCGGAAACCTTCGACGCGCCGGATATGCAGGGCGAAACCGAGGCCTTTATCGACTGGTGTAAGCAGTCACCTCACGACCAGCAGACCCCGATTCTGGTGCCGGGCGAGTGGGAAGAAGCCAATCGTCAGTCCCGCCTGGCGCAGGGGATCCCGCTCGATGCCGGTAGCTGGCAGGCCATCTGCGAAGCGGCCCGCGAAGCCGGTATGGCCCCCGAGACCCTGGCACAGTTCCAGCAGAAAATGGTCTGATCCCAGCGCAGAGCGCCCTTCAGGGCGTTCTGCTACGTCATCGTCATTAGTGACGACATCATGACGCCTGCCACACTCGCCATTAAAATAATCATATATATCAATATATTATATATTGGCATAACTCCTGCATAACGCTTCGGCCTTCTGCCAGCATCGCGGCGCAAGGATTCCATGACGATGGCGGGCCGGGCCCGGCCTGACCATTGATCTTCATTCACTGTTAACAGGTCTGTTACTGATGAAAAAAGTCACAAGCGTTTGCCCTTATTGCGGGGCGGGTTGCAAACTCAAGCTGGTTGTCGATAACAATAAAATTATCCGCGCGGAAGCGGCCGATGGAGTCACCAACCAGAATCAGCTGTGCCTCAAGGGATACTACGGCTGGGATTTCCTCAATGATACCCAGCTTCTGACGCCGCGCCTGAAGCAGCCGATGATTCGCTACCAGAAGGGCGGGAAATTAACCCCGGTCAGTTGGGAAGAGGCCATTCGCTACACCGCCAACAAGCTGCGGGAGATCAAAGCGCAGCACGGCCCGCGCGCCATAATGACCACCGGCTCGTCCCGTGGTACCGGCAATGAAACCAACTATGTGATGCAAAAATTCGCCCGGGCGGTGCTGAACACCAATAATGTCGACTGCTGCGCCCGCGTCTGTCACGGCCCTTCGGTGGCGGGCTTGCAGGTGGCCCTCGGCAACGGGGCGATGAGTAACTCCATCAGCGATATCGAACACTCAAAATGCCTGCTGGTCTTTGGCTATAACTGCGCAGACTCCCACCCTATCGTCGCCCGCCGGGTGATTAAAGCCCGTGAAAATGGCGCGAAGATCATCGTCTGCGACCCGCGACGCATCGAAACCGCCCGCATCGCCGACCGCCACCTGCAGCTCAACAACGGCAGCAATATGGCGCTGGTGAATGCCTTCGGTCACGTCCTGCTGGAAGAAGACCTCTACAACCATGATTACGTTGACCGCTTTACCGAAGGGCTGGAAGCCTATCGCGACGCGGTACAAGCCTACTCGCCTGAAGCGGTCGAGGCGATCACCGGCGTACCAGCGCAGGAGGTGCGTCAGGCGGTAAGAATGTTTGCTGCCGCACCGTCGGCCACCATTATGTGGGGCATGGGCGTCACCCAGTTCGGCCAGGCGGTGGACGTGGTCAAAGGGCTGGCCAGCCTGGCGCTGCTGACCGGCAACCTCGGGCGCGAACATGTTGGCGTCGGGCCGGTCCGCGGGCAAAACAACGTTCAGGGCGCCTGCGACATGGGGGTACTGCCGAACCTGTTCCCGGGCTACCAGGAGGTCACCGACCCCGCCGTGCGGGCTAAATTCGCCAGCGCCTGGGGCATCGACCCGGCGCTCATGGATGACCAGGTGGGCACCCGTATTACCGAAGTGCCTCATAAAGCCATGGAGGGAGAGATCAAAGCCTACTACATCATGGGCGAGGATCCGCTACAGACCGAAGCCGATCTGGGGCTGGTGCGTAAAGGTATCGAGGCGCTGGATTTTGTCGTGGTGCAGGATATCTTCATGACCAAAACCGCAGAGATCGCCGACGTCCTGCTGCCGGCAACCTCGTGGGGCGAGCACGGCGGCGTCTTCACCTGCGCCGACCGCGGTTTTCAGCGCTTCGAGAAGGCGATCCCGGCACCGGCTAACGTCAAACGCGACTGGGAGATAATCAGCCTGCTGGCGACCGAGATGGGCTACCCGATGCATTACGACAATAACCAGCAAATCTGGGACGAAATGCGCGAACTCTGCCCGCTGTTCTACGGCGTCACCTACGAGAAAATGGGCGACATGAACCACGTTCAGTGGCCCTGTCCGACCCTCGACCACCCCGGCACGCCGTGGCTGTATAAAGAGAACCGTTTCGATACTCCGACCGGCAAAGGCCAGCTGTTTGCTGCCCCGTGGCGGGCGCCTGCAGAAACGCCGGATGCCGGCTATCCGCTGGTGCTCTGCACCGTGCGCGAAGTGGGCCACTACTCCTGCCGTTCCATGACCGGCAACTGCGCGGCGTTGCAATCCCTTGCAGATGAA
The DNA here is from genome assembly GCF_051131745.1 of Klebsiella sp. R390. Classification (NCBI taxonomy): domain Bacteria; kingdom Pseudomonadati; phylum Pseudomonadota; class Gammaproteobacteria; order Enterobacterales; family Enterobacteriaceae; genus Klebsiella; species Klebsiella sp. R390. Next base: position 4,989,064 of record NZ_CP180445.1, on the reverse strand, counting down.
CCTGGTCGGGTGCAGATCAGCCGCGCCGACGCCGAACAGCTGGGGATCGCCGACCGGCAGCTGGTGTGGGTCAGCTCGCGACGCGGGAAGGTGATCACCCGTGCCGACATCAGCGATCGCATCAATCGCGGCGCCGTCTATATGACCTATCAATGGTGGGTCGGCGCCTGTAATGAACTGACTCAGGACAACCTTGATCCAATCTCAAAAACGCCGGAAACCAAGTACTGTGCGGTGAAAATCGACGCTATCGAGGACCAGCTGTGGGCCGAGCAGTACGCCTGGCGCGCCTACAGCGATATGAAGGCCCGTCTGAAGGCGGCGGTCAGCGCCTGACGGTACGGCTGACATAAAAAAGGGAGAGGACTCGCCTCTCCCTGTTTCCTCCGCCGCTGCGCGTTTCAGCGAACCGGCAGCAGCGATTCCACCAGGCTTGTCCACATCGCCACGCCAGGGGCTATCAGATCGTCGTTAAAATCGTAGCCGGCGTTGTGCAGCGGCTTTGACGGTATGTCACCATCGGTGCCGATCCAGAAATAGGCTCCCGGGCAGGCTTCCAGCATGCAGGCAAAATCTTCCGACGCCATCGACGGGTTGATCTGCCCGTTCACTGCCGCTTCACCCAGTGCGGCTATCGCCACCTCTCGCACTTTCTGCGCCTGCGCGGGATGGTTCCGGGTCACCGGATAACCGGGATACCAGACAATCTCCCCCTGCACGTCAGAAACCTGCGGCTGGGTCTCGACATAGTGCGCGATCAGCCCTTTCACCCGGGCGCGAACCTGGTTGCTCAGGCAGCGGAACGTCCCGCGCAGCACGACCTTATCCGGCAGTACGTTAATCGCTTCACCACCGTTAATTTGGGTAATGCTGACCACAGCCGACTCCTGCGGCGACAGGCGGCGTGACGGGATGGTCTGCAGCACCATGATCAGCTGCGCCGCAGCGACGATCGGGTCGGCACCGCTTTCCGGCATCGCCGCGTGGCAGCTCTTGCCGGTCAGGGTGATTTCAAAGGCGTCCAGCGAAGCCATCATCGCCCCCTCGTTGACCGCCACGTGGCCTAACGGCAGGCCCGGCCAGTTGTGCAGCGCGTAGATGGCGTCCATCGGGAAGCGCTCAAACAGCCCCTCTTCGACCATTTTGCGCGCGCCGCCGAGATTCTCCTCCGCCGGCTGAAAGACAAAGTGCACCGTGCCGCGAAAACGGCGGGTCTGCGCCAGATGCGACGCCGTCGCCAGCAGCATGGCGGTATGTCCGTCGTGGCCGCAGGCGTGCATCACGCCAGGATTGCGCGATTTATAGCTGAGATCGCCGGATTCGGTCATCGGTAACGCGTCCATATCGGCCCGTAGCCCGATAACCGGCCCAGGACCGTTCTCCAGGGTGGCGACCACGCCGGTCCCCGCCAGCCCGGTATGCACCTGCAGGCCAAAAGAGGTCAGTAATTCAGCGACGCGGCGCGCGGTGTGCTGTTCCTGATAGCCAAGCTCCGGGCAGGCATGAAATTCACGTCGCCAGCGAATGGCCTCAGCGATCGATGATGGCGATACTGCCATGTCTTGCTCCTTTCCTGCACAGCTTCAACGCTGAACGAATAGCTGAACGAATAATAATGCGGGCCACGATTGTTATACCCGCCAGCACGCCTCCGCCCCCGCGGAGTGCCCTAATGGTTATATCCTTTCGCCAGCGCGCTGACAACACTCCCCCACGGAGTAAACCCGGCGTTTTGCCAGCGGCTGGCGCTGGCGTATCAATAATAGTAGTCATTTCAACGGTGACATCCGCCATACGATTAATTAATATGCAGGCCTGTCGGCAATCTGCCGGATTATCCACCTGTTGACTTCCGTTATCGGGAATAAAATGTTTAACCAAGACCAGAATCGCCTTGCCCCCACGCTGGCGATGATCATGGCCGCGTCATTAGTGGGATTTATCACCGGTTATACGGTGCCGTTAATCAGCCTTGAGCTTGCCCAGCAACAGACCGACACCGTCTACGTCGGCCTGCTGGCCGCGCTGCCGCCTGCGGGCATGATGCTCTCGTCGTTCCTCTCCCCTGCGCTGTGCCGTCGTTTTGAGATGGGCCACCTGCTGATCGCCAGCCTTCTGCTGTTAGCGCTGGCGACGATAGCCTCCTGCCTGACGGTAGATCTGATGCAGCTGCTGCTGCCTCGTTTTCTGACCGGTATCGCGTCCGGGGTGATTATCGTCCTCGGCGAAAGCTGGATCACCGGCGGCGCGGCAGGTAAAAACCGCGCAACGCTGACCGGCATTTATGCCTCGGCCTTCACCGGCTGCCAACTGGCCGGGCCGCTGCTGATCTCCGCCGGCAGCGAATATCAAATCTGGGTGCTGGTGGCGGTCGTCGTCCTCACTGCCGCCTGCCTGCTGATGCTGCGCCATCTGCCAACCGGCAGCCGCGAAACCCTGTCAGAGCGCGCCAGCTGGCGCAGCCTCGGCGCGTTCTTGCCGGTACTGGCCTCCGGGGTATTCTGCTTTGCCTTCTTTGATGCCAGCATTCTGGCGCTGCTGCCGCTGTACGGCATGGATAAAGGGCTGAACGAAGCGATGGCGGTGCTGCTGGTGACCATCGTCTTAACCGGCGATGCCCTGTTCCAGGCACCGCTGGGCTGGGTGGCCGACCGCTTCGGCATCCGTCGGGTGCATCTCAGCTGCGCCGCGGTGTTCTGCCTCGCCCTGCTGGCGCTGCCGTTCCTGCTGGTATCGCCCGTTCAGCTGATTGCCGGCTGCCTGGTGCTCGGTGCCGCGGCGGGAGCGCTGTACACCCTCTCGCTGGTGCGGGCCGGGAAGACCTTCAACGGGCAAAAGCTGATCATGATAAATGCGCTGCTGGGATTCTTCTGGTCGGCGGGTAGCGTGGCCGGACCGGTCATCAGCAGTCTGGTGATCAGCGTGTCGGGCTATGACGGGTTACTGATCACCCTGCTGGCCAGCGGCGGGCTGTTCCTGCTGATTCAGTGTCTGGGGAAAACCGAACAGTCGCTGCTGGCGGCAGCCAATGAGGATAGCGACGACGACGATGATGCAGAGCCGGCCACCGCGTAATCGCCGCGGGTTACGCGGGAGCTCCGCTTAGCCGCGCTTGCCGCCGGACTTGCCAATCGCCTTGTGCAGCTCGTTAATGCGCTTCATCGACTTGATGGTGCGTTGCGGCGAGGTGGTCGCCACCGACAGCACCAGCATCTCAAGACACACCAGCACCGTACCGTGCAGCGGCACCCGGCCATTATCGCCGCCGCGCGGGACGTCAATCACCACCTGGGCCTCCTGGCTAAAGCGCGACTCCACCGCCTGGGTCAGCAAAATTGTCGGGATCCCCAGCCGTCGGGCTTCCCGCAGCGCGGTCATCCCTTCACGATGCGGCGATTTTTGCCCCATCATTATCATCACGTCCCCGCGTTGCAGGTTGATCAGCTGCTCGGCCAGGCTGAATCCGGTCCGGTTCATGACGTAAGAAGGTAAGCCGATGCGGCTAAACAGTCGCCCGGTATACTCCGCCAGAATCCCCGAGGCTCCGATACCGAAAATCGCCACCTGCCGCGCCTCGCTGAGCAGCGCCACCGCCTGGGCGACGGCGGCCCGGTTGGCGGGACGGGACAGCACCTCGCAGGCGCGCTGATGCCCCTCAAGCACAAAATCGATGCTCGAATTGACGTCGCTTGAGAGGGCATTGACCGTGGAGAGCATCTTCTCCGACGAGGTGGCCGAGGGGCCGAACCAGCGCTCCATGGTCTGCTTCAGCTCGCGCAGTCCGGCAAATCCCAGCGCCTGAATCGCCCGCACCACCGTGGCGTCCGAGGTGTGGGTGGCGGCGGCAATCTCCATCGCCGTGCGCTCCAGCACCACTTCGCGGTTTTCGTTGATATAGCTGACCACCGCCAGCAGACGCGGCGACAGCTGGTGCGCCCGGGCGCGGAAACGGTCGCCAAACAGGTCAACCCGCCCTTTCTCTTTTTTCACCGTAGCTTTCATTTCAGCCCCGCCGGCAGAGGCCGTCCGGCAATATGCGATTGCACCTGCGCCACCATCAGACTCAGAGCGGCAAACGAATTAGAGATAACCTCTTCGCGCGGCAGCAGGATATAGCGCCCGGTACGACAGGCGCGCATAAAGTCACACCAGCCGGGCATCACCGCCTCCATCGCCTGCAGCTCGTCCTGCGGTTTCCCTCCGGTATCCGAGCGCCAGGTGGCAAAGACAAAGTCGGCATCCAGCTCCGGCAGCTGTTCGGCGCTGACGTCAATGCGCTGTCCGTCGGGGATCTTGTCGATCAGCGGCGGGAAACGGAAGCCGGCATCGCGCAGCACCCGTCCCAAGGCATGATATGAGTGGTGTACGGTCACTTTGCCATTGTTGGCCTGAATCACCGACACGCTGATATTTTGGGTGTCGACCATCGCTTTAAGCTGGGCGATCTGTGCCTGATAGCGCCGTTCGAGGATCGCCAGCCGCGCTTCGCTGCCGGTCAGCTGCGCCAGCTTGCTGTAAATACGCGGCGCGCTGCCCTGCAGGTGGTCAATACTGACCGTCGGAGCAATCTTCTGCAGCTGCTCGACGGAAACGTGACGACTCGGTTCGGTGATGATCAGATCCGGTTTTGCCGCCGCCACCGCTTCCAGATCGATATCCGCCGTGCCGATAAACTGAATGGTGCTGTTATCAAAATCGACGCCGGTCAACTGGGCGCTGGAGCGCAGGAAATGGCTGCCGTCCGGGCGCGTCCGTCCGTGGCTGGCCACCGGCGGCACCCCAAGCTCAATCAGCGGGATCGTGATATCGAGGTCGTGCATTGAGACAATGCGCTGCGGATGCAGCGGTACCGTCACCACCCGACCGAGATCGTCGGTAAATGTTTGAGTCTGACGCTCGGCGGCGCCAGCGGTAGCACCCACCACCAACAACAAAGAGATCAACCAACGCATAGCAACCCTTCAACATTACAGGGCGTCACGACGACGCCACAGCAGCAAGATAAAAAACGGACACCCGACCAGGGCGATAACGATCCCGGCCGGAATTTGCAATGGCGCAAAGGCCAGACGCCCGATGGTGTCGGTCAGCAACACCAGCAGCGCACCAATCAATGCGCTACCGCAGAGCAACGCCACCTGGCCGCCGCGCAGCACAAAGCGCGCCATATGCGGTGCCATCAGCCCGACAAACCCCAGGCTGCCGACGCAGGATACGCTGGCGGAGGTCAGCAGCACCGGGGCGAAAAAGCGCAGCAGGGTCAGGCTCTGCAGCCGCACCCCCAGACCGACGGCTGTACGATCGCCAAGCAGCGCCACGTCCGCCGCCCGGGCGGTGAGCAACAGAATCAGTGCGCCAGGAAGCACCCAGATGAGGGCAACCGCCAGCAGCGGCCAGGTTGCCGCATGCAGGCTCCCGGCAAGCCAGATCATGGCGGTCTGGACATCACGGACATCGGCAGTGGTCATAAAAATGCCCACTGCCGACGCCAGCGTCCAGGAGACGCCGATACCGATCAAAATAAAGCGCGGACGCGCGCAGTCGCGGGCCAGCGCCAGGACCAGCAGCGCCACCAGCAGCCCGCCGACGATCCCCGCCAGCGGCCGCCAGACCAGCCCCACCGCCGGGAAAAACAAAATCAGTGCCAGCACCACTACGCTGGCCCCCTCTTTAACGCCAATCAGCCCCGGATCGGCCAGACCGTTGCGGGTGATACTCTGCATCGCCGCGCCCGCCAGGCCGAGCATTGCCCCGCACAGCAGCGCCATCAACAGCCGGGGAAGGCGGATATCAAACAGGATAAAGCGCGGCTGTTCCGCCAGCGCCTGCGGAGCGAACAGCGCGCGAGCCAGGGTACCCGTCGGCAGCGGGAAGCTGCCGCGTGCCAGACCAAAGCACGCCAGAAGCAGGATCGCGACAATCAACACACCGGCGATTTTCAGCGCCGCCGGGCGGATTAACAGCTGGCAGTGCCCGACCCGCAGCGGGCGAAAACCGGCGTGAGCGGCAACGTCTTTCATTTAAAAAATCTCGCGGCAATAAAGATAAATACCGGGGCTCCCACCAGCGCGGTCATCGCCCCGGTCGCCAGTTCCTGCGGCGCGACGAGAGTACGCGCGGCAATATCGGCGACCACCAGCACCAGCGCCCCGACCGGGGCAGCCAATGGCAAGGCCAGACGCAGATCTTCGCTGATCAGCCGGCGCACAATATGCGGGACCACCAGCCCGACAAAGCCGATCGGCCCGGCCACCGCCACCGCCGAGCCGCACAACAGGGCAATGGCCGCCAGGCCAAGCAGCCGGGTCTGGACGATCTTCACTCCCAGGCCCAGCGCCACGTTCTCGCCCAGCGCCAGAATATTCAACCGCGGCGCGATAAACAGCGCCAGCAGCGCACCTGCCAACGCCGGCACCGCCGCCGACCGCAGGATGGCGCCGTTCAGACCGGCAAGATCGCCCGCCAGCCACGTACGCATCGCCAGCAACGTCTGTTCATCGAGGATCAGGATGGCCGCGGTTACCGCAGAGGCAAAGGCCGAAAGCGCCACGCCGCACAGCGTGATGCGCAACGGCGTTGCCCCGCCGCGCCCGGAGGTTGCCAGCAGCATAACCCCGCCAAACAGCAACGCCGCGCCGCAGCCGGCAATCAGCGGACGCTCCCACGCCAGGCCGCCCAGACCCAGCGCGGAGGTGACCACCACCGCCAGCGATGCGCCGGCGTTCAGGCCCAGAATATGCGGTTCTCCCAATGGGTTACGAATCACCGTCTGCAGCAACAGCCCGGCTACGCCGAGCACCGCCCCGGTGAGCAGCGCCGCCAGAAGGCGGACCAGCCGCAGATCGACGATGATCCGATGGTCAAAATTGCGCGGATCGTAATGGGTCAGCGCCTGCAGGATCGTTTGCGGTGCAATCCAGCGCGCACCAAGCCCCAGATGGATCACCGACGTCACGGCCAGCAACAGCATCAGCAGGACCAACGCCAGCAACGGGCGCGACTGACGACGGTGCGACAGCACCAGCGCGGCGGCACTCATTGCCCCGCTCCCTGCGACGAGCGGAACGGCATAAAGAACGGTTTGCCGGTTTGCGGGTTGAGGGACATCTGGACCTCAACGTCAAACACGGTTTTGATTAGCGCCGGGGTGCAGCGTTCGTTTTCTCCTACCACACCGGCGATCCGTCCCTGTTTGAGAAACACCAGCAGATCGGCGTAATTGACCGCGAAGTTCAGGTCGTGCAGCACCGTGACCACCGTACGCCCGTGTTCACGGGTGAGGGTTTGCAGCAGTTCGAGGATATCGACCTGGTAGCGCAGATCGAGCCAGGTCGTGGGTTCGTCAAGCAGAATGGTCGCCGTTTGCTGGGCCAGCGCCATGGCTATCCAGCAGCGCTGCCGCTGGCCGCCGGAGAGGCTGTCTACCGGCAGACGGGCGAATTCCGTAGTGCCGGTGAGCGCCATCGCCTCTTCCACCGCCTGTTGGTCGGCATCAGACCACTGGCGCATAAACCCCTGCCAGGGATAGCGCCCGCGCGAAACCAGTTCAAACACCGTCAGCCCTTCCGGGGTTAGCGGCGACTGCGGCAGAATGCCTAACTGGCGTGAAACCGCCCGGGTCGGCATCTCATGAATGGACTGACCGTCCAGGCGAACGCTGCCGCCAAGCGGTTTCAGCATACGGGCGATGGTCGACAGCAGCGTGGATTTACCGGAACCATTGGCCCCGGCCAGTACCGTCATTTTACCGTGAGGGATCGTCAGATGAATATCGTCGACAATCAGGGTCTGGCCATATCCGGCCGACAGGGCATCCAGTACGATCCCCTGCTCTGCAGGCATCACCCGCTGTGGCATAACTCGCTCCTGCGCCGCAACGGCGTGGCATTGGGCCCGCACGTTCGCACTCAAACAAAAATAAATCTCATTCTCTTTTGATCATGCGGCGGATGAATGTAGTAGTCAATAGCCAAACGCTTCAGGAAACCCTCGTCATCACTACGGAATAAGCCACGGTCGACGCTACCTACTTAAGTATTAATAAACAAGGTGTTAAACAGAATACTCAACGCAATCCTGAGGCAAGGCAGGTGCATTAGCGGGCGGCAATTTTTTTATGTTACATAACATTTACTACTACATCCCCTCGTGATTGAATGATTCTCAATTACATGCCTGAACGCAAATCATCGCGAATAACGGGCAGATAATATTATTAAGGGCAATGATTTAATTGGCTTTTCTGTCCGCAAAGGGCAGATGCGTTCACGAGAAACAGATAATGACTCAATCAACGATCCCTTTCACTACGCTGAAAGGGCGCGCACTTTTTTCACTGATATTTTTAGGTTCCTTTGCCTCACCGGGATTAGTTGCAGCAGAAAACAGCACCACCAGCGATAAAACCACCGCAGATGAAACCATCACCGTGGTCGCCGACAAGTCGCAGCAGCCTGCGACCAACGGCTATCAGCCGGTAAGCAGTTCAACCGCGACGCTAACGTCGATGCCGCTGATGGATATTCCGCAGGTCGTGAATACCGTCAGCGATAAGGTGCTGGAAGACCAGCACGTGACCACCCTCGACGAGGCTTTGTATAACGTCGCCAACGTCGTTCAGACCAATACGCTGGGCGGCACGCAGGATGCCTTTACCCGCCGGGGTTTTGGCGCCAACCGTGATGGTTCGATCATGACTAACGGGCTGCGTACCGTCCTGCCGCGCAGCTTCACCGCCGCCACCGAGCGCGTCGAAGTGCTGAAAGGCCCGGCGTCGACGCTATACGGTATCCTGGATCCCGGCGGATTAATTAACGTGGTGACGAAACGCCCGGAACGCACCTTCGGCGGCTCGATTTCCGCGACCTCCACCAGCTTCGGCGGCGGAACCGGCCAGTTCGACGTGACCGGCCCTATCGAAGGGACCCGTCTGGCCTATCGCATTATCGGTGAGTATCAAAATGAAGATTACTGGCGCAACTTCGGCAAAGAGAAAAGCAGCTTTATCGCCCCTTCTCTGACCTGGTTTGGCGACAACGCGACGGTGAACGTCTCTTATTCGCACCGCGATTACAATACGCCGTTCGATCGCGGAACCATCTTCGATCTCAATACCGGCCACGCGGTCAACGTCGATCGGAAAACGCGCTTTGACGAGTCGTTTAACATTACCGACGGCTATTCCGATCTGGCGCAGCTGAATGCCGAATACCGTCTGAACGACGCCTGGACCGCCCGCTTCGACTACAGCTACAGCCAGGATCACTACAACGATAACCAGGCGCGGGTCATGGCCTACGATTCAGCCACCGGCGATCTGACCCGCCGCGTCGATGCGACCCACGGCTCGACGCAGAAAATGCACTCGACCCGAGCCGATCTCCAGGGCAACGTGGTCGTCGGCGGCTTTTATAACGAAGTGCTCACCGGCGTCGCCTATGAGTATTACGATCTGCTGCGTACCGACATGATTCGCTGTAAAAACGTCAAAGGGTTCAATATCTACAACCCGGTATACGGTACGGTCGGTACCTGCAACACCGTGTCAGCATCCGATAGCGACCAGACCATCCAGCAGGAAAGCTACGCCGCCTACGTTCAGGACGCGCTGTATCTGACCGATAACTGGAATGCCGTCGCCGGGGTCCGCTATCAGTACTACACCCAGTATGCGGGCAAGGGTCGACCGTTTAACGTCAACACCGACAGCAACGATCAGAAATGGACGCCGAAGTTTGGTCTGGTCTATAAGCTGACGCCAAACGTGTCGCTGTTCGGTAACGTGGCTCAGTCGTTTATGCCGCAGTCGTCGATCGCCAGCTACATTGGCAACCTGCCGCCGGAAGAGTCCACCTCTTATGAAGTCGGGGCGAAGTTTGATCTGTTAAACGGCATTACCGCCAATATCGCGCTGTTTGATATTCATAAGCGCAACGTGATGTACACCGAAAGCGTCGGCGATGAGACCGTTGCCAAGACCGCCGGCAAGGTGCGCTCCCGCGGCGTCGAGGTGGATCTGGCCGGCTCGATCACCGACAACCTGAGCGTGATCGCCAGCTACGGCTATACCGACGCCAAGGTGCTCGACGATCCGGACTACGCCGGCAAGCCGCTGCCCAATGTGCCAAAACACACCGGCTCGCTGTTCCTGAGCTACGACATCCATAACGTCTACGACAGCAACACCCTGACCGTCGGCGGCGGTGGTCGTGCGGTCAGCAAGCGCTCCGGCACCAACGGCGCGGATTATTATCTGCAGGGCTACGCGGTGGCCGATGTCTTTGCCGCCTATAAGATGAAACTGCAGTACCCGGTCACCCTGCAGGTGAACGTGAAGAACCTGTTTGATAAGACCTACTACACCTCCTCCATCGCCACCAACAACCTGGGCAACCAGATTGGCGATCCGCGCGAAGTGCAGTTCACGGTGAAAATGGACTTCTGAGCCCGTCACCCTGTCCCGGACCGTGCCGCTGTTGATGCTAACGGCGGCCTGTCCGGGCCTGTTTTTCCCAGCGACCTGACGCTACCAGTCCTCCTCCTGCCCGAGAATACGCAAAATACTCTGCCGGTATTCCAGCAGTTGCGGGTTGTCACGATGGCGTGGAAACGCCAGCGGCAGCGTGAATTCCGCAATGATTCGTCCCGGGCGCGGCGACATCACCAGCACCCGTTCACACAGCAACAGCGCCTCTTCGATGTCGTGGGTCACCAGCAGGCTGGTATAACCCTGCTGCTGCCACAGCCCAATCAGCTCACGTTGCATGCTGATGCGGGTCAACGAGTCCAGCTTGCCGAGCGGCTCATCCAGCAGCAGCAGACGAGGCTCGTTGAGCAGCGCCCGCGCCAGTGCCGCGCGCTGGGCCATGCCACCGGAGAGCTGTCGCGGCCATGCCTCGCTGAAGGCCTGCAACCCGATGCGGGTAATGAGCGCATCGGCCCGGGCTTCCCAGCCCTTCTTCCCCTGCGCCTGCGGCCCGAGCAGGACGTTTTGCCGCACCGTCAGCCACGGGTAGAGCGTCGGGTCCTGAAACACCAGAATCCGCTCCGGTCCCGGTCCGGGCATCGGGGCGTTATCGATGCGGATCTGCCCTTCCTGCAACGGCTCCAGCCCCGCCAGCAGCCGCAGCAACGTGGATTTCCCGCAGCCCGAAGGCCCGAGCAGCGCCACGCTCTCCCCGGCACGCAGCTGCAGGCTAATATTTTGCAGCACCGGTACCGGCGCGTTGCCGAGGGCAAAAGCATGTTGCAGATGCTGGATCTCAACCGCCGCTCCTGATGCTGCCGCGATACGGGTCTGTGCCAGCGCTACCATTTCATTCCTCCTCGCTGCCATTTCAGCAGCCGGTCGCGTACCAGAAAGAGGCCGCTGATCAGGCTTGAACATAACAAGGCCATCACCAGCAGCGCGGCGTACATATTGGGATAGGCGGCCCAGCCCTGCGCCCACTGTAGATAGAACCCAATTCCCGCTTTCACCCCCACCATTTCGGCGACAATCAGCACCGAAAACGATGCCCCCAGCCCCATAAACAGCCCGACGAAGACGTTCGGCAACGCCGCAGGGATCGCCACCCGTAAGATCAGAAAGCGCTGGCTGGCCCCCAGCGTCCGCGCCACGTCATACCAGGCTTTATCGATGCTCACCACCCCCGACCAGGTCAGCACGGTGACCGGAAACCAGGTGCTGAGGGCAATCAGGAAGACGCTGGCGCCAAAGCTTGAGGGAAAAATAAACAGGCACAGCGGCAGCAGCGCAGTAGACGGAACCGGCCCCAGCAGGCGCAACACTGGATGCAGCCAGTAGCCAATCCGCTGAGACCAGCCAATCGCCAGCCCGCTGATAAAACCGCAGGTGGTGCCGAGCAGAACGCCAAGGCTCAACAGCCCCAGCGAGTGCAGCAGGCTGTCCAGCAGACGCGACCAGTCCTCCACCAGCACGCCAATCAGCGCTTGCGGCGGCGCAAAAAACGGCACCGGCAGAATCGTTGTTTTGGCCGTCAACCACTCCCACAGGACAAACAGCAACGGCAGTAGCGCCAACCATTTACCGGCATGCAGAAGACGAGCGCCCCGCTGGTGCCAGTAGCGATAGCTCAACGCCAGCACCAGCAACCCGCCAGCGAGGCTGAACTGCATCAGCGCCCAGGTCTCGCTGTAGGGCCAGCGCCGCCCGGCATCCGGCCAGGCGAGGGTAAAGCCGCCTGCCGCCAGCCACAGCGCGGCGGCCAGCCATCCTTCACCCCATTGAGGATAACGCGCCCCGGCCAGCGGCAGCCGCCGTTCAGGCGAATACGTTGGCATAGATACTCTCCGCAAACTGATGAGGATCGGTCCCCGGTTTGATCACCTGCACCCGTTGCAGGTCGGTGACGTACTGGGTCAATTCGTTGACAAAAGCCTCTCCGACCGCGTGATGTCCATGGCCCTGGCCGTGAATAATCCCCGACACTTCGGCTTCATCGGTATTTAAGGCATGGGCCATAAACGACTGTGCCACGCTTTCAGGATGGGCCGCCGCGTAGCTGTGCGCTTCGAGGATCGCCTGGGTCAGCGCCGCAGCCACCGGCCGGCGATCGCGAGCCAGCGCCCCACTCACCCCTAGCACGCAGCAACTGAGGTTGGCGTAATCGCCGGTCATGTTGCTGGCAATCAGCTGATATTTGCCGCTTTGCAGCAGACGATAGCTGAACGGTTCGCTACCGCTGATGGCGGCGATCTCCTGTTTATCCAGCGCAATACTGAGCAGATCCGCCGGATAGACTTTCCACTGCACGTCGCTGATCGGGTCAATGCCGTGGCGCTTAAGCAAAATAGCGAAAAAGTTTTTATCCGGGCCGGCCATATCCGTGACGCCGATGGTCTGCCCCTTCAGGCTCGCAAGGCCGCTGAACGTCGAGTTTTTGGCGGTTAGCAGATTCAGGCAGCCACCGTGGGTTCCGGCGGTCAGCTTGACGTCAAACCCTTGCTCCAGCGCCTTCAGCCAGCGCAGCGCCATCCCGACCCCGGCATCGGCTTTACCCGTAGCAATCGCCTCCAGCAGGACGTCGGTCGAGTTGCCAAAGTTGACGAACTCCACGTCCAGATTGTATTTGCTGAAGAATTTTTGCTGTTCGGCAACCGCCACCGGGGCGAGACACACCGCACTCTTGTTGATCGCCAGCTTCAGCTTATAAGGCTGGGGCAGCCGCAGCGCGAGATTTTCACCGCTGTCAGCCATCGCCGCCATATCATGCGCCCACAGCGGCCACGCCGCCGCGGCCAGCGCGCTGCCGCCGGTCAGTTGTAAAAAACGACGACGGGAAAGAAGGTGCTGGCTCATGGTGTGGCCTCCTGGGCGGCGGGAACGTCCGGCAGCGTAAACGTCAGGTCAAACGTCGGGCTGACGTCGAGCTTTGTGCGGATCAGGCCGTTGGCCTGGTAAAAATCGGCGGTCGCCTGCTGCTGTTCCACGGTGCGGGAGTCCAGACGCTGCCACTGCGACTGGCGGTTGGCAAACTGCGCCCGGGCAATCTCCGGCGGGAAACGAATAATCTCGCCGAGCGTTTTGCCATAGCTGTCGAGGTTGGCGTACGCCCAGCGTTCCGCTCCTGCCAGACGGGTCAGATAATCCTGTAGCGCCGCCCGCTTCGCCGGGTCCTTTAAGCTCTCATCGGTAGCCGCCAGGAAGGTATTGCCCGGCAGCAGCCCTTTGCCACTCACCAGAATCTGCCCCTCGGCGGTTTTCACCAACTGGGTGGTATAGGGCTCCCAGGTCGCCCAGGCGTCCACCGACCCGTTAAGGAGCGCCACCTTGGCATCCACCGGACCGAGGAAGACCCACTGCACGTCCTTCGGCGAAATCCCGGCCTGCTGCAACGCTTTCAACGCCACAAAGTGGCCAATCGACCCTTTGCCGGTGGCGATCCGCTTGCCTTTTAAATCCGCGGCGTCCTTCAGCGGGCTACCGGGAGACACCAGCACGGCGGTGCCTGCCGGGTTGCTTTTATCCACGGCAATGGCTTTTACCGGCGCCCCGTTGGCCAGGGCGAACAGCAGCGGCGCATCGCCAATAATCCCGGCATCCACCGCGCCGGCATTGAGGGCTTCCGCCAGCGGCGCGGCGGCCGGGAATTCGGCCCATTTGATGTCATAGTTGAGGTTTTGCAGCGCATTGGCCGCTTCAAGCTGCGAGCGCATGCCGCCTTTCTGGTCGGCGATCCGCAAGGTGATGCGCTCCTGCGCCGTCACATAGCCGCTGAGCGCCAGCAGCATCAATGCCCCGGCGATTCGGGTGAGAGTGGGTTTGCCCATAGACATTATCCTTATTAGTGAAAAGCGTGTTGACCTGCCGCCAGCCATGCGCTGTCGTTCTGCGGCGTATGCACGCGTGCGCACAGCACGTTGCGATAGTGACGTTCCAGAGGATGCTGCCGACTCAGACCATGATTACCGGTCAGTTCCAGCGCCAGCGCGACCGCCTGAATGGCGTTTTCAGTGATGGTGACCTTCGCCAGGCCGGCGTCGCTGGTGGAAAATGCCAGTCCGGCCGCTTGCTGAAGCAGGCAGCGGTTGGTCAGTAACCAGCTCTCTATCTGGCCGACCTTTTCCTGTACTCTCGGCAATGTGGAGAGCGGCTTTCCGAGATTGGCCGGCGTGCGCGAACGCAGCCACCCCAGCAGCCAGTCGCGCGCCGCGTGGGCCACGCTGTCATAGATGGCCGCCAGTAAGGCGGTCTGGCGGTTGGCAAAACGTCGCACGCTTTCGGCATCCGTGGCGGGCGGTGCGCTTAGCGGCCAGATATCCACCGCATGGTCCCGGGGGATCACCACATCTTTCAGCACCACTTCGTGGCTACCGGTGGCCCGCATGCCGGCATGGTCCCAGCTTTTGATAATAGTGACACCGTCACTATTTCGCGGAACCAGCCAGGTGCCAACCAGCGGCTCGGCATCGTCGCTACGCGCCCAGATTGCCAGCCAGCTCAGCCCTTCAATGCCGGTGGTATACAGTTTGTGTCCGTTCAGCCGCCAGCCGTCGGCGGTGCGTTCAGCGACCGTCTGCGGCAATCCGCCGCGCGCCGGCGAGCCCAGCTCCGGCTCAACCCGCAGGCTGTTGATAAGCCCTCCCTGTTCCACCGCATCACGATAGACCTGGCGGCGCAACGGTTCCGCCCAGCCGTCGTTTTCCGCCAGTCGCAGATGGTGGATATACTGCATGCAGACGATCAACGCGGTTGCCGGTTCGCCCCACGCGATAGCGGCGATCGCCTGCTGAAGACGCGGTAAATCGGCGCCCGCTCCGCCGTACTGCACCGGCGTCGCGAGACTCAGAAAGCCGGCCTGCTGAAGCTGTGCCAGCGGCCCTGCGGGAAAGTCGCCGCTGTGGTCAAGGGCCGCCGCCTGCTCCGCTATCTGCTGGCGAATGGTGGTCAGCTGCTGCGCCCAGCAGCTCGTCGGCTGCGCTGACGATTGGCCTGCAATGGTCACGATGCGCGCTCCTGCAGGGCGCGCTGTGCAGCTTTCTCCCGGGTAATCGGCAGCAACGCTTTGCCATATTGCTGGGCATCATTGAGAGGGTCGAAACCGCGGATCAGGAAGTTGCGAACCCCAAGGTCGTAGTACTCCAGCAGCGCGTCGGCGACCTGTTCCGGGGTGCCGACCAGCGCCGTCGAGTTATGCCCGCCGCCGACCAGTTTGGCGATCCCGGTCCACAGTCGCGTATCCACGACATTGCCCTGGGCCGCGGTGGCGCGCAGACGTTGCGCCCCCACGCTGTCAGGTTTGGCTTTAAAGCCGTTGCCCGACTGAGCCGCCTGCTGGGTCGCCACGTGCAAAATGTGTTCGGCTTTCTCCCAGGCCTCGGCTTCGGTATCGGCGACGATCGGCCGGAAAGAGACGCTAAAATCAATCTCGCGCTGGTGGCTGGCCGCTTCGGCCCGTACCCGGCGGATCGTCTCCTGCGTCTGCGCTAACGACTCGCCCCACAGGGCAAAGACGTTGGCGTGCTTGCCGGCCACCCGAATCGCGGCCTCAGAGGAACCGCCAAAATAGATGGGCAGATGCGGCTTCTGCAGTGGGCGGATCGCCGACCACGCCTGCTGCGCCTGATAATAGTCGTTGGCAATATCCACGGGCTGCTCGGCGGTCCAGATTTGACGCACCGTATCGAGGAAGGCATCGGTTCGGGCGTAGCGCTGGTCGTGATCCAGATAGTCGCCGTCCCGGCGCTGTTCGGCATCGTTACCGCCGCTGATGATATGCACCGCCAGGCGACCGCCAAGCAGGTGTTCGAGAGTAGCAAATTTACGGGCGGCGACCGTCGGCGAGACAAACCCTGGACGGTGGGCCAGCAGGTAGCCAATCTTCTGCGTCGACAGGCCCGCCAGCGCGGTCACCAGAAAGCCGTCAGGTTGATCGGACCAATGACCGACCAGCAGACGATCGAACCCGGCGGCTTCGTGAGTTTGCGCAAAGCGCACGATATAATCGCGGTCAAAGATTGGGCCGACCGGGGCGATGGTTTCGGATGAGAGGCGATGACCAATCATGCCGAGAAACTGAATGCTCATAACTGAACTCCTTGTGTCAGGATAACGGTTGGCCGCCTCGGCGGCACCTGTCGTTACCCTATACACCGGCATTCAATGAGCAAAATGCATTTTTATCATATCTTAATATGCAAAAATGGCATTTAACTTATTTCCATACTATTTTCAGTCAGATAGCTGTAGCTGCTGCGCCACTTTCCCGGCAAAAAAAGTGAAGGGCTGCTGCAGATTGACCAGGTTATGCGCGTTGACCTGCCACAGCGACACCGCCGGCTGAAAATCCGCCAGCGTCAGCACCGTCACCTCATCGCGCCACGGGCTGGCAACCAGCGCCGCCCGCGGCACCAGGCCGAGTCCTTGCCCCTGAGCAACAAGACCAATTTGCAGTCGGGCGCCCGCGGTTTCGACATTCAGCTGCAGCCGCAGCCCCTGGGCCTGCAGTTCGCGGATTAGCCCCGCACGCAGCCCGCAGCCGTCGGGGTTGAGTACCCAGCCCTGCGCCGCGCAATCCCGCAGCTCCGTCGCCCGCAGGCGCAGGCTTTTCGCGGCAATCACCACGATATCCAGCGGGCACAGCAGCCGCACGCTGTAGCCGTCGGCAAAGGTCTGCTGCGCCGGGCCCATCGCCAGCATACCGTCCAGCTCGACGCTCTCCAGCCGCTTTTGCAGCAGCCCGCTCCAGCCGCAGGTTACCTGAGGTTGCAGCTGCGGAAACTGTTGCCGCAGCGCCAGAAGCGCCGGCTGGAGGGCGATCTCCGCCACGCTCTGCGGCACCCCAAGGCGCAAGATACCGTGCGGCTCCGCCTCCGGGTCGAGCAATCCGTACAGTTTTTTGGTCTCTCGCTTGATGCTCAGGCACTGCTCATACACCCGGTGGCCGGTGGCGGTCAGCGTCAGCGGCCGGGTCTGGCGCTCCAACAAGGTGACGTCCAGCGTCTGCTCCAGACGCTGCAGCCGACGGGTGATGGCCGACTGGGTGATCCCCAGATAGTCCGCCGCCTGATTGAGGGAGGAAAACTGGACCGTTGCCAGCAGTGCGTCAATGTCGTCGATGCGCATAGAATCCTTAATGTGATTTTTGCATATTAATATATGCGTAAATTGCATTTAAATAATATTAACGCCTTTGTTAGCGTAATGACCAGTCCCTCTGACAGGAACCGCTCATGACCGCACCACGACTGGAAAAATTACGTCATTTTATTCAAGAGGTTGATGCTCTGCATCGCGAGTTCTCCTCTCCCTCGCCGCTGCTCGACGCGGTGGCGCAGCGTCTGGCGCTGCTGGTGAAACACGACGACTGGCTACCGGAAGAGTACAGCCTGCCGCACCCTCACCACTACCAACAGTACCTGCTGTACGCTGACGCCGGGCAACGTTTTTCGATCGTCAGCTTTGTCTGGGGACCGGGGCAATCTACGCCGATTCACGATCACCGGGTCTGGGGCGCCATCGGCATGCTGCGCGGCACGGAGGAGAATCAGCGCTATCGCCTGAATGGCGCGGGGCTGCCGGTGGTGGACGGGATTGCCACGCGACTCTCCCCCGGCGAGGTAGAAAAAGTCTCTGCTCAGGACGGGGATATTCACCGGGTCAGCAACGCGCTGGCCGACGGGGTATCCATCAGCATTCATGTCTACGGCGGCAATATCGGCGCCGTGAAACGGGCCGTGTACACCCCGGAAGGTCTCGTCAAACCGTTTATCTCTGGCTACTCCAATCGCCACCTCCCCAATCTCTGGGATTTCTCGAAGGATAATTAATATGCCCGTTTATCTGTATCGCCAGGCCGCTGAAGTGCGCCAGGCCCTGCTCGACCACGCCGAAATGGCGTTGATTGATGTGCGTGAAGAGGCCGATTTCGCCGATGCGCACCCGCTGTTCGCCGCCAATCTGCCGCTGAGCAAGCTGGAGCTGGAGATCCATCGTCGGGTACCGCGCCTGACTACCTCGATCACCGTTTACGATAACGGCGAAGGTCTTGCTGCAACGGCGTACCAACGCCTGCGTGAGTGGGGGTATCAGGATGTCACGCTGCTGGAAGGTGGCCTGAGCGGCTGGCAGCGCAGCGGCGGTGAGCTGTTCCAGGATGTGAACTCCGCCAGTAAAGCGTTTGGCGAGCTGGTAGAGAGCGTGCGCCATACCCCGTCGGTCACCGCCGAGGCGCTGAACGCGCTGATCGATGCCCGGGAGCCGCTGTTAATCGTTGATGCCCGGCGCTTCGATGAGTATCACACCATGAGCATTCCCGGCAGCATCAGCGTGCCGGGCGGCGAACTGGCGCTGCGCATTGAAGGTCTGGTGAACTCAACCCAGACGCCGATCGTGGTCAACTGCGCGGGCCGGACCCGCAGCATTATCGGCGCCCAGTCGTTAATCAACGCCGGCGTGCGCAACCCGGTCTACGCCCTGCGTAACGGCACCATCGGCTGGACCCTGGCCGGACTGCCCCTCGAACACGATCAGCAGCGTCGCTATGCCAACGAAACGCTGGCCTCAAGCGCGCGTCTGCAGCAGGCTAACCAGCTGGCACAACGTGCCGGCGTGACCTTTATCGATCTCCCGACGCTCCAGCGCTGGCAGCAGCAGCCGGACCGCACCACCTACCTGTTCGATGTCCGCAGTCCGCAGGAATATGCCGATGGCCACCTGCCGGGCAGCCTCAGCGCCCCAGGCGGCCAGCTGGTGCAGGAGACCGATCACCACGCCAGCGTACGCGGGGCGCGCATTGTGCTAGTGGATGATGACGGCGTGCGCGCCGCGATGAGCGCCTCGTGGCTGGCACAGATGGGGTGGGAAACCGCGGTCCTGCACGGTCTGAGCGCCGCCCACTTTAGCGAACGCGGCGTGCCGGCCGCCAGCGTGCCGCCGGCGCCGCAGGCGGATGAGATCGACGACGAGCAGCTGGCGGCGCAGCTGCTGACGCCGGGCACGGTGGTGCTCGACTTCACCACCAGCGCCAACTACGTGGCGCGGCATATCCCGGGCGCTTACTGGCTGGTACGCTCGCAGCTGAAACAGGCGCTGGAGACCATCCCGCCCGCCAGTCGCTACGTGCTGACCTGCGGCAGCAGCCTGCTGGCACGTTACGCTGTCACCGAGGTAGCGGCGTTGACCGGCAAACCGGTGCAGGTGCTGCGCGGCGGAACCAGCGCGTGGATTGCCGCCGGACGCCCGCTGGAACAGGGAGAGACCGCGCTCGCCACCCCGCGTCGCGATCGCTATCGTCGGCCCTATGAGGGCACTGATAACCCCCGCGAAGCAATGGCGGCCTACCTGGAGTGGGAGTATGGCCTCGTCGACCAGCTGGCACGCGACGGCACCCACGGCTTTCGGGTGATCTAAGCCAACCTCCCGGGCATCAGGCGTCGCGCATAATCCACGAGTACTGGAAGGTTTTCTCTGCCGGGAAGTGGGTGCGACGCCGGAACGATCCCAACGATTGCGGCGTGCAGTAGGTACAGCTCCCCAGCCATTCGATGTTGCGCTCGGGCACTCCGGCATGGTCCAGCAGCAGCTGGCCGAACGCTCGCAGATCGAACCACTGATTATCCGGCCCCGTGGCCCTGGCTTGTGCTGCGCCGGTGGATAGCGCATCTCGCGGCGCAAATAAGCGCTCCCGGTGCTGGCAGGCCAGCTCGCCGGCGGGGGTCGCCAGCAGCTGCGGATAAAAATCCGGGGTCACTTCATAACAGCAGGCCTGAATATGCGGCCCGATCGCCACCACCACCTCTTCCGGCGCAACGCCCTGTTGCGCAAAGCAGGCAAGACTATTGGCGATAATGCCGTTTGCCGCACCGCGCCAGCCGGCGTGGACGCTACAGACAAAGCGCCCATCGCGAGAAGCCATCAGCATCGGCAGGCAGTCCGCCGTCACCACCCCGACCTTTTGCCCGCCGCGTTCGGTGAAGACCGCATCGGCGTGCGGACGTTCCGCCAGCGGCGCCTGGTAGTGATGCACCACATTGCCATGCACCAGCTTCACCGGCGCCATCTCGTGATAGGGAAAGGCGGCGGTTTCATGGACGTCAAGAAAGGCATAGCGAATGCCGGGAATATCGCTCAGTAAACGGGAGTGAAAGGACATGGTGGCAGAACGTATCGATGGAGGATGATTTACCCTAGGTCAAAGTCTGCCGCAACGCAAGACGCAAACCGGGCCATGCCGGCCCGGCAACAGGTGCCAGGCCGGGTGGATTCATCAGGCGAGCGACTGACGCCGTTGGCGGTTCATCAGCCAGAATACCGCCACCCCCGCCAGCAGGATCCCCGGCGCCGAAGCGGCCATCACCCCCACGGTGCCGGTCCCTAAGGCCAGCATTTTCCCCGCCAGCAGCGGGCCGCTCATCGCCCCCAGCCTTCCGACCGCCACCGCCGTGCCGACGCCGGTGGCACGAATTTCAGTGCGATAAAACAGCGGGGCCAGCGCGTACAGCACGCTTTGTCCCCCGGTGGCAAACAGCCCGGCGACAAAACCGGAGGCAAGCATCGCGGTCAGGGTGGATGCGCTGCCGAGCGCCAGCAGCGACGCCAGCATGCCGCTATAGATAAGCAGCGACATCAGTAGCGGGCTGAGCTTGTCCATCAACGCCCCCAGCAGCAAGGTGCCGCAGGCCGCCCCCAGCTGCAGCACAAACATCACGCCAGCCGCCTGACTGCCGCTGAATCCCTGTTCAACCAGCAGCATCGGCAGCCAGTTGATCAGCATGTAGACCACCAGCAGGGTGAAGAAATAGCACAACCACAACAGCAATGTCGCCGAGGCGTTGCCGGGTGCCAGCAACGTGCGCAGCGGCGCCGGTTGCACGCCGGTGTGAAAAACGGCGGACTCCGGCAGCCAGCGCATCAGCATCGGTACCAACAGCAGCGGCACAACACCGCCGACCCAAAATACCGTCTGCCAGGCTGACGCCAGCCCCGAGAAGCCCAGCGCCGCCGCCAGCGCGGCGCCAATCGGCACGCCGCAGTACATCAGGCTCACGGCGGTCCCACGAAAACGCGGCCCGGCGGCTTCAGAGGTTAAGGCGATGAGGTTCGGCAGCGCCGCCCCCAGCCCTACGCCGGTCATCAGACGGGCCAGCAGCAGCGTCGGGAAGCTCCACGCCAGCGCGGTAGCAATGGAGAACAGGCCAAACAGCATCACCGAGATAATCAGTACCCGCTTGCGTCCATGGCGGTCAGCGAGCATCCCGCCCACCAGCGCGCCGGGCAGCAGGCCGAGGATCCCGGCGCTGAAAATCCAGCCCATCTGCATTTTATCCAGCGCGAACGCCTGGGCCATACCGACGGCGGCAATCCCGGCGGCCTGCAAGTCCAGCCCCTCCATCAAAGCCACCATAAAACAGAGCCCGATGGTTAACACCAGGCGTGAAGCCGATCCAGAGGTCGTTGTGGTCATAAAAGTACCTGTGCGATAGGGGTAACAGAGCAGGTGAATCGCGGCTGATACGTTGCCAGCCGCCTGTTGTTTTATTTCGCGCGGTTCAGCAGATCCAGCGCCACATCGACGATCATATCTTCCTGGCCGCCTACCATCCGGCGTTTACCCAACTCAACGAGAATATCCACCGCGCTGAGGCCGTAACGCGCCGCGGCCACTTCGCTATGGCGCAGGAAACTGGAGTAGACGCCGGCGTAACCCAGCGCCAGGGTTTCGCGATCGACCCGAACCGGACGATCCTGCAGCGGTCGCACCAGCTCATCGGCGGCGTTCATCAGGGCGTACAGATCGGTACCGTGATCCCAGCCGAGCTTGTCCGCCGCGGCGATAAACACCTCCAACGGCGCGTTCCCGGCACCGGCCCCCATCCCGGCGAGGCTGGCGTCGATACGATCGCAACCCTCTTCCACTGCGGCCAGCGAGTTCGCCACCCCGAGGCTCAGGTTATGGTGCGCGTGGATCCCGGTCAGGGTTTCCGGTTTCAGCTCCGCCTTCAGCGCGCGGAAGCGATCGCGGATGTCGTTCATGTTCATCGCCCCGCCGGAATCGACGACGTAGATACAGGTGGCGCCGTAGGACTCCATCTTTTTCGCCTGCTGCGCCAGCTGTTCCGCGCTGGTCATGTGGCTCATCATCAAAAAGCCGACGGTGTCCATCCCCAGCTCGCGGGCAAAGGCGATATGCTGTGCGGAGACATCCGCTTCGGTGCAGTGGGTCGCGACGCGCACCACCCGCGCCCCTGCCTGATAAGCCTGTTTCAGATCGTGCAGAGTGCCGATCCCCGGCAACAGCAGCGTGGCGATTTTGGCCTGTGATACCGATTCCGCCGCCGCCTCAATCCATGCAATATCGCTATGAGCACCGAAGCCGTAGTTAAAGCTCGACCCTTGCAGGCCATCGCCGTGGGCCACTTCGATAGAGTCAACGCCGGCCTGGTCCAGCGCACGGGCGATCTGGCGTACGTTATCCAGCGAATATTGGTGCCGGATGGCGTGCATCCCGTCGCGTAAGGTCACGTCCGAGATATAAAGTTTCTTACCGTTCATGCGTTTTCTCCCGCCGCGTCGTTCATTGACTGGGCCATTTTCTCCGCCGTTGCCAGCGCCGCCGAGGTCATAATATCGAGGTTGCCGGCGTAAGATGGCAGGTAGTGGGCGGCCCCTTCGACTTCCAGATAGACCGCGGTTTTCAAGCCCGAGAAGCGGCCGATACCCGGCAGGTTGACCGGGTTGTCTGCCGCAATCACCTCAAACTGCACCCGTTGCTTCAGGCGGTAGCCCGGCACATAAGCCTGCACTGCCGCCGCCATGTCGTTGATGGATGCTTCGATCGCGTCCTGTGATGCGGCCTCGCTGAGGACGTACACCGTGTCGCGCATCATCAGCGGCGGCTCTGCCGGGTTGAGGACGATAATCGCCTTGCCCTTCGCCGCCCCGCCGACTTGTTCAATCGCCTGGGAGGTGGTTTCGGTAAATTCGTCGATGTTGGCGCGGGTGCCCGGCCCCGCCGATTTACTGGCGATGGAGGCGATAATTTCCGCATAGTGGACCTTCGCCACCCGTGAGACCGCCGCCACCATCGGAATCGTGGCCTGCCCGCCACAGGTCACCATATTGACGTTGTGCTGGTCGAGGTTGTCCGCCAGGTTAACCACCGGCACACAGTACGGGCCGATTGCCGCCGGGGTCAGGTCAATACAGCGGATCCCCGGTTTCGCCTCGCGCAGCGCGGCGTCGTTTTTGATGTGCGCGCCGGCGCTGGTGGCATCAAAGACAAAATCGATATCGGCGAATTCCGCCATCTGCATTAACCCGCCCACACCTTCGTGGGTGGTCGCGACGCCCATCCGGCGGGCCCGCGCCAGGCCGTCAGATTGCGGGTCGATACCGACCATCACCGCCATCTCGAGGTGCTGCCCGTGACGCAGGATCTTAATCATCAGGTCGGTACCGATATTTCCGGAACCGACGATCGCCACTTTACGTTTACTCATGCCACCTCTCCTTTATCTACCGCGTCGGTCGCCACAAAACTGGCGGCAACCGAACCAATACCTGCAATGTGCGCCTCGAAGCGATCGCCTTCGTTAATTGCCACCATCGGCCCCAGCGCCCCGGTCAGCACGATATCGCCGGCGCGCAACGGCTCCCCAAGAGTGGCCATTTTGCGCGCCAGCCACACCGCGGCATTCAGCGGATGGCCAAGGCATTCACTGCCGAGTCCGCGCGAGACCTCTTCCTGATTACGGGTCAGGCTCATGGTGCAGTTTTTCAGATCCAGTCCCGCCGGATGCCGGGCCGGACCGCCGAGGACATACAGGCCGCAGGAGGCGTTATCCGCCACGGTATCGACAAAGCCTATCGACCAGTCGCGGATCCGGCTGCCGACCACTTCCAACGCCGGAAGCACCCACTCAATGGCGGCATACAGCTCATCGAAGGTGGTATCGACGTGGGGCAAATCCTGTTTCAGCACCAGCGCAATTTCTGCCTCCACCTTCGGCTGGAGCACCCGGGAAAACGGCACCAGGGCGTTATCGCCATAACACATATCAGCAAACAGCGTGCCGAAGTCGGGCTGATCGACCCCCAGCTGCTGCTGCACTTTCGGGTGGGTCAGGCCCACTTTGCGCCCGACGATCCGCCGCCCGTGGGCGACGTGGTGCTGAACGTTGAGACGCTGGATGGCGTAGGCGGCGTCGGCATTATCTACACCAATCAGTTCGCGCAGCGGCTCAATGGCCTGGCCGTGGGTCTCGGCATCGCGCAGTTGTTGCGCCAGTTGTTCGAGAGAAAATGTGCTCATTGCGGCTCCTTATTGGCGCGCCAGGAAATCCAGCACCAGCTGGTTGAAACTGTCGGCGTGTTCCCACTGCGCCCAGTGGCCGCAGTCGCGGTAGATATGCAGTTCGGAAGCGTTGATCCCGGAGAGCAGGCGCAGGCCGGCATCCATCGGGACGAAGCGATCGTTGCGGCCCCAGACGATCAGGGTCTGAGCGGCAATCTCGCCCAGCCGCGGACCAAAATCCGGGAACTGTTTCGGGTTGGCCTCGAGGCTTTTCACAAAGCTGTCGAGGTGATCCCGGCGCGACAGCATGTTGTTCAGCCGTGCTTCAAACAACGCCTCGGTCAGATCGCGGGTGTCGAAGACGAAAATGCTCATCATGCGCTTCAGGTTTTCGATAGTCGGTTCGCGATAGAGCGCGTTCAGAAGCTTGATCCCTTCAGTCGGCATCGGCGTAAACAGGCTCATGCCGCCGGTTCCGCCGCCCATCAGCACCAGTTTGCCAACGCGCTCCGGCCAGCTCAGGGTGAAGGCCACCGCGCTGTGTCCGCCCATCGAGTTCCCCAGCAGATGGACCTTGTCGATCCCCAGCTGATCGACAACCTGCTTGAGGATCCGCGCGTTGAGGTCGGAGCGGGAGCCGGTATTGACGATTGTGTCGCTTTTCCCCCAACCGGGGCAGTCCAGCAGCAGCACGCGGTAGCCTGCGGCCACCAGCGGGTCGATATTGCGGCTAAAGTTGGCCCAGCCGGTGGCGCCCGGTCCGGAACCGTGCAGCAGCACCACGGTTTCAGCGCCGTGGCCACAGTCGTTAAAGTGAACGCGCAGCGTATTTCCGGCTTCTTCGACGGTCAGAAAACGGCTGGTTGCGGCTTCGGTCTGCGGTTGATAAGTCATATTTCTCTCCTGATGATTCAGTTCCGGGGGGTGGCGCTCAGTGAGCCAAATCCAGCAATCCATTCCGGTATTGGCCGGTAGTAGCGCCCTTCGCAGCGCCAGTCGCCAAACGCGGACAGCGCCGCGAAGGCCGCCACCCAGGTTTTAATTTCGTGAGTTGATTTACCGGCCATCGCCGACAGTTCGTCATTGCTGACGGCATCCAGCTCCGTCAGTCGTCCCTGCTCCAGCAGGCTCATAAAGCGGTTATCCCAGACCGGGTTCAGCGGATAGAGCGAGTTCTGGTCGTCAACGAACTGCTTCGCGGCGCTGATCACCCGATGCTGGCGCCGTTCGCGCTCTTCCGGCGGCAGCTGCCTGCCGCTGCCCAGCAGACGATCGCGCATATGGGCATCGGCCTTCGCCAGCTCCGGCACCGGCGGCTGATGCGACAGGCCGCCCGACCCCAGAATCAGCACCCGTTTGTTAAGGGTGGTGAGGAACTGCCCCATCGCCTCGCCCATCATGCGGGTACGCTGGAAACCCGGCAGCGGCGTGGCGACACCGTTAATAAACACCGGCAGCACCGGCACGTTATCGAGGCCGCCCAGCAGGAATTCCAGCGGCTGTGCGAAACCGTGATCCACCTGCATGCAGTAGGAGACCGCCAGGTCTATGCCGCTTTTCATCACGGAATGCGCACAGGCTTCCGCCAGCGCAGCCGGTACCGGTAAGGTCCCGCTGGCGCTGGAGAAATCTCCAATGGAGGTCGCGCCTACCCCTAAGCAAAACGGCGGCATCACATCGTAGAAAAAGCCGTTGTAGTGATCGGGTGCAAACAGCACCACCAGTTCAGGGTTGAACGCGGCGATCCGCGCCCGGGCTGCGGCGATCACGCCGTTCACTTCGTCGAGTACCGCCGGTTCCGGGTCAACATAACCCACCAACGGGGTGTGAGAGAGACAGTGCAAATAGGCATTCATATCAGGCTACCTTGTTGATAACGCTGGCGTCACCGACGGGCGCCAGACTCATTTTGCTTGCCAGACGGTCCAGCTTGCCGCCGAGGGTTTGCGGGATTGCTACCGTCGCCACGAAACGGTCTGGCCGCACCACCGCGATGGCGGTGTCGTATTCAGCAAACCAGCTTTTCAGGCGGTTTTGCGTGTCGCCGACGCGCAGCACTCCGGCGAAATTATCCTGCTGGCGGTGTATCTGGACATCCGGCACCACCTGAATAAAGCGCACGCCGACCGCATGCCACTGGGCGATCTGCTCGCGATTGAGCCCCCACTGCGGGTTACAGCCCCAGGCGATAATCGCGAAACGGGCGCCGAGCACCTCATCCAGCAAGGTGACCGTGCCGTCTTCCAGCGTCACTTTTGGTTGGATGAACATTTTTCCCACCGGCGAGGTCTGGCTTGCGCCTTCCGTCAGCAACGCGCCATCGCGGTACTGCGGCATCGGCTTAAAGCGCATTTCAAGGAAGTAACGCTTCACCGGCGGAACGTAATTCAGAAGCCAGCTGATCCCATCGCGCAGGGTGCCATGCCAGCGTTTAGGCGGCGCCAGCACGTTGCCGGCGGTGACCGAGAGGTCAATCATCGCTTTGGCATGGTCGCGTCGCTCCTGCTGATAGCTGTCGAGTAAGCCGCTCCCCGCCTTGCCGTTGACCACCAGCGCCAGTTTCCAGGCGAGGTTAAAGGCATCGCGCATCCCGCTGTTGTAACCCTGCCCCTGCCACACCGGCATGATGTGCGCGGCATCGCCCGCCAGCAGGATACGGTCCACCCGGAAGCGTTCGGCAATACGGGCGTTATGGGTGTAGACGCGCTGGCGGATCAGTTCGACGTTGTCCGGGTCCGGCAGCACTTTGCTCAGCAAGTTGCGCATATTCTGTGGTTCGCTTAGCTGTGCTTCGGTTTCGCCCGGCATCACCATAAATTCGAAGCGGCGCACGCCGTGCGGCAACGCCGCCGAGACATACGGGCGTACCGGGTCGCAGCACAGATAGACGTGCGGCGTCGCCAGCGGGTCATTAGCAATATCAATGACGATCCACTGGTTGGGCGCGGTTTTGCCCTCAAAGGGGATATTTAAGCTGCGGCGAATCAGGCTTCCGCCGCCGTCGCAGGCCACCAGCCAGTCGGCCTGAACCGTTTCGCGCTCGCCTTCCGGCCCTTTCAGATTTAAGGTCACCGCCTGCGCCGACTGGCTGAAGGCTTCGACTTCACGGGAAAACAGGCAGCGCACGTGGGGAAAGCGTTGCAGCCCTTCGTACATCACCGCATCAACCTGCGGTTGAATAAAGGCGTTACGGCGCGGCCAGCCAAACTCGTCGGTCATCGGCTGAATATCGGCGAAGCAGCGACCTTTCGGCGTCAGAAAACGCATCGCGTGCCACGGGGTGGTATGCGGCAGCACGTTCTCCACCAGCCCGATGCCCTGCATCGCCCGCAGCGATTCGTCATCAATACCGATGGCGCGCGGGTAATCAATCAGCTTGTCGAGCTTTTCGACCACCAACACGCTGACCCCCATCTGGCCAAGGTAGTTGGCTATCATCAGCCCAACCGGACCCGCGCCGGCGATGACCACCTGGGCAGAGTGCTGTACAGCGGGTTGAATATCCGGATTTGATGTTGTCATTTCAGAACCTCACGACTCAGACAAAGTGCCCTGCGCCGGAGACCTGGCGCGGCACAATTTGTTAATCAGATGTGAATGTATTTTTATAGTGAGGCCAGTATAGGCAGGGAGATTTGCGCTACAATCAAAACATCGCCTGATGTGCACCAGGTGCACAACGTTGTTTGCATAGATATTTATCGAGGTATTATGCGAGAAAATAGCGCAGCAGATTACAAAACGGTGCGCGGTTTGACCCGCGGGTTATTGTTATTAAATTTGTTAAATAAATTCGACGGAGGGGCCACGGTCGGCACCCTGGCGGAGTTTAGCGGCCTGCATCGCACCACCGTCAGACGGCTGCTGGAGACGCTTCAGGAGGAGGGTTATGTCCGGCGCAGCCGCTCGGATGACAGCTTCCGTTTAACCATCAAAATCCGCCAGTTGAGTGAGGGATTTCGTGACGAGCATTGGATTTCTGCCCTCGCGACGCCCCTGCTGGGTGAGCTGCTGCGGGAAGTCTTGTGGCCGACGGACATCACCACGCTGGACGTCGACGCGATGGTGGTGCGCGAAACCACCCACCGTTTTAGCCGCCTCTCCTTCCACCGGGCGATGGTCGGGCGCCGCCTGCCGCTGCTGCTGACCGCCTCGGGATTAACCTGGCTGGCCTTCGCACCGGATCACGAACGTCAGGCGATGATCGAGCTGCTTGCGGCCCGTCCGGAAGCGGAGTACCAGCTGGCGCGGGAGCCGGCCAGGCTGGCCGCAATCCTCGAACGCACGCGCCTCAACGGCTACGGCGAGAACTTTCGCGGCTGGCAACAGGAGGAGAAAATCGCCTCCATCGCCGTGCCGATCCGCCTTCAGCAACGGGTGATTGGCTGCCTGAACCTGGTGTATATGGCCAAAGCGATGACCATCGAACAGGCCGCTCAGAAATATCTCATGCCGCTGCAAAACGTCGCCAACCAGATTGAGGCGCGAATGGCCGAAGAAGAGGTTTTTTACGAGTAAAGTTGTTCTGAACGGCTATATCGGTCGCTAAAAAATTGCTTCCTTCATCGCTATATATTTTAATACACAGCGATTCTTCTTACGCAACCGAGCCTTCTCATGCCAACTCTCTCCCGTCTGTTACCGGGGCTGACGCTGATCGGCGCCTGCCTGTTTGCCAGCCATGCTTTTGCTGAACGTACCGTCACCGACCAGCTCGGCCGTGCAGTGACGATTCCTGACCATGTGACCCGCGTCGTGGTGCTCCAGCATCAGACCCTGAATCTGCTGGTGCAGCTCAACGCCGCCGACGATATCGTCGGGGTGATGAGCAGCTGGAAAAAACAGCTTGGCCCGGCATTCGCCCGCTTTATGCCGGCTATCGAACAGCTGCCGATGCCCGGGGATTTAACCCAGGTCAATATCGAAAGCCTGATGGCGCTGCACCCACAGGTGGTGTTTGTCGCCAACTACGCCCCGCCGGCGATGATTCAACAGATTCAGAACGCCGGGATCCCGGTAGTTGCGGTATCTTTGCGCCAGGATGCCGCGGGTGAAAAAAACAAGATGAACCCGTCGATGGCCGATGAAGAGCAGGCCTATAACCAGGGGCTACAACAGGGGATCCGCCTGATTGGCGAGGTGGTCGAGCGCCAGAGCCAGGCGCAAGCGCTTATTCACTACACCTTCGAGGCCCGTAAAGCGGCCAACGCTCCGGTGGCCGATATTCCAGACGACCAGCGGGTCCGCGTGTATATGGCCAACCCGGACCTCAACACCTATGGTTCGGGCAAATATACCGGGCTGATGATGAAGCACGCCGGCGCTTTAAACGTCGCGGCGGCAACGGTCAAAGGGGCGCGCCAGGTTTCGCTGGAACAGGTATTACAGTGGAATCCGCAGGTGATCTTTGTGCAAGACCGTTACCCGCAGGTGGTGAAGCAGATCGTCAACGATCCGCAATGGCAAGGCATTGATGCCGTGAAAAACCACCGCGTGTGGCTGATGCCGGAATATGCCAAAGCCTGGGGCTATCCGATGCCTGAGGCACTGGCGCTCGGTGAACTGTGGATGGCGAAAAAACTCTATCCTTCCCGCTATCAGGGGGTCGATGTTGACGCCCGTGCTGCGGATTACTACCAGCGCTTTTATCGCGTGAAATGGACCCCGGATGCGCAGTAATCGTCATCCGGCCCTGCTACAGAGCGGGCTGGCGCTGGCAACTCTGGTGATTGCTGTCGCCTCGCTCTGCGTCGGCCAGTATCACCTGAGCCCCGCGGCGGTGATAACCCAGCTGACGCAAGCACCGCCCGGGGAGGGGATCGCCGGGCAGATCGTCTGGTCGGTACGGCTGCCCCGGGTGGTGATGGCGCTGCTGGCCGGTGGTGCATTGGGGCTGTGTGGGGCGACGCTGCAGGGTGTGTTCCAGAATCCGCTGGTCGACCCGCATATTATCGGCGTCACCTCCGGCTCGGCGTTTGGCGGCACCCTGGCTATTCTGCTGGGGCTGGACACCTTGCTGATGATGACCTCCACCTTTGGTTTTGGCCTGCTGGCGCTGATGCTGGTGTATCTGATTGCCGCGCTGCAGGGACGGGAAAATACGCTGGTGCTGATCCTCTCCGGGATCGTCCTCAGCGGTTTTTTCGCCGCCCTTGTCAGCCTGATGCAGTATCTGGCCGATAGCGAAGAGACGTTGCCAAATATCGTCTTCTGGCTGCTGGGCAGCTTTGCCACCGCTAACTGGCACAAAGTGACGATGATGGCGCCGCCGATCCTGATTACCGCGGCGATCCTGCTGGCGCTGCGCTGGCGGATTAATCTGCTGGCGCTGGATGAGAAAGACGCCCGCGGCCTCGGCGTGCCGGTGACCGCGCTGCGCCGTGGCGTGCTGGTGTGCTGCGCCGTGCTGGTTGCCGCGCAGGTCGCGGTCAGCGGCAGCATTGCGTGGGTCGGGCTGGTGATCCCCCATCTGGCACGACTGCTGGTAGGCGCTGACCACCGTCGCCTGCTGCCTACCGCCTTCTGGCTTGGCGGCGGGTTTATGATCGTCGTCGATGACCTGGCACGTTCGCTGACCCAGGCGGAGGTCCCGGTGGGCATTATTACCGCCCTGCTCGGCGCCCCGCTGTTTACCTGGCTGCTGGTGCAGTCCCGCCGCCGGAGTGCCGCCTGATGACGCCATCCCTTAGCCTGACGGCCCTGCAGTTTGGCCATCGTCAGCCACTGTTTACCCCGCTCAGCCTGCAGTGCCAGCACGGTGATATCTGGGCCATACTCGGCGCCAACGGCCGTGGAAAAAGCACGCTGCTCGACACCCTGACCGGAGTCCTGCCGCCGCTGGCGGGCGGTTTCCACGAACAGGGCGGCGTGGCGATTGTGCCGCAGTCGTTCCGCCCGGCCTTTAGCTGGCAGGTCGCCGATGTGGTGCTGATGGGGCGCGCGCGCCAGGTCAACCTGTTCGCCCAGCCCGGCGACGACGATCGCCGACGGGTCCACGACGCCCTGAACCAGTTAGGTATCGCCGATCTGGCGAGCAGCGCCTTTCGCTCGCTCTCCGGCGGCCAGCAGCAGATGGCGCTCATTGCCCGGGCGCTGGTGGGCGACAGTCAGAATATCTTACTGGATGAGCCCTGCTCGGCGCTGGATCTCTCCAATCAGCAGGTGGTACTGCAGTTGATCAGCGACCTGGCGTATCGCCAGTCGCGCACGGTGCTGTTCACCACCCACGATCCGACCCATGCCCTGCAGGTCGCCAGCCATACCCTGCTGCTGTTGCCGGGCGGCGAGTGGCTGGCCGGGCGCTCTGACGAGGTACTCAGCGAGCGCCATCTGCAGCGGGCTTACGGGTTACCGGTGCATAAAATCGAGCGCCCCGATTCTGGGGGACCGCTGCTGGCCCCGCAGTTTACGATTCGACGCTAGCCGCTAAAAAGCCAGCGTTACGCAGGTACTGCTGGCCGTCGGCACCGAGGATAAATCTGCATAACTGCTGCGCTCCGGCGCTGGGCTGGGTCATCGTCAGCAGATATTCCGCCTGTACATTCCAGGGGGCGGGGATTGCCACCGTGCACAGGTCGTCTCTGGCTGTCATCTGGCGGGCGTAGTGGGCATAGCCAATAAACAGGTCGGTTAAATTCTCACCGATCAACCATGCGCCGGCGGTCTCCCCCGGCGGCACACTGAGCGAGGTTCTGCCCCCCACCAGTTGCTGAGCGCGGGCCATCAGCGCGCGCCCGACGCCGGGGAAGTCGGCCTCAATGCGGGTAAACAGTTGCCAGGTATAGTCGCCGGAAGGGTCGCAACCTGGGGTTGAGGTTGCCAGCCTAAGCTGCGGGTTGCTGAGCAGCGCCAGCCAGTCGGCATCGTCAGTCGACGCCTGGCGTCGGGCGGTCAGCATCAGCTGGTTGCAGGCAAAGGGATAGCACTCCCCTGCCAGCCCGGCCTGCTGCAGCGCCAGAGGGTGCTGGCTATTGGCGGAGGCAAACACTGAACAGCGCTCGCCGGATTCAATACGCTCGCGCAGCAGGCCTGCGGGGCCAAAACGGGCCTCGACCTGAATGCCGGTTTGCTGATGGAAACGGGCCAGCAGCGGGATAAATGCCCCTTTCAGGCTCCCCGCTGCCAGCAACACGATGGAAGATGTCATACAGATGCTCGCTGAATGCCCGGAAACAAAACGCTATGTTACCCGGGCGCTTAGCGATTCAGTAGTCAATTTGCGCCAGTTCACGCAACTGTTCCGGCGTCGCCACCGGCAGATGGAAGAAACGCAGGTAGGCAGGGATCATTTCAAACAGCATATCGGTACCGCGCTGGATCGGGCAGCCCCGGGCCTGGGCAGCCTGCAGCAGCGGCGTGTATTCTTGCGTCATCACCACTTCGCCCACCCAGGTGCCGGGAGCCAGTCGCTGCGGATCGACGGGCAGCGGATCGCTGGCTTTCATGCCCAGCGGCGTGGCGTTGACCACCAGGTCATGCCCTTGTGGATCGCACTGCATCAGGCTGATATCCAGCGCCGGATAGTGTTGCCATAGCCGGGTCGCCAGCGCTTTGGCGGCCTCCTGGCGGCTATCGAACAGCGTCAGGGCGCGCACTCCCGCCGCCGCCAGCGATGCGGCAATGGCCGAGCCGACGCCGCCGCAGCCAATCACCAGCGCCCGGGTGCCCGCCGGCTGAAAGCCTTTACGGCGGATACCAAGGACAAAGCCGTCGCCGTCGAACATATCGCCACTCAGGCTGCCATCCGCCTCACGGCGAATGGCGTTGCAGGCGCCGGCAATCATCGCCGCCGGACTGAGGTGATCGACCAGCGCGCAGGTGGCAATCTTGTGCGGCATGGTGACCAGCGCGCCGATGATGTTGGTCATCGTAAACAGCGCCGGTACCAGGGTCGCGTACGCCTCGGGCTTCACCCCCGTGGGCACCACTTTGACATCCACCTGCTGACGGTCAAACCACGGGTTATAGATCATCGGCGCTTTAAAGCTGGCGGTCGGATAGCCCAGATGGGCGATCAGCCGCGTATTACCACTAATTATCATTCCCTGCTCCTTGACGGCGATAACTCAATGCGTTTGACATCGCCCAGAATAAACAGATACGCCACCACGCCGAGCAGCGCCGCGCAGCCGATATAGACCAGCGCATAGAAGAAGCTGCCGAAGGCCGCCACGATAAAGCCGATCACCAGCGGAGTGAGGATCCCGGCGAAGTTGGCGCAGAAGTTAAACAACCCGCCGGTCAGGCCACCAAAGCCCTTCGGCGCAATATCAGAGATCAGCGTCCAGCCTAAGCCGACCATCCCCTGGCCAAAGAAGGCGAACGACATCACCAGAATGACCGCCAGATCGCTGGTCAGCCAGTTGGCGGAGATAATGCTGCTGGCCATCAGCAGGCCGGCGACGATCGGTAATTTGCGCGCCAGGTTGGCCGAGCCGGTGGCTTTCAGCAATTTGTCGGAAACCCAGCCGCCGAACATCACCCCGCCCGCAGCGGCGAGAAACGGCAGAATGGCGAAGAACCCGACTTTCAGCCACGGCATATGACGCTCGGTCGCCAGATAGGTCGGGAACCAGGTCAGGAAGAACACCAGCACCGTATTGCCGGCGAACTGGCCAATGCTGGCGCCGAGAATCTGCCGTTTCGCCAACAGCTGACCCACAACCGACCAGTTGAACGCCACCTGCTGGTCGCTGACCGTCGCCAGACCGCCGCCGTTGACGATATGATCGCGCTCCTGCTGGCTGAGGCGTTGGTCTTCATGAGGCTCGCGATAGCAGCGCCACCACACCAGCGCAAACAGCACGCCCGCCACACCGACGCTGATAAACAGCGCGCGCCAGCCGAAACTGCCCATGATCCAGAACAGCAGCGGCGAGAAGCAGGCCAGCCCAAGATATTCGCCAACGGTATACACCGCCGTGGCTTTGGCCCTCTCCTGCTGAGGGAACCAGACACTGACCACCCGGCTGTTGACCGGGAAGCACGGCGCTTCGCTGACCCCTAAGCCAAAGCGGCACAACAGCAGCGTTTTCAGACCGATGGCCATGCCGTGAAACAGGGTAAACAGCGACCACAGGGTTAACGACAGAAAGTAGGTGATCTTGTTACCAAAGCGGTCGAGGAACAGACCGCCGGGAATTTGCGCCAGCGCGTAGGTCCAGGCAAAGGCCGAAAAGACGATCCCCATGACCGCCGCGTCGATACCCAGTTCAGACGTTAAGCCGGGAGCGGCAATCCCGAGTATCGTGCGGTCGAGATAGTTAATCATGGTGCCGACGGCCAGCAGCGCGAGGATCCCAATGCGCCGCCGGGAACGCGGAACGGTAGCCGCGGCGTCCGCCGCCGCCGTCGGGTTATGGCTGTACGAGTTCATAGTCGTTTCCTGTCGTAGGGTGCAGATGAATGTTGTTGTTATGCTTGCGCTATTATTTTTAATGAACCAATTGATACAACACTAGCTGTACTGCATCGCCGAAAGACGCACTGCCGCGTTTGCCGCGCCATACAGCGCGTAGCCGCCCCGCCTTTCGGTCAATTCGAAGAAAAAGCGTCCCGCCGAGAACGGCCGCGTGTACAGATGCAGGAATTCGCCGTCGTACGGCCCCCGGTCATAGAGGATCTGCAGGCGTTTCAGGGTCTCCACGTTCGTCGCATCACCAAAACGCGCCAGCAAATCGTCGTAGTAGTTCGCCGGGATCGGCAGCGCGTTCAGCGACACCTGCGGCAGGTCGTCAAGCGTGGCCGGCAGGTCATGACAGGCGAACGCTGCGTGCTGCAGGCCTGCGCCCTGATAACAGGCGACGGACCGGGCAATCTGGGTTGCGCGGCTCTGTGAGATATTCAGCGCCAGGCGGATGTTGCCCTGCGGGCTGTGTACCGCCAGGCTGCGCACCAGGCCATAAGGGTCGGGCAGCGTCTGCTCATGCTCCAGCGTGAAGCCGAAGACGCT
This sequence comes from Klebsiella sp. R390, assembly GCF_051131745.1. Classification (NCBI taxonomy): domain Bacteria; kingdom Pseudomonadati; phylum Pseudomonadota; class Gammaproteobacteria; order Enterobacterales; family Enterobacteriaceae; genus Klebsiella; species Klebsiella sp. R390. Next base: position 4,953,358 of record NZ_CP180445.1, on the reverse strand, counting down.
GCGGAAAAACATCACCCAGTTGTCGCGTTGATCGGCTTCCATGCCCAGCGCCAGATGGTCGATACCGCTGTAGTCATGGCGCAGCGTCGGGCTATCAGACAGATGGAAATCGCGGGCGTAGATATCGTCCCCGGCTTCGATGAGGTAGATCAGGCTGCCGTCGGGGGCGCAAATCGCCGGAATGGGGCTTTCATTAGGTCCGGCGTCGCCCTGCCAGGTGGCGTAGCCGTAGGCGCGGGCCCGTTCAACAATCGCGGCGCTGCGGCTCACGCGCAGGGCCATGGCACATAACGAGACGCCGTGACGCTGGTGAAAATGATCGGCCCAGCTATGGGGCTGATAGTTAACGATCGCCCGCGCTCCGCCGTTGCGCCACAGCGCTACCTGTTTCGAACGGTGGCGCCCCTGCTGGCAAAAACCAAGCTGCGTCAGACGCTCGCCGAGCGCTTGCGCTTCTGACGGGCTGGCGGCAAATTCGATAAATTCCAGGCCGAGGTATTCCGGCAGCGCCGCCGGTGCAAACAGCTCTGCATCACTGTCGCTCAGGTGCTGGCGGGTTTGTTCTTCCAGCCACTGCAGCGAGCGGTAACCATCTTTGGCGGTGGCGCCATTTGGCGAGGCGCGGAAGCTGTCGTTGAAGATCTCCAGCGACCACGGCCCGCGATAGCCGCAGCGGGTTAGCTCGCAGGCAAACTCCACCAGCGGCAGCTGTCCCTGTCCGGGAAAACAGCGGAAATGGCGGCTCCATTCGAGCACGTCCATCTTCATCAGCGGCGCATCGGCCAGTTGCAGGAAGGTGATTTTGTCGACCGGGACGTCCGACAGACGTTGCAGCGTGTCGCCGCGTGCCAGAATATGGAAGCTATCCAGCACAATCCCCAGCGCCGGGCTGTCGACGCTTTTCACCCGCTCCCAGGCCTGATGCCAGCGGTTTACGTGGGTGCCCCAGGCCAGCGCCTCGTAGCCGATGACAATCTTTTCCTGTTCGGCCAGCTGTGCCAGCGCCGCTAAGTCCGCAATCTGCAGCGAGACGTCCGCGGAGCAGTCTGGCTGCACGTTGCTACACAGTAGTAACGTGTCGCAACCCAGTTCATGCATCAGCGCAAATTTACGCTTCGCCCGCTCCATATTGGCGGCAAACTGGCTACGGCTTGCCCCCTCAAAATCGCGAAATGGTTGAAAAAGCGTGATTTTTAGCCCTAAATCCGCCGCCAGATTGCGAATATCCGCCGGTGTACCGGTATAATAGAGCAGGTCGTTTTCGAAAATTTCGACGCCCTGATAACCCGCAGCCGCAATAGCATGGAGCTTTTCGGGCAAGGTGCCAGAAATCGAGACGGTGGCAATGGATCGCAGCATAAGTCCTCGTGTCATCAGTCGACGTGAGCACTGAATATGTATCATTTGGTTCATTCACGCCACACAAGGTTGCAAAATTGTGATCGTTATGTGTATTTTTTGTCCATTGAAAAAAGGAGTCGTTATGTCTGTCGTGGATCACGTGGATCAAGATGAAGCGCAACCGCTAAAGGAGCGGATTTTTGCCGCAGCCATCGTCGTCTTTGCCGAACATGGCTTGTCCGGGGCGCGAATGGAACAAATTGCAACCGAAGCGCAGACAACCAAGCGAATGGTGGTGTACTACTTCAAAACCAAGGAGCAGCTGTACCAGGCGGTGCTGCAACACGTCTATGCGCGCATTCGCGAAACCGAGCAGCAGCTCGGACTGGAGCACCTTCCTCCGGTAGAGGCGCTGGTGCAGCTGGTTCGCTGGAGCGTGCGCTATCACGCCACCCATGCGGACTATATGCGGGTTATCTGTATGGAGAACATGCAGCGCGGGAAGTGGCTGAAGTCGTCAGGGCAGTTAAAGCCGCTGAACCGTACCGCCCTGTCGATTCTGGAGGATATTCTCCAGCGTGGGCAGCAGCAGGGTGTTTTTCAGGAGGGATTGCAGGCGCGGGATGTCCACCGGCTTATCAGCAGCTTTAGCTTTTATCAGGTCTCGAACTTTTACACCTTCAATAGCCTGTATCTCGACGATCCGTTGCCGGCCATCGACGATGAAGCAATGGTCGCGCACCACTGCGATATCGCAGTCAAAGCGGTGGTTCGCTTTGTGATTTCCTGAGTGCCTTTCAGCGTGATGCCGGCTGACTACTCATGGCCGGACAACGCATGAACCACTTTCTCCATGGCGGCTCTGGTCAGTTCGCTGCGCGCAATTTTCGGGTTGGCCAGCGCGGTGCGAACCACCCCGGCGATGACAATGTGTTTCGGCTCCTGGCCCAAATCGCGCATTTCAAGCACCACTTTCCCGACAACCCGGCACATTTCCTGATACAACTCGTCGTCTTTGGCTTTATTTCCCATTCTTTTTTGCTCATAAATTATCATTATCAATCAAATCATTATTGATAGGATTTTGGGATAAATCAAACTCCCCTCCTTTTTTCTCGCCAACGAAGTATTTCCATGGCTGAACCGTGACAGGCAACCCCTGATAGCCGCCAGTTAACTGTGCGGTTGGTGGAAATTTGTGTTGCGAATACGATTGCTATTGGTATGAGTTTTGTTACATTTTTATGGCATATAATGAAACGCTGTTTTCATTTTCTTTTTTTGTTTCAGCGTCGTATAATGCCCACCGATTCTTTCTTGAATGGTTTCAGCGCATTGGACTGCACAACTAAACGCATAAAATACTGCTCCTTTTTATGGGCTGAACCGCCAGCACACTTTCTTCTGCACGCTCTTTTGTTGTCACCTATTCTTAGAGCGTGGCATAGCAACTTTCGCAATACAGGTTTGACTCCACGGCGGCATGCCAACGGAGCGAGTTTTCCATATCCTTCACAACTTAAAGACTAAAACTTTCATGAAAAAGACCAAAATTGTTTGCACCATCGGTCCGAAAACCGAATCCGAAGAGATGCTGTCCAAAATGCTGGACGCGGGCATGAACGTCATGCGTCTGAACTTCTCTCACGGTGACTATGCTGAACACGGTCAACGCATCCAGAACCTGCGTAACGTGGTGAGCAAAACCGGTAAGACAGCCGCTATCCTGCTGGATACCAAAGGCCCGGAAATTCGTACCATCAAGCTGGAAGGCGGCAATGACGTCTCCCTGAAAGCGGGTCAGACCTTCACCTTTACCACCGACAAATCCGTGGTCGGCAACAGCGACATCGTGGCAGTGACCTATGAAGGTTTCACCACTGACCTGTCCGTCGGCAACACCGTACTGGTAGACGATGGTCTGATCGGTATGGAAGTGACCGCCATCGAAGGTAACAACGTTATCTGTAAAGTGCTGAACAACGGTGACCTGGGCGAAAACAAAGGCGTTAACCTGCCGGGCGTTTCTATTGCTCTGCCGGCACTGGCAGAAAAAGATAAACAGGATCTGATCTTCGGTTGCGAACAAGGCGTCGATTTCGTTGCCGCTTCCTTTATCCGTAAGCGTTCTGACGTAGTGGAAATTCGTGAGCACCTGAAAGCCCACGGCGGTGAGAACATTCAGATTATCTCCAAGATTGAAAACCAGGAAGGCCTGAACAACTTCGACGAAATCCTCGAAGCCTCTGACGGCATCATGGTTGCTCGTGGCGACATGGGCGTTGAGATCCCGGTTGAAGAAGTTATCTTCGCCCAGAAAATGATCATCGAAAAATGTATCCGTGCACGTAAAGTGGTTATCACCGCGACTCAGATGCTGGATTCCATGATTAAAAACCCGCGCCCGACCCGTGCTGAAGCCGGCGACGTCGCGAACGCCATCCTCGACGGTACCGATGCGGTAATGCTGTCTGGCGAATCCGCCAAGGGTAAATACCCGCTGGAAGCGGTCACCATCATGGCGACCATCTGTGAACGTACCGACCGTGTGATGACCAGCCGTCTGGAGTTCAACAACGACAACCGTAAACTGCGTATCACTGAAGCAGTTTGCCGTGGCGCTGTCGAAACGGCTGAAAAACTGGAAGCACCGCTGATTGTGGTCGCCACCAAAGGCGGTAAATCTGCACGTGCCGTACGTAAATACTTCCCGGATGCAACCATCCTGGCGCTGACCACTAACGAAACCACTGCCCGTCAGCTGGTGCTGACCAAAGGCGTTGTACCGCAGCTGGTTGCACAGCTGGATTCCACCGATGACTTCTACCGTCTCGGCAAAGAGCTGGCGGTACAGAGCGGCCTGGCGCGTAAAGGCGACGTGGTTGTGATGGTATCTGGTGCACTGGTACCGAGCGGAACCACCAATACAGCATCCGTACACGTGCTGTAATCTTTTACAAGTTAATTATTTTTATAAAACGCCTCTTCGGAGGCGTTTTTTTTATTCAATCCTTAGCTCCTCTTAATAAAAATGCAAATCGGAATTTACTATTTAATAAGAGATTATCTAAGATGAATCCGATGGAAGCGTGCTGTTTTCACAAAGAATTTTTAACTCGCCCGTCAAATTCGATGGTTCTTTGAGCGAACGATCAAAAATAAGCGTATTACCGTAAAAAAATATTCTCATCCCAAAAAAGTTTGTGTAATACTTGTAACGCTACATGGAGATTAACTCAATCTAGAGGGTATTAATAATGAATCGTACTAAACTGGTACTGGGCGCGGTAATCCTGGGTTCTACTCTGCTGGCTGGTTGCTCCAGCAATGCTAAAATCGATCAGCTGTCTTCTGACGTTCAGACTCTGAACGCTAAAGTTGACCAGCTGAGCAACGACGTGAACGCAATGCGTTCCGACGTTCAGGCTGCTAAAGACGACGCAGCACGCGCTAACCAGCGCCTGGACAACGCTGCTACCAAATACCGTAAGTAATAGTATTTGTAGCTGTGTTATAAAAATGGCGCACATTGTGCGCCATTTTTTTTGTCTGTGATTCGCCGTTCCCTTCCCTGTTTATCCATACGCTATTGCGTTACCCGCGTTTCTGACGCCGTCGCCGGCGTACCGTTCAGGACTGACTGCACCGGATTTTCCCCACTGACCTCAGGCGTCGCACCGGCTGAAACCACCACTGGTACTCCCATCCGACGATGCATCGCTTTATCCGCCATCGCCTTATCTGTTCCCTTGTCACTGGCGAACTGCGCGTAGCCTTCCGGCAGCACGTAGGCAATGGTCTGCGGGTTCTGCGTTTCACTCTGGGTCATCGGGCGATGTACCTCCAGATAGCGCGTGCCGTTCGATTCGATGGAAAACTTCACCGGCTGGTTGATAACCCGCACCGGCGTGCCCACGCGCACCTGGGCAAACAGCGCTTTGATATCATCGGTAAACATCCGCATGCAGCCGGAGCTGACGCGCAGCCCGACGCTGTTCTGCGCATTGGTACCGTGAATCAGGTATTCGCCGTTACCGTACGCCAGGCGCAGGGCAAAGCGGCCTAATGGATTGTTCGGCCCGGCCGGCACCACCGCCGGCAAAGTGATGCCCTTTTCCAGCGAGCGCTGGCGAATACCGGCGGTCGGCGTCCAGGTCGGATTAGGAATTTTTTGCCCAATGCGGGTCGTCATCTCCGGCGTTTCAAGCCCAAGCTGCCCAATACCTAACGGGTAGACCTGCACCGTGTTGCCGTCCGGCGGGAAATAATAGAGCCGCAGCTCTGCCAGGTTCACCACAATCCCTTCACGCGGCACATCGGGCAGCAGCAGCTGCAGCGGAATCAGCATCTGCGTCCCGGGCTGCGGGACGGGGGCAACGGTGTTGTTGGCTTCCAGCAGGATCATCGCCGCAGTATCAAACCGTCGGGCAATAGTCTGCAGGCTGTTATCGCCCTCCTGCACCGTGTAGGTCTGATTCTGTCCCACCAGACGACTGCCGTTGGCCGGTAACGTGTATTCAACCGCTCTGGCGGCCTGAGACGCGCCTAGAGCACCTAAAAGCATAAGAGTGAGCAGAGACGCGCGTTTCATACTGAGTTTCCCTCTTAGTCACTGACAGGCCGTCAGAAAGTTGAACCACCCGCGAGACGGATACCCCGTCTCGCTTAACAGAATGAAAGCTTCAACAATAGTTTAGCTAAAAGTGAGAGCCTGCGCGCGAATTGCGCGGATCATTGCTTCCAGCCCCTGCGAACGCGAGGGCGTGAGGTGTTGCGTGAGCGCCATTTTTTCAAACCACGGGCGCACGTCGAAGTCAGTGATGTCTTTAGCGGTCATCTGATCATACAGAATGAACACCACGGCGATCAGCCCTTTGACAATCGCGGCGTCGCTATCTCCGCGCAGCGAAAGCACGCCGCCTTCGCGCTGCTCCACCACAATCCACACCTGGCTCTGGCAGCCCTGAATGATGTTTTGCGCGGTATGTTCTTCGGCCGGTAACGGTACCAGGCGCTGGCCGAGCTCGATAATATAAAGGTACTTCTCTTCCCAGTTGGCGCAACGACTAAAGTTGCGCAACAGTTTGTCTTTATCCGGTAACGCCGCCATGATTGCTTCCTTTAGCCTAATAGCGTGTGGATGCGCTGCAGCCCTGCGACCAGCCGATCCACCTCTTCCGTCGTGTTGTACATCGCCAGCGATGCCCGACACATTGCCGGCACCTGATAGAACGCCATCAGCGGCATTGCGCAGTGGTGACCGGTGCGGATCGCAATCCCATAGTTATCAAGGAAGCTCCCCACATCGTAGGCGTGATGCGTGCCGAGGTTAAAGGCAATCACCCCCAGGCGATGGTCAGGCCCATAAATGGTCAGATCGGGCACGTTCTTCAGCGCCTGCAACGCATAGTGCATCAGCGTCTGCTCATACTCACCAATCTGGGTCAGGCCCAGCGCGTTAATGTACTCGAAGGCTGCTCCGAGGCCGATAATCCCGCCGGTATTGGGCGTTCCCGCTTCAAAACGCCATGGCGCTTTCGCCCAGGTGGTGCCTTCGGTCAGGCTGACGGTGGCGATCATCGCCCCGCCGCCTTCCCACGGTGGCATTGCCTGCAGCAGCGCCTCTTTCACATACAGAACGCCAATCCCGGTCGGGCCATACAGTTTGTGCCCGGAGAAGACATAAAAGTCGCAGTCCAGCGCCTGAACATCGACCGCATGATGCATCACCGCCTGGGCGCCATCGACCAGGACTTTAGCCCCGTGCTGATGGGCCAGTGGGATCAGGGCCGCCAGCGGGTTTTCCGTTCCCAGCACGTTGGAGACCTGAGTAATCGCCAGCAGCCGGGTGCGCGCATCGAACAGCCCGGGGATCGCGTCCAGCTGCAGGGTGCCGTCCGGATTGAGCGGAATGACCCGCAACTGCGCCCCGACCCGGGCGCACAGCATCTGCCACGGCACGATATTGGCGTGGTGCTCCATGGCGCTGATGATAATGTTGTCCCCGGCACCAACGTTGGCATTCCCCCAACTGTTGGCCACCAGATTGATCCCTTCGGTGGTCCCACGTACAAACACCAGCTCTTCTGCAGAGCGGGCGTTCAGGAACGTGGCCGCCTGCTGGCGCACCTGCTCCATCCGCGCCGTGGCTTCTGCGCTGAGCGTGTGGATACCGCGATGAACGGCGGCGTAGCCATGGCGATAAAACTCCGCCTCGGCGCGAATCACCGCCTCTGGTTTTTGCGCGCTGGCGGCGCTGTCGAGATAGGCCAGCGGCTGACCGTTAACCTCCCGGCTGAGCACCGGAAAATCCGCGCGTATCCGTTCGGCAGAAAATGTCATGCTGATTCTCCCGGTAAACGTTGGCCAATTCGCGCCAGAATGGCAGCCCTGAGCGTGTCGTCGGCGACCGCTTCCGTCAGTTCGGCGGCGAAAGCGTAGAGGATCATATGCTGTGCTGCCTGCCCGGAGATACCGCGCGAGCGCAGGTAGAACAGCTGTTCGTCGTCGATGCGCCCGATGGTGGCGCCGTGGCTGCACTTGACGTCGTCGGCATAGATTTCCAGCTGCGGCTTGGTATCCACTTCGGACAGGCGCCCCAGCAGCAAATTGTTATTGGTCATCTGGCCATCGGTTTTAATTGCATGCTTCGCGACATTGATCAGGCCGTTAAAGACCGCCCGCCCCTTATCGTTGACGATGGTTTTATGCAGCTGGCGGCTATTGCAGTAGCCCACCTGATGGTCCAGCCAGGTGCGGCTGTCGCACACTTCATTGTTCACCGGCATCGCCAGCGAGTTGATCCGCAGGTCGCTGTTCTCACCCTGCAGCCGGGTGCTGGTATGATGACGCAACACCGCGCCGCCAAGCAGGAAACTGCTGCTGAAGGCCGAGGCGTCACGGCCAAGCGTGAGGTCATTGTGTGAAAAATGGTAGCTCTGGGCATTTTCAAACGCCAGCTTGAGATGCTGCAGATGGGCGTTATCCGCCACCGACATGGTCAGGCGCGCGCCGGTAAAATGGCGCTGTTCATCGAGGCTCAGGTAGTGCTCCACGACGGTTGCTTCAGCACCGCTCTCCAGCTCCAGATGGTGGCGGTAATGCGCACTGTTCATCTCGCTCCCCGCCAGCCCACGCGTCACGTGCATCAACAGCAGCGGCTTTGCCGGGCGCTGATGGCGTTTGACACGGATACGGGTCACCGTCTGCGCCAGGCTTTCAGTGAGGTGCAGAAAAACTTCCGGCTGTAGCGCCTCGGGTATCCCCTGGCGCTGGTTATCGACGCTGACCTCATAACCACTGTCGGCCAGATCGTCACTCAGCGCTTCGCTAAACTGTCCGTCGATAAACACCAGACGCCAGGCATCCAGCCCCAGCGCGCGTTCGTCCCGCTGCGCCGCGCTGAAGTCGCCGGGCTGCAGGGCCACGAAGGTATCGTTGCACAGCGCCTCCAGCGGCGTATATTTCCACTCTTCATGTTTGCGCGTCGGCAGGCCAAGACGCAGCACCTGCTGGAGATGCTGGCGGGCCTCTGGGGTGCGCTGCGCGCCCTGCGCCTCAAACAGATGGTGCCACTGCTGCAATGTGTTACTGCTGTTCGGTAAGCCAGCCATAGCCCTGCTCCTCCAGCTGTTTGACCAGCGTAAAATCACCGGATTTAACGATCCGCCCTTGATAGAGCACGTGAACAAAGTCGGGCTTGATGTAGTCGAGAATACGCTGGTAGTGCGTCACGATAATAAACGCGCGCTTGCCGTCGCGAAGCGCGTTGACGCCTTCAGAAACAATTTTCAGGGCATCGATATCCAGACCGGAGTCGGACTCATCCAGGATGCACAGCTCCGGCTCCAGCACCGCCATTTGCAGGATGTCATTACGCTTTTTCTCGCCGCCGGAGAAACCAACGTTGACCGAGCGGGTCAGTAAATCTTCCGGCATCTTCAGCAACTGAATTTTCTCTTCCATCAGGTCCTGGAAGTCGAAACGGTCCAGCGCCTCCTGACCACGATATTCGCGTACCGCGTTGAGCGCGGTTTGCAGGAAGAACTGGTTGCTGACGCCGGGGATTTCGACCGGGTACTGGAAGGCCATAAAGATCCCCTCACCCGCGCGTTCTTCCGGCGCGAGGCTCAGCAGATCTTTGCCTTTAAACTCCACGCTGCCGCCGGTGACTTCATAGTCTTCCCGTCCGGCAAGCGTCGCGGATAACGTACTTTTTCCGGAGCCGTTCGGCCCCATAATGGCATGTACTTCGCCTGGACGGATGTCCAGATCCAGGCCACGCAGGATCGATTTATCTTCAACGGCAACCTGCAGGTTTTTAATACTTAACATCTTGTTTCCCTTAATTCGTGTCGCCTGGCGCTTAGCCGACGCTGTGTTCCAGACTGATAGCCAGCAGTTTTTGCGCCTCGACGGCAAATTCCAGCGGCAGTTCTGAGAAGACGTCTTTACAGAAGCCGTTGACGATCATCGAGATGGCGTCGTCTTCGCTAATGCCGCGCTGCAGGCAGTAGAACAACTGGTCTTCACCGATCCGCGAGGTCGTTGCTTCATGCTCAAGCTGGGCACTGTTGTTGCGGCATTCAACATACGGGAAGGTATGCGCCCCGCAGTCCGGTCCAATCAGCATCGAGTCACACTGGGTGAAGTTGCGCGCATTGGTGGCGGTGGGCATGATTTTAACCAGCCCCCGGTAGCTGTTCTGGCTCTTCCCGGCAGAGATCCCTTTCGAGATGATCGTCGAGCGGGTGTTTTTGCCGATATGAATCATTTTGGTGCCGGTGTCCGCCTGCTGGTGACCACTGGTGAGGGCGACGGAGAAGAATTCGCCGATCGAGTTATCGCCGCGCAGAATGCAGCTCGGGTACTTCCAGGTGATGGCGGAACCGGTCTCGGACTGCGTCCACGACATTTTGCTGTTCTCGCCTTCGCACAGCGCACGCTTGGTGACAAAGTTGAGGATCCCGCCGGTGTTGTTATCTCCGGGGAACCAGTTCTGCACCGTGGAGTATTTCACTTCGGCGTCTTTGTGAATGATCACTTCGACCACCGCCGCGTGCAGCTGATAGCTGTCGCGCACCGGCGCCGAGCAACCTTCGATATAGCTGACGTAGCTCCCCTCATCGGCCACCAGGATCGTCCGTTCAAACTGGCCGGTTTTTTCGGCGTTGATGCGGAAGTAGGTGGACAGCTCCATCGGGCAACGTACGCCTTTTGGCACATAGATAAAGGTGCCATCAGAGGCCACCGCCGCATTCAGCGCGGCAAAGAAGTTATCGTTACCGGGTACTACGGTACCGAGATACTTTTTCACCAGGTCCGGGTGGTCGTGAATCGCCTCTCCGAACGAGCAGAAGATGATCCCCTGCTCCGCCAGTTTTTCCCGATAGGTGGTGGCCACCGACACCGAGTCAAAAATCGCGTCAACCGCCACTTCACGCCCTTCACGGACCGGCACACCCAGCAGGTTAAAGGCCTCTTCCACCTCTTGCGTCAGGTAGGCCGCCGGACCCGTTTGCTGTACCGCACCAGGTTCTGATGCGCAGGTGTCATCGCAGTTTCCACAGGAGGGCGCGGAGTAATAGCTGTAATCCTGATAATTAAGGTGCTCATATTGCGCTTTCAGCCAGTGCGGCTCTTCCATCTCCAGCCAGGCGTTAAACGCACGCAGGCGGAACTCGAGCATCCATTCGGGCTCATTACGACGGGCAGAGATGGCGCGCACCACCTCTTCATTAATGCCTTTCGCCAGCTCATCGGTTTTTAGTTGGGTAAAAAAACCTTCTTTATAATTCAGTGAGCCGTCGGACCAGGTTTTGACATCGTCAGTTGCTTCAGTATTACGAGACATAATTACTCCGCCTGAACCCCAAAGCTTTCACCGCAACCACATTCATGCTGCGCTTTTGGGTTATGAAACTTAAAGATTTCATTTAATCCTTCCCGGACGTAATCCAGCTCCGTGCCATCGATAAACGGCATGGCCTGCAGCGGCGCCCACAGCTTCGCACCGTCACGTTCAAACAGCAGATCGTCTTTCGCCGGTTCGGCAATCAGTTCAAGTACATAGGCAAATCCGGCACAGCCGCTGGTTTTAATCCCCAGACGCAGGCCTTGCTTGTCGGGCTGCTTCGTCACCAAATCACGAATATGCGCGGCGGCGGTCGGGGTCATCATCAGACCACGCCAGCTAAACTCATCGGGATTGAAGGTTCCAGTATCTAATTCCATCGCTCTACCTCATTGGTTGGCGCCATCAGGGCATACGGCTATGTTAATGATAACGATTATCACTTCAACCCAGCCGGAGAAGGGATATTCGCTGCTCTGATGCTTTTTTAGCGCTTTTTATAAGCATAGACCCTGCCTCGCAGGTTAACAGCGGTCAATTTACAAATATAAAATATTGATAAATAACGAATTAATTCAGCAATCACCGGGCGATTTGGCGCAAGATAAAAGATGCATCGGAAATGCCTATTTTTGAAATAGAAAATGGCCCCTTCTGTGAACAACAGGCCTAACAAAATCAATGGATTAATCGCGAATAACGCTTTTCAGTGGTTATTTCCCCCGTGACCAACCACAACAATCAATAAATATCGATCGGCAAGATTGTCGGTTATCTGGAAAAATGAAGCCGCGATTCTGATAAATTCGGACAAAACCCTGGATTAAAGCGTATTAGTCTGGTGGCAAAGTGATGTACAATTCCCGCTCATATTTCCAACAGTTTTCGGCCCGTCGTCGGAGTCACTGCTCACCCGGAGTTACGTAGTACAGAATGATAGATATCAGTATTATGTCGATGTGCATGGTAGTGCTGCTGGTGATGAGCGTACTGTTGAACTAAATCAGTCCCCTTTCCGCTATAGACCGCCCGGGCTTCACATTCGTGATGAAATGAGGAGTTTTGGAGGATTCGTCCCCCGTGGGATTGTTCACTAACCTGGTTATCTCTAAGATTTCGCTCACATTCAAAATCTATACCCTAAATAATTCGAGTTGCTTGTAGGCAGCAACTTGAAGTATGACGGATATAAAGAGGTAACGAAGATGAAAAGAACGATTATTGCTCTGTTAGCCACTGTATCTGTTGTCGCCGCCAGCGCGTTTGCGGCAGATAAAACCGAGAGTCCTGCCCCTGCCGACCATTATGCCGGTCAGCCAATGATGGATATGCCTCAGGGCCGCGGCGCGATGCCCATGCCGCCATTCCCGCCGAGAAAACCGGTGATATTCTCCGCCACCGTCGCCACCGATAACCCGGTTGAGACCATTAACAAACTCACTCCGCTTATCCCGACGGATAAAGCAAAACATTATGAAGTGCGTGTGGAAGTGGTTCCCGTCCCGGATATGCCTGAACGCGGCTGAATTCGTTTATCTGATTCCACTTTGAAGACAAAAAAAGCTGCCGGTGTTGAGGGCAGCTTTTTATTTTACGTCTGACTTCGTGCTACAAATCTTTATCCTCGTGGCAACCTGCACCGAGGACGCATGAATGACGACGGGATATTAACTTTTAATCTTTCTGTAGATAAACAGTACAACTAATGCACCAATTACCGCGACGACAAAGCTACCGAAATTAAACCCATCGACCTTGCCGAAGCCAAAAAACGTGCTAATCCAACCACCTACAACCGCACCGATAACCCCCAGAACGATAGTGACGATAAAGCCGCCGCCGTCTTTGCCTGGCATAATCCACTTAGCCAAAATACCGGCAATAAGACCAAAAATGATCCAGGAAATGATACCCATAGTTAACTCCGTCCTCTATGTTACTCACAAGTATATCGTTCTTAAATAGTAGCATAAATAACGTGAATGATTCATGAATTATATTTTTTGATGTTCTACCTTGCTGCATAAACAATCATAGTCTACATATCAAGGGGTCATTGTTAATCCGCAAAGGAGTTAAAGATGGGGTATTACGTTATTAAAAAGTCTGAGAAAAGCGTGTCCCAGCCGTGGTATTTCCTGCTAAAAGCCGATAACCACGAAACCATTGCCACCAGTGAAATGTATTCCTCGAAGGATGCGGCGAAAAAGGGAATTGCCTCGGTGCAAAAGAATGGGCCGAGCGAGACTATCAAAGATGAGACCGCATCCTAATGCGTGACTGAAGCAAGGAGATAAGGGGGAAACCGCGCCCCCTTATTGGCTAATGAACGGCGCGAAACGCCGTGGGGCGAAGAGATAAACTCTCTTCGCCGATGACCTCAGACAACTGCGGTGGTGAGGCGCGAAGAGCAGCACAAACGCCCCTGTTCATCAGAGATGTCAATCTGCCACACCTGATGACGCGAGCCGACATGGAGCGCCCGGCATACGCCGCGCACCCGGCCGCCGCGCACCGAACGAATGTGGTTGGCATTGACCTCCAGTCCCACTACTTTTTGCTCACCCTCACTGCACAAATAGCCGGCAACCGAGCCGAGCGTTTCAGCCAGCACCACAGAGGCACCGCCGTGCAGCAGGCCAAACGGCTGATGCGTACGCTGATCCACCGGCATGGTGGCTTCGATAGTCTCATCGGTAAAGACATCAAACTGAATATCCAGCAGCCCGACCATATTGCCTTCGCCCATACCGTTGAGCTGTTCCAGGGTTGTCTGACGTTTCCAAATCATCCAATAATCTCCAGCAGCGCCTGCAGCGGATGACGAACCCCGCTGCCTTCAATACGCTTCACCTGGCTACGACAGGAGTATCCGGTCACCAGGCAACGGTTGCGCGGTAAACGCTGGATCGCCTGTTGCCAGGAAAGCGCGTAGATATCCAGCGAGTTGGCATGGTTTTTCACCTCATGACCATAGGTTCCGGCCATACCACAACAGCCTACGCTGACGTTTTCCAGCTTCGCGCCGAAGCGCGCAAAAATCTCGGCCCACTGCTTCGGCGCGGCGGGTAGCGCCGTCACTTCGGTACAGTGACCAAACAGATACCACGCTTCGCCGCCGCGATCCTGCTCGCGGCTCTCCGGCAGCGCTTTAGGCAGCCACTCGTGCACCAGCATCACGTGGAAATCGCCGCGTTTGTCGCCGAGTACCTGGTTGTACTCATCGCGGTAGCACAGCACCAGCGCCGGGTCGACCCCCACCATCGGCATGCCCAGCTGCGCCACGCGGTTGAGGAAGTCTGCGGTCTTTTGTGCCGTACGGGCGAAGCGCGACAGGAAGCCTTTGATGTGCTGAGCCTTACCGTTCGGTGAAAACGGCAGCAGCACCGGCTGGTAGCCGACTTTTTCGACCAGCCGGACAAAATCAGCCACCACCTGCGCATCGTAGTAGCTGGTGAACGGATCCTGCACCACCAGCACCATCCTGGCTTTTTGCTCCGCACTGAGGCTTTCCAGCAGCTCGAGAGTCATATTCGCCGAGCGATGACCTACCATTTGTTGCTTCAGCGACGGCGTCGAGAGCAACGGCAGATCGACCATGCCGATATGCTTCTCGGAAAGCTTGCGCACCCACGGCTGATTAATAAAGAAGTTAAAGGTCCTGGGTGCATGAGCCATCAGCGGCGCATAGGACTCGACCGTCGCCACCAGATGGTCGCGCACCGGCCGCAGATAGCGGCTGTGATAGAGTTGCAGGAAGCGTGAACGGAATTCCGGCACGTCAATTTTAATCGGGCACTGGGTCGAACAGGCTTTACAGGCCAGGCAGCCGGACATCGCCTCTTTCACTTCGTGGGAGAAATCATACTCCCCCTTGCGCGCATGCCAGCTATTGCGGGTACGCTCTACCAGGGTGCGTAGGCTAGCGCGTTTTTCCGGCAGCCCCTTCTCCAGCTGATTGGGGTCAACGCCACGGTCGGCCAGCAGGCGCAGCCATTCGCGCACCAGCGTCGCCCGCCCCTTCGGCGAATGGATCCGGTGATTGCTGACTTTCATTGACGGGCACATTGGGCTTTTCACGTCAAAGTTAAAGCACAATCCGTTGCCGTTACACTCCATCGCCCCGCGCCAGGAGGTGCGCACCGCGATCGGGATCTGGCGATCCCAGGTGCCGCGCTTCACCGCGTCCACCTTCATCATCGGCGCGTCCACGCCTTCCGGCGAACAGATTTTACCTGGATTGAGGCGGTTATGCGGATCGAACGCCGCTTTAATTTTGCGCAACTCACCGTACAGAGCCTCACCAAAGAACGCCGGACTGTATTCCGCCCGGAACCCTTTGCCGTGTTCACCCCACAGCAGGCCGCCGTATTTTGCCGTCAGGGCCACCACCTCATCAGAGATCTGCTTCATCAGCACTTCTTGCTGCGGATCGCACATATCCAACGCCGGACGGACGTGCAGCACCCCGGCGTCCACGTGACCAAACATGCCGTAGCTCAGGCCGTGGCCATCCAGCAGGGCACGAAACTCAACGATATAGTCGGCAAGATGTTCCGGCGGTACGCAGGTATCTTCGGCGAACGGAATCGGCTTGGCGGCACCTTTGGCATTCCCCAGCAGACCAACCGCTTTTTTACGCATCGCGTAGATTCGCTCAACGCCGTCCAGTTCGTTACACACCTGCCAGCCGATGACACCGGCTTCGCTGGCGGCGATCAGTTCATCCAGACGCTGGCACAGCGTGGTCAACTGATTGTCGATAAGCTCCGCATCATCGCCGGCAAATTCGACAATATTCAGCCCCAGCATCTCTTTATCCGGGACATCGGTGATCAGTTCACTGACCGAATGCCAGACGATATCTTCCCGCGCCAGGTTAAGCACTTTCGAGTCGACAGTTTCCACCGACAGCGCTTTGGCCTCGACCATAAACGGCGCGTTGCGTAACGCCGAGTCAAAGGAGTCATATTTGATATTCACCAGACGGCGTACTTTCGGCAGGCGGGTAATATCAAGGCGTGCTTCGGTGATAAAGGCCAACGTCCCTTCCGAACCGGTAAGAATACGCGTCAGATCGAACTCGCTCATGTCGTCATTAAAGACGTGGCGCAGGTCGTAGCCGGTCAGGAAGCGGTTAAGTTTGGGGAATTTATCGATGATCAGCTGACGCTGCGCTTTGCAGCGCTGGTATACCGTGCGGTAAATGCGCCCTATCGCCGACTGCTCCTGGCTTAGCGTTTCAGCCAGCGCCACGGGGACCGCCTGGGTATCAAGAATGTCGCCGCCCATCAGCACCGAGCGAACACCCAGCACATGGTCTGAGGTTTTGCCATACACCAGCGACCCCTGACCGGAGGCGTCGGTATTGATCATCCCGCCCAGCGTCGCACGGTTGCTGGTCGACAGCTCCGGGGCAAAAAAGTAGCCGTAGGGTTTCAGATATTGGTTGAGCTGATCTTTAATCACCCCGGCTTCAACGCGTACCCACCCTTCTTCAGGGTTAATTTCGAGGATGCGGTTCATATAGCGGGACATATCGACGATGATCCCGGCGTTCAGCGCCTGACCATTGGTTCCCGTGCCGCCGCCGCGTGGGGTAAAGACCAGTGATTTGAAACGTTCTTCCGCCGCGATCCTTGCCAGCAAAACCACATCTGCCGTCGAGCGGGGAAATAATATGGCATCCGGCAACAGTTGATAGACACTGTTATCTGTTGCCATGGTCAGCCTGTCGGCATAACTTGTGGCGGTATCGCCGGTAAATCCTTGTTGCTCCAGTACCTGCAAAAAATTCAATACCAGTTGAACGACACCTGGTGCTTGAGAAATTTGTGGGATCATAACGCTTGACCCTGCCTGACTATGTTGTGTTGTATAGACGTCATCCTTCAGATTGCCTCTCGTTGGCGCATTGGCGTGCGAATCCAGGCGTGACGCAGAACCTTACGGGTCAACGCCCTACGCGAGTGATTCGGGACACCATTATTTCCCGGGGGGTTTACTGACGTAAAACCGAGGGACCCATTCGCCGCCTTAATGCATCCTGGATGATTTTGTGTATAGGTAACTAAACGATTGCGTAGTGCACTCAACTTTTTATCACATTTTTTTCATATGCGCCCACCAGATTTATGTGCAAAATCAGGCCCGTGAAATTATTGATATTATTATCAGTACATGGATTTACGCAGCGTCAGCATTTTGGCGCCACTGGAAAGGTAAAATTTCTCTATGATTAACGATCGCCAGCCCCGGGATATACCACAAGTTCTGCTGTCGGTACTGTTCTTGTCCCTGATAATTATCTCCTGCTTATGGGTGGTGCAACCTTTTATTCTGTCTTTCGCCTGGGCCGGTACCGTGGTCATTGCCACCTGGCCGGTGCTGCTACGCCTGCAGCGTGTGTTATTCGGCAAACGCGCCCTTGCGGTGCTGGTGATGACCGTATTGCTCTTTTTATTGTTCGTCATCCCCATTGCATTGCTGGTCAACAGCCTGGTGGATAACAGCGCGCCGCTGATAAAACTGATCTCGACCGGGAATGTCACGCTGCCAGATTTTGCCTGGCTCAATAGTGTTCCACTGATCGGTGACAAACTCTACGCAGCCTGGCACGGCCTGCTGGATATGGGCGGCGCGGCCATCATGGCTAAAATTCGTCCCTATATCGGCACCACCACCACCTGGTTTGTCGGCCAGGCGGCGCATATTGGCAAGCTGCTGGTTTACTGTGGTCTGATGCTGCTGTTCAGCGCCCTGCTGTACTGGCAGGGTGAAAAGGTTGCCTACGGTTTCCGCTATTTTGCGACCCGTCTGGCGGCTAAACGCGGCGATGCGGCAGTGCTGCTGGCTGGTCAGGCGGTTCGTGCCGTGGCACTGGGCGTCGTGGTCACCGCGCTGGTCCAGGCCGTGCTCGGCGGGATTGGTCTGGCCATCTCCGGCGTGCCTTACGCCGCCTTGCTGACCGTGGTGATGATCTTCACCTGTCTGGTGCAGCTGGGGCCATTGATTGTGCTGATCCCGTCAATTATCTGGCTCTACTGGACCGGAGATACCACCTGGGGCACGGTGTTGCTGGTGTGGAGCTGCGTCGTGGGCACCATGGATAACGTTATCCGCCCGATGCTGATTCGAATGGGCGCCGATCTGCCGATGATCCTGATTCTTTCCGGCGTTATCGGTGGCCTGATCGCCTTCGGGATGATTGGTTTGTTTATCGGTCCGGTGCTGCTCGCCGTCTCCTGGCGCCTGTTTGACGCCTGGCTGCATGAGGTTCCGCCACCGCCAAAAGATCCGGATCAGGTGCTCGCCGAACTGGAAGAGCTCAATGCGGTGAATAACCGCTGCGAGAAGTAAAAAATGAGGCGGGGAAACCCGCCTTAAATATAAGAAAATCTAATAAAAACACCCTTAACTTTCACGTTCATCGCCGTAACTTCCCTCATTCTCGCAATCATACTTCACATCAATTTAACTATTGAGATGAATCCGATCGACGCATTAATCAGCGATATCTACTATTAGGGCACGGTTATGAATCAATACATTGATTTATAAGCATGGAAATCCCCTGAGTGAAACAACGAATTGCTGTGTGTAGTCTTTGCCCATCTCCCACGATGGGCTTTTTTTTATCCTGTTGCGTCAGATTTTTGTGATGGCGACCGGTCTTCAGGGTCACAGGCCGCCTCCCCCGAATAAATACCTGAACGATTAACTTACCTCGCAGCGGCTCATCATCTGCCAGTTTTGCGGTAGTTCGCGCACCTGACCGCCTACCGTCACGGTGGCTGTACCGCGGATATCCGCCGAAGACGCCCCGATCTGCAGCTCAAATTCACCCGGCTCGACGATGCGTTTGCCATCACGGCGGGTGAAGTTCAGCATGTCTACCGGCACGGAGAAGGTCAGCGTGGCGCTGGCACCGGCGTCAATCGTCACCCGCTGGAAGGCTTTAAGCTCCTGCAGCGGACGCACCATCGACGCCACTTTATCGCGGACGTAAAGCTGGACGACTTCGCTCCCGCGACGTTCGCCGCTGTTGCGTACCGTGACCTGAAGAGCGATTTCCCCGTCCGACGCTACCTGAGCCGCCAGTAATTTGGGCTGACCGTACTTAAAGGTGGTCCAGCTTTGCCCGTAGCCAAACGGATAACGTGAGCCAAAGTGGAAGGCAAACGGTGTTCCGCCGCTTTTGAGCTTGTGGTTGTAGTAATAGGGCATTGCACCGGCGCTTTTCGGCACGCTGACCACCAGTCGTCCCTGCGGCTCCTCGCGTCCGGTAAGCACGTCGGCGATGGCCCATCCGCCCTCCTGTCCCGGCGCCCAGGCCATCAGCAATGCCGCCACGCGATCTTCAAGCCCTTGCAGGTGATAAGGCCGCCCGCCGGTCATCACCACAATCACCGGCTTGCCGGTGGCCACCAGCGCCTCCAGCAGCTGCTGCTGTACCCCTGGCAAATTC
Organism: Klebsiella sp. R390; assembly: GCF_051131745.1. NCBI lineage: Bacteria > Pseudomonadati > Pseudomonadota > Gammaproteobacteria > Enterobacterales > Enterobacteriaceae > Klebsiella > Klebsiella sp. R390. Next base: position 4,933,697 of record NZ_CP180445.1, on the reverse strand, counting down.
AGACTATCGGTATCGGACCCTTCGCCTACGGTTCCGCTCTGGAACAGCCCGGCCAGATCGCCCACGCAGGCAACGATGACATCGCTTTCCTGGGCCACCCTGACCGCCTCAGGGATCAGGCGGGTATCGAACGACACCGGCGACGTCTGCATCGGTTTACCGCCGCTGTCGCCGGGGAAGACCGGTGCCCCCGCCATACGCTGTTCGATGATATGACAGCCTTTGGCGTACTTGACCCGCGCCTCACCCAGGGTGTGGCGCAGGGCCGCCAGCGGCGTGGTCACCTGAGATACTTCATCAACCATATCGCTAATAATCAGGTGTACCGGAAAACTGTAGCCGCTAAGCAGCGCCAGCGGGTCGTCGGCGGTGGGTCCCACCACCGCGACCCTCGGCTGCCCTTTCAGCGGGAGGATGCCGCGGTTTTCCAGCAGCGTCAGCGAACGTGTCGCGACGTCACGCGCCGCCTGGCGTGCCGCAGGTGACTGCAAAGTAATGCCGGCCACATCGGTATAAGGCTGCTCAAACAGGCCAAGCCGGAACTTCTCCGTCAAGGTTCGACCGACAATTTCGTCGATTTTCTCCAGGGAGATCAGCCCCCGCTCCAGCGCCTGCTGTAGATGGCGCGCGCAGTCATCTTTCGGCAGTTCGACATCGAGACCGGCGTTGAAGGCCAGCGCGGCGGACTCCGCCGCATCATGGGCAATACCGTGGTGCTGATGCAGCAGACTGACGCCGCCATAGTCGGCCACGATAATGCCGTCAAACCCCCACTGTTCGCGCAGGATGGTGGTTAACAGGAAGTGGTCGCTGTGCCCGGGCTGATTATCAATATCATGGTAGGCTGGCATCACCGATCCGGCATTTGCCAGTTTGACCGCCATCTCAAACGGCAGCAGGAAGGTATCGTTAAGTTCGCAAAATCCCAGATGCACCGGTGCGTGGTTGCGGGCGCCTTCACTGAACGAGTGGCCGACGTAGTGCTTCAGGGTTGCCAGCACATCGCGCTTTTCCCCCTGCAATCCTTCGACATAGGCACAGGCCATGACGCCAACCAGCCACGGGTCTTCACCGAACGTCTCTTCGGTGCGTCCCCAACGCACGTCGCGTGACACATCTAACACCGGCGCCAGCCCCTGCTTACAGCCGGTCGATCGCGCTTCAGCGCCGATTTCCCGCGCCGCCCGCGCCACCAGCATCGGGTCCCAGGTCGAACCATAGTTAAGCGACGAGGGGAACAACGTCGCCTCTTTGCACAGCAGTCCCACCAGGCACTCTTCATGGAACAGCGCCGGGATCCCAAGCCGGGTCTCCTCGACCAGCATTTTTTGCAGGCGGTTGGCCGCGCGCACGCCGCTTTGTGCCGTCACGATGTGGGTCCCTAGCGGGCGGGTTATCTGCCCGACGCCGAGCGTTAAGCGTTCGGCCAGGGAAGTCTGCACGCTGACGCCAGCAAACTCATCGCTCATGTCGCTGCGTTCCCGGTGTTCGCCATCCTCCGACAACACCAGCCAGTAGGCGTGCATCTGGGCAATTTTCTCGTCCAGCGTCATGCGCGACAGTAAATCTGCGACACGTTCCTGAATCGGGCGATGGGCATCCTGATAGATTTCGGTCATACAATTACTCCTGTAAGGCGGTATTCAGCGCCGGTTTCGCGGTTTCAGTGAGGTTGGTTTCGCGGCGAAGGATAAGCTCGCGGGCAATGCTGTCCGCCGTGGCGCTGTTGAGCTTGTAGAACACCAGCAGCAGCGCCATCGCGATAAACAGAATCGCAGGGATCAAGGTGAACAGGGTATTAATGGTGCTCAGCACCGCCGCCGACTGGGTCGTGGCATTAGGGATATAGTCGACAATACCGAGGACCCACCCCACCACCGCGCCCCCCAGCGCAAGGCCAAACTTAATGGCGAACAATGCCGTGGAGAACACCAGCCCGTCGAGGCGACGGCCGCTGCGGTGCTCTTCGTAATCCACCACGTCCGAAAACATCGTCCACTGCAGTGGCGTAGTCAGGTTTTGAATAAAGCTAAAGACCACGTTAACGCCAAATATCAGCCAGACCTGATTCGCCGGGATAAAGAAAATAGCCGTAGCAAAACAGACGAAGGTAATAATTGTCCATTGATAGGCACGTACCCGGTCGAATTTACCCAACAACCGTTCAGATAATAATGCCCCGAGCAGAGCCGCAATCATTCCGGAGACAATAAACGTAAACACCATATCCGGGCGCTGCATCACGTACTTGACGTAATACATGGTCGCCGAACCGCGCGTAACAACAGCCGTTAATAATAAAATATTAAAGACGAAGATGATTCGCCACTGGCTATTGCCGGCCAACAGTTTGAGGTCCTTTAATAATGAACCGGAGGTATCACGCGGTGGCGTATAGCGCTCACGTGTGAGGAAAAAGCAGCTAAAGAAAAGCACGATGCCAAGCAGTCCCATCAGGCTCATGGCATAAAAATAGCCTTTCTGCGCATTCCCGGCCCCCAGTTGAGCCACCAGCGGCAGCGCAATCACGGTAACAATCAGGCCGCCGATAAACGACAACGCAAAGCGCCACGATTGCAACGAATGCCGTTCGTGCGGATCCATAGTCAGGGCGCCAGGCATCGCGCAATACGGGACGTTAATTGCCGAATAGATAAAGCTCAGAATGGTGTAGGTCAGGCAGGCGTAGATGATTTTTCCGGTTTCGCCGACGTCAGGAACGTAAAAGGTGATGATGCAACTGACACCAAAGGGAATCGCAAACCACAGCAGCCAGGGACGGAACCGTCCGTGACGAGTCTGGGTACGATCTACCAGCGCGCCAATACAGGGATCGACCACGGCATCCACCACCCGCACGACTAAAAACATCGTGCCCATAATCGCCGCTGGCAGACCAAAAACGTCGGTATAAAAATAGGCCAGAAACAACGTGGCGGTTTGCCACACCAGCGCGCTGGCCATATCGCCAAGGCCGTAACCAATTTTATTTTTTATCGTCAATACAGAGGAGATAGTCATTATTATCCTTCCACGCAAGATAGCGTTTATCACTAAGTCGTTAGTATCAGAATCCGATGACGCGCTATCAGTATTGAGAATGTCCGGCAAGGCAACAATTGTCGAAATTCACTGCGTGATTACGATATTTTGTTTTTTTCTGTTTATGTGACTGACTGCAAATATGCAGATATGAACCAGGAAGTGAAAATAAAAAAATCCCCGTCATTACTGACGAGGATTTTGTGGTTTTAACGCAGGACTTATTTATTCAGTTCAGCCAGGCCAAGCCAGGTTTGCACAACGGTGTCCGGGTTGAGGGACAGACTGTCGATCCCTTCATCCATCAGCCACGCGGCAAAATCTTCATGGTCTGACGGGCCCTGCCCGCAAATGCCGACATATTTACCCTGTTTCTTCGCCGCGCGAATCGCCATCGACAGCAGCGCTTTCACCGCGTCGTTACGTTCATCAAACAGCTCAGAAACCACGCCGGAATCGCGGTCCAGACCCAGCGCCAGCTGCGTCATATCGTTCGAACCGATAGAGAAGCCGTCAAAATACTCAAGGAACTGATCGGCCAGTAACGCATTCGATGGGATTTCGCACATCATAATGATTTTCAGGCCGTTCTCACCGCGCTTAAGCCCCTGACGCGCCAGCTCTTCAACCACCGCTTTCGCCTGGGCAACGGTACGCACGAACGGCACCATGATTTCGACGTTGCTCAGTCCCATATCGTTACGCACGCGCTTAACCGCATCACACTCCAGTGCGAAGCAATCGCGGAAGCTATCGGAGACGTAACGACCGGCGCCGCGGAAGCCAAGCATCGGGTTCTCTTCTTCCGGCTCATAACGCTCGCCGCCGACCAGGTTGGCGTATTCGTTAGATTTAAAGTCAGAGAGACGAACGATCACGCGCTTTGGATAGAACGCCGCACCGAGGGTAGCGATCCCTTCGGTCAGACGACCGACGTAGAACTCTCTCGGTGAGTCATAGCCTTTCATCAGCTCGCGGATTTCGTTCTGCAGCGTCGGCTCCTGGTCATCAAACTCCAGCAGCGCGCGCGGGTGAACGCCAATCATCCGGTTGATGATAAATTCCAGACGCGCCAGACCCACGCCTTCGTTTGGCAGACAGGCGAAGTCAAATGCGCGATCCGGGTTACCGACGTTCATCATGATCTTCAGCGGCAGGTCCGGCATTTCACCGACGCTGGAGCTCTTAATGCTGAAGTCGAGCAGTTCGGCGTAGACGTAGCCGGTATCACCTTCGGCGCAGGAGACGGTCACGTTCTGGTTTTCCTGAATGCGATCCGTCGCGTCACCGCAACCCACCACCGCCGGGATCCCCAGCTCACGGGCGATAATCGCCGCGTGGCAGGTACGGCCACCGCGGTTGGTCACGATCGCCGAGGCTTTCTTCATGATCGGTTCCCAGTCCGGGTCGGTCATGTCGGTCACCAGCACGTCGCCCGGCTCGATACGATTCATTTCACTGATATCGTGAATCACCTTAACCGGACCGGCCCCAATACGATGGCCGATGGCGCGGCCTTCAGCCACCACCTGACCTTGCGCATGTAGGGTATAGCGCTCCATCACCTGACCGCGAGAACGGACGGTTTCCGGACGCGCCTGCACGATAAACAACTCACCGGTGTGGCCGTCTTTCGCCCATTCGATATCCATCGGACGGCCGTAGTGTTTCTCGATTTGTACCGCCTGGACGGCCAGCGCCTGCACTTCCGCATCGGTTAACGAGAAAATGTCGCGCTGTGCTTGCGGCACGTCTTCGATACGCACCTGCTTGCCATGCTCCTGGGTCGGCGCGTAGATCATGCGGATCTTTTTCGACCCCATGGTACGGCGCACGATCGCCGGGCGGCCAGCGGCCAGCGTCGGTTTGTGAACATAGAACTCATCCGGGTTCACCGCCCCCTGCACCACCATTTCGCCGAGACCCCAGGCGGAGGTAATAAACACCACCTGATCAAAACCGGACTCGGTATCAATGGAGAACATGACGCCGGACGAGGCGAGGTCGGAGCGTACCATCCTTTGAACCCCGGCGGACAACGCCACGCCGCGATGGTCATAACCCTGATGCACGCGATAGGAGATCGCGCGATCGTTAAACAGTGAAGCAAATACGTGCTTCACGGCGACGAGCACGGCATCAAAGCCCTGCACGTTGAGGAATGTCTCTTGCTGCCCGGCGAAGGAGGCGTCCGGCATATCTTCCGCGGTGGCGGACGAGCGCACGGCAAAGGAGGCCTCGGCATTGTCAGCGGACAGCTGTCGATAAGCATCGCGAATGGCGTCTTCCAGTTCGCTCTGGAATGGCGTGTCAATGATCCACTGACGGATCCGGGCGCCCGCTTTCGCTAATGCGGAAACGTCGTCAATGTCGGTTTCATCCAGCAACTCATAGATGCGCTGGTTAACACCGCTTTGGTCCAGGAATTGATTAAAAGCATCAGCGGTGGTGGCAAAGCCGTTCGGTACGGAAACACCCATACCGGACAGATTCGTAATCATTTCACCAAGGGAGGCATTTTTGCCCCCAACTCTGTCTACATCATTCATGCCGAGTTGGTTATACCAAAGCACCAGCGGTGACGAGCCATTGTTGGACATCGAGACAATCCTTTTGTGATTTAATACCAGTGATAAAAAACTCACGATCAACTACGGGATTTATCCTGACATATTTATGCGGCTGAAAAAAACGGTGAATCGTTCAAGCAAATTATTTTTCCTGTTTTAGGACAGTTCCAGCAATATACCTAAGCCAATGATTCTGCTGAAATCTGCTGCAATTTGATACAGGATGCAGAAAAAACAGAAAACTGAACCATCCTTTTCATTAAAAATAAAAATACCGTTTCATTTTTAAAGTGAGACAAGCCGAGGGGGGATATGCTTAAATTTAATATCTGCTTTCAGGTAATTAATCTTCTTATACCGGATGGTCAAAAATGGAAAGTGCTGTAGATCGCCACGTATTTTATATTTCTGACGGTACTGCCATCACGGCAGAAGTGCTGGGGCATGCGGTAATGTCGCAATTTCCTGTTGCCATCAGCAGCTTTACCCTGCCGTTTGTCGAAAACGTCAGTCGCGCGCGGGCCGTCAAGGAGCAGATTGATACCATCTACCAGCAGAGCGGCATCCGTCCGCTGGTATTCTACTCCATCGTGATCCCGGAAATTCGCGATATCATCGTGCAAAGTGAGGGATTTTGTCAGGATATCGTGCAGGCGCTGGTGGCCCCGCTACAGCAAGAGCTGCGTCTCGACCCGACCCCCATCGCCCATCGCACTCACGGCCTGACGCCGGGAAATCTCAATAAATATGATGCTCGTATCGCGGCCATCGACTACACCCTCGCCCACGATGACGGTATTTCGTTACGTAACCTCGATCAGGCCCAGGTGATTCTGCTCGGGGTTTCCCGTTGTGGTAAAACCCCAACCAGCCTCTATCTGGCCATGCAGTATGGTATCCGGGCGGCAAACTATCCGTTTATCGCCGACGATATGGATAATTTAATCCTGCCGGCCTCCCTTAAGCCGTTACAGCATAAGCTGTTCGGACTGACCATTAACCCGGAGCGCCTCGCGGCTATCCGCGAAGAACGTCGCGAAAACAGCCGCTATGCTTCGATGCGCCAGTGCCGGATGGAAGTGACCGAAGTGGAAGCGCTCTACCGCAAGAATAAAATTCCGTGCCTGAATAGTACTAATTATTCGGTCGAAGAAATTGCGACTAAAATCATGGACATCATGGGGCTGAATCGAAGAATGTACTAATGCGCTAGTACATTGGAGGAAATTTGTTTATGCTATCACTCGTGGCCTATACAGGATCATGACCTGCTCTTGCAATAAGCAGAGATTGGTTTATCGTGATGCGCATCACTTCCCGGCATTTTCGCCGCGGAAGAAACAGATTTTTTGAGACCCCAATGAATAAAACAGACGAATTGCGTACCGCGCGCATTGAAAGCCTGGTGACGCCCGCGGAACTGGCGCAGCGCCACCCGGTGTCTGCCGATGTTGCGGCACACGTAGCCGCCTCTCGCCGTCGGATAGAAAAGATCCTTAATGGTGAAGATCGCCGTCTGCTGGTGATCATCGGCCCCTGCTCCATTCACGATACTGAAGCGGCGATGGACTATGCCCGCCGCCTGCAGGAGATGCGTGAGCGTTACCAGCCACAGCTGGAAATAGTGATGCGCACCTACTTTGAAAAACCGCGAACCGTAGTGGGCTGGAAAGGGTTAATTTCGGATCCTGACCTGAATGGCAGCTACCGGGTGAACCATGGTATCGAACTGGCACGCCAGCTGCTGCTGCAGGTGAACGAGCTGGGCGTGCCCACCGCAACCGAGTTTCTCGATATGGTGACCGGGCAGTTTATTGCCGATCTGATTAGCTGGGGCGCCATTGGCGCGCGTACCACCGAAAGCCAGATCCACCGTGAAATGGCCTCGGCGCTCTCCTGCCCGGTGGGCTTCAAAAACGGCACCGATGGCAACACCCGAATCGCCGTTGACGCCATTCGCGCCTCTCGCGCCAGCCATATGTTCCTGTCGCCAGATAAACAGGGGCAGATGACCATCTATCAGACCAGCGGCAACCCGTATGGCCATATCATCATGCGCGGCGGCAAACGGCCGAATTATCACGCAGAAGATCTTGCCGCGGCCTGCGAGGCGCTGCGCGAGTTTGACTTGCCGGAACAGCTGGTGGTGGATTTCAGCCACGGCAACTGCCAGAAGCAGCACCGTCGTCAGCTGGAAGTATGCGCCGATATCTGCCAGCAGATCCGCGCAGGCTCCACCTCAATTGCCGGCATTATGGCCGAAAGCTTCCTGCTGGAAGGCACCCAGAAGGTGGTTGCCGGACAGCCGCTGACGCGCGGGCAGTCGATCACCGATCCTTGCCTGAGCTGGGAAGATAGCGAGCGTCTGCTGGCCGAACTGGCCGCCGCGACCGCTACCCGCCTGTAGTTCACGTATCGCCCTGTCCCTGCCACTCTGTGGCAGGGCTGTTTCCCCCTTCGTTGCGCGCAATTCCCTCGCTAACGCCCCCCCAAATATAGGGTTTTCACAAATAACGCTTGCCGTGAAAATTAACATTACTGATAATGATTATCATTGTTGCTTTTATTTTTATTTTGGTGCTATGACGCGAATGGATAACACTGCCACAGCAGAAAAAACAAAAGACAATGCCCCTTACCCCGTGCCGACGGATCGTAAGGTAAACAGCCGCACGCTGCTTGGGCCAGAAGGCCGGGTGGTGATTGAACACGGCGGTCAGCACTATTTGCTGCGCCAGACCCATGCGGGAAAACTGATCCTCACCAAATAAGCCCTCTCCAGCTACTCGGGCGGAGAAGGCACTTAGCGCGGCATCAGCTTGAGCAACTGACCTCGAGATGCCTTCCCCAGTCGGGTGGACGGTTAACATAATCGTCCTGCCGGTCGCTAAACGGCTGGGTTAATACCTCATGCAGACGCGCTAGTTCCCCCATATCCCCCTGTTCCGCCTGCTCAATAGCACGTTGTGCTAACCAGTTTCGTAACACCAGCGCCGGATTAATACTCTGCATGTGCTGCTGACGCCGGGCGTCATCAATCTGCTCGTCACGCAAACGCGCACGATAGCGCTCGAACCAGCTATCAAAGCCTGCCCGGTCGATAAATTCGTCGCGCAGCGGCGAAGCGGCGCTGTGCTGTTCGCTGACGCTGAGCATGCGGAAGGTACGGGTATAATCGCTGCCCTCATGGATCATCAGGGCGAACAGGCCATCCAGCAGGTCGTTGTCGCCTTTCTGCTGGCTAAACAGACCCAGTTTGTCACGCATACGGCGGCCATACACCGTCAGCAAAGCATGCTGATAGCCGTCTAGCGCCGCATTCAGCGCCTCAACCGCAATGAACGGCGACAGCGACTGCGCCAGGCGCTGGAGGTTCCACAGGCCAACAGCCGGTTGATTCTCAAAGCTGTAGCGCCCCTGATAATCAGAGTGATTACAGATAAAATCAGGTTTGAAGTCATCGAGGAAGCCGTAAGGGCCATAGTCCATGGTCAGGCCAAGAATCGACATGTTATCGGTATTCATCACCCCGTGGGCAAAGCCTACCGTCTGCCAGCTGGCGATCATCGTCGCCGTTCGCGTGACAACGTCACGGAACCACAAAACATATTTATCCGCTTCATCGATCAATTCTGGCCAGTGATGGCGGATCACATAATCCGCCAGCTGCTGGACTTTCTCCGGCTCGCGGCGGTAGTAGAAGTGCTCAAAATGGCCGAAGCGCACGTGGCTCTCGGCAATACGCATCAACATCGCCCCGCTCTCGAGGGTTTCGCGCTGTACCGGCGTATCGCTGGTGACCATGGCTAAGGCGCGGGTCGTCGGGATCCCTAAGGCCTGCATCGCTTCCGAGGCCAGACTTTCACGAATCGTTGAGCGCAGTACGGCCCGCCCGTCTCCCATTCGTGAATACGGGGTCAGCCCGGCGCCTTTCAGGTGCCAGTCGACGCGACGACCATCAGTCAATTGCTGCTCGCCGAGCAGTATCCCCCGGCCATCGCCCAGTTGACCGGCCCAGGCGCCAAACTGGTGGCCGCTGTAGACCTGCGCCAGCGGCGACATGCCGGGCAGTAACGTTTCACCGCCCCACACGCCAGCGCCCTGCGCCGGGTGGAACAGAGCATCAGGGACGCCCAGGGTTTGCGCCAGCGCCGGGTTATGCCAGATAAGCCGGGCATTGTGCAGCGGTGTGGGCGCGAGCGCAGTATAGAAATCCGGCAGTTCATCACGCCAGTGGGTAGTAAAAGACAGGGTCATGGTTCCTCCTGTCTCCAGTGTAGTGCCTTCAACAAGGTATTAACACGGGTGAACCGCAGGGTTATCCACATAAAAAAAGGAAAGCTCACGCTTCCCCTTTCACGGCATCCACGATACATACACGATGCTATATTCTGCGTGCCTGCCAGAATTTCTTATTCCAGTAGACGTTATCCAGTGAAGAACGTGTTACGCCCTGGCTGGTAGAGGCGTGGATAAACTGATTATCGGTATCGTAGATCCCCACGTGCAACCCGCTGTCACCGGAACCGGTTTTGAAGAACACCAGATCCCCCGGCAGCAGGTCGCTTTTATCAATTTTGGTGCCGACTTCCGCCTGTTCACGCGTTTCGCGCGGTAGCTGCATCGAGAACTTATCGCGGAAGGTCATCACTACGAAGCCGGAACAGTCCACGCCGCGTGGTGACATGCCGCCGTAGCGGTAAGGCGCGCCTCGCCAGTTGCGCAGCTGCTCATTGAGGTTGGCGATAACGGTGATGGAATCTGCCAACCGCGGATTCGGCGGCGGCGCCCGATGGTGGCTACAGCCAGCCAGAAATAGCGCCGTCAATAAAATGAACCACAAACGCATCTCAGACGATTCCTCTGTTCCCTATGATTTCGTCAGGATAATTTAGCTGGTTTATCAATACACTGGCAAGGTAGCATCGTGCTACTGTGATGCAACGAGCATAAAATGACCAGCAACCGCAATACGCTCAAAGGGAATGTCGTAAGCGGCGATCAAATTCTCTTCGGTTAATACCGCGCATGTTTCACCACAGGCGATCGCCTGCCCGCGACAGATCAGCCACGCCCGCTGCGCGTGCCGCAGGGTATGATTCAGATCGTGACTGCTCATCACCACCGCTACCCCCGCCTCGCACAGCCCGGCCAGTACGCGGTCAAGTGCCGCCTGTTGTGCGACGTCAAGGCTGTTCATGGGTTCATCCAGCAGCAGCAACTGCCCCGCCGGGTTGGCCTGCGGATGGACCTGCAGGATCACGGCTGCCAGACGCACGCGTTGCCACTCCCCGCCCGACAGATGGCCGACCTGACGCCCGAGCTTGTCGCTCAGGCCCAGCTGCGCGGCAACCGTGCCGAGCACTTCGTTTTGCACACCGTTTTGCAGATGCAGCGACAGATAGTGCCAGACCGGCATGGCGAAGGGCGGCGCCTGGTGTTGACTCAGATAGGCCCGGTGCCGGGAGAGTTCCTGGGCCGGCCACTGCGTCAGCGGGCGTTCATTGAAGAGAACCTGTCCGGGGCCACTGCTCAGCCCCGCCATGCGCATCAGCAACGTGCTTTTACCGGCGCCATTTGGCCCCACCAGATGCACCATTTCTCCAGGGCGAACCTGCGCGCTAAACGGCGCCAGGCGTCCGGCCTCTTCGACATCTTCAAGCTGCATCAAAAACGGCATTATTTCGCGAGCGCCCCTTTAATGGCGGCAACCAGCTGCGGATCGTCCGGGGTCATATCCGGCGAGAAACGCTGGATAACCTGACCATCTTTACCGAGCAGGAATTTTTCGAAATTCCACAAAATGTCGTTGCTGTTGACCGGTGCGCGACCTTTGCTTGCCATCCGCTCGTAGAAACCGCTACCTTCCGGGGCCACGGCCTGGGGGGCTGCATCGACCAGTTTCTGATACAGCGGATGACGATGCTCGCCATTGACATCAATTTTGCTGAACAGCGGGAAAGTCACGCCGTAGGTGGTGCTGCAGAAGGTTTTAATCTCCTCTTCGCTCCCCGGCTCCTGGCCCAGGAACTGGTTGCACGGGAAACCAAGCACGGTAAATCCGTCTTTTTCAAGATCCTTCTGCAAAGTTTCCAGTTGCTCATACTGCGGCGTCAGACCACATTTTGACGCCACGTTCACGATCAGCAGTACCTGACCCGCGTAGCCCGCCAGCGTCGTTTTTTCGCCATCGATAGTGGTGACTTCCGTATTCAGAATATCGTGTTGCATAGCCTTCCCTCAGTCGATAAAACCGGTTTTTGTTTAAGGTGATCCCTATCTACTGTAGCGGATTCACGGCGCGCTATTGTACTTTGAATCCGCTATCGGTGACACCGCACCGACCCTCTGGCAACATGAATTCCTCTCAATATGGTCGGCAGGCAATTCAGTGTACAGTGTTAAATGGATGTAATAGCATTTTCTTATGGACTAATTTGAGAGAGTTTTTGAGATGAAAAAGTTGTTAAGTTCGGCGTTAATCGCTGCATCGGTGGTGTTGTTATCGGCCTGCTCTCCTGACGATAACAACAAGGTGAAAGTGGCGATCAACACCGGTCCGGATGAAGCTATCTGGAAGGTCGTTGAGCAGGTTGCCAAGGAAAAATACAACCTCGATGTCGAGGTGATCTCCTTCAATGATTATGTGCTGCCTAACGAAGCGTTAAATAATAAAGACGTGGATGCTAACGCCTTCCAGACGCTGCCATACCTCGAGGCACAGTCAAAAGAGCGTGGCTACAAATTTGCTGTCGTCGGCAAGACCTTTGTCTTCCCGATTGCCGCCTATTCGCGCAAAATTAAAAACCTCAACGAGCTCCCGGATGGCGCGACGGTGTCTATCTCGAATGAAACCACTACGCTGGGCCGCAGCCTGCTGCTGTTACAGGCGCAGGGCTTAATTAAGCTCAAAGACGGCGTCGGCTATCTGCCAACCTCGCTGGATATCATCGATAACCCGAAACATTTGAAAATTGTTGAAGTGGACACCCCGCAGCTGACCCGTACGCTGGACGACCCGAACGTCGCGCTGTCGATTATCAACACCAACTTCTCGGCGCAGGCGGGGCTTTCTGCCGCTCGTGACGGTCTGTTTATGGAAGGACCTGACTCGCCGTATGTCAATGCGATCGTCTCTCGCGAGGACAACAAAGACAGCAAGAAGATTCAGGAGCTGACCGCGGCCTTCCAGACCAAAGAAGTCGCGGATAAAGCGATGGAAGTCTATAAAGGTGATGCCATCAAAGGCTGGTAATCCCTGTGCTGGCGCGGCGGCCCGCGCTGCGCCAGCGTACTCGAGCGTTTTTGCTTAATGCGAATGAACAGATTTCAGTAACAGCCAGATAAAGACCGGCGCCCCCAACGTCGCGGTAACGACCCCGATCGGCAGTTCCGCCGCCGACAGCGCCAGGCGGGCAATAATATCCGCCCCTAACAGCGCGCTGGCGCCGCTGAGCACGCAGGCAGGTAACAGGACGCGGTGATCGCTTAATCCGCAGAGTCGCAGAATATGGGGGATAACCAGACCAATGAAGCCAATCGCCCCCGCCAGCGCCACGCTTACCCCCACCAGCCAGCCGGTTGCGACCACCAGCAGCCGCCGCCATAACCACAGCGGTAGACCCAGCTGACGGGCCGAGACTTCACCCAGCGCCAGAAGATTCAGCGCTTGCGACTGCAGGCATCCCCAGACCAGCACCGGCAACAGCGCCAGCATCAGCCAGAGCTGCTGCCAGTCCACGCCGCCAAACCCGCCCATCATCCAGTACATCAGCTGACGCAGGTCGAAGGAGGTCGAAAAGTAGACCGCCCAGGTCATCAGCGCGCTACAGATGATCCCCAGCGCCACCCCCGCCAGCAGCAGGCGGCTGGTTGAAAGATGGCGGCGGGCAAAACGCAGTAGAATAAAGGTGATCAGCAGCGCGCCGGCAATGGCGCACAGTCCCAACGCCCAGCCCGGTAGATAGCCTTTCCCCAGCAATACCGCGGCAATTAACCCGACTCCGGCGCCGTTAGAGACCCCAAGCAACCCCGGCTCCGCCAGCGGGTTTTCAAAAAGCGCCTGCATAATGGCCCCGGAAAGCGCCAGCGCACCGCCCACCAGCAGCACCGCTACGGTGCGCGGCAGGCGGATCTGCCAGATAAACAGCTGCCCTTTGGCGCTGAACCACTCTTGCGGGCCGATCCATTGTTCTCCGGCGCAGAGGCTGACGACGACCATGGCGAGGAGCAACAGCAGTAAAGCAATAAGCCAGCGCCGACTGCGGCGCTGTTGAATCTGAGCAAAGGTCAGCATAATTTCCGTGACGCAAGAAAGAGATGCCGTTGATTTTACGGTGGGGATCCGGGGGAGAAAAGCAAAACCTCCGTCGACAGCATTTATCGCGGAGGTTTCGGGGAGCGCGGCGCCAGAGATTCAGGCGCGTCGCGCAACGTCTGAAGAGCGGTTACACCAACACCTGGAACAACAGTGCAAAGAGGATAATATTGGCGATAACGATAGCCCAGCCGTTATAAAGCATATATTTGAGATGCGTCGATTGCGCCAGCCCCATCTGACCAAACATATCCGAGGACGGGAACGGACCAAACCAGTCAACCTGCGATGAGGCCAGCAGCACCGCAGTGGTTCCCTGCGGCGGCACTCCGGCAGCCATCAGCATCGGGCCAAAGATTTTATGGGTAAAGGTCATCTGCGCCACCGCCGCACCGGGCACGTGGCCAATAATATTAAACGCAAAGATACAGAAGCACAGCCAGGCCGGCGAGATCCCCTCCAGCAGCGGCTGGGTATAATCCAGCAGGCCCTGGTAAGCATGGAGTCCGTCCATCAGCTCAAGGATCGGGTTATACAGCCAGTAGAGGATAAACATCCACACCAGACGACCGCAGCCATGATACAGCGCCTGCAAAATCTGCGTAGGCCGCAGCCCGCCGACCAGCCCGGTGATCAGCGCCACCAGCAGCATGACAATAATCGCGAAGCTAAAACCGGCTTTAATTACCACCCCAATCACCGCCATCACGATGATCGTTGCCGCAAAGGCCAGGGCGCTCAGCTTCTTGCGGCGAGAGACGGCGGGGTTCTCTTGCTCCTGGACTTTTTCAGACAGGTCAACTTCATAACTCAGTTTGCCTTCGGTCATTTTCTGAATCCGCCCCGCCATCACCCAGCCGGCCAGCAGGGTTACGGCACTCATTGGCAGCCCGACATATAGCAGGTAATCCGGGTAGCTCAGCCCCCCGAGTTTGAGGATGGTCACGGTACTGGGGGTAAACGGCCCGGTAAAAAGGCCGATGGAACCGGCGGTCATCATCAGTGCGGCAACCGTCGGCGGCGTCAGCCTGACCGCGGCAGCAACGGGAATAATCACCGCCACAATGATCGCGTTGCCGCCGGCCATCGTGCCCAGCGCCCCGCAGATCAGGATCGACGAGATGACGATGCCAAATTTAACCCGGGTCTGGCTGGAAAGACCAATGCGATGCACCACAAATTTTACCAGTTCCACCGCTGCACCGGTGCGGGTGGCCACTTCGCCGACTCCGGCGCCGAGCATAATAATCAGGCCGACGGTGGCGATAAAAGAACCGGTGGACTTCGCCAGCATCGTGCCCATTTCAGGCAGGCTGGTAGAGGTCATGATCATCGCGATAATAATGGAAGAGATCACCGCCAGCACAATATCCACGCCGACAATCGACAGCACCGCTAATGCGACCAGCGGCGTAAAACTCAGCAAGCCTAATTCCGCGACGGGCTGGTTGTGACACCAGAGCGCAGTCAATAAAAACACCCCTAACAGCAGGCCAATAAAAATATTTTTTCTGGTGATATTTTGTCTGGATATCGGTTTGCCAGAGAGCGTTGAGTCACTCATATAACTCCTTATTGCCAATCAAACCGGCCGTTATTTCAGCGCGGCGTTTCGGACCTGCTCAGAAAATATCCCCCCTCGTTATCGTTGTTGGCTCTGTCGCCTGAGGGGTATGTAGGGTTTACAGATCATGTTCTGAGAATCGGATTATCCGCCTGACGGCGGCGCAGCCAGCGCAATATGTGAACGGTGCGCTGAACGCGGATTAAATTTATGTTAACTTACTGTTATTAGAAAATGACTTTTTATCTGTTCTCTATAACCCTGAGTTAACTCGTCATGAAACTGCGTCACCTGGAAATCTTCCACGCCGTGATGACCTGCGGCACACTTTCTCGCGCGGCGGAGTCGCTTAATATCTCTCAACCCGCCGCCAGTAAGGCGCTCAAAAACGCCGAACAAAAGCTGGGTTTTCAACTCTTTCAGCGGGTTCGCGGCAAGCTGCTGCCAAGCAGCGAGGCGCTGACGCTGTTCGAGAAAGCCCAGAATATCTATCAGGATCTCGATAACCTGCGTCTGCTCGCCGATAACCTGGCCCGTGACCCGAGAGCGAAAATCAGCCTTGGTTGTCTGCCGAGCCTCGGCCTGAGCCTGGTCCCGGAACTGGTCACCGATTTCTATCAGCAAAACAGCAATCTGGTGATGACGCTCAGCACCGAACATACTGAGACCCTGGTCAAAAAACTGGACCTGCGCGAGATCGATCTGGCTCTGACCTTACAGCCCGTTCAGCAAGGAGAGATCACATCCATCGTGATTGCCGAGGTTCCATTGGTCTATATCGACCGGGATTTCCGTCAGAGCCCGGTGGCGATTGACGAAATTGACCAGCAGCGCTGGATCTCGCCCAGCCCCCACTCGCTCTCCGCCGCCATCGCCACCCGCCGTGATTTTTTAACCACCCGCCTGAACGTGCAAACCTATTACATGGCCACCGAGTTCGTGAAACGCGGAATGGGATGCAGCATTACCGATATTTTTTCCGCCCGGCATAATCTCGAACCGGCGCTGATTCACCCTATCGAGCCGCCGATGCTGCTCCCCCTGTGCCTGCTGCGACGGGCGGACGTTTCGCTTAGTCCTATTAGCCAGAAGCTGGTCGATTTTCTCTGCAAGCGACTTCGCCATCAGCTGCAGGAGATTAACCTGGAGTTATACCCTGAAAATAAAAAGTCAATTGCGCCACACCGGTAAATGCTTTGACATAAAGCGCAGGTATTTATCAGTGGCGGATATATCAGGATATGAAAAAGCGCATTGTCATTATCGGCGGCGGAGTGATTGGGCTGGCAACGGCCTATGAGTTAATTAAAGGCGGCCACCAGGTTCAATTGCTGGAGCGTCAGGCACAACCCGGTATGGCGACCAGTTTCGCCAATGGCGGACAGCTCAGCTACCGTTATGTGGCACCGCTGGCCGACCGTGGCGTTCCCCTGCAGGGAATAAAGTGGATGGGGAAAAGCGACTCTCCGCTGAATATGCGTTTGAAAATGGCGCCGGATCAATGGCGCTGGCTGCTACAGTTTCTTCGTGCCTGTAACAGCCAGACCAATAAGGTCAACGGCGACCATATTCTGCGTCTGTCATTATTGAGCCGTCAGGTGATGCAGGAGTGGCTGAATGAGGATAATCTGAGCGACTTTCACTGGCGACGTTCCGGGAAATTAATTGTTCATCGCCGGGCATATGACTTCAATAAAGCCGCCAAAGGTATTAACCCGCAATATCAGCAGGCGCTGAATGCCGATGAGTGTATTCAGCTTGAGCCGGCATTGAAATACATTCACTCCGCGCTGCAAGGCGGTATTTATTCCCCTGGCGATGAAACCGCCGACTGCCAAAAATTCTGCCAGGCGCTGCTTCGCAAGCTGAACGCCAGCCCCAGTTTTACGTTGACCAGCCATTGCGAAGTGCAACAGTTGAATAAGCAAGGCGGCCGTATCCACTCCGTCGACACCAGTCAGGGAACTATTGTCGGCGATGAGTACATCGTGGCGGCAGGTAACGGCAGCGCCCCCTTACTGGCAACGACCGGCGTGCGCGTGCCGCTGTGTGCGCTGAAAGGCTACAGTCTGACCCTGCCCTTCCCGACCACACCCGGTATCGCCCCCGACATCAGCGTGACCGACTACGGCCATAAAGTGGTCTACGCCCGCCTGGGCGACCGCCTGCGCATTGCGGCGATGGTCGACATTGGCTATGACGGCGATGAACTGCGCCCGGAGCGGATCCAGGCGCTCAAAAAGATCGTCACCCGCAGCTTTCCGCAGCTACAGGGCATTGAGGATGCTGAAGCCTGGTGCGGAATGCGCCCTTCGACACCCGCCGGGCCGCCGCTGCTTGGCCGTGCCGGCTATCAGAATTTGTGGATGAACCTCGGTCAGGGGAGCCTTGGCTTCACCCTGGCTGCCGGCAGCGCGGTGATCCTTGCCGCCCTGCTCAACGACGATAACCCTGCTATTTCTCTGGCAGGTCTGACATGGGAACACGCCGTATGACAATCCAACGTAACCACCCGCAGCCCCGACTTTCCGCCAGCGTCGGCTATGGCGATCTAATTTTTTTATCCGGGCAAACCCCAATAAGCAGCGACCAGGACATCCGGCTACAGACACAGGAGGTGTTAGCGAAAATTGATGCGCTGCTGGCTGAAGCCGGGAGTGATAATCGTCATCTGCTTTCCGCGCAGGTGTGGCTAAAGAATATGGCGCGAGATTTTGCCGGGTTTAATGAGCAGTGGGTTGCATGGTTGCCGGAAGGTCACAGCCCGGCACGAGCGGCGGTGCAGGCCGAGATGGCGCGTCCGGACATTCTGGTCGAAGTGATGATAACGGCCGTAAAGTCGTAACGTTCGATGCAACAGAAAAAGGCAATAGAAAAAGAATGCCAAAGAAAAAGGCCGCAGAAGCGGCCTTTTTAGTTAGTTCAGATTATTTTTCTCTGGGCGAAGCGTTTTCGACACGGCTTTTCAGTTTCTGACCGGGTCTGAAGGTCACCACACGCCGGGCTGTAATGGGAATATCTTCCCCCGTTTTCGGGTTACGACCCGGGCGTTGGTTTTTATCCCGCAAATCGAAGTTGCCGAACCCGGAGAGTTTAACCTGTTCTCCGTTTTCCAAAGCACGACGAACCTCTTCGAAAAACAACTCTACCAGTTCTTTGGCATCCCGCTTGCTAAGCCCAAGCTTATCAAACAGATATTCTGACATTTCAGCTTTTGTAAGCGCCATAGGTTCAATCCCTCAATGATGCCTGGAATCGCTCTTTTAATGCCTCTACACATTTGGCAACGGTAGCGGCAATCTCCTCTTCTTCGAGTGTACGGCTGGTATCCTGAAGGATTAGGCTAATCGCAAGGCTTTTACTGCCTTCCGCCACACCTTTACCACGGTACACGTCAAATAAGTTTACGCCAACTACCTGATTTACGCCAACTTTCTTACACTCGGTCAAAACATCAGCTGCAGGTACGTTTTCAGCGACCACAACAGCGATATCGCGACGGTTCGCCGGGAAACGTGAAATATCGCGCGCCTGAGGCACCACGCGGTCTGCGAGCTTGTTCCACTCCAGTTCGAAAGCTAAAGTGCGGCCGTTCAAATCCAGTTTACGTTCCAGTTCCGGGTGAACAACCCCAATGAAACCAATACGTTCACCTTTCAGATAAATCGCTGCTGACTGGCCCGGATGCAGTGCGCTGTGCGTTTCTGCACGGAACTCGATGTCGGCTAATTTACCGGTCAGGTCCAGAACGGATTCCAGATCGCCTTTTAAATCATAGAAATCGACGGTCTCTTTTGCCAGATTCCAGTGCTCATCATTGCGGTTACCGCAGATAACGCCGCCCAGCATCACGTCCTGGCGAATCCCCAGCGGCGCCTGAGTATCAGGTACGAAGCGTAAACCGCTCTCAAAGATACGCACACGGCTTTGCTGACGGTTCTGGTTATAGACCACCGTTCCCAGCAGGCCGGTCAGCAGCGACAGGCGCATAGCCGACATTTCACTGGAGATCGGGCTTGGCAGAATCAGTGCTTCTTCACCTGCGTGAATCAGTTGCTGTACTTTCGGATCAACGAAGCTGTAGGTAATCACTTCCTGATAGCCTTTGTCGTTGAGCATCGTTTTTACACGTTTCAGCGACAGATTGGCTTCGCGGTGGGTGCCCATAATCAGCCCCGCCTGCACCGGCTCATCAGGAATATTGTTATAACCGTAGACCCGGGCCACTTCTTCCACCAGATCTTCTTCGATTTCCATATCAAAACGCCAGCTCGGTGCCACCGCCTGCCATTCGCCGTTGCCTGCTGTCACTTCACAGCCCAGACGGGTAAGGATGTCGCTGACCTGCGCATCATCAATATGATGGCCGATCAGACGATCGAGCTTGCTACGGCGCAGCGTAATGGTCGCCGCCTTCGGCAAGGCCGCTTCGTTGGTCACGTCGATGACCGGGCCGGCTTCACCGCCGCAGATATCGATCAGCAGACGAGTTGCGCGTTCCATTGCTTTATACTGCAGCGCGGAATCAACACCACGCTCATAGCGATGAGAGGCGTCGGTGTGCAGGCCATGACGGCGCGCGCGACCGGTGATTGACAGCGGGCTGAAGAAAGCACACTCCAGCAGCACGTTCTGGGTTTGATCATTGACGCCAGAGTGTTCACCGCCAAAGATGCCGCCCATTGCCAGCGCTTTGTGATGGTCAGCAATCACCAGGGTGTCGGTATCGAGTTTGGCTTCGCTGCCATCCAGCAGCACCAGCGTCTCGCCCTCTTTCGCCATACGCACCACGATGCCGCCGTCAATACGGTCGCAGTCGAACGCGTGCATCGGCTGGCCCAGCTCAAGCAGCACATAGTTGGTCACGTCAACCACCGCATCGATCGAACGAATGCCGCAGCGACGCAGCTTCTCTTTCATCCACAGCGGCGTCGGCGCGTTGACGTTGATGCCTTTGACCACACGGCCCAGATAGCGCGGACAGGCGTCCGGCGCTTCAACGCTGATAGGCAGCGTATCGGCAATGGTCGCCGCGACCGGTGCGATCTCCGGCGCATTCAGCGGAGATTTGTTCAGCACCGCCACATCACGGGCCACGCCGATGATACCTAAGCAGTCAGCGCGGTTCGGCGTGACGCTGATTTCGATGGTGTTATCGTCCAGCTTCAGGTATTCACGGATATCGGTGCCAATCGGCGCATCCGCCGGCAGTTCGATAATACCGCTATGATCGTCGGAAACTCCGAGCTCGGAGAACGAGCACAGCATTCCTTCAGACGGCTCGCCACGCAGTTTAGCCGCTTTAATTTTGAAGTCGCCCGGCAGTACGGCACCGATCGTCGCCACCGCAACTTTCAGCCCCTGACGGCAGTTTGGCGCGCCGCAGACGATGTCCAGCAGACGTTCACCGCCGACGTTGACTTTGGTCACACGCAGTTTGTCAGCATTCGGGTGCTGGCCACACTCAACTACTTCACCAACTACCACGCCATTAAACGTACCCGCTACCGGCTCAACGCCGTCAACTTCCAGACCAGCCATGGTGATCTGGTTCGCCAGCGCTTCGCTGTCGATCGCCGGGTTTACCCACTCGCGTAACCACAGTTCACTGAATTTCATTATGCTGTCCTGCCCTTATTTAAACTGTTTGAGGAAACGCAAATCGTTTTCGAAGAACGCACGTAAATCGGTCACGCCGTAGCGCAGCATCGTCAGACGCTCCATCCCCATCCCGAAGGCGAAGCCGGAGTAGACTTCCGGGTCAATGCCGACATTACGCAGGACGTTCGGGTGCACCATGCCGCATCCAAGCACTTCCAGCCACTTACCGTTTTTACCCATCACGTCAACTTCAGCGGACGGTTCGGTGAACGGGAAGTAGGACGGGCGGAAACGAATTTGCAGGTCTTCTTCAAAGAAGTTATTCAGGAAGTCGTGCAGCGTCCCTTTCAGGTTGGTGAAGTTGATGTTGGTGTCAACAATCAGGCCTTCCATCTGGTGGAACATTGGGGTGTGGGTCTGGTCGTAGTCGTTACGATAGACGCGGCCCGGGGCAATGATACGGATCGGCGGCTGCTGGTTTTCCATGGTGCGGATCTGCACGCCAGAGGTTTGGGTACGCAGCAGACGCGTGGCATCAAACCAGAAGGTGTCGTGATCGGCACGGGCCGGGTGGTGGCCCGGAATATTCAGCGCATCAAAGTTGTGGTAGTCATCTTCGATTTCCGGACCGGTCGCCACGGTAAAGCCCAGCTCACCGAAGAAGTTTTCGATACGGTCGATGGTGCGGGTTACCGGATGCAGGCCACCGTTTTCAATACGGCGCCCTGGTAAAGAGACGTCGATGGTCTCAGCGGCGAGGCGGGCGTTTAACGCAGCGCCTTCCAGGTCAGCTTTACGCGCGTTAAGCGCCTGCTGAACCTGCTCTTTCGCTTCGTTGATGACCGCACCAGCAGCCGGACGCTCTTCTGGCGGCAGCTCACGCAGGGTGGTCATCTGAAGGGTCAGATGCCCTTTCTTACCCAGGTATTCCACGCGGACGTTGTCCAGCGCGGCAACATCTGATGCCTCATTAATGGCTGCCTTCGCACTGGCAACCAGCTCTGCGAGATGTGACATGGTTTTCCTCATTATGTCGGTGCAGACACCGGTTATGGTCATTATGTCGTTCTGACTATTTCGAGTTACAGGCAGCGCCGCGCATCACGTGGCAAAAAGAGCTCTGTCGTCGCAGGCGCAAACTCACTAACGCCCCTGCAGCTTGAAATAGCATGAACGGGTTCATATACGAAAAAAGCCTCCACAGTGGGAGGCTTTCTGGCGCTGTTTTCCGTTTCATCTTTCACGCGCTAGCCTCCTGGATTCAGGTGCTAAAGTAAAAAAAGAAGCGGAAAATAGCAGCATTCATGCTTGCATTACCTTGTCAGGAACTAAACGTCAGAGCTGTATTGAAAAGCTTACAGCAATAAAAGTCAATCTTCTTATAGGGTTATGCCCGAAATAATTCTAAGACGGGCATAAACAAAAAGAGGGAGACAAGCTCCCTCTTTCAACTGGCTTATGCCAGAGCTGCTTTCGCTTTTTCGACCAGCGCGGTGAACGCTAATTTGTCGAATACGGCGATGTCAGCCAGGATCTTACGGTCGATTTCAACAGAGGCTTTTTTCAGGCCGTTGATGAATTTGCTGTAAGAAATACCGTTCTGACGTGCTGCTGCGTTGATACGCGCAATCCACAGTTGACGGAACTGACGCTTTTTCTGACGACGGTCACGATAAGCGTACTGACCTGCTTTGATAACAGCCTGGAAGGCAACGCGGTATACGCGAGAACGCGCACCGTAGTAACCTTTAGCTTGTTTCAAAATTTTCTTGTGACGTGCACGGGCAACTACACCACGTTTTACGCGAGCCATATGTGCTCTCCTGTATCTATTCTAATTAAAAAGTTAAAAGGGTTAACGACTTATGCGTACGGCAGGCACGCGATTACCAGGCCCAGATCGCCTTTGGAAACCATGGCTTTCGGACGCAGGTGACGTTTACGCTTGGTAGCTTTTTTGGTCAGAATGTGACGCAGGTTAGCGTGCTTGTGCTTAAAACCACCTTTACCGGTTTTTTTGAAGCGCTTAGCAGCACCGCGTACGGTCTTAATTTTTGGCATTTTAATAACTTCCACTTCGCATTGTTAATAAACGAAACGTAGGCGAACAACAGCTGCGGAACCTAAAAGGCTCCACAGACATTGCTACTTGAAGGCCTTACTGTTTCTTCTTAGGAGCGAGCACCATGATCATCTGGCGGCCTTCGATCTTCGTTGGGAAGGATTCGACTACTGCCAGTTCACTCAGATCGTCACGGACGCGCGTAAGCACTTCCATACCGATCTGTTGGTGGGCCATCTCACGACCGCGGAAACGCAGCGTGATCTTGGCCTTATCGCCATCTTCCAGAAAGCGAATCAGGCTGCGGAGTTTTACCTGATAGTCGCCATCATCGGTACCAGGTCGGAATTTAATTTCCTTAACCTGGATAACTTTTTGCTTCTTCTTCTGTTCCTTAGAAGACTTACTCTTTTCATAAAGGAACTTGCCGTAGTCCATAATACGACAAACTGGCGGTTCGGCGTTAGGGCTGATTTCAACTAAATCTACTCCGGCCTCTTCAGCCTTTTCGATAGCTTCTCTCAGACTCACAATACCCAGCTGCTCACCTTCCAGACCTGTTAAGCGAACTTCCAGGGCGCGAATCTCGCCATTGATACGATTCGGACGTGCCGTTTGAACTCGTTTTCCGCCTTTAATACCTTATTCCTCCAGTTGTTGAAGACTGCGGCTGCGAATCTCTTGTTGCAGCTTTTCGATCACTTCGTTTACGTCCATGCTGCCGAGGTCTTTACCACGACGGGTACGCACCGCAACTTTGCCGGCTTCGACTTCTTTGTCGCCACAGACCAGCATATACGGGACACGACGTAAAGTGTGCTCGCGGATTTTAAAGCCAATCTTCTCATTTCTCAAGTCCGCTTTTACCCGAATACCCGCATTTTGTAGTTTACGGGTCAATTCGTTAACGTATTCAGACTGAGAATCAGTAATATTCATCACCACGACCTGCACCGGCGCAAGCCAGGTTGGGAAGAAGCCGGCGAACTCTTCGGTCAGGATGCCGATGAAGCGCTCCAGTGAACCAAGAATTGCGCGGTGAATCATTACCGGGACCTGACGCTCGTTGCTTTCGCCAACATAAGAGGCGCTTAAACGCTGCGGCAGGGAGAAGTCCAGCTGTACAGTACCGCACTGCCATGCACGATCGAGGCAGTCATACAATGTAAATTCAATTTTCGGACCGTAGAACGCGCCTTCACCCAGTTGATATTCAAACGGGATATTGTTTTCTTCCAGCGCGACTGCCAGATCCGCCTCAGCACGATCCCAGGTCTCATCACTACCGATACGTTTTTCCGGACGAGTTGAGAGTTTGACGACGATTTTCTCGAAGCCAAAAGTGCTGTACATATCGTAGACCATACGAATACAAGCGTTAACTTCATCACGTACCTGATCTTCAGTACAGAAGATGTGTGCATCATCCTGCGTGAAGCCGCGTACGCGCATCAGGCCATGCAGTGCACCCGATGGCTCGTTTCGATGGCAGCTACCGAACTCTGCCATACGCAACGGCAGATCGCGGTACGATTTCAGACCCTGGTTAAAGATCTGTACGTGACCCGGGCAGTTCATCGGCTTGATGCAGTATTCACGGTTCTCAGAAGAAGTAGTGAACATCGCATCTTTGTAGTTGTCCCAGTGCCCGGTTTTTTCCCACAGCACACGGTCCATCATGAACGGGCCTTTCACTTCCTGATACTGGTACTCTTTCAGTTTAGAACGTACGAAAGTTTCCAGTTCGCGGAAGATAGTCCAGCCGTCATTATGCCAGAACACCATTCCCGGTGCTTCTTCCTGCATATGATACAGGTCGAGTTGCTTACCGATCTTACGGTGGTCACGCTTAGATGCTTCTTCCAGACGCAGCAGATGCGCGTTAAGCGCTTTTTTATCAGCCCATGCGGTACCGTAAATACGCTGCAGCATCTTATTGTTGCTATCGCCACGCCAGTACGCGCCTGCCGTTTTCATCAGTTTGAAGTGATGGCAGAAGCGCATATTCGGTACGTGCGGTCCACGGCACATATCGACATATTCTTCGTGATGGTACAAGCCAGGCTTGTCATCATGGGCGATGTTTTCATCAAGAATTGAAACCTTGTAGGTTTCGCCACGCTTAACGAAGGTTTCACGCGCTTCGTGCCAGCTGACTTTCTTCTTAATGACGTCGTAGTTCTTTTCGGCGAGCTCGTGCATACGTTTTTCGAGCGCGTCGATATCTTCCTGGGTCAGCGTATGGTCGAGGTCGACATCATAATAGAAGCCGTTGTCGATAACCGGGCCGATAGCCATTTTGGTATTGGGCCACAGTTGCTTGATCGCGTGACCTAACAGATGCGCGCAGGAGTGACGAATGATCTCCAGGCCATCTTCATCTTTAGCTGTGATGATAGAGAGCGTTGCATCGTTTTCGATAGGGTCGCAGGCATCAACCAGCTCACCATTAACACGTCCGGCGATAGTCGCTTTCGCGAGGCCTGGACCGATATCCAGAGCGACATCCAGCGGGCTGACTGCGTGGTCAAAATGGCGTTGGCTGCCATCAGGAAGCGTAATTACAGGCATTTCATGTCCTTATTTGCAGTGGTGCCCCGCACGAAAGAGCACATACAAAACAATATAATCATAATTATCAACAAGTTGTAGCACAGCTCCCGCTTCACTCTGCGAAATATGAGGACGCCCGTTTACCGAACCGTTCCCACCTGTAGCCGCCTGCTGATAACACCGACCTTTAGTCTACACATCATTTCTGCGGGTTAAAAGTCTGAACAGGATAAATGGTTGCAATGATTGATAAAACAAGAGGGGTGGATAAAAAACTATGAGGTCATTCGTCAGTGGATAAACCACGAGAGCGCGCTGCCGTCATTAAAATAATCCGGCGCGGAATACAGGAAAAAACATAAATGACTGCTGAGCAAAACTCGGGAAATAAACCGGTACATCTTTACCCGGCTTTATATTTCCTGAATTTAATATACGCGATGTACAGGCGAAATATCAGGACCACTCACCGGCAACAAGAGTATGCACATTAAAAGCATCATCCATAGTGTGACCAGTTGATTGTGAACCGGGAGCAATATTAGAACCCGCTTCGACATCCGTCGCTTTGGCAATGCCAATTTGTGTATGTTCGGTAGCGCCTGACGGAGGAACCTGATCGGCGGCGAACGCGCCAAACGACAGGGTGCACAGCACGGCAGCCGCCATTGCGATTTTGCTATTTTTCATGATGGTGGTTCTCTTATTTACTTAAGGTTTTTCGGCAAAGCATTCATCTCTGTCGATAAGCCACAGTATAGATCCAGATCACAACTTTGTCCGAGCCAATATTTAGCTATTTGTGTCAAATTAACGTAAAACTTGTCAGAAGGCGTGTCGAAAAAACCGATTATGGAGAAAGTATGGAGGCTATTTTCTTTTTATAAAAAACAAAACTGAAGACCAAAAATAATAATGTCACTTATTGCTAATTTTAAAACAATCAGGCCGGATTTACCGGCCTGAAATATATTACATTTTATAACCTAGCGACAGCGTGGTGCGACGATCGGTGTGCTCTGGCGCCGATGCCGGCGGCTCGGAGTTCCAGGTCAGATTGTAGGCAACCCGCAGTGCAAAATGCGCATTGATCGCGACGTTTAATGCACTTTCCGAGTTCAGCGTCGTGTCCTGCGCGCCAAAGACCGATACACCCTGAGTGAATTTGGTGTTATCCGTCATCTGCCAGGCCCAGGTACCGGACGCATAGCCCAGCGGCTGGGTATCATTGTCGCCGTCGGTGTATTCGTCATAACGTACGCCAGGACCGAATTCAAAACGCAGGCTGTGGACCGGGCCGTTGAGGATCTGGCGACCGTAACCTGCAGTTAATACATCGCGCTGCTGATAACCGTTATAGCGGTCAGTCAACCAGCTGGCCTGACCAAAGACATAGTTGCTGTCGGTCAGGTTGTAACGACTACGACCACCCACCGCATACTTCTCGGAAGAGCGCTGGTCGTTCGACGAGGTGTTGCTGGCATTACCCCACAGCGACCATGCGGTCGTATTGCCGTACCAGGTGAGCGTTGAATCCGCAGTCATTGAAGAACTTTTCGTATTACCGGACTGCGCCAGATAACCGGCGTTAACAGCACCTTCGAAAGGTTTTTTGGCAGTGGAAGGGTCATCCATAACAGTAAAAACGGAATCATCGGCCAGTGCGTGCATAGACGCAAAGAGCCCCCCCGCCAGCAATGCCGCTGCGGGTACTGTCATCAAAAGCTTCATTTAATTTAGAGTCCGTACAACAAAAAGAGAGACCCGCTGGGTCCCGGAAACTTTCGCAAGGATCGCTATACGCGTCATCCTTCAGGCTACTTCTTTTCTGGCGCCACTAAGACTTCCTCTATCACAGCATGTGCTGTGCTCCCGGAGGTAAATCTTTCCTTGCCGCCTCGACGCATCTTGAATGATTTTTTGTATCTTGCAGGTCCAATGAAAGGCAAAGAATTATAAAAAAGCACGATTAACATAGCAATCAATTACTATTTCATTTTTTGAATAAGACAGCTCTCAGAACAATCTTTATTTCATAATGATAAAAATAAATAGCGCTTTACAAAACACCACCTGCCACCGCTTCCCCTTCCTGACAAGAAGTGCCATGCTTAAAACCACAGCAGCTAAATTCGTATCATGGAGGAACCTGGATGACCAAAATTTATACGCTTACGCTGGCCCCTTCGCTCGACAGCGCCACGCTGACCCCGCAAATCTACCCTGAAGGTAAACTTCGTTGCAGCGCGCCGGTTTTCGAACCCGGCGGTGGCGGCATTAATCTCGCACGAGCCATCACCTTCCTTGGCGGTGCAGCTACGGCGATTTATCCGGCCGGTGGCGCCACCGGAGAGCACCTCACCGCCCTGCTGGAAAGCGAACATGTCCCGGTTGACACCATCGAAGCCCAGGACTGGACACGGCAAAACCTGCATGTACACGTCAGCGCCAGCGGCGAACAGTACCGTTTTGTCATGCCAGGTGCTGCCATAACGCCAGAGGAGTTCCAGCGCCTGGAAGAAAAAGTGCTGGCTATCGAACCAGGCTCATTGCTGGTGGTCAGCGGCAGCCTTCCGCCGGGAATTAGCGTGGATGACCTGACCCAACTGGTAAAAAACGCGCAGCAGCACGGACTGCGCTGCATTATTGATAGCTCCGGCGACGCGCTGGCGGCTGCACTAACAGTCGGAAATATCGAGCTGGTCAAGCCCAACCAAAAAGAGCTCAGCGCTTTGGTCCAACGCGATCTCAGCCAGCCGGATGATGTGCGCCAGGCCGCGGAAGAGCTGATCCACTCGGGTAAAGCACGCCGGGTGGTGGTGTCGCTCGGTCCACAGGGAGCGCTGGGTGTTGATGCCAGCGGTAGCGTTCATGTGGTACCGCCGCCGATGAAAAGTCAAAGCACCGTCGGCGCCGGTGACAGCATGGTCGGCGCCATGACCCTGCGTCTGGCTGAAAATGCCAGCCTGGAAGACATGGTTCGCTTCGGCGTCTCCGCCGGCAGCGCCGCCACCATCAACCAGGGCACCCGTCTGTGCTCGTTGGAAAACACGCAAAAAATCTACCGTTACCTCTGCGGCCGCTAATTCCCCTTCCCTCTGCTCGCGCAGAGGGAGTCGCCAAATCATCATCTTGGTCTATGCTAAAAATTTCATGGATTACAACAGGGTGAAAAATGAGCACAGAAATTGTTACTCACGTCGCAACGGTTAACTTTCAGGAAGAGACGCTAACCGAAATTAACGAACTCAGTAATCACCTCACCCGTGCAGGATTCACGCTCGTGCTCAATGATGAGAACGGCAAAGTCCATGAACTGGGCACCAACACCTTCGGCATGATCTCTGTTCAAACCGCGGATGAGGTCAAAGCGCTGTGTGCCGGACTGGCGGAAACCGCGCTCGGTCGCCCCGTTGACGTTACGGTCACCACATTTGATGCGTGGTTGAAAGCTCAATAAGTGCGATTAGCGCAGCGGAAAGCACCAGTTGTGCGTCAGTTCGAATTTTACACCGGGGTTATGAGCTAACCTTATGAAATGGTGGAAATCAAGGGGAGAGACAGCATGTGGCAAGCTATCAGTAATTTGTTAAGCGACTGGCACACTGAAGCAGCTGAAATCGAACTGCGCAATGAACTACCCGGTGGTGAAATTCACGCAGCCTGGCACCTGCGTTTCGGTGGGCGAGATTACTTTGTCAAATGTGATGAACGTGAATTGCTGCCTATCTTTACCGCTGAAGCCGACCAACTGGAACTGTTGTCGCGCAGTAACACCGTTAGCGTCCCGAAAGTTTATGCCGTCGGCAGCGATCGCGATTACAGCTTTGTGGTGATGGAGTATCTGCCCCCTCGCCCGCTGGATGCGCACAACGCCTTTTTGCTCGGACAGCAAATTGCGCACCTGCATCAGTGGAGCGATCAGCCGCAGTTCGGGCTGGATTTTGATAACGATCTTTCCACCACGCCGCAGCCCAACGCCTGGCAACGTCGCTGGTCGACATTTTTTGCCGAAC
Organism: Klebsiella sp. R390; assembly: GCF_051131745.1. Classification (NCBI taxonomy): domain Bacteria; kingdom Pseudomonadati; phylum Pseudomonadota; class Gammaproteobacteria; order Enterobacterales; family Enterobacteriaceae; genus Klebsiella; species Klebsiella sp. R390. The sequence goes on along the minus strand of NZ_CP180445.1, from coordinate 4,903,972 downwards.
AGCGCATCGGCTGGCAGCTGGAGCTGGCCGCCGAAAAAGGGCTCAACTTTGGCGACATCGATACGATTGTCGACCATGTGCAACAACGTCTCAGCAATCACCAGCCTCAACCGTCGCTGCTGCACGGTGATTTGTGGTCAGGTAACTGCGCGCTTGGGCCAAACGGCCCCTATATCTTCGACCCCGCGTGTTACTGGGGTGACAGAGAGTGCGACCTTGCCATGCTGCCGCTGCATCCGGAACAGCCGCCGCAAATCTACGATGGCTATCAGTCGGTTTCGCCGCTACCTTCAGGTTTCCTCGACCGCCAGCCGGTCTACCAGCTTTACACGCTGTTGAACCGGGCGATTTTGTTCGGCGGGCAGCACCTGGTGGTGGTGCAAAAAGCGCTGGATGACGTGTTACTGGAAAAGGCCCCATAGGGGCCTTCTTTTTGGTGAACTGCGCGGTTAACTGATTTCCACCCCTTTCAGGCGGAATTTGATGGTCATCGTCACGCCGGTGCCCGGTTTGCCCGGCTCGTAGCGCCATTTACGCAACGCGTTTTTGACTTCACGTTCAAACATATTCGCCGGCTGTGCGGAGAGAATTTCCACGTTATCAATCCGCCCATCCGGGGTCACATCAAATTTAACGCGAACTGAACCTTCAATACGCAGCGCCTGGGCACGTGCCGGGTATGCTGGTTGGTTTCGGCTCAATGCTCTCGGGCCGCTCGGCGCCGTTAGCGTAGGCTTAGCGTTTGCCGTCGCGGTGCTCGGTTGGGTACGCGCCGGTGCGGTATTCGTCGATTCAAACGGTGAGACCGCCTTCGGTTCTGCCGGCTTCACTTCACGCTTCGGCTGCTCAACTTTTTTCTCAGGTTTTGGCTTCGGCTTCGGCTTTGGTTTCGGCTCGGGCTTATGGATTACCACCGGCGCTTCTTTCGGCGGCTCCGGCACCACTTCCGGTTCAGGTTCAGGTTCCGGCTCAACAACAGGCTCAGGCACCGGTTGTACTGCCTGAGGCGGTTCGAGATCCGCCGGCGCGACCATGGTTATCTCAATGGGCTGAGAGGGCGATGGCCGTTCAATAACCTGATGTACCGAGGTGTAAAGCAGCCCGGCAACAACGGCACCGTGGATAACCACGGACAGCAGCGTCGGCCACGGGAAGCGGCGAGGTAAATCAAGGGTCATTGCGCTCATAGTCGTTTCTGTTGAAAAATGATGGTCTGATTTTAAATGCAAATAGCAATCATATTCAATAAGCCGTGTTATCTGGCATCAATATTTGCCTCATTTTGTGGAAAAAAAGCGTTGGGGCCAGACATTTTCGTGCTGACTCGCATCTTTACATTGCAGTCAACGGTGGATTCACTTAACGTGATTCGCCAATTTATTGATAAGGAGCCTTGCCGTGCTTTACGTTATCTACGCTGAAGACATCGCCGATTCTCTGGAAAAACGCATGTCGGTTCGCCCTGCCCATCTGGCACGTTTACAATTATTACGTGATGAAGGTCGTCTGCTGACCGCCGGGCCAATGCCGGCAGTTGACAGTAATGAACCTGGCGCGGCTGGCTTTACCGGTTCAACGGTCATTGCAGAGTTTGAATCGCTGGAAGTGGCAAAAGCATGGGCAAATGATGACCCTTATAACGCCGCTGGGGTATATCAGAACGTGTCAGTAAAACCTTATAAGCAGGTTTTCTGAGACAGGTTGGGCGCTTAAAGAACAGAGGCACCGTAAACGGTGCCTTTCTTATCGGTACTCAGCTATCAGTAATCAGTGAAGACAAACAGCAGGGAGCCACGTTGTCGTTTCACCAACTCCTTTCTGATAGAAAGGATGCGCATGTTGCGGCGCGATTGGGCCTCCAGCCAGCGGGACTTACGGCGACTCACCTGTCTTAGCATACGCCAGCGCCCTACTTCCGTTCTACTACGCTTCATTGCTACTACTCTACAAGTGAAAAACAGTCCACATTATAAACCTATGAATCTGGCAGACCAACGCTTTCGCTGTGTTTTTATTTGCCAGATGCATGTTGATGCGTAAACTCATGACATAGAGTAATTCAAAAGGATTTTTCATCTATGACAACCTTTTACACGGTAGTGAACTGGCTGGTCATTCTTGGTTACTGGCTACTCATCGCCGGTGTAACATTACGCATATTGATGAAACGGCGTGCCGTTCCCTCCGCAATGGCGTGGTTGCTCATTATCTATATTCTGCCGCTGGTCGGGATTATCGCCTATCTCTCCTTCGGCGAACTGCATCTGGGCAAACGCCGGGCAGAGCGAGCTCGCGCGATGTGGCCTTCTACCGCCAAATGGCTTAACGACCTTAAGGCCTGCAAACATATCTTTGCCGATGACAACAGCCCGGTTGCGGAATCCTTGTTCCAGCTCTGCGAACGCCGTCAAGGGATTGCCGGTGTTAAAGGTAACCAGCTCCAGCTGCTAACGGAATCGGATGATGTGATGCAGGCGCTGATGCGCGATATCCAGCTGGCCCGGCACAACATCGAGATGGTGTTTTACATCTGGCAGCCTGGTGGTATGGCCGATAACGTTGCCGAATCGCTGATGGCTGCGGCACGACGTGGCGTGCATTGCCGCCTGATGCTCGATTCGGCCGGGAGCGTCGCCTTCTTCCGCAGCCCATGGGCGGCGATGATGCGCAACGCCGGGATTGAGGTTGTCGAAGCGCTGAAGGTCAATCTGATGCGTGTGTTTCTGCGTCGCATGGACCTGCGCCAGCACCGCAAAATGGTCATGATTGATAACTATATTGCCTACACCGGCAGCATGAACATGGTCGATCCGCGTTTCTTTAAACAGGATTCCGGTGTGGGCCAGTGGATTGATTTGATGGCGCGCATGGAAGGCCCGGTCGCCACCTCGATGGGTATTGTCTACTCCTGCGACTGGGAAATTGAGACCGGCAAACGCATTCTTCCACCGCCGCCGGACCTCAACATCATGCCTTTTGAAGAGGCCAGCGGCCATACTATCCACACTATCGCCTCGGGCCCGGGCTTCCCGGAAGACCTGATTCATCAGGCATTGCTGACCGCCGCCTATTCCGCCAAAGAACACCTGATCATGACCACGCCGTACTTCGTGCCCAGCGACGATCTGCTCCATGCTATCTGTACGGCAGCGCAACGTGGGGTCGACGTCAGCATTATCCTGCCGCGTAAGAATGATTCGCTGCTGGTCGGCTGGGCCAGCCGGGCCTTCTTTACCGAGCTGCTGGCTGCCGGAGTAAAAATTTATCAATTCGAAGGCGGTCTGCTGCATACTAAAAGTGTTCTGGTTGACGGCGAGCTTAGCCTGGTGGGTACTGTGAACCTCGATATGCGCAGCCTGTGGCTTAATTTCGAAATCACTCTGGTGATAGATGACGTCGGATTCGGCGGCGATCTGGCGGCCGTTCAGGATGATTATATTTCCCGCTCGCGCCTGCTGGATGCGAAGTTGTGGTTAAAACGTCCGCTGTGGCAGCGGATCGCTGAGCGACTGTTTTACTTCTTCAGTCCGTTGCTGTAAAACGTGCCAATCAGATGTTTAACGGGTAGCAATCATGGATATGGATTTAAACAATCGCCTGACCGAAGACGAAACGCTTGAACAAGCGTATGACATCTTCCTGGAGCTGGCTGTCGACAACCTCGATCCGGCGGATGTCATTCTGTTCAACCTGCAATTTGAAGAGCGCGGCGGTGCTGAGCTATTTGACCCTGCGGCGGACTGGGAAGAGCATGTCGATTACGACCTGAACCCGGACTTCTTCGCCGAAGTGGTGATTGGCCTTGCCGATACCGATGGTGGCGAAATTAATGATATCTTCGCGCGCATTCTGCTGTGCCGTGAAAAAGATCATAAGCTGTGCCATATCCTGTGGCGTGAATAAGCGCCCCGCTCACCGCATCAGCTAAAAAAAATGGCAGCCGCTCATCAGACCGGCTGCCATTTTATTTTCACTCTCCCGTCACTCCGGCAGTTCACTCCCGCAGGCATTGCAATAACGTGCATTTTTATCATGCGCCGTATGCTGACAGCTGGGGCACGTCCGGCGAGCGCGACGCTCCTGCAACGAACTGGTCATATGGGTGGTAATCAGCCCCGTCGGTATCGCAATAATCGAGTAGCCGATTAAGATTAGGATCGACGCCAGCACCCTTCCCATTGGAGTATGCGGGGTGATATCCCCATAGCCGACCGTTGTGATAGTGACGATTGCCCAGTACACCGACGCATTTAAGGTGGTGAAACCATATTCCGGGCCTTCAATCAGGTACATCAGCGATCCGAAAATCACCATCACAATCGCAATAAATGAATAGAACAGGATTAACTGATGGCGGGCGCTGACAATCGCTACCCAGAAAATATTCAGTGATGGCATAAACCGCAGCAGTTTGAGAATACGCAAACAGCGGATCGCCCGCATTGCTCGCCAGGCAAAAACATAATTAAGGCTCATTTCTGGCCACATCCACATCACATAGAGCGGCAGAATCGTGGCGAGATCGATGACGCCCCAAAAGCTGAAAATATAGCTCAGCGGTTTCGGCCAGGTGGCAATGCGCAGGAAATATTCCAGGGTGAAAACGACGGTAACAAAAATCTCAAGCCAGACAAAAATATGCCATTCATCAAAGGTCAGATGATATTGCGTGCCAAGACCAGACTCGATAAATATTACCAGCACGCTAAGCAGCGCAAACATGCCGCACAACGCTTCAAAGCGGCGCCCGGAGCGTCGGGTTTGATCGAAGAGTAAATGATACAGCCGCTGGCGGGCGGAATAAGCATGAACGGCCACGTTAACCTCTCAAAAAATAAGGGGCTGACCTACGTCAGCCCCTGAGATTATAACGGGTCTACCTTCAGACAGGAAACCGCATGACGGAAGCTCCCCTCCAGTACCGGCCGCGTTTTCGCACACTCCGGCCCGGCGATAGGACAGCGCGTGCGGAACACGCATCCCGAGGGCGGGTTAATCGGCGAGGGTAGCTCGCCCTCCAGCAGCTGGATGGTTTTATTCTTTTCCAGGTCCGGGTCAGGAACCGGCACCGCTGACATCAGCGCCTTGGTATAAGGGTGCAGCGGATTATGGTACACCTCATCATAGGTGCCCAGCTCCACCGCATGCCCGAGATACATCACCAGGACGCGATCGGAAATATGCTTCACCACCGCCAGGTCATGAGCGATAAAGATCAGTGACAGGCCCATTTCCCGTTGCAACTGCTGCAGCAGATTGACCACCTGCGCCTGAATCGACACGTCCAGCGCCGATACCGGCTCATCACAGATGATCAGTTTCGGTTCCAGGATCAGCGCGCGGGCAATACCAATACGCTGACACTGGCCACCGGAGAACTCATGCGGATAGCGGTTAATCAGGTTGGGCAATAGCCCCACCTTCATCATCATCGCTTTCACCCGGTCACGCACTTCCTGACGCGTCATTTTCGGATGATAGGTACGCAGCGGCTCTGCAATAATCTCACCGATCGTCATACGCGGGTTCAGCGAGGCCAGTGGATCCTGGAAGATCATCTGGATATCGCTGCGCACCGCACGCCACTCTTCCTGCTTCATGCCGAGCAAATCTTTACCGAGCCAGGCGACTTTGCCATCGGTCGCTTTCACCAAGCCAATAATCGCCCGCGCAAAGGTCGATTTGCCGCAGCCAGACTCGCCAACGACGCCAAGGGTCTCACCTTCGTACAGACGTAACGTGACGCCATCTACCGCTTTCAACGTTTTGGCGGGCTGCCAGAACCACTGTTTCCCATCCTTAATATCGAAATGGACTTTCAGGTCGGCGATTTCGAGCAGGACTTTTCTTTGTTCGGTAACGGCATTCATAGCAGATCCCCTACTGGTTGAAAGCAGGCGCGCAGGCGGCCCGGTGCAAACTCCTCCAGCGGTGGAGCACTATGGCAAATTTCCATCGCATGCGGGCAGCGCGGCTGGAACGGACAGCCTTTCGGCAGACGCAGCAGGTTGGGCGGATTGCCCGGAATGGTCAGCAGCGACTCGCCTTCGGCATCCAGGCGCGGTACCGCATTCAGCAGGCCAATCGAATACGGATGCGAAGGATGATAAAAGACATCGCGCGCCATCCCGTATTCCATGGTCCGCCCGGCGTACATCACCAGCACTTTGTCACAGATCCCGGCAACCACACCGAGATCGTGAGTAATCATGATGATCGCGGTATTAAACTCGCGTTTGAGTTCATTCAGCAGGGTCATAATTTGCGCCTGGACGGTCACATCCAGCGCGGTCGTCGGTTCATCAGCAATCAGCAGTTTTGGCCGACACAGCAACGCCATGGCAATCATCACGCGTTGACGCATCCCGCCGGAAAACTCGTGCGGATACATTTTCATGCGCTTGCGCGCTTCCGGCATTTTGACCGCATCAAGCATCTTCACCGACTCTTCAAACGCTTCGGCTTTGCCCATCCCCTTATGCAACATCAACACTTCCATCAGCTGCTCACCCACCCGCATATAGGGGTTCAGGGAAGTCATCGGGTCCTGGAAGATCATTGAAATTTGTTCGGCACGCAGCTTATTCAGCTCGTGTTCCGGCAGATTAAGGATCTGGCGGCCGTTAAACAACGCCGAGCCACCAATATTGCCGTTAGAAGCCAGCAGGCCCATTAACGCAAACGCGGTCTGCGATTTACCGGAGCCCGATTCGCCGACGATACCCAGGGTTTCCCCGGCGCGCAGGTTAAAATTAAGATCATTAACCGCCGTAACATCGCCATCCGGGGTCTTAAACGTCACCCGGAGGTCTTTCACATCCAGCAGCAGGCCAGAGTGTTGCTGGGCCTGCGGCGCTTTTGCCGTTTCAATTATGCTCATGACGGCGCTCCTTAGCGGTCTTTCGGATCGAGGGCATCACGCAGGCCATCGCCGATAAAGTTGAAACAGAACAGCGTTACCACCAGGAAACCGGCAGGGAACAGCAGCAGCCATGGCGATACTTCCATGGAGTTGGCACCGTCACTGAGTAATGCGCCCCAGCTGCTCAGCGGCTCCTGGGTACCCAGACCAAGGAAGCTTAAGAAGGATTCAAACAGGATCATGCTCGGCACCAGCAGAGAGGCATACACCACCACCACCCCCAGCACGTTCGGCACGATATGGCGAACCACAATATTAAAGGTGGATACCCCGCCAACCTGTGCTGCTTCGATAAACTCTTTGCGCTTAAGGCTCAGCGTCTGACCGCGCACGATACGCGCCATATCCAGCCAGGAGACCATCCCAATAGCCACAAAAATCAGCAGGATGTTCTGACCGAAGAAGGTGACCAGCAGGATAACGAAGAACATAAACGGGAAGGAGTTGAGGATCTCCAGCAGACGCATCATCACCGAATCCACTTTGCCGCCCAGATAGCCGGAAAGTGAACCGTAGAGCGTCCCCAGCACCACCGCCACCAGCGCGGCAGCGACGCCGACCATCAGCGAGATACGCCCGCCGATCGCCACCCGAACCAGCAGGTCACGGCCGGAAGAGTCGGTGCCAAAGTAGTGACCGGACTCCATCTCCGGGGCACTGGACATCATGCCCCAGTCGGTATCAAAGTAGGAGAACTGGGATACCATCGGTGCAATCGTCACGAACAGCGCGATAATCACCAGCACAATCAGGCTGGCAACCGCGGCGCGGTTATGCATAAAGCGGCGGCGGGCGTCCTGCCACAGGCTACGACCCTCAACTTCCAGCTTTTCACTGAAGTTTTCCAGCGCCTCGCTATTTTTCTTACTTAACATCATGGCGAACCCCGGCTTCAGTAGCGAATCTTCGGATCGATGACGGCATACAGCACGTCAACAATCGCGTTAAACAGAATAGTCAGCGCGCCGACCAGAATGGTCAGACTCAACACCAGTGAATAGTCGCGGTTCAACGCGCCATTCACGAACAGCTGACCAATTCCCGGAAGACCGTAGATCGTTTCGATGACCATTGAGCCGGTGATGATCCCAACAAACGCGGGCCCCATATAAGAAAGGACCGGCAGCAGCGCAGGCTTCAGCGCATGGCGGAAGATAATACGGCGCATCGGCAGCCCTTTCGCCCTGGCGGTACGGATGAAGTTAGAGTGCAGGACTTCAATCATTGAGCCGCGGGTAATACGCGCGATACTGGCGATATAAGCTAACGACAGGGCCACCATCGGCAGGATCATAAATTTCAACGCCCCGCCGTTCCAGCCGCCACCGGGCAGCCAGTGCAAGGTGATGGCGAATATCATCACCAGCAGCGGCGCGACCACGAAACTGGGTATAACGACCCCGGTCATGGCCACCCCCATCACCGCATAATCCCACTTGGTGTTTTGTTTCAGTGCCGCAATCACCCCCGCCGTCACGCCGAGAATGACCGCCAGCAAAAAGGCGGCAAGGCCTAATTTGGCAGAGACCGGGAAGCTCGAAGCCACCAGATCGTTTACCGAATAGTCTTTGTATTTAAAAGAAGGACCGAAATCACCGTGAGCCAGTTGTTTCAGATAATGAAAATACTGGGTCATGATGGGGTCATTTAAATGGTATTTGGCTTCGATATTCGCCATCACTTCCGGCGGCAGCGTGCGTTCACCGGTGAACGGACTCCCCGGCGCAAGACGCATCATGAAGAAAGAAATAGTAATTAGAATGAATAGCGTCGGAATCGCTTCCAGACAGCGACGAAATATAAATTTTAACATTGCCCGTACCTTCTGGCCTGTGCCTATCGAGTGCGATGAATTCAGACACGGTGGGGCAAGCTGCGCCTGCCCCACGTATTGCCATTAATGTTTGATAATATACAGATTTTTAACGTAGATATTATCTAACGGGTCTTTACCGGTGTAGCCACCCACCCACGGTTTAACCAAACGGGCGTTGACATAATAGAACACCGGTACGATCACAGAGTCTTTATCCAGCTGTTGTTCCGATTGTGCGTACAGGTCTGCACGTTTCGCATCATCAGTAGTCTGCAGGGTTTCAGCGATGATCTTATCGAAGGCCGGGCTCTTATAATGAGAGGTGTTGTTTGAGCTATCGCTCAACATGGTATTAAGGAAGGAAGTCGGTTCGTTGTAATCCGCACACCAGCCGGCACGTGCCACATCGAAGGTCCCCTGATGGCGATTATCGAGGAAGGTTTTCCATTCCTGATTTTCCAGCTTCACGTTGGCACCCAGGTTTTTCTTCCAGATGGAGGCAACGGCAATCGCCAGTTTTTTATGCAAATCAGAGGTGTTATACAGCAGATTAAAGGTCAGCGGTTTATCCGCGGTATATCCCGCTTCAGCCAGCAGTTTTTTCGCTTCTTCGTTACGCTTGTCCTGAGTCCAGTTGAACCACTCAGGTTTAACAACTTTCATTCCATCGGTATATGGCGGCGTATAACTATAAGCCGGCAGATCGCCCTGGTTTTTCACTTTATTGACAATGATGTCGCGATCCAGCGCCATTTTAAGGGCGGTACGTACACGCACGTCGGTAAACGGTGCTTTCTGGTTATTAATTTCGTAGTAATAGGTGCACAGATACGGATCGACGTGAACTTCTTTCGGGATCTCTTTCTTCAGTTTCTGGAACAGTTCAATCGGCATGTTGTTATAGGTCATGTCGATTTCGCCACTGCGATAACGGTTAACGTCAGTTACTTCCGATGAAATCGGCAAATAGGTAACCTGATTAACGACCGTTTTCGCGTTATCCCAGTAGTTGGTATTACGCTCAAGCACAATGCGCTCGTTTACCACCCAGTCTTTCAGTTTATAGGCGCCGTTGGTGACGATATTAGCAGGCTGAGTCCACTTCTCACCGTATTTTTCAATGGCCGCTTTAGGGACCGGAGAAACAGATGGGTGCACCAGCAGCTTATAGAAATATGGAACGGGTTCGCTCAGCGTGACTTCAAAGGTTTTATCATCGATGGCTTTCACGCCGAGGTCGCTGGTCGGTTTTTTGCCGGCGATAATCTCATCGACATTCAGCACGTGGCCGTATTGCAGGTAGCTGGCGTATGGGGAAGCCGTTTTTGGGTCAGCCAGACGCTGCCAGCTGTAAACGAAATCTTGTGCGGTAACCGGCGAGCCGTCAGACCATTTTGCGTCTTTGCGAATATGGAACGTCCAGACTTTAAAATCTTTATTATCCCAGGACTCCGCCACGCCAGGAATGGGATGGCCTTCTACATCGCCGATCACTAATCCTTCAAACAAATCACGGTTAATGTTGGATTCCGGCACGCCTTCAATTTTATGCGGATCCAGCGATTGCACTTCTGCGCCGTTATTACGAACCAGCGTTTGTTTGTCCGCCAGCTGCACTCCAGCAGGAACATCTGCCGCCATGGCAACATTGGCGGTAATTAGCGCAGAGAGAACCCCTGCAGCTACCAGACTTTTTTTGGTGATGATGGTCATTGTGTTGTTACTCCATTCATTATAATTACTGGCTATTTAACCAGCCTGTTTTTTTCCCCTTTCGGGATTCTGTACAGTGCAGGAGTTTATGCTGCTGTCAGACTTTACTGCTTGCTATCACCGACTTATTTATTACGGCCGCTCAAACGGCAGCCTTAGCGTCGATTCTTTCACCCGCTTATTCAGGGTGCTCGCAATGAGTTAATTAATAATGATTCTCATTTACGTGTATTATTGAGCGAAGGATCAGGCCGGAAAATATCAAAAGGCCATCACCACCGCCAATGCAATTTGCAAATATGTTACCGAATTCTCTTTTATCTTTTTTCTTACCCTGCCGCCCCGCCCTGTTTTCAAAACCCCGGCAAGGTAAAATTCTTTTATTTCATACAGATAAGATTTCACCCTTCGCGCAGAGCTCCGGAAACGTGGTGATGATGCTTTTTTGTACGAAAATTTAACAATAGATTATTTTTTAGCACATTCATCTGCTCTGATAGTGAAATTACTAATATCATTTCAATTATCTAACGGCAAGCACCAGAGAATGATGTGAAGAAAATAACAGTTGTTACGATGGGGAGAAAATGAGGGAAGTAGAGAAAAAACACGATAACAACATGATAATTAACGATAAAAACAACTATCACAGAAAAGTATTTTACGCGCTTATATCAACCATATTGATATGTTTTGCTAATAATCAAAAAAGGCGAAGCGCTCCGCTTCGCCGTATGTCAGTTGGCTTACCCCACCAGGCCAGGAAACAGCGCTTTAATGCCGGTGACGATAAACTCAATACCCAGCGCCATCAACAACAGGCCCATAATACGCGTGATGACGTTGATCCCCGTTTGCCCGAGCAGGCGAACCAGCCATGGTGCCATGCGGAAAATGCCCCAACAGCACAGCGCAAACAGCGCGATCGCGACCGAGAAACCAAACAGGTGCGCCACGGTGTGATAGCGAGTTCCCCAGACGATGGTCGAACTGATTGCCCCTGGCCCGGCCATTAACGGCAATGCCAACGGCACGACGCCAATGCTTTCACGAATCGCCGTTTCTGATTTTTCCTGCTTGTTTTGCTTATCCTCACCCAGCTTGCCGCTGATCATCGACATCGCAATCGTCACCACCAGGATCCCGCCGGCAATACGGAATGAATCAATAGAGATGCCGAATATTTGCAGAATGGAGTCGCCGAGGAACAGCGAAGTCCACAGAATGATGGCGACGGAAAGATTGGCCGTCAGGTTGGTTTTATTGCGGATCGCCGCCGTCTGGTAGCTGGTCATACTAATGAAGACGGGAATGATGCCGACCGGGTTTACCAGCGCAAATAACCCGATGAAAAACTTGAAGTAAGCTGAAAAATCAAACAACGGTTGGATCACAGTGCGCTCCGCAGCATCATTAATAATGGCTGTTGACAGTTAGTCACATAAAATATTCGCGCAGAAGATACGCTTTTTGGCAGCATAATTCATCTCAAATGTGCGTAAAACTGTGACAAAACCGGATGTTATATATTTGTTTCCACCCTGCTACTTACTCACTTATTTTGCATAATTATTATTACACTTGAGTTGATCGGTCAATAAACAGCCAGCTGAAAGGTGTCAGCTTCACGTAAACTTGATCTAAATCACGTAAATCGTACTCAGAAGTGAGTAACCTTGTTCACACCAAAGAGTGCAAAACAGCGGTACCTGAGAGGCAACACCAGCAAGCTTATTTAGTAAATCAATGAAGCCAGCAGCGTCTGAATCGTCCCCTTAACATTTAGATGCAAGCTGTTAACAGGCTGACTATACTGTCGAATCGAGCTACTGATTTACTAAAAAAGTTTAACATTATCAGGAGAGCATTATGGCTGTTACTAATGTCGCTGAACTTAACGCACTCGTAGAGCGCGTAAAAAAAGCCCAGCGTGAATATGCCAGTTTCACTCAAGAACAAGTTGATAAGATCTTCCGTGCTGCCGCTTTGGCTGCCGCAGACGCTCGAATCCCTCTCGCTAAAATGGCCGTTGCCGAATCCGGCATGGGCATTATCGAAGACAAGGTCATCAAAAACCACTTCGCTTCTGAATATATCTATAACGCATATAAAGATGAAAAGACCTGTGGCGTTCTCTCTGAAGACGACACTTTCGGTACTATTACCATCGCCGAGCCTATCGGTATTATCTGCGGTATCGTTCCGACGACCAACCCGACTTCTACAGCAATCTTTAAATCACTGATCAGCCTGAAGACGCGTAATGCGATCATCTTCTCCCCACATCCGCGTGCTAAAGATGCAACGAACAAAGCTGCTGATATCGTGCTGCAGGCTGCCATCGCCGCTGGCGCGCCGAAAGATCTGATTGGTTGGATCGATCAGCCTTCTGTTGAACTGTCTAACGCACTGATGCATCACCCGGACATTAACCTGATCCTCGCGACCGGTGGTCCAGGCATGGTTAAAGCAGCATACAGCTCCGGTAAACCAGCAATCGGTGTTGGTGCAGGTAACACGCCGGTTGTTATCGACGAAACGGCTGATATCAAGCGTGCCGTTGCTTCCGTACTGATGTCTAAAACCTTCGATAACGGCGTTATCTGTGCTTCTGAACAGTCCGTTGTCGTCGTTGACTCCGTATATGACGCCGTTCGCGAACGTTTCGCTAGCCATGGCGGTTACATGCTGCAGGGCAAAGAGCTGAAAGCAGTTCAGGACATCATCCTGAAAAACGGCGCACTGAATGCCGCTATCGTTGGTCAGCCGGCAGCCAAAATTGCTGAACTGGCAGGCTTCACCGTTCCGGCTACCACCAAGATCCTGATTGGTGAAGTGACCGACGTTGATGAAAGCGAGCCGTTTGCTCACGAGAAACTGTCTCCGACGCTGGCAATGTACCGCGCGAAGAACTTCGAAGACGCTGTTGATAAAGCTGAAAAACTGGTTGCGATGGGCGGTATCGGTCATACCTCTTGCCTGTACACCGACCAGGACAACCAGCCGGCTCGCGTGACCTACTTCGGCCAGATGATGAAAACCGCACGTATCCTGATTAACACCCCGGCATCTCAGGGTGGTATCGGTGACCTGTATAACTTTAAGCTTGCACCTTCCCTGACTCTGGGTTGTGGTTCCTGGGGTGGTAACTCCATCTCTGAAAACGTTGGTCCGAAACACCTGATCAACAAGAAAACCGTTGCTAAGCGAGCTGAAAACATGTTGTGGCACAAACTTCCGAAATCTATCTACTTCCGTCGTGGCTCACTGCCAATCGCACTGGATGAAGTGATTACTGATGGTCACAAACGCGCGCTGATCGTGACTGACCGCTTCCTGTTCAACAACGGCTATGCTGACCAGATCACCTCCGTGCTGAAAGCATCTGGCGTTGAAACTGAAGTCTTCTTTGAAGTTGAAGCTGACCCGACACTGACCGTTGTCCGTAAAGGTGCCGACCTGGCGAACTCCTTCAAACCTGACGTGATTATCGCCCTGGGCGGTGGTTCCCCGATGGATGCGGCCAAAATTATGTGGGTGATGTACGAGCACCCGGAAACCCACTTCGAAGACCTGGCGCTGCGCTTTATGGACATCCGTAAACGTATCTACAAGTTCCCGAAAATGGGCGTTAAAGCCAAAATGATCGCGGTCACCACCACTTCCGGTACCGGTTCTGAAGTCACTCCGTTTGCGGTTGTAACCGACGATGCAACTGGTCAGAAATATCCGCTGGCAGACTATGCGCTGACTCCGGATGTTGCGATTGTCGATGCTAACCTCGTCATGGATATGCCGAAATCACTGTGTGCATTCGGTGGCCTCGATGCCGTAACTCACGCCCTGGAAGCTTATGTTTCCGTGCTGGCTTCTGAGTTCTCCGACGGTCAGGCTCTGCAGGCTCTGAAACTGCTGAAAGAGTACCTGCCAGCGTCCTACCACGAAGGTTCTAAGAACCCGGTAGCACGTGAGAAAGTACACAGTGCAGCGACTATCGCCGGTATCGCGTTTGCTAACGCCTTCCTGGGTGTATGTCACTCCATGGCACACAAACTGGGTTCTCAGTTCCACATTCCGCACGGCCTGGCTAACGCCCTGCTGATCAGTAACGTTATCCGTTACAACGCGAACGATAACCCGACTAAGCAGACCGCATTCAGCCAGTACGACCGTCCGCAAGCACGTCGTCGTTACGCTGAAATTGCTGACCACCTGGGCCTGAGTGCACCGGGCGACCGTACCGCAGCGAAAATTGAAAAACTGCTGGCATGGCTGGAAAGCATTAAAGCTGAACTGGGTATTCCTAAATCTATCCGTGAAGCTGGCGTGCAGGAAGCTGACTTCCTGGCCCACGTTGATAAGCTGTCTGAAGATGCCTTCGATGACCAGTGCACCGGCGCTAACCCGCGCTACCCACTGATCTCCGAGCTGAAACAGATTCTGCTGGATACCTACTACGGTAACGAATTCAGCGAAGGTGAAACTGCTGCAAAGAAAGAAACCCCAGCAGCGCCGAAAGCCGATAAAAAAGCGAAAAAATCCGCTTAATCGACCCGGTTAACACCTCTACAAGCCTCATCTTCGGATGGGGCTTTTTTTATGCCTGGCCTTGCCGAATATGCCCGCCCCAAAGCTGAATAGCGCAGGCACACCTGCCCACTGGCCCCCTCTATTCCCACGCAGGAACAGGCCGAGGTGAAGGAAGCCATCATCATTGATGTTTTGTTCTGTCAGGAGTGCGTCTGAGGGACAGGATATCGTCAACTATACGGGGGGCAGGAACTGAACACAGACGCCGTCGGTGTGCGCCTGTGGGGTTATTATCGCTGCAGCCTTAACCGGCGCGAGATTGATTCTGTACCAGCGTGAGGGATCCCTCGCTCAGCGCTTCTTTATAATGCTTACGGCAAACGGAAACATAACGTTCATTCCCGCCAATCACTACCTGTTCTCCTTCATTGTAAGGCCGTCCCTCTTGATCAAGACGCAGCACCATACTGGCCTTACGGCCGCAGAAACAGATCGTTTTTAATTCAACCAGCTTATCGGACCAGGCTAATAAATACTGGCTGCCGATAAACAGTTCGCCGCGAAAATCCGTTCGTAAACCGTAACACAGCACCGGAATATCCAGTTTGTCGACAACCTCAGATAATTCATGCACCTGCTCACGCGTAAGGAACTGGCTTTCATCCACCAGAACGCAGTGAACGGACTGCTTCGCGTGCTCGCTGGCGATATCGGTAAACAGCGATGTCTGAGGGTTAAACAGTCGGGCTGGCGACGAGAGACCGATTCGTGAGCTGACTTTTCCGGAACCAAAACGGTTATCAATTTCGGCGGTATAAACCAGGGCGCGCATGCCACGTTCCTGGTAATTGTATGACGACTGCAACAAGGCCGTCGACTTACCTGCATTCATTGCAGAATAGTAAAAATAAAGTTGAGCCATTGGCTGCCTAACCCCAATCAGTATGTTTTATCGCGGCGGAATTGTAGCATATTTTCTACCGTTATCGGTCTTTTCAGCGTCACGGCTACGCTGAATGTGAGCCTGCCTGCATCCTGATAGATTAAGGATTTTTAATGAATATTGGCGGCGATCATTTGCTCAACTCTGGCACCATCGCCGCTAATGATTGTCCTTTCGTGCGAATCATCCGATTTTCCAGGGCGGCGATAACGCGATTTCCTCACGCGTTATATTAAAGATTGCCCCAACTAATACGCTATTACCTCAGGGGGATATTTATCCCTGCAAACTATAATTTTACTCCCGGCCCCTCGAGAAAAGCATACTATCTCAGGGTTTTAGCTAAGGGTTTGCCCTAAGCTATAAGCGAAAAAGATGTGAACTCGCACGAGAAATTTAACTTAAATTAATTAATTATCGAGACAAATAACAAGTAATTTTGAATTACTTACATTCAACCCTATTGCACATCTGATTATATCGCTCTATTATTACTTCAACAAACCACCCCACAATATAAGTTTGAGATTACTACAATGAGCGAAGCACTTAAAATTTTGAACAACATCCGTACTCTTCGTGCGCAGGCGAGAGAATGCACCCTTGAAACGCTAGAAGAAATGCTGGAAAAATTAGAAGTTGTTGTTAACGAACGTCGCGAAGAAGAAAGCGCTGCGGCTGCAGAAATTGAAGAGCGTACTCGTAAACTTCAACAATACCGTGAAATGCTGATTGCCGATGGCATTGACCCGAATGAACTGCTGAGCACCATGGCAGCGGTTAAAGCGGGTACTAAAGCTAAGCGTGCTGCACGCCCGGCTAAATACAGCTACGTTGACGAAAACGGCGAAACCAAAACCTGGACCGGCCAGGGCCGTACTCCGGCAGTGATCAAAAAAGCAATGGACGAGCAGGGTAAAACCCTGGACGACTTCCTGCTGTAATTGAAGATCGTATTTGAAGAATCCCGCTTCGGCGGGATTTTTTTTGTCTCGGGTATACCACAAGTAAGCTCGGGGTATAAAAAAACCGGAAAGCGAACTCGCCTCCCGGTTATCTGCTCAGCAGAAAACGATTACTTAGCTACAGCGTTTTCCAGCCAGGCTTTAAAATCCGCGCCCAGGGTTTTATGACGAATGCCATATTCTACAAACGCCTGCATATAACCCAGTTTATTACCGCAGTCGTGGCTCTTGCCTTTCATGTGATAGGCTTCAACGGTTTCTTTGGCGATAAGCATATCGATCGCATCGGTCAGCTGAATTTCGTCCCCGGCTCCCGGAGGAGTTTTAGCCAGCAGCGGCCAAATATCCGCGCTCAGCACATAACGGCCTACGACTGCGAGGTTAGACGGCGCCACATCAGCTTTTGGCTTTTCAACCACGCCAACCATCGGCACGCTTTCACCCGGCTGCAGAGATTCGCCTTTGCAGTCAACCACGCCGTATGCCGTTACATCAGCAACCGGCTCAACCATAATCTGGCTGGATCCGGTTTCATCGAAACGGGAGATCATTTCAGCCAGGTTATCGCGGGAAAGATCAGATTCAAACTCGTCCAGAATAACGTCAGGCAGAATAACCGCTACCGGCTCATCACCAACTACCGGATGTGCGCACAGCACCGCATGACCCAGCCCTTTTGCCAGACCCTGACGAACCTGCATAATGGTCACGTGCGGCGGACAAATAGATTGAACTTCTTCCAGCAGCTGGCGTTTTACACGTTTTTCCAGCATCGCTTCCAGTTCAAAACTGGTATCGAAATGGTTTTCAATAGAGTTTTTCGAAGAGTGAGTCACCAGAACAATTTCAGTAATCCCGGCCGCAATACACTCGTTTACAACATATTGAATTAAAGGCTTATCTACCAGTGGCAGCATTTCTTTCGGAATAGCTTTAGTAGCGGGTAGCATCCTGGTGCCTAATCCCGCAACCGGGATAACAGCTTTTCTTACTTTAGAATTAATGGCAGCCATTGAAATCTCCTGGACTGTTCGTTTTTTAAACTTTTCGTTAATAATAACGGTATGAGTATATCAGTCCGCTCAGGCAAACCCGGTCAGAAAGGTTTGGATTCCCTCGAATTAGGACTATTACTTATAAACTTCAATGATAGTACCACCGCAAAAGATTGGCCGGTAATCCCATCAGCTTAAAAAAATACACAATTGTTCATTCCGCAGACAACATCAGGCGTAAACGCCCGCCTGCCCCCCAAATTTGGCACTGCCACGATGTGCAGCGTTGGCTAATTTGGTTGAGATAAGCATTGCCCAGCGTCCCCAACGGGACACCGTTACTGATCTGAATTTGATGTTCCCCGGTATTGAGTGTGCCATTCAATCCCGCAGACACCAGAATCAAATTTTTCAAACCGCTGTGGTAATACCCCACCAGTAATGGAAATTGCCCCGGCAGGTTTGCCTGACGCAGTAACTGGTTTACCTGTTTTAACAGGCTACCCATTTCCGGCAAACGTTGACCCTGATGAGCAAGCTGCTCCTGCAGTAAGCCATTAAACAGTGCCCGTAGCAGCAACGCCGCGAGGACACCATTATCACCTGCTCGTGTGACATCCAGACAGTAGAAAGCCAGATCGTTTTCAGATAATGGGGCAATATCCAACACCAGACCGGGCCGGTCAGCCGATACCAGTTGACGATAATGAATACGACACTTCGATATTTCCTGCTGAACCGGCGGCTGGAGCTCCTGCAATAATCGTGATGCTGCGGTCGGGTCGCTCACCAGCGCATCCCAGTCTTCAAACAAACGCTCTTCTTCTTCAACCCGCGAGCTGAACATATTGGGATACAGGCAGGCATACACCGTTTCCCGCAGGCGATTGAAATCTTTAACCGGCTTTAACAACACATCCTGAACACCCAGCCGCAGCGCTTTTGCGATATCAGCCATATTTTCCGTGGCAGATATCATCAGAATCGGCAATTGCTCGCCCCGGTTACGCAAATGCTCGACCAGCTCAAGACCGTTCATTCGCGGCATAGAGATGTCACAAATCATCAGGTCGGGTTGTGACTCGGCCATTTTCTGGAGCGCATCAACGCCATCCTCCGCCTGCACCGTTGCGGCGCCCAGTGAGGTTAGCCAGGAGTGCAAGAGTGAGCGGAAAACGGCTTCGTCTTCAACTATCAGAATCAGTTTTCCCGCCAGTGGCTGCGTCATGATCTCTCCTCTGACTGACGATGACTAAATAGTGGCATGCAATTCACACTATCGCCTGTCAGAATTTACTTAAGTCTAAGCCAAATGGTGTCACACCGCAGTGGGAACCAGAGGTAATAATTCATCCATTTTCTTTTCAACAGACAAATATCCGGCAGCAATCGCTTCACCGGCGCGATGAAAATCTAGCGTGGAGATTTGCGGACAGAATGGCTGCAGCAGAATATCGGGCGGATCGCCCGCCATACGATTACGTTTCAGGCGATTTTCCAATACCTGTATAGAGGTGGACATAATTTCCATCGCGGTCGGGGTGGCCGCACGACGCGAGGTCATTCCGCTAAGGCGTGCGCGAATGCGCGCATGCCAGGAAAAATCCCTGTCGTCTTCCAGCGGTGGCTTTTCGAGTGACCACATATCTTGCTGCATCAGATGCGCGTCATGCTGCAAGTCAACGGCAATCACGATATCGGCGCCCAGCGCACGGGCCAGGGAAACCGGTACGGGATTGACCACCGCGCCGTCCACCAGCCAGTAGCCATTATGCATCACCGGAGACATCAGGCCCGGCATACTGCAGGAGGCGCGCACCGCCTGGTGCAAATCGCCCTCGGTGAACCACAGTTCGCGGCCGGTGCTTAAGTTGGTCGCCACCGCCGCAAAGCGACGGTCGCAGCGTTCGATCTCAGAAACAGGCATGACGCGTCGGAACTGATTGAATACGCGTTCCCCGCGCAGCAGGCCCCCACGACGCCAGGACAGGTCCATCAGCCGCAGTACATCCCAGTTATTAAAGGAACAGACCCATTTCTCCAGCGCCGGAAGACGGTTGCAGGCATACGCGGCCCCCACCAGCGAACCGATGGAACATCCTGCGACGATATCGACTTCAATACCCGCGCGCTGCAGTGCCTTAATCACACCAATATGCGACCACCCGCGGGCCGCTCCTGCGCCTAACGCCAGACCAATCTTAAGCTTTCTCATTATTCCCGATATACTTCCTTCCGCTGCGAACATAGCATCATTGCTACAGCTCAGTTAACATAAAACAGGTTGGCGCCACTGCGCCGTGAATTTTTTCCATGGAGGCCGATTTGTCGCCATTATGCCCTTGTGGCAGCGCTCAGGAGTATAGCTCATGTTGTCAGCGATATCTGACCGGCTCACTGCTTGCGCCAGATCCATCACACTTGATGCGCTCCCGCTACAGTGCGTTTGTCATGAAGGATGCCGATTACCTGATCAAAACCTGGCACCCTTCCTGCCAACCGCAGCTGTTTCGTGCCGATCTGGAAAAGGGCTTCGCCAAAACACACTGGCAAGGCCTGACGGTATTCGCTGCCGATGAAGGCAGCCATCCCGACGAGGGCTTTGTCAGTTTCGTCGCACGGTTTGATGAAGATAACCGCCCCGGCGCCATAATTGAACGTTCCAGATTCTTAAAAGAAAAGGGACAGTGGTACTATATCGACGGTACACGACCACTGTTTGGTCGTAACGACCCCTGCCCTTGTGGTTCAGGTAAAAAATTTAAAAAATGCTGTGGCCAGTAATACGGCACCAGCAATAGCAAACACTACAGGATTTTCCTCGCGATGCATTCATTACAACGTAAAGTACTACGCACCATTTGCCCTGATCAGAAAGGACTCATCGCGCGTATCACGAACATTTGCTACAAGCACGAACTGAACATTGTTCAAAATAACGAGTTCGTCGATCACCGCACCGGCCGTTTCTTTATGCGTACCGAGCTGGAAGGGATTTTTAATGATGCCATTTTACTGGCAGACCTCGACAGCGCACTGCCGGAAGGTTCCATTCGCGAGCTGACCCCAGCCGGCCGCCGCCGGGTAGTCATTCTGGTGACCAAAGAGGCACATTGCCTGGGCGATCTGTTGATGAAGGCCAACTATGGTGGCCTGGATGTAGAAATTGCTGCCGTCATCGGCAACCATGAAACACTGCGCACGCTGGTTGAGCGTTTTGACATTCCGTTCCAACTGGTGAGCCACGAAGGTCTGACCCGTGAAGAGCACGATAAACAGATGGGTGATGCTATTGAGTCTTATGCCCCGGACTACGTGGTGCTGGCGAAATATATGCGGGTACTGACGCCGGAATTTGTTTCCCGCTTCCCGAACCAGATTATCAATATCCACCACTCCTTCCTGCCGGCCTTTATCGGTGCCCGTCCTTATCATCAGGCTTATGAGCGTGGCGTGAAAATCATCGGTGCGACCGCCCACTACGTCAACGATAACCTGGACGAAGGCCCGATCATTATGCAGGACGTGATTCACGTCGATCACACCTATACCGCTGAAGATATGATGCGTGCAGGGCGTGATGTTGAAAAGAATGTGTTGAGCCGCGCACTCTATAAGGTTCTGGCCCAGCGCGTGTTCGTCTACGGCAACCGAACGATTATTCTTTAATCAATAGTAAAATTAACTGGTTAGCTTTACGCCTTTGCGCATAAATTTCAGGCAACCAGTTTATTTTTCTCAACGGAAAGCTTTACAGGGGCGCGTCATTTGATATGATGCGCCCCGCTTCCCCAGAAGGAAGCCGGCCAGTAATAAGCATTACCCCGTGGTGGGGTTCCCGAGCGGCCAAAGGGAGCAGACTGTAAATCTGCCGTCATCGACTTCGAAGGTTCGAATCCTTCCCCCACCACCATCAAAATTCTACGCTCAATAAGTACATACCCCTGGCGGGGTTCCCGAGCGGCCAAAGGGAGCAGACTGTAAATCTGCCGTCATCGACTTCGAAGGTTCGAATCCTTCCCCCGCCACCATCACTTCCTTGCAGTACGTCAGCCAAATCAAACCGCAAAATCTTATATTCTGCCCATGCGGGGAAGGATGAGAAGCTTCGACTAAGGTTCGATTCGAGCACCAGCGAGAAAGCGTTGCCGCAGGCAACGACCCGAAGGGCGAAGCGCGTAGCGCTAAGTCATCCTTCCCCCGCCACCATCACGTCCTTGCAGTACATCAGCCAAATCAAACCGCAAAGTCCTATATTCTGCCCATGCGGGGAAGGATGAGAAGCTTCGACTAAGGTTCGATTCGAGCACCAGCGAAAAAGCGTTGCCGCAGGCAACGACCCGAAGGGCGAAGCGCGTAGCGCTGAGTCATCCTTCCCCCGCCACCATCACTTCCTTGCAGTACATCAGCCAAATCAAACCGCAAAATCCTATATTCTTCCCATGCGGGATCGGCTCCCATATGGCACTACGTTTACCGGGATTACCAGCCCCATCCGGAAGGCATAAAAAAACCCCGACAATGCGGGGTTTATCAGGTTCTGATTGCGACAATCAGCGACGTGCGCGAACAATCTGGTATTTGCGTGTCAGATACTCTACCGGCACGCTCCAGATATGAACCAGGCGCGAGAACGGGAACAGCACAAACAGCGTCATACCGAGCACCAGGTGCATACGGAAGATAAACGCCACGCCGTCGAGGTGCGCAGACGCGCCACCGTGGAAGGTCACCACCGACTGCGCCCAGCCAACCAGCTTCATCATTTCACTGCCGTCCATATGCTGGGCAGAAAACGGAATCGTCAGCAGACCCAGCGTACACTGGATAACCAGCACCGACATCACCAGAATGTCCGCCCCGGTCGTTGTTGCGCGAATGCGCGGATTGAACAGGCGGCGCTTGAGCAGCAAAATACCACCAACCAGACACATCAGGCCCGCGGCACCGCCGCCAAACATTGCCATCTTCTGCTTCACGTCAAGCGGCAGCCAGGCTTCATACATCCAGTGTGGTGTCAGCATCCCAAAGGCATGACCCGCAATCACACCGAGGATCCCAATATGGAACAGGTTCGATGCCAGGTTCATCCCTTTTCGATCCAGCATCTGGCTGGAGGCAGCGCGCCAGGTATATTGCCCGTAGTCGTAACGCAGCCAGCTCCCCACCAGGAATACCGCCCCGGCAATATACGGATAGATGTCAAAGAAGAACATATTCAGGAAGTGCATTATTGCTGTCCTCCGTTAGAGATATTCAAATATTGCGGGGCAACGGCTCCGGCAAAACGACGCTGGTGAGCGGCGATATCTGACTCAGCGCAGCCCTGATCGGCAAAGAATTTCACCTGTTCTTCTTCCCACACCGCATCCAGCGCCTGCGGCGTATCATCGCGGGCCTCATCGGCAATTTTCTCGGCCACCTGTTGGCTGTCAACTTGGGTGTTGGCCAACGTCAGCAGCAGTTCAAACAGCACCGCGTAGTGGCTTTCACGCTGTCGCAGACGGGCGCTGAGCAGACCGAGAATCGGCGCCACATCCTGCAGCCCGGCAATGGCTTCGTCCGCGGGCAGTTGCGCAAGATATTCCAGATACAGCGGGAGATGGTCCGGCAGTTCACGACTGTCGAGCGCCAGGCCGTGGCGTTCATACTGCGCCATCAAATCCACCATCGCCTGACCACGATCGCGAGATTCACCGTGAACATGTTCAAACAACAACAGGGACGTTGCCCGGCCGCGGTCGAACAGTTCGCTGTAATACGCCTGCGCGTCTAGCGGATCCTGCGCGGTCAAATCACGCAGGAAAACGCCCAGTTGCTGGGCATCCTCTTTACTCAGCGTTTCCGAGGACGCCAGCGCCTCGAACATCTCCTGCTGATGCTGCCACAAGGCAGCATCCGGGTACTCCAGCAGGCGCGACACAATGACGAGTTCAATCATGAGTGCGGCTCCGTTTTGCTGGTGACATTGATGGCATCGATACGACGGCTGTTGAACAGGTTGAACTTGCTATCTGAGCCATGACAACCATCACCAAAGGTGAAGCCGCAGCCACGCTGCTCCGGGAAAGCATCGCGAGCTTGCTCACGATGGCTGCTCGGGACCACGAAGCGATCTTCGTAGTTTGCAATTGCCAGGTAGCGGTACATCTCCTGCGCCTGAGCTTCGGTCAGACCGACCTCTTCCAGCGCACGGGTATCAACCACGCCATCCACGCTTTCTGCGCGTTTAAAGTGACGCATCGCCAGCATGCGTTTCAGCGCCAGCAGCACCGGCTGAGTATCCCCGGCGGTCAGCAGGTTAGCCAGGTACTGGACCGGAATACGCAGGCTTTCAACGTCTGGCAGGATCCCGTTACTGCCCAGCTCGCCGGCATCAGCCGCGGACTGAATCGGTGACAGCGGTGGCACATACCAGACCATCGGCAGCGTGCGGTATTCCGGGTGCAGCGGCAGCGCCAGCTTCCAGTCCATCGCCATTTTGTACACCGGCGACTGCTGCGCAGCGTCAATCACGCCCTGCGGAACGCCATCTTTCAGCGCCTGCTCGATGACTTTCGGGTCATTCGGGTTGAGGAACACGTCCAGCTGACGCTGATACAGATCCTGCTCGTTTTCGGTGCTGGCCGCATTTTCAATCGCATCAGCGTCATACAGCAGCACGCCGAGGTAGCGAATGCGTCCGACGCAGGTTTCAGAACAGACGGTCGGCATCCCGGATTCGATACGCGGATAGCAGAAGATGCATTTCTCGGACTTGCCGCTCTTCCAGTTGAAGTAGATCTTTTTGTACGGGCAGCCGGTAATACACATCCGCCAGCCGCGGCACTTATCCTGATCGATCAGTACGATGCCATCTTCTTCACGCTTATAGATGGCGCCGCTTGGGCAGGTCGCCACGCAGGCCGGGTTCAGGCAGTGTTCGCAAAGACGCGGCAGATACATCATGAAGGTGTTTTCGAACTGGCCGTACATCGCCTTCTGCATGTTGTCGAAATTGCGGTCTTTGGAGAGCTTTTCAAACTCGCCGCCAAGGTCATCTTCCCAGTTCGGACCGCTAGTGATCTTGTCCATCCGTTGCCCGGTGATCAGCGAACGCGGACGGGCGATCGGCTGATGCTTGCTCTCCGGCGCGGCCTGCAGGTTCTGGTAGTCGAAATCAAAAGGCTCGTAGTAATCATCGATGCCCGGCAGATGCGGGTTGGCGAAGATTTTACCCAGAAGCATCGCACGGTTACCCATGCGCGGCTGCAGTTTGCCGTTAATTTTACGGATCCAGCCGCCCTTCCATTTCTCCTGGTTTTCCCAGTCGTTCGGGAAACCAACGCCTGGCTTGGTTTCGACGTTATTGAACCAGGCGTACTCAGTCCCTTCACGACTGGTCCAGACGTTTTTACAGGTGACTGAGCAGGTGTGACAGCCGATGCATTTATCGAGATTCAGCACCATGCCGACTTGTGAACGAATTTTCATTTTACGCTCTCCTGTACCTGGTCATGACCTTCACCATCCAGCCAGTTAATATTCTTCATCTTGCGTACCACCACGAACTCATCGCGGTTAGAGCCCACGGTACCGTAATAGTTAAAGCCGTAAGCCAGCTGCGCGTAGCCGCCGATCATATGGGTCGGCTTCGGCGTAATGCGCGTGACCGAGTTGTGGATCCCGCCGCGTTGGCCGGTAATTTCCGAGCCCGGTAGATTCACAATACGTTCCTGAGCGTGGTACATCATGGTCATCCCCGCCGGCACGCGTTGGCTGACCACCGCACGTGCGGTCAGTGCCCCGTTACTGTTGAAGACTTCAATCCAGTCGTTGTCCTCAATGCCCAGTTCTTTGGCATCCGCTTCGCTCATCCAGACGATTGGCCCACCGCGTGACAGGGTCAGCATCAGCAGGTTGTCGCTGTAGGTCGAGTGGATACCCCATTTCTGGTGCGGCGTCAGGAAGTTCAGCGCCTTCTCCGGGTTACCGTTAGACTTCTCACCCATCACCGCTTTCACCGAACGGGTATCGATCGGCGGACGGTACACCAGCAGGCTCTCACCGAAATCACGCATCCACTGATGGTCCTGATACAAGGACTGGCGACCGGACAGGGTCCGCCACGGAATCAGCTCATGTACGTTGGTATAACCAGCGTTATAGGACACATGTTCATCTTCAAGACCAGACCAGGTCGGGCTGGAGATGATTTTGCGCGGCTGGGCCTGAATATCGCGGAAACGAATTTTCTCGTCTTCTTTATTCAGTGCCAGATGGGTATGGTCGCGACCGGTAAACTCACTCAGCGCAGCCCAGGCTTTCACCGCCACCTGACCGTTGGTTTCTGGGGCCAGCGTGAGGATCATCTCGGCGGCATCAATCGCCGTATTCAGCATTGGCTGACCTTTAGCCGGACCGTCGGCCTTGGTGTAATTCAGCTTACGCAGCAGATCCATCTCGCTCTGGGTATTCCAGGCAATGCCTTTACCACCGTTGCCGATCTTCTCCATCAGCGGGCCGATAGAAGTAAAACGTTCGTAGGTCGCCGGGTAGTCACGTTCCACCGGAATAATGTGCGGCGCGGTTTTACCTGGGATCAGGTCGCACTCGCCTTTTTTCCAGTCCTTCACGTCGAGCGGCTGCGCCAGCTCTGCTGCAGAGTCATGCTGAATCGGCAGCGTAACGACGTCCGTCTCTTTACCAAGATGGCCTACGCAAACTTCGGAGAATTTTTTCGCGATGCCTTTGTAAATTTCCCAGTCGCTTTTCGATTCCCACGCCGGGTCGACGGCGGCAGACAACGGATGAATAAAGGGATGCATATCCGAGGTATTCATGTCGTCTTTTTCGTACCAGGTCGCCGTAGGCAGTACGATGTCGGAGTACAGGCAGGTGCTCGACAGGCGGAAGTCCAGCGTCACCACCAGATCCAGCTTGCCGTCGAGGCCGTTATCGTGCCACTCCACCTCTTCTGGCTTCACGCCGCCCTGCTTGCCGAGATCCAGTCCCTGAATACCGTGCTCGGTACCCAGCAGATACTTCAGCATGTATTCATGACCTTTACCGGAAGAGCCCAGCAGGTTAGAGCGCCAGATAAACAGGTTACGCGGGTGGTTCTTACCGTTTTCAGGTTGTTCGGCGGCAAAACGAATCGTGCCGTCTTTCAGCGCCTTAACGGTGTAATCAACAGGCGTCATTCCGGCCTGTTTCGCGGCTTCAGCAATGCGCAACGGGTTGGTACCCAGCTGCGGCGCTGATGGCAGCCAGCCCATACGCTCGGCACGAACGTTGAAGTCCAGCAGATGGCCGGTATAGCGGGATTTATCCGCCAGCGGCGACAGCAGCTCCTGCGCGGTTACCGATTCGTAGCGCCACTGGCTGGAGTGATTATAGAAATACGACGTACTGTTCATATGACGCGCCGGACG
Organism: Klebsiella sp. R390; assembly: GCF_051131745.1. Lineage (NCBI taxonomy): Bacteria > Pseudomonadati > Pseudomonadota > Gammaproteobacteria > Enterobacterales > Enterobacteriaceae > Klebsiella > Klebsiella sp. R390. The sequence continues at coordinate 4,876,675 of NZ_CP180445.1, read as the reverse complement.
CTGCCAGTCGAGGGCAAATGCCAGCGGCTGCCAGCCGGTCTGCGGACGCAGTTTTTCCTGGCCGACATAGTGCGCCCAGCCGCCGCCACTCTGACCCACGCAGCCGCAGAAAATCAGCATGTTGATCAGGCCACGATAGTTCATATCGAGGTGATACCAGTGGTTCAGACCGGCACCGACGATAATCATTGAACGCCCGTGAGTCTTATCGGCATTATCAGCAAATTCGCGAGCGGTACGGATAATCTGCGCCCGGGATACCCCGGTGATTTTCTCTGCCCATGCCGGGGTATAGGCCTTGACGTCATCGTAGCTGCTGGCGCAGTTTTCATCGCCGAGACCGCGATCCAGGCCATAGTTCGCCAGGGTCAGGTCATACACGGTAGTGACCAGCGCGCTGGTACCATCAGCCATCTGCAGGCGTTTCACCGGCAGTTTGTGCAGCAGCACGTTTTCCAGTTCAACTTTATTGAAATGCTCGGTGCCGTCGCCGCCAAAATAGGGGAAGCCCACATTCGCAATATCGTCATGGCCGCCCAGCAGGCTGAGGCGCAGTGCGACCTCTTCGCCGGTGCTGCCATCACGCTGCTCAAGGTTCCACTTGCCTTTGTCGCCCCAGCGGAAGCCGATCGAACCGTTCGGCACGGTCATTTCGCCCTTTTCATCAAAGGCAACGGTCTTCCACTCCGGGTTCTGCTGCTGGCCTAACGCATCGACCAGATCCGCCGCACGCAGCATACGGCCCGCTGCGTAGTAACCGTCGCGCTCTTCAAGCATCACCAGCATCGGCATGTCGGTGTAACGACGAACATAATCGGTGAAGTACTGGCTCGGCTTATCGAGATGGAATTCGCGCAGCATAACGTGGCCCATCGCCAGCGCCATTGCCGCATCGGTACCCTGTTTCGGCGCCAGCCACAGATCGCACAGCTTGGCGATTTCGGCGTAATCCGGGGTGATAGCGACGGTTTTGGTGCCTTTATAGCGCACTTCCGTAAAGAAGTGAGCATCCGGGGTACGGGTCTGCGGAACGTTGGAGCCCCAGGCAATGATATAGCTGGAGTTATACCAGTCGGCCGATTCTGGCACGTCGGTCTGCTCGCCCCAGGTCTGCGGGGAAGCCGGCGGCAGGTCGCAGTACCAGTCGTAGAAGCTCAGACAGGTCCCGCCAATCAGTGACAGATAGCGCGCGCCGGAAGCATACGACACCATCGACATTGCCGGGATCGGTGAGAAGCCCGCCACGCGGTCAGGACCATAGTTTTTCACGGTATAGACATTAGAAGCGGCAATCAGCTCGTTCACTTCCTGCCACGAGGAGCGCACGAAGCCACCGCGACCACGCGCCTGTTTGAAGCTTTTCGCTTTATCGGCATCTTCAATAATCGATGCCCAGGCATCCACCGGATCGCGATGCTGAGCTTTCGCTTCACGCCACATTTTCATCAGGCGTTTGCGCATCAGCGGATACTTAAGGCGGTTGGCGCTGTAGAGATACCAGGAGTAGCTGGCGCCGCGTGGGCAGCCGCGTGGCTCATGGTTTGGCATATCAGGGCGAGTACGCGGATAGTCGGTTTGCTGGGTTTCCCAGGTTACCAGACCATTTTTAACATAAATCTTCCAGCTACAAGAGCCGGTGCAGTTAACCCCGTGAGTGGAGCGCACAACTTTGTCATGCTGCCAGCGCTGGCGGTATCCCTCCTCCCAGTCCCGGTTAGTGTGTAGAAGCTGGCCGTGGCCATCGGCAAAGGTTTCACCCTTCTGTTTGAAGTAGCGAAACCGGTCCAGGAATTTACTCATCGGGTTTCTCCTGTGTGGAGCCTGGCGGCTCTCTGATAAATCGACATTGCTGGAATGCCAGCGAAGGTAACGCTCTGAAAGCGGGAGAGAATTGATAACGATCAAGACCAAATGGCTTATAAATCGGCCATACACCGACAAATACTCCAAAGGGAGTATCTTTTTCTATTTTCCATCCACTTGTTTTAAAAAGGTTTTATTGCAAAATTACCCCTAACTACCCTATTCAGACATGTCGCCGGGTATTAAGGGGTAGAGCGGTGTAAACCGGTAGGATGCCGTGCAGACGCGGCGCCGGAAGATGACACAAAAAAAGGGCGCAATCTGCATTGCGCCCTGAGTTAAACGGCGATACCGCTTAAGACTTCTGCTTACGGCCGTAAACTGCCCAGGTGATGATCACGCAGGCTACGTAGAAGACGAAGAAGATCTTCATCGCGCCAGCCGGCGAACCGGTCAGCTCCAGCGAAATACCAAATGCTTTCGGGATAAAGAAGCCGCCGATGGCGCCAATCGCGGAAATAAAGCCCAGCGCCGCTGCCGTATCGGTAGCCGCCTCACGCATGGCCTGCTCTTCGCTCCCACCCTGCGCTTTTACGCGGGTCATCGTCATCTTACGGAAGATTAACGAAATCATCTGGAAGGTGGATGCACTCCCCAGACCGGCGGTCAGGAACAACACCATAAACACGCCGAAGAAGGCAATGAAGTTACCGCCTTCACCATGAGAAGGCAGCGTCAGGAACAGCAGACCGCTGAAGATAGCCATCACCACGAAATTCACCAGCGTCACGCGCGTCCCGCCCAGACGGTCGGAGATCGCCCCGCCCATTGAGCGAGCCAGCGCGCCAATAAACGGCCCGAAGAAAGCAAAGTGCAAAATCTGCACGTCCGGGAACTGGGTTTTCGACAGCATGGCGAAGCCTGCGGAAAAGCCGATAAACGAACCGAAGGTTGCCAGATACAACAGCGCCATGATCCACAGGTGACCACGCTTAAGTACCGGTAACTGTTCACTAAGAGAAGCTTTTGAGGCGGACAGATCGTTCATAAAGAACCACGCCGCCAGCGTCAGTACCACCAAAAACGGCACCCAAATCCAGGCGGCATTTTCCAGGTACATAACCGAGCCATCCGGCTGTTGAGCACCGGTTCCGCCGAACACGGCAAAAACCGACAGCGAAATCACCAGCGGAGCAACCAACTGCATCACGCTGACGCCCATGTTACCCAGGCCACCATTCAGGCCAAGGGCGCCGCCCTGCTTCTGTTTCGGGAAGAAGAAGCTGATGTTAGCCATACTGGAAGCAAAGTTTGCCCCGGCGAAACCGCACAGCAGAGAGATGATCACAAAGATACTGAACGGGGTTGAGGTATCCTGCACCGCGAAGCCCAGCCAGACGCAAGGGACAATCATGATCCCGGTACTGAATGCGGTCCAGCGACGGCCACCGAACAGCGGCACCATGAAAGCGTAAGGCACGCGCAATAACGCCCCCGACAACGCCGGCAGCGCGGTCAACATAAATAACTGGTCAGTGGTAAACTGGAAGCCAACTTTATTCAGATTCACCGCCACCGCACTGAACAACATCCATACACAAAACGCCAGCAGCAGACAAGGAACGGAAATCCATAAATTTCGGCTCGCAACACGATGGCCTCGCTGTTGCCAAAACTCGGGATCTTCAGGACGCCAGTCGGTGATAACTGAAGAACTGGCCTTCTCCGGGAGGGAAGATTGACTCATAAATGCCTCTGATTATCTAGATTTTCTTCCGCTACATTAGGGGTTACGAAGGGCGGTAAGTTGATATAAATCAAAGGAAAAGTGGGCATCATTTTGCTTTAAAAAAAATTATCATCCGAAGTGAGTAGTCTTTCCTGCCAAAAAAAGTGTGGTTTTTCACATGGCTGCTGGGTTTATCTCCTGCTGTGCCGTAAACCTACCTATCACCGACAATTAAGGGGTAATACTTTATAGGTATGGGTATACTCCATGAGATAGCTGAGAATAGCCGCCACTCCCGGATGGTTTGCCGGTCAGGAGCCACGCATTCTATGTTAAAACGTCTTTTTACCCCGCTTACGTTAGTGAATCAACTGGCGTTAATCGTGCTGCTATCGACGGCGATCGGTGTTGCCGGTATCGGGATCTCAGCCCGACTGGTGCACGGCGTGCAGGGTAGCGCACACGCCATCAATAAAGCCGGTTCGCTGAGGATGCAAAGCTATCGCCTGCTGGCGGCGGTCCCGCTTACCGACGGTGACCAGAAGCTGCTGGAAGATATGAACGCCACCGTTTTCAGCGAAGAGCTGCAAAATGCCGCCCTCAGAGACGGGCAGGATCGCCAGCTTAAAGCCTTGCAGCAATACTGGCAGATGGAACTGGCGCCGGGCATGAAACGCGCGAAAAACCAGGCCACCGTCGCCACCGATGTTGCCAACTTTGTCGATCGTATCGACCACCTGGTTACCTCGTTTGACCACACCACCGAACAGCGTATCCGCTACGTGGTCTGGCTGCAGCGGGGGATGGCTTTCGGCATGGCGCTGCTGTTTTTATTTACCATCGTCTGGCTGCGGGCACGGCTGTTACGCCCGTGGAAACAGCTGCTGGCGATGGCCCGGGCGGTCAGCCATCGCGATTTTACCCAGCGCGTGAATATCAGGGGTCGCGATGAGATGGCCACCCTCGGCACGGCTCTCAACAATATGTCGGCAGAGCTGGCGGAAAGCTACTCCGTCCTCGAACGGCGGGTGCAGGAAAAAACCGCCGGACTAGAGCAAAAAAACGAAATCCTCGCCTTTTTGTGGCAGGCAAACCGCCGCCTGCACTCCAGTGCCCCGCTCTGCGAACGAATTTCACCGGTACTCAATGGCCTTCAGGGGCTGACGCTGCTGCGCGATATCGAAGTGCGGGTCTATGATTTCGAAGATGAAGACAATCATCAGGAGTTTGCCTGTCATTCCGATCTGCAGTGTGACGATAAAGGTTGCTATTTATGCCCGCGCGATCTGCCGCCGCTGCCGGATTCCGGCGCCACGCTGAAATGGCGGCTGTCGGACGCCCATAACCAATACGGGATCCTGCTGGCCACGCTGCCGGTGGGCCGCCATCTGAGCCACGATCAACAGCAACTGGTCGATACCCTGGTCGAGCAGCTCACCTCGACCCTCGCGCTGGACCGCCACCAGGAACACCAGCAGCAGCTTATCGTGATGGAAGAACGCGCCACCATTGCTCGCGAGCTGCATGACTCTATCGCCCAGTCGCTATCCTGTATGAAGATGCAGGTTAGCTGTCTGCAGATGCAGGGCGACAACCTGCCGGAAGAGAGCCGTCAGCTGCTGGGCCAGATCCGCAACGAGCTGAATACCTCCTGGGCACAGCTGCGCGAGCTGTTGACTACCTTCCGGCTACAATTAACGGAACCGGGACTGCGCCCGGCGCTGGAGTCAAGCTGTCAGGAATACAGTGCTCATTTCGGTTTCACGGTGCAGCTGGACTACCAGCTTCCACCGCGGTTTGTCCCCTCGCATCAGGCGATTCACCTGCTGCAAATTGCCCGTGAAGCGCTTAGCAATGCATTGAAACACGCCCAGGCGACTGAAGTGACCGTCAGCGTATCGCTCAACGATAACCAGGTACGGCTGGTGGTCGCCGACAATGGCTGCGGCGTGCCTGACCATGCAGAGCGGAGCAACCATTACGGCTTAATTATTATGCGGGATCGCGCCCAGAGTTTGCGCGGAGACTGTCAGGTGCGTCGTCGGGAAAGCGGCGGCAGCGAAGTGGTCGTCACCTTTATCCCGGAAAAATCGATTTCAATCCAATAAGGAGAACCCTATGAGTCAACAGGAACGGGCCACCATTCTGCTCATTGATGATCACCCGATGCTGCGCACCGGCGTGAAGCAACTCGTTAGCATGGCAAGCGATATTCAGGTTATTGGCGAAGCCAGCAACGGCGAACAGGGTATCGCCCTCGCGGAAACCCTCGATCCTGACCTGATCCTGCTGGATCTCAACATGCCCGGCATGAACGGCCTTGAGACTCTCGACAAGCTGCGTGAAAAGTCACTCTCCGGACGGATTGTGGTCTTCAGCGTCTCCAACCATGAAGAAGACGTGGTTACCGCGTTAAAACGTGGAGCCGACGGCTATCTGCTGAAAGATATGGAGCCCGAAGACCTGCTTAAAGCGTTGCAACAGGCCGCGGCCGGTGAAATGGTGCTCAGCGAAGCCTTAACCCCGGTGCTGGCGGCCAGTCTGCGCGCTAACCGTGCAACATCAGACCGCGATATCAACCAGCTGACGCCTCGCGAGCGCGATATTCTCAAGCTGATCGCCCAGGGGCTGCCGAACAAAATGATCGCCCGTCGTCTGGAAATCACCGAAAGTACCGTGAAGGTGCACGTGAAACATATGTTGAAGAAAATGAAGCTGAAATCCCGCGTGGAAGCTGCGGTCTGGGTGCATCAGGAACGGATTTTCTAAGGCGTTTCCTGCCAGGAGATGCCCTCGGCCGAGAACTTAACCAGCGGCTCGGTCAGCGCCAGCGCTATCTCATTGGAGGAGACGCGCTGACCCGCGCCATCTTCCACTACCACCGACAGATGCCAGACGTTTGCGGCCCCCGGCGTCGTGTCCCATACCGGCAGGATCACGCTCCAGCCATCCGTGCTGCTGGAGTTAGCTGGCGCAGTGAGGCTCAGCTGTTGGGTATCGCCCTGCCATTTCAGCGACTTAATGCCATGCAGGCTGCGAATCTGCAGCTTCAGCTGCACCGTTTCTCCCGAGTGCAGTTCCCACGGCGGCGTCGCCAGATAGACGGTCAGCGATTTACGCTGTCGATACTCCACCACCGGCAAATTATCACGCTCCGGGCTGTCGTAACGGCTGCCGCGTAATGACCGGCTGGCCGCCACTTCATCGGCCGCCAGTTGCTGTTTGAGCGGTACGCCAAAGCGGTAATTCAGATTCAGCCCCACATTATTCTGGCTGATGCCGTTCTCGCCCTGCTTATGTTTTGCCGTCATGGTCACCAGCGGCACCGGCGTGTAGTTTAGCCCCACCGAGACCGCCACCGGGTTATGGTAGCCGGTACCGGAATGGAACAGATCGACGCTATCGCCAAAATACTGCTCGACGCTGACGCTGGTATTAATGTGTTGATAAAACGGCAGGCGCGCCTGGGCGGTCACATCATACCCGCTGGCCATGCGCTGCTCCTGAGTCAGGCTTTCGTTGCGTTGCCAACTGCCGACAGGATGGTAATAGTTGGCCGACAGGCGCAGGTATTCACCCCACGCCTCAGCACCGACGCTGCCTCGCGCCATGCTTTCACCCAACACTTTATCGTAGAAAGAGTTGTAGCCCAGCAGCCAGTCGCCTTTTCTCCAGCGCTGCCCCAGGCCGATGTTACCCACCAGATCGTTATCCCGTTGGGTTACCGAATACTGGTTCCAGGTCAGATAATCGCCGTTATCCTGCAGCGGAATAAACCAGCTGCCTTTACTGCCGGTAAAGTGGCCTTCTTTATCCACCAGCAAGTCAACGTTGGCATTACCCCAGGGCGAAAGCCAGTTTTCCAGCTGATGGCTCACCTCGTTACCCAGCTTACCGATCGCCATCACGCGCGCCTGCTCGCCGGTTGTCAGGCCATTATCGCTCATGCTGGCCTCACCAAATTTTTTGGCCATTTCGGCAAAGTGACGGGCATCATCATCGACCTGCGGAGCGATCCCCAGGTCCGGCAATGCCGCCTGTTTTGCGCTGAACGGCTGGCTTTCTTGCAGAGCACAGGCAGGGCCCCCTGCCAGCAGCAAGGGTATCGCAAGGAGTGGGGCCACGCGGTACAACAACAACATTGAACGGATTACGTTAACTCATTAATAAATGACATCTACGGTAAGTTTACCGTTTTTTGCCGCCCCCCGCAGCCTCGGGGTCAACTTCAGGAATATACTGAATCTCACGCCGGCGTTTTCACCAGCGCCAGCAGCGCTTTAAGTTCCGGAATGCAGGAGCCGCAATTGGTCCCGCACTTCAGTGCCTTACCCAGCTCGCCGGGGGTACGGCAACCACTGGCAATCGCCTCGTTGATGGCACGCTCACCCACGCTAAAACAGCTGCAAACGATACGTCCCGGCGGCAGCACATCCCCCCCTTTTTTGCCACCAAGCAGCGCATGGCGCAACGCCGGTTCGGGCGATGGCACGTTAAAAGCGTCGGCAATCCACGCGACGTCGATCGTCGGCTCAGTGATATCGCTCCACCAGCCGAGCATCAGTTGCCCGTCGTGCCAGGCCAGCAGGTTCCAGACTGCACCGGCATCGGCGATCTGCATCTGCCACCCCTGCTGATGGCACCAGTCGGTTAACCACCGGCGCGGGCTCTCTTCTCCGGCTAACGAGAAATGGCTCACGCCCATTGCAGCGCGGCGCCGCCAGTGTATCGAGGCCGGGAGCAACACCGGCTGGCGACAAAACAGTTCCCCCTGCCAGGCCGGCTGCCACGGGGCTATCGCCACCGCCACCTGTTTGCTCTCCGGCTGACCGGACCACGGGTCAGTCACTGCTGCCAGCAGGTTGTTCACCCGCCCATGGCGCGCAAACTGGTTATTCCAGTGCATCGGGACGAACAGTGAACCAGGCCGCTGCCCGTTGCTGACGCTCACTTTCGCCACCATGACGCCATGACGCGAGCGGATCCGCGCCAGTGCACCATCGTACAGCTGTAAGCGCACGGCATCCGTCGGGGCGACTTCCACCAGCGGTTCGGCAATATGCTGCATCAGACGCGGCACGCTCCCGGTACGGGTCATGGTGTGCCACTGATCGCGGATACGGCCGCTATTGAGGATCAGCGGATAGAACGCGTCGGTTACCGCCCGGGTGCCCTGTGGCGTCACCGGTACCATCCGCAACCGGCCATCACGATGCCAGCCCTGATGGATATTGAGATCGCTAGCGTGTTGGCTGACCGGCCAGCGCACCGGGGCCAGGTCATCCCACGCCTCACGGCTCAGCTGCGCCAGCCCGCCAATATCAAACGCCCGCTGGCCATTATTTTCAAACCCCGAAAGCGCCGCATGCTCGCTGAACACATCATGTGGATGGTGCCAGGCAAACGCCTCGCCATATCCCAGTTGTTCGGCGACCCGGGAAATAATCCACCAGTCGGCTTTTGCTTCTCCCGGCGGCGGCAAAAAACTGCGCTGCCGGGAAATGCGCCGTTCCGAATTGGTGACGGTGCCATTTTTTTCGCCCCACGCCAGCGCCGGAAAGCGGATGTGGGCGAAGGCCGCGGTGTCGGTTCCGGCGGTGACATCGGAGACCATCACCAGCGGGCAAGCGGCCAGCGCCTGGCTGACGGCATGGCTATCCGGTAGCGACACCACCGGGTTGGTTCCCATAATCCATACGGCTTTCACCTCGCCGCGTCCGATCGCGGCAAACAGATCCACCGCCGTCAGCCCCGGGGTTTGCGCCAGCCGTTCAGTGCCCCAAAAGCGCGACAGCCGCTGCAGATCCTCGGGTTCAAAATTCATATGCGCCGCCAGCATGGTCGCCAACCCGCCCACTTCGCGCCCGCCCATGGCGTTTGGCTGTCCGGTCAGCGAAAATGGCCCGCAGCCCGCACGGCCATATTTGCCGCTGGCCAGATGGGCGTTAATAATGGCATTGCACTTATCGCTGCCGCTGGCCGACTGGTTGATCCCCATGGTGTATAGGGTAATCGCCCGCGGTGCGGTGATAAAATCGTGGTAAAACGCCGCCACCTGCTGCTCATCCAGCCCGCAAAAAGCGGCCACTTTCGCCGTCGTCCACGCTTCTGCTGCCGCCAGCGCCTGCGGCCGATCGCGAAAGTCCCCCGTTAGCTCGCCGGCCCCGGCAATGGCGTTCAGCAGGCCGACAAACAGCCCGCCATCGCTGCCGGGGGCCAGCGCCAGGTGGCTGTCGGCAATATCGCAGGTGGCGGTGCGCCGCGGATCGATCACCACCACTTTCATCTGCGGATTGTCGCGTTTCGCCTGCACCAGTCGCTGATAGAGGACCGGATGAGCCCAGGCGGCATTCGAGCCAACCAGTACCACCAGATCGCTACACTCCACATCCTCATAACTGCACGGCACCACATCGGCGCCAAACGCACGCTTATAGCCGGTCACCGCGGAGGACATGCACAGACGAGAGTTGGTGTCGATATTGGCGGCGCCGATAAATCCCTTCATCAGTTTATTCGCCGCGTAATAGTCTTCGGTGAGCAACTGCCCCGAGGCATAAAAGGCCACCGCCTGCGGACCATGCTGCGCAATGATTTCCTGCAGACGGCTTCCGGCCGCTTCCAGCGCCTGCGACCAGCTAACGGGTTCACCATCGAGTTCCGGCGTCAGCAGCCGTCCTGCCAGACCGGTCGTCTCGCCAAGCGCCGCACCTTTGACGCACAGACGCCCAAGGTTAGCCGGATGTTGTTCATCGCCGCGCACCTTGAGCTGGCCGTTCTCCGCCACCTCGACCAGCACGCCGCAGCCGACCCCGCAATAGGGGCACGTGGTTCGGGTTTCCACCATTAAGACGCCTCCGCCCGGGCCAGCAGCACCTGGTTTCCAACCCACACCGTGCCGTTTTCCACCTTCACCGGCCAGGCGCGAACCGCTGGCTCACCGCCCTCGCACGAGCGGCCATCGCGCAAGCGAATACGCTGTTTATACAGCGGCGAAATAACAATTGGTTCTCCCGCAGCATCGCCGAGGATACCGCGCGACAAGACGTTGGCATCGCTACCGGGTTCCAGATTATCGAGCGCATAAACCTGCTCGCCGAAGCGGAACAGCGCAATCTGCCGCTCTCCCAACCGCGCGCCAATTCCGGCCTCGGCGGGGATCGCATCCAGCGCGCAAATAGCCTGCCACGGGCGGGACGAGGCCGCGCCTTCACGGTGTATCGGCGTGGCGACCGGCTGCGGTTGGCCACGTAAGCTGTGTCGTTGTACCGCTTCATCCGGCTGTTCGCTATTGACGTAAGAGCGGAACAGCGCCAGCCGCTGCGGATCGTTCAGGGTGGTCTGCCACTCGCACTGATAGCTCTCCACCACCCGCGCCATCTCCTGCTCCAGCTCTTCGCCGATGCCGAGGCTGTCGTTGAGGATCACCTCCCGCAGGTAGTCGACGCCACCTTCAAGGTTGTCCATCCAGGTACTGGTGCGCTGCAGTCGGTCGGCAGTCCGGATATAGAACATCAGCAGACGATCCACCGTGCGGATCAGCGTCGCGTCGTCGATATCGCTGGCAAACAGGTCGGCGTGGCGCGGCTTCATGCCGCCGTTGCCGCAAACGTAAAGATTCCAGCCTTTCTCAGTGGCAATCACCCCAATGTCTTTCCCCTGCGCCTCGGCACATTCCCGGGTACAGCCGGAGACCGCCATTTTGATTTTATGCGGCGCGCGCAGCCCTTTGTAGCGATGTTCAAGGGTAACCGCCAGCCCCGTCGAATCCTGCACGCCATAGCGACACCAGGTCGAGCCGACGCAGGATTTTACCGTGCGCAACGATTTGCCGTAGGCGTGCCCGGTTTCAAATCCGGCGTCCGCAAGCTCGCGCCAGATATCCGGTAACGACTCCAGCCGGGCACCGAACAGGTCAATACGCTGGCCGCCGGTAATTTTGCTGTACAGTTGATAGCGTTTGGCAATCTGGCCGATGGCAATCAGCCCATCCGGCGTCACTTCCCCCGCCGCCATCCGCGGCACCACCGAATAGGTGCCGTCTTTCTGAATATTGGCAAAGTAACGGTCGTTGGTATCCTGCAGCGGCAAATGCGCCGGTTTAAGCAGGTACTCGTTCCAGCACGAGGCCAGAACCGACGCCACCAGCGGTTTGCATACTTCGCAGCCGTGTCCCTGCCCATAGCGGCTAATTAGCTGCTCAAAGGTACGGATATGGTTGACCCGCACAAGGTGATAAATCTCCTGGCGCGACCACGGGAAGTGTTCGCAGATATCTTTATTGACTTCAACGCCCTGTGTCGCGAGCTGGTACTCCATCACCTGTTTGACCAGCGCGCTGCAGCCACCGCAGCCGGTGGCGGCTTTGGTGCAGCTTTTCAGCGCCGCCATATCACCCGCACCGTCGTTCACCGCCTGGCAGATATCGCCTTTGCTGACATTGTGGCAGGAGCAAATCTGCGCGCTGTCCGGCAGCGCCGCCACCCCCAGCGCTTTCGGGGCGCTGCCCTCCAGCGCCGGCAGAATCAGACTTTCCGGGCGCGCGGGCAGCGCCATTGCGTTTAGCATCATTTGCAACAGGGTGGCATAATCGCTGGCATCCCCCACCAGCACGCCCCCGAGCAGCGTTTTTCCGTCCTCGCTCACCACGATTTTCTTGTAGATTTGCTCCGGTCCATGGGTCCATTGATAGCTTTGGCAACCTGGCGTACGCCCCTGCGCGTCGCCGAAAGAGGCCACGTCGATGCCTAACAGTTTCAGTTTGGTACTCATATCCGCGCCGCTGAAGCTGGCCGTTTCCCCGGCCAGCTGCGCCGCCGCGGTTCGCGCCATTTGATAGCCTGGCGCCACCAGCCCATAGATTTTGTTATCCCACAAGGCGCACTCGCCAATCGCCAGCACGTCGGGGTCTGAGGTGCGGCACTGGTCATCGATGCAGATCCCTCCGCGCTCTCCCACCGTCAGGCCGCCGCGGCGCCCCAGCGAATCCTGCGGGCGGATCCCGGCCGAAAACACCACCATATCGGTGGACAGCGTCCCGCCATCGGCAAAATTCAACACCAGGCCATCCTCGTGACGCACGATCGCCTGAGTTGCCTTACTGGTGTGGACGCCAACGCCAATGGCGGTGATTTTCTCACGCAGCATCGCCGCGCCTGGGCCGTCGAGCTGCACCGCCATCAGGTTGGGCGCAAACTCGACAACGTGGGTTTCCAGTCCCAGTTGCTTCAGGGCGTTGGCGGCTTCCAGCCCCAGCAGGCCGCCGCCAATCACCACCCCGCGTTTGGCGGTACTGGCACAGGCAGCGATGCGGTCGAGGTCGTCCAGCGTTCGGTAGACAAAGCAACCGTCACTGTCGTGGCCCGGCACCGGTGGGACGAAAGGATACGAACCGGTCGCCAGCACCAGTTTGTCCCAGTGGGTTTCATGCCCGCTGGCATCGCGCACCAGCCGCGCTTCACGGTCGATACTTGCCACCGGCTCAGACAACCGTAGCTCAATGCCATACTGGTTGAAGAAATCCCCTTCCACCAGCGACAGCGACTGCGCGCTGCGTCCGGCAAAGTACTCCGAGAGATGCACCCGGTCGTATGCGGCGTAGCGTTCTTCACCAAACACCACGATGCGAAACTGTTGATGCAGGTTGCGGCTGACGCACTGCTCAAGGAAATGGTGGCCGACCATACCGTGGCCGATCAGAACTAAAACAGGTTTTGTCATGGTGATCTGTCCTGCAGCACGCGGCTGCGTTGAAGAAGGGTCGAAAAGCCAGTCAGTTGGCGCGCTGGCGCCCAGCTGCGCGGTCAGCGGCGCCGCGTGCTGGCAGTCGCCAAACAGCAAAACGCCGCGCAGGATGCCGTCGCGAACCAGCAGACGCCGGTAGTGACGGGCCAGCGGGTCCCAACTGGTCCACTGTTGATCCTGTTCCGCGGCCCGCAAGTCGCCGGCGCTGAACAGTTCGATGCCGGTAACCTTCAGGCGAGTACCACTCTCCTGCCAGGTAAAGTCCTCTCCCGGTGTGCCGCAGAGCCGCTCGGCCAGCACTTCGGCCTGGCGCAGACAGGGGGCCACCAGCCCCCAGGTTTCGCCGTCAATTTCACAGCATTCGCCGAGCGCGCTAATTCCCGGCAGCGCGGTGGCCAGCTGGCGATCGACGACGATGCCGCGACGACAGGCCATCCCGCTACGCTGCGCCAGCGCAATATTCGGGCGCACCCCGGTCGCCAGCACCACCCGGCTGGCCGCAAAGGCCCGGCCATCCTCCAGCACCACCTCATGCTCGCGTATTGCGGCAATCGCACAGCCGGTGACACAGACGATCCCGCGTTCCGTCAGCTGCTGCTGGAGCTGCTGGCCAGCGAAAGCATCGGTTTGTGGCTCCATCAGCCACGCTCCGCGATGCAGTAAAGTGACGTTGTCACCATGGCGGCGTAACGCTGCTGCGGCCTCGACGCCCAGCACCCCGCCGCCGATGACCACCGCCGGGCCACCGCTCGCCAGAATGCGGCTAACGTCGGCAAACGTGCGGAACGGATAGACATGCGGCAGCTCTACTCCAGACAACGGCGGAATGAGGGCCTGCGAGCCGGTGGCAAAAATCAGTTCGTCCCAGCCATATTCCCCCTGAGTGGTACGCAGCGTGCGCGCCTCGGTATCCACCGCCAGTACCGCCTCGCCGGTCAACACCGTCACCCCGTGCTGCGCATACCACTCCGCGGGTAACAGCTGCGTTTGCTCTAGCGTTTTTTCCCCGCCGAGAACCGGTGACAGCTGGATACGGTTGTAGGCCTGATAGGGTTCGTCGCCGATGATCGTTATCTGAAATCTACCGCCTCCCCGCGCCACCAGCGTTTGCGCCAGTCGGGTGGCCGCGATGCCGTTGCCAATAATCACCAGTTGCCGTTTCATGGCCGCCCCTTACGCCGCTTTCGGCTGCTTTTCGTAGAGGAAATGCAGGATCTGCTGGCGCAGATGGTGGTAGCGGCTGTCGTCGGCGAGCTGGACCCGGTTCCGCGGGCGCGGTAGATCGACATTGAGGATTTCCCCTACCGTCGCCGCCGGGCCGTTGGTCATCATCATTACGCGATCGGAGAGCAGGACCGCTTCATCGACGTCGTGGGTGATCATCACGATGGTGGTATTCAGCGCCTGCTGGATCTGCATCACCGCATCCTGCAGATGGGCGCGGGTTAAGGCATCTAGCGCCCCAAACGGCTCGTCCAGCAGCAGCACCTTTGGCTTCATCGCCAGTGCCCTGGCAATACCAACCCGCTGCTTCATACCGCCGGAGATCTCCCCCGGGCGTTTGTACATGGCGTGGCCCATCTGCACCCGCTCGAGGTTGTGTTCGATCCACGCTTTACGTTCGGCTTTGCTCATGGTGCGGCGGAAAACCTGATCGACCGCCAGCGCCACGTTGTCAAAACAGGTCAGCCACGGCAGTAGCGAGTGGTTCTGGAACACCACCGCGCGCTCCGGCCCCGGTCCGGCGATTTCCCGGTTATCGCACAGCAGCCCGCCTTCCGTGGGGGAGGTAATGCCGGCGATGAGGTTTAACAGCGTCGACTTCCCGCAGCCGGAGTGGCCGATCAGGCTGACAGTTTCCCCTTCGTGGATATCAAAAGAGACGTTTTGCAATGCCAGAAACTCGCCGCTGGCGGTGTTGAAACGCTGGCTCACGGCCTGTACCTGAATTAATGGTTTCATAGCGACTCTCCTATTTATCCTGCCAGCTGAAGCGGCGAGCGATCAGCATCAGTCCCTGCTCAAGCAGCAGGCCGACGACACCAATAATGACGATGGCGATGATGATGTTTTCCACGTTGAGGTTGTTCCATTCGTTCCAGATCCAGAAGCCGATCCCGAGGCCACCGGTCAGCATTTCGGCAGCGACGATCACCAGCCAGGCAATGCCGATGGACAGACGCACCCCGGTCAGCACCGCGGGCAGCACCGCCGGAAACAGAATGCGCCGCATCACCGTCCACTCCGAAAGCTGTAAAACCCGGGCCACGTTGAGATAGTCCTGCGGAATGCGGCGCACCCCTTCGGCGGTGTTGATCACCATCGGCCAGATCGAGCAGATGAAAATAGTCCAGCTGGAAGCCGGTTCAGCCTTCTGGAACAGCAGCAGGCCGATAGGCAGCCACGCCAGCGGGCTGACCGGACGCAGCAGCGCAATCAGCGGATTAAACATGCGGGCAAAGAACAGCGAGCGGCCGATCAAAAAGCCCAGCGGGATGCCCACCAGTGCCGCGAGGCCAAACCCCACCGCCACTCGCTGCAGCGACGCCAGCACGTTCCAGCCGATCCCCATATCGTTCGGCCCGTCCTGATAGAACGGGTCGGCAAACAGCGTCAGAGCGGAATCGAGGGTGCTGAGCGGCGTCGGGAAGCCTTTGCCGTTGATCGCCGCCAGCTGCCAGCACAGCAGCAACAGTCCCAGCCCCAGCAACGGCGGCAGGAGTCGCTGAACGGTTTCACGCAGCCAGCGTTTGAGCGGTGGCGTAGTCCGCCGAACCTGTACCGGCGGCAGAACGATGACTTCACCCGGCGCGTGTTCGGCGCTGACCGGCGGTTGCGTTTTGTGTGCGTGTTTCATTTCATGCCCCCTTACGTTGAATCGCGAAACTACGGGCGTAACCTTGCGGATCGGCCCCCGTCCAGACCGTGCCGTCCATCAATGTGCTGCTGCGCATCAGGCTCGAAGGCGGAGTGATCCCCCCCACCGCCTGCGCCGCCTCTTTCCATACGTCAATGCGGTTGATGCGCTGCGCCACCGCCTGATAATCCGGCTCCGTTTTCAGCAATCCCCAGCGGCGGAACTGGGTTAAAAACCACATGCCGTCCGAGAGCCACGGGAAGCTCACCTCCCCCTGGTCGTAGAAGCGAATCGGGTGGGCATCCTGCCAACGACGCCCCAGCCCGTTGTCGTATTCTCCGAGCATGCGCCCGACGAGGTACTGCTCTTTGGTATTCAGCCACGCGCGTTTCGCCAGGATTCGCGCCGTCTCGCGCTTGTTGTCTTCAGAGGCCTCGATCCAACGTGAAGCCTCCAGTACCGCCGCTACCAGCGCACGCGCGGTGTTGGGATTGCGCTCCACCCATTCGCTACGGGTGCCGAGAATTTTTTCCGGGTGTTCAGGCCAGACGTCCTGAGAGGTCGCGGCGGTAAAGCCGATGCGATCGTTGATCGCCCTGGCGTTCCACGGTTCGCCGACGCAAAAACCGACCATGTTGCCAATGCGCATGTTCATGACCATCTGCGGCGGTGGCACCACCACGCTGCGCACATCGTCAAACGGGTTAATGCCGCCACTGGCCAGCCAGTAGTACAGCCACATAGCGTGGGTCCCGGTGGGAAACGTGTGGGCAAAGGTGTAGCTACCCGGTGCGCTTTGACCAATCAGCCGTTTCAGCCCGCCGAGGTCGGTCACCCCTTTCTGCTGCAGATCGCTGGAGAGCGTGATGGCTTGCCCGTTGCGATTGAGGGTCATCAGGTTAGCCATCGACTGCGGCTTGCTGGCGATCCCCAGCTCCAGGCCATACAGCAGACCGTAAAGGATGTGCGCCGCATCCAGCTCACCGGCGATCAGCTTGTCGCGCACCGCCGCCCAGCTGGCCTCTTTAGTCGGCACCAGGGTAATGCCATATTTCTTATCGAATCCTTTCAATGACGCGATGGCTATCGGCGCGCAGTCCGTAAGCGGAATAAACCCCACCCGGACGGTGGTTTGCTCCGGTTTATCGGAGCCCGCTGCCCACGCGCCGTGCATCATGCCAGGCAATAACATGGCACCGCCCAACGCGGCCCCCGCCTGTAAAAAACGCCGCCGTGAAATCGAAAATTTATCGCCCATACCCACCCGCTCCAGAACGCGCAAAAAAAAAAGCGCCCGGCAGTGCTTACGCACTGCAGGACGCCTTTATCCATGGACACACGGACCGTCGTTGGCCCGTTGCCCAAAACTTTTATTCACTCGGATTATCTAATGCAACGCGGATGCCAGGTTTATCACAGGCCGTTTTACGCGCTTTTACCACTCTTGTTGCCTGGAACGCCCCCCGATTTGCACCGTCGACTGGCAATAAATGCCCACTGATTGTGCATCTACTCCTTTGGAGTTACCTGCCATAGCGCTTTCACCGTCAGCAGCGCCCGGGCAATCTCTACCATCCGCTGATTCTTATCCATCGCCATTTTCCGCAACGTCTGCCAGGCCTGTTCTTCCGGCATTCCCTTGTGCGCCATCAGCACGCTTTTGGCTTTTTCGATCAGCTTGCGCTCTTCCAGCGCATCTTTTAACGAGGCCAGTTGCCCGGAGAGCTGCTGCAGCTCGAAGGCCTGCTGGCGAACCAGCGGCAGCAGCTGTTTGTCGAGACGCCGCGCGACGCCGTCGCCTTCGTCCTCTTCCGACCAGCCTGCGGGCGGCATCGGCGGTTCTTCGCCGCTGAGCAACCGATCGGCTGCGTTGAGCAGGCCATCAATCAGGTGCTCCTCCAGACCGCGCATTTGCTCCAGCCGTTGGGTCTGGGCGCAGAACCAGCGCAGCGCCGTCTCTCCCCGATCTTCTGCCGGCTGACGGGTACAGGCGATCCGCCGCAGCTGTTCGATCTCCAGGCTTGCCTGGCACTGTTTCAGAAACAGCTCGCGCTGTGACTCGCCGGTCAGCGCGACAAAACTGTCAAAACAAGGCTGCTGGCCGTCAATCCGGTCCACCAGCCGCTGGCGTAATTCGTCGCTGAAATGACCACGGGCAAACCCGGAAGCCCCGAGGGCGCGCTCTTGCCCTACCAGCTCTTTGCCCTGCATAAAGCTATACAGCGCCACCATGCTCCCGGCGATTTGCGGGTCGTCGATGCTGTCATTAAGCTGCGGTACGATATTCAGCAGGTGGCGGATGATGCGGCTAAACTGGCTTGTCGCCTCTTCGGCGACAATCGTGCGGCGGCCAACGGCATCACGCAAATGCGGGAGCTGCTCGAGATACCAGACCGCGCTGGCAATCCGCCAGCAGAGCGCGCTGCTGGCACACCCCTGGGTGGGCTCCAGCTCGGTGCGGAACACCATCAGCTGTTCATCAACCAGCGCGCTGCTTGCCCGGACTTCTGCGGCATACAGCCGTCCCTCGGTGCATAACCAGATATTGGAGGCACCGCGTTCACACTGCAGCATATGCACCAGGGCGCTGATCTGATTCGCCAGGGCACCAAGCTGCGCAAGCTGGCGCAGCTGCTCGTTTTGCAACTGCCGCGCGCGGTGAAACCAGCGATTGGCGTCAGAGACGGTACCGGTGGTATTCTTCATATCCCCTCACAAGTTAACGCTTTATCAAGACCTAGCAATAACCGTGCCTTATACCAAGGAGTCTTTATGCAACGTATTGTGATTGTCGCCAACGGCGCTGCTTACGGTAGCGAATCGCTGTTTAACAGCCTGCGTCTGGCGATTGCCCTGCGCGAACAGCAGTCCGAACTCGACCTGAAGCTTTTTTTGATGTCTGATGCAGTCACCGCCGGTCTGCGTGGGCAGAAGCCCGCTGAGGGCTATAACATTCAGCAGATGCTGGAGATCCTCACCGCGCAGAATGTCCCGGTGAAATTATGTAAGACCTGCACTGACGGTCGGGGAATCAGCGCCCTGCCGCTGATTGACGGAGTCGCTATCGGCACGCTGGTTGAGCTGGCGCAGTGGACTCTGGAAGCGGATAAGGTCCTCACCTTCTGAAAAAGCCGCCTCTGGCGGAATTAAATATCATGCTGGCACCAATTGTTAACCGAAAACATATGCCAGCTGAATGCTTTCAGGCAGAACATCATTTTTGTTTAATCTTTATCCCTTTTTTTGATCAAAATCAGCATTCGTCTACGTGCCATTTGGTGTTATGCACTGAGTAAAGTGTGAACAATATCACGCGCGGGATTGAGCTGGCAGGATGCTGTAGACAGACAACAACGGGGTGGGTAAATGGCAATGGTGAAAACAAGTTTGATGTTATTTGGTGGCGATACGCTGGTGGTTCGGTGCTCTGAACGCTGCCATATTCATATGATGAGCGCGAAGGCCGCCGGCGACAGCCACGCGGATATTCTGAGCGTCCAGGATCGTGACAGCGCGTATTTAACCGTGCCTTACAACGGGACCTGGAACGTCCTGATTGACAGCCACAGTCAGTCGCTGGAGCACTCCATCAGCTACGTTCCCGCCTGATAAGTCTTGCCCGGGGCTTTCCCGGGCACACGTCACGCCAGCCCAGGCTGGCTGCTTTCCCCAATCAGGTTGCGCACTTTGACGACGAGATCGTCAAGGCAATCGTCGTGCATCCCGAGTTTACGCAGCTCCTGTTCGAGCGAGAAAAGATACTGAGCATTAGTACCAAGCGGCCCGCTGGCTTTGGCAATCAGCGGCGCAATAACCTGGGCACTGGTGTCCGGCTCAAACAGCGGATGGCGCGGATCCATAATGAATACCAGCGCGTTGACCGTCCGCCCGTCGTCAAGCTCCAGCTTGCACCAGGTCGGCAGATAGCAACCGGTGATCATCTCCCGCTTCCACAGCAGGGTCAGCTCCTCGTCCAGCGTCTCATCGGGCAACCGATAGGCCACACCGGTGGTACGTCCGCCCTCTTTCAGCGCCAGCATCCGCCCGGGTTGACAGGCGCTGCCTCGCCCGGCGGTCAGCCGCAGGCAAAAGGCACGATGCCAGCCCGGCAGCGTACCGGTACAGGACTCGCGATAATCGAGAGCCGGGTTCCACATTAGTGAACCGTAGCCAAAAATCCAAACTGAGCCGGCATCCGGACGACAGGCCAGAGTAGCAGCCAGCGAGGCTGCCCGTTGCTCTGCCGACCAGAGTAGCGATTCCTCAATAGCACCAAACGCCGTCTTACAATCTGCATTGATTAAGAAATCACGTGTTAACACTTTCTACTACCTCCGCCACTGCCCGCTTCCCGGCGATTATCTGATGGCATCCTTGTAATATTGCCGAATTATTATCCAGCTTTACTCGACAATAAGCAATGAATGGCACGCTGGCAAGGCGCGGAGCAGCAGATGAAGCAGCAAGAGGGATTATTTTTTCTTATGCCACTTATCATCGTCTCCCTTTTGATAGTCATTTTTGACCGCAGCCCAGGCGACCTTATGCGCCGTCTCTTCACGGCTGGCGTCGTCCTGCCGGTCGGCTTTGTGCTTATATTGCTCCCAGGCGCTATTAAACGCTGATTTATAGATCTCCTGAGCATGCGCCGGCAGCACGTGCTGGACGCTATCGGGTAACGCTTGTTTATTGCGATAAGGCATATGCACCTCAGTATGATGGTAAAAACATAAGTCTGGGACACTAATTCAGGGTTTTCAAGGCGGGATATCATTCAGAATGTTTTTTAGTAATTACCTGAATAATAAATGAAAAATACAAATAATCATAAGTTATGGCAATCTAAAGGCATTAGTTACCAATAGCCGTAAATTTAAGTAAAAAAGCAATTAAAAGTGCAAAATGTCTGTTATTTTATCTACTTACGTTATCTATAATTATAACACCTGCAAAAATGGAGATGGTTCATGACGCATGCACATGAGGCGGTGAAAACCCGCCACAAGGAGACATCGCTTATTTTCCCGATTCTGGCGCTGGCGGTGCTGATCTTCTTCGGAAGTAGTCAGTCGCTGCCAGCGGTTATCGGCATTAATATTCTGGCCCTGGTGGGTATTTTATGTAGCGCCTTTAGCGTAGTCCGCCATGCCGACGTGCTGGCACACCGCCTGGGAGAGCCGTACGGCTCGTTAATTTTAAGCCTTTCCGTGGTTATTCTTGAAGTCAGCCTGATTTCCGCCTTAATGGCTACCGGCGACGCGGCCCCGACGCTGATGCGCGACACGCTCTATTCGATCATCATGATCGTCACCGGCGGTCTGGTCGGCTTTTCGCTGCTGCTGGGCGGGCGCAAATTCGCCACCCAGTACATGAATTTATTTGGCATTAAGCAGTACCTTATCGCCCTCTTCCCGCTGGCGATCATCGTACTGGTCTTCCCGATGGCGCTGCCAGGGGCCAATTTCAGCACCGGTCAGGCACTGCTGGTGGCGCTGATTTCCGCCGCCATGTACGGCGTATTCCTGTTGATACAGACCAAAACGCACCAGAGCCTGTTTATCTATGAGCATGAAGATGACAGCGACGACGATGACCCGCACCACGGCAAGCCATCTGCGCACAGCAGCGCATGGCACACCGCCTGGCTGCTGGTTCACCTGGTGGCGGTTATCGCCGTAACCAAAATGAACGCCAACCCGCTTGAGACGCTGCTGACCAGCATGAACGCGCCGGTGGCCTTTACCGGTTTCCTGGTGGCCCTGCTGATCCTCTCGCCGGAAGGGCTGGGAGCGCTGAAAGCGGTGCTGAACAATCAGGTCCAGCGTGCCATGAACCTGTTCTTCGGCTCGGTGCTGGCCACCATATCGTTGACCGTACCGGTGGTGACCTTAATCGCCTTCTTAACCGGGAATGAGCTGCACTTTGGTCTGGGTGCCCCGGAAATGATTGTGATGGTCGCCTCGCTGGTGCTGTGCCATATCTCGTTCTCCACCGGACGCACCAATGTGCTGAACGGTGCCGCACACCTGGCGCTGTTTGCCGCCTATCTGATGACAATTTTCGCCTGATGCTCTTGCCCCGGCGGCGTACTGCCGACCGGGGTAGTCCACGCCTCTCCTGCAAAAGTGGCATAAAAAAAGCCTGCCGGTTTTACAACGGGCAGGCTTTTCGCATTCTACAACGTGGTCTTAGTTGCTGGTATCCAGCTCATCAAAGCCTTTCACCAGGTCGTCGATGGCTTTCATTTGCTTGAGGAACGGCTCCAGCTTCGCCAGCGGCAGCGCGGACGGGCCGTCGCATTTTGCGTGTTCCGGGTCCGGGTGCGCTTCGATAAACAGACCCGCAATACCTACGGCCATACCTGCACGAGCCAGTTCAGCAACCTGCGCACGACGACCACCAGAAGCGGCGCCAAACGGGTCACGGCACTGCAGCGCGTGGGTCACGTCGAAGATTACCGGGGAGTTGTTGGACGCTTTCTTCATCACGCCAAAGCCCAGCATATCGACAACCAGGTTGTCGTAACCGAAGTTAGCGCCACGATCGCACAGAATCACTTTGTCGTTACCGCCTTCAATAAACTTGTCGACGATGTTACCCATCTGGCCCGGGCTGACAAACTGCGGTTTCTTCACGTTGATGACCGCGCCCGTTTTCGCCATTGCTTCTACCAGGTCAGTCTGACGCGCAAGGAACGCCGGCAGCTGAATCACGTCAACCACGTCGGCAACCGGCTGCGCCTGGCTGGCTTCGTGAACGTCAGTAATGATTTTCACGCCGAAGGTTTGCTTCAGCTCCTGGAAGATTTTCATCCCTTCTTCCAGGCCCGGACCACGATAGGAGTGGATGGAAGAACGGTTGGCTTTATCAAAAGAGGCTTTGAACACGTAAGGAATGCCCAGCTTCTGCGTAACCGTTACGTAGTGTTCGCAGATGCGCATCGCGAGATCGCGGGATTCCAGCACGTTCATCCCACCAAACAGGACGAAAGGCAGGTCGTTTGCTACGTTGATATCACCAATGCTAACCACTTTTTGTTTCATAAGATCGCCTTATCAGGGTGTAACCGGATTCATTCCAGATTAGTGAAGAGTAATTTGTTTATGCGAAATCGTGTTGATTTGCGCGCGGATCATTTCGCTGATCGGGTCCTCAGGACACTGCTCAACAAAATAGTTCAGATCCAGCAACGCCACATGGTCGCACTCAAGCTGGGCGTAGATCAGTCCGCGATCGCGAATTTCGTAGGGATCTTCCGGGTTAAACTGCAGCAGCGCTTCGCTGGTTCTCAGCGCCAGCTCCATCTGCCCCTCTTCCATCAACGCTGATTTTAAGGTGTCGAGCAGTTTATGGATAACTTCAGCGTTATCCGCCTCTTCGAGATCTTCATTAAACAGCTCGGCAACCGGGCTGATATTGCCCTTCAGCCAGACTTCCAGCGTGTGCTCGTTGAGGGTTTCACCGTTGAACGGGTTAATCAACCACATCTCTTCGCTGGTTTCAGGATCGGCACGTAACAGCAGCTGGGTCGGGAAGATAACCGGCACCAGCGGCAACGACAGACGCTGGGCAATCCACAGCACGATGGCGCCGAGCGATGCCGCGCTGCCCTGGCGGTTAATCAGCACTTTGTCGATCCACAGCGCATCGGACAACTTATAGACACCATGAGAGTCGCGGAAGCCCCACTCGTGGTAGAACAGCTCAAGCAGCCGTTCCAGCTGGCGCTCCTGATCCCACGAAGACGCAATTTCTTCCTGCGCAAGCGCCAGCAGCCGCTCCAGTTCATCCTGCACATAGTGCGTCGGAAAATCGTCGCGGATTAATTCCGAAATGAGGACCATGCCATCGCACAATGGTGCTTTATTAAATTCGAAATCAGCTAATGACCTCATGACTTACCCCAGTAACGGTGTTCTTGTAATGGCGAGTTGTATGATGATGAACAACACCACCAAAGCCAACAGAAAGGCAATAAACCGACTCTGCTGGCTGCGCGGACGACGACGGCCCAGCGCGATAAAACCCAATGCGATGTAAATAATAACGCCAAACAGCTTTTCAGTCAGCCATGAGCCGTCTTCGGTAAATGGCAGATAGTCGGTCAAGACCATTAATCCGGCACCGCTGAGGAATAACAGCGTATCGCTGCAGTGCGGTGCAATCCGCACCCAGCGTTGATTCAGCTGGACACTACCGTTGTAGGTCCACCAGTAGCGCAGGGCAAACAAACTGACCGATATCACCACACACGCAATATGCACATACAGCACCGTGCTAAACAGATTCATGACGCGGTCTTCTCCATGCCGGGAAATCGCCCGATCGTCAGACGCTCGTTATCACCGTAGTCACGGCAGGTCACGACATCAAGGTAACCCGCCTGCTGGAACAGTGCCCGAACTGCCTCGCCCTGTTTCCAGCCATGTTCCAGCAACATCACGCCATCGGGGGTCAGGAAATGACGCCCGTGGCCGATAATATGCGCGAGATCGGCCAGCCCGTGATCGGCCGCCACCAGCGCCGTCTTCGGCTCAAAGCGCACGTCGCCCTGGTCCAGATGCGGGTCGGTTTCGTCGATATAGGGCGGGTTGCTGACAATCATCGAGAATGTCTGCCCAGCCAGCGCTGCAAACCAGTGGCTTTGCAGCACGGTCACGTTAGTGATGGCAAGGCGTTCAGCATTGCGCGCGGCTAATGCCACGGCATCAGGCATAAAATCAACCGCCGTCACCTGACAATCCGGCCGTTCACTGGCTAACGCCAGGGCGATAGCCCCGGTGCCGGTACCTAAATCCAGGATCCGGCAGGCGGTAGCTGGCAAGCGTGCCAGCGCCTGCTCGACCAGACACTCGGTATCCGGGCGGGGAATTAAAGTGGCCGGAGAGACCAGCAGCGGCAGTGACCAGAACTCGCGTTCACCGATCAGGTGAGCCACCGGTTCACCGCGCTGACGACGGCCAAGCAGCGTCTCCAGCTGCGCCATCTGGGGCGGCGTCAGCGCCGTTTCACCGAAGGCCAGAATATAGGTCCTGGCCTTGCCGGTAACGTGCCCCAGCAGGATCTCGGCGTCGCGTCGCGGACTGTCACTCTCACTCAGGCGGCTTATCGCCTGGGCCAGCCACTGTTGAAATATCATCATTCCAGCTCGGAAAGCGCCGCCAGCTGATCGGCCTGGTATTCCTGAACGATCGGCTCAATCAACATATCCAGCTTGCCTTCCATCGCTTCATCCAGACGATACAGCGTCAGGTTGATACGATGATCGGTGACGCGGCCCTGCGGATAGTTATAGGTACGGTTACGATCGCTACGATCGCCGCTGCCCAGCAGGTTACGACGTTCGGAGGCTTCGGCCTGTTGGCGTTTAGCCACTTCGGCAGCGCGAATACGCGCCCCCAGCACCGACAAGGCCTTGGCTTTGTTTTTGTGCTGAGAACGTTCGTCCTGGCACTCCACCACAATACCGGTCGGTAAGTGAGTAATACGGATCGCCGAGTCGGTGGTGTTAACGTGCTGGCCACCCGCCCCGGAGGAACGGAAGGTATCAATGCGCAGATCGCCGGGGTTGATATCCGGCATTTCGGCTTCCGGCAGCTCCGGCATCACCGCCACGGTGCAGGCGGAGGTGTGAATACGCCCCTGGGATTCGGTCGCCGGCACGCGCTGGACGCGATGGCCGCCAGACTCAAATTTCAGACGGCCGTACACGCCGTCGCCGCTGATCTTGGCAATCACTTCTTTAAAACCGCCATGTTCACCTTCGTTGGCGCTCATGATCTCGACGCGCCAGCGGCGCGCTTCGGCATAACGGCTGTACATCCGGAACAGATCCCCGGCAAACAGCGCCGCTTCATCCCCGCCGGTACCGGCGCGGACTTCAACAAAGGCGTTACGTTCGTCATCCGGATCTTTTGGCAGCAGCAGCACCTGCAGCTGTTGCTCCATCTCTTCGCTTTTGGCTTTCGCGTCGCGCAGTTCTTCCTGCGCCATTTCGCGCATTTCCGGATCGTCGAGCATCATCTGGGCGGTTTCAATATCGTCCTGCACCTGACGCCATTCGGTATAGCAGCGGGCGACGTCGCTCAGCTGCGCGTATTCCCGCGACAGCGCGCGGAATCGGTCCTGATCGGCGATGGTCGCAGCATCACCCAGCAGCGCCTGAACTTCCTCATGGCGTTCGTACAGAGCTTCCAGTTTGGCAACAATAGAAGGCTTCATAGGCGTGAATTCACCCTGTCCTAAAAAAAGAGAGAAATGTGCGCTATTCCAGCCCGAGGCTGTTGCGCAGAATATGCAGGCGTTCATCATCCCCGTCACGGGCAGCCTGCTGAAGAGATTTGGTTGGTGCGTGGATCAGGCGATTGGTCAGCTTGCGTGCCAGATCCTGCATGATTTCCTGCGCATCGCCCCCTTGCTCCAGCGCCGCAAGCGCCTTCGCGGTCAGTTCCTCGCGGAACTGCTCGGACTGGGAACGATATTCACGGATAGTCTCGCTGGCGCTCTGGGCGCGCAGCCAGGCCATAAATTCGCTGGTTTCCTGCTCGACGATCGACTCAGCCTCGACCGCCGCGGCTTTACGCTGCGCCAGGTTGTGCTGAATAATGTTCTGTAGATCGTCCACGCTGTATAAATAGGCATTCGCCAGCTTACCCACTTCCGGTTCGACATCGCGAGGTACCGCGATATCCACCAGCAGCATCGGCTGGTTGCGACGCGCTTTCAGCGCGCGCTCGACCATCCCTTTGCCAATAATCGGCAGCGGGCTGGCAGTGGAACTAATAATGATATCGGCCTCTTGCAGCCGCTCGCCGATGTCGCTGAGCGCGATCACTTCCGCGCCGACTTCCTCGGCCAGTGCCTGAGCCCGCTCGCGGGTTCGGTTGGCAATCACCATTTTACGCACGTGGTGTTCACGCAGATGCCGCGCCACCAGTTCGATGGTCTCCCCGGCGCCGACCAGTAACACCGTCACGCTGGAGAGGGATTCGAAGATTTGTCGCGCCAGGGTACAGGCGGCGAAAGCCACGGAAACCGCGCTGGCACCGATATCAGTTTCGGTACGTACGCGTTTGGCAACGGAGAACGACTTCTGGAACATCCGCTCCAGTTCGCTGACGTTGAGGTGACCCCGGCTGGAATCGGCAAAGGCTTTTTTGACCTGTCCCAGAATCTGCGGCTCGCCGAGAACCAGCGAATCCAGGCCGCTGGCAACGCGCATCAGATGGCTGACGGCATCGTTATCCTGGTGCCAGTAAAGGCTTTTACGCAGGTCTTCTTCATTCAGATGGTGGTAATCACACAGCCAGCGGATGAGCACTTCCTGCAGATTATCCTGCTCCTCAACGCTGAGATATAGCTCCGTGCGGTTACAGGTCGACAGCACCACGCCCCCCTGCACCATTGGCTGAGCCAGCAGGCTCTCCAGCGCCTTATCGAGCGTATCCGGCGAAAACGTTACACGTTCTCGCAGCGCGACCGGGGCTGTTTTGTGATTAATGCCAAGAGCTAAAAGGGTCATTGTGAGGGAGTAGTACCAGCGTTGCTAAGGTTAGTCTGAGCGCATCATACAGGATGCGCGGAATCAATAAAAGAGAGGCTCCCCTTTTGGAGTAATAGGTACGGGAGTAAAAGCCATTAACGGTAATTTTTTGATTTCAGACCATTTGAACGTAGACGCTATCGCAGGGCAACGCTAGCATTATGGGTTAGAATTGTAACCTGCTACACAAATCGTGGGCGCCCTTGCGTCGCCGGATTTCACTGTAGACATCAAGGATTTGTCAACATTATGAATCGACTGCTCCGCCTGTTACCGCTGGCAAGCCTGGTCCTCACGGCCTGTGCAATCAACCCCCCGAAAGGCCCCGCTACCAGCCCGGATTCCCCCCAGTGGCGTCAGCATCAGCAAGATGTCCGTCAACTGAATCAGTTCCAGACCCGCGGCGCCTTCGCCTGGCTTTCCGACGAGCAAAAAGTGTATGCCCGCTTTTTCTGGCAACAAACCGGCCAGGATCGCTATCGCCTGCTGCTGACCAACCCGCTGGGCAGCACCGAGCTGTCACTGGTGGCCCAGCCGGGTAGCGTGACCCTGATTGATAACAAGGGCCAGACCTACACCGCGACCGATGCCGAAGAGATGATCGGTCGCCTGACCGGTATGCCGATTCCGCTGAACAGCCTGCGCCAGTGGATCGTTGGCCTGCCGGGCGACGCCACAGATTACAAGCTGGACGACAAATACCGTCTGAGCGAACTGAACTACACGCAAAATGGCAAAACCTGGCACGTGACCTACGGCGGCTACACCAGCGATACCCAGCCAGCACTGCCGGCCAATATGGAGTTGAACAACGGCAATCAGCGCATCAAGCTGAAAATGGATAACTGGATTGTGAAATGATGACCCGCTGGCCTGCTCCTGCAAAGCTGAACCTGTTTTTGTACATCACCGGTCAACGCGCCGATGGTTATCACCTGCTGCAGACGCTGTTTCAATTTCTCGATTATGGCGATACGTTAACCATTGAACCGCGTCAGGACGGCGAACTTCGTCTGCTGACGCCGGTTGCCGGCGTGCCTGACGAAGAAAACCTGATCGTGCGCGCCGCACGGCTGCTGATGCAGGCCGCTGCCGATCGTGGGCAGCTTGCAGCAGGCAGCGGCGCCGACATCAGCATCGACAAACGTCTGCCAATGGGCGGCGGGCTGGGCGGCGGCTCCTCTAATGCGGCTACCGTCCTGGTGGCGCTCAACCATCTCTGGAACTGCGGCTTCTCTGACGATGAGCTGGCGGCGCTGGGCCTGCAGTTAGGCGCCGATGTGCCGGTGTTCGTGCGTGGGCATGCCGCCTTTGCCGAAGGGATTGGTGAAGTGCTGACCCCGGTCGAGCCCGAGGAAAAGTGGTATCTGGTTGCCCATCCGGGGGTCAGTATTCCAACGCCGGTGATTTTCCGCGACCCTGAGCTACCACGAACGACCCCGGTCAGGTCAATAAGTACGTTGCTAAAATGTGAATTTCGCAATGATTGCGAGGTTATCGCAAGAAAACGTTTTCGCGAGGTTGATGCGGCGCTTTCCTGGCTGTTAGAATATGCGCCGTCGCGCCTGACCGGCACAGGAGCGTGTGTCTTTGCTGAATTTGACACCGAATCTGCCGCTCGTCAGGTGCAAGAGCAAGCCCCGGAATGGCTACAAAGCTTTGTTGCACGAGGCGTTAACGTCTCACCGCTCAAGCTAGCCCTACTAAAGTAATCGGCTTTTCGCCGCCATTACCGCACGTACGCCGGGCAAATTGAGTAACGGTGACAACGTCACCCTGTTCCAGACGTTGCATCGTTCTCTATTAAATACACCGCCTGGATAGATTAGTGCCGCCCGCACAGTTTTGGCGCTTTTCATCCACCACTGGACGCATGCCTGAGGTTCTTCTCGTGCCTGATATGAAGCTTTTTGCTGGTAACGCCACCCCGGAACTAGCACAACGTATTGCCAACCGCCTGTACACTTCTCTTGGCGACGCCGCTGTAGGTCGTTTTAGCGACGGCGAAGTCAGCGTACAAATCAATGAAAACGTACGCGGTGGTGATATTTTCATCATCCAGTCCACTTGTGCTCCCACCAACGACAACCTGATGGAATTGGTTGTTATGGTTGATGCTCTGCGTCGCGCTTCGGCGGGTCGTATCACCGCTGTTATCCCTTATTTCGGCTATGCTCGTCAGGACCGCCGTGTGCGTTCCGCTCGTGTGCCAATCACCGCTAAAGTGGTCGCTGACTTCCTGTCCAGCGTCGGCGTTGACCGCGTACTGACCGTTGACCTGCATGCAGAACAGATCCAGGGCTTCTTTGACGTTCCGGTTGATAACGTATTCGGCAGCCCAATCCTGCTCGAAGATATGCTGCAACTGAATCTGGATAACCCGATCGTGGTTTCTCCGGACATCGGCGGCGTGGTACGTGCTCGTGCCATTGCTAAGCTGCTGAACGATACCGACATGGCGATCATCGACAAACGTCGTCCGCGCGCCAACGTTTCTCAGGTGATGCACATCATCGGTGACGTTGCCGGCCGCGACTGCGTGATGGTTGACGATATGATCGATACCGGCGGCACGCTGTGTAAAGCAGCAGAAGCGCTGAAAGAACGTGGTGCTAAACGCGTATTCGCTTACGCGACTCACCCGATCTTCTCCGGCAACGCAATCCAGAACATTAAAAACTCTGTGATTGATGAATTCGTCGTCTGCGATACCATCCCGCTGGCGCCGGAAATTAAAGCGCTGGAAAAAGTTCGTACGCTGACCTTGTCCGGCATGCTGGCAGAAGCGATTCGTCGTATCAGCAACGAAGAATCCATCTCTGCTATGTTCGAACACTAATCGAGCCCGGCCAAAAAACCCGCTGCGGCGGGTTTTTTTGTCTCCGAACCCAATTTGTATGATTAATGCCTCCTTCACCTGCCATTCGTTGACAGATGATGCGCTCATGGATGAAACATTATTGTGAACCGATTATTTTCCTCACATGTGATGCCTTTCCGCGCCCTCATCGATGCCTGCTGGAAAGAAAAGTACACCCTCGCGCGCTTTAGCCGCGATCTGATTGCCGGCATAACGGTCGGGATTATTGCCATTCCGTTGGCGATGGCGCTGGCCATTGGCAGCGGCGTCGCGCCGCAGTACGGACTGTATACCGCGGCGGTAGCCGGGATTATTATCGCCCTTACCGGCGGTTCACGCTTCAGCGTCTCCGGCCCGACGGCGGCTTTTGTGGTGATCCTCTATCCGGTATCACAGCAGTTTGGCCTCGCAGGGTTGCTGGTGGCGACCTTGATGTCAGGGATCTTTTTAATTCTTTTCGGCCTGGCCCGCTTTGGCCGACTCATTGAATATATCCCGCTTTCGGTCACCTTAGGTTTTACCTCCGGTATCGGTATTACTATCGGTACCATGCAGATTAAAGACTTCCTGGGCCTGCAGATAGCGCACGTTCCGGAACACTATCTGCAGAAAGTGTCGGCGCTGGTGATGGCGCTGCCGACCACCAATCCTGGCGATGCCGCGATCGGCGTCGTCACCCTCGGCACCCTGATCCTGTGGCCACGCCTCGGCATTCGTCTGCCAGGCCATTTGCCGGCCCTGCTGGCGGGCTGCGCGGTGATGGGCGTGGTGAATCTGTTCGGCGGCCACGTCGCCACTATCGGTTCTCAGTTCCACTATGTACTGGCTGATGGCAGCCAGGGTAACGGGATCCCGCAATTGCTGCCGCAGCTGGTGCTGCCGTGGGATATGCCGGGCTCCGACTTTACCCTCAGTTGGGCGTCATTGCACGCGCTGCTGCCGGCAGCGTTCTCGATGGCGATGCTCGGGGCGATTGAATCCCTGCTGTGCGCGGTGGTGCTCGATGGCATGACCGGCACCAAGCATAAAGCCAACAGCGAGCTGATCGGCCAGGGGCTTGGCAACATTGTTGCCCCCTTCTTTGGCGGGATCACCGCAACGGCGGCGATTGCCCGCTCGGCGGCTAACGTCCGCGCTGGCGCCACCTCTCCGGTCTCGGCAGTGATCCACGCGCTGCTGGTGATTATGGCACTGCTGGTCCTGGCGCCGCTGCTCTCCTGGCTGCCGCTGTCAGCAATGGCTGCCCTGCTGTTGATGGTAGCGTGGAACATGAGCGAAGCGCATAAAGTGGTTAATCTGCTGCGCCATGCGCCAAAAGACGACATCGTGGTGATGCTGATGTGCATGTCGCTGACCGTGCTGTTTGATATGGTCATCGCCATCAGCGTCGGTATCGTGCTGGCCTCGCTGCTGTTTATGCGCCGTATCGCTCGCATGACCCGTCTGGCACCGGTTAATGTAGACACACCTGACGACGTGCTGGTCCTGCGGGTCATCGGGCCGCTGTTCTTCGCCGCCGCCGAAGGGCTGTTTGCCGACCTGGAAACCCGGATCGTCGGCAAACGTATCGTGGTGTTGAAATGGGATGCGGTGCCAGTCCTGGATGCCGGCGGACTGGATGCCTTCCAGCGCTTCGTTAGCAAGCTGCCGGAAGGTTGTGAACTGCGCGTCTCAAACCTCGAGTTTCAGCCGTTACGCACTCTGGCCCGGGCAGGCGTCCAGCCGATCCCCGGACGCCTGAGTTTCTATCCGGACCGCGCCGCCGCGCTGGCCGATATCTGACTACCGTGACGCGGGCGTACGCGCCTGCGTCATCATCACGCCAATCGCCTGCTGTAGCCAGCTCAGCACCTCCGGCGTCATCCACGTCCCCTTCATCAGGTGCGGTTCACGCTCCATCGCCACCCGAAATTTTTGCTGGGTCGCGGGGCTGGTCCCGGCGTACGACTGAAAGAGTACCAGCCATTGCCGGGCCAGCGCCTGGCCGGCGTCCGATGCCGGGTCAAGACGATCGCGACAGGCCTGGTGCAGCTGCGCCACCAGCACCGGCCACTCCATCAGGCGATCGAAATAGTGCTCGCGGGTAAAGGCCAGTTCATCGGCATCGAGATAGCGCGCCCAGATGGCCAGTTTGCTCTGGGCAAAGGCGCGGGTAATGTAGTCGACTACATCAGCGGTGATGCCGGTCTGTTCGCGCATCTGCGGCTCCGCCGCATGCATCTCGTTCAGGCGGGTCAGAAATTCCGGCCGCCCGGCGGTATCCTGTTCCAGACGTTCCATCCAGCGGGTTGCCAACGCCATTGCGCGCGGATCATCCTCCGGACACCCTTCGCCAATCAGCTCCCGCACCTCTGCGACCAGCGCCAGCCAGATCTGATTCCGTTGCTCATCTTGTTCAGCAAACGGCAACCCCTGCAACTCCTGCGGACTAAACCAACGATCGTACATTTTCATTAACTCCAGCGTCTGTAGCCAGGACTCAAGATCGGGCTCGTTGCCGCAGCCCAGCTCATCGCGCAGGGTCACCAGCCGCTCACGCAACGTACTGATGGTGCGCAACTGGGTATCCAGCGTCGCGATCTGCTGCACCAGCAAATCAGATAGCGAAAGCGAATCCTGATCCAGATAGTCCTTAATAGTGGCGAGCTCCAGCCCGGCCTGCGCCAGCGCCTTGATCATATGCAGACGCTGCACCGCCGCCAGGTTATAGAGTCGGTAACCCGCCGCGCTTCTGGCCGACGGCATCAGCAGCCCCGTTTGTTCATAGTGATGGAGTGTGCGTACGGTCATGCCGGCACGCCTTGCCAGTTCACCCACCTGAATTAACATAACTGCTCCCGTCGTTGACCAGTGACGCCACCTTGCCACCTGACGTTACGTCAGGGTCAAGGGGAAAAGTGACGGCATTTTATCGTGAAGGTATCAACCTGGCAGCAGGAGAATCTATTCGGCAGCTATAGGGATAAGCACAAAATAAAACAGCCAACGACCCGAAGGACGCTGGCTGCATAAGAAAATCGTTAAATTTAAGCCCTGTCGCGGGCGACGGATGCGTTAGTTAGCTGTGCCGGTGCTGGTCACGGCGGCAGCGTTTATCATAGTGACGAACCCACCAGTACTTGTCACAGACCTGTTCATGGCCGCCCACACGTGCCCCGGCAAGCCACAGCACCGCACCGACGAAGATGCTTAACACTGCGCCATGCGCAAAGAACTGCGGCAGGTCAACTTGCGGAAGCTGGTTTAAAATGGAGTAACCGACGCCAACCACCATGACAAGGAGTCCTAAACCCATCAGCGTATTACCGAGTAACGAAGCGTTTCTGCGTTTCATATGTCACCTCCGGAACCTTGGGCCATAGGGAATATCCCTAAAACTTATAGGTCTAGTATAGACAATGAACTAATCAATGAGTGCGTTAGCGATCACATTAGTCAATATCTGCACAACAAATATTTACAAATAACCCTCTGAACAACATCAAATTCTAATGGTTCAGTGGGTAAATTATCGTTTTCCTCGTCGCAATACGGGCAGAATTTTGTCAAGCGCCCCGGCAACCAGTACACTACGCGCCAGAGAACGACCCAAGCAGGATAGAAAAGTGACGATAAAACTGATTGTCGGCCTGGCAAACCCCGGCGCAGAATATGCGGCCACCCGCCATAACGCCGGTGCCTGGTACGTAGATTTACTGGCTGACCGCCATCGCGCCCCGCTGCGCGAAGAGAGCAAATTCTTCGGCTACACCTCGCGGATTAACTTCGCCGGTGAAGATGTCCGTCTGTTGGTCCCGACCACCTTTATGAACCTCAGCGGCAAAGCCGTGGCGGCGATGGCGACCTTCTACCGCATTAACCCGGATGAAATCCTGGTGGCGCACGATGAGCTGGATCTGCCACCTGGCGTGGCGAAATTTAAGCTCGGCGGCGGTCACGGCGGCCACAATGGTCTGAAAGATATCATCAGCAAGCTGGGTAATAACCCCAACTTTCATCGCTTACGCGTCGGAATCGGCCATCCAGGCGATAAAAATAAAGTTGTTGGCTTTGTTCTGGGTAAACCACCGTCAAGCGAACAGAAACTGATTGATGAGGCCGTAGACGAAGCGGCACGTTGTACCGAGGTCTGGCTGAAAGAGGGCCTCACCAAAGCGACCAACCGTTTACACGCTTTTAAAGCGCAATAACCGGTCGCCGTGCGGAATTTTTGCCGCGCACCGTGTATAATAGGCAAAGCTATTTACTTTTCTGCAATCTGTTCCCTGTAACAGGTTGATTATCCAAAGATTAAGGTGATTTAAATCATGGGATTCAAATGCGGTATCGTCGGTTTGCCCAACGTCGGCAAATCCACCCTGTTCAATGCGCTCACCAAAGCGGGTATTGAAGCGGCCAACTTCCCCTTCTGTACCATTGAGCCGAACACCGGTGTCGTGCCGATGCCCGATCCGCGTCTGGACAAACTGGCTGAAATCGTCAAACCGCAGCGTATTCTGCCGACTACCATGGAATTCGTCGACATCGCCGGTCTGGTGAAAGGCGCGTCCAAAGGCGAAGGCCTGGGTAACCAGTTCCTGACCAACATCCGTGAAACCGAAGCTATCGGTCACGTGGTTCGCTGCTTTGAGAATGACAACATCATCCACGTGAATAACAAAGTCGATCCGGCTGACGACATCGACGTTATTAACACCGAGCTGGCGCTGTCCGATCTCGACACCTGCGAACGTGCTCTGCACCGCGTACAGAAGAAAGCCAAAGGCGGCGACAAAGACGCGAAAGCCGAACAGGCCGCGCTGGAAAAATGCCTGCCGCAGCTGGAAAACGCCGGTATGCTGCGCGCGCTGAAAAACCTGACCGAAGAAGACAAGGCGGCCATCAAATACCTGAGCTTCCTGACCCTGAAGCCAACCATGTATATCGCCAACGTCAACGAAGACGGTTTCGAGAACAACCCGTACCTGGATAAAGTTCGCGAAATCGCCGCGGGCGAAGGTTCTGTCGTGGTCGCCGTGTGTGCCGCAGTTGAGTCTGATATCGCAGAGCTGGACGACGCCGACCGTGATGAATTCATGGCGGAACTGGGTCTGGAAGAGCCGGGCCTGAACCGCGTGATCCGCGCAGGCTATGAGCTGCTGAACCTGCAGACTTACTTCACCGCAGGCGTCAAAGAAGTTCGCGCGTGGACCATCCCTGTTGGCGCAACCGCACCGCAGGCGGCCGGCAAAATCCACACCGATTTCGAAAAAGGCTTTATCCGTGCGCAGACCATCGCCTATGAAGACTTTATCACCTACAAAGGTGAGCAAGGGGCGAAAGAAGCCGGCAAGATGCGCGCCGAAGGCAAAGACTACATCGTTAAAGATGGCGATGTGATGAACTTCCTGTTCAACGTCTAAATTAAATTTGTTGTCTCATGAGATTTCATTGAATCTCATGAGGATTAACAAACCTTTTAAAATCCACGCGGTTGCGTGGATTTTTCATTGCATAGTGTCTTAGTTCATCTCCTTTGAGCCGATCGCCAAAGAGTGGTTGCAGATGAAAGACTGGGCCGAACTCACCAAACGCGCCGACTGGATATGCTTGAACGAGTGGTTTTCCCCGCAATCGGTAAACTCCCGGTCAGAGAGATCACCCCACGCCACATTCTAAAATTCATCAGGAAACGGCTAAACGAGGAGCACCGACAGTTGCCGCTGAAGCCCGTCGAACCATTTCATCAGTTTTCGAGTTGGCAGTAGCGACACTTAGAGCTGATAGCGATCCTGTATGGGCCTGTGCGCAAGGCTCTTCCGGCCAATAACACACCGCATAAACAAGCACTGAATCCTCAGCAAATCGGAAAGTTATTAAGCTGTTTTGACAATAGTCGTGGCTCGTACCAGGTTAACTAATGCATGTGGTTGATGTGGTGGACATTGGCGTGTCCTGCAGAAGCCCCCGAAGCTGAATGGACAGAATTCGATCTTGATAACGCCCTGTGGACCATTCCGACAGCGCGGATGAAAGCCCGGAGAGAACACGTTATTCCCCTACCCTTCCAGGCTGTCAAAATGCTCAGAACACCACAGGGATTAACCGGGTATCGGCAGCACCTTTTCCCGGGCAGAAATAATCCGCCAGGACCAATGACATCGCACTCACTGCACCAGCTACTTAAAAGCCTCGGCTGGAGTGGCATTTACAGTCCCCATGCTACCCGAACTACAGGAAGTACGCGTTTAAACGAAATGGGCTATCGACCTGATGCTATTGAGGCCCAACTTGCACACGCTGATACCAACAATGTTCGTCGTACACACAACCATGCAACTTATCTTGATGAGCGTAAAGTGATGATGCAGGAATGGGCTGATATGTTGGACAAATGGGTAGCAGGATTCGAGTAGCACTTAGTGAACCACGAGATAGAACTCATTCCTCAGGGTCCACTTTGTGCCAAAAGCAGACGTTGCTTAAACAGTATGAATTGATCTCCGGGGAGCAGGTCACAGTATGTAAGATTCTGTTCTTGCTACAAAAACTCCCGCTCATGCTGGCTCATATCTGATATGGATTATTTAGTCTCACGCGGGTTATAATCGGGCAAGATAATAAACAACGATAGGGAGATGAAGATGAGTTCCGCAGTCACACCGCAGCTAGTTCAGCGAGTTTTTGAACTGTACTTGGAAAATAAATTGGTCGTTAATCGTCGATACCAAAGAAAGTTGGTTTGGACTATTGAAGAGAAGGAAAAATTTATCGACTCGCTTGCCAGTGGGTATCCGATACCACTGATACTAACGTCTAAACAAGAAGAAAGTGGTGCAGATGTTGGTGTATTAGAGATTTTAGATGGGTTGCAACGACTTAATGCTATTACATCTTTCATTGAATGTGACTTTTCTTTAAATGGAAAGTATTTTGATTTGGAAACCACATCTCTAACAAAAAAACAAAAAGACAGTGGGGAGTTATTGCAAAAAACACCAATATTAGATAATAAAACTTGCTCTGCAATACTTAACTATCAAATACCATTTCTGACAACACATATAAACACGCCAGCCTTTATAGATGAAACCTTCAGGAGAATAAACACTGGAGGAAGAAGGTTGTCCATGCAGGATGTAAGGCAGGCTGGATCACTAGGAATAGTTCCTGAAACAATAAATAGAATATCTAACTACGTTAGAAAGGATTCATCTAGAACCGATGTGGTAACACTGAGAAACATGAAAAACATCAGCATTGGTGATGACAGGCTAAATTACGGAATAAACATAAACGACATATTCTGGGTAAAAAGCGACATTATAAGAAAAGAAGATATAAGAGAATCAAGAGATGAGGAGTTGATAACTCATTTATTGAGTTATGTATCAGTACCAAGAGAATGCCATACGACATCAGACTATTTAAATAAAGTTTACGATGCTTCAACGAGAGAGCATCAGAACTTAGCTAGTACACTGGAAAAATACAAAGAAGACTTTATCATTAAGTCTTTTAACTATATATTCGATGAATTGAATAAAGTATTCAAAGATGACAGGGGAAATTTTTCAGAAACCATATATTCTGATAGAAAACAAAAATCATCAAGATGCTTCCAAGTTATATTCCTATCTATGTATGAGCTTATCATCAACGATGGAATGGCTGTATCTAACTATAAGGATCTACATACCTCTCTGAAAGGCATCTATGACAAACACTATAAGTCCATCATGGGTAACGGGCGAAAGTGGCATAATGATGAAAGGACGGCTTTAATTGAAGCAACTAAGGGGATCATCTCAAAGCACTTTATCAAATCAAAAGACAACACTTTCGAGCCAGGTAACTGGATAAGAAACATAGAAAATATCATTAATGAATCTAAAACCGAACAGCAGTCTTACGATTTCAAAATGGGATTAATGACCCTATCAAACACCAAGCGAGAATTTAACTTTTCACTTGTTGATAAAATATTAAAAACATTAACGGCAATGACAAATAGTATAAGTGGAGAATGCACTGTTATTGTTGGAGTTGCAGAGAGTGAATCTGACGCCAAAGATCATGAAATGAAATTCAGACGCAGCTATATAAAATATAACAATAAGTTTATAGTTGGTATCGATAGCGAAGCTGATTTTCTTCATGGCGGAATAGAACAATATTTAAAGCAACTAAAAGATTACATCGGAAAAACCAAGTTGATATCCGATGATTTCAAAAAAAGAGTATTAAACAGACTTTCAAATTTCACCTATAAGGAAAAGGAAATACTTATTTTCAGGGCTGAGAGAGGCATTTCACCAGAAGCATATGACAATAAGTATTATGAGAGGCACTTATCTCATAATGCAGAGGTAACACCAGGTGCAGCAATGAATGACCTATTTAGAAGATTTTGATTTATTTCTAAAGAAAGTGCTTCGGCTAATTCCCATAGCTAACCAAGGAGCGCCCAAAGATGGGCGCCCACCTCCAGAAATTTTTCTGCCTCTTGCCGACTGAATCTCAGATGCGTTGACCAGCTCCCCGTTGATTAATACACCGCGATGTTAGTAATGTCTTCATCAGTCACATGAGGACATCCCCATGAAGAAGAGATTTTCCGACGAACAGATCATCAGTATTCTCCGCGAGGCCGAAGCCGGAGTTTCAGCCCGGGAACTCTGCCGTAAGCATGCTATTTCAGGCGTTACCTTTTACACCTGGCGCAAGAAGTTTGGCGGCAAGGAAATTCGATAACCATCTATAAATCCTGCGTAATATTAAAAAATATAACTTTACACTCAACCTGCTGCGTAATGGACATGGAATGTCCGCTCCTCGCTCAAAGCTGACCTCATAACCTGGCTTTCTGTCCGCTCCGTGTCAGAAGCGGACCTGTTACCCAGGTCTGTGTACAACCCCATCTTCATTCCAAATTCTCAATGTATCGATAACCGCTCGCAACGCGGGTGACACATTGCGGTGCGGATAATAGAGAAATGAGCCTTCCAGGCGGTGGCTGTAGCGTTGTAAAACTCTGATGAGTGAACCCTGTTCTAAATCATCGGACACCAACTCTTGCGGAACATAAGCCAGCCCCAGGCCCAATCTTGCCGCTTTGGCTTCCATATAGCTGTCGGCGAAAGCCCACTGCCCCTGCGGCCGGTGGGTGATTTTTTTACCATCCTGGTGAAGTTCCCATGCGTACTGGGTTCCGTCGCCAAACTGATAAGCAATGCAAGGATGAACCGCTAAATCTGCGGGGACTTGCGGAAATCCATAGCGGCGAAAGTGATCTGGCGCACCGACGATAGCCATCTCCATGTCGGGGGAAATACGAACAGCAATCATGCCACTGCCTACTTCTGGCCCCAGACGCACACCGGCATCAAATCTCTCGGCAATGATATCGACAAACCGGCTTTCGCTGATGAGCTCCAACCGGATGTCAGGGTAGCGCTGCTTAAACACCGCAAGCTTCGGCAGGAGCAGCTTATCAATAGCGTGTTGACTCGCATTGATGCGTACCGTGCCCGATGGGGACTGGCGATAATGGGCCATCGTGGCGAGTCCCATATCTAAAGCATCGAATCCTGACTCAAGGGTCCGATAGAGCTGCTCACCGGCATGGGTGAGAGATAGTCTGCGCGTGGTGCGCACCAGAAGCTGAACGCCCAATCGTTCTTCCAGCTCGCGCACTGCGCGGCTAATTCCTGACTGCGCCAGGCCAAGCCTCTGCGCGGCGGCGGTAAAACTCCCTTCTCGCACGACCTGCATAAACAGATAGAGATCGTTATAGTTTTCCCGTTTCGCCATCATCCCGCTCCCGACACTGCATCACCATTTAGAACATTATGATATTAATCCTAGCATTTTCACCCCACTAATCAGCACTATTTCTGCTAACTATAATGAGCGCATTGCAACAAAGCACAGCAGCGTTGTCCGTATGAAACCTGTATCTGGCACGTTTTAGGAAGGGGATTTTGATGACTGCTTTCACCCAAAAATTGACAGCCGCGATACCCGCCATGCTGTTATGCGCATCATTAAGTGGAATCACAAATATGAGTTACGCTGATACAACCAATCCGAACGCGCCCGTTTCGCTGGTCGAGAAATGGGATAAAACTTTTGCTCAGAGCGCGAAAGTTGATCACCGGAAGGTGACCTTTCCGAACCGCTACGGGATCACCTTAGTCGGGGATCTCTACGTCCCGAAGGATCGTGGTGATCGCAAGCTGGCGGCTATTGCTGTTAGCGGCCCCTTCGGGGCGGTGAAAGAGCAATCCAGCGGCCTGTATGCGCAGACGCTGGCTGAACAGGGATTTGTCGCTCTGGCTTTCGACCCTTCATACACGGGAGAAAGTGGTGGCTCTCCGCGTAATGTCGCCTCTCCGGATATCAATACCGAGGATTTCAGCGCGGCGGTTGACTTCTTAGGCCTGCAAAAAGAGGTGGATCGCAACCGTATCGGGCTGCTCGGTATCTGCGGATGGGGCGGTATGGCCTTAAACGACGCCTCG
Source organism: Klebsiella sp. R390 (assembly GCF_051131745.1). Lineage (NCBI taxonomy): Bacteria > Pseudomonadati > Pseudomonadota > Gammaproteobacteria > Enterobacterales > Enterobacteriaceae > Klebsiella > Klebsiella sp. R390. The sequence continues at coordinate 4,835,638 of NZ_CP180445.1, read as the reverse complement.
ATGGATACGCGCGTCAAGGCGGTGGCGACCAGCGTGATGTATGACATGAGCCGTGCGATAGGTCATGGCGTGGGCGATGGCAAAGACCGTTACACCACAGCGGATCGTCGCGCCGTATTACAGTATCTGAACGCACAGCGTTGGAAGGATGCTGAAAATGGCGCTTTCGCGCCAGGCGGGCATGACATTTATGTTGATGCGAAGGGCAACGTCACCGCTTCCGATCGTATTCTGCCAGAAACGCTGCCCGCGAATCCTAATCCGGTATTGAAAGAGTTCTTTGATTATTACCATATGCCGCGTGGTTTCCATGCGCGTTCGGTCAACTCAACCGGTGCCTGGAATGCAACCATGCCGCTGTCATTTATGAATATGCCGCTACTGAGTTACGCCAATGAAGTCACTATCCCTACGCTTATTGTGACCGGCGAAAAAGCCCATTCACGCTATTTTGCTGAAGATGCCTTTAAGGCAATCGGCAGCAAGGAGAAAGAGCTTGTAATTGTTCCGGGGGCAAACCACGTTGATCTGTACGACAACGATGCTGGCAAGATCCCATTTACTAAATTTGAGCAGTTTTTCAAAGCCAACTTAAGATAACGACCTGAAGTCGCCTGATATTTGCAGGCGGCTTTTCATCGTCTGCACATCATTCTCACCCACGTTTTTGTCGTTATTCCCTGAATAGCGTCTGTCCCGACTGCGGCTAAATCTCGCCGGCGCGATATGAAGAGAAGCTGATAATGTTCACAGTAAGTCCTAAAACATCACCCAACAAAACAAATGCACACTGGGGAGCCGTGTTTGCCATGGCACTCTGCGTGTTTGTGCTAATCGCTTCCGAGTTTATGCCGGTCAGCCTGCTTACGCTTATTGCCAGCGATCTGCAGATTACTGAAGGGCTGGCAGGCCAGGGAATTGCTATATCTGGTGCGCTGGCGGTACTGACCAGCCTGACCATCACCCATATTGCTGGCGATCTGAACCGAAAATATATACTGCTGGGGCTGACAGTCTTAATCGCTATATCGGGAATCGTTATCGCCATGGCGCCCAACTATCCGGTGTATATGCTAGGAAGGGTTATGATTGGTATCGCCATCGGGGGGTTCTGGTCAATGTCGGCTGCAACCGCCATTCGGCTCGTGCCACAACACCAGGTTCCCCGCGCACTGGCGATTTTTAACGGTGGGAACGCGCTGGCGACCGTAATAGCTGCACCGCTGGGTAGCTATCTGGGGGAGACCGTCGGTTGGCGTGGCGCTTTTTACTGTCTCGTTCCCCTTGCGATAGTCGCGTTCATCTGGCAATGCATCAGCCTGCCTTCAATGGAAAACAATAAGCCGCAAAAGCCTCAGGGGTCTGTGCTTCCCCTGTTTAGCGTCTCCATCGTACCTATGGGACTGCTGGCGTGTGGACTCTTCTTTATGGGGCAGTTTGCCTTGTTTACCTACGTACGCCCCTTCCTGGAGACTGTACCCAAAGTGGGTCCTTTTGGTCTCTCTCTGATTTTGCTTGCGTTAGGCATAGCAGGTTTTGTTGGCACATTAGTCGTATCGACATTCTTGAACGCCAGGTTTTATCAAACCTTAATAATGATCCCCTTACTTATGGCAGCGGTAGCCGGTACGTTACTGCTGCTCGGACACAGCACCTGGGTGGTTGCCGTTTTGCTAAGCCTGTGGGGGTTACTGGCCACGGCTGCGCCTACGGGATGGTGGATATGGGTAGCACGAGCGCTACCCGCTGACGCTGAGGCAGGTGGAGGTCTCATGGTTGCGGTGATCCAGCTCTCGATTGCTATTGGTTCAACGGCAGGAGGCATGGTATTCGACAGCCTGGGATGGCGAAGTGCCTTTGGTTTGAGTGGTTTGTTACTGCTGGCGGCTGCAGCGGTGACATTTGTTACATCGCATCAAAACAGTAAAGCACACTAGCACGATCCCTTTATTTCTGGCGCTCTCTTTGTCATGACATACAGCAGAGATCTGAATGTTCGCCCATAGCGGATATTTGTATTTTTTAGAGGAGGACGGTGATGACTTCCCCTCCTCTTACGCAATACGGTGCCTGACCGAAGCAATACTGTGTGCAATGCGCATCCGTACTTAGGATGCAAACCGAAGCCCTTTCCCGGTGGCTTTAAGCGCCGACCGTTTTCAGGCCTGCCGCCGGTACAGTGCAAGCCCGGTAGCCATACAGGCCAGCGTTGCCGCACTTATACGATTCATCCATGTCAGATAGCGGACTGACAGGTAACGTGCGGCGTAATAGCCAGCCATGGCGTAGCACGCCATAATAACGACATCAATCATAACGGTCAGTAATGCAAAAGAGACATACTGGGGTATAGCCGGTTGTGTCGTGTCCAGAAATTGCGGCAGAAACGCGCCAAAAAATAACAGTCCCTTGGGGTTAGACAGCGCGGCAAACAGGCTCCGGAGAAACGCTGAGTTACCGCGCGTGACATGAGGATAAGCAGCGTTTACTTCCGTAGAGAGTCGGGATGAAACCTTTGCCCGGAAAAGAGACACGGCCAGCCACAGGAGATAAATCACCCCCACCCATTTGACCACGCTGAAAAGTGTTTCCGATGCCACCATGACGGCCCCGAGGCCAAGCGCGACAGCACCGATCAGTATGATATCTGAACATGCAGCCCCCAGTATTCCCATGCTAATCACTTTTGCCCTCCTGGTTGTACCGTTTGAAAGCGCCAGCAGCATGGTAGGCCCCGGAATAATGGTGACGGCCAGAGAAGAAACAGCGTAGAAAATCAGTGTGTTTATCATATGGACTCCTTGTCCCAAAGAGGGGGCTGTTGCACGACAGCAAAATGGTTCTGCGTTAACGTTTGTACTATTAAGCTAGTTTTATAGAGCGAAATACCAAAATACCACAGAACGTCGAAACAGGTGACGTGATATTTTTCCCTATTGATTTAATGACGGAGTGATAGTGGATGATTCATTTATCAGGTCTCTAAAGAGACCGGAAATGATAAATTATGTAACGAGATCAAATACAATACCGTTCTCTTTGCTAACGGCTCTGGCAATATTTCTGCACTATCAAAGATGAGTTATCCAGCGTGTTTCCCTCGCACGCCCACTGCACTATTTTGTCCATCGCCCCTCACCACCGCAACTTAATCCTGCCAGTGCACAAGCATAGCCAGCGTTGTCACCCACCCGCCATGACACACTAATGCTCTCTCTTTAACCCCGAAATCCACTTAAGGGATAAGGTAATCGAAAGATGGCGAGCTATTTCTTTTCTCTTCCTGACATCTATTTTGGTGACGACGCAATTCACACATTGCAGCGCCTGAACCATAAAAATGTGGCCATTGTGACCGACAATTTTATGGTGACATCCGGTAAAACGCGCTACCTGATTAATGAAATGCCGCAGGCCAGTGTCTCTATTTTCAGCGACGTCAAACCCGACCCCAGCGTGGAAATTCTGCAGGCTGGCGCCACCCAGTTTAAAAGCTTTAAGCCGGACGTCATCATCGCCCTCGGCGGAGGCTCTTCTCTGGATGCCGCCAAAGGGATTAAGGTGACGCTGGAGGAGTACCTACCCGGCCACGCCATCGAGCTTATCGCTATTCCAACCACCAGCGGTTCCGGGTCTGAAGTGACCGCCTACGCGATTATCTCCGACCCGCAAAACGGTCGTAAATATCCTCTGATTGCCGAAGCCCTGGTTCCGGACTGCGCGATCCTCGACCCTAACCTGGTGCTGTCCGTTCCTCGCCAGGTCGCGGTGGATACCGGCATGGACGTACTGACCCACGCCATTGAGGCGCTGGTGTCCACCGGGGCAAATGACTTTAGCGACGCGCTCGCGGAGAAAGCCATTGCGCTGGTCTGGCAACACCTACCCGAAGTGTTTGACGATGAGCACAATATTGCGGCGCGGGGCCATATGCACAACGCCTCCTGCATGGCCGGCATGGCATTTAACTCGGCAGGACTAGGGTTAGTGCACGGTATGGCGCACGCCATCGGCGGGATGTTGCATATTGCGCACGGCAAAATTAACGCCATGCTGCTGCCCCTCATTATTGAACACAATGCCCGGCACGCCCCGCGTGCGCGGATGAGATACCTGAAATGCGCCGCCATCATGGGTATCCGCGGCGAAACGCCAGACCACACCCTGAGGGCGCTGACAGCCAGCATCCGCGAGATGAATCAGCGGTTTGGCATTCCCTCCACGCTGCAGGCGCTGGGCAAAGCGCCGGCGGACGTTGGATCCCTGCGCCAGGCGCTGATCGCCGCCACCTTAGCGGATGGCTGCACGCTCACCAATCCCTGTCGCCCCAGCTCCGCGGATGTCGACGGTCTGCTGAGCGCCATCGCCGGCTGAATCTGGACAAGATTGTCCTGCCGGCGGCGGACCGTCAAAAAAGTCCTGCGTAACCGCAAAAAGGCCAGCGCGGGACTGAATATGCTGGTACCGCTCTTTTCATCACTTTCAGGTTGTTGACGCTATGAATGACACCCAGCAGCAAGCCGAATGGATCGCCCGTGAAATCCTTCAGGAACTTAAGACCCGCGGCCCGGTCGCACTACGCGCTGAATACCGTACCGCGCCGACGTTGAGCATCCCCGTTGGCATCTCGAACCGCCACGTCCATCTGAGCCGCGAAGATATGGACGTCCTGTTTGGCTATGGTTCCACCCTCACCCGCATGAAAGCGGTTAAACAGCCGGGCCAGTATGCCGCCGAAGAGACGGTGACGCTGCGCGGGCCAAAAGGAGAACTCACGAAAGTGCGGGTCCTGGGCCCACTGCGCAGCGCCACCCAGATTGAAATCTCCGTCTCCGACGGCTTCGCCCTCGGCGTCAAGGCGCCGGTCAGAATGTCTGGCGATCTGCAGGACTCGCCGGGGATCGAGATTATCGGCCCGCGTGGACGGGTCAGCAAAAGCGACGGCGCCATTGTCGCCTGGCGACATATTCATATTTCACCTGCCGAGGCCGAGCAGCACGCCCTGCGCGACGGCATGGAGATTGACGTGCACATCGACGGGCATCGCGGCGGGATCCTCAGCCACGTGGTAGTCCGCGTGAGCGCCGATGCGGTACTGGAAATGCATGTTGATGTTGAAGAGGCCAACGGCTTCGGCCTGCGCAACGGCGATTGCGTCACACGCGCAGTCACGGACCGCCATCATGGCTGACAGCGTCATGCCCGGTTGCTGAGGAGAATCACCATGGATGCACTGCAGCTTTCGCAGCACCTCGACAGCCTTATTGCCGACATGCTGGCGCAACGCCGACAACGCCTACAGGCCCACAACAAGGTCATGCGGGTGGTCATCAGCGGGGAGGATCTCACCGCGCTCCCGACGACGCTGGATTGCCTGGCGGCGTTGGATCGCAGCGGCTATTTGCTGGTCATGACCTTCTCCCACAGCGCCATGCAGGCGTCGCTGCCCTCATCCTGTCTGGCGGCGCTGGCGCGTCGTGGCGTCGACGCCCTGTGTGACAACCGGGACCCCGGACAAACAGAAGCTGCGTTCTCCGGCCTGTATCTGCCCTCGTTGTCCACCAACAGTCTGAGCAAAATCGCGTTAGGTATTCGCGATAACCGGGTGTGCCGCTGGGCTTTTCACGCCCTGAGCCGGAGTACCCCGACAATCGTCACGCTCAATGCCGAGTGCCGGGACGACCCCGACAACCTGCTCCCACCAGCGTTCCGGGCGCGGCTGGCTAGCTACGTCGCCACAATCGGGGAGTATGGCATCACGGTGATTGGCCGCCCCATGGCGAAGCGCGAGCCCAGCCCGCTAATGCCGGCAGGTAAGGCGCTGCTCACGCTCAGCGATGTGCGCCAGCACCCCACAGGGGCGGTGATGTCCATCGGACCGCGGACGCTTATCACTCCCGCCGCGCGCGATGCCATTCGCGACCGGGGTATTGTCATTGCGCAGCAACCGCAGGAGGAAATATGTATCTGGCAAAAGTAACCGGGGCGCTGGTTTCAACCACTAAACACGCCTCGCTCAACGGCGCGAAATTGCTGATTGTCGCCCGTCTGGATGAACACTATCAGCCCACCGGCACGGCGCAGGTCGCCGTCGACTTTGTTGGCGCGGGGAATGGCGAAACGGTGATCGTCACCACCGGCAGCTCCGCGCGGATGACCACCAGCAAAGAGCATTCCGTCATTGATGCCGCCGTGGTCGGCATTGTCGATTCGCTCGATCTGAACGCCCTGTAAGGGCCACGGAGGAGACACCATGCGCCCCACCCCGAATGCCGAGCTCGATCGCTGTATCAATGAAGCGATTACCCGTCAGCTAACCTCGCCTCCGGCCTCGCTGAGCCTGACGGATGCGGCCACTCTGGCCCACTATGCCGAAGCCGCCGCCAACGAGCTGCACGTGCCCATCGTTTTCAGCCTGGTAGATGCCCACGGCCTACAGCGTTACTTCTTCAGTCAGGATAACGCCCTGCTGATCAGCCATACCCTGGCGACGCAAAAGGCGTGGAGCGCGGTCGCCCTCAGGATGCCGACGCAGCGGCTCGCGGGCGAAGTCCAGCCCGGCGCCAGCCTGTATGGCTTGCAGCATTCACAAGGTCTCTGCTGCGTTGGCGGCGGGCTGCCCTGCTGGTCAGCCGGGGTCTTGCTCGGCGCTATCGGGATCAGCGGTGGAAGCGTCGAGGAAGATATGGCGATTGCCACCCGGACGCTGGAATGTTTCAGCCGCGAGCGATTTTCACTCACACCATTCAATGAATCTTTCTAAACAAAAACAGCCATATGCAGGGGTTATTATGTCGTCAGCGTCACTGGTTCTGGTTATCAACTGTGGGTCATCATCCCTTAAGTTTTCCGTTATTCCGCGTAACCAGCAAGCCCCGGTGCTCTCCGGGATTGCGGAGAAACTCGGGCTACAGGACGCCAGCATCAGCTTTAAAGATGCGGCGGGAAATAAAACCAGCGAGGCGCTTCAGGGTGCCAGCCATACCTGCGCTCTGAAGGCGCTGTTTACCCGGCTTGAAGCGCTGGCGTTGCTGCCGGATGTGGGCGCCATCGGCCATCGGGTGGCGCACGGCGGGAGTGATTTCAAGCACTCGGTGCGCGTGACGCCGGCGGTCATCGAGCGTATTCGGGAACTATCGGCGCTGGCGCCGCTGCACAATCCCGCCAACCTGATGGGGATTGAGGCAGCGATGGCCCTGCTACCCGACCTGCCGCAGATTGCAGTGTTTGATACCGCCTTTCATCAGACGCTGCCGCCGGAAGCCTACACCTACGCCATCCCGCTGACCTATTTACAGCAGCTGCAGGTCAGACGCTACGGCTTTCATGGCACGTCTCACCGCTTTATCGCCACCGAAACCGTCGAGCGCCTGAGGCTTGATCCCGCCGACCACGGCATTCTGATCGCCCATCTCGGCAACGGCTCGTCGGTCTGCGCGGTGAAAAATGGCCACAGCGTGGATACCTCGATGGGCATGACGCCGCTCGAGGGCCTGGTGATGGGCACCCGCTGTGGCGACCTCGATTTAGGCGCAGCGGCCTATATCGCCCGCTGCACCGGGCAGACAATCGAGTCGCTCTATAACATGGTCAATAACGAAGCCGGGCTGTTTGGTCTGTCGGGTCTTTCCAGCGATTGCCGCACGTTACAAGAGGCCCGCAGCCACGGCGATCCCCGGGCAACCCTCGCGATTGACGTCATGGTTCACCGTCTCGCCCGCCATCTTGGCGCCCATCTGGCCTCTCTGCATCGCTTCGACGCGCTGATCTTTACCGGCGGTATCGGGGAAAACTCGGCGCTGGTGCGCGAGCTGACCGCCGGGCGGCTGGCAATCTTCGGCGTGCAGCTCGACCCGGCCAGCAATGCGCAAATGGTGGGCGGTCGCCAGGGGATCATTTCACGTCCGGGTTCGCCGGTTGTCGCGGTAATCCCCACCAATGAAGAGCAGATGATTGCGCAAGATGCCGCAGCGCTTGCCCCGCAGCTGGAAGGTGCCGCCTGAGCGTTTTTCCACCGTTGTCATTCGGGGAGGATTTTATTGTCCAGCTGAAAACGGGAAAACAAGAAAGTCTCTCTGACGGGCAAAACATTTTGTCCATCGCGCAATAACATCGTAGTGCATGAATTTATTAAGTCGATGAACTCAACCCCTGCGGTTATTTCATGACTTGCTTTTACTCTCACCTGGAAATATTGAGGTCGTTATGCAACAAGAAGCATTAGGTATGGTTGAAACAAAAGGTCTGGTATCCGCAATTGAAGCTGCAGATACCATGGTGAAATCCGCCAACGTCACCCTGGTGGGTTATGAAAAAATTGGTTCCGGCCTGGTGACCGTAATGGTTCGCGGCGACGTTGGTGCAGTAAAAGCGGCCACCGACGCAGGCTCTGCGGCAGCCACCAAAGTGGGCGAACTGGTCTCCGTACACGTTATTCCACGCCCGCATATCGAAGTGGAAAAAATCCTGCCGAAAGCTATCAGTTAATAAAGCCAGAGGATACCGACCATGAGAGATAATCTTGTTGAGCAGATTATATCTGAAGTAATGCACCAGCAGACTGACGATCGAACAAATAACAAAACGGCGGCCAGCTTTATTGGCTGTGGTTTAACAGAATTTGTCGGGACCGCCCTCGGGCATACCATTGGATTAGTCATTGCCAATGTCGATCATCAATTACATGAAGTTATGAACATCGACAAGAAATATCGCTCAATCGGTATTCTTGGCGCCCGTACCGGGGCCGGCCCGCATATCTTTGCAGCGGATGAAGCAATTAAAGCCACCAACAGTGAAATTCTGTCTATTGAGCTGGCCCGCGATACCGAGGGTGGCGGTGGACATGGTTGCCTGATCGTTTTCGGTGCCTCCGATGTCTCCGATGTTCGTCGCGCGGTGGAAGTCGCCCTGGGCGAAATTCAGCGCACCATGGGCGATGTTTATGGCTCCCCGGCCGGTCATCTGGAGTTCCAGTATACCGCCCGCGCCAGCAGCGCCCTTAACAAGGCTTTCGGTGCCCCGATAGGTAAATCCTTCGGGCTGACCTGCGCCTCTCCGGCAGCGATTGGCATCGTGGTGGCCGACGCGGCGGCTAAAGCCGCGGTTATCGAGCCGGTGGGCTACGCCAGCCCGGCGCACGGCACCAGCTTCAGTAACGAAGTGATCTTCACCTTTGCCGGTGATTCCGGCGCGGTACGCCAGGCGGTCATTGCCGCCCGAGACGTCGGAAAACAGCTGCTGGCCACGCTCGACCCGGCCCCCATCACATCAACCACCACGCCGTATATTTGATGATGGCAGTCACGAGCGAAGTGAAGTAAGGAAGATACAGCATGAACGATCTTGATATTACTCAGGCCGTCTCCCGTGTGCTGAGTAAATACACCAAAACGACCGCGCCGGCCCCAGAGCCATGCACCACGGCAGCCACATCGCCGCTCGAAAGCCGCAACATCGATGCGATTGTCGCCAGCGTGCTCGCCAGCCGTACCGAGGCTGCCAGCGCTGTCGACAGTACCTCCGGAGACGGTGTTTTTGCCACCATGGATGCCGCGATCGCAGCAGCGCAGCAGGCGTACATCCAGTATCGCCACTGCTCAATGCAGGATCGCGCCGGCTTTGTTAATGGCATTCGTCAGTTTTTCCTGCAGGAAGAGGTCCTGCACACCCTCTCCACGATGGCGGTTGCAGAAACCGGAATGGGAAATTATGCCGACAAACTGGTGAAAAACCGCGTTGCCGCGCAAAAAACCCCGGGAATTGAAGACCTCACCACCGCGGCGATCAGCGGCGACGGCGGTCTGACATTAACCGAATATTCCGCCTATGGGGTGATTGGCTCAATCACCCCGACTACCAATCCGACTGAAACCATCATCAACAACACCATCGGGATGCTGGCGGCAGGCAACGCCGTGGTGTTTAGCCCACACCCGCGTTCACGTCAGGTGTCGCTGCACTGCGTCACGTTAATTAATCAGCAACTGGCCCGCCTCGGCGCGCCCGCCAATCTGGTGGTAACGGTCGCCAACCCGTCGATTGACAACACCAATGCCTTAATCGGCGACGCGCGTATCAACATGCTGGTCGCTACCGGCGGACCGGGGATTGTGAAAACCGTGATGTCATCCGGCAAGAAAGCGATTGGCGCCGGTGCGGGCAATCCCCCCGTGGTGGTGGATGAAACCGCCAATATCGAGAAAGCCGCCCGGGACATCATCAACGGCTGTAGCTTCGACAACAACCTCCCCTGCGTGGCGGAAAAAGAGGTCATTGTCGTCAATGAGGTGGCGGACTATCTCATTCATTGCATGAAAAAAAGCGGCGCCTGGCTGCTGTGCGACAAGCAGCATATTCAGCAATTACAGGCGCTGGTGCTGAATGAAAAAGGCAACGGCCCGAGCACCGCGTTTGTGGGCAAAGATGCGCGCTACATTTTGCAGCAAATCGGTATCAGCGTTCCGGAGGAGATCAAAGTCATCCTGATGGAAACCGAGCGCGATCACCCCTTCGTCGTGCATGAATTAATGATGCCGGTGTTGCCGGTGGTACGGGTTGAAAACGTCGATGAAGCCATCGATCTGGCGGTAAAAGTTGAGCATGGCCACCGCCACACGGCCATGATGCACTCCACCAACGTCGAAAAACTGACCAAAATGGCGCGGCTGATCCAGACCACTATTTTTGTCAAAAATGGCCCGTCCTACGCCGGGCTAGGCGTCGGCGGCGAAGGTCACGCGACCTTTACCATCGCCGGTCCGACCGGTGAAGGCCTGACCTCGGCCCGCTCGTACGCCAGACACCGCCGCTGTGTGATGGTTGAAGCGCTCAATATTCGTTGACTGAAGCAGGATGGCTGACTCGATCATGAAAAAACGCATTATCAACGCGCCAACGCCGGAAACCCTCGCCATGCTCAAAAGGCGTATGCCTTCAGAAGCGCGAAACCGGCTGGAAGGTCTGCGCATTGACGCCATCGGGTTGATGATGTTGCCAGTACCGGACCTCTATTATTACGCCGACCTGGCAAGTAAAAGCGCACATGTGGCGGTATCGGAGATCTTTGGCAGCTGTCCGCAACATATTACGACGCTGGCGCTATTCGGCGAAATCGCCGCGGTGAATGAAGCCCTGCGTATTATTGAGGATGATGACAGTCCTTTCTGAGCGTTTATTTAACCGGCAGCAAGATTATTGATTAACTCACGTACCCGGCACCACCGTCAGGTAAACAAAATTCAGATGTGGTTATCAACCACGCTTAAATCATTTCGGGAGTTATTGTATGTTAGAAAAAGGTTTTACTCATCCGACCGACCGTGTCGTCAGACTCAAAAATATGATTCTGCATGCGAAACCTTATGTCGAATCGGAACGTGCGGTGCTGGCAACCGAAGCTTATAAAGAAAATGAACAGCTTCCTGCTATTATGCGCCGGGCCAAAGTGGTTGAGAAAATATTTAATGAGTTGCCCGTCACTATTCGCCCTGATGAATTAATTGTCGGCGCTGTCACCATTAATCCACGCTCGACGGAAATATGCCCTGAATTCTCTTATGACTGGGTCGAAAAAGAATTCAACACTATGGAGCAGCGGGTTGCCGACCCGTTTATTATTGAGAAAAAAACCGCCGATGAACTACACCAGGCGTTTAAATACTGGCCGGGAAAAACCACCAGTTCGCTCGCCGCGTCTTATATGTCCGAAGGGACCAAAGAGAGCATGGGCAACGGTGTTTTCACGGTGGGAAACTATTTCTTTGGCGGCGTCGGACACGTCAGCGTCGACTATGGCAAAGTGCTAAAAATCGGCTTCCGCGGGATCATTGATGAGGTCAATCGCGCGCTGGAACGTCTCGATCGCAGCAGCCCGGATTACATTAAGAAAGAGCAGTTCTACCACGCCGTGATTGTGAGCTATCAGGCGGCGATCAATTTCGCTCATCGTTACGCTCAGGAAGCCAGCCGTCTGGCCCGCGAAGAACGCGATCCGACCCGCCAGCGCGAGCTGGAACAGATTGCCAACAACTGTACTCGCGTGCCGGAACACGGCGCGACCACCTTCTGGGAAGCCTGCCAGACGTTCTGGTTTATTCAGAGCATGCTGCAGATTGAGTCCAGCGGCCACTCGATCTCTCCCGGTCGTTTCGATCAGTACATGTATCCCTATCTGGCGGCGGATACCGCCATCAGCAACGAATTTGCCCAGGAGCTGGTGGACTGCTGCTGGATCAAACTGAACGATATCAACAAAACCCGCGATGAGATTTCCGCCCAGGCCTTCGCCGGCTACGCGGTGTTCCAGAACCTCTGCGTCGGCGGTCAGACCGAGGACGGTCGTGATGCGACTAACCCCTTAACCTACATGTGTATGGAAGCCACGGCCCACGTACGCCTGCCGCAGCCCTCTTTCTCCATTCGCGTCTGGCAGGGCACGCCGGATGAGTTTCTCTATCGGGCCTGTGAACTGGTGCGCCTGGGTCTGGGTGTCCCGGCCATGTACAACGACGAAGTGATCATCCCGGCGCTGCAAAACCGTGGCGTCTCTCTACACGATGCCCGTGACTACTGCATCATCGGGTGCGTAGAACCACAGGCGCCGCATCGTACCGAAGGCTGGCACGACGCCGCCTTCTTCAACGTGGCGAAGGTGTTGGAAATCACGCTAAACAACGGGCGTTCTGGCAGCAAGCAGCTCGGTCCAATGACCGGCGAAATGACCCAGTACACCGGCATGGACGACTTCTACGCCGCATTCAAAAAACAGATGGCGCACTTTGTCCACCAGCTGGTTGAAGCGTGCAACAGCGTCGATATCGCTCACGGCGAACGTTGTCCGCTGCCGTTCCTGTCGGCGCTGGTGGATGACTGTATCGGGCGCGGTAAATCCCTGCAGGAAGGCGGCGCGATCTACAACTTTACCGGTCCGCAGGCCTTCGGCATCGCCGATACCGGTGACTCGGTCTACGCCATCCAGAAACAGGTCTTTGAAGATCGTCGCCTGACGCTTCAGGAACTGAAGGGGGCGCTGGATGCCAACTTTGGCTACCCGGTCGGCGGGACTCCACATTCCGCGGCGGCGAAAACGTCGCTGGGCGAGCAGGATGTTTACGAAGTGGTGAAACGCATTATCGACCAGCACGGTTCGCTGGATCCGGCGGCGATCAAAAACGAGGTCTATCGCCAGCTTGCCAGCACCAGCCCGGCCCCCTCCGCTGGGAATCCGCGTTATGAAGAGATTCGCCATATTCTGGAAAATACGCCGTGCTTTGGTAACGACATCGACGACGTGGACCTGGTCGCCCGCAACTGCGCGCTGATCTACTGCCAGGAAGTGGAGAAATATACCAACCCACGCGGCGGACGTTTCCAGGCCGGTATCTACCCGGTGTCGGCGAACGTGCTGTTTGGTAAGGACGTCAGCGCCCTGCCGGACGGCCGTCTGGCGAAAGAGCCGCTGGCAGACGGCGTATCGCCGCGCCAGGGGAAAGACACCCTCGGCCCAACCGCTGCCGCCAACTCGGTAGCCAAACTGGATCACTTTATCGCGTCGAACGGCACGCTCTACAACCAGAAATTCCTGCCTTCTTCGCTGTCGGGAGAAAAAGGTTTGCGCAACTTCGGCGGGCTGGTGCGTAACTACTTCGATAAGAAAGGGATGCACGTCCAGTTTAACGTTATTGACCGCAACACCTTGCTGGAGGCGCAGAAAAACCCGCAGCAGCACCAGGATCTGGTGGTGCGCGTCGCGGGCTATAGCGCGCAGTTCGTGGTGCTGGCAAAAGAAGTCCAGGATGACATCATCAGCCGTACCGAACAGCAATTCTGATTTTGCCTGTCCTGCCAGGGCCATACGGCGACGTGTGGCCCTGTATCAGACCCGATTTTAGCGGCTGACTTGCTGTTGCCTGGTGGTCGCTTTTTTGACGAGTGATGTTATGAACAGAGTCGAATACGATACCGAAGGCGTGTTATTCAACATTCAACGCTACTCCCTGCATGATGGCCCCGGCATCCGCACGATCCCCTTTTTTAAAGGCTGCCCGCTGGCCTGCAAGTGGTGCAGCAACCCGGAATCGCAGCGCCCGCAGCCGGAGCTTATCTATAAAAAAAGCGATTGTATCCGCTGTGGAAAATGCGTGGATGCCTGCAAGCAGCGCGCGCTTTCCCCGGAGAATCCTTTTTTTATCGACCGCGAGCGCTGTATCCAGTGCGGCGAATGTACCGCCGTCTGCCCAACCCAGGCGCTGGAGATGAAAGGCAAACGCATGACCGTCAGTGAGGTGGTCCGCGAGTTGCAGAAAGAAGAAAACTTATTTCGCCGTTCCGGTGGCGGTATCACGCTGTCAGGTGGCGAACCGCTGGCGCAGCCGGTGTTTGCTCGTGAACTCTTAAAAGCCTGTAAAGCCAAAGGCTGGCACACGGCGATGGAGACCACCGGCATGACCAGCAAAGCGGTGATCGAGGATGTCTTCCCGTGGGTCGATCTGGCGCTCACGGATATTAAAGCCGTCAATCCCGCCATTCATCAACACAATACGGGTGTCGATAACCGCATCATCCTTGAAAACCTGATTCGCATCTCTTTTATCACTCACGTCATTGTGCGTATCCCGGTGATCCCCGGCGTTAACGACACCCCGGAGGAGATTCGCAACATCGCGGAATTTGCCCGCCTGATGTCTGGTGTGGATACCGTTCACCTGTTGCCGTATCACACCTTTGGGGAAAATAAATACAGCCTGCTGGGCCGCATCTATCCCATGGGCGAGGCAGGTTTACACTCGGAAGACAAAATGGCAGAGCTGAAAAAAGTCGTGGAATCACTGGGATTTCATTGCCATATCGGCGGTTAGGCCTGACACAACAAAAATGACTTTAACCTCTTATCCCTTGTACCCCAATCGTTAAGCGAGGGCTGAGCGCCTCGCTGAATACAGGAAAACACTATGAGCCACTCTCGAGAATCCGTCACCGGGCCGTGCATTGCCGAATTTCTTGGTACCGGGCTGTTTATATTTTTCGGCACCAGCGTGTTGTCTGCGGCAAAGCTGGCCGGCGCCAGCTTTGGCCTTTGGGAAATTTGCGTGGTGTGGGGGCTGGGCATTGCGCTGGCGGTCTACCTGACCGCCGGGACTTCCGGTGCGCACCTTAACCCGGCAGTGACCATTGCGTTGTGGATGTTTGCCCGCTTTGACGCCAAAAAAGTGCTGCCCTATATTCTGGCGCAGATGGCCGGTGCGTTCTGCGGCGCCGCGCTGACCTATGTGCTGTACCACAATCTGTTCGCCGATTATGAGCAAGCGCATCACATGGTGCGCGGCAGCCAGGAAAGCCTGTATCTGGCCAGTATCTTTTCGACCTACCCGGCGGCAAGCATTAGCGTGTGGCTCGCGGGGCTGGTGGAAATCGTCATTACCTCGATGCTGATTGGCCTGATTATGGCCCTGACCGATGACGGTAACGGCGTGCCGAAAGGGCCGCTGGCGCCGCTGCTGATCGGCCTGCTGGTGGCGGTTATCGGGGCGGCGACCGCGCCGCTCACCGGATTTGCCATGAATCCGGCCCGTGATTTCGGCCCCAAACTGTTTACCTGGCTTAATGGCTGGGGCTCGATGGCGATGACCGGCGGCCGGGAGATCCCCTACTTCCTCGTGCCGTTAATCGCGCCAGTCATTGGTGGGATCCTCGGCGCAATGATTTACCGCTACGGTATCGTGCGCAATCTGCCTGCCGCAAAAGCCGTCGATACGACGGTAAATCAACCAACGCCTTAATTGACCTGACACGCACACCCACTCCGCCAGCGGCTCCAGCGCCTGGCGGAGTGTTCCCCAGAATGATCTGAGACATCCCGCTTTCATCCACACCCCCTCAGCCGACCCTCAGCATTACCCTCAACAGAACGTCCCTGCCTGACCGCCGCGTCTAAAATCATGCATAAAAAAATCCGCCATCGCTGAGAGATGACGGATTGTTATCCTGCACGCCAGTCGTTCAAAAGCCCCTGGCAGCTTCACGCAAAATGTAACGGCTAGCGACGAGTGCTTTTCCCACGCGGTCGCGTCGTTTTTTTCTCGTCTGACGGTGCCCGTTCCTCCGGCACTGGCGCCGAAGCCTCGCTCAGGCGCTCCTCAAGATCAAGGCAGGACGCGCCCTCGGTGACCGGCTCAAGATTAACCACCGGGATTGCCGCATCTTGCGGTTCCACCGCGGCAGGCATGACCTCTGCGGTGGGTTCTGGGGGAGCAACAGGTTGTACGGGCTCGGCTACCGTACCGCAGGTTTGTGCGGAGGCAATCAGACGGTCAATACCGGTGGCGGTGCGGGCAATCACTTTCCAGGCGTACACCTGCCCTACCCGTCCGGCGGCAGCCACTCCGGCAGAAACGGCGGCATTCATGGCCCCAACTTCACCGATGAGTTTGACGGTCACCAGCCCGCCGCCCTTAGTCAGCTCGTATCCGACCAGTTCGACATTCGCCGATTTTATTGCAGCATCGGCGGCCTCTACCGCCACCGTTAAGCCAACGGTTTCAATTAAGCCTAAGCTCTGCCCGGACATAACTCTCTCCTGTTATTTTTCATGCAATTGGGAACTGACGGGAGTGCACCGTTGACCGGCGGCATCATCACGCAGCAGTTGCGCGCGGTCCGTACGTTCCCAGGGGAAGACTTCCCGGCCAAAATGGCCGTAGCAGGCCGTCTGACGATAGCGAGGCGCCAGCAAATCCAGCTCGCGGATGATGCCGTAGACGCTAAGATCAAAATGGTGGCTGACCAACTGCGTCAGCCGGTTCGCCGACAGGCGGGAAGTCCCAAAAGTATTGATAGCCACCGATACGGGGCGGGAAAGGCCAATGGCCCAGGCTAGCTGGACTTCACAGCGCGTGGCCAGCCCGGCGGCGACGATATTTTTCGCCACATAGCGCGCCGCATAGGCCGCCGAGCGATCGACTTTCGATGGATCCTTACCGGAAAAGGCGCCACCGCCGTGGTGCGCTGCGCCGCCGTAGGTATCCACAATGATTTTGCGCCCGGTCAGGCCGCAGTCCGCGGCGGGCCCGCCGTGAATAAACGACCCGGCGGGGTTAATCAGTATCCGCGTGACGGGCGTCAACCAGCGTGCCGGGATCACCGGTTTGACGATCTCCTCCATCACCGCTTCGCGTAGCATAGCCAGCGAGAAATCGGCGCGATGCTGCGTGGAGACCACGATGGTGTCCGCGTGGCGTATCCGCCCGTCGCCGTAGTGCAACGTAACCTGGCTTTTGGCATCCGGAAGCAGGCCATCCAGCTGGCCCGTTTTACGTAGCTGCGCCTGGCGGGCCATCAACCGGTGCGCGTACACGATGGGTGCAGGCATCAGCTGCGGCGTTTCATCGCAGGCATAGCCGAAAGTCATCCCCTGGTCCCCTGCCCCCAGCGAGGCCGGATCGTCGGCGCGTATGCCGCTGGCGATATCGTCAGATTGCCGGCCAAGCATGCTGATAACCGCACAGGTTGCGGCATCAAAGCCTTTCAGCGAGTGGTCATAGCCCACCGATTTCACGGTTGCCCTGACAATCTGTTCGATATCGATCCTCGCCTGCGACGATATTTCCCCGGCCACAATCACCGCCCCGGTTTTCACCAGGCATTCGCAGGCTACTTTCGCCCAGGGGTCGTTGAGTAAGCAGGCATCAAGAATGGCGTCAGAGATCTGGTCCGCCATCTTATCCGGGTGCCCTTCGGCAACCGATTCTGAAGTAAAAAGGTAGTCGTCCACGGCAGGGCCACTGTAAAAAGAATCGTGTCCCATCTTAGCGGCGCGGGGGGCGCCAACGAGTAAACAATCTTGCCGCAATGGCGGACTTTCTTGCGCTTACGCCACGGTCAGCGCAAGAAAGGCCGGGTGCACATCAGCACGCTTCGGGCGCGGCGTTGCGGCGATAATCCGATGGCGCGATGCCGGTCTCTTTTTTGAAGATCCGGCAAAAATAGTTCGCATCCTGCCAGGAGAGCTCGAGCGCAATGGTGTTGACTTTTAAATCACTGAACTGCAGCAGGGATTTGGCGAGCGCGATTTTGCGGCTGGTGATATAGCTTGAGAACCCGCTACCGGTGCTCTTCTTAAATGCCCGGCTCAGGTAACACGGGCTGACGAAGGATTCCGCAGCAATATCATCCAGCGTCATGTTGTTCAGCAGGTTTTTCTCAATATGAAAGCGGGCTCTGGCGACAAAATCCATGCTGCCGCTGGCGCCTTTAAACAACAGTTCGAAGAGATCGTGGCTGAGGCTTAACAGTCCTCCCATGGTCTGCCAGTAGCGGCCAGCAGACAGGCCGTGCTGATGAATACTCTGCACCAGCGCGCTGATTTTTTGCCGACACGGGGTATATTTGTCGCCCAGACCGGCAAGATGCTGCTGGAGCAGTTCCAGCACGTCAATCAGCGCGTTGGCCCCGACGATATCCGCGGGCTGTTCGGCACAGGCCGTATCAAGCGCCGCGAATAAAAAGCAGTGCCAGCCGGGATAATCGCAGCCGCTTATCAGATCGCTTATCGTTTGCCGCTGCTCCCGCGTCGCCACCGCCCCTTGTTCATCCACCAGCAAGGTTTTACGAATCGTATCGCTGAGAATGCTCTGCTTGACCGGCTTTAACAGATAATCGTCTACCTTCAGGCTCAGCATATGACGCACAATGTCAAAGTCATCATTTGCCGTCGTCACAATCACTTTGGTATGGCTATTTTTCTGCTTGAGGTACTCAATCACCTGGTTGCCGTTGGGTAACGGGATATTGATATCTACCAGCATCATATCGATTTGATTGAGCTCATCGATAAGCTTAATGGCTTTATTGCCGGTCGATGCTTCATGAATCACCGAGTTTTCCACACAGCGAGAGACGATTCGCTTGAGCGACTCTGACTCAATGCGCTCATCTTCAACAATCACAATATTATACATACTCACACTCCAGGCTCGGTCGGCACCATCGGGAACCGCAGTCTTACCGTAGTACCGAGCATCGGCTTATGGGGGCTGGTGATTTGTAAACCATAGTTTTCGCCAAATAATAGTTGCAGGCGGTTGTTGATATTATTAATGCCGATGCCGCCTTTCTGTCGGTTCTGATTGCCAGAGAGGATGTGCGCAATGTCCTCTGGTGAAATACCATCACCGTTGTCGGTGACATCAATAATCACATCGTGGCCATCGTCGGTGGCGCGCAAAATAATATGGCTGGTGGTTTCACGTGGTTCGACAACATAATTAAAAAAGTTTTCCACCAGCGGTTGCAAAATTAAAAACGGACACACCGTTTCATTATATTTTTCCGGAATGTCGCAGACATAATCAAAGCGCTCATTCATTCTGACTTTCTGAATCGACATGTAGCAATTGACATAATTCATTTCCCGACCAAGCGTAATCAGGCCGTTGTGATTTTTACGCAGCAAGTAGCGCATCATGTCAGAAAAGTCGTGCACCATAGTTTCGGTACGGCTGGCATCTTCGAGGAATGCCAGTCGACCGATGGTATTCAGCACGTTAAACAAAAAATGGGGGTTAATCTGGTAGGAAAGCGCCTTGAACTCGGCTTCATGCAGTGAGCGCTCTATCTCCACGCGCTTGCGTAGCTCGCTGGTGAGCTCCTGATCTTTTTGGCGTAATTCGCGCTGAATATTGTTGGCATGCGCCTGCTCAACCAGATAGGAGGCGACATGCAGCAATGTATAGGCCGTTGATTCAAAACGCTCGTAAGGCATACGCGGCGTATTTTCATGCAGATCCAAAAGCCAGGGGTTTTCTTGCCACAGATGATTATTGTTGAGGATATAGGGAATGGTTTGCTCTTTCTCCGCTTCAACTTTCACCTGTCCGGAGATAAAGGCGCCAAGATAGTGGTTATTAATCATGATTGGCACGGCAAACTCGACGAAACCACAGTAGCAACGGTATACCACCGGTTCGCCGGCGAGCATCGCCGCCTGTCCACCGGCGCTATCGCTATCGTAGCAGTGGCGGGCCAGGCTGGTGTTCATTCTTGATCGGGCGCAAAAATCAGAGAAACCGCTCGCGCGCGTAACTGGAATACCGTCCTGATCGACCACCACAAGGGCAATCATCATGGATTGACTAAAATTGTCCTGCAGCGTTTGCAACCGGTCAACATCAAGAAATTCGTGTAATTTGTATTTATTATTCATGATATCCGCCAGGTCAGGTCAAATGCAGCCAGACCATACCTTATTTACGCTTTTAAAATAATGAAATCGCTCACAAACAAAAAATGAATAATAATTAATATGTTAAGCTAATGTTCTATTTTTTCGCGTTAATTAACATTTCCCTATGGCCTTTACATAAATATAAAACGCAACCGCAATCCGATATAAACAATACCATTAAATATGCGGAATTTATCCTTAGCTCGCGGGTTCAATATCGCGACGCTAATGCTCCGTCGGTTGCGCCTTCGGGTTACCTGACGGGCCTCGCGCCGCTACGCCCAATGCGCCCGACGTGGCCGCCTGTTGACTTATTTTGCCAAAGCGTTACTTTTCAGGACATGAAGAAAATACTGATTATCGTCCCCGATGGCGGAATGTTGTTTGAGTCCGCCGGCATTGCCGACATTTTGATGCAGGCTAACCGACTGCACCCTGACGGCGCCGGCTCACCGTGCTACCGCATCGCCGTGGCCACTACCCAGCCGCATCAGGTGATTCACGGCCAGTCCGGCCTCAACCTGCTGGCCGACCACCGCCTGCACGAGCTGGATCCACGAGAGCCGCTCGACACCATCATCATTACGGGCAAAGGACAGAGCGAACAGGAAGGAGTTGCGGTTGTCGACTGGCTGCGCCTGGCCGCCCCACATGCCCGCCGCATCGCCTCCATCTGCGGCGGCGCATTATTGCTGGCGCAGAGCGGGCTGCTGAACGGCAGGCGCGCCACCACCCACTGGAAATTGCTGGAATCGATGCAGGCCACCTACCCTGAGATCCGCGTCGAAGGCGGGCCGCTGTATGTCCAGGACGGGCCCATCTGGACCTCCGGCGGCGTCAGTTCCGGCTTTGACCTGACGCTGGCGCTGGTGGAAGAGGATTATGGTTTTAGCCTCGCCCGGGATGTCGCCCAGGATATGGTGATGTACCTGCGTCGTCCCGGAGGTCAGCTACAGTTTAGCCGCTATAACCTCGCCAGAATCAACACCCCTGGCCCTATCGGCGACCTGCTGACGTGGATCCTCGCTAACCTGACCGCCGACCTGTGCGTCGAAAACCTGGCGGAAAAAGTGGCCATGAGCCCGCGCAATTTTACCCGCGTGTTTACCCGGGAAACCGGCGCCTCGCCGGCGCGCTACGTGGCCGAGGCGCGCCTTGCCGCCGCCCGACAGCGGCTGGAGCAGACCAACGACACGCTGGACATCATTGCCGAAGACACCGGGTTTGGCAGCACCATTAACCTGCGCCGCCTGTTCGAAAAACAGCTCCACCTGACGCCGGGTGAATACCGCCAGCGCTTCCACTGCCGTAAGATGGCGTAAAGTGATCCTTATTTGTCATTTACGCCAAAACCGTCGCGACCTACAGTAACGCCAGAGACAGCAATTAAGACAGCCTACTGGAGGAGTTAATTATGGTTAAGGTCGGTATTAACGGTTTCGGCAGAATCGGACGCAACGTCCTGCGTGCAGCATTAAGTCATCCAGAGATTCAGATTGTGGCGATCAACGATCTGACGGACAGCAAAACGCTGGCCCATCTGCTGAAATATGATTCGCTGCTGGGCACCCTGCCGGTCAGCGTAGAGGCGGCTGACGGCCAGCTGCAGGTTGATGGTCAGCCGGTCATCGTCTACAGCGAACGGGACCCGGCGCGGATCCCGTGGCGCGACGCCGGGGTGGAGATTGTCATCGAGGCCACCGGTTTCTTCACCGAACGCGAACAGGCCGCCGTCCACATTCACAGCGGCGGCGCCAAACGGGTGATCATTTCCGCCCCCGGCAAGAATGATGATTTAACCATCGTGATGGGCGTTAACCATCAGCTGTACGATCCGCAGCAGCACGCGGTCGTGAGCAACGGTAGCTGTACCACCAACGGTCTGGCCCCGGCCGCCCAGGTGCTGCATCAGCAGTTTGGTATTCAACACGGGCTGATGAATACCACTCATGCCTACACCAACAGCCAGGCGCTGCACGATCAGCCGGAAAAAGATCTGCGCGGCGCGCGAGCGGCGGCGCTCTCCATCGTGCCCTACTCCAGCGGCGCGGCGAAAGCGCTGGGCAAAGTTATCCCGGAGCTTGACGGACGCTTGACCGGCTATTCACTGCGCGTGCCGGTGCCGGTGGTCTCAATCGTCGACCTGACCGTCACGCTCGAGCGCGACGTCACGGCGGAAGAGGTCAATAACGCCTTCCGTCAGGCGGCGGCATCTGGCCCGTTACAGGGGATCCTCGGCTACAGCGACGAACCGCTGGTCTCCAGCGATTATCAGGGCGACCCGCGCTCATCGATTATCGATGGCCTGTCGACCCTGGTGATTGGCGGCAATATGGTGAAAATCCTCGCGTGGTATGACAACGAATGGGGCTTCTCTAACCGCCTGGTTGAACTGGCACAGTATATCGCCCGGCGCGAACAGTAGCCGGTACCGGCGGCGGCCTCCTGTCCAATGGGGGCCGCTGTCGGCACCAGAAAGTCGCCAGCGGAGGGAAAATTCGTTATTATCCGCCCCCACCCTTTTTAAGCGCCCGCTCATGTCCGCCATCGTCGATACCTTTGTTGCGCCCCCCTGCCACGAGCAGATTGCCATCCTCTATCAGGATCACCATCTGCTGCTGATCGACAAGCCCAGCGGCCTGCTCAGCCTGTCAGGAAAAAATCCCCAGAATCTCGATTCCGTGCACTATCGCCTGGCGCAGGAATTTCCCGGCTGTACGTTGGTGCATCGCCTTGATTTTGGCACCTCCGGGTTGCTGGTGGTGGCCAGGAATAAAGCGATCAATGCCGCGCTGTGCCAGCAGTTCAGCCAGCGTACGGTGCAGAAGGTTTACAGCGCCTTGCTGTGCGGCCATCTTGCCGACGACCAGGGCCTGATTGATGCCCCCATCGCCAAAGACCCGGCGCTGTTCCCGCGCATGACAATCTGTGCCATTAACGGCAAACCCGCGCGTTCTCGCTATCAGGTGGTGGAGCGTCTGCACCAGACCAACGCCGACGGCACCTTGCTGGCGCTGACCCGGGTCCAGCTGTTCCCGGAAACCGGGCGCACCCACCAGCTGCGGATCCACTGTCAGCAGCTGGGGCATCCGATCTTAGGCTGCGATCTCTACGGGGGATTGAGCTGGCCCGGTAGCGAACAGGCGTCGCGCCTGATGCTGCATGCCAGTGCGCTGCACTTTGTTCACCCGGTCAGCGGCGAACCGTTTCACGCCATCCACGACAGCCCGTTCTGACCACACATCTGGCCTGACACAGCAGCATGCCTCGCAAATAAGCTTCGCGATATTATTAATTAGCAGTAAAAGTGAATCATATTAAAATCGGCAATCGGTCGCGATAACCGACAGGAGGACGGCGACGTTAAATGATGGCGCTTTTACGTGAATATTCAAGTAAAATGCGAGCTTTATTTAACCACCTTGAAGTGCATCACTTTCTGCCTCCTGCATCTGCTGTCCACCAGCAGCATAAAGCGTAATATCCGCATGACGCTACCCTCCTGAAAATATCTGCCTGACTCTGGTTCCACTCGGACGATAACGTCGACATTTTGTGGCATTCCCTCCGGCAAACTATCGATCTCTGGACACGCGATCGGGATCTCATTGTGATTCTTAAATGTCGAGTCAATAACATTTTTGTATCATTTATTGAACATTAAATTGACGTTTACCCGCTCTGTTTCCTATACGTTTAGCCGACCTGTTGGCCAATATAAATAATCACAATGTGGAGCTTTTGATGAACAATAGCCCGTCAATGGAACCGTCTCGCTCCGAGGTTCTGGTCTCGCCTGCCCCTGCGGAGCGAGCACTGGATGCCCGTCAGCAAGCCGTGATCAATAAACTCTTTCGTCGCTTAATCGTTTTTCTCTTTATTCTGTTTGTCTTCTCCTACCTCGACCGTATCAATATCGGCTTTGCCGGTCTGACCATGGGCAAAGACCTCGGCCTCACCAGCACCATGTTTGGCCTGGCGACCACCCTGTTTTACGTGATGTACGTGATTTGCGGCATTCCCAGCAACATCATGCTCAGCATCGTCGGCGCACGCCGCTGGATTGCCATTCTGATGGTTATCTGGGGGATTGCCTCCACCGCCACCATGTTTGCCACCGGTCCGAACAGCCTGTACGTGCTGAGAATGCTGGTAGGCATCGCCGAAGCCGGCTTTTTACCCGGTCTGCTGCTCTATTTAACCTTCTGGTTCCCGGCGCAATATCGCGCCCGCGCCAACGCGCTGTTTATGATTGCCATGCCCGTCACCATGGCGCTTGGCTCACTGGCTTCGGGGTATATCCTCAACCTCGATGGCGTACTGAATCTGAAAGGCTGGCAGTGGCTTTTCCTGCTGGAAGGCTTCCCTTCAGTGTTGCTGGGGCTGGTGGTGTGGTTCTGGCTGGACGACAGCCCGGATAAAGCCAAATGGCTGACCGCAGATGATAAGGCCTGTCTCAATGAGATGCTGGAAGCGGATCGTGCAGCGCTGCAGGCGTCGCGGCTCAGCGAAGCCAGCCCGCCGCTGTCTCAGCGCAGCATGCTGCGGGAGCTGTTTACGCCGATCATCCTGCTCTACACGCTGGCCTATTTCTGCCTGACCAACACCTTAAGCGCCCTTAGCGTCTGGACGCCGCTGATCCTGCGTAGCTTCAACGAGCAGAGCAGCAACGTCACCATCGGTCTTCTGAGCGCGATCCCGCAGGTGTGTACCATCGTCGGGATGATCTGGTGGAGCAAACGTTCTGACCGCCTGAAGGAGCGGAAGCTGCACACCCTGCTGCCCTATCTGTTTGCGGCGGCCGGCTGGATGTTAACCGCCTCCAGCAGCAACCCGCTGTTGCAATTCACCGGGATTGTGATGGCCTCCAGCGGCGCCTTTGCTGCCATGGTGATTTTCTGGACCACCCCTGACCAATCGATTTCGCTGCGCGCGCGAGCGCTGGGAATTGCGGTGATCAACGCCACCGGGATGACCGGTGCGGCGCTGGGGCCGCTGTTGATGGGCTGGCTGAAGGACGTCACCGGGAACTTCAATGCCGGGATCTTTATGGTCGCCGGGTTCCTTGTGCTCGGTGCGCTGATCATTGCCCTGATTCCGATGAAAGCGGCGGTGCAGCACAGCCGCCTCGCATCATCGACATAAGTCGCTGTACCTGAACCTGTCGGCATCGCCAATATGGGGGCGGTTTTCTGTACGGACCGCCCCCATCAAAGCCGCTTAGACGCAAAGTACTTTTATCGCCAGCCCGCCGCGGGATGTCTCCCGGTACTTATCATTCATATCCTTGCCGGTCTCGTACATGGTTTCGATCACCTTATCCAACGAGACATGCGGTTCGGAGGTGCGACGCAGCGCCATTCGCGCGGCATTGACGGCTTTGACCGCATTGATAGCATTACGCTCAATACAGGGGATCTGTACCTGCCCGGCAACCGGGTCGCAGGTCAGGCCGAGGTTATGCTCCATGGCAATTTCCGCGGCATTGCAGACCTGCGCCGGACTGCCGCCCAGCAGTTCGGTCAAACCAGCGGCCGCCATCGAACAGGCCACGCCAATTTCCCCCTGACAACCCACTTCGGCCCCGGAAATAGAAGCATTCATTTTATACAGCGCGCCAATGGCACCCGCCGCCAGCAGATAGCGCGCCAGCGAACTGGCGTTGACCGGACGACGGAATTTATCGTAATAGGCCAGCACAGCCGGGATAATCCCGCAGGCGCCGTTGGTCGGCGCGGTCACCACCCGGCCACCGGCGGCGTTCTCTTCGCTAACCGCCAGGGCGAACATGTTGATCCAGTCAATGACGTTCATTGGATCGCTGGAGAGGCTGTCGCTGGAGACCAGCCGCCGCCGCAACGCTGCGGCACGCCGCGGGACATTCAGTGGGCCAGGCAGCACGCCTTCCGTTTGCATGCCACGCTCAATACCGTCCCACATCACCGCATGGATGTGCTGTAGCCCGGCGTCGATCTCCGTCTTACTGCGCATAGCCAGCTCGTTTTGCATCATCAGTCCGGAGACCGATAGGCCGTTGTGCTGGCACAGATGCAGCAGTTCACTGGCCGAGCGGAATTCAAACGGCACCTGGATGGCGGCATCGCAGCGCTGTCCGGCTTCCCCTTCGGCAACGATAAACCCGCCCCCAACCGAGTAATAGGTCTGGCTGGCCCACGGGCCGGAGTGGCTCCATGCGGTGATCCGCAGACCGTTTTCGTGATACGCCAGGGTGTGGGAGTGGAACAGCATATCGTTAGCCATCTGAAAATCGACGCTCTGCGCGCCGCTGGCGAGCGGTAAACGCCCGCTCTGCATAACCTGTTGAATAAAAGCCGGAATAGCGTCGATGTCGACATGTTGCGGGCTGTTGCCCGCCAGTCCCAGAAGAATAGCGACATCGGTCGCATGGCCCTTGCCGGTCGACGACAACGAGCCATACAGATCGACCACAATACGGGTGATGTGGACCAGTTCGCCCTGGGTCACCAGCTGGTCGATAAAACGTTTCCCGGCATTCATCGGCCCCACAGTATGCGAGCTGGAAGGGCCGATTCCCGGTTTGAAAATATCGAATGCGCTAATCATATTTACCGCCTCGGATTACCGTTCAGAGAAGAGCGCGGGTCACGCTCCGTGCGGCGGTACGGGAAGAACCCGCCCCGCCGCCGTTGCCTCAGAGGTCGCGGATCGCGATAGCTTCAATTTCCAGCTTCACGTCCTTCGGCAGGCGAGCCACCTGCACGCAACTGCGCGCCGGATAGGTCGCCTGGTGTTCGTCAAAGAACTGCTGATAGACCTGGTTGATGGTGGCGAAATCGTTAAGGTCGGTAATAAAAACCGTGGTCTTGACGATACTGCCGACCGTTAACCCCGCCGCCGTGACAATGGCCTTCACGTTTTCCAGACTCTGGCGCGCCTGGTCGGCCACGTTGTCCGCAATAGTGCCGGTTCGTGGGCAGACCGGGATCTGCCCCGAGGTCAGCACCTGGGTGCCGAGGTCAACACCCTGAACATAAGGCCCGATGGCCCCTGGCGCATCCTGGGTTACGATTATATTTCTCATGGTTCCTCCGGCGTCACAGCGCCTGGGTAAAGGTGCGGGAAATAACATCCTGCTGCTGTTCACGGGTCAGCGCGTTGAAACGCACCGCGTAGCCAGAGACGCGAATGGTCAGGTTCGGGTAATTTTCCGGGTGTTCGATGGCATCCAGCAGCATGTCCCGGTTCATCACGTTGACGTTGAGATGCTGCCCGCCTTCGACGTGAGCCTCATGGTGGAAGTAGCCGTCAAGCAGCCCCACGAGGTTGGTTTTACGTACCGTCTCCTCTTTGCCCAGCGCCGCAGGCACGATAGAAAAGGTGTAAGAGATGCCGTCTTTGGCGTAGGTAAACGGCAGCTTAGCGACCGAGGTTAATGACGCCACTGCCCCTTTGCGGTCGCGCCCGTGCATCGGGTTAGCCCCTGGGGCAAACGGCGTCCCGCCGCGGCGACCATCCGGGGTATTGCCGGTCTTCTGGCCATACACCACGTTAGAGGTGATGGTCAGGATCGACTGGGTCGGTACGGCGTTACGGTAGGTCGGCAGCACTTTGATTTTCTTCATAAAGCGCTCAACCAGATCGCAGGCGATGCTGTCGACCCGCTGGTCATTATTGCCATACTGCGGATAGTCGCCTTCGATAACAAAATCGACCGCCAGGCCGTTATGGTCGCGGACCGGTTTCACCTTCGCGTACTTAATAGCCGATAGCGAATCCGCCGCCACCGACAGACCGGCCATGCCGCAGGCCATGGTGCGATAGACGTCACGGTCGTGCAGCGCCATCAGTGAGGCTTCATAGCTGTACTTGTCATGCATGTAGTGGATGATGTTCAGCGCGCTGATGTACTGCACCGCCAGCCAGTCCATAAAGTGGTCGAGGCTCTCCATCACCGTGTCGTAATCGAGCACTTCATCCAGCAGTGGAGCGGTTTTCGGCCCCACCTGAATCTTGAGTTTCTCATCCACCCCGCCATTGATTGCGTACAGCAGCGTTTTAGCCAGGTTGGCGCGGGCGCCGAAGAACTGCATCTGTTTGCCGATAATCATCGGGCTGACGCAGCAGGCGATGGCGTAATCGTCGCTGTTAAAATCGGTGCGCATCAAATCGTCGTTCTCATACTGCAGCGATGAGGTGACGATCGAGACCTGAGCCGCGTACTTTTTGAAGGCAATCGGCAGCGCTTCGGACCACAGCACCGTGAGGTTTGGCTCCGGGGCCGGCCCCATGGTGTGCAGGGTATGCAGGTAGCGATAGGCATTTTTGGTGACCAGGGTACGCCCGTCCAGCCCCATGCCGCCGATGACTTCGGTTGCCCAGATCGGGTCGCCAGAAAACAGTGTGTCGAACTCCGGCGTACGCAAGAAGCGCACCATGCGGATCTTCATAATGAAGTGGTCGATCAGCTCCTGGGCCTGCTGCTCGGTGAGGTGACCACGGTTGAGGTCGCGTTCAATATAGATATCAAGGAAGGTGGCGGTACGCCCCAGCGACATGGCACCGCCATTTTGTGATTTCACCGCCGCCAGGTAGGCAAAATAGACCCACTGCACCGCTTCCTGGGCCGTGGATGCCGGACGGGAAATATCGCAGCCATATTTTGCCGCCATCTCCTGCATCTGCAACAGCGCACGGCGGTGTTCCGCCAGCTCTTCACGCAGACGAATCGTCGCTTCCAGATTCTGCCCGTACTCCAGGTTGGATTGCAGGTCGGCAAACTGCAGCTCGCGCTCGCGTACCAGATAACGAATACCGTACAGCGCCACGCGACGGTAGTCGCCAATAATCCTTCCCCGGCCATAGCCGTCCGGCAAACCGGTCAGCACCCCGGATTTACGGCAGCGCAGCATATCCGGGGAGTACGCATCAAATACCCCCTGATTGTGCGTTTTACGCAGGTCGGTAAACAGGTACTCAAAGTGCGGATCCATGTCACGACCATAAGCCTCGAACGAGCTTTTGATCATATTGATGCCGCCGAACGGGTGCAGCGCGCGTTTAAGCGGTTTATCGGTCTGTAGCCCGACAATTTTTTCCAGCGCCGGGTCAATATAGCCAGCATCATGTGCGGTAATCGAGGTCGCGATATTGCTATCGAAATCGACCGGTGCATGGGTCGCATTTTCAATATGAATCCCCGTCATCACTTTGCCCCACAACGCGGTGGTTGCCGGCGTGGCTTCGCTCAGAAAAGATTCATCCCCTTCATATGGCGTATAGTTGTGCTGAATAAACTCGCGGACATTAATGTCTTCTTTCCAGTCCGTACCGTGAAAACCTTGCCATGCGTCGGCATACAGCCGGTCGCTGGTATCGATATTTACCTTCATGAAAAATCATCTCTCTACAGAACAAAAATTAATTAAGCAAATTCCACTTGCGCGTGCATTGCCCCTAAATGAATGGCATCGAGGGCAATCATTTTCTCTTCATTGGTGGGAATAACGGCGCAGCTGACCCGGGTGTCTGGTGCGGAAATAATTCTTTCACCACGGGAATTCGGCAGGTTATTCATTTCCACATCCAGGGTCACCCCCAATACGGCTAAATGATCAATCACCAGTCGGCGAATTAATAATGAGTTCTCACCAATACCGCCGGTGAAAATAATCGCGTCGAGGCGCTGGAGTGAGGCCGCATGGCCGGCAATATGACGGGCGATACGATGCACAAAGGTTTTAATCGCCAGCCGGGCGCGTTCATGCCCCGCGTGCCAGGCTTTCTCCAGCACCCGCAGATCTGATGAAAGGCCGGAGATCCCCAGCAACCCGGACTCCTTATTGACCACCCGTTCGAGGTCGCTCAGGGTCTGCTGGGTTTCGCTGGCGATCCACGCCAGAGCGCCGAAGTCGACATCGCCGCTGCGGGTTCCCATCATCAGCCCTTCCAGCGGCGTCATCCCCATGGAGGTATCGACGCTTTGCCCGTTGCGCACCGCACAAACTGAGGCACCGTTACCCAAATGGGCGATAACCAGCCCGGAATCGTCTTCATCCAGCGCCAACAGGTCGTGCGCGCGCTGAGCAACATAGCGATGCGAGGTCCCGTGGAACCCATAGCGACGCACGCCAAGTTCCTCATAATATTTCCACGGCAGTCCGTAGAGATAAGCTTCCGGCGCCAGGGTCTGGTGGAAGCTGGTATCAAACACGGCCACCTGTCTGACGCCGGGGAAAAGGTGTTGCGCCGACGTAATACCGCTGAGATTGGCGTAATTATGTAGCGGGGCTAATGGCGAAACCCGGCGGATATTCTCAATAACCTCATCAGTAATAATGACCGACTCCGTAAAGATATTTCCGCCGTGCGCAATACGGTGACCAATTAACGCTACGCTGTCGATTAATTCACGTTTCTCCAGCTCAAAGGCGATAGCCTTTAATGCGCCTTCGTAGCTATGCTGCGCCAGTTTAACTGGCGCGCCGTCATTAATGGCTAAAAATGCATTCTCAGAATTAATCCCATCGGCAATACCGGCCATTAATACATCACAGCTCATTGCATCAAGGACTGAAAATTTAATTGAAGACGATCCGCAGTTAATGACCAGTACTACCGGGAATTCATTCATATATTGACTCCGCTCATCCTGAGCTTAATTAAAACAGTTTGTAGACGATATTCAGAATGGTCAGCAGACCCACCACGGTGACGAAGACGTTATCCAGACGGCCACGGTATTTCGCCAGAGACGGCGCTTTACGGATGGCGTACATCGGTAACAGGCACAACAGCGAGGCAATAATCGGCGCGCCCATCGCTTCAATCAGGTCGAGGATATTGGGGTTAGCGTAAGCCACCACCCAGGTGGAGCCCATAATGAAGACCATGCTGATGGTATTCAGTTTGCTTGTGGAAACCTTGGTTTTATCCCCCTTATAACCGAACTTCAGTACCAGACCGTTCAGCCCTTCCAGGGTGCCGAGATAGTGGCCGAAGAAGGATTTGAAAATGGCCACCAGCGCGATAATCGACGCCCCGTACTCGAGTACCGTGGCAAATGACGATTTACTGCCGGTCATGGAGGCAAAGTGGTTTGCCAGGTAAGAGAGCACCGGGATGTTCTGCGCTTTCGCATCCGCCATGTTTTCCGGCGACAGCGTAAACAGGCAGCTGAAGGCAAAGAACATCACCACCGCCACCATCAGCATGCTGGCGCGAGAAATAATTTTTGAACACTTACGTTCGGTGTAGTCGCGGCCAAACTCTTTTTCATACTCTTCGCGTTTAGAAACCACGAACGAGGAGACAATCGGCGAGAAGTTAAAGGAGAAGACCATAATGGAGATCCCCAGCCATACGGTCACCAGGATGCCATCGTGGCCGGTCAGGGCGATATCGCTGAGATTCACCTGATCGATAACCGCGGAGTTCCAGTAAGGGATCAGCGACAACGAAATCAGCACCAGGCTGGCGATGAACGGGAATACCAGGAAGCTCATCACTTTCACCATCAGGTCCTTACCGAACCAGATGACAAAGGCCATCAGCAGCAGCAGGAACAGCGCCACAAGGCCGCGATTAAGCGCCGGCATCTGCAGCTGATTTTCCCAGAAGGTCATAAAGGTATTGGTAATGGTGACGCCATAAATCCACAGCAACGGGCAGATGGCGAAGAAGTACAGCAGCGTGATCACCACCCCACCGGTCTTACCAAAATGCTCTTCTACCGTCTCGGTGATGTTTCCGGACGGGTTCGAACCGGACAGGCACAGGCGCGCCAGCGCCCGGTGGCAATAGAAGGCAATCGGGTAGGCTAAGACCAGCATCAGTAAGATGGGGATCAGGCCACCAAAACCGGCGCGAATGGGGAAGAAGAGCACCCCGGCGCCGATGGCGGTCCCGAACAGGCCCAGGGTCCACGTGGTGTCCGATTTACGCCACGATGATTCTCTTGTCTCGCTGGATATAATGCTATCGGTAGTACTCATATCCTGTCCTCACATAAGATTAAGCGTCAACTAAACCAGTAATTTGCGAAACACGTGAAAGGTCGATATTGCCACCAGAAATAATGCTGACCGTTTTACGGTTCTGGATATAGCTATCTAACTTCCCGCTCAATAATGCTGCGCAGGCCAGGGCGCCGGCGCCTTCAGTAATCACTTTATTGCGCTGAATTAAGGCAATCATGCTGTTGCGAATTTCATCTTCACTGACCAGTACAATATCGTCGACCAGCTCACGGACGATGTCGTAAGTCAGATTGCCGGGACGCGAAACATCGCAACCGTCGGCTAATGTGCTGGTATTACGATGTGACGTAATTGCGCCAGCATAATAAGAGGCGGCCATCCCGTGGACGTTTTCAGACTGTACGCCAATAATACGAATGGTGGGGTTAATGGATTTAATCGCCACCGCGATACCGGCAATCAGACCGCCGCCGCCGATGGGTACAATAACGTTGTCGACGTCATACAGGTCTTCCATTATTTCCAGGCCGATGGTGCCCTGACCGGCAATGACTTTCGGGTCGTCATAAGGCGGAATAAAAATACGCCCTTCCATTTCGACAATTTCACTCACTTTGGCGATGGTGTCATTGAAGTTATCGCCGTGGAGAATCACTTCAGCCGAGTAATCGCAGGTGGCGGCAACTTTTGATTTCGGCGCCCCTTTCGGCATCACTACCTTGCCATCAATGCCCAGCATGGCGCAGGAGAGCGATACGCCCTGCGCATGGTTGCCGGCAGAACAGGCGACTACGCCCTTGCGTTTTTCCGCTTCGCTGAGCGAACTCAGTTTGTTAAAAGCACCGCGGATCTTAAACGAGCCGGTACGCTGCATATTTTCAAACTTGAGGAATATTTCACCTTTGCAACGCTCGCTAAAATAATTAGAGCGCGGCATGCCTGTTTTATAAATTTTACCCGCCAGTCTTTTTTTCGCTTCGAGGATATCTTCAATGGCAACCGGGAGATCGTATGTAATGTGCATTAGAGCCTCTTAACCTTGGTATAAAATAATAAAAATGACGCTCAATCCGTAATTACGGCGTAGAAAACCCCTCCGCTATTATGGATCGAATATTTAATCGTAAAGTTCACCGTAACCGCCGACTGAATATCAGCCGACGATCTGAATGTTAATAATCAGAATAGATAATTCATTTAATCAACAGTTATTAATTGTCTTTTCCTACAGCCAGTAAATGCCGAATATTCTTTTGCTAATTCTACCAGCACCGAGGCGGCATTTTTTATACGATAATTCTTCGACCAGATTGCGGCATAACGGGCAACCGGTAATGCTTCGCTAATTGGAATGGTAATAAACTGACTGGAGCCAAACGGTGTGGTCATATCGCAGGGAATGACCGTCAGGAAATCAGCATTGAGAACAAGATTATAAATGGTGACGACCGAGTCGGTTTTAACGATGTTTTCACTGTTGATGCCGCTGCGCTGGAGGGTGGTGAGGAGTTCACTGTAGTAACCCATATTGGTTTGCGGCAACACCCACTGTTCGTCCTGCAACGACGCCAGCGTGGTGGTGCCGCTGCATGTTCGGGACTTATTGGCCACCAGCACAAACTCGGATTCAAACAACGGTTCCACATGGAGGTCGTGTAGTTTCATTTCGTCGCTCAACGTACCGATGGCGAAGTCGAGACGGCCGTCGCGGATCGCCGGGAGAAACGAGGAGAGCTGCGCTTCGTACATCGAGACCTGAGCTTTAGGAAACACCTTTTTGAACTTGTGGATCATGTCAGACATAAAGGTGAAGCCAATCAGCGACGGAAAACCGAAAGAGACATCGACCACCGTGTTGCAGGTCATGCTGTGCATCTCATTGACCATATTTTTCATTTCACGGGTGATCGATTCAGACCACGACAGCAGCACTTGCCCGGTATTGGTCAAGGTGACGCCGGTATTTTTTCGCACCACTAATTCGGTCCCGAAATAGGCTTCGATATCATTAATTATCTTACTGACGGCAGGTTGCGTTAATCCTAATTCTTTTGCTGCTGAGCCGATGGAACCACTTCTGATGACTTCCTGGAAAACCACCAGATGCTGTGTTTTTGGCAGAGTAATCGTATTCATAGCAACCTGCTTCCATTATTTTCTCGACGCGGTGAAGTGTACCAAATGGCGATCCGATGGTTATGTGAGAGCACTCACAAACACCCCCTTCACGTATTTTACATCTCGCAAGAGATGAAAATAATCACTTATATATCAACCCCTTACGTTCATCAAAAGCCATTCCAACATGACTTTTATCAAGAATATATGCGGGGATAAAAATATTTTATGGGGATAACAAAGGTTAATTTTTGATCTGTTTTTGTGGGTATTAAGACTGATATTTAACCATTAGCCGTATAATTATTCGCCGGCATCGTCATTAAACTGTTAATGTAATTAATAAAATATTATGACAAATAACAGCAAACAGAGTTTAAAAATCGTAAGGGGTCACACTTTTTACCCCCGGTTGTGCGCAAAAAACTATTTTATTCATTATCACGCAATATTTAAGACACAATAAAACACCATTTACTTAACACTTTTATCTCTGGATTATGGCCATAATGCAGCAGGTAATTTTTTGATTAAAATCAAACGCAATTTTTCATTCGATCAAATAAAACCAGAACAGCCATTTGTGCTGCTTATCACAATTTAGCAAATCGATATTCGGCTGACCGGTCTGGCAGAGAGAAAAATGACCGTCGCGCGGCCATTCGCCCAGGGCGGCAGGATAAAAATATCGCTATTGGCTTTGTACCAGATCAAACCGCATTCCTTCGGTTCAAGAATTGCTCAGATTCCGACTATGCAAATGCAAATAACGTATTTGCCCTCCCTGTAACCTCTCGGTAGTTTGTAAGGTGTCAACTCCGCGACAAAAGCCACAAACCACTTATAAATTCAGAGTGTTACAACACCAGATGATCAGATTAGAAAACATTCACAAGACCTATTCCGGCAGCGCACATGCGGCAATACGCGGCCTTAACCTGGTTATTAATAGCGGTGAACTCTGTACTTTCGTCGGCCCCAGCGGCTGTGGCAAAACGACAATATTGCGCATGATTAATCAGCTCGATAAACCAGATTCCGGCAACGTGTATGTGCAGGGGGTGAACATTGCGCTGGCTGATATTATTCAGGTCCGCCGTAATATTGGCTTTGTGATGCAAAGCGCCGCCCTCTTTCCCCACCGGACGGCGGCACAAAATATCGCAACGGTCCCGCGATTACTTGGCTGGCACAAATCACGCATTCGCGCACGTATTGATGAACTGGTCGACTTGATGTCGCTGGATCGTCATCTGTTGACACGCTATCCACACCAACTCTCTGGTGGACAACAGGGACGCGTAGCCATCGCCCGGGCGTTAGCCGCCGACCCGTCGATTCTGTTGATGGATGAACCCTTTGCCGCCATTGACCCGGTGGTGCGCGAACGCTTGCAGGATGAACTGTTGCTGCTACAGCAACGCCTGCATAAGACCATTGTGGTGGTCACACACGACATTAATGAAGCCATCCGCCTGGGCGATAAAATCGCTATTTTCCAGGAGGGGGGCGTGCTGGCACAGTGCGATACGCCAGAGCAGATTCTGGCACACCCGGCCAGCGAGTTTGTGCAACGTTTTATTGGTCCCGAACCAAATCTTAAGCGCCTCGGGATGCTCCAGGTCGGTCAGCTACCGCGACACGATGTGCCGCTGCTGGATGAAGGTTTGTCACCGATTGCCAGCGCACACCCAACGGTCGCCAGCCCGCTGCGGCTGGTGCTGGATCAACAGCATCGCCCTCTGCACTGGTTTGATCCCGATAAGCGCATTACGTTGCCGATAGCCCAGCCGCTTTCGGCCCTGAACTCTTTACGTTTTGCCTACAGCGCCCTGCTGGATGCGCCAGGCGGCGTGCTGGTCCACGTAGATAGCAACGGGCAGTACCAGGGCAGTATTTCGCATATTCTGCTGCGAAATGTGCTGGACGGCGACGTGGAGATTCGCCGCTATGATTGACTGGTCGTGGATTTATGCCAACAAAATCCTGATTGGCGAGCTGCTATGGCAGCATACGCAGTTGGTCGGCATCTCGCTGTTTTTTGGCACCTTGTTGACAGGCGCGTTCATGGTGCTCACGCTACGCTGGCCGATCGCCACGCAACCGTTAATTTATCTTTGCGGCGTTATCTTTACGATCCCATCGCTGGCGTTATTTATTCTTTTATTACCTTTTACCGGCTTGTCGCTGACGACGTCAGTCATTGGTTTAACAGTTTACTCGCTGTTGATCCTGTTACGTAATGTCATTGCCGGCATCGAAAAACTGCCCATTGCCGTGCTGGAATCAGCCCGCGCACTCGGCTACACCCGCGGGTATCGTTTTATTGATATTGAGCTGCACCTGCTGGTGCCCTCCCTGTTTGCCGGGCTGCGGATTGCCTCGGTGACGCTGGTCGGGCTGGTGACCGTGACCGCCCTGATTGGCCAGGGAGGGCTGGGGCAATTGCTGCTGGCAGGTTTTAATCAGGATTTTCTGACTCCCATTATTGCCAGTGTGGCATTAAGCCTCATGCTGTCATTTTTACTGGACTTCCTGATAGCCCATGTCGGCTATTGGCTCACGCCCTGGACACGCTAATGGATATATTACTGGCGACCCTTCGCTGGCTTTCCCAACCCGAACACTGGCTCGGCGATACGGGCATATTGCTGCGCCTGCGCGAGCATCTTTATTATGTCCTGATTAGCATAGTGCTGTCATCGGCCATTGCCCTGCCGCTGGGTATTGCGCTCGGTTATTGGCGCAAAGGGGCGTTTATCATTATTAATCTGTTTAATATTGGTCGTGCCATCCCGTCATTAGGGCTCATTTTATTATGCATTATTGTCTTTGGCTTTAATGATATTCCGGTTTTTGCGGCGCTGGTGGCGATGTCGGTCCCGCCGATCCTGACCAATGCCTGGGTCGGTATTTATCATGCCGACCGCCCGCTCTGCGATGCCGCCACCGCGTTGGGAATGACGCCATGGCAAAGCCTGTGGCAGCTGCGCATCCCGTTGGCTGCACCGCTGATTATCGCCGGGATACGTACCGCGCTGGTCCAGCTTATCGCCACCGCCGTTGTCGCCGCCTATGCAGGCCTTGGCGGCCTGGGTCGCTTCCTGATTGACGGGCTTGGGCAACGCGATTTCCCGCAGGTTATTGCCGGGTCGCTGGTGGTCTCGCTGCTGGCTATCGGCAGTGAATTATGTTTTTCCTGTTTCACCCGAAAATATCGCCGTACCACGCTCGTAGCCGAGCATTAAGAGCCTAACAGAATAGGCCCTGACTCCACCAATCATCTGCATATAAAGAGGCATTATGAAGCATATATTAGGGTTTCCTGTTAACACCCGCCGGTGGCGCTTATCGATTATTACCGCGGGATTACTGAGTCTTAGTTTCAGTACTCTGGCAGAAAGCGTCACCATCGGTGGCGCTAATTTCACGGAGAGTTCTATTCTCGCGAATATATATGCCAGCGCGCTCAAGAAAAATAATATTGAGGTAAAAACGCGACTGAATCTTGGCAACCGCGAAATCATCCTGCCCGCATTAAAGAGCGGCGAAATCGATATCGTGCCGGAATATCTCGGCGCCCTGCTCAACTATTATGACGGGAAAACCCAGGCCACCAGCCAAAGTGATGTCAGCGCCGAACTGGCGAAGGTATTGCCTGCCGACTTCACGCTACTCACCCCCTCTCCGGCCACATCGATTACCGCCTGGGCGGTACGCGCTGAGACGGCGAAGAAATACAACCTGACGACCTTGTCCGATCTGCAGCCGATTGCCCATCAGCTGACTATCGGCGGACCGCCGGAGCTGGCGGTCCGTGCCCTCGGGCTTCCGGGACTTAAACGGGTCTACGGCCTGGAGTTTAAGGCGGTGAAGTCGCTTGATATGGGGGGACCGTTGACCCGCCTGGCGCTGAATTCCGGCAAGATCGATGTTGCCACGGTTGTCTCAACCCAGGGTAACCTGGCAAAAGAAGATTGGGTGGTATTAGCCGATGACAAGCATGAGCAGCCCAGCCAGAACGTCGTGCCGCTGGTGCGAAAAGCCAGCCTTTCCCCCAACGTTAGTAGCATTCTTAATCAGGTCTCCTCCCGGCTTGATAATGCGGCGCTGATCGCGCTGAACCAACAGGTTGATCTGCAGCACAAAGACCCGGCAACCGTTGCCGAACAGTGGGTTAATGCCAATCTGCCTGGCCACTAATCATCACGGCCAGGGAGTGGCTATCAGCAAAAGAGCATGACGATGTCTAAAGACCATATCATTTTGAACCTGTTCTTCTTCAATCCCCAGGGCGATTACCGCTTCTCCTGGCGCCACCCGCAGGCCCCGACAACAGAAATTTTCAGCCTGGACTACTATGTCGGGCTGGCTAAAAAAGCCGAGGCGGCCACGTTAGATGCCATTTTTGTTGCCGACCATATTGCTATCTGGGATAAGGTGCCCAGCGGCCTGACCCATTACGCCAATGCGCGCCTCGAACCCATCACATTACTCAGTGCGCTGGCAGCCGTCACCGAACATATTGGCCTGATGGGCACGGCGTCCACCTCCTATAACGAACCCTATAACCTTGCTCGTTATTTTGCGTCACTCGATTTTCTGAGCAAGGGCCGGGCAAGCTGGAACGTCGTCACTTCGTGGCTTGAGGAAGAAGCCGCCAACTTCGGTCTCGACCAGCTGCCACAGCACGGCAACCGCTATCGACGAGCCGGTGAATTTATTGATGTCGTCACCCGGCTTTGGGACTCATGGGAACAGGATGCGGTGCTGTACGACAAAGCGAGCGGCCTGTTTGCCGATAAACAAAAAGTGCATCATCTCGATCATCGCGGTGACTATTTTTCCGTTCGCGGGCCGCTGAACCTGCCGCGTCCACCGCAGGGCCATCCGGTACTGGTGCAGGCGGGATCATCAGAAGCGGGGAAAGATCTGGCGGCAACGTGGTCAGATATGCATTTCGTGTTTATTCAGTCCATCGAAGAGGGGCTGAGCTATCGCGAGGAGATGAATCAACGGTTGCGGGCTAAAGGACGTGACCCGGCGCATTTTAAGATCATCGCAGGCGTGCTGCCGGTGGTAGTAAATTCTGATGCGGAAAAAACGGCGCGCCAGCAGCTTAATAACCGTCTGATGAGCGATCGCATGGCTATCGATCTGCTCTCTTCATACCTGCGCATGGACCTCTCGAACCACGCGGTCGACCAGCCGCTACCGCCGCTGCCGGACGAAGAGACCTTCGACGGGATCCGCACCGCGTTGCGGCTGATCCGCCATTACGATCCGTCACTGACCATCCTGGAGCTGGGACGTTTACTGCTGCAAAGTTCCGATAGCTGGCTGTTGATTGGCAGTGCGGAGGAGATCGCCAGCGCGCTGACCGAGACCTGGCGCGCCGGTGCTGCCGATGGCTTTAATCTGATGTTCCCGTTATTACCGGGAGATTTCGATCGTTTTGTCGAGCAGGTCGTGCCGATTCTGCAACACAGCGGCGTTATGAGAACGAGCTATCCGCCGGGTACGCTACGGGAAAAGCTGGGCTTGCCGCCAGCGGAAAACCACTTTGCCCATCACCCACCACCGGCAGATGCGCGCTAATCCCAATGCCGGAGAAGCCCGCTTCTCCGGCCACTTACAATTGGGTTACCCCTTTTAGTCGCGCCTCTTCCCGCCACGCCAGCAGCCGGGTATACGGCGCCCGGGTCAACGGGCTAAACCCACAGATAAACTGCGCGTTGCAGCGCTCACGATACTGCGGGTCGCTGACCAGCTGTTGCAACGCCGCTCTCAACCCCGCCAGGGTCTCCGCTGAGGTGTGCGGCCCGGTGATAAGCGGTAGCCCTGGCGCCAGTGGACCGTGGTCAATTACGCACAACCCCTCCAGTACCGCAGGTTCATGACGGGCCAACAGCGCCCAGCTAATGCAATCAATGGCGGCAATATCCCCCACGCCTTGTTGCAAATCGACAAGTGATTGCCGGTGACTGCCGCTGAAAATGACGTCGCCAAAAAAATGCCCACGGCGGGCAAGCGGCGCGACCATCTTCAGCAGCACATTGTAGCCAGACTGCGAATCGGGAGAATTACAGACCACCCGCCGTCCGTAAAAATCGGCCAGTTGCCGTGCGCTATCTGCCGCACGCATTACCAGCAGACTACGGTATTCTATCCCTTCGCAGCCGGGCGCTGAGTAGTGAAAGCACCCCACCGTCTGCACGTCAGGCAGCAGAGTCACCAGCGGATAGCCGCAGGTCTGGCTCAGCAACAGATCCGGTTGGCACCATCGGGAGAGTAAATCCGTCGAGGCTGACGGCAGGCTCGCGGCGATGCCTCTGGCCAGCAGAAGTTCTCGTACCGCTGCCTCCAGCGCCTGATTCTCCTGTGGATGGATGGCATACATCGGTAAATCCACACTATGGTGCATCGTTTTCCCCGTCTTGCTGACTGTTTCTGACGCCGGGATGCGCATTGACATCTACCGCCTTGAAAAGAAAGGCGCGCAACCATTCCCCATAACCACGCACCAGAAATCCCTGGTTACGCTGCTGGTAGCGCTCGCGTTCAAGCAGGTAGATTTTTCGCAAACCGTACCACGGAACACCGGGCAGATCATGATGGACAGAGTGATAGTTCAGATTAAGAAACAGCACGCGCCACAACAGGCCTGCCTCGTTGATGACTGAGCGGGCCAGCGGGTCATCTGCGGCCCGGTGCTCGAGGAAGGAACGAATTTTGGTCAGTGCCAGCGCCGGATAGCTGACCGCAACCACAAAATAGAGTGGCGAAAAACCACAATGCGCGATCCACGTCAGCAGGCCGGCCAGTAATCCGACGTGAATCAGCCACATCGCCATCGCTTTGCCTTGCCGATAGCGAAACGCGTTCACCGCGCTGGCGAGCGTCTGCCCGATATCCAACAGCGGGGCCAGCAGCAGCCGGCCAATAAAGGTATTGCGCAGATGAATCACCTTACGCTGCCAGGGCGAGAAACGCCGCCAGCTCTCGTCGGTAAAATAGTAGGATTCGGGGTCGTCGACTGGCAACGTCAGGCGATCGTTATGGTGATGTGCCAGATGGGAATCCCGATAAAGGCCATAGGGATACCACACCGCCAGCGGCAACGTGCCCAACAGTTGATTACACCACGCCCGGTTGGTGGGATGGCCGTGAATCAGCTCATGCTGTAGCGACATATACCAGGCGGTAAACCAGATTAGCAGCATCGTCGCCGGGAATATCCCCAGCGTCTGCCAGTACGCCAGGGTCATAAACCAGCCGCCGTAGATCACTATAATTAATAACCAGGTGGGTAATTCACTGCGCCATAGCCAGCGACGGGACAGCTGGTGGAGAAGCGCACGTTGCTGTGGATGCAGATACATCGACGTTTTTTTTGTCATGACTACCGGGGCTCTTTGTGCGTGACTTTTACCCCCCGACGATGTGAGAAATCAAAGAAAATAACAAAGAATTTAAATCACTTAGCTTTTCCAGAAACGGAATATCAGGTGCCGGACACGTCGTGTGACACGCACAGTATGTCACCAGGATCCACCACCCGAATTACCCGACGTGGCCCGCATTATTCGGGACACGCGGACCTACTTCATCAGGGCCTGAAACTGAGGGTTAAACTCGTCAAAAATCGGTAGCGCGGCTGCACCGAGAGCGGCGGTATCGGTCCCCGTCATCCCCATTTTGACGCGCATCGCCGGAAGATAACGCCCGCGTACCGACTGATAAAGCGGTGGCAAACGGGCCAGCACTTTCTCCAGCAGCGGCGCGGGCATCATCCCCCCCACCACCACCGTCTCGGCATCGAACACGCACTCCAGCAGATTGATAGCCTGACGCAACGAAGGCAGCGCCGTGTCAATCCAGCGATCGAATCGCGCGGCGTCTACCGCCAGCAGGTCTTCGGGCAACGCCCGGTAGGGATCGAGCCCGCAAAACTCATAGGCGGCCTGCAGTGAAACATAACGCTCCAGACACCCTTCGTTACCGCAGTAACAGGGGCGCCCGCCCGGATGTACCACAATGTGCCCGACCTCCCCGGCGTTATGTGCATGCCCGGTATAGATGTGGCCATCGGTAAAAATCCCGGCCCCCAGACCCGTGCCGATGTACAGATAGACGAAGGAGTTAAGCTGGCGGGCCACCCCGTGAAAACGCTCGCCGATGGCCGCCACCGTCGCGTCGTTCTCCAGCGTTACCGGCAGACCGCTTATTCGCGCCAGTTCTGCCGCCACATCGACGCCCTCCCAGCCATTGAGCGTGGTTGGCCCGGTTGAAGAAATCCCTTCCACACCAAACGGGCCCGGCATCACCACGCCAATGCCCAGCACCCTGCTCCATTCAAGCCCGGGCAGCGTTTTCATCTCCTGCAGCACCTCCTCAATGCGGGCAAAGGTGGCACCAGGTTGGGGCTTTTGCACCAGGATGAGCCGGCGAAAATGCACCTCACCGGTCAGATCGACCAGCACAATAATCAGCGTCTGATGATCGAGATGAATCCCGATCGACCAGGCGCTGGCAGGGTTAAGGCTCACCGGTACTGCAGGTTGCCCACGGCCGGTCGGCCGCCGCGGTTCATGGCTGGTGAGGATCGCCATTTGCTGCAGCTCAGCGACAATATTGGAGACCGTTTGCGGCGTCAGCGCGGTTAATCGCGCCAGCTCCGCCCGGGTTAATGTTCCGTGCAGGCGCACAGCTTCAATCACCACCCGGCGGTTATGAACACGCGCATGTTCAAGGTTCGTTCCCGAGGTTTTCATTTCGTCCCTTCCTGTCGCATCATGCTGCAATTTTAGCCAGCGTCACAATTCCCGCAACGAGATTCTCAACCGGCCTTTCGGGTGGCATAAGCTTTGCTACGCTTAGCCTAAGGGCCAGCAATGATGTTGATGCCGTATTGTTGCCCCGATTAAATCAATCAAATTGATTTAATAAATCATATTCCTCTTTTCAGTACAGCGGAGAGCAACATGAACCACCACAGCGCATTTCGGGTTAAAGCCGGTCTGTTGGCGATGCTAGTCATCAGCGGGAGTGCGGCAGCCGCCGCGACTCAGGTTAACGCCCTGTTTATGACCCAGGCGGCGTACAGCGAAAACGACATTCGTGCAATGACCGCCGACTTCGAAAAACAAAACCCGGATATTAAAATCAACCTCGAGTTTGTCCCGTACGAAGCACTGCATGACAAAATCGTCGCCGCACGCGGCGCCGGCGCGAATGGTTACGACGTGGTGCTGTTCGATGCTATCTGGCCTGCCGAATTCAGCCACTTCGATCTGCTGCAGGATGTCTCCGCACGCATTCCCGCCGAGGAACGGCAGAAAGTCTTCCCCGGCGCCATGAATACCGTGGTCTACAAAGGCAAAACCCTCGGAATGCCGTGGATCCTCGATACCAAATATCTGTATTACAACAAAGCCATGCTGGAAAAAGCCGGCATCAAGCAGGTGCCCACCACCTGGCAGCAGGTTCTGGATGACGCCAAAATTATCAAAGACAAAGGTATCGTTAAATACCCGCTGGTGTGGAGCTGGTCACAGGCTGAAGCGCTGGTGTGCGACTACACCACGCTGGTCTCCGGGTTTGGCGGGCAGTTCTATCAAAACGGCAAGCTCGATTTCTCGACCCCGGCCTCGTTAAAAGCGGTCACGCTGATGAAAAGTTCGCTGGATGACGGGTTGAGTAACCCGGCCTCTCGCGAATACCTGGAAGAAGATGTGCGTAAGGCCTTCTCCAACGGCGATGCGGCGTTCGCACTGAACTGGACCTATATGTACAACATGGCCAACGATCCGAAACAGAGTAAGGTCGCGGGCAACGTCGGTATTATTCCGGCACCGGGCGATACGCCGGATAAACCGGGCGCGGTAAATGGTTCGATGGGATTAGGCATCGCCAAAGCCAGCCAGCATCCGCAACAGGCGTGGCAATATATTCAGTATCTGACCTCCCAGCCGGTACAGGATAAATACGCCAAACTGAGCCTGCCGGTGTGGAAATCGTCCTATCAGGACCCGGCCGTTGCCAAAGGCCAGGAGAGCCTGCTCGCCGCAGCGGATAAATCACTGAACGTCATGCTCTCGCGCCCGGAAACGGCAGACTACTCGCGGCTCTCCAACACCTTGCAGCAGCAGCTCCAGGCCGTACTGCAAGGTAAGACCGCGCCGGATGCCGCCATGCAAGCCGTCGATCAAAGCGCGGCGCGCCTGCGTTAAGGAGTGTTGATGCTGAGCCTGCAACAACGCGAGCATCGTCAGGCATGGGTGCTTCTGGCACCCATGCTGATCGTGATGTTTCTGCTAACCGCCTGGCCACTGGCGCGCACCCTGTGGCTGAGTTTTACCGACACCGCGCTGGTGGGCAATGGCGATGCGACGAATTACGTCTGGCTGGATAACTATCTGTATGCGTTAACCGACCCGGATTTTCGTGCCGCCTTTGCCCGCACGCTCTATTTCACCGTGGTCTCAGTCGCCATTGAAGGTGTCATCGGCGTGCTGGTGGCGCTGTTGCTCAATCAGCCATTTGTCGGGCGCAATATCCTGCGGGTGCTGGTTATTTTACCCTGGGCGTTG
Source organism: Klebsiella sp. R390 (assembly GCF_051131745.1). NCBI lineage: Bacteria > Pseudomonadati > Pseudomonadota > Gammaproteobacteria > Enterobacterales > Enterobacteriaceae > Klebsiella > Klebsiella sp. R390. Next base: position 4,790,750 of record NZ_CP180445.1, on the reverse strand, counting down.
CCGACCATCGTCAACGCAATGATGTGGCGACTGAACTTCAACCCTGACTACGGCAGCATTAATGCCCTGCTGACCCAACTGGGCATTATCGACAGCTATCGCAGCTGGCTGGGATCGCCGGATTCGGCCCTGAACGCGGTGATGCTGGCGGATATCTGGAAAAACTATCCGCTGGTCACGCTGCTGGTGCTGGCCGCGCTGCAGTCTATTCCTGAGGATTTGTACGAGGCGGCGCGCCTTGACGGTGCCAAAGCGTGGCGCCGTTTTCGTGCCATCACCTTGCCGGCGATTGCCGCGCCGCTCGGCGTGGCCCTGATTCTGCGCACCATCGATGCGTTTAAGGTGTTCGATATTATTTATGTCATGACCCGCGGAGGGCCGCTGGACAGTACCCGCACGCTGAGCTTCTTCGTCTATCAGGAGTCCTTTAGCTATCTGCGGGCCGGCAGCGGCGCAGCCTACGCCATCCTGATGACCCTGATGTGCGCGCTGTTGATCGCCCTGTATCTGTTTATGCTGCTCCGTCAGCGTCGCCGGAGTGCCGATAATGAAGCGTAAACTCCGTACCCTGCTGCGCTATCTGGCGGCATTGCTTGTTGCGCTGTCGATTCTGGCTCCGATGGGGTGGCTGTTTTTGATGAGCGTTAGCGCCACGGCTGACCTGACCCGGGTGCCGCTGGAGTGGCTACCCCGCCAGTGGGATTTCAGCCGTTATGCCAGATTGCTGTCGCTCCAGCCCGGGGAACCTGGCGCGCTGTTTCTTCCGGCCCTGCGTAACAGCCTGCTGGTAGCCGCCGGGGCGACGCTGGTTTCGCTGCTGCTGGCGGTGCCCGCCGCCTTCAGCTTCTCGCGCTATCCCGGCCGTGACGGCTGGCTGTATGCCGGACTGGGTATCTACATGGTGCCGCCGGTGGCCTTTGTGCTGCCGCTGTACTTTATTCTCGAACATTTCGGCCTGCTGAATACCCGTAGCGGGCTGATACTGGTCTACTGTTCGCTGATCATGCCGTTCCTCACCTGGATGGTGAAAAACCAGTTCGACGCCTTACCGCAGGATATTGAACAGGCGGCTCGGCTTGACGGGCTACGGGTCTGGCAGGTACTGCTGCGGATCACGATTCCGTTGGCGAAACCGATGCTCGGCGCCTCGGCGCTGTTCGGCTGGCTGCTGGCATGGGACGAGTTTTTCTACTCGCTGCTGTTTACCAGCAACATTGCCGCCCAGACCCTCCCGGTCACCATTGCCGGTTTTACCGCCGGTCGGGCCACCGATGACGGGCTGGTTGCTGCCGTCGGTATTCTGGCTTCGGTCCCGCCCCTGTTTATCGCCATCTGGTTACAAAAAACGCTGGTCAGCGGCCTCACTAACGGTGGAAGTAAAGGATAACTATGCAACAGCTCACCGCACCTGTGCTCTATATCGCAGGGAATTACAATATTGACTTAATTATGGGCACCCTCGGACAGTGGCCGGCGCCGGGCACTGAAGTGATGCTGGAACACAGCGCGCTGCGCCCTGGCGGCTCGGCAGGCAACTGTGCGCTGGCTGCTGCGGCGATGCAGATCCCCCATTGTACCGTCGGTTGCCAGGGGGACGATGCCTTTACCGCCTGGCTGGCGGCCCAGTTTCCCGGCAGCGCAGAGCGCTGGCCACAGTATACCTGCGAAACCTCGCTGACGGTGGCGGTGACCCACCCCGATAAAGAGCGTTCGTTTCTCAGCAACTACGGTCATATCACCCGGTTATCTGCCGACGACGTGCTGGCGCAGCTGCCGCCACAGGCTACCCCTGGCGATATCGTGTTGCTCTGCGGCACGTTCTTATGCACCACCTTGCTGGCAGACTATCCCCGCCTGCTTGCAGCCCTGCACGGGCGCGGTTTTCAGGTGGCGGTCGATACCGGCTGGCCGCCGCACAACTGGGATAGCGCGCTGCGCGAGACAACGTACCGCTGGCTGGCGGATTGCGACTGGTTGCTGCTCAATGAGGTCGAAACCCTTGGCCTTGCTGATATGACCGAACTGCCGGCGGCGGCCCAGGCGCTGGCGGGTCGGTTGAGCGGCCGGGGAGGCTGTATCGTCAAATGCGGCGCCGATGGCGCCTGGTGGTGGACAGCAACCCACGGCCATCACGCGCCGGTAAAAACGGTAGCGGTCATCGACACCATCGGTGCCGGGGATAGCTTCAATGCCGGTTTTCTTGCCGGGCTGTTAAGCGCTAAACCGCCCGCGCAGGCTTTACGTTGGGGCAATGCCGTTGCCGCCTGCGCCATCAGTTCATCCCCCCGTCAGTATCCCGACTGGCAGACCCTGCAGCACCATCTTGAGGAGAGCGCCTATGGCCAGCGTTGAACTGGTAAACGTTGCGAAACAGTACGGCAAACAGACGGTACTGCATCCGCTGGATCTGACCATCCCGGACGGCAGTTTCACCGTGCTGGTGGGGCCCTCCGGCTGTGGAAAATCGACGCTGCTGCGTCTTTTGGCCGGTCTGGACAGCCTGTCCGCGGGGAATATTTTGATGAATAACCGCCCCATCAACGACCTCGACCCTGCGGACCGCGATGTTGCCATGGTTTTTCAGAGCTATGCTCTTTATCCTCACCTGACGGTGGCCGAAAACCTTGCTTTTCACATGCAGGTCAAAAACATCGATAAGGCCACGCAGAAAAACAAAATCCAGCATATCGCCAGCCTGCTGGGGATCGACAAGCTGCTTGCCCGCTATCCGCGTGCGCTTTCCGGCGGCCAGCGCCAGCGTGTGGCAATGGGACGCGCGATGGTACGAAATCCGCAGGTGTTTCTGTTCGATGAACCACTTTCCAACCTCGATGCCCAGCTGCGTATGGAGCTGAGAGCGGAAATAAAATCCCTGCATCAGCGCTTCAACACCACCATGATTTACGTCACCCACGATCAAGTGGAGGCGATGACCCTCGCCGACCAGATTGTGGTGATGCGCGACGGTCATATCGTCCAGCGCGGCGCCCCTCTGGAGATCTACGATCGCCCCTGCAATACCTTCGTGGCGCGGTTTATCGGCTCCCCGCCGATGAATCTGCTCGAGGGTACCATTCGCCTGCAGCATGGCCAGCCCGGCGTGCAGTGCGGTGAGCTGTGGATTGCGCTGCCTGAAAGCTGGTATCAGGCCGCCGAACGCCAGGCCAACGTGGCGGTTATTGTTGGCCTGCGCCCGCAGGATATCCAGCCGGCTGCCGACGGGACGCCGGGGAACGTCAAGATTATGGAGGTCACCGGCGAATCCACGCTGCTCCATCTGGAGTGGCAGGGCTTTCCGATCCACATGCAGGTCGCCGGACGCATCGACGCCCGGGTAGACCAACCGTTACCGCTGATGGTAAAGCGCGAGAAAATACACCTGTTCGACGCTGCCAGCGGCGAGCGACTGGGGCAGACCCTCTGACCACGGCGGTGGCATCAGCCACCGTTTTCTCCACCGCCGAGCGCCCTACCCCTGGTTCCCGGCGCCAAACGGCGGCAGCGTCAGAAAGGTGTTTTGCAGCCCTTCGGACCAGGCTTTGCGAATGGTATTGAAGTAGGGATCTTTGTCAGTGATGCGGTGCTGCTCGCCGCTGCTGAGGCTGTCGCTGCGATACAGCAGCGTGTCCAGCGGCAGGCCGACGGAGAGATTACTGCGTAACGTGGAGTCAATCGAGATCAGGGCGCAGCACATCGCCTGCTCGAGCGACGTCTCACGGCTTAATACCCGGTCGATGATCGGTTTGCCGTACTTGCTCTCGCCAATCTGGAAATAAGGCGTATCGCTCGATGCTTCGATAAAGTTACCTTCCGGGTAAATATGAAACAGTCGATGGGTTTCACCGGCAATTTGCCCGCCCAGCAGCAGGTTGCAGTTGAAGTTGGTATTGCCGCAGTTCTGCTGGTTGCTGCTGTCTCGCTGAATCACCTCCTGCAACGTTTTGCCGATCAGCATCGCCGCGTCATACAGCGAACTGACCTGCATCAGATGCGGCTCCTGCTGCGTCGCCATCCGCGTCGTCAGCAGGCTTATCACGCTCTGGGTGGTGGCCAGATTGCCGGCGGATTGCAGCACCATCACCCGTTCACCGTCTTTGGCAAAGACATGGAGCTTTTTAAAGGTTGCGATATGGTCCACTCCCGCATTGGTGCGGGAGTCAGAGGCAAAAACCAGCCCATCTTCTAAACACATGGCCACACAATAGGTCATCGTCGTTTGTTCCTGCCCTTATTGCTGCTGCGCCTGTTGCGAATGTGCGCGCACTTCAGCATTGGTTAACATAATTTCCCCGCCGCCGCCCAGTCGGGTACCGCGTACCGGACAGGCATCGAGATAGTCCAGCCCGGTGGCCAGACGCAGATGCTGATTCAGATGGCGGGTGTTATTGGTGATATCAAAGGATTTCCAGCGCCCGTTAAGCCACACTTCCGCCCACGCGTGCATCGCGACATGCTGGGCATTATCGCTGTAAACATAGCCGCTGACGTAGCGCGCCGGGATCTCCAGCGCCCGACAGCAGGCGAGAAACACATGGGTATGATCCTGGCAGACACCCCTGGCACGCGCAAAGGCATCGGCGGCGCTGTCCTGCACCTGGGTGGAACCCGGGGTGTAGGGCATTCTCAGCAGCAGCTCGGCCATCAGTTGATTCAGGCTCTCTTCCGGGTCGTCGCCGCGATACAGGCGCTGGGCAAACTCACGGATCTGTTCGTCGGCGCGCGTCAGCGGCGTGCTGCGCAAAAAGACCAGCGGCGAGAGCAGCTCCGCCTCCAGGATCTCGTGCTCTTCCTCGTCCTCCGCGATATCCACCACGCCGCTGGCGCGGATAGCAATCTCTTTGTGCGGGTTATCGAGGGTTAACACATGCAGAACGTTACCCCAGGCGTCGGTGGTGGTTATCGCCGAGCCATCCGGGAGCGTCAGCGTCCATGAACTTACGGTTTGCCGCCCGGTGCTGCGCGGCGTCAGGCGCAGATACTGGGTCGAAAACTTCACTTCTTCATCATAGCCGTAGCGGGTCAGGTGATCGATGACCAGTTTCATAGCGCCTCCAGATAAGTTTGTCTGATGCTGTCGGACAGGGCATTAATACGCGCCAGCAGCCCGTTGAGATAACTTTGAATATCCGCGCTCGCCAGATCGTCGCGGGTGCTGAAACGCAGATCGACATTCAGCTGATGCGCCAGGCGTAGCGGCAGGTGTGAGCGATCGTTGGCAATATGCTCCAGTTGACCAATCAGGTCAGAGATACAGGCCCGAAGCGATCGGGGCACGTCATTGCGCAGGATCAGCAGCTCCATCACCGTTTCCCGGCTGACCGGCTGACGATAAATGCTGTTGTAGGCTTCCCGGGCGCTGACCGCGCTCAGCAGCGTGTCCAGACGATAGTATTCGCGCACCGAATCCGGGTCGCTGTTCAGCTGCTGGTCCTTAATCAACAGCAGTTGCGTCGTGGAATAGGCCCGTTCGATTAACGTGCCGATGCCGATAAAGCTCAGCGCATCGTTGCGCAGCAGCGTGCCGATCACCGCCCCGCGAAACAGGTGGACCCGCTCTTTGACCCATTCGAAAAAGCCGTCGGGGCCCAGCTCGCTAATCCCCTGCTGGCGCAGCTTACGTAGCTCAATGCGGGTGGCGTTGATGCACTCCCAGACTTCCGCTGACAGGCTGCCGCGCACCGCGTGGGCATTGTTCCAGGCCATCTCCACGCAGCTGTAAATGCTGCAGGGATTGTTACCATCGAGGGCGAAGAAATTGAGCAGATTGCTCATGGTAAAACGGGCATGCCGCGCCTGAAACAGCTCATGGGTTGAGGACAAATTCAGCGGCAACGCCAGGTCCCTGGACTGCTGGCTGTGACGCGGGATCATCGACAGCTTCCAGGTCACGTCCAACACCCGGGCATAGCTTTCCGCGCGCTCCAGATAGCGCGCCATCCAGAAAAGTTCACTCGCAGTCCGGCTCAACATGATTCGTCATCCTCCATTACCCAGGTATCTTTGGTGCCGCCACCCTGCGATGAGTTCACCACCAACGAGCCTTCCGTGAGCGCCACCCGCGTCAGGCCACCGGGCACCAGACGGATCTCATGACCGGAGAGCACATAGGGACGTAAATCAATGTGTCGCGGCGCCAGGCCGTCTTCCACGAAGGTCGGGCAGGTCGATAACGCGAGGGTGTCCTGTCCGATATAGTTGGCCGGGTTGGCGAGCAGGCGCTGGCGAAACGCCTCGCGCTCCTCTTTGGTTGAGCGCGGCCCCACCAGCATGCCGTAGCCTCCGGCACCGTGAACCTCCTTGACCACCATGGTCTCCAGATTGCCGAGCACGTACTGGAGATCCTCCGGCTTGCGGCACTGCCAGGTCGGAATATTGTTGAGGATCGGCTGCTCGCCGAGGTAAAAGCGGATCATCTCCGGCACAAAAGGATAGATGGACTTGTCGTCCGCCACCCCGGTGCCAATGGCGTTGGCCAGCACCACCCCACCGGCGCGGTACACCGACAGCAGCCCCGGCACCCCGAGCATCGAATCGGCCCGGAAGGCCAGCGGGTCGAGGTAAGCATCGTCGATACGACGGTAAATCACATCCACCCGACGCGGCCCTTCGGTGGTTCGCATGTAGACGGCGCCCGATTTGATAAACAGATCGGCGCTCTCCACCAGCTCAACCCCCATCTGCTGAGCCAGGAAACTGTGTTCGAAATAGGCGCTGTTGAAGCGCCCCGGCGTCATCACCACCACGCAAGGGTCGTCGACCGGGGAACTTTCGCGCAACGTCTGGAGCAGGTATCCCGGATAGCGTTCCACCGGCGCAATATGGTGATTTTCAAACATCTCCGGGTAGAGGCGCATCATCATCTTGCGGTTTTCGAGCATATACGACACCCCTGACGGGGTCCGCAGGTTATCCTCCAGCACGTAATACTGGCCGTCGCTGTTGCGCACCATATCGACGCCGGTAATGTGCGCATAGGTATTATTGGGCAGGTCAATTCCCTGCATGCAGGGCTGATATTGCTCATTGGCCAGCACCTGCTCCGCCGGGATCAGCCCGGCGCGCAGGATGTTCTGCTCATGATAGATATCGTATAAAAAAGCATTGAGCGCTTTGACCCGCTGGCGGATCCCGCGATCGATCCTTTTCCACTCTGCGGCGGGAATGATGCGCGGTACACTATCGAACGGAATCAACCGCTCGGTACCTTCATCTTCCCCATAGACATTAAAGGTGATGCCGATACGGTGAAAAAGCAGCTCCGCCTGCTGTTTCTTTTGCCGGATAGAGAATTGATCGGTGCTGTGAAACCATTGCCACCAGGCGTTATAGTGCTGACGCTGCTGCCCCTGCGCGGTAAGCATCTCGTCATAATAATGCCCGTCAGGAAGCGTTATTTTTATCATGGCCGTCTCCTCCGGTTATACTCACTTTGGGGTAACTCCGGTAAGAGATAAGCATTTATTATGCCAGGTAGCGGGCCGCGAGATCGGCGTGCAATGCCTGTTGAGCATGCCGCGTCACTGTGCAAAAAATAACCAGCACGCTAGCTGGATTCAGGCCCGTTTTGCACCATCATGAAGCAAAAAATCAGCCGTTTGCGCCATTGCGGTTATCGCCCTTTCAACCATTGTGCATAGTGCTCCGGCCACTCTACGGTTGCGGTACCGGCACGTCCCATGGCAAAACCGTGCCCGCCGTGGGCATAGCGATACAGGCTAACCGGAACCTGATGCTGGCGGCAGGCGTCGGCCATGATCAGCGTGTTATGCGGGTCGGACAGCGGATCGTCTTCGGCCTGAACCAGAAAACAGGGCGGGGTTTGCGCATTCACGTAGCTCTGTACCGACCAGGCGCGGTCAACTGCATCAGAGGCATGCGGACCCGCAAGGATCCGGTGTGTCGCGGTATGGCTGTAGGGCGGCAGCAGGGAAATAATCGGGTATATCAGCGCCGCCCCGTCGGCGCGGGCGGGCTGCGTATCGAGGGCGTCTATCGGCGGGTACGCCGCAAAAGCGGCGCGGCAGGCGGCCATACCCAGCAGATGCCCGCCGGCGGAAAACCCCAGCAGGCTGACCCGTTGCTCGCGCTGACGGATCAGCCGCAGCGCCCGCTGGGCGTCCTGCAACGGCGCCAGCGCACCAGCCCGCCACCCTTCCGCGGGCAGCCGGTAGCTCAGCACGTAGGCGGTATAGCCACGCGCCGTCAGCCAGCGTGCAGCAGGCCAGGCCTCCTTCGCCAGTTCAATATGGCGATACCCGCCTCCGGCAGCAATCAGCACGCCGTGGCCACGGGCTGTCGCCGGTTGCCAGACCGACAGCTGCGGCACGGCAACCTGGCTGAGGGCGCCGCTTGCCGATAACACGGATCTGCCCGAAGGGCCTCCGCCGCCCGGCGGTTCACCCGGCCAGAGATCTAATTGCTGCTGCCGGGCGTCAAGGGCCTGAGCACCGCGGCCCGCCAGCAGCGACGCGGCCCCCAGCAGCAGAAAATGACGTCGATTCACCCTCACCCTCCTCACTCTGCTAATCATCCCGGCCACATCACCTGCCGGTCGGCATAGGTTTTTTGTTTCGCCGTGTCGCCTGCCTGCCGGAGCTGACAGGTAAATTGTCTGTTTTCACGCAAAATGTTATCTGCGACACCCCGGACAACGGATCTTCGTCTAAGGTTTCCAGATGGTCAAACGCAGTGGTAAGACCGTCTGAAATAATAAGGAGAACGCCCCATGACGAGTCAGGTTTCACGTCGCCCCCCTACGCTACCCTACGCTTTAGCGCTGGGAGGCGCGCTGTTCGCGCTATCGACCCTGAGTGCCCAAGCCCTGGAAAATTCCCCCGCGCCGCAATCCCCGGATATTCTGCTCGGACCGCTGTTTAACGATGTGCAAAGCGCCCGGCTCTTTACCGATCAAAAAACCTTTGCCGATGCCATCCCCAATAGCGACCCGCTGATGATCCTCGCCGATTATCGAATGCAAAAAAACCAGACCAGCTTCGACCTGCGCCATTTCGTCGAGCTCAATTTCACGCTGCCGCGGGAAAATGACCAGTATGTGCCGCCGAAAGGCCAGACGCTACGTCAGCATATTAACGGCCTGTGGCCGGTACTGACCCGCAGTACCGTTGAGGTCGAGAAGTGGGATTCGCTGCTGCCGCTGCCCAAACCGTATGTGGTTCCCGGTGGGCGTTTCCGCGAGGTCTATTACTGGGATAGCTACTTCACCATGCTGGGCCTGGCGGAGAGCGGCCACTGGGATAAAGTCGCCGATATGGTGGCGAACTTCGCCTCTGAAATTGACACCTGGGGGCATATTCCCAACGGTAACCGCAGCTACTATCTGAGCCGCTCACAGCCGCCGTTCTTCCCGTTTATGGTGGAACTGCTCGCCACCCACGACGGCGATCGGGCGCTGAAGACCTTCCTGCCGCAGATGGAAAAAGAGTATCAGTACTGGATGCAAGGCGCCGACGCGCTTGAGCCGGGGAAAGCCAATCAGCGGGTGGTGCGCATGGAAGATGGCGCGTTGCTGAACCGCTACTGGGATGATAATGACACTCCGCGCCCGGAATCCTGGCTTGATGATGTCACCACCGCGAAGAACAACCCCAATCGCCCGGCCACCGAGATCTATCGCGATCTGCGTTCCGCCGCCGCCTCGGGATGGGATTTTAGTTCGCGCTGGATGGATAATCCGCAGCAGTTGGGCACCATTCGTACCACCAGCATCGTCCCGGTGGACCTGAACGCCCTGATGTTCCATATGGAGAAAGTGCTCTCCCGGGCCAGTAAAGCGGCCGGTGATAATGCCAAAGCGACGCAGTATGATGCCCAGGCCAACGCCCGTCAGAAGGCGCTGGAGAAATACCTGTGGAACGATAAAGCGGGCTGGTACGCCGATTACGATCTCAAGACCCATAAGGTCAGAAACCAGCTGACCGCCGCCGCGCTGTTCCCACTGTACGTCAATGCCGCCTCCAGCGAGCGGGCCGCGAAGGTGGCCGCAGCTGCCGAATCGCAGCTGTTGAAACCCGGCGGTTTAACCACCACCACGGTCAACAGCGGCCAGCAATGGGATGCCCCCAACGGCTGGGCGCCACTGCAGTGGGTAGCTGCGCAAGGGTTGCAGAACTACGGTCAGAAAAAGGTCGCCCTCGAGGTAAGCTGGCGCTTCCTCAGCAACGTCCAGCACACCTACAACAGTCAGCAAAAACTGGTTGAAAAGTATGACGTCAGCTCGACGGGCACCGGCGGAGGCGGCGGTGAATATCCGCTGCAGGACGGCTTCGGCTGGACCAACGGCGTGACGCTGAAAATGCTGGATCTGGTCTGCCCGCAGGACAAACCCTGTGACTCGCTGCCGGCCACCCGCCCGGTCGACAGTACAACCCAACCGACCACTGCCACCAGCACGTCACCCACCACCGCACCTGCCGCCAACGATGCAGTAGCGGCTCCGGCAGCAAAAGCGGCACCGTAATCCTCTGGCGCGACGGGATCGCCGTCGCGCCCTGTTCTTCCAGACCAGCCTTTGCTGCATGTTCTCCTGATTCGCCCGGTAGCGATCTAATTCAAGATGCCTTGATCTCAAGCAATTTAATCATCGCTATATATGTAAATATACAGCGATATTTTAATCAATTTGTTTCAGGATGGAAACATATGCCCCTTTCGCGACGGACGTTTCTCCAGTCACTGAGCTTCCTGCTCTGCCTCCCCAGCCTGAAGGCTACAGCAGCCCCGCCGCTGGTCTTCAGCATCGGCAATCGTCCCTCTCCCACCCGCATTCGGCGGATTATCAGCGCAGGCTCACCGGCTGACATGCTGCTGCTTGCTGCCGCACCGGAAAAATTGCTGGGGTTCTCATCTTTCGACTTTTCTCGCTTCCCGGATGTGCCCTTCCCCGCGGATATCGCCCGGCTTCCCAAACTAGGGCGACTGGCCGGACACGCCAGTACGCTATCGCTGGAAACGCTGCTTGCACTTGAGGCAGATCTGGTGGTGGACTGCGGCAATACGGACGGTAGCTGGCGCTCCCAGGCCCAGCGGATCAGTGAACGCAGCCACATTCCGTGGGTATTGATCGGCGGAACGCTGGCGTCATCTGCCGAACAGTTGCTGGCGATTGGCGAAATCGTCGGAACCGAGGACCGTACGCGACAACAGGCGGCGCTGGCGCAGAAATTTATCGCCGATGCCCAGGCCTTTTCAACCGGAGGCGGAGCTCGAACACGCTTTTATGCGGCACGCGGGGCAAAGGGGCTGGAGACCGGGCTGGCCGGATCGCTGCATACCGAAGCGGCAGAACTATTGGGGCTGGAGAACGTCGCTCGGGTTGCTGGACGCAGTGGGCTGGCACAGGTCTCGCTGGAGAATCTGCTGACATGGCAGCCGGATCTGATCCTGACCCAAAATGCCGCCACTCGCGATTACATCCTGCAGGATCCGGCGTGGCAGAGCGTCACCGCCGTGGCAAAACGCCAGGTTATGCTGTTGGATGGCCTGCCGTTCGGCTGGCTGGATGCACCGCCGGGAATTAATCGTCTTGCCGGAATGCGTCGGCTGCACGCCTGGCTTGACCCGCGGATACAGCGCTCGCTTCAGGAAGATTTGACCCGCTATAGTACGCTCTTCTGGCACAGCACGCTCACCCCTGCCCGCTACGCAACGCTGATGCATAGCGTATGAAATTATCCACGCTTAGTACGATCTTACTGCTTGCCGGGCTGCTGACCATTACGGGCGCATTGCTAACCGGGCCATGGAATCTCACCGTCGGCCGTCTGTTCGATCTCCTGTTTGTGCCTGACAGCGCCGCGCTTTCCCCCCAGGCCAGTGTCGTTTTCTGGCAGATACGCCTGCCGCGTATTGGGGCGGCCCTGGGGATCGGCGCGGCCCTCTGTGCGGCGGGAACTGCCTACCAGGGGATGTTTCGTAACCCGCTGGTCTCGCCAGATATCCTCGGTGTTGCCGCCGGTGCGGGTCTGGGTGCCTGTATTGCCATCTGGTGCGGTTTATCGACATTCTTTATCCAGTTCTTTGCCTTCTGCGGTGGTCTGCTGGTGGTTGCGGGAGTCGGCGCATTGTCCCACGTCATCACGCGGCGCGATCCGGCGCTAACCCTGGTACTGGTGGGCATTGCATTGGGAACCTTATGCGGTGCCGGCATTTCGTTGATTAAAACCCTTGCCGATCCCTATACACAGTTACCTTCTATTACCTTCTGGTTGCTGGGAGGGTTAGCGGACATCACCCCTCGCGATCTGGCATTTGCCGCCCCGCTAATGATCGCCGGGTGTCTACCGCTATGGCTGCTGCGCTGGCGCCTTAACCTGTTAACGTTGTCTGATGATGAAGCTCGTTCATTGGGTATTGATGTCACACGTTTGCGGCTGATGGTGGTAGTGTGCGCCACTCTGACCACCGCCAGCGCCGTGGCCATTGCCGGGATTATTGGTTGGATCGGGCTTATCATCCCGCACGCGGGGCGCCTGCTCATTGGCAGTAATCACCAGCGTCTACTGCCGGTATCAATGGGGCTCGGCGCGATTCTGCTGCTCTTCACTGACACCCTGGCGCGTGGCCTGAGCGCGACCGAGATCCCGCTTGGTATCCTGACCTCGTTTGTTGGCGCACCATTCTTCCTGGTATTACTGATTCGTGGGAGCCGCCCATGACAATACTCAGGGTGCGTCACGCCGACGTGGGTTATCCCGGCCGGGTAGTGCTTCACGGGGTGTCATTTTCGCTGTCGCCTGGTTCGATTTGCTGCCTGCTGGGGACTAACGGCAGCGGTAAAACCACCCTGATGCGATCGATCCTCGGCCTTCTTCCCCTGTGTGCAGGCCAGGTGCTTATCGATAATGTGGATATCAGTCAGATGCGCGCCCGCGAACGCGCACGCGCCATTGCCTGGGTACCACAAGCACATGACAGCGTGTTTACATTTCATGTACTTGATATGGTACTCATGGGGCTTAGCCCGAACATCAGCACCTTTTCCCAACCTTCCAGACGCGAACGGGATATTGCCCTCGCCCAACTGGATATCCTCGGCATCGCCCACCTCGCCAGCAGAAGTTACGCGACGTTGAGCGGCGGTGAACGCCAGCTGACGCTTATTGCCCGGGCGCTGGCGCAACAGTCACGGCTGTTGCTGCTCGATGAGCCGGCCTCAAGCCTCGACTTTGGTCATCAAATTCGCCTGCTCGATACCCTACAACACCTTCGCCAGCGTGGCATCACGCTGCTGATGGCAACGCATCATCCGCTGCACGCCCTCGCTATCGCCGACACGATCCTCAGCGTCGAGCCAGACGGGACTATCGCCCAGGGTGAACCGCGCACGCAGCTGCAACCAAGCAAACTCGCCGGACTCTACGGCGTGACTGCCACCCAAATCCACCGCCACCTCGGCAACGTTCACTTTCAGGAATGATTATGCTTATCGATGATATTGATTTTGCCCACCTGTACCGACAACAGCTCAAGATTGCCAGACGCACGGAAAAGACCCCTGCCCACTGGGACGCCCGGGCGCAAAAAATGGCCGCCAACTGCGCGCGGCCAGCGGACGGCTATCTCTTACAATTACTGGAAAAAATCGACTTAACCGGCGCAGAGACCCTGTTCGATATGGGCTGCGGTCCGGGAACCGTGGCGCTGGCGTTGGCCGACCGGCTACAGGCGGTGCATGGCGTTGATTACAGCCCGATGATGCTGGAAGTAGCCAAAACGCGTGCCGCGCAGATGAACATCGTTAATGCACACTGGCACTGTCGCGCCTGGGAGGATACATGGGATGACATTCCCCGCTGCGATGTTGCGGTCGCTTCGCGCTCAACGCTGGTGAGCGATATGCGCGAAGCAATGACAAAGCTCAATCGCCAGGCGCGACTGCGCGTCTATACCACCCACCTTGTCAGCCCGACGTTTATGTCACCGGCTATCCAACGAGCATTAGGGCGCGAAGTCATTGAGCTGCCTAACTACATCTACGCGCTGAACGTGCTGTATCAAATGGGAATTCAGGCACGAGTCGATTTTATCCGCGGCAATAACTGCCAGGGGGATAACACCACTTTTGCGCGTTTCGAGGAAAACGTCAGTTGGACGCTTGGCACGCTGAACGATGAAGACCGCGCGCGACTTCAGCACTGGTATCAGCAACAAGACCCGCAGACCATCGCACCAGCTACCCGGGACTGGGCGCTTATTTCCTGGGATTGCGGAGAGACAGCATGATCTACTTCCCCCAGGCGCTCACCGATGCATGGCTGATGGAGGATATTCAGGGTGGCGATCTAACGACCCGGGCTCTGGGGATTGGCAGCCAGCCCGGCATTATGGAATTTCGCCATCGCCAGGGGGGTTGCGTCAGCGGCATTTACCCTGCGTCCCAGATGCTGCGTAGCCTTGGTCTGACGGTCACCGCATCTCTTGAGGACGGACAACAGGCCGCACCTTGCGGCCTGTTGCTACGAGCGAGCGGCAGCGCAAACGCGCTGCATCAGGGCTGGAAAGCGGCGCAGAACGTGCTTGAATGGAGCTGCGGCGTATCAAACTATGTGTCGCAGATGCTGGCCCTGCTGCATGCCCGCCTTCCCGATGCGCACATCGCTTGTACCCGGAAGGCCATTCCCGGCACCCGTCTGCTCGGCGCTCAGGCCATCGTTGCAGCAGGTGGCTTGATCCACCGCGCCGGCTGTGGCGAAACCGTGCTGTTATTTGCCAACCACCGGCATTTTCTCGCGCATAACGGCGACTGGACGCAGGTGATTGGCCTGCTACGCCAGCGTTCACCTGAAAAAAAGGTGGCCGTCGAAGCCGATACGCTCCCCGAAGCACTGGCCGCGCTACAGGCGCAGCCCGACATCTTGCAGCTGGATAAATTTTCCCCCGAACAGGCCCGTCAGGTTGCCAATCAGGCACGCAATATTGCCCCTGCCTGCACGCTGGCGCTGACCGGCGGGATCACTCTGAGCAGCCTGGGGCAATACCTCGATTGTGGAATTGAATTGTTTATAACTTCGGCGCCGTGGTACGCGCCGCCGGCTGATATTCAGGTTCGACTGCAGCCGGACACAGCAAAATAAATAAACAGAAAAAGGAATAATAAAAATGAGAGTCAGGAAACAGTACCTTTGTATCTCGATCGGTCTGATGATCAGCCAGATCGCATGGGCGGAACGGTCAGAGGACTCAATGACCGTATGGTCCAGCACCATTCCCGCAACAACGATCAGCATTCTCGGGCAAGAAACCATCCAGAGTCTGGATAAACAGGATGTTGCGCACGCCCTTTCCGTCGTCCCTGGCGTGGTGTTGCAAAAATCAGGTAATCGCAATGAACTACAGGTAAAAGTGCGCGGCTTTGACGGCCGCCAGGTGCCCGTATTTTTCGACGGTGTACCGATTTATGTCCCCTACGATGGCAATCTCGATCTCGGGCGCTTTCTCACCTCGGACGTGGCCTCAGTTGAAGTGTCGAAAGGGTACTCTTCCCTGCTTCAAGGCCCCAACCAGATGGGGGGAGCTATCAATATTACGACACCTCGCCCAACCAAACCCCTGGAAGCCAACATCGGCTACCGCCAGGGCTGGAGCCGCAGTGAAGACAGTGCCTATGACACGCACGCCTCGCTTGGCGCAAGCAATGATTTGGGGTATTTCCAGCTCAGCGGCAGCCGCCTGAAACGCGACTTCCTGGCATTGCCGCATGGCACAACCAACCCGGTCGCCGGCGAAGACGGCAAAATGACAAATTCGGCGAGTGATGATAAGCGCGGCATCGTGAAGATCGGTTTCACTCCACGTGGCAATGATGAATACGCCTTAACCTGGCTAAAGCAGGATGGCGAGAAACAAAACCCGCCCTATGCCGGGAGCAGCTCGCAGAAAGCCCGATACTGGCAGTGGCCGGAGTACGATAAAGAGAGCTACTACTATCAAGGAACAACCCACCTTGGCGAGCGCTTCACGCTAAAAAGCCGTCTGTATCATGATACTTTCAAAAATACCCTGATGATGTATAACTCGCTGGCCGATCTGCACAGCAAAAATGGCAGCTACAGCCGTTATAACGACTACAGCACCGGCGCGGGCCTCCAGCTCTCCGCCGACGTTCGTCAAAACGACCAGCTCGCCTTTGCCATCAACTGGAAAGATGATGTTCACAGAGAAAAAAGCACCAGTGACGGGCCCTACGACCGTTACCAGGATCGTACCTGGTCACTCGCCAGCGAATATCAATGGGAGGCGGCGGACAATCTCGATATCGTCGCCGGGATGAGCTATGACTGGCGCAACAGCATTGAAGGCATGAAGCACGAAAACAACGGCAGCGTCACCCGCTACGACGGTAACAGGCAGAATGCGTTCAACTGGGAAACGCTGGCCCGCTATCATTTTTCTGACCAGGATACCCTGACGCTCTCCTGGTCTGACCGTACCCGGTTCCCCACGCTCAAAGAACGTTATACCACCATGAAACCAGCCAAAGACCAGATAGCGTTGGTCAACCCCCAGCTGAAGCCTGAGCGCGCCCGCAGCGTCGACCTGACCTGGAATGGCCATTTGACCGATCGCTGGGCCTATGAGGCCAGCGTCTACTATAACCGCGTCAGCGACGCAATTTTGTCGATTAATATCGATGCGGATACCGTACAGAATCAGAACAGTGGTCGGGTCGACTATACCGGTCTGGATCTGGGCATTAAGGGAGCGCCGTTCGCGTGGCTGGACACCGGGCTAAGCTATGGCTGGATCCACAGCAACCCCAAACAACAAGACGTAGGCGACATTACCGGTCTGCCGGATCACACGCTCAACGCCTGGCTAACGTTTAAACCGACGGCGTCACTAAAGGTTACGCTCTCTGAAGAGGCGCGTTCTTCCAGCTACAGCAACAGCGATGGTTCACAAAAAGCGGCTGGGTTCGCTATCTCTCACCTTCGTGCTGACTATGCCATTGGTCACGGCTTTAGCCTCAACGCCTCAATCAATAATCTCTTTGACACACGCTACTACTATAGCGAGGGGTTTATCGAAGAGGGTCGTAACTTCTGGGCCGGCGTGGAATACACCTTCTGATTCATTCCCCGCCCTGCGGAGCAATATGGAGAACCCTATGATGACAGATGTTAACGTCGTGCTACGTACGATACTCGGCAATCAACGCCAGGCTGATGGTTCGCTGCGCAAAGTAACATTAAGCGGCAGGGTATACCTCAGTGCCCATGGTCTGGAGGCTGACAACGGCGTGCAGGAGCGTTTTGAGGATCCGGACTGTGCTTTGATGCACTATGCGCGCGAGCATTACGAATTCTGGCGTGAACGATACCCGGTACTCTCCGGGCAGCATCTGCATGCCGGTCTGTTTGGCGAAAATTTTTCCACTTACGGGATGACGGAAGCCGATGTCTGTCCGGGCGATGTGTTTCGCCTTGGCGCTGCTGAAGTGCAAATCAGCTGGGGACGCGTTGCCTGCCAGACGATGGCAACGCGCTTACAGGATCCCGATGCGCCAATGCTGATGCACAGTCTGTCGCGCAACGGCTGGTTTTATCGGGTTGTCAGGCCCGGAGAAACACGCTGCGGTGATACATTCCGGCTGATCGACCGCTCCGCCGCAGAATGGCCGCTTAGCCGGGTTCAATCGATTATCTTCGGTGAAGGCGGCACCAAAGAAGAGCTGCTGGCGCTATCGTCGATGCCCTATCTTGCCGATCCCTGGCGGGCGATTGCGCAGCTGCGCTTAGACAGTCGTCCGTAATCGCGGTTTTTCTTCCCTCCTGGCTACCAGATCTGGTAGCCAGTCATCACGCCTGCTGCTCCGCACGCCCCGGTCTGTCCGCGCTGGAGTGAATAAACAGCAGTCTTTTCATGGCTTTTGATTGTCACGCTACGTAATCACCGCTTGATAACGCAAAGAGTAACAATAATAATTCGCATTACTTTTTTACGAAAGAAGACACTTTCGCCTTTTCCGTAGCGGCGTACAGGAGTACCAGGCTGCGGTTACTCAGGATTATGTCATGATCACCCGCATCACCTTTAAACGCTCCGCGTTACTGTGCGCCCTAGCCACCGCCTTCCCTCTCGCCAGCCTGGCGGAAGAGACGGTGGTCGTCACCGCGCAACCCGTTGACTCCGCCACCGCCCCCACCGAGGGCTATAGCGCGAAAACCTCCGCCGGGGCGACCAAAACCGACCAGCCGTTGATTACCACCGCGCAGTCGGTCTCGGTGATCACCCGACAGCAGATGGATGACCAGGGAGCCAACACCATCAGCCAGGCGCTGGAATACACCCCAGGCGTGTACTCCAGCTTTGGCGGCGGAGCAACCCGTTTTGATACGGTGTCATTACGTGGCTATCACGGCGGCGACGTGGATAACCTGTTCCTCGACGGCATGCGCCTGATGAGCGATGGCGGGAGCCACAACGTTCTGCAGATTGACCCGTGGTTTATCGAACGGGTGGATGTGATCAGAGGCCCCTCCTCGGCGCTGTATGGCCAGAGCGTCCCCGGCGGCGTGGTTAACCTGACCTCGAAACGTCCGCAGTTTACGTCGGAGGGCCATTTCCGCCTGAGCGGCGGGACGCAAAACACCAAAGGGGCCGCCTTCGATTATACCGATGCCATTAACGATCAATGGGCTTACCGGATTATCGGGATGACGCGCAACAGCGACACCCAGTACGACAATACCCGTGAAGAGCGTTATGCTATCTCCCCGTCCCTGCTCTGGCAGCCGGATACTGACACCTCGTTGTTACTGCGCGCTTATCTGCAAAAAGATCCCTCTGGCGGCTACCATGGCTCGCTGCCGCTGGACGGCACCCGCTACGCGCACAACGGGCGCAAGCTCTCCACCAGCACCAATGAAGGCGATCCGTCAGACGGCTATCAACGTCGCGAGCAGATCTACAGCTACGAGTTTACGCATCAGTTCGACGATACCTGGTCGGCCTATTCCGCCGGAAGCTACACCCACACTAATGTCTCTCTCGATCAGGTCTACCAGGTCGGCTGGGTTGGGGACAGCGACATGCTGTCACGCGGCTACAGCGGCTCTCGCGGCTCGCTCGATGCGTGGTCCACCGACAACCGCCTGCGCGCTGACTTTAACACCGGGGAGCTGGCCCATACGCTGATCCTCGGTGCGGAATATCACCGCTTCCGCAACGATCTGTGGACTGGTGCGGGCAGCGCCTCACCGCTCGATCCGTTTAGCGGCTATACCGAGCAAACCGGGCATACCGTGACCTACAGCGATAACAATAATCGTCGCTACTATCAGACCGGGATTTATCTGCAGGATGAAATGGTGTGGGATCGCTGGCATCTGGACGTCTCCGGCCGTTACGATCGCATCGTTTCGCAGCAGGTCAGCGATACCTTCGGCACCTCCAGCCGCCGTTCCGATGACCATATCAGCGGTCGCGCGTCGCTGCTGTATGCTCTGGAAAATGGCCTCTCGCCGTATCTGAGCTACAGCCAGGCCATTACGCCGGCGATGCTGCCGGGCGCCGATGGAACCTTACTGAAGCCCACCACCGCCGAACAGCTGGAAGCGGGGCTGAAATTCCAGCCGCCGGGTAGCCGCGATATGTACAGTATCGCTATCTATGATTTAACCCAGAAAGATGTGGCCACCCGCGATCCGAATATCGCCACCGCCACCTTTATTCCAGCCGGCAAGGTCCACTCGCAAGGGGTCGAACTGGAGATGCATAACCAGATTACGCCAGAGCTGAGCACCCTGGCTTCTTACACCTGGAACCGCCTGCGCTTCCAGGACACCAAAGATGGCACCAACGACAATACGCCGCAGCTCACGCCGGATCAGATGGCCTCATTCTGGGCGCGTTATCAGTTCCCGGCCGGGATCAGCGCGGGGGCTGGTGTGCGCTATATCGGTAAACAGTGGGCTGATGATGCGAACACCGAGCGTCTGCCGTCGGTGACGCTGCTGGATGCGATGGTCCGCGCCGATCTCGGCGTCTGGTCACCGTCATTGAAAGGGGCTTTTGTTCAGGTCAATGCCAACAATCTCAGCGACCGGGAGTATATCTCCGGCTGCTACGGAACGGGCAACTGTTACTGGGGCGCCGAGCGCAGCATCACCGCCACCGTCGGCTACGACTTCTGAAAAACGCCCCCGGTGGTCACCTACCTGCCGGGGGCATACTCCAGATGGCTACATGGCGTCCAGCGCCTGCTGCAGCTTCCAGATATAGCGGGGAGCCTGCGGTGCGGGATGCTTTTTCGCCACGTGTTCAAAGAACTCATCGGCATCCATATCGTTGATCTCATCAATCGCATCCTGACGATTCGACGAGAACGTGCGCAGCAGCGCCCCGGCGCCGTTGGCGTAGGAAACCACCACCGCATAACGCATCACCTGCGGGTCTTTAATCCCGGCAAGCGGGCCATTTTCAAGGATGCTCAGGTAAGCGGCCCCCATCGAGATATTGCGTTCGGGGTTTTTCAGCTCGCTTACCGACGGTTCACCCCGCCAGCCCATGCGCTGGTATACGTCGCGACCCGATGTTGAAGGCTTTAGCTGCATCAGGCCTACCGCGCCGGATTTACTGACCACCGTAGGGTTACCGCCGGATTCAATGGCGATAATCGCCGTCACCAGCTGCGGGTCAACGCCCCACGCCGCACCGGCTTTTTCACTGATCGGCATCCACTGCATCGCCCGCTTGACCGGAACTTCAGCGTTCCACGGCGGGTTACGATAATCCTTTTTCGAGCTACAACCGGCCAACAATACCATCAAAAAAACACACCATCTCAATTTCACACATCTATCCTTATTGGCTGAAGTTTGCCGTCTGGAGATGACAATAATCCCTCCAGGCGGCATGATAACCCTTTCATTCTTAGCAAGGAATTGTCATGTCTCAGTTTTATCTGGTCGCGCCTTCAGGCTACTGCATTAACCAGGAGGCGGCGCTCCGCGGCGTTGAACGTCTGCAGGAGGCCGGACATCAGGTGATGCACCAGGAGGTCATCCCCCGTCGGCAACAGCGCTTTGCCGGAACTGAACATGAGCGCCTGAACGATATTAACCAGTTGGCCACCCTCGAAGGCCGTAACCGCATTGTCATGCCGGTGCGCGGCGGCTACGGTGCCAGCCGCCTGCTGCCCCATATCGACTGGCAGGCTCTGGTCGCACGCCAGCGGGAAAACCCGCTTTTAATCTGTGGTCATAGTGACTTTACAGCGATTCAGATGGGCCTGCTGGCAAAGGGTAGCATAATCACCTTCAGCGGTCCGATGCTGGCAGGTAACTTTGGTGCTGAAACGATGAACGCGTTTACCTGGCACCACTTCTGGCAGGCGCTGCGCAGCCCGGAATTTACCCTTGAATGGCCGGGAGATGGCCAGCCATGTGATGTTATGGGCACCCTGTGGGGCGGCAACCTGGCGATGCTAACCTCGCTGATGGGCACCCCGTGGATGCCGCAGATGAGCGACGGCATTCTGGTACTGGAAGATATTAATGAGCATCCGTTCCGCGTCGAGCGCATGCTGCTGCAGCTGCTGCACAGCGGCGTCCTCGCCCGCCAGCGGGCGGTGATCCTCGGCAGCTTCAGCGGCGCGAACCCGAACGACTACGACGCCGGTTACGATCTGCCGGTGGTCTACGACTATCTGCGCACCCAGCTGGATATCCCGGTGATTAGCGGGCTGGATTTCGGCCACGAACAGCGAACCGTCACCCTGCCGCTTGGCGCCAACGCGCGGCTGGTGCATCGCGACACCACCACCACCATAACGCTCAGCGGGCATCCGGTGCTGACAGAATAAAATCTTCTGTTACACATTTCAGGATACTTCGAGGGTTGGTAAACTGGGCCTCATTGTCTAAAAATTCACGCAGTAAGGAGTACGTCAACATTGGACGCCGGTGCGGTCATTAGCCTGTTTATTCTGGGTTCTGTTTTAGTAACCTGTAGCATTTTATTGAGTTCCTTTTCTTCGCGCCTGGGCATCCCGATTCTGGTTATCTTCCTGGCCATTGGTATGCTGGCCGGGGTTGACGGTATCGGCGGCATCCCTTTTGACAATTACCCTTTCGCTTATATGGTGAGTAACCTGGCGCTGGCGGTGATCCTGCTTGACGGCGGCATGCGCACCCAGGCCAGCTCCTTTCGTGTTGCCCTCTGGCCCGCACTCTCTCTGGCGACCGTCGGCGTACTGATCACCTCCTGTCTGACCGGGCTGATGGCCGCCTGGCTGTTCCATCTCAACCTTATCGAAGGTTTGCTGATCGGCGCGATTGTCGGCTCCACCGATGCGGCAGCGGTGTTCTCGCTGCTCGGCGGCAAAGGCCTGAACGAACGTGTCGGCTCCACCCTGGAGATCGAATCCGGCAGCAACGACCCGATGGCGGTGTTCCTGACCATTACGCTTATCGAGATGATTCAGCAGCATGAAAGCGGCCTGAGCTGGATGTTCGCCGTCCATATCGTGCAGCAGTTTGGCCTCGGGATTGCGATTGGACTTGGCGGCGGCTATCTGCTGTTACAGATGATTAACCGCATCGTGCTGCCGACCGGGCTCTATCCACTGCTGGCGCTCAGCGGCGGGATTATGATTTTTGCGGTGACCACCACCCTCGACGGCAGCGGCATTCTGGCGGTATATCTGTGCGGCTTCCTGCTGGGCAACCGGCCGATTCGTAACCGTCATGGGATCCTGCAAAACTTTGATGGGCTGGCGTGGCTGGCACAGATTGCCATGTTCCTGGTGCTCGGCCTGCTGCTCACGCCCTCGGACCTGTGGCCTATCGCTATCCCGGCGCTGCTGCTCTCGATGTGGATGATTTTTGTCGCCCGTCCGCTGTCTGTTTTTGCCGGTCTGCTGCCGTTTCGCGGGTTTAACCTGCGCGAACGAGTGTTTATCAGTTGGGTGGGTCTGCGCGGTGCGGTGCCGATCATTCTCGCCGTCTTCCCGATGATGGCCGGTCTCGAAAACGCGCGTTTGTTCTTTAATGTCGCCTTCTTCGTGGTGCTGGTCTCGCTGCTGTTGCAGGGGACCTCCCTCTCCTGGGCGGCCAAAAAAGCCAAAGTGGTGGTGCCGCCGGTCGGCTGGCCCATCTCCCGCGTCGGGCTGGATATTCACCCGGAGAATCCGTGGGAGCAGTTCGTCTATCAGCTCAGCGCAGACAAATGGTGCGTTGGCGCGGCGCTGCGTGATTTACATATGCCGCCGGAAACCCGTATTGCGGCCCTGTTCCGCGACAATGTCCTGCTGCATCCGACCGGCAGCACCCGCCTGCTGGAAGGGGATATTCTGTGCGTGATTGGCCGCGAGCGTGACCTGCCGGCGCTGGGTAAAATGTTCAGCCAGTCGCCGCCGGTGGCGCTCGACCAACGTTTCTTCGGGGACTTTATTCTCGATGCCAGCGCAAAATTCGTCGATGTGGCGCAAATTTATGGCCTCGATGATGTGGAAGATTTTAACGATAATCAGCAGTCGCTGGGCGATGTGGTTCAGCATCTACTCGGCGCCGCCCCGGTTGTCGGTGACCAGGTTGAATTCGCCGGCATGCTGTGGACGGTTGCGGAAAAAGAGGATGACCACGTACTGAAAGTCGGGGTCCGCGTCGCAGAAGATGAGGCGGAGTAACCCGCCGCTGTCCTGTCATGCAATCAAAGGCGCATCGGTGGCCCTCAAGACCACTGATGCGCCGCGTTGGTTTGTCCCTCGCCTCAGGCGGTACGCCATTTGCGGGTTAACGGCTTTTCCACTTCCACAATCAGGAACATTACAAATCCGATAATAAAGGTGATCACCCAATAGCGGAACGGCAGCCCGGTGGTCCCGAACAGCATCTGCATGAACGGGGCGTAGATTATCAGCAGTTGCAGCACCAGCAGGACGCCGCTGACGATCCAGATACCGCGGTTTGCCAGCAACCCTTTACTGAGAGAAAAACCGTCGGATATGCGGCAGTTGAGCATATAAAACCACTGGGCCGTCACCAGAGTTTGCAGCAGGACGGTACGAATAAACTCCGGCGAGTAGCCACGTGGCTGGAGCCAGGCTTCCAGCACAAAGGCGCTTACGGCAATCATTGAACCAACAAATATCACCCTCCAGATAGCGAAACCATCCATCACATGCAGTTTGGGATCGCGCGGTGGCCGCTGCATGATGTTCTTCTCGCCAGCCTCAAACGCCAGGCCGAAGGAGAGCGTGGCGGAGGTCGCCATGTTCATCCATAAGATCAGCACCGGGGTCAATGGGATCAAATTCCCCGCCAGCAGCGCAATGATGATTAAAAGCCCCTGCGCCAGGTTGGTTGGCATAATGAAGAGAATGGTTTTCTTCAGGTTATCGTACACCCGCCGCCCTTCTCTGACCGCACTGGCGATGGTGGCGAAGTTATCATCCGTCAGCACCATATCGGCCGCTTCCTTGGTCACCTCTGTTCCCTTAATGCCCATCGCAATCCCGACATCAGCTTGCTTCAGCGCCGGCGCATCGTTGACCCCGTCGCCGGTCATCCCTACCACCTCTTTTCTGCTCTGCAGCGCCTGCACCAGGCGGAATTTATCTTCCGGGCTGGTACGGGCGAAAATATCAAAT
The DNA here is from genome assembly GCF_051131745.1 of Klebsiella sp. R390. Classification (NCBI taxonomy): domain Bacteria; kingdom Pseudomonadati; phylum Pseudomonadota; class Gammaproteobacteria; order Enterobacterales; family Enterobacteriaceae; genus Klebsiella; species Klebsiella sp. R390. The sequence goes on along the minus strand of NZ_CP180445.1, from coordinate 4,766,140 downwards.
TTCTGCGCGGCTTCGCTGAGTTGCAGGTCGTCCATCACCTCCAGCTCACGCCCGGTGATGGCATTTTCCGCATTGCCAATGCCGAGCATTTTGCCGATGCTCATCGCCGTTTGCGGATGATCGCCGGTGATCATCTTCACCCGGATCCCCGCCTGCAGACAGTCGCCAATCGCCGCAATCGCTTCCGGTCGCGGCGGGTCCATCATCCCGGCAATACCGAGGAGGATCACCCCTTGCTGTAAATCCTGGTGCGTCAGCTCGGTTTGCCCGCTGGCCGCAGGTTTCCACGCCGCCGCCACCATGCGCAACCCTTCCCGGGCATACTCTTCAATTTTGGCTTCCCAGTAAGGCTGGTTCAGCGGCTGCAGGCCATCATCCGTCTGCTGCTGCTGACACAGCCGGAACAGGACATCCGGAGCGCCGGTAATTAAGATCATCTCTTCATCACCGATCCGATAGAGCGTAGACATATATTTGTACTGCGAATCGAACGGAATTTTGCTGCGCAACTCGGTCGCCAACGTCGGCAGCGCGATTTTTGCCGCCAGCACCTTCAGCGCCCCTTCCGTCGGGCCGCCGGTGATTTTCCATAACCCGCTTTCATCCTTGATCAATTGGCTGTCATTACATAAATCAATGGTGCGCAAATAGCGTTCAAGCAGCGTACCGGGGGCGACCACCACCGGCCCGGAACCATCAACAGGATGAATATTTCCAATCGGCTCATAGCTATCGCCTTCGACCCGATAGACGGTATCCGCCGTAATGACGGCTTTGACCGTCATCTCGTTCATGGTCAGCGTCCCGGTTTTATCCGAGCAAATCACCGTCATCGCCCCGAGGGTCTCAACGGTCGGCAGCTTACGAATGATCGCCTTCTGCCGTGCCATAGTCTGCACGCCCAGCGAGAGAATGATCGAGATGATGGCCGGCAACCCTTCCGGCACCGACGCTACCGCAAGGCTAATCAGCGAGAGCATCAGCTCTGAAACCGGCATATCGCGGAACAGCAGGCTGAAGACAAACAGCGCCGCCATCATCACCAGGATGATAATAAAGATGGCTTTGCCAAGCTTATCCATCTGAACCAGCAGCGGCGTCCGGTGCTTTTCAATGTCCGCCATCATCTGGTTGATATGGCCCAGTTCGGTATCACCGCCGGTCGCCACCACGAGCCCCTTGCCCCCGCCGGAGCTGACCGTGGTCCCCGAAAACAGCAGGTTGGTGCGATCGCCGAGGGGTAGCTCGCCGCTCAGCGCCTCAGTGCTTTTTTCCACCACCGTCGACTCGCCGGTGAGTATCGCCTCTTCCACCCGCAGATTGTGGGCTTCAATCACCCGCAGGTCGGCCGGAATTCGGTCACCCGCGCGGATCACCACGATATCGCCCGGCACCAGCGCGGTAGTCGGCACCGTTTCATGGTTCCCCTGGCGGACCACCACCGCCTCGCTGGACAGCATATTACGAATGCTCTGCAGCGATTTTTCCGCATTACTTTCCTGAATATGCCCAATCAGGGCGTTGATGACCGCGACCCCGAGAATCACGAGGGTATCGACCCAGTGCCCCATAACCGCAGTCAAAAGCGCGGCAGCCAGCAGGACGTAAATCAGGACATCGTTGAAATGTGCCAGGAAGCGCAGCCACGCGGGTTTGCCCGGCTTTTGGGGTAACGCGTTCTCGCCGAACTGCTGGAGTCGCGAAGCCGCTTCGGCACTGCTAATACCTTCGGAGGAACTGTTGGTGCTGGTCAGGGTTTCATCGACGGAGAGCTTGTAGAACGGGCCAGCCGGTTTGTCTGTACTCATAGTTATCCCCTCACTCCTGTAACGGAAATCAGAACAGCGTCGGGCCGCCCTTAACGCACCACAAAAACCGGAACGTGAGCATAACGAACGATGCTTGCCGCTTCAGAACCCAGCAAATGCGTCTGAATATTGGGGTTGCGCGAGCCAATAATCACCACGTCAGCCTGCAGTTCATCAGCCAGTTTTATCACCTCATCACGGATATTACCGCTGCGCACATGAATGTGGATGCTACTCTCCTGCAGGGTCGACTTTTTGGCCAGCTCGCTAAGTTTTTCCTCAGAGTTTTTAATCAGATAGTCATCCATTTTTCGCGCATCAGAAATAAACCCGCGCGTCAGCTCAGGAGAAAAAAGTGGGTTGACGTGTAGTAAATGAATTTGTCCGGAAGCGCTGTTGGCAAGAAATTGCGCATGGGATAACGCTTTGTCGGCCAGGCCGATTTCAAAGACATCAACCGGGACCAGTATATTTTTATACATAGAAACAATCCTTTTGTTACCAATAGAATAGAGGGCGAATAACGCCCAACTTGTCGTATTGAGGAAAGAATCTCAAGAACCAAAGCTGGCGCAGAAGTCGGTATAATTAAACGTAGCACAGGACTGTTAACATTATGAAACTACCAATTATTATATTAAAAAATATCACAGAGACCGCCAGCCTCAGACAAATCGGCTGAAAATGACAGCAAATCGTCGACATAAGGGCAATTTTTACTCTTTTTAACATTTCCGCTTTTCTACGACTATGCTCATAATCAGGAACAACAGTGCCTGTAAAAACCATTCAATAATTAAGTAGATGAGATATTTCTTGCCATATGATTAACACTGAGGGAGTAACGATGTTTGGTTATAATCTGTTTCGTCTGAGCCTCTTTATCGCCCTGGCAATAATCGCCTGTACGGCCACAGGGTTATTAACTTATGTCGTTGTTTCTGCTTTAGCTGAATAATCACAACGTTTGTGAAAAATAGGTAAAATAAACCATTTAGCTCTGAGGGGAATACAGTGAACCGTTATTTTTCTCTCATTCCTGTTGTTATTTTAATAACAACAGCTTGCGATCAGAAAACGCCGCAGGTCACACCGCTGCCACGAATGGTTAAAGTGGTGGAGGTGACCGCCGTCGGCGATTCACAGCAGCGTATTTTCCCGGCACGTATCGAGTCCGGTGACTCAACGGACCTGTCGTTTAAACGCGGCGGCCAGATTGAATCACTCGACGTTCGCCAGGGGGCAAGCATTACGCAAGGACAGGTGCTGGCCCGGCTTAACGCGCGGGAAGCCCAGCAGCGTGTAAATGAACGACAAACCGCCGCTACGCTTGCACAGCGGCAGTTCGACCGTTTTCAGACCCTCGCAGGCCGCCAGGCGATTTCAAAAGCCGAAATGGACGTCCAGCGTGCCAGCCGTGATTCGGCCAATGCCGCGCTGAAAATTGCCCGCGAAGAGCTCGATCAGATGACATTAAACGCGCCGTTTAGCGGGATTGCGGCCAGCGTGCCGGTCCGTAATCACCAGGTGGTCGCCGCCGGTCAGACCGTTGTGACCCTGACGCGCACCGATCTCCTTGACGTGGTGTTCAGCATCCCGGAAAACCTGTTTACCGCCTTTGATATCCGCAACGCGCAGTATCGCCCGATCGTGAAAATCAACTCCCTGCCGGATCGACAGTTCACCGCCGAGTACAAAGAGCATTCCGGCAGCAGCGATAACCATACCCTCACCTGGCAAGTGATTTTGACCATGCCACGCCCGGCGGATTTCCCGACGGTGGGCGGCGTCAGCGGAACCGTGACCATCAATCTGGCAAACCTGCCAGCCAACGCAGGTCGCGAGGCGCTGGTGGTTCCGGTTGAAGCGGTGTTCAATCCCGATAATCATCAGCGCAACGAGCCCCACGTGTGGGTGATCAAAGGTGATGGAGAACAGCTGCAGCTGGAAGACCGCAAAGTGCGGGTCGGGCAGGTCACAACCCAGGGGGTGGTGATCACCGAGGGACTCAGCGTCGGCGAGCGCGTGGTGGCGGCTGGGGTAAACGAATTGCATGCGCAACAGCCGGTGCGTATCTGGACGCGTGAACGAGGCCTGTAATGGATATCTCTCGCCAGTTTATTAATAATCCCGTTCGCGTGTGGTTATCCATTCTGCTGCTGGGCGTTGGCGGTATTTTCGCCTTGCTCAATATCGGCCGCCTGGAAGACCCGGCCTTTACCATCAAAACGGCGGTGGTCATTACCCACTATCCGGGCGCCTCGGCGCAGCAGGTCGAAGAAGAGGTCACCCTTCCGCTGGAAAACGCCCTGCAACAGCTGCCCTATCTCGATAACGTCAGCTCGATTTCATCCAACGGACTGTCGCAGATTACCGTTAATATCGCCTCGAATTACCACTCCAATGAGCTACCACAAATTTGGGATGAGCTGCGCCGCCGGGTCGGCGATGCCGCCCGCCTCTTTCCGCCAGGGGTGGTCACTCCCTTCGTGAACGATGATTTCGGCGACGTGTTCGGCTTCTTCTTTGCGATTTCCGGCGATAACTTTACCAATCCAGAACTGGCCCGCTACGCCGAACAGCTGCGTCGGGAGCTGGTACTGGTGCCCGGCGTCGGCAAGGTCGCTATCGGTGGTGAAATCCCGCAGCAAATTAATATTGATATCTCTTTGCCTAAAATGGCCGCGCGCGGCATTACGCTCAGCCAGCTTTCCGCCATTCTCGGTCGCCTGAACGTCGTCTCCAGCGCCGGGGAGATCAAATCCGGTAGCGAGTCCATTCGCCTGCATCCGACCGGAGAATTTGAGAATATCGACGAGCTGGGCGACCTGCCTGTCAACCCGCACGGCACCGGGGCCGCCACGCGCTTACGGGATATTGCGACAATATCCCGTGGCCTGAGCGAAACCCCCTCCAGCATCTACCACGCCAATGGTCGCCAGGCGGTGACGATGGGCGTGTCGTTTATCCCTGGCGTCAACGTCATTGACGTTGGCCACGCGCTGGAAGCAAAACTTGCCCACATGTCGGCGGAAAAACCTGCCGGGATCCATATCGATCTGTTCTACGATCAGGCGGCGGAAGTCGGCCACTCGGTGAACGGCTTTATCACTAATTTCCTGATGGCGCTGGCCATTGTTGTCGGCGTGCTGCTGATCTTTATGGGCGTTCGCAGCGGGATTATTATTGCCTTCTCGCTGGCCCTCAACGTGCTGGGTACGCTACTGATTATGTATCTGTGGGGCATCGAGCTACAGCGTATTTCGCTGGGAGCGCTGATCATCGCCCTCAGTATGCTGGTCGATAACGCCATCGTGATCGTCGAGGGGGTGCTGATTGCTCGCCAGCAGGGCTCCTCGCTGCTCACCGCCATTAACTATGTGATCCGCCGTTCCGCTCTGCCCCTGCTGGGAGCAACCGTGATTGCGATCCTTGCCTTTGCGCCAATAGGCCTGTCGCAAGACTCGACCGGGGAATATTGCAAGTCGCTGTTCCAGGTGCTGTTAATCTCCCTGATGCTCAGCTGGTTCTCAGCGCTCACCATTACCCCGGTGCTTATTAAATGGTGGCTGTTCAAGGGGAACGCCTCCCCGGCGCCCGTCGCCGAGGCCGATCCCTACCGTGGGGGGGTTTACCGCAGCTATCAGAAGATCCTCAACGCACTGTTGCTGCAGAAAACCGTGACCCTGGTGGTGATGGCCGCGCTGCTGGCCGCCGCTATCTGGGGATTCGGCTCGGTGCGGCAGAACTTCTTCCCGTCATCCAACACGCCGATCTTCTTTGTTGATCTGTGGCTGCCCTACGGCACCGATATTGCCGCAACGGAACAAATGGCCAGCGATATCGAAACCGCAATTAACGGCCAGCCCGGCGTGGTCACTACCGTGGCGACCGTCGGCCAGGGCAGCATGCGCTTTATCCTTACCTACAGCGGCCAGCGACAGTACAGTAACTATGCGCAGATCATGGTGCGCATGGACGACCAGCGCAATATTGCTGCTCTCACTCGCCACGTGGATGCCTACATTGCTCGCCACTATCCGCAGGTGAATGCCAGCAGCAAGCGGGTGATGTTCGGCCCGTCCGGCGACAGCGCCATCGAGGTGCGGGTTAAAGGCCCTGACCCCGACAGATTGCGGCTGATCGCCAGCCAGGTCAGCGCGATCCTCACGGCGGACCCGGCCATCAGTAGCGTGCGTAACGACTGGCAAAACCGCAGTAAAACGATCCGCCCGCAATATTCCCCCACCCTGGGCCGTGAACTGGGGGTCGATAAGCAGGACATCGATGAGGCGCTGCAGATGAACTTTTCCGGCAGCCGCGCGGGGTTATACCGGGAAGGGGCCGACCTGTTGCCGGTGGTGGTGCGCCCGCCAGCCGATGAACGTCAGGATGCGAACCATCTGAACAACGTGCTGGTATGGAGCCAAAGCCGTCAGCAATATATTCCGCTAAGCAACGTCGTCAGCGGTTTTAACCTCGAATGGGAAGACCCGTTGATTCTGCGTCGCGACCGCAGTCGCGTACTCACGGTCATGACCGACCCGGACCCGCTGAGCAATCAAACCCCGGGCGACGTTCTGGCACGTGTGCAGCCGCAGATTAACGCGCTCAGTCTGCCGCACGGATACAGCATTGAATGGGGAGGCGATGCGGAAAACTCCAGCGAAGCGCAGCAGGGACTGTTCACCACTCTGCCATTAGGTTATCTGGTGATGTTTGTCATCACCGTCCTGATGTTCAGCTCGCTGAAAAATGCCGTTGCCATCTGGCTGACCGTGCCGCTGGCGCTGATCGGCGTCACGCCGGGCTTTTTAATGACCGGCATCCCGTTCGGTTTTATGGCGCTTATCGGTTTACTGAGCCTGAGCGGCATGCTTATCCGCAACGGTATCGTGCTGGTGGAAGAGATTGAACAGCAAAAGCAGGAAAAGCCACAGCATGAGGCGATTCTGTATGCAGCAACGTCGCGCTTACGCCCTATCCTGCTCACCGCCTTCACCACCGTGCTTGGGCTGGCACCGCTGCTGCTGGACGTGTTCTTCCAGAGTATGGCGGTGGTTATCATGTTTGGGCTCGGTTTCGCGACCATTCTGACGCTACTGGTTCTGCCGGTGATTTACGCCTGTTTCCACCACAAGGATAAGCCGCAACCACAATGAACACCACCGGGCTGAATATTATTAAAACGCTGGGATGCATGACGGCGGTAACGTTCTTTACCATCTATAACACCTGGGATCGCTATGATTACGACTATCACTGGATCCTCGGTTTTCTGACCTTTATCTCGACCATCGCCACCCCGCTGTTTTTTGTGGTGGCGGGCTATCTCGATGCGCAATCCCGGCACAACGCCCGCTGGCAGATGGGGAAAATTAAAAGCGTGGTGATCGTCTTTCTGTTCTGGGTGACGATTTACTATCTCTGGGAGCCTTATCAACGCGGCTATCTTATCCAGCCGTGGTTTGTCTTCGCCTTTATTGTGATTTATACCTTTCACCCGGTAGTCGAGTGGCTAAGCCTGCGCAGAAGGCTGTTTTTTGGCGTGGTATCCGGCTTGCTGCTTTTCTCCTACGGCTACGATCTGCTGGCGGTTCTCTACCCCGATGTTCATGCGCTAACCCTGGCCCCACAGTATCGCCTGTGGACCTGGCTGCTATTCTATTTAACCGGGCAGCTGTTTAACGATCCGCTGGTTGTTCGCTGGCTTAGTCGCGATAAGGTGGTCAAAGCCGCGATGATCGCCATACCGTTTATTTATATTTTCACCTGGTTTTATGAACGTCATTTCTTTTTTGCGCTGTTTAAGGCCGATAGAAATGCGTTCATTCTGACGGGTTCGCAAATTTATATTCTGGTGGTCGCCTTGGTAATTGCGGCAAACGGCGTTCGTTTTCGTAAAAACAGCGAGTTTAAAGAGAGTATTCTGGCGGCAATCAGCAAAACGATGACCGGGGTCTATATCCTTCATTACTCCATTTTCCATCTGCTTAGCGCGCTTATTCCCATCGGGTCGCTGACCACAAAGTTAATTCTGATTGCCCTGACGTTTGTCGCCTCGGTATTGATTTCAATGCTGGCGTTATCAAATTCTGTCGCGAAGAAAGTGATCACCCTTTAATGCTGCGGGTTTAAAAGCCATAGCGAAGCCAGGCAAACAGCACGTTGCCGTTATTGTAGGTACCGGGAATATAGGTGAACTGTACGCTAAGCCGCCGGTAGCTGGCGGAAAATAGCGGTAGAATAATCGGTAAAGGGACGTAATTTGCAAAATCATCACGGGCGGTGATCCCGGCGGTCACGCCGAGACCGAGGCGGAAATCCTTGCGGCTGTCCAGATACCAGCCCTTTTCCCAGCCGTAGCCGACGATCGGCTGCCACTTGTTATGCGAATCTTTAAACATCATGGCATACAGCGAACTCCAGTCGCCGTCATCGTGATAGCGAGAGAAGCCGAAGCCGCCGCCCCAGGGCATCTCATTGTAGTTATCCGTTTTTTCTTTATCGTAGGTTAAGCGGTTGTGCCAGCTAAGAAACGGCAGATACAGGTCATAGTTTTGCGGCTGGTTCCAGGTTTGCGACACATCATTTTTCAGCCAGTTCCACCAACCGCTGATGCGCGTCTCGCCGTAAACCGGCTCATCAGCCTGCACCGCAGAAGCGAAAAGCATCAGGGTTCCCCACACCATCGGCCGACACTGTTGCATAGGTTTTTCCTTAAAGAAAAAAATCAGCGGTAAGTTATTTATTCTGGAAATAATAAACACGCTTTGCAAATCTCGCCGATCCCCATTGCTGGTAATACGCAGCGCTTATGGCCGATCGATAAGATCTATTTTGCTGACGGCGGGACGGTGCCGGGGATATGTTGCTGAATGCGCGCCATCATATACGGGAAGAACGGATTGGAAGTGACGCGCATCAGCGTATCCAGTCCGACGCTCAGGGTGGAGGTTTCGCCGCGCAGCGAAATCGTACCGATGCTGATGCCATAACGATTCTTTTGCGTCGGCTCGCGACCATACAGCGAATCACTGATCGGGAACGGCACCGCCACGTGCGACAGCGAATACATATCCTGCGGCCAGGCGATGTTCAACGGCGTCACCTGCTCCGTATTCTCGCCTGCTGGCGTCGTACGAGCGACGGCATCGTAGGTCGTGGGCGACGCATTGGTGATCACCGTGGTGCTGTACCGGCGCGGTACAGACGGCAGGAGGGTACTGAGCGCGGTGTAGACCGCGGGTCGAAACAGCGCGCGCAAATTCGCGGCCTGGTTGATATCAAACACCACCAGCTCGCTGCCGTTATCCGGTAAATAGCGATACAGCGAATCCACCACCGCCCGGGTGCTGACCGTGGAGTCTATCACCGACTGAAACGTCAGCACCGGCGCCAGCGCTGCCAGACGTTGCGTGCGGGAGTCCTGCACGATTTGCTCCTGCAGCGCCTGGGTTAGCAGCCACGACTGGCGGGCCGCCTTCACCGGAAAGGAATTGTATTTATAAGGGTTAAACTCGGGCACCACGTTGAGCCATGCCGCCCGCGCAAAAGCAGGAAACACCGCCGGTATTCCCGTCAGCCCGGCAAACCGGGCAAAGGCGGTCACGCCGATCATCGGCGACAACAGGACTATCTGCTGCGGCGATGGCAAGGTTTTATCATCCAGCGCGTCGAGCGCATATTTCAGCGCCAGCGCACCGCCGTTGGAATAGCCGATCACATGCAACGGCACCTTTCCCCCGGCCAGCCGGGTGGCTTCGCGCACCGCCAGGCGTGTTGTTGCCAGCCACTGCTGCCAGTCTACGGCGGTCAGCGATCCCGGCGCAGTACCGTGCCCTGGCAGCCTCGGTACCACGGCAACGAACCCCTGTTGCTGGTAGGCGGTTGCCAGATAACGCACGCTGTAGGGCGCGTCTGTCAACCCATGAAGCAACACCGCGGCACCGCGCGGCGTCCCCTCAGGCAGCAGCACAAAGGAGCGATTCCAGTCAGGCTGAAACTGTTGCGGGTAGACCTGACTGTGGGCGTAAAAACGGTTAAGCGGCGTTTTTTCATCATCATCAAGCTTATCCGTCAGCTCGGTCTTCATATCGCGAAAAATCGCCGCTTCTTGCGCCTGATACCCGGCGAAGGTGGTGCGATCAATCTCAGCGGCGGACATTTCATCAGCGGACCAGGTGTGCCACGGATGCAGTGCCGGCCCCCGCTGCGTCTCATAAATCCGCCCGGCAAAAAAAACGATCGCCATGATAAGCAGGCCAATCGCCATCTTTTTGATTAGCGAGGCCACTGTCAGACCCGCTTTATTGAGGTATCGGGCAAAACTCATCATTGCTATCCCATCATCGACGCTGTTTGCACGTGCATTGTAGTCATGTCATGGGCATTCTTGCCAGTTGGCAGGCCTGAGGCGATGGTTTTTTTGACTGTGGTGGACTGTGGTGATGGAAAAGCCAGAATTCCCACAACCGGTTGAAATTCTGGCTTATACGTTCGGCAGAGGAGCCGCCTTACTGAAGGTTACACTGTCACTACCGGCACGCGAGGCGCCAGCGCGCACATTAACTCGTAGCCGACGGTGCCGCAGGCGCCGGCAACATCGTCAATTTTAATCTCTTTACCCCACAGTTCCACCGGCGCGCCGATGCCGGCCTGCGGGCACGGCGTTAAATCCACCGCCAGCATATCCATCGATATGCGCCCTACAGTGGTAGTGCGCACGCCGTCGACCAGCACCGGCGTGTTGCCCGGTGCCAGACGCGGATATCCGTCAGCATAACCGCAGGCCACAATCCCGATGCGCTGCTCGCCAGAGGCCCGGTATAGGCCACCGTAGCCCACCGCATCTCCCGCTTTCAGGTTCTGCACGGCAATGATTTCGCTGCTGAGGGTCATCACCGGCTTGAGGCCGCTGTTGGCAATATCCTGCCACTGCCCGGACGGTGAAGCGCCATACAGCACAATTCCCGGTCTGACCCAGTCAAAATGGGCTTCCGGATGCCACAGGGTCGCCGCGGAGTTGGACAACGAACGCGGACAATCAAGTCCCTCCGCCGCCTGCTCGATACGCCGCATCGGCTCAACAATTCCCTGTGGATTTTCCGCATCGGCAAAATGCGACATCAGCGTCATTTCGCTGACGTTACTCAGCGCCCGCAGCTGCTGCCAGACGATGTGGATGCGATCCGGCATAAAGCCGAGGCGATTCATGCCGCTGTTTACCTTGACGTAGATATCCAACGGCGCGTGCAGCTTCGCCTGCTGGAGCGCCTTGATTTGCCAGTTGCTGTGAACGCTGGTAGTCAGACGGTACTTATCAAACAATGCCAGTTCATCGGCATGGAAGAAGCCTTCCAGCATCAGAATCGGCCCTTTCCAGCCATGCTCACGCAGCAGGATCGCCTCTTCGAGGTTGAGCATCGCAAAACCATCGGCACCGCTGAGCGCGTTCCACACGCGCGACAGCCCGTGGCCATAGGCGTTGGCTTTCACCACCGCCCACAGGCGCGAGGTGGGAGCCGCTCGCCGGACAATCTGCAAATTCTGTCGCAAGGCCGACACATCAATGCTGGCCAGTACGGGACGGGACATGAAGACTCCTTAGTTATGCACACCGTGCAGGTGCTGCGCTCGTGCCGGGACAAAACCGGGGCTGTAGCGTGCAACGGCAAGGTCATCATACGGAATGGCCGGCGTGCGGCCGGAAATCAAATCGCTGAGCAACTGCCCGGAACCGCAGGCCATGGTCCAGCCCAGAGTGCCATGCCCGGTATTCAACCATAAATTCTTATACGGCGTCCGCCCGACGACCGGCGTACCGTCTGGGGTCATTGGGCGCAGCCCGGTCCAGAAGGTCGCCTGTTCGACATGACCGCCGCGCGGGAACAGATCGCGCACCACCATCTCCAGCGTTTCGCGCCGCGGTTTCAGCAGCTCTTTATTAAAACCGACGATTTCCGCCATGCCCCCGACGCGAATGCGTTGGTCAAAACGGGTAATCGCGATTTTGTATGTCTCATCGAGGATAGTCGATACTGGCGCGCCGTCTTCCTCGGCAATTGGAATAGTCAGGGAATAGCCTTTCAGCGGATAGACCGGAATATCCACCAGCCCCTTCAGCATCGCGGTGGAGTAAGAGCCAAAGGCCATCACGTAGGCATCGCCTTTGATAATTTCATCGCCACATTTTACGCCGGCGATCTGCTCACCTTCGTACAGCAGCGCATCAACTGAGGTATTAAAGCGGAACGTGACGCCCGCCTGCTCCGCCATGGCGGCCAGTCGGGTGGTAAACAGCTGACAGTCGCCGGTTTCATCATTCGGCAGACGCAGACCGCCGGTGAGCTTGTGGCTCACTTCCGCCAGCGCCGGTTCCACTTCCAGCAGACGTTTCGCCTCCAGCAGCTGATACGGCACCCCGGCCTCTTCCAGCACGGCGATATCGCGGGTGGCGTTTTCATACTGTTTTTCGGTACGGAACAGCTGCAGGGTGCCACCCTGACGGCCTTCATACTGGATACCGGTTGTTTCACGCAGCGCTTTCAGGCAGTCACGGCTGTACTCCGCCAGGCGCACCATTCGCCCTTTGTTCTCGATGTAATGGCGGGTATCGCAGTTGCGCAGCATCTGCCACATCCATTTCAGCTGGAACGGCGTACCGTCGAGGCCAATCGCCAGCGGTGCGTGGCGCTGGAACATCCATTTGATGGCCTTCAGCGGCACGCCAGGCGCTGCCCACGGTGCCGCATAGCCTGGAGAAATTTGCCCGGCATTGGCGGCGCTGGTCTCTTCCGCCGCACCCGGCTGGCGTTCAATGACCGTCACCTCGTGTCCCGCCTGGCTTAAATACCAGGCACTCGCTACCCCAACGACCCCACTTCCCAGTATGACGACTCGCATAGCGACTCCGTAATAGTTAAAGAACAATCATCTGATTACAAATTGATAACTCAGTTGAAAATATTATTCAACATACGCTTTATTTATGGTGACTTAACTCACAGCACACCGCACCAGTACTGCCCCTATGGATTTACTATCTCCTGCTGCACTTCATTTTTACTCAGAATAATATTCTGAGAATAAGCTCAAACCAGGCCTTTAAGATTGCTAAATCGCGAAGAAAAGAAATTGTCCGCAGGCGCAGTTTGTCATGCCGTGTTCTATGCTTATTGGGAGGCTCTCCGCACAGAGAGGGCCACCTACAACGAGGGCGCGCTAATGGCTACGATTGATTCCATGAACAGGGACACCACTCGTTTAAGCGATGGACCCGACTGGACTTTTGAACTGTTGGAAACCTACCTTGCCGAGGTTGACCGGGTAGCGAAGCTGTATCGTCTCGACACCTATCCACACCAAATCGAAGTCATTACCTCCGAGCAGATGATGGATGCCTATTCCAGCGTCGGTATGCCCATCAACTACCCGCACTGGTCGTTCGGTAAGAAATTCATCGAAACCGAACAGGCTTATAAGCACGGACAGCAGGGCCTGGCCTATGAGATTGTCATCAACTCTAACCCCTGCATCGCCTATCTGATGGAGGAGAACACCATTACCATGCAGGCGCTGGTGATGGCCCATGCCTGCTACGGGCATAACTCCTTCTTCAAAAATAACTATCTGTTCCGCAGCTGGACCGACGCCAGTTCCATCATTGACTACCTGATTTTTGCCCGCAAATACATCACCGACTGTGAAGAGCGCTATGGCGTTGATGAGGTCGAGAAGCTGCTCGACTCCTGCCATGCCCTGATGAACTACGGCGTCGATCGCTACAAACGTCCGCAGAAAATCTCGTTGCAGGAGGAGAAAGCGCGGCAGAAAAGCCGGGAAGAGTATCTGCAAAGTCAGGTGAATATGCTGTGGCGAACCCTGCCGAAGCGCGAAGAAGAGAAGACCATCGAATCCGCCCGTCGCTACCCGTCAGAGCCGCAGGAAAACCTGCTGTACTTTATGGAGAAGAACGCGCCGTTGCTGGAGCCGTGGCAGCGCGAGATCCTGCGTATTGTGCGTAAGGTCAGCCAGTATTTTTACCCGCAGAAACAGACCCAGGTGATGAACGAAGGCTGGGCGACCTTCTGGCACTACACCATCCTCAACCATCTGTATGATGAAGGGAAAGTGACCGAGCGCTTTATGCTGGAGTTCTTGCACAGCCACACTAACGTGGTGTTCCAGCCGCCCTATAACAGCCAGTGGTATAACGGGATTAACCCGTATGCGCTTGGCTTCGCCATGTTTCAGGATATCAAACGCATCTGCCAGTCTCCGACCGAAGAGGATCGTTACTGGTTCCCGGACATTGCCGGTTCCGACTGGCTGGAAACGCTGCATTTTGCAATGCGTGATTTTAAAGATGAGAGTTTTATCAGTCAGTTCCTGTCGCCGAAAATTATGCGTGATTTCCGCTTCTTTACGGTACTGGATGACGATCATAACAACTATCTGGAGATTTCGGCGATCCACAACGAAGAGGGATATCGCGAGATTCGCGCGAAGCTGTCCGCCCAGTACAATCTCAGCAACCTGGAGCCAAATATTCAGGTCTGGAGTGTCGATCTGCGTGGCGATCGTTCCCTGACGCTGCGCTACGTGCCGCATAACCGCGCACCGCTGGATAAGGGGCGTCGGGAAGTGCTCAAGCACGTTCATCGGCTGTGGGGGTTTGATATCCTGCTGGAGCAACAAAATGCCGATGGCAGCATCGAACTGCTGGAGCGCAGCCCGCCGCGCCCGAATTCGCTGTAACAGGCGCTAACGCAGCAAACAAAAACGCCCGGTTCATCGCCGGGCGTTGTTATTCAGGAGTCTGCGACAGTTAGCGCATGCCGATCACGAGATCGCCCGGCATGGTTTTCTGCATCCGATGCCAGATTTCTCCGCTGTCATGACCGTAGCGACGGACGATTTCGTAAACCTGCTCGTGCTGCCCTTCTTCACATATTTTTGTCAACTGATGGTAGAAACCGAGCGCCAGGCTGCGGGCTTCCGGGTTGGCAAAATAGTGACGACCGATGCGGGTATACAGGCCTTTCATCCCGTTGATGATCAGCCCGTAGATTGGGTTGCCAGAGGCAAACGCCAGGCCGCGGAAAATGTTGTAATCCAGGTCGGCAAACGCGTCAGCGTGGTCTTCGACCTCACGCGCGCTGGCGAGCACTTTCAGCGCATCTTCAGGATGCTGGCGGAAGGCGGTACGGATGAAAATGGTGGAGATGTTGGTTCGCACCGACAGCAGATTATCAATCAGCTGTGGAACGCTGTCATGATCAAGACGCGCCAGAGTTTCGAGGATATTCAGCCCGGATGTTTCCCAGAAATTATTCACCTTCGTCGGCTTGCCGTGCTGGATGGTTAACCAGCCGTCACGGGCCAGACGCTGCAACACTTCGCGTAAGGTCGTGCGGGTCACACCGATCAGTTCAGAAAGTTCACGTTCAGCAGGGAGGATGGTGCCTGGGGGGAAACGATTATTCCAGATACTCTCAATAATGTACTCTTCCGCGAAACCCGCAGGGCTTTGCGCCTTAATGACCATAGTTAGATTTCCATTACACAGCGTTGCAAATTCTACTCATCATACCAGAGCCGTTATAGGGCAGATAGCGCCACGAGGTAATTAAAAAGGGTTCGCTGTTTCATTTTCGGCCTTCCGTCACAGAATGCATTCCCGGAACGCGAGGCGAAGAAAGTTGCTTCTCATTTTGCTCAACTGGTAATCTTGCACATAGTTACGTGCAAAATCATGTCATTAAATTGACGGGAAGGATGTCTGTCGTGGAAATATCGTACGGCCGCGCACTATGGCGCAATTTTCTTGGCCAGTCACCGGACTGGTATAAACTAACGCTGCTGATCGTTTTACTCATTAACCCACTGGCCTTTTATTTCGACCCTTTCATTGCCGGGTGGATGCTGGTAGTTGAGTTTATCTTCACCCTTGCCATGGCGCTGAAGTGCTACCCGCTGTTGCCGGGAGGCCTGCTGGCGATTGAAGCCGTGTTTATCGGCATGACCAGCCCCGAACATATTCGCGACGAGATCGCCAGCAACCTTGAGGTACTGCTGCTGCTGATGTTTATGGTGGCGGGTATCTACTTCATGAAGCAGTTGCTGCTGTTTATCTTTACCCGTTTGCTGCTAGGCATTCGTAGCAAGATGCTGCTGTCGCTCGCTTTTTGTCTGGCGGCGGCTTTCCTTTCCGCTTTCCTTGATGCGTTAACCGTCGTGGCGGTAGTGATAAGCGTCGCGGTCGGCTTCTATGGCATTTATCATCGCGTGGCCTCCGCACGCCCGGATGATAACGATATGCTGGACGACAGCCATATCGACCAGCACTATCGTGATGTGCTGGAACAGTTCCGTGGCTTTCTGCGTAGCCTGATGATGCATGCCGGCGTCGGTACCGCCCTGGGTGGTGTGATGACCATGGTCGGCGAGCCACAAAACCTGATTATTGCCAAAGCGGCGGGCTGGCACTTCGGTGAGTTCTTTTTACGCATGTCCCCGGTGACGTTGCCGGTGATGATCTGCGGCCTGCTGACCTGCCTGTTGCTGGAAAAATGGAAGCTGTTCGGCTATGGCGAGCCGCTGCCGGCAGCGGTACGTAAGGTGCTACAAGATTTTGACGATCGTAGTACCCAGCAACGCACCCGCCAGGACCGCCTGCGTCTGATTGCCCAGGGCATTATCGGTATCTGGCTGGTAATTGCCCTGGCGATGCATCTGGCAGAAGTGGGCCTGGTAGGGTTATCGGTGATCATTCTGGCAACCAGCTTCACCGGTATCACCGATGAACACGCCATTGGCAAAGCCTTTACCGAGGCGCTGCCGTTCACTGCCCTGCTGACCGTGTTTTTCGCGGTGGTGGCGGTGATTATCGACCAGCATCTCTTTACACCGGTGATTCAGTTTGTCCTCCAGGCCTCGCCCCACGCCCAGCTGTCGCTGTTCTACCTGTTCAACGGCCTGCTGTCGTCCATTTCCGATAACGTGTTTGTCGGGACGGTGTACATCAATGAAGCCAAAACCGCCCTTCAGCACGGCGTGATCAGTCTGCCGCAGTTTGAACTGCTGGCGGTGGCGATCAACACCGGTACCAACCTGCCTTCTGTGGCGACGCCGAATGGTCAGGCGGCATTTCTGTTCCTCCTGACCTCCGCCCTGGCGCCGCTGATTCGCCTCTCCTACGGCCGTATGGTGTGGATGGCACTGCCTTACACCGTGGTGATGACGCTGGTGGGACTGCTGTGTGTTGAATACACTCTAATGCCCGCGACCCAGTGGATGCTCGATCACCATTGGCTCGTCACGCCGGTACTCCCTTAAGATCCGACTGGCCATTTGCCGCATGCAGGCAAATGGCTACGATTCTTTTCGTATTAATTTCGGACTAGCTGCTGGCGTCGGTTCGGTTTTCGTTTACACTGCCATGATTTAGCATGTTCCAGGGAAAAGACATATGTTGCGATATTTAAACCAGTGCTCAAGGGGACGCGGAGCCTGGCTCCTGATGGCGTTAACCGCGTTCGCTCTTGAGTTAGTCGCGTTATGGTTCCAGCACGTGATGTTGCTGCAACCTTGCGTGATGTGTATTTATGAACGCTGTGCGCTATTGGGCATTATGGGCGCCGGGATTGTCGGTGCTATCGCGCCGAAAACACCGCTGCGTTATGTGGCGTTGGTTATCTGGCTGTACAGCGCGCTGCGAGGCCTGCAACTGGCATGGGAGCACACCATGATTCAGCTGCACCCTTCCCCGTTCCAGACCTGTGATTTCGCCGCCCGCTTCCCGACGTGGCTGCCGCTTGATAAATGGATACCGCAGATGTTCGTGGCCAGCGGCGACTGCTCCGTTCGCCAGTGGGAGTTTCTGACGCTGGAAATGCCGCAATGGCTGGTGGGGATCTTCGCCGCCTATCTGATCGTGGGTGTGCTGGTCCTGATTGCTCAGCCGTTCAAACCGAAAAAACGCGATCTCTTTGGTCGCTAAGACCGATTGCTGATAAAGCGCTCCTTCGGGGGCGTTTTTTTTGCACGCGAGTTGACCCTCTCGCCTTAAAGATGCATATTAAATACATCTTATATGCATTAACTAAGGAGCACATGATGTCTCATTTGCGTATTCCCGCTAACTGGAAAGTAAAACGCTCCACCCCATTTTTTACCAAACAAAATGTTCCTGCCGCCCTGCTGACACACCACAACACCGCTGCGGGTGTTTTCGGTCAGCTATGCGTGATGGAGGGGACGGTAACCTATTACGGTTTCGCCGATGAACAGGCAACGGAGCCAGAGGCGAAAGTGGTCATCAATGCCGGTCAATTCGCGACCAGCCCGCCGCAATACTGGCACCGTATTGAGCTAAGCGATGATGCACAGTTCAATATTAACTTTTGGGTTGAAGATGACGCCGACGGTGAAAGTGGGCTGTTCCACGCGAAGAAAGCCTGACCCTGGTCGCCGTGTTTTCATTCGGCAGGGAACACCAGGTGCCCCAGTAGCCTGCTGTAATAGCAGGCTACTGGGCAAAATATCTAGTACAGACTCGCTACATAACGATTAATCGGCTGAGGTAGCAGATCTTGCGGGTGATCGCCTCCAAACGTCATCCACTTGCTTTTTCCACTCAGAATAGATGAAGCAACCACGCGATCCGTTGCTGAGTTATAGACGGTTATTTTTAGCTCGATTTTATCCGGGATACCGGACCATTCGGTTGCCCGATCCTCCCAGTGAAGAATCTGAGGAACCACGTAATATCCCCCGGTGAGCGTGTGCTTTTCTTTCAAGCAGCTCAAAGTTGAACACGCTGGTACCACGGACGCATTATCGGTGTAGAGCGAAAACGCGGCGAGGACGGCCTGCGCTGATGTCGCCCCGGAACCGTTATAGACCGTGGTTTGATACACACCATTCTCCGGTTGTGCAATAACGACGGGCTTATTTTTCATCAACAGCTCCGTACTTTTGGTGACTTCTGCCGATTGATATTTTGCCGAACATCCGCCGAGCAGCAGCCCACCCAAAGCCAGGAGAAAAATTTTCTTCATCTTATATTTCCAGTGATTTTAACTGGAAATATGTTACCACCTGGATATGTATGACAAAACAAAAACCCCACATGTTAGCGGGGTTATGTTATGAAAATTCGGGGATATCACTGCGCCCAGTCAGGTTTATCCAGGATGGCGAGAATATTTTTTCTTCTGGGTTTTTCTCAGTGATATCTAGGTTAACTTGAAGGAGTTACCGCAGACGAATTCACCTCCTGTGTTCTCATGTGAATAGTCTGCGGTACTTTTATGCCCCATCCATGCCCCATTACCTGGCTCACACCGGAGAGCGGTCCTCTCTCACATCGATAATGGTGAGCGTCATCACTCCGAGAACATGCACATCATCAAGAGCCTCACCCTCGATCGCCTCTCCGTCCCTGGTGATGAACGCGCGCCCCATAACCTTTGCAAAATCGGTCAGGCCGTCGTAAGCAATCAGGACGGTGCTCTGCTGTTGAGGTTTCAGCGACAAATCTATCACCGCATAACCCGAGTCAGTTTCGATGATCCTGGTGTTCGGGCCGGTACCGCACAGAGAATCCGCCGAAAGGCGTTTCTCTACATAGTCAGTAGCTGGCGAAGGAAACCCCATCACAGACCTCCGTTCGGGTTGAATAACTGAAAAGTGCGGTCATCACCCTCTTGCGTTGAAACATCCCGGAATGTCGTAACATAGTGCTCTATCCACTGATTGGCCTGCCGTGGCGACCAGTGCCAGTTCACCTTTTCCAGTTCCTGCAGAAAGCGCCAGGTAGTGATAGTGCGCCGGCCATTGGGCTCGATAACTATCACCGCCCGGCAGGCTACTTCTATTTCATATAGACGTGGCATGATCTGAACCTCCAAATAACACTGTTTTTATATACAGTTGCTTTATCGAAACTCCAGATCAAGAGCGGTTGTGCCTATCAATTTTTATCGCCGATGTAACACTATGATCGGGATGGCATAACTACATGCAATATGATGTAGCCAGAAGGTGATGCATATCGTTAACATCGGTTAACCAACGCATGTCCCCCTCTCCATACTAACTCCACATTTTTACCCTACTGTTCACCTTTCCAAGGACAAATTTCAGGAGCACGCTTTTTATGCCTCCCTAACCTTAAATAATCCATATATCTTTAGTGGTTTTTATTAACCAAAACAAATCTATAAAAATATAAGTAAGAATGACAAAAAAAGAATGAATAAAGACCATAAAGAGTTTGATGACTTGTTACGTAGCCATTGGCTGACCAGGCTAGCGGGAGTCGTATCAGTTGCATCTATAGCCACCGGATTCACTGCATGGCCAGACATAATGTTTATATCATCATGTGTTATGATTTTTTTGTGGCTTCATGCTGAATACCAATGGATATGGCCAAAGATTAAAAATCATATAATGAAAAACCAGTAGGCCGTAGCAACCTACCGTTAATAACAGAATCAGAATAGATAAATACCATGCAGTGCACACCGAGTTTTGACATTAACATAGGAAGTCTGTAGATCAGCAAGCGTTGGCGGGCTATCGCGGTATAAACCATCAACCACTTCAAGCTGTGTTGAATACCCATTGGTGTTATATGTTGTATTTCATAGACCTATCCCGTTAAGAAATACTTGTAAATTGTCTTCATTCCCACCTCGGCTACATCTTCCACATACCGCCGTGTGGCTATGTTCTCCAGCATTCGGCGTCCACGTTAAACACTCTCCGGAGTCATTATCTGACGACAACCACTGATACTACCCTGCATCATCGTCGTGGAAGGCCTACATATAGACTCTACTATTAAATTTAATCCGATTGACTTATGGCACTCTTTAAGTGCAAGATTTATGCGCAACGACAACGGTTAATAGCATGAGTGTTAAATAATGAAATTAATAAGTACTTCCACCATGGCTTCTTTAATGTTAAGCCTGTTATTTTGTAGCCAATGCAACGCGGATGCCTCAGTTAAGAGTAGCCCTGAATATATAAAGCTCAAAGAAATGTATTCTCGACACCCGGGTCATTTTGATTATATAATGCTAGGTGACAGCATAACAAAAAGTGGAAAATGGAATAATTTGCTTCCTGGGTATTCTGTAGGTAATAGAGGAATTAGTGGTGATGATACAGCAGGTATGTTGGACAGGATCATAGATATTGAGAAAACAAATCCTAAGATGGTGTTTATAATGGCTGGAACCAATGATATAACAAGAAAAACAAAGCCAGAAGAGGTTGCCAACAATATAATTTCAATGACTAACGAAATGAAACGAAAAAACATAAAGGTGGTAATTCAATCAACCATATTATCTGGTGAAAAAAAGAAAAACAAAAACCAATCCATCAACACTTTAAATTCTTTACTTAAAAAATACGCAATGAATTCCGGGGTTTATTTCTTGGATTTAAATAACAAGTTATCAGACAATGGAGTGTTAAAGAATGAATATACTATTGATGGTACACATCTTACAACCGAAGGATATAAAGCATGGAGTGATATATTAATAAATTTCTTGAAAAAGAACAACATGCACTAATAGTGTTTAGTAAATGGCTTTTACGGCTAACACAGCTCATTTAATTGCAACGATTCAGCAATTAGAACCAATGCTTACAGTGCCACTAAAGACACGCATTTAGAATGGTTATTTATCATGCAATCAGATCGCCCTGTTAATTTATCAATATAAATCAACTGGATACAAAAAATGACTTTTGAAAGCAAATACTTACAAAACCATCTACATTTTGTTATGCTTAGAAACATATTCAATCTAACATTTCTGGGTAAACAGAATGTCTCAACCAAAAAATTGGGCTCCAGAACTCGATGGTTTGCGTGGTTATGCCTCGCTGTGGGTTGTTCTTGGGCACATCTGCAACTTAACGAATTGTAACATTCCGATTCTAAGAACACCCAGCATCGGTGTTGATGTGTTCATCTTATTGTCAGGTTATCTGATGGCGAAAAACTATACAGAGCGCCAACATCTTGAACCATGGGACTCACCGAAAACTATCACTACGTTCTGGTTGAGACGGTTCTTTCGTATAGCCCCTCTTTTTTACATTCTACTCATCGTTGCGCTTTTCTTCGGTGAAACATTTGGTCATTACCGTGATTTAATATCCTCCACATGGATTGAAACGCAGGCCGACACCGATAAATATGATGATACTTCGTTCATCAATTTATTTACCCACCTGTCATTCATGTTTGGTTTCCTGCCTTACTTTTCAGCAAGAACCGCAATCCCAGACTGGAGCATCGGACTGGAAATGCAGTATTATGCGATTTTCCCCTTCCTAATGTTGCTGATAATGAAGTTTGGTTACATTCGCTCGTCCGTTGTGTTGATGGCTTCATGCGTAGTTGTATCATACATGGCCCCTGATTATTTTTCCGCATTCCCTCGCCCATCAATGATTCTTTTTAAACTACCGTTATTTATAGCTGGAATGCTAATTTACAAATCAGTAGTGGAAAACAAAAAACATTTTATTATCATAGCGCTGCTCGCTCCATTATTTTCATGGTTCATGGGATACTTCATGTCCAGAGGACTGGTCGTCATCGAAATGTTTATCATTATCGCCTTGGCAACGTTGCTCATGAAACATGGAGAAAAAACATTAATAAATCGCGTTGCATTAACTGGAAAATGGTTCCTATCCATTAGATTGAGTCGATTCCTCGGCGAGGTTTCATACTCAGTTTACTTACTACATTTGATGATCATAATTCCAACAATAGGGGTTCTGGTTCAGTACCCATGGTTTGCTGAACTGGCACCGATATTACGTTTCTTGCTTGTCACTGTAACTGTACTTCCAGTAACATATGCTTTATCGACACTTTTATTTAAGTATGTAGAAGAAAAAGGCATTGCTGTTGGCAAAAAGCTAATCAAATCAAGATCTGTCAAAACTAGTGAAATAGCCTGACGGATATTGGCAATACAATAAAAAACGGCGGTATAGATATAATCTAAACCGCCGTTTTTTCTTTATCAATTACAATTACTGCCAACTGATAAAATCTTCCATTTCCTGACTGGTTAGCGCCTGCGGCCAGTAAATCAGCTTTTTGATGTACCCGTTAAACCAGTATTCTGGACCTACATAATATCGCCCTACACAGACACGATTTAAAGCGTCTGGTATAGAAGTAACTGTCCGTGAGTACCAGTTGAAACCGTCAAAAAGCTTTATTGCCAGGCTTACCTTATCGAATGAAAATATAGCCGATTGCCGGGAATCACGAATCGGGCACATGCTGTAAATTTCCAGAGATTGCGATGTGCCGGCTGCATCTGATGTTGCCCACTGGGCCTACCCGTTGTTATTGGTCAGGTTTCGATATGCCAGTCATAGATGAGCGCCAGCAGCTGAATTATCAATAACGGTCGCGCAAGCCAGAGAGTTGTATACGCCACTTACAGACTGAATACTGTGGAGCTGTACGCAGGTCAACATGATAGTTCCACCCGTAGCAACAACAAAATCAGCGTTTGTTGGCGTTGTGCAGATAACAGCAGCGCGTAATCCTTCAGCGCCAGATGTCGGAATATATGACGAACAACCATCACCCCTTTCAGCCTGCGCCCCCCAAATCAACACAGACGCAGGCGAGAATGCAATGTAGGATGGAATGGCTGCTGCTGAAGTGTCTCCCCCAGTAAGCGCCAGCGTGAATTGCGGTGATACTGATGACGTCGGCGAGATAGTGATGGCGCAATGGTACCAGCCATTCACGAACGCCTGCATAGTCGCCTGAAGCACCTGCGGGAAAGACTTACCAATTTTACGGTTATTCAGATCGAAATTAACGAACAGAGTTGTCGCGACCGCCCCCTGCGCGGCGATCTGCAACACACCACAGGTATTTGCTTTAGCCTAGATGCTGAATGTTTATAGCTGCCCGCTGGTCGCCGCCAAAGTCGTAATAGCCAGTAACGTGTAAACGGATGCGGT
This sequence comes from Klebsiella sp. R390, assembly GCF_051131745.1. Taxonomy (NCBI): domain Bacteria; kingdom Pseudomonadati; phylum Pseudomonadota; class Gammaproteobacteria; order Enterobacterales; family Enterobacteriaceae; genus Klebsiella; species Klebsiella sp. R390. The sequence continues at coordinate 4,742,297 of NZ_CP180445.1, read as the reverse complement.
GCTTCCTGCCGTTTCGATCAGCTTCGTCGCCGTAACATTACCGTCTGGTGATGAGGAGTCATTCCCTATCAGCATCACACCTGAAGGTGTTCAGCCTGCGGTCTGAGTGAAGTCCTGACTGTATGCCAGTCGGTTGTTAGACGAAGACTCCGCCAGAACCCCAAGACACTCATAAGTGGTCGGGTGATTTCCAATGGCCGGTTGATCTGTCAACAGATATTCAATAAGCCCGGTACTACCAACTCGCGTTCCTGTACTTGCCCGGCTGAATGACAATACATCGCTCAGTGAAGCGGCACGTTTAACCTGCCCTGTCAGATATTTCATGACAAATCGAGAACCAGCAAAATCAGCTAAAAGTGCTGCCCCCTTCAGCCTGCAAGTCCGGCAAACCCTGGCAACATCGATATGAGCAACCTCCGCAGGCCTGTTCGCCGCATCCACCATTTCCTGCACGACTTTGCTAGCGCCGTAACGTCGCACCACGCCAACGAACTCTTCGACGTCGTGGCCGCGAAGTTTCAGCACTCCTGTTTCTTTGTTGAACTTCGGAGCACCGTACTCGTCGGTAGCCAGAGCTATGTGGTAAAGCTCATGTTCAACCAGTGCGCAGAATTCGACATCGCTGCATTGCTCGCAGTAATCAGCAGCCAGCGTGATGATGAACGTCGGAATGCGACCGAACCATTCATGCATCTGCTGCTCCATGCGGGACTTCTGCCAGCCGCCGGCGCGGAGCATTACCTCTTCGCACTGTCCGGGAACCACACGTCCACGCTTATCAAAGGCATTCGATGCCCACATAAATGCGATGTCAGCCGTGTGGAGATGGGAGCGATCCTCATTATGAATGACTGCCGCTTTCCATCAGGATATTGTCGCTCACCCACCCATAGACCTCATTTGCCGGGATGATTGCAATGTATGGGCGGAAGTTTTCCGTGCTAGTAAAGTTAACAGGTGGATATGGTCTGCCTTCGCTATCGCCTGGCATGATTCACTTTACCTCTTTGGTCGCATCCTGAATCACCTTGATGGCCCTGGCAACCACAGTGATTTCAGTAAAACACGATTAATCCGCTGAATTAAAATCTGTACTATGTGTTAAGCAAATAAACCGCCCGAAAACGGTTTATTATTTAGTAACAGTGAGATAAAACACAGTTCTAAAAATTAAAGCGAATTGAAGTGCGTGTTAATCTGCGCATCAATATTTACCGCATTGTTTAAAGCCAAATCTGAATAATTTTTCACGTGGAATTCAGGTGTGCTTTCGTAAACAGTTACAAATGCATACTTAGAATCCCCATTTTCAAACACTTCGTATTTAGCTCGTTTCCCGGCGTCATTCCTGAGCATGACGGTTTGCACAAGAACATCTCTGATAACCAGCACACCTTGCTCAAATGCCGTATAAACCATGCCCTGAATCTCATAGTAACCTTCAACAGAGGTCATGAAATCAAGATACATATGCACTTGACTATCAGAGTAGTCAATCTCGATGATCATGTGATCCGGGTATACATTATTCCAGTTTGTAAGTAGAGCTTTAAGTGCATCAAGATTTTCTTCATCTTGATAAGTTCCATATAATTTCACCGGAAAAGTAATGATTTTGACTGCATCTTCTTTATTCATCGAAAATCCTTAAAATATTAACATATCGGAGAGTGTTTATAAAAAAACCAGATTTATTAATAGCACCTACTTGTTAAATCAGCCACCTACTAAATATATGTATCACATAACTAATTAAGGCACTGCGTGCGGATGTAGTCCTGCAGTTAGCTCACTTGCCCTGTGATGGTGACGATTCGCTCTCTGAGGGTGAAATAATACCGTTGGGCGGAGTCTGTAAGTCGGGGCCCGGAAGCATCGCCCATGCCGTCGGTGCCGTTCGCTCCGTTCGCGGAGCATTGTGCGTTGACGCGCAACCCACACTTGCCAGAGCTAACGCAACGCTGCAGGTCATCAAGCTGAGATTTCGCATCGGCTAACTCCTTCATGTACTTAGCATCCAGCGCAGCAACGTCACGCTGGCGGGTTATCATGTCGGTGGTGGTGGCGTTAGCCAGGCCGAGCTTTTCAGTGGCTTTATCGCGCTGCTCTTTGAACTCGCGCTCAATTTCACGACGGCTTATTAAACCCTTCCACTGCTTACCGCTGGCATATGTCCAGCGCTGTAATTCTTTACAGGCCCCAGGTACATCTCCAGAATTCAGTTTTTCCAGCAGCGTGGATTTGCTGAATGCGCCAGCGCCCACGTTATAGGTGAATGAGTAAAGCGCCGCCCGGAAGGTGTCGGGGATCTTTACCTTAATCAGCGGGTCAATGGCCGTTGCCACCTTGCGCAGATCTGAATGCAGCAGAGCATCACATTCTTTGTCAGTGTACCGATGCCCGCAGCGAATGTCGGCACCAGTGTGACCATCGTATATAGTCCATACATCAACTACGCCTGAGTATGAGTAATAGCGGCGCCCTTCCAGACCATCGGCATTACCCAGCATTACAGAAGCGATTGCGATGACACCGGAACCGACAGCAATTGAGCCAATCAGTTTATTCCTGAGCGTCGGATTCATCTCGACTCCTGTTGCACCGGTTGTCTTCGCGGATTTTGAAATAAAGATTCGTCAGGTATGTCAAGACAGCAATGATAATGCCCACCAGTACACCGATAGCGTTCCACTGCTCGGGGCTGTAAGCATTTAACATGCCGTTTAAGATGCTCCCGGCTGAAGCGCCATAGGCTGCACCAGTGGTTATTTTTTCCATGCGATGCATATACTCTCACCTCGCGTTGTTTGCGGGTGCTATGTGTGTTTGAAAAGGTCAGGCTTCACGGGCTGGATTAACAACAACACGCGTCGAGGATGATTCCCGTGAGCCTGAGTGAGCCTGAAATAGAAAAGCCAGCGCTAAGGCTGGCAAAAGATAACGAGGGTCGAACAATGCGGCTCTTTGGGCCGAAGATACCCTGGCTGGGTCTGGCGGCCTGTGGCGCTGTTGACGCAACGCCCCTGATCGATTGGATTATGAGCCCGTCATCAGGTCAGGCCATTATCTGGCGGGACCGGAATGATTCGAACCTTCGACCATTCGGTTAACAGCCGAACGCACAACCGCTGTGCTTCTGACCCAGAAACGATAAAGCCCCGACGTTTCCGCCAAGGCTCTTTTTATTCTTCATGCCGCCACTTAAAGTTAAGGCAGCATATCAAAGTAGATTCAAACATGACGCATTTAATCCAGTCTTGCAAGACTTAGGTCTAAATTTGTCGCCTTTTGTTGTGAACGTGATCACGTAAGCTGCAAAAGTGCCTCGCTATCCAGTTGGTTAAAGATTCCTTTCATTGTCTCCCAGCGCTCTGTGAAGGTTTCCGACCAGTTCTTGGGGGTTACGCCCACCATATCCGCAAGGTCCGCGTACTGATGCTGGTCGCGTCCTGCCAGCTGCGCTTTCGCATCTTGAGCCGCCAACCAGATAAGCTGACGCAGACGCTCGACCGTTTTCTTCGCAATACGCATGCCGGGCAGCTTCTCACTGAATTGCTCCCATGCCCACCGGGTGATCGTCTCACGGAGAATGCGCACAAGCGTTACACCTCTTACATAAAAATATGCACTGAAATTCTCGGGCCAGAGAAACCAGTAGGTGCATTCAGTAACGAAGATGCTCTGCTTGTGCGCAAAGAACTGCTAACCGGTTTTCAAATCTGTGGCAAACACCAGAAGAACCGATCAGCAAAAAAAGGACACTTCACCACACCTAAAACTGAAAGCGGGAACCGGGTTATTAATCTGACAGAGCCAGCCATTCAGGCGCTGAAAAACCAACTTGCGTACACGCGCATGGGTAAACAGCACCAGATTAAGGTTCATCTTCGCAAGTTTGGCCGGTTACGAATAGACGCATGCACGTTTGTTTTTGTGCCGCGCCTGACAGCACGTAACGGTATGGGGGGAGATTGGTACGCGCCCGGGTCATTTGGTGCGACATGGAATGACATCCTTAAGCGTTCCGGGATCCGGCATCGCCGCGCCTACGAGTCACGACACACCTACGCTTGCTGGGCGTTAAGTGCCGGGGCAAATCCAAACTTTATTGCCTCCCAAATGGGGCATACATCAGCCCAGATGGTTTACAACGTCTACGGCAAATGGATGAGCGATAACAACGTCGATCAGTTGAGCATTTTGAACGCTAATTTTGCCAGTGATGCCCCACTGATGCCCCAGACTGTTGCGGTGTGATATAAAAATCATTATTAATCAATGCATCACTGCGCCCAGTCAGGCTCATTTAAAATATGATCCTGCCAGTCGCGCACGGTCTCTTCTTTTACCGCGATATGCCGCACCGAGATACGCTCGCCATGCATCGCCGCTTTCGAGCCGCTCAGCAGCGGGTGCCAGTGCGGCAGCGCTTTCCCTTCAGCCAGCAGACGGTAGGCGCAGGTCGGCGGCAGCCATTCGAAGGTCGGCAGATTGTCACGCGTCAGCTTAATGCAGTCGGGTTCATACTCGAAGCGTCGCTCATAGTTACGACACTGGCAGGTTTTGATATTTAACTGACGGCAGGCAACGTTGGTGAAATAAATTTCATCGGTATCCTCATCCATCAGCTTATGCAGGCAGCACTGTCCGCAGCCGTCGCACAGAGATTCCCACTCTGCGTCGGTCATTTCATCAAGTGTCTTGTGCTGCCAGAAAGGTTGTTCGCTCATAGGGGGATGTCCGTCATTGCAATTCAGGGTGCACCTTATAACCAGTCTGGCACACTGATGCAAGTTTTGCCGCCCGTGAAGGCGGCAAGAGGACGTTACAGCACGCGGGTGGAGAGCGTAAGCCCGTTGAAACCCACTTCCAGTTCGTCACCGTTGCTGAGCGGGCCGACACCTTCTGGCGTCCCGGTCAGGATGATATCTCCGGCCTTCAGGGTAAAGAAACGTGACATGTAGGCGATCAGCGGCACGATTTTATGGATCATATCAGCCGTGGTCCCCTGCTGGCGAATCTCGCCATTCACTTTCAGGCTCAACGCCGTATTTTGTGGGTCAGCGTGAAACTCCGCCGCCGGGATAAAACCGGAAACCGGACAAGAGTTATCAAAGCCCTTGGCCTTTTCCCACGGTTGACCCGCTTTTTTCATTTTGCCCTGCAGGTCGCGCAGCGTCAGATCCAGCGCGACGCCGTAGCCGGCAATCGCTTTCAGCACGTGATCGTCCGTTGCCTGGCGCAGCGTGCCGCCAATCAGCACCGCCAGTTCCACTTCATGGTGCACCGAACCCAAACCTTCAGGGAGCACCAGCGGCTGACGGATATCGCATAGCGCCGTCTCAGGTTTAATAAACAGCACCGGTTCTTCCGGCATGACACTGCCCATTTCCTTGATGTGGTTGGCATAGTTACTGCCCACACAAACCACTTTGCTTACCGGATAATCCAGTAATGCTCCCTGCCAGTTATGATGTTGGTACATTATTTCCCCTCAGTGGGTTAATCAGATTTATACCCGTCATACTTCAAGTTGCCTGGGTGTTGGCTGCACCCGTTCACCCCAGTCACTTACCTGAGTAAGCTCCTGGGGATTTACGGCCTTGCCGCCTACAAGCAACTCGAATTATTTAGGGTATATTCCCCTGTTCCGCCAGGTGTTTCTTCAGTAGATTTTCAGTCGGAGGAGGAAGTTGCAGATAATAGCCCTGATCGGTTAGCGCTTGTTTGACTTTTTCCAGGTCAGCGCCGGCGAGTTGCTTACGCCCGTCAAGCGGTAACAGCATGGTCAGTTGTGGCGTACCGAAGCTTGAAAGCAGTTCAGCAGGAACGCGAGAGAAATCGTCCTTTTTTTCGACATATAAATAGGTTTGTTCGCGTTTGGCACTTCGATAGATCACACAAAACATAGTTTTACTCGGAATTAGACCCGTGGTCACTTGCCTCAATATATCAGTGACTATAACATGCCTTTTAGTCTTCGGAATATCACCGCACTTCGGCGAGTGATAAACAGCAAATTGAGTAAGGCCAGGATGTCAAATACGCCAATCGAACTTAAGGGCAGTAGCTTCACCTTATCTGTCGTTCATTTGCACGATGCAAATCCCGAGATTATTCGTCAGGCGTTAGAAGACAAAATCGCCCAGGCTCCCGCATTTTTACGTCATGCCCCCGTGGTGGTGAACATCAGCAATGTCGAAAACGACCTTGACTGGCGCGTCATGCATGAGGCTATCGCGAGCACCGGTTTACGGATTATGGGCGTGAGTGGATGCAAAATCCCCCGGCTGAAAACGGAAATCGACCGCACCGGCATTCCCTTACTGACGGAAGGGAAAGAGAAAATGCCCCGTCAGGCGCCACCAGAGCCGGTTGCGCCACCGCCAGTTGTTACTCCGATCACAAAAACGCGTTTAATTGATCTGCCGGTACGTTCCGGTCAGCGCATTTATGCACCAAACTGTGATCTGATTGTTACAAACCATGTGAGTGCCGGTGCGGAACTTATTGCCGACGGTAATATCCATGTATATGGCATGATGCGCGGACGTGCGCTTGCGGGCGCGAGTGGCGATAGAGAAGCACAAATATTTTGTTCAAATCTCACGGCGGAACTGGTGTCCATCGCGGGGGAATACTGGCTGAGCGATAACATCCCGGCCGAATTTTATGGCAAAGCGGCGCGCCTGCGTTTGGGTGACAGCGCTTTGACTATTCAACCATTGAGTTAGTCCCTTTTTAACAAGGAATTTCTATGGCACGCATTATTGTTGTGACTTCGGGTAAAGGGGGCGTTGGCAAGACCACCTCCAGCGCGGCCATCGCTACTGGTTTGGCTCAGAAGGGAAAGAAGACCGTCGTTATCGACTTCGATATCGGCCTGCGTAATCTCGACCTGATCATGGGCTGCGAGCGTCGGGTGGTTTATGACTTCGTCAACGTGATTCAGGGCGATGCGACACTGAACCAGGCGTTAATCAAAGATAAACGCACCGAGAATCTCTACATCCTCCCTGCATCCCAGACGCGTGATAAAGATGCGTTGACCCGGGAAGGCGTAGATAAAGTTCTCGAAGAACTGAAAAAGATGAATTTCGATTTCGTGGTCTGCGACTCACCAGCAGGCATCGAAACCGGTGCGCTGATGGCGCTCTATTTTGCCGACGAAGCCATCATCACCACTAACCCGGAAGTCTCCTCCGTTCGTGACTCCGACCGTATTCTCGGCATTCTCGCGTCTAAATCCCGCCGTGCGGAAAATGGCGAAGAGCCGATCAAAGAACACCTGCTGCTGACGCGCTACAACCCAGGCCGCGTCAATAAAGGCGACATGCTGAGCATGGAAGACGTTCTGGAAATTCTGCGTATCAATCTGGTAGGCGTGATTCCGGAAGATCAGTCCGTGCTGCGCGCCTCAAACCAGGGTGAGCCGGTGATTCTGGATGATGCATCAGACGCAGGCAAGGCCTATGCCGATACGGTTGAACGTCTGCTCGGAGAAGAACGTCCTTTCCGCTTCATTGAAGAAGAGAAGAAAGGTTTCCTCAAACGCCTGTTCGGAGGATAAATTATGGCATTACTCGACTTTTTTCTCTCGCGGAAAAAGAACACGGCCAATATTGCGAAAGAGCGCCTGCAAATCATCGTCGCCGAACGTCGTCGCGGCGATGCTGAACCACACTACCTGCCACAGTTGCGCAAAGATATTCTGGAAGTCATCTGTAAGTACGTGCAGATTGACCCGGAAATGGTCAGCGTCCAGCTGGAACAACGGGATGGTGATATTTCGATTCTGGAGCTGAACGTGACTTTGCCAGAACCGGAAGAGTCGAAACCCTGACGCTGGAATCACCCGGTAGCCTTGCGCTATCGGGGCGGTTAGAAAATAAGCCCGGATAACGCATCCGGGCTATTTGCTGTGGCTAATCTGGAGTTTAGCGCGGGTATTCGCTCAACAACGCTTTCAGACGATCGGCCATCAGATCGCTACGCCAGCCGGAAATTAGTTCAGGCATGGTCGCCCCATTCTTCAGCTGCCAGTGCCAGTTCAGTAACTGGTTAATCTGCCGCCTGGATGCCAGCAGCTCCGCACTCAGCCCCGTTTCAGTACTCACTTCCTGCACCAGCGCTTTAATCTCTTTAAAGACTTTACGGTAACCCGGCATATCAATCAGGTTTTGCAGCGGCTCCGGCAGCGCCGATTCGGGCAGTTCCTGGGCTTTGGCCACCAGGCTAATCAGCGTCTTGCCATGGAAGCGAATTTCACTGCCGGAAAGCCCGAGGCTGTCCAGCTCGCCGAGGCTTCCCGGCATATAGCGGGCGACGTTCCACAGATGCTCTTCGCGAACGACAAAATTTACCGCCATATCGCGATCGCGCGCCTTACGTAAACGCCACTCTGCCAGCAGTTGCAGACAGCCAAGCTGACGAGTACGTAACTGCCAGGCGTTGCCGATATCACGCCACGCCTGGGCCGGATCCTGTACTTCCTGGCGGCGCTGCTGCATCAGACGGCATTCGTCCAGCGCGGCGTCCAGCCAGCCAGCGGCTTCGGTTTCCGCCATCAGCTTGCTGGCGATAGGCAGCAGATACCAGACATCCGCGGCGGCATAATCGCACTGGCGCGAAGTCAGCGGACGCGCCAGCCAGTCGGTCCGCGATTCGCTCTTGTCCAGCGCCACGCCCGAATACTCCTCAACCATTGAGGCAAATCCCCAGGACATCGGGCGACCGCAAAAGGCCGCCAGAATCTGGGTGTCAATCAACGGCTGCGGCAGCAGATTAAAGGTGTTAAGGAACACTTCCAGATCTTCACTACCCGCATGCAGGAATTTGGTGACCTGCTGATTCAGCAATAACTCGCGCATCGGCGCCCAGTCGGTGATGGTCAACGGGTCGATCAGTGAAACCTGTTCGCCGTCGAACAGCTGGAGCAGGCCCAGTTGCGGGTAGTAGGTGCGGGTACGGACAAACTCGGTATCCAGCGCAATCGCCGGGGCCACGCCTGCCGCTTCACAGATGGCGCGCAGCTCATCGTCGGTGGTGATCATCTGATAGTTCACATCATGCTCTCTTAACTTGCGCCCATAAAAAACGCCGGCTAGGCCGGCGTCTGGCGACTCTTGTATACCTTAGGCTTTATTGTCTACTTTAGCGCGCGCTTCGTCACGCAGTTCTCGCCGTAAAATTTTTCCAACATTGGATTTTGGCAGCTCATCACGAAATTCAACCAGTTTCGGAACTTTATAGCCCGTCAGATGGCGGCGACAAAACGTCACCAGCGCCTCTTCGGTCAACGTGGCTTCTTTTTTGACCACGAAAATCTTCACCGCTTCGCCGCTGCTTCCTGACGGTACGCCGACGGCTGCCACTTCCTGAACCCCGGAGTGCTGCATCACCACCTCTTCAATTTCGTTCGGGTAAACGTTGAAGCCGGAGACCAGAATCATATCTTTTTTACGATCGACAATGCGCATAAAGCCCTCATCATCCATCACCGCGATATCGCCGGTATGTAGCCAACCGTCTTTGATGATCTCGTCGGTGGCATCCGGACGCTGCCAGTAGCCCAGCATCACCTGCGGCCCTTTCACACACAGTTCGCCAGGCGAACCCAGAGGCACTTCGTTGTCGTCATCATCCACCAGTTTTACTTCGGTCGACGGTACCGGCAAGCCGATGCTCCCGCTGTGATAGTCAATGTCATGCGGGTTCACGCTAACCAGCGGCGCGCACTCGGTCAGGCCGTAGCCTTCCAGCAGATACTGCCCGGTGAGTTTGACCCAGCGTTCGGCAACCACCTGCTGCACCGGCATTCCGCCGCCGGCAGAAAGGTGCAGCGAGGAGAAATCAAGCTGCTGAAACTCTTTGTTGTTCAGCAAAGCATTGAACAGCGTATTCACCCCGGTCATTGCGGTGAACGGGTACTTTGCCAACTCCTTCACCAGACCCGGAATGTCGCGTGGGTTGGTAATCAGCAGGTTCTGCCCGCCAAGTTCAATGAACAGCAGGCAGTTCATGGTCAGCGCAAAGATGTGGTACAGCGGAAGCGCGGTGACGACAAACTCTTTGCCACGGTGCAGCAGCGGGCCGTAGGTCGCATTGACCTGTTCAAGGTTGGCCAGCATGTTGCGGTGGGTCAGCATCGCCCCTTTGGCCACGCCGGTGGTGCCGCCGGTGTACTGCAGGAAGGCCAGATCCTCAGAGACAATCTCCGGCTTGATATACTGCATCCGGTAGCCGTTATGTAGCGCACTGCGAAATGAAATGGCATCAGGCAGGTGATACTTCGGCACCAGCCGTTTGATGTACTTGACCACGAAATTGACCAGCGTGCCTTTCGCCGTCGAGAGCTGATCGCCCATCCGGGTCAGGATCACATGCTTCACCTGGGTTTTATCAACCACTTTTTCCAGGGTGTGGGCAAAGTTGGAGACGATCACAATCGCCGCCGCCCCGCTGTCATTCAGCTGATGCTCAAGCTCGCGCGGGGTATACAGCGGGTTGACGTTCACCACGATCATCCCGGCACGTAGAATACCGAACAGCGCAATCGGGTATTGCAGCAGGTTTGGCATCATCAGCGCGACGCGGTCGCCCTTTTGCAGCCCCAGCCCCTGCTGAAGGTAAGCGGCGAAAGCACGACTGCGCTCTTCCAGCTTACGGTAGGTCATCACCTCGCCCATATTGATAAACGCCGGTTGGTCGGCGTAGCGCGCGGTGCCGTGTTCAAATAATTCAACCAGGGATTGGTAGCGGTCAGGATTTATCTCCGCCGGAACATCGGCGGGATAACGGTTTAGCCAAACCTTTTTCACTGCATCACCTCTGAAATAGTTATTCGTCGTCATCACAGCCCCTGATCAACAAACATTCTGTTAACATTATATTAACTCAGCGTACCAGTTTATTAATTAGGCGTTTTACAGGTTGCGAAGCGCGTCACTATTTATTTTTCTTATCAGGCCAGAAATAGCGAAACAGCGGACAAGCCGCTGTTTCATCTGGCTTACAAAAACTGCAAAATCATTCAGTTACGACATTTCTGACTTCTGCAGGGCCTGGGTTGTACCAGCCCCAGCCGCCATAACCGTAAGCCCAGGGGCGCGGACCGATCATCCACGGGTCAATCGGCTGCGGCGGCATCACCACCTGCTGCACGACGTTCCAGCGCTTGTAGCCGGTCGCATTCATCAGCATAAATTTATACGGTGTGCTGCCGACTTTGCCGTCCACCACCCCGGTAATCGGGCCAACGACGGTGACCAGTTGGCCGCGGAAATCTACCGGGTCGAGGAAGCCGTTCACATCGGCGTATATACGCCCGCGCGAAGGCTCATTCAGCTCAGGCCGGGCGCCGCTGTCCAGCGGGACCGTCGCAATTTCCAGCCGGGTTTTGCCCTGCTGGTTCTGAATATTGACAACTTTGCCGCCGAAACGGGCTTCCTGACCAACGTACAGCTGAGGCGCAGCCATCACCCGGACTAAATCTTGCTGTGGCGTCGGGCTGGTGCCTTTAATGGCATCCGGCACGGAAACGCACCCACTTAACGCAGCGACAACCGCGCCCGCTAATAACCAACGTACTGCTTTGTTTTGACCCGCCATGATGCGACTCCTTCTCTCAGTCTTATGATTACTGAGATTCATCCTCGGCCAGGAAGTTTCTTCCACGCCACTTCGTTACGCAAATAAACCGGTTCGGCTTTCTCTACGGCAACGGTTTTGCCACTGGCAAGCAGCACGCAGGCCAGCGGCAGCATGTCTTCTGCTGTCGGCAGCGTAATCTCACCATCGGTTAACGTCAGCGCTGAGTCCTTAGCCAGATCGGGCCATGCTTGCCAGCCGGTCCCTACGGTCGCCCAGTCGCCTTCCAGCTGCTGCAGACGTTCGCTGACGGCTTCGGGTTTCAGCACTGCTTCACTTTCTTCACCGTGCCAGACGCCCTGCTCATCACGCTGGTATTCGGCCCAGTAGACTTCGCCCATTCGCGCATCAATGGCTGCCAGTACACGGGTCGCCCCGGTTTTACGCCATGCGCCCTGCGCCATGGTCGCCAGCGTCGATACGCCAATCATCGGCAGTTCGGCCCCCAGCGCCAGTCCTTGTGCGATACCGATCCCAATACGCACACCGGTAAAGCTGCCTGGACCGCGGCCAAAGGCCAGCGCGTCGAGGTCAGTCAGCGACAGTTTGCTTTCCGTCAGGACATCCTGCACCAGCGGCAGAATACGTTGAGTGTGTTCACGGGGACAAATTTCGAAATGAGCACAAAGAGTGCCATCATTCCACAGCGCCGCGGAGCAGGCCTCCGTGGCGGTATCGATAGCCAAAATTCGCATGGGTTGTCGCGCTCTCGCTATAGCAGATTGACAAAATGGCGCGCAGCTTACCACATTTTGCGCCAGATTACCTCGCTGGCGGTACGGCGAGAAAACGCACGGCCCGGCGGATATCGCGGGTTCGCGGCGCTGGCGGGAGGCTGGCCAGGAACACCGCGCCGTAGGGACGCATCACCAGACGGTTATCGCAAATCACCAGTACGCCGCGGTCGTCGATATCACGAATCAAGCGCCCTACTCCCTGCTTAAGGGTAATAACCGCATCGGGTAGCTGTACTTCCTCGAAGGGATCGCCGCCGCGCAGACGGCAATCTTCCATCCGTGCTTTCAGCAACGGATCGTCCGGCGAGGTAAACGGCAGTTTATCAATGATCACCAGCGACAACGCATCGCCGCGCACGTCCACCCCTTCCCAGAAGCTGCTGGTCGCCACCAGCAACGCGTTGCCGGCACTGACGAACTGTTGCAACAGCTGGCCTTTGCTGGTTTCGCCCTGCAGCAGAACCGGCAACGTCATGGTGGCGCGAAACTGTTCGGCCAGGTCACGCATCATCGCGTGTGACGTGCACAGCATAAAGCAGCGCCCGTCGTTCGCTTCAATCAGCGGTTTAAGCATCGCCGCCAGATGACGTGCCGCGCCAGGTTGATTGGGTAGCGGGAGATTACGCGGTACACAGAGCAACGTCTGATGGGCATAATCAAAAGGACTCGGCAACAGCAGCGATTGCGCCTCTTCAATGCCGAGGCGCGCGGTGAAGTGGTGCAGATCGTCATTCACCGACAGGGTGGCCGAGGTAAAAATCCAGCTGCCTGATTTTTGCGCCATGACCTCTTTGAATTTTTCCGCCACGGTCAGCGGGGTGAGCGCCAGAGTAAAATGACGGGAAGTACATTCGTACCAGTAGCTAAAGCCCGGCTGGTTAATCTCTTTCAGGCGTTTCAGCCTGGCACGATAAACCGTGGCGCGTTCAAAAGCCGCATCCAGCAGCGCCGAGCGGCCAAGCGACAGTTTCGCCACGTCGTAACAGAGCTCAAGCGCGTCATCGAGCAGCAACAGCGCGCGCTGGATATGACTGTCCGCCAGCAGATCGCGCAGATTGCCCCGGTAGCCGGGATCCCCCAGTTGCAGACGAAAATCCTGCGCGCTCTGGGCCAGGCGATCGGCGCATTTTTGCAGCTGCTGGGTATCTTTCAGCTCGGTGCGATAGGCAATGGTGATGTCTTTTGCCAGATCCACCAGCTGACGGCTGGAGAGCGACTGGCCAAAATACTGGCTGGCGATGTCGGGAAGCTGATGGGCTTCATCGAAGATCATCACTTCCGCCTCAGGGATAAGCTCGGCGAAGCCACTCTCTTTCACCACCATATCGGCGAGGAACAGGTGATGGTTCACCACCACCACATCGGCATCCATCGCTTTTTTACGCGCTTTGACGACAAAGCAGTCCTGATACACCGGGCAGTCACTGCCGAGACAGTTATCGTTGGTGCTGGTGACCAGCGGCCAGGCCTGAGAATCTTCGGCAACGCTGACGCAGGTGCTGATATCGCCATCAAGGGTTTGGTTTGACCACGAACGCAGCAAAATAACATCGCTCAGGGTTTGCACCGGGAGATCGCCGCCGGCCAGGGTCTGCTGCTCCAGGCGTTCAAGACACAGGTAGTTCGAGCGCCCTTTAAGCAATGCCAGTTTGCCGGTGAACTTCAGTGCTTTTGCTACCGTCGGCAGGTCACGACTGTACAGTTGATCCTGCAGCGCTTTCGAACCGGTGGAGATAATCACCTTCTTATTGGCCCGCAGCGCAGGCGCCAGATAGGCGTACGTCTTGCCGGTACCGGTCCCCGCTTCCACCACCAGCGGCTGCGCCTGCTGGATGGCCTCAGCCACCGCGATCGCCATCTGGCGCTGCGGTTCGCGTGGTTTGAATCCGGGAATCGCTTTGGCCAACTGGCCGTCTGCTGCAAAATCGTCGATCACAATACCCCCTGGTGATTTGGACAGTGATTATGTCAGGCAGCATACCTTTTCACCAGTCCGGGTAGTGACGCAAGCGGCACATTATGGCAGTCTTGCCCGCAGTCTGATGGAATGAAACCAAGGAAATGATAATGACAATTACGCGTATCGATGCTGAAGCCCGCTGGTCTGATGTAGTAATTCACAACCAGACCATTTACTACACCGGCGTGCCGGCAAACCTCGAAGCGGATGCGTTTGAGCAAACCGCGAACACCCTGGCACAAATTGACGCCGTGCTGGAAAAACAGGGCAGCAACAAGTCGCGTATTCTTGATGCCACCATCTTCCTTGCGGATAAAAGCGATTTCGCGGCGATGAACCAGGCGTGGGACGCGTGGGTTGTGGCCGGTCATGCGCCGGTGCGCTGCACCGTCCAGGCCGCCTTAATGAAGCCGGAATACAAAGTCGAAATTAAAATTATCGCCGCACTGTAATTATTCGTCTTCGTCTTCATCTTCAAAGCGCGCCACGATCCGGTCACCGGTATGGCTGGCGCGCAGTTCATTCGCGACCAGCGAAATCGCCTCACCGCTGCTCATCCCCTGGGACATCAGTTCCTGGATACGCTCTACCGCTTTTTGCTGCTGCTCGTGGCTCAGCGAAGGTAAACCTGCAAACATAACTCACTCCTGCTACATTGTGTGGCGTCATTATTTCATGCCGCCCATCTGAGATTCCAGAGGACGGCAACGCTTAGGATCGAGGAAGATGTTGTCCCCCGCTATTATTACTCTGCCCTGGCACCCGGATGCTGCCGAGCGCTACTTTACGCCGTTAAGCACCGCCCCATGGGCCATGCTGCTGCATTCCGGCTTTGCCGACCATCCCCATAACCGTTTTGACATCATCGTGGCCGATCCGTGCGCCACGCTGCTGACGCGCGGCGGGACAACCGTAGTAGATAACGGCCGGACACGGAGTCAGTCGACGCAAGATCCGCTGACGCTGTTGCAAACGCAACTGGCTCAACGTGGATTAACGCCTGCGGCGCATCCCCATTTGCCGTTCCTCGGCGGCGCGCTGGGACTGTTTGGTTATGACCTCGGCCGGCGCTTTGAATCTCTGCCCTCACACGCCGTGGCGGATATTGCCCTGCCTGATATGGCCGTGGGGATCTACGACTGGGCGCTGATTGTCGATCATCAGCGCCAGGAGGTCTCGCTGCTTAGCTACGGCGATCCGCATGCCCGTCTGCAATGGCTCCAGGCGCAAGCTGCCGCGCCTACCGAGCCGTTCGCCCTGACATCTGCCTGGCGTTCAAACATGAACCGCGAGCAGTATGGCGAGAAATTCCGCCAGGTTCAGGCCTGGCTACACAGCGGTGACTGTTACCAGGTCAACCTGGCACAACGTTTTCAGGCCAGCTACCGCGGTGATGAGTGGCAGGCGTTTTGCCAATTAAATCGAGCCAATCGCGCGCCGTTCAGCGCCTTTATTCGTCTCGAGGACGGCGCCGTGCTAAGCCTGTCTCCGGAACGTTTCATCCAGCTGCATCAAGGTGAGATCCAGACTCGCCCGATCAAAGGCACGCTGCCACGCCTGGCCGATCCGCAACAGGATGCTCTGCAGGCGCAAAAACTGGCCCGGTCGCCAAAAGATCGGGCTGAGAACCTGATGATCGTCGACCTGATGCGTAATGATATTGGCCGGGTTGCCGAGCCCGGTAGCGTCCGGGTTCCGGAACTGTTCGTCGTGGAACCCTTCCCGGCGGTGCATCATCTGGTGAGCACCATTACCGCCAGGCTGCCGGCCCATCTTCACGCCAGCGATCTGTTGCGTGCGGCGTTCCCCGGCGGCTCCATTACCGGCGCGCCTAAGGTGCGGGCGATGCAGATCATTGACGAACTGGAACCCCAGCGACGTAACGCGTGGTGCGGCAGTATCGGCTATCTCAGCCTGTGTGGCAATATGGACACCAGCATTACCATCCGCACGCTGACGGCGTACCAGGGCGCGCTATACTGTTCTGCCGGCGGTGGTATTGTGGCCGACAGTGAAGAGGCCGCTGAGTATCAGGAAACCTTTGATAAAGTTAATCGCATCTTGCAACAACTGGAGAGCTAGACCATGGCGGATGACGCCCTTGCGCTGGACGACTTTCTTTCTCGCTTTCAATTACTGCGCCCGCAACCCTCGCGCAGCGCGCTGAATCAGCGCCAGGCGGCGGTGCTGGTGCCCATCGTTCGTCGACCGCAGCCCGGCCTGCTGTTGACGCAGCGATCGCCGCGCTTGCGCAAGCACCCGGGCCAGGTTGCCTTCCCCGGCGGAGCCGTCGATAACACCGATGCCACCCTGATTGCCGCCGCGCTGCGGGAGGCGCAGGAAGAGGTCGCTATTCCTCCCGATCGGGTGGAGATTATCGGCGTTCTGCCGCCGGTGGATAGCGTCACCGGTTTTCAGGTTACGCCGGTAGTCGGCATTATTCCGCCTGACCTGCATTATCATGCCAGCCAGGATGAAGTGTCGGCGGTGTTCGAAATGCCGCTTGCTGAAGCATTAAGCTTAGGCCGCTATCACCCGCTGGATATCCACCGCCGCGGGAATTCGCATCGTGTCTGGCTGTCGTGGTATCAGCACTATTTTGTCTGGGGCATGACCGCCGGTATTATTCGCGAACTGGCCCTGCAAATCGGCATAAAACCTTAGCCTTCCTGTTCACGGCTGACGCGATGGCCACCTGGCCCGCGACAGCCGCGCTGACGATACGTTTCCCTGCGCAATCCTCCCTCTGAGTTAGGGTGTATACTTAAAATGAGATTGCGCTCTCATCATTAGTAATTTCGCCGTTATCCATTAATTTAATTCATGTGAATAGTTAAGCTGATGGTGCGGTTCCCTCTTACACTATGCGCAGTTTTCACATCGTTACCGCCACTGCGGTAACCCTGTCAGGAGTGTTATCGTGATTAGTATATTCGACATGTTCAAGGTGGGGATCGGTCCCTCATCTTCCCATACTGTAGGGCCGATGAAGGCCGGTAAACAGTTCGTCGATGACCTGGTCGAAAAAGGATTGCTTAATGAAGTGACCCGGGTGGCGGTTGACGTCTACGGCTCGCTTTCATTAACCGGCAAAGGCCACCATACGGATATCGCCATTATTATGGGACTGGCGGGTAATCAGCCCGATACGGTTGATATTGATGCCATACCTGGATTTATCCGCGATGTCGAAACCCGCGGACGTTTGCTGCTGGCACAAGGTCAGCACGAAGTTGATTTCCCACACGATGACGGCATGCGTTTTCGTAGCGACAACCTGCCGCTGCACGAAAACGGCATGACCATTCATGCCTGGGCCGGTGAGAAAGAGATCTACTGCAAAACCTATTACTCTATCGGCGGTGGTTTTATCGTCGATGAAGAACATTTCGGCAAAGACAGCGTGGATGAGTTAAGCGTGCCTTATCCCTTCAAGTCGGCGCAAGAGATGCTGGCTTACTGTAAAGAAACCGGGATGTCACTCTCCGGCATGGTGATGCAGAACGAACTGGCGCTGCACAGCAAGAAAGAGATTGAAGACTATTTTGCTCACGTCTGGCAGACCATGCGTGCTTGTATCGATCGCGGCATGAACACCGAGGGCGTCTTGCCTGGTCCTTTGCGCGTACCGCGTCGTGCATCGGCGCTGCGTCGCCTGCTGGTAGCCAGCGATAAACTGTCCAATGACCCGATGAACGTCGTTGACTGGGTGAATATGTTCGCCCTGGCGGTCAACGAAGAGAACGCCGCCGGCGGACGCGTGGTCACCGCGCCAACCAACGGCGCATGCGGCATCGTCCCTGCCGTACTGGCCTACTATGACCACTTTATCGAGTCGGTCAGCCCGGATATTTATATTCGTTACTTTATGTCCTCTGGCGCCGTGGGTACGTTATACAAAATGAACGCCTCCATTTCCGGTGCTGAAGTGGGCTGTCAGGGTGAAGTCGGTGTCGCTTGCTCGATGGCGGCAGCGGGCCTGGCTGAACTGCTTGGCGCCAGCCCGGAGCAGGTTTGCGTCGCGGCAGAAATCGGTATGGAGCATAACCTTGGGCTCACCTGCGACCCGGTAGCCGGACAGGTACAGGTTCCGTGTATCGAACGTAACGCCATTGCTTCAGTGAAGGCGATAAACGCCGCACGTATGGCGATGCGCCGCACCAGCGAACCACGCGTCTCCCTCGATAAAGTCATTGAGACCATGTACGAAACCGGTAAAGACATGAACGCCAAGTATCGCGAGACCTCTCGCGGCGGCCTGGCCATCAAAGTTCAGTGTGACTAAACTATTTTTTATCCAAATGCGCCCACCGGGCGCATTTTTTATGTTATTTATTTACACCCACTACACTTGCTCACTCGCGGTTGTTATTCTCGTCCGCATTCAGAGCCGACAGGGTGTCGCGCATGCACAATGCTCAGAAAGTCATTTCGACTTACCGCCGTAAACGCGTTGTCATTTGTTTGATTGTGGCGTTGTTGACGTTAACGACGACACTGGTTATCCGATTTATTTCACAGCGCAGTTTAAATCAGCAACGTATCCAGACCACCACCCATCAGATGGTGGCTGCCATGGATAAAATGCTGCTTCCGTTATCAGAGCAACATCATGCCCTGCTGCAGATGGTGGGAAAACCGTGCCAGGATGTCCGCCTGCCGCTGCGCAAACTGGCGGCGTCACTGCAAACCGTGCGCTCCATCGCCCTGGTAAAGTCGCAGACGCTGTACTGCTCCAGTATCTTTGGCGATCGTAACGTTGCCATTCATCAGCTACAGTCAGCGCTCCCTTCTCCCCAACCATTGCTGATGCTTTCAACAGACCACTCGCTGCTGCTCGGCTCGCCAGTATTAGTGCAATGGTATCCCTCCCGGTTCAACAGCGCCGATGGTGTGATAATCGTCATCAACATCGAACTGCCTGGAGAGTTAATTCTCGCTGCAAAATCACCTCTGATTACCGGTATCGGGTTGAGCGTCGGCGCACAGAATTTTATTCACGGCATCGGCATTACCGAGCAGCAAGTGCCGTCTGGCGAGAAAGTGATTTACCACCAGCAGTCCACCCAGTTTCCGTTCGCCATTAACGTCAGTGGCCCCGGCGCCACGGCTATCGCCCTTGCGGAGCTGCCCGGAGGGCTGCCGCTGGCGCTGATCCTCAGCGTGATGCTGGGCGGCATGATGTGGCTGATTACGGCGGGGAGAATGAGTTTTGCCAGGGAGATCAGCCTTGGGATCACCGCGCGCGAATTTACGCTGTGGTGTCAGCCGCTAAAAGATCTGCGGTCGCAAAAATGCATCGGCGTCGAAATTTTGCTGCGCTGGAATAACCCGCGGCGGGGAAATATCTCACCCGATGTGTTCATTCCTCTCGCGGAGGGGGCCAACTTAATTGTGCCTCTCACCCGCTATGTCCTGAAGGAAACTGCGCGCCAGCTCTCGCTGTTCCCGGAAGATAAGAATTTTCATCTTTCGATTAATGTCGCCGCCCGCCATTTTGCCAACGGGGAACTCATGCGCGATTTGCATCATCTGTGGTTCAGCGCTCATCCGGTGCAACAGCTAGTGGTGGAGCTGACCGAACGTGATGTGCTGCAGGAGGGGGACCACCATATGGCGGAGCTTCTGCATTTTAAAGGGGTAATGCTGGCGATTGACGATTTCGGTACCGGAAATAGCTCACTGTCATGGCTGGAAAAACTACGGCCGGATGTATTGAAAATTGATAAGTCCTTCACCAGCGCCATCGGCGTGGATAGCGTGAATACGACGGTGACCGACATGATCATTGCTCTGGCGCACCGCCTGAATATCCTGACGGTGGCTGAGGGCGTTGAAACCGAAGCCCAGTCGCTGTATCTGCAACAACACGGGGTTGATGTCTTACAGGGGTTCCACTACGCCAGACCGATGCCAATAGCGGCGTTTCCGCAATGGCTGTCAGAGCGTGGTGAGGGCTGATAAAAAAAACCGGCCAGCCCCCTGAGGAGACTGGCCGGTCAGCATGACAACGGAGCGCAGATTACTCGTCTTCGTGGTTCTCGTGCCGGGTTTTAATCACCCGTACCAGATCGACACGATAGTTGTTTGCTTCAACGATAGTAAACTGCAGCGGCTCCCGTTCCACCACATCGCCAACGCGTGGTATATGGCCGTTCACGGCAATAACCAGTCCGGCTACCGTCGCAATATCGTCCTCTTCATTGACCAGGTCGTCCAGTCCGACCGCCTGCTGCAGCGCATGCAGGTCCGTAGAACCTTTGATCAACCAGCCGTCGCCATCGGTGATGATTTCCGGGGTTTCATCCGCATCCGGGAATTCACCGGCAATCGCCTCCAGGACATCCAGAGGCGTCACCAGACCTTGTACCACGCCAAATTCATTGGTCACGATAACAAAGCTCCCACGAGCCCGACGCAGAACACCCAGCAGGTTGATCGGATCCAGCGTTTCCGGCACCACAATCGCCGGTGACGCTGAGGCCAGCGCCGCGACGTCCTCGCCCGCTTCCAGCGCAACCAGCATCTCTTTCGCCCGGACGATACCAATGATTTCATCCAGTTCACCGTGGCAAACCGGGAACAGACTGTGTGGCGAGGAGAGTAACTTGAGGCGAATTTCTTCTTCGCTTTGTTCCACATCCACCCAGCTAATTTCACCACGTGGGGTCATGATGCTGCGCAACGAACGCTGAGCCAGAGTCAGAACACCGTTGATCATATAGCGTTCTTCTTCGGCAAATCCCCCTTCAGGCACCGGAACCGGCGCCGGGCTATCACCATCATGACTCACGGCATGTTGTTTACGTCCCCCCATCAGACGCAAAATCGCATCCGCCGTACGGGCACGCAACGGCAGCGTTGATTGGTGGCGAATAAAGTTACGGCGCGCAATCTGGTTGAAGAACTCAATAATAATCGAGAAGCCAATCGCGGCGTACAGGTAGCCTTTCGGAATATGGAAGCCAAAGCCTTCAGCCACCAGGCTCAGGCCAATCATCAACAGGAAGCTCAGGCACAGCACGACGACCGTCGGATGCTGGTTAACGAAGCGGGTTAACGGCTTCGATGCCAACAGCATCACCGCCATCGCAATCACTACCGCCGCCATCATCACCGGCAGATGGTTCACCATACCAACGGCTGTAATGACCGCATCCAGCGAGAAGACCGCATCCAGCACCACGATTTGCAGTACTACCACCCAGAAGCTGGCATAACCTTTACCATGGCCTTCATCGTGCTGGCGATTCTCCAGCCGCTCATGCAATTCCGTGGTGGCCTTAAACAGCAGGAACAGTCCCCCGACCAGCATGATCAGGTCGCGTCCGGAAAAGGTAAAATCGGCGACGCTGAAGAGCGGTTTTGTGAGAGTCACCATCCACGAAATAACCGACAGCAGCCCAAGGCGCATAAACAGGGCCAACGACAGACCAATCAAACGCGCTTTATCACGCTGTTTAGGCGGCAGCTTATCCGCCAGAATGGCGATAAAAACCAGGTTGTCGATACCGAGCACGATCTCCAGTACGACCAGCGTCAGCAAGCCGACCCAGATAGAGGGATCCATCAAGAGTTCCATGAGTTGCTCCAGTTGACGACAGACGAAGTCATCGTGATGTCACGCATGACAGAGATAATGGTTGCGGGTAAAAAAGCGTAGCAGGTTGTCGCGGCAGAATAGTGCCAGAAAGTGAAAAGGCGTCGATGAGGGTCCATACAGCGGGCTATGCCCTATACTCCTGAGTAATTAAACGGAAGCTAAACATAGCAAAAAATGCAGAGAGTTTGGAAAAAACTTTACCAGTCTTTGCAATAGCTAAGGCTATTTTTTGCGCTGCGAAATTATTAATTGCAGATGAGTGATTTACGGATCTTCATCACATTAATTATTTTTTCACTATCTAAAATAAATCACGGTAGTCAATATTTTCGATCTTACACCCTTACTGAATCGATTTTGTTCGCAAGAGTGATTCAGGATGTATCAACACAGATGATGCATTCACGATAATAAAGGAGGTAGCAAGTGACGATTGCTATTGTAATAGGCACACATGGTTGGGCTGCAGAACAACTGCTAAAAACAGCAGAAATGTTGTTGGGCGAGCAGGAAAACGTTGGCTGGATTGATTTCGTTCCTGGTGAAAACGCAGAAACGCTGATCGAGAAGTACAACGCACAGCTGGCAAAGCTTGATACGACGAAAGGCGTGTTGTTCCTTGTCGATACATGGGGAGGCAGTCCGTTTAACGCTGCCAGCCGCATCGTCGTTGATAAAGAACAGTACGAAGTCATTGCCGGTGTCAACATCCCCATGCTGGTCGAAACGCTGATGGCGCGTGACGACGATCCCTCTTTCGACGAACTGGTAGCGCTGGCAGTAGAAACGGGTCGTGAAGGCGTGAAAGCGCTGAAAGCGAAAACCGTGGAAAAAGCCGCTCCGGCACCGGTTCAGGCAGCAGCACCGAAAGCGGCAGCGCCGTTAAAACCAATGGGTCCCGATGACTATATGGTTATCGGACTGGCACGTATCGATGACCGACTGATCCACGGTCAGGTCGCGACTCGCTGGACCAAAGAAACCAACGTCACCCGCATTATTGTCGTGAGCGATGAAGTTGCGGCCGATAACGTTCGTAAGACGTTACTGACCCAGGTTGCTCCTCCGGGCGTCACTGCCCACGTTGTTGATGTGGAGAAAATGATCCGCGTTTACAACAACCCTAAATACGCAGGCGATCGTGTCATGCTGCTGTTTACCAACCCAACCGACGTAGAACGTATCGTTGAAGGCGGCGTGAAACTCACCACCGTCAACATCGGTGGTATGGCTTTCCGTCAGGGTAAAACGCAGGTGAACAACGCCGTTTCGGTCGATGAAAAAGATATTGAAGCATTTAAAAAGCTGAATGCTCGCGGTATCGAACTGGAAGTCCGTAAAGTTTCCACCGACCAGAAACTGAAAATGATGGACCTGATTAGCAAGGTAGCGAAATAACCTTGCGGGTCACGCCCCAATTTTCAACTTAAGACTTAATCAACAGGAGAAGTACAATGGAGATTACCCTTCTTCAGATTGTGCTGGTGTTCATCGTCGCGTGTATTGCGGGTATGGAGTCGGTACTTGATGAGTTTCAGTTCCACCGTCCTCTGATCGCTTGTACGCTGATCGGCGCCGTTCTCGGCGATATGAAAACCGGTATCATCATCGGTGGTACGCTGGAAATGATCGCGCTGGGCTGGATGAACATCGGTGCTGCCGTTGCACCTGATGCGGCACTGGCATCCATTATTTCCACCGTTCTGGTTATCGCCGGCCATCAAAGCATTGGCGCCGGTATCGCCCTGGCAATCCCGCTGGCAGCAGCAGGCCAGGTACTGACCATTATCGTTCGTACTATTACCGTGGCATTCCAGCACGCCGCTGATAAAGCTGCCGAAAATGGCAACCTGACGGCGATTTCCTGGCTGCACGTGTCGTCCCTGTTCCTGCAGGCCATGCGTATCGCCATTCCTGCGGTTATTGTGGCAATTTCCGTCGGCACCAGCGAAGTACAGGGTCTGCTGAATGCGATTCCTGAAGTGGTCACCGGTGGTCTGAACATCGCGGGCGGTATGATCGTCGTCGTCGGTTACGCAATGGTCATCAACATGATGCGTGCGGGCTACCTGATGCCGTTCTTCTACCTGGGCTTCGTTACCGCCGCGTTCACCAACTTCAACCTGGTTGCTCTGGGTGTGATCGGTACGGTAATGGCTATCCTCTATATCCAGCTGAGCCCGAAATACAACCGCGTAGCGGGTGCGCCAGTGCAGGCTGCTGGTAATAACGATCTCGATAACGAACTGGACTAACAGGTGAGCGAAATGGTTGATATGACTAAAAATACCACCGAGAAAAAACTCACTCAGAGTGATATTCGTGGCGTGTTCATTCGTTCTAACCTGTTCCAGGGGTCATGGAACTTTGAACGTATGCAGGCATTGGGCTTCTGCTTCGCTATGGTACCGGCAATTCGTCGCCTGTACCCGGAGAACAACGATGCCCGTAAACAGGCGATTAAGCGTCACCTGGAATTCTTTAACACCCATCCGTACGTCGCAGCACCGGTTCTTGGTGTAACGCTGGCGATGGAAGAGCAGCGTGCTAACGGCGCAGAGATCGACGATGGTGCAATTAACGGTATCAAAGTTGGTCTGATGGGGCCGCTGGCCGGCGTTGGCGACCCGATTTTCTGGGGTACCGTTCGTCCGGTATTCGCCGCACTGGGTGCCGGTATCGCGATGAGCGGCAGCCTGCTGGGCCCTCTGCTGTTCTTCATTCTGTTTAACGCAGTACGTCTGCTGACCCGTTACTACGGCGTAGCATACGGCTACCGTAAAGGTATCGACATCGTTAAAGACATGGGCGGCGGCTTCCTGCAAAAACTGACCGAGGGGGCGTCAATTCTCGGCCTGTTTGTCATGGGGGCCTTGGTTAACAAGTGGACGCACGTGAATATCCCGCTGGTGGTGTCGACAATCACCGGTCAGGATGGTCAGACCCGCGTAACCACCGTGCAGACGATTCTTGACCAGCTGATGCCTGGCCTGGTTCCGCTACTGCTGACCTTCGCCTGTATGTGGCTGCTGCGTAAGAAAGTGAACGCCCTATGGATCATCGTTGGCTTCTTCGTCATCGGTATCGTAGGTTATGCTATCGGCCTGCTGGGCCTGTAAGTATCCTGTTGTGCGCCGGGGGCTTAGCCCCCGGTTTTTTTTACCGGAGGATGGATGACAATCACGGATCTGGTGCTGGTTCTGTTTATTCTTGTTCTGCTGGCGTTTGCAATTTATGACCAGTTTATTATGCCGCGGCGCAACGGTCCGCAGCTCCTGACTATCCCCCTGCTCCGCCGCAGTCGTGTCGATGGGATTATCTTCGTCGGCCTGGTGGCCATTCTGATTTATAACAATATTACCAACCACGGCGCGTTAATCACCACATGGTTATTATCTGCACTGGCGTTGATGGGCTTGTACCTGTTCTGGATCCGCACACCGAAAATCATCTTCAAAGCCAGTGGTTTTTTCTTCGCCAATATCTGGATTGAATATAGCCGCATTAAAGAAATGAATTTATCGGAAGATGGCGTGCTGGTGATGCAATTAGAACAGCGGCGTTTGCTTATTCGTGTCAAAAACATTGACGACCTGGAGAAGATATACAAACTTCTCGTTTCAACTCAATAAGTTATAAATATACCCCGTGCTATATCTCATCAATTTTTAACCAATTTTAGCGAATGGAACATAGCACCGGCTATATTCCATTCGCGCACTTCACCGATATTAATTAACGAATTATTTACTTGTAAATCCAAATGAAAATCGTTATCATTTGGTTATCAAAATAAATAAATCCTGTTATTGTTTTATATTCTAAAAATATGTTAAGGTTGCGCCCGTCGTTGGGGAGTAGCCGATTTCCTGCCTGTCAGGAAATGTACGTGTCAACATACTCGTTGCAAAACGTGGCACGTACGGGTCGAAAAGAAGTTCGATCAGGCGAGACCATAGACACATCACCGCTATACGCCATCCCTCCTTACCGGGTCGCGTATGTTTACTGGGGGTAGTGATGTGTCATATGGATTTTCCCCGGTCAGGACGCATGTATGAACCTATCTGCCACGATTCTTCTTGCCTTTGGCATGTCCATGGACGCTTTCGCCGCATCAATCGGGAAAGGCGCCACCTTACACAAACCTAAATTCTCTGAAGCCTTACGCACCGGACTGATTTTCGGCGCGATCGAAACCCTTACCCCACTCGTCGGTTGGGGCATGGGAATGCTCGCCAGCCAGTTCGTCCTCGAGTGGAATCACTGGATCGCCTTTGCGCTGCTGATTTTTCTTGGCGGCAGGATGGTGATTGAAGGTTTCCGCGCAGGTGACAGCGAAGCCTGTGAGGCCCCTCTGCGTCACGGATTCTGGTTGCTGGTGATGACCGCTTTCGCCACCAGCCTCGATGCGATGGCCGTCGGCGTGGGCCTGGCTTTCCTGCAGGTGAACATCATCGCCACCGCCCTCGCCATCGGTTGCGCCACGCTTATCATGTCAACGCTGGGAATTATGGTCGGACGGTTTATCGGCCCGCTGCTCGGCAAACGGGCGGAAATTCTTGGCGGTATCGTTTTGATTGGTATCGGCAGCGAAATTCTCTGGAGCCACTTCGCCGGCTAATTCTCAGGCCTCGCGCTGCCAGAAGTGGAGCATAAAATCCGTCTGGCAGCTAAAAATGTCCTGCGCACGCAGCGTTTCACGGACTTCAGGCTTTGCCCGCCACGCAAACGGCGTCATCTGCAGTAACGCTTCGGCTTCCAGCCCGCTCAGCTGCATCGGATAGGCCAGCTGTTGCTGCTGACGTAAGACAAAGCCGGGCATTGCCTCATGATTTTCCTCATGCAGGCGCACCTCATCATAAATCAGTCCTTTCAGCTCCATCAGGTGGCGAGGCCCCGGCGTAGCGGTAATCACCCATCCGCCTGGAACGATCGCCCGGGCCAGCTCTTGTGCATTACAGGGAGCATAAATCCGCACCACCGCATCAAGGCTGGCATCTTCAAAGGGCAGCCGCTGGCTGGAAGCGACGCAAAACGCCACCTGCGGGTAGCGTTTCGCCGCCGCACGAATGGCTGATTTAGAGACATCCAGGCCCCAGCAGTGACCGACAATGTCGGCAAAGGCGTGAGTGTAGTACCCTTCCCCACAGCCAATATCCAGCAGATGTGCAGGCGTCTCGGTGCGCAGAAACTCGCAGATAGCATCGCGCAGGGGTTGATAGTGGCCTGCGTCGAGAAACGCCCGGCGGGCCTGCATCATCTCGGCGCTATCGCCCGGATCGCGAGAGCGTTTGAACTGCACCGGCAGTAAATTGACATACCCCTCTTTCGCCAGATCGAACTGGTGCCGCTGCGGGCAGGTAAAACTGTTGTCTCGGCGGACAAGCGGCGCGTGGCAAAGCGGGCAACTGTATGACATAACAACTCCGGTGTCGCTAAAAGGGCGAAAGTGTAGCGCTATTCGCCCTTTCAGGCCACTGTTACAACTCAGGTGGCGCGGCATCACCGTTGTGCATCACGATAAGATTCTCAGACCCCTGCGGCATACCATCTGGCATGACATTTTCCAGACGCAGCACATCGCCCATGATCTGACTGAATACCGGTGCGGAAACTGCCCCACCATAGTAGGCCCCGTTGCTGGGATCGTTAATCACCACAACCAGCGCGAACTGCGGATGGCTGGCGGGGGCAACCCCTGCGGTATAGGCCACATATTTGTCGATGTATTTACCATCCGGGCCAATTTTTTTCGCCGTCCCGGTCTTTACCGCAATGCGATAATCACGAACCGCCGCCTTGGTCCCACCGCCGCCTGGCAGCGCCACGCTCTCCATCATGTGCTCCACTTCATGCACGATCGGTTCTGGCATCACCCGGGTACCGATTACCGGCGGGTCGATTCGGGTTATCGACAATGGACGTTCGATGCCAAAACCGCCGATGGTGGCATAGACGTGTGCCAGCTGGAGCGGCGTCACCATCAAACCATAGCCAAACGCAAAGGTCGCCCGGTCAAGCTGCCCCCAATAGCGACGCTGCGGCATCAGACCCGAACTTTCGCCGGTGAGGCCCAGACCGGTCGGTTCGCCAAACCCAAACGCTTTATAAGTATCGAGAAGATGTTGAACCGGCATCGCCAGTGAGAGATGTGAGACCCCGGTATCACTGGATTTTTGCAGGATACCGGTCAACGTCAGTTCCGGGTAGTAACCCACATCGCGGATCCGGTGACCATCCAGCACAAACGGGTGGGTATCGACCACGCTGTCCGGCTGCACTATCCCCTGCTGGAGCGCCGTCATCACCACCAGCGGTTTAACCGTCGAGCCGGGTTCAAATGTGTCACTGATGGCCCGATTGCGGAAGTCATCCAGCCCGGCGTCATCACGATTGTTAGGGTTGAAATCAGGATAGCTGGCCATCGACAGAATTTCCCCGGTGTCGATTTTAATCAGCACTGCGGCACCAGACTCTGCCTTATTCCACTTCACGGCATTATCCAGCGCATCTTCCGTCACCGTTTGCAGGCGCTCATCAATACTTAACTGAATCGTGTGCGCGGGCACCGCCGGCACCTCGGTGATATTTTCAATCACGTGGCCATGACGGTCTTTACGGACCAGTCGTCGCCCGGCTTTCCCCATCAGTTGACTATTGAAACTCTTTTCAACCCCTTCAATGCCCTGGTTATCAATATTGGTGAATCCCAGCAGGTTGGCCGCCACATGCCCTGCCGGATAAAACCGTCGGGATTCATCGCGCAGGTTGATCCCCGGCAGATGTAGTTTATCGATCCATTCGGCCTGCTCCGGATTGACCTGGCGAGCCAGATAGATAAAGCGCATATGGGGATGCGCTTCGATACGTTTGGCCAGTTCACCCAGGTTAAGGTGCAACGCCTCCGCCATCGCCTGCCAGCGCGGTCCATAGCCGACGCCACCTTTTTCCATCATCGTCTGCGGGTCAGCCCAGATGGCACTGACCGGGACGCTGACCGCCAGCGGACGGTTTTCACGATCGCTGATGGTGCCACGTTGCACGTCAATGGGTTCTTCCCGTAACGAGCGCATATCTTCCTGTTTAACCAGGTTATCTGGTGAAATGATTTGCAGCCAGGCCACGCGGCCCAACAGAAATCCGAGACACCCCAAAATCGCAACGCACAACAACCCAAAGCGGACCGGGGTGAAATGAGCAGCTGACTGATTTTTATTCTTTGGCACCGTAGCTCCAGCTTTATTTTGCAACCACCTGATTTAACAGGAAATCACCAAATCAGAATGCGAAACAGTGCGAATAACGGTGATGTTTTGCAACAAGGCGCGACAAAGGAGGGGGAATGGAAATGTTTTGCAATAAAAACTAAAAAGCCCCGCAGAGGCGAGGCTTTTCTTACAAGATGAGTGGTCTTGAATCAGATAGCAGTAACGTTAACTGCTGCCGGACCTTTCTGGCCGTCCTGAATTTCAAACTCAACGTTCTGGC
This sequence comes from Klebsiella sp. R390, assembly GCF_051131745.1. Lineage (NCBI taxonomy): Bacteria > Pseudomonadati > Pseudomonadota > Gammaproteobacteria > Enterobacterales > Enterobacteriaceae > Klebsiella > Klebsiella sp. R390. The sequence continues at coordinate 4,712,854 of NZ_CP180445.1, read as the reverse complement.
CTTCAGCCAGAGTTTTGAAGCCATTACCCTGGATAGCGGAGAAGTGTACGAACACATCTTTGCTGCCATCAGCCGGAGTAATGAAACCAAAACCTTTAGACTCGTTGAACCACTTAACCTGACCTTTAATCTTTGCCATTTGCAAAATTCCTTAGACTGTTTTCTTCGCCCATCGGCGCTTACATAGATAAAACTCTGACACACTACTGCATGAGGCACTAATATAAGGTTCGGCAGAGAAGCAGTATTCAACGACAACGTGTTTACTCAGGACTTCTTTACTGAAAATGCCACACATAAACAGAACTGTACCTCGTTTAACCCGAAACGTGTTATCACATACAACGTAAATAATGGCAAGCCATTTTTAAAGGTGTCTCGATCCTTCGCACAGATTATAAGGGAATCATTTGATCGCCTGCACATTTATGCGTCCTTAACTGCTGAGGACTGCACTCGTCAGTACCCCGCTCAGGCCCTGATAATGCGCGCAAAGCTTGCAACTTTTTTACCATTGCTCAACAACTTCTGTCGGTTTGACACATCGGCATATGCGCTGTGACCTGCGGGCGTATGAGCAAAGGCATGCGCATAATGATGCACATGCTGGCGTATATCGATAGTTGAATATTGTCTTAAATGGCGCCTGTATGGTGATATAAAACCGACGCACCGGTCACAGTATGAATATTATGGATAATACTATTTAAACATGAAGTATTAATGACAGAATTGTCCATCAGGTAATTAAAACATATTGTTATTAGTTTATTTGATTTACTAAAAAGCCGTGACATCGACAGGTAGAATTGGGACCCAGCCCACATTAACGCACAAGAACCAGGCAATCGGAGTAAGAAAAAAGATAAGAAAAAGTTATAGCCGGGTGGGATAATCCAGGTGCACACCGGGCGGTGCACACCTGTCAACGTGTTACCGTTCAGCGACCAGACGGATGAAGTCATCCCCGTCTTGTTCTGCCACTGATGCTTTGGCAACCTCTTCCTTCTCAGGTTCATTGGCTTCACAGAGACGACGCAGCAGCACATTTTGCCGCTTTTGCTGATCCAGTAAGGCCTGCAGCAGTTCAATCTGCTCATTGGTGCGCGAACTTGCGCGATTAACAAAAAACCATAACAACAAGCCGACAAGCACCAGCACGATAGAAAGCGCCAGTGAAGCCAGATTTAAGATCCCAGGATTTAGTAACTCACTCATTTCACCACCTCAAAGAGAAGGCGTTTATTCTACCACTCGCAGAGCAGAAGAAAATCCGTCGTAATAAAAATGTCTTACCAGGGGATAAACTTGTTGATGGTGCAGATGCCGCTGAAAAATTGTACATCCTGATCGCACATTACGTTAAGCATCTGAGTCCATAGCAATAAGCAACCGGCTATGACGACGATCAGCAAAACCCAGCGTAATTTTTTCACTCCACTCTCCGCATCAGTATCAGATGTTTCCAGGATAACATGCGCATCTTAAACCGTGACTAACTGTAATACGAAAGGTAAGTTTAGGAATCATAGACTTGTTTCAAAGCGTGTAGCTGTCACTATACCCTCAAGGATAATGCAAACAATGAGGCAACAATGCGATTAATCATTCGTTCCATTGTAGTACTGGCCATCGTATGGATTGGTATTCTATTAAGCGGTTATGGGATTTTGATAGGCAGTAATGAGAACGCCGCAGGACTGGGGCTTCAGTGCAAATATCTGACCGCTCGCGGCACCAGCACCGCACAATACGTGCACTCCGACAGCGGAATTATCGGGCTGACCGATTGCCCTGTTTTACGCAAAAGTGAAACGGTGATCGACAAAGGCTAACGCAATCCGGCCACAGCAGAAGCAGGTCTTCTGCTGTGGCCGGTGAACCCGACAGCCATTCACATCAGAATGGGTAGTCGTTGTATCCCATCTGTTCTGAAATTTTGCGCGCCGCGGTGTGCAGCATCTCAACATATTCGTGCAGACGCTCTTCAGAAAAGCGCAGCGTCGGGAATGAGATACTCAGGCCGGCAATCACCACGCCAAAGCGGTCGAATACCGGTACGCCGATGCAGCGCAGCCCTTCTTCCTGCTCTTCGTTGTCTTCGCCATAACCCTGTTGACGCACCTGCTCCAGTACCCCAATCAGCTCTTCCGTGCTGGTAATGGTACGGTCAGTGCTGCGTTTGTACTCAACGCCTTCCAGAATTTGCTCGACTTCCGCGCGATCGCGCCACGCCAGCAGCACTTTACCAATGGCGGTACTGTACAGTGGGTTGCGACGGCCAACGCGCGAGTACATACGCAGGTTGTACATTGAGTCAATTTTGTGGATATAGACAATGCTGTCTTCATCCAGCGCACCCAGGTGGACAGTCTCTTTCGTCAGACGTGAAAGTTCACGCATCTGAATGTCGGCACTGCGAATCAGGTCGACGTTTTGCAGCGCACGGGCACCCAACTCAAATAGCTTCAGGGTCAGAGAGTATTTCTCAGATTCGCCTTCCTGAGCCACATAGCCCAACGATTTCATGGTCTGCAAAAAGCGATAAACGGTGCTTTTTGACATCATGACACGCTGGGACAGTTCGGTAATACCAATTTCACGCTCTTCACCAAGCGCCTGCAGAATGCCAAAAACCTTCAATACCGAAGAGACAGAATCTGGCTGTTTATCCAAATCTGCAACTGCCATTTATCACCTCATCGTAACTGTTTTATAAAAATTAGAACCGGTTTTTATTATAAATTCGCATCACCGCCCCCGCAATCGATCTTCTGCCCATTCGTTACAAATCTGCGACATACAACCGAATAATCAATGCTAAAATTATTATCCATAGAATAATACCCCCTTAAAGACACATATTTGACATGGATAAAAATATTTCTGATGGCCTGCCGACGCCGCAGCGCCATGGCGCAATCCTGACCATCATTCTGGGTCTGGCTATGGCGGTCCTTGATGGCGCGATAGCCAACGTCGCGCTGCCGACCATTGCTACGGACCTGAATGCCTCCCCAGCGGCATCGATATGGATAGTCAATGCTTACCAGATAGCCATCGTCATCGCCCTGCTGCCGCTTTCCTTTCTGGGCGACATGTTTGGCTACCGCCGGGTTTACAAGATCGGCCTCGCGCTTTTCACCCTGACCTCATTAGCCTGTGCCCTCTCCCGTAGTCTGGAGATGCTGACCCTCGCACGCGTCGCTCAGGGTCTTGGCGGCGCAGCATTGATGAGCGTGAACACGGCGCTGATCCGTCTTATCTTCCCCCAGCGTTTCCTCGGACGTGGGATGGGGATTAACTCATTCGTGGTGGCGGTGTCATCGGCGGCAGGTCCGACAATTGCTGCCGCGATCCTTTCAGTCGCCTCATGGCAATGGCTGTTTTTGATTAATATTCCGCTGGGGATTGTTTCGCTGATCCTCGCCATGCGCTTTCTGCCCGCCAACACCGGACGGAGCAAAATCACCCGCTTCGACCTTCCCAGCGCCATTATGAATGCACTGACCTTTGGCCTGCTGATTACCGCCCTCGGCGGTTTTGCGCAAGGTCAGTCCGGCCAGCTGGTGCTGGCTGAAGTGGCCGCGGTCCTGGTGATCGGCTTCTTCTTTGTTCGCCGCCAGCTGCAAATGCCGGTGCCGCTGTTACCGATAGACCTGCTGCGGATCCCGCTGTTTTCACTGTCGATCTGCACCTCAATTTGCTCTTTCTGCGCGCAAATGCTGGCGCTGGTCTCCCTGCCCTTCTTCCTACAGTCAATGCTGGGGCGCAGCGAAGTGGAAACCGGGCTGTTGCTGACGCCGTGGCCTTTAGCGACGATGGTGATGGCGCCGCTGGCAGGTTATATGATCGAGAAAGTCCATGCGGGATTACTTGGCGCGGTCGGCCTGCTGGTGATGGCCGGTGGCCTGTTTGGTCTGGCGCTATTGCCTGCATCCCCTTCCGACCTGGATATTATCTGGCGCATGGCGCTGTGCGGTGCCGGTTTTGGTCTGTTCCAGTCGCCGAATAACCACACCATTGTCTCTTCCGCTCCTCGCCATCGCAGCGGCGGTGCCAGCGGCATGCTAGGGACCGCGCGTCTGCTGGGGCAAAGTGCCGGCGCCGCTTTGGTTGCATTGTTCCTTAATTTACAGGGTAACAGCGGTACCCACAGCGCATTGCTGCTGGCCGGCGGGCTGGCAGTGATGGCTGCCGCCGTCAGCGGACTTCGTGTTACTCAGCCTCGTCCAGAATCCTGATCGACGGCGTTCGTGCGGCATAAAAAAACGCGGCCCGGAGGCCGCGTTTTTATCTGCAAGTACTGCGTTACTTCAGGTATTCACCGCTACGCAGCGCTTCGATACGCTTATCCAACGGCGGGTGAGTCATAAACAGTTCGCTCATTGACTTCGCTTTGCCGTTAATGCAGAACGCCATCATGCTGCTGGCTTCCTGCGGCTCGTAGCTGGTTTTCAGACGCTGCAGCGCCGCAATCATTTTCTCACGACCGACCAGTTTCGCAGACCCGGCATCGGCGTGGAATTCACGATGACGCGAGAACCACATGGTAATAATGCTCGCCAGAATACCAAAGACCAGTTCCAGCACCGTAGCCACTGCGAAGTAAATCAGTGGATTACCGTTACTGCTTTCGCTGTCATCACGGTTGCCGCCAAGGAATCCGGCAGCAATCTGCGCGATAACGCGCGAGATAAAGATAACGAAGGTGTTCACCACCCCCTGAATCAGGGTCATGGTAACCATGTCACCGTTGGCGATGTGGCTGATTTCGTGAGCAATAACGGCTTCAGCTTCGTCACGGCTCATGTTCTGCAGCAGTCCGGTACTTACGGCCACCAGCGACGCATCACGGCGCGCACCGGTCGCGAAGGCGTTGATATCCGGCGCATGGTAAATAGCCACCTGCGGCATACCGATACCCGCCTGCTGCGCTTGCTGCGCAACGGTATTCATCAGCCAGCGTTCGGTTTCGTTACGCGGCTGCTCAATCACTTCCCCACCCACTGATTTCAGCGCCATCCATTTCGACATCATCAGCGAAACGATCGAGCCACCAAAACCAAAAAGCAGCGCCATGATCAGTAATCCGGTCATGCTGCTCGACTGAATTCCCGTCAGGCTAAGCACCAGCCCGAACACAACCATAACTGCCAGGTTGGTCATCAGGAAAAGCGCGATTCGCATCATAATTTTCTTTTAACCTCGATTTAACAAAACGCACTATGCGATTACCCATATCGTATGGGTAGTAGGCTAATTTTCAACTATCAACCCCTGCTAAGTCACGAGAAAAACACAACTTTACATTTTGTCGCACTGTTCTGACACCAGCATCACTTGTTGACATTTTGTATATTCGAAGAGGGAATAACCGGTGGGACGCAGAAAAGAAAACGGGCACATGATTTGTGCCCGTTGGGTACTTATTTCGCTACCGGTGGCTCTACCGCCGGCTGCGCTTTCTCAAGATGCGCAAGGTCGATCGCGATGTGGACCGTTTCATCGAGATACGGATCCGGCTCCTGGTAATCTTTTGGCAGATCGTCCAGTTTCTTCAGCGCCGGCTTGCCTTCACGCTTCAGACGGTCATTGATCCGCGCCAGGCGGGTCGCATCGTCTTCTTCGTTCTCTTTCTCACGCTGGGCGTAATTCAGAGAGACGATATAACGCTTATCTTTCATTGCGTTATAGCGGGCAATATCCTTCATGATGTACTGGAATTCCGGATCTTTGGCAATGCGTGCATCATGCAGCTTCAGCAACTCAGGGTCGAAAGGCTGCAAATCACCGGATTTCACATAGGTCGCGGCATTAACGCTATCCCACGGCAGCGCGTTATCTTCATACTGCTCGCCGGTTTCACGATCTTCGGTGCCGGTTGGCATCATGATGTCCGGCGTCACACCTTTACGCTGAGTACTGCCGCCGTTGATGCGGTAGAACTTCTGGATGGTGTACTGTACCGAACCCAGCGCAGGCCAGTCGGGACGTAGCATCTGATCGTAAATGCGGTTCAGAGAGCGATACTGCTGAACGGTGCCTTTGCCGAAGGTCGGCTCGCCAACAATCAGCCCGCGGCCATAATCCTGCATAGCGGCGGCGAAAATTTCAGACGCAGAAGCACTGAAACGGTCAACCAATACCACCAACGGACCTTTGTAATAAACCACGCCATCAGTGTCGCTGTCTTCGCGCACTTTACCGTTGTTATCACGAACCTGTACGACCGGCCCTGACGGAATGAACAGACCAGAAAGCGAAACCGCTTCGGTCAGTGCCCCACCGCCATTGCTGCGCAGGTCGATAACCACACTGCTGACGTTCTGCTTCTCCAGCTTTTGCAGCTGAACTTTAACATCGTCCGTCAGGCCAACGTAGAAGCCAGGAATGTCCAGCACGCCGACTTTTTCTTTACCGACGGTTTTCACCGACATTTTCACCGCGCGGTCTTCAAGGCGGATCCGCTCACGGGTCAACGTCACGATACGGGTTTTAGCGCCCTTGCCGGCCGGCAGAACCTCAAGGCGAACCTTGCTGCCCTTCGGCCCTTTAATCAGGGCAACCACATCATCCAGACGCCAGCCGATGACATCGACCATGCCTTTACCAGACTGGCCGACACCAACAATACGATCGCCAACGCTAATTGACTTGCTCTTCGCTGCTGGGCCACCGGCCACCAGCGAGTTGATCACTGTATAGTCATCGTCCATCTGCAATACCGCACCGATCCCCTCTAACGACAGGCTCATTTCGGTGTTGAACTGCTCAGTATTACGCGGTGACAGATAGTTGGTGTGCGGATCGATTTCGCGAGCAAATGCGGTCATCACCAGCGAGAACACATCTTCGCTATTGGACTGCGCCAGGCGGCGAATCGCAAATTTATAACGACGCGTTAAGGTCTCGCGGATCTCTTTGTCATCTTTGCCAGTGAGCTTCAGGCTCAGCTGATCAAACTTCACCTTGGCGTCCCACAGCGCATTCAGCTCGGCTTCGTCTTTCGGCCAGGGCGATTTGCTACGGTCAAGATTAAAGTTATCGTTGCCGGTGAAGTCCATCGGACGTTCCAGCACCTTCAGTGCGTACTGGTAGCGCTCAAAACGACGCTTCTGCCCCAGGTTATACAGGTCGTAGAAAACGTCCAGCTTTCCGGTGCGCAGTTCATCGCCGATTTGATTTTTCTTTGCCGAAAACTGAGCAATATCACTGGCTAACAGCACGTTGTGGCTGTAGTCCAGCAGGTTCAGATAACGATCGAAAATTTTTGCCGAGAAGGCGTTGTCGAGATCAAACTGCCGGTAGTGAGAACGCGTAAAGCGGGAAGTGACTCGTTCACTCACCGTCGCGTGCTGCGGCTCTTCTTTCAGCACCGGAATTTGATCGACTCGGGTAATATCGTCCACGGCGAACGCATGGCCTGCTATTGCTAGCAGGCCCGCAAGCGCGGTGAGCTTAAAGAGTTTGTTCATGCCTGGCCCGGCCTCCGTTTCAGAACACCAGGTGTTCTGCGCGTACAATCATTGACAAACCAGAAGTCAGCTGTACACGAACGCCATCTTTGGTGATTTCCAGAACGGTGGCGTCCATCGCGTTGTTGCCTGCTTTCACTTTCAGCGCCTGACCTACGCTTAACGCGGTCAGATCTGAGACTGGAGTCAGGCGCGGCTCTTCACGCGGTGCTTTCGCAACGGCAGGACGCGGCTTACGCTGTTCGGTGCCTTCTTTGCGGCGAACCTGAGGACGTGGCTTACGCTCACGACGCGCACCATCCTCCTGCTGACCTGCAGCAGCGGCGGCTTCGCGCTTTTTAGCCTGCTGGCTTGCGCGCTGCGCCTGGACGCGAGCTTTTGCTTCTTCGAGCTGCTGACGGGCATGAGCAACATGCTGCTCTTCCAGTTCACCACACGGGTTGCCATCGAGGTCAACGCGGATAGCGCCTGGCTTCACGCCGTACAGATAACGCCAGCTCGAAGTATAAAGACGTAAAGCGGCACGAAGTTGGGTTTTACTGAGATTCATCTCCCCCCCAACACGCTCAACAAGATCCTGAAAAATACCGACTTTCAGGGGGCGAGCTTCGCCTTCAGCGCTGAAGCACTGAGGGAAACGTTCGGCCAGAAACGCGATAACTTCTTTACTGCTATTCAACTTAGGTTGATTTTCCATGAAATTTCCTGATTACAACGGACGTAGCCAACAAGCCGCAGGCATGAACAGGCGACATTATAATGACGCCATCGCTAAATGCTACGTTATCCGTTGATTATCCTGCGACGCGGGCAAATATTTTTTGGTAGTCGGTCGCAGAAATGAGTTTTTCCAGATGCGCGACGAGTTCTGCCAGCCCCTGCTCATCTTCAGCGGTGAAGCGGGCATACGCGGTACTGTCGATATCCAGAACGCCAATAATCTGGTTGTTCACCTGCAAAGGAAAAACGATTTCCGAATTGCTGGCGGCATCACAGGCAATATGTCCGTCAAAGGCATGGACATCTTCCACGCGCTGTACGCGGTTTTGTGCGACAGCAGCACCGCAAACCCCACGTCCGACTGGGATCCGCACGCACGCCAGCTTGCCCTGGAATGGGCCCAACACCAGCGTATCGTCTTCGAGCAGATAGAAACCTGCCCAGTTAACCTCAGTCAGGCGCTCAAACAACAGCGCGCTGGTATTAGAGATCATCGCCAGAAAACTGGTTTCACCTGCCATTAATGCCTGAAAGTCACGGTTAAGATCCGCGTAAAACTCTGTTTTGTTCATTATGTAATCACTTAGTTGTCTTACTGCCAAATACGTACAGCCTAATAAAATAAGCATTAAATGCGTTCAGGCTCAAGATGAATTCAATCCTGGGTTAATATAGTGAGATACATTCATCCCTGTACGTTATAAATGCCACTAAAAACACAACCGCTGACACCAGCGAAAAAAATGATCGTACATGCGGTCAGCAGTCCACTGCCGCAGGCGCATTATCACCGCTGCCCGCAGTGCGATATCCTGTTCCGCCTGCCGGTGCTTAAGCGCCATCAGAGCGCGTGGTGTCCGCGCTGCAATGCGAAGATCCGCGATGGCCGCGACTGGTCTCTCACTCGTCTGGGCTGTATGGCTATCACCATGCTGCTGCTGATGCCCTTCGCCTGGACTGAGCCGCTGCTGCGCCTGCATCTGCTCGGCGTGCGCATCGACGCTAACGTTTTACAGGGCATCTGGCAAATGACCGGCCAGGGCGATCCGCTCACCGCCGCCATGGTGCTGTTTTGCGCCATTGGTGCCCCGACAATTCTGGTGGTCGCCATCGCCTACCTGTGGTTGGGAAACGTGCTGGGCATGAATCTCCGTCCGGTATTGTTGATGCTGGAAAAGCTCAAAGAGTGGGTGATGCTGGATATTTATCTGGTCGGCATTGGTGTGGCGTCCATCAAGGTGCAGGACTATGCGTTTCTGCAGCCAGGCGTCGGGCTTGTGGCTTTTATTTCGCTAACCTTGCTCAGCATTCTGACGCTCATCCATATGAATGTGGAGGAGCTTTGGGAGCGTTTTTACCCCCAGCGACCCGCGCTGCGTCCCGATCCGGCGCTGCAGGTGTGCACCGGCTGCCACCACACCGGTTTTCGCGATGCACGCGGGCGTTGTCGGCGTTGCCATACGCCTTTACATCATCGGCGACCGCAAAGTCTGCAGCGTAGCTGGGCCGGGCTGATTGCCTCCATGGTCTTTTTGCTTCCCGCCAACCTGCTGCCGATATCGGTCATTTACGTGAACGGCGCGCGGCAGAATGATACGATTCTGTCCGGCATCATCTCGCTGGCAAACAGTAATGTGGCGATCGCCGCGGTGGTGTTTATCGCCAGTATTCTGGTGCCTTTTACCAAAGTTATTGTGTTGTTTACGCTGCTGGTCAGCATACAATTCAAGTGCGAGCAGGGTCTGCGCACCCGAATCCTGTTACTCAGGCTGATTACCTGGATTGGCCGGTGGTCAATGCTAGATCTGTTTGTTATCTCATTAACCATGTCACTGATTAATCGCGACCAACTCCTCGCTTTTACGATGGGGCCTGCTGCGGTATATTTCGGCGCCGCAGTAATATTAACTATCCTTGCTGTTGAATGGCTGGACAGCCGCTTACTTTGGGACGCACATGAGTCAGGAAACGCCGGCTTCACCGACTGAAGCCAGAATTAAAACCAAACGTCGCATCTCGCCTTTCTGGCTGCTGCCGGTGATTGCGCTGATGATCGCCAGCTGGCTCATCTGGACCAGCTATAACGATCGCGGAACCACTATTACGATTGATTTCCAGTCGGCCAACGGCATTGTTCCGGGGCGCACCCCTATCCGCTATCAAGGGGTAGAGGTGGGCACCGTTGAAAATATTTCGTTAAGCAAAGACCTAAGCAAAATCGAAGTGTCCGCCAGTGTTAAAGGTGACATGAAAGGGGCGCTGCGCCAGGACACTCAGTTCTGGCTGGTGACGCCAAAAGCCTCTCTGGCCGGCGTTTCTGGCCTTGATGCCCTGGTTGGCGGTAATTATATCGGCATGATGCCGGGTAAAGGTGAAGCCCAGGATCATTTCGTGGCCCTCGATACCCAGCCGAAATACCGTATCAGCAACGGCGAGCTGATGATTCATCTGCAGGCACCTGACCTCGGTTCGCTGACCAGCGGGTCGCTGGTCTATTTCCGCAAAATTCCGGTGGGCCGGGTGTACGATTTTGCGCTCAACGATAACAATCAGGGCGTCAACATCGATGTCCTGATCGAGCGTCGCTTCACGAACCTGGTGAAAAAAGACAGCCGTTTCTGGAATGTCTCCGGTATTAAGGCGGATGTAGGCCTGAGCGGCGCTAAGGTCCAGCTGGAGAGCCTGTCGGCGATGGTGAATGGTGCAATTGCCTTTGACTCACCGGCCAGTTCCCAAACCGCGCCGCAAAATGCCGAGTACGGGTTATACGAAGATTTGGCCCACAGCCAGCGCGGCGTGCTGGTGACCCTTGACCTACCGGGTGGCGAAGGCCTGAAAGCCGGTTCTACGCCACTGATGTATCAGGGGCTGGAAGTCGGACAGCTGACAAAGCTCAACCTCGCTCCCGGCAGTAAAGTCACCGGTGAGATGACGGTCGATCCCAGCGTAGTCACCCTGCTGCGGGATAAAACGCTTATTCAGATGAAAAAACCTAAGATTTCGCTGGATAACCCAAGCCTCAGCGCCCTGCTGACCGGCAACACCTTTGAGCTGGTACCCGGCGAAGGGGAAACCCGCAATCATTTCGTGGTTCTGCCGGCAGACAAAGCGCTGCTTGAAGAGCCGGATGTTGCCACCCTCACCCTGACGGCGGCGGAAAGTTACGGCATTGATGCCGGGCAACCGCTGGTGCTGCACGGCGTCAAAGTAGGTCAGGTTCTTGAGCGCAAGCTCACGGCCAAAGGCGTCACCTTCCAGGTAGCGATTAACCCTGAATATCGCGATCTGGTCCGCGGCGACAGTAAGTTTGTCGTCAACAGCCGGCTGGATGTCAAAGTCGGTCTGGACGGCATTAAAGTTCTGGGCGCCAGCGCCAGCGAGTGGGTCGATGGCGGTATCCGCATTATTCCTGGTGATAAAGGGGCGATTCAGTCCAGCTATCCCCTGTATGCCAATATGGAAAAAGCGGAAGAGAATAGCCTCAGCGACGTCCCCACCACCACCCTGAGCCTGACGGCGGAGACCTTACCGGATGTGCAGGAAGGCTCGGTCGTGCTGTACCGTAAATTTGCCGTCGGCGAGATTATCTCCGTTAAGCCGCGGCGCAATGCCTTTGATATCGACCTGCATATCAAGCCGGAATACCGCCACCTGCTGACCAGTAACAGTGTCTTCTGGGCGGAGGGCGGAGCCAAAGTGCAGCTCGACGGCAACGGTCTGACCGTACAGGCATCTCCGCTGTCCCGCGCCCTGCGAGGCGCTATCAGCTTTGACGAACTCAGCGGCAACAGCGCCAGCGCCCGGGTGGACAATAAACGCATTCTCTATGCATCAGAAACTGCCGCGCGCGCCGTCGGCGGGCAGATTACATTGCATGCGTTTGACGCTGGCAAAATCTCTGAAGGGATGCCGATTCGCTACCTCGGGATTAACATCGGCCAGATTCAAACCCTGAATCTGATTACCGCGAAAAACGAAGTGCAGGCGAAAGCGGTGCTCTACCCGGAATACGTCAACACCTTCGCCCGCGCCGGGACGCGTTTCTCGGTGATCACGCCGCAAATTTCGGCGGCCGGCGTTGAACATCTGGATACCATTTTCCAGCCTTATATCAACGTCGAACCGGGCCGCGGCTCACCACGTCGTGATTTTGAGATTCAGGAAACGACCATCAGCGACTCGCGCTATATCGACGGGCTGAGCATCGTGGTTGAAGTGCCGGAAGCCGGTTCACTGGATATCGGTACGCCGGTGCTGTTCCGTGGGCTTGAAGTCGGGACCGTCACCAGCCTGACGCTCGGCTCCATGTCGGATCGGGTGATGGTCAAAATGCGCATCAGTAAACGCTACCAGTACCTGGTGCGCAACAACTCGGTATTCTGGCTCTCTTCCGGCTATAACTTCGACTTTGGCCTGATTGGCGGCGTGGTGAAAACCGGGACCTTTAACCAGTTCATTCGTGGCGGCATCTCCTTTGCGACACCGCCTGGCACGCCGCTGGCGCCGAAGGCTCAGGATGGTAAGCACTTCCTGCTGCTGGAGAGCGAGCCAAAAGAGTGGCGCGAATGGGGCACCGCCCTGCCGCAGTAGTCAACCTAACGCTCCGGTGTCCCCCGCCGGAGCGTTTATGCTAAACTGCGCACCCTTTTTTCTTGTGGTGCGCAGCAGTGGCTCATAACGCAGTCTATTTTCCCGAACAATTCCTCGCCCAAATGCGTGACGCTATGCCCGCGCATCTCTCCTTCGATGATTTTATCGCCGCCTGCCAGCGCCCGCTGCGCCGCAGCCTGCGTGTCAACACGCTGAAAATCACCGTTGCCGATTTTCTGCAACTGGTCGCCCCTTACGGTTGGCAACTGACGCCGATCCCGTGGTGCGAAGAAGGTTTTTGGATCGAACGGGACGATGAAGACGCCCTGCCGCTGGGCAGCACCGCCGAGCACCTGGGCGGCCTGTTTTATATTCAGGAAGCCAGCTCCATGCTGCCGGTTGCTGCGCTATTCTCCGACGGCGAGATGCCGCAGCGGGTGATGGATGTCGCCGCCGCGCCGGGGTCGAAAACCACCCAGATCGCCGCCCGCATGGGCAACGAAGGCGGGATCCTGGCCAATGAATTTTCCGCCAGCCGGGTGAAAGTCCTGCATGCCAATATCAGCCGCTGTGGCATCAGCAACGTGGCGCTGACCCACTTTGACGGCCGGGTATTTGGTGCCGCGCTGCCGGAGTGTTTCGATGCCATTCTGCTCGACGCCCCCTGCTCCGGCGAAGGGGTGGTGCGTAAAGATCCAGACGCCTTAAAAAACTGGTCGCCGGAAAGCAACCAGCAGATCGCCGACACCCAGCGCGAGTTAATCGACAGCGCCTTTCATGCATTGCGTCCCGGCGGCACCCTGGTTTACTCCACCTGCACCCTCAACCAGCAGGAAAACGAGGCCGTCGTACAGTGGCTGCTAGCGCGTTACCCGGAGGCGGTTGAAGTACTGCCGCTTGGTGGACTGTTCCCGCAGGCCACAGAGGCCTTAACCGCTGACGGTTTTCTCCACGTCTTTCCGCAAATTTTCGACTGCGAAGGCTTCTTTGTCGCCAGACTGCGTAAAACCGCCGCCATTGAACCGCTGCCGGCTCCCGGCTATAAAGTCGGCAAATTTCCATTCTCACCGCTGAAAGGCCGGGAAAGTGCCGCCGTTACCGCAGCCGCCTCCGCCGTCGGCCTGCACTGGGACGACAGCCATAGCCTGTGGCAGCGCGATAAAGAAATCTGGTTATTCCCGAAAGCGCTGGAGTCGTTGATCGGCCAGGTCCGTTTTTCACGCATTGGCTTGCGGCTGGCAGAGACCCACAACAAAGGATATCGTTGGCAGCATGAAGCGGTGATCGCCCTGGCCGCGCCGGACGCCCCCTTCGAACTGACTCAGGCGGAAGCCGAAGAGTGGTATCGGGGCCGCGATGTTTACCCCCAGACACCACCACGCCAGGATGAAGTCATCGTGACTTTCCAGGGCGCCACCCTGGGGCTGGCGAAAAAAGTGGGTTCGCGGCTGAAAAACAGCTATCCACGAGAACTGGTGCGCGACGGGAAACTTTTTGCCGGTCTGGCGTGATCGCGTGCAAAAAAATCGCATTTTTTGACTGGCGATTTACGCCCCATTGTCTACGCTGAAAAATGTCGGCCTTAACTGGTCGTACCACAATTCAGCAGATCAATGGGGTGAGTGTATGAGCAAAACCAGCATACGTATCGGCGCGTTTGAGATAGACGATGCCGAACTGCACGGTGAACAGCAGGGCGAGCGAACGTTAAGTATTCCTTGTAAATCCGATCCGGATTTATGCATGCAGCTGGATGGCTGGGACACAGAAACCAGCGTACCCGCGATTCTTGATGGTCAACATTCCGTACTCTACCGTAAGCATTACGATCAACAATCCGATGCCTGGGTCATGCGCGTAGCCTGATTCAAAAAGAACCCGTCGCCTGAGACGGGTTATTTATCCCCGCCGCTTCTGAACTACCCTATACTGATTAACAAACCCGGACATGAGGCCAGGATGTTTGCCTTAGTTTTGTTTATTTGTTACCTGGATGGTGGTTGCGAGGATATTGTCGTGGACGTTTACGATAACGAATCCCGGTGCCTGGTCGCCATGGACGATCAGCGAATACGCCACGGTGGCTGCTTCCCCGTCGAGGATTTTGTCGATAGTTTCTGGCTACCCGCCAGTGAATACAGCGATTTTTAAGTCTCTTATTGCAGCTGCACCAGCGTCAGCTCACCGCCAAATACCGCCCCGGTATCGATATAATGCTGATTATCGCTGTCATAACGCTGCTTCAACGGCGTATGGCCGAACCAGAAATGATCCGCCCCATCAATCGCACCATGCCGACCGGCAAAATGATCGGCGAGACGCTGGCGGTTCCACAATACCTGCTGTTCATCCACCGGCTGTAGCCACCGGTACCGCTGCGCCGGATAGTCGGCGTGGGCGACAATATGCCGCGTCGATCCACAATTTAGCTCGACGATCGACGGCAGTTGCCGACAACATGAGAAAAGCGTATCGATCTGCTGGCGCTCGGCACGCGAACTCGCCTGATACCACTGACCACCGTTCATCATCCACAGCATTTGCTCTCCCTGCGCTTGAGCATCCAGCGCCATCTGTTCATGATTTCCCCGCACCGCAAGAAACCAACGGCAACGCAGCAGTCCCAGGCATTTCGCGCTTTGCGGCCCGCGATCGATCAGGTCCCCCACCGAGATCAGAAGATCCTGATAAGGGTCGAATTTTACCTGACGCAGCCGGGCCATCAGCAGGGAAAAGCAGCCGTGCAGATCGCCCACCACCCAGATATAGCGCCAGGATGAACCATCAATACGCTGATACATATTTTATCCTCCCGATACACTTATCATTAATTATCGTTCGCGACCTGGTCGCCAGCCACCTCAATCAAATTTAAACGAAACACGAATTTAGTCTTCCGGGATATTAATATCGCCGCGACCAGCCTTTAAAATAGAGGCTAAATAACGACGAGGTATTTTATCGTGACGGACAATAGCCTGCACTCAGTCTACACCCAACAGCCATCCACAAATTTGATTGCCGATCTGCTGATGGGCAGAGTTATTCCCGCTCCGATTTGGCGCAAGCGGCAATATCGATTTAAGTTTTTGCTGCGTACGCTTTTATTTTATACCGCGACCCGGGAAATGTTAGATAGCCTTTCGCTACGTCCTGATTTCAATCAGCTGCTTGCCGCACAGGTGACGCTACCAGGGAAAGTCCATCGCCAGTATCTGACCCGGGGTTTCAACGCTCACCAGCGCGCTCAGGCGATAATCAGCCACTATCAGTTTGTGGATTCGCTCTCCGGCACGCCGCTGGCCGCCGCGATGACCTCTGCCAAAGAGACGCCGCTGATGGAACTGCAGGGTAAAGACGACGCCCGCTTCACCCTGTCCGCTTCCTCCGCCGGTAAAGCCGAACGTGAAGGCGAAACCACGCTATGGCTGCGTGATGGCAACCAGACGCTGCTGGCCAGCGTGACGTTCAGCATCGTGCGCCAGCAGGATCGGTGGCATCTGATCATCGGTGGTCTTCAGGGGCCGCGGCGCAACGTATCCCATGAGGTGATTAAGCTCGCCACCCGCGCCTGCTACGGATTGTTCCCGAAACGCCTGCTGCTGGAGTTTATCTGGGCGCTGGCAGCCAGAAGCGATATTCAGGCAATAAATGGCGTGAGCGATAATGGCCATGTTTTCCGGGCGCTGCGCTATCGCCTGAGCAAAGGTCGTCACTTTCACGCGAGCTATGATGAATTCTGGCGCTCGATTGACGGCGTACCGGCAGATGGCTGGAGCTGGCGTTTACCGCTACGGCTGGAACGAAAATCGCTGGACGAGATCGCCAGCAAAAAACGGGCTGAATATCGCCGCCGCTTTCAGCTGCTCGATGATATGACGGCGCAGGTCGTCGGGCTCACGTCCCATCGTTAACCGCGTGGGTCCGGTTAAAATCAAATAAACGCCGTTTTCGCAACGGCGTTTGCATCTTATAGCGTGGTTTCGTTACTATCGTACCTTCATCGTTTCCGTTCAGGTAGCCATTGAAGTTATGAGTAAAGCAGAAGCCGTACTGTTGGCTATCCTTTTAATTATTTTAACGGCTTCCCTGTGGTTTATTTTCAGCGGTGAGATCTGGTCCCTTGTCAGTTATCTGGAGACCCAGCTGTACCCCACTTTGGTCGCGCCAGAATAAATAGTTTTTCATATTACAGTTCAACCGCCTGTTTCTTGCTCCCGCCATATCATTCATTCCCGAATAAGTAAAAATGAATAAAAATGAATAAAAATGACTCACCAATATCGTTTTATTCATCCAAAACTGACTAATCGGCCAAATTTCAAATACTTCTTCACCTATGAATCACCTGGTTTGAACCTTAGGCCTTAACTAGAACCCCATTTTTGTCCAATTTTTTTGTTCTGAAATTTGCACCAGATACAGGTTTTTAAAAATTTTAAGAAAGCTCGCAGTATCAGAGTGGCAAGACAAGAAATAAAAACCCACAAATAAATCAACAAACATATAAAAGAAGCCACTTAATTCACAAAACACAACACAAAATACCATAAATTAAATATAAAACAATATATTATATAAAATTACCCTTATCCGCTATTAGTCGTTATACGTTAAAAAATAAAAACCAGCCTTAGTGATTGGTTTAGAAGAATTCTCGTTGTGTATCTCTCTGCGGCTTTCACATTTAAAGAGGTTCGCCATGAACGTCAAAACGATGACAGGCAGCGTATTAAGTGGCTTGTTCGGCGCTATTGTTGTGACTCAATCTGCATTTGCACTCCCATTAACGACCGGTACATTAACCGGCCAGGTGGGGGTACAGCTGACTATCGGAGACGGGTGTACGGTAAAGAATGGTACCAGCGCGGCTGGCGCCAACAGCTGGGGCACCATTGATTTCGGCAGCTATAGCGATCTGGTCAACGCGATTGACGCCGATATGTTAGGTAGCTCTGGAACCAATGCGGTCTCAGTAACCTGCAGCGACGGTCTCAATTCAACGTTAACCCTTAATGGCGGGGAGCATAGCGGCACAGGAACGGTAAGGAAGCTGGAGAACGCCGATGGCGATCAGATTCCCTACCGCCTCTATTCGGATAGTAGCCGCCTCACTGAAGTCGCTCCTGATGGTGAGATTGCCATTGAGGGCACAGGCACAGCGCAGAACATTCCTATCTATGCGCGAATTCTGCCAGTAGATCAGGGCGCTGTAACCGCACCGTCTCCAGGTTTATATCAAGATATGGTTATTGCCACCCTGACCTGGTAACGGCACGAGGAAATGGACGTCATGGTTCGATCGGAGTGGTTGTTTTTTATTATGCTCGTTAGCGCAGGCGCTTGCGCTGATGTCGCTCAGAAGACCTTTAAAGTCTCGGCGCAAATTACGACGGGCTGTTTATTAGGCAGTAGCGGTGCCCCGACAGCGGATTTCGGCACCCTTAGCTTCGGGTCGATGTCCTCTCTTTATAATAACGTCGATGTTGCCAGCTCCTCGGGGGCTGGCTCTATTGTCGTCGCCTGCACGCCAGGAATGGCTATCTCTATCGCCCTCGACTATGGCGTCAACGGTGGCTCAGCCACTCAGCGTTACCTGGCAAACGGTAGTGGTAATACCCTTGCCTATCAACTCTTTCAGGATACTAACCGCTCCAACGTTTGGGGCACTAACGCCCTGGCGTACAGCGTTGCTTCATTTCCGAACACCACACAAACCTATACGGTTTATGGCCGCCTTTTTGCCACGAATGGCTTCCCGGCGCAGGGTTCGTATACCGATACCGTCACGGTCACACTGACATATTAAATAATAAGCAGGTTAAATATGATTCGCAGTAGTGTTGCCTTGTTGTTGCTCTCCTCATCGCTATTTTCTGCCGCCCACGCCGCCAGCGCCGTTCTGGTCTGGCCGATTTTTCAAACCATCAGCGATAACGAAAAAGGCTCTGAACTTTGGTTGGAAAATCGCGGTACTACCCCGGTCAATCTGCAGTTAAGAATTTTCGCCTGGGATCAGAAAGACTCTTCTGACGCCTACGCCGATCAGAGCGAGGTGGTTGCCAGCCCCCCGTTCACCACCGTGCAGCCTGGACAGCGCCAACTGGTGCGTCTGATGCGCATCGCGCCCGTCGCCAGCGGTAAAGAAAAATCGTATCGCATCGTGATTGATGAAGTTCCGTCTAACCAACCGACGGTTCAGACGGAGAAAAGCTCCGCCGGGTTGAAAATGCGTATGCGTTATGTGCTGCCGCTATTTACCTATGGACAGGGTCTCTCTCCGCTGAAGCTCGAAAGCCCCGTCGAACCTGTAAGAGCAAACCTGGGCTGGACGCTTTCAAGCCAACAGGGTCGCCAGATGCTTTGTATTAAAAATTCAGGCAACCAGCATGCGAGACTGAGTGATGTGTACTGGGCTAAAAACGCAGGTAAGCGGGAAGTCACCCAAACCCAGGGACTGCTCGGCTATGTGCTGGCGCAGCGCAATGTTTGCTTCCCGATGGCAAGCAAAACGTCAGTATCAGGAGGCCAGCGACTGTTCGCCAAATTAACCGACAATAGCCAGGCGGTGGAAATTCCGGCCATCCATTGATTATGCGGCTCCTGGCAGGGACGGCAACGGGGGGGCTGCTGGCAATCGCATCGTCGACCAGCCATGCGGCAACCTACGACAGCTTACCGGCACCGATGGCTTCATTTAGCCCGAAGCTGGAGTATGTGCTGTATCTGGGCCTGTCCGTAAATGGCAATACTCTGGCTGGCACGGTTCCGGTAAAAGTGAGCAACGATCGCTATTGGGTTTCAGCCTCGGTGTTAAAACAGGCCTACATTCCCCTCCCGGAAGGTGAAACACTGGTCGATGTTTCGCAGATCCCTTCGGTGCAGTTCGAGTACGATCAGGCCCGGCAAATGCTCAAGCTCAAAGTTCCCGATAGCTGGTTACCGGAACAGCGGATTGATAACACCGGCGAGCAAAATTACCATCGGCCGCTCAGTACGCCGGGGCTGCTCTTCAACTATGACTCTTACAGCCTCGTCTCGTCTGACCATAGTAAAACCACCAGCACCTCAACGGAAACACGCTTTTTCGGGGCGGCAGGTACCTTTTCCAACTTCGCCGTCATCCGGCAGAACTGGTCTTCAGGGAACGCTGATCAGCAGGGCTATATCCGCTACGACACCCAGTGGAAATATAGCGATACCGAGCGAATGCTGAGCTATCAGGCTGGCGATGTGGTTAGCGATGCCCTGACCTGGAGTAGCTCTGTACGCCTTGGCGGCCTGCGTTTTAGCCGTAACTTCAGCGTTCGCCCGGATTTAGTGACTTATCCGCTGCTCAATCTGTCGGGCAGCGCGGAAGTCCCTTCGAGCGTTGATCTCTTTATCAATGGTTATAAGGCCAGCTCAACCCAGATCAACGGTGGTCCCTATACCCTGACGAACGTGCCCTATATCAGCGGTGCGGGTGAAGCAACGGTAGTGACCACCGACGCACTGGGCCGTCAGGTGACAACCAGCGTTCCCTTTTACGTCTCGAATACCCTGCTACGCGAGGGTCTGAGTGATTTTGACTTTTCTATCGGCGCGCTACGCAATAACTACGGGATCAAAAATGCTGACTATGGCGCCGGCGCGGTCAGCGCCATTTACCGTTACGGCGTAAGCAACTGGTTAACGCTATCAACACACACCGAGGACCGCGAAGGGCTAACCAACGCGGGTGTCGGCAGTGATATTAGCGTCGGGACGTTAGGCACCTTAAGCCTCTCTGCGAGCGCCAGCCAGGGAGAGGGAAAAGGTAACCAGTTGACCTCTGGCTATTCCTATTACAGCGGTATTTGGGGGGTGAATTATCAGCATATTCAACGCAGCGCCGACTTCGATAACCTTAGCAGCTACCGTTCGACCTCCACCCTCAGCCGCCAGTCGGATCAGGCGACCTTAAGTTTGAGCCCGTGGGGCCGAGTGCTGGGATCCTTTAGCCTGGGCTACTTCGATATTCAGGCGCAGGACAGTAGCCGTACGCGCCTGATGAACCTGTCATGGAGTCGGGGATTGTGGAAAAACAGCAGTGTGAATATCAGCGTTAACCACGATCTGCAGGCCAATACGTATTCCAGTATGCTGCAGCTTATTATCCCGTTGGATGACCTGGGGAGTGTACAAACCAGCGGACAACGTTCCAGTTCAGGCGAGTGGGGACAAAACATCGCCTACAACCGCTCAGCACCGGTAGAGGGCGGATTCGGCTGGAATCTCGCCCATTCCATCAGCGGCGATAATTATAGCCAGGCCGATCTGACGTGGATCAATAAGCTAGCAACGTTAAGCGGTGGTTATTACGGCTCACGAGACGATCGTCACGGCTGGTTTGAAGCCGCAGGCTCGGTGGTGCTGATGGATAACAGCCTGTTTTTCGCCCGCCGAATTAACGATGCGTTTATCGTCGTGTCGACCGATGGATACCCTGACGTCACGGTGAATTATGAAAACCGCAAAGTCGGTGCCACCGATAAGAATGGTCATCTTCTTATTCCATGGGCTACGGCGTGGTACCCGGGCAAAGTAACGCTGGATACCCTGCCCCTGCCCACGGACACCGAAGTTCCGCGGGTGGAACAGCGGATCGCCGTACGGGAGTCCAGCGGCGCGCTGGTGGAGTTCCCGGTCCGTCGGGTTCGCTCGGCCACGATCACCCTTGTGGATAGTGCCGGCCAGCCTTTAGCGCTCGGCACTCCGGTTGAGGAAACCACCAGTCGTCAGGTTAGCGTAGTGGGATATGACGGGATCGTCTGGCTTTCACACCTCAACAGAGAGAATAAGCTGGTTATCAATGCCGACAAAGGCCAGTGCGTTGTGCACTTCGAACTGCCCGAACAGACACCGGTCCCGCAGCGGGTGGGACCAATACGTTGCCAATGAAAAACGCGGAGACGATGTTGAAACGTATTCTGATTTTATGCACGCTGCTGTTTTTATTCAGTCCACTCGCTCGCGCTGATATCAGCTGTTCATTTCAGCTCACCAACGCGGCAAGCTTTGGCTCCGTTAACTCATTTACCCTCGCCACTACGCCGCAAACGGTTAAATCGGCATCAGGTTTTGCCTGCTCCGGCAGCGCGCTGTCGCTACTCAGTACCAATACCATTAGCGCTAAAATCGTCTCATCGGATCATCCAAATGGCACGGTTCCACAGATGATGAGCGCCAGCGGTACCGATTTTGTACCCTATACCATTTGCTCAGATGACAGTTGTTCGGAGGTGTACCCAATTGGCTATATCAAAACCTGGAGTATCACCTCACTTATCGGGCTGCTGGGGTTATTCAACGCCAGCGATGGTTCGCTGCCCATTTTTCTGAAAATTCCGGCAGGACTCAATATGCCCGCAGGAACCTATACCGACAATATCAACATTTTGTGGGATTACAGAATTTGCGTCTCAGGTATCATCACCTGTAACTACGCCACCGGCCATCAACAGGTAGTGCTTAACGTGACGCTGAAAGTGACGAACTACTGTTTTCTTGATAGCGCGCCGGATGTCGCCTTTGTGCCCGCCTCCCTGCCTTCCAGTTTTTCCGACCTGAGCGGCAAATTTTCGGTGCGCTGCACCAAGAACGCAGCCTTTACCGTTAATCTGACCAGCACCAACACCATCAGCGGAGGCTGGCGCCAGCTGATGGCAACCATAAATCAAAACAGCTATGCATTGCAGTATCAGTTCTATCAAACGTCAGGCAGCGCATGGACCCAGAGCAACGACCTTAACGTTAGCGGGACCGGCGTTTCTCAGGATGTAAACTACACGCTGAAGATTAATCCTGCCCAAACCAGCAAGCCGGCGGGAACCTATAGCGATACCGTCACCGTGACCGTCTCCTATTGAGATTTTAATACCGCGTTTTTCTGTAAAGAGAATGTTAAGGCGTTTTGGGTTGTGGTATAAGAAGGACTGACCGCCATGGAGAATGAAGGAATATTTGCGGTCAGATAGCATAACAGATTGATAAACAACAGATAAAAAGAGACCGAACACGATTCCTGTATTCGGTCCAGGGAAATGGCTCTTGGGAGAGAGCCGTGCGCTAAAAGTTGGCATTAATGCAGGCTAATCGCCTTGCCTTATAAGAATAGATTACCGTGACAGGTTTTCCAGTCCGCGACAAAAGTGGTCGAATAATTCCTGACGAAATCACGGTGCCAGCAAAAAACCGCCGATCCTGAACAAGGATAACGGCGGTTTTTTTATATGCGAATACAGCAGGATAGGTGTGGGATTCAGCAAAGTTTCTGCGCGCGTTCAATAAATGGCGCCAGACTCTTTTTTTGTCCCGGTTGCTGAGGATCGTCCGCCTGGATCACCGAGATCGGCTGCCCGCTGGTCTTACCGGCCTTCACCTGCTGCTCGGCAATCTCATTGAGCGGATACTGTACCAGCGTGCTGGGGTTAATGGCAAACAGCGCGTTGCCCGGACGACAGGTCAGCATCACCTCTTCGCGGGTAAATGCCCAGTTGTCTTTGCCCATCTCAAAGCGGCTGACGGTAATAATTTGCGGTGCCGCCAGCGCGACACCCGAGCTTGCCAGTAACAACATCGTCAAAAGAGTTTTTTTCATGATTTAGCCAGTTAATTCAATAAGGTTCCCAGGTTGCAAACAGGCTGACAGCCAACAACGCCAGGGCACCAAGCACAATTTCTGCCTGCGTGGTGCGCACAATGAGCTGTTCCGCTCGCGATGCGCTGACCGACATACGTGGCACCAGAACATACCTGTTCACCAGCGCAATTGCCACCATCCCGGCGACCAAAGCACATTTGATCAACAGCATCTGTCCCCAGAGGGAATCGCGGATCAATCCCCCCTGAATCAGCAGCGAGTTCACCACGCCGCTGGCAATCGCCCCCGCCACTGCCAGATGACCGTAACGCGAGAAGCGCATCATGGTGCTGATTGCCGACTGACGCCAGCGCCCTCGCGCCAGCCGCAGGCAATAGATAAACGGCAGCAAACCGCCAAACCAGCTGGCAACGCTGAACAGATGCACGGCATGGTTAGTGCGTTGCAGGACGCCGCGAAGGCCCTCGCTCATTGCCGCATGCCCGACGCCCGCCATCAGTATCAGCTGCCCGCAAAGCAGCACCAACAGCAATCGGGCCAGGCGACGCGGTCGCAGCCACACCACCGCCAGCGTGACCCAGGCCAGCAGAATTTGCCAGATCCAGACGCTGCCGAAACGGGTGCCGGCGACCGCCTGCCAGATAGCAGGCTGCCAGACATCTCCCCAGCCGTCCCCCATCAGCCCGCCCTGCGCCATTAGCATCAGCAGGGCCGTGACGGCGCTTAACAACAGCAGATGACGCAGCAGCGGCAAAAAACGCTGCATCAGTAAACGGCGCAGAGAGACCGGCGCCCACCACGCGCCATACAGCACGCAGCCAAAGGCCACCATCAGCGACAGGAAATGGACAAAACGCAGGCCGATATAAATTCCCGTCAGCATCGGTTATTTCACGGTAAAGTGGTACTGCCCTTTGGTCTTGTGACCGTCAACGGACACCACATGCCAGTCGACGGTATATGTTCCTGGGGTCAGCGGTTGGGTCAAAGGGACAATCAGCTGGGTCGGGCTGCTGTCGCTGCGGGCCAGTTTTCCGGTTGCCACTGATTGCTGCTGCGGACCGGTCACCGCCACGCCGCTGAATGACGTTTCAATACCTTCAGAAAAGTTGAGGGTCAGCCGCTCGGGAGACGCTGCCACCGTCGAATCTGCAGCGGGGGTTTGCTGTTGAAGATGGGCGTGGGCGAAGGCCGCGGCGCTAACAAAGAAACCGGCGAGAAGAGCAGAGACACGCAGCGCGCGCCCGGCAGTGATACGCATAATCGTCATTCCTTTTCGTTATGATATGTAGCACAGAGAATAACCCTGTATAATGGCGTAGTCGAGCGGCGCGTCTGAGCCTGACGACTCGCCCGAACGCTTTACGGCATCATGAAGGAGAAACCCGTTGGAAAAAAACCTGGCAAAACTTTCGCAGGATGAGATGGACAAAGTGAATGTCGATCTTGCCGCGGCCGGCGTCGCCTTTAAAGAGCGCTACAATATGCCGGTTGTCGCCGATTTAGTGGAAAGAGAGCAGCCAGCGCACCTGCGCGACTGGTTCCGAGAACGTCTGATTGCCCATCGCCTGGCCTCCGTTTCCCTGTCGCGATTGCCTTATGAACCCAAAGCAAAATAATTTCCATTCCCTGCGGACACCCTACCTGGCGAGGCCGGTGTATTCCCGTGCGCGGGGAACTCTGGCCTGGAGCAGCCCATGCTACGCGTAATAGATACCGAAACCTGCGGGTTACAAGGCGGCATTGTCGAGATCGCCTCCGTGGACATTGTCGACGGGCAGATAACCAACCCAATGAGCCACCTGGTGCGCCCCGATCGCCCGATCAGCCCGCAGGCCATGGCGATCCACCACATCACCGAAGAGATGGTGGCGGACAAGCCGTGGATTGAAGAGGTTCTGCCGCATTATCTCGGCAGCCCGTGGTATGTCGCCCACAACGCCAGTTTCGACCGTCGGGTCTTACCCGAAATGCACGGAGAATGGATCTGCACCATGAAGCTGGCGCGGCGTCTGTGGCCCGGCATTAAATACAGCAATATGGGGCTGTACAAATCGCGTAAGCTTAGCGTCGCCACGCCGGCGGGGCTGCATCATCACCGCGCGCTGTACGACTGCTATATCACCGCAGCGCTGCTGCTCGATATCATGGACGTCTCCGGCTGGCAGCCTGACGATATGGTGACCATCACCGGCCGTCCGGCGCTCCTGACGACCTTCACGTTCGGCAAGTATCGCGGGAAAGCGGTGGCCGAAATCGCGGAAAACGATCCCGGCTATTTACGTTGGCTATTCAATAATCTGGATCGGATGAGCCCCGAGCTGCGCCTGACGCTCAAGCACTATCTCGGGGAGTAGCAGGGTTAGACGTCGGCCTGGCCAGGCAAGGTCCCCTGCGCCAGGCCAATCAGAAAGGCAAACTCCAGCGCGACGCCTTCATAGCTTTTATAACGCCCCGACTTGCCGCCGTGACCCGAATCCATATCGGTGCAGAGCAGCAGTAGATTATCGTCCGTTTTCAGCTCGCGCAGTTTCGCCACCCATTTTGCCGGTTCCCAGTATTGCACCTGGGAATCATGCAGACCGGTGGTCACCAGCATATGAGGATAGGCCTGAGCGGTCACGCCATCGTAGGGGCTATAGCTCTTCATATAGTGGTAATACGTTTCATCCTGCGGATTGCCCCACTCCTCAAACTCCCCGGTGGTTAGCGGAATCGACTCATCGAGCATGGTCGTCAGGACATCGACAAACGGCACCTGGGCGACGATGCCGTGAAAGCGTTCCGGACGCTGATTAATAGCTACGCCCATCAACATGCCGCCAGCGCTGCCGCCCATGCCGTAGCATAATTGCGGATCGCCATACCCCTGATCCACCAGCGCGTCGCAGACATCAAGGTAATCATTGAAGGTATTTTTCTTGCTCAGAAACTTGCCGTCTTCATACCACTGTTGTCCAAGCTCGCCGCCGCCACGTACGTGGGCAATGGCAAACACAAAACCACGGTCAAGCAGGCTCAGGCGACTGGCGCTGAAATCTGCATCTTCACTGGCGCCGTAGGATCCGTATGCATAGACCAGCAGCGGGTTGCCTCCCTTGCGAAAGTGCTCCCGACGGTAAACCAGCGAGACCGGCACTTCGACGCCATCCCGCGCCTTAATCCACAGGTGCTCGCTGCGGTACTGGCTGGGGTCGAACCCTTTCACTTCCTGCTGCTTGAGCACCCGCCGCTCGCCGGTATCCATATCCAGCTCAAACAGGGTATCCGGCGTGGTCATCGACGAGTAACCGTAACGTAAGCGGGAGGTTTCAGGTTCCGGGTTCCAGGCAAGCCAGGTCACATAGGCCGGATCGTCAAAGGCGATCCCGACCACTTCATGGGTTTTACGGTTAATCTGGCGCAGGCTGGTTAACCCGCGTTGACGCTCTTCGACCACCAGCCAGTCGGTAAAGAGCGTAAATCCTTCCAGCATCACGTCCTGGCGCGGCGGGATCAGGGTCTGCCACTGCTGCTCGTCACGCTCGTGTGTACGATAGAGGCCGAAATTTTTACCTTCGCGGTTAGAGCGCAGATAGAAAGCATGCTGGTAGTGATCGAGGCTGTACTCATGATCTTTGCGGCGTGGCAGGAAGCACACCGGCTCGGCATCCGGCATTTCGGTATTCAGCAAGCGCACTTCGCTGGTTGTCGCGCTTGCCAGATAGATCACTGCGAACTGCCGGGAGGTGGTGGTATGGAGACTGACGTAAAACATGTCGTCTTTCTCTTCATAGACCAGCGTGTCTGAGCCAGGTGGCGTACCGACGGTGTGCCGCCAGACCTGATAAGGCAGCAAGGTGGTTGGGTGCTTACGGACATACCACAGGGTCTGTGAATCATTGCTCCAGGCAAATTCCGGGGTGACGTTCTCCAGTACCTCAGGATACCACTCGCCGTTTTGCAGATTGCACAAGCGCAGGCCATACTGCCGCCGTGAGAGATAGTCCTCCGCCACCGCCATGAGCGTGTTATCCGGGGCAATTCCCAGCCCGCCAAGGGTATAGAATTCACTCTGGGCCGCGCGCTGATTGCCATCCAGCAGCACTTCCCATTCATCCCACTCCTGTTTCAACACCGACTGACGCTGATAGATGGCGTATTCACACCCCGGCTCGTACACCTGGCGATAGCGGTAGCCGTTTTTGCTGTAGGGGGCGGAAACCTCCCGCGGCGGGATGCGGTCGATAATCTCTTTCAGCACCCGATCCTGCAGGCTGCGCTGTGTCGACATGACCTTGTGCCCGTACTCATTTTCCTGGCGCAGATAGTCAAGCACTTCTGGCCGCTCGCGATCGTCGTCGCGCAGCCAGAAGTAATTATCGATACGGGTATCGCCATGTAAGGTCATGGCGTGGGGGATTCGTTTTGCTTTTGGTGGCATCGTCTGCTCTTTTGTATCCTTTTCTACTACACAAAATCATTCAAGAAGCGGCTTGAAAGATGGCGTGTCTATACCCTAAATAATTCGAGTTGCTTGTAGGCGGCAAGGCCGTAAATCCCCAGGAGCTTACTCAAGTAAGTAACTGGGGTGAACGGGTGCAGCCAACACCCAGGCAACTTGAAGTATGACGGGTATATAAGGGTGGCAAAAGTAGCCCACGTTGCAAGCAAAACCTGTTTATTTAGGTGGAAAGCGCCTGTTTTTGCGCCTGGATGTCCTGTTCGATCTCGGTCCGCACTTCCGCCGGCAGGCGTAACGCCTCTCCGAGGGCATTGAGGTAGCTGCGTTCCATAAAATGATCGATATCGATCACCGCGCAGCTGATGTAGTACACCTCCAGCGCTTCTTGTTCGCTGCTGATTCCCTGTGCCAGACGCTGCGGGTCGAGCGGTTGCGCCAGCGCGCGATCGATTAATACCCGCCCCTGCACATCAATATTGGCGGCTCGCAGTTGCTCTTCGATGTTGGCCCGTTCGTGGCCGTCAATGTGGCCGTCGCTTTTCGCCGCGAACACCAGCGCCAGTATCAACCGCTCGCTGCGGGCATCAAGCCCGGTAGAGGGAGGAACCGATGGTGCTGGTACAACCGATGGCGCAGCGGGCGTTGCCGCCGACGCTGGTGCGCTCTCGCGCAATTTCTGCTGATACTTATTCCACAACACGCTTCCAGCCACCGCCCCTCCGCCGACCAGCAGCGCGCTGGTGCCATACTTCGCCAGCAGCTTGCGCGATGATTTACTGGCTACCAGCAAACCGGCCAGGCCGCCCAGCGCACCGGGCAGGAGGAAACTTTTCCCCTCCTGGCGTTCACCTGAGGAGGCAGATTGTCCCTGCTGACCCAGCAGAGACTGGAGTTGATTAAGCCAGTTAGACATGATTTCCCTCGTTGCATAGTAAGCGAAACCATCAGCCTAAACGACGAGATGTCAGGAAATGTGATGAGCAGATAAAGATGCGCAAATTCAGGCCGCCATCACGCGGCCTTCACCTTGCGGGTTTTCCCGGTTGTCGCCGCTGCAACCTGCGGTTCGCCTGGCTCATCCGCTGCAGCTTCTGCAGTGTCAGCCTGAGGCTCCTGCCCTGCCGCCTCTTCGTCTGCTTCTGATGCTTCTGCTGCTTCTGCTGCTTCTGCTGCTTCTGCTGCTTCTGCTGCTTCTGCTGCTTCTGCTGCTTCTGCTGCTTCTGCTGCTTCTGCTGCTTCTGATTCGGCTTCCGGCGCTTTTCCTGTCCTCAGGATGTGATGCAGGGTCTCTTTGCGTTCTGCCAACCACAGCGCCATTTCATCACGCTGCGCTTCTTCAAGCGTCAGCGGGCACGCTACCAGCCAGTCGTTAAGGACTTCGGCAAGATCGAGCATTTTGTCGTAAGCATCGGCCTCTTTTTTGCTGGTAAACGACATTTTTTCCTCACCTTCGCGGATCACCACATATTTAATTTCAACCGCCATTGTGCAGCCTCTTTATACTGTATTTTTATACAGTATAACAAATTTTCACCCTCGACTCAACTGACAGCCATAAAGACAGACGCAAACGTTTTCGTTTATACTACGGCGCATGTTTTTTTACTGTGGAAATGAGTCATGACGTTATTAGGCACAGCCCTGCGCCCCGCAGCAACGCGGGTCATGTTGTTAGGTTCCGGCGAGCTCGGCAAAGAAGTGGCCATCGAGTGTCAACGGCTGGGTATTGAGACGATCGCCGTGGACCGCTATCCCGACGCACCGGCGATGCAGGTGGCACACCGTTCGCATGTGGTCAACATGCTGCACGGCGATGCCCTGCGGGCGCTGATTGCAGAAGAAAAACCGGACTTCATTGTGCCGGAAATCGAAGCCATTGCCACCGATACGCTGGTTGAACTGGAGCAAGCCGGGCAAAAAGTCGTCCCCACCGCTCGCGCGGCAAAGCTGACCATGAACCGCGAAGGGATCCGCCGTCTGGCCGCAGAAGAGCTGCAACTGCCGACCTCCTCCTACCGCTTCGCCGATAGCGAAAGCGCCTTTCGCGATGCGGTGGATGAGATTGGCCTTCCCTGCATTGTGAAACCGGTCATGAGCTCCTCCGGCAAAGGCCAGAGCTTTATTCGCCACGCTGAACAGCTGGCCGATGCCTGGCAGTATGCGCAGCAAGGCGGCCGCGCCGGTGCCGGTCGGGTTATCGTTGAAGGGGTGGTGAATTTCGACTTTGAAATCACCTTGCTGACCGTCAGCGCCGTGGATGGTGTACATTTTTGCGCGCCGGTCGGCCATCGTCAGGAAGATGGCGACTATCGTGAATCCTGGCAACCGCAGCAGATGAGCGAGCTGGCGCTGGCTCGCGCCCAGGAGATTGCCAGCAAGGTGGTACTGGCGCTTGGCGGTTATGGTCTGTTCGGCGTGGAGCTGTTTGTCTGCGGCGATGACGTGATCTTCAGCGAAGTCTCTCCGCGTCCGCACGATACCGGCATGGTCACCCTAATCTCTCAGGATCTCTCCGAGTTTGCTCTGCACGTCCGGGCGTTTCTCGGCCTGCCGATCGGCGCGATTCGTCAGTACGGCCCGGCGGCCTCGGCGGTCATTCTGCCTCAGTTAACCAGCCAGGACGTCACCTTTAGTAATATTCAGGCGGCGGTGGGTGCAGGCCTGCAGCTGCGCCTGTTTGGCAAGCCGGAAATTGACGGCTCCCGTCGACTCGGCGTCACGCTGGCGGTGGCTGACAGCGTTGAAGAAGCGGTGGCGCGGGCAAAAACCGCCGCCTCCGCCGTCGTGGTTCAGGGATAAAAAAAACCCGGTAGCACGAGTGCTACCGGGTGAGTACTTTACGATAAATCAGGGCGTGAAAATTACTTCGCGCCTTCTACCGCTTCGCGAGCAATGCTGGTGATGCGGTCATAATCGCCGCTTTCCAGCGCATCTGCCGGTACCAGCCAGGAACCGCCGATGCACAGCACGCTGTTCAGCGCAAGGTAATCACGGTAGTTCGCCGGAGAGATCCCGCCAGTCGGGCAGAAACGGATATGAGCGAATGGACCGCCGATAGCCTGCAGCGCTTTCACGCCGCCGTTGGCTTCCGCCGGGAAGAATTTGAACTCTTTCAGGCCATACTGCATGCCCAGCATCAGCTCAGAAACGGTGCTGATACCCGGGATCAGTGG
The DNA here is from genome assembly GCF_051131745.1 of Klebsiella sp. R390. Lineage (NCBI taxonomy): Bacteria > Pseudomonadati > Pseudomonadota > Gammaproteobacteria > Enterobacterales > Enterobacteriaceae > Klebsiella > Klebsiella sp. R390. Next base: position 4,681,825 of record NZ_CP180445.1, on the reverse strand, counting down.
GATGGTGCCTTCTTCCGTTGCCGCTTTCAGCAGGGACTCGGTCAGGCCCGGGCTGATAGCAAACTGTGCGCCCGCGTCGGTAACTGCTTTCAGCTGCTCGACGTTGGTAACGGTACCTGCGCCAACAATCGCGTCCGGCACTTCTTTGGCAATCGCACGGATAGCCTCAAGCGCGCATTCGGTACGCAGCGTTACTTCCAGTACGCGTACGCCGCCTGCAACCAGCGCTTTTGCCATCGGCACAGCGTGTTCCAGCTTTTTCACCACGATTACCGGTACAACCGGGCCGGTGGTGAGGATTGCTTCTGCAGTTGTTTTCCAGTTTTTCATCAGATTTTCTCTCGCCAGATCTACAATTCGAATCGTCTTAAAAAGTGATGCAGGTTGCGCCCTGTTCCGCTCCGGAGAGGTTCTCACGCAGCGCAGAGAACATTTCCCGGCCGGTTCCCACTCGCGAACCGCTCAGGTCAGGAATATGCGGCTGACGCGCAGCCAGTTCAGCATCATCCACCAGCAGCGTCAGTTCACCGGTCTGCCCGTTGACGCGGATGATATCGCCATCACGTACTTTTGCCAGCAGGCCGCCATCGTAGGCTTCAGGCGTGACATGGATTGCTGACGGTACTTTGCCGGATGCGCCAGAGAGTCGACCATCGGTAACCAGCGCAATTTTGAAACGGCGGTCCAATAATACACCAAGTGGCGGCATAAGTTTATGTAATTCTGGCATGCCGTTCGCTTTTGGCCCCTGATGACGGACCACCACCACGCAATCTTTGTCCAGCATCCCGGCTTCAAACGCCGGCAGCACGTCGTGCTGGCTTTCAAAAATCACCGCCGGAGCTTCGATAACCTGGTTTTCTACCGGCACGGCGGAGGTTTTCATGACCGCACGGCCAAGGTTACCGCTGAGCACTTTGGTCCCGCCATGGCGAGAGAATGGCTTGTCGAAAGTGGCGATAACCTGATCGTCCAGAGGCGCACTTGCCCCTTCACGCCAGTCCAGCTCGCCGTTATTCAGCCACGGTTCCATGGTGTAACGGGAGAGCCCGTAACCGGCCACGGTGTTCACATCTTCGTGCAGCAGACCGCCCTTGAGCAATTCACGCACCAGCACCGGCACGCCACCTGCGGCCTGGAAATGGTTGATGTCGGCCGGGCCGTTCGGGTAGAGACGCGCCAGCAACGGAACGACGTCGGACAGATCGGAGAAATCATCCCAGTTGATGATAATGCCGGCGGCGCGAGCCATCGCCACCAGGTGCATCGTATGGTTGGTGGAACCGCCGGTCGCCAGCAGCGCCACAATACCGTTCACCACCACTTTTTCATCGAACATTTTGCCCAGCGGCATCCATTCGTTGCCGTTACCGGTCAGGCGCGTCACCTGACGGGCCGCCGCGGTAGTCAGCGCCGTACGCAATTCGGCATCCGGGTGAACAAAAGAGGAGCCAGGAAGCTGCATCCCCATAAACTCAACCACCATCTGGTTGGTGTTCGCGGTGCCATAGAAGGTACAGGTGCCCGGCGCATGATAGGAGGCCGCTTCGGATTCCAGCAGCGCCATACGATCGACCTTACCTTCAGCATACAGCTGTCGAATCCGTACTTTTTCTTTATTAGGCAGGCCGCTGGCCATCGGGCCTGACGGCACGAAAATGGACGGCAGGTGACCAAAGGAGAGCGCCGCCATGGTCAGCCCCGGCACGATTTTGTCGCACACGCCAAGGTACAGCGCGCCATCGAACATGTTATGCGACAAGCCAACCGCGGCCGACATCGCAATCACTTCACGGCTCAGGAGCGAGAGCTCCATGCCATCCTGCCCCTGGGTGACGCCATCACACATTGCCGGCACCCCGCCCGCAACCTGGCCAACCGCATTCACTGAATGCAGCGCCTTGCGGATGATATCCGGATAGTACTCGTAGGGCTGATGGGCGGAGAGCATGTCGTTGTAGGAGGTAATGATAGCAATGTTGTTACGCAACATGCTTTTCAGCGAGGCTTTATCATCCGACTGACAGGCAGCAAAGCCGTGGGCCAGGTTACCGCAGGCCAGTTGGGCACGATGGACGGTATCCGTCTTCGCCTGGTTAATCCGTGCGAGGTAGGCGGTGCGGGTGTCACGCGACCGCTCGATAATGCGATTTGTTACCCGTAACATTGTCGAATTCATAAAGGCTCCTGAATTTTTATCTGTCCGGCTACAGCGATTTAACGATGACTTATTCGGTGAAAGGCACCAGCACTGCAGCTCAGCGGCAAAATATCTACAGGCAGTGTAATAAAAAAAGCCCCGGGGGTGAATCCTCCCGGAGCTTAAAAGGCTAAAAATTATGCGACATACTGCGTCAGATCATGTTACCGGTAAAATAACCCATCCGGATAACCCACTGACTATTCGAATTCGTTCCAGGAACGACCATCGCGGGTGATCATCGCCACGGAGGCAACCGGTCCCCAGGTCCCTGCCTGATAAGGCTTAGGCGCATCGCGATCCGCCGCCCAGGCTTCGGTAATGGAGTCCACCCACTTCCACGCCTCTTCCACTTCATCACGACGCACGAACAGCGCCTGAATCCCACGCATGGTTTCCAGCAGCAGACGCTCGTAGGCATCCGCCAGGTGAGTCTGATTGAAGGTTTCCGAATAGCTCAGATCCAGCTTGGTGATCTGCAGATTGTGTTTGTGATCAAGACCTGGCACTTTGTTGAGCACCTGAATATCAACGCCTTCGTCCGGCTGCAGACGAATGGTTAATTTGTTCTGCGGCAGCTCCTGCCAGTTCTCTTTGAACAGGTTCAGCTCCGGCGTCTTGAAGTAAACCACGACTTCAGAACATTTGGTCGGCAGACGTTTACCGGTACGCAGGTAGAACGGCACGCCGGCCCAGCGCCAGTTATCGATATCCACGCGGATCGCCACGAAGGTTTCGGTATTGCTGGATTTGTTCGCGCCCTCTTCTTCGAGGTAGCCCGGTACTTTTTTACCCTGGGCAAAACCGGCGGTGTACTGACCACGGACGGTTTTTTCACGCACGTTGGAGCGATCGATACGGCGCAGTGATTTCAGTACTTTGACTTTTTCATCACGGATGCTGTCGGCGCTGAGATCTGACGGCGGCGACATGGCAATCATGCACAGGATCTGCAGCAGGTGGTTCTGGATCATGTCGCGCATCTGCCCGGCCTGATCGAAGTAACCCCAGCGGCCTTCAATGCCCACTTCTTCCGCCACGGTGATTTCAACGTGGTCGATGGTGCGGCAGTCCCAGTTATTCACAAACAGGGAGTTCGCAAAACGCAGCGCCAGCAGGTTGAGCACCGTCTCTTTGCCGAGATAGTGGTCAATGCGGTAGACCTGGCACTCTTCGAAGAATTCGCCGACCTGGTCGTTGATTTCGCGTGAGGTATCCAGAGAGGTCCCCAGCGGTTTTTCCATGACTACGCGCGCCGGTTTAGCGTTCAGTTTTGCTTCACCGAGGCCTTTGCAAATCGCGCCAAAGGTGCTTGGCGGCATGGCGAAATAGTTAATGGTGACGCGATTTTCCTGATCCAGCATTTTGCCGAGGCGAGAAAACGCTTTGGTATCATTCACATCGAGGTTACAAAAATCCAGACGTCCGCTCAGGGTATCCCACAAACTTTCATCGATTTTTTCCTTCATGAAAGTTTCCAGCGCTTCACGAACTACTTTGGTGTAAGCATCTTTATCCCAGTCAGCACGTCCGACCCCGATAATGCGGGTGTCAGGGTTGATCTGGCCAGCCTTTTCAAGCTGATACAGGGAAGGCAACAATTTACGACGCGCCAGGTCACCCTTTGCGCCGAAAATGACCAGATCGCATGCCTGGGCCGTTTGCGTTACCGCCATGTCATTCTCCTCAGTTGATAGTCTGGTGCTTATGCCAGGCTATATTTGTAATTTTATTACACTGCACTGTACTGTGTTTACGAACTTCCCGAAACCCTCTGGCCCCTATTCCCGCAGCTAAACCGCACACGGAGAAAAGTTCTGCCGACAATTTGGGCAAACGGCCTGGTGAGTTCGTTGTTTCGACCGGTTTTAAGTTAATAAAATACGACTCTGATCATGTAATGAAAAAAAACAACATTTTTTAACGTCATTCCTCCCCGCTGGCGACAGCAGAGGGGTATATTCTTGCTAAAACGCCTGATGATTTCATCCATTAATGAAATCGTTTCCACTGATGAGCGCCCTGTTACCCATGAATATGCTGGAAAAAATCCAGTCCCGACTGGAACACCTTAGCAAATCCGAACGCAAAGTGGCGGAAGTCATTCTTGCTACGCCTGCTCAGGCCATTCATTCAAGCATTGCGGCCCTGGCGCTGGAGGCTGGCGTCAGCGAGCCTACCGTTAACCGTTTTTGCCGGAGCCTTGAAACCCGCGGCTTTCCCGATTTTAAGCTCCATCTGGCACAAAGCCTGGCGCACGGGACCCTCTATGTTAACCGCAATGTCGATGAAGACGACAGCGTAGAGTCCTACACCGGTAAAATATTTGAGTCGGCCATGGCCAGTTTAGATCAGGTCCACCATTCGCTCGACATGTCAGCGGTAAATCGGGCTGTCGATCTGTTAACCCAGGCCAAGAAAATAGCCTTCTTTGGCCTCGGTTCGTCAGCGGCAGTCGCCCATGACGCCATGAATAAATTTTTCCGTTTTAATGTCCCGGTCATCTATTCCGATGACATTGTCCTGCAACGCATGAGCTGTATGAATTGCGATGACGATGACGTGGTGGTGATTATCTCCCATACTGGTCGGACGAAAAGTCAGGTCGAACTGGCGCAGCTGGCGCGTGAAAACGATGCCATGGTCATTGCCATTACCTCGCCAGGCACACCGTTGGCCCGTGAAGCCACGTTGTCGATTACGCTTGATGTCCCTGAAGATACGGATATCTACATGCCAATGGTTTCACGTCTTGCCCAGCTGACGGTCATTGACGTGCTGGCGACCGGTTTTACCCTCCGTCGTGGCGCTAAATTCAGAGATAACTTGAAGCGGGTCAAGGAAGCATTAAAGGAATCGCGTTTTGATAAAGAACTACCCGTACGCAGCGATAACCCATAAAACCTGATAATGAAGTAGTGACCTATTAGACCTTCGGTTTTGTCCCGGCACAGCAACTTTGCTGGCTGGCACCACCGATTCCATGTTCACGCAACACCAAAGTTGTTTTAGTCAACGGAGTATTACATGTCCAGAAGGCTTCGCAGAACCAAAATCGTAACGACCTTAGGCCCAGCCACCGATCGTGATAACAACCTCGAAAAGGTTATCGCCGCGGGCGCTAACGTAGTACGCATGAACTTCTCTCACGGTACCCCGGAAGATCATCAGATTCGCGCGGATAAAGTCCGCCAGATTGCGGCAAAACTGGGCCGCCATGTTGCGATCCTCGGTGACCTCCAGGGGCCGAAAATTCGCGTATCCACCTTCAAAGAAGGCAAAATTTTCCTCAATATCGGCGACAAATTCCTGCTGGACGCAGAGCTGGGTAAAGGTGAAGGCGATAAAGAGCGCGTCGGCATTGATTATAAAGGCCTGCCAGCGGACGTCGTGCCGGGTGATATCCTGCTGCTGGACGATGGACGCGTACAGCTGAAAGTGATCGAAGTTCAGGGCCTGAAAGTGTTCACCGAAGTGACCGTCGGCGGCCCGCTGTCGAACAACAAAGGCATCAACAAACTCGGCGGTGGCCTCTCTGCAGAAGCGCTGACCGACAAAGACAAAGCCGATATCGTTACGGCGGCTAAAATTGGCGTCGATTACCTCGCCGTCTCCTTCCCGCGCTGCGGTGAAGACCTGAACTATGCCCGCCGACTGGCACGTGAAGCCGGCTGTGACGCGAAGATCGTCGCCAAAGTGGAACGTGCGGAAGCCGTGTGCGATCAGGACGCGATGGACGACGTGATTCTGGCCTCTGACGTGGTGATGGTGGCACGTGGTGACCTCGGCGTTGAAATCGGCGATCCGGAACTGGTCGGTATTCAGAAAGCCTTGATCCGCCGCGCTCGTCAGCTGAACCGTTCGGTGATCACCGCGACCCAGATGATGGAGTCGATGATCACCAACCCGATGCCAACCCGTGCGGAAGTCATGGACGTTGCAAACGCCGTCCTCGATGGTACCGATGCGGTAATGCTGTCTGCGGAAACGGCCGCCGGTCAGTACCCGTCAGAAACCGTCGCCGCGATGGCGCGCGTCTGCCTCGGTGCAGAAAAGATCCCAAGCCTCAATGTGTCCAAACACCGTCTGGATATTCAGTTCGACAACGTTGAAGAAGCGATCGCTATGTCTGCGATGTATGCGGCTAACCACCTGAAAGGCGTTACCGCTATCATCACGATGACCGAATCTGGCCGTACCGCTCTGATGACTTCTCGCATCAGCTCCGGGCTGCCGATTTTTGCCCTCTCCCGCCACGAGCGTACCCTGAACCTGACTGCCCTGTACCGTGGCGTGACGCCGGTGTATTTCGACAGCACCAATGACGGCGTTGCTGCGGCCCACGATGCGGTGATTCTGCTGCGCGATAAAGGCTACCTGGTCTCCGGCGACCTCGTTATCGTTACCCAGGGTGACGTGATGAGCACCATCGGCAGTACCAACACCACGCGTATCCTCACCGTCGAATAATTTTCGCTCGCGAAACGCCTGAAACCTGCCAGCATCACGCTGGCAGGTTTTTTTATTCATAGCAACGTGGACTTTTCATCACCTGAAGCCCGGTGAATCACACAATCCAGCTCATCAAAAGCGTGGCGGCAATCACCGTTGAGGCCCCGCCGATGCGGGTGGCAATCTGCGCGAAGGGCATCAGCGACATGCGATTAGATGCCGAGAGGATCGCAACATCCCCGGTTCCCCCAAGACCGCTGTGGCAGCTGGTAACAATGGCCGCTTCCACCGGATACATATTCAGACGAGAGGCGATAAAAAAGCCGCTTAGCGCCATCGACATCACCACCGACCCGCACACCACGACGTAGCCGACGGAGAAGACCGAAACCACGCTCTCCAGCGGCACATACAGCATGCCCAGCCCAATCATCAACGGCCAGACCAGTGCGGCAGAGACAAATTTGTAGCAGCTGTGCGCCCCCAGCTCCATCGCGGCGGGGATAACTTTGGTGTATTTACATAGCACCGCCGCCAGAATCATCAACACCGGGCCCGGAATATGCAGCACCTTCTCCAGCAAGCCGCCAACGATGAAAAAGGCACAGATCATCAGCAGTCCGGCGCCCATCAGCTGGAAGTCGGTCGGCTGGCCGATCTGTGCTTGCGAGAAGACCCGGTTATCATCATGGCTGCGGATCAGCATGCCATCGCCGGAAAGTTGCGGACGGCGCGCGCCGAGACGCGCCAGGAAGCCAGCGCAGATGATGGCAAAAATATTCCCCACCACCGCGGCTGGTGCCAGCTGCGCGACATAAACATCCGGAGTCTGTCCAAGGATCGCCGAGTAGGCCAGCGACAGCGGCAGGATCCCTTCCCCGATACCGCCGCCAATAATCGGTACGATAATAAAGAAAAAGGTGTGGTACAGGCTGTAGCCAAACAGGCTGCCCACCAGCAGCCCGGTGAGTATCGCCGCACCGGTACCGACCACCAGCGGCACGAACATCCGTACCATCCCCTGGATCAGAATGGTTCTGTTCATGCCCAAAATACTGCCAACCACCAGACAGGCGATGACGAAATAGAGCAGATTGGCCTCTTTCATCAACAGATGCACGGTACCCAGGGTGTGTGGATCAAACACGCCAAAATAGACCAGCACCGACGGCATCATCAGGCACAGGATTGCCGGACCGCCGATATCTTTCAGCACCGGCACCATCCGCCCTATTTTGGCCAGTGCAAACCCTAAGGTCATAATGACCGCCAGCCCGCCGATCATATTCTTTGGCAACACTCCCGCCATGGACGCCACCACCACAATCGTGGCGATACCGACAAACAGGGTTAACGGCACGGCGCCGACGTCAACGTTCGAAAAAAAGCGCGCGGTTTGCCCACTCGAGTGCGTTTTTTCAATCGGGTGGTTCAGTGAATTATTTTTCATATCTCACCTGCGTTGTAATAGCTTGCGTAGGATCGGGGCGCAATATACCTGTCATACTTCACGTTGCATGAGCGTTGGCTTGACTTACTCCAGTCACTTACTTCAGTAAGCTCCTGGGGATTCCTTGCGTCGCCGCCTGCCTGCAACGCGAATTATTTAGGGTATATAAACATCGCGCCATTAAATAAAAATGGAAATAAAAATTAAAAATAAAATGCTTTTATAAGTGAAACCATCAAAACGGTAACACAGGGTTTTGCTATTAAAAAGCCAATACCCCGGTTACCTGCCGATTTTGTGACTGACACAATAACTCGCTTTTAAGTAATTTAATTTATTGCTGTGAAGCTAAAGTTATCAGCAGGCCAGAGTCCATAACACCCGCCATATAAAACAAGGTGTTATTCTCACCTGCGTTATTTGTAAGTAAAGTTCCTGAAGCGAAATTATTTAAACACGGACCACTGTGATGTCAATCACCTTTCAATTCTTATGGGATCGTTAAATTAAAAAACACAACCAACCCTACATTATAATTTCAGGATCACCTATGCCGACACTGCTACTACAATCATTGTTTCCGTTAGTTTTTATCATGCTGCTCGGCTGGCTCAGTGGTAAGTTAGGTTATACCCGGCGCGAAGATGCTTCAGTTTTAGCCACCGTCGTGATTCGGTTTGCCCTGCCGTTCCATCTTTTTATCGGGGCCTTACATACCAACCCCGATAAAATTAAAAACTTCACCTTTATGGCGGTATTAGTGATTGGCCTGATGGGGTCATATTTCCTCACCCTACTGATCTCCCGCTACGTCTTTCGCCACGATATCAAAACCAGCGCCATTCAATCCCTGGTGTGCGCATTTCCTGATATGGCCTATTTCGGCGCGCCGGTGCTGGCGGTGTTGATCGGGCCAGAAGGATTTCTCGGCGTGCTGATCGGCAACTTAATCACCAGCGTTTTTATGATCCCACTGACGATAATTCTGATTCGCATGGGGGACAAAGATTCTGACGCGACCCAGCGCATTCACGCCGGCACGCTAATCCTGCAGAATTTACTCAATGCCGTCAAAAACCCTATCGTCTGGATCCCTATTTCTGGTGTCCTGCTAAGTCTCGCCGGGGTGCAGTTACCGCATATGCTCAGCATGCCGATTGAAATGGTCGGGAAGATTGCCGGCGGTCTGTCTTTATTTGCCCTGGGCCTGCTGTTTTACGGCGAACGTCCAACGCTGAATATCCAGACCTGCACCAACATCAGTATTAAAAACCTGATTCAGCCCGCCATGATGGCTGCCGCCGGTCTGGCTTTTGGCCTCAGCCATACGCTGATGCAGCAGGTAATTATTATCGGTGCGACACCTTCAGCGATTGCCGCCGGAATGTTTGCCTTGCGCAGCGATACTTATATTGAATCTGCTTCATCCTCTATTTTACTGGGCACCGCCATTGGCGTCGTCACCGAAGGCATCATGATTTACTTTATATCTTAGACATTGCGCTACACCAGCACCATCAAATACCCACAATATTATTTTTAAATAAGATTCAGGAGTCATAACATGTTAGTCAGCGAAACCGTATACACTCCCTATAATGGCGCAGTCCTGCTGGAAAACCCGCTATTAAATAAAGGACTGGCATTTACTGAAGGTGAACGTACGGCATTTAACTTACAGGGATTATTGCCGCATAATATCGAAACTATTGAAGAACAGACGGAACGCGCATGGATGCAGTTTTGCCAGTTCAAACGTGATATTTCCCGGCACATTTATTTGCGGAATATACAGGATACCAACGAGACGCTGTTTTATCATTTGCTGCGCGATCATATGAAAGAAATGCTGCCGGTGATTTATACCCCTACGGTGGGCGAAGCGTGCGAACACTTCTCGGAAATATACCGTCGCGGGCGCGGCCTGTTTATTTCCTGGCCGAACCGCCATCATATTGACGAGATGCTGCAAAGTTTTTCCCGCAACGACATCCAGGTGATTGTGGTCACCGACGGCGAACGTATTCTTGGCCTAGGCGATCAGGGGATTGGTGGGATGGGGATCCCGATCGGCAAGCTTTCTTTGTATACCGCCTGCGGCGGCATTCACCCTGCATCAACGCTGCCCATCATGCTGGACGTTGGTACCAATAACGACAAGCTCCTGGAAGACCCGCTGTATATGGGGTGGCGCCATCCACGAATCAACGACGAGCAGTATATTGAATTTATGGATATGTTTGTCGATGCGGTGAAACAGCGCTGGCCGCACGTCCTGCTGCAGTTCGAAGATTTCGCCCAGAAGAACGCCAGCCGGTTGCTTAACCGCTATCGCCACCAGCTGTGCTGCTTCAATGACGATATCCAGGGAACCGCCGCGGTCACCTCCGGTACGCTGATCGCCGCCGCCACCGCTGCGGGTACCCGCATGCGTGACCAGCGGGTAGTGTTCCTCGGCGGTGGCTCCGCCGGGTGCGGGATTGCCGAAAAAATCATTGCCCTGATGGTGGATGACGGCCTGACGGAACGTGAAGCGCGCAACAGGATCTTCATGGTCGACCGTGCGGGACTGCTGACGGAGGAGACGCCCAGCCTGCTCGATTTCCAACAAGCCCTCGTCACGCCACAGGAAAACCTCGTCCACTGGGATACCGACGGCGCTGCTTTGTCATTGATGGATGTCGTGCGCAACGTCCAGCCAACCGTGCTGATTGGCGTCTCCGGTCAGCCAGGCCTGTTCAGTGAAGCGATAATCAAAGAGATGTACCGCCACTGCCCTCGCCCGATCGTGATGCCGCTCTCCAACCCCACCTCGCGCGCGGAAGCGCAGCCGCACGACCTCCTTGAATGGACCGAGGGAAACGCCTTAATTGCCACCGGCAGCCCGTTCGACACGGTGATTTATCAGGGGGAAACCTACGAGATTGCCCAGTGCAACAACGCCTATATTTTCCCTGGGCTGGGATTAGGCATTCTGGCCGCAAAGGCACAACGCGTCACGGAAGCCATGCTCATTACCTGTAGTAAGACACTGGCCGCCCACTCCCCGTTAGTCACCACAGGGAAAGGCGGATTACTTCCACCGGTGGAGCAGATTGAGATGATTTCCAGAGCCATCGCCATGGACGTGGCTCGCGTAGCCCAGCAAGAAGGCGTGGCCCCCGACATCAGCGAAGAGCATCTGGCCGCCAGTATCGATAAAACCTTCTGGAAAGCGCGCTATACCTCGTATAAACGCTCGGCGCTGTAACGCCCTACGTTAAACCCTGCGGGAAGCATCACGGCACCGACGCCCGTGCTTCCCGCTCGTTCAAGGAACCGCGCATGTTCAATGTGCTTATTGTCGATGATGATGCCATGGTCGCCGGGTTGAACCAGCTGTTTATCAGCCGGGTCGACGGCTTTCACTGTTGTGGTATCGCCACATCGATTGTTGAAGCGGAGCAGATGCTGAGCCAGTTACCGCAGGTTGACCTGGTGCTACTGGATGTCTATATGCAGCACGAAAATGGCCTCAGCCTGCTGCCTTTCCTGCGCGCCAGCGCCCGCCATATCGACGCGATCATGATAACTTCCGCCGCCGATGCAGCAACCGTCCAGACGGCGATGCGCTACGGTGTCGTCGATTATTTGATTAAGCCGTTTCAGTTCCCACGCTTTGAGGAGGCATTGCTGACATGGCGCAAACGCCACGCGCTTCGCCAGGCAAAGAGCAGCTACGTACAATCGGAGGTTGACGATTTACTACGCAGCAGCCTGCCGCGCCAGGAAGGCATCCGCCGGTTACCAAAGGGATTAACGCCGCAAACGCTGCGTATGGTATGCCGCTGGATTGATACGCATCACGCTCGCGACTTTTCGACCAATGAACTGGCCGCGGCCCTGCTTATCTCGCGGGTTTCATGCCGCAAATATCTGATCTGGCTTGAGCAGACGGGCATTCTGTATACCACCAACCACTATGGCATGACCGGTCGCCCGGAGTATCGTTACCAGTTAATCGGCGAGCATGTTGCCCTGCTCAGACAATACAGCCAATGAACCACGCAGGCCCATTGGCTGTTGTCGATGATGCCAACGGAGTGGCAATCAGGTGCTATTTGTTTTTCGGATACAGCTCTTTGCGCTTGTACGGCTCGGTTTCACCCGGTTTACGGGTCTTCAGCAGTTTGAGGATCCAGGTATATTGCTCAGCGTTCGGTTTGACGAAAATTTCCACCTCTTCGTTCATCCGCCGCGCAATCGTCCGATCGTCAGCCTCCAGCAGATCGTCCATCGGCGGACGCACCAGCACCGTCAGACGATGGGTTTTACCATCATAGACCGGGAACAGCGGCACCACGCGGGCGCGGCAGACTTTCATCAGCCGGCCAATTGCCGGTAAGGTGGCTTTATAGGTCGCGAAGAAGTCGACAAACTCGCTGTGTTCTGCGCCGTGATCCTGATCGGGCAGATAGTAGCCCCAGTAGCCCTGACGCACCGACTGAATAAAGGGTTTGATGCCGTCGTTACGGGCATGCATGCGCCCACCGAAGCGGCGGCGAACGGTATTCCAGACATAGTCGAACACCGGGTTTCCCTGGTTATGGAACATCGCCGCCATTTTCTGGCCGCCAGACGCCATTAGCATCGCCGGAATATCCACGCCCCAGGCGTGCGGCACCAGGAAGATCACTTTCTCGTTATTGCGCTGCAGCTCGTCGATGATCTCTTTGCCCTGCCAGTCAACGCGGGAGAGAACCCGTTTTGGATCGCGCAGACCCAGCTCGGCCATCATCACCATCGCCTGTGGCGCAGCCATATACATGTCATCAATGATGGCTTCGCGTTCTTCTTCGCTTTTTTCCGGGAAGCAGTACAGCAGGTTGATCTGCGCCCGACGGCGCGAACTCTTCGCTAATCGGCCAACCACACGCCCCAGCTTACCGAGGATCGGATCGCGAAACGCGGGCGGCGTCAACGCGATACCAGCAAATGCAAAAACCCCTAACCAGGCACCCCAGTAGCGCGGAAGTAAAAAGGATTTCTCAAATGTTGGAATAAATTCACTGTTATTTTTTTTCGTTTCCATGCCCAGTCCACAGCTGTACTAATAAGGGGGGAATCCCGTAAAAACGGCATATCGCAGTCACCAGGCCGTAACCCGACGTATTCTGGATATAGTTTAGCGATACGCTGGGGAACCTACAAAAGAAAAAGCCGGTGCGCAACGGGCACCGGCTTCGAGTGACGATGGCTTAGTCAAATCGCAGTTGCGGGATGACCTCTTTTACCTGCGCCAGATAATCCGTACGATCGGAACCGCTCAGCCCTTCTGTGCGCGGCAGTTTCGCCGTAAGCGGGTTCACCGCCTGCTGGTTAATCCACACTTCATAGTGCAGATGCGGGCCGGTAGAACGCCCGGTGTTGCCGGACAGCGCAATACGGTCTCCGCGTTTCACTTTCTGTCCCGGTTTCACCAGCAGCTTACGCAAGTGCATGTAGCGTGTGGTGTAAGTACGGCCGTGGCGCAGAGCGACATAGTACCCCGCGGCGCCGCTGCGCTTAGCGACAACCACTTCGCCATCACCGACTGCGAGAACCGGCGTCCCCTGCGGCATCGCAAAATCTACACCACGGTGCGGCGCGACGCGTCCGGTCACCGGGTTCAGACGGCGCGGGTTAAAGTTCGAAGAAACGCGGAACTGGCGGGCCGTCGGGAAGCGCATAAAGCCCTTCGCCAGGCCGGTACCGTTACGGTCGTAGAACTTCCCGTCTTCGGCGCGGATCGCGAAGTAATCTTTGCCATCAGAGCGCAGACGCACGCCCAGCAGCTGGCTCTGCTCACGCTTGCCGTCAAGCATCTCGCGCGACATCAGCACTGAGAACTCATCGCCTTTTTTCAGCTTGCGGAAGTCCATCTGCCACTGCATCGCTTTAATCACCGCACTGACTTCGGTACTGGTCAGCCCCGCCGAGCGGGCACTGGCGACAAAGCTACCACCGACGGTGCCTTTCACCACGCTGTTGACCCAGTCGCCATTTTGCAGTTCACTGCTCATTTTGAAGCCGTTTGCTACCCGGTTATAGGTGCGCGTTTCGCGGCGCGACATCTCCCAGGTCAGGCTTTGCAGATCGCCGTCGGCGGTGAGTGTCCATGACAGCTGTTGACCGATTTTCAGGTTTCGCAACGCTTTATCAGCAGAAGAGAGCTGGGCAATATCGCCCATATCGATGCCGTACTGATTGAGGATGCTGCTCAGGGTATCGCCGGTGGAGACCACGTATTCATGACCGTTGGCGTCACTATCGGCTTTGTCATCCAGCTCATCCTGAGGAATCGCTTCCTCTTCCTGCGGTGCCTGATCGATGGGTTCAGAAGCTTCCGGCAGCAGCGAGCGTATTTCGCTCTTTTCCAGCTCGATTGTCCTGACAATAGGGGCTGATTCCGGATGGTAGATGTAGGGTCGCCAGACGGCGACCGCTAATGTCAGTACGCTCAACGACCCCAGCATGACGCGGTGAGGTCGTGGCAAATTGTTGAATGCCTGAGTGACAGCACGGGCTATCTGTTGCACGTATTCACTTCCTCGTTAATCTCCTTTCAGGCAGCTCGAATACTGTTTCGCCAGTTGTTCCAGAAACTGCGGGTAGCTCTCTTTACCCAGCTTAATTCCTGTCCCTAACGGGTCCAGAGTCCCCATACGCACAGAGGTACCCCTGGCAACAGCTTCTATAACGGCTGGCCTGAACTGTGGCTCAGCAAAAACGCAAGTTGCTTTTTGCTCAACCAACTGTGTTCTGATTTCGTGTAAACGCTGCGCACCAGGCTGTATTTCAGGGTTCACGGTGAAATGACCAAGTGAAGTCAGACCGTAGTGTTTTTCAAAGTAGCCATAGGCATCATGAAAAACGAAATACCCTTTCCCTTTCAGCGGTGCGAGCTCGTTACTTACCTGTTTATCGGTCGCGGCTAATTGTGCCTCAAACGCGGTCAGGTTTGCGTCAAGCCTGGCTCGACTCTGGGGCATAAGTTCCAATAATTTATCGTGGATTGCAACCGCCGAAAGCCGCGCTATCTCTGGGGATAACCACAAATGCATATTGTAAATACCGTGATGGTGATCGCCGTCACTTTTTTCTCCTGCGCCATGGTCGTGGCCGTGATCGTCATCATCATCATCCGCCCCTTTCATGAGCAGCGGTTTCACCCCATCCAGTTGCGCAATGGTCACCTTTTTATTCGGCGCAATGCTTTGCGTCGACTTATCCATAAACGCTTCCATTTCTGGACCAATCCAGACCACTAAGTCTGCGTTCTGTAAGCGTTTTGCATCGGAAGGTCGTAGAGAATAATCATGCTCTGATGCACCGTCCGGCAGCAGAACCTGAGTCTCCGTGACCCCATCAGCGATAGCGGAAGCGATAAAGCCTAAAGGTTTCATTGAGGTAACCACAGCCGCGTTGGCGACGGAGGTATGGGTGAACAAAAAAACGGCGCCAAGTCCAGCGCAAAGAAGCGTATTTTTATGTAACATAATGCGTCTAATCATCGTAATGAACAAGAAAGATGTGATATTATAACATTCACTGACTTGTGCAACTCCTAATTTGACATGACAAATCTTGTAACGCTGGAAAACGTCTCGGTCGCCTTCGGCCAACGGCGCGTACTGTCTGACATTTCGCTGACGTTAAAACCCGGCAAAATTTTGACCTTACTCGGCCCCAATGGTGCGGGAAAATCGACCCTCGTGCGGGTGGTTCTTGGACTGGTAGCACCGACCGACGGTGTTATCAAGCGCGAGAGTCATCTGCGCATTGGCTACGTCCCGCAAAAATTACATCTTGATGCCACAATGCCGCTGACCGTCAGCCGGTTTTTGCGTTTGCGCCCTGGAACGCATAAGCAGGATATCCTGCCGGCGCTGAAACGAGTCCAGGCCGGGCATCTGATTGAAGCCCCGATGCAAAAACTCTCAGGTGGTGAGACCCAACGCGTGCTGTTAGCCCGTGCGCTGCTGAATCAGCCACAGCTGCTGGTGCTCGATGAACCGACCCAGGGGGTTGATGTTAACGGTCAGGTCGCCCTCTACGATCTGATTAACCAGCTGCGCCAGGAGCTTGATTGCTCGGTGCTGATGGTCTCTCACGACCTGCATCTGGTGATGGCCAAAACCGATGAGGTGCTGTGCCTGAATCAGCATATTTGCTGCTCCGGTACGCCGGAGGTGGTCTCGATGCATCCGCAGTTTATCTCCATGTTTGGTCAACGCGGTGCGGAACAGTTGGGTATTTACCGCCATCACCATAATCACCGCCATGATCTGCAGGGGCGGATTGTACTGCGTCGGGGAAATGAGCGCTGATGATTGAATTACTGTTACCCGGCTGGCTGGCCGGGATGATGCTCGCCTGTGCGGCTGGCCCGCTAGGATCGTTTGTGGTCTGGCGCCGCATGTCTTATTTCGGCGATACCCTGGCCCATGCCTCTTTGCTTGGCGTGGCCTTCGGCTTGCTCCTGAACGTAAATCCGTTTTATGCGGTGATTGCCGTCACCCTGATGCTGGCGGCGGGCCTGGTATGGCTGGAGAAGCGCCCGCATCTGGCGCTCGATACGCTGCTGGGGATTATGGCGCACAGCGCACTGTCGCTGGGTCTGGTAGTCGTCAGCCTGATGTCGAATATCCGCGTCGACCTGATGGCCTATCTGTTTGGCGATTTGCTGGCGGTGACGCCGGAAGATTTGATCGCTATCGCTATCGGCGTGGTCATCGTACTGGCGATTCTGCTGTGGCAATGGCGCAATCTGCTGTCAATGACCATCAGTCCTGACCTGGCGTTTGTCGATGGCGTGAAGCTACAGCGGGTAAAATTGCTGCTGATGCTGGTGACCGCGTTGACTATTGGTGTGGCGATGAAATTCGTCGGCGCATTGATTATTACCTCACTGCTGATTATTCCGGCAGCAACGGCTCGTCGCTTTGCCCGCACGCCGGAACAAATGGCCGGTGTCGCGGTTGGGGTCGGGATGGTGGCGGTCACCGGAGGGCTGACCTTCTCGGCGTTCTATGATACCCCAGCCGGCCCGTCGGTAGTGCTGTGCGCAGCCCTGCTGTTTGTCTTCAGTATGATGAAAAAAAACAGCGCCTGAATACGCAACTTTCCCCGGGAGCACTGATGCTTACCGGGGAATTAACGCTGAGTTTACCGACGTTATGGCATCTCGGGTGGCGTAATGCCAAAGTGGTTCCATGCCCGCACCGTCGCCATTCGGCCGCGCGGTGTGCGCTGTAAAAAGCCCTGCTGAATCAGATACGGCTCAAGAACGTCCTCGATCGTTTCCCGCTCTTCGCCAATCGCCGCCGCCAGGTTATCCAGACCGACGGGACCGCCAAAGAACTTATCGATCACCGCCAGCAACAGCTTACGGTCCATGTAATCGAACCCTTCGGCATCGACATTCAGCATATCCAGCGCCTGAGCGGCAATGTCCATTGAGATGCTGCCATCGTGGCGCACTTCGGAAAAGTCACGAACCCGGCGCAGCAGACGGTTAGCAATACGCGGCGTACCGCGCGCGCGACGCGCCACTTCCAGCGCCCCTTCATCGCTCATTTCCAGCCCCATATGACGGGCGCTGCGGCTCACGATATGCTGCAGGTCAGCCACCTGATAGAACTCCAGGCGCTGAACGATCCCGAAACGGTCACGCAGCGGCGACGTCAATGACCCCGCACGCGTGGTGGCGCCAATCAAGGTAAACGGTGGCAGATCGATTTTGATCGATCGCGCCGCCGGCCCTTCACCGATCATAATATCCAGCTGATAGTCTTCCATCGCCGGATATAACACCTCTTCCACCACGGGAGAAAGACGGTGTATTTCATCAATAAACAGCACGTCATGGGGTTCGAGGTTGGTCAACATGGCAGCCAGGTCGCCCGCTTTCTCCAGCACCGGGCCAGATGTGGTGCGCAGATTAACGCCCATCTCGTTGGCAACGATGTTGGCCAGCGTGGTTTTCCCCAGCCCCGGAGGACCAAAGATCAGCAGGTGATCGAGGGCATCGCCGCGCAGTTTTGCCGCCTGGATAAAGATCTCCATTTGCGAACGCACCTGCGGTTGCCCGACATACTCTGCCAGCAATTTAGGACGGATTGCGCGATCGGCCGACTCTTCAAACCCGGTGCTGTCTGCCGATACCAGCCTGTCTGCTTCAATCATCCCTTACCTCACAACGCGGCGCGGAGCGCTTCGCGGATTAGCGTTTCACTGTTGGCATCCGGACGGGCGATTTTGCTCACCATCCGGCTGGCCTCTTGAGGTTTATAGCCCAGCGCCACCAGCGCAGCAACCGCTTCCTGCTCGGCGTCATCATCAGACGGGCCGGCCGGTGAAGTCAGCACCAGATCCGCGGCAGGGGTAAACAGGTCGCCATGCAGGCCTTTAAAGCGATCTTTCATTTCGACGATCAGGCGCTCTGCGGTTTTCTTACCGATGCCCGGCAGTTTCACCAGCGCCGCCAGCTCTTCGCGTTCGACGGCGTTGACAAACTGCTGCGCCGACATGCCGGAGAGGATCGCCAGCGCCAGTTTTGGCCCGACGCCGTTGGTTTTAATCAGCTCTTTAAACAGGGTGCGCTCCTGTTTGTTATTAAAGCCATACAGAAGCTGCGCATCTTCGCGAACGACAAAGTGGGTAAAGACAATTGCCTCGTTGCCCACTTCCGGCAGTTCATAAAAACAGGTCATCGGCATATGAACTTCATAGCCCACGCCTCCCGTTTCCAGTAAGACCAGCGGGGGTTGTTTTTCGAGAACGATGCCTCTGAGTCTGCCTATCACATAATGCTCCTGCGTTAAGGGCTATAGTATCTGCGGTATCATAAAAAAAGGCTGGATAAATATCCAGCCTGATTTGAGGTTATCGTAGGCGTCCACGCGCCAGATTGAGCCGCGCCTCGCTGATTTGAGCCGCGTTCTGGCTGACGTGGCAGTGGGTAATGGCAATCGCCAGGGCGTCCGCCGCATCCGCCTGGGGATTGGCGGGAAGCTTAAGCAGCGTGCGCACCATGTGCTGCACCTGACTCTTTTCCGCACTACCGATACCTACCACGGTTTGCTTCACCTGTCGCGCGGCATACTCAAAGACCGGCAGGTCCTGATTCGTCGCCGCGACAATCGCCACACCGCGTGCCTGTCCCAGCTTCAACGCTGAGTCGGCATTTTTCGCCATAAACACCTGTTCAATGGCAAAATAATCCGGCTGGAACTGGGTAATGATTTCCGTCACGCCAGCATAAATCAGCTTCAGTCGCGACGGCAGGTCGTCAACTTTGGTGCGAATACAGCCGCTGCCAAGGTAACTTAACTGCCGCCCAACCTGGCGGATAACGCCATAGCCGGTGATGCGCGAGCCCGGGTCAATGCCGAGAATAATAGCCATCACGCCTCTCCGGTAATAACTAACCCCTGAGACCCTGAATGATTCAGTTCACAGCCAGGCGGCCACCCGGAGAATCCCCTACAACGTAGATTAACTACGTGACCGGGGACAACGAGGAGAGCCAGCACCGCTGTGGGCTGAAAGATTACGGGTATCACAGCGTCGCGGCGACCTCATCAGAGATCTCGCCGTTGTGGTACACTTCCTGCACGTCGTCGCAGTCTTCCAGCATATCGATCAGACGCAGCAGTTTCGGTGCGGTTTCCGCATCCATATCGGCTTTCGTCGATGGGATCATGGAGACTTCAGCGGCATCCGCTTTCAGCCCAGCGGCTTCCAGCGCGTCACGTACGGCACCCATTTCTTCCCATGCGGTATAGACGTCAATCGCGCCGTCGTCATAGGTCACCACGTCTTCAGCACCGGCTTCCAGCGCCGCTTCCATGATCACGTCTTCATCGCCAGCTTCAAAAGAGATAACCCCTTTTTTGCTAAACAGATAGGCCACGGAACCATCGGTGCCGAGATTGCCGCCGGTTTTGGTGAATGCGTGGCGCACTTCGGCAACGGTACGGTTGCGGTTATCACTCAGACATTCAACCATGACCGCGGTGCCGCCAGGGCCGTAACCTTCATAGATGATGGTTTCCATGTTCGCATCGTCATCGCCACCGACACCGCGCGCGATCGCACGGTTCAGGGTGTCACGCGTCATGTTGTTGGACAGCGCTTTATCGACAGCCGCGCGCAGACGTGGGTTGGAGCCGATATCGCCGCCGCCCAGACGTGCAGCGGTAACCAGCTCACGAATGATTTTAGTAAAGATCTTACCGCGCTTCGCATCCTGTGCTGCTTTGCGGTGCTTGGTGTTGGCCCATTTACTGTGACCTGCCATAAATAATATCTCCAAAAAAGCCTTTTCCCGATCGCTAAAAGTCCGGGGAAAATTAGTTGGCGTTAATTACAAATTCTTCAATCGCCTGCCGGTTGCTCCACGACTTGGTTAATGCGGCGGCTTCCGTCGCATTAACCCAGCGGTAATCCAGGTGCTCAGTAAAGACAATCTGGCGTTCATGCGGGAGCGCAAGACAGAACCAAAACTCGGTATTGCGCTCAACCCCCGGCGCATAGCGATGACGTAAATGCGAAAATATTTCGAAATCCACCGTGCGCTGACAGTCAATTAAGGCCAGTTGCTCGTGAGCAACATCGATTGCGACCTCTTCCTTTACTTCACGCACGGCGGCTTGCGCTGCGCTCTCCCCCGCTTCCAGGCTGCCGGTAACCGACTGCCAGAAAGCAGGATCGTCGCGTCGCTGCAACATCAGCACCCGCTTCGTATCTTCGGCATAAATCACCACCAGAACAGAAACGGGAAGCTTGAATGACATCTTACTTATTCTCCGGAGACTCTTTTGTCTCTTTCGCCACAACCTGGATACCTAACTCACCCAGAGACGCAGGATTAGCAAAGCTCGGGGCTTCCGTCATCAGACAGGCGGCGGCCGTGGTTTTCGGGAAGGCGATAACGTCACGGATGTTATCGGTACCGGTCAGCAGCATGGTCAGACGGTCAAGACCGAAGGCCAGACCTGCGTGCGGCGGTGTGCCGTATTTCAGCGCATCCAACAGGAAGCCGAATTTTTCACGCTGTTCTTGTTCATTGATGCCAAGAATGCCGAACACGGTCTGCTGCATGTCGCCGCTGTGAATACGCACAGAACCGCCGCCGACTTCATAGCCGTTGATAACCATATCGTAAGCGTTCGCAATTGCGGTTTCCGGTGCGGCTTTCAGTTCATCCGCGGTCATGTCTTTCGGCGAGGTGAACGGGTGGTGCATCGCGGTCAAGCCGCCTTCACCATCGTCTTCGAACATCGGGAAGTCGATGACCCACAGCGGTGCCCATTTGTTTTCGTCAGTCAGGCTCAGGTCTTTACCCAGCTTCAGACGCAGCGCACCCAGCGCATCGGCCACGACTTTCTTGTTGTCGGCACCGAAGAAAATCATGTCGCCATCCTGAGCCGCGGTGCGCTCAAGGATTGCTTCAACGATCTCAGCGTTGAGGAATTTTGCCACCGGGCTGTTGATGCCTTCGAGGCCTTTGGCGCGCTCGTTGACTTTCATGTAGGCCAGGCCTTTGGCGCCGTAGATCTGCACGAACTTGCCGTATTCATCAATTTGCTTACGGGTCAGTGCAGCACCACCCGGAACGCGCAGCGCGGCAACGCGCCCTTTAGCATCGTTCGCCGGACCGGAGAAGACTGCAAACTCAACCGCTTTCACCAGATCGGCAATATCGACCAGCTCCATCGGGTTACGCAGATCCGGTTTATCAGAACCGTAGCGGCGCTCGGCTTCTGCAAAGGTCATGATCGGGAACGCGCCCAGATCGACACCTTTGACGTCCAGCCACAGCTGGTGCACCAGCGCTTCCATCACTTCACGCACCTGAGGCGCGGTCATAAAGGAAGTCTCGACGTCGATCTGGGTAAATTCCGGCTGGCGGTCAGCACGCAGGTCTTCGTCACGGAAGCATTTAACGATCTGATAGTAGCGATCAAAACCGGACATCATCAGCAGCTGTTTGAACAGCTGCGGAGACTGCGGCAGCGCGTAGAATTTGCCTTTGTGGACACGGGACGGCACCAGGTAATCACGCGCGCCTTCCGGCGTGGCTTTGGTCAGCATCGGGGTTTCGATGTCGAGGAAGCCGTGATCGTCCATAAAGCGACGCACGAAGCTGGTGATTTTGGCGCGAGTCTTCAGGCGATTAGCCATTTCCGGACGACGCAGGTCGAGATAGCGGTACTTCAGACGCGCTTCTTCGGTGTTTACGTGATTGGAATCCAGCGGCAGCGATTCTGAACGGTTGATGATAACCAGGTCAGATGCCAGCACTTCGATTTCGCCGGTCGCCATATCGGCGTTGACGTTTTTCGCATCACGCGCACGCACGGTGCCGGTGACTTTAATGCAAAACTCATTACGCAGTTCGGAAGCCAGCTTTAAGGCTTCGGCCGTGTCCGGATCGAAGAACACCTGCACGATGCCTTCGCGGTCACGCATATCGATGAAGATAAGGCTGCCGAGGTCACGACGGCGGTTGACCCAACCACACAGAGTCACCTGCTGCCCAACGTGGGACTGACGCAGCTGCCCGCAATATTCTGTACGCATGAGATATCCCTTAACTTAGCCGCAGGCGGATTGTTGCCTGCCTCGCAGGCGACGGAGTCGCAGCTTTAGCTGAATGTCACAACTGAATGAAAAAAGGCGGTCATTATAATGGAATTTCCGCCGCACGATAAGCCCGACGCAGTTTGTACGCTGCTTTGCTGTACGCTTATTGTCCGTGCTCACAAAAATTAACAATAATTGTTAGCCAAAAGCGCGTTCGGCAACGGTATTGTAACGGGCAAACGACATAACAAGATACGGGGTTACCATGTTAGAACTCAATGCGAAAAAAACCGCTCTCGTCGCCATCGACCTGCAGGAAGGCATTCTGCCTTTTGCCGGTGGGCCACACCGCGCTGAGGACGTCGTGACGCGTTCAGCCAGCCTGGCGCAAAAATGTCGTGAGCTGGGATCGCCGGTGATTCTGGTACGCGTTGGCTGGTCCAGTGATTTCGCCGAGGCGCTGAAGCAGCCGGTTGACGCTCAGACAGGCGCGCACGCGCTGCCAGAGAACTGGTGGAGCTGGCCGGCAGCATTAGGTAAACAGGAAAGTGATATTGAGGTCACTAAACGCCAGTGGGGCGCCTTTTATGGCACCGATCTGGAGCTGCAGCTGCGCCGTCGCGGCATCGATACCATTATTCTCTGCGGTATCGCCACCAATATTGGCGTGGAATCCACCGCCCGTAATGCATGGGAGCTGGGCTTCAACCTGGTTATCGTTGAAGATGCGTGCAGCGCACCGTCTGCGGAGCAACATCAGGGCAGCATGACGAATATTTTCCCGCGTATTGCCCGGGTGCGCAGCACTGAGGATGTCCTCGCCGCCTTATGATTTATATTGGGCTCCCGCAATGGTCGCACCCGAAATGGGTGCGGCTGGGCATCACCAGTCTTGAAGACTACGCTCGCCATTTCAACTGCGTTGAAGGCAATACTACGCTGTATGCTCTGCCCAAAGCCGACATTGTCAGCCGCTGGTACGATCAAACCAGCGATAATTTTCGCTTCTGTTTCAAGTTCCCCGCGACGATTTCCCATCAGGCGGCCCTGCGGCATTGTGATGATTTAACCCTCGAGTTTTTTTCACGCCTGGCGCCGCTGGCGTCGCGCATTGGCCAGTTCTGGTTACAGCTGCCCGCCACCTTTGCTCCCACAGACCTGCCTGCGTTGTGGCAGTTCCTCGATACTTTACCGGAACAATTTACCTACGGCGTCGAGGTCCGACATCCGCAATTCTTCGCCAAAGGCGAGGCCGAGCAGGCGCTCAATCGCGGCCTGCATCAGCGCAATGTCAATCGCGCGATCCTCGACAGTCGTCCGGTTCATAGCGCCATCGCGCGCAACCCGGCAATGGTCGATGCGCAACGTAAAAAGCCCAAATTACCGGTGCATGCCGTGGTGACCGGCGGCAATCCGCTGGTGCGCTTTATTGCCAGCGACGACATGACGCAAAGTCAGCGCTTGTTTGAATCCTGGCTACCAACGCTAGCCAAATGGAGCCAGACGACAACGCCCTTCTTGTTTCTCCATACGCCAGACATCGCCCATGCGCCGGAGCTGGTTCATACGCTGTGGGGAGATTTACGCCGGACGTTGCCCGAGGTAGGCGATGCACCGTCAATTCCGCAGCAAACCTCTCTTTTCTGATATCCTGCTATGCTAATCGGAATCATCGATGCCCAAAATGATTCGAGTTGCTTTGCCGCCAACACCCAGGCAACTTGAAGGATCAAGGGTATAAAAGAATAAAAGGGAGTTTTTGGTATGGTCAGCGCGCTTTACGCGGTTTTGGGTGCGTTATTGCTCATTAAATTTTCTTTTGATGTGGTTCGTCTGCGCACGCAATATCACGTCGGGTATGGTGACGGGGGATTTAGCGAGCTGCAGGTCGCTATCCGCGTGCACGGTAACGCCGTTGAGTATGTTCCCATTGGCCTCATCATGCTGCTGTTTATGGAGATGAACGGTGCGCAGAACTGGATGGTGCACGTGTGCGGCATTTTGTTGATTGCCGGACGGCTGATGCATTCTTATGGTTTTCACCACCGCTTGTACAGCTGGCGCCGTTCAGGAATGAGCGCGACCTGGTGCTCGCTGGTGCTGATGGTGCTGGCGAATTTGTGGTATATGCCCTGGGAGTTGGTTTTCTCCTTACATTAGCGCACAATACGCCGTTTTCGATTTTTCGGGTTTAACGTTATGTCTCACCGCGATACGCTTTTTTCCGCGCCGATTGCCAGTCTCGGCGACTGGACCTTTGATGAACGGGTTGCTGAAGTCTTCCCGGATATGATCCAGCGCTCGGTCCCCGGCTATTCCAATATTATTTCGATGATCGGCATGCTCGCTGAACGCTTCGTCCAGCCCGATACTCAGGTTTACGACCTCGGCTGTTCACTCGGCGCGGCGACGCTCTCTATTCGACGTAACATCGCCCATGCCGGCTGCAAGATTGTGGCGGTGGATAACTCCCCGGCCATGGTTGAACGCTGCCGTCGTCATATTGACGCCTATAAAGCGCCAACGCCCGTCGAGGTGGTGGAAGGCGATATTCGCGATATAACGATTGAGAACGCCTCAATGGTGGTACTGAACTTCACCATTCAGTTTCTTGCGCCCGATGAACGCCAGGCGATTCTGGATAAAGTCTACCGTGGGCTGAACCCTGGTGGTGCGCTGGTGCTGTCAGAGAAATTCAGTTTTGAAGATAGCCATGTCGGTGAGCTGCTGTTCAATATGCACCACGACTTCAAACGCGCCAATGGCTATAGCGAGCTGGAAATCAGCCAGAAGCGCAGCATGCTGGAAAACGTCATGCTGACCGACTCCGTAGAGACGCACAAAGCACGCCTGCGTAAAGCTGGTTTTGAACATGCCGAATTGTGGTTCCAGTGCTTTAACTTTGGTTCACTGGTTGCGGTGAAGTCCGGGGAAAAAGCATGATCGATTTCAGTAATTTCTATCAGCAAATCGCTAAAAGCCCGTTATCTCACTGGCTGGAGACGTTGCCCGCGCAGGTCGCCGCCTGGCAACGCGAGGCGCTGCATGGCAAGTTCCGGGAGTGGGAGCGGGCCGTCGAGTTTTTGCCTGAGTTTGCCCCCTATCGTCTGGACTTGCTGCACAGCGTGACCGCCGAAAGCGAAACGCCGCTAGGCGAAGGTCACCGTCTGCGCATTGAAAATCTCCTCAAGAACCTGATGCCGTGGCGCAAAGGCCCCTACTCGCTGTACGGCGTCAACATTGACACCGAATGGCGATCCGACTGGAAATGGGAGCGTGTGTTACCGCATCTCTCCGACCTGACCGGACGCACCATTCTCGACGTCGGCTGCGGCAGCGGCTATCACATGTGGCGGATGATCGGTGCCGGCGCGCATCTGGCAGTGGGTATCGATCCGACACAGCTGTTTTTATGTCAGTTTGAAGCGGTGCGTAAGCTGCTGGGCAACGATCAGCGCGCTCACCTGCTGCCGCTGGGCATTGAGCAACTGCCGGCGCTAAACGCCTTCGATACCGTCTTTTCCATGGGCGTGCTGTACCACCGCCGTTCACCGCTTGACCATCTGTGGCAGCTCAAAGATCAGCTGGTCGAAGGGGGCGAACTGGTGCTGGAAACGCTGGTGATTGAGGGTGATGAAAACACCGTGCTGGTGCCGGGAGACCGCTACGCGCAGATGCGTAATGTCTATTTTATCCCGTCTGCTGCGGCGTTGAAAATGTGGCTGGAGAAATGCGGCTTTGTCGATGTGCGCATCGTCGACGTCTGCGTCACTACCACCGACGAGCAGCGTCGTACCGAATGGATGACTACCGAATCGCTGGCCGACTTCCTCGACCCCAACGACAGCAGCAAAACCCTTGAGGGCTACCCGGCTCCGCTGCGCGCGGTGATCGTCGCGACCAGGCCAGAAACCCAGCAATCGCTGGCGAAAAAAGCGTCCGGACGTAAATAAAGGCGAAAAAAAGACCCCTGTTGAAATTGCAGGGGCCTGGTACGGGCAATCATCATATTGGGCGACATGATGTGCAGCAAAAAACGGTTTAACTGCTTTGTGCAGAAATGATGTGCTTCATTTCTGCCACCGCTACGCCATTAACGGCATAGCGCGAATATTCATCTGCGTCTGCATCGGTCGACATCGACAACCCGGGATTACGAAAGCGCATTGGCGAAGGCACCCACTGCCCGGCCGAACTGTGCACCTCTTTGACCCCCGCCTGGAGGAACTTTTCCAGGTTGGCCGCTCGAACACCTGCACCAGCCATAATGGTTGGAGTATCGCCCAGGGCAATAAGTTCCGTAATTAATGAAAGACCTTTTTCAGCACTGGATTGTTGTCCCGATGTCAGGATGCGAGCGACACCGAGATCGGCCAGTGCATGCCAGGCTTCATGCGGGTTGACGCACATATCGAAGGCCCGATGAAAGGTCACGGCCAGCGGTCCCGCCGCCGCCATTATTTTTTTCATCCGCGGGATATCAACCCGCCCGTCAGGATCTAACACGCCGATCACCAGGCCGGGAAAACCGAGTTCCCTGACCATGGCGACATCTTCAAGCATCGCCGCAAATTCGCCGTCGGTGTAACAAAAATCGCCGCCCCGCGGGCGAATAATCGGATGCACCGGGATCGTCACCGTCTGACGAACCGTTTTCAACACGCCCAATGAAGGCGTTAAGCCCCCTTCTTGCGGCGCCGCGCACAATTCAATGCGGTCGGCCCCCTGGCGCTGCGCCTCTTGCGCGCACTCCATGCTGTAGCAGCAGACTTCCAGTAACGTCATTTCCCTCTCCTTGCACGCTGCAGGCAACACAGCATGTCATGATTTATCGGTTCAAAAACCGCGTCGCTTCACACTGTCACGCATCAGATTGTTCACTGGCAACAATTTGCTCAATCGACCACGGGTGAAATTTGATGGTCACCGTACCGTCGGTCACCGCCAGCGTCGGGTTCGGCAGTCGTTCGCGCTCTCCTTTCGGTGAGCTGGTTTTGACAAAAATCCCCGGCTGCGCCAGCCCTTCGTCGCTGAGCAGCGCCAGCGCACGGGCATTCAGGGTTTGCGGCTCCCCTGGCAGCACGATCTCAATGTGCTCCCAGCCTTCATGGGGATAACGCTTTTCTCCCGGCCACGGCAGTTCAACAATGTGGAAACGCCAGTGGGCGACGCTGACCGGCTCATCAAGTTTAAACAGGCAGATCGGGCGACCGTTGATGATGTTTTCTGACAGCAGCGTGCCACACTGTTCAAAACCACGACGCCAGCGTTCTGCGGTGGCGTTTTGATGACAGCGCAACGAAATATGGTCGGCATCCAGCGGCGTGATATCCAGCCCCAGTCGCTCAGCCAGGGCGCTTAACGCATCGCTAAAGCGCGGCAGATCCGCGGAAATATCGTCGAGTTCATCAATTTGCTGCCAGTTCGCCATTTTTAACCTCAATCCACGCCAAAGAGAGGGTAATTTATCGCGTTTCCCGGCGGCGACCAACCGGGAATACGGCCGGGCCGTCGCTGAGTGGTTATGGAATAAGCACGCCGCCCGGCCACGCGCGCCAGGTGCTGACGCATGGGCGCAAATGCAGTATACTCCTGCCCTAATTTGTCCACATTCCGGCGCCTCCCCGTAAGGGTTATCGCGCCTTAAAAGTAAGGTATTCCGGTGAATATTCAGGCTCTTCTCTCAGAAAAAGTCAGCCAGGCCCTGGTCGCAGCAGGTGCCCCTGCCGATTGCGAACCTCAGGTCCGCCAGTCAGCAAAAATCCAGTTCGGTGATTATCAGGCCAACGGCGTGATGGCAGTCGCGAAAAAACTGGGTATGGCGCCGCGACAACTCGCTGAGCAGGTCCTGACTCATCTCGACCTCAACGGCATTGCGAACAAGGTTGAAATCGCCGGACCTGGCTTTATCAATATTTTCCTCGACCCGGCCTTTTTAGCGGACAACGTCAACAACGCACTGGCCTCAGATCGCCTGGGCGTAGCCCAACCACAGGCGCAGACGATCGTCGTCGACTATTCGGCGCCAAACGTGGCCAAAGAGATGCACGTCGGCCACCTGCGCTCCACAATTATCGGTGACGCGGCGGTTCGTACCCTCGAATTCCTGGGTCATAAAGTGATCCGCGCGAACCACGTCGGCGACTGGGGTACGCAGTTTGGTATGCTGATCGCCTGGCTGGAAAAACAGCAGCAGGAAAACGCCGGGGAGATGGCGCTGTCCGACCTCGAAGGCTTCTATCGTGACGCTAAAAAACATTATGACGAAGATGAAGTCTTTGCCGAGCGCGCCCGTAGCTACGTAGTTAAACTGCAGGGCGGCGACGAGTATTTCCGTCAGATGTGGCGCCAGCTGGTCGACATCACCATGTCGCAAAACCAGATTACCTACGATCGCCTGAACGTCACCCTGACCCGCGATGATGTCATGGGTGAAAGCCTGTACAACCCGATGCTTCCAGGTATCGTGGCCGATCTGAAAGCCAAAGGCCTCGCCTGTGAAAGCGAAGGCGCGACCGTGGTGTTCCTTGATGAGTACAAAAACAAGGAAGGTGAACCGATGGGCGTCATCATCCAGAAAAAGGATGGCGGCTACCTCTACACCACCACCGATATCGCCTGTGCGAAATACCGTTACGAAACCCTGCACGCCGACCGCGTGCTCTACTACATCGACTCTCGTCAGCATCAGCACCTGATGCAGGCCTGGACCATCGTGCGTAAAGCCGGTTATGTGCCGGATTCCGTACCACTGGAACACCACATGTTCGGCATGATGCTGGGTAAAGACGGCAAGCCGTTCAAAACCCGTGCGGGCGGTACCGTCAAGCTTGCCGACCTGCTGGACGAAGCGCTGGAACGCGCCCGTCGCCTGGTGGCAGAAAAGAACCCGGATATGCCGGCCGATGAGCTGGAAAAACTGGCCAACGCGGTGGGTATCGGCGCGGTGAAATACGCCGACCTGTCAAAAAACCGTACCACCGACTACGTGTTCGACTGGGACAACATGCTGGCCTTTGAAGGCAATACCGCGCCTTATATGCAGTATGCCTACACTCGTGTGCTCTCCGTGTTCCGTAAAGCGGAAATTGACGAGCAAGCCCTGGCCGCGGCACCGGTGATCCTGACTGAAGATCGTGAAGCACAGCTGGCGGCCCGCCTGCTGCAGTTCGAAGAAACCCTGACCGTCGTGGCTCGTGAAGGCACCCCGCACGTGATGTGCGCGTATCTCTACGATCTGGCTGGTCTGTTCTCCGGTTTCTACGAACACTGCCCGATCCTCGCCGCCGAAAACGAAACCACGCGTAACAGCCGCCTGAAACTGGCGCAGCTGACCGCCAGAACCCTGAAGCAGGGTCTGGATACGCTGGGTATCGAAACCGTCGAGCGGATGTAAACGCGGTAAAAAACAAAAAAACCCGGCCTTGGCCGGGTTTTCTTTTTGTCGGCCCGACAGGCGTTGCCCCCAGGCCGTCTTTTTCTCAGTGCATCAGAAATATTTGCGCAGATACTCCGTCAGGCACAGGATCGCCATCGCCTGGCCATAGGGCATTGAAGTCAACGGGATCTCGCGGTAAAAATCGAGATTCGATCCCATTCCGGTACCAAACGACGTTTGCAGCAGCTCGCCTTCCGGGGAGATATGTTTGACGACACCGCGAATGGCCCGCTCCGCCACGGCGGCGTACTCCTGACTGACGTAGCGTTTACGCACCGCTTTAAGAATGCCGTAGGCAAACCCGGCGGTGGCCGAAGATTCCAGATAAGAATCCGGATCGTCCAGCAGGGTATGCCACAGGCCGCTCTCGTGCTGACACGTAGCCAGTGCGGCTATTTGTGCGTTCAGGACCTGCACCAGGTAACGTCTGACGGCGCTGTGTTCAGGTAAATCGACCAGCTCCAGGAAATCCGGGATCACCATCGTCAGCCAGCTGTTGCCCCGTGCCCAGCGGGCCCGGGCAAAGTTATGCTGACCGTCGTAGTTCCAGCCGTGGAACCACAGCCCGGTTTCGCGATCCATCAGATTTTGCACATGCAGTAAAAACTGGTACACCGCCTCTTCCACGTACTGCGGGCGATCGAGCAGTTTGCCAATTTTCGCCAGCGGCAGGACGGTCATCATCAGCGTGTCGTCCCACATCTGCTGATGGTTCTCCTCCGCCAGAGTGATATGCTGCATTCCGCCGTGTTCAGTGCGCGGCATCTCATGCATCGCCCACTCCGCCCAGCTGTCGAGCCACGGCAGATACTCCGGTTTACCGGTCTCCTCGTAGCGATAGGCCAGCGTCAGAAACGGCGCCATGGTATTGACGTTTTTAGTGGTGGCCCCTTCGGCAAAGCGCTCGGCAAACCAGTTGTCGATAATCTCGCACATCGTGCTGTCCCCGGTCTGCTGATAGTACTGATGGATCCCGTACAGTCCGACCCCGTGCGTCCATTCCCAACCGGCCCACCCTTTAGTATCAATCACCCGGCCGTCATCAAGGCGCAGCAGGAATGTCCCGGCATCATCGTGAATATTGACCAGGTTGTGCGTCACTTTCTGGATCAGCGCCTGCAGTTCATTCCGGGCGATAAAATGCTCTGGCTGACGGAGTAATGGGCTATGTTTGACAGGCCAAACCTTCATATCGTTAACCTCTGTTATATGTCGAATTCATTTCTGTACCCTGCTTAAGCGATGGTGCGGCAGGTTTTTTGCGATTCAGATAACCAATATTGTTATTTCCCCACAGCGTGTCGTACGGCATCCCCGCCAGCATCTCCACCACTGCGCGGTCTTCGGCCGTCGACAGCTCCGGCTGCGCGCGTCCTGACTGGCGCATTTTGAGCGTTTCCGCCCGCAGCACACTGTGTGTCGCCAGATTGAGCTTAAAGCGCAATGAGACCAGGAAACCGCAGGCCAGTACCAGCAACGTCCCCACGCTCAGAATCAATAAAATGGTATGGCTGACTTCTTCAGGCTGAACTTTCTGCCCGGAGACGAAACCGGAAAGCTGCATGATGATCCCCACCAGCATTACCGCCCCTGCCTGAGAGGCTTTGCGGGTCAGGGTCATAATGCCGGCGAAGATCCCCTCGCGGCGCTGCCCGGTGATCACCTCATCGACATCTGCGATATAGGTATAGGTATTCCACGGTACATAGTTGATCCCGCCACGGCCCAGTCCAGCGACGGCAGACACTAACAGCAGCAGAGAGTAAACATCGCTCAGACCGGCGTAGTAGAGCAGCGCATATGACAGCGAACTCAGGCCGAACAGCACCACCACCATGCGATAGGACGGTGCCGGGCCAAAGCGGATGCACAGCGGGATCATGGCAATCACCGCAATAAACTGGAAGATAGCCATCGTGCCCAGCAGGTTGGATGCCATTGCGGCCTCCTGCATCAGCACAAAAACCACATAGTAGGTAAACACGGCATTGAAGACGTCCTGGGCGATATAGCCGCCGAGGTACATGCCTAAATGCTGACGGAAAATCTTGATCCGCAGCGTCGAACTGAGCTCAATAAACAGGCGATTAAGGCTCTGGGCCAGCGACAAATTGCGCTTTTCTTCTTCCGCTCGTAGCGCCGCTTCAGACCACTCTTCCCGCGGTCGTTCCCAGGTAAAGAACCAGACGAAGGTGAGCATCAGCGCACAAAGCACCGAGAACACCAGGCTGGCGTAGAAAAAGGAGACCGCATTGTCCTTACCAAAATGGGTCAGCAGAATACCGGGCAGGAACGATGCCAGAATGGCGGACATCTGCGCCATCGAAATACGCGCGCCGGAGAATTTGGTCTTTTGTTTAAAGTCATCCGTCATTTCCGGTACCAACGTTTCGTACGGCACCAGAATCATGGTGTAGACAATATCAAACAGCAGATAGGTGAGCAGGTAGTACCAGAAGCCCATGTCGCCCACCCACATGATGGAGTAGCTGAACACACAGGGAATGCCGAGTAAAATAAAGAACTTGCGTCGCCCGAAGCGTTTACCGAGCCACGTGGTGCCAAAGTTATCGGTCAAAAAGCCCATCAGCGGACTGATAACCGCATCCAGCACCCTCGCCGTCGCGAAGATCAATGTCGCTTCAATGGGTGAGAGACCGCAGAACGTCGTATAAAAGTAGAGGAGCCAGGCCGCCGTCAGGGCGGTGGTCCCGGCCCCAAGGAAATCACCCGAGCCATAGGCAAGATAGTTAGCCAAACCGATTTTACGTGTTTTCATCGCCGCAAATCCTGTGTCTTTTTATTAGAGAACTTCGATCCTCTTTTTGGCGCTGCCAATAAAGGAGTGGATACATGGCTACAGTAAAAGCAGCGACAAAGGGTTACCTTTCCCTTATTGCCAGCCCACTCCCATCCATGGCAAAAACACAAAGAGTCAGCGAACACGCATCACCGATTTATAAAACACCATTTCTTTTATAGCAAAATCAAAGACCATTAAGAAAAGCTGAAGCGCAGAAACGTGATTTCCCACGACAAGAAATTGTGTGACCGGGCTGTGACGAATAGCCCTTGCGGGAGGGTGAAAATGGGAGTAAAGAAAGTGTTAATGGTTGTTTCGCGTATCTCAAGGAGGCCTGATGCCGTACTCACACCTGTTAGTTGCCGTCGCCCCCACGCCAGAAAGCCGCGTGTTGATCAACAAAGCGGTGTCGATTGCCCGCCCGCTTGATGCCAAAGTCAGCCTGATTACCCTGGCCACCGATCCGGAACTTTATAATCAGTTCGCCGCCCCGATGCTGGAAAACCTGCGGGATCTCATGCAGGAAGAGATCCGGGATTTCCTCTCTGAACTGGCAAAAGAGGCCGACTACCCTATCGAAAAAGTGACGATCGCCAGCGGCGAGCTGTGCCATCACATCAACGATTTTTGCCAGCAGTATCAGGTTGACCTGGTGATTTGCGGTAATCACAACCACAGCCTGTTTTCCCGCGCGACCTGCTCGGCAAAAAGCATCATTGGCAGTAGCGGCGTTGACGTGTTGCTAGTGTCGCTGGAAAAAGGCTAACGCCGAAGGCGTCAGCCTGCAGGGTGATCAGGCGGGTTTAGGTAACGCGGAGACCTTCTGCGCTAAGGGGGTATGCTCACCCCGTGGTTTAATCTGCTGGAGATCGCTGATAAACCGCGCCTGCCAGTGGTGGATATCGTTGTCCTTGATCACCGCCATCATCTGCGAGTGGCGCGCAATCCGCTCTTCCAGCGGCATGGTCAGACCGCGGTCCAGCGCCGCCGCTACTTCATCGCGATCGTAGGGATTAACGATTAGCGCGCTGGTTAGCTCATTTGCCGCACCGGCAAACTGCGACAGTACCAGCACCCCCGGATTCTGCGGATCCTGGGCGGCAACAAACTCCTTCGCGACGAGGTTCATGCCGTCACGCAACGGCGTCACCAGGCCGACGTCGGAATAGCGGTAAATCTTCATCAACAACTTGCGCTCAAAATGCTGATTCAGGTAGTAAAGCGGCGTCCAGCCCAGCTGACCATACTGGCCGTTAATTCTGCCGCTCGCCGTCTCCAGCTGATGACGAATATCCTGATAGGCCTGCACTTCGCCGCGCGAGGTCGGCGCAATCTGGGTGTAACGAATCTTCCCGTGGTGTTGAGGATAGTTCTCCAGTAAAGCCTCATAGGCGAGAAAGCGCTCCGGCAGCCCTTTGGAGTAGTCCAGTCGCTCGACGGAAAAGATGTTTTGCACGCTCTTAAGCTCGCTTTTCAACTGCGCCAGTTTTGGCGGCAGCGGGCCTTTGGCGCTTTGGGCAATTTCAGCGGGGTCAATGCCGATTGGGTAGACCTCGGTACGGAAGGTTTTCCCCCAGGCATCGTGATTCCGGTCGCCTCGCGTCACCAGACGGGTCTGCAACGCGACGCTATCCAGAAACGCCAGCCGATCGCTTTCGGTCTGGAATCCCAGCAGGTCGTAGTCGCACAGTTGCTCCAGCAGTTCGGCGTGCGGCGGCAGCGCGTTGAAGATTTCCGGCGTCGGGAAAGGAATGTGCAGGAAAAAGCCCGTGCGGTTGGTCATCCCGCGCCGACGCAGTTCGCTGGCCAGCGGCAGCAGATGATAATCGTGGATCCACACAATATCATCGGGCTCAATCAGCGGCAGGAGTTTTTCTGCGAGGTTTGCATTGACCCGCAGATAACCGTCCCAGGAGGCACGCTGATAATCCACTAAATCCAGGCGATAGTGGAACGCCGGCCACAGCACCGCGTTGGAAAACTGGTTGTAGTATTCATCGTGGTCCTGCTCATTAAGGGTAAAGGACACCCAGGTAATATTGCCGCGCGTGACCCTGGTGAGCGGCTTCTGGTCGTCGCCGATTTCCCCGCTCCAGCCAAACCACAATCCCCCTGCGGCCTTCAGCGCCCCGAGGATCCCCACCGCCAGGCCACCGGCGCTGGCTTTTTTATCATCCGGCGGCGCAATACGATTAGATATGACGATTAAGCGTCCCATGGCCATCCCTCCTGTCGTTTCGCGCATCGGGTTGTTGTCTGTTATTGGCGATGCTAAGTAGCCACTGCTGAACGGCAGCCACATCCGGCAGATGCCAGTGTGCCTGGGTGTCACCACCCCCGACTTTTACCGACATGCCGCCCAGCCGATTCACCACGTTAAAACCGGCTTCATCCGTCAAATCATCCCCCACAAATACCGGCTCACGTCCCTGAAACGGCGCTTCCTGCATAAACGTGGCGATCGCCTCGCCTTTGTTGACGCCGCGCGGCTTGATCTCCACCACGCACTTCCCGGGCTGTAGCGCCAGGATCGGATAGTGCTTCACCAACTGCTGCGCCAGCAACAGCGCCTCGTGGTGGTACTCCGGCGCCTGACGATAATGCAGAGCAAACGCCATCCCTTTACGTTCCAGCTCGCAGCCCGGCATCTCCTCCAGTGCGCTCTGCAGCTGTTCATCCAGTTCTTTCAGCAATGCATCAGGCAAGGAGACGATATGGGTTTTACCATTGATATCGCGGCGCTCAGCCCCGTGAACACCGGCTAACGGTAGCCGATAAGGACGGGTAAGTTCATCAAGCTCAGCCATTGAGCGCCCTGAAATCAATGCCACGGCACCATTGTGCTGCAACACCAGTTGTCGCAGCGCCAGCAGTGCATTAGCGGGGATAACAACCTGATCGGGATGAGGTTTGATATCGGCAAGGGTACCGTCGAGGTCAAAGAAAAAGGCGTAATTTCCGGTTGGCACAGGCGGTACAGATATCTGGTCAGCCACCCTGGTTTCCTCCTTTCATGGCCAGCGAAATGCTGGTTGTTAACGAATTGTTAGCCATGTAAGTATAGACAGTGTGACCGGGATCGCCATTTTTGATTGTTGACGCCAGCGCAGCGGGCGCTGGCGTCAATCGAGGAGTAAACTTGAAGGTTGGGACTCGTTACGCTGCGCGTTTCGCTTTTTGTTTGTAGCGATCGAAGATAACCGCCGCCAGCAGAATCACGCCACGCACCACATACTGCGAGAACGGTGAAATGTTCAGCAGGTTCATTGCGTTCTCGACGGTACCGAGGATCAGGATCCCGGCAACCACATAAGAGATCTTGCCGATCCCGCCTTTCAACGACACGCCGCCCAACACGCAGGCCGAAATCACAATCAGCTCATAGCCAATAGAAGTCATCGGCTGGCCGCTGGTCATGCGCGATGCCAGGATGATCCCCGCCGCGGCTGACACCAGACCGGAAATCACGAAAATGATGATTTTGGTGCGAACCACCGGAACACCAGCCAGACGGGCCGCCTCTTCATTGCCGCCAATCGCCAGGGTATTGCGGCCAAAGGTGGTTTTGTTCAGCAGCAGGCCGAAAACAATCAGGCAGGCGACGGTCAGCCAGATCGGCGCCGGCAGACCAAACCAGTTGGCATAACCTAAGGTAAAGAAGCGTTCATCTTCGATACCGACCGCTTTACCATCGGAGATGATATAGGCGAGCCCACGCACAATCTGCATCGTGGCCAGGGTGGTGATCAGGGCGTTGATCTTCAGCCGGGCAATCACGAAGCCATTAACCAGCCCGCTCAGCGCTCCCAGCAGCAAACCGGCGGCAATGCCGATCCACATGCTTTCCGTCAGGTTGATCACCACCGCGGTGGTCACCCCCGCGCAGGCGATAACCGACGCAACCGACAGGTCAAAATCGCCGGACGCCAGGCAAAACAACATCCCACAGGCCACCATGCCGGACATGGAAATCGCCAGTCCCAGCCCTTTCATATTGATGAACGAGGCAAAGTTAGGCACAAAAATCACGCAGCCGATAAACAGCACGGCAAAGACCACGAGCATGCCAAACTGATCCCAGATTCGGGCAAAGCTGAATGCGGAACGGCTGGCGTTTGGGGTAGTAACAGAGGACATCTTTGACTCCTTACTCAGGCGACCGCCTGGCTCACTTTTGGCATCGCAAGGCTTAACGCCTGCTGTTCATTGGCATCTTCATGCAGCAGTTCACCCGCCACTTCGCCTTCGCGCATGACCACAATGCGATCGGCCACACCGAGCACTTCCGGTAAGTCGCTGGACGCGAACACCACCGCCACACCAGAGGCCGCCAGGGCATAGATGACGTTATAAATTTCGTGTTTCGCCCCTACGTCAATCCCACGGGTAGGTTCATCCAGCAGGATCACTTTCATCTCTTCCGACAACCAGCGCCCAAGAATCGCTTTCTGTTGATTACCGCCGGACAGATTCATAATTAACTGTTCGGCACCGGGGGTTTTAATGTTGAGCGCGTTGATATGATGCTCGGCGTTCTGCGCTTCCCAGCCGTTATTGATAATGCAACCGGCATGGATATGCCGACGCCGGGCGCTGATATTGATATTGTCGCGTACCGAATGAACCGGAATAATGCCTTCGGCTTTACGATCCTCCGGGCACAGCATCATCCCGGCCTCAATTGCCTGGGCCGGTTTGCGAATATCAATTGCCTGCCCGTCGATATAGACCTGGCCGCCGGTAATGCGGGTGCCGCCAAACAGCCCTTTCAGTAATTCACTGCGCCCGGCGCCCACCAGCCCGAACAGGCCGACGATCTCGCCGCTGCGCACCGACAAACTCACCGGCTCACGCACGCCAGGGGCTTTCACCTGCTCAAGACGCAGACGCTCCTGGCCATATTCACGCGGTTTCCAGCCGTAAACATCGCCCAGCTCGCGCCCCACCATCGCCTGGACCAGCGCATCATGGTTAACGGTGGCCATATCATCAAAGGTGCAGACATAGCGGCCATCTTTGAAGACGGTGATCGCATCGCTCAGTGCGAAAATCTCCTCCATTCGGTGCGACACATAAATAATGACGCGCCCTTCCTGCCGCAGTTCGCGGATGACGCGGAACAGATTGTCGATCTCACGGGCCGAAAGCGAACTGGTCGGTTCATCAAAGGCGATCACTTTGGCGTTACGGGTGAGCGCTTTGGCTATTTCCACCATCTGCCACTGGCCAATCGAGAGGTATTTCAACGGCGTTTCCGGATCGATATCTAAACCCAGATGCTCAAGCTGCAGACGGGCTTCGTAGTTCAGCAGCGAGCGGTTCACCAGCCCGTATTTATGCGGGATCTGGCCGAGGTAGATATTCTCCGCGACGGTCATTTCCGGGATCAGGTGTAGCTCCTGATAAATAATCGCCACGCCGGCGTTGAGCGCTTCGGTGGTGTTGGTAAAGACCCGGGGCTGTCCACTAATCTGCAGATCGCCTGAGGTCGGAATATAGTTGCCGCTAAGGATTTTCAGCAGCGTAGATTTCCCGGCGCCGTTTTCTCCCATCAATGCGTGTATCTGTCCGCTATAGCAGTCAAAGCTAATATCAGACAGCGCTTTAACGCCGGGGAAAGTCATGGTGATACCGCGAAATGAGAGATAAGGGGTAGACTGTTGCATAACGACTCCGCTCTTCTGGACTCAGCCTCCCGCGCGAGCAGGAGGCGTGGTAAGCCAGGCCTTACAGCCCTTTCTTCGCCAGCTCTTCTTTGAAATTGTCGCGAGTGATCAGTACCACATCGGTAACCGCGGTGAATTTTGGCGGTTCTGCGCCTTTGGTCACCCAGTTATAGAGCATCTCACTGGTTTTATAGCCGTGGATATCCGGGCTTGGCAGCAGAGAGCCGTAGAAGCCGGTCGCCTGGGCTTTCGACAATTCGTTCACCGCATCAACACCATTAATACCGATGCCAATCACGTCTGCAGCTTTAAAGCCCTGCCCTTCGGTTGCGCGCACGCCGCCAAGCACGGTGTTGTCATTCATACCTACGATCAGCCAGTGTTTCACCTGCGGATGCTGAACCAGCATTGAGTTACCGGCATCGAAAGCGCCTGGGATATCGTTAGATTTAGTCGGCACGCGGTAGATCTGTTTCTCCGGGAAGCCGGCCGCTTTCAGGGCATCCATCGAGCCGGTAGTACGACGGCGGGCGGTATCGAGCTCATCGGCGGTAATGGCCATCACGCCGGTTTCCTTGACGTCCCAGCCGCGTTTTTGCATCTCTTTGTACAGTTCCTGGCCCTGACGCGCGCCGATTTCACTGGCGGCCATCATTACCAGCGGTACGCTGTCCATCGGCTTGCCTTTGGCATTGACAAACTGGTCATCGACGGTGATGACTTTCATATCGTAGCCGCGCGCTTTCGCAACAATAGCGGCCCCCAGTTTCGGGTCTGGAGTACAGATAACAAAGCCTTTGGCGCCGCTGGCCGCCAGGCTATCGATAGCGTTGAGGGTTTTCTCGCCATCCGGCACCGCAATTTTAATGACCTCAAACCCTAAATCTTTGCCGGCCTTATCGGCAAATTTCCATTCGGTTTGAAACCAGGGTTCTTCCGGTTGTTTCACCAGAAAACCGAGTTTAAGGGATTCAGCCATAGCTGATTGTGACATAACCGCAGCGAGACCGATCGCCGCCAGCGCTTTAGTAAATTTGTGCATGGTAAACTCCAGCTTTATTTCGCTTTTCTGTAGGGAAGTATCGGACTTAATTTTTTTATCGGACATAAAACAAGGCATTAGACGAAACCGCAACCCATACTGCCGTTGTTCATTAAGTAATAACCGGAAATCAATTCTCCATACGAGAGCATTATCACATCGCGGAATTACAGTAATTGCGTGCATAGATTCAGCGAAAAAAGACATAAAAAAAACGCCAATTGTCAGACAATTGACGTTATAAATAGCAAATTTATCCATACTGACAGCAGAGTTATCCTTGTGACGCGCATACCGCTGCCAGGCCATTGCTGACAGGTCTGGCGGGACCAGCGCGCCACGCTCGTGTAGAAACGCAGCCACACCATTTATTTTGACATTTTTTTCGCAATATTTATTCGTTATGACCGAATTATTAACGTCAGGTTAAATTCTTATTTAAGATAAACATCGTAGCTCTAATATTTTTATCTAAAAAATAAAAAGCACATTAAAATCAATGCAATAAGAAAATAAAAAATGAGAATAAACCATAAAACAATACATTTAACAGGGATGTTGTAACGAAACGTAAATACCAATACTTGAGAGTTTTCTTAATTCATTCTTACGCGTATTCTATATTTATCGATAGTCGAAAATAAATTATCGATGGCACAGGGAAAGGCAAATTAATTTTTTGCTAATAATGTGGCACGCAATGAGTCTTGCATGCGGATGCTTACGGATGAGGGCTCTCGACGTGCGAATGATACCTCCAGCTTAAATAAGGATATTTTTATGGTTGTTCCTGGAATGGCTCAAAAACTCAATCATCAGATGAACCTCGAGTTCCACGCGTCAAATTTATATCTGCATCTCAGTGAATGGTGTGAACAGCAGCGTCTGAGCGGCACCGCCACCTTTTTACGCTCCCGGGCGCAGTCCCGGGTAACGCAGATGATGCGCGTATTCGATTTTATGAAAACTGGAGGCAGCTGGCCGATTGTCAAAAGCAAAAGCTGCTATCGTCATGACTGCGATTCTCTCGAAGAGCTTTTTACCGCTACGCTTGCCGATCACCAGCAGCGTAGCAACATGCTCTCCGGGCTAGCCGAAGAGGCCAAAGCCCACAGCGATGACACCACCTGGCGTTTCCTGACTCAGTTAGAGAAAGAACAGCGCCAGGATGGCATCCTGCTGCAAAGCGTGCTGGAAAAAGTCCGTCACGCCGATAAAGCCGGCCTGTGTATGCAACAGACCGATCGCCAGTTGCTAAGCCTGGTCACGCCTCGCCCGAACTAAGGCCTGGCGGCAGGCACCACATTAACCGTTCCCTCAGCGAAAGGGATTGCAGGGGGAACGGCTACGCGGGCCACGCCACAGCGCTGCAGCTAACCGCCATGCACTCACGCTTCCCCTCTCGATTTCTCTGAAACATCATTTTCGGCGCTTCGGCGCCGTTTTTTATTCCAGAAAAGCATTAAAAACTTTTAAGCAGATCTCATTACGGCCTGGCCGAATATCGCAGGCGGTAATTAGTGACGGCGATCACTTTTTAACATTCCCCATAAGAATATAAAAACAGCGTTTCAAAAATTTAAAACACGGAGTTTATATTAATGGCAAGAGATACGGTTTCAACCTCACAAGCGTTGCAGGGAAGACCGATTTTGTTACGCCATCAGCTAGCCTACGGCGGCGGTAACTTACTGGGGAGTGGCGCACTGGCAATCAGCGGCGCCTGGCTATTGTATTTCTATACGACGTTCTGCGGCCTGACGCTGATCGAGGCAGCATTTATCTTTTCCGTCGCCAGCATTATTGACGCGATTAGTAACCCGCTGATGGGTTACCTTACTGATAATTTTGGTAAAACACGGCTTGGCAAACGCTTCGGGCGGCGGCGTTTCTTTTTGTTGATTGGTATTCCACTGATGATGTTCTACCCGCTGCTGTGGGTTGAAGGCCTCAGCTTCTGGTACTACCTGTGCACTTACGTCATCTTCGAAATCATTTATACATCAGTTATGGTGCCTTACGAAACATTAGCCACAGAAATGACTGATGATTTCGCATTACGCTCAAAACTTACCGGTTATAAAGCGATTTTCGGTAAGCTGGCCAACTTCCTGGCGGCCTTTATTCCAGGCCAGTTTATCCTTCTGTACGGCAAAGATTCAGCCACTCCATTCTTCCTCACCGGGGTGACCTATGGCCTGATTTTGATTATTGCCATCTCCTGCTTGTGGTTCTGTAGCTGGGAGCGTCCGCGTGAAGAGGACCATGCGGTTAACAAGAAAAAAAGCCTGTTGACGACGCTATCGACGCTGGCAAAAGATATGATTTCCACTTTTTATCTGCGGGTATTCCGTAAACACCTCGGCATGTATCTCTGTGGTTTCGGCGCAGAATGGCTGTTTGCCTCGATCTTTACCTACTTCGTGATCTTCGTGCTGCAGCACGATCCGGCGATGGTTGCCGGGCTGAACAGCCTGAACTCCATCCTGCAGCTGATCTCCACCGCGTTGTTTATCGGCCTGTGTGTGAAAAAGGGGTTCAGCAAGCCCTACATCCTGGCGCTGAGCATCGTGATTTTCTCCGTGTTGCTCTACACCTCGCTGTGGTTCTTCCACCTGCCGTCCCACCTGGCGACCATTTTGATGTTCGGGATCACCGTGCTGTTTGGCCTCGGTACCGGCGGCGTGTACTACATTCCGTGGACCGTCTATACCTTCCTCGCCGACGTCGATGAGATCTATACCGGCCGTCGTCGCGAAGGGATTTACGCCGGTGCCATGACCTTCTCCGGTAAAATTTTGCGTTCGATTATCGTTTTCACCATGGGCGCTATTCTCAGCTACTACGGGTTCCAGTCCAAAGCGCATACGCAGCCTGAAAGCGCGGTGACTGCGATTGCCGTGGTCTTCTGTAGTGGCGTGATTCTGCTGGCGCTGGCGGCGATTGTCTTCAGCAAGCAGATGAAGCTGGATCGCAAAGCGCACCTGATAGTGTTGCAGGAAGTGGCGCGAATTAAGGCTGGCGGCAAGATTAGCGATATTCCGTCCGACGTGCGCATCGTGGTGGAAGGGTTAGTCGGCCATCGTTATGAAGAGTGCTGGGGTAACAGTAAGCTGTTCAGAGATGAGCAAGCGACCCAGATCACTCCGGTTGCTTCTCATTAATCGGTGTTAACGCCCCGCCAGGATTCTGGCGGGGCGTCTGCTTTTAGTGCGCTTCTCCCTGCGGCGTAAATTTCAGCTCGATCAGGGCAATGGCCTTTTGTACCGCACGCAGCGTTACCGGATCGGCGGAGGCTGGATGGCTGGCGAAATCGATGGCTTTCAGCTGCGTGGTCATCTTCTCGCGCACTTCAACAGGGGCGATAACATCAATGACGTCGAGAATCTGTTTGATAACTAGCTGGCAGGCGACAACGTCAGATACCAGTTCGTCTTGTTCAGTGAGGTGTTGAGACATTTATTACTCCTATTTCGAGGAGCGTAATAGTAACCTAAATTCCGAGAGATAAAAAAACCTGCCGCAGCAGGTTTTTTTATCAGAACATACCGGCAGGCGGTACATCTTTGAAGGTTTTGCAATATTGTTCGAACATGCTCTTCAGGATTTTGCGCAACTTCATGGAGTGACTCCGTTATTTTGTTATGCAGGTGTTACTGTCTATAGGGCTATAATATGACTTGCGTCACATAAATCAATAGAAATTTGCTACAAATCACATTTTTTTTACAAGTATAATTTAAAAAATAAACAAAATGAGGAAGGTACGCGTAACGCGTCTGGGGCGTACTTCGCGGCTGACCTCACATTGCTATGGCAGACACAATGAGTACAGATATCTCTTCACGGGAAGACCGCGCCTTCTCCGCCCCCGCGTTGCTGGTCGCCGGGGCCTTTTTCATGGAGTTTCTCGATGGTACGGTGATCGCCACCGCATTACCGGATATGGCGAAGGATTTTGGCGTCGCGGCGGTGGACCTCAATATCGGTATCAGCGCCTACCTGATTACCCTGGCGGTATTGATCCCGGCCAGTGGCTGGATTGCCGACCGCTTTGGTGCCCGAAAAATCTTCACCCTCGCGCTGGCGATATTTACCCTGGCCTCGGTTTTTTGCGGCTTTTCCACTAACGTCGACAGCTTTGTCGCCATGCGTGTTCTTCAGGGCATGGGCGGCGCGCTGATGGTTCCCGTTGGCCGGCTGGCGGTGTTGCGCACCACGCCAAAGGATCAGTTGATCAAAGCGATTGCCACCCTGACCTGGCCCGCGCTGGTCGCCCCGATCATCGGCCCACCGCTGGGTGGCTTTATCACCAGCTATGCCAGCTGGCACTGGATATTCTTTATTAATGTCCCCCTCGGCTTGATCGCCATCGCGCTGTCGCTGCGCATTATTCCGAATATCCGGGAAGAGGAACGGCGTCCCTTCGACCTTCCCGGCTTCCTGGCGACCTC
Organism: Klebsiella sp. R390; assembly: GCF_051131745.1. Classification (NCBI taxonomy): domain Bacteria; kingdom Pseudomonadati; phylum Pseudomonadota; class Gammaproteobacteria; order Enterobacterales; family Enterobacteriaceae; genus Klebsiella; species Klebsiella sp. R390. Next base: position 4,637,710 of record NZ_CP180445.1, on the reverse strand, counting down.
GGTAGCGATGGTCAGCCTGGTGAGCGCGATGGAGTTGCTCGGCGATACTCAGCCTCAGGGTTGGGCCACCCTCGCTCTGCTGGGATTGGGGATCGCCTGCATGCTGTTTTCGCTGCGCCATTTCCGCCGCGCGGCCTGGCCGATGGTGCGCCTGGACGCGCTGCAGATCCCAACCTTCCGGGTCACCATGTATGGCGGATCGCTGTTCCGCGCCTCAATCAGCGCCGTCCCCTTCCTGCTGCCGCTGCTGTTTCAGGTCGGTTTTGGCATGGATCCCTTCCACTCCGGGCTGCTGGTGTTGGCGGTGTTCGTCGGCAACTTCACGATCAAACCGGCCACTACGCCGCTGATTCGCTGGCTGGGCTTTCGTCGTCTGCTGTTGATCAACGGTGCGTTAAACGTGCTGTCGTTGCTGGCCTGTGCGTTCTTAACCCCAGAAACGCCGGTATGGTTGATTTGCCTGATCCTGTACCTCGGTGGCGTATTTCGTTCGATCCAGTTCACCGGCGTCAGCACGCTGGCCTTCGCCGATGTACCGTCGCCACAGATGAGCTACGCCAACACCCTGTTCAGTACCGCTTCGCAGCTGGCCGTCGGTTTAGGGATCACCCTCGGTGCCATCGGGATACGCATCGGGGAAAAAGCCAGCGAATGGTTGAACCTGACCAGCGTGCCGGGAGTGAGCTTCCGCCTCTCTTTCGTGTTTATTGCGCTGATTTGTCTGGTGGGAATGGTTGATAGTCTGCGCCTGACCAAAGATGCCGGCAGCAGCGTCTCGAAGAAGCAGAAGAGATAAAACAGAAAGGGCCAGCAGCTGCTGGCCCTCTTTATACTCGAGTAAACCCGATTAGCCGACGATCTGACGCACGAAGGCTTCGATCTCTTTGTCCTGGCAGTTTTCAAAGAAGCACTGCTGGAAGCGTGGGCCGGAGACCGCCGTTTTGACCAGTTCCGGGTCGATAGCGCGCAGGGTGTCCAGATAGTTCTCTTTCACCACGGCAGCTTTAACGGTGTTCAGAATACCGGCGTTGCGTACCTGCGGCTCTTTACGCTCCGGCGGGTAACCTTCACCTTTACGGCCGGTGAAGGCTTTTTCAAAGATAAAGCGTACGTTCAGTTCGGCGCCCCAGCCAAAACCTTTGGCGAAAGGCAGAGACAGCGCGTTACCGTTATTGATCTGAGCAAACAGGAAGGCATCAGCAGGATCAATACAGTAGCCGCACACAACACCTGGGTGGATGTTCAGAGACATCAGCGCGCCCTGTCCGGTACCACAACCGGTGACAACGAAGTCCACCGCTTTCGAGTTCAACAGAATGCTGGCCATGATGCCCAGGTGGATATAGGTCAGATGATGGTCTTGCTCATCGCTCATCCCGACGTTGTATACCGGGAAACCTTTTTCATCAGCAACGGCGTTTAACTCGTTGAGGATGGTGGCGTTTTTGCTGGCCTGGCTGTTTTCCATCATCAATGCGATTTTCATGCTTTACTCTCCTGAATGCTGCGCGGGTACTCCCGCAGTAGTTCGTTAGCGTTGTGAAAGACTCTACTACTTAACAAACGCACTTTCAAATTTTATGAAAAGTTGTTTTATAAATTACGTAGTGCTTCACATTTTTGCCTTCCTGTTGCCGCTAACGCCCCGCCCTTCCCCGAGAGCTCTTGCAGGATCCACAAACGAAAACTCACACACTGTGACGGTGAATGGCCGATCACTTGCACTGTATTACTGCCAATAGCAGATAATTAAAATATTAAACCAAAACCATTCTCATTTATTATTAAATTGCCAATGCGTTTTATTCCCATTATCATTTTTAATAAATACATTTTTTAATTTACTTTTTGCAAATAAATTAATAACAAATTATAGTAACCGCACAATAATCTTTAGCCTTTATTTTCGGAGCACACGCTATGCTGAAAACAGAAATGATCGATAAACTGAATGAGCAGATGAACCTCGAGCTTTATTCTTCTCTGCTGTATCAGCAAATGAGCGCATGGTGCAGCTACCACAGCTTTGAAGGTGCGGCCGCATTCCTCCGCCGTCATGCGCAGGAAGAGATGACCCATATGCAGCGCCTGTTTGATTACCTGACCGACACCGGCAGCCTGCCTTGCATCAACACCATTGCATCACCGTTTGCCGAGTACGCATCGCTGGACGATCTGTTCCGTGTCACCTACGAACACGAGCAGCTGATCACACAGAAAATTAATGAACTGGCCCATGCAGCAATGACCAATCAGGATTATCCGACCTTTAATTTCCTGCAGTGGTATGTTGCTGAGCAGCACGAAGAAGAGAAATTATTTAAATCTGTTATTGATAAACTTACCCTCGCCGGTAAAAGCGGCGAAGGTCTGTACTTTATTGATAAAGAGCTGGCTACGCTCGACACCCAGAATTAATTATCACGGCGGCGAGGCAGCGCTTCGCCGCCCTGTTAATGACGGCAGATTTTACTTTCCCGGGTATTAAAGCCCGACTCTTCAGCAATAAATTTCCCTTTTTTCTGCAGAAAAGCCACCAGCTCCGCCGCGCTTAAATTTTGTGCCGAACAGGTATGAAAACGAGCATCGGCGCCAAAACGCGCGCAAATTGCCGCTTCAAGAGTGTCGGTAGTGTAATGCTCCCCTGAAGCAAGCATCATCTGCAGCACTTCATGACCATGAATCGATGACATAACCCCTCCTGTAAAACGCACAGCATAGCCGGACCAACCGGTGGACATGTTGCGCCAGCGCAGTCTTCAGGCAATCACTTGATCATGTAAACTTGTGATTACAGGCACTGTAACCCTCATTTGACGAACGTGCCGATTTCACATACTCTGCGCGGCATATTTTATTGCTTATTCCTTCATGGATAGAGAAAAACGTGAAGAACCGCACTCTTGGTAGTATTTTAATCGTCGCCGGCACCACCATCGGCGCAGGGATGTTGGCGATGCCGCTGGCTTCAGCGGGCGTGGGTTTTGGGGTCACGTTCTGCCTGCTGATCTCACTGTGGGCATTGATGTGTTACACCGCGTTGCTGTTGCTGGAAGTCTATCAGCACGTACCGGCGGATATGGGGCTCGGTTCGCTGGCCGCACGTTACCTCGGTCGTTACGGACAGTGGATGACCGGTCTTTGCATGTTGTTCCTGATGTACGCGCTCACCGCCGCCTATATCAGCGGCGCGGGCGAGCTGCTGGCATCCAGCCTTAACCAATGGCTGGGCTGGACTCTTCCTCCGGCGGGTGGCGTATTGCTGTTTACCGCCGCGGGCGGAACGATTGTCTGCCTGGGCACCTCGTTGGTCGACCTGTTTAACCGCTTTCTGTTCAGCGCCAAGATTATTTTCCTCGCCATTATGCTGGCACTGCTGTTACCGCATATTCACCAGATCAATTTGCTGACCTTACCGCTCCAGCAAGGCCTTGCGCTGTCAGCGATACCGGTGATTTTTACCTCTTTCGGTTTTCACGGTAGCGTGCCGAGCATTGTCAGTTATCTCAACGGCGATATTCGTAAGCTGCGCCGGGTATTTATCATCGGTAGTTTTATCCCGCTGGTGGCCTATATTTTCTGGCAACTGGCGACGCTCGGCAGCATTGATTCCCCCGCCTTTACAGCGCTACTGGCGAAGAATGCTGGCCTGAACGGGCTGTTAGAAGCGGTGCGTGAAGTGGTCGCTTCACCACACGTCGAACTGGCGGTACATTTGTTTGCTGACCTGGCCCTGGCGACGTCATTCCTCGGCGTGGCGCTCGGTCTGTTTGATTATCTGGCGGACCTGTTCCAGCGCAAAAACACCCCCGCCGGTCGTCTGCAAAGCGGTGCGCTGACCTTTCTGCCGCCGCTGGCCTTTGCCCTGTTCTATCCGCGTGGGTTTGTCATGGCGTTAGGTTATGCCGGCGTCGCGCTGGCGGTACTGGCGCTGATACTGCCGTCGCTGCTGGTGATGAAGAGCCGTCAGCAGCATCCACAGGCCGCGTGGCGGGTCGCCGGAGGTGGGCTGGCGCTGTGGTTAGTGCTGTTGTGTGGTGTCGCAGTGATTGCGATTCAGTTCAGCATCGTCGCCGGGTTGCTCCCGGCGGTGGGATAAAAAAAGGGGCCTGATGGCCCCTTTTTTATTTGGCTAAGCAACACTGCTTATATTTTTTACCGCTGCCGCACGGGCACGGGTCGTTACGCCCGATTTTGGCCTCATTTCTGATGGGCTGCGCCACTGCTTCTGGCTCGGCATGTTCTGTCCAGTAGTGATACAGAGAGAGCGCTGCCGGGGTAATGTTGTCTACGCTGGCGATAAACTCATCAACTGAGAGCCCTTCAACCGCCGTAAACTGCGCTTCTGTGCCGTGCAGGGCGATGCAGTCCAGCGCCGCCTGCTGCTCTTCCGGCAATGCAGACCAGTCGCTAAGCCCCACGCCGCGCATATAACCGAAGCACCACTCTTCAACGATAGTCAGCTCCTGCCCTTCTTCTTCACGGGTGCCGAACAGCGGTTCGAACTGGTCAGGATACTCCTCCAGGCGCTCGGCAATATCGCTCATATGCTGCAGCGTGAGGTTCACAAAGTGGTCACGCTCGCGATCGTTTGCCCAGCGCGGCACGTTGTCTGCGCCGCCCCAGATAGCCAGCAGCCACTGCGCAGGCTCAATCTCTTTCGGGCCGGAGAGAATGGCCGTCAACAGACCGTCAAGCTCTGAGACATCAAGGATGGCACCATCGGTGGCGTATTTCGACAGGATATCGTCCAGCCATTCAAGTTCGTTTTCGTTCAGGGGTCCGGTTTTCATCAACAGGCTCGTCATGGTAGAAAATGGCGCATACAGTAGCGGAAATGCCGGGAGAAAACCACCCGGCAGCGAGCTTAGTCAGGGTGATTAGATATCTTTAATGATGCTGGCACGCATTGTTTCGTATTCGCTCTCATTAATCGTGCCGTCTTCAAACATTTTCTTCGCCTGCGCGAGACGCTCTCTGACGTCTTCCGCAGAAGAGTGTACGGCACCCAGCTGACCAGCAGGCGGACTGTTATCATCGTCCTGCTGTTCATCGCCATAGCGGTTGGTGCCGGCGGTGCCACGAGCAAACAGCAGCCAAATGGACATTACCAGCACCGCAATACCGCCCAGCCCGGTGAACCAAAGCCAGCCAGCCGCTTCGCCGTCCTCAACGGTAGCCACGATACCGATAAAGCCAATCAGCAAGATGAGATAGGGAGAAAGCAGCCACCATCCGGATTTGTTCAGATCATGCAGGCGACGGACCGCCACCGAGATACCGGGGATTATAATGAGCAGACCAAATAACCCACCAATGACGGGGATCAGCCCCAGAACAATAGACAGCACAAAGTTGGCGACGGTGAAAACCACATATTCCTGGCGCGCTGACCGGCCGCGAAAAGTGGCATATTTACGGAAACAATTACCGTAGCTTTCGAACAATGTAGCCATAAGATCCCTCATTTAAATTGTTTTTATTGTCGTACTGACATTCTGTTCCCAAAGGATAATGCCCGGCATGCCGGCGCGTTATTTTAGCGCAGTTTGCTAATAATGTGAGCCGCAGAAAATGGAACAATCCTGACAAGCATGACGAGTCGACAAGCGGCGCCTGGCGGTATCTACTGAAGGTTTAAACAGGGTGAGCGAAGCGTCGTGAGGCCGCGCGGGAAAGGGACAAAAACAAAAAAACCACCCGTAGGTGGTTTCACGACACTGCTTATCATTGATTTTATTCTATAATCCCAATGGTACCCGGAACGAGACTTGAACTCGTACAGCCTATGGCCGAGGGATTTTAAATCCCTTGTGTCTACCGATTCCACCATCCGGGCTCGGGATGTAAATTGGAGGCGCGTTCCGGAGTCGAACCGGACTAGACGGATTTGCAATCCGCTACATAACCGCTTTGCTAACGCGCCTTTAAATCTGAACACCCGCAATTGCCGATGTTTTAAACTGGAGCGGGAAACGAGACTCGAACTCGCGACCCCGACCTTGGCAAGGTCGTGCTCTACCAACTGAGCTATTCCCGCAATATCAAGCTAATTTGCTAATCACTTGATTTTGTTATCGTCTGGCAAGCTGTGCTGCCGTTCGATGCGATGCATTCTACTTACCTGGCGAAATGAGTCAACGATATTTTTTAAATCATTGTGTCGTTTGCTGAAAATTACGCCGAAACGATCACTGATCAAGCAAATCTCCGCGCGCAGCGTTCAAATACTGCAGCATAGACCACAGCGTCAGCACCGCCGCCACGAGAAACAGCCCAATACCGGCCCACTCGACCCACATATTTGGCCGCCACAGCATCCACACCAGCGCCGTCATCTGCGCGGTCGTTTTCACTTTGCCGATCCAGGACACGGCCACGCTGCTGCGTTTACCCAGTTCCGCCATCCACTCACGCAGTGCAGAAATAATAATCTCTCGCGCGATCATCGTAGCCGCCGGCAAGGTCACCCACCAGGTGTGGTAATGCTCAACCACCAGCACCATCGCAATCGCCACCATGACTTTATCGGCAACCGGATCGAGGAAAGCGCCGAAACGCGTGCTCTGATTCCAACGACGCGCCAGAAAACCGTCAAACCAGTCGGTCACCGCCGCAACGAAAAAGATCAGTGCGCAGGCAAACGGCGCCCAGGCAAAGGGGAGATAAAACGCCAGCACGAAGAACGGAATCAGGACGACGCGAAACAGAGTCAGCAATGTAGGGATATTAAATTGCATAGTAACGGGTAACTATTTGTTAGAAGTAAAAATTAGCCCTATGTTGCTACAGAGCCCCTAATGTTTCAACGAGTAGAAGATCTTTTCTGCCAGACCGTGAGATATACCCGGTACTTTAGCAATCTCCTCGACGCTTGCTTGCTGCAACCCCTGCAGACCCCCCATGTACTTCAGTAGCATCTGACGGCGTTTTGGCCCCACACCTTCGATGGTCTCCAGCGAACTGGTGCTTTTCACTTTTGCCCGTTTTTTGCGGTGTCCCGCAATGGCGTGGTCGTGCGATTCATCGCGAATATGTTGAATGACGTGCAACGCCGGCGAATCAGGTGACAGGCTAAATCCCTCACCCTCTGGTTCGAAGAATAGCGTTTCCAGCCCGGCCTTACGATCGCTACCTTTTGCCACACCTAATAATAGAGGATGATGCTTATCCCACGGCACCTCCAGTTCAGCAAAAACGCTCTTCGCCTGTCCGAGCTGGCCTTTGCCACCATCGATCAGGATAACATCCGGGATCTTGCCCTCTTCTATCGCCTTACCATAGCGACGGCGTAGCACCTGGTTCATCGCCGCATAATCGTCGCCCGGGGTGATCCCGGTGATATTGTAGCGCCGATATTCCGCACGCAGCGGCCCGTTGCTATCGAACACCACACAAGAAGCTACCGTCTGCTCGCCCATGGTGTGGCTGATATCGAAACACTCCATGCGCTTTACCGCTGGAAGTTTGAGCACGCTGGCGAGCGCCTGCAGACGTTGATGAATTGTCGACTGCTGTGACAATTTGGTGGTCAATGCCGTGGCGGCGTTAGTTCGTGCCAGCTTCAGATAGCGGGCGCGGTCGCCCCGCGGTTTGGTCTGGACGTTGACCCGACGCCCCGCCAGCTCAGAGAGAGAATCCGCCAGCAGAGTTTTATCGCCAAGCGCAAAGTCGAGCAGAATCTCCCCTGGCAAAGTCCGCATCTGGCTGCCTTGCAGATAGAACTGCCCGACGAAGGTTTCCACGACTTCGCCAAGTTCGGTCCCGCCGGGCACCTTAGGAAAATAGCTCCGGCTGCCCAGCACTTTGCCCTGGCGAATAAACAGCACGTGGACACAGGCCATGCCGGCTTCAAAGGATACGCCGATAACGTCGAGGTCATCACCGGTGTTAGAGACAAACTGCTTCTCGGTGACTCGTCGCACGGCCTGAATCTGATCGCGAATCCGCGCAGCTTCTTCGAACGCCAGCGACTGGCTGGCTTTTTCCATCCGGGCAATCAGTTGCGTCAGCACCTGATCGTCTTTACCCGCGAGGAACAGCCGCACATAGTCTACCTGCTGCGCGTACTCTTCTTCACTGACCAGTCCTGCGACACAGGGTCCAAGGCAGCGGCCAATCTGATACTGCAGACAGGGACGCGACCGGTTGCGGTAGACGCTGTTCTCACACTGGCGGACGGGGAAAATTTTTTGCAGCAGCGCGAGGGTTTCACGCACCGCATAGCCATTTGGGAAAGGACCGAAATATTCACCCCGGGCGTGTTTAGCGCCTCGGTGCATCACCAGACGTGGATGAGTATCACCACTGAGGAATATAAAAGGATAGGATTTATCATCACGCAGCAGCACGTTATAGCGCGGCTGATAGAGCTTGATGTAGTTGTGCTCTAGCAGCAGAGCTTCTGTTTCCGTATGGGTTACGGTTACATCGATTTGCGCGATCAGCGCAACCAACGCCTCGGTTTTACGCGAAGCTAGGTTGCTCCGAAAATAGCTGCTCAGCCGTTTTTTCAGATCTTTTGCTTTGCCAACATAAATGACGGTGCCGCCAGCATCATACATGCGGTAGACACCCGGCTGGCTGGTGACCGTCTTCAGGAAAGCTTTTGCGTCAAAAACATCACTCACTGACTTGCTAACGACTCCGCATTGCACAGGCCATGGCGAATTGCCAGGTGGGTCAGCTCGACGTCACCATGGATGTTTAATTTACTGAACATCCGATAACGGTAGCTGTTGACGGTTTTAGGACTCAGATTTAACTGCTCCGAAATCTCATTCACCTTCTGACCTTTAGTGATCATCAGCATAATCTGCAATTCACGTTCAGACAAACTGGCAAACGGCGATTCCGTTTTTTCCGGCTCAATCTGACTGAGTGCCATTTGCTGTGCGATATCAGAAGCAATATAGCGCTGACCGGAGGCGACACAACGAATGGCATTCACCACTTCCTGCGGCGCCGCACCTTTGCTGAGATAGCCTGCAGCACCAGCCTGCATCACTTTCGCTGGCAGCGGATTTTCAGTATGCACGGTGAGCATTATGACTTTGGTATCCACGATGGCGCGCGCAATTTTACGCGTGGCTTCGAGACCACCGATCCCCGGCATGTTCATGTCCATCAGGACAACATCAACGGAGTTGGCACGGCACCATTTTACGGCATCCTCGCCGCAACTCGCTTCACCGACAACCTTAATCCCTTTTATATCTTCCAGAATGCGTCGTATCCCTGCGCGCACTAGCTCGTGGTCATCAACAAGAAGGACGTTGATCAAAGGAATAATCTCCAGAATTAGGGACAACGCGACAGAAAACTTATCGCATACATATTACCGGGTTTTATCGTCACTTTAAAAGCCAAAAGAATGCCCGGCAGAAAGTTTCTTAACTCGTTCTGTCAATTTGTTTGCACAGTGATTGGAAACTTATACATAACAGTAAGTTGTATTACGCTTCAATTTTAACATTTACCCTACAAAACGGCGGCTGCGTCACGCCTGACACCACTGAAAAATAGGATGTTAAATATGTAACAATAATTATCGTTGAAAATGCTCTACGTCGTAATTAACGCTTTTTTTGCGAAAGAATACGTATTATTCAGTCAATTAAATGAGCCAACAGCTCTGATGAGAGAACAGATATTACTCACTCATTTTTTTTCCGCCGCTTGTGGTATACTGCGCCGCCTTAACAGTTAGTATTGCGCAAAAGCGCCGATAGCAAACGAGGATATCGATGAGCACTCCAGATTTTTCCACTGCAGAAAATAATCAAGAACTGGCACAGGAAGTGACCTGCCTGAAAACGCTGCTGACGCTGATGCTCCAGGCAATGGGCCAGGCCGATGCTGGTCGTGTGATTATTAAAATGGAAAAACAGATCACGCAGATGGAAGACGAGGCTCAGGCTGCCGTATTCTCCAGCACCGTTAAGCAAATTAAACAAGCTTACCGCCAGTAACACCAAACCGGCTGTGAGTATCTCTGACAGCCGGTCCCCCACGTCTGACACGCAGAACAACCTACGGGCTCAAATTAAACCAGTCGCCACCGCATAACAGGCGATTTGCGTTTTATTTGGTGCGTTGAATTTGCGCTGCATATTCTTTTGATGAAAATTAACGGTGTTTTCCGAGATCGAGAGAATAATCGCCACTTCTGCAGATGTTTTCCCTTCCGCGGTCCATTTCAATATTTCCAGTTCACGCCGACTAAATTTCATTTCCGGCGGCATCACCATCGCATCTTCCAGACGCAATAGCGTCAACAGACTGAGTTCGATCAGCGTCCTCAGGCGCATCTCTTGCTCATCGTCAGGATAAGGTCCAGCCCCCTGCTGCTGACCTGAAACAGACAGGAAACCCTGGGCGTGATTCGGCAAGGTCAGACACTGCGTGACCCCTTTCAACAGCCCGTGATCGCGCGCGCCATTCCACAACTCCGGCGTATCCCGAAAGAGGCTATCATTCCATGGCAGGTGACCGCGCAGAAAATTCTCAGCTCGCAGGACCGGATCAATCGCGAAGAAATTCTCAGCCTGATAGTGCGACATCCACGCCTGCGGGTAGGTCGATTGCAGCGTAATTCTGGGCCGTGTAAAAGGCACGGGATGACGTACGCATAGCGCAAAATAGTCATATTCCAGGCCCTGAGTTTGGTGCTGCAGGAGATTATAAACCTCTTCTCCGCGCGAGAATGACTGGAATTGTTGCAGCATTTCCCGCCGCCAGCTGAAAAAATCATTGTCCCTCATAACCGAGCAAATAACCCCTAAGTAATAATCATTATTAGAAATACAGAAAACTAACACATAAATCTTATTTCTATGTATAAAATATCGTATACATCGCACTTATTAGATCGTTAGCGATACCATCCAGCGATTCCAGGAGAAGAGTATGTCGCCCCCACCCTCGCTACCGACGATATATTCGCGACTCTGGCGCGCCTTTAGTCACCAGCCAGCCCCCGAGATCGAATTTACCGCCTCCGGCGCATTGCCCTCCTGCTTTGCCGTTACCGATTTTGCTGCAGCCTCGCTGGCCGTCGTTGGCGGCCAACTCACTCAGCTAGTCAACACCGCACCGACGCCGAGTGTCGATCGCCGTCTCTCGGCGTTCTGGTTCAACCGTAGTCTCTATCCTGTCAACCGGACGCCTCAATCACTCTGGGATCCCCTGGCGGGAGACTACGCCACTCAGGATGGCTGGATTCGACTACACACTAACGCAGCCCACCACCGGCGGGCGATGGCGGCTGTTTTAGGTGAGCATGATACCCGTGATTCGCTGGCATTCCGGGTGCGTCAGTGGCGGGCAGAAATCCTGGAACAGGCGGTTGTCGATGCGGGGGGTTGTGCCGCCGCAATGCGTAGCGCCCGGCAGTGGCTGGCACACCCGCAAGGACAAGCAGTCTGCAGGGAACCGTTGCTGATTGAGGAGCACTTACCGTCCGTTTCTCCCGTCAGCTGGGCCCTGCCACCTGGCAGGCCTCTGCGCGGTCTACGGGTTCTTGATTTAACCCGTATTATTGCTGGCCCGGTCGCTACTCGTCTGCTGGCCGGGCTCGGTGCTGACGTCTTGCGAATCGATCCACCAGCGTGGCAAGAAGCCACGCTCGAAGAAGAAATTACCCTTGGAAAACGTTGCGCCAGTGTGGATGCAAAATCGCCAATTGGTAAGCAATGCTTAATTAATTTGCTCCATCAGGCCGATATCATCGTGCACGGCTATCGTGCCGACGCGCTGGATGCCCTGGGATTAGATAGCCAGATGCGAGCAAAAATTCGCCCGGGGCTGATCGATGTCTCGCTGAATGCCTGGGGATGGAGTGGACCGTGGCGCAACCGTCGTGGATTCGACAGCCTGGTACAGATGGCCTGCGGCATTGCTGCGGCCGGTCAGGACTGGCTCCAGGCAGATAAACCGGTGCCTCTGCCCGTGCAGGCGTTAGATCACGCCACCGGCTACTTGATGGCGGCGGCAGTGCTCAAAGGTGTTCACCGGCGCTCCGTTCTGGGAGAAGGTTATCGCGCCCGCCTGTCGTTAGCCCGGGTAGCAGCAGAGTTGATGCAGTGGCCAACACCGCAACAGGATGAGACTTTTTGCCCCCCGCGGCAGCCCGATTTTCAGCCAGCACTTGAGTGGTCAGCCTTCGGGCTGGGCCAACGTCTGCGCTTTCCGTTGCATCTGCCGGGAACACCGGTGGTATGGTCGCGACCGCCCGCGCCGCTGGGGACGGCCACACCAGGCTGGATCTAATTACTGCATCAAGAATTTTTCAAGGAACTGACGGGTGCGTGGCTGCTGAGGGTTGGCAAACAGCGTTTTTGCCGGGCCCTGCTCGATGATACGGCCCTGATCCATAAAGATGGCGCGATCGGCCACATCACGGGCGAAGCTCATTTCATGGGTCACGATGACCATCGTGCGCTTCTCCTGTGCCAGCTGGCGGATAGTATTCAAGACCTCGCCCACCAGCTCAGGATCCAGCGCGGAAGTCGGTTCATCAAAGAGGATCACGTCCGGGCGCATCGCCAGGGCGCGGGCAATCGCTACGCGCTGCTGCTGCCCACCAGAGAGGCGACGCGGGTAGCTGTTTTCTTTCCCCGTCAGCCCGACTTTTGCCAACAGACCCCGGGCGCGTTCAATCGATTCGTTTTTATCTTCACCCTTGACGATAACCGGCCCTTCGATGATGTTCTCCAGCACCGTGCGGTGAGGAAACAGATTGAAGTTCTGGAACACGAAACCCACATGCTGGCGCAGGCGGCGAATCAACCCTTTCTGCTGGCTAAGACTGCGCGCGGTATCAATGGTGACATCCCCCACGCGAATGGTTCCGCTTTCCGGCTGCTCCAGCAGATTAATACTGCGCAGCAGCGTCGTTTTACCGGAACCGCTGGGCCCAATAATGGCCACAACTTCCCCTTCCTGCACATTGAGGTCAATACCGTGCAGCACCGTCTGGCCATGGAATTTTTTCACCAGGTTTTTGACGTCAATGGCACTCATTTTGGATCACGCTCCTGGCGGTTCAGCTGGTTTTCAAAATAGTTTTGCAGCGAAGACAACACCGTTGCCATCACCCAGTAAATCAGCGATGCGGCAAGATACATGGTGAACACTTCCAGCGTACGTGACGTAATCAGCTGGGCCTGACGGAAAAGCTCAGGGACCTGAATTGTCGCCGCCAGCGAAGTATCCTTCACCAGGCTGATAAAACTGTTGGAGAGCGGCGGCAGCGCCACGCGCGCGGCCTGGGGCAAAATGGCCCGACGCAACGTTTGCCACGGTGTCATCCCGATACTGGCCGCCGCTTCCCACTGCCCTTTGTCGATAGAGGCGATCGCCGCACGCAGCGTTTCCGCCGCGTAGGCCGCGGTATTCAGCGACAGGCCAATCATGGCGGCCGGGATCGGATCCAGCTCAATACCAAACTGCGGCAGGCCGTAGTAGATCATAAACAGCTGGGCGATCAACGGTGTGCCGCGGAAAATAGAGATGTACATTCTCGCCAGCCATTTCACCGGCCACAGCGTCGACATGCGCATTAACGCGAGGACAAAGCCGAGTATCAGGCCAAAAATCATGCCGCCGATACTGAGCTGTAAGGTAAATACCGCGCCCTTTAACAGAAACGGCGCGGAATCGATAACCAGTTGGATACTCTCTTGCATTCTGTATGTTCTGCTTTAGATATGAGGATGATAGGCGAACAACGCCGGCGCTCCGCCAGTGTGAATAAATAAAATGGGCCCTTCATCCTTAAAGCGCTTCTGATTAATACCATCAATCAGGCCTGCCATCGCTTTGCCGGTATAAACAGGATCCAACAGAATACCTTCCAGCTGCGCCAGCAGCCGCACGGCTTCCATACCCTCGTCATTCGGCGTGCCGTAACCAGGGGCAAAATAGTCATCCCACAGCTGAATGTCCGCCTTGGCCTGCAGCTCAAGGCTGTTAGCAACCGCTTGCTGCAGCGCGACCACTTTCGGCAACTGGTCTGCAACCTTGCGGGAAACCGTCACCCCGATCAGCTCGGCGTCAGGCATCAGCTGTTCAAGGCCAACCGCCAGACCGGCATGAGTCCCCGCGCTGCCGGAGGCAACGACCACGGATGAAATCTCGACGGCCCCTTCGCACTGCTGAGCAATTTCCAGCGCGCTTTCCACATACCCCAACGCCCCAAGCGCATTAGACCCCCCCACCGGGATCACGTAGGGACGATAGCCCTGCGCTTCGATGCGGGTTGCTAGCTCCTCCAGTTGGGCATTCGGATCGGTCAACGCATCGCACATCTCGACCTGGGTGTTAAACAGATCCAGCAGCAGACGGTTACCGTTGGTCAGATAGTTCTCCGCACGGGTGCCGATTGGGTTTTCCAGCAACGCCACACAGTGCAGGCCCAGTTTTGCTGCCACCGCGGCGGTTTGTCGAACGTGGTTCGACTGAATCGCACCGGCGGTAATTAATGTATCAGCGCCTTCACGCAGCGCATCAGCCGCCAGAAACTCCAGCTTACGCAGTTTGTTGCCACCCATGGCGAGCGGGGTTACGTCGTCACGTTTGATAAAAATTTCGCGCCCCAGATGGTCTGACAAGCGCGGCAGATATTCCAGTGGCGTCGGTGCGCCGATCAGTTCCAGGCGCGGGAAGCGCGTTAAATTTTGCAGTGACATGGTACCTCCAGACTCAGTTATCTTTATTATGCACGTACTGGCGGACGAAATAAAAAAAGGCGCTATCAGAAGCGCCTTTTTTCACCGCCGACCGTTAGTGTGTCACGTCAGCGCCAAACCATTTTTCAGACAGCGCTTTCAGGCTGCCATCTTTCTGCATCTCTGCAATCGCGCCATCAACCGCCTTCAGCAGGTCTTCATTGCCTTTACGCAGCGCCACGCCAGACTCCTGACGGGAGAACGCTTCGCCGGTGACCGCAAGAGTGTTACCGGTTTTCTTCACCAGATCCAGCGCAGCCAGACGGTCAACCAGAATCGCGTCAATACGTCCTACGCGCAGATCCTGGTATTTCGTCGGGTCATCATCATAAGTACGAATATCTACGCCCTGTACATTCTGGCGCAGCCACTCTTCATAGTTCGTGCCCAGACCCACGCCGACTTTTTTACCTTTCAGGTCAGCCGCGGTTTTAATAATGCCTTCATTGCCTTTTTTCACCAGCGCCTGAATACCGGATACGGTATACGGGGTAGAGAAGTCATATTTTTTCTTACGCTGGTCAGAAATCGTCACCTGGTTGATGACGACATCGATACGTTTAGAATCGAGGGACGCCAACATACCGTCCCATTTGGTCGGTTTCAGGTCAGCCTTCACGCCCAGATGTTTTGCCAGTTCATTGGCAAATTCGACTTCGAACCCGGTCAGTTTACCGTCGTCACCCTGATAGCTGAACGGCGGATAGGTCCCTTCCAGGCCAACACGCAGCGTACCGCGCTCTTTAATCTGACCCAGCAGATTTTCTGCTGCGAACGTTTTGGTGCTGACGCCTGCCATCAAGACTACGGCCATGGCGCCCATCAGCGCCTGACGACCCAGAAGTGCTAATTTCATAGATACCCCTAACAGTGATATTTTCCTGTAGTGTAAGGCGTTTAGCAGCACGTACCAACACCTATACGCTACATCTTATTCCGAATTATTATAAACGTTACCATTTAGGACATAGCGAAAACTCGCGAAAATTCATCGGATTTGCTGGAGATATCTCATACTGCAATGGTCAGCTTGATGACGTCTGGAGCACGGAAGATGAAAAACCCCACGTTATTGCAGTGCTTTCACTGGTATTACCCCACCGGCGGTGAGCTGTGGCGCGAGGTCGAAGCCCTGGCACCGAACCTCAACGAGATTGGTATTAACATGATTTGGCTGCCGCCGGCCTACAAAGGCGCCTCCGGCGGCTACTCCGTCGGCTATGACAGTTACGATCTGTTTGATCTGGGCGAATTCGACCAAAAAGGATCTGTGGCGACCAAATATGGCGATAAAGCGCAGTTGCTGGCCGCCATCGCGGCGCTGCGACAGCATGATATCGCCGTACTGCTGGATGTGGTGCTCAACCACAAAATGGGGGCCGATGAGAAACAGCACATTCGTGTGCAGCGCGTGGATGAACAAGATCGGACGCAGATTGCTGATGAAGTTATCGAATGCGAGGCCTGGACGCGCTACACCTTCCCTGCCCGGGCCGGGAAGTATTCGCAATTCATTTGGGATTACACCTGTTTTAGCGGTGTCGACCACATTGAAAATCCCGATGAGGACGGCGTTTTTAAAATCGTTAACGACTATACCGGCGACGGCTGGAGCGATCAGGTCGATGACGAAATGGGTAATTTTGACTACCTGATGGGCGAGAATATCGACTTTCGTAACCATGCGGTCGCCGAAGAGCTGAAGTACTGGGCCCGCTGGGTGATGGCAGAAACCGGCTGCGACGGTTTCCGCCTTGATGCGGTGAAACATATCCCCGCGTGGTTTTACAAAGCGTGGATCGAACACATCCAGGAAGTGGCGACCACCCCGCTGTTTATCGTGGCCGAATACTGGTCGCACGAAGTCGATAAGCTCCAGCAGTACATCGCGATGGTCGACGGCAAAACGATGCTGTTTGACGCCCCACTACAGATGAAGTTTCACGAAGCCTCCCGCCAGGGGCGCGACTACGATATGAGCCAGATTTTCAGCGGTACGTTGGTCGAAGCAGACCCATTTCATGCCATCACTCTGGTGACCAATCATGACACCCAGCCGCTGCAGGCGCTGGAGGCACCGGTGGAACCGTGGTTTAAGCCGCTGGCCTATGCGTTGATCCTGCTGCGTGAGAACGGCGTGCCCTCGGTCTTTTATGCCGATCTGTTCGGCGCTATCTATGAAGATACCGGCGGAGACGGGCAAACGTATCGCATTGAGATGCCGGTTATCGAACAGTTGCATGAGCTGATTGATGCCCGCCAACGCTTTGCCCACGGGGTACAGACACTGTGGTTCGATCACCCGAATTGCATTGCGTTTAGCCGCAGCGGTACCGAAGAAGATCCGGGCTGCGTTGTGGTGCTATCGAATGGTGATGACGGGGAAAAGTCGCTGGAGCTAGGCGTAAATTATGGCAACAAACGCTGGAAAGACTTCCTTGGTAACCGTCAGGAGGTGATTGAAACCGACGAAAACGGCTGCGGCACGTTTATTTGTAACGGCGGCAGCGTCAGCGTTTGGGTGATGGAAGAGGTGTTATAGGCACTGATAAGCGTGCGGGCTGAGGAGCGTCGCAGCCCGCCGGTTTCTTAGTGCCCACTCGAAGTAGCAGTTTGCGCCGCAGAAGCTTTTTTCCACGCCTGCTCACACTCAGTCGTTAAGCGATCGACGCGAACCAGGGTCATCCGGTCGTACTGCAGCGTATTCCCCGAACGTTCGATCGGGTAGATATCCAGCGCGGAGGTAACGTTGTAGGTCTGAGCGTCACGTTGCATTAATTTACCCGGCGTCGCAATCACACGTTGCCATTGGCGGCAATCAAGGGTATCGCCATTTTTGGTCACAATCAGGCTGGCAATGGCATCCGGGCTCATCATTTCACTCTGTGGGCCTTTTGATTGCCAGTAACCTTCCAACCCGGCAGGCGCTGGCGCTTTGACCACGTCACTGTAATTATCAACCTGAACACATCCTGCCAGAGTCAACAACGCACCAGCAATCACTAACTTTTTCATCATTCATCCCAAAAACCGATAAAAAAGTATTGTGGCATTAAAGCGTTAAGCCCGCCACCCCTGTGGCAGGTCTGCATCGACCAGGCAGAGAACGTCAAAGAGCCGAAATAGCGGCAATATAACGATCATTATTTGCGCAATTAACATAAGGAAATTCTCAAAATACAACACTCATCGTATGACAGATATACCTGGAATTGAGAGTATTGTTGTTAATTCCCTCACATAACCGCAGGCTGACTTTACTTTGAGAATATTCCAGGCAAATTATGAGAGATATTGAGAAATAGTTTAGACTATCTGATGGTTCCAACGCTGAACCGGATTTATTACCAGGTAAATGGATTTCATCGCGCTTGTCGGCGAGGGATAAATTATCGTTACGTGTTGAATGAGGATGGGTCATGTCAACGATTATCATGGATTTGTGTAGCTTTACCCGACTGGGATTATTCGGGTATCTGACAAGCAGGGGAATAAAACGGCGTGATATTGCTGAAGTGCATAGCGTAGCTGGACTGGCAACACTCTGTGATCAAACGTCGCCAGCGGTGGCGTTCCTCAATGAGGATTGCTTTATTCATAAAGCGGAGAGCAACCAGCTTATCCGTCAGGTCATTACCGAGCATCCCGGGACGCTATTTGTTATCTTCATGTCGCTGGCGAATATTCACTTTGATCGCTATCTGCTGGTGCGCAAAAATTTACTGGTTTGCTCTAAATCAATCACCCCAAAAGACCTTGATGAAATTCTGGGTAATCGTTTGAAATACGATAATTACAACGCTGCGCGGATAAATATACCCACACTATCGTTAAGTCCTACTGAATCGAATATGCTGCAAATGTGGATGGCCGGTTATGGCACAGAGCAAATTTCGACGCAGATGAACATTAAGGCCAAGACGGTCTCCTCACATAAGGGAAATATTAAGAGGAAAATCCAGACCCATAATAAACAGGTGATTTATCACATCGTCCGGTTGGCAGAAAACATTACCACAGGACTCTATACCCCCTCTCGCGGAGATCGTTGTTAAGGCCAGCATAGTGGAATAACTGGCGGCAATTACCGCCAGCTTATGGTTTGTCGGGCTAGTCATCCATCTCGACAAAGATGCCGTCTGCATGCCCTATCTCATTGAAAAACCAGATCCCTAACGGATAATCTTCCAGCGATACCAGATACATGGTCCCTTCGTTAAACGACTCTATTGCCAGAACAACGCCCGATCGACGTGGGCCACCGTCGGTCTTCACCGTGACACGATCGTTCACCTGCATAGCATATCTCCTCTATTTTTGAGCCAGTGTAGAACAAAAAGGCCCACTACGCAGCGCCTCACACGGTGACTGGCGTTTTTATCCGCGACTCAACCCCTTCAGGCTTTCACGCCTCACCCAGCACAGCAGGATTTTATGCCTATACTTAAACAGGCAAGATCACAGCCATGCGAGGTAACCATGATGAAAACCGCCAAAGATAATGAGTATGCAGGGAGTAGTGGGGTAAATATTGATGCCCTGCTGGCGGCGATTAATGAAATCAGCGAGAGTGAAGTACAGCGTACGCGGGACGATCCTTATCATGTCAGCATTAACGGTCGTAGCGATCACACCTGGCGCGAACTAGCGGAAGCATTTGAGCTCGATATTCATGACTTTAGCATCACTGAAGCCAACCGCTAGGCACAGGTGAAAAAAATCCCGACTCGCAGGAGTCGGGATGAAACTTGCTAATGCAAGAAGCACTTGAAATTCGTTACACCGGGATATCCGTTGCGTGGGAAACATTATCCTCAATTATTTTGCATGACAAGCCCTATTCATGAGGAAAATTATTGAGCACTGACATCACCTTGTCATCTTTTGCTGTAAGGGCTGATGGCATAAGGCTTTGGCGGCATGATACTGCCTTCACTCCCAACCTCCCGGCGAAATTTTTTTAAGAATAACCTTAAATTGATCCGCCTGCCCCACCGTCCTCACCATTATGGTCGGCAAAACAAACCTGATTGCGCCCATTTTGCTTCGCCAGGTACAATCGATTGTCAGCCACTGACTGCAGGGTTTCAAAATTGTACACCCCTGTTTCTTCACTGCTACTGACTCCCAGCGACGCGCTGATCCTCAGGCTGGTATCGTTGCACAACAGAATTTCGCGGCTGTATATGCGCAGGCGGATGCGCTCAGCGACGGCCCTCGCGACCTGCGACGTGGTCCCCGGCATAACGATACAGAACTCCTCGCCACCGACACGCCCGGCCAGATCGCCTTCGCGGATGTTGCCTGCAATGGTGCTGGCCACCAGCGACAATACACGGTCACCAGCCTGATGCCCGTGCAGATCGTTCACCTTCTTGAAGAAATCGAGATCGAGTTGGATGACCGAAATGGCCTGTTTCGACTGTTCGCACATTTTCGCCGCAGCGATCGCCCGGTCAAACAAGGCGCCACGGTTTAACAACCGGGTTAGCGCGTCATGCCAGGCCTGCCACTCCAGTGATTTCTGCAGCACGCTCATATTGCGCACCATCCGCAGGATCACCAGCCAGGAGATGATGAGCATCAACGTGAAAAGCAGCCACATCAGCGTCAACGCAATGGTGATGGTACCGAAATCGCCGCGAACCCCTTCCTGCAGGGTATGAATGCGTAACAGCACACCATCGAAATTGTTGAGCTTTTGCCAACTGATATAGCGTGTTAATAACCGGATGCCGCCCCGGTTATCATGCAAAAAAGCATAGCTCAGCATCGCCTGCTCACGCGGTGAGAGCTGCGCCAGCACATTTCCTTCATCCGAGGACGCAATCAGGTTCATCCTGCCGTCATACAGCTGGTACTCCCCTTCCTGACCGCCTTGGATCGCTCTGACGAGGAACGCTTTCATTTCGCGTACGGAGAAGTCCATCGACAGCACGCCGAGCCAGTCGTGCTCAAAATCAAGGGGAATGGAGGCAGTCACAACCGGATCGTCGGTTTGGGTGTCCTCACCCAGCGCCGTTTGCCAGACAACACCGCGGCCGGGGTTATTGCGCAGCGATTGCCGGGTGAACCACGGGGCAACGATCGCCTTGCTATACAATGCCTGCGCCTGTGCCAGGTTTTTAGGGAGTTCGGTAGTAGTGAAAAAACCACTGCGAGAGATATAGAGCATGCGATCTTTAAAGCCGTGATTGGTGTTGGCCAGGCGTAGTAGATATCCTAGCTCCAGCACGGCCATCATCTCATTGCCGGTCTGAGTATCGTTGCGGGATAAGGTACTTTCACTTTCGACAAAGGCGTCTGAAACACCATAGATTGGCAACGTACGGCGGTTATGCAACGCCACAGACCAGATAGGCAGATGCCGTTTAGTCATATACTCTTGCTCAGCGTTGCGCAAAATTTCAAAATCTAACGGCGTTTCCAGTGCCGATTGCATACCGTTGCGAAAGAAAACGATCCGATCGATGTTGAACTGCAGCAGGCTGTCCATTTCGTGGCTGACATTTTCGAGATTATTGCGCTGATTAGTGACGTAGGCCCCTTCCAGCACCATCACTTCACGCCAGATCAACAGCGTAGAGAAGAACAACACGACGACAAAACAATAGTTGACTACCTGTCCCGGGTTCGAAACGCGGAGAAGTTTGCTTACCCACAGCGGTTTATCCATCGTTCTCTCGCAGTACAATCAAGGACAGCAACGTCATCAACGCTCCTTGTCAGTTGCTTCAGGAATAAAACAGTAAAACGCCCGACCTATGCCGGGCGCTATGTGCGGTTCAGGTTACGTGATGCTGCCTGCCTTCCCCGCGCACTAACTCATCTTCACGGAATGCCTCGCGCTTTACGCCATAGCCGTCATACCAACGACACTCGACCATTCCATTGGCGAAGCCCGTCACCACCATCCGTGGCCCTCCGTTCTTTCGCCGCACTTCATCACTGACCAATAATACCATTTTTTAGTCCGTCATCTGGGAGAAACAGTTTCACCATAGACGACGCTGGGCATTTTTGCATAATCGCCAGCTGATATTACTGCGATCTGTTTTGTAACGGTGTCCTGCTGTTATTGCGATGCGCTACGCAGCCCGGCGATCATCTTCACGCCAGCCAGTACCACCCCACCGACGATAAAGCCGAGTACCAGGTTGATCCCCGTCGGCAACAGCGAAGCGATAATTCCGGGCTGGCCATGCGACAACTGCTCGATTGCATGATGCAGCGGCGCAATGCCATGCACAATAATCCCGCCGCCGACCAGAAACATCGCCAGCGTGCCGACGACGGAGAGCAACTTCATCAGTCGCGGAGCAACCGCCAGCAGGCCTTTACCGACCCATTGCGCCGCCGCGCTGCTTTTTTCCACCAGCCAGTAACCCATATCGTCCAGCTTCACGATAACGCCCACCAGGCCATACACGCCTACGGTCACCAGAATGGCAATCCCTGACAGAATCAAAATCTGGTTTAACAACGGTGCATCAGCCACAATCCCAAGCGTAATCGCCACAATTTCCGCGGACAGAATAAAATCGGTGCGTATCGCCCCTTTTACTTTATCGCGTTCAAATGCCTGCGGATCCTGATCAGCCAAAGCCTCCAGACGTTGCTGGCGGGCCTGCGGGTCTTCTTTGTGTTTACGTGACTGCAGGCTGTGCAGCACTTTTTCGACCCCTTCGTAGCACAGGAATGCGCCGCCCAACATCAGCAACGGCGTGATCGCCCACGGAATAAAAGCGCTGATCAATAGTGCCAGCGGCACCAGAATGACTTTGTTAAGGAACGAACCTTTTGCCACTCCCCAGACAACGGGTAATTCGCGGTTGGCGCGAACACCACTCACCTGCTGAGCGTTGAGGGAAAGATCGTCGCCCAGCACCCCGGCGGTTTTCTTCGCCGCGAGTTTTCCCATCACCGAGATATCGTCAAGCAAGGTGGCAATATCATCCAACAGCGTTAAAAGACTACTTCCTGCCAAAATTACATTCCTTCATTTATTGATGGTAAACAACTTCATCCCTTTGGCCATCACTCAATCTCCAGCCGCCACGATGAGATGCCCTGTCAGCATAGAGTATGAGTGAAAAGTGCTTTTTCGCCCAGAGGGCAAAATAGTCAATATAAATTTAACAACTTACCTACAATTAAACTTCTCGCCAGCACGATAGTTTTCACGTTTACTATATGCCTCCTTTCTTTCTCAGTACCGCCGTGAGGACGTATGTCTACCCGCCAGCTTCTGCCGCTCATCGGGGCGCTGTTCGCGCTTTATATTATTTGGGGTTCCACCTACTTTGCCATTGCTATCGGTGTTGCCAGTTGGCCTCCGCTGATGATGGCCAGCATTCGTTTTCTCTCTGCCGGTGCGGTGCTGCTCGCCTACCTGCTGGTAACGGGACATAAGCTCCCCCGGCTCAAACCGTTGCTCAATGCCGCAGCGATCGGCATTCTGCTGCTCGCTGTTGGCAATGGTTTTGTGACCCTGGCTGAACATCAGCACGTACCTTCAGGTATCGCCGCGGTGATGGTCGCGACCGTGCCGCTTTTCACCCTCTGCTTTAGCCATTTTTTTGGTATCGCCACCCGCAAGATTGAATGGCTGGGGATCGCGATCGGTCTGGCAGGGATTATTCTGCTTAATAGCGGCGGCAATCTGAGCGGCAACCCTTGGGGCGCCCTGCTGATCCTGATTGGTTCAATGAGCTGGGCGTTCGGTTCCGTTTACGGATCACGCATTGAGTTGCCGACGGGTATGATGGCTGGTGCCATTGAAATGCTTGCCGCCGGACTGGTGCTGGCGGTCGCCTCATGGCTGTCAGGTGAAACCCTGACTCAAATGCCGTCATGGTCCGGTATCCTGGCCGTGGCCTATCTGGCAATTTTTGGCTCGCTTATCGCCATCAATGCCTACATGTATTTAATTCGCAACGTCACCCCCGCCGTGGCCACCAGTTACGCTTACGTTAATCCGGTAGTGGCGGTCCTGCTGGGAACCGGTTTTGCGGGGGAAAACCTGTCGCCGGTCGAGTGGCTGGCGCTGGGGATCATTATTTTTGCCGTGGTGCTGGTAACGTTGGGGAAATATCTGTTACCCGCCAGACGTGAAGTCACGCCTTGTGAGGCGCCAAAGTAGGCCCCTGTCCGGTAATGCCGTGAGTATCGATCTGCGCGTGACAACCGCCACCGCAGATCCACTCTTCAAGGCGTTCAATCAACGCTTCATTGCTCAGCTTACCGCGCCCGCGCAATGCGCACTCCCACACGATCAGCACCCGCCACCCTTGCGCCTGTAAAAGAGCCATGTCGCGCCGATCCCGCGTGACGTTCTTGCCAATTTTATCCAGCCAGAACTCAGTACGCGTTGCCGGTACTTTAAACAGATAGCAATTATGATGGTGCCAGAAACAGCCGTGGGTAAAAATCACGCAGCGATACGCTTCGACAACAAAATCCGGCCGGCCTGGCAACGCGGCATCCTGCACGGTAAAGGCAAACCCGGCCTGCGAGAGTAGCGCCGCAAGCCGCTTTTCGATCGCCGTATCGCGCTGACCGATGGCACGCATATTTTTGCTGCGTGTGGCTTTATCGTGGACGTCCAGCGTCATTTTCCTCAGCTTTGCGCAGCGCGACGGCCTGGGCAATGCGCGGCGCCAGCAGTTTCGCCACGGCGGCAAACACCGGCACCACCACCGAGTTACCAAACTGGCGATAGGCCTGGGTATCGGAAACAGGAATACGGAAGCGATACCCTTGAGGTGTTTCAAACCCCATTAAGCGCGCGCACTCCCGCGGGGTTAAACGCCGGGGGCGACGCTGCTGGTTTTGCGGATCATCGAAGTGCTTTTCACCCAGCGGACGGTCCCAGCCACGATCGATCAGGATCTCGGCGCCATCCTTGTAGTAACGGGCAGACAGCGTCCGCGCCACGCTGTGTGGATTCTGCGGATCAACTAACCCGTAACCAAACCCATTCCCCAGCGCCTGATGCTTGCGCGCATAGTTATAGAGGTACTTCCAGAGCACCGGCGTCAGGATAAATTTAGCATCGACCGTCGGCTCCAGCAGCTCGCCAAAGGTCGGGCGTGCGGAAGGATACAGCGAGGCGATATCGCGAAGGGTGAACCCCTCATGCAGCTGCAGGTCACGGCGAAAACCGACCAGTACAATACGCTCGCGATGCTGAGGTAAGAAATGGCGGCCATCAATCACTTTCGGATCGTCCGGGCCGCTGTGTCCGGCATCGGAGACAACATAACCCAACTCATCAAGGGTCTGCATGATAATGCGGAAGGTCCGCCCTTGATCATGGCTTTTCAGATTTTTGACGTTCTCGAGGACAAAAATCGGCGGTTTGCGGGCAGCAATGATCCTGACAACATCAAAAAACAGTGTCCCCTGAGTTTCGCAGGCAAATCCGTGGGCCCGACCGAGAGCATTTTTTTTCGAGACTCCGGCCAGAGAAAAGGGCTGGCAGGGAAAACCTGCCAGTAAGACATCGTGTTGCGGAATAACGTCGCGAATGTGCTGCGCGGCGTCATCGTCACTGACATCCAGCCGGTTGCTCAACGTGATATCGCGAATATCGTCATTGAAACGATGCTGCTGCGGATCGCAATACCAGTTGGCTTTGTAGGTCCGTACCGCATGTTTATTCCACTCGCTGGTGAAAACACACTGTCCGCGAATGGACTCAAAACCGCTACGGATGCCGCCAATACCGGCAAAGAGGTCGACGAAACGGAAGGCATAGTCAGGATGGTGGGCCGGCGGTGACGGCAGCAGCGTCGACAGATGCGCGTACTCTTTCGCGGTTATCCGACTGGCCGCTCGCTCAACCGTCGCAACGCGTTTTAATATTGCCGGGCTCCAGTGCCTGTCGCCGACGGCCAGCAGTTGCGCCACCAGCGTTTTGACATCATAGACAGCCATCAGCCGGCGTAACAGCGCCTGCGCGGCCTGAGCGGAATGTTCGAGAGGCACAGCGAGGCTCTCTTCCTTAGATAAATTTTGCGGCATAACCTCAACCAACCCGGACATTTTTGCAGAGATTACCACAAATAGCGTGGCCAGTTTCAGGCCTGTGGGTCAAAGCGCCTTAAAACCGCCTCATCCATCGACAACGGGTCCCCCTGAAGCTCGGCGCTGAGTTTAGCCATAAACTGCACGAGAAAACGCGCGTTGTGTCGCGCCATCTCTTTCCCTTTCTCTGTTTGCATGGTTTCAGGCAGACGCAGCAGCTTGCACTGAAAGTGGTCCAGGGCATATTTTTTGTCATTCAGTTCACGTCTGTCCGCGAAGGGATCATCGGCATCAAACAAGATGTTATTTAATGCCCCGGAAACGGCGAAGACACGGGCCAGCCCAATGGCGCCTAAGGCCTCCAGGCGGTCAGCATCCTGGACAATTTTGGCCTCTTCACTACGCGTAGGGATCGCGGCGCTGAAACTGTGCGCTTCAATGGCATGGTACACGGCAGCATAGCGTTCCCTCGGAAAGTCAGGAAACGACGACTGGAGAATCTCCAGCGTTTTTTCTGCCGCCATCACCGACGAACGGCTACGCTCGGGGTGGTTTTTCGCCAGACTGATAATGTCATGGAAATAACAGGCGGTCAGAATAACAAGATGGTCAACCTGGCGTGCTTCGGCCAGTCGTTGCGCGGTTCCCCAGACACGCCGGAAGTGCGAAATATCGTGGGCGGAGTCGCCCTGCGAATGGTGTCCGGTTAGCCAGTTTTCAAATCGTTGCTGCCAGTCAAGCAATGCCATGCGTATTCCTCAGAGAAAAGGTCTGCGCTGAGCATAGCAACTTTATTCACGATATTCATAGGTCCTGGCGCCAGGTCGGGTATACCAGGCGATAGCTCCCAGGACGGCCCCAACGAGACCGAGAACGAGGAATCCAAGCAAAGCTCCGATCCACTTACCGGTAGTTGATCCCAAATCACCATCAATCACCGTACCGGGCGAACTTTGGATCCTGCCGACAACCCACCAGTAACGCAGCATCGCCCAGATGAAATAACCGCAAAAGGCATAAAAAACCCACAGTGCAAGCTTCCCACCAGGGCCCCGTTTCGCTTTCCCTTCCATTACCCGTTCTCCTTTTACTGAATGTGAAGACGAAACATCAGCGCACGCCAAAAAGGTGACGAGCGTCACATTATACTGTGAAAAAGGTGATGAAACAGCATCTTCTGAGACCAGAAAGCCCCTTTTCTCGAGGGATGAGCGGCAATACGTCGCCTGGTTGTGAAGGGATACAGACGACACCGCAATATCATGGGCTGTGAAAAACAGGCAGCAGGAAGTGTACATATTATTTCCACTCCACGCTTAACGCTGAGGCAGGAAATATTTCACATATGAATTCACATTTCGCCCGCCAAATAAACAACAGCAATATCTCACACCAAAATAATAGTCAAAGTGAATTTAATCAACACAACACGACACCCATAAATTCAACCATAAGCCAATGTTATAAAACCAATAATCATCAAAAATAGTTAAATCAAAACCCATACATTAAAAATATAAACATTCAAAATGTAACACTTTGCAATATTTGAAATAGATTACTTGCATTTTAAATTTAAATTAAAATGAACCTTATCGATAGTATTAAATTGCTTTTGAATGACATTCAATTATTTACGTTAATGATAATACAAAGGGAATTTATAATGAAAAGAAAAGCTCTGGCCATTCTGGTACCCGCTTTAATCATCGCTGGCACCGTTAACGCAGCGGAAATTTATAATAAAAACGGAAATAAACTGGATTTTTACGGAAAAATGGTGGGTGAACACATTATCACCAATACCGATGACGATGATAGTGACCATAATTCTGAGGACACGTCTTACGCGCGTTTTGGCGTAAAAGGTGAAACACAGATCAACAGCGAACTGACCGGCTATGGTCAGTTCGAGTATAACATCAAAGCCAATAGGCAAGAAGGCGACCAGGGAACCGCAACCCGCCTGGCCTTCGCAGGACTTAAATATGCCGACTACGGCTCATTTGATTATGGCCGCAACTATGGCCTGATTTACGATGCCTTAGGTTATACCGACATGTTAGTTGAATGGGGTGGCGATGGAGTGGTTCATACTGACAACTTTATGACCAGCCGTACTGTCGGTGTCGCAACCTACCGTAACAGCGACTTTTTCGGCCTGGTTGATGGCCTGAATTTCGGCTTGCAGTATCAAGGAAAAAATAACAATAACAGCACATTAAAGTCTAACGGCGACGGCTATAGCCTGTCTGTGGACTACAGTATCGACGGATTCGGCTTTGCTGCCGCTTACGGCAACTCAGACCGTACTCACGAACAGTCTGCGGATCGTAAAGGCGAATCGGCAGAAATCTGGAGCATCGCGGCGAAATATGACGCCAACAGCCTCTATGCCGCGGTGATGTATGCTGAATCCCATAATATGACCCCGATGGCAAATGGTATCGTCACCAACGAAGCGCAGGGTATTGAAGCCGTTGTTCAGTATCAGTTCGATTTCGGTCTGCGCCCTTCTCTTGGTTATGTTTACACCAGAGGTAAGGACCTTGGGAATAACAATGGCCATAATGCCGATATGAAGAACTATGTTGAACTGGGTACCTGGTACTACTTCAACAAAAACTTCAACGTCTACACTGCTTACAAATTTAACCTGCTTGACGAAAGAGACCACTATTACACTGGCGCCGCCACTGACGATCAGTTTGCTGTAGGTATCGTCTACCAGTTCTGATGCTGCAACAACCTCTGCTTTAAGCCCGCGCATGCGCGGGCTTTTTCGTCGCGTGACCTCTTCCCTATCCACCCTATCACCGGAAGCTTTGCAAGCAGTCGCTACCGCCCCGTGCTCACGTCCTCGACGATATGCTTTACGGACTGGTATGACGATAATCCCCACGGCCCGAGTTCCCGGCCAATACCGCTGCCTTTGGTCCCCCCCCACGACGTTTCGACAAAAACAGCCTGCACGGAATTAATCCAGACGTGCCCCACATCCAGCTGACGGGCGACGCGCCGGGCGCGAACGGTATCGCCACTGACGACGGTGGCCACTAACCCATAGTCAGAATCGTTAGCCAGTCGGATAGCTTCGGCCTCATCGCTGAAGCGGTGAGCGCAGAGCACCGGGCCAAATATCTCTTCCCGCCAGAGCCTGCTGGTTAAGGGAACGTCGGCATAAAAAGTCGGTGCAACAAACCATCCTTCACGGGATAGCGGCTCCCCTCCGGCCAGACAGGCGAGTTGCTCATCGCGGGCCGCAGCGAAATATGACTGCACTTTACGCCATTGTGCTTCGCTGGTCAGCGGCCCCATCTCCACCGTGTCGTACCCGGGATCGCCAACGACTAAAGCCTGCATGGCTGCCGCTAACCGCATATACAGGACCTCAGCAATACCGTCCTGCACCAGCAAACGCGAGGTCGCAGAGCACATTTGCCCGGCATTCCATGTGATACCAGCCATAATCCACTCGACGGCCCGCTCCACATCGCAGTCATCGAAGACAATGATGGGTGATTTGCCGCCGAGTTCCAGTGTCACCGGCAGGCACCTTGCCGCCGCAGCGGTCATCACATGGCTGCCGGTCGCGGTACTCCCGGTAAAGGAGAGCTTATCGATACCGTCATGCTGGCTCAACCGACTCCCGCACTCCGCCTCTCCACTAAGAATATTAAGTACCCCTGGCGGCAAGCCGAGGCTCTCGGCAATCGTGCCGTATTCCAGTTCGGCAAGCGGCGTAATTTCCGAGGTTTTGAGGACTACGGTGCAACCGGCAGCCAACGCCGGTGCGATTTTCCAGGCACTGGTCACCAGCGGGAAATTCCACGGCACAATCAGTGCGACCACCCCGATAGCCTCATATCTTATCTGCGCTGTAAAACCAGGTGCCGGTAAAGCGACCTCCATTCCCTGTCGCTCATCCAGACCATCGGCGAGATCCGCGTAATATGAAAATGTCGCGATCGCATCATTAAGGTCGACTTCCACCTCATGGCGCGGTTTTCCATTATTGCGGATCTGTATCGCCAGTAGCGCATCGCGCCGCAATTCCAGCTGCTGAGCAAAGCCCCGCAACATGCTGGCCCGCCCCGCCGATGGTGTATCACGCCAGCCGGGAAAGGCCGCCCGCGCAGCAGAAACTGCAGCATCAATATCTGCCGCTGCAGCCATGGATACAGTGGCAAAATGCTGAGCCGTCGCTGGTTCGAAAACCTTTCTGAGATTGCCTCTGCCCTGAACCCACTGACCGTTGATATAAACCGGCCGGATCGGCATTACCATTTCTTCGCTCACTGAACACCGCCTTGTGCCTGCACCCTGTGCGTAGAGGTCGATACGCCGTTATGGACGGTTGGCTCAGGAAAAGCACGTAACAACATGAGGTAGAGTAATGCCGCCATGCCAAGCGTCACCGGCAGGCTGACGTCAATGCCGTCGACCAGATTACCGAGCGGGCCGACAAACTGTCCCGGCATATTCACCAGGCATAATCCAACGATCGCGCTGGGGATCCAGGCACCCAGTCCCCGCCAGTTCCAGCCATGATGGAACCAATAGCGCCCGCCTTTCTGGCCGCGTGAAAACACGTGCAGATCGTCGCTATGGTAGACTCCACGGCACTTGATCATGCCGAGAATCATAATGATCATCCACGGTGACGTGCACGTCACAATCAGCACGGCAAAAGTCGATACGCTTTGCACCAGATTGAAAGCGAACCGGCCAATAAAAATAAAGGCAATGGCGATAAGCCCGATCAGTAGCGTTGCCTGCGCGCGGCTGAGCAAGCGCGGGAAGATACTCGACATATCCAGGCCAGTGCCATATAGCGCCGTGGTACCGGTAGACAATCCGCCGATGATAGCAATCACGCAAACCGGCAGGAAAAACCAGCCCGGCGTTACCGCCAGCAGTCCACCCACATAATTATTGTTGGCGATGTACTGTGGCGCATGAATGGCAACAATCGTCGCGGTACACAGGCCAAAGATGAACGGGATCAAGGTCGCGATTTGCGCTGCAAATACCGACAGCATAATGCGCAGCCGGGAGGTCTCTTTCGGAATGTAGCGCGACCAGTCACCGAGGAAAGCCCCAAAAGAAATCGGGTTGCTCATGGTTAACAGCGTTGACCCAATAAAGGCCCCCCAGAAGCCAGGCTGGCCCAGTTGCAGACTGCCGCTGTAGCCCGAGTCAAAGACGCCGTAAAAGGCGATAACGCCCAGCAGGAACATGAGGCTGGACGCAAAAACGGCGATTTTGTTTATCCACAGCATAAAGCGGAAACCATAGATACAAACAATCAACACCAATACGGCGAACAACCCGTAAGCCATACCTAAAGTGACATCGTTTTCCGCCATACCGAGCAGATGATGGGTCCCGCCGATCAGAGCGTCGCCTGAGCTCCATACCGAGAGAGAAAAAAAAGCAACGGCTGTCAGGAGAGATAAAAATGAGCCGATAATCCGCCCGTGGACGCCAAAATGCGCGCCGGATGAGACCGAATTATTGGTACCATTGATGGTTCCAAACACCCCCATCGGCGCCAGGATGAGCCCGCCAATGACGACACCCGCGACGATCGCCAACAAACCCGCCTGGAAAGAGAGGCCAAAGAGGACCGGGAAACTCCCCAGTACAGCAGTAGCAAAGGTATTCGCCCCACCAAACGTCAGGCGGAAAAGATCCAGCGGCGTCGCATCACGTCGCGCATCCGGAATTTGCTCAATGCCAAACATTTCAATCTTGCTTGTAGATTCTGACATGATGACCTCAGAGGATGTCATAGATGCATCCGTGTGATTTCAGAGACGGGGTGACAGATGTTCGTGGCAGGCTAACCAGCCCTGTGAGGTGCGACGGAAAATAATGGTTTCCCGCTCCGTCAGCAGGCTTTGCTGACCATCGACCTGTATGCGCGTGTCGACATCATGAAAGAAGATCGCTACCTCGCCACAGACCTGCACATGTGTGTTGCTGGACACGCAGTCGAGGATGGAGAACCCTTCCGCCTGCCAGTTAGTCCACTGTGTGTACCAGGCATGGCGGGAACGTAATGGCAGTTCAAGGTTATGAAGCACAAAGGTGGCATCTTCGGTAAATGACGCAAAGTACGCCTGCGTATCGTTACGTGCAAAAGCCGCCACCAGTTGCTGGGCAGCCGACTGTACTTCAGCCACGTCATTCCTGAGCGTATTCGCATCGCTGAGATGATACGCAGCGACAGCTATCTCAACCCCATCATCACCTTCCGCCATTACCCTTTCCGGAAACGAATCAATTTGATGCGCCATAGTGTCCTCTGTCTGTTGCTCCGCGACGGGAGCGGATTACCCTGAGAGAAAAAGAGTGCAACAGAAGACATCTGGGTAAAATAGCGTGCAGCAAAAGGTTACTTCACTAAATCAATAAGTAATATTTCCTTATACCCTGATAACTCACAACAAAATAAAATACTAAAAATCAATTGGTTATTGCATTGCCCACGCATTTATACGTCAGAGAGGTTGACGCTTTGCTAAGCAAAGCCATTTTTTAGGTATGTCATCCGTTGAATATCATGACTAGGTTCACATTTAGTGAAGTATTTGCCAGCAAAGACATTACGCGCGATTAAATAGTATCGATTGGGCGTGTATTCAGTGTGTTATCGCGACAACATCATATAGATATGCATGCCGCCAGCATGTCTGTACCTGCCGGTGGTCGTTGAAGAGCAAGAGAGACTTAAGCCCCGTGCATGCACGAGGTGATTCAGAGAACACCTACGGCAAATTCGCTGTCGATGGCACATTTTTAAATGAATGCTTCACGGATGGATTCACACGACTAAGTTCACAGAATGAAGGAGATACTGGCAAACCGCTACCTTGGGTGATAGCGAAGTGATAACTTATACGGATGAGGGAAATGCCCGATCCTGTCCGGCAAACGCCGCTGCTTATTGACATACAGAATGGTATGCAGGACAAAAGCGTAGAGTTAAATGTTTTTTAAATCAGGAAGGTAAGGGAAGAAGTGGCGGAGAGAGGGGGATTTGAACCCCCGGTAGAGTTGCCCCTACTCTAGTTTTCGAGACTAGTCCGTTCAGCCGCTCCGGCATCTCTCCGCTGAGGTGGCTATAATGCCAGGTTCTTTGGCATTTTAATAGTTCCTGTCTCTTTAAATCCGTTCAAGTGACGACTTTGCGAGCAATATGATGTTTAAATGGCCCTGGAAAGTAGATGAAGAGTCCGGCAACACGAAAATACCATGGGAACAAGCGCTTGCCATTCCTGTTTTAGCCAATCTTTCCGCGCAAGAGCAGCGGGAACTGGTGCAGCTGGCAGCACGTTTTCTACAACAAAAACGCCTGGTCCCTCTGCAAGGTCTTGAGCTTGAGCCGGTCCACACCGCCCGTATCGCGATGCTGTTCTGCCTGCCGGTACTTCAGTTAGGTATTGAATGGCTTGATGGTTTCCACGAGGTGCTGATCTACCCTGCCCCATTTGTTGTTGATGATGAATGGGAAGATGACATTGGCCTCGTCCATAACCAACGGGTCGTTCAGTCCGGGCAGAGCTGGCAACAGGGGCCGATTATTCTCAACTGGCTTGATATTCAGGACTCCTTCGACGCCTCCGGCTTTAATCTGATCGTGCATGAAGTCGCGCATAAGCTGGATACACGAAATGGCGATCGCGCCAGCGGGGTGCCGTTGATCCCTCTACGCGAAGTTGCCGGGTGGGAGCATGACCTCCACGCTGCGATGAATAATATTCAGGATGAGATCGATCTGGTGGGTGAAAGCGCCGCCAGTATTGACGCCTATGCAGCAACCGACCCTGCCGAATGCTTTGCGGTACTGTCAGAATATTTCTTTAGCGCGCCAGAGCTGTTTGCTCCGCGCTTCCCGGCGCTGTGGCAGCGTTTTTGCCATTTCTATCGCCAGGATCCGTTGCAACGATTACGTGAAAATGGCCTGCTGGATGGCGATGATAGCCAGGTTGTGCACTAAAACAACGGTTTGACTTAAATTTAGCCATTTGAATCAGTGGCTTAATTTTAGTGTTGACACAAAAATGCCGGGCCAGTAGTATGCGCCTCGTTCACACGATTCCTCTGTAGTTCAGTCGGTAGAACGGCGGACTGTTAATCCGTATGTCACTGGTTCGAGTCCAGTCAGAGGAGCCAATTTAAGGGAAGCAGACGTTCACTGACGTCTGCTTTCTGCATTTCTACCAGTTGGTTATCCCCTTCTTCAGGTTCACCCTCGTTCACTAAAAACCACTCGAAGCCATACCCATTTGCTGGTAAATATGTTGGTAATGGTAGCTCGATTGCGTTTTTATCAACAAGCGGGGGATGCCGTTATGCCACTTACTGATACTAAAGTAAAAAACGCCAAATCCCTTGATAAGGAATACAAGCTAACCGATGGCTTTGGTATGTTCCTTCGCGTTACCCCTAAAGGTTCCAAATACTGGTGTAAGCATCCCGCCAGAACCAACGCAGCCCCGCCATTAGTAAGATTTTTTTCATCTTCATATCCCATCAATGTTAACGAACTGACTGTTCGTGGCAGGATTGAAAGCAAAAGAGAGCCTACTCCAAGCCGGATCACACCCGATCCACAAACAGTCTGTTTAACCAATTGATAGAATTTAATTATTTTCGATTTTCGTCATATCGTTTAAATCGATCGATATAAACAATTAAAATAACGA
Source organism: Klebsiella sp. R390 (assembly GCF_051131745.1). NCBI lineage: Bacteria > Pseudomonadati > Pseudomonadota > Gammaproteobacteria > Enterobacterales > Enterobacteriaceae > Klebsiella > Klebsiella sp. R390. The sequence continues at coordinate 4,603,239 of NZ_CP180445.1, read as the reverse complement.
TCAATCAACCGTTTTCAATCGACAAGAACTATCAATGATGAATTATTGATCTTTTATATCAATTGATTGATAGTCGTGGTCAGCAATGGAACGCCACAGTTGGGGGCTTTGGCTGGATGTTCTAAGGGATAAAGGACGAAGCAGCACACAAGGTGTGTTGTGCTGCTTATGTTGGATAGATAATTGAAAACGCGCTTTAAAGCGAGGATAACTCTATTTCAGAGTTCCCCACCTGATATTTGAAAATCCAAATCTTCTTGGAAAAAGTTTTTATCCAATATTTTCTCAATTGCCTTGACCTGTTGGCTGGTAAGATCCCATCCACCGATCCCTGCAGTAAAGTCACTATAGTCTTCATCCGTCCAAACCATGACTTTAGCTATTTCCGGGAGTTTTTCTTTTGGTATATTGATTTCGAAGACGAGTAGTTCATCTACACGTTCGAAAGCATCAATAGTATAAACAATTGTCATTTTTCTACCTTTCTTGTCGGATCTGCTGGTTTAGTTTGCTCACCTGTTATTGGGTCAAACTCGCCTAAATGATTGCGCCCTGAACGATCATAAATTTCGACCGTACCGTGTTGCGAATCCCATTCATAGATACGCCCTTTAGAATCTTTCCATCTTGAACGCAATGATCCCCCGCCCTTAACCGGGGTCCTTTTTTTAGCTGTTTTAGCATCTGGGAAGGCAGGTAATGGAGGATTTCCCTTTGGAGCCACATGATATTTATGATCAGCATTCAGATAAATATATATTGGTGGAATATTCGGCAACGGCAGAATAAGAATATAATCCGCAAAATTCTTTTCTTCCAGGGTCGGAGTGGTTGTAGCTTCAATACTGGTATCTTCCGGCAACGGATCAACAACTACCGGATTAGGTATCCGTACCGGGTTCTGGTTGCCTGTATTTGAAGGAACATTGACAACTGAACTGTCGGGCGTCCAGATGATGGTGATACGTGGATCTTCCTCTGTGGTGAACGTATATGCCTTTCGGGTGCTGTCCCACTCCATTTTGCGCACACGCACCATATCTTTACCGGGTGGCGTATGCCAGCCATGAGGAACAGGATTACCTTTATCATCTTGTTCCCATGTATAACGCACACGGCTTGGCGCTTCACGCATTTGCTCAAGTCTCATGCGGTCAATAAAATCCTGTTCACCGTCATTGAGCCTGCCGGGCATCATTCCCAACACGGCTGCTGCGATGGGGGCACCGGGGCCACTGGCAGCAATCCTTCCAATTCCTGTAGCCATCTCACCAAGTTTTACTGCCCACGTTCCTGACGTAATGGCATTTCCGCCTACCAACCCAAGAACGCTGGCACCTTCAACAGCCATTTGAGCATTAGCAGCACTTGTAGCTGCAGCCGTTGCCCGCTGATATTCGATTTCTTCGTGATCACCGTTCAGCCATTTATACAGGGCACTTCGCTTTTTCGGTTTCGGTATATCGTCTACAGGTTTCTTTTTCTTGGCGGTCTGAGCATGTTGGGGAACATCAGTATCGGAAGCTGGATCGGCAGAAGGAACAGACTGATAAAATGCCATTGAAGCAAAATTGGTATGAGGCTCCTGATCTTCTCCGACATCATTACAGCCCTCACCACGAAGGCAGGATTTGGCGAATACCCGATGGCGGTCACGCTCTTCAGCCAGTTGTTTAGTTCTTTCTTCTTCTGCGGCCTTACGTTCAGCAACCAGTGCTGCAAGGGCCGCAATAGAAGGATCCGGGCCTCTGCCAACCCATTGTCCTGCTGGCGCAATAATCCAGTTAGACCCGGAAGGGCAGGCACAGCGCACGATTGAACCATCCACTGCTGCTATTTTTCCATTATTGGTATCACGGGGTTCACCGGATACGATAACCCCTACCTCACCGCATTTAGGACAGGGGGTTGTTTTATCCCCAACGCGAACAACTCTGCGCCCATGTTCAGTATCATTGGACATTGAGGCAATGCATTCAGCACCCGTGGTTGTTTTATCACCCTCAAGTGCTGTTCCTCTTCCATAACAGTCAGATCGATTTCCCATTACGCCACCTCTACAGATAACAGGAAATCCTCCGGCATCTTTTCTCCTATACGACCTACAATCATCTGTCCATCGCACGGTGTGCTGATAATCTCATCTCCGTTATCCAGATGGCTGTTGACCAGTGCTACACCACGACCATTCACTTCACTCATTCTACCCGCACCAGTGACAATTCTCGCCGTTCTCCCATCAGGGTAAACAACATCATCACCAACCAGCGAAACATTAACCTTCCTACCATCTGAAAGTTCGATTTCGTTTCCGTTGTATGCTGCACGAACTGTTCCGCCATCTCTGGTAAGGCTACCATCAACTGCAATACGGTATATGGCATTAACAGGATGCTGACGGCAATATTCCTGCTGGTCAGAGATGTGCGCCCGCGTTTCATCATTCATTCCGGCCAGTTGTTCCACCGTAAACGGTGATTGATCCATTGTTGCCAGCACTTCCGGTGTCAGTTCATTGTTGTATTGACGATTCATTTCCTTTTCCTTGTCATGAGCCTGGTTAATTTGATGCAATACTAATCGATCCTTAATTTGACTTAAAAGCATTATCTATCATAATGCTAAGACATGGCTTCGAAGCAATAACAGACGAAATCTGATCCCAGCTGATAGCTACAGGATGTGTTTTCCAGCTTTACAGAGATCCCAGTGTTCTGTTCAGCAACAGAATAGTTTTTAATCTATCGCTATATTCAAAGCCGGATAAATTATCCTGTGTATTTTATCTGAAATCTTTTAAATAGCATTTTTAACCAATATCTCGTTTCGGGTCTTTGAACTGAGAATCATCGTCCCATCGAATGGGAAAAACGTTTTTAACGCAGCCCACTATGTTGGTATCAACAATCACATGGCTGAGCAGGACTTGTTTCTGTTAATGATGGATTTATCCATAAACATTGCGGACAACCTGCTTGCCAGCCTGGACGATCAGATCTGATCCAGTAATTGGTCATCTACCGGTAACGGAATGGAAACCCCGTTATTTCATCGATCGGCTGAAAGGTATCGAGACAAGAGGTCCGTTGGAAGTTGCATCCCGCACGCGTCTATATTAATGCCCCCACCGTTCAGTCCAAAATTTGTGACCAATATCGCAAACTCAACCCCAAACGCCAAAAACAAAAAATGAAATAAATCAAATAAGTAACTGTTAATTCCAATCACGATAAACATGACAAAAGTCACAAAATCACAATCAGGTGACTATTTTTAAGAAAAGGTCACTTTTTTACTATGTCATCGCCATTGCGAAAAGGGAAAGATAGCGAGATCGGCAACACGTTGACGCGCGCAAAAGCATTCAGGAGTCGAGATGGCGGTGGTTATAACCTATATATGTGAGCTCTATGAAGGTGTTCATGCCCGGCCTGCCGGATACATCGCGAGGCTATGTAATCTGTTCCAGGCCGATATCGACTGGGAAAATACCCGTACGGGACTGCTGGCAAATGCGAAAAGCGCCCTCTCGCTGATTGCCAGTGACACACTGTTAAACGATACATGCCGCATCACCCTTAGCGGAGAGGATGAACAACAGGCCGCAGCCCAGCTGCGCACGCTGCTTTCCGACCTTCCAACCTTTAGCCTTGAGCCGGAACCTGTAACCATGCAGGGCTATCTGCCCCGCTGCCTTCGGGAGTTGAACCCACAGGTGATTCAGGGAACCCGCATCAATAAGGGTGCCGCCATTGCCAGGCCACAGGTTATGCAGAGTCTGGCTTTCACCGATATTATCGCCCGCAATCCAGGGCACACCGGCAATATTGAAAGCGAAAGAGCCCGCCTTCTGGCCGGTTTAGATGCATTACGCTTAAAGCAAGAAGCTGCTCTCGGAAAAACCCAGGGTATTGAGCACGACCTTATTGCGGCGCATCTCTCTCTGATAACCGACATCGCATTTCAGAATAGCGCGATCGGTTATCTGAACAACAACATGAACTCCTGGTCGGCCATCGCGCAGGCGTCTCTTGACTTTTGCCATCAGCTTGAGCGCTCACCTAGCCAGTATCTGCAGGAGCGCACACTGGATATTCTCGATATTGCTACACAGCTCATCAGCGCGGTTTATGGCGAACAAGCCCTGGCTTATCACCCGCCTTTGCTAAATGAACCGACGATTGTTTTCGCCAGCCACCTGACCCCCAACCAGTTTCTGGCGCTGAACCGCAGACACCTTGCAGGTCTGGTGCTGTCCTCTACGGGGAAAACCTCTCATACGGCCATTCTGGCCCGTTCGTCAGGTATCCCAACCCTGGCGGATATCGATTTTTCATCGCTGGGGATCGATGTCGATCAACTGATAATCATTGATGGTGAGCCGGGGATCCTGATTACTCATCCGGATGAGAAAGTTCTGCGCTACTACCGTCATGAAATTTCCGTCCAGCAGGAAATGCAGCAGCGGCTGCAGGAAAATGCTTTAGCACCCGCAAGAACCCGTGACGGGCATCGCGTAGAGGTAGCAGCTAATATTTCGAGCCTTGCCGAAGCGCAGGCGGCCTTTGAAAACGGTGCAGAAAGCATTGGCCTGTTTCGCACCGAGATGACATATATGGGCCGCGATTGCCCGCCCTCCTGCGCTGAACTGACGGACCTGTATAAACAGGTTGTGACTCTGGCAGGGGGAAAGCCCGTTATCTTCCGCACCTTCGATATCGGCGGTGATAAGCCGGTTGAATACCTTAGCGTCGATAATGAAGAAAACCCGTTTCTTGGTTTCCGGGCAGTACGTACCTATCCGCAATATCGCGACCTTTTCTCCGCCCAGTTGAAGGCTATTCTGAGCGCCTCAGCAGCAGGTAAAGCCAAAATTATGCTGCCGATGATCTCACGGGTGGAAGAACTTATCTGGTGTCGTGAGGTGCTGGAATCGGTCAAGCAGGAGATGCGCCGCAAGGGGTTAGCATTTGATGAAGAGATAACTCTCGGCATTATGCTGGAGGTACCTTCGGTACTCTTCTCTATGGAGGAGCTAGCAGAACATGCTGATTTCTTCAGCGTGGGTAGTAATGACCTGACGCAATACTTTTTCGCCGCAGACCGGGGGAATGCCCAGGTAAAAACGCTTTACGACAGTTGCACCCCACCGTTTTTACGCGCCCTGCAGTTCGCAGTTAGCGAGGCTCATCGCGCCGGTAAACCAGTCGGGCTGTGCGGCGAACTCGCTGCCGACGAAACTATTCTCCCGCTGCTTGTCGGTATTGGCTTTGATGAATTGAGTATGAACTGCACCGCGATTCCGGGGATTAAGCACGCCCTGGGCAAACTCAGTGCCGGAGATTGCCGGGGGCTGGCGCATAATCTTTTGCAAAATCACGACGCACAGCAGTTCAAAGCCGCATTACAAAATTCGAGCGTGAGTGCGGCACAACAACCACTGCTATCGCCAGAGATGGTTTTATGGGGGATTGACGCCGCTGATAAAAACGAGGCAATCAAAATGATGGTTGATAACCTGTGGCTTCAGCAGCGCACTAATGCACGTGACAAGCTCTGCAGTGATATCTGGGCTCGCGAAGTACCTTTTCCTACAGTCGTTGGCTCGGGCTTTGCGATCCCCCATGCCCAAACGGACGCAGTCATGGAATCCGCCGTCACTATTGCCACGCTCAGACAACCTATCGCATGGGGAGGCGTGATGGTCGATACCCTCTTTATGCTGACGATTAGCAAATCCGCGCAGGGTAACGAGCATATGAAGTACTTCTCCACCCTGGCGCGCATGCTCATGAATGATGAATTTGTCAGCCAAATTAAAGCGGCAAAAAGCCCGAACGCGCTTTACACGCTGATATCCAGAACTCTGGCCTTCTGAGCAGCAAATGTTATGAGGCTGACATGTTAAAACTATTAAAAACAACTAAACGACATTTTATGACCGGCGTCTCCTACATGATCCCGTTTGTCGTCGCCGGCGGCGTTTTGTTGGCACTCGCGGTGATGTTTAACGGTGAAGCCGCAGTACCGGACCATGGTTTCCTGAAGGCCATGTCGCAAATTGGTATGGCTGGCTTAACCCTGTTTATCCCTATCTTGTCAGGGTTTATCGCTTATTCGATGGTCGATAAACCAGGCATCGCGCCCGGCGCCATTGGTGGCCTGATGGCTTATCAGATGGGTGCCGGATTTTTAGGCGGCATGCTCTCCGGGATTATTGCCGGGCTGGTGGTCTATGTCCTGCTGAACCTGATCGCGCGGCTCAGGATCCCCCATTTTCTGCGCATGGTATTACCGATATTTATTATTCCACTTATCGGCACATTCCTCACCGGCATGGCGGTGTATTACATCATTGGCGACCCTATTGCCGGGCTGATGAAGTGGCTTAGCGTCTGGCTTGGCAATATGCAGGGAGCGTCATTTATTATCCTTGGCACCATCCTGGGCTGCATGATCGCCGTCGATATGGGCGGCCCAATGAATAAAACCGCGTTTTTCTTTGCCGTTGCCCTGATTTCAACGAACCCGCAGTTGATGGCGGCAGTCGCTGCTGCCGACTGTACGCCGCCGCTGGGGCTGGCGCTGGCAACATTTCTGTTTAAAGACATTTTTAATGATGTGGAGCGAGAAGCCGGTAAGCCTGCAGTGATTATGGGCTTTATGGGGATTACAGAAGGGGCAATTCCGTTTGCGGCGGCGGATCCGGTGCGGGTTATCCCGGCAATTATGCTTGGCAGCGCGGTTGCGGCAATCCTTTCACTATGGTTTGGCGCAACCAACGCCGCCCCCTGGGGCGGGCTTATCGTATTACCGGTAGTCAGCAACCATTTTGGCTACATCGTTTCGGTGGTTGCCGGGACTATCACCACCGCCTTTGCGGTGAAAATCCTGAAGACCGTTATCAAACCTCGGGCATAATATGGCTACGTTTATTCAATCTATTCTCAGCGAATTCAGCGCTCAGGGCTCGATAGACAAGGGCATCATGGTGGCTAACGGCAATACACCGGCCCCGGCGATGGCCTACCATCTGCATGTTCCGCGCATTGAGCTGACGGTAAAGGGCACGCTCAGCATGCTGCTGCCGAAAGGCGTGGACCGCATCGTGAAATATGAACGCCCGGTCGGCACCATCACCTACATTCCCACCAACAGCTGGAACTCGCCGCTGTGGGAAAGCCCGGTTATCTGCATGTCGATAGTCTTCTGGAAGCAAGACGTTGGTTTCAGCATCAGCAACTGGGACGGCACGCAGTTTAAAGAAGTGGAAAAGTACAACCTGCAAAACTCCAGCAGTACGGTTCGCGACCGGCTTCTCGACCTGGCCGAATCGCTGGCGTGGTCGCAGGATAACACCAGCGAGACCTTTGCCCACGTGGTCTATGCGCTGATTAACGACCTGTTGTATCAAATTACCGATGGCCTGAATAACCAGCGGGGTCCCTTCTCTCTGCTGGATGAAATAAAGAGCTATATCGATAGTCACTACCACACGGACATTAGCCGGGAAAGCGTCGCCGAAACGTTTAATATTTCCCCTGGCTATCTGTCGCGTCTGTTTTCGAAGGAGTCAGACGTGAAATTTAATGAATATCTCAAGTTAGCCCGCATTTCGCGTTCAAAAACGCTGCTAACCAATACCACTATGAAAATCAACGAAGTTTCAGAAAAGTGCGGTTTCACGGATACGAACTATTTCTGCAAGGTGTTTCGCGATATTAACGATTGTACGCCGCTTGAGTACCGCCGCAAAAATAAGGGAGCAAGATCATGACCACTCGTGCAACAAGAGATGAGATTCAGCCTTTCTCCAGCGAACGCAATCTGCATATTGTAGCGGTGACCGCATGCGCTACCGGCGTGGCGCATACCTATATGGCCGCAGAACAGCTGGAAAAGCTGGCTAAGCAGTATCACTTTGCGATCAAAATCGAGACCCAGGGCGTACTGGGACTTAAGAATCCAATTACCGATAAGGATATTTTCGAATCGGAACTCACCATCATCGCGTCCGATATTACTATCGATAATCCTTCACGCTTTGAGGGTTGCCGTATTCTGAATGTCTGTATTAACTCGTTGCTGCTCAAACCAACGGAGGTTATCGCCGCCATGCGCAAGTCTCTGAACTTACCAAGAGGCAACGTTATTGATATGTAGGTAGTTTCCCGTGCGGCAACGGTCTCGCGTCAAAACCGCACGGGCACGCCTTACGCCCTCCCCCTTTTAGGGAGAGGGTTTAACCCGCAATTTTTTAGGCCTGCAGCGCATCAAGCTCAGCTATCCGCTCCCCGCCGCGCTGTTCCAGAAACGTCAGCACCCGTCGTACAGAAGTATTCAGTACTCTTGATGCCGGAAAATCAGCCTCCACCAACAAGTGCTGGCAGGCACTAAAATCGCCCAGTGAAAACGCGCTGTGTGAATCGCTACCCAACGAGAGAAGCCCGCCGCTGTCGCGCACGGCTGCTACAATTTTGCGACAGTTCCCCTCACTGCCCTTACGCGAATGGACGAAAGAGGCATTATTGACCTCCAGTGCCACGTGACACTCTTTCGCCGCAGTCGCCACCGCCGGGATATCAAGCGGATACTCCGGGTTACCGGGGTGGCTGATAATATGAACTTTACCGCTTGCTATCACTGCAATCAGCGCATCGGTGTTGGTGGTAATGTCAGCAGGCGCAAACACCTGCTTGTGGAATCCGGCAATAACTAAATCCAGCGACGCACGCATTTTGTCGCTGCAGTCGGTCTCACCACCGGGTTTGATATTGGCCTCAATACCGCGCAAGATCCCCACACCATCGACAACGCGCGGCAGCACGCGCAAATTATTAAAGTGAAACGGATGCGGCGCATCAACCATTTCCGGGCCATGGTCAGTAATGGCGATCAGGCGAATATGATTACGCACCGCGGCGGCGATATAGTCATGAACCGTGCTGTAGGCATGGGTACTGGCCAGGGTATGCATATGAAGGTCGACGGGATACATGTTATCTCTCCCCGAAATGAAAAGCGGCCCCTTAGCCTGTAAGGAGCCGTTAAAGGTTAAGCCAGAAGCGCTTTTGCCTGCTGCAACACCGCCTCAACGGTAATGCCAAACTCCTGATAAAGCTGTTCCGCCGGGGCGGACTCGCCGTAGGACTGCATACCGATAATCGCGCCGTTCAGCCCGACATATTTAAACCAGTAATCCGCGATCCCCGCCTCCACTGCGATACGAGCAGAAACTGCCTGCGGCAGCACCGCTTCACGATACGCCGCATCCTGCTTGTCGAAGACATCGGTAGACGGCATGGAAACCACCCGCGCCTTCACACCTTCAGCCGTCAGTTGCTGCCATGCGGCTACCGCCAGCTCCACCTCCGAGCCGGTCGCAATAAGGATCAGCTGCGGTTGCCCCTCGCAATTCTTCAGTACATAGCCGCCGCGCGCGATATCCTGCACCTGCTGCCAGGTCCGTTCCTGCTGGGTCAGGTTTTGCCGGGAAAAGATCAGCGCCGTCGGGCCATCCAGGCGTTCAACACCATATTTCCACGCCACCGCCGATTCCACCTGATCGCAGGGACGCCAGGTACTGAGGTTCGGCGTCATGCGCAGTGAGGCAATCTGTTCGACCGGTTGATGGGTCGGGCCATCTTCGCCCAGGCCAATGGAGTCATGGGTATAAACCAGCACCTGACGCTGCTTCATCAGCGCCGCCATGCGCACCGCATTGCGGGCATATTCGACAAACATCAGGAAAGTCGAGGTGTATGGCAGGAAGCCACCGTGCAGAGCGATACCGTTAGCGATAGCGGTCATGCCGAATTCACGCACGCCGTAGTGAATGTAGTTACCGGCGGGATCTTCGTTAATCGCTTTAGACCCGGACCACAAGGTCAGGTTCGACGGCGCCAGATCTGCAGAGCCACCGAGGAACTCCGGTAACAGTTGGCCGAAGGCTTCAATCGCGTTCTGCGACGCTTTACGACTGGCGATTTTCGCCGGTTTGGCCTGCAATCTTTCAATAAACGCCTGCGCGTTGCTGGCAAACTCAGCGGGCAGCTGCCCGTTTACCCTGCGGGTAAATTCAGCTGCCAGCTCGGGGAACGTTTTCGCGTATGCGGCAAACTTCTCGTTCCACTCGGCCTCCTTCGCCTGTCCTGATTTGCGGGCATCCCACCGTGCAGCTATATCAGAGGGGATAACGAACGGTGGGTACGTCCAGTCCAGTGCTTCACGCGTAGCCGCGACCTCAGCCTCACCCAGCGGCGCGCCGTGAACATCATGGGTGCCCGCTTTGTGCGGTGAACCAAAACCAATCACCGTTTTGCAGATAATTAACGTCGGCATGCTGGTAATCGATTTTGCGACATCAATCGCAGCGCGAATGGATTCAGGATCGTGCCCATCTACTCCGCGTACCACGTGCCAGCCGTAGGCTTCAAAGCGTTTAGCGGTATCATCGGTGAACCAGCCTTCAACGTGACCGTCGATGGAGATACCGTTGTCGTCATAGAACGCCACCAGTTTACCAAGATTCAGCGTCCCGGCCAGGGAGCAAACTTCATGAGAAATGCCCTCCATCATGCAACCATCGCCCATAAAGGCATATGTGAAGTGATCGACAATGTCGTGGCCCGGACGGTTAAATTGCGCCGCGAGGGTTTTCTCGGCAATCGCCATGCCGACCGCATTGGCGATCCCCTGACCCAATGGCCCGGTGGTCGTTTCCACACCAGGGGTATAGCCCACTTCCGGGTGACCTGGCGTTTTAGAATGCAGTTGACGGAAGTTTTTTAGTTCATCAATGGCCAGATCATAGCCGGTGAGGTGCAGCAGGCTGTAAATCAGCATCGAACCGTGGCCGTTGGAGAGCACAAAGCGGTCACGGTTAGCCCACGCTGGGTTATTCGGGTTGTGGTTGAGAAAATCCCGCCACAAAACTTCAGCAATATCCGCCATCCCCATTGGGGCGCCCGGATGGCCTGAGTTTGCACGCTGCACGGCATCAACGCTCAGCATACGGATGGCATTGGCCAGGGTTTTTCGTGATGGCATTTAATACTCCCTCTGAATTTTTAGGAAAAAATCCGCCTCGCCCTTCTGCGTTACGCTCAGGTCAAGGTAGTTATCGATGGTTTGCCAGGTGTCAATATCGTGAATGACCGACTGACGGGTCAGAACTTCCACCACGACGCATCCCGCCTGAGTGGCGGAATGCAGACCGGCAGTGGAGTCTTCAAAAGCGAGGCAACGGGCGGGTGAAAGGTCTAGCCTCGCGGCACCAATATGGAACGGTTCAGGATGTGGTTTGCCGTGGTGAATATCTTCACTGGTCACCAGTACCGGCGGAAACGGAAATCCAACCTGGCGGATCCGTGCCGAAGCAACCTTCAGCGACCCGGAAGTCACTACCGCCCAGGGGACATGTAACTGCTCAAGCTGGCGGAGAAAATCAACGGCCCCGTTAACCGCAGTAATGCCGTCAGTATTGCTCGCTTCAAACTCTTCCAGCGCAAGAAATTCGTCGATAATGGTCTGTTCGCTGGCATCGGGCATAAAATGACGCAACGTACTCAGGGCGGGTTTTCCGTGGAGATAATTGCATACCGTCCGCGCATCCAGCCCTTTTGTAGTGGCCCATAAACTCCAGGAGGCTTCAACGAAATCCAGCGAGTTCACCAGTGTTCCGTCTAAATCCAGTAATATTCCACGAAAATGCATCGTAATTACCACCACGAAATAAATAGAGTGTGTATTATTTTGTACTCTATTACCCCATGACTATTGAATAGAAAGAAAGTCACTTTAATAGCAATTGCGTGACCACTATTTATCCATTAGTAATAGTGCGACCGCCATCACAATGACTTAAATCATCTCGCAATATACATGATGCAGTAATTTCATGACTACGATCACAAAATAATAACCAGGCTTTTTTATTCAAGCAAAGGTCACTTTTTTTCTATTCAAAACCAGCTGAGAACGATAAAGGATATAAAACATGAAAGGCAGGCACTCAAACCTGCAGAAAAATTAATTAGCCATGGCTAAAAGATTATCGGGAGCAATGATGTCAGAGATAATAACGTATCAATGTGATCTGAAGGATGGTATTCACGCCAGACCGGCGGGGCATGTCGAACGGCTGTGCAACACATTTCAATCTGAGGTGTGCTGGAATAATATTCGCACCGGCATTCAGGGTAATGGTAAAAGCGCTCTCTCGATTGTCGCCACCGATACCTTACTCAACGATGCCTGTGAAATTACAATCAGCGGAAAAGATGCGGCAAGCGCTGCTCAGCAACTTAGTGCGCTGCTTAAAAAACTGCCCTCCTTCGAGGTTAGCCATGCAGACGAAGCTACCGCGCCTGCGGGCTATCTCCCGCGTTCGCTGTGGGAGACTCAGCTCAGTTTTATTCAGGGCTCACGCATCAGTGGCGGTGTTGCCATTGCCAGACCCGTTCGTATTCAGAGCTTGTCATTAGACGAAATGCTGGTGCGTAACCCGGGCGGTGTATATTCCACTGAGCACCAGCAGCGTATCTTCCTGGCGGGCTTAGAGGCGCTTAAGCAAGAGAAGCAGGCGGCACTAGATATTAAGAAAGGCGTTGAGCATGATATTTTACAGGCGCATTTATCCATTATCACCGATGCGACCTTTCAAAGCCATATCTCCTCGGCGATTTCCCGTGGTGACAATACCTGGGATGCGGTAATTAAAGCTGCAATAGAGTTCTGTGAAATACTGAATCGCTCATCGAGTAAATACATTAAAGAACGGACCCTTGATGTTCTCGATATTACCGGGCAATTACTTACTGCGATCTATGGCCCGGGCATATTACCGCAGAACAGCCTTGAATTAACGCAACCGTCGATTATTCTGGCCAACAGTCTGACACCAAGCCAGTTTCTTGGGATCAATAAAGAGTATCTTGCCGGGATGGTATTATCCGCCACGGGTAAAACGTCGCACACCGCTATCCTTGCACGTTCGCTCGGTATCCCGACTCTGACAGATATTGATTTTTCGACCCTGCAGCTGAATACAGAAATGGACATTATTATTGATGGCAATCCGGGAATTCTGATTACCGCGCCGGATGAGAAAGTCCTGTGCTATTACCAGAATGAAATTGCCGTTCAGCAGAGTATGCAGCAACAGATGCTGGCTAACGTTTTTCAGGCAGCGACCACCAGCGATCATCATCGTGTCGAGATAGCAGCCAATATCGCCAGCCTGGCGGAAGCCGAGGCAGCCTTTAACAACGGCGCTGAGGGTATCGGGCTGTTTCGTACCGAAATGTCATTCATGGACCGTGAATCCGCACCTGACTACCACGAACTGGCTGAGCTCTACAGCCAGGTGATACAGGTTGCACAAGGGAAGCCGGTTATCTTCCGCACCTACGACATTGGTGGCGATAAACCTGTCGACTATATGAGCATCGGGGAAGAAGAAAACCCGTTTCTCGGCTTTCGGGCGGTGCGAACTTATCCGCGTTATCGCGACCTTTTCGCCATGCAGCTCAAGGCTATCCTCAGCGCCTCGGCTTTTGGCGATGCCAAAATCATGATCCCGATGATCGCCAACGTTGATGAAGTTATCTGGTGCCGTGAAGTCCTCGAAGAGGTCAAAAGTACGATGCGTGATGAAGGGCTGGCATTCAACGACAGCATCTCGCTCGGCGTGATGCTGGAGATCCCCTCCGTTATCTTCGCGATTAGCGAAATAGCGGAATACGCAGATTTCTTCAGCGTGGGCAGCAACGACCTGACCCAGTACTTTTTTGCCGCCGACCGCGGGAATACCCAGGTTGAGGCGGTATACGACAACTATGCCCCGGCATTCCTGCGCGCCATGCAGTATGCCGCCGATGAAGTCCACCGCGCGTGCAAGTGGATAGGTATCTGCGGAGAGCTGGGTGCCAGCAAAGATTTTCTGCCGCTGTTCGTTGGGATGGGCTTTGACGAACTCAGCATGAGCGGCACCGCTATTCCGGGCGTCAAACATGCGCTGCGGGAGCTGAGTTTTGCCAAGTGCCAGGGTCTGGCCCAGGATATTGTGGCGTTAAAACGTTCTGCGGATGTCAAAGCCGCGCTGCGTTCACCGGACGTAAAAGCGGTCAGCAAAATGCCGATCCTCGCCCCGGAGTTTATTCTCTGCGGACTACAGGCACGCGACAAAAACGAAGTTATCAAAAAGATGACCGACAATCTGTGGCTGCACCATCGCACCGATAACCGGGATCAATTAACTGATGATATCTGGGCCCGCGAAGACTCCTTCTCCACCGCCGTGGGCTATGGCTTCGCCATTCCGCACACCAGGTCGGACCATATTCACTACTCCACCATTAGTATGGCAACCCTTGCGTCGCCAATTATGTGGGACGATCAGGAGGTCGAAACCGTATTTATGCTCACCGTCAGTAAATCCGCCGACCCTAATGAGCATATGAAATATTTCTCCACGCTTGCCAGAAAACTCATGAAAGAGGATTTCCGCAATGAAATAAAACAGGCCGAAAACGTCAACGTACTCTACAACCTGATGGCCAATACTCTGGCCGTATGAAATCAGGATTTATTAAGCAATATTTAAAACCACAGCCAAATAAAAATCAGGAGTCACTCATGAAAATTGTCGGAGTCGCAGCATGCATTACCGGTGTCGCCCACACCTATATGGCACAGGAAGCTATCGAGCAGGAGTGCAAAAAAAGAGGTTATGACGTCAAGGTCGAAACTCAGGGCGGCATGGGGATTGAAAATGAATTAAGCGAAGATGAGATTGCTGAAGCTGACGTAGTTATTCTGGCGATTGCTATTGGCATTGAAGGTGTCGAGCGTTTTGAAGAAAAAGAAGACGCCGGACTGATTATTTCGCTGAACCCAGCAGAAGTAGTTCGCGATCCAGCAGCGATTATTGACCGGGCTGAACAACTGGTGAAATAAACCAATCCGCCGGTCCTGATTTACTTTCGGCATTCAGTACCGGTGAATAATAACGTTAATTAAATTTCTGCGACCCTTTTATTTAAATCACGACGCAAATGCGTCCGGGGATGATTGCGCCTGAATATAGCAGTCATCTTAAAAATAAAGTGTCCTGGAGGATGAAAATGTCGGAAAAAATGAAAGCCATCAAGGATGATTTAGTCAAAGCATTCAGTACCGGGGTGTCATATATGATGCCGGTGGTGGTGGTCGGCGGTATCTGCCTGGCACTCTCCCTGATTGGTGGTGAACCGGTCGCGGGCAAAGGCATGGTGGTCACCAACCCATTCTTATTAAACCTTGGGGCGATCGGCAGCGCGGGGTTGGGAATGATGATCCCGGTGTTGGCGGCCTATATCTCCTACTCTATCGCCGGTAAACCGGGCCTCACGCCAGGTTTAATCACCGGCTTTATGGCCAGCACGCCGCTGGGTGCAGACCACGTCGTTACCGGTTTTCTGGGAGCAATGCTGCTCGGTATTCTCAGTGGCTACGTGGCGAAATGGGTAAAAGGTTGGAAAGTCGGCAAGGTGCTGATGCCGGTCATGCCGATCATGATTATTCCTATCGTCTCCAGCGTCATCGTCGGAATGCTCTATCTGTACGTGCTGATTGGGCCAATCGGTTTTGCCATGAAATGGCTGGTTTCGATGCTCTCACATATGCAGGGAAGCAGTGGGCTGGTGCTGGGTCTGATTGTCGGTGCCATGGCGGCCTTTGATATGGGCGGCCCGGTCAATAAAACCGCAACGGCATTTACCCTCGCATTAATGGCTGAAGGTATTTATGGCCCGAACGGTGCTTACCGTGTTGCCTGCGCTATTCCGCCACTGGGCATTGCCCTCTCTACGTTTATTTCACCCCGTAAATGGGCTGAAGATGAAAGAAGAATGGGGACTTCAGCTGCCTTTATGGGGTTAATTGGCATTACCGAAGGAGCTATTCCTTTCGCCGTTAAAAACCTGAAGACCGTTCTGCCTTCAATAATTATCGGCAGTGCCGTCGGTGCCGGTCTGGCTATGGTTCACGGAGTTGAATCTATGGTTCCCCACGGCGGATTAATTGCCATCGCAGGCGTCAATAAAGCACCAGTATGGTACGCCATTGATATGGCCATCGGCGTTATTGTCACCGCCATCTGCCTATATATTCTGCGCCCCAATATTAGCGAGCCGGTAAAAAAAGAGTCGGCTAAAAAAACCATCACTTCTGATATGAATAAAGCCTGAGGAGTTATCATGAAAAACACAATGAAACAGTACGTCGATTATATTGTTAACGGTGGAAAATCAACAATGCTGGGAATTGGCCCTATGTCTCCGGCATTAATTCAGGCCTGTTTTGAGCTGGGTAAAGAAAAGGACCTGCCGCTGATGTTTATCGCCAGTCGCAACCAGGTTGATGCCGATGAGTTTGGCGCGGGTTACGTTAATAACTGGGATCAGTTCCGCTTTGCCGCCGATCTGAAAGCGATGGCGGAAAAAGTCGGCTTCGATGGCGATTACTTCCTCTGTCGTGACCATGGTGGTCCGTGGCAGCGTGATAAAGAGCGTAAAGACCATATTCCGGAAGCCGAAGCGATGAAGCTGGCTCGCCGCTCTTATCAGGTAGATATGGATGCCGGTTTCGATCTGCTGCATATCGATCCGACAAAAGACCCGTACGTCGTCGGTAAAGTCATTGATATCGAACTGGTGCTGAGCCGCACCGTTGAATTGATCCGCTTCTGCGAAGAGTATCGTAAAGCGAATAACCTGAAAGAGTTCTTCTATGAAGTCGGTACTGAAGAGACCAATGGCGGCCTGACCGACGTCAGCGCCTATGAAGGGTTTATTATCGAGCTGAATAAGCGCCTGGCTGCCGAATCGCTGCCGCAGCCGCTGTTTATTGTTGGACAGACCGGCACCCTGACCCGCCTGACCAAAAACGTTGGCCACTTTAACGATAAGCAGTCCGCTGAACTTTCGGCTATCAGCACCCGTCACGGCGTCGGTCTGAAAGAGCATAACGGTGACTACCTGCCGGATGAGATCCTGCTAAAACATCCGGGTCTGGGCATTACGGCGATGAACGTTGCCCCGGCCTACGGCACTATCGAAACCCGCGCCTATCTGAAGCTGGCGGAAGTCGAGAAAGATCTGGCGGTAAAAGGCTTTATCAAGTCAGCGTCTGATTTAAAAACCGTCCTGACCCGCGAGTGCGTGCTGAGCCACAAATGGGAAAAATGGATGACCGATGAGCACAAAAACAAGTCCGAAGAGCAGATCTTTAACGAGCCTGAATTATTGAGAGAGATCCTCGAACTCAGCGGCCACTACAACTACGAAAAACCGGCGGTAGTCAAAGAGATGCAGACCATGTTTGCTAATCTAAAGTCGTTTGGCGTCGAACCCGAACGTTACGTTGTCAATAAAATTAAAGATATGATCCAGAATGAAGCCGAGTGCTTCAATATGCCAGGCCTGACCACCCGCGTCGCGCAGGCAAAATAATTACCCATTCTGCTTAGCAACAAGGTGCGGGCCCTGGCCCCTCCTTGTTGTTTCATGCCCAATTATTGAAATACAGGTCTATGCCATGAATCAGCTTGAACAATTAAAGCAGCAAACCACGATTGTTGCCGACAGCGGGGATATTGACAGCATTATGGCTTACCAGCCTGAAGATGCGACCACCAACCCCTCGCTTATATATAAAGCGGCGCAGCTTCCGCAGTATCAGAAACTGGTGAAAGATGCCGTCGCGGCGGTGAAGTCTCGCCAGAATGGAAAGCCGGCACAGCCTGCGGATATTGCCGATTATCTTGCGGTAAGTATCGGGGTGCTGATCCTGAAAAGTGTACCGGGACGTATTTCAACTGAAGTGGATGCTCGCCTGTCGTTTGATACCCAGGCCAGTATTGCTAAAGCGCGGGATATTATAGCGCTGTATGAAGAGAAAGGGATTAATAAAGACCGGGTTTTGATTAAGCTTGCCGCCACCTGGCAAGGGATCCGCGCCGCGGAAACGCTGGAAAAAGAGGGTATCCAGTGTAATCTGACGCTCCTGTTCTCCTTTGCCCAGGCCAGAGCGTGTGCCGACGCCAATGTTTTCCTGATTTCACCGTTTGTGGGCCGTATCTACGACTGGTACAAGAAAAACCATCCTGATACCACCTTCACCGTCGAGAACGATCCAGGCGTCAAATCAGTACAGAAGATCTACCGCTTCTATAAGATGCACGGCTATCGCACCGTCGTGATGGGCGCCAGTTTCCGTACGCCGGGACAGGTGCTGGCGCTTAATGGATGCGATCGTCTGACCGTTTCTCCGGCGTTGCTGGCGCAGTTGCAGCAAACTCAAGGGCCAATACCAACCCCGCTGACGTATGAAGGTGAGATC
Organism: Klebsiella sp. R390; assembly: GCF_051131745.1. Classification (NCBI taxonomy): domain Bacteria; kingdom Pseudomonadati; phylum Pseudomonadota; class Gammaproteobacteria; order Enterobacterales; family Enterobacteriaceae; genus Klebsiella; species Klebsiella sp. R390. Next base: position 4,584,858 of record NZ_CP180445.1, on the reverse strand, counting down.
CAGGCGAAGCTCACAGCGATGACCGAGGCTGAGTTCTACTGGGCGCATAATCAGGATGCGATGGCGGTGGAAAAGCTCGCTGAAGGTATTCGCCTGTTTGCCGTAGATCAGAACAGCCTTGAGGCGCTCCTGAGCCAGTATTTATAAGATGTAGCTAAACCGGGTTGCGGCTGTATTGGGTTATGCTCGACATATAAACAGCACTTTCCCGCGCCAATATATATCACGGCCCTCGCAACGAGGGCTGCTCGAAAAACACCAGAAAAGACACTCGCGGGTCAAGCATTCACATAGTTTCTGTAATAGGGCAGGAAGATGGCTGGCAACGAATAAAAATTAGTTCTCCCAATAAATATTTCCACAGGACGTAGCCATCTATGTGATAAAGGCATGGCAAAGCGATTTTTTCTGGCCTAAAGAAACAAAGATTCAGGCCAACAGAAGAGGCAATCAAGCCGTTCGCAGTCAAGAACGATTGGACCCTGTTCTTAGCAAAAGGTCACTGCTCTGCTTTCACATCGTGGATTAACCAGTCGTGGAGGATTTTCACTTCAGGTCGCATCTGCGAATGTTCAGACATCACCAGGTAATAGGACCAGGTGAGCGGCCAGCTAATATCGCTAAACAGCACGCGCAACTGATGGTTATCGATCGCCTGCTGTACCAGAGCCCGGCGGACCAGCGCCACCCCTCGTCCGCTCAGGGCAGACAGTATAACCGCGGAGGTCGAGTTAATATGCAGACCGCTGATGCTGGCTGGCGGCGCACCGACCTTTGCCAGCACGGTGTCCCAGGCGGGAAAATGGGCGCCTGGATGTGGCGTATCATCATGGATCAGCTTTTGCTCTGACAACCATGCCGGCGTGCCGTCTTTGACATCAGGCAGCAGCACCGGGCTGCAGACCATCACCACATCTTCATCCATGAGCCACGTTTTGCTTAACCCGGCCCAGTCTCCCGGGCCACAACGAATACCCATATCGGCTTCACCATGCACCACATCCATGAGTTTCTCGGTGACATCAAGCCGGATATCAATGTTCTCATGCTGTTCTGAAAAGCGATTCAGGCGCTCCATCAGCCAGTTCATCATCAGTACCTGTGAGGCGGTAAGCACGATAACTGAACGAGATTTTCTTCCTCTCAGTTTATTCAGACCGCGCTCCAGACTGTCCAGTCCCTCACTGATATCCTTTAAGGCGTCCTGCGCCTCACTGACCAATGTCAGTCTTTCCTTGCCGCTACGCAGCCGATGAAGCAGCGGATAACCCACCCACTCCTCCAGCGATCTGACGAGCTGCCCGACCGCGGCAGGCGTGACACCCAGCTCTTCAGCTGCCCCGGTAAAACTGCCGTGACGTGCCGTTGCCTCGAAGGCATGTAGCCATTTAAGCCGGTTGAGCGAACGCATGAGGGTTATCCACGATAAGGGTTTCCTCTATTCTGGCACACTACCAGCAGCATGAAATAGATTTTCTATCTCGCCATTAAATATCTTCTGATTCGCCAGCCGAATACGAAAGTGTGAATATGCCGCCACAGAAAGGGGAGGCATCGGCCACCTTCACATCACAGAGAAACCAGTACAGAGGTTATGATGACAACATCATTTGCAGGTAAAAAATTGTTAGTGGTCGGCGGCACCAGCGGCATGGGCTTTGAAACAGCAAAATACGTTCTGAAAAACGGCGGCAGTGCGGTGCTGGTAGGCAACCGTCAGGATAAAGCAGAAGAAGCGCGCCGGGTTTTATCTGCCCATGGCCAGGTGTCCATCATTATTGCCGACCTGATGACCGCGCAAGGCATGCAGCATGCCACCGATATCATCAATGCTGAGCACCAGGATATCAGCCTGCTGGTGAATGCCGCAGGAGTCTTCTTCCCGAAATCCTTTACCGAACACGAGACGGCTGACTATGATATGTATATGAATATTAACCGTGCAACGTTCTTCATCACCCGTGACGTGGTGCGTAATATGGTCGCGGCAGGGATCAAAGGATCGATTGTTAATATCGGCTCAATGTGGGCACATCAGGCGATCGGCGCCACTCCGTCCTCTGCTTATTCGATGGCAAAAGCCGGTCTGCATGCGCTGACCAAAAATCTGGCTATCGAGTTGGGTGCGAAAGGTATCCGCGTTAATGCCGTCGCCCCTGCGGTTGTTCATACGCCGATTTACGAAGGTTTTATCGCGAAGGATGAGGTTAAAGAGGTCATGAACAGCTTTGACAGTTTCCATCCGATCGGCCGCGTTGGCTCGCCGGTCGACATTGCCGAAACCGTGGCGTTCCTGCTGTCCGACAATACCGGCTGGGTCACGGGCGCCATCTGGGATATTGACGGCGGCGTTATGGCCGGTCGTCAGGCCTGACTGACGGATAAGGGGAGCAATGGCTCCCCTTTTCTGTTTTGTCGGCGATAACTATCCGTCACAATGGTTGAATGATTATCCCCACCACATTGCGCGTCGTCAGATACCGGCCCCGGAGACCGAGCTATGTTATTAAAAATCCTGCTGACGATGATCGCCTTTGCCGCAAATTCGGTGCTCTGCAGAGTGGCAATAACAGGCGGCTATATCGACGAGGTCTCGTTTGGCAGCATCCGTTTGATCAGCGGCGCATTGGCCCTGTACCTGTTTATTCTCCTTCGTCGCGGGAGCCACAAAATTGAGTACCACCCGCTCAACGCGCTGTTATTGTCCGGCTACGTGTTTGCCTTTTCTCTCGCCTATGTGTCGTTAAACGCGGCGACCGGTGCGCTGCTGTTATTTGGCACGGTCCAGTTGGTCATGACCGGTTGGGGAATGTTGCATGGCGAGAAAATCACCCGCTGGAAAGTCATCGGTATCTTGGCAGCACTGTCAGGCATAGGTATTTTACTCCTGCCTGGCGCCACACCGCCGCCCGCATTTGCGGCCGTCATGATGATCCTGTCCGGTGTTGCCTGGGCGGCATACTGCATTACCGGAAGAGCGGCAACCAGCGCCGCCTCGGCCACCGCAGGCAACTTTATCCTCTCCGTCCCTATTGCTGTAGTGGCCGTCGCCGTGCATTTTCATGCGCTGCAACTGGATGCAACGGGACTGCTGCTGGGGATCGTCGCCGGTGCCATCACCTCTGCAGGCGCCTATCTGCTCTGGTATACCTTATTGCCGAAACTATCGTCATCCACCGCCAGCACCATTCAGTTAAGCGTCCCCTGCCTGGCCGCGCTTGGCGGGGTTCTGTTTATGAATGAGGCGCTGGATCGCCAGATCGTCATTTCAACATTGATTATTTTATCGGGGATTGGCTTAGTCATCTGGTCAGACAAAATATAACAGGCCGCGCCATGCCCCGGCTTCCGGCATGACGCGATGTTGGCAAGTCTCAGCACCAAGGGTCAACTGCCGAACTGATTAACCGTTCCCGCCCCGCTGATATTAACAGGCATGCCCGAACGTCGCTCAAGCGCCTGTGTGGCCAGGCTGGCATTCACACCCTCTCCTTTGACAAATGACTGGATCCCCGTGGTCATCGGCAAAGGAACTTTGCGGTCAGATTCATATTCAGCACGGTTGCGCGAGAGCGGTTCATGGACTTCAACCCAGCGACTGCCGTCCGGTTCGAGGGTATATTTCACCGGCCGATCGATAATCTGGACGCGGGTCCCCACCGGTACGTTGTCGAACAGATATTTGATATCGTCGTTGCGCAGACGGATGCATCCCTGACTGACGCGCAAGCCGATCCCGAAGTTGGCATTAGTGCCATGAATGGCATATAGCCTTCCGATATAAATAGCATACAGCCCCATCGGGTTATCCGGTCCGGCAGGGACAAACGCCGGTAGGGTTTCCCCCCGGCTGGCGTATTCACGGCGGGTATTCGCGGTCGGCGTCCAGGTAGGCGCTTCCTGCTTGCGTTCTACCGTAGTGACCCAGTTACGCGGCGTTTCACGCCCCGCCTGGCCAATGCCAATCGGCAACACCTCAACCGTGGTACCCTCAGGCGGATAGTAATAGAGGCGCATTTCGGCGACGTTAACCACAATACCGTTACGGACCGTATCCGGTAAGATTAACTGCTGCGGCACCACCAGGGTCGTACCTGATTTCGGCAAATAGACATCAACGCCGGGGTTGGCTTCCAGCATATTGCTGAGCCCTTGCCCATATTGCGCGGCAAAGGCTTCCAGCGGCTGGGTATTATGGTCCGGAACGGTAATCGTCAGCGGCATACCGACCAGACGGCTTCCTTCCGGCGGTAACGGATAACTCACGGCCAGCACACTCTGGCTTGAGAGGAACACTAAAAGAGAGCAAAACCAATTCACACGCCGCATCATTTCCCTTTCCTCAATAGCGACAACTGTGCGTGAATTATAGCTTTTATATCCTCTCCGCGTGGATAGATGTGCCTTCTATTATCCACCCCAGTGATGAATTAATCATATCTGGTAATCAATTGCCGCCTCTTCCGGCTCCATCGCCTGACGCTTGATTTCATCCAGCGACAAGCCGGCGTTGCACAGTTCGATAAAGCGCCAGACATAATTGCGCTGTAACTGCCCGCGTTTTAAGCCTAACCAGACTGTATTGGCGTCGAACAGGTGCCGGGTTTCGAGGCGGGTCAAGGTGTCCGATTCCCGGGCATCTCCGGATTGCTCCGCCACCAGCCCGACTCCCAGCCCCAGCTCGACATAGGTTTTAATCACATCAGAGTCCTGGGCGCTCAGGACGATATCCGGCATCAACCCTTTACGGTTGAAAGCTTCATCAATGCGTGAACGCCCGGTGATGCCCTGGCGGTAGGTTATCAGCGGCCAGCGGGAAATGGCTTCCAGCGTTAAGGGCGAGACCTGAATCAGCGGGTGCTCTTTAGGGACCAGCAGGCTGTGGTGCCAGCGGAACCACGGAAAGGCCACCAGCGTGGGATCGTTACTTAAACGCTCACTGGCAATGCCAATATCAGCGCCGCCGTTATGCAACAGCGCTTCGATTTCCTGAGGCGTCCCCTGGATAAGCTCCAGTCGGACATCGGAAAACAGTTCGCGGAAAGCTTTAATGACCGGAGGCAGGCTGTAGCGTGCCTGAGTGTGGGTGGTGGCAATGGTTAAGACACCGGAAGCGTCATTGGTAAACAGGTCGGCGAGCCGACGGACGTTACCGGCTTCATTGAGGATACGCTCCGCAATGGTTAATAAGGCTTTACCCGGCTCGGTCATTCCCAGTAAACGCTTACCGCGCCGGATGAAAATCTCAATGCCGAGCTCTTCTTCCAGTTCACGAATATGGCGACTGACGCCCGATTGCGAGGTATATAACATATTTGCGACTTCCGTCAGGTTGTAATCCTGACGGGCCGCCTCACGAATGATTTTAAGCTGCTGGAAATTCACCCTTTCCTCCGGGCTATCAGACATAACGTATACGCTATTGTTAAAGTCTGTTGTCCTTGCTAACAAATAATAAAAACCAGCAACTTATTCCATTACGGAATATAGATTAACTCACCAGCAGTAATTCACGGTTCTCCAGCGAAGGTCGGCTGACCAGAGAGAGTAAGATTTCTTTTACCGCCTGCGCCTGCGGCGACAAGCTTCCCTTAGCAGACATGTTCAGGGACAGCGACAGGCTCATCGATGGTGTACTGATCCGCGCCATCCAGCCATTTGCCGCCTGGCACAATGAGCGAGCGGCGGATTCCGGCAGAACGGTGACGCCCATCCCGCTGGCAATCGCCGCCGTTAAGGTGGTGATGGATTCAATTTCACCAATGATCTTCGCCGACAGTCGGCGCAGGGTAAACGCTTCAGTAACCCGTGCGCGCACCGCGCTGTAATCACGCGGCAGGAACAGATTCATTTCTGCTACTGCGGTCAGGTCGACGCTTTGCCCTGGACAATCACGGGTTCCAACCAGGTAGAGGTCTTCTTTCAGCAAAGGCTGGCTGACGATCCCGGCCACCGGTGAACGCTCATACAGCACCGCCATATCCAGCTGCCCGCCGAGCAATTTATCGTTGAGGATGGTGCCACTGCTCTCCTGCAGATAAACCATTACTTCAGGGAGTTCGTTACGCACCGTCTGCAGCAAAGGCATCGTAATGGCGGAAGCCGCAGTGCCCGGCGCCAGGCCAATAGAAACCTGCCCGCTCAACGTATGGCCAACATTGTTGACCGCCAGTTGGGCCTGCTCGCACTGGCGCAGGATGGTCCGGGCATGGGTATAAAGAATCTTCCCGGCTTCGGTCGGCGTCACGCCGCGTTTTGTGCGAATCAGCAGTTGCTGGTCCAGTTCGCCTTCCAGGGTCGCCACTTGCTGGCTCAACGCCGGTTGTGCGATATGCAAGACTTCGGCGGCCTGGGTCAGGCTACCGATATCGACGATTTTCACAAAATACTTCAGTCGTCTTAAGTTCATTTTGCCTCCTGTAAGGAAAGCCAGTACCAACGCTGGCTATTGAGATACAGAAGGTTTTGCAATTTGCTTGCCAGTTTTTACAAATCGATGCAAAGGCCGCTATTCGCGGCGTAATAAGCGATTCTGATAGCAACGGACGATTTATTTGCCCGGTAAGCAGTTTAGGCTATGCCCCATTCGGGGTATATGTGCACTAGCATGGTGCACAATGTCGAAAAAAAGCGCAAAAGCGGCCGGTCGCTGAAATTGTCAGCAATCAAACACATTTTGATGAATCAGACTTTGACAAGGTCATCCGTCGCCGTTAATATGCGCCCCGTTCACACGATTCCTCTGTAGTTCAGTCGGTAGAACGGCGGACTGTTAATCCGTATGTCACTGGTTCGAGTCCAGTCAGAGGAGCCATATTTAGAGAAGCCTGCCTAAGGAAACTTAAGCAGGCTTTTTGCTTTGTGGTAGAGAGAATTCACTACAGGGTAAAGCCGTAATGGGAACCATCCGGTAGCTCCACGTCAAGACGTAGTTTACCGCCAGTCGCCTCTACATAGCGTTTGAGCGTGGACAGTTTCAAATCCCGCCCCGGTTTTTCCATACTGGCAACCGTAGGTTGCCGGATCCCCAGGGCCTGCGCCATTTCTACCTGGGTTTTCTGTACTTTCTCACGCAGTTCGGCAAGGTGGATATTGAGCAGGATGTCCGTAGCCATTGCCCGTGCATCGGCCACGACATTCGGTGTTTCATCAGCAAGAAGCTGTTCGAGCGTTCTGCCCATCGCGCTATTCCTCATCATCTGGCATATTTAAATAATCGCTGAACTCCCGATCGGCGACCGGGATCATCTGGTCATAAAAGCGTTTTTCATTCCCGATCTTGTTACCGGCACACAGCAGAATGCCAGCCCGAAATGGGTCGAAGGCGAAAAACACCCGTATCGGCTTCCCTTTGCTCTGAACTCGTAATTCTTTCATATTGCTGTAGCAGGAACCTTGAATGGTATCGGCGTAAGGTCTGGACAATCCAGGTCCTTTTTCCCGCAGCACAAGTAGCGACGCCAGTACACAGGCCCGGTCAGCGGCACCAAGTTCACTAAACCAGATATCAAACCGATCCGTAGTCTTAATCGTCCACACAGGCCCCTCCTTGCAATATAGAACCCAGGCTATATAGATGCAAATCAATAATGCAGATAATGGGGACTCGCCAGACAAAATGCATGGCCATTTATTGATAAAAGGAAAACGTATTCCAACCATTGATTGAAAGGGGTGTAAATGTGCCGTTATATTGCGGCCGGGCTCGAATGCCAGACAGGACAGTTACCGGATCCCCCTGTGACAATTCCTCCCGAGCACGGCCACTAAATTCCTGGTCCCGTGTGATTCGATTCATCCGACAGCCCAGACGCCACAAGGCTTCTGATGCCCGGGAAACGTATATTGATGATGTCCGCCTCATGCGACGGGAGGGCAAAACAGCCACCAGAGCCGCGATATCATTTTCTTTCGGTGCGGATTATGATGAACCGCATTATCTTTGCGCAATGCGGTGATTGAGAATAAATGGATGTAATAAGCATCATTATGTCGGCGGGTAAATCTTCCGTTGATGTCGCACTTTATACGCTCTTACCCATCATGGTCGTGATGCTGATGATCATGAAGTACCTCGAAGTGCGCGGCGTGCTCGATGTTATCGTCCGCTGGGTCGCGCCGTTACTCAAGCCTTTCGGCCTCAGCGGCATGAGCGCTTTCGCACTGATTCAGATGAATTTCGTGAGCTTTGCCGCCCCGCTGGCTACGTTGTCGATCATGGATAAACGCGGCGTCTCAGACCGGCAAATGGCCGCGACTCTCGCCATGGTGTTTGCCATGGGACAGGGTAACGTCTTTTATCCTTTGACCCCTTTTGGCCTGCACTGGACCGCCTCGATTGCCATCTCGATGGTCGGCGGCCTGTGCGCGGCGGCGGCTACCTGGTATATCACCGGTCGTCGGCTGTCTATCGCCGAGAATCCACGTGCTGAAGCGCTGCCGAATAGCGAGCAGAACAGCCAGGGGATGCTCGCGGTGATTAACAACGCCGGTTCCGACGCGATTCGCCTTGCGCTTGGTGCCGTCCCCATGCTGATCCTGTCGCTAACCATCGTCGGCATCATGAAGGCGGCTGGCCTTATCGAACTGCTGCAGCAGCTGCTGATGCCGCTCCTCCTGTGGTTAAACATTCCAGTGAATTTCGTCCTGCCAACCCTGGTGAAATGCGTCGCCGGCGGCACCGCCTATTTCGGGGTCGTTTCTGAATTAATTCAGCAAGGGAAAGCCACCGTCAGCCAGCTCAATGCCTCCGCCGGACTACTGGTCCAGTCGTTTGACCTACCGGGTATTGGCATCTATCTGGGGATCAGCTCGCGCTTTGTTCGCCTGTTCCGTTTTGCCGCCCCTGGCGCCATTGTCGGCATTCTGGTGCGGACGATCATCCATGTGACGATATTCTGAATCATCGCCGGTTAAACACAGACTAAACCAATGGTCTATTATGATTGTAAGAAATGAGGGAACGGGCAATTATCACCTGGGGAAATCATAACGCAGAGAAAGCCGGATGGAATGGTGGGTCAAAAAAATGCGGTCAGCCAACGAGACAGGTCAGTATTGTGTCGTTTTGCAAAGTGGCCAGTTAGCGATAATCGCCACGATTGATTCCTGCCACAGCCTCCTGCAGTGCGGTGATAAGCTCACGCCACTGGCAAACGCCCGCTATTGCGTTAATGGCGACCTGGCAAACACCATTAAAGTCACCAAAGCGCGCCCCTACAGTACCGAATACTGGGCTGAAGCCGTCACGCCTGCATAAAACATCATCAACAATATCGAATTCAATCACTTTCGCCGCTAAGCCGCTGAAATTCCCCTTCGCACTTTTCCGTCTGTGACATACTATCGGGCATGTCAGCAGACCTGAAATAAGGAGCGAAGATGAACCAGAAGGCCGCCAGTCTGACCCCGGAGCAAGCGCTGAGCCAGCTTGAAGCGCAGTATGAACGTTCGGTCGATGCATTACGTAAAGCCATCGGCGAGTATATCAACCACAGCGTACTTCCTGATGAAGCAGAGCGTGCGAACGGACTGTTTGTCTATCCACAGCTGTCCGTATCGTGGGATGGCGCCGACCATAAAGCGCTAAAAACCCGGGCATGGGGCCGCTTCACTCATGCCGGTTGCTACACCACCACCATTACCAATCCCAAACTTTTTCGCGCCTATCTGCTGGAGCAGCTCACTTCGCTGTATCAGGATTATGGCGCGCATATTAGCGTCGGGCTGTCGCAGCATGAAATCCCGTATCCGTATGTCATCGATGGTTCAGCTTTAACGCTCGATCGTTCAATGAGTGCTGGCCTGACCCGCCATTTCCCGACCACCGAGCTGTCGCAAATCGGCGATGAGACCGCGGACGGGCTGTTCCACCCTACCGAGCACCATCCGCTTTCCCATTTTGATGCCCGTCGCGTGGATTTCTCACTCGCGCGCCTGCGTCATTATACCGGCACACCGGTCGATCATTTCCAGCCGTACGTCCTGTTTACCAACTACACACGTTACGTCGATGAGTTCGTCAGTTGGGGGTGCAGCCAGATTCTTGATCCCGACAGCCCCTATATCGCCCTCTCCTGCGCCGGCGGCATCTGGATCACCGCCGATACCGAAGCGCCGGAGCAGGCCGTTTCCGATCTGGCATGGAAAAAGCATCAGATGCCTGCCTGGCACCTGATCACCAAAGATGGTCAGGGAATAACCTTGATTAATATCGGCGTCGGGCCGGCAAACGCCAAAAACATCTGCGATCACCTGGCGGTTCTGCGTCCGGACGTCTGGTTGATGATTGGCCACTGCGGCGGGCTGCGTGAAAGCCAGACCATTGGTGACTACGTGCTGGCGCATGCCTATCTGCGCGATGACCACGTGCTGGATGCCGTACTGCCGCCCGACATCCCAATCCCCAGCATTGCCGAAGTGCAGCGCGCTCTTTACGACGCCACCAAGCAGATCAGCGGCATGCCGGGAGAAGAGGTCAAACAGCGACTACGTACCGGTACTGTCGTGACCACGGATGACCGGAACTGGGAGCTGCGCTATTCCGCCTCGGCGCTGCGCTTTAACCTTAGCCGTGCCGTCGCCATTGATATGGAAAGCGCCACCATTGCCGCCCAGGGCTACCGCTTCCGCGTGCCGTACGGCACATTATTGTGCGTGTCTGACAAACCGCTGCACGGTGAGATTAAGCTGCCAGGCCAGGCTAACCGTTTCTATGAAGGGGCTATTTCCGAACATTTGCAAATCGGTATCAAGGCCATTGATTTACTGCGCGCGGAGGGCGACCACATGCACTCCCGTAAGCTGCGCACCTTCAACGAACCCCCGTTCCGCTAACGTCATATCCCGTTCCCTGCGCAAAGCTCGTGCAGGGAACGGGAAAACTTCGGAAGCAAGAAAGCAAAAAACCCGCTTAAGTTTCCTTAAGCGGGTTTCTTAAATATGGCTCCTCTGACTGGACTCGAACCAGTGACATACGGATTAACAGTCCGCCGTTCTACCGACTGAACTACAGAGGAATCGTGTGAACGGGGCGAATATTAACGGCGGTGGATGCCCTTGTCAAAGGCTGTTTTCATAATTCACACCGTTTGCCGATTTATTCTTCACTTTGTGCAAAATTTACCGCTTTCACTGAAAAGTGGTTATGTTTCGTCCACTTGAGTTTTGACGCGGGGATATTTCCACAGCCAACGCCCGCTCACCATACGGCCATAGAACAGCACGCCGCGTACCGCCCAGTCGAGCACCATGCCCAGCCAGACCCCGATGACCCCCATCCCCAATACAATCCCCAGGGTATAGCCAGCCACCACGCGACAGCCCCACATCCCCAGCATCGATACCCACATGGTGTAGCGCACATCGCGCGCACCTTTAAATGCACAAGGTAAAATCCACGAGGTCGCCCAGATAGGCATAAAGAAGGCGTTCAGCCACAGCAGTTCTTTAACCACGACTTTGACATCTTCTTCGCTGGTATAGAACGAGGCGATCAGATTAGCAAACGGCGCCGTCCCCCACGCAATAACCGTGAGCACCACCGTCGATAGCCAGAATACGTGCCACGCCTGGCGCTCCGCCTGCCCTATTTGTCCTTTACCCAATCGTTTACCGGTAATGATCGTCGAGGCGGACCCCAGCGCGTTACCCGGCAGGTTAATCAGCGCGGCGACGGAAAAGGCAATAAAGTTACCGGCGATCACGTTGGTACCCATTCCGGCCACAAACATTTGTGTCAGCAATTTGCCGCTGTTGAACAGTACGGACTCGATGCTGGCCGGAATACCAATCCCCATCACTTCCCAGATAATCGCAAAGTTGAAAGGCTGAAAATAACTTTTTATCGAAATCCGCAATGCCGGGTTAAAACCAATCGCCAGCACCCAGATAATCGCTACCGCACCAATATAGCGGGCAATCGTCAGCCCCAGGCCTGCGCCAACAAATCCCAAACCCGGCCAGGAAAAAATACCGTAAATCAGGATACTGCTGATAATGATGTTGAGAATGTTCATCCCGCCATTAATCAGCAGCGGAATTTTCGTGTTGCCCGCCCCTCGCAACGCCCCACTCCCGATCAGCGCAATGGCCGCTGCCGGGTAGCTCAGTACCGTCAGCTCAAGGTAGGTCAACGCCATCGCCTTCACCTCTTCCGAGGCATCTCCGGCAACCACATCGATGATCTCTTTACCAAAGGCATGGATCACTACCGCCAGCAGGATCGAGAACAGCGTCATGATCGCCAGTGACTGCCGGGCCGCGGCTCTGGCCCGTCGACGGTCACGTTTACCCAGGCTAAAGGCAACCACCACCGTGGTCCCAAGGTCAATGGCGGCAAAGAAAGACATGATCACCATATTGAAGCTATCAGCCAGACCGACGCCGGCCATCGCCTCTTTTCCCAGCCAGCTAACCAGGAATGTGCTCAGCACGCCCATCAGTAAAACACAGGTGTTTTCGAGGAAAATAGGCACCGCGAGGGGGCTGATTTCGCGCCAGTACAGCACACGGTAACTCTTACGTTTTTTGAACCAGGTTGTTCGTTCAAAGACCTGGCGCACTACGGAGGTGGCGTTCAAGGGAGACCTTAGTGAGAAAAGTTGAAACTACATTTCAAATGATGATGGAGAATGGCCGATCCTGCAAAACATTTTTCCTTATTAATCGTCTGTAATAGCAACAAATTGTTGATGGAACCGCCAGTTAGTTCTTAGGGGGCAATTAGATGTTTGACAAAATTTTTTTCGCCGCTAAGATACGACTCCACACCGATTCCTCTGTAGTTCAGTCGGTAGAACGGCGGACTGTTAATCCGTATGTCACTGGTTCGAGTCCAGTCAGAGGAGCCAAATTCTTGTTTTCATGCCACTTTGCGAATCCCTATGTAATTCAGATTCAATAAGTTAGCGTGAAAAGTCTCCCCGATGCATTTTCAGTTTACCCTCCGCATCGGGAGAATTTGGTGGTCAGATTTGGGGTCAAGTTGGTTCGATGACGGAGTGACCCCCAAATGTCTCTTAACGACTCAAAAATCCGCAACTTAAAACCATCCGCTAAACCCTTCAAAGTTTCCGACTCTCATGGTCTATACCTTTTAGTCAATCCTGGCGGTTCACGTCTTTGGTATCTCAAATATCGCATCAATAGAAAAGAATCCCGCCTCGGCTTAGGTGCCTATCCTGATGTTTCTCTGGCTGATGGTCGTCAGCAGCGTGACGGTATTCGTAAATTGCTGGTGCAGAATATCAACCCAGCACAACAGCGCTCCACTGAAAGAGCCACTGTCTTACAGGGAGAGACCTTCAAGGCTGTCGCATTGAGCTGGCATAAAAGCAACAGATCCTGGTCAGAAAACCATGCCGCCCGTCTGCTTGCCAGTATGAACAATCATATCTTCCCGATAATTGGACACCTGCCAGTCACAGAACTGAAAACCCGCCATTTCATCGACCTGCTGAAAGGAATTGAGAAAAAAGGTCTGCTGGAAGTGGCAGCACGCACTCGGCAGCAAATGTGCAACATCATGCGTCATGCCGTGCATCAGGAGTTGATAGAGCATAATCCGGCGGCCAATCTGGACGGTATCATCGCCCCACCCGTTAAACGCCACTATCCTGCCCTTCCGTTGGAACAACTACCAGAATTGTTAACCCGTATTAAGGACTACAAGCAAGGACGAGAATTAACCCGCCTGACAGTATCACTCACATTGCACCTGTTTATCCGTCCCAGCGAACTTCGCTTTGCTCGTTGGTCTTGTAAGCATCCCGCTTAAACGAACCATTCATTTTTAGAGATCTTCCGACATACTGATTATGTCCTGTGAGGAGATCACCATGCGTAAAGCCCGATTCACCGAACACCAGATCATTGCCGTTCTGAAGTCCGTCGAAGCCGGACGTACCGTTAAGGATGTCTGCCGTGAAGCCGGTATCTCTGAAGCCAGCTATTACAACTGGAAAGCGAAGTTTGGCGGTATGGAAGCCTCTGATATCCAAAAGATGAAAGACCTCGAGGATGAAAACCGTCGCCTCAAACAGATGTTTGCTGATCTCAGCCTTGAATGCCAGGCACTTAAAGACGTCATCGAAAAAAAGCTTTAAAACCAGCGATAAAGCGTGAGCTCGTCGGTTATCTGACTACGCAATTTACCATGAGCATCCGCCAAGCCTGCAGGACGTTATCGCTGAGCAGGACGGTCTATTTTTACCAGCCCGATACCCGGCGCGATGACCCGGTGATCCAGGCACTGACTGAGCTGGCGGAGCGCTATCCGCGATACGGGTTTAAGAAGCTGTTCCAGATGATACGCAGGCAGGGTAACGCCTGGAACCATAAACGCGTTCACCGGATTTACTGCCTGCTGAAACTGAATTTTCGTCGTAAGGGAAAACAGCGTTTACCCGCGCGTAACCCGGCGCCACTGGCTACGCCGGAAGCGCTTAACCAGAGCTGGTCCATCGATTTTATGCATGATGCGCTGGTCTGCGGCAGACGCTTCCGGACCTTCAATGTGGTTGATGACTTTAACCACGAAGCCCTCGCAATAGAAATCGATCTGAATATCCCGGCACAGCGGGTGGTCAGGGTGCTGGACAGAATCGTAGCAAACCGGGGTTATCCACTAAAACTGCGGATGGACAACGGACCGGAACTGGTCTCACTGACGCTGGCGCAGTGGGCTGAAGAGCATGGAGTGATGCTGGAATTTATCAAACCGGGAAAGCCAACGCAGAATGCCTTTATCGAACGGTTTAACCGGACGTACCGGACAGAAATTCTGGATTTTTATCTGTTCAGAACCCTGAATGAAGCACGGGAAATCACAGAGCACTGGCTGATGGAATACAACAGCGAGCGGCCTCATGAATCCCTGAATAACCTGACACCGGAGGAGTACCGGTTGATGGCCGAAAATCCGGAAATCTCAAAAAATGCGTGGAACTAAAACGGGTGTGCTTACACCCGGATTTCTTTATCTGAGTCTGCGCGCTTCGCTTGCGGACGGTTCTACACACGAGGGCATCGGTGCGGTTCTTAAGGTTAGGTGCACGGCGACTTCGGTTTATCAGCGCATTCACGCCGTCTTCATCAGCCAGTTCGCGGTAACGATAGAATGTATCATGTGAGACCCCCATGATTTTGCAAGCTTTGGATACATTGCTGAGCTTTTTAGCCAGATTGAGCAAACTGGCTTTGTGTTTAATAACGGGATTAGTAGTATGAAACATGAGAGTTACCTCGTATTTAGTATAAGGATTCGACACCCATATCAAATCGGTAACTCTCAACCTTTCAAGGCCATGTGTCAGATCAAGTCGCGACTAATACACTTAAAGGTATTCAGGCCATAGCACATGGCCTGATCAAGAATAACCCACGTTAAACGCTGATAAAATTAGTTATGCAACATCAAACGCGATATTTTTTCCAGAAGAGATGTCTGACTGACTTCGTTATAACGGGTAGTATCGTAAGTTAAAGTTCGTAACAGTAATTCAGTTGCTGCTTGCTTCATCACATCAGCCTCTTTACCATCAAATGTTGTCGCCACCAAATTATAAACTAAGGTTGCCCTGTCCATAATCTGGTTGGGCTGGTTGCTTTTAGTACAAAAAAGTAATGCTTCATTACCTCGTTTTTCAATAAAGAGTTGTTGATACTGGCTGACAGCATGATTTTTAGGTTTTGGAGTTAAGTAGTAAGGCAAACATGTTTTATCCGCTGCACCAAATTTATTAATTTTATCATGATTTTCTTTTGCTACCTGAAGAGAACATCGCTCCGCAGAACCTAATAATCTCGGAATACGAACAGTATTATATCGCTTAATCACAACCTGATTTATTGTATCAACAAGATAGAAATTATCATCACGCAATTTATCAATACAGTTGATATTCATTCCTGGAATATTATTACGGAAATCGACCTCATCGGTATACATTTTCGGCTCTGAGATGTTCATTACGCCATGGCTGAATACGACGGGCGTAGCAACGCCATAAAAATCATTCCCTCTTTTGTTTCCGGAAGAGGAACACCGAATTGAGACAAGAATATACTCACCATCGTTAATGCTAAAACCGGTAAGTTTCTTTCTCACCAGCACAGCTTCTTTTAGCCAGAGTTCGCTGCGGATCATTTCCAACTTAGCGACAGATACAGGATTAATAAAACTTTTAACAACCTGGGTAACAGGATCTTTTTTATTCTGCTCTATGGCTTCAATATTACATCCCTGAAAGACTCGCTGATGATTTTTCTCAAAATCAAGGATAAAATCCACTTTTAGCCTTGAATAATAATCTAACAGATCCTTTTTACCCGCTTTTGCCTCATTCAGTGCCTGCCAGGTAGAGTTCAAAAAAGTATCTTCGCCAAGGGAAATGCTGGACCCATTTACTTTTTTAGACTGATTCAGCACTAGATAGTTAACATTTTTATCAAGATCAATAAGTTCTTGAGGTGAAATTATATCTACTGCTCCTAATTCTTTTTTCAGATAGTGAATAAATCGTTGGTGCGCTTCTGGTTCTTCGCCATTATCAAGATTGTCTATAATAACTAACGGGCGCTGAAGTACTTTGACATTGGTCGTTAAAAAGTCTAACTGGCTGTGGGTTGCATAAAAAATACGTGGTGAAAAAGTGATTTCAGCCTGAGACAGGATATCACCGAGCACGCTCTGAACCAGATTTTCTGCATGATTTTTGCAGCCAGAATAAGCCTTACTGGCAAAACGCATATAGGGCATTTTCCGGTATTTTCTACCATCTACTTTCTCAAGCAACTGCAATGATTTCTTACCCTTAATCAGAATCCGACCATAATCGCTTAGTACGCCAAGCTCTTCCGCTTTAGCTCTGAAGCAGATCCCTTTTAAGGTAAAAGTGAGGTCACCATAATCCGGGCTGTAAAAGAGGTCACTTTGCAATGTATCGACGTAATAGTTTCCTCTCTTGTCTGGTTCTTCTTTTTGTACGACGGCACCCAGAAAAACTTCGCTATTATAAGCCCCATAACTCACATCAAAATACTTTCCGGCATTATCTAAAAAATGTAGTTTCAGACGCAGAGCGAGGACAGTTTGAGCAATTTTATATTGATCAAAGCCCTTTATTTTTAGTTCATTAACCCATTGATGATACGGTCGGGA
The DNA here is from genome assembly GCF_051131745.1 of Klebsiella sp. R390. Lineage (NCBI taxonomy): Bacteria > Pseudomonadati > Pseudomonadota > Gammaproteobacteria > Enterobacterales > Enterobacteriaceae > Klebsiella > Klebsiella sp. R390. The sequence continues at coordinate 4,567,697 of NZ_CP180445.1, read as the reverse complement.
ATCTGGTGAAAGAAACATCACTAGATAGTTGTTTGCTTTTTTTAAAGTTTGATACTGAAACTCCCTTTTATTCTTCACCCCTAGTTTTAAGGATAATAAATTTTGAATTTCTCTGTGCAATTCAATAAAAAAACCATCCCATTTCATGGAGTATTCTTTTACCTTATTGATACAGATTGCATCAACTCCCCAACCATTTGCCGAGGGTAATTGCAGAAGTTTTTCCAACATTACATCTGCAGTATCATGGATATCAAAGAGCTGTGTTCGTGCTTTAGGAGCATAATCTGGAGGCTGAAGCTCCCATTCGGCAGCCATCACAACATCCGTTTCATTATGCTGTTTATTATCAGTTAAATCAGTCATGATTCACTCCTAAAAGATTAAGTAAGTATTGATTTATTCTTAATTCTGATTTTATTTTTGCATCATAAGGATTTTTGCCATTATCTTTTTCATAAGATGAAATATTTTTAAAAAGATTATAATAACAGATGCCCTTATGGTTAGAATGTTCGGCACGAATGTTGAGGCTGTTTAAAGCATATCGGGTATTAAGATAAACAACGTCAACACCATCAAATTGTGTTTTTTCTGTAACGATTTTCTGCAACTCACTGACTTTCCACAATGAGTTATTATGCATTTTTTTCGCTAATTGGCGGTTATTACCTTGCATTCGCCAGTTTTTTACATCGATTGCAACAATCCGGTTCTTGTTAATGGAATACACATCAAACAGCTCATAACAAGAGCTATCCAGATAGTGTGATAGCTCTTGTGGTCGGATCGGCGTAATATTCATTTCCTGGAGAACAAGGTGTAATTGCCATTCACCAATATTGCCAATCAAAAGTGGCATCAATGAAGGAATGGGGATGTATTGTTGTAAAGGTGTGGCGTCTAATCCCAGAATCTTCGCAAAAATACGCTGTTCAGTTCCGGATGACTCTTCAGCCATGGCTTCATGATATTGGGGTAAACAATATTCCGGTTTGTATGGATTTGCACCAGTTGAAATATCTGTTAATCCATAACCATCTAAGGTTTTAGCCAGTATCACATTTTTCCAGTCGGCAGTACGCTCCAGATAAAAATGGCTTACACAGTCGCTAAGATAAGCATTTTTCTTAATAATCGCATTGCGTTTAAGACGCTTTATATATGACTGAGGATCGGTAAAACTGTCCCGGTGACGTAATGCTTCATTTAACTCAACTGCATCTCGATTACCTTGTCTTGCCAGTGGCAGAATTTTATTTTTCAGTTCAGCTTCAAAGTCGCTATACATATCTATTGCTTTAGCAACTTTATTTTCAAATTCGCTACGCTGACTATCAGAAGAAAAGCTGGCTTTTAATAAATCATCTTTTGAGCGTTTGAACCATAGGTGGTTATGCAGACTCAGGGAAGCAAGTAACGATTGTGCATTTGGGTGACGATCCAAATCCCGAAAAACACATAATGCATTATGATGAACACCAGAAGGTAAACGAATAATCCCATTCATTTGGGCATCACGCCGTTCTGTACGGCCAATAGTTTGCATTGCAATTTTATGAAGCTCGACGGTATGTTCAGTATTCAGCAATTGGGCAGCATCAGAATCAACTAGATCCGTATCGAAATCACCAACCTGACGAGGAACACTTCCATGAGCATAATGCTTGAGTAAGGTAATATAATTTTCCAGCGTGTTTCGCGATGGAGTTGCATTAATCTGACTCCAGTAACTACCGCAGACCATTGCTAATTCATCAAAGTCGATTTGCTCTGAATCTACTCCTGCAGGTTCTGACGGTGCCGGATAAGTGACATAATAATTAAGCCCTGTCCCGGCCCCCTGGAAATGGGAAACCATGCATATTGCTAAATTTTGGTGATCAATTTGCAGATAGTCTCTTACCGGATCTTCCCGGTTGAGTTTTGAATCAAACATGACAACACGCAATCTATGCCGCTCAGCAAAAGGGGTGATTTCAAATACACGAGGTAAATCATTCCCCCGACGTGTTTCATTGTCAATAATGGCAACCCCACGAAAGGGATTTGCACTTAACTTATTGGCACGAAGAAAATTCCCGATAATCGCAAAAAAACGGCTACTGATCCCGATACATAAAATGTGCCGGCCAGTATAAGCCGCAAGTAACATACACTGTAACTGGCGATGAAACTCTCGTTTATGATAGCGATTAAACTGAACTGCTGTAGAGTATGGTTCGAGCATTTTGAGCCAGAAACGATATGCATTCCTGAACTCAGGCTCCTCGTTTTGTGGTAAAAACTCCAGTACCTGATCGTCAAATACCTCCAACGCTACAGGACGATGAAGGTTTCTATTGTTGCGGATCGCCGACAGGGGCGAAGCAGAATCAACATCCCGCTGCCTGATGCGATAGTTCAAGTCTCGGGCGTATTTATCCAGAAACGGGCGGCTGTATTGCCCATTATACGTTGCAGGAAATCCTGCTGTAGCAGACAGTAAAATGATAGTATTACGTGTATTATAAAGAACACGTAATAATGCTATTTCGGGTAACTCCTTAATTAACTCCATCCGAAATTTGAGTAATACCCATCCCTTCAGTTGTTCAGCCTCAATTCTTACCTGTTCACGTGGCGAAAGGGAAAACAATGTCTTGGGTTGAAAATAGGTAAAAAAGTCATCTATCAACTGTTCTTTCTGAGGCTCACTGGAAGATAAATGATCTATATCTCCTTTAATAGTTTGGGCTTTACGAATGAAAACAGATAATGGGTTATTCTGATTTGCCATCTCCTGCTGTGCCAGCAAATCGCAGACATGTTTAGGTGTATCCAACCGGGCAGAGGCTAATAATAGAGCAGTCAGTGTCTGATACAGTTCATATAAGGTAAATTCATCTGGAACTTTTTTGTCATCCTCAGAAACATAGACTTCAGTGTATGAATGGCGCCCGTGACTACGTAAATGAATACGACGAAGATCTGACTCACGGTAAAATCGCTGAATCTGATAACTGAAAATATTACCAATTAACGCGATAACCTGCTCAGCATTACGGATATCGACGACGATATCAAGCAAACTATTTCTAAAGAGTCTGGTCAGCTTCTTAAGATCGAAATCAGGTCGTAAATCACATTGAGATAAGGCTTTATTGATCTCATCAACGTAATTTTTCAGAGGGGTATACCCTGGTGCTCTTTCATCTGAAGAACATTCATCCACATATTCCAGTACACGATGTAAAATTGCCAGTAACGAAGGAAGCTGCTGATCGTCGTTCATTAATGTCTGGCAAACATTCTGCTGGAATATACGGTAGGCTTCGTGCTCTTCGTCCAGAACTAATGTGAAACGAATATCACGTTGTGCAAAAGGTGAGTCTTCGTCGGTTATCCAATATTGCTCTTTTAAGCTCTCAATTCGCTGTGGATTAGTCTGGTTAGCAATCTCGCCTAATGGATTTACTTTGAGGCTTTTTTTCTGACCCAGAACGTGGTCCAGTTGTTTTGAACTCCGGTGATAGTCGCCTTCTTTATCGCGTTTCAGTAACAGCACACTGCCATCGAACTTTTTCGTCGTGGCCAGCAGGATACATCGGCGATATAGTGCAATCTGAAACGGGAAAAGATGTTTAATCATTTCCATCGCCAGTGCATATCGAGGGTTAGCCGCCTCCCCATCAAGTAAAGCCGCCAGATCCTGATTCAGGGCATTAAGCATCGCCACAGCCGCTTCCTGTAAGCGACCGGCTAAATGAAAACTATTGAGACGTAACTCATCTTCCAGACGCTTTTGTTCAAACGTTGCCCCCACTTTAATCTCTGTTTCCAGACGTACTTCCAAACTATTACGCGCATCAACTTCAGCTTTCAGACGTTGAAAAATAAGCTGAATTTCACCCGACATCAATTCGTTGGCTTGCTTGATCCAGCGACGATAACGTTCCCGGTTTGTAGATGTTTTCCCTTCAGGAGATTTGACCCATGACGTAAAACCAAGATCTGCGATATCCCCTTGCGAAAGATAAGGTAACAATTCTATCTTCTTATCTCGGGCGCGAGCGATGAGTTGTTCCGGGATGTCAATTTGTGATTTCAATGGTGTGATAAACACCAGATTGCGATGGCTATTGCCTGGATTGATTGCTGGATTTACACTTTCAATGTATTGCGCGAAAACGTTATAGCTTTTGCCACTCGCCGTACCATCCTGGGACTGAATCAGTAGTGGTGCATCTGCTTCGGTAAAGGCGTAAAACGTACCGGCCTGTTTTCTTGCTGCGGTAATGGCTTCTCTGACACTTTGTGGCAATGGAAAATGTCGGATGTTGTGATTTTGTTCGGATTGCATGTCTTCAATTCCTTCTGGCACAACTGCATTTAGAAAAATGGGTAAGGACGTTTTGGCACAGCAGACACAGCGTTAGCAGGTTGAGTAAAATACACTCAGTATACTACGCTCAATCGCTACTATGATGGCGACTAAGTGTGTATTTTACCTGACATTATGCAAACATCAGAAACTTAATTCCATAATTTTATATGGATAAAAACCCATGTCTACAGTCGTCGTTTGGGATACGTTTTTGATGTAACCGATGAGATCGAAAAAGCTTTAATCGTGTTGTAAGCATGCCGTAAAGCTGGAATTTATCAGGCCGGGCAAACCAACGCAGAATGCTTGTATATAACGCTTTGACCGAACATACCGTATAGAAATATTCGATTTTTATCTGTTCAGAACACTGAATGAAGTACGGGAAGTAGCGGAAAAATGGTTGTCGGAATATAACTGCGAACGTCCACATGAATCACTGAACAATCTGACACCGGAGGAATACCGACTACATTATCTGGCCGGGATCTCAAAAAATGCGTGGAACTTAAACGGATGTGCTTACAGTATGCTTACAAATCCGCCATGAATTATTATTAAGAATAAAAAAGATAAACTCAAAGAAAATACTTTGAGTTTATTCTAATATTGAAAATTACTCTGTGACTGTTTCTTTACTCTCAATAATCAGAGAGTCTTCTTTTAGAAGAACGCCTTTAAAGAGAAGTTGTTCAATTACCTCTGAAATAACTTTACGTAAGGTCCCGCTTGTTGCTTTAAACCCAAGAGATCTAGAGATAGACATAACTATCTCTTCTTCTGTCGCACCAAGGTTATTTTTTACTACCTGAGAAACTCCGACAGCAATCTCTTGAGGTGGCAACATTTCGGATTTACGCAGTCCCAACGACTGAACATTTTGTCGGTTTCGTAAGACAATCTTTGATTTCTGATGTATTAAAAATTGTCCATCCTGAAGGATATCACCTTTGTTGCAGACCAGATTAACAGCTTTGTTCACAACGGCCTCAATTCTGGCCCCTGCACGTTGTAATCCCCAGGCAGTTCGCAACCTGGTGATAACCTCGCTTACATGAACAGGAGATTCAACCTCAACTATCTGCTCAATAATTTCGCTGAGAATACCCAATGGGGTTTCATGCAGTTCATACCCCATATTAGCTGATGGGGTAGCCTCCACATAGGCAATCTCAGATTCTTTTGCAATATACGAATCGACAAGACCAATCTCGACGACAGGTCCTCTATCGACAGTCACAATTTCAACAGGTACCGCACGAATCCTTTGCTTCAATTGTTCAGTCCGTTCTGAGAGCTCTTTTTTGGCAGACTCTATAGCCTGAAGTGTTCGTTCCAACTGTTCTTCAGGCCGGTGGAACCAATCCGTACTCCAGATACGATGGATAATCCACCCGTGATCTTCTAGTACAGCCTGACGCAAGCGATCTCGTTCTCGCGCAGAACGTGATGAATGATAAGCACGGCCATCGCACTCAATACCAATCAAGTATCGCCCTGGCATATCTGGATCAGCAATAGCTAAATCTATAAAGAATCCAGCAATACCTACCTGGGGATGGACTTGATAACCAGCTTTCTGAAGCGCATCAGCAACCTGCTCTTCAAATACACTATCCATTTCTCTTTCAGTCCGTTGAGCTAACGATATCCGACCGGTACGGGCATATTGTAGGAAGAGTTTAAAGGCAAATACACCTTTGCCCTTTGCTCTTTCCAAATCAATATCTTCGTCTGTGATCGAAGCGAAAACCTCACATCGACGTTTGGCTCGACTGATTAATACGTTCAACCTTCTTTCCCCTCCCTCTGATCCCAGGGGACCAAAACGCATCGCCATGTATCCTTGCGTATTTCTGGCATAGCCGACGGAGATCATAATGACATCACGCTCATCACCTTGTACGTTCTCAAGGTTTTTAACGAAGAAAGGCTCACTCGGATGCGCATTGAAGAACTCTTCTAAATCGGGATTCAGACGGCGTAGTAACTCAAGCTCGTCCTGAATAGCCTTACGCTGAGAAACAGAAAATGTTGCAACGCCGAGCGACTGTTCCGGATATTTACGGGCATGCTCCATGATTGCTTTAGCGACAGCTTTAGCTTCTATCGTATTGGTTCCCTTACCACCTGATTCGAACACACCATCCGGGATGTAGTGGAATTGCAGACCCATGCCTGCTTCCTGAGTGTATGGACTCGGCACGATGAAGAGTTTATTCTCATAGAACTGACTATTGGATACAGCAATCAAGGATTGATGACGGCTGCGATAGTGCCAACGCAACATACGTTGAGGTAATCCCCTAGCAACAAACAGGCCCAATACACTCTCTATATCCGCAACCTGAGATACTTCATCACCATCATCATTAGCAGCAGATTCTGTCATCTTAGCGAAGAATCGCGTAGGTGGAAGTTGGCGTTCATCCCCGACGACCACAACCTGCTTACAGCGAGCAATTGCACCAATCGCATCAACCGGTTGTATCTGACTCGCTTCGTCCATGACCAGAAGATCGAACTTTTGTTTTCCCGGGATGAGGAATTGAGCAACAGATAACGGACTCATCATCATGATCGGCTTGAGTGCTTGAATCGCCACTCCAGCCTTCAGCATTAACTGACGAATTGGTAGATGCCCCCTCTTTTTCACCATTTCCGAACGCAGAACCCCCACTGGGCCAATACCGCCGCTCCTGGAAGGGATTTGTCTATGATGGGCACGCACAACCTCAAGACTGGCGACTTTGATACGTTTAAGGTCAAGCTCTGCAAATCCTGCAACCTGACGAGAATGAAGCTCACCATCAAAACGCACTAAATCGGGTTCTTCGAGAACCATGATTTTAAGTAGCGACTCAAAATAGGTTCGCTCTACGGCAGAAATAGCAGAATCTAGCGAAAGATCTCCACTCGCGAGTTTTTCTACTACCTCAGATAATCCATATTTTCGAGCCTGCGTAATACGATGCTGATACGCAACCCATTTAGAAAGTTGTTCTGAATTCTCAGCCCATGTTTGAAGTTTCTCGCACACAAGCGCTATCATTAATTTATCAGATGATGAGCCCAAAAGGGTTCCGATAGTTCCTTTTAATTCCGTCGCGATTTGTTCCAGTTCATTGACTATCTTTTGGCTGAACAGTTGAGTTTCTCGTGCAATATGGGCAGTTTCAGCTTTGTCTGCCAGTTTTGCCGCTACGAAACGTAACGCACTGTTCTCCTCTAACCAGGAACAAGCCTGACTCAGATAATCCCAATCAGATGACAGCTCTTTCCACTGTTCGTCAAAAGCGCTTTTTGCAAGCGGGGCTTCTGCACGTATTTCTGCAATCAGTTTCTGCAACTCAACCATTCGGGTAATTAGCTGGCTACGCTCATCAATACGAGCAGGAGGGTTAATCATTACACGAAAGCATTGTTCATCAATCACTATGAGATTTTGGATCTTCTCTTCAATGAAAACTAATGAGACGCGGGTGATAGATACCTGATTGGAAAAATATTCCTCTGGTGAAAAACCGAACGCGCTCCATAAGATGTCTAACTGGGTCCGAACCTGCTGCAGTAACTGGCTTAGTTGTTGCGCACGAAGCTTCACACCCTCGCGGTCGATAAGTCGGCTGGCCAACAGCCGAGCCTCAGCGCCTACACCACGGAGCGTTCTCATCCATTCAACTAATGCCATTAAAGAAGGGCTGTCACTTCTTTCACCGCGCCAATCGCTACCGAAAGCAGAATGACCAAAATCATTGCCTTCCTGAATTATTTTCCTCTCTGCCTGCGCCTTAATCAACTTGTCCAACAATAAGATCTGCTGCTCAACGGGCAACGAACGATCTCGCAGTAAAGAACCAACAAGTCCCCTCGCTTTTCTCCAGTTTCCATTGAGGTATCGGAAAATACCAGTATGGCTAGCCAGAAGATTCCTGGCCTCCTGAACATCCGTATTCCAGGCTACCTCATTAATTTGGGAATCAAGAGCTTCGCTAACGGTTCTGAAGGAGGCAATCGACTCAACCAGTTCAGCAGCTTTCTCAATACCATGATCCCAAACTGATGCGATAAAGGCGTCAGGACTGGCATTAGGGGCAGCAGCAATTCTTTCCCCCAAGGTGATGAGACGTTCTATTTCCTGAACAGTGTAATACCCTTCCTGAGTACCGAGTTCTTCATGTAAACGAGCAGCATCAAGACGCAACTTAGATAAAGGTTTCACCAGAGAACAAGCTGCGGAAAAACCATTAACCTGAAAATCACGAGGAAGCCTTGCCAGCGCATCTTCCAGTTCGGTAACTGGAGTTTCAATTTCTTCAGTTACTATATCCATCTCAAGATCTAAGCGAGCTTGCTGATACTGCTTACCCACCGCAACAAGTCGTTTGATTGCAGGCGCCTTATCATGCCAAACAGCAGAAATAAAGGCTTCCGCTGACAGGTCTGGTGCTTTATTGATACATTCAGCAACCTCAACTAATTTATAAATTGAAGAGAATGTTTCCGGTACGGGTGTAACGGAAAGCTCAGCAGACAGATTTGCAACAACGTTTTTAAGACGTACGACATCTCTTTCAAGCTCTTGCAGACGTGGAAGTAATTTTTCTACATCTATAGGTAATATCTGCTCAAGACCAACGCCACTCCACGGATGCTGAGCGGGCAAACCAATATCTCGGATGCGATCAACAATCTCTTTCACGAGCTCAAGGCGTTTCTCAAGATCGCTGGCATTCCAATGTTCAAATTCTTCGAAATGAAAATCGGTCGGGGCCTGGCCTAACTGACGTAATCGAACAAGATGCCCCATGACCTGATAGGGAGAGAAAGTTGAAGGATGATATATCTTGTGCAGCCTTGCTGGATGCTCGTTAAGTTTATCCCTCGCCTCCGTTAGGTTTCCTACCAGTGTGTCTGGAAACTCACCTCTAGGCGATCCCAGCTCCCAGACCCTTTTCAATTCCTCCAGGAAGACCCTTTTATTCGTCTTATTACTATGCAACTCTAAACAGGCGTCGCCCACACCCGCATGGTCAAGGCGACGTTTCACCACTTCAAGAGCAGCCATTTTTTCTGCGACAAATAAGACAGTTTTGCCATCTGCCACTGCAGAAGCAATGACATTCGCAATCGTCTGAGATTTCCCTGTCCCAGGAGGACCTTGAATAATAAGGTTTTTTCCTTTCCGTACATCATGGATAGCAAGAGTTTGAGAAGTATCGCTATCCATGATATGGAGCATATCCCTCGGCGAAATAAAAGGATCTATAGGTGCATCATCTGAAATCCTTTCATCCCTTTCATCAAACCCATCAACCATAAGTGACTGGATAAGAGGTTGTTCTGTGATATTGTCATTCTCTGGCCAGTTTTCTGGATCTAAATCCCGGTACATGAGGAATTTAGCGAAGGAGAAGAACCCCAGAGTAATATCGTTTTCTTGAACGCTCCAGTCAGACTTTGTCTGCACAGCCTTAGCAACCTCATCGATATACCCAGAAAGATCCAGCTCCTCATCAGTGTTGATCTTAGGCAATAAAATCTCATGTGTTCGCTGTAGATATGCCTCCAGAGAAAGGTTTTCAATAATCTCATCCTGCCTTGCCCGTAGTTTAAACCTCTCACCAGCAGTTCCACGCTCAAGAGACGCGGGGATCAAGATTAAAGGGGCATATCTAACATTTTCTTTATTATTGGGATCAATCCATTTTAAGGTACCGAGCGTCAGATAGAGTATGTTTACACCCTGTTCTTCTTCTAACGTTTTAGAATCGTGATAAAGATCCAACAATCTCTTTTGCAAACCTTGCGGAGTTAGCCTTGTTTGTAGTTTTGTATCCTGATGCTCAGCGCTGATTGCTTTTGGATCAACATCATCATCAAAAACAAGCAGCCGATCATCAACAAGAGCATCATCCGAATCCGATACAATGCCCTCATCATCAATTAGCTCCCCCTTCTTGCCTTCCCGTCCCGGTAGAAAAGTAAATACTTTTCCTTCTTTAACCAGCAAACGATAAATCTCAGTAGACCTCTCATCGATAATTTCTAAGAGTTTGGTTGTTTTAGAGCGAGGAATATTGAGGAGTTTATTGCGCGCAGATAAGTCAAGAAGCTCTGTACGAGCTCGCTCTAGTTTTTGCTGAAGAGAAAGATTATTATTCTTAAACAGTGAGTCTTCGTTATCATTCATGGCTGGGATTCCGTAGGTTCCATAACATCATCATTGCATACCCAATCTATAGTGTAACGAAGGTATTCAACGTCAGAATTCTACTATCTTAGCCATTTTTTTAGGATAACTCTAATAGATATCTTTGAAATCAAGGTAGGTAGAGTGGTATCCATAGTAGCTTCATTCTGATGAATGAGTTACAGGCTTTGACCTGTTTCCTATGGAGCGCCCCTTCACTGTTAAGATAACTTTTATTATTGGCAGAAAAACACTGAACCCCCCACACAAAAGAGATCAACTCCAAGTTAAGCAAATAAAACAGAATAAAATCCTTTAAATTCTCCACAAGGAAGAGTCTATTCATATAAAATATAATTTTTCTAGCAAAGCTTATTGGTGGTCATTCTGGTGGTCTTGACAGAAAGTGGATTCAGGTTTAGCTTAATTATTAGCCAGTTACCGGCAAAGGCGATCCCAGTCAGAGGAGCCATATTTAGAGAAGCCCGCTCAGGGAAACCCGAGCGGGCTTTTTGTTTGTGCATGCGACGAAAGCCTGGCCCGGCTTTTCGCGGACAGCTGTGCTTCAGGCTATCCGTTCCTCTCCGGGACATCGTTCAGGAAAGCGCTTCTGAAAGCTCCGATAAAGCGGCCCTGCTAGCACCGGCTGTTTATCTCTTCTGACCTACCAGCCACACACGTTAGTCTCTTCATCCGATTCATAGCCGCGCACGATATTAATCAGATCTTTTACCGCATCGGCAGCCACCCCTGGCGCCTGCAGTTCGCCCAAAGAGGCAAACTCTTTATCCACCGATACGCCATTGTTATTATTGGTCACCGACACAATAAAGCCCTTACTCTGCGCATTATCAGAAGAGAGCGGCGCCACCAGCTCCGCCAGCGCCTGCTCGGCCATTGCGGGAATGTAGAGCGCCATCGGCTTCAAATAGACTTTCTCTTGCCTGTCATTGTTGTTGCCGTTAACAACGGCCAATGAATAACCTTTGTTATCACTGTTCATACGTTCGTCCTTATCCCTCTATCAGAATGCGGGGATCGACATAGAAATCCACATTGAAGACGGTATCCTCGGTCAATGCTTCAATTCGGTGCCATTTCTCCGGCGGAAAAACACCAAACTGCCCGGCTTCAATCGTCAGCGTTTCTACAGGTTCCGGGCTGGTCTCATCGGCATAGCCGTAATAGCGTATTGTCCCCTGCATTACTGCCAGACGAGGATATACGCCCTGCCGCGTTCCGGCATCAAGATGCCGCTTCCAGATAGATGCCGGCGCCGTCTCGCGGGTCCACAGCGGCGTGGTCCGGGTATGTACATAATGGGTGGGAATAATAATTCGCTGCATGATTTGGCCTCGCTTTCCATACCGTTAAGTGCAGTCGGAAATGGTGAAATTTGTTGCATATAATATACCCCTTTTAATCACTAAGGGGATTGTTTTTTTAAATGACTAAGCCCTACCCCTTTATATACCCAATAAGAGTTAGTTTTATTTAAATATAAGAATGGCCGGATCTGGTTATTCAGATCCGTAATAAGAAAGGAGAAAGGAGGGTTTATTTTGCTGGGGTATTCAGTGGACCAGGTTTACCAATCAGATAACCCTGAACCAGGTCGCAACCAAGTTGCTGCAATGAACGTAACTGCTCTTCCGTTTCGACACCTTCGGCGACGATGCGCATGTGTAGGCTTTTCCCCATGCTGATAATTAACCGGACAATATCCAGGTCATCTTTCTGCATCGGAATATTCACCACAAATGAGCGGTCAATTTTAATCTTATCGAACGGGAAATAGCTCAACCGCGATAATGACGAGTAACCGGTACCAAAATCATCAATAGAAATCTGAATGCCCAGCTCGCGCAGCTGGCTGAGGATCTCTAAAGAACGAGTATTTTCATTGAAAATATCCGACTCGGTAATTTCCAGATCCAGACGATGCGGGTCCAGCCCTGTCCGCTTGAGGACGGAGATAACGACCTCGGTCAACGAGCTGTTAATTAACTGAATGGGCGACACGTTAACGGAGACCTTCATCGGAGATGACCATTTCGCAGCTTCCTCACAAGCGGTGCTCAACACCCACTCACCAAGCGCATTGATCATACCGGTCTTCTCGGCGATCGGGATAAAGGTCGTGGGCGGCACCACGCCACGCACAGGATGGAACCAGCGCACCAACGCCTCGTAACCATAAATATCGCCATTCACCGTATCGGCTATCGGCTGGTAATAGACCCGGAACTCACCATTATCAAGAGCCTGCAGCAGATCATCCTCAAAGGACTTATTCTCCTGGAGACGTTGCAGCATGTCAGGGCGGAAGATTTTTATCGTACCGGCCCCCTCTTTCTTTGCTTCATACAACGCCAGATCGGCACACTTATACAGATAATCGGTACGGGTTTCCCGGTCAGAAAGTACGACGCCGATACAGGCATCAATATTTATCAGCGAATCATAGATTTGATAAGGCTGGGTAATTTTTTCACGAATGACCTGCGCGCGATCCAGTGCCATTTCTTCGCTTAGATCGCTGGAGACCAGCGCAAACTCATCCCCTCCCAGGCGATAGAGTGTTTCAGAGGTTTTACGGAAAAAAGAGAGCCGACTGGCCAGTTCCTGCAGCAGCTTATCACCGGAATCGTGCCCCAGCGTATCGTTCACATCTTTAAAATTGTCGAGGTCGAATAACATGATCACCGCCGAGCCGTTGTAAGGCCTGACCTGGTTAACGACTTCCTGCAATTTTTGCCAGAAAGAAAGCCGGTTCGGCATTCCGGTTAATGAGTCATGATAGGCATCGTACTGCAGCCGACGGTTCTGCACCTGCAGCTTCTCTTTCGATGACTGCAGATCGTCGGCCAGCAGTTTCATTCTGACATGGGCACGGCGCAGGTTGTTATTTTGACGCAGCATCAACAGGCCCAGGGTAATACAGGTGGTAATCAGCAGGACAGAAATAATCGAGTAGATAAAATACAGATTCTGTATCTTGTCGTGGGTCTCATTAACCACATCGATCCCCTGCACCAGCGAGGTGGAGGCAATCGACGTCATCGGCCCGTCAAGCTCGCTCATGTCGCGTAATACGAGCTTGATCTGTGCCGGGGTCATCGTATCAAGTTCCCCATCGAGCTGACGTAAAATATGAATCAAACTCGCCACGGTTGCCTTACGCCCGGCGTCCTTACGAATAAAGTTGCCCAGATCGCCCTGCTCCAGCAGTTCAATCTGGCTCAGCATGATATCCAGACGCAGGCGGACCTTATCGTGGTCTACGCTATCAACACCGAGCGCATACGCGCCCAAACTCGCCTCCAGCCGCATATATTCGGAAACCATCTGGGATACTGACCAGGAGTCCGTATATCGGGTTAATTTCTGTAACTCACCTTGCCGCTCATGCACCAGGTAGGTGATGTACCCGGTGATGATGAAAAGCGACAAAATAATAGCGGTAAGTATTCGATTCAAGATCAAACCCTTACTCAATGATAATTTTTGAAACTTGCCATGCAGAACGAGAATAATAAATCTGATTCTGTAGCTCAGGCTGGCTATCGTAAGGGTAAACAATAAATAACGGGCCTTTATCACGGATCTGCATATATTCGCCGTTCATTTTTAGCGCGAGAATCGTTGGGAACTTGCGGAAGTCTTCAAGCGGGACGGTAGTGGTATAGTCATTGAGGGCAATGACCTTTGCGGTTTCACCTTTGGCGCCCACTAAATCCATCAATTTCTTAAGGGAAATACCGTCGAAACGCACCTTACCCGAATACCATGGCGTGGTGGTAACAATCGTCTCCATCCCTAGTTTTTCCAGCATATCCCGGTCAAACACCGCGGTATCGCCAGCATTCGTATTCCCAATCAGGCCGGAAATGGTTAAAACGGGCTTGCCAGTGGGGGCAGGCAGTTTTTCTGCAAACGCATTTGGCACAGCCATAACACAAAATAACACTGCGAAAAGTAGACGCATTTTGCTCACCATTCCGTAATTGGAGTTTTGTTAATTGTAAACCATTAGGGTCAATTCTTAAAAGATGTCAGCCCCGGGTTGTGAGGTTCTGGATTAAAAATATTTCCGCATTTCAGAGTCCTCCTGACTTATGTTTACACCTGGTGATAAAAAGAACGTTTTTTGCCATTTATGCAACGTCTCCGGTAAAAATCTTTTCTCTGCCCGGACTGCGAGGTAGTCTCTGTAAAGACGCAGCTAAGACTGCGTCTCATTCCAATAATGACAAATATGACAACAGACAGGACTAGTATGGACTCAACGCTTATTTCTCATCCCCCCGGCAAGGAGGTTTGTTCACTTAATCGCGCCAGAAGAGCGGCCTGGGGCAGCTTTGCCGGTGCGGTGGTCGACTGGTATGACTTTCTACTCTACGGCATCACCGCCGCGCTGGTGTTTAACCGTGAGTTTTTCCCTCAGGTTAGTCCCGCTATGGGGACTCTGGCGGCCTTCGCCACTTTCGGCGTGGGTTTCCTGTTCCGCCCGTTAGGCGGCATTATTTTTGGTCATTTCGGCGATCGTCTCGGGCGTAAACGGATGCTGATGATGACCGTCTGGATGATGGGCATTGCCACTGCCTGCATCGGCCTGCTTCCCTCCTTTAACCAAATCGGTTGGTGGGCGCCGGTTATGCTGGTCACCCTGCGAGCCATTCAGGGCTTCGCCGTTGGCGGAGAATGGGGTGGCGCGGCGCTGTTAGCCGTGGAAAGCGCCCCCAAACACAAAAAAGCCTTTTACAGCAGCGGAGTGCAGGTAGGTTATGGCGTCGGCCTGCTGCTCTCCACCGGCCTGGTCTCGCTGATTAGCGCCAATACCACCGACGAGCAGTTCCTGAGCTGGGGCTGGCGTCTGCCCTTCCTGTTCAGCGTCGTGCTGGTATTGATAGCTCTGTGGATCCGCAACGGCATGGCCGAATCGGCAGAATTTGAAAATCAGCAGCAACAGAAACCGCAACCGTCCGAGAAACAACGTCTTCCGGTCATCGAAGCACTGCTCCGCCATCCCGGCGCGTTTCTACTGATCATCGCCCTGCGCCTGTGTGAACTGTTAACGATGTATATCGTGACCGCCTTCGCTCTGAATTACTCCACCCAGAATCTCGGGCTACCGCGCGAACTGTTCCTGAATATTGGCCTGCTGGTCGGTGCCATCAGCTGTCTGACGATTCCCTGCTTCGCCTGGCTGGCTGACCGCTTTGGCCGGCGACGCATCTATATTACCGGTGCGCTAATCGGCACCCTGAGCGCCTTCCCGTTCTTTATGGCCCTGGAGAGTCAGTCCTACTTCTGGATCCTGTTTTTCGCCCTGATGCTGGCCAATATCGCCCATGATATGGTGGTCTGCGTTCAGCAACCGATGTTCACTGAGATGTTCGGCGCCAGCTACCGCTACAGCGGTGCCGGTGTCGGCTATCAGGTGGCCAGCGTGGTTGGCGGCGGCTTTACGCCGTTTATCGCGGCTGCGTTAGTCACCTTCTCCGGTGGTTCATGGCACAGCGTGGCGATTTACCTGACCGTCGGCTGCCTGCTCTCTGCCCTCACGGCGATGCTGATGAAACAGAAACCTCACCCCTGATAGCATACGGACGGCGGAGAAACCGCCGTCCATAAGGAGATGTCATGATCCAGGAGAACCGCCCCGCCTGCTGGCCCGCGCAGTTTCATCATCAGGAACTCCCGCTGCGGTTCTGTCCTGACCCGACCCTTGCCGAGCAACCACTGATTGAGCAGGCGCGTAATGGCCTGGCGGTGGCCCAGCTCTGGCAGGCACCGCAGGGGTTTGTCGTGCCGGGAAGCTATCGCAAATTTAGTGAACTCGACCACGTGAATACGCTTTTCAGCCAGCGCGGCTGGCCGGTATGGATACGCCGATCCGGCGGCGGGCTGGTGCCGCAAGGCCCGGGGATCGTTAATCTCAGTCTCGCCTGGCCGGTATCACAACCGCTGGGAGAAGCGGCGGAGCCGATCTACCTCCTGCTCTGCGGGCTGCTGCAGCGCGCCCTGGCGACGTTCGGCGTCACCAGCCATTTTCAGTCCGTTACCGGTTCGTTTTGCGACGGGCGCTACAACCTGGCCTGCGGCGAGGGTGAGGATGTGCGCAAAATTGCCGGAACCGCCCAGTACTGGCGGCCACTGGCGCAGGGAGAAGGACATATCGTCCTCGCCCATGCGGTGATCTTAGTGGAAGCCGATCTGCCCGCCGCACATCAGGTGGCGAATGCGTTCGAAGCCCGGCTCAACAGCGGACGGGTCTATCGGGCCGATAAAACCGTCTCGCTGTCACAGCTGCTGCCCGGTGAAACCAATCTGCTGGATCGTTTTCGCCAGGCGCTGGCGCAACAACTACACTCGCCAGCTTAGGCACTCTCAGATAGCGACGACAGACAATCGTGATTTGCCATCGTTACCGGATTCCTGCGCCTTACGCTAGAATCCATTTTTCCATCGGGGATTAACCCGCTCTACGCACTGAAGGTCACAATACCGTGAATAATAAGACAAACTTTACGAAAGACGTGGCATGGGCCCGCCAGAATATGCCGCGGACGCTGCGCCAGGTTGCCGCGCTTCCAGACCTGAGCCAGGTGCGACTGGCCTGCTGCATGCATCTGGATATGAAAATGATCCCACTGGTGCAGGGGATCCTCGGAAAAGGGGCAAAAGTCTTTCTGACCACCTGCAACCCGACCACCGTTCAGGATGATGTGGTTGCCTGGCTGGTCGAGCGCGGCGCTGAGGCCTGTGCCTGGCGCGACATGAGCGATGCCGACTGGCAGCAATCCTGGGAACAGGCCATTGCCTGGGAACCGACGCATTTGTGCGAAATGGGGGCGGATATTACCACTCTGCTCCACCAGCGCGGTGAGTTTGGCAATATCGTTGCCGGCCTGGAAGCCACCGGCTCCGGCGTCAGCCGCCTGGGCGATATCCGTCCCGGCTATCCTATTTTTAACTGGGACGACCTGCCGGTGAAAGAGGGTTTGCATAACCGCCACATGGTTGGCCTCACCGCCTGGCACACCTTTTTCCAGACCACCCACCTGACCTTGCATGAGAAAAAAGTACTGGTGATCGGCTATGGCCTGGTGGGGCAAGGCGTTGCAGCCTCGGCGAAAGCCTTTGGCGGACAGGTCATGGTGGCCGAAATCGATCCCGCTCGTCGCCTGCAGGCGGCCTATGATGGCTGGCATGTTGTCGACTTACAGGATGCCATCGCCTCTGCGGATGTGGTCGCTACCGCAACCGGCGGCAAAAAAGTGGTCAACAGCCAGGCCCTGGACAAGGCGAAAGACGGGGTATTTATCCTCAACGTGGGCCACGTTGCCGAAGAGATCGACTGTGGCTATCTGCGTCAGTTCAGCCATGAAGAGGTCATGCCGTTCATCAACGCCTACCGGATGGAGAATAAAACCGTGTATCTGATGGCCAACGGTTCGATGCTGAACCTGACCGCAGGATTTGGCGACAGTCTGAACGCCTTTGACGTCACTCTGGCCGTGATGGCCAGCGGCATCAAGCATATCGTAACCGACGGAATGCAGGCGTCGGCGGAGGTCTATCTGCTGCCGCAAAGCGTGTGGCAACAGGCGCTCTAAATCCGTGTGGATATCAGGGCGACGGCTGTCGCCCTGATTGCTGGTTAGTGGCTTTCCGGCAGTACAATATTACTTTCAGCCAGCGTTCCCATCTCGTTGTAGACCGTACAGGCGGCCTGCACCAGATGCATCGCCAGCGCCGCCCCGCTCCCTTCACCCAGGCGCATCCCCATGTTCAGATAGGGTTCCAGCTGTAGATGTTCCAGTGCGATACGCGCCCCTTTTTCCGCCGACAAATGTGACGGGATCAGATACGGGTGAACCCCAGGCGCCAGACGACAGGCCGCCAGCGCCGAGGCATAAGACAGAAAACCGTCCAGCACCACCGGCAACCCACAAGATGCAGCCCCCAGCATCACACCGGCCATACCGACCAGATCAAACCCGCCGACTTTCGCCAGCACGTCCAGACCATCATCCGCCTGCGGTTGATTGACCGTAATCGCCTGACGCACGACATCGGCTTTGTGCGCCAGTTGAGACACCGGCAGGTTAGCGCCAATGCCGACCACCTCATGAGCATCATTGCCGGTCAGCACGCTGACGACTGCCGCCGCGGGGGTGGTATTGGCCATACCCAGTTCGCCGACGCCAAACACCTTCACGCCTTGAGCAGCCAGCTCGCGGGTATAGCCAATGCTGGCCACCAGCAGCGCCGTCGCCTGTTCGCGGCTCATGGCCGCCGTGTGGGCAATGTTAGCGCTGCCGCGCGCGACTTTCATATTCACCAGGCCGGGAATTGGGTCCGCGTCGATACCGGCATCAATTACGTGTACCTGGGCTCCGGCCTGCGCCGCCAGCACGCAGACGCCGGTATTTTTCCGGGTCATGTTTGTTGCCTGAATTGCCGTCACCACCTGAGGTGAAATCGCAACCCCTTCATGCCAGACGCCATGATCGGCGCACATCACGACAATGGCTTTCTCCATCAACTGAAGCTCGCCGCGCAACCCCGGCATGCCGGCTAGCTGTACGGCCAGCGCCTCCAGCCGCCCCAGGCTACCCGGCGGTTTTAATAATCCGTCCAGATGCTGTTGCGCCCGCGCCATTGCCGCCCGATCCGGCGGTGCAATTGCGGCAATAAAAGCCGAAAGATTGTCCATTATGTTCCTCGTCGCACTGTCAAATGCTGTGTCAAAGCCCATTGTGAACACTGTGGCGTGCAGAAATACACGTGACAAGACCGTTCACCACAGGGGAAAGGAGATAAATCAGAGGGGGAAATTCCCGGCGACGAGGGCCGCCACCGGGCAGGTACAGCGTGCTTACTCTTCGACTTTCGCTTCGCCAATCACTTTCAGCTTTTTGGAAATGTCGCGGCGTTCTTTGGACAGCTCAGCATTTTTGATGATGTAGTCATCAACACGATCTTCGTAATCGCTTTTCATGCTGGCAATGATGCCCTGAATGGCTTCAACGCTCATGCCTGGCTTGATGTAGTCACTGAGGTTGTCCAGCAGCAGTACGCGCTTCTGGTTGTCACGGATCTTTTTCTCAACGTCCTGAATTTCACGCTGCAATTTGTTCTTACGACGATACAGGCGAACAAACTCCAGTACGTCCTGGAAAGAAGGCTTAGTTGTTTCCATTTTTACACCCCTAATATTTGAGATTCGGATTCGTAAAGCGGCTGCTATATAGGGCTAACATAACTGTTAGCAGACGCTGATGACAATGTTTTTTCCTTTACGTTTATCATAACCCTAAATGCAGCTGAATCGAAGCAACCTGTGGGCAAATTGCGTGCATCTGGCTTTTATTTACGCAGTGCCCGACAGATTAAATTCGACAGCAGCTCAAGCTGACGCGCCAGTTCGATGCTCAGCCAGACGTAACCATGGATGGGGGTTTCCGACAGGTTTTCCCCCTGATGCTCGTTCATCAGCTGGCGCAGTTCAGCCACAACCTCGTTGAGTTTTTCAGTGTTGGCGCGAATGGGCTGCGGATTACCCTCATACAAGGCATGCGCAATGGTCAGCAGGGTTTGCTGGGTCATCTGTTGGGTTTCGCGCAGCGTATGAGCGTTGAGCATCACAAAATGGCCGGGACGGGAAATCCAGTAGGCGTTGACCTGCAGTTCAAGCATGCAGACCAGATTGCGGCTGACGGTCTGAATCGCCTCAAAAATGGCTTTCTGGATATGGGTCTCTTTGCTGGCCGGAGTGATCAGGCCGCGCATCTTGACCACATCGTTCAGCACCTTCTGCAGGTGTTTCTCCAGACGCGGTCGTTCCACCAGGTTGGGGGAAAAACCAGCCTGATAAAGACGGTTGAAGGCGGTGACATAGTTGGCCATCTGAATGCGCCAGTGCAGAAACGCCCGCTGTGGCCAGATGCCGGTGAACAACATCGCCAGCAAAGAACCAAAGATAACATCGCCGCTTCGCCAGAGCGCGGTATGCATATCGCCGGGCGGAGCCCCAACCACCACCGACAGCGTAATGCCGATAAGCAGCGCCTGATAGGGCTTTTTGCCTAGCGCTAACCAGCCGCAAAGGAACATCGCCAGACCACACCACAACACCATAACAGGTAAGGAGATCAGTTCAAGCTTGAGCGCCACCAGCCCCAGTGCCGAGCCTAAAATGGTGCCGCCGATACGTTCAAAAGCACGCGGTACCACGTTGCCCCAGAAAGAAATCGGGCCCATCACTACCACCAGGGTAATCAGCGGCCAGGTACCTTCCGGTACATTCAGCAGACGAACCAGCAAAAAAGTGAGGACAAAGGCCAGGGCAATTCGAATACCATGCACCACGCGATAATGGCGATACAGACGGATTTCGAAAGGCTTGAGTGATTTATCAGCGCGCACAACGCTCTCCAGCAAGAAAGCAGGTAGCAAAGGCCAATTGTAACTGCTTTTTCACTATAAGCAGCACGCCGATCAAAAAAACCTTTTCACCGGGGGATTATCGGGTTACTCCCCGACCGGCGTTACCGCAACATACATCTCAATGTCCCAGTAACCGTCCTGATTGCCGTCGTTCAGATAAAGCTCGAAACACGGTTTGTCCGCAATGTGGTATGCCTTGTCCTGCATCAGGCTGTTGAAGAAGGCCAGCCACGGCGTGGAGAAGTCATGATTTTCCACCCGTGCACGGGCGAAAGCATACTCTCCGCCGGCTATCTGAGTGAGAATCACCCCTTCACTGCCGGGCGGGATAATATAATCTTCCGCTACGGTAACGACCGTATCGCAGCGCAGTTTCTCGGGCGGCACCTGGTCGGGGTTATCGTAGTAAACGGCCACCCACTCCTGGGCCGGCACCTGATGGTTTGTGACCCATGCCATCAACTGTTCGAAACCCTGTTTAACGGTCTGTTCCCAGGGCCCCACCAGATGAAAACCGGCAATGTTACGCTTGTCGACGGACTTAACGTGATATTCCATGCTGCCTCCATTGTTGATAACAACTGTATAAATATACATGAAGTGTAACCAGGCGATGAAGATCAGTATGTGAGTTGATTCGCAGAGTTGCCGTAATATTATCCAAAAAAAATGCCCCGAACGGGGCATTAAGATTACAGGCCGTGGTGCAGATAATCGCTCAGTCGCGAGAAGAAGCCGCCCTTGCCGACGCTTTCCAGGGTGACCAGCGGCCAGTGGGCTACCACTTTGTCACCATCGTACAGTGAAATCTCGCCCACCCGCTGATTGGCGGCAATCGGCGCTTCGAGATCTTTCTTATCCAGCACATATTTCGCTTTGATGCGTGACACTTCCGACTTCGGCAGCGCTAACCAGAAATCCTGATCGGTACCCAGCTCAATGTGATCTTTATCGCCGTACCAGATCTGCTCGCTGCCGACTTTTTTGCCCTTTTGCAGCACCTGGACGGTATCGAAATTTTGCTGACCCCAGTGCAGCAGTTTTGCCGCCTGCTGCTCGCGCCCTTTCGGGCTGTCGGCGCCCATCACTACGGCAATAAGACGACGCTGACCGTCGACCGCAGAGGCAATCAGGTTAAACCCGGCGCCAGAGGTGTGTCCGGTTTTCAGGCCATCGACATTCATGGTTTTATCCCACAGCAGCCCGTTACGGTTCTGCTGGGTGATGCCATTCCATGTCAGGCTTTTTTGACTGTACATATGGTAGACGTCAGGTTCGCCGTGAATGATCGCCCGTGACAGTACCGCCAGATCGTATGCGGAACTGTGCTGACCCGGCGCATCAAGACCATGCACGGTTTCAAAATGAGTATCCTGCAGATGCAGCTTTTCAACATAGCTGTTCATCAAGGCGACGAATTGTGGCTGGCCGCCGGCCACATAATCCGCCAGCGCGACGCAGGCGTCATTACCGGAATCGACGATTAATCCCCGGCTTAAATCACGTACGCTAACCCGGTCACCTTGCTTCAGGAACATCAGTGATGAGCCGTCAAATACCGGGTTGCCTTTAGCCCAGGCGTCGCGGCCGACGGTGACGATGTCGTCAAAGGTGATACGGTGGCTGTCGATGGCACGATCGACCACATAGCCGGTCATTAATTTCGTCAGACTGGCAGGGTTACGCTGCTGGTGCTCATTGCCCGCAGTCAGTATCTGTCCGGTGGTATAATCCATAAGTACCCAGGAGCCAGCCTGAATCGACGGTGGCGCCACGGTAACGGGGAAATCAGTAGCAGCAAATGCGCAAGAAACGCTCGAAGCGAGCAAAGTTACAGCAATAAAAAAACGGCCTTTCAACGGCATATCCTCTAGATTGGCAGACTCGCCGTCCTTTTTACGGAAGTTCTTCTTACAAATCAGGGTTTAATTGCAAGAAAATATGACACGGTAAAAGTCTGCCGCGGCCAACGCCCTTCTGATGCCCAGGCAAATCGTTTACCATAACGGATGCACGCCACCATGGATAATGAACAGACTATGCAAGATAGCGCCAATCAGCCCGGATTTTTGTTTCACGATTACGAGACCTTCGGCACCAGCCCCTCGCTTGACCGGCCGGCGCAGTTCGCCGCCATCCGCACCGATGCGGAGCTGAATATCATCGGCGAACCGGAAGTCTTCTACTGCAAACTGGCCGACGACTATCTGCCGCAACCACAGGCGGTCATGATCACCGGGATCACGCCCCAGGAAGCTATCGCCAAAGGCGACAACGAAGCGGCCTTTGCCCGCCGTATTCACGATCTGTTCACGGTGCCAAAAACCTGCATCGTCGGCTATAACAACGTGCGCTTCGATGATGAAGTCAGCCGCAATATTTTCTATCGCAACTTCTATGACCCCTATGCCTGGAGCTGGCAGCACGATAACTCCCGTTGGGATCTGCTGGATGTGATGCGTGCCTGCTACGCGCTGCGCCCGGAAGGGATCAACTGGCCGGAGAACGACGACGGCCTGCCAAGCTTCCGCCTGGAGCATCTGACCGTCGCCAACGGCATTGAACACAGCAACGCTCACGATGCGATGGCCGATGTTTATGCCACCATCGCCATGGCGAAACTGGTCAAAACCCAGCAGCCGCGCCTGTTTGACTATCTCTACAGCCATCGCAACAAGCGCAAGCTGGCGACGCTTATCGACGTGGTTCAAATCAAGCCGCTGGTCCATGTTTCCGGCATGTTCGGCGCGGCGCGCGGCAACACCAGCCTGGTCGCCCCGCTTGCCTGGCACCCGGACAACCGCAATGCGGTGATCATGGTCGATCTTGCCGGCGATATGACTCCGCTGCTGGAACTGGATGCCGACACGCTGCGCGAACGTCTGTATACGCCAAAAACCGATCTCGGCGAGCTGGCGGCGGTGCCGATTAAGCTGGTCCATCTGAATAAATGCCCGGTGTTGGCCCAGGACAACGCGCTGCGCCCACAGGATGCCGACCGACTAGGGATTAACCGCCAACGCTGCATGGATAACCTGCAGCTGCTGCGAAGCCACCCTCAGCTACGTGAGAAAGTGGTCGCCCTCTTTGCCGACGCGGAACCGTTTGTACCGTCTGACAACGTCGATGCTCAGCTCTATAACGGCTTTTTCAGCGATGCCGATCGCGCGGCGATGAAAATCGTCCTCGAAACCGAGCCGCGTAACCTGCCTGCGCTGGACATTACCTTCGCCGACCAGCGGATAGCTCGTCTGCTGTTTAACTATCGCGCGCGCAATTTCCCCGGCACTCTCGACGAAGCCGAGCAGCAGCGCTGGTTAGAGCATCGTCGTGAAGTCTTTACCCCGGAGCGTTTACAGGCCTACGCCGATGAGTTACAGATGCTGTATCAGCAATATCCGGATAACACAGAGAAGCAGGCGCTTTTGAAAGCGCTGTGGCAGTACGTGCAGGAGATTGTTTGATTGGGAGACGTTCCCGGTGACGCAGCTTAACGAGCCTGATGGGTTGTCGCCCGGGTTGGGCGTAAAGCTCAACCCGGGAACGGTTAGTTAACTTCTGGCGCGGCTGGCGATAATCGCCTCCGCGACATTGCGCGGAGCTTCCGCGTAATGGTGGAACTCCATGCTATAGGTGGCGCGTCCCTGCGACATCGAACGCAGCGTGGTGGAATAGCCAAACATCTCAGCCAGCGGCACATCCGCACGGATAATCTGGCTGCCGAAGCGCTCTTCCATCCCTTGCACCATGCCGCGCCGGGAAGAGAGATCGCCCATAATGTTCCCGGCGTACTCCTCCGGCGTTTCCACTTCCACGTGCATTACCGGTTCGAGGATCACCGGATCGGCCCGGCGCGCCCCCTCCTTGAAGCCAAAAATCGCCGCCATGCGGAAAGCCATCTCCGATGAGTCGACATCATGGTACGAGCCAAAGGTCAGGGTCGCTTTGACATCCACTACCGGATAACCGGCCAGTACGCCGGTGCCCATCGCTTCACGCAAGCCTTTCTCCACCGACGGGATATACTCGCGCGGCACCACCCCGCCTTTAGTAGCATCTTCAAACACAAAGCCACCTCCCGGCGCCAGCGGTTCCAGCGTCAGCACCACATGACCGTACTGCCCTTTGCCGCCGGACTGGCGCACAAATTTGCCTTCCACCTCTTTGACCGTTTTGCGGATCGTCTCGCGGTAGGTTACCTGCGGTCGGCCGATATTCGCCTCCACGCCAAACTCACGTTTCATGCGGTCGACGATAATTTCCAGATGCAGTTCCCCCATCCCAGAGATAATCGTCTGGCCGGACTCTTCGTCAGTGTGCAGACGAAATGACGGGTCTTCCGCCGCAAGCCGCTGCAAAGCGATGCCCATTTTCTCCTGGTCGGCTTTGGTTTTCGGTTCAATCGCCAGCGAAATCACCGGCTCCGGAAACTCCATGCGTTCCAGGGTAATCACCGCATCGGGATCGCACAGCGTGTCGCCGGTGGTCACATCCTTCAACCCGACGCAGGCAGCAATATCCCCGGCATGCAGTTCATCCACCTCATGGCGATCGTTGGCATGCATCAGGACAATACGTCCAATACGCTCCTTCTTGCCTTTCACCGGGTTGTACACCGCATCACCTTTTTTCAGGGTGCCGGAGTAGACGCGGATAAAGGTCAACTGGCCAACGTACGGATCGGTCATCAGTTTAAATGCCAGCGCCGAGAACGGCTCGTCATCGCCAGGGTGACGTTCTGCTGACTGGCCTTTCTCATCGACCCCTTCAATCGCCGGAACATCCAGCGGCGACGGCATCAGTTCGATTACCGCATCGAGCATGCGCTGCACGCCCTTGTTCTTAAACGCGCTGCCGCACAGCACCGCCTGGATTTCCCCGCCAACGGTGCGTTGACGCAATCCGGCGATAATATCAGCCTCGCTGAGTTCGCCAGTTTCCAGATATTTATCCATCAGCGCGTCGTTGGCTTCTGCCGCCGCCGAGACCATTTTTTCGCGCCACTCACGGGCGGTCGCCAGCAATTCATCCGGCACTGGCGCGTAGCTGAAGGTCATTCCCTGAGTCGCGTCGTCCCACAAAATAGCGCGCATTTTGATGAGATCCACCACCCCGGTGAAATGCTCCTCGGCCCCGATGGGGATCACGATCGGCACCGGGTTAGCTTTCAGACGGTCGATCATCATCTGCACGACACGGAAGAAATCCGCGCCGGGGCGGTCCATCTTGTTAACGAAAGCCAGCCGTGGTACGTGGTATTTATTCGCCTGTCGCCAGACGGTTTCCGATTGCGGCTGCACGCCGCCGACGGAGTCATACACCATGACCGCACCGTCCAGCACGCGCATCGAGCGTTCCACCTCAATGGTGAAATCCACGTGCCCTGGGGTGTCGATAATATTGATGCGATGCGGCTCGAAACTGCGATCCATACCGGGCCAGAAGCAGCTTACCGCCGCGGAGGTAATGGTAATTCCGCGCTCTTGCTCCTGCGCCATCCAGTCAGTGGTTGCCGCGCCATCGTGTACTTCCCCCAGCTTATGGCTCATTCCAGTGTAAAACAGAATGCGCTCGGTAGTGGTGGTTTTGCCGGCATCGATATGCGCGGAGATACCGATGTTGCGATAACGTTCGAGGGGGATGGGTCGGGGCATGATGCGTCCTTAGTCGTATTGACTGTCAGTGAGCGGCTGAATAGTGCCGCAATGTGTTTATCGGCCTCTATCATAGTACAACTGTACGAGTATATTCGAACTATTTTTGCTATCGTTTCTATTGGTGAAGCTGAACTGACGTACGTGGCGTTAGCCATGTAGTTTGGGTATATTACCGGCCAGCCGCCGATACGGGCTGCTGCTCCCGGGAGCAGAGCAACC
Organism: Klebsiella sp. R390; assembly: GCF_051131745.1. Classification (NCBI taxonomy): domain Bacteria; kingdom Pseudomonadati; phylum Pseudomonadota; class Gammaproteobacteria; order Enterobacterales; family Enterobacteriaceae; genus Klebsiella; species Klebsiella sp. R390. The sequence goes on along the minus strand of NZ_CP180445.1, from coordinate 4,540,804 downwards.
GCCGACACAGGAATATTATGATCGCCAATCATCCCGAACGTGAACAAATCCGCCTGGAAAATGTTCTTTTTGCCCTTGGAAACCCGATGCGTCTGGAGATTATTCGCATCCTGGCAGACGGCAATGAACAGAGCTGCAACGCCCTGCGCCCTGAAGATATCGCTAAATCCACGATGACTCACCACTGGCGCGTTCTGCGCGATAGCGGCGTGATCTGGCAGCGCCCTCAGGGACGCGAGAACATGATTTCGTTACGCAGAGACGATCTCGACGCCCGCTTCCCAGGGCTGCTGGATGCGCTGCTCAAGGTGATGGCTTAGGCCGAAAAAAGGATGTGATTCAGGCAGGTTGCGGGTCACGTGCCGCGACAAAAACAAAAAAGCCGGAGGTTTCCCCCCGGCTTTTTTATCACAACGTGTATTTACGCCACGTCTTCGTACTGCGGAACCGGGTTGCGGAAACGCTTGGTCACGCAGGCCAGGTATACCAGGCCAATGGTGCCCCAAATCAGACCCAGAACCATAGAGCTCTGCTCCAGGTTAACCCACAGAGCGCCTACGGTCAGTGCGCCACAGGACGGCAGCACCAGGTAGTTGATGTGGTCTTTCAGCGTCTTGTTACGCTTCTCACGGATCCAGAACTGCGAAATCACCGACAGGTTAACGAAGGTAAACGCCACCAGCGCACCAAAGTTAATCAGCGCCGTTGCGGTAACCAGGTCGAATTTAATCGCCAGCAGCGCAATCGCGCCAACCAGCAGCACGTTAAACGCCGGGGTACGCCATTTCGGGTGAATATAGCCGAAGAAGCTGGTCGGGAACACGCCGTCACGGCCCATCACGTACATCAGGCGAGAAACACCCGCATGTGCGGCCATACCGGAAGCCAGAACGGTGACGCTGGAGAAAATCAGCACGCCCCACTGGAAGGTTTTGCCCGCGACGTACAGCATGATTTCAGGCTGCGAAGCATCCGGATCTTTAAAGCGCGAGATGTCCGGGAAGTACAATTGCAGGAAGTAAGAGGCACCGATAAAGATCATGCCGCCAATCAGCGCGGTCAGGAAGATAGCCTTCGGGATCACGCGCTCTGCATCTTTGGTCTCTTCAGACAGCGAAGAGATGCCGTCAAAGCCGAGGAACGAGAAGCACAGAATGGTCGCCCCGGTAATCATCGGCACCACGTGGGCCCCTTCGGACCAGAACGGACGGGTGCTGGTCAGCGTACCGGCACCTTCACCGTGCATCACACCGTAGATGATCAGGCCGACAATCACCGCCACAATACCCATCTGCAGAACCACAATCAGGGTGTTGAAGTTCGCCACAGCCTTGATGCTGCGCAGGTTAGAGACGGTCATGAAACCGACCAGTGCGACCACGAAGATCCATGACGGCACGGAAGGCATCAGCGCTTCAAAGTAAATTTTTGCCAGCAGGATGTTGATCATCGGCATGAACAGGTAGTCCAGCAGCGATGACCAGCCAACCATAAAGCCCACTGTCGGGCTGATAGATTTCTGGGCGTAGGTATAAGCGGAACCCGCTGACGGGAAACGACGAACCAGTTTGCCGTAGCTCAGTGCCGTAAAGAGAATCGCGATCAGCGCGAAGGCGTAGGCCGTCGCGACGTGACCGTCAGTCAATCCAGAGACGATACCAAACGTATCGAACAGCGTCATCGGCTGCATATAGGCCAGGCCCATCATTACAACCGGAATCAACGTAAGCGTTTTACGTAATTCCACGCGAGAGGTTTTTGGAGTAGCGTTATGCGACATGGTGGTTATCCCCTTTCACGGCGAATGCCATCGCGTAAGCAAAAAATTGCCCCATTTCAGTGTATTCCTCAGCGACAACGACTGTCGGTTTTTAGTAAATATCTATCCGGTACGAAGCCCGGCCTCTTGTATTGAATGATGTGCCTTGAAAGCAAAAAAATAACCGACACTTCAAAAAGCGTCGGCTAAATTCCATTTTTCAGGCCGCGTATTTTGCAACATTTTCTGGTCGGATGACAAGATGTTGAAAAGCCAAATTGTCACTACATTTATTTAACAGCTTAATATTCATACGTTTTTAGTATGATAGATTGTATGGATAGCATTATTTGCTAAAATTTCGCTGCGCCACCAGTCACAGGAACGCCCGCTCGCCTGGTCGTTCCAGCCCACCCATGCCCGATGCGACGGAAAATGGGAGGCGACGACCTTCTCCACCAGCTCGCCACTCTCCAGTTGGGCGCGAACCAGATACTGCGGTACATACCCCCATCCCAGCCCGGCAGCGATCAGCATCAGTAGTCCCGGATAGTCACACGCCACCAGGCAGTCCTGGTCGTCAACCGGCGGCCACTGTCCGTCGATCGCAATCGCCCGATGGCGCTTCAATACCCGCCAGCTCAGCGGCGCGGTGATGGCGGCAAGCGGATGCTGCGGGGCAACTACAAGACCATACGGCAGTTCGCCCAGCAGACTGAAGCTGTAGCCACTCATCGTTGGAGGATCGCTGACCACACCCAGCACCATATCCGCCCGTCCCTGAACCAGCGCATCCCAGCCATGGGACGATGCTTCGCGAAGAAACCGCAGTTGTGCGAGGGTATGTTGCTGATAGAACTGACTCACCAGCGGCGCCAGTAAAAAGAAAGGGAACGCCGCATCCACGGCCAGCACCAGGGTATTTTCCCATCCCTGATGCAGTTTAATTGCCTGTTTTTCCAGTTCGCGGGCGGTATGCAAAACCTCGCGGCCCTTCTCCAGCAGCATCTGCCCGGTGGGCGTAAAACGTGCCCGATGACCGCTGCGGTCAAGCAGCTGAATATTCAGATCGCTTTCCAGCTTGTGAATGGTATAGCTCAGCGCAGAGGGGGTTTTGTACAGCTTTGCCGACGCCGCGGCAAAGCTCCCTTCTTTATCCAGAGCATCAAGAATAACGAGGACATCCAGCAGTGGTTTCATCGCCGCCCCCTCAGGTACGCGATTACCGCTGGCGGATCACTCCATCGGCATTACCAGCGGGTCGGGGTACTGATATTCGAACCCCAGTTCGTAGCAAATTCGGTTGCCATCGATGATCTTACCCGGCCCGCTATTCGGATTATCGGCAAATACCGGTGCCGGCAGCCCCAGTTCGCGCGCCATTTGCGGGTAGAACACGCCGCGCGCCGGATGTTTGGGCGCACATATATTATAGATGCGTCCGCCCTTCGGAGCCTGCAACAGCAGTTCGATGGCCGAAACCACATCCTGCAAATGCACGAGGTTCACGCCATGTTGACCGTCCGGCGCCGATTTCCCGGCAAAGAAGCGTCCGGGATGACGGGATGGCCCCACCAGCCCCGCCAGACGCAAAATATCCACCGACGTTCCCGGCAGGTTGTGCAGCCAGTCTTCCAGTTCTTTCAACACCCGGCCGCTGGCGGTCTGCGGGTCGCGCGGTGAATTCTCTTTTAGCGTCCCGTTGGCATTGCCGTAAACGGAAGTGGAGCTGGTAAATACGATGCGCGGAATATGGTAGGCCAGCGCCGTATCGACAATCTCCTGTACCGCCTGCAAATAAAACTCTTCACCCGGCCCGCTACGCCGCGCCGGTAAGGTGATCACCAGCGCATCCACTTTCATCAATGCATCCAAATCATCGGCATCGCAGACCAGCTGCGGCTCCAGGCGTAGCGGATAGCTATCAATACCGCACATCCTCGCCGCCTCCACGCCATCCCGGGTGGTTTTGCTGCCGGTGACCTGCCATCCGCGTGCATTTAATGACAAAGCAAGCGGCATGCCCAGCCATCCTAAACCGACAATTGCGACCTTTTTCATACCTGGCTCCTGACTCTTTCGCTGTGCTGCTATAAGGCTACGCCAGCCAACCGTAACTGACAATTTCTTCAGTGAATATGAAATGAATTAATGATAGTAAAAAGCCCTTGCTTTCTGCGCTTGAAGTGGTTTAGGTTAAAAGACATCAAATGCATAGTCATTCAAAGAGAATTTTATGAACCGCGTTCAATTTAAACACCACCATCATCACCATCATCCTGACTAGTCTTTCAGGCGATGTGTGCTGGAAGACATTTAGATCTTCCAGCGGTGCATGAGCGCGAAATGAGCCCCCGGAAGATTCACTTCCGGGGGCTTTTTTTTGAACCAAATTCGGACAGATTCAGACAGGAATTAAGAGGAAATAAGAATGTTAGACAACAGCCGTTTACGCATAGCTATTCAAAAATCAGGCCGCCTGAGTGAAGATTCACGCGAATTACTGAGCCGTTGTGGCATTAAAGTGAATTTGCACACCCAGCGCCTGATTGCGCTGGCGGAAAATATGCCAATCGACATTCTGCGTGTGCGTGATGACGATATCCCGGGCCTGATTATGGATGGCGTGGTCGATCTGGGCATCATCGGCGAGAACGTGCTGGAAGAAGAGCTGCTGAGCCGTCGCGCTCAGGGTGAAGATCCGCGCTATTTCACACTGCGTCGTTTAGATTTTGGCGGCTGCCGCCTGTCACTGGCGACCCCGGCAGATGAAAGCTGGAACGGCCCGGCGGCGCTGGATGGCAAACGCATTGCCACCTCTTACCCGCACCTGCTGAAGCGCTACCTCGATCAAAAAGGCATCTCCTTTAAATCCTGCCTGCTGAACGGCTCTGTAGAAGTTGCTCCGCGTGCCGGTCTGGCCGACGCGATTTGTGACCTGGTCTCCACCGGCGCAACCCTCGAAGCAAACGGCCTGCGCGAAGTGGAAGTGATGTTCCGTTCCAAAGCCTGCCTGATTCAACGCGATGGCGAAATGGCCGAGGCTAAACAGCAACTGATTGACCGTCTGCTGACCCGTATTCAGGGCGTGATTCAGGCGCGTGAATCGAAATACATCATGATGCACGCGCCAACCGAGCGTCTGGAAGAAGTCGTGGCCCTGCTGCCGGGCGCCGAACGTCCGACCATTCTGCCGCTCGCGGGTGATAAGCAGCGCGTGGCGATGCACATGGTCAGCAGCGAAACGCTGTTCTGGGAAACCATGGAAAAACTGAAAGCGCTGGGTGCCAGCTCCATTCTGGTACTGCCTATCGAGAAGATGATGGAGTAATCCAGGCGGAACAGGCCTGCGGGCCTGTCTCAGAAAGTAGACAGGGGAAACGACCATGAGCTTCAACACAATTATCGACTGGAACAGCTGTAGCGCAGCACAACAGCAACAACTCTTAATGCGCCCGGCCATTTCCGCTTCCGACAGCATCAGCAAGACGGTGTCGGAGATCCTCGCCAACGTCAAAGAGAATGGCGATGCAGCCTTGCGCGAATACAGCGCAAAGTTTGATAAGACCGATGTCAAAACACTGAAAGTCACAGAAGAAGAGATTGCCGCCGCCGGCGCGCGCCTGAGCGATGAGCTTAAACAGGCCATGGCGGTTGCAGTGCGCAATATCGAGACCTTCCACAACGCGCAACAGCTGCCGGGCGTCGATGTGGAAACCCTGCCGGGCGTGCGCTGCCAGCAGGTAACCCGCCCCATCGCATCGGTGGGATTATATATTCCCGGTGGCTCGGCACCGCTGTTTTCGACGGTGCTGATGCTGGCGACTCCGGCACGTATTGCCGGATGCCAGCAGGTGGTGCTGTGCTCGCCGCCGCCGATTGCCGATGAAATTCTGTATGCCGCCCAGCTCTGCGGCGTGCGCAATATCTTTAACGTCGGTGGCGCGCAGGCCATCGCCGCGCTGGCGTTTGGCACCGAGTCAGTTGCTAAAGTCGATAAAATCTTTGGCCCAGGCAACGCCTTCGTCACCGAAGCCAAGCGCCAGGTCAGCCAGCGTCTGGACGGCGCCGCCATTGACATGCCCGCCGGCCCTTCTGAAGTGCTGGTGATTGCCGACAGCGGTGCGACGCCAGATTTTGTCGCCTCAGACCTACTTTCTCAGGCCGAGCACGGCCCGGATTCGCAGGTTATCCTGCTGACGCCGGATGCCGCGATGGGTGAACGCGTCGCCCTCGCCGTTGAGCGCCAGCTGGCTGAACTGCCGCGCGCCGACACCGCTCGCGAAGCGCTCTCCGCCAGCCGGATTATCGTTGCCCGCGATCTGGCACAGTGCGTGGAGATTTCCAACCTGTACGGACCGGAGCACCTGATTATTCAGACCCGCCAGGCCCGCGATCTGGTTGACGATATCACCAGCGCCGGTTCCGTGTTCCTCGGCGACTGGTCGCCGGAATCCGCCGGCGATTACGCCTCCGGGACCAACCACGTGCTGCCGACCTATGGCTACACCGCCACCTGTTCCAGCCTTGGACTGGCGGATTTCCAAAAGCGCATGACCGTGCAGGAGCTGTCACGCGAAGGCTTTGCCGCCCTCGCCTCGACCATTGAGATTCTGGCCGCTGCCGAACGCCTTACCGCCCACAAAAACGCCGTTACGCTGCGCGTCGCAGCCCTTAAGGAGCAAGCATGAGCATTGAAGAGTTAGCCCGCGCCAATATCCGTGCGTTGACGCCGTATCAATCTGCTCGCCGCCTGGGCGGTAAAGGCGACGTCTGGCTGAACGCCAACGAATTCCCGACGCCGGTCGAATTCCAGTTGACCGAGCAGACCCTGAACCGCTATCCGGAACCGCAGCCGAAGGCGGTCATTGAGAACTATGCGCGCTATGCCGGGTTGAAGCCGGAGCAGGTGCTGGTGAGCCGCGGCGCCGATGAAAGCATCGAGCTGCTGATCCGCGCGTTCTGCGAGCCAGGGCAAGACGCGGTGCTCTACTGCCCGCCAACCTACGGCATGTACAGCGTCAGCGCCGAGACCATCGGCGTGACCTGCCGTACGGTCCCGACTCTGGCCGACTGGCAGCTCGATCTGCCGGGGATTGCCGCCAGTCTCGACGGCGTGAAGCTGGTCTTTGTCTGCAGCCCCAACAACCCAACCGGGCAGATTATCAACCCTGACGATATGCGGGAACTGCTGGAGATGACCCGCGGCAAAGCCATCGTGGTCGCCGATGAAGCCTACATTGAGTTTTGCCCGCAGGCGACGCTGGCCGGCTGGCTGAGCGACTATCCGCACCTGGTGGTGCTGCGCACGCTGTCGAAAGCGTTTGCTCTTGCCGGCCTGCGCTGCGGCTTTACCCTGGCGAATACCGAGGTAATTGCGCTGCTGATGAAAGTCATCGCGCCCTACCCGCTTTCGACGCCGGTGGCCGACATTGCCGCCCAGGCACTGAGCGAACAGGGTATTGCCGCGATGCGCGCCCGCGTGGCGCAGATTGTTGCCGAGCGTGAGTACCTGATTAGCCAGCTGAGCGGCATTCCCTGCATAGAGCAGGTCTTCGGCGCCGAGACCAACTATATTCTCGTGCGTTTTAAAGCCTCCAGCGCGGTATTTAAATCTTTGTGGGATCAGGGCATTATCTTACGAGACCAAAATAAACAACCTTCATTAAGCGGCTGCTTGCGTATCACTATCGGTACCCGTGCTGAGAGCCAGCGCGTGATTGACGCTTTGACTGCGGAGAATGTATGACCCAGAAGTTTCTCTTTATTGACCGTGACGGTACGCTGATTTCCGAGCCACCGGTTGATTTTCAGGTAGACCGCTTTGAAAAACTGGCCTTTGAGCCGCAGGTGATCCCTGTTCTGCTGAAGCTCCAGCAGGAAGGTTACAAACTGGTGATGATCACCAATCAGGATGGTCTGGGTACCGACAGCCTGCCGCAGGCGGAATTTGACGGCCCGCACAACCTGATGATGCAGGTCTTTGCTTCTCAGGGTGTCGAATTTGATGACGTGCTGATTTGTCCGCACCTTCCATCCGACAACTGCGACTGCCGCAAGCCGAAAACCCAGCTTGTTCTGCCGTGGCTGGAAGATGGCGTGATGGATAAAAGCCACAGCTTTGTCATCGGCGACCGTGCTACCGACATTACGCTGGCCGACAACATGGGCATCACCGGCCTGCGCTATGACCGCGAGACGCTGAACTGGCCGACGATCTGCGAGCAACTGACCCGCCGCGATCGCTACGCCCACGTCGAGCGCGTCACCAAAGAGACTCAGGTAGATGTGAAAGTCTGGCTGGATCGAGAAGGCGGCAGCAAAATCCACACCGGCGTCGGTTTCTTCGATCATATGCTCGATCAAATCGCTACCCACGGCGGTTTCCGCCTGGAGATTAACGTCGGCGGCGATCTCTACATTGACGATCACCACACCGTGGAAGATACCGGCCTGGCGCTGGGCGAAGCGTTGAAGCTGGCGCTGGGCGATAAGCGCGGGATCAACCGTTTTGGTTTCGTACTGCCGATGGACGAATGTCTGGCCCGCTGCGCGCTGGATATCTCCGGGCGCCCGCACCTGGAATATAAAGCCGACTTTGCCTATCAGCGCGTTGGTGACCTGAGCACCGAGATGGTTGAACACTTCTTCCGCTCGCTCTCCTACACCATGGCGGTGACGCTGCACCTGAAAACCAAGGGCAAGAACGACCATCATCGCGTCGAAAGCCTGTTTAAAGCCTTTGGCCGTACCCTGCGTCAGGCGATTCGCGTTCAGGGCGATACGCTCCCCTCTTCGAAAGGAGTGCTGTGATGAACGTGGTGATCCTCGATACCGGCTGCGCCAACCTCAACTCGGTAAAGTCAGCGATCGGACGCCACGGCTATGAGCCAGCGGTCAGCCGCGACCCGGATGTGGTGCTGCGTGCCGATAAGCTGTTTTTACCCGGCGTTGGTACCGCGCAGGCGGCGATGGACCAGTTGCGCGAGCGCGAGCTGATTGAGCTGGTGAAAGCCTGCACCCAGCCGGTGCTCGGTATTTGCCTCGGCATGCAGCTGCTGGGGCGTCGCAGCGAAGAGAGCAATGGCGTCGATCTGCTGGGCATCATCGCAGAAGATGTGCCGAAAATGACCGACCACGGTCTGCCGCTGCCGCATATGGGCTGGAACCGGGTCTACCCGAAGGCGGGAAATCGTCTGTTCCGCGGCATTGATGACGGCGCCTATTTTTACTTCGTCCACAGCTATGCGATGCCGGTAAATCCTTACACCATTGCGCAATGCAACTATGGCGAGCCGTTCACCGCCGCGGTGCAGCAAGATAACTTTTTTGGCGTCCAGTTCCACCCGGAACGCTCGGGCAGCGCCGGTGCGCAGCTGCTGAAAAACTTCCTGGAGATGTGATGATAATCCCGGCTTTAGATTTAATTGACGGCACCGTCGTCCGTCTCCATCAAGGCGATTACGGCCAGCAGCGCGACTACGGTAACGATCCGCTGCCGCGGCTGCAATCCTACGCCGCGCAGGGTGCAGAAGTCCTGCATCTGGTGGATTTAACCGGCGCGAAAGACCCGCAGAAGCGCCAGATCGCCCTGCTGAAAACGTTAGTTGCCGGCGTTGATGTGCCGGTGCAGGTCGGTGGTGGCGTGCGCACGGAAGAAGACGTCGCTGCACTGCTGGATGCTGGCGTCGCACGCGTGGTGGTCGGTTCAACCGCGGTGAAGTCCCCTGACGTTGTCAAAGGCTGGTTCAAACGTTTTGGTCCGCAGCATCTGGTGCTGGCGCTGGACGTACGCATCGATGACGAGGGCAATAAACAGGTGGCCGTGAGCGGCTGGCAGGAAAACTCCGGCGTAACCCTGGAAGAGCTGGTTGAGAGCTATCTGCCGGTCGGTTTGCAGCACGTCCTGTGTACCGATATTTCTCGCGACGGGACCCTCGCCGGGTCGAACGTATCGCTGTATGAAGAAGTGTGCGCCCGCTACCCGCAGGTGGCATTCCAGTCCTCCGGCGGCATTGGCGATCTGAATGATATTGCCGCGCTGCGCGGAACCGGCGTGCGCGGCGTGATCGTCGGTCGTGCGCTGCTGGAAGAGAAATTCAACGTAACGGAGGCCATTCAATGCTGGCAAAACGGATAATCCCCTGCCTCGACGTTCGCGATGGTCAGGTAGTGAAAGGCGTGCAGTTCCGTAATCATGAAATCATTGGCGATATCGTCCCTCTGGCAAAGCGCTATGCCGACGAAGGCGCCGATGAGCTGGTGTTCTACGATATCACCGCCTCCAGCGATGGCCGGGTGGTCGATAAAAGCTGGGTGTCGCGGGTCGCGGAAGTGATCGATATTCCTTTCTGCGTTGCCGGCGGGATTAAGTCGCTGGAAGATGCGGCGCAGATCCTCTCCTTCGGCGCGGATAAGATTTCGATTAACTCCCCGGCGCTGGCGGACCCGACGCTGATTACCCGTCTTGCCGACCGCTTTGGCGTGCAGTGTATTGTGGTGGGTATCGATACCTGGTTTGATGCCGAGAGCGGCAAGTATCACGTCAATCAATATACCGGCGATGAGAGCCGTACCCGGGTCACCCAGTGGGAAACCCTCGACTGGGTGCAGGAAGTACAGAAGCGCGGCGCCGGTGAGATCGTCCTTAACATGATGAACCAGGACGGGGTGCGCAACGGTTACGATCTTGAGCAACTGAAGAAAGTGCGCGCCGTCTGCCGTGTGCCGCTGATCGCCTCTGGCGGTGCGGGCACCATGGAACATTTCTTCGAGGCGTTCCGCGATGCCAACGTCGATGGTGCGCTGGCAGCCTCGGTGTTCCACAAACAGATTATTAATATTGGTGAACTGAAAACGTACCTGGCAGCACAGGGCGTGGAGATTAGGGTATGTTAAGTGAACAGCTGGACTGGGAAAAAACCGACGGCATGATGCCGGCCATCGTGCAGCACGCCATCTCTGGCGAGGTGCTGATGCTGGGCTACATGAATCAGGAGGCACTGGCGCAGACCGAAGAGAGCGGGAAAGTCACCTTCTGGTCGCGGACTAAGCAACGTCTGTGGACCAAAGGGGAAACTTCCGGCAACTTTCTGAACGTGGTGAGCATCACGCCGGATTGCGACAACGATACCCTGCTGGTGCTGGTAAACCCAATCGGCCCAACCTGCCATAAAGGCACGTCCAGCTGCTTCGGCGAGGCTGGCCACCAATGGCTGTTCCTGTACCAGCTCGAGCAGTTGCTGGCCGAGCGTAAACATGCTGACCCGGAAAGTTCGTATACCGCCAAGCTGTACGCCAGCGGCACCAAGCGTATTGCGCAAAAAGTCGGGGAAGAAGGTGTGGAAACGGCACTGGCGGCAACGGTGCATGACCAGTTTGAGCTGAAGAACGAGGCATCGGATCTGATGTATCACCTGCTGGTACTGCTGCAGGATCAGGGGTTGGATTTGACGGCGGTGGTAGAGAATCTGCGTAGCCGGCATAAATGATGCTTCAGGCAGGGTTAAACTGACGTTATCTAAAAAGTAGTTTTCAGATAACCCTTGGTTAATCTCATCATCAGTATTCCTGATTTTGTTAGCCGCCTTAAAACAAAATCAGGATTTTCTATCTAAGACCTCTCGTCAGATATCGAATAATAAGAGGGTATATTTTCTCGGTTCCTGATGCGAACTCATATTATTTGCATAAAAACCCACTGATTAAGACCCTTACCCATAGATACAAAACCAAGTAAAATCAATTACCTACACACAATCAAGCATCAGAAATTGCGGATAACCCCTGAACGCTTTCTGAAAAATCTTATATTTATCAAATCTGTACAAAAGTTATCCTCGCCCTATTGCATCATCGTTCCACGCGCCGAAAAATAATAAACAGAAAGATACGAATTATCCGACAGAACTATACATTCACGAATGAAAAATATAAGATACTGCCCTTTGTTTTATGTTGGCGTTGATATTAAAACATGCATTCTACAATACATCTGGATCATCAATCTGCAACCAGAGAGTAACGAGCAAGAGATTTTTTAACATTTGCATAATGACAGTTGTAGTGCAAATCTATTCCCCTACTGTTTAGGATGAAACATGCTCCAGTTGTTTGCCAGATATACGTCGATTGGCGTCGTCAACACGTTGATACATTGGGCTATTTTTGGTCTGATTCATGCGCTTGGTGCCGGGCAATCCCTTTCAAATCTGATTGCATTTAGCGTGGCAGTGACGTTCTCTTTTTTTGCCAATGCCAAATGGACGTTCAAAGCACAAGCAACAACAGCACGATACACTATGTACGTTCTGTTTATGGGGGCCATGGCTGCATTCATCGGGTGGATTGCAGATAAGATGCATATCCCGGCAGTAATGACGCTTATTGTATTTTCAGCTATCAGTCTGGTGTGTGGTTTTCTCTATTCCAGATTATGTGTGTTCAGGGACAAATAAAACATGAAAGTATCTTTGATTGTTCCGGTACTCAATGAAGAAGAAACGATCCCCCTTTTTTACAGTGCCGTTCGGGGCTACCAGCCACTCAACAGCTATGAAATTGAGATTGTTTTCATCGATGATGGAAGTACTGACTCAACATTGCAGGTTGCCAGAAGTTTCGCATCCGAGGACCCGTTGGTAAAAGTGCTCTCATTCAGTCGCAACTTTGGCAAAGAACCTGCACTTTTTGCCGGTATTGAGTTTGCGACTGGTGAAGCCATTATCCCTATTGATGTTGATTTACAGGATCCGATTGAAGTGATTCCTAAATTAATAGAGAAATGGCGTAATGGTGCAGACGTCGTTCTGGCTAAACGAATGGACCGACGTTCTGATGGTCTTCTCAAACGTATCACGGCGGAGTGGTTTTATCGTTTACATAATAAAATTAGCTCCCCCAAAATTGAGGAAAATGTCGGCGATTTCCGTCTTATGTCCCGCGCTATTGTCGAGAACATAAAAAGATTAAAAGAGCGCAATCTTTTTATGAAAGGGGTTTTAAGTTGGGTGGGTGGAAAAACCGACATAGTAGAATACACACGGGCAGAACGTGTGGCAGGCAAAACAAAATTTAACGGCTGGAAATTGTGGAATCTCGCACTGGAAGGCATCACCTCCTTTTCCACTGTACCACTACGTATATGGACTTATATTGGCTTCATTGTTGCCGCAATTTCGTTTATGTATGGTGTGTGGATGATTATCGATAAACTGGTATGGGGAAATGAGGTTGCGGGATATCCTTCGATTCTGGTTTCGATCCTCTTTCTTGGTGGCGTACAGCTTATTGGCATCGGTGTCTTAGGTGAATACATTGGTCGAATCTATCTTGAGACCAAGCACAGACCACGTTATATCATTAGAGAGCAGAAGGATCTAAATAGTGAAGATTAATAAAGATAAAATTAATTCCAACATACTATTCCTTGTACTTTCGTCCGCATGTCTGATTATCATGATGGCTATATTTATAATATGGAACAAGCCCGTAATCGTTAACGATTGGCATGCGAAAAGTCTGACCAATGAAGTGCCAAAAATTAAATACAGCGTAGACTCATGTCGTGTCGACAAAGGAAACCTGCACATCAAAGGTTGGCTTTTTACCGAAAACAAACCCAACGATGGCACGCTAGTTATCACGGCAAAATACAGTAACAATGAGATTGTCATACCATCATTTACGTTTGAACGTGCCGATGTTTCTACAATTTTTAACAGAAACTTCATGTTTGACAAAGTTGGATTCAATGCTGCCATCAATCACTATTTTATCAAAACCTCGGAAGTGCCAACATTTAATTTTTATATTAAAGATAATAATGAAAAAATCAGTAAGGTGCTGAGCTATGAATGCAAAAAATAAATCTTTAGCTGACTTTGTTCTTTACTCGACGGTATTTATCGCATTCATTTTTCTTTTAGCAAAATTAAGACTAATGTCCTATGCTGATGATGTGACATTCTCTCACGCGCTGGATAACACCGACATCATCGATTATTTAATACAAAGATACAACACCTGGAGTGGTCGAATCGTCATTGAGGCGATCATGGTGTCGACGATTACCATATCGATTTTCTGGAAAATAATGATTCCAGCGTCTCTAATCGCCTCATCCTGTTTTCTATGGGCAATAACCCTTAAGGGCACAATCAAAAGAAACCTTGGCGTACCGATCGCTTTGTTGCTACTGCTGTGTATGAATGCTTCCGTTGCAGGTGACGCTCAGTGGTGGGTTACGGGATTTTATAACTATTTATTACCTGTTACCTGCGCTTTATTCCTGATCAATACACTGATGACATCTACCAGCGCTCGCCTGACAATCGCACTGGCCTTGATTTTATCATTTATCGCGACCTCGTCGGAGCAGGTTGCTGTTTTCTTGATACTGCTGATCCCGTTTCTTTTCCTGCAATCAGACCACTGCGGGCAGAAGAAAGTGGTCATTTCAGCGGCCTATATTGTCGTGATCATAGGTTCAGCCATCACGTTGTTAAGCCCCGGCTCCGCGGGACGCTTTACCGTTGAAGCTAGCCGATATATGCCACAGATTATTGACATGAACATTCTGCAAAAGGCCATTATCGGAGTAGACAGACTGGTTGAAAATATCGCACTAAATCGTAATATGCTTTTCATTGCGGCATTGGTTAGCCTGTTGGCGGTGATCATCAAAAAAGGCGAAAATAATTTATTCAGTAAATTATACATCGTCATCGCCAGCATCATGTTAATAACGACTATGACCGCACATTCATTTTATATGAAAGATATTGATTACCTGACCTACACCGAAAAATTCCATTCTGGAAATTTTGCAGATTTACGTATTTATGGCTGTTACTTTTTCTATATGTTAACGATCATAACCATGGCGGTGGGTTCTATTACACCTGATAAATCAGGTCAAAATTACCATGCATTTATTGTCATACTTTTGGGTAGTATCGTAACAATTGCTATTGGTCTCTCTCCAACCGCCTATGCATCAGGAGAAAGAGTAATGTATGTGTTTAACGTATCTCTGGTTCTTTACACATTATTAAACCTGAAGCAGTGCTTACCAGAAAAAGCATAACCCCCAGCGAGATAGAGATATAAAAAAAGGCCCCATAGGGCCTTTTTATTTAATATGGACTGTTTTAATCATGCAAAACATTTCGCATGAAATCACAAATAGTCGGTAGCAACCAGTTGCTTGTTCCGTGAACTTCCCCACGCATCGAAGTTTTTAAGGCTGGTTATGAGCGAGTATTTATCCCAGTTTTCCGTACTGGCTAACTCAATCATCGGCATCGCTAACATTTGCGGACTTAGCGATAAATCGAGCCGTTGCTGAGCAGGATAGAACACCTGAGCAAAGCGCTCACTACCACGACATAATGCGTTAACGGATGCGGACAGCCCTTGATCCGCACCACGGCCCGGATCTTCAACCGAGGTGACCGGTTCTCCCGGTAATAACCCAATAATAGAGGCGTGAGGGGCAGAAAAGAAGAATTCTACCGCGACTCTGGCGCTGTAAATCTTAGACACCAGCTCAGGACGACTATTCGAGCTATCAAAAAGCGCGGCCATATTCATCGTACTCTGTCGATGCAAACGTTCTGGGGTATCGGCGAGACAGAAATAATAGCCATAAATATCCACTTTCATAAATGCGCTAATTGCATGGCTGAAAGCTTCCTGAGTCGTACCACTCCATCCGACATCTACCACCGCAATTTTTTGGTGGTTTTTTATCCCAACTTGTCTCAGGTACTGGAATAGTGCACGACGATTACGCTGGCAAACTTTTAAAATCTCCCAGCGCCAGGCGTACAGAAACTCAACTAATTTATCATGTACTGCCGGGGTTATCGCAATGTCGTCGCCAAGGCCGAAGGCCTTCATAATCTCTGGTGCCGGAACCTTCACCCCAATTCTTTCAAGGACTTCACAAGGGGCCAGCCCATCGCTTCCAGAGACCAGAAAAGGAATATAGGCACTGAAATTACTGTCTGTGATTGCCGCGAGGGTAAACGTGGTACGGGAACCATAAAAATAATTAAATGGCGGTAGTTCCTGTTGCATTTGCTGGTTGGCAACCGAGGTCAGCACATAGCCGTCACGGGCGAAAAAGAGAATATGATCGATGCCGTCAGCTTGCGATTTTGTTTTGATCCATTCAAGAAAACCAACGCTGGCAGGTCCACCGGTTAAAAAGCCCAGCTCTTCATACGAGCCATACTCTATCTCCCGGGCCTCCATGCGTAGCAAGCCTTCAGCCAATGAGGTACTCAGGCTGACATTTTTCTTTTTTTCTCGAAAACGACTGGCAATGTAGTGGTAGCTCATCAGCCCTTTTTCGGCCGGACGCTTAAAATCTCCGATTTCACTATCACCAATATGCACAATCCTGGCTGCTGGCACACCCAGCTTTTCACTGACAAGAGTGAACAACTCACCGCAGTCACGCTTGGTTGCATTCTCATCTGCAGATGAAAAAACAGCCACGCCATTAATTTGCTGTTTTGCCAGAGCCTGATCGAAGAATCGCGCGGAAAAATACATATCCGAGATGATAACAACGCGTTTTCCAGCAGCAAGCAGCTGCTCAAACAGCGGGAACAACTCATAGTTAGGCTCAATAAGCTGTAGCTCCAGCTCATACTCTGCCTGCATCAGCGCATCTTTCGTGTACTGACAATCCGGGAAACAACTATAAATATTATCAAGGGTTATTTCTTTACGCCCTTCCCGAACCATAACGCCAAAAGCATCTGTTTGTGCCTGTTGGCGTTTAGCCCTGAAGTTTTCAATATTCAGTTTTTCACCTAAAAGGGTGAATGCATCTTCCGGGTCTGAAAGCGGGCGCAGATATAACGTATCAAAAAAATCGAATGAAACAACCTCAGCCGCATCAATCATTTTAGCCAGTTCAGGCTCACAATGAAGCTGGCCCATCGAAAGTTCGTCCATCTTTTACTCCAAATCTAAAATCCAGAAGCGACTCAAGCTGTTAAATCAAAGTTAATTCCATTCGGAGCTAAATTGACGTTGTAGAAAGGATCATACTGATAGAAATTAGGGTGCTTCTCATACAAACGACGTAACTCACTAAACAGACGCTCTTGTTTAACCGGGTCGACGAGGTCTAAACCGCGGCTAATCGATTCGTAGTGATAAAGTGTTACCGCCTGGCACACGACGTTATAGAAGCCATTTTTGGACAATGTAAAACATAAATCCACGTCGTTATACGCAATAGGGAAAGATTCATCAAACCCGCCGCTCTTCTGATATTTCTCACGCTCGATCATCAAACAGGCCCCGGTTACTGCCAGCCAGTTATATTCCAGCAGGTTACGCATGAAGTACCCCGGGCTATTGCTATCATGGCGCAAGAAGGCATGTACCGGGCCACACTGCAGGTTCAGCACACCAGCATGCTGAATTTGCTGAGTGCCTGGATATAACAGTTTTGCGCCGACAGCACCAATATGTGGCAGTTGCGCATATCCCGCCATTCGCTCCAGCCAGTCATCCACCAGCACTTCGGTATCATCGTTAAGGAACAGTAAAATGTCGCCTGACGATGCCGCAACCCCTACGTTGTTCAATTCTGAGAAGTTAAACGGGATATCGTGATGTATCACCTTCACACGCGGAACAGACGTTAGCTCAGAGAAATAAGCCAGTGTGGTTTCCGCCACTGAACCGTTATCTACGATGATAACTTCATAATGCTCATATTTCGTCTTCTCGATAATGGAATCAATACAACGACGTAGAACTTCCGCATTATCACGGGTAGGAATAATGATAGAAATCAGCGGGGTACCCGTCAGATGATAATTGACACGGAAATACCCTGGGACCTCCGTCACAGGCTCGACGGTCCCTTGTAACCCACGGCGTTTTAACGCATCAACACGCACTTGTCGCGACGCTTCGAGAACATAAGGCTTTGCAGCAATGTCTGATGCCACTGAAGCCGGAATGATTCGCCAGTGATAGAGGATTTTATCAATATGGCTAATGCGATCAGTATGCTCAGCAACTCGTAAGACAAAGTCCCAGTCCTGGCAGCCATCAAATTCTGACCGTAGCAGACCGGTTTTTTCCAACAGGCTGCGGCGAACACAGGACGCATGACAAGTAAACATCGTACTCATCATGGTATCAGGTGACCAGTCTGGTTTGAAATGCGGCTGAGTATAGTCGCCCGCTTCGGTCAACTTGTCCTCATCACTGTAAATGAAATCTGGTTGCTGCTGCTCGATGCACAGCGCCATTTCATACAGACAATCGACGGTGAGTTCGTCGTCGTGGTCAGCAAATACAATGAAATCGCCTTTTGCCGCCTTAATACCAAGGTTAGTCGCACCTGAAATACGCAAATTAGATTCCGCATGGATAATTCTAATCTGGGGATGTGAGATATTTTTCAGCGCTTTCTGAAGTTGCGGATCCGGACTGCAATCATCAGCAAGAATTAACTCCCAATGCGGGTACCATTGCGATGTGATTGATTTCAGCAACCCATCAAGCAGATCCAAAGGGGTATTATAAACAGGTATCACAATGGAGAAGAACGGTTTGCTTGCAATAGCTGCAATGCGTTCAGCCAGATCAACAGGCCGTGCTGGTTCAACGTAGCAGTATCCTGAACGCCCTGGTTTCAGGTGATAGCCTGTTTTGTTGTCGTATGAAATTGAAGCCGCAGGTACAGTATTCAAATTCAGATTTTCTTGTAAAACACTAATGCTACGCTGCTGCTTCAGACGAGCAATAACACCAGAAAATCCTTCCTGGCGAACATAATAAATGCCTTTTTGAGCAACAGCCTTTATCCCATGCTTCTGAATCAGTCCCGTAATCAGCCGATTCGCTTTTTTCAGCTTGAGATTTACCCCACCCGCAATACGGAGAGGTTTTGAGACTTTCCAACTAGTGGACTCTCTGAAATCATTGATGATGCTATTCAAAACCTGAATATGCCCAACATAGTTGGCCATCTGCGTGTTCTGTGAATCAACTTTTGCTTTTAACTCTAGCAACTCTGCCGTTAATTTTTGCTGAGCCTGCTGCAACTGGCTCAGCTCACTTTCGGTAAGTGCATGACTGCGGATTCTTTCCGCCAGGGCTTTGGCAACAACATCAGGGGCAGCCATCTCGAGACTAACGTCAACCGTTATCTGCTGACCAATAAACACTTCTGGTATCAAAATTTGCGGATCGTTAGAGTTGGAATAATACAGCACACCGTGCTCTAACGCGCATACCTCACAGAGATCCACATAGCTGGCAGTTCCATCATTCAGGGACCACTGGACACGACCCTCGCGATCTTTCACCTGCAGGTTTTCAATCAATATCCAACCGCTGGTTTCCGAAGGATCCAGTCTCAGATAGTTCTTTTCATTTGGGTTAACCGGTACATCTAGTGAATGTGAGACCGTCTGACCGAATTTGAGATTAAACGACGAGCTTTGCAACTGGGTAAATTCCTGCTCACCATTGCGGTAATAAAGACGCGCTTCAGAGGTGAGTGAGGACGCTCCGCTACTCAACGGTGCATCAGGGTTCCAGACGTCAAGATAAGACTGACTTAAGCCTGTAACCTGCTGCTGGAAAATAATTTCTTGCTCATTAAAGGTATTCAGTTCTGATTCATTAAGCGTGAAACCGCATTCCCTAATAACCTGAAGAATAAACTCCTGGCGGGTTATTTCAGGGTTTTCAGCCGGTAGCATTACCCGGGCACTTTGGCGTAAGAGGATATTGAGCGATCTGAATAAAAGATACGCTGTCTCAATTGGCTGAGGTGCCGCCCATTCGCAATCAAATAGATGAGGCTGGCCACTGTTATCTATGATGATATTCTGCGGTAACGCATCAATAAACTCGCCAGGAATGGTCTGATGGAGATCAGTTGAATATCCTTTACTAGCAAGCAATAACTGCAAATGCGCGAGGTATTCACGCAGCAAAGTAACAACCTGCGCTATACGCCATTCAGGTGAGGTGAACAATGTCACAAATTTAAAACTGAACGGAAGACCATTATGATAGACAGGTTTATCGACTATTCTACAGGTATAGTTGCCCTGCTCGGTTTCTGTCGACCCAGCAAGTTTTTCATAATGAATATTTACGACAGCATTGTCTGAAGAGAAAATCGTCTCTTTAACATATGCAGGTTTTCGCTGTGTACTGTAGTGATACGCTAAGATATTGGCATCAGTTGCCGGATAATCAGCAACGGTTGCAGCAATCAGAAACGAGTTGGCCAGGTCCATGCCAAGGTTATTTTTAAAGATAACCGGCCAGGCGTCGGTCAATGAAAAGTTCAGCATAGCCGGCAGTTGCGGGTCGGCGGCGACGGTTTGCCAGGCAAAGGCGCCAGCATCAAACTCACTAACTTTGCATCCACGTTCAGTGATGATCGAGGTCGGCATTTTATAATCTGGGAAAGGCGCCATAAACTCGACGGCATGATAGCCACTTCCTTTCAGCAGTTGCTCGATGGCAACTTTGCCATAAGTCTCTGGCTCGCCCGACTTATATCGCCCTTCAACACCGTACATAGGTTTTGCCAGATGATCTTCCGGCGCACCGGCAAAGTATTTGAGACCAAGCTGATTCTCAATAGCAATAAAAAGAAAACCATCAGGTTTTAAAAAACCTCTGATTTTCTCAAGCATGGCATTTGCGGCATGCTCAGCTGAGCTGAACATGCTGGCATATTCAAGCACACCAATCAGGGTGATCGCGTCGAATTTTTCATCGGTTTGAAAATCATCAAAACGTTCGGCGAGGACCGTAATATTATCCAGATCGCGGGTACGGCTGGACGCAATTGCAGCACGGCGCTGGCTGCCTTCAAGCGCAAGAATTTGCCCACCATTTTCACCAAGAAAACGGGTAATTGCGCCACACCCGGCGCCGATCTCCAGTACTTTACCTTTCAGCTTATCCTGGAATGGGCGTAAAATATTGCCGCGCTGGGAACTCAGATGATAAAGCGTCTGCCAGTCAACACATTGATTACGTAGTTCAGAGGAAAATATGGATATATCTTTCGCAGATGCGATGATCCTGGCTAATCGTTGTTCTTCGTAATCGCCATCACTGTATGAAATATCCTGATAATCGACTCGGGACCAGATTCCATGTTGTGCCAGAAATTTATAACCATTTTTTTCAAGATGAAACATATACTCAACCTATGCAAAATTTAAATCGGACGGTGTATTTTCTCATCCCGATTATGCTTGCTGAATTATTTAATAACCGAACTAAATTGATGAACACTTCATTTTAACGCCAAGATCAACCAGGCCAATAAATCCTGGCGTGGGTTCTACGGCTAAATGAATTGAATCATAACGACGGTCATGAGGTATGATGTTGCCTTCAATATCGCTACTTGCAATACCTACAGAAATAAAGTAGTCCCCTTGACTCAGTATTCCTGGGAATTCGATGGCAATAATATACTCATCCTTTGATGTGTTATCATCGACAAATTGAATATCTTGATATTCAGTATTGGTATTATAAATAGTCACGCCTTCTTTGGTTTTTATTGCAAAGCCAAAGATCGGCCTGATAATCAGTTGGTTGAATTTGATTCTAAATTTAAACTGGAGAAGCTGACCATTTCGGCAAATCGTCGGGTACTCTTCAGCATTTTGAACGAAATGATAGTCAACAATCTCAGCGGCACGATCACCCCAACGATACTCAGCACTGTTATAATTTGCTCGTTGCTCAAAACCAGCATCGCCATATTGCCAGGCGGGCGTTGTATTCTCAGACTGAGACTGCTGCTCAGAGGCCATTTCACGATCAAGACGCTCTTGTTCGCCTTTCGCTGCTTGGTCAATGGAATCAGAAAGTGACGCTTTTTCCGCATTCTCTTTTGGTGACTTTCCAAAGAGCAGATCAAGGTAGTGATTCACCACAACCCTTGGGGAATCCTGCAGCATTAACTCGCCATCGTTGAGCAATATTGCACTATCACAATGAGTCACAATCTGTTCCGTCGCATGTGACACAAACAGTATAGAGGTTCCATTGGCCTTTAACTGTTTCAGGCGAGCAAAGCATTTCGCCTGGAATTTTGCATCACCAACAGCCAAAGCTTCATCAACAATTAATATTTCGGGGTTAATCTGAGCCTGAACTGCAAATGCCAGCCTTACCAGCATCCCGCTCGAGTAAGAGCGAACCGGGGAGTCAATAAAGTGCCCAATATCCGCGAAAGCCAGAATGTCATCCAGTCGATTATCGACCTCAGCCTTCGTCAGACCAAGCAACGAAGCATTAAGATAGACGTTTTCACGGCCACTAAAATCATTATTGAAACCAGCACCCAACTCCAGTAATGCAGCAACCCGTCCATTAACCCTGACTTCACCAGACGTTGGCGTCAACGTTCCGGCAAGGATTTGCAGTAGTGTTGATTTTCCTGACCCATTTTTCCCAACAATGCCAATAGTCTGACCACGTGGCAATTTGAAGGAGATATCCTGGAGTGCCCAGAATTCATCATGGTAAACACGCGCCACGCGACCAAGTCGCTGATCAATTTTAGGTACAATAAAATCTTTTAAACGTCGAAGTGGATTATCATATACTTGATAGCATTTACTAATATTATCCACTTCAATTGCATAATCATTAGATGACATCAGCAAAACCCTTCCGCGTTTTCTGGAACCAGATATAGCTCAGCACCATTATGATAACTGAAATGAGGGTGTATACCGCCAGGCCAGCAAAATTAGGAAGCCCGCCCCAAATAATGACAGTTCGCGCTTGCTCAATGATGAAGGTAAGAGGGTTCAGCAAAACAATATGCTGGAATGATTTAGGAAGCGCTGATAATGGGTAAAAAACTGGCGAGAGAAACATGACCACTGTCATAATAATACCGATTGATTGGCCGATGTCTCTGATATAAACGCCAAGTGATGATAGCAACCAGGCCAGCCCCAATGTCAGAATAATCAGAGGCAAGAACACTAAAGGTGCAAATATTATGGTCCAATGAAGAAAACCATTAAATGTTATAAACGCGATAAGTAACACACAGAAACTAATAAAACTATGGAAAAGTACTGAAAGTAATGTCACAACAGGTAAAATTTCAAGAGGAAACACAACTTTCTTAACATAGTTTGCATGCTGGATGATGAGGCCCGGGGCTCGCATCAGCGTTTCAGCAAAGAATCCGTGGGTAATCATCCCCACAAAAAGAATAACTGCAAACTGGGTTTTTGGTTCATTAACGGCTCCAGCACCCCATTTCGCTTTAAAAACAACTGAAAAAACAATGGTATATACTGCAAGCATGAATATTGGGTTAATGAATGACCAAAACAGTCCCATCACTGAACCTTTATATCGCCCGCTAATATCTCGGCGGGTCATTTGATATATAAGGTTCTTATTACGCCATATTGAGGCAAGCATTTTATATAATGCTGTATTTTTTAAGGATAGATGACTCACTGGTATCCTCTTGCTGATTTAATGCTGTACTGGGAAAAGAAGTGGCCGTCGTTATAACTTCTTTAAAAGGACTGCCATAAACAAAGCAATATTACCTAGAGTAGTTTGTCGATAGGGTTTTAATGTACAAAAAACACGCAATCGATCGACCAGGCATGCGCTTCGTAATCTAATGAAATTTTCTAACTTAACTTTACTTTCAGGAGTTAAGTATTCATTAAGGCTCATCAGCAGATCAATATTCTTTTGATTCCAGTTTTTGAATTTACCATCCATCAACTTTCTGATGCGCAAAATCCTTGCCGCCATTGAAATATTAGAGCCAATGATATTTTGGCCATGTTGGCGATAAAGAATAGCAGGATGCGGGTCATAATACATATGACCATTGCAACCAGAAACAAGAATATAGATCCACCAGTCATGCGAGATAATTTCATCATAACACGGAGTTTGGGAGACCAACTCCCGTGCCTGATGATTCAGAATCATAGTATTCCCACCAGCGATGCTCTGCACTAGGGCATTACAAAAAGAGGGGGTATATTCGAATAATGGAGAAAAGCCAATAGGATGGCCGTCACCATCTATCAGTTGTGTACGGCCACAGTATACCGCTGGCTTATTTAACTCACTAAAACTGGCAAGATAACGGACTCCACGCTCAAGCTTATCGTCATACCAAATATCATCCTGGTCGCAAAAAGCAAAATAGTTACAGTCAGAGCCGTTATTTTGTAAAGAGGAGATAAAATTCCAGGCAAATCCTTTACGAGGACCATGTGTAATGTGTAGACGGCCTTCTCCTAACTGACGCTGGTACTCCTCTAGAATAGCGATGGTTCCATCCGTGGAACCATCATCTGAAACATAAATAACCCAATTTTTATAGGTCTGATTAATTATCGATTCAATCTGCTCCTTTAAATACTTCTCACCATTGTAGGTGCAGAGCAGGACCGCAATTTTATCGTTTATATTCATGAATTAATTATATACTTCAGCATCACTCAATAATAATCCATTCAGATCTTTTGCAGAAAGCTGAATATCTTCAATGTCAGGCCATTTGATGCCAATATCCGGGTCATTCCAGAGAATACTGCGCTCAGACTGTGGTGCATAGTAGTTGGTCGCTTTATAGACAAACTGCACCGTCTCGCTCAGGGCCATAAAGCCATGCGCGAACCCTTCCGGGATCCACAGCTGACGCTTGTTCTCTGCGCTTAGCACCACACCAACCCACTGACCAAAGGTCGGGGATGAACGACGTACGTCCACTGCCACATCGAACACTTCACCTTCGGTGCAGCGTACCAGTTTGCCCTGAGCATGCGGGGCCAGCTGATAGTGCAGGCCGCGCAGCACACCTTTCTGCGACTGCGAATGGTTGTCCTGTACAAACTCAACATGACGACCCACTGCCTCATCAAACACCTTGCTGCTGAAGCTTTCAAAGAAAAAGCCGCGCGCGTCACCGAACACGCGAGGTTCAAAAATCAGGACCTCAGGAATGTCTGTTTTAATAATATTCATATTAGTTGCTCACCTATTTACCTGAAACTTCAACCACAACCCGTTCCACACCCTGGCGCCAGTCCGGCAACGTCACACCAAACACCCGCTGGAACTTTTCATTCGACAGACGCGAGTTCAGCGGACGTTTCGCCGGCGTCGGGTAGGCCGTGGTCGGGATACCGTTGACTTCTTTCACCGCCAGTGCTGTGCCATGCGTACGGGCGACATCAAATACAAAGCGCGCGTAGTCATACCAGCTGGTTTCTCCGCTGGCCACCAGGTGGTAAATACCTGCCACCGCCCTGTTACGCTGTTCTTCGCGAATAGCGATGGCGGTACAGTCTGCCAGCAGCTCTGCGCCGGTCGGTGCGCCGTGTTGATCGTCGATGATCGACAGCGTCTCCTTCTCACCCGCCAGTCGCAGCATGGTTTTGGCAAAATTCGCCCCGCGGGTGGCGTACACCCAGCTGGTGCGGAAAATCAGATGACGCGGGTTACCCTGCTGCAGCGCCAGTTCACCAGCACGTTTGGTTTCACCGTAGACATTCAGCGGCCCGGTGGCCTCATCTTCCTGACGATAGTGACTCCCCTCCCCGTCGAACACGTAGTCGGTGGAGTAATGCACCATCAGCGCACCCAGCTTCGCTGACTCTTCTGCCAGCACCGCCACGCCCCGGTCATTCAGCAGGTCAGACAGCTCGCGCTCGCTTTCCGCTTTATCAACAGCGGTGTGCGCCGCTGCATTCACAATCACATCCGGTTTCACCTGGCGGACGGTCTGAGCAATACCTTCAAGATTTGTCAGGTCACCGCACAGCTCCGTATCGAAGTAGTCAACCGCCACCACCTCTCCCAGCGTAGACAACGAACGCTGAAGTTCCCAGCCGACCTGACCATTCTTACCAATCAGTAAAATTTTCATGATTCAATACCTTGTTTACCGTCGGTAGGTGATTAACGTTCGCTGAGCAGACGTTGCAGATAGGCGCCGTATTCAGTTTTCTTTAGCTTTTCGGCCTGCGCCGCAACCCCTTCAGCAGACAACCATTTATTTCTAAAGGCGATCTCTTCCAGACAGGCAACCTTCATCCCCTGACGTTTCTCAATGGTATGAATGAACTGTGAGGCCTCAATCAGGCTGTCATGTGTCCCAGTGTCCAGCCAGGCAAAACCACGTCCCAGCAATTCCACCTGCAGATCGCCGCGCTCCAGATACATCTGGTTCAGGGTGGTAATTTCCAGCTCGCCGCGCGCAGACGGTTTGACGGCTTTCGCCATCTCCACCACGTCGTTGTCGTAGAAATACAGGCCGGTAACCGCCCAGTCAGATTTCGGCTTCAGCGGTTTTTCTTCAATCGACAAGGCACGGAAGTTTTCATCGAACTCCACCACGCCGAAACGTTCCGGGTCGAGTACCTGATAGCCAAACACGGTGGCACCAGACGTTTTGCTGGCCGCCGCGTCCAGTTTCCGGCCAAAACTCTGACCGAAATAGATGTTGTCGCCCAGCACCAGCGCACAGGCGTCGTTACCGATGAACTCTTCACCGATGATAAAGGCCTGCGCCAGTCCGTCCGGGGACGGCTGAATGGCGTAACTGAAGTTCACCCCGAACTGTGAACCGTCGCCCAGCAGACGCTGGAATGCCGGCATATCTTCCGGGGTGGTAATGATCAGAATATCGCGGATCCCGGCCAGCATCAGAACGGATACTGGATAATAGATCATCGGCTTGTCGTAAATCGGCAGCAGCTGCTTAGACACGCCCTGAGTGATGGGATATAAACGGGTGCCGGAGCCGCCGGCCAGAACAATACCTTTCATGGGTTTATATCCTTATTCAGTTATTCAGGCCAAGACGTTCACCGGCATACGAGCCGTCCAGCACGCGCTGCCACCAGGTGGTGTTGTTCAGATACCAGTGAACGGTTTTCTCGATCCCACTTTCAAAGGTCTCCTGCGGCACCCAGCCAAGGTCACGTTCAATTTTTGCTGCGTCGATCGCATAGCGCAGATCGTGACCCGGACGATCTTTCACAAAGGTGATCAGGTCCGCAAAGTGGCTGATATTGCCCGGCTTCTGCTCCACCACCTTGTCCAGGATGCTGCAAATCGTGCGGACCACATCGATATTTTTACGCTCGTTATGGCCGCCAATATTGTAGGTTTCACCGTTCTGGCCTTCAGTCGCTACTTTATACAGCGCCCGGGCATGGTCTTCGACGTAGAGCCAGTCACGGATCTGCTCGCCGTTGCCATACACCGGCAGCGGTTTACCCGCCAGGGCGTTAAGAATGGTCAGCGGGATCAGTTTTTCCGGGAAGTGGTACGGGCCATAGTTGTTGGAGCAGTTGGTCACCACGACCGGCATGCCGTAGGTGCGGTTCCAGGCGCGAACCAGATGGTCGCTACCGGCTTTAGAGGCTGAGTACGGGCTGCTTGGCGCGTACGGCGTCTCTTCAGTAAACAGATCGTCGGTGCCATCGAGGTCGCCGTAGACTTCATCCGTGGAGATATGGTGGAAGCGGAAGGCCTGCTTTGCTGTCTCATCGAGGGAGGACCAGTAGTGACGGGCCGCTTCCAGCAATGTAAAGGTGCCAATCAGGTTGGTCTGGATAAAGGCGGCCGGGCCGTCAATAGAGCGGTCAACATGGCTTTCGGCAGCCAGGTGCATCACGATATCAGGCTGAAACTCACTGAACTGCTGAGCCACGCCCTGGGCGTCGGTGATATCCGTACGCGAGAAAGAATAACGGCTGTTGTCGGCTACAGAAGCCAGAGACTCGAGATTACCTGCGTAAGTCAGGCAGTCCATAACGCGCACGTCATTCTGAGTATTCTCAATGATATGACGAACAACGGCAGAACCAATAAACCCAGCGCCACCGGTGACAAGGATCTTCATACTCTCTCTCGTTTTCAATAAGTTAAGTGCCATTCAGGCACATTTTAAAAATTTAAGACACGCTACCGCCATTGGCTATCGCAACCAAAGCGCGTAACGCTGCTGTGCTGTAATCACGGCACCGGTCTCAACGTCAACCAGACAGTGAAACGTGGACCTGACGCTTGCTTGCTGTGAATACAAAGCTTAAGTCACCACTTGCAGACTAGTCAGCTTTGCGCAAAAAAGCTAAAAACAGAGGTATATCAACGGATATAGCTCTGTTTTCAAACGTTCACTCTGCACATACTGTGACTTAAGAAACGACTACTCTCTCCATTTTGCATCTTCCTTTCCATCAGGACTTTCTCAATTCATCTCGCTGCCGACAGCTTGTAATCACTACATTCCAGTCTACGCTTAAAACCATTCAGCAAACGCTGGTAACCTGTTGCTGAGGGTTTACTCAAACTTCCGCAGAACTAAACCAGGTGGAATAACCTGTACTCCCGCCAACCCGCTGCACCTTTCTTCTGTACACGAATCCGGCCGACACAAATTCTGCTCAGCCAACCAACGGCCGCAGCTGAAAGTGAGTTTTAGCAATAATGAATCTGTATGATGTACAAATGACAGGCGCATTATAGCTCTGGTCTGAGAGAATAAAAATGAAAAAGCATAGTGAATCCATTCAGGATAGAAATAAACATTATTGACACATCATAATTACACAAAGAAAAAACAATTACAACCAATTGATATATAAGGTGAAAGCTTTACCCCCCCCTCTTTTTACATAGTAATTTGCGAGTGATCTCCGGGAATGATTCGAAAAATTTATAAATAGACACAATATTAAGCAGCGATATCCGCACCCTGGATTTGCCGAAAACATGAGCGGCAAGATAGCCGACATAAAACAACAATAGGTATTATTAATAGGCTAACATATTCACCGCGTGATAATAATTACCATTTGCAATACGGTAACTATACATTGAAAATCGATCACGGCACGAGCAGGAATGGCTAGCGCTACGTTATTTCATCTACTCATACCCTGCAACGGTAAAGCAGATGACCCCTGAGGCAAGCCAGTGTAAAATCAGCAAATATATATAGCGGGGAACAAGCAACCCGGAGGATAAATATGAAGTTTTTAGTCACTGGAGCCGCAGGATTTATCGGCTTTCATGTAAGCAAGCGCCTTCTGGAGGCAGGTCACGAGGTTGTTGGCATCGACAACATGAATGACTACTACGATGTCAGTCTTAAGCAGTCTCGTCTGGATCTACTGCAGTCTCCCCTGTTCACTTTCTATAGAACCGAGCTTGCCGATCGTGAAGAAATGGCGCAAATTTTCGCCACTGAGAAGTTTGAACGTGTGATCCATCTGGCGGCACAGGCCGGTGTTCGTTACTCGCTGGAAAATCCTCACGCCTATGCTGATGCTAACCTGATCGGTTATCTGAACATTCTGGAAGGCTGCCGCCACAATAAAGTACAGCATTTGCTGTATGCCTCTTCCAGTTCAGTGTATGGACTGAACCGCAAAATGCCTTTCTCCACCGACGATTCGGTCGATCACCCGGTATCGCTGTATGCCGCGACGAAAAAAGCCAACGAGCTGATGGCGCATACCTATTCTCATCTGTATGGCATTCCCACCACCGGATTACGCTTTTTCACCGTGTATGGTCCATGGGGACGTCCGGACATGGCGCTGTTTAAGTTTACGAAAGCCATGCTGGAAGGTAAGAGCATTGACGTTTATAACTACGGCAAGATGAAGCGCGACTTCACCTATATCGATGACATCGTGGAAGCGATCATTCGAGTACAGGATGTTATCCCACAGCCAGATGCAGAGTGGACGGTAGAGAATGGATCGCCAGCGACCAGCTCAGCCCCTTACCGCGTTTACAACATCGGTAACAGCTCACCGGTCGAGTTGATGGAATACATCACCGCCCTGGAAGAAGCGATGGGAATGGAGGCCGAGAAGAATATGATGCCAATGCAGCCCGGCGATGTCCTGGAAACCAGTGCGGACACCAGGCCGTTGTATGACCTTGTGGGCTTCAAACCGCAGACTTCGGTTAAGCACGGAGTGAAGAACTTCGTGGAGTGGTACAAAGGGTATTACAACGTCTGAGTTGTCACATCTGTCTTACCGAACCGCAATTCCAGATTGCGGTTTTTTTTGCCTTTTTTAATGCGGTTGATTAAAACTCAATTCAGACAACGCCATGCATGCCGCGCAGTCGGGAAGTTGGTACAAAAACAAAAAAAGCCCGCATTGCAGGCTTCTTTACCCTTCCGGCGCTTATCTCCGGCATCTACATCTCAGTGACGGCAGCTCTTTACAAGGTGTGATTTAACATATCCGACCACTGTATCTAAGACAAGTAGCTCAATTCGGTAATATAAACCACGTCACATTTATAATGAAAACACCTCTGCTGGACCAAATACTGGTCTGATATTTGTCTGGATTATTGTACAGCTTAGTGCAGAGGCCCAGTAAGCCCATTAATCAACGAGATGCTTCCCACTCTCAATTCAAACATAGCTTATCGTTTAGTAGAAAAGTACCCAGCTACCCGACTGAGATCTTTTTCATTCAAGGTTCCTGAATCGCTGAGCAGTGATATCCATGCTTTGATGTAGGTATATTTCGCCTCTGCAAGATCCCGTTGCGCACCATAAAGTTGTTGTTCGGCATTCAAAACATCAACGTTAACGCGCTGGCCCGCCAGCACACTCTTACGCGTTGCCTCCACCTGTGTGGTGGCTGACTTAACTGCAAAATCATAGGCAAGAAGCTTTGCCTGGCTACTAATGCATAGATTAAATTGCTTTCGTAAATCATTAATAACATTACCAACTTGTGCATCAAGCTCGTACTTTGCCTGACCATAACGAGCCGCTGCCTGGCGGGTTGATGCTGCTACACCTCCGCCAGAATAGATCGGCATACTGACCTGCACCCCAATGCTATCCGTTCGGTATTTCTGATTAACCGTGTTATCACTGCTGGAATCATTCTCTGAATGCGAGGCATAAAGTTGAACCTGCGGCATAAAACCCGCCCGGTTCCTCTCCACCTCATATTTGGCGGCATCAACGCCATGCCGGGATGACATTAATAACGGATTTCGCTCCATGGCAATCTGCTGCCAGTCTTCAAATCTGGCCGGTTGTAATGGCCTGACCTGGAACTTTCCGGCACGCAGAGTCTGCAGCTCGTCAAGCTGCTCCAGAGGGATGCCGATGATCACTTCAAGGTCACGTTGGGCAGAATCCAACGCATCCCGGGCTTCAATAAGCTGGGCTTCAGCCAGACTATAGCGAGCTTGAGTTTCAGCAACATCGGTGATAGTCCCCTCTCCGGCGCTGACCAAGCGGTCATTTAACGCTAGTTGCTCTTTATAAGCCTCCTTTTGAGCTTCAGCCAATGCGATTTGGTCCTTAGCGTATGCGACTCCCACATAGGCCGTTATCACTCTCACTGCCAAATCCAGGTATTTACCACGGTATTTTTCATCCGCCATCAGTGATTGCGCAACACCAGACTTATATTTTGCATATGCTTCATAGTCAAAAATGGACTGGGTCAATGTTACCGATCCCGCATAGCTACGGTATTGCTGCCGTTTTGTCACATCACTGACATTGCCAAAAAAATCGCTCGTCTGATATTGCTGCGTTTGCCAGTTACGCGGGGCATTTTGATAATTCAGTGAAACTTTTGGCAAAAGCCCTGCCCGGCCAATGTTCTCTGTTTCATTCCCTGCCTCTTTTTCTTTAATTGCTGCCTGGAATGTTGGATCTTTTTCAAGTGCCAAAGAATATGCATCCAAAATCCCTAACGAATAAACAGGTGCAGAAATCATAAGTGTCAATGCACTTATGGTCAGACCATAAATCTGCCGTTTAACCTGAATCAAAATTATTCCTCAGTCAATGATGTACGAGCGCGATCTAAAATTGGCTTGAACAAATAGCTCAGCAGTGAACGTGACCCTGTTTTAACGAATACTTCGACTGGCATGCCAGGCTTAATATCAGCGCCTTGCAGCATTTTGATCCCTTCGGGCGTGACCGTCACCTGCATCTGGTAGAAGGGTTCCCCGGTCCCCTTATCAACCAAACGGTCGGCTGATACCAGCGTCACCGTTCCAGGTATTTTTGGCGTTTTATTCTGATTAAACGCAGTGAACATCAACTCAACAGGTAGACCGTTATAGACTTTATCAATCATCTCAACTTTGAGACGAGAGTCGACGATCAGTGATGCTTCGCTTGGGACGATATCCATCAGATGCTCTCCGGCCCCCACTACACCGCCTTGGGTAAAAATATTTAGCCCTACGACCGTGCCATCTACAGGAGAAACGATGGACGTGTTACCAAGATCATATGTCGCCATATCCAGCTTATTCTTGAAATCATTGGCATCCATCTGAGTTTGTGCGAGTTGTGTTCTGACTTCACGTTGATAATCGGCATACCGTTGTTCAATTCGCTGCTGTGATTCAAGCAGCTGCTTCTGAAGTTGACCGATTCGTCCTATTGTTTCATCAATACTGCTATTAATTTCTGCGAACTGCCGTTGTGCTTCCAGGTAACGGTTCCTCGGTAAATATCCTTCCGAAGCCAGTTGCTTCATGCTACTCATTTGTTCACGGATGCTACTCAACTGAATTTGTTTGTTAATGCGAGAATCTTGCAATCCTTTTAACTGAAAACGAATACCATCATTGGACTGCCTGAAACCATCAACTTCACTTCGCAGCGCTTGCTGCCGGGAAGAAAAAAGCTGAACTTGCAAGGCAATGATTTCCGCAACACGAGGACTATCTTTGAGCGTGTCAAAAACAGGGGAAAAGCGAATCTTACTTAGGTTATCCCTTTCCGCTAACAACCGGCCAGCCGTTGCCAGCGTGGTGTAATATTGGTCCTGTAAGGAATCGACCTGAGCCTGGGCCTGAACCTGACTCATCTGTACTAAAACCTCACCGGCCTTAACTTTATCGCCCTCTTTTACAGCTATATTTCTGACAATTCCTCCCGCCGGAGACTGTATTGTTTTACGGTTGCCGGAGACCGTAACTGAGCCAGGGGATGCAACGCCCTTATCCAATGGTGCCAGGCTCGCCCACAGAAAAAACCCCGCTAATCCAATACCGATCACCAACCATCCCAGACGGGTAAACCTGCGTTCATCCGTCGGTGATTGTTCGATATTATTTCCCTGTGGCATATTGATCTGTACAGACATACCAACTCCTTCGATTGCTTATGGCGGATATATCCGCCGGCAAGTTCACGTTTTAGTTAATTTGTGATTTTGGAATATTGCCTTGATGCATATCGCTGTTCACCGCATGCGCTGCCTGTTGTTGCGCTGTCTGTGATTTTTGAGCATTGGTAAGAGCCTGCAATACCTGATTAGTTGGACCAAAAGCACTAACCTTGCCATTAACCAGCAGCAATAACTTTGTGGTCATAGCCAGCAAATTAGTGCGATGGGTAATTAAAACAACCGTTTTATTACGTTGTCTGAGAAAAGACACAGCCTGATTCAGCGCTGACTCGCCGGCATCATCGAGGTTCGAGTTGGGTTCATCGAGTACAATCAAAGATGGATCGCCGTACAAAGCACGTGCAAGGCCGATACGCTGCTTTTGTCCACCTGACAATCCAGCACCGCTATTTCCAATGACCGTGTCGTACCCATGTGGAAAATGTAAAATCAGTTCATGTACGCCAGCCAGTCGGGCTGCATCAATCACTTTTTCAGCGTCAATGTCACTGAAGCGCGCAATATTTTCAGCAATTGTTCCTGCAAATAATTCAATATCCTGCGGTAAATATCCGATGTAGGGGCCTAGCTCATCTTTGTTCCACTGATAGATATCAGCGCTATCCAGGCGAACAATTCCTTCATCTACTGGCCAAATTCCCACCATTAGACGTGCAAGCGTCGATTTCCCCGAGGCACTCGGACCAATAACGCCAAGGACATCTCCAGGCTGGATTGCAAACGAAACATTATGCAACACAGCTTCACCCTGGGACCCCGGGGGGGTAGCGGAGACATTCTCGACGGATAACTCCCCTTTCGGCGCTGGTAAAGACATGTTGGTGCCGCGAGGTGGGTTTTGCTCAAGTAATTTAACCAGGCGCTGATAGGAAAGCTTGGCTGAACTCCAGCTTTTCCAGACGTTAATCACCTGCTCAATCGGTGCAAGGGTTCTGCCCATAAGAATGGAACCAGCAATCATCATACCTGGCGTGATATGGCCATCGATTGCCAACCACCCCCCTAATCCCAAAACAAGTGATTGCAATGAAAGCCGCACAAATTTTGTCACCGAAGCGACTCGGGTTGCGCTTTCACTGGCAGTACGCTGACTATTCAGAAATCTCTGATGTAAATTATACCAACGGGACTTTATGTTAGGTAGCATGCCCAGGGCTTCAATCACCTCGGCATTACGCAAATTTGTACTCGCCAGACTACCCGATTGCAAAGCCAGCCTGCTGGCTTCAGCCAAAGGTTTTTTCGACACCATTTCGTTGACAATAGCTAACCCTACCAACATCAACGAACCAATTAACGCAAACAGGCCAAGCCAGGGATTGAAAAGGAAAATTACCAGTAGATATATCGGGAACCATGGAGCATCGAAAAAAGCGAAAAGAGCGCTTCCGGTCATAAACTGCCGCATATTGGTCAAGTCATTTAACATATTCCCGGCATCGGCTGATTTATTCTTAAGATTATCTTCATAAGCTGCGGTGTATACACGCGAATTTAAGCGCATATCCAACTGAGCGCCGATGCGTATAACCACCATACTACGTGCATATTCTAATAGGGCCATCATCCCAAACATGCCTAGCATGATCAGCGTCAGCATTAAGAGCGTGATTTCATTGCCAGAAGGAAGCACTCGGTCATAAACCTGGAGCATGTAAATTGAGGGCACCAACATCAATATGTTGATAAACGCGGTAAAAACGCCGACCGTCCAGAATATTTTACTGCGGGTACGTATTACATCTGCGATTTCATTTCGCGGTATAAAATGTTCCACTTTTTATCCTTACTCTATACGTACCTTGAGCCGCTAACACCCGACCAGGCATGAGAGAATTCTCTTGCCCATACAACTTTACGGCGGCAGATACTTTTTTTTAACTATAGATAACAAAAGTGGATAACAGCAAGCTCATAAAAAAATTATTTGAACAATGTGAAATCGAATGTTTAAAGGCATATAATAAACATGGTAAATTAAGGCCGAATAATTAGATCTTCATCACATAAAAGCGGAAAGGTTACCCTTTCCGCTTTTAATATAATTGCATGCTAAATGATTGACCAAAAAACCATCATTATCATGCGTAATGCAATGTATCAACTAGCTGCTGATGGTTTTGACCAGACAGATAAACAACGGTATCTGAGGAGTCGAGGTTATGGTTATTGTTATTATCAATGATCAAGTAGGAACTGGCAGTATCAGACTGGCCAGACCAAACTACCGAAGCAAGTCCGACTTTATTCGTCAGTGAGCCATTACCGCCGATACCAAGAATCTGCCCCAGCAAAGCAACAACGCCACCAGTGATCCCACCAACCAGCGTCCCCAATAACGCATCAACAACATCGGTCGTGCGAGTACCATAATCAGAAATGGCTGTTCCCGCAGTATTGTCGCTGATAGTCAGACCTGACGTAGCATCAAAGATGGTGTCTTTTGTACTGCTGAAGTCGGAAATAGTGACGCCCGAGTTGACCGTACTGGATTTCAGCTGATACAAGTTCTCACCGCTTCCACCCGACACCAGAGTATTACCCAGCACATTAAAACTATCGTTAGCCGATGTTCCTTCAACATCCATATGGTAGCCACTATTCAGGCCCAACAGGCCTAACAAGGTATTGACAATTGGGACTGTTGCGGCACTAAGAGGAAGGATCTTCAATAGTTGGGTAATGATGCCGTCACCAGTACCACCGACATTAGCGTTAAGATCGAGCCCGCCAGTATTAGCTGAGGCGTCAATATTATGGATGTTGCTATATCCAGAACCTACCGTCAGATTCAGGGTATGATCCCCGGTAACATTGATATTCTGAACTTGGGCATTTGACCCCGTCAGAGACAGGATATTGTCAAAACTACCGGTACCACCGGAGCCAATATTCACAGTACCCAACGCCACGTTACCGCCAAGCACAGTACTGCTGCTTATTAATGAGAGCCCCCCCGCATTCACATCACTATTACTGGTTGCAGTAAAATTAACGTTAAAATGGTCAGTAGCATTTGCCAGGAAGGTAATATCAACACTGCTAGCAGCAGTTGCATTGCCGGTGACTTCTAACTGCGCAGAATTACCTCCTGCTGCGTTAATTACATGCACCTGATCAGCAAGCCCGGAAAGCACAAACCCCTGAGAACCAATGGTTGATGTTGCAGGTTGGTTGACTGTGGTGGTTAGCGTACCAGTAAGTCCCGACTCATTCGATGCGTTGCCAGTCAGTATACCAAAGTCAAAAGTATGATTCGCAGGAGTAGTTGCTCCAGATGTAGAACCAGTAAGAGTCGCTTTGCCAATGTAACCAGCAAGATCTACTTTTTCAAAATTGGTAAACTGCGAGGCGTTGGTGCTTATCGTAACGGTACGTGTAAGTCCAGGAGCCGAAACCGCAATATTTTTGGTGAGCAGGTTTGCGGAGATGGTATCAATACCAAGACCGCCATTAGCTGTAATGTTAGTTGAGACTGTATTAGCCCCATTCGATACACCGTTACCTAACCATTTCAGCGAATCATTACCCGCACCAAGATTAAACTGGCCAGTCGCCGAGGCAACAACGGCATCAGTTGTCAAAAGCACCTTATCGGCACCAGAACTGGCGTTTAAAATTACGCTTCCGTTATTCACAGTAACATTAACGCCTGGGTTAACCCCGTTATCAGAAAGGTTAATTGTTGCTGCGCTAGCACCGCCTATCGACAGATCCGCCAGATGATCGGCAAATTTTAAATTGACGGTTGTCGCTGCGTTAGCGTTGAGAAGGACATTAGTGAGAACTGCAGTTTCTGCGTTGCTGATTTGATGGCTAGCGTTAGTGTTGACTGTACCCGTTGCGTTTCCACCGCCAGCTGTTGTAGAAAGAACCGCAGATGTCTTATAGTCTAAGCTTGTTCCAATAAGATATTCGAACGAATGCTGTTGAGAAACAGTTGTATCGTCAGTTGCTGTTGAATTTCGAAGATCATTGATTATTGCAGCCGCAACCACAGATTTATTAGTACCTAACGCTGAAAAAACAGCTATTTGTTCTGAAGTAGCAGCTGCACCATGGACAATTTTAAATACTTTTGCAATAAAATCATCACCATTCAACTGCCCAACTCTTTTTTGATATTCAGAGGTAAGCAGTTGCTTTTTAATCATATTTTCATAAGTTGTTCCACTGGTAAGATCTGCGCTCCAATACTTTAACCCGGCAGAATCAACCCAGCGATCGCGTCCTAACATGGCAAGATAAGACGCTGCGACTTGTTCTTGCACAGCTAAAGAACCAATACTCGCGGTAGTGGAATACAGAATCGAATCTACTTTTTGGTCAAATAAAGCTTGTTCTGCAAGGACTGATGAATCAAAACCACTGTAATCCAACAAGTTATCAACTACCTGTGTCAATGCAGAAGAAAGGCTAGGAGCTGTAAGATACTGGTTGACCGCATTCTGCGTCGGAGCGCTACCATAAATTAGTGTGTAAACCTTCGTTACAACTTGTTCATTTGTTAGGCCCTGATATAAGGATTGCCCGGAAGCAGAGTTGAGTAAAGAAGTGATATAATCTTCTTGAGTTAATTGTCCATTTTCAATTTTTTGGCCTATACTTTTAAATTCTGTATCGCTTGGATTCGTACCTAGAATTGCATAATACAAAGCAGCTGCTGTGGTTTGGTTCGCAAGTGAAGCCATATCTTAAACCCTCTTGAGGAATCCCCAAATTGCTGAATTTTTTACTAAAAAAGCAATTATCGAGTCGACTGAGAGCATTTAGCATAATTACTCTCTCTGTAAATAAAGAAGGAGAGCGTCATTTTGTCAAGGTTAGTTTATTTATTTTCATTGAAAAACCCAACTATCTGCCTATCTGCTGCCTCCCAATTTTGGTAGGTTAATCGCTTAACTAATCAATACCAGATTAGAGGACAACAATAAAAATATATTTCTATAGATTTCTAAAAACTACACAAGCCTAAAAAAACGTCACTATCATTATTAATTAGTAATAAATCACATCATTTAAAAAATAAAAGCCAACCACACCACAACTTACAATAAAATATAAAAACAGCATACTATTCATTATAAACATAAAACAACAAAGACAACAAAGACAACAAAGACAACAATACAAATAAATTTAAACTTTGCTGACATGCAAATAATGATATACTTTTCTTCCTGAGCATCAAAAATAACTTTTCACTCCACAACAAACAACATTAATATACCTCCTTATAATAAACAACGAAAAAGTGTTTGCTAGCATACGTTA
Source organism: Klebsiella sp. R390 (assembly GCF_051131745.1). Classification (NCBI taxonomy): domain Bacteria; kingdom Pseudomonadati; phylum Pseudomonadota; class Gammaproteobacteria; order Enterobacterales; family Enterobacteriaceae; genus Klebsiella; species Klebsiella sp. R390. Next base: position 4,502,527 of record NZ_CP180445.1, on the reverse strand, counting down.
ACAATCACAATAAGATCAAGAATGTTTTATCAGCAACCAATACACCCGTTCAAACCTTATATTCAACTATACATTTAGATATACTAATATATAACAATCAGTTACTCAGAAGATGAAATAAAGAACATGTCATAACAATGGCTTTTTAGCCCGGCAATTCAACATAAAGTACATTCATCAAGATATTTAACAGGACAACTCGGGTAAAATAACGTATTTTACTTCTTCAGGGCATAGAGTGGCGTATGATAGATTACAGAGCACGTTTTTTTCGAAAAAAAACATTGATAATATAAATTCAGGAATAAACTGTTCCAGGGGGACATAAAATCCAGGGGCTATTAAATCGAAATTTAATAAATGCAGGAAACTACATGAGGGATGCGTTTATGTGATATCTTGGAACTCCCAATAAGGGAATATAAATAATGAGTATCATTTATCTAACTCAGATAAAATGAACTAATTTAATGATGTTAAATGATTTCACAGAAGCATGTAAGATAAGTATGTTGTGAGATAAGCTATACAATAAAAAATATATCAAGTTGACTATAATCTTTTTTGTTATTGCAAGGTGACCACTTGGGCGATCACCTTTTACGCGATGTTTATGCGATGACTAGTCGCAGAGAATTTTTGATAATACTTTTTTAGCGATAGAACTCTTTATACCAATTAACAAATTTACTTACACCATCTTTAACAGTTGTCTGTGGTTTAAAAGCAATAGCGTCATACAAAGCTTTAGTCTCAGCGCTTGTTTCTAATACATCCCCGGGCTGTATTGGCATCATATTTTTCTCCGCTTCCATCCCCATAGCCTCTTCCAGTGCGGTAATATAGTCCATTAACTCGACCGGCGAGCTATTGCCAATATTATATACGCGATAAGGAGCAGAACTCGTTGCTGGGGAGCCATTCTCTACAGTCCATTCACCATCAGCGTGTGGGATGACATCTTGTATACGAATGATCGCTTCCACAATGTCGTCGATGTAAGTGAAGTCGCGTTTCATTTTGCCATAGTTATAGACATCAATACTTTTACCTTCCAGCATGGCTTTCGTAAACTTAAACAGCGCCATGTCCGGACGTCCCCATGGACCGTACACCGTGAAAAAGCGTAATCCGGTAGTGGGTATGCCATACAGATGAGAATAGGTATGAGCCATCAGCTCGTTGGCTTTTTTCGTCGCGGCATACAGCGATACCGGGTGATCGACCGAATCGTCGGTGGAGAAAGGCATTTTGCGGTTCAGCCCATACACTGAACTGGAAGAGGCATACAGCAAATGCTGTACTTTATTGTGGCGGCAGCCTTCCAGAATGTTCAGATAACCAATCAGGTTAGCATCAGCATAGGCGTGAGGATTTTCCAGCGAGTATCGGACTCCTGCCTGTGCCGCCAAATGAATCACCCTGTCAAACTTCTCGGAGGTAAAGATTTGCGTCATACTTTCCCGATCGGCGAGATCGGTTTTATAAAAAGTGAACAAGGAAGACTGCAGCAGCTCCAGGCGAGATAGCTTAAGATTGACATCGTAGTAATCGTTGAGATTATCAATGCCGACTACGCTATGCCCTGCTTCTAACAGACGTTTACTTACATGAAATCCTATAAATCCCGCCGCACCAGTAACTAAAAATTTCATTATTCACCTTTAAAATATAATGCCTGGATAATATATAATATACAGGGCAAACATGGATGTGTTTCAGGCATCCATGTCTAATGTAGCAAAAGCTGTCCACAGTAACGAATTTGAGACTTAACTAAAAAATTTCAATTCATCAGTCATTACCAAAAAGATCTCTCGTATAAACTTTCTCGGCTACGTCAGCAAGTTCCTCCGCCATGCGGTTAGATATGATGACATCAGCCTCATGCTTGAAATCTTCCAGATCACGAACTACTCGAGAATTAAAAAACTCATCCTCTTGCATAACCGGTTCATAGATGATTACTGGGATACCCTTGGCTTTAATGCGTTTCATAATCCCTTGGATTGAAGAGGCACGGAAGTTATCCGATCCACTCTTCATGATCAGGCGATACACCCCTACCACTTTCGGTTTACGCGCAAGGATGGAGTCCGCAATAAAGTCTTTACGAGTGCGGTTCGCATCGACGATAGCACCAATGATGTTATTTGGTACTGATTCGTAGTTCGCCAACAGTTGTTTAGTGTCTTTCGGCAGGCAATAGCCACCGTAGCCGAATGACGGGTTGTTGTAGTGGTTGCCGATACGCGGATCCAGGCAAACACCTTCAATAATTTGCTTGCTATTCAAGCCCTGGCTTTCTGCATAGCTATCAAGTTCGTTGAAATAGGCCACACGCAGCGCAAGATAGGTGTTGGCAAACAACTTGATAGCCTCGGCTTCAGTCGAATCGGTAAACAGCGTCGGGATATCCTTTTTAATCGCCCCTTCTTTCAGCAGATTGGCAAAACGCTCTGCTCGCTCAGAACGCTCACCGATAACAATACGAGATGGGTGCAAATTATCATACAGCGCCCGGCCTTCACGTAGAAATTCTGGTGAGAAAATCACATTGTCGATACCGAGTCGTTCCTTGATGTCACGAGTAAAACCAACCGGAATGGTCGATTTGATGATCATCACGGCATTAGGGTTAATATCAGTCACATCGCGAATAACGGCTTCAACCGTTGAGGTATTGAAGTAGTTAGTTTTTGGATCGTAGTCAGTTGGTGTCGCGATAATGACATAGTCAGCATTGCGATAGGCATCTTGTTTGTCAGTTGTCGCACGAAAATTCAGCGATTTTTCGGCCAGATATTCCTGAATTTCTTTATCGACAATCGGCGATATCTTCTGGTTAAGCATATCGACTTTAGATTGTACGATATCCAACGCAACCACTTCGTGGTTCTGCGCAATCAGGATGCCGTTTGATAAACCAACATAACCGGTGCCGGAAATAGTAATTTTCATTCGATCACACTTTAATCAGTTAACTGGACAGCGGCATAGTTGCCACCCTGTAATCAAGACTTATGGCGGTTGTACTCCCTGTCCTGATGCATGTCAAGAAACAGACCAGGGATGGTCAAGAGCAAGTAGCAAAGCTCTGATATGAGGGCAAACATTCTTAACAGAATGTATTCAAATTGAGAGAGATTCATTGAAAAATCCCGGTCATTAAATAACCGGGATTTGATTACCTTTGATCAGAAATGGTTATTCCATCCACTCAGTATGGAATACGCCTTCTTTATCAGTGCGCTTATAGGTATGGGCACCAAAATAGTCGCGCTGAGCCTGAATCAGGTTAGCCGGTAGGACAGCTGAACGATAGCTGTCGTAGTAGGCAATGGCTGCAGAGAATGTCGGAACGGGGATGCCGTTCTGAACAGCATAAGCCACGACATCACGCAGCGCCTGCTGATATTCATCAGCAATCTGCTTGAAGTATGGCGCCAGCAGCAGGTTAGCGATACCCGCATTCTGCTCGTAAGCATCAGTGATCTTCTGCAAGAACTGAGCACGGATGATGCAACCGGCACGGAAGATTTTGGCAATCTCACCATAGTTCAGATCCCAATTGTATTCATCGGACGCAGCACGCAGTTGGGAGAAGCCCTGAGCATAAGAAACGATTTTGCCCAGATACAGAGCGCGACGAACTTTCTCTACAAACTCAGCCTTGTCACCAGCCGGTTGCGATTTTGGTCCCGTCAGGACTTTTGACGCTGCAACACGCTGGTCCTTAAGTGAAGAGATGTAACGCGCAAAGACAGATTCGGTAATCAGGGACAATGGTTCGCCCAAGTCGAGTGAACTCTGGCTGGTCCATTTACCTGTACCTTTGTTGGCCGCTTCATCAAGAATCACATCAACAAGGTATTTACCTTCTTCATCTTTTTTAGTGAAGATGTCTTTGGTGATATCAATCAGGTAGCTGCTAAGCTCACCTTCGTTCCACTCGGTAAAGGTAGTTGCCAGTTCTTCATTAGAAAGAGCCAGACCACCTTTTAGTAAAGAGTATGCTTCCGCGATAAGCTGCATATCGCCATACTCAATGCCGTTATGCACCATCTTGACATAGTGGCCAGCACCGTCAGCACCAATATAGGCAACACAAGGTTCACCGTCTTCTGCACGAGCAGCGATCTGCTCCAGAATTGGTGCTACCAGCTCATAAGCTTCTTTTTGGCCACCAGGCATGATAGACGGGCCCTTGAGTGCACCTTCTTCGCCACCAGAAACACCTGTGCCAATGAAGTTAAAACCTTCGGCTGACAGTTCACGGTTACGACGAATAGTATCCTGGAAGAAGGTGTTTCCACCGTCGATGATGATGTCACCTTTGTCCAGATACGGCTTAAGGGAATCAATCGCACTGTCAGTACCAGCGCCGGCTTTAACCATTAACAGGATACGGCGTGGAGTTTCGAGGGATTCAACAAACTCTTTGACGGTATAATGTGGGACCAGTTTCTTGCCTGGATTCTCGGCAATCACTTCTTCGGTCTTTTCACGGGAGCGGTTGAAAACAGAGACGGTATAACCACGGCTTTCGATGTTGAGCGCAAGGTTACGCCCCATCACTGCCATACCGACAACCCCGATCTGTTGCTTGGACATTACATACTCCTGTCTGGTGTGGTCGCTGCGACGCGTTCGCAGTGACAAGAAAACTCAAGTGTAACTTAAACCGCCGAATTTATATAGAATATCAGAAATCATTCCTGGATATGCAATCCCTGAGCTTTACCAAAATGGATAAAATACAATCAATATGCTCTATCGCTAATAAACCCTTTGAATATTGTCAGAAATATAATCTTCAAGTCCAGGAAAACGCTCCAGTTTTGAATGTAAAGCAAATCGAATTCAATGCGCTTCTGCATTTTTTCAATAGTATCAGTTTCTCCACGCCAACCATTGATCTGAGCCAGTCCTGTAATACCAGGCTTAACTTTATGTCTCAGCATATACCCTTCAATCAACGTCCTATACTGCTCGTTGTGCGCCACAGCATGAGGCCTTGGTCCAACAATGGACATTTGTCCAAAGAGAACATTAAAAAATTGAGGTAATTCATCTAATGAAGTTCTTCGCAAAAAACGACCTATTTTTGTTACTCGAACATCATTTTTCTGAGCTTGAATAACAACGTCATTATTTTCCATTACAGTCATTGACCTAAACTTCCAAACCTTTATAGGTTTCCCGTCCATCCCATATCTTATCTGCTTGAAAATAACTGGTCCACGTGATGTTAATTTTACAGCAAGAGAAATAATCAATAACACTGGAGAAATCAAAACAATTATAATTAATGATACAAAAAAATCCTCCAACCGTTTAATAACTCGGTTGATACCATCAAGAGGTGTGTCAAACAAGGGAACAACAGGAACACCATTAATTTCCTCTGTGCGTGACTGTAAAATATTATAGGTAAACAAATCTGGAATAAGAAGAACAGAGCACGTGGTATTAGTTAAAGCCTTGACCAAGTCTTTTATCTTGGTTTCCTCAGACATACTAAGAGCTATATAAACTTTATCAAGGTCTCCATTCTTGGCATCTTGAATTAATTTGTTAAAATCACCAAGATAAGAAATCTCAGAGTCACTCACTATATCTTCATCATAAACGCCCTTAACTAAAAAGCCTAACCAAGGAGCTCTATTAAAACTTTTCAATAAAAAAAGTCCCGAAGGCATACTTCCTGCGACGGCTACGCGTCTGGTGTTAAAACCATAATTCCTTAGTTTTCCGCAGACATACCTAATAAAAGTTCGGCAAATAATAAAACCGATTAAGCCTAATGCAAACCATGAAATAAAAAAAACAAAAGAAATATTATAGACAACTAAAATAGAACTCATACCGAGGGTCAGTAACAAACTTATAATCCAGTTGCCAATGACCAACTGTAACTCAACAGAAATCCTAACGCCACGCCAAGAACGATAGAAATCCGTGATACCCCCTATCATTTGAAAAACAACCAAAGATAAAAGTGGTATTAGAATATTATTAAAATCAAAAAAATTGTTAAACAAATAAAAAGTCAAATAGAAAGAAAAAATAATAATGCTGATATCAGAAAAACGTTGCATCATAGAAATTAAAGATGCATTTGCACGTCCTCGATGGAAGTCTTTCATAAGTAGTTCACTCGAAGTAACGTCGAATCTTACGTAAAGGTTACTATTAAAATAGTAACCTTATCTTATAAACGAATCTATAAAAACAAAATATAGCCTTAAGTTCGAGGCACTTATAAAGTTAATTTCAATTACGAAGAAGGTTTAATATTTCCTGAGTTTTCTCCTGCATCAAGCTAATATCACCTTTAGACTCAACATTTAAACGAACAACAGGCTCAGTATTAGACGAGCGCAAATTAAACCGCCACTCTTTAAACTCAACACTAATACCGTCAATATAGTCAATATTTATTGCACTCGACTCAAAATGCTTAAGGACATTATCAATAGCAGCAGAAGGATCAGCAATTATGCTATTAATTTCTCCAGATGCTGGGTATAAATCCATTCTTTTTTCAACCAATGAACTTAAAGTACATTTTTTTACACAAAGTAACTCGGCAACCAATAACCATGGAATCATACCGCTATCACAGTAAAAGAAATCTCTAAAATAATGATGCGCGCTCATTTCTCCACCATAAATTGCATCTTCGCTACGCATTTTTTCTTTAATGAAAGCATGTCCTGTTTTTGAAATAATAGGAATACCATTTGATTGTTCAACAATATCAACAGTGTTCCAACTCAACCTTGGATCATGAATGATCTTCTGCCCAGGGCTTTTTTCTAAGAAAGCCTCAGCTAACAGACCGACAATGTAATATCCCTCGATGAAGTTACCTTTTTCATCAAATAAAAAGCAGCGGTCAAAATCACCATCAAATGCAATCCCCATATCAGCACCATTCAACTTAACTGCATCAATTGTATCTTGCCGACATTCTGGTAAAAGAGGGTTCGGGATCCCATTTGGAAAACCGCCATCAGGCTCATTGTGAATTTTAATGAATTCAATATCTATATTATTCTCTATGAAAACCCTCTCCAGGGCGTCAATGACATGACCCGCAGCACCGTTACCAGAGTTTACTACTAGTTTCAATTTTCTATTAAAGTTTGATAACTCAATATAGCTTTGCAATTTTTCTATATATGCGGATAGTGTCGAGATCTCTTTGTAAGTACCTCGTTGGGACGCAGGACATTCAATAAAAGCGTTCTCTTCCGCAAGGCGCTTTATTTCGAATAACCCTGTATCCCCACTTATAGGCTGAGAATTACGGCGCACAAGTTTCATACCATTGTAGTCAATAGGGTTATGACTCGCTGTAACCTCAATACCGCCGTCAACATTTAAATACGATGTGGCAAAATAAATTTCTTCCGTTCCTGAAAGGCCAATATCAACAACATTTACACCTGAATCTCGCAAACCATTTGATAAAGCAGTTTTTAATGGCTCACTACTCAAGCGTACATCCCCCCCCACAACCACACATTCAGGTTTTAAGTATTGCCCATATGCACGACCAATCCTATAGGCTATATCTTCAGTGAGCTCAACGCCTAATTTTCCACGAATGTCATAAGCTTTAAAGCATGTTAAATTACTATTCATTTTTCATCCTTAACAACTAATTTTTATAATGATCGGTTACACGAATTACATCATCATCACCAAGATAAGAGCCTGATGCTATTTCCAAGATTTCGAGGGTAATCTTCCCTGGATTCATTAACATATGTTCTGAGCCTGAAGGAATAAAAGTAGACTGGTTCTCAGTTAAGAGGAATTCGTTTCCATCCAATGAAACCTTTGCGGTTCCAGATAAAACGACCCAATGCTCAGCTCGATGCAAATGTCTCTGCAGAGAAAGCTTCGCACCTGGATTTATAGTTATACGGTTTATATGATAGCGGGGTTGAGTAACAATCTTGTCTTGTAAGCCCCAAGGTCTGTAATTTTCTCTGTGTAACCGGTATTCCTTTCTATCATTGCCTTTTAGATATTCCACTACTTTTTTGACATCCTGGACTTTATCTTTGTTAATGACCAGCGTGGCATCTTTCGTATTTATTATAACTAAGTTTTCAACACCAATAGCAGCTACTAATGCTTCATCGGTATTAATATAACAATTATTAGTATTATGGGTAAATATATCACCTGAAATACAATTCTGATGACTATCTTTCGGATTAACTTCCCATAATGCGGACCATGAACCTACATCGTTCCACCCAGCATCTAAAGGAATAACTACTGCATGCTGCGTTTTTTCCATTACAGCATAATCAACTGATTCATCTGGACAAGATGTAAATATCTCTTTATCAATTCGGATAAAATCAACTATTTTGTCAAAATGTAATTCTTGTACTGAGCTTTCACAAACTTCATATATATCTGGCCGATACCTTCTTAATTCACTAAGGAAAGTCGAAGCCTTGAAGAGGAACATACCACTATTCCAGTAAAACTCTCCGGATTCTAGATAACTAATGGCAGTTGCCATATCAGGTTTTTCTACAAAGCCCTTCACAGTGAATGCAGTATTCGTATCTTTTACAAGAGCATTCCCACGATGGATGTAACCATATCCAGTTTCAGGCCCAGCAGGCACTATACCAAAAGTAGCAAGATTACCATTCTGCGCGAAAGGAATAGCACTTTCTACTGCACGATGGAAGGCATCCTTATTCTCAATAACATGGTCAGCTGCAAGTACTAGCAATAAAGGATCTTCGCCATTTTTCATTGCACAAAAAGCAGCTAACGCAATAGCTGGGGCTGTATTACGCCCAACAGGTTCAAGAATGATATTATTCGAAAGTTTATTGATTTGCCTTAACTGTTCCGCAGCCAGAAATCTATGCTGTTCATTGCAAATTAACATGGGATTGATGACATCTAACCCATCGAGTCTAAGCAGAGTTTCCTGCAACATCGAGTTTTCACCAGTTAATTTAAGAAATTGTTTTGGGAAAAGCTCTCTCGACATCGGCCATAGGCGTGAACCAGTTCCACCGGCCATAATTACAGGCAAAATCATAAGATTCCTCATTTAATTAAATTAATGAATAAAACATAACATTGTGGAGAATTTATTTATTTGATTTGAAAATTTTTATTTAAAATACCAAAATGGTGTTCTTTATTATTGGGATCAGTACCATCATCAATTAAATCATACCACCACACCCCTTTAATATATGGTCGTTTCTTAGCTTCGCTCATATAAATATGCAAATATTTAATTATTGATTCAGGTGGGACTGAATTTTGTCCCTTGTAAGAAGTATATCCGAACTCTGTGATGTACAATGGAATCTCTTTCTTCGTTTTTTGTCTTAAGTAAGTTTCATACTTGTCTATTTCATTTAAATTATTGGCAGGTTCTCTCAATGTATGAATGGGATTTCCATAGGAGTAAGGGTGCAATGAGATACCGTCGATATAATTCAAAACCCCCATATCTATTAAATCATCCATCCACTGCCGCTCTCTATCTTTAAGAGGGTTAATCGACCCAGTTATAATGATTGCATTCGGGTCGTATTGCCGTATTATTTGAGAAGATTTTTGAACAAGTTTATAAAACACTTTAACATCGGGTGTATTAGCCCGAAATGGAATCCCTGTCCCATACAGCCATTCATTCCATATTTCATAATACTTGACACTGCCTTTATAACGTTTAACAGTAAATTTTACATACTCTGCAAAGGCATCAATCTCTTCTTGCTGAGTAGGGTAATTATTTTTAGTAAGATATTTATTCCCATATCCCAAAATCAACATTTTTGACAGATCATTTTTATTCGAGAAAAAGTAATCTGATTTCTTTAAGTCTCCATACATTTCGAATTTCTTGCCATCATGTTGAACTAAATTCCATGAATAATCATCACGAACAGAGGTAAATCCATTTTGTCTGGCTAAATTTAAATAAACCTGAGGGTCACCACTATAATGTTTGATATGCAAGTTAACACCCTGCTCAAATGAATAAGAATTGGCAGTATAGACAGCAAACAAAATGGATAGCAGAGTCTTTCTCATTTTACCCTCGACAATATAAAAAATTACATCAAAGCATTTTGATACTTTGAATAAATATCATCAATGACAGATTCATCGAATTTGATGGAGTTTAAATCAAGAACTTTCTTTAAGCTTATCCCCAATTCATTAGGCAAGTCACAGATTACACCATTATCGGAAGTAATAATTTCGCGAATTCCGCCTGGATAATCATTTGCGACGATAGGTAAACCACAAGCTATAGCCTCTATAACAACATTAGGATAACCTTCCCATCTCGAGCTAGAAATAAAAATGTCAGATTTTTTCATCACTGCATAAGGATTGTTGGTATTTGTTATGAAAGTAACTTTTCCCTCTAACCTTAAGCTCACACAAAGAGATACTAAAGACTCTCGGTCGTCACCATCACCTATGATTGTAAGATGATAGTTTTCATTATCAATCTCAGAAAATGCCTTTAAAAGTAAATCATATCCTTTTTGGTAAGTAAGTCGACCAATTGTTAATAAGTTAATCTTGGTTGAATCCATCGAAATCTCGGATTGCATCTTAGACAACTTTCTAATGTAGGACAGATCCAATGGGTTGTTTATTTTTATTACTTTTAGCTCTGGGAGTTTTAAATTATTCACCATATCATTGTACATTTCATTACTCTGAACGATGATGACATCATAATTTTTATAAAATCTCTTATATAAAAAATTAACCACTCTATTTTTTTCATAGAGACTAGGTAAGTTAGATTCCCTGGCTATTTTTTTAATATTACGCCCTATTAGTGGCAAAAAAGGGCTAAACACTGCATTTGACGTCCCATCGCTAATGAACATTGTATCAATATTATTTTTTTTACAAAACCGTCTTATCCCAATAATATATAAAGGTAGAGCCTCTCGTATTCTCCCACGTATATTTAAATAATCAACAACCACGTCCTTTGATAAATCTTTGATTAAAGAGTTTCTTTTGTCATCTTGTCGATAGAGTAGTAAGAACGGTTTGAAAACATTTCTATCCAAATTATTTATAATGTTGAAGATGACTTTTTCTGCGCCTGTATTCCCTAAAAAGGGCATGATAAACACAACGTTTTTCATAGAGGACTCTCATTTAACTCATTTTTTTAAAATCTTATTAAGGACAAATTTATTTATCATTATGCACGATTCAACTTTCAATAAAACGCACGCAATATAATATACAAAAGCACCAACTACAATTCGAGTTAATAGTTCAAATAGAGGTGATGTTAAATTAATAAAATAAATACTTACAGCCATAATTGCAGTCGCCACTATCACTTTGGATATAATACGCAACTGTATAAAAGCACCGAGTCCGAACCATTTCCCCGGGTAGTATGCATTAATAAAAAAGCATATAAAAGAAACAATGGCATTCCCAATAACAACGGTGTGAAGACCATATGGAACAGTGATAAACAATGCTCCAATGGTAATAGGTAATTTAAGCATATCAATGCGTAAATAAGCATCTGATCGACCGATAGCATTTATAAGACTGCTATTTAGTGCACTCAGCGGTATTATCAAACGAGACAGTGCTATCCACTGCATAACCACTATAGCCCCACTCCACTTTTCCGAGAGGAAAAAGTGCACAAAAGGTTCAGCAATTAGCATAAGACCGACCATCACTGGAATTATAATAAACGACACACCTTCCAACCCCTTTCTGTAGAAAGACGTTAGTGCCTTTTTATTATCCTGCATTTCTGACATTACTGGAAAAAAAACATTTTGCAGTATAGTAAAAAGATTCATTGATATTAAATCAGGGATGTTTCGCCCCTGAGTATAAAAGCCGACATCACGTATAGAGAGTAGTCGACCGATCATTATCGCATATCCATTATCAACTAAACTTCGAATGACGCCTGATATTAATAATTTATATCCGAAATGAAATAATTGTTTTAATGATACAATGGAAAAATGTAATCTGGGAAGCCACCTGATAAGTGAAAATGATAAAATAGTAATTAACAAATTGTTTAGCAACTGTTGCCAAACTAATGCATAAATACCAAAACCACGATATGCCAAAATAGCAGCAATTACTCCACTTATTAATGCACTAATGAAATTAATTTTAGTCCTTAATTTAAAATTCAAATTGACCGATAAAATCGTCATTTGGACTAAAAAAAATGGTTTAATAAGCACAACAAGTGAAACCACCCTTAATATACCGACCAGTACATCTTCTTTATAAAAGGCAGCTATATATGGCGCAAGAAAATATAATGAAACATAAATTATAAAGCCTATAACAATATTAAAATAGAACACTGTGGAGTAATCAATTTCTGTTCTATCTTTTTTTTGTATCAATGCCTGTGAAAAACCACTATTTATTAAGAGATCGGAAAAAATAATAAACACTAATACTAAACCCATCACACCATACTCTGCTGGTGATATTAATCTAGCAAGTATAATACTAATTATAAATTGAAACCCTTGAACAGAGAACCGTTCTCCAGCGCTCCACGCTATGGCCATAATCGTTTTTCTAGAGTTTGATTCCGACATTGTATACTCTTAGCGATTATTAATGAATGAATAATATATAAACTCAACAACATCGTTCAGTTTTTTATCTTGCAAGCACTTAATTGAATGTGCATGCTCTCTCCCTAAAACTGACAATTTATTATAAAGCCCTTCTTCTTTATAGATTCTGTTTATCCTATTTTCTATCTCCAGAATATTTCTAGGATCGAAGTATAAAACATTATTTTCACAGACTTCAGGAATACTTGATACCGAAGATGCTAAAACTGGTGTGCCATAATGCATCGCTTGTAATGGCGGATAACCGTAGCCTTCATTTAATGATGGATAAATAAAGCAATATGCACTTGAGTACAACCAATCAAGCGAGGCTTTTTCGATATAGCCTAAGAATATAAATTTATCCTGATTTTTTAAATCAATTGTGACAGAACTCATTCCTGTTACTACAGTTTTAATTTGGCAATTGTCATTCTTAAGATAGAACTCATCTAACGCTTTTATCGCTCTTATATTATTTTTCAACCACCGATTTCCACTTACAAGAAGAAAAAAACCATCATCAGCTAGATTTAATTTCTGAAGCTCTTCTGTTTTTAAGACATTGTCCGGGCCAAAGGGACATGGCGCGGGACTGACAAATACATCTTTATCTTTAATATATGGAAAAACAGAACACAGTGAATATTTGGTATGTTCAGAAACAGTAATAATGCGTACATTTTCTTTGTTTAATAACTCATCAAACTTTTTCTTATATTTTTTTCTATTCCTACTTGGAAAGAAAACATTCTTAATGAATACTTTTAATTTGGTTTGTAACGAACTGACATAAGACAACTCAATTATGTCGGATGGACATTCTATCTCTCTAAGCCCATGTATTGTCATTAGAAATATAGTGTTTTTAGTGTCTATCCCTGATTGTTCATAAGGTAGTGCAGAATAATAGTAGGTCGGTTGTGTAGTATTAACAAACTCAACGATACCTCCAGTGCCATACCTACCTACAAGTTTAATATTATTTTCAACACATAACATTTTAATTTCATTATCTAATTCATACTTCTCATTATAGACAGCAGTAAAGTTTGTAAAACCTTTTGTTATAAACTTTAAGAAAATTGCTTTTGCATATTCACTTCCTCCATGAAACTTTGAGGTCTCTGTAGGTTGTGTCGCACTAAGATCGAAGATTAACATTTGAAATCCTTATTAATTCCCTTAAACACATTATCTATTTCATTTTTTATTTCTTCAGGACTTCGACCAGAATACTCTTCAATATAATAATCGATCTTTTTATTCAATCTTATTGGTTGAATTTCGCAGCCATTTATATGCCCTAAAATCAATGAATGCATCCGACCAGAGTATATGCGTTTTGCGCCAGAAAGAGCATTCAGATATTCTTGAAGTGGAGTCAATTTTTCTATTATTGAAACTGAATCATGCAAGGCCTTTATTTCAGCAGTATTAAAAATATATTCGTTTAACGCCGCGTCATCGACAGTAGTCGAAACCAAGACAACTTTCTCTCCAGAGAGCACTTCTTTTTTTATTATTTCTATCCACATCTGAATATATTCAGTCAGTGATTTACACGAATCTTTGTTTATCTCTTTAATATTTTTTGTGTACACGTAATATGAAGTAGCGCCAACAATGACATATTTATCATTCATATTATTCGTTGGGCTAATTTTCGAGTATAAACTATAAGCCAAATCAGGAATATATGATGCATCTACGGAAAAAAAACTTTTTACTTTTTGGATCGATTTTTTTTCGCGCAAATATAGGGCGTTACTTCTGTTAATTGCTGTTCGAATCAATTGCTTGTCTATTTTTCCGAATTTCTCGGCGCAACCAACACCTAGAATATAAACAGGCACACCTGCTCGTTTGATTTCAGTAACCCACTTAAATAAAGCTATCGGAAACGAGCCCCCTGATTGTAACAACTGTCCGCCACCTATAATCACGAATCTATAGATTGAGAAATCTATAGCTGCCATTCGTTTGTTGTTTTTGATTATCCATCGCGGGTACTTAACAATAATATTAGATGTTATATATTTATATTTGATCTTCCGCAGCTTGTCTTTAATACCTTCATTCACATCTATTTTAGTGGGGTTTACTATTTTTAGCTCGGCGTCAAAGCCAATACATACTGGCTCCAATCCATTCGCCGTTAGTAAGCTCTTAATTCCTTCATTAATAGCATGGTCACCTATATTATCAGAACAACATTCATTAATGACTAATACTTTACCTGAATACATAAGTCACCTAATTATTAATCCCAATATGCTCAAAAATATTTTTGATGTTTTGTTTAACAACTTTTTTTGAAAAGTTATCCCGTACATACTCTGAACCTTTACTTGCTATCGCTAGATGCTTAGCATAATCATCGTGTACGGAAATTATACTTAACGCAAATTCATCCAAAGTATTACAACTGAGGAAATTAATATTATGCTGAATTCCAATCCCTTCAGCACCAATATTATTTGTTATAACTAAAGCCCCATAGCTCATTGCTTCAATTACTTTCACCTTAATACCTGAGCCGAATGGAATAGGTGCAATAAGGCAGTTGTGTTTTTTAAAAATATCAGATATGTCACTTATGATTCCATTTAAGATTATATTATCTAATCCGGTGCACATTTCCTGCGCCCGATTATCGTATTCGCCATAAATGGAGATTGTAATATTTTTACCTTTTATATCACTACGTCGGAATATATCAGCAATTACTTGCAGAGTTGCTAAGTTATGGTTTGCCTTCATATTTCCCACAATAAAGAAACTAGCTTGATTCACGTTATCTATTCTACTGATATTTGATTTATCAAGACTTATCGCAGGGGGGTTAAAATATACATCCGATCTACCACTTTCGGTACTAAATTTCTCAGCTTCAACTGGAGAAGTAAATGTTATTGCATTATATTTCTCTGACAACTCTAATTCTCGAACTGAAATTAATTCGGATTCTTTTTTCAACACTATCTTTCTGAATGGTTTAATTAACTTACTTATAAATGGCGGAAACTTTTCTGTATAAGTACCGAGCAGGTCTATGTTATTGTTGAAATCAGCTAACATACGCTCATACCGCATACTCAAAAGGTCATCATATTCTAATATTTTTTTTACATCTATATCTTCTACTAGATATGACATTCTCACCATATCAACAACAACTACTTCGTAAGAATTTTCTTGTAAGAGTTGGCTAATAAATTCTTTTGCTTTATCTGAATAAAAAAGGCGTTCCTGAAACGAAAATTTTTTTCCTGAATAAAAACTCTTAACAATACCCCCCAATCCTGGTCTAGGGAACTGAAAAATATTTCTTACTTTATTAATTTTTGGTATGCTTTTATTCTCAAAAAAAAACATATCCACTTCAAAACCTAAGTTATTAAAAAATTCGACATTTTGATTTATCATGTACTCGCGTCCTGCAAATGATACAGGAGCACGTGATGCAATATATAATATTTTTTTTCTCATAGTATTTTCATAAAAGTTTTTGCTACATTAAAAGGAGAAAATCGAGATGCGTTTTTTTTCCCTTGTTCAATTATCTTATCGTAATCGATTTTATTTTTAGATAATGCTAGCTTAATAGCTTTAGCCCATTCATCTGGTTGCATATAATTCGTAACGACCAATGAAGTCGAAGCCATTATCTCATTATGGGCTGGAATTGAAGATGACAAGACTAGACATTCTGCATTCTGTGCCTCGACTAGAGTTCTTCCAAATCCTTCATATGTAGCTGGTGCTAAATATAAATCACAGCACTGGTATAATTTGCCAATAAGATTAGAAGATATCTTTTCAAGTAGCAGATAGTCTATATCATATTCTTTCATACTCATGTCAAACTCTTGCTTGATTTTTTCATCGATTGCAAAACCAGCTTTGACAAAATATACTTTTTCATCCTGAAGGAGGCGTAATGCTTCACCCAATACAGAGATATTTTTCCTTTTTTCAAAACTCCCAATATTCAAAGCAATCTTGTAGCCCTGTTTTTTCTTTTCCAGGAGATCGTTAATAACTTTAATATCTGTTGCATCGGTTAAGTTTATATCTACGTCATATGAAACAGCATTAGGTACAACATAGATGCGTTCTTGAGGAATCGACATGCACTTTGATAACAAATCTTTGGTAAATAATGTAGGAGTAGCGTAAATTACATTTTTCATTTTTTTAAGGATGAAAAACAAAATCTTTAAGTACACTCCTTTTACCGAGTTATCATTGACCTCTGGCACATGATGTATTATTACAATTGTTTTTTTCTTGCTAAATATCCTGAAGAAAGATATATGACTAAATGCTTCCTGATAGATAACCACATCTTCTTTATTCTTTTTAAACATGAACCAAACTGGTAGATATATAAATTGCCACATATATCTACGAAGTGAATTCGGTTTGCCTTTATCATCCAGATAGACCAGTTCAATTTCCAAATGACATAATTTCTTTAATGCTGAGACTAATTCAAAACTATACTTAGCAACACCAGTATCAAACCTCCCCGAAGGTCCAACAATCCACGCTAACATATATTGCGTTCCTCTTCGTCTTCTTCGCCTTCAGTAAAACCCCACTCACCTGAGTGAGAATAAAATAATGGGAATGCGATAAGTAAATAAAAAAATAAATTTAATGGAAAGTCCATTAAAATATTATTTGTGAAAAACTCGATGCCCAAATGATACAACAGAAGCATTAATGCCAGGTTAGCTCCTAGAGGTGTTTTTTTTACTGACAAGTAGCACATTAATAAAAACAATACAGTCAGATAGAAAATAACACCAAGCAATCCATAATTGCTGAAAACATTTATATATGTACTATCCAAAGCCTTACTATTTGATTTAAAGCCCTGAGGCCCCTCGGTACCGTTCACGCCAATACCTGCACCTGTCAGTATGTTTCCCCTTTCAACACTTTCAAATATGTCATTATGCTGCTTCACTCGAATGTAAATTGAACTATATGCAGCATCATGGAAGGAAGTGTTTTTTAGTTGATTATAGATGGAGTAATCATTAAAACAAAATGCTGTCATAAAAAAAACCGCAAGGGTATAAACTATTATTATACTGTTTTTTACAGCCTTACCCCCTCTTGAAAATAAAACCACTATCATTTTTAATATCAAATACAGCATAATTCCAATAATGGCGGTTTTATAAGTGGTCGCAATTGCAGCCCCAAGAAAAACAATAGATAATACGATTCTTGTTCTTAATTTTATTTGTTTGAGCTCATTGACTATAATAAAGCAAAGTGCCATTAAAGTACCCGATGCAATAAAACTTGTAAATGTTCCCATAGCACGCAGGGAATCATTGACGTTATCAAGCCTTAAGCCACTATCCCTTGATGAGTTATTAAAATCATCTATTTGCAAAAAAATCATAAACCATTCAGTAAATATTTTTTGAACAATAATTAGGATTACATTTATACAGCCTACCGCGAGTATTATCTTTAATATCTTGTAATATATTTCTTCTGCTTCTGAGTTAGTTCTTATTATTGCAATGACTCCAAGAACGAATAAAAATGGAATCAGATCGCTCTTCATTTGATAAAAAACTAAGACAAGTGGGTCATTTATAGATGTCACCACATAAAAAAGGATTATAAATGCGGGACAAAAGACTACTATAAAAATCTTCTTATAGCTTATCCTATTTGAAGTCATCATATAAAATACACTAGCCATATAGTATAAAATTACTATGATTTCTTTCCATAACTTTATAATTGCATTATCTAGACGAGCTGAAATTAGACTAAACACGCTTGTAAAACAAAATATAAAGATACAGATATACGTGACTTTTGTCAGGCTCTGTCTTATGTTTACTCTCATTGAATACTCTTCTTTATTCTAATTGTTTTACATTTAGATAACTTATAAAAGGCTGACAATTATTTGCCAGCCTTTTATTCATTACTTAAGAGTTCTTATCTTTGTAGGAATAACCATAGTAGTTGTACCCATAGCCATAATGACTACTTGCACGTTTTTCTATTGCATTAAGAACGCAACCCTTAATTTCAACACCATTTTGCTCGAATCTTTTCTTACTCACATCGATTTCTTTAATCGTGTTTTGCTCAAACTTAACAACTAAAAACGACGTTCCAACATATTGGCCGACAATTGCCGCATCAGTAACTGCAAGTATAGGTGGAGTATCGACAATGATAAGATCATATTGCTTTTCAACTCTTGCCAGCAATTCACTACATCTTGGATGCATCAATAACTCAGCTGGATTAGGAGGAATTTTCCCTCTAGAAATAAAATCAAAACCAGCATATTCTACTTTCTTGATACCTTCTTCTATAGTGATTTTTCCTGACAGAATATCTGAAAGTCCGTTATCCTCTTTTGTGCCAAGAATATGATGGATGTAACCTTTCCTCATGTCAGCATCTATGAATAATACTTTCAAACCTGCCTGGGCAATAACCGCTGCCAAGTTACTACTTACAAACGTTTTGCCTGCATTTGGGCTAGCGCCAGAAATCATCAAAATGTTATTTCTCGCCTCCATCATCGCAAAATGAAGGGTTGTGCGTAGACTTCTAATAGCTTCAACTGCTAAGTCAGTTGGGTTATCAACTACCAATAAGCCACTACCAATGCTGGATTTATTCGCGGCCGATGTATTCTTTTTGCCTATAAGCCAAGTAGATAAAGGAATATTTGCATAGACATTCAGGCCAATGCTTTCCAACTGCTCTGGACTTTCGACGCCTTTCTTTAATATAAGCCTCAGTAAAACAGCGCCCACCGAAATAATCAACCCCATTATAATTCCTAATAATAGGATTATGATTTTCTTAGGCTTAATCGGTTTTGGCTCTGTAATTGCCTGGTCTATGATACGCACATTCCCTATTACGCTGGATTTAGCAATACCTAACTCTTGCTCTCTGTTTAGCAATTGCATATAAACAGCTCGACCAGACTCAACATCGCGGCTAAGTCTAAGTACCTCTTGCTGAGTTTCAGGCATTCCATTAACTTTTTTACTTAGTTTCTCTTTCTCATCACTTAATGTCTTTTGTTTCTCTAAAAGAGCTTTATAGGTTGGATGCCCTTTTGTATATAATTGAGATATTTCTGCTTCTCTAAAGGTTAACGCGTTTAACTGATTGTCAACATTTACAATCTGATCTAACACCGATTTAGCTTCCATTGAAAGATCAACAGAATCTTTTTGTCTTCGGTAATCATTCAATTTTTGTTCAGCTAGATCTAAGTTGTTTCGTACAACAGGCAATTGCTCTTTTAGAAAATCAAGACTTTTTGAATCCTGAGCGGCCTGTCTTGTAATATTCTGGTCAAGGTAATTGTCACTTATTTTCTTTAAAATTTTAGAAACTTTATCTGGGCTCGTACCTGTATATGTCAAATTCAACATACCAGTGTTTTTACCTTGATCATTCACAGAAAATGACTTCTGTAAATTATCAATTGCTTCTAGTCGTGTAAGGTATTTGATTTCAAATTCGGCGCCCGGTTCTGCATCAATTTTGCTGATTAGCAAACGGATTCCGTTATCATCAAACATTTTACCGATAACACCTTTAGAGCTGAAGTCTGCACCCTCGATTTCAAATGTTGAGTCATTAATAATGGTTACTGTGATTTTCGGATCTTCATCAGTTTCTTTTTTAATATAAAGATCTTGTATTTCTAGTTCACCAAACTTATATCCCGATAACCTAGCCCAACCTCTACCAAAGATCGGGAAGAAGTTCTCAGTAACTTGAGCTTGTAAATTCAAATCATCAACAGTCTTTCCTAATACCATTCTCGACTGTAGTAGCGCAATTTCAGGTGCTGATTGCGGCTGACTATCAGGTAACATTTGGCTTAGGCTGTTTAGAATTGCATTGGTCTGTTTTTGCTCAACTTGAATTAGTGCATCTGCCTGATACACTGGCGTTGCAAAAAGAGCATAAACGATTGCAATTGATGTAAAAAACACGGTTATGCTTACTATCAATTTTTTATGATCTACAAGCTCACCTATAAAGCGCCCCAAATCAAAATCATCTGAGTCCACTTTTTCAATTTTGTTCTTCATTACCGATGGCATTTGATTTTTCCTGATGTTATCTATCTAACTTTTCGGTCCACAAGCGGGATGATTCATTCAAAAGGTCAAATACATAGCGAAAAGCCTCATCACTTTTCCTGTATGGATCAGGAATTTCCTTTTTATCAAACCAGTGACCATATAGCATTGTCTTACCACGCACTTCAGGGGCTATTTGATCAATATGCTCAATGTGCTGTTTTTCCATGACCAAAATCAAATCATATTCACGCGCGAGGTTCGAAGTAAATTGTTGCCCCTTGTGGCCATCAAGACTCAATCCGTTTTCAAACGCAATTTTGGTTGCACTACTATCTGCTTCATGCCCTACAACCGCATATGTACCTGCTGAATCAATCTTCTTTCCAGGCAACGCTTTTCTCAGCAAACGTTCACCTATCGGTGAACGACATATATTTCCGGTGCATACTACTAGTATTGAATTGAACATATTACGGCCACGTTTTAATATAGCGGATGGTTTCAGTCATATCATGAACACCAGTTATAGTAGGCACAAGTTGAGACATGACCCTGTTCCAACGAACTAGAGGTGTAGCAGTCACATAAACTATGTCGTATGGCTGCAGTTGAAACTCTGTACCTAAGACCATTGCTGATGCATCTTGTGCATTGAGTTGGTAAATATTTGCTATTTTACCTTGCTTATCATCTTTTAATTGGCGTATTACAAAAATCCCGGTAGCATCACTCATTACTTGGGAAAGACCATCAGCATTACCCAAAGCCTCAGCAAGAGTCATGCCACTCCGATCCATTTTTAATGTACTTTGCTTGCCAACTTCGCCCATGACAAAGACTTTTAAATCGTCATTACGTGGCACAAATAATATATCACCTGGATATAATAATCGATTCTCAGTTAGGTCACCTTTTTGCATCAACGCTTGAAGTGAAATCTTTGTATCTTTACCATTATGCGTCAAAATCACATTGCGCCAGTCAGCATCAGCAGCTAATCCGCCAGCGGCATTTATTGCATCCATTACTGTTAGTGGGATATTAGTAATTGCTTGTTTACCAGACGTTGTGACTTCTCCAGTAACATAGACCTTTTGCGAACGGAACGCTGCAACACTTACATCTACTTGCGGGCTTTCAATATATGTCGTAAGTCGATTCGATATTTCCTGGCGCACCTGGCTTATTGTTTTACCTGCAACCTGAACCTTTCCAATATATGGATAAAAAATTGTTCCGTCTGAATTTACCCAATTCCCCGTATCACTTGCACTACGATATTGTCCTGCGGGAGTTGTGAGTTCTGGATGATCCCAAACTGTCACCATCAGTACATCACCAACTCCGATACGATATTCATAATTTCTTAGCAATGCATCTAGCTCTGCATTTGGTCGAGCCATTGCTGGACTAACACGAAGTTGACTAACCAAGCCAGGTGTCATTGGATAAACATTTACTAGCTTATCCAGGTCATAATCACTATCAGGCAATTCAACGACATTCTTACGTAAGCTGTTGAGTCCCTGACCTGGTACAATGGTGCAACCGGTTAAAAATCCTACCGTCAGTGCTATTACCGAAAGCTTTACAATTTTTTTATTCATAATGTCACATCATCAGTAAATCAAAATTTGTTAATTCATGAGCCGTTTGTTTTAGCCAGTAAATTTTACTGGCCTTAAAAAAGAGCATCCAGACACTCTTTTTAACTCAAGATTCAAGCCTATATGTTAAAAGGGATTTCAATGCCAGCGCTGGCACCTACATCATCTCTTTCGCTATGCTCTGAATTTGTATACCAAAGTGAACTGTTTAACCGTACTGACTGATAAACATCGCCACTCCATCCCAACTGAATCCCTTTCAGCGTATCCGAATTAGGAAATGCCTGGTTGGTTTTTTGATTATTAGGATTCACCTTCGCATAGACTAGACGAGCACTCCAGCGCTGATCACTTTCAGTAACCAGCTCAACTTTACCGGCGAAAAGCTGTCCATCACCTCCCATCGCATCACCTAGAGGATAGCCTTGTTGATAATATCCATCCTTGTATATATGGTGCCTATAGCTATAACCGACTCGCTTCATGTTAGTTCGGGTATCATGGGCTTCAATATACCAGTTGACCGCATCCTTACCCCAACCATGGTGTCCTTCAATACCGCCAAGGAACATGTTCGCCGATGGCAGATAGCCTGCTTCATCTTCACCAATCATCTGCCCGTACAGGCTGATCGGCCAACCTAAAGTTGGTTCTAACTTATATTTAAAATCGAAACCCGCTAACTGGTTACCAGGTTCATTATCGGTACCGGTATTATCCTGCCCGGTAAAACCGTCCCAGAAACTGCTGAATGACTGCGGGCGTCCCTCCCCTCCCCACTGCATAATGCGTGAAGCCCCAAGCTCCAGAGACTGGAACGGGGAGAAGGTCAAACGACCACCGATTATTTTTGTATGTGGTACCGCGGTATATTGATTCATCTGGCTGGCAGAAATCTGATACTGCCATGGGCCGATCCAACGTAACCACCAGGTTTCGGGCGCCGTCTGTTCGGCACGCTGCATCAGAAACCCGGTCATTGGTCTGGCCGCATCGCCGCGGATCAGGCTACCTTCATAACCCGGCCCCCACCACTGTGGCATCTGGCCAAACGACAGCCACTGGTTCCAGAACTTCACCGCGCCGTAGGCGCCGTTAGCATTGAAACGTGAGCCATTGCTAATACGCATACCGCCTTCCACGTTCCCCTGCAAGTGGACATCCCACCAGTCACCGCTGTTATTAAAGGCCAGAGAAAGTGAGTTATCCGCAGGCTGGCTTTGGGCAAAGCCCTGCGGCGTACCTGGTTGGTCAGTAGAGGTGTAACCGCTGACCCGGAAATCAGCCTTTAATGAGGAAAGTCGTTGATTGATACGCGCTAGTACAACCTGCTCGGAAGAATAAGAAGGTTTAGCTTTTTTTAACGCGCGAGTGATTTCCTCCTGACTTAACGGCCAGGTCGAGAGGCTAAGCTGGATAACGCCCCTGTCCGAAAGCCAGGACAGATCGTTACGAAGTTCATTATCATTCAGTACCAGACCAGAGGCATAAACCTGCGCACTCACCGATGTCAACAGCCCCAAAGCAAGTGCAATACGCGCGATTTTCATCATTGTACAAGATCCGTTTTTAGCCCCTTTTCCACATGCCGGGAGTCAATGGGGAGTATGAGTTTGAGAGCGCACTCGGACGCCAGTCGTAGTATGTGAGTTCGACGGTGATGATGCAATATTCATCATCTGTGAACTTATGAAGTAACTTACCGGTGAAACGATTTAGTCCTGCTCTCCATCGCATCAAAGCCATGTACTACTGCCGATGCCGGTCTCCCAGCACAACCGACAGCATTAAGCACCATCCGCGACTGAACGATAGCCGATTATATACAGGTCTTCAGGAGAATCACCTGCTGGAGCAGGATTTAGGAATTTCTAACAGATGGAGATAAGCCTGTGGCGCTATGTCTTTACAGACGCTACCGCCCTTGGCTTAACAGCTACCAATGCACTGTACTTCACTTTATTCTATTTTTGACTGGCGGCTTACGCGCCTAATTATCAAGCACTATTTATAATTTTTGCGGCATCAAGTTTACGAGATTCTGCTGTAAAATGGGAGTGTAAATGACACTTATTCACGCATAAAAACAATAGAAAGTGACTCATCCGACAAGTGGTTGTCATTCAATAAGATTATTCAATGATATTGAGTTGGAACTGAATGCCATAAGCGCACGAAGCCGGGAAGCATTAGCAACCCCTTGTTTTTAATGACTTTAACGCACTCAGTCAGAACAAAAAATACAATCCCATTTTCATAAGTCAACTACAAAAATTAATACTTATTCCAGGGTTATTGCACTTGACAAATTATATATTTTTTTAAAATGCAAACCCATGCAGCTATTTAGGATTCTTCTCACAAGCATTATCGTCATCACTATTCTCGTTAAAATCATTCAGGATGACATAACAACTATTTATTTCATCAATATGAAGATTTAACGGTGACGCTGAAATCTATTAATCTCACTGATGTCATTCGATGTTAACAAATGCTCAGTATACTCCTTGATGTAGATCTGCTCGGGTAAAGGGCTTTTCCAGCGGTCCAAGCCTGACAGCAATCTCCCCCAGCAAAGACTGAGTCGGTGCCTTGGTTCCAGTATTCAGAAGTACGATAGGGACGATAATCAGGCTCAATACGCTTCCCCACGAAAGCTGAGCATTAACGGCACATGATGTCCGTCGTTGAACCAACAAAAACAGCGCGCTTCCACAGGCCCCCAACAGCAGACCAGCCACCACTTCCGATGTTGAATGTGCGTGGATCGCTAAACGGGAATACCCCACCAGACCGGCCACCACATAACCAGCAGCAATAGCGGCCCGACGAAGCGATGCCGTGCCACGGGCACAAAGTAACCACAGGAAAATAGGCCAGAAAGCGCTGGAAAGTGCGGTATGTCCGCTGAACCCAGTGAAGTCAATCTCGCGAATGCCCATGCCCCACCCCATAAAGGCCAGCTTCGATGCACAAACGATGGCGCCAGTGATGCCGAACAGCATTCCCCACTGCCAGGCTAGCAGCCTTGACGGTCTGCGCAAAAATAAGACAATGAACAATGCTGCCGCGCTAGGTAACAGCACGGTACTATCGCCAAAAAAAGACACCCACTGCCAGTTCATTAATTCTTCATCCTTTGAGATCTCTCCAGTCCGAAACGTCTTTATCCACGACCCCGGTATGGGCATACACATCCGGCAACTTCACATTTTTATGCATGCATTACCGTTGTTTAATGCGTAAGTATGACCTCAGTCAAGTTTTATTTTGTTATGACAACCAACGGTCTTTCTATTTTTGTGAGAAAATTCTCACTAAGTGTTTATTAGTCTTCATGAAACTTGTGCTACTCCGACCATTGCATCCTGGTTGAGCGAATAGCACAACCAGATGTCTCTGAAGTCATTAACTTTGCACGGATGAAACAGCACTAACCATCAATTATAACCACATGTTTTTTAATGATTAATTAAAAACACTTAACACTAAATCTGTCTACAGAAGCATGCCACGCGCTCAATCTGTACGCCTCATACTTCTGTAAACCCTACATTTTCATACTTTCGCAAATCTCATTACGCTATTTACGCTAATAGCTTCTTGATGCTCTCGCGGAATTTATTGCCTTCTTTATGGTTACGCAGTCCGTAATTAACAAATGCCTGCATATAGCCCATTTTTTTGCCGCAATCGTAGCTGTCGCCGGTCATCAGCATGGCATCGACAGCCTGCTTTTTAGCCAGCTCTGCAATCGCATCCGTCAACTGGATACGTCCCCAGGCACCTGGCTGCAACTTCTCCAGCTCTGACCACACATCAGCAGACAGCACATAGCGCCCGACGGCCATCAGATCGGATTCCAGCGTCTGCGGCTCGTCCGGCTTCTCGATAAACTCGACAATACGGCCGATTTGTCCTTCGACATTCAGCGGATCTTTGGTCTGAATAACGGAATATTCTGACAGATCGCCTTCCATTCTCTTCGCCAGCACCTGGCTACGCCCGGTTTCGTTAAAGCGAGCGACCATTGCTGCAAGGTTATAGCGCAGCGGATCGGCGCTGGCATCGTCCAGAACAATATCCGGCAGCACAACAACAAATGGGTTATCACCGACAATCGGGCGTGCACACAGGATTGAGTGCCCCAGCCCAAGCGGTTGCGCCTGGCGTACGTTCATGATGGTGACGCCCGGCGGGCAGATAGCCTGTACTTCAGCCAGCAGCTGACGCTTGACACGCTGCTCGAGCAGCGCTTCCAGCTCGTAGGAAGTATCGAAATGGTTTTCCACAGCGTTTTTGGAAGAATGGGTAACCAGCACAATCTCCTTGATACCTGCCGCCACAATCTCGTCGACGATGTACTGGACCATCGGCTTATCGACGATTGGCAGCATCTCTTTTGGGATCGCTTTGGTGGCCGGCAACATATGCATCCCCAATCCGGCTACTGGAATAACTGCTTTCAAACTTGCCATTCTCTTATCCACCCATTTAGTGATAAATCTTTCGGTATCGGTTAACTTTCAAGCATCACCGATATCAATATGTGATATTACCAGTTTGCGGTTGGCACGACTTCCCGCAAAATTCTGAAACTGCATGTTTAATGAGAGAATACACTCAAAGTATAAGGACCGACAGGCCGCTTTGAGAAAATTCTTATACCTGAAACGCCCTAAGAACGTCGCATCAGTTTTCCTTGTGGTTTAAACGCCAGATATTGCGCAATTCCGTGAAATGTCCGTCGTATTACATCAGAATAACTTATCGAAGCGGTGAGGAAACCTGAGCACATCAGGTATAACACGATGAATAGTTGAAGATAATTCACTACCAACATCTCTTAGCGTTGACGACCGCACCGGCATAGTATCGCCATGGCGTACAACCGGATACAAGCGCCAGTTCCCTCTGTTTCTTTTCTCCCTTTAAACCCTATTTATATCTAAAAAATTAATTCAAATTAACAAAATACTTCAATAACTACCGAATAAGGTAGTTGGAAAGTTTGCACAAAATTCATTTGCAATGCAGGATACCTGTCAGATACAGCCTTTTTTCGCCCTACAGGTCGATAAACTGCATCATGGCATTAGCCGTCATGCATTTCCCCCACGTCTCATAATATGGAAATAAAGACCCGGTCATCCACCCACAATCTTTTTATAATTAAGCTCATGCGCATAAAAAACAAACCATTGGTTTGTTTTTTGCTCGCCAAAATATTCCGGACGCCCCATTACCTCCGCCCTACTCTTCGCCGCCGCGACCTGAACGCGTGGGAATATATTGCAATTTAGCAAGAGCTTATCCATGATCGATAAATGGCACTCTTAAGTTGTATAGGTTTTAACGAATGATCGAATGGATTGCCGACCCCTCTATATGGGCCGGTCTCGTAACGTTAGTGGTTATTGAGCTGGTTCTCGGTATTGATAATCTGGTTTTTATCGCCATCCTCGCCGAAAAGCTCCCTCCGGCACAGCGTGACCGTGCTCGTGTCATCGGCCTGCTGCTGGCGATGGTGATGCGCTTGCTGTTGCTCGCCTCGATATCCTGGCTGGTCACGCTGACAAAACCGCTGTTCACGTACCATGACCTTAGTTTTAGCGCCCGCGACCTGATTATGCTGTTTGGCGGGTTATTCCTGCTGTTTAAAGCCACGGTAGAGCTTAATGAGCGGCTGGAAGGTAAAGACAGCGATAACCCGGTTCAGCGCAAAGGAGCAAGGTTCTGGGGCGTCGTCGCACAAATTGTGGTGCTTGATGCCATCTTCTCCCTCGACTCGGTGATCACCGCCGTCGGCATGGTGGATCACCTGGCGGTGATGATGGCCGCGGTGATTATCGCCATGAGCCTGATGCTGCTTGCCAGCAAGGCATTGACACGCTTTGTTAACAGTCACCCGACCATCGTCATTTTATGTCTTAGCTTCTTGCTGATGATTGGTTTCAGCCTGATCGCTGAAGGATTTGGCTTCCCGATCCCTAAAGGTTATCTGTATGCCGCTATCGGTTTCTCCGTCATTATTGAGTCACTCAACCAGCTGGCACTCTTCAACCGCCGCCGTTTTCTCTCTGCGAACCTGACGCTGCGCCAGCGGACCACCGCAGCGGTCATGACCCTGCTCAGCGGGCACAGAGAAAATGCCGAGCCCGGCAGCGATACTGCTGCGCTGATGGTCAGCGAGGACGATCATCCGCTGTTTAATCCACAGGAGCGTCGGATGATTGAACGGGTGCTGAATCTTAACCAGCGCACCGTCAGCAGTATCATGACCTCACGTCACGATATTGAGCATGTCGACCTGAGCGCCCCGGAAGAGGAAATCCGCGAACTGCTGGAGAAAAATCAGCACACCCGCCTGGTCGTGACCGGTGGGGAGAATGAAGAAGATTTGCTCGGCGTGGTCCACATTGTCGACCTGCTGCAACAGTCCCTGCGCCGGGAACCCCTCGACCTGCGCGTGCTGCTCCGTCAGCCTCTGGTGTTCCCTGAAACGCTCCCGCTTCTGCCCGCGCTGGAGCAGTTTCGTCATGCACGGACTCACTTTGCGTTTGTGGCCGACGAGTTTGGTTCCGTTGAAGGGCTGGTCACATTAAGCGATGTGATGGAAACCATCGCCGGCAATTTGCCTAATGAAGTGGAAGAGATTGATGCACGGCACGACATTGTCAAAAACCCTGATGGCAGCTGGACGGCCAACGGGCATATGCCGCTCGACGATCTCGTGCAGTTTATTCCCCTGCCGCTGGATGATAAACGCGAATACCACACCATTGCGGGCCTGTTGATGGAATATCTGCAGCATGTGCCTGAAGCAGGCGAAGAGGTAAAAATAGGCGAGTATATTGTCCGGACGCTGCAGGTAGAGAGTCATCGGGTCCAGAAGGTGCAGATTATCCCGCCGCCGCCACAAGATGATGAGCCCGATTACGAAGTGTAATCCCAGCCTTTGGCGCCTTGCCCCGGCTTACGCGACCGCTAACCGGGGCTACCGACCTGCATAAATCGTTGCCCGGATAAGGCGCTTAGCGCCGCTATCCGGGTAATCAGCCAGACCAACAGAACTCAAGATGCTCGCCGCGGCTTAATGCTTATCGAGCAACTTCTTCACGTCTTTGCCGTCCTGGGTGTTCTTATTGCGCTCCATCCAGTCGTTAAGACGCTGTTTCGCTTCGTCCTGCAACTGTCGGCGCAGCACCTGATCGACCTGCAGGCTGTAGCTTAACTCCTGCCATTTGCCGTAGATACGCAGAGGAATCGCGGTCTGTTTGAGTTTGTCGATAAGCTTGCTTTCCCCCTTCCAGCCACCGAGCACGCGCACGTTAAAGTGCATATCGCAGTTTTCTTTCAGCAGATTAAGATCGCCCTGGCCGGTCAGCGCCATCATCTCCGATTGCCCCTGCAGATTTTTCAGAGTCACCTGCCCCTGCGCCAGCTGCAGTTCACTACTCATCGCATCCAGACGCGTCGCGTTATCGTAGTTTTCCTGAGCCTGTACGTTGGTGCTACGCTCCACCGCCTGCTGGACCAGCTGCTGGAAGTTAAGCCCTTCCGTGCGGGTATTGCTCATCCGCAGCTGAGCGTCACCCTGCCAGCGACGACGGAAATCTTCGGCATCAATTCTTTCGCCAGAGAAATCGCCGGTTAAAGAGAGCTTCCCGGTCAGATTCAGCGAATAATTAAACGCCTTCAGGATGGTCGCAATCTCGACATTATCCAGTTTTGGCTGGAAGGAGGCCTGTGAGGTATCGCCACGCACGTCCAGGCTGCCGGGGAGTGATATCAGGCCGCCATCCAGCTCACCTTGTAGCTGATTGATGGTCAGCAGCCCCAGTTGATTCGTGATGTCACTTTTCACCTGGGTAAACTTCATGCCCCGCCACTGCAGCTGGTCGGCCACCAGCGACAGATGGGCACTGAATCCGCGCAGGCTCGCATAATCATTCTGAATATCGCTATCGGCAATCACCGGGCGCAGCTGTCGTGGCTGGCTTTGTCCCTGCTGGGCAGCCCCCGCATCGGTCGCCGGAGAGCTGTGCATCAACAGGCTGTCGAGATCGAGCGTGGTGGCGTGAAGATTGAGCTTCCAGTCCGCCTGGTCACCTAATATCACACTGGCATCACCGCTAATCGCGCTGCCGTTAGCGGTCAGGTTGAGATTATCAAAGCTGATTTTTTTCTCATTTTCCTGCCAGCTCGCCTGCAGGCTACCCTGCCCGCTCACGCCGTCGGCCGGGAGTTCAGCGCCGCGCAGTTGCCAGTTCAGTTGAGAGATATCGGCTTTTAAAGAGTGGGGATAGTCGCCGCCCTGCACCTCGGCGGAGAAAGAGAGCGCCAGGTCGCGCTGGTCACGGTTGACCCGCCCGGAGAAATCGAGCGTAGCGTGGTGATTTTCATCCTGGTCCATCTGCAGATGAATATCGCGTACCGTGACCTGCTCACCGTCTTCATGCTGGAAGAACAGCACGCTATCCGCCACCTGCAGCTTTCTTACATCGTAAGACCAACCGTTATCTTCCGGCACCAGCGGCAGCGTGTTGTCGTGCGGGACCACCGGTGCTCCCTGGCTGCGCACGGCCTCGGTCTGCGGCGTCAGCTGGATAACCGCGCCTTTTAACATCACCTGCTTAACCTGCAGCTGATGCGAAATCAGCGGCATCAGCGCCACGTCAAGACGCATATTGTCCGCGCGCACCACCGGTTCAGCGGCGCCCGGCGCGGTCAGCGTCATACGCCCTGAGAGAATGCTCAACTGCGGCCAGACATGCCAGCGCAGCGGGCCATCGAGTTCGAGCTGATAACCGCTACGTTCCGCCACCTTATGCACCATATAGGCACGAAAATCGTTGGGATTGACCAGCAATACCAACGCGGTTAGCCCGGCGACTACCACCGCCAGCAAGATCATTAGCGTTGTCAGAATTCGTCTCATGGCACCCTCAGTACACCGCTTACGTTATCAGTCCTTGTCGATTCGACTCGCCACCGCGCCCTGCTGGTCGCGATATTTGGCGTCTTCACGGCGGTTATAGGGCCGTGCCGCAGGGCCTGACAGCGGTTCAAAACTCAATGCGCCAATGGGCATCCCCGGGCGCAGCGCCAGCGGCAGCTTACCGGAGTTGAAAAATTCCAGCACGATGCAGCCAGACCAGCCCGGATCGATACGGTGCGCGGTCACGTGCACCATCAGACCCAGGCGCGCCAGTGAGGAACGACCGTCCAGCCAGCCAACAAGATCGGCCGGCAGCGTCACTGACTCATAGGTCACCGCCAGCGCCAGCTCTCCCGGATGCAGGTAGAACGCCTCGCCTTCCGGCAACACAATCTCTTCGCTCATTACCCGTTCCAGCGCGGCGGCGACTTCGGCCTTCGGCCCGCTGAGGTCAATAAAGGGCGCGGTGTGCCCACGGAATGTGCGGAATTTATTCCCCAGCCGAACATCAACGGTCGCGCCGTTAATCCGCTCAACAGGTGGACGCGGGTTAATGACCAGCCGTCCTTCATCCAGCCAGGCTTCTATATCTCGGTCGCACAGACGCATGAGCGCTCTCCTTTAAGGCGTGACGCCCCAAGACCTTCCGGGCCCAGGGGCAATGTAGATTCTCTTTGCACGTTACACAATTCGTCTGTGTTATTCAAAGAACTGGCTGATTTTTGCCTTAAGAATATCAATCGCAATCCGGTTCTTACCGCCGCGAGGCACAATAATATCGGCATATTGCTTAGAGGGATCGATAAACTGCAGGAACATCGGGCGAACGGTTTTCTGATACTGCGCCATGACGGAGTCCATCGAACGACCGCGCTCATTGACGTCGCGCTTAATACGGCGCATCAGGCAAATATCCAGCGGGGTATCGAC
Source organism: Klebsiella sp. R390 (assembly GCF_051131745.1). NCBI lineage: Bacteria > Pseudomonadati > Pseudomonadota > Gammaproteobacteria > Enterobacterales > Enterobacteriaceae > Klebsiella > Klebsiella sp. R390. Next base: position 4,470,273 of record NZ_CP180445.1, on the reverse strand, counting down.
GAAGATCGAGAAGCTCAGCTCATTACGCAGGCGAACGTCGGTCAGCAATAAGATCCCCTCAAGGATAATCACTTTCTTCGGTTCAATGTGGACGGTTTCCGGCATACGCGTATGTTCAACGTAGCTGTAGACGGGTAATTCAATGGGCTGGCCGCTTTTCAGCATCTGCAAATGCTGGAACAACAAGCTATGATCCATCGAGCTCGGATGGTCGTAGTTCGTTTTAACACGCTCTTCCATCGACAAATGACTTTGATCTTTGTAGTAGCTGTCTTCCGGAATAACGCCAATATGTTCATCGCCGACCTGCTCACGTAATTCGCGATACAGCGTGCTGGCGATAAGACTTTTCCCCGAAGCCGATGCGCCGGCGATACCTATAATGACGCACTGATGAGACGTATCAGTCATAACTTTTTTGCGACCTGATTAACCTGGATGTATATACACAACGCTCTGAATGATTTTGTGTATTGGAAGGGTGACGTTTGACCGTCAAACGCGGCAATTATAGGGATTTCAGCCCGGCGATACCAGAGGTATGCGCCCCACAACGCTATTCCTGCGTCGGAGACCACCCTTCTGTATACCAGATGTGCAATAACGCATAGGAACGCCACGGCTGCCAGCGTTTTGCATAATGACCAATACGCGCTGGCGTCATGCCGCTAAAGCGCTGCTTAATCAGATAATCGTCCGGCAAAAAGATATCCTTCGCCTGCCACCCGCGCAGCGCAAAATAGCTCGCGGTCCACCGGCCAATGCCCGGCAGCCTCTGCAGCTGCTTCATCCCGGCGTCGATATCATCCGGCGCCACCAGCGGAAGATGGCCGTCGATGGCCGCCTGCGCCAGATGAATTAAGGCCTCGGCACGGCGCAGCGACATCCCGGTGGCCTTCAGCGCCAGGGGATCCGCGCACGCCAGCGCCTGCGGTTCAGGAAACAGGAAGTAGCCCGGCGTATCCGCCAGCGGCTCGCCGTAGGCCGCCACCACTTTAGCCGTCAGCTTCGCCGCCATCGCCACGCTGACCAGTTGTCCCAGCACCGCACGCACCGCCTGTTCAAACGCATCGAGCGAACCGGGTAACCGCAGCCCCGGCCGATCGCTGGCCAGCGCCCCCAATACCCGAGCCACCTGCTGCGGATCGCAGTCCAGGTCAAACAGACGTGCCACCCGGGAAAAGCACTCCTCCGCCACCGGCAACAGGCCAGGCGATAACGTCACCCGTAATCCTTGTGCCGCCTCATCGGGCACGATCCTAATCAGACCATGGTGGCCTGCCAGCGAAAAACTGCGGGTATACTGCCCTTCTGCGAAGGTTTCTATGCCGGTCACCGCACGCGCACGCAGAAAATCAAACATCCATTGCTGGTCATAGGGTGGGTTCCACGGTAACAGCGTCATTATCACTCCTTCTTCATCTGTCCTGCTTAAATGCATCAATCATAGACGCTTTGCCTTTGATGGGCCTTGCTTTTAAATTCCTGTTGTCGCCGTGGCGGCAATCCGCTAAAGTCGCCCCCCTTCTTCACTGGCATGGGGATTTTCAGGTCATGTTTATTGGTTTTGACTACGGAACCGCCAACTGTTCCGTTGCGGTGATGCGCGATAATCAGCCGCAATTGTTAACGCTGGAAAACGGCAGCACGCTGCTTCCGTCAATGTTGTCCGCGCCGACCCGCGAAGCGGTCAGCGAATGGCTCTACCGCCATCATCAGGTGCCGACTAACGGTGATGAAAACCAGGCCCTGCTGCGTCGCGCCATTAACTACAACCGCGATGAAGACATTGACGTCCTCGGCAACAGCGTCCAGTTTGGCCTTGCCTCACTGCATCAGTACGTCGACGACCCGGAAGAAGTATTCTTCGTTAAATCACCAAAATCCTTCCTCGGCGCCAGCGGTCTCAAGCCGCAGCAGGTCGCAGTGTTTGAAGACCTGGTGTGCGCCATGATGCTGCACATTAAACAGCAGGCGCAAAACCAACTGAGCCAGACTATCGACCAGGCGGTCATTGGCCGTCCGATCAACTTCCAGGGACTCGGCGGTGATGAGGCCAATACCCAGGCGCAGGGGATCCTGGAGCGCGCGGCAACACGCGCCGGGTTTAACGACGTGGTCTTCCAGTTTGAACCGGTCGCTGCCGGTCTGGATTTCGAAGCTACGCTGAGCGACGAAAAACGCGTGCTGGTGGTCGATATCGGCGGCGGTACCACCGACTGTTCATTGTTGCTGATGGGGCCGCAGTGGCGCCAGAAAGCTGACCGCCAGCAGAGCCTGCTGGGTCACAGCGGTTGCCGCGTCGGCGGTAACGATCTCGACATCGCGCTGGCATTTAAATGCCTGATGCCGTTGCTGGGAATGGGCGGAGAGACCGAAAAAGGGATTGCGTTACCGGTCCTGCCATGGTGGAACGCGGTGGCGATTAACGACGTCCCGGCACAAACAGAATTCTACAGCACGGCCAACGGTCGGTTGCTCAATGATCTGCTGCGCGATGCCCGCGACGGCGAAAAAGTGGCGCTGCTGCTGAAGGTCTGGCGCCAGCGTCTCGGTTATCGCCTGGTACGCAGCGCGGAAGAGAGCAAAATCGCCCTCTCCACCCAGGACAACGTGACCACCGGACTGCCGTTTATCGGCGACGAACTGGCGACGGCAATCAGCCAGCAGGGGCTGGAAGCGGCGCTGAATCAGCCGCTGACGCGGATCATGGAGCAGGTTCAGCTGGCGCTGGACAACAGCCGCGAAACGCCGGATGTCGTCTATCTTACCGGCGGTAGCGCTCGCTCCCCGCTGATTAAGAAAGCGCTGGCAGCGCATCTGCCGGGCATTCCAATTGCCGGTGGTGATGATTTTGGCTCAGTCACCGCCGGGCTGGCCCGCTGGGCACAGGTCGTGTTCGCCTGATCATGACGGGGCAGGGTCTGCCCCGCTATTGAGACTCATCGACACATGGAACGCGGCGCTCCTTTCCCTTCATTTCTGGTTTTATTCTCGTGCTCTTTGCGCCACCTGTAGTGCTTTATATTGCCGCACCACCGCAGCAACACCATATTCCACCGTTCACGGGTTGCTAAACCTGCCTAATCCCTGTCCTGGCGCGGCCTGGGGAACAGATCCGTCCAGTAGCACCTTTTGTAAATATCGCTGGAATAATCTCGTGGTCCGCCGCAGAATGCTTTGCCATTAGAACCTATCGAATTAACTCCCGGAGCCCGGGGGCTGGCCTGTGCAAGTCACCGGCATCATTGGCTATTTTGTTTCTATTTATTGATCCATGCCGCAGGGGGCGAGTTTGCATCATATCCGCGCCGTTACTGGCTTTACCCTCCCGATCGTCTGGAGCAACCGCGTGCTGCTGTGGATCTGCTGCGGCATCATCATCGCCCTTCAGTATTGCGCCCCTGCCCGTGCACAAACCCGACAGATTGGCATCGATACGCCGGTACAATGGTATGCCGACAGCAGCGATGCGCTGACTCTGGAGGGTTTTCTCGCGCTGCCGGCAAGTGCGCTCAGCGTAGGGCAGCGTATTCCTTCGTTTGGCTATTCTTCAAAGTCCTTCTGGCTGCAGACGCATCTGCCGGCATCGTATTTTCAGGGTGAAACACGCTGGTTGCAGATAGGGCCTTCTTTCGTCGATCATCTCAACGTTTATTATCGACCCGCCGGGAGTGACCTTCCGTGGACGCTAAAAGCCTTTGGCGATCGTGCCTCGACCCGCGCCAGCGATCTCAATTACCGGGAAAGCGTCCTGATTTTGCCACCGCCGCCCAACCCCGCCGGCTACGATCTGGTTTTCCGCCTGCAGAGCAGCAGTACCCTGATCCTGCTGGCGACGCTTTCGTCACCACAGGAATTTGTACAAGCAGCCACCCAGGACACCGCATTCTGGAGTTTTTACTTTGGTCTGGCCTTCATTGCCAGCGGGGTTGCCTTGTGGCTCGCTCTGTTACTCCGTCGCCGCCTGCTGTGGGGGATTTGCCTGTTTTCCCTTAATTATCCGCTGGTAGCGGCGCTGCACGGCTATCCCGAATGGTTTTTCGGGGACGCCGTGCTCCCGGTGCAGGATGCGATGATCAGCTATCTGTCGCTCCTCAGCTACGCCACCGCATTGTGGCTGCATAGCGAGGTATTTGACCTTAAACACAATATGCCGCGTTTGCATCAGCTGCTGCTCGCTGCAATTACGGTCAATATCGTGCTTCTCGCCAGCGTTCCGCTGGGCTTTTACGGCCTGGCGATGCAGATTGAGGCCGGGATGTTCTTTATCGCCGCGCCGATACTGTTGGTCACCTCATGGGCCCTCTGGCGGCGCAAAGCCATTGATTTGAACACCTTTTTACTGGGGCTACTGCCTCCCGTCTACGTGGTCTCCGCCGCGCTGGTGCTGCTGTCGATTCATGGCGTGATCCCTTTTCATAACGCCATTTACTCGGCCTGGCAGTATGCGCTGATCGTGCATATTGTCACCGTCCTGATCATTGCGGTTCTGCGCATTCGCGCTGAAAACCGCAGGTTGATGCAAAAGCAGCAGCTGACGCGAGAGCTGCAGATCGAGCGCGAGGCAAGCTTTCAGCAACGCCAGTTTATGGGCATGGTGGCGCATGAATTCCGCACGCCGCTCTCCGTTATCCAGGGAGCGCTGGAAAACCTGCGCTTATGCACCCCGGAAACCGCACAAGGACCGCGTCTGGATCGTATGCAGCGCGCAACGACACGGTTGGTCCAGCTAACCGATAACTGCCTGGCCGATGCCCGCTTATCCTCCAGCGCGCTGCATGTCGATAAACAACAGACCGACCTGCTCCCGGTGATCTATATGGCGGCAACGGTCGTTGAACTCTCACTGAATCATTATTTTACCGTCACGTTGGCCGGGAAAACTGTCGATTCACAAACGCCTTCGCCGGCACTGTGCGTTGATAGCGGACTGCTGTGTATTGCGCTGGCCAATCTGCTGGACAACGCGGTGAAGTATTCCCCGTCCGGCGAGATAGCCGTCGATATCTACCCCAATACGGGCCACTATGAAATCCGGATCCGTGACCAGGGGCCAGGGATCGCCGGCGACCAGGTGGAACGGATTTTTGAGCGTTACCAACGTGGCTCAGTTCGCAGCACGACCCCGGCCGGCACCGGTCTGGGGCTGTATGTTGCCCGGCAAATCATCCAGGCACACGGTGGCGAGCTGTGGCTGATAACCAACAGTCCGGATGGATGTGAGTTTGCACTCACGCTTCCCGTGGATGCCCCATCACCGCACAAGAGAAAATCATGACATTACGCGTGGCTATCATTGAAGACAGCGTCGATCTCCTTGATGAACTGCTGGCCTTTCTGCGCTTTCGTGGCTTCAGTGCCTGGGGCGTGCACAGCGCAGAGGCGTTCTGGCGACAGCTGCATCGCGATCCGGTCGATATTGTATTGATCGACATCGGGCTGCCCGGCGAAGACGGCTTCAGCGTATTGGACTACCTGCATGAAATTGGCGAATACGGGCTGATCGTGATGACGGCCCGGGGGCATGAGCAGGATAAATTGCAGGCGTTCAATCTCGGCGCAGATTGCTTTCTCATCAAGCCGGTCAATTTTTCCGTTCTGGCAGAGACCCTTCATTCACTGGGCGCCCGTCTTAAGCAGGAGAACGCCGCCTCACTGGCTTCAGCCCCTGTCGTCGAGCAGGCCGCCTCTGCGTCCTGGCAATTGCAGCCTGATAACCTGATAGCCCCCTCCGGCGCGATGCTCCCGCTGACGCAACAAGAACACCGGCTGCTGGCTCGACTGATGCACAACCGCAACGAAGTCTGCCGCAAGGTCGATCTGCACGCCTATCTCTTCCCCGATGAAAGCGAACCGGAGCTGCACCGCATTGATGTGGTTATCAGCCGTCTGCGCAACAAAGCGCGTCTTCATGGCGTGGCGTTACCCATCCGGGCCATTTTTGGCAAAGGTCTGGCCTTTATTCCCTGATATCCCTCCTCCCCCTCTCCCGGCGCACAGGCTGCACGATCCAGATTGGTTTTTCAGCGATAAGTTATTCATTTGACTGTTGTTGTTAATTTTTCTCATTTTTTGAGAGAAATGAGAGGAATGAGACTGACGGCAAACTAAGAATTTTCTTACATTGACCTGACGCCGTGAAGGTATTGTCCGAAAACAGCCATGCTACAGGAGGGTGAAGCGCCCACCCTCCTGTCTAGCCACTTTCCGGGTATCTCTAATTGATCGTTCCAGAGATATTTTCCGCGCGGCGACGTTACGCGAATGAATGTACGACGCGATAATAAAAGCTTTATACGGAATACCCATTTTCGTGTCCGCGCCGAGGCGCATTTATGACACTATCAATATCAGTTAAGGGATCTTGAACATGGTTTTGCAAACGTGGTTAGTTTTACTGCTGTGTATATTTCTTCTGTGCGTCTCTGTTTATAGTCTTATTTCCTATCTCAAAGACCGGAAGAAACAAAAAATCCCATTATTCTATAAAAACAATCGTAAACGATAATCCGGGTTGTGCTGCTGTCCTGATATAAGACCGTGGCGCCAGTTTATCAAATACGCTTTCTATTGCCGTATACGCCCGAAAAGTTGCTCGCAGCATGGCGTTGTGTTGATGCCGCAGGAATATCACGCCATGAGAAATATCAGGATCGCGATCGTTAGCCGCAACACCTTCCTCAGGGCGTCGCTGATGGCCATCATCGACAACCTCACCCAGGCCAGCGATGGCCTGACGGTCAGCTTTACTCACGCGACGAGTGAGTTGTCCAGCCAGGATATTATTATCACCGAACTGCTGCCGGGTGAGATTCACCTCTGTAACATCAGCATTAAAAACCGTAAGAAAAACAGCGAAGTTATCATCCTGCATCGCTATGAAACCCTGCCTGAAAAGCGCCACATCGTAAACTGTCTGAAAGACGTTACCTTCGTCCCGCTCAGCACGGTCGACGTCGATGAAATGGGTGACATTATCGGGAAAGCGCTGAAACGAAGTGTGGAGCCCACCGCAACGCCGGCGTTCGACCCGGCATTAATATGCGCCAACTGCCCGCATAAAATCCTGTCGCCTTCGCAGGTTGTCGTAGCCCATGGTCTAATGCACGGTTTCGATATTGGCAAAATATCGACCCTGCATCAGATCACCCCAAAGGTGGTTATCTATCATAAAAACCAGATTATGGAAAAATACGGGCTGAATAATCACTCTGACTTTTTTCAGTTTATTCATCTACTCAAGCAACGAGGTTAATACCTGCAGGTACCATTAGCGGGAAAATTAGGATTATAACGGGTTGTTCAGGGCGGATAATCTGAAAGTCGTTGATCAACGGAAAATAATTAGCGCAACGGCGGTCGCTAACCGGTAATATTATTCGGCACCTGGGTATAAAGATACTGCCGCGTATTTTTGTACCCTTAGAATAATGCTTGTATTACAGGTGCAACCATTTCGTCACATTGCCCCTTACGTGCCTGTGGGGGCCTCTTTTTCTGCCGTATTTCACCCTTTCTTAAGTTGATGCCCCTTTACCGGGGCATCACTTTATCAGGCCTGAACCTGCTGCGGCTCCCCTTCCGGGAGCTCTTCCTGTAGCTGTCCTTCATTTTTCGACAGCATCGCCGTGGCGATCCCGTTGCCCAGCACGTTAATCGCTGAACGCCCCATGTCGAGGAAATGGTCAATACCCATCAGCAGCAGGATCCCGGCGACCGGAATGTTGAAGCTGGGGATCGTCGCCGCCAGCACCACCAGCGCCGAACGCGGTACCCCGGCAATGCCTTTGGAGGCCAGCATCAGCGTCAGCATCATCACGGTAATTTCGCTAAAGCTGAGGTGGATGTTATAGGCCTGAGCAATAAACATCGAGGCAAAGGAGCAGTAGACCATCGACCCGACCAGGTTAAAGGAGTAACCGATCGGCAGGACGAAGGAGACGATATTGCGCGAACAGCCAAAGTTGACCAGTCGCTCCAGCGTCTTCGGATAGGCGGCCTCAGAGCTGCTGGTGGTGAATGCGACCAGCACCGGGTCTTTCAGCATGTTAAGCAAACGAAAGACTTCTTTCTTCAGCACCATATAACCTACCGCCAGCAGCACGGCGCTGGTCAACAGCACGGCCAGGTAGTAACCGCCGATAAAAGAAGCGTAGTTGAGCAAAATCCCCATCCCCTGAGAGGCAATGACCGAGGAGATGGCGGCAAAAATGGCCAGCGGAGCCACGTACATCACATAGCCCGTGACCTTCAGCATAATGTGCGACACCACGTTCAGTGCAGCCACCAGCGGCGCATTGAACTTCTCGCCCAGCGACGCCCCGGCAATCCCGAAGAACATCGAGAACACCACAATTTGCAGAATTTCGTTGTTCGCCATCGCATCGGTAATACTGGTCGGAATGGTATGCGACAGGAAGCCTTTCAGGCTCATCCCGCTCACCGCCAGGCCGGTATCCACCGCTTCTTTCGGGATAGCCAGATTTAACCCGGCCCCCGGATGCTGCAGGGTCACGATCACCAGGCCCACGAGGATAGAGAGGATCGACGAGGTGATAAACCACACCATCGCCTTACCGCCGACCCGCCCGATAGTCGCGGTTTCACCTAACCGCATGATGCCCACCGTCAGGGTGCTAAAGACCAACGGCGCAATCACCATTTTAATCAGTCGTAAGAACATGTCGGTAAACAGCGTGATATTTTCCGACCAGGCGACGACCGTCCCTGGGGAAGCGTATTCATGAATCACCGCGCCGGAGAGGATCCCCAACAGCATGAAAATGACGATGAACAGCGTGAGTTTGTTTGCACTTGCCACAAAAATGAACCCCTGATTTATTTAATGTATTGATTTTTAACGTGTATGTATTTTATTTATAATTACACATTAAACATTCGACACATAAATTGAATAAAAGACGCAAGGGTTACAACTCTTTTTTAGTTATTTATCTCTTTAGTTGACGGAAAGGTTGACGCATATCAATCCGCCACGGGAGCCAGAAGAGGGAAAAAAGCGCCGGTGACCGGGGTCAACCGACGCAAAGAGGCATTAGTGTTTCACGGTATCTTCAAGGAAGAAGCGCCCCAGCGGATTCTGGTAGAAACCGTCGATATTTTTGCGGCTGACGTTACGGTACGGGCTGTAATACAGGTCAACCCAGTTGACGTCGGCTTTGGCCATTTTTTGCAGGTCGATATACATCTGCTCGCGTTTTTTACTGTCCATTTCGACACGTGCGGCGGCAACCAGCGCTTTGACCTGCTCGTTATGGTAGCGGGTCATATAGTTCATATTGCTGTCGTGCCCCAGCACAAAGGTGGTTTTCTGATCGGGGTCGAGAATATCGTTGGTCCAGTACATCACCGAAATATCGTAATCCCCGGCCACCAGCATATCCCAGCTCTGGCTGGGATCGACTTTTTGTAAGTTGACCGTCACCCCGACTTTCGCCAGCTGCTGCTGCAGCAAAATGGCGATTTGCTCATCCACCTCATCCCCGGCGTTGACCACATAGTTGAGCTTCAGGTCGGCAGCGCCCGCCGCTTTCAGCATCGCCTTGGCCTTTTGCGGATCGTAGGGGCGACGAAGATTGTCGGCGTAGTGATACAGCGCCCCGGCAGGAATGTACGAGTTTGCCACCTGACCGTAGCCAAAGGTCACGGTCTTGACGATGGCGTCTTTATCAATCGCGAAATCCAGCGCCTGGCGCACTTCTACTTTGCCCAGCGCGCCATGGGCGTGGTTAATCAGCAGATGATCCTCACGGGTGGAGGGGTCAAGCTCTACTTTCAGATTCGCATCCTTCTGTAGCGACGCAATACGCGAGAAAGGCACGGTCAGGGCGGCATCAAGCTCCCCGGCCTGCACTTTCAGCATCCGGGTATTATCGTCCGGAATGGTTAACCACTCTACGCCATCGAGGCTGACGTTTTTCGCCTGCCAGAAGTGAGGGTTCTTCACCAGCACGATTTTTTCACCGCGCTGCCACTCCTTCACGCTAAACGCACCGGAGCCGACCGGTTTCTCGGCAAAAGCCTCCTCGCCTTCAGCCTTCATCGCCTTCTCTGAAATCACCGAGGCGTTTGGCAGCGCCAGCTGCGATAAGAACGGCGCGGAAGGCGATTTCAACGTCACCACCAGGGTGCGTGGGTCGGTAGCCTCGGCTTTAGCGATGATGCTGTAGGAGTCACGCCACAGTGAGCCCTCATCATCACGGATGCGCAGCAGGCTAAACGCCGCATCACTGGCGGTCAGCGGCGTTCCGTCGGAAAACTGGGTATCGCGAATCTTAAAGGTGTAGACCTTACCATCCGCGGAAATAGTCCAGCTCTCGGCCACGCCAGGCTCCAGCTTTGTCCCGCTTTTATCTACCCGCACCAGCGGGTCGAAGACGTTTGAAAAGACCCAGTTATCGGCATTTTGCGCCGACTTTATCGGGTCAAAGGTGGTGCTGTCTTCGCGGCGGCCAATGGTCAATACCCCCGCGGCCTGCGCCATTTCGCTGACCACGCTTAACGCCAGAAAAACGCTGGCCGCCAGTAACTTAACATGCCTGTGCTTCATCAAAAGATCCCCCTGTCAAAGGAAAAACGGTCTCATGGCCCGCATGGTTGAGGATGCAGGCATAAGCGCGGTCGGCAATCTGCCGGGTTGGTGGTGGTGCGCCGGTGCGACACTGCACCTGCGCATAAGGGCAGCGCGGATGAAATGCACAGCCTTGTGGAACCGCGACCGGGCTGGGCGGTTCGCCCCCCAGGCCGCTCTTCGGTAACGGTTTATCCGGGTCAATTTCCGGGATCGCCGAGACCAGCGCGGCGGTATAAGGGTGCAGCGGCCGGGTGAAGACCGCTTCCGCCGGCCCCTCTTCGACGATCCGCCCGAGGTACATCACCGCGACGCGATCGCACAGCCGGCGCACAATCGCCAGATCGTGGGCGATAAACAGAATCGCCAGCCCCATGGTTTCGCGCAGATCCATCAGTAAATTGACGATCTGCCCCTGAATAGAGACATCCAGCGCCGCCACGCACTCATCCGCGACGATCAGCCGCGGCTCCATCGCCAGCGCTCTGGCAATACCGGCACGCTGGCACTGGCCGCCGCTTAGCTGAGCCGGTTTCGCGCTGGCCTGCTCAGGACGCAGGCCAACCTGGATGAGCAGCGCCTCGACCCGCTGGGCGACCTGCCCGCGCGGTACCTTCTTATGCACCCGCAGCACCTCGGCAATACTCTCCCCCACGGTCTGACGCGGGTTCAGCGAGGCAAAGGGGTCCTGAAAAATCATCGCGCTTTGCTGGCGCAGTCGGGCAATATCGCTGGTTAAGCCATGGGTGATACGCTGCCCCTCGAACCGCACCTCTCCGCCAGCCACCCGCTCCAGCTGCAACAGCGCCCGCCCCAGCGTGCTTTTGCCGCTGCCGGACTCGCCCACCAGACCCAGGGTCTCGCCGGGGTGGATTTGCAGCGAAACCTGATTGACCGCGTGTACCTGCCGTTTCGGCTGCCACAGCCCGCCGGAAACCGGAAAGGTGACGGAAAGATTATCGGCCTCAAGCAACGGCCAGTGAGCGTGAACCATTTATCCCTCCCGCCGGGCAAGCGTCGGCAAAATGTGATGGCAGGCGGCACCGTGACTGCGGCTCTCCTGCCCGTAACGCAACACCGGCTGCTGCTGACAGGCCTCATCGGCACGGCGACAGCGCGGATGAAAACGACAGCCAGGTGGAAAATGGTCGGCAACCGGCGGCTGGCCTTCGATAGTCGTCAGTCTCCCCTGCCCGCCTTCGCTAACCGGCTGGCAATCAATCAGCCCGCGGGTATAGGGGTGCAGCGGCGCGGCCAGCACCTCGCGCTTGCCGCCCACTTCACACAGCCGCCCGCCGTACATCACCGCGATCCGGTCGCAGGTTTGCGCCACCACGCCAAGATCGTGGGTGATCATAATGACCGCCAGCCCCAGCTCCCCACGCAGGTCGCTTAGCAGGCGCAGAATCTGCATCTGCACGGTCACGTCCAGCGCGGTGGTTGGTTCATCGGCAATCAACAGCGTCGGCTCCGGCGCGAGGGCAACGGCAATCATCGCCCGCTGACGCATACCGCCGGAAAACTCATGCGGATAGTTATTAAACCGGTTCTGCGGGTCGGGGATCCCTACCTGACGCAGCAGCCCCAGCGCATCCTCCCGAGCCTGGCGGCGGCTGGCGCCAAAGTGCAGGCGGCGGCTTTCGGCAATCTGTTCGCCGATGGTCATCACCGGATTGAGATGGCTGGTAGGGTTCTGGAAAATCATACCGATTTCCCGTCCGCGCACCGCCGACATCTGCCCCTCACTGAGGGACAAAATATCCCGCCCGCCCAGCCGCACTTCCCCACCGGCGATCCGTAATCCGGCCCCCGGCAGCAGGCGCATCAGCGCCCGGCAAGTGACGGTTTTCCCCGAGCCGCTCTCGCCCACCAGCCCGAGCATCTCCCCGGCCGCAAGCGTGAATGAGACGTTATCCACCAGCGCGATATCGGCGCCGCGCATGACCGTCAGATTGTTCACCGTCAGCAACGTCATACGCGCTCTCCTAACTTATCGCCCAGCCCGTCGGCCAGCAGGCTAAACCCCATCGCCAGCAGCACGATGGCAAGACCGGGAAAGGTGGTTATCCACCATGCGGTCGTGATAAAGCTTTGCCCTTCCGCCACCATGACTCCCCACTCGGCGGTGGGCGGCTGTACGCCAAGCCCGAGATAGCTCACCGAGGCGCCGTTCAGCAGCACCAGCACGCAGTCAGACATCGAAAAGACGATCGCCCCGGTCAACGCGTTCGGCAGCAGGTGGCGGAACAATATCCGCAGATGACCGTAGCCCAGGCTGCGGGCCGCCAGAATAAAATCGCGCTGTTTGAGGGTCAGCACCTGTGCGCGCACCAGACGGGCATAGGAAACCCAGCCCACCATCGCCATGGCGATATAAAAGCTGCTCAACCCCGGCCCGAGAATGGCGATGATCGCCAGCATCAGCACCAGAAACGGAAAGGCCAGCACAATATCAATCACCCGCATCACCAGTGCATCTACCACCCCGCCGAGATAGCCCGAAAGCGCCCCCAGGGTGGTGCCGAGCATAAACGGGAACAGCACCCCCAGCAGGCAGATTTGCAGATCGACCCGCGCGCCCCACAGCACGCGAGAAAAGACATCGCGGCCAAAGTTATCGGTGCCGAACGGATGGATCCCCCCCGGCGGCAGCAGGCTGGAGGCCGGGTCCTGAACGATCGGATCGAACGGCGCGATCCACGGCGCCAGACAGGCTACCAGCAACCACAGCCCGACAATCACCAGCCCGGCACACAGCGCCTGCTGGCGCGGGATCGCCCGCTGACGCAGGCGGGAAAACGTCGCGATGGCCTTCATAATGCGATCCTCGGGTCGAGCGCCACGGTCAGAATATCCGCCAGCAGGCTGACCGCCACGGTGGCGAGAGCAAAGACCATCACCACCCCCTGGACCACCATGTAGTCACGGCTGAAAATTGCCTTCACCAGCAGCTGCCCGAGGCCGGGAATGGCAAACACGCTTTCGATCACCACCGTACTGCCGATTAGCCAACCGATATTCACCGCCAGCAGGTTGATGGTCGGTACCAGCGAGTTCGGCAGCACATGACGCCAGAAGATGCGGCGCTCCCGTTGCCCGCGCGCCCGGGCCGCGACGACATAATCGCTGTTCATCTCCATCAGCAGGCTGGCGCGCAGGTTACGAATCAATACCGCCGACAGCGCCAGCGCCACGGTCAGACATGGCAGCACCATATGATGCAGCTGGTCTACAAAATCGCTGCCGTAGCCGGAGACCGGAAACCAGCCGAGCACGATGCTGAACAGCAGGATCAGCATGATGCCGAGCCAGAACGCCGGAAAACCAAGTCCGGCAGTGGTAAAAAGGCGAATCAGCCGGTCGGCGAGGCGCCCGCGTTGACGCGCGGCGGTGGTTGCCAGCGGCACCGTCAGTACCAGCGCCAGCAGGACGCTGCCCAGCACCAGCCACAGCGTCGGTTCAAGCCTCGATCCAATCAGTTTGAGAGTATCCACCCGATAGACAATCGACTTCCCCAGTTCTCCCTGCAGCAGGTTGCGCAGAAAATAGCCGTACTGCACCCACAGCGGTTCATCAAGACCAAACTGCGCACGGATGCGCGCCAGCGCCGCCGGAGTACTGCGTACCCCCAGCAGAATGCGCGCCGGATCGCCGGGGATGGCACGCACCATCATGAAGGTGATCAGACTGATACCCAGCAGTACCGGCAGCAGTTGAAGCGGACGAAACAACAGAAAACGGTAACGGTGCATCAGTGGCCTCCCGGGTCGCGCTGGCGCGCCAGAAAGTCGAGCAGCACCGGGTAGTACACCTGCGGCTCTTCGTAAAACGGCATATGGCTGCTGTTGGCAAAAATCGCGATCTCAGCATTCGCCAGCCCCTGCTTCATTTTCAGGGCGCAGGCGGGCGTCAGCTCATCGTGCTGGCCGCTGGTGATCAGGCACGGCACGTGGATTGAGGCCAGTTCAGCGCTGCGGCTCCACGCTTTTAAATTGCCGGTATAGAGAAATTCGTTCGGTCCCTGCATGGTGACGTACGGTGCCATATTCCAGTCCTCAAGCGATCGCTTAACCGGCTCGGGCCATACGTCGAGGCGGCAGACGTGGCGATAGTTCAGCAGCGTAATCGCCGCCTGATAGGCCGGGTGATCCAGCCAGCCCAGCGCTTCATAACGCTGCATCATGGCCACGGTTTCGGAACCCAGCGCGCCGCGCAGACGGTTCAGTTCCTGCACCAGATGGGGCATATCGGCAACGGTGTTTTCCAGAATCAGTGAGCGAACTGCGCCAGGATGGTGCAACGCCACTTCAATCGCCAGCCAGCCGCCCCACGAGTGACCAAGCAGATGGACCTTGCCGAGTCCCAGCGTCTGGCGGACGGTTTCCACTTCCCGCACGTAACGCGACATGGTCCACAGGCTGGCGTCATCCGGTCGGTCGGATTTTCCGGTGCCCAACTGGTCAAAGGCAATCACCCGGTAGCCATGCAGTTTCAGAAAGGAGTGGGCCTCGCGCAGATAGTCGCAGGGCAACCCCGGCCCGCCATTGAGGCACAGAATGGTCTCGTCGCCGTCGCCGAATTGATACGCCACGACGTTATATCCATCCACCGCAATGTGATGGCACTGGTCGGGCGCTATTTCACTCCACATGGTGTGTTCCTCGTCGTCATTGGTGCCGGCTGTTGGCGTTGCATTAACGCTAACGGCAACGCCGGAAGCTGAACAGTTAGCAAAAATACTAGTTTTACGCCGCGTCGGGACGGCACCGGAATTGCATACCATTGAGCGAGCACCGGACGGTTTTGCACAAATCGTGCCCGTCGCGGGTCTCGTTTTAACCTGAAGGGGGTTTTATGCGACTGGAGTTTGAACGCCCCGGCAGCGCCCGGGCGACCAGCCTGGATGAGGCATTCGGCGGGCTTTTTCAGCAAACCCGTACTCTGGGATTCGATGCGGTCATTTACGACTACACGCCGGTTCCGCGCTCGCTGGAAGGAGAGCTGATTACGCCGTCATTGTTGAAAATGTGCAACGTGCCGGAAGATATGCGCCAGCTGTGGTGCGAACGCGGCTATTACCAGCAGGATCCGGTGCAGCACTGCGCCCTGGCGAGCTGCGCACCTTTTGTCTGGTCCTATCAACGCCCGGATAACAGCATGCTGCGCGGCAGGCTGGACACCGACACCGCCGCCGTTACCGACTATATGCGCGAACACAATATGCCCTGTGGCGCCACGGTTCCTCTGCATCTGCCTAACGGCGGGTTTGTGACGCTCACCGGCATCCACACCGGCCAGCGTCAGGAGCGGGAAATCACCGCGACCCTTGCACAGCTGATGCTGCTGGCCCACCAGTTTCAGGAGTCCGCCTTCCCGCTGTTCGACAGCACCATGCTGACCTGTCGCCACGTGAAGTTGAGCAACCGCGAGCGTGAATGCCTGGCGTGGTCCGCCGAGGGGCTTACCGCGAAAGAGATTGCCCGCAAGCTGCATCGCTCGGTGGCAACGGTGACCCTGCATCTGAATACCGCTGCGAAAAAACTGGGGGCCAGTAACCGCGTGCAGGCGGTGGTTCGCGCCCTGCACTACCGCCTGCTCGACAGTTAAGAACTAGCATTTTTGCTAGTGTTCAGCCGCGGTGACCACCCTTTACCCTGAAAGCCGGTCCACTGAGCAGGGTAAAGAACATTCATGTACACCATTAGCGAAGGCTATGCACCGTTTCGACAGTATCAAACCTGGTTTCGTGTTTGCGGCGATCGCCATAGCGGGCTGACGCCGCTGGTGGTTGCCCACGGCGGACCGGGATGTACGCATGATTATGTCGATGCGTTTCGCGATATCGCCCTCAGCGGGCGGGCGGTGATCCACTACGATCAGTTAGGCAACGGGCGTTCGACCCACCTTCCGCAGCAGCCCGCCGACTTCTGGCAGCCGGCGCTGTTTCTCGACGAACTGACCAACCTGCTACAGCACCTGGGGATTGCCGATAATTACGCCCTGCTTGGTCAGTCGTGGGGAGGAATGCTGGGCGCAGAGCACGCCGTGACGCAACCACCGGGGTTAAAGGCGCTGGTTATCGCCAACTCTCCGGCCTCAATGGCGCTGTGGCTACAGGGGGCGGCGACCCTGCGGGCGCAGCTGCCCGCCGGGGTCCAGCAGACACTCCTGGAGCATGAAGCGGCAGGTACGCTGGACAGCGCGGCGTATAAAGCGGCAAGCCAGGTGTTTTATCAGCGCCACGTTTGCCGCCTCGATCCCTGGCCGGCGGAAGTGCGGCGCACCTTTGACGCCATGGATGCCGACCCGACGGTATATCACGCGATGAACGGCCCCACCGAATTTCACGTTATTGGCAGCATGAAAGCGTGGACCATTATCGACCGTCTGGCGCTAATCCGGGTTCCGGTTCTGCTGATTTCCGGGCGTTACGACGAGGCCACGCCGGAAGTCGTACAGCCTTTTATGGACCACATTCCCGACGTCCGCTGGACTATTTTCGAAGGATCCAGCCATATGCCCCATGTGGAAGAGCGTGCGTTATGCATGCAGACGGTGAACGATTTTCTCGACGCCGTGCTCCCGGACCGCTGATATTCGCCGCTCACCGATGTCACGCCATCAACGCGGACCCGACACGGTGAGCGGCTCGTTTTACCGGCGAATCACCTGCCCCGCGCGCTGATGGCGGATGTCACCGTCGGCCCAGGCCAGCTGGCCATTGACCCATACTTTCTCAATGCCCGCGGCGCGGGTACGCGGCTGCGCAAACGTAGCGCTATCCTGCACCGTCTGCGGGTTAAACAGCACCAGGTCGGCATAATTGCCGACGGCAATCCGCCCGCGACGGGTAATCCCCAGCTCCGCAGCGGGCAGGCCGCTCATCTTATGGACCGCCGTGTGCAGCGGGAACAGCCCCAGCTCGCGGCTGTAATGACCCAGCACGCGGGGGAAGGTGCTCCATAAGCGCGGGTGCGGGTGCTCATCATGCGGCATACCGTCAGAGCCGATCATCGTTGGCGGGAAAGCCAGAATGCGCTGAACGTCGCCCTCATCCATCATGAAATAGATAGCACCGGCGGGCATCAGCCGCTGTGCCGCCGCCTCATCGCTGATACCCCATTCGGCGGCGATATCGGCCAGCAGTCGCCCGGCCTGCTGCGGATAAGGCGTCGACCAGCTCACCAGCACTTTTGCCGCACGGGCAATAAAGGCCGGGTTCAGGGTCGTGGATGATGCGTTATAAGGGTAGCAATCCAGCGAAACCGGCTGGCGGGCACGAGCCGCCTGAATACTGAGCAGCGTCTCCCGCGAACGCCCATGGTTTTTCACCCCCGCGAGTTTATGGTGAGAGATTAATACCCTTACCCCCAAGCGACGGCCAATCTCATAGGTTTCCTCAAGCGACTCCAGCACCGCTTCCGCTTCGTTTCGCATATGCGTTGCGTAGAATGCCCCGTAACGCGCCAGCGGTTCGGCCACGGTGACAATCTCATCAATCGTTGCTTCCCGGGCGGGCGGATAAAAGGTCCCGGTCGAGAAGCCAAACGCGCCGGCGGCCAGGGAGGCTTCAAGCAGTTCCCGCATCCGGGCGCACTCATCGTCACTGGCACTGCGCGCCAGCGCATCCCCCATCACGCTGGCACGCAACGTGGTGTGCCCCACCATACAGGCGGCGTTAACGGCGATGCCGCTGGTGCTTAACGCCGCCAGATAGTCGGCGAAATGGGGAAAACGCAGCCACTCAGGGGTGGCGATCAGATCCAGCGGTGCGGGAACGCTCGCCATCTGGGCCGGAGCCAGGCTCAGGCCGCAGTTGCCGGTAATCACCGTCGTCACGCCCTGGGAGAGCTTCGCATTCATCATCCCCGGCATTAACAGCGCCCGGTCATCATGGGTATGGACGTCAATAAACCCCGGCGCCAGCGCCAGACCGCGCCCCTCGACGGTACGCTCCCCGGTCAGTGAGCCCGGTGCGCCAATGGCGGTAATCACGTCATCGGCGATGGCCACATCCGCTGGCACCGGTGGCTCGTCGCCGCCATCAAACAGCAACACGTCACGGATCACCAACGTGGTTGCGTGCATAACCTCATTCATTGGCGTTTTCCAGGTTACAGAGAGGGGATCATGCCGCCATCAACCCGCAACACGCTGCCGGTGATGAACGACGCCTGCTGACTGGCCAGAAATGCGGCCGCCGCGCCATACTCGTCCGGGCGACCGTAGCGCCCGACCGGGATCGTCTGCTGGCTGTTGCTGCGCACCGTCTCAACGCTCACGCCTTCATGTCCGGCGCGGGCGGCATCAAGTTGACCCACGCGTTCGGTGGCAATACGCCCCGGCACCAGCACGTTCGCCGTAATCCCGTTGACAGCGACCTCCGCAGCCAGCGTTTTTGACCAGCCCACCAGCGCCATGCGCAGCGTATTCGACACCCCCAACCTGGCAATCGGTGCAACCACGCCGGAAGAGGTACTGGTGATAATGCGCCCCCAGCCCTGCTCACGCATGTCGGGCAGCACTTTATCGGTTAGCTGAATCAATGAACTCACCATCGCGTTGAACTGCTGCTGCCAAATCACCGCGTCAACGCCAGAAGCGGTAGAAGGTGCCGGGCCGCCTGAGTTATTCACCAGAATGCTGATAGCGCCGAAGCGCTGACGGATGGCACCGAGGACCGTGTCAAAGGTTTCCGGCGCTGCCAGGTCCAGCGGCCAGGCCTCGGCTTCCCCACCGGCCTCGGTAATCAGCGCCACCGTCTGTGCCAGCTTTTGTTCATTGCGCCCGGTCACCGCTACCTTTACGCCTTCAGCGGCCAGAGCCTGAGCTATGGCACGCCCTAAACCGCTGCCCGCGCCGCACACCAGCGCTGTTTTTCCGCCAATCATAAAATCCATCAGTTCAGCCCTTTGTCTGCGAGTTTACGTTCCAGGCGAGCCATCAGTCCGCTCAGCTCCTGCAGGTCGATGCTATCCAGAACCGGTCCCGGCTGGCGGACAGCGGCGCTTTTGATCGCCCCGCGCCGACGCAGCGCCTCTTTGCGCAGCCCCAGACCAATGCCGTACTGGAATTCATGACGCAGCAACGGCAGGTAGCAATCGAAAATATCCTCGCCGCGTGCCGGATCCCCTTCGGCATAGGCCTGGCACACCTGCACTAACATTTCTGGCCAGGCAAAACCAGTCATCGCGCCATCGGCCCCGCGCGCCAGCTCCTGCGGCAAAAACAGCCCGCCGTTCCCCACCAGCACGCTGATACGGCGTAGTCCCAGCGCCTCACTCTCGCGACGGAGCTGGCTAAGTTTGCGCATGCCCGGCAGGTCTTCATGTTTCAGCATCACGATTTGCGGCAACGCCTCAATCAGACGCAGCATCACCGGAACCGAGGTGTGAACCTTGGTGGATTGCGGGAAGTCCTGCAGGCAAATGGGCACGTCCTTACCCAGCAGTTGTGCCACGCTCATAAAATAGTGTTCGACCTGCGGATCGGTGGTCAGATTCGGGCCCGGCGCCAGCATGACCCCCGCCGCGCCCTGATCCATCGCCGTTTTCGCCAGACGCTCCACGTGGCGGTGAGAGGCGTGGCTGACGCCCACCACCACCGGCACCTGCCCGTTCACCCGTGCCAGGACCCGTTGCATAAAGCTCAGCGCTTCTTCTTCGGTGAGCTTATGCGCCTCCCCCATCATGCCGAGGATGGTGATGCCGCTAACCCCTTTTTCGAGATAGAAGTCGGTCAGGCTGTCCGCGCTGGCTAAATCCAGCTCCCCGCTGTCGGTAAACGGCGTGGCGGAAATAATGTAAACCCCGTTAGCTTGTTCGTTCAGTGTGTTCATGAGTCGTCTTCTCTACTCAAATGGCCGTAAATCGGGCCACAATACCGGCCCGCGCCTGAGTCAGATGGAAGACCATCGCTTCTCTGGCCCCTGACGCATCACCGGCGTGAATACGCTCCATGAGCGCGATATGTTCCTGACAGCCAGGTTCGAAACGCGCGACGGTGCCGTTCTGGTCAAACGTGCGCGCCTTAATACGTAAATCAAAAATCATGCTCTCCAGCATGGCGTTACCGCAGTGGGCCGCCACGGTCTGGTGAACCAGGTTGTCGATACGGTGGTTCTCAGAGGCGGAAAAATCCCGCGCCTGGCGGTGGGCCGTCAGGGCGCTAATCACCGATTGCGCCTGCGCCGTTGGCATACGGGTCGCGGCGGCAAATGCCGCTTCCCCTTCAAGCAAAATGCGCAGCTGCAGGATCTCCAGATATTCGCGCAGCGTGGGCTCTTTCACCACAAGCTGCCCGCGTCCGACCCGGGTCGCAAAACCGCCTCCGACCAGACGGCTGAAGGCCTCACGCAGCGGCGTGCGCGAGACGCCCAGCGCTGCCGCCAGCGCCCGCTCCTGCAGCGGCGTATTGGGAGGGATCCGTCCCTGCTGGATCATTTCCAGAAGCTGCCGGTAGGTCGCTTCTGTCAGATCCTCGCTGCCAGGATTGAGGAAAATATGGTCTACATCAGTCTGTGTTTCACTCATAGCCAGCTCACTTCCGTTGATTGAATATGCTGTAAACAGGCGGCGATGCCCTCTTGCAAACGCCGCCAGCGTGCAACGCCTTCCGCGACGGCGATCGCACGAAACGCCACGCTCTGCCCGGGTCTCAGTTGCCCGACGCGCGGCAGATCCGCCCCGATGACCGTAGCAATTTTCGGGTACCCGCCGGTGGTCTGGCGATCGTGCAGCGCAATAATCGGCTGACCATTTCCGGGAACCTGAATGCTGCCCGGCACCACCGCATCGGACACCATATCGGCCCCGTGCAGGTGCGCCAGCACGGGCCCCGCCATCCGATAGCCCATCCGATCCGCATGAACGCTCACTCGATAGCGGCCATGTAAAAATGTCAGCAACGAGGCTTGGGTAAATGCCGCCTGCTGCGGCCCCATCACCACACACAGCGGGCCGCTGCTGTACAGCGACGTCAGCTGCGCGTGCGAACAGCGACGACGGCCGATATCACTCGGCGCCCCCAGCGGCAGCCGGTCGCCTTTTGCCAGCGCACGTCCTTCCAGGCCGCCCAGCGATGCGCGGGTCAGCGTAGCGCGACTGCCTAACACCGGCACGACGTCCACGCCACCGGCCACCGCCAGATAGGCACGTAGTCCGCGCTGCAGGCGACCAATCATCAATTCGCTGCCTTCTGCCAACCGGTGAGCAACCCAGGGTTCCAGCACCCGCCCTTCAACCTGCGCCTCGACCGCTCCGCCGAGGCACAAGATGCATTCGCCGCCCATCACCCGGTATCGCCCGCCCAGAGCGGTTAATTCCAGCGCCGCACATTCCGCGTCGTTTCCGACCACCGCATTCGCTAAGCGAAACGCAATCAGGTCCATCGGCCCCGATGCCGGGACGCCGAGATGGGCAAAACCATGACGCCCCCGATCCTGCACGGTGGTCAGTAGCCCCGGGGAGATGACTTCCAGCCAGCGCATCACGCCACCTCCGGCTCAGGGTACCAGTCCGCCGCGCGACACTCGTCGCTGAGGCGGGCAAACTCAGCCGGGGTAATGGGCACAAAGCCAACCTCATCCCCGGCCTGAAACAAAAAGGGTCGCTGACGTCGAGGATCGAAGGAACGCCACGGCGTCCGGCCGATAAGGTGCCAGCCGCTGGGGCCGGGCACCGAGCTGATTGCCGTCTGCTGGCCGCCAATGTTGATGCTGGAGGCGGGCGTCATCGCCCGCGGCGAGGCCCGTCGCGGAGTATGCAGTTTTTCAGGCAGCCCACCGAGATAAGCGAAGCCTGGCATAAAACCCACCATATACACCCGATAGCGCGCGCTGCTGTGGAGATCAATCACCTGATTCGGCTTCAGACCGTGCCCCTGAGCCAGTGCGGACAGATCTTCGCCATAGTCGCCGCCATAGCACACCGGTACCCGCCAGCGCCGACGCGCAGACTGCATCGTGGAAAGCTGCGCGATCGCCAGCGTAATCTGCTCGCATAGGGCAGCGCCGGTGACCGTTAACGGGTCAAACACCACGCTCAGGGAGCGATAGGTAGGAATAATTTCGCTGACCCCGATCGTGCCGTTAAGTGCCGTGGCCAGCGCCAGCACCTGCGCATTCAGTTGGTCGTCAATGCGCTCACCAAATTCCACTAACAGCGCCTGTTCCCCGACGGTAATAAAACGTGGATAGCCGTTCACGCAGACTCCCTGAAGGTCATCGCCAGTTCCGGCTGAAAGCCGAAGCTGACAGGCTGGCCTGAGAGACGTTCGGCGGCAGGAAGATCTACCGGCGCATAGGCCACCACCATCTGCTCCTGATACCTAATCAACAACTTCCAGTGCAGGCCGCAAAAGGTCGCCATTACGATAGTGCCCTGACCGCGCCACACCGCCTTCTCGCTGGCGCGTCCAACCAGGATATGCTCAGGGCGAATGCCCAGCATCCCGTGGTGCTCGCCGGGGATAAAATTACACTCGCCCAGAAAACCGGCGACGAAGCGGCTATCCGGCTGGCGATAAAGACTTTGCGGAGAGCCATCCCCGACAATCTCACCTTTATCCATAATGATGATGCGATCGGAGAGGTTCATCGCCTCTTCCTGATCGTGGGTGACAAACACCACCGTCAGCCCCAGCTCCTGGTGTAGCTGTTTAATCTGGATCTGAATCGCCTGGCGCAAATTTTTATCCAGCGCGCCGAGTGGTTCGTCCATCAGCAAAATATCCGGATTGAACACCAGCGCCCGGGCCAGCGCGGCGCGCTGCTGTTGTCCACCGGAGAGCTCGCCGGGCGAGCGCTTGTGATAGGCATCCAGACTGACCAGCGCCAGCGCCTCGCCAACCCGGCGTTCAATATCCACCTTCGCCAGGCGACGCATGCGCAACGGAAAGGCGACGTTTTCGAAGACTGACATATGCGGAAACAGCGCATAGTTCTGGAACACCATGCCGATGTTGCGATCGGATATCGGCTCGCGGGTCACATCCTTGCCGGCAATGTGAACGCTGCCGCCATCGGGATGTTCAAACCCGGCAATCACTTTCAGCAACGTGGTTTTACCGGAACCGGAAGCGCCCAGCAGCGTACAGAACTCGCCGCGTGCCACCTGCAGGTCGATACGCGGCAGCGCCACCGTTGAACCGTAGGTCTTGCGAATAGCGTTGAGAGTGACATCTTTACCCTGCATTTGACGCATGTTTGCCTCCATTACGTTTTACCAGGCTCTGAAAAATCAGGATCCCCGCCGTCGCCGCGATCAGTACGCAGGACGCCGAAATCACCGTTGGGTCGAAATCGAACGCCAGCCCTTCATACATCAGCTTCGGCAGGGTGCGATTACGGATAGTGGTCAGGAACAGCGACATCACCACGTCGTCAAAGGAGGTTACAAAGGCAAACACCGCGCCGCCGATCATCCCGGGGAGCAGAATCGGCAACATCACCCGACGGAACATCTGCCAGGGTTTTGCCCCCAGGCTATAGGCCGCCAGCTCAAGACTGGGGTCGAATCCTTTGAGCGCCGCGCGCAAGGTAATGAAGGTATAAGGTGTGGCCAGTACGGTATGGCCGAGGATCAGCGCCACCGAGTTGTTGATCAACCCCAGCGGGCCGCACAGATAATAGAGCGAGACCGCGGTAATGATAGCGGGCACCGACATAGGGACAATAAACAACGTCTCCAGCCAGCTTTTGCGCGGCGAGCTTAGCTTATGGATCCCCAGCGCAGCGGTCGCCCCCAGCACCATCGACAGAATAGTAACAATCAGGCCAATCCGGACGCTCTCGCCCAGCGCCAGCATCCATTTACGATCGCTGAAAAAGTTGACGTACCAACGCACGCCATACTCTGCCGGTGGGAAGGTGGGGAAGCTGGCGGTGCCGAAACTCATCGGGATAACCACCACAATCGGCAGAATAAGAAACAGCGCCACCAGCACGCCGGCGCCTGCGCTGATGCGCCCACCACCGCTGCGCTGCGCCACCACAACCGACTGTCTGCCTTTACCGCTGGAGCCGCCCATCAGCTTATCGAGCCCAAACAGACGATTAAACAGCCACAGCGCCACCAGGGTGGTGATCAGCAGTACACAAGCCAACGCGGCGGCAATCCCCCAGTTCAGCTCATCGGTAATATTGTGCGAGATAAGCTCCGCTACCATACGTTGCGCCGGTCCGCCCATCAGCGATGGCGTAATGTAATAACCGACGGCGTTCATAAAGACGATAACCGCGCCGGCGACCACACCCGGACGGGTTAACGGCAGGATAATGCGGGTGAAAACGCTCAACGAGTCCGCCCCCAGGCTCTGCGCCGCCTGCAGCAACGAGCTGTCCAGCGAACGGAATGAGGCGTAGAGCGGCAGGACGACAAAGGGCATCAGGACGTGCACCATGCCAATCAGCACGCCGGTGAAGTTATAGAGGAAAGCGACCGGCTGCGAGGTAATTTGCAGGGTCATCAACAAATTATTCAGAGGACCGTTTTGCTGCAGCAGCGCGATCCATGCCGAGGTGCGCACCAGGGCACTGGACCAGAACGGCAGCAATACTGCGAAAAACAGCAGCTTCGCCATTGCCGGGCGTACTGACGCCATCAGCCAGGCCAGCGGATAGCTCATCACAATGCAGCCGATGGTCACCGCTACCGCGATAACAAATGTGTTCTCCAGAACGATGCGATAAATCGGGGTATCCCATAAGTGGCGATAGTTATCGAGGCTAAAGTGCCCCTCCACCAGGAACCCCTGCTTAAGCAGCCCGGCAATCGGCCAGACAAAAAACAGCAGTAAAAAAAGCAGCAACGGTAGCGTCGCCACGAGGGCCAGCCCGGGCCATCGGATCCGCCGGGATGGGGTAAGGTTGTCGGTCAATATCGTTGCCACCATAACACACTCCGTTCTGGACGAGGCGCCGTCAAAGGCCCCTCGCCCGCCCAGTTACTCACTGAATCAACTCATGTTTCGCATGCCGTTACTGCGCACGTACCTGGTTGTAGCGCTCAATAATGGCCGGGCCATTTTTGTCCCACCATCCGGCATCCATAAACAGGGTGTGCTGCAGCCGTTCGGGGGTAGAGGGCAGACGTTGCTGGCGCGTTTTATCGATATACTGCATCGCTTCGCCGGTGGTCGGGCCATAGGCGATGTACTTGCTGAACTCTGCCTGGTGCTGCGGCGTAATGATGTAGTTGAGTAGTTTCAGCGCCGCGTCACGGTTGTGCGCCCCTTTGACCAGAGCAAAGTAGCCAACCTGCGCGACGGAATCATCCCAGGACATTTTGATCGGAACACCGGAATCAATGCCCGACTGGAAGCGACCGTTCCAGCCCAGCGCCATCACCACTTCTCCGCTGGAGAGCGCCTGCACCGGCTCCGCGCCGCTCTTCCACCATTTCGCCACGTAGGGTTTGATTTTTTTAATCTGATTCATCGCCCGGTCGACCCCTTCCGGCGTGCTCAGCGTTTTATAGACATCTTCCGGCTTCACCCCGTCGGCAATGAGCGCCGCTTCAATAACCGTGGCCGGCTCATCCTGCAGGGTGCGTTTACCGGGGAATTTCTTCACATCCCAAAAATCCGCGAAGGTTTTCGGCTGCGGCTTGCCATCCGGGAAGGCCTGGCTGGAGAAGCCAATCAGGGTGGAGAAAATTTCAGACGGGACACCGTAATCGTTGCGCGCGCCGGGAATGACGTGCTGCTGGTTGACCATGTCAGGGGTGATCTTTTCAAAGACGCCCAGCTTAATGCCGCGGGCCAAGCGTGAACTGTTTTCCGTCACCACATCCCATGAGACGGTATTGGTATCCTGCATTGCTTTCAGTTTACTGACCTGCGGGTCAGTATCCTCGACAACATCAATACCGGTTTCTTTATTGAAGGGCTTCAGCCAGGCTTCGCGGATCGCGTCCTGGTAGGCGCCACCCCAGCTGGCAAAATAGAGCTCATCCGCACTGGCGGACAGGCTATAGCTCATGGTCAACAGGCCCAATGTCAGACAGCCTGCTTTGATCGATGGTTTCATCTGCTCACTCTCTCCTGGTTAAACATTCGCTCATCGGCGCACTCGCCAGCGGCGTAATTGTGGTTTCAACCCTTTGGCATTCTCATTGCATGCATTTGGTATACCAAGTGTCTCGAGGAGCAATCATGCAAGAAGTGGACCTGAATTCTGATCTGGGTGAAAGTTTTGGCCAGTTCAGCGTTGGCGACGATGACGCCATGTTGGATCTGGTGACCTCAGCCAACGTCGCCTGCGGCTTTCACGCCGGCGACGCGCTGGTGATGCACCGCACCGTTGCCCACGCCAAAGCACGCGGGCTGGACGTCGGCGCCCATCCCGGCTTTCTTGACCTCTGGGGTTTCGGCAGACGCACCATTACCGGGGATAGCCCGGCGGACGTTGGCAAAATGGTGGTCTATCAGTTGGGGGCGATGCAGGCCGTGGCGCGGGTCTGCGGGCATGCCATGACTCACGTCAAACTGCACGGCGCGATGGCCACCCAGGCCTTTACCGACGATGCCTTATCGCAAGCCATCGTCAGCGCGATTCACGCCGTGGATCGCCAGTTGGTGCTGGTCACGACGCCACACAACGCGACAGAACGCGCGGCACGCAAGGCCGGACTGCGCGTCGCTTGCGAAGTGTTTGCCGATCGTAGCTACGGCGAAAACGGGCTGACCCTGCCGCGACACCTCCCGGATGCCATCATTCATGATCCCGAACGAGCCGCCAGTCGCGCGCTGCAAATGATTGAAGAGCAAGCCATTCGTACGATTAGCGGGGTCAAAATTCCGATGCCCGTGCACACCATTTGCGTCCATGGCGATAACCCACAGGGTGTGGCTATTGCACGCACGCTGCGTGAACGTCTGAGCGCCGCTGGCGTCGTCATTCGTCCACTCAGCCAGCTTAGTCATCTGTAAACCGTTGCCACATCACTGAACAAATGATGCGCACTCATCGTGCGCTCTTGCACCATCGACAGGCACAGGCCGGTCATTAACCACCACACCATCGTCGTGCCGCAGCGGCACGACATATTAAGGAGAGAGAGATGAAAGACAGAATCGAATGCCGTGAAAAACTGCGTGGGATTTTCAATATCACCGTAACCCCTTTCACCACCCAAGGCGAGATTGATTTCGCCGGGCTGGCCGCCAACATCGAGCGCGTCATTGGCCTCGGCTACGACGGCATCCTGATTGGTGGTACCTACGGTGAATTCCCGGCGCTGAATGTCCAGGAACGCGCCGACATTTTCCGCCACGTGATGGGGGTCGTGGGCGATCGCGTTCCGGTGATGCTGTGCAGCGCCGGCTCCGACGCCCGGGTGGTGCGCGAACTGACCACGCTGGCAGGCGAGCTTGGCGGCCTGCCAATGGTGACACCGCCTTTTGTCTCCGAAGTGACCGATGCGCAAATCGTCAGTTTTTTCCGGCAGATGGCGCCGTTATCTAAGACCGGGATTCTGGTCTACAACGCACCGGGTATCGGCATTACCCTGCCCCCTGCGCTGCTGGAACAGCTGGCGGATATCCCGGAGGTGGTGGGGATCAAACAGGGCGATCTCAACCCGACCGTGATTGACCAGATCGCCAATCGGTTATCCGGGCGCCTGCGTCTGTTCTGCGCCTCCGACCTGGCATTTTTAGGCCCGATGATGTGTGGTTTCGACGGGATCAGCACTACCAACAGCGGCGCGCTGCCGGAGCTGGTGTTAGCCAGCTTCCGGGCGCTGGAACGAGGGGATGCCGTCGCCGCCAGAGAGCTGCACCGACTGTGGTACGGCTTCCGCGCCCTCGCGCGTCGCCACGGCCAGCCGCAGCTGGTGAAAGCCGCCATGAATCTGCGCGGCTTCAACGGTGGCCATGTGCGTTCGCCGCTGATTGATGTCACCCCTGAGGTTATCGCTGAAACCCAGGCAGAGCTCCAGCGTCTCGCCGCCGACCCGCGTAGCGGCGTGACCTTTCCGGCCTGAAGCCCCTGAAACCGATGAATACGCCGCCCAATTTAACGCGGCGTCTAACCAAAGAGAGCACTATGTCAGCACACTTTCTCGCGCCGCGGATGCGGCGAGTCCGCCCGTCGCCTACGGCTGCCATCGCCGACCGGGTACGCGCCCTGCAGCAGCAGGGAATCGACATTATCAGCCTTGGTCTCGGTGAACTGGACTTTGCCACGCCTGCTGCCATTGGCCAGGCCGCTATCGATGCCATCCGCCTGGGGGAAACCAAATACACCGCAGTTGGTGGTACCTATGCCCTGAAAGCGGCTATTATTGATAAATTCGCCCGCGACAATGACCTGCACTTCGTGCCGCAGGAGATTATTGCCGGCACCGGCGCCAAACAGCTGATCTTCAATGCGCTACAGGCTACGCTGAGCCACGATCTGGAAGCCATTATTCCGGCCCCATACTGGGTCTCCTATCCCGATATGGTGGCTCTGGCGGAAGGCAAGCCGGTGATAGTGTCAACCCGGGAACAGGAGGGCTGGAAGCTCACGCCCCAGGCGCTGGCCGCCGCCATCACTCCCCGCACCCGCTGGCTGATCCTCAACTCGCCGGGCAACCCGACCGGCGCGCTGTACAGCCGCAAGGAGCTTGAGGCGCTGGCGGAAGTGCTGCTGGCGGCACCGCAGGTGCTGATCCTGGCAGACGATATCTATGAGGCATTACGCTACGATGGCGCAGCATTTTGCACGCTGGCTCAGGTTGCCCCGGCGCTGTGCGAACGGATCCTGACCGTGAACGGGCTCTCAAAAAGCTTCTCCATGACCGGCTGGCGGCTGGGCTATGCCGCCGGCCCCGCGTGGTTAATTTCCGCGATGGCTATTTTGCAGTCACAGAGTACCTCCAACCCTTGTTCGCTGGCGCAGGCGGCGGGCGTTGCAGCCCTGACGCTGCCCGCCGACTTTCTGCCGCCGTGGCTCTCTGTTCTCAGCAAACGCCGTGCTCGGGTGATGGCGCTGGTAGATCAGGTTGATGGACTTAGCGCCGCCACGCCGCCGGCGGCATTTTATCTTTTCGCCAACTGTTCCGGCCTTATCGGGAAATTAACTCCCGCTGGCCAGCAGCTTGAGGATGATGTTGCGGTCGCCGATTACCTGCTCACCGCGGCTCATGTCGCGACGCTGCCGGGAACGGCATTTGGTTCGCCGGGATATCTGCGTCTGGCCTACGCGCTGGATGATGTTCAGTTGGACATCGCCTGCCAGAACATCGCCCGCGCCTGCCGGGAACTGCGGTGATGCCTTAACCCACAGGTGACGCCAGAGTAGTGATAATGTGCTCACGCATGGCGCCGCTCAACGGCATAAATTCGCTGTTCTCTGCACTGGTGCCACGGTTTTCAATCAACGCCAGTTTGACGCCTGGCCAGGTAATCGTATTGTGCCAGGCCCCTTTCGGGATGCAGTAGACCTTGTGGGGTTCCATTGGGACCGCGTGAAAACGCGGGTTCGACGTATCATTCTCGTCGAGCAGCAGCAACGTACATTTCCCGTCCAGCAGTATAAACACTTCATCCGTCAATAAGTGACGTTCCAGCATAGCAATATGCTGGATATCATTTTCAGGCTTCCAGTTTTTAATTCCGACAAACCACCCAGCGCTTTCAACCATGCACTTCAGGCCCGTACCATCATATTGTCCAATTATTACCGAGCATTGCATTATTTGTTCCTCCGAGCCGCGCGCGAGCGTAGCAACCCCGACGCCTGCGCGCTGTTTAAATCATTAGTGATAAAACCTGGTGATTAAAAAAGTAACGACTTATCTGAAATGACTCGCTTTACCGCTGGAGCCCGAAATACGAATATAATTTTGCAGCGTTTCTTTGGCCTGATTTTCCATGTTGATCATCATTGAC
This sequence comes from Klebsiella sp. R390, assembly GCF_051131745.1. NCBI lineage: Bacteria > Pseudomonadati > Pseudomonadota > Gammaproteobacteria > Enterobacterales > Enterobacteriaceae > Klebsiella > Klebsiella sp. R390. The sequence goes on along the minus strand of NZ_CP180445.1, from coordinate 4,439,804 downwards.
ATGAAATCAATATCCGGTGTTTCCTGCAGCATCGTTCTCAATCCCTCTTTGCAGCTAACAAACGTATCGGTACAGACGTTGATTTTATTAATACCGCAAATGACCGCCTGGCGGATATTCTCCTCGCCGGAATCAGACCCCCCGTGAAGCACCAGCGGTTTCTGGGTGGCCTGTTTGATCTGGCTGATACGGTCAAAATCGATTTTAGGCGCGCGGTTGGCCGGGTATTTACCATGCGCAGTCCCCACGGCTATCGCCAGAGCATCCACCCCGGTGGCCTCAAAGAAATGAACGGCGTCTTCTACGCGGGTGTAAAGGTCAAATTTTTCATCATCCGCGTTGGCGGCCTGGCCAATAAAGCCGATTTCGCCCTCGACGGTGATATTTTGTGAGTGACATAAGGTCACCACGTCTTTGGTACGTCGAATATTCTCTTCCATTGGGTATTCCGAGGCATCGATCATAATCGACGAAAACTGGTGACGGAAAGCATGGGTGATACGCTCATAATCCTTGCCGTGATCGAGGTTCAGCGCCACCGGCACGGTCGCGCGCGCCGCCAGAGTCCGCACGATATTAGAGATAATTTCGCCGTCACCATGTTTACTCATTTGCCCCTGACCAATATTAATAATGATCGGCGCATTCTCTTCTTGTGCCGCGCGAATAGCGCCGCGAACTAACTCAAGATTAATCACGCTAGCGGAAATGACGCCGTAATAGTGTTTATTCGCATCATCTAAAATGGTTTTCATTGTGACATACATATTTTTACCTCTGCATAGAAAGTGATTTTACACAATAGTCATCCGCGCCATTTTGGAAATAGATGGCACAACAGATGAATTCTTTAATGGACAATTAAATCTATAATGCGGCTATTTCATTCGCCATTTCGCTGAGCAAACAGTCGATTTTCGCCATTTCATGGGTCGCTAAGACTGATTCCAACCACGATTCGCAGTGCAGCGTTGTCATTTTTGCCACGGTATATTTCACCTGCGGAACGCTGAGCGGCGTGACGCTGAGTTCATCAACTCCGGCGGCAATTAAAAAAGGCAACATTTTGTCGTTTGAGGCAATTTCACCACAAACGTGAACCGGGATCAGATATTGCTTCGCGGCATCGATGACCTGTTTAATCGCACGTAAAACTGCCGGATGGTGCGGCTGGTATAAATGCTGGACTTTACTGTTGTTGCGATCGCTGGCCGTAATGTACTGGGTCAGATCGTTGCTACCGATACTGAAAAAGTCGCAGTGGCTGGCGAAGACATCCGCGAGCATGGCCGCAGCAGGCGTTTCAACCATAATGCCGACGGGAATATTTTCATCATACGCAATCTGCTGCTGAGATAACGACTGCTTAATATCCGCGATCAACGCTTTCGTTTCCTGCAGTTCTTCCAGCGTGGCGATCATCGGGATTAATATTTTCACCCGCCCAAACGCCGAGGCACGCACGATCGCTCGCAGCTGCTGCCTGAAAATCTCGATATTACCGAGACAATAGCGGACAGCCCGATAGCCAAGAAACGGATTCTCCTCCGCCGGAATCCCAATGTAGTCCGCCTGCTTATCACCGCCAATATCGAGGGTGCGGATAACGATCTCCTTGCCCGCCATCAGCACCGCCAGTGATTGATAGAACTGAAACTGCTCTTCCTCATCCGGAAAGTGGTCCCGATTCATGTACAAAAACTCGGTCCGAACCAGGCCAATACCGTCGGCATACTGTTCGAGCGCGTTCTGCGCTTCACTGAGCGCCGTAATATTGGCGCATACCGCAATCTTTGCCGGCGTCGCGCCAGCAGCCATCACAAAGCGTCTCAGCGCTTCTTTGCGCTGTGCTGAATGAGCAATAAGCTGTTGATATTTCGTGATACATTGCGCATCCGGGTCGATATAGATTACGCCTCTGTCACCGTCGACAATCGCTGATTGACCGTCTACCAGGCGATCAATATCCATCGTGACGCCGACAATCGCCGGGATCCCCAGTTCTTTAGCCAGGATTACCGAATGGGAGGTCACCCCACCGCCGCAGGTAATAAACCCCTGCAACTGCTCTGGTTGATAGACAATAGTATCTGCTGGCGTCAGTTCATCCGCCGCGATAATCATTTTTTGAGGATCTGCGGCGAGTTCAGCGATAGGTTTGTGGGCCAGAGCATTCAACAGCATTTTTTCTATGGCACGAAGATCCTCAACCCGCTGATTCAAATAGGATGACTTTGATTTTAATAAACAGCCAACCAGGCGATCGGTTTCTTTAATAACCGCCCGTTCAGCACATAGCGCTGAAAAAATATTCTCACGAATATGCGCAATATAATCTTCATCCTGGAGCATTAACAAATAAGCTTTATAGACCTTGGCGATCTCATCGGTATATTGCTGTAATGCCTGCTGATGAAATGCCGCCATGCTTTCAATACTGCGCTGTAACGCGGTTAAAAACCGATCCCACTCACGGGGGGATTCGCAGGCATCAGAATATTCAGCATAGCGTCGGTGATGACGCAGAACCTGAATCTGACAAAACGCGATACCTGGCGATGCCGCAATGCCATTCAAAATATACATACCGGACCTCAATAATGAGAATATGCTTGAGTGAGCGATGGATTATTTAATGCTGATTTCAAAATCATCAACTTCAGGCTCCTCTTCAGCGCCGTCTTGCCGATCGGATGCTTTTAATACGGGTTTGAGAATGGTTAACACGGTGGCCGTAATCAGGCTGCCGATAATTAACGCGGCGACAAATCCCCAGGGATGGCCCATGATGGGTATCACAAAGATCCCGCCGTGCGGTACGGTGCTGGTGACATTCCACAGCATCGTCAGCGAGGCAGCCGTAGCCGAACCGGCCATGCAGGCGGGAATGACCCGCAGCGGATCCGCCGCGGCAAAGGGCAGAACGCCTTCGGTGATAAAACATAATCCGAGGGGAAATGCGGCTTTAGCGGCTTCAATTTCACCCTGTGAATAACGCTTACGACGGGAAATAAACACCGAAATCGCAACGCCGATGGGGGGAACCATGCCCGCGACAATTTTGGCTGCCTCCGGGCCATAAATCCCTTGTGCCAGCATCGCATTCGAGAACAGCGACGCTGATTTATTCACCGGCCCGCCGAGGTCAAAGCCCATCATGGCGCCAATAATGCCTCCGAGCACCATCCGCGAACCGCCCATCAGTCCCCCCATCCAGTCAATAACCACGGCCTGAGCAAGGGCCACTGGACGCCCCAAAAACAGATAGAATGCCAGGCCAATAATCAGGGTGGAGAGTAGAGGAATAAAGAGCACCGGCATCAATCCCTGCATGCTGGAGGGTAGCTTTAAGTAGCGACGAATAGCCAGTATCACGTACCCCACGAGAAATCCTGCCAGCATGCCACCAAGGAACCCGGCTTTAATTTCTATCGCCACAAACCCCAGAATCAACCCTGGCGTAATACCTGGACGGTCGGCAATGGAGTAGGCAATGCCGGCGGTCAGAACCGGGACAACCAGCCCCATTGCCACAACACCTAGCTGGTTAATAAACCAGGGTAATGTCTGTGTCGCATTGGCCACAAAAGCGCCGCCGAATATTTTCGCAATCGCCATGCAGAGGCCCGCAGCGACGACCACCGGGATCATGTAGGAAACGCCGGTCAACATATGTTTCTTGAAACCGATATTGTAAGACATGCTATCGCCCTCATATTTAGGGTTAATTATTTTTGCATTTTTTCTTGTATTTTTTGAATCAACGACTTCGGTGATTTAACGACGGTAGAAATAGGCACTTCGACGACCTGCTTATCTTTAAAACGTTCCAGACCACCAATCCCAATATCGGTCGCAAAGATAACAATATCCGCCTTAGCGATATCTTCCGGGCTGAGCTTATCATCGACACCAATAGACCCCTGGGTTTCAACTTTGATGTTGTGCCCGAGGCTTAAGGCGGCCTGGATCAGTTTTTCTTTGGCGATATAGGTATGGGCAATGCCGGCAGTGCAGGCGGTAATTCCAACAATATTCATGGGATACTCCAGGTTATTCAAAGGCAGAGACCAGCTCATCCGTCGAGGCGGCAGAGAGTAGTTTTTCGCAAGTTTCTTCTTTGCCAAGCAGGCGCGCCACTTGCGACATCATTTTGACAAAATAGTCATTTTTATCTTTTTTATTGACGGCAAAAAGAATAATCACCTTCACTCTGTTTCCGTCCAATGACTCCCATTCAATGGGCTTTTTTAATAACCCGATAGCGATACAGGTATGATTAACAAAATCTGACTTGCCGTGCGGGATTGCAATAAACCCCCCGATCCCGGTTTTACCTTCATTTTCACGCTGATAGACATCCTGAATAAAGGCATCCGGATCATTAACCGCACCATCTTTGTATAACAGGTCAATTAATGACTCGAGGGCCTGTCGTTTATCCGTCGCCGGCATATTAATTTGCAGGGCATTTTTATTGATAACATCTGAAAGTATCATGAAAATTATTATCCTTATTATATCCTGATCGCTGAGGGTAATATCGTTGCATTAATTTAAAGTATAAAGAAAACGGGTCAACTCATTAATTGCCTGGTCCTCATCTTCACCTTCCACCTTAATAATAACCTTGTCATTTTTGCATGCTCCCATGCTCAACACGGAGGTAAAACTTTTGCCGTTAAAAGTCTCACCATCCTTCTCAAAGGTAATTTTGCTGAGGTAAGAAAGAGATTTATCGACAAAATCTGCCGCCGGTCTGGCGTGCAGCCCTTCATCGCTTGCAATAATAAACTCGCACATTTTCATAGCATATCCTCATACCTGTTCTGATCTGTTAAAAATTGATATAACGCTTTCTCTGAAATACAGCTACGCAGCGATTTCATGAGCGTATCGTTTTCCACCATGGCAGCCAGCATGGTGTAAAAACCGGCGATGCTGCCGTCAATTTTGCCATCCGCGGCTCTTTTAAAACCAACCATAAAGACGACATCGACATCCTGCTCCCCTCCCCAGTTAACGGGATCGTGGAGTAACGCCAGGGAGATAAAGTTCTCCTTCACCAGGCTGGGATCTCCGTGAGTAAGCACGACCCCAGGAGCAATCTCCGTAGAGGAGACTTTTTCTCGCTCTAATACTGAGGATAAATAACGTGGGTCACAGCGACCAGAAGTCGTCGCCTGTTGGCACATGAATTCCAGCACGGCTGGATTACTTTTAACCGTTGAGATAACGAATAACATGTCGGGCGATATATACTGGTGATAGCCTCTAGCCCTACCATCGTTTTTTTTCTGTAAGGTTTGCAGCACCTTACTTTTTTGCATCTTTTTGACGGTTTCTTTAATCAGGGAAAGATCGTAGGGCAACAGCACATCATTGACCTGAATAACCGTCTCTTTACTGCGCTGCAGCGGCACGGTACTGACAACCAGATCGCAGTCATAATGGTCCAGTTGCTCAAGTTCTCGCAGTGACAGAATACCGACAATATCAACCTGAGTGATCGCCCGCTGTATTTTTTGGGCAACAAATTGCGAGATGCCAATTCCATAATTACAAACAATCGCGACACGAATTTTCTTCAACGCTAAGCTTTGCGCATTCTTAATACACAGCGTAATCAGGCTAATTTCTTGTTCATTTAGCGCCAGAGCATAACGCTGCTCATACAGTAAGCTGCACAGTTCAACTTCAAGATATAAATCAAGATAAGAAAATTTGACCTGGCGAACCAATGACTGAGAAGCCTCCGTAGCGGAGCGATTCATCGCAAAGCGCTGACGATAGATCATCGGCCGAATGAGTAAAATCAGGCGCCATAATAATTGTTTATCCCTCAGCAACCCGCGGCTAACCACGTGACTTAACGACAGAATAAACGTCTGAACGGTCTCCTCGAGATGTTGCGGGGAAGCGCAAACCTGCTCCCGGAGACGCTCATCATTGACATCATTTAATTCGCAGGCCAGTAACACCAGTGTCAGATAGCGTACATCATCAGCTGAAAATACCAGCCCGGTTGAGGCATGTAATTGCTGACAAAGAGAATGGGCCATTTCCTGCTCCGGGCATAGCGCGATAGCGTGCTCAACGGTAACCGCCGGACAATCTCGTGCTATTTTCTGGCGGTGCATCACCAGAACCATCGAAAAAACCAGCCAGACGCAGGCGTCATAGGTATAAGACACATGATATTTTTGCTCCAGTGTCTCAAGCGCCTGCATAATAGATTCAAAATGATGCATTTCCTGGCCGAACATGATTTTAAGCGTAAGAAAATCGGCATCATCAAAGTATTTTTTGCTGTGAGTATGCACTGAGGTATAAAGGTGCCCAGAAGGCTCCTTTTTTTGACAATGCTTCAGTTCAATAAATAAATTCCAGAATAACTGTCGCCGGGTAAATTCGGTGCATAACAGGCTACAATTAGCATTAGACCTGGATAACGACATCCCCAAAGGCAATAACCATGATGCAACCTCAGAGAGGTATTTTTTAATCGCACCTTTATCCAGATAAACGCAATCAGCTAATTCCTGAACGGACACCACGGGCTGAACCAGCAGCAGCATTAACATCCGACACATCCGGTTTTTTATACGTTCATCAACGTTATTCTCAACAAATGTTGTGGCGATTTTTTCATAGGCTATTTTCTCCATATCAAGAAAAAAACCTTTATTCGTTTTGGCCACCAGACGGCCTATATTATGATGGACAATTTCATCCCTGATAACATCGAGATCGCTCCTGACGGTTTTTTCTGAGTAGGACACCTCATCAGCAATATCCTTTACTGTGACATAATCTCTGATCACCCAAAGCAGCTCAAAAATTTTACGTTGTCTAACAGTAAATAGCATCACGGTAATGGCTCCATCAGAGATGATTATTGCTACAATATTATGCCCCAGTCTCAATCCGCCTCATTCTTACTATCATCAATACTAGCAGCGGCATTTTTTTAATCAAAACCAATAAATGACACAATCCACTGACCTTTATTGCGTTTTTTCCATATTCAGAGGATCAAGATCACATTTAGCAATGCATACAATTAAAGGTGATTAATGTGTAATTCATCACAGTTTATTCGCCGAGAATGAAAAATTTAGCGTGAAGCATCACATTTCAGTGCCCGTTTCTTTTGGCTGAGGAAAAAATATTGTTCTGGATTTACGCTAACAAATAGCGACGGGGAATCAGGCGGGAAAGCGAAAATGGCGGTAAATGACAGGAGATCAACAACCGCCAGGGGGGAGACAGAATGCTGCTGCTTACATCGCCAGCCCACCACCGCCGCTGAAGGGCTGCTCACCAGCGATTTTCATGACTTCGGCGCCAAAAGTGACAAACGGCGCCCGACGGCTGGCGTAGATCAGCCCACCGGCCTGTGGGCGGACGGATTTGATCATGTCGGTTAGCGGGTCGACGATTTCGGCCACCACATCATCGGCGCTGACCCACTCGCCGGGCTGCTTCAGCTGGACCAGAATGCCGCTCGCCGGGGCGGTGACAATCTCACCGGCGCTAAATGGTAGCATTACCGTCTGCTGCTGCGGGACCTCAGGACGGTCACCGGCCAGCAGGCCGCGAAATTGCAGGTAGCGATAGAGCCGCTCGGCATCCTGACGTGCCACTTTATGATTGACCTCCTGCTGGCCTCGCAGCTCGACGGTCACCGCCATGCAGCCAGGTTGCCGTGGCTGCTGGGGGAACTGTGCCGCCAGGCGGTGCCAGGGCAGCCCGCAGGCTTCATCAAATGAGTTACCGCCGCTCTCCTGTGACAGCAGCACCGTACCAATGCCGAGAAAAGCGGCCAGTACGCCGGCCTCTGGCTGCCAGGCCGGATCGGCGTACATATGCAAAATGGCCTGGTCGTCGCAGTGCAGATCCAGCACCACATCCGCATCGCAGGCCAGGGCCAGCAGATGATGGCGCAGCGCCTGTACTTCGCTCCGCACCGGCTCGGCAGCCAGCCCATCGCGCATCGCCTGGCGTACCTGTTGCCGGTAATCATTGTGCGTCAGCGCCGCCTGCAAATGGGGTTGTGCCAGGTGAGCCAGATCGGGAAAATCGCGGTTGAAGTTGCGCCCGCTGCTCAGGTCAAAGCGCCCGATGCCGCTGTTGAGCATCACCTGGGCCAGCCCCGACGGATTTGCTACCGGAACGAGAATAATTTCACCGCGCAGCTCGGCGCGACGTTCCGCCTGGCACAGTAATCTTTTAAGATAGTGCAGCACCAACATGCCCGGGATTTCATCGGCATGCAGCCCTGCCTGGAGATAGACTTTCTCCCCGACGCCGGGTTCGCCAAAATGAAAATGCGTTAATTGCCGCTGCCCACCCAGGGCATGTTCGGGTAAGGTATAGTGTTTAATTTTCATTGGACGTCCTCTTTGTGGAAAAGAAAGCCCGGCTTGACCGTATCGATCATAAGATCCTTGAAATCCTGCGCCGGGATGGCCGCATTTCTTATCAAAAGCTCTCGGAGCAGGTAAACCTCACCGCCCGTCCCTGCCTGGAACGCGTACGTGGCCTTGAGCGCGATGGAATTATCAGGGGCTACAGCGCGATTATCGATCTCCCCGAGCCGGAGCATGCCTTCGTGGTGCAGGCGCAGATTGCGCTGGCCGACCACGGCCGCTCGCAGCCGGTGTTTGAACAAGAGATGCGCCAAACCCCGGAAGTGCTCGACTGCTGGCTGGTCAGCGGCAGCTTTGATTTCCTGGTACGCATCGGCTGTCGCAGCATGGCCCACTACTGCCAGCTGGCGGACACCTGGCTGACCAGCAAAAAATTCCGCGTCGATAAAATCGTGACCCTGACCGAACTTCAGGCGATTAAACGCTCCTGATCACGAGCGGCGGGCAAACGCCAGCCAGCGTCGCTCGGCGCGCGAAAAGGCGTATATCAGTAAAAAAGTGCACAGCAAATAGAGCGCAGCGGCCATCAGGAACGGAATAAACGGCGAATAGGTGATGGCATAAAACGCCCGCGCGACGCCGGTAATGTCGAGCAGCGTGACGGTGCTGGCCAGCGACGTGGCATGCAGTAAAAACACCATCTCGTTATTCAGCGCCGGAATGCCCCGCCGCAGCGTCGCCGGCAGCACCAGACGACGGATAATTTGTCCTTTGCTCATGCCGTAGGCTTCACCGGCCACCCACTCCTGACGCGGAAAGGTCATCATCATCCCTGCCAGCAGTTCGGCCACGTAAGCGGCCGTATTCAGCACCAACGCTAAGGTGGCGCAGAAGGTCGCATCGCGGAACAGCAGCCAGAACGGCCGATCGTTTTGCCAGCCCAGCTGGACGATATCGAACTGCGACAGCCCGTAATAGATCAGCATCAGCTGCAGGTAGAGCGGCGTGCTGCGAAAGAACCAGGTGCAGCCGCGAATCGGCCAGGCCAGCAGCCGCGGGCCGTACACCTGAATGACCGCCATCAGTACCGCCAGCACCATGCCGGGAACGATCGACAGTAAAAACAGCTCCGCCGTCACCGCCAGCCCGCTCGCCGCGCCGTTGCCGTCGCTCCACAGGTAGCCCGGTAGCGCATCGATAAATGTCTGCAGGTTCATAGTGCCGCCCCCGCCGTCGAAGAGCGCAGCGCGTAGCGCTTCGCCAGACGATTAAACAGCCAGCTCGACAAGGCGGTGATCACCATGTAAATCAGCGACACGAGGAAGTAGAACAAAAACGGCTTCTGCGTGGCGCGCCCGGCCTGTTCCGCCAGCCACACCATATCTTCCAGGCCAAGGATCGACACCAGCGCCGACGCTTTCATCAGCCCCAGCCAATTGTTATTAATGCCCGGAATAGCAAAACTCAGCATCTGCGGCAGCATCACGCGCCGAAAGACCGTCCACGGACGCATGCCGTACGCTTGTGCCGCTTCAGTTTGCCCCCGATCAACGGTGAGAAAGGCCCCGCGAAAGGTTTCGGTGTAGTAGGCACCAAACACAAAGCCAATCGCCAGAACCCCGGAAATAAAGGTATTGAAGCGAACCGGCCCAAACCCGACCAGCCCTAGCAGCGTATTCACCAGCATCTCGCCGCCGAAAAACAGCAGCAGCATAATGACCAGCTCCGGAATGCCGCGCACCAGGGTGGTATAGCCGGTAGAAAACCAGCGTAGCCAGCGTGGCCCGAACAGCTTTATCAGGGCATTCACCAGCCCCAACAGCAGCGCCACCAGCAACGAGACCAGCATCACGCACAGCGAAAGTCCCGCGCCGCGCAGCAGTAACGGTAAATAGTCTGCAACCATATTCTGTCTTCCACCCGTGTCGTAAAGGGGCGCCGATCATCGATCGCGCCCTCCCCTTCACGGCTTATTTGCCGTAGATATCAAAGCTGAAGTACTTTTTCTGAATGGCCTCGTAGGTGCCGTCCGCACGGATTTGCTTAATCGCACCGTTCAGGGCGTCGCGCAGCGCCGGATTGTCTTTATTCACCGCAATGCCGACGTCAGACGAGATACTGTCATCGCTGATCACCGGGCCGGCAAAGGCAAACTTCTGCCCGCGCGGGGTATCGATAAAGCTGGTGGCCGCCTGGATATTGTCCTGCAAGGAAGCATCGATACGCCCGGAGAGCAGATCGAGATAAACGTTATCCTGGTTGGCGTAGCCGACGATTTTCACGCCATGATTGGCCCAGTGGGTTCTGGCGTAGGCTTCATGGGTTGAACCGGTTTGTACCCCGACGGTCTTGCCCTTGAGGCTGGCGGCATCAGGCAACAGCGGGCTGCCCTTACGTGCCACCAGCTGCGCCGCGCTGCGGTAGTAGCGGTCGGTGAAATCCACCTCTTTCTTGCGCTCATCGGTGATGTTCAGCGAGGCAATAATGGCATCGAATTTATGGGCGTTGAGCGCGGCGATCATGCTCTCAAACGGCTGCTTCACGAAAACGCATTTCGCTTTTAGCTGTGTACAAAGGGCGTTGGCAATATCAATGTCAAAGCCGGTGATCTCGCCGCTGGGCGCAAGGACATCAAACGGTGGATAGCCACCGTCCACCCCAAAGCTGATGGTATCAAACTGCTGCGCGGCCAGCGGTGCGCTCAGCGCCATGCAGGCCAGTAAAGCGGCAATACGTGTTTTCATATTGGTTACCCCTGATGTCAACGGTGTGGCTAAAAACGCAGTGAAAGGCAGGTCAGGCCGCCATCCATTTTCTTAAATTCGCTGGTGTCGAGCTGCACGACCGGCATCCCCAGCTTGCTGATTTCGCCGAGGGTATAGGGGTAACCCTGCGGCGTAATCAAGGTATCGTTGATCCACAAGGTATTGCCGGCATACGCCTCTTCCTGCGGGATCACAATGGTATTGAAGCCGCTAAAGGCCGGGTGATGCAGGTAGCCTTCCGTCAGCAGCAGGGTGTTGCGCCCGACGTAGTTTACAATCGATTTCAGGTGCAGCCCGGCGCTCACTTCAATCGCGGTAACCTGATAGCCGTGCGGTTCAACGGCGGCGGCAAACTCGCGGATGCCTTGCTCGTCGGTACGTGCGGTCAGGCCGACAAAAAACTGCTTGCCGACCAGCAGCACGTCACCGCCGTCCATATGACCACGATCGCTCATCTGTACCAGCGGGCGAAAGCCGGCCAGCACCGGGGCGATGGTCGCCACTTCCCCCTGGCGGCTCGGCGCCCCAGGATGGGTGATCACCGCCAGCTCCGGCATCACTACCGCGGTATCTTCCACAAAGTGGGCATCCGGGTAATCCGCGGCGGCAGGCAGGACGGTGACTTTCAGCCCAAGCTGCAGCAAGGTTTCCACATAGGCAAGGAACTGGCGGGTCGTGCCGGCAATATCTGGCGCCCCGAGCCGGGCGGTGGTTTGGCCGGCAGCGCAGGTGGCAGCGGGCAGACGGGCAATAGCCTGGTTGAAATGCATAGAGAACCCTCAGGTGACAAATGAACGTTACGCTTCCCGACACGCGAGAAAATTAACGGGTTTTCTTGATTATCAAACAGATATTGTCACCGGTCCGGCTGAATAGCCGGTCTGGATTGTCGATTTACGCTGTATATTGTGCGCAAACGACGCATTCCGCTGTCGGCGGATAGCCCCTTGTCGCCCGCTATAGCGATGCGCTTTGTTCACGTAGCGCAAGCGATTCAGACAGCAGCAGCGCGCGAAGTTTTTCAATCGGCATCGACTTGTAAAAATACCAGCCCTGAATCAGCGCGTTTTCATCGAAGGATTTGACAAAGTCATAGTCCGTTTTACTTTCTACCCCTTCAAACACAATTTGTTTATTGAGCTGGCAGACGATATCAAGAATTGAGGTCAATATATTGCGTTTGTACTCATTCTTCAGACCGTTAACGAAAAACTTGTCCAGCTTAATTTCATCGTAAAACACTTCGGTCAACCACAGCAGGTTGGAAGAGCCGGTACCAAAATCATCAAGGGCGATCCGCAGCCCACGGTTCATCGCCTGTAATGAGAAGGCCGCTATTTTTTTATAGTACTCGCCGCTTCTTTCGGTAATTTCAATTTTAATCTGCTGCGGGCGAATATCATGACGCTTAAGCACCCGCATCAGATTATCTAAAAAATACGGATTGTTAATTTCACTTTTACCGATATTGATCGCCAGGGTGAAGCCTGGATCGTCCTGCAGAATCGTTTTCAGCTCACGGGTCGCCTTCTCAATCACCAATGTCGCGATATCGTCAGAGACATTAAGCTGCTCCGCCATCGAAATAAACAGGTCCGGCGGGACCTGACCAAAAATCTTGTCATGCCAGCGAACCAGCGCCTCTACGCCGACGATCTTTTCGTTTTTGGCACAGACTAACGGCTGGTACTCCAGATCGATGCGTTGATTGAGGATCGCCTTTTTTAAACGAAACTCCAGCGAGCGCCGTTCCGCGAGATAGCTCAGAATGGCGTAGAGCAACGCGGCCCCGATAATAAAAGCGACGATTGCGATTGCGGCGATAAGTAGCGCTGGGAGCGATAAAAAACCCTGTTTTTTCTGTGCCAGACTGGCGCAGATATCATATTGTTGGCTGCAAAGACGGGATGTCGCCGCCGACCCGGCCTCGGTATCGGCGCTGAGATCGTTGAGGAAAACGTGCTGGCCATTATGACTGGTTAATGAAAAATCGAGCCCTTTATAGCGACGCACAAAACCACTGAAGGCAAACGAAGAGGTAAACGAGATAACATTGCCGTACTGGCTCATGTCCAGAACCACGCCATATGGCAGATAGTTGCGCACCCCTTTGTAGATACTAAAGCCGTTCGGCACGACATATTTTTCGTCAGGCAGCAGCAGCGGTTTATCGAGAACGCCCCAGTTGGCGGTACAGGCAATCTTGCCATCCTCAATAATGCCGAGGTCTTCCACATTAGCGTACTTCCAGATAACCTCGCGCAGGGCGGCAATATCCTGCTTACGACAGCCTACGATCTCTCGGGTGTGAACACGATTGATGGCCGAGACAATTTGCGTGGTGACCTCTTCAGCGTGGCTGAGCAGTTCATCACTCATCTCCTCTAACTGCGCACGCTGGTGCGATAGCATCAGGTTGTTAATCAGCAAAGCGGAAAGAAGCACAGTGATGCCGCCGCCGGTCAGCAGCCATTTCTGTTTCTTAATAAATTTCATCATCCCTCCGCGACCCGCGCCAGATACCGGAATCCGCCTCGCAAACTCTTACGCCAGGCGCCACAGTCCCTGTCACGCAGACCTATAATGTCGATAATAATGACAAAGCGGTGGTTATACCAGGCATCAGCACGCGAATAAGCCCCCTTATAAATCAGGAGGGAACGCGCTGTTGACCGCCAGATTACGGTCAGAAAATGCCCGCTTTTTTTAACGTAAGCGGCTCATCGAAAAGCATTTTATCCAGACAGTTCTGGACAGTCTTTTCACAATTCCTCCATTTTTGCGGGGCGTTTGCTCACTAAAATAGTATCATTCCGCGAAACCTTCAGGATGAGATAACAATAAATGAAAGGCAGTCACACACTTCGCTGGGGAACCGCACTGGCGGTGATTATTGTTGCCGGCGCAGCATATTGGTTCTGGCATAGTCGTGACACCGCAAACGGCGCGCCGTCTGCGACGAATGGTCAACATCAACAGGCCCCAGGCGGCGCTCGTCACGGGCGCTTCGGCGCGGCGCTGGCGCCGGTTCAGGCAGCAACCGCCACCAGTGAGTCGGTCCCGCGTTATCTCAGCGGCCTCGGCACCGTCACGGCGGCCAATACGGTCACCGTGCGCAGCCGGGTAGACGGCCAGCTGCTGGCGATCCATTTCCAGGAAGGCCAACAGGTCAAAGCGGGGGATCTCCTCGCCGAAATCGATCCCAGTCAGTTTAAGGTGGCGCTGGCGCAGGCCCAGGGACAGCTCGCTAAAGATAAAGCCACGCTGGCCAACGCCCGACGTGACCTCGCCCGCTATCAGCAACTGGTGAAAAGCAACCTTGTTTCACGTCAGGAGCTGGATACCCAGCAGTCGCTGGTCAGTGAAACGGAAGGCACCATTAAAGCCGACGAAGCCGCGGTAGCCAGCGCACAGCTGCAGCTCAACTGGAGCCGCATCACCGCCCCGATTGACGGGCGCGTGGGCCTTAAACAGGTTGATATCGGCAACCAGATTTCCACCGGCGACACCACCGGCATTGTGGTGTTAACCCAGACCCATCCTATCGATGTCGTCTTTACGCTGCCGGAAAATGATATTGCGACCGTCGTCCAGGCGCAGAAAGCCGGCAAAACGCTGCAGGTTGATGCCTGGGACCGGACCAACAAACAGAAAATCAGCCAGGGAACCCTGCTGAGCCTGGATAACCAAATTGACGCCACCACCGGGACCATCAAGCTGAAAGCGCGCTTTACCAACCTGGATGACGCGCTGTTTCCGAATCAGTTCGTCAACGCCCGCATGCTGGTCGATACCGAGCAGAACGCGGTCGTCATCCCAACCGCCGCCCTGCAAATGGGCAACGACGGGCACTTCGTATGGGTTCTGAACGACGAAAACAAAGTCAGCAAACATACCGTCACGCCGGGTATCCAGGACAGTCTGAAAGTGGTGATTACCGCCGGGCTCTCTGCCGGTGACCGCGTCGTCACCGACGGTATCGACCGTCTGACCGAAGGGGCGAAAGTGGAAGTTGTCGATCCGCACAGCGCACCTGCCGCCGCGGAAAAAGCCACCAGCCGTGAGTACGGTAAAAAAGGAGCACGCTCCTGATGCAAGTGTTACCCCCGAGCAGCACGGGTGGCCCGTCCCGACTGTTTATCATGCGCCCGGTCGCCACCACCCTGTTGATGGTGGCGATTATGCTGGCCGGGATCATCGGCTATCGTTTTTTACCGGTCTCCGCCCTGCCGGAGGTCGATTACCCGACCATCCAGGTGATCACACTTTATCCTGGCGCCAGCCCGGACGTGGTGACCTCGGCGATTACCGCGCCGCTTGAACGCCAGTTTGGACAGATGTCCGGCCTGAAACAAATGTCGTCGCAAAGCTCAGGCGGCGCCTCGGTAGTAACGCTTCAGTTTCAGTTGACGCTCGCGCTGGACGTGGCTGAACAAGAAGTGCAGGCAGCGATCAACGCCGCCACCAACCTGCTGCCCTCCGACCTGCCGAACCCGCCGGTCTACAGCAAGGTAAACCCGGCGGATCCGCCGATCATGACCCTCGCCGTCACCTCATCCGCCATTCCGATGACCCAGGTCGAAGATATGGTGGAAACCCGGGTGGCGCAGAAAATTTCCCAGGTCTCCGGCGTTGGGCTGGTGACGCTTGCGGGCGGTCAACGCCCGGCGGTACGCGTGAAGCTCAACGCCCAGGCCATCGCCGCGCTCGGGCTGACCAGCGAAACCATCCGCACCGCCATCACCAGCGCCAACGTGAACTCGGCGAAAGGGAGCCTGGACGGCCCTACCCGTGCCGTAACCCTGTCGGCAAACGACCAGATGCAATCGGCGGAGGATTACCGCCGACTGATCGTCGCCTACCAGAACGGCGCACCGATTCGTCTCGGCGATGTCGCCACCATTGAACAGGGGGCGGAAAACAGCTGGCTTGGGGCGTGGGCTAACAACCAGCAGGCCATCGTCATGAACGTCCAGCGTCAACCGGGGGCCAACATCATCGCCACCGCCGACAGCGTCCGTGAGATGTTGCCACAGCTCACCGAGAGCCTGCCGAAATCGGTCAAGGTCCAGGTGCTCTCCGACCGGACGAACAACATCCGCGCCTCGGTCAGCGACACCCAGTTTGAGCTAATGCTGGCGATTGCGCTGGTGGTGATGATTATTTACCTGTTCCTGCGCAACGTCCCGGCCACCATTATCCCCGGCGTGGCGGTACCGCTGTCGCTGGTAGGGACCTTCGCGGTGATGGTGTTCCTCGACTTCTCGATCAACAACCTGACCCTGATGGCGCTGACTATCGCCACCGGTTTTGTGGTCGACGACGCCATCGTGGTCATCGAGAACATCTCCCGCTACATCGAAAAGGGTGAAAAGCCCCTCGCCGCCGCGCTGAAAGGGGCCGGTGAAATCGGCTTCACCATTATCTCACTAACCTTTTCACTGATCGCCGTACTGATCCCGCTGCTGTTTATGGGGGATATCGTTGGCCGCCTGTTCCGCGAATTTGCGATAACCCTGGCGGTGGCGATCCTGATCTCCGCCGTGGTGTCCCTGACCCTGACGCCGATGATGTGCGCGCGCATGCTCAGCCACGAATCGCTGCGCAAGCAAAACCGCTTCTCCCGGGCCAGCGAGCGTTTCTTCGATCGCGTGATTGCGGCCTACGGGCGGGTACTGAGCCGGGTGCTTAATCACCCATGGCTGACCCTGAGCGTGGCCTTAGGCACGCTGGTGCTGTCGATTATGCTATGGGTCTTTATCCCCAAAGGGTTCTTCCCGATACAGGATAACGGCATTATTCAGGGCACCCTCCAGGCCCCGCAATCGTCATCATTTGCCAATATGGCCCAGCGCCAGGAGCAGGTCTCTGCGGCGATCCTTAAGGATCCGGCCGTCGAGAGCCTGACCTCCTTCGTCGGGGTTGACGGGACCAACCCGGCACTGAACAGCGCCCGCTTACAGATTAACCTCAAACCGCTGGATGAACGCGACGACCGTGTCCAGGTCGTTATCTCGCGTCTGCAAAAATCGGTCGACAGCATTCCGGGTATTGAACTCTATCTGCAGCCGACGCAGGACCTGACGATTGATACCACCGTCAGCCGAACCCAGTACCAGTTCACCCTGCAGGCCAACTCGCTCGACGCCCTCAGTAACTGGGTACCGCAGCTGCTGACGCGTCTTCAGGCGCTGCCGCAGCTCTCGGACGTCAGCAGCGACTGGCAGGATAAGGGTCTGGCGGCCTACATCAAGGTCGACCGCGACAGCGCCAGCCGGCTCGGCATCAGCATGGCCGATGTCGATAATGCGCTGTATAACGCCTTCGGCCAGCGGCTGATCTCCACCATTTACACCCAGGCAAACCAGTATCGCGTGGTGCTGGAGCACGACACCCGCGAAACCCCAGGGCTGGCGGCGCTCGACAATATTCGCCTGACCAGCAGCGATGGCGGTATCGTGCCGCTGAAATCCATTGCCAGCGTTGAACAGCGATTCGCCCCGCTATCGATTAACCATCTCGATCAGTTCCCGGTGACCACCATCTCGTTTAACGTGCCGGATGCCTACTCGCTGGGCGATGCGGTCGAGGCCATCCTCGCCGCCGAACAGGCGCTGGATTTCCCCTCCGAGATCCGCACTCAGTTCCAGGGCAGCACCCTCGCCTTCCAGTCGGCGCTCGGCAATACCGTCTGGCTGGTGGTGGCCGCGGTGGTGGCGATGTATATCGTGCTTGGCGTGTTGTATGAAAGCTTTATCCACCCGATCACCATTCTGTCGACCTTACCGACCGCCGGCGTCGGTGCACTGCTGTCTCTGTGGCTGGCGGGCAGCGAGCTGGACGTCATTGCGATCATCGGGATTATCCTGCTGATTGGTATCGTCAAGAAAAACGCCATCATGATGATCGACTTTGCGCTGGCCGCCGAGCGCGAGCAGGGTATGCCTCCACGCGAAGCTATCTATCAGGCCTGCCTGCTGCGTTTTCGCCCGATTCTGATGACCACCCTCGCCGCCCTGCTTGGCGCCTTGCCGCTGATGCTCAGTACCGGCGTCGGCGCCGAGCTGCGCCGTCCGCTGGGGATTGGCATGGTCGGCGGTCTGATGTTAAGCCAGGTGCTGACGCTGTTTACTACCCCGGTCATCTATCTGCTGTTCGATCGCCTGTCGCTGTACATTAAAAGCCGCTTCCCGCGACATGAGGAGGAGGCGTAAATGAAGTTTTTTGCCCTCTTCATTTACCGCCCGGTGGCCACGATTTTAATTTCGCTGGCCATCACCCTGTGCGGCGTGCTGGGGTTTCGCCTGCTGCCGGTAGCCCCGCTGCCGCAGGTGGATTTCCCGGTCATCATGATCAGCGCCTCGCTGCCTGGCGCTTCGCCGGAAACCATGGCCTCATCGGTGGCGACGCCGCTTGAGCGCTCTTTGGGCCGCATCGCCGGCGTGTCTGAGATGACCTCCTCCAGTTCGCTGGGCAGCACGCGCATTATTATGCAGTTCAATTTCGACCGCGATATCAACGGCGCGGCCCGCGATGTGCAGGCGGCGATCAACGCCGCGCAGAGTCTGTTACCCAGCGGCATGCCAAGCCGCCCGACCTACCGTAAGGCTAACCCGTCCGACGCGCCGATCATGATCCTCACGCTCACCTCGGACACCTACTCCCAGGGCGAGCTGTACGATTTTGCCTCCACCCAGCTGGCACAAACCATTGCTCAAATTGATGGCGTCGGGGACGTAGACGTGGGCGGAAGCTCGCTGCCCGCGGTCCGGGTAGATCTGAACCCGCAGGCGCTGTTTAACCAGGGTGTTTCGCTGGACGCGGTGCGCACCGCCATCGCCGATGCTAACGTGCGCAAGCCGCAGGGCGCGCTGGAAGACCACAGCAAGCGCTGGCAGGTCCAGACCAACGATGAGCTCAAAACCGCCGCGGAATATCAGCCGCTGATCGTGCACTACAACAACGGCGCGGCGGTTCGCCTCAGCGATGTCGCCACCATCAGCGATTCGGTACAGGATGTGCGCAACGCCGGGATGACCAACGCCAAACCGGCTATTTTGCTGATGATCCGCAAACTGCCGGAAGCCAACATCATTCAGACGGTGGACAGCATTCGCGCCCGCCTGCCGGAGCTGCAGCAGACCATTCCGGCGGCCATCGACCTGCAAATTGCCCAGGACCGCTCACCGACCATCCGCGCCTCGCTGGAAGAGGTGGAACAGACGCTGATTATCTCGGTAGCGCTGGTGATCCTCGTGGTATTCCTGTTCCTGCGCTCCGGCCGGGCGACGCTGATCCCGGCGGTAGCGGTTCCGGTGTCGCTGATTGGGACCTTTGCGGCGATGTATCTGTGCGATTTCAGCCTCAATAACCTGTCGCTGATGGCCCTGACTATCGCCACCGGTTTCGTGGTGGATGACGCCATCGTGGTGCTGGAAAACATCTCCCGCCACCTGGAAGCCGGCATGAAACCGCTGCAGGCAGCGCTGCAGGGCAGCCGCGAAGTCGGCTTTACCGTGCTGTCGATGAGCCTGTCGCTGGTGGCAGTCTTTTTACCGTTACTGCTGATGGGCGGGTTACCGGGACGACTGTTGCGTGAATTCGCAGTGACTCTGTCGGTGGCGATCGGCATTTCGCTGGCGGTCTCCCTCACGCTGACACCGATGATGTGCGGCTGGCTGCTTAAGAGCAGCAAACCTTCTCAGCCGACGCGCAACCGCGGTTTCGGTCGGGTGCTGGTCGCAATACAGGGCGGCTACGGCACCTCTTTGAAGTGGGTCCTCAAACACAGCCGCATGACCGGGCTGGTCCTGCTGGGTACCATCGCGCTGAGCGTCTGGCTCTATATCTCAATTCCGAAAACCTTCTTCCCGGAGCAGGATACCGGCGTGCTGATGGGCGGCATTCAGGCCGACCAAAGCATCTCCTTCCAGGCGATGCGCGGCAAACTTCAGGACTTTATGAAAATTATCCGCGAAGACCCGGCGGTGGATAACGTGACCGGTTTTACCGGTGGCTCAAGGGTCAACAGCGGAATGATGTTTATCACCCTCAAGTCCCGTGACCAGCGGCACGAAACAGCGCAGCAAATTATCGACCGTCTACGGCTAAAACTGGCGAAAGAACCGGGTGCTAATCTGTTCTTAATGGCAGTCCAGGATATTCGCGTCGGCGGACGTCAGGCCAACGCCAGCTACCAGTACACGCTGCTGTCAGATGACCTTGCGGCGCTGCGCGAATGGGAGCCGAAGATCCGTAAAGCTCTCGCTGCCCTGCCGGAGCTGGCGGACGTTAACTCTGACCAGCAGGATAACGGCGCGGAAATGGACCTTATCTACGATCGCGATACCATGTCGCGGCTGGGGATCAGCGTCCAGGACGCCAACAGCCTGCTGAATAACGCCTTCGGTCAGCGGCAGATCTCAACGATTTACCAACCCCTGAACCAGTACAAAGTGGTGATGGAGGTAGACCCGGTGTATACCCAGGACGTCAGCGCGCTGGATAAGATGTTTGTCATCAACAGCGAAGACAAGCCCATCCCGCTGTCCTACTTTGCCAAATGGCAGCCGGCCAACGCACCGTTGTCGGTGAATCACCAGGGACTGTCGGCAGCCTCGACGATCGCCTTTAACCTGCCAACCGGTAAATCCCTGTCGGAAGCCAGCGAGGCCATCGACCGCACCATGACCCAGCTTGGAGTGCCCTCCAGTGTGCGCGGCTCCTTTGCCGGCACCGCGCAGGTGTTCCAGCAGACGATGAATTCGCAGGTCATTTTGATTCTTGCCGCCATTGCGACGGTCTATATCGTGCTCGGGGTCTTGTACGAGAGCTACGTGCACCCGCTCACGATCCTCTCCACTCTGCCCTCGGCGGGCGTGGGGGCGCTGCTGGCGCTGGAGCTATTTGGCGCACCGTTCAGCCTTATCGCGCTTATCGGCATTATGCTATTAATTGGGATAGTAAAGAAAAACGCCATCATGATGGTCGACTTTGCCCTTGATGCCCAGCGCAACGGCAACCTCGCACCGGAAGAGGCCATTTTCCAGGCCTGTCTGCTGCGATTCCGCCCGATAATGATGACCACCCTGGCGGCGCTGTTCGGCGCGCTGCCGCTGGTGCTATCCGGCGGCGATGGTTCGGAACTGCGTCAGCCGCTGGGGATCACCATCGTCGGCGGACTGGTGATGAGCCAGCTGTTAACGCTCTATACCACGCCGGTGGTCTATCTGTTCTTCGACCGTCTGCGATTACGTTTTTCGCGCAAATCCAACCAGCCGGTAAGCGATTAACATGAATGAACTGCCCGCCAGCGTACGCTGGCAACTCTGGATAGTGGCTTTCGGCTTCTTTATGCAGTCGCTGGACACGACTATCGTCAATACCGCCCTTCCCTCCATGGCGCGAAGCCTGGGGGAGAGCCCACTGCACATGCATATGGTGGTGGTTTCCTACGTGCTGACGGTGGCGATCATGCTGCCCGCCAGCGGCTGGCTGGCGGATCGGGTCGGCGTACGCAATATTTTCTTCACGGCGATCGTGCTGTTTACCCTCGGTTCCCTGTTTTGCGCCCAGGCCAACACGCTCGATCAGTTGGTCATGGCCCGGGTACTGCAGGGGGTTGGCGGCGCAATGATGGTGCCCGTCGGCCGCCTGACGGTGATGAAAATCGTCCCACGTTCGCAATATATGGCGGCCATGACCTTCGTGACCCTCCCCGGCCAGGTCGGGCCGCTGCTCGGTCCGGCCCTCGGCGGTATTCTGGTGGAGTATGCCTCCTGGCACTGGATCTTTTTAATCAACATCCCGGTGGGGATTATTGGCGCCATCGCCACCCTGTGGCTGATGCCAAACTACACCTTACAAACCCGGCGATTTGATATTTTTGGTTTTATTCTGCTGGCGGCGGGAATGGCCACCTTAACCCTCGCGCTCGACGGTAAAAAAGGACTGGGGATTTCGCCGCTGCTGCTCAGCGCGCTGGTGGTCATCGGCATTGCCTCCATCCTGCTCTATCTGTGGTACGCCCGGGATAACGATAACGCGCTGTTCAGCCTGAAGCTGTTCAGCAACCGCACCTTCTCCCTCGGGCTCGGCGGTAGCTTTGCCGGGCG
The DNA here is from genome assembly GCF_051131745.1 of Klebsiella sp. R390. Taxonomy (NCBI): domain Bacteria; kingdom Pseudomonadati; phylum Pseudomonadota; class Gammaproteobacteria; order Enterobacterales; family Enterobacteriaceae; genus Klebsiella; species Klebsiella sp. R390. Next base: position 4,417,553 of record NZ_CP180445.1, on the reverse strand, counting down.
TATCGGTAGCGGGATGCTGCCCTTTATGACGCCGGTATTCCTGCAAATCGGCCTCGGTTTCACGCCGTTCCACGCCGGGCTGATGATGATTCCGATGGTCCTCGGCAGTATGGGGATGAAACGCATTGTGGTGCAGGTGGTGAACCGCTTTGGTTACCGCCGCGTGCTGGTGGTGGCGACCCTCGGCCTGGCGCTGGTCAGCCTGCTGTTTATGGCCGTCGCGTTGGCGGGTTGGTACTGGCTGCTGCCGGTGGTACTGGTGTTGCAAGGCATGATCAACTCCAGCCGTTTCTCCTCAATGAATACCCTGACCCTGAAAGACCTGCCGGATGAGCTGGCCAGCAGCGGCAACAGCCTGCTGTCGATGATCATGCAGCTGTCGATGAGTATCGGCGTCACCATCGCCGGGATACTCCTCGGGATGTTCGGCCAGCAGCATCTGAGCGCCGACCCGGCAACCGTCCATCAGGTCTTCTTCTATACCTATCTGTGCATGGCGGCGATCATTGCACTCCCGGCGTTTATTTTTTCCCGTGTGCCGGATGAGACCGGCAGCAACACCACCATCGCCCGTCGTAGCCGTCATAAAAGGAGTGAGCCGTGAAGTACTGGCGTCCGGGTATTACCGGCAAACTGTTTCTGGCCATTTTAGCCACCTGTATCGTGCTGCTGATCAGCATGCACTGGGCGGTGCGCATCAGCTTTGAACGCGGGTTCATCGACTATATCAAACGCGGCAACGAACAGCGCCTGACCCTGCTGGGCGATGCGTTAAGCGAGCAGTACTCCCTGCACGGCAGCTGGAAATTCCTGCGTAACAACGATCGTTTTATTTTTCAGATCTTAAAATCGTTTGACCGCGACAATGACGATCGCGCCTCCGGCGGGCGCAGAATGAACGGCGGCGGATCGCCCTACGATGGCCCGCCGCCAGAAGGTCCACCCGATGGCCCGCCAGGCGGCCCCCGAGGTCCCGGCCCGGATATGCCGCCGCACGGCTGGCGTACCATGTTCTGGGTTGTTGATCAAAAAGGCCGGGTGCTGGTCGGCCCGCCGGAAAAGCTGCCGGAAGATGGCACCCGTCGCGACATTATGGTCAACGGCGTGCGGGTCGGCATGGTAGTGGCATCGCCGGTCGAGCGCCTGACGCGCAATACCGATATCAACTTCGATCGCCAGCAGAAACGCACCAGCTGGCTGATTGTCGCCCTCGCCACGCTGCTGGCGGCGCTGGCGACCTTCCCGCTGGCCCGCGGGCTACTGGCGCCGGTGAAGCGGCTGGTTGAAGGGACCCATCGTCTGGCTGCGGGGGATTTCAGTACCCGCGTCACCGCCAGCAGCAGCGACGAGCTTGGTCGACTGGCGCAGGATTTTAACCAGCTTGCCAGCACCCTTGAACGCAACCAGCAGATGCGCCGCGATCTGATGGCGGATATCTCTCATGAGCTGCGCACTCCGCTGGCGGTGCTGCGCGGCGAGCTGGAAGCGATTCAGGACGGCGTGCGTAAATTCACCCCGGACTCGATTACATCGCTGCAGGCTGAAGTCGCCACCCTGACCAAGCTGGTTGACGATCTGCACCAGCTGTCGATGTCCGATGAAGGCGCGCTGGCCTATCAGAAAACCTCGGTCGACATCATTACCCTGCTGGAAGTGGCGGCGGGCGCTTTCCGCGAACGTTTTGCCAGCCGGGGGCTGAGCATCAAGGTCTCGCTGCCGGAAAGCGCGATGATTTTTGGCGATGGCGATCGCCTGATGCAGCTGTTTAATAACCTGCTGGAAAACAGCCTCCGCTATACCGATAGCGGCGGACAGCTGCTGATCAGCGCCAGCCAGAGCGGTCAACGCCTGATTCTGGATTTCGCCGACAGCGGTCCGGGGGTCAGCGACCAGCAACTGGAGCGGCTGTGCGAACGTTTTTATCGCGCTGAAGGTTCTCGCAATCGTGCCAGTGGCGGCTCTGGGCTAGGGCTGGCGATCTGTGTCAATATTGTGGCTGCCCATGGCGGCAGCTTACGCGCTGACCATTCGCCTTTTGGCGGGGTTAGCATTAAAGTTGAGTTACCACTGGAACGTGATATATCGAGAGACGTATGAGTGAATTACCTGTTGATGAAAATACCCCACGCATTCTTGTCGTGGAAGATGAACCCAAACTGGGTCAGTTGCTGCTCGACTATTTGCTCGCAGCAGGTTATGCACCGACGCTGATTAATCACGGCGATCAGGTCCTGCCTTACGTTCGTCAAACCCCACCGCACCTCATCCTGCTGGATCTGATGCTGCCGGGCACCGATGGTCTGACCCTGTGCCGGGAGATCCGTCGCTTCTCCGATGTGCCGGTGGTGATGGTTACCGCCAAAATTGAGGAGATCGATCGGCTGCTCGGGCTGGAGATTGGCGCCGATGATTATATCTGTAAGCCCTACAGTCCGCGTGAAGTGGTGGCGCGGGTGAAAACCATTCTCCGCCGCTGTAAGCCGCGCCGGGATCTGCTGGCGCTGGATGCGGAAAGCCCGCTGATCGTCGATGAAGGTCGTTTTCAGGCGTCATGGCGCGATAAGCTGCTGGATCTGACCCCGGCCGAGTTTCGCCTGCTGAAAACCCTCTCCCAGGAGCCGGGCAAGGTCTTCTCGCGCGAGCAACTGCTTAACCACCTGTATGATGATTATCGTGTAGTGACCGACCGCACCATCGACAGCCATATCAAAAATCTGCGGCGCAAGCTGGAGTCGCTCGACGCCGAACAGTCGTTTATTCGCGCGGTTTATGGCGTCGGCTATCGCTGGGAAGCGGACGCCTGCCGGCTGGCCTAATCCTCCCTTCCCCCCTTCACTGGGGGAAGATTTCACGCCGGCGAAAGGTTTACTCTCCCTGACCACAGCGCTACAATGCCCGCCCTTAATGTGTGGGCACTCTCCCTGCGAGAGCGTCTCCCCAACTCGCCGCATCAGGTGTGGCGAATCTGACCTGTCATCAGAACGAGAAAATCATGTTTAAACCGGAACTCCTTTCCCCGGCGGGAACGCTGAAAAATATGCGTTACGCTTTCGCTTATGGCGCCGATGCCGTTTATGCTGGCCAGCCGCGTTACTCTCTGCGCGTGCGCAACAATGAATTCAACCACGAAAACCTGCAGCTGGGCATCAATGAAGCGCATCAGCAGGGGAAAAAATTCTACGTGGTGGTCAATATCGCACCGCATAACGCCAAGCTGAAAACCTTCATTCGCGATCTCAAGCCGGTGGTGGATATGGGGCCGGACGCGCTGATCATGTCCGATCCAGGTTTAATCATGCTGGTGCGTGAGCACTTCCCGGAAATGCAGATCCACCTGTCGGTACAGGCCAACGCCGTTAACTGGGCGACGGTTAAATTCTGGCAGCAGATGGGGCTGAGCCGGGTGATTCTTTCCCGCGAGCTGTCGCTGGATGAAATTGCCGAGATCCGCAGCCAGGTTCCCGAGATGGAAATTGAGATTTTCGTCCACGGCGCCCTGTGCATGGCCTACTCCGGCCGCTGCTTGCTCTCTGGCTATATCAACAAGCGCGACCCGAACCAGGGCACCTGCACCAACGCCTGCCGCTGGGAATATAACGTTTCAGAAGGCAAAGAAGATATCGTCGGCAACATCGTCCACCAGCAGGAGCCGATTCCGGTCCAGACCGTCGAGCCAACCCTGGGCGTCGGCGCGCCGACCGACAAGGTGTTTATGATTGAGGAAGCAAAACGTCCGGGCGAATACATGACCGCCTTTGAAGACGAACACGGCACCTACATCATGAACTCCAAAGACCTGCGCGCCATTGCGCACGTTGAACGCCTGACCCAAATGGGCGTGCATTCGCTGAAAATCGAAGGCCGGACCAAATCCTTCTACTACTGCGCGCGTACCGCTCAGGTTTACCGCAAAGCAATCGACGATGCCGCCGCCGGTAAACCGTTTGATGAAAGCCTGCTGGAAACCCTGGAAGGGCTGGCCCACCGCGGCTATACCGAAGGCTTCCTGCGCCGTCATACCCATGACGATTACCAGAACTACGAGTACGGCTACTCCCTCTCCGAACGCCAGCAGTTTGTCGGTGAATTTACCGGCGAACGCAATGGTCAGCTGGCGGCCGTGGCGGTGAAAAATAAGTTTTCCGTCGGTGACAGCCTGGAGCTGATGACGCCGCAGGGCAATGTCAATTTCACCCTCGAACATATGGTGAACGCCAAAGGCGAAGCGATGCCGGTCGCCCCAGGCGATGGCTACACCGTCTGGCTGCCGGTACCGGAAGAGGTGGAGCTGCAATACGCGCTGCTGATGCGTAACTTTGCCGGACAGAGCACCCGTAACCCACACGGGAACTAAGGTACACCCTGAATCATTCGAGCGGCAGGCGGAGGCCGAGGAGCAAAGCCAACGCAAATGCAGCTCGAAATAAGATGGTTTAGTAGGGTTATTTTTTCACGGAACAAAGATATTAGAAACGGATCACACACCGCTTCGTTTGAAGCGGGTATCATCCATCCTGCTGAAAAACATAACCCATAAATGCTAGCTGTACCAGGAACCACCTCCTTAGCCTGCGTAATCTCCCTTACGCGGGCTTATTTTTTTTACCCTCTATCACAACCCAGGCCTGTCGTACTTCTCACGATAAGTGGCGCAAAATATCCATCCCCGGCGTCATGCGGTACACTTTCTGCATCTTGTGCAAAAAGGAAGCCATACCCATGTCCACGTTTCCAGCCAGCTTACTGATTCTTAACGGCAAAGGGGCGAACGACCCCCAGCTACGTGAAGCAATCACCCTGTTACGCGAAGAAGGCGTCGACATACATGTCCGCGTGACCTGGGAAAAGGGCGATGCCGTCCGGTATGTCGATGAGGCCATGCAGCTTGAGGTCGGCACGGTGATTGCTGGCGGCGGTGATGGCACCATCAATGAAGTTGCCACAGCGCTGGTTCAGCGTGAATGTCAGGCCGCGCTCGGTATTTTGCCGCTGGGCACCGCCAACGACTTCGCCACCAGCGTCGGCATTCCGCAAGATTTAGCCAGCGCCTTGAAGCTGGCGATCGTGGGCCGGGAAGTGGCGATAGACGTCGCGCGGGTTAACGATAAGACCGGCTTTATTAATATGGCTACCGGCGGTTTTGGTACCCGGATCACCACCGAGACGCCGGAAAAACTCAAAGCCGCGCTGGGCGGCATCTCCTATCTGATTCATGGCCTGATGCGCATGGATACCCTTAAGCCCGACCGCTGCGAAATTCGCGGCGAGAACTTCAGCTGGCAAGGGAACGCGCTGGTGATCGGTATCGGCAACGGTCGTCAGGCCGGCGGCGGCCAGCAGCTTTGCCCGCAGGCGCTGATTAACGACGGCCTGCTGCACGTGCGGGTCTTTACCGGCGAAGAGCTCCTTCCGGCGCTGTTCACCACCCTGGCGAACCCCGACAACTCCCCGAACCTGGTGGATGGCGTATCGTCATGGTTTGAGATTTCCGCGCCCCATGAAATGACCTTTAACCTCGATGGTGAACCGCTCAGCGGCACACATTTCCGCATGGAAGTGCTGCCCGGCGCCCTGCGCTGCCGCCTGCCGCCGGACTGTGCGCTGCTGAAATAACCAGGATGGTGCCGGTGCCTCATCCCTGACGCACCGGCCTTTACATCAGTAGGCAGCCACTTCGCGCGCCATCTCCCGGGTATAGCGCTGGCTGGCGGTAACCAGCATTTGGGTATAGGCCGTCTGCGCATCACCGTTGACCAGCGCATCCACCGTCAGCGTCTCAAGGATTTTGCCATGCTGCATCACCGCCACCTTCTGGCACAGATGCGCTATCACCCCTAAATCATGAGTCACCATCAGATAGGTTAAGCGGGATTCCTGCTGCAGCTCCGCCAGCAGGTTGAGGATTTCGGCCTGTACCGACACATCCAGCGCCGAGGTGGGTTCATCCAGCAGCAGCACCTGCGGCTCCAGAATCAGCGCCCGGGCAATAGCCACTCGCTGGCGCTGACCGCCGGAAAGCTGGTGCGGATAACGGTCACGAAAAGCGCGGTTCAGCCCCACCCGATCCAGCAGAGTATTCACCCGTCGGTCGCGATCGCCGATGCCGTGGATCTGCAGCGGCTCTTCGAGGATATCGCCGATGGTATGCCGCGGATGCAGCGATCCGTAGGGGTCCTGAAACACCATCTGCACCTGCCGACAGCGCTCGCGGCGAATCTGATGATCCAGCACGTGGCCGTCAATCGACAGCGCGCCCTGCCAGTGGGTGAACAGCCCCGCCAGGCACTTCAGCACGGTGGTCTTCCCGGAACCGGACTCCCCCACCAGCCCGTAAATCTCCCCCGGCTGCACCTGAAAACTGACGTCGTACAGCACCTGGTTACGCTTCTCGCCTTCGCCAAACACCAGGTTCAGATTATTAACTTCAATCATCATCCGCTCCTTATTCCGTAAGCCAGCTGGCCTGGCGCTGTAGCACCGGCAGCACCGGGCGACGATGTTGCATATCCGGTAACGCGTTAATCAGCCCCTGCGTGTAGGGATGCCGGGCGTTATCGAGTTCACTGGCCGCAATGGACTCCACCACCCGTCCGGCGTACATCACCAGCACCCGGTCGCAAAAACTGCGCACCAGGTTGATGTCGTGGCTGATAAAAATCAGCCCCAGCCCGCGCGACTTTACAAGGTCATCGAGCAGCCCCAGCACCTGCAGGCGTACGGAGACGTCCAGCGCCGACGTCGGTTCATCGGCAATGATCAGCTCCGGATCGGTGATTAACATCATGGCGATCATGATCCGCTGCCCCTGGCCGCCGGAAATCTCGTGCGGATACAGGCGATAGACCCGTTGCGGATCGCGGATACGCACGACGTCCAGCATCTCCAGCGCCCGGGCTCTGGCCTGCGCTTTACGCCCGGGGTTGTGGGTCAGCCAGGCTTCAGCCACCTGATCCCCAACGCACACCACCGGGTTCAGCGAGTATTTAGGGTCCTGCATGATCATCGAGATGCGCTTGCCGCGAATGGTGCGCATTTGCGCTTCGCTCTGCTGGCGCAAATCGATATCGCCAAACTGCATACGGCTGGCGGTGATCCGCGCCTTCTTCGGATGCAGATGCAGCAGCGCCCGCCCGACGGTGGATTTTCCCGAGCCGGACTCGCCGACAATCGCCAGCTTTTCCCGGCCCAGTTGGAAGGAGACGCCGCGCACCGCATGGGTCACCGCGCCGCCGTTGACAAAATCAACGCACAGATCGCCGACGTCGAGTAGCGGTGCGTTATTCGCTGGTGCATTATTCGCTGCGAGGATCGAGGATGTCACGTAAGCCATCTCCTAAGAAGTTGAATGCCAGGCTGTTAATCAGAATCGCCAGCCCCGGAATCGTTACTACCCACCAGCACTCCATCATGTAGGTGCGCCCGCTGGAGATCATCGCCCCCCACTCCGGCTCCGGCGGCTGTGCGCCAAGGCCGAGGAAGCCCAGTCCGGCGGCGGTCAAAATAATCCCGGCCATATTCATGGTGATGCGGATAATCACCGACGGCAGGCACAGTGGAACGATGTGTCGCCACAGCACCCGCGCCGGAGAAGCGCCCTGCAAACGCACGGCGGAGATAAAATCCGCCTGGCGCAGCGACAGGGTTTCAGCCCGCGCCAGACGCGCAATCGGCGGCCACGCGGTCAGGGTGATAGCAATCACCACATGCTCCAGCCCCGGCCCTAATGCCGCCACAAACGCCAGCGCCAGCACCAGGCTCGGGAAGGAGATAAAGATATCGGTCACCCGCATCAGCACCATATCTACTTTGCCACCGAAGTAACCAGCGCTCACCCCCAGCAGCAGGCCCAGCGGCCCGACGGTGACCGACACCAGCAGCACGATATACAAGGTGATCCGCGAACCATAGACCAGGCGGCTGAAGATATCACGGCCAAACTCATCGGTGCCGAACCAGTGCTGCGCATCCGGCGCGCTGAGCGCATTGTTCAGATCCTGAACCAGCGGGTTGTAGGGAGCGATCCATGGGGCAAAAATCGCCACGATCAGCAACAGACTGATAATCCCGCCGCCCACCGCCGTCAGCGGGTTGCGCGCCATTTTACCAATGAATCCGGCGCCCCACGCCAGGGTGCGCATGACCCGCCGGCGGCCTTCAGTACCGCCGCGTTGCAGCGGCGTCTCCAGAGAAACGGTCATGATTTGGTCCTCGGGTCAAAGCATTGATACAACATGTCAGAAAGCAGGTTGAGCATGACGAAGATCACCCCGACCAGCAGCACGCAGCCCATCACCGCATTCATGTCGCCCAGCAACAGGCTGCCGGTCAGATAAGAGCCGAACCCCGGCCATGAGAAGACGGTTTCAATCAGTACCGCCCCTTCCAGCAAGGCGCCGTAGGCCAGCGCCACCACGGTCAGCAGCTGCACCAGGATATTGCGGAACGCGTGATTCCAGATAACCTGGCGCTCGGTTAAGCCCTTCACCCTGGCGGTGATGATGAACTCCTGCGACAGCTGCGCCAGCATAAAGCTGCGGGTCATACGGCTGATGTAGGCCAGCGAGTGAAAGCCCAGTAAAGAGGCCGGCAGAATCAGGTGGTTGATGGCGTTCCAGAACACCTGACTGTTGCCCGCCAGCAGCGCATCGACGGTCATCAGCCCGGTGCGCCGCGGCACGATGCCGTCGAGGCCGAGATCCACCCGCCCGGCGCCGCCGACCCATCCCAGCCAGGCATAGAACACCAGCAGTCCCACCATCCCGACCCAGAAGATCGGCGTGGAATAGCCGGCGAGACTGATAATACGCACCACGTAATCGCTCAAGCTGTTGCGCCGCGCTGCCGCCAGCACGCCCAGCGGAATGCCAAGACCGGCGCCGACGATAATCGCCATGGTCGCCAGCTCCATGGTGGCCGGGAAGACGCGGATAATATCGTCCATCACCGGTTTACCGGTCAGCAGCGCATTGCCTAAATCGCCGTGCATCAGGTTGTAGAAGTAGATCGCAAACTGCGTGGGCAGCGAACGGTCAAAGCCCATCTGCTGATAGACCTGTTGATAGGTACTCTGATCGGCATCCGGGCCAACAATCGCCAGCACCGGGTCGATGGGCATCACCCGACCGATGGTGAAGGTCAGCAGCAGCAGGCCAAACAGGGTAATCGCGACCTGCAGCAGGCGGGTTGAAAAGCGCCGGGCGCGAGAGCCGGGGGAAAACAGCATGGTGCTCATCCTTTCTCTCCTTCGCTGACTTTATAGACGTCGCGTAAAAAAGTGGTGGCGGAGGGGTGCGGCTGATAGTCCTTGACCTCGTGGCGCACCACCACCGAATCCACCATTTGTGACAACGGGATCAGGGCCGGCACCAGTTGGTCGTAGCGGGTCTGAATCGCCTGATAGTCGGCCACCTGTTTTTGCGGATCGCGTTCGAGCAACGCGCGGTCGATCATCTCGTTGAGCGGCTTATCGTAGAAACCGGTACGCCAGCCCTGGAAGTTGGTCAGCCGGGCGGCATCGCTGTTATCCGGGTTGTAGACCAGCGCGCGCAGGCTGGAGTGCGGATGCGGCTCCATGCCGCTGCCGCCGCGCCCCACCAGCAGGTCGAACTGGCGCTCGCGCATCGCGCCGTAGATCTGGTTGCCGGTACCGGTGATGATTTTGGCGTTAATGCCCGCCTGCATCAGCGTCGACTGCACGGCGATAGCAATATTGAGGAACGGCTGGTCGGACAGCACCCGCAAAGTGGTGTCAAACCCGTCGGGATAGCCGGCTTCGGCCAGCAGTTTTTTCGCCCGCGGAATGTCCAGCCGGTAGCCAGGGTCCGGCAGCGTCGAAGGCATCCCCGCTTTAATCGGACGCTGATGCAGCACACCATAGCCCGGCATTAGCGCTTTATTAATGCCCTGATAGTCAATCAGATAGCGCAGCGCCTCCCGCACTTTCGGGTTAGCGAAATGCGGCTCCTTCATGCTCATGGCCACGTAGTACATCGTCCCGCGCTGGACCGCATCGATGCTCAAGGCCGGGTCATGGCGCAGCGCATTGATATCCGACACCGCCATATTGCTGGCAATATCCAGATCGCCCTTCTCAACCATCAGGCGCAGCGTTTGTGACTCCTGAAAATGGCGCAGCACCACCCGGCTCAACTTCGCCTCGCCGCGCCAGTAGCCAGGGTTACGCTGCATGCGCAGGACGTCTTTGGCCTGCCAGGTTTCCAGCATAAACGGCCCGGAACCGGCTTCGTGGGTGGTCAGCCAGCGGTTGCCCCAGTCGTTATCCTTTTCGTGGCTTTGCACCGTTTTGCTGTCGAGCACGCCGAGGTTGCCAAGCGCACCCAGCGAGTAAAGCACCAGTTGCGGATCGTTGGCTTTCGGTAGCGCGATATGCAGGGTGTAGTCATCCAGCGCCGTCACCTGCTTATCGATGTTATCTTTGCTAAAGCCGTACGATTTCCACACCGAGGCCTGGGCAAGATTGAGGTGCAGGATACGCCGCATCGACCACACCGCATCTGCGGCGGTGAGCGGGTTACCCGAGTGAAACTTCACGTCTTTGCGCAGATGGAAAGTCAGGGCGCTGCCGTCCGGGGCAATGTCCCAGGACTCCGCCAGCGCCGGGCGCACCTGCGTCAGCTGCTGCGGGTCGAGCTCCACCAGCGAGTCGTAGAGGTTTACCACGATCCCCACCACTTCGTTACCGGTCATCGCCGCCGGGTCGAGGGTGAGCAGGTTATTCATGTTCATGCCGATAATGAGCTGGTCGGGCGGCGTTTTGGCGTACGCCCCCCCACCCCCCATGCTTATGGCGAGCGCGAGCAAACACGCTCCCATCAGGGAAGTTCTTTTCATGTCGGTATCGCCTGTAGGGTACGCCCGCCGTCGCTCGTGCCTGCGGTTACGCTGCACGAACAAGGAGGGCTGGTTTTATTGTTATAGGGTGCTGCTGGTTAATACTCAGTCGTGGCTGACGGTATGCGCTTCAATCCAGTTAAAGTTGATATCTTCGCCAAGGCCCGGACGTTGGGACAAATGCACAAAGCCCTGGTCGTCCATCGGATCGACAATGCTATTCAGGTACGCCGCCGGCTGGTCATAATCGAGGAACGGGTGCAGTAAACCGCGCTCGTACCAGCGGCAGTTGCGGATCGCCCCAACCACCGCAAGGCTCGCGGCGCCGTTGCCGTGAACTTCGCAATCCATACCGAAGGATTCCGCCAGCGCCGCCACCTTCATGGTTGGTGTAATTCCGCCCACGCCATTGGCCCCGGCGCGCAGAATGTCGCAGGCGCCGGCCTTGACCCACTCCGCGCGCATATGGTGTTTGCCGCCGAAGCTTTCCGGGCCGACGATCGGAATGGTCAGATTTTCAGCCAGCCAGGCGTAGGACGACATCGAATCCTCTTCCATCGGCTCTTCAAACCACGCGAAGTCCAGTTTTTCCAGCTCTTTGCCGATCCACAACGCCTCAGCGCGGCTGTACCAGTGGTAGCCGTCGATCATTAAGTCAATGTCTGGCCCCACCGCTTCCCGCACCGCCGCGCAGGCTTTGATATCCATTTTCGGGTTCGGCGCAAAGGAGACCGGCGGCATCCAGGTATGCAGTTTGATGGCTTTATAGCCGCGGGCGACCAGCTGTTCCGCGAAGTCCGCGTACTCCTGCGGCGTGGAAAGCCCGCCGGGCAGATCGTCGCCGCACATGGTGCTGCCGTAGGCCGGCACCTTATCGCGATAGCCGCCAAGCAGCTTATAGACCGGCATATTGAGTTTGCGGCCAATCAGATCCCACAGCGCCTGCTCGATAAACGACAACGCGCGTTCGGTCAGCTGATGCGCGCTGCCACGCTGCCAGTGGTTGAGATCCTGCCAGATGCGCTCACGGTTGAAGGGGTCCTGCCCCACCAACACTTTGCGAAAGAAGGTATTCACCACAAACGGCCGTACGATCTCCGGCGGCGAGAAGGAGAAGCCCTGGCTGCCGTCGTCGGCAGTAATGGTCAGCATCGCCATTTTCGCCATGCTTTCCGCCCCGGGATGAGAATGCCCGGCGCTGTCGGAAACCCGACGGGTGGGATACTCAAAAACGGTCACGTTTACAGATTCAATTTTCATTATTAATCCTTAGTACAGAGCACCTGAACGCATTCACCTGAAATGGGCGCAACGGAGTAAATCCGGAAATGCGGGCTCGTTTAATTGAAAAAGCGTTTCAATTACTAATCTAAGCACAAATTTGTAACACTGCCTCGGACAAATTCCGCTAAGCAACGGCAGAAATTTGGGCATTGGCACGACAAGACGTGATTGTTTTCACAAAAGAGGGGCGAAATGTGATGGCGGTCGACAGGGCGTGTTAGAGCGGTGAGCGCAGCACGTGGGGACGAACAGACCGTTTACATCGCCAGGGATGCTGCGCTCACCAGAAGGGTCATTACCCTGCGGCCAGCGCAGGTTCAGATTGCCGCTGCAGCCACTCGGCTAGCGAATGATGACGGGCGACGGCGCCGTTAAAGCGCGGATGCTGACAATCCGGTGCTACGACCACCGTTGGAATACCCGCCGCCTGCGCGGCACAAAAACCATGATAGCTGTCTTCAAACACCAGGCACTGTCCGGCGCTCAGGCCAAGCCTGCGCAGAGTTGACAGGTAGACCGCCGGATGCGGTTTTCCCCACTCATCGTCATCGGCGCTGGAAATCACGTCAAAGTACGGGCGCAGCGACAGCTTATCCAGCACCGCGGAAATCACCTGATGGGATGAAGAGGTCGCCAGCGCGATACGGTAGCCCTGCTGGCGCACGTAGGCGAAGACCTCATCAACGCCACACATCGCCTGGCCTTCTGCAGCGATCAGCCCGGTGATGCGGCCTAAAATAAGCGGTTCCAGTTGTTCAGGGGTTAGCGCCAGCCGGCAGTGCTGACACCACACCCGGGCAATATCATCCAGCCGTTTGCCCTTGGTCAACGTCTCACATTCACTCTCGCTGACCGTGGCGCCCAGGCTGGCCAGCGCCTCCCTTTGCGCCCGGCGCCACAGCGCTTCTGAATCAATAATGACGCCATCCATGTCAAAAATAACCGCTTTCATGCTTATCATCTCTCTTCTGACCGGGCAGGTATGACCGTCATATCTGCCCGGTAACCACAATCAGGAAAACTCAACGCGCTTGCTGGCAGCGTCCGGCGCCATAGTAAAGCCCGGCTGCTCAACGCGGATAAACGCGCAGAGGAAAAAGGCCAGCACGTACAGTGCGGTGTAGGCCACCACTACGCCGATGGTGCTGAAGTATGGCAACAGCACCACCGCAATGGCCGGAGCAAGGAAGTTGGACAGCCCCGCCGACAGGTTATAGACCGAGATGGCCGCCCCTTTGTGCTTCGGCTCCAGCGCCGGGAATACCGCCGCCATCGGCACAAACGCCGCCACAAAAATTCCCAGCGCAATCGCCGGTATTAGCGCCATCGCAAAGTTATGGCCGAAGTGCTGCGGAATGTAGTAAAACGCCAGGCTCGACAACGCCATCCCGATACAGCCAAACCAGCGCACCACCCGGATCCAGCCCAGCTTTTCACCGAGGATCCCCCACAGCACGTTGGAGAAAATAGTGGTGAAGAAGAACGCCGCCCACACCTGGAGCCATTCTGAAGTCGTAAAGCCCAGCTCATCGACAAACATCAGCGGCATAATCACCGCAAAACCGAACAACGACAGGGTGTTGATAATCCGCACCATGCTGGAGAGCAAAATATTGCGGTTGGTATAGAGCAGCGTCGCCGCGCGGCCCAGCTCGGCAAACTTCTCGCGGGTGGTGAGATTTTGCATATGCCGCGGCGTCTCAATGTGGCGCAGCGACACCAGGGCAACGATGCCGCCGGTCACGCAGAACACCAACGCCAGCCATAACGTACCCAGTTCACCAATATGCGGGATCGTAAAGCTCGGAATATAGCTGCCAAACACGCCAATCCCGATGGAATAGACCGCCCAGAACCAGCCCAACGCCGAACTGGCGCCTTCGCTCTTCACGTTATGGATGATGGCGACGATAAAGGAGTAGAGGAACAGCGGATAGGCGAAGCCACGAATGCCGTAGAACAACAGGATCAGCGGATAGTTGGCATGCCCGAGGCCGAAGACCAGGAACAGCACATGGAACACACACCACAACACAAAGCCAATCAGCATCGTTTTTTGCGGAGTGATAATTTCGGCGACCACACCCGAGATCCACGCCGATAACGCAGCGGCAAGGCCATACAGCGTAAAGGCGAAAGAGGCCTGCGCCGGCGTAAAGCCTAGTTCCTTGATGTAGTGTGACAGGAAAGCCAGTTCAAACCCGTCGCCGGTCATGAACACGGCGATAGCGATGTATCCCCATATCAGATTCAGCGGCAAACCGAACCACTGGTTGTTATTCACGGACATAATGACCTCGTTTTTAGGGTGCAGAGAAGCAACTCCGGTGCAACCACCGGAGGGTTTTTATTATTAAAATCAATGATGTCTATAATTCAGGTCGTTCAGATATAACGATTTAAACTGTGCATAGCGCTGCATCAGCGCGCGATGACGCTCGGGCGCGGCACGCCAGGTCTGGTAGACCTCCGGCTTTTCGCACACCTCGGCCAGCGGTTTGCCCACCGCCAGACAGGCCAGCCTCGCCGCTCCCAGCGCGCCGCCGGTTTCACCGCCCTTGTGGGTGACCACCGGCATGTTGAGGATATCGGCCAGCAGCTGCGCCCAGAAGGGACTGCGGGCGCCGCCGCCCACTAGCGAACACTGCGTAATTTGCGTGCCGCTCTCTTTCAGCACCTGCAAGCCATCGTTAATGCCGAAACTCACCCCTTCCAGCACCGCGTAGCCCAGCTGGGCACGCAGGCTGGCATGGGTCATCCCCCAAAACATCCCGCGCGCGTCGGGATCGTTATGCGGCGTGCGCTCCCCGGAGAGATACGGCAGGAACATCGGCGCGTTGGCCTTTTCCGCTTCGCTGAGCTGGGCGATCTCTTCCAGTAGCGCCACTTCGGTGGTGCTGGTTAAGCGGCAGAACCACTGCAGGCAGCTGGCGGCGCTGAGCATCACGCTCATCTGGTGCCACAAGTTGGGCAGCACATGGCAGAAAGCGTGCACCGCCGACTGAGGCGCCGGACGATAGGCATCGGTCACCACAAACAGCACCCCGGAGGTGCCGAGCGAAATAAACGCATCTCCCGGCGAAACCGCACCAACGCCAATGGCGCTGACCGCGTTATCGCCACCGCCGCCGGCCACCACCACCGAGGCATTTAATCCCCAGCGTGCCGCCACCTGCGGGTCAAGCGTGGCGGAGACCTCGCAGCCTTCGACCAGCGCTGGCATATGGCTTCGCGACAGACCGCACTTATCCAGCAGCGCATCGGACCAGTCGCGTTTTGCGACGTCCAGCCACAGCGTCCCCGCGGCATCGGACATATCAGAAATTTTTTGCCCGCTCATTTTGTAGCGCAGATAGTCTTTCGGCAGCATCACCGTGGCCGTGCGCTGGAAGTTTTCCGGCTCGTGACGGCGTACCCAGAGCAGTTTCGGTGCAGTAAACCCCGGCATCGCCAGGTTCCCGGCCACCTGATGCAGCTCGGGAGCCATCTCCTCAAGCTCGCGGCACTCCTGCGCGCAGCGGGTGTCGTTCCACAAAATCGCCGGGCGGATCACCTCCCCGCGGCTATCCAGCAGCACCGCCCCGTGCATCTGCCCGGAGAGGCCGATGGCCTTAATCGCGGACCAATGGCCGGCGCATTTTTCCCGCAGCGTGGCTATCAGGTATTCCGTCGCCTCCCACCAGGCCTGCGGCGCCTGTTCTGACCAATGCTGTTGGGGCCGCTGAATGCTCAGCGGCGCGCTATGGCTGGCAACGACATCATTGTTCTCATCAATGACCAGCGCTTTGACTTCCGACGTTCCGAGATCGATTCCTAAATACATCGCGCGCTCCTATTGCATCAGTGAATAGACTGCCGCCACTTTCTCGCGCAGCAGGGTCAGGAAATCATCCCGCTCGCTCAGGGAGCCAAACAGCACCCGGTCTTTGGCGTAGCAGGCGATGGGGTCACTGGATTCGAACATCTCATGTACCGCCTGGGCGTCAAGAATGCCGTCCTGGTACTCGTACGGCAGAGTGCCTTTGTGCCACTGTTCCATAAAGACGAAGAACAGCGCCGGCAGCATGGCGGTGGCGTTCGGGCGAGCACCGCGCTGGTAGCACTCCTGTAAGGTCGGCGCGATCATCGCCGGTATTTTCGAGAAGCCATCCGCCGCCACCCGTTGGTTGGTGTCCTGGATGTACGGGTTGGTAAAGCGCTTAAGCACCACATCGCGGTAGGTCGCCAGATCGATCCCGTTATCTCCCAGGCATGGGATCACATCTTCGGTGACGTAGCGGTCGGCGATGGCATAGATAAAATCGGTCAGGGTGCTCTCATGGATATAGCGCTGGCCGATCAAGGTCCCGGCCCACGCGATGCAGCTGTGCGAGGCGTTCAGAATGCGGATTTTCGCCTCTTCGTAAGGAATGACCGATGCGACCATCTCCACACCCACGGCTTCAAGGTCCGGGCGGACGTCGCGGAAATTGTCTTCAACCACCCACTGAATAAAGGTTTCGCCCATTACCGGCGCGCGATCGTCGATGCCGGTTTGCGCTTTAATGCGCGCCGGCAGATCCGCCGCCGGACGCGGGGTGATACGGTCAACCATGGTGTTCGGGCAGGTCGCATTCTCCGCCAGCCACGCAATCAGCGCCTGCTTGCCGGTTAACTGCAGGAACTCCACCAGCCCGTCATGAAAACGTTCGCCGTTGTGACGCACGTTATCGCAGTTGAGCAGCGTCAGCGGCCCGGCATTATCAGCCATTCGTTTTTCCAGAATGCGCGCGATGGTGCCATAAATGGTGGCGCAGCCGCCCTGCAGGTCGGACTGGAGATCCGGGTTGCTGGTTTCCAGCTTATGGCTGGTGTTCAGGTAGTACCCGCCTTCGGTCACGGTGAAGGCGATCACTTTGGTCTGCGGCTGCGCCCCTTCGGCAATCAGCGGCTGCAGGTCAGCCTGCCACGGCAGCAGTTTTTGAATCGAGGTGATCTCTTCGTACTCGCGCTCCCCGTCAGGGCTGACGGTTTCCAGCACATAACGCCCGTTTTGCGCCGCCAGCGCCTGCACCACCTGCTCGGCATCCGGACGAATATTCCCGGCCGCGATATGCCAGCGCCGATCGCCCCCGGCAATCAGACGATGGAGATACCACGCCTGATGCGCACGATGAAAAGAACCCAGACCGATGTGAAGCCACGTGTATTGCTGATTCATATGCTGATCTCCTTGAGTGTATGCGGCTCACTGTAGATGATCATTAGACCCAATTAAGAGCTATAGATCACAAAAGATCAATTGACCATTAAAATTACAAATGACCAAATCAGAGCAAAAGCTTGCCTGTTTATAAAACCGCAGCGAAAATGCGCTGATACTGGATTACGGGCAATCACGCCGGCTGGACAGGCTTAAGGCAGGGGATCATGGGGAAAGAAGATGACATCAGGCTGGATCAGAAGGTCCGCGCGGCATGGATGTACTACATTGCTGGACTCAATCAAAGCGAGATAGCCAGCCAGCTGGGCACCTCAAGGCCGGTGGTCCAGCGGATGATCGCCGCCGCCAAAGAAGAGGGGATCGTCTCCATTGGCCTTCACCACCCAGTGGCAAACTGTCTCGACTATGCGCAACTGCTACAGGAAAAATATCAGCTGATCGCCTGCAATATCGTCCCCGCCTGGAGCGAAGAGAGCACCCTGGAGAGCGTCTCCTTCGGCTGCTATCAGCTGATGGCCCGCTATCTGCAGGACGATAAAGCGAAAATTATTGGTATCGGCTCCGGGCTGACGCTGAAAAAAACCATGCAGCGCATCGACTTTGACAGCCTGAATACCCGTTGTGTGGCGCTGATCAGCGCCATGGACGCCGACGGGCAGTGTAACTACTACGATGATGTTCCCCTGCTGCTGGCGCGAAAAATTCAGGCCAAATACTACCAATGGCCCGCGCCGCGCTATGCACAAACGGTGGATGAACATGAAATGTGGTGCACCAGCCGTCTGTTCCGCAATGTATCAGGGGTGGCGCAGCAGGCGGACGTGATTTTCGTCGGGATCGGCCCGCTTGGCACCAACAGTCCGATCTTTAAGGACGGTTTTATCAACCAGGCACAGCTGGACGAGCTAACGGTTCAGGGAGGCATCGGCGAGATCCTTGGCCGCTTTATCGATGCGGAAGGCGGCGTGGTTGAGAGCGATATCAACCGGATGATCACCAGCTACGATATTCGCCAGAATCAGTGCCCGCGCATCGCGGTGGCCTGCGGTGAGTACAAACGCCCGGCGATCCTTGCGGCGCTGAAAGGCGGCTGGATCAACGGCCTGGTTACCGATGAGCATACCGCGCGCTGGTTGCTGACCCGCTAGCGGCGACCGCTCAGGTCGCCACTGACAGGGACTCAGAGATGTTCGCGACTGTCGATCAGCAGCGGCGGGATTTCAATCAGCCGTTTGCTGGCGTCGTCGGCATCGATAAGGCTAAACACCGCCTCCAGCATCGCCGGGACATTTTGCTGCACCATATCGATATCGTGGCCCAGCAGGAAGACAAACGGGTCCCAGTCAAAACAGCCCATCGGCGGCTGTTCGGTACCGGTTAACCCCCGCTGCGCCAGCCATCTGACCACCCCTTCGAGCGAGATCGTCGAGTTGACGAAAAAGCCCTGCAGGTGCGCCTCCCCGGCGCCAAAGCGGGCCTGCATGCAGGCTTCCACTTTGCCCTTCGAGTAACCGGGTGCGAGCACATTCTCTTCCGGCACCTCAAGCCCTCGCTGCAGATGCGCATCGCGGAAACCGCGCAGACGCTCAAGGGTATTGTGATCGCTGCTACGCCCGCCGACGAAAGTCAGCGGTGCCAGAGTCCCGTGACGCCTCAGGCTGTTATCGAGGATTTTATCCGTCAGCGCCCTGGCCCCGGCGTAGTTATCGGAAATCACCGACGGGGCCAGCGTGCCCGGCAGATCGAGATTAACGGTGGGAACCCCCGCCTGCTGGCACAGTTCGGTGATGGTATCCGGATTGGTCGCCCCGGTCGCCACCACCCAGTCAACCTGCCAGGAGAGCATCGCTTTAACCGCTTCAATTTCCAGCTCCGGACGGCGGCGGGTACAGGTGATAATCGGCAGCAGACCGCGCTCGCGCGCCATCTCCTCGAAGCTTTCCACCACCGAGCCGAAGTAACGGTTATCGTATTTGGGAACGATCATGCCAATCACATTCGATTTTTTGCTACGCAGCATGCTCGCCTGACGGTTTATCGCGTAGCCCTGCTCCTGGGCGATCCGCGTGACCTTTTCCGCCAGCTTTGCGCTGATGCGGCGCTTTTTCCAGTTGCCATTGAGGATCGCGCTCACCGCGCTTGCCGACACGCCGGATAATTCCGCCAGATCGTAGATAGTGATTTTTTTCATTTTCCCAACTTACGTCACAAATTCATTTCGCTGTTAATTTCCCCACTTGCTCAATCGATGAAGCTGGCGCTACATTGGCTTCATCGATTGAGCTACCATTATACTCCATACCGTATTGCGTCACTTATTGCTAACACTTCAGCATATACCAATAAATAGCGTTCAGATTCATTGCGTTAACAATATTTCACGCCCGATATCAACGCTGGCCCCACGCCTGGCGATGACCCGACAGATTGACCTAAACAGACTCAAAGAAGGATTATAAAATGAACCACTCTGTATCCTCTATGAATACTTCTCTCAATGGTAAAGTCGCTGCGGTCACCGGCGCCGCTTCCGGCATCGGCCTCGCCTGCGCCACCACCTTGCTCGCCGCGGGCGCCAAAGTCGTGCTGATCGACCGCGAAGGCGAAAAGCTGAATAAGATTGTGGCTGAACTCGGCGAAAATGCTTTTGCGCTACAGGTTGATCTGATGCAGGGCGCGCAGGTCGACAACCTGCTGGCCGGCATTCTGGATCTCGCCGGCGGGCTGGATATTTTCCACGCTAACGCCGGCGCCTATATCGGCGGGCCGGTGGCGGAAGGCGACCCTGACGTTTGGGACCGCGTCCTGCATCTCAATACCAATGCCGCCTTTCGCTGCGTGCGCAGCGTGCTGCCGCATATGATCGCACAGAAATCCGGCGATATTATCTTCACCAGCTCAATCGCCGGGGTGGTGCCGGTTATCTGGGAGCCGATTTACACTGCTTCAAAATTTGCCGTGCAGGCCTTCGTTCATACCACTCGTCGCCAGGTGTCGCAGCATGGCGTGCGGGTTGGGGCCGTCTTGCCGGGCCCGGTGGTCACCGCCCTGCTCGATGACTGGCCGAAAGAAAAAATGGAAGAGGCGCTGGCCAATGGCAGCCTGATGCAGCCCATCGAAGTCGCCGAATCGGTGCTGTTTATGGTGACGCGTTCGAAGAACGTCACCGTTCGCGATCTGGTTATCCTGCCTAACAGCGTGGATCTCTGAACATTAACCCGCCAGGCTTAAGGATGGCTCTATGAACGACGATAAACACACCATTATTGGCGTCGATGTCGGCTCTGCCAGCGTGCGCGCCGGGATCTTTGACCTTAATGGTACCCTTCTCGCCCATGCGACCCAGGGGATCACCCTGTTTCGCAGCGCGGGTAACATGGTGGAACAATCCAGCGGCGAAATCTGGCAGGCGGTTTGCAGCTGCATTCGCAGCGCGCTGGCACGCTCCGGCGCCGCGCCGCACTCCGTCGCCGGGATTGGTTTCGACGCCACCTGCTCATTGGTGGTGGTCGGCGAACATGGCGCGCCGTTGGCGGTCGGGCCTGGGGACGATCCTCAGCGTGATATCATCGTCTGGATGGATCATCGCGCCACCGCCCAGGCCGAAAAAATTAACGCCACCGGACACGCGGTGCTGCAGTACGTCGGCGGCACTATCTCGCCTGAGATGGAAACGCCGAAAATTCTGTGGCTGAAGGAGAACCGTCCGCAGACCTATCAGCAGGCACAACACTTCTTCGACCTTGCGGATTACCTGACCTGGCGTGCCACCGGTGATCTGGCCCGTTCAATGTGTACCGTCACCTGCAAATGGACCTATCTGGCGCATGAACAGCGCTGGGATGCCGACTACTTCCGCCAGATTGGCCTCGGCGATCTGGCGGACGACGATTTCGCGCGTATTGGCCAACGTATTGTCGATCCGGGCACGCCCTGCGGCCAGGGTCTGAGCGCTGAGGCGGCCGGGGAGATGGGGCTGCCGGTCGGTACGCCGGTGGCTGCCGGGATGATTGACGCCCACGCCGGCGGCATCGGCACCGTCGGGGTGCTCGATGGTGCGGTCAACAATATGGCCTACGTGTTCGGCACCTCCTCCTGCACCATGGCCAGCACTCCTAATGCCGTATTCGTTCCCGGCGTCTGGGGGCCGTATTACTCTGCGATGGTGCCCGGTTTGTGGTTGAGCGAAGGTGGCCAGAGTGCGGCAGGTGCCGCGATCGACCAGCTGCTGCGTTTTCACCCGGCCGCCGCGCAGGCCAGCGAACTGGCTCAGCAGGCGGGGGTTGCGCTGCCGGTGTATCTCGCCGATCGCGTTCTGGCTCAGGTGACCTGTGCCTCTGCGGCGGCCGACCTTGCCGCCGGACTGCTGGTGGTGCCGGAGTTCCTCGGTAACCGTGCGCCGCTGGCGGACCCGGAGGCCAGAGCGGTGGTGGCGGGATTAGGCATGGAGCAGGATCTGGATAATCTGCTGGCGCTGTATGTTGCGGGGTTATGCGGGATTGGCTACGGGCTGCGGCAGATCCTTGATGCCCAGCAGGCGTGCGGCATTCACAGTGAAAACATCGTCATCAGCGGTGGTGCCGGGCAGCATCCACTGGTCCGTCAGCTGCTGGCCGACGCCTGCGGCATCAATATCGTGAGTACCGCGTGCAGCGAACCGGTGCTGTTAGGCTCAGCCATTCTTGGTGCCGTCGCCGGTCAGGTGTCGGCGTCACTGCCTGAGGCCATGAAGCAGTTTACCCGGGTCGATAAAACCTACCGTTGCGAGACGTCGTATCAGGAACTGCATCAACGCCGTTATGAAGCCTATCTGGCGCTGCAGCAGGCTGCCCGCTTGCTTCGCCAATAGGTCGGTAAAATGAGGCCCCTCTCGTTGAGAGGGGCCGGTACTCAGGCAATGGTCACTTTGCCATCCAGATAGACATCCTGCACCGCATTAATCAGCTTCACGCCGTCGCTCATCGACTTTTTAAACGCTTTACGACCGAGGATCAGCCCCATCCCGCCGGCACGCTTGTTGATGACCGCGGTACGCACGGCATCCGACAGGTCGGTTTCGCCCCCCGCTGCACCGCCGGAGTTGATTAACCCGGCACGACCCATATAGCAGTTCGCCAACTGATAGCGCACCAGGTCAATCGGGTTTTCAGAAGTCAGTTTGCTGTACACGCGATCGTCGGTATAGCCAAAGTTAACCGCTTTATAGCCGCCGTTATTTTCCGCCATTTTCTGCTTCACGATATCGGCGCCAATGGTGGCCGCCAGATGGTTCGCCTGGCCGGTGAGGTCGGCCGACACATGATAGTCGACGCCGTCTTTTTTGAACGCCGGGTTACGCAGATAGGCCCACAGCACGGTCACCAGGCCCAGCTCATGCGCGCGTTCAAAGGCCGCAGAAATCTCTTCAATCTGGCGACGCGACTCCTCGGAACCGAAATAGATCGTCGCCCCGACCGCCACCGCACCCATATTGAAGGCCTGCTCCACGCTGGCGTACAGCGTCTGGTCAAAGGTGTTCGGGTAGCTGAGGGTTTCGTTGTGGTTAAGCTTCACCAGGAAGGGAATGCGGTGCGCGTAGCGGCGCGATACCGAGGCCAGTACGCCATAGGTGGACGCCACGCAGTTGCAACCGGCCTCAATAGCCAGTTCGACGATATTTTTCGGATCAAAGTAGAGCGGATTGGCGGCAAACGAGGCGCCTGCCGAGTGTTCCACGCCCTGGTCAACCGGCAGGATGGAGAGGTATCCGGTCCCTGCCAGGCGTCCGGTATTGTAGAGGGTTTGCATATTACGCAGCACCGCCGGCGGACGGTTGTTATCCACCATCACCCGGTCGACATAATCTGACCCTGGAAGATAAAGCTGGTCAGCTGGAATGGTCATACAACGGTGCTGTAAAAGGCTGTCGGCATCTTTGCCAAGCAACTGCGTAATATCAGTCATAGCTATGCTCCCGTTAGCGCCGGCCGCAGCCGGCATGTCTTTTCCTGACCCAAGTATTTGGGCAGGTTAAGCCTGGTACCGACTTAGCATATTTTCCAGCCGGGATCGCATTTTTCAGCGCTTTTTACCGGCTGGAATCGGGACTCGCTGGCTCAGATAATGCTCTCGACATCCTTCAGCCAGCGGGGAGCGTTACCTGTTACCACCACGCGTGGAAATGGTGCACCGGCCCGATGCCGTGGCCCACTTCCAGCGAATCGGCCTGCGCCAGCGCCGCAGAGAGCCAGCCTTTAGCTTCAGCCACCGTTTGCCCCCAGTCGGCATAGCGTGGGCGCAGTGCGGCCAGCGCCGCGGAGAGCGTACAGCCGGTTCCGTGGGTATTTTTGGTCTGTACCCGCGGCGCGGTGAAGCGTTGTTCGCCGTCGCGGGTAAACAGCCAGTCCGGGCTTTCGGCGTCATCGAGATGGCCGCCTTTCATCAGCACCGCACCGCAGCCCATCGCCAGCAGCGCCCTCCCCTGTTCCAGCATCTCTTTCTCGTTACGCGCATGAGGGGCATCCAGCAGCGCCGCCGCTTCCGGTAGATTCGGGGTAATCAGCGACACCCGCGGCAGCAGGCGCTTGCGTAGTGTGTCCACCGCGGAGGCGCTGAGCAGCGGGTCGCCGCTTTTCGCCAGCATCACCGTATCCAGCACCACGTTGTCGATCTGATAGCGGGCCAGTCGCTCGGCCACCGCCTCCACGATGTCCGTTTCCGCCAGCATGCCAATTTTGGTGGTATCGATGCGCACGTCACTGAACACGGAATCCAACTGGGCGGCAACAAAGTCGGGTTCGATACGATAGACCGACTGCACGCCGCGGGTGTTTTGCGCCACCAGCGCGGTGATCACCGAGCAGCCATAGGCCCCCAGCGCAGAGAACGTTTTCAGATCGGCCTGGATCCCGGCGCCGCCGCTGGGATCGGTACCGGCGATGGTCAGTGCATTAATCCGTTTCATCCCTGTAACTCCCCATATAGTGCGTCAAGGAATGCCGGGGTAAAGCTGCCCGGTCCTCTGCCGTGAGCCGCCAGGCCACCCGCCTGTTTCATCAGGCCGCAGGCGGCGGCAACGTTCTCAAGGCGGTCGCCGGGCATGGCGGTACTGGCGGCCACTACAGCGGAGAGCGCGCAGCCGGTGCCCACCACTCGGGTCATCAGCACATCGCCGCCGCCGACCGTACGCGTGCGCTGTCCGTCGGTGATGTAATCCACTTCGCCGGTCACCGCCACAATGGTATTGATCTGTCGGGCCAGCGCCTGGGCGGCCGGTAGCGCCGCGGCGGCAGTATCGGTGGTGTCCACGCCGCGCCCGCCGGCGCTCATGCCGGCCAGCGCCATAATTTCCGAGGCGTTGCCGCGAATGGCCGCCGGGTGCAGGCTCAGCAGTTCATGGCAGAAGGTGCTGCGCAGGGTTAATGCCCCGACCGCCACCGGATCCAGCGTCCAGGGTTTACCGGCGCTTTGCGCACTGAGCGCCGCGCCGCGCATGGCTTCCGCACGGTCGACGGTTAAGGTGCCGACGTTAATCAGCAGTCCATCGGCGATAGCAGCAAACTGCACAGCTTCTTGCGGGTCAATAACCATCGCCGGCGAGGCGCCGATCGCCAGCAGGACGTTGGCGGTAAAGGTCTGTACCACATCGTTGGTCATGCAGTGCACAAGGGGGGAATGGCGGCGAAACAGATGTTGCAGGTGCGCAATATGCGCGGGATTGAGTGGCTCAGTTTGCATCGTGTGCTCCAGCCAGGCGACGTAGAAGCAACGACCTTGTGGTCTCTGACTTCCCTACGCTGGCATTATCCAGATCAGGTACTACGGGTTTTTCTCAGCCTTCACAAAGAAGGGCACCCCGAGTCATTTGGTACATTTCTCTTACTTTTTGCCAGATTAGGGGAAGTTGCTCGCTGACGCAAGCCCACGCTTGCGGTTATCGCTTCTTTACGCTGCACCCCACCTTGTACCCCGTATCTGTATGACGAAACTTATTTATTATCTTAATTAGCTAATTTATATTATTTAGCTAATTAAGATAAATGAGATAAGCAAATGACAGAAACCCAGATCTACGAGAACATTAAGCAAGCTATCAGCAGCGCACCGCGAAATGGTCAAACGGTGGAAATGCACCTCCAGATGATCAAATACGCCGACCGCCTGAAAAACGTCACGGCAAAAGAGTTTTGCGAAGGTGTGGGACTTAAAGCCAGTTTTGGTACTGAGTTCAGCAAAATGAGAAATCTGACCGAACGACTCAAAGCCGCTGGGCTTGATACCTCGAAGCTGTGATTAACAAGATCATCGGTATTTACGTTTAGTTAGCGAGATTAGATGGATGAGTGCGCGTAAAGTATCGGCAAGCGGTGAATTTAGTTGCATAGTGGACGAGGTAAGGAAATTGACGATGTAAGCCGCGTTAGCTAACAGTTACCTCCCTTAAATTACTATTTAGTTTAACTTATATCTATTTGACTTAAATATACTTTTAGAAAAAATCACTTCCCTACTCATATTGCATTCAATGTATGATTGTTAATCAATGCAATGACTAAGGGCTTTCTGCGTGTTACACGGAACGTTGATTATTAATGATGCTGATTATTCGCCTTTCACGCTATATGGCGTAGGAACGTTTATGGCTCACTCTGGTAACGGTGTTTATCGTAATCATGGTGGCTGTAGAGCTATTCCTGATAATGGTCCAATTCCACCGGGTAAATATTGGATAGTTGGACGTGGCGAAGGTGGTTTATTCAGTAAGGCTAACGCTTTTATAAGAGATACTATCAACAAAACTTTCTACGGCGCAGAGTTCAAACATTCAGAATGGTTTGCACTGTATAGGGATGATTGGGGCATAGATGATGGCACATGGATAAATGACGTGTACAGGGGCTTGTTTAGGCTTCACCCCGGTACTATCTCCAAAGGTTGTATAACCATTGCTCACAACTCAGATTACGCGCTAATCAGAAATGCACTGTTAAGAGAAAAACCTGAACCTGTACCGTGTATGCGCTCCCTCATGACAAGGGGTTATGTTGAGGTGGTCGCTGATGGCGCAACCTGCCCTTAGAAAATGGACTATACGCCTATCTAAAATCCTCTTTTTCGTTCTGCTATTCGTTGCTGTAGGCCGCACGTTAGGCAACCCCTATAACTGGGTAAATCATCCATTTGCCGATAAGGTAGCCAATTTCATTTTTGGTTATGGCCATGTTGGCGGGGAAGAGATAGACGACACTTATTTTTACATTGATGTTCTTACAACGATAACAATCACCATCGTTGCTCATATGATAACAATGAAGTTAATCAGAAAAATCAGGAGTAAATAAAATGCCAATTCCCCCGTATCTTTGGCTTAAAGATGATGGCGGTGCAGACATCAAAGGCTCAGTAGATGTTCAGGATCGTGAGGGAAGTATTGAAGTCATTGGAATGAGCCACGGTATCAACATTCCTGTGGATAACGCTAATGGTAAAATCACTGGTACTCGTTCACATTCCCCTTTCAGATTTGAAAAGGAAGTTGATAGCTCTACGCCTTACTTGTACAAAGCAGCCGCTACAGGCCAAACACTGAAAAGCGCTGAGTTTAAATACTATAAAATCAACGATGCAGGACAAGAGGTTTGCTATTACACGGTGCTGATGGAGAATGTGAAGATCACTAGCGTGAATTGCAGTGTGCCAAACTGCAAATTAGAAGGTAACTCAAAGCTGAACCATGTAGAGAGCGTAAGCCTTCAGTACGAAAAAATCACCTGGTGCTATGTCGATGGTAACGTAATCTTCTCTGATGCGTGGAAGGAACGAAACACAGCATAAAATCTTAGAGGGGGCGACTTCCCCCCTTACTTGACCTTCCCCCGCAAATTAATACACCGTGATGTTAGTAATGTCTTCATTAGCAACGTGAGTGCATCCCTATGGGGAAGCGTATTCCGACGAACAAATCATCAGTATTCTTCCCGATTCCGAAGCAGGTAGTTCCGTCAGCAAACTCAGCCGTAGGCATACGATCTCATCCGGGAACATAATCAATATGCCGGAAGATCTCAAAATGTGAATGGTCCGGTTTACCGGGATGCTTACAACACAACCCCTGCCTTATGCATCAGAACTCGATACGGCCGCCGAAATTGTAGCGGCGCCCTTCCAGCATCGCGGTCTGTCGATAGCTGGTAGTGTAAACCGGGTTCACATCAAACAAATTGTAGATGCCGCTCATCAGGGTGACGTGCTTGTTCAGGTGATAACGAGCACCGAGATCCACCAGCGCGTAGGCCTCGGTGGAGGTGGACTTGCCGATATCCGGCGAGTTGCTGCGCCAGCTTGCCCGGGTCCACAGTTCGAGATCGTTGGTGGTATTCCAGGTCAGCGACACGTTGGCCATGCTGCTCGGGAAATCGCTCAGCGCGTACCCTTTATATTCACCGCTCTTCTGTTCGCTGTGGGTATAGGTATAGTTCGCGTTGGCTTTTAGCGCGGCGGTGGCCTGCCAGTCTCCGTTCAGCTCCAGACCGTAGATCTGCGCATCACCAACGTTAATATATTGCGACACGCTGTCTGCGGTGTAGCCATTGTATTGACATTTCTGGGTTGCGGACGCCGTACAGATGGTGTGATCGCTGATTTTATCTTTGAATTTGGTGTGGAAGATTGTGGCATCCAACGCCAGTGCATCCTGCTGCCAGTACAGCCCCAGCTCGGTATTGATGCTCTGCTCCGGCTTCAGATCATCATTACCAATGCCGATCTCAGAGTAGGGATACGCGCCGTAGACGCTGGTAAAACCGGCGTTATTCTCGCGGAGATCCGGCTTCTTATACCCGGCGGACACGCCGCCTTTCAGTGCCCATGACTCATTCAAGGTCCAGTTACCGTACAGCTTAGGGGTGACGTGGTAGCCAAAGTAGCTGTCATGATCCAGACGCGCCGAGGTGGTCAGGGTGAAATCCGGCACCATCATCCAGGCATCTTCCGCAAAGACCGCCCAGCCGTGGCGGGTGATCTTGCTGACCGGCGTCACGCCGGGCGCCTGCTTATCTTCTATCCCAAAGGTGTCATTCAGCTCGTTACGGGTGAAGTTGATGCCTAACGTCAGCTTGTGATCGCCCAGGTTAAAGGTATTCGCGCTGTTGGCTTCGAAGTTATTCTGCTTAATAAATTGCGAATCCATGCCCGGCACCCGATATTCCGTGCGCGCTTTCTCGTAGCTGATGAAGTTCTTGACCTCCAGCAGGTCATCGCCGTACCAGGCGTGCTGCGAAAGCGAGGCCGCATCGCGGTCAAAACCCCAGTACCACTGCTTATCGTTATGGGTTTTCTCCTGATTACCTTTGGTGGCGTTCAGATCCCACAGTTGGGTATCGGTGGGCGACATGGAAATCGTCGCATCCAGATTCCCCGCTTCGTGCTTCACAAAACGCTGCTTAGCCGGGCTATCATCATCGCGACGGTCAAGATAATCTGCCGCCACGCTCACCCCGAGCTTGCCTGGCACCACCGGTCCCATCAAGAAAACGTTGCTCTGGTTGGTGTTGCCGTATTCGCTTTTCTCCTGCAGGAAGTAATTATCCTCCAGCACCCCCGTCCACGTATCGAGGTTGTACGCTTTTTTGGTGATGACGTTAACCACACCGCCAATAGAGTCAGATCCATACAACGAGGACATCGGTCCGCGAATCACCTCAACCCGTTCAATGGCGGCCAGCGGCGGCATAAAAGCCGCTTCAGTACCGATATGGTGCCCGTAAGGTCGGGATTCACGGGTCGACTGCTTAATACCGTTTACCATAAACGAGGTATATGAAGAGTCCATACCGCGCATCTGTACATCACCGGTTGCCAGGCTGCCGTGGCCGTTGCCGACCAGCACACCCGGCATCTCGCGGATGGCTTCCGTCACGTTCTGGTTTGAACGGGTATTGAGCGCTTTCTCATCAAGCACCGAGATAGTAGCTGGCGCCTCGCGTCGTTCTTGAGTAAAGCCGGTAGCGGTCACCACCATTTGATCTTCGTTGGCCGGGGTGCTGTCTGCCGCATAAACCACTGCCGGCAGGTTGGCAATGGCGAGCGCAATCGCCACGGCCATGCGTGTCTTAATCGTCACAAAAAAAGCCCTTAAAATGTAGTTAGATCAATCTTGAGAACGTAGTCAGCCTGGTCGGATTTTTCGTCTTGTTTGACGCTGGCATACAGCGTTCTGGCATCAGCAGAAAGCACCAGGCTGTTCGGCATGGCCGCCGTTTTGATGGTGTGTTTGACGCGGTTGGTTTTGGCATCAATCACGCTTATCGAGCGGTCGTTGCGGTGGGTCACATAGATTTCATCGCGCGCGGCGTTATACAGCACGGCAATGGAGTTCGGCGTGGCAATGCGATGCAGCAGCTTGCCGGAGCGCAGGTCCACCACCAGCAGGTCGCGGGTATTGGTATCGGCGATATAGCCCACGCCTGCGGCGCTATTCAGCGCGATATTGAGGAAGTAGTGATTGGCCTCGGCCGGGTCGACCTTCACGCGGGAGAGCAGCGTCGAGGTCTTGCCATCAAGGGTAACCAGTTCGCCATGACCGGTGACCACATAAACCTTCTCACCCGTGGCATCCACCGCAAATCCCACCGGTTCGATTTTCCCGATGGTCTCCAGCAACTGCTGTTTACGGGTATCGACGACCCAGAGCAGCCCTTTGTCTTTACGCCCGATCCCGGAGACATACAGGCGCTGGTTGTGCTTATCGAGCACCACTTCACGAACGTGGGCTTTTTTCTCAGGATCCGAATCATCGCTCAACTGGATGGTGTTAATCACCTTGCCAGTGAGCGTGTCCAGCAGCATCACCGAGCCGTCCAGCGCATTACCCAGATAGAGAACATGGTTTTCTTCATCCAGCGAGAGCGCAAAGGTGCGGCGTTCGGTGGCGATTTTGTCCTTAATCTGCAAAGAATCGGCCGCCAGTCTGAACACCACGCCAGCGGTTTTATCTTTCTCAAAAGAGGGTGCTGAGGCGGCATAAATCGCCTGCTGCTGGTTGTCATAGGCTAACTCATAAACCCCGCGCCCCAGGGGCTGTGAGTGAAATTCCTTCTCACTGAACGCCTTTGCAGATGCGCAGAAAGGGTGAAGGGAAACGGCAACGGCCAGGGCGCAGAACGCGGCTTTCTTTACAGATGCTGTAGACATGTAATATTTCTTTACAGTAGTTTACGGAATGAAAACGATAATGAAAATGAATATTATTTGCAATCGCATATACCTCCATATTTCCTACCATTTTTTGTGTTGTAATCGAAGCGCCAGCTGTTTTAACGCGCGCGAGCCTGCGTAAGCCGTGCTTCTCGGATGGCTTCGTTTCTCGATGTCGGGGCAGGTTTACGGCAAAAGAAGGCAGATCATATTTGCCGATTGTCGGCAATCGGCCAGGGTAGAGATGATGGCAAGCGCAGCCAGCAAATGATGCACCACGCCATTTTGCCTGGTCTTTAACTGCGGCTTATGGTTGCAGGCCGTCCGTGGGGCCTTTCTGCTTAGTAGTCTTCCGGCAGCGGTCGATCAATAGAAATCAGCTTGCCTCTCTCCATGGTGATATACCCCCCGGCTTTCAGTTCGGCAAGCACCCGGAAAACGTGGGTTCGTGACAGGTTGGTCCGGCGGATGATAAACAACGCCAGCCCCTCGTTTTCGCCCTTATGTGCATTCTGGCGATACAGGTAACGAAACAGCATCGGCCGGATCGTCTGGTAGCTGGTCAGCTGACGACGTTCGTTGTGCAGGTCGATGGTAAAGATGGTCATATACACCAGAATGGTCGTCAGCTCCTGGATGCGTTGCGGGTCGTTTTTCATAAAAATACGATCAAACGCCTCGTAGGATATTTTGATAACCTCCGCAGGTGCCACCGAAATATATTCAAACTTCGCCAGTGGGCAATATCTTTCCAGCAATCCCACCGGCATATGCTCAATAGTATTACCAATCATGAGTCCATTATCTGGCATCACCATGGCTAAAGAACCTTTAACGCAAAAATAGATAGAGTCGGGCTTTAATACTAATTTTTTATTTAACGCAACAGACAGCACTTCGCCCTCTTCGGTTATTTCCGCGAGATAGGTATCTATTTTAAGACCTTGATAATAGCTGTGCACGTCCTGAAAATTCACGTCATCCCCCTTTTTGTTCCCTGTACCATCGAGCAAATTATAGCAGGGAACGCTCTTTCTATTCACCGTGAACGTATCCTGATTACCAGCCAGTCCCATTTGGGACTATCGCACTAATTCAATTCCCTTACAATGGTCAACAATTACTCCAGATTTGCTTTTGTCCCTTCATCATTATTTGTTGAGGATGACAAAAATTATCCAAGAGGCCCTTCAATGAAATTAAATCAGATCGCAAAACATCTGGCACTGGCCGGTGTTTTAACTTCTCTTTCTGTTTCCGCTTTCGCGCAGGTCATGCCGAAAGATGCCACAGAAGCCACTCAACAGGCAAATAACGCACTTTATAATAAGTTACCGTTTGCCGACAAAACCGACTTTGAAAATGCGCACAAAGGTTTCGTTGCCGCGCTGCCAGCAGAAGTGATTAAAGGCGCACAAGGTAACGTTATCTGGGACCCGGCGAAGTACGACTTCATTAAAGAAGGCGAAAAAGCACCTGCGACCGTTAACCCAAGCCTGTGGCGTCAGTCTCAGCTGATTAATATCAGCGGCCTGTATAAAGTCACCGATGGTGTTTATCAGATTCGTAATCTCGACCTCTCCAACATGACCATTGTTGAAGGCGATAAAGGCATCACCATTATTGACCCGTTATTGTCTGCAGAACCGGCGAAAGAAGCACTGAATCTGTACTACAAAAACCGCGGTAAAAAACCGGTCGTCGCCGTGCTGTTCACCCACAGCCACGTAGACCACTACGGCGGTATCCGTGGTGTGGTTGATGAAGCCGACGTGAAAGCGGGCAAAGTGAAAATCTACGCCCCGGACGGATTCATGAAAGAAGCCGTGTCTGAAAACATTATGGCCGGTAACGCCATGAGCCGTCGCGCCAGCTACATGTACGGTAACCTGCTGAAGCCTGATGCAAAAGGCCAGGTCGGCGCGGGTCTGGGGACCACCACCTCTGCCGGTACGGTGACCCTGCTGCAACCAACGGACTACATCACCCATACCGGGCAAGAAGAAGTTATCGATGGCCTGACCTACGACTTTATGATGGCACCGGGCTCTGAAGCGCCGTCAGAAATGCTGTGGTACATCAAAGAGAAGAAACTGATTGAAGCAGCAGAAGACGTCACCCATACGCTGCACAACACCTACTCTCTGCGTGGCGCGAAAATCCGTGACCCGCTGGCATGGTCGAAGTATATCAACGCCGCCATCGAGCGCTGGGGCAGCGATGCCGAAGTGATTATCGCCCAGCACCACTGGCCGACCTGGGGTAACGAAAACATTGTTAAGCTGATGAAAGGTCAGCGCGACATGTATCGCTTTATCAATGACCAGACGCTGCGCCTGGCCAACAAAGGCCTGACCCGTGATGAGATCGCCGCGAACTTCAAGCTGCCGCCGTCACTGGAAAAACAGTGGGCAAGCCGCGGTTATTACGGTTCTGTCAGCCACGATGTGAAAGCCACCTACGTGTTCTATCTCGGCTGGTTCGATGGCAACCCGGCGACCCTCGACGAACTGGCGCCAGAAGAAGCGGCGAAGAAGTTTGTTGATTATATGGGCGGCGCCAGCAACGTACTGAAGAAAGCCAAAGAAGATTACAGCCAGGGTAACTACCGTTGGGTTGCTCAGGTCACCAGCAAAGTTGTATTTGCTGACCCGAAAAACCAGGAAGCGCGTAATCTGGAAGCGGATGCGCTGGAGCAGCTGGGTTACCAGGCCGAAGCGGGCACGTGGCGTAACTTCTATCTGACCGGTGCTCAGGAACTGCGTAACGGCGTACAGCAACTGCCGACGCCGAACACCGCCAGCCCGGATACCGTGCGTGCGATGACCCCGGAAATGTTCTTCGATTATCTGGGCGTGCATATCAACGGTGAGAAAGCAGGCAATGCCAAAGCAATCTTCAACGTTGACCTTGGTAAAGACGGCGGCAAATACAAGCTGGAGCTGGAAAACGGCGTGCTGAACCACACCGCTAACGTCGAAGCGAAAGATGCGGATGCTAACATCACGCTGAGCCGCGAAGCGCTGAACAAGATCATCCTGAAGCAGGAAACGCTGAAGCAGGCTGTCGATAATGGTGACGTGACCATTACCGGGAATGCCGCGAAGCTGGACGAAATGCTGAGCTATATGGACAAGTTTGAGTTCTGGTTCAACATCGTTACTCCGTAAGCTTACGCCGTGACTTACCCTACCCCGCAGCCTGTGGCTGTGGGGTATTTTTTTGTCTGAAAGACACTGAACGCCGCCAATGCACTGGTTCCCTCTACACCCTGAGGTGCGCCGCCGATTCGCGCAGCGAACTTAGCAGCAGTAAAAAGCACTCTTCAATCAACGGCGGCAGCGGCTGTGCCCCGCGCATTAACGCGACGGTACGCGCCAGCGCGGGCTGCTGGAGCTGTGCTATCTGCAACGCCGGATCCTGTAAATGGGTAGTATAGAGCGCCGGCAGGATGGCAATGGCCAGGCGCGAGCGCACCAGACCATACAGGGTTTCGATATAATCCACCTGATACCGGGTGTTCAGGGTCAGCCGATGGCTCTCCGCCAGCGCGCCGACCAGACGTTGAATATTGCCTTTCGAGAACACGGCAATATCGCGCCCGGCCAACAGTTTCCACGGTAAATGCGGCTGCGCCGCCAGCGGATCGTCACGGTGCAGCACCGCCACAAACGGGTCTTCCCGCAGCGGGTAGACCTGCAACTCTGCGGGCAGCGAACTGTCGATCGCGCCGATACCAAAGTCAATCTTGCCGCTTTGCAGCTCCCGCACCAGCGCATCGTTGGTCTGATCGTGGAACTCAACCCGCAGCCGGGGAAAGGTTTGCGCCAGCAGCTGCGGCAGCAGCGGAAACAGCAGCGAACTGACCGAAGGCACCAGACCAATACGCACGGTGCCATCGCCGCCGGCCGCCACAATCTGCTGCATATCCTGAAACGCCAGCTGGGCCACGC
This sequence comes from Klebsiella sp. R390, assembly GCF_051131745.1. Classification (NCBI taxonomy): domain Bacteria; kingdom Pseudomonadati; phylum Pseudomonadota; class Gammaproteobacteria; order Enterobacterales; family Enterobacteriaceae; genus Klebsiella; species Klebsiella sp. R390. The sequence goes on along the minus strand of NZ_CP180445.1, from coordinate 4,383,089 downwards.
TCAACACCCGACGGGCGTGGGGCAAAATCGCCGCCCCCAGTTCGGTCAGGGTCACCGCAGAGGCGGTCCGGTTCACCAGCTTGCCGCCGAGCACCGTTTCCACCTGGCGCAGTGCGCTGCTCAGCGCCGGCTGGCTGATGGCCAGGCGGTTGGCAGTATCGGTGAAATGGCGCAGCTCCGCCAGGGTGACAAAGTACTGTAGCTGCTTGAGAGAAAGCGCGGGCAGGCGCTGCCACGGTTCGGTCATGATGTTCTTCGCTAAGGGTAGTCAGGCAGAATAACCCGAGCTTATCGGGTGATAAATTTATTCATCTGGGCAAACGTTTGCTGTGCGCCTAGAGTATCGCCATTATCCTTGTGCCGGAGTTGTTATGTCCAGCAATGCAGAAAACCGCCGCCGTGCCGTCCAGGCTGCCAGAGGCGAAACACCGTTCGACCTGTTACTGACCGACGGGCATATCGTCGATATGGTCACCGGCGAAGTCCGCGCCGCCGATGTCGGCATCGTTGGCGAGATGATCGCCAGCGTGCATCCGCGCGGCAGCCGTACGGACGCGCACCAGCGCCAGTCGCTGGAAGGCGCCTACCTTTCACCGGGGCTGATCGATACCCACGTCCACCTTGAAAGCTCCCATCTGCCGCCCGAGCGCTACGCCGAAATCGTCCTCGCGCAGGGGACCACGGCGGTCTTCTGGGATCCCCATGAACTGGCCAACGTCCTCGGCGTGGAGGGGGTGCGCTATGCCGTTGACGCCAGCCGCCATCTGCCGCTGCAGGTGATGGTTGCCGCCCCTTCCAGCGTGCCATCGACGCCGGGGCTGGAAATGTCGGGGGCGGATTTCGCCGGCGCCGAAATGACCACCATGCTGGCATGGCCGGAAGTGTGCGGCGTGGCGGAAGTGATGGACATGCACGGCGTACTCAACGGTAGCGCGCGGATGCAGGAGATTGTCCAGGCCGGTCTCGACAGCGGCAAGCTGATCGAAGGTCATGCCCGTGGCCTGAGCGGCGCCGATCTGCAGGCTTACCTTGCCGCTGGGGTGACCTCCGATCATGAGCTGACCTCGGCAGAAGACGCGCTGGAAAAGCTACGCGCCGGGTTGACCCTGGAATTACGCGGTTCGCATCCGTATCTGCTGCCGGATATCGTGAACGCCCTGAAGACCCTCCCGCACCTCTCCTCGCAGATCACCGTCTGCACCGATGATGTGCCGCCGGATATGCTGCTGGAAAAAGGCGGTATTATCGCCCTGCTCAACCTGCTGATTAGCCATGGTCTGGCCGCTACCGACGTCCTGCGTTTCGCCACCCTCAACGCCGCGATTCGCCTGCAGCGTAACGATTTGGGGCTGATTGCCGCCGGCCGCCGCGCCGACCTGGTGGTCTTTGACAATCTCGAAACTCTGCAGGCCCGTGAGGTCTTTGTCGCCGGAAAGCCGATAGCCCGTGACGGCGCGATCATCGAGCCTGTTCCGGCTGCTGCTGGGGTATTACCCCCGCGCGATACGCTGCAGCTGGCGCCGCTGGAGGCACAGGATTTTGTGCTGCGGGTGCCGGGCATTGTGCACGGCGTGGCCCGTCTGCGGCATATCCGCGGCGCGCGCTTTACCCAATGGGGTGAAGTCGAAGTGCAGGTCCGCGATGGTGAAGTCCAGCTACCGGAAGGCTTCAGCCTGATCTGGGTGAAGCACCGCCACGGACGTCACCAGGCCACGCCGCAAATCGCCCTGCTCGAAGGCTGGGGCGAGCTGCGCGGCGCCATCGCCACCAGCTACTCCCACGACTCCCACAACCTCGTGGTGCTGGGACGCCATCCCGCCGACATGGCGCAGGCCGCCAACCAGCTGATTGCATCTGGCGGCGGAATGGCGCTTGCCCAGCAAGGCACTATCCTGGCCCACGTGGCGATGCCGATTGCCGGTATGCTGTCCGACCTGCCGGCCGTCGAACTGGCGCAGCAGTTCCGTGAATTACGCGACCTCAGCGCACAAATCGCCGACTGGGAGCCGCCCTACCGGGTATTTAAGGCCATTGAGGGAACCTGCCTCGCCTGTAATGCCGGGCCACATTTGACTGATTTAGGTTTGACCGACGGCACCACCCGCCAGATCGTCGAACCGCTGATAGCATGCCGGGAAACCCCGGCCCCAACCGATCACAACAATAATCATCGGGGAGCCTGATCATGGCCGACAACACACTGCATACCTCCGCGCAGGGAAGCTGGCTGGAGCGGCGTTTTGCCCTACGCTCCCGCGGCAGCACGCTGCGTACCGAATGCCTCGCCGGGGTGACCGGTTTTCTGGCCGCCGCTTATCTGCTGGTAGTGATCCCCGGCCTGCTGGCGGTGGGCGGTATGGACAAAGGTGCCGCCACCACCGGGACGATTCTGGTGTTCGTCGCTGGGACGTTACTGATGGCCTTTTACGCCAACCTGCCGTTTATCGTTGGCCCCGGCATTGGCGGCTCGGTGCTGGTGGGGGTGACGCTGGCCGGTAGCGAGGGGATCGGCTGGCAAATCGGTCTCGGTATCGCCTGTTGGTCTGGGATCCTGTTCTTCCTGCTCACCACATTTGGACTGCGCGAAGTGGTGACCCGCTCGGTGCCGCAGTCAATCAAGCTAGGGCTGACGGCCTCTATCGGCCTGTTTGTGGCGGTCCTGGGCTTTCGCAACGCAGGCCTGGTGCTGGCAAATGCCAAAACCAACGCCCTGATGCTGGGAGATTTCCTCTCCCCTGGCGCGCTGGTGGCGCTGTGCGGCCTGTTTCTCGCCATTGCCCTGCAGGCGCGGCGCATTCCGGGCGCCATTCTGTGGGCAATCCTGTTTGCCACGCTGATCGGTATTCCCGCTGGCGTGACTCGCTTACCCGGCAGCTTTATCGATATGCCGCACTCGCTCGCGCCGGTGCTGGGTCATATCGATATGCTGGGGGCGCTGAATATCGCGTTCCTGCCGTTCCTGTTCGTCTTTTTCGCCTCCGAGTTTTTCTCCACCATGGGGACCACCCTGGCGGTCGGCGGCGAAGCGGGGCTGCTGGATGACGAAGGCAATATGCCGCAGATCAACAGGCCGTTTATGGTCGATTCAATCGCCGCCGCCATCGGCCCATGGCTGGGCATTCCGGCTGCAACCGCGCTGATCGAATCCTCAGCGGCGGCAGAAGCCGGCGGCAAAACCGGGTTAACGGCGCTGGCGGCAGCGGTGATGTTTTTACTGATGCTGCTGTTCACCCCGGTGGCCCTGATGATCCCCAAAGAGGCCACCGCCCCGGCGCTGATCCTGATCGGTCTGAACATGTTCAGCGGCCTGCGCAAAGTCGATCTGGCTAATTTCACCGACGGGTTGCCGGTATTGATGATGGTGATGATCACCCTGATCGCCAACAGCTTCGGGACCGGCATCGCCGGCGGGCTGCTGTTTTACATCATGATTAAAACCGTTGCCGGCAAATGGCGCGAGATCCCGCTGGGATTGTGGATCCTCGCCATTCCGCTGGTCTACTACTTTGCCACCCTGGTGCGCCACTAAGCGAACACGCCGCCCGCCAGCCGGGCGGCGTGCTGCATCTCCGGACACAGCACTTCGCCGATTATGGGGTCAGGCACCTTGCATCAGACACAGATTAACCCTGCCCCGCTTCGCAGTGCGCTTTCACCTCTTCATACAATAAACGCACCGCGGCGGAGAGCTGCTTGCGATGCGGGCAAATCATATTCAGCGGCACCAGGTCGCCCTGGTAGTGCGGTAACAGCACCTGCAGACGCCCGGCGCGAATATCATCTCTGACATCCAGCGCCGACTTATAGGCAAATCCCTCGCCGGCAATCGCCAGCCGGCGGATCACCTCGGCGTCGTCGCTGACGATGGTGCCAGAAACCTGGATATGTTCCACCACGCCGTCAAGGCTGACCGGCCAGCGATCGAACTGCCGCCCGCGCAACACGTACAGCAGCGCGTTGTGCTGGGCCAGCGCCTGGGGCGTTTGCGGCTCGCCATGTTCGGCAATCCACGCCGGGGAGGCCACCAGCACCCGGCGGTTTTCCGGCGCGACGGGCAGTGAAATAAACGAGGCATCATCGTTGTCGCCATAGCGAAAGGCGACATCCACCGGGTCTTTAAACACATCGGTGCGGTGATCGGAAAAGAGGATCCGCAGCTTCAGCGCCGGGTGACGCTGGCGAAACGAGCGAAAGACGGTCAGCAGCAGATTACGCCCAAGGTCGGAGGGCACCGCAATTTGCAAGGTGCCGCGCACTTCATCATCCGGCACCTGAATTTTTTGTAACCCGGCGTGTAGCGTATCGAGCATCTGGGTGGCGTAGGGCAGCCAGGTTTCCCCTTCCGGGGTCAGGCGCAAACTGCGGGTCGAGCGCGCAAACAGGCGAATATTGAGCATGGTTTCCAGACGCTTAATCGCCGCGCTGACCTGCGCCGGTTGCTGGCCCACCTCACGCGCGGCGTCGCTGAAACTGCCCAATGCCGCCGCCCGAACAAATAACGTCAGATCTTCCAGTCTGAACATAAACACTCCCGAATCCAGATCTCCGGATTGTTCTCAAAACGGGCGCGATTCGCCCAATCAGGCACCCTGCCCATCGTTTTCTTACATATTTAACGCAACCAACGCTTGCCATCCCCGCCATGCTTCAGGAATGATACGAGGCTGCGATTTTGTGTCCAGGGTAATCCAGGATAATAATGAGGAAAATATGCGCAAGACAAAAATGATGCTTCTGGGCGTCCTGTTGGCCAGCACCAGCACCGTATGGGCAGCCACCAGCGGCCCGCAAAAATTTGAACTCGATGGTTTCACCGCAGACTTCACCCAGTTTCGCGTCGGAGACACCGTACCACCGCTGTATCTCACTCCGGAATACAACATCAAGCAGTGGCAGCAGCGTAACCTGCCTGCTCCGGAAGCCGGTACTCACTACACCTATATGGGCGGCAGCTACGTGCTGATCACCGATACCGAAGGGAAAATCGTCAAAATTTATGACGGCGAGATTTTCTACCAGCATTAATGGTTGAGCGCATCATCACCGATGACGCCAACGAAAACGCCCTGCCCTTTTCCTGCCAGCGCTGGCATAGAGAAGGACAGAGCGTTGTCTTATCCGCCGACGTTACACCGCGCGGAAGGCAATCTCACTGGGAATGACTTCCCCTTGCCAGTAGAGCTGTGCCGCCACCCTTCCCGCCAACTGACGGTAGATGTCGGTGAACTCGCTTTCCGGACGGGCCACCACGGTCGGCGTGCCGTTATCGAGATCTTCGCGCAAATTGATATGCAGCGGCAGCTGGGCCAGTAGCTGAGTATGGTATTTCTCTGCCAGTTTCTCAGCCCCGCCGGTGCCGAAGATAGCCTCATGGTGCCCACAGTTGCTGCAAATATGCATGCTCATGTTTTCCACGATGCCTAATACCGGCACTTCCACCTTTTCGAACATCACGATGCCTTTTTTCGCATCGATCAGCGCAATATCCTGCGGCGTGGTTACCACTACCGCCCCGGTCACCGGAATATTCTGCGCCAGGGTCAGCTGAATGTCGCCGGTGCCTGGCGGCATATCCAGCACCAGATAGTCGAGATCCGGCCACATTGTCTCCTGCAGCATTTGCAGCAGCGCTTTGCTGGCCATCGGACCGCGCCACACCATCGCGTTATCGTCGGTCACCAGGTAGCCGATGGAGTTGGTGGCAAGGCCAAAGCGCATGATCGGCGCCATGTGGGTGCCGTCAGGCGAGGTAGGTCGCTGATCTTCTGCCCCGAGCATGTTAGGAATCGACGGGCCATAGATATCGGCATCGAGGATCCCGACCTTCGCCCCTTCCGCAGCCAGCGCCAGCGCGAGGTTGACCGCCGTAGAGGATTTACCAACCCCACCTTTACCGGAGCTGACGGCGATAATATTTTTAACCCCGTTGATACCCGGCTGGTTTTTCACCCGCTTCAGCGTGGCGATGCTGTGCGTCAGCTTCCAGTCGATCGCCTGGGCGCCGGTGATACGCAGCAGATCGGCACTGCATTGCTCTTTTAAATCCTCAAAGGCGCTGTGCCAGACGAACGGCATTTGAATCTCGATATGCACGGTATCGTCGAGCCAGGCAACGTGGTGCAGTGCCTTCAGCGCGGTAAGGTTATGCTTCAAAGTGGGGTGCTGGAAATTAGCCAACGTTCCGGCGACCATCGCACGCAGACGTTCGGGGGATTTGGCCTGGGATTGTGAATTCATCCCGACTCCTTTGTTGTTATGAGCTGCTTTCAGTATCACTGAGTTTACCACAGCTGAGGATTATCCATATATGGTCAGCCATTTATGGCGCACCCATTACCCTTTTGGTAATATCAGAAGCCCTTTTTACAACAGAAGATGTAATGCCCACTATGACTCAAGTCGCGAAGAAAATTCTGGTAACGTGCGCACTGCCGTACGCCAACGGCTCTATCCACCTCGGCCACATGCTGGAGCACATCCAGGCTGATGTCTGGGTCCGTTACCAGCGAATGCGCGGCAACGAGGTCAATTTTATCTGCGCCGATGACGCCCACGGCACGCCGATTATGCTGAAAGCCCAGCAGCTTGGCGTTTCTCCGGAACAGATGATTGGCGAAATGAGTCAGGAGCATCAGACCGATTTTGCTGGCTTCAATATTAGTTACGACAACTACCACTCGACGCACAGCGACGAGAACCGTGAGCTGTCTGAGCTGATCTACGGTCGCCTGAAGGAGAACGGTTTTATCAAAAACCGCACCATCTCTCAGCTGTACGATCCGGAAAAAGGCATGTTCCTGCCGGACCGTTTCGTCAAAGGCACCTGTCCGAAGTGCAAATCGCCGGATCAGTATGGCGATAACTGCGAAGTCTGCGGCGCAACCTACAGCCCGACCGAGCTTATCGACCCGAAATCCGTAGTCTCCGGTGCGACCCCGGAAATGCGTGATTCCGAGCACTTCTTCTTCGACCTGCCGTCCTTCAGCGAGATGCTGCAGGCATGGACCCGCAGCGGTGCGCTGCAGGAGCAGGTGGCGAACAAAATGCAGGAGTGGTTCGAGTCAGGTCTGCAGCAGTGGGATATCTCCCGCGATGCGCCGTACTTTGGCTTCGAAATTCCTGGTGCGCCAGGCAAATATTTCTACGTCTGGCTGGATGCGCCAATTGGCTACATGGGTTCCTTCAAGAACCTGTGCGACAAGCGCGGCGACACCACAAGCTTCGACGAATACTGGAAGAAAGATTCCAGTGCCGAGCTGTATCACTTCATCGGCAAAGACATCGTCTACTTCCACAGCCTGTTCTGGCCGGCGATGCTGGAAGGCAGCAATTTCCGTAAACCCACCAACCTGTTTGTGCACGGCTACGTGACGGTCAACGGCGCGAAGATGTCCAAATCGCGCGGTACCTTTATCAAAGCCAGCACCTGGCTGAACCATTTCGACGCCGATAGCCTGCGTTACTACTACACCGCGAAGCTCTCTTCACGCATTGATGATATCGACCTGAACCTGGAAGATTTCGTCCAGCGCGTCAATGCCGATATCGTCAACAAAGTAGTGAACCTGGCATCGCGCAACGCCGGCTTTATCAACAAGCGTTTTGACGGCGTGCTGTCGGCTGAACTGGCTGACCCGGCGCTGTACAAAACCTTCACCGACGCCGCCAGCGTGATTGGCGAAGCGTGGGAAAGCCGTGAATTCGGCAAAGCGATCCGCGAGATCATGGCGCTGGCCGACGTGGCTAACCGCTATGTTGACGAGCAGGCACCGTGGGTCGTGGCGAAACAGGAAGGCCGCGATGCCGACCTGCAGGCCATCTGCTCAATGGGCATCAACCTGTTCCGCGTGCTGATGACCTGGCTGAAACCGGTTCTGCCGACCCTGTCCGAGCGTGTTGAGGCGTTCCTCAACTGCGAACTGAGCTGGGATGCTATCCAGCAGCCGCTGCTGTCGCACAAGGTCAACACCTTCAAAGCGTTGTACAACCGTATCGAGATGAAACAGGTTGAAGCGCTGGTGGAAGCCTCGAAAGAAGAGGTAAAAGCGACTGCGGCACCGGTGACCGGCCCGCTGGCGGACGATCCGATTCAGGAGACCATCAGCTTTGATGATTTCGCGAAGGTGGATATGCGTATCGCGCTGATTGAAAACGCCGAGTTTGTCGACGGTTCCGATAAGCTGCTGCGCCTGAGCCTCGACCTGGGCGGCGAAAAACGCAATGTCTTTTCCGGCATTCGTAGCGCCTACCCGGACCCGCAGGTGCTGATTGGTCGCCTGACGGTGATGGTCGCCAACCTGGCGCCGCGTAAAATGCGTTTCGGCATCTCTGAAGGGATGGTGATGGCGGCAGGTCCTGGCGACAAGGATATCTTCCTGTTAAGCCCGGACAGCGGCGCCAAACCTGGTCAACAGGTAAAATAATCTCCGCATCAAGCGCTGCCCCGGCAGCGCTTTTTCTTTATCAATTCTGATTCTCACTCTCCGGCCTTTTCTGCGCGTTGTACACCACAGCAATCGTGGCAATAATCAACCGCTTTACCCTTAACCAACAAAGGAACTGTGATGAAGATATCCCGCAAGCTGGTTGTCACCGCCGCGCTCTCCCTGCTGCTCGTTGGTCTCGCGGGCTGCGACAACGCACCACAAGAAAAGAGCAAAACCTTTACCCACACCATCAACGGTATTGATCTGAGTTTTACCTACCATTATGCAGGTGACAAAGTGCTGCGCCAGGAGGCAAATAACACCCTTCCCTATAAGAGCATCGGAGCCACCAGTAAAGAGCAGGCGCAGACGCTGATTGAACCAGCCAGTCACCTTTATCGCGATGTCAAAGGTGTGGAGCAGCGCATCGATTATAAAGACAGCTATGCCCAGGAACACATCAGCGTTGATTTTACCCAAGCGAAGATTAGCGACCTGTGCAAGCTGCCGGGAGCGATGTTCACCAACTGCGCGCTTAAGGAGGTCTCGATGGCGGAATCAGAGACGTATCTTAAAGGGCAGGGTTTCAAGGAAGTGAAATAGCCGTGAAGCACTCCCGGGTGGCGGCATAAACGCCTTACCCGGGCGACACGGAAACCGAGCGGGAAACCTGGCTAAGTACAGCGCAAGCCGGGACCACTCAGCAGAGGAAAACTCAAGGTTTGGCGTGGACGCGTTCGGTCAGGCCGCGCAGGAAATAGCGCAGGAACTGGTCACCGCACTCGCGGAAGTTTTTATGCTCCGGGGCGCGCATCATGGCGGTAATTTCTGGCATCGAAACGCGGAACTTCTGCTGGGTCAGAATGGCGAGGATGTCATCGGTCTTTAGCGAAAAGGCGATGCGCAGCTTTTTCAGCACAACATTGTTATTCACCCGGCGTTCAACCGCCAACGGCGGTGCCGACTCGTCTTTGCCGCGTTTGTCATAAATCAGGCCGTTGAGGAAAATCGACAACATAATGTCCGGGCAGCGCTGGAAGCCCTCTTCGTCTTCCTTTTTCAGCCACGGGACCAGCTGCTCTGCGCTGACGACGGAATCGCCCAGCGCAAAAATACGCACCAGGTCATTATTATTGGTTTTCAGGGTGTAGCGCAGGCTACGTAAGATATCGTTACTGATCATAATGCCTTCATGATGAAAAATGCTGGCGCTAAGTCTATCACGATTCAGGCGTATTACAGCCCAATCGCCTCTTTCAGATTTTTTAAGTAGCGACGGCTCACCGGCACCGTTTGCCCGGCCCGCATCAGCAGTTCCGCCTGACCATTCTCCTCCAGACGGATCTCCTTCAGGTGGGCCATGTTTACCAGATACTGGCGATGGCAGCGCAGCAGCGGCGTGCGGTTCTCCAGGGTGCGCAGGGTCAACTCGGTGAAGCCCTCTTTCCCTTCGCGGTCGGTGACATAAATTCCGCTCATCCGGCTGCTGACGAACGCCACATCTTCCATCTGCAGCAGCCAGATGCGGCTGTGTCCGGTGCAGGGGATGTATTTCAACGCCTGTTGGGTATCATCGAGCAGCGAAATATCCTGCAGGCTGCGCTCCTGACGCAAACGGGCCAGGGTCTTCTCCAGCCGCGGCGCCTCGATGGGTTTGAGCAGATAATCAAACGCGTGCTCTTCAAACGCTTTTACCGCGTACTCGTCAAAGGCGGTAAGAAACACAATGTAAGGCCGGTGTTCCGGATCCAGCATCCCGACCATCTCCAGTCCGCTGATCCGCGGCATCTGAATGTCGAGAAACAGCACGTCCGGGCGCAGCTTATGCACCGCGCCAATGGCTTCTACGGCATTGCCGCACTCGCCGACAATCTCAATATCGCCGGCGGATTCCAGTAATACGCGCAGGTTTTCACGTGCCAGCGGCTCATCATCAACTATCAACACTTTTAACACGCGTTTTCCTCCAGAGGCAGTCGCAGCGTGACGCGGGTGAAACGCTCCGCTTCACAGGTGACGGTAATGCCGCAGTCGGCGCCGAAGCGCGCTCGTAAGCGTCTGTCCACCAGACTCATACCCAGCCCGCTGGCGTTGGGATTGTCCTGATACAGTCCGGCATTATCTTCGATATCAAGTTGCAGCCAGCGGTCGTTCTGGCTGGCGCGAATGGTAATCTCCCCGACCCCGAGATGCTGCGACGTGCCGTGCTTAATGGCATTTTCTACGATCGGCTGCAGCGTAAACGCCGGTAGCTGATGGTGGGCCAGCGCTTCGGGCACCAGCATCTGGATCTGCAGGTTGGCCTGGAAACGCGCCTTCTCAATTTGCAGATAGGCGTTCACATGTTCAATTTCGTCGGCCAGGGTCACGACCTCCGACGGCCGCTTAAGGTTTTTACGGAAGAAGGTCGACAGATACTGCACCAGCTGTCCGGCCTGATCGCTGTCGCGGCGTATCACCGCCTTCAGGGTGTTTAAGGCATTAAACAGAAAATGCGGGTTCACCTGCGCGTGCAGCAGTTTTATCTCCGATTGTGTCAGCAGCGCCTTCTGCCGCTCGTACTGCCCGGCGAGAATTTGCGCCGACAGCAGCTGGGCAATCCCCTCCCCCAGGGTGCGGTTAATGGAGCTGAACAGGCGGTTTTTCGCTTCATATAATTTAATGGTGCCGATGACCCGCTGATTTTCGCCGCACAGCGGGATCACCAGCGTCGAGCCCAGCTTGCAGTTGGGGTGAATCGAGCAGCGATAAGGAACCTCGTTGCCGTCGGCGTAGACTACCTCGCCGCTATCAATAGCCTTTTGCGTATAGGATGACGAGATGGGCTTGCCGGGCAGGTGGTGATCGTCACCAATGCCGGTAAACGCGAGCAGCTTGTCGCGGTCGGTGATGGCCACCGCGCCAATATCCAGCTCCTGGATCAGCACCTGCGCGACCTTCATGCTGTTCTCTTCATTAAACCCCTGGCGCAGGATCCCCTCCGTCGAGGCCGCAACCTTCAGCGCGGTGGCAGAAAAAGCCGAGGTGTATTTCTCAAACATCGCCCGCTTATCCAGCAGAATACGCATAAACAACGCGGCGCCGACCGTATTGGTTACCATCATCGGCGCGGCGATGCTTTGCACCAGATGCAACGCATTATCGAAGGGACGGGCGATCAGCAGAATAATCAGCATCTGCACCATCTCGGCGAAGAAGGTAATCGCGCCGGCGGTGAGCGGGCTAAACACTTTATCCGGACGTCCACGTTTGACCAGCACGCTGTGGACCAGACCACCCAGTAGCCCCTCCACAATGGTGGAGACCATACAGCTCAACGCCGTCATCCCGCCAAGGGAGTATCGATGCAGCCCGCCGGTGAGGCCCACGAGGCCGCCGACAACCGGGCCACCGAGCAGACCGCCCATGACTGCACCGATGGCACGCGTATTGGCAATGGAATCTTCGATATGCAGACCGAAATAGGTCCCCATAATGCAGAAAATAGAGAAAGTGACATAGCACAGCAGCTTATGCGGCAGGCGGACGGTGACCTGCATTAGCGGAATGAACAGCCGCGTCTTGCTCATCAACCACGCGATGACCAAAAACACGCACATCTGCTGAAGCAGCAGCAACACCAGATCGAACTCGTACATACCCGCAGACCACACTTCACTTGAAAGCGCGTAACATACACCGCCGGGTCATAACTTTCTTTGAAGCCACCGAGGAAAATGAAAAATCATGGTCAGGATCACACTTCTTAGCCACCTCCCGCTCGCCACATGAACAAAAAATGAACAAACATGTCGTCTTCGGCAAACAGCTTCTACAGTTATAAGGGAAGCAACTGCGGGAGGGATTTATGGCGCTTTATACGATTGGTGAAGTGGCTCAGCTCTGCGACATCAACCCCGTGACGTTACGCGCCTGGCAGCGGCGCTATGGACTGCTGAAACCTCAGCGCACCGATGGCGGCCACCGGCTGTTTAATGAACAGGAAATTGACCGCATCCGCGAAATTCAACGCTGGATTGACGCGGGCGTTCAGGTGGGTAAAGTCAAAACCCTGCTCAACGATAACGATCATCAGGAAGAGGATGGCTGGCGGGAACAGCAGGAGATTCTGCTGGGCTATCTGCACGACGGCAGCTATCACCGTTTACGGTTGTGGATTAAAGAGCGCAGCCACAGCTACTCCGCCCTGACGCTGGTTAACCAGTTGTTTATCCCCTTGCGCCATCGTCTGCTTAGCCCCCAGCCTACCCTCACCGCCCTGCGCAGCATTCTTGACGGCCTGCTGATCAACCATATTGCCCACAGTCTTGCCAGCGCCTACAAACACGCCGGCAGCCATGCGCTGGTGCTCGGCTGGAATATCGACGATACCACCCGGATGTGGCTGGAGGGCTGGATTGCCTGTGAACAGGGCTGGCGTGTCGACGTTGTGCCGCACTCGCTGCCGCAGATTCGACCCGAACTGTTTCCCGACAGCACCCTGCTGGTATTGTGCGGCGAGAGCCCGACCCGGGCGCAGCAGGATCAACTGCAGGCCTGGCAGCAGCAGGGTCACGTTATCTGGCTAAATAGCAATTAATGTTTTATTAACACCTGAGCTTCACCGTATAATCCCTCCGTTAACATCAGGAGCCTATTATGAAGCCAGCGAAAATCGCGGTCATTACCCTATTCTTATTCATGGCCATCGGCGGGATCAGCGGCGTGATGCTCGCCGGTTACTCGTTTATTGTTCGTGGCGGTGTCGGCTGAGCCAGCGGTTCAGCCATTCAAATCCGCGGTCGACGACGATCGCTGCCAGCGCCACCAGCAGCGCACCTTGCAGGACATAAGCGGTGTTGAACCCGCTAAGGCCGATGATAATCGGCGTTCCGAGCGTATTCGCCCCGACCGTTGAGGCGATAGTCGCCGTGCCGATATTGACGATGGTCGAGGTCCGGATACCGGCCAGCATCACCGGAGCGGCCAGCGGCAGCTCGACCTTGATAAACCGCTGCCAGCCCGTCATCCCCATCCCCTGAGCGACCGCCACCACGCCCGGCGGCACGGCGCTTAACCCGGCCAGCGTCCCCTGCAAAACCGGCAGCACGCCGTACAGCGCCAGCGCTATCAGCGCCGGCTGCCAGCCAAATCCCATTACCGGCACCGCAATTGCCAGCACCGCCACCGGCGGAAAAGTTTGCCCCATTGCCGCAATCGTCTCCACCAGCGGGCGAAATTCACGCCCCGCGGGACGCGTCACCGCGACGCCTGCCCCGACACCGACCACCGTCGCCGCCAGGCTCGAGAGCGCCACCAGCCAGCAATGGGCCCACGTCAGCGACAAAAAACTCTGCTGCTGATAGACCGGGCGCGGCAGTTCGGGAAACAGGGCGCTAAAGAGCGGCGCGCTATAGGGCAGCAGCAGTAAAATGGCAATAAACAGCGCCAGCAGCCACAGCAGCGGATCACGAAGCAGGCGGATGGCGCACCTCCTTGCTGAGCAGATCGGCAAAATGCAGCGTCCCGCAGGCTTGTCCCTGCTCATCCACCACCGGCAGCACCTCACAGCGATGGGTTATGAACTGGGAAAGCGCTTCACGTAGCGTCATCGTCACCTGAAGCGTATCACCGGCCAGCCGCTCATCACGACGCAGATACTCCCCGACGCCGCGCAACGCCAGCAGACGGACGCCCAGCTCGCTGCGACCAAAAAACGTCTCCACAAAGGCGTTTTTGGGATTCAGCAGCATCTGCAGCGGTTCCCCCTGCTGCACCACTTCACCGCTGTCCATCAGCACCAGATGGTCCGCCAGCCGCAGCGCTTCATCGACATCGTGGGTCACCAGGACGATCGTCCGCCCCAGTAGTCGGTGAATACGGATCATCTCCTGCTGGAGCGCGTCGCGGGTGACCGGGTCGAGGGCGCCAAAAGGCTCGTCCATCAGCAGGACGTCGGGATTGGCAGCCAGCGCCCGCGCCACCCCAACCCGCTGCTGCTGGCCACCGGAGAGCTGATGCGGGTAGCGTTCAGCCAGTGCCGGATCCAGCCCCAACAGCACCATCAGTTCATCAACCCGCGCCGCGATCTGCTGTCGCGACCACTTTTGCAGCTGCGGGACAGTGGCAATGTTCTGCGCCACCGTCCAGTGGGGAAACAGGCCAATCGACTGAATGGCGTAGCCCATGCGCCGGCGCAGCGTCAGCACCGGCTGCTGGCGAATATCCTGCCCGGCAAAGCGCAGGCTGCCGCTGTCATGCTCGACCAGCCGGTTGATCATTTTCAGCGTAGTGGATTTACCGGAACCGGAGGTGCCAACCAGCACCGAAAAGGCCCCCTCACGCAGATGCAGGTTGAGATTTTTCACCGCCGGCTGCCCGGCGAAGGATTTGCTGACCCCGTCAAATTCAATCATCCGCCTCTCCTTTGAGTAACGCGACCCACAACGCAAACAGCGCATCAACTACCACGGCAAGGGCAATAGTCGGGATCACCCCCAGCAGCACCAGATCCAGGGCGCTGCTCAACAATCCCTGGAAAACCAGGGTACCAAACCCGCCAGCGCCAATCAGCGCCGCCACCACCGCCATGCCGACGGTTTGCACGCTGACCACGCGCAGACTGCGCAATAGTACCGGCAGCGCCAGCGGTAGTTGTACCGACCGGAAGCACTGACCGCGGCTCATCCCCATCGCTACCGCACTCTCCAGTGCGTCGCGCGGTACCTGTTGCAGGCCGGTGACCACTCCACGAACCAGCGGCAACAAGGCATACAGCACCAGCGCAATCAGCGCCGGCGCCATTCCGGTACCGGAAATGCCCCGTTCAGCCAGCCCGGGGAAGTGATGGGCAAGACCGGCCAGCGGCGCGATCAGCAGGCCAAACAACGCCACGGAAGGCACGGTCTGAATGATATTGAGGAAGGTGAATACCGGCGCCTGCCAGCGGGGTCGGCGCCAGATGGCGATCCCCACCGGCAAACCGATCAGCAGCCCCGGCAGCAACGTGCCAAACAGCAACGTCACGTGCTGGTACAGCGCCGCATCGAAAACATCCTGACGGTTGGCGTACTCTTTCAGCAACGATAGCTGATCCAGCGCACCGCTGGTCAGCAGCAAACAGGGAATCAGCCAGATCTGGGCATTAAGCAGCCAGCGCCAGAGCGCCCGGGAAGTCAGCCGGCGGATGGCGTCGCTGGCAATTAACAGGCATAGCGCCAGCGCCAGCCACAAGCCGCTGCCCGTCGAGGTTCGCGCCAGCGCCTGGCCACCCTGCGCCAGCTGTGTCGCCACCTGCCCCGCGCCCCACAGCTGGAGTGGCAGCAGCGTGTCGACCATCAGCAACGTCAGCAGCAGCGGCCCGCGGCCCGCTCGCCAGCAGAGGAACATCAGCAACAACGCCCCGCCGACCTGCAGCGCCATCAGCCAGCGGCAATCCTGCCATAGCCAACGCCCCTCTCCTGATAACAGGCGATTAGGCGCATAGTTGACAAACGGCAAGGCCACCGCCAGCAGCAGGACGCAGGCCAGCAGCAGCACAACACGGTTATAACAACGAATAGCCACCCGGAGTCTACTTCAACAGCCCTTTTTGCTGCAGATAATCAGCGGCCACTTTTTTGGCGTCCCGCCCTTCTACGGCAATACTGGCATTCAACTGTTGCAGCGTTTTTTCATCGAGGCTGGCAAAAACCGGCTGCAGCCATTCACCAATCTGCGGGTAGGCTTTCAGCATCGCTTCGCGGACCACCGGTGTCGGAGCGTAAATCGGCTGTACGCCCTGCGGATCGCTGAGGGTTTGCAACCCCAGTGCAGCAACCGGACCGTCGGTCCCATAGGCCATGGCCGCATTGACGCCGGAAGTTTGCTGCGCCGCCGCTTTGATGGTCACTGCGGTATCGCCGCCCGCCAGCGACAGCAGCTGGTCCTGATTCAGCGAGAAACCGTAGGCTTTCTCAAAGGCCGGGAGCGCATCGGGACGCTCGATAAACTCCGCGGAAGCCGCCAGCTTGAAGGTACCGCCGCTGTGCAGATAGCGACTGAGATCGGCCAGTGACGTGAGGTGATTTTTCTCTGCCAGATCCTGACGCACGGCGATGGTCCAGGTATTGTTCGCCGGGGCTGGCGTGAGCCAGATAAGCTTATTCTGATCCGCGTCGAGCTTTTTCACCTTCTCATAGCCCTGCTGCGCGTTTTTCCACGCCGGATCGTTCTCCTGCTTAAAGAAGAAGGCGCCGTTGCCGGTATATTCTGGATAAATGTCGAGTTCACCCGCCGTAATCGCCCCGCGCACCACCGGTGTGGTCCCGAGCTGTATTTTATTGACGGTCTTCACGCCGTGGCTCTCCAGCACCTGCAAAATAATATTGCCCAGCAGTGCCCCTTCCGTATCGATTTTTGAGCCAACTTTGACCGGCTCCGCCGCCTGTAGCGGCAGGCTTATTAGCGCGGCCAGCGCCAGCGCAGTGCGCCATTTCGTTGCCATATCCATCCCGCCATCCTCATTATTTTGCGCTCCATTTTCAGAAGCTTAAGAGCAAAGCGTAGTCTATTTGACCGATGAGAGAAACAGAAAAGGCCGATTAATCGGCCTTTTAGGAGTGCTTCGGCAGCATGGCCGGAAGGGTCAGATTAGCGTAACTCGAACTCGCTCTGCTTCACGCGGGCGGAGTCAACACCGATAAAGACGTTGAATTTTCCCGGCTCGGCGTCGTATTTCATTTTCTGGTTCCAGAACTTCAGTGCGTTAATCTCAATCGGGAAGCTGACGGTTTGCGTCTCACCCGGTTTGAGGCTCACACGCTGGAAGCCCCGCAGCATTTTCACCGGTCGACTCATTGAGGCGGTGACATCCTGCAGATAGAGTTGAATGACCGTTGCCCCTTCACGTTTACCGGTGTTGGTCACCTGCACGCTGGCGGTGACGCTGCCGTCGCGTGTCATGGTCGGCGCCGACATTTTCACATCGGATACGCTAAAGGTGGTGTAGCTCAGGCCGTAACCGAACGGATACAGCGGGCCGTTGGCCTCGTCAAAGTAGCGCGAAGTGTATTTGTTCGGCTTATCGGCGTTGTACGGACGGCCGGTATTGAGATGGCTGTAGTACACCGGAATCTGTCCCACCGAGCGCGGGAACGACATCGGCAGTTTACCCGACGGGTTGGCATCGCCGAACAGCACATCAGCAATAGCGTTGCCGCCTTCGGTCCCGGCAAACCAGGTTTCCAGCATCGCGTCAGCCTGCTGGTCTTCTTTGACCAACGCCAGCGGACGACCGTTCATCAGCACCAGCACCAGCGGCTTGCCGGTGGCCTTCAGCGCGCTGATTAAATCACGCTGGCTTTGCGGCAGGGTAATGTCGGTACGGCTGGAGGCTTCGTGAGCCATGCCCTGCGCCTCACCGACCACCGCGACCACCACGTCGGACTGTTTCGCCGCGGCCACCGCCTCGTCAATCATCGCCTGCGGCGAGCGCGGATCGACCTGAACCGCTTTCTCGTACAGATTAAGGAAATCGACAATGCCGCTATCGTTGGTGATGTTGGCGCCGCGGGCATAAACCACCTTGCCTTTGTCACCCAGCGCATCTTTGATACCGGTCAGCACGGTCACCGACTGATCCGCCACGCCCGCGGCAGACCAGCTGCCCATCATGTCACGCTTGCTGTCTGCCAGCGGTCCCACCACGGCAATGGTGCCCGATTTTTTCAGCGGCAGCGTCTCCAGGCGGTTCTTCAGCAGCACCAGGCTTTGGCGGGCGACTTCACGAGCCTCTTTACGATGCAGGCGGCTTTCGGCGTTAGTATCCTGCGGGTCAGAATCTTTCGGCCCGAGGTGGCTGTACGGGTCATTAAACAGCCCCATATCATATTTGACGTTCAGCACGTGGCGCGTCGCATCATCCAGCTCCGCCATCGTCACCTTGCCGGATTTCACCAGCCCTGGCAGGTATTTGCTGTAGTACTCGTCGCTCATGCTCATGTTGATGCCCGACTTCAGGGCTACCCGCACTGCATCTTCCGGATCGGAAGCAACGCCGTGTTTAATCAGCTCCTTGATAGCACCGTGGTCGGAGACGGTAATGCCTTTGAAGCCCCAGTCATCACGCAGGACCTCTTTCAACAGCCAGGCATCGGAAGTGGCCGGGGTTCCGTTCAGAGAGTTAAGCGCCACCATGACCGCACCGCTGCCGGCATCCAGCCCGGCTTTGTAAGGCGGCATATAGTCGTTGAACAGGCGCTGCGGGCTCATATCGACGGTGTTGTACTCTTTCCCGCCCTCTACCGCGCCATAGGCGGCGAAGTGTTTCACGCTGGTCATCACCGAGTAGCGATCCGCCGGGCTTTTGCCCTGCATCGACTCGACCATCGCCTGGCCCATCACGGTGGTCAGATAGGTATCTTCCCCGAAACCTTCCGAGGCGCGGCCCCAGCGCGGATCGCGCGAGACGTCCACCATCGGTGCCCAGGTCATGTTGAGACCATCATCGGCGGCTTCATAGGCTGAAATACGGCCTACGGTATTGACCGCATCAAGGTTAAACGAGGAGGCCAGCCCGAGGCTTATCGGGAAGACGGTGCGCTGGCCGTGAATCACGTCATAGGCGAAAAACAGCGGGATCTTCAGGCGGCTGAGCTGCATGACCTGATCCTGCATGGTGCGGATATCCGGCCGCGTAACGGTGTTAAAAATGGCCCCGACCTGGCCATCTTTGATCATCTCGCGGATCGCCTCTTTCGGGTTATCCGGCCCGACGCTGATCAGCCTGAGCTGGCCGATCTTTTCATCGACGGTCATTTTCTTGAGCAGTTCGCTCACGAAGGCATCCCGCGCCTGCGGGGTTAAGGGGTGATTGCCGAACAGTTCATCCGCCAGAGCGGGTTGCAGCGCCAGACTAACGGCGACGCCAATCGTACAGAGCCATTTCATTGTTATCTCGCTTTCTCTCAGGCCGGGATCACGGCAAAACATAATAAAAACCGCAGTTTGCCATATATATAAACAAGACGCCTGCAGAATGCTAAGGTTCTTCTCGGAAATTAGACACATTCCTGCACAATATTGTCATACAAAGCGCTATGCTTAATCCCGATATTTTCGGTACCACCACAAGGAGTGGATCATGTCATCTGCAACACCTTCGAATAATCATGATTTTCTGGCGGAACTGGCAAGACTGGTCGGCACTTCCCACCTGTTAACCGATCCGGCCAAAACCCAGCGCTACCGTAAAGGTTTCCGCTCAGGCCAGGGCGATGCGCTGGCGGTGGTCTTTCCGGGCACCTTGCTGGAGCTGTGGCGGGTGCTGAGCGCCTGCGTTGACGCCGATAAAATTATTCTCATGCAGGCGGCAAACACCGGGCTGACCGAAGGCTCAACCCCCAGCGGCAATGATTACGATCGCCAGATAGTCATTATCAGCACCCTACGCCTTGATAAACTGCATCTGCTGGATAAGGGCGAACAGGTGCTGGCCTTCCCGGGCACCACGCTCTATTCGCTGGAAAAAGCGCTGAAACCGCTGGGCCGCGAGCCACACTCGGTGATCGGCTCCTCCTGCATCGGCGCCTCGGTGATCGGCGGGATCTGCAATAACTCCGGCGGCTCGCTGGTGCAACGTGGCCCGGCCTACACTGAGATGTCGTTGTTTGCGCAGATTGACGAAAACGGCAAACTGCGGCTGGTAAACCACCTGGGAATCGATCTGGGCACCACGCCGGAACAGATCCTCAGCCGCCTCGACGACGACCGCGTGAGCGATAGCGATGTGCTGCACGATGGGCGCCACGCTCATGACCACGATTACGTTACCCGGGTACGCGATATCAATGCCGACACGCCGGCACGCTACAATGCCGACCCGGAGCGCCTGTTTGAATCGTCCGGCTGCGCTGGCAAGCTGGCGGTGTTCGCTGCCCGTCTTGATACCTTCCCGGCGGAAAAACGCCAGCAGGTCTTTTACATCGGCAGCAACGACCCTGCGGTACTGACCGAGATCCGCCGCCATATCCTGGAGGAGTTTGCGCATTTGCCGGTAGCGGGTGAATACATGCACCGCGATATCTACGATATTGCCGAGCGCTACGGTAAAGACACCTTCCTGATGATCGACAAGCTCGGCACCGACAAGATGCCGTTCTTCTTCACCATGAAAGGCCGTGCCGATGCCATGCTGGATAAAGTGTCGCTGTTTAAACCGCATTTTAGCGATCGCTTCATGCAAAAACTGGGGCACGTGTTCCCGGCGCACCTGCCGGAACGCATGAAAACCTGGCGCGACAAATACGAGCATCATCTGCTGTTGAAAATGGCCGGGGATGGCATCGAAGAGGCGCAGAGCTGGCTTAAAACCTACTTCCAGCAGGCCGAAGGGGACTTCTTCGTCTGTACCCCGGAAGAAGGCAGCAAGGCGTTTCTTCATCGTTTCGCCGCCGCAGGGGCCGCAATTCGTTATCAGGCGGTACATGCTGATGAGGTCGAAGATATTCTGGCGTTGGATATTGCCCTGCGCCGCAACGACACCGAGTGGTTTGAGCATCTGCCGCCGGAAATCGACAGCCAGCTGGTCTACAAGCTCTATTACGGCCACTTTATGTGCCACGTGTTCCATCAGGATTACATCGTGAAAAAAGGCGTCGATGCCCATGCGTTGAAAGAACAGATGCTTGAGCTGCTGAAGCAGCGCGGGGCGCAGTATCCGGCCGAGCATAACGTCGGACACCTGTATGAAGCCGCCGATAGCTTGAAACAGTTCTACCGTCAGAATGACCCGACCAACAGCATGAACCCGGGTCTGGGTAAAACCAGTAAGCAGAAGTACTGGGGAGAACGCCCGCAGAGCGAAAATAACGTCGCCGAATAGCTATCATCGCAGATGACGCGTAACGGGATTCTGTATTACGCTGCACGCCGGAGAAACGCTTCTCCGGCAAACCTGGTTAAGGAGTCCCCCTCATGTCCGAAGCGGATATGTTACACGGCGCTGAGTTAGAGATCCGCGAAGCCCTGCCCGATGACGCTCACGCTATTGCAGCGCTGTACGTCTGGCACGTACTGAATGGACGTGCATCCTTTGAAGATATCCCCCCCACCGTCGATGAAATGCGTAAGCGCATTAAGACGGTGCGTGATAACGGGCTGCCGTGGCTGGTCGCCCTGTGGCGCGGCACCATTGTCGGCTACTGCTATGCGACCTTTTACCGCCCTCGTCCCGCCTACCGCTACACCCTTGAAGAGTCGATTTATGTCGAATCAGGAATGGGCGGACGCGGTATCGGCAGCGCCCTGCTGGCACAGCTGATTGAGAAATGCGAACAGGGTCCGTGGCGGCAGATGCTGGCAATCATCGGCGACGGACACAACAATGCCGGTTCGCTGGCGATTCACAAAAAATTTGGCTTCACGGTTGCTGGTCAGCTGCGCAGCGTCGGCTACAAGATGGGAGACTGGCGCGATACCTTAATCATGCAGCGCCAGCTGGGTGAAGGCGATTTAACCATACCGGAATAAAAAAAACCCCGGCCGCTGATGCGGGCCGGGGGGAGAGGCATTAATCGTTTTGCGCCGTCTGTGCGCCACCTTTCAGCATCGCATCCGCCATCTGGGCTTCACGCTGCTTTTTGTAGCTCAGCGCGGAGGCCGGCACCGGCATCACCTTCCCGGTTTCAACCCACGTCCGCAGGCGGCTGGCATCGGCGAAATGGGTATATTTGCCGAAGGCATCCATCACCACCAGCGCCACCGGGCGTTGATTAATGACCGTGCGCATCACCAGGCAGTGGCCCGCGGCGTTGGTAAAGCCGGTTTTGGTCAGCTGGATATTCCAGTTGTCACGATAGACCAGATGGTTGGTGTTGCGAAACGGCAGCGTATAGGCCGGATGGGCAAAGGTCGCGGTATCTTCTTTGGTCGTACTCAGTTGACCAATCAACGGATACTGTTCGGTCGCCATCAGCAGTTTCGTCAGATCACGGGCGGTCGAGACGTTATGAATCGACAACCCTGTGGGTTCAACGTAACGGGTATGGGTCATGCCCAGCGCCTGAGCTTTAGCGTTCATAGCGCGGATAAAGGCGTCGTAGCCCCCCGGATAGTGGTGGGCAAGGCTCGCAGCAGCGCGGTTTTCTGAAGACATCAGCGCCAGCAGCAGCATATTGCGGCGGCTGATTTGGCTATTCAGGCGCACGCGTGAATAGATCCCTTTCATCTCTGGCGTCTGGCTGATATCCACGGTCAGCATTTCGTCTAACGGCAGATGCGCATCCAGCACCACCATCGCCGTCATCACCTTGGTAATGGACGCAATCGGCCGCACCAAATCAGGCTGGCTCTGGTAAACAATTTTTTTGCTGGCAAGATCAACGATCATCGCGCTACCGGAGGCAATGTCCGGCTGCAAGGCCGTTGCGGCAACGGGGGTTTTTGCAATCGCCTGGGGCGCAAAAGGCACAGCCAGGAGCAAGGTCAGGCTGAGCAAAGAAACTCGAAATTTCGGCATCATGATCATTCGTGAAAGTATTTTTGCACGTTATGAACGTACGCTGCGGCGCCGGGATGTGGGCGACGCTGGCAGGACCTATCATACCGTGCTCTGGCGGGATCTGACTAATAAGAATCGTGAGCAAATGCTGCATTGCCGACATAAAAATCCATTTATGTCGGCAATGCATACCCAAAATAATTCGAGTTGCTTGTCGGCGGCAAACCGTTCATGCCAACCGATTCGGTGGTTACCGAGGATTAGAAGAGTCGGTAACCGTACCCCCAGAGGATCACGGTGATCGCCAGCAGTACCTCCAGCACCAGCACCCCGATCGCCAGCGTCGAGCTGGCAAAGCTCAGCCCCTCTTCTTTGTTGATGTTCAGGAAGGTCGGAATACCGAGATACAGCAGGTAACCGGTGTAAAACAGCGCGACCGTGCCCACCAGCGCACACAGCCAGACCAGTGGATAGAGCGCCACCAGCCCGCTCATGAACAGCGGCGTCGCCACGTAGCCGGCAAACACCATACAGCGTTTAAGCGACGGGCGTTGGGGATAGCTTCTTGCCATCCACCAGATAATACGCCCCATCACCGCCACCCCGGCCAGCATCACGGCGTAGAACACCACCGCCAGCGCCAGTCCTGTCCACATCGACAGTTTTACCACGTTGCCGTCGCCAAAGTTCCAGCCAAGTTGCGTCGTGCCAATAAACGCGCAAATCACCGGAACCGCAGCCATCACCAGCACATGGTGCGTATAGTGGTGCGAAATGGTCTCATTTTCGCTTTTGATGACGCTCATTTCCTGATTCGGATGAGCGAACAATCCCCAGACATGGTTCATAGCATCCCCCTTGTCACGGCTTCGTACAGCACTAATCCAAGTATAATTCACTCTGAGAGATTAGTTTGTGTACAGCTATAAAAATGCACCCGGCACCTATTCCAATCGCAGGGTGTATGATTAACAGATTGATGAACATGATCTTCCCGGCTTTACGCTGCCTGAGCGACCGGAAGCGGTTGGGCGCCATCCAGCCTGAAGCCAAAGCAACCATGGAGTTTTTCTGCGTATGGATATCAATAACCTGATCTCCCAGTATGGCTACGCTGCGCTGATCGTTGGCAGTCTGGCAGAAGGTGAAACCATCACCCTGCTGGGCGGCGTAGTGGCGCATCAGGGGTTGTTAAAATTTCCACTGGTGGTTATTTCGGTCGCGCTGGGCGGGATGATTGGCGATCAACTGCTGTACCTGCTGGGCAGACGATTTGGCGGTCGCCTGCTGCGGCGTTTTTCACGCCACCAGGCGCGGATCCACAAAGCACAGCGCATGATCCAGCGCCGTCCTTATCTGTTCGTGATTGGCACCCGTTTTATGTACGGTTTCCGGGTGATTGGCCCGTTATTGATCGGCGCCAGCCGCCTGCCGCCCAAAGTGTTTTTGCCACTCAATATTCTCGGCGCACTGGTCTGGGCCCTGCTGTTCACCACCCTGGGTTATCTGGGGGGCGAAGCGATTGGACCGTGGCTGCATCATCTTGATGGCCATCTGAAGCACGGGATTTGGTTGATTCTGGTGGTAGTCCTGGTGGCGGGTGCTCACTGGTGGTTCCGCCGCCGGGAAGCGAAAAAGAAGCCCTAGCGGGTAACCCGTAAACAGCGACCAGGGTCTCCCCCGGCCGCGTCAGCTGTAATGTTAGCTGTGGTGTTAGCTGGATTTTTGTGGGGTCTGGTGATAGCCGCCGCCCAACGCGGAGGTCAACTGAATGCTGGCATCCAACCACTGGCCGTGCAGGCGCAGCGCCGTAATTCGCTCCTGCAAAGCGGGGAGTCTGGCTAAGCTGACTCGCGACCCCGCCAGGATCCCGGCTTCCATACGCGCCTGCGCCAGGTTCACCGTACGCTGAGCGTCTTTTTCAACCTGCTGCTGCTGCTGGTTCTTCTCCATCAGAGTCTCAACCTGGCTGGCAGTCTTCGCCACCTGATTGACCGCGTCCACCACCGCTTTGTTGTACTTCGCCACCGACAAATTATTCTGCGCGCTGGCAATGTCGAGGTTGGCGTTGAGCCTGCCGCTATCAAAGATAGGTAGCGTCAGCCCGGCGGAAAGCCCCATCTGCTGCGCAGAGTGGCGGAACAGATCGCTTAAATGCAGCGCATCCTGTTGCAGGAAAGCCATCAGGTTGATGTCCGGATAGAACGCCGCTTTGGCGGCATCTACTTCGCTCAGAGAGGCTTCGATATACCAGTGCGCTTCCTGCAGATCCGGACGCCGCGCCAGCAGTTCATAGCCCAGCTCCGTCGGCATTTGTGCGCTGACTTCCGGGAGGTTAACCACTTTCAGATTCAGCGACTGGCTTTGGCTGTTGGTCAAGGCCATCAGTCGCGCTTCGATCTCTTTCATACTGCCCGCAACATCGGTCAGCTGCTGATCGGTTTTGCTGACATTAATATCGTTTTCAGCCCCTTCGGCGGAGTTGGTGATCCCGCGCTGGAACAGCGCCTGGTCGACGGTAACGATATTGTTTTGTTCGCTTTTGACCTGCTGCAGCACGCTCTTCACCGCTGCTTCGGTCTGCCACTGCCAGTAAAGTCGCGCCACGCTGCTGGCCAGCAGCTCGCGGGTTTGCGCTTCTTCGGCGATTTGCGCTTTGACCTCTCCAATGCGCGCTTTCACCAGCGCGCGGTTTTTACCCCACAGATCGAGATCCCAGCCTGCGGTCAGGCCAAAAGTCCCGTTGGTGTACCAGGGGCCGGTATTCCCGTCGGTGTCGGTGGCAAACGGCCCCATCAGCCCTTCGGCCGACATTTTCTGCCGTTCAACGTTGGCAGAAAAATCCATCTCTGGCCCAAGATTGGCTTGCGACATGCGCGCCTGCGCTTCCGCCAGCTTGATCCGCTGCTCGGCAATCTGCATATCCGGGGCGTTCGCCAGCGCACGCTGGATAAGGCTGTTCAACTGCGGGTCGTGGTAGTCCTGCCACCAGTTACTTTGCGGCCAGCCATTTTTAACGGCGGCGGGGAGATCCATGGACACATGAGAGGCAGGTGTCTGCTGCTGCGGCGGATTGCCAATATCATGGGACGGCGCGCAGCCAGCCAGAGCGATGACCAGGGGAATCCCGGCCAACACGCTTTTTCTCAACGTTAGATTCATTAGACAGGTCAGATTACGAAAAAAGGTTGGTTATAATAAGTTAATTGAAATCGGCCCGTTTAGTAAAGCGTGTGACTAAAAACATGGGTAATTAAAAATACACAAATAATTCATGGAGTGATTATGAGTCAGAATATTTATGATGATCCTGATTTTTTTGCAGGATATGCCACTCTCGACCGCTCGATAAAAGGGCTCGACGGCGCGCCGGAATGGCCTGCCATTCAGCAGATGTTGCCTCCTTTAACGGGCCTGCGGGTGGTAGATCTTGGCTGTGGCTACGGCTGGTTTTGCCGCTGGGCGCGTGAACAAGGCGCCACCCAGGTTACCGGGATTGATATCTCCAGCCGGATGCTCGACCGCGCTCGCGACATGAGCACAGGTGGCGACATCGATTATCGTTGTGAAGATCTGCAAACCCTCACCCTGCCCGCCGGCAGTTGCGAACTGGTCTACAGTTCACTGGCGCTGCACTATCTTCCTGACGTCGCCCCACTGTTCGCCACGATTTATCAGGCCCTGACGCCGGGCGGTACGCTGCTGTTTTCCGCTGAACACCCGATCTACACCGCCCCGCTACGTCAGGGCTGGCAGGTGGATGACCTCGGTCAAAAAAACTGGCCGGTCAGCCACTATCAGCAGGAAGGGGAGCGCATCAGCAACTGGTTTGCCGACGGCGTGAAGAAACAGCATCGTAAGCTGGCCAGCTGGATAAACCTGCTGGTCGCCGCCGGTTTTGTCATTGAACATCTTGATGAATGGGGACCGACCGCGGAGCAAATCGCCGCCCAGCCGGAACTGGACGAAGAGCAGGAGCGACCAATGCTCTTCCTGCTGCGCGCCAGTAAACCAGCATAAACGCCCGGCGGCCCGGCAGATCCGGGCCGCAACGGAGCGCGAGGGTTAGTCTTTTAAGCTGGCGCCGTTACTGCCAATCACCTCTTTGTACCAGTAGAAGCTGTCCTTTTTACTGCGCGCCAGGGTGCCGTTCCCCTGGTCATCGCGATCGACGTAGATAAAGCCGTAACGCTTGGACATCTCTGCTTTCGAGGCGCTGACCAGGTCGATAGGTCCCCAACTGGTAAAGCCCAGCAGCTCCACGCCGTCGTCAATCGCTTCCCGCGCCTGCACCAGATGGTCGTTGAGGTAACTGATGCGGTAGTCGTCATGAATTGAACCGTCCGCCTCAACCTTGTCTTTCGCACCGAGGCCATTCTCAACAATAAACAGCGGCTTCTGATAGCGATCCCACAGCACGTTCAGCAGCGTCCGCAGGCCCAGCGGGTCAATCTGCCAGCCCCATTCTGAGCTGGCCAGGTGCGGGTTCGGTACCATGCTGAGAATATTGCCGCGCGCTTTCTGGTTCAGCTCTTCGTCGGCGGTGACGCAGCCGGTCATGTAGTAGCTAAAGGAGATGAAATCCACGGTGGATTTCAGGGCCTCACGGTCGGCATCGGTGATGGTAATCGTCATCCCCTGGTCGCGGAAATAGCGCAGCATATAGCCCGGATAGCTTCCGCGGCACTGCACATCACCGAAGAACTGCCAGCTGCGGTTTTGTTGCATGGTTTCAAACACATCTTCCGGCTTACAGCTTAACGGGTACATTAAGCCACCCAGCAGCATATTGCCGATTTTGCCCTCGGGGACTATCTCATGGCAGGCTTTGACCGCCAGCGCACTCGCCACCAACTGATGGTGAATAGCCTGATAGACCGCTTCCTTGCTGCTGCCCTCTGGCAGGCCGACGCCGGTCATCGGCGCATGGAGCGACATATTGATTTCGTTAAAGGTCAGCCACAGTTTGACCTGGTCTTTATAACGGGCAAATACCGTGCGGGCGTAACGTTCGAAGAAACCAATCACCTCGCGGCTACCCCAACCGCCGTAGTTTTTCACCAGCGCCCACGGCATTTCATAGTGCGATAAGGTGACCAGCGGAGTGATATTGTGCTGCGCCATTTCGGCAAACAGCCGGTCGTAAAACGCCAGCCCGGCTTCATTAGGTTCGGCATTGTCACCATCGGGGAAAATGCGCGTCCAGGCAATCGATACCCGCAGGCAGTTGAATCCCATTTCGGCGAACAGGCTGATATCTTCCGGATAGCGGTGGTAGAAATCGATCGCAATATCCTTGATCCCGCTGTCGCCCGGCACGCGCTCAACAACGTCGCCAAAGACACCGTGTGGCTGGACGTCCGAGGTGGATAATCCTTTGCCGTCTTCCAGATAGGCGCCTTCGACCTGATTGGCGGCGGTCGCGCCGCCCCATAAGAAGGTCTGTGGAAATGTCTTCATCTTTCTCTCCTGTGATTAAGGGATGACGGACAACAGCGGCTGACCGGCATCGACCACGCTGGTGGAGACGATCTCAACGCTACGATAATCGTCGCTGTTGCTGATAATAATGGGGGTCGCCAGGTCATAACCGGCGTCCAGAATAGCCTGGCGGTCGAATTCGAGCAGCAGATCGCCGGCCTTCACCCGATCGCCTTCTTTGACGTGGGCAGTAAACGGTGCGCCATCGAGCTTCACGGTATCGATACCAACGTGGATCAACAGCTCAATGCCGCTATCGCTGAGCAGGCCAATCGCATGTTTGGTCTGGAAAAGCGACGCGACCTCCCCGGAGAACGGCGCTATCACTTTGCCGACGGCGGGAATAATCGCCACGCCTTGCCCCAGCAGGCCGCTGGCGAAGGTGCTATCGGGAACCTGTTCCAGTGCCAAAGCGGTGCCGGACATCGGCGCGAGAATTGCGTTTTCCGCCACCGGACCGATCGGCACGCCAGCAGGCTCCGTGCGGCTTCCCGGCAGGCCCGCGACAAAGGTCAGCACGCAGGAGATAACCAGCGCGGCGACAATACCGGCCACGCCGCCCCAGACGGTAGCGTCGATGCCCTGCGGCGGGATCATCTGCGCGAGGGTGAAAATATTGGCGAAACCAAAGGAGTAAACGTGGCTGTCGCTCAGGCCGACAATCGCCCCGCCGATGGCACCGGCCACGCAGCCAAAGATAAACGGACGGCGCAGCGGCAGGTTCAGGCCATAAATCGCGGGTTCGGTAATCCCAAAGATCCCGGCGGATACCGCGGATCCCGCCAGCACTTTTTGCCGGGCGTCACGGGTGCGCAGGAAGATCCCCAGCGCCGCGCCAACCTGCCCCATCACCGCCGGCAGCAGCATCGGCAGCATCGAGTCCTGGCCCAGTACCGTCAGGTTGTTAATCATCAGCGGTATCAGCCCCCAGTGCAGCCCGAAAATCACGCAGACCTGCCACAACGCGCCCATTGCGGCGCCCGCCAGCCACGGTGCCACGGTGTAGATAATCTGGTAGCCGTGGGCCAGCAGCTGGCTTAACCAGGTGGCCACCGGGCCGATAACCAGGAAGGTCAGCGGCACCACCACCACCAGGCAAATCAGCGGCGTAAAGAAGTTTTTCATCGCTGACGGCAGCAGCGCATTGCCTTTACGTTCCAGCCAGCAGCTCACCCACGAGGCGAGGATAATCGGGATCACCGAGGAACTGTAGTTGATAAAGGTCACCGGGATGCCGAGAAAATAGCTCGCTTCCGCGCCGGGCAGCTGAGCGCCTTCAAAGGCCTGGATCATCAGCGGATGGGTAAGCGCGCCGCCGATCACCATGGTAATAAACGGATTGCCGCCGAATTTTTTACCGGCGGTGTAGCCGAGAAACAGCGGGAAGAAAAAGAACAGCGCGTCGCTGGCGGCAAACCAGATTTTGTAAGTTGCCTGCTGGGGCACCAGCCAGCCGCAAACCACCGCCAGCGCCAGCAACCCTTTGAGGATCCCTGATGCCGCCAGTACGCCGATAAACGGCGTGAAGATGGCGGAAACCACGTCAATCACCTGGCCCAGTACCGAGGTTTTCTCTCCAGTATCTGCCACCGGCTCGCTGTCGTCGGTAAGGCCCGCTTCGTTGCGTACCGCCTGCCAGACATCGTGGACATGGTTACCAATCACCACCTGAAACTGGCCGCCGCTTTCCACCACCATAATCACGCCAGGGTTAGTTTTCAGCCCTTCCGCGTCGGCCTTTTTGTTCTCTTTGAGTTTAAAGCGCAGTCGTGTGGCACAGTGAACCAGACTCACAATATTCTCTTTGCCGCCAACCCGGCTCAGAATATCCTGCGCGAGTGCTTTATATTCCATGCTGTTTTCCTTTCTTCCGCTGCCTGCCGGCAACAGTGACTGAGTATAAAAATAAAAAAAACCCGAGAACCACGCCGGGAAAGGCGTCGCGCTCAGGTTTTGCCTGCGTTATGCAGTAACAATCCAGTTTTATCCCCTTCATCCTTCAGGTTGCCAGGGTGTTGGCGGCACTCGTGCATCCCAGTCACTTACCTGGGTAAGCTCCTGGGAATTTGCGGCTTTGCCACCTACCAGCCACTCGAATTATTTGGGGTATCGGTAGAAGGGGATCAACGCCCTTCTTTTCTCACTCGCTCAATATGGATGGCGAGAAACATAATTTCTTCCGTCGTCAGCGACCGCTGGTAGCTTTTCTGCAGATGACGGGCCACGGTTTCCGCACATTTCCACGCTTTGGCATAGTTTTCTTTTACCGCGCTGTGCAGCGTGACGTCATCATCTTCCACCACCGTGCGCGTCAGCATGCGCTGGGCGAAAAATTTCAGGTGGGTGACAAAGCGCTGGTAGCTCAGCGACTCCTGGTCATAATTCAGCTGGAGCTGATATTTCACCAGCTGCAGGATCTCCTGCATCACCCGCGTCACGTGCATTACTTCCGGCATTTCGCTGTTGAGCTGCGCGGTGACCAGGTGCAGCGCAATAAAGCCCGCTTCATCTTCCGCCAGCTCCACCCCGAGCCGCCGGGCGATAATGGCGCGGGCCTCCTGCCCAAGCTCAAACTCTTTCGGGTAAAGCCGCTTAATTTCCCACAGCAGCACGTTGCGCAGCGCCACCCCTTTTTTTTGCCGCTCGATGGCAAAATGGCAGTGGTCGGTCAACGTGATGTACAGGCTTTCCTGCAGTTTCCCCAACCGCCCGCGCGCCAGTTCAATAATCCGGTCGCAGGTGGTCATGACTTCTAACGGTATCTGACTGAGTAATTCGCCTAAGCGTCCTACCAGCTCATCACTGTGCAGCGCGAAGACTTTTTCAATTTTACTTTCATCCAGAGTGTCACCGACGCGCTTTTGAAAGGCCAACCCTCGCCCCATCACTACCTGCTCGCGTCGCTGCTCGTCCAGAATAACCACCACATTATTATTAAGAACTTTGGCGATTTGCATATGAACCCCAAAAACAAAAAAACCTGACCCCCGACAAATGCCAGAAATCAGGTTTTGCCTGCCGCAGCAGTAGCAATCCAACTTCCGCACTGTAACAACTTCTTTGTTTGTCTCAACTAACGAAACAAAAAAACGTGATACAGATCGCGACTAAATGCCCGTCGCCCGGCCGGCTGTCAGAAAGTCACCACCGTTTTCCACTCGATGACCCAGGCATCCTGGGTCTGGGCTACGCCACCCGGACGATGCCAGTACTGCAGGCCAGGCTGAAGTTCGAGCCATGAAAGCGGACGCAGACGATAGTACAGTTCGGCATTCACCGAATGACCGGCCACCGGCTGGTAGCTGGCATCGTAGTAATCCGTGGCGCCGCTGACCTCGTTCATGTATTGCTGGTTGCGGGCGTAGTGGCTGCTCATATCAATGTAGGTGACGCCGAAGCCTAGCCAGTCCTGCGGACGAGCATCAAACAACCCGCGATAGCGCATGGAAGCGGCGGCGGTGGTATGAATATAGTTGCTGCGCTGGTCACCGACCCCGGCGCTGAGCGAGACGCTCATCCCGCGGTTGGGATCGTCGGCATGGCGGGTTATCTGCTGGTTCATCCCGGTATAGAGGAACCAGGTACGGTTATGCTGGGCGTATCCTTCAGGATCGCTGGCCCCTGGGCCGCCGGACTTCCCGGTATAGAGATCGCTTTGCGGCGCGTTGGTGAACAACACCCCGAGGTTATAGGCGCCGGAAAGCCCGTTGATCACCGGACGCGCTTCAATCTCGACCGGCAGCAGAATGCCTTTACTGCCTTTGGTTGACCAGCTCCACGCATGGCTGCGCGAAGAGGCTTCCGGGTTTTGCTCCATAATGCCGCCTTTCAGCGTCAATTCCGGCGTCAGTTTATATTCCAGCATCGTCCCCCAGGTATGGACGTTCCAGTTGTTCCACGTCATTGAGTTTGCCGACTTGCCGCCACACTGCATCAGCGTCTGGAAATCACAGGGGATTATCTGATCGAAGGTC
This sequence comes from Klebsiella sp. R390, assembly GCF_051131745.1. NCBI lineage: Bacteria > Pseudomonadati > Pseudomonadota > Gammaproteobacteria > Enterobacterales > Enterobacteriaceae > Klebsiella > Klebsiella sp. R390. The sequence continues at coordinate 4,350,750 of NZ_CP180445.1, read as the reverse complement.
TGGACTTTGTTCATCATACCAATACGCCAGGTCAGACGGCGGTCATCAAAACTACGGGCAAAGGTCAGCCAGCCAAGGCGGGTAATCGACTGTCCACCCCAGCTCTCCTGGGTCAGATCGTTAAAACTGACGCGCGGATCCTGTAGTCGTTTGGTCGTCAGATCGTCATTATGATTGCGGTTAACAATATTGCCTTCGATACGCGCATCGGGGATCCCGGTCCAGCGCTCCAGATCCTGGGTAAAGGTCAATGCCACCTGGTCGATATAGGCCAGATGTTTATCATGGTTATATCCGCCGCCGGCGTTATAGCCCATTTCATTCAGGTAGCCGAGGTTATAATTAAAACCGTTATCTTCCAGTATTGGACGAATTCCCAACATATCGCCGAGTAAACCGGTCTGTGGTTTTTCAAAACCTAATACCGTGCCGTTCCATTTTTCTGTTTCTGCTGCCAGCGCCCCGGGCGCCCACAGTGAAAATGTCATCACCAACAGCAGAGGATTTATTTTATTGTTGTGCATAACGATATCCATTGTGACTGAGTAAAGGTAATAGCGGTCCGCAGGCAATAAATTCGCCCGTTATTCATGTTCTTTTTTTATTTTTTGCAAAAGGTGTCCGTCAGTCATAAAACTGCATGATTGAAGAACCCAGAGTAAAACTAACCCATTGTTTTATATAATCATTAAATTCTCTCAAGAATAAAAAGCAAAAAAAAACCTAAGCACTCCCGCCACGCATGGCGTTAGTGCTTAGGTTTTGCCTGTTATCAGTAGCAACCCTGAATATTAGAACTACACAATATCACTCTGTTGCGGAAATGCCCATCAACAGAAAGTCCTTAAGTAATAAAATGTGAGCAGATTAACAATCCAACCTAATAACGGGCAATTGTCGTAGCGATTTCCCCAGAGCTCTTGAGAGTGCGAATTTCATTAAACAGCACCAGCGCTTCGCTATATTCTTTGCGTAAATAACTGAGCCACTGTTTGATGCGCGCCACGTGATACAGCCCGGTATCACCCTGCTTTTCCAACTGGGTATATTTTTGTAGCAGCGTCACCACCTGCGGCCACGGCATCCGCGGCTCGTTATATTTGATGACCCGGCTTAAATTCGGCACGTTCAGCGCCCCGCGGCCAATCATCACCGAATCACAACCGGTCACCGCCAGGCAGTCCTGAGCGCTTTGCCAGTCCCAGATTTCGCCGTTCGCGACAACCGGGATGGTCAGGCGCTGGCGGATCTCGCCAATAGCCGCCCAGTTTATCCGTTCGGCTTTATAGGCATCTTCTTTGGTACGCCCGTGCACGACAAGCTCCGTCGCACCGGCCTGCTGTACCGCATCGGCAATTTCAAACTGCCGGGCGCCGCTGTCCCAGCCGAGACGAATTTTCACCGTCACCGGCAGGGCGTCCGGCACCGCTTCGCGCATCGCCTTTGCGCCGCGATAAATCAGTTCCGGGTCTTTGAGCAGCGTCGCCCCGCCGCCGCTGCCGTTCACCAGCTTTGACGGGCAGCCGCAGTTAAGATCGACACCCCAGGATCCCAGCTCCACCGCCCGCGCGGCATTTTCTGCCAGCCACTGCGGATACTGCCCAAGCAACTGAACACGCACCCGAGTGCCGGACGGCGTGCGGCTATGATGGTGTAGCTCCGGGCACAACCTGTAAAACGATTTTACCGGCAGCAGCTGATCCACCACGCGCAAAAACTCGGTGATGCACAGATCGTAATCATTCACTTCGGTCAGCAGCTCGCGCACCAGCGAATCGAGCACGCCTTCCATCGGCGCCAGTAAAACACGCATTATTGTTACCCGGGGGAAAAAAGAGGCGCTATGGTAGCGTCTCTGTTCGTCGGTTGAAAGCAATCAATGTGTGAAGCGCTACGCCACCCGGGAAGCGAGGCGGTTGCGGGACTACACACCCTCAATAACGGTGTTATGCTACCACTGGCACCGCGCCGTTTTCACGCTGATGTCATCGCCATGTTTCTATCTCATGGAAGGTTCCATTGCGCTATCCAAGGTATGCGTATAATTCATGATGTGATCGGTAGCACATTTCAAGGTTTAATTGTATGATGAATTCGGTTCATCAAGGGTTATTACCATGAGTAAATCGCTGAATATTATCTGGCAGTACCTACGGGCTTTTGTCCTGATTTATGCCTGTTTATACGCCGGGATTTTTATTGCTTCCCTGCTACCTATTACCATTCCAGGCAGCATTATCGGGATGCTGATTTTGTTTGTGCTGCTGGCGCTGCAAATTATGCCGCCCAAATGGGTCAACCCTGGCTGTAACGTGTTGATTCGCTATATGGCACTGCTGTTTGTGCCCATCGGCGTCGGTGTCATGCAGTACTGGGATTTACTGCGCGCACAGCTTGGCCCGGTCGCCGTTTCTTGTACCATCAGTACCTTAGTGGTTTTCCTGGTGGTGAGCTGGAGTTCTCACCTGGTCCACGGCGAGCGTAAAGTGGTCGGTCAAAAAGAGGAAGTCAAAGATGATGCATGAAATCTGGTGGTCATTGCCGCTGACGCTGATCGTTTTTTTCCTCGCCCGCAAACTGGCCGCACGCTTTAAATTCCCGCTGCTGAACCCCCTGCTGGTGGCGATGGTGGTGATTATCCCCTTTCTGCTGATCAGCGGTATCTCCTACGATCGCTATTTTCAGGGCAGCAAAATTCTTAACGACCTGTTGCAGCCTGCAGTCGTCGCGCTGGCCTTTCCTTTATATGAGCAACTGCACCAGATCCGCGCCCGCTGGAAATCCATTATAACCATCTGCTTTATCGGCAGCGTCGTCGCCATGGTGACGGGGACAACCGTCGCCCTGCTGATGGGGGCCACGCCACAAATCGCCGCCTCCATTATGCCTAAATCGGTCACCACGCCGATTGCTATGGCGGTCAGCGGCAGTATCGGCGGTATTCCAGCCATCAGCGCAGTGTGCGTGATTTTCGTCGGTATTCTCGGGGCGGTCTTTGGTCATACGCTGCTGAACCTGATGCGTATCCGTACCAAAGCCTCGCGCGGTCTGTCGATGGGCACCGCCTCACATGCCCTCGGCACCGCCCGTTGCGCAGAGCTGGACTACCAGGAAGGGGCATTCAGCTCGCTGGCGCTGGTGCTGTGTGGAATTATTACTTCCCTGGTCGCTCCCTTCTTGTTCCCGGTCATTCTGGCAGTAGTTGGATAATGTGATATAAGTCACATTTATCCATGCAACAACAAGAAGTTGCACAAACAATGAGATATTAGTCACATATAAGCGCGATTGACGCCCGTACACTAGATTCCCATTACATTGTTAAGAGGCTATGCCATGCACCCACGTTTTCAAGCTGCGCTTCCCCTTCTGGCGGCAGACCTGCAAGCGGCCATCGCCCCGATGCTGAGCGACCCGCATTTTCCGGCTTTGCTGGATGCCGGCCAGGTCGCTACGCTGCGAAATGCGACAGGTCTGGATGAAGACGCGCTGGCTTTCGCGCTGCTGCCGCTTGCGGCGGCCTGCGCCCGTGCCGACCTCTCCCGTTTTAACGTTGGCGCTATCGCCCGCGGTATCAGCGGCACCTGGTACTTTGGCGGCAATATGGAATTTCTCGGCGCCACCATGCAGCAAACCGTCCATGCAGAACAGAGCGCCATCAGCCACGCCTGGCTGCGCGGTGAAAAATCCCTGCAGGCTATTACCGTTAACTACACCCCTTGCGGACACTGCCGTCAGTTTATGAATGAGCTGAACAGCAGCCAGCAGCTGCGAATTCATCTGCCTGGCCGCGAAGCACATTCGCTACAACACTATCTGCCAGATGCCTTCGGTCCGAAGGATCTGGAGATCAAAACGCTGCTGATGGATGAACAGGATCACGGTTACCCATTGGCGGGCGACGAGCTGGCGCAGGCGGCGATTCAGGCGGCTAACGCCTGCCATATGCCTTACAGCAACTCCCCATCTGGGGTGGCGCTGGAGCTGAAAGACAGGACCATTTTTTCCGGTCGCTATGCTGAAAACGCCGCCTTTAACCCAACGCTGCCGCCACTGCAGGGCGCACTGAACCTGTTGAGTCTGAACGGATACGACTATCCAGACATTCAGCGCGCGGTGCTGGCCGAAAAAGCCGACGCGGCATTGATTCAGTGGGATGCCACCGTCGCGACGCTGAAAGCGTTAGGCTGTCACAACATTGACCGGGTGCTGCTCGGTTAAATCGCTCGTTATGCGGGCTTTTTAGCCCGCTTTGCTGAAAAACCCCGCAATTAAACGATGGTTTCTTGCGCTTGCCCGATGGGTACAGTAGCCTGATGTTTCCCTTATCCACATGAGCCCGGTGAATGTTAAAGCGTGTGTTATACAGCCTGTTAGTCCTGTTCGGCCTGCTGCTGTTGACCGTGCTGGGTCTTGACCGTTGGATGAGCTGGAAAACCGCCCCCTATATTTATGACGAGCTGCAGGATCTGCCCTACCGCCAGGTTGGGGTGGTGCTCGGCACCGCGAAATATTACCGCACCGGGGTTATCAACCAATATTATCGCTACCGCATTCAGGGCGCGCTCAACGCCTATAACAGCGGCAAGGTCAACTATCTGCTGCTGAGCGGCGACAATGCGCTACAAAGCTACAACGAGCCGATGACCATGCGCCGTGATTTGATTAAAGGCGGCGTGGACCCGGCGGACATCGTGCTCGATTACGCCGGATTCCGCACCCTCGACTCGATTGTGCGCACCCGAAAAGTATTCGATACCAACGACTTTATTATCATCACCCAGCGCTTCCACTGCGAGCGGGCGCTGTTTATCGCCCTGCATATGGGGATTCAGGCCCAGTGCTATGCCGTACCTTCGCCGAAAGATATGTGGAGCGTGCGCTTGCGTGAGTTTGGCGCCCGGTTTGGCGCGCTGGCGGATCTCTATATTTTCAAACGTGAACCGCGCTTTTTAGGGCCGCTGATCCCGATCCCCACTCTGCAGGAGGTGCCTGAGGGCGCGCAGTCCTACCCGGCCGTCACCCCAGAGCAGCTGCTGGAGCTGCAAAAGTCAAAGTAACGCCCCGCGGGTTTACTCGCTAAATTCAACCGCCTGGTTACGGCCAAGATGCTTGGCCTCGTACAGCGCTTTATCCGCCTCATCAACCATTTTTTGATAATCGGGATGGCCGCGATAATAGCTGACGCCAAAAGAAGCGCTTAGTTCTACCTTCTCCCCTTCCGGCGTCACAAACGGCGAGGCCTCAATGGTCTGACGGATTTTTTCAACCAGGCTCAACGTCTGGTCACGCCTGACTTCAAGATAGACGATCATAAATTCTTCCCCGCCGTAGCGGAAAACGTAGTCGCTGGCACGGGTATTGTCGGCGAGGATGCCGGCGATATGGCGCAGGACATCATCCCCGGTGGAGTGTCCCCAGGTATCGTTGATCTTCTTGAAGTGATCGACATCGAGCATCACCACCGACAGGGTGTGCTCATTATCCATCGCCAGTTTGACTTCGTACTTCAGCACCGTCGACAGATAGCGGCGATTAAGCAGATTGGTCAGAACATCTTTGCCGCTTTCCAGACGGTTGGCCTCTTCAAATAGCGAAGTGAACAGGTTGTTGATCGCCATCGTTTTCGAGCGAATATCGCTGAGCAGTGACTGGATTGAGTCCAGTTCATTACCAGCGACCTCTCCGCCTTTGATCAGCATATTATCAATCGCATCAATCAGCAGGTTAATTTGTTCTATTTCCGGCTGTTTGCCGAAATGCTGACTGCATTTATGCCGAAACCATAAACCAAATTCGGAGTCGCTGAGTAAATACGAGTGGATATTCGCCGTCCGTGATACCAGGGCGTAGATCAGCGCATTTTCCCAGTTAAATAACGAGGCCTGCTGCTTACCTTTTTCCAGTTCAAGGTTGGCGATTAAATTATGCAGGCGATATGACTCTTCATTTTTAGCTTCGCTGAACTGATAGTTTTCATAGGCATAGGTCATCAGTTCACTGGCAATTTGAATCGATACCGAAACATATTGCTGCATCAGCGTATTGAGGTGGCTGTCGAGGGACAGCGACTGAATATACTGCAGCATGGAACGGGTGATGATGCGCATCCCTTTCAGCACCAGGCTTGCCGGGATCCCCACCCGCGAGTGGATATTGCCGATGGTAAACTGCTGGCCGGCGAACGCCAGCAGCGCGTCGCCTTTTAAGGTCAGGGCGTTAATAATCCAGGTCCGCATCGAGTGGCGCAAACGTGTCTGGACCAGCTCCGAGGAGAGGAACTTCTCCGCGTAGGGGTCTTCAAGCATAATGCTATAAAATTGCTCCGCGAGTTCCGCGGCTTTTTCATCGGCAATGCTCTGTAATTTAACAAAAACGGATTCAGAAATCTGTGCTGATAATTCAATCCACTCAGTTACAATTTGTTCACTATATCTCATAAACCACTCAATGCTTCTATCAATGTGCATTTCATTAAATTGAGAATCACTTCTTTATTAATGAAGAGATTAGTACCTTTGTGATAAAGATAATAACCAGACTATCTTCCGCCAAAACTGAGGAAAAGAGAATTTTTTCCCCGGGTTTATTTATCTAATTTTGGACTTTAGTTCAGCAGCGCTTACAAGTGAAACAAAAAAAAAGCCCGCGCGGTTGGCGCGGGCTGATTCGGTGCAGAATATTATTTCTTACGCGCGTATTTCAGGGAATCCAGCGCGACGGCGAAGATAATAATCGCCCCTTTAATAATATACTGCCAGTAAGGGTTAACGCCGATATAGGTCAGGCCGTAGTTGATTACCGTAAAGATGATAACCCCGGTCACCACCCCAAACACGGTACCCACACCGCCGCTGAACGATACGCCGCCGACCACACAGGCCGCGATGGCATCCAGTTCGTACATAAAGCCCAGGTTGTTAGTTGCCGAGCCGATACGCCCCGCTTCCAGCAGACCACCGAAGGCATAGAACACGCCAGACAGCGCATAAATCACCAGCAGGTTCAGCGCCACGTTCACGCCAGAGACTTTGGCTGCTTCCGGGTTGCCGCCGATAGCAAAGATGTTTTTACCAAAGCGCGTTTTATTCCACAGGATCCAGACGAAGAACACCGCAATCAACGCATAGAAAGTGATGTACGACAGGCGGAAGGTCCCCAGTGCTACAAACCCCTGGGCAAACTGCGAGAAGTGACTGTCAAAGCCGGAAATCGGCGAGGCGCCCACAAAATCGTAGTACAGGGAGTTAATACCATAAACGATGATCATCGTGCCGAGGGTGGTAATAAACGGCGTCACGTTCAGGTAAGCAATGATAATACCGTTAATCAGGCCGATAACCGCGCCAATCGCGCAGACCAGCAGGATCACCAGCGGAATCGGCATGGTGGCCATATCTGGGAACACCTTGTTGGTATTATCGACGGCCTGCAGCATGGTGGCCGCGATAACCGCCGCCAGGCCTACCTGACGTCCGGCAGACAGGTCGGTCCCCTGGGTGACAATCAACCCCGCCACGCCGAGCGCGATAATAATACGCACCGAGGACTGGGTCAGGATGTTACTCAGGTTCAACAGACTTAAAAACGTAGGGTCCTGGATAATAATAATGGCCAGCAAAACCAAAAGAACAACGTAAATCCCACCGTCTTTCAGATAAGTGAGAAAGCTTTTTTTATTTAACGCGCTCATGAGAAGCCCCTGCTCTTAAAGATGCAACGACGCAAGACGTAAAATCTCGTTTTGCGTAGTAGTTTTTGTCTCAACAATGCCGGCGACAAGACCATTGCTCATCACCAGAATACGGTCGGTAATACCCAGCAGCTCCGGCATCTCGGAGGAAATAATGATGATCCCTTTCTCTTTCTTCGCCAGCTCAGCAATCAGCTGGTAAATCTCGAATTTCGCGCCAACATCGATCCCGCGCGTGGGTTCATCAAGCATTAAAATTTCCGGCTGAGTTAATAGCCAGCGTCCAATAATGACCTTTTGCTGGTTACCGCCGGACAATGAACCTATTTGCGTATGCTGGCCGGGGGTTTTCACCCGCATTGAATCAATAACCCACTGGGTATCGCTTTTCATGCGCGAATTATCCAGCAAGCCAACCCTGTTCTTATATTTTTTAATATTGGAGATCAGTGAGTTAAAACCGATATCCAGGTATGCATAAATCCCGGTGGAGCGCCGCTCTTCGGTGACCAACGCAAAGCCATGGTTAATCGCTTCATTAGCGCTATGGTTGTTAATTTTCTTACCGTGCAGCGTAATGGTACCGCCTGATTTCTCGCGGATACCAAAGATGGTCTCCACAATATCGGTACGCTTGGCCCCGACCAGCCCGGCAATCCCCAGAATTTCGCCTTTGTGCAGGTCGAAAGAGATGTCGCGAATCGATGGCTGGCGCAGAGAGGTCAGATTGCGGACTTCAAGGATCACCTCACCCGGTTTGTTTTCACGGTCCGGGAAGCGCTGGTTGAGGGAACGTCCCACCATCATGGCAATGATCTTGTCCATATCCAGACCTTCCAGAGGCTGGGTGGCAATCCACTGACCGTCGCGTAGTACGGTAATCTCATCGCACAGCTGGAAAATTTCTTCCATCTTATGAGAGATATAGACAATGCCGCAGCCGCGTTCTTTCAGCTTACGGATGATCTTAAACAGGTGATTGACCTCTTTCTCCGTCAGCGACGACGTCGGCTCATCCATGATGACGATTTTCGCGTCATAGGAAAATGCCTTAGCGATTTCAATCATCTGCATCTGCGATACCGACAGCGTACCGACGCGCGCGCGCGGGTCGATATCGATATCCAGTTCATCAAAGATCCCTTTGGTATCGCGATACATTTTATCCTGATCGACAAACACGCCTTTGGTGGGATAACGCCCCAGCCACATGTTGTCCATCACCGTACGTTGCAATACCAAGTTTAATTCCTGATGCACCATTGAAATACCGTTTTCCAGGGCTTCTTTCGCCGAATGGAAATCGATCTCTTTACCCTGAAAAAGAATACTGCCGGAATCTTTTTGATAGATCCCAAAAAGGCATTTTAATAATGTTGATTTGCCCGCGCCGTTCTCTCCCATTAATGCATGAATAGAATGAGGACGGACTTTCAGATTGACATTATCGAGCGCCTTGACGCCAGGAAACGATTTGTTGATGTTACTCATTTCCAACAAAAATTCGCCTGACCGTTCGCTATTATTGCTGACCATAGTTATACCTGGCTGCGTTCATGCACACCCCAACCGACGAATGAACGCCGAAGTCAGGATCTGGTTCTGTATCAGGAATAATCGGGCGGGGAATACCCGGAGTCTGTTGTTTGCAGCAATATTAACTATCCTGCAACCTAAATACTCCGGATAACAATCCGCGCCCGTAACTCAATAATTATTTACCGATAAACTGGCTCAGATTGTCTTTATCTACGCCAACGTAAGGAACGCGGACGATTTTATTCTCAATCTTCCAGTTAGTACCTGCTGCTGGTTCTTTACCATCTGCCAGATTTTTCGCCAGATCGAAGGTCGCTTTAGCCTGGTTGTTGGCATCGTTCAGCACGGTACCGGCCATTGCACCGGATTTAACCAGCGCCAGCGCTTCAGGCAGGGCATCGACGCCAAATACCGGAATGCTGCTCTTGTTGTGTGCTTTCAGCGCTTCAACAGCACCCATCGCCATGGCATCGTTGTTGGCAATAACCACTTCAATTTTGTTGGCGTTCGGGCCAGACAACCACGCATCCATCTTGTCTTTCGCCTGGGCGGTATCCCACATTGCCGTGTCTAACGCCAACTGCTGGGTTTTGAAACCTTTGTCGTTCAGCTCTTTAATCACGTAGGTGGTACGTGCTTCAGCATCCGGATGGCCTGGCTCGCCTTTCAGCAGCACAAACTGAATCTGACCATCTTTATTGAGATCCCAGTTCGGGTTTGCTTTCCAGTGTTTAGCAATCAGATCACCCTGGATCACGCCGGACTCTTTCGAATCGGTCCCGACGTAATAGGCTTTATCGTAGCTATCCAGCGCTTTGCGGGACGGCTCTTTGTTAAAGAACACCACCGGCACGTTCTGACCACGTGCTTTATCGATAACGGTCCCCGCAGCCGCCGGGTCCACCAGGTTGATGGCCAGCGCTTTCACCCCTTTCGCCAGCAGGACGTCAATCTGATCGTTCTGTTTTGACTGGTCGTTCTGCGAGTCATTCATCAGCAGCTGCACATCCGGCGCTGATTTGCCGTCTTTTTCGATAGCCTTGCGCACCACCGACATAAAGTTGTCGTCATATTTATAAATGGTTACGCCGATGCGGGTATCAGCTGCGTGCGCCGCGGCGCCAAATAACATGCTCGCCATAACAGCAGACAGGGTTAACACCTTCTTATTCATGGAATCTCCGGTTTTTTTTATGCAGGGTCGTTGGTGTGAAAATAGCGGGCGGGCATCTGTTACATAAAAGTTACCGCACAACCATGTTCACGACTGTAATTCTGTCTTCCATGTAGGGTAACGCTCCAGAAATACGACTTTATTACGCGTTTAACGCCTTATTCCTACGGTAAAAGTGATTATTCACCGTGATAGAGTGGTTCAAACTAGTAAACGCGGCCATCATAATCAGTTGAATGTTAATATACTGTGAATTTACTCACAGATTGAAAGCGGTTACATAATGCCGCGTCATCAGTTAGTGATCGGCCCCGCACTTTGCCGTTGCAGCACGGAATGACGACGCACCAACGTTGGCATAAAGCAGTGACGCGCCTCATGATCCAGCTTGCCGGCCGCCCCCAGCAACGCCAGTTCCGTCGCCAGTTTTGCCATCGACATCACCGGATACCGCACCGTGGTCAGCTGCGGGTCGGTGTAACGCGAAATCGGGATATCATCGAAGCCAATGAGTGACAGATGCTGCGGGACCGCAATGCCGTTATCTTTCAGCGTCGTCAGCGCCCCGGCGGCCATGCTGTCGTTATAAGCAAAGACGGCCGTCAGGCCTAAATTACGCCCCAGCAGTTCAACCATTGCCGCTTCCCCGCCCTGCATATCCGGCGTTCCCGAGCCAACCCAACTGTCTGGCGCAATAATGTTTTGCTCCTGCAGCGCCTTAAACCACCCTTCACGACGCATATCGTCATCTTCAATGCCGTGGTTTGAAGAGAGGTAGCCGATGCGTTGATGGCCATGATTCAGCAGCATCCGCGTGGCCATCAGCGCCCCGCTGACGTTATCCAGACCCACGCAACGATGGGCATAGCCGGGCACAATGCGGTTGATCAGCACCATTCCCGGAATATGCTCCATAAAGTCGCCCAGTTCGGCGTCGCTCAGGGCTTTAGAGTGAACAATCAATGCGGAACAACGCTGGCGGATCAGGACTTCAATGGCATGACGCTCTTTTTCCGCCTCATGATAGCTATTGCCGATCAGCACATATTTTTGATGCTGCTGCGCGACGGTATCCACCGCTTTGACCAGAGCGCCGAAGAAGGCATCTGAAACATCCATCACCACCACGCCGATGGTATCGCTGACCTGCGTCGCCAGCGCCTGGGCGTTGGCGTTTGGCCGGTAGCCCAGCTGCGTTACCGCTTTCATTACATTTTCCCGTGTATCCGGGCTCACCAGCGCGCTGTTGTTCAGCACACGTGAGACGGTCGCCACGGAAACACCCGCCTGACGGGCGACATCACGAATGGTGATCATGCTCACCGACCTTAAGAAAATTGTAAGACGCCACACCCACCTCCTGTGTTCAGCAAGGTGGCTATTCTGGCAGCGAGCTGCGGCCCGCTACGTGAGTGATGTCACAAGCCTGGAAACGGTTACATCCGTTTTGTTAATGATTGTGATCGAGATCGTTATCTGGATGTGTTTTTTGATGAGGTGCCTGACGCACGAAGCGTTAGCTGTCGCCACAACCATTCCACCGGCCCCTGGCGGAAATAGCGCAGCCACATTAGCGAGAAGGTTAAATTGATAGCCCACACCGGCAGCACGAAGGCTAACAAGTGCAAGCGATCAAACTGCATAAACAAACCAAAACGGTAGAAGATGGTGGTGCAGATCAGCGTCTGCAGCAGATAGTTGGTTAACGCCATGCGTCCGACGCAGGCTATCGCCCCCACCAGCCTGAACTGGCACAACCACGGCCAGAAGCCCCACGCCAACGCAGCATAGCCAATGGTTTGTAACGGGGCGCCCAGCTCACGCGGTGCCTGTAACAGGAACGCACACCAGCGCGGATCCCAGTCGAGGTGCCACTGGGCAACAATAGCAGGAAGGTTTACCGCCATGCCGGCAACAATCAACAATGCGCCCGTGCGTCGGTAATGGCTGAGGCTAAACTGCCCTTTTAACCAGCCGCTGCGCATCAATGCCGCGCCCATCAGCATCATCCCTGCCAACTGCCAGCCATATTGCGCCCCCAGCGCCAGCAGGTTATCGGAAAGCATATCGGCACGATTGCTCACCGCTTCCAGCCCGCCGTTGAGCTTCCAGTATTGCTCATACTGTAAATTCGCCGCATCAGGAACCCATGAGCGGTTTGGCGAGCCGCCGGAAATCAGCCCCAACAGCACCAGCACCGCAACGCCAATCAGGTACAGTACGACGCCGGTATTAAACAGCGATTTAAGGTGATGAGCATCGCGCACCATCCGCCAGGTCACCAGCCCGACTAAGGCATAGGCCAGCAGGATATCGCCATCCCAGAAAAACAGGCCGTGGATAAAGCCCAGCAGCGCCAGCAGCGTCAGACGTGACTGGATCCAACGTTTGCCGCGCGGTAGCAGCATCTGTAGTCCAGCGCCAAACAGCAGAGCAAACAGCGTCAGGAATTTGACCTGCGCAAACATATCGAGGATCGCCCAGGTCCAGGCATCGCTTGAGGTGATATTACCGGCCCACGCCGGATTGAGATAAGCCGCCTTCGGCAGGCCGAAGGCGTTGATATTCAGGAGCAGGATACCGAGGATAGCCACGCCGCGCACAAAATCCAGCGTGACATTTCTCTCCATGTAACCTGCCCTTTGATTAGTTGTGATGGCGAACGGCGCGCAGGAACTCCTGGCGAGTGTTCTGGCTTGATTTAAACAGACCGCCCAACGACGTCGTGGTGGTGGCGCTGGTTGCATCACGGATGCCACGAGCTTTGACACAGTAATGCACCGCATCAATCGATACCGCCACGTTGCTGGTGCCCAACAGGGTCTGCAGCGCGGTTAAAATCTGCTGGGTCAGGCGTTCCTGAACCTGCGGACGCTGCGAGAAGAACTGCACGATGCGGTTAATTTTCGACAGACCAATCACCGAGTCTTTCGGAATATAGGCCACCGTCGCTTTACCATCGATAGTGACAAAGTGGTGTTCACAGGTGCTGGTCAGCGTAATATCACGCACGGTGACCATTTCATCCACCTGCATTTTATTTTCGATAACGGTGATTTTTGGGAACCTGGCATAATCCAACCCGGAAAAAATCTCGTCGACGTACATTTTGGCAATGCGTCGTGGGGTTTCCACCAGGCTGTCATCGGTCAGATCAAGATTCAGCAGTTGCATAATCTCGGTCATGTGTCCGGCTATCAGGCGCTTGCGCGTTTCATTATCAATTTCTTGTACTGGCGGACGCAACGGCGTCTCCAGCCCACGAGCGACCAGCGCTTCATGAACGAGTATGGCTTCTTTACTCAGTGCTGACATTTAGGTTCTCCTGCAGGTGTCGCGCTCTTTGCTCTATCAGGGCAAAGTTTGCATTCATTGTGCGTGAGGTGACGCACATAATCCAGTAGCCGAAACGATAATTGTTGAAATTTGCGTTAGCTATTAATAGCTCGCCGCGAGTCTCATACCTCGCTTATCCATATCCTCTGCCGCCCCGTCACACTATCTCGTGCACCAGCATGGTATTGCACCATTTTGAGGCCGCCGACCAGCACCGACATGTTGGCTAAAAGTTGCATTAATGATGCAATATCTTCCTGAAAGGAGAAAGTGAAAGTTGCTCACGGGCACATGAAATATCTGTATTATGACCTGTCACGCGTACTTATCTTCCTGAGGAGCCCGGCATGGAATTGCTTGAAGAGCACCGCTGTTACGAAGGCCGGCAGCAACGCTGGCGGCACGACTCCAGCACCCTGAACGGTTCAATGACCTTCAGCATCTTTTTACCTCCAGTGCAGACAGAAACCGCGCCGCCGGTGCTGTACTGGCTGTCAGGGTTGACCTGTAATGATGAAAACTTCACGACCAAGGCCGGCGCGCAGCGAATTGCCGCCGAGTTGGGTATTGTCCTGGTCATGCCGGATACCAGCCCGCGCGGCGATAACGTCGCTGACGATAGCGGCTGGGATCTCGGCAAAGGCGCCGGCTTTTACCTTAACGCGACCGAGGCTCCATGGTCTGAACATTACCGCATGTATGACTACGTGCGCGACGAACTGCCCGCGCTGATTCGCTCGCAGTTTAACGTTGGCGAGCGCTGTGCCATCAGCGGCCATTCCATGGGCGGCCACGGCGCGCTGATTATGGCGCTAAAAAACCCGGGCCGTTTTGTCAGCGTCTCCGCCTTCGCGCCCATCGTGAACCCGACGCAGGTTCCGTGGGGACAAAAAGCCTTCACCGCATACCTGGGGGCCGATACTACGGCATGGCAGGCGTGGGACAGTTGCGCACTGCTACAGGCAAGCCAGGCCGCCGACGCCATCCCGACCTTGATTGATCAGGGGGATGGCGACAGCTTCCTGGCGGTACAGCTTCAGCCGGCGGTGCTGGCAGAGGTCGCGCGCCAAAAAGCCTGGCCGTTAACCCTGAGGATCCAGCCAGGTTACGATCACAGCTACTATTTTATCGCGTCGTTTATCGAAGACCATTTACGCTTCCACGCCCGCTATCTGCTGGGCTGACGTAGCGCTTGTGCGCCTCACGGCGCACAAGCAGCGACGAAGAGCCTAATGGGATAGGCACTTATTCAAGAATCACCTTCTCTTTGTTCTTAGAAAGCAATATTTTAATAAAGTCGACGTAAGAAACCGGTTTAAAGAAATAGTACCCCTGCAATAAGGTAATATTTTTCCCGTTAAGATAATTGAGCTGTTCCTGCGTCTCAACGCCTTCCGCGACAATCCGTAAAGAGAGCTTGCGCGCCATTTCAAGCACGCAATCCAGCAGCTTCGTCGACTCTTCAAGGCCGTTAACCCGCCCGACAAAACTCTTATCAATTTTGATGTAGTCAATGTTCAAGTCATGCAGATACGACAACCCAGAGTATCCGGTGCCAAAATCATCCAGCGCAATAGAAAAACCGCGGGCGTGTAAGGTATTGAGATTGGCAATCAGTTGCTCATCCACATGCAACGGTTCGCGTTCGGTCACCTCAAGCACCAGCTTCAGATTTTGATTGAGAAAACCCTCCCGGTATTGCAGACAATCCGCCATAAACAGCGGCGAGCTGATATGCGAAGCGCTGAAATTGATCCCAATATGAAAGCCATCGGGCAGTTTCTCGCTCAGTTTGTTCATCTGAGAGACGACCTGAGCCATCAAGCTTTGGGTCAGGGGAATAATCAGCCCGGTTCTCTCCGCCAGCGGAATAAACGCCACCGGTGAAATAAAACCAATTTGCGGGTGCTTCCAACGGGCCAGTACCTCGACGCCATAGATCGCGCCGGTTCGCCCATTCACCACCGGCTGATAGAACGGGACGATTTCGCCGTTGGCAATCGCTTTACGCAGCGTATCTTCTGGGGTGGTGTACTTATTGGCATACTTCAGCAGCAGCCAGGCCAGCGCGCAGGAGACAAACAAAATAAAGACTAACAATCCCGCGCCTTGATAAATCATGCGTTTCGCGCTAAAAAACGGCGGCAGGTTATATTCGATACCAAAGGGAAATTCCGCCGACTGAAACAACCCGGTGGTTGCCGTGCTGAGACTGGCTTTTCGAACATCTCCGGCGTAACCAATCGCCTTGTCACCCACCACTAAAGAAAAAGCGGTATTTTGCTCATTACTGTTCAGGGCATCACGAATATGAACGTCGCTGATGCTGATAATAATTTTGACGTTATCGGATATCTGTTGATAGATCAGCACCGGACGGTTATTTACGGTGTTCATCGCCGCAATAAGCATCAACGGCGCCGGCGGCAAATCGTGAAGGCGAGAAATCAGCACCCGGTTACCCGGAAGCGAGGAACACCATACTTTATCGCTTTTCATGATTAATAACGTTCTGAGATGCGGCTTGAGTGCCGCCTCAGTGCCAAGCTGAAACTGCCCTTCAGGCGTACACCCTTTGAGGGCGACATCGCGCGCGGTCAAGGTCGCGTCTCGCGCTTCATCCAGAAAGGTATTGATCTTTACCGCTGTCAGAGAGGCCGCGTTGGCACTATTTATTCTGGCTAAATACCAGAGCTGCATATTTAAAATAAACACACCGACGCTGAAAAAAAGCACCGCAACCAGAGCCGGAAGTATGACGTTGCGCATTATTATTGTTCTCTATTAATAGTGATTCGAGTTGAGAAATAACGTCTGCATGAAATACCAGCGGGACGTCAGCCATTCTGGGGCAGGATGGCTGACGTCTCTCTCTAATAGTGTATACGCCATTTTACGCCGCGCATGGTTCTGTATGACGGGAAAACAGAGGAACAATCATAGCGGGCAGTCGGCGAACGCGACTGCCCGGTTGGTGGGTTAATTAAAAGCGGTAATCCACGGCCATAAAGTAGCGGCGACCTTCTTCCGTGTAGCTATAGTCGTCGCGGCTCAGGTCTTTATCCCCGACGTTCAGCACGCCCGAGCGCAGTTTCACGCTCTTCGTCACCTGCCAGGCGGCACCGACGTCAAACATGGTGTAACCTCCCGGGGTTTTTGACGTGGCGCTGACCGCACGTTGCTCGCCGGTATAATTTGCGGTGACGTAGAAGGACCAGTCATCCAGCGGCGTCCAGTCCAGCGTGCCGTTAGCGGTATGGAACGGCAGTGACTGCAGTGGCTTATCCCCACCGTTACTGAGATCGCGGCCATCGTTGTAGGTGTAGTTCACCGTCAGCTTCCACTCATCGCCAAACGGCACTTTCACTTCGGTTTCCACGCCTTTGATGCGCGCTTTGTTAACGTTGAAGTAGCGGAAGACCGGCACGCGTTTGCCATTCACCGTTTTCCAGCCGACAAAGTTCGGATAGCCCGGCGCTTCACTGGCGCTGGAAGTACGCAGGATATCGATCATATCGTCGACGTTATTCTGGAAGGTGGTCACGCTGCCTTCCACGCCTTCCAGCAGGCCTTCTTCGCCGCGGTAGTACAGGCCAATCTCGAAGCTTTCGCTGGTTTCTGGTTTCAGATCCGGGTTACCGATGATGCTGCAGGAGCCGCGGCAGGAATTGGTGGTCCAGTCCGGGTTCAGCTGCAACAGCGACGGCGCTTTAAAGGCCGTTGCCCAGCCGCCCTTCACGGTAACGGTGTCGGTCGCGTTATAAACCAGGTAGGCACGCGGGCTCCAGTGGTCGCCGTAGGTTTCATGGTCATCCATACGAATGCCGGTGGTTAACGCCAGCGGTTCGAAAATCCGCCACTCATCCTCGATAAACAGCGCGTACTGGCTGGCAGAGGTGGATTTCCCGCCGCTGCTCAGGTTGACGGGATCTTTCAGCTTATCGTGACGCCATTCCCCACCGAAGGTCAGCATCTGGTTAATGACTCCCAGCGGCAGCACATATTTACCGTCGATGGCGTTACTTTCGGAGGTAATAGTGCCGTCCTGCCCCGGGTTTTTGTTATCGACTTTTTCGCCGTAGAACTTCAGTTCGCTGTTACCGAGATCCCAGCGGCCATTATGGCTGAGGGAGTAGTTCTGGCGCTCAAGGCGGTTGCGGTCGAGGGAATCGGAGTCACGATCCTGGCGATCGAAGCCGTAGCCGGCGGTGATGTCCTGGTTATCGGTTGGGGTCCAGGCAAACTCGACGTTACCGTCACGGCTGGTAAAGCCTTCGATGCGTGGCGTTTCGCCCGCGGCGTTGCTGGAGGCCTGCTGATCGTCCTTGGCACGTTTCGCCAGGTTACCGTAAGCTTTCATGCCCAGCACGCCATCAATCAGCGGACCGCCGGTGAAGAACTGGCCGTTGTAGGTATCCCCGCGATCGCGGTGTTCCTGAATGGTGGTATCGGCGCTCAGGGTGCCGGTCCATTTCTGGCCGACTTTTTTGGTGATGATGTTGACCACGCCGCCGAGGGCGTCGGAGCCGTACAGCGAGGACATCGGCCCGCGCACCACTTCAATCCGCTCGATGGCGTCGACCGGAACCCAGTTTAAATCGAAATCGTTGTGGCGGAAGACGGCGTTACGGGAGTTCACGCGCTTGCCGTCAACCAGAATCAAGGTATAGCTGCTGTCGAGGCCGCGAATACTGACGCCCTTGCGGTTGTCACCTTCGTTGGTGAGCTGTACACCGGGCACATCACGCAGGACATCCTTCAGGTTCTGAACCGGGCGGCGCTGTAAATCTTGCTGGGTAATCACGCTGATACTGGCCGGCGCATCCTTCACGCTCTGTTCCGTCGCTGCGGCGGTGACCACCAGCGTTTCTTCATTAACTTCGGCAAGGGCCGGAAACGCCAGCGATACGACGGATGCGCACAATCCCGCCCGGGCAAAAGGGTTTAACCTGAACATTCCATATCTCCATGAGGTTCATAACGAATCAAACAAAAGGTGCAATTAACACGTACTGTCGGCGCACTGCTCATAGGCGGCGCGCGCGGAATAGTTTTACCGTTGACGTGGCTGGTCACCTCTTGCCGGCGGTTATGACCTGCAAGCTAAGGAGATTGGCTTCATCCTGAATATGTGAGGATGATAAAGATAATGATTTCCATTATCAATAAAATTATGGAGAACTGTATCAATTTGTAAGAAACGCAGAAACAAAAAAACCCTCTTAAAAAGAGGGTTTTATGCGAGAAATGACTCTCGGTCTTGAGCGTCAGCCTTTAAAACGCTGCGGGAACTTCATTTCGCTGTAGCGGACGAAGCGGGTGCCTTTCGCCAGCTTATAACCGAACCAAATCACCAGGAACAGCGGAATACCGATATAGGTTGCCGCAACACCGCCCCAGTCAATGGTATCTTTCAGGAACGCTTCATAGTTCTGACCCAGGGTAATGATCAGGCACAGAACGAAGGCGAAGATCGGCCCCAGCGGGAAGAACCCTGAACGATATGGCAGGTCGTTAAGATCGTTACCCTGCAGCACGTAGCCGCGGCGGAAACGATAGTGGCTGATGGCAATCCCCAGCCAGGCGATAAAGCCCGTCATGCCCGAGGTGTTGAGCAGCCACAAATAGACGGTCTGGTTACCAAACATCGAGCTCAGGAAGCACAGCCCCGCAATCACCGTCGTCGCATACAGCGCATTGCGCGGCACACCGCCACGGGAGAGCTTTGAGAAAATGCGTGGCGCTTTGCCATCACAGGCCAGGGTATAGAGCATACGCGTCGAAGCATACATGCCCGAGTTACCCGCCGACAGCACCGCCGTCAGGATAACCGCGTTCATGATTGCCGCTGCTGACAGCAGCCCCGCGTGCTGGAACACCAGAGTGAACGGGCTGACGGAAATGTCTTTCACGTCGTTACGCAGCAGGCTTGGGTCGGTATACGGAATGATCAGGCTGATGATCAGAATCGCGAACACATAGAACAGCAGGATACGCCAGAACACCTGGCGCACCGCGCGCGGAATGTTCTTTTCCGGATCTTCGGATTCACCAGCCGCGATCCCGATAAGTTCGGTCCCCTGGAACGAGAAGCCGACAATCATCGCCACGCCGATCATCGCCGCAAAGCCCCCGGCAAATGGCGCATCACCGGTTGTCCAGTTACTCCAGCCCACCGGCTGTGCGCCCTTGAAGATACCGACAATCATCATCACGCCAACGACGATAAAGATGATGACGGTAGTGACTTTGATCAGCGAGAACCAGTATTCCGCTTCGCCGAACCCTTTCACCGAGATCCAGTTCAACAGGAACATAATCCCGAGGAACAGCGCGCTCCAGACCCAGCCGGGGGTATCAGGGAACCAGTAGCTCATCACCAGCTGCGCCGCTACAAGGTCAACGGCAATGGTGACTGCCCAGTTGTACCAGTAGTTCCAGCCCAGCGCGAAGCCGAAGCCTTCTTCAACGTAGTTTTGACCATAGGTTGCAAAGGAACCGGAGACCGGCATATATGCCGCCAGTTCGCCAAGGCTGGTCATCAGGAAGTAGACCATCAGACCGATCAAAATATAAGAGAGCAGAGCGCCGCCTGGGCCTGCCTGAGAAATCGTTGCGCCAGATGCAACGAAAAGACCTGTACCGATGGAACCGCCGATTGCGATCATGGTCAAGTGGCGCGCCTTTAATTCACGACGTAAGCCGGGCGCTTCTGTGGTTTTAGTATCCGAAACCATGTGAAAATGCTATCCATCCAAAAAACGAGGCGCGATTGTAGCAGACGATCCGGGTTCTATCCGGTACAAATGCGAAGTTATAAGAGAGCTTCATGATCGATCATGAATTATTAGTAAAGCACTAATCCCCGGAATTGTCAGTGATTCTCCCCCTATCTCTCACGATAATGAAGCCATACCTGGCCGGTGATTTACACCTGACAGTAATGCAGAAAACGTTGTAATGCCTTGGAAATATGCTTTTGCCGATGGTGGATCCGCCACAGCGTGCGGGTCAGGTTCGGCAGCGGCACCGTCAGCTCCACCAGGGACCCGACTTCCAGTTGCTCGGCGATAACCCGCCGGGAAAGACAGCTAATGCCAAGCCCGTGACGCACGGCGTGTTTGATGGCCTCCGAGTTCCCCAGCTCCATCCCCAGGTGAAATGCTGGCAGATGCGACAGCAGCAGGTAGTCAACAATCTCGCGCGTGCCGGAGCCGTGCTCTCGCAAAATCCACGGCGCTTCCGCCAGACGTTGCAGCGTGACCTCGCCCTGCAGCAGCGGCGAGTCCGGGGCGGCAAACACCACCAGCTCATCTTCCAGCCACGGCTCGGCAATAATATCCGCCGCGTGGCAGGGACCTTCGATAAGTCCGATGTCTACCCGCAGATCGGCGACCGCATTGATCACGTCCTGGCTATTCCCCACGCTCAGCTCCAGCGGCAGGTCGGGAAAATCGCGACGGTAGTGGGCGATGATCTCCGGCAGGATATAGTTACCGATGGTGCTACTGGCATAAACGCGGATCGCGCCGTTGTCGCCGCGAAACAGTTCTTCTATCTCGATAGCGCGCTCCAGAAGCTCCAGCGCCCGTGGGTAGAGCAACCGCCCGTGTTCGTTCACCACCAGTCGCTTCCCTACGCGGTCGAACAACTGTACCCCTAACTGCCCTTCCAGATCGGTCAGGGCGGCGCTGACCGCCGACTGCGACAGCGCCAGCATCTGCGAGGCCTGGGTGGTTGAACCGCTCTTAAGCACCTCAGCAAATACTTCCAGCTGTCGTAACGTGATATGCATAACTCATCCTGCCCGTCTTCCAACGCGAGTATCCGATAACCCGACGTAACCTGGGGAAAATAACATTCTGTACCGCGAAAGTCCGTATTTACCACTTATTCCGATTGATTATAAATATATAATCAATTTTATTTTTAAACCAGTGCGGCGTAACCTTTTAGCCAGACAAAGGAGAAGGTTATGACAGCATTCACTTTACCGACTAAACATCGCACCTTGTGGCACTTTACCCCTGGGCTGGCGCTCACCGCCCTACTGACCGGCGCTGCGCTGTGGGCAGGCAGTTTTTCCGCTATCGCGGGCGCCGGTTTCAGCGCGCTGACGCTGGCCATCCTCTTCGGTATGGTTATCGGTAATACGATTTATCCTAAGCTCTGGCAGTCCTGCGACGGCGGCGTCATCTTCGCCAAGCAGTACCTGTTACGTCTCGGTATTATTTTATACGGTTTTCGCCTGACCTTCGCCCAGATTGCCGACGTAGGCGTCAGCGGGATCACCATTGATGTGCTGACATTGACCAGCACCTTCTTTATCGCCTGCTTCCTTGGGCAGAAGATTTTCGGTCTGGACAAACATACCAGCTGGCTGATTGGCGCCGGCAGCAGCATCTGCGGTGCCGCGGCGATTCTGGCGACGGAACCGGTGGTGAAAGCAGAGGCCAGTAAAGTGACCGTAGCAGTAGCAACGGTGGTCATTTTCGGTACCCTGGCCATCTTCCTTTACCCGGCGATGTACCCGATGCTGGCGCACTGGTTCACACCGGAAGCCTATGGCATCTATATGGGATCGACAATGCATGAAGTGGCGCAGGTGGTTGCTGCCGGTCACGCCATCAGCCCGGACGCGGAAAACGCGGCGGTGATTGCCAAAATGCTGCGCGTGATGATGTTGGCTCCGTTCCTGCTGTTCCTGGCGGCACGAGTGAAACAACTGGCACCGGAAGGTCATGGCGAAAAGAGCAAAATCACCATTCCCTGGTTTGCCATCCTGTTCATTCTGGTGGCGGTGTTTAACTCCTTCCACCTGCTGCCAAAAGCGGTCGTCGACATGCTGGTCACCCTCGATACCGTGCTGCTGGCAATGGCGATGGCGGCCCTGGGACTGACCACTCACGTCAGCGCCCTGAAAAAAGCCGGTGCCAAACCGCTGCTGATGGCCCTGATGCTGTTCGTCTGGCTGATTGTCGGTGGTGGCGCCATCAACCTGGTGGTTCACAGCCTGATGGCATAACCGCATCACCGCTCCATCATCATTCATTGATGTAACTCTTCAGTTAAGCCGCTATCATTACCCTCCCCCCAGCGGCTTAACTGGAGTTTTTTATGAAATATATTGGAGCGCACGTCAGTGCCTCAGGCGGGCTGGCCAACGCTGCCATTCGCGCCGCCGAGATTGAAGCAACGGCTTTCGCGCTGTTCACCAAGAACCAACGTCAATGGCGAGCCGCGCCGCTGAGCGACGAGACCATTGCTGAATTCAAAGCCGCCTGTGAAAAATACCGCTTTGGTCCCGGCCAAATCCTGCCCCACGACAGCTACCTGATTAATCTGGGTCACCCGGTGGCCGACGCGCTGGAAAAATCCCGCGATGCCTTTATTGATGAACTGAGCCGCTGCCAGCAGCTCGGACTGACGCTTCTCAATTTCCATCCCGGCAGCCACCTGCAGCAGATCCCGGAAGACGAGTGTCTGGCACGCATCGCCGAGTCGATTAATATTGCGCTGGCTAAAACCGAAGGGGTCACCGCAGTGATTGAAAATACCGCCGGCCAGGGCAGCAACCTCGGATTCAAGTTTGAACATCTCGCGGCCATCATTGACGGCGTCGAAGATAAGTCCCGCGTCGGGGTGTGCATTGATACCTGCCACGCCTTTGCCGCCGGTTATGACCTACGCAGCGCCGAGGAGTGTGAGAAGACCTTTGCTGATTTCGAGCGCATTGTCGGCTTCCGCTATCTGCGCGGCATGCACCTTAACGATGCCAAAAGCGCCTTCGGCAGCCGCGTTGACCGCCACCACAGCCTTGGTGAAGGCAATATTGGCCACGACGCGTTCCGCTGGATCATGCAGGACAATCGGTTTGACGGCATCCCGCTGATTCTGGAAACCATTAACCCGGATATCTGGGCGGAAGAGATTGCCTGGCTGCGGGCGCAGCAGACGGAAGAAGCTTCGGCCTGATTGTCGCCGCGACTCTTTGAGGGCGCAGACCAGCAGGATCAAAAAAAGGGCCGAACTATCGGCCCTTTGCTTTTCTGTTTTACCGGTTCATCTGTCGATGACTCAGGCCGCTTTTTCGACTGCCTGAACTTCCGGACGTTTCACCACCGCGTAAGAGAGACCGGCCACCAGAGTACCGGCAATAATTGCCAGCAGGTAACCCAACACAGGGGTAATCGCGCCAGGGATTAGCAGCACAAACAGACCGCCGTGCGGCGCCATCAGTTTGGCACCAATCGCCATGGAGATAGCGCCTGTTACCGCGCCACCCACGATACAGCATGGCAAGACGCGCATCGGGTCACGAGCAGCAAACGGAATCGCCCCTTCAGAGATAAAGCACAGGCCCAGTACCAGCGCCGCTTTGCCCCCTTCACGTTGGCCCTTATCAAACTTGTTACGGGCAACCAGGGTCGCGATACCCATCGCCAGCGGTGGTACCATACCGGCCGCCATGATGGCTGCCATCGGGGCGTAGGTTTGGGTACTCAACAGGCCGACACCGAAAGCGTAGGCCGCTTTGTTCACCGGGCCACCCATATCGGTACACATCATAGCCCCAAGGATAGCGCCCAGCAGGACGGCGTTCGCCGTACCCATCGTTTGCAGCCAGTGGGTCAGGCCTGCCAGAATACCGGCAACCGGTTTACCAATCAGGTAGATCATCGCCAGGCCGACGATCAGGCTGGAAACCAGCGGAATGATCAGGATCGGTTTCAGCGCTTCCATGCTCGGCGGCAGTTTTAATTTGGTGCTGATCAGTTTCGCGACGTAACCGGCAAGGAAACCGGCGATGATCCCGCCAATAAAACCGGAACCGCCGCTGACCGCCAGCATACCGCCGATCAGACCCGGCGTCAGGCCAGGACGGTCAGCAATCGAGAAGGCAATAAAGCCCGCCAGTACCGGCACCATCAGCGCAAAGGCTGAACCACCGCCGATCTGCATCAGCGCGGCTGCCAGGGTATCTTTGACTTCAAACGCTTTGATACCAAAGGCGAAGGAGAGCGCGATACACAGACCACCGGCGACCACCATCGGCAGCATGTAGGATACGCCGGTCAGCAGGTGACGATAGGCACCGCCCCCCTCTTTCTTCGCCGAGTCAGCCTGCTGGCTGCCCTGGCCCGAAGGCTGATACGGTTTCGCTTCCACAACAGCTTTATCCAGCTCCTGCGCGGTTTTCTTCAGCGCCAGGCCAGTGGTTGTGCGATACATCGGCTTGCCGGCAAATTTCGCCAGATCCACTTCAATGTCGGCCGCAACCACCACCAGATCCGCCTGAGCGACTTCTTCTGGGGTTATCGCATTGCCGGCGCCCACGGAACCGCGGGTTTCGACTTTGACCCACCAGCCGCGTTTTTTAGCTTCGGTTTCAATGGCTTCGGCCGCCATAAAGGTGTGCGCAACGCCGGTCGGGCAAGCGGTAATCGCCACAATGCGTTTTGCGCCACCGGTTGCCGCCGGCAATGCCGCTGCGGCAGGTGCGGTGTACGCGGTTGCGTGGCCTTTCGCTTCGCTGAGGAACAGTTCAGGATGTGCCACGGCGCGATTGATATCGCCGAGATACACCTGCTTACCGTTCAGCGAGCTGTCGGCCGGCAACGCTGTGCCGAGGACGATTGCCAGTTCGGCATCGTTCGGGTTGTCTGTCAGTTCAAGATGCGCTTTTGGCGCGGCGGTGCTCAGCAGGGTTTTCGCCATATAGGCGCGGGCCTGTCCAAGTCCGGCATCAATAATCAGCAGCGTTTTCATTATGCCTCTCCTGCTGTTAATTAAAGGGTTTTAAGTCGACACGCGCCATCATTGCGGCCAACTGGGTACGATCGGTAATACCAACATTGCTCTGGCTGACCGCCAGTGCCGCCACGGCGGTCGCCAGGCGTAAAGTATGTTCGCTGGATTCACGCATCAGCAGGCCGTAGATCAGGCCGCCAACCATGGAATCGCCGGCACCCACGGTGCTGACCACTTCCACTGTAGGCGGTTTCGCAATCCATTCCCCGGAGGCGTTAACCCACAACGCGCCCTCTTCGCCAAGCGAGATAACCACGTGGGCAATCCCCTGCTCGCGCAGCGCGTGGGCTGCGTCAATCACGTCTTTCATTTCCGGCAGCTTGCGGCCGGCCCAGATTTCCAGCTCGCGACGGTTCGGTTTCACCAACCACGGCGCGGCTTTCAGACCGGCAACCAGCGCTTCACGGCTGCTATCAAAGATAATGCACGGGCACTGGCTGCGCAGGCGCACCATCCAGTCGGTGAAGGCTTCCGGGCTAACGCCGGACGGCAGGCTGCCGCTGACGCACACCATATCGAACTGACCCAACCAGCTCAGCGAATCATTAACAAAGCGTTCCCAGTCAGCCGGGGTGACTTCAAAGCCGGAGAAGTTAAAATCGGTCACTTCGCCATCTTTTTCCGTCAGCTTGACGTTGATACGGGTACGGCCCTGCACCACCTGGAAACGGTTGGCAATGCCCAGCTCGCTGAACAGCTGCTGAAAACCATCCTGGTTGTCTTTGCCGAGGAAGCCCCCGACGGTGACGTCAATGCCAAGATCTTTCAGCACTTTCGCCACGTTGATGCCTTTACCAGCCGCATGCAAACCGGTGGTACGAACAAGGTTCACTTCGCCGCGTTCAATTTCTGGTGTAAACCCCACCAGGTCATATGCCGGGTTTAAAGTAATTGTTGCTACACGTCTGCTCATTTATGCGCCCTCCCCAAGGCCTGCGGCGATAGCTTCGCCAATCGCATCCAGCGCTTGTTGCGCATCCTCACCCTGCGCGGTGAAGCGCAGACGGTGACCTTTCTTCACACCCAGCGCCACGACTTTCATCAGGCTGCGGCCATTGGCCGGCTTGCCGGAACCATCGAGGTTAGTGACGGTAATGTCGCTGGAAAATTGTTTAATGGTGTTCACTAGCATAGTGCCCGGGCGGGCATGCAGCCCGTGCTCGTTACGCACCACAAATTCGGCGCTCAGCACGTCGTCGGCAATGGCATCATCGCTGGTCAGCAACGCCAGCAGGGTTGCGCCATCGGATGTCAGCAGACGGTCAGCTTTTTTGTCGATCAGCAGATTGCTCAGGCGGTTCAGCACCGCGGTGGGCTGTTCATCAGCCATCGCGACGGTGATCAGCAGGGAGACCGGCTGCTCATCGCTGGTGAAGGTGTTGGCGGCACGGCTCACCGCAACCGCGCTGCGCAGGTTGCCTTCCGCGCTGTCGTTCAGCCAGATGCCCTGCCCAAGGTTCAGCGGCTTATCATTAATCGTGCGGCTGACAAAGGTCGCGTCAACGGCGCCGGCTTCTTTCAGCCGCGCGGCGTTCAGTGCCTGTAAGGTCATCAGGTCACTGGCGACAATATCGAGGCTCAGCGTGTCGTTATCCAGTTTCAGCACTTCGCTCTGCTTTTCACCCATCAGCAGGGCGCGCAGTTCTTCAGCGGTGGTCGATGACTTAAGCTGCTCGGCGACAGAATCATCGCTAAGCACGTGCGTCAGCTGACGCAGCAGGCCAAGGTGTTCATCGGAGCTGGCGGCAATGCCGATCGCCACGTAGGCGGTCTGCCCTTCGCCCCAGGCCACGCCCTGCGGGAACTGATAAACCTGTACACCGGTTTTCAGCACCTGATCGCGGGTGTCGGTCGTCCCGTGAGGGATAGCAATGCCGTTGCCCAGGAAAGTGGAGGTCTGCTGCTCGCGAGCCAGCATCCCGTTGAGGTAGCCTTCCGCCACGTTGCCTGCGCTAACCAGCGCGGCTGCAACCTGACGAATTGCCTCTTCTTTATTACCGGCCTGCTGGCCGGGATGAATATCCTGCACAGATAACTGGAACATGGTTCTCCTCTCCTGCTGAGTTGAATCGTTTCAGCTGCTTTGAGAAAAAAAGCGCCATCTTCCTGACAGAGATATTCCCGATGACGCTGAAACGTTTCAATGAGTCTGTACCTTTCTTACCCACCGCGCAAGTTCTGTTAGCATCCTGATAACAGAATTTAGAGCTACTGCACATTTTTGCTGAAGCCATGGTGTGGAATTCAGCCTCGCGTCAGCATTTTGCTGAAGCTTCTAATTTGAAACTGCTTTTTATTTTTTGATACCATACTACTGTTCATTTTCTGACGCGCGGCGTAAACTCCGCTGCACTCACCCACACAGATAGCCGCACATGCAAAACAGTAGCACCGCCCTCCCTCGTCGTGGGTTCGATTTAACCTCTTCTGCCTTCCTGATTGTTGCGTTCCTGACAGGCATTGCCGGCGCCTTACAAACGCCGACCCTGAGCCTGTTTCTGACCAATGAGGTACATGTCCGCCCGGCGATGGTTGGCTTCTTTTTTACCGGCAGCGCGGTCATCGGGATCATGGTCAGCCAGTTTCTCGCCGGACGTTCGGATCGCCAGGGCGATCGTAAGCAGCTCATCGTCGTCTGCTGCCTGCTCGGGATCCTCGCCTGCCTGCTGTTCGCCTGGAACCGTAACTACTTTGTTCTGCTGTTCGTCGGCGTATTCCTCAGCAGCTTCGGTTCCACCGCCAACCCACAAATGTTCGCCCTTGCCCGTGAGCATGCCGATAAAACCGGTCGTGAAGCGGTCATGTTCAGCTCGATTCTGCGCGCCCAGGTCTCCCTCGCATGGGTTATCGGCCCGCCGCTGGCCTACGCGTTGGCGATGGGTTTTGGCTTCACCGTGATGTATCTCTGCGCCGCTATCGCTTTTGTGGTCTGCGCGGCGATGGTCTGGTGGTTTCTGCCCAGCATGCGCAAAGAGAAACAGGCGGTTGTCGGTCATCTGGAAGCGCCGCGCACTCATCGTCGCGATGCGCTGCTGCTGTTCAGCGTCTGCACATTAATGTGGGGCATTAACAGCCTGTACATTATTAATATGCCGCTTTACATCATTAATGAGCTGCATCTCTCTGAGAAGCTGGCCGGGTTGATGATGGGGACCGCTGCCGGGCTGGAGATCCCGACCATGCTGATCGCCGGCTATTATGCGAGGCGCTTTGGTAAACGTTTTCTGATGCGCCTTGCGGCGGTGGCGGGAGTACTGTTTTACGTTGGCATGTTGCTGGTGCATACCCCTGCTTTACTGCTGGCAATGCAGGTGCTGAACGCGATCTTCATCGGTATTCTTGCCGGGATTGGCATGCTCTATTTCCAGGACCTGATGCCGGGCCAGGCCGGTGCGGCCACTACGCTGTATACCAATACCACTCGCGTTGGCTGGATTATCGCCGGCTCGCTGGCCGGTGTAGTGGCGGAAATCTGGAGCTATCACGCGGTATTCTGGATAGCCCTTGGCATGGGCGTGGCTTCACTGGCCTGCCTGTGGCGGATTAAAGACGTTTAAGGCGCGGTGCTCGCTTTGAGTTTTAAAACCGCCTCACGGCTGGTCGAGCACATCACGCGCACGCTGTTGGCCTTAATGGCGAGGTAAAGATGTTGCACAGGTTGTCGGACGACGGCTTAACCCGGCGGCTGTTTGCTGGCTTGCCAGATATACCACTATACAGCCCTTAACATTGCAAACCGATATAATCCCGGACTTGATACCGCTGCTCATAAAAGAAAATATCTGAATGATCGGCGGCAATTCAAATATCAAACCGAAATATGATGTGCATGATTCATCAACGCTTCCATAAACACGCGCAGCACGGCGGGTTGTGTGGTCGTGCGCTTGGTTATTGAAGAAAAAGGCCATTTCGAACCAAATTGCTCCGGCACAATCTGGTGCATTTGGCCAGAATCTACCCATTGGCGAGCATAATGCATTGGCAAGAAACCAATATAAGCACCGGTCAGAATTAAAATAGCCTGTGCCTCAACATTATCCACCGTTGCCGCCGCACTGCCTGATTTAAGTAATTGCAAATCGCGTTGTTGCAAGAAACTCCGCGCCACTATTTGACTATCACGGATCGTTTCAATAAGCATTTCACCACTGGGTAAGTTATTGAACAGGGGATGATAACAACTGCAATACAGGCCATCCGGCTCATCATATATATGATTATATGACAACCCGGCGACCTCAAACGGGAAATGGCCTATCGCGACATGTAAGCGCCCATCCAGCACACGGGCTTCAAGCTCCGCGGGGGTGCCGATATAAATATCCAGCTGCACGTCGTGGCCATGCGAGACGAACCCACGCAACGCCCGTGACAGCACGCTGCCACTGTCGGTAACCGTATTATCAATAATGCCCAGATAAAGCCGGCCTGAAATATGCTGCTTAAGCGCAGAGGTATCCATACAGAACGTGTCCACTGCCTGCAGCAAGCGCTGTGCTGCCTCGTAGGTGGCCGCACCATATTCAGTAAGACGAAAACCGCTGCGCCCTCTTTCACACAATTTGACGCCAAGTCGCGTTTCAAGACTGGTCATCTGTTCGCTGATGGTGGATTGACTGACATTTAATGCGGCCTGCGCGGCTGAAAAACCGTTGCAGTTCACAATTGTCATGAAAATTCTCAGCAACTTAAGATCAATATTTTGCAGTTGATTCACGCTTTGCTCCCTTAACAAATTGCTTCGGAATTACCGATATGAACATCTGATATTTTCTATTTTTATCCCCCGAATTGTTGTCCATAGTCAATGCCATGGCAAATAAACCTGTGCCAGGTCGCATCAGAATATCTACAGAGAATGGGGGAAAAAATGGGAAACAATAACTATGAGACAGGGCGATTAAATTTGCCATTCGTCGGGCATTGTACTTTTGCCAAATCGCCGGTTTGCCTTAATTGGGAAGAAATAGATGCTGATGTCGCTATTCTCGGCGCACCCAATGATATGGGCACCCAATGGCGTTCTGGTGCCCGTTTTGGACCACGCAGTATTCGTGAGGCGTCCACGTTATTTTCATTCGGCCATGCCGGCGCTTATGACCATGAAGATGATGTGCTCTACCTGACTGAAGACCAGGTGCGCATGGTTGATGTGGGTGATGCGGATATCGTCCATACCGATATGGTGAGCAGTAACGCCAATATTGAACTGGCAGTGCGTAAAATTCTTGCCTCCGGTGCCATGCCGATTGTTTTGGGTGGCGACCATTCAATACACGCCCCGGTGATCAAAGCCTACGAAGGTCTGGGTCCGGTTCACATCGTCCATTTCGATGCCCACCTTGATTTTGTCGATGAACGCCACGGTGTGCGCTATGGCCATGGTAGCCCGTTACGCCGCGCCTCAGAAATGGACCATATCGTCGGCATGACCCAGTTGGGCATTCGTAATGTCTCTTCATCTAACCGCAGCGACTATGACTCCGCACGTGCAGCGGGATCCAACATCCTGTCAGTTCGTGATGTACGCCGTTTAGGCACTGAGGGGGTACTCGCACACATCCCGGTGGGCTGTAACTACTACCTGACCATTGATATTGACGGTTTCGACCCGTCTATCGCACCGGGCACAGGCACACCAAGTCATGGTGGCTTCCAGTATTACGAAGTGCTGGAAATCATTCAGGCTCTCGCTAAACGCAGTGGCGGCAACGTTATCGGTATGGATTTGGTGGAAGTCGCCCCGGCTTATGACCCAACGGGCGTGACCTCGATTCTTGCCGCCCAGCTACTGATGAACAGCATCGGTTTCATTTTCCATGAGCGCAAACAAGCCCGGTATCGCTAACTACATTCGGTGTGGTGTTGCCACCACCTTTCCCCTCCCCCAAACCCGGGGGGCAAAATTCGGGTATAAAAAAAGAGGACCTGCAAATGGACGCAACAGTACAACAGTATCTCGACCAATACGGTATCTCCGAGACAACCCGGCGCTTTTTGACTAAACCGCAGAAAATGTTCATTGGCGGCCAGTGGGTAACGGGCAGCAGCGGTGAAGTGAGTGCGGTCATCGAGCCGTCCACCCAAGGCGTGCTCACCACTATTCCACTTGCAACCACCGCCGATCTTGACCGTGCGGTAGCCGCCGCCCGCCATCAGTTTGACCACGGTGAGTGGCGTGACCTGAAGCCCCTTGAGCGTGAGCGCCTGATGCACCGTCTGGCTGACCTGATTGAAGCCAACGCCGATGAACTGGCTGAAATTGAGTCCATCGATATGGGTAAATCAGTCGCCCAGGCGCGTGCTGTTGATATTCAGGGCACGATTGATACCTTCCGCTATTTCGCCGGTTGGGCCTCTAAACTGCATGGCCGCACCGTCGAGCCATCGCTGCCTGGCAATTATCTGGCCTATACCCGCAAAGAGCCGCTTGGCGTAGTGGCTGCCATTGTGCCGTGGAATTTCCCGCTTCAGACCATGGCCTGGAAACTGGCGGCAGCATTGGCGGTCGGCTGTACCGCGGTCATTAAACCTGCGGAGCTTACTTCGCTCTCAACATTGCGCTTTGCAGAATTGGTCCAGGAAGCGGGTATCCCGGACGGCGTAGTGAATATCATCACCGGGTACGGCAGCGTGATTGGTGCGGCGATGACCAGCCACCCAGGTATTGATAAAGTCACCTTCACCGGTTCAACCCCTGTTGGCCGAGCCGTCGGGCAGACGGCGGTTGAAAATATCAAACGTGTCACCCTTGAGCTGGGTGGTAAATCTCCGGTACTGGTATTAGAGGATGCCGATATCCCGGCGGCTGCCCAGGCTGTTGCCAACGGCGTGTTCTTTAACTCAGGTCAGGTATGCGATGCCGGTACGCGAGCCTATATTCACCGCAGTATTTATGACAAGTTTCTGGCAGCGCTTGCCGACTATACCGCGACGCTAAAAATGGCGCCGGGTTTGGACGAAGAGTGCTTCATCAGCCCGCTGGTATCCGCCAGACAAAAAGACACCGTGCTGTCTTACATTGAAGCGGGCATTACCGAAGGCGCGACGCTGTACTACGGTGGCCGCCCACAGCCAGGAAACGGCTTCTTTGTTGAGCCAACCATCTTTGCCCACTGCCGCAATGAAATGCGCATTGTCCAGGAAGAGATCTTCGGCCCGGTGCTGGTAACCGCCCCGTTCGATACCGTCGAGGAAGCCATTACCCTTGCCAACGATTCGCCCTATGGGCTGGCCGCCGCCATTTATTCCAACGATCTTGCCGGTGTACACACTCTGATTCCAAAGCTCAAAGCCGGTTCAGTGTATGTGAACGCGCACAGTACCATCGACCCGGCCCTTCCGTTTGGTGGTTATAAAGAGTCTGGTTTTGGTAAGGACCTCGGGCCTGAACAACTCGACTACCTGATGGAAACCAAAACCGTCTGGATAACGCTGCCGTCGTAATGCCACACACCCGCCCAGGCTTTCAGCATGATGCTGCTCGCCTGGGAAGCAATGGCGAAATAAACGCGGACAGGCCAGTGGCTGGCTTGATGAATTTTATTGCTTCACCCTTATTGCTCATGGGGTACATCATGCAAACGCAATCAACAGCCGTGAAAGGGAGCTACAGCGAGCAAAGCACTATCGAAGGACGCTCAATAGATTTTGTGCCAGAACATGAACGCACCGATAAACTCTCAAGCCAGGGGCCTTTCTGGTTTGTCGGCAACTTTACCTTCTTTACCATGACCATCGGCTTTGTCGGGCCGAGTGTCGGGCTTGATTCGATTTGGACCACCATCGGCGGAACGCTGGGCATCATGTTCGGCACATTGTTCATGGCCTTCCATGGTTCACAAGGGCCGCACCTCGGGCTGCCGCAGATGATTCAGTCACGCGCCCAGTTTGGTTACCGGGGGGTTGTGCTGGTATTAATTGCCACGCTGTTCGTGTTTGCAGGCTTTAATATCGTCAACCTGGTGCTGATGATGCAGGGGCTAAAAACCCTCTTCAGTTGGGACCCGATACAGGTCGCTCTCGCGGTCACGGTGCCTGCCACCATTCTGGCTATTCTCGGTCACGACTGGATGCACAAAACCTTTAAATGGTCACTGTATTTGTCGCTGCCGTTGTACGGTCTGGTTACCCTTGCGGTGCTGATGGGCTGGGTGCATGACGCGCCAGCGATAGAAAGGGCCGTTCAGGGCTCGCGGTTAGGCTTTAACTGGACCGGTTTTATTGCCCAGTTTGCGGCAGCAGCCAGTTATAACATCGCCTATGCGCCGTATGTTTCTGATTATTCACGCTACCTACCGAAAAACACCTCTAGCGGCAAGCTTATCGCAGCGGTGTTTTTAGGGGCATCGCTGTCGGGTGCATGGATGATTTCGGTCGGCGGTTGGTTGGCGGCCCATCTGCAGGCCACCAATGTGCTGGTCGCCCTTAACGCGGTGGGTGCCGGCTTTGCGCCGCATCTGGGTACGGTTGTGGTCGCCATCACCATCCTGGCCTTCCTGCCCGTTATCGCGATGAACATCTACAGCGCCAAACTCACCACCATCACCAGCGTTGACTCCTTTAAGAAGATAGAACCGACGGCTAAAGCACGCGTGGTGGCGATTATCTTCGTGGTGTTTTTGCAACTGGGCGTGGCCATGAGCATCTACAACTCGGGCTCCGGTTTGTCGGTACTCAACATCTATCTGGTGGTGATGCTTTACTTTCTGGTGCCGTGGACGGCGGTCAACCTCACCGACTATTTCTTCGTGCGCCGCGGCCGCTATGCCATTCCACATTTCTTCTTGCCGCACGACAACATTTATGGCCGTTGGGGGGTGCGCGGTTTGCTGTCTTACCTGGTCGGTTTTGCGGCGATGATCCCCTTCTTTTGCATCTTTGATGGTAGCCGGGAAGTGTTCATCGGCCCGATTGCCAGGGCCATGGGCAGCGTAGATTTGGCGTGGCTTGTCGGGCTTATTGTCTCAAGCATCACCTACTACATAGCCTGCCGCTCGCTCAATTTGCATCATGAAGAGACGGTCATTGCACATATCGAAACCACTATGCCTGAGTACACCACCGGGACGAAAAAACGTGCCTGAGACGGTGGTCCAGAACCAAAATGGAGCAAAAATATTATGTCTACCAAACGATATGATTACATCATCGTCGGTGCCGGGTCCGCAGGCTGTGTACTGGCAAATCGTCTGACAGAAGACCCAGACGTCAAGGTATTGGTGATTGAATTCGGTGGGAGTGATAAGAGCATCATCATTCAGATGCCGAGCGCGTTCTCGCTACCGATGAACACCAAAAAATTTAACTGGCACTATGAAACCGAACCCGAGCCGTATCTGGATGGCCGCCGCCTGCACTGCCCTCGTGGCAAAGTGCTGGGTGGGTCGTCGTCAATAAACGGCCTGGTTTATATTCGCGGTCATGCCTATGACTTCGATGAATGGGAGTCGCTAGGGGCAAAAAACTGGGGTTACCGCAACTGCTTGCCGTATTTCCGTAAAGCGGAGAGCTTCAAATTTGGTGGTGATGACTACCGGGGCTCAGAAGGTCCGCTTAGCACCAACAACGGCAACAATATGCAAAACCCATTGTATGGTGCCTGGGTAGAAGCAGGCACGCAGGCAGGTTACATAAAAACCGACGATACCAACGGCTATATGCAAGAAGGTTTTGGCGCCATGCATATGACGGTCAAAAATGGCGTGCGCTGGTCGACGGCAAACGCCTATTTGCGCCCGGCAATGGCGCGTCCAAACCTGAGCGTTATCACCAATGCCATGAGCCGTAAACTGGTGCTCGACGGCAAGCGTGTAGTGGGTGTTGAATATGAGCAAAACGAGGTCGTCCACACCGTGCGCTGCACCCGTGAGGTGATCGTCTCCTCAGGTCCTATCGGTTCTCCTCACCTGCTTCAACGTTCCGGTATCGGCCCGGCCAACGTGCTGCGTAACGCTGGCATTGAGGTGAAACACGACTTACCCGGCGTGGGGGAAAACTTGCAAGATCACGCCGAAATTTACATCCAGTTCGAATGTAAAGAGCCGGTGTCACTCAACAGCAAAATGGGGCTGTTCTCTAAGGCAATGATTGGCTTGCGCTGGTTACTGTTCAAAGACGGTCTAGGAGCCAGCAACCATTTTGAAGCCGGCGGGTTTATCCGCTCAGCTAAAGGCTTGCGCTGGCCTGATATCCAGTTCCACTTCCTGCCTGCGGCAATGCGCTATGACGGCGATAAACCGTTCAAAGGACACGGCTTTATGGTGCTGACTGGCCCCAATAAACCCAAAAGCCGTGGCTATGTGCGTGTACGTTCCGCCGACCCGTATCAGCACCCGGAAATCCGTTTTAACTATCTGGAGCGCGAAGAAGATCGTGAAGGCTTCCGCCGGTGTGTGCGCCTGACGCGTGAAGTCATTGGCCAGCAAGCAATGGACAGCTTCCGTGGTGTGGAACTGGCCCCAGGCCCTAATGTGAAAACAGACGCAGAGATCGATGCTTTTGTGCGGGCCAATATGGAAAGCACTATGCACCCGTGTGGTTCTTGCAAGATGGGTGAAGACAGCCTCGCGGTGGTCGATTCCGAACTGCGTGTTCATGGCCTGCAAGGGGTTCGGGTAGTGGATTCATCGGTGTTCCCGACCGAACCTAACGGCAACCTGAACGCACCGACGATTATGCTGGCAGAACGCGCAGCGGATTTGATTCGAGGCCGTGAAATGCTAGCACCCTCTGATGTGCAAGTCGGTCTTGCCGCCAACTGGGAAATTCAACAACGTACCAGTATCCCTCGTCGCGACGTTGCCGTCTGAGTTTGTTGCAGGTTAGCCGCCGCCAGGGATGGTGGTGGCATTGTCCATTCATTGTGAGGCTGTCTGGATTGCTGTACTACCAATACTTAGGGTGCTGTACTGGACTCCAGATGAATCAGATACGTCATAGCAGCATCACGATCCGTCGAACACAGCTCCAGAACCGGCTGCAGGCTCGCGCAAACTTTCGGCCTGAGCGGCGACGTAAAGATGTTGCACAGATTATTGGCTGAAAGCTGGATACAGCGCGTGTTAGCAGGCTTGCCGTTGGGCATTCCTGGGATCGGGGATGAAATAGAAGGGGCGATACAGCAGGCACCGCAATCGATACGACATTCCATACATGACTCTCTTGATATTGCGGTTCACGGCTCAGCCTAAACGTTTTGCCCAGAGATAGCAAAACTCGCGAATTCCTCTTGCCTGAAAGGCCCGGCACGAGTAGTTTTACGCGATATTTTTTGAACCGTTAAGTCACAGGATTACTGCAATGCCAAGAGCGAATGAAATTAAAAAAGGTATGGTGCTGAATTACAACGGCAAGCTGCTGATTGTGAAAAATATTGATATTCAGTCACCGAGCGCCCGTGGCGCAGCAACGCTGTACAAAATGCGTTTCTCCGACGTACGTACCGGCCTGAAAGTGGAAGAGCGCTTTAAAGGCGACGATATCGTCGATACCGTGACCCTGACCCGCCGCTTCGTTGACTTCTCTTATGTTGATGGCAACGAGTACGTGTTTATGGATAAAGAAGATTACACGCCGTATACCTTCACCAAAGAGCAGATTGAAGAAGAGCTGCTGTTTATTCCGGAAGGCGGCATGCCTGACATGCAGGTTCTCACCTGGGATGGTCAGCTGCTAGCGCTGGAACTGCCGCAGACCGTGGACCTGGAAATCGTCGAAACGGCACCGGGCATTAAAGGCGCTTCCGCCAGCTCCCGCACCAAACCGGCGACCATGAGCACCGGCCTGGTGATTCAGGTTCCGGAATACCTGACCACCGGCGAGAAAATTCGTATCCATATCGAAGAAAGCCGCTATATGGGTCGCGCCGACTAATCACCTCCGGCGCCGCACTACGCCAATAGCAAAAAGGACAGCCTCAGGCTGTCCTTTTGATTTTCCGGCTGCTGAAATTACAGCAGTTCCGGGTACTTCGTCATCTTCAGCGCCAGCTCAACGCCGCGCACTTCCGCCATCCCTTTCAGACGGCCAATTGCCGAATAACCCGGGTTGGTTTTCTTACGCAGATCGTCCAGCATCTGGTGACCGTGATCCGGACGGAACGGGATCGGACGCAGATCGCCGGCGCGTTTACGGCGCAGCTCTTCGCTCAGAATCGCATTCACCACCGCCACCATGTTGACGTCGCCGGTCAGGTGCGCCGCTTCATGGAAGGTTTTCGGGTTCTCTTCGCGGCAGGTGGAACGCAGATGAGTAAAGTGGATACGGTCGCCAAAGGTTTCGACCATTTTCACCAGGTCGTTATCGGCACGCACGCCGTAAGAACCGGTACACATCGTAAAGCCGTTGTTGATGCTGTCCACGGTCTCTTTCAGCCACTGCATGTCTTCGATAGTCGAGACGATACGCGGCAGGCCGAGGATTGGGCGCGGCGGATCGTCCGGGTGCACGGCCAGCCGTACGCCGACTTCTTCACACACCGGCACGATGGCCCGCAGGAACACGGCCATGTTATCGCGCAGCTGCGCTTTATTAATATGATCGTATTCCGCCAGACGCGCGCGGAACTGGTCGAGGGTATAGCCCTCTTCAGCACCGGGTAAACCGGCAATGATGTTACGGGTCAGCTTATCAATTTCCGCCGTGCTCATCGCCGCAAACCGGGCCTGCGCCTGGTGCTGCTCTTCTTCGCTATAATCCGCTTCGGCGCCGGGACGCTTAAGGATATGCAGCTCAAACGCTGCAAAGGCGATTTGGTCAAAGCGCAGCGCTTTCGAGCCGTCCGGCAGCTGGTATTCCAGATCGGTACGCGTCCAGTCGAGAATCGGCATGAAGTTGTAGCACACGGTATCAATCCCGCAGGCTGCGAGGTTGCGAATGCTCTGCTGATAGTTGGCAATCCAGGTCGCACACTGCCCGCTATGGGTCTTAATCTCTTCGTGCACCGGAATGCTTTCCACGACTGACCAGGTCAGTCCTTTTTCCGCCAGCAGCGCCTTACGCTGTTGAATTTCTTCAACCGGCCAGACCTGACCGTTAGGAATATGGTGCAGTGCCGTGACTACCCCAGTTGCGCCCGCCTGTCGTACATCATCAAGCGATACCGGATCGTTCGGTCCATACCAACGCCAGGTTTGCTCCATCGCTATGCCCTCTCAAAGTTGTTATACCAATAACATCAACATCAATGACGACTACCATACAGGCTTCTCTCAAAGGATCAATAAATCCCGCTTTATTGATTGATCCAGCTCACACTAAGCGGATAAATACGGCTTACCAATTTAATTTGTTGTCATATAACTTTACACTGACCTTGTTAATCATTGGTTAATCAGGTGTATAAAGAATGACGACTATTGCGACAGCTACGCTGCCAGAAAACGTGCAACTCCCTCAGTATGATCGCAGTCAGCTGCGTTCGCGTATTGTGCACTTTGGTTTTGGCGCCTTTCACCGCGCGCACCAGGCTCTGTTAACGGATCGGGTGCTCAACGCCGGCGGCGGAGACTGGGGGATCTGTGAAATTAGTCTGTTCAGCGGCGATAAGATAATGAGCCAGCTTCGCCAGCAGGACCACCTGTTCACCGTGCTGGAAAAAGGGGCCGCAGGCAATCAGCCCATTGTCGTGGGCGCGGTTCACGAGTGCCTGAATGCCAAACTGGATTCGCTGCCTGCCATTATTGAGAAATTCTGCGAGCCGCAGGTTGCTATCGTCTCACTGACCATCACCGAGAAAGGTTACTGCATTGACCCTGCCACCGGTTCACTGGATCTGACACAGCCGCGGATTATTCACGATCTGGAAAACCCGACGCTGCCGCAGTCGGTCCCGGGCATTCTGGTCGAAGCGCTGTCACGCCGTCGTGAACGGGGCCTTGCGCCGTTTACGGTTCTCTCCTGCGATAACATTCCTGATAACGGGCACGTCGTTAAAAATGCCGTCCTCGGCATGGCGCAAAAGCGCAGCCCGGAACTGGCGCAGTGGATTGCTGAACACGTCAGCTTCCCCGGCACCATGGTGGATCGTATCGTGCCTGCCGCCACCGACGAGTCGCTGGCTGAAATCCGCGCCACGCTGGGGGTAGAAGACCCTTGCGCCATCAGCTGTGAGCCGTTTATTCAGTGGGTCGTCGAAGACAACTTCGTTGCCGGTCGCCCGGCGTGGGAAACCGCCGGCGTGCAGATGACCGACAATGTGCTGCCGTGGGAACAGATGAAACTACGGATGCTCAACGGTAGCCATTCGTTCCTGGCTTATCTTGGCTACCTGGCAGGCCACGCGCATATCAGCGACTGTATGCAGGATGAAGTCCTGCGCACCGCCGCTCGCCGCTTAATGCTTGATGAACAGGCGCCGACGCTGACTATCGAAAACGTCGACCTGACGGCCTATGCCGACAGCCTGATCGCCCGTTTTGCTAACCCGGCGCTCAAACATCGCACCTGGCAAATTGCGATGGACGGCAGCCAGAAGCTGCCACAGCGCATGCTGGACGGCATTCGCGTGCATCTTGAGCGCGGCAGTCAGTGGCCGTTGCTGGCGCTTGGTGTCGCCGGCTGGATGCGTTACGTCAGCGGCGTGGACGATGCCGGTCAGGTTATTGATGTGCGTGACCCGCTATCTGAAAAGATTCAGGCTCTGGTCGCCGGCAGTCGCGAAGAGGAGCGCGTTAGCGCGCTGCTCTCGCTGGAAGAGATCTTTGGCCGCGACCTGCCGCGCAATGCGCAGTTTGTCGCAGACATTACCGCCGCCTGGCATCAGCTGTCGATCTCTGGCGCTCGCCAGGCCATCGCCACGGTGGTACAGATTTAACAATTTCTGCTGTTTAGCGGGCAGAATTTTTTTCTGCCCGCGCTTCCTCTTCTCTTTTCGTCATTTTTTCGTCAGGATAGTCGCAACTGTTACAACATTACATTTGCATCCTGGAGAAAATGTGACCAAAACAAACTTGATCACGGGGTTTCTCGGCAGCGGTAAGACGACCTCGATTCTTCATCTGCTGGCCCATAAGCCTGCAGATGAAAAATGGGCCGTGCTGGTTAATGAGTTTGGCGAAGTGGGCATCGATGGGGCCTTACTGGCCGAAAGCGGTGCGCTACTCAAAGAGATCCCCGGTGGCTGCATGTGCTGCGTCAACGGCCTGCCGATGCAGGTTGGGCTGAACACCCTGCTGCGCCAGGGGAAACCGGATCGCCTGCTGATTGAACCTACCGGGCTCGGACACCCGAAACAAATTCTCGATATCCTCACCGCCGCCGTCTACGAACCGTGGATCGATCTGCGCGCCACGCTGTGCCTGCTGGACCCACGCCAGCTGCTGGACAGCAAAGTGATGGCGAACGATAACTTCCGCGATCAGCTTGCCGCTGCTGATATCATTATCAGCAATAAAACGGACCGCATGACGGCAGACAGCGAGCAGGCCTTTCAGGCCTGGTGGCAGGAACATGCCGGTGAACGTCTGTACGTCGCGGCGACGCAAGGCAACATCGACCCGGCGCTGCTCGACCACACACGACGCAATGTTGCCCCGCTGCCAACCAGCGCCGAACATGCGCACAGTCACGGCTCCGCAAAGGGCCTCGGCGCACTCAGCCTGCCCGCCCACCAGCGCTGGCGGCGCAGCCTCAACAGCGGCCAGGGCTATCAGGCCTGCGGCTGGATTTTTGATGCCGATACCACCTTTGATACTATTGGGCTGCTGGAGTGGGCACGTCTGGCGCCGGTTGAACGCGTGAAGGGCGTGTTGCGCATTGCGGAAGGCCTGGTTCGTATCAATCGCCAGGGGCTTGACCTGCATATTGAGACCCAAAACGTGGCACCGCCGGATAGCCGAATTGAGCTCATTAGCGCTTCCGAGGCCGACTGGAACACGTTACAAGCCTCTTTGTTGAAACTTCGTTTAAGTTAAGGCGGGTATGTTTTCCGCCGTTTTACACAAATCGCGACCGTTATGTTAAAAAATCGATTACCCCTGATCCTGCTGCTTAACGCCGCCGGTTTCGCCCTGTTTTTATCGTGGTATCTGCCTGCGAATCATGGTTTCTGGTTTCCGCTGGACTCCGCGATCTTCCACTTCTTTAACCAGAGTGTGGGGACAAACCACGCCTGGGCCTGGCTACTGGCGATCATCAATAACCGCGCCTTCGATGGCTGCTCGCTGCTGGCGATGGGCTGCCTGATGCTCAGCTTCTGGCTGAAAGAACAGAGCGCCGGGCGCCGCCGGATCGTGATTATTGGCCTGGTGATGCTGCTTTCCGCAGTGATTATTAATCAGCTGGCGCAGCATTTGATGCCGGTTAAACGTGCCAGCCCTTCCCTGTCGTTCAGCGGAATTGTGAAAGTCAGCGATGTCGTCTCTTTCCCAACCAAAGACGCCTCAAAAGACAGCTTCCCCGGTGACCACGGAATGATGCTGCTGATATTCGCCGCCTTTATGTGGCGCTATTTTGGCCGCCGGGCACTGGCGATTGCACTCGCTATTTTTGTTATTTTCGCCTTCCCGCGGGTGATGATTGGTGCCCACTGGTTTACCGATATTGCCGTGGGCTCATTAACCGCCCTGCTGATTGGCGCCCCCTGGGTTCTGTTGACGCCATTAAGCGATATTCTGGTGGGCTGGTTTGATCGCTCGCTGCCGGGTAAAAAGGGTCAAAATTAACCCGACCGTTACAAATTATTAATATTAACCATAAGGGATCGTTCTCGGTCCCCTTATCGGCTTTCGCCATTTTTTGTCGGTCTGGTCATCTTCGTGTCACATTAATCATCTTACAAATGAAGTAATTGCATATTTTTTACCCACCATTGACGCTATTTTGTGCTTTCCCGATGATTCACTTTTAGACGCAAAAATTCTTATAAGAAATCGCGCAAAACCACTCGCCATCCCCCGTTTGATAGGGTAATCTCGTTCTCGTTTTGCCTTTTCAGCAACATATTCTGGCTCAAAATTAAATTTGTGCGTTATCCCACAAATTTGGATTTAAGGAATTGTCTCATTGCTGGCAGGTATTTAGGCTCTAACACGTTTGGCATTTTTTATAACGACATTGTCGTTAAGGACAACAAGGGAAAACAAACAACATGGTCAAATCTCAGCCGATTTTGAGATATATCTTGCGGGTGGTTCCCGCAATAGCAGTGGCAGTGTTGCTTTCTGCCTGTAGTTCGACAAGTAGTACCGCGAAGAATATGCATTCTGAGACGCATGCTGTGGGTAGTGGCGATTTATCATCACTGCAAGCCTCTCAGGATGAATTTGAAAAGATGGTCAGCAACCTGGACGTTAAGTCCCGCTTGATGGACCAGTATGCCAGCTGGAAAGGCGTGCGTTACCGCCTCGGTGGCAGCACCCGTAAGGGTATTGATTGTTCCGCATTCGTACAGCGTACCTTCCGCGAACAATTTGGCCTGGAACTGCCGCGCTCAACCTCTGAGCAGCAAGATTCCGGCAAGTCGATTTCACGTTCTCAGCTGCGCACCGGTGATTTAGTGCTGTTCCGCGCAGGGTCTACGGGTCGTCATGTAGGTATTTATATCGGTAACGATCAGTTCGTACATGCTTCCACCAGCAGCGGTGTGACTATCTCCAGCATGAACGAACCTTACTGGAAAAAGCGCTATAACGAAGCGCGTCGAGTTCTGAGCCGCTCGTAATCTCTTCTGTCGTCAGTTACCCTTGGCTGACGTTCAGATAAAAAAACACTGCTGTGGCAGTGTTTTTTTTTGCCCATTTACCTGTAAACGCCGCAATATAGACTATCTCTATTTAGTGACGATAGAAAAAGCATTTTCTATCAACCCATTGGCGTGACTCATTAACACGGACAGACTACAGGCTATGCTTACCCGTTATCTATCGCCCCGACGGAATATCTGGCTGACCAGCATACTGATTGGAATCATCGCCGCCCTGCTCGCCGGTAGCATTCAGTTTATGGCGATCTACCACAGTCGAACTGAACGCTTTGATAGCGTCATCAATAACATCAGTGTCTTCCTGACGAGTTATTTTCGCGACCTCAACAAGACTATTGCCGACCTGCAGCCGCTGGTTGACCAGAGCTGTGAAAATGTCGCCTCCGGGTTAACCGCCAAAGCGGCCTTCAGCCCAAACGTTCGCGCTTTTCTGCTGGTCAAAGATGGCAAGGCCTTCTGTTCTTCCGCCACCGGGCCGATGGACACACCGCTGACGCAACTTATTCCCAGACTGGATCTCAGTAAAGCGGTCGACATGCAGCTCCTGCCCGGGACGCCCATGATGCCGAAAAGTGCCGCGCTGGCTCTGTGGATACGTAGCCCACACGGCGGAAATGATGGCGTATTCGTCTCCGTCAATACCAACCTGCTGCCCTATTTTCTCTATACCGCCCGCCAGGATGATTTCAGCGGTATTGCGCTGGTCGTGAATAATCTTGCCCTGACCACCTTTAACAACCGCCTCGTTGACCCGCAGACCATGTCAACGCAACCCATTCGTCAGCTGGAAATAAAAGGTCTGCCGCTGAAGGTCTATCTCTATGCCAACAGCTGGCTGTCGGAGAATATGCAGTTCTCCCTCCTGCTGGGGATGGTTAGCGGCCTGCTGGCGGGGCTGATTGGTTACTATATTCTTACGCTACGCTCCG
The DNA here is from genome assembly GCF_051131745.1 of Klebsiella sp. R390. Lineage (NCBI taxonomy): Bacteria > Pseudomonadati > Pseudomonadota > Gammaproteobacteria > Enterobacterales > Enterobacteriaceae > Klebsiella > Klebsiella sp. R390. Next base: position 4,306,561 of record NZ_CP180445.1, on the reverse strand, counting down.
ACCCGCGAAAAGAGCTACAGACAGCGATTAACAAAAACCAGTTTTATATTGTTTACCAGCCGGTGGTGAAAGCCGATACCCTGCATATCAGCGGCGTCGAAGTGCTGATGCGCTGGCGACATCCGGTAGGAGGCGAAATCCCTCCGGACGTATTTATTAACCTCGCCGAAACCCAGCAAATGATCGTCCCGCTCACCCATCATCTGTTCTCATTGATCGCCCGTGATGCGCCAACGCTGAAAACGATCCTGCCGGCAGGAACTAAGCTTGGGCTTAATATCTCCCCTGCCCACCTCCATGCCGATGGTTTTCAGGACGACATCCGCCAGTTTGCCGCCGCCATGCCCGCCAACCACTTCAATGTGGTGCTCGAAATTACCGAACGGGCGATGATCGATAAAAACAAATCGCTGGCGATCTTTGACTGGCTGCATGAGCAGGACTTTGAAATTGCGATCGATGACTTTGGTACCGGACATAGCGCGCTGATCTATCTTGAGCGTTATAACTTTGACTACCTGAAAATCGACCGTGGTTTTGTGCAGGCTATCGGGACCGAAACCGTCACCTCGCCGGTGCTGGATGCCGTCCTGACCCTGAGCAGACGCCTGAAGCTCCTGACCGTGGCTGAGGGTGTCGAAACGCCGGAACAGGCCGAGTGGCTACGTAAACAGGGGGTACACTATCTGCAGGGCTACTGGCTCAGCCGCCCGATTTCGCTGGAAATGCTGCTGGCAGCGCATGACGAACCGGCAAAATATTTTGCCAACCGCTAGCCTTCCCTTATGATGCCACTCTGCAGGCAGGCCACTATCCGGCCTGCTCACAAAGGAAAAGAATCTGGTTATGTTTGCCCGCGTCTGCCTGATACTCCTGACCTTGCTGAGCCTGAACAGCCAGGCGCACACGATTCTAGAGAGCCGCACGCTCTCGATCATTGGTGAACCGAAGTACCGCGACGATTTTAGCCACTTCGATTACGCTAACCCGGCGGCACCGAAGGGCGGGGCTATCGTCAATGCCGCCATCGGCACCTTCGACAATTTCAACCGCTACGCACTACGCGGTAACCCGGGTGTCCGCACCGAATCCCTGTACGATACGCTGTTCACCACCTCCGATGACGAACCCGGCAGCTATTACCCGCTCATTGCCGAACGCGCCCGCTACGCCGATGATTTCTCGTGGATGGAGGTCATCCTCAGTCCCCGCGCCCGTTTTCATGATGGCAGCCCCATCACCGCCAGCGATGTCGCCTTTACCTTCCACAAATTTATGACCGAAGGGGTGCCGCAGTTTCGCTTGTTCTACAAGGGGACGACCGTCGAGGCAATTGCCCCGCGCACCGTGCGTATCACGCTCGGGCAGCCTGGGAAAGAAAACATGCTCGGCCTGCTCACCCTTCCGGTGATGCCGGAGGCGTTCTGGCGTCAACATAAGCTCAGCGATCCGCTCTCTACGCCGCCGCTGGCCAGTGGCCCGTACCGCATTACCGACTGGCGGATGGGGCAATACATCGTCTATTCGCGGGTTAAAGACTACTGGGCGGCCGATCTCCCGGTGAACCGCGGGCGCTGGAATTTTGACACGCTACGCTATGACTATTATCTCGACGACAACGTCGCCTTTGAAGCCTTTAAGGCCGGAGCCGTCGACCGTCGCGAAGAGGCCGTCGCCAGAAACTGGGCCACCCGTTACGTCGGACGCAACTTCACCCAGGGCTATATCGTCAAAGATACCTACCAGAATACCTCGGCGCAGGATACCCAATGGCTGGCGTTTAATATCCAGCGCCCGGTCTTCAGCGACCGCCGGGTTCGCCAGGCGGTAACCCTCGCCTTCGATTTCGAATGGATGAACAAAGCGTTGTTTTATAGCGCCTACAGCCGCAGCGACAGCTACTTCCAGAATACCGAATACGCGGCCCGTCAGATGCCCGACGCCGAAGAGCTTGCCCTGCTGACGCCGATGAAAAAAGCGCTACCGCCGGAGGTCTTCACCACCGTTTACCACCCCCCGCGTTCCAGCGGAGATGGGTTTGACCGGGCCAACCTGCTGCAGGCGGATGCTCTGCTGAATCAGGCCGGATGGGTCGTGAAAAACCAGCGGCGGGTCAATGCGCTCACCGGTAAACCCCTACGTTTCGAGCTGCTACTCTCCTCCGGCAGCAACGACCGCTGGGTGCTGCCGTTCCGGCATAATCTCCAGCGCCTGGGCATCACCATGGATATTCGCCAGGTGGATAATTCGCAGTACACGAACCGTCGACGCAGCCGCGATTACGACATGATGCCTAACGTCTGGCGCGCGACGCCCTGGCCCGGCACCGACCTGCAAATTTCCTGGGATTCATCGTATATTCACTCCAGCTACAACGCCCCGGGAGTTCAGAGCCCGCAAGTGGACCAGCTGATTGCGCAGATCATCCGCTGGCAGGGTAATAAGCAGAAGCTGCTGCCGCTGGGACGTGCGCTGGACCGGGTGCTAACCTGGAACTATTACATGTTGCCGATGTGGTATATGGCGCAGGACAGGACGGCCTACTGGAATAAGTTCTCGTTCCCGCAGACTCGGCCTGTTTACTCGTCAGGGTTTGATAGCTGGTGGTATGACGACAACAAAGCGGCAAAACTGCCCGCGGACAGACGGTAAGGAATCACGATGGGCGTATACCTGATCCGCCGGTTACTGCTGATTGTCCCCACCCTGTGGGCGATCATCACGATCAACTTTTTTATTGTGCAAATCGCCCCCGGCGGCCCGGTCGATCAGGCGATTGCCGCTATCGAATTTGGTAATCACGGCGGCTTACCGGGGGCCGGAGAAAGCGGCATGACCGCCAGCCATGCGCGCACTGGCGTCAGCAATATCAGCGAGGGGCATTATCGCGGCGGACGCGGCCTGGACCCTGAGGTGATTGCCGAAATTACCCGCCGCTACGGCTTCGATAAACCGCTCCACGAGCGCTACCTGAAAATGCTCGGTGATTATCTGCGTTTCGATTTTGGCGACAGCCTGTTTCGCAGCGCGTCGGTTTTACAGCTGATTAAAAACAGCCTGCCGGTCTCCATCACTCTCGGCCTGTGGAGCACGCTGATTATCTATCTGGTGTCGATCCCGCTCGGGATCCGTAAAGCGGTACATAACGGCAGCCGCTTCGATATCTGGAGCAGCACGCTGATGATTATTGGCTATGCCATCCCTGCGTTTTTATTCGCCATTGTGCTCATTGTGGTCTTCGCCGGCGGCAGCTATTTCGATCTCTTCCCGCTGCGCGGGCTGGTTTCGGCCAACTTCGACAGCCTGTCGTGGTACCAGAAGATCCTTGATTATCTGTGGCATATTACACTGCCGGTGCTGGCAACGGTCATCGGCGGTTTTGCGGCACTGACCATGCTGACCAAAAACAGTTTTCTGGATGAGATCCGCAAGCAGTATGTCGTCACCGCCCGGGCCAAAGGGGTCAGTGAGAAGCGCATTCTATGGGGCCACGTGTTCCGCAATGCCATGCTGCTGGTGATAGCCGGCTTCCCGGCGATGTTTATCAGTATGTTCTTTACCGGCTCGCTGCTGATTGAGGTGATGTTCTCTCTCAACGGTCTGGGTCTGCTGGGCTACGAAGCGACCGTCTCCCGTGATTACCCGGTGATGTTCGGGACGCTGTACATATTTACGCTTATCGGCCTGCTGCTGAATATTGTCAGCGATATCTGCTATACGCTGGTCGATCCCCGCATTGATTTTGAGGGCCGCTGATGTCCTTTCTGACCCCTGCTAATCAGGCCCGCTGGGCGCGCTTTCGCCAGCATCGTCGCGGCTACGTCTCGCTGTGGCTGTTTTTATTGCTGTTTGTCTGTAGCCTCTGCGCGGAACTGATCGCCAACGATCGCCCCCTGCTGGTGCAGTATCGCGGCAGCCTGTACGTACCGGCCCTCAAAAATTACAGCGAAACCACCTTTGGCGGCCCTTTCGCCACCGCCGCTGACTATCAGGACCCGTGGCTGCAACGCCAGTTGCATGATAACGGCTGGGTCCTCTGGGCGCCGGTCCATTTTGGCGCCACCACCATCAACTTCGCTACCGACGCCCCCTTCCCTTCACCGCCCTCCGCGCGCAACTGGCTGGGGACCGATGCCAACGGCGGCGATGTGCTGGCCAGGATTTTATACGGCACGCGGATCTCCTTGCTGTTCGGCCTGATGCTGACCTTTTTCTCCAGCGTGCTGGGGGTGCTGGCAGGCGCAATACAGGGCTACTACGGGGGAAAGATTGACCTCTGGGGACAGCGATTTATTGAAGTGTGGTCGGGGATGCCAACCCTGTTCCTGATTATTTTACTTTCCAGCGTGGTACAGCCTGGTTTCTGGTGGCTGCTGGCCATTACCGTGCTGTTTGGCTGGATGACGCTGGTTGGCGTCGTGCGCGCGGAGTTTCTGCGTACCCGCAACTATGACTACATCCGCGCCGCCCAGGCGCTGGGGGTCAGCGATCGCCATATCATCTGGCGCCATATGCTACCCAACGCGCTGGTGGCAACCCTGACCTTCCTGCCGTTTATCCTGTGCAGCTCCATCACCACCCTGACGTCGCTGGATTTTCTCGGCTTCGGCCTGCCGTTGGGCTCGCCTTCGCTGGGGGAACTGCTGCTGCAAGGCAAAAACAATCTGCAGGCGCCGTGGCTGGGCATCGCCGCATTCCTGTCGGTGGCGGTGTTACTAACGTTATTAATTTTCATTGGTGAAGCCGTCCGCGACGCCTTCGATCCCGGTAAGGCGGTATAACATGACCCAGCCGTTGTTAGAGATCGACCACCTGTCTATCGCCTTTCACCAACAAGGGCACACCAACGTTGTCGTCAGCGACCTTTCGCTACAGATTGCCGCCGGTGAAACCCTGGCGCTGGTCGGCGAATCCGGATCCGGTAAAAGCGTCTCCGCCTTGTCGGTTCTGCGTCTGCTTCCCGCTCCGCCGGTCAGCTATCCTGGGGGTGACATTCGCTTTCACGGGCAATCGCTGCTGCACGCCGATGAACGTACCCTGAGTCAGGTCCGCGGCAACCGTATTGCGATGATTTTCCAGGAGCCGATGGTGTCGCTCAACCCGCTGCACCCCCTGGAAAAACAGCTCTATGAAGTGCTGTCTCTGCATCGCGGGATGCGCAAAGAAGCGGCCCGGGGAGAGATCCTCAGTTGTCTCGAGCGAGTGGGGATCCGCCAGCCTCTGCGTCGGCTGGCCGACTACCCGCATCAGCTTTCCGGCGGCGAACGCCAGCGGGTGATGATTGCCATGGCGCTGCTTACCCGCCCGGAGCTGTTGATTGCCGACGAGCCAACCACCGCGCTGGACGTGTCGGTGCAGGCGCAAATTCTGCAGCTGCTGCGTGAGCTGAAAAACGAACTCAATATGGGACTGCTGTTTATTACCCATAACTTAAGCATTGTCCGTCAGCTGGCTGACCGCGTCGCGGTGATGCAGCACGGACGCTGTGTCGAACAGAACCACTGCCGTACCCTGTTTGCGGCCCCTGCGCATCCGTATACCCAGCGTCTGCTGGACAGCGAACCTTCCGGTCGTCCGGTACCGCTGTCCGCCGACGCGCCGCTTCTGCTTCAGGCCAACGATCTGAGCGTCGCCTTCCCGGTGCGCAAAGGGCTCCTGCGCCGGGTGGTCGATCATAACCGGGTAGTCAACGCACTCAACTTCCAGCTGCGGGCCGGAGAGACGCTCGGACTGGTAGGCGAATCCGGCTCAGGGAAAAGCACCACCGGTCTGGCGCTGCTGCGTCTGATAGCCTCCGAAGGAAGTATTGTTTTCGCGGGTGAGACCTTACAGGGGCGCAGTCGGCGGCAGATGCTGCCGTTACGTCGGCGAATGCAGATCGTCTTCCAGGACCCTAACTCATCGCTGAATCCCCGGTTGAACATATTACAGATTATTGAGGAAGGGCTGCGCGTCCACCAGCCAACGTTAAGCGCCAGCGCGCGTGAGCAGGCGGTGGTACAGGCGATGCAGGAGGTCGGGCTCGATCCACTCACGCGTTTTCGCTACCCCGCCGAGTTTTCCGGCGGCCAGCGTCAGCGTATTGCTATTGCCCGGGCGTTGATTGTGAAACCCCAGCTTATCGTGCTGGATGAACCGACCTCATCACTGGACAAGACCGTACAAGCGCAAATTCTGGCCTTGCTGAAAGCATTACAGCAAAAGCACCGGCTGGCCTATATTTTTATCAGCCACGATTTGCGCGTCGTGCGGACGTTATGTCATCAGGTGATGGTGCTCAAGCATGGGGAGGTTGTCGAGCAAGGAGAGTGCGAACGCGTGTTTACTGCTCCGCAGCAGGCATATACCCGCCAGCTTCTGGCGCTGAGCTGACGGTCAGAATGGGTTGTTACCAGAGAAAGGTTCAGCGATCGCCACGCCGAAATTTTTCAGTCGACAGGTTGCCGCAAACTCGTCCTGCAGATTCACAAACAGGCACGGCTCACCTTCACACTCTACGATGGAACAATCGACTTCGATATCACTGAGCGCCTGGCTGAGCTTATGCATAACCGGCCATGCCTTCTCGCCATCCGGGCTCAGCAGCTTCAACGCGACGAGGCTGTTTTCGCTCTGCGCGCCGTTTTGCGGAATCGGTTCAACTCTTGAACCCGCAAAACCGGCGAGCCAACGATAGCTCTGCGGCAGACGGTGTACGATAGAGAGTTGCTGTGTATTCACTTAGTTTCCCCGGAAGCAAAATGCTTCACAATAAATTTACATCAATCTTAACACATTGTTGACAAATAGTCCTGCATCCGCATGGAAAACGTTTACACCTGCATCACGCCAGGGCTAACGACTTATAATCCAGAACTTTATAGTTTCGCTGCGGAAACAGATCGGGGCTATATGTACCCGTTTCTGTGATCTAAAACAACTTTTTTATCGCAACAATGCGACTTTTTACACTAATTGATTTTACATAAAAGAAACAAATTACAGAAGAATGAAGCTCATCGTGATTGATGTGCATCAAAAAAGGGGCGGAAATCGCCCCTTCTGGAAGGAATGTTAAGAAATACTAATGAGCAGTTTTTCGCCGCCGGCTGGCGTAGAGATAGAACAGGATGGAGCAGCTGGCGCAAAACGCGATGGAAATGAGCATTGGCCAGGCGGTGGTAAAGGTCGCCATCGACAGCAGCGCCCCCATAATTGCCCCGATACCAAAACGGAAGGTCCCGGCCAGCGAAGAGGCGGTACCCGCCATATGCGGAAACTCATCGAGAATCACCGCCATGGCGTTAGATGAAACCATCGATACGCAGCCGACAAACGCCGCAACGCCCAGCACCAGCGCCCAGAAGCCAACCCCGAGCAGCGCGCAGACCACCATCCAGACAGCCATCAAAAACTGGATCCACAGCCCGGCCCGGAACATATTCACCGCCCCGACCCGCCGGACAAAGCGGCTGTTAATGATGGTCATGATGAACAGGAAGACGATATTCAGCGCAAAATAGTAACCAAAGTGCTGCGGCGAAACGTGGTTAATATTGATGTACACAAACGGACCGGCGCTGAGGAACGAGAACATCCCGGCAAAACTGAAGCCGCTCGCCAGCATATAGCTCAACACCCGTTTATGACGGAACAAGGTGGCGAAATTACCCAGCGTGGTGCGTAGACGAAACTTTTGTCGCCGTTCGACCGGCAGCGTTTCGCTGATGAAAAAAGCAATCATCGCAGAGGCCAGCAGCGCCGCCACGGCGAGGATCCAGAAAATAGCATGCCAGCTGAACCACACCAGCACGGCACCGCCCACCATCGGCGCCACCAGCGGAGCAATCGTCGTCACCAGCATGACGAATGACATCATTCGCGAAAACTCTTCTTTCGGGTAGATGTCACGCATCAGGGCGTTGATCACCACGCTCGCCGCCGCGGCCGCCAGGCCGTGGAAAAAGCGCATGGTAATCAACATTTCGATGGTCTGTGATAGCGCACAGGCCACCGCCGCCGCGGCAAAAATCAGCGTTCCCCCGAGGATCACCGGCTTACGACCGATGCTGTCTGCCATCGGACCGTACAGTAGCTGGCCTAGCGCGAAGCCCAGAATATAGGTACTGAGCGTCATCTGCGCACTGCCGTCCGGCACGTTAAACTGTGCTGATATCACCGGCAGCGCCGGGAGATACATATCGATCGACAGTGGCATCAACATGGCCAGCAGGCCAAGAATAAACACAATCCCCAGTGAAGAATTCTGCTTTGCCGTCACGCTTTACTCCGTGTTTGTGGGAGGCCAACGCTGGCGATCTCGGCTTCCGTCAACGGGCGGTATTCGCCAGGTTCCAGATCCTCATCCAGCATAATGTCACCGATACGTTCACGGTGCAGACCGATCACGCGATTACCGACCGCCGCGAACATTCTTTTCACCTGATGATAGCGTCCTTCGCTGATCGTCAGGCGGACTTCCGTTGGCGTCAGCACTTCCAGGACCGCCGGCTTGGTCAGGCTTTTTTCATTGTGCAGCTGAACGCCGTGGGCAAACTGCTCCGCCGTCTGGTCATCCACCGGGTTTTCCAGCTGCACCAGATAGGTTTTCTCACAGTGGTGACGCGGAGAAGTAATGCGATGGGACCACTGCCCGTCGTCGGTCATCAGCACCAGCCCGGTAGTATCGATATCCAGCCGACCGGCGGCATGCAGCTTGTACGCCACCGGAACATCGAGGAAATAGAGGACCGTAGGATGATCGGGGTCATCCGTGGAGCAGACGTATCCCTGCGGCTTGTTGAGCATAAAGTAGCGCGGGCCGTTCTGCTGAGTCAGGGTGTTACCGTCAAATTCCACGTCGTGCTCCGGCAGGAGCTTGAACGACGCATCTTTGACGATCTCGCCATCCACAAGAACGCGGCTGCTGCGGATTTCACGCCCGGCAATAGCCCGACTGACGCCAAGTTGCTGAGCGATAAACTTATCAAGTCGCATGAGATTTTTTTAGCCTGTAATAATGCTGGAGCGGGCAAACGCCCGAAAAAGAAGAAATTCACTGGCTAGTATAACGGGCTCTTAACGCCACTCAAGGGAAAAAATTCGTGGCATACTGTCGGCGACTCCTCTTTGCCAATTGATTAACGCCCGAAACACCATGACTTTTACACTACGCCCCTATCAAAAAGAGGCGGTCGACGCCACGCTAGCCTGGTTTCGTCGCCACCATGAACCTGCCGCCATCGTCCTGCCAACCGGCGCCGGCAAAAGCCTGGTTATCGCCGAACTGGCGCGCCTGGCGCGGGGTCGCGTGCTGGTGCTGGCGCACGTCAAAGAGCTGGTGGCGCAAAACCACGCCAAATACTGTGCCCTCGGGCTGGAGGCGGATATTTTTGCTGCCGGCCTGAAACGTAAAGAGAGTCACGGCAAAGTGGTCTTCGGCAGCGTGCAATCGGTGGCCCGCAACCTCGATAGCTTTCAGAGTGAATTTTCTCTGCTGATTGTCGATGAATGCCACCGCATCAGCGATGACGACGACAGCCAGTACCAGCAAATTATCAGCCATTTGCAGCAGGTTAACCCGCAGCTACGCCTGCTCGGGCTGACCGCCACGCCGTTCCGGCTCGGCAAAGGCTGGATCTACCAGTTTCATTATCATGGCATGGTGCGCGGTGACGAAAAGGCGCTGTTTCGCGACTGTATCTACGAGCTACCGTTGCGTTACATGATTAAGCACGGTTTTTTGACGCCCCCGGAACGCCTGGATATGCCGGTGGTGCAGTATGATTTCAGCCGCCTGCTGCCGCAGAGTAACGGTCTGTTTAGTGAAGCAGACCTCAACCTCGAGCTAAAAAAACAGCAGCGCATTACGCCGCACATTATCAGCCAGATCGTGGAGTTTGCCCAAACGCGTAAAGGGGTGATGATTTTCGCCTCCACCGTCGAACATGCGCGGGAAATTACCGGCCTGCTGCCCGCTGGTGAAGCGGAGCTGATTACCGGTGAGACGCCGGGCCCGCAGCGCGATCGCATTATCGAGGCGTTTAAGGCGCAGGAGTACCGCTATCTGGTCAACGTGGCGGTCCTCACCACCGGGTTTGATGCACCGCATGTCGATCTGATCGCCATTCTGCGCCCTACCGAATCGGTGAGCCTGTATCAGCAGATTGTTGGCCGTGGGCTGCGCCTGGCTCCGGGTAAAACCGACTGTCTCATCCTCGATTATGCCGGAAACCCCCATGACCTCTACGCACCGGAAGTCGGCACGCCAAAAGGCAAAAGCGATAACGTTCCGGTGCAGGTCTTCTGTCCGGCCTGCGGTTTCGCCAATACTTTCTGGGGAAAAACCGCCGCCGACGGTACGCTGATCGAACATTTTGGCCGTCGCTGCCAGGGTTGGTTTGACGATGATGAAGGCCATCGTGAGCAGTGTGATTTTCGCTTTCGCTTTAAAAACTGCCCGCAATGTAATGCGGAGAATGACATTGCCGCCCGCCGCTGCCGCGAGTGCGACACGATCCTGGTTGATCCCGACGATATGCTGAAGGCGGCGCTGAAGCTTAAAGACGCGCTGGTCTTACGCTGTAGCGGTATGGACCTGCAGCACGGCGCCGACGACAAAGGTCCGTGGCTGAAAATCACCTATTACGATGAAGACGGTGCCGACGTCAGCGAACGCTTCCGCCTGCAAACCCCCGCCCAGCGAACCGCGTTTGAGCAGTTGTTTATCCGCCCGCATACCCGCACGCCGGGTATTCCGCTGCGCTGGATAACGCCTGCCGATATTCTCGCCCAGCAGCCACTGCTGCGCCATCCGGACTTCGTGGTCGCCCGCATGAAAGGGCAATACTGGCAGGTACGGGAAAAAGTCTTCGACTATCAGGGCCGTTTCCGCCGGGCCGGCGAACTGCGCTAATCCGCTTTGCGACTGAGGTTTTCATTGCCGTTAGCGCCATAGGTGGATATAATGCCGCCCGCTTTTGCATTCGCAAAGCAGATCATCTGCCTGCTGCTGGGTCGCCTGTAGCAGGATTTAAATATAGAGAGACATCAATGTTTACTATCGACGCAGAAGTACGTAAAGAGCAGGGTAAGGGTGCGAGCCGCCGCCTGCGTGCAGCTAACAAATTCCCGGCCATCATTTATGGCGGCGAAGCTACTCCGGTAGCAATCGAGCTGGACCAGGACAAAGTGTGGAACGTTCAGAGCAAAGCTGAGTTCTACGGTGAAGTTCTGACCATCGTTATCGATGGCAAAGAAGAAAAAGTAAAAGTTCAGGCTGTTCAGCGTCACCCGTTCAAGCCGAAACTGACTCACATCGACTTCGTTCGCGCTTAATCGCCGACAATTAAGTTGAGTGGCAAACGCCCCGGTCCGCAAGGTCCGGGGCGTTTTGTTTTATCACGTATTACCCTGCTCCACTGCCAGCAATGTTCCGGCATTCAGCGCCAGATGTTGCAGCAGCATGATGGTTTTCGCATCCACGATAATGCCATCGCGGATCGCCTGTAACGCCTGGTCTAACGGCCATTCCAGCACTTCGATATCTTCCCCTTCCGCCGCCAACCCTCCTCCTTCGCCGCAGCGATCGTCTGCCGTGTATTCGGCAATGAAAAAAAAGAGCTTCTCGGTGACCGAGCCCGGGCTCATGTAGGCGGTAAACACCGGCTCGATCCGCGTGACGCGAAAACCGGTCTCCTCTTGCGCTTCGGCGATAATACGCTCTTCTGGTGAGGCATTATCCAGCAGCCCGGCGGCCGCCTCGATCAGCAAGCCATCGTGGCCGTTAATCCACACCGGAAAGCGGAACTGGCGGATCAGCACCACCGTCTGCTTCGCCCGGTTATAGAGCAGGATCACGGCGCCATTGCCGCGATCGTAAGCTTCACGGCTTTGCTCCTGCCAACGGCCATCCCGCCGCAGCAATTCAAAGGTATATTTTTTTAGCGTGTACCAGTTATCGGACAGCAGCGTTTCCTGAACATGACGAACCTGCGGTATCTCACTTTGCATTTTTTTTCCCTGATGAGGTGACAGTCAGCACCATAACATGCAAAATAATGCACAAACAAGATCAAACATGCAGGATAAAACATGCTTGCCAGCCAACGAAAACAGCAGATTTTGCAGATCCTCAACGCCGAGAAACAGGTGATGTCCGGCGAGTTAAGCCAACGTTTTAATGTCTCAGAAGACTCTATCCGCAGGGACTTACGCGAACTGGCGGCTGAGGGTAAGCTACAGCGGGTTCACGGTGGTGCACTGCCGGTTTCCGCCGCGATCGCCCCAATTGAAACAAGAAGAAACGTGCAAACAGCCTCAAAGCAGGCCGTTGCCCGGCAGGCGGCATCACTGATCCAGCCGGGTCAGGTGGTGATCCTCGATGGTGGCACCACCACCGGATACATGGTCAGCTATCTGCCTGCGGATTTAGCCTGCACTATCGTGACTCACAGCCCTGGGATTGCCGTCGCGCTGGTCGACAGACCGCTGATTGAGGTCATTCTTATCGGCGGGAGACTGTTTAAACATTCGGTGGTGACCGTAGGCGCCAGCGCGCTGGAAGGTATCGCGCGCATAAACGCCGATCTGTTTTTCATGGGGGTGACCGGCGTGCATCACCGTGCCGGCTTTACCACCGGCGATTATGAAGAGGCCGGCATCAAGCGAGCGCTGGCGGCACGGGCGGCGGAGACTATCGTGATGGCGTCACAGGAAAAGCTCAATTCGGCATCCGCCTTCGCGATTGGCGAGTTGACCCTGGCAAGTACGCTGATTGTCGACAGCCCGCTAGATGAGGTATTACAGACGCAGCTCACCGAGCACGGGATCGCCACGATCCATACAAGCACGGAATAGGAAGAGCATAAGCAGGTGAGCAACCCCGGCCGCTGGCCGGGGCTGGTTACGGTCAGTTACCGCCGGAGGTCCGGCGCTGCAGCTGATCGCGCAGGTTTGGCGGCGTGCCTTTGATGGTCAGGGTGTCCGTTGCCGGATCCCAGAACACCCGCTCGCCCAGCAGCATGGCATCGAAGTTGATCGTTAACCCGCCGCCGCTGCCGGCAAACTTGGTTAACTGGCGCAGCGTGCTGCGATCCGCCGGGAAGCTCTCTTCCAGCTCATACCCTTGTTCCGCGGTAAATTCCTGGAAGGTTTTCTCGCTGACGCCGGCAAGCTCTTTCGATAAAGACTCCAGCTCAATCTCTTCACCCGCCTGCAACTGTTCGTTGCAGTAGGTGTAGACCTGCTGGCGCACGTTCTGCCGCTCGGACTTGTCGAGCTGCGCATCGGAGGCAAAATCATCAATCGCCTGCAGCAGCCCGCGGTTCTGCGCCTTGGCATTAAGCCCCTCGCTGGCACCGAGGAAATCCATAAAGAAATCGGCCACTTTGCGCCCGACCCGGCCCTTCAGGAAGGTCAGGTAGCGGGTCGATTCCGGATTGGTTTCCCATTCGGTTAAATCGATACGCGCCACGATATCGGCATGGTTAATGTCCAGATAATGGGTGGAGCTGATATCCAGATCTTCGTTGACGCGCATGCTGCTTAAGTTATTCAGCACCGCCACCAGCAGATACTCTACCGCCAGATAACGGTACTGACAGAACAGCACGATACCGCCTTCTGCGAAGGGATATTTCGCCAGCTCGTCACGCAGACGACCGGTTGCCGCACGGCTGAACGGCAGAAACGCTTCTTCACCCTGACGCTGCAGGCGAAGGGCTTGCGCCAGTTCACTCTCTTCGTTAAACAGGCCATAGGCCTTATTTTTAGCGCTGTAGACGCGGTGCAGCTCGGCCATCATTTCCACGACCGTCGCATTGGGCTCCAGCAATGAATCACGCAGCACCAGCTCGAGGTTTTGTTCATCACGCTTGATTAACTGATGCAGGGCAATCTGGTCGATATCCAGACTCATGTTAAACTCTCCTTTTAGACCGGCCGGTATTCAACCACCGCCGGGACGGCGACGCAACCGCCGCGTGACTCTTCGACAGCCAGAGACACGCGATCCTGCGCCCTTTTGCGCCGTGGCGAAAAAATGCGGAAAAAAAGCTGCTGCTACGGTAATATGTTGCCCTTTCACGAACAAACAGATTTCGAATTTATGCCGCAATTATCCCGCTATAGTGATGAACACGTTGAACAGCTGCTCAGTGAGCTGACCAATGTGCTGGAAACACATAAAGCCCCCGTTGACCTTTCACTGATGGTGCTAGGTAATATGGTGACCAACCTGATCAATAGTAGCGTCGCGCCAGCGCAACGTCAGGCTATCGCCCGCTCATTTGCCCAGGCTCTGCAGTCTTCAATTAACGACGACCCGGCGCACTAAGGATAACCAACAACTGATATGGTGACTCACCGTCAGCCCTACCGAGAAAAAATCTCCCAGATGGTCAGCTGGGGGCACTGGTTCGCCCTGTTCAACATGTTGTTGGCCATGGTGCTCGGCAGCCGCTATCTTTTTGTCGCCGACTGGCCAACGACGCTGGGTGGACGTATTTTCTCCTACGTCAGTCTCGTTGGTCACTTCAGTTTTCTGGTTTTCACCAGCTATGTACTGATTCTCTTCCCGCTGACCTTTATCGTCGTCTCTCAGCGATTAATGCGCTTCCTGTCGGCCATTCTGGCGACCATCGGTATGACGCTGTTGCTGATCGACAGCGAAGTCTTCACCCGTTTCCACCTGCATCTTAACCCTATTGTCTGGGAACTGGTCATTAACCCCGACCAGAATGAGATGGCGCGCGACTGGCAGCTGATGTTTATCAGCGTGCCCATTATCTTCTTGCTGGAGATGCTGTTTGCGACCTGGAGCTGGCAGAAGCTACGCAGCCTGACGCGCCGCCGTCGCTATGCCCGGCCTGTCGCCTGGCTGTTCTTTATTTCATTTATCAGCAGCCACCTGATTTATATCTGGGCGGATGCTAACTTCTACCGCCCGATCACCATGCAACGGGCCAACCTGCCGCTCTCCTATCCGATGACGGCCCGTCGTTTCCTTGAGAAACACGGTCTGCTTGATGCCCAGGATTACCAGCGGCGTCTGGTCGAGCAAGGGGCGCCGGAAGCGGTTTCCGTCGAATACCCGCTGAGCAGCCTGCGCTATCGCGACCTCGGCGCCGGCTATAACGTTCTGTTGATTACCGTCGATAACCTCAACTACTCACGGTATGAGAAAAACATGCCGGAACTGGCCAGTTTCGCCAAAGAGAGCGTCAACTTCACGCAGCATATGAGCTCCGGCAATACCACCGATAACGGCATTTTTGGTCTGTTCTATGGGATCTCGCCGGGCTATATGGATGGCGTACTGTCGGCCCGCATCCCGGCGGCGTTGATTACCGCCCTTAACCAACAAGGTTATCAGCTTGGATTGTTCTCCTCTGATGGCTTCAGCAGCCCGCTTTACCGCCAGGCACTGCTGTCTGATTTCTCCCTGCCGGTCGCTAAAGCCCAAAGTGATGAGCAGACGGCAAATCAGTGGATTGGCTGGCTGAACCGCTATGCCCAGGATGAGAATCGCTGGTTCTCATGGATTTCGCTGAATGGCACTACCCTTGAAAATAGCCAGCAGCAAAACTTTGTGCGTCGCTACAGCCGTGCCGCCGGCGATGTCGATAGCCAGATTGGCCGGGTGTTAAGCACCCTGCGCGAGAGTGGAAAACTGGACGATACGGTGGTGATCATCACCGCTGGCCACGGTATGCCGCTGAACCCACAGCACGGTCAGTTTGACTGGTCGCGGGAACAGTTGCAGGTACCGCTGGTGATCCATTGGCCGGGCATTCCGGCGCAGAGCATTGCGACGCTGACCGACAACAAAGATGTGATGACGACGCTGATGCAGCGCCTGCTGCACGTCTCCACGCCGGCCAATGAGTACTCACAGGGCGAAGACCTCTTTAGCCCGGCACGTCGTCGTGCCTGGGTCACGGCCGCCAACAGCGAGACGCTGGCCGTCACCTCGAACGACGTCACCGTAGTATTGAACCACAACGGTACCTACAGCACCTGGAACAGCGACGGTAAGAAGATTGACAACCGTAAGCCGCAGCTCAGCCTGCTGCTGCAGATACTCACCGATGAAAAACGCTTCATCGCTAACTGAGTAAGCATTGCGTATTAACCGCCCCTTCCCCGGTGATTATCCCGCCGGGGAAGGGAAATAAATAACCGCCAAAATAGTCCTCAGCGTTTTCCGCACCTCGCCAAAAAGCAAAAGGTGAGCCTACGCCCTCCCCCGATGGCTATTCTTATCTTTGCAAGATGTTCGCCGCCGCTTGCCAGCAATATAAAAAGAATACTTCCTGAACAGCGCGTGGGATAACCAACCCGCATAGAAAATAATAGCGATGCAGCCATATAGCCAAAAAGTAATAATAAGCGTGACTCCCTCATCACCAGATAATCAGCCAGTACATTGACTCCTGCCTGCTAGCAAACGGATAAGAATCATGGCCGTTATCCAGGATGATTATTCAACATCGCATTATCGTGTGGCGATAAATCACAGTGATAGCGAAACGTAATATGCCGCGATACCGTTGGTTACTTCACGCTGATGGCCGTAACGGTATCGGTTTTAGGATCCACGTTCATACGCAGCGTTTTCTGTTGCGATTCGTTCCAGAACGTTAACGCATTTTCATCGGACGGACGCCAGCCGGCGCTTTTAAGCATCCGGGTCGCCTGTGCCACCGACTTACCCGGTAAGGTCTGTTTAAGCGAGCGACTGTTTACGGCATCAGTCGGGTGATGGCTCGCGCTGGCGTTCTCGGCTTTGCTCTTATGGATGTCGCAGCCATTACCGTCGCTCACTTGCGTGCATCCGCTACGCTCCAACTGCTGGCGGTAATGCTCAGAGATCGCCGACGCCTGGAAAGCCGTCGCCAGCACCGCCGTCGCGAGGACCAAATGAATTTTCTTTTTCATGACATTTACCCTTTGCGTTTCATTTAAAAATTATCGTTATTATCGCGACACTGCCGCATGTAATGGTGTATGACCCGGTGCAATTGCGTGTGAGTGGCTAAAAACAGAATGTTTCAGGCACCTTCGCACCGTTAAATATATGCTCTGGCAGCACGACTATGAGTTTTTCTCAGCGATTTGATGCGTATACTGCAGACTACGGTGTAATGATTCCCACTGTTTTTTCAGCTGGGCATCGAAGTTTTCTTTCAGTTCCTCATAAGATGAGGCGCGCCACATACAATCAACTTGTGAAACATATTTATGTAACTCACGATCATAGTTTTTGATTGTGGCAACATACCTTTCAAGATCGTGTTCCAGTGAAAACAAATTCAGAGCGATATCGGAAAACGTTCGTTCGGCATGGTGATACTTCGCCTTTAAAATAACTTCCTTTTTACCTCCATGATATAAACCACAAAACATTAAAAATATAAGCATGCTAACGGTATACATACCCCACACTGGAATAAACATGTTTGTAACCTCGAACAGCCATTGATACTGACGCTCAATGTGTCTCTCTGGCCCTGCAGAACGCGATGACGTAAACCCGGGCTGGCAGACAAACTGACGATCAAATCATGGGAAAGCTGATGTGCCTGTACTTGTGCTACCTGCTTTTCGGTTGGTTTTTGTACTACACCCGCCCGACTCATTGAATCATGCTGACAGCACCGGCATTTGTAAACCCCGCTGACCTTTCTTGACATAATCAGCCTTAAGAAATGGTCATTCTGGCGAAACTATTTCATCCGTATTAATGAGCAGAGAAAAGGCATGAATTGTAAATATATAGTTATATATCAAATAATTATATTTTTATCATGCATCAACTCACGACCGCAAAATGGCCTCTGTTAACAGGGCTTTAATTGACATCAATATGATAATTAACACTGTAAAGAAACGTAAATATAAAGATGAATTAATAAAAAACACGCGAAAGTAATCGATTTCTACCTGATAATGACCAAGATAAGAAAGAAAACCAGATGGTAAACATCATCACGGACTAGCTCACAAGAACACTTTATTTTTGACGATAATTATTTCAGATATCTCCTGGGTACAGGCGGTAAAAACCGCGGTATGCCCACCACCAGAAGCCCGGAGAACCTGCAGCCAAAACGTAGGTGAACCGACGATTGCGTTGCCATCGCAAATAGCTCATTAGATAAGCAATTAAACCACCGACTGGCCGTATGCTGTTGACTGGCAAGCATAAGCACACTAGGATAGCTCCTGCTTTATAGCATCAATCTGTAGATATCGCGTCGGCACGTAGCGCAGCCTGGTAGCGCACCGTCATGGGGTTTTAACCCTATGAAGTCGTCGTAACATTTCTATCATAGTAATATCAAGTATCCGCACTGTTATGTCCCTAAGCACACCACTTTAGGAGCATAACTAATGCCAACTTTAAGAAAACTCCCTTCCGGTAAGTATCAAGCGATAGTCAGAAAACAAGGCTACCCTACTCAATACAAAACATTTGCTAAAAGAAGAGATGCTCTTACTTGGGCTATCAGCGCAGAGCAACGCCTACAAGACATAGAACTTATTGGCTCAGACAATGACTGGATGAAGCAAACCCTATCTGATGCCATAGATTTATATGTTAATGAAAAGGGTCAATTTCTTAAGTCTTACATGACCTCTGATAGATACAGAGCAGAGGCTCTAAGAAAAGCCCTAGGGGTTGTACATCTAGCAGACCTATCACCTTCGATGATTCAGGCTTATAAAGATAAACGCCTATCACTAGTTTCAGAAGGAACAGCCCGAGCTGACCTAGCTTATTTACAACGGGTGATTAACTTCTTGCGAAAAGATAAGCAAATGTCACTACCTGACTTATTCAGCCATGTAAGGCTTCCCGCTAATGGTAAACCTAGAGAGGCCATCCCTGACCGACAGCAACTTGAAAAGCTACTATCAATCATGCCAGAAGACACAAGGCCAGTAGCAGCCCTTGCAGCTGAAACAGGAATGAGAAGAGGCGAAATCCTTAGACTTATGGTAAAGGATGTAAACCTTTCTGGTAGATGTCTGAGAATTAATGAATCAAAGAATGGCTCATCAAGGGTCATTCCCTTGAGCACAAAGGCATGTCAGCTACTTGCAGAGGCACTGTCCAGATGCAGGGGCGGGGTTACGGCCAGATTGTTCCAGCTATCTCCTTACAGAGTTTCTCGCACATTCAGAGAAGCAGCTGATAGCATCGGTGGCTTTGACTGGGTTTTCCATTCTATGCGGCACTATGCTTGCACTCGCTTCTTTGAAATTGGCCTACAGGCAATAGAGGTAGCAGCGATTAGCGGGCATAAAGATATGAGAATGCTACAGCGTTATACCCACCTATCCCCTACTACCTTAGCCCTTAAGCTTGGGTAGCCCTGTTCCTGTTCTGTGTGCTCCAGTCAGCAATTCTGATATTAAAAGGGTGATTGTTATGTTTCACCCTATCTATATGATCAAAGCTTAACGCCTTATCTTTCCTGACGTCAGCCACCAGCTTAAAACCATGCACTAGGGCATAAACTATCTGATGTGCCATAAAGCGCTTACCTAATACGCTTACACGGTAATAACCCTTAGCTGTTCTGGTTCCTGCCATGTTACCAATTAGGCGCTGGTGACTCACTGAAGGTGCTTTAATCCAACGTAGGCCGCTTGGCAACTCTGGTGCTAATTTAAAGTGAGAGATGCAGTAATCCTGCACCTCTTGAGTTTTCAGCTTATTAATCACCATGATAAATATTCTTGAAGTTCATCATAAGTTGCAACACCATCACCGACTTTCTTAGTGATAACAGCCTTACGCTCACTCTCTTCAATAGATGCTTTAGCTTCATCACTTTTGAGTTGCTGCTGTAATTTAATATCTGATTCCATCATCTTATGATTTGTGAGTTTCGTTAGTGATTGCATGTTCATTACATGAATAGCTGAACGTACTGCATCATTAGGCGATGAATCAATGAGATTGAGCACATTATAAGAGGTTAAAGGCTGGCTATAATCCTGCAATTTACGTACTCGATTACCTTCTTCATCATATAACCATGCAGACCATGTAGCCATATACGGAATAGATAAATCAATTTTGGTTAGTTGCTCAAAGTTGGTTGATAGCTCTTCATCAGATAACACAAGCGCATGAGTAACTTTAATTAAATCACGATAGCCTTTAGCTTCTCTCAAAGCTGTAATAACCTTTAGTCGTCTTTCAGATGATGGTAATACAAGCTCATTCAACTTTTGAATATCTGTTGTATCCCGGAATTTATGAGAAGCTATTGCCTCAACTAACTTAGGCAACTCACAATACCGAACCATAAGCCAAATGATATTATTATCCACTACATCAGACAAAACTTTAGCTTTGTTGTAACCTTTCATAGAAGATAGCGTATTCCAGCAATCTATAATATATTGAGCAAAGCAGGTGTACCCCTTCAGTGATGGGAGGAAATCTTTGTCGTAACTACTCTTTCCTATCTTTTGAATCAGGTCTACTTCATTACGTAGCTTATTAAAAGAATCGTCTTCATAAGCCCACACCTCCAGAGGAAGCATGCTTGCTGCTGCTGTATAACTGTCTACATCCTTAAGATTGCCCTCAACTAATTGTTTCCGGTTAGTTGAAACAAGAAGTTTAATCATGCTGCTTGTAATAACAGTAGTGTTGCTCTTTGTAGTCATAGTGTATTTATACCTTATATTAGCGCCTTACCAGCCGCCCTCCATTATTACCCTCAACCTGCCATACACTGGCGGTAACAAGGAACTGGAAGACGCTGATATAAAGCGGTTGAGTTATGGCATTGGCGATGCCGTCTAGTTAATCTGTATCGTCTCGTGTGACTTCGAATGTCTTATACTCATCTAAACTATCTGTAAGTATCGAAGATGCGTAATCATCGTTATCATTACCCTCTGCAAGCTGCCTAATGTTATTTAGGTTTAACTCACCTTTTGCTTTTAGAGGATGGGTACAACCTGAAAATTTACGCATTCATAGATACTGGGGAATCTTGATTTACAACGAATACAATATTATCTGCATGGTAACCAAGTGATGCGCACTTAAGCTTAGTAAATTTATAACCCTTAGGATTATCAACAAAAGCAGCGCCAATAAGCCCTGTTAGTGTTTTGGTAGTTTGACCACCTTCTGGCCTACTTAGTTTTACTGATAAAGTTTTTCGGATATTGTAATGAGTTTTTAATACTTTATTACGCTTAAGGTCATATACCTTTCCATCCTCACTTACCATGTATCTCCCAGCAAACCCAGGAATTAAAGCCTTTTTAATCATCTGAAACCTCCGTTTTGTTTATGTATATCTATTGTGTAACTTAATTGCTTACAGGGGTTTTAAATAATGGAGTCTTTATTACTACCAGATATATTTCCCTTTTCTCTCTTAAAGAGAAAAGAGAGAGAGAGCTATATAGAGCTTCTTAAGATTGCTAGTAGCTACTGTACTTACTAAAGCTACTGTACTTACTAAAGCTTATTGAGATTGCTTCTATTGTGTAACTTAACTCAACAGCAAAGTAATTCATTGATTTATATGATTTATTTTAATTTATGTAAATGAGAATAAATCTCAACAAGGAGGGATTTGTCTCTTACAGGAGACAAGCTATCTGGGGAAGCCCCCATCACACTCACCTGATTGGTCGAATAACCCAACCAGCCAGATTAGATATGATTACCTTCTCTTATTACGTAACTTTATTGAGCAATAATGGTGCTGCTACGCGAAATCTAGGAAAACTGGTGAGGCTTACCATTGCAGAAATCAAACAGGAGCGCCTGTAAAAGCCCGTCAGTCACATCATATTACTGAGAGATACCATTGCACCGGATAGAACAAAGTCAGCCATACACAGCTACAGGAGCAGAGAATTATCCGCTTGAGCACTCGTAAGCCTTTAAAAGCGGTAAGGAAAACAGACAGATACATATGAATGCATATTCATTTATCTTGACTAAATAATCACTATAGTGAATAGATATATAGCCACCTGTTTCAAGCAAAATAAATTATCTGGGTAACCGAGTTGCTGTGAGAAATTAGGCGCTAAATCAGCCACGAGCGGCTTTAGTTAGAACTATCTGTGTGTTGCACTGGCTTTAAGTGTGAACCGCTAAGAATAGCTCCTGTTAGCCCTCAGCAATCTGATTCCCTACCAGCACATCAATTGTTCGAGTGCGAACGATTGAAAAATAATGGGAGTCAATAAAGACTCCCATAATCCCGCAACTTAGGCAGGTAACTTGAAGATGCTGTAAATCAGTCTGAAGGGGCTGATAGGATTGTGTTAATAGTAGTTCTGGCAGCTCCTGTGAGCCTATGAATCTCACTCTTGTTCTTACCTGCTGCATACAGGGCTTTCACCTGCTCGTGGAGCTTATGATTAACCTGACGCCCCTTGTAAGCGCCTGACTCTTTAGCTGCTTTAATGCCCTCAGCCTGACGGCGCTTTCTATCCTCATAATCCTTGCGAGCTATAGCAGCCAGCATATCTAACATCATGCCGTTGACTGCATCCAACATGCGGCTGGTGAACTCATCACCTGTCTGAATAAGCATATGTGATGTAGGCAAATCTAAGGCAACAACACGTATCCCCTTAGCTTGTATTGTTCCTCTGAGCTTCTGCCAGTCCTCAGAGTTTAAGCGGCTTAAGCGGTCTACCTGCTCCACCAGCAGAATATCACCCTCTTGAGCAACTTCCAGAAGACGGAACAACTCAGGACGTTTGAGGCTTGCCCCGCTTTCATTCTCTATAAACGCAGTAGAGACCTTTAAGCCTTTATCAGCGGCGAAAGCGTAAACAGCCTCAGAAGCACGATTAGCATCTTGTTCTTTGGTAGAAGCTCGAAGGTAAGCGTATACACGGGTAGTCATTGTCTATCATCCCATAAACGTAAGTGTAGCGTTTGAATGTAGGATAATAAGATGTAGCATTAGGGTTGTCAATAAGCTTAAACGCTACACAGAACAGACAGTATTAACATGTAGCGCTAAAGCATACCTATAAACTACAAGCCATCATCATACCTAAACATAGGAAAGACAGCTTCGTGCTACTTAACATCATTGCTACTAACCAACCAGCAGAGCGCCCGAGTTTCTACTTGCTTGCATTACTACTCACCTAGCTTATCTATTCCCTGAGTATGCAGATAGGACGCCAGCCATATAAATAATCGCAATAAATAGTACCTACAAGCTTCCTGCTAGCTCTTGTCAGCTACCCCGATGGGGGACGTCGCAGACGCAGGCAGGCAGGAGCTGTGCTACTTGCGTAACCTATTTTCAACTCCTAGCCCACTTGCTGCCTTACTTGCACCACCTATTTCTAACTCCTAGGGACTGCTGCAACCACATCTACATAACTTATTGAATGTAATCATATGACTTGATAGCTCATTAGATGAGCAGTCAGACACTTAGCCGCTTGTTGTATGTTGACGGGCAAGCACAAGCACACTAGGATAGCTCCAACATAACAGTGTAAATCTGTTAGAAATCAAGTCGGCACGTAGCGCAGCCTGGTAGCGCACCGTCATGGGGTGTCGGGGGTCGGAGGTTCAAATCCTCTCGTGCCGACCAAATTCTCAGATAAGTCAAAGGGTTAATCGAAAGGTTAGCCCTTTTTCTTTATCTGTACTCTGCGTTACTCACGCACGACAGACAAGTCACTTCCTGCCTTTTTGAGTTTTCAAACTTTTCATCCTGTTGGCCAGATAACTATCGCCCAGATATTCACTACCGGTGCCCTGTCCTGATACCGATGATGCCCGCAGACCCGCCGTCTCCTGTCTGGTGTCGAAGAAATGGCGACTTTACCGATTGTAAATCGAGGAATAACTTCTATTATTCCTCGTACTTGCCTGCCATCTGGATGATTACTATGAGAGTAAATGGGCTTACGAAAGGATTTTTTATCCTGATTTTGCTTGTGGTTAGCCTCGCCTTTTTTGATGTTCTTTCACCCTATTACTCGGCTATCTTATGGGCCGCGATCCTGTCAGTTATTTTCAACCCGGTTAAAAACAAGATACGCAGCCGCCTCGGTGAACGCAACGGTCTGGCATCGTTGCTGACCGTCGCCATCATTTGCCTGATTGTCTTTACCCCGCTGGCGATCATCATCTCCTCGCTGGCGATCGAGCTAAACGTGGTGTACACCAAACTTCAGCATAATGACACCCAGTTTCCGACCGTCGTGGCAAACCTGATTGCTCATCTACCAGGGTGGGCCAGAAGTTTCCTCTCCGAGCATAACCTCGACAGCGCCCAGCAGATACAGAGCCAACTCTCCGACGCTGTCCTTAAAGGGGGGCAGTATCTCGCCGGCAGCGCATTTTTGATTGGTAAAGGGACCTTCGGCTTTACCGTTAGCTTCGGTATTATGCTGTACCTGATGTTTTTCCTGCTCAAAGATGGCCCCTATCTGGTCCTGACGATCCTTGAAGCGCTGCCGCTGTCTAACTACGTTAAGCATCATCTGTTTGCCAAGTTTGCCGCCGTATCACGGGCAACCGTCAAGGGAACCGCCGCGGTCGCGCTTGCTCAGGGCATCCTGGGCGGTTTTGCTTTTTATGTCGCGGGTATCGACGGCAGCATTTTGTGGGGAGCGATCATGGCGTTCCTGTCACTGATTCCGGCCGTTGGCTCCGCCATCGTCTGGGTGCCCGCGGCTATTTTCCTGTTCGCCACCGACCAGCTGTGGCAAGGCCTCTTCATTGTCGGTTTCTTCGTGATTGTCATCGGCCTGGTCGACAATATTCTGCGCCCGCTGTTGGTGGGCAAAGACACTAAAATGCCGGACTACCTGATCCTGATAGCCACCCTCGGCGGCATGGAAATTTATGGTATTAATGGTTTTGTCATTGGCCCGCTGATCGCCGCCCTGTTTATCGCCTGCTGGAACCTGCTGTCAGGCCGTGAGCATGCCGGCAACACCGATGAGCTTGATGAAGAGTTTATCGAAGAAGGGAAAATCAGCCGGGAGGAGTAATCCCGGGGGGAGGTTTAGCCTCCCCCGGTGAACCTAAAAGCGGTGCTCAGCAGATTACATCGAACACCTGACCAACAAACAGAAACTACATTCAGAAAAATCCTACAAACCAGTACATATAACTACGTAGAATTAAAATATTGGTAAATAATTCTTACCAGTCAGCAAAAGAGTGCTAGTCTTCTGCCGTTAAAACTCGATGATAAAGGATCATGAATCGTGAAAAAAATCTCTACACTTGCCGTTTCCCTGCTGGCTATCGCCTGTGTGTCTACCGGTGCGCTGGCCGCTGAGCAGCCTCTGGAAAAGGTTGCGCCGTACCCGAAAGCAGAACAAGGCATGAAGCGCCAGGTGATTCAGCTGCCGCAGCAGGCAGACGAATCGGCATATAAAGTTGAGCTGATGATTGGTCAGACTCTGGAAGTTGACTGCAACCGCCATCGTCTGGGTGGTCATCTGGAAAGCAAAACGCTGGAAGGCTGGGGCTACGATTACTACGTATTTGATAAAGTGACCTCACCAATTTCGACGATGATGGCCTGCCCTGACGGCAAAAAAGAGAAGAAATTTGTCGCTGCCGGATTAGGCGATGCTGCAATGCTGCGTTACAACAGCAAGCTGCCGATTGTGGTTTATACCCCGGCGAACGTTGAAGTGAAATACCGGATCTGGAAAGCAGAAGAAACAACCGGTAATGCCGTCGAGCGCTAAGCTCGGGCACTAAAAGCCCGGCAGCAGGCGCCGCCGGGTTGCTTTTCTTAGAGGGCGATATCTGCCATCGGCTTATCACCAGACAGCGGTTTCAGCGTTGCTTCTGGCACCTCGTCGGCTGCCGTCACTGGCTCATAGTGCAGCTGTAACACTTCACTGGTCCATGCCAGCGCCTGCTCAATTGCCGCGGGATTGCCATCCAGACGCATACCGTAGGAGGGAACAATCTCTTTCAGCTTAGCCTGCCAGGCCGCCGACTGGACCTTCTCTTTAAAGACCGTCTCCATCAGCTGCAGCATGATCGGCGCCGCGGTAGATGCACCAGGCGATGCCCCCAGCAGAGCAGCAACGGTACCATCATCATCGCTGACCACTTCGGTGCCCAGGCGCAGTACGCCCTTCTTGCCGTTACGTTTGATAATCTGCACGCGTTGACCCGCCTGCCACAAACGCCAGTCCTCTTTGCGCGCTTCGGGATAGTATTCACGCAGCGCTTCGTGGCGATCGTTATCTTTCTGCATCACCTGGCTAATCAGGTATTTCACCAGATCGAAGTTATCCAGACCGACATTCAGCATCGGCAGAATATTCGAGGTATTGGTTGATGCCAGCAGATCCCACAGCGAACCGTTTTTCAGGAAGCGGGTTGAGAAGGTGGCGAACGGTCCAAACAACACGACGCGCTTACCATCAATAATACGGGTATCAATATGCGGCACCGACATAGGCGGCGCCCCGACTTCTGCCTGACCATAGACTTTAGCCAGATGGTGGTTAACCACTTCCGGATTTTCGCAGACCAGGAACTGGCCGCCCACCGGGAAGCCGGCGTACTCTTTCGCCTGAGGAATACCGGTTTCCTGCAGCAGCGTCAGCGCTGCACCGCCGGCACCGATAAAGATAAATTTGGCTTTAATGACCCGCTTTTGACGGCGATTGTCGGCATCCGCCAGCGTCACCGTCCAGCTCTTATCGGCGTTGCGCTTAAAGCGGCGCACAACGGTGCCCAGCTGCAAGGAGAAGTTATCGTGCGTCTGCAGCCCGGCAATCAGCTGGCGGGTGATTTCCCCGTAGTTAACGTCGGTACCGACTTCAGTGCGGGTGGCGGCCACTTTTTGCTGCGGATCGCGCCCTTCCATCACCAGCGGTGCCCAGGCTTTAACCTGTTGATGATCTTCAGAATAGCGAATACCGCGGAACAGTTCGCTCTGCTGCAGCGCCGCGTAACGCGCGCGCAGGAAATTGACATTGTCTTCGCCCCACACAAAGCTCATGTGCGGCACGCTGTTAATAAATGATTTCGGCTTACTGAGTATGCCGCGGGTCACCTGGTGCGCCCAAAACTGACGAGAAATATGGAAGGATTCGTTGATATCGACCGCTTTGTCGATGTTAATCCCACTGGCTGTTTGTGGCGTGTAGTTCAGCTCCATCAGCGCCGCATGACCTGTACCCGCATTATTCCAGCCGTTCGAGCTCTCTTCAGCGACGCTGGACATCTGCTCGACCATGGTAATAGACCAGTCCGGCTCAAGCTCCTGCAGCCAGGTTCCCAACGTGGCGCTCATGATGCCGCCGCCAATCAACAGTACATCCGTCTCTTGCTCATGGCGGGTGTTGGTCCGAGGTGTATTCGAACCAACCGCCGGTGAGCTGGGTACGGCCATCTTTCTTTTCATCGGATTTGAGCCTTACTTTACTCGCTTTTATAATTAGCGCAGGTGAAACGATTTCGTGAATCAAGGTAACACCGAAGATCAAAAATTTAAATATTGTTTAAAATTTAAGTTGAGTTTTGAGATCTGTTATAAAAATGTTTAATAAATGTGTACGTTAAATCATATTTTGTACTGGTATAAGTGACGCGCCCGCGCTATCATCCCCTGTTTTGTGACAGACCGCACACAAGCCCAGGCTTGTGCCGCCGCCGCTGACCAACCTGCGAACCGCTTATGCCTCAAGCCTCAAATCACATCTCTTCCGCTTCAACCGGCGCATTTCGCCACGTATTACGCTCACCGGCGCTGCTGACCCGGGAAACCCTGGCAGGCGTGATCACTGCGCTGGCCCTGATTCCGGAAGTGATCTCCTTCTCCGTCATCGCCGGCGTTGACCCGAAAGTCAGCCTGATTGCCTCGGTGGTGCTGTGTCTGGCGATGTCGGTACTGGGTGGCAGGCCGGCGATGGTTACTGCGGCAGCCGGCTCGGTTGCGCTGGTGATTGGGCCGCTGGTACACCAGTACGGCGTAGGCTATATTCTGCCCGCCGTCATTTTGGCTGGTATTATTCAAATTTTGTTTGGGTTGTGCGGCATGGCGAGGTTAATGCGCTTTATTCCGCACTCGGTGATGACCGGCTTCGTCAACGCGTTGGGGATCTTGATCTTCTTTGCCCAGGTGCCGCATTTCTGGAGCAAGCAGCCGCTGATACTCGGCCTGTTCGTTCTGACGTTGCTGATTGTGTTGTGGGTGCCGCGCCTGACAAAAACGATTCCGTCGCCGCTGATCGCCATTGTGCTGCTGACCCTGTTTACCGTTACCAGCGGCCAGCTGCTGCCAACCGTTGGCGACGAAGGGTCAATGAGCGGCGGGCTGCCGGGCTTCACTGCCCTGCTGGTCCCGCTCGACCTGCATACCCTGCAAATTATCTGGCCCTGTGCGCTGAGCATCGCCTTCGTGGGCCTGATGGAATCGTTGCTGACGGCAAAACTGGTAGATGACCTGACCCAGACCCCGTCAAACAAAGCGCGCGAGAGTACCGGGCTGGGCATCGCCAATATACTGGCGGGGATGTATGGCGGTATTGCCGGCTGCGCGATGATCGGTCAGACCATCGTCAACGTCGAAATGGGCAAAGGGCGCAGCCGCGTCTCAACCATTGCCGCCGGTCTGGTACTGTTGCTGCTGGTGACCGCCCTGAGCGAAGTGATGGCGAAAATTCCGATGGTGGTGCTGGCCGGTGTAATGGTGATTGTTGCGGCGAAAACCTTCAGTTGGCAGAGCCTTCGCCCGGCGGAGCTGGCACGGAATCCGTGGCCGGAAACGCTGGTGATGCTGGTGACCGTCGGCGCAACGGTCGGGACCAGCAATCTGGCGGTTGGCGTACTGGCAGGGCTTGCGGTGATGGCGCTGATTCCACGACGTTGGCGCAACAAGCCGCAGGTTACATCAGAAACAGCGTCGCCAGACCCAGAAAAATAAAGAACCCGCCGGTGTCGGTGATAGCGGTGATCATCACGCTGGAGCCGACCGCCGGGTCGCGTCCCAGTTTGACCATCACCATGGGGATAATGACCCCCATCAGCGCCGCCATCAACAGATTCAGCATCATCGCCAGGGTCATCACGCCGCCCAGTTGCGGGTCGTCATACAGCCACCAGGTGACCGCCCCCATAATCCCGCCCCATACCAGGCCGTTAATCAATGCGACGCCCATTTCACGCATAATCAGAAACGAAAAACTGCCGGGCTGAATATGCTGAAGCGCCATCGCGCGGACGATCATAGTGATGGTCTGATTGCCGGTATTGCCGCCGATCCCGGCGACGATCGGCATCAGGGACGCTAACGCCACCAGCTGTGAGATGGTATGTTCAAAACCGTCAATCACCCGCGAAGCGATAAAGGCGGTGCACAGATTGACCGCCAGCCACGCCCAACGGGTTTTCACCGCTTTGCTGACCGGCGCAAAGACGTCTTCTTCGCTGCTCAGGCCGCCCATTCCACGCAGATCGCTGTCGGTCTCTTCGTACACCACATCCACGATCTCATCGATGGTCAGACGGCCCATTAACTTCCCGTCCGCATCAATCACCGCGGCACTAAGCAAGTCATCACGTTCGAAGGTTCGGGCCACTTTTTCCGCGGCTTCGTGCGGCTGGAAGGTCACCGGATCCCCTTCCATGACATCGCCTACTCGCTTTTGCGCGTCGTTGAGCAAAATGGTTTGCAGTTCCAGCTCGCCCAGCAGCAATTTATTGCGGGTGGTAACAAACAGCTTATCGGTGTTCTCCGGCATTTTTCCCAACCGCCGCAGATAGCGCTGCACCGCGGCCAGGGTCATCTCCGGGCGCACGACGATCACTTCGAACTCCATGATCGCCCCGACGGTGTTGTCGGCGTAGCGCATCATCTGACGTACCCGCGCGCGTTTTTCCGGCGGCATCGTCGCCAGTAAGCGACCGGTCAGGTTTCGCGGCAGGTGCTGAACCAGATAGACCTGTTCGTCAATATCCAGGGTTTGCAGCGCATCCAGCAGTTCGTGATCGCTCATCTTATCGATGAGATCGCCCCAGACGTTCTCGGACGCCTCGAGCAACACTTCGCCACGCTTATCGTTGCTGACCAGCTGCCAGAGTGCGTTACGCCCGTCGTTGGGCAATGCCTCCAGGGCATCGGCAAGGTCTGGCGGCGGAAGGTGGGAAACCAGCACTTCCACTTCGGCCAGATCGTCGGCGAGGGTGCCGTCGTCGTAGCGTTCGGCGAGGGTTAATTTGCCTGTCAGCGCCGAGGTAACGGCTTTATCGGTGGTCAGCAGCCAGATAAGACGGGCACGCTCTTCATCACGCAATCTGGCGCTTTTTTTATGCAACACGGACATCGGTCAGGCAATCCTTTTGAGAACAGGCGGCAGGCCAGGTGCCATAAGCATAGCGCGAGGAGGGAGAAAAAATAACCGTCAGGGCGTTCGTACGGCGGAAAAAACAACAACTACGCCCCCTGTTGACCAGGAGGCGCAGGCAATCAGGCGGTGCGGGCCACCGCGTCACGGGTCGCCAGCTCGCGTTCTTTCCCGGTCAGCTCCGTCAACTGGCCGCTTCGCATCTCCAGCAGGCGGTCCGCATGCTGGAAATAGTGATCGTCATGGCTGATGGCAAAAATGGTTTTCCCCATCTGCTGCATCAGCGGCAGCAGTACCTGATAAAACTCGCGGCGGAAGTGCGGGTCCTGGTCCGCCGCCCATTCATCCAGCAGAATGATATCGCGCTCTTCCGCCAGCGCCAGCAGCAACGCCACCCGTTTTTTCTGCCCCTTTGACAGCTTCAAATCGACGATTTTGCCGTTATCCAGCGTCAGCTTATGGGTCATTTTCAGGTTGTCCATCCACTGTGCTACCAGCGCCGGGTCAGCGGCGTTACCGCCCTCTCCCAGCAGCTGGTCAAACAGCCAGACATCGGTGAACACCGCCGAGAAAAGCTTGCGGTAATCTTCCGGTTTATCCACCGCCAGGGGTTGGCCATCGAGCAAAATCTCGCCGGAGGCCGGCTGATACAACCCGGTCAGCAGCATCGCCAGCGTCGATTTTCCGCTACCGTTGCCGCCGATCAAAAAGACCAGCTCGCCGCGCTTAAGGGTCAGGTTAATCGGCCCTACCGCAAAGCTGTTGTCCGGATAGTGGAAACTGACATCGCGCAGCTCCAGCGTCTGCCAGTGAGGATGCGCCTGCGGCGTCGGGAACTCGGCCCGGTACGGCGCCAGAGAGAAGCGATGCAGCTTATTGAATGCCACCTGGGCGCTCAGCAGCGTCGGCAGCGCGCCGACCGCCGAGAGCAGCGGCGTGCGCAAAAACAGCAGGGTCAGCGAATAGGTCGCCGCCACCGCGGTATTCGCCCAGCCAAGACCGTTGGCCATCCAGAACACCAGCCCGATAGCACCCAGCATCATGATATTTGACCAGTTCACCGCACTCAGATGGAAAGTATCGGCGCGGATAATATGGTGGCGATATTCGCGGGCATCCGGCAGATACAGCTGATTAAATACATATTCCGCACGTTCCCGGTTGAGGGTCAGCTCTTTGCGCCCTTCCAGTACCGTCTGATAATCATGATAAAGCTTGTCTTCGGTTTCCCGCAGCGTCGCCATGTGTTTATAGACGCGAGCCACCAGCACAAAGCCGCCCCAGATGGTGAGCGCCATCCACAGAGCGGTCACCATTACCATTTTCCCCGACAGCCACGCCAGATAACCGGCGGAGCCAAACGTCAGGATAATCCCCTGCACCAGCTCCGGCAGACGCACGAACGCAATGGTGATGTTCCGCACATCGCTGGTGAGTCCGGCCAGCAGCGACGCGCTGCCAATTTTCTCAACCTGTTCGATTTGGGTATCGAGGATCCGCTTGATAAATTCGCCGCGCAGGCGATAGACGAAATGGTGCCCGAGGGTGGTCAAGGCGAGCTGAGAGCCCAGCGTGACCACCATCAGCAGCAGCAATAAGCCGAGAAACTCCGGTAACACCGTTAGTGAGGTATCGACCACGGTCATTAACCGCAAATTAATAAAGGCAATCAGCCCGATGCCCAGCGCCGCACTGAGCAGACTCAGCGCAATGACTGAGATAAACGGCCAGCGATACTGGCGCCAAACAAGGAGGAGGAGTTCCATAACACGCAATCCGGACAAGCAAAACAGCCAGCAGTTTAAACGGCCCGGCGATGACATCAAGAATAATTCTTATTTTTGTTATTTATTAGCCGCCAGATTACCCGCCAGGCGGAAGGTAAGGTTGTAACGACAGGCTCCGGTCTGCGGATGATCCCCCGCTTTTAACGGCTGAATACCGTGATAAAACAGGCGCGATTCACCGCCCCACACCACTACATCGCCGTGCTCCAGCAGCACACGCTGCAGTGGGTCATTCCGACGCAGGCCGCCGAACTGGAACACCGCCGGCAGTCCCAGCGACACGGAAACAATGGGCGCCCGCAGATCGCGCTCATCTTTATCCTGATGCAAAGAGAGTTTTGCGCCAGGCTGGTAGCGGTTGATTAAACAAGCGTCTGGGGTAAAGCGTGGGTAGCCGCAGGCCTGTGCCGCTTCTGCCGCCAGCGCAGCAAATGGGGTCGGCATCGGCGGCCAGCGCTGCCCGGTCAACGGATCGTCAGGCGCATAAAGGTAGCCATGGCTATCGGTGGTCCAGCCCAGCGCGCCGCAGTTGGTCATCGCCACCGACATCGTATAGCCGCCCGGCGTCACCATCTGACGAAACGGCGAGCGGCTGGCAACCTGCGCGATAGCCTGTAGCAAAGCCGACGCTCGCGAAGTAGCAAAGCGTCGCAAAATCACGGCACCCGGTGCCAGTGGCTCTTGCCAGGGTGGCGTATCGGCAAATAAATCGAGCATTATGGCTCCTCGCTGTGCGCTTCGCGCGTTAACCGCTGGGCTTTGCGGGCCGTTCCCCAGCGATAGCCTGAAAGCGCGCCACCCTCGCGAACCACCCGATGACAGGGAATGACGATCGCCAGCTTATTCGCCGCACAGGCGCCCGCCACGGCTCTTACCGCACGCGGCTGACCGATGCGCTGCGCCACCTGGCGATAGCTACGGGTTTCTCCTGCCGGGATCTCGCGCAGCGCCTGCCAGACGCGCTGCTGGAAAGCGGTACCGCGGATGTCCAACGGCAGGTCGATGGCCTGGCGGTGATCGTCCAGATGGGCGAAGACCTGGGCGACCCGCTGATGGAAATGTGCATCGCCAGGTATCAACCGCGCTCTGGGGAACAGGCGGGCAAGTTCATCAAGCAGCGGCCCATCGGCTTCCCCCGGCAGGACGGCACACACGCCCCGCTCGCTTTCCGCGACCAGGCAGCGGCCAACCGCGCAATCGCCGAAGGTATAGACAATATCGATATCTTCACCGCCGCGACGAAACTGACTGGCGGTCATGCCGAGCGCAGCATCCGCCTGGCGATAGTAGCTGCTGCCATCAGGGAAACCGGCGGCCATCACTGCGGGCGTGACCTTTTCCCCCTGAGCCAGCGCCTCGCGTAAACGCCGCGCGCGCCACGCCTGCTGCCAGGCTTTTGGCGTCATGCCGGTGATTGATTTGAACAAACGATGAAAATGGTACGGGCTAACCGCCAGCGTCTGCGCCAGCGTTTCAAGGGTCACTGGCGCATCTTGTTCCAGCAGGCGGCAGGCCCGGGCGACTTTGTCCACTTTCTGCTGCTGCGGGTCGATGTTGTCCGGCTGGCAGCGTTTACAGGGGCGAAAGCCGTCAGCCACGGCCGCGTCGACATCGGGATAAAAACGCACGTTTTCCCGTAACGCCCGCCGCGAACGGCAGGAGGGACGGCAGCAGATGCCGGTGGTCAACACGGCAAAAACAAACTGACCATCGGCGTTCGCATCGCGATCGCACACCGCCTGCCAGCGGCGCGCATCGGTATCAGCAATTATCGGTTTCATAACGGGCTCCTGCTTTAAGTGTATCGTCAGTCTGCATCGACGCCCGTGAATAAAAACCCGAATTCTTGCGGTTTAATTTTTTTCGCCCACCAGGAAGGTGCGGAACTGCGGCGACATCCAGGTTGTAAACCCGTCCCCCTCTTTGACAATCATATAAACCGCCAGTCCCTGTTGACGCACCACTTCCTGAGCTTTCTGCGGCCCCAGCACCATCAGGCCGGTATCCCAGCCGTCCGCTTCCAGCGCCGTCGGCGCAATCACCGTCACCGACACCAGCTTGTGGTCGATAGGACGACCGGTTTGCGGGTCGATAACGTGCGAAATACGCTTACCATCGAGCTCATAATAGTTGCGGTAGCTACCGGAGGTGCTGATCCCATGACCGTTGATATCAACGATCGCCTGGACGGCATTTTCACGATCGGTCGGTTTCTGGATCGCCACCCGCCACGGTTGCCCGTCGCCGTTCATTCCCCGGCTCACCAGCGCGCCGCCGACAGAAACCAGATAGCGTGAAATGCCCTCTTGCTCCATCAGACGAGCCAGATGATCGGCAGCGTAGCCTTCACCCACGGTCGAGAGATCGACAAACAGATCCGGAATATCTTTTTGCAGATACTGGCGATCCGCATGGTTAATCACCGTCAGATGCTGTAGCCCGGTGCGCGCTTTCGCCGCGGCGATCTGCTGCGGATCCGGTGTTTTCAGCGGTTGTTTATCGGGACCAAATCCCCACAGGTTAACCAGCGGCCCTACCGTAATATCCATAGCGCCATCGGTTTTGGCACCGATGCGCAGCGACATCGTGACGATATCGGCCATCGCCTCGCTCACCGGCCAGGGTTCGGTGCCCGACGAGTGGTTAAAACGCATCAGCGCCGAGTCGTTTTTCCAGGTGGACAGCAGGCGATCGTCAGCATCAAGCTGCGCCTGTACTTTCTGACGTAGCGCCTGGGCTTTTTGCTGGTCCACGTCAATCACGCTGACGCGCCAGAAGGTGCCCATCGTTTTGCCATCCAGGACGGTGGCGGTAGGCGCAGGTGCGCTGGAGGTGGTGTCCGAATCACAGCCGGAAAGCAGTACGCAGACGCTAAACAGCGCGGTACGGAAAAAAGTGATATCCATAAAGTCAGGTTCCTCTTGCTAAGGCGGCAAGATTACACCAGCAAGGTTAAACCGGGCATAAAAAAAGGCGCCAGAGGCGCCTTTTTCATAAACTTCGTGCGACTTAGAACTGGTAAACCAGGCCCAGTGCAACCACGTCGTCGGTAGAGATACCGGCGTTACGGGTGAAGTTGTTGTCATCCAGCAGGTTGATTTTGTAATCAACATAGGTAGACATGTTTTTGTTGAAGTAGTAGGTCGCACCCAGATCAACGTATTTCAGGATATCCTGATCGCCGTAACCATTCAGGTCCTTACCTTTAGACTGCAGGTAAGCAACGGACGGACGCAGACCGAAGTCGAACTGGTACTGAGCAACCACTTCGAAGTTCTGTGCTTTGTTAGCAAAGCCCAGGTCACCCGCGCGAGTTGCGTTGTAAGTCTGGGTGTACTGAGTTGCCAGGTAAACGTTGTTCGCGTCGTATTTCAGGCCGCCGGTGTAGGTTTCAGCGTGGTCGCCTTCACCCAGAACCAGTGCGTTCTGATCGTCGGTACGTTTAGAGTTGGAGTACGCGAAACCAGCGCTGATGCCATCAAAGATGTCATAAGTTACGGAAGTACCGAAACCGTCGCCGTTCTGTTTCAGAGCGCCACGACCGTTGTTGGTCGCGCCTTCGCCGCTGACGCTGCCGTTTTTACCCTGGTACTGCAGAGCAAAGTTCAGGCCGTCAACCAGACCGAAGAAGTCAGAGTTACGGTAGGTAGCAACACCGTTAGCACGGGATTGCAGGAAGTTGTCAGAACCGTAGGTGTCGCCGCCGAATTCCGGCAGAACGTCGGTCCAGGACGTTACGTCGTATACTACGCCGTAGTTACGACCGTAGTCGAAAGAACCTGCGTCGCCAAATTTCAGACCAGCAAATGCCAGACGAGTCCATGCCTGATCGCTAGAGCTTTCAGTATTGTTCGCCTGAACGTTGTATTCCCACTGGCCGTAACCGGTCAGCTGGTCGTTGATCTGAGTTTCGCCTTTAACGCCAATACGCATGTAGGTCTGGTCGCCGTCTACGCTCTTGTCATCAGAGAAGTAGTGCAGGCCATCGATTTTACCGTACAGGTCTAATTTGTTGCCATCTTTGTTATAAATTTCAGCCGCATTTGCTGCGCCTGCTACCAGCAGAGCTGGTACCAGGAGGGACAGTACTTTAACTTTCATGTTATTAACCCTCTGTTTGTTATATGCCTTTTATTATGCCACTGCTTACTGATTACCCTTCTAATCAGTCGGCTATATTCATTGTGCTGTAAAATGCAGAATAATCCAACAAGAATATGATACGAAAACTTCTAAGGTGTTTCAAAGTTCCCACAAGATGTTTCAATTTGTAAATGCAGGGGAACTTTTCTGCACCATCAAAAACCACGAAAATAAGCACCAATAATCAAGAAAATAAATTTTTCCAATACAGTTCAACTGGTTACGAGGCAACATCTGTATAGCACTGAATGACAAAACAAAAACCACCCTTACGACTAGAATAATCCTCGCTATCATCATTAACTTTATTTATTACCGTCATTCAGTTCTGAATGTCTGTTTACCCCTATTTGAACCGGATGCCCTGCATTCGGTTTTTTTTTACCCTTCTTTACATATCTTGAATTTCCGCGTGTTATCCGAGAAAAAAATAACGTCTATTAATCAAACAATTCGCTGATAAGAAAATGCTCACCGAGGTAATTTCTTGTTATTTAGTGCTATTTATCCGTGAAATTCCGTAAATAATTGTACAATATGCACATTGCTGTACATCTTACCGACGTTCATTTTTTTAAGATTATTCTCGCGATTAAACTTTGACGAACGGCAATCTGTAGTATGGATTTGATAAATTAGCCTTTATACTGCTAACAGTATTCACTCTGCTACCAGCCACCTGGTGCAATACCCTGCTTACACACAGATGAGTCGCTTCGCCACACGATGACCCAGAAAAAATTCTCCCTGATGCCTGGCAGCATCACCCGCTTCTTCATTTTGATGGTCATCGTCCTGCTGGCGACGATGGGCGTCATGATCCAAAGCGCGGTCAATACCTGGTTGAAAGATAAAAGTTATCAGGTCATCGACGTCAGCCATGCGCTGCATAAACGCATCGATAGCTGGCGTTATGCCACCTGGCAGATTTATGACAATATCGCCGCGACCTCTACCAGTACCGCCAGCGACGGCTTACAGGAAACGCGTCTGAAGCAGGATGTCTATTACCTGGAAAAACCGCGGCGCAAGACCGAAGCGCTGATATTTGGCTCCCATGACAGCTCCACTCTGGAGATGACGCAGAAAATCTCCAGCTACCTCGACATCCTGTGGGGCGCAGAAACTATCCCGTGGTCGATGTACTACCTGAACGGCCTGGATAACAGCCTGATTCTGGTGTCGACGCTGCCGCTCAAGGACCTGTCATCCAGCTTTAAAGAGTCGACGATCACCAGCGTCGTAGAGTCCCGCCGCGCGGAGATGCTGCTGCAGGCCAACACGCTGGACGAGAGAGAAACCTTTTCGTCACTGCGCCGCCTTTCCTGGCAAAATGGCCACTATTTCACCCTGCGTACTACCTTTAACCAACCGGGCCACCTGGCAACCGTGGTGGCCTTCGATCTGCCCATCAATGACCTGATACCGCCCGGCATGCTGCTGGATAATTTCCGGATTGAGCCTGACCCGGCACAAAGCGGTACCACCAGCACGGATAAAGAAGCCTCTGACAGCATCAATATCGACTTTAACGGTACCAAAATTGAGATGACCACCAGCATCAATACCACCGGTATGCGGCTGATTTGGGTCGTCCCGTTTGGTACTTTGATCATGGAATCGCTGCAGAATGTTCTGTTGCCGCTGCTGCTGATTATCGGCCTGCTGGCTTTAACCCTGTTTGGTTTTACCACCTTTCGTCACTACGGCGGCCGCACACGCCAGACCGGCACCGGCGTATCTGCTGCCGCCAATAGCGAATTACGCACCCAACGTGCCATTAATGAAGAGATTGTCTCGCTGCTGCCGCTGGGGCTGCTGGTCCACGACCTGGAAACTAACCGCACGATAATCAGTAACCCGATAGCCGATCACTTGCTGCCGCATCTTAATCTGCAGAACATCACCAATATGGCGGACCAGCATCAGGGGGTGATTCAGGCGACGATCAATAACGAACTGTTTGAAATTCGTCTCTCTCGCAGCCAGGTCGCTCCGCGCACGCAGATCTTCATTATTCGCGATCAGGACCGGGAAGTACTGGTCAATAAAAAGCTCAAGCAGGCTCAACGTCTGTATGAGAAAAACCAGCAGGGTCGCGCAGCATTTATGGCGCATATCGGCAGCGCCCTGAAAACCCCGGCGCAGCGCCTGGCGGAAGAAGCCGCGTCCATCGGCATCGAGCATAGCCGCCAGCTGTCGCAACATGCTGATCGGCTGGTGCAGTTGGTGGACGACATTCAGCTGGCAAATCTGCTGGAAAACGACAGCTGGAAGAGCCAGCCGGCGCTGTTCTCGATTCAGGAACTGATTGATGAAGTGGTGCCTGAAGTCCTGCCGGTGATCAAACGTAAAGGGTTACAGCTGCTGATTAACAACGCGTTGCCGGCCAATGAACAGCGTTATGGCGATCGTGACGCCCTGCGCCGCACGTTGCTGATGCTTATTCAATATTCGGTGACGACGACGCAAATTGGCAAAATCACCCTCGATGTGAGCAAAGATGAGTCGGCCGACGACCGGCTAACCTTCCGTATTCTGGACACCGGCAACGGCGTATCCGGCAACGAAATCGACAACATGCACTTCCCGTTCCTTAACGAGACCCAGTCCGATCTGTATGGCAAAGCCAACGCCCTGACCTTCTGGCTCTGCGATCGTCTGACGCGCAAGCTCGGCGGTCAGCTGAATATTAAGGCACGAGAGTCGCTGGGCACCCGCTATTCATTGCATCTCAAAATGCCGGCCAGCGGCGAAGCGGCCGAGGCAGGCGAACACCTGCTGGATGATGTGGTAGTGATGCTGGATATTACCGCCCATGAAGTGCGGAAAATCGTAGTACGCCAGCTTGAAAACTGGGGAGCGACCTGCATCACCCCGGACGAACGGCTGACAAGTCAAGAATACGATCTGTTTTTAACAGATAATCCGTCTAATCTTACTGCTTCCGGCTTGCTTTTAAGCGATGATGAGGTTGGGATACGCAAAATTGGCCCAGGCCAACTGTGTGTCAACTTTAATATCAGCACAGCCATGCAGGAAGCAATTCTGCAACTGATTGAACAGCAGCTGGCGCAGGAAGAGGAGCAATCCACCCCTGCTGGAAGCGAAAGTAACGCCGAACTCCACGCCAGCGGCTATTACGCACTATTTGCCGACACGGTTCCGGATGATGTTCAGAGACTGTATACTGAACTGGCAACCAGTGATTTAGCTGCGCTGGCGCAGACAGCGCACCGCCTCAAAGGGGCGTTTGCTATGCTTAATCTGATACCCGGCAAACAGTTATGTGAAACGCTAGAGCATCTGATTCGCGAGAAAGATGTGCAAGGCATAGAAAAATATATCAGCGACATTGACGTCTACGTCAAGAGCTTGCTGTAGCAAGGTAGCCTATACATGAACACGATGAACGTAATTATTGCCGATGACCACCCGATCGTACTGTTCGGTATTCGTAAATCCCTTGAGCAAATCGAGTGGGTAAACGTTGTTGGCGAATTTGAAGATTCGACTGCACTGATTAATAATCTGCCCAAATTAGACGCCCACGTTCTGATTACCGATCTGTCGATGCCCGGTGACAAATATGGCGACGGGATCACCTTGATCAAATATATCAAGCGTCACTTCCCTGAGCTGTCGATCATCGTGCTGACGATGAACAACAACCCGGCGATCCTCAGCGCAGTGCTGGATCTGGATATCGAAGGGATCGTGCTGAAACAAGGCGCGCCGACCGATCTGCCGAAAGCGCTGGCCGCCCTGCAGAAAGGCAAAAAATTCACCCCAGAAAGCGTTGCGCGTCTGCTGGAAAAAATCAGCGCCAGCGGTTACGGTGATAAGCGCCTGTCGCCGAAAGAGAGTGAAGTGCTGCGCCTGTTCGCCGAAGGTTTCCTCGTGACCGAGATCGCCAAAAAGCTTAACCGCAGCATCAAAACCATCAGCAGCCAGAAAAAATCGGCCATGATGAAGCTGGGCGTCGAGAACGACATTGCCCTGCTGAACTACCTCTCTTCCGTGACGCTGAGCGCCACCGACAAAGAGTAATGTTCAGCTACCCGGATGATGGCGCCACGCGCCTTCTCCGGGTAAGAATCCTGCCCGCTTTCACGCCCGCTTATCCCCTTTCTTTTCGCACCCGAGCGGCATACAACGCCAACGTCTTCTTGATGATATCCAGGGTGACAGGCTTCGACAGGCAGTTATCCATCCCCGACTCCAGACAGCGCTGCTTCTCTTCGGCCAGGGCGTTTGCCGTTACCCCGATCACCGGTAGCTTCATCCCCAGCTCACGAATACGCTGCGTCAGCCGGTAGCCGTCCATATTCGGCATGTTGACGTCGCTCAGCACAATATCGATATGCTGTTTAGCCAGCACGGCCAGCGCATCGACGCCATCGTTCGCCGTCACGCACTGATACCCCAGTGAACCCAGCTGGTCTGCCAGCAGTCGGCGGTTAATCGGATGATCATCCACCACCAGAATCATCATGTCGTCATTGCTGGCGGTGTGCGTTTCCGGCGCCGCCAGCGCGGGACCATGTTCCTGCGTGATCACGGCGACGTGGAAAATATGTCCCAGCAGCGGAATCAGCTCGTGTGGCGTCGTGACGCTGTGCAACCACTCGCCCGGGGCTCGCTCTTGCGGAATGCCAATATGGCGGCGGCAGAAAATCACTGTTGCCCCACCCTGCCAGCGTGGATCGGGCATATCGTCGGTCAGCAGAATATCATCGGCTCCCGGAGCCTGTCCGCCATAGTCGCAGACCTCAATGCCGTGGTACTTAAGCAGCGAGGCCACAAACATCGCCAGTGAAGTATTGCGGATGGCCAGCCAGCAGCATTTTCCTGCCAGCCCTTCTACGGTCAGCAACTTGCGGTTTTGCACACCGTATAATGGAATACGGATGGTAAAACGGCTGCCCATGCCCGGCTCGGTCTCGACGGCAATATCACCGTCCATCATGTTGATAAGCTTTTCGCAGATCGCCAGCCCCAGCCCGGTTCCCTGGAAGTTACGCTGTACGCCGGTCCCCACCTGGAAGAACGGATCGAACAGACGCACCACCTCTTTCGCCGGGATCCCTTCCCCGGTGTCCCGGACGCTGATCTGCAGATAGTCGCCGGCACGCTGGACATGCAGAATAATACAGCCGGTATCGGTAAACTTAATGGCATTGCTTAACAGGTTGGAAATCACCTGCTGCAGGCGCATCGGGTCACCGGACATCAACTGCGGCACATCAGGCTCAATAAAGCAGTACAGCCCCAACTGCTTACGCACTACCAGCGGCAAATAGTTGGCGGAGATATGGTTCATCACCTCACGCGGCGAGAACTCTTCCGGTTCAATTTTCAGCTGCTCGGACTCAATTTTCGAGAAATCGAGAATGTCGCTGATGATCTTCAGCAGCAGGCTGGAAGAGTTATTCATCGCCGTGACCAGGCGATCGACCCCCTTGGGCAGCTCTTTGGTTTGTAGTAAATCAAGGTTGCCGATAATGCCGTACAGCGGGGTACGCAGCTCATGGCTGACGGTCGCGAGGAACATCGATTTTGACTGACTGGCCTGCTCTGCGGCCTGCGCCATCTCCTGCAGCGACTCTTCCATTTTCACGCGGGCGCTGACGTCAACCAGCACGCAGATCGCCACGTTTTCGTTGCGGTAGCGTGAATGGACAAAGCTTATTTGCAGGTTCGTGTTATTGCTGGTCAGCACGTCAACGAAGTTAACCTGCTGCCCACATATTATCTGCGTTAACCGCTGCCGATCCTCATGGGTCAGCATATTGAGATAATTATGCGCCAGCTCGTTACTCAGAATGTTGGTGCCGTCGAGGGTGCGCAGAATGCAGATCCCCACCGGCGCTGAAGCAACAATCTTACGGTTAAACTGCTCGTGCTCTTCCAGCCGCTGGGCGTCGTTTTCCGCCGGGATAAAAATCCGCCGCTCATACATCCGTGCCAGTGCGAACAGAATTACCCCGGTGAGGATATTAAGGATTACCGCATTGATAATCAGCATCCGAATGCGTTCGAGGACCTGATCGACCGACACCGAATAGACGATGCTTAATGATGACGGCGGCAGGCTTTTCTTCAGCGCCAGCTCGCGGAAACCGGCGGTATAGCCAAACCAGATACGCTCCTGCATCCATCGGGCTTCGCTCTTAATTTTGTTATCCGGCCCGGCAAGGGAGATCATTGGCTGGCCGTTATCGTCGAGGATCGTCACGCTCATCGGCAGACTACCCGGCGTAAAGAAGCTCTCCATACGGATGGTTTGCTCGATCCCCAGCAGCGCCTGCAGGCGATTCGCCATGTAGACCGGCGTCAAGGCATAAAAATAGCCCGTCCCCGGGCGCATGCCCTGGCTTATCCAGAACAGATTGCTACCACGCTCATTTTGCGGGGCATCACGATACTGTTCGATGCGCTGGTGCAGGATTTTTAACGCCTGGTCTCGCTCCACCGGCATTTCACGCAGGCCAAAGTTGGCCATACACAAATTATCGCTGCCAATCAAAAAGATGCGGTTCAGGTCATAGGCAGCGGAAAAATTATCGCGCCAGTAGCGCATAAACCACGCCAGCGATTGCAGGGAGTTGCGCCAGGTCGTGCTCATTGTCCCGCAGTCGGAGTCAGGATACAGCGGCTCGAAATCCGGGATGGCGATGTTGCCGTTCTCAGACGGCGAAATGCCACCCTCACCACCGCCTGCCGGTCGGTTTCCGGCGACGTATTTCAACTCTTTAATCACATCGGCCGTACGCTGGATATAGCGCTGCGCCTGGTCAGCATTGAGATTAAATTCCTGACGGATCTCTGACTCTCTGTCATGCAGGGCATTGACGATATAGAACACCGAAACGAAAGCGATAAGCATCCACAGCAGCACCGCCAGCGCTCTGAACAAATAGCGCGAAACCTTCAGGGTGGTATGAAAAGAGGCAAGATATTTCAATGTGGCGATACTCGGCCGTCAGGGACTCAACAGAATGGGGTTAAGGTAGCGGTAAACAGGGTTTGTCGCAACGTTATACTCTCTGGAATTCGCGTTCGACAACCCACCACAACCGGAAAACAAAAAGGGCCGGGAGATATCCCGACCCTTCTGGCATCACGACCGAAGATTATTCTTCGTCTTCGGCGATGTCATCATCAGTATCAGCATCGCTTTCTGGCGCGATTTCATCGTCGCCTTCCGCTACGCTGCCATCGATGGCATCCAGCTCTTCGTCATCTACCGGCTCGGCAACACGCTGCAGACCCACCACGTTTTCATCTTCCGCAGTACGGATCAGAATAACGCCCTGGGTATTACGACCGACGATGCTCACTTCCGATACGCGAGTACGCACCAGAGTGCCCGCATCGGTGATCATCATGATCTGATCGCAATCATCTACCTGCACAGCCCCGACGACGGAACCGTTACGCTCGGTCACTTTGATCGAGATAACGCCCTGAGTCGCACGCGACTTCGTCGGATACTCTTCCGCTGCCGTACGCTTACCGTAACCATTTTGCGTCACGGTCAGGATAGCGCCTTCGCCACGAGGAATAATCAACGAGACGACTTTGTCTTCGCCCGCCAGCTTGATGCCGCGAACGCCGGTCGCGGTACGGCCCATGGCACGTACTGCGCTCTCTTTAAAGCGCACCACTTTACCGGCGGCCGAGAACAGCATGGCTTCGTCGCTACCGTTGGTCAGGTCAACG
This sequence comes from Klebsiella sp. R390, assembly GCF_051131745.1. Classification (NCBI taxonomy): domain Bacteria; kingdom Pseudomonadati; phylum Pseudomonadota; class Gammaproteobacteria; order Enterobacterales; family Enterobacteriaceae; genus Klebsiella; species Klebsiella sp. R390. Next base: position 4,262,570 of record NZ_CP180445.1, on the reverse strand, counting down.
CCAATCAGCTCATCGCCATCATTGAGGTTAACGGCGATGATACCGGCTGAACGCGGACGGCTGAACTCGGTGAGCGCGGTTTTCTTCACGGTACCGCTGGCGGTCGCCATAAAGACGTTTACGCCCTCTTCATATTCGCGTACCGGCAGGATCGCGGTAATACGCTCGTCGGCTTCCAACGGCAACAGGTTGACGATTGGACGGCCACGCGCGCCACGGCTCGCTTCCGGCAGCTGATAGACCTTCATCCAGTAGAGACGACCGCGGCTGGAGAAGCAGAGGATCGTATCGTGGGTGTTGGCCACCAGCAGGCGGTCGATAAAGTCTTCTTCTTTAATACGGGCGGCCGATTTACCTTTGCCACCGCGGCGCTGCGCTTCATAGTCAGTCAGCGGTTGATACTTCACATAGCCCTGGTGAGACAGGGTGACCACCACATCTTCCTGGTTGATCAGATCTTCAATGTTGATATCCGCGGTGTTGGCGGTGATCTCGGTGCGACGCGGGTCGCCGAACTGTTCGCGCATCGCTTCCAGTTCTTCACGGATCACTTCCATCAGACGGTCGGCGCTGCCAAGAATGTGCAGCAGCTCAGCAATCTGTTCCAGCAGCTCTTTGTATTCGTCGAGCAGTTTTTCATGCTCAAGGCCGGTCAGTTTCTGCAAACGCAGATCCAGAATCGCCTGTGCCTGCTGTTCGGTCAGGTAGTATTGACCGTCACGCACGCCAAACTCTGGCTCCAGCCACTCAGGACGCGCGGCATCATCACCAGCACGCTCGAGCATGGCGGAGACGTTGCCCAGATCCCAGGAGCGGGCAACCAGACCAGCTTTTGCTTCGGCCGGGGTCGGCGCGCGGCGAATCAGTTCGATGATCGGATCGATGTTGGCCAGCGCAACCGCCAGCGCCTCGAGGATATGCGCACGATCGCGAGCTTTACGCAGTTCAAAAATAGTACGGCGAGTCACCACTTCGCGGCGGTGACGCACGAACGCCGAAAGAATATCTTTCAGGTTCATGATCTTCGGCTGGCCATGGTGCAGAGCAACCATGTTGATGCCGAAAGAGGTCTGCAGCTGAGTCAGAGAGTACAGGTTGTTCAGAACCACCTCACCCACCGCATCACGCTTGATCTCAATCACGATGCGCATGCCGTCTTTATCGGACTCATCACGCAGGGCGCTGATCCCTTCCAGACGCTTCTCTTTTACCAGCTCGGCCATTTTCTCGATCAGGCGCGCTTTGTTCACCTGATACGGAATTTCATGCACGATGATGGTTTCACGGCCGGTTTTCGCATCGGTTTCCACCTCTGCGCGGGCGCGAATATAAATTTTGCCACGACCTGTGCGGTAAGCTTCCTCGATACCACGACGACCATTGATAATGGCGGCGGTCGGGAAGTCTGGACCCGGAATGTGTTCCATCAGCCCTTCGACGGAGATATCCTCATCGTCGATATAGGCCAGGCAGCCGTTGATCACTTCCGTCAGGTTGTGTGGCGGAATGTTGGTCGCCATCCCGACTGCGATACCGGATGAACCGTTTACCAGCAGGTTAGGGATTTTGGTCGGCATGACGTCAGGGATGCGCTCCGTGCCATCATAGTTGTCTACGAAATCAACCGTCTCTTTTTCGAGGTCGGCCATCAGCTCGTGGGCGATTTTCGACATACGGATTTCCGTATAACGCATCGCTGCGGCGGAGTCGCCATCGACAGAACCGAAGTTACCCTGGCCATCGACCAGCATATAACGCAGGGAGAATGGCTGTGCCATACGTACGATGGTGTCATAAACGGCGGTATCACCATGCGGGTGGTATTTACCGATGACGTCACCCACGACACGGGCAGATTTTTTATAGGCTTTGTTCCAGTCATTGCCCAATACGTTCATGGCGTAAAGTACGCGACGGTGTACCGGTTTCAGGCCATCTCGGACATCCGGCAGCGCACGGCCAACAATGACCGACATCGCATAATCCAGATAGGAGCTCTTCAGCTCTTCCTCAATGTTGACCGGTGTAATTTCTCTCGCAAGGTCGCTCATCTAACCGCTATCCCTCTACTGTGTCCCGGATTCAAAGGTCGCAAATTATAACACAGCCGCGGTGATACGGGTAAACCTATACCCAATGATTTTCGCGTGGGCTCAAGATTGGATTTACCCAAAATAATTCGAGTTGCTTGTAGGCGGCAAAGCCGTGAATCCCCAGGAGCTTACTCAGGTAAGTGACTGGGGTGAACGGCTGCAGCTAACAACCAAGCAACTTGAAGGATGAAGGGGATAGACGGTTTATTCATGCCAGCCACCTGATATACTCGCCAGTCTGAACAGATAAGGAGTAATTGCGCCCATGAATGCCGAAAAACAGCCGGTGGCCCACAACGTTGATCATCAAGAAATCGCTAAATTTGAAGCCGTCGCCTCGCGCTGGTGGGATTTAGAGGGTGAGTTCAAGCCATTACACCGCATCAACCCGCTGCGTCTGGGCTATATTGCACAGCGTTCTGGCGGCCTGTTTGGCAAAAAAGTGCTCGATGTCGGCTGCGGCGGCGGGATTCTGGCAGAAAGCATGGCGCGTGAAGGAGCGACGGTGACCGGCCTCGATATGGGCTTTGAACCGCTGCAGGTTGCGAAGTTGCACGCGCTGGAAAGCGGCGTTCAGGTTGAATATGTCCAGGAAACCGTAGAAGAACATGCGGCAAAGCATCCTCAGCAGTACGATGTGGTGACCTGCATGGAGATGCTGGAGCACGTACCCGATCCACAATCGGTGGTCCATGCCTGCGCACGGTTGGTCAAACCCGGCGGTCAGGTCTTCTTCTCGACCATCAACCGCAACGGTAAAGCCTGGCTGATGGCGGTAGTTGGCGCCGAATACGTGATGAAAATGGTGCCCAAAGGCACGCATGACGTGAAAAAATTCATTAAGCCAGCGGAGCTGATCGGCTGGGTTGATCAGACTATTCTCAAAGAGCAGCATATTACCGGCCTGCATTACAATCCGCTGACCAATACCTTCAAGCTCGCGCCGGGGGTTGATGTTAACTATATGTTGCATACAACCGCAAAAAGCGCATAACGTCAGCAGTATTTCGTATAGTAAAGATCCGATGATTGCGCGGTATCAAGCCGCGTAATTTTCACATCCGTTGAAGAAATCAGCACTCGATCAAATTTTCATTTTTATTTTCCAGTTTATTGACATCTCCGCCAGGCCTTATGGGGCGTGGATTTCGCGATTATTATGCTTCCGCACCCTCAAATTAACGTCAAAATCAACCCTTGTACTCAAAAGAATCCTTACTAAAATACTCACCATATAGCGTTTCTTTTATCGACTACCCCCTACATATAGTATTTATCCACAGAGTTAATCACAACGCTGTGCTGTGGATAAACGGGGGGATATTTTTTCTCACGGACAGGTAAAATCCACATGAATCAGAGTCTGCTGGTGACAAAGCGTGACGGTAGCACCGAGCGCATCAATCTCGACAAAATCCATCGCGTACTGGATTGGGCGGCAGAAGGGCTGAATAACGTTTCCATTTCTCAAGTAGAACTGCGTTCCCACATCCAGTTCTATGACGGCATCAAAACCGCCGACATCCACGAAACGATCATCAAGGCTGCCGCGGACCTGATCTCTCGCGATGCGCCGGATTACCAGTATCTCGCCGCTCGCCTGGCCATCTTCCATCTGCGTAAAAAAGCCTACGGTCAGTTTGAGCCGCCGGCGCTGTATGACCACGTCTCTAAGATGGTGAAGAACGGCAAATACGACACGCATCTGCTGGAAGACTACACGGAAGAAGAGTTCAAGCAGATGGACGCGTTCATCGTCCACGATCGCGACATGAGCTTCTCCTATGCCGCGGTAAAACAGCTGGAAGGCAAATACCTGGTCCAGAACCGTGTCACCGGTGAAATTTACGAGAGCGCCCAGTTCCTCTATATCCTGGTAGCCGCCTGTCTGTTCTCCAACTACCCACGCGAAACGCGTCTGGATTACATCAAACGTTTCTACGACGCGGTATCCACCTTTAAAATCTCGCTGCCGACGCCGATCATGTCCGGCGTGCGTACCCCGACCCGTCAGTTCAGCTCCTGCGTGCTGATCGAGTGCGGCGACAGCCTGGACTCCATCAACGCCACCTCCAGCGCAATTGTGAAATACGTTTCCCAGCGTGCCGGTATCGGCATCAACGCCGGTCGCATCCGTGCGCTGGGCAGCCCGATTCGCGGCGGTGAAGCGTTCCACACCGGCTGTATTCCGTTCTACAAGCATTTCCAGACTGCAGTGAAATCCTGCTCCCAGGGCGGCGTTCGCGGCGGCGCGGCGACGCTGTTCTATCCGATGTGGCATCTGGAAGTCGAAAGCCTGCTGGTGCTGAAAAACAACCGTGGTACCGACGCCAACCGCGTGCGTCACATGGACTACGGCGTGCAGATCAACAAGCTGATGTACACCCGTCTGCTGAAAGGCGGCGACATCACCCTGTTCAGCCCGTCTGATGTCCCGGGCCTGTACGATGCCTTCTTCGCCGATCAGGACGAATTCGAGCGTCTGTATACCCAATACGAACAAGACGACAGCATTCGTAAACAGCGCATCAAAGCGGTTGAACTGTTCTCTCTGATGATGCAGGAACGTGCCTCTACCGGCCGTATCTACATCCAGAACGTTGACCACTGCAACACCCACAGCCCGTTTGACCCGGTTGTTGCGCCGGTGCGCCAGTCCAACCTGTGTCTGGAAATCGCCCTGCCGACCAAACCGCTGGATGACGTCAACGACGAAAACGGCGAAATCGCCCTGTGTACGCTGTCCGCATTCAACCTTGGCGTGATCGATAGCCTGGATGAGCTGGAAGAGCTGGCGGTGCTGGCGGTTCGCGCGCTGGACGCCCTGCTGGATTATCAGGACTACCCGATCCCGGCGGCCAAACGCGGCGCGATGGGTCGTCGTACTCTGGGTATTGGCGTGATTAACTTCGCCTACTACCTGGCGAAGCACGGCAAACGCTACTCTGACGGCAGCGCTAACAACCTGACGCACAAAACCTTCGAAGCGATTCAGTACTACCTGCTGAAAGCATCGAACGAGCTGGCGATCGAGCAAGGTGCTTGCCCGTGGTTTAACGAAACCACCTACGCGCAGGGGATCCTGCCGATCGATACCTATAAAAAGGATCTCGATGCTATCGTCAACGAGTCGCTGCATTACGACTGGGAAGCATTGCGTGAATCGATTAAAACCCACGGCCTGCGTAACTCCACGCTCTCCGCACTGATGCCGTCTGAGACCTCCTCGCAGATCTCTAACGCCACCAACGGCATTGAGCCGCCGCGCGGTCATGTCAGCATCAAAGCGTCGAAAGACGGCATTCTGCGCCAGGTGGTTCCTGACTACGATTCCCTGCAGGCAAATTACGAGCTGCTGTGGGAAATGCCGAGCAACGATGGCTACCTACAACTGGTTGGCATCATGCAGAAGTTTATCGACCAGTCGATTTCGGCGAACACCAACTATGACCCGACGCGTTTCCCGTCTGGCAAAGTGCCGATGCAGCAGCTGCTGAAAGATTTGCTCAACGCCTATAAATTCGGCGTGAAAACGCTGTACTATCACAACACTCGTGATGGTGCAGAAGATGCCCAGGACGATCTGGCGCCATCCATTCAGGACGACGGCTGCGAAAGCGGCGCATGTAAGATTTAAAACACTCGCCGGGTAGCGCCACGCTCACCCGGCCAGACGTTTTGTAAGCCCGGCACACCCTCGCTGCCGGGCGATACAATTTCAACAGGACCTACATTTAATGGCATATACCACTTTTTCTCAGACCAAAAACGATCAGCTGCTTGAGCCGATGTTTTTTGGTCAGTCGGTGAACGTCGCCCGCTACGATCAGCAAAAATATGACATCTTCGAAAAGCTGATCGAAAAGCAACTCTCCTTCTTCTGGCGTCCGGAAGAGGTCGACGTTTCCCGCGACCGCATCGATTACCAGGCGCTGCCGGATCACGAAAAACATATTTTCATCAGTAACCTGAAATATCAGACCCTGCTGGACTCCATCCAGGGCCGTAGCCCCAACGTCGCGCTGCTGCCGCTGATTTCCATTCCGGAGCTGGAAACCTGGGTTGAAACCTGGGCATTCTCAGAGACGATCCACTCGCGCTCCTACACCCATATCATCCGCAATATCGTCAACGACCCGGCGACGGTGTTTGACGATATCGTCACCAACGAGCAGATTCAGAAACGTGCGGAAGGCATTTCCCACTATTACGATACCCTCATCGAGCTGACCAGCTACTGGCATCTGCTGGGTGAAGGCACGCACACCGTCAACGGCCAGACCATCACCGTTAACCTGCGTGAACTGAAAAAGAAACTGTACCTGTGCCTGATGAGCGTCAACGCCCTGGAAGCCATCCGTTTCTACGTCAGCTTTGCCTGCTCCTTCGCCTTCGCCGAACGTAAGCTGATGGAAGGCAATGCCAAAATCATCCGCCTGATCGCCCGTGACGAAGCCCTGCACCTGACCGGCACCCAGCATATGCTGAACCTGCTGCGTTCTGGGGTCGATGACCCGGAGATGGCGGAGATCGCCGAAGAGTGCAAGCAAGAGTGCTATGACCTGTTTGTGCTGGCCGCGCAGCAGGAAAAAGAGTGGGCGGATTACCTGTTCCGCGACGGCTCCATGATTGGCCTGAACAAAGATATTCTCTGCCAGTACGTGGAATACATCACCAACATCCGCATGCAGGCGGTCGGTCTCGATCTGCCGTTCCAGACCCGCTCCAACCCGATCCCGTGGATCAACACCTGGCTGGTCTCCGACAACGTGCAGGTGGCGCCGCAGGAAGTGGAAGTCAGCTCCTATCTGGTCGGCCAGATCGACGCCGAAGTTGACGCCGACGACCTGAGCAACTTCCAGCTCTGATGAAACGCATTTTTTTGAAGATTTCTGACACTCGCCTTGAGTGTCAGGATGAACACCCTTCCCTGCTGGCCGCGCTGGAGTCGCATAACATCGACGTGGAGTATCAGTGCCGTGCCGGCTATTGCGGCTCCTGCCGTACGCGACTGGTATCCGGCCAGGTTGACTGGCTGACCGAACCGCTGGCGTTTATCCAGCCGGGCGAGATTTTGCCCTGCTGCTGCCGGGCGCAAGGTGACATCGAAATCGAGATGTAACCAGCGGAAGGAATTGAAGGAATAAAGGGAACGCCATGCGTTCCCTTTTCTTGGTTATTTATTAACCCTGTTTCAGCTGTTGGTGATGGCGTTTTTCGCCGATCATCACCACGATCAGCAGCAGCACCGCCAGCACGCTACCGCCTATCATCACCATAAAACCACCGTCCCAACCGAAGAAATCCACGGTATAGCCAACGATAGCGCTGGCCGCCACTGAACCACCGAGGTAGCCAAACAGCCCGGTAAAACCAGCAGCGGTGCCCGCGGCTTTCTTCGGTGCCAGCTCCAGCGCATGCAGGCCAATCAGCATGACCGGACCATAGATCAGGAAGCCGATCACAATCATGCAGGCCATATCGACCCCCGGATTACCCGGCGGGTTCAGCCAGTAAACCACGGTGGCTATCGTCACCAGCGTCATAAAGAACACCCCGGTCGCCCCACGATTTCCTTTAAACACTTTGTCCGACATCCAGCCGCAAATCAGCGTCCCGGGGATCCCGGCATACTCATACAGGAAGTAGGCCCAGGACGATTTATCCAGCGCGAAGTGCTTCACCTCTTTCAGGTAGGTCGGTGACCAGTCAAGGATGCCGTAGCGCAGCAGATAGACGAACACGTTAGCCACGGCGATATACCACAGCAGCTTGTTCGGCAGAATATACTGGCGAAAGATCTGTCCGGCAGTCAACTCCTGCTCATGCTGCTCGCTGTAGTCGTCTGGGTAGTCGTTTTTGTACTCTTCAATCGGCGGCAGGCCGCAGGATTGCGGGGTATCGCGCATCATCGCAAAGGCAAACACCGCCAGCAGTATCGCACCAAACGCCGGCATATACAGCGCCGCGTGCCAGTCGTTAAACCAGGCCATGCCCAGCAGGAACAGCAGCGGCGGGATCCCACCGCCAACGTTATGCGCACAGTTCCACACCGACACAATGCCGCCGCGCTCTTTCTGCGACCACCAGTGCACCATGGTACGCCCGCACGGCGGCCAGCCCATCCCCTGGAACCAGCCGCACAGGAACAGCAGCACAAACATCACCATAATGCTGGAGGTGGCCCACGGGACGAACCCCATCACCAGCATCACCAACGCCGCCAGAATCAAACCCGCCGGCAGAAAAATGCGCGGATTCGAGCGATCGGATACCGACCCCATGATGAATTTCGAAAATCCATAGGCAATCGAAATCCCCGAAAGCGCGAAACCGAGGTCACCACGCGAAAAGCCTTGTTCGACCAGATAGGGCATCGCCAACGCAAAGTTCTTACGAACCAGATAGTAAGCCGCATAGCCAAAGAAGATACCGATAAAAATCTGCCAGCGCAGACGACGATACATCGGATCAATCTCCGCCGCCGGTAAGCGCGCTTTATGTGGCGCGGGTTTAAAAATAGTTAACATAGCAGCCTCCGTGGCCATGGTTTCTCTGCTGATGAGTTCGATGAGAAAAATCTAATCTAATCACTCACTTCTGATGTGCCGGGATGGTAGGCAAACCCCGCCCCGGATACTGTGAAACATCGCACGCTTTGTTACAAAAATATGACATAACATTCCATTTTGAGCATAAAATCACATAATACGAGCAAATAATGCTCGAATGTGCTCGAAATCAAACAAACCATAGGATTTGTATGGCTAAATGGCGTTAAACGAAAGTAGAGGGATCGAATGATGGCCGAAATCCGTGAGTGTGATGTCATCGTCATTGGCGGTGGCGCAACGGGCGCAGGGATAGCGAGAGACTGTGCACTTCGCGGTCTGCAGGTGACGCTGATTGAACGTCACGATATCGCCACCGGTGCGACCGGGCGTAACCATGGGCTACTGCACAGCGGCGCCCGTTACGCGGTGACCGATAGTGAATCGGCGCGGGAGTGCATCAGCGAAAACCGGATCCTGCGCCGTATCGCCCGCCACTGTATTGAGCCCACCAACGGGCTGTTTATTACCCTCCCCGAGGACGACCTCGCGTGGCAGAAAACTTTCATCAACGCCTGCCAGCAGGCCGGCATTGATACCCGTCAGCTGTCGCCGGAAGACGCACGACGCATGGAACCCACCGTCAATCCGGCCCTGCTCGGCGCCGTGCAGGTACCCGACGGCACTATCGACCCCTTTCGCCTGTGCGCCGCCAACATGCTGGATGCCCGAGAACACGGGGCCACCATTCTGACCGGCTGCGAAATTACCGGGCTTGTCCGCCATGGCCCGCGCGTTTGCGGCGTGACCTACTATGACACCCAGCAGCGTGAAAACCGCACGCTGCGCGCCCGCGTCGTCGTCAATGCCGCCGGGATCTGGGGGCAGCGGATCGCTGAATATGCCGATCTGCGGGTGGCGATGTTTCCGGCCAAGGGATCGCTACTGATCCTCGACCACCGTATTAACCGCCAGGTTATCAACCGCTGCCGCCAGCCCGCCGATGCCGATATTCTGGTGCCCGGGGATACCATTTCGCTGATTGGCACCACCTCGGTGCATATCGACGACCATGAGATTGATGACAACCGGGTCACCGCGGCCGAAGTCGACATTCTGCTGCGCGAAGGCGAAAAACTGGCCCCTGTCCTCGGTCGTACCCGGGTGCTGCGCGCCTACTCCGGCGTTCGTCCCCTGGTAGCGAGTGATAATGACCCTACGGGGCGCAGCGTCAGCCGCGGCATTGTGCTGCTCGATCACGCTGCCCGCGACGGCATGGAGGGGTTTATCACCATCACCGGCGGCAAGCTGATGACCTATCGCCTGATGGCGGAGTGGGCGACGGATGCGGTATGCCGTAAGCTCGACCACCAGGTTGCCTGTACCACCGCCGAGGCCCCGCTCCCCGGCTCCGCGGAAGCGCCGGAGGTAACGGTGAAGAAAATCATCTCGCTCCCCGCGCCGCTGCGCGGCTCCGCCTTCTATCGCCATGGCGACCGCACGCCGGCCTGGCTGGGCGATACCCGCCAGCACCGCAGCCTGATCTGCGAATGCGAAATGGTCACCGCCGGCGAAGTGCAGTACGCCGTCGAAAATTTAGCGGTCAATAGCCTGCTCGATTTACGCCGCCGCACGCGTATCGGCATGGGCACCTGCCAGGGAGAGCTGTGCGCCTGCCGGGCCGCCGGGCTGCTGCAACGGTTCAATATCACCACCCCGGCACAGTCGTTGACCCAGCTCTCTGAATTTTTAAACGAACGTTGGAAAGGCGTGCAGCCGGTTGCCTGGGGCGATGCGCTACGGGAAAGCGAATTCACCCGCTGGGTCTACCTCGGGCTGTGCGGGCTGCAACAGGAGCATCAGGATGAAATTTGATTGCGTGATTATCGGCGGCGGGCTGGCCGGGCTGCTCTGCGGACTGGCCCTCAATCAGTACGGTCAGCGATGCCTGATCGTCAGCCGCGGCCAGAGTGCACTGCACTTTTCTTCCGCATCGCTGGATTTGCTCAGCGCCCTTCCCGATGGCGAGCCCGTGAGCGATGTGGCCCACGGCATTGCCCGTCTGGCCGAACAGCTTCCCGGGCATCCTTACGCTCGCCTCGGCGCAGAGCAGGTGATGGCCTGTGCCGCCCGGACCGAAGCGCTGCTGGCCGCCAGCGGTATTGCGATGCAGGGCGAGGCACGCCAGCCGCATTTGCGCGTGACGCCGCTGGGCACCCTGCGCCCGGCGTGGCTCTCTCCGCTAGAGGTACCGGTAGCACCGCTGCCCGCAGGCCTCGTGGGAGTGGTAGGAATAGAAGGATTCGCCGATTTCCAGCCGCACCTGGCCGCCGCGTCGCTTAACCAGCAGGGAGTGAACGCCACCGCCGCAGAGGTAGCCTTAACGATGCTGGATGTTCTGCGCGATAGCCCCAGTGAATTTCGCGCCGTCAACATCGCGAGGGTGCTCGATGACGAGCGCCACTGGCCGGCGTTGCTGGCCGCATTACGCCCGCTGGCACAGAGCCACGAGTTGCTGATCCTGCCCGCTTGCTTTGGCCTGAAGGATGCCGGGCTGTATCGCTGGCTACAGGAACAACTTCCCTGCCCGCTACGCCTGCTGCCCACCCTGCCGCCCTCGGTGCCGGGTATGCGTCTGCACAACCAGCTGCAGCGCCATTTTATTGCCACCGGCGGCACCTGGCTGGCGGGAGACGAGGTTACACGCATCAGCCATCAGGCCGGGCAGGTCACCGCCGTCTGGACGCGTCAGCACGGCGATGTGTCGCTGCGCCCGCGCTACGCGGTGCTGGCCAGCGGTAGTTTCTTCAGCAATGGCTTAATCGCCGACAAAACGCAGGTCCGGGAGCCAATTCTCGGCCTCGATCTGCAGCAGATCGCCGGACGTAAGAACTGGTATCAGCGTGATTTCTTCGCCTCTCAACCCTGGCAACGCTTCGGCCTGATCACCGACGCGATGCTGCGTCCGCAACTCGACGGCCAGCCGCTGCACAATCTGTTTGCTATTGGCTCACTGCTCGGCGGCTTCGACCCGATTCAACTCGGGTGCGGCGGCGGGGTGTGTGCGGTGACCGCGCTGCACGTCGCCCGACAGATTCACGAGCTCGCTGGAGGCACAGCATGAACGATACCCGCTTTGAGAGCTGCATCAAATGTACGGTTTGTACCACCAGCTGTCCGGTCAGCCGGGTCAATCCCCGCTATCCTGGCCCGAAGCAGGCGGGGCCGGATGGCGAGCGCCTGCGGCTGAAAGACGGGGCGCTGTATGACGAGGCCTTAAAATATTGTATTAACTGCAAACGCTGCGAAGTCGCCTGTCCCTCGGATGTCAGAATTGGCGATATTATCCAGCGGGCTCGCGCCCGGTACAGCCAGCAAAAACCGTCGCTGCGCGATACGATCCTCAGCCATACTGACCTGATGGGCACCCTTTCCACGCCGTTTGCCCCACTGGTCAACGCCACCACCGGGCTCAAACCGGTTCGCCGATTGCTGGATGCTGCGCTAAAAATAGACCACCGCCGCTCGCTGCCAAAATATGGCTTTGGCACGTTTCGACGCGCCTACCGCCAGCAGGCGCAGAAACAGGCCCAGTTCAGTGAACAGGTCGCGTTCTTTCACGGCTGCTACGTCAACTATAACCACCCGCAGCTCGGGCTCGACCTGCTTCGCGTCCTGAACGCCATGGGCACCGGGGTGCAGTTGCTGAACCGCGAGAAGTGCTGCGGAGTGCCGCTCATCGCCAACGGTTTTATAGATAAAGCCCGTCGACAAGCACTCAGCAACGTTGCCGCCATCCGCGAAAAATCCCTGCCGGTCATCGCCACCTCGTCAACCTGTACGTTCACCCTGCGCGACGAGTACCCGCATGTGCTGGACGTTGATAACCACGACGTTCGCGATCGGGTTGAGCTGGCCACCCGCTGGATCTGGCGCCAGCTCGATGCCGGACGCTCCCTGCCGCTGCGCTCGCTGCCGCTGAAGGTGGTCTACCACACGCCGTGCCATATGGAAAAAATGGGCTGGTCACTGTATACCCTGGAACTGTTGCGCCAGATCCCCGGGCTACAGCTGGAGGTCCTGGAGTCGCAGTGCTGCGGGATCGCTGGCACCTACGGATTTAAGTCGGAAAACTACGACGCGTCGCAGGCCATCGGTGCCCCGCTGTTCCAGCAGATTGAGCACAGCGGCGCTGACCTGGTGGTCACCGATTGTGAAACCTGCAAATGGCAAATCGAGATGTCCACCAGCAAACGCTGTGAACATCCGATTACGCTACTGGCGCAGGCGCTGGACGCGCCTGCGTGAGGGGAGATCACTCGATGAACAGGGTTTCCACGACGTTGATCCAGCCATGCTCAGCGGCGACTGGCAGACCGTTCAGCCAGCGGCGCAGCATATTCAGGGCCATCATCGCGCACACTTCCTGACGAACCGGCACGCTGTAGCGGGTGGCGCTGAATTTAACCCGTAACGCATGGGTGCCGTCCGGCGTCGAGAGGACAATATTCAAGTGATCGGCCTCCTGACCACCGATCGCCAGCGCAAGGCCCGCGAAATGGTTAACCCGGCGCTCTGCCGTCCAGCGGGCAGACTGTGCCAGCGATTCGTCCTGCGACGGCACCACTTCGCTGGCCAGCAGCGGCGCATTGGCCCGTGAAAGCTGCAGCGCCAGCAAACCACCGGTAAACTGCTCACTCAGGGTCAGGCTGAGCTGACGCTCCTGCAAACAGCGCGCAATTTGTGCCGGAAGCCCTTCCGTCCCCTCGAAGATCATGCTCTCCCCGGCGACCTTTTTCACTTCCGGCCACAGCGCCAGCATCGCTTCGCGCTGCGCTGCCGGGCCGGTCAGCTTCAGTTCGATGATCGGCATCGACGAGCGGTAGCCCATCACGACGCCGTCGGGCAACGTCAGCGGATTGAGGCTTTGCGCCAGCTCGCTTTCCGAACGCCCGAAGGTGGTCAGACGCAGGCACAACGGGGGTTCAGTGAGAGCAAACCGGCTGCGCAGTCGCGGTAAGATTTCCTGTTCGACCATCACTTTGAATTCCGACGGCACGCCGGGGGTGAAAAACATCAGACAGCGGTTGAGCTGTACGGCAAAACCACAGGCCGTGCCAACCGGGTTGTTGATCATCTCGGCGCTGGCAGGGATCTCCGCCTGCTTGCGGTTGCTGTCGACCATTGGGCGCCCGCGTTCGGCAAAGAAGCGCGTCATTGTCTCCAGCCATCCGGCGTGCAGAATCAGCCCTTCCCCTTTTGCGGTAGCCGCCGCCAGCGCGCTCAGGTCATCGCTGGTCGGCCCGAGGCCGCCATTAACGATAAGCACATCCGCCTGTTCACTTCGTTCGCGCAGCACCGCAACCAGTGCATCGAGATCGTCCCCGACGGTGTTGCGACGCGTTAATGGTAATCCCTGATTGAAAAAAAAGTCAGCCAGCCACGCGGCGTTGGTGTCGACAATTTGTCCGTGCAACACTTCATCGCCGGTAGAGAGCATTTCCACATTTATCATTTTTGTACTCCTTGCCTACCAGAAGGAACACTATAGCGTAAGGTGCGGGCGGAGTAGACAGGAATACGGCGCGGAAGAAACCGCGCCGGGGGGAAAATCAGAAGCTGGCGCTGACGCCGACATACGGGCCATCGGCAATCGTATTGTCTTTGTTGCCGTCTTTGCCTTCGAGGGTCAGGTAGCGATAACCGGCCGTGATGCTCAGTGGACGCATGACGGTCCAGCTCCCGCCAACGTTAGCTTCCTGATAGCTCTGGATGCCGCTGGAGAGAGAGTCCGGGGAGTAGTAGTAATCGCCGAACAGACGGAAGCTGTCGCCAATTTTCCACTGCAGTCCACCGCCAACCGCCGCCGCATAGCCTTCATCGCCGCTCTTCGGATTGGTATAAACCCCTTTACCGCCAACCGTTGCCAGGAATGGCCCCAGCGGGATGTTCAGACCGAGGCCCAGTCCGGCTGCATCGCCATCGTTATCGCTATGCATCCAGTTGCCGGTCACTGCCAGACCTGCGGATTCGGTACCGAAACCGACGCCGAGGTTGGTGAAATGCTCACCAGCTTCTCCGGTCACGCTGATCGCATGTGCCGCAGTTGAAACGAACATCACGCCAGCCAGACCTAATAAAACGCGCTTTTTCATTTTTTACTCTATCCAGTAAACAAGAATCAAAAAAGTCCCAAAAACCGCAGAATTGTACTGCCGATCGCAAAGGAATCAATCCACTAAAACAACCTTTACCATCGTGATTGTAACCAGTTGCTTCCGCCAGGATAGCCAACAGGGTCGCAATGAAGCTTGCGATTTAAGCAAGCTGCTCGCAAACTGCTCCTTCAGGTTATTTTTCTGGTCATTTACTCAAGGAGATCGCCATGCGCCAAAGAACCATCGTTTGCCCGTTGATCCAACATGAAGGGCACTATCTGTTGTGCAAAATGGCGGACGATCGCGGCGTATTTCCCGGTCAATGGGCGCTGTCCGGCGGCGGCGTGGAGCCCGGTGAACGTATTGAAGAGGCGCTGCGCCGGGAGGTCCGCGAAGAGCTGGGAGAAGCCCTTCAGCTCGTGAGTATTACCCCATGGACCTTCAGCGACGATATCCGGGTAAAAACCTTTGCCGACGGTCATCAGGAAGAGATTTATATGATCTATCTGATCTTCGACTGCATCAGCGCTAATCGCGACGTCACCATTAACGAGGAGTTCCAGGAGTATGCCTGGGTGAAGCCGCAGGATTTGCCCCTGTATGACCTCAACGTCGCCACCCGCAAAACCTTATCCCTGAAAGGACTACTCTGATCGCTTTGGCACCGCGCTCAGAAAGCGCAGGCTGACCTTCAACCCGCCCAGCGTTTCGCTGCGCTGCAGCTGCGGATGACTGCGGTGCAGGCGCGCGATATCATTGACCAGCGCCAGCCCGATGCCGGCGCCGGGGTTATCGCCGACGTTCTCCAGACGATGAAAAGGCAGCAGCGCCTGTTCAACCTGACTGTCGTCAATTCCCGGACCGCTATCTTCGATGGTCATCACCACGCTGTTCCCCGCCTCGCGCAGGCACAGGGTCACCGTGCCGTTGGCGGGGGTATAGCGAATGGCGTTATCGAGCAGGTTCGCACACAACTCGCCGAGCAGGACGCTATCGCCCTCAATCAGCACCGCCGCCTGTTCCCCCTCGTAACCGAGATCGATGTGTTTGCTTCTCGCCTGCGGGATCCGCGAAAAACAGCTGTTTTGCGCAATCTCATGCAGATCGACGACCGCAAAAGCCCGCTCCCCCTGCTCTTTGCGTTTTACGCTCGCCAGCTGTAACAGCCGCTCCGTCAACAGGATCGTGCCATCCAGCGTGGTGCGCATGGCCTGCAAACTTTCGCGCCACAGCTGCGGATCATCGCTGGCTAAGGCGACGGACGCCTGGGTTTTTAAGACCGCCAGCGGAGTCTTGAGCTGGTGGGAAGCGTCGGCGCTGAACCGCTCCTGGCGTGAAATCATCACCCTCAGGCGGTCAATATAACGGTTGAAGGCCACGATCAGCAGCCGGGTTTCTGACCACGGCAGCAGCTCCGGCAGCGGCGTCAGCAGGCCGGGTTCACGGCGTACCATCAGCGCCGATAGCTGACGCATCGGGCGCAGCACCCGCCGCAGCAGCCAGCCGGTCAACACCAGGGTCAACAGCACCAGCAGCCCCTGCGATACCCACGAGGAGAACAGCAACTGACCGGCCAGCCATCGCCGTGACTGCAGCGTCTCTGCGATGTAGATTTCCGCCATACCGACGATCCCGCCTTCGTTCACCGGCTGTAGCAGACGCGCCACCCGTATCGCCTGACCGCGATACTCGGTGTGATAAAACCAGGCTAAGGCCGGATAGAGCTGAGTGCGCGACGTGGAGGGCGGCATGGCGGGCAAATCGTCAAACCCGGAAATCACCCTCCCCTGCGGGTCGACCACCTTGTAGTACAGACGATCGTTCATGTTGAGCTCGAAGCTGTCCAGCACCACCCACGGCACGTTGACCTCCAGCTTGCCATGGCGAACCACCAGCCGTTCAGCCACGGTGCGGGCGGAAGAGAGTAAGGTCCGGTCATAGGCCTGCGTCGCCGCCTGCAGCGCGCTGACGTAGCTGTTAAAGGCGGATAACCCCCATAAGAGCACCAGCGGCAGGCCGAGAAACAGCAACAGCTGGGCAAACAGCGACTGCGGTTTACGCCACTTCATTCCCGCACTCCAGCACATACCCCAGGCCACGCAGGGTGGTGATCCGCACGTTGCTGTCCTGCAGTTTTTTACGCAAACGGTGAATATAGAGTTCAATACTTTCAGGGCTGACTTCGTCGTTGAGGCTGAAGACCTGTTCAAACAGTTGCTGACGTGAGACAGGCCGCAGGCGGCGAAACATCAGCACCGTCAGCAACGCCAGCTCACGGGGCGTCAGCGACAGCATCTCGCCGCGCAGCAAAAAATAACCCTCGTCGCGATACTCCAGCTCGCCAAGCTGCTGAACTTCATGCACCTGCCCTTCGCTGCGCCGCAGCAGCGCCCGCAGCCGCGCGTCCAGCTCCTCCAGTTCAAAGGGTTTCGGCAGATAATCATCGGCGCCGACGTTCAGCCCTTTCACCCGATCCGCCACGGCGCTGCGGGCGGTCAGCAGCAGCACCGGCAACGTCTGCCCGCGTTTGCGCAGTCGCTGAACCACCTCCAGGCCATCCAGCCCCGGCATGCCAATATCCAGCACCGCCAGCGCGTACTTTTCACTTTGCAGCAGATGGTCTGCCGCCCGGCCGTCGAAAACGCAGTCTACGGCAAACCCGCCCTGCACTAGCGCTTTTTCCAGCCAGTGGGCCAGCTCGCGGTTATCCTCAGCTAATAAGAGGCGCATTTTTAACATATCTCCATGATTGTATTGAAATAAAACCTATTTCAATCCCATTAATTTCCTGCTGCGACCCGGAGACTTCTCCTCAATACAGCGTTTCCGGGACGGCCAGAAAATTGAGCATGTCAAAATGCAACAGACTTGCAACATTTGCCCGACGTAATTGCAAGCGGCCTAACACAAAACCGCGCTACTGCCCCACCCCTTGGTGCGCCGCAGCCAGCATCTGTTTTTCCCTCTCGAGCGTCAGGAAGGTCAGCGCCGTACCGGCGGTGAATTTTTGGCTGACCTCGCCGGCAATACCCTGCTCGACCGCCAGCTCATCGACAAGGTTGAGCTTCATTTGAGGAGCGCCTTCGGCAAAATTTAGTTTATCAAGGTCAACCCAGACAATGTTCGGTCGGGTAGTGGACTCGAAAACAAAGCGTCTCCTGGTCAGATCAATCACCGTCTGCCACAAGGTCTGAGAGGCATCGGGTTTGCCGGGATCCGGGATGCGAAACGGCTGGGCCGCATTACGGATGACGCTGAACATCGCCGCGATAGCCTGTACCTGGGTCTGCGGCTGGCTCAGCCGGCCCACATAGTAACTGGCGCGAGCAAAGCGGTCGCTCGCCAGCGTAGAGCCGGGAAGCGGCTTATCGCCACCCAGCCCGTCAATCGTTTTGACCAGTTCAAGCTGGCGGTCGTAGGTCGGCGAGTTGGTCATCACGCGGTACTCCGGGCTGTGATAGACGGTAGCCTTCCCGCCGCTGTACTCAATAATGCATGAATCCCCGGTGGCGTCGTCGAGTGCGAGGTGGATAGCTGGCGGGTGCCCGCCGGTGGGATCCGCCAGCTGTACCACCTGAACATCGGAGGTGTCGATCCAGGCGACGGCATCGGCCACCGTGGTGAAGTTGTCGAGGAAGTACTGCAGCCACACCGCCTGGCTCAGCTGCGTGCGTGTTGGATCGGCGGTACCGTAATCAGATTCCGCCAGCCATAACACATGTCCGGCCAGCCCACGCTCATTCACTCCATCGACCGAGATCATGTCAAAAGCGGTTGCCACCAGGCTGCCATATGTCGAGGTCCACTTCAGCGTACCCTGAACGCCGTCGTCACGAGAGATCCCGCGCGGTTGCGTCCATAAATTGGTCAGCAGATCTTTATGAAAATCCATATTACGCCCAACAATCACTGCACCATTGGCGTCTGGCCAGATAACCCGTGTGCACATTGTCTTCTCCTCTGTTCATTTGGTATGTCGAACGTTGCGTCTTGCTACCTGTCTCGCCTACGCCACCAGCGCGGTTCAATAGAACGTAATCCACGGGAAAACACCGCGCCAGATTATTGTGGTGCAGGTCGCTAAAATACACACGAATATTGTCTTCCTGACGCGTAAGACGATAGATGAATAACATCATCCACGCTACTTATGACTGCGAATTACAATATAAATCAGCATGCACCCATAGCTACCATATTAATAATAGAATCTTCACTGAATATTTAAAAACAGAAATAACCATGATAAAAAAGTCATATCATACCTATCAGCTGAATGTATTAAATTAACCTTGGCGTATTATTAATGACGGGGAAATCATGATTTAGATCACGATAACCCCCACAATCGCTCATATAATGAACTCGGAAAATTCCACACTATCAATGGACTAATAGCATGGGAAATATTTTATTATTAACAGTAGCCGCTGCGCTCCTTGCCACCTCGGTTTTTTGTTTATATTCGTATTTGAAAGATGTCAGAAAGCAAAAGCATGCTTTTATGAAGAAGCGCCGCTGAGTGCTAATATGATTGCATGATCCCGTAAAATAATTTTATACCGACATTCATCGCTTCACGCTCAATTTTTCTCAAGTAATACCACTAAATAATGGGGTCAATACTGGCCCTGTTATTTTTTCACGCCGCGTGTCACCCCGGGCACATCAATGACCACGTCATCCCCCTTCCGGTGATTCAATTTGGAGAGGTCTATCACATCCTGCAAAGTTGCGCCGCTATTGAAAGGGAAATGAAAGGTTTTTGATTTAACAATTGCGCAACCAAGTCACTCGATATTGGTTCACATAACCACTATAAACAGACCCTGTACCCGATTGAGGAAGCTTATGAACAGACCACTCCTTCGCCATCTTAGCGCGCTTGCGTTATGCCTCTGTACCGCTTCAGCCTGGGCGGTTGAAGCACCGTCTCGTACCGAATGTATTGCACCCGCTAAACCGGGCGGCGGCTTTGACCTGACCTGCAAGTTGATACAAGTCAGCCTGATGGAAACCGGCACCATCAAAAAACCGATGCGCGTCACCTACATGCCCGGCGGCGTCGGCGCGGTGGCTTATAACGCTATTGTCGCGCAGCGTCCTGGCGAACCGGGCACCGTGGTGGCCTTCTCCGGCGGTTCATTACTCAACCTTTCGCAAGGCAAATTTGGCCGCTATGGCGTCGATGATGTGCGCTGGCTGGCCAGCGTCGGCACCGACTACGGCATGATTGCCGTACGCGCTGACTCACCGTGGAAAGATTTACCGTCGTTTCTCGCCGCCATGGAGAAAGACCCTGCCAGTATCGTCATCGGCGCCGGTGCTTCTATCGGCAGCCAGGACTGGATGAAAGCCGCGCTAATGGCGCAAAAGGCCAATGTCGATCCCCACAAAATGCGCTATGTCGCGTTTGAAGGCGGCGGTGAGCCGGTGACCGCTCTGCTGGGCAATCACGTGCAGGCGGTGTCGGGCGATCTGAGCGAAATGGTGCCGTACCTGCAGGGCAATAAAATTCGCGTCCTGGCAGTCTTCTCCAGCGAGCGCTTACCCGGCGCACTCGCCAACGTCCCGACCGCCAAAGAACAAGGCTACGACCTGGTGTGGCCGATTATCCGCGGCTTTTACGTCGGGCCGAAAGTCAGCGATGCCGACTACCAATGGTGGGTCGATGAGTTCGCGAAGCTCCAGCAGACCGAAGAATTCAAAAAGCAGCGTGAACTGCGCGGCCTGTTTGAATTCAACATGAACGGCAAAGAGCTTGATAGTTACGTGAAGAAGCAGGTCAACGACTATCGCGAACAGGCCAAAGCCTTCGGCCTGGCGAAATAATCTACGGGGGTTGCCATGAGCGATCGTATTTTTGCCGGGATCTGGCTGCTGTTATGTACAGGCGGGATGTTCATCGCCTGGCAGATTCACAGCGAGTATTCCTATGAGCCCGTTGGTCCCCGTCCGTTCCCGGTGGGGATTATCGGCCTGATGTTGCTCTGCTCGGTGCTGCTGCTGTTGCGCCGTCCGGATGTGGTGGCATGGCCCGGACGTTTGGTGTTACAGCGTCTGTTGACCATGGTGGTGGTGTTGATGCTCTATGCGTGGGGCTTTGAATGGCTCGGTTTCCCGCTTGCCACCGCGCTATTAACCGCCGTTATTGGCCTGCTGTTTGGCGCCACGCTCCCCGCCGCCGCCGTTGCCGGCGCGGTGATGGGTATTGCCTTATGGTACGCCTTTGACACCCTGCTTGATGTCACCCTGCCGCTTGGCGTCTGGTTAAGTTAACGGAGAAGTTTATGGATACCTGGATTTATCTTTCGCAGGGCTTCGCCGTGGCGATGACGCCAACGAACCTGATGATTGCCCTGATCGGCTGTTTCGTGGGGACTATTGTCGGCCTGTTGCCGGGGCTGGGGCCGATTAACGGCGTGGCGATCCTGCTGCCGCTGGCGTTTGCCTTACACCTGCCCGCCGAATCCGCCCTGATCCTGCTGGCCACGGTCTATATTGGCTGTGAGTACGGAGGACGGATCTCGTCAATCCTGCTCAATGTGCCCGGCGACGCCGCCGCGATTATGACCGCGCTGGACGGCTATCCGATGGCGCAGCAAGGGCGCGGTGGCGTGGCGCTGTCGATCTCGGCGGTCAGCTCGTTCGTCGGCTCGTTAATCGCCATTGGCGGCATCATTCTGTTCGCACCGGTACTGGCCCAGTGGTCGCTGGCATTTGGCCCGGCAGAATACTTTGCCTTGATGGTGTTCGCCATCGCCTGCCTGGGCAGCATGATGGCGCAGAACCCGCTGAAATCGTTCCTTGCCGCCTTAATTGGTTTAGGTCTGGCGACGGTGGGCGTGGATGCCAATACCGGCGTCTACCGTTTCACCTTCGACAGCGTTCACCTCTCCGATGGCGTGCAGTTTATCGTGGTGGTCATCGGGCTGTTCTCCGTGTCTGAGATCCTGCTGATGCTGGAAAGCACCAGCGGCGGCCAGACCCTGGTACGTAAAACCGGGCGCATGCTGTTTAACGCCAAAGAAGCCAGTCAATGCGTCGGGGCGACGCTGCGTTCTTCGGTAGTCGGGTTCTTCGTCGGCATTCTGCCCGGCGCCGGGGCGACGATTGCCAGCGCCATCACCTATATGACCGAGAAAAAGCTCAGCGGCAACAGCGACAACTTCGGCAAAGGTGATATTCGTGGCGTCGCGGCCCCTGAAGCGGCCAACAACGCCTCCGCCTGCGGCTCCTTTATCCCGATGCTGACCCTCGGGGTTCCCGGTTCCGGCACCACCGCGGTAATGATGGGCGCGCTGACCCTGTATAACATCACGCCGGGTCCGGCGATGTTTACCGAACAGCCGGACATCGTCTGGGGATTGATCGCGGCGCTGCTGATCGCCAACGTGATGTTGCTGATCATGAACATTCCGCTGATCGGCCTGTTTACCCGGATGCTGACGATCCCACTGTGGTTCCTGGTACCGGCGATTGCCGCGGTATCTGCCGTCGGGGTCTACGCCGTTCACAGCACCACCTTCGATTTACTGTTGATGGTCGGACTGGGCGTGCTCGGTTACATCCTGCGTAAGATGCATTTCCCGATGTCTCCGTTGATCTTAGGTTTCGTGCTGGGCGAAATGCTCGAGCAAAACCTGCGCCGCGCGCTGTCCATCAGCAACGGTAACCTCGGAATTTTGTGGGGAAGCGGCGTCACCAAAACCCTGCTGTTCCTCGCCATTGCCGTGATTATCGTTCCCCCGGTACTGCGCTATTTACGCAAGCAGCGCCAGCGCCGTGCCGAGGCGAATCAGGCCTGATCGGGTTCGCGCCCAGCGGTATTAACCCAGTCACGTAACGCCCGGCGGGAGATTTTAATCCCGCCGGTTTTTAACGATTCCGGCAGAGTCAGCCAGCGTACCGGCTGCTGAAAACGCGCCAGCTTATCCTGGGACCAGGCCGCCAGCGCGGCCATATCGCACCCGGCATCACACTCCACCACCGCGACCGGTCGCTGACCAAACTCAGGATCATCCAGCGGCACAATAAATACCTGCTGTACCTGCGGATGGGCAACTATCGTCCGCTCTACCTCTTCAGGCTGGATACCTTCGCCGGCGCTGAAAAAGAGATTATCCATGCGGCCCAGGATAGTGAGGCTGCCGTTGCGCAGCTCGCCGCGGTCGCGGGTGGCAAACCATCCGGCATCGTTGAGCAGCGGCAGCATCTCGCCGTCACGCCAGTAGCCGCAGGCCAGGCTATCGCCGCGTAGCCACACTTCACCGTCAACGATTTTCAGCGCCCGACCAGGCAATGGTTGACCGACATCAGGCGCGCCGTCGGCCTCTTTGCCACACACCGTCGAGGCAAACTCGGTCAGGCCGTAGCCGCACCAGCAACGGATCCCCCGGGCACGGGCCGCAGTGGTCAACGCCACCGGGATCGCCGCGCCGCCCAGCAGCACCGCTTTCAGGGACACTTCGGCTTCGCTCTTGAGCAACCGCCACAGCTGTGTTGGCACCAACGAGGCGTGGCTGCAGCCCTGAAGCGCCTGCTCCAGCGGCTGTTTCTCCGCCACCGTCAGACGGGCCCCCGCCAGTAGCCAGCGCCAGACAATGCCCTGACCGGAAACGTGAAACAGCGGCAGCGACAGCAGCCAGTCATCGTCCTCCGCCAGCGGGATCATCGCCAGCACACCCTGCGCGCTGGCAAGATGCGCGTGATAAGTATGGACCGCCGCCTTCGGCAATCCGGTAGAGCCGGAGGTCAGCGTCATCGATGCCAGCCGTTGTTCGCACCACGGCAATGCGTACTCCCCTGCCGCACGTTGCAGCGTCAACGACGGATAACCACACGCCATCGGCTCGCCGTTCAGCACCAGCGCGTGGCGGAGATTCAGAGACGGCAATAGCGCCGCAAGTAACGCAGCGGGAAGCTGCGGATTGAGGGGCAACACCCTGGCACCGCACTGGAGCAGCGCCAGCCACGCCAGCACGGCGGAGGGCTGATTGTAGGCCCGCAGCAGCACCCCATCACCTTCGTTCACTCCCTGTTCGCGAAACCCCGATGCCAGCGCATCGATCTCGGCACACAGCTGGCGCCAGCTCAGGAGATGATGGTGTAAACGCAGCGCCGGCGCGTCACCACGCAGCTGGCGCCAGTGCCGCCACGGCCAGTCGCTAAAGGTCACAGCAACGGCTCCAGTTCTTCCAGGCCCAGGCAAGGCAGCGGGCTGTCCGGCCAGCGGCGAATTAACTGGGCGCGCATCAGCGCCAGGGTATCGAGACCGGGGATGGTCTGCGGCGTAAGCCAGGCGGCAATCCGCGCCAGCTGCGTCAGCCCGAGGCTCGACTCTATCGATGAACTGATCACCGCCGTTAGCCCCAACGCATGAGCCGCCACTACCTGCTCCTGCACCTTTTGCAGGCTTCCGGTCAGCGTTGGTTTGATCACCAGTGCACGTACCCCTGGCTCGGCCTCAAAACGAAAATCGGCTTCACGCAGGCTTTCATCCCAGGCAATGGCAATGCCGGTTTCGGCGGCAAAAGCTCGCGAGTCATCGCGGGTTTTACAGGGCTCTTCGAGGAAAGCGATACGCTGGCGATAGTCCGGGTTGACGTATTTCGCGAACTGCTGCGCTTTCAGCGGCGTCCAGGCGCGGTTGGCGTCGAGACGCAGCGTCAGCTCAGGGATCGCTTCCAGCAGCAGGTTCACTACCATGCCGTCGCGGACCGCCTCATACAGCCCTACTTTGACCTTCGCCACTTTTTCGCCGGGCAAGCTCGCCAGCCTGGCGAACAGCTCATCCGGGTCACCGCTACATAGCGGCACCGCCCGATAATCCGCCGATGTCGGCAGCTCGTCGTTCAGCTCCGCCAGCGCACAGCTGACGCCGAAGGCCACGGAAGGCAGAGATGACCCGGCGACCTCCTCGCCCTGCCGCCAGGCTCGTGCCCACGTCAGCAACGCAGACTCCGCCGCTTCCAACGTCTCCAGACTAAAACCTGGCAGCGGCGCAATTTCGCCCCAGCCCGTACGTTCACCCTCCTGCAGACAGATGAACAGCCCATCGCGAGTTTTTAACCGCCGTTCGCGCAGCACCACACCCGCGTCCATCGGTACCTGCCAGCGGTAAACCTGCGCCTGACGCATTACGGGTTCCGTTTAAATTTGCTGAAGTCCGGTTGACGCTTCTGGTTAAAGGCGTTGCGCCCTTCCTGACCTTCTTCCGTCATGTAGAACAGCATAGTGGCATTGCCCGCCAGCTCCTGCAGACCCGCCTGCCCGTCGCAGTCGGCATTCAGGGCCGCCTTCAGACAACGCAGCGCCATCGGGCTGTTTTGCAGCATTTCACGGCACCAGCGGACGGTCTCTTTCTCGAGATCCGCCAGCGGAACCACGGTGTTGACCAGCCCCATATCCAGCGCCTGCTGGGCGTCGTACTGACGGCACAGGAACCAGATTTCCCGCGCTTTTTTCTGCCCGACGATCCGCGCCATATAGGATGCACCCCAGCCGCCGTCGAACGAGCCGACTTTCGGGCCGGTCTGACCGAAAATGGCGTTCTCTGCGGCAATCGTCAGGTCACACATCATGTGCAGCACGTGGCCGCCGCCGATGGAGAAACCGGCGACCATTGCCACGATCGGTTTCGGGCAGGTACGGATTTGGCGCTGGAAGTCGAGCACGTTAAGGTGATGCACGCCGGAGTCATCCTGGTAGCCGCCGTAATCGCCACGCACTTTCTGGTCGCCACCGGCGCAAAACGCTTTGTCGCCTTCGCCGGTCAGGATGATGACGCCAATATTGTCGTCATAGCGGGCATCAGATAATGCCTGAATCATCTCTTTTACCGTCAGCGGACGGAACGCGTTGCGTACCTCTGGGCGGTTGATGGTGATTTTGGCGATCCCGTCCGTCGATTTCTGGTAGCGAATGTCGGTGTAGCCTTCGGAGCAATCGTGCCATTCCACAGGGGCGTACAGCATGGCTTCATCAAGAGAGAGCATAGGATGTCCTTTGGTTAATTCGTTAATAGCTGCACCAGACAGGCGGCAACTGCAGCAGGGTTTTCCCGATGCGCGTTATGTCCGGCATGTTCGATAATATGCGTCGTTGCCCCCGTGTCACTCGCGAGGGCGCGAAATCTGGCGTCGTATTCACCGCAAAGATAATGAAAAGCGTAGCGTCGGGCGTGCAGTGCTGCACGCAGGTCCGGCTGCACGGCCAGAGACGTGGCCTCCAGCATTGCGGCAAGATTTACGCCGCTGTTATGGCTACGCAGCGTCACCAGCGCCTGGCGCTGCGTAGCGCTCAGGGAGGCGAACACCGGCTGTTGATACCAGTCGGCAAAGACTTCGGCGAGCGGCTGCTGGCGAAAACGCGCAGCCCAGGCGCTGTCCGCCTGGTAGCGCTGGCGGCGCTGGTGGTCATCCTGTAGTCCGGGATGGCCGCCCTCGACCACCAGCCCCTGCAGCCCGTGCCGCGGCTGGCTGGCAAAGACCATGGCGATACGCCCGCCCAGCGAGTAACCAATCAGCCAGTAATCCCGCACCTGATGGTGCGCGAGGGTTTGCTCTAACTGCTGGCAGACATCATCAAAACCGCTGACCGCCACCTCGCGCGAGCCGCCATGGCCCGGCAGGTCAAGATACAGCCGGGGCCAACTCTCGAACCGCTGGCCCACCGTTTGCCACTCCCGGCAGTCGCCAGAAAAACCGTGCAAAAAGACCAGCCAGGGGTAACCCGCCTGACCCTGTTGGCACACGGCGTGTAGCGTCACAGGCGGCTAACCTGCGCCAGCAGCGCTTGCAACGTCTGTGTCCCCTGGGTTTCTTCCACCACCAGCTCGACAACCGTAGCACCTGGTTGGCGCCACGCGCTGGCCAGCACCGCTTCCAGCGCCTCCCAGCTTGTCGGACGATGATAATTCAGGCCGAACATGGCCGCCGCATGGTCGAAATTCACCTCCTGCGGCATCAGATAAAACTGGCGTCGTTCATCCTGTGGCGTCGGTAACAGAGAAAAAATCTGCCCGCCGTTGTTGTTAACCACCATCAGCACCACCGGCGCTGAGGCCTGGCGCAGCAGCGCCAGTGAGTTCAGATCGTAGAGCGCCGAGAGATCGCCGACGATCGCAAGCAGAGGGCGGGCACTGGCCCGCTGGACACCCGCTGCCGTCGCCAGCAGGCCATCGATACCGCTGGCCCCGCGATTGCTATAGACCGGATAGCCTGCCGGAAGCTGCGACAGCGCATCAATCAGGCGCACCACCAGGCTGTTGCCAACAAACAACTGCCCCTGCTCCGGAAGGTAGCGCGCGATGCGGTGAGCCAGCTGAGCTTCACCAAAGGTCTCGCTATTGTCAGCTGCGGCCTGCCAGGCCTGGCGGGAGAGCGTCGGAATGGTCGTTGCCCACGGCTGGCGGCTTTCTGCCGGATGGAGATCCAGCCACCGATCCACCGTGCACACCAGACGACGACCACGGTGATGAGCCGGATCCAGCCGCCCAGGCAGGTTATCCACCACCCAGTATTCGTCGGGTTCACAGGTCGCCTGCCACTGCAGCAGCCGTTTTCCGGTCAGGCTGCTGCCCAGTTGGACCACGATTTGCGCCTGCTGCAGTTCGCTGACCGCATTGCCGTTCCCCAGCCACAGATCGGCGCAGGGCAATGGCTGCCCGGTTTGCGACAGTACGTCGCCAATCAGCGGCCAGCCGAGGGTTTTGGCCCACGCCGCCACTTTCACTCCTTCACTGGCGCTCATGCGACCGGCGACGACCACGCCACGCTTTTGCCGCCAGAAAAACCAGTCGCGTTGTTTCTCGCTTTCCAGCTGCAGCGACTGCCGCAGCCAGGGTTTATCGCTCTGCCACCAGCTACCAAGCTGCTGCTGCCACGCCACGCCGGTCTCGTCCATATCGCCGTATAGCGGTTCGGCGAACGGACAGTTGATATGGACACCGCCGGCATGCAGTTCACCCAGCGCCTGGTCAATCGTCGAGACCAGCCAGCGGGCAGGAATATCCTGCGACGGGCGCGGCAGCGACAGCGTCTGCGACGGATGGGAAGCAAACATCCCCGGTTGGCGAATGGCCTGGTTGGCACCGCAGTCAATCAGCTCCGGAGGACGGTCTGCGGTCAGTAAAATCAGTTTTTCACCGGTCAGCCCGGCTTCAATCAGCGCCGGATAGAGATTCGCCGTCGCCGTGCCGGAGGTGACAATCACCGCCACCGGCTGACGGCTGGCTTTTGCCAGTCCCAATGCCAGATGACCCAGCCCGCGCTCATCGAAATGGGTGTGGGGGATCAATGCGCGGTTGGCCGCCGCGGCCAGGGTTAAGGGTGTCGAGCGCGAACCAGGCGCAATGCAGATATGCTGCACGCCATGGCGGGTTAATGCTTCAAGGATCACCGCCGCCCAGCGTCGGTTAAATGCGCTTACTGACATGAAATTGTCCGGTATCAAATATTGAGGATAAGTATAGGTAATACAAAGCAATGGAGTATTGATATGGGTCGTTTATCTACGTTTTTGTCAGTAATAACGAACGCAGTCCTGCTGCCTTATTCTCGATTTCCTGCCACTCCTGCTGCGGATCGGAGCCGCTGACAATCCCGGCACCGGCATACAACCTGAGGGTGGCGTTGTCGACCTGCGCTGAACGCAGGGCCACGCAGAATTCGCTTTGCACCCGCGACAGATAGCCTGCGGAGCCGGCGTACCATTGACGCCTGAAAGGTTCATGACGGGTAAGAAAATCCAGCGCCGCCCGACGTGGTAATCCGGCGACAGCAGCGGTTGGCTGCAGCTGATGCAGGCAGCGGGCATCGTCAGATTGCTGTAGCTCACCCCAAATGCAGCGGCGCAGATGCTGTACATTGCGCAGACGTATCACCTGCGGCGGAAGGACATCCAGCGAGCGCACCTCATCCTGCATACGCTGGCAGATGTCCTCCACCACCAGCATATTTTCACGCTGGTTTTTATCATCTTTCATTAACCAGTCGGCCAACCCTTGCGCCTGCCGATCGTCGGCATGGCTGGCTACGGTCCCGGCCAGAGCTTCGGTGCGCAGCTGCGTTCCGCGTCGCCGCCACAGCCGTTCCGGCGTGGAACCAAAGAAAGCCTGCTGAGCGTTGAACGCCATCATGAAATGAAAACAGTGGTGATTGCTGCGTCGGCTGGCGGCAACAACCGCCAGCGGATCGACCGGGGCGGCGAACTGCAGATCCGTGGCGCGTGCCAGCACGACTTTCGCCAACTCCCCGGCGGCTATCGCCTCGGTTGCCTGGCTAATCAGCGCGCGCCACTGAGGATAATCCGGGAAATGCTGTTCGTGGAGCACCGCGGGGAGCGTCGCGGGTGAAGCCTGAATGGGGGTTAAGGTGGCAAGAAAGTCGCGGGCTACGCGGGCCTCTTCGTGTAGCGAGACATCGCTCCACAACAGCAGCCGCAGGGTCGCTTTGCCTGCCACCCGTCGCCACTCCAGCCGCGGCAGAAACAGGCTGCCCTCCTGCGGATTGAACGCATTCAGACCGCAAATACGCAGATCCTCAGGCGCCTGTTCCTGCAAAAACCGATGAGCCTGGCTCAGCGAGGTAAAGGTTTTTACCGCCCCAATGGCGGCCAGCTCTTCATCGCCCGAGCGCTGCTGCCAGTAAAATTGCGGCCACTGCGCCTGATGACCGCACCACAGCAGGGGATCAAAGGCATCATCGAGTGGGAAAGGAAGAGTAAAAATTCGCATGCCGGGTGACGTCGGGAAATCGTCGCTCAGACAGTCACGTAAGCGTTCCAGCGCAGCGGACACAGACAGCACGCAAACCTCCACAGAATAAAAACCACATATTATACGGGGTACTAGCATGAAATTGCAGTACCCATAATGAGGGAGCGGCCTTTACGCCGTGCGGCGGTGCCAGCAAAGCTGGCAGGCTGAAGGTGAAAAAGTATAGATTCTTTAAGTCATTACGCGAATGTCGTTTACAACGCGCTGGCTTCGCGGGCCATACCAATATGGGGAATACCGTCTTCGTCGTACACCCCGGTCACCGGCTGAAAACCGAAGCTGGCGTAGAAATTCTGCAGGTGCGCCTGGGCGCCAAGGTAGATCGCTTTTTGCGGCCAGTATTGCTGGCAGCTCGCCACTGCTCGCTGCATCAACTGATTGCCCAGCTTCTCGCCGCGCGCCGCCGAACTGACGATGACCCGGCCAATCACGACTGGCTCAAATTCCTCGTCGCTTTTCAGGATCCGTGCGTAGGCCACCAGTTCATCCCCCCGCCAGGCGAGAAGATGGCGGTTTTCACCGACCAGATCGTCCCCGTCAACATCCAGATAGGGACAGGTTTGTTCAACGACAAACACCTCGCAACGCAGCTTCAGCAAGGCGTACAGCTGTGGAACGGTCAACTCTGCGTGGTGAAGATCCTGCCATGTAATCATGCACTGCTCCTGTATACTTGAGTTTTTCACCCGGCCCTGAGGACACTGGACGATGGAATTAACATTTTTGGGGACATCCGCAGGCGTGCCGACCCGTACGCGTAATATGACGTCTATCGTGTTGAATTTGCAACAACCAACAGCGGCGGAGATGTGGCTGTTCGACTGTGGAGAAGGGACCCAGCATCAGTTTCTGAACACCCCGTTTCATCCCGGAAAACTGAACAAGATTTTTATCACCCATCTGCACGGCGATCACCTGTTCGGCCTGCCTGGCCTGCTGTGCAGCCGTTCAATGCAGGGCAATTCGCTGCCGCTGACGCTGTACGGGCCGACGGGGCTGAAGGAGTTTGTCGAAACCGCCCTGCGCCTGAGCGGCTCGTGGACCGATTACCCGCTGACGATTGTCGAAGTGGGGCCCGGCCTGGTGTTTGATAAAGGGGGATATCGGGTCAGCGCCTTTGCGCTCAATCACCCGGTGGAATGTTACGGCTACCGCATCGAAGAGCACGCCAGACCCGGCACGCTGGATGCCGCTCGCCTGGTGGCCGATGGCGTCCAGCCGGGGCCATTATTCCAGCGCCTGAAACAGGGAGAGACCGTTGAGCTGGAAGACGGACGGCTGATTGACGGCAGCCAGTATCTCGGCCCGGCGACGCCCGGCAAGAAGCTGGCGATTTTTGGCGATACCGCGCCCTGCGACGCCGCTCTGGATCTGGCGCGTGACGTTGATTTGATGGTGCATGAAACGACGCTGGAGCAGGCGATGGCGGAAAAGGCCAATAGCCGCGGGCACTCCTCGAGCCAGCAGGCGGCGGCGCTGGCGCGCGATGCCGGGGTGCGTATGTTTATCGCCACCCACTTCAGTTCGCGTTATGACGCCGAGGGCTGCCAGCGTCTGCTGACCGAGTGTCGGGAACTGTTTCCTCGCACCCTGCTGGCCGAAGATTTTATGGTCTACAGCCTGTAGCGCGTCAGACAACGACCCTGACAACAAGGCAAAAAAAATGCCTGTCAGTATCGCGACTGACAGGCATGATTTCAGGGCCGGTGGAATGCCCCCGGCCATAGGGATTACATCAGCGGAGTTGCCAACTGCACCAGGCTAATCAGCGGCTGCGGCCACACGCCGAGCAGCAGAACCAGCAGCGCAGAAATCAGCACCACAATACCGCCCGCGCTGTACTGCCAGTTCGACGGCGCATCGCGGTTCAGTTTATCCGGCGCGCTCAGGTACAGGCTCACCGCCACACGCAGATAGTAGTAGAGGCCAATTGCCGAACCGAGCACCACCGCGCCGACCAGCCACCACAGGTGCGCATGCACACCGACTGCCAGCACGTAGAACTTACCGATAAAGCCGAGCGTCATCGGGATACCCGCCAGCGACAGCATCATCACCGTCATTACCGCCGACAGAATCGGACGGTGCCAGAACAGGCCACGATAGGAGTACAGTGAATCGGCATCCGGGCCACGATATGGGCTGGACATCAGGCTCACCACGCCAAACGCGCCGAGGCTGCTGAACAGATAGCCGGCCAGATAAACCCCGACCGCTTCCATCGACATTTCGCCGCTCTGCAGGGCGATCAGCGCCACCAGCAGATAGCCGAGATGCGAGATAGAAGAGTAACCCAGCAGACGCTTGATATTGGTCTGGCTCAGCGCCATCAGGTTACCGAAGAGGATAGAGGCGAAGGCGATCAGCCCCAGCACCACGCGTACCGCTTCGCTATTGCCTACCGGCATGTAGAGGAACAGACGCATCACGACACCGAAGATAGCAATCTTGCTGGCGGTCGCCAGGAAGGTAGACACCGGCGCAGGCGCACCCTGATACACGTCTGGGGTCCACAGGTGGAACGGTACCAGCGACAGTTTGAAGCCCAGGCCAACGATCATCAGACCCAGACCCGCCAGCAGCAGCGGTTCGTGCAGGGTGTTATCGGCCAGGCTTTTGCCCAACGCCAGGAACGACAGGTTGCCCGAGTTGGCATACACCAGCGCCATACCGAACAGCAGGAAGGACGACGCTGCAGCAGACAAAATGGTGTATTTAATACTCGCTTCCAGCGAACGCTTCTGCCGGAAGGCGTAGCCGACAAGGCCGAACAGCGGCAGCGAAATCAATTCAATCCCGAGGAACAGCGCCGCCAGATGGTTGGCGCCGGCCAGCAGAATCCCACCCAGCGCGGCGATTAACACCAGCAGGTAGAACTCTTCTCTGTTGTCCTTGTACCCTTCCAGCCATGGGTACGCGAAGGTACAGGTGGCCAGACTCGCCAGCAGCACCAGCCCGGTATAGAGCATGGCGTAACCGTCGACGCGGATCAGCGGCGTGACGTCCATCGCGCCGTTCTGACCCACAAACCAGAGCGAGATCAGTGCGGCGTTCAGCCCGAGAACCGACAGCGTGGCATTGAGAAAATGATTGCGTCGCCACGCAATGGAGAGCATCACAACCACCACCGTCAAGCCGACGATCAGCAGCGGTAGCAGTGCGATCAGTTGTTGTGGAGTTATTGTCATGGCGAATTACGGCCTTGTAGTAGAAACAGAATTAACAAACCACTGCTGAATGTTGCTCATCGCAGCATGTGAGGTGTCCAGAATCGGCTGCGGGAAGAAGCCCAGCAGCACCAGCAGAACCACCAACAGCAGAACAATCGACAGCTCACGCAGCGACATGCCCGGCAGATCCCGCGCCGCTATTTCACTTTTTGCTTTCCCGAAGTACGCACGGTGCAGCATTGACAGCGAGTAGACGGAGGCGAATACCAGACCAAAGGTGGAGATCACGGTAATCACCGGCACGACTTTATAGCTGCCGAACAGAATCATAAATTCGCCGACGAAGTTACCGGTACCCGGCATCCCCAACGTCGCCACCGCAAAGAACATCGACAGCGCTGGCAGCCATTTAATTTTGCTCCACAGGCCGCCCATCTGACGCATATCACGGGTGTGCAGGCGCTCGTACAGCTGGCCGCACAGGATGAACAGACCCGCCGCGGACAGACCGTGGGCAATCATCTGAATCACTGCCCCCTGGTACGCCAGCTGGCTGCCGGTATAGATAGCAATCAGCACGAAGCCCATGTGGGAGACCGAGGTGTAGGCAATCAGACGTTTGATATCGTACTGACAGAACGCCATCCACGCGCCGTAGAAAATACCGATAACGCCAAGCCACATCGCGATAGGGGCGAATTCAGCGGAGGCATTCGGGAACAGCGGTAAGGCGAAACGCAGCAGACCGTAGGCTGCGGTTTTCAGCAGGATCCCGGCGAGGTCAACGGAACCCGCGGTCGGTGCCTGAGAGTGCGCATCTGGCAGCCAGCCGTGCAGCGGCACAACCGGCATCTTCACAGCGAAGGCAATGAAGAAGCCCAGCATCAGCAGATATTCCACGCCGTGGGACATCGGAGTCTTCAGCAGCGCTTCGTAATCGAAGGTCCAGACGCCGGTGGCGTTGAAGTGCACAAATGCCAGCGCCAGGATGGCAATCAGCATCACCAGACCGCTCGCCTGGGTATAGATGAAGAACTTAGTGGCCGCCGTGATACGCGTTTTACCGTCGGAAGCCTTGTGGCCCCACAGCGCGATCAGGAAGTACATCGGCACCAGCATCATCTCCCAGAAGAAGAAGAACAGGAACAGGTCGATGGCAAGGAACACGCCGATAACGCCGCCCAGGATCCACATCAGGTTGAGGTGGAAGAAGCCCTGGTATTTTTCAATTTCGCGCCACGAGCACAGTACCGCCAGCACGCCAAGCAGACCGGTCAGCACCACCATCAGCAACGACAGGCCGTCGATAGCGAGGTGAATACTGATACCGAAGCGTGGGATCCACGGCATGACAAATTCTGACTGCCACTGCGGAATACCCGCGGATTGCGTCAGAGAATAGCCGCCCTGCATCCACAGCTGCAGGCCCAGTACAAGCGTCAATCCCATGGTGATCAGCGCGATCCAGCGCGGCATCTTCACGCCAAAGCGTTCGGTCTGCCAGCACAGGAAGCCGCCGATAAAGGGGATTAATATCAACCAAGGCAATAACATGGTGATTTTCATTCCTTATTTAA
This sequence comes from Klebsiella sp. R390, assembly GCF_051131745.1. Classification (NCBI taxonomy): domain Bacteria; kingdom Pseudomonadati; phylum Pseudomonadota; class Gammaproteobacteria; order Enterobacterales; family Enterobacteriaceae; genus Klebsiella; species Klebsiella sp. R390. The sequence goes on along the minus strand of NZ_CP180445.1, from coordinate 4,228,242 downwards.
GTCCAGTTCAGGCTATCTTACTCGTCATCGCGAACCCGGCTGTGCTCGCAACCCTCACGTACTTCAGTACGCTGCGGTTGCCGTGCGCAGGCGGTACCCACTTTGACTTCGCCGATAACGCCTGTCCTTTAAGACCTGATTTCAACGAATTCGATAATCATTCACTTCGTATTGCGGGTTTATTGTGTCGGATAGCACTTCGTTTATCCGATCTACAGTCCCGTAAGCCCGGCAAACTCTGCGCCGCCGGGCAACACAACGGTTCTCAAACTCAACGCAATACCATCAGCAGCGCCAGCACGATAACCGCGCCGACGCTCATGGATGCCACATACCAACGCAGATACCCGTTCTCGCTGAACAGCAGGCCTTTACCTGCAAAGCGGGAGAGGATCGCCGGAATGTTCATCATGGCGTTCAGCGGGTCGCGTTTCAGCAGCCACGCGATGCCAAGGAATGGTTTCACGAACACCATGTCGTATAACCAGTCGAAGCCCCAGGCGTTGTACCACCAGGTGCCCAGCAGACGGCCCGGCGCGCTGTTGGCGATAGCCGTCACCAGCGTGCGTTTACCCAGCCACAGCCAGGCGGCAATCAGGATCCCGGCAATCGCGATAATTCCAGAGGTTATCTCCAGCGTCATCACGCGACCGTGCTCCAGTTCGGTGGTCTGCGGCAGGACGCCCTGCAGCGGCGGAACAATCAGTGCGCCAACGAAGGTCGACAGAACCAACAGCACGATCAGCGGCAGATGGTGGGTAATCCCCTTCCCTGCATGGGCGTGAATTTGTTCTTTACCGTGGAAGACGATGAAGATCATCCGGAAGGTATACAGTGAGGTCATAAACGCGCCGACCAGGCCTGCAACCATCAGATTGATATGACCGTTGGCCATCGCACCGGCGAGGATCTCGTCCTTACTGAAGAAGCCTGCGGTGATCAGCGGCAGTGCGGACAGCGCCGCGCCCCCGACCAGGAAGCAGACGTACACCAGCGGGATAGACTTACGCAGGCCGCCCATTTTGAAGATGTTCTGTTCGTGGTGGCAGGCCAGAATCACCGAGCCGGACGACAGGAACAGCAGCGCCTTAAAGAACGCGTGGGTCATCAGGTGGAAAATCGCCGCATCCCAGGCCTGTACGCCAAGCGCGAGGAACATGTAGCCAATCTGGCTCATGGTGGAGTAAGCGAGTACGCGTTTGATATCGGTCTGCACCAGCGCGGCGAAGCCTGCCAGCACCAGCGTTACCGCCCCGACGATCCCGACCAGATGCAGAATTTCCGGGGTCATCAGGAACAGGCCGTGAGTACGAGCAATCAGGTAGACACCGGCGGTAACCATGGTCGCGGCGTGGATCAGCGCGGAGACTGGCGTCGGACCAGCCATCGCATCCGCAAGCCAGGTCTGCAACGGCAGCTGCGCGGATTTACCGACCGCACCACCCAGCAGCATCAGCGTCGCCCAGGTCAACATATTGTTGCCGGCTTCGAAGTGTGCTGGCGCCAGTTCAACCATTTCGCGGAAGTTCAGGGTACCCAGTTCGTTATAGAGAATGAACAGCGCGAAGGCGAGGAATACGTCACCGACACGGGTCACCACGAACGCTTTCATCGCGGCAGCGCCGTTCTTCGGATCGGTATAGTAGAAACCGATCAGCAGATAGGAGCACAGACCCACGCCTTCCCAACCGAGATACATCAACAGCAGGTTATCGGCCAGCACCAGAACCACCATGCTGGCAATAAACAGGTTGGTGTAGGCAAAGAAGCGGGAGTATCCCTCTTCGCCGCGCATATACCAGGAGGCGAACATGTGGATCAGGAAGCCTACGCCGGTCACCACGGACAGCATAGTCAGCGACAGGCCGTCCAGCACCAGGTTGAAGCCGATGTTGAAATCACCCACCGACATCCAGGTCCACAGCGGCACGCTGATCGCCTGCTTGCCGTTGGCAAAGAAGTCAACGCCGACAAACGCGGTCACCAGCGCCGCCAGCCCCACTGACCCCATCCCCACGGTGGCGGACAGGTTTTCCGACCAGCGCCCACGGGAGAAGGAGAGCAGAACAAAGCCAATCAATGGCAGAAGTATGGTTAAGGCAAGCATGTTCATCCACGCAACTCACTTACTGAATCGATGTTCAGGTTCTGGCGGCGACGATGGAGCTGCAGCAACAGCGCCAGGCCGATACTCGCTTCCGCAGCCGCGAGGCTGATGGCGAGGATATACATTATCTGACCGTCAGTCTGGCCCCAGTAACTGCCTGCCACCACGAAAGCCAGCGCCGCAGCGTTGATCATGATCTCCAGGCTAATCAGCATAAACAGCAGATTGCGGCGGATGACCAGACCCGTCAGGCCGAGCACAAACAGGACAGCGGCGAGGATCAGCCCATGTGTTAAGGGAATCATGCGTGTTCCTCCGTTTTTCTTTTGTCGCTATCGTTCTGACGGTTGCTCAGCACTTCACCGACGCGCTCTTCACGGCCGATGTGGAAGGCGACGACCAGACCGGCCAGCAGCAGCATGGAGGCCAGCTCCACCGCCAGGACGTACGGGCCAAACAGCGCAATACCCACTTCTTTCGCACTGATCGCCGTGCCATCAATGCCCTGATCGTTCAGACCCAGGATGGCATAGACGATAACCGCCAGCAGCACCGCAGATAAAATTGCCGGACCGATCCAGATCCCCGGCTGTAGCCATTTACGTTCCTGCTCGATTTCGCTGCCGCCCAGGTTGAGCATCATCACCACGAAGACGAACAGCACCATGATGGCCCCGGCGTAAACGATGATTTCCAGCGCACCGGCGAAGTACGCGCCCAGCGAGAAGAACACCCCGGCAATCGCCAACAGCGAAATAATCAGGTACAGCAAGGCGTGTACCGGATTGGTGTGGGTGATCACCCGCAGGGTTGCGAGGATGGCGATAAGGCCACAGATATAAAAAGCGAATTCCATTGCCCTCTCCTTACGGTAACAGGCTCTTGACGTCGATAGGCTTAGCTTCGTTCTCTGCTTCGCCCTTATCTTTGCCGTCGATTGCCATACCCGCCATCCGGTAGAAGTTATATTCCGGGTATTTGCCCGGACCGGAAATCAGCAGATCCTCTTTTTCGTACACCAGATCCTGACGCTTGTATTCGCCCAGTTCGAAGTCCGGGGTCAACTGAATCGCCGTGGTCGGGCACGCTTCTTCACACAGGCCGCAGAAAATGCAGCGTGAGAAGTTGATGCGGAAAAATTCCGGGTACCAACGGCCGTCTTTGGTCTCTGCTTTCTGCAAAGAGATACAGCCTACCGGACACGCTACCGCACACAGGTTACAGGCAACGCAACGCTCTTCGCCGTCCGGATCGCGCGTCAGCACGATACGGCCACGGTAGCGCGGCGGCAGATATACCGGCTCTTCCGGATACATCTGTGTTTCACGTTTGGCGAAGGCGTGCATCCCGATCATGCAGATACTGCGGACCTGGGTGCCGAACCCCACCAATAATTCTTTTAAGGTCATGGTCAATTCACCCCTTATTGCGCCTGCCAGAGAATGACAGCCGCCGTTACCAACAAGTTGATCAGCGTTAACGGCAGGCATACCTTCCAGCCAAAGGACATTACCTGGTCATAACGCGGACGCGGTAATGATGCGCGGATCAAAATGAACATCATCATGAAGAACGCGGTTTTCAGCGCGAACCAGATGAACGGAGGTAACCATGGGCCATTCCAGCCACCGAAGAACAGCGTCACGATCAGCGCTGACACGGTGACAATCCCGATATATTCACCCACGAAGAACAGACCGAACTTCATACCGGAATATTCAATGTGGTAACCATCGGCCAGTTCCTGCTCGGCTTCCGGTTGGTCAAACGGGTGACGGTGACAGACCGCAACGCCCGCGATGGCAAAGGTGACAAAACCGAAGAACTGCGGAATGACGTTCCACAGATGCGCCTGGTTGTTGACGATATCGCTCATGTTGAACGAGCCCGCCTGCGCCACGACGCCCATCAGCGACAGCCCGAGGAACACTTCGTAGCTCAGGGTCTGCGCAGAAGCACGCATTGCCCCCAGCAGCGAGTATTTGTTGTTACTCGACCAGCCAGCGAACAGCACCGCATATACCGCAAGACCTGCCATCATCAGGAAGAACAGAATACCGATGTTCAGATCGGCAACCACCCACGTCGGGCTGACCGGCACGATTGCAAAGGCCAGCAGTAATGACGTGAAGGCGATAACCGGCGCCAGAGTAAAGATGACGCGGTCCGTAAAGCGCGGAACCCAGTCCTCTTTAAAGAACATCTTGATCATGTCGGCGACCAGCTGCAGCGAGCCGCCCCAGCCGACACGGTTCGGTCCGTAGCGGTTCTGGAACAGGCCCAGCAGACGACGTTCGCCAAAGCTCATGAACGCGCCGCAGGTCACCACCACCAGCAGAATGACGACGGCTTTCAGGATGCTTAACAGAATGTCGATGAGATCCGGTGTTAACCAACTCATGCTTTCGCCTCCTGCAGTGTGTCAATACGAACGCCGGTCAGTACCGGCGCAATGCCCGGCATGCCCATCGGTAAGCCAACCTGTCCTGCAGTCAGACCTGCCGAGACGATCAGCGGCAGACTCATCGCCTGGCCTTCAACGCTAAAGGAGAGCATCGCGCCATCGTTGACCCCAAGCTTCGCGGCATCGGCCGGGTTGAGCTTGATGTACGGCTGCGGCATGCGGCTCTGGAAGACCGGAGAACGCTGCGACAGTTCATCGCTGCCAAACAGATGGTAGTACGGCGCGATACGCCATTGACCTTCTTCAGCCTGGAAGCCGGCCGGCACCGCGGTAAAGTACTCAAGACCGCTGGCAGACGCTTCAATCAAACGCACGCCCGGATCGCCGTGGCGCAGTTTCCCGCCCACTTCATCCTGGAACTTGTTCCACGCCTGCGGGGAGTTCCAGCCCGGTGCCCATGCGAACGGGATTTGCGAACGCGGTGCAGACGGCTGGTTGTTCCCTTCCATCGAGAAGGCAAACATGGTGTCTTTATCTTGCGGCTGACGCGGTTCGTGCACGCTGATATTGGCGCGCATTGCCGTACGACCACTGTAACGATGCGGTTCACGGGCCAGCTTCTGCCCACGAATGCGGAAGGTCGCATCCGGCGCGGCATCTTTGATACCCGCCAGCTGCGGCAGTTTCGCCACGGCAGCGTCAATAACATGGTCCAGCTGGGTCCAGTCAACCTGACGGTTGTCGACGGTGCTGTGTAGAGAGTGCAACCAGCGCCAGCTTTCCAGCATCACGGTGCTGCCGTCGTAGTAAGCAGGGTCGTAAACCTGGAAGAAACGCTGGGCGCGGCCTTCGTTGTTCACTACCGTGCCGTCGCTTTCGGCAAAGCTCGCGGCGGACAGCACCAGGTGGGCTTTGTCCATAATCGCGGTGCGCTGATGGTCGATAACCATGACCAGCGGCGCTTTCGCCAGGGCAGCATCCACACGCGCAGCGGAAGCATGACGGTGCAGATCGTTTTCCAGCACCACCACGGCATCGGCCGCACCGGTTTCCAGCTCGCTCAGCGCCGCTTCCAGGGAACCGCCGCCAATCATGCCCAGACCGACGCTGTTGACCGCACGGGCCACCATGGTGACACCGACGTCAATGCCGCGACCTTTCAGCGCTTTCGCAACGTTAGCTGCTGCCTGAATGATTTCGATGCTGCCGGCGTTGGTCCCGGAGACAATCAGCGGTTTCTTCGCCCCGGCCAGCGCCTGGACGATAACGTCGATTTTGCCTTTCAGGTCGCTGCTCAGTCCGTCCACTGCCGGCGCGGAATCATCCAGCGCATGGGCGATGGCAAAGCCCAGACGCGCCTGATCTTCTACCGGCGCGCGGTAGGTCCACGCGGCGACATCATCGAGGCGCGTGTCATCGATATTGGTGACAAACAGCGGGTGTTTCGCACGTTGACCGATGTTCAGGATCGCCGCGATCTGCCAGTCAGCCACTTTCTGGGCCGCCGCCATTTCACGTGCTTTGCCTTTCACCGCCTGACGCACGGCCAGCGCGATGCGGGCGCCTGTCTGGGTAATATCTTCGCCCAGCACCAGTACTGCATCGTAGGATTCGATTTCGCGCAGCGCCGGGGTATGGATACCGCCGTCACGCAGCACTTTCAGCATCATCTGCAGACGTTCCTGCTCTGCTTTGGCGATGCCGGTATAGAAGTTTGCTTCACCCACCAGCTCACGCAGCGCGAAGTTGCTTTCGATGCTGGCACGCGGAGAGCCGATACCGATAACCTTCTTCGACTGACGCAGAATATCTGCGGCACCCTGCATCGCCTGTTCGGCGTTGAGGGTAATCAGATCGTCGCCACGGCGCTGAACCGGCTGACGCGGACGGTCTTTCAGGTTCACATAGCCATAGCCGAAACGACCGCGGTCGCAGAGGAAGTAGCGGTTTACGGTACCGTTATAACGGTTTTCGATACGACGCAGTTCGCCATAACGCTCACCCGGGCTGATGTTGCAGCCGATGGAACACTGCTGGCAGATGCTTGGGGCAAACTGCATATCCCATTTACGGTTATAGCGCTCGGAGTGCGTTTTATCGGTGAATACGCCGGTCGGGCAGACTTCAACCAGGTTGCCGGAGAATTCACTTTCCAGCACGCCATCTTCCGGGCGACCAAAGTAGACGTTGTCATGCGCGCCATACACGCCCAGATCGGTGCCGTCGGCATAATCTTTGTAATAACGCACGCAGCGATAGCAGGCGATGCAGCGGTTCATTTCGTGAGAGATGAACGGCCCCAGGTCCTGGTTACGGTGGGTACGTTTGGTGAAACGGTAGCGACGGAAGCTGTGACCGGTCATGACGGTCATATCCTGCAGGTGGCAGTTGCCGCCCTCTTCGCAGACCGGACAGTCGTGCGGGTGGTTGGTCATCAGCCACTCGACCACGCTCTCGCGGAACTGCTTCGCTTCGCCGTCGTCAATAGAAATAAAGGTCCCGTCGGATGCCGGCGTCATACAGGACATCACCAGGCGACCACGCGTGTCTTCCGCGTTTTGATATTGCTTCACCGCACACTGGCGGCAAGCACCGACGCTACCGAGCGCCGGGTGCCAGCAAAAGTAGGGAATATCAAGCCCAAGAGAGAGACAAGCCTCTAGCAGGTTGTCCGCTCCGTTGACCTCGTATTCTTTGCCATCTACATGAATCGTAGCCATTAGCATGCTTCCAAATTAAAAAATCGTTACCACTGCCTCATTCAGTTGCCGTCTTACCGCAGGCTGAATGAGTGTGTGGGAATCACCAGCGCGTCTTAAGCAGGTTCGGCTGAATCCCGTTGATAGCATGGGTATTGCTGAACTGCTGCTTAATGCCTGCTTCGAATTCGTCGCGGAAATATTTAATGGCGCTCTGCAGCGGTTCGACCGCACCTGGCGCATGCGCACAGAAGGTTTTCCCCGGCCCCAGGAATCGACACAGTTGCTCAAGTGTCTCGATATCCCCCGGCTGGCCTTCTCCGCGTTCCAGCGCGCGCAGAATTTTCACGCTCCACGGCAGACCATCACGGCATGGCGTACACCAGCCGCAGGACTCGCGGGCGAAAAACTCTTCCAGGTTACGTACCAGCGGTACCATGCCAATCTCGTGGTCGACGGCCATCGCTAGTGCAGTACCCAAACGGCTCCCTGCTTTACCAATACTTTCGAATTCCATCGGCAGATCAAGATGCGCTTCGGTCAGGAAGTCGGTTCCCGCCCCGCCCGGCTGCCAGGCCTTAAACTTCAGGCCATCACGCATGCCGCCAGCGTAATCTTCGAGGATTTCACGCGCGGTGGTACCAAACGGCAGCTCCCATACGCCCGGATTTTTCACCCGGCCAGAGAAGCCCATCAGTTTGGTGCCAGCATCTTTGCTGGTTGAAATGTTCTGGTACCACTCCACGCCGTTGGCCAGAATCGCCGGGACGTTGCACAGGGTTTCGACGTTGTTGACGCAGGTCGGTTTGCCCCACACGCCGGAGCTCGCCGGGAAAGGCGGCTTGGAGCGCGGGTTGGCGCGACGCCCTTCGAGGGAGTTAATCAGCGCGGTCTCTTCACCGCAGATGTAGCGCCCTGCCCCGGTGTGGACAAACAGCTCGAAATCAAAACCGGTACCGAGGATATTTTTGCCAAGCAGACCGGCTTCGGTCGCTTCGGCAATGGCCCGGCGCAGGTGTTGAGCGGCTTCAATGTATTCGCCGCGCAGGAAGATGTAGCCGCGGTACGCTTTCAGCGCAAACGCGGAAATCAGCATGCCTTCCACCAGCAGGTGCGGCAGCTGCTCCATCAGCAGGCGGTCTTTATAGGTGCCCGGCTCCATCTCATCGGCGTTACACAGCAGGTAACGGATGTTCATGGATTCGTCTTTCGGCATCAGGCTCCACTTCAGACCGGTGGAAAATCCTGCGCCGCCGCGTCCTTTCAGACCGGCGTCTTTTACCTGATTGACGATCTCATCCGGCGCCAGGCCCAGCAGCGCTTTACGGGCGCCGGCATAGCCATTTTTGCTCTGATATTCATCCAGCCACACCGGCTGTTTATCATCGCGCAGGCGCCAGGTCAGCGGATGCGTTTCGGCAGTACGGATCACGGTCTTCATTTATACTGCTCCAACAGGTCAGGAATCGCCTCCGGCGTCAGATAACTGTGAGTATCCTCGTCAATCATCATCGTCGGTCCCTTGTCGCAGTTGCCCAGGCAGCAGGTCGGCAGCAGAGTGAAGCGGCCATCAAAGGTGGTTTGACCCGGTTTGATGTCGAGCTTTTTCTCGATAGCGGACTGGATCCCCTGGAAGCCGGTGATATGGCACACCACGCTGTCGCAATAGCGGATCACGTGGCGACCAACCGGTTGGCGGAAGATCTGGCTGTAGAAGGTCGCGACACCTTCAACGTCACTTGCCGGGATGCCCAGAACGTCGGCGATCGCATAGATCGCGCCATCCGGCACCCAGCCACGCTGCTTCTGAACAATCTTCAGCGCTTCAATGGACGCCGCACGCGGGTCTTCGTAGTGGTGCTTCTCGTGCTCAATGGCCTCACGCTCTGCCGCACTCAGCTCAAAAGCCTCAGTTTGTGGTTGTTGATTCTCGTGCATAATTAGCGGTCCACGTCTGACATAACAAAATCGATACTACCCAGATAGACGATCAGGTCGGATACCAGGCTGCCGCGAATAGCTGCCGGGATCTGCTGCAGGTGCGCATAGCTCGGCGTACGGATACGGGTACGATAGCTCATGGTGCTGCCGTCGCTGGTCAGGTAGTAACTGTTAATACCCTTCGTCGCTTCAATCATCTGGAAGGATTCGTTGGCCGGCATGACCGGACCCCAGGAAACCTGCAGGAAGTGCGTAATCAGGGTTTCGATATGCTGCAGCGTGCGCTCTTTCGGCGGCGGCGTCGTCAGCGGATGATCGGCTTTGAACGGGCCTTCCGGCATGTTGTCGAGACACTGCTGAAGAATACGCAGGCTCTGGCGCAGCTCTTCAACTTTCAGCATCACGCGGGTATAGCAGTCGGAAATACCGCCACCGGTCGGGACTTCAAAGTCAAAGTTTTCATAGCCAGAATATGGACGCCATTTACGCACGTCGAAGCCAATCCCCGTCGCACGCAGACCAGCACCGGTGGTACCCCACTCCAGCGCTTCTTTGGCGTTATAGGCGGCAACCCCTTTCGAACGGCCGATCAAAATGCTGTTACGCAGCGCGGCTTTCTCGTAAGAGTCCAGACGTTTTGGCATCCACTCAAGGAATTCACGCAGCAGGCGATCCCAGCCACGCGGTAGATCGTGCGCCACACCGCCGATACGGAACCACGCCGGGTGCATACGGAAGCCGGTAATGGCCTCCACCAGGTCGTAGATCTTCTGACGGTCGGTAAAGGCGAAGAACACCGGCGTCATGGCACCGACGTCCTGAATAAAGGTCGAGATGTACAGCAGATGACTGTTGATACGGAACAGTTCGGAAAGCATAACGCGAATCACGTTGACGCGATCCGGCACGGTGATCCCGGCCAGCTTCTCTACCGCCAGTACGTAAGGCATCTCGTTGACGCAGCCGCCGAGGTATTCGATACGGTCGGTATACGGAATATAGCTGTGCCAGGACTGACGTTCACCCATCTTTTCAGCACCACGGTGGTGGTAGCCGATATCCGGTACGCAGTCGACGATCTCTTCACCATCAAGCTGCAGAACGATACGGAACGCACCGTGCGCGGACGGGTGGTTCGGGCCGAGGTTAAGGAACATAAAGTCCTCGTTTTCGGTCCCGCGCTTCATGCCCCACTCTTCCGGTTTGAAGGTCAGCGCTTCCATTTCCAGATCCTGCTTGGCCTTGGTCAGCTCAAACGGGTCGAATTCGGTGGCGCGCGCCGGGTAGTCTTTACGCAGCGGATGCCCTTCCCAGGTCGGCGGCATCATGATGCGCGTCAGGTGCGGGTGGCCTTCGATATCAATGCCAAACATTTCCCAGGTCTCACGCTCATACCAGTTGGCGTTCGGGAACAGTTTGGTAAAGGTCGGCACGCGCAGATCGTTTTCGGACAATGCTACCTTGAGCATGATGTCGCGATTACGTTCAATGGAGATCAGGTGATAGAAAACGGAAAAGTCCGCGGCGGGTAACCCGTCACGGTGGGTGCGCAGACGCTCGTCCATGCCATGTAAGTCAAACAGCATGACGTAAGGCTTCGGCAATTTCTTCAGGAAATCACCCACCTCCAGCAGCTGTTCACGCTTAACCCAGACCACCGGAACGCCGGTGCGGGTTGGCTGAACGGTAAAGGCATCCGGCCCAAAACGATTGCGCAGTTCGCCGATCACCGGGTCATCGAGGTGATCGCGGGTTTGCCAGGCGGGTGCGGCATCATGCGCATGTAAATCGGTCATATTGTTCACCATTGCAAAAGGTCCGTGGTGACTGCCGGGCGGGACTTCGCGCTGTTGTAGATAGATTTGCGAAGTGTTGTTCCACCGCCCGCAGGCGCAAGTTAAATCTCGTCCGGCGTCCGCAGATTGGTCACTGCAATGCGTTCACCACGTTTACGCTCGCGTTCCGACTGCATGTTGGCGCGATACACGCCCTGATCGCCAACCACCCACGAGAGCGGACGACGTTCTTTACCAATGGACTCCTGCAGCAGCATCAGCGCCTGCATATAAGCTTCCGGACGCGGCGGACAGCCCGGGATGTAGACATCAACCGGGATAAACTTGTCCACGCCCTGGACGACAGAATAAATATCGTACATCCCGCCGGAGTTAGCACATGCGCCCATGGAGATAACCCACTTCGGCTCCAGCATCTGATCGTAAAGACGTTGAATAACCGGCGCCATTTTGGTGAAGCAGGTACCGGCAACGACCATCAGGTCAGCCTGACGCGGGGAAGCACGCAGTACCTCGGCGCCAAAACGCGCAACGTCATGCACCGCAGTGAATGACGTCACCATTTCAACGTAGCAACATGACAGGCCAAAGTTGTAAGGCCAGATTGAGTTCTTGCGGCCCCAGTTCACCATGTCGTGTAGCGCGTGTTCGAGCTTGCCCATATACACGCTTTTGTTGACTTCTTGCTCCAGGGGGTCGGTAACGATCTCCTGTTTCTGCAGGGGGTAACGGTCGTTCTCACCGTTAGGATCTATGCGGGTGAGCGTATAATCCATCTTATTGCCTCGCTTTTACTGCATATGACGGTTAGTGGGACTGTCTGTTTCTGAATTAACCAGCGTGCGACGGGAACGCGCAGGCGTCCAGTCCAGTGCGCCGATACGAACGAGGTAAACCAGACCTGCCAGTAGCACTAAAATGAAAATTGCGGCTTCCACAAAGCCGACCCAGCCGCTTTCACGGATGGATGTCGACCATGCGTAGAGATACAGGGCTTCCACGTCGAAGATAACGAAGAACATGGCAACCAGATAAAACTTCGCAGAAAGACGTAAGCGAGCCGAACCAACGGAGTCGATCCCCGATTCAAACGGCGTGTTCTTGCTCCGCGCGCGCGCGCGACCGCCGAGGTACCAGCCCCCGATCAGCATCAGGCAGCACAGGCCGATGGCAATGATGAGAAATATAGCGAATGCCCAATGATGAGCGATGACTTCAGTGGATGTTGACATACGCATTGCTTAACCAAAAAAGTGTAGCGCTTAACCCTCTGCTCTTACTGGCAGATGAACGCCACAGCGTTTCACGGGGAGGAATAAAAAAATAACCTTGCAAAAAAGCGTCCCTACTTAACGTAGAAGGCTGTATGCGGTGGCTTTTTACCCCTTTCTTTAACCTTTTGTCAACTTCAACAAAAGTTTTAACAACATTAATTTACATTAGGTTTTTTTCATTAACATTAAATGCCCTTTTATGCGAAATAACCTTGCATACAAACCGGATTTAGTGTTGTTGAATCGTGTCCGTTTCTGTTGTAAATCAAAATACCCATCTATTTTGACAGGATTCAGCCTCGATTCCTCCCCCTAAGGAGGGGTATTTTCTTGATCTGCGACACGGTTTTGTTAATTAAATCCATAAAACAGCAACAAACCTGCCGGTTTTTTAACATTAGCATGAAGTATTGAAAGTGTAGGGAAAAGTAGGGAAGTTAGTACGCCATCAAACCTAACAAGCTGATAAATATAAGAATAAAGTAACAAATCGCTGAAAACGACTGTAAAATAAGGAAAAAAAGAGCCACCGCGGTGAATTTAAACCTTAGTGGCGCTTTTTTCACACTTACAATTTGTTACCAGCTTTTTGTGATCGGAGTGACTTATTCCGTTCAGGAAACGAAGGTGCTGTCTCCCCCTTCAGGGGTAAACACCGCCTCAGATGACCAGGGATTATAATCCTGGCTCAGCGACTGGAAGATGGCCTGCGCCGATTCGCTCGCCTGCTGTGGATGACAGCTCAGCACATACTGCGTGTCTGGTAATCCCGGGAGTCCTTCGTTTTTACCCACCACACGTAGTTCAGGGCTCATCATTTCAACAGGTCGCGCCGTGACGCCCAGTCCGGCTTTCACCGCCGCTCTCACGCCCGTCAGCGTCGTGGCCGAGTGCGCCAGATGCCACGGCGTACCGGCGGCGTTCAGTGCAGCGATGATATCGGTACGGTACGGACCCGGCTCTTCGAGCAGGACCAGCGGGACCGAAGCCTCGTGAGGCAGTACATAATCCGCCGCGCAGTACCATAGCGTAGGCGAAGTGCGAAGCATCAGCGTATCGACATTGTCACTCTGGTGGGTGGTCAACGCGAGATCAATCGCGCCGCTCGCCAGCATCCCGACCACGTCCGGGTGGTTCAACACTTTGATTTCCAGCGTCAGCTTGGGGTAAAACCCGCCGATCCGGCTTAATAAGAAAGGCAAAATCGTATCTGCCGTTTCATCAGAAGCCCCAATGGTTAAGACCCCCTGCAGACCGCTGAACATCAGCGACATACAGGCTTCATCGTTGAAGCGCAGAATTTTACGTGCGTAGCCCAGCAGTTGAATGCCCTGCTCGGTCAGCAATTTATTGCGCCCGTGGCGGGCAAAGAGCTCCTTGCCGACCAGCTGTTCCAGACGCTGCATCTGTTGGCTGACGGCAGACTGGGTACGACATACTGCGGCAGCCGCAGCGGCAAAGGTACTGAGATCGGCAACGGCAACGAATGTTCTCAACAGATCAAGATCAAGATTCAGTATCGGACGATTTGCATTTATCATATTTTTCACTCACAGGTCGCGAATGCTAACCTGCCTCGTTGATGCTGTGCTCCAGGTTTCCGGCTATTCCTTGAGCCTTGTGCCAGCCATAAAATGATTGGCAACTGGAAGAACGTTATTGCATTTGAAAGTACTCGTTCGCGACAAGTGCGCGAAACCTCTGAGTAATAAATTATTCGTACCTCTACGCTTTATTGCCCTGAACAGATATCTGTGACGTTATTCAAAAAAAACATCATCAAGCGCAGTAATTTGCTCAGAGCACAAATCACCGCCTCTGGCAGCGAGCGCAAGGACAAACAAAAAGCCTGCAATAACAATATATTAATAACAACCCGAACGAATATCAGGTCCTTGTTCGATATTAACGGTCGTATCCTAACCGAAAACTGAATTATTGATAAGATCTAATCATTATTATTAAAGCCAATTTTAAATTTTTTTCAGCTCTTTAATTAAATTAACAAAAACAGAGACCTGATTTGCGTAAAAAATAAAAGTTTTTTAGTTTGTTAAATATTCTCATTAAATATTTTTAACATTAGCGCTACAGTCATCATACTTAGCGTCTGTCCCAGTAGACGTAGATGGTCCTTAAATAGTTATACGCGATTTTGCCCTCCCCGTTGCCCGCCTGGCAAAAAATAACCACCATGGCGCTATGCCACCGAATCAAACCATACAAACGTTCAAGAAAACGGCAAACCAACACAACATTTGACCATGATTTTGCCATATAAAGGCAGATTATATAAAAGACATCGCAACAAGACAGATAAATTGATTAATCCAAAAAAATCATAAAGGCAAAATCTTCTCCTGCTAACCCTTCAAAACATCGGGGATGAAGAGTACATTGTTCCGTGCTGACTTCCACGGCAGGGAGTGGCGATAACAGCTAAAAGGTCAAAGGTTCATGTCCCCTATCGAAAAATCCAGCAAGTTAGATAACGTCTGTTACGACATCCGCGGCCCGGTTCTGAAAGAGGCAAAACGCCTTGAAGAAGAAGGCAATAAAGTCCTGAAACTGAACATCGGCAACCCGGCTCCGTTCGGCTTTGACGCCCCTGACGAGATCCTTGTTGACGTTATTCGCAACCTCCCGACTGCCCAGGGCTACTGTGATTCAAAAGGCCTGTACTCTGCGCGCAAAGCCATCATGCAGCACTATCAAGCCCGCGGCATGCGCGATGTGACGGTCGAAGATATTTATATCGGCAACGGCGTCTCGGAGCTGATTGTCCAGGCCATGCAGGCGCTGCTGAACAGCGGCGATGAAATGCTGGTTCCGGCACCGGATTATCCACTGTGGACCGCCGCGGTTTCTCTCTCCAGCGGCAAAGCGGTGCACTATCTGTGCGATGAGTCCGCCGACTGGTTCCCGGATCTTGACGATATTCGCGCCAAAATCACCCCGCGTACGCGCGGCATCGTGATCATCAACCCGAATAACCCGACCGGCGCGGTCTACTCAAAAGAGCTGCTGATGGAGATCGTCGAGCTCGCCCGCGAACACAACCTGATCATTTTCGCGGATGAAATCTACGACAAAATTCTGTATGACGAAGCCCAGCACCATTCGATCGCCGCGCTGGCCCCTGACCTGCTGACCGTGACCTTTAATGGCCTGTCTAAAACCTACCGCGTGGCCGGTTTCCGCCAGGGCTGGATGGTACTGAACGGGCCGAAAAAACACGCTAAAGGCTATATTGAAGGGCTGGAGATGCTGGCATCCATGCGCCTGTGCGCCAACGTGCCGGCGCAGCATGCCATTCAAACCGCCCTCGGCGGCTATCAAAGCATCAGCGAATTTATCGTGCCTGGCGGCCGTCTGTTTGAGCAGCGCAACCGCGCCTGGGAGTTGATCAACGAGATCCCAGGCGTCTCCTGCGTCAAACCGAAAGGTGCGCTGTACATGTTCCCGAAAATAGACGCCAAACGCTTTAATATCCACGATGACCAGAAAATGGTGCTCGACTTCCTGCTGCAGGAGAAAGTTCTGCTGGTTCAGGGCACCGCCTTTAACTGGCCGTGGCCGGATCACGTGCGTATTGTGACTCTCCCGCGCGAAGACGATCTGGAAATGGCGATTTCACGCTTTGGCCGCTTCCTCTCCGGCTATCGCCAGCTCTGATACTCTGTCCCCGCCGCCGGCATTTGCATCCGGCGGCAATCCCTGCGCACAATAGCACCCGATGTTGTCACTGATTAAGGGTTCCTATGAGTCAGAGTCATTTCTTTGCCCACCTCTCCCGCCTGAAGCTAATCAACCGCTGGCCACTGATGCGTAATGTACGCACCGAAAACGTCTCCGAGCACAGTCTGCAGGTGGCGATGGTGGCACACGCGCTGGCAGCAATTAAAAACCGTAAGTTTGGCGGTCAGGTCAACGCCGAGCGAATTGCGCTGTTAGCGATGTACCATGATGCATCGGAAGTGTTAACCGGCGATCTCCCGACCCCGGTGAAATATTTCAACTCGCAGATTGCCCAGGAATATAAAGCCATCGAAAAGATCGCCCAGCAAAAGCTGATCGATATGGTTCCTGACGAACTGCGCGATATTTTTGAGCCGCTGATTGATGAACACCACTACAGCGAAGATGAGAAATCGATCGTCAAGCAGGCTGATGCACTCTGTGCTTACCTGAAATGTCTGGAGGAGCTTTCTGCCGGCAATAATGAATTTTTACTGGCGAAGGGCCGGCTTGAAAAAACGCTTGAGTCACGCCGAAGCCAGGAGATGGACTACTTTATGCAGGTGTTTGTCCCAAGCTTCCAGCTGTCGCTGGATGAAATCAGCCAGGATTCACCGCTGTGACGGTCTCCCCGGTCGGCAGGTGGCTGACCGGGGAACACCCTCCAGGGGATCAGAACGGGAACAGCACCGGGATCAGCAGCACGCACACCACCATCACCAACACCGTGAACGGCACGCCGATTTTCACGAAATCACTGAATGAGTATTTACCCGGCCCAAGCACCAGCGTGTTCACCGGCGACGAGACCGGCGTCATAAACGCTGCCGATGCCGCCATCGCTACCACCATGGCAAACGGATACGGTGACACCTCCATCGACCTCGCCGCTGCCAGCGCAATGGGCGCCATCAGTACCGCCGTGGCGGTGTTGGAGATAAACAGGCCAATCGCCGCGCACATCACAAACAGGCAGCCGAGCATCAGATAAGGCCCTTTGCTACCGGCGACATCCATCAAACCTTTCACCACCAGATCCACGCCACCGGTTTTTTGCAATGCCAGCGCAAACGGCATCATCCCGACAATCAGAATAATACTGGGCCAGTGAATTGCTTTGTACGCGCTCTCGGCGTTAATACAGCGGAATTTGCCCATCAATAAACAGGCAACGATCGCCGCGATCGGGTTGGGAATTTCGTCGGTCAGCATCAGCGCGACCATCAACACCAGGCAGAAAATCGCATGCGGTGCCTGGCTATGCGCCGGCGAGGCATCGTTAACTTCCACCGGCATATTCAATACGACAAAGTCACGACCACGTTTTGCCAACACGCCAATCTGGCGCCAGTTTCCCACCACCAGCACAATGTCGCCCAGCTGCAAAGGTTCATCAACCACCGCCCCATCAAGGGCTTTACCATCGCGCTTCAGCCCGACGATATTGAGCCCAAAACGGGTGCGAAAGCCGATTTCACGGACCGTTTTGCCAATCAGTTCCGAGTCAGGGATCAGCGAGACTTCAGCCATGCCAACATCCAGCGCCTGATCTGAAAAATACTCCCCACGTAGCACCATCGGCTCGAGCATCTGCTCACCGCAGAACTGGCGCAAATCGACATCCGACGCAGACATGTCAATCAGCAACACGTCGCGGGCGCGAAACTCAGAGACCCCGTTGACATTGACGATCACCCGGCGAAAACGCCGCCAGCGCTCCACGCCAATAACGTTGGCGCAGTACCGTTCGCGCAGCTTAAGGTCATCCAGGCGCTGGCCAATCATCGGGGAACCCGGACGAATAGCCAGACGCCGGGCCCTGCCGGTCAAACGGTACTCTTTAATTAAGTCGCGAAAAGTACTTCTCGGACGCCCGTCGCGGTTCGGTTCCCCTTCCTCGCCTCGCAGCATAAAACGGACCGCCAGCATGTAAATGACGCCCAGCACCAGCACAACCAGGCCAATTGGCGTGACGCTAAAAAAGCTGAATCCCTGCAGCCCTTCACGTAACAATTCGCTGTTGACCACCAGGTTTGGCGGGGTGGCAACCAGGGTCATCATCCCACTGATAAGGCCAGCAAAACTCAACGGCATCATCAGGCGTGATGGCGACGTATTCATGCGCATGGAAACGCTCAGCACCACCGGAATAAAGATAGCCACCACGCCGGTAGAGCTCATAAACGCCCCCAAACCGGCAACGGTCAGCATTAAGAAGACCAGCATTTTGGTTTCACTGTTGCCAGCAACCTTCACCAGCCATGACCCCATTTTGGTAGCAACCCCGGTACGTACCAGGCCATCGCCGATAATAAATAACGCCGCGATGAGAATAACGTTAGGATCGCTGAAACCCGAAAAAGCCTCGCTGAGCGTGAGCGTATCGCTGAGGACAAACGCGATAATCACTAACAACGCGATAGCATCCATGCGCACTTTTCCGGTGGCAAAGAGCACGATTGCTACGGCAAGAAGCGATAACACCCAAATCAATTCACCGTTCACAACTTATCCTTGTCAGAAGATGGAGGGGAAAGTCTGGCATAAAAAAGCCCCACCGGCGCGGGGCTACATCATGAGATTAGCGTTTAAGACTGAGATTCACCTGACCGTCCTGCTGACGCTCAACCACCAGACTTTCAAGGGAGGTCAGGACAAAATCGGCTTCGTCCAGACGCGGCGAACCGGCCGGCACATTCACCGCGACAGTCCGACACCCGGCGGCCAACCCGGAGAGCAGTCCGGCAGGGGCATCTTCCACCACCACACACTCCTGCGGTGCCAGTCCTAACAGTTCCGCCCCGAGCAGATAGGCATCGGGAGCCGGTTTTCCGTGTTTTACCCGTTCCGCAGTGACGAAGATTTTGGCTTCCGGCAGACCGCCCGCGCGATGGCGCGCATGGGCTACCGGCACCGATCCTGAGGTCACAATCGCCCACGGGATCCTCGCCTCATCGAGCGTCGTCAACAGTGCAACCGCCCCCGGCAGTGCCGTGACGCCATCGATATCCGACGCTTCCAGCGCTTCAAGCCACAGGAACTCCGCCTGTAACTCCTCTTCACTACGTCCGGGTAAGAAATGGCGTAAAGAGGTTATCGCCTGCTTGCCATGAATGAAGTTCAGGACCTCATCGTGCGGGATGTCAAAACGATCCGCCCATTTACACCACGAGCGTTCGACCACCGGTAACGAATTCACTAACGTCCCGTCAAGATCAAACAGGAAACCTTTACACTGCACGGAAACCTCCATCAGGCATTAATAATTTGATTAATCTCGTTGCTGCTTAAATGATACTGACGCGGGCAGGCGTGCCAGGTGTTGAGCATACGCTGGTACTTATCCCACATCGGCGTTTGCGAGTTGAACCCGTGGGTTCCGGCGTCGAAGTGGCTGTAGCGCCCTTCAACGTTAACGATAAAGCGGACATAGCCGAGGAAGCGCGCTTCGGTTGCCACGTCGAACCCCAGGAAAGTGACCCGGCGTTCATCAATTTCACTTGCGTCCTTCAGGTTCGCCCAGGAGACATGCAGCGCATGATACATCTCCATGATATCAATGATGGTACGGCAGGTTTCTTCCGTCAGTTGGCCAAACTCGCGGTCCAGTTCGCGCATTTGTAATCCGTATCCACGCTCAATGATAGTCTGTAGACGGCGGTAACGTTCGGCGTTGTCCGGGTCGAGCATCGTCATCATCTTGTACTGATTAGATAAAATCAGACGCTGCGCATTGGTCATTTCCATGTTTTGACTCCTGTGGCACTTTACGGCGTGAAAAAAAGAAGGCGCATTAATCATGCGCCTTCTTTTATATGCGTTTTCATGATGGAATTACAAATCATCAAGGAAAGTTTTATCTAATTGTTTGAATGCGCGCTTAAGCGTGTCAGCTAAAGCCTGATAATCGGGCTTACCGTCGACCGGCGCCAGCGCCTGCCCCGCCTCCTGCAATTTACCGCGCACTTCATAAAACCAGTTCAGCACCGTGGGAGGAAGCGGCGTGACCGAGCGTTTACCCAGCCACCATAATCCCTGCATCGGTAGGCTCAGCGCGAACAGCGCGGTGGCGACGGCCGGCCCCAGCTGACCACCGAGGGCAATTTGCCAGCACAGCGTGAAGACAGCAACCGGCGGCATAATACGGATCGCGTAGCGGGTAGCGCGAATAATACGGTTTTCAATAAACACCGGGGCGAGGCGTTTATCCAGGGGCCAGGTCTTTGCATAGTGCTGCCCATGGCGGAACAAGCCAAAAAAACTCACAGGGCGATTCTCGGGACTGGACATGGCTTACCTCAACTTTACATATAAAACTTAAAAAAATTACGTAAAACACCAACTGTGCATGACAACGTTCAAAAGATTTTGGCAAAGGGTGCGGCAATCAGGTATTCTGTGCGCACCTGAGGGGCGGTTAGACCCTTTTACCAGGTTAGTCAAATTATCGCATATTCTGCCATTGGCTGAAAATTATGCAAAATGACATAAAATCAAATGTACTGCTCCCATCTTGCCGAAAACAGAATAAGGCATGATGTTAATCATAAATGTCGTTGTCATCCTGCGCTACGCTTTGTGACACACTGACGTTTTTTTAGCCACGTATCATAAAAGGTACTTCCATGTCGAGTAAGTTAGTACTGGTTCTGAACTGCGGTAGCTCCTCACTGAAATTCGCTATCATTGATGCCGTAAACGGTGACGAATATCTTTCCGGTTTAGCCGAATGTTTCCACCTTCCTGAAGCCCGTATCAAATGGAAAATGGATGGCAGCAAACAAGAAGCTGAATTAGGCGCTGGTGCCGCTCACAGTGAAGCGCTGAACTTCATCGTTAACACTATTCTGGCACAAAAACCAGAACTGTCTGCTCAGCTGACTGCGATCGGTCACCGTATCGTCCACGGCGGTGAAAAATACACCAGCTCCGTTGTCATCGATGAAACCGTTATTCAGGGCATCAAAGACGCTGCCTCTTTCGCACCGCTGCACAACCCTGCACACCTGATCGGTATCGCGGAAGCGCTGAAATCCTTCCCGAACCTGAAAGACAAGAACGTTGCCGTGTTCGACACCGCGTTCCATCAGACCATGCCGGAAGAATCTTACCTCTATGCCCTGCCGTACAGCCTGTATAAAGAGCACGGCGTACGTCGTTACGGCGCACACGGTACCAGCCACTTCTACGTGACTCAGGAAGCAGCAAAAGTCCTGAACAAGCCGGTTGAAGAACTGAACATCATCACCTGCCATCTGGGCAACGGTGGTTCTGTTTCTGCCATCCGTAACGGTAAATGCGTAGATACTTCTATGGGTCTGACCCCGCTGGAAGGTCTGGTGATGGGTACCCGCTCTGGCGATATCGACCCGGCTATCATTTTCCATCTGCACGACACCCTGGGCATGAGCGTAGACGCGATCAACAAAATGCTGACCAAAGAGTCTGGCCTGCTGGGCCTGACCGAAGTCACCAGCGACTGCCGTTATGTTGAAGATAACTACCAGGAAAAAGCCGATGCTAAACGTGCCATGGACGTTTACTGCCATCGTCTGGCCAAATACATCGGTTCCTACACGGCACTGATGGACGGTCGTCTGGACGCTGTTGTCTTCACCGGTGGTATCGGTGAAAACGCCGCGATGGTTCGCGAACTGTCTCTGGGCAAACTGGGCGTACTGGGCTTCGAAGTTGATCATGAACGCAACCTGGCCGCTCGTTTCGGCAAGTCTGGCTTCATCAACAAAGAAGGCACCCGCCCGGCTGTCGTCATTCCGACCAACGAAGAGCTGGTCATCGCGCAAGACGCCAACCGTCTGACCGCCTGATTCCACACCGCCAGCTATAACCCTAACTAATTCGAGTTGCAGGAAGGCGACGGCGCAGAGAATCCCCAGGAGCGTACGAGTAGTACGTGACTGGGGTGAATGAGCAAAGTCAACGCACATGCAGGTTGAAGTATGACGGGAAGCTGGTGGTGTCGTTTTCTAATCCGCCTGATTCTGGCGGTAACGAAAGAGGATATATCGTGTCCCGTATCATCATGCTGATCCCTACCGGAACCAGCGTTGGCCTGACCAGCGTCAGCCTCGGTGTTATCCGTGCAATGGAACGCAAAGGCGTTCGCCTGAGCGTCTTCAAACCTATCGCCCAGCCACGCGCTGGCGGCGATGCACCAGACCAGACCACCACCATCGTCCGCGCCAACTCCAGCCTTCCGGCTGCTGAGCCGCTGAAGATGAGCCACGTCGAATCTCTGCTGTCCAGCAACCAGAAAGACGTGCTGATGGAAGAGATTATCGCTAACTACCACGCTGCCACTCAGGATGCTGAAGTGGTGCTGGTTGAAGGCCTGGTCCCGACCCGCAAACACCAGTTTGCCCAGTCTCTGAACTTCGAAATCGCGAAAACGCTGAATGCGGAAATCGTCTTCGTGATGTCTCAGGGTACGGACACTCAGGAACAGCTGAACGAGCGCATCGAACTGACGCGCAACAGCTTTGGCGGCGCGAAAAACACCAACATTACCGGTGTTATCGTCAACAAGCTGAATGCGCCGGTTGACGAACAGGGCCGTACTCGTCCTGACCTGTCAGAAATCTTCGACGACTCTTCCAAAGCGAAAGTTGTGAAGATCGATCCGGCACAGCTGCAGACTGGCAGCGCGCTGCCGATCCTCGGCGCGGTGCCGTGGAGCTTCGATCTGATCGCCACCCGTGCGATCGATATGGCTCACCACCTGAATGCCACCATCATTAACGAAGGTGACATCAACACCCGTCGCGTGAAATCCGTGACGTTCTGCGCACGCAGCATCCCGCATATGCTGGAGCACTTCCGTGCTGGCTCTCTGCTGGTGACTTCTGCTGACCGTCCTGACGTGCTGGTTGCCGCTTGCCTGGCTGCCATGAACGGCGTTGAAATCGGCGCACTGCTGCTGACCGGCGCCTACGAAATGGACGCTCGCGTGAGCAAACTGTGTGAACGTGCTTTCGCCACCGGCCTGCCGGTATTCATGGTGAACACCAACACCTGGCAGACCTCCCTGAGCCTGCAGAGCTTCAACCTTGAAGTACCGGTTGACGATCATGAGCGCATCGAGAAAGTTCAGGAATACGTTGCAAGCTACATCAACGCCGACTGGATCGAATCTCTGACCGCGACCTCTGAGCGCAGCCGTCGTCTGTCTCCGCCAGCCTTCCGTTACCAGCTTACCGAGCTGGCGCGTAAAGCAGGCAAACGCGTCGTTCTGCCGGAAGGTGATGAACCACGTACCGTTAAAGCCGCTGCCATTTGTGCAGAGCGCGGCATCGCAACCTGTGTTCTGCTGGGTAACCCGGACGAGATCAACCGCGTTGCGGTTGCGCAGGGCGTTGAGCTGGGCGCGGGCATCGAAATCGTCGATCCGGAAGTGGTACGCGAAAGCTACGTCGCTCGTCTGGTCGAACTGCGTAAGAGCAAAGGCATGACCGAAGCAGTTGCTCGTGAGCAGCTGGAAGACAACGTGGTTCTCGGCACCCTGATGCTGGAACAAGACGAAGTCGACGGCCTGGTTTCCGGGGCCGTTCATACCACGGCCAACACCATCCGTCCGCCGCTGCAGCTGATCAAAACTGCACCAGGCAGCTCGCTGGTCTCCTCCGTGTTCTTCATGCTGCTGCCTGAGCAGGTTTACGTGTATGGCGACTGCGCCATCAACCCGGATCCTACCGCTGAGCAGCTGGCTGAAATCGCTATCCAGTCCGCAGATTCTGCGATTGCATTTGGTATTGAGCCACGCGTGGCGATGCTCTCCTACTCCACCGGTAATTCTGGTGCCGGTAGCGATGTAGAAAAAGTACGTGAAGCAACGCGTCTGGCACAGGAAAAACGTCCTGACCTGATGATCGACGGCCCGCTGCAGTACGATGCGGCTGTCATGGCTGATGTTGCAAAATCCAAAGCACCGAACTCTCCGGTTGCGGGTCGTGCGACCGTGTTCATCTTCCCGGATCTGAACACCGGTAACACCACTTACAAAGCCGTACAGCGTTCTGCTGACCTGATCTCCATCGGGCCAATGCTGCAGGGTATGCGTAAGCCGGTGAACGATCTGTCCCGTGGCGCGCTGGTTGACGATATCGTCTACACCATTGCACTGACCGCGATTCAGTCGTCTCAGCAGCAAGCGTAATCTGCCTCCGGCATGAAAAAAGGCGACCTCAGGGTCGCCTTTTTATTTACAGCAGCTCTCGCGCCGCCGACACAATATCATGCGCCGTCAGGCCATACTCCTTTTGCAGGAAATCCTGCGTCCCTACCTGACCGTACCGCTCCTTCACGCCCACGCGACGCATCGGTACCGGACAAGTTTCCACCAGCACCTCGGCCACCGCGGAGCCCAGCCCGTTGTGAATACTGTGGTTTTCGCAGGTGACAATTCTCCCGGTTTTCTCGGCGTAATTTTTCACTAACATGCGGTCGATAGGCTTCAGGGTAAACATATCAATCACCGCCGCGCTGACCCCTTCCTGCTCTAGCTGCCTGGCGGCCTCCAGCGCTTCGGCCACCATAATACCGTTGGCAATCAGGGTAATATCTTCGCCTTCGCGCAGCACATTGCCCTTGCCGATAGTAAACGTTGATCCCGGGGCATAAATGCTCGGAGCCTGCTTGCGGATAGTACGTACCCAATAAAACCCCTCAAGCTTCATTAACTGATGCAGCACATCGTCGAACATCACCGCATCGGTCACCTCCAGCACCACCGAGTGCGCCAGACCGCGAACGATCCCCATATCTTCAAACGACATATGGGTGCCTCCATTATGGCAGGCCGTAACGCCGGCGTCGGAGGCGATGACCTTGACGTTATTACGCTGATAATCCAGCGACATAAACAACTGGTCGAAACAGCGGCGACTGGCAAACGCGGTAAAGGTATGAACAAACGGTTTGCGTCCGGTCAACGACAGCCCGGCAGCGGTGCCAATCACGTTGGCCTCCATAATGCCGCAGTTGATAACGTGCTGCGGGTGTTCCCGCGCGACACCGTCCATCGCCATGGAACTCATCAGGTCCGCTTCCAGAGCGATAATCGGGCTACCGGCGTCAATCTGCTGCGCGACGAATCCGGCGTAGACTTTACGCATCTCTACAGCATCTTTTTGTCCTGCAGGTGCAACCTTAATCATGTTCGGCCTCCAGCTGGCGAATGGTCTCGTTTAGCGTCTCTGTCATCTCACCCGTCAGGCGCAAATGATGGTTATTGCCCAGTTGCTCGAGATACGGCACCCCCTGGCCCTTGATGCTGTCGAGGATCACCACCCGCGGCAGCGCATCAGCCGGAGGCACCGGTTGTACCGCTGCCAGCAGGCCGGGGATGTCATCACCTTTGACGGTAACGACGTCAAAACCAAAGGCACGGAACTTATCTTCCAGATTGAAAGCTCGAATAATCTCGTCCAGCTTGCCGTCGAGCTGTAGCTTGTTCCAGTCAACAAACACGGTCAGGTTATTCAGACGATGATGGGCAATAAACTGGAATGCCTCCCAGCACTGTCCCTCATTCAGCTCACCATCGCCGACAATGCAAAATACGCGATTCGGGCGCCCCGCCAGCTTATGCGACAGCGCCATGCCACCGGCGATAGAAATCCCCTGCCCCAGCGAGCCAGTCGTGGCATCCACGCCGCGCGTTTTCAGGCGATCCGGATGGCTGGGCAGTCTCGTACCGTTCTGGTTAAGCGTGCTGAGCTCCTCCGTCGGGAAATAGCCTTTAATCGCTAACGTACTGTAGAGCGCCGGGCCAGCATGGCCTTTCGACAGTACAAAGTAATCACGCTCCGGCCAGTCCGGATCGGCGGGGTCGATTTTCATCACCGCGCCATACAGCACCGCCAGTGTTTCAACCACCGACATGCTGCCGCCGTAGTGGCCAAAGCCAAGATCGGTGAGCGATTTAAGGGTGGCGACACGAATATCGCGTGCCAGTCTGGTCACTTCTTTCACATTCATGATTTAGCTCCACTGTTTTCCTGCGCGCCGCCGCCCACAGATTTCTTTTTGGCAAAAATGTTGTACGCCACCAGCAGGGCGAACAACGCGACAACCAGACCGGTGATGGCAAACGGTGACAGATAGCGCGCCAGGTTGCCGAGCACGATGCCGACCGCGCCGAAATCAGCGTCAGAGAAGGTGGTATTGGCAAAACCAATGGCCCCCAGTACCGGCAGCAGCAGCACCGGCAGGAAGGTGATCAGCAGGCCGTTGGCAAACGCGCCGATCATCGCTCCGCGCCGCCCGCCAGTGGCGTTGCCAAACACGCCAGCGGTAGCGCCGGTAAAGAAGTGCGGCACCACGCCAGGCAGAATCAACACCCACTTGAACTGTCCGCAGAGGAACAGCCCCACCAGACCGCCGAGGAAGCTAAACAGGAAACCAATCAGCACCGCATTAGGCGCATACGGATAAACCACCGGGCAGTCCAGCGCAGGACGGGCGTTCGGCACCAGCTTTTCTGAGAAGCCGGTAAACGCCGGCACGATTTCCGCGAGGATCAGACGCACCCCTTGCAGGATGATAAACACCCCGGCAGCGAAGGTAATCGCCATGATGATGGCGTACACCAGGTAGTTCTGGCCGCCGCTGAAGGTACTTTCGACATACTCACGCCCTGCACTCACGGCCATGATCAGGTAGATAATCATCATGGTCAGAGAGATCGAGATTGAACTGTCGCGCAGGAAGCTTAAATTCTTCGGCAGGTTCATCTCTTCAGTGGAGCGGGAGCCCTTACCGCAGACGCTACCAATCCAGCCCGACAGCACATAGCCCAGGGTGCCAAAGTGGCCGAAGGCAATATCATCAGTGCCGGTAATACGCTTCATATAGCGCTGCGCCAGCGCCGGGAAAAACGCCATCA
This sequence comes from Klebsiella sp. R390, assembly GCF_051131745.1. NCBI lineage: Bacteria > Pseudomonadati > Pseudomonadota > Gammaproteobacteria > Enterobacterales > Enterobacteriaceae > Klebsiella > Klebsiella sp. R390. Next base: position 4,201,380 of record NZ_CP180445.1, on the reverse strand, counting down.
CCAGCCCGAGGATCAACGATCCGGTAAACACCAGGCCGACACCTTCGAAGCCTGCCACGGTGAGAATCACGCCGATCATACAGGCCATATAGAAGGTATGATGCCCGGTCAGGAAGATATACTTCAGGCGCGTAAAGCGGGCGACAATAATATTGGCGACCATGCCAAAAGCCATGATCAGTGCGGTCGAGGCACCGTATTTTTCAAGCGCGATAGAAACTATCGCTTCATTATTTGGAATAATCCCCTGGATATTAAAGGCATGTTCAAACATGCCGCCAAGTGGATTGAGCGAGCCCACTAATACCGTCGCCCCGCCGCCCAAAACAATAAACCCCAGTATTGTTTTAATGGTTCCTTTGACGACATCAGAGAATGATTTCTTTTGTGCGACCAGGCCAATCAGGGCAATTAACCCCACCAGCACCGAAGGCACTTTCAAAATATCAACAACGAAATTCAGCGTTTCAAGAATAAACATATCCGCCTCGCTATATACCCGTCATTCGGCAAGTTGCAGCAACTCAAATGAATGAGGGTAAAAATAGTTATTGTTTGGCGAACCACGCGCGCAGCTGCGCTTCGAGTTCATTGATGTCGATGATATTGGTTATCACCACCAGCTGGCTTTCCGGCACGCTGGCGCTGGCGGCGATGTCTTTGGCCATCACAAATAAATCTGCCGCACCCGGCGTTGCCGATGAGAGATCCGAGTGCTCCACCTCGGCCTCTATTTCGAGTTTTTTAAGCACTTTTTTAATATTCATCTCAACCATAAAACTACTGCCCAGGCCAGAACCGCAAATTGCCATAATTTTCATTGTTAGCACCTTTTTTTGGGTAGAGTACGTCCGCATCACGCTGGCGCGTAATGTGTTAGCAGTCGGATAATAAAATGCAGTCAGAAGCGCGCGATGATGGTTTTAATCTCCTCCAGAGTCTTCGCTTGATGTAATTGTTGCATATCGTGGTCACTGGAAAATAATTCAGCTAGCGCCGAGATCATCTCGATATGGCTATGCTTATCGGGAGCCGCCAGCATAATAATAATATCGACCGGGTCGAATTCGTCTGAACCAAACGACACCCCGTGTTCCAGTTTCAACAATGATAAACCTAACCCTCTTGCTCCCTCTTCCGGCCGCGCATGCGGCATCGCCAGTCCGGGCGCCAGCACGTAATACGGCCCCAGCTTGTCGTGCTGTTGCATTATCGCGGTGACGTACTCGGGCACAATAACGCCCGCGTCAAGTAGCGGTCTGGCGCAAATTTCAAGCGCCTGTGGCCACTCGTCTACACGCTGCTGAAGCGTAATGGTGGAATCAAAGAGCCATGTGCTGAGCATTTTATCTCCCGTCTTTTCGCAAAAGATGTGCAAACTTTATTCAAGCGCTCAACGGTTAGCTGCGACAAAGATCACAAAGATAGCGCTACCAACAGATAACATTCAAATTTGTGATAGCGCTATCAATTCGTCATCATCAGATGAAAACGCAGCAAAAGTACGGATTTAAGGCGTATACTTCCTGAGACCTAAAACGATAGATATCAATAAAAAGCGACTGTTCAGCAGGAATGTGTATGTCTCTAACCCGAAAACGGCGTAGTACCGGTAAAGTGACGATCGCCGATGTTGCTCAGCTTGCTGGCGTGGGCACGATGACCGTCTCGCGAGCGCTACGCACGCCGGAGCAGGTTTCTGATAAGCTTCGTGAGAAAATCGACGCTGCGGTACAGGAACTGGGATATATGCCCAATCTGGCCGCCAGCGCACTGGCATCCGCCTCATCAAAAACCATCGCGATGGTGGTACCTAATCTTGCCGAAGCGGGCTGTTCCGCAATGTTTGCCGGGCTTCAGCAGATGTTGCAACCCGCGGGTTATCAAATCATGCTTGCGGAGTCTCAGCATCGTGTTGAGCAGGAAGAGAAGCTGCTGGAAACCTTGCTGGCCTCTAACATTGCGGCCGCCATTCTCCTGAGCGTTGAACATAGCGATACCGTACGCCAGTGGCTCAACAACGCCTCGATACCGGTTATGGAGATGGGCGCAATGCGCGCCGATCCGATCGATATGAATATCGGCATTGATAACGCGGCCGCGATGTTCGAATTAACCGAGATGCTGATCCTGCGTGGCTATCAGAATATCGGCCTGCTGTGCGCCAATCAGGAACAGTGGATTTTTCAGCAGCACCTGCAGGGATGGTACAAAGCGATGCTGCGCCACCACATGTCACCGAATCGGGTGATTAATGCGGCGCTTCCCCCGAGCTTTTCTACCGGGGCGTCGCAGCTGCCTGAGTTTTTGCTGGCATGGCCGGAGCTGGATGCGTTGGTCTGCGTTTCTGATGAACTGGCATGCGGCGCGCTGTATGAATGCCAGCGGCGACGTATCAAAGTTCCTGACGATTTAGCGGTTGTCGGTTTTGGCGATAGCGACGTCAGCCGGGTGTGCCAGCCGCCGCTCACCACAATGGCCGTACCGCATCACAAGATAGGTATTGAAGCAGGACGCGCGCTGCTGGAGCGCCTGAATGAAGGCAACTGGAGCGGTAGAAAACCTATCGTCTCCAGTTTATGCCTGCGTGATAGCTGTTAGGCCGTTACTCGGCCTCTTCCGGCTTTTCTGATTTTGCTGATTCATTGCTGGCGTTGCGGGTCATCCACAGCGCCAGCGCTTTTAACGAATCCGGGGTGAATTCGTCGCAGCGGGCGGTGATCTCTTCAGGCGTCAACCAGCACACTTCGCTGACTTCCTCTTCCTGCAGGGCGAACGGGCCGTGTGACACGCAGCTGAACAAGCTTCCCCAGACGCGACAGTGCTTATCTTCGTAATAGAACTGACCATGATCGGCAAAAGGAACGCCGGCAATGCCCAGCTCCTCTTCCGCTTCGCGGCGGGCTGACTCGAGCAGTTGCTCATCGGCCTGGACCACACCACCGGCGGTGGCATCCAGCATCCCCGGCTGGAAATCTTTGGTCTCGGTGCGGCGCTGCACCAGAATTTTGCCCATTCCGTCATGAACCACAATATAGGTCGCACGATGACGCAGACACTGCGCGCGCATTTGCTCGCGGCTGGATTGCGCTATCACCTCATTGTTTTCATTAACAATATCTACCCATTCTGTGCTTGCCAAATCGTTCTGTTCCGCCATCAGGAAACCTTACTTATGAAAGCGCTCTCGCGGCGCGTCTTTACGGTTGGGGGTAAATTACGGGTTAATTGCAACCTCTGCAATAACCTGATGATCATCGAGTGCTAAAACCTGCAGTTTATCCCCATCGAGGAGACCGTAGCTGGCGGAGAATCCCCCTTTGGGGATGCTGACCGAGCCGGGATTGAAGAGAAAAACATCGCCGCGCTTCTCGGCTACCGGAATATGAGTATGACCATAAACCAGGACATCGCCAACGGCGAGCGGGGGCATTTTTTCGGGGCTGTACAGATGCCCGTGGGTCAGAAATAGCCGGTTGCGTTCACCCAACACCTGCTGCCACGGGGCGGTTATCGGGAACTCCAGCAGCATTTGATCGACTTCACTGTCGCAGTTACCGCGCACGGCGATCACCCGCGAAGCCACGCTGTTGAGTTTTATGGCGACCTCCGCAGGCGCATAGCCTGCGGGGAGCGCATTACGCGGCCCATGATTGAGCACATCGCCAAGCACGATCAGCCACTGCGCCCCACTTTGCGCGAACAGTTCCAGAACGCGTTCGGTAGCGGGCAGAGAACCATGAATATCCGAGGCAAACATCAGCTTCATTTCTTCCATCTCCACGCATTTTGATGCGCCTATGATAACGGAAGCGTCGTCGCTAATCAGCCGGCACGTTTAGCTGACAGTGCGACATAACGTTGTACCGACGCGCGCTGCCACTGAAACGTGGCGTAGTCCACCAGCGACTCCGGGACCTCATCGCCATTGAGCACCAGCCGGTTGAGCATTAACGCAAGGTCCGTATCGGCAAGCGACCACTCGCCGAACAGGTTATTGCCGCCGTGGGACAGCAGCGCACCGGCGGCTTCAAACAGGCGGGAGGCGCATTTAAGCCCGGCTTCGCTAAGCGGCGGCCGCCGTTCGCCGCCGAAGACAACTGCCGTCGAGCGCTCTTCACGGATCGGCATCAGGTCGCTGCGCAGCCAGGCCTGAACCTGACGCGCCCGGGCGCGCTTTTGCAGGTCGTGGGGATACAACCGCTCCCACTCCGGCGGAGCAAAACGTTCGTCGAGATATTCGGTAATGGCGGAAGATTCACTGAGGTAGAAATTGTCGACTTCCAGCAGCGGCACGCGACGTGTCGCGCTGTAGCCTTGCCAGCCCGGCTGATGGTTCTCTCCCTTTTCAAGGTCAACGGTTTTGAGGGTAAACGGCAGGCTTTTTTCCTGCAGAGCAACATAAACGGACATCACATACGGCGAGAAAAACTGGGAATCGGACCACAGGGTAATGACGGGCTGGCTCATGACATCCTCTACAAATTATGGGGCGATAAGCCAACATATCCTGTCTTTTGAAGGATGTCACTTACCGCACCATGAGGATTTTACATCACCTGAACCGTTAGCCAATTAGCACGGTTTTTGGCTCCAGATAGGCCTGCATTCCCCATTTCCCCATCTCGCGCCCGAGACCGGATTGCTTAAATCCGCCGAAGGGGGCCTGTGGTTCATGATCGAGTGTATTCACCAGCACTCGTCCAGACTCGATCGCCAGCGCCACCTCCTGACCACGTTGCCGATCGCCGCTTAACACCAGGGCGCTCAGGCCATAGGTGGTATCGTTGGCCAGGGCAATGGCCTCGGCCTGATCCTGATACGGGATCAGCACCAGCACCGGGCCAAAAATTTCTTCCCGCGCAATCCGCATCTGGTTGTGCACATCGCTGAATACGGTTGGCTTGACGCACCAGCCCTTGTCCATTCCCTGCGGCCGGCCTTCGCCGCCGACTAATACTCGTGCGCCTTCCTGCTGCCCCAGACGGATATACTCCTGCACCCGTTGCCACTGCTTCCTGCTGACCATCGGGCCTATCGTGGTTTGCAGATCGCGCGGGTCGCCGGAGATATACGCCTTCATACCCTCCACGATGGCCTGTTCAAACTCCGCCAGCCGCTGTTCAGGGACCAGAATACGCGTCCCGGCAATGCACGCCTGGCCGCTGTTCATAAACCCGGCCGCCAGCGCCAGAGGCACCGCCTGCTGCACATCGGCATCATCCAGGATCAACGTGGGCGATTTACCGCCGAGCTCCAGCGTCACGCGTTTCAGCGTTTGCGCGCCGCTGGCGATAATATGTTTACCGACGGCGGTGGAACCGGTGAAAGAGATCTTCGCAATATCGGGGTGATGGTTAATGATATCGCCGACCACCTCACCGCGGCCGGTGACGATATTCACGACGCCAGCGGGGATCTGGGCCGCATGCAGCGCTTCGGTAACGATTTGCGTTTGCCACGCGCTCATCTCACTGGGCTTAATCACCGCGGTACAACCGGCGGCCATCGCGGTCGCCAGCTTGTTACAGATAAACCCCGCATCACTGTTCCACGGAGTAATCAACCCCGCTACGCCTACCGGGGTCATCACGACCTGAGCACGTCCCACCTGCTCAACAAATTCAAAGTTTGTCAGAGTCTCCATCGCCAGCTTGATGGTTTGCGCCGGCCACTCCGCCATCCATTGTGCCCGCGACGCGGGTGCGCCGTATTCCGTAACAATCGCATCCAGTAAATCTGCTTCTCTCGCCCGAACCGCCTGATACATCCGCTCCAGAACCGCCAGACGCTGCTGTATTGTGGTCTTCGACCATGCGGGGAACGCCGCTTTTGCCGCGGCGATAGCCCGGCGCGCGTCTTCTTCATCCGCCAGACGTACCTGGCCAATCACCGCCTCCGTTGCGGGGTTGAATAGCGCAAAGGTTTCGCTACCGTGCGGAGTAACAAATTCACCGTTGATATAAATATTGTCAATGTGCAGCATGATGGTCGTCCTCAGGGAGTGTATGTCAGGCAGTATAGAGCCGGGGCATTAGCCCGATAAGAGGGTATAATCAGCACAACCTGTCACGAAAATCGGGATAATCATGCATCGTAGCGGCCTGACTGAACTGGAAATCCTCCTTGCCGTCGCCCACCGACGTAGCTTTCGCGCTGCCGCCAGAGAGCTCGGTATGTCGGCCACCGCCATCAGCAACGCCGTCGCCGGTCTGGAGGCGCGGCTCAACGTCCGCCTGTTTAACCGTACCACCCGCAGCGTCGCCCTGACCGACGCCGGGCAACGCTATGTCGAACGGGTCGCCCCGGCGCTGGCGGAGATCCAACGAGCCTCGGAGGAGATAGCTACCCAGGCGGAAATGCCCAGCGGGACATTGCGCATCAATGCGCCACGTGAAAGCAGCGTGCTGCTGTTTGATATCTTCGATGCGTTTCTTAAACGCTATCCGCAAATGCGCCTGGACATCACCACCGAGTCGCGGCTGATTGATATTGTCGCCGAAGGCTATGACGCCGGGATCCGCCTCGCGGAGTCCCTGCCGCAGGATATGATTGCCGTTCCTCTCACCCCCGACGTGCGCATGCTGATCGTCGGGACGCCAGACTATTTTGCCCATCATGGCACCCCACAAAGCCCGGAAGATCTGCAGTATCATCAGGGCATCGGGATGCGAATGTCCCACGGCGGACTGTACCACTGGGAGCTGGAACGGCATCAGCAAAAGGTGACGGTGAACGTGCCGCCACGGATTATCCTCAGCGAAATGCGCGCCATCCACTGCGCGGCCCGCGCGGGCATTGGTCTGGCATTTATCTCTGACTGGTTTATTCAGGAGGATTTGGCCAGCGGCAGGCTTGTCAGCGCCATGGAAGAGTGGTGTCCGTCGTTTGGTGGGCTGCGCCTCTATTATCCCGGACGACGCCACGTCCCGCCGGGGCTGAAGGCGTTTATCGCCCTGGTGCGCGAGATGCGGGAACGCCCCGGCGCCACGCGCACTATTTAATCTTAGCCGCTCCCGGATGTCGGCAGGTCGCCTATACTCGAAAAGCTTGCGACCACGACGGCGGGAGACACCATGATCGACCTCTACTATGCACCCACCCCCAACGGCCACAAAATTATGCTGTTTCTCGAAGAGGCGCAGCTGGCCTACCGCCTGATTCGGGTGGATATCACGCGTGGCGAACAGTTTCGCCCACAGTTTCTTACCCTGTCACCTAACAATAAAATCCCCGCCATTGTTGACCATGTTCCCGTCGACGGCGGCGCCCCGCTCGCCGTGTTTGAATCCGGGGCGATTTTGCTTTACCTGGCGGAGAAGTCAGGAAAACTGCTGAGCGGTGAACTCCGGGAGCGCTATACGACGCTGCAGTGGTTATTCTGGCAGGTCAGCGGATTAGGCCCCATGCTGGGACAGAATCACCATTTTAACCACAGTGCGCCGCAGACGGTGCCCTATGCTATCGAACGTTATCAGGTGGAAACCCAACGCCTGTACACCGTGCTGAACCGCCGCCTGGAAGCCAGTCCGTGGCTCGGCGGCGAGCACTACAGCATTGCCGATATCGCCTGCTGGCCGTGGATTAACGCCCACCAGCGCCAGCGGATCGATCTCGCCCATTTCCCGGCGATACATAACTGGTTTGAGCGCATCCGCCAGCGTCCAGCCACCGTACAAACGATGATGAAAATTCAACACAGTTAACCCCCTGCTCGCGTGGCATGCTTTCATGTATGATTGCGGAAATTACAACACGGAGGAAGCCTGCAATGTCTCAGCCAGACGCTATTATTCGGATAAAGAACCTGCGCTTACGTACTTTTATCGGTATTAAAGAGGAAGAGATCGCTAACCGCCAGGACGTGGTTATTAACGTCGCGATTCACTACCCGGCAGAGCAGTCGCGCTGCAGTGAAGATATCAACGATGCGCTCAATTATCGCACTATCACCAAGCGCATTATCAGCCATATTGAGAATAACCGCTTCTCTCTGTTGGAAAAATTAACCCAGGATGTGCTCGATATCGCATGCGAACACCACTGGGTCACTTATGCTGAAGTAGAGATCGATAAACTTTACGCACTGCGCTATGCCGACTCCGTGTCCATGACCATGAGCTGGCGGCGCTAAGCTTCTTAGGGAGGCGCTATGAGGATTCTGCTTACTGGCGGTACCGGTCTGATTGGCCGGCATCTGATCCCCCGGCTGCTGGAGCTTGGGCATCATGTAACGGTATCAACACGCAGCCCGGAAAAAGCGCAAGGCCGACTGGATGCCCGCGTCACCTTATGGCGCGGCTTCGAGGGCCATCATCACCTCAATGATATCGACGCCGTTATCAACCTGGCGGGCGAGCCTATCGCCGACAAACGCTGGTCGGCAGAGCAAAAACAGCGCCTGTGCCACAGCCGCTGGGATATGACTCAGAAACTAGTCAACCTGTTCAACGCCAGCGATACTCCACCATCGGTGCTGATTAGCGGTTCTGCCGTCGGTTATTACGGCGATCTCGGGGAAGTTGTCGTCACCGAAGAGGAACCGCCGCACCACGAATTCACGCACAAACTCTGCGCCCGTTGGGAGCAGCTGGCCTGCGAAGCGCAGAGCGATCGCACCCGCGTCTGCCTGCTGCGCACCGGCGTCGTGCTGGCACCTAAGGGCGGGATCCTCGCCAAAATGCTGCCAGCCTTCCGGCTCGGCCTCGGCGGCCCTATCGGCAATGGCAGGCAATATATGGCATGGATCCATATTGACGATATGGTGAACGGTATTCTGTGGCTGCTGGATAACGATCTCAGCGGGCCATTTAATCTGGTTTCCCCCTATCCGGTGCGCAATGAGCGCTTCGCCCATGCCCTCGGCGAGGCGCTGAATCGCCCGGCTATTTTCCGCGTGCCGGCAACGGCGATTCGCCTGCTGATGGGAGAATCATCGGTGCTGGTACTGGGCGGCCAGCGGGCGCTGCCGAAACGGCTGGAAGCGGCTGGATTTGGCTTCCGCTGGTACGATCTGGAAGAGGCGCTCAAAGACATCCTTGGCTAAACGCACCACCGGTTAACGCCGGGAGATTACTCCATCTCCTGGCTCTTCTCACTCGCCTTATCGTCCTGGCAAACCCGCCTGTGGAAGCCGTCTCGCAACGCTCTCATCTCCTGCTGCTACGCCCTTTTCCCCTGTGAAGCACATTCCAGCTTCTTTTGCCGTTCTCTGTCATAACGTCCTGGTGTCTGTTTTTTCACCAAAATACTGTTGACACCCGTCAACAGTTCATTCACTCTCTCAGGACTCGATGATGAAGGAACATCCGGATAAACACATCAGAGCAGCAATTGACTATGCACGCGCACGGGGATGGATTTTTATTGCTGGCGGCAAGAGCGCGCACTGCTTTGGACGACTCAGGTGCGGTACGGCTGGTCATCACGAACACATGATGAGCATCTGGTCTACCCCAGCCGTTCCCGAGCATCATGCCAGGCAAATCATCAGGATGGTCGACCGTTGCCGCTGAGCGTCGGCGCATCGGTATAACAATAAGGATCGCAACTAATGGCCCTCTACAACTTTACGCTAACCCTGTCAGGCGTTAACAGCCATACGCCAGGGCTTGAAGACGCACTGCATCGCGCAGGCTGTACTGATGCGCTGGTCTGTTTTTATGGCACCGCGGTGTATCTGGAATTCGATCGCGAAAGCGATTCCCTTGAACAGGCGATATTGTCAGCGATCGATAACATCGAATCCGCATCAGCGCTGAATATCCGGGTCGAATCCGTTGACGCTACGCTGGTGGGGCTAAGCGACATCGCCGAACTCACCGGCCTTTCGCGCCAGGCCGTGGCCCTGCTAAAAGACGGCGCGCGAGGCTCCGGCAAATTCCCCGGCCCGGTACAGCGCATCACCGGCAACTCGCCGCTGTGGCGCTGGAAAACCATTGTGAGCTGGCTGGTTGCCGAAGCCAGAGTGGCAGCAGATTCGCCGATGGTCGAACACGCCGAGGTTCTCGACAGCCTGAATCTGGCGCTGCAGCTGCGATCCTCTCATCAAAGCGACACCGTCTTGCACTATTTTCACCAGATAGACAAACCGCTAACAACTTCACCAACCACGGGGTAACCCGCCGCAATCACCGGCATAAGATCATGTTATCCATGACTTTCTGGTGGTAAGGTGAGCGGACGTTTCTGCGAAATGGCCCGCTTATGATGACATTAACCACTCCGCGTTTACTGCTCTCTCCGTTTACTGAAGCGGACTGGCCCTTTTTCCTGCGCCTGCGTCGTGACCCTGAAGTCATGCAGTACATGGGCGAACTCCTTGATGAAGCCGCGCTGCGCAATCTGTTTACGGCCCGCTGCGCCGATCCGGGGGTATTTGTCCTGCGCGATCGGCAGCATCAGGCCATTGGCGATATCGGTCTGCGCATCAGCAGCAAAAACCCACACGAAGCGGATGTCGGCTATGCCCTGCTGCCGGACGCTCAGGGCCAGGGGTATGCCAGCGAAGCGCTGCAGGCGATATGCGAATATGGATTTCAGCAGCTCGGCATCAACGCCATCAATGCGTGGGTTCTCGGGGACAATATCGGCTCAGCAAGGCTGCTGGAAAAACATGGTTTTACGCGGATTCAGGTGCTGGAAAATGCCTACCACCTGAACGGGGTAGATTACGACGACTGGGTGTACCGCCGGGAGCGGTAAGACTCTCCCGGCGAGCGGCCTCACCGGGAGAGAACGTAACACTTATTTCAGCGAACCTTTGAGGAACTGCTGTAAGCGCGGGCTTTTCGGGTTGCCGAACAGTTCGTCCGGGTTGCCTTCTTCTTCAATTTTGCCCTGATGCAGGAAAATGACGTGCGATGAGACATGGCGCGCAAAGCCCATTTCATGGGTCACCACCACCATGGTTTTGCCCTCTTCCGCCAGCTGCTGCATGATCCGCAGCACTTCCCCAACCAGCTCAGGATCGAGCGCTGACGTGGGTTCATCAAACAGCAGCACATCCGGCTCCATCGCCAGCGCGCGGGCAATCGACACGCGTTGCTGTTGACCACCGGAGAGATGCACCGGATATTTGGCTTGCTGACGTTCATCAATCCCGACTTTCGCCAGATATTTCACCGCCCGCTCACGCGCTTCCTGCTTGCTCAAGCCGAGCACCTGAATCGGCGCTTCCATGACGTTTTCCAGCACCGTCATGTGGCTCCACAGGTTGAAATGCTGGAACACCATCGTCAGGCGGGTGCGCAGTAAACGCAGCTGGTTTTTATCCGCGACCTTGAGCTGGCCGTCTTTGTCGCGAACCAGGCCAATATTCTGCCCGTTAACCACAATCGTGCCTTCGCTGGGCTTTTCAAGAAAGTTAATGCAGCGCAAAAAGGTACTTTTACCGGAGCCTGATGACCCGATAATACTGATAACGTCCCCGGCTTTCGCCTTTAATGAAACGCCTTTCAGAACTTCATGCTCGCCGTAACGTTTATGCAGATCGATAACATTTAATTTATTGTCGGACATGGCGGTCTCAATGCGTCGAAGAAGGTTTGATATGCTGCAACCAGCGCTTTTCCGCTTTACGGAACAGGCTAATCAGGACATACGAAATAATTAAATAGAGCACCGCGGCAATCCCGAAGGCGGTAAACGGCTGATAGGTCGCCGAGTTAATATCCCTGGCGATTTTCAGCAGATCCGGCACGGTGGCGGTAAACGCCAGCGCGGTGGAATGCAGCATCAGAATCACTTCATTGCTGTATGCGGGCAGCGCGATACGCAGCGCAGAGGGCAAAATAATGCAGCGATACAGTTTGACCGAAGAGAAACCGTACGCCCGCGCCGCTTCAATTTCCCCGGCAGGCACAGAGCGAATCGCCCCGGCGAAAATCTCCGTGGTATAAGCGCAGGTGTTCAGCGTCAACGCCAGCACCGTGCAGTTCAGGCCGCTGCGGAAAAACGCGTTCAGCAACTCGGTGCCTTTGACGATTTCCAGGGTATACATCCCGGAGTAAAACACCAGCAGCTGGACGTACAGCGGCGTGCCGCGGAACACGTAGGTAAACAGCCAGATCGGAAATTGAATGTATTTGTTGCTTGAGACACGGCCGATGGCGAGGAATACCGCCAGAATGCCGCCCATCACCACCGAGGAAATAAGCAGCCACAGGGTAATCGCGACGCCGGTAAAGCGGTAACCGTCGGTCCACAGCAGGGATTTCCAGTACTCCTGAATAATCTCAATCACAGGTCAGCCCTCTTCACGCCCACGGAGTAACGGCGTTCAAGCAGCAGCAGTACACCATTGGAAATCGTTGTAAATACGAGATACACCAGGCCGCAAACGATCGCAAAGTAGAACGGCTGCCAGGTGCTTTTCCCCGCCAGCTGCGTGGCTTTGACCACATCTTCCAGCCCCAGCAGAGATACCAGCGCCGTCGCCTTCAGGATAACCTGCCAGTTGTTGCCGATCCCCGGCAACGCATAGCGCATCATCGCCGGGAAAAGGATCCGCCGGAAGGTCTGCCCGCCGCTAAAGCCAAAGGCCGTTGCCGCTTCAATATGCCCTTTTGGCACCGCCAGGAATGCTCCCCTGAAGGTTTCGGTAAAATAGGCGCCGTAGATAAAACCGAGGGTGATAATCCCCGCAATCATCGGGTCGATATCAAACTGAGACAAGCCCAGCGCATCGGTCAGGGTGTTCAGGGCAATCTGCAGCCCATAGAAAATCAGCAGCATCAGGACCAGATCGGGCACCCCACGGATCAACGTGGTGTAGCCTTCAAATACCAGTGCCAGTGGTCGATTGCTCGATAATTTTGCTCCGGCACCGGCCAGACCGATAAGGACCGCCAGCACAACTGAACTGAGCGCCAGTTCAAGCGTAACAATAGCGCCCTGAAAAATAACCTGTGAAAACCCGTACAGCATGCTGTCTGCCCTGTCTGTCATCGTCCATCGCACGCTTACGCACGCGCGATGGGGTACGCCTGATGGTTAGTCACCGTACACGTTAAAATCGAAGTATTTTTTCGCCAGCTTGTCGTAGGTTCCATCTTTGCGCATTTCCGCGAAGGCTTTATTCAGCGCTTCACGCAGCTCGTTGTCTTCTTTGCGCAGGCCCATACCGGTGCCGACGCCGAACAACTTCTCATCCTTAATAGATGGACCGCCAAACTGGTAATCTTTACCAATCGGTTGTTTGAGGAATCCTTCACTCGCGGCGACTTCGTCCTGGAATGCTGCATCGATACGACCAGCGGTCAGGTCAGAATAGATATTGTCCTGGCCCTGATAGGAGACAATTTCGATGCCTTTTGGCGCCCAGTGCTCGTTGCCGTAGGTTTCCTGAGTCGTGCCCTGCAGCACGCCGATACGCTTGCCTTTCAGTTTGGCGAGGTCAGGTACGATATCGCTGCCCTTTTTCACTACCAGGCGAGAGTCCGCCGCGTAGAGTTTGTCGGTGAAGGCGATTTCCTGCTGACGTTTTTCGGTAATCGATAACGACGACATAATCGCATCGATTTTCTTGGCTTTTAAAGATGGGATCAGCGCATCCAGCGGGTTTTCAACGAAGGTACATTGCGTATTGATACGCTTACACAGCTCTTTGGCCAGATCGATGTCAAAACCAATCAATTCACCCTGCGCATTTTTCGATTCGAACGGGGCATAAGTGGGATCGGTGCCGATACGGACTTTTTGTGGAATGGCTGCAAATACCGTGGAAACGCTGGAAAGGGCCAGCGCCAAAGAAAGAGACAACGCCAGTTTTTTCATAACTATCCTCAACAGACTGTCATTCTAACGGGTTTATACGAAGTGCTAACGGCAGTTATCGTGCCATTATTCGCCCCGGTAAGGCAAAACATTCTGCGCCATGGAGCAAATTTTTTCTCATCATAAACGCTTAACTATGCACTACTTACCCGCCAGACCTGCCTTTTTTGCACTACATTGATGCAGAAAAAGCGAACGCCGCACCAAAATAAGGCATCGCAGGATGTGGCACATCCACCAGACCCGGCTGCCCGGGTCTGGTGCGACGTTTAGTCACCGTACACGTTGAAGTTGAAGTACTTCTTCGCCAGCTTGTCGTAAGTACCGTCTTTACGCATATCGCCTAACGCTTTATCGAACGCGGTTTTCAGCTCGCTATCGGTTTTACGCAGGCCAATGCCGGTACCGTCACCGAAGAATTTTTTATCTTTGACAGAAGGACCCGCAAATTCAAAATCTTTACCGGCGGGTTGTTTGAGGAAGCCTTCGCTGGCCGCAACTTCATCCTGCAGCGCAGCGTCAAGGCGACCCGCGGCCAGATCAGAGTAGATCAGATCCTGGTTCTGATAAGCCACCACATCAACACCCTGGCTACGCCAGCGCTCATTGCCATAGGCTTCCTGAGTCGAACCCTGCAGGACACCAACATGTTTGCCTTTCAGCGATTCCAGCGTCGGCTGAATCGTCGAGCCTTTCGGCGCAATCAGACGAGAATCCGCAGCATACAGCTTGTCAGAGAAGGCAATCTCCTGTTGACGTTTTTCGGTGATCGATAATGAGGAGATAATGGCGTCAATTTTCTTCGCCTTCAGCGACGGAATTAACGAGTCGAAGTCACTGCCCACCCAGGTACATTTCACCTTAATACGCGAACACAGCTCGTTGCCCAGGTCGATATCAAAGCCGACGAAATCCCCTTTCGCATCCTTGGATGAGAAAGGCGCATAGGTGGCATCGGTACCGATACGAATGCTTTGCGGAAGCGCGGCAAACGCGCTGGAGGCACTGCTGAGTCCCATCATTAATGAGAGAGCCAGGATCGTCTTCTTCATACAATACCCTTAAGTGTCGTGATGTTGTTATGTCGTGCGTTATGTAGTTATGTTTGCTGCCAACGAATCCTGCAGGTTTTGTGCCATCTTCTCAGTGCGTGCTGGAAACAGCGTTAAATTTGTTAATAGAAGGTTGCAGGATTGTCTAAGGAGGGAAGATAACAGCATTGGCGGATAAACCGCAGCGGCCAGACGCAAAAAAACAAATTAAATGTCGAGGATTTGATCGAGGCAGCAAAATTGCACTGCAAGCGCGCAAAGGTTAATAAAAGGCACTATTACGGTGCGACAGAGGGTCCCTGCCAACGGGTAAACAGGTCCTGCGGGAGGGTAATATCGAACTGATCGATGACGCGATTAACCGTCTGGTTAATGACGTCATCGAGGGTTTGTGGACGATGATAAAACGCCGGCACCGGTGGCATAATAACCGCCCCCATCTCCGCCGCCTGCACCATCAGGCGCAGATGCCCAAGGTGAAACGGCGTCTCCCGCACGCACAGTACCAGCGGACGACGCTCTTTGAGCACCACGTCCGCCGCGCGAGTCAGCAGGCCGTCGGTATAGCTGTGAACGATGCCTGACAGCGTTTTCACCGAGCAAGGCAAAATCGCCATGCCGGCGGTCTTGAATGAGCCAGAAGAGATGCTGGCGGCGATATCCCGGGCATCATGGACCACGTCGGCCAGCGCCTGCACGTCACGCAGCGAATAATCGGTCTCCAGCGCCAGGGTCTGTCGCGCGGCCTGGCTCATGATCAAATGGGTTTCGACATCGGGAACATCGCGGAGAATTTGCAACAAGCGCACACCGTAAATAGCGCCGCTGGCGCCGGAAATCCCAATGATAAGTCGTTTCACGATGTTTGCCCCTTCCACATAATGTCGCAGACTTTGCCGGATTATGGCGCAGGACGCAAGCACACGGAGCTTTCGCGTACCACCAGATGCACCGGCATCAGCAGGTTTCTCTCGCCCTCTTCATTGAGCAACAGGCGAAACGCGTCCCGCCCCAGTTCGCGCTTATCAATAGCTACGGTGGTCAATGGCGGATGCGCCCAGGCTGCGGCATCAATATCATCGAAGCCGACGATCGCGATATCGCCAGGAACATTCAGCCCCTGACGGGCACAGACCCGCATCGCCACCAGCGCCGCCATGTCGTTATAAGCAAATATAGCGTCTGGCGGCTGGGGTAGCGCCAGCAGTTTCTCCATCCCTTCAACCAGCGCCTGCTCGATATCCTTGACCGGCGGCACTTCGACACGATATGCCTCAGAGAGTGCAACACCGGCCTCAAACAGTGCCTGCTGGTAACCTTCCACACGCTGGCGAATACTGTAGTGACGTTGAGAATGGCCGAGGAAAGCAATCCGTCTCCTGCCCTGCTCCAGCAGATGTCGGGTGGCGACAAAGCCTCCATGGTAGTTGTCCGGGTTCACGCAGGAAAAATCAGCGGCCCACAGATCCACCAGCGCCACGGGAAGAGACATTTTCCGCAACTCGCTCAGCACCTCTGCCTCCAGATAACCGGCGCAAATCAGTGCGTCAGGCTGGTGCAGGTTAATCAGATCCGCGATGGAATCATCCGGACCGATGGGCTGAAAACTCATCGCAATGTCATTTTCCCGGCAGGCGTCGGCCACCCCGAGCATTACGTTGGAATAAAACGGTAAGGCGCTGGCGATATTGTGCTGGCGATGCAGCAGGAAAAGCAGTCGCTTGATGCGTCCGTTGCGCAGGCGGGAAAAATCGTAGCCCTGCGCTTCCGCAATTGACAGGATCCTCTGGCGCGTCTCTTCGCTCAGTCCCGGCTGCCCTTTAAGGGCCCGGGACACCGCCGCAATAGACACTCCGCACGCCGTCGCAATGTCTTTAATTCGGGTCTTTTTTACCATGCCGTTCGTTTCACCTTTCAGGCGCGATGCCGCGCGTTTTTCCATTCTGTAAGGCCTGTTCACCGGCCCATGCGGCGCCGCGCACGCCGCTGCTGGCTCCATGTGTCGCCGGCACGACCGGGGTGACACAACGACCGCCAAAGACGTACTGTGCCATCTCCTCAGACAAACCGCTATACAGCTCATCCACGCCGGACAGTCCGCCGCCTACCACGATCACATCCGGGTCGAGCAGATTCACCACGCTGGCGAATGCCCGGGCAACCTGGTTACGGTAACGTCGCCACAGGGCTTGCGCGCCCTCCCGCCCCTCACGCATTTGTTGCACCAGGTCTTCCGCCGTGACCTCCTGAGCGGCCTGCTGGCGGAACTGCCGGGCCAGGCCGCTGCCGGAAATAAAGGACTCCAGGCAATGATGCTGCCCGCAATAGCACAACGGCGACTCGCCGTCGTAGTCAGGCCGGTAGTGAGGCAAAGGATTATGCCCCCATTCACCGCTGCAGGCGTTGGGCCCCGTCATCAGGCGCTGGTTGGCGACAATTCCCCCACCGCAGCCCGTTCCGAGGATCGCGCCAAACACCACGTTGTGCCCGGCCCCGCTGCCATCCGTCGCTTCCGAGAGCGCAAAGCAGTTGGCGTCGTTTGCCACCGCCAGCGGCTGACCAAAATATTCACTAAGAATATCATGCAGTGGATGACCATTAACAACCTGTATGTTGGAGTTTTTTACTAAACAAGAGTGCGGTTCTATCGCTCCCGGCAGACAAAAACCCATGCTGAGCGTCGTCCCCGCTTCTCTCTGCGCTCGTTCAACCTCAGCAATCACCCCTTGCACAAACTGTTCGACGCTGCTTTTTGGCGTTGCCACCCGCTGACGCCAACGGACATCGCCTGTGCTGTCCAGCAGCACGGTTTCCATTTTGGTACCGCCAATATCCATGCCTAAATGCATTTCCGCTTCCCGTTTCTGGTCAATATTGTTCGTACCATAACCAAAAACCAGGGTTTCGGCGGGCAACACCCGCTCATTTCGTGATCAAGATCGACATCAAAAATATATTTCTAGTAAAAATAAAGATCAAAATCACAACAACATCGCCAGGGAATGTACCCATACCGCCTATCAGATCTATGCTCGCCGTCGTATTAATTTTACTAAAAACAGTCAGAGATACGCCGTAATGACGTTTTGGATCATCACAACCTGCTTACGCAAATGAGGATTGATTATGGCTACAGCCGATAATCTCGATACCGATGTGCAGATCGTTGATGCGGGGGAAACCCTCTCTACCCGCGAAAAAATAGGTTATGGACTGGGGGATGCTGGCGGTCACTGCATCTCAGATTTAATCAGCGGCTTTCTGCTGTTTTTCTACACCGATGTGTTTGGCCTCAGCCCGGCCATCGTCGGTGCCATGTTTTTTACCCTCAGAATTGTTGATGCGGTATCTGACCCGGTGATGGGCGTTATCGCTGACCGGACACGCAGTCGCTGGGGCCGTTTTCGCCCGTGGCAGCTGTGGACTGCCGCTCCGCTCGCGGTGATCGGCATCCTGACGTTTACCGTGCCGGACATGAGCGCCAATATGAAAATAGCCTGGGCCTTCGGCACCTATTTCCTGCTGTCAGTAGGTTACACCGCCAACAACGTCCCCTACTGTGCGTTGATTAACGCGATGACCAACCGTCATGATCAGGTGATGTCCTGCCAGTCCTGGCGTTTTGTGCTCAGCGGTATCGCCGGTTTTCTGGTCTCCGTCGGCCTGCCGTGGATGGTGGAATTTTTCGGTCAGGGCAATCTCGCCAAAGGTTACCAGTACGGCGTGACCGTGCTCTGCGCTATCGGCGCGGTGATGTTTTTACTGTGCTTTTTCTGGGTCAAAGAGCGTGTGCCCCTGTCGCTGGCGGGAACATTTACCCTGCGTCAGCATCTGCAAGGACTGCGTAAAAACGACCAGCTGTTGATGATGCTGGTGATGTCCTTCCTGCTGGTGAATATTCTCTGTATTCGCGGCGGCGGCTATATGTATTTCATCTCCTACGCCTTAGAGGGCAGCGCCGGGTTTATGTCGCTGTTTTTTGCCGTCGTGACGCTGGCAGCGATTGCCGGGGCGGTGATCGTTAACCCACTCTCCCGCCGTGTTGATATGGTCAAACTGTACTTTTACACCAACCTGGTGCTGGTGGCCTTCGGCCTGGCAATGTGGTTTCTGCCGACCGGCCCGCAGCACCAGACCTTATGGCTGGCCTGCATCCTGATCAACAACATTGTCCTCGGCTTCACCCTGCCGCTGCACTTCTCGATCATGGCTTTCGCCGACGACTACGGCGAGTGGAAGAACGGCGTGCGCTCTTCCGGGATGAACTTTGCCTTCAACCTGTTTTTTATCAAGCTCTCGTGGGCCTCATCCGGCGGCATCATCAGCCTGATCCTGATCATGGTGGCCTACCAGCCGGGGCTGGAAAACCAGACCGCCGCCTCCGTGCAGGGCATTACCCTTCTGCAAAGCGTGGTCCCGGCAATTTTCCATCTGGTGCTGGCGCTGTGTCTGCTGAAGTGCCGCCTGAATGGCCCAATGATGAAACGAATTTCTTCCGATCTCCATTTACGACATTCCCATATTTCCTGAGGTATACATAATGCAGTCTGATGTAATTGAAGCCGACCTGAACCGAATTACCGTGACCGACCCGTTCCTCGGGGAGTACCAGCGTCTGATCCGCGATGTGGTCATCCCCTACCAGTGGGAGGCGCTGAACGACAATATTCCTGATGCCGAACCGAGCCACGCGCTGGCGAACTATCGCATCGCGGCCGGACTGGAAAAGGGTGAATTTTACGGGATGGTTTTTCAGGACAGCGATGTCACCAAGTGGCTGGAAGCGGTCGCCTGGTCGTTAAGCCAAAAGCCTGACGCCACCCTGGAGCACACCGCCGATGAAGTGATTGAACTGCTGGCGAAGGCCCAGGCTGAAGATGGCTATCTGAATACCTGGTATTCCGTGAAGGAGCCGGGCCTGCGCTGGACCAATCTGGCCGAGTGCCATGAGCTGTACTGCGCCGGACATCTGTTTGAGGCCGCGGTGGCTTTTTACAATGCCACCGGCAAGCGTCGTCTGCTTGAGATATCCTGCCGTTTTGCTGACCATATCAACGACGTTTTTGGCCCCAATGCAGGCCAGCTACGTGGCTACCCCGGACACCCTGAAATTGAACTGGCGCTCATGCGCCTGTATGAAGTGACTCAGGAGCCACGTTATCAGGAGTTAGCCCGCTTTTTCCTCGAGGAGCGCGGACAGCAGCCCTACTACTACGATATTGAGTTTGAAAAACGCGGCGGTACCTGGCACTGGGATAACTGGGGTGATGCCTGGATGGTGAAAGATAAAGCCTATACCCATGCGCACAAGCCGCTGAATGAACAGGACCAGGCGGTGGGTCACGCCGTGCGTTCGGTTTATCTGATGACCGGGCTGGCCCATATCGCGCGGATGACCCGCGACGAAGAGAAGCGCCAGACCTGCCTGCGCATCTGGAACAACATGGTCCAGCGGCGTATGTACATTACCGGCGGCATCGGCTCTCAGGGCATTGGCGAGGCCTTCACCAGCGATTACGATCTGCCAAACGACACCGCTTACGGCGAAAGCTGCGCCTCGATTGGCCTGATGATGTTCGCCCGTCGGATGCTGGAAATGGAAGGCGATGCGCACTACGCCGACGTCATGGAACGGGCTTTCTACAACACCGTACTTGGTGGAATGGCGCTGGACGGGAAGCACTTTTTTTACGTCAATCCGTTGGAAACCCACCCCAAAAGCATCCCGCATAACCATATTTACGATCATATTAAACCGGTCAGGCAGCGCTGGTTCGGTTGCGCCTGCTGTCCGCCAAACATCGCCCGCACGCTGGTGGCCATCGGTCACTATCTGTTTACGCCGCGCCAGGATGCATTGTTTATCAATTTCTACGCCGGCAGCGAAGCCAGCTTCACTATCAATGAGCAGACGCTGGCGCTGAAAATCAGCGGCAATTATCCGTGGGACGAAGAAGTGACGATTGCCTTCAGCCATACGCTGGCCGTCAGCCATACGCTGGCGCTGCGTCTGCCTGAATGGTGTGAAGCGCCGCAGGTGTTGGTTAACGGCGAAGCAGCACAGGGCACACTGCTGAAGGGCTATCTGCATATCACTCGCCAATGGCAACAGGGAGACGTCATTACGTTGCATCTACCGATGACCCTACGCCGGGTCTATGCCAACCCGTTGGTGCGTCACAACGCCGGGAAAGTCGCTATTCAGCGCGGGCCGCTGGTTTACTGCCTTGAAGAGGCGGATAACGGCACCGAACTGCACAACCTCTCGCTGCCGGCGAACAGCCGCTTCAGCGAAATCGCCGGCAGCGGCGTGCTCACGGGGAAAGTGTTGCTGGTAGCCGAAGGCCTGCGTCGCCCGACGCCGGCAGATGACCAACCGCTCTATAGCTTTGACCATCCGCAAACCCAGATGCAGAAGCAGACGCTGACCTTTATTCCGTGGTTCAGTTGGGCCAACCGGGGCGAAGGTGAAATGCGCATCTGGCTGGACGAGGCGTAACGCAACAACAAAAAAACCCGCGGTCAGCAGACGGCGGGTTTTTCGCAACAAAGGGACAGATTACCCTTCGTTATGCATCTCTAAGTTCTCGACTTCATTCTGACGCTGTACCGCTTTTGCGTCGTCATTACGCAGGGAATCGAGATAATCCAGATAGCTCTGGTCGACGTCTTTGGTGACGTACACGCCGTTGAACACCGAGCATTCAAACTGCTGAATATCCGGGTTTTCCGCGCGAACGGCATCAATCAGATCGTTCAGATCCTGGAAAATCAGGCCATCGGCACCGATGATCTGGCGGATTTCGTCCACTTCGCGACCGTGAGCAATCAGCTCGGTGGCCGTCGGCATATCAATACCGTAGACGTTCGGGAAGCGAATCTCTGGCGCGGCGGAGGCCAGATAGACCTTCTTCGCACCGGCTTCGCGAGCCATCTCGATAATCTGCTCAGACGTGGTACCACGTACGATGGAGTCATCCACTAACAGCACGTTTTTATCGCGGAATTCAGCGCGGTTGGCGTTGAGCTTACGGCGCACTGATTTGCGACGCAGCTGCTGTCCCGGCATGATGAACGTGCGGCCAACGTAGCGGTTTTTCACGAAACCCTGACGATAAGGTTTGTCGAGGATACGGGCAATTTCCAGCGCAATATCGCAAGAGGTTTCCGGAATTGGAATGACCACATCGATATCCAGGTCTTCCCATTCGCGCGCGATTTTCTCGCCCAGCTTGGTACCCATGTTAACGCGGGCGCTGTAGACGGAAATTTTATCGATAAAGGAGTCCGGACGCGCAAAGTAAACGTATTCGAACAGGCACGGGTTGCTGACCGGGTTTTCCGCACACTGACGGGTAAACAGCTGGCCTTTTTCGGTAATATAAACCGCTTCACCCGGCGCAACGTCACGCAGGAACTCGAAGCCCAGGGTATCCAATGCCACGCTCTCGGACGCCACCATATACTCGGTACGACCGTCACCCACATCACGTTTACCCAGCACCAGAGGACGGATACCGTTCGGATCGCGGAACGCGACCATACCATGGCCGATAATCATCGCCACGCAGGCGTAAGCGCCACGAATCTGTCGGTTCGTCGCGGCGATCGCCGCAAAAATGTTATCCGCTTCCAGTGGGTAATGACGGAAATTATCCAGCTCGCTGGCAAAGATGTTGAGCAGGATTTCAGAATCGGAGGTGGTGTTGATGTGGCGGCGTTTTTCTTCAAACAGCTTTTTACGCAGCTCGTGCGCGTTGGTCAGGTTGCCATTGTGCGCCAACGTGATGCCATACGGCGAGTTGACGTAGAAAGGCTGCGCCTCGGAGGCACTTGAGCTGCCAGCCGTCGGATAGCGAACATGGCCAATACCCATATTGCCCTGCATACGCTGCATATGGCGAGCTTCAAAAATATCGCTCACCATACCGTTTGCTTTACGCAAACGGAAACAGTTATTTGCATCAATCGTGATGATGCCTGCGGCATCCTGGCCACGATGCTGAAGCACCGTTAACGCGTCATAAATCGACTGGTTTACCGGCATAACACCGGCGATACCGACAATACCGCACATACGTCTTTTCCTCGTTCAGCCACATCCCAACGCTTATGCTTTGGGCAAGAAACTTGACGAGCTTTGCAGATAGTCAAAAAACCATCTGATAACGAAACTGAACTGCGGGATAAGCTCTGACTTTTGCCAGTCTTCGCTTTTCGCCATACCGGTAAAACTATCGAGAAAGAACAGAATCGCGGAGACTATCAGCACGCCACGCAGGGCGCCAAAACAGATCCCTAACACCCTGTCGGTACCCGACAGGCCGGTCTTCTCTACCAGTGCGCCAATGACATAGTTAACAATGGCGCCGACGATCAGTGTTGCGATAAACAGTATCGCGATAGCAATCCCATTGCGGACCATTTCGTCTTCAAAACCCGTGAACCAGACAGCCAGGTAAGTGTAGTAATGGCTGGCAACAAAGAAAGCACATCCCCATGTCACCAACGATAACGCTTCACGAACAAAGCCGCGGATCAGGCTTACCAGACAGGAAAAACCAATCACCGCAATAATGACGTAATCAATCCAGACCATAAACATCCCACGATTTACGCCCTGTCGTCCAGTTCGGGGCGCATTCTAACAGAAAAAGAAAACGTTTGCGTAGGGATTTCCGTGCCCTACAGAAATAAAAATGGCGCTGAAAAAACATTCAACGCCATGCTGTCTTTAGCCTTCTGAAAGCACATCAGACAGGCACGTTGCCGCTCCCCATTACCGGGAGCGGCACGATTAGTTAGGGCTGTATCCCATCACCACACCGCTCAGTCCGGAGAGCTGTTTCAGGTCGCCAAGTTGGCCTTTCAGCTTATCTTTCGAGGCATCTGGCCCCACCAGAATTCGGGTAATTTTACCCTGAACCGGGGTTGAAGGCGACGTGTAGACTTTGAATCCGGAGGAGCGCAGTTTACCGACGATCTCGTTGACCTTATCGGCGTTCTTCAACGCCCCAAGCTGCACCACGTAGGCTTTGCCTGTCGGTGCCGGGATCTCTGCCGGTTTCGCTGGCGGCGTCTGTACGGCCACCTGCTGCTGTTGCTGCGGCTGCGGTTTCTCAACCGGCTTCGGCTGCACAGGTTGCGGCTTAGGCTGTGGCTGCGGTTTAGGCTGAGGCGCCACGACCGGCTCCTGCACATCATCGAAGCTGTTGCTGTTGACCGGGATCCGCGATGGATCTAACGACGGTGCCGCGGCATCACCCGCACGGACCTCTTCCGCCGCCCCTTCAGGCGGTTGCGCCGGCAGGGCCTGCGTCGCGGCCGGCAGCATGTCCGGCTCATCGCGGTCGCCTGGTTTCGGCACCAGAGGAATCGCCGCGAACTCATCTTGATAATGTTTTTTCTGGCCGTCGAGCAGCCCTGGGAGAATAATCACCCCCAGCGCCACCAGTACAATTGTCCCGACTAAACGGTTCTGAAACTTACTCGCCACCGATTCTCCCCGCGTCTATTTCTTCCATTACATGCGCCACCGTGTGGAATGACCCGCACACCAGTACGGTATCTTCAGGCCTGGCATCAGCCATGGCCGCATGCCATGCCTGAGCGACATCAGCGTAAGCATTCCCTTCAGCTAAATGTTCCAGCAGCTGTTGCGCCGTGGCGCCGCGCGGCCCTTCCAGCGGAGCGCAGTACCAGCAGTCGACTTCTGCCTTCAGGTTTGCCAGCGTACCGGCGATATCTTTATCATGCAGCATACCAATAACCGCCAGCACGCGCCCCGTTTTCGACAGGCTTTTGAGACGCCCGGCGAGATAAGCCGCCGCATGAGGATTATGAGCCACGTCGAGAATAACACGCGGCGATTCGCTGATTATCTGAAAACGACCGGGCAACATCGCCCGTTCAATGCCCTCGTAAATCGCCTGCTCGCTGATGACAAGCTGACTGGCGCGCAGCGCTGCCAGCGCCGTAGCGGCATTCGGCATGGGCACCAGCGGCAGCGGCAGCCCCGCTAACGTTCCCTGAGCGTCGGAGAAGGACCAGGATTCGGCTTCGACGGTGTAGCGCCAGTCCACATCACGCTGCAGCAGCGTGGCGCCTTTCTCAGCGGCGACTTCAGCAATCGTGTGGGGCATATCCGGCTCACCGACGACCGCCGGTTTGCCCGCACGGAAAACACCGGCCTTCTCACGACCGATACTTTCACGATCCGGCCCCAGCCAGTCGGTATGATCCAGCGCAATGCTGGTCACCACGGAAACGTCGGCATCAACGATATTGGTGGCATCGAGCCGGCCACCCAGGCCAACCTCGAGGATCACCACGTCGAGCTGCGCCTGCTGGAACAACCACAGCGCTGACAACGTACCAAACTCAAAATAGCTCAGCGAAATATCGCCGCGGGCCGCTTCAATCTCGGCAAAAGAAGCGGTATGCGCACCTTCCGGCAATTCCGCGCCCTGGATACGTACACGCTCGGTATACCGCACCAGATGCGGTGAACTGTACACGCCAACCTTGTAGCCCGCCGCCATCAGCACGGACTCCAGCGTACGGCAGGTGGTTCCCTTACCGTTGGTGCCAGCCACCGTAAAGACAAACGGTGCCGGTTTTAATACCGCCATCCGTCCGGCAACATCGCGAACGCGCGTCAGCCCCAGATCGATGGTTTTACTGTGCAAGTGTTCCAGATAGGAAAGCCACGTAGCCAGGGGCGACGTGGCCTGAGGAGTAGGTTGTTTTTCCATGATGTCCGCGAGAGTTAACGGTAAATACGCTTCATCCTTCAAACTGCCTCTTGCCGGCTGCGCTCGTTATCTGCGCTGTCTACAGGCCCAGGTCCCAATGGGATGGTAGCCCTTCCGCCGCGCCGCAGTTTGAACGATGGCGCATATAATTAAAAAAGGGCAGCGCCGTCAGGCCTGCCCTCTGAATTATCAGGCCTCTGGTTCCTGATCCGGTGCTGGCTGCACCACCTCGCCTTCATGAGAGACATCCGGGCTGGGTGCCGGCAGATTCATTAACTTCGCCAGGATACTGGCCAGCTTCAGGCGCATCTCCGGGCGACGAACGATCATATCGATCGCCCCTTTCTCAATCAGGAATTCACTGCGCTGGAATCCCGGCGGCAGTTTTTCACGAACGGTCTGTTCGATAACGCGAGGACCGGCAAAGCCAATCAGCGCTTTCGGTTCGGCGATGTTGAGATCGCCCAGCATCGCAAAGCTCGCGGATACGCCGCCCATGGTCGGGTCAGTCAGTACCGAGATATACGGCAAGCCACGCTCCTGCATTTTAGCCAACGCAGCAGACGTTTTCGCCATCTGCATCAGCGACATCAGGGCTTCCTGCATACGCGCACCGCCGGAAGCGGAGAAGCAAATCAGTGGGCAATTATCTTCCAGCGCCTGTTCAACGGCACGGACGAAGCGCGCGCCGACGACGGAACCCATTGAGCCACCCATAAAGGCGAACTCGAAGGCCGCGGCGACAACCGGCATCTCATGCAGGGTACCCTTCATGACCACCAGCGCATCTTTTTCGCCAGTCTCTTTTTGCGCGGACGCCAGACGGTCTTTGTACTTCTTCGAATCGCGGAACTTCAGCACATCTTTCGGCTCGAGCTCGCTTCCCAGCTCCACCAGGGAACCTTCGTCCAACAGGCTATGCAGGCGATTACGGGCCGACATACGCATGTGGTGATCGCACTTAGGGCAAACCTCCAGGTTGCGCTCCAGCTCTGCGCGGTACAATACCTGTCCGCAGCTGTCGCACTTGGTCCATACACCTTCAGGAATACTCGCCTTACGGGTGGGAGTGATGTTGCTTTTAATTCGTTCAATCCAGCTCATTGATAACCTTTCTGCCTGAACCTGGTCGATGCCAGTTTTGTCTTAAGGGGCGCATAATGCCATTTTTGACCCTTACAGACCATGAATGTTGCACATTAAATCATAACATCCCGTCACATGGGATAAAAAAGTGGTCGTACCGCTCACACTTCCCTCTTCGGGCCGTGATGCTGCACCCGAAGAGGAACATGCGGTCTGGACTATTTTGCCTGCTTCGCCGCAGCGCGCTTGTGGCGAATGATTTCAATCACCCCAGGCAGCACCGACAGTACAATAATCGCGACGATCAGCAGCTTCAGGTTTTCCTGTACGATCGGCAAATCACCAAACAGATAGCCGGCATAAGTAAACAGCAGAACCCACAGCAGCGCGCCGACCACGTTATACGCGGCAAAATGACGATAGGACATATGGCCCATTCCCGCCACAAACGGCGCGAAAGTTCTGACGATCGGCACAAAGCGCGCGAGGATAATCGTTTTGCCGCCATGGCGTTCGTAGAACGAATGGGTTTTATCCAGGTAGCTGCGACGGAAAATTTTTGAGTTAGGGTTACTAAAGAGCTTTTCACCAAACAACCGGCCAATGGTATAGTTCAGCGCATCGCCGACAATTGCCGCGATCACCATCAATACCACCATCAGATGCACATTCAGATCGTTGGTCGGCAACGCTGACAGCGCACCCGCCACAAACAGCAGCGAATCTCCCGGCAGGAATGGTGTCACCACCAGACCTGTTTCGCAAAACAGAATTAAAAACAGAATGGCGTATACCCAGACGCCGTAATCGGCAACCAGCTCAGCCAGATGAACATCAATATGCAGGATGAAATCAATTAAAAAACGAATCAGGTCCATATCGTATAAATCCTTAATGGCACGACATTTAATCGCTCAGGATACTGCCCGATAACGCGCCGTGCGTTGCCAGGCAGTCTGAAGGATAAAGCGTATACGTTAGTCCGCCAGAAACAGCGGGCCCATCGGCATCACCGGCAGGTCAAAACGGGCCGGATAATCTACCGACACCAGATACAACCCTTCGGCTTTTGCCGTTGCAGCGGCAAGCTTCCTGTCTTTCGCCGCCAGAAGTTCTGCAATCCAGCTCTCTGGCTGGTTACCGGCGCCCACTTCCATCAAGCTGCCGACAATGTTCCTTACCATATGATGTACAAAGGCATTAGCTTTAATATCCACGACCACATACGCGCCGTAACGGGTGACGCTAATATGCATAATATTCCGCCACGGCGTGCGCGACTGGCACTGTACCGCGCGAAATGACGTGAAATCATTTTCACCCAGCAGACACTGAGCGGCACGCTGCATCCGCTCAGCGTCCAGCGCCTGGTGATAATGTGTGACACCCTGACTTAACACCGCCGGACGCAGACGGTGATTATAGATGACGTAACGATAGCGCCGGGCGGTGGCGCTGAACCGGGCATGAAAATCGTCCGGAACATGCTTAACCCAACGCACCGCAATGTCACCAGGTAAATTCGCATTTACGCCGAGCGTCCATGCGGCATCTTTGCGCAGCGCACGGGTCTCGAAATGGACCACCTGACCGGTACCATGAACACCTGCATCGGTACGCCCGGCACAGAACACGCTAATAGGCTCATTAGCGACCTGCGAGAGCGCCTTTTCCAGCTTTTCCTGCACGCTGCGAACTTCGTTTTGCCGCTGCCAGCCGTAATATTTACTGCCGTCATACTCAATACCCAGTGCGATTTTATACACCGGCAGCTGCTCCAGCTCAGACATCAGTACAAATACTCCTGCACCAGTTTCTCGGCAATTTTCACCGCCATCAGCGCGCCGCCAAAACGCACGTTATCGGCAACAGACCAGAACTGAATCTGCTCAGGCATACCGTAATCGTTGCGAACGCAGGCGACTGACAGGTGCGCAGAACCGGATGCATCACCGACCTGAGTCGGGAACTCACGTTCTTCTGAAAGTTCAATATCTTCACCACGGGCAAAGGCATCGCGTGCTTCTTCTGCCGCCAGCGGACGCAGCGCTTCGAAGCTGACCATTTGCGCATGACCGTAGAAGACCGGTGACTGCACGACGTTTGCCGAAATCATCAATCCTTCATCCTGGAGGATTTTGCGGACTTCATCAACGATACGGCGCTCTTCGCGCACGCTGCCTTCACGATCCGGCAGCAGCGGCAGCATGTTAAACGCCAGCTGACGACCAAAGAAATCGTCCTCATCAATCGGGATACCGTTCAGCAGTTTCGCGCTCTGCCCTGCCAGCGCATCTACGGCTTTTTTACCGTGGGCGGAAGCAGAGATCAGGCTGGTGACCCCGATACGCGACAGGCCACCTTCATCGATCAGCGGTTTCAGCGCCGCCAGCAGCTGGCTGGTCAGGCTATTAGGGACAGCTATCACATTACGATTGCGATAGTCGGCCAGGACAAACGGGTTCACTTCCGGCACGACCAGCGGAACGTCCGGCTCCAGCGCAAACAGGCCGCTGAGATCGATAACCAGGCAACCGGCGTTGGTGGCCTCTTCTACATAGGTCGCACTTGCTTCGACACCGGCGGCAAAAAAGGCCAGTTGGGCCTGAGTCCAGTCAAATGCGGCAGCATCCTGTACCACAACCGACTTGCCGCTAAAACGCAGATGTTCGCCTGCACTCTCATTGCGCGCCAGCGCATAAATGTCACCCACCGGGAACTGACGTTCAGCAAGGGTTTCAAGCAGGGCTTCGCCGACGGCGCCCGTTGCGCCCAGTACGGCAATATTCCAGCCTTCAGACATGGTGGTTTACTCCAGAGAAAAGCGACCCTGTCGGAGTATCCAACAGAGTCATTAAGAAGATATTAACGAATGGGGTGATGTACGGCATTAAAACCGAGCTGACGCAACAGCGTTGCCGCCTGCACATCGCTGCACTGTACGTACAGGGATGACCATTCACGACGCTCCTGATAATTCTTGCGTAGCTTGTCAAATTCACCCGGCACGCCGGCGACTTTTCGCAACGGCGCATCATCGCGGCGCACATCATACACCAAATGTACCAGCCTTTTTAGCGTTGGCTGATCGAGCGGGCCATGCAGGGTAATGCGGCCAAATTCTGGCGCCGGCAGCAAGGTATCTAACGCCACCTGTTGCGGATGACCAATAAAGGCGCTGTAAGCTTCAAAGACCTGCGTCGTCCCGCGCGCTTTCCCTTCCAGGGTGTAGCCGGCGATATGTGGCGTTCCGATATCAACGCGGCTCAGCAGTTCAAGGTTCAGGTCCGGTTCAGGTTCCCAGACGTCCAGCACCACGCTTAACGACTGACCGGACTGCAGACAGGCCAACAGCGCGTGGTTATCCACCACCGGACCGCGACAGGCGTTGATCAATACGCTTCCCGGTTTCAAACGGCGAATTAATGCCTCGTCCGCGAGGTGCAGGGATTTGTACGGCCCGTCTTTAAACAGCGGCGTGTGGAAGGTCAGAACATCCGCTTCCTGAACCAGTTCATCCAGCGTGCGGAAGTCACCTTCATCGCCACGATCGGCGCGCGGCGGATCGCAGAGTAGCGTTTTAATCCCCAGCGCTTCCAGCCGTTTTTGCAGACGCCCGCCGACGTTGCCGACCCCGACAATCCCGACGGTACGATCGGTCAGCGCAAAGCCATCGCGCTCGGCCAGCATCAGCAAGGATGAGAAGACATATTCAACCACCGCAATGGCGTTACAGCCAGGAGCGGCCGAAAACCCGATCCCGGCCTGCTGCAGCCACGCCTGATCGACATGATCGGTGCCAGCCGTCGCGGTGCCAACGAACGTAATCCCTTTGCCGGAGAGCAGCGCTTCATTAACTTTAGTGACGGAGCGAACCATCAGCGCATCGGCGCCAGTAAGGGCCTCAACCGGCACAGGACGGCCGGGGACCGCCTCGACCTCGCCTAATCGGCTAAAAAGCTCGCGGGCATAGGGCATATTTTCATCAACGAGGATTTTCACGGTTTTGTACCTGTCTGAGAACAAGAGTAAACCGGGGAAGTGTGCCATAATCTCGCCGCCAGGAACATCATCACCGGGCCTCTGTACAGCAATACGGAAAGGATTAATCATGACACAACCCGTTTCAGGTATCTCCGACCGCCCTCCGGGGAGTGGTCCATCCGGTGCTTCCGTCACCGGAGAGCCAGCACTGACCACACAGCAACGAACCGTTCTTGAACGGCTGATTACCCGTCTGGTGGCGTTAACTTCGCAGCAGAATGCGGAAGTGTGGGCAGGAGTCAGGCACGATTTGGGCCTCAAAGGCGATGCATCCCTGCTGTCGTGCCATTTCAGTGCCGCTGAAAATAACCTGAATCAGCGTCTAAGCGTGGCGCAGCAAAACCTTCATCATCGCCAGACCCTCGCACAATTGAGCGAGCTGCTGAACCGGGGAAACAACCGCCAGGCGGTCAGCGATTATATTCGCCAGCATTACGGGCAAACCACGCTGCATGCGCTTACCGAAGAGCATCTGCAAGAAGTGCTGCAGCTGCTGAAAAGCGGCCAGCTGTCGATCCCACAACCGCAGCAGCGTCCGCCAACCCTGCGTCCCCTTCTGCCCGCCGAGCACAATACCCTTAACCAGCAGGTCAGTCGGCTTGCTGCCGCCACCGGCGAACCGGGCAAGCTTATCTGGCAGTCGATGCTGGAACTGTGCGGAGTGAAAACCGGCGAACTGATCCCGGCGACCCACTTCACGCCCCTCTCCTACTGGCTGCATGCCCGGCAAACGCTCAGCACCCAGGCAGCGCCGACGCTCACTCTGTTACAAGCGGCGCTGAAACAGCCGCTGGAGGCTCAGGAGTGGCAGACGATCGTCGATTTTGCCCAGCACAGCTGGCACGTCACGCCGCAAACGACCTTGAGTTCGACCCAGGTACTGGCGCTGCTGAACAAAATATTTGTCTTACGTGTCGCCAGAGCGCAGGAAACGCTGGCCATTCCCCCGCTGCCGCCGGAACCTGCTTCGCTTATGGAGCGCCTGAAAAAGCCGTGGATGATTCTGCTGGCAGTTCTGGTGGTACTTGGGCTGATCTGGTTGTTGATGTAAAACAGCGGTGCGGTGAAATACCCGGCCACTGTTGCAGGCCGGGTTATGGGGTGTTCTATGCGACTATTTCCGTAAAGAGAGCAGCGTCACCAGAATGCCCAACAATGCACAGACCGCGCCGGCCATAAACACCGAGGAATAGCCCAGCGAGGTGGCGAGCAAGCCAGCCAGCGGTCCGGTAATGCCGTATGAGATATCCTGGAATGCTGCATAGCCGCCTAACGCGGTGCCGCGTACCTGCGCCGGGACACGTTTCACCACTTCAACGCCTAATGACGGGAAGATCAGCGAACAGCCGCACCCTGTCAGCGCCGCACCCGCCAGCGCCACCCAGGCAACGGGAGCCTGCCACAGCAGAATCAGACCGATGGCTTCAATGAGCAGTGAGACCATCGCCACCTTCACCCCGCCAAAGCGGTCCGGCATCCAGCCAAACAGAATACGCATCAACACGAAAGCACCACCAAATGCGGTCAGCGTGAAGCCTGCCATTGCCCAGCCGCGGCTGGCAAAATAGAGCGAGACAAAAGTGCCAATCACCGCAAATCCGACGCCCTGAAGCCCAAGCCCAATGCCCGGACGCCAGATCATCCCGACCACGCTCCATAACGACGGGCGTTCACCGCCATGCGCCGGCACCTTACGCACTGTGCCATTGATTGCCAGCGCCAGCAGCGGCAACGCCATGGTGACGCAAGCCAGCACGGCTACGCCAAAATGCGAGTAGATCAGTAAGCCCAGCGGCGCGCCAACGGCCAGGGCACCGTACATTGCCATACCGTTCCAGGACATCACTTTTCCTGAACGCGCCGGGCCCACCAGCCCCATTCCCCAGCTAAGGTTGCCGGTCAGCAACTGGCTTTCGCCAAAGCCGAGGATCAGGCGCCCCAGAATCAGCAAGGCAAACTTTGCCCACACCGAAACCGGCAGTAGCGCGGCCAGCAGCCATGCTGCACCGGCCAGGGCACAGGCCAGCATCCCCTGAAGTACCGAACGTTTGGCACCATGTTGGTCAGCCAGACGCCCGGCGTAACCGCGGGTCAGCACCGTCGCCAGAAACTGGATCCCCACGGCAATCCCCACCATCGTGTTGCCGAAGCCCAAATCATGGTGCACAAAAAGCGGGATCACCGGCAGCGGTAATCCCACGGTCATATAGGTCAGAAAGACGGAAAAGGTAATGCGAAATAGCGAAACATTCGCTGATTGAGTTGTTGCTGTGACAGTCGCTGCGGACATGCTTTACTCCAGTTCGCAGAGTAAGGCGAGGTGATAGCCACGCCCCCTCCACCTGATGATCAGGGTTTAGGTGCGTTGGATGACGTTAAACGCTTACGCATAATCGGGGAGATTAATGTTCCGCAGCAGTTTGCCTGCCGGGCCCTGGTGCTGTCAAGAAGACAAAAAGGGAGCCGGTTGGCTCCCTTTGAGACAGATGACCAGCCTCAAGACGATGCCGGGTTGCCATAGTCAGCCCAATTAAAAATAAGGAAAATCAATTCATTGATTTTCGCCTGCTAACCACAAAGAAGGAAAAACCACGTTTTTTTCTTCTTTGTCCGCAATCTAAAAGGGAGCCGATTGGCTCCCTTTTACGCATCACTTGGCATTACACCACGGATTACGCCTTGTGTTTACGCATCACCAGCGTGGCGTTGGTGCCGCCAAAACCAAAGCTGTTGGACATGACAGTCGTCAGCGCAGACTCGGTTGGTTTGGTGACGATGTTCAGACCTGCAGCCTGCTCATCCATCTCGTCGATGTTAATGCTTGGCGCAATAAAGCCGTGTTCCAGCATCAGCAGAGAGTAGATGGCTTCCTGCACGCCCGCGGCACCCAGAGAGTGGCCGGTCATCGCTTTGGTCGCGGAGATAGCCGGGCTGTGGTCACCGAATACTTCACGGATAGCGCCCAGTTCTTTCACGTCGCCTACCGGAGTAGAGGTGCCGTGGGAGTTCAGATAGTCGATTGGGGTATCCACACCGGCCATAGCCTGCTTCATGCAGCGCACCGCGCCTTCACCAGACGGGGCAACCATGTCAGCGCCGTCAGATGTTGCACCGTAACCAACCACTTCAGCATAGATGTGCGCGCCGCGGGCCAGAGCGTGTTCCAGCTCTTCAACCACGACCATACCGCCGCCACCGGCGATAACGAAACCGTCACGGTGGGCATCATAAGTACGGGAAGCTTTGTCCGGCGTTTCGTTATATTTGGTGGACAGAGCACCCATCGCGTCGAATTCACAGGCCATTTCCCAGCACAGCTCTTCGCCGCCACCAGCAAACACGATATCCTGTTTGCCCAGTTGGATCTGCTCAACCGCGCTGCCGATACAGTGTGCAGAAGTCGCACATGCAGAGCTGATGGAGTAGTTCACGCCGTGAATTTTGAACGGGGTCGCCAGGCAGGCAGAAACGGCAGAAGCCATCGCTTTGGTTACCACATACGGACCAACTGCTTTCAGGCCACGCGGGCTACGCATGGCGTCTGCGCCGAACACCTGAGACTTAGAAGAACCGCCGGAACCGGCAATCAGACCGACGCGAGGGTTGTTTTGATAAACGTCTTCTTTCAATCCCGCATCTTCAACAGCCTGCTGCATGGAGAGATAAGCATAGATAGAGGCATCGTTCATGAAACGGACCACTTTGCGGTCGATAAGACCTGTGGTGTCCAGTTTGACGTTACCCCATACGTGGCTACGCATACCAGAATCTTTGAATTCTTGAGAGAAAGTGATCCCCGAGCGTCCTTCACGCAGAGATTCCAGGACTTCCTGCTGGTTGTTACCGATGCTGGAAACGATGCCCAGGCCAGTAATCACTGCACGTTTCATTCAATACCTCTATAAAGTCATGCTATTTTAAGTTTCGAGTCGCACAATAGCGTACACTTGTACGCTGAACAAGTCCGATCAGACAAATTAAGCATAAATTTGCGCCGTCCGGCACACATCGTTAAGATCGTTGCACGCCTTGAGATTCGAGTAACTTACGTGAAACAAAACGCCATACAACCTGCCAACCTGGAATTCAATGCTGAGGGTACACCTGTTTCCCGAGACTTCGATGATGTGTACTTTTCCAATGACAATGGTCTGGAAGAGACACGCTACGTCTTTCTCGGCGGCAACCGCCTTGGCGAGCGCTTTCCGGTGCACCCGCACCCGCTGTTCATCGTCGCCGAAAGCGGGTTTGGCACGGGTCTCAATTTCCTGACCTTGTGGCAGGCGTTTGACGTTTTTCACCGCGACAACCCCGACGCTACCCTGCAAAGATTACATTTCATCAGTTTTGAAAAATTTCCGCTGACCGCCGCCGATCTGCAACGCGCACATGCCCACTGGCCCGAACTGGCGCCGTGGGCCGAACAGCTGCAGGAACAGTGGCCACTGCCGCTCGCGGGCTGCCACCGCTTATTGCTCGACGACGGGCGCGTGACGCTGGATTTGTGGTTCGGGGATATTAATGAACTGACTCACGAGCTTGACGATTCGCTGAATCAGCAGGTCGACGCCTGGTTCCTCGATGGCTTCGCCCCGGCGAAAAACCCGGACATGTGGACCCCGACGCTGTTTTCTGCAATGGCCCGCCTGGCAAGACCGGGCGGCACCCTGGCAACGTTTACTTCCGCCGGTTTTGTGCGTCGCGGCCTGCAGGAAGCCGGCTTTACCATGCACAAATGCAAAGGCTTTGGCCGCAAACGCGAAATGCTCGTCGGTGAGATGGCGCAGACGCTGAATGTCCCGGTACGTACGCCCTGGTTTGCCCGTACCGGCAGCCAGCAGCGCGATGCGGCGATTGTCGGTGGCGGCATCGCCAGCGCCCTGCTCGCACTCGCCTTGCTGCGCCGCGGCTGGAAGGTCAGCTTATATTGCGCCGACCCGGTTCCGGCCGAAGGCGCCTCAGGCAATCGTCAAGGGGCGCTCTACCCGCTGCTGACCCAGCACGACCCGGCTCTGGCGCGCTTCTTCCCGGCCGCATTTACCTTTGCCCGCCGCCTGTATGACGCGCTCCCGGTGATGTTTGATCACCAGTGGTGCGGCGTTACCCAGCTTGCCTGGGATGAAAAGAGCGAACAGAAAATCAAGCAGATGCTGGCGATCGGGCTGCCGGAAGGTATCGCGATGGCGGTTAACGCCCAGACCGTCGCCCAGGAAGCGGGAGTGGACACCGGCTGCGGCGGAATCGCCTATCCCGCCGGTGGCTGGCTGTACCCGCAACAGCTCACGGCCGAACTGTTTGCCCTGGCCGCCATCCGCGGATTGCGTACGCACTACGGTGTTAAGGTTTCGACCCTGAGCCTCGACCATGACGGCTGGCAGCTCAACCACCAGCATCAGCATAGCGTGGTGGTACTGGCCAACGGCCATCAGCTCACCGGTTTCTCTCAGACCGAACATCTACCGGCCTATCCGGTGGCGGGCCAGGTCAGCCATATTCCCACCACGCCAGGACTGGCGGCGCTGCGTCAGGTCCTGTGCTACGACGGCTACCTGACGCCGCAGAATCCCCATAATCAGCAGCACTGTATCGGCGCCAGCTATCATCGAGGACAGAGCACCCCGGCTTTCAGCGCCGAAGACCAACAGCGCAACCGGCAACGGTTGATTGACTGTTTCCCGCAGGCGACGTGGGCAAAAGAAGTCGATGTCAGCGGCAATGAAGCGCGCTGTGGCGTGCGCTGCGCAACCCGCGACCATTTACCGATGGTGGGGAATGTCCCGGATTATGACGCCACCTTAACGCAGTACGCGACGCTGGCCGAAGAGAAAGAGCAGGCGCCGACGGCACCGGTGCACCGCAATCTGTTCGTACTGGGGGCACTGGGCTCACGCGGGCTGTGCTCCGCGCCGTTAGCAGCGGAACTTCTGGCGGCACAGATGAGTGACGAACCGCTGCCGCTGGATGCGACCACCCTGGCGGGGCTAAATCCGAACCGTTTATGGGTAAGAAAACTGCTGAAGGGAAAGGCGGTGAAGTAAACCGCAGGGCGCGTCTGGCAGACTGCACAGCGCGGCGCCGGCGCGATAACCGGCGTCGCACCGCCCGGCCGGATCATCGAGCCGGGCGTTCAGCGGCAATTAATGGGTTGCGCGCTGGTATAAACTGTCCCACATCCCCTGAACCAGGATCTGATCCGGCGGTGACAGTTCACCGGCGCCGATCGCTTTCTCCAGGCTGCGAACGACCAGGTCGTTGATCGCTTTTGCAGAGTGGTCGTCCCCTCCTTCCAGCTCGGCAACCGCCAGTGTCAGGTGGCCGCGCAGATAGCCGCTGGCAAACAGTTCATCATCACTGGCGTGGTCTACCATTTCATCGATCAGTGCCAGAATGCGTGATTCAAACTCCGCGAGCATTGTCTTTCCTCTTCTAGTGTCAAACGTGGCGTTAGTGCAGGTCTTCCGGCCACGGGAATTGTTCTGCCGTCAGTGGCGGCGTCTGATAATATTCTTGTAAGGCCCGGATAAAGCGTGCCGGGCGTTCTGGTATCCCTTGCTCGAGCAGGGTCATCACCTGCGCATGGACGCGGCGCTGGAAGGCAATGCGATCGGGCTCAAAGTCCCCTTCCAGGTTGTCACAGCTGACGTTAAACGGAAAACCTGCCGCGACGCAAAACAGCCAGTCAAATGCCTGGGGCTTGACTTCAACCTCTTCAAACTTGCACTGGGTCATCGCGTCACGGCCATCCGGGCAGTACCAGTAACCGAAGTCAACCTGTTCGCGGCGGGCCTTGCCCGCGATACACCAGTGGGAAATCTCATGCAGTCCGCTGGCATAAAAGCCGTGGGCAAAGACGATACGGTTATACGGCACGTCGTTATCTGCCGGAAGATAGATCGGTTCGTCATCGCCTTTAATCAGACGGGTATTAAAATCGTCGGCAAAGCAGCCGTCAAAAATCGCGATCAGCTGCTGATATTGGTGTTGCTGTTGCTGTTGCTGTTGCATTAATGAATTCCCAACCACTGAAGAATTTCAGCCCCGTGGCTGTCATAAAGAAGTTTCGCGCTCATCACGGCGGAGACAACCACAATCATCGGACGAATCAACGATTGTCCTTTACTCAGTACCAACCGTGAACCGGCACGGGCGCCAATAAACTGCCCCGCCATCATCACGAACCCGGTAGCCCAAATCACCTTGCCGCCAATGATAAACAGCAGCAGCCCACCAACGTTGGAGGTAGCGTTCAGTACCTTGGCATGGGCGGTTGATTTGGCGAGGTTAAACCCGGCGAGCGTGACGAAGGCCAGCGCATAGAAGGAACCGGCTCCCGGCCCAAAGAAACCGTCATAAAAGCCCACGCAACCGCCTGCGATCAGGGCAAACGGCAGGCCATACAGGCGACGCTGGCGGTCTGCTTCACCTAATCTCGGCATCAACAGGAAATACAGGCCGATGCCGATGACCAGCACCGGCAGGATCTGGCGCAGAATATCGGACTGGACGTGCTGCACCAGCAACGCACCGGCGGTTGAGCCGATAAAGGTCATCAGGATATTCAGCTTCTGGTCGGCCAGGTTCACCACCTTGCGGCGGATAAAATAGAGCGACGCGGAAAGCGATCCGCCACAGGCCTGCAGCTTGTTGGTCGCCAGCGCCTGCGCCGGAGGTAGTCCGGCTGCCATCAGCGCCGGGACGGTCAGTAGCCCACCACCGCCCGCCAGCGAATCAATAAACCCAGCCAGAATAGCCACGAAAAAAAGCACCACCAGTACCATCGGTGACACCATAAACAGGTCAACAAAGCTTTCCATTACAGCACATGCTCATCCAGTAGTGCCTGGCAGGAAGGCGGCAGCGGCGGCGGCGTCTTCTTCACAGGAGAGGTGGTTCCAGGTTTTGGTGGTTCAAACCAGCTTTGTAACTCGGCGCCACAGCCATCACCTGCCGGTGGTGGGGCCTGCTCTTCGCACTCCAGGCTGCCCGCCGGGCACCGCAGTCGCACGTGCATATGCGCACGGTGCTGGAACCACGGTCGCACTTTACGGAGCCAGCCACGATCCTGACCGGCGTCGAGGCACAGTTGCTGCTTGATAGCCGGGTTCACAAAAATGCGCGTGACGTCGTTATCTTCTGCCGCCAGTTTAATCAGGTTGCTGATTTGCGGGCTCCACAGAGACGGCACCACGTGCTTACCGTCACGGGCGACCAGATCCAGCGCCTGCGGTTTCAGCAACTGAGCCGAGCTCCAGCGGGTCTGCGGGAGCTGGAGGAAGATATCGACATCAAGCCCGCTTTGATGGCTGGCATGACCGCCGTTAAAGCGCCCGCCCGCCGGCATCCCCATGTCGCCAATCAGCAGCGTACCCATTCCACGGCTATGCACCTGGTTGCCCAGACGCTGGATAAACTGAACCAAATCCGGATGGCCGAAATAGCGACGCTGGTCGGTACGCATGACCTGGTAGCTGGCCGCGTTTAGCGGCAGCCCCTGCGCCCCCACGATACAGCCGTTCGCAAAGGCACCGATAGACTGCGCGCTGCCGCTAATAGGCTGAGTGATTTTTTGCCACGGCGTTGCCGCGAGGCTGGCAGAGCTGGCAACAAGCGCCAGCAGAGCGATAACGGTTTTTTTCATCGATTACCAGCGTGGAATTGATGTCGTCACGTCGCCATTTTGTGCGCGCTGACGCATAAAGTGATCCATTAACACGATCGCCAACATCGCTTCAGCGATCGGCACCGCACGAATGCCCACACAAGGATCGTGGCGACCTTTGGTGATCATCTCGACTTCGTCACCGAAGCGGTTAATTGTATGTCCCGGTACGGTGATGCTGGAGGTCGGTTTCAGCGCGATATTCGCGACGATCTGCTGACCGCTGCTGATCCCTCCCAGAATGCCGCCCGCATGGTTGCTCTGGAAGCCAGCTTTGGTGATTTCATCACGGTTTTGGCTGCCGCGCAGTTTAACCACCTCGAAACCATCGCCAATTTCCACGCCTTTGACGGCATTGATGCTCATCATCGCGTGAGCAATGTCGGCATCCAGACGGTCAAATACCGGCTCGCCGAGCCCGGCAGGTACGCCGTCGGCAACTACGGTCACTTTCGCCCCGATGGAGTCGCCCTCTTTTTTCAGGCCACGCATCAGTTCATCCAGCGCGTCGATCTTCTCCGGGTCCGGGCAGAAGAAGGGATTTTGTTCAACCTGATCCCAGTCTTTTATCGCCAGCGGAATATCGCCCATCTGGGTCAGACAGCCGCGGATAACAATCCCGAATTTTTGCGCGAGGTATTTCTTGGCAATGGCACCAGCGGCAACGCGCATCGCGGTTTCACGTGCTGAAGAACGACCGCCTCCGCGATAGTCACGCAGGCCATATTTCTGCTCATAGGTGTAATCGGCGTGTCCCGGGCGGAACACATCTTTGATCGCGCCGTAATCCTGCGAGCGTTGGTCGGTATTTTCGATCAGTAAACCAATGCTGGTGCCGGTGGTGACACCTTCGAATACCCCAGACAGAATCTTCACCTGATCCGGTTCACGGCGCTGGGTGGTGTAACGCGATGTCCCCGGACG
Organism: Klebsiella sp. R390; assembly: GCF_051131745.1. Taxonomy (NCBI): domain Bacteria; kingdom Pseudomonadati; phylum Pseudomonadota; class Gammaproteobacteria; order Enterobacterales; family Enterobacteriaceae; genus Klebsiella; species Klebsiella sp. R390. The sequence continues at coordinate 4,161,085 of NZ_CP180445.1, read as the reverse complement.
GCGACGGTCCAGATCGTGCTGCAGATCGGCTTCCGTCAGCGGAATGCCTGGCGGCACCCCGTCAACGATGCAGCCCAGCGCCAGCCCGTGCGATTCGCCAAAGGTGGTGACGCGAAAGAGTTGTCCAATTGTATTTCCTGCCATCACGGCTCCGTCATGTTTGCGTGTTGTTTTTAGTCTTTATAAATGCCGAAATGCGCGCGGGCGGCGATCAGCTGTGATTTGGTCAGCATGAAGACGCCATCCCCGCCATTATCAAACTCGAGCCAGGTAAACGGCACGTCCGGATACTGCTCAATCAGATGTACCATGCTGTTACCGACTTCACAAATCAGAATCCCGTCGTCGCTGAGATAATCCGGTGCGTTGCCGAGGATACGGCGCGTCAGCTTCAGGCCATCGCTGCCGGAGGCCAGGCCCAGCACCGGCTCGTGGCGATATTCACCCGGCAGATCGGACATATCTTCTTCATCAACGTACGGCGGGTTAGTGACGATCAGGTCGTACTGTACTTTCGGCAGGTCACGGAACAGATCGGAGCGAATCGGTGTCACGTGGTGGATCAAACCGTGCGCTTCGACGTTTTGTTCAGCAACGGCCAGCGCGTCGATGGAGATATCCACCGCGTCCACTTCCGCTTCCGGGAAGGAGTAGGCGCAGGCAATCGCAATGCAACCGCTGCCGGTACACATGTCGAGAATATGCTGCGGCTGATGGTCGATCAGACCGGAGAAGTGGTTATTGATCAGTTCGCCGATCGGAGAGCGCGGCACCAGCACCCGCTCATCAACGAAGAACTCATGGCCGCAGAACCAGGCTTTATTGGTCAGGTACGCCACCGGAATACGTTCGTTGATACGACGAATCACGCGTTCAACAATGCGGTGTTTTTCACTGGATGTCAGACGGGCGGTGTGCATATCCTCCGGGATATCCAGCGGCAGGTACAGTGAAGGCAGCACCAGCTGTACCGCCTCATCCCACGGGTTATCGGTCCCATGGCCATACCAGATATTCGCCGCGCTAAAGCGGCTGACAGCCCAACGCAACATGTCCTGAATGGTATGCAGCTCATTGACTGCTTCATCAACAAAAATTTTATCCACGCCATCCTCCAGGACACGCTATACGGTAATTTCGGCGGCTAGTTTGCCACGAAGACGGCGATAAATCAGCATTCTTACGTCAGGCCGGCGGGGAAAAATACGTTTTGCTTGCCTGAACAGAGGCCGAGTCGGGTAAACTAGCGAAAAGAAATGATGAGAGTGGGCAATGAAAAAGAAAACATCGCTAAGCGACGAGGATCAGGCGCTGTTCCGGCAGTTAATGACCGGTACCCGTCAGATTAAGCAGGACACGATCGTTCACCGCCCGCTGCGTAAGAAAATCACCGAAGTACCGCCCAAGCGTTTACTGCAGGAGCAGGTGGATAACAGCCACTATTTTTCGGATGAATTTCAGCCGCTGCTAAATAGCGAAGGGTCAGCAAAATACGTCCGCGCTGATGTCAGCCATTTTGAGTTGAAAAAACTGCGGCGCGGGGATTATTCGCCGGAGCTGTTCCTCGATCTGCATGGCTTAACTCAGCAGCAGGCCAAGCAGGAGCTGGGGGCGCTGATCGCCGCCTGTCGTCGGGAGCATGTATTTTGCGCCTGCGTGATGCACGGTCATGGCAAGCACATTCTCAAGCAGCAAACGCCGCTGTGGCTGGCACAACATCCGCATATTATGGCGTTTCATCAGGCACCAAAAGAGTACGGCGGAGACGCCGCACTGCTGGTACTGATTGAGGTGGAAGAGTGGCAACCGCCGGAGCTTCCGTAATACGGATGCTCCGGAGGGAGATTAGATAGCTTTTGCCATCTTCAGATTGCAGGGGCTCATCTGCCAGGTAAACTCACCTTTGCCGTCCGCATCCAGCGTGACACAAGCAATGGCCGACGTGGTAAACATCGGGGGAGTTTCTCCCGGACACAGCTCTGAGACAAGGTACCCCACCAGCGGCAGGTGCGAAACGACCAGCACCGTTGAGACACCTTCATTTGCCAGCGTCTGAAGCCAGGCGTTGACCATGCCCACATCGCCACACGGCGTGAGCTCCGGCATCACGTCGACATTTTCAGGCAGGTTCATGCACTCTCTTACCACATCCAGCGTCTGTTGTGCACGCAGGTAAGGACTCACCAGAACCCGTTCAATATCCACTTTCTGACCTTTCAGCCAGGTTGCCATCTGACGGGATTCATCACAACCACATACGGTTAATGGACGAACCGAGTCACTGGCTGCATCGAGGGCAGCGTCGCCGTGACGCATGATAAAAACTTGCATATTGCACCGCTTTTGTTAACCAGAAGCACCGCAGTCTTACCTGCATAGAAAGCACGCAGTCGACCCGGTGGCCGGGCATTGTGCCTGATTCATCCAACGAATGAAACGCTGTTTTTTACCTCAATGGCGTAAGTATAGTCAATGATCGTTTACAAAACAGCCACCCAACAGCGTCGTTCATCGCCGGAATTATCTTCTTTGACCAAAACTTAGGTCGTCCGTTCGCCAGTGGGCCAAAAGGTTGCCCCCTGCTCGGCCATGCGCAATAAATTTTCACATGGTGTAAAACGTGGACCGTACTGAGCGGCCAGACGTTGCAAGATGGCAACTACTTCACCCGCGCCGAGCGTATCCATATAACGGAACGGGCCGCCAAGGAACGGCGGGAAGCCAATACCAAACACCGCACCGATGTCGCCATCGCGTGCGCTGCGAATAACCTGCTCATCGAAACAGCGTGCGGCTTCGTTAAGCATCATCATCACGCAACGCTCGGTAATCTGCTGCGCGGATAAACGCGCCTGCGGGGCAGAAACCCCCAGCAGCGAATAAACGGCGGCATCAGGTCGTTTTTTGCTTGTACGCCCTTTTGTCTCATAAAGATAGAAACCACGGCTATTTTTTCTACCTTTGCGATCGTCATTCAAGATCGCATCAATGATATTTGCAGGTGGACTAAAACGTTCTCCCCAGGCCGACTCCAGAACCGGGATAATTTTGGTGCCGGTATCGATACCGACCTCGTCCAGCAACTGAATAGGTCCCACCGGAAAACCGAACTTCACCAGCGACTTATCGATATGTTCAATAGGCTCACCTTCTGTCAGCAAGCGCATCGCCTCATTGATGTAAGGTGCCAGAATACGGTTCACATAGAAGCCTGCTTTATCGGCCACCACAATCGGTGTTTTGCCTTGTAGTTTGGCTAGCTTCACCACCGTCGCTATCGTTTGCTGATCCGTATTTTGGTGAGGGATCACCTCGACCAGCGGCATTTTTTCGACCGGGCTAAAGTAGTGCAGACCAATGACCTGCTGAGGCCGCATGGCCTGCGCCGCTATTTCGCCGATCGGGAGTGACGAGGTGTTTGAGGCGAAGATAGTCTCCGGACCGCAGTGCGCTTCGATTTCTGCCACCATCTGCTGTTTCAGGGCTAAATCCTCAAATACGGCTTCTATTACCACATCACGATGGGCAAATCCTTGATAATCCGTGGAACCTGATATCAGCGCCAGCTGGCGATCCCGCTCGCTGGCCCGCAAATAGCGACGACGAACCTGCTTGTCGAGCAACTCCCAGCTGTATTTCATTGCATGATTGATGCCACGGGACTGAATATCTTTAATGCGCACCGGCAGACCGCCTTTGCTGGCGGTCACATAAGCAATCCCCCCGCCCATCAGGCCGCCGCCGAGGATCCCGATACTGCGTAACGGAGCGGCCTGCGCATCGGCGCCGCGATCTTTCTTCAGATCCGTACTGGCGAAAAATATCGAGCGTAAAGCTTGCGACTGTGGCGTCATTGCCAGCTCACCAAAGGCGCGCGCCTCCTCGGCGTAGCCGCTGCTACAGCCATGGGTCAACCCATTTTCGATGACCTGCAGAATACGTTCAGCAGCAGGATAGTTGCCCTGAGTTTTCTGCTGCGTCTTTTTCCTCACCAGACGGAACAACAGGCTGCGCCCCAGCGGCCCGGCCAGTACCCGTTCGCGTACCGGCACATTACGGCTGGCCGGACGCTCCTTCAGCGCCAGCTCAACCGCCGTCTGCAGCAGGATAGCCTGCGGGACCACATCATCGACCAGGCCCGCCTTGAGCGCCTGTCGTGGGCGAAGCTGTTTGCCGGTCAGGATCATCTCCAGCGCGCTGCTGACGCCAATCAGACGAGGGAGTCGTTGAGTACCGCCGGAGCCCGGCAGCAGGCCCAGCTGCACTTCCGGGAGGCCTAAGCGCGTTTTGTCATCGTCGCTGCACACCCGGCCATGACAGGCCAGCGCCAGTTCGAGACCGCCGCCAAGGCAGGCGCCATGGATAGCGGCAATCACCGGGATCGTCAGGCCGTGGATCTCGGCCATAATCTGCTGCCCCTGGCGAGCCAGGGCTTCAGCTTCTTGTGCGCTAGTGCAGCGGGCAATCATGTTGATATCCGCGCCGGCAATAAAGTTATCCGGTTTGGCGGATATCAGTACCACGCCGCGCAGAGATTTGTTGTCGCGGATCTGGCGGACTATCGCCCGTACCTGCTGGCCAAACTCCGCCTTCAGGGTGTTCATCTTTTCACCCGGCGTGTCGATGGTGATCACCGCCACGTTGTCCGGGCGAATATCAAGCGTAAATGCCGATGCCATTTCCATTATTCGGCCTCCAGAATCATCGCCGCACCAAGCCCGCCCGCCGCACAGGCGGTCACCAGACCAAATCCGCCGCCTCTGCGTCGCAGTTCATGCAGCGTCTGAGTGATCATCCGCGCGCCGGTGGCGGCGAAAGGATGCCCGTAAGCGATTGAACCGCCCAGCACGTTAAATTTGCTCTCATCCACTTCCCCGGTTGCCTGCGAACGGCCCAGTACTTCGCGGGCGAAGCGGTCGCTGGCAAGGCATTGCAGATTCGCCAGCGTTTGCGCAGCGAAGGCTTCATGCATGTCGATCAACGTTAAATCAGCCAGCGTCAACCCGGCTCGCTCCAGCGCCAACGGCGTTGACCACGCTGGCCCCAGGAGCATGTCCTGGCGCACATCAATGGCGGTAAAGGCGTAGCTGCGCAGGTAGCCAAGCGGGGTTAATCCCAGCGCTCTGGCACGGGATTCGGTCATCATAATGACTGCCGCCGCGCCGTCGGTTAACGGCGTACTGTTGGCCGCGGTGACCGTACCATGTTTACGATCGAATGCCGGGCGTAACTTTTGGTAATCAGCCAGGGTTGAATTTTTACGAATGTTATTGTCATTTTCCAGCGGCTCGCGGAACGGCGGCGCATAGGCGGTCATCACTTCAGCCGCTAACTTGCCCTCTTCCCAGGCTTTGGCAGCCAGTTGGTGCGAACGATGCGCCAGCGCATCTTGTTGTTCACGGGTAATGCCCCATGTTTTTGCCATTTGCTCTGCGGTATCCCCCATTCGCAGCCCGGTCGAATACTCGGCCACCGCAGGCGGTACCGGCAAAAGATCGCGAAGACGTAAACGGGAAAAGAGCTTCAGGCGCTGTCCGAGGGTTCGTGCTTTATTGGCGTCCACCAGCGTGCGGGCCAGTTTTTTACTGACGCCGATCGGCAACACCGAGGAAGAGTCGGCTCCGCCGGCAATACCTGCGCTGATTGTGCCGGTCATCAGGCTTTCCGCCACGTTGGCGACAGCCTGAAAACTGGTGGCGCAGGCGCGGCTCACGCTGTAGGCGTCGGTGTGCACGCTCATGCCGGTACCAAGCACTATTTCGCGAGCAATATTAGGGGCTTCCGGCATCTGAACCACCTGGCCAAACACCAGCTGTTCAATCATTTCCGGGGGGATGTCGCTGCGAGCCAGCATTTCACTGATGACCATTTTCCCCAAATCAACGGCGGGAACACCGTGAAATACCGTTGCCTGACGGGCAAACGGGGTACGTAAACCGCTGACAATGGCAATGCGATCGCCCTGACGGGTGACAAGCGGTAATGCCTGACTCATGACTTTCCCCTGTTAACCGATAAAACCAAGTGGTCTGACCTGATAACAGTTTTAACTAATTTTTTACATTAAGCCAATCGGCGAAGAGAAAAAGTGGGAGCCAAAACACATTGAAAGGAGAAGTGAACGCCCCCGCTGACGAGGGCGTCGGGGGAATTAACGCAGGCCGAGCTGGAAAATCAGGGTTTCAGCTTCGCAGCTGAAGACAAAATCGATATCCATCTGTACGCCGCCTTCGACATCGGTAAATGTCGGGGTGATTTTGCACGGCTCAGATTCCACACCACGGGCTCTTTCAGTCAACGCAGCAAGCGTCTCGTCCGCTTCAGCGCGGTTGGCAAACACGCGGCTGTATGAGGCGGTGCAATCGGTGTTGTCCATAATGGTGCCAACATCCATACAGCAGCAAACCGGGGTTTCATCTGCACTAACTTTGCTCATCGTAGATTTCCTCTGTATATGCACTCAACGGTGCCAGACAATTAATATGCTTATTTTACGCCCGGCCGGGAGCCGCCTCCAGTCGTTAATGACAACAAAAGTCCTAAGTGACCGAAATCACACTTAAAAATGATCCAGAACAAGAAATGCCCGCTTTGCTTAATACCAGTGGGGGCAAATTTGCCGGCTGGATCGCTTTTTTCGCATCACAATTGAAAAATCTCATAAACAAACTTGCAACATCTCATCTGGTCAGACCTATACTCAGCGCACTGGTCTGATTTCTATGTCGTAAAGCAGACCCTACACTTCGCGCTTCTGTTACGGCATGTAACATAGTTTAAATAAAAATAACTCAATGAGGTTATGGGCATGAGCCAGAAAACCCGCTTTACCCAATCTGCCCTCGCAGTGGCTGTAGCACTTGTTTCAACACAGGCCTGGTCAGCAGGCTTTCAGTTAAACGAATTCTCTTCATCAGGCCTTGGTCGCGCCTATTCCGGTGAAGGTGCAATTGCTGACGATGCGGGCAATGCCAGCCGTAACCCAGCGTTGATTATGATGTTTGATCGCCCGACGATGTCTGCGGGTGCCGTGTTTGTCGATCCCAATGTGAATATTTCTGGCACCTCCCCGACGGGGAAAAGCCTGAATGCAGATAACATTGCGCCAACCGCGTGGGTACCAAACTTCCACTTTGTTTCACCAATTAACGATCAGTTTGGTTGGGGGGCGTCCATCACCTCTAACTACGGTCTGGCGACCGAGTATGCCGATGACTATGCTGCCGGCAGCATGGGTGGCAAAACGGACTTAACCACAGCCAACTTCAACCTGAGCGGCGCTTATCGCCTGAACAGCAACTGGAGCTTTGGCTTAGGGTTTGATGCGGTCTATGCGAAAGCCAAGATCGAACGCTATGCGGGCGATTTAGGGCAAATCGTTGCGGGCTCTGGCGCACTGCCGCCGCAGCTGGCAGGCCAGGTCGCGCAAATTCCTGCCGATACGCAAATTGCTCACCTCAACGGTAACGCCTGGGGCTTTGGCTGGAACGCCGGTATTCTGTATGAAATTGACAAGAATAACCGTTACGGCTTCACCTACCGTTCAGAAGTCAAAATCGACTTTGATGGTAACTACAAAAGCAGCTTACCGTCAGCGTACAACCAAATCCTCGGTAACTTCGGCCTTCCGGCGGGCACCAACGGTCAAACCACCGATGGTTCTCTGACCCTGAACCTGCCAGAAATGTGGGAGCTGTCCGGTTATAACCGCGTGGCGCCACAATGGGCTGTTCACTATAGCCTGACCTACACCAGCTGGAGCCAGTTCCAGGAGCTGAAAGCCACCGGCAGCAATGGCGAGACGCTGTTCTATAAAGATGAAAGCTTTAAAGACGCTTACCGCATCGCTCTGGGGACCACCTATTACTATGACGATAACTGGACCTTCCGTACCGGTATCGCCTTCGATGATAGCCCGGTTCCGGCAAGCACTCGTTCTATTTCCATCCCGGATCAGGATCGTCTGTGGCTGAGCGCGGGTACCACCTACGCCTTCAACAAAGATGCTTCCGTTGACGTAGGTGTGTCTTACATGCACGGTCAGCACGTCGAAATTAAAGAAGGTCCTTACACCTTCCGTTCAGAAGGTACCGCGTGGCTGTACGGCGCGAACTTTAACTACCGCTTCTGATAATCTGACGATATAAAAAAGGGTGAACATCATGTTCACCCTTTTTATTTTCTAGCGATTTAGATTCTCGCGATGACTTACTGCGAATCGATATCTTTCAGTTCATCCTGAATCGCCTGAGCATTCGGGTTATCGGCCGGTGTAAGTTTACCGCCGTTGGCGATAAAGTCATGACGCTGGAAGTACGCTTCACGCATCAGGATATACGGGTCGGAAGACTGGCGCAGCAGACCGTCAGAATCCAGCAGCTGAGCACGGGTTTCAATCCCTTCAACCGCCCACTTACCGATCGACATCGGCCAGGTCAGCCAGGAGAGTACCGGGTACAGGCCATCCGCCATATCCCCGCCTTCATCACGCAGCGTGAAGCTGCCATAGAACGGCAGTTGTACATAAGGGCCATAGCCCACGCCATAGTGACCCAGGGTGCTACCAAAACGGTGCGGTTCAACACGCTGAAGTTTCGGGTTAGCCATCCCGGCGACGTCGATCAGGCCACCCATCCCCAGAAGGGTGTTCAGGAAGAAACGGGTAAAATGCACCATTCCTTTATAGGGATCGCCCTGCAGGAAGTAGTTTGCCATCACCGCCGGCTCTTCCAGGTTACTGGTAAAGTTACTCAGCCCGTTTCGCGCTGGTTGCGGGACATAATCACGCCAGGCAACGGCAACCGGACGCAGCAGGTACGGGTCCATCACGTTGAAGTTGAAATCAAACATCGTGCGGTTAAACCCTTCAAGCGGGTCCGAACGCCCCTGTGGCCGATCGCCAGAGTTGGAACTGGCGCATCCCACCAGCAATGTGGCGCCAAGCGCGAGCGCCGACAGGCGATAATTCATAGGTGTCTCCCTGTTAATTTTGGCTATTGCTGCGGGTTCTCCGGGGACGGCATCCTCCTTGAAGATATCGCCCGAAGCAAATTGCATTCTGGTGCCTGCATTCAGCATAGCCTTTTTGGCATTATTGTTGCGACCCGATTCTATACATGTTTTGCAATATCCGTATTGCTAAACTTGCCATTACCCAAAAAATAGGAGGTTCTCCTGGGCCAGGCGACGGAAATATCTCTACGCTTATGAGAGAGACATCGCTGGAGGAAACTTTATGGCGTCAGAACCAACCCCTCACTCTCACCATAATAGCGAAGATATTGAGGTTGAGAGTGATGAAAAACAGGATGGCAAAGAGATAGAGGTCAATGAGAAACGCCTGCCTTCCCGCGCCATGGCCACCCATGAAGAGATCCGTCAGGAAGGGGAAAAAGAGCTGGAGCGTGATGCGCTGGCGCTGCTGTGGTCTGCGGTAGCGGCCGGTCTGTCGATGGGAGCATCGATGGTGGCGAAGGGGATCTTCCATGTTCATCTGAGTGACGTTCCCGGCGGCTTTTTGCTTGAGAGCCTCGGCTATACCTTCGGGTTTGTGATTGTCATCATGGCCCGCCAGCAGCTGTTTACCGAAAACACCGTCACAGCAGTACTCCCAATCATGCATAAGCCGACGCTCGGTAATTTTGGCCTGTTAATGCGTCTGTGGGGCATAGTGCTTGCCGGGAATTTGATCGGCACGGCCATTGCCGCGTGGGCCTTTAACATGATGCCGATATTTGACGATCCCACCCGCCAGGCATTTCAGGATATCAGTTTAAAGGTGATGGAAAATACGCCCATGGAGATGTTCGCCAATGCGATTATTTCCGGATGGCTGGTCGCCACCATGGTGTGGATGTTTCCCGCGGCCGGCGCGGCGAAAATCGTGGTGATCGTGCTGATGACCTGGCTGATCGCGCTGGCCGATACCACCCATATTGTGGTCGGCAGCGTCGAGATTTTTTATCTGATTTTCAACGACTCGCTGCCGTGGCAGGCGTTTATCTGGCCCTTCGCGCTGCCGACGCTGGCGGGCAACATTTGCGGGGGGACGTTTATTTTTGCCCTGCTGAGCCATGCGCAGATTCGCAACGACATGAGCAACGAGAAAAAAGCGCGTCTCAAGGATGAAAAACGCCCCTAAGTGGCGACACTTTAAGCAGTCAACCCATAGATGCTTAACGTACAAGGAAAAAAACGCTATACTCCCGCCGCTTCGTCCCCTTAGTTAAATGGATATAACGAGCCCCTCCTAAGGGCTAGTTGCAGGTTCGATTCCTGCAGGGGACACCATACACATCTCTCCTGACATCTACCAAATTCAATAAAACCCTCTTATAATCAGTGATAAACCCTCTATTCTCGTTATGCGACGTCAACTAATGTCTACCCATTTCAACGTGAATCAATAAACGCTTGGGGGCCTTAGTGGGGGCTTATCCTGTTCAATGAAAAATGAGGCCCCCAAAAATGACCTTAAATGCGCGTCAGGTCGAGACTGCAAAACCCAGAGACAAAGCCTATAAGCTCGCTGATGGCGGAGGGCTCTATCTCATGGTCAATACTAATGGTTCAAAGTACTGGCGCATGAAGTATCGATTTGCCGGCAAAGAGAAAAAGCTCTCATTCGGAACCTACCCGAACATCTCACTTGCGGAAGCTCGCACTAAACGAGATGGTGCAAAAAAGGTATTGGCGAATGATAAGGATCCAGGAGAGGTCAAAAAGGCCGCGCAGTTAGCCAAAAAACTCTCGGTTACCAACACATTTGAAGTAATAGCTCTCGAATGGTACGGTGCAAAAATATCTGGTTGGTCGAAGAGTTATGCTGATTACGTCAAGCGAGCTTTTAAAAACAATGTATTCCCCTATCTCGGCTCTCAGCCAGTGAATGAAATAAAACCACTGGAGCTTTTGTCCGTATTACAACGAATGGAAAAGCGGGGAGCACCTGAGCTCGCAAGCAAAGTACGCCAGCGTTGTAGTGAGGTTTTTCGCTACGCGATTGTTACAGGACGTGCTGATTACAACCCAGCAGCTGATCTTGGTAGCGCTTTGCAAGGCCATGAGAAACAGCACTATCCCTTTCTTACCGCCGCCGAACTGCCTGAGTTTTTGCAAAAGTTATCTAGCTACTCCGGAAGTCCTATTACACTTCTCGCAACCCGGTTGCTCATGCTGACAGGCTTGAGAACAGTAGAGTTACGTCTGGCTGAATGGAGTGAAATTGACTTCGATAATCGTATCTGGGAAATCCCCAAAACTAGAATGAAAATGAAACGTCCTCATGTTGTCCCGTTATCGGCTCAATCCTTGAGCGCTCTTCGTCAATTGGAAGAACTAACAGGAACCTACCAGCTTATTTTTGCAGGACGAAACGATGTTAACAAAGCGATGAGTGAAGCTAGCGTCAATATGGTTATAAAAAGGGTTGGCTACGATAAGAGAGCTACAGGGCATGGTTTTCGCCACACCATGAGTACCATTCTGCATGAGCAGGGGTTTAATACAGCCTGGATCGAGATGCAACTCGCTCATGTGGATAAAAACAGCATTCGCGGCACATACAACCATGCACAGGATCTGGATGGAAGACGAGAAATGATGCAGTGGTACGCTGATTATATTGACAAACTTCTCAGTTCATCGACAAACAGTTAGTGGTTGTTCCCCGCACCCGAAGGTGCGGGGAACGCCATTCTTTTATTTTTTGTTTGTTCTATAGCTTCTGGCATATTTACCGCACTGCATGGACTTTAGCGTGAAGCGATCCAGTGCTGCTTGCCATGTCGGAGCAAGTACAGGTAAGCAAGGTGCTCGGTCAGATCACGCCGTATTGTTTTTTCGCAAATGTTAAATTCGTCAGCAAGGCCCCTGACGGTCAGTGACTCCCCATTATTGAGGCGTGTTGACCCTGACTCCGAATATGCTCCAGTCATAATCAGGAATAACCGGCTTCATGTTGGTTGCATGTTCTGGCAACCGGCAGACTTTTCAGCAAATTCGGACGGGGTCATCCAGCCCAGCACAGAATGGGGACAACACTCGTTATGGTACACGCGCTTGTGATTAACATGAAGGCCTTCACGGCGCAGTAACTGCCAGATGCGCGGTAGCCAAAACGCCTGCGCTCCAGTGCCAGTTCAGTGATGCGCCCAGATAAATGCGCATCAGCCACCGGACGCTGAGCCTCGTAGCGGCAGGTCGACAGAGACAAACCTGTAAGCCTGCAGGCACGACGTTGCGACAGACCGGTCGCATCACACATAAACTTAACGGCTTCTCAAACAGCTCCACATCATCAGCGGGGAATATGAACTGATTTTCACCGACGACCACAATCCTAGGAAGCCTATGAGTGAAAATACAGTGAATAACGCACTGCGGCTGATGGGCTACGATACAAAAGTCGATGTCTGTGGCCACGGATTTAGAGCAATGGCCTGTATTTCATTGATTAAATCTGATCATGATCCAGGGATGCTGTTAAACGTCAGATGAGTCATCAGGAGCGTAATGGTGTCCGGGCTGCCTACATTCATAAAGCTGAGTTCTTAGACGAACGCAAATTGATGCTGCAGTGGAGGGCAGATTTTCTCGATGCGAATAGTGAAGATCCGGTATCACCTTTTGATTACGCCAGACAACAACGCCTATAATCCATTCTCCCGGAATTCCTGTCGGGGAATGTTTCCTTATTTTGTTTTTTCCCTGTATACCTTTATTCACTGAGGGGGTGATGCTTAGCTGATACCAGCCCCTGTGATGAAATATTTTACGTAAGTACAGGGGATTACCTATACTACCCAGGTTGAAGCTATTCACAGCAATTTACAATAAAATAAGACACGAAATAACGGGGTGTCACTATGAATTTTTTAACGAATGAAAAAATTAATGCATTGACAATAAAACGAATGATTTTTCATGTCGTTGGTGGAGAACTGGAGATCCCGGTACTGCTCAGTGAAATATCACCACCTGAGCACGTCGATTTTTTCTGGAACGGATTAAATCCGCATTAAGCGGTAACATGTTCCGGTTTACGGAGTTGTCCAATACCGAACGTATTCTGCGCCTCATCAGGAACAATGCCTATGAAGGCCCATCGAGGGTTCCTGAAAGCGACTGTCGCGCTGGCGAATAAACTGACGAGAATTATCCGGCGTGTTTTGGCCGATGATATTAATTTTAACATGCAGAAGACCATTGCGATAAATCAAATAAAAACACTAAGTTATAGAAATCATTTTTAACTGAGTTTGCACGCACTGATGAGATAACGGCTACAGTCCCTGTAACAGCCTGAAGTTGACCTGGGTAATCAAATACCGGTGTAGTGATTAGGAAACAGGGCTCGGATAACATCATGGCGCAGGTCATTGAACCTACTAACGACGTCGGATATATGGTCGCAAACCATATCGAACCAGTATTTGTATCACCCGGTGCGCTCATATATGGTCAACTAAAACTGGCCACTGTGTTAGAGTTTTTCCAGTATCGACTTTTCGATTCATTTGGCGGTAAACCTTACGGTTAAATGCAATGCTTCCGTCATTCATCCAGACACAGACCTGAAAGACCGATTTAGTCAAATCGGTACCGATGGCCTTTATCGCGTTCATGATGTAGTGCCTCTGAAAGAAGAACACTCAGCATAAGTGTGGCAGGACTTGAACTGAGAGATGGACGCCCATCACATCACTACAAAAGGCGTCTGGATATATAGGGGCAAATCCACTATATTCATCACATACACGCACTCTATCGAGCCTGGCCAGCAAACCTTTGTATGATAATAGGGCGTGTTCCTCGGCAACTCTGCAGCATTCAATTGCCGAAAAAAGGACCATTACTACCTTTTCTCATTAACAGCACTCACTTTTTCTTGTGTGCTGAGCGTGTTCTCTCCTGAACCAAGGATATCAGTTTATTTAAGTTGATATTTTTGACCTTTAGGTATTCAAGCTCCTCTCGCTTATTATAGGTTGATTCTGAACCAAGTGTAGATAGTGAAACATTTTTATCGGTCACAGGCTAATCTTTCTGTGCTTTCTGGCGAAAGCATCATCTCCATATTTCCTATATTTTTCAATCCCTGTGCATACTGTATTGAAAGCTGATACTTTATGTTTAACCGCAGCGTCTCGAGCGAAAAAGCCACCACCTACGACCTCCCTCACCACCATAAATTTGGCATCAGCAGAATGACGCCCTTCTTACCGCTAAGGGTTGCTGAAATGTATGTTGAGTATTACTCTAGTTAAACATATTTTATCATTAGCAATGATATAGGTGGAATTGTGATAGTGATAAGAGTTATTTTTGTTTGTATCTTACTTTCATTTTTGTCCCTAGGGTTTAATGGGTTGGTTGGGCAGGCTGGGTACCTTTTTCCGAAACCTGAAAACGGGAGTACGATGGTGATCACTTGCTATTTAACTTCTATGGGATTAGTGCTGCTCTCTGCATTTTTGTTCTTTCGAACCAAAAACGCTATAGCCATTAAGTTGATAATGACCCAGTTTGCAGCAGTTGCCATATGGAAGATATATAATCCAATTGATGGTGCCCTGGGAAGTGTTTACATCTTCAATGTAGGATTTTCTTCTCCTGGATTACTATTGCTATATCTGCTTTCATTGTTAAATGCAATGTTTGTTTTTTATGCTGTGAGTGTTGGTAAGAAGGTCATTTGATCTAAAGTGAATCGCAACGGGTTTAACAAACAGCCCAGAATCATTAAGATGGCTTAAAGAGAAATAGACTGTCCCCGGATAAAATCATCCAGCGCGGGAATGACATCCGGGGGCGTTTTATTCATGTCGTAGGGTGAGGCGTATTTGATGTTGTTACTTGTTCAGGTCACTGTCAGGCAAGTATTTATAACCGTTGAGCATCGCCTGTACGGATAATCCTTTCTCCGTGATTTCATACGCGTTGACTTTCCGGTTGAATCAGTTGCCTCCTTTTACTGTCGCGCCGACAGCCCCCTTATAGTCATTTATCGTGGATGCGTAGGCATCAGTGTAAGTACACCTTTTTTAGTTCCACACACTTTTGAGACATCCAAGTGGAATGATCTCTAAAATTGAATGGTCCGGTTTACCGAGATGCTTAAAATAATTCCATCATGATTTCGTTGTCCACTCATCAGACACTCAGAATCATCTTAATGTAAGTACAGAGTGTGATAATTCATTTATAAAAAATTGTATAGATCACCTCATAATACTGACGCTTCTACTACCTTTAAAGTAGCCTTACACCACCAAAGTAGTTATACAAAATTATTGTGTCAAGCACAAATATCTATACAAGCAAATTTTTATTTTATATTAATCATTCTTTAACATTACTTAACAAGCATTCGCATCTATACTTACGCAGGTATAACTATATAAATTCTTCCTTCAATGTATTGCTCAAGGAGCATTGAGATGACTACTGCATTCAGGCTTGCTGCGTGTACCGGAGCGCTTATCACCGCTCTTTTTTCTCAGTCAGTTTTGGCGGACAGGTTCCAGGAATTAGCCGATTTACCGATGGAGCACAATCGTCCGACAGTATCGACCACAAATACCCTGCTGGAAGAGCTCACTTTTCAGCGAGCAACACAGTCTTATCTCTGGGCACTCCCCTTACTGAACACAGCCGGAATGCGTGATGGTGCCGAAAAAGCGTTTGGTACCGGTTATAATGTGATGGCTATCTGGGGAAAACGACTGGATGCTAAAACAAAAATTACCACGCCAAACTCTGACCTCATTTACGCCATGGTTTTTGAAAACCTGGCTAAAACAGGGCCATTAGTATTTGAAGCCCCTCCAGGGTTACAGGGAATTTTGCTGGATTTCTGGCAGCGTCCAATGCCGGTTGATGGTATGGAGTTCCAGGGCGATATTGGTTTACCGGGCCCGGATGCGGGTAAAGGCGGCAAGATTTTAATCCTCCCACCGGGCTATGACAAAGAAGTCCCGAAAGGGTATTACGTTTATCGCTCTACCACGAACAATATCTTTCTTTTCCTCCGCGCATTCTACAAAGACCCTTCCGATACCTCGCCTGCGGTCAATCTGCTGAAACGTTCTGTTTTGTATCCATTAGGCCACCAGACCGATGCGAAGAAAATGGAGTTCCCGGAAGCTTCCGGACGTGAAGTCAACATGCTACCCCGCAGTGATTTTTCTGCCTTTGAACAGATAAAGCGCATCGTGGACGAAGAAGGGGCAAATTTGGCGGGGCCAGACTCTCTCGGCATGCTGGCCGGGCTTGGGATCGTGAAAGACAAGCCATTCACCCCATCGTCCCGTGACCATCACATTCTCGATAATGCCGCGAAAACAGGCTACAAAACCAGCCGTGCTATTGGCTTTAAAGACGGTATGAACGGCGTGGATTACCACGTGTATAAAGATCGTAAATGGCTGAACCCGGTTAACAACGTCTCCTCACACTGGCCTAATCAGCCCGCAGACCTCAGCTGGCTGGCAAAAGATGGCGGATATCGCGCACTCGACGCCCGGACCTGGTTCTTCACCGATTACTATTCTATCAGCCCTGGCATGACCACGATGACGGCGGGTAAAGGCGCTTATTACATGATTGCTTTTGATGACAAAGAAGGTAAAGCCCTGTCTGGTGATCGCTCTTATCGCTTACATCTACCAGCCAATATCCCGGCTAAACTGTTCTGGTCTGTCACGCTCTATGAAGCCGAAAATGCTTCCGGTCTGGCCAATGGTCAGCCATTCCCGTCCTTAGGTAAGCTTGATAAACCGGTCCAGAACGCTGATGGCAGCACCGATATTTATATCGGACCTAAGGCACCGGCAGGCAAAGAGAAAAACTGGCTGGCTACCGCACCTGAACGGGGCTTCTTCAGTATCTTACGTCTTTACCTGCCTGAGCAGGCTGCGATTGATGGCTCCTGGAAACCGGGTGATATTGAAGAAATCAAATAACACTTTCTGACCGCTTTAGGGACTAAAACATGAATATACGTAAAAAAATCCTCGCAGGTGTTATCAGTGCTTCCTGCCTGGCAATGTCAGTACAGGCACTGGCCGGTACTCAGGAGACTGTCGACACCCGTATTGGTCAACTGGAATTTGACGGGGGTTATCCGACCCCGACAACCATGGACCATCTGATGAATGAGATGGATTTCATGCGGGCGACACAGGCCTATATGTGGGGGATCCCCGCTGTTGGTCTTATCGAATGGAAGAATGCCCATAATAATGTATTCCACGCACCTGACGGGCAGATGGTGTCTTATCTGACCCAAAAACAGAAGCAAGGGATTCTGACGCCAAACTTCACCACCCCCTATATTGCCAGTTTTGCTGACTTGTCTAAAACGGGCCCCGTTGTGTTGACTCTGCCAAAGGGGCTGATGGCAGGGATGATTCTGGATATCCATCAGCGCGTCCTGGCAGATCTGGGTGTGGTGGGACCGGATGCAGGTAAAGGCGGGAAATACCTGATCCTGCCTCCGGGCTATGACAAACCGATACCGAAGGAGGGGTATTTTGTGGTGAAAGCCACCTCGAATAATGTCTTATTTGGTGTCCGTTTGCTGGACAAAGACAAAGCCGAGGCCATCAAACGACTGGTCCCGCAGATCACCTCCTCCTTGTATGACGAGGATAAAACAGGCACCACCTGGCATGTGAAAGCCGCATCAGAGGATGCGTGGAGCCAGACACCTCCTGAAGGGATGGCATACTGGAAAGCCATCAATCAGATAGTGCAGTCCGAAGTTGTCGATGAACGTGACCGCTTTATGCTTGAGCATCTGCGTTTCCTGGGTATCGAAAAAGGCAAACTATTTACACCGACAGAAGCACAGACAAAAATTCTGGAAGAAGGTGCAGTCGTCGGCCAGGCTATGGCGAAAGCCAACAACTATGGCAAACGTTTTGAGCCAGCTTTCTGGCCTGGCACGCACTGGAAGCATGCCATCACCGTCAGCCCGAGCCAGCGTACCAACAACTGGGATCAGTTTGATGAACGCGCCTCCTGGTTCTATGAGGCTGTCACCATTTCAAAAGCCATGCTGAGCCAGACACCTGGCGTGGGACAGCGGTATATTGTGACTTATCAGGACAAGGATGGTAACTGGCTGAATGGTGAGCATACCTACAAACTGCATGTACCGGCCAATGTCCCGGCGAAACAGTTCTGGTCCACCACTGTCTACGATGAAAAAGAACGCGAGTTGATCATTAATGATGAGAAATCACCGGATATCGGCTCCACCAAGCAGGGGCTGAAAACCAACGCCGATGGCTCTGTAGATATCTATTACGGGCCGAAGCCTGTGAAAGGATTTGAACAGAACTGGATCCAGACCAAACCCGGGGACGGCTGGTTTACTTACTTCCGCTTCTATGCCCCGACCGAAGCCTTCTTTGATAAGAGCTGGACACTGGGTGATATTGAGCGTGTCGACAAGTAACGTCTGATATCAGCCAAAGCCACTCTGCCTCAACAGGGTGGCTTTGTTGTTTTAACCGCGATATTCCGGAGCTGGTTACTTTATGAGCCCCCTTCAACATATTCTCGCTTTAGAAGCGAAAGTGTCGTCCTCCATCCTGGGCCAGGAGAGAGTCGTTCGTCGTATTATTCTGTGCCTGCTTTGTGATGCTAATTTATTGTTAGAGGGAATGCCTGGATTGGCTAAAACCCGCGCTATCCGCAGTCTGGCTCAGCATATGGATGCAACATTTCGACGGATCCAGTTTACACCCGATTTACTGCCGGCCGATATCACGGGTTCAGAAATCTATCTTCCTGACGGTGCTGATGCTGATAATGCTTTTCAGTTTCGTGCCGGACCAGTCTTCGGCAATCTGGTGTTAGTTGACGAAATCAACCGCGCGCCGGCTAAAGTCCAGTCTGCCCTGCTCGAGGCCATGGAAGAACGTCAGATCACCGTCTCCGGTAAAACATACCCACTCCCCCGCCTGTTTATGGCACTGGCTACACAAAACCCCGTTGAACAGGAAGGTACGTATAACCTGCCAGAAGCACAACTGGACCGCTTCCTGATGAAGGTCCTGGTAGATTACCCCTCACCGGAAGACGAAAAAGCCATTCTGGACCTGGTTCGTAGCGAACAGCAATCCCACTACTCTGATCAGAAAAGTAAAAAAAATGAGGGTACTGAAAATGAAAAACTCGATAAAACAGTGATATATCAGGCCTGGCAGGAAGTGTCTGCTATCCATGTCAGTGATTCGATAAAAGATTATATTGTCCGAATTGTTCATGTCAGCCGCTACCCGGCACAATTTGACGCTGAACTGGCAAAATGGATTATCAGTGGCGGCAGCCCACGGGCTTCTTTAGGACTGGAGCGGGCGTCCCGTGCACACGCCTGGCTAAACGGGCGTGATTATGTCGATCCGGGCGATGTTCGCGCAGTTGTACATGATGTTTTACGTCACCGGCTGGTACTTTCTTTTCAGGCCGCGACCAACGGTATCAGTATTGACGATGTTATCGACAAACTGACAGAAAATATTGTGGTGGGATAAGGCTGATGAACGGACAAAGCGGTGTGTATACCAGCATTGATGAGCTTCTTGCCTGTGAAGCACTGACCAGACAAATGAGGTTGAGTTTCTCCAGACTTGTGCATGGCCTTATACAAGGAAATCGGCCCTCCCGTATCAACGGACGTGGCGGTGCCTTTGACCAGGTTCGTCAGTACCAGCAAGGTGATGATGTACGGGATATCGACTGGAATGTAACTGCCCGTATGCGAGGTACGCCGTTTATTCGCGTTTTCAATGAAGAACGCGAACGCCCGATGATTATTATGGTTGATCAGACCAACGACATGTTTTTTGGCACCCGCCTGCAACTTAAATCGGTATTAGCGGTGCGTATCAGTGCATTGTTAATCTGGCTTACCTGGCACAGCAAACAACCCGTGGGGTTGATTATTGCCGAAGAGTCATACGTCCACCGCTTTCCTGCTCGCCATAATAAACCGCATCTGATCCAGCTTCTGGAGCAATTAGCCAGTGCAAATCAATCATTGTCCGCGCAAGCTAAAGTCACTCAGGCTGTCACACAGTTAACACTGGCCTTGCAGCACCTCCGCCATCAGATTTCCCGGAATGCGTTAGTGGTCATTATCAGCGACTTTCACCATTTTGATGCCCAGGCGTGGCACCTGATGGCCGAAATCAGTGCGAAAACACAGGTCATCGCACTCCCCGTTCATGACGGCATTATTCATGACTGGCCGACTGAAGGCGCGTTTCTGGCAACGTGGGGAGGTATTGAAGCTGAGTTACGTTTTTCATCCGCGCAACAGCGGCACACTATCCATCAAAAAACATGCGACCATTTTTCCTTTTTACAACAGCACTTTACCCAGTCAGGCGTGATGTCCTGCCCATTAACTACATGGCAAAGCGCTGAACGGCAATTGATGGCTGCGTTACAGGTCCAGGAGGGAATGACATGACTCAGCCAGCTACACTCAGCATACCCGCCACGGAAATGCCTGCTTTAGCGGAACTGGCTTTACCTGCCCCTGTAAGTTTGTTTCCTGACACTCTGGCCTGGCAACTAACCTTCCTCTTTATATTGATGTTACTCATGGCAATGGTATGGATAAAATACCGCCGCTATCAGCGTCAACTCTGGCGCAGGCAGGCACTGGCACTGGCGGAGATCGCACAGTCGTCCGCCAGTGCAGGATTATGGTTTACCGTCATCAAACGCGTCACGCTGGTGCATTACACGCCACAACAACTGGCACTGATGGATGACAAAGCACTCATCACACAACTTTCTGCACTGAGTAACGTGGAGCAACAAACACTGACAGAGCACCATTATCGTCGGGACGATCGGCTACCGGAAGCGGTGAACCATGCACTTGCGGGGGCGTTTGTTCAATGGCTGGAGGTATTACCTGATGCCAGATAGCCTGTTGTTGCTCATCAATAAGCTGTCGTTTCAGTGGCCCTGGTTATGGCTATTGCTGCCTGTCCCCCTGCTTTTTCGCTATTTGCCTGAACCCGTGGCGACGCACAATCATAGTGTAAGGGTCCCTGCTTTACCCCATTTTTTGAGTACAGAAGCCGCGCACTATCACGCGGCGACCCGGGGGCTACGCCGGCAACTGACAGTATGGGCTCTGATTTGGTGCGCTTTAGTGTGCGCCGCGACACGCCCTCAATGGCTGACGCTCCCGATACCCGAAGTGGTTTCCACCCGAGATCTGGTACTGGTGCTTGATGTTTCTGGCTCTATGGCGACACAGGATATGGTCAATAAGCAGGGGGCTGCTTTGACACGTATCGGTGCCATGCAGGATGCGGTGCGCCGTTTTATTAACGCGCGCAAGGATGACAATATCGGGTTAGTCGTCTTTGGCACCAAAGCGTATCCTTTTGCGCCATTGAGCCGTGACCACCAAATCCTTCTGGACCGGATAAACGACCTGCAACCCGCAATGGCAGGCCCCCAAACCAGTATTGGCGATGCGTTAGGCAGTACTATCAAGATGTACCAGAGTTTAGGGGATACGCCAGAGGGGAATGAGCGGATGGTGGTTCTGCTGACTGACGGTCAGGATACCTCATCCACCCTGCCGCCAGACGTCGCACTGCGACTGGCAAAAAAAGAACGTGTGATTATACATACCATTGCCCTTGCTGGTGGTAATGGCGAGAGTATTAATCTGGCGTTACTTAAAAAAATTGCGAATGAAACCGGTGGTACATTTCATCAGGTGGATGGCCGCACGCAGGTACTTCAGCAGGTTTACGACACCATTAACCGGTTAGCTGAGCGTAAAATAAAAAACCTGGGGTGGTCATACTCTCTCGCCCTCTATCCTTACCCACTGGCCGCGGCACTGTGTGGCCTATTCGTTCTGGCCGTTTTAATCTGGTCTGCACGGAGGAAAAATGGCTGATCTGCATTTTCTGCGTCCCTGGTGGCTCGTGGGTATTGTTGTTACCTTACTGTTGATGACAGCAGCCCACCGAAATAAAACGAGGCAATCTGGCTGGTATCGCGTTATTGCTCCGGAACTGGCTGATGCCTTAATAAGGCATCATCACGCCCGCTTTCTGTTGAGCAGTATCAATATTTGGGGGGTGATAACCATTATCGGCTTTGTGGCACTTGCCGGGCCGACCTGGCATAAACAACTGCCCGAAGGTCAACAGGACAAAAGTACCGTGATGGTCCTGTTAGCAAACGGCCCGTCAATGTATACCAGCGATGTCCCGCCTAACCGCAATCGTGCCGCGAAAGCGAAAATTACCGCGTTACGCCAGCAAATGCCCCAGTCGGCGTTTGGTGTTATTGTCTGGAGCGCCACTGCGCATCTGGTGATCCCGCCGACCCATAATGATCACTTTTTTGAGTTATTTTTGCCCGCTATCGAACCCGATATTATGCCTGCGTCATCCCGTGCAGGTTCAGGCCTGCGTCAGGCATTATCTCTGGCGCAGGAGACACTACAGCATACGGATACATCGACAAATCTGTTGATTATCAGCGATCAACTGTCAGAAACAGACAATGCCGCACTGCGGGATTTTTACCAACGCTTCCCGGCAATAGAAGTTCTGGTGGCCGGCACTGCACAGGGGGGAAACTGGCGCTTTGCGCCCGGCGACGTATCTGCGACGTCAGGCAACCAGGTTCCCATTGCCGCTTTTGATACGTTAAAACTGGCAGGCCTTCCTGTCATCAGCCTGACCGAAGATAATCAGGATCTGCATTGGGTAATGCGACATATTCAAAGCAACACCGTGCAGGCACAAAATGCAAACCCGCGCTGGCAATGGTCGGACTCCGGTTTCTGGCTGGTCTTACTGATGCTCCCTTTAGCATTTTTACTGTACCGCCACATAACGACCCTTACCGTACTATTGCCTTTTTTATTGTTAGCAACGAGCATGTGGGCGCCTGACGCCCGGGCCGACTGGCAGCATGTGTGGTGGACAGGGGATCAGATTGGGCAACGGGCAATGATGCAAAAGGATTATCATAGCGCCGCCCTGAATTTTACAGACAGTTATCGCAAGGGCCGAGCCTGGTATCTGGCAAAGAATTACGAGGAGGCCGCGGCGGCTTTTCGTCAGGTCGATAGCGCTGAGGGCTTATTTTATCTGGCTAACAGTCTGGCACAGCAGCAACAATACCAGGGCGCACTGTACTATTATCAACAGGCGTTGCGACGCAACCCCCAACTGACCGCAGCCAGAATAAATGCCGCCATCGTTCAGACCATGCTGGAGAAACGCAAAAAACAAGGCGGTGAGAAAGAAAAATCTGATGACAACACGAATTACAACGCCAGAGTGACGGACGTGCAGCAACCGAAAAACAATAATGATCCGGTGCGTGGTGCGAAAAAGATGAATGAGAATGAACTGAATAACTGGATGGCTGATGTGGATACCTCCCCTAAAGAAATGCTGAAATCGTTGTTTCTGTTACAGGCTCAGGGGAAGACACAGTGAACAGATTGGTGTGTTTTTTGCTTTTCTTCACGGTTATGTCTGGTCAGGCCGCAGATGGCCCTGAGGGCTGGGAAGCAAATCTCCGCTTAAGCCCAGTAGAAGATAGTAAAGCCAGCGCCCCCGATATGCTGGTCCCTAAACAGAGTCTGGTGATGACAGCCACCGTCTGGATGCCTGAAAAGATAAACTGGTTTCCGCAATTTCCCCAGTGGGATATGAAAGATGCCACCGTGATCCCCATGTTTATGTTGTCACCCTCCATCGAAAGGCCTCATGGTCATTTCAATCAACGTGGCGCCACACAAAATTATTTGCTGACGCCACTGGCGGAGGGCAATCTGTCATTATCTCCGACGGCAATAACCGTGTTTCCCGATCAGGATAATTCACCGGTTTTACCCCTGTCTCCGATTCACCTGAAGGTGGCGCTGCCCGCCGGAGCAAATGATATCGACCGTTTTTTCCCGGCGAGCTCAGTGCAGTTACGACAAAGCTGGTATCTGCTTAATGCTGACAATCAACGTGAAGCGCTGGACAGTCACGCCCTGAACCACCTCAGACTTCAGCATGGGCAATTGTTAGAGCGACGCATCTTGATTGAAGCGCATGGTCTTCGTGGTAGTCTGATCCCCGCATTGATTCCGCCCTCACAGGTCCTTCAGCATGAAGCTGAAAGTAACGACCTGACCAATTATGATGAGTTTATTGGTGGTATGCGCACCGAGCACTGGTATTACGGCCCCGATCCATCGGGACAAATAGCCACGGGTACGATTGCTACCCGCTGGTATGATACCGCACATAAAACCTTTAAAAACACATCACTATCCGGCCTCACTGTCAAAAGTGAGATAACCAAACCTGTCTCTGCCGCGTTGTCACTCACTGTTTGGGACAAACTCGTATTATTACCAGACTGGCTTTACCTCACCACTGGCTGCGCCATGATAATACTGGCTTTGATACTGATATACCGGCAGACTTTACTTCGCTTTCTGGTTACCATTATTAAGCGTGGCAAACGTGCCACCGCCCACAATGCGGCTCTACAGCGAGCTAAGGTGTGCTTTCTTATCGCTCTGTCAGGCCCGCAAAACCCACGGACTCAATGGGCTTACCAGCGCTGGTTATTCAGTGTGAAGACTGAACACCACGAACCTGAATGTAAACACATTCAGCAATGGTTTGCGGCTGCTTATCGGGAAAATGAGACACCATTTCCGTCTCGCTGGTGGATCATTCGCGATGTCTTTCAAGACCCACACAAAAAAACGACTAAAAAAGTCAGTCGATACGCAAAGACATTGCCTGAATTATTCTGAAGTAAGAAAAGAACGAGTGAATAAATAATTATTGTTATACCACTCGCCGTCTGAGGGGCATACGTGACAAGACCCCTCCGCGACACATCAGAACTGATAACTGTAATTCACGCGGTTGAAACAGGAATAGCCGTTACTGGCCACCCTTCGTGTGTGGTTCCGGAGGTACGCGATTCTCTGCTCAGAAATGGTATCCCACCGTATCGTACAAATGGAAGCCGACCTGAACCAGCTTCAGAAGTAAAATGATGTACTCACAGACCTGGTAGTGGAAGTTTCATCTCATTGCCCCATCCAAAAGGGGGAGGTTCTTACTCCTGTTAAAAACTCAATATACCTCGTTAACCGCGATCAAAGGTAAGCGTAAAGCCAGCACCGTATGTAGACATCAAGCCAGTGCTGGTAACTTAGACATCCACCTGTACAGACGGACATCTAAGTATGGAATCCCAATCCTGGCGAAAAGAACCCCGTAAAAATTATTCAAATGAATTCAAGCTACGTATGGTCGAACTGGCTTCCCGCCCCGGAGCCTGCGCTGCTCAGATTGCCCGCGAAAACGGCATCAATGATAATGTCATCTTCAAATGGCTGCGACTTTGGCATGATGAAGGCCGCATATCACGTCGTCTTCCGGCAACAGTTGAATCTTCATCATCACCGACGATGCTGCCTGTCGAGGTTATACCTGACCCGGCGCCAAAAGGTGAGACGAATACAGACCCGGGTCAGTTCCTGGCGCTGAATGCCACCTCCTGCAGTGTTGAGTTCCGCCACGGCAAAATGACGCTGGAGAACCCGTCACCGGAGTTACTGAGCGTGCTGCTTCGCGAGTTGACCGGGAGAAGCCAATGATATCCCTCCCGTCAGGCACCCGTATCTGGCTGGTTGCTGGCGTCACCGATATGCGTAAGTCCTTCAATGGCCTTGGCGAGCTGGTACAGCATGCACTTGATGAAAACCCGTTCTCCGGCCACCTGTTTATCTTCCGTGGTCGCAAAGGCGATACCGTGAAGATCCTCTGGGCGGATGCTGACGGCCTGTGCCTGTTTACCAAACGGCTGGAAGAAGGCCAGTTCATCTGGCCTACTGTACGCGATGGAAAAATCTCCATCACCCGCTCACAACTCACCATGCTTCTCGATAAGCTGGACTGGCGTCAGACTAAAACCTCACATCTTAACGCACTGACAATGTTGTAAAAAGAACATGACCTCATTTTAAATAGGGTCATGCGTCAGGATTATCTCACCCGTATCGCCGCGCTGGAACATGCGCTTCGCCAGAAAGACAGTCAGCTTAGCCTCGTTGCAGAGACTGAGTCGTTCCTGCGTTCGGCACCGGCCCGTGCAGAAGAAAAAATAGAGAACGAAGAGCGCGAAATAGAACACCTGCGGGAACAGATAGAAAAACTGCGGCGGATGCTGCTCGGCACCCGCTCAGAAAAACTTCGCCGACAGGTTGAAGAAGCCGAAGCCCTGATGAAACAGCAGTAGCAGCAAAGCGATCGCTACAACGGACGGGCAGACGATCCACAGGTACCACGCCAGTTGCGCCAGTCCCGCCATCGTCGCCCATTACCGGAACACCTTCCCCGCGAGATACACTGGCTGGAGCCTGTGCAAACCTGCTGTCCGGAATGCGGCAACGATATGGAATATCTCAGCGAAGTCAGCGCGGAGCTGCTGGAACTCGTCTCCAGTGCCCTGAAAGTGATCCGCACGG
This sequence comes from Klebsiella sp. R390, assembly GCF_051131745.1. Taxonomy (NCBI): domain Bacteria; kingdom Pseudomonadati; phylum Pseudomonadota; class Gammaproteobacteria; order Enterobacterales; family Enterobacteriaceae; genus Klebsiella; species Klebsiella sp. R390. Next base: position 4,134,531 of record NZ_CP180445.1, on the reverse strand, counting down.
TCAGAGTGAAAAAGGCCTGCGTCAGATGCGACTGCATCGTTGAAGCACCAGCATCATCACGCCCCATCGATCGCGGTATCGCCGGACCGGGTCTGCTGGCCCGGGTGCTAACCGCGAAATACTGCGAACATCTGCCGCTGTATCATCAGACTGAAATCTTTGCACGTCAGGGCGTGGATCTGAGTCGTGCGCTGCTCTCCAACTGGGTGGATGCCTGTTGCCGGTTAATGGTCCCGCTGGATGAGGCCATTTACCACTATGTGATGGGCTGCCGCAAACTGCATACGGATGATACCCCGGTGCCGCTACTGGCGCCGGGTAGAAAGAAGACGAAAACCGGGCGGTTGTGGACATACGTTCGTGATGATCGCAACGCTGGGTCAGCGCTGGCACCGGCCGTGTGGTTCGCTTACAGCCCGGACAGAAAAGGACACCACCCGCAGACCCATCTTGCAGGCTTCAGCGGAATGCTGCAGGCGGATGCGTACGCCGGGTTCAACGAGCTGTACCGCGATGGCCGGATAACGGAAGCAGCCTGCTGGGCTCACGCCCGCCGTAAAATCCACGATGTGCACGCCCGAACCCCATCAGTCCTGACGGATGAAGCCCTGAAACAGATCGGCGAGTTGTATGCCATCGAGGCGGAAATAAGGGGAATACCGGCAGAGCAGCGCCTTACCGAACGTCAGCAAAAAACTAAACCGCTACTGAAATCCCTGGAAAGCTGGTTGCGTGAAAAGATGAACACGCTGTCGCGACACTCGGAGCTGGCGAAGGCGTTCACGTACGCCCTGAACCAGTGGCCGGCACTGACGTACTATGCAGACGATGGCTGGGCCGAAGCCGATAACAACATCGCTGAGAATGCCCTGCGAATGGTCAGTCTGGGTCGTAAAAACTCTTATGACCTTTGTCAAAAATTTCGGCCGTAGTTACCCTGCACAGCCTGATTGTCCTCTGCTTTGAAACAGCAACTTGCGCCAGGGAACCTGAAGTGACCGGGCTGTTTCCTGAATTGAACAGACTCTTATTCGGGGATTGGTTGCCCCACGATGGTTTTCGTCTTGAGCTTGCCCCTTTCTGGTTGCTGGTATCGGATTATTGTCTACCGACCGATGTTCTTGACGGGGATTACTCATTCCGTGCCCGGCACTTCAGGGTTTAACGCTGTGCTGTTAACCTGACTGGCGAGCCGTCAGGGCAATATCCCACATAAATCCAGTCAGTTCCCTGGCAACAGCAATAATGGCAATTTGTTACCGTTTACCTTTTTGTAAAAGCGTTTTGTAACGGCCACATAACCGCTGCTAAGCTTTCCAGGCAATGTCTTTTGATTCCTGTGTGGCTTCAGTTGGTCGGCAGGTAATGAGCCAGCTACCGACTTTTGCGGGGGAGCGATATGCCCATGCTGCTTCGTACAACAGCCTTCGTAGCTCACTGTTACCGGTTTTCGTTATCCCCCGGGAGCGGATTTTGTTACCACTGGAGTATTCACCAGGGATTAACCCGATATAGGCCATGATTTGTTTTGGATTAGGGAAACGAGAGAAATCCCCCAGTTCTGATGCCAGTGAAATGGCGATCGTCTTCCCTACACCTTTCAGTGCCTGCAACTGACAGTCCAGGTTGTATAACGACCATTCTGGTAGCAGGCGGTCGATTTCCTGATCCAATTGGTCTATTCGGCTTTCTATCTGCTCAAGGCTCTGACAGTAATGTTGAAACGCTATTTGTTGTGACGGTAAAGGGAATATCTGATTTGCGAGCCATATGCGATGATTGTAACCCCATGGTTTTTTTTCGTACCTCCTGCCATTACGTAACAGAATACTCTGGATCCGCTGTCGGGCAATCCTGCTATCTTGATTTGACGCCGCTCTGGCCCGAATCAGGTCCCGCATAGCCTCATGTGTCAGATCGGGGATCCATACCGGTATTAGTTCGCCGGCCCGTAATAATCTTGCCAGACCAACAGCGTCACGATGATCGTTCTTAATGCGATCTGTGGGGGATTTTGGGATCCGTGATGGTGCTACAACAATGCACTCAATGTTCATCGCTGTTAGCTGATGATAAATATTCTATCCGCAGGGACCAGCTTCATAGCAGGCCATGACTGACGAATATTGTTTTTGAAGCTTTAAAAATACGTGGTTTATGCTTTGCTGATGATTGGGGATGTTGCCATAAAAACGAATCTCACCGCCGCGTTCCGGGCTGGCAAGAGCGATGGCCAGAGATTCCTTGTGAACGTCCAGACCAATATAAACTGAATGGGGATTCTGCAACATAATGACCTCCAATAATACACCGATGTTAAAGTTATTATATAAAGGTCATACCATCTGGTTGTTCTTCGGCTCTGACCACGGTGTGAGCGTGGAGCGTTGCTGTATAGCCTGATCGGTACATGCAAACTGAACGGTGTGGATCCAGAAAGCTACCTCCGTTATGTGTTTGCGTCATAGCCGACTGGCCGGTCAATCGGGTCAGCGAATTGCTGCCATGGCGCATCACGCTACCTGCTGAATAGCACACATCGTTAGCGCCGACTTTGCTTGCTGTTGTAGAGGAAAATTTGGACGTATTTCCCCAAATAACAGTCTTATATGCTAGTTGAGGAATTGCAGGTTAAGTCCAGCAAAAATTTGCCAGCGAGGTTGTCCAGGGCCACGATCTGCAATACTCCCCTGAGGTTCAATAAAGAAGTTATACACTGTTTTTTGATCTTTAATCACCTGACCGATACCAAGCCCCAGCGGAACGCTGTAATCGTCGTTGTGGAGGTTATAGGCCCAAATTGGGGCTGAACGTAAATAGGTGCCGCCACCCAACTGATAGAACATAAACGGCTGGAATGTCGCCAGATTTACATCCGCGCGATCACCCTCACCCCCTACGCTATGTTGCCATGATGCGAGATAACCATACTGGAACTTTGGATTACTGGCGTCAAACAGGACGTTGACCAGCCCTGCGGAGGTTTTACCCGTACCGAGTGCATCTTCTGATGCGGTGGGTAGTGTTACCTGTGGGCCAAAACCAAAACTTACAGCCGGGTTTCCAGTGTCTATAAGCCAGGAAGCAAAGAGATTAAGATCACCGACACCTGTCTGATGGCCTCCAGTTGGTGGGGCTGGATAGGTATTAACTGGCAATGATGCACGCAGAAGCCATTTGCTGTCGCCTAATGAAAACGGTGTCGCATACCGGAACCAGAACTGGTTGGCATCCTTATCAGTTCCGCTCACATTGCCAATATAGTAGTTCTGCATGTTAAACGCAGTCATGTTAGCAAGCGGGTTGTTGGCCTGTGCGGCATTTCCACCACCATCAGCAGCCCAGGTACTGCTTGCAAGTAAAGCCAGTGTGCCAAATCCAAGTGTTTTCTTCATATTAATCCCTGAAAGTAAGTCATTATTCTTAAGAATCCTGAACGTCCATAGCCAAAACAATGGCAATATATGTTGTCAGATTTCTTGTGCTGCTGACAGATAAGGAAGATCAACTACGCGGGCCGATCTTCCTTCATGAGCTAAGTTCTATTGCGGTTGCGATACCACTGGATGGTTTTTCTGCATATCCTGCGAATATTTCAGAATTGAATCCACAGAATCAGGTAGATAAGCACGCATCAGGGCATTCCAGTTTTTAGTGGTCTGGAAATTATTTACCGCATTATCGCCGCAGTTGAAATGCAGGGTGTAACTTCCATCTTTGTTTGCTTTTGCGTTGTGCGAGTTAATGACAAAATGATCGGTTTTTACCCAGCCTTCGGCATTGTAGACCGTCAGCGACCAGTAACCATTTTTGTCATACTGGACAGGTAACGGTTTAATAGTCGTGGAACTACACTGCGCGTTCTTCGCGCCTTCATCTGCCGGAGCGACAACCCAGTAAAATGCATGTTTCGCTGGCAACCCACCCCAACCACCGATGTTCACCAGTTGATATTGCGGAGTGATAGGCTTGTCACCTTTAGAGACAAAACCTTTGTAGATAACGGCTTCTTTCGGACCACGTTTTACCAGTTCAGTGCGCAATTTGTTGAATGAATCAACATCATACTTCACTTCACTTTTGTAGGGTTCCGGGGTTCCACCAAAGCTGACTTTTACCGAGTCCTGGCGTTTGTTCATTTCCGCAGTGCCCTTCGCATCAAGGCTGCGCGGTTGTGTGCGCATGAAGAGATAAACAAATCGACCATACGTCAAATCAGAAGGTTTGATAGTCACCGTCTGGCCCGGATAAACCACAGCAATAGTGAAATGGTCTTCATCGAAGATATGAACACTTTGATAGAGGTCATAAGGTGGAACCGAAACGGTTAAACCTTCTTTGGTGTCGAAGACACCATATGAATAAACCAGATCAAAGTTTGAACGAATGACGGTTTGATTTTTCAGATCGATCCCTTTTCGTTCATGACGAAACTTATTCCCGCCCGAATCAAGGGTTTCCGCTGCAAAATATTTCGCTGTTTCTGCACGGATAACGTTATCCATGGTAACTTTAACGCCATCTTTAGCTGTAAATGATGGGTTAGTCGCGGTGGCATCACCATCCGGTTTCACACCCGTATCTACAGCAAATACACCTGTACTGGTCAGAAGTGCTGCCGCAATCGCAACAGAGCATGTTAATTTTTTCATCTGTCTTTCCCTGTTTAATAAGGCGGAAATCGCCGCCTTTGGGTTAATACTGAACGTTATTTAACGGGTTTTGGTTCAGGCAGCTTATATGTATTGTCCTGAATGTCCTGCGTCGGGAAGTAAACGCGCAATGCCAGCGTCCAGTTATCCGTTGGCGCAATTAACAGGTTTTCCGCATTATTCCCGCAAGTCTTCACTGTACCGTAATGCATCGTGAACGTCTTTCCATCTGGATTCAGCTTCAGCTCTTTATTGGACAAGCTTGAACCTTTCTCTGTGTGCAGATAAAGATCATCACCGTAGATAGTCATCGAGTAGAATCCGAGGTCAGGCTTTGCCATACCCGGCACTGCATAGGTCGCGGTGTAACAAACATCCTTACTGACTTTATAGGTGTTAAAGGAATACCAAGCTGCATTATCAGGCAATAAACCCGTGGCGACTGCGGCTCCGATATTTACATCTTCTTGCGGATATTCACCACGTGCGCCCATTGTTTTGCTTACACCACGTTTATCAGCTAGCTGACGATAGTGCGTTTGCAGTTTTTTCAGTTCAGCTTTGTTCCAGTCAGTCGCTTTAAATGCCTTTGGTGTGTAACCCTCAGGGAAGGTGACTTTGTACTGGTCCTGGATTTGATGCGCTTTTTCGATGTCTTTTGGATCGTTAGGGTTAACCTGAGTACGGATATTCAGTACAACGAAATTAGTCGCCCTGGCAGGATCAATCTTGTAGTCACCCGCACCATAGTAGACATGCTCGGTCGTATGGTCGTGATCCATGATGTGCAACGAGATGTAGCGGCCATCCCCCTTCGGAACATGTACTGTTGCACCGTGGGAAGCATCGATAATGGCAAAAGAATACAGTGTGTCACGATTCATCAACACAGCAGGTTGCTTGTCGATTTCCATCGGCATTCTGTGATGGTAGAAGGTATTGGTTGCACCATGCTTAACTTCCGCATTCATCGAAACATCAAGTTCTGCGAAAGCATAGTTCTCTGGTGTGACACTCACATTTGTATTGCCTGGCAATGAGGTTTCCAGTTCACGGGCTTTATCCAGGCTGAGAGGCGAAGCCGCCCAGGCGTTACTGACGAACAAAGCAAGGACACTAACGCAAAGAATTTTCTTCATAATATTTCCAGTATAATTAGACGAACTTACTGAAAAGGATAGTCAAATCTACATGGGGTGGTGAGTTAATTTGGGTTTAAATGTAAACCCGAGGAGGGAACCTTCTGTTCAAGCCATATTAGTCCTGATAATGGAACCGTGTTCGAACATCGGCTGAAGCATCGAAGACAAAACATCTGGCTGTTCTTCTTTTCAGGTCACTGAGATGAAAGGGTATCGATCTACCTGTGGAGTCACCTTCGTCAATACGGTTCTCGGTGGACGCTTACCAAAATGAAGAGGTTATCTGTATTTCTAGAGTGGCAAATCCACCGCAGATAACTATGCTCTTTTTACTAATAACAATGCATAAATGCTTATTTTTGCAGGTGGCAAATGAAAAAAATCGCCCTCGTATGCTCTGGATTGCTTTGCTCATCGCTTGCACATGCCAGCGCACTCTATTTCTATGAAATTGGCACTGAAGACACGGCACTCGCGGGAGCCGGTCAGGCTGCGCGTGCGCAAGATGCGTCAACCATCGCCACCAACCCGGCCGGGATGACGCGTTTACCGGACCATATGATTACCGGTGGATTACAGGGGCTGGGCGGCAATATTGATTATCAACTCGATAACGATAAACGTAAAAGCCCGGGCAATGTGCTGGATTTCATGCCTAACGGTAGCGCGTTCTACAGCCAGAAAATTAACGATAATCTGTACGCCGGGATTGGTATGTATGGCAACTTCGGCCTGGGTATCGATTTCGGAAACTGGGCAGGCGATCGCTTAATCAAAAAAAGCAGCCTGCTGGCGCTGACCGTCAGCCCGTCTCTGGCCTATAAGCTCAGCGATAAAGTGTCTGTCGGTGCCTCCGTCAACGCCAACTATGGCTTCCTCAGCCTGACGCGCGACATGAACGGTAATGATGAAAAGCAGAAAGATCATGACTGGGCGGCAAGCTATCGCCTGGGTCTGTTGATGCAACTGACCGATCAGACCCGCGCCGGTATTACCTGGAACAGCAAAACGGATTACGATTTCAGTATCAACGGTAAAGCGCATCTGCCTCAGGGTAACTACGATCTGCCGATTACTGCACAGGTGAATGCGCCGCAGTCGCTGATGTTCAGCCTAGTGCATGATATCGACAAGCAGTGGTCGGTGATGGGCGATTTAGGCTGGCAGGACTGGAGCCAGTTTGGTGCGCCGCAGATTCAAGTCAACGGACAGCAGATGAGTAAAACCAACCGCCTGAAAGACACCTGGCACACCGCGGTGGGCGTGCAGTACCGTCCAACGGAGTTATGGCGTCTTAATGCAGGTGTGGCTTTCGACAGCACCCCATACCACTCACAAAGTGATGTGGCGATGACGCTGCCGACCGGTGATGAGTGGCGCTTCGGGACCGGTGCGCAGTACCAGCTGACGCCTGCCAGCAACGTTGGCTTTGCGGTGGAATATCTGCATATGCAGTCGTCGAAAGTGGCTTCGCCTGAGGTTTTCTCCGGCAGCTATGACCATCCGTACCTGTGGTTTGCAAGCGTCAACTACAGCTATCAGTTCTGATTATACAACCCGGGACGTGAAGTTTGCCGGGTTTTACTTTTAAGGTCTTCGCCGTTGTCGATGCATCAAACTATGGCGAAAGTATGAGCATTCTGCACTCTTACCAGAGCGACACTGATGTGAAGATGGCTGAGCGGACAGTTTCTTAGCGGCTTCAGTCGACTGGTGCCGCGCTCCTGAATAACTGTAAATTACGTCACTCGCGGACATCACAATTGATTTTGTATTCAGGTTTCCAGCCGATGAAAACGAAATTATTGATAGGGATTCCAGAATGTTATGGCAAGCCCTTAACATATTACCTGATAGTAACTGGCTTGATATAGGCACAATATAAGCACAGGTATTTCATGGAATTATCTCCAGTCGTCGCCTTGATGATATCACCGCGAATAACTAGACTCATGTAAACATGCCTATATCTCTTACGGGAAATTTAATGAAAAATATAAAAAAGCTAGCCGTTATTATCGCAACACTGTGTTCCTCGATGCATGTTTTTGCTGCAGAAAATAGTGAAGAACTGGCTAAAAAACTTAACAATCCTATCTCTAATCTCATCAGTGTTCCGTTTCAGTATGACTATGATCAGGATTTCGGCTCTAATAAAGGGGCACGAAATCTCCTTAATATCCAGCCCGTCATGCCCATTGATTTTTCGGATGACGCCATTGTTATCAGTCGAACCATCCTTCCCGTCATTAGTGAGCGCAATACGTCACCAGGCAGCGGGATACAAACCGCCGTCGGCGATATCACGCAAAGTTTCTGGTACTCCCCTAAAAAACGGACGTCGAATGGCTATATCTGGGGGCTGGGCCCTGTTCTGACCATTCCGAGCGGAACAGACCTCTCAACTAAAAGCTGGGGAGCGGGACCAACGGCCATTCTTTTAAAACAGGAAGGCCCATGGACGTATGGCGGTTTGGTCAATCACGTCTGGGATTATGCGGGCCGCAGCAATCGTTCACATACCAGTCAGACACTTCTTCAGCCCTTCGTCAGTTACACCTGGCCGACCGCTACTTCTGTGGCAATGAATACGGAATCAACCTATGACTGGCGAGATAATCAGTGGAGCGTGCCGGTAAACCTGATGGTGAATCAGGTGTTGAAAATCGGTGACCAGATTATCCAGGTGGGTACCGGCGTACGTTACTGGGCGGTGACGGATGATACACGAGGCCCTGAAGGCTGGGGGCTTCGAATGAATCTGACATTCCTCTTCCCTGGAAAATAACATTCAGGGCCCCACTGTCTATTCACGGGCTGCTTGCATATTCCGACCCAAACCGATCATTGATTCCGATTTAATCCGATCGCACTTTCCGAATTGTTCCGGCCAAGTTTGGCCATCCGTCGGACTCCGTGATCGGATTGCGGGAATCGGCGTTCCTGTCGTCGGAATCCCGCACTTTTCACTTTGAAAACAATGGATAACACTTTCTCCTGATAACCCATCTTCCGGAGACGTGGCTGAAAAGAAGCCCTCCTGAATCCCGAAGGAGGGCCTTTTTAAACGCAAAAAGTATTATCAGACGGCTTTGTTGAATAAATCGTACTTTTGCTGAGTTGAGGGCTCAGATCACGCATCCCCTGACAACGCAGGCGGCCCCGTGGCAAAGCAAAAGTTTAAAATCAACAATTCGCCCATTTACGACAAACCGAAAATAATAATGACAGAGTCTAAAAAAATAAATTTACAGGCGGCATAACATTTTAATATTGTGCGAATGCTGAACGTCAACGCCGGAATAAACCTAAGAGTAAATCCATACGGCGATAGCGGACTTCCCGTGAGTTGGATGTACCTGAATAACCCCTCCATACGCCGCATATATCCATGAGATAAAAGTGGTTATGAACCGAAAAATATTTTTGTCGGTTGTGGAATATCTCTACTACATTTCAATTGGACCCGTAAGTTATTTATCTTACTGCGATTGCAAAGGATGCATTCTAAAATTTTTCGTTGGCGTCGATTGACCTAGGGTGTCGAATGTTTAGTTCTTTGCTCGCGTTTATTACCGAGGCGTTACAGACCGTACCAGGACTGGCTATGTTCCTGGCGCTGGCTATTGGTTACGCCATCGGCCAGATTCGACTGGGATCGATCCAGCTCGGTGGCGTCTGCGGCACTCTTATAGCCGCGCTGCTGATTGGACAGCTGAATATTCAGGTCGCATCTGACATCAAAAACATTTTCTTCATGCTGTTCATCTTTGCGTTGGGTTACAGCGGCGGCCCGCAATTTTTTGCCAATCTCAACGCCAAAGGGATCCAGCTCGGTCTTTTCTGCCTGATTGAAGTGGTGGTGGTGCTGGCACTTGTGCTGGCGGCAACGGCCGCTATGCATCTGGATCCGGGAACGGCCGCCGGGATGATGGCGGGCGCAGCCACCGAATCTGCGGTGGTGGGAACCGCGACGGATGCCATTTCACGGCTGGCGTTGCCGGCCTCGGAAATTACCCGCCTGCAGGGAAACGTGGTGACGGCCTATTCCATCACTTACATCTGCGGCCTGATCACTATCGTGATTGTGACCAGCCAGCTCTTCCCCTTGCTGCTGCGCGTCAACCTGCGGGATGAGGCAGATAAGCTGTGGGTGCACATGGGCGGAAGACTTGAAAGCGAAGGCGTTTCAGCCGCACCCACGGTGGTGGGACGCGCGTATCGGGTCGACGCCGGTGCGGGAAATCGCGTGTCGGCCATTCAGGAACGGCTGGGTCAGGATTGCAGCATTGTTCGCGTGCAGCGGCATGGCCGCACCCTAGACCTGTCGCCGATGCTCAAACTACACCGCGGCGACCAGGTTCTGCTGGTTGGCTACCGGGGGTCGATGATTGAAACTTCGGCGCTGCTTGGCAGTGAAATGACCGAGACCAACTCGCTGACCACCGCGTTGGAAACCTATGATGTTGTGCTGTTGGCCAATGAGATGGCGAACGCGCCACTGCGTACGCTGAAATTACCGGCTGGGGTGCATGTGGCGGCAATCCGTCGCGGCGATGCCATTGTGCCCGCACTGCCTGCGACCCAGCTGCAGCTGAATGACATTCTGCAAATCTACGATGCCAACCCAACCGGGTCGCGCAGTTCTGCGCCGGTCATCAACACCTTCGGCAAACTGATGCCTGACAAACTGGCCAGCAATCTCGGCATTGCCGGGCTGGCCATCGCGTTAGGGACCTGGCTTGGCAGCTTCACGCTCAAAATTGGGGGGATCCCCTTCTCCGCAGGTACCGGCGGCGGCGTACTGATTGTCGGCCTGGTTCTGGGCTGGTATCACGCCCGTCGTGCGGATCTGCACTCGGTCAACGCCGACGCGCTGGCGCTGCTGAAAGATTTGGGTCTGGCCGGTTTTATTGCCGCAGTCGGGCTCTCCTCCGGGCCTCAGGCCCTGACCCTGATTAAGCAGTATGGATTGACCTTACCACTGCTGGGCATCGCGATTGCGGTTCTCCCGGCCACGGTTTCGCTTTTAGTGGGCCACTTATGGCTCAAGCTCAGCGCCCCGGTGTTGCTGGGGGCGATTGCCGGACAACAGTGCAGTACTCCCGCGTTAAGCGCGATTCAAAATGCCTGCGGTAATTCCACACCGCTGTTGGGCTACACGATCACATACGCAATTTCCAATGTTGTTCTGCCCCTGATGGGGCCGTTGATTGTCGGGCTGGCCAGCTCGCTACAGTAGATTTAGCGGCCAGACTTTCTCCCCATGTTACTGAGGTGGATCCATGAACTGGTTACACGATTTGTTCCACAAATCACCTGAAATTGCGTTGTTTCTCTCGATTGCCGCCGGGTATTACCTCGGCAAAATCAAGTTTGGTAAGTTTCAGTTGGGCGGTGTTGCCGGATCGCTGCTGGTCGCGGTGCTAGTCAGCCAGGTTGGGGTGCAGATCGATCCGGGCGTGAAATCGGTCATGTTTGCCCTGTTTATCTACGCTGTGGGCTATGAAAGCGGGCCAGACTTCTTTCGCTCGCTGGGCAAACAGTCGATCAAAGAGATTATTCTCGCTGCGGTGCTGGCGATCACCGGTTTGCTAACGGTGGTGGTGCTGGCGAGGATGTTTGATCTGGATAAAGGCCTGGCCGCAGGGGTCGCTGCCGGTGCGTTGACGCAATCAGCCATTATTGGTACAGCAGGTGACGCGATTACCAAACTCGGCCTCGCCGCGGATGAAGTCCAGCGCCTTCAGGGTAACGTCGCCATCGGTTACGCAGTGACGTACGTCTTTGGTTCGCTGGGTGCGATTCTGGTGTGTGTGAACTTGCTGCCAAAATTCATGGGCCGCAGTATCAAAGAAGACGCGCTGAAAGCCGAAAGTGCGATGCAGGCCGGTGTGCAGGTTTTTGGCCCGGGGCAAGAAGCCGCCGCGCCTGACCTGGTGGGTCGAATCTTCCAACTGCCTGCCAATACGTCGACCACGGTCGAAGCACTGGAACAGATTACGGAAGTGGCGATCACCATCGAACGCGTTAAGCGCGACAAACAGGTGCTTGAGCCCAGCCCGGAGATGCAGTTGCAGCCTGGCGACATCGTGCTGGTAGTCGGTAAACGCCCTGCCGTTGTTACCGCCGCCGCGCTGCTGGGTAAAGAATTGCACGACGTGGAAGGCATGGAGCTGACCATGCAGCGTCGCGATGTGGTGATCACCAACAAGTCTCTCGACAAACGGACGTTCGGCGATATTCGTGATGCCGTGGCGCGTGACGTTAAGCATGGCGTGTATGTGTCACAAATCTCCCGTCAGGGTAAAGCGCTGGGTCTGGATCCTGACACCGTCCTGTCCGTTGGTGACGTGGCGACCATTTTTGGTGCTGAACACGATGTGAAACGTGTGATCGACCAGATTGGCCATGCCATCGTTCCGAGCGCCAAAACCGATTTCGTCTATATGGGCACCGGTCTGGTAGTGGGTTTGCTGCTGGGGCTGCTGACCGCCAAAGTCGGATCTATCCCACTGACGCTGGGAAGCGGTGGCGGCGCGTTGCTCTCAGGTCTGCTGTTTGGCTGGTTCCGTTCCCGCAGACAATCCTTTGGCTACATGCCTTCCGGTGCCGTTCAGATCCTCAAAGATCTGGGTCTGGCCGCATTCGTGGTAGTGGTCGGGATCTCCTCCGGACTGCAGGCGGTACAAACCGTTGAAAGTCAGGGGATTAAAATCCTGCTGATCGGCGTCGTCGTCACCATTCTGCCGCTGGTGTTAACCATGATCTTTGGCCGTTACGTGCTCCGTTACGACAACACCGCCATCTTCGCGGGGGCATTGAGCGGCACGCGCAGCGCCAACCCGGCATTTGGTGAAATTCTCGATAAAGCGGAAAACACCATTCCTACCGTCCCGTTTGCCATCACCTATGCCCTGGCAAACGTCTTTTTAACCTTGTTAGGGCCGCTGGTTATCGCCCTGGTTTAAAAAATTTTATCTAACAGGTCGCTCTTCCCGGTATGAGCCGGGAGAGTATTCTGCGTTATCAGTAATGCATAAAGGAGTAGTGACATGAATTTTAGCGATCCGGAAAAGCTTGCGCTGTTGAGCCCCTTTGAACTAAAAGATGCCCTGATGCAACAGGCGGAACAAAGTAATCAGCTGATGTTAAACGCAGGCCGTGGTAACCCTAACTTTTTGGCTACCACCCCGCGTCATGGATTTTTCCAGTTTGGTCTGTTCGCCATGACGGAAGCGGAACGATCCTATATGTACATGGATCATGTGGGCGGGTTCCCGCAGCGCGAAGGCATCGAGGCCCGGTTTGAGCTTTTTGCGAAACAGCATGAGAGCATCCCCGGGGTGCGTTTCATCGAGGCTGCCGTCTCCTATGTACGCGACCAGATGGGGCTGAATGCCGGCGATTTCATCTATGAAATGTGCGAAGCCATTCTGGGCTGTAATTATCCGGTACCGGACCGCATGCTCAAACTGAGCGAAGTGATTGTCGGCAAATACATTCATAAAGAAATGATCGGCACCTACCCGTTTGTCGGCAATTTCGACATGTACGCGCTGGAAGGCGGCACGGCGGCAATGACCTATCTGTTTGCCAGCCTGAAAGCTAACCATGTGATTAATGAAGGCGACACCATTGCGTTGGGTATGCCTATCTTCACGCCGTATATCGAAATTCCTGAGCTCAGCGATTACAACCTGAAAACGGTCCATATCGATGCGCCGCAGTCCAATAAGTGGCAGTTTACCCACGAAGAGCTGGATAAGCTGCTGGATCCGAAGGTCAAAGCGTTCTTCCTCGTTAACCCAAGCAACCCGCCGTCAGTGAAAATTGATGACGATACGCTGCGTTACATTGCAGAAATTGTCAAAAAACGTCCTGACCTGATCATCCTGACCGATGATGTGTACGCCACCTTCGCTGATGACTTTGTTTCACTGTTTGCCATTTGTCCGTTCAACACTATCCTCGTGTACTCCTTCTCGAAATACTTCGGGGCAACCGGGTGGCGTATGGGGATTGTGGCGACCCATGAGAACAACATTATCGATGCGGCGATTGCCGCGCTGCCAGAAGCCAAGAAAAAGCAGCTTGATGCGCGCTATGCCTCGATTACCACCGCGCCGCACAGCCTCAAGTTTATTGACCGTCTGGTGGCTGACAGCCGTACCGTGGCGCTGAATCATACCGCTGGTCTCTCCACGCCGGTGCAGGCGCAGATGACGCTGTTCTCTCTGTTCTGCCTGATGGATGAGCCTGACGCCTATAAAGATGAAATGAAACGGATTGTCCTGCGCCGTAAAGAAGCGCTGTACCGGGAGCTGGGGCTGCCGATGCCTTACGATCCTAACTCCGTGCGCTACTATCATCTGCTGGATCTGGAAGAGCTCGCCGGTGAAATGTATGGCCCTGACTACGTTAAATGGATCATGGGGCAGATGAAACCAAACGAGGTTCTGTTCCGTCTGGCGCAGGAAACCGGGGTGATTTTGCTGCCGGGCAAAGGCTTTGGCACCCCGCATCCATCCTGGCGTGTGTCTCTGGCGAACCTCAATGAATATGATTATGCCAACATCGGTAAGGCCATTCGCAAACTGGCGCTGGAGTATTACGAGAAGTTTTTAACCGCGACCGGCACGAAAGCCCCGACCCCTGCGGTAAAAGCGGCAAAAACAGCAGCCGACAATACCAAAAAGGCCCCGTCAACAGCCGCTAAAAGCAAGAAGAAGTAATTGAGTATCTAAGCTGATGTTCAGCCTAAAATATTGCTCAGTTATGGGTAATGCCAGTCAGTTAAGCAACTGACTGGCTGTTTTTAAGAGCTTTTTGATACTTCCAGTACTTCCACTGAAAATGCCGGTTTTCTTCATTATCTTCAAGCAGATAAAGCTTCTTATCATACTGTAATATGAATCGCCACCGGTTTAACAGACACCTCAGAGTCATTTATGGACTGACCCCGCCCCGGTAGACGATCCTGCCCTATAGTTTAAGCATAGCAACTGTCTTTCGAGCGCGACTACGAAGCATGCTGGTGATACATCGGATCCCATGCTTCATTCTTTTTCAGCATTGCGTTCAGGATGGTCAGCAATTTTCTGATGCAGGCCGTCAGTGCAACTTTTTTGGGCTTTCCTGCGGCAACCAGGCGTGTATAGAACTCTTTTATTACTGGGTTGTGCCTCGTCCCAACCAGAGCTGACATATAGAGAGCTGTACGGACGGAAGCTCGCCCTCCGAATACTGTTCGGCGACCGCGCATCGTGCCGGAATCCCTGTTTACTGGAGCAACCCCAATAAGAGCGCTAATTTCACGTCGAGAGAGCGAACCAAGCTCAGGAACTTCAGCCAGCAATACAGCAACAGTCGCAGCCCCAACACCTTTAACTGCACTCAGTAGATCAGATAACTCACTGAAATGGTCCTTGATGTGAATCGCCATTTCACCTTCAATGCGAGCCAGCTCACCCTTCAGTGCCGAAATAATTGATTTGATGCTTTCATAACTCTGAGGATGCGAAGGATGTAATCGGTTTCGTTCGGCTGTAAGCATGATTGTTAGTTGTCTGCGCCTGACCACCATCGCTGCCAGAATCTGCCTGTGTGCATCAGGCAAGGGACGGATGTATTTTTCCCGTTCCGGGTGCTGGTTAATCACTTCAGACATCTGAAGCAATACTCTGGCATCAATACGATCCGTCTTCGCAAGATAGCCCATTGCACGGGCAAAATCTCGAGCCTGACGGGGGTTAATGACAACAACGTCAAAGCCTTCTGATTGAAGATGGCAAGCTACACCTGACTCCAGCCCTCCTGTTGCTTCCATGAGGATCAATCTTGTCTCATTTCGCTTTAATTCTCCGATAACTTGAGTAAAACCGTCACTTCCATTTGGTACAGTGAACTGGCTGGTATTATTGCTGATTGCAATATCCAGAGTACCTTTTGAAACATCTATACCTGCACAACGTTGATTTGACACGCTCATCTATACCCCTCCTTGCAAATACGATTTGAAGTTCGGACAACTGTTCGGGCTTCAGATGAACGGCTCAGCCTGTGCGTCAATCGCTATGCTACGGGTTTCAATAACCCCGGGAGGAATCGGACTACACAGACCTTGCCAAATCTAAGCCAGTTCATAGTAATCCACTTTCGAGATACAAGGAGGAGCGTATGGGCACACCACGATTTACACCTGAATTTAAGGAAGAAGCCGTCCGTCAGATAACGGAACGCGGTTATTCCGTCGCCGAAGTTTCTGACCGGCTGGGCGTTTCAGCACACAGTCTCTATAAGTGGTTACGGGCTATTAAACCCGATAACAGCGAGCAGCATGCCCGTGATTTACTGGAAGCGAAAAGCGAGATCCTGAAGCTCAGGGCCCAACTGAAGCGCACTGAGGAAGAACGGGACATACTGAAAAAGGCCGCGCGGTACTTTGCAAGGGAGCCCGACTGAAGTACCGCTTTATCAATGAGCACCGCACTGTATGGGGTGTCATGACGATGTGTCGGGTGTTGTGCGTTGCCCGGGCCGGGTTTTATGCGTGGCTGCATAACCCGGTCTCCGCGCGGGATAAAGATAACCAGCGTCTGCTGACGCTTATCCGTGACTCCTATTCACTGAGCGGAGGTGTATACGGTTACCGCCGGGTTCATGGCGACCTGAACGAAATCGGGGAAATCTGCGGTAAAAACCGGGTGGGCCGTATTATGCAACTGAACCGGATTAAAGCCGTGCGCGGCTATAAAGCGCCGCGTCGTATCGCTGGCAGACCTTCAGTGGTTGCGCCTAATCGTGTGCAGCGGCAGTTTACCGTTGTCCGGGCCAATCAGGTCTGGGTCACCGATATTACTTATATCCGCACCTGGCAGGGCTGGCTGTATCTGGCGGTGGTTATCGATCTCTTCGCCCGTAACGTGGTTGGCTGGTCGATGAAGCCCACTCTCTCTCGCGAACTCGCGCTGGACGCTCTGATGATGGCCGTGTGGCGTCGAAAACCGGACGGCGAGGTTATCGTACATAGCGATAGTAATAATACCGGTGTCAGTCTTTACCACCACTCAGTTTGCCGTTTAACCCGATTGGTGTGATTACTGATGCAGTGAAGACCTTCCCGCATCCTGACTCACACAGCGATCGACCTTTTGTGTCCTGCCCTGGACCCGTCGGTTGCCGGAAGTGCCTTCATGCGAGGCATCTCCTCACCGGTGCGCGTGACTCAAGAAGGGCCTGACGGCTTGTCTCGTTACTGTCCTGTCCGGGTTATCTGTCTGGAGATTCAACTCTGTTTCCTCACAGGAGCTCTGTCATGGCTGATAAAGTTACCGAAGCTGCCGTTGTGGGTGGCGTGGACACACATAAAGATCTGCACGTTGCCGCTGTCGTTGATCAGAACAATAAAGTCCTAGGGACCCAGTATTTCGCCACAACACGACAAGGTTACCGGCAGATGCTGGCATGGATGACCTCATTTGGGGCATTAAAGCGAATTGGTGTTGAGTGTACAGGCACCTATGGATCAGGTCTGCTTCGCTATTTGCAGAATGCCGGGTTAGAAGTTCTTGAAGTGACCGCTCCAGACCGAATGGAACGACGCAAACGGGGTAAAAGTGACACGATTGATGCTGAGTGTGCTGCTCATGCCGCATTCTCGGGAATAAGAACCGTCACACCCAAAACGCGCAATGGCATGATTGAGTCTCTTCGGGTGTTAAAAACTTGCCGCAAAACAGCGATATCGGCCCAAAGAGTTGCTCTACAGATTATACATTCCAATATTATCTCTGCACCGGATGAATTACGTGAACAGCTCAGAAATATGACTCGCATGCAGCTCATCAGGACTCTGGGATCCTGGAGACCTGATGCCAGTGAATACCGCAATGTTACCAACGTTTATCGCATTTCATTAAAGTCCCTTGCCCGACGCTATCTCGAGTTACATGACGAAATCGCTGATCTGGATGTCATGATTGCGGCAATTGTCGATGAACTGGCACCTGAACTGATTAAACGTAATGCTATTGGATACGAAAGCGCTTCGCAGTTGCTGATCACTGCCGGAGACAATCCCCAACGGTTAAGATCCGAATCAGGTTTTGCAGCACTGTGTGGTGTCAGCCCGGTTCCTGTCTCTTCTGGAAAAACGAATCGTTATCGACTTAATCGGGGTGGAGATCGTGCTGCAAATAGTGCACTTCACATCATCGCTATCGGACGTTTACGAACTGATGCAAAAACAAAGGAATATGTTGCCAGACGAGTAGCCGAGGGGCATACAAAAATGGAAGCAATCCGATGCCTGAAGCGCTATATCTCACGTGAAGTCTATTCGCTACTGCGTAATCAAAACAGGCAGGTCAACAGTATTCCGATAACGGCTTGACTCTTAGAAGGGCGTCAGTAAATGCGGTGAACGCGTTTATGGTTCCAGGAGTTACCCTGCCTACACAGCAACTGAACTGCTTCTTAAAACCATACCGCGGGTAGCACCCGGCCAGCTCAGTCAGCACCTGGAGCAACGGATCATCACACCGCTTATCCGGCTGGTAACGAAACAACGTTCTGCACAACAATAACGTCCTGCTGGCCTGTCTGATACTCATGGTAAATTCGGTAGTTATCTTTTACGCTGACAGATAAATCCAGCTTTCGCTAATAGCAAAGGGCTGGACAACGTGCTCCAGCCCTGCTCTACAGCCTTCAGCTTTCTTCTTCGAACAAACGCTCTACTCTGCTACCAGCCCGACGGGCAGTCACCGGCAGGATATCAAGCTTACTGACATAGCCATCAGGATCGAGGCCACGATTAACCTCTTTGGCCCGCTGTAAAATAGTCTCGTCCCAGTACAGACGTTTGCGATGATCGCCTTGGGTGGTGAGAATACATTCTACACCAGCCCCCACTGCACGGTAGCGGCGCCAGCTGTTGGCTGGAATCGATACGACTGAACGTTCCGGGGCAATGACGCTCACCTCTTCCCCCGCCTGATTCCAGGTGATCTCCAGCGTGCCTTTAAAGACCATAAGCACCTGAATGTCCGGACACAAATGACGCCCTAACTGATGCTCAGCCTGAATGCGCAGCCACTCCACTGAGAATCCGTGCGGCTGAATGATTGGCGGCACGCTGTGGCGATCCTGAGAAATGCCAAAGCCAATGACCGGCGCAATTTCCCCGCCGTGACCCGGCAGTACTGCATCCAGCAACCCTTCGGACGACCATTGTCGCTCGTCGCCGGTCACGGCCCGCTGGCGCATCTCCTCCACAGAATAGATGTCCTGCTGTTGGTATTTAACAGCACCAGTAATGAAGAATTTAAAGTCATGCTGTTTACGCGATTTATAGTAACAGGCCTGAATAAACATCAGCTGGCCGGGCTTTGTCATCAGCTGGGCGAAGATGAATTGAGGAATGTATTCATCAATCGAACCCAGGCAACAATTGCTGTTGCAAACAGAGAACGCGTGATATCAATTCTTGAGCATCTGCAGGCAGTACGCATCATCAGAGGTTTCCAGGAGCG
Source organism: Klebsiella sp. R390 (assembly GCF_051131745.1). Classification (NCBI taxonomy): domain Bacteria; kingdom Pseudomonadati; phylum Pseudomonadota; class Gammaproteobacteria; order Enterobacterales; family Enterobacteriaceae; genus Klebsiella; species Klebsiella sp. R390. Next base: position 4,115,202 of record NZ_CP180445.1, on the reverse strand, counting down.
TAAGGGGGGGAAATTATCCGTCTTTATCGAACCCGATCTGGAGGATGAAGATTAGTGATTCAGCTTTTTCGGGCTGGAACCGGCAGGTCTCTGCTTGTCTTTGTTAATCTGTTAACGATTTTTGATTGCCTATATACATGTTAAATTCATTCAGCAATATGTTGCTGAACAGTCCGCTCCTGGCACGGAGTGAAAAGTTAACTGAGCTGAAGGTCCGCTGCGAGCGACTATCTGTCTTGGCTACTTTAGCGAAATTTGGATATTTTTACTCAACTCTTCTGCAGAAGGTAATGGCAATGACCTTAATTAGGGCACCCGAATTAAAAGATATACCGTCTTTGAACAAACTTTTTTTACAATTGGGCTATCAGACAGATGCTGAACGCTTAAAACAACATATTAATCAGACGAATACCAATCTTAGTATCCTGGTTGCTGAATCAGAAAAGGAACTCTATGGGGTTATTGTGGTGAATTTTATCACGCCTGTTCATGAAGACGGCTTATGGGCATTAATTTCAGCTCTGGTCATAGATGAATCGTCGCGAGGGGCAGGAATCGGTCGGAAACTTCTCATCGCCGCTGAGAGAATCGCCCTGGATAAGGGATGTTCTCAGATTGAGCTTTCAAGCAGTGAAAGAAGAGTCAGAGCGCACAAGTTTTATGAAAGCAACGGTTATAAGGAAGTGAGAAAACGTCTTGTTAAACTCCTCGCTAACATGCCCATTGCTAACTAATTCCCCATCAGGTTTGCAACGTCCGCTTCTGGCACACAGAGGACTGTCAGATTGGGTCCGGCTCTGTGTCAGAGCAAATCCGAACTAATACACATAATTATACTTTTCCCCTAGGCCTCCCTGGCTTTCCCCCTTTCAGTAAAAGACATTCGCCACGCCCAAATGTCCTCGCCCCCTCAGGTAGACTCAAACGCACAGCGGTATCAACTTTAGCAAGATAACTGATAACCTTCTGTAACACCTTACGCTTCTCCAGGTCTGTGTAATGAATGTCACCGATACCTGACTGAGCGTAAGCACTAACACCTGCATTGCAGTTAAAATACAGCCCCTGACCGGCTGTGATTTCCCTTTTCCCAGCGGGTTTTAGCAAAAGGAGAAGTGGACATCCCCTACATCTGAAAAATAAAAACTGACAAAAACCGCAATCCATATAAAAACAGAAGAAAGTGTAAATGAAAATCGAATAATATGAGTAATAAAAGAAATTTTATCTTATCAATAAGTCATATTTCCGTCTGTGAAAATCCGGTCATGTATTCATTTTGCGCCCCCTCTGCCTGAGAATTGCCTTAAACATTCAAATTTATTTCAAACCCATATCACCATACAGAACAGATAAACAGGGTTCTTCTTTTGCACCTGGCGCAGGTCATTTTTAAAAGTTGCCTCCAGCCTGGTGAATCGATCTGCTAAAACGATCGAATGCAATATATTGATAGCCATAAACAATCAAAATACAACCATTGATCACTTAAATCTATAGATTATAGCGATCAATTCTTCAGTTTCGATCGGTAATAACCATTTTACTCCCCTCAAAATGCCTCCTATTTTAAGGGGTTTCAGGGAAGGGGATGGTCTTAAACCGCCATCCGCCCTCCCCCTTCTGACTCGTAAGGACACAATAATGCCCCCCTTCCATAAGGAGCGCTTCGCTCCGTTACTTCCTGGCCTCCTGCTTGCGGCTTTCATCCTCAACGGCTGTGGCGATAAAAATGAACGTGAATTTATCCGCGGCTGTAAATCCGGTGGTGGAACCACCGCTATCTGCGGCTGTGTTTACGATGACCTTAAAACGAAATACATACACGGAGAGCTGGAGAAAATGAACCAGCAACCTGGCTATATCCCGCCAGACTTTATGAACAACATGCTGAATGCAACCAGACAGTGCAGAAAATAAGGTAAATGTTTAATGGCTCTCATTATTAAGTACTTCATTATTGCTTTCATTATTGCGCTGGTCGTGGTGCTGTTTAACGTTTTTGGCGCCACTGGCGAAATTCGTAGCTTTAGGCAGGAAATGGGCTATCTGTTCTGGATGACGCTGGGTCCTGGAGCCGGTATGACCGTCGGTGCAGCTCTTCGACAATGGCTGATGCCGGATGCGGTATACACCAGTGAAGGCATGACGGGCCTTCTGAAAGCACGCCTGTTCTGGCTGGTCGGCCCCCAGAGCCTCGGCTGGTTGGCCGGGCTGACGGTGGTAGGAAAACAGCTGATGTAAACCGGTTCTCTCTGCCACCTCACCAGGGAGAAGCCCTTATCTGATGCAGGCCTCCTCTTTTGACTTTTCGCGGCAGCCGGGACTGTTCTCTCTCCGGTTGGGCCGCTCTTTTGACCATTCACACAAAGGAAACACATCATGAATATGAAGAAAACAGGGCTGATGGCTCTCAGCCTGGTTGCGTTGCTCCCCGTCACTTCACATGCTTTCGGTAACCCGGATGCCTGGACCCGGGGCTGGGGTCAGGGGGTATCGGAATTTATCATCACCGGGAAAGGGCAGTCACAGCTGCTGTTGTCCTGTGAGGACGAGGGCTCCCGGGCAGCCACCATCACCCTGACTGATGCACGTGGACGTCAGGTCAGTATGGATACGGATACTGAACTGCAGGTAAAAATCGACCAGCAGGAGGCCGTCGATATCAGTGATTCAGGTAGCCGGGTGGGTGAGAACAATCTCGATTTTGCCTGGGGTCAGTTACGCCAGGGTAAACAGGTGACGGTCACCGGAACCGGTGTTACTCCCGCCACCTTCACGCTGAAGGGCGCCCGCGAGATACTGCCGGCATTCGGCACGCACGGCTGCGTCTCTGCCGCATCGGTCTGACCGTCAGCAGGTACCGGTCGCACCGGTACTCCAGGTATACCCGGCATATCTTCTTCCACCCCCGCTCACGTTAAGGAACCGCGATGAAATTCCCTCTGTCTCTACTGCCTGCTCTGCTGTATTGCTCTGTCCCGGCAATAGCAGCGCAACAACCTCTCCCCGTCAAAGTCGAAACCAGCAACAATGTCCACCCGGCAGGCACCCGCTACGCCACCGTGGTCGTGACCGCACGGGATGACACCGTGACCGTCAAAAACATCGACGTCAACCGGGGTCACTGTCGCATTAATAATCAGAAATACCTGTATTCCAGTAAAAAGGACACCATTTTGCCCGCCACCCTGCAGTACGGTGAGTCAGTCAAGGTGAGTTTTTATAATAACTGCGTGGCCTCCGAGGTGGTGGTCACCACGGACAAAGGCGCCTGGCGCATCACCTACGACTGAACCCTGTCCGCACGTTCCTGAATTTCCCTTTATTCCTCTCCATCACGGGCAGCCCTGGCGCTGCCCGGAGGTTCGTTTTATGACCATTCTGAACATGCTGATATCCGCGCTGGGACAGGCCCTGTCCTGGTGGGGCAGTCACCGGGCCCGGCAGTTTATCGAACGCTGTTTTCGTCAGGCCGGTTATGACGATGATGCTCTGGATAATGCCCGGGAAGCGGTGACCCTGCTGATCACGGCTCTTATGGCCGCTCTGATGACACAGATACTCCGGTTACTGGGACGCACCTGACACCGGTACCACCTGATAATGCCTTATCCCGCCGGATGGGATACTTTCTTTCCCGCAACACTGGTTCTGATATGCAACACACTGACGACATACCATTTCCACCCGGTCCGTTCACCCGGACACAGGCAGACTCCATTGCAGCAAAGTACACCAACGTAACCATTGAAGATGACCAGGGCACCCACTTTCGTCTGGCTATCCGCGATACTGACGGCATGCTTATCTGGCGGGACTGGAACTTTGCCCCGGAGGCCGGGATGATGCTCAACCGCTATATTGCCAGCCATGGTATCCCGGTGGCACCCGTTGCTGCTGACGACAATGCATGCTCGACCCCACGACAGCAATAACGACAACAATCGTTACTTCCATCTCATAACCACACAGACCACCGGGCCATGCTTCCTTTCGGGAGTGTGGTCTTTTTGCTTTTATGCCGTTTAATCAAGGAGTTTTTATTATGCAATTAGCCAGCCGCTTTGGCCGAATCAACCAGATCCGCCGCGACCGTCCGCTGACCCACAATGAGCTGATGATCCATGTTCCCAGCGTCTTCAGCGAGGACAAACACGCATCCCGCAGCGAACGCTACACCCATATTCCCACCATCACTCTGCTTGAGAACCTTAAACAGGAAGGTTTTGAGCCCTTTTTCGCCTGTCAGACCCGTGTCAGAGACCAGAGCCGTCGTGAACATACCAGACACATGGTGCACCTGCGACGCGCAGGGCAGATAGCCGACAAACAGGTACCGGAGATAATCCTGCTCAACAGTCATGACGGCAGCTCAAGCTACCAGATGTTGCCGGGATTATTCCGCGCAGTCTGCGCCAACGGTCTGGTCTGCGGACAGTCATTTGGCGAAGTCAGGGTGCCGCATAAGGGCGATGTGGTGGGAAAAGTCATTGAGGGGGCTTACGAAGTGCTGGAGATTTTTGACCGGATGGAAGAGAAGCGTGACGCCATGCAGCCACTGGTCTTGCCGCCACCGGCACAACAGGCGTTTGCGAAAGCAGCGCTGACGTATCGCTTCGGTGAAGAACACCAGCCGGTAACAGAAACACAGATTCTGTCTCCACGCCGCTGGCAGGACGAAAGCGGTGACCTGTGGACCACCTACCAGCGTATTCAGGAGAATCTGATTAAAGGTGGTCTGCCAGGCAGAACAACGCTGGGCAAGCGGGCTCGCACCCGTGCAGTTAAAGGCATCGACGGTGATATCAGGCTGAACCGTGCGTTGTGGGTAATGGCAGAAGAACTGCAGCAGACACTGAGCTAAAAAACTCCCGCCTTCATTGCCATTGTCGAATTCAACGAGGCGGGCCAGGCATGCAATAACAATCGTCACCAGTCTCGGCTGGTCTCCCCCTGATATTTACAAAGCATGCCACCACGAACCATTACAAAGAGTAGGTATACCTCCTCTCCGGTGGAGTTACTTTTTTACTGCCTGCTTTCCTCCGCCTTACCCATCCTGATAAATCTATTTCAAAAGGTACCAATAATGACCCGTGATACATTACCACTTTTCTCCCCTGTTGCAGACGTTCCGGTTACGGACCCGAACCATATTACGACCACGCTGGTTGCCGATGAAAACCGCTCTGATTTCTGGCCACAGAACTTTGGCTCCATCCCGCAGTGGATAACCCTGGAGCCACATATCTTCGCCTGGATGGATCGTCTATGCACTGATTACAGCGGTGGTATCTGGCGTTTTTATACGCTCAGCAACGGTGGTGCGTTTATGGCGCCAGAAACCGACGACGACAACGATGAAAAATGGATGTTGTTTAACAGCATGAACGGTAACGGTGCTGAGATGAGCGCAAACGCTGCCGGGGTTGCGGTCTGTCTCATCGCTTACAGCCATCATGCCTGTCGCACCGAATACTATGCCATGTCAGAGCACTACTACCGTCTGAGGGACTACGCAATCAGGCACGCGGAATGTCACGCCATCATGTGCATTATTGACTGAGGTAAGCCGTTATGGAACAACAACTCCCGCTGTTTGCCCGCGAATTAGCCCCTGCCGACCAGCAAACCATCCGGGAAGCACTCACCCTGCTGGAGCGTCAGTTACGCGAACCCGGGGCGTCATTTACTTCCAGCAATGCCGTCCGCGACTGGCTGCGCCTGCAGCTTACCACACAGGAGCGCGAAGTATTTACTGCACTCTTCCTCGATAACCAGAACCGCCTGATTGCGCACGAAACGTTGTTCTCCGGCACCATCAACCATACGCAGGTCCATCCACGGGAGGTGGTGAAGAGTGCACTGAAACATAACGCTGCCGCCATTCTCGTGGCGCACTGCCACCCATCCGGGCGGGCTGAGCCCAGCGACGCAGACAGACGAATCACCGAACGTCTGAAACAGGCGCTGGACCTGGTTGATATCCGCCTGCTGGACCATCTGGTGGTTGGCGGGATGGATATTGTCTCTTTTGCCGAACGCGGCTGGCTGTAAGGGGAATAGTGATGAAAATCATCAGTAAACGCCAGGCAATGACGATACCGCCAGCATCCTCATTCCCGTCTGTTTCGCTTCTGTACCGAGAAATACAAGTGGTCCGGCAGCATCTGCCACTATGCCGGTCGGGAGGTACCGGATATCGCCGGTATACTGGCCGTATTCGCTGAACGCCATCAGGACCTCAACGGGCCCTATGTGGTGCTGCGCAGCGTCACCCTCAATTAATCGTCATATCCCGTAATTCAGGAGTACTTAAATGAAATCTGACACTACATCCGGTACACCGGAGGCCAGCCTCTGCCCGCAATGGGGACTCAGACGCCAGATTGTGCCGCAGTTCGGGGCCCGTCTGGTTCAGGAAGGCAACCGGCTGCATTATCTTGCTGACCGTGCCGATATCGCCGGTCAGTTCAGTGACGCTGAAGCCCGCCAGCTCGACCAGGCGTTTCCGCTCATCATGAAAAAGCTCGAACTGATGCTCACCAGCGGAGAGCTTAATCCCCACCATCAGCACTGCGTCACCCTGTACCACAACGGGTTAACCTGCGAAGCGGATACACTCGGCTCCTGCGGTTATGTTTACATTGCCATTTATCCTGCTAACGCTACTGAGTAAAGCGATGAACTAACGTTCCGTCACGTTAATTACATTATTAATCCAGCCCTTTTCCTTCGGCGTTAGCTCAAGCTTGTTAATGCGGGTCAGGAATGTATTGATTACCTGGATATCGGAGCCACTAATGCGGGCTAACAATTCGGGTGGAATACCCTTGCTAATTACTGCTTTACGGTGACTTTCGTAGTTTTTGTTGCTCATCGCTCTATCCATTTTGGTCTGTTATGCAGATGGAGAGTTTACCATGCCCAAAATGCTTCCCACACAGGACAATTGCCGGGCTATATGACCTATGGTTGCACAATACTCTCCTGCTCTCAGCCCCTACAAGCTTTCATGATTCCCCCCTGACATCTAAAGAGAAAATACCATGCAAACTCTACCTTCACTCCCGACGCGGGCAGCGCCATCCTGCCCGTCGCCCGTCAGTATCTGGCAGCAGTTACTGACCTACCTGCTGACGCAGCACTACGGCCTGACGCTTAACGACACGCCATTCAACAAGGAAAGCGTGATTCTGGACCAGCTCGAAGCCGGGATCTCACTGTGCGATGCCATTAACTCCCTGGTGGAAGAATACGGTCTGGTGCGTACTGACCGCAGCGGATTCACCCTTGCAGAGCAGTCGCCGTTTATCAGCAGCATCGATATCCTTCGCGCCCTAAGGGCCACTGGCCTGATGAAGCGTGACCGCTACAAAACCGTCACTCAGGTGACCACCGGAAAATGCCAGCGGAGAGCCGGACACTGATGAAATTCTCACTCAATGTCGAAGCCGACAGCATCAACGTGCTGACACTGAAGATGGGAAGGATCGCCGTTGAAGTGGATGGCGGTGAACTCACTGAACTCATTAACGTGGTCAGCGATAACGGCTATTCGCTGTGGATCGCTAATACCCCTGGCAAACTGATAGTGGAAGATCCGCTGCCTGAAAGTGCCAGAACGCACGGTATTCAGTGCAGTACTGCCCATATCACCCCCAAGGATAACACCATTCTGGACCAACTCTCTCTTCAGCATCACGACGGCAACAACAGCGACTGGGTATTGTACACCGGCTATGGCTATCTGCTCAGACTCAACGCTCGCAGCTTATACCCGGTACTGAAGCTGAAGCGAATGGGGTTATCAAAAGCCTGTCGTCGTCTGGTCGTTACGCTTATGCGTCGTTATTCCGCCGACATCATCCATTTTGATGCTTCAGGTGAACTGCTGCCCGACTTTGCCACCTTCGACTGGTGATGCATCTCCAGTAATCACAAGGTATTTTCATGCCACAATTAACCACTGATACCGCCCTCAATATTCTGATCGGCTGGGTGCAGGAAAACATCTGTTGTGACAGCAGCATCATCTTCGATAACAATGAAAATAACACTGATTCCGCCAGGCTTTTACCCTGGATTGAAAAGGCACTCCGGGATGTTCGTGAACTTCGTCATCTTCGGCTTTCGCAAGAGGCCAATACAGATTAGCTTCCGAACCGTACTCATCACGTACATACAAGCGCCAGCCATCACCGGCTGGCGTTTTGCTTTATATAAAGGAAATAACTGATGTCAGAACTTACTCTCACCGACCCCGAAGTGTTAACCGGCCACACCGACATAATTTGTTCCACCAGCATTGAGCGCATCGTCACCGGACGTAATGCCGCACTGACACAGATTGAAGCGCTCATTCAGCAACTCGACGATATTTCAACGCTAACCCGCAGTATCGGCGGGAAAAACGCTCTGGACTGGGCTATGAAGCAGGACTTCCGCTGTGGCTGCTGGTTGATGGAAAAAAGAGAAACGGCAATGAAGGCCATTATCCGCAACCTCGATCGTGGTATTTGGCGCGATTTAATGAAAAAGTCAGGGATGCTTTCCATCATGGATGCTCAGGCGCGTGACCAGTGGTACAACAGTCTGGAAAAGGACGATATTCCCGCTGTCAGTGAAGAGAATATTCTTAGCACGTTTGAGCAACTGCACCAGAACAAAGGCGAGGTGTTTGAACGCGGGGTGATCAACGTGTTTAAGGGTCTGAGCTGGGATTTTCAGAGCAACAGCCCATGCAAGTTTGGGAAAAAGATCATCGTGACGGGGTTGGTGAAATATGATTGTTGGGGATTTGGGCTTCACTTGGGCTGGCAACGTGATCGGTTAGCAGACCTTGAGCGCATGCTGATGCTTCTGGACGGGAAACCGGTTCCCGACAACCGTGCCGACGTCACCCGTCGTCTCGGCGATCATATCAATGAAAACAGGCACAGCAATCGTTACGAGGATGAGATGTTTGCAATCAAATACTTTCAGAAGGGAACGGCACATATCACTTTTAAGCGACCGGAACTGGTCGATAAGCTGAATGACATCATAGCCCGACATTATCCAAGGGCGTTGCCCACTAAACAGTAAGGAGCCAGATTATGGTATCATTTTCAAACACGGATGGTGCTCGCTACGATTCCGTAAATGGTCAGAGCACTGAACCATCCAATCCAATTCAAATGGACGTAAAAATTCCCGTTAAATCTTCTAGTTTTGACTTAATGCAAATGGGGGCCTTAATGGGGGCTCATGCATTAATCGAACAAATTAAATTTATTTAATATCAACATATTGAAAATCACATTCGAAGTCTGCAGGGGACACCATTTCCATTTTGGCGCCCCGCCGTCAAATCCACAAAACCCGCTCCCCTCTAGCCTTCAAACTCAAAACTCCCACTACTATTGACCAATAAACTGACAATTTCATTTAATGTTTCATCGAGCACAACTGCGTTTTGTCGCCCTGCGTTACGCAGCCGCTCTAAATTCTCGCGTGATGCATTATCTAACGCTGGATCAGCGCCGTATAGCTCGGGCTGAATTCTGTAGTACTTAGAATTTTTTACCGTTGAAGCAATTTGTTGTAAGTAGTACGCCGTCATCTGAGGCCCTCCCTCGAGCGCAATATCGATGGCAGGTTTTGCCCAGCTAAAAGGCCCCCAGTCCTTAACCTCGGAATAGGAATAGCCCTGTAGTTTTTTGCCTGTGCCAAGCGAGACAATAATCATATCTCTGATGCCAGCAACATTACTGAATTTGATGGCTTCAGAGTAGGCACAGAGCGCGGGGTCGTTTGCCACCACACCACCATCAACCAGGACAAATTTTTCAGGTAAAGGGGGTAATGAGTAAATTCGCGCTGTCTCAAAATACGTAGGAGCTGCGGAGGTACCACGTAGGACATCCCTGACCAGAAAATCGCGGTTCTTCGCTACTGCCGAATGTTGTTTGAAGATAACAGGAAGACGGGTACTTACGTCGTAAGCAACAAAACAGGTCGGCCTTAACAGTTCACTTAGCTTTGTTTCTCCAAATGCCGTTGTTAAAACTCTCTCCAGCTCTTTTGCTGAATATTTCTCATCAGTTGCACCGCCTAATGAACTAATTGTTTTCCATAGACCAACATCAAAAATTTCATCACCATCTTCAAGATAGAAATTAACAGCTTCTTGAGCCGTGAATTTTGGTTTTCCTTGAGCATCCGGGCAAACATACGCGGAGCAAAGGATGGCTCCCGTACTCGTTCCCGCCACCAAATCGAAATAATCAGCAATTCTTGCGTCTGGATTCTTTGTTATATTCTGTAGTTTTTTCTCCAGCTCGACCAATATCATACCCGGAAGGATACCTCTGATCCCACCGCCATCGATAGACAGTATTCTCATCGCCATTTTTCTTCCTCTTATGAAATACAGAATCAGACCATTTTATTTCCTTTGATTACACTCATAAATAAAAAAACAATATTATTTAAATGCTGGCCAGTCATTAAGACTGTCAATTTCATTCCAGGCTCTGATACAAGCATTAACAGAATCTATACCGATAAAAATTGCTGCTTCTGCCCAACGGCGTCTCAACAAGCCGAGTAGTGGTTTACCCTCCTGACTGATCCACTTACGCATCTCATCTGGCACACGGGTCTTTTGGCCTGAATTTATATATTTCAGCATCGTTGATTTGGCTAAATTTCCGCCACCGAGGTTGTACGTCCAGGAAATCAACGCAGCAGCTTCACACTCCAGCAATGATACATATACTCGCTGCTGAACAGTATGTGCGGCTCCTTTCATATCCCGAACAAGTAACTGTTCAGCCTCAGCTTCAGTAATTGGCGCCGTATGTGGCGTCACGGCTTTGCCTGAGGCATCGATGATGGTGCCATATCCGATAGTCCATGTCCCTCCGGGTATTGACCCATTATCATCATAGGGCGAGCTATAGAATCCCTCAATTCGTTTTATGACCGATGTGGCGGAGGGCGGAATCGTCACGCCGTCCCACTCTTTATCAGCTACAGTAACTTTAGATGTTTTAGCCATCATATCTCCAGTCATTGCATTCATTATCAATAATTAAAAACAGCCAGATTTATATAATAACGATAGTCTTAATCTGATATCAGACAAAGCCTACATTTATTGCGACAATAAATACTATGCAATATGCGTCGATAGTATTTATTATAAGTTAACACTTAATTAACCCTGTATCAGCTGCAATGCTATCCGCGCGCTGACAATTAGCAAAAAAATGACAACATACATAATGATTAACCAGCTAACTCTTATAATATAGAATATATACAAAGCCTCACGATATCTGTCATATCCTGACCTGAGGACAAGTTCCGGCTTGATAATCTCACCCATCAACAACAACTGCCATTTATAATTATTAGCAGCTTTCTTCAGGTGCAAGTAAATTTATTCTGGTTTTTACCGCAGCCTGAACATAGCGACTGAATAACCACGAATTAAACAAATACTTAGAGTCACGCTCTGTCACAGATTCCCCCCGACATTTCAGCGTCAACTGGATACAATGTGCCTGTTGGCATTCTGCGAAAAGCGCACACTGCAACCTTCGGTCGCGAACGCATTCGCACTCTCAGATCTTACGTCAGGTGGAAAAATGAAATACATCACTTTCAGTGACATGCAACAACAGAGCGACGCGGCGGCACGTTCACCGCGGTTACGCGCTCATCGTAATTTCCATCCGGAATTAAGCGATCCCGTACAGCGCCTGGCGATCGCCATGGAGCCAGGGACCTATGTTCGCCCGCATCGCCATCCGCATACCTTTGAACTCTTGATCGCCCTCAGTGGACGCTTTGTAGTACTGACGTTTGATGACCTCGGCTATGTCACCAACCGCGTGGTATTGGGTGAAGAGTGTACGGTGTTAGAGATGGATGCCGGGACCTGGCATGCGGTGCTGTCACTGGACGTCGGCGGCGTCATTTTTGAAGTCAAACACGGCGGGTATCAACCGGTTTCTGCTGAAGATTATGTCACATGGGCACCTGCGGAAGGTGAAGAAGGGACGTCGGAACTGATGGCGTGGTACCAGCACGCTCAGGTTGGCGATGGCGGCCACGCCCGTTAATGCGGCTCAGAAAGGTTAACTCTCATCCGCTGCCAGGGTGCGGCGGATTAACCGCTTCATCATGCATTAAAAAAAGCCCGTCACAAATTAAGAAAAAACAAAAAACCGGCCCACGGAGTGGCCTGCGCTGGTATATATTCACATTGACAGTGCTTTATGTACAAAGCATCTGCATGTTTTCGCACCATATTCCCTGATCATATTTGGAACCCGGATGAAACCATTTCGCTACTCTGCCGCTGCCCTCTGCTCCCTGATGTTGTGCTCTTCACCCGCCAGCGCCGAGGTTGACCTGGGTTCCATCGATATTTTTTCTGGAAATAACCCCGACAGTCCGGTACCGAAAGGGTTGGTGCTGGGGGCTGCCACCATTAGTGGAACCGCTCGCTACCAGAAGCAGGACAACGATACCTATTTCATTCCCGGTGGCCTCTACTTTGGCGATCAGTTTATCTATCTCGGCGATCGCGCCCGTTACTACTTCCATATTGACGACAAAGTGGCTTTTTACGGATATGGCCGCTGGCGCTTTGGCAACCTCGATCCCAGCGATAATGCCGCTTTCAAAGGCATGGAGAAACGCAAAGGCGAATTTGAAGCGGGGATCGGCGCGACGCTCATCACCCCCTACGCGCTGCTGAGCGCCCGTCTCAGCTCTGACGTGACAGGCCGCAGCGACGGGCAAGAGCTTCTGCTATGGGCGGATTTCCCGATCATCAAAGATAATCTGCTGGTGATGCCGGGAATGGGGCTGATGATCCGCAGCAGCAATATGGCGAACTACTATTTCGGTGGCATCTCGGCCAGCGAAGCGACTCCGCAACGCCAGCAGTGGGATACCGGCACCACCGTCTCGCCAATGGCGGCGATTATTACCAGCTACCGCTTCAGCCCCCACTGGGTCGGCATGTTCGCGGCAAACTACGAGCTGTATGACAAAGATATCGCCGACAGCCCTATTGTGCAGCATAACGGCGAGCTCTATGGCATTCTCGCCGTCGGCTATACCTGGTAAACGCGAGCGGTCCCGGCCTTCAGCTCCCCGGCTATCTGTAATGTCAGCGCGCTAAATGCCCGCGCGGCGGCACTCTGCCAGGCCGCCTTGTGCTGTAACAGACAGGCGGTTCTCTCCAGCAGTAGCGGCGTGAGCTCCACCGCCACCAGATCGTCACGCTCCCGCACGATGGCGGCCGGTAACAGGGTCGCCAGTTGGGTCCGCTGAATCACGGTCAGCACCGCGCTGATGGAGTTGGCCTCCATCTGAATCTTCGGTTGAACATGATGCTGCCGACAGTAGCGATCAATTTGTTCGCGGGTGGCAAACTCCTCGCTCAATAAAATTAACGCCTGCTGATTCAATGCATCCAGCTTAACCCGCCGCTGTTCCGCCAGCGGATGGTGGTGCCCTACTACCAGCGCCAACGTTTCGCTAAGCAAAGGCGTCGCGACAATATCCGCCGAGCCAACGTCGCTAAAGGCAATTCCAGCGTCCAGCTCATCATTCAGCAACAGCGCCTCCATCCGGTCCTGCGGCATTTCACGCATCGTCAGTGTGATATTGGGGTAATGCTGATAAAACGCCGCCACCAGCGGCCCCATAAAATAGGTCGTGAAGGTCGGCGTCATCGCTACCCGCAGTGAACCTCGCTGCAGGTCTTCCACATCGTGGATCGCCCGCCGGCCCTCTTCCAGATCCTGCATGACCCGGCGGGCGTAAATGAGCCAGGCTTCTCCGGCATCCGTCAACCGGGTGTAGCGCCCGCTGCGATCAAAAAGCTGCGCCCCCAGCGACGCTTCAAGCTGGCGAATTTGTTGCGACAGCGCCGGCTGCGAAACATGCAGCGCCGTTGCCGCACGGGTAAAACCGCGGTGTTCCGCGACCGCCAGAAAACAGGTGAGATGACGTAGCAACATACGATTACCCATAAGTAAAACAAATCAGGTTAATCATAAATTAGTCTTTTAACTTATGAAATAACCTGAGTACCCTGTTCAGGTACTCAGCCGCAACGTTCCCCTTTCGTCACTCCCCTGTTACTCGCTTCAGGAGCCACTATGTCTGTCCATCACCACTATCTTCAGCGTGCGCTTACGCTGGCCAGGAACAATGTCGACAACGGCGGACGCCCGTTCGGCGCGATCGTCGTGCACAACGACACGATTGTTGCTGAAGCCGTTAACACCCTGCATCAGAACGGCGATCCAACGGCTCACGCTGAACTCAACGCAATTCGTGACGTCTCCCAACGCCTGGGGGTTCAGGTGCTGAAAGAATGCCGCGTCTATGCCAGCGGCCAGCCGTGCCCGATGTGCCTGAGCGCCCTCTATTTAACCGGCGTGCGCGCCGTTTATTTCGCCAACAGCAATCAGGATGGCGAAGCCTTCGGCCTCTCTACCGCAGCGATTTACCAGCAGTTAAGCCAGCCGCTGGAAACACAGACGCTATCCATTCACCATTGCCCACAGCCCGATGGCCTTACGCTGTACTCACGCTGGGCGGATAAACAACCATGAGCCCGACTCCCCGCAACGGCCTGATGCTGCTGGTATTGGTTCTGGTCGGCATAAACATGCGCCCGCTGCTGACCTCAATAGGACCGCTGCTGCCGCAATTACAGCAGGCCAGCGGTATGGGTTTTGCCCTTGTTTCTCTGCTCACTGCCATCCCGGTAATGGCCATGGGGCTATTGGCGCTGGCAAGCCCGTGGATCGATCGCCATCTCAGCGAAAGCCGTGGGGTTGCGCTCAGCCTGTTGATGATCGCCATCGGCGCGCTGCTGCGCGAACTCGCGCCGCACAGCGGTCTGTTGCTCAGTAGCGCCCTGCTGGGCGGGATTGGCATCGGTATTATTCAGGCGACCATTCCGACGGTGATCAAGCGGCAGTTTTCCCGACGCACGCCGCAGGTCATGGGGCTGTGGTCCGCCGCGCTGATGGGGGGCGGCGGTTTAGGCGCCGCCTTGACGCCCTGGCTGGCCCAGCATAGTGCCGTCTGGCATGACGCTCTTGCCTGGTGGGCACTGCCCGCCGTCGCGGCGCTGTTTGGCTGGTGGGCGATCGGCCGAAAACTGCCTGCCCCGACGTTGGCCACATCAGGAACTGCCGTGTCGGTATTCCGCCATCGCCGCGCCTGGACGCTCGGGCTCTACTTCGGCCTGATTAACGGCGGCTACACCAGCTTGATCGCCTGGCTGCCGCCTTATTACATGCAGGCAGGCTATAGCGCCCAGTTCAGCGGTACCCTGCTGGCAATATTAACCGTCGGCCAGACCGCCGGCGCGCTGCTGATCCCGATGCTGGCCCGGCACGACGATCGTCGCCGGTTATTGATCCTGACGTTACTCCTCCAGCTCCTGGGGTTCTGCGGTTTTATCTGGCTGCCGCTGCAGATGCCACAGCTGTGGGCCATCAGCGCCGGAGTGGGGTTAGGCGGCGCTTTTCCGCTGTGCCTGGTACTGGCGCTCGACCATGCCCGACAACCCGCAATCGCTGGACGTCTGGTGGCATTTATGCAAGGGATCGGGTTTATCGTGGCCGGGGCCTCTCCGTGGCTGGCAGGCCTGCTACGCAGTCTGAGCGGCGATTATGTACTGGACTGGACGTTTCACGCCGTTTGCGTCGCCACCCTGATCGTGGTGACCTTCAGTTTTGTGCCTGCACGCTATCCGCAGGAGTGGCGACAGCGGGAACCGATCGGCGATTAAATCAGGTAATGGCGGCGGCGCGGGACAATTTTCCGCGTCGCCCCTGCGTCAGGCCAACAATAGAAAAAATCCCAAAATCAAGCAGCTATCACCGTAAGCGCGCGGCGGCAAAAACCCGTCGCCAGAATAGAATTTATTACCGAATGAAATTAATGTGTCGTCGAATCACGACACTCGTAAGTAACTAAAAATTAATAAAAAAATGCCGCTTGTTTCCCTGATTTTTTAGGCGTACATTAGCGCCATCTGGAGCCCTAATCGCACAGAATTTCGATCTGCCGCAGCAGCCAGAATCGTCTGGTTTTACCGCGACAGATCAGTATCAACAATGAAAATTATATTCATTTAGGCGTTTCGCCAAGAACGCGGAGTGATGAGTCGTGAAATACTTTATTATGGGCGTGTCGTTTATGGTCATCGTATGGGCCGGTACTTTTGCCCTGATGATCTAGCACTGTCAGCGCCAAAAAAAACGGGAGCCAGAAGGCTCCCTTTTTATTGGGGGTATTCTTTGATTCGCCTGGTTATTCCTGACTTTCACCGCCCGACTTGCCCGAAGCAGGGAGCAGCCCGTCAGCACGGAACATCGATTTGATCCCACGAATCGCCTGGCGGATACGGTCACGGTTTTCGATGAGAGCGAAGCGCACATGAGTGTCGCCGTAATCGCCGAAGCCAATGCCCGGAGAGACGCACACTTTCGCATCCTGCAGCAGCTTTTTAGCAAACTCCAGCGAGCCCAGCGCCGCATACTGCTCCGGAATTTTCGCCCACACGTACATGGATGCCTTCGGACACTCGACCATCCAGCCTGCTTCATGCAGCCCTTTCACCAGCACATCACGACGGCGCTTGTACTGCTCTGCAATATCACGCACACACTGCTGATCGCCTTCCAGCGCCGCAATCGCCGCGACCTGTAACGGCGTGAAGGTGCCGTAGTCGTGATAGCTTTTAATACGGGCCAGCGCGTTGACCAGGGTTTTGTTCCCCACCATAAAGCCGATACGCCAGCCGGCCATATTGTAACTTTTGGAGAGGGTAAAGAATTCCACCGCCACATCGCGCGCGCCGGGGACTTCCATGATGGACGGTGCTTTCCAGCCGTCATACACGATATCGGCATAGGCCAGATCGTGTACCACCAGTACATCGTAACGCTTCGCTAGCGCGACCACTTTTTCAAAGAATTCCAGCTCGACGCACTGCGCGGTCGGGTTGGACGGGAAACCGAGGATCATCATTTTCGGTTTCGGGTAACTTTCGCGAATGGCACGCTCCAGCTCGTTGAAGAAATCAACGCCCTCCACCAGCGGCACCGAGCGTACCTGGGCACCAGCAATCACCGCGCCGTAGATATGAATCGGGTAGCTCGGATTTGGCACCAGCACTGTGTCGCCATGATCGAGTGTCGCCAGCATCAGGTGCGCCAGCCCCTCTTTTGATCCGATAGTGACAATCGCTTCCGATTCCGGATCGATGTCGACGTTATAGCGATCCTGATACCAGCGCGAAATTGCGCGACGCAGGCGAGGAATACCGCGCGATGTTGAGTAGCCGTGCGTATCAGGCCGTTGGGCAACGGTACAGAGTTTTTCCACGATATGTGGCGGGGTAGCCCCGTCAGGGTTGCCCATACTGAAATCGATAATATCTTCGCCGCGCCGACGCGCCGCCATTTTCAGTTCAGCAGTAATGTTAAATACATACGGGGGCAGACGATCGATACGCGTAAAACGGCGTTCAGGACTGGATTCAGCCATAGATTCCTCAGATTAACGTTAGCGCCCGGACCGTCCGAGCGACGCTGTCGCCTGTGCGACAAGCTTAGAAAATAACCCGAAAAAAATGATGCTGTCGAGGGGGTGAACAAAAAATAATATCTGGCAAAAAAACCGGGTATCGTCCCCCAAAAATGCGGCAGGGGCGCTCCTCGATTTAGCCGGGATGAAAATTGACTGCAACATATTAATATCTATTACTTTACCTGCTTTTATCATTCCGGGAGCCCGCTTCGCCTGCTCTCAGGCCTTGGTATTAATCCCCTTTTTTTAGTGCAACTTTTCCTCATTCCCTCCGTCACTGGCCTCTTCGGCTGGCCTTCTGACCTCAGGTTTTTTATCATGTCGCTTTCCCGCGATAGATACGGCGCACTCATGCACGAAATATTCACTATGCTGCTGGCGGTATTTGACCGCGCGGCGCTGATGTTGATTTGTCTTTTTTTCCTGATTCGCCTGCGCCTGTTTCGCGAGCTGCTGCATAAATCGGCACATACGCCGAAAGAGCTGCTGGCAGTCATCGCCATCTTTTCCCTGTTTGCGCTGTTCAGCACCTGGTCCGGAGTGCCGGTAGAAGGCTCCCTCGTCAACGTGCGCATTATTGCCGTGATGTCTGGCGGTATCCTGTTTGGACCCTGGGTCGGGGCCATCGTCGGCGTGATTGCGGGGGTTCACCGCTATCTTATCGATATCGACGGCGTCACCGCCGTGCCCTGCTTTATCACCAGTATTGTCGCCGGGCTGCTGTCAGGGTTGATTAGCCGTAAGGTCCCGAAGGCGCAGCGCTGGAAAGTCGGGATCCTCGCCGGCATGCTCTGCGAAACGCTAACCATGATCCTCGTAATACTGTGGGCGCCTTCGCTCTCGCTGGGGATCGATATTGTCTCCAAAATCGGGATCCCGATGATCCTAGGCAGCGTCTGCATCGGCTTTATCGTTCTGCTGGTGCAGAGCGTGGAGGGGGAAAAAGAGGCCAGCGCGGCACGTCAGGCAAAACTGGCGCTGGATATCGCCAATAAAACGCTACCGCTCTTTCGCCATGTGAACAGCGAATCGCTGCGTCAGGTCTGCGATATTATTCGCCGCGATATTAATGCCGATGCCGTCGCGATCACCACCACCGACCGGGTGCTGGCCTACGTCGGATTTGGTGAAAGCAACTATCACGACCATGACAATAGCATCAGCCCCACCACCCGCCAGGCCATCGAAAGTGGAAAAATCATCATTAAGAACAATGATGAAGCGCACCGCACCCCGGAAATCCACTCCATGCTGGTGATCCCCCTGCGGGAAAAAGGTATCGTGACCGGCACGCTGAAAATCTATTACTGCCATGCCCATCGCATCACCTCGTCACTGCAGGAGATGGCCATCGGGCTGTCACAAATCATCTCCACCCAGCTGGAGGTTTCGCGCGCAGAGCAGTTGCGGGAAATGGCCAACAAAGCTGAACTTCGCGCCTTACAGAGCAAAATCAACCCTCATTTTCTGTTTAACGCCCTCAATGCGATTTCATCTTCCATCCGCATGAATCCGGACACCGCGCGCCAGCTCATTTTTAATTTGTCGCGCTATTTGCGCTATAACATTGAATTAAAAGACGACGAGCAGATTGATATCAAAAGGGAGCTGTACCAAATCAAGGATTATATTGCCATCGAGCAGGCGCGCTTCGGCGATAAGCTGACCGTTATCTACGATATTGATGACGAAGTCAGCTGTGTGATCCCAAGCCTGCTGATTCAACCCCTGGTGGAGAATGCTATCGTCCACGGGATCCAGCCGTGCAAAGGGAAAGGTGTGGTCACTATTGGCATCACCGAGTGCGGCAACCGGGTGCGTATTAGCGTTCGCGATACTGGTAATGGCATTGATCCAGAGGTGGTTGCCCGAGTGGAAGCGGATGAAATGCCGGGCAATAAGATTGGCCTGCTTAACGTGCATCATCGCGTAAAATTGCTGTATGGCGAAGGATTGCATATCCGCCGCATGACCCCCGGAACGGAGATTGCGTTCTATGTGCCCAACAAGCTCGTCTCTGAGCCGACTCCGGTATCCCTGTTGCCATGAGCGGAGAAAAAATGAAAGTTATCATTGTTGAAGATGAATTTCCGGCACAGCAGGAGCTCACCTGGCTGATTAACACCCATAGCCAGATGGAGATTGTCGCCACCTTTGATGACGGGCTGGACGTCCTGAAATTTCTGCAGCACAACAAGGTCGATGCGATTTTCCTCGACATCAATATTCCCTCGCTGGACGGCGTTCTGCTGGCGCAGAACATCAGTCAGTTCGCGCATAAACCGTTTATTGTGTTTATCACCGCCTGGAAAGAGCATGCGGTGGAGGCTTTCGAACTGGAAGCGTTCGACTATATTCTCAAGCCGTACCAGGAGTCGCGGATTATCAACATGCTGCAAAAGTTGACCAGCGCCTGGCAGCAACAGCAGCAAACGGCCAGCGGTGCCGGTACTGCGCCCAATCCGCAGCGTGAAAATGACACCATCAATCTGATCAAAGACGAACGGATTATCGTGACCAGCATCCACGATATTTATTACGCCGAAGCGCATGAAAAAATGACGTTTGTCTATACCCGGCGGGAATCGTTCGTGATGCCGATGAACATTACGGAATTCTGCAGCAAGTTGCCGCCAGCGCACTTCTTCCGCTGCCACCGCTCCTACTGCGTTAACCTGAATAAAATTCGCGAAATTGAGCCGTGGTTCAACAATACCTACATTCTGCGCTTACGCGATCTGGAATTTCAGGTGCCGGTTAGCCGCAGCAAGGTCAAAGAGTTTCGCCAGCTGATGCATCTGTAGTGGGGGCGTTGAGGGATAGCGTATAGCCCGCCCGGGCATGATATTGCCGGAACGGGCTATCTGACGCAGGGCTAGAGAATCTGCCCCAGCGTCTGACGCAGATGCGCCCCGGAACCCAGCAGGCCTGGATTATCATGGACGATCAGGTAGACGGGGATATCCTGAACAAAGGCTTTAAAGCGCCCTTTGTCTTCAAAGCCACCGCGAAAGCCGGAAGCCTTAAAGAACTCGAGGAAGCGAGGCACAATGCCGCCGGCAATATACACCCCGCCAAAGGTCGCCAGATTCAGCGCCAGGTTGCCACCGAAACGCCCCATAATGACGCAGAACAGCGACAGCGCACGACGGCAATCAATACAGGTGTCCGCCAGCGCGCGTTCGGTGACATCTTTCGGCTGGAGATTTTCCGGCAGGCGACCATCCGCTTTTACAATCGCCCGATACAGGTAGACCAGCCCCGGACCAGACAACACGCGTTCGGCGGAGACGTGTCCCAGTTCAGCGCGCAGCTCCTGCAGAATAATGCCCTCTTCTTCGCTGTTTGGCGCGAAATCAACGTGGCCGCCCTCGCCCGGCAGGCTCACCCAGCGTTTGTCGACGTGGACCAGGTGGGCAACGCCAAGACCGGTGCCGGCGCCGTAGACCGCAATGGGTTTGCCTTCGACCGGCGCGGTACCGCCAAACTGAATCAGGTGCTCAGCTTTGAGCATCGGGATAGCCATTGAGACCGCGGTAAAATCGTTGATGATTTCCAGGTGCGAAAAGCCGAGGTTCTCTCTCATTTCGGCGATAGAAAACGCCCAGGTATGGTTGGTCATCGCCACCCAGTCACCGGTGATCGGACAGGCAATCGCGATGCAGCCATCTTCAACAGCAACGCCCTTTTCGTCCAGATAGACGCGCACCACAGCCTCAAGACTGGGATAATCGAGCCCGGAATAGGTTTTTGCCTGGGAAATTTCCCCGTTGGCCATGTCGCATAATGCCAGTCGGGCATTGGTCCCGCCGACGTCTCCTACTAAAGCAAATTTTGTCATTCCGTTACGGCTCCACTAAAGTCAAAATGATTCTTTTGGCACACTGTAAATTCATGATGCCTTAACAACAACGACCAACGTATAAGTGCCCACAGTTTAGCGACCTGTATCACATTTAGGTTGTAATCTGTGCAAAATGACTCCGTTCATCTTCGGGGATCGTCAGGCACCACCTTAAGTTTATCGTTTCAGCACCATTTGCATCGACGCTCCCTGGGCGCAAGCGCAAAATCGTACTCTACGACTTTAAAAGGAAATGCTTCATGCTGCATCCGCGTGCAAGAACAATGCTGTTGTTAGCGATACCGGCCGTCATTATTGGTATCGCTTCCAGCCTGGTATTGATTGTGACGATGAAGATTGCGGCTATCTTGCAGCATTTCCTGTGGTCCAGCGTGCCGTCGGGTTTAGGCATCGACGCCAGCGGCCCGTTGTGGATCATCGCTATTCTGACGCTGACGGGTATCGCCGTCGGTCTGATCGTGCGCTTTAGTCCCGGACATGCCGGGCCGGACCCGGCCACTGAAGCGTTAATCGGCGAGCCCATTCACACCACGGCGCTGCCGGGCCTGGTGGCGGCATTAGTGCTCGGCCTCGCCGGTGGCGTCAGCCTCGGGCCAGAACATCCGATTATGGTGATGAATATTGCGCTGGCGGTGGCCGTGGGCTCCCGTCTGTTCCCCCGCGTCAGTTCGCTGGACTGGACCATTCTTGCCGCCTCCGGCACTATCGGCGCCCTGTTTGGCACGCCGGTGGCCGCCGCGCTGATCTTTTCGCAAACCCTCAATAGCAGCAACGACGTGCCGCTGTGGGACCGGCTGTTCGCTCCTCTGCTTGCGGCAGCAGCCGGCGCCCTGACCACCGATATGTTCTTCCACCCGAGTTTCTCGTTGCCGATCCCCGTGTATTCGCAAATGCATCTGGTCGATATCTTCAGCGGCGCGATTGTGACCCTTATCGCCATCGCCGTCGGCATGGTGGCCGTCTGGTGTTTACCGCGATTGCACGGGCTGATGAATCGCCTGAAAAACCCGGTGTTAGTCCTCGGCCTCGGCGGCTTGTTGCTGGGGATCCTTGGCGCCCTGGGTGGCCATATCACGCTGTTCAAAGGGCTGGATGAAATGCAGCAAATCGCCGTGAGCCAGACGCTGACATCAGGCGATTTTTTGCTCATTGCGCTGGTGAAACTGGCGGCCCTGGTGATTGCGGCCGCCAGTGGTTTTCGCGGTGGGCGCATTTTCCCTGCGGTGTTCGTCGGCGTGGCGCTGGGCTTAATGCTGCACGCTCACGTTGATGCGGTGCCGGCAGCGATTACCGTCTCCTGCGCTATCCTTGGCATGACGCTGGTGGTGACCCGCGATGGCTGGCTGAGTCTTTTTATGGCCGCAGTAGTGGTGCCCGATACTACGCTGTTACCGCTGCTGTGCATCGTGATGCTCCCGGCCTGGCTGCTGCTGGCCGGGAAGCCGTTAATGATCGCCAGACACCGGAACGACTAAACGCGGCTGTTTCGCTCCTCCAGCGCCTGGGTGACCGCCCTCAGGAAATCAGGGATGTCCATTTTCGGCAGCATGACTTCCACCAGCGTCAGCTTATCTGAGCCAACGCTGTCGCTTATCGCGTCCTCCAGGCCTTGCGTATCCGTCACGCGCCAGCACCGGGAAGGAACATCAGGAGCAAACGCCTCTGGCAGACGGTTCCAGTCCCACAGCGCGATATCGTTATAACGCTGCTCCGGCCCGTGTATCGCGCGCTCAACGGTGTAGCCTTCGTTATTGAGCAGCAGAATCAGCGGGTTTTGTTTATCCCGCAGCATGGAGCCGAGCTCCTGAATGGTCAGCTGCGCCGCCCCATCGCCCACAATCAACACCACTCGCCTGCCCGGCGCTGCGGTCTGCGCGCCGTAGGCGGCAGGTAGGGTAAATCCAATGGAGCCCCATAGCGGTTGGACCAGCAAGGTGGCATCAGAGGGAAGTTTCAGTGCCGCCACGCCAAACGCCGCGGTTCCCTGATCCGCCAGAATAATATCGCCCGGGCGCAGCTGTTCCTGGACGGTACTCCAGAAATTCTCCTGGGTGAGAGGCCCACTCGCTGCGCAGGCGACTTCCGGCGCATGACAGGTCGGCATCGACCATTCTGCAGCCAGGCTGGTGGATAAGGTCATTAAAACCCCAAGTGCCTGATCCATCGGGATACGGCTGAACCAGTGGTCCCCGACTCTGACGGCGAAGGGCTGGATCTCAATCGTCCGCTCCAGGGGTAAATGCTGGGTGAATCCGGCGGTGATGGTATCGGTAAAGCGGGTCCCGACACAGATGATAGTATCGGCATTTTCAATGGCTTCTCGCGTGGATACCGCGCTGGCAATACCGCTGTAGGTGCCAACAAAACCACGCTGCTGCTCATCAAACAATCCCTTGCCCATCAGCATGGTGGCGCACGCCATCGGCGCTTTCGCCACCCATGCTCGCAGCGTATCCTGCAGCCCATAACGCTGAGCAAGAAAATCTGCCAGCAGCGATACCCGGCGACTGCTGCGCAGCATCTGTCCGGCGTGTTCACGGAAGCCAGCTAGCTGGTTTTCATCGGCGGGCGGCCCTTCTATTGTCAGACGACGAGCCGGCGGCGTAGCTTTTGCTTTGGCCACGTCGGCCGGCAGCATTAAATAACCGGGGCGATGGTGCATTAGCATCTCGCTCAGCACGCGATCGATTTCATGGCAGGCGTTCTCTGCCGTCAGGGTGGCCTGGGTACAGGTGATCTGCTCGCTCATGCGGGCAAAGTGGGTAAAATCGCCGTCGCCCAGGGTATGGTGCAGAAGCTCCCCCCGCTGCTGTGAGCCGGTACAGGGTGCCCCGACAATATGCAGAACCGGAACATGTTCGGCATAGCTGCCGGCCACGCCGTTAAGCGCGCTCAGCTCGCCGACGCCATAGGTTGTCAGCAACGCGCCGGCCCCTTTAATGCGTGCATATCCGTCGGCGGCATAGGCGGCGTTCAGCTCATTCGCACAACCAACCCATCCCAACGCATCATGGGCAATAACGCGGTCGAGGAACTGTAAATTGTAATCTCCGGGTACGCCAAACAAGCGGTCTATGCCGCAATCTACGAGACGATCCAGCAGATAATCACCAATGGTGTAAGTCGGTTGCATTTCCATACTCCAATCCCGTTGCAGGTAATTTGAGTATTGAATAAGCGATCGAACTGTCCAGATTGTGATCAATATTCACAGTGGAAAGCAAAATTTACGCCAGTGGGGAGTGTACTCTGCGCGGAACATTCTTTAGTGTAAACGTATACACTACCTGTTCTGTCTTCGGAGGAAGTATGGTTTACCAGGCAAATTCGGCGCGATACCAGACGATGGAATACCGCCGCTGTGGCCGCAGCGGCTTAAAGCTGCCGGAAATTTCACTCGGTCTGTGGCATAACTTTGGTGACGAAACGCGGGTGGAAACCAGCCGCCAGCTGCTTCGCCATGCTTTTGATCTCGGCATCACCCATTTCGATTTAGCCAATAATTACGGGCCGCCTCCGGGTTCGGCTGAGAGCAATTTTGGCCGTATTCTGCGGGAAGATTTCTTGCCCTACCGCGATGAGCTGATTATCTCCAGCAAAGCCGGCTACACCATGTGGGACGGGCCTTATGGCGACTGGGGCTCGCGTAAATATCTGGTGTCCAGCCTCGATCAAAGCCTGAAGCGAATGGGGCTGGAGTACGTCGATATCTTCTATCATCACCGCCCGGATCCACAAACACCGCTGCAGGAAACCATGCGCGCGCTGGACCATCTTGTCCGTCAGGGTAAAGCGCTGTATGTCGGTCTGTCCAACTATCCCCTTGAGCAGGCCGCTCAAGCAGTGAACATTCTTAACGACCTCGGCACACCATGCCTGATTCATCAGCCTAAATATTCGATGCTTGAGCGCTGGGTTGAGGACGGACTGCTTGATTTTCTGCAGACGGCAGGCGTGGGAAGCATAGCGTTTTCACCGCTGGCAGGAGGTCAACTGACGGATCGCTATTTACACGGTATACCGGCCGATTCCCGTGCCGCCAGCGGCAGCCGTTTCCTGCAAGCGGATCAGTTGACCGACGCGAAGCTGGAGAAAGTGCGCCAGCTGGATGCACTCGCCCAGGCCCGTGGACAAAAGCTCTCGCAGATGGCGCTTGCCTGGGTATTGCGGGAAGAAAAAGTGACTTCGGTACTGATTGGCGCCAGCAAAACCGCACAGCTTGATGATGCTGTCGGCATGCTGGATAACCGGCTTTTTAGCGCGGAAGAGTGCGCGAAAATTGACGCGATCCTGGCGGCGTAAAGCAAATTTTCCTTTAGCAAAAAGTGCTCTTATCCGTGATTTAGGAGTTCCTCCAATGCTACGGCGCTTTACCGCCCCGTAATATCACGTTAACAGGCCCAATGAGAGCCTATTTATCAGGCTCTCAGGCCCCGATCGTGAAGGAGAAGAGTATGTTCAGGTCACTGATTCTGGCAGCAGTGCTTTTGGCTTCAACGCCACTGGTTGCCAACGCCGGAGAAATCACCCTGCTGCCATCTGTAAAATTACAAATAGGCGATCGTGATAATTACGGTAACTACTGGGACGGCGGCGGTTGGCGAGACCGCGATTACTGGCGCCGTAATTATGAATGGCGTGATAATCGCTGGCACCACCATGACAACGGGCGCCATCGCGGCTGGGATAAGCGCAAAGCTTACGAGCGTGGTTATCGCGAAGGCTGGAACGATCGTCGCGACCGTCACGATGGTTGGGGACGAGGTCCAGGCGGTGGCCGCGGCCACGGTCATGGCCATCATTAAGCATTTCGGGGAGCCACAAGGCTCCCCGAATTATTTCCATCGGTACACTTACAATCCAAGCACCGTTCCTACCAGTAACCAGCCGTTCAGTAATACCACGACGGCAACAATCACCCAGCCCAGTCGTTTAATCCATTGCGTATTCACCAGCTCGCCCATTAACTGCGCATTGCTGGTAAAAATCAGCAGTGGAACCAGCGCCAGCGCGATACCAAAGCTGAGCAGCACCTGGCTCATCACCAGAATGCGGGTCGGGTCCAGCCCGATCATAATCACAATAAAGGATGGCAGCATGGTGACCAGACGGCGAAACCACAGCGGAATATGAAAACGAATAAACCCCTGCATCACCACCTGCCCTGCCAGCGTGCCCACCACGGTCGATGACAGACCGGCAGCCACCAGGCTCAGGCCAAATATGGTCGCCGCCGCATGACTTAACAGCGGCTCCAGCGTCAGGTAGGCCTCATCAAGATTGGCAATGCCCGTATGACCATTAAAGTGAAAAGCCGCCGCCGCCGTGGCCATCATTGCCAGATTAACAAACCCGGCAATGGTCATGGCAATCGCCACGTCCCAACGAGTGGCGTGGTAACGCTCTTTGCGCGTGCCTTCATGCAGATTCTGGGTTAACGAGGAGTGCAGATAGATAACGTGCGGCATTATCGTTGCGCCCAGCACACCGGCCGCCAGGAAAACCGCTTCGTTATTCGGCAGGCCAGGGATAATCATCCCTTTCGCCAGCGGCGTCAGCGCCGGTCGCGAAAAGATCAGTTCAACAATGTAGGCAACGGCAACAAACAGCAGTAATCCGCCGATGACTTTCTCCAGCGGCTTTTGCCCACGACGCTGAAGCATCAGGATCAGGAAGGTGGCAATTCCGGTGAGGACAGCCCCCTGCAACAGCGATATACCGAGTATCAACTTGAAGCCAATCGCCGCCCCGATAAATTCAGCCAGATCGGTAGCCATGGCGATGATTTCCGCCTGCACCCAATAAAACCACACCACCGGACGCGGGTAGTGATCGCGGATTTGCTCCGCCAGATTTTTACCGGTCGCAATGCCAAGCTTTGCCGACAGTACCTGAATCAGCATTGCCATCAAATTGGCCCACACCACGACCCACAGCAGCTGATAACCAAAACTGGCCCCGGCCTGGATATTGGTGGCAAAGTTGCCGGGATCGATATAACCAATGGCAGCAATGAACGCAGGCCCCATCAATGCGAGCTTCATCTTGCGCGCTGCGCGACCGCTGCTATTCTCAACGCGAGTGCCTGTCATTTTCTGCCTCTGAAATATAGCCTTTGCTATGTTTCATGCTATCAAAATGCGAATGATTATCAAGTTCATTTAGAAAGATAGTCATTATTGCTTTGATAGGGGGGAACGATAGCGGCTAACAACGAAAAACTGGCATGGATGGAATTGCATCTCGCCAGATCACAGAGTAGTACAATCTAAGCAACTTTTAAAACCTTTACGCAACATAACAAAAATGTATGTTTGATCACTATTTCAGTGACTGGTCACAGTTCCTTGCAATAGTGTGGATTTGATCTCGTTTTCTTTGCTCTTGTTACATAGAATGTGCAAAGAAATTTAACCTGCCTCATATTTGGAGCAAATATGGACCGCGTCTTGCATTTTATTCTCGCGATCGTAGTGGTGGCTATACTGGCCCTTTTGGTCAGCCATAACCGTAAGCAAATTCGCATTCGTTATATTATTCAATTACTTGTTATTGAAGTCTTGCTGGCATGGTTCTTCCTGAACTCCGATGTTGGTTTAGGTTTTGTGAAAGGCTTCTCCGAGATGTTCGAAAAACTCCTCGGCTTTGCCAACGAAGGGACCAACTTCGTCTTCGGTAACATGAACGACAAAGGTCTGGCTTTCTTCTTCCTGAAAGTACTGTGCCCTATCGTCTTTATCTCCGCGCTGATCGGTATTCTGCAGCACATCCGTATCCTGCCGATCGTCATTCGCGCAATTGGTACCGTGCTGTCTAAAGTTAACGGCATGGGCAAGCTGGAATCCTTCAACGCCGTCAGCTCGCTGATTCTGGGACAGTCGGAAAACTTTATCGCCTATAAAGATATTCTGGGCAAAATGTCACGCAACCGTATGTACACCATGGCCGCGACCGCAATGTCGACCGTGTCCATGTCTATCGTCGGCGCGTACATGACCATGCTGCAGCCAAAATATGTGGTTGCTGCGCTGGTGCTCAACATGTTCAGTACCTTTATCGTGCTGTCGCTGATTAACCCGTATCGCGTGGAAGAAAGCGAAGAAAACCTGCAGATGTCCAACCTGCACGAAGGTCAGAGCTTCTTTGAAATGCTGGGTGAATATATTCTGGCGGGCTTTAAAGTAGCGATTATCGTTGCTGCCATGCTGATCGGTTTTATCGCCCTGATTTCCGCGCTGAACGCCCTGTTCGCTACCGTGACCGGTTGGTTCGGCTACAGCATCTCCTTCCAGGGAATTCTGGGCTACATCTTCTATCCGGTTGCCTGGGTGATGGGTGTTCCGGCGGGTGAAGCGCTCCAGGTGGGCAGTATCATGGCGACCAAGCTGGTTTCGAATGAGTTCGTCGCGATGATGGATCTGCAGAAAATTGCCAGCACGCTCTCTCCGCGCGCTGAAGGCATTATCTCTATCTTCCTGGTCTCCTTCGCTAACTTCTCTTCTATCGGGATTATTGCCGGGGCGATTAAAGGCCTGAACGAAGAGCAGGGTAACGTCGTTTCCCGCTTTGGTCTGAAACTGGTGTACGGCTCCACGCTGGTGAGCGTGCTCTCTGCTTCTATCGCCGCACTGGTTCTGTAATCTCAATCAATGCCGAAAAGCCGGGCTCGTCCCGGCTTTTTTACGCCCGTAGTTCGCTAAGCGGACGTGGCTTACCGATTAAATATCCCTGTAAATAGTCGACACCCAGGGCCAGCAGCGTCTCTTTCTGCTGTTCCGTCTCAACAAACTCAGCAACTACCGACAGGTTTTTGACTTTCGCTACATCAATGATGGATTTAATCATGATGGCATCCAGCGGGTCGCGCCCGAGATCGCGTACAAAGCATCCATCAATCTTGACGATATCTGCCTGCAGCCGCTTTAACCGTTCGAAGTTCGCATAGCCGGTGCCAAAGTCATCAATGGCGATGGCACAGCCAAAGTCCCGTAGCTGTTGAATGTTATACATACTTTCCCCTGCATCACTGAACGCCTGCTCTTCGGTGATCTCAATGGTGATGGCCTCCGGCGACAGCTGATAACGTTTAAACAGGGCGATAATCTGCGCTGCGCTATTGTTTTGCATCAGCGTGTAAGGCAATAAATTGACGGAGAAATGCTGTCCTGGGTGCTGGTGCAAAGTACTGAAGAGCGTCTCCAGTACCAGCATGTCAAAACGCTGGCTCAGGTTGAACTGAACGATCAGGGGAATGAACTGGTCCGGGGCGATCATCGTGCTGCCGCACTGCATACGCGTCAGAATTTCGTAGTACCCTTCCCCGGCCGCATTCTGGATAGGCTGAGCATACAGCAGCAGATCGCGTTCATTGAGCGCGCGCTTTACTAGAGTAAGCATCCGCACCTGTTCGCTGGTTTGGTCGGACACATGCTCTTGCGCCGCATCCAGCGCCAGCACCTGATGACCGGTGCCGGCCTGCTCTGACAGCCAGCTCAGCTGACCCAGCATCGGGTGAAGCTCTTCTTCTACGCCACGGTATTGCCCCCAGGCGGCGCCAAACTCTAATTCTAGCGTCTGGTTGTGCCAGCTGTATTTCTTGTGATTGAGCATTGCGACAATGTGCCCCAGCCGGGCCGCGGGCTCTGGGCCGCTTAGCACCAGCAATAACTCACTTCCGGGTAGCTGAAACAGACCGTCTTTCCCCCCGAGTAACGGCTGTATCTTACTGGCAATTTGCCGTTTGCAATGCACCCGCATCATCATGCCGTAATGGCGGCTGAGGAAATCCAGATTCGCGATCCGCAGGCTGCTGATGATGAAGTCACCCTCCTGGCGCAAATAGCACTCCAGCGCACGCAGATTGGGCAAGCCGGTTAACGGGTCTTCTTGCGCCTGGTCGCGCCATCTGATCTTGATTCTTTCATTCTGCCCATAAATATCAACCATATAAAACAGGCAGATGGTGAAGGAGATCAGCACGGAAAGCACGAACGACATTGAATACTCAGTCTGTACGCCCTGGAGAAAATTACGGTTATAGACTACCAGCAAAAAGGCCGACACAGACCACGAAATGCGAATTAATACATTTCCAAGACGCCGAATGCCAATAAAATAAAGAATGAAGATCAGCGGCACCAAATAACCGGCAATATAATCAGAATTATAAGGTGCGCAGAGCACCAGCAATATTGCCGCCAGTGCCATAAACCAATACAGCGTAAAGGCCCGACGTTTCCGGGTCATCCACGGTTGGCAATGTCGACGCCAGAATACTTTGGCATAATGTGGATTGATAACCATCCGCATTGGATAATAGAAAAACGTCGTAAATATTAATGCCGCACCAATCAAACTCTGGATATCAATTATGGTGTAAACTGCCGGCATCCCTTTGAAATAACTGGATATGCTTAGTGGGAAAGAAAAATAGACGCCCACCAGATACATTGTTAATTTCATCAGTATCGGGGCAAAAAAGCCCCCCCAGAAGATCCGCATCCCCATCAGCCTGGCAGAGAAGCCAGCACGCCAGCGCGAGCCCACCAGCGCCCGGACAATCAGGCACGACACCAGGACTGAAAACAGCTGACAGAATAATATGAGCACCGCCTGCAACGGCGTCACCGAAAGAATAAAATGATTGGTAATGGCAAAGGCAATAATTAATGGGGCGACAGCATAACGGCCGAAAATAAATATCACGGCATACATCATGCTTAATGGCAGCCAGGCGAGGAATACTTCATTTCCGTCAACAATAGCTACAGGTGAAATAAATCGGGCTAATGGAATAGAGATCAAACAAACAATGAGCGCGAGTAAAGTTTTTCTAATATTAATGTTAAATTTAGCCATCATTATTGTTAATCAAAACTCCAGCGCTCGGGAACATTATTTCATCAAGAGAAATATTAAAATGAATAATTATACCAGGCAAGTAATTTACCCGAGGAAGAATCTTAAATTACACTTTATTCTAAAGGTTGTGAAATTCTGACTTAACCTGAAAAAGGCTTACAGTGGAGGGCGAAAACAAAAAACCCCCGCCGTAGCGAGGGTTTCGAATTTTGGTGGAGCTAAGCGGGATCGAACCGCTGACCTCTTGCATGCCATGCAAGCGCTCTCCCAGCTGAGCTATAGCCCCACATATGTTTTACGAACCAAACCTGATGGGAACAGAGTTTGGTGGAGCTAAGCGGGATCGAACCGCTGACCTCTTGCATGCCATGCAAGCGCTCTCCCAGCTGAGCTATAGCCCCTAACCGTAAAACGTGTCGTGTTGACGGGCGGCATAATATGAATTCCTTCATCTGGTGTCAACGGCAAAATGTCCCCTCGTCATTTGATCGCTGAAAAAGCAGGCAACTCGCTGACATTGCGAACCTTATCGCAGGTAGACGTTAAACATGTCACCCTTTCATGTAAAAGGATGCTATAACATGGACAACTAATTCCCACATATTTACTCAGGAAATAGTATGCTCAAGGAACGAATGACACCTGAAGAAATCGCCCACCTTACTGGCTTCAGTCGGCAGACAATCAATAAATGGGTACGTAAAGAGGGGTGGCAAACCTCCCCCCGGCCTGGAGTACAAGGCGGAAAGGCACGACTCGTGCACGTAAATGAGCAAGTAAAAGCATTTATACGCAGCGCCCAACGCGTGGTAGAGCCAGCCCCTTCTTATCCTACAGTCGAAAGTGACCTTGAACCTTTGCTCCTGACGCTCAGTAAAGAAATGACCCCTGGTGAACAAAAACAGCTGATGTCATTACTTTTGCGCGAAGGCATCACCGGGCTACTCCAGCGTCTGGATATTCGTGACCAGTAACATCATGATGAAACTAAAAGATAAAATGACCCCAGCAGAGCTGGCGGATTGTCTTGGCCTTGCCAGACAGACGATTAATCGTTGGGTCAGGGAACAACACTGGCGCACGGAAGCTATTCCCGGTGTGAAAGGTGGTCGCGCGCGTCTGATCGTGATTGATAAGCCCGTCCTCGATTTTCTGGCCAACATACCCGCACTGCGGCATCTGCTTACTGACTATCAGTTGGCAGAACCCTCCAGTCATTATGTCGTAAGCGAAACCGATGCCATCTGGCGGCAGATCACCGAAACGCTACATCTGATGACGACCAAAGAACAGCAGCACCTACGGGATCTACTTGCCCGCGAAGGGATCAGCGGCTTTTTGTCACGTCTGGGCATTGTCAGCCAGAAATAAGCAAAAAAACGGCAGGAGATAACCCGCCGTTTTGTTAAGCCCGCAATCAGAATTACTGGTTTTCGCGTTCTGTAATAAATGCCAGCGCTCTGTTAATACGTTCTACGCTACGGGTTTTACCGATCGCATGAACCGTCACATCAAGAGCCGGTGACTGGCCAGCGCCCGTTACCGCTACACGCAGCGGCATCCCGACTTTACCCATTCCCACTTCCAGCTCATCTGCCGTCGCCTGAATGGCGTGGTGGACGTTTTCTGCCGTCCAGTCGCTGAGAGCGGAAAGTTTATCACGCACCACTTCCAGCGGCTGACGTGCAACCGGGCGCAGGTGTTTCTTCGCGGCGTCAGCATCAAACTCGTCAAACTCTTCATAGAAGTAACGGCAGCTTGCGGCCATCTCTTTCAGCGTTTTGCAACGTTCGCCTAGCAGGGTAACCAGCTCAGACAACTGCGGACCGTTGCGGGTATCGATATTTGCTTGCTCAATGTGCCACTGCAGGTAGGTCGCCACATATTCCGGCGCCATCGAGTTGATGTAGTGATGGTTCAGCCACAGCAGTTTGTCGGTGTTGAACGCGCTGGCAGATTTGCTTACCGCACCCAGCGAGAACAGCTTGATCATCTCTTCACGGCTGAAGATCTCCTGATCGCCGCTGGACCAGCCCAGACGCACGAGGTAGTTCAGCAGCGCTTCCGGCAGATAGCCATCATCACGATACTGCATGACGCTGACCGCACCATGGCGTTTGGAGAGTTTTTTACCATCATCGCCATTGATCATCGAAACGTGGGCATACACCGGGACAGGTGCATTCAGCGCTTTCAGGATGTTGATCTGACGCGGGGTGTTGTTGATATGGTCTTCGCCACGGATCACGTGGGTGATCTCCATATCCCAGTCATCTACCACCACGCAGAAGTTGTAGGTCGGGGAACCATCAGTACGGCGAATGATCAGATCGTCCAGTTCCTGGTTGCTAAACTCGATTGGCCCACGGATCTGGTCATCAAAAATGACCGAACCGTCCTGCGGGTTAGCGAAACGCACCACGCAAGGCTCGTTATCAGCATGATGTTCGTGGCCGTGGCGGCAGCGTCCGTCATAACGCGGCTTTTCGCCCTTCTCCATCTGCTCTTCACGCAGCGCATCCAGACGCTCTTTGGAGCAATAGCATTTATACGCCGTTCCCGCTTCCAGCATCTCATCAATAACGCTGTTGTAGCGGTCAAAACGTTTTGTCTGGAAGTACGGACCTTCGTCCCATTCCAGGTTCAGCCAGTTCATCCCATCCATGATGGCTTCAATTGCTTCCGGCGTTGAGCGCTCAAGATCGGTGTCTTCAATACGCAGTACAAACTCACCGCCGTTATGACGAGCAAAAAGCCAGGAATAGAGAGCAGTACGCGCGCCGCCAACGTGCAGATAGCCTGTCGGGCTGGGCGCGAAGCGAGTTTTGATTTTCATGAATTGGCCTTACGTTTATAAAGATGCCGACAACCGGCAGAGTCCGTGGGTATTTATGGGTGATTATTCTAACACTGTGGGCTGATTCCTCAATGTTGTTCAGGTCTGAACGTCACGCTTTGCTATTTTTGTTTATAAATCATGCGCCACAGCCGCTTTAACGATCGCATTGGCTAATTTTACGACGAACAAACAAATTATTTAGAAAAGGCGTTGACTCATTTTCAACTCTCCCTATAATGCGACTCCACACAGCGGGGGTGATTAGCTCAGCTGGGAGAGCACCTCCCTTACAAGGAGGGGGTCGGCGGTTCGAACCCGTCATCACCCACCACTACTTAGGTAGTCTCCGCCGTGTAACAAGAAATTGAGAAGTGGGTGATTAGCTCAGCTGGGAGAGCACCTCCCTTACAAGGAGGGGGTCGGCGGTTCGATCCCGTCATCACCCACCACTTTCTCGCCAGCTGGATTTCTTGTTAAAATATGAAGTACCGAAGTGGGTGATTAGCTCAGCTGGGAGAGCACCTCCCTTACAAGGAGGGGGTCGGCGGTTCGATCCCGTCATCACCCACCACTTCGGGTCGTTAGCTCAGTTGGTAGAGCAGTTGACTTTTAATCAATTGGTCGCAGGTTCGAATCCTGCACGACCCACCAATGTAGAAAGGCGCCCTAAAGGCGCCTTTTTGCTATGCGCAATTCGTGTAGGATGAGAACCTGATGCAGGTTCGAGTCGAACGAAGTGAGACAACGGAGCCGCTCGCGGCGACGGCCCGAAGGGCGAGCAAAGCGAGTCATCCTGCACGACCCACCACCTCCTGAAACAATCCTGTCGACTTAACCAACTTATCGTTGATACAGCGGGTCCTGCATACGGGCTGACGTCAGATTTTGCCCCTCTTCACGCACCACTTCCCACAGCGCCTGCGCGGCGGTCGACAGCGACCGGTTCTTACGCTGCGCCAGCATCAGCTGTCGCTCCACAATCGGCGTCAATCGCTTCACCACTAGCTGACTGCCTTGCGGAAGCGGCAATGCCAGCGCGGGCAGAATACTGATGCCAATCCCGGACTCCACCATCGGAAACAGGGTCGCGGGATGACCAATCTCCTGCACAATGGTCGCCTCGATCGAAAAATGCTGTAACGCCGCATCAATCAATGGACGACTGCCGGAAGCATAATCCTGCAATACCAGGCGCTGCCCCTGAAGATCCTGCCAGCTCACCGACGTCATGGAAGCGAAAGGATGATCCTGGCGACAGAGCAGTAAAAAGGGTTCGGCCAGCACCGTTTCGCACTGCAAATCGGTTGCGGCGCCGGGATCGATAACGATACCGAAATCAACATCGCCCTGGCGAATGCTCTCCAGAACCCACTGCTGAGGGCGATCGTGGAGAACAAAACTTATCTCCGGGTAACGCTGATTGCTGTGTGCGATACATTGCGGGATCAGGTGCGCTGAAATCGTCTGGCTGGCGGCAACGCGGACGGTTCCCGAAAGCTGTTGCCCTACCCGCCCGGCATCACGCAGCGTACTGTTTAGCTCATCCAGCAGACGTTCAAGCCGACCGGCCAGCTGCTGCCCGGCTTCCGTCAGCGCCACCTCCCGGGTGGTGCGGTCAAGCAAGCGCACGCCGGTCTGGTGTTCCAGCTCTTTGACACTATGGCTGACCGCAGACTGGCTGAGACCGATAATCTCCCCTGCCCGGCTGAAACTCTTTACCCGCGCAACGGTGACGAAGACCTTTAACTGACGTAGTGAGTAATTCATCTTTTTTATTCATGAATAGATGCAATAAATCAATTTTATTTCTCAAAATAGAAAAAGCACAATAGCAACATCGATTTTCAGGAGCGTTTATGAAACTTTTCCGCATTCTTGATCCATTTACCCTTACCCTCGTGACCGTTGTGCTGCTGGCCTCTTTTTTCCCGGCCCGCGGCAACTTTGTCCCCTTCTTTGAGTATCTGACCACCGCCGCCATCGCGCTGCTGTTTTTCATGCACGGTGCCAAACTCTCCCGCGAGGCGATCGTCGCCGGGGGAAGTCATTGGCGTTTACACCTGTGGGTTATGTGCAGCACCTTTGTGGTCTTCCCGGTTTTAGGGGTCCTGTTCGCCTGGTGGGCACCAATTAACGTCGACCCGGCTCTGTATACCGGCTTTATTTATCTGTGCATCCTGCCCGCCACCGTCCAGTCGGCGATTGCTTTTACCTCACTGGCCGGTGGTAACGTCGCAGCGGCCGTCTGTTCGGCGTCGGCATCGAGCCTGCTGGGGATCTTTGTGTCGCCGTTGCTGGTCGGGTTGTTGATGAACCTGCACGGTGCAGGAGGGAGCGTAGAGCAGGTCGGGAAAATTATGCTGCAGTTGCTGCTGCCGTTTGTGCTTGGTCACCTGTCTCGTCCGTGGATTGGCGATTGGGTGGCACGGCATAAAAAGTGGATCTCAAAAACTGACCAGACCTCGATTCTGCTGGTGGTCTACTCGGCGTTTAGCGAAGCGGTGGTTAACGGGATCTGGCATAAAGTGGGGATTGGTTCGCTGCTGTTCATCGTCGTCGTCAGCCTGGTACTGCTGGCTATCGTCATTGCGATCAACATTTTCGTCGCCCGCCGTTGTGGCTTTAACAAGGCCGATGAAATCACGATTGTTTTCTGCGGGTCGAAAAAGAGCCTGGCAAACGGCATACCGATGGCCAATATTCTCTTCCCGACGTCAATTCTGGGGATCATGGTGCTGCCGCTGATGATTTTCCATCAGATTCAGCTGATGGTCTGCGCCGTGCTGGCACGACGCTATAAACGACAGGCAGAAGCCTTACAGGCGCAGGAAAAAGCCCGCGCCTCTGAAGCTTAACGCGGCTGCTTCAAGGGCTGAACCAACTGGGTCAGCCCTTCGGTTTTAATCAACAGGGTTAACGCCATTAGCTCGCCAAGATGCCCGGCAGGAAACTGATCCTTACGGGCAAACCACAGCAAATACTCTTCCGGCACGTCAATCAGGCGACGACCTTTATATTTGCCAAACGGCATTTCCGTATTGGCGATCTCGATGAGCTGCGCTTTATCCATGTTATTCCCCCAGCAGACGCAGCATTTCGGCTTCGTCGATCACCTCGATGCCAAGCTCTTGTGCTTTAGCCAGCTTAGAACCCGCGGCTTCACCGGCGATCACCAGATCGGTTTTTTTCGATACGCTGCCGGCTACTTTCGCCCCCAACGCAACCAATCGAGCCTTCGCATCATCACGCGACAGCTGACTCAGGCTGCCGGTCAGAACCACCGTTTTACCGGCAAACGGACTATCGATTTCCTCAGCATTCACCACCACCGGCGCAGGCCAGGTGACGCCTTCGGCCCGCAGCTGAGCAATCACATCGCGGTTGCTCTCTTCTGCGAAGAAGTTAAAGACGTGCGTGGCGACGACGATCCCAACATCCTGAACTTTTTGCAGCTCGTCAATGGAAGCCTGCTCCAGCGCTTCGATGGTTCCAAAATAGGCCGCCAGCCCCGCTGCCGTGGCTTCACCGACTTCACGAATGCCCAGTGCATACAGGAAGCGAGCAAAAGTAGTCTGTTTGGATTTTTCCAGCGCATTCACCACGTTTTGCGCGGATTTCGGTCCCATTCGATCCAGGCCTGTCAGCTTACCAGCGCTTAAGCGGAACAGGTCTGCCGGCGTATGGACATACTCTTTCTCCACCAGCTGGTCGATGATTTTGTCCCCCATCCCTTCCACATCTAATGCCCGACGGGAGACGAAATGTTTTAAGGCCTCTTTACGCTGCGCACCGCAGATTAGCCCGCCGGTACAACGCGTAACCGCTTCGCCTTCCACGCGCTCAACGTCCGAGTTACAGACCGGGCAATGGGTCGGGAATTCGATTTCACGCGTATCGTCCGGGCGTTCAGACAGCACAACGTTCACCACCTGCGGGATCACGTCGCCAGCACGACGAATCACCACTTTATCGCCAATGCGCAGACCCAGACGGGCAATTTCATCGGCGTTATGCAAGGTGGCATTGCTCACCAGAACGCCTGCCACATGTACCGGCTCCAGCCGCGCTACCGGCGTAATCGCGCCGGTGCGCCCGACCTGGAACTCCACGTCACGCACGAAGGTCATCTGCTCTTGTGCCGGGAACTTAAAAGCCACGGCCCAGCGCGGTGCCCGGGCAACAAATCCCAGCTGCTCCTGTAACGCCAGGGAGTCTACTTTGATCACCACGCCATCAATATCAAAGCCTAAATGCGGGCGGTCTTGCTCAACATTACGATAGTAAGTAAGTACTTCCTCTGGGGTGTGACACAATTTCACCCGGTCGCTTACTGGCAATCCCCACGCCTTAAACTGCTGCAGACGGCCGGAATGACTGTCCGGTAGTACTCCGCCCTCCAGCACGCCCACGCCGTAGCAGAAGAAAGTAAGTGGTCGCTTCGCCGTAATACGCGGATCAAGCTGGCGCAGGGACCCTGCCGCTGCGTTACGCGGGTTGGCAAACACTTTTCCGCCAGTGCGGCGGGCTTCGTCGTTGATTTTTTCAAAGCCGGCCTGCGGCAAAAACACTTCACCGCGTACTTCCAGACGCGCCGGAATGTTGTCGCCGCGCAGCTTAAGCGGGATGGCGCGAATCGTTCGCACATTGGAGGTAATATCCTCGCCGGTGGTCCCGTCGCCGCGCGTTGCGGCCTGAATCAATACGCCGTTTTCATACAGAATACTGACCGCCAACCCATCCAGCTTCAGCTCGCAGCAATAGACCAGGTCATCGCTGCTCTTCAGACGGTCCTGAACGCGCTTGTTGAAGGCCAGGAAGCTCTCTTCATCAAAGACGTTATCCAGCGACAACATCGGTACGTCATGGCGAATCTGGCTGAATGAGGCCAGCGGAGTCGCCCCGACGCGTTGGGTGGGTGAATCAGAGGTAATCAGTTCTGGATGGCGGGTTTCCAGCTCACGCAGTTCGCGCATCAACCGGTCATATTCCGCATCGGGAATCTCCGGGGTATCCATAACATGGTACAGATATTCATGATGGCGAAGCGTGGCTCGCAGTTCAGTCAGTTTTTGTTCGATCGGTTCCATATCGCACCATCAATGATAAAAAACCCCCGGCAGGCGGGGGTTCTGGATTGGAAGACGAAACGCCGGGAGGAAAAATCAGGCGTTGGCCTCTTTCACTTCACGAATACGGTCTTGATATTCGCGCAGCTTTTGCGGAGTCATCATCCGACGCTGATCGTCCAGCACGACACCACCGACTTCGTCAGCAATGTACTGTGCGGATTGCAGCATCAGTTTAAAGTTTTGCAGTTCATCACCAAACGATGGGACCTGCATAAAGATGGTCACGCCAGGCGTGGTCATGTCCGCCATGCCATCCGGATTGAATGTACCCGGTTTAACCATATTTGCCAGGCTGAACAGCACCTGACCACTACCGTCCGGGCTAAGGTGACGATGGAAAATATTCATATCACCAAATTTAAAGCCCGCCTGCTGGATGCTGTTGATCAGCACTTCGCCGTTGATCTGCGTACCCTGGTGCGCAGAGACGTTCATCACGATGACCGTTTCTTTACGCTCTTTCGGCTGAGGCGCAGGTTCAGCGGCCTGAGGTTCTGGCGCTGGCTGAGGCTGCGCGGCGACCGGTTGCGGCGGCGCGACAGGCTGCGTTGGCTGAACAGGTGCCGGCTGATGCGGCGGCGTGTTCTGCTGCGCCGCAGGCTGCTGAGGCGGTGGCTGATATTGCGGTGGTACAGGCTGCTGCACGGCAGGCTGTGGTTGCTGCGTCACCTGAGGTTGTGGAACCTGATGTTGAACAGGCTGCTGGCGTACCGGCTCTTCCTGGCGCACAGGTTGCTGAACCTGACGCTCATACGGAGGCTGATATTGGTGCTGCGGCGGCGCCTGACGAGGAGCTTCTTGCTCACCGTGCATGCCATTAGGGGCGTGATTAACCCGG
This sequence comes from Klebsiella sp. R390, assembly GCF_051131745.1. NCBI lineage: Bacteria > Pseudomonadati > Pseudomonadota > Gammaproteobacteria > Enterobacterales > Enterobacteriaceae > Klebsiella > Klebsiella sp. R390. The sequence goes on along the minus strand of NZ_CP180445.1, from coordinate 4,075,042 downwards.
TGAACGCGAACTTCACCCACGCCTTCAACATCGTCATCAACGTCATCGCTCTCAGACTCTTCGTCATCGCGAGACTTCATGCGTTTCAGTGGGCGATCGCGAAACATCGAGGAACGTTCTTTACGGCTGGTCCAGAAACCGTGTACCAGTAAAGCGAGTATGGCGATCGCGCCAACAATGATTAATATCAGACGCAAATCCTGCATCATTATATTCTCTGTTGTTCTAACACCTTGCCACCACGGCAAACATTTACTTACTAAGAGTATTTGTCGATTACGTCGAGTGCAAGTGCGTCTGCCGCTTTCACTACATAAAGATGAACTAAATCGTGCTTTTTGCTGTTTTTTCGAACATTTCCTAACTGGTTATTGTCTGGCAACCCGATAAAATAAGCGGGCATTCAGTCTGAATGTCAAAACAGGAGCATTGCCTGACCATGGTTTCAACATCCGCATCTACCCCGCGTAGTGGCGTCTACTATTTTTCACAGGGCTGGAAACTGATCGGTCTGCCCGGCATTCGTCGTTTCGTCTTTCTGCCTTTATTAGTCAATATTATCCTGATGGGCGGCGCATTCTGGTGGCTGTTTACACGCCTCGATAGCTGGATCCCATCCTTGATGGGTCACGTGCCCGACTGGTTACAGTGGCTAAACTACCTGCTGTGGCCTATCGTGGTTATCTCGATCCTGCTGGTGTTCGGTTACTTTTTCTCAACGATTGCAAACTGGATTGCCGCCCCGTTTAGCGGGCTGCTCGCCGAACAGCTGGAAGCCCGCCTGACCGGCGCTACTCCGCCAGACGTCGGCGTTTTCGGCATCATGAAAGACGTGCCGCGCATTATGAAGCGTGAATGGCAGAAGCTTTCCTGGTACCTGCCACGGGCGATTGTATTGCTGATCCTCTATTTCATCCCGGGCATTGGCCAGACCGTGGCCCCGGTACTGTGGTTCCTGTTTAGCGCGTGGATGCTGGCCATCCAGTACTGTGACTATCCGTTTGATAACCATAAAGTGCCCTTTAAAACCATGCGCGAGGCGCTGCGTACCCGTAAGGTGACGAACATGCAGTTTGGCGCCCTGACCAGCTTGTTTACGATGATCCCCGTTCTGAACCTGGTGATTCTGCCGGTCGCTATTTGCGGGGCCACGGCCATGTGGGTCGACTGCTATCGTGATAAACACGCGATGTGGAAATAACCCCCCTCCCCCTGTCAACAGCTGCTTCAGGCCAATCGTACGATGGCCTGAAGCAGAACGGCTATATACCGGCCTTATTCCTTCTGGCTCATCATTATTTCCCTTCCGAATATAGATATGCTATTTCCTTACTTCCGCATATTCCTTAAGCGGGTATGCTGGAGCCGTACTCCCAAATTTCATACAGTTAAGGACGGGCCATGAGTAAGATTTTTGAAGACAACTCCCTGACTATCGGCCACACGCCGTTAGTACGACTGAACCGAATCGGTAACGGACGCATCCTGGCGAAAGTCGAGTCTCGCAACCCGAGCTTTAGCGTGAAATGCCGAATCGGTGCCAATATGATTTGGGATGCCGAAAAACGCGGTGTGCTGAAAGCCGGTGTCGAGTTAGTCGAGCCGACAAGCGGCAACACCGGGATTGCTCTGGCCTATGTTGCGGCAGCGCGCGGCTATAAGCTGACGCTGACCATGCCGGAAACCATGAGTATTGAACGTCGCAAACTGCTGAAAGCGCTGGGAGCAAACCTGGTGCTGACCGAAGGCGCGAAAGGCATGAAAGGCGCGATCCAGAAAGCCGAAGAGATTGTTGCCAGCGATCCGCAAAAATATCTGCTGCTGCAGCAATTCAGCAACCCGGCAAACCCGGAAATTCACGAAAAAACCACCGGTCCGGAGATCTGGGAAGATACCGACGGTCAGGTTGATGTGTTCATCGCGGGCGTCGGTACCGGTGGTACGCTGACCGGCGTGAGCCGCTACATTAAAGGGACCAAGGGCAAAAAAGATCTGTTCTCCGTTGCGGTGGAACCAACCGACTCCCCGGTTATCGCTCAGGCGCTGGCTGGCGTTGAGCTGAAGCCAGGCCCGCACAAAATTCAGGGTATCGGTGCCGGCTTTATCCCGGGTAACCTTGATCTGAAACTGATCGATAAAGTCGTGGGTATCACTAACGAAGAAGCCATCTCCACCGCCCGTCGTCTGATGGATGAAGAAGGCATTCTGGCCGGTATCTCTTCCGGTGCGGCTGTCGCCGCGGCACTCAAACTGCAGGAAGATGAAGCCTTTACCAATAAGAATATTGTGGTTATCCTACCGTCTTCAGGTGAGCGTTATTTAAGCACAGCACTGTTTGCCGATCTCTTCACTGAGAAAGAACTGCAACAGTGATGCCATCCGGCTAGCATCGTGTAAAAAAGCACCTTTTTAGGTGCTTTTTTGTGGCATACGTCAAAGTTTTACCCCTCCTGGCATTGATTCACCGCGTAGGGTCTGGTATTTAACCAACACATTTATTTTGATGCGCGAAATTATTCAAAATCGGATTTCCACGTGCTGAATCGATTTTATGATTTGGTTCAAGTCTTCCTTTCGCTGCATAATGTTTAATGACGTGCCAGACGTCAACGGCCAGATGGTCCTCACAGCGAACACGCTGTTGACACCTTAGCCAGACACGTAATGCCGGCGCTAACAATACAGGCTAAAGCCTCGCCGTTAGGCTAGACTTTAGGTCCACAACACTAAACCTATAAGTTGGGGAAATATAATGTTCCAGCAAGAAGTTACCATTACCGCTCCGAACGGTCTGCACACCCGCCCTGCTGCTCAGTTTGTTAAAGAAGCGAAAGGCTTCACTTCTGAGATCACTGTGACCTCCAACGGCAAAAGCGCCAGCGCCAAAAGCTTGTTCAAACTGCAAACTCTGGGCCTGACTCAGGGTACCGTTGTAACCATCTCCGCTGAAGGCGAAGATGAGCAAAAAGCAGTTGAGCATCTGGTAAAACTGATGGCTGAACTCGAATAAGTTCACGGGTTCTTTTTAATATCAGTCACAAGTAAGGTAGGGTTATGATTTCAGGCATTTTAGCATCCCCGGGTATCGCTTTCGGTAAGGCTCTCCTGCTGAAAGAAGACGAAATTGTCATCGACCGGAAGAAAATTTCTGCCGATAAGGTTGACCAGGAAGTCGAACGTTTCCTGAGCGGCCGCACCAAGGCCTCCGCCCAGCTGGAGGTCATCAAAACCAAAGCTGGTGAAACTTTCGGTGAAGAAAAAGAAGCCATCTTCGAAGGGCACATCATGCTGCTGGAAGATGAGGAGCTTGAGCAGGAAATCATAGCCCTGATTAAAGATAAGCACATGACTGCCGACGCGGCAGCCAATGAAATTATCGAAGGTCAGGCCACTGCGCTGGAAGAGCTGGACGATGAATACCTGAAAGAACGTGCCGCTGACGTACGTGATATCGGTAAGCGTCTGCTGCGCAATATCCTCGGTCTGGCAATCATCGATCTGAGCGCAATCCAGGACGAAGTCATTCTGGTTGCAGCCGATCTCACCCCGTCGGAAACCGCACAGCTGAACCTGAACAAGGTGCTGGGTTTCATCACCGACGCTGGTGGCCGTACTTCCCACACCTCTATCATGGCGCGTTCTCTTGAACTGCCAGCCATCGTGGGCACCGGTAGCGTCACTACGCAGGTGAAAAACGGCGATTATCTGGTCCTCGACGCGGTAAATAACCAGGTTCTGGTTAACCCGACCAACGAACAAATCGAAGAGCTGCGCAATCTGCAGGCCCAGGTCGCAGAAGAAAAAGCGGAGCTGGCGAAGCTGAAAGATCTGCCGGCAATTACGCTGGACGGACATCAGGTTGAAGTCTGTGCCAACATTGGTACCGTACGTGACGTCGATGGCGCAGAGCGCAACGGCGCAGAAGGCGTAGGCCTGTATCGTACAGAATTCCTGTTCATGGACCGTGACGCGCTGCCAACTGAAGAAGAACAGTTCGCTGCCTACAAAGCGGTTGCTGAAGCCTGCGGCTCTCAGGCCGTTATCGTGCGTACCATGGACATCGGCGGCGACAAAGAGCTGCCGTACATGAACTTCCCGAAAGAAGAGAACCCGTTCCTCGGCTGGCGTGCCGTGCGTATCGCGATGGATCGTAAAGAGATCCTGCGTGACCAGGTTCGCGCCATCCTGCGTGCCTCGGCTTTCGGTAAACTTCGCATCATGTTCCCGATGATCATCTCTGTTGAAGAAGTGCGTGCACTGAAGAAAGAGATTGAGATCTACAAGCAGGAACTGCGTGACGAAGGCAAAGCATTCGACGAAACTATCGAAGTCGGCGTGATGGTTGAAACACCAGCCGCGGCAACGATTGCTCGTCATTTAGCAAAAGAAGTCGATTTCTTTAGTATCGGAACCAATGATTTAACGCAATATACTCTGGCAGTTGACCGTGGTAATGATATGATTTCACATCTTTACCAGCCAATGTCGCCATCTGTCCTGACGTTGATTAAGCAAGTTATTGATGCTTCTCACGCTGAAGGTAAATGGACTGGCATGTGTGGTGAGCTTGCGGGCGATGAACGTGCTACACTTCTGTTGCTGGGTATGGGGCTGGACGAATTCTCTATGAGCGCCATTTCCATCCCGCGTATCAAGAAGATTATTCGTAACACGAACTTCGAAGATGCGAAAGTATTAGCAGAGCAGGCTCTTGCTCAACCGACAACGGACGAGTTAATGACGCTGGTTAACAAGTTCATTGAAGAAAAAACAATCTGCTAATCAACGAGATGCGCGGCCCAAATTACTGCTTAGGAGAAGATCATGGGTTTGTTCGATAAATTGAAATCTCTGGTTTCTGATGACAAAAAAGACTCCGGAACTATTGAGATTGTTGCTCCGCTCTCTGGCGAGATCGTCAACATCGAAGACGTGCCGGATGTAGTTTTTGCGGAAAAAATTGTGGGTGATGGCATTGCTATCAAACCTACCGGCAACAAAATGGTAGCGCCGGTAGATGGTACCATCGGTAAAATCTTTGAAACCAACCATGCATTCTCTATTGAATCTGATAGTGGTATCGAACTTTTCGTTCACTTCGGTATTGATACCGTTGAGCTGAAAGGCGAAGGCTTCAAACGCATTGCCGAAGAAGGTCAGCGCGTGAAAGTCGGCGACCCGGTCATTGAATTCGATCTGCCGCTGCTGGAAGAGAAAGCCAAGTCTACCCTGACTCCGGTTGTTATCTCCAACATGGACGAGATCAAAGAGCTGATCAAACTGTCCGGTAGCGTAACCGTGGGTGAAACCCCGGTCATTCGCATCAAGAAGTAATTCTTGCCGCAGAAAAAATGGCGCCTTCCGGCGCCATTTTTTTATCATCGCGGCCTCACTCAAGCGGCGGCAGAATCAGCTCATCACAGCCGTGTTGCTCAGTCCAGGTCATCACCGCCAGAACGCGTTGCGCCGCAGCATGCGTCGCCTCTCCCAGCGCCAGACCCGAAACCAGCCCGCTAATCAGCTCGGCACAGAACAGATCGCCGGTTCCCTTAAGTTCCGTTTCGACCCGCGGATGGACCACCACCTCAACAGAATCTGCCGTGACCACCAGCAGGTTAATCGTCGCATTGTCTACGCCCGGCGCGCTGGTAATCACCACCCACTTCAAGGTATCGGATAGCAAACTACGCGCGGCAATCACCGCCTCTTGCTGATTATGGCAGGGCATCCCGCTCAGCGTTTCCAGTTCGAACAGGTTTGGCGTAATACCCTCGGCCAACGGCAGCAGATGGCGGCGATAGGCATCCGGAATTTCGGCCTTCACGTAGATGCCGCTATCCACATCGCCAATTACCGGATCCACAAGAATACACAGATGGGGATGAGATTCGCGGATGCGGTTTAACCACTGCGCCAGGCGTTCAATCTGCACCGCGCTGCCCATATAACCCGTGGTCACTGCCCGCAACTCACGCAGCGCATCGCGCTCCTCGAGGGCCTGCAGATAGCCCACAAACCACGCTTCCGGGATCACCCCGCCGTAAAAGGTATCGTAGTGCGGGGTATTGCTGAATAACACGGTCGGCACCGCCATAACCCGCAGCCCATGCTGTTTAATGGCCGGTACCGCAATGCTGTTGCCGACGCTGCCATACACCACCTGCGACTGCACGGCGACGATATCGACCTGTAGCGCCCGGCTCTTGTCATTGAAGAGCACCGATTGTATTTCGTCTTGCTGGCCCATCCCTTCTCCCCCCGCTGGACAGCGGGTCACACCCTGATTATCATTCGTCCTATGCTAAAATCCATTTTGTCATAGGTCAATGATGATCGTTGGAAAAACCGCCAGTGAGATTTTTGATAACATCCGCCATCTGGTCCAGAGCGGAATATTGAAACCCGGAGCCTCTTTGCCTCCGGTACGAGAGCTGGCGGCGGACCTGACGGTCAACCGTAATACCGTGGCTGCTGCCTACAAACGACTGGTGAGCACCGGTCTGGCAAGTAGCCTGGGCCGCAACGGAACGGTTATCAAAGGGCTGACCACGCCGCTGGCGCTGGAAGGCCGAGATCCTGCCACCCCGCTTAACGATATCTCCAGCGGCAATCCGGACCCACGCCTTCTGCCCGACCTCACTCGCTATCTAAGCCAGCTCCCCCTGACTCCGCATCTCTATGGCGACGACGCCGTCAAGCCTGAGCTGCGACGCTGGGCGCAGCGCTGGATGCACGATGATTTGCAAAGAGATGCCGAGATTAACCTGACCAGCGGCGCCATTGACGCGCTGGAGCGCCTGCTCTGCGCCCTGCTGCTTCCCGGCGATGGCGTGGTCGTCGAAGACCCTTGCTTCCTCAGCAGCATCAACATGCTGCGTTACACCGGCTTTAACGCCTGTCCGGTGACGGTCGATGAGCAAGGAATGCAGCCTGACGCGCTGGACATTGCCCTACGCAACGGCGCTCGTGCGGTCATTGTCACCCCCCGCGCACATAATCCTACCGGCTACAGCCTCAGCGAGGCCCGTGCCACCGCTATTCAGGCGGTGCTGGCCCGCTATCCGCAGGTGCTGGTGATTATCGATGACCACTTCGCGCTACTATCGTCAGCGCCCTGGCACTCGCCACTCCCGGCAACCACGCAACGCTGGGCGCTGGTGCGCTCAATGTCCAAAACCCTCGGACCGGACCTGCGGCTGGCGTTTGTCGCCAGCGATAGCACCACCTCGGCGGCGTTGCGCCTGCGGCTCAATGCCGGCAGCCAGTGGGTCAGCCATCTGCTGCAGGATCTGGCTTTCGCCTGCCTGAGCGATAGTGTCTTTATTGATTCACTGGACCAGATCCGGCGCCATTACCGTCAGCAAAATGCAAAGCTGACGGCAGCCCTGGTGTCCCACAGTTTTGATCCGCTTCCTGCTGGAGACGGTCTCAACTTCTGGCTGCCATTAAGCCAACCCGCTCAACCGATCGCCCTGCGTTTAGCGCGTGCCGGCTGGCTGGTTCGTGAAGGTGAAATTTTCGGTGTTCATGCCCCATCCCACGGGCTACGGCTGTCGCTCGGCGCCCTGAGTGATAATCAGATTCACCAGCTAGCCAATGATTTACGCCTCGTGCTCCGCCCCTGACCCAGGTAATATCGAAGCAGATACGCTGGTCTGCCACACGCCATCCCCTTCCCCGGAGACAACACATGGTCAATCCACAGCTAAAAGCCACCATTGAAGCCTGCGATCGCGCAATATCGCAGGAAGACTACGCCACGCTCATGGAGTACTACGCCGAAGATGCCCTGCTGGTGGTCAAACCGGGCATGGTGGTCAAGGGCAAGGAGAATATCCGCAAAGCCTTTATCGCGATTGCCGACTATTTTGAGCACCGTCTGATCGTAACGCAGGGCAGAATGGAGATTCTGGAAGGGGGCGATAATGCGCTGGTGATAATGGAAACCCGGCTGGATATCCCGACTGCGGAAGGAGGAACTACACAGGTTACGCGGCGCGCAACCTATGTTTTTCGCCAGGAGGGAGAGCGCTGGCTGTGCACCGTCGATAACTCCTACGGTACCGACCTGCTGGACGCGCCGGTCAGTTAAATGCCCGCGCCCTGGCTGAAGTGCTCTTCGCCGAAAACACCGGTGGACAAATAGCGATCGCCACGATCGCAGACGATCGCCACCACCACCGCACCGGGGTTTTCACGCGCGATACGTAATGCACCGGCTACCGCGCCGCCGGAGCTGACGCCGCAAAAAATACCTTCCCGCACCGCCAGCATGCGCATGGTGCTTTCTGCCTCCTGCTGGTGAATATCGAGCACAGCATCGACCAGCGACGCATTAAAAATTCCCGGCATATATTCTGCCGGCCAGCGGCGGATCCCCGGAATACTGCTGCCCTCTTCCGGTTGCAGCCCCACGATGCTCACCGGCTTATTCTGCTCGCGCAGAAAGCGAGACACGCCGGTAATGGTCCCGGTGGTGCCCATGCTGGAAACAAAATGGGTTATACGTCCGTGAGTTTGCTGCCAGATTTCCGGCCCGGTGGTGGTGTAATGGGCATAAGGGTTGTCTGGGTTGTTAAACTGATCCAGCAATTTACCTTCGCCACGCTGTGCCATTTCCAGCGCCAGGTCACGTGCGCCTTCCATCCCCTGCTCTTTAGTCACCAGAATCAGCTCTGCACCGTAGGCACGCATGGCCGCACGGCGCTCCTGGCTCATGTTGTCCGGCATCAGAAGCTTCATCTGGTAGCCTTTCAGCGCCGCGATCATCGCCAGCGCAATGCCAGTGTTGCCGCTGGTGGCTTCAATCAGGACGTCGCCGGGGGCTATTTCACCCCGTTTTTCCGCTTCAACAATCATCGAAAGCGCAGCGCGATCCTTGACGGAGCCTGCCGGATTATTGCCTTCCAGTTTGACCCAGATTTCACTGCCGTTATCCGGCCCCAGTCGTTGCAACTTCACCAGAGGAGTATTGCCGATGGTTTGTTCTAATGTATTCACGGTTTTTACCCAATAAAAAGGCCGGGTACGTTGTGCTTACCCGGCCTGCAATTATCTCCGGAGTTCGACGCTCTGCGTCTTATCCGGGCACCACACCCTGCCGTTGTCGGAACAGCGATAAACTAGCGATTAAGCTATCAGGCTGATTCCGCCAGAGCAAGCGCCTCACGCGCTTCGATACGCTCGTTACCGTTATAGAGTCGTGCATTCTGTAAGCCCACGAACAGACGTTCGCCGCGAGAAGGTGCGTCTTCGCCCGGCAGTACCACGGTCAGCGGTTCGTCGTACCAGCCTAACGGCTGCACCACTAATTGGGTGTAGTGGCCTTTCGGACTGGCCTCCAGTACCTGCACTGGCAACGGGGAATCGAGGCTGGTTCGACGACTGATATCCACTTCCCAGGGACGCAGGAACAAATCGACCGGCCCCTGGTAGCTTGGCGTATAGCCCAACGGCCAGCGATGGGCACCCACATGGAACTGACCGCCGCGGATAGTGCCTTTCAGGCGGTTCACTTCGCCCATAAACTCCAGCACAAAACGGGTGGACGGCTCGCGCCAGACTCGTTCAGGTGCATCGGCTTGTTCAATATTGCCCTGGCTCATGACCACCACGCGGTCAGCGACTTCCATCGCCTCTTCCTGGTCGTGGGTCACAAACACGCTGGTAAACTTCAGCTCTTCATGCAGCTGGCGCAGCCAGCGGCGCAGCTCTTTACGCACCTGCGCATCCAGCGCGCCGAAAGGCTCATCCAGCAGCAGAATCTGTGGCTCAACAGCCAGCGCGCGCGCTAAGGCCACACGCTGCTTCTGCCCGCCGGAAAGCTGGGCTGGATAACGGTCAGCCAGATGGGCCAGCTGCACCATTTCCAACAAGCGGGTGACTTTCTGTTTGATCCCGGCAGCGTTTGGACGTTCACGACGCGGCAACACCGTCAGGCCAAAAGCGATATTTTCGAACACCGTCATATGACGGAACAGCGCGTAGTGCTGGAACACGAAACCCACTTTACGGTCACGGGCGTGTACCCGGCTCACGTCGGTACCGTGGAAACGAATATGGCCGCTGGACTGATTCTCCAGCCCGGCGATAATCCGCAGCAGCGTGGTTTTCCCGGAACCGGATGGCCCCAGCAGCGCGACCATCTGCCCGGAAGGAATATCCAAAGAGATATCGTTCAGCACCTGAGTGCGGCCGAAAGATTTCTTAATATTAACGATCTCAATGCTCATGATTCCCCTCCAGTTGCGCGCGTTTTTCCTGATTGGCCAGACGCCATTGCAACATACTCTTTAAAAACAAGGTCAAAATAGCCATTAACGTCAGCAAAGCTGCGGCGGTAAAGGAACCTACGGTGTTGTAATCCTGCTCGAGCAGTTCAATTTGCAGCGGCAGGGACAGGGTTTCACCGCGGATCGAGCCTGATACGACCGATACCGCACCAAACTCCCCGATAGCGCGGGCGTTCGTCAGCACCACACCATATAACAGCGCCCAGCGGATATTCGGCAGGGTAACCCGTCGGAACATCTGCCAGCCGGAAGCGCCAAGCAAAATCGCTGCTTCATCTTCGTTACTGCCCTGGCTCATCATGACCGGTACCAGCTCACGCACCACAAACGGACAGGTAACGAAAATGGTCGCCAGCACCATGCCAGGCCAGGCAAACATCACCTGCAGGTTGTGCTCATCCAGCCAGCCGCCTAGCGGACCATTCGAACCGTAAAACAGCAGGTACACCAGGCCGGCAACCACCGGCGAGACGGCGAACGGGATATCCAGCAACGTCAGCAACAGCTGGCGGCCCGGGAAGGTAAAGCGCGTCACCAGCCACGCCAACAGCGTACCGAACACCAGGTTTACCGGCACGGTAATCAGCGCAATCATCACCGTCAGCCAGATAGCGTGGAGCATGTCCGGGTCGGCCAGGTTATGCAGAACCGGCATCAGCCCTTTGCTGAAAGCCTGAACAAAGATGTACACCATCGGCACAATCAGAATGAAGGCGGACACCAGCATCCCGGTACCAATCAGAAACCATTTACCCCAGTTAATACGGGGCGCGTCATAACGCTTCAATTGAGTCACTTCCGCCATTAATGACCTACCACACGTCGACCAAAGCGACTTTGCAGGGTGTTGATGGAAAACAGCAGCAGCAGCGACGCCGCCAGGATCACCGACGCAATGGCGCTCGCTGCCGGGTAATCAAACTCCTGTAAACGTACGAAAATCATCAGCGAGGTGACTTCGGTTTTCCACGCGATATTGCCGGCGATGAAAATAACCGCGCCAAACTCGCCAAGGCTGCGGGTAAACGACAGCGCAATCCCCGCCAGCAGCGCCGGTGAGAGTTCCGGCAGCACCACTTTACGGAAACTCTGCAAACGCGTTGCACCCAGCGTTTCCGCCGCTTCTTCGTATTCCGGGCCAAGCTCTTCAAGTACCGGCTGTACCGTACGCACCACGAACGGAATGCTGGTAAAGGCCATCGCCACCGCAATACCGAGCCAGGTGTAGGTCACTTTGATATCAAACTTCGCCAGCCACTCGCCGTAAAAACCATTGACCGAAAACAGCGAAGCCAGCGTCAGGCCCGCAACCGCCGTCGGCAGCGCGAATGGCAGGTCCATTAGCGCATCCAGCAGCGTGCGGCCAGGAAAACGATAACGGGTCAGGATCCAGGCCATCAGCAGGCCAAACACACCGTTAAAAATGGACGCCACAAACGCTGACAGCAGCGTGACTTTATAGGCTGCGACCACCTGCGGGTTGGTCACCACGTCCCAGTACTGTCCCCAGGTCATCTGCGCCAGCTGCATCACCAGCGCGCTCAAGGGAAGCAGCAAAATCAAACACACAAACAGCAGGCTGGTACCGAGGCTAAGGGTAAACCCCGGCAGCACGCGCTTAGAAGCAACTGCAAACATTACTTACGCCCCGCCGCCAGCAGTTTGTCCAGCTCGCCGCCGCTGACAAAGTGCGTTTTCATCACCTGCGGCCAGGAGCCAAACTGATCTTCAACACGGAACAGTTCGGTCTGCGGGAACTTATCCTTCAGAGAGTCCATCACTTTCGGGTTGTTCACGCGATAGTAGTAATCGGTAATGATGGTCTGGGCCTGCGGGCTGTAGAGCCAGTTCAGGTAGGCTTTCGCCGCCTTCTCGGTACCGTTCGCCTTCACGTTTTTATCCACCCACGCGACCGGGAACTCCGCCAGAATATTGACCTTCGGCACTACCACTTCAAAGCCCTGATCTTCATACTGTTTACGGATATTATTCACTTCCGATTCAAACGTAATCAGCACATCGCCCAGCCCGCGTTCCACGAAGGTCGTTGTCGCACCGCGACCGCCGGTATCAAACACTTCGACGTTTTTCAGGAACTGAGTCATGAACTGTTCGGTTTTGGCTTTATCGCCACCGTCGGCTTTATCCGCAGCCCCCCACGCGGCCAGATAGGTATAGCGCGCGTTACCGGAGGTTTTCGGGTTCGGGAAAATCAGCTTCACGTCCGGGCGCACCAGGTCACTCCACTGGTGGATCCCTTTCGGGTTCCCCTTACGCACCAGGAATGCCATGGTGGAGTAGAACGGCGAGCTGTTGTTCGGCAGGCGGCTTTGCCAGTCAGCGGGAATCAGGTTGCCTTTGTCGTGCAGGATCTGCACGTCCGTCACCTGGTTATAGGTCACCACGTCGGCTTTTAATCCCTGCAGGATCGCCAGCGCCTGTTTGGAAGAGCCAGCGTGGGACTGCTTAATGGTCAGCTTATCGCCGCCGTTATCTTTCGCCCACTGCTGTTCAAACGGAGGGTTCAGGGCCGCAAACAGCTCGCGAGACACATCGTACGAACTGTTCAGCAGTTCTGTCGCCTGAGCCTGCGCAACCAGCAGCATGGAAGCAGCCAGTGCCAGATATCCTTTGTTCAGTGATTTAACCGCCATTGCGCACCCTTATCAGTTTGATGACTTTCTTATAGCCATAATATTTATAACGGGTATGAAAGGAGTAACGGTTTTATATACCGTTTGGCGATTTGGAAGTCGAAAAGGGAATAAGGCCTCGCCTTTGCCGACCGCGAAAGCGCCGTTCGCGCCTGGCATTGCACACCAGACAGGGTCTGCTGGCCACTGAACGCATCCGCCAGGCATACCGACGTCGACCAGGAGCAGGTATCGCCAATACGTTCTTTCCTATAAAAAATATCATTTTGAATATTATATTCAAATAACAAACGACCAAATATATACACCACCTAAATAACAAAACGCCATTATCTTGATGTAATCCGAAAACACCCTGCTTTTATTGTGACCCCATGACGCCCATGATAGCGTGCAAAATAAAATAAGCGACCGGATACTTCAATGGATGTGTCATGCATGAAAATTAGAAACTTAATTATTATTTTTATTCTTTTCTTATCAGCATGTAGTAGTGAAAAAAAAGATAATTCAACTGTTGAAGTCTGTCAGGGAAGCGTTTGTCATATTCAGGATAAAAATGCCGTTATTGCAACCACCGGGCGGGATGAGAAACAGCAATCCCCAGAGGCGTCCTACCAACAGGCATTACGTTATTTCCGTGGTGATGGCGTCGGGCAGGACAGTTATCTGGCGATTAAATCCCTGACCCGTGCGGCCGAAGGCGGCCACCATCAGGCGCAGAAGGCGTTAGGCGAGATATATCTCTACGGCATGGAAGAGATGGGAAGCGATCCCTCCCAGGCTGCACGCTGGCTTGCGGCGGCGTCGGTTGACGGCAGTGCCGAAACGGCAGAATTGCTTAAGATTGCTCGCGATGAAAAACGTAATGAGCATGAAAAATACGAACTGAACGAACGGCGAAAGTATTTTTATCGCTTCCTGTACCATTCCCACTTGTATCACCCACCGATAATAATAAGAACATATTAATACAACACTGCAAATCACCCTTATAAATATATATGGAAATAATGATGGTAGAAAAATACATTAAACCTTTATTCTTAATTACCGCACTGGCTGGCCTGGTGGGTTGTTCAAATATCACTACGGGTAATCAGAAATATGGTGTATCCGGCGCAGCAGCGGGGTCAACAAGCGCCAACGCCGATAGCAACCTGGAACACTGCAGTTCCCCATTGGGCACTCTGGCTATTGATGACGGGCGTAATGCCGATTGGTTTGGTCAATTTGGTAGCGCCACCAAAATTACCAGTATTGAACCTCTGTTACGCATCGCTGTACAACAGTCTAACTGCTTCGTTATCACCTCTATCGGTAACCAAAAAACGGATTCTCGCCTCTCAAACATCACCGACAAACAACGTAATTCAGGTGAGTATCGTGCCGGCTCTAAACAGCAGAAAGGACAAAGGGTAGCCGCAGATTACTTCCTGGAGCCGCACATCGTTATTGATAATTCAGCCGTTGGCGGCCTGGCTGGAAGCCTTGGCGGCCTCTTCGGTAACAGCATAATCAGTACTGTAGCGAGCAGTGTCCAGATGAAGGCATCCGTCGTTACGCTCAGCCTGTTCGATATCCGCTCGTCGGTGCAAATTGCATCAGCAGAGGGAAGCGCCACGGCCACCAATTACGGTGCCGCTCTCGCGGGGTTTGGCTCCTCGGCGGGCGGTGCTTTAGGCGGGATCTCCAGAACACCAGAAGGTAAAGCGACCGTTGCGGCCTTCCTGGAATCCTATAACAACATGGTTATCGCATTACGTAACTACAAAGCCAGCGAAGTGAAAGGCGGCCTTGGTCGCGGCGGTACTCTCAAGGTTAACTAATCTCGCTTATCCGGCGGCCCCCTCTCTGCCGGTTAATCTCCAGAAGCAATGAAGCCGATCGTTTTGATCGGCTTCATTTATTCAGACATCGGTAACGTAACGATTACAGCGCCTGCAGACGATCCAGAGACGGCGCGAAGTAGTAACCACCGGTCACCGGTTTGGTAAAGCGCAGCATGGCATCACGCTTACCGTCAGTATCGCCAAACATGCTCAGCAGCTGCTGTTCGATGTTATAGATCCGCGCGCAGTAAGCGCAGAAATAGAGGCCATGGGTGCCGCTGGCGGTCCCGTACGGCAGGCTCTGACGCACGATCTTCAGCCCTTTGCCGTCTTCTTTTAAGTCAACGCGACTCAGGTGCGAGGTAACTGGACGCTCGTCGCCATCAATCTCTTCGTTGGCTTCTTTGGTGCGGCCAATCATCATTTCCTGATCCGGGACGCTCATCCGGTTCAGCTGCTTGAGGTTATGCTCCCAGCGTTGCACAAACACGTAGCTACCGCCGGCGTCAACGCCGTCTTTAATGATGGCTACATCGCTGCGGGTCTCAAGGCCTGCCGGGTTTTCAGTACCGTCGACAAAACCGCTCAGGTCACGCTCTTCAATCCAGCGGAAACCGTGAACCTCTTCCTGCACGTCAAGCAGGTCGCCGAAAGCGGCCATCGCGGCCTGTGCCACAGAGAAATTCACCTCATGGCGCGCGGAAAGGATATGAATCAGCACATCGTACTGCGTGGATGGTGCCAGGCCTTTGCCATATACCGGGAAATCTTTCAGCTCTTCGGCACCGACGCCGCCGCTCAGCTCACGCCAGACGTTATGGCCAAAGGCGACCACCGCACCCAGTTGGGCATCCGGGTATTGCGTTTGAAAATGCGCTAATTTATCAACAAACACGCGGCTGGCTGTGCGCAGGGCGTTGATATCCCCTTTAACATTGGCTTCAATCCAAATCGCCGCACGGCAATGTTCCGGCAAAATGCCGCTCTGAACCTGAGACATCGCTCCTCCTGAAATGATACAACCCCAACGCTGTGGGACTTTTTTACCCGTCATACTTCACGTTGGCTTTCTGCAACGCAACGTATTCAGGCTTTATCGCCCTATTGTACCCGTTTTTTAGCAGAGCCATGTCTCTTCAGATCAATTTAGCGTTGCCAGATAATTTTGCTGACTTTCCAGTTTTTCAACGTGTCGTCTGACGGCATCAGTTCTTCCGGGCCGCTCCAGTGGCCAGTAAAGGCGTAGCTGATGTGCTGGCTGCCATCGGCTTTACACTCTACTATCGGGCCATTATCGTTCGCTCCTTTCTGACAGTTGCCAAAGGCTTTACTGTACAGATCGCTAAATGGCGTCCCGACCTGCACGCCGCTCGCGGTTTTAATCTCACTATCGCGCACTTCGACACGGCTAACGGTTCCGGCATCGCCATTAATCGTCATGGCAACGTTGTCGCCTTTCAGTGCTTCATAGTAGCGAACGATATTGCCGCTGGCGGTTTTCATGCCGCTGCGCAGACGATAGCTCCCGCCGATGGCGTCGCTGATAGCCTGTTCATTCAGCGGCGTTGACGCCGTCAGGCCACCTACGCCTTGCTCGGTCACTTCCATGGAAGAACCAAACCAGTTCCATGGATAGGCCGCAGACCAGTTAACGGCACTCATGGTGGAACAGCCGGTTAATGCCAACGGTAAGGCGCAAAGAAGTAAACGTAGCGATTTCATGACACAGTCCTTTCTTGTTAATTTGACCCACGTTGGAGTGCGGGATCGGCAAAAAGTGCCCTTAGAACTGCGCTTCCTGGAAACAGGCCTTCAGCCGACGGCTGGCTAGCAACCACCAGAAGGCGTACAGGTCAGTTAACAGCAGCCCGATAGTCAACATGGAAGGCGACTCACCGCTCATCCATAACAGCGGCTGCCAGACAAGCAGCAGAGCCTGAGAAAGCACCAGCAGCCAGCGCATCAACGGCCAGAGGCGAGGAAAACGCTGGCGCTGCCCGCTGACGATAAACGCCAGCACCGCCGGTATGCCAGGTAACAATCCTAGCCAGAAATTATCATGGTCGGGATAGAACAGATTGAGCAGTGCATCGCCTTGCTGACGCGAGGCGCCGGCCATGATGAACAGCACCCAGGTTCGCGCCTGCAGCAATAAAACGCACCAGAACAGAAACGGTAACCTGAGCCGCCCGTGAGCATCAAAATCGGAGGGGATAAACTCAGTATTCTTCATCTTCAATTAAACGCTTGCCCAGGCTGAGCACGTCCGCATATTCGTAACCAAGACGTTCGTACATGCCCTGCACCACGTCGTTATCTTCGCGAACCATGATATTAATTTTCGGGCAACCGCGGGCAATCAGCTTTTTCTCCAGGCGATTCAACAGCGCGTTGGCAATGCCGCGACCGCGATATTCCGGATGCACGCCGAGGTAATAAGCGGAGCCGCGATGACCGTCGTAGCCCCCCATCACCGTCCCGACCACCTGGCCGTTTACTTCCGCGACCAGAAACAGGCTGACGTCGTGGTTAACCTTACGCTCGATGTCCATTTCCGGGTCATTCCATGGGCGCAGCAGCTCGCAGCGCTCCCACAGCGTAATCACTTCTTCGAAGTCCTGCTGGCGAAAGACGCGTATCTCCATGGTATTCCCCATTATTTAGGCTTAAAAACAGCGATTATGGCGTGATTTTACCCGATAGCCAATATCAGGCGAAATGAACCGGAAAAAATGTCATACTATGACCTTGTCATGTATTGAAATGAAAAGTAAAACAATTCTTGTTTTGAATGGTCGTAACGGAAAACGCGATACGATATAACACCAGGTACCACTTGTTTGTAATTCAGGCCGAATGAGCACTTTTAAACCATTAAAAATACTTGCTTCGCGCCGCCAGGTGCTGAAAGCAGGGCTGGCTGCCATGACCCTTTCCGGGATTTCATCGCAGGTTAACGCCAAAGAACAGCCGTTGACGACGTCCAATGGACACAGTAAGCCCGCCGCGAAAAAATCGGGCGCTAAACGCATCGTGATGCTCGATCCCGGCCATGGCGGCATCGACACCGGCGCTATCGGTCACAACGGCTCCAAAGAGAAACACGTTGTCCTCGCGATTGCCAAAAACGTACGCAGCATCCTGCGCAGCAACGGTATCGACGCGCGTCTGACACGCTCCGGCGACACCTTTATTCCGCTGTACGATCGCGTCGAAATTGCTCACCAGCACGGTGCAGACCTGTTTATGTCGATTCACGCCGATGGCTTTACTAACCCAAGCGCGGCGGGTGCATCGGTGTTTGCGCTCTCCAACCGCGGCGCCAGTAGCGCCATGGCGAAATACCTTTCCGATCGCGAAAACCGCGCCGATGAGGTCGCCGGTAAAAAAGCCACGGCGAAAGACCATCTGTTACAGCAGGTGTTGTTTGACCTGGTGCAGACCGATACCATTAAAAACAGCCTGACGCTGGGCTCGCACATCCTGAAAAATATTAAGCCGGTGCATAAACTGCATAGCCGTAACACCGAGCAGGCCGCGTTCGTCGTGCTGAAGTCGCCATCGATACCATCAGTGCTGGTCGAAACCTCGTTTATTACCAATCCAGGCGAAGAAAAACTACTGGGCACCACCGCGTTCCGGCAGAAAATCGCCAGCGCGATAGCCTCGGGTATTATCAGCTACTTCCACTGGTTTGATAACCAGAAGGCCCACTCTAAGAGACGTAAATGAAGCCCGACGTAGAGCAGGTAAAACGCTATCTCCTCCAGCTGCAGGACCATATTTGCCAGCAGCTAAGCGCGGTTGATGGCGGTAAATTTGCCGAAGACAGCTGGCAGCGCGAAGGCGGCGGCGGCGGTCGTAGCCGGGTACTGCGCGATGGCGGCGTGTTTGAGCAGGCTGGCGTAAACTTCTCCCACGTACATGGCGACGCGATGCCAGCCTCAGCGACGGCACACCGCCCGGAGCTGGCCGGTCGCAGCTTTGAAGCCATGGGCGTATCGCTGGTGGTACATCCGCGCAATCCGTACGTGCCAACCAGCCACGCCAACGTGCGCTTTTTCATCGCCGAAAAACCCGGGGCCGATCCGGTGTGGTGGTTCGGCGGTGGCTTTGATCTGACCCCCTTCTACGGCTTTGCAGAAGATGCCGTTCACTGGCACCGCACCGCCTTCGATTTATGCGCCCCTTTCGGTGATGAGGTCTATCCGCGCTATAAAAAATGGTGCGATGACTACTTCTTTATTAAACATCGTAATGAACAGCGCGGGATTGGTGGCCTGTTCTTTGATGATTTAAACACCCCGGACTTTGACCACTGCTTCGCCTTTATGCAGGCGGTCGGCGATGGCTATACAGCGGCCTACCTGCCAATTGTTGAACGGCGAAAAGCCCTGCCCTACGGCGAGCGCGAGCGCAATTTCCAGCTTTACCGTCGCGGACGCTACGTAGAGTTCAACCTGGTGTGGGATCGCGGAACGCTGTTTGGTCTGCAGACCGGCGGGCGCACGGAGTCGATTCTGATGTCGATGCCGCCGCTGGTGCGCTGGGAGTACGACTACCAGCCAGAAGAAGGCAGCCCGGAGGCTGCCCTGAGTGACTTCATCAAAGTCAAAGCGTGGATTTAACGAAAGCCCCGATGGGGCTTTCTGCATTATAACGGCTGGGTTTGTGCTTCCACGACCGCCAGCGCCACCATGTTGACAATACGACGAACAGAGGCAATCGGCGTCAGAATATGCACAGGTTTCGCCACGCCCATCAGTACCGGACCCACGGTCACTCCTTCGGAACTGGAGACGCGCAGCAGGTTGTAGCTAATCCGCGCGGCTTCCATATTTGGCATGACCAGAATGTTGGCAGAGCCTTTCAGCGGGCTGTCCGGCATCCGCTCGTGGCGAATGCTCTCCACCAGCGCCGCATCGCCGTGCATTTCACCGTCAATCATCAACTCCGGCGCCCGCGCCTTCACCAGCTCCAGCGCTTCACGCATTTTGCTGGCTGACGGGCAGTTTGACGATCCAAAGTTCGAGTGCGACAGCAGCGCCACCCGCGGTTCAATCCCGAAACGACGCACGCTTTCCGCGGCCATCAGGGTGATTTCTGCCAGCTGCTCCGGCGTCGGATCGTTGTTGACGTAGGTGTCGGCAATAAAGGTATTGCCGCTCGGCAGCAGCAGCGCGTTCATGGCCCCTGCGGTGCTGACGCCATCGCGGTAGCCGAACAGCGGCTGCACCACCGAATAGTGGTCATGGTAGTCGCCGATGGTACCGCAGATCATCGCATCCGCTTCCCCGCGATGAACCATGATCGCCCCAATGAC
The DNA here is from genome assembly GCF_051131745.1 of Klebsiella sp. R390. NCBI lineage: Bacteria > Pseudomonadati > Pseudomonadota > Gammaproteobacteria > Enterobacterales > Enterobacteriaceae > Klebsiella > Klebsiella sp. R390. The sequence goes on along the minus strand of NZ_CP180445.1, from coordinate 4,054,941 downwards.
CGTGGTGTTAGCAATCACCGCCCGCTGTGCCTGCTCCTGGGTTACGCCGCGGCGTTTCATGAGCTGGTAGTACTCACTCCAGTACTCTTTGAAGCGTGGATCGGATTCGTTATTGACGATCTCAAAATCGACGCCGGCTTTGATCTGCAGGCCCAGCTTCTGGATGCGCATTTCGATCACGCTCGGACGGCCGATCAGGATCGGTTTAGCCAGCCCCAGCGATACCAGTTCCTGAGTCGCATGCAGGACGCGCGTCTCTTCGCCTTCCGCCAGCACCACGCGTTTAGGTTCTTTGCGCGCCTGGGAGAAGATCGGCTTCATAAACAGATTCGTTTTGTAGACAAACTCGCTGAGCTTCTCAATATAGGCATCGAAGTCGGCAATTGGACGGGTTGCCACGCCGGAGTCCATCGCGGCTTTCGCCACCGCCGGCGCGATCTTGACGATCAGGCGCGGATCGAACGGTTTCGGAATGATATATTCCGGGCCAAAGCTCAGATCCTGGTCACCATAGGCGGAAGCGACCACTTCACTCTGCTCCGCGTGGGCCAGTTCGGCGATAGCATGAACCGCCGCCAGCTTCATTTCTTCGTTAATGGCCGTCGCGCCAACGTCCAGCGCACCGCGGAAAATGAACGGGAAGCACAGGACGTTGTTCACCTGGTTCGGGTAGTCGGAACGACCGGTGCAGATAATCGCATCTTCGCGGACCTGCTTCGCCAGCGGCGGCAGGATCTCCGGCTCCGGGTTCGCCAGCGCGAGGATCAGCGGTGCGCGGGCCATCTTCTTCACCATCTCAGGGGTCAGGACTTTCGGACCCGAGCAGCCGAGGAAAATATCGGCCCCGTCGATCACATCATCCAGCGAGCGTTTGCCATCATCGTCCACCGCGTAGGCCGCTTTGGTTTCCGCCATATTCGGCTCACGGTCTTTATAGATAACGCCTTTGGAATCGCAGACCACGATATTGTGTTTCTGCATCCCCAGCGCCACCAGCAGGTTCATACAGGCGATAGCCGCTGCACCGGCGCCGGACACCACCATCCGCACGTCGGAGAGGTTTTTCTCCACCACCCGCAGGCCGTTAATGATCGCGGCGGTGCTGATAATTGCCGTGCCGTGCTGATCGTCATGGAATACCGGAATGTTCATGCGCTCGCGCAGCTTTTGCTCGATGTAGAAGCACTCCGGCGCTTTGATATCTTCAAGGTTAATGCCGCCGAAAGTCGGCTCGAGCGCCGCCACGACATCGATAAATTTATCCGGATCCAGTTCATCGACTTCGATATCGAAAACATCAATACCGGCGAATTTCTTAAACAAAACGCCCTTGCCTTCCATCACCGGTTTCCCGGCGAGCGCGCCGATATTTCCCAGCCCCAGCACGGCGGTGCCGTTAGAGACGACGGCAACTAAATTGCCGCGCGCGGTATATTTATAGGCGGCCAGCGGGTCCTTCTCGATTTCCAGGCACGGTGCTGCCACGCCCGGCGAGTAGGCCAGCGCCAGATCCCGCTGCGTCGCGAGAGGTTTGGTCGGGACTACCTGAATTTTCCCAGGAACGGGAAATTCATGGAAATCGAGGGCGCTTTGTTTCAACTGCTCATCCATTTTATGGTTCCTTTCACGTATCAGTCGTAGGGGGTGGTGCGTAATGGCTTCCAGGTGCCCACCCTGAGGTGGGCCTAGTATCTCGCCTGACGGCTTTTTAAACTTTGAACGCCGCCATACTCTGGCCATCACAAAGGTATATTTGTTATCGATTTATAACATTTATGTAACCTTATTTCGAAAGCAATGATAGTCCTGTCTGCTATGCTTTTTAGTTATCTATCCCAAAAACACCTCGACTGACAATCAGCAAAAACTCATGCAACATCTTGTTTCAGGAGTCAATTATGTCCCGAAGAGAACTTGCCAACGCCATTCGCGCCCTCAGCATGGACGCCGTACAAAAAGCCAACTCCGGCCACCCCGGCGCCCCAATGGGGATGGCAGATATCGCCGAAGTCCTGTGGAATGATTTCCTTAAGCACAATCCGGGCCACCCGGGCTGGTACGACCGCGACCGCTTTGTACTCTCCAACGGTCACGCCTCCATGCTGCTGTACAGTCTGCTGCACCTGACCGGCTACGACCTGCCGCTCGATGAGCTGAAAAACTTCCGCCAGCTGCACTCGAAAACCCCCGGTCACCCGGAGCACGGCTATACCCCCGGCGTCGAAACCACCACCGGACCGCTCGGCCAGGGCCTGGCTAACGCCGTCGGTATGGCGATTGCCGAACGTACCCTGGCGGCACAATTCAACCGCCCCGGCCACGATATTATCAATCACTACACCTGGGTGTTTATGGGGGACGGCTGCCTGATGGAAGGGGTTTCTCATGAAGCCTGTTCGCTGGCGGGTACGTTAGGGCTCGGCAAACTTATCGGCTTCTATGACCATAACGGCATCTCTATCGATGGGAAAACCGAGGGCTGGTTTACCGACGATACCGCCGCGCGCTTTCGGGCTTACCACTGGCACGTCATTGGCGATATCGACGGCCACGACCCACAGGCGGTGAAACAAGCGATTCTTGAGGCCCAGAGCGTGACGGACAAACCGTCGCTGATTATCTGCCGGACGGTCATTGGATTTGGCTCACCGAACAAAGCCGGTTCGGAAGAGTCCCACGGCGCGGCGCTGGGCGAAAAAGAGGTGGCGCTGACCCGCGAGAAACTGGGCTGGAAATATCCGCCCTTTGAGATCCCTAAAGATATTTATCAGCAGTGGGATGCCCGGCCGCGCGGCGAACAGGCGGAACAGACATGGAATAAGCAGTTCAGCGCCTGGCAGCAGCAGTACCCCGAGCTGGCAGCCGAGCTGAAACGCCGGATGGAGGGCGAACTGCCGGCGAACTGGGATGAAATGGCACACGACTATATTGCCCAACTGCAGGCCGAACCGGCGAAAATTGCCAGCCGCAAAGCGTCGCAAAATGCGCTGAACGCCTACGGCCCGGTATTGCCGGAACTGCTGGGCGGTTCGGCGGATCTGGCGCCCAGCAACCTCACCATCTGGTCTGGTTCGCATTCCATCAAAGAGGATCTGGCGGGTAACTATCTCCACTACGGCGTGCGTGAATTCGGGATGACGGCGATCGCCAACGGGATTGCCCTGCACGGTGGTTTTATCCCCTATACCTCCACCTTCCTGATGTTTGTCGAGTATGCCCGTAACGCAGCGCGTATGGCGGCGCTGATGAAAGCCAGACAGATCATGGTCTATACCCATGACTCGATTGGGCTGGGGGAAGATGGTCCCACCCACCAGGCGGTGGAGCAGTTGGCCAGTCTGCGCCTGACGCCCAACTTCAGCACCTGGCGCCCCTGCGATCAGGTGGAAACGGCGGTTGCCTGGCGGGCCGCCATTGAACGGCATAGCGGCCCCACCGCGCTGATTCTGTCGCGGCAAAACCTGGCACAAATGGCGCGAACACCGCAGCAGGTGCAGGATATCTCCCGCGGTGGCTACGTGCTGAAAGATGCCGGCGGCAAGCCGGATTTGATCCTGATTGCCACCGGTTCGGAAGTTGAGATCGCCGTACTGGCGGCAGAGCAACTGCTCGCCAAAGGCATTAACGTCCGGGTGGTCTCCCTGCCCTCAACCGATGTCTTCGATGCGCAAGATGAGGCCTACCGGGAGTCAGTCCTGCCCGGCGACGTTAGCGCCCGCATTGCCGTCGAGGCCGGGATTGCCGACTACTGGTATAAGTATGTCGGACTGAAGGGGAAAATCGTCGGCATGCGCAGCTACGGGGAGTCAGCGCCGGCTGACAAGCTCTTCCCGTTCTTTGGCTTCACCGTCGAGCATATTGTCAATTTAGCGGATGAAATATGTAACGGGTAACCCATAGCGTGGGCCAGGCATCTGGCCCCTGCCAGTTATCGCACTGCGGCTGCTGCGCATAGCGCACCAGACTAAACCGCTGGCCATCATAGCGCCAGCGGGTCTGGATCCCGCAATCGCCGGGACTGCGGCCTTTATCCAGCGTCACCAGTTCGTGACGCTGTTCATCAAAATTGGCGTTAATCAGTTCAATCTCACGGGCCGCATTGGCCGGGGGCTGAAAAGGTAAGCTCAGACGCAGCTGGCGCGCCATATACGGCGGCCGGCGCGACACCAGCCAGGCCCGCCAGATGGTGTTGTAAGCACCCGCTTCACAACTGACCATCAACAACACTTTTTCATCCGTTAACGCGGTGACCCGAATCTCACGGCGGAACGGATCCAGGGAGCATGAGCTGTTGTCTATCCGCTCGTTGCCGTAATCCATCAGATCATTGAGTTCATCCCGGCTCAGGGGCGATTGGGTCAGATCGACTTTGCCCACCGCTCGTAGCGCTGGGGCCGGAGGAACGCTGAGCGGCGGCTCTTCACCTTTGCCCACCCACGCGGTTTCACTGCCGACGCGTTTCTGGTGATTATCGATAAACAACAGGGCGGCCTTCAGCCCCTGCAGAGAAATAGTCTGTAGCCCGTTGACCAGGGTTATCGCCTGCCCTTCCTGCACCTGCTGCAAAAAAGCATCGATGGTGACGCTGTCGCCGGTTTTAATCAGTTTATCCGCAACCTGCCAGTGTTTATCAACCAACGCCAACGGTTTACCGTCCAGCAGAAGGCGCGGCGCCACAGGGGCCAGCGCGGCGACCGGGTTACCGATGCCTCCCAGTTCAATACGCAGGCTGGCATCGGTGACGGCGCCGGCGCTGCGGCTCAGCGTCATCACCAGTCCGTGATGCAGACCAACGTTGCGGGCGACGCAGAAATTCTGGTTATTACAGGTCACCAGCCAGTCATTGAAGAGCTGCTGCGCAGGCGCCGCCCACGCCAGTGACGATGGCAGGACAGAGAAAAGCAGAAAAAAGAGAACCCGATAAAGCATGCGCGGCACAACCCCAGAAAAAACGCTCAAAACAGTCGCCATCTTCACTAGCCGCGCCATGTTACTCAATCGGATTTATCAGATATCCCCCGCCATCAGACCCGAGGTTTGCAGGTACTGCAGCAGGATGACCGCTTTACCGTCACGGATCTCGCCGTTGGCGACCATCTGCAGCGCCTGGCTGAACGGCAGCTCCAGCACGTCGATGTCTTCGTCTTCAACGCCACCGCCGCGGTTTTTCCGCTGGGCATCACTGTACTCGGCAATAAAGAAATGGACGATTTCAGTGACTCCGCCGGGGGACATAAACAGTTCGAACAGCTTTCGCACTTCACCGACTTCGTAGCCGGTCTCTTCAATGGCTTCTTTGCGAATGCAGGCTTCCGGCTCGTCGTTATCCAGCAGCCCGGCGCAGGTCTCAATCAGCATCCCGTCTTCATTGCCGTTAACCCAGGTGGCAACGCGAAACTGCCGGACCAGCACCACCGTGCACTTACGGCGGTTATACAACAGGACCGTCGCGCCATTGCCGCGATCGTAAACCTCACGCTTATGACGCACGACGCTGCCGTCACGACGCGTCAGCTCGTAGGTGATATTGCGCAAAATGAAGTAATTTTCGGAGAGGAGTTTATCTTTGATAACGTTGATGTTGAGTGACATACGGCCCCGCAGCATGGAATAACCATGCCATACTACGCCGCGGGGCCGGGTTTGTCGTTAGTGAAGCGGCGCTGATGTTACGCCGAGATAATCCATGATGCCCAATGCAGCATGACGGCCTTCGGCCATTGCCGTCACCACCAGATCGGCACCGCGCACGGCGTCTCCACCTGCAAAAATTTTGCTGTGGGTGGTCTGATAGCGATAGCGGCTTTCCACATGGGCCTTGATCCGCCCACGGCTATCGAGCTGTACGCCAACGGACTCCAGCCACGGCATACCGTGCGGGTGAAAACCAAAGGCCATGATCACCGCGTCGGCAGGCATCACAAACTCGCTGCCCGGTATCGGCGATGGGCTACGTCGTCCCTGGGCGTCCGGTTCACCCAACTGGGTTCGCAGAAAGCGAACGCCATTGACTCGGCCATCACCGTCCAGCTCCAGCGTCACCGGCTGCACGTTAAATTCAAACACAGCCCCCTCTTCACGGGCGTTTTTGACCTCTTTTTTTGACCCCGGCATATTGGCCTCATCGCGACGATAGGCGCAGGTCACCTGTTTCGCCCCGTGGCGGAGCGCAGTACGCACGCAATCCATGGCGGTATCGCCGCCCCCCAGCACCACCACATTCAGGCCATGGGTGTCGATGTAAGGTTCGTCAGGCAGCTCGCTGAGCCCCATCACCTTTTTGGTATTGGCGATCAGGAACGGCAGTGCATCATACACCCCCGGCGCATCTTCATTGGGCAAATCCGCTTTCATCGAACGATAGGTGCCGGCGCCGATAAACACCGCGTCGTACTCCTCCAGCAGCGAGGCTAAGGCAATATCCTTACCGACTTCACAGCCTAACTCGAAGTGAATCCCCATTTGGCTGAAGATTTCCCGGCGCCTGGCCAGCAAGGATTTATCGAGCTTGAAGGCGGGAATGCCAAACGTCAGCAGACCCCCGATCTCCGGATGACGGTCAAAGACAACGGACTTCACACCATGGCGAATCAAGCGGTCGGCACAGGCCAGACCCGCCGGACCAGCGCCAATAATGGCCACTTTTTTGCCGCTATCAACGACACGGGAAAGATCCGGGCGCCAGCCCTGTGCCAGCGCTTGGTCGGAAATATAGCGTTCAATGTTGCCGATGGTGACCGCCCCCTTGTCATCGCGCAGGGTACAGGCCCCTTCACACAGGCGATCCTGTGGGCAAACGCGGCCGGTAATTTCTGGCAGGCAGTTCGTTTGGTGAGAGAGTTCGACGGCGCCGGAGATATCCCCCGCCTGCACCCGCTCAATCCACTGAGGAATATGGTTGTGCAGCGGGCAGGTCCATTCGCAGATGCTGTGCTCGCCGCATTGTAAACAGCGTTCTGTCGCCTGCTGCGCCTGGCCGGCATTAAAGGGCAGGTAGATCTCGGCGAAATCTGTTTTACGCTCCCGGGCATCACGTTTATCTGCCTCGCTGCGGGGCGATGTTGCCGCCATCTGGAGAACTTTTGCCCCCTCTGCTGGCACGCTTATGTCACCTGGATGCGCATGCCACGGCCGTGCGTCCAGCCGCGCCGTACGCTGACGCCGCTGTTTGGCCATGCTGAACAGCGTTTCGTCGGTCGCCAGCTGTAACGCCTCCGCCGGGCAGTTCTGCACACAGGCTGGCCCCGTTTCGCGACCGCTGCACAGATCGCATTTGTGCGCCGTCGCCTTCACTTTTCCCGCAGCCGCCGGAAGCAGCACGATTTCCATCACCCCGAACGGGCAGGCCACCATGCAGGATTTACAGCCGATACATTTCTCTTCATTGACCTGTACGCTGTCGTTGACCTGCCTGATGGCATCGTTCGGGCAACTGCGCAGACAGGGCGCACTTTCACAATGCCGACATGTGATGGCGTTACGCTTGTTCTCGTGCTTGATTACGCTAATACGCGGTAAAAAGCGCTGTGGGGTCAGCACGTGCTGTTCGTCGTTATGTGCCATCACGCAGGCCACTTCGCAGGCTTTACACCCGATGCATTTGCGACTGTCGCTGATAATAAAGTGGTTCATGGTATCCTTCGGTCTTCGGTGAATAACCCCTCAATTCGCATGATTATTTATTACCCGACAAAACAGGGTCGGAACAATGTTCATTTGCCCAGATTACTTTTTTTCTCGTGATAATCCGGCCTGGATCAAGTTTTTTTGACTTAAATGAAATTGCGTTTTATTTAGACTGGTTATAGAAGAAAATGAGATCACCGTGATCAACCTGGCGCGGGTAAGCGCAGGATTCCACTGAGGTAGTGGACCGCAACGGGTCGTGTCGCAAAAGGCATAAGATAAATTACACTATCTCCTTAATTTCTCCACGATTGACTGTGGGGTTAGCTATAGAGTGTCACAGACTGTGAAACAACAGAGCATGTACACAATGAGGTCTCAATTCTGATGGCGAATTTTTTCATCGATCGCCCCATTTTCGCGTGGGTGCTGGCGATTCTGTTATGCCTGACCGGAACGCTCGCAATCCTGTCGCTGCCCGTAGAGCAATATCCCGATCTTGCGCCACCTAACGTGCGCATTACCGCCAATTACCCGGGCGCTTCCGCACAGACGCTGGAAAATACCGTCACTCAGGTTATCGAGCAGAATATGACCGGGCTCGATAATATGATGTACATGTCATCGCAGAGTTCCTCCTCCGGGCAGGCAACCATCACCCTGACATTTACCGCCGGCACCGACCCGAACGAAGCCATGCAGCAGGTGCAAAACCAGCTGCAATCAGCGATGAAAAAACTGCCTCAGGCGGTGCAGAATCAGGGGGTGACGGTCCGCAAAACCGGTGATACCAACATCCTGACCATCGCGTTTGTCTCCACCGACGGCAGCATGGATAAGCAGGACATCGCCGACTACGTTGCCAGTAACATTCAGGAACCGCTCAGCCGCGTCAATGGTGTCGGCGATATCACCGCCTACGGTTCACAATATTCAATGCGTATCTGGCTTGATCCGGCCAAACTCACCGGCGTGCAAATGACGGCGAAAGATGTCACCGACGCCATCTCATCCCAGAATGCGCAGATTGCCGTAGGCCAGCTTGGCGGCACCCCGTCGGTAAATAACCAGACGCTGAACGCCACCATTAACGCCCAGTCGCTGTTACAAACGCCGCAGCAGTTCCGCGATATTACCCTGCGGGTGAATCAGGATGGGTCGCTGGTGACCCTTGGCGATGTGGCGAAAGTCGAGCTGGGGGCGGAAAATTACGATTACCTCAGCCGCTATAACCGCAATCCAGCGTCGGGTCTTGGCGTTCAGTTAGCCTCCGGGGCCAACGAAATGCAGACGGCCGAACTGGTGCTCAACCGCTTAAACGAGCTGTCACAGTATTTCCCGCACGGCCTTGAGTATAAAATCGCCTACGAAACCACCTCTTTCGTGAAAGCCTCGATCCACGACGTGGTGAAGACGCTGCTGGAGGCGATTGCGCTGGTATTCCTGGTCATGTACCTGTTCCTGCAAAACATTCGCGCCACCCTGATCCCCACCATTGCCGTTCCGGTGGTTTTGATGGGCACCTTCGCGATCCTGTTTGCCTGCGGCTACAGTATTAACACCCTGACGATGTTCGCGGTGGTACTGGCGATAGGCCTGCTGGTGGACGATGCCATCGTAGTAGTAGAAAACGTCGAGCGCATCATGAGCGAAGAGGGGCTTTCCCCTCGCGAGGCGACGCGCAAATCGATGGGGCAGATCCAAGGCGCGCTGGTGGGTATCGCCATGGTGCTATCGGCGGTATTTATCCCGATGGCCTTCTTCGGCGGTACCACCGGGGCCATTTATCGCCAGTTCTCAATCACTATCGTCTCTGCAATGGTGCTCTCCGTCCTCGTCGCCCTGATCCTCACCCCGGCGCTGTGTGCGACCTTGCTAAAACCAATTAAAAAAGGGGAGGAACACGGTAAGAGCGGCTTCTTTGGCTGGTTTAACCGCATGTTTAACCGTAGCGCGCGCAGTTACGAGACGGCGGTGGGCAAAATTCTCCACCGTACGCTGCGCTGGATCATGCTCTACGTGCTGTTGCTGGGCGGAATGGTGCTGCTGTTCCTGCACCTGCCCACCTCGTTCCTGCCGCAGGAAGATCGCGGGATGTTCCTCACCTCCGTGCAGCTGCCGAGCGGTTCTACCCAACAGCAAACGTTGAAAGTGGTGCAAAAAGTTGAGGACTATTTCTTCAGCCACGAGAAAGCGAATATTGCTTCGATTTTCGCCACCGTCGGCTCTGGCCCAGGCGGCAATGGGCAAAACGTCGCGCGTATGTTTATTCGGCTGAAAGACTGGGACGAGCGTGATGCCAAAACTGGGACATCATTTGCGATTATCGAGCGGGCGACGAAAGCGTTTAACCAGATTAACGAAGCGCGCGTCTTTGCGACTAACCCGCCGGCTATCAGCGGTCTGGGCAGCTCCGCCGGGTTTGATATGGAACTGGAAGACCATGCCGGTAACGGCCATGACGCGCTGATGGCGGCACGCGATACGCTGCTTGATCTGGCGGCAAAAGACGATCGACTGACCCGGGTACGCCATAACGGCCTTGACGATAGCCCGCAGCTGCAGGTCGATATCGATCAACGTAAAGCCCAGGCGCTGGGCGTTGCCATTGACGATATCAACGACACCCTGCAAACCGCCTGGGGCTCAAGCTACGTGAATGACTTTATGGATCGCGGCCGCGTGAAGAAAGTCTACGTTCAGTCCGCCGCCCCATACCGCATGTTACCGGACGATATTAATCAATGGTACGTGCGCAACAGCAGCGGCACGATGGTGCCCTTCTCGGCGTTTGCCACCTCACTCTGGCAGACCGGCTCTCCGCGCCTTGAACGCTATAACGGCTATTCAGCGGTGGAGATTATCGGGGAAGCCGCGCCGGGCGTCAGTACCGGTACGGCAATGAATATCATGGAAGAGCTGGCCCAACAGCTGCCAAACGGCTTCGGTCTCGACTGGACCGCGATGTCTTATCAGGAGCGGCTGTCTGGCGCTCAGGCCCCGGCGCTGTACGCCATATCGCTGCTGGTGGTATTCCTGTGTCTGGCGGCACTGTATGAAAGCTGGTCAATTCCCTTCTCAGTCATGCTGGTGGTGCCTTTAGGGGTGATTGGCGCGCTCCTCGCCACCTGGCTGCGCGGCCTTGAGAATGACGTTTACTTCCAGGTGGGCCTGTTGACGGTCATCGGCCTGTCGGCGAAAAATGCCATCTTAATCGTCGAGTTCGCCAATGAACTGAATGAGAAGGGAGAAGATTTGCTCGCCGCCACCCTGTCAGCCTGTCGGCAGCGTCTGCGCCCGATCCTGATGACCTCGCTGGCCTTTATTTTCGGGGTCCTGCCGATGGCGACCAGCACCGGCGCCGGTTCAGGCAGCCAGCATGCGGTCGGCACCGGCGTCATGGGCGGGATGATCTCCGCGACGTTCCTGGCCATTTTCTTCGTACCGCTGTTCTTTGTGCTGGTGCGTCGACGCTTCCCGCGCAAGGAGCGACCGCAATAATTCACGACGGGGTCGAATATCCTGTGCTGAAATAACAAAAAGGCGACTATCACAGTCGCCTTTTTTATCTGTTCACAGCCGCATTAGCATTATTAGCATGATGCGATTACCCTGCTCACATTGTGGAATTTATTTACGAAGCATGCCTTCAATAAAATCTTTCCAGTTCCCTAATTCATGTTCAATCATAATATCCTCTCTTATTATTATGGGTGATTTTAAGTAAATCTGTTGCCGATGGGAAGTTCATTGAAGTTATCGCTGTGATTGCTGGTTTGCATCGTCCGCTACTGCCTTCGTTGACCTGGCGCTACTATGGACCTGAGTATGTTGATTTAATGTGACCAATGGCAACATTTTGCAACATTAGCCACTTTTTCAGATTGTTCTCGCTGCCGGCTGTACGCCCGGTGAGGGGCGACATACAGCCCATGATTAAATACCCTGGTTAATATTCAACCAGGTGATGCGGGCACGGTAAAAAGTTATATTTCTGAACCTGATTAACGTATTATTTCAGGCAGTATTTTTTCGGGTATATTCGGATATTCCTGAGTTTATAGTTCAATTCAACGTTAAAACGTAAAAGGTTTAATCATGCTGACCATGTACGGAATCAAAAACTGCGACACGATAAAAAAAGCCCGCCGCTGGCTGGAAGCGAATCAGCTTGAATATCGCTTTCATGATTATCGTACCGATGGTCTCGATCGTGATTTATTAAACACATTTATCGCCGAACTGGGCTGGGAAGCTCTGCTCAACACCCGCGGAACCACCTGGCGTAAACTGGATGAGAGCCGCCGCGACCTCATCACCAACGCCGATGCCGCCGCGACGTTGATGCTGGAAATGCCGGCAATTATCAAACGCCCATTGCTCTGCGCGCCCGGGCAGCCTATGCTGCTGGGCTTCAGTGAACTTACTTATAAGAAGCTTGTTAACGAGGTATAGTCTATGTCATGCCCGGTCATTGAGCTGGCTCAGCAGCTTATTCGCCGCCCTTCCCTCAGCCCCGATGATGCGGGATGCCAGGCGCTCATGATTGAACGCCTGCGTGCGATTGGCTTTACCGTTGAACCGATGGATTTCGGGGATACCCAAAACTTTTGGGCATGGCGTGGACACGGTGAAACGCTGGCCTTTGCCGGCCATACTGACGTGGTCCCGGCCGGCGATGCCGACCGCTGGATTAACCCACCCTTTGAGCCGACGATTCGCGACGGCATGCTGTTTGGTCGCGGCGCTGCAGATATGAAAGGTTCGCTGGCCGCTATGGTGGTTGCCGCTGAGCGCTTTGTCGCCCAGTACCCAAATCACCAGGGCCGTCTGGCGTTTCTGATCACCTCCGATGAAGAAGCCAGCGCCCACAACGGCACCGTGAAGGTCGTTGAAGCGCTGATGGCCCGTAACGAACGGCTGGATTACTGCCTGGTGGGCGAGCCGTCCAGCACCGAAGTGGTGGGCGACGTGGTCAAAAACGGTCGTCGCGGTTCATTAACCTGCAACCTGACCATTCATGGTGTACAAGGGCACGTGGCTTACCCGCATCTCGCCGATAACCCGGTTCACCGCGCGGCGCCAATGCTGACGGAGCTGGTGGGTATCGAGTGGGACCAGGGCAATGCGTTCTTCCCGCCTACCAGCATGCAGATTGCCAACGTGCAGGCCGGAACCGGCAGCAATAACGTGATCCCAGGCGACATGTACGTTCAGTTCAACTTCCGCTTTAGCACTGAATTGACGGACGACATGATCAAAGCTCGTGTTATTGAGTTGCTGGATAAATACCAGCTGCGCTATACCCTGGACTGGTGGTTATCTGGTCAGCCGTTCCTGACCAGTCGCGGCAAACTGGTCGAAGCGGTGGTAAACGCGATCGAGCACTATAATGAAATTAAACCTCAGCTGCTGACGAATGGCGGTACTTCTGACGGCCGCTTTATCGCCCGAATGGGTGCCCAGGTCGTCGAGCTGGGACCGGTGAATGCGACAATTCACAAAATCAATGAATGTGTTAATGCCGCCGACCTGCAGCTACTGGCACGGATGTATCAACGCATCATGGAACAGCTGGTCGCCTGACGACCGCGATGTAATAAGAGGAAGCGCACATGGAATGGCTTATCAGCCACTGGTGGATTCTGGTGTTGGTCTTTTTAGTGGGCGTCATGATTAACGTCATTAAAGATCTTAATCGCGTTGACCACAAAAAATTTCTCGCCAACAAGCCAGACCTGCCCCCCCATCGTGATTGCAACGATAAGTGGGACGATGACGACGACTGGCCGAAGCACGACCAGCCGAAGAAATAAGTCCAGACCCCGGTCAGCACTACGCTGCCGGGGCACTCCCGAATGACGGTGTAAAATGTTATCCGGGAAGCGACAATCTCATCACAGCAGTTCGATAATATCGTCGTCTTTTGGCGTGCTGCCGCTTAGCGCTTCATCGAAATAGTGCTTCGGTACGGTATAGCGCAGACGCTCAAGTGCAAACTGCATGCTACGATCGTCAATCGCATGCCCCAGATCCTCAACGATATCCAGCGTTACATCGCCACCAGCCTGCAACAGCGCCTCTTGTGCCGACACCGCCCACGCCAGGTCGATAACGCGATCTTCGCCACCATGAATCAGGTGAATCGTCGTCGCCGTCGTCGCTGACTGAGGGAGCGTCGCGTAACGTCCGTTAAACGCGATAACCCGTGAGGCCAGCCCCGATTCGGCTTTGATACTCTCCAGCGACATAATCGCGCCCTGGGAGAAACCAATCAGCGCCGTTGCCTGCGGGCCCACACCGCTCTGTTTCTGCCAGTAGCGAACCGTCTCAATAAAGGTCGGCATAATGGTGTCGATTCGCGACTGACGATTCTCCTCAGTGACTCCCTGAACGGAAAACCACTGCCGGCCCGGAGGAGGCCCACAAGGCTCGGCCCCGCCGATACTGACAATCAGAGCATCGGGGAACTGCGGTGCGAACAAACTGCCGATCTGCCCCATTGAAACGGGATTATCCCCGACGCCATGAAACAGCAACAGCAGCTGTTGGGCAGGTGTCGCCGGGCTTTGAACAACAAAATGGTCGTGTTTCATGGCGGTCTCCTTAGTGTACGTGGGCAGTTTACGCCGCACGCGGAATATGACCATGACATTTAACTGAATGAGTTAGTTAAAAAAATTGCAGTTCTTCAACCTGCTGGCGCAGCACCTCAGCCCGCGTTGCATCCAGGCTGAACAACGCCTGTCCAGCCTCCTCACGCATGCGGACCAGCAGCGCCTTGCGCCCTGCCAGACGTAATTCTGTGCAGATCAGCGCTTCATCCTGGCGTTGCAGGCGCGCACGCAGGGCCGGAAACGCGCATTCGCTTTGCAGCAGCAGGCGGTTCAGGGCGCCGATCGCCGCCAGCAGCGGGCGATGGGCAAAGGCAAAGCCAGCGATATCCAGCCAGTCCTCTTCCGTAAGCATAGCTGCTTGTATCGTTGACAGCGGCAGCGCGGTGTCACGCCACTCCCGCAGCCAGAATTCATCCCGTTCCAGCCGCAGGGACTCCTGCTGAACCAGTTCACCGCCCGCAGCAGTTAACGGATACAGCGCCATCGCCGTATAGCAACCGCTGCTGGCCTCACGATGAGTGCCTAAACGCACCAGGGTAAAACCGCAACGCTGCCAGAAACGCCAGAGTTCAGGGGTGTAACCAAAGCTCACCGACAGATAATCGAGAGCGTGAGAATGTGCGACAGCCCTGGCGACCAGTGCCTGACCCAGCCCCTCCCGCTGACGGGCCGGATGGATGGCAATGCGGGTAATGCGCTGCCCGCATAAGGTCGCCGCTAGGGGACTGCCGCCATGGGCCGCCAGCGACTGTGCCACCAGGTTACCGCGTGGACGACGAAAACCCGCCCATACAGCCTTGCTCAGTGCAGGCTCCAGCCCGCCCTCCTCCACGCACCACAATGCCCCAGCCACCCCGTCCGGCGTGCGGGCGCAGGTAAAGTGCTGACCCGGGGCATCCATCATTCGTCGTAAATCCAGCGGTGATGTGCGGTAATGGGCACCAGAAAGCAGTTGGTACATCGCCGGAGCCAGTCCGTTGTGCTGCTGCCAGCTGGCCTGATCCACGGCGATCGCCTCGACCTCTCCCGTGGGTGCCTGCGCAAAACTTTCGTCGCCGAACAACAGCAAATCGCTGACCAGCGCTTCCAACGGGCAGCCGGGCGCCCAGCGAATAGGAGTCGACAGGTGGAACTGCCACAGGTGCGCAAAGCTGGCGCAAAACTTGAGCATAAACCCGCGCCCGGTCCCTTCATAACCCTGGATGGTGGTGGTCAGTAAAGTTCGGGGGAAGCGGGCAACCAACTGGCGCAGCAACGGCCCGGGAATCGAGGCAGCTTCATCCACGATCAGCCACCCGGCCTGCACATCACTGGCCAGCAGCGCATCGGGGGCCATAAAGTGAAAATCCTCACCAGCAAAGGAGGCCATCACCTCGGTGGCTCCGCGGGCCGGGGCGGTGACGATGGCATCACCAGCCAGCTGGCGTATCAGCATCCCTGCCAGCGCGGACTTTCCTCGTCCACGTTCGGCGGTCACAACGGCAATGCCCGGCGGGAGCGTGGCCAGACGCGCAAGAAGAGCCGCCTGCCCCGCCAGGGGATGACCATCTGCTGGCTGCCACTCCGGACGAGGGACGCTGTCCGGTAAGGTCAACGTCTCTCCCTGTCGCCAGATCACCGTGTCGCGACTGGCGCTAGCCTGCTGGCAGAAGCGGTGGACAAAATGTGGGGTTGGGATCGGTGCTGGCGCATCGCTCCAGCGCAGAGAGTCCTCATCAGGCAACGTTGGCCAGCGCGCAAAATCTGGCGTCAGCAGTATCAGCCAGCTTCCGGCACGCAGGGTACCGCTCAGCGCCGCGAAGGCTGACACGTCAAACCCGTGACGGGCATCGAAGAAGGCGTGATGATATTCACGCCCGAGTAAGGATTTTAAGGCACCCGGCAAGATAGTGGGTTGTACCTGCGGCTCGGTGCCGACCCACAGGCCATCGCCACCCAGACGTTCGCGTAGCTCGAGCGCCTGTTGCAGACACCACGCGTCGTCGCCGCTGAGCACCAGCAGGCGACGAATACCGGTTAGCACCATCTGCGCCGTCAGGTTAAGCAGCTTATCCATGTGCTATCGCGATCAGAGCGAGTTACCGAAAGTATTGCACTGCGCCGGTTCGCCACTATCAAAGCCACGTTTAAACCAGGTGTAACGCTGCTCGGAGGTACCGTGAGTGAAGCTGTCCGGCACCACGCGTCCCTGGCTCTGCTGCTGCAGACGATCGTCGCCGATGGCTTCTGCGGCATTCAGCGCTTCCTGCAGGTCGCCGGTTTCCAGGATATCCTGTTTCTGCATGTTGTGGCCCCAGACGCCAGCGAAGCAGTCAGCCTGAAGCTCCATTTTGACCGACAGGCGGTTCACTTCGGTCTGCGATGCCTGCTGCTGCATCTGACGGACTTTAGGTTCAATCCCCAGCAGCTTTTGCACGTGGTGACCCACTTCGTGAGCAATGACATAACCCTGTGCGAAGTCGCCATCAGCACCGAGCTTATTCTTCATTTCGTCGTAGAACGACAGGTCGATATAGACGGTGCTGTCCGCAGGGCAGTAGAACGGCCCCATGACCGACTGGCCGGTACCGCATCCGGTCCGCGTCGCGCCACGATAGAGCACCAGCTTCGGTTTGACATACTGACGCCCCATTTTTTCAAACAGCGGACCCCAGGTATCTTCGGTCGTCGCCAGGATCACCGAGGTAAATTTGGCAGCTTCATCGTCGTGCGGGCTGACAGAACGTTGGGTAGTTGTTTGCTGCTGCTGGCCGATCGGCTCGCCCGTCAACATGCCGGTTAAATCCACGCCGTAATAGCCGGCCACCAGCACGATAATCAGCAGTACAATACCGCCCTTACCCGTGGGCAGGCGAAAACCGCCACCGCCGCCGCCCATTGATGGGCCCGAACTATTCCGCCTGTCTTCAACATTATCGCTCTCGCGACGCCCTTGCCAACGCATAGGAACCTCTATCTCTTTCATTCACGAATAGAAGAGATCGTAGGCCGTTAAGCGGAGAATTACCACAGGAAACAACAGGAAGACGCCAGAAGACCGGACGGTCTTCTGGCGGAGGGATATTTAGTCCAGCTTCACACCCAGACGATGGGCCACTTCTTCATAGGCTTCGATCAGGCCGCCAAGGCTCTGACGGAAGCGATCTTTGTCCATTTTATCAAGGGTATTTTTGTCCCACAGGCGGCTGCCGTCCGGGGAGAACTCATCACCCAGCACCACTTCGCCTTTGAACAGACCAAATTCCAGCTTGAAGTCGACCAGAATCAGGCCAGCGTCATCAAACAGTTTTTTCAGCACGTCGTTGGCTTTGAAGGTCAGTTCCTGCATGCGCGCCAGGTTCTCTTTGCTGACCCAGCCGAAGGTTTCACAATAGGATTCGTTGACCATCGGGTCGTGCATCGCGTCGTTTTTCAGGAACAGGTCAAACAGCGGTGGCGACAGCTCAATCCCTTCTTCAATGCCTAAGCGTTTTACCAGCGAACCAGCCGCACGGTTACGGACAACGCACTCCACCGGAACCATATCCAGCTTTTTCACCAGGCATTCGGTATCAGAGAGCAGGGCTTCCATTTGGGTCGGGATGCCGGCTTCTTCCAGTTTGCTCATAATGAAATGGTTAAACTTGTTGTTCACCATGCCTTTACGGTCGAACTGCTCAATGCGCGCGCCATCACCTGCTGATGTATCGTTACGGAATTCGAGTACCAACAGATCCGGATTCTCGGTGCTGTAAACGGTTTTCGCTTTACCACGATACAACTCAGCTTGCTTTTGCATCTTTGTTACTCCAGTGAAGATATAGACGATAAAAATTGCGCTTTTCGCCTATACACCAAATCATTCAGGTTACCTCGACGCGGCAATGGAACGACAACTTCGTCAACAACGAAAGCGACCAACTACGAAGCAAATAGCAGGATTTAGTGTATACGCACACGTTTGCGTCACTATACATGAAAAAGGGCCGGATTACTCCAGCCCTTGTTTATTACTTAGCGAATGCTGCCTGGAATACGGCAACCAGTGCGTCGTTCTGCGACTGGGTCAACGTATGGCCTTTCGGATCGATGAACTGCAGACTACTGCGGTTATCGAGGTCGCCGACCTGCAGTTTGTAGTCACCTGAAACCAGCTCTGGGTCGCGAGCGCCCAGTTCCTGCCAGCTGCTGTCAGACAGCGGCTTGTAGGTCAGCGCCATGCTGCCCTGAGAACGGGTGCTGTCGGTAACCTTCATGCCCACTTTTTCCAGGGTGCCCGGCAGACGTTGCCACACCATGTTAAACGGTGCGCGCACCACCAGCATTGGCAGACCGGTATCGTCGGCAGCGCTCTGCACGTCGAAGGTCGCGCCAGCATTTTTCTGCGCCGCGTTCTGCGCACTGGTGGCGTTCATATCCAGACCTTCGGAGATCACGTTCAGCATCGCGGTGCTGTAGCGCTGCAGCGATGCCGGATCGGAGATCGGTTTGCCCGCCTGTTCCAGATTCACCAGCTTCACAATCACCGCCTGCTGATAGCCCTGCGGTTTCACTGAGATTTGATAGCGACCACGGTACTGCTGGTCTTCATCGAGGCGAGACCATTCTACCCAGTCGGTAGACAGCGTCTGGCTGGCATCGTCACGTTTGGTGATGACATAGTTCTTTGACTGTACGATGCTGGTCACCTGGGCCCACAGCGAACCGCTACGACCGTTCTCAACCATCAGCGTCGCGGTATCACCGTTAAACTGAGTGCGGGCTCCGCTCACCAGTGCCAGAGGCTGAGCCGGTGGACGAATGTCCAGTGCTTTGCCCACGGCGCCTGTGCTGGTCGCGACCGGAATATTATAGTCACTCACCTGAACCGGCAGAATCATGCCAGCAGGTGCGTGAATTTCACTGAGCGGCGCAGCTTGCAGGTAGACCTCGTCGCCTCCAACCTGACGCTTGTAGCGTGAATCGGAACTACAAGCCGCGAGAAGCAGGACCAATGAAACGCCCGCAACCTTCGTCAGGCGCGACTTCTGTACTGAGTAAGCCATCAAATCTCCCTAAACTTTACAGCAAACCGGCATGCTTCAGCGCTGCAGTGACGGCCTTAATACCATTTTCGGTAATCGGCGTCATCGGCAGGCGCAGCGTATCGGTTGCCACAAGACCCAACGCCTTACATGCCCACTTCGCGGGAATCGGGTTGGGTTCGACAAATAATTTTGTATGTAATGGCATCAGACGCTGGTTTATTACACGAGCCTGCGCGAACTGGCCTTCTGCTGCCAGACGGCACATATCAGCCATGTCGCGAGCTGCCACGTTCGCCGTGACAGAAATCACGCCATGACCGCCAAGCTGCATAAAGTCCATTCCGGTGGCATCATCGCCGCTCAACAGAATAAAGTCATCTGAAACCAGCTCTTTGATCTGATGAACACGACTTAAGTTCCCCGTCGCTTCCTTAATACCGATAATATTTTTTACTTCCGCCAGGCGACCGACGGTTTCCGGCAACATATCGCAGCCAGTACGGGACGGCACATTATACAGAATTTGCGGCAGGTCGGTGTGTTCTGCGATGGCTTTAAAGTGTTGGAACAGCCCTTCCTGGGTCGGACGGTTGTAATAAGGGGTGACCGTCAGGCAACCGACAACACCGCTATTGTTAAAACGTTTGGTCAGGCTGATAGCCTCTGCGGTTGCATTTGCACCGGTACCCGCGATAACCGGGATACGCCCGTCAGCCAGTTCAAGCGTCATCATGACGACATCGCCATGCTCTTCATGGCTCAGGGTCGCAGATTCTCCGGTAGTCCCTACCGAAACGATCGCCGAGGTTCCGCTGGCGACATGGTAATCAATCAGTTTTTTCAGGCTTGACCGGCAGACGTTACCGTTTTCATCCATCGGCGTGACAAGCGCTACAATACTTCCCGTGAACATGGGCCATCCTCAGAGCAGAAGTGCAACAAGATTCTCAATGTTACGTTTGGTGCCGTAATAAAAGCAAGAGACCCGACGCCATCAGGGATGTTGTATGCCGGTTTTTTTTATGCTTTCCTAATGTTACCTCACCTTTTTAAAGGAAGAACAGGTTTGACCGCCTCATTACAACACTATCTGGTTATTACCGCTTTGGGCGCTGACCGTGCCGGCATCGTGAACACTATCACCCGCCACGTCAGCAGCTGCGGCTGTAATATCGAAGACAGCCGGCTGGCCATGCTTGGTGACGAGTTTACGTTTATCATGCTGCTTTCAGGTTCATGGAACGCGATTACGCTTATCGAGTCGACCCTGCCGTTGAAAGGCGCCGAGCTGGATTTACTGATCGTAATGAAGCGTACAACCGCGCGTCCTCCGCAAGCCATGCCAAACACCGTCTGGGTCCAGGTTGAGGTACCGGACTCACCACACATTATCGAGCGCTTCACTGCCCTGTTCGATGCGTGGAATATGAATATCGCCGAGCTGGTTTCTCGTACCCAGCTCAGCGGTGATGACGAGTCAGCGCAGCTGTTTATACAGATAACCGCTCACAGTCCCGCAACACAAAATGCATCAAATATCGAACAAGCGTTCAAAGCCCTATGTACAGAATTGAATGCACAAGGCAGTATTAATATCGTTAATTATTCACAGCATGATGAACAGGATGGAGTTTGAGTAATGAATCCACTGAAAGCCGGTGATATTGCACCGAAATTTAGCTTACCGGACCAGGACGGCGAGGAAGTAAATTTGACCGACTTCCAGGGACAGCGTGTTCTGGTTTATTTTTACCCGAAAGCCATGACCCCGGGTTGTACCGTTCAGGCCTGCGGCCTGCGCGATAACATGGATGATTTAAAGAAAGCGGGCGTTGAGGTTCTGGGGATCAGTACTGATAAACCGGAAAAACTCTCCCGTTTCGCCGAAAAAGAGTTGCTGAACTTCACGCTGCTGTCTGATGAAGATCATCAGGTGTGTGAGCAGTTTGGCGTCTGGGGCGAAAAAACGTTTATGGGGAAAACTTACGATGGCATCCACCGCATCAGCTTCCTGATAGACACCAACGGTAAAGTCGAGCACGTGTTTGATAACTTTAAAACCAGTAATCACCACGATATCGTCTTGAACTGGCTGAAAGATAACGGCTAACCGTTCACCTG
The DNA here is from genome assembly GCF_051131745.1 of Klebsiella sp. R390. Classification (NCBI taxonomy): domain Bacteria; kingdom Pseudomonadati; phylum Pseudomonadota; class Gammaproteobacteria; order Enterobacterales; family Enterobacteriaceae; genus Klebsiella; species Klebsiella sp. R390. The sequence continues at coordinate 4,033,571 of NZ_CP180445.1, read as the reverse complement.
ATATAAGGACGCCGGACCCTGTTTCATCGTTCCGGCGTCCATTTTCACCACTTAATCACGGTTATCCGCGTCAGTCCCTACTTATCCCCTTCCACGACCATGCCATCCGGCCAGGCGTGTACCACTGCTTTGATGAGCGTCGCCAGCGGAATCGCAAAGAACACGCCCCAGAAGCCCCACAATCCCCCGAAGATGACCACCGAGAGGATAATCACCAGCGGGTGCAGGTTCACAGCTTCGGAAAACAGCACCGGGACCAGCAGGTTACCGTCCAGCCCCTGAATAATCAGATAGACCGCAAACAGGCTCCAGAACTCCGGGCCGGCGCCAAACTGGAACAACGCCACGCAGACCACCGGAATGGTCACCACGAAGGCGCCAATGTAGGGGATCAACACCGAGAAACCCACCAGCACCGCCAGCAGCAGCGAGTAGTTGAGGTCAAACAGAATAAAGCCTATCCAGGTTGCCACGCCGACAACTATCATCTCCAGCACTTTTCCGCGGATGTAGTTGGTAATCTGCTGGTTCATCTCTTTCCACACCTGCCCGGCCAGGCCGCGGTTGCGTGGCAGCACGCGGCGCACGGCATTCAGCATCTGCTCTTTGTCTTTCAGCAGGAAGAAAACCATCAGCGGCACCAGCACCAGGTAGACCGCCAGGGTCAGCAAACCGACCAGCGAGGCCAGTGAGTATTTGACCACCGAATCGCCCATGGTCAGCACGCGGCTTCGCATATTGTCCGCCATGGCGTCGAGAATGCCGGCATCCATCAGCGCCGGATACCGGCGGGGAACCGTTGCGGCAAAATCGGAGAGTTTGTTGAGCATTCCGGGCATATCACGGATCAGATAGATCCCCTGCTGCCAGGCCACCGGCATCACCACAAACGCCATCAGCAGCAACACGCCAACGAACAGGATCAGAACAAACGAAGTCGCCCAGGTGCGTGAAAAGCCGACACGCTCCAGTCTGACGGTCGGCCATTCCAGCAGGTACGCCAGCACAATCGCCACCAGTAAGGGCGCCAGCAGGCCGCTGAAAAAGAACATGATGCCGAAACCAGCCAACAAAATAACCAGCAGCGCTATCGCTTCCGGATCGCTGAACCGGCGACGATACCACTGCATTAACATCTCAAGCATAAAACCCTTCCCTGAAGCGCATAGCGGCAAAAAAACCGAGGGAATTGTATCTAAATGTCACCAGAAAGACTTCGCTTTTATTAGCAAAGCCACAAACATTCACGCTCGCATGAAGATCATATTTTCAATAGCCTCTGCGCCAGCTAAACTCGCAGGACGCGCGGATACGGAACATTACGCCGCCCTATCGGTCAAACTGGCACACCCACATTACAGGACAGAGGTTATGTTCAGGCAGTTAAAGAAAACGCTGGTGGCAACCGTCATAGCGTCACTGACGCTGGGTTCAATTTTGCCGGCTTTTGCGGACTCCGCAGATACCCTGCCAGATATGGGCACCTCTGCTGGAAGCACGCTCTCCATTGGCCAGGAAATGCAGATGGGGGATTACTATGTGCGCCAGCTGCGCGGTAGCGCGCCGCTGATAAACGATCCTCTGTTAGTGCAATATATCAATGGCTTAGGTATGCGCCTGGTGTCACACGCCAACTCCGTGCGGACCCCATTTCACTTTTACCTGATCAATAACGACCAGATTAACGCCTTCGCCTTCTTCGGGGGCAACGTCGTGCTGCACTCCGCCCTGTTCCGCTATTCGGATACCGAAAGCGAGCTGGCGTCAGTCATGGCGCACGAAATCTCCCACGTCACCCAGCGTCACCTGGCGCGCGCGATGGAAGACCAAAAACGCAATGCCCCGCTGACGTGGGTCGGCGCACTGGGCTCTATCCTGCTGGCGATGGCCAGCCCACAGGCGGGTATGGCAGCCCTTACCGGTACGCTGGCGGGCACCCAACAGGGGATGATCAGCTTTACCCGCCAGAACGAAGAAGAAGCCGACCGCATCGGGATTCAGGTGCTGCAACGTTCCGGCTTTGACCCGCAGGCCATGCCGGCCTTTATGGGCAAACTGCTCGATGAGTCGCGCTATTCCACCCGTCCGCCTGAAATGCTGCTGACCCACCCCTTGCCGGAAAGCCGTCTGTCGGACGCCCGTAACCGCGCAAACCAGATGCGCCCGGTAGTGGTGCAGTCTTCCGCTGATTTCTACCTGGCCAAGGCCAGAACCCTGGGAATGTATAACTCCGGGGCCAATAAGCTCGGGGATGATTTACTCAACGCGTGGGCCAAAGGCAATATTCGTGAACAGCATGCTGCCCAGTACGGGCGGGCGCTGCTGGCGATGGGAAGCAATAATTACGATCTGGCACGCAAAACGCTACAACCGTTGCTCAGCGCCGATCCGCAAAATGCCTGGTATCTCGACCTGGCAACCGATATTGACCTTGGGCAGAAGAAAACCGCCGATGCCATCAACCGTCTGAAAAACGCCAGTGAAATTCGTACCAATCCGGTGTTGCAGCTGAACCTCGCCAACGCTTACCTTCAGGGCGCTCAGCCGGCGCAGGCGGCGACTATCCTCAACCGTTACACCTTTAACTACAAAGACGACACCAACGGGTGGGATCTGCTGGCCCAATCTGAAGCAGCGCTCGGTCATCGCGATCAGGAGCTGGCGGCACGTGCGGAAGGCATGGCGCTGGTCGGCCAGCTCGACCAGGCGATTACGCTACTGAGCAGCGCCAGCTCACAGGTGAAACTGGGCAGTTTGCAGCAGGCTCGGTACGATGCACGTATCGACCAGCTACGTCAGCTACAGGAACGATTCCGCCCCTATCAAAAAATGTAAGGAGACCCGATGTCTGACGCGGTAAAGATCTACCATAACCCTCGCTGCTCCAAGAGCCGTGATACTTTAAGTTTGCTGAAAGCTAACGGGATCGATCCTGAAGTAGTGCTCTATCTGGAGACGCCGCCGGATGCCGCTACGCTGCGCCAGCTGTTGAAAATGCTCGGCATGGTCAGCGCCCGCGAACTGATGCGTCAGAAAGAGGATCTGTATAAATCGCTGAATCTTGCCGACCCGCAGCTAAGTGAAGACGCGCTGATTCAGGCCATCGTCGATAATCCTAAGCTGATGGAACGGCCGGTGGTCGTCAGCCATGGTCAGGCGCGGATCGGCCGGCCGCCGGAGCAGGTTCTGGAAATCGTGAGCTAACAGGCCAGCGCCATCGCAACGATGGCGCAATCATTAAAGAGAGACGGCTATAGCTTGAGGATCTCTTTCACGAAAGGGATGGTCAGTTTACGTTGGGCGGTGATAGACGCGTGATCGAGCTGATCGAGCGTCATAAAGAGCGAGCGCATTTCACGATCGAGGCGCTTGAGCAGGAAACGGCAGACGTCTTCCGGCATCTCGAAACCACGCAGGCGCGCACGCAGCTGCAGCGCCTGCAGTTTGTCTTCATCAGACAGCGGCTGCAGCTTATAAATCTGCCCCCAGTCAAGGCGTGACGCCAGGTCCGCCAGACCAAGATTCAGCTGTCGCGGCGGGCAATCACCGGTGATCAACAGACGGGTTTTTCCCGACTCGAGGATCCGGTTGTACAGATTGAAAATCGCCATTTCCCATAGCTCATCGCCGGCCACGCACTCGATATTATCAATACAGACCAGCGAAAGCTGCTCCATCCCGTCGAGCACTTCCGGTACAAACCACGTACGCTTATCCAGAGGAACATAGCCCACCGCATCGCCGCGCTGGGAAAGCTCCGCACAGGCGGCATGTAAGAGATGACTGCGCCCCGCGCCTTCACGTGACCAGATATAGATGTACCCGCTATGCTCCTGCCGCAGCACGTTCTGTAACGCAGCAAGAAGAGAGGGATTATCACCCGGCCAAAAACTCGCGAAAGTTTCATCATCGGGAAGATACAGTGGCAAAGAGAGCTGTGCCGGTGCGTTCAGATGGACCTCATCATAGGCTTACAGAAAAACGCGATGAGTTTAGCACGAAGAAGGCGAGGTGAGAACCGGGTGGGATCGCCACCCGGTTGAAGGATCAATGTTTTACATCTTCACTGTCAGCCGCATCCAGGACCACCTCTTCCGGACGCAGAACGCTGATCAATTTAAAGATCAGGCTCAGGCCAACGCCGACAATCGTCGCCAGCGCCATGCCTTTCAGCTCCGCCGCGCCAATGTGCACCTTCGCGCCGCTCACGCCAATGATCAGGATCACCGAGGTCAGAATCAAATTCTGCGCCTTGTTGTAATCCACTTTCGATTCGATCAACACCCGAATACCGGATGCGCCAATCACGCCGTACAGCAGCAGCGACACGCCGCCCATCACCGGCAGCGGGATGATCTGAATGGCCGCCGCCAGCTTGCCCACACAGGAGAGCAGAATCGCGAAGATGGCCGCACCACCGATCACCCAGGTACTGTACACACGGGTGATGGCCATTACGCCAATGTTCTCACCGTAGGTGGTGTTCGGCGTCGATCCAAAGAAGCCGGAGATCATCGTCGACAAACCGTTAGCGAACATCGAACGATGCAGGCCAGGATCGCGGATCAGATCTTTTTTAACGATATTGGCGGTGACCACCAGGTGACCGACGTGCTCCGCAATCACCACCAGCGCGGCGGGCAGAATAGTGAAGATCGCAAACCACTCAAAGCGCGGGGTGTAGAAGGTCGGCAGAGCAAACCAGTGCGCTTGTGCAATCGGCGTGGTATCGACAACGCCCATCACGAAGGAGAGCGCGTAGCCGACCAGCACGCCAATCAGAATCGGGATAATCGCCATAAAGCCACGGAACAGTACCGAACCAAACACCGTGACGCCCAGCGTGACCATCGAAATAATAATGGTTGTGCTATCCGGTGATTGGCCGTCCGCCGGTAACAGACCGGCCATGTTGGCCGCCACACCGGCAAGCTCCAGACCAATGACCGCGACAATCGCCCCCATTGCTGCAGGCGGGAACATGACGTCCAGCCAGCCAGTTCCCGCTTTTTTGACAATAAAGGAGACCACGCAGAACAGTGCGCCGCACATAATAAAGCCGCCGAGCGCGACTTCATAACCTAGCGGTAGCAGCAACAGTACTGGGGAGATAAACGCAAAACTCGAGCCCAGATAGGCCGGGATTTTGCCCTTACAGATAAAGAGATACAGTAGAGTCCCGACGCCGTTGAACAGCAGGACGGTGGCCGGGTTAATATGAAACAGCACCGGGACCAGCACCGTTGCGCCAAACATAGCGAACAGATGCTGCAAACTAAGTGGAATTGTCTGTAAAAGCGGCGGTCTTTCACTCACCCCGATTGCGCGGCGCGTCATAGCGTTTTCCTCTGAGAGTCGTGTAATTAGTTGCTGTGATTTTGTTTTATTCAAAAAAAAGCCGACTCTTAAAGTCGGCTTCTTATTATTCATTCAATTACTTGGTACCAAAAATCTTATCGCCGGCATCGCCGAGTCCCGGAATAATGTATCCGTGGTCGTTGAGGCCCTGGTCAATGGATGCGGTGTACATCTCCACGTCCGGGTGCGCTTTCTCAAGTGCGGCAATACCTTCCGGCGCCGCCACCAGCACCAGCACCTTAATGCTGGAGCAGCCTGCTTTTTTCAGCAGATCGATTGTAGCGATCATTGAACCGCCGGTTGCCAGCATCGGGTCAACCACCAGCGCCATGCGCTCATCGATGTTTGACACCAGCTTCTGGAAGTAAGGAACCGGCTCCAGGGTTTCTTCGTCACGGTAAATACCCACCACGCTAATACGCGCGCTTGGTACGTGTTCCAGAACCCCTTCCATCATGCCCAGACCAGCACGCAGAATCGGCACAACGGTGATTTTCTTACCTTTGATCTGCTCAACTTCTACCGGACCGTTCCACCCTTCGATGGTGACTTTCTCTGTTTCCAGGTCGGCGGTCGCTTCATAAGTCAGCAAGCTCCCTACTTCTGAGGCAAGTTCACGGAAGCGTTTGGTGCTGATGTCGTGCTCACGCATCAGGCCCAGCTTGTGTTTGACGAGCGGGTGTTTCACTTCCACAATCTTCATTCTCTTTCTCCTCTGAGGGGCAGCCACAAAAAAAATCGCGGGATTATACCGCTTTTTTCCATTTGCGCCATAGCCGATCTGTTTGACCGGGATCAACCAAAATGCTTTATGCTGCCTGAACCAGTATATACCCTAAATAATTCGAGTCGCAGGACAACAGGTGAAGCCGAATTGGACAGCGCTTGCGCTGGCCCCTAAGGGGTGAGGCACAGGGAGAGGCCGGGTATTGCCAACGCCCCTGCAATTTGAAATATGACGGGTATAAAACAGAATAAAAAAAACCCCGCACGGGCGGGGCTGGATGAAAAAACGGTCAACTACAACGTATCACCGTTGGTACTAATAACCTGTTGATACCAGGCGAATGATGCCTTACGGCTACGGTCGAGCGTACCGTTGCCTTCATTATCTTTATCGACGTAGATAAAGCCATAGCGTTTTTTCATTTCGCCGGTGCCGGCGGAAACGAGATCGATACATCCCCATGGGGTATAACCCATCAGATCCACGCCGTCCTCAACCACCGCTTTTTTCATCTCAGCAATATGTGCAGAGAGATAATCGATGCGATAGCGATCGTCTACCGTGCCGTCCGCTTCGCGCACGTCGATGGCGCCAAAGCCGTTCTCAACAATAAACAGCGGCAGTTGGTAATGATCCCAGAACCAGTTCAGGGAGTAACGCAGGCCTACCGGGTCAATCTGCCAGCCCCAGTCTGATTTCTGGACGTACGGATTAGAAACCAGGCTTTTCGTCTCGTCATAATCCAGCAGTGGGTTATCGTCGGTCGCTTTGGTCGCGAAGGACATATAGTAGCTAAAGCCAATATAGTCGACGCAGCCCTCGCTCAACGCCTGGCGATCCGCGTCGGTGATATCCAGCTCAAACCCGCGGCGTGCGAAGTAGTTCAGCAGATGCTGCGGATAGCGGCCACGAACATGCACGTCGGTGAACCAGTAGCGGCGATGCATGGCGTTCATCGCCATCATCATATCGTTCGGGGCGCAGGAGAGCGGATAGATTGGGCACATTGCAATCATGCAGCCCACCAGCAACGACGGGTTAATCTCGCGCGCGGCCTTCACCGCCAGAGCGCTGGCGACCAACTCATAATGCGCCGCCTGATACATCACCGGCTCACGGTCTTCACCCGGTTGGTACTTCAGACCTGAGTTAGTGAATGGCGCAAAGTCTTCGTGATAGTTTGCCTGGTTGTTGATCTCATTAAAGGTCATCCAGTACTTCACTTTATGCTGATAGCGGTGGAATACCACTTTCGCAAAACGCACGAAGAAATCGATCAGTTTACGGTTACGCCAGCCACCATATTCCGTCACCAGATGGTACGGCATCTCAAAGTGGGAGAGCGTAATCACAGGCTCAATGCCGTGCTTCAGGCACTCATCGAACAGGTCGTCATAGAATTGTAATCCGGCTTCGTTTGGCGTCAGCTCATCGCCCTGTGGGAAGATACGTGTCCAGGCAATCGAGGTGCGGAAACATTTGAAGCCCAATTCGGCAAACAGCTGAATGTCGTCTTTATAACGATGGTAAAAATCAATCGCCTCATGGTTGGGGTAGTTTTTCCCCGCCACGACGCCATCGGTTATTTCACGCGGCACGCCGTGCGCTCCGGCGGTCATCACATCAGCCACGCTGATGCCCTTCCCCCCTTCCTGCCAGCCCCCTTCAAGCTGATGCGCCGCCACCGCGCCGCCCCACAGAAAACCTTCTTTAAATCCAGACATGTTCTCTTCCTTTTATCCTGAACACAAAAAAGAAACCGGTTTCAGTGGCATGATGGCGATTCCCACAGACAGTGGCAAGCACAAGAATGTACCCGGTTTCATTTTCGTGAACAGTATCAAATTTGTGCATATCGCGGCTGATTCACGCCGACTGTAAAGCAGGCTCGCAAACGTTTGCTATCCCTGTTAGAATTGCGCCGATTTTTCTTGCTACCGCAAATGTGTGGAGATTTCGCAGTGACCGATAAAACCTCTCTCAGCTATAAAGATGCCGGCGTAGATATTGATGCAGGCAACGCTCTCGTCGACCGTATTAAGGGTGTGGTGAAGAAAACCCGTCGCCCGGAAGTGATGGGTGGACTGGGCGGATTCGGCGCACTGTGCGCATTGCCGCAAAAATACCGCGAACCAGTTCTGGTTTCCGGCACTGATGGCGTCGGTACTAAGCTGCGTCTGGCGATGGATCTGAAGCGCCACGATACTATCGGTATCGACCTCGTGGCGATGTGCGTTAACGACCTGGTGGTTCAGGGCGCAGAGCCGCTGTTTTTCCTCGACTACTATGCCACTGGCAAACTGGATGTCGATACGGCAGCCAGCGTCATCAGCGGTATCGCCGAAGGCTGTCTGCAGTCCGGCTGTGCGCTGGTTGGCGGCGAAACGGCAGAGATGCCGGGGATGTACCACGGGGACGACTATGACGTGGCCGGTTTCTGCGTCGGCGTAGTAGAAAAATCAGAAATCATCGATGGCAGCAAAGTTGCCGATGGTGATGTGCTGGTGGCACTGGCTTCCAGCGGCCCACACTCCAACGGCTACTCGCTGGTGCGTAAAATTATCGAAGTCAGCGGTGTCGATCCTCAGACCACAGACCTGAACGGCACCCCGCTGGCGGACCACCTGCTGGCGCCGACCCGCATCTACGTTAAGTCGGTGCTGGATCTGATTGCCAACGTCGACGTGCATGCTATCGCTCACCTGACCGGTGGCGGCTTCTGGGAAAACATTCCGCGCGTGCTGCCGGACAACACCCAGGCGGTCATCGATGAGTCTTCCTGGCAATGGCCGGAAGTCTTCAACTGGCTGCAAACTGCCGGTAACGTCAGCAGCCATGAAATGTACCGTACCTTTAACTGTGGTGTCGGTATGGTTATCGCACTGCCGGCCGATGTTGCCGACAGCGCCATTGCGCTGCTGAGCGAGAAAGGTGAAAACGCGTGGAAAATAGGCTATATCAAAGCTTCAGATTCCGAACAGCGTGTGGTCATTGAATGAAAAATATCGTGGTGCTGATTTCCGGTAACGGCAGCAATTTGCAGGCAATTATCGACGCCTGCGCCCGGAAACAGATCAACGGCACCCTGCGAGCGGTATTCAGTAATAAGGCCGACGCGTTCGGCCTTGAACGTGCACGTGAAGCCCATGTTGCGGCCCACGCGTTAACGGCCAGCCAGTTTGCCAACCGCGAAGCCTTCGATCGCGAGCTGATGCAAGAGATCGATGCTTACGCACCGGATCTGGTGGTGCTGGCGGGCTATATGCGGATCCTTAGCCCGGCGTTTGTCGCCCACTATCAGGGGCGTCTGCTGAATATCCACCCGTCGCTGTTGCCAAAATACCCGGGGCTGCACACGCACCGTCAGGTACTGGAAAACGGCGATGAAGAGCACGGGACTTCGGTGCATTTTGTCACCGATGAGCTCGATGGCGGCCCGGTCATTCTGCAAGCCAAGGTGCCGGTTTTCACCGACGACAGCGAAGACGATATCACCGCCCGCGTACAGGCTCAGGAGCATGCGATTTATCCGCTGGTTGTGAGCTGGTTTGTCGACGGTCGTCTGCGCATGGAGGGAAATCAGGCCTGGCTTGATAATGTTCCTCTGCCGGCGCAGGGATATGCCGCCGAAGAATAAACATCAACGCCTCTGCTTGACCCAGAGGCGTTTTTTTTGGCGCATTTGTCAGTAGCTATACCGTCCTCCCTACCCTCATCTCGTGTCCGTTTATGCAACGACGACGCCCGGGAAGGACCTTGTTTTGTCTACAATATCAGCAAACGAGCAGCACCTTTTTTCTTCGCAGCATATTGAAAGAAAACTGTCATACTTCTTTGACATAGTTGGACATTCAATGGCAAAGCTCGCCATAATGAAAAAGCAACATCAATCAACCGGAGTGTGAGTTGTAATGGGCCAGGAAAAGCTATATATCGAGAAAGAACTCAGCTGGTTGTCCTTTAACGAACGCGTACTTCAGGAAGCGGCGGATAAAAGCAACCCACTGATTGAGCGCATGCGCTTTTTGGGGATCTACTCCAACAATCTCGACGAATTCTATAAAGTGCGCTTCGCTGAACTTAAGCGCCGCATCATTATTAGCGAAGAACAAGGCAGTACCGCCCATTCTCGCCATTTATTAGGTAAAATCCAGGCCCGGGTCCTCAAAGCTGACCAGGAGTTTGACAGCCTGTACAACGAGCTGCTGCTGGAGATGGCGCGTAATCAAATCTTCCTGATCAACGAACGCCAGCTCTCGGTCAATCAGCAGTCCTGGCTACGCAACTACTTCAAGCAGTATCTGCGCCAGCATATCACCCCTATTCTGATTAACCCTGAAACGGATCTGATCCAGTTTCTGAAAGACGATTACACCTATCTGGCGGTAGAAATCATCCGCGGCGAGACCATCAATTACGCCCTGCTGGAAATTCCGTCAGATAAAGTCCCGCGCTTTGTGAACCTGCCGCCGGAAGCGCCACGTCGTCGTAAGCCAATGATTTTGCTTGATAACATCCTGCGTTACTGCCTGGATGACATTTTTAAAGGCTTCTTTGACTACGATGCGCTCAACGCCTACTCGATGAAAATGACTCGTGATGCCGAGTACGACCTGGTACACGAGATGGAATCGAGCCTGATGGAACTGATGTCCTCCAGCCTGAAACAGCGTCTGACGGCAGAACCGGTGCGTTTTGTCTATCAGCGCGACATGCCGGACACCATGGTCGAAATGCTGCGTGAGATGTTCTCTATTTCGCGCTACGACTCGATGCTGCCGGGCGGTCGCTACCATAATTTCAAAGACTTTATCGGCTTCCCGAACGTCGGTAAGGCCAATCTGGTCAACAAACCACTGCCGCGCCTTCGCCACACCTGGTTCGATAAATTCCGTAACGGGTTTGATGCGATTCGCGAGCGCGACGTGCTGCTGTACTATCCGTACCATACCTTTGAGCACGTGCTGGAACTGCTGCGTCAGGCATCGTTCGACCCCAGCGTGCTGGCGATCAAAATCAATATTTATCGCGTTGCCAAAGATTCGCGCATCATTGACTCGATGATCCACGCTGCCCATAACGGTAAAAAAGTCACCGTCGTGGTAGAGCTGCAGGCGCGCTTTGATGAAGAAGCCAACATTCATTGGGCAAAACGCCTGACCGAAGCGGGCGTGCACGTAATCTTCTCTGCGCCGGGCCTGAAAATTCACGCCAAGCTGTTCCTGGTGTCACGTAAAGAGGGTGATGAAGTGGTCCGCTATGCCCATATCGGTACCGGCAACTTCAACGAAAAAACCGCCCGCTTGTATACCGACTATTCGTTGCTGACCGCCGATGCGCGTATTACCAATGAGGTGCGTCGCGTCTTCAACTTTATCGAAAACCCATACCGCCCGGTAAGCTTCGATTATCTGCTGGTTTCGCCGCAGAATTCGCGCCGCCTGCTGTATGAAATGATCGACAGAGAGATCGCCAACGCCCAGAACGGACAACCTTCCGGCATCACGCTGAAGTTGAACAACCTGGTGGATAAAGGACTGGTAGATCGCCTGTATGCGGCCTCAAGTTCCGGAGTGCCGGTTAATCTGTTAATACGCGGCATGTGCTCCCTGATCCCCGGTCTGGAAGGCATTAGCGAAAACATTCGCGTGACCAGCATCGTTGACCGCTTCCTGGAACACGATCGCGTCTATGTCTTTGAAAACGGTGGCGACAAACAAGTCTGGCTCTCTTCCGCAGACTGGATGACCCGCAATATAGACTATCGTATTGAAGTCGCCGCCCCGCTGCTGGATCCGCGCCTGAAACAGCGCGTACTGGATATTTTTGATCTGTTGTTCAACGACACGGTCAAAGCACGCTATCTTGATAAAGAACTGAGTAATCGCTATGTACCGCGTGGCAACCGCCGTAAGGTACGCGCACAGCTGGCGATCTACGACTATCTCAAATCACTCGAACAGCCCGACTAACTATGCCAATAAACGAAAAAACCCCTCGTCCTCAGGAGTTTGCTGCGGTCGACCTTGGTTCAAACAGTTTTCATATGGTGATCGCGCGTGTCGTCGACGGCGCGATGCAGATCATCGGCCGCCTGAAACAGCGGGTTCACCTGGCCGATGGCCTGGATGAAAACTCCGTGCTTAGCGAAGAAGCGATAACCCGCGGGCTTAACTGCCTGTCGCTGTTCGCGGAACGCCTGCAGGGTTTTTCTCCCTCCAGCGTATGCATCGTCGGGACCCATACCTTACGCCAGGCGACAAACGCCGCTGAGTTTCTCAAGCGTGCGGAAAAGGTGATTCCCTATCCGATTGAGATAATTTCGGGTAATGAAGAAGCACGTCTGATTTTTATGGGCGTTGAGCATACGCAACCGGAAAGGGGCCGAAAACTGGTCATCGATATCGGCGGCGGTTCGACGGAGCTGGTGATTGGCGAGGATTTCGAACCGCGGTTGGTGGAAAGCCGGCGCATGGGTTGCGTCAGCTTCTCGCAGATCTACTTCCCTGGCGGCACCATTAACAAAGAGAATTTCCAGCGTGCGCGCCTGTCGGCCGTGCAGAAGCTGGAAACGCTGGCATGGCAATTCCGTATCCAGGGCTGGAACGTGGCGCTGGGTGCTTCCGGCACCATCAAAGCCGCGCAGGAAGTACTGGTGGCGATGGGCGAGAAAGACGGTTTTATCACCCCGGAACGTCTGGAAATGCTGGTGGATGAAGTTCTGAAGTATAAAAACTTCGATGCTCTCAGCCTGCCGGGGCTGTCGGAAGAGCGCAAAGCGGTTTTCGCTCCCGGACTGGCGATCCTGAGCGGCGTTTTTGACGCCCTGGCGATCAAAGAGCTGCGTCTGTCCGACGGTGCACTGCGCGAAGGCGTGCTGTACGAAATGGAAGGACGTTTCCGCCACCAGGATATCCGCAGCCGCACCGCACAGAGCCTGGCAAACCAGTACAATATCGACCGCGAGCAGGCGCGTCGGGTGCTGGAAACCACCACTCATATGTTCGAACAGTGGCAGGAACAGAATCCTAAACTGGACAACCCGAATCTGTCGGCGTTGCTGAAATGGGCGGTTATGCTGCACGAGGTGGGGCTGAACATTAACCACAGCGGCATGCACCGCCACTCGGCGTATATTTTGCAGAACAGCGACTTGCCCGGCTTCAATCAGGAACAGCAAATGCTGATGGCAACGCTGGTTCGCTATCATCGTAAAGCCATCAAGCTGGACGATTTGCCGCGCTTTACGCTATTTAAGAAAAAGCAGTTCCTGCCGCTGATTCAGCTTTTGCGCCTGGGTATCTTGTTGAATAACCAGCGTCAGGCGACCACCACGCCGCCTACGCTGCGTCTGAAAACGGAAGCTAACCACTGGACACTGGTCTTCCCGCACGACTGGTTCAGCCAGAATGCGCTGGTTCTGCTCGATCTGGAAAAAGAGCAGCAGTACTGGGAAGGCGTGCCCGACTGGTTACTGAAAATCGCCGAAGAAGAGCCCGACAGCTAATCCGCATGTAATCCGCAGGCCGGGTTGAGACAACCCGGCCGCGTTCTTACCCGTCAGCCAGCCTTTGCCATGTCCCTGTTCGCCAGAGAGGCCAGCGGAACCGGTGCGCCAATGTCACTGCCCTGCAGGTAGTCAATCCCCAGTGACTGCACCACCTGTCGAATCTCCGGCGTATCAACAGCCTCCGCCACCACCAGCATATTTTTCATCCGCGCCAGATGACAAATCGATGCCACCACCTGGTAATCAAGACTGCTGGAAGGCAGATTGCGAATAAAGCTGCCGTCAATACGCAGTAGATCGACATCCAGACTTTTCAGTCGTGCATAGCTGGCGGAACCCGTACCAAAATCACGGATGACCACGCGGCAGCCTAGCGTCTGCAGCTGTGCCACAGTTTGCCGCGCAAGTTCTGGATTGGTGAGCGTATGGTTTTCCGTCAGCTCAAAGATTAACTGCCAGGGCTCAACATCGTAGCGCGTCAGCAGGATCTCCACTTCGCCGGGGAACTGGCTTCTGCTGGCGGAAACCGGTGAAAGGTTCATCGCCAGCCGTAGTCCCGGAAGCGTTTGCCGGTGCTGGTTCATAAAGGCGATGGTGTGCTCCAGCACCCACAGGTCGATACGCGAAGCCAGGCCAAACTCATGCGCGACCGGAAGGAAAGTTTCCGGGTAAATCAGCGTTCCGTCTTCCCCCACCATTCTCAGCAACACTTCATGATAGCTATCGCCGCGAATGCCGACGATCGGCTGGGCAGCCAGCTGAAACTGATTGTTTTCCAGCGCTTGCTGGATCTGGTTCATCATCGCCACTTTATCTTTCAGCTCGGACTGGATATGCACCGCACCGCGGCGCTGCAGATTTTCCGGCTGGCCGCTGGTCAGTGACATATCGGCAATATTGTTGAGCTCGCCTAATAACAAATAGAGATGCTGAACCGGTGAGCGAACGCTGCAGTAGCTGATCCCGACGGTAGGCTGCAGAGGTATCCCGTCCCAGACAAAGCGGAACCGCCTGATGTGTTCAGCCAGTGTAGCCATTCGTGCCTTATGTTCACCGCTATTCAGACGGAGCACCAGGTCATGCCCGGAAAGATGGTAAACGGCTTCATTCGCCTGTAAAACGTCGCTTAAATGCTCGGCAAGCTGCTGTTTATATTGAATACGTAACAGAACGCCATAATGACGGCCGAGCAGTTCCAGTTCCGGCATCCGCAAAAAACAGAGTACTGACCAGATTGAGTTATCCAGCGAGCGGCTCAGCGCCCGTAAATTGGGCATATGGACAACCGGATCGAGAAATGCCATTCGCCGAACCCGGGCATGAATCATACGCTGTTGGGTCGCCAGCATGGCCATATAAGCAATAATAAAAGAGAACACCAGGTAGCTCGAAGAGGTGATCGCTATCTGGTTATGATAAACCATCGAAGAGGGTAAATATCGTTCATGAAAATGAATTACCAGAATCAGCACCAGCGACCAGATCAGCGAGATATAGCGATAACCAAAACGCATCGCGCCCCATAACATCACCGGCATAAGTAATGATAATGTATAATTTGTGCTAAATATCGTACTTCTGCTATTCAGTGGCATAAATAATAGTGCCAATAACATTAACAACGACGCAGTCCATAACACAAATTCGACATATTTTATTTTTGGGTCAACCTGCAGATTCGCTTGTGAAATAAACCCGCGGACATACCATGGATTACGAATAATACGAATCAGAAAATAGCACAGCGGCACACCGGTTAAACAACCGACCATCAACGCCTGAAAAGTAATTAGCGTACGCAGGCTTAGCGGATCCACGCCAATCAGATCCGCCCGTCGCGGATGCATCCCCAGATACTCGGCCAGTTGGGAAATCACGAGAAAAATGAGTGACGGCAGAAACATTTGCCAGAACAATCGGTGTGGCATCAGGCTCACATTGCCATGCGCGATATGCTGCCGGTGCGGCACAAAGATTCGATATCCGCCCCAGCACAGCACGGTGGGTATCAGAAAATGAAAAATAACGCTGACCACATTCCCTGGACTCATTCCGCGCGCGACAGTACACAGAAGGCCAATGATAATACCTGGCAGTGCCGCCCAGCCAAAAAAAAGCATCAGGCTCAGGACCAGCGCTAATGGCAAATAGTAAAGGGAAACTTCACTACCGTTGAGTTCAGCGTAGGTATTTGCCGCTCTTGCCAGAGGCAGTAAAAGCATAGGTAAGATAAGCGGCAGCGCCCACCATTTATCCCGGTACTGTTTATAATGTTTAATTATTGTCATTGATGCTCTATGGATAACCCAGATTCCAGCAGGGTATATTCAGGCAGGCATCCAACCCAACCATCCTGACCGCGAAATAATAACGACGCGGAACGAACAGACGATTTTAGTGACCAACAGCCACGCACAGTTGATTTAAATCAAATAAATTATTCTCTCACATTAATAAATCTTATTTTTTTGGCATTGAACCGCCGAACGAGAAATCATGTAAATGTGATGAGTGCATTACATAACATTAAGTGATGTTTGAGCCGCGGATTTTTACATCCTCATCAATTGACCCTGCGCCCTTCCTGTGCCTTAATACCCATATCGCCCACTTGTGGGTATACTTTAAGGAACCTTTTGTGAGTCAGGCACCCAGTATGCGTAAACGACATCGATTTAACCGTCGCATGACCCGTATCGTACTGCTTATCAGTTTTATCTTTTTCTTTGGACGATTTGTCTACTCCTCCATCGGCGCCTGGTACCATCATCAGGACAAGATCCAGTCTCAGCAGTCTACGATTACTGTTGATACTCCCCCGCGGGAATAAGCCGACACAGTCGTGTCAGCCACATGTCGGTCGCGTCGCCTTAAACGGGGAAACGCACACCGCGTAGCAGACGCAACATTTCACCGATCCCTTTGCTGAGAATTTTATCCTGGCGCATGACGACACCTAACTGTCGGTGCAGACCCGGCGTCAGCGACTGAACAAATAATCCGTGCCGGTCTTCAGGCTGCTCAACCGCCATGCGCGGGACAATGCTATAC
This sequence comes from Klebsiella sp. R390, assembly GCF_051131745.1. Taxonomy (NCBI): domain Bacteria; kingdom Pseudomonadati; phylum Pseudomonadota; class Gammaproteobacteria; order Enterobacterales; family Enterobacteriaceae; genus Klebsiella; species Klebsiella sp. R390. Next base: position 4,016,925 of record NZ_CP180445.1, on the reverse strand, counting down.
CCCAAACCGGCGCGCACCATGCGTTTAATCGCTTCAATGCTTCCCAACTGCATAACCGGGGCCACCAACAGCCCAGCGGCACGGAACCAACCGTCGATGAGCTCCCGGGTTCCGCTTCCTGCCTCAAAGGCAATCAACGGCAGCGCGTGTAACTGCTCTGGCGTCAGCGGCGATGGTAACTCGTCCCCATCGCGGGCAAAGATAAAAACAAACTCCTCATCCAGCAGCGAAGTGACGGCCAGGCTACGCCCGCTGGCAGGAAGCGTCACCAGCCCCAGATCGAGTCGGTTCTCTTCCACGGCCCGCACAATATCAACCGTATTGCCGGTCGTAACGCCGACCGTCAGCAGCGGATGTGCCAGCCGCAACTGCTGTAACAGCGGAGGCAAAAGGTGAATACAGGCCGTGGCCCCCGTCCCCAGCGTTATCGACCCACCGATCTCATGACTACACTCATTGACCGACTGCAGCGCGGCGCTGACCGCACGGTCGATATGCTCACTGTGACCCAGCAGCGCCTCTCCGGCGGACGTGGCTTTAATACCACGTCCGGTACGCTCAACCAGGCGGGTCTGAAGAAACTGTTCCAGCTGGCGTACCTGCAGGCTGACCGCAGGCTGCGATAGCCCCAGCACATCGGCCGCGGCAGAAAAGCTCCCGCGTTGGACCACCAGCCGAAAGGTCGCCAGATATCCCAGATTAAGCATCGTCATTGCAAAGTTTCTCTTATAAGGGTCATAAATGAACCGGTCTGCCAGCACAATAGCGTGCGGGTTATGCTGCCGACAACCGCATAACTGACTGGAACACCATAAAAGTGACTGAACAAACGCGCTCCCCTACCGCTTTACTCACGCTGGCTGTCGGGTGCAATCAGCTGATTAACTGGGGGATTTCATTTTATATGCCGGGCACCTTTGCCCGCGCCATCCACCAGGACACCGGTTGGCCCGCGATCCACATCTACCTTGGCCTGACGTTCGCCATGCTGATAATGGCGCTGCTCTCTCCTTTCGTCGCCCCGCTTCTGGCCCGGGCAGGCGGCCAGCGAGTTGTACTCTGCGGTACGCTGGCGATAGCGGTGGGCTGTTTCATGATGGCCGGGGTACATACCCTGGTTGGCTGGTTGGGCGCCTGGCTGCTCACCGGCATCGGCATGCGTCTGGCGCTCTACGATGCGCTGTTTGCCGCGCTGGTGAATCTTTACGGCCAGCAGGCGAGGCGAACGATCTCCCGGGTCACGCTCGCGGGCGGGTTAGCGTCCGCCCTGTTCTGGCCGCTGGGCGCCGCGTTGCTGACGGTGACGGACTGGCGGCACGCGCTGCTGATCTACGGGCTGCTGGGCCTGCTGAGTGCGCTCCTGCTCTGGCGGATGCCCAATCACACCCAGCCCGTCGCGATACACCAACGCGAGCGTCTTCCCGCTTCGCGTCATGAAAGGCGCATGGGGCTGCTGTACGCCACGCTGATCGCGCTGGTCACCTTTGTCTCCAATGGCACCTCCACTCACCTGCCGGAATTTATTGCCAGTTATGGGCTACCGGTGGCGGTGGGAATGCTGTGGGGCGTGGGGCAAACCGGCGCTCGATTTCTGGAGGTCGTGACCGGCTCCGCGCTCACGCCGCTGAAACTTACCCTGCTGACCACCTTCCTGATGCCGCTGTGTTTCGCCCTCGGCCTGAGCGCCTCCAGCATCGCATGGGCCGCTGCAGGGTTTGTGCTGGGCTATGGCGCCATTAATGGGCTGGCCACGGTGTTTAAGGCCACGCTGCCGCTACAGCTGTTTGCCACCCAGGATTACGCCCGCCGCACCGGAATCCTGCTGATCCCGGCCCAGCTGCTGGCTGCAGCCTCACCATTTGGCTATGCCTGGCTTAATCAACATCTCGGGATTCAGGGAAGTTTAGGGGTATCCACTGGACTGGCGCTGGTGGTCGCCGGGCTGGCGCTGACCATTGCTCGTGGCCAGACTCAACGTCCATCACCGGCGCTTAGCGAGCCTGATGTGCAGGTGTAGATTACCCATTTCCAGGCCACCTTAATACTCGGTCTAAAATGAAAATTCCCTCTGCTTTTACAGTGGGATTTGGAGGAATAACCGCCACGCAATGGTGTAAAAAAAAGCGGGTTATCAGGCAACGATCAGACGCTTAAACAGTAACTGCTGGATGTCCTGGCGATGGGACAAGATCGCATGTACTGTCACCCGCGTTCCGTCGACAGAATACAAAACCCGGTAGCCTTCAGCGTGGTTAAATTCCCGATACTTCGCACAGCCAATTTTCAGCAGCTCGGGGCAGATCTGGCATCCCAATGGAAACTGGCTCACGGTACGTTCGAACTGCGTGAGTATATCCGCGATAACCGGGCGCGGTTTAACATCAACCCGGCGGAGATAACTCGCAATGGTGTCGATGCAGTGCTTTACAGTAAGCGTATATTCAAAGGTGACCAGCGGTTCCATGGAAATCCCTTTACGTTGCGTGCTCTGGGTTTAATCCGCAATCCCATCCAGCAGTTGGTCTTTTGAGAACAAGCGCCCGTCAGATTTATCCTTCTCCGACAGAGTCAGCAGTTTCAACAACGCGATGGCGTTTTCCCGTTCCTGCTGCTGGTCGTAGGATTCGATAACATACGCAGGTACACCATTTTGTGTCACCAGGATCGGTTCAGACAAATCAAGCGTCGCCGCGTTTTTTTTAACGTAGCTGATGGTCTCTACTTTCATGATGGCTTCACCGAATAATCATATACTGGTTTTAATATAGACCATTTTTAGACCACCAACAAGATGCAGCGCTCTCACTTCCGATTGAGTTATTGGGAACCCATAAAACGAAAAAACCCTCTGTAAAAACAGAGGGTTTTGTTTAATCACGCCGGGAGATTATTCCCACTCAATCGTAGCTGGTGGTTTGCCGCTGATGTCATAGACCACGCGGGAAATACCGTTCACTTCGTTGATGATGCGGTTGGACACACGGCCAAGGAAGTCGTATGGCAGGTGCGCCCAGTGCGCGGTCATAAAGTCGATGGTTTCGACCGCGCGCAGGGAGACAACCCAGTCGTATTTACGGCCATCGCCCATGACGCCAACGGAACGAACCGGCAGGAACACGGTAAACGCCTGGCTCACTTTGTTGTACAGGTCAGCTTTGTGCAGCTCTTCGATGAAGATAGCGTCGGCGCGGCGCAGCAGGTCGCAGTACTCTTTCTTCACTTCGCCCAGCACGCGAACACCCAGACCTGGACCCGGGAACGGGTGACGGTACAGCATGTCGTACGGCAGGCCCAGCTCCAGACCAATCTTACGCACTTCGTCTTTGAACAGCTCACGCAGCGGTTCAACCAGACCCATCTTCATCTCTTTCGGCAAGCCGCCCACGTTGTGGTGAGATTTGATGACGTGCGCTTTACCGGTCGCGGAAGCGGCAGACTCGATAACGTCAGGGTAAATAGTGCCCTGTGCCAGCCACTTAACGTCTTCAAGCTTCAGCGCTTCTTCGTCGAACACTTCAACGAATACGCGGCCGATGATTTTACGCTTGGCTTCCGGGTCGTTTTCGCCCGCCAGCGCGGTCAAGAAGCGGTTTTCGCCTTCAACGTGAACGATGTTCAGGCCGAAGTGGTCGCCGAACATATCCATTACCTGCGCGGCTTCGTTCAGACGCAGCAGGCCGTTATCGACGAAGACGCAGGTCAGGTTTTTACCGATAGCGCGGTGCAGCAGCATCGCGGTGACCGAGGAGTCAACGCCGCCGGACAGGCCGAGGATAACTTTATCGTCACCGACCTGCTCGCGAATGCGGACAATCGCGTCTTCGATGATTTTTGCCGGGGTCCACAGCGCTTCGCAGCCGCAAATTTCCAGCACAAAACGCTCCAGCAGACGCTGGCCCTGACGAGTGTGGGTCACTTCCGGATGGAACTGCACGCCGTAGAAGCGTTTTTCTTCGTTGGCCATAATGGCAAACGGACAGGTTTCGGTGCTGGCAACGGTCACGAAGTCGGACGGGATAGCGGTCACTTTGTCGCCGTGGCTCATCCACACGTCCAGCAGCGGCTTACCGGCAGCGCTCAGGGCGTCTTCGATGCCGCGAACCAGCGCGCTGTCGGTTTTCACTTCAACCTGCGCGTAACCAAATTCACGCTCGTTGGAGCTTTCAACGTGGCCACCCAGCTGCATTGCCATGGTCTGCATGCCGTAGCATACGCCAAATACCGGCACGCCAGCGTCGAACACATACTGCGGAGCACGCGGGCTGTTGTGCTCAGTGGTGCTTTCCGGGCCGCCAGAAAGAATGATGCCGCTTGGGTTGAACTCACGAATTTGAGCTTCTGTCACGTCCCATGCCCACAGCTCGCAATAAACCCCTAATTCACGTACGCGACGTGCAACCAGTTGGGTGTACTGAGAACCGAAGTCCAGGATTAGAATGCGATGTTTATGAATGTTATCCGTCATTGACGTTTATTCCAGAGCAGTAGCGATTAAATAAAATCGCCCGGCGCAGGGCCGGGCGATGAAAATCAGGAGCCCATGCGGTAGTTCGGGGATTCCTTGGTGATCGTCACGTCGTGAACGTGGCTTTCCTGGATACCAGCCCCGCTGATACGCACGAACTCCGCTTTAGTACGCAGGGTGTCGATGGTACCACAACCGGTCAGCCCCATACAGGAGCGCAGGCCGCCCATCTGCTGGTGAATGATCTCTTTCAGGCGGCCTTTATAGGCAACACGGCCTTCGATACCTTCCGGTACCAGTTTGTCTGCCGCGTTATCGCTCTGGAAATAACGGTCTGAAGAGCCTTTGGACATCGCGCCCAGAGAACCCATACCGCGATAAGATTTGTAAGAACGGCCCTGGTAAAGTTCGATTTCACCCGGAGATTCTTCGGTACCTGCCAGCATGGAGCCAACCATGACGGCCGCAGCACCAGCGGCGATCGCTTTGGCGATATCACCGGAGAAACGAATACCGCCGTCGGCGATAACCGGAATACCGGTCCCTTCAAGGGCTTCGACAGCATCAGATACCGCGGTAATCTGCGGAACACCCACGCCGGTGACGATACGGGTCGTACAGATAGAGCCAGGACCGATACCCACTTTCACCGCGCTCACGCCGGCTTCAGCCAGGGCACGAGCACCGGCGCCCGTTGCAACGTTACCGCCGATGATTTGCAGGTCCGGGTATTTGGCACGAGTTTCACGGATGCGCTGCAGAACGCCTTCGGAATGGCCGTGAGAGGAGTCAATCAGCAGTACGTCAACGCCTGCAGCAACCAGCGCATCAACACGCTCTTCGTTGCCTGCGCCAGCGCCAACCGCTGCACCAACACGCAGACGACCGTGTTCATCTTTACACGCGTTCGGTTTACGTTCCGCTTTCTGGAAGTCTTTAACCGTAATCATGCCACGCAGATGGAAGCCGGCATCCACGACCAGCGCTTTTTCAACGCGTTTTTCGTGCATTTTAGCAAACACGACGTCGCGGCTTTCGCCTTCACGCACGGTGACCAGACGCTCTTTCGGGGTCATGTAAACGCTGACCGGCTGGTTCAGATCGGTCACGAAGCGCACGTCACGGCCGGTGATAATCCCCACCAGTTCGTTGTCTTCGTTCACCACCGGGTAACCGGCAAAACCGTTACGTTCGGTCAGTTCTTTCACTTCACGCAGCGTGGTGGTCGGCAGGACGGTCTGTGGGTCAGAAACCACGCCGGATTCATGTTTCTTCACGCGGCGAACTTCATCCGCCTGGCGTTCGATAGACATGTTTTTGTGAATAAAGCCGATGCCGCCTTCCTGTGCCAGGGCAATTGCCAGGCGCGCTTCCGTTACGGTATCCATGGCTGCGGAGAGCATTGGAATATTCAGACGAATGGTTTTCGTCAGCTGAGTGCTGAGATCGGCAGTATTCGGCAGAACGGTAGAATGAGCGGGAACGAGGAGGACGTCGTCAAACGTCAGAGCTTCTTTAGCGATACGTAGCATGGGCAATATCTCGACCAGGGTGGATAAATATTGCCGTGGCATTATACAGAGCGTAACCGATTGCATCCACCCTTTTTTGAAAATAATACTTGCGATTGCCCCTCAGCAGGTTACTATCGACTGAATAACCTGCTGATTTAAAATTTGATCTTGCTCACATGTTGCCATCTAAATCTCCCTCCATTTTCACCGTCAGCCGCCTCAATCAGACGGTTCGCATGTTGCTGGAACAGGAAATGGGCCAGGTCTGGATCAGCGGTGAGATCTCAAACTTCAGCCAGCCCTCCTCTGGTCACTGGTACTTCACCTTAAAAGACGACAACGCCCAGGTGCGTTGCGCGATGTTCCGCAACAGCAACCGTCGGGTCACCTTCCGCCCACAGCACGGGCAGCAGGTGTTGGTTCGCGCCAATATCACCCTTTATGAGCCGCGCGGCGATTATCAGATTATTGTTGAAAGCATGCAGCCCGCCGGTGAAGGGTTACTGCAGCAAAAGTATGAGCAATTAAAAGCGTTGCTGGCGGCGGAAGGCCTGTTCGAACAACAGCATAAGCAGGCGCTCCCCTCTCCGGCCCACTGCGTCGGGGTGATCACGTCGAAAACCGGCGCGGCGCTGCACGATATTTTGCAGGTGCTCAAACGACGCGATCCGTCGCTGCCGGTGGTTATCTACCCCACTGCAGTGCAGGGTGACGACGCGCCAGCGCAGATCGTTCGCGCTATCGCATTAGCCAACCTGCGCGGGGAGTGTGACGTGCTGATCGTGGGGCGCGGCGGCGGTTCGCTGGAAGACTTATGGAGCTTTAACGATGAACGGGTCGTGCGGGCAATTTTTGCCAGCCGCATTCCGGTCGTCAGCGCCGTCGGACATGAAACCGACGTGACCATCGCCGATTTTGTCTCTGACCTGCGGGCGCCGACCCCTTCTGCTGCTGCTGAAATTGTCAGCCGCAATCAGCAGGAGCTGTTGCGTCAGCTGCAGTCCGGACAGCAGCGCCTGGAAATGGCGATGGACTATTTCATCGCTAACCGTCATCGTCGCTTTACCCAGCTGTTCCACCGCCTTCAGCAGCAGCATCCTCAGTTGCGCCTGGTGCGCCAGCAGACCACTCTTGAACGTCTGCGTGAGCGTATGCGTCAGGCGCTTGAAACGCAGATGAAGCGTGCCGATCAACGTCAACAGCGTGTTGTGCAACGCCTGAATATGCAGAACCCGCAGCCGCGCATTCATCGTATTCAGTCACGGATTCAACAGCTGGAATACCGTCTTGCCGAGAACATGCGCGCACGCCTGGGCGATCAACGCGAACGTTTTGGCAGCATGGTGACCCATCTCGAAGCCGTCAGCCCGCTGGCGACGCTGGCACGCGGCTATAGCGTCACTTCAGCCAGCGATGGCAAAGTGCTGAAACAAACCAAACAGGTGAAGGCCGGCGATCGGCTTTCCACTCGCCTGAATGACGGTTGGGTTGAAAGTGAAGTCACCGCGGTCACGCCCGTGAAGAAAACACGGGCGAAAAAAGCCTGACAGCGCGTCCGTCTTACTCAGGCAGAACCCACTCCACCCGCTTTTTCGAAATCAGCCCGTGCCCGTGCTGACAAAAATAATCTACCGCCCCGCACGCCTTTAATACCTCAAGCGGTTGGTGACAATCCGGGCAGCGGGCCTCCGGCGCAAAGTCTGTTGCACAGTGACTACAGTGCGCACTCTGCCCCTGCAGTTCCAGTGGCGCATGACAAACAGGACAGGCAAGTTCCATGGTGATTCCTTACTGAAGGTTTATCTGCCCAGTTTATCATGACATCCGCTTCAGTGCGGCCCGCGTAATTGCTGCTGTAGCTCCAGCAGCAGCGCCACCTCGTTGATCCGCCGCTGGGTTAAGCGGGCGACCTCATCGGGCGCGCGGACAAACAGGCTGTTGTCGCCCAGAATATGCTCCCCCAGACAGTGGTCGTAGATGGCACCGGCGCGCTGCCAGCTATCGACGTGCTCACCGTCAATCAACGACACCACCTCGCAATTATCGCGGCGATCCTGACTGATAATCCGCCCGTCACGCAGCCACAGGCGAAGCCCTTTCTGGCCTCCGGAAGGCCCGGCATATTTGTTCAGCCAGATGTTAAGCGGAAGACCGCTCATCTCCCCCGTCAGGTGGGCGCTACCTTCTGCAGTGTGAACATCACCAGGTGCGATGGCGTGACCGAGACGGTCGCTGGCCTGCCGGACCGCAAGATGAATGTCATCGGCCCCGCCACAGTAGCGAATAGTTTCGCGCAGCATGGCCAGCACGTGGGTACCGATATCGAGGATCACGCCATCGGGATGGCGCAGCTGACGGGTGTCCGGTTCACCGGTGGCAAAGTTGAGCGCCACCGGCTCGCCGTTTTCGTTAAAACCGCTGGGCTCCTGCAAAAAACCGTCGATACGGACGATGTCGCGAATTGAAGAGACCAGCGGCGGGTGGCTTAGCGCTGGACCTTGCCAACGGGCGTCCAGCTCACCTAAGGCCAGCTTCAGCGCGCCATCACGCGCCATCCAGTGATCGAGCGCCAGTACCCGCCGCGCGGTATGCGGATCGCTAAGCCGTGTTCGCAGACGGGCAATCTGTTGCAGGGTAGCAACAACCGGCTTTTCCACCACAATGCGCGGACAGGCTGATGCCAGCGCCGCTTCCAGCACCGGCAGATGCTGTAGCGAGGCGGTAGTGATAAACAGCAGATCCAGCGGTTTGTCGAGCAGCGCCGCCAGCGATTCACAGCAGGTGATACCCGGCAGTTTTCTCCCGGTATTGGCATCAAAGCCCCAGCACGCCGTGAGCGGTATCGCCAGACGCCCGAGAGCCGGAAGATAGGCGGTTTCGACAACCGCACCCAGTCCAATAAATCCTACTTGCATCGTGACCCTGCCATCGTGATTGCCAGATAATCAGTAAAAAGTATGCGGTTATTATACATGCCGTCTCATCGTGCGTTGCGGATTCATTCAGAGGGACGATGCGTTCCTGAGGGATAAAAAAACCCGCCAACGGCGGGTTTTCAATTATTTGCTTTTCTTGATGTGTTTAATCAAGCGCTTACGCTTACGCATCTGGTTTGGCGTCAGGGTATTACGTTTGTTGGCAAACGGGTTCTCGCCCTCTTTGAACTGGATGCGGATCGGCGTCCCCATGACTTCCAGCGATTTGCGGAAGTAGTTCATCAGATAGCGTTTATAAGAATCCGGCAGGTCTTTCACCTGGTTTCCGTGAATAACCACGATCGGCGGGTTATAACCACCGGCATGAGCATATTTCAGCTTCACGCGACGACCGCGCACCAGCGGCGGCTGGTGATCTTCGGCGGCCATGGTCATGATACGGGTCAGCAACGCCGTCCCGACACGACGGGTCGCGCTGTCATAGGCTTCGCGTACGGATTCAAACAGATTACCCACGCCGCTACCGTGCAGGGCGGAGATAAAGTGGATGCGCGCAAAGTCGATAAAGCCCAGACGGAAGTCCAGGGTCTCTTTAACCTGCTCTCTGACTTCCTGGCTCAGGCCATCCCATTTGTTGACGACAATCACCAACGAACGCCCGCTGTTGAGGATGAAGCCCAGCAGAGAGAGATCCTGATCGGAGATCCCTTCACGGGCATCAATAACCAGCATCACAACGTTAGCGTCTTCGATCGCCTGCAGCGTTTTGATCACCGAGAATTTTTCGACTACATCGGTAATTTTCCCGCGCTTACGCACGCCAGCGGTGTCAATCAGCACGTATTCACGTTCATCGCGCTGCATCGGAATGTAAATGCTGTCGCGCGTGGTGCCCGGCATGTCGTAGACCACGACGCGGTCTTCACCAAGAATACGGTTGGTCAGCGTTGATTTACCGACGTTCGGACGGCCCACAATCGCCAGCTTGATCGGCAGATCCTGCGGGTTGAAGTCATCTTCAGGCTCTTCGATTTCTTCGCCATTTTGCTCTGCTTCAAACTGCGCCCAGTATGCCGCATCTTCATCGACTTCTTCCGACGGGTCGATTTCTTCTGCCCACGGCAGCAGGACGTGCTCCAGCAGGCTGGTGACACCGCGACCGTGAGACGCCGCGATCGGATGAATATCACCCAGCCCCAGCGACCAGAAATCGGCAATCGCCTGATCGGCATCGATGCCGTCAGTTTTGTTCGCCACCAGGAAGGTTGGTTTTTCACGAGAGCGGAGGTGTTTAGCGATCGCCGTATCCGCCGGCATCAGACCCGCGCGGGCATCAACCATAAACAGCACCACGTCCGCTTCTTCAATCGCCAGCAGGGATTGTTCCGCCATCCGGGTTTCAACGCCATCTTCTGTGCCATCAATACCGCCGGTATCGATACAGATAAATTCGCGACCTTCAACTTCAGCACGACCGTACTTACGGTCACGAGTCAGCCCCGGGAAATCCGCGACCAACGCATCACGAGTGCGCGTCAAACGGTTGAAAAGCGTGGATTTTCCAACATTAGGGCGCCCGACAAGCGCGACCACAGGTATCATGTTAAATGCCTCTTACAAATTGCTATGCAACGTCGTTTTGACGACGTTTTTAAAAAAGTCAAAACGGCCCCTGTGTGCCAGGGGCCGTTTCTCAATATGCACTATACCGCTGTCTCCCGGTCGCAGGAGCAACCCGAATCAACAGGGTATGCCGCTACGACTAACGCGTAATGGAATACAGCGTGCCGTCTGTTGCCTGGATCAGCAGTCGACCATCGGCTACTGCCGCGTCGGTACGGAAGCCGGAGCTATCCACTTTCTGCTGGGCCACAAAGTGACCATCCTCTGGGTTAATCCAGTGCATATAGCCTTCGCTATCGCCAACGACCAGGTTGCCATTATACAACACCGGCGCCGTTAACAGACGATGTAATAGATCGCTTTGCGTCCACAGCGTCACACCACCTTCAGTGGAGAGCGCCAGGATACGGTCATTCTGATCGACCATGTAGATACGATCGCCGTCAACGATAAAGTCGTTCACCGAGCCCAGCTCACGTTTCCACATGATCTGGCCGCTACGCAGATCCAGCGCCGTCAGGTTACCATTATACGCCAGGGTATAAACCACGCCATTAACGATAACCGGAGTGGTATCGACGTCATTCAGACGGTCGATTTCAGTCGGGCCCGTTGCCTGGGAGATACGCTGCTGCCAGATGATCTGCCCTTGTTGCATCAGCACGGCGCTCACGCGACCGTTGTCACCGCCAACGATGGCTGCGCCATAGGCGGTCGCCGGGGCAGATTCACCGCGCAGAGACAGCGCCGGCATATCCAGGTTGACGGTCCATTTGACCGCACCATCCGTTTCGTTCAGCGCCTGCAGCTGGCCGTTGCTGGTATGCACCAGCACCATGCCGTCGCTGATCACCGGACGAGAAATCGCTTCACCGGCCACACGCGCCTGCCACGCTACGGTACCATCGCTGGTATTCAGCGCATACAGCTGGGCTTTTTCGCTACCGATATAGACATGACCGCCGGAGACCGCGATACCGCCGGAAAGCAGTGCCGGGGTCCGGGAGAACCAACCGTCTTTCTCAGCCAGGTTAATTGACCAGACTTCTTTACCATCGTCAGCGTTCAGCGCTTTGACGGTACCTTTACGATCGGCCGCATAGACTACGCCGTCCGCAAAAGCCGGGTGCAGGTTAGAATAGAATTCGCCGATACCATCGCCAACAGAGGTGCTCCAGGACGTGGACGGCGTAAACTGGTTTTCCACCGTCGGCAGTGGCGACATTTTCACCACATCTTCTTCGCTGTTAAACAACGAACAACCGCTTAATAAAGTAACGGAAAGCAGCCCTGGCAAAAGTAATTTACGCAATTGCATCGAGTCCCTCTCAGATGGACAGATTATTTATTTTCATACGCATCATTTCGCTGAGCGCTGGTGAAGCATCGCTTTTCACGCCAGCTTCCCAGGCTGCGCGCGCGCCTTGCTTATCGCCTTTATCGAGCAGAATCTCACCACGGAGATCGGCAACGATAGCAACCCAGCCCTCGCCTTTAATACCATCAAGGGTTTTCAGCGCTTCATCTGGTTTCTTCAGCTGCAGCTGTACACGCGCGAGACGCATATTGATAACCGACTTCAGGTTATCATCCGGCGCCGCGGTGAGGCCCTGCTGAAGCTGCTTTTCGGCATTTTGCAGATCGTTCTTGTCGACAAAACGCTGCGCCAGTTCCAGTGAGGTGAACGCGCCGTAGGTATTTTTGTTGTCAGCCGCAAATTTCTCTGCCGTCGTCAGCGCTTCAGGCTTGTCTGATTTGAGTCCTGAAATCGCGTTCTCATAGGATAAAGACGACTCTCGCGCCGTATCCTGCTGATGAGAGCTCCAGTAGCGCCAGCCAACCAACGCACCAATCCCTAAAATCACACCAACGGCCAGCGCTTTACCATTTTCGGCAAAGAAACGCTTGAGCGCATCGACCTGATCGTTTTCGTTGTTATACGTTTCCACGCAGTCCTTCTCCTGACTAATGATTCCCGGGAGATTAACCCAGTAGTGCGCGCAAGTGCGCAGCAACGCTATCCTGCGTTACGGTAGTTTGCTCACCTGAGCGTAAATCCTTCACCACCACGTTTCCGTCAGCAATTTCTGACTCGCCGACCACCAGAGCAACACGAGCGCCCCATTTGTCCGCGCGTGCAAACTGCTTCTTAAAGTTGCCGCCGCCGTGGTTAGTCATCAGCTTAAGGCCAGGCAGCGCATCGCGAACCCGCTCAGCCAGACGCATTGCGGCGGACTGGGTGTCGGTGCCGGAGGCTACCAGGTATATATCGACAACGGAATCGGCTTTAAATTCCGGATTAACTGCCTGGACCAGTAAAACAAGACGTTCCAGACCCATCGCGAAGCCCACACCCGGCGTTGCACGCCCGCCCAGCTGCTCCACCAGGCCATCGTAACGACCGCCGGCACACACCGTTCCCTGCGAGCCGAGACTGGTAGTCACCCACTCAAACACGGTACGGTTGTAGTAATCCAGTCCGCGTACCAGGCGCTGGTTCACGGTATAGCGAATACCGGCGTCATCCAGCAGAGCACACAGCCCGGCGAAATGCGCTTTAGAATCTTCATCCAGATAGTCGCCTAACGCAGGTGCGTCGTTCAGCAGCGCCTGCACTTCCGGATTTTTGGAATCCAGAACGCGCAGCGGGTTGGTGTACATGCGGCGTTTGCAGTCTTCGTCGAGCTTATCTTTAAACTGCTCGAGATAGGCGACCAGCGCATCACGATAGGTGGCGCGAGCTTCCAGCGAACCAATAGAGTTCAGCTCCAGCGCGACGTGATCGGCAATCCCCAGTTCACGCCACCAGCGAGCGGTCAGCATGATCAGTTCAGCGTCAATATCCGGGCCCTGCAGGCCAAAGACTTCAACACCCATCTGGTGGAACTGACGATAACGCCCTTTTTGCGGACGTTCGTGGCGGAACATCGGCCCGACGTACCACAGGCGCTGTTCTTGATTGTACAGGAGACCATGTTCGATGCCGGCACGTACGCAGCCCGCCGTCCCTTCCGGACGCAGCGTCAGGCTATCGCCATTGCGGTCTTCGAAGGTATACATCTCTTTTTCAACCACGTCGGTGACTTCACCGATCGCGCGTTTGAATAACGGGGTCTGCTCTACAATCGGCAAACGGATTTCGCTATAACCGTAGCTGCCGAGTACCTGTTTCAGTGAGCCTTCAATGCGCTGCCAGAGAGCGGTCTCGCCCGGCAGATAATCGTTCATGCCACGGATGGCTTGAATGTTCTTTGCCACGTTTAATCTCTTTATATATATACAAAAATGAACCCCGACGCCGCGCGTCTGCAGGTTCAATCATACACGGGAAGTGATATACCGCCCCAGATTATTTCTCTTCGACCTGCTGAACGTCGATACGACGCGCTTCGTCGAGCATCGAGGCTTTGGCACGAATTCGCGCTTCCAGCTGATCGATCATATCGTCGTTATCCAGTCGGTCCCTGCGCACGCCATCTTCATACAGGCCGCTTTTTTTATTGCCGCCGGTTACCCCGAGTGTCGATACCAGGGCTTCGCCAGGACCGTTCACCACACAGCCGATAATCGAAATATCCATCGGCGTGATGATGTCTTCCAGGCGCTGTTCCAGCGCGTTGACGGTGCCGATCACGTCAAATTCCTGACGTGAGCAGGTTGGGCAGGCGATAAAGTTAATGCCGCGGGCGCGAATACGCAGAGATTTCAGGATATCGAATCCAACCTTGATCTCTTCAACAGGATCCGCCGCCAGCGAAACGCGCAGGGTGTCGCCGATCCCTTCGTTAAGCAGCAGACCGAGCCCGATCGCCGACTTCACTGCGCCACTGCGCGCGCCGCCGGCTTCAGTGATCCCGAGGTGCAGCGGTTGATCGATCTGCTTTGCCAGCAGACGATACGATTCAACGGCCAGGAACACATCCGACGCCTTCACGCTGACCTTGAATTGATCGAAGTTCAGACGATCGAGATGATCGACGTGGCGCATCGCTGATTCGAGCAGCGCCTGCGGCGTCGGTTCACCGTATTTTTCCTGCAGATCTTTTTCCAGCGAACCGGCGTTGACGCCGATACGGATCGGAATATTTTTATCGCGAGCACAATCCACTACCGTGCGGATACGCTCTTCGTTGCCGATGTTGCCCGGGTTGATACGCAGGCAATCCACACCGTACTCCGCCACTTTCAGGGCGATACGGTAATCAAAGTGGATATCGGCGACCAGCGGTACATTGACCTGCTGTTTGATGAGTCTGAACGCCTCTGCCGCATCCATCGTTGGCACCGAGACGCGGACAATATCCGCGCCAACGCGTTCTAAGGCTTTGATTTGATTTACTGTCGCTTCCACATCGGTGGTGCGCGTATTGGTCATCGACTGGACGGCGATGGGGGCGCCATCGCCAATCGGCACATTCCCAACGTAAATACGTTTCGATTTTCTACGTTGAATCGGAGCCTGGTTATGCATGAAAAATCTCCCGCGTTACCCGTCTGTTACTGCGCCGCAGCTGGTTCGGCACTGAGGGTCAGACGCGCAACCTGGTTAGTTCTGATAAAACGACTTAAATCGACGGGTTTACCCAGATACTGAATCTGTACGGCTGCCGGAGCACCGATTTTCAGTTTGTAAGGAGCCTGACCGCTGAGGTTCAGGTTACCGCCCTTACGCTGTAAACCGCTGAACAGTTTTTTGCCGGTCGCATCGCTGACTTCCAGCCAGCAGTCAGCAGAAAAGTTCAGCACCAGGTCCTGAGCGGCAGCCGCGGTTGCGGTAGCGTCAGCCGGGTTAGTTGGCAACGGCGTGGTCGGAGCCGGTGTCGCTGCGGCAGTATCAACGTTGGCCTGAGACGGCGCCACTACGGCGTTGTTGTCTGCTGGCGCCTGAGCAGTGGCCGCTGGCGCTGGTGTGGTATCAACCGGTGCGCTGTTGGCGATGTCGCCCGCGTTGTCCGGCGCTGTGCTGCTTGCTCCGGTATCCAGCGGAATATTCTGGTTGCCGTCGCCGGCATTTAGCTCCGCGGTCGACTGATCGGCCATTGAAGTGATCTCTGCCTGCTGCGCTTTATGGTCTTGCCACCACCAGGCACCGCTGAGGCCAATCACCACGAACAGTACCAACCAGGTGAAGCTCATCAGCCAGCCGTCACGCTTTTTACGGCGTTTGCCCAGAGAGAAGCTCTGCATCGGCGCAACTTTTGCCGCACGAATCGGGGCCTGTTTTGCCATCATTGGCAACAGTTCTTCTTCCGGGATGTGGACAAGACGCGCATAGGAGCGGATATAACCGCGCAGGAAGGTGGAAGCCAGATCGGCAGGCGCCTTATCGTCTTCAATGTCACGGACCGTGGACACTTTCAGGCATAAGCGCTCAGCCACCGCTTGCTGGCTGAGTCCGAGTTGTTCGCGGGCATTACGCAGACGCGCGCCCGTGGTATTTGCTTCTTGATGGTCTTGAGTGGCTTCAGTATTCATTCGACAACTACTGGTACGTGAATTTAAAGTTCAGCGCCGGTCAGACCCGCGCCGCGAAACATCTGCTAAACGACATACAATGAGTATAAATCCGCCTGGCTAACTCTCACATATACTTATCAATACTGCATGCTAAGCGGTTGTAGTGCCGCTACATACTGCCTCAAAGTCGACAGAAACGCACCGTAATTATTGCCTGAACTGGCGTATTTCGCCTGGCGATTAGGCTTAAATACGCAGCACGCGCTTTATGACGCGCGCTGCGTTATTTATCAGACCGTTTTCACCTCAATTGCTTCACCCTGCATACGTTTACGCATCGTACGTTTGGTACGGTCGATAACGTCGCCGGCCAGCTGACCGCAGGCGGCATCGATGTCGTCTCCGCGGGTTTTACGGACGATGGTGGTGAAACCATAATCCATCAGGACCTTGGAGAAACGGTCGATGCGGCTGTTGGAGCTACGGCCATACGGCGCGCCCGGGAACGGGTTCCATGGGATCAGGTTGATCTTGCACGGCGTATCTTTCAACAGCGCAGCCAGTTCATGTGCATGCTCGGTGCCATCGTTGACGTGATCGAGCATTACGTACTCAATGGTGACACGACCCTGGTTGGCGTTGGACTTAGCAATATAGCCGCGAACCGAGTTCAGGAAAGTCTCAATATTATATTTTTTGTTGATCGGCACGATCTCATCACGAATCGTATCGTTCGGCGCATGCAAGGAGATCGCCAGCGCCACATCGATCATATCGCCAAGCTTATCCAGCGCCGGCACGACGCCAGAGGTAGACAGCGTGACGCGACGTTTTGACAGGCCAAAACCGAAGTCATCGAGCATGATTTCCATCGCCGGTACGACGTTGGTCAGGTTCAGCAGCGGCTCGCCCATCCCCATCATCACCACGTTCGTAATCGGGCGCTGGCCGGTAATTTTGGCCGCGCCGACGATTTTCGCCGCGCGCCAGACCTGGCCGATGATTTCAGACACCCGCAGGTTACGGTTAAAGCCCTGCTGTGCCGTCGAGCAGAATTTACACTCTAATGCACAGCCGACCTGCGACGAGACGCACAGAGTGGCGCGATCGTCTTCCGGAATATAGACCGTTTCAACGCGCTGATCGCCAACGGCAATCGCCCATTTGATGGTGCCGTCGCTGGAGCGTTGCTCTTCGACCACTTCCGGTGCACGGATCTCCGCGACTTCTTTGAGTTTGTTGCGCAGCACTTTGTTGATATCGGTCATATCATCAAAATCATCGCTGCAATAGTGATACATCCATTTCATCACCTGATCGGCGCGGAAAGGCTTTTCGCCCATGTTTTTGAAAAACTCGCGCATCTGCTGACGGTTCAGATCCAGCAGGTTGATTTTGGCATCTTTGTTCGGCACCGGCAGAGCGGCGTTATCAGGTGTGACAATATGTTCAGACATAATCGATTCCGGCCTCGTTGTTACACGTTATGGCCCCAGGAGGGTTGAAAAAAGAAACGCCCCTGAGAACGAGTGCTCGTTCAGGGGCGCTGCATTGTACAAATTCTGGCGTATCAATACCACGTTTGCACGCGGCAATGATGAAAAAATCTGTTACTGCGTACTGAATCCTCTACGGCTCTCCGGTTATCGAAAAGACGAGGACCAGGATCGCCAAAGTATTTCAGGTCACGGCGAGGCGGCAAGTTCGCAAATCCCCGGGAGCATAGATAACTATGTGACCGGGGTGCGCGAATGAAGCCAACAAAGCAGTGGCGTGAAAGACGCAGGAGATTAGCGAGTGCGCGGGCAAACCTCGCCTTCCGCAAAGAAGAACGCGATTTCGCGAGCCGCAGACTCAACAGAGTCGGAACCGTGGGTGCCGTTCTCGGTAAAGCTGTCAGCGTAGTCTGCGCGCAGGGTGCCTGCCAGCGCGTTGTCCGGGTTAGTTGCACCCAGCAGGTCACGGTGACGCTGCACGGCATTTTCGCTTTCCAGAACGGAAACCACGATCGGGCCAGAGGTCATGAACTCAACCAGACCGTCAAAGAACGGACGACCTTCGTGCTCAGCATAGAAACCGCGAGCCTGCTCAACGGTCAGATGCAGCATTTTAGTGCCGACAATTTTAAACCCTGCAGCTTCAAAGCGAGAAAAGATGCCGCCAATAACGTTTTTTGCCACCGCGTTTGGTTTGATGATGGAAAAAGTACGTTCAATAGCCATGATAACCTCTTATATATGTTGTTCTGTTTCGCAGATGAGACCGATAAATACGGCGCGAATTATAATCATCATCTGCCGCCGTTGCCTATGTGTTTAGGTAACATTTTTTTAAAAAAAAGCGACCTTCAACAACAAATACAGCCAATCAATACCTGTTCCACTTATTGCAGCGTGAAATTCGCGGTAGCAATCTGGCCACTTTCCTCCATCACCACCAGCTGATAGCGGCCGGGCTGCTCCAGCGGCACGGTTGCACTGCTGCCGGACGCCGCCTGCGGTTCACCATTGAGGAACCACCAGCGCCGCCCTTCACCACCGCTGGTCTGCAACGACAGCATTACCCGCGCCGCTCCCGGCAGGCGTTTGATCACCGCGCCGTCCCCTACGCCGGTCAACACCAGCGGGGCGACATCCGAGACCTGCGGCGGCGGACAATCCGCGGAAACCGGCCCCAGCCTGGCGCTACGTCGCTCGCTCGCCGGCAGCCAGGGTTCAAGCGGCAGCGGCCAGACATCGACCCGCCGCTCGACGGCACCGGGGCAGTCTGCCGCCACGCGCCGTCCTTGCCCATCAGTCCACACCGGGAAGCGAATGCCGCGCGCCCCTTCCTGACCCGGAAGCAACAGCGTCGGCGGCTGACTGCCGTCCAGCAGCCATGTCGCCAGCCGCCGACGGCAGTTGCTGTCTCCCGCCGCCAGGCTCTGCCCGCCCGGCCAGCAAATCGTCGCCGCGCTCACCGACGCCGGTCGCGGGTCGACGGGCAGTCCGTCGCGCCCCGTCATCGGCCGAGCCAGCAGCATATTATTGACCTGATTTAACAACGGCACCGCACTGGCAAAACCAAACTGCCCCACCACCGGCGTACCGTCCGGCCTGCCGGTCCAGATACCGATCAGATACCGGGCGTTCACGCCAATTGCCCAGGCATCGCGATAGCCGTAGCTGGTGCCGGTTTTCCACGCCAGCGGCACCACCTGTGGCAAAGAGGCATCCGGCACCGGCTGCGCTTCACCGGCCAGGATTCGTCGGACGATCCACGCCGCGCCCGGCGACAGCAGCGGCCTTTCCACCAGCGGCGCATCCGGTGTCATTCGCAGCCGTGCGGCATTGCCGTGGCGGGCGAAGGCGCTATAGCCAGCCACGATATCCTCCAGTTTCGCCCCCGCCCCGCCGAGGATCAGCGACAGGTTTGGCTCTGCACCCGCCGGTAGCATCAGCGGCAGGCCGGCGTTGCGTAAGGTAGCAGCAAAGCGCTTCGGCCCGTAGGCTTCAAGCACCTGCACCGCCGGCAAATTCAGCGAGCGCACCAACGCGTCGCTGGCGCTGACCGGGCCATGAAAGCCGCTGTCAAAATTTCCCGGACGATAATCGCTAAAGCGCCGCGGAACATCCTGTAACAACGAGGCCGGATGAATCAGCCCATCGTCCAGCGCCATACCGTAGACAAAGGGTTTTAATACCGAACCCGGAGAGCGAACCGCTGACACCATATCGATATGACCGAAGCGGCTATCGTCGGTGATATCCGCTGAGCCCACCCAACCACGCACGCGCATGTTGGTATGGTCGACTACCACAATCGCCAGCGAGCTGCGCGGCGGCAACCGTGATTTCCAGTTGAGGGTCAGGTCTTCCAGCTGCCGCTGAAGCCCGGCATCCAGAGTAGTCACCACTTTCTCCTCACGGCTACTTGCCAGCATACGACGCGAGAAAAGCGGCGCCAGCTGCGGCATCTGCCGCGGGAACAGCCAGACCGGTTCTTCCTTTGCTTCCTGCACCTCGCTGCCAGGCCAGACGCCCTGAGTGCGCATTCTCTCCAGCACCTTATCCCGGGCAGCCTGAGCCCGCTGCGGCCAGCGATCGGGGCGTAAACGGCTCGGCGCCTGCGGCAGTACCGCCAGCAGCGCCGCCTCACCGTAGCTCAGCTGCGCCGGCGGTTTCCCGAGATAGGCCCAACTGGCGGCACCAATCCCCTGGAGCGTACCGCCAAAGGGGGCACGATTAAGGTACAGGGTCAGAATATCGCTTTTCGACAGGTGCCATTCCAGCTGCAACGCACGCCAAAGCTGGCGCAGCTTGCCACCGAAAGTGCGGGGATGAGGGTCGAGCAGGCGGGCGACCTGCATGGTCAGCGTACTGCCGCCGGAGATCACCCGTCCGGCGCGCATATCCTGCCAGGCCGCGCGCAACACCGACAACGGGTTAACACCAGGATGGCGCCAGAACCAGCGATCTTCATACTGGATCAGCGCCTCAAGATAACGCGGTGACACATCATTCAGGGTCACCGGATAGCGCCAGACGCCCTGACTATCGGCGAACCGCCACAGCGGCGTACCGTCTTCTGCCACCACCACCCGGGCCGGCACTACCTCATTAAGCGGCAGCGGCCACAGACGGTCAGCGGCCAGTACCACCAGCCAGAGTATAACAATGCCCGCCGCCAGCCAGCGCCAGCGGCGGGTTAGATGCAACCAGCGCCACATTTATGGTGTAATCACCAGCGGGCCGCTGGCCGCGCCGGTTGCCCGCCATTGCGGAACATACATGGATTCCACCTGCGGTTGCGGAACCTGATAGGTTCCCGGCGTCACCGCGCGGGCCAGATACACCAGCGTGACCGGCTGCCCTTCATTAATCGCCACCGCGGCGACAAAGCGATCGTCGCGGAATTCGATATGTTGAATATCCGCCTGCTGCATCTGGTTCAGCAGGTTCTGCACCCCTTCGCCATTCTCCTGCAGGCTGGCGCTGCTGTTCGCCAGGTTCTGGTTTTCCAGCTCCAGCCCCGCCGGCAGCAGATCCACCACCAGCGCATCCGGCACGTTTCTGTTGGCGGTCACTTCAAGTTTCACCAGCACCAGTTCACCGCTGCGTAGCGAGCTCAGCGATTTCTGCTGACCGTGAGTATCGAAAACATGGCGCTCGATGCCCAGCACGTTCCCCGCTGGCTGCGGTGCGGTCAGCGGATAACCGCTGCTATCGACACGCAGCCACAGCGGCTGATTCCCGGTGTTGCTGACCTGCAGGGTCGCCAGGCGATCGGCGCTCAGGTTTTGAGTCAGCGGTTTATCCGCGGAGAGCGGCTGCGCCTGCAGCGAGGTCTGCGCCTGCCAGTTGCCGGGTAAATTCTGCAACGTCCGGCCTGCGAGGAACAAAGCGTTGGTCTCCTGGGTCGAGAGCCAGCGCTGGCCGTAGGCCTCTTCTGCCAGCGCGCTCAGTAAGCGGGTCTGTGCTTCCGGCAGCAGTTTGTTCTCCTCGAGCAGCGCCAGCTTCAGCGCATCGTCGCGCAACGCGCTGCCATAATCGCCAAGCCAGCGGTTCTGATCCTGACGCGGAGTGGTCATCGCCAGCTCCAGCGCCCGATCGCCGCGCGGAGCATCCCCCATCGCTTTCAGGGCGATCCCCAGTTGCAGCAGCGACAGGCCGGAACGCGCCTGCTCATGCCGGTTCCAGATTTCACGCAATGCACCCAGCGGGGCTTTTTGCTGACGCGCCAGCACCAGCGCCGCATAGGCCTGAGCGGCGAAACGGCTGGCGGCGGCATCATCGCTGTAGCGCACTGTCATCAGCCCCGGCTCCTGCAGGTAGCGCAGCAGACGCTGATTACCGTTATTCAACGCCTGGGTCGGTACGCTATAGCCTTGCTCGCCAGCGCGCACGAGGAAATCCATTGCGTAGGCGGTCAGCCAGTACTCTTCCGGCCCGTCTTTGTCCCACAGGGCGAATCCCCCGTCAGCACGCTGCATATTCAGCAGGCGGGAGATCCCGATCTCCACCGCCGCGCGGCGTTTCTCGTCGCTGTCGCCGACAATCCCCCACGTTTTTAGCTGCGCTGCGTTGGTGTAAAGCGACGGGAACAGCCCGCTGGCGGTCTGCTCCAGGCAGCCATACGGGTACGCTTTCAGATCGCGGATATAGCGTGCCAGGTTAAGCGGCGGCTTGCCGCTGAGCACCAGTTGCCCCTGGAGGGTCGCCGGCGAGAAGCCCTGGGTTTGTGCTGCCGGTACCTGCCACTGCTCTCCCGGCTGCAGCACCACGCCGCTGTTCACCGTTTGTGCCGGGAAGGCCGGACGCACGCCAATCTTCCACTGTTTCTGGATGGCAGCGAACGTCTCGCCCGGCAGGGTCAGACCGTCAATCGTGGCGTTCACCTGACCATCACCGAAACCTTCCCGCGCACGCACCGGAATAAACAATGTGCTGCGGGCGCCGGGCGCCAGCTGTACCGGCGGGATGGCCCCGCCATCGAGCTGCAACAGGCCGCCGGCGTTCAGCGTAACGTTCAGGGTTTGCGGTCGGTCGGTCAGGTTGCTGAGATCCAGCGCCAGCCGGGTTGTGTCGCCGCTGGCGAGGAAGCGTGGCGTGTTAAGCTCCGCGATCACCGGCGCGGCGACCACCACCTTCTGGTCGCTGCTGCCAAAGTCATCGGCGGTCCACGCCTGCGCCATAACCCGCAGCTCACCGTTAAAGTCGCCAATCGGCAGCGTCACCTCACCTTCGCCCTGCTCATTAAGCACCACCGGCTGCGCCTGTTGGGCAATAATGGTGACGTGGTTCACCGGAGGTTTACCGCCGCGTTTAAGCTCATCGCCGTCACCGCCGAAGCGCAGGCTGGCCAGACGCCCCTGGCCCTCAATGACCTGACCGTAGATATCATAAATATCCGCGCCGTAGCGTTTCTGACCGAAGAAGGCATTCCACGGGTCCGGCGTCGCGTAATCGGTAATATTCAACACGCCGCTATCCACGGCGGAGAGCAGGACGTTCACCTGTTTTGGCACATCGCCCTGCTGCACGCTGGCTTTGACTTTCACCGTCAGCGGCTGATTCGGACGCATTTTTTCAGGTGTCTCCAGCGCCAGCTTCAGACGACGGTTTTCGTCACCCAGCGGCAGATGCAGCAGGCCAACCGCCCGTTTCGGCGTTGCGGAGCGGGATTTATCTCCGGGACGAATCACCAACGTGCTGAGGTAAAGGTCGTGACGGTTCCAGGTTTTATCGACCGGAATCGACAGTTCCATTCCACTTGCCGGGACGTCAATCTCCTGCCACCACAGCGGGCCTTCGCTGGATTCAACCATCGCATAGCCTTTGCCGGCGGCAGGCGCGGCGATCTGCAGCTTGATGGTATCGCCGGGTTTATAGGCCGCTTTATCCAGCTTCATGGTGACCCGATCCGGGCGCGCCGCCCCCGTGCCGTCACTGTTATCCTGCCAGCTGTAGCCTGCCCAGAAACGCACGCTGCTGACCGAATCATCCGGGCCTTTGACCTCCAGGCGGTAAGAACCCCATTCCACCGGGAAGCTCACCTTCGCGGTTTGCCCGGCCGGAATATCCAGCGAGGTTTCACCTTCCTGCAGATCTTTTTGATCAAACTGCGACTGCCAGCCTTCGCTGTCTGACCAGTTCCAGTAGTAGTCGCGACGCTCGCGAATCAGACGGACCTGCAGGCCGGAGACCGCTTTTTTCTCGCCTTTGGCATCGGCATAGACAACGTCAAACGCGGCGGTGCTGTTTTCATCGACCACCGGCTGCTTCACGGTACTGTCGGTGCGGTAGTCATACACCTCTTTGAGGGCAAATTCGGGACGGATCCCCGGCAGAGTATCCGCAGGCCAGATCGCTTGTTGCACGGTGCGGGTGACCGGACGACCGCCGGACTCCAGCAGGCTGGCCTGGAGGATCACCTGCAGCGGCGAATGGCTCTCCTGCCACTGGCTGGCGGTGGTCACTTCACCATGCCCTTTATCGTCGAGCGTCATCTGGACTTCATCGAGGCTCCGGGAGAGGTTTTCCTCCGCAATATCGCCAAACTGGAAGCCCGGCAGAGCGGCCACCGCGTCACGCAGTGGGCGCAGGAACAGCTTGCCCTGCAGCTGGTTGCCGCTTGCCGGAGCGCCGTACAAATAGGCGCCGGCCACCGCGAAGCGGACGTCGGCATCCGGGGCGAGCGGCGCGTTTTGCGGCGTCAGATTCAACGCCATACGTTCCGGCATAAAGTCTTCGACGTGGAAATCCCATTCGCGCGGCTGGTTGTCGCCGGTGCTGGCGCGAATATGCCACATGCCGGTAGCCGCATCGCTACCCAGGGGATAGATAAACTGATACAGGCCGTTGACCGGCTTGCTGACCTGCGAACGGATCACCTGACCATCCGGCTGAACCACTTCCAGTTTTACCGGCTGCTCGGCCAGCGGTTTACCGTCGCCATCACGCAGCAGCGCGTTAAGAATGACCGTCTCTCCAGGGCGGTAGAGATCGCGCGGGCCAAACATAAAGAACTGTTTACTGAACCCTGGCGCACCGGCAATCGAGAACTCGGCCAGATCCAGCGCGGGAAGTTTGAGATCCAGCAACGTCGTCTGACCCTCTTTGCGGGCCAGCAACAGCGCTGCGTCTTTGTCGGTTTGCAGCGTCACATGACCCTGGCTGTCGCTTTTCGCCTGGGCCAGCGTCTGTCCTTTGGCATTCAACAGTTGCACTTCAATGTCAGATTGCGCCGCGCCGTTTTCCAGGCTCTGGGTAAAGACATCCAGCCGGTTATGGTAGCGGTGCGCCGACATGCCGATATCGCTCAGCGTAAACAGGGTCGCGGCGTTGCTGTAGCTATAGCGTCCCGCCGGGTTCATGACCGCCACATAGACGCCTGGCTGCTGTAACGGTTGAATATCCGCCAGCGGCAGCAGCAGTTTCTCCCGGGTATTACGCGCCGGGTTGAGGTCGAAACGTCCGGTGTAAACCAGCTCGGCCATTTTCAGCAGCTCGTCGGATTCCCAGTTACTCAATGAATTACGATATTCCCACTGACTGACGAACGCCGACAGCGATTCGGGTTTGACGCGGTAAAAATTGACGTCGACGTTATCCACGTTCAGCGCCATCACCGGCAGCCCGGCCACCACTTTACCCGGCAGCAGCGAACCGCGGCTGGCAAAGCCCACGCTGGGGGCAATATCCCGGGTGGTGATGGTTTTTTCAAATGAGGTATCGAAGGTCGCTGCGTTCAGCGCAACCAGCGTCGGGTCGACGGAGACAATCAGCTCACGTTTGGGTTCAAGGTGGCGCAGTCGCAGCGTTTTCAGATCAGGCGAGAGTTCCCAGGCACCGTCAACCTTGCCGCTTTTTTTATCGACCAGGTGCACGCTGCGGGAGAAATCCTGATCCGGCTTTAACGGCACGGAAAACGTCAGCACCAGCGCCGCGGCGCCATCCAGCTGGAGCTCCGAGGCATCGAGCAGGGTCAGCGCTTTGCCTTTACTTTTTTCCGCCAGCGCCGCCAGTTGGGTGCTATCAAGTTTTGCCCCCTCCTCCTTCGCCGCGGGAGACGCCGCAGGCGCGACGGCCTCTGTTTTACTGCTGTCGTCACACCCGGTGAGTGAGAGTGCGGTCAGCAGCGCCAGCGACACTGCCGCTAAACGAAATGGTTTCATCCTTTAACCCCTTGGCCCAAACAGCCAGATACCTATCGTGCACTCATTATTATGCGTCGCAGGCAGAATTACCAATCGGGGACGATTTGTTCTGCCGGGCTGACACCGGGTATTCAGCCCGGAACGAATGAGACATTAGTGCAGTACTGTGAACAATGAGGTAGTAGAAAACGCCGCTGGGCTGTACGCGCAATACGCCTGGCGCTATCTGCATCAGCAGGCTTTTTAATATTCCGTCCACAGAGCGCTATGGGGGCGTATCACATTCCGGTCGCCTTCCGGTGAAAATGCCTTGTCGGTCAGGGCAAAAACATCAACAATCTATCTATTATTGATGACACGGAGGCAGCCATGTCCACTTCGTTTTTTGTCGCCGCTGACTGGTTAGCGGAACATCTTGATGACCCGGAAATCCAAATAATCGATGCACGAATGGCCCCGGCGGGCCAGGAAGCGTTGCGCGATATGGATGCGGAATATCGCGCCGGCCATATTCCCGGTGCGCTTTTTTTCGATATTGAAGCCCTGTCCGATCACACCAGCCCGCTGCCGCATATGATGCCGCGGGCGGAAGCGTTCGCCGTCGCCATGCGTGAACTGGGCGTGAGCAGCGATAAACATCTGGTGGTCTACGATGAAGGCAACCTCTTTTCAGCGCCGCGAGCATGGTGGATGCTGCGTACCTTTGGTGTGGCAAACGTCTCGATTCTCGCCGGGGGCCTGGCCGGCTGGCAGCGTGAGGAACGGCTGCTGGAACAAGGGAACCCTGAACGAGCAGAAGGTGAATTTGATGGGCGTTTCGATCCACTGGTGATCAAACGTCTGACCGATGTGCTGTTGGTCAGCCATGAAGGATCGGCGCAGATCGTCGATGCGCGCCCGGCCCCCCGCTTTAATGGCCTGGCCGATGAGCCTCGTCCGGGGCTGCGTCGCGGCCATATTCCCGGGGCGCTCAACGTACCGTGGGGCGATCTGGTAATTAACGGTGAACTCAAAACTGTTGATGAACTGAATGATATTTTCATTCGCCAGGGCGTGGATTTTGATCGGCCGATTATCGCCAGCTGCGGCTCAGGCGTCACGGCGGCGGTAGTCGTGCTGGCGCTGACCACGCTGGGCGTCAACGGCGTTTGTCTGTATGACGGCTCATGGAGCGAATGGGGTGCACGTAGCGATCTGCCGATCGAGCCGGCGCAATCTTAGGGCTGGGTTTCACGCCATTAACTCAGCCAACGAGATGGCGTGTCGCGCCAATCCCGACAGGTGCACATTGCAACTGCCAGCCTGAACACAAGCCACGCAGAATAACCTCACGTACGCGCAGTACGTGAGGAATTGATTCGTTTTGTTCCCTCTTCGGGTATTATGAAAACGGAGCAAAGATAAATCATTGTGAACACGGCCCTGGGCCAGGATGACCAATAAAATAGCCCAATGGAACAGGCTATTACTTACGGTGATATTAATATTTTGAACAGCAAATTATTGCCATGTTGTTAATTATCACCGTTATCGTATTTGTTTAACCTTCGATAAATTAACAAACCAACAGGGAAGATAATGAATAATAAACTCTTACGCTGGTATCTTTTATCCGTCGATATCAGCTTCATCATATACTGGGGTGCTGCGCTGCTGGATCTATTCCCCGGAGAAATGTTGTTTAATAACTATCATGATGACGTGATTACTGCCTGGAACTGGTCTTTTTTCCCAATCGATATCATTGCTTCATTCATCGGCCTGAGCAGTATTTATATTTATAAAAAGAATGTGAACAGCCATCTCGCCATGCAGCTGGCTAATATTAGCCTGAGCATGATTTTTTGTGCCGGAATGATGGCATTATCATTTTGGGCATTAACAGAAGATTATAGTATCAGCTGGTGGGTTGCTAATCTCTATCTTGCTATCCCTTCAGCCGGCTTTTTATATAAATTTATGATAGTAAAACAGAGCGTTGTAAAACAGAGCGTTAATTAAGTTATCAGTAACGTTAACCCGCACCGGGTACATACCGCATAACGGGGGCGCAATGCCCCCGTTATCTTAGAGAATGCGGTTCTGTTTGAAGTCACGCAGGAAACTGCCCCAGCGCTTTTCATAAAACGGCGTGATATGGGCCATCATAAAATGACTGATGCCTTTTTCACCTTCAACAACCTGACAAATATCAACCGGCTCATCGCCAGGTAAGGTATCGGTCGCCACGCTGCCGGTCGCCTGGATAACCGACTCAATATCGCCTTCCACTTCAAGGCCAATCAGCAGGTTTGCCGGTGCCTCTGCGTTGTCCTTAATCGAACAAAGATACGCGCGTCTGACGGTCTTCAGCGTTTTAAACAGCGTCGTCAACGAGTCGATCATCTGCGCCGGTGGCTCGGCGACTTCTGACAGCAACAACGACTCACCACCTTCGATCACCGTCTGCGTGCTAAGCGGTGTCCCCTCTTCCCCCAGCAGATGCTTGATCTCGTTGGGCATAAACTCTTTGCCGGTAGGCAGCTTCGCATTGAGGAACAACGTTTCACCAAGAGTCATGGCAAACAGCGTACGTGCCGGCATCGCCACAAAGGACTGCTCGTCGGTGACCGCCTGCTGCAAAGCCTCCAGCGAGGTGAAAAACGGAATAACCGACGCCCCGTCGTCTTTCTCCCAATGCTGTAAGTCTACGGCGCTCTCTTCAACCACCGCTTCGCCTTCCGCCGCCGCACCGGGCACCCACACGGTGGATTCCAGCAGCACACGGAAAAATGCCGGACGGTGGCCCGGTTCGATCGCCGCCTGTTCCAGCAGGGTTTCTAATTCATTTTTAGTTTCGGACATAATGCTCACAACATCAGAATCGGAATGGCCCCGGCAACGCTGGCCGGGGCTACGAGTCAGGGCAATCACCCCGGCGCTTTTACTCTGCGGTTAACAGATTGGCAATCGTACGCACACCGAGGCCCGTCGCACCGGCGGACCACTGCTCCACGGCGGATTTACGGTAGGTTGCCGAGCAGTCAATGTGCAGCCAGCCCTGATGATAGTTTTCAACAAAATGCGACAGGAAACCTGCCGCCGTGCTGGCGCCAGCCGGGTAAGCGGCGCTGCCGGTATTATTCAGTTCGGCGAAGTTAGACGGCAGCTGACCACGGTGGAATTCCGCCAGCGGCAGACGCCAGAAGGCTTCATTCTCTGCCTGTGCGCTCGCCAGCAGACGGTGAGCCAGTTCGTCATCGAAGCTGAACAGCGCGTGGTAGTCGTTCCCGAGCGCGGTTTTCGCCGCACCGGTCAGGGTTGCAGCGTCGATGATCAGCGCCGGCTTCTGCGCGCAGGCATCGATCAGACCATCGGCCAGCACCAGACGGCCTTCGGCGTCGGTATTCATGATCTCGACGGTCTTACCGTTGCGGTAGCGAATAATGTCGCCCAGTTTGAAGGCGTTACCGCTGATCAGGTTGTCAGCGCAGCACAGGTACAGCTTCACGCGCTTGTTCAGACCGCGGGTAATCGCGAATGCCAGCGCACCGGTCACCGTCGCTGCGCCGCCCATGTCGGACTTCATGGAGTCCATGAACGCGCTCTGTTTGATGCTGTAGCCGCCGGAATCAAAGGTGATACCTTTCCCGACCAGGCAGGCATACACCGGTGCATCTTTATCGCCGGTTGGGTTGTAATCCAGCGCCAGCAGTACCGGCGGACGCTCGGATCCGCGACCCACGGTATGCAAACCGAGATAGCCCTGTTCACGCAGGTCTTCACCTTTGGTGATGCGGTAAGAGACGTTGTCGCAGGCTACGCCGCACAGCAGATCGACGGCACGCTGCGCCAGCTGTTCCGGCCCCAGATCTTCTGCCGGGGCGTTGATGGTGTCACGGACCCAGTCGATGATCGTCAGGCGGCTGTCCAGCTCGCTCTTCTGGGCTTCGTCCAGCGCCGGCCATTCCACTTTGCGGCTGCCTTTCGGCCCTTTATAACCGGCCCAGAACGCCCATGCGCGATCGGTATTCCAACCTTCACCGCTCAGCGCAACATGCTTAATCCCCATGCCATCGACCTTACGTGCCGCACGCTGAATCAAACCCAGGTCGTCTTTACCGTTCAAATGCAGGGTGATGCCGTCATCATTAATGCTGTAAGTCGCTTTTTCGCCCCAACGCGCATCGGCAGGCTGAGTCGTCAGCGTAATTTTCATGGCTTCTGTCATTTTTTTCATCCTTATTAGCAAACGGGCCACCCTATGGCAGCCCGTTAGAATTTTTCCGCTATATGCGCCGCGTTGCAGGAAGGCGGCAA
The DNA here is from genome assembly GCF_051131745.1 of Klebsiella sp. R390. Lineage (NCBI taxonomy): Bacteria > Pseudomonadati > Pseudomonadota > Gammaproteobacteria > Enterobacterales > Enterobacteriaceae > Klebsiella > Klebsiella sp. R390. The sequence goes on along the minus strand of NZ_CP180445.1, from coordinate 3,986,994 downwards.
CGTGGCGCATGACGCGAAAATTATTCGGCTTCGTCTAACCAGACTAGCAGAATCGCCTCAAGAATTTTTTCATTCGATGCGTTTGGATTGTCATCGAACGCTTCCAGCTCGCAAATCCACTGATGCATATCGGTGAAGCGAACGGTTTTCGGGTCGAGATCCGGGAAAGCGTCGTACAGCGCTTCACCAATTTCACGACTATCGGTCCATTTCAGTCCCATATTAATGCTCGCGTGCGTGGTTGATGGTGTAACGCGGGATCTCGACGACCAGGTCATCGTGGGTCACGCGCGCCTGGCAGCTCAGACGGCTATCCGGCTCAAGCCCCCATGCCTTATCCAGCATGTCGTCTTCGTCTTCCGTGCTTTCCGCCAGCGAATCAAACCCTTCACGCACAATGCAGTGACAGGTCGTGCAGGCACAGGATTTTTCGCAAGCATGTTCAATCTCGATGCCGCTACGTAACGCCGCATCCAGAATGGTCTCACCGATCTCAGCTTCCACAACTACGCCATCCGGACACAGGTCCTGATGAGGCAGAAAAACAATCTTTGGCATATTAAACCTCGTCCACGGATTGGCCTTTCAGCGCAGTACGGACCGACTGGTCCATGCGGCGTGCGGCAAATTCCTGGGTTTGTGTGTCTGTATTTTTAATGGCATCTTTAATGGCGTCGGCATCATCACCTGCGGCAACCGCGCTCAACTGCGCCATTGCCTCATCGATAGCCTGACGTTCTGCGGCGCTGAGCAGCGCGGCATCGGCGGCCAGCGCACTGACCAGGCTCTCTAACACGCGTGCGGCTTCGACTTTTTGCTCAGCCAGCATACGCGCCTTGATATCCTGTTCGGCGTGACTCATCGAATCTTTGATCATGGTGGCGATTTCGCCGTCGGTCAGGCCATAGGATGGCTTCACCTGAATGGAGGCTTCGACGCCGGTCGATTTCTCCATGGCGGTCACGCTCAGCAGGCCGTCGGCATCCACCTGGAAGGTCACGCGAATATGCGCGCCGCCGGCCGGCAGTGCCGGAATACCGCGCAGCGCAAAACGCGCCAGCGAGCGGCAATCCTGCACCAGTTCACGCTCGCCTTGCATCACGTGAATGGACATCGCGGTTTGGCCATCTTTGAAAGTGGTAAATTCCTGCGCGCGCGCCACCGGAATGGTGGTGTTGCGCGGGATGACTTTTTCCACCAGGCCGCCCATGGTCTCCAGCCCTAAAGAGAGCGGGATAACGTCAAGCAGCAGCAGTTCGCTGTCGGGCTTGTTGCCCACCAGGATGTCGGCCTGAATCGCGGCGCCAATGGCCACCACTTTGTCCGGGTCGATGGTGGTCAGCGGGGGACGGCCAAAGAACTCGCCGACGCGCTCACGCACCAGCGGCACGCGGGTTGAACCGCCGACCATCACCACTTCCAGCACCTCTTCCGCCGCCACGCCCGCATCTTTCAGCGCACGACGACAGGCCAGCAGGGTCCGTTTGACCAGCGGCGCAATCAGTTCATCAAACTGGCTACGGGTAATCTCCCCTTGCCAGCCACCCACGTTGACGCTGACGACGTCGGCATCGCTGAGGGCGATTTTGGCGGCGATGGCCGCATCCAGCAGCTCGCGCTGCAGGCGGTTGTCGCGACGATCGCTCAGGCCCGCCTGTTCGCGCAGATAATCTGCCAGCAGGTGGTCGAAGTCATCACCGCCAAGCGCAGAATCCCCGCCCGTGGCCAGCACTTCAAACACCCCACGGCTCAAGCGCAGCACTGAAATATCAAAGGTGCCGCCACCGAGATCGTAAACCGCAATCACCCCTTCCTGACCGGAGTCCAGACCGTAGGCAATTGCCGCCGCGGTCGGTTCGTTCAGCAGACGCAGCACGTGCAGGCCCGCCAGACGCGCGGCGTCTTTAGTACCCTGACGCTGGGCGTCGTCGAAATAGGCCGGAACGGTAATGACCACGCCATCAAGCTCGCCGGACAGCGCTTCGGTGGCCCTGGCGGCCAGCGCTTTCAGGATATCGGCAGAGACGCGAATCGGGTTGAGCAGACCAGCGGCGGTCTGGATCATCGGCAGACCATTTTCACTGGCCTGTAGCTGGTAAGGCAGATGTGGATAGCGAGTCTGAATATCGGCCAGCGAACGCCCCATCATACGTTTTACCGAGCTGATGGTATTGACCGGATCCTGGGCGGCATTCTGCCGGGCATCGTAACCGACGCTCAGGCCAGATGCCTGGTAGTTCACCACGGAAGGCAGGAGGTAACGCCCCTGGTGATCGGGCAGTGTTTCGGCCTGACCGCTACGCACGGTAGCGACCAGAGAATTGGTGGTGCCAAGGTCAATCCCCGCGGCCAGACGACGCTGATGCGGCGCGGCGCTCAGACCAGGCTCACTAATTTGTAATAAGGCCATAATTGCTTCCGAAAATTAAAAATCGAGCAGTTTTTCTTCGAGTTGTTCTGCCACGCTCTGAAGTTTATCGAGAAAACGCAGTTTACGCACGGTATCCGCCGCCACGTCCCACGTCTCGTTACTTAATTGTTCAACAACCTGCTGATGACGAAGGTCATACATCCCCTTCACCCGCTTGATAAACGCCGCCAGCCGCGCTTCATCCTGCGACTTTTCGATCTCATCCAGCTCTTCACGCAGCTCCAGCTGTTCCATCAGGAAGGCGGTATCGCGCACGGTGTGCTGCTCGCTGGCTAAATCGTAGCCATGGAGCGAAAGGAGATATTCGGCGCGGGTCAGCGGATGACGGAGAGTTTGCCACGCCTGGTTGATCGTGGCGGATTGCTGCACGGAGGCAAGCTGTTCGGCCGCACTCGCGCTGGCGAATTTGTCGGGATGATACTGGCGTTGTAGATCCTGGTACCGGACAGCCAGCTGTTCTTGCGAAAGGGTATAACTGACCGGTAACCCGAAGAGGGTAAAATAGTCCATAGTAACCTCAGGGTTAACGAGATAAAGCAAACCCCACGCGCAGCAAAGCTACGGTGGGGTCAGGGATAACCGATTACACGTTAAAGCTTTCGCCGCAACCACACTCATCTTTAACGTTAGGGTTGGTGAATTTAAACCCTTCGTTCAGGCCTTCTTTGACGAAGTCCAGCTCAGTGCCGTCGAGGAACTGCAGGCTTTTGCCGTCGATCACTACCTTGACGCCTTTATCTTCAAACACGGTGTCTTCTGCCGCCGGCTCGTCAACAAACTCCAGCACATAGGCCATACCTGAACAGCCAGAAGTGCGGACCCCTAAGCGCAGACCGAAGCCTTTGCCACGGTTGGCCAGGAAGGAATTAACTCGCGACGCTGCGCTGTCGCTAAGAGTAATCGACATACAATAACCTCTTAATTATTTCGCTTCACGTTTGCTTTTATAATCCGCAATCGCGGCTTTAATCGCGTCTTCCGCCAGGATCGAGCAGTGAATTTTCACCGGCGGCAGTTCCAGTTCATCGGCGATATCGGTGTTCTTGATCGCCTGAGCTTCATCCAGAGATTTCCCTTTCACCCATTCGGTGACCAGGGAGCTGGAGGCGATAGCGGAACCGCAACCATAGGTCTTGAAGCGCGCGTCTTCAATGATACCTTCATTGTTGACTTTGATCTGCAACTTCATGACGTCGCCACATGCCGGTGCGCCAACCATGCCGCTGCCGACGTTCTCATCGCTGTTGTCGAAAGAACCAACGTTGCGTGGATTCTCGTAATGATCGATAACTTTTTCGCTGTATGCCATGATGAATTCTCCTTATACCCTACCGATTAATGATGTGACCATTCGATGCTGTTCAGATCCACGCCCTGCTTGAACATATCCCACAGTGGAGACAGATCGCGCAGACGGCCGATGGATTTACGAACCAGATCAATGGTGTAGTCAATCTCTTCTTCGGTAGTGAATCGACCTAAAGAGAAACGGATAGAACTGTGTGCCAGTTCATCAGTCATGCCCAGTGCACGAAGCACATAGGACGGCTCAAGACTTGCGGAGGTGCAAGCTGAACCCGAGGAAACGGCCAGGTCTTTCAGCGCCATAATCAGCGACTCACCTTCAACATAGTTGAAGCTGACGTTGAGAATGTTCGGCGCGCCCTGCTCAAGGTCACCGTTGAGGTAAACCTCTTCCATATCTTTTACGCCTTCCCACAGACGGTTACGCAGACCGCGCAGACGCGCCATCTCGGTTTCCATCTCTTCTTTCGCGATACGGTAAGCTTCACCCATACCGACGATCTGGTGGACAGGCAGCGTACCGGAACGCATGCCACGCTCGTGACCGCCACCGTGCATCTGCGCTTCAATGCGGATACGCGGTTTGCGACGAACGTACAGTGCGCCAATACCTTTAGGTCCGTAAATTTTGTGACCGGAGAAGGACATCAGGTCAACTTTCAGCTGGCTCAGGTCGATAGGCAGTTTGCCCACGCTCTGGGTCGCGTCAACGTGGTAAATGATGCCACGCGCACGGCACAGTTCGCCAATGGTAGCGATATCCTGTACCACGCCAATTTCGTTGTTCACGTGCATGATGGACACCAGGATGGTGTCGTCGCGCATCGCGGCTTCCAGCTCTTTAAGATCGATAATCCCGTTGCGTTGTGGCGCCAGGTAGGTGATCTCGAAGCCTTCACGCTCCAGCTGGCGACAGGTATCCAACACCGCTTTGTGCTCGGTTTTGCTGGTAATAATGTGCTTGCCTTTTTTCTGATAAAAGTTAGCAGCACCTTTAATGGCCAGGTTGTCGGATTCCGTTGCACCGGAGGTAAAGACGATTTCACGCGGGTCAGCACCGACCAGTTCAGCAATCTGATTACGGGCGATATCAACCGCCTCTTCAGCCTGCCAACCGAAACGGTGTGAACGAGAGGCCGGGTTACCAAAGGTCCCGTCCAGGGTCAGGAATTGCATCATTTTCTCGGCAACACGCGGGTCCACCGGCGTTGTTGCGGAGTAATCGAGGTAAATCGGTAATTTCATTGCTCTTTAACTCCGTACATCACTCAATGCAAGGAACCAGGCAACCGGCTTGATGTACGACCGGGGACACGGGATGCCGTAGCATCCCGGCCTGATTCTGAAATCTTTATTTTATCTTTTATGACTCTGACCGTTTCACCTTGCAGCGCCGAGGCCGCAAGTTGAAACCAGACGAGTGTTACGCACGCAGCTTAACGTCAATGGCGTCCTGAGTGCGGGTATTGCGCTGGGATTCATGGCTATGCTGACGCCCAGAAACATCAAGGATTTCCTGGTTATTAACCAGTTCACCCAGGGTGATGTTGTTCAGGAAGCTGGTCAGACGTTCGCTCAGGTCACGCCACAGTGCGTGGGTCAGGCATTTATCGCCGCCCTGGCAGCCGCCTTTACCCTGACAACGGGTCGCGTCTACTGATTCGTCTACTGCGCTGATCACTTCGCCTACGGCGATGCTACCGGCTTCTTTACCTAACAAATAACCACCGCCTGGTCCACGCACGCTGGAAACCAGACCGTTTTTACGCAGACGGGAAAACAGCTGCTCCAGATAGGACAGCGAGATCCCCTGACGTTCAGAAATATCAGCCAACGGAACCGGGCCCGATTCAGAGTTGAGCGCAACGTCCAGCATCGCGGTCACAGCATAACGCCCTTTAGATGTCAGTCTCATGTCTTACTTAACCTCAAACTCGCCCCTGCCCGGGCTTTTTATTAATATGGGTATTGCATAGCAGGAGCAAGTCTGACATTCCCGAGTAAATTGGTCAACTATTTACTTGACTGTTTTAGTCAGGTATTTAACCTTCCGTGCGCTCATGTGCTTGCGTGGCCTACGTTTTTGTCGGTCTTGCAAGCAGCCCATCCTCGGGAAACCGGCATCACTGCTCTTTATTTTTTTGCTCAATCGACGCCAGCATGCCGCGCAGAATGTTCAGTTCCTGGCTTTCCGGGCGTGCGCGCGTAAACAAACGACGCAGTTTATTCATCACCTGCCCTGGGTGGGTGGCGCGGATAAAACCGGTGGAAATCAGAGTCTGTTCGAGGTGACCGTAAAAACGCTCTAAGTCATCGACCAGCGGATAAGGCGTTTCATCATGTTCTACCGCCGGGGCATCCTGCTCCTGCGCGGCCAGCCAGGCCATACGCACTTCATAAGCGATAACCTGTACGGCCATCGCCAGGTTCAGCGAGCTGTATTCCGGGTTAGCGGCGATCGCAACATGGTAGTGGCATTTCTGCAGTTCGTCGTTGGTCAGCCCGACGCGTTCGCGGCCAAAGACCAGCGCTACTGGCGCATGCTGCCCTTCCGCCACGCTCTTCAGACCACATTCGCGCGGGTCGAGCATCGGCCACGGCAGAGTACGCGAGCGGGCACTGGTACCGACCACCAGGCTACAGCCTGCCAGCGCTTCATCGAGGGTATCGACGATCTGCGCATTACCGATCACATCGCTGGCACCCGCAGCCAGGGCGATGGCCTGAGAGTCAGGTTTAACCAGCGGATTGACCAGCCACAGGTTAGTCAGCCCCATGGTTTTCATGGCGCGGGCAACGGAACCCATGTTTCCAGTGTGTGATGTTTCTACCAGTACGATTCGAATATTTTGCAGCATTATGGTTCTTCGGCTAAAGATTATTCACGCATGCTATCATAAAACGGAGACATAAGGAGATTTGGCTGTTATTATGTGCGCCGTTTTTTCCCGTTCTTTAACATCCAGTGAGAGAGACCGATGCATCCGATGCTGAACATCGCCGTGCGCGCAGCGCGCAAGGCGGGTAATTTAATTGCCAAGCACTACGAAACCCCAGACTCCGTAGAAACGAGCCAGAAAGGCAGCAATGACTTTGTGACTAACGTCGATAAGGCAGCCGAAGCGCTGATTATTGAAACCATTCGCAAGTCTTACCCGCAGCACACCATCATCACCGAAGAAAGCGGTGAACACGCAGGTGAAGATCAGGATGTTCAATGGGTTATCGATCCACTGGATGGCACTACCAACTTTGTAAAACGCCTGCCTCATTTCTCTGTATCTATCGCCGTACGCATTAAAGGCCGTACTGAAGTCGCGGTGGTTTACGATCCAATGCGCAACGAACTGTTCACCGCGACCCGTGGTCAGGGCGCACAGCTCAACGGCTACCGTCTGCGTGGCAGCACCGCTCGCGATCTGGATGGCACAATTATCGCTACCGGCTTCCCGTTCAAAGCCAAGCAGCACGCCACCTCTTACATGAATATCCTGGGCAAAATGTTCACCGAATGCGCGGACTTCCGTCGTACCGGTTCTGCCGCTCTGGATCTGGCCTACGTTGCCGCTGGCCGCGTTGATGGTTACTTTGAAATCGCGCTGAAGCCGTGGGATTTCGCCGCTGGTGAGCTGATTGCTCGCGAAGCTGGTGCGATCGTTTGCGACTTCACCGGTGGTCATAACTACCTGCTCACCGGCAACATCGTGGCGGGTAACCCGCGCGTGGTTAAAGCGATGCTGGCCAATATGCGTGACGAACTGAGCGAAGCGCTGAAGCGTTAATCTCTCTCACTTTCCCCCGGTTCGCCGGGGGGAAGTTGCTTTTCAAAACGGCCGCAATCCGCCGCCGCCCGGTACTGCACTACTCCACATCACCACCGCCGCCGCCAGTAAAATGACGCCGCCGGAGAGCGCCAGCGTCGACCAGCCAATTTGCTGCCAGAGCGGAGGCGTTTTACTCCCGCTCAGCTTCACGGCCAACTGACGAAAACCATGCACCAGCAACGCCAGTCCGCTGATAGTCAGTGACGTCCCCGCCGCCATGGCCAGTGCCGCCGCCATACCCCAGCTAAATACGCCAATCACCTTGCTAAACAGCAGAACCATAATCGCCCCTGAACAGGGACGCATCCCCATCGACAACACGATCGCCAGCCGTGCGCGCCAGTCATCGCCGCTCTGGAGTTGTTCCGGTGCCGGCATATGCTGATGCCCGCAGCCGCAGTGCGCATCATGAACATGGTGGGGCGTAAACGCGGTAAACCGAGGACGGCGCAGCAGTCCCCGTAGCTTTTTCAGCGCCCGCCAGCACAACAGCAGACCCAGCACGCCAACCAGCAGATAGCTGCCTTTCTCCAGCCAGAAGCTGCTGAGATGCAGCTGCCTTGCGGGCAACTGCAACACCGTCAGCACCACTACCACCAGCACAATCGCCACCACGCCCTGCAGCAGCGAGGCGGCCAGCGTCAGAGCAATACTGGATTTTAGCTTCGCCGGATGCGTCGCCAGCCAGGTGGTAATCACTATCTTGCCGTGCCCCGGTCCCAGCGCGTGCAGCACACCATAGATAAAACTAAACGCCAGCAGCGTAAAACCTGCCGCTGACGGGTTATCCGCCACGGCCTGCAGCAGCTGGCTCAACTCAACATTCAGCGCCCGCTGCCAGCCGGTGCTTTGCAGCAACACCTGCGGCCAGGCGCGCCAGAGCCAGATGCCAGCCCCTGTGGCCAGCAGGAAAAAAACGGCCAGCGGCCACAGCTGACGCAGACGCGACGCCCGGGTCGCTGGAGACAGAATTACTGACATGTCAACGTCACCTTCTGAGCAAAGTAGGTTCCCAGCGCCATGTCCTCCGGCGGTGCGTCGGCTTTATCCAGCGACAGTGCAAACGTCGTCATTTTTTCATTTGGCTCCGGCGTTACCACCTTCACCTTGCACATCGTGCGTAATGCCTCAGGCAGCGTGACGTCGCTCGGGTGGTCATAATGCATATCAACATAATAGGTCGGGTCAAATGTCGACAAGGTCAGGGTTTGTCCCGCTAAGGGCTGTGGAGTTGCCAGCGGCATCGTGAACGTCAGCACCGCCTGATGGCCTTCGCGCTCAAGGCCATAGCCGTCGGGCCGGTTATCGAATTTGACCCGCTGCTGGTTATGCCACAATTCGCTGAAATAGTGCTGACCGAGGACATTGGCCATCACTTCTGCCGCCAGCTTTTTCCAGATCTCATCTCCCGGCTTCGCCTTCCCGGCATCGTAGAGCAGGTCTGCGGAGGTGATCTCATCCATGGTCCAGCGCATCTTAAACCCGGTCAGCAGCCCGTTATCGGTCACGATGTCCGTTTTCATGCTGATGAAGCTATGCGGGTGCGCTAGCACGCTAAATGATAAAACCATGAAAAATGCCGCACTGGTGCATTGTTTCACTCTCTTCATCTATTCCTCACGTGAAAAATTCTGTGAACCTCGCCAGCATTCCTGACGTAAAGCCGCCGAACGGCCCTGATCTCCATTCATCCATTGGCTATTCTTAGCGAAAACCCTAACTGGAACTCACCAGATGATGACCGTCATTGAACCACCATCTGCGCTTTCCAGTCCACAGCGCCGTAGCCAGGTACTCCTGATGTTTTATCTGCCCGGGCAGTCAGTGACGCCCGAACAGCTTAGCCACATCAACCAGGTTGATGAAGCAACGGCCCGGCAGGATATCACGGAGACGGAACGTGAAATTCAGCGTTACCACCGATTGACGCTCTCGTCACAGGTGGACGGTAGCTACCGGATTGAAGGCGCCGTTATCGATCAACGCCTCTGTCTGCTGCATGGCCTGCGGCGGGCGCTGCGTTTATGCCCTCATTTTATTGCTCACCATTTTACGCCCGCCTTAAAAACACAGCTTAAACGACAGGGCATTGCGCGGACGCTGTATGACGACACCAACCTGCGGGCGCTGGTGAATCGCTGCGCGCGCGCGCTCAACCGGCAGTTTGATTGTCGGGATATGCACTTCCTGTGCCTGTATCTGCAATATTGCCTGCTGCAGCATCATCAGGGGCTGACGCCAGATTTTACCCGCGAGCAGCAGCGCTGGGCGCAGGAAGCGGCGGAGTTCACGTTGGCGCAGGAGATCGTCCGCCATTGGCAACGCCGGGTCTCCAGCTCGCCGCATGCGGGTGAACAGCTGTTTCTGACGCTGCTCTTTATGTTGCTGAAGACCCCCGATCCGATCCGTGATGGCCACCATCAGGACCGGCGACTGCACCTGGCGATTTCCCACTTAATTCATCGTTTCCAGCAGCTGGCGGGACGGCCGTTTAGCGACGATCAGGGACTCAGCGATCAGCTCTATATTCATCTGTCGCAGGCCCTCAACCGCAGCGTGTTCGCCATCGGCATCGATAACGCCTTACCGGAGGAGATTAGCCGGCTCTATCCGCGCCTGATGCGCACCACTCAGCAGGCATTGAGCGAGTTTGAAGCCGCGTATGAGATAGCCTTTAATCAGGAGGAAGTGGGGTTAATTGCGGTGATCTTCGGCGCATGGCTGATGCAAAAAAGTGACCTGCATGAGAAGCAGGTGGTGCTGCTCACCCATGATAATCCTGACCGTGAACAGGCGCTGGAACTGCAGTTGCGCGAGCTGACCCTGCTGCCGCTCACCATTAAATATCAGAGCGTGCATACCTTTCAGAAAGAAGGGGCGCCGAAAGGGGTGACCCTGGTCATCACGCCCTATGCAACCGCACTGCCGCTGTTTTCGCCGCCGCTGTTCCACGCGGAAGAGACCTTCAGCGATCACCAGCGGCAGCATATCTGTAAGATGCTGGAGGATTAGGCGACCGCTTTCGGCCGCAGCACCAGCGCCGGAAGCGCCACCAGCGCCATTACCCAGAACACTCCCTGATGCAGGTGCTGGTAGAGGAAACCGGCAAACACCGTCATGATGGCAATGCTGCCACCCATCGCCACCGCGGAGTAGACCGCCTGCAGGCGAATCACTTCGCTGCCCTGACGTGCGGAGATATAACGCATCGCCGCCAGATGACAGACCGTGAAGGTCCCACAGTGCAGGATCTGCGCGATAATTAACCACGGTAGCGCAGTGGTAGACCCCATCAGCGTCCAGCGAACCAGGCCACACACCGCCGAAATCAACAGCAGTTCCCTGGCGCTGAAGCGACTGAAAACTTTTTTGCTTAGCGCAAAAATAACCACTTCCGCCACGACGCCCAACGACCATAAATAGCCGATGGCGGAGGCCGAGTATCCAGCCTCCTGCCAGTAGATAGCGCTAAAGCCATAGTAGGCGGCATGCGCGCCCTGCAACAAACAGACGCAGGCGAGAAAACGCCAGCTCTGGCGCACCAGCGTCAGCCAGGCCGCCAGCCCCGCCCCTTCCTGGTGACGGGACTCGCCTTGCGGCATCACCGAGGGCTTCAGCAACATCCCCAACAACATCGAGGCGGTCCCGAGACTGAGCAGCACCAGAATCGCCCGGTAATCAAACAGGCTGACCAGCTTACCGGTCAGCGCGGAGCCAATGACAAACGCCACCGATCCCCACAGACGCACGCGCCCGTAATCCATGGTGATCTGTTTTTGCCAGGTGTTCGCCAGTGCATCGGTCAGCGGCACCAGCGGGGAGAAAAAGAGGTTGAAGCCGACGATCACCAGCGTCAGCCAGGCGACGTGGTTTCCGGCCCAAAAGGCCAGCGCAAACAGCAGCACCAGCAGCGCCAGGACACGCAGGGCGAAAATCAGGCGGGAGGGATCGCTGACCCTGGGGGCGATCAACAAGCTCCCAAGGAAACGGGCGACCAGCCCCGCTCCCAGCAGCATACCGATGGTTTCCGGCGTTAAGCCCGTTCCGGCCAGCCAGACGCTCCAGAATGGCAGGAAGATGCCGTAGCTAAAAAAGTAGGTGAAGTAACTAAGCGCCAGCCAGCGCGTGGAGTGCAAAACCATGATTCCCTCCTGAATGGAGGCGATAGTCTGGCGATAAAGCATAGCCGGCGCAAGCCAGGGATTTTGAGTGCCTCCGCGAAACAGACCCTAATCGACGGTGATTTTCAGCGCCCATGAAACGCTATCCCCCGGACCTAAAACCACCAGACCTGGCTGCCCCGCCATGTTGTGCGCGTTGACCGGGTGGCTCTGCGGCTCCAGGCAGATAAACGGTTCACCCGACATGCGGAACAGCATCAACCACGGAGTTTGTGATGAAATCGTGACTGACATCACGCTTCGCTGTATGTTCGCGACGCCGTTCCAGCCGGAATAGCAGACATTCAACCAGCGATCCTCGCCATACGTCGGCCGGGAGAAATCCCCGCTTTCAGGCAGATCGCCGCGCCAGCCCAGTGGCAAATGCGATGCACCTTCCGGCCAGTGGCCGCTCGCCTGGAACTGCACCAGACTGTGCTGTTCGAAGGCAAAGAACGGGTGAAAACCACCACCGTACAGCATGGGGGCCTGCCCGCAATGTACCAGCGTCATCGTGGCGTGAAGCGTTCCGTGCTGCAGTTCGTAGCGTATCCGGGCCTGATAATCAAAACCGCAGGCGTGCTGCTGGCGCAGCTGTAACAGACAGGAGTGGTCAGCCTGTTCCAGCACCTCCCATGGCAGCAGCCAGCCGTCGCCGTGCAGGAAGAACTGCTCATCGGCCTGGTGATGCGGCAGCTGGATCTCGCGCCCCTGAAACCTAAAACGGTTTCCGGCTACCCGATTTGCCAGTGGCAACATCGGAAACATGCCGCCAGCCGGGTTTTCATACAGCACCGGTGCCTGATAGCGTGGTGAAAACAGGCTTTGCACTTTGCCGCCCAACGTTGAGACGCGCATCCTCAGATGCGCGTTTTCCAGCATCAACGCCTGTGTCATTAGCGGGTCTGCTCGTGTTTCATCGCCTGACCACCGGCATGACGCTGTGCTAGTTGCTCCTCCAGCGCTTCTAAGGTAATGCCTTTCGTTTCCGGCACGTTGCGCAGAATGTAGAGGTATCCGGCAGCGCAAATCACGCCGTACAGCAGGAAACTGCCTGATGCCCCTAGCCCGGCATTAAGCAATGGGAAGGTATAGGTTAACAGGAAGCAGGCAATCCACAGCGCCACTGTCCCCAACGACATCGCCAGCCCCCGGACACGGTTAGGGAAGATTTCCGCCAACAATACCCATGTCACCGGCGCCAGGGTCAACGCGTAGATGGCAATCGCGGCCAGTACCAGCAACAGCACCGGCCACCCCATAATGCCCATGGCATAGGCGCCGGCGATCAGCACATAGATAACCGTCAATCCGCTGGCCCCCAGCAGCATTAATTTACGGCGGCCGATTTTATCCACCAGCGGCAGGGCTGCAATCGTAAACACCAGGTTTACCACCCCGGTCGCCACAATCGATTTCAGGGTACTGTTGATATCAAATCCCGCTGAGGCAAAAATCTCCTGCGCGTAATTAAAGATGACGTTAATCCCGCACCACTGCTGAAATATCGCGAGAACCATCCCAATGATGACGATCGGTTTTACCTGCGGGGCCAGCAAGGCGCTGTAGGAGACTTTGTTGTTATCTTTTTCCAGGGTATGCGCGATTTCACGCAATATTCTGTCGGCGTAATCGGCAGAGCCAATACGCTCCAATGCGGCACGAGCGCGCTCTGGTTTACCGGCTTTCATCAGCCAGCGCGGGGACTCCGGTACAAAAAACATCAGCACCAGAAAGGCCAGCGCCGGCACCAGTTCCGCGCCAAACATCCAGCGCCAGCCGGTCTGACCGTTCCAGGTATCCACGATCATCTGCTGTGTCGCCCCCGTCGCCACCGGTTCAGCAATCATCAGGTTGATCAGCTGGGCCGCCAGCACGCCAATCACGATAGTGAGCTGGTTGACCGCCACAAAGCGCCCTCTTTTTTCGGCCGGGCTGACTTCGGCGATATACAACGGACTGAGCGCCGATGCCAGACCAATGCCCACGCCGCCCACAATGCGGTAAAACACAAACATGTCGAAATTGCTGGCCAGCGCCGTCCCCCACGCCGAGGCGCTGAACAGAACGGCAGACAGAATTAATGGCAGCTTGCGCCCCAGTTTATCGGCGCACCACCCCGAGATTAACGCGCCAAAAACACAGCCCACCAGCGCCGAACTCATAGCCCAGCCGGACTGCGCCGGGTCGGTAATCGAGAACCAGGCTTCGTAAAATGGCTTCGCGCCACCAATCACCACCCAGTCATAGCCAAACAGTAAACCACCGCAGGCGGCAACCAGACAAATAGTCCAGACGTAGCCCATTTTCAGATGTGTCTGCGCGTTATTCATAATGATTCCTCTATAAGGGAAACGCAGGGAACAGTAGGGTTCAGGCGGGACCAGCCCGCCCGTTTGAGGTTCAGGAAAAAATGCCGCTTTGCAGGGCATGTTGAATCAGATGCGCCTTATCATGAGCAGGATTGATGCGCAGAAGCCGCTGCATCACCTGCTGGCTGGCGGGGATGTTACCCAGTCCCAGATGGCCAAGCGCTTCAATAAACAGGCAGTGTTGTTGATGCTGCTGTTGAGCTGAAACATCGAGGACCACCAGATCCGGGAGAGAAACGGCAAAAAAGTCAGCCTGCGGAACGTCATCCCGATGCTGTTCCGCCCAGGCGATAAAGCCGCGGAAATGCTGATCGGCCTGCGCAATATTGCCGCACTTACGTAAAGCCATGCCCTGCCAGAAAAGGTAATCGGCGGGTTGATCGTTGTAGTAACGTCCGGCATCCAGCGTGGAACCGCCTTGCAGAGCGCGCTGATAGTACTGCGCTGCCTGCAGCACCTCTCCGGCGTGTTCCGCACAATACCCCAGCAGATACCAGATATCGTTATCCGTCTGCCCCGGCAGTCGCCCCTCCCCCAGGTTGTGGGGATAGTGCAATGCCTCATGCAGATATTGCGCCGCCGGCAGGTACTCATGATGTTCAACAGCACATAGCGTCCGGTGAAGCTGATTAAGCAAATACTGACCGGTCATCTTCCCTTCACCCCCTTCCCAGGGGTGAAAGTCTCGCGAGCTAAGCACAGACGCCGCTTCCGCGTAATGGCCGGTGATGTGCCACAGGCTTAACAGTTCAGCAGTCAGATCGTCACGTTTGTGCACCACCGCCTGACGCGTCGCCAGCGTCTCCAGGCGTTCAGCTACGGGAGTGCCCAGTAATTTCTGAAGAAAATCAAGCTCGAAGAGGAAGCGAGCGTTGTCTGGTTCCAGCGCGACGGCGCGTTGTAAACAGGCCAGCGCCTGTTGCGCATCCTGCTGTTTGTTCCAGGCATAGACCCCCAGTAAACGATGCGCCGGTGCATAATCCGGGGATGTCTCCAGCGTCTTATGCCAGCAGCCTACCGCGTCTTCATAACGACGCTTGCTGTACCAGAAACAGCCCAGCAGATACTGCGCAAAGGCGCTGTCGCCCAGAGTTTGCAGCATCTGGACTTCGTCGAGCGTGTTGGGGAAACGAACTTTTCGGGCATGGCACTTCTCGGCCGCCGCGATAAATAGTGCCCGTTGTGTTGCGTCATTGCTTAACGAGGCGCGCCACAGCAGCGGTAACGCTTCCTGGCAATCCAGCAGCGCAAGGACCTCTGTTGCCGCCTGCTTTTGCCCAAGCGATAACAGCCATCCCGCCAGCAGGCTGGCATTAATTCCCCTGCCACCGGTCACGCGCAACAGGTTCTCACGGGTCTCATCGCCTGGTGCAATCATCCAGCGCATGCAGTGCAGCGGATAGCTCAACGGATAGCGTTCAATACAGGCGGCACTGTATTCCAGCGCGTCATGTATCGACGCAGACTGCGCCAACGCCAACGTTTTCAGCCCCATTGCCAGATGGTTACCGGTATTGAATTGCAGGCTAATATTCACTTTTTCCAGCGCGTCGGCCGTATCGCCGCGCTTCATCGCCAGGCGCGCCAATGACCACCAGGCCGCGTCGCGACAGTTGCCGCTCCAGGAGGCTTTGTAATAATGATCCCAGGCGCCAGCGTCATCGCCCTGCCGTTCCAGGGCATTAGCCAGCAGCATACTGGCTTCGCCATCGCGCGGATTTTTATTCAGCCGATGGGCGCGGCACAACGCGGCACGGGCACAGTGCTCAGCGGATGCCCAGTCGGCGCGATTAAACGCCAGCGTCCCCAGGGCCACGTTGTTGCGATAGTCATGCGGATCCAGAGCAATTGCCCGACGATAGTAGTCGGCGGCATAGCGGCTTGCGTGGTTGTACTGCTCAAGGTGCTGGCCGATAAAATAGAGTTCATCGCCATTGTGAATCGCTTCCGGCAGCGCTGGCGCGGTGGCCGGTTCGGGTAACGGGGTCTCCTGAGCCAGATGTTCCCGGTAATCCAGCAGCGTCTGGCCTTCTGCGGTTTTCACCTGGAGGGTCAAACGTCCGAGGCCGTTTTCCGGCAGCGTCTGGAGCCAGCTCTCACCCGGCTTGAGCGACAATTGAGTTTCATAACGCGGCTGATTATCGTCGCTGAGCTCAACCACAATATTCTCCAGCGGCGCGATGGCATACACGCCAACCTGCAGCTGCTCAGATTCGCGAACCAGCTTCAGCGCCAGCTGTGTATTGGCATTTTGCACCATCCCTAGCTCGCTATAGGGAAGGAAGTTTTGCACAAACACCTTCTCTTCATAAGGCGCAAGCCAGGTAAAGTCAGGCTGGTTATCGGTGAACACGCCGGTCATCAGCTCGATGTAAGGACCATTTTCATCGGTCAGATTGCGGTCCCAGGCCTGGCCGAAATCACCGTAGCCCCAGCTCCACTGTTTTTTACCCGGCGAGACATGGTGATCGGCGACATGCAGCAGCCCGCCGCGCTCGTCATGGTGATAGGCGCCGACAAAATCGTAGTCCGATTTCTCCGCCATATAGGAAGTTGGCACCGGGACGTTCTTATAGCGGGAGATATCAACGCCCGCGGAGTAGTCCACTTTGTAGTAAGTGCCAGTCGCAATCGGGAACGCCGAGACATCACGCTTGCCGTGGTCGAAGACCGCGGTCACATCCGGTGGGAACACGCTCTGATGGGCATCGCCGCCTTTAACCGCGGGATTGGCCCACCACAGGAAATGACGCGGCGTCGAATTACCGTTAAACACCTTACCGGTGATTTCAATCAGCGCGCGGTCAGGATAGAGCGTAAATCCGGTCATAACCTGCAAGCCGCGCATCGGCTCGGCCTCCCCCATCCATACGGTCTGCACGCCGTCTTCTCGCTGCTGGATCGAAAAATCGACCGGCATAAAGGTGGTCGGACGGTGATGCTGCGGCCAGTTGAACTCAATGCCGCCGGAGATCCACGGCCCAAGCAGCCCCACCAGCGCCGGCTTAACCACTTCGTTGTAATAGACAAAATCGCGTTGTTTGACTTTGTCATACGCCCGATGAATGCGGCCCCCAAGCTCCGGCAGCAGCATGATGCGAATAAAGTCATTCTCCATCCATAGCGCCTGATATTCGCGCATTTCCCGCTCGCCGGTCAGCGTATCAATCACGCCGTAGGGATAGACGCTGCCGGAAGAGCCCTGATACACGCGTTTTTCAAGGAACATGGGGTTCGGATCTTCCGTGCCCGTCGTCCACGTCGGTAATGAAATCGTTTCCTGCCAGACCTTAACCGCACCGTACATGACGCCTCCACTAAAACAAATAAAGTAAAAGATGTTATGACAGCAGTTTATATCGCTATATAGCTGCTAAAATGCGCAATGCTCACGCAATATAGTTAAGGGAGTTAAGTGTATGCAGCGAACCGGTTTCAATAACGCCCGGGTCAGGCAAGCCAATAAATCGGTTTTCCTTTCCCACCTCTGGCGGGCGAAGCAGCTCAGCAAATCGCAGCTTTCTCAGCTCAGCGGTTTATCTATCCCGGCAGTGAGCAATATCCTCGACGAGTTGTTACGCGACGGACTGATTAGCCACTCCAGCGAAAAGATGAGCAACCGGGGCGTCAATAGCGGAAGTTTTCAGATCCCGCAGCACGGCGCCTGGACGCTATGCATGAACATCACACCGACCAGCATTGAATATCAGCTTGCCGACGCGCGCTTGCTGGCGACTGGCCCCCTCCAGCATTTGCACATCGATGCTCCCACGCCACAGGCTCTGCTTGCGGCGATTACCGGATGCTGGCAGGAAGTCCACCGCCAGTATCCGCAGTCGCGTATCAATCTCGCATTGGGCGTACATGGACAGGTCGATCCGGTGACCGGGGTATCGCAAACCATGCCCCAGGCGCGCTGGAAAACGCCGGTGGAATTAAAATACCTGCTGGAGGAGAAGCTCAACGTTCGGGTTATGGTCGATAACGACTGTGTGATGCTGGCGTTGGCGGAAAAATGGCAGAATGATGGGCATCAACTGGATTTCTGCGTAATTAACGTCGATTACGGTATTGGTTCGTCATTTGTGATCAACGATCAGGTGTGGCGCGGAAGCCTCTACGGTAGTGGACAAATCGGCCATACCATCGTTAATCCTGACGGTATGGCCTGCGATTGTGGCCGATACGGGTGCCTGGAAACGGTGGCATCGCTCAGCGCGCTGAAGAAACAGGCGCGGACATGGTTAAAAACGCAGCCTGACGCCAGCCTCTCTCCGGATAACATCACCACCGAGTCACTGATGAACGCCTGGAGAGCAGGCGATATGCATATTCGCGCCTGGGCCGACAGCGCCGCCAACGCCATTGGCTTAAGCCTTTATAACTTTCTGAATATTTTAAATATTAACCAAATCTGGCTCTATGGTCGCAGCTGCGCTTTTGGCGAGGCGTGGTTGAGCACTATCGTCAAACAAACCGGTTTTAACCCCTTCGATCATGGTGATTCCCCCCGGACGCACGCCACCCAGATTGGCTTCGGCCACCTGAGTCGCCAGCAGCAACTGCTCGGCATTGGTTATCTGTACGTGGAAGAGCAGCTGCAGGCGTTACGCTGAACGCAAAAGGTATGTGGCAGATCACAAAATTGTGTATTACGTTTAAATCACTCGTCTTCACAACGGATTGATTATGAACACACTACGCTATTTTGACTTTGGTGCTTCCCGCCCCGTGTTGCTGTTGATCGCCCGTATTGCGGTAGTGCTGCTGTTTATTCTGTTTGGCTATCCCAAACTGATGGGCTTTAGCGGCACGGTACAGTACATGGCGGCCTCTGGCGCCCCGCTCCCGACGCTGTCGGCGATTATCGCCATTGTGATGGAGGTCCCGGCGGCTATTCTGATCGTCCTCGGCTTCTTCACCCGCCCGCTGGCGGTCATTTTTATTTTTTACACCCTCGGCACCGCCGTCATTGGCCACCATTACTGGGACATGACCGGGGACGCGGTTTTACCTAACATGATTAACTTCTACAAAAACGTCAGTATTGCCGGGGCTTTCCTGCTGCTGGCCATTACCGGACCAGGGTCGCTCTCCCTCGACCGTCGCTAAGCGCCGATCGCCAGACGTCAAAAAGGCCGCATTTGCGGCCTTTTTCTTTACGCTTGCGCGTTAAAAGTTATGCGTAAACCGGGAAGCGTGCGCAGACGTCCAGCACTTTGCCCTTCACGCGCTCAATGACCGCTTCGTCATTGATGTTGTCCAGCACGTCGCACATCCAGCCAGCCAGTTCTTTGACTTCTGCTTCTTTAAAGCCACGGCGAGTCACGGCCGGAGAACCGATACGGATACCGGAAGTCACAAACGGGCTCTTCGGATCGTTCGGGACGCTGTTTTTGTTGACGGTGATGTTGGCGCGGCCCAGGGCGGCGTCAGCTTCTTTACCCGTCAGGTTTTTGTCGACCAGATCCAGCAGGAACAGGTGGTTTTCAGTACCGCCGGAAACCACTTTGTAACCACGGTTCAGGAACACTTCAACCATCGCTTTGGCGTTCTTAGCAACCTGCTGCTGGTAGACTTTGAACTCTGGCTCCATCGCTTCTTTCAGTGCGACAGCTTTACCCGCGATAACGTGCATCAGCGGGCCGCCTTGCGCGCTTGGGAAGACCGCAGAGTTCAGTTTTTTGTACAGTTCTTCGCTACCGCCCTTCGCCAGGATCAGGCCGCCGCGCGGACCCGCCAGGGTTTTGTGGGTGGTGGTGGTCACAACGTGAGCATGCGGAACCGGGTTCGGGTATACGTCTGCTGCAATCAGACCTGCAACGTGAGCCATATCAACGAACAGATAGGCGCCGATGCTGTCAGCGATTTCACGCATTTTTGCCCAGTCAACGATGCCGGAGTAAGCAGAGAAACCACCGATGATCATCTTCGGTTTGTGTTCCTGAGCCTGCTTAGCCATATCTTCGTAGTCAATTTTGCCGGACTCATCGATACCATAAGGAATGATGTTGTACAGCTTGCCGGAGAAGTTTACCGGGGAGCCGTGAGTCAGGTGACCGCCTTGTGCCAGGTTCATACCCAGAACGGTATCGCCCGGCTGCAGCAGCGCGGTGTAGACCGCGAAGTTAGCCTGAGAACCAGAGTGCGGCTGTACGTTGGCATAATCAGCGCCAAACAGCTCTTTTGCACGATCGATAGCCAGTTGCTCAACGATATCAACGTATTCGCAACCGCCGTAGTAGCGCTTGCCCGGATAGCCTTCGGCATATTTGTTGGTCAGCTGAGAACCCTGCGCCTGCATGACGCGCGGGCTGGTGTAGTTCTCGGAGGCGATCAGTTCGATGTGCTCTTCCTGACGTACTTTTTCCTGCTCCATAGCCTGCCACAGTTCGGCATCATAATCGGCAATGTTCATTTCACGCTTTAACATCCGCATCTCCTGCTCAGCTAACAATAGATTACAGCTCTAAAAGAGGGGCCTTTTCGGGCAACGGCCCACAGTATAACTGAATAGTTCCGTGATAACAGGTCTTGACAAAGGATTTTACGCAAACGATTGGCTCCGCATGACACAAGGCTTTGAGCAACAACGACTCCTCGATTATCAACGGATTTCTTTTCAGGTTTGTGATGCAAATAATTCATGTTGTTACCACTACAGGGAAAAGTGTTAAAGAACCATTTACATTGCAGGGTTATTTTTATAAGATGCATATAAAATACATTATTTAAGTAACTCTTAAGGAAGCTGCTATGCTCGACGCTCAAACCATCGCTACCGTCAAAGCCACGATCCCCCTGCTCGTCGAAACCGGCCCCAGGCTGACCGCCCATTTTTACGATCGCATGTTCGCGCATAATCCGGAACTCAAAGAGATCTTCAACATGAGTAACCAGCGCAACGGCGATCAGCGTGAAGCGCTGTTTAATGCGATAGCGGCCTACGCCAGCAACATCGAAAACCTGCCTGCGTTGCTACCGGCGGTCGAGAAAATCGCGCAGAAACACACCAGCTTCCAGATCAAACCAGAGCAGTACAACATCGTGGGCGCTCACCTGCTGGCGACGCTCGACGAGCTGTTCAGCCCGGGCCAGGAGGTGCTTGACGCATGGGGAAAAGCCTATGGCGTACTGGCAAACGTCTTTATCAACCGTGAAGCGGAAATCTACCAGCAAAACGCCAGCAAAACCGGCGGTTGGGAAGGCACCCGAGCGTTCCGCATTACCCGCAAAGCTCCGCGCAGCGCCTTGATTACCAGCTTCGAGCTGGAGCCGGTAGACGGTCAACCGGTCGCCGATTATCAGCCGGGCCAGTATCTGGCTATCTGGCTGAAGCCGGAAGGGTTTGAATATCAGGAAATTCGCCAGTACTCGCTGACCCGCAAACCAAATGGTAAAAGCTACCGCATCGCGGTCAAACGTGAAAACGGCGGCCAGGTTTCAAACTGGCTGCACGCTGCGGCGCAGGAAGGGGATATCGTGCACCTGGCAGCACCGGCTGGTGACTTCTTCCTCGACGTCACTGCGCAAACACCGGTCACACTGATCTCCGGCGGGGTTGGTCAGACCCCGATGCTGGCAATGCTCGAGACGCTGGCGAAAACGCAGCATGCCGCCCAGGTTAACTGGTTCCACGCCGCGGAAAATGGCGACGTTCACGCATTTGCCGATGAAGTTGCCGCGTTGGGTGCCGCCCTTCCGGCGTTCCGTTCCCACATCTGGTATCGCACGCCGACCGCCGCCGACCGTCAGGCAGCACGCTTTAATAGCGAAGGTTTGATTGAATTGTCCGCGCTGGCCGATGCGCTGCGCGATCCGCAGATGCAGTATTATCTCTGTGGCCCGGTGGCGTTTATGCAGTTTGCCGCGAAGCAGCTGGTGGCGTTGGGCGTAAGCGGCGAGAACATTCATTACGAGTGCTTCGGCCCGCACAAGGTGCTGTAACCCAATAAAACGAAATAGCCCCGGTGGCGTGAGCTTTCCGGGGCTACAGAGGTATGCAGGTGATACGTTTAAATCGCGGCGTCGTCTTCTTCGCCGGTACGAATACGAATCACGCGAGCCACATCGAAGACGAAGATTTTGCCATCACCGATTTTACCGGTCTGGGCGGTGCGGATAATAGTATCCACGCAGGTATCGACGATATCGTCAGTGACCACAATTTCAATTTTCACTTTCGGCAAAAAATCCACCATGTACTCTGCACCGCGGTACAGCTCGGTGTGGCCTTTCTGACGGCCAAAGCCCTTCACTTCCGTTACCGTCATCCCGGTGATGCCGACTTCGGCCAGCGCTTCACGCACGTCATCCAGTTTGAAAGGTTTAATAATCGCATCAATCTTTTTCATGGTGTTCCTGTCTTTGTCGCGTAACCGGTTGCTTACCGTATCATAGCTTGCGTTATGTTGCGGAGCTACTCTTTAAAGTCGTTGGCGTCGAGCTCATGGCGCGACAGCAACTTATAAAATTCAGTGCGGTTACGCCCCGCCATTCTGGCGGCGTGGGTGACGTTACCTTTAGTAATTTGCAGCAGTTTGCGCAGATAGTTCAGTTCAAACTGATTACGCGCTTCAACGAAGGTCGGCAGCGCGGTGTTTTCCCCTTCCAGCGCCTGCTCCACCAGCGCATCGCCGATCACTGGTGAAGTCGTCAATGCGACACACTGCTCAATCACGTTCACCAGTTGGCGCACGTTACCAGGCCACTTGGCCGCCATCAGTCGCTTCATTGCATCGGTGGAAAAGGCGCGAACAAACGGCTTGTGCCGATCGGCAGACTGACGCAGCAGGTGGTTCGCCAGCAGCGGAATATCTTCCGCACGCTCGGCCAACGGCGGGATCTTCAGATTCACCACGTTCAGGCGGTAAAACAGGTCCTCACGAAACTCGCCGCGCGCCATCGCTTTTGGCAGATCGCGGTGGGTTGCCGAGATAATTCGCACATCGATATCGATATCGCGGTTGCTGCCCAGCGGACGCACTTTCCGCTCCTGCAACACCCGCAGCAGCTTGACCTGGAGCGCCACCGGCATATCACCGATCTCATCGAGAAACAGCGTCCCACCTTCCGCAGCCTGGAACAGCCCTTCCCGGTTGCTGACCGCGCCGGTAAAGGCTCCGCGCGCATGGCCAAACAGCTCGGACTCCAGCAGCTGTTCCGGC
The DNA here is from genome assembly GCF_051131745.1 of Klebsiella sp. R390. Classification (NCBI taxonomy): domain Bacteria; kingdom Pseudomonadati; phylum Pseudomonadota; class Gammaproteobacteria; order Enterobacterales; family Enterobacteriaceae; genus Klebsiella; species Klebsiella sp. R390. The sequence continues at coordinate 3,963,735 of NZ_CP180445.1, read as the reverse complement.
AATGCCCCACAGTTGATGGCAACAAAAGGCTTGTCGTGGCGCGGACTGGCGTTATGAATCGCCTGGGCAACGATCTCCTTCCCGGTTCCGCTCTGGCCGTTAATCAGCACGCTGACGTCCGACTGCGCCACCATCCCGGCCTGTTCCAGCAGTCGCTGCATCAGCGGGCTACGGGTGACAATCGCCTGGCGCCAGCGCTCATCCGTGACCGGCGCGCTTTGCTCAAGTGCATCATCGATGGCTTTATACAGCGCGTCTTTGTCCACCGGCTTGGTCAGAAAACCAAACACACCTTGCTGGGTGGCGGCGACCGCATCGGGAATCGAACCGTGGGCGGTGAGGATGATAACCGGCAGTCCTGGCTGAACTTTCTGGATTTCGCTGAACAGCTGCAGGCCGTCCATCTCATCCATGCGCAGGTCGCTGACCACCAGTTCGACCTTGTCGCGGGCCAGGATTCGTAGCGCCTCAGGGCCGCTTTCGGCGGTGACGACGCTGTATCCCTCGCTGGTCAATCGCATGCCCAGCAGCTTTAACAGGCCGGGATCGTCATCCACCAGCAGCAAATGGGCCGGTTTACGGATCGTCATGAATCACCTCCGGAACTTTCTCGCTTCCGTGACTGCCGTCGGTATTAAAATTGCCGCCAGGTTTGCGGCTGGAGAGCTGGCGTTCAATATCGGTCAGGTTTTCCAGCTTGCGCGTTGTCAGTTCCAGCTGGCTGCGCAGCTGTTCTTCCTGCAGGCGCAGCGCCTCCAGTTCGGCATCACTGGACTGCTGCAACTTCGCATAGCGCGCACGCTCTTCTACCAGCTGAAGCTGGCGGTTCTGACCATCGATCCACAGCTGATACAAAGGGCGCACCTGCACCGCAATGTGTGCGCTGTAGGTATTCAGGCGAGACACGACTTCGCGGCGCTCGTTGGGCGTGATTTTGGCGTCGGCCAGCAGGATGCCGCGTTTGAACGCATCCTGCCAGTTATTATCGCCGTGAAGCCGGGCTTCAGCCCGCGCCTGTACCGGCGCCAGACGGTCGGCACAATCAATCCCGCGTAGCCAGTACAGCGGGTTCTTATCGCTGGTTTCGCTTTTCAGCGACCAGATGTCGGCACAATCGACCGAGAGAAAATCCGCAACCTGATGCTGCGGCAGTTCAGGCTGTGCTTTGTCATTTGCCGTATGCGGCGAAAAAGAGGCGGAACATCCCGTCAGCGCCAGACATGCGATGCCGGACAGCAACCGTCCTTTGACAGCACGAACCACTACGAAAAAGTGGGACATATTCACCCGTTGTTGATTCATGTGTTGGTTTTTCCCGACTCAGCGGCGGGCAGCGTGATGCGAAAACAGATATACCCGGGTTCATCCTCTTCCAGGCTCAGTTCTCCCTGCATTTGTCGGACGCAGTCCCGGGCAATACTCAGTCCCAGACCGCTTCCCTTCACCGCCCCTTTACGCTGATGGCTTCCCTGATAAAACGGCTCGAAAATCATGTTTTTTTCCGCAAGCGGAATCGGTTCGCCGCTGTTGATCACGTCAATGCGAACCTGCTCGCCATGCCGGTAACTATGCAGACGAATGTTACCGGATTCAGCCCCATAGTGCACCGCATTGGAATAGAGATTATCCAGCACGCTGATGAATAATGCCGGGTCCGCCAGACAGGTCCGCTCTGTCAGCTGAATGTCGGTATGCATCATTTTAGCCCGGGCGGGCAAACTGTGGGCCGCCACGACGTTTTCAACCAGCTCTGCCAGATCCACGCGTTCACGCGGGACCGGGCCATCAGCCTGTTTACGGTTGTAATCAAGCAGTTGTTCAATCAGCTTTTGCAGATTGCGGCTGCTGCTATCAAGAATTTCGACAATCTCCTGCTGCTCAGTGGTTAGCGGCCCGGCCACGCGGTCCGCCAGTAGTTCAGTCCCTTCGCGCATGCTGGCGAGCGGAGTTTTCAACTCGTGGGAGAGATGACGCAAAAACTGATGGCGCTGCGATTCCAGCCACGCCAGACGTTCGCTCAGCCAGATAATGCGCTCCCCGACGGAACGCAGTTCACGTGGGCCAGTAAACAACGCCGCATTGTCCAGTGACTTCCCTTCCCCCAGCCGGTTAATCATCCGCTCGATCCCTTTTACCGGACCGATAATCATGCGGGTGAACAGCAGGACCAACGCCAGGCTCAGCAAAAACAGCACCAGCGCCTGCCAGCCAAAGAACTGCCCGCGTTCAGCAATCTCCTGCTGTAGCTGTTGCCCACGCGAGTACACCACCGTCCGGGTGGCCTGAACCATTTCGCTGTTCGCCGTGGCAAAAGCCTCCAGGCTGGCCCCGGACTTGGCATCAGGACTGCTGTTGCTGCACTTGAGCTGGGCCAGATCGCGTAACGCCTGGCTCAGCGACTGCCAGATTTTCTCGTCCGGCAGTACGCCGGCATGGGCATCCAGCATTTCGCTGTAGCGTTTGCGCTGGTTTTGATACACCTTCGCCAGAGTGGGGTCATCCAGCACGCAGTACTGCCGGTAGCTACGCTCCATCTCCAGCGAGGCGTTGACCATCGCTTCGCTGCGTCGGGCATCGATCAGCGTCGTACGGTTGATGTGCGCCGCCTGAGCGCTCAGCGCATTCAGGCTCTGCCAGGCCTGCCAGGCTAACACCAGCAGCGGCAGCAGAATCAACACAAAGGAGAGCGTGACCAGTTGACGCAGGGAACGAGGGAAAAGAGAGATACGCTTCAAGGCCAGGGGTCTCAATGATTAGCTCATAACGATGCCAGGTGAAAACATCACGGAGTGACAGGTGCTGGCAACCGTGCTGTCGTCAGGAAGGTCACAATATATACCCTAATGCGTTCAAGTTGTAGAAAGGCGAAGTACCGCAGATATAACAAAGCCAGGCGAATGCCTGGCTTTGTTAAGGAATAAGGCGGTGCCTAACTCGACGTTTCGCCCGATGGCTGATAAAGCTAAGCTATTATCAATAGTTGGACGGCAGGCACCTTGTTGTGCGTCATTCGAAGTTTATGTAGCGCGTCCCGAAGGGGCTGACATAAGAAGGTGAATGAGCCACTGGTTATTATTATGCAGTAACTATGCCACATTGCAAAACAATTTATTAACACAATGAAATATAATGCATTTTTAATGTTTTTAGTCACTGAGCAATACGGTCACTTTTCATCCATACTGTCGCCATTTAGCAACGCTTCATTATCGATTTTCCAGTAGCATTAAAAATCAACAACTTAAATGTCTCCAATTGGAGACACATCTTACCGACGTTTGTCGGCGATCCCCGACACCTGAGCGCGACCGCTATCACAAATAAAAAAGCCCCCGGTCGAGACCGGGGGCTTAATACGTACCTGACGTTAGCCCAGCTGTTTACGCGCGTTGCGGAAGATACGCATCCACGGGCTGTCTTCTCCCCAGTTTTCCGGGTGCCAGGAGTTGGCAACGGTACGGAATACACGCTCAGGGTGCGGCATCATAATCGTCGCACGACCACTTTCGCTGGTTACCGCGGTGATACCGTTGGCTGAACCGTTCGGGTTCGCCGGGTAGCTTTCCGTCACCTTACCGAAGTTATCGACAAAGCGCAGCGCCACGAGGCCTTTGCTCTCAAGCTGTGCCAGATGCGCACCGTCACGCACTTCCACCTGTCCTTCACCATGGGACACGGCAATCGGCATCATGGAGCCCACCATCCCCTGCAGTAGCAGAGACGGGCTTTGCGTCACTTCGACCAGGCTGAAGCGCGCTTCAAAACGGTCGGAGTAGTTGCGCACGAAGCGTGGCCACAGGTCGCTCCCCGGGATCAGCTCACGCAGGTTAGACATCATCTGGCAACCGTTACAAACACCCAGCGCCAGAGTCTGTGGACGATGGAAGAAGGTGGCAAACTCATCACGTACGCGCTCGTTGAAGAGGATCGACTTCGCCCAGCCTTCACCCGCGCCTAATACATCACCGTAAGAGAAGCCGCCGCAGGCCACCAGCGCCTGGAAATCTGCCAGTCCGGTGCGGCCGGCCAGCAGGTCGCTCATATGCACATCGATGGCATCAAAGCCCGCGCGATGGAAGGCAGCCGCCATTTCAACATGCGAGTTGACACCCTGCTCGCGCAGCACGGCCACTTTCGGACGTGCGCCGGTGGCGATATACGGTGCAGCAATATCTTCGCTGATATCGAAGGAGAGCTTAACGTTAAGGCCCGGATCGTTATCGCGGCTTTTCGCTTCGTGTTCGCTATCGGCACACTCAGGGTTATCGCGCAGACGCTGCATCTGCCAGGTCGTTTCAGCCCACCACATACGCAGCGTGGTGCGGCTTTCGCTGAACACCGGTTGGCCATCAGCAGTGATAACAAAACGGTCACCTGCCGTTGCCTGGCCCAGGTAATGGACACAATCAGCCAGACCGTGGGAGGCCAGCAGGGCTTCCACCGCTTCGCGATCCGCGGCACGAACCTGGATAACAGCGCCCAGCTCTTCGTTAAACAACGCCGCCAGACGATCGTCGCCCAGCGCGGCGATATCGGCCGTCAGACCACAGTGGCCGGTAAAGGCCATCTCTGCCAGGGTCACCAGCAAACCACCGTCTGAGCGGTCGTGGTACGCCAGCAGCTTACGTTCTGCCACCAGCGCCTGCATCGCATCCCAGAAGCCCTTCAGCTGGGTAACATCACGAACGTCGGCCGGCACATCGCCCAGCTGGCGGTAGACCTGCGCCAATGCGGTGGCACCGAGCGCGTTGTGGCCTTTGCCTAAATCAATCAGCAGCAGCGCGTTATCTTCCGTAGAGAGTTGTGGCGTCACGGTATGACGGACATCTTCCACACGGGCAAACGCGGAAATCACCAGCGACAGCGGCGAGGTCATCTCACGCTGCTCGCTGCCTTCCTGCCAGCGGGTTTTCATCGACATAGAGTCTTTACCCACCGGGATTGTCAGGCCCAGGGCCGGACACAGCTCTTCACCCACCGCTTTCACCGCTTCATACAGGCCGGCATCTTCACCCGGGTGACCAGCAGCGGCCATCCAGTTAGCGGAGAGTTTCACGCGATTCAAGGCACCAATTTGCGTCGCCGCGACGTTGGTCAGCGCTTCCCCCACCGCCAGGCGGGCAGAAGCGGCAAAGTCGAGCAGCGCAACCGGCGCACGTTCGCCGATAGCCATCGCTTCACCGTAGTAGCTGTCGAGGCTGGCGGTGGTCACCGCGCAGTTCGCCACCGGGATCTGCCATGGCCCAACCATCTGATCGCGAGCAACCATACCGGTGACGCTACGGTCGCCGATAGTCACGAGGAAGGTTTTTTCCGCCACGGCTGGTAAATGCAGGACGCGATTGACGGCATCGGCCAGGGTAATGGGCTGACGATCCAGCGCTTCACCTTTGACTTTCAGGGTCTGCACGTCACGGGTCATTTTCGGCGTTTTACCCAGCAGCACGTCCAGCGGCAGGTCGATCGGCTGATCGTTGAAGTGGGAATCGCTCATGTTGAGGTGCAGCGCTTCGGTGGCCTCACCGATCACCGCATAAGGCGCGCGTTCGCGGCGGCACAGTTCATCAAACAGCGGCAGCTGCTCTGGCGCAACTGCCAGCACATAGCGTTCCTGAGATTCGTTACACCAGATTTCCAGCGGGCTCATGCCCGGCTCATCGCTGAGGATATCGCGCAGCTGGAATTTACCGCCGCGTCCGCCGTCGCTCACCAGCTCCGGCATGGCGTTAGACAGGCCGCCCGCGCCGACGTCGTGGATGAACAGAATCGGGTTGTCGTCGCCCAGCTGCCAGCAGCGGTCGATCACTTCCTGGCAACGGCGTTCCATTTCCGGGTTATCACGCTGTACCGAGGCAAAGTCGAGGTCGGCATCGGACTGGCCAGAAGCCATTGAGGAGGCTGCTCCGCCGCCCAGACCGATATTCATCGCCGGGCCGCCCAGGACGATCAGTTTCGCTCCTACGGTGATCTCGCCTTTCTGCACGTGTTCGCCGCGGATGTTGCCAATCCCGCCCGCCAGCATGATCGGTTTGTGATACCCACGCAGCTCTTCGCCATTGTGGCTGGTCACTTTTTCTTCATAGGTACGGAAATAACCGTTCAGCGCCGGACGACCAAATTCGTTGTTAAACGCTGCGCCGCCCAGCGGGCCATCGGTCATGATATCCAGTGCGGTGACGATGCGCTCCGGCTTACCGAAGTCTTCTTCCCACGGCTGTTCAAAACCAGGAATACGCAGGTTAGATACAGAGAAGCCCACCAGGCCCGCTTTCGGCTTCGCCCCACGCCCGGTCGCCCCTTCATCACGGATTTCACCGCCGGAGCCAGTCGCCGCGCCCGGCCACGGAGAAATAGCCGTCGGGTGGTTGTGCGTTTCAACCTTCATCAGAATATGTGCATCTTCCTGATGGTAGTCATAGCGGCCTTTTTCACGATCGGCAAAGAAGCGCCCTACCTGCGAACCTTCCATGACTGCAGCATTATCTTTATAGGCAGACAGGACGTAATCCGGCGTCTTTTCGAAGGTGTTTTTGATCATCTTAAACAGCGACTTCGGCTGCTGTTCGCCATCGATGACCCAGTCGGCGTTAAAAATCTTGTGACGGCAGTGCTCGGAGTTCGCCTGGGCAAACATATACAGTTCAATGTCGTTGGGATTACGCCCCAGCGTCGTGAAGGCATCGAACAGGTAGTCGATTTCGTCTTCCGCCAGCGCCAGCCCCAGACGGAGGTTAGCGTCAATCAGCGCCTGACGACCCTGACCCAGCATATCGACGCTGGTAACCGGCGTCGGCTGATGCTGAGCGAAAAGTTGCTCACCCGCTTCCAGCGCATCAAAGACGCTTTCCATCATCCGGTCGTGAAGTTCACTCGCGACGGTGGCCCACTGCGCTTCGTTCAGGGTGCTGGCTTCGACATAGTACGCCACGCCGCGCTCAAGGCGCACAACCTGAGACAGGCCGCAGTTATGGGCGATATCGGTAGCTTTAGAAGACCAGGGGGAGATGGTGCCAGGGCGGGGAGTGACGAGTAGTAATTTACCGGTTGGGGTATGGCTTTTTAAATCAGGACCATACTTGAGCAGTCGCGCCAGACTCTCTCGTTCGTCGCCGCTTAACGGCGCGCTCAGATCGGCAAAATGAACATACTCTGCATATATAGTGCTAACCGGCAGGTTCGCCGCCTGGAAACGTGCCAGCAGTTTATTAATTCGAAATGCCGACAGTGCAGGTGAACCACGCAAAATTTCCATCATAAGTCTCTCGTCTTCGCAGCTTTCAATATGAGCCAGGGGGGAAACGGGCGCCATTATAGTGAATCCTGAGCCGCGACGAAACCGTTTGCGTGGAAATAAAATGATTCCCCTGGTTTATCAATTAATGTGACCGCACTCGCGAATATGTTGCCAACTGGCGCATTCTTAAGCAAAATGCCGCTCATTCGACATCTGTCTTTTCACTTTTCCGCTAATAGCCTGCTGAGGAACTCAGAGCTGCAGAAGATTAACTATCTGAAAAAACTGAAGATTAATTATCTGCTCATCGGCATTGTGACCTTATTGCTGGCGGCCGCCCTGTGGCCGTCGATCCCGTGGTCTGGCAAGCCGGAGAATCGCGTGGCCGGAATTATCGCGCGCGGGGAGCTGCGTATCAGCACCATCAATTCACCGCTGACCTTCGCCACTATCAATGGCAAAACCTATGGGTTGGATTACGAGCTGGCTAAACAGTTCGCCGACTACCTCGGGGTGCCGCTGAAAGTGACCGTCCGGCAAAATATCAGCCAGCTGTTCGACGACCTGGATAACGGCAAGGCAGATATGTTGGCCGCCGGACTGGTCTATAACTCGGAGCGGGTCAAAAACTACCAGCCCGGACCGAGCTACTACTCCGTGTCCCAGCAGCTGGTTTATCGGGTCGGCAGCCTGAGACCGCGTAGCCTTGCCAGCCTCACGGCAGATCAGTTGGCCATCGCCCCAGGCCACGTTGCGATTAACGACCTGCAGGCGCTGAAAGCACATAAATACCCTGACCTCGGCTGGCGCGTAGATGAAAAGCGTGGGACTACCGCGCTGATGCAGGCGGTGATTGACGGCGAGCTTGATTACACCATTGCCGATTCGGTGGCGGTCAGCCTGTTCCAGCGCGTTCATCCTGAGTTGGCCGTTGCACTGGATATCAGCGACGAGCAGCCGGTCACCTGGTTTAGCCTCAAGAGCGAGGACAACTCGCTTTCAGCAGCGATGCTTGATTTCTTCGACACCATGAATGAAGACGGCACTCTGGCGCGGCTGGAAGAGAAGTACCTCGGGCACGGCAACGATTTCGATTATGTCGATACGCGTACCTTCCTGCGCGCCGTCGAAAATGCCCTGCCCGACCTGCAGCCGATGTTTGAAAAGTACGCCCGACAGATCGACTGGCGTCTGCTGGCGGCCATTGCGTGGCAGGAATCACACTGGGATCCGCAGGCCACCTCGCCGACCGGGGTTCGCGGGATGATGATGCTGACCAAAAACACCGCACAGAGCCTGGGGTTGACCGACCGAACGGATGCAGATCAAAGCCTCAACGGCGGTATGCGCTACCTGCAGGATATGATGGGCAAGATACCGGATTCCGTCCCCAAAGATGAGCGGATCTGGTTTGCGCTCGCAGCGTACAACATGGGTTACGCCCACATGCTTGATGCGATTTCACTGACCAAAAAGCAGAAAGGCAATCCCGACAGCTGGGCGGACGTGAAGCAACGCCTGCCGTTGCTTAGCCAGAAACCTTATTACAGCAGGCTGAAATATGGCTACGCGCGCGGCCACGAGGCGTACGCGTATGTCGAAAACATCCGTAAATATCACATCAGCCTGGTGGGCTATTTGTCCGAGAAAGAGAGAAAGGAAGCGCAGAGGCTGGCGATGGCCGGAGACTATCCGGCGGTGATGCCGGACGAACTGGAGCAGGCGCCACGCACGATTCCCTTCTTCCAGTTCCACGCCGAGTCTTTAGTCGACAACGCCAGGCTGAAAATCCCTGGCCTGAGGCACTAACTACGCGTCCTTGCCAGAGCGCGCCTGTTTCAGCGCTTTTTTCTCTTCGCGACGCCAGCGGAAAAAGTCGCTAAGCATTCCCGAGCACGATTCCGCCAGGATCCCTTCGCAGACGTCGACCCGATGATTCATTCCCGGATGGTGTAAAACGTCGATAAGCGATCCGGCCGCGCCGGTTTTTGCATCCCGGGCACCAAATACCAGCCGTGAAATCCGGCTATGCACCATCGCACCAGCACACATCACGCACGGTTCGAGGGTGACATACAATGTGGCGTCAATCAGACGATAGTTTTGCAGGACCATTCCGCCCTGACGCAAAGCCATAATTTCAGCATGCGCTGTCGGATCGTGGCGCCCGATAGGACGGTTCCAGCCTTCACCGATAACCTGATTATTGTGCACCAGCACGGCCCCCACCGGCACTTCGCCCTCTTCCCAGGCACGTTTCGCCAGTGTTAATGCGTGACGCATCCAGTATTCATCGTTTAGTTCATGGTCAGACAAAGCGGGCACTCCTGCGGAAAAAGCGGGGCGCATTATACATGGCAACCGGCATTACACACTATTCTAACTGGTGAAGATCGCCCTGCGGCGTGACGCGCCAGCGGTGCTGGCAAAAACAGAGCAACGGGTTGTCCTGTTCGCTGTCGCTGTAGCCGCTGTACAACTGTAATGGCGCGCCGATTTTCTGCTCCAGTTGGGCCACTTTTTCATGCCCCAGGCAGCGTAGGGTCAGCCCCCAGCCGCCGCAACGGCGCTCCATCCGGCTGGCGATAACATTGACTCTCGGCAGCCAGGGGGTATCAAAATAGACCTGCTCAACCAGCGACTGAGGCGAGCCAGTAATCAGCCAGACCTCAGCATCGTGATGGTCGAGGTAGTCCGTCAGCCGGGCCTGCACCACCGGAAACGCGGTCACGCGCTGGCGAAACCAACGGACAAAACCGGCCTCGAGTCGCTTCAAAGCGCGTTCGCTGCGCCCGAAGGTGGCAGCCCACAGCAGCAGGCTCATTGGCCAGCGCGCCGCCCGGCCGTTAACGGCTAATCCCAGCAGGATTGCCGGCGACATGAGGACCACCAGCGGGACATTCAACGGCTGGTGACGCAAGACATAGCGCAGGAAACTGCCGAACATATCTTGTTGATGTAACGTTCCATCGAGATCAAAAAAAACCACTCGCCGCGTGCTGCTGTTCAAAACCGACCTCTTTCTTTAGCAAATATCGTAGCTGATGCCGTTAGCTTAACAGTCTTATGCCATGAACAGAGAAAACATCTACGGACGTTAACCCTGGGTTAAGGCTATTTTCCTGGAATCAATAAATCTCACCGGTAGAATTTTTAATTCGCTGTAATCCTCTTATAATCGAATACAAAATTCTTTCAGCAGAGGGCGAAAGTTGTCCTGAGGAAAACCGATGAACTGTTTAATCCGCATTCGCCAGCGCTATCCATCGCTGGCGGCAAGCGACAAAAAGCTGGCAGACTTTATTCTGGCTCAGCCTGACCAGACCCGCCACCTCAGTTCACAGCAGCTGGCTGGCGAGGCCGGCGTCAGCCAGTCCAGCGTCGTGAAATTCGCGCAGAAGATGGGGTTTAAAGGTTTCCCGGCACTGAAGCTGGCCTTAAGTGAAGCGCTGGCCAGCGCGCCCGATCCACAATCGGTTCCGGTCCATAACCAGATCCGCGGTGACGATCCGCTGCGTCTGGTGGGCGAGAAGCTGATCAACGATAACGTGGCAGCGATGCACGCCTCGCTGGATGTCAACACCGAAGAGAAGCTGCTGGAAGCCGTCGCGCTGTTGCGCCACGCCCGCCGGGTGGTGATCACCGGTATCGGTGCATCCGGGCTGGTGGCGCGTAATTTCGGCTGGAAGCTAATGAAAATCGGCATTAACGCCGTTTCCGAACAGGATATGCACGCCCTGCTCGCGACCGTGCAGGCCATGTCATCCGACGATCTGCTGGTGGCGATCTCTTATTCAGGCGAACGCCGGGAGATCAACATGGCCGCCGGAGAAGCGCTGCGTGTTGGATGCCGGATCCTGGCGATCACCGGGTTTACACCGAATGCGCTGCAGCAACAGGCGACGCAGTGCCTGTACACCATCGCCGAAGAGCAGGCAACGCGCAGCGCCGCGATCTCCTCCACCAGCGCGCAAATGATGCTCACCGATCTGCTGTTTATGGCGTTGGTTCAGCAGGATCTTGAACATGCGCCGGATCGGATCCGCCACAGCGAGGCGCTGGTGAAAAAACTGGTGTGAGCAGAAAATGGGCGTATAATGCCCGCCCTGTTTGTGATGTTTCTGAGAATTTCCTGATGGCGCTGTTAATCACCAAAAAATGCATCAATTGCGATATGTGCGAACCGGAATGCCCGAATGAGGCGATTTCGATGGGTGACAGCATCTATGAGATTAACAGTGACCGCTGCACGGAGTGTGTGGGCCACTATGAAACGCCCACCTGTCAGAAAGTGTGCCCGATCCCCAATACTATTCTGAAAGACCCGGCACACGCCGAAAATGAAGAGCAGCTGTGGGATAAGTTTGTCCTGATGCATCATGCGGACAAAATCTGACGCTGCACCCCGCCGGCGTTAACTCTCCACGATAACCGTAGCACAAGCGTAATGACGCTCATCCGCCAGGGTCACGTGGATGCTTCTGACCCCCATACGCTGTGCCAGATTTTGCGCTTCACCCCAGAGACGCAGGCTGGGTTTACCGAGCTCGTCGTTGTACACCTCGAACTGATTAAACGCCAGGCCGTTGCGAATTCCGGTTCCCAGGGCTTTCGCCGCCGCCTCTTTAACGGCAAAGCGCTTCGCCAGAAAGCGGACCGGCTGCTGGTGCTGCTGCCATATCAGCCACTCGTTGTCGCTGAGCACGCGCCGGGCGAGGCGATCGCCGCTACGGGCAATCACCGCTTCTATCCGCACAATTTCAACGATATCGGTTCCCAGCCCCAGAATCGCCATTACGCGCGGGCTTCCTGCATCAGCCGTTTCATTTCGGCAACCGCCTCTTTCAGACCGCTCATCACTGCCCGACCGATGATCGCATGGCCGATGTTCAGCTCGTGCATTTCCGGAATGCGGGCAATCGCTTTGACGTTGTGATAGGTCAGGCCGTGACCAGCATTCACCTTCAGACCGAGGCTTGCGGCAAAGGTCGCAGCGGCCGCGATACGCTGCAGCTCTTTTTCCTGCTGGGCGTCACTTTCGGCATCGGCGTAGCAGCCAGTGTGAATTTCAATATAGGGAGCGCCAACGTCCGCCGCCGCCTGAATTTGCGCCTCATCGGCATCGATGAACAGAGAGACCAGAATTCCGGCATCAGCCAGACGCTTGCAAGCGTCACGCATTTTCTCGCGCTGACCGGCCACGTCCAGGCCGCCTTCCGTCGTCACTTCCTGACGCTTTTCCGGCACCAGGCAGCAGAAATGCGGTTTGGTGTCGCAGGCGATGGTCAGCATCTCTTCGGTGACCGCCATCTCGAGGTTCATGCGGGTGTCCAGCGTCTGGCGCAGCACGCGCACGTCACGGTCGGTAATGTGACGGCGGTCTTCGCGCAGGTGGACAGTAATGCCGTCAGCCCCGGCCTGCTCAGCGATAAACGCCGCCTGTACCGGATCCGGATAAGCGGTGCCGCGCGCGTTACGCAGTGTCGCGATATGGTCAATATTGACCCCTAACAGTAATTCAGCCATGACAATCCTCATTGATCGTTATTCGTTTTATCTGCTCGCGCCGCGCGTGCGGGCATAAACTGGCGAAACAGTTCCCGACTCTTCAGCGGCTTACCGCCAAGATACGGCTTCAGGGCGATACGGGTAAAGCGCTTGGCGGCACGTAGCGCATCGCTGTCCGGAAACTCACGGCTCGCCAGCGCTTTCAAATGGTGCCCGGTAAAGGTGTTGTTATCAATAACCACGCTGGCGATAAAGCCTTTTTCTTCACGGTAGCGGTAGGTCATGGTGTCATCGACCACATCACCGCTGCCGGCGCAGTGGAGGAAATCGACGCCATACCCCAGATGTCCCAGCAATGCCAGTTCAAAGCGGCGTAATGCCGGCTCCGGCGTGCCGCTGGTGCCCGCCAGCGCCTGGAGACAGTGCAGGTAATCGAAAAAGAGTTCGGAGAAGCGCGTTTCATGTTCCAGCACGCGGGAGAGGAGCTCATTCACATACAGCCCGCTGTAGAGCGTGATACCGCTGAGCGGCAGAGCCAGTGAAACCGCTTCGGCATTGCGTAGCGTTTTGACGTCGCCACGGCCACCAAAGCGGAGTAACAAGGGGGTAAAAGGCTGGAGAGCGCCTTTGAGGCTGGAGCGTTTAGAACGTGCGCCTTTAGCAACAAGGCGCACGCGACCGGATTCTTCCGTGAAGACGTCCAGCATCAGACTGGTTTCGCTCCAGGGACGACTATGCAGGACGAAAGCGCGCTGCCAGCCTTCCATCAAAATAGCGCTTAGTGATCTTCGCCGTAACCGAGACTGCGCAGCGCGCGTTCGTCATCAGCCCAGCCGGATTTCACTTTCACCCACAGCTCAAGGTGCACCGGCGCTTCGAACATATCCTGCATGTCTTTACGGGCTTCAATACCGATGGTTTTGATTTTGGCGCCTTTGTTGCCAATCACCATCTTCTTCTGCCCTTCACGCTCAACCAGGATCAGGCCGTTAATATCATAACCGCCACGCTCGTTGGTCTGGAAACGTTCGATTTCTACCGTCACAGAGTACGGCAGTTCTGCGCCAAGGAAACGCATCAGCTTTTCACGGATGATTTCAGAAGCCATAAAGCGCTGTGAACGGTCGGTAATGTACTCTTCCGGGAAGTGATGAATGGCTTCCGGCAGATGTTTACGGACGATCCCGGCGATGGTATCCACGTTCATCCCCGTTTCTGCAGAAATCGGGACGATATCCAGGAAGTTCATCTGGCTTGCCAGGAACTGCAGGTGCGGCAGTAAATCCGCTTTTTCCTGAACGTTATCGACTTTATTGACCGCCAGGATCACCGGCGCTCTGGCATCACGCAGTTTGCCCAGCACCATTTCGTCATCCGCGGTCCAGCGGGTACCTTCAACCACGAAGATAACCAGCTCAACGTCGCCGATCGAGCTACTCGCTGCTTTGTTCATCAGGCGGTTGATCGCGCGTTTTTCTTCCATATGCAGGCCCGGGGTATCAACATAAATTGCCTGATACGGCCCTTCGGTATGGATGCCGACAATACGGTGACGCGTCGTCTGCGCTTTGCGCGAGGTGATCGAAATCTTCTGCCCAAGCAGATTGTTCAGCAGAGTGGATTTACCCACGTTCGGGCGGCCGACTATAGCGACAAACCCGCAATAACTTTTTTCGTTGCTCATTCCAGCTCCAGTTTTTTCAGCGCCTGTTCGGCGGCAGCCTGCTCCGCCTTGCGACGGCTGGAACCTGTGCCAACCACTGGTTCACTCAGGCCGCTGACCTGGCAGTGGATAGTAAATTCCTGATCGTGTGCTTCGCCACGCACCTGCACCACCAGATAAGATGGCAGCGGCAGATGGCGACCCTGCAAATATTCCTGCAAACGGGTCTTTGGATCTTTTTGCTTATCGCCCGGGCTGATTTCGTCCAGACGAGTTTGATACCAGCTCAGAATCAGGCGCTCAACGTTCTGGATATCGCTGTCGAGGAAAATCCCGCCGATCAGTGCTTCAACGGTATCTGCCAGAATAGATTCGCGACGGAAACCGCCGCTTTTCAGTTCACCCGGACCAAGGCGCAGGCACTCACCTAACTCAAACTCACGGGCGATTTCCGCCAGCGTGTTGCCTCGCACCAGCGTGGCACGCATGCGGCTCATGTCACCTTCGTCAACCCGAGGGAAGCGGTGATAGAGCGCATTCGCGATCACAAAACTCAAAATTGAGTCACCCAGAAACTCCAGGCGCTCATTGTGCTTGCTGCTGGCACTGCGGTGAGTTAATGCCTGTTGCAACAGCTCCTGATGATGAAAAGTGTAGCCCAGCTTCCGTTGAAGCCGATTAATTACGATGGGGTTCATGCGATACCAATAAATGAATGCGTCAAAAATGCAGCACACGAAACCGACCTGGGCAGCTCTGTCTCATTGTAGATTGCCTGTGCGCAAACCTGTCGCCTTCCGCAACCCAACTTATTTCAGAGTAAAATCAACCAACGCGGTTTCGTGTGCAGTGTCCTCTTACGAGAGACAACCAAAACTTAGGGGGGATATTCTATACGCAACGACAAGGGATGTCGTTAGTTTGAATAGATTTAAATATTAAATAATTCACGCTGCCGTATTGCGACGGCAGCGTGAATAAGGCAGGGAAATTAGTGGATGCTACCGATACGTGATAAACGCACGCCGGTCGGCCACTCACCTTCCTGTTTTTCGAAGCTCATCCAGATTGCCGTGGCTTTACCGACCAGGTTCGCTTCTGGCACAAAGCCCCAGTAACGGCTGTCAGCGCTGTTATCACGGTTGTCACCCATCATGAAATACTGGCCCGGCGGCACAATCCAGGTCGCCAGCGGCAGACCCGATTGATGGTAGTACATGCCAACCTGATCCTGAGCAATCGGAACGGTCAGAATACGATGAGTCACTTCACCCAGCGTCTCTTTACGTTCGGTCAGGCGGATACCGTCTTCTTTGGTCTCGCCCTTCGGCAGCTGCCAGAACCCGCTGGTTGCCTCACCACCGTTACGGCGCGAGAAGGTCTGAACAAAATCGCTCGGCTCAACGTTGGAGTAAGTGACCGGCAGCGCGCTACCGCAAGCCTGGCCGGAACTGCAGCCTGGCTGGATCGTGACCTGTTTGGTCAACGGATCGTAGGTAACTTTATCGCCCGGCAACCCGACAGCACGCTTGATGTAATCCAGGCGCGGATCTTCCGGGTATTTAAAGACCACGATATCACCGCGTTTCGGATGACCGGTTTCGATCAGCGTTTTCTGGTAGATCGGATCTTTAATGCCGTAGGCAAACTTCTCAACCAGAATAAAATCGCCAATCAGCAGCGTTGGCATCATTGAACCTGATGGGATCTGGAACGGCTCATAAATAAATGAGCGAACCACCAGCACAATAGCCAGCACCGGAAATACCGAGGCTCCCGTTTCCAGCCAGCCCGGTTTCGGGCCCACTTTCTTCAGCGTTTGCTTGTCGAGGCTATCGCCTGTCGCAGCCTGAGCAGCAGCCTGGCGTTCACGACGCTTTGGCGCAAAGATGAATTTATCCAGGCACCATAACAACCCTGTGACCAGGGTTGCAATCACCAGGATCAGGGCAAACATGTTCGCCATGCCAACTCCTTAATGGTTATTTGCCGTCTTTACCGACGTGCAGAATGGCAAGGAACGCTTCCTGCGGTAGCTCAACGTTACCCACTTGTTTCATACGTTTTTTACCGTCTTTCTGCTTCTGCAGCAGCTTTTTCTTACGGCTGACGTCACCGCCGTAGCATTTCGCCAGAACGTTTTTACGCAGCTGCTTGACGGTAGCGCGGGCAATGATGTGGTTGCCGATCGCCGCCTGAATCGCAATATCGAACTGCTGGCGAGGGATCAGCTCTTTCATCTTCTCTACCAGCTCACGACCACGGTACGGTGCGTTATCGTTGTGGGTGATCAATGCCAGCGCATCAACACGCTCGCTGTTGATCAGCACGTCCACGCGGACCATGTTGGAGGCCTGGAAGCGTTTGAAGTTGTAGTCCAGCGACGCGTAGCCGCGTGACGTTGACTTCAGACGGTCGAAGAAATCGAGAACCACTTCCGCCATTGGAATTTCATAGGTCAGAGCCACTTGTTTACCGTGGTAAACCATATTGGTCTGCACGCCACGCTTCTCAATACACAGCGTGATAACGTTACCCAGGTATTCCTGCGGCAGCAGCATATGACACTCGGCGATCGGCTCACGCAGTTCCTGAATGTTGTTCAGCGGCGGCAGCTTGGACGGGCTATCGACATAGATAACCTCTTTCGCCGTGGTTTCTACTTCGTAGACTACCGTCGGCGCAGTGGTGATCAGATCCAGGTCATACTCGCGTTCCAGACGCTCCTGAATGATTTCCATGTGCAGCAGGCCCAGGAAGCCACAGCGGAAGCCGAAGCCCAGCGCCGTAGAGCTTTCCGGCTCGTAGAACAGAGAGGCATCGTTGAGGCTCAGTTTGCCAAGCGCATCACGGAAGCTTTCGTAGTCATCAGAGCTCACCGGGAACAGACCAGCATACACCTGCGGTTTGACTTTTTTGAAGCCAGGCAGCGCTTTTTCAGCCGGGTTACGGGAGGTGGTCAGGGTATCCCCAACCGGGGCGCCAAGGATATCTTTAATGGCGCACACCAGCCAGCCAACCTCGCCGCATTTCAGTTCGGTACGGTCAACCTGTTTTGGCGTAAAGATGCCCAGACGGTCAGCGTTGTAGACTTGTCCGGTGCTCATGACTTTGATTTTGTCGCCTTTACGCATGGTGCCGTTTTTAATACGCACCAGCGACACTACGCCGAGGTAGTTATCGAACCAGGAGTCGATGATCAGCGCCTGCAGCGGGCCATCCGCGTCACCTTCCGGTGGCGGGATATCGCGTACCAGACGCTCCAGAACGTCAGGAACACCAATACCGGTTTTCGCCGAGCAGCGCACGGCATCAGCCGCATCAATGCCGACAATGTCTTCAATTTCTTCAGCTACGCGCTCCGGATCGGCAGCAGGCAGGTCGATTTTGTTGAGGACCGGAACCACTTCCAGATCCATTTCCATAGCGGTGTAGCAGTTGGCCAGCGTCTGGGCTTCAACACCCTGACCGGCATCGACTACCAGCAGCGCACCTTCACACGCGGCGAGAGAACGAGACACCTCATAAGAGAAGTCGACGTGGCCCGGCGTGTCGATAAAGTTCAGCTGATAGGTTTCGCCATTGGTCGCTTTATAATCCAGGGTGACGCTCTGCGCCTTGATGGTGATGCCACGCTCACGCTCAAGATCCATGGAGTCCAGTACCTGGGCTTCCATTTCACGATCGGAAAGGCCACCGCAAATCTGGATGATACGGTCAGACAACGTCGATTTACCGTGGTCGATATGAGCGATGATTGAAAAGTTACGTATATTCTTCATATTTAGAGTTAATTTTGCCTTACGCGAATCATGAGGCCGCTGTTCTGTGCCTGACGTTTTTTAATCCGAAAACGCCGCATTCTACACTACATCCACGAAACCAGGAAATGCTCTTACCAGCAGCATAACCGTAACAAATGGTGAGTTGGTCTGAGCGTGGCTAATAAAAAATAAAGGCCAGTGGAATCACTGACCTGGCTCTGAAGAGGGTGTCTCTGTACGCAGTAAATCCGGCGGCAAACCCACGCTAATGATAACGGGCTGCCACGATTGACGAGCGGCTAACCCAGGAGAAAGCCCGCGCGCAATCAGAAATCCGCCAACGCCACCGAGCACCGCACCACACAGTGACGCGAAGTCATTGGCAAACAACACCTGAAAAATGGAAGCCACCACAAACAGCCCGACTAACGGCGCCATATAGACTAACACCGCAGAGCCTAGCAGGCTGCTTTCGGCAATTCCCAGCTCAACTTTCTGCCCGGCGGACAGCGGTTGATCGCTGGGAACGCTAATGGTATGGCTGGTTTGCGGTCCCAGCTTGTTCAGCACCCGACTGCCGCAGCCGGCACGCGAGGCACAGCTGCTACAGGAGGCTTTAACGTCGCAGTGCACCTGCGCCATGCCATTTTGCCAGGAGACGACCGTGGCCCACTCTTTAATCATTGTACTGCCTTGAACTTAATGCTGTCGGAGATGCGTTTAGCCGTTTGCGGCGGCATTTCGCCGACTACGGTTATCTCTGCGTTATCGCGGACCGTCGTGCTCACGGTGCGACGACCGGTGCGTAGCAGCTGATCGCTACTGGTTGAGGTGGCGCGATTAACGTTAATGGAGAAACTAAACAGCCCATCCGAATAGAGGCGGGATTCAACAGGACCATCAATGGTTGGCAGACGGCGTTGGCTGCTGGAGACTTCCGAAACCCCTTGTGGTAGCCAGGTTGGCGCCCAGTTGAAGTTGGCTTTATCGCCCCCTTCCGGCACCGACAGTTGAGGAGGCAGGCTCGCTTTTGCTAGCGTCTCCATACTACTGCTGACTTTATCGCCAACGCTAAAGGAGACGACCCGGAACTGCTCGAGGGTTTCCCCGTCGCGGTCGAGCAAATCAACCCGCATCGGCAGTTTCGTTTCGGCATCCAGCCAGACAATATAGCTATACCGCGTGCCATCGCGCGCGACCACACGAATCACCTCGCACAGACGATCGGCGATACGAGTCCGGCCAACGGAGATAAAGTCGTAGTAGGAAGCCAGCCGCTTGAAATCGGTATAAGCCAGCGACGGTAATGAGTCGACAATGTAGTCGCCATTCAGCGTGAAGGGATCGAGCCCAGGTTCAAAATAGCTGATTTCATTACCACGCAGCACAACTTCCCGGCGCGGGCCATCGAGTTGCAGCAGCTGTGCGAGAGGTTGATTGTTCAGGCGCGCGTGACGATAACGCAGCGACTCAACGCCCTGTTTGTTAATGCTGACAAAAGACAGCTCATAATTCAGGGACTGGCTGGCCAGATTCATTTGCTGCAACAACGCCCCGGACGATGTATCAGCCGAGGCGTTGACAGAGAAGAACAGGCTGCCTGCCATGAGCGACATGGCACACCAAAGTTGCTTCATTACTGCGATTGCGTTCCTAATGTTTGATAACCTGGCACCTGAACAGCGGCTTGCTGAGTCTGGGCTTGCCCAAACTGAAGCTGCTCTGCGTGCAGGCGGCGCTGCAATTCATAATCCTGCAGCATAGCATTAATGCGGCGACGTTGTTCTTGCACCTGCGCCTGCTGACCGCTTCCAGCAGAAGCATCTGCCGGAACGCCAAGGCTTACCGGGCTGGCTTTACCCATCATCGGCATGGTGTTGAACACCGGCGCTTCAGGTTGCTGGGATGATTCGTTCTGCCCATTATACTGCTGAACGCCGACGATAACAGCAAGCGATACGCACGCAGCCACACCCATCTGAGTCAAAGAGCTGGCCCATGGGCGGACTTTTTGCCAGAAAGGCATCTGGCGCCACTGGTGTGGAGCCGGCTGAGATTCAGGAATAAGCGGCACCGCCTGGCGAACAGGTTCATTTTCAATGGCGGCCATAACGCGAGCTGAGATATCAAAATGGAGCATCTCAGCGGTATCGCCTCGCAGCGAATCACGAATGAGATGATAGCTCTCCCAGGTCTTTTGCATTTCAGAAGAACGGCTCAGCTCATTGAGCAGCTCGTTATCCAGCGTTTCACCATCCATTAAGGCCGAAAGTTTTTCTTTCTGCATGCCTGATACCCTTTTCAGTATTCCGCTATCGTCAACGCCTGATGAGCGGTTGAACTTTATTATCAATAGCTTCTCGTGCCCGGAAAATACGCGAACGTACGGTCCCTACCGGACAATCCATGATAGCGGCTATCTCTTCATAGCTCAGGCCATCAAGCTCCCGCAATGTAATTGCCATGCGTAAATCTTCCGGGAGCGATTCAATGGTACGAAAAACTATTTGTCTCAGTTCTTCTGACAACATTAAATTCTCAGGGTTCGAAATTTCTTTCAGTGCCCCACCACTTTCGAAGTTTTCAGCCTCATTGGCGTCAACATCGCTGGACGGCGGGCGGCGCCCCTGAGCTACCAGATAATTCTTCGCCGTGTTGACGGCGATACGATATAACCAGGTATAAAAAGCACTATCTCCCCGGAAGGACTCCAGCGCGCGCCATGCTTTTACGAACGACTCCTGAACGACATCAGGGATATCGCCCGGTGGCACGTAGCGGGAAACCAGGCTCGCAACCTTATGCTGATAGCGTACCACCAGCAGATTAAACGCCTTCTGATCTCCTTTCTGGACCCGTTCAACGAGGACCTGATCCGTTAACTGCTCGCTCATCCGAGGTAATGTCTCCCCAAACCCAATTCCCATGCGCCTTCAAAGCACTACCCAATCACTGCATTATGAGCAAGCAGACGATTGGAGTGTCTGAAAACAATAAAGTTCCGTTACGCCTTTGTTTTTTCTCTGGCAACGGCGGACGATTTGTTATCTCTCATTATAAGTCCCGCAACTCAACGCCAGGTAAGATGATGAAGAAAAGCGTAAGGTCCGCCAGAAGGGTAACGTAACATCGTTTTTATTTCACTATAAAATCTGAAGCTAACGATCTGCTTCGCAAATATTTTCTCTCCTTTACCTGTACGCCGCTCCGCCAACCAGTGTTTAGTTTCCGCAACCAGTCGAAAAAAAAATGTACGATTCATCACAACCAGGTGCTATTGTGGCTTCATCGTGTTTAGTAAATTAAACAAAGCCCATGAATACTACACCTGACTTTTCCTGTGATGTGCTGATTATCGGTAGCGGTGCCGCCGGTTTATCCCTTGCTCTGCGGCTGGCGGAGAATAGCTCCGTGACCATACTGAGCAAAGGCCCAATCAGCGAAGGCTCTACGTTATACGCTCAGGGCGGCATTGCCGCGGTCTTTGATGAGACGGACAGCGTGGAATCCCATGTAGAAGATACCCTTATCGCCGGCGCTGGCCTGTGCGATCGCCATGCGGTCTCTTTCGTCGCCAGCAATGCCAAGCCTTGCGTGCAGTGGCTTATCGATCAGGGCGTCCTGTTTGATACCCAAACTCAGGCTAACGGCGAGCAGAGCTACCATCTGACCCGCGAAGGGGGCCACAGCCATCGTCGTATTCTTCATGCGGCCGATGCGACAGGCAGAGCGGTGGAAACCACGCTCGTCAGCCAGGCACTGTCTCACCCGAATATTCGGGTGCTGGAACGGAGCAATGCGGTCGATCTGATCATTTCCGATAAAATCGGCCTGCCCGGTACGCGCCGCGTCGTTGGCGCCTGGATCTGGAACCGTAATAAAGAAAAGGTAGAAACCTGCAGCGCTAAGTCCGTGGTCCTGGCCACCGGTGGTGCCGCCAAAGTATATCAGTACACTACTAACCCGGATGTCTCTTCCGGCGATGGCATTGCCATGGCGTGGCGAGCGGGCTGTCGCGTCGCTAACCTTGAGTTTAACCAGTTTCACCCCACCGCGTTATACCATCCGCAAGCACGCAATTTCCTGCTGACAGAAGCGTTACGCGGCGAAGGGGCATATCTGAAGCGCCCGGATGGCTCGCGGTTTATGCCCGATTTTGACGAACGCGGCGAACTGGCCCCGCGCGATATCGTCGCCCGCGCCATTGACCATGAAATGAAGCGGCTCGGCGTCGACTGCATGTATCTCGACATCAGCCATAAACCGGAAGCCTTCATCCGTCAGCACTTCCCGATGATCTACGAAAAACTGCTTGGCCTGGGGATCGATCTGACAAAAGAACCGGTACCAATCGTCCCTGCTGCTCACTATACCTGTGGTGGCGTGATGGTCGATGACCACGGCCGCACCGACGTCGACGGACTGTATGCCATTGGCGAGGTGAGCTACACCGGGCTCCACGGGGCTAACCGCATGGCGTCCAATTCGTTGCTTGAATGTCTAGTTTATGGCTGGTCCGCCGCCGAAGATATTATGAAGCGCATGCCGTTTGCCCAACCGGTCAACGGGCTCCCTTCCTGGGATGAGAGCCAGGTTGAGATCCCCGACGAGCTGGTGGTCATTCAGCATAACTGGCATGAGCTGAGATTACTGATGTGGGACTATGTCGGTATCGTACGTACCACACGCCGCCTGGAGCGCGCGTTACGCCGTATCACCATGCTGCAACAGGAACTTGACGAATATTACGCGCGCTTCCGCGTGTCTAACAATTTGCTGGAGTTACGTAACCTGGTGCAGGTTGCAGAGTTGATCGTTCGCTGCGCGATGCTGCGCAAAGAGAGCCGCGGATTACACTATACGCTGGATTATCCAGAGCAGCTCCCAAACAGCGGGCCGTCAATCCTCTCGCCCCTGCTTCACATAAAGAGATAGAAGTCCTGGGTCAGGGCAGTAAACCCTTCAGAGTATTGTTGCTCTGGCCCGCGGATAATCAGGCGATCGCTAAAACACTCTCCCGCCATCGGCGAGAACGCCAACAGCACCCGGTGCGGAGGTCGCATTTCCGTCTCCGCCACATCGGTACGCAAGCGCAAATGCCAACCCATGTTCTGGGCGCGCTGGACAAATGCGTTGCCGATATCCACCGGCAGCACCACACAGAAAAACCCTTCTTCTGTGATACACTCCGCGGCGCAGGTTAAAAGCGTCGCATGATCGAGCGTGGTGGTATATCGCGCCTGTTCGCGCTGCGATGTCGCGCAGGGAACACCTTCAGCAAAAAAAGGCGGATTGCTGACAATCAGTTCATAGCGCCGGGTTTGCGGAGGTTGCCATTGTTGAATATCCGCCTGATGAACCTGGATTCGTGCCGACCACGGAGACGCATCGACGTTTTCCCGCGCCTGGTCTGCCGCATTGTCGTCGAGTTCCACCGCATCTAACGTGACCCGAGCGTCGGTTCGCTGCGCCAGCATCAAGGCCAGCAGGCCGCTACCGGTGCCAATATCCAGCACCTGTTTTACCTGCGCGATCGGTGCCCACGCACCGAGCAAAATGCCATCGGTGCCCACTTTCATTGCACATCGATCGTGAGCAACAAAGAACTGTTTAAACGTAAAACCATTGCGCGGCAGCGCAAACTTCGACTGAGACATCCTTAATAACCTTGCGGACGAAAAACGCCTGGACTTGAGGCTATGCACAATACCGGAGAACAGATAGCCTTACAAACAGATGAACATTATGCCCGTAACGTCTATAATCGTCGGTCCACTCAGAGGTAGATCATGACTGTAACGACTTTTTCCGAACTTGAACTCGACGAAAACCTTCTGGAAGCCCTCCAGGAAAAAGGTTTCACACGCCCGACAGCCATTCAGGCCGCCGCTATTCCGCCTGCGCTTGATGGCCGTGACATTCTCGGTTCAGCCCCGACAGGCACCGGTAAAACTGCGGCATACCTGCTGCCAGCGTTGCAGCACCTGCTTGATTTCCCACGCAAAAAATCCGGACCACCGCGCATTCTCATCCTGACACCAACCCGTGAGCTGGCAATGCAGGTCGCTGACCACGCGCGCGAACTGGCTGCGCACACGCATCTGGATATCGCCACCATTACCGGCGGTGTCGCGTATATGAACCATGCGGAAGTGTTCAGCGAGAATCAGGATATCGTGGTCGCCACCACCGGACGACTGCTGCAATATATTAAAGAAGAAAACTTCGATTGCCGGGCTGTCGAAACGCTGATCCTCGACGAAGCGGACCGTATGCTGGATATGGGCTTCGCCCAGGATATCGAGCACATTGCCGGTGAAACCCGCTGGCGTAAGCAGACCATGCTGTTTTCTGCAACGCTGGAAGGCGATGCGATCAAAGACTTTGCCGAGCGTCTGCTGGAAGAGCCCGTTGAAGTCTCCGCCAGCCCCTCCACCCGTGAACGTAAGAAAATTCACCAGTGGTACTATCGCGCCGATGATATCAAGCATAAAACCGCGCTGCTGATTAACCTGCTGCAACAGCCGGATGCGACCCGTTCCATCGTCTTTGTACGTAAACGCGAGCGTGTTCATGAGCTGGCATCCTGGCTGCGCGAAGCGGGTATTAATACCTGCTGGCTGGAAGGCGAGATGGTGCAGGCTAAACGTAACGAAGCCATTAAGCGCATGACCGATGGCCGCATGAACGTGCTGATTGCCACCGACGTCGCCGCGCGCGGGATCGATATTCCTGACGTAAGCCACGTATTCAACTTCGATATGCCGCGCACGGCCGATACTTACCTGCACCGCATCGGACGCACCGGTCGCGCAGGGAAAAAAGGCATTGCCATTTCTCTGGTCGAAGCCCACGATCATCTGCTGTTGGGGAAAATTGGTCGTTACATCGAGGAGCCGCTGAAGGCGCGCGTAATTGATGAATTACGTCCAACCACCCGTGCACCGAGTGAAAAGCTGACTGGTAAACCTTCCAAGAAGGTGATGGCTAAGCGTGCCGAGCAGAAAAAAGAGAAAGACAAAGATAAGACACGCGTGAAAAAACGTCACCGTGATGCTAAGAATGTGGGTAAGCGTCGTAAACCAAGCGGTAGCGATAGCAGTACTCCGCAGTAAGCAGAGAGCAAAAAAAACGCCGGGATATCCCGGCGTTTTTATTTTCAGGCTTCGACTTACAGGCTTTCTGTAAAAGTACGAGCAATAACGTCACGCTGCTGCTCTGGCGTCAGGGAGTTAAAACGTACGGCATAGCCAGAGACACGAATGGTCAGCTGCGGGTATTTTTCCGGATGTTCAACCGCATCCATCAGCGTTTCACGACGCAGCACGTTAACGTTCAGGTGCTGACCACCTTCAACGCGGACTTCCGGTTTCACATCAAGCGGAACTTCGCGATATTCGATTTCGCCCAGTTTGCTCACCGCAACCACGTCATCTTCCGCAAAACCGCCTTTGGCACACAGGCAGCGCGCTTCGCCTTTTTCGCTATCCAGCAGCCAAAAAGAGTTCAGCAGGTCGTCATTTGCAGCTTTAGTGATTTGGATACCAGTAATCATTTGATGCCTCCCTTAGGCAATAGTTATTCGTCTTCCTGGCCTGTTCGCGGCCAATTGGTAAAACCATTGTTGTATGAGTGTATGTATATCAGTCAACCACCCGGCATTCATTGACCTAAATCAACAAAAACCATGCAGTACAAATGGGTATAGGGGGATATTATTGTTTTACATCAAGTTACGCCATAGCCAATGCAAAATAATTTTGTAAATTTTCAATTATTTTTGCATGTGAAACGTCAACTGCGGCGTGCAGATTTTGTTATGCAGAAAGAAGCAGTTAAGCTATAGCGATGACACTTTGCAGGAGAGCAGAATGACGACCCCATTGACCTGGCACGACGTGCTGGTGGAAGAGAAGCAGCAGCCCTATTTTGTGAATACCCTGAAAACCGTCGCCGAAGAACGCCAGTCGGGGATGACGATTTACCCGCCGCAAAAAGATGTCTTCAACGCCTTTCGTTATACCGAACTTGGCGATGTCAAAGTGGTGATTCTGGGTCAGGATCCTTATCACGGGCCTGGTCAGGCACATGGCCTGGCCTTCTCGGTACTTCCGGGGATCGCGACGCCCCCTTCGCTGCTCAACATGTATAAAGAACTGGAAGGGACCGTCCCTGGTTTCAGCCGCCCTGCGCACGGTTATCTGGAAAGCTGGGCACGGCAAGGCGTGCTGTTGCTCAATACCGTCCTGACGGTACGAGCGGGACAAGCCCATTCTCATGCCAGCCTTGGCTGGGAGACTTTTACCGATAAAGTGATTTCGCTGATCAATGAACATCGTGAAGGGGTGGTATTTTTACTGTGGGGCGCGCATGCGCAAAAGAAAGGCGCGATTATCGATCGCCAGCGCCATTGCGTATTGAAGGCACCGCATCCTTCACCGCTTTCCGCTCATCGCGGCTTCTTTGGCAGCAATCATTTTGTTCAGGCGAATCAGTGGCTGGCCGAGCGAGGCGAGCCGCCCATCGACTGGATGCCGGTGTTACCCGCCAGGCAGGAATAACCCCGTCAGCGTTCTGCAGAGACAAAAATGCCAGCATTACGCTGGCATTTTTTTAGATCAACTCTGCGATCAGGCCTTGTTCTGGCGCCACCATTCAGCGAGCAATACGCCGGTTGCGACAGAGACGTTCAGGCTTTCGACATTGCCGGTGCCTTCGATAGCAACGTTAAGATCCGCGCTGGAAATCGCCGCATCGGACAAACCATCACGCTCCTGACCTAACGCCAGCACCATTTTCTTCGGCAGCTCAGCTTTGTGCAGCGGCGTACCGTTGTGGCTGGAGGTCGAGACAATCGCATAGCCCGCTTTACGGAACTGCTCCAGGGTGTCGAGGAAGCTGTCACCGGTGATCGGCTCAACGTGTTCCGCGCCACCTTCTGCGGTACGGATCGCCGCACCAGATTCCAGCATACCGGCATCCTGTACGACCACGCCCTTCACGCCGAAATGCGCGCAGCTACGCATGATCGCCCCGAGGTTGTGCGGGTTGCCAACATCTTCCAGCGCCAGCACGCAATCTTCGGCATCGGCTTTAGCAACCCACTGCGCCACGGAGGTCCCGTTGCGTTTCTTGATCAGGAAGCATACCCCACCATGGTGTTCGGTACCGGAGGCTTTGGCCAGTTCGGCTTCATCAACAACATGATAAGCTTTGCGATTCGCCGCCATCCAGCGCAACGCTTCTTTGAAGCGTGGGGTCACGCTCTGGATAAACCAGGCGCGAACGATCGCATCCGGACGGCTCTGGAACAGTGCCTGGCAGGCATTTTCACCATAGACGCGGGTCTCTTCCGCACGCTGACGACGCAGCACTTCCGGATCGATAAAGCTTTTGCCGCTGATCCCACCGTGGTCTGGTTTGGCCGGCGCGTCATCATTCGGTGCACGCGAAACGGTGCGCCATGGAGAACCACCATCGCGATCGAAATCATCACGTTTACGATCGTCACGTTTGCGGTCATCGCCGCGGCTGTTTCGCTCATCGCGGGCAGGGCGGCTACGGCCGTCAACACGAGATTTTCCTGGGCGACCTCCCCCTTTCCCGGTTCGCGGGTTATGGGTACGTCTGTCAGAATCATCATCACTGCGGACATACATCACTTTGACCTTGCCGCTTTTATTTTTCAGTTCGTCGCTCATCAATTTTCTCCACCTGCGCTGCGCGAAGCGCGCAGATTACCCGATGTGTCACCGCCGCGCCATTCTTTCGTTTAAAAGATAGGGTCTATTGTACTCATCGAACAAAACGCATTGTTGTTTACTCGTCGCTAATCAATAATATGTAACATTACAGAAACAAATCGGCCACGTGCCACGCTGCAACCCATAACCAGAGGTTAGTTATGAATACCGTTTGTGCCAGTTGTCAGGCTCTGAACCGCATCCCCGACGAACGTAGCGCCGATGGCGCGAAGTGCGGACGCTGCGGCCACGATCTTTTTGACGGCGATGTGATCAACGCGACCGGGGCAACGTTGGATAAACTACTCAAGGACGATCTGCCCGTTGTTGTTGATTTCTGGGCGCCCTGGTGTGGCCCCTGCCGTAATTTTGCCCCCATCTTCGAAGACGTTGCGGAAGAGCGTAGCGGCAAGATGCGCTTCGTGAAAGTCAATACCGAAGCTGAACGCGAGCTCAGCGCACGTTTCCGCATCCGCAGTATCCCGACCATTATGATGTTTAAAAATGGTGAAGTCATCGACATGCTGAACGGTGCAGTACCAAAAGCACCGTTTGACAGCTGGCTTAACGAAGCCAACCAACAGTAAACCTGCTGGGGCACTGCTTGTGCCCCCTTTTTACCTCTGCGACAATGGCGTTTTTTCTTAGCGACCCTTTATGATGGACAACGCCGTTCTTCGTCTTCGCGCCGAACGTCTCGCTCGCGCGACCCGGCCTTTTCTCGCTCGTGGTAACCGTATTCACCGCTGCCAGCGCTGCTTACTGCCGCTCAAACAGTGCCTGTGCGCCACGCTAGTCCCGGCCACAGCCACCAGCCGTTTCTGTCTGGTAATGTTTGATACCGAGCCGATGAAGCCCAGTAATACCGGGCGGCTCATTGCCGATATTCTGCCGAATACCACCGCTTTTCAATGGTCGCGAACGGAACCACCGCAGGCGCTACTTGATGCTGTCGCCGATCCAAATTACCAGCCGATGGTTGTATTCCCGGCCTCTTATGCGGGAGCCGAACGCCAGGTACTGAGCGCGCCGCCAGCGGGTAAACCGCCGCTGTTTATTATGCTCGACGGCACCTGGACGGAAGCGCGAAAAATGTTTCGTAAAAGCCCGTATCTTGACGCGCTGCCGGTCATCTCTGTCGATCTCTCACGTATTTCGGCCTATCACCTGAGAGAAGCGCATGCCGAGGGGCAGTATTGCACCGCGGAAGTGGCCATTGCGCTGCTGGATCTTGCCGACGATCGGAAGGCCGCCCGCGCACTTGGCGATCATTTTAGTCTGTTCCGTTCCCGCTATCTGGCGGGAAAAACCCAGCATAAGGGCAGTATCACAGCACAAATAGCAGAAAGCGTTTAAAATCATTCGGTCACTGGGGATCAAAGGAGACCGGTATGAGCCAAAGAGGCCTGGAAGCGCTGCTGCGTCCGAAGTCGATTGCCGTTATTGGCGCGTCAATGAAACCGCAGCGTGCCGGTTATCTGATGATGCGCAACCTGCTGGCCGGTGGATTTAACGGCCCGGTGTTGCCCGTTACGCCCGCCTGGAAAGCCGTTCAGGGCGTGCTGGCATGGCCCACCATCGACAGCCTGCCCTTCACTCCGGACCTTGCGGTGCTTTGTACCAATGCCCGACGCAATCTTTCTCTGCTGGAAGCGTTAGGGCAAAAAGGGTGTAAAACCTGCATTATTCTCTCCTCTCCGCCGGACCAGTACCCTGCGCTGCTTGAATGCGCAACCCGTTACCAAATGCGCCTGCTTGGCCCCAACAGCCTCGGTCTACTCGCCCCGTGGCAGGGTCTGAATGCCAGCTTTTCTCCGGTTCCGATTCATCGTGGCAAACTGGCGTTTATCTCTCAGTCAGCGGCGGTTTCGAATACCATTCTCGACTGGGCGCAGCAGCGTGAGATGGGCTTCTCTTACTTTATTGCCCTCGGGGACAGCCTCGATATCGACGTAGACGATCTCCTCGATTTTCTGGCCCGCGACAGTAAAACCAGCGCTATTCTTCTCTATCTTGAGCACCTGAGCGATGCCCGTAGCTTTGTTTCCGCCGCACGCAGCGCATCACGTAATAAACCGATTCTGGTGATAAAAAGCGGCCGTAGTCCGGCGGCGCAACAGCTGCTGCACGTCAATTCCGGTATGGATCCGGCCTGGGACGCTGCGATTCAACGCGCGGGCCTGCTGCGAGTACAGGATACTCATGAGCTCTTCTCCGCAGTTGAAACCCTCAGTCATATGCGTCCACTGCGGGGTGAAAAGCTGATGATAATCAGCAACGGTGCCGCCCCGGCGGCGCTGGCGCTGGACGAACTGTGGCTACGCAACGGTAAGCTGGCCACGCTTAGCGACGAGACCTGTAGCCAGTTGCGCCAGGCCCTGCCAACCGGTATTGGTATCGCAAACCCGCTGGATCTCCGTGATGATGCCAGCAGTGAACATTACCTCAAGGCGCTGAACGTTCTGCTGGATAGTCATGACTATGATGCCCTGTTGGTGATCCACTCTCCCAGCGCCGCCGCGCCGGGAACGGAAAGCGCACTGGCGCTGATTGACGCGCTGAAGCAGCACCCACGTGGGAAATATGTCACGGTACTGACGAACTGGTGTGGCGAATACTCATCCCAGGAAGCTCGTCGTCTGTTTAGCGATGCGGGTCTGCCAACCTACCGTACGCCGGAAGGGACCATTACCGCATTTATGCACATGGTGGAATACCGACGTAACCAGAAACAACTGCGGGAAACACCGGTGCTGTCAGATATGGTGACGGCAAATACTGAACAAGCCCATATGCTGTTGCAGCAGGCGATTAACGAAGGCGCACATTCGCTAGATACCCATGAGGTCAGTCCGGTGTTACACGCGTATGGCATCCATACGCTACCGACCTGGATTGCCGCCGACAGCGCCGAAGCCGTACATATCGCCGAACAAATTGGTTACCCGGTGGCCCTGAAGCTTCGCTCGCCGGATATTCCGCACAAATCCGAAGTTCAGGGCGTCATGCTCTATTTGCGAACGGCCACCGAAGTCCAACGGGCGGCGGACGCCATTTTTGACCGCGTAAAAATGGCCTGGCCTCAGGCGCGTATTCACGGTCTGCTGGTGCAAAGCATGGCGAACCGTGCCGGGGCGCAGGAACTGCGTGTTGTTGTTGAGCACGATCCGGTTTTTGGCCCACTGATTATGCTGGGTGAAGGTGGTGTCGAATGGCGGGCGGAAGATCAGGCCGCCGTGGCTCTGCCACCGCTCAATATGAACCTTGCCCGCTATCTGGTGATCCAGGCGATCAAAAGCAAGAAGATCCGTGGCCGCAGCGCGCTACGTCCGCTGGATGTTTCCGGTCTGAGCCAGCTGCTGGTTCAGGTGTCGAATCTGATCGTTGATTGCCCGGAGATCCAGCGGCTGGACATCCATCCGCTGCTGGCCTCGGGGAACGAGTTCACGGCGCTCGACGTCACGCTAGGCCTTGCCCCGTTTAGCGGCGACAGCGAAAGCCGGCTGGCTATCCGCCCCTACCCTCAACAGCAAGAAGAATGGGTGGTGATGAAAAATGGCGAGCGCTGCCTGTTCCGTCCTATTCTGCCGGAAGATGAACCGTTGCTGATGGCATTCATCGCTCAGGTGACGAAAGAGGATCTGTATTATCGCTATTTCAGCGAAATCAATGAATTTACCCACGACGACTTAGCCAATATGACGCAGATCGACTACGATCGAGAAATGGCGTTTGTTGCCGTGCGTGCCACCGCCGAGGGGAATGAAATTCTCGGTGTAACAAGAGCCATTTCCGATCCTGATAATATTGATGCGGAATTTGCCGTGCTGGTCCGTTCCGACCTGAAAGGCCTGGGGCTTGGCCGGCGGCTGCTGGAGAAACTGATCACCTACACGCAGAGCCACGGCCTGCAGCGGTTAAATGGCATCACGATGCCAAATAACAGAGGCATGATTGGCCTGGCCAGAAAACTGGGATTCACGGTTGATATTCAGCTGGAAGATGGGATTGTCAGTTTATCCCTACAGTTTACACCGCAATAATCATAAACTGGCGGCCGCAATTGTTGACCACATTCGCGAACAGTAATGTTATTATTGCCCGCTTACGTCGTCTGCATGGTACAGAAGACCCTTCAATAAACAGAGAAGAAACGCACTGTGATGTTGTCAAAATTTAAGCGTAATAAACATCAACAACACCTTGCCCAACTCCCTAAGCTTTCTCAGTCAGTTGATGATATCGAGTTCTATTACGCGCCTGCGGATTTTCGTCAGGCGTTACTGGCCAAGATAGCCCACGCCACCCAGCGTATTTGTATTATTGCGCTCTATCTCGAGCAGGATGATGGCGGCAAAGGAATTCTGCAGGCACTGTACGACGCCAAACGCCAGCGTCCGGAGTTAGATGTACGCATTCTGGTTGACTGGCACCGCGCCCAACGTGGGCGTATCGGCGCCGCTGCGGCAAATACCAATGCCGACTGGTACTGTCGCATGGCGCAGGAAAATCCTGGCGTCAATGTCCCGGTATATGGCGTACCGGTGAATACCCGAGAAGCCTTGGGTGTTCTCCACTATAAAGGTTTTATCATTGATGATTGCGTCCTCTACAGCGGCGCAAGCCTGAACGATGTCTACCTGCACCAGCACGATAAATATCGTTACGATCGTTACCAGTGTATTCGCAACGCCAAAATGGCCGATGTGATGTTCGATTGGGTCGATCACAACCTGGTCCAGGGGCGTGGTGTTAACCGTCTCGACAGCGCCAGCCGTCCGAAAAGCCCGGAAATCAAAAATGAGATCCGTCAGTACCGCCAGGACCTGCGTGACAGCAGCTATCATTTTGTCGGCAATGCTGATGACGATCGGCTGTCGGTCACCCCGCTGGTTGGCCTCGGCAAATCGAGCCTCCTGAACAAAACCATTTTTCACCTTATGCCCTGTGCTGAGCATAAGCTGACTATCTGTACCCCCTACTTCAACCTTCCCGCGCTGCTGGTGCGTAATATTATCCAGTTGCTGCGTAGCGGCAAGAAAGTCGAGATTATCGTTGGCGATAAAACGGCGAATGACTTCTATATTCCGGAAGATCAGCCGTTTAAGATTATCGGGGCGCTCCCGTATCTGTATGAAATTAACCTCCGCCGCTTTCTGAGCCGGCTGCAGTATTACGTCAATACGGACCAGCTGGTAGTGCGACTGTGGAAGGATGAGGACAACAGCTATCACCTGAAAGGGATGTGGGTTGATGATGAGTGGATGTTGTTGACCGGCAACAACCTCAATCCGCGTGCCTGGCGCCTGGATCTGGAAAACGCCATCCTCATTCACGATCCGCAGCAACAGCTGGGTGCGATGCGCGAAAAAGAGCTGCATCTGATCCGCGAGCATACCACCATCGTTAAACACTATCGCGATCTGCAAAGCATCGCGGATTATCCGGTTAAAGTGCGAAAACTGATTCGCCGCCTGAGGCGTATTCGTATTGATCGACTGATCAGCCGTATTCTCTGAACATCTGCCCCGTCTTGCCGGGGCTTTTTTCTGGAATGTGTATGCGTAATTTCATCATTCTTGCCCCACTACTGCTCACTGGTTGTAGCCATATGGCTAACGATTCGTGGCGCGGCCAGGATAAAGCTCAGCACTTTATTGCGTCGGCGATGCTCTCGGCTGCCGGGAATGAGTATGCCCAACATCAGGGCTACAGCCGTGACCGCAGTGCGGCAATTGGCTTTATGTTTTCCGTTAGTCTGGGGGCATCGAAAGAGCTGTGGGACAGCCGCCCTGCAGGAAGCGGCTGGAGCTGGAAAGACTTCGCATGGGATGTCGCCGGTGCCACAACGGGTTACGCCGTGTGGCAACTGGCGCATCAGTAATATCTAGAGTCTCAGCCCTTTGCCTTTACGGTGCAGCATCAGAGAGACCAGCAGCGCGATGGCGCACATCACGGTAACGTACCAATAGAAGACGTGTTCGATACCAACTGATTTCAGCGATAATGCAACGTACTCAGCGGAACCGCCAAACAACGCATTCGCCACCGCATAGGACAGGCCGACCCCTAAGGCTCGTACCTGCGCCGGGAACATCTCCGCTTTCAGAATACCGCTGATCGAAGTATAAAAACTCACAATCATCAACGCACAAATAACCAGCGCAAACGCGGCATAAGGTGAGGTCACATTCTGTAAGGCGCTTAAAATCGGCACCGTAAAGAGCGTTGCTAATGCGCTAAAGCAGATCATTGATGTCCGACGGCCAATTTTATCTGACAGCGCCCCGAACAGCGGCTGCGCCAGCATGTAGACGAACAGTGCCGCGGTCATGATCACGCTTGCCGTACTGGCACTCATCCCTGCCGTATTGACCAGATATTTCTGCATATAGGTCGTAAAGGTATAAAAAATTAACGACCCCGCGGCGGTAAAGCCCAGCACCATCATAAATGCTTTACGGTTGCGCCATAGCCCTTTGAAAGAACCCGCTTCTTTTAACGCTCGGGTCTCTTGCTTAGAGGTTTCATCCAACTGGCGACGCAGCCATAAGGCGACGACGGCGAGCACGGCCCCTAGCGCAAATGGGATCCGCCATCCCCATGCATGCAGTTGTTCATCGTTGAGGATTTGCTGTAAGGCCACGACCACAAGTACGGCCAGTAACTGTCCGCCAATCAGCGTGACGTACTGGAATGAGGCGTAGAAGCCTTTTTTACCTTCGACAGCGACCTCACTCATATAGGTTGCACTGGTCCCGTACTCCCCTCCGACGGAGATCCCCTGGAACAGGCGCGCTACGAGTAATAGTGCGGGAGCCCAGGTACCTATTGTTTCGTAGCCGGGTAAACAGGCAATGACCAGCGAGCCTGCACACATCATGCAGACGGAAATGAGCATTGAGGTTTTACGGCCACGGCGATCAGCGATACGTCCGAACAGCCACCCTCCAATGGGGCGCATCAGAAAGCCTGCAGCGAAAACCCCGGCGGTTTGCAATAGCTGAGTGGTCGTGTTTCCTGAAGGAAAAAAGATGTGTGCAAAATAGAGAGAGCAGAATGAGTAGACGTAAAAATCAAACCATTCGACCAGATTACCCGAAGATGCACCTACAATTGCCCATATGCGACGACGAGTGTCGCTGTGCTCCAGCGAGCCCCGTTCGTTAAGACTACTTTCTGCCATTGTTATTCTGCTCCAGCAAGGACTGCAATCTGTCTGGGCGTTCCACGTCACTGAGACAAATCAATTAGTAAACTAAATGTTATATAATTGTTATTTGATTATATGTGAATGAATTCACATTTTTTTCCGTCATCTGGTTTTCGGGATTAACGCTACAACATGGCCAGGGATAAAGTGGAATATGGTGAGGAGGCGGCGACAGCAGGCTTTTATGTTGCTGCTAAGTGTGGGTGTCGTGCCATTTTATGATGAATGGAGACTTTCGTGGGAATAAAACGCAGACAATACAAAAGGCCCGGTCTTTCGACTGAGCCCTTTGCTTTAGCAGATAAACAAAAAAACCCCATGCTTTCGCATGAGGTTTCTTTGTTTTATTTGATGCCTGGCAGTTCCCTACTCTCACATGGGGAGACCCCACACTACCATCGGCGCTACGGCGTTTCACTTCTGAGTTCGGCATGGGGTCAGGTGGGACCACCGCGCTATCGCCGCCAGGCAAATTCTGTTATCAGGATGCTAAAAGCACCCCAACTAATCTGTATCAGGCTGAAAATCTTCTCTCTGTCCACCAAAACAGCTTTGGCGTTGTAAGGTTAAGCCTCACGGTTCATTAGTATCGGTTAGCTCAACGTATCGCTACGCTTACACACCCGACCTATCAACGTCGTCGTCTTCAACGTTCCTTCAGGACTCTCAAGGAGTCAGGGAGAACTCATCTCGGGGCAAGTTTCGTGCTTAGATGCTTTCAGCACTTATCTTTTCCGCATTTAGCTACCGGGCAATGCCATTGGCATGACAACCCGAACACCAGTGATGCGTCCACTCCGGTCCTCTCGTACTAGGAGCAGCCCCCCTCAATTCTCCAGCGCCCACGGCAGATAGGGACCGAACTGTCTCACGACGTTCTAAACCCAGCTCGCGTACCACTTTAAACGGCGAACAGCCGTACCCTTGGGACCTACTTCAGCCCCAGGATGTGATGAGCCGACATCGAGGTGCCAAACACCGCCGTCGATATGAACTCTTGGGCGGTATCAGCCTGTTATCCCCGGAGTACCTTTTATCCGTTGAGCGATGGCCCTTCCATTCAGAACCACCGGATCACTATGACCTGCTTTCGCACCTGCTCGCGCCGTCACGCTCGCAGTCAAGCTAGCTTATGCCATTGCACTAACCTCCTGATGTCCGACCAGGATTAGCTAACCTTCGTGCTCCTCCGTTACTCTTTGGGAGGAGACCGCCCCAGTCAAACTACCCACCAGACACTGTCCGCAACCCGGATCACGGGTCTACGTTAGAACATCAAACATTAAAGGGTGGTATTTCAAGGTTGGCTCCACGCAGACTGGCGTCCACGCTTCAAAGCCTCCCACCTATCCTACACATCAAGGCTCAATGTTCAGTGTCAAGCTATAGTAAAGGTTCACGGGGTCTTTCCGTCTTGCCGCGGGTACACTGCATCTTCACAGCGAGTTCAATTTCACTGAGTCTCGGGTGGAGACAGCCTGGCCATCATTACGCCATTCGTGCAGGTCGGAACTTACCCGACAAGGAATTTCGCTACCTTAGGACCGTTATAGTTACGGCCGCCGTTTACCGGGGCTTCGATCAAGAGCTTCTCCTTACGGATAACCCCATCAATTAACCTTCCGGCACCGGGCAGGCGTCACACCGTATACGTCCACTTTCGTGTTTGCACAGTGCTGTGTTTTTAATAAACAGTTGCAGCCAGCTGGTATCTTCGACTGATTTCAGCTCCATGAGCAAGTCACTTCACTTACCATCAGCGTGCCTTCTCCCGAAGTTACGGCACCATTTTGCCTAGTTCCTTCACCCGAGTTCTCTCAAGCGCCTTGGTATTCTCTACCTGACCACCTGTGTCGGTTTGGGGTACGATTTGATGTTACCTGATGCTTAGAGGCTTTTCCTGGAAGCAGGGCATTTGTTACTTCAGCACCGTAGTGCCTCGTCATCACACCTCAGCGTTAACAGAAGTCCGGATTTACCTAAACTTCCCGCCTACATGCTTAAACCGGGACAACCGTCGCCCGGCTAACATAGCCTTCTCCGTCCCCCCTTCGCAGTAACACCGAGTACAGGAATATTAACCTGTTTCCCATCGACTACGCCTTTCGGCCTCGCCTTAGGGGTCGACTCACCCTGCCCCGATTAACGTTGGACAGGAACCCTTGGTCTTCCGGCGAGCGGGCTTTTCACCCGCTTTATCGTTACTTATGTCAGCATTCGCACTTCTGATACCTCCAGCAACCCTCACAGGCCACCTTCAACGGCTTACAGAACGCTCCCCTACCCAACAACACATAGTGTCGCTGCCGCAGCTTCGGTGCATGGTTTAGCCCCGTTACATCTTCCGCGCAGGCCGACTCGACCAGTGAGCTATTACGCTTTCTTTAAATGATGGCTGCTTCTAAGCCAACATCCTGGCTGTCTGTGCCTTCCCACATCGTTTCCCACTTAACCATGACTTTGGGACCTTAGCTGGCGGTCTGGGTTGTTTCCCTCTTCACGACGGACGTTAGCACCCGCCGTGTGTCTCCCGTGATAACATTCTTCGGTATTCGTAGTTTGCATCGGGTTGGTAAGTCGGGATGACCCCCTAGCCGAAACAGTGCTCTACCCCCGAAGATGAGTTCACGAGGCGCTACCTAAATAGCTTTCGGGGAGAACCAGCTATCTCCCGGTTTGATTGGCCTTTCACCCCCAGCCACAAGTCATCCGCTAATTTTTCAACATTAGTCGGTTCGGTCCTCCAGTTAGTGTTACCCAACCTTCAACCTGCCCATGGCTAGATCACCGGGTTTCGGGTCTATACCCTGCAACTTAACGCCCAGTTAAGACTCGGTTTCCCTACGGCTCCCCTATACGGTTAACCTTGCTACAGAATATAAGTCGCTGACCCATTATACAAAAGGTACGCAGTCACCTAACAAGTAGGCTCCCACTGCTTGTACGTACACGGTTTCAGGTTCTTTTTCACTCCCCTCGCCGGGGTTCTTTTCGCCTTTCCCTCACGGTACTGGTTCACTATCGGTCAGTCAGGAGTATTTAGCCTTGGAGGATGGTCCCCCCATATTCAGACAGGATACCACGTGTCCCGCCCTACTCTTCGAGTTCACAACGTGTGCATTTTAGTGTACGGGGCTATCACCCTGTACCGCCGGACTTTCCAGACCGTTCCACTAACACACGCGCTGATTCAGACTCTGGGCTCCTCCCCGTTCGCTCGCCGCTACTGGGGGAATCTCGGTTGATTTCTTTTCCTCGGGGTACTTAGATGTTTCAGTTCCCCCGGTTCGCTTCGTTAAGCTATGTATTCACTTAACGATAGTGTGACGAATCACACTGGGTTTCCCCATTCGGAAATCGCCGGTTATAACGGTTCATATCACCTTACCGACGCTTATCGCAGATTAGCACGTCCTTCATCGCCTCTGACTGCCAGGGCATCCACCGTGTACGCTTAGTCGCTTAACCTCACAACCCGAAGCTGTTTCGTAAAACAGTTCGCGTTGCGAAAATTTGAGAGACTCGAACACACCGCTTTTCCTTTCTTATTACGGAGAAAGGAAACAGTGTGTCGTTTCAATTTTCAGCTTGATCCAGATTTTTAAAGAGCAAATATCTCAAACGTGATTCCGGAGAACCAGTTTTGAGATATTGAGGTCGGCGACTTTCACTCACAAACCAGCAAGTGGCGTCCCCTAGGGGATTCGAACCCCTGTTACCGCCGTGAAAGGGCGGTGTCCTGGGCCTCTAGACGAAGGGGACACTGAAGTCTCAATCGCAAGACGCCTTGCTATTTACTTTTCATCAGACAATCTGTGTGGACACTACAAAGGCAGGTTCTTTCAGGTAAGGAGGTGATCCAACCGCAGGTTCCCCTACGGTTACCTTGTTACGACTTCACCCCAGTCATGAATCACAAAGTGGTAAGCGCCCTCCCGAAGGTTAAGCTACCTACTTCTTTTGCAACCCACTCCCATGGTGTGACGGGCGGTGTGTACAAGGCCCGGGAACGTATTCACCGTAGCATTCTGATCTACGATTACTAGCGATTCCGACTTCATGGAGTCGAGTTGCAGACTCCAAT
The DNA here is from genome assembly GCF_051131745.1 of Klebsiella sp. R390. Lineage (NCBI taxonomy): Bacteria > Pseudomonadati > Pseudomonadota > Gammaproteobacteria > Enterobacterales > Enterobacteriaceae > Klebsiella > Klebsiella sp. R390. The sequence continues at coordinate 3,924,526 of NZ_CP180445.1, read as the reverse complement.
CCGGACTACGACATACTTTATGAGGTCCGCTTGCTCTCGCGAGGTCGCTTCTCTTTGTATATGCCATTGTAGCACGTGTGTAGCCCTACTCGTAAGGGCCATGATGACTTGACGTCATCCCCACCTTCCTCCAGTTTATCACTGGCAGTCTCCTTTGAGTTCCCGGCCGGACCGCTGGCAACAAAGGATAAGGGTTGCGCTCGTTGCGGGACTTAACCCAACATTTCACAACACGAGCTGACGACAGCCATGCAGCACCTGTCTCAGAGTTCCCGAAGGCACCAAAGCATCTCTGCTAAGTTCTCTGGATGTCAAGAGTAGGTAAGGTTCTTCGCGTTGCATCGAATTAAACCACATGCTCCACCGCTTGTGCGGGCCCCCGTCAATTCATTTGAGTTTTAACCTTGCGGCCGTACTCCCCAGGCGGTCGACTTAACGCGTTAGCTCCGGAAGCCACTCCTCAAGGGAACAACCTCCAAGTCGACATCGTTTACAGCGTGGACTACCAGGGTATCTAATCCTGTTTGCTCCCCACGCTTTCGCACCTGAGCGTCAGTCTTTGTCCAGGGGGCCGCCTTCGCCACCGGTATTCCTCCAGATCTCTACGCATTTCACCGCTACACCTGGAATTCTACCCCCCTCTACAAGACTCAAGCTTGCCAGTTTCAAATGCAGTTCCCAGGTTGAGCCCGGGGATTTCACATCTGACTTAACAAACCGCCTGCGTGCGCTTTACGCCCAGTAATTCCGATTAACGCTTGCACCCTCCGTATTACCGCGGCTGCTGGCACGGAGTTAGCCGGTGCTTCTTCTGCGAGTAACGTCAATCACTAAGGTTATTAACCTTAATGCCTTCCTCCTCGCTGAAAGTACTTTACAACCCGAAGGCCTTCTTCATACACGCGGCATGGCTGCATCAGGCTTGCGCCCATTGTGCAATATTCCCCACTGCTGCCTCCCGTAGGAGTCTGGACCGTGTCTCAGTTCCAGTGTGGCTGGTCATCCTCTCAGACCAGCTAGGGATCGTCGCCTAGGTGAGCCATTACCCCACCTACTAGCTAATCCCATCTGGGCACATCTGATGGCATGAGGCCCGAAGGTCCCCCACTTTGGTCTTGCGACGTTATGCGGTATTAGCTACCGTTTCCAGTAGTTATCCCCCTCCATCAGGCAGTTTCCCAGACATTACTCACCCGTCCGCCGCTCGTCACCCAGAGAGCAAGCTCTCCTGTGCTACCGCTCGACTTGCATGTGTTAGGCCTGCCGCCAGCGTTCAATCTGAGCCATGATCAAACTCTTCAATTTAAGTTTGATGCTCGTGAATTAAACTTCGTAATGAATTACGTGTTCACTCAGAGACTTGGTATTCATTTTTCGTCCGAGGACGTTAAGAATCCATGTCACTTTGAGTGCCCACACAGATTGTCTGATAAATTGTTAAAGAGCAGTGCCGCTTCGCTTTTTCTCAGCGGCGCGGGGTGTGCATAATACGCCTCCCCACTTCAGAGTCAAGCATTTATTTTTTGCTTTTCTCTGTCAGGTAACTCGACTGGCTTTCAGTGGAGAACCCTGCTGGCCCGGCGGCTTGTTGGCCGTTGTTCCGTGTCAGTGGAGGCGCATTATAGGCAGTAATTCTGACGTGACAAGTTTAAATTCACAAAAATGATTCGTTCGCTTACTTATTAATCAATTTCGCATTCGGACTTTAATTCTTGCCTGGTTTTTAAACAAAAACGAGCCCATTGGGCCCGTTTTTGTCGTTTTGTGATTTACTGCACTGCGACGATATGGTCGTTTTTAACCACCAGCTGGACTTCTTTGCCAGGAATCAGCTCACCGGAAAGAATTTGCTGCGCCAGTGGGTTTTCGATCTGCTGCTGGATAGCGCGTTTTAACGGACGCGCGCCGTACACCGGATCGTAACCATTCGCGCTCAGCAGTTTCAGCGCTTCATCGGACATATGAACGTCGTAACCACGTTCTTCCAGACGTTTGTACAGACGCTGCAGCTGAATCTGCGCAATAGAAGCTATGTGTTTTTCACCCAAAGGATGGAAGACCACCACTTCATCGATACGGTTAATGAACTCCGGGCGGAAGTTCTGGCTGACCACACCCAGAATCAGATCTTTCATATGGCCGTAATCCAGCTCCCCGAAACGCTCCTGAATCAAGTCCGAACCGAGGTTGGAGGTCATGATCACCACCGTATTGCGGAAATCGACCGTTCTCCCCTGCCCATCGGTCAGACGACCGTCGTCCAGCACCTGCAACAGAATGTTGAACACATCCGGATGGGCCTTTTCGACTTCATCCAGCAAAATGACGGAATACGGACGGCGACGAACCGCTTCAGTCAGATAGCCCCCTTCTTCATAGCCGACATATCCCGGAGGTGCACCGACCAGACGCGAGACGGAGTGTTTCTCCATAAACTCGGACATATCGATACGCACCATTGCATCGTCGCTGTCGAACATAAAGTTAGCCAGCGTTTTGCAAAGCTCGGTTTTACCGACACCGGTTGGCCCGAGGAACAGGAACGATCCGATTGGACGGTTAGGGTCAGACAGCCCGGCACGGCTACGACGAATCGCATTGGATACCGCTTCAACCGCTTCGTTCTGACCGATCACCCGACTGTGCAGTTCCTGCTCCATCCGCAGCAGTTTTTCACGCTCGCCTTCCATCATTCGCGCCACCGGAATACCGGTCCAGCGGGCCAGTACTTCGGCAATTTCCGCGTCGGTCACTTTGTTTCGCAACAGACGCATGGTTTTGCCTTCCGACTGGGTGGCAGCCGCAAGCTGTTTCTCCAGCTCCGGAATTTTACCGTACTGCAGTTCAGACATCCGCGCGAGGTCACCAACGCGACGCGCTTGCTCAATCGCGATTTTCGCCTGTTCCAGCTCGGCTTTGATCGTCTGGGTTCCGGAGAGTGACGCTTTTTCCGCCTTCCACTCTTCTTCTAATACTGAATACTGACGCTCTTTATCCGCCAGCTCTTCATTGAGCATATCCAGCCGTTTCAGGCTGGCCTCATCGGCCTCTTTCTTCAACGCCTGCTGCTCCAGCTTGAGCTGGATAATACGTCGGTCAAGTCGGTCGAGCTCTTCCGGCTTCGAGTCAATCTGCATACGAATGCTGGATGCAGCCTCATCGATCAGGTCGATGGCTTTATCCGGCAGCTGGCGGTCAGCAATATAACGATGCGACAAGGTTGCGGCTGCGACGATCGCCGGGTCGGTGATCTGTACGTGGTGATGCAGCTCGTAACGCTCTTTTAAACCGCGCAGAATCGCGATGGTATCTTCCACTGACGGTTCAGCCACGAACACTTTCTGGAAACGACGCTCCAGCGCGGCATCTTTCTCAATATACTGACGATACTCATCGAGCGTGGTCGCGCCGACGCAGTGCAGCTCCCCACGCGCCAGCGCAGGTTTGAGCATGTTGCCGGCATCCATTGCGCCGTCGGCTTTCCCGGCCCCCACCATGGTATGAAGCTCATCAATAAACAGGATGACGTTGCCTTCCTGTTTCGAGAGATCGTTCAGCACGCCTTTCAGGCGCTCTTCGAACTCACCACGATACTTCGCCCCGGCGACCAGTGCCCCCATGTCCAGCGCCAGTACGCGGCGGCCTTTCAGCCCTTCCGGCACTTCGCCGTTAACGATACGCTGCGCCAGTCCTTCCACGATGGCGGTTTTACCGACACCGGGTTCCCCAATCAGAACCGGGTTATTTTTAGTGCGCCGCTGCAACACCTGGATTGTCCGACGAATTTCTTCATCACGGCCGATCACCGGATCCAGTTTGCCTTGTTCAGCCCGCTCGGTCAGATCGACCGTAAATTTCTTCAATGCCTGACGTTGGTCTTCGGCACCCTGATCGTTCACGCTTTCACCTCCGCGCATTTGTTCAATCGCCTGAGTCACATTGGCGGTTGTTGCTCCGGCAGATTTTAAAAGGTCGGTCAGCGTACCGCGTGATTCAAGCGCCGCCAGAACGAACAGCTCTGACGAAATAAAGTTGTCCTTCCTCTTTTGCGCCAGCTTGTCGCAAAGATTCAGAATACGCACGAGATCCTGAGACGGCTGCACGTCACCGCCGGTGCCTTCCACCTGCGGTAAACGGCTCAACGCCTGAGTGATGGCCGTGCTTAACTCTCCGGCATTAATGCCAGCAGAAGTTAATAAAGGACGTACCGATCCCCCTTCCTGATTCAGCAAGGCGCTCATTAGATGAAGAGGTTCGATGAATTGGTTGTCGTGCCCAAGTGCAAGTGACTGGGCATCGGCAAGAGCAAGCTGGAATTTATTGGTAAGACGATCCAGACGCATAACTCCTCCCATAACAGGTCAAATTTGCTACTGGAGATTAAATGAGGTCATCCCTCAATTATTCAAGGTTAAAGACCTGAACTATGCGAAAAATATGTTTGCCGTCTGGATCGTCTTGACTCGCGAGGTTAGCTCAACCAGATGAAACTCGCCATACGACCCGTCGTCTTATCACGGCGATAAGAGAAAAAATCATCCTTTTCGCTTAGCGTACAGCGATCGCCGCCGAAGATCTGCGTCACGCCCACGTTAGCCAGGCGCTGGCAGGCAAGCTGATAAATATCGGCAAAGTATTTCTCACCAACCGGCCGAAAAGCGCTCTCGGCCTTCGGGTCTTTACTCATAAAGGCATCGCGCACTTCCGGGCCGACTTCAAACGCCTCGGGGCCGATGGCCGGGCCGAGCCAGGCCAGAATGTTTTCTGGCTTATCGGCAAAGCAAGCGACGGTTGCTTCGAGCACGCCGTCGCATAATCCGCGCCAGCCGGCATGTGCAGCGGCAATTTCAGTTCCTGCACGATTGCAAAAAAGCACCGGCAGGCAGTCTGCGGTCATCACGGCACACACCGTGCCCGGCATATTGCAGTATGACGCATCCGCCCGCTTTGACTCATATGGCCCGCCGTCCAGTTTCAGCACGGCAGTGCCATGCACCTGCTCCAGCCAGACCGGATACGACGGTAACCCGCCTGCGGCAAACATCCGCCGGCGGTTCTCTTCCACATGCTGCAGATTGTCTCCGCAATGGGCACCCAGATTGAGTGAATCGTACGGTGGCAGGCTGACGCCGCCAACACGCGTGGAGCTACAGGCCGCCACGCCTTCCGGCACAGGCCATTGCGGTACAATCAGTTTAGTCATAACCAGTCGATATCGTCCTTGTGGTCTTCGTAATCAGCACGCATTGCGTCAATCAGATCAACCATATCCTGTGGAATAGGCGCATGCCATTCCATCTCAATACCGCTGATCGGATGGTACAGACGCAACATCGTCGCGTGCAGAGCCTGACGATCAAACTTGCGCAGCGCAGTAATAAACGCTTCTGAAGCACCCTTCGGCGGGCGCGGACGGCCGCCATAGACCTGATCGCCCACCAGCGGATGGGTGATATGCGCCATATGCACACGGATCTGGTGCGTACGACCGGTTTCCAGACGCAGACGCAGGCGCGTATGGATACGGAAGTGCTCCATAATACGATAGTGAGTGACCGCCGGTTTACCCATCGGGTGCACCGCCATGTGCGTACGCTTAGTCGGGTGACGGCTGATAGGTTCTTCTACCGTTCCGCCGGAAGTCATGTGGCCAATCGCCACCGCTTCATACTCACGGGTGATTTCACGCAGCTGCAGCGACTCCACCAGGCGAGTTTGCGCCGGGATAGTCTTGGCGACGACCATCAGGCCAGTCGTGTCTTTATCCAGACGGTGAACGATACCCGCGCGCGGGACATCGGCAATCGGCGGATAATAGTGCAGCAGCGCATTCAGCACAGTACCGTCGGGATTGCCCGCGCCCGGGTGTACGACCAGGTCGCGCGGTTTGTTAATGACGAGGATGTCATCATCTTCATAAACGATATTGAGCGGAATATCCTGCGGTTCGAAGCGGACGTCTTCTTCGATTTCAACATCGATGGAGACCAGCTCTCCCCCTAAAACTTTCTCTTTCGGCTTGTCGCTGACAGCGCCGTTTACCAGCACTCGCTGGTCAAGGATCCAATCTTTTATTCGCGATCGCGAATAATCAGGGAACATTTCGGCCAAAGCCTGATCTAAGCGTTGACCGAGTTGATTTTCGGACACCGTTGCGGTGAGTTGTACTCGTTGTGCCATATACAGCTTCTTCGTTTAACGTTGGGTTTTACGGCTTTGCCGTTTAATATAGTGTGCTATTGTAGCTGGTCTTAATCGGGAGCAGGAACAGAGATTCTCCCGCATAAACATTTTGAGGAAGTCAAAACGTCATGACGCGCATGAAATACCTGGTGGCAGCGGCCACACTGAGCCTGGCTTTGGTGGGTTGCTCCGGCTCAAAGGAGGAGGTGCCTGATAATCCGCCGAATGAAATCTACGCGACCGCTCAGCAAAAGCTGCAGGACGGTAACTGGAAACAGGCAATAACGCAACTGGAAGCGTTGGATAACCGCTACCCGTTCGGACCTTATTCCCAGCAGGTACAGCTCGACCTGATTTATGCGTATTACAAAAATGCCGATCTACCGCTGGCTCAGGCAGCCATCGACCGCTTTATTCGTCTGAACCCGACACATCCTAACATTGATTACGTCATTTATATGCGTGGTCTGACAAATATGGCTCTGGATGACAGTGCGCTGCAAGGATTCTTCGGGGTCGATCGTTCTGACCGCGATCCACAGCACGCACGTGATGCCTTTAACGACTTCTCCAAACTGGTACGCGGTTATCCGAACAGCCAGTATGCGACCGACGCCTACAAACGTATGGTGTTCCTGAAAGATCGCCTGGCGAAGTACGAGCTGTCGGTCGTGGATTACTACACCGACCGTGGTGCATGGGTTGCCGTAGTGAACCGTGTTGATGGCATGCTGCGCAGCTATCCGGATACACAGGCCACTCGCGATGCATTGCCGAAGATGGAAAACGCCTATCGCCAGATGCAAATGAATGCCCAGGCCGATAAAGTAGCGAAAATCATCGCGGCTAACGGCAAAAACACCTGATCGCATTTCAGATAAGCAAAACGGCAGCGATGAGCTGCCGTTTTTTATTGCTCAGACACCAAAGCTGAAGCGTTTTAGCGTCGAGTCATCCTATCAAATATGACGCCCTTTCCCCTATTCGACAAGTAAAATCTCACCTGTTCCTGCCCTGCCTCACAAAATGAATTCGTTGACAAAAAGTGACATTAAAATGTGATCTTAATCACACATCTTGACATTGGGCGAGGTATGCTGAGTTCACCAAGACGGGAAAGACAAGAGGTAAAATTTATGACAATGAACATTACCAGTAAACAAATGGAAATTACTCCGGCAATCCGCCAGCACGTCGCAGACCGTCTCGCCAAATTGGATAAATGGCAAACCCACTTAATCAACCCGCACATCATTCTCTCTAAAGAGCCGCAGGGTTTTGTCGCTGACGCAACCATCAACACGCCGAATGGCCACCTGGTTGCCAGTGGAAGAAGTGAAGATATGTACGTCGCTATCAACGAATTAATCAACAAGCTGGAACGGCAGCTGAATAAAGTGCAACACAAAGGGGAAGCCCGCCGCGCCGCAACATCGGTGAAAGAGGCAGGCTTTGTGGAAGAAGAAGAGTAATCCTTAACTTAATATTGTGTAACGCCACGCGCCTTCGGGCGCGTTTTTTATTGACAGGATGAAAACAGTACGGGTACTGTAACTGCCATCAACCAAAGGACATCACCGTGAAACAACTACCGTTCTTCTTCGCATTCTTTTTTACCTTCCCCTGAACGGGAGGCGATTCGTCGTGTGATAAAGAATGCGAAGACGAACAACAAGGCCTCCCAAACGGGAGGCCTTTTTTATTGATAAATGAATAACAAGAAAGGCAACACAATATGACCGAGGAAAACCCGTTACTGGCCCTGCGCGATAAGATCAGCGCACTGGATGAAAAGCTGCTCGCGCTGCTGGCAGAACGCCGCGGACTGGCTGTAGAAGTCGGTAAAGCAAAGCTGGCATCGCACCGTCCGGTCCGTGATATCGATCGCGAGCGCGACCTGTTGGAGCGCCTGATGACGCTGGGAAAAAGCCATCACCTGGATGCCCACTACATCACACGCCTGTTCCAGCTGATTATTGAGGATTCGGTACTCACTCAACAAACGCTGCTGCAGCAACACCTGAATAAAATCAATCCGCATTCAGCGCGGGTGGCGTTCCTCGGGCCAAAGGGGTCATATTCACATCTTGCCGCACGCCAGTACGCCGCTCGCCACTTCGAGCAGTTTATCGAGAGCGGTTGCGCTAAATTTGCCGATATCTTCAATCAGGTAGAAACCGGACAGGCTGACTATGCTGTCGTCCCCATTGAAAACACCAGCTCCGGCGGGATCAACGACGTCTACGATCTGCTGCAACATACCAGCCTGTCGATCGTTGGCGAGCTGACGATCCCCATCGATCACTGTGTGCTGGTCTCGGCGTCAACCGATCCGCAACGTATTCAGACCGTGTATAGCCACCCGCAGCCGTTTCAGCAGTGCAGCCAGTATCTGAGCCGTTATCCGCACTGGAAAATTGAATATACCGAAAGCACCTCGGCGGCGATGGAGAAAGTGGCTCAGGCTAACTCTCCTACCGTTGCCGCTCTGGGTAGCGAAGCCGGTGGCGCGCTGTACGGCCTGCAGGTGCTTGAGCACTGCCAGGCAAATCAAACACAAAACATCACCCGCTTCCTGGTGCTGGCACGCAAAGCGGTGAACGTTTCCGATCAGGTTCCGGCAAAAACCACGCTACTGATGGCGACCGGCCAACAGGCGGGCGCGCTGGTTGAAGCGCTTCTGGTACTGCGCAATCACAACCTGATCATGACCAAGCTGGAGTCGCGCCCGATTCACGGTAACCCGTGGGAAGAGATGTTTTATCTGGATATCCAGGCCAACCTCGAATCAATCCCTATGCGTAAGGCACTGAAAGAGTTGGCCGAGATTACCCGTTCAATGAAGGTTCTCGGCTGCTACCCGGGCGAAAACGTGGTGCCGGTCGATCCGATTTAACGCTCAATAAATACCGGTTTCGTCATCCCTGCCACCGCAACCGGCAGGGTGAAGATGGCGCCGGAGAGCGGGTATTGCTGTACTTCGTCGGCGTCCATATTTTCCCGGGTGGTAGTGATGTACAGCGTACGCATATCCGCGCCGCCAAAACAGACCATCGTCGGGCAGCGCACCGGCAGCCGGTAGGTTTCCAGCGCTTCTCCGCTCGGGGAAAAGCGGGCAATTCGCCAGCCGTCAAACATCGCACTCCAGTAGCACCCTTCTTCGTCGATAGCCGCCCCGTCAGGAATCCCCTCTCCCGGTTGAAAACGCCGAAATACTTCCCGCTTGCCGGGTTCACCCTGTGCATCCAGTGGCGTACGGTAAATAACGGCATTTGGCGTATCAGAGGTATACATCCAGCGCTTATCATCGCTAAATGCCAGGCCATTGGCACCATGTATGTCACACTGAATCACCCGAGGCGTCAGGTCATGGTTAATCCGCATCAGCAGCGCACCGTTAAAATCTCCCGGCCCCCAGAATGTCCCGGCGTAAAAGCGCCCCTCGCGGTCGGTGCCACCATCGTTAAAGCGTGCCAGCTGCGGGTTACTTGGGTTATCACAAATTTTACGTCGCAGCAGCCCGTGGGCATCGGTTAACCAAATAGCGCTGCGCAGCGCCACGATGAAGCCACCTTTCTCGCGCAGAGAGAAGCAGCCCACTTCTTCGGGAAACTGCAGGATCTGATGTTCACCACTGTTGATGTCATAGCGGTGGATTTCACACTCAAGGATATCGGCCCAGTAGAGCGCCTGCTCGGTCTCGCTCCAGGTCGGGCATTCCGGCAGATGTCCTGCGTAATCAAACAGCGGTTGTGGTTCAGCCATCGTTGTTATCCCTATAAAAAAAGCCAGCGGGTTTCCCCTCTGGCTTTGATTATATACGGTTTTCCGTTACTGCCGGTTATCATTCGCCTGACGCAGCAGCGTCCGGCTTTCGCTCTGGAAGCGCTGAGCATAATCGCCAAACCAGTGCTCCACTTTGCGGAAGCTGTCGATAAACGCCTGTTTATCTCCCTGCTCCAGCAGGCCAATCGCTTCGCCAAAACGCTGGTAGTAACGTTTAATCAGCGCCAGGTTATTTTCTGACGACATGATAATGTCGGCATACAGCTGTGGGTCCTGGGCAAACAGACGGCCCACCATCGCCAGCTCAAGGCGGTAGATCGGTGATGACAACGCCAGCAGCTGCTCCAGCCGGACGTTTTCTTCCGCCAAATGCAGGCCGTAAGCAAAGGTCGCGAAGTGGCGCAGCGCCTGAATAAAGGCCATATTCTGGTCATGTTCAACGGCGCTGATACGGTGCAGGCGCGCGCCCCAGACCTGAATTTGTTCCAGGAACCACTGATACGCTTCCGGCTGACGACCGTCACAGTACACCACGACCTGCTTAGCCAGGCTTCCACTGTCCGGGCCGAACATCGGGTGCAGGCCCAACACTGGGCCATGGTGCGCCGCCAGCATCGCCTGCAACGGTTCTGCTTTAACCGACGCCAGGTCCACCAGGATGCAATCCGCCGGTAATGGCGGCAGGCGGGCAATCGTCTCTACCGTGGTATGAATAGGCACGCTGACGATAACCATCCCGGCATCGGCAACAATCTCTGTCGCGCGTGGCCAGTCTTCTTTTTCGAGAATACGGACCTGGTAGCCTGAAAGCGTCAGCATTTTCTCAAACAGACGCCCCATCTGCCCGCCGCCGCCAACAATCACTACCGGACGCAGATTCGGACACAGCGTTTTAAAGCCTTTGTCGTTCTCGCTGGAATATGACTCGCGCATGACGCGACGCAGCACGTCTTCGATAAGATCTGGCGGGACGCCAAGCGCTGACGCTTCTTCCCGCCGGGAAGCCAGCATCGCTGCTTCACGTTCCGGAACGTAAATCGGCAGGCCATACTGGCTTTTAACTTCTCCGACCTCCGCAACCAGCTCCAGGCGGCGTGCCAGTAATCCCAGCAGCGCCTTATCGACTTCATCAATTTGATCGCGTAACGCGGTCAGTTCAGCAACCATACTTTCCTCTTACCCCAGACGAGCCGCCAGATGACCGCGCAGATCTTTATCAAGTTCGCGGAGCAGTGCATCGGTGGTTTCCCAGCTGATACAGGCATCGGTAACGGATACGCCGTATTTCATATCACAACGCGGTTGCTCAGAAGACTGATTACCCTCGTGGATATTACTTTCAATCATCAGACCAATAATGGAGCGATTACCATCTTTGATCTGTGCAACGACGGATTCTGCAACCGCAGGCTGGCGGCGGTAGTCTTTGTTAGAATTACCATGACTGCAATCTACCATCAGCGACGGTTTCAGTCCCGCCTGCGCCATCTCTTTTTCGCATTTCTCGACATCTTCCGGGCCGTAGTTCGGCGATTTTCCGCCGCGCAGGATCACATGGCCATTAGGATTGCCCTGGGTTTGCAGCAGACACACCTGACCCGCCTGGTTAATCCCGACAAAACGGTGTGGCATCGCGGCGGCACGCATGGCGTTGATTGCAGTTGCCAGACTGCCGTCGGTGCCGTTTTTAAAGCCAACCGGCATCGACAGACCTGACGCCATTTCACGGTGAGTCTGAGATTCGGTGGTACGTGCACCGATTGCAGACCAGCTAAAGAGATCGCCGAGGTACTGCGGGCTGTTCGGATCCAGCGCTTCTGTTGCCAGCGGTAACCCCATGCTCACCAGCTCAACCAGCAGGCGACGCGCAATCTTCAGACCGCCTTCAACATCAAACGAGCCATCCATATGCGGATCGTTAATCAGCCCTTTCCAGCCCACGGTGGTACGAGGCTTTTCAAAATAGACGCGCATCACCAGGTAGAGGCTATCGCTGACCTCTGCGGCAAGGGCTTTAAAACGATGAGCGTACTCAATTGCCGCTTCAGGATCGTGAATTGAACAAGGACCACACACGACCAGCAGGCGCGGATCGCGGCCGGCGATAATGTCAGAGATAGTCTGGCGGGACTGCGCAATCTGCGCTTCTTGTTCAAGGCTCAGCGGGAATTCAGCTTTCAGCTGATCCGGCGTGATCAAAACCTGTTCGTCGGTAATATGTACGTTGTTCAGCGCGTCTTTTTGCATGATGGCGATCCTGTGTAGCTCGTTTGCGATAATGGGTTCCTCGGCTGAGGAGTGACGTAACGATACCACACGCAGTAAAGATTTCAATCCATAATCCGTAAATTTTAGTTTACACCAGCAAATTAAATAGGCTGAAAATCGCCATTTCGTGTAAACTTATTTATACATTTCCGCAAAAGTGATACCCAGAGCGTCACTTTACTCCTAATGCCTTTACGAAAAATCCTGGGTGAAATTACCGCAAGGATTCGGCAGTGATTAATGACGGCCCTCGCCAACAATGGTATCCTGCGCCAGGGCATCAACGATCTGCACTTCATGCATTAATGACGAACCTGACGGATCCGTTAATGAAACAGTTTCACCGTCTTATTTTTATATTTTTATTATTTATCGTGGGCTACCCTGTTTTCGCCTCCGAGCCACCGAAAAATGTTCGGGCTATTGTTTCAGGTATTGTCACTTATACCCGCTGGCCTGCATTATCCGGTCTGCCTAAATTATGTATTTTTTCTACCTCACATTACGTACAGAGCCTTGCTCAGGAAAAACCTGAAGCGTTGCCATATCGGCCGGTCATTGTTCACAATACGCAAGAAGCAATGAATACGGTCTGTGATGGGTTTTATTTTGGCAGCGAGTCGCCGTCTCAACAGGCAGAACTCACCGCAAAATACCAATCCCGTCCCCTTTTGCTGATCGCAGAACAAAATAGCGAATGCGCGATCGGTAGTGCTTTTTGCCTGATTATCAATGACGAAAGGGTCAGATTCTCCGTGAATCTGGATGTCCTGACGCACAGCGGCGTACGGGTTAATCCAGACGTACTGATGCTTGCCCGGAATAGCGCACATGAATAAGGATTTATCACAGGCTCCACGCCCAACGTTTAAAAGAGCGCTGCGACGTATCAGCGTGATAAGCGTGGTGATCTCAATGACGCTGGTCTGGATGCTGCTGAGCACCGCCTCGGTATTTACGCTTAAGCAATATGCGCAAAAGAACCTGGCGCTGACCGCCGCCACCATGAGTCGAAGCCTTGAGGCCGCGCTGGTATTTGATGACAGTTCCGCCGCGGAAGAAACCCTGGCGACGCTCGGGAAACAGGGACAATTCTCTGAAGCCCTGGTGCTGGACAACCAGCAAAACCGCTTTGCGGTCTGGCGGAATACCGATCTGGTCCGCCACGAAAAGCTGAGCGGTATCATCAGCCAGTGGCTGTTCCCGGAGCCGACCACGCAACCAATCCTACATCAAGGAAAAGTCATCGGCGAGCTTCGACTGAAGGCGCTGGACAGCATGATCGGTCATTTCCTCGGGATCTCGATTATCGTATTAACCGGCAGTATTCTGCTGGCTTCTGTTATTTCCTTATTACTGACTCACTCACTGCATCACGGTATTATCACCGCTCTGCAAAGTATTACTGAAGTGGTCCACGACATTAGGGAAAATCGCCATTTCTCTCGCCGGGTTCCGGAAGAACACATTGAGGAATTCCATCTTTTTGCCCAGGACTTTAATAGCCTGCTGGGCGAAATGGAGGACTGGCAGCAGCAGCTGCAGGCTAAAAATGCCCAGCTGTTACGCTCGTCCCTGCATGACCCGCTGACCGGACTGGCCAACCGTGCCGCATTCCGCAGCATTATCACCGCATTAATGAAGGATGACACCGCGCGCCACCGCTCAGCATTACTGTTTCTCGATGGCGACAACTTTAAACTGATTAATGACAACTGGGGCCATGCAACAGGTGACAAAGTCCTGATCGACGTCGCCAGTCGGCTGATGGCCTTTGCCAACAAGCACCATCAGGCATGGCGTTTAGGCGGCGACGAGTTTGCCATCCTGCTGCGCGATGTTCACTCAGAGGCGGAAGTGCAGGCACTTTGCGCCACGTTATCGACGCTGTTTCTCGAGCCGTTTAATTTGCACAACGGCCATACGGCAACCTTGTCTCTCAGCATTGGCTATGCGTTGGCCTGGGAACATCATTCCGCAGAAAGCCTGCAGGAGTTCGCCGATCAAAATATGTATCGGAAAAAACACCAGCGCATTCAGCAAGTACAAAATTAAAGGGATCCAACATGCTCAGGAAATATTTTGCGCCCGCACTGATAGCAGTGGCTTTACTCAGTGGCTGCCAGACGGCACCGCAAGGGAAATTCTCTGCGGAACAAATTGCCGCAATGCAGTCATACGGTTTTACAGAAAGTGAGGGCGACTGGTCGCTGGGTTTATCCGACAGTATTTTGTTTGATAAAAACGACTACCATCTGCGCAGCGACAGCCAGGCGCAAATCCAGAAAATGGCCTCCCGACTGGCCGCAACCGGCATTACGCACGGCCGACTGGATGGCCACACCGATAACTACGGTGAGGACAGCTACAACGAAGCGTTGTCGCTTAAACGTGCTGATATCGTCGCTGATGCATGGACGAAAGGAGCCAACATCCCGCGCAGTAATTTAACCACCCGCGGGTTAGGTAAAAAGTATCCGATTGCCAGTAATGATACGGCGAAAGGCCGTGCTGAAAACCGCCGCGTCACGGTGGTGATCAGCACGCCTTAAGCGCCTTAGTCGACGGAATTCACGAGCCTGACGCCCGCAGCAGTACGCCAGCGGAGATAATCAATCACCAGGCATACCGCCAGACTGACGCCCATCAATGGCAGCGCCAGCCCTAACATTACCGCTATTACCAGCGAAATGGCACGGGCTGGCCATCCGAGATTCACCCACGCCTGAACCAGCGTATTTGCCGGGTTAAAAGTGGCGTGGGCCGGACGACGGATCCACCACAAACGATATCCCACCACGATCATTACGCACAGCGCGATACCAAAGGCGATCAGTAGCAACTGGTTAGCAAGTCCAAACAGAATCCCCATATGGAAATCCACCCCCCAGCGGGTCAGTTTGGCCATCAGCGGGAAATCAGCAAACCGGGTACGGTCCACTACCTGCATCCGTTCACCATCAATCGCCACCGCATCAACCTGGGTCGGCCAGCTTCTGTCGATCTCAGTGACCGTCCACGCCCGGTCGGCCGATGCAGGTGGGCGGATCTCCAGCTTGCTGGCATCCAGGCCCGCCGCCTGCGCCACCGTCAGCACGCGATCAAACTGCTCGCCCGATGCTGATGGCATGGCTTCCGTCATCGCCATATGCCCCATATGATGTTCAGCATGCGGGTCCTGCGGCATCGGCATCGCGCTATTCAGTTGGGCATTTACCTGCGGCGTCAGCCAGCCGAACGCGGCACGCATTTTATCGACGTTACCACCCGCCCACTGCGACCAGGTCAGACCGGTAGCAGAAAAAAGCAGCATGCCCGCCAGCAGCGACCAGCCCAAAGAGACATGCAAACGACGGTGGTTCTGCATCCGGTTGTTGATCCGTCGACGGGGACGGGTCATCGCCCAGAGCACGATCCCCCCGAGCGCCGCCACCCACATCCACGATGCCGCCAGCTCGCTATAAAGCCGCCCGCTATTCCCTAGCAGCAGCGATCGGTGGGCGTAATCGATCCACTGGCGCAGTGGTAAAATCCCGCTGGTTCCGTAGACGGTCATGTCCCCCACCACCTTCAGCGTCACCGGGTCGATAAAAATCGCCCGCGTTTCAGACTCCCCCAGCTGCGGGTCAGCAAACATCACCCGGGTGGTTTCACCGGCGCTGAGTGCCGGACGTACCGCCTGTAAACGAAGGTTACCGTTAGTGGCGTCTTGCGCCGCCGCCAGCTGTAAGCTCAGGGGCTGGCTTTCGCCGTTGAGCGTGCCGCGCAGGGCATCCTGATAAAGCCAGTTCTCCAGTTGCGGAGTGGCGACATACAGCGTACCGGTCAAGGCGGCCACAAAGATAAACGGCCCGATAAACAGACCAATGTAAAAATGGAGACGTCGCAGCAGGTTCAGCCATGCCGCGCGCGAGGTGCAGGTTGTCATACTTTTCCTTTCTGAAAGCAAAAGAGAACGTTGCGCAGTGCGCACATTATTTTTAGAAAGCGGGAAAAGCAGAACAGCGCGGCGGTGCGCGGGTTTCCGGGTAAAGCCAGGGGAAGTAATGTCGGCGTTTCAGCACCAGACAAGGGAAGAGGACCCGCACGCGACGCAGGACGATAGAGAGCAACACCGCCAGCGCAAAGAGCAGCCCCGGGACGTGGGCTAACAGCACGCAATAGCCGCAGGCTTCGGCATGGTCAAGCGGCTGAGAGTGCGTTGATGAGGGATCATGGGGCGTTGCAGAATGCGGTTCTGTCATATCCTGCGTCATGCCCATCATCGCATGGTGCATGCCGGGCATAGCGCTCATCGGATCTTTTTGCAACGAAACTGAAATCAGGGGTGCGATCACGATCAGCAGGATCGAAAAAAGCGCCAGCCATGCGGCTCGCCGTTCGATTGTTGCGTGTTGAGAAATATCGCTGACCACCGCCCCTCCGAGATGAAGGGATATTGTAAATGATTTACATCACGATGGTTAAATTTAAGATAAAAAAAGGGCCGGCCCATCAGGCCAGCCCTTTTCATCAGGATGTCGCGAAAGCGAATCTTAGTTAAGACGCTCTTTGATACGAGCAGACTTACCGGTACGCTCACGCAGGTAGTACAGTTTAGCTTTACGTACAGCACCACGACGTTTAACAGCAATGCTGTCAACTACCGGAGAGTGAGTCTGGAAGACACGCTCAACGCCTTCGCCGTTGGAAATTTTACGAACAGTGAATGCAGAGTGCAGACCGCGGTTACGAATAGCGATAACCACGCCCTCGAATGCCTGCAGACGTTTTTTGGAACCTTCAACAACCCATACTTTCACTTCCACGGAATCACCCGGGCGGAAGGAAGGTACGTCCTGCTTCATCTGTTCTTGTTCAAGTTGCTTAATAATGTTGCTCATAATTTAATCTCTTATCCTGGGTAAACTGATATTGGGGGCTTACGCCGTCCCATCATGTTTATGCTGCTGTTGTGCGTGTTCAGTTTTGAACTGCGCCAGCAACTTTGCTTGCTCTTCAGTCAGAGCCAGGTTTTCCAAAAGTTCAGGTCTTCTAAGCCAGGTCCGGCCCAGCGACTGTTTCAAACGCCAGCGACGTATCTCAGCATGGTTTCCCGACAGCAATACTGGCGGTACTTCCATCTCTTCTAACACTTCAGGACGAGTATAGTGTGGGCAGTCCAGCAACCCATCAGCAAAGGAATCTTCCGTTGCTGAAGCTTCATGGCCCAGAACTCCCGGAATGAACCGGGAAACGGAGTCAATCAGCGTCATTGCCGGTAACTCTCCACCGCTGAGAACGTAATCACCGATTGACCATTCTTCGTCAATTTCGGTCTGGATTACGCGCTCGTCTATCCCTTCGTAGCGACCGCACACCAGAATCAGTTTCTGATTCGTTGCCAGTTCGCTGACGCCTGCTTGATCAAGCTTGCGTCCCTGAGGTGACAGATAAATCACCTTAGCGCCTTCACCTGCCGCGGCTTTTGCTGTGTGAATGGCGTCCCGTAAGGGTTGCACCATCATTAACATCCCCGGTCCGCCGCCGTAAGGACGATCGTCCACGGTACGGTGCCGGTCATGAGCAAAGTCACGAGGACTCCAGCTCTGGATGCTCAGCAGGCCATTTTTTACTGCCCGGCCAGTTACCCCGTAATCGGTAATTGCGCGGAACATTTCAGGAAACAGGCTAATTATGCCAATCCACATAGCGCCGTCTTTTACCGTTTATCCGGATAATTTAAAAACCAGGATCCCAGTCTACTTCGATTGTACGAGTAGCGAGATCGACTTTCTTGATAACCTGCCCATCGAGGAACGGAACCAACCGCTCCTTGATGCCAAATGCATCTTTCAGGTTTGCCTTAATGACGAGAACGTCATTTGACCCGGTTTCCATCATATCGATGACTTTACCCAGGCCATAGCCTTCCGTGGTGACTACCTGGCAACCCATCAGGTCTTTCCAGTAATAGTCGCCCTCTTCGAGCTTCGGCAACTGCGAGGAATCTACGACAATTTCACAATTAGTCAGCAGGTTCGCAGCATCGCGATCGTCAATGCCTTTCAGCTTAATCACGATGTCCTGATTGTGGTGGCGCCAGCTTTCCAGCTCAACAACCTGCCACTGACCCGCCTTCTGGATTAACCAGGGCTGGTAGTCAAAAATGCTTTCAGCGTCTTCGGTGGAGGAAAACACTCTGAGCCAACCACGGATACCGTAGGAAGAACCCATCTTGCCCAATACGATCGGATCAACAGGTGCTTGTGCGGTGTGTTGCTTGCTCATCATGACCACCGTGACAGATTAAGCTGTTTTGTTTGCTGCTTTGATCAGCGTAGCTACGCGATCGGAAACTGTCGCACCCTGGCCAACCCAGTGAGCGATACGGTCCAGATCCAGACGAGTTTCTTCTTCGTTCGCGGAAGCGATCGGGTTGAAGAAACCAACGCGCTCGATGAAGCGACCGTTACGTGCATTACGGCTGTCGGTGACAACAACCTGGTAGAACGGACGCTTTTTAGCGCCGTGACGAGCTAAACGAATAGTTACCATAACATCCTCTTGTGTGAATAGAACACCCGGGCCCCATCGAGGAACGGAGCCCGGGTGTCATATTAAAAGCCCGAAAATTTTACTGATTTCTGTGCAAAAATCAATTCAAAACTGCAATACGCTAAATAATTCGAGTTGCAGGCAGGCGGTAAGTGAGTAAATCCCCGGGAGCGTACACAAGTACGCGACCGGGGTGAACGAACGCAGCCAACGCATCTGCGGCTTGAATGATGACGCGTATTAGCGACCTGGGAATCCTGGCGGCATCATCCCTTTCATGCCACGCATCATCTTCATCATGCCGCCTTTCGACTTCATCTTCTTCATCATGCGCTGCATATCGTCAAACTGCTTGAGCAGACGGTTCACGTCCTGCACCTGCATGCCGCAACCCGCGGCGATACGGCGTTTACGTGAACCTTTAATGATTTCAGGTTTGGCACGCTCTTTCAGGGTCATCGAGTTGATGATCGCTTCCATCCGCACCAGCACTTTGTCGTCCATCTGCGACTTGACGTTGTCAGGGATCTGCCCCATACCCGGCAGTTTGCCCATCAGGCTAGCCATACCGCCCATGTTTTTCATCTGGCGCAGTTGCTCAAGGAAGTCGGTCAGGTCGAAGCCATCGCCCTTCTTCAGCTTGGAAGCGAGTTTCTCGGCCTGTGCGCGGTCAACCTTGCTCTCGATATCTTCGATCAGCGACAGCACATCGCCCATGCCGAGAATACGGGATGCAATACGATCCGGATGGAACGGCTCCAGCGCTTCGGTTTTTTCGCCAACGCCGAGGAACTTGATCGGTTTGCCGGTGATATGGCGAATAGACAGCGCCGCACCGCCACGCGCATCACCATCAACCTTGGTCAGCACCACGCCGGTCAGCGGCAGCGCTTCGTTAAAGGCTTTGGCGGTATTCGCGGCATCCTGGCCGGTCATCGCATCCACGACAAACAGCGTTTCTACCGGATTCAATGACGCGTGGACCTGCTTAATTTCGTCCATCATCGCTTCATCTACGTGCAGACGACCGGCGGTATCCACCAGCAGCACGTCGTAGAATTTCAGCTTCGCTTCTTTCAGCGCCGCGTTGACGATATCAACAGGCTTCTGGCCCACGTCGGACGGGAAGAAATCAACGCTAACCTGCTCGGCCAGCGTTTCCAGCTGTTTAATCGCTGCCGGGCGATAAACGTCCGCGGAGACAACCAGCACTTTCTTCTTGTGCTTCTCACGCAGGAATTTACCGAGCTTGGCGACGCTGGTGGTTTTACCTGCCCCTTGCAGGCCCGCCATCAGCACGACAGCCGGTGGCTGTGCGGCTAAATCCAGCGCCTGGTTCTCTTCGCCCATCGCCGCAACCAGTTCGTTACGGACGATTTTGACGAATTCCTGGCCCGGGGTCAGGCTTTTATTAACTTCATGACCCACCGCGCTCTCTTTGACGCGGCTGATGAAATCACGCACGACAGGCAGAGCAACGTCCGCCTCCAGCAGCGCCATGCGCACTTCGCGCAGGGTGTCTTTAATATTGTCTTCGGTAAGGCGTCCGCGGCCGCTAATGTTGCGCAGCGAACGCGACAAACGATCGGTTAAATTATCAAACATTGTCTCTCGCCTGAGGTGGAAACTGTCGGTCGCGGTAGCGACACGAAAAACACGGATTTGGCGCAGTATAACACGACATGAAGCGCGATGTGATGCAACGGTTGGAGCAGACGTCGCGTAACGCTATACTGCTTATCTTTCTTACTTATTTAGTCAACAGTCGACGCCCATATGCCTGTTTTTGCTCTACTCGCGCTTGTCGCCTATTCCATCAGCCTTGCGCTGATCGTCCCCGGCTTACTGCAAAAAAACAGCAGCTGGCGGCGGATGGCGATACTTTCCGCAACAATTGCGTTGATTTGTCATGCTTTTGCGCTGGAGTCACGTATTTTCCCCGGCGGCGAGAGCGGGCAAAATCTGAGCCTGCTTAACGTCGGCTCGCTGGTAAGCCTGATGATCTGTACGGTGATGACGATTGTAGCGTCACGCAATCGTGGCTGGCTGCTGCTGCCCATCGTCTATGCATTTGCGCTAATTAATCTGGCTTTCGCTACCTTCGTCCCCAACGAATACATCACTCACCTCGAAACCACGCCGGGGATGCTGGTGCATATCGGTCTGTCGCTGTTCTCTTACGCGACGCTGATCATTGCCGCGCTGTACGCGCTGCAGCTGGCATGGATTGACTATCAGCTGAAAAACAAAAAACTCGCTTTCAGCCATGAAATGCCACCGCTGATGAGTATTGAGCGTAAAATGTTTCATATCACCCAGGTTGGCGTGGTTCTGCTGACCCTGACGCTCTGCACCGGCCTGTTCTACATGCAGAATCTGTTCAGCACGGAAAACATCGATAAAGCCGTCCTGTCGATCGTGGCGTGGTTCGTCTATATCGTTCTGCTATGGGGACATTATCATGAAGGCTGGCGCGGTCGCCGGGTCGTCTGGTTTAACGTCGCCGGGGCCGGACTGCTGACGCTGGCCTATTTCGGCAGTCGCGTGCTGCAACAGTTAATGAGTTAACCCAGACTACAAGCCTGGCCCGGCAGGTATCATCGAGACAAATAGCCCACCGGGTCAGGCGCTAAGGAGTCCCCCCTGGAACACATATCTACCACCACGCTGATCGTCACACTGATCATCATGGTGATCATCTCCGCCTATTTCTCTGGTTCAGAGACCGGCATGATGACGCTGAACCGCTACCGTCTGCGCCACATGGCCAAACAGGGCAACCGCCAGGCGAAGCGTGTCGAAAAACTGCTGCGTAAACCAGACCGCTTAATCAGCCTGGTGCTGATCGGCAACAACCTCGTCAACATCCTCGCCTCCGCACTCGGGACGATTGTCGGTATGCGCCTGTATGGCGATGCTGGGGTGGCGATTGCCACCGGCGTATTGACCTTTGTGGTGCTGGTTTTTGCCGAAGTCCTGCCGAAAACCATTGCCGCGCTGTATCCGGAAAAAGTGGCCTACCCCAGCAGTTTCTTGCTGGCACCGTTGCAAATACTGATGATGCCGCTGGTGTGGTTTCTTAACACCATCACCCGCCTGCTGATGCGCATGATGGGCATCAAAGCCGATATCATCGTCAGCGGCGCGCTGAGCAAAGATGAGCTGCGCACCATCGTGAACGAGTCGCGGACCCAGATCTCCCGCCGTAACCAGGACATGCTGCTGTCGGTGCTGGATCTCGAAAAAGTGAGCGTCAACGACATTATGGTCCCACGTAATGAAATCATTGGGATTGATATTAACGACGACTGGAAGGCCATCGTTCGCCAGCTGACCCACTCCCCGCACGGGCGCATTGTGTTGTATCGTGGCTCGCTGGATGACGCCATCAGCATGCTGCGTGTGCGTGAAGCTTACCGCCTGATGACCGAGAAAAAAGAGTTCACCAAAGAGGTGATGCTGCGCGCCGCGGATGAAATTTATTACGTTCCGGAAGGAACGCCGCTCAGCACACAGCTGGTCAAATTCCAGCGGAATAAGAAGAAGGTGGGCCTGGTGGTCGATGAATATGGCGATATCCAGGGCCTGGTGACGGTAGAAGACATTCTCGAAGAGATCGTCGGTGATTTCACCACCTCGATGTCACCCACGCTAGCGGAAGAAGTGACGCCACTAACTGACGGCACGGTGATTATCGACGGCAGCGCCAACGTCCGTGAAATCAATAAAGCCTTTAACTGGCACCTGCCGGAAGATGAAGCGCGGACGGTAAACGGTATTATTCTGGAAGCGCTGGAAGAGATACCGGTTCCCGGCACGCGCGTGCGTATCGAGCAATACGATATCGATATTCTCGACGTTCAGGACAACATGATTAAGCAAGTCAAAGTCATGCCGGTCAAACCGATTCGCGAAAGCGTCGCCGAGTAATCATTCGGCAAATCAGATACGGCGGGCCTGTGGTTCGCCGTTTTTTTTGCCCCGGAAACGGGCAGAAGATAAGAGAAAGAGAAAAACGGCCACCCGCTGGCGGCCGTTTGGAAGCGAATTACTTCGCTTTTGCCACGGTGACCATCGCCGCGCGAATGGTACGACCGTTCAGGGTATAGCCTTTTTGCATCACGCCCAGCACGTTGCCCGCAGCCACATCGTCGGACTCAACCATCGCGATGGCCTGATGGACGTTAGGATCCAGCGGTACGTTGGTATCGGCAATCACTTCCACGCCGAATTTGCGCACAACATCCAGCATCGACTTCAGCGTCAGCTCGATACCCTCAACCATGGAGGCCATGTCAGGGTTAGCTTTGTCCGCAACTTCCAGTGCGCGATCCAGACTGTCGATAACCGGCAGCAGCTCGTTGACGAACTTCTCAAGCGCAAATTTATGCGCTTTTTCGATATCCAGTTCGGTACGACGACGCAGGTTATCTTCATCGGCTTTCGCGCGCAGTTTCACTTCCAGTTCACGTTTCTGTGCTTCAGCAAGCTGTGCTTCCAGATTCGCAATTGTTTCATCGCGCGGATCCACCTGCTCAGCCGAAACTTCAGGCTCAACAGCCTCAACGCTCTCGTGCTGTTCCGTGATAATTTCTTCCGGGGCTTGCCCGTCAGGCGTTTTCTGTTCTTTACTACTCATGAATTTCTCCGCGTTTTTTTTCGCATTCATCTCGCTAACTTCGCTTATTATGGGGATCCGTTTCCGGGTTTCAAGGGAAGCCGTCAGATTGTCATCATTCATTTAACGCAAGGACATCCAGAACATGAAGAATCATTTCAAGTGTATAGGCATTGTGGGACACCCTCGTCACCCAACCGCGCTGACCACACATGAAATGCTCTGGCGCTGGTTAAGCGGCAAAGGCTACGAGGTCCTGGTCGAACAACAGATCGCGCATGAACTTCAGCTTAGCAATGTCAAAACCGGCACGCTGGCCGAAATTGGTCAGCAGGCGGATCTGGCGGTGGTAGTCGGCGGCGACGGCAACATGCTCGGCGCAGCGCGGACCCTGGCGCGTTACGATATCAACGTCATCGGCATTAACCGTGGGAATCTCGGCTTTTTGACCGACCTTGACCCGGATAACGCCCTGCAGCAGCTCGCGGACGTACTGGAAGGCCACTACATCTCCGAAAAACGCTTTTTACTGGAAGCGCAGGTGTGTCAGCAAGACTGCCAGAAACGCATCAGCACTGCGATTAATGAAGTGGTGCTGCACCCGGGTAAAGTCGCGCATATGATTGAGTTTGAGGTCTACATTGATGAGGTGTTTGCCTTCTCGCAGCGCTCGGATGGCCTGATTATCTCCACCCCAACGGGCTCGACCGCCTACTCGCTGTCCGCCGGCGGCCCGATTCTGACACCGTCACTGGACGCGATTACCCTGGTCCCGATGTTCCCGCATACGCTATCGGCCCGCCCGCTGGTGATTAACGGCGACAGCACCATTCGCCTGCGCTTCTCCCAGCGCTGCAGCGATCTGGAGATCAGCTGTGACAGCCAGATAGCGCTGCCGATTCAGGACGGCGAAGATGTGCTGATCCACCGCTGCGATTATCACCTGAATCTCATTCACCCCAAAGATTACAGCTATTTCAATACATTGAGTACCAAGCTCGGCTGGTCCAAAAAATTGTTCTGATTTTTACTACCGCCTCTTTACTGGATAAAAAACCAGTCTATACTGTACGAAAACACAGTAATGGTTTTTCATACAGGAAGGCGGTTATGCTGGCGCAACTCACCATCAGTAATTTTGCTATCGTTCGTGAACTGGAAATTGACTTTCACAGCGGCATGACCGCGATCACCGGGGAAACCGGTGCCGGGAAATCTATCGCCATTGATGCGCTGGGGCTGTGCCTGGGCGGAAGAGCAGAAGCAGACATGGTGCGACGTGGCGCCAGCCGCGCAGACCTTTGCGCCCGTTTCGCCTTGAAAGATACACCGGCAGCCCAACGCTGGCTGGAAGAGAACCAGCTGGAAAGCGGGTGTGAGTGTTTACTACGTCGCGTTATCAGCACAGATGGCCGCTCCCGGGGCTTTATTAACGGCACCGCCGTCCCGCTCTCCCAGCTGCGCGAACTCGGCCAGTTGCTTATCCAGATCCACGGCCAGCATGCACACCAGCGGCTGACCCGCCCCGAACATCAAAAAGCACTCCTCGATGGTTACACCTGTGAGTATGCGCTTACTCAGCGTATGGCTGAACACTACCACCAGTGGCACCAAAGCTGCCGCGAACTGGCGCAACATCAGCAACAAAGCCAGGAGCGCGCCGCGCGGGCCGACCTGCTGCAATACCAGTTAAAAGAGCTCAATGAGTTTAACCCGCTAGCGGGTGAGTACGAACAAATCGACGAAGAGTATAAGCGTCTGGCCAACAGCGGCCAGCTGCTGACGACCTGCCAGCACGCGTTGACGGTACTTGCCGACAGCGAAGAAGCTAACCTGCAGAGCCAGCTCTACACCGCCAGGCAGCTGGTGACCGAGCTCGCCGGCATGGATGGCAAACTCTCCGGCGTGCTGGACATGCTCGAAGAAGCAGCCATTCAGCTCAGCGAAGCCACCGACGAACTGCGTCACTATCACGACCGCCTGGATCTCGACCCGAACCGCCTGTTCGAGCTGGAGCAACGCATCTCACGCCAGATTGCCCTGGCGCGTAAACATCAGATCACCCCGGAAGAGCTCCCGGCCTTTTATCAGGCCCTGCTGGAAGAACAGCGTCTGCTGGACGATAGCGCCGGCTCGCTGGAATCCCTGAGCCATAGCGTCGTCGAACATCATCAGCTGGCACTGGAAACCGCCCGTCAGCTGCACGACCTGCGTCAACGCAGTGCGGAAGAGCTGACTCAGCTGATTACTGAAAGTATGCACTCACTTTCCATGCCTCACGGGGTGTTTGCCATCGATGTTGCCTTCGATGAGCGTCATCTTACCGCCGAAGGGGCTGACCGCATTGAGTTCCGCGTTACCACCAACCCGGGGCAACCGCTGCAGCCGATTGCGAAAGTGGCCTCCGGCGGCGAACTCTCGCGTATCGCATTATCTATCCAGGTCATTACCGCTCGCAAAATGGAAACCCCGGCCCTGATTTTCGATGAAGTCGATGTCGGAATTAGCGGCCCGACGGCGGCAGTGGTTGGCAAACTGCTGCGCCAGTTAGGCGAATCCACTCAGGTAATGTGCGTGACTCACCTGCCTCAGGTTGCCGGGTGTGGCCACCATCATTTCTATGTCTGCAAAGAGACCGATGGCGAAATGACGGAAACGCATATGCATCCGCTAGATAAACGGGCGCGACTGCAGGAGCTTGCCCGCCTGCTGGGCGGTAGCGAAGTTACGCGCAACACCCTCGCCAACGCGAAAGAGTTGCTCGCCGCGTAAACTTTTTGAATTTCGCAGAGTCATAGTGAACAGCAAATTGCCGCAAGACCTGCAGCCGAAGGTTTCCAACCGGGCAAAGGTCTATTATTATCGGCATATTACAGATGAGCCACGTACTGCTCGGGCCCGAAAAGGAATAAAATCACTATGCGCTGTAAAACGCTGACTGCTGCCGCAGCGGTTCTTCTTATGTTGACCGCAGGCTGTTCCACTCTGGAACGAGTGGTTTACCGTCCTGATATCAACCAGGGTAACTATCTGGCACCCAACGATGTAGCAAAAATTCGTGTCGGCATGACGCAACAACAGGTTGCTTATGCGCTGGGTACCCCAATGATGTCGGATCCGTTTGGCACTAACACCTGGTTCTATGTTTTCCGTCAGCAGCCTGGGCATGAAAAAATTACCCAGCAGACACTGACGCTGACGTTCGATAGCAGCGGCGTGTTAACCAATATTGATAACAAACCGGCGCTGACTAACGAGTAATCGGGTAAGTATCGGTCCAGAAATGCAAAAAGCGCTCATTGAGCGCTTTTTTTATCACCGCAATTACCGCCGTTACTTGCCGGCGCTTTTTTCCGCACGCTGGCGCCGCAGTTCTTTTGGGTCAGCAATCAGGGGACGGTAGATTTCAACCCGATCGCCATCATGCACCGCATCGTGCAGCTTAGCGGGACGGCTGTATATCCCGACCTTATTTTTGGTCAGATCGATATCGTCGCGCAGCGTCAGCAGACCGCTGGCCTGAATCGCCTGCTCGACGGTCGCCCCCTCTTCCAGCTTCACGCTTTGCAAATACTGTTTTTCCGGCAGCGCATAGGCAACTTCAACTACAATTTTAGCCGACACGATAAACCTCTTTGGCCCGGGCGGTGAATGCCTGCACCATGTTTATCGCCAGCTCTTTAAAGATGCGGCCAAACGCCATCTCGATCAGCATATTGGTGAATTCAAAATCGAGGTGAAACTCAATTTTGCAGGCATCCGGGCTTAACGGGATAAACTTCCAGCCACCAATCAATTTCTTAAACGGGCCATCGACCAGGCTCATCAAAATGCTGTGGTTGCTGGTAAGCGTATTGCGAGTGGTGAACGTCTTGCTGATGCCTGCCCTGGACACATCAACCGCCGCCATCATTTGCGTCGGCCCAGATTCCAGCACACGGCTCCCGGTGCAGCCAGGCAAGAAATCAGGATAGGACTTCACGTCATTCACGAGTTGATACATCTGTTCCACGCTGAAAGGCACCAGCGCAGTACGGCTAATCTGAGGCATAGCAAGTTCCACATTTAAACACGGCGCAAATAATATCATTTATCTGGCGCTAAAAAAAACGCTGTGCCACAACTCGTGCTAAGATAGCGCATTACACCTCGCAGGATGGATTGAGGTACTGTATTCCCGTTTAGCAATGACTTCAGGACATTATGACCAAGAAAAAAGCCCACAAACCTGGATCAGCCACCATTGCGCTGAATAAACGCGCCCGCCATGAATACTTTATTGAAGATGAATACGAGGCTGGTCTTGTTCTGCAAGGGTGGGAAGTTAAATCTCTGCGCGCTGGCAAAGCCAACATCGGCGACAGCTACGTTATCCTGAAAGATGGCGAGGCCTATCTCTTCGGTGCAAACTTTACGCCGATGGCCGTGGCCTCCACCCACTACGTGTGCGATCCAACTCGTACCCGTAAGCTGCTGCTCAATCAGCGCGAGCTGGATAACCTGTACGGCCGTATCAACCGTGAAGGCTATACCGTTGTGGCCCTGTCACTGTACTGGAAGAACGCCTGGTGCAAAGTGAAAATCGGCGTCGCGAAAGGTAAAAAACAGCACGATAAGCGTACCGACCTCAAAGATCGTGAGTGGGCGCTGGATAAAGCCCGCATTATGAAACACGCGGGCCGCTAATCCCCTCCTCAGGGCCAGCCCAGCTGGCCCTTCTGCGCTATATCGTTGTTGATGCTGCTTTTTTACCCACTCCCATGAAATAATCATCCTACGCAGTACTGGTAACCTCATTCACTAATCTGTTATACTTGCCGTAACGCATTGGGGCTGATTCTGGATTCGACGGGATTTGCGAAACCCAAGGTGCATGCCGAGGGGCGGTTGGCCTCGTAAAAAGCCGCAAAAAAATAGTCGCAAACGACGAAAACTACGCTTTAGCAGCTTAATAACCTGCTCTGAGCCCTCTCTCCCTAGCTTCCGCTCTTAAGACGGGGATCAAAGAGAGGTCAAACCCAAAAGAGATCGCGTGGAAACCCTGCCTGGGGTTGAAGCGTTAAAACTAATCAGGCTAGTCTGGTAGTGGCGTGTCAATCCGCAGGTGCCAGGCGAATGTAAAGACTGACTAAGCATGTAGTACCGAGGATGTAGGAATTTCGGACGCGGGTTCAACTCCCGCCAGCTCCACCAAAATTCTCCATCGGTGATTACCAGAGTCATCCGATGAAGTCCTAAGAGCCCGCACGGCACAAGCCCTGCGGGCTTTTTTGTGCCCTCAATTTGTCCTGCGAAGTCCGAAGAGAACTAATTAAATCCGAACCTTTTAGGCCCATTGATAGGCCCAACGAAAAGCTCTATTGTTTTCGTTGGGCCTAAACGCATGGAGACTCCCCATGGCAAGAAAAACCAAGCCGTTAACCGATACGGAAATCAAAGCCGCCAAACCTAAAGATGCCGATTACCAGCTTTATGATGGTGATGGGCTGACCCTGTTAATAAAGTCCAGCGGTAGTAAACTCTGGCAGTTCCGTTACTATCGGCCTCTAACCAAACAGCGAACCAAACAGAGCTTCGGTGCCTACCCTGCTGTCTCCCTTTCTGATGCGCGTAAACTCAGAGCTGAATCTCGAGTTTTATTGGCGAAAGACATTGATCCACAGGAACATCAGAAAGAACAGGTGAGAAATTCTCAAGAGGCCAAAACCAACACTTTCCTGTTAGTTGCCGAGCGTTGGTGGAATGTGAAGAGAGCCAGCGTAACAGAGGATTATGCCGACGATATCTGGCGCTCGCTTGAGAGAGATGTTTTCCCAGCAATCGGTGATATCAGTATCACTGAGATTAAGGCTCATACTCTGGTTAAAACAGTTCAGCCGGTTCAGGCCAGGGGTGCATTAGAGACTGTCCGACGCCTTTGTCAGCGTATTAACGAAGTCATGATTTATGCGCAGAACACTGGCCTGATTGATGCGGTCCCCAGCGTGAACATCGGGAAAGCATTCGAGAAACCGCAGAAGAAAAACATGCCAAGTATCCGCCCGGATCAGCTACCACAGTTAATGCAAACGATGCGTACAGCAAGTATAAGTTTGCCCACGCGGTGTCTGTTCATGTGGCAGCTTCTCACCATCACCCGCCCTGCCGAAGCCGCTGAAGCTCGATGGGATGAGATCGATTTTGATGCCAGCGAATGGAAAATCCCTGCAGCCCGAATGAAGATGAACCGGGACCATACGGTTCCACTATCCGAGGAGGCTCTCTCTATTCTGGAAATGATGAAGTCACTCAGTGGTGGCCGGGAATTTATCTTTCCCAGTCGCATTAAGCCTACCCAGCCGATGAACAGCCAGACAGTGAATGCAGCCCTTAAGCGTGCTGGTTTAGGAGGCGTACTCGTATCTCACGGCTTGCGTTCTATCGCCAGCACAGCACTAAATGAGCAAGGATTTTCACCTGATGTCATTGAAGCCGCACTTGCTCATGTGGACAAAAATGAGGTACGTCGTGCTTACAACCGAAGCGATTACCTTGAGCAACGTCGTCCGATGATGCAATGGTGGGCTGATTTTGTTATTTCAGCCGACAAAGGAACCATAATTACACCAAACACTGGTGTACTGAGACTTGTTGGATAAAAAATCAGGCGATTTGTTACATTAAAAATAGCGTTAAAATCACGCTATTTTTTTTACCAACCTTGACTCGAACTGTTGCTTCGAAGGCCGCTCTTACTTCAGCATTTTCGCGTGCCCAGCGTACGATAGTTGTGAGAAGCTCATCTTCATTAAGATCCAATCCCTCATTTTGTGCTTTCATTTTTTGCACAAAACTCATTAAATCCTGTTCGATAGCCTTTCCGGCTACGGTTCTGTTTTTCCAGCCTCCATTTGACGGAACATTTTTGTGGAGTAACCTTATTACCTCCTGCTTTACCGGAATATAGTGCTCAGCTTTTGCCTTTCCTCCTTTTTTGGCTGATTGCCGCCGGCCCTCACTCACCATTTTTTCACTATCAATCAATTGATTGAAATCCACAGCCCCACGACATTCATTCAAAGTTCGATTAGCGTGTAGAAAGGACTCAACCGCCATTTCTTGATCGACATCCCATATGTCTCTTCCCCAAAGCTGAAATACTCCGGCAGCGAACAGCGTATCTTTGAAGGTCTGTTTCAATCCTAGAGCCGAGTGCATCAAAGGTATGGTTGTCCATTTTAGCTTTAGCCGCTTCCAACATGCATCATGCTCGATGTACTGAGCCCTTAACTGTGAGACCTCATCTTTTACTTGGTCATTGTCCTCCGCGAGAAACAATAGTCCTTCCATCAAGGCATTCTTAAACGGCCACTCTGAAGACGTAAGAAGTCTATGCAGGTCCTTGCGTTGAACTTCGAACTCACTACAAAAAATTTTTAACATGCCAATTTAACCCCTTTATTTTCAATGCATTAACACAGAGACAGTATTGTAAAAAAAAACTTTTTGGCAAGTTAATTTTTTTTAAAACGCAGAAAGGCTATCTTCATCCCATCCCAAAACGCACAACCTACGAGAAACGTTGATGAACATATCCAATGCAAAAATGATACGGATTACATCTGTAATGAAAAAAATTGGCGTGGCCCGTTCGACTATCTATGATTGGCTTAACCCAAAATCCCCACGTTACGATGCGACATTTCCAAAACGTCGTCGCCTTGGTAAACAATCCATTGGCTGGCTTGAATCAGAAATTGACGAATGGATTTTACTTCGAGAGCCAGTATCTTCCTGAAGATATCGGCCAATATGATCATTTTTTATCCATAATCGAAATTTGAGGAACTCTAACGCATGCATAAATTAAAATATAGCATCACCTCTCATAGAAAAATTACATTAATATAAACTTTAAGACAATAATCATCAGATTATTCAAAGCGTACTTATAACGTGAAATATCTCTAGATTAAATCCACAAGACTTATAAACGCGCATATTAAAACAGGAATTCGCCATGTCATTAAAAGTAACATTTTCAACCAATCATGCATCTACAATTGATTATTATAAAAGAGTAAGTAAGCTTTCAGGTAGGTCTCTATCATCTATTTTATCAGAAGAGTTACAGAGAGCTTCGCAGTCACATGAAAATAAAAAGCCACCTATGCTTACGGATAAATCTAGCCAAAAAAAACTGATATAGAACTTTATGAAGGAATTTGGAAAGAGAAGATTTTATTACCTCAAAACGTCCTCGACGCAATGGAGGTTAGAAACAATGTTAACACAAACAGAATGTGCAGATTTGAAAAGAAAAAAATAAAGGTAAAACTTGAAGAGATAATTGAAAATGGAGAAATAAAAAATGCTATTTACATCTATACAGAGAGAAAATTGAACCATGAAAGATGGCTAACCGAGGGTATTGGTGTAATACTACTTTTAAGAAAAGTAGTTCATAATGATATTTTTTTTGACATAAAAAGGGCCATATTAGTTCCGATTATTGAACTTATTTCTTACAGAATAGATAGCATCCTAGAGAAGCATAATATAAATACTTCTTTCCCGCATATTTGCTGGATCCCGATTTACTACATAAACAACAAGGCTGTAGTGATACCTGTGATACGAAAATGTGATGTTTCATTAGCGGCTAAGTCAGAAGGAGAAACTATTATAATCAATCCATTTAACGAGTGAATCAATAACAAAGGAGATTAGCTAACAGCTGACAAGTAGGTCAGAAAGACATGATTTTAAAAAACTGAATGTTCAGATAGAGATTCAAGGTGAGAAGCAAGCAGTTTGTGGGAAGGTAGCAATAATTAATAGCTGACACTGGAGTTAAGCATCATGGCTCATTTTCTTTATCATCAATGCAAGGACTCGAAAGAATGTGAAGAGTTTGGAGATAAACCTGAGATGAAAGAAATCTGCAAAGCTTTGTTGATAAGCCCTGGAAAAATAATAATCGATAAGCAACTCGCACCAGACAGTTCGGATATTTTGAGAAAAGTGATCAATCGAGACATGAGCAAAGGAGATGACCTAGTTATTTTAGATCTCAACAGTCTGGGGAGTAATGCAGAAATGATTCAAGAGAATATAATACGATGCGCTAGAAAGGCTATACGCATCCATTGTTACTTCCCTCAAAAGGAGCTAACCCCGACTGCTGAGGGATATATTTTTACTTTATTACTTCCAAAGATACAAAATGGATGCTGGAAGATGAACTTAGCGGAGCTGAAGACAAGAAATATTACTAAACCATTAGGGAGAAGAGAAGGAAGCAAACATCGTGAAAGCATTGAGCAAGCTAAGCGCAGAGGTCTGACTCAATCGCAAACTGCAAAAGCATTGGAGATTAGCATATCAACAGTTAAACGTAATTGGAATAGTGGAATTATAGGTTAATTCAGCATACTAATTGTAGAGTGACTTTTATATAGCCATCACAGGCTGGGGCTGACTTTATCTTAAATTTAGATGTTGGAAAGGTATTATAATGGGTATGCTTCCTTAGTAAGTCAAATAACCAACTAATGGTAGAATTACTAATCAATTAATTATCAGATGACTACGGTGTGGGGATACTCAGATCTGGTGCCATTATATTCCTTAATCATCAGTAAGGTACAACCCTGCTTGTGTAGTAATAACTCATATGGTCTCGGACAGACTGTAGGACCAAACACATAGGTATATTGATATGAATTATGTAAAACTTTATCGGATGAAGATTAACGCATTGTTGAATGCCCTGACGAATATATATCCAAGAGTTATTGCCGTAAGAGTGGACCTTCATTATCCGGGGATTGTCGATAACGGTGATAATATTTGCTGCTTCCCTAACCTAGAACCAGGTGTGATGTCGCGGATGCGTAGCTCCCTTAAGGCTAAACTGGAAGCGGATAAGGTTCGCAAACAACGAGAGGGTAAACGTATCTATCGCTGCCCTATGTTTATTATGTGGGCAAGAGAGTTTTCAGAATCAGGTAAATGCCATTACCACATTTGCCTGTTGTTCAACAAAGATGCTTACTATCATCTCGGTGATTACAAGCAAGAAGACAACCTGAGAGGAATGATTACCGGGGCATGGTACAGCGCCCTGGGACTGGAACTAGACGATCACCAAGGTCTGGTGCATTTTCCAGATAATTGCCGGTATGTGCTGGATACCTACAACCCTGACTTTAAAGAACATTACCAGGAGCTGCTTGAGCGTCTGGATTATCTGAGCAAAGTCGAAACCAAAGTTTTTGGTGAAGGGGATCGTAACTTCGGTTGCAGTCAAATCGATTTGTAACTACTTGTGGTCTTCTCTATGTGGGAAGGCCTTTTTTACATTTGAGATAAATGGTATGTCACTGAACCAAACAAATCAATCCGATAGCTGTTTTCCGCCTACACCTACCGAAAAATAAGCGATGTAGTATATTTACGTATCTACTCAGGTAATTCACTCATATCGTCTAACGTTCTGCCAGTGTCTGAATATCCCTGCTGACATATTTATTTTCGGTAACGAATACGGTCTTCAATCTTCTGGATCGCGTTAAGTGCTTCATGACCTAGCTCCTCTTCGTCGCAAAGACTGCGTAAACGTTGTAGGTCATCGGCGTCACCAAACTGCCCAATCACTTGAATGGAAAAGGAAGCTATGCGCGCCAGATCATTCATTAATCCGTGTTGGTGGTACGTCTTCTGCGACCCAAGGTTGGTCAATGCATCGCGGCAGATAGCCAGGGCTGTTTTCGGATAGCACGCTGCAACGTTAATTCTTGTACCATCCGTAGACAACATTCGAGATGTTGAAGACCAAAGTGCTCCGGCACTTGCCGAAGAGGAGTAATCCAGTAATGTAGTCCGTGCACCGAGAGTCTGAGGTGAAGACTCGAGTTCGCAAATGCTTAACCGGCAAGCCCAGTAAGCTAATTCCCCGCAGGCCCGCATAGTTTCATCAACATCGATAGTCGATGTCACAGTGGCAGGAAGTGGGAGGTCTAAAATCCCCATCGCTTCGTGTGCTGCGAAAAACACCTCGACTGTATCTTGTGGCATAACCGACTTTTTGGCTGGCAGCCTAAGCCAAGGTTCAATAGCCTCAGAAACTGATGAGTCACCGAAATCTGCGAGCTGACGAATCAGAATATCGACAAACGAAACATACTCGGTGCTTGCCCCTTTGAGTGCCTTGAAAAGGAACTGCCGCTTCTGAGCGCTGGCGAGATTATTTATCTCTTCCCAATAAATGCCGTCATACGGATGATCAAATTGTCGAGAGAAGATATTCCATGCTTCGGTATCGGCCTGCGGTCCCGTCTCGGAGCACACACTTTCGATCTCCTCTAAGACCACCGTTCTGTAGTTTTCTTCTTCGGTTTCTAATCCACCTAAACCCTTCAGTGCATCAAAAATCATGGAATTCATAAACACGCCCAATTTGTCCATGGAGTCCTCAAGCGCCGCGATCATCTTTGCTTTTACGGCATCATCCACATTTCTCAAGTGTACACAAAAGTCCAGCGTGTCTAGCTGAAGGTGGTAGGGCAAGCTCTGCAGTCTCTCAAGAAGATTCAGCACACATGGCGCTGCCCACGGAGCGTACTTCGTGAACTTGGTGATTCCGAGAAGGACGTAGAATTCGCTATGTGTGCTCGCTTCCTTCCATGATTTTTTCAGAGCTTCACCAAATTCGCTCCCTGGACTATGGCGAAAACTTAGGCCACCACTATGGACGAAGGACACAAGCTGCGAAAGCGCGATCTTACGATTGAACACATAGGCTTGGCTAAATGTCTCGTGCAGAAGTGGGACCTTTTTGGCCCTTGCTTCCTTATAAAGCTCCCGATTGGCTTCGGCAATTTTTCCTTCCATGACGCGACATGCCGTCATGATTTGTTCTAAATGGACCCCCTGCATTAGAAGCCAGCCAATAGCAGGAAGAAAAACTTCAAACTTCGAGAGGGTTGGCCGATGATAGGCAGTTTCAATCGAACAGCTATGCCATCCCTCGCCATTGATCAGGAAGCGCAGTTCAGAAGTCTCTGCGACCATTTCGGCGAATAGCACGTCAAACTTTGCTTTGACGGTACGTCTTGCGGCTTCTCCACACTCTCCTCGGACGCAAGACTCCAGGATGCCCTTATCAGTGGTTTTTTCCAAAATATCCTTTAGTGTCGAATCGTCCTCCACCGCACCGAGAATAAGAGCCTTAGAGCCATGAAACCGTGGAGATCGCAGAATAGCTTGTATTCGCTCAGAATCTTTACGCGCTACCCGGATTACAGATTCCGCCATGAAGAAATAGAAAAACATTTCATGAGAGAAGCTAAGTCTGTCACCACGCTGTGACACAAGCCGCGACTCAAGGATCGCGTACCGTGCCGCGTCAGTCACACTTGCCGCATCGCAAAATCTGTCAAACTCTCGAATGGACACACTAAATGCAGTTTGAGAGATCAGTTCTTCTGCAAACCCGGAAAGAGCGCGAATTCCCGCCGTTGCGAAGTTGCCGAGGCGCATGCGAGTAACCGTGTCGAATAGAACGAACGTACTTGCCCCAGCGGGCAGTGAAGCTGCTGCCTGCCCAATGAGTTCAGCTTCAAGCCCAGAGAGTGCTATTTCAAGGAGAGACTGGCAGTTTGTGAAGTTTTCATCTTCTTTGCTAAGTTTTGCGAGCTGTGACTTCAATGCGGATTGCGGCGGGCTGACAAGAGCCTCTTTTACTGACAGAAGCTCTTGCCTGGCCATGATGCCTTGTGAGGTAATCACAAGGCCTGCACCATAGCGTAGTGAAAATACTTGAAGGCTTCGCGTTAAAGTAATTCGCAAATGCTCTGGGCATTCGTTATAGCCGTCGAGAAACAGTACAATATGCCTTAAAAGGAGACGACTTGCTCTTAATATATCGCGCACGGAAGCACCGAGTAGTCTAAGCTCGGCATCAATTATTTTCTGAAGCTTACCCTCGAAGTCTTTGCCTTGGATGTGGATAGGCAGCACACCAGCCTGCATACATTCTGTGGCGATACGCGCACTTAGCAAGGACTTTCCACATCCTGACGGTCCCCTGATCAGAAGTGCAGATTGCGACGACAGAGCCATCTCAAGAATCTTAGATGCCGAGATCAGTTTGTCATCAAGGAGGTATTGGTCCTCTACCAGTCGTGCACCAGTTGGCCCATGATACTCCAAGAAAGCGGATTTATAACTCGACACTGTTTGCTCCGATATGAGCACAGTTTCATGAATTGCTGCATCTCTTTCCGATATGCGTTCAAGGCTCAAATGGGCTGCGAGCGCTTGGCATTGCACTTCATTTAGTAAGGCTCCTGACCTTGAACTGAGAGAAATCTTGATCGCATCCAGTCCGCCAGTGACTACCTTGAAATCACTCGGTGGCAATGAGGAGCCTGACGGAATCACAGGTGTAATGGCCAGCAAAGCATTGGGATAGCCGGTAAGATCGCTGAATAGCGCGGCCATCGCGTCACGCAACGCATTCTTGGCGCCTAGGGCTTGAGTGTACCCGTTGCGTAGCTGTCGACTGCCATACGCTCCGGCCTGGGTCCAACGGCCGTTGACACTGCCTTTGATGGGTTGTGTATATCCCTTGGCTTCAATAACAAGCGTAGTTGTGGCGGAAAAGACCGCAACATCAACCTGACGGCCGTTAACGTTGAAATTGGCGAATATGTAGGCCCACTCGGAGCCCTTTTCTAAAGCATCGCAAACGGTGACCAAAACATCGCGATCCGAGGCGTGTTCTATACGCTCTCCGATAAATAGCCGAACTCTGTTCCCATTGCGACGTGCTGTGCTCATCAGGTTGAATTATCCTTACGACGCGCCAAATATCAACACAGCACCCCACTCACCCCGACCATTAATTCCGCTTCTTTAAATTCAGGTGGCATTCTTTCCATTAGAAGCCTGCCGAAGTTGGAGAGGGGCGCATACCTTAGCGTTCCAAGCTACCATATTCCCTCTCAAATTTCTCAGTTGCTGAATCTGGCCGCCATTAAGTTAACTGATAATCATCCTTTTCACAGAACTACCACGTTCTAGACAGCTTGTGCCTCGGCCTGATTTTCGCGAGGCGCTGTTCGGTACAGAATCCTGGTGCCCGGGCAACAAAGTGGCCAAACTGCTGCCATGGAACGTGGTTCTCATCGATAAATGACCGCCAATACGGTGCTCACGTTACGCTTACTTTTGATAATTACTCCAAATAATTTCAGATAGATATCATCACTGTGAATCCTCCCGCATCCTTACCGGATTGCGGGGCTTTATGTTTTTTTACAGAGATCACCGTATGAATGAATCTGAAGGTCTTCAGGCCATCGAAAAGCCGCTTGTACCTCTACACTACCTTACGCTTTCCGTAGCCACGTTTTTGAACACCGACTTAAATCCAACACATTATGAACCAATGCTGGCCATTATGAAAACTCACAGGCGAGATAAGAACTTTTAACTTAACCCACTGTTTCAAAAGTATTTTAAACGATGAACAATGTCAGGTTCTGAATCTTAGCCGAGGGGAAAAGTTTCTAAATGTAACAATTTATGTACTCTATCGAAGGTATGAATTTTTTTCTTCACCTGATAAAATCACTTAAAATGAAGTTTAGGAATTTCTATGACTAGCAAAACCATGAAAAAACAAGTATTTGAAAACATTATTGATACGTTGGGTCAACCATTTTATAGGGATGATCGAACAGCACTTTATCACGGTGACTGTATTGATATTATGTCTCAAATTCCCCATAACTCAGTGGATTTGACCATTACTTCACCCCCTTACAATATCGGCAAGGCGTATGAAGAAATACAAGATGTTCATAAATACGTTGAATGGTGCATTACATGGTTGAAAAATATTTATGATATTACTGCCTCTAACGGTGCTCTTGCATTAAATGTGGGTTATCTAGAGGTGCCAAACAAAGGCTACGCTGTACCAATACCATATTTATTATGGGATAAAACGCCATTTTATTTACATCAAGAAATTGTATGGAATTATGGTGCTGGCGTTGCTTCTCGCAAACGTCTGTCGCCAAGGAACGAAAAAGTTCTTTGGTTTTTGAAAGATCCTAAGAACTATACATTTAATTTAGATCCAATCAGAGACCCAAATGTAAAGTATCCAAATCAAAAGAAAAATGGAAAGCTTAAGTGTAATCCCTTAGGAAAAAATCCGTCTGATGTCTGGCAGATCGCCAAAGTTACGTCTGGGAAAAATAGGTCATCTCAGGAAAGGGCCCCTCATCCAGCACAGTTTCCTCTGGAGTTAATTAACAGACTGATGAATGGTTTTTCGAACGAAGAGGAAATTGTTCTCGATCCGTTTTTAGGATCAGGAACAACAGCAGAAAGTTCAATGATAAATGGTCGCTATGTTATTGGCATAGAAATAAATAAAGAATATTTACTCTATGCCAAAAATAGACTACAGCGTAAAAAAGAAGATATTTCTCTAACATTGGCTCAACAACCATTGTTAGTTTAGCCATAGAGAGTAATAAACTTATTCTGGTAAGTATGAGAGGCTAAACGAGCCTGCTGACCGGTGCTTGATGACTGCGCAATCCAGTCCGTATGTGCAAGCCACCCAAATCGAATTTTTAAAATTTGTGGGGTGGCACTTGCTTGAGAAAATGGTTGAAAATTAACTGCAAGATAAAACCCATCTTTAATTTTACCTTCTCCATTTTGAGGCTGTGCATAACTCCTATTGCCAAAAATTTGACCGGGATTAGACGAAGTTTTCAGTTCAATAGAAAGAGAGTTGTCATACTTACAAACAATATCCTTATCATTCTTAGTTTCTTCTTTTCTCCATTGCTGAGGAAACTGAGCCTCAATAGCCGCTGGAATTAATTCATGCAGTATAGCACCCGTAATTTGAGGTTTAGGAAAAATATCCACACCAATTTTTAGCCCATGCGTACCAAAAGAGGTATTAAATAAGCCTCTCCATGAGTCCATAACCAAATCAACCAAATGCGGAGTCAGAGGATGATTATTAACTAATCGTGAGGTGAGTTCTTGCCATTGAGATTCTGGGACATTTAAGTAGGGATTAACATTCATTTTTCTTTCCTTGATATAAGATAAACCTGACTGTTTTAACATATTTCTGATGGAAAATCAATTGGTTATGACAAATTCTAATTTTAACAATTATTTAAATACACTTGCTGCATTATTCTCTAATCAAACATAATTATATTCACTTATCACAATCTAAATGCTGAATCCACTATACCATACTACCCATTGACCAATATGTATTAGTCAAGTGATGACAGGACACATATGACAAAGTGTAACGTAGCAAAACAGAGAAAACACTCCAGTCCTTTTTTCAACAGGTTTTCCCGAAGCAAAATACTATTTAGCACAGTTATCTATGTTAGAAGCATACTTATATGCTAAAGAATTTCAAACACATATTATCTCCGTGAATCGCCCCCGCAATCTACATGGATTGCGGGGCTTTATCTTTTTTCACAGAGATCACCTTATGAATCAATCTGAAGGCCTTCAGGCCATCGAAAAACCACTGGCGTCACTCCCCCACGCCATTGGCAAACATATTTTTGACCATATTCAAAAGCTCACTCACTACGAACCGATCATCGGCATTTTGGGAAAAACAGGTTCTGGCAAGTCTAGTCTGTGCAATGCCCTGTTCCAGGGAGAAGTCACGTCGGTCAGCGATGTGGAGGCTTGTACCCGCGATGTACTTCGCTTCCGGCTCAGCAATGGCTCCCACAGTCTGATGATGGTTGATTTACCGGGCGTGGGTGAAAGCGAGCAACGCGATAATGAATACACCGCATTGTACCGCCGTATCTTACCCGAACTCGATTTGGTACTGTGGGTCATTAAAGCCGATGACCGTGCTCTGTCAGTGGATGAGCACTTTTATCAAAAGGTCATGCAGGCATATCAGCAAAGGGTACTGTTCGTGGTGAATCAGGCAGACAAGGTCGAACCCTGCCACGAATGGAAAATCGTAGATAACATACCTTCTCCGGACCAGCAGTTAACGATTGAAGCTAAGCGTAGTGCTGTCCAGCAGTTATTTTTGCCACATCATCCTGTCTGCGTAGTGTCGGCCAGAACCGGATGGGGAATGGAAGCGATGGTGGAAACCATGATGTATAGCCTGCCTGTCCGGGCCACCAGCCCGGTGGCGACACAACTGCACGGGAGGCTCTGCACAGAACCGGTAAAGTCGCAAGCCCGTGACGGCTTCGGTGAGGCGGTAGGCCATGTGTTCGATATGGCTGAATCATCGTCGTTCCTGCCTGCGCCGCTAAAAACGGTGATTCGAACCGTGCGGGAAGCCGTGGTGTCAGTCGCCCGCACCGTCTGGGACTGGATTTTCTTCTGAATGAATAAAACATCCTTAAAACAGTAGTGGATTATTTCGTTTATTCGTTACTGAACCGATGATTTCCATATAGCAGACACAACCTGTCTGCGCCAACAGAAGATACTACCAGCCATACCTGTGTCATTGCTGCCTGCAATGCATCCACACTGCCTTTCCGCGTCTGGCATTTCGCCACATGTCATGGACACAACCTGTCAACCTAGTCCATTACCATAATACCTTCTTTATTAATCACTTACCCAATACGGAGATAACGCATGTCTCAGGCTGGGCGTCGTTATGACCGGCTGTCTGTCCGGCTGTCGCTAATCATCAGCCGTCTGATCGCAGGTGAAACGCTGAATGTACGCAAGCTGGCGGCGGAGTTTGGTGTCTCAGAGCGCACCCTGCACCGTGATTTTCGGGAGCGGCTGATTTACCTCGATCTCGAATACCGGGGCGGCTACTGTCGCCTGCTGACCGGAGGCCGTCATGAGCTCAGGGAAGAGGCGGCAATGCAGTTTGCACGTCAGTCCGGGATTGGCGCACTGTTTCCCGATATGGATATCCATCTGGT
Organism: Klebsiella sp. R390; assembly: GCF_051131745.1. NCBI lineage: Bacteria > Pseudomonadati > Pseudomonadota > Gammaproteobacteria > Enterobacterales > Enterobacteriaceae > Klebsiella > Klebsiella sp. R390. The sequence continues at coordinate 3,883,162 of NZ_CP180445.1, read as the reverse complement.
CAGTTCACTTCTGAGCGGTCAGGGGGTATCACCGTGCTTTATCTGGCATCAGGATCTGCCAGTGCCACCTTCCCGTCCGGGGATCTTCACGCGACTGGTCAGGGCAGTATCAGAACAGCGGAGGGTAACTCTGCTGGCCGACGGGTGCCGCTGTGGCAGCCTTGCCCCCTACCGGTTGATTTTCAGCGCCGGTGAGTGGTTTCTGGCAGGTGAACATATCGGGCAGATAACTGTTTTTGCACTGAGCACCGTTCACTCCGTTACGTTTCACCCGGAAACGTTCAAACCAGACGGATATTTCACCAGCATGCTGTCCCGCCCGAATTTTCTTCAGGCGTTGCCTCATTTCCGGTTCATCGGAGAAGTGATATCCACTTTTCGGACTGAACCACATCAACCAGCAACAGGAGGATAACATTATGAAAATCAGGAGTATCACACCCCGTAACCCCACTTCCGGTAAACGCTGCCCGGATTGTGGCTCGCACGACACCATCCCCTGGTCCGATGGCTGGATGTGTCGCGATTGCGGGTGTGAGTGGGGCAAGGATAACGGCTATCTGTAGAGGAGAAGCACATGGGATTCTGGAATGCAGCCGGGAAACTGGCTAAAGAGGTTGCAAAAGACGCTCTCGACAGTGCGCGGGAGGTAAGAGTGGTTCATGACCGACTGGAAACAAAGAGTAGCGCGGAGTTGAAAAGAATTGTCACTGAAAACGGCATTTTCAGCAGCGCAACCGAGACGGAAAGACGTATGGCGCGAAAACTCCTGCGTGACCGGGGCGAGCTTTAATCCCCGTCTGGCTTGTTGCAGGTCCCTCGTAGAGTCCATGAATAAGGTAACGGAAAATCGCCTCTCTCAATGAGAAAGAGGTTGCGGGCCGGAACGCGATTTCCACCCTGTAAGCATTTTTACTTTAACAATAAATAAGGATAAACAGATGAAAGCATTCATATTGCCTTTCATTATTTCAGGTCTTTTATTGAGCTTACCCGTCAATGCAGCAGTTAAATTACCCCAAAAAGTGATTGATGTTGAAGATGGCAGTGAACAAGTTTGCGGAAGCGATGATGTTAAAAACGGGACCTGTAACCTCATTGGCGTATCTGATGATGGTCACTATGCGTTGTTAAGCAGCCCGGGTGGCATGGCCTGTTATGACCCCTATCTGATCGTAGTTAATCTTACCACCAGCAAGGGAAAGATGATGGACTATAACCGCCATGCAACGTGTAGCGGAGAGGCCACAGCTAAGTTTGTTCGCTCACCGGCGAAAGGGCAACTTACCGTTGTTATCTACGATCCCATCATCAAAAAGAATGTTGGACTTAATACTATCGACTTTTAAGTCTCTTACAGGGCTCTTCACGGAGCCCGTTTATTTTGCATAAACAGAATGGAGCCGGGCTGATAATGTCTGTGACTTTACGTAAATTAAAACACGCAATATTAATCTCCACGCTTTGCCTTATTACCACTCAGGTCTGCGCAGCAGGCATTGCCAGAACCGCAGCAGACGCAATGACCTGCCAGCCTGATGCGGGGGGTAATGAAAACGGATACGGGACATGCCCTTTTCTGGGCAACGTTTACGATGCTGACCCGGCTTTCAAAAAAGACATTGATGACGCCCTGAACTCAGCAGGAATTAAGGGGTTACTGGGACAAGATGGCTTAATGAACGGCCCGGACAGGGGGTTGGTCCCGGTGGATATTGGTGGCGAGAAATGGTTACAGGGCTCGGTCTGTGAGCGGGGTAACTGTGGTGACCATTATCTGAAGATTCTGTATATCCCCTCAGAACATGTTGTTGCGGGTTTTTATTACAACGGAGGCGAGGAAAAAATGTTTGGCGACGTCGGGAGCGCAGAACAAAAAGTCCTGCGCAGTGACTTACAGGAAGAGGCCCCACAACAACAGACTCCGGCGGTGGCAGCAGCGGCATCCCCTGATGGTGCACCGGCTAACACTATCTGGACCTTCACTGGCGATGACGGAAAGTCACTATGGCATGTCTGTGGCGGCCAGAACAGCAGTTGTACCATTATCGCCAACACCAAATATTACGTTGCCATTCTGAACAGAAAATCCGTGCACAGCTGCGTCTTTGGTGATTTTTACGTGGCTGACAGGGACGCAGCGTCATGGCACCAGTATGACACTGGCACCTGCAGCCCGGATGCATGGATACGCAAAGGCTCAATCAATAACGGACAATATCTGTCGGTTGATATCGGCGTAAACAACCAGCTTGTACAGCAGTATCCCATTGGCTACTGGTCAATGCGAAAAGAGTTCTCCGGCAAGCGACGCCCTTCCTGGGATAAAGTAAAAGCCAAAAATCAGCAGCACTGATAAACCACGCAGAAAATCCAGCGCAACTGTACTACCAGCGCACCATCAGTATCACCGTTATAAACAGAATCAGGCCACACCTCCTTCGGGAAGTGTGGCCTTTTGTATTTTTATCGACTGCATAAGGAGTTACCCATGCGATTAGCCAGCCGCTTTGGCCGTATTAACCAGATACGCCGTGACCGGCCTCTGACCCATGAAGAACTGATGAGTCATGTCCCCAGCGTGTTCGGGAGTGACAAGCATGAATCACGCTCAGAACGTTACACCTACATACCCACTATCAGCATCCTCGAAAGCCTCCAGCGTGAAGGCTTTGAGCCGTTCTTTGCCTGCCAGACGAAGGTTCGGGACCAAAGTAAGCGAGAGCACACCAAACACATGCTGCGCCTGCGTCGTACCGGACAACTGACCGGACATCAGGTCCCGGAAATCATTCTGCTCAACAGTCATGATGGTTCATCAAGTTACCAGATGCTGCCGGGGCTGTTTCGTGGTGTTTGTACCAACGGCCTGGTCTGCGGTCAGTCATTCGGAGAAGTGCGGGTGCCCCATAAAGGTAATGTCGTCGAGAAGGTGATTGAAGGGGCTTACGAAGTGCTCGGCGTGTTTGACCGGGTGGAAGAGAAACGCGATGCGATGCAGTCGCTGATACTACCGCCACCAGCGCGTCACGCGCTGGCGAATGCCGCACTGGATTATCGTTTCGGTGAGGAGCATCAGCCGATTACGGCATCGCAATTACTAGCTCCGCGTCGCCGGGAGGATTACAGCGATGACCTGTGGACCGTCTACCAGCGTGTGCAGGAAAACCTGATGAAAGGGGGATTATCGGGACGTACCGCGCAGGGGAAAAACAGCCGCACCCGTGCAGTTACCGGTATCGATGGTGATGTGAAACTCAATCGTGCCCTCTGGGTTATGGCAGAAAATATGCTCGATTTTTTCGGGCCTTCAACAACACCTTCAGCTTAAGGAGATAGTTTAATGGATGCACAACACCTTCAGGTCGCTGAGCAGACAGCAATCACTGCCTCAGTGGTACCTGACGAATTACGCATTAGCTTCTGGCCGAAGCACTTTGGCACCATCCCGCAATGGATAACCCTTGAACCTCGCATTTTCGCCTGGATGGATCGGCTGTGTGTCGATTACCACGGCGGTATCTGGCGCTTTTCGACGCTCAGCAACGGCGGTGCTTTTATGGCTCCTGAGTCAGAGAGCGATGAGACGTGGACATTGCTCAACAGCATGAACGGCAACGTTGCAGAGCTTACCAGTGAAGCGGCAGGGATTGTCGTCTGCCTGATGGCATACAGCCACCAGGCGTGCCACACCGAATGCGATGCCATGACGGAACACTATTATCGCTTACGTGATTTCGCGCTGAGCCATCCTGAATGTAGCGCCATTATGCACATTATTGACTGAGGTATGTCGCTATGGAGTCACAGTTACCGCTGTTTGTTACCACATTGCCAGCGTCAGCACAGCAAACCATCAGTAAAGCCTTAACCCTGCTGGAACGCCAGTTACGCGAACCCGGCGCATCATTCACCTCCAGCCATACCGTCCGGAACTGGCTGCGCCTGCAACTCGCCACGCTGGATCGGGAAGCCTTCATCGTGTTTTTCCTCGACAACCAGCATTGTCTGATCGCCCACGACACGCTGTTTCTAGGAACAATCAACAGTATCACCGAGCATCCGCGTGAGGTCGTTAAGGCCGGTCTGAAACACAATGCCGCTGCGGCGGTTCTGGCTCATAACCACCCGTCAACCCATGCCGAACCCAGCAAGGCCGACAGACTGATTACAGAACGCCTGAAACAGACACTGGAGCTGGTTGATATCCGCCTGCTGGATCACCTAGTGATCGGCGGCATGGATATTGTCTCGTTTGCTGAACGTGGCTGGTTATAGAGAGAAAACAGCAATGAAAATAATCAGTAAACGCCAGACGATGGCGATATACCGCAAGTATCCGGGGTCATGTCTGCTTCGCTTCTGTTCCGGGAAATACAGGTGGTCCGGCAGCATCTGCCACTACGCTGGTCGGGAGGTACACAACATCAACGGTGTTCTGGCCGTCTTCGCTGAACGTCGTCAGGACCGCAATGGTCCCTATGTGATTCTTCGTAGCGTCACTCTCAATTAATCCTTCCCTTTTATCAGGAACAATAATGAACAATCACTCCGAATCCGGTACTAAGCCGGAGAGTCCCGCCTGCCAGCTGTGGGGACTTAAACGTGCTATTACCCCCTGTTTTGGGGCTCGTCTGGTACAGGAAGGCAATCGGGTACATTTTCTCGCTGACCGCGCCGGGTTTAACGGTGCTTTCAGTGACAACGATGCATTGCGCCTCGACCAGGCCTTTCCGTTGATGCTCAAACAACTGGAGTTGATGCTGATTAGCAGCGAGCTCAATCCCCGCTATCAGCACTGCGTCACGCTTTACCACAACGGACTCACCTGCGAAGCCGACACACTCGGCTCCTGTGGCTATGTCTACATTGCTATCTATCCTGAGCAGACTGAGCCGCATTAACTCACCACTTATTCCCTAAACATCATAGAGTAAACATCATGCAAACCTTATCATCACACCCGACGCAGGCGGCTCAGCCCTGCCTGTCACCCATTGAAATCTGGCAGTGCCTGCTAACTCATCTATTGTCGCAGCACTATGGCCTGACGCTGAATGACACACCGTTCAGTAATGAAACCACCATACGAGAACATATTGATGCTGGAGTATCGCTCAGCGATGCGGTGAACTTTCTGGTAGAAAGATACGGGCTTGTCCGTATCGACCGGAAGGGATTTTCGTGGCAAGAACAAACCCCGTATATTTCCGTAGTGGATATTCTGCGAGCAAGGCGCTCTACCGGCTTGCTAAAAACTAACGTGAAATAAACGCTTAAATACAGAGCAGACTAAAGGAAAGCAAAATGCTAATCTCACAGACGAAGAGACTCCTGCTGTAACCTCCCCTGCAAAAAACCTGACATTTTCTTTTAGGACCAACAATGGGACCAAAATGAAAATTGAATTGATTATTAGCACATATAAAACAAATAGTTATAAAACCAATTCAGACTCCGCCAGCCCACCAAAATTCTCCATCGGTGATTACCAGAGTCATCCGATGAAGTCCTGAGAGCCCGCACGGCGCAAGCCCTGTGGGCTTTTTTGTGCCCGCAGTTTGTCCCCGCAACCTGATGTTTAGCCCCATGACGGCCCGCGGGAAATATCTGTTACCTGCGTGAGCCCTAAGAATATCACTTTCGCTTTTCTTAACCCTGCGCCCTTCCCCACCCGGCACCGGAAATCATTTCGTCGATGTATGAATAAAAACATGGCGTATCACAACAGCGCAGAAGTACGAAATTAATATGACAACGATAAAGAAAAAAACCGCACTAAAAAACAAAAAGTACGATTAGCGTCACAACTACAACGCCATAGCGTTCCCCTCAGTACTTCTCAGGCAACTCTTTGAGAATCGATTCCAGTTTTCCGTTACGCACGTCAATATAGCCACCATCTTTCAGGTCAGCGAGAATCTGAAATAAATAGCTACGGGATATTTTTGTGCGTTTCAAAATAAAACCCGCCAGGCTATCGTCATGTAAAATGCCTTCATCCTGCTGGACTTTATAGCGGTAGATCATTGAGCGAATCACATTATAACGATTACCAAAATTACGCTCATTATAAGAATCAAGAAGCATCGCCAGCGTAAATGCAGTCATTTTAATCAGGTACTTGAACTGCTCTTTTTGGGTAAATATCTCGACAAAATCATCATAGCGCAGGGTCGCAATTTTGCTGTCCTGCTTCGCGACGTACTGCAGGGAGATTGAGGAACCAAACGACTCGACCAGGCCAAAAACCATGCCCCGAACACCTTTACCAACGCGAAAAGGCTCTTCATGAGCAACCGTGATGCTCTCATGTTCCGGGAACGTAGACTGTTGCATATTAATCGCCAGCACCCCGCTCAGCACTAAAATAATCTCGCCGTCCTCAATTCTGAAAATTTCGCCGCTTTTAATTATGCGGGTGTTGTCAGGCATCGCCACGGATTTAATGATCGATTCATCCTGAGTAATGATTTTTTTATACTCAGATATAATCGTAGAGTACTTTATTTTCATTGTGCGACGCCTCTTATATACACTCTCCGCAGGTTAACATCACTTTTCTTCGATTGAAAGCGCAGCGCTGGCGCGTTCGCTGTGGTCCAAAATAAATACTGAATCCGTAAACGGACTGCCGTCTGGTTAACATCCGCCCTTCACATTAGAGTCAGCGTCACACTTTCATGTTCTGATCCCATTTATATAACGTGGAAAACTACACCATCACCACTAAAACGCAGAATGCGCATCACTTTGTAAAAAAGCAGGGTCAGTACGTGGTGAGTAACCCATTGATGACCTATATGTAATGTAGCTAAATAATTACATTTGCAACATTAAATGCAACAAGTCGTTTCAATACTTCACTGGCTTTACCGTCGAAGGAACCTTGCCAATGCCCAAAAATGTCCCGTTTAAACGCACGATGCTGGCCAGCATGCTCACGCTGGCTTCAGGTGCCGTCACGTCTGCCTATGCAGCACCGGAAGCCGCCCCCCAGAAACAAGATAACACCAAGCCCAACATCGTCGTGATTTTTGGCGATGATATTGGTTATTGGAACATCAGTACCTATAACGGCGGCACGATGGGGTATCAAACCCCGAATATCGATAAACTGGCCTCTGAAGGGGCAAAATTCACCTCTTACTACGCTGAGCAGAGTTCTACTGCTGGCCGTTCTTCCTTCATTACCGGGCAGATGCCGTTCCGTACCGGGATGAGTAAAGTCGGCATGCCTGGCGCACCACAGGGCCTGCAGAAAGAAGACCCAACTATCGCCAACATCCTCAAACAACTGGGTTATGCAACCGGACAGTTTGGTAAAAACCACCTCGGCGACCGCGATGAATTCCTGCCAACCGCCCACGGTTTTGATGAGTTCCTCGGCAACCTGTATCACCTGAATGCGGAAGAAGAACCAGAAAACCCAGATTACCCGAAAGATCCGGCCTTCCGTAAACAGTTTGGTCCACGCGGCGTGATTAAGAGCACCGCGGACGGCAAGATTGAAGATACCGGTCCACTGACTATTAAGCGTATGGGCACCGTCGACGAAGAGACCCTGGCGGCCAACAACGACTTTATGGAACGTCAGGTGAAAGCGGGTAAACCGTTCTTTACCTGGTTCAACACCACCCGTATGCACAACAAAACCCACCTGAAAGACGCCAGCATCGGCGTGACCGGTCTGGGGACATACGCTGACGGCATGGTTGAGCACGATAAGATGGTTGGCGAAGTGCTGCAGAAGATTAAAGATCTGGGCATCGAAGACAACACCATCGTGCTCTACACCACCGATAACGGCCCGATGACCGCCACCTGGCCTGATGCCGGTGAAACACCATTCCGCGGCGAGAAGAACACCGGCTGGGAAGGCGGCTTCCGCGTACCGGCAATGGTTCGCTGGCCGGGCCACATCAAGCCGGGCACCGTGATTAACGGCATGTTCGGTTCCAATGACTGGTTCCCAACGTTGATTGCTGCAGCGGGCGAGCCGAACATCAAGCAGGAACTGCTGAAAGGCTACAAAACACCGTCCATCACCTACAAGGTTCATCTGGATGGTTACAACCAGCTCGATTACCTGATGGGTAAAGCCAAAGATCAGCGTAACGAATTCTTCTACTGGAGTGATGACGGCGATCTGCTGGCGATGCGTATGGGTCGCTGGAAAATCCACTTCATGATCCAGGAACATGAAGGTCTGGATCTGTGGCGTTATCCGTTCACCAAACTGCGTGCGCCGTTGATTTTCGATCTGGATGTTGATCCACTCGAGAAAGCCGACAAAGGGATGGGCTACCAGTCCTGGTTCTACGATCGTATGTTCCTGATGGGCGGCGCAGCTGCTGAAGCGAAGAAAATGCTGGAAACCTTCAAAGAGTTCCCACCGCGCCAGAAACCAGGTTCATTCACCGTGTCTGACGCTTCAGCCATGCTGGAGAACAGTGCAAGCGGCAACAAATAATTTGTCGTTAACATGAGGCGCTGACCTCAACAACAGAGCGGGTTGCATCAGCAATCCGCTCTGCATTACAAAAAATATAATTAATGTGCGCTTTGTCAGCCATTTAGCCTAGAGGTTTGCTATGAAGTACAGCACCACATTGCCCGCAAAAGCATTACCGTCTGCTGAAAAATATGACGGCAAAGGGCCAGAATATAAACGCCGCTTCCACGTGATGGCCAAGCCATCCGGCTCCACCTGTAACCTCGACTGCACCTACTGTTTCTACCTGTCAAAAGAGCAATTACTCCATCAGGACCGACACACCGGGATGAGCGACGAGGTTCTCGAACAGTTTATTCGTCAGTACATCGACGGCCAGGATGGTGAGCAGGTGGTCTTCTCCTGGCAGGGCGGCGAACCGACCCTGATGGGGCTCGAATTTTTCCAGAAAGTCGTGAAATTCCAGCAGCAATATAAAAAGCCGGATCAGCGCATCGAAAACGATCTGCAGACCAACGGCGTATTGCTCAACGACAAATGGGCGGAATTTCTTAAAAAGCACAAGTTTCTGGTGGGTATCTCTATTGACGGCCCACGAGAACTGCACGACCGCTATCGTGTTACCCGCAGCGGCAAGCCCACCTTCGATAAAGTGATGGAAGGTGTCGCGGCCCTCAAACGCCACGGCGTACCGTTTAACGCGCTGGTGACCGTCAACCGCACCAACGCCCGCTTCCCGCTGGAAGTCTATCGCTTTATGACCCGCGAACTGGGTGCCACCTATATCCAGTACAACCCTTGTGTTGAAGCCGTGGATTTTAAAAGCACCGCGCCGCAATTCTGGCAGGATGATTCGATCCCGGTGACAGGCAGTCGCCGCGCGCGTCCGGGGGATCTTGACTCTATCGTTACCGACTGGTCCGTCGACCCGGAAGACTGGGGCAAATTCCTGATTGCCACTTTTGAAGAGTGGGTTAACAACGATTTAGGCCGCGTACAGGTCAATCTGTTCGAGACCGCCGTTGCCCAGACCATGGGGATGCCGGCGCAAATCTGCACCGCCTCCGAGTTCTGCGGCAAGGGGCTGGCGATTGAGAAGAATGGCGACATCTTCTCCTGTGACCACTACGTCTACCCGGAATACCAGATTGGCAATATCGAAAACAGCAAGCTGGCGCACCTGGCGTTTTCAGAGCGTCAACAAGCCTTCGGTATGGGGAAAAAAGACACCTTGCCGCAATACTGCAAAGCGTGCCCTTATCTCAAGCTGTGCTGGGGAGAATGCCCGAAAAACCGCCTGGTCCGCACCCCGGACGGCGAGCTGGGACTGAACTATCTCTGCCCAGGCATCAAAGCCTTCTTTAACTACGCAGAGCCGATTCTGGTCGGCATCGCCACCCTGCTGAAACGTGATTTTACGGGAGTGAAAAAATGACCAGCAGAGAGAAACTGCTTCAGCTTGAACAGCGCATGAACACGCAGGTCCTGGGCCAGGAAGAGCTGGTACGCATGCTGCTGATCGCCCTGCTCTGTGACGGACATGTCCTGCTGGAAGGGTTGCCCGGCCTCGCAAAAACCCGAGCAGTACGTGAGCTGGCCCGCCACGTAGAAGGTGAGTTTCGCCGCATTCAGTTCACCCCGGACCTGCTGCCGTCGGACATCACCGGCAGTGAGATCTACCAGCAAAATGCCACCCGCGAAGAAGACCAGTTCCGCTTCCGCCCCGGCCCGGTGTTTGGCAACATCATCCTCGCTGATGAGATCAACCGCGCCTCCGCCCGCGTCCAGTCAGCCCTGCTGGAGGCCATGGAGGAGCGTCACGTCACCGTCGCCGGTAAAAGCTGGGATCTTCCCGGCGTGTTTATGGTGCTCGCGACACAAAACCCGGTGGATCAGGAAGGTACCTGGCCACTGCCAGAGGCCCAGCTTGACCGCTTCCTGATGAAAATCCTGGTCGGCTACCCTTCCAAAGCCCAGGAACAACAGGTGATGCAGCTGGTGCGGGCTGAACAGCAGGCCAAATATCAGGCCCTGACTCACCAGGACAGCGTCAGCCCTGAAGAAACCCTGACCCTGTCGCAGCAGGAAATCGCCACCAGCTGGCAGGAAATTTCCGCCGTGTACGTGGCGCCCACCGTGGAGGAGTACATCGTCAATCTGATTGACGCCACCCGCCATCCGCAAAACATCAGCGAAACCCTGGCCAGCTACATCAATATTGGCGTCAGCCCGCGCGGGACGCTGGCGCTGGAGCGTTGTGGCCGGGCGCAAGCCTGGCTTGAAGGCCGTGATGCAGTACAGCCGGAAGATATCCGCCGGATTGCCCCGGCGGTGATCCGCCATCGTCTGATGCTGAGCTATCAGGCGAACGCCGATAACCGCAGCGCCGACGACGTGGTAACGATGCTGCTTGATGCAGTGGTGGCATGATGAACACGCCTCTCAGCGTCGACCGGCAGACGCTGCTCGCGCTGATCAACGACGCACGGCTGATCGCTAACCCGCCAGGGCAGATCCCGCCCGGCGCGCTGGCGGGCGAGCGCACCTCAAAACAACAGGGTCGCGGGCTCAATTTCGACAGTCTGCGACGCTATCAGCCGGGCGACGACGTGCGGCTGATTGACTGGCAGGCCACGGCCCGTCTGCGTTCCCCGTGGATACGCCTGTACAACGAAGAGCGCGAGCGCCCGGTCTTTTTGCTGGTCGATCAGCGGCTCGATATGTATTTCGCCACCCGCGGGCAGACCAAATCTGTCGTCGCGGCTAAAACGGCGGCGCTGCTCGCCTGGCGCAGCTTTCATGATGGCGATCGCATCGGCTGCCTGACCTTCAACGATACCGCGATGGCATTACAGAAATGCCGCTCACCGCGTACCACGCTGAACGCGATCCTCGACGATCTCCTGCATTACAACCAGCTTCTGCCAGCGCAGTATCCCGTTGAGCCCGTCGCGACGGTGACCCTCACCGATGTCCTACAACGCGCCAGCACGGCGATCCCCAACGGGGCGTGGGTGGCGGTACTGAGCGATTTTCACGATCTAAATAAAAACTGCGATGCGCTGCTGGCGGGACTACGTCGCCGCTGCGAAGTCAGCGCCTTTGTGATCCTCGACGATCTGCACCTGCATCTGCCCGCATCTGGCTCGCTGGCCGCAAGCTACCAGGGAAATGAGGCGGCCTTTACGCTCTCCTCCAGCATGAAAGCAGACATTGAACAGAGCATCACCGCCCGCCTGGCCCGTCAGCAAAGCCGCCTGACGCGTCTGGGCATCAAGGTGAATCATCTGGTGGTGACGCAGGACCTGATAAAGCAGTTACAAAAGGGTATCTAGATGCTCGAGAAAGGTTTTACCGTCCCCGCGCTGTTGCATCCGGCGCTGCCCCCGTCGGTCTCCTGGTTTCCACTACCGCCGGGCTGGCTGGTGCTGGGCGCATTGCTGCTGGCGGCGCTGGCTATTTATCTCTTTTTTCGCCTCGCGCGCTGGCGTCGTAATCGCTGGCGCCGTGAAGCACTGGCCGCGTTTGCCCTCCCCCACTCCGTTGATGGCTGGATGGCGTTGATCAAACAGATCCAGCTGGTACATCAGCCGCGTAACGTGGTGAGCCACAGCCTGACCCCGGAGTCACTCCTGGATCGGCTGCCGCTCGAGGCAGATCTGCAACAGACCCTGTGCCAGAAGTACTGCCAGCGCGATAACCGTCTCGAGAACGAACAGACGTTGCGCTTACGCCAGCAGCTGACCCGCTGGCTGAAGGAGTTACCCGATGTCTGAGTTACTGTCACGGATTGATTTTGCCTGGCCCTGGGCGTGGCTGCTGTTATTGCTTCCGTTGCTGGGCCGTTATCTTCTGCCGCAGGAAAAGCCGCAGAAGGAACACGTGCGGGTGCCGTTTTTACCGGAGCTTATCGATCAACTGAAGCCTGACAGCCAGCCGGTCCGCGATGGCTGGCTGCGCACCACCTTGTTCTGGTTGGTGTGGGGGTTGCTGGTCTGTGCGCTGGCGCGCCCGGAATACCTGACCCCCCCGCAGCATATTCAAAAACCGATGCGCGATATGGTGCTGATCCTCGACGTCTCCGGCTCGATGGAAAAGAACGACGTGGCGGGCGGAATTACCCGTTTGCAGGCGGTGCAGGCATCGGTGCGCAAGTTTATCGCCGCGCGTCAGTCCGACCGTATCGGGATGGTTATTTTCGCCAGTGACGCCTGGCCGTTTGCGCCGGTGAGTGAAGACAAACAGGCGCTGAATATGCGCATCAACCAACTGGCACCGGGCATGATCGGTCAGCAGACCGCTATCGGCGACGCGCTGGGCGTCGCCGTTAAGATGCTCGATCAAAGCCAGAATAAAGAGGCCAGCAAGCTGGCTATCCTGCTGACCGATGGCAACGACACCGCCTCGCAGCTCTCCCCGGCCCTCGCCGCCCAACTGGCGGCGGCACACCATGTGCAGGTGCACACCATCGCCTTCGGCGATCTGCAAAGCCAGGGCGACGACAAAGTCGATCTGCCGCTGCTGCAAACCATCGCCAGCACCACGGGAGGCAAATCCTGGACCGCCGCTCACTCCGGCGACGCCCTCGACAACGTCTGGTCGGAAATTGACGCCATCACGCCGGTACAGGTGAAAAGCATCGGCTGGTCCTGGCATCTGCCGCTGTTTGCCTGGCCGATGGGGCTGGCGATGTTGATTCTGCTGGGGCTGGCAATAGGCCGACTGATTGCGGAGAAACGCCGATGAGCGACTTTCATTTCATCTATCCCTGGCGGCTCCTTGGGCTGATCCTCGCGGCCGGACTGTGGTTTATTCCGTGGGGGCAAACCAGCGCATGGCAGCGGATTATGGCAAAACCCTTCGCCCAGGCGCTGATCGTCGGGCGTCAGAAACGCCTGACGCAGGTGCTGCCATGGCTGTTTGCGCTGGGCGTTATCGCACTGGCCGGTCCCACCTGGCAGCGCGAATACCCGGCGGCATTGACCCCGGAAAGCAACGTGATGGTGATCCTGCAGCAGGACCTGGCGATGTATGCCCAGGACCTGGCCCCCAGCCGCAATGCGCGGATGCAGAGCAAAATCAGCCAGCTGATGGAGAACTCGCCCGGCGCGCGCTACGGCATGGTGGTCTACAGCAATCAGGCGTTTGTTACCACCCCCCTGACCCAGGATCCACCGTTCTTCTCGCTGTTTTTACATGCGCAGGAACCCTCACTGATGCCCGAAGGGCAAGGCTCAGGGTTGCAGCAGGCCGTCGCCCTGGCGCAAAAAAATATGCCGGCCTCGCCGCGTAGCCTGATTCTGGTCGCCGATACCCTCTCCGCCGCCGACGCCGAATGGCTGAAGAAAAGCCCTGCGCCACTGCAAATCTGGGTACCCGGCACCGCCGCCGGCGGCCCACTGCCGGAGCGCTACGCCAGCCGCGGCATCGATACCCGCCTGAACGTCGCGCGTTTCAGCGATCTTCGCGATGCCGGTATTCCGGTGACCCTGGTCAGCAACGATGACCACGATTTGCAGGTGGTGCAGAGCCATATCCAGCAATCAATAACCCAGCAGAATAATACCCGCCACGATCTGCACTGGAAAAACAGCGGCTGGTGGCTGGCGGTGCCGATGCTGGTGCTGCTGTTTTTCTGGCGACGCCAGCTTATCTGCGTGCTGTTTACCCTGCCGATGCTGTTCTGGTCCCCGCAAGGAGAGGCCGCATGGCTCGACGCCTGGGTCAGCCCGGATGTTCAAGGGCAGCATGCCTTCGAAAAGGGCGAGTACCAGAAAGCGGCGGAACATTTCAGTGACCCGCTGTGGCAGGGCATTGCCTGGTATCAGGCCGGAAATTACCCTGCCGCGACAGGCGCATTTCGCCGCGCGCCGCAAACCCCAGAGACGCTGCTGTGGACCGGCAACGCGCTGGCGCAGCAGAAGCAGTGGCAGGCGGCGCTGGATACCTACGACCAGGCGCTGAGCCTGCGCCCGGACTGGAAGATGGCGCACGAAAACCGCGAGAAAATCGCGCAGATCGTCATGCAGCTACGCCAGAAAGAGCGCGAGAGAGCGCAGGAACAAGGCGATGATATGGACGACGGGCCGGATAAAGTGGTGAAAGACCTGAAAAAAGGCGAAGGCGTGAAGCAGAAAGATATCGGCGCCGTCGACAGTGCGGCACCACAGCTCAATCAGTGGTTCGAGAATCTTCAGGTCTCCCCTTCCGGCCTGCTGGAAAGTCTGTACCGCAACGGCGCACAGGAGGCGACACCATGAGATCCCTGTCAGCCCTGCTGCTCCCGGCACTGATACTGCTGGCGACATCGCCCGCCCGGGCGGTGATGGATATCAGCCGTGAAATTGTCGCCCCCAGCCATGTTGCTCCCGGCCAGCCCATCACGGTCGCCGTGACCTTCTGGACCGACAGCTGGTTCAATCCCCCGCCGCAATGGCCAGATTTTGCGGTGCAGAACGGCGTGCTGCTCAATACTCCGCTCCCCAATCAGCTGCTTACCCGCCAGAAAAACGGCATCAGCTGGAGCGGCATTCGTATTGAACGCCAGGTGATGACGTGGGATCAGAGTACGCTGCGGTTGCCCGCAGTGGACCTGACGCTCACTTCCGCCAGTCAGCCGCCGGTAACCGTCCATCTCGATGCGCTGGAGCAACCTGTCGTCTGGCCGCCGGGCGTTGAACAGCCTGACCGCTTTTTGCCCGCGCGTCATCTGACCCTCAGCCAGAACATCACCCAGTTCCATGCGGGCAACGATAAAACCCTACGGGCCGGTGATGCCGTCGAACGCGTGGTGACGCTCCAGGCCGAGGACGTACTCCCGGCGCAAATCCCGCAGATCCTGTACGCCATCCCCGGAGACGGCAGCCAGCGGCTGGCGCCGGAGAACCGCTTTGATAAAGACGGACGGGGCGGAATTAACGGCGCGATACGTGTCGAACGACTGCGCTATCTGCCAACCGATGCCGGCACCCTGACGCTACCGCCGGTGAAGCTGCGCTGGTGGGACACCGAGCATCAGCAGTGGCAGCTGGCGACCCTGCCGGGCCAGACCCTGAAAGTCGATAGCGCCCGCGCCGCCGGGAAAGAGTCGGTGCTCGCAGGGCGTCGCGACGACGATAAATGGCAGATAGCCCTGATTGTGCTCACACTGATAGTGATAGCCGCCGCAGGCTGGTTTGCCCGTCGACCGCTGCGCCAGAGCCTGGTCTGGTTATGGCACCGCTGGCAACGCTTCTGGTCCCCGGTGTCGCTCCCTGAATTAGCCCCTATGAACAGGAGAAAACAATGAAAAAAAACCTACTGGCCTGTGCCTTGCTGCTGGGATGCGCGACCGCCGCCCATGCCGACCCTCTTTCCGCCTGGAATGACACCGCGGCAAAACAGTCGATAGAGCAGTGGGTGCAGAATGCCACGCAACAGGGTAGCCCTGATTTTATCCCGGCGGATAAACGCTACGTGGTATTTGATAACGACGGCACGCTGTGGCCAGAGGCGCCGCTGACCTTCCAGATCCAGTTCATCCTCGATGAAATTGTCCGTCAGGCCCCCGAGCACCCGGAGTGGAAAAAGGACCCGCTGATCAACGCCGTGCTGACCAACGATCTCAAAACCGTGGTGAAAGCCGGCGATAAAGGGCTGATGAAGCTGCTGGCGTTAACCCATAGCGGGATCACCACCGATGAATTCGATCGCCGGGTCGCGACCTGGCTGGAGACGCATAAAGATAAGCGTTTTGGTTGCCGCTACGATCGGATGGGCTATCAGCCAATGCGCCAGCTGCTTGATTATCTGCGCGAGAACGGCTTTAAAACCTGGATTATTTCCGGCGGCGGCATCGATTTTATGCGTGTGATGTCGCAGAAGATGTACGGGATCCCGCCTGAGCAGGTGGTCGGTTCATTTGCGCTGGGCGAATTTTCCCTGAGCGCTGACGGCACGCAAATCCGCAAGACCATGCAGGGCGCCTTTAATGACGATAAGGCCAACAAGCCGGTGGCGATCCATCTGTTTATGGGGCATCGCCCGGTCGGCGCCTTCGGTAACAGCGATGGCGACCTGCAGATGCTGCAGTACGCCGCCGCCAATCCGGATTACAAAGCCTTCGGTCTGCTGGTCCACCACACCGATGCGGCACGCGAGTACGCCTACGACAGCCATCCGCCCGCCAGCGGCAAGCTGGTGGAGGCCCTGCCGGAAGCCAAAGCCAAAGGCTGGACGGTGGTCGACATGAAACAGGACTGGAAAACGGTCTTCGACCCGGCACTGTGCCCGACGAAATAAGCCTCCCGCATAGCCTGCATGCCAGCCCCTGCGGCTGGCACTCTCCCCCGCTCGTCCAGAGCCGCGCCTGCTAGTAGTTCCACTTCGGCCTGGCCACCGTATTTTTCTTCAGCAAATTACGAAACTCTTTCAGATATGGCTCGTTGCTGCGCCCACGCTTGCAGATCGCCGAGAACGGCGACTGGAAGCCAAACTCGTTAGGCAACAGCACCCGCAGCCGGTTCTCTTTGATCCACGGCCAGGCGTAGTGCTCGGGGAGATAGCCGATATATTTCCCCGACAGGATCAGCAGCAGCTGGGCATCCACGGTTTCGACGGTGGCGCTGCCTTTACTAAAGCCACGGCGGCGCAGGTCGCTGGTATTCCAGTAGCTGCGGGTCACCAACGGGCACTGGCTGATCTGATCTTTATCGAGCTGGCGACTGAAGAACATCGGGTGCAGGTCGCTGCAGTAGAGCCAGTGCTGTTCGCGGTACAGCGGCTCGCTGATGATGTTATGCACCTGGGAGTTATAGCTGCCGATCGCCAAATCAATATGGTTATTCAGCACGCCGTTCAGCTGCTCCGCCGGGGTACGGATAATCAGCTTGATATGCACATGAGGAAACTTATCGCTGAAGCTGCGCAGCACCACCGGCAGCGACAGCGCCGTTTCGGTTTCGATCGAGTCCAGCGTCGAGATACAAATCGTGCCGCTGTGTTCGCCCTTCAGCAGCGACGACTGGCGCTCCAGCTCGTTCAGCTCGCTAAGCACCCGAATCGCCTGCTGTAAAAACTGCTGACCTTTCTCGGTCAACGCAAAGCCCCCGCGCCCGCGCTGGCACAGGCTGAACCCGAGCTGCGTCTCCAGCTGAGACATGGCGTTGCTGATCGCTGATACCGAAATCCCCAGCTCCTGCTGGGCCCGGCTGTAGCTCTCAAGGCGGGCCACCGCCTCAAAAACCTGCAGCTGTCGAATGTTGAGACTGCCGTCGTTAAGCATATTTAGTTCACCAATAAATGAACTAAGTATTTACAGCAGACGATTTAAAGTCCAGCACATCTTTCGCACTATCTCCCTGTCGAGCATTTGTGTATCAGATTCAGGAGCTGAAATGGATAACGTCTTTCATCAACCACAGGGTGGCAACGAGATGCCACGTTTTGGCGGCCGCGCAACCATGATGCGCCTGCCATTTATTGAAGATTTACAGGGACTTGATGCGGCATTCGTGGGCATCCCGCTGGATATCGGTACCTCCCAGCGCTCCGGCACCCGCTACGGGCCGCGCTATATCCGTACCGAATCAGTGATGATTCGCCCCTACAACATGGCGACCGGCGCGGCGCCTTTTGAATCCTTATCGGTTGCCGATATCGGTGACGTGCCGATCAACACCTACAGCTTGCTGAAATCGGTGCAGATTATCGAGGATTACTACACGGGATTAAATAGTTTCCCGCTGATCCCGCTGACCCTCGGCGGCGACCACACCATCACCCTGCCGATTCTGCGCGCCCTGACTAAGAAACACGGCCCGGTCGGGTTGATTCATGTGGATGCCCATACTGATACCAACGATGAGATGTTCGGGGAAAAAATTGCCCACGGCACCACCTTCCGCCGCGCGGTGGAAGAGGGCCTGCTGGATCTCAAACGGGTGGTGCAGATTGGTCAACGCGCCCAGGGTTACGCCGCCGGCGACTTCCAGTGGGGCGTCGATCAGGGTTTCCGTCTGGTACAGGCGGAACAGTGCTGGCACAAATCTCTGGCCCCGCTGATGGCCGAAGTACGTGAGCAGATGGGCGATGGTCCGGTTTATCTGAGCTTTGATATCGACAGCCTCGATCCCATCTGGGCGCCCGGCACCGGGACGCCGGAAGTCGGCGGCCTGACCTCCATTCAGGCGCTGGAAATCGTCCGCGGCTGCCGTGGCCTGAACCTGATTGGCTGCGACCTGGTTGAAGTCTCACCGCCCTACGACGTCAGCGGCAACACCTCCCAATTGGCAGCCAACCTACTGTATGAAATGCTCTGCGTGCTGCCCGGCGTGAAATACCCATAAGGATCCAGACCATGCAACTCAAGGTTTTTCGCACGCTCTGGGGCGTCACCACCCCGTGGCAACAAACGCTCAGCGAGCTGAAAGCGGTCGGTTGCTGCGGCATCGAGGCTCGCGTCCCGCTGACCACCGACGCGCGCCAGACGCTGGCCCAACAGTTGCACGAGTCCGCGCTGGAGTACATTGCCATCGTCTTCAGCGGCGGCAGCGTGATCCCGGTGCAGGCCGAGACCCCGCAGCAGCATCTTGAGCGCTTAAAAAGCCGCTTTGATGAGGCAAAGTCGCTGAACCCGCGCTTCGTCAATCTGCTGGCCGGCAACGACCGCTGGCCGCTGGCGCAGCAGGTGGATTTTCTCGGCAAGGCCCACGAGCTGGCAGCGGCGTACGAGCTGACCTGCAGCTTTGAAACCCACCGCGCCACCTCGTTGTACAGCCCG
This sequence comes from Klebsiella sp. R390, assembly GCF_051131745.1. NCBI lineage: Bacteria > Pseudomonadati > Pseudomonadota > Gammaproteobacteria > Enterobacterales > Enterobacteriaceae > Klebsiella > Klebsiella sp. R390. The sequence continues at coordinate 3,863,948 of NZ_CP180445.1, read as the reverse complement.
TGGCTGACCCTCGAGATTATCGCCCAGTTGCCGCAGCTGCGATTTACCGCCGACATCAGCCACTGGATCGTGGTCAGCGAGCGCCTGCTGGATGACCCTTGCGATGATTTCAGCGCCTTTATCGACCGCGTGCACCACACCCAGGCGCGCGCCGGTTACGACCAGGGACCGCAGGTGCCTCATCCGGCGGCGCCGGAATATCGCACCGCGCTGGATTTCCAGCAGCGTATCTGGCAGCAAATCTGGCACTCGCAGCGCCAGCGCGGCTATCAGTACACCACGCTGACCCCTGAGTTTGGCCCCGATGGCTATCTGCATCATCTGCCGTTCACCAACGTCCCGATTGCCGACCTGTGGTCGCTGAATGCGTGGATGGCGACCCGGCAACAGCAGCAGTTTGCCGACTTTTTATCCCTCACCGACAAGGAGCTTTAGAGATGAGCGTTGCAAAAAGTTCTTTCACTGAATTACCGACCATTAATATCAGCGCTCTTCTCAGCAACGATCTTGCCGAGCGCCAGGGCGTGGCCGATGCGATCGGCCAGGCGGCGCGTGAAGTCGGCTTTTTCTATATTACCGGCCACGGCATTGCCCCTGAACTGATCGCCGGAGTCCGCAGCGCGGCCAAAGAGCTGTTCGCCCTGCCGATGGATCAAAAAATGCAGTACTACATCGGCCGTTCAGCCAGCCACAAAGGCTATGTGCCTGAAGGGGAAGAGATTTACGGTTCCGGTAAACCGGACCATAAAGAGGCCTTTGATATTGGTTTCCAGGCAGCCGCCGACCATCCGTTTGTGCTGGCCGGTACGCCGCTGATTGGCGCCAACGAGTGGCCGGAACTGGCGGAGTTTCAATCCCGGGTACTGGCCTACTACGAGGCGGTGTTCGCCCTTGGCCATCGCCTGTTTGACGCCTTTGCCCTCGCGCTGGGCCTGCCGGAAGGCTACTTCAAGGAGATGGTCACCTGCCCGCCGGCAAAGCTGCGCCTGATCCACTATCCCTTTGATGCCAGTGCCGAAGATGTTCCCGGTATTGGTGCACACACCGATTACGAGTGCTTCACCCTGCTGCTCGCTGACCAGCCGGGCCTTGAAGTGCTGAATGAAGATAGCGTCTGGATCGATGCGCCGCCGCAGAAGAACGCCGCAGAAGAGGAGGCGTTCGTGATCAATATCGGCGACATGCTGGAAGTGCTGAGCGCTGGCACATTTGTTGCTACAGCACACCGGGTTCGCAAGGTGCCGCAGGAACGCTACTCCTTCCCGCTGTTTTTCGCCTGTGATTACCACACGCTCATCCGCCCGCTGCCGACCTTTTTGGCCGCCGGTGAAGCGGGCGAATACCAGGAATTAAGCATCGGCGAACATATGTGGAGCCAGGCGCTGCAGACCTATCGCTACCTGCGCGAGAAAGTCACTAAAGGCGAGCTGCAATTGCCGGAGCGCGCCCGCGGCACCAACACCTTTGGCCACCTGAAAAAACAAGCACAGCAAAAAACCGTTAATAACCCGTGAGGATAAATGATGAAAAAAACGCTTAAGAAGTTCTCGCGCCGTGTGGCTTTAGCTATCGCCGTCACCGCCTGCTTTTCCCCGCTGACCCACGCCGCAGAGCTGCTGACCAATGGCGTCTTTAAAGTGGGCATGGAGGTCACCTATCCGCCGTTTGAATCTTACGACAGCAACAACAACATCGTTGGCCTCGATCCGGATTTTGCCGCGCTGATTGCCGAGCAGCTGAAAGCCAAACCGCAGCTGATCGATACCAAATTCACCAGCCTGATTTTAGGCATTGGTAAGAAGTACGACGCGGTGATCTCCGGGATGTATATCACCCCGGAACGCCTGAAACAGGCCGATGCGATCCCGTATGCCCTGTCCGGCGCAGCGATCGTTGCCCTCAAAGGCGGCGATGTACAGCCGAAGACGGAAGATGAGTTGTGCGGCGTGAAGGTGGGCCTGCAGCAGGGAACCTCGTGGGTGACCAGCCTGAAAACCCACTCTGATGAGTACTGCCTGAAAAACGGCAAACCGGCGATCGCTATTTCGGAGTTCCCGACTTCACCGGAAGTCTCCCAGGCCCTGCTGTCGAAAAATATCAGCGCGCAAGTCGAAATCGCCCCGGCGGCGCAGATCATCGTCGATAAAAGCCGTGGCCGCCTGGCCATCAGCTCTACGCGACTGGTGTATCCATTACCGCTGGGGATTTATGTCGCCAAAGGCAATAGCGAACTGGTGACCGCGATTAAAACGGCGCTGGCCACCTTAAAAGCCAACGGCAAATATGACGCCATCATCAAGAAATACAATTTAGAACGCATCGATTAATACAATAAAACCATAAGAAACAGGAGTCGGTATGGAGTTCGATTGGGGATACTTTTTCTCATTATTTAGCGTTGGGGCATTCTGGCAGGCGTGTGTCACGGTGGTGGTCGTCAGTTCATTGTCCTGGTTTATTGGCCTGATACTGGGTTTTCTTTTAGCCTGCGCCAAGCTCTCCGGCCCGCGCTGGCTGAAGGTTCCCGTCGAACTCTATATTTGGTTTTTCCGCAGCGTGCCGTTAATGGTGCTGCTGGTATTTGTCTATAACCTGCCGCAGCTCTTCCCGGTGACCCAGCCGTTGCTCGGTATTCCGTTTATTGCCGGATTGGTGTCAATGACCGTCACCGAAGCGGCCTATATGGCGGAGATCCATCGCGGCGGTTTACTGTCGGTGGCCAAAGGGCAAGGCGAAGCCGGTCACGCATTAAGCTTCAGCTTTATCGGGATCCAACGCTTAATTATTATTCCGCAGGCGTTTCGGATTTCGTTACCCACGCTGATTAACGAATACATCACCATTATTAAGCTCAGCTCGATTCTGTCGGTCATTTCATTACCGGAACTGCTGCTCACCGGCCAACGGCTGTATGCGCAGAACTTCCTCGTGATGGAGACGCTGCTGGCGGTCGCGGTTTACTACGTGATGGTGGTGACTCTCTTTACCTGGCTGTTCCGGGCGCTGGAAAACATGCTGGATATTCAGCAAAAGCGTCCGCAAACCTACAACGACGCCGAGTGTGATGCCCTGCGCAGTACCCTGAAGGCACCACAGCAAACCGTCAAAGCCGAATCCACCAGCGGCACGCCGCCGGCGCTCGACCTGCGGGCTATCGAAAAATCCTGGGGCCAGCATCAGGTGCTGAAAGGCATCGACCTGAAAGTCGAAAACGGCCAGGTCATCAGCATCATCGGGCCATCCGGCTCCGGTAAAACCACCCTTATCCGCACCATCAACGCCCTTGAAAGCATTGATGCCGGGGAGATCGTGCTGTACGGCGAAGACTACCTCAAAGGGGCGGCAATCGTCGATAAACCGCAGATGCGCGCCGGCGTGCGCCGTATCGGCATGGTGTTCCAGAGCTTTAACCTGTTCCCCCATCGCACGGTGCTCGACAACGTAATGCTCGCCCCGCTGTACCACAAGCTGGTTGACCACGACGTCGCCAAAGCGCAGGCCCTTTATTTGCTGGACCGCGTCGGGCTGCTGGCCCATGCCGAGAAATACCCGTGGCAGCTCTCCGGCGGCCAGCAACAACGCGTCGCCATCGCCAGGGCGCTGGCCTTAAAACCGGACATCATGCTGTTTGACGAGCCCACCTCGGCGCTGGATCCGGAACTGGTTGGCGAAGTGCTGAAGGTTATCCAGTCCCTCGCCCGCGAAGGGATGACGATGCTCATCGTCACCCATGAGATGGACTTCGCATTATCGATTTCTGACCGGGTGGTGATGATGGAAAACGGCGTCGTAGTCAGCGATGTCCACCCGCAGCGCATTCGTGATAACGCGGATGGCCCGGCGCTCGGCCGCATACGTGAATTTATGGGAGTGCAATAAATGACGACTGAACGTGAACTACGCCAGGATCTGGCAGCCGCCTACCGCCTTGCGGCGCTGTTTGGCTGGGAAGATACGCTCTACACCCACTTTTCTGTACGCCTGCCCGGCGACGGCGAACCGCGCTTTCTGATTAACCCGTTCGGCATGATGTTCGATGAGGTGACCGCCAGCAATCTGATCGTCGTCGATATGCTGGGGAAAGTGGTGGCAGGCCACGCCCCGGCAAACTCCGCCGGGTTTACCATCCACAGCGCGGTGCATATGGCACGGGAAGATGCGCATTGCGTCATCCACACCCATACGCTGCCGGGAATGGCGGTCGCCGCCTGTCAGGATGGCTTACTGCAGCTCAACCAGATCAGCACTGAGTTTTATCAGCGTGTCGGCTATCACCCCTATGAAGGTGTTGCCTTTGACCTCGACGAGCGTGCGCGCATTCAGCGCTCGCTGGGGGATAACATCGCCATGATCTTACAGAGCCACGGGCTACTGTCGGTAGGGCGCACCGTTGCCGATGCGTTTTACATCATGTACTACCTCAACCGCGCCTGCGAAATTCAGATGGCAACCGCGCAGCTGGCCCCGCTCAGCCCGATCCACACCATCCCGCCCCACCTGAGCCAGCACGCCTGCGAGCAGCTGATGGGCGTGGAGCATGAGCGCCAACAGGTGTGGCAGGCATGGTTGCGCCGCCTCGACCGTCTCGACACTTCTTATAAAGACTAACGCCTATGCCAAACCTGACTATCGTCGTCGATTGCAACGACCAGAACTATGCCCGCGAGATTTGCGACGCGTTGCAGCGTTTCCCCGAAGTGACTGCGGTGCTGCCCGATCATCCGGCCGCCAGCGACGCGCAGTATGCCAGCTGCTGGTTCCCCGACCCGAACCTGCTGACCCGTTCGCCGGCCCTGCAATTAATCCAGGCCGCATCGGCAGGCGTGGATCATCTCCCGGAGGCGGTTTTCGCCAGCGACGTTCCATTATGCCGGGTCGTCGATGAAGATTTTCGCCACGGGATGTTCGAGTATGCGCTGTGGGGCGTGTTGTGGTTCCAGCGCCATTTTGACCGCGCCCTGGCGCATCAACGCCAGCGGGTCTGGAAAATCGATCCTCAGCGCGCCGCCGCCGATTTTCACGTCGGGGTGATGGGACTGGGGGAGATCGGCGGATACATCGCCAGCCATCTCGCCGAACTCGGCTATCGCGTTTCCGGCTGGGCGCGCAGCGAGAAGCAGCTCGCCGGCGTCCAGTGCTATCACGGCGAGGCCCAGGCCGGGGCCTTTTTGGGCAAGCTGGACGCGTTAATCAATATTTTACCGCTCACCGAGCAGACCCGCGGGATCCTTGCGCAGCCGTTGTTCGACCAGCTTCCGCCAGGCGCGGTGCTGATCAACTGCGGACGCGGCGAGCATATGGTCAATAACGATGTGGTGCAGGCGCTGGATAGCGGTCAACTGGCGGGGGCGGTGCTGGATGTCTTCCCGGTCGAGCCGCTGCCCCAGGATGACCCGCTCTGGAGCCATCCGCAGGTGGTGGTCACGCCGCATATGGCCTCCATCGCCCCGGTTGAGGTGATTGCCCGCCAGCTGCTGGACAATATTCAGCGCCAGCAGCACGCTCTGCCGCTGAAAAATCTGGTCAATAAACAGAGCGGGTATTAACACATTTTTGTAGAGCAATCCCCGGTGTGCATGATAAGCAACTGCTACGCTTAAGGGTCTGTTTCATCCACCATAAGGCCAACATTATGCACATTGATCTAGCGGGGAAAGTGGCGCTGGTGACCGCCTCAACGGCCGGCATTGGCTTCGCGATTGCCAAAGGACTGGCCGCCAGCGGCGCGGAGGTTATCGTTAACGGGCGTAGCGAGCGCAGCGTCAGCGAAGCTATCGCCCGTCTGCAAAATGACGTCCCTGGCGCCCGGCCGCGTGCCGCGGTGGCCGACCTTAGCGGCGCCGACGGAGTCGCGCAGCTGCTACAGGCCGTCACCGGCGTGGATATTCTGGTCAATAACGCCGGAATTTACGGACCGCAGGATTTTTACGCCACCGATGACGCCACCTGGGAAAACTACTGGCAGACCAACGTCATGTCCGGCGTGCGGCTGTCGCGCGCCCTTCTGCCGGCGATGGTCCAGAAAGGCTGGGGCCGGGTGGTCTTTATCTCCTCCGAATCGGCACGCAATATCCCGGCGGACATGATCCATTACGGCGTCACCAAAACCGCCCAGCTCTCGCTGGCGCGCGGGCTGGCGAAATTCGTTGCCGGTAGCGGCGTCACGGTTAACAGCGTGCTGCCCGGCCCGACGATCTCCGACGGTTTCGCCGAGATGTTAAAAGAAGAGGTCGCGAGAACCGGCCAGCCGCTGGATCAGCTCGCCAAAGATTTTGTGATGACCCATCGCCCCAGCTCGGTGATCCAACGAGCGGCCTCGGTTGAAGAGGTGGCAAACATGGTGGTCTACGTCTGTTCAACCCAGGCTTCCGCCACTTCCGGTGCAGCGCTGCGCGTTGACGGCGGCGTGGTGGACGATATTATCTGACGGCGTTACGCCCGCCCGCACCATCGCGGTCGGGCGGGTTATTCCTCTATTACTTCGCCTTGTCATCCGTAATGCCGTAGGCGGCATACTTCTGCAACAACGCCTGGTACTCCCCATTGTCGCGCAGCGTTTGCAACGCCGTCGCGAACTGCTGCGCCAGCGCCTGGTTGCCCTTGCCAACATAAATCCCCAGCGTTTGCGGATAGATGGTCTGCGGAGAGCTGACCTTCAGACGCCCTTTGCTACGCTGGGTAAACAGACTGACCACCCCGGCGATATCCACCTGAGCCTGAATATTGCCGGACAGCAGCGCCTGCAGGGTTTCCGGCGAAGTCGGGAACTCTTTGATCTCGATAGCCCCTTTACCCTGCTGCTGGCAATACCCGGCCGACAGCTCCTGCAGCTTTTTCACCCATGAGGTTCCCTGCTGAAGACCGACGCTTAAGCCACACAGATCGTTTTCCGTTTTCGGCGTCACGTGGCTGTCGCTGCGCACCATGATATAGGCCCCGGTATTGGCATAGGGGATCGCATCCGCCTGGCGAGTACGCTCCGGGGTGATATAGAGTGCGGAGATCACCGCATCCTGACGTCCGCCGTTCAGGCCGAGGATCAGACTGCTGAACTTAGTGTCCACCAGCTGCAACGTCAGGCCCATTTTCTCGCTGAGCAGCGCCGCCAGCTCGGCATCAAAACCGACGATCTTGTCATCCTGCCAGGACTCAAAAGGCGGATAGGCCACCTCCATGGCGACTTTCATTTTTCCCGGCGCAAGCAACGTCTGCGCGGCCTGAGCCGACGATGCCAGCCCCAACGCCAGCAGCACGCTGGCGAGAGTACGTAATACAAAAGGTCTTTTCATCTGTCGGACTCCGTTCAGGAAGCGATACGCCGATGGTGGGCATCGGCAAGCTGGCACAGCAGTTCAAACATCAGGGTCGCGCCGGTCAGGCTGGTGAGATTGCCCTGGTCAAACGGCGGCGACACCTCGACAAGATCCGCGCCGATCAGGTTCAGTCCGGCAAGCTGGCGAATGCAGCGCTGTCCCTGGATCGTGGTCATACCGCCAATTTCCGGAGTCCCGGTGCCGGGAGCATAAACCGGATCCAGCACGTCAATATCGAAGCTAATGTAGGTCGGCCGATCGCCAACGATCTCACGCGCCCGTTGCATGACTGCGTCGATACCCAGCTCGTTCACCTGTTCCATACGGAAAATAGTGATGCCGTTTTCCTCCGCCCAGCAGTGTTCGTCTTCAGAGAACAGCGCGCCGCGAATGCCGATTTGCACCGTCCGCCGGGGGTCGAGCACACCCTCTTCTACGGCGCGACGGAACGGGGTGCCGTGGGTAAAACGCTCGCCACCAAAGTAGCTATCGTTGGTATCCGAGTGAGCATCAAAATGGATCATCCCCAGCGGCTTATCCCGCCCCAGCGCCCGCAATACGGGCAAGGTGGTGAGATGGTCGCCTCCCGCCGTTAACGGCATAACACCCTGCTGGGCGAGGTCGCGATACCTGGCTTCAATGCGCGCCATGCTGTCCTGCACATCCATGGGGTTAATGCGCACGTCGCCCAGATCGCCCACCCGCGCAAAATCATAAGGGGAACGGCGGGAGACCGGATGAACCCGGCGCACCAGGCTCGACGCATTACGTAGCTCGCGCGGCCCATGGCGGGTACCCGCGCGGTTGGTCGTCCCCCCATCCCACGGCACGCCCACAACAGCGATATCCAGATCGGCAGCCTGTGGCGCAAAGGGAAGACGGAAAAAAGTCGGTAGTCCGCTGAAACGCGGGATGTCGCCATCCTGCGGTTGCGGATAGGCCTGTTCAGGGACGAATGTCATTGCGGTATCTCCATGGCTTTTCGGGTCGATGCAGAGATACTGCGCAACGGGATGCTGAGAAAAAATAGTCAAAGCTAAAAAATTAGTTTAGAAAAATAAAAACAATTCCCGGGGCTTACAGCGGAGCATCCTCTTATGTCAGTTGGTAAATTTCCGAATCTGCGCCTGCTGCAGGTTTTTATTACGGTGGCAAAATATCAGGGCTACGCCAATGCGCAGCAGGAGCTTAACCTGACGGTCTCCGCCATCAGCAACTATATGAGCGAGCTTGAAGAGAAGCTTGGTATCACCCTGTGCCGCCGGGGAAGAGGTGGTTTTTCGCTGACCGAAAAAGGCGAAACCGTACTGCAGCAAAGCATTGAGCTGATCGATTCGATGGAGCATTTCGAGCGCAGCACCGCCATGCTGCGCGGCGACCAGAGCGGGATTTTTAATCTTGGGGTGATTGATTCAACGATCACCGACCCGATGCTGCCGATGAGCAAGATTATCGCCAGCTTCAGCGAACGCTACCCGCTGGTGCATATCAACCTGCAGGTCAGAAGCCCGAACGCCCTGCTGCAAGGGGTATTGAATAACGAGCTGGATCTGGCGATCGGTACCTTCTCGATTCAGGCTAACAGCGTGGTCTCTCACCCGCTCTATCGCGAGCAAAACTGGCTCTACTGCGCCGACAACCACCCGCTATTTACGGTGAAACATCCAACTGAAGCGTTAATTTCACAGATGCGGATGGTGACCCGTAGCTACTGGAGCAGCAGCGATTTGGGGCGTAAAGGCTTTAAACAGAGCGTTGCGAGTGCGGAAAGCATGGAAGCCCAACTGATGCTGATTCTGTCCGGGAAATACGTCGGCTATTTACCGGAGCACTACGCCTTGCCGTGGGTGCAATCGCAACGTCTGCGCGCCCTGCTGCCAACGGAGTACGGCTACCAGGCGCCCTTTTCGCTGATTTTTCGCCGCGGCCGCAGCAAAGAGACGTTAATCCGCGCGATACGGGACAACGTCCGCGCCGAGATCAAGGCGCGGAAACGTTAGCGCCAGGCCCTCAGGCAAGGCGCGCAGCGCTGAGCGCTACTCGTGGATCTTCCATTTTTGCTTGAGGATATTTTTATCCTGGCGGTCCAGCCACTGATTGACCTTTTCCAGCAGCGGCTGATTATCTTTATTCATCATATAGACTTTAAAGCTGGCGGTACCCGGGAACGGCTTATCGGTGGCAACACAAAAGACGCCGGGCTCTTTACTCTGGTAATAAAACCCTTCAATCAGGTCGGTGACCATCATATCGGCGGTTTTCTGGCGCAGCGCCTCCAGGTTATCGACGTTATTTTTGACTCTGATGATCTGCGCGTGTTTGATATGCGCATCGACATAGCTCTGGTTGGTGCCGCCCGGATTCACAATCACTTTGACCGTCGGCTGGTCTATCTTCTCCAGGCTGCCGAGCGCCGGAGCCGCGATACAGTTTGCCAGGGCAATTTTGCCGTTCGCCACCACCGGATGACTAAGCGCAAAATCCTTCGCCCGCTCCGGGGTCTCGGTCACGCCGCCCATCGCAATATCAAATTTATCGGCTTTCAGGTCACTGGAGAGCGTTGGCCAGCTGGTCAGCACAAAGGTGACCTTTAGCCCCAGTTTCTGACCGAGATCCTTCGCCATATCGACGTCGTATCCGCGAAGTTCACCCGCCTCGTTGTGAAATGCCAACGGAGCGTAATCTCCCGGTACGCCGACTTTCAGCTCACCGCTGTGTTGGATCGTCGACATATCGCGCGCCTGACTGCTACCGGCAACACTCACCAGTACACAGGCAAGACAGACCTTAAGGTTCATACCATCATCCTTATCAATGTGTTAGTTAGGGTACTTTTCCGCGTTATTAGACCGCGTTTTATGAGGTGATTGCCGGGGGGCAACCCTGATGATTTGTTAATGGTATGTTTTATTTTTATGCTGCACAACCGGAAGCGCCGTCCCTGCACGGCGCGTCAGATTAGTTATATTCGATGGCGAAAGTGACCTGGCCGTTCGCCCGTCCGGGAGTCACCACAGTGCTGGTTTGCACGTACTGGGCGGTGTAATTGATGTTCTCCGCGCTGGCGGCATTGCTGGCAGGCATATGTTTTAGCACCGGCAGGTTGCTGGCTTCATTGATTTTTACCGCGGTCCCGGCAGAGGGTGCCGGTGCCGGATTATTGCCGTAGCTCAGTTTGATGCCGACGCCGCTGGCGGCCCCGTCAACTTTTGCCAGCGCCAGGGTATCGCTAAGACTGGGGTCGGCGGTGATGCCAAAAAAGCCAATCCGGATATCGGTCGGGGTGGTGCAATAGACCGGAATACTGAAGGTCTGCGCCGTCCCGGCGGTTGTCGTCTGGCCTTTGAACGCCGCTTTATTGACGGTCCCCAGATTTACGTTGATGGTCGGGCGGGTCACCTGACAGCTGCCGCTGGCACCAATGTCAACGTTGAGCGCCCCGAGGTCGATACTCACCGGCGCGCTGGCGGTGTGGGCCCCACCGCTGACGTCCTGCTTCTCGATCGTTAAATTACCGACCTGCGGCTGCGCCGGAACGCTGGCATGGTTGCCGCTCACCAGCGCCACGTCGCCGGTTTTGTAAAAGGTAATATAGGCTTTGACCACGGTTTCTCGCTGGCTCAGCAACGCCGACAATTGCGAACTATCGCATACCGTCATGGACTCGCTGCCGGCAGGCGCATGACTGCCATCAATGTAGCGTACCGGGCCGCCGCTGCACTGAAATCCCAGCGAATAACCGATACCACTAAGGGCCGAGGGATAAACATGCTGGCCGTTAATCACCAGCGGCGTTCCGGTGCTGTTTTGCCGGTAGACAATCTGTTTCCAGACCGCGGTGGGCAGTTGCAGATCGCAGACAAAATGAATACCGCTACCGTTATCGGCCATGGCGTTGGTCATCTGCGTGTTGACGGGCAGCGTAGGCAGATAGCGAATATTCGGCACGTTAATCGTCATCTGTCCGACGCTGCCGCTGCAGCTTTCACTCCAGCCATAGTGGCTGTAAATCCCTGCCATCAGCAGGAACACCAACTGCATTATTCTAAAGCCGCGACGCATGGCTGCTACTCCTCTACTCACTGGCAAAAACCGCTGAAGGTTTTGACGTTGTTCTGCTGTTGCTGACTGGAAAGATGGAAATGCACAGCGCATCTCCGCGAGAGGTTATTCTGGGTCCAGCGCACGTCAAGCGTGCCTTCATCCGGGATACCACTGAGATACACCTGACCGCTATCGGCGACCATCCCCTGCGGCGCTGATCCCGTCTCGTCCTCTTCCTGACGCAGCTGAGCGCTGGCGCCAAACGGAATCGCCCCCTCATGATTGCGCAGGGTGAACAGCACGCGATTGCCAATGTGGGTCTGGTAGTTCGCCATCACCACCGCGCCACCGCCGGGGATCACCGTCTGTCCCTGCAGATCGACATCGGTATCGTTGGTCATCGATTCGGTATCCAGGGTGATGGTGTTTTTGCGATAGACCGTTAACGTCGGCACGACTGCGTAACCCCGTGCGTCGGTGTGAACATTACTGCCGTTCTGAATCGCCACATCCGCCGCCCCAGGTGCCCGCACAATGGCAAAGCTGTCGCCGACGGGTTGCCCCAACGTGACGCCATGGGGGTGCGCCACGATGGAACCGGAAGCACCCCATGTCAGCTGATTGCTCTCACTGTCATGGCGGTAGCCCAACTGGGCGCTGCCGTAGCCGCCGTGGTAATCCAACGCGGCGCTGCTGTTACTCCCCTGCCCGGCGTTGGCGTAGCCTTGCTGCACCGAGTAATAGAGGTTCGAACTGTGCGGCATTACGCCGTACATCGAGACCTGCTGTGAGGAGTGGCCATTGTTGTCGGAAGTGGTGCTGTAGCTCACCGAGCTTTCCGCCAGCCAGCCGCTGAGCGGAATATTGAGATTCAATGACCAGGAGCGGTCCGCGCGCTCCCGGTCGGAGGATTGGGTGTAGTAGTAGCCGACGCCCCAGGAGATACCTTTCCAGGCGCTATAGAAACCGAGATGTATCGTTTCATCGCGGCTGTTGCTGTGCCAGTAATCTTGCGAGTAGGCAGACACCGCCAGGCTGCTGGCCGCGCCAAAGGACTGAGCAATTGAGAGCTCTTCCCGGCTGCGTTTGTTATCGACCATCTGGCTCTGGCTTTCGAGCGCATTCGCTTCACTGAAGTCGTAATAGCCGCTCGAAGAGTAACGATAGCTGGCGAGGCTGAATGAGGTTCCGGTCCGGGCAAAATCCTTCTGATACTGCACGCGGAACGAATGGCCGGTAAAATGTTTATCCGACGGGGTGGCGGTGTTGGCCCAGGTCAGGTCACCGCCGAGCGATCCCAGCTCGCCAAAGCCGCGCCCGATACCCATCGCCCAGGCCTGATAATCCTGCGCCAACTGCGTGCCGCCGTACAGGGTGACCGATGCGGGCAGCCCATAGAATAACGTGCCCTGAATAAACTCCGGTGACCGGACGTCGTTCTGGTCGGAGTGATAGCGCCCGCCGCTGAGGCTGAATTTAGCCCGACCTTCACGCAGCATAAACGGCACCGCGGAATAGGGTTGGGTGAACGAGCGCACCGAACCGTCGCTCTCCTTCACCTGCACTTCAAGGTCGCCGCTTTGTGCCGTCGGATAGAGGTCTTTAATCGCAAAGGCCCCCGGCGAGACGAAGGTTTCGTAGATCACGTAACCATGCTGCAGCACCGTCACTTTGGCATTACTGTGGGCCATGCCGCGGATCACCGGCGCAAAGCCGCGCTGGCTGTCCGGTAGCATTTCGTCATCGGACATCAACTGCACGCCACGAAACGGCACGCTATCGAAAACTTCGCCGGTCGTGAAGGTATCGCCAATGCGCAGCAGGCTCTTAAGGGGGGCCACATCGCGTTGAACATAGGTACTTTGCGAATGCCAACGGTAATGCTGGTCATACTGCATCGAGGAGATATTGCGCAGCCGCCAGGCGCCAAAATTAGCCCCGCTGCGTAAATTCAGGTAGCTGGAACGGCTCTGTTCTTCGGACTGCCGGGTCTGCGCTCCGGTCAGGTTATAGTTAACAAACGCGGCCGGTACGCCTTCATCCCAACGTGACGGGTCGACATAGCCACGGCTCTGGGTATTCATCGCCGCCTGTGGAATGCTTAAATTCAGTCGCTGGGTGGCGAAATCAAACTGGCTGCTGGCATTCGGAATGTAGTGTTCAATCCGGGTGAAGGTCTCACCGTCATGCAAGGCGTTAAAGGATGAGAACGCGCTGACGTTCACCCCAAAATCGACCAGCTGCGCCGGGGTCAATACCGGTTGTAATGCCCCGTGGTCTTCGACAAAAATGACCGACCCCTGGCCGATTTCCTGATTGTTGACCCAGATGCTCACCGGATAAGTGCCGGGCTGCTGCCCGCCGGATTTGGCGAAATAGTGTAAGTCCGCCATTTTTTGCTGCGGATTGGCAAACTCAAGGGCCGCGGGGTCGAAATAATCATCGGCCCATACCGCGGCGCTGTGGCACAACAAACACAACAGGGGTGGCATACTGGCGAGCAGCCGGGCATCCCCATAAGGGGACGCTTTCACAGCATTGCTGTGAACGATAACTGGGGATCTTTTTTTCACAATAGCTGACCTGGCGATGCTAAGCGCAAAAATTACTGCTGGGCATAATCCGTAATCCCGCCAAAATCATTTATGGCGCGCCATTTCACTACTCCGGAACCGCTTACCGGCCACGTTTTGCTGGCTAACGGAGCGATCATTCCCGGTTCTTCGACCGTTTTTCCGCCCACCGAAATCGTAAAAAAGGAGACAAAATATGGCGTCGGGTTCTGCGCAACCAGTCGGTTACCGATCACCTTAAAAATCAATGACTGCCAGGCTTTGCTCGGATCGCCCGCCAGACCATTCGGCCGATAGAAAATCTTAAATTTCGACTTAATATTGACCTGTAATTTATTGGTGTCCCCTTGCTGCGTCGGGGAAATACTTTTCACATTTAACCAAAACACGGATTCGCGATCGCGGGGCAGCGCTTTGCCAATGAAATTAATTCGCAATACGTTTTCTTGTTCAGGGTCGAGACGAAACAACGGCGGTGTAACAATAAAAGGCACCGGGCTGGTATCTTTTTCCGTATAGTTCTCCACCCACGACTGCACCAGATAAGGTGAATGAGTATCGGCATTCGTCACGGACAGAGAGGCTTCGCGCTTTCCTTCAGGATAAATAACCCGCGTCCCCCCCATCACAATACCGGCCTGAGCCGTGGTAGCGACCAACAGAATAAAAGCAGCAGTGATGCCAGCCAGAGTATATTTCATCATCACAATCATCAAATAACGGTTTAAATACAACCGTAAAACACAAGACACATCCAAAATACAAAAAGAAAATGAGCAGGTATTCCTGCTCATTGATTTCTTAGTTGTACACCATATTGAAGTTAGCAGTTCCGTTTGCCGCACCGGCGCTCACCGCACTGGTGGAGATATAATCGGCGAAGAATTCCAGATCGGCCGTACCGGTGCTGGCGCCGCTGGTCCCGGCAACCACGTTCTGGTCGCGAGAGACGGTGCCAAGGTTAATCGGCGTGGATTTATCATCTTCGTACAGTTTGATCGCCACACCCTGTGCGCCGCCGTTCACCGCCAACAGGTCGCTGTTGTTGGTATCCCGGGTACCATCGAACAGCACCGATACTTTGGTGACCGAGCTCGGGCAATCTTTGACTTTAATATGGAAGGCGGTTTTGGTGGTTTCAGAGCCTGCGCCAGCAAAGAAGCTGCTCGCCCATTTGCCCAGGTCAACAACCTGATTGGCGCTGGTGCTCTCGATGTTACAGGAGGTGTCGGTAATGGATCCGGTGAACTCGACCTGACCACCCGTACCTTGCGTACCGCTGCCAGAACCCGGATTAACGGTCACGCCGGAAGGTGCAGATTGTGCGGGACTTGCCATTACAACGCCGGATACCAGAGCACCAACCATCGTTGCCATAATACAAAACTTGGTTTTCATTTTTTATCTCATTGCTAACAGATCTTTATGACAGATAAAGCTCAGAAACAGTATGTTTGAGCACCTCTGCTTTCCGTTTCTCCATGTTAAGAATATGCGCGTTCCATCAGCAGGATATTAAATGGTCGACAATATACCCTGTTCGATTTATTGCATCAGCATCGACAAATAAACCGTAAAAACAGGAAAGGAAAAACACATTTAATATTAAACGAAATGTTATTCCTGCAAGAAATAAAACGCAATATCTTGTTATGTTAATGAAATGATGTTTTATTTTACCAATGAAATAAAATTAATATAGCTCGTCAAAATTGTTAATTTTAGAACCCAAAAAACCCAACAGCATAACAGGGCCACGCAACAAATTACCGCACCAGTTAACAACCTCAACAAAAACCGCCCCTGTTTTGCCGTTTTATTTCTGTGACGTGGCAAGAGACAACTCAGGATTTAAGAATATTCTTAGTTACAGTCACCCCCTTTTATTTGTCACATTAGAAACCATAATTGCACTAATAAATACCACTTATAACTATCCTGACATTTCATATTTCAAATGAAAGTTTTAATTGAATGAATTTCACGCACGGCTGCTAATGTTATTTCATTGTAATTAATCCTAAGCCGGGATCTGAATGACAAATAATGGTACATGCGCACCATAAAAAAACCCGCCACGGCAAACGCCAGTGACGGGTTGTCTCGAACATTTCACAGTGAAATGCGCGGTAAAATATGCAATTAAAACAGCCCTAACGGCGCGGTGCCGTAGCTCACCAGCAGGTTTTTGGTCTGCTGATAGGCATCAAGCGCCATTTTGTGAGTTTCGCGGCCCACTCCTGACTGCTTGTACCCGCCAAACGCCGCATGTGCCGGATAGACGTGATAGCAGTTAGTCCAGACGCGACCGGCCTTGATCCCACGGCCCATTCGGTAGGCCAGATTGGTATCCCGGGTCCAGACGCCGGCGCCAAGACCAAACTGGGTCTGGTTAGCGATGGCCAGCGCTTCCGCTTCATCTTTAAAGGTGGTCACGCCAATCACCGGGCCAAAAATTTCTTCCTGGAAACTGCGCATTTCATTGCGCCCCTTGATCAGGGTTGGCTGAATGTAATAGCCATTGTCCAGCTCGGCGGCAATACTGGCGCGTTCGCCACCGGTCAGGATCTGGCCGCCTTCTTCACGGGCAATCTTGATGTAAGACAGGATCTTATCGAACTGCTGACGTGACGCCTGTGCGCCGATCATCGTATCGGTGTCAAAGGGGTCGCCGCGACGGATCTGCGCCACTTTGGCCATCACCCGCTCCATAAACGGTTCATAGATCGATTCATGGATCAGCGCCCGCGACGGACAGGTACAGACTTCGCCCTGGTTAAAGAAGCCGAGAACCAGCCCTTCCACCGCCTTCTCAATAAACTCTTCTTCGCCATCCATCACGTCGGCGAAGTAGATATTCGGCGACTTACCGCCCAGCTCAACGGTGCAAGGAATAATATTCTCCGCCGCGCAGGCCAGAATATGCCGCCCGACCGGGGTGGAGCCGGTAAAGGCAATTTTGGCAATGCGCTTGCTGGTCGCCAGCGCTTCACCGGCTTCTTTACCGAAGCCCTGCACCACGTTCAACACGCCCGCCGGGAAGATATCGCCAATCAGCTCCATCAACAGAGTGATGCTCAGCGGCGTTTGCTCTGCCGGCTTGAGTACCACGCAGTTACCGGCCGCCAGCGCCGGCGCCAGCTTCCATGCCGCCATCAGCAACGGGAAGTTCCACGGAATAATTTGCCCGACCACCCCCAGTGGCTCATGGAAATGGTAGGCCACGGTCGTTTCATCGATCTCCGCGGTGCTCCCCTCCTGCGCGCGCAGGCAGCCAGCAAAATAGCGGAAATGGTCGACCGCCAGCGGTAAATCGGCATTGAGCGTTTCACGCACCGGTTTACCGTTGTCCCAGCTCTCGGCAATCGCCAGATACTCGAGGTTTTCCTGGATGCGGTCAGCTACCTGCAGCAGCAGATTTGAACGCTGCTGGACCGATGTTTTACCCCAGGCTTCTGCGGCGCGGTGCGCGGCATCGAGCGCAAAGTCGATATCTTTGGCATCCGAGCGGGGGAATTGTGCAATGTCGCTCCCGTCCACCGGCGAGGTATTCATAAAGAATTCACCACCGATCGGCTCGACAAATTTGCCGTCTATATAGTTACCGTAAGCGGACTTTAATGACACTAAGGCGCCCGGCTTGCCAGGATGTGCATAACGCATTGCAATCTCCTTCTGTAGGGTTGAGGCGCAGCGGCGTATTGGTTTTGTGCTGTTGCCTGCTGCATAAGGAGTAATGCAGGGGTTATGCCAGAGTTTTATGACGATAAAATCATTAATTTATTCATTGCGTTACATAAATATCTTCCGCGGGTGTCGCACTGATGTTTGCTTCTGTGTCGCAAATCGCAACACACAAGAAACCATAAAGCTACAATATTGCAACATCACTTAAGCGGCCATGAGGTGCTCCGTGCAAGGCAATTCGTTTACCCTCGACCCCGAGGCGAAAACCAACCCGTTGCTCAGCGATTCCTGGTATCGTAGCCAGCAGTATGGTCTGGAACCGACGACGGATGATTTTCCGCGCCTGCGCTCCAACGAACTGGCGGATGTGCTGGCCAGCCATACCCGGCTACAGCAGCTCACACAGCCGGTGGTTAACACGCTGTCGCGTAAAGTGGCTGACCTGCAGTCGGTGGTGATCCTCTCTGATGCCAGCGGCCTGGTGCTGCAAACCTTCGGCAACCTGCACGCCATGGAGAAAGCGCAGAGCTTCGCCCTCGCGCCGGGAAACCTGTGGAGTGAAAGCGGTCGCGGGACCAATGCTATCGGCACCGCGCTGGCCATCGACGACAGTTGTGAAATCGAGGGTCGCCAGCACTTTCTCACCAGCAACCAGGACCTCTATTGCGCCGCCATGCCGGTGCAGAGCCCTGACGGAAAAATAGCCGGAGTGCTGGATATTTCCGGCCCGGCGCAGGTGCCGCATCCGCATACCCTCGCGTGGGTGAAAGCGGCGGCCAAACAGATTGAGTACCTGTGGGTTAAGCAGAGCCTGCACCCTCAGCAGTGGCTGATGAGCCTGCATGCAGATCCCCATAAGCTCGACAGTGTCGAAGAGCTGTTGCTGGTCTTTTCCGATAACGTGCTGACCGCCGGCAACCGCCTGGCGATGCGCGATCTGGGTCTCGATCCTGAGCAGTTCGGCCAGGTCACCTTCCAGCAGCTGTTCCCGCAGCTGACGCAAACCGCCGTGAGTATCCCGTTGCCGGTCACCCTACAGCAGCACACCTGCTATTACCGTTTACGCGCCCCGGCTCGCAGTAGCGTGGCGGTGGTGGCCCCGACTCCGGCACCTGAGCCCGAGCCCCTCCGTCTGCCCTTCACCAGTCCGCAGGAAGGGGAAAAACTGTTACGTCTGCTGAATGCCGGCATTGCGCTCTGCATTGAAGGAGAAACAGGATGCGGGAAAGAGTTCGTCAGCCGGGCGCTGCACCAGCACAGCCGCTGGCGAAACGGCAAATTCGTCGCCATCAACTGCGCTGCCATTCCCGAATCGCTGATTGAATCCGAGCTGTTTGGCTACCAGCCGGGAGCTTTTACCGGGGCCAGTAAAAACGGCTATATCGGTAAAATCCGCGAGGCCGACGGCGGGGTGCTGTTCCTTGATGAAATTGGCGATATGCCGATGCTGCTCCAGACGCGCCTGCTGCGGGTGTTGCAAGAAAAAGAGGTGACTCCGCTCGGTGCCAGCCGTAGCGCGGCGGTCAGCTTTGCGGTGATTTGCGCCACCCACCGCAACCTGGCGCAACACGTAACCGAGGGGACCTTCCGCGAGGACCTGCTGTATCGCCTGCGCGAATTTGCCCTCACCATTCCCCCTTTGCGCGAATGGACGACGCTGCCGGCCTTTATTCAGCAGCTCTGGCACGACCTCGGCGCCACCTCGCGCCATGTTCAGCTCTCGCCTGGGCTACTGACACATCTGGCAAGCCTCCCATGGCCGGGTAACGTCCGCCAGTTGCAGAGCCTGATGAAGGTGCTGCTGGCGCTGGCTGACGAGGGGGATGAACTGACGGTGGACGATCTGCCCACCGAATACCAGACGCCACCGACGCAGCCATCACGTGGGTTACAGCAGCACGATGCCCAGTTGATTGCTCAGACGCTGAACACCTTCAACGGTAACGTCAGTAAAGCAGCGCAGGCGCTGGGGGTTGCCCGCAGCACGCTCTATCGCCGCGCGGCACGGCGCGGACAAACTTAACCTGCGAAGGCAACGTATCGCGTCGCGCGATTACGGAGTAAAACATGCTGGAAGCCAGGAAAAGATCCGCTTACTGACGGCTTCGCATATCCTCACCATGGCGGGCCCACACGCCTGCCAGACTCTTTTTGTCACCACGATAGCCATGCCGGAAACCAACGCGGCACCCACCATATCCAGAGGGAAATGGACTCCGAGGAAGATACGGGCCCAGGCTACGGACAGTGAAGCGATCAAGACACACACGCCCATCCGGCGCTGCCCCAAGGAGAGCAGCGCAAAAGCCATGCTGAACATCACCAGACCATGATCGCTCGGGAAGCCATTATCCGCCGGATGGCTTATCCAGGTATGACCCAAAGGGATCATAAATGGCCGAGGGTGGAACCACAGTGAACCACAAAGAGAGCCCAGCACCAGCGCTATCAGGATACTCAAGGTACAAAACAAGGCTTGCCGGTGGCCCTGGCGCCCCCCTAAAAACCAGAGGCCAAGCAGAATAACCGGAACGCTAACGATGACGCCGCTGGCACACAGACTTGCCAGCTTCAGCAGCGTTTCCGATGTCCCTGGCTGCGCATTCAATGCCAGAAAAACGCTTTGATTAACAGTTTCCAGTAGGTTCATTGTGAGAGTCCATAACGGTCATATTACTGTCATTATCGCCACTCTCTCTTAAGTTACGCTTAACTCCATCAGCGAGCTTTTTAGCGCAATAGTCTCGTGACCACACACGCTCACTGGCATAGTGCGCGACTTTATTTTAGAATTACCTAAATTTAGAAAAAGCTAAAATAAATGACGACACCCGATCAGTTACAGTCAGCCGCCGGAGAGGCAGCCGCTCTGCTCAAAGCCATGAGCCACCCCAAGCGGCTGTTGATCCTCTGCATGCTATGCGAAACGACGCGGGCCAGCGCCGGCGAACTGGCCCGCATCACCGGCCTGAGTCCTTCAGCCACTTCTCAACATCTGGCACGTATGCGTGAAGAGGGTCTCATCGGCTGCGAACGCGAGGCACAGCGTATCCATTACTTCATCACTCATCCTGCGGTTCAGCAAATTATCTCCACGCTGAAGACCCTCTATTGCCCTTAAGGAGCTGCCATGACTATCGCCACCCTTTCCCCCGAAGACGTCCGGGCACAGATTGCACAAGGCGCCAGATTAATCGATATTCGCGATGCCGATGAATATGCCCGCGAGCATATTCCTGATGCCGAACTGGTGCCGCTGGCCACGCTCAACAATGGCGCCACGCTGCGTACCACGGCAGACGACACGGTGATCTTCCATTGTCAGGCGGGCTCGCGGACACAAAATAACGCCATTCGTCTGGCCGCCGCCGCGGCTCCCGCCCAGGTGAAGCTGATGAGCGGCGGTATTCAGGCGTGGAAAGCGGCAGGTCTGCCGGTCAAAGAAGACAAAACGCAGCCTCTGCCGCTGATGCGCCAGGTGCAAATCGCCGCTGGCGGACTCATTTTGTTGGGGGTAGTGCTAGGATATAGCGTGAGTAGCGGATTTTTCCTGCTCAGCGCATTCGTCGGGGCCGGGCTGACTCTGGCCGGCCTCACCGGTTTTTGCGGGATGGCGCGTCTGCTGGCAGTGATGCCATGGAACCGGCGTGCGCAGTGAACCTGAGCAACAATAACAATATTGATCGACAGATGAGGAGAAAGCGATGTATTCAGTAGGTGATCTGGTACAGCCACGCATGGGCGGGCCAAAACTGAAAATTGTAGCCGTCAGCGAAGAGCATATCGTTGCCGTACAGGCCAGTAACGAGCAGGGCGAACAATATACGCTGAAGCCTGCTGACGTTTCGCCTTATACCGAAGACGGTGATTTTGGCGTTTGTTAATAATAACGGTGGGTCATCCCACCGTTATTTCTGTTTGATCCGATCTCATTCCACCCGCGTTTATCGCCGATCGAACGTCGTAAGCCATAACGATTAGATCAGAAAACTTTCCAGGGTTTCACCTGCGGCGATGGCGTTGGCAATCGGCTTCGGCATGCGGCCCTGGCCTGTCCATGTTTTCTGTTCGCCATTGACGTCGGTAAAACGATATTTCTCTGGACGCGGCTGACGTTTTTTACTGCTTTGCTGGGGAGCGCTATCCAGTGTGACCAGCTCGTCAGGAGTAATACCGTCGGCGATCATCAGCTCCAGCCAGGTCTGTACTTTTTCCTGGTATTCAGCGTGTTGCTCGCTGGCAGCCTGCTGCTCTGCCCGTTTTTCTTCAGTGACGACCCTGAGTTTTTCCAGCATTTCTTCAAGCACGTCAATGGAGAATTCACGCGACATTGCCCGCAGCGAACGGATATTATTCAATTTCTGTAACATTAAAGACATAAATTACCAAACAATCCTAAATTTTAAATAAGACAATACTACCGCGACACTTTAATATATCAGGCTATTTATTACCACCTTTAATCCCTTCCATTAAATATATTCCAAAGACTCTCTCTCAATTCAATTTTAAACGGCAGGAATTATTGGTAAATTAAAAATAAGCTGATGCTGGCGCCTGGCTGAATAGAATAAAAAAGACACACTGATAGCACCAGTAGATATATTATCTGGAGGCTCAGCAGGTTATCAGCATCACGACGACAACCGGGAGATAGCGCGCCAGGCCAATAGTGCATAAGTATGCTTTTAATTGGAATGAAAACCACAATTAACAAACAGAACACCATGCCATTAATGTCGGCATTAATGAGAGAATTACTCCAAAAGTGACAGTCATCACACTGAAACGAGACATCAAGCACAATCCGGGCTGTTCACCTCCTCGCATCTGCCGTCCCTCTTCCACCAGCATAAAATCAACCATTTGATATTAATACAGAAAATACAAAACCAGGACAAAAGTAGCGCAACGCTCACAAAAGGAACTCATACAGAGTATTTTATCGACAAAACGCCATGAAATAAAAATTTATAGCTAGTTGCCAGTTTTAAGGCAGAGAGATAATCTACGCACACAAAACTACACAACCCAAAACGCTGCAAATGAGCACGTTTTGTGGCGTAACAGACTTCATTTTCGAGGAGCACCCCGATGTTCTCTGCGCAGTCCCGCTTGCGTCATGCGGTAGCAGACACCTTTGCGATGGTGGTGTACTGCACCGTTGTAAACATGATGATCGAGATTTTCCTCTCTGGAATGACTTTTGAACAGTCGCTTTCCTCACGACTGGTCGCCATTCCGGTGAACATTATTATTGCGGTGCCCTATGGCTTTTATCGTGACCGCGCAATGCGCCTGGCACGTCATATCAGCCCTTCTGGCTGGATGAAGAATATTGCCGATGTCGTGGCGTATGTGACCTTTCAGTCGCCGGTATATGTCGCGATTTTATTTGCGGTCGGTGCGGACTGGCATCAGATTGCGGCAGCAGTGAGTTCAAACATTGCGGTATCGATGATGATGGGGGCGGTTTACGGCTACTTTCTCGATTACTGCCGCCGCCTGTTTCGCGTCAGCGCTTACCAACAGATTAAGGCCTGATCTTTTCTGTTCAACGTCTCAGCGACTGACCTCTGTCAGTCGCTTCCCGGATACATCCCACGCCCTTGCTGCTCTGCGGTTAGCTATGAGACAGGCTCGGCGTCACTTCGCCAAATAATCCACTTAAAAAGCGCTCAAGCGCCATTCGCGAACTGAACCCGTGTGGAATACCATAATGCTGCTGCACCTCCCCGGCCAAATACAACGGGAACTGCTCATAATGATCGCAGGTTTTGATATCCGACGCGGGCTCCGCCAGCGAATTACTGCGTTCTTTTAACGCTGGGTGAATAATTAAAGCAGTACGTCCCATGCGCGCTTCGCGGTTCACATAGACATAATTATCACCGCGGCGATAGCCATACGCTTTTTGGGTTACCGCATCCATGGTGAAGCCGGCTTTTTCAAGAACGCGCGCCACCTCATCGGGTCTTAAATACATACTCATTCCTCATTATCTTTTACCGCACATTGAACCTTACCTTATTCAGCATTGATAACGCTTTCGGAAAATTCCAGAAACCGAACACTAACAGCATAATTCAAAATCTTGTTCTACACTTAATCACTCAACGGAATTAAGGGAGAACGCAATGGCGAACCGAGCAAACCGCAACAATATCGATGAAAGCGCTGAGGATATTCATAGCGATGTCAGCCAATTAGCGGATACGCTGGAAGAAGTGCTGAAATCATGGGGCAGCGATGCCAAAGATGAAGCAGACGCTGCGCGGAAAAAAGCACAGGCATTGCTGAAAGAGACACGCGCCCGCCTGAACGGTAATAATCGCGTGCAACAGGCAGCCCGCGATGCCGCCGGCTGTGCCGATACTTACGTGCGGGATAAACCCTGGCAGAGTGTGGGTGCTGCCGCCGCCGTTGGGTTATTTATTGGCGTATTATTGAATTTGCGTCGATAATATATACGATAAATGAAGATAACAAATACGCGTCTGCCCCTGCGAGCCTCTGGTCCGCAGGGGCTTTTTGTTGTCCGATCGCATGTGGGCATGATTGTCTTTATAGGGTGGTTTGCATGAAAGAGGTTTTTAGCCGCCCCAACCTTCTTACAGCATGTCGCGATATCCATGCCTGCATTTTTGTTGCTGAAAAAACCTTCAGCCATGATATCGCGACGGGACAACCTCGGGATGGCAGCGAGGGGGTTAAGGCGCATCAAGAAAACGGGCGGGAACGCAGGTGCACATCCAGGACTGACGGCCTGGATGGCCGTCAGAGGGCAGGTCGAGACAGGGATGTCGAGTCCGGCCCGGTCCTCCAGATGAAGCCGGAGTGGAGCATACCGCGTAGCGGCCGTTTTCAGCGCAATGCCGGGGGTCATGGGGGGCGAGCGAAACGCCCCCCATGCCGTTCACCCGCTGCGGGTCTGAGATAAGTACCGGATTCACCGTGAACGGAACATTCCACGAAAGCGAACAGAATTGTCCACGGAGCTCACGCAATAACCCCTTTCGTGCAAACCACCGTTTCCCCGAATCCTCCTGAACCTCAATGACCAGCGTTCCCCCTAAGAAGAAGACAGCGCCTGCCTGAGCCGCCGCACCACCTCCGTCGCCATCTCCATCGACGTCACATTCGTAAAACTCACCAACAGCCCTCCCGCACCAAGGCTTTGCATCCGCCAGTCGCTTAACGCCTGGGCGGCCAGCCCGGCCTGCTGCGCTTTGCGTGCCAGCGCCCTATCGTCACCGCTTACCGTTATCACCAGTTGAATCCCTCCCAGCTGCGGCACCACACCAAACCCTTGCTGTTGCAGCGCCAACTCCAGCCACTGCCGACGCTGGGCGTAGCTGGCGCGCATCTTCTTCAGGTGCCGCCAGAAATGGCCTTCAAGGATAAAATCAGCCAGCGTCTGCTGCCACAACGTTGGTACGCTACAGCTCAACATCTGCGCCTGCTGGCGGAAAGCCGCCACCTGAGGCAGCGGCACCACCAGCCAGGCGGCATGCAGCGCCGGGAACAGCGATTTGCTGAAGGTACCGGCGTAAATCACCCGCTGCGGCGCATCGAGGCTTTTCAGGGGCGGCAACGGCTTCCCCTGGTAGCGAAATTCACTATCGTAATCATCTTCGATAATCCAGGCATCGCGCTGCGCCGCCCAGGCCAGCAGCTGCCGGCGTCGGCTCAGCGACAACGCCACGCCCAGCGGGCTTTGATGTGCCGGCGTCAGCAGCGCGAAATGGGCCTCCGGGTAGTCGCGCTGCGCCTGCGTCACATCCATCCCTTCGTCATCGACCGCCACCGGGTCGATAACCACTCCGTTGCGGGTAATCACCGGTCGAATCAATGGAAAACCGGGGTCTTCCATCCACATATGCTGGCCGGGTTGCGCCAGAGTGCGGAGGATCAGCAACATCGAGGCGGCATAGCTGCCGGTCACCAGCACCTGTTCAGGCAGGCATTCAATACTGCGGGAAAGCCGCAAATAATCGGCGATCGCGCGGCGGAGGATCGCCTCCCCGCACGGATCGCCCGGTGCCAAATCAAACCGCGTTTGGGTACGCAGCCGTCGTCCCATGACCCGCGCCCACAGGCCGCGAGGAAAAAGATCCAGCGCCGGCAGCCCCATCTGAAACGGCTGCGGCGCCGTCGGTTCACTGCTGAGCGGCACACGAGTCGGGGCTTGCTGCTGCGGACTTAGCCTGTCGCTGACGAACGTCCCGGCCTGCCCGCGTCGCTCGAGCCAGCCCTGAGCCACCAGCTCGCCCCAGGCATTCTCCACGGTGGCCCGGGAGACCCCCAACGCCTGGGCATACACCCGGCTGGCGGGCAGGCGGCTGCCGGGCGCAAGCTCGCCACGTTCTATCGCCGATTTGAGCTGGCGGGCAATACGCTGATAGTGCGGTACTTTTTTGACGTCCATTATGGTCTGCTTTTTTGATTACAATATGGCTATCTTTTGCAGTCCATTATAGTGCTATTTTGCAGCGGTTCTTAATAGAGGAAAACACCATGAGCCAACTACGTCAGCCCTACAATCAACTGAGTCCGGAAGTCTACAACGGTCTGCTACAAGCCAAGATGGCGCTGGATAAAAGCGAACTGGACAGCACCCTGGTGGAGCTGGTGTACCTGCGGGTGTCACAGATAAACGGCTGTGCCTTCTGCCTGGAAATGCACAGCAAGGCGCTGCGTCACTCCGGCGTGGCGCAGAATAAGCTGGATGCGCTGGCAGGCTGGCGAGTCAGCGCGCATTTCAGCCCCGCGGAACAGGCGGCGCTGGCGTGGGCGGAATCCGTGACCGATATCGCCACCAGCCATGCGGAAGATGACGTTTACCTGCCGCTGCAGGACCATTTCAGCCCGCGCCAGATCAGCGATTTGACTTTCGCCATCAGCCTGATGAACGCCTTCAACCGCCTGGCCGTCAGCATGCGTCAGTAATTTCAGCGCAAACGCCCCCACCCTCGCGGGATCCACACGCGAGGGCACACCCTTATCGAAAAACGCTATATATTGCGTGGTTGAACTTTCTGACAACTACATCTAGTATTTCCTGAACAGTTAACCGATACCGAACGTCACGCCTTTTTGCGCCGTTCTGTTATCATAAATGGAAATACGAATCATGCGCATTACTATTTACACTAAAGATGACTGCGTTCAGTGCCACGCCACCAAACGCGCCATGGAAAGCCGTGGCGTGACCTTCGAGATGGTGAATGTCGAGCATCACCCGGATGCCGCCGATATGCTGCGCGAGCAGGGTTTTCGCCAGCTGCCGGTGGTGATGGCTGGCGACACCCAGTGGTCCGGCTTCCGCCCGGATATGATCAACCGTCTGCGTCCTCAACCGGTAGCCAGCGCATGAGCCTGATCGTCTACTTCTCCAGCAGTTCCGAAAATACGCACCGGTTCGTCCAGCGTCTGGGGCTGCCCGCGGTGCGCATTCCGCTGAACGAGCGCCAGCGCATCCAGGTAGACAAGCCCTACATTCTTATTGTCCCCAGCTACGGCGGCGGCGGCACGGCGGGCGCGGTACCCCGCCAGGCGATCCGCTTTCTCAACGATCCCCATAACCGCCAGCAGATACGCGGCGTGATCGCCGCTGGCAACCGTAACTTCGGCGATGCCTACGGCCGGGCCGGCGACGTCATCGCTAAAAAGTGTGGCGTCCCGTACCTGTATCGCTTTGAGCTGATGGGCACCCCAACCGATGTCGATAACGTGCGTAAAGGAGTGAGCGAATTTTGGCAACGACAACCGTAGAAGCGAAAACGACCGGGGCATCCGATTTCCATGCCCTCAATGCGATGCTGAATTTATACGACAGCAACGGCCGCATTCCATTTGAAAAAGACCACCAGGCGGTGGACGCCTTTATGGCGACCCACGTGCAGCCCAATACGGTCAGCTTCGCTTCGCAAAACGATAAGCTGGACTGGCTTATCGCCGAAGGCTATTACGATGCCAGCGTGCTGGCCCGCTACGATCGCCGGTTTGTGCTGGCGCTGTTTGCCGATGCCCAGGGTTATGGCTTCCGCTTTCAGACCTTCCTCGGCGCGTGGAAGTTTTATACCAGCTATACGCTGAAGACCTTTGACGGCAAACGCTACCTCGAACATTTCGCCGATCGGACCTGCATGGTCGCCCTGAGCCTGGCGCAAGGCGATGAACACCTCGCCCGTCAGTTGACCGAGGAGATCCTAAGCGGGCGCTTCCAGCCGGCGACGCCCACCTTCCTCAACGCCGGAAAACAGCAGCGCGGCGAGCTGGTTTCCTGCTTCCTGTTGCGCATTGAGGACAACATGGAGTCGATTGGCCGGGCGGTCAATTCAGCCCTGCAGCTCTCCAAACGCGGCGGCGGAGTGGCGTTTTTACTCTCCAGCCTGCGTGAAGCTGGCGCGCCAATTAAGCGCATTGAAAACCAGTCCTCCGGCGTGGTGCCGGTGATGAAAATGCTGGAAGATGCTTTCTCGTACGCCAACCAGCTCGGCGCTCGCCAGGGAGCCGGGGCGGTCTATCTGCATGCCCATCACCCGGATATTATGCGTTTCCTGGATACCAAGCGGGAAAACGCCGACGAAAAAATCCGCATCAAAACCTTGTCGCTTGGCGTGGTGATCGCCGATATCACCTTCCAGCTGGCGAAAGAGGATGCGCAGATGGCGCTGTTCTCGCCCTATGACGTTGAGCGTCTGTACGGCAAGCCGTTTGGCGATATCGCCATCAGCGAGATGTACGCCGAGCTGGTCGCCGACGAGCGGGTCAACAAGCGCTGGATCCGCGCCCGGGATCTGTTCCAGCGGCTGGCGGAGATCCAGTTTGAGTCCGGCTACCCATATATCATGTTTGAAGATACCGTGAACCGGGCGAACCCGATTGCCGGGCGCATTAACATGAGCAACCTGTGCTCGGAAATTTTGCAGGTCAACACCCCATCAACCTTTGATGAGAACCTTGATTACGCTCACGTGGGCCAGGATATCTCCTGCAATCTGGGCTCGCTTAACATCGCCCACACCATGGATTCACCGGATTTTGCCCGGACCATCGCCGTCGCGGTTCGTGGCCTGACGGCGGTGTCAGATATGAGCGATATCCGTTCGGTGCCATCGGTAGCGGCGGGCAATGCCGCTTCCCATGCCATCGGTCTTGGGCAGATGAACCTCCATGGCTACCTGGCCCGGGAAGGTATCGCCTACGGCAGTCCGGAAGGGCTGGACTTTACCAACTTCTATTTCTATACCGTCACCTGGCACGCGCTGCACACCTCAATGCAGCTGGCCCGCGAGCGCGGTCAGCATTTTGCCGGGTTTGCCCAATCGCGTTACGCCAGCGGCGAGTACTTTGAGCAGTATCTCCAGGGCGACTGGCAGCCGAAAACCGCCACCGTCCGCAACCTGTTCGCCCGCGCCGGCGTCCGGCTGCCCGACCGCGCCATGTGGCAGCAGCTGCGCGACGATGTGATGCGTTATGGCATCTACAACCGCAATTTGCAGGCGGTACCGCCGACCGGGTCGATCTCCTATATCAACCATGCGACCTCGAGCATCCACCCGATCGTCTCAAAGATTGAGATCCGCAAAGAGGGGAAAACCGGCCGGGTTTACTACCCTGCGCCGTTTATGACCAATGAAAATCTGGCGCTCTATCAGGACGCCTGGGAAATTGGCCCGCAGAAGATTATCGACACCTATGCCGAAGCAACCCGGCACGTTGACCAGGGGCTGTCGCTGACGCTCTTTTTCCCCGATACCGCCACCACCCGCGATATCAACAAAGCGCAAATCTACGCGTGGAAAAAAGGCATCAAGACACTGTATTACATCCGCCTGCGCCAGCTGGCGCTGGAAGGCACTGAAATCGAAGGCTGCGTATCCTGCGCGCTATAAGGAGAACAGGATGACCCATTTATCGCGTATTCGCGCCATTAACTGGAACAACATTGAGGACGATAAGGACCTGGAGGTGTGGAACCGCCTGACCAGCAACTTCTGGCTGCCGGAGAAGGTGCCCTTGTCCAACGATATTCCCGCCTGGCAGACGCTCACGGCGGTGGAGCAGCAGCTGACCATTCGCGTGTTCACCGGGCTGACGCTGCTCGATACGATTCAGAACACCACCGGCGCGCCGGCGCTGATGGCGGATGCACTCACTCCGCATGAAGAGGCTGTGCTTTCCAACATCAGCTTTATGGAAGCGGTACATGCCCGTTCCTATAGCTCGATTTTCTCGACCTTATGCCAGACCAAAGATGTCGACGCCGCCTATGCCTGGAGCGAAGAAAGCGTCTCGCTTCAGCATAAAGCCCGCCTGATGCTGGAGTACTATCAGGCGGATAACCCGCTGAAGAAAAAAATCGCCAGCGTGTTTCTCGAATCGTTCCTCTTCTATTCCGGTTTCTGGCTGCCGATGTACTTTTCCAGCCGCGGTAAGATGACCAATACCGCCGACCTGATTCGCTTAATTATTCGCGATGAGGCCGTGCACGGGTATTACATCGGCTATAAGTACCAAAAAGGGCTGGAGAGCGTCGATGCGCAAACCCGCGAGCAACTGAAGCAGTTCGCCCTCGACCTGCTGATGGATTTGTATGAAAACGAGCTGGCCTATACCCAGGAACTGTACGCCGACAGCGGCTGGGGCGAGGAGGTGAATGCCTTCCTGTGCTACAACGCCAATAAGGCGCTAATGAACCTCGGCTATGAGGCATTATTCCCGGCGGAGATGGCCGCCGTTAACCCGGCGATTCTGGCGGCCCTTTCGCCAAACGCCGATGAAAACCACGACTTTTTCTCCGGTTCCGGCTCCTCTTATGTGATGGGAAAAACCGAAGAAACTGCCGACGACGATTGGGATTTTTAACCCTTATTTCACCAGGGAATTAGCGTTTATTCCCTGGTGATCTATTTCACATAATTACCTTTCATCACACAAAATAATCTACGTGATATTTGCCTGAAACATTGCCGCAATATTCGCAGGAATCGACTGGTTCACCAATTATTATCCAGCCATCATCAAAAAATATTACCTTTTGTGAATCAACGCTCAGCCCTTATGTCACGGGGAATTCGCGGAACTTCTCCTGCCCAATTTCAGTCTCTGCGGGACATTGAGGGTTGTCACAGAATCTGAGTATGTTAGGGTGTAAAAAGGTCATTATCTCCATCAGGTACTATATTGATATAATACAAATAACAGGAAACTCTTTATTGCATGGCAATTAAATTAGAAATTAAGAATCTCTATAAGATATTTGGCGAGCACCCACAGCGAGCGTTCAAATATATTGAAAAAGGATTTACCAAAGAGCAACTACTGGAAAAAACGGGACTTTCGCTTGGCGTAAAAGACGCCAGTCTGACCATTGAAGAAGGCGAGATATTCGTCATCATGGGGCTTTCCGGCTCAGGAAAATCCACCATGGTTCGCCTTCTCAATCGCCTGATTGAACCTACCCGTGGACAGGTGCTGATTGACGGTGTCGATATCGCCAAAATCTCAGAATCTGAACTCCGCGAGGTGCGCAGAAAAAAGATCGCTATGGTATTTCAGTCATTTGCGCTGATGCCGCACATGACGGTTCTGGACAATGCCGCCTTTGGCATGGAGCTGGCCGGGGTTCCAACCCAGCAACGCCAGCAGAATGCCCTGGAGGCGCTGCGCCAGGTCGGTCTGGAAAACTATGCTCACGCCTATCCGGATGAACTGTCCGGCGGGATGCGCCAGCGCGTTGGTCTCGCCCGCGCCCTGGCTATCAACCCCGATATATTATTAATGGATGAAGCCTTCTCGGCCCTCGACCCATTAATTCGTACCGAAATGCAGGATGAGCTGACAAAATTACAGGCGAAACATCAGCGTACCGTGGTCTTTATTTCCCACGATCTTGATGAGGCTATGCGCATTGGCGATCGTATTGCCATCATGCAAAATGGTGAAGTGATTCAGGTCGGAACCCCGGATGAAATTCTCAATAATCCTGCCAATGATTATGTGAAAACCTTCTTCCGTGGCGTCGATATTAGCCAGGTATTTAGCGCCAAAGATATTGCACGTCGTAGCCCCGTTGGCTTAATTCGTAAAACGCCCGGCATTGGTCCCCGCTCCGCAATGAAATTATTGCAGGACCAGGACCGTGAATATGGTTATGTGATTGAACGCGGTAATAAGTTTGTCGGCATTGTCTCTATCGATTCACTGAAATCCGCATTGAGCGAAGGCCAGGGAATTGAGGCGGCGTTACTCGAATCCCCGCTGGCGGTGGATGCACAAACGTCGCTGAGCGACCTGCTCTCCCACGTCGGCCAGGCACCGTGCGCGGTCCCGGTGGTGGATGAAGGGCAACAGTACATCGGCATTATTTCGAAAGGAATGTTGCTGAAAGCTTTAGATCGCGAGGGGGCAAACAATGGCTGATCAATCGAATCCGTGGGACACCACACCGGCGGCGGACAGCGCCGCACAATCTGCCGATGCCTGGGGCACGCCGGCAGCCGCACCGACCGATGGTGGCGGTGCAGACTGGCTGAATAGCGCACCCGCGCCGCAGCCGGAACATTTTAATATAATGGACCCGTTCCACCACACCCTGATCCCACTCGACAGCTGGGTAACTCACGGGATTGACTGGATCGTGGTCCACTTCCGCCCGGTATTCCAGGGCATCCGCGTACCGGTGGACTATATCCTCAGCGCCTTCCAGCAGCTGCTGTTAGGGATGCCGGCACCGGTGGCCATCGTGCTGTTCGCCCTGATCGCCTGGCAAATCTCCAGCGTCGGCATGGGCGTGGCAACGCTGATTTCCTTGGTGGCGATTGGCGCTATCGGCGCCTGGTCGCAGGCGATGGTGACGCTGGCGCTGGTCCTGACCGCCCTGCTGTTCTGTATGCTGATAGGACTCCCCCTGGGGATCTGGCTGGCGCGCAGCCCACGGGCGGCCAAAATTATCCGCCCCATGCTGGATGCCATGCAGACCACGCCGGCATTCGTCTACCTGGTGCCGATTGTCATGCTGTTCGGTATCGGCAACGTGCCTGGGGTGGTGGTGACCATTATCTTCGCCCTGCCGCCAATCGTGCGTTTGACGATCCTCGGGATTAACCAGGTGCCTGCCGACCTGATTGAAGCATCACGCTCCTTTGGTGCCAGCCCGCGCCAGCTGTTGTTCAAGGTCCAGCTGCCGCTGGCGATGCCAACCATTATGGCTGGGGTAAACCAGACGCTGATGCTGGCGCTGTCGATGGTGGTTATCGCCTCGATGATCGCCGTGGGCGGTCTGGGCCAAATGGTACTGCGCGGTATCGGTCGTCTTGATATGGGGCTGGCGAGCGTCGGCGGCGTCGGGATCGTTATTCTGGCGATTATTCTCGACCGCCTGACCCAGGCCGTAGGCCGCGATTCCCGTAGCCGGGGCAACCGCCGCTGGTACGCGACCGGTCCTTTGGGGCTCATTACCCGTCCTTTCCGTCAGTAACTTCTCTTGCCCGGTCGTATTACGCCGGCCGGGCCTGCAGTTTTCCTCTCTTTAAATAAGGAATAACGATGCGACATAACACGATTATTACTACCGCACTTGCCACTCTGCTTGCCACCAGCGCCGCCTGGGCCGCCGACCTGCCGGGGAAAGGCATCACCGTTAAACCGATCCAGAGCACCATTTCGGAAGAGACCTTCCAGACGCTGTTAGTCAGCCGTGCGCTGGAAAAACTGGGCTACACCGTCGATAAGCCGAGCGAAGTTGACTATAACGTCGGCTACACCTCACTTGCCTCCGGGGACGCGACCTTTACCGCCGTCAACTGGCAGCCGCTGCATGACGACATGTACGCCGCCGCCGGCGGTGACAAAAGCTTCTACCGCGAAGGCGTATATGTTAACGGCGCAGCACAGGGCTACCTGATCGATAAAAAGACCGCCGAGCAGTACCACATCAAATCTATCGATCAGCTCAAAGACCCGAAAATCGCCAAACTGTTTGATACTAACGGCGACGGTAAGGCCGACCTCACCGGCTGTACTCCAGGCTGGGGCTGCGAAGCGGTTATCAACCACCAGATTGATGCCTATGGCCTGAGCAAGACGGTGGTACACAATCAGGGTAACTACGCGGCGATGATGGCCGACACCATCGCCCGTTATAAAGAAGGGAAACCGGTCATCTACTACACCTGGACACCGTACTGGGTCAGCGACGTGCTGAAACCGGGTAAAGATGTGGTATGGCTGCAGGTGCCGTTCTCTTCCCTGCCGGGCGTGCAGAAAAATATCGACACCAAGCTGGCGAACGGTGCCAACTACGGCTTCCCGGTCAGCACCATGCATATTGTGGCCAACAAAGCCTGGGCTGAGAAAAACCCAGCGGCGGCGAAACTGTTCAGCATCATGAAGCTGCCAATTGCCGACATTAACGCCGAAAACGCAATGATGCATGAAGGCCACTCGTCAGAAGCCGATATCCAGGGTCACGTTGACGGTTGGATCAAAGCCCACCAGCAGCAGTTTGACGGCTGGGTGAACGAAGCGCTGGCGGCGCAGAAGTAATCACGATACAGACCCGGAGCGCCGCAGGCGCTTCGGGTCTGCCGTCACTCCACGCTATTGCCCCGGCTCATCAAGGTATAACCCAAAATAATTCGAGTGGCTTGTAGGCGGCAAAGCCGTCATAAATCGGTATTAGCCGATTTGAACAGCGCTTGCGCTGGCCCGAAGGCTAAGCCTCATGGATGAACCGAATACCGGTGCCGCCAACCCCCAGGCAACTTGAAGGATGAAGGGTATAAATGCATCCCGCTCTCTGCTAAGGTAGTCCGACCTGTTCAATCATGTGACATTCACGTGAGTTATCAATAAATAACGCTAAATGGAAAAACCCGCCGCAGTGTCGCCCGCCTCCACGGCCAGCGAAGCCACGCTCTCTGAAGGGATTAAAGACAGCCTGCCGATTGTGATCAGCTATATTCCTGTCGCCTTTGCCTTTGGTTTGAACGCCACCCGACTCGGCTTTACGCCACTGGAAAGCCTGTTCTTTTCCTGCATTATCTATGCTGGCGCCAGCCAGTTTGTGATCACCGCAATGATTGCCGCCGGCAGTTCACTCTGGGTCGCCGCCCTCACCGTGATGGCGATGGATGTGCGCCATGTCCTGTACGGCCCCTCGCTGCGCAGCCGCATTCACCGTGCACTAAATAAGCGAAAAACCGCGCTCTGGGCCTTTGGTCTGACTGATGAGGTCTTCGCCGCCGCCACGGCGAAACTGGTACGCGACAACCGCCGCTGGAGCGAAAACTGGATGCTGGGTATCGCCTTCACCTCCTGGATATCCTGGGTGTTCGGCACGCTGCTCGGGGCTTACTCCGGTAGCGGCCTGCTGGCCGGTTATCCGGCGGTAGAAGCGGCGCTCGGCTTTATGCTCCCGGCGCTATTTTTGAGCTTCCTGCTGGCCTCCTTCCAGCGCAAACAGTCCCTCAGCGTAGTGGCGGCGCTGGTGGGGGCAATGGGCGGCATTATTCTGTTTTCTATTCCGGCGGCAATTCTCGCCGGGATCGTCTGCGGCTGTCTGGTCGCGCTGATTCAGGCCAGTATTCAGGGGATGCCCGATGAACAGTAACGTCCTGATTATCGGTATCGTGGTCGGCTGTGTGAACTATCTGTTTCGCTATCTGCCCTTACGCCTGCGAGCGAATAACGCGCGACCTACGCGTCGTGGCCCGGTCAGCGTCCTGCTCGATACCATCGGTATCGCCTCTATCTGCGCCCTACTGGTCGTCTCCAGCGTTCCGGAAATCCTCAGCGACGCCCGGCGACTGTTGCCGACCCTGGTGGGATTTGCGGTACTGGGGCTGGCGTTCTGGAAGACGCGAAGCATCATTTTCCCAACGCTGCTCAGCGCGTTAGCCTACGGAATAGCATGGAAAATCACGACTTTTATCTGAGTTTAACGTATCAATTTTAGTCAATAATTCATTTGATTTATTTGTCACAATAGTTATTATATCGGCTGTAATTAATGAGGTCATACCCTAATGGATAGTTCGTTTACTCCCATTGAGCAAATGCTCAAGTTCCGCGCCAGCCGCCACGAAGATTTCCCCTTCCAGGAGATTTTACTCACTCGCCTCTGCATGCACATGCAAGGTAAGCTGCTGGAAAATCGTAATAAGATGCTGAAAGCGCAGGGAATTAACGAGACATTATTTATGGCGTTGATAACCCTTGAGTCTCAGGAAAACCACAGCATTCAGCCTTCCGAGCTGAGCTGTGCTCTGGGTTCTTCACGTACCAACGCCACGCGTATTGCCGATGAACTGGAAAAACGCGGCTGGATTGAACGCCGCGAAAGCGATAACGATCGCCGCTGCCTGC
This sequence comes from Klebsiella sp. R390, assembly GCF_051131745.1. Lineage (NCBI taxonomy): Bacteria > Pseudomonadati > Pseudomonadota > Gammaproteobacteria > Enterobacterales > Enterobacteriaceae > Klebsiella > Klebsiella sp. R390. The sequence continues at coordinate 3,827,956 of NZ_CP180445.1, read as the reverse complement.
ATCTGCAACTGACCGATAAAGGCCACCAGTTTTTACGCGAAGTCTTACCGCCGCAGCACAACTGCCTGCATCAGCTCTGGTCTTCTTTAAGCACCAGCGAGAAAGATCAGCTCGAACACATCACCCGCAAACTGTTAGGTCGCCTTGACCAGATGGAAGAGGATGGCGTGCTTGCGGAGTCACTGCGCTAAGCGCGGGAACCGCTCAAAAATTTTTCTGGATTGACAAGGAAAAACAGACAGGCCAGCAGATTATCTGCTGGCCTTTCTGATAAACAGGTCGGCTCAGCCGATGTGAAATAATAAGATCGTGGAGAATAACATGAGCGCAAATGCGGAGAGCCCAATCCCGCAGCAACCGAACAGCAAGAAAGGCAAGCGCAAAGGTGCCCTTTTATTGCTGACATTGCTCTTTATTATTGTTGCCGTGGCATACGGGATTTATTGGTTTTTAGTACTGCGTCATTATGAAGAAACCGATGACGCATACGTGGCAGGGAACCAGGTTCAAATCATGGCGCAGGTGTCCGGCAGCGTGACCAAAGTCTGGGCCGATAACACCGATTTCGTGCAAAAAGGCGATACCCTGGTCACCCTTGACCAGACCGACGCCCAACAAGCCTTTGAAAAAGCGCAAACTCAGCTGGCCGCCAGCGTGCGTCAGACTCGCCAACAGATGATCAACAGCAAGCAGCTACAGGCCAGTATCGACGTTAAGAAAACCGCGCTGTCTCAGGCACAGGCTGACCTTAACCGTCGAATCCCACTGGGCGCCGCCAACCTGATTGGCCGTGAAGAGCTGCAGCACTCCCGCGATACCGTCGCCAGCGCACAAGCTGAACTGGACGTCGCTATCCAGCAATTCAATGCCAACCAGGCCATCGTACTGGGCACCCGCCTGGAACAGCAGCCTGCGGTTCTCCAGGCAGCAACTGACGTCCGTAACGCCTGGCTTGCGCTGCAACGTACACAGATCGTCAGCCCGATCAGCGGCTATGTTTCTCGTCGCTCCGTACAGCCAGGGGCGCAAATCAGCCCGACCACGCCGCTGATGGCCGTGGTACCTGCGACCAATCTGTGGATCGACGCTAACTTTAAAGAGACCCAGCTGGCGCACATGCGCATCGGCCAGGAAGCTACCGTCATCAGCGACATCTATGGTGACGACGTGAAATACACCGGTAAGGTTGTAGGGCTGGATATGGGGACCGGTAGCGCGTTCTCACTGCTGCCAGCACAGAACGCCACCGGGAACTGGATCAAAGTCGTCCAGCGTCTGCCGGTACGTATCGAGCTGGATGCCAAACAGCTGGCGGAACACCCGCTGCGCATTGGTCTCTCCACGCTGGTTGAAGTGAACACCACCGACCGTGGCGGCGAAATGTTATCGAACCAGACCCGTAAATCCCCGGTTTATGAAAGTAACGCCCGTGAAATCGGTCTGGCGCCGGTGAACAAACTGATCGACGGTATCATCCAGGCGAACGCGGGATAATTCGGGGTGAGCGTAATGCAACAGCAAAAACCGCTGGAAGGCGCGCAACTGGTCATCATGACCATTGCGCTGTCGCTTGCGACTTTCATGCAGGTGCTGGACTCCACCATCGCCAACGTGGCTATTCCAACCATTGCCGGCAACCTTGGTTCATCGTTGAGTCAGGGAACCTGGGTGATTACCTCGTTCGGGGTGGCGAACGCTATCTCCATTCCGATCACCGGCTGGCTGGCAAAGCGCGTCGGGGAAGTGAAGCTGTTCATGTGGTCTACGGTGGCATTTGCCATCGCCTCCTGGGCCTGCGGGATGTCCAACAGCCTGTCGATGCTGATTTTCTTCCGCGTCATTCAGGGGATCGTCGCCGGTCCGTTGATTCCGCTTTCGCAAAGTCTGCTGCTCAGCAACTACCCACCAGCAAAACGCTCTATTGCGCTGGCGCTGTGGTCGATGACGGTGATCGTCGCACCAATCTGCGGGCCGATTCTCGGTGGCTACATCAGCGATAACTACCACTGGGGCTGGATATTCTTTATCAACGTCCCGATTGGCGTCGCGGTGGTCATCATGACGCTACAGACGCTGCGTAGCCGCGAAACCCGAACCGAACAGCGGCGGATTGACGGCGTAGGCCTGGCGCTGCTGGTGATCGGTATCGGTAGCCTGCAGGTGATGCTCGACCGCGGCAAGGAGCTGGACTGGTTCGCCTCAAACGAGATTATTATTCTGACGATTGTGGCGGTGGTCGCCATCAGCTTCCTGATTGTCTGGGAGCTGACCGACGACAACCCGATAGTGGATCTTTCGCTCTTTAAATCGCGGAACTTCACCATCGGCTGCCTGTGTATCAGTCTCGCCTACATGCTTTACTTCGGCGCCATCGTGCTGCTGCCGCAGCTGCTGCAGGAGGTCTACGGTTATACCGCCACCTGGGCAGGGCTGGCCTCCGCGCCGGTGGGGATTATCCCGGTGATCCTGTCGCCGATTATCGGCCGTTTCGCCCATAAGCTTGATATGCGCCGACTGGTAACCTTCAGCTTTATCATGTATGCGGTCTGCTTCTACTGGCGCGCGTGGACCTTCGAGCCCGGTATGGACTTCGGCGCATCGGCCTGGCCGCAGTTTATCCAGGGCTTTGCGGTGGCCTGCTTCTTTATGCCACTGACCACCATCACGTTGTCCGGCCTGCCGCCGGAGCGACTGGCGGCGGCATCGAGTCTGTCGAACTTCACCCGTACGCTGGCGGGGTCAATCGGGACGTCGATCACCACCACCATGTGGACCAACCGCGAGGCGCTGCACCATGCGCAGCTCACTGAATCGGTGACGCCATATAACCCCAACGCCCAGCAGATGTACGATCAGCTGCAGGGACTCGGGCTGACCCAACAGCAGGCATCCGGCTGGATAGCCCAGCAGATCACCAACCAGGGGCTGATTATTTCCGCCAACGAAATTTTCTGGTTCTCGGCGGCGATCTTTATCCTCCTGCTCGGTCTGGTGTGGTTTGCGAAACCACCGTTTAGCGCCGGCGGCGGCGGCGGTGGCGCGCACTAGCGACCAACATCAGTTATCAAAAGGGATCTGCGGATCCCTTTTTTTATGGCGTGCCATAAGGTCACATTGTCCAGTTCTCGCTAGTTTCTGTCCGCTTTGATAAAGCGCCCCGCTTTACGTTTCTGCAGGATGAAGATCCAACACAAGGAGAGCATCATGCTGACAAACCCTGGCGAAAAATATCGTCCCTGGCCGCCAATTTCCTTGCCCGACCGCCGCTGGCCGGACAACACGATTACCCGCGCGCCGCGCTGGCTGTCCACCGATCTGCGCGATGGCAACCAGGCGCTGGCCGAACCGATGGACGGCGCCCGCAAGCTGCAGTTCTGGAACCTGCTGCTGGAGTGCGGATTTAAAGAGATTGAAGTGGCATTTCCGTCGGCCTCACAGACCGATTTCAACTTTGTCCGCCAGCTGATCGACGAACAGCGTATTCCGCAGGATGTCACCATTCAGGTCCTGACCCAGGCGCGGGAAGATCTGATCCTGCGAACCTTTGAATCACTGCGCGGCGCCCATCGCGCTACCGTCCATCTGTATAACGCCACCGCGCCGCTGTTTCGCAAGCTGGTATTTGGCATGGATAAAGCGCAGGTGGTGGCCCTCGCCACCCGCGCCACCCGCCTGATTCGTGAGCAGTGCGAAGCGCAGCCGGACACCCGCTGGCAATATGAGTATTCGCCGGAAACCTTCTGCTTTACCGAAGCGGAGTTTGCGCTGGAGATCTGCGAAGCGGTGGCGGACATCTGGCAGCCCTGCGCGGAACGGCCGATGATCATCAACCTGCCCGCCACCGTCGAGGTCAATACCCCGAACGTTTACGCCGACCAGATCGAGTATTTCTGCCGCCACTTCTCCCGTCGCGCCGAGGTTTGTATCAGCGTTCATCCTCATAACGATCGCGGAACCGGCGTTGCCAGCGCCGAGCTGGCGGTGATGGCCGGCGCCGACCGCGTTGAAGGTTGTCTGTTCGGTAACGGCGAGCGCACCGGCAACGTCTGCCTGGTCACCCTGGCGATGAATCTCTACAGCCAGGGTATTGCCCCGCAGCTGACTTTCCCGGAGATGAACCGGGTGGTGGAAGTGGTGGAACATTGTAATCAGCTGCCGGTGCATCCGCGCCATCCCTGGGCCGGCAGTCTCGCCTACACCGCCTTCTCCGGTTCACATCAGGACGCTATTAAGAAAGGATTTGATGCCCGTAAACCCGGCGAGCACTGGGAAATGCCCTACCTGCCCGTCGATCCGCAGGACATCGGCTGCAGCTATGAAGCGGTCATCCGCGTCAACAGCCAGTCCGGCAAGAGCGGCAGCGCCTGGCTAATCGAACAAAATCACGGGCTGAAGCTGCCCCGGGCGTTACAGCAAGATTTCAGCCTCCACGTACAGCAGGAAACCGATAGCCACGGTAAAGAGATGACCCAGAATGCGTTGTGGCAGCTGTTCCGCTCCCGCTATGGGCTGCTCGAGGGATCGCCGTTGATGCTGCTGGACTATCAAAGCGACAGCCAGCAGGACGGCCAGCTTTCCTTACAGGCTACGCTGCGGGTCAATGGCGAGACGCGACGGCTTCAGGGACGCGGCAACGGCCTGCTCTCTGCCGCCGCCAGCGGCCTCAGCGCGTTGCTGAAGCAACCGTTTGTGATCAAGGATTACCATGAGCATACCCTCGGCGAACGCAGCGACAGCCGTTCGGTGGCCTATATCCGCTGCATCTTCCCCAACGGCGTCAGTTGCTGGGGCGTGGGCATCGATAATGATGTAGCGCGCGCCTCACTACAGGCGTTGTGCAATGCGCTCAGCGCAGGCGATCACGCTGGCGGGCGGAAATAGTCGCTGGGGGCGACGCCCATCACCCGACGAAACATGGCGCTGAAGGCGCTGTGGCTGCCATAGCCCAGATCCAGCGCCACGCGTAACACCGACTGCCCCTGCGCCAGGCGAACCAGCGCTTCCATCAGCTTCGCCCGGCGCACCCATTCACTCCAGGTCAGCGTGGTCTGCTGCTGAAAGTGGCGGTTCAGCGTCCGTTCGCTCATATTGCTCTCTTTCGCCGCCTGCTGGCTGCTCCAGGCCTCCCCCGGCATCTCACGGACCTTCTGGCATAAACGGCGCAGGGCCTCGCTCTGAGGCTCCACGAGGCCAAACGGCAGTATCGTCATGCCGCGGATCTCATCGAGAATTAATTCATAGATGCGTTCGTCACGGCTACCGGGATCGTAACGTTCGCCCAGCGCCAGCGAACTGACGATCAGTTCGCGCAGCAGCGGAGTGATCTGCACGATCTGACAGGTGGACGGGAGATCGGCTCGCGCCAGGGGATCGATAAACAGCGTACGGGCCGCAACTTTACCGGTGATCCGCAGCGCGTGGGGCGTCCCCGCCGGCAGCCAGACGCCGCGTCCGGGTGGTACAACCCAGTAGCCCACCGGCGTATCGACCCGCACCACGCCGCAGAGTATATGCAGCAGTTGCGCGCAGTCATGCTGATGCCACGGTTCGCTATCGCCGTGGGCATAATCATGGGCAAATGGCACCAGGGCGCGGTGCTGAAAAGAGAAGGTTGAGGTCGTCGACATGGCGGCGCAGGAATAGCGGCCCGACGAAGAACGCCGGACCGACACAGAAGCACTAGATATGCAGTTCTTGCAGTGTTTCTTTTGGCAGAGCCAGCTCATCGTTGCTGTTGATGCGCACGTCGCGCTCGATGATATGACGTGCAATCTCCTGAGCTTCTTCCAGCGAGTGCATGGTATAGGTGCCGCACTGGTAAACGTTCAGTTCAGGAATTTGCTTCTGCTCTTTAACTTTCAGCACGTCGGCCATCGCTGCTTTCCAGGCATCCGCTACGCGCTGCTCGTCTGGCGTACCGATCAGGCTCATATAAAAGCCGGTGCGGCAGCCCATCGGAGAGATATCGATAATTTCCACACCATTGCCGTTCAGGTGATCGCGCATGAAGCCTGCAAACAGGTGCTCAAGCGTATGGATCCCTCTTTCCGGCATAACTTCCTGGTTTGGCACGCAGAAACGCAGGTCGAAAACGGTAATTTCATCGCCGTGTGGCGTGTTCATTTTCTTCGCAACGCGCACCGCCGGTGCTTCCATGCGGGTATGGTCGACTGTGAAACTATCTAACAACGGCATTCTTCACCTCCGATAGTGATTTTTTTAAAAATAAAATGAACTCTTTGTACACCCGCAAGTCTGAGTATATGAAAGACGCGCATTTATTATCATCATCATCCCTGAATCAGAGATGAAAGTTTGGCCACATTGATGTGGCCTTTTTCTTTTGTACTGCTTTTTGCTACGCGTGTCGTGCTAACAGCGCTGAAAACGGCTCACTCTCTTCCGCTTCCATCTTCTGCTGACGTACCACCGAAGCTTCACGTTCAGTGATAAAATCCTCTTCACGTAAAATTTCCAGCGGCTCTTCACGCAGCATCGTCCGGTATTGATCGGCCAGCGCCCGACCGGTGCCGCCAATCCCTTCTTCAAGCATAGAACGCAGGACGCGTGCTGAGAAAGTTAATTCCGGATCGTCGAAGCTGGCAACCAGCTCATCGCACACCTGCTGATAGGCTTCACCACCGTGAATGCTATCTAAGGTCTGCGCGACGCGACGCAAATCGCGGAACAGGTCTTTACCCACTTTAGCCAGCGGGAACTGTGCGCTTTCACAGCCGATGCCTAACGTCAGACCCGGTTTACGCCCTTCCAGAATCACGCGATTCCAGTTAGTACGCGTGCACAGCAGCTCATCGCTGCTCATTTCTGGCGCATCGGCCAGTACGCACCAGACCATAAACAGATCGAGGAAACGTACCTGCTGCTCATCGACGCCAATCGGTGAGAACGGGTTAATATCGAGCGAACGCACTTCGATATATTCAATGCCACCGCGCAGCAGGGCATCAGATGGCGTTTCGCCGCTGCGGGTGACCCGCTTCGGACGAATTGGCGCGTACAGCTCGTTCTCAATCTGCAGAATATTACTGTTGATTTGCAGGTGTTTACCGTCTTTCTCGAGGCCAATCCGGGCATACTCTTCCGACGGCGTTTTAATCGCCCGCTTCAATCCTGCCACATACTCATGTAGATCGTTAAACGTAATACCGAGATTGCTTTGCGACTTATTGGTATAACCCAGGTCACTCAGACGCAGCGAGGTGGCGTACGGCAAGTAGTACATACCGTTCTTCGCTTCCTCAAACGGCAGCGTCGTCGGTTTGCCCTGCAGGAATGAAGAGCAGATAGCCGGCGATGCGCCGAACAGATACGGAATCACCCAGCCGAAGCGGTAGTAGTTACGGATAGAACGGAAATAGCCCGCAGAGATTGCCTCTTTGCCACTTTCCGCATCCTCAACGCCGCACTTCGCCTGCCAGAATGCCATCGGCAGCGAGAAGTTATAATGGACGCCGGAGATGGTTTGCATCAGCGCCCCATAGCGGTTTTTCAGCCCTTCGCGATACAGCGTTTTCAGACGGCCAATATTCGAAGTACCGTACTGCGCCAGTTCGATATCCTGCCCTGGGGCAATATAGCAAGGCATGCTCAGCGGCCACATCCGCTCATCGCCGATGTGGCGTGCGGTGTAGCGATGCACATCGCGCATAAAGGTAAGCATGTGCTGAATGTCGCCATCAACTGGCGTAATAAATTCCAGCAACGCTTCGGCAAAATCGGTGGTAATCCATTTATGGGTCAGCGCCGAGCCCAGTGCCTGAGGGTGACCGGTGGTTGCCAGTGAACCATCGGCATTGACGCGCAGCGTTTCGCGCTCAAGACCACGTTGAATACCCTGCAGGGCCTGTGGATTTTTTTCCAGCCAGGCCAGCGCCTGTGATACGTCCGGGATCAATTTGACCTCCCGCCTGTCGAAATCGTTTGAATAAGCATAATTGTAATGGTGACCATACAGGCTATCCCAGAAGATATTATTGTTACCGCCAGTTCGCATGCGAATGCCGAAGTCTGGTGGTGTCGGGCTTAGCAGCGCGACAACATAGCCAGTAAAATGGCCTGCCGGGATAGTCTTAGTTCCACAATTAGTGCCACCACGTCATACCCTGAAGCGTTACCACCGCAATGACGATGTAGCGTAACGCTTTACCAAGGCATAAGAAAAAAAGTACCGGTCCCCACGAGATGCGCATCCATCCCGCCAGCAGACACAGTAAATCACCGATAACCGGTGCCCAGCTTAATAATAATGTGACCGCGCCGTAGCGCTTTAGCCAGCCGGTCGCTTTTTCCTGCCAGCGCGATGTTTTGCGCAGCGGAAACAGGCGCCCCAGAATAACGTTAGTTACCCCTCCAAGGCTATTGCCGATTGTTGCTATTAAAACCAGAGCCCACGGTTGACTTGCTCCCGTAAGTAGCATAGCAATCAGCACCACTTCTGAGTTGCCGGGGAGTAATGTCGCGCTCAAAAAGCTACTGGCAAACAACGAGGCTAGCGACAGCACGTCGCTCACAGCAAACGCACGTCCACAACATCCATCCCCGCGCGCTTCGCCGCCTGCAGACCAAAGTCCGCATCTTCAAACACAACGCATTTTTCCGGCGCCACGCCCATGCGTTCAGCGCACAGCAGGAAGGTATCAGGGGCGGGTTTATGATGTTCGACATGGTCGGCGGCAACAACCGCCGAAAAATAGTGACGCAGGCCGAGATGCGCCAGCAGTGCCTCTGCGACAGCGCTTTCGCTGCCGGTGCCCACCGACATTGGGCGACGCCCGTGCCACGCCTTGACCACCTCGATCAGCGGTAAGGGACGCACGCAGTCCAGCAGCATGCTCTTCACGGCGTCGGTTTTTTCCCGCGCCAGCTCATGAGGGTCTAAATCCGCGCGGTTCAACTCGATAATCGCCTGCGCAATACGCCAGGTTGGAGAACCGTTGAGTGCGACCATCGCTTGCTCGTCGAAACGCATGCCATATCGGCCCAACACCTCGTGCCACGCTTTACGATGCGTTGGTTCGGTATCGAGGATGGTGCCATCCATATCAAAGATCAGTCCTGCGTAACGTTCGTACATCGTGTTCTCACAAACCGGATAAGAAAACGTTACTTTATCGCAAAAGGCGCAGGTTGTCGCGGCCGGCACTTTAAGCCATAAAGGCGCCACCAGGCACCTTTATCGTATCAATGTCGTGGCTTATTTGACTTTTAAATCATTCTCAACCAGACGAACGCCCTGCACCCGACGGGTCACTTCCACCGCACGACTGGCATCTTTCGCTGACGAGACAAAGCCGCTCAGCTGAACGCGTCCCTTAAAGGTCTGCACGCTGATTTCAGAGGACTTAATGTCCTTTTCGTTAAACAATGCGGTTTTGACTTTCGTTGTCACAACGGTATCGTCGATATAGCCACCGGTACTTTCCTTTGTGGACGATCCCGCACAGCCGGCTAACGATACGGCTACCAGAAGCGTCGCGCAAAACGCAGGTATTGCTTTGAACCATTTCATGGATTTCTCTCCTTGCACTTATCTCACCTAAATCAGGTCGATATATTCAGGTAAATTATAGAGGAAAGAGTCACTTGCCAATGAAAAAAATTTAAAACGGAGTTTGAAGGATAATCAGTGCTGATGATAGCCAGAAAAGGCAAACAGAGAACGGATGAATGATTTGGGGTTGGGCGGTGCTGGCGATGATTTCGCAGACCATGAAGCGACAGTACAGGTGTAAATCGGGAGAAGATGGTGCATCCGGGAGGATGACTCACTGTGTTCGCCCTACGGGCCGTTGCTAAAGCAACGTTATCCTCCCTGGTGCTGGCGATAATTTTGCAGACCATGAAGAGACAGTACAGGTGTAAATCGGGAGAAGATGGTGCATCCGGGAGGATTCGAACCTCCGACCGCTCGGTTCGTAGCCGAGTACTCTATCCAGCTGAGCTACGGATGCATCAGGGGAAACTTCTTTACTACATTAACTTCTCTGGTGCTGGCGATAATCTCGCAGACCATGAAACAACAACAAGCTGTTATTTCGAAGAAGATGGTGCATCCGGGAGGATGACTCACTGCGTTCGCCCTACGGGCCGTTGCTAAAGCAACGTTATCCTCCCTGGTGCAGACGGTTATTACCGCTACCCCAGCCACTTCTTCATCGCTGAAGACGTAGGAGAATATGGTGCATCCGGGAGGATTCGAACCTCCGACCGCTCGGTTCGTAGCCGAGTACTCTATCCAGCTGAGCTACGGATGCATCAGGGAGAACTTCTTTACTACATTAACTTCTCTGGTGCTGGCGATAATTTCGCAGACCATGAAACAACAAACAAGCTGTTATTTCGAAGAAGATGGTGCATCCGGGAGGATTCGAACCTCCGACCGCTCGGTTCGTAGCCGAGTACTCTATCCAGCTGAGCTACGGATGCAAAATGGCGGTGAGGCGGGGATTCGAACCCCGGATGCAGCTTTTGACCGCATACTCCCTTAGCAGGGGAGCGCCTTCAGCCTCTCGGCCACCTCACCACAACGCCTCTTGCGAGTGCTTCGAAGAACTTGTTTCCGCTCTTCGTCGCTGCGTTGGCGCACATATTACTTTCTGGTACTTATAAGTCAAACAATTTTTCGAACGCTTTTTCCGTTTGCACACTTACCGCGCAATTAGACTGCAAAAACGGCGAAAAGAGTATTTTATCAACAGGAATTCAGAGGGTTCGCCTTGCTGATGCTAAAAGATAACTGTTGAGAATAATGGGCAGTGAACGAAAAAAGTGACGACAGAAAAGAGAACAGAGAAGAAAAACAGAAGAAAAGAGAGCGAAAGCCTAATGGGGATGCGCCTCACGGAACCGCGAGGCGCGAAAACCTTAGTAACTGGACTGCTGGGATTTTTCAGCCTGGATACGCTGGTAGATCTCTTCACGATGCACAGAGACTTCTTTAGGGGCATTAACGCCAATACGTACCTGGTTACCCTTAACCCCTAAAACTGTCACAGTGACCTCATCTCCAATCATGAGGGTCTCACCAACTCGACGAGTCAGAATCAGCATTCTTTGCTCCTTGAAAGATTAAAAGAGTCGGGTCTCTCGTATCCCGGCATTATCCATCATATAACGCCAAAAAGTAAGCGATGACAAACACCATACGGTGTAAGCAGTCACGGCATCACATTCTGTTAAACCTAAGTTTAGCCGATATACACAACTTCAACCCGACTTTATCGTTATCAGTGCTTCTCTCGCAAGATACCGTAATCCAAGGAAAACGGCATCTATACCCTTTATACTTCAAGCTACTTGGGTGCTGGCTGTCCTCGTTCACCCCAGTCACTTACCAGTGTAAGCTCCTGGGGATTCACTGCGTTGCCGCCTACAAGCAACCCGAATTATTTAGGGCTATGCATTTATAGTTATTACAGTTTTGCGCTGACCCAGCCTTTCACACTGGCTAACGCTGCAGGGAGAGCAGACGCATCGGTACCACCGGCCTGAGCCATATCCGGACGACCGCCTCCTTTGCCACCCACCTGCTGGGCGACCATACCAACCAGTTCCCCTGCCTTCACACGATCTGTCACATCCTTAGACACACCGGCAATCAGAGAAACCTTACCATCCGCTACCGTGGCTAACACGACAACCGTTGAACCCAGTTGGTTCTTCAGATCGTCAACCATAGTACGCAGCATTTTCGGCTCAACGCCAGCCAGCTCGCTGACCAGCAGTTTAACGCCATTAATCTCTTCCGCTTTACTGGAGAGGTTTGCGCTCTCCTGCGCCGCAGCCTGCTCTTTCAGCTGCTGCAGCTCTTTTTCCAGCAGGCGAGTACGTTCCAGCGCGGCACGCACTTTATCGCCAAGGTTGTGGCTATCGCCTTTCAGCAACTGTGCAATATCACCCAGCAGATCGCTCTGCGTGTGCAGGTTAGCAATTGCACCTTCACCGGTTACGGCTTCAATGCGGCGGACGCCTGCTGCAGTACCAGACTCGGACGTAATACGGAACAGGCCGATGTCACCGGTACGCGAGGCGTGAGTACCGCCACACAGCTCAGTGGAGAAGTCACCCATGCTCAGCACGCGAACGCGGTCATCATACTTCTCGCCGAACAACGCCATTGCGCCAGATTCACGAGCCGCATCGATATCCATGATGTTGGTTTCAATCGGCAGGTTACGACGGATCTGCGCATTGACCAGATCTTCCACCGCACGGATCTCTTCCGGTTTCATGGCTTCGAAGTGAGAGAAGTCAAAGCGCAGCGCTTTGTCATTCACCAGAGAGCCTTTCTGAGCCACATGCGTACCCAGTACCTGGCGCAGTGCCGCGTGCATCAGGTGCGTCGCGGAGTGGTTCAGACGAATTCGTTGACGACGAGCCTGATCGACATCAGCCTGCACCGCGTCGCCCACTTTCAGCGCGCCGCTGGTCAGTTTACCGATATGACCAATAGCCTGGCCGTATTTCTGTGCATCGCTGACCACGAAGGAGAAACCAGCGCCTTTCAGTTCGCCTTTATCGCCTACCTGGCCGCCGGATTCCGCGTAGAACGGCGTTTGATCCAGAATCACAACCGCGTCCTGACCTGCCGCCACGCTATCAACAGCTTTACCGTCGATAAACAGCGCGGTGACCTTCGCGTTCAGTTCCAGATGATCGTAGCCTTTAAATTCAGAAGCACCATCAACGCGAATCATCGCGTTGTAGTCTGCGCCGAAACCGCTGGACTCACGCGCACGACGGCGCTGCTCTTCCATCGCGGCTTCAAAGCCAGCTTCGTCGACTTTGATGTTGCGCTCGCGGCAAACGTCAGCCGTCAGGTCAACCGGGAAACCGTAGGTATCGTACAGGCGGAAAGCGGTTTCGCCATCCAGCGTGTCGCCCTTCAGCTTAGCCAACTCTTCATCCAGCAGCGCCAGACCGCGCTCCAGAGTACGAGCAAACTGCTCTTCTTCGGTTTTCAGTACCTGCTCAACCTGCGCCTGCTGCTGCTTGAGCTCTTCACCCGCAGCGCCCATCACGTCGATCAGCGGAGCGACCAGCTTCCAGAAGAAGGTATCTTTCGCCCCTACCATATTGCCATGACGGACCGCACGACGAATGATACGACGCAGTACATAGCCACGGTTTTCATTCGACGGGATCACGCCATCAGCCACCAGGAAGGCACAGGAACGAATGTGGTCAGCAATAACACGCAGCGATTTGTTGGTCAGATCGGTGGCACCGGTCACTTTAGCGACGCTTTCAATCAGCTTGCTGAACAGGTCAATATCGTAGTTGGAGTTCACGTGCTGCAGCACGGCAGCGATACGCTCCAGACCCATACCGGTATCGACGGACGGCTTCGGCAGCGGCTCCATGGTACCGTCAGCCTGACGGTTAAACTGCATGAAGACGATGTTCCAGATCTCAATGTAGCGATCGCCGTCTTCTTCCGGGCTTCCCGGAGGGCCACCCCAGATGTGGTCGCCGTGGTCAAAGAAGATTTCGGTGCACGGACCGCACGGACCGGTATCGCCCATCTGCCAGAAGTTGTCAGAAGCGAAGGCCGCGCCTTTATTGTCGCCAATACGGATGATACGTTCGCGAGGAACACCGACTTCATTTGCCCAGATGTCGAAGGCTTCGTCATCGGTTTCGTAGACGGTTACCCACAGTTTATCTTTCGGCAGCGCGAACCAGTTTTCACCGGTCAGCAGTTCCCATGCGTATTGAATGGCATCATGCTTGAAGTAATCGCCGAAGCTGAAGTTACCCAGCATTTCAAAGAAAGTGTGGTGACGCGCGGTGTAACCGACGTTTTCCAGATCGTTGTGTTTACCGCCCGCACGAACGCAACGCTGCGAGGTTGTCGCGCGAGAATAATTACGTTTGTCGAGACCCAGGAAAACATCCTTGAACTGGTTCATCCCGGCGTTGGTAAACAGCAGGGTCGGGTCGTTGTGCGGCACCAGGGAGCTGCTCGCAACTACCTGATGTCCCTTGCTATGGAAAAAATCGAGAAACGCCTGACGGATCTCAGCAGTGCTCTTGCTCATAATTATCCTGAAATCAAGCTATACACATCACCCTTCACGTCACCTCTTTGTTGGCTACGCTCGCTCCAGCAGGTGCGTACCAATGCACGCTCCAGAGGACTCACTCTCTTGCCACCTTGATGCAGCGTGAATGATTTTGTGTATAAGGAATAATCGTCGTGGACGCTGGCTGCCTTTCCAGCACTCAGCGACCGGACGGAATAAAGTGGGAATAAGATAAGTTTTCTTTACGGGGAAGTAAAATACCCGATGGGTCAATCTGCAAAATTTCGCCAGATTTCCTGAATATCTTCCATCAAATAGCCACGGTACAGTAAAAAACGCTGGATTTTAACTTTGTCAGCAAATGCCACCGGCAGCGGCTCGCCATACTTTCGTTGCGCCTGCTCTTTCGCCAGCGCGGCCCAGTCGATATCACACTCCCGCATTGCGCTCTCGCTAACATCACGCGGGATCCCTTTTTGGTTGAGTTCCTGACGGATACGCGCCGGGCCATACCCTTTCCGGCTGCGGCTGCCAATGAACTGGCGGACAAAGCGGCCATCGTCGAGGTAGCGGTTCTCGATGCACCAGGCAATTACGGTATCGACCTCTTCTGGCGTGACGTCCAGCGATTCGGGGCCATTTTTCCCCAACACCGGAGCGGCAAGCTTGCGCCGCAGCTCTTGTTCACTATGGTCACGCATGGCCAGAATACGAATCGCACGATCCAACAGCCGGGCGTAGCCGGAGCGGCGGGATGAAGGTTCAGTCACAGGCACCTCGACAATTCTCAGCAAGACAATACAAAGTAAGGCAATCCAAAATAAGACAAGCCAAAAGCAAAAGGGCTGCATGCGCAGCCCTTTGGGGTATTCAGAAGATTATCAGAAATCTTCGTGGGTTTCTTCGGCACCCGGACCGCTAGCGTCCACCACGAAATCCGGTTTGGAATCCTGGTTGTTCAGCAACAGTTCACGAACCTTTTTCTCAATCTCTTTTGCCGCACCCGGGTTATCTTTCAGCCAGGAAATCGCATTCGCTTTACCCTGACCAATCTTATCGCCGTTGTAGCTGTACCACGCGCCCGCTTTCTCAATCAGCTTCTCTTTCACGCCCAGGTCAACCAGCTCGCCGAAGAAGTTGATCCCTTCGCCGTAGAGAATCTGGAATTCAGCCTGTTTGAACGGCGCGGCAATTTTGTTTTTCACAACTTTCACGCGGGTTTCGCTGCCGACAACGTTGTCGCCATCTTTTACCGCACCGATACGACGGATATCCAGACGCACAGAGGCGTAGAACTTCAGCGCGTTACCGCCGGTAGTGGTTTCCGGGTTACCGAACATCACACCAATTTTCATACGAATCTGGTTGATGAAGATCAGCAGCGTATTGGACTGTTTCAGGTTACCGGCCAGCTTACGCATTGCCTGGCTCATCATACGAGCCGCCAGGCCCATGTGAGAGTCGCCGATTTCGCCTTCGATTTCCGCTTTCGGCGTCAGGGCCGCAACGGAGTCAACCACAATAACGTCGACCGCACCAGAACGTGCCAGCGCGTCACAGATTTCCAGCGCCTGCTCGCCGGTGTCCGGCTGGGAACACAGCAGGTTGTCGATATCAACGCCCAGCTTACGTGCATACACAGGGTCCAGCGCGTGTTCCGCATCGATAAACGCACAGGTTTTGCCTTCGCGTTGTGCAGCGGCGATGACCTGCAGAGTCAGTGTGGTTTTACCGGACGATTCTGGCCCGTAGATTTCGACGATACGGCCCATCGGCAAACCGCCGGCGCCGAGCGCGATATCCAGTGAAAGCGAACCGGTGGAGATCGTTTCAACATCCATGGAACGGTCTTCACCCAGGCGCATGATGGAGCCTTTACCAAATTGCTTTTCAATCTGGCCCAGTGCTGCCGCCAACGCTTTCTGTTTGTTTTCGTCGATAGCCATTTTTACTCCTGTCATGCCGGGTGTAACCGGGTGATAAATTTTGTTCTGTTGAGGCAATTATACTGTATGGTCATACAGTATCAAGTGTTTTGTAGAAATTGTTGCCAGAGGAGATTCAGCGCATAAGCCGTTGCCTGACGGCGTACCGCTTCACGGTCTCCGGCGAAGCATTCACGCTGGGTAACGCCCTGTCCGTTTGCGCTGGCGACGCCAAACCACACCGTGCCGACCGGCTTTTCGGCGCTGCCGCCATCCGGCCCGGCAATCCCGCTCACCGAGATAGCATAGGAGGCGCGTGCCGCACGCAGCGCGCCCACAGCCATTTCAACCACCACCGGTTCGCTCACCGCACCGTGCTCCAGCAGGGTCACCTCGCTGACGCCGATCATCTGCGATTTGGCTTCGTTACTGTAGGTAACGAAACCCCGCTCAAACCATGCCGAACTACCGGCGACATCCGTCAGCGTTTTCGCGACCCAACCACCAGTACAGGACTCCGCCGTGGTGACCGTCGCACCGCGCGCTTTCAGCGCCAGCCCGACCTGCTCGCTCAGCTGCATTAATTCTGAATCAGTCATTATCGCCCCGTTTAAGCCAGATAAAGAGGCCATCAAAGATAGCACTTTCAACACAGATATGGGGATGAGGTGATGAATTTACGAGGAGGCATCTAAAAATGAGCGGTCCCGGCGATGCCGGGACCGTTAACCATGGTGCTATTTCATGCTGGCTGCGATCAGTTCCACATTGTGGCGCAGCATTTTCACGTAGCTGTCCGCCACGCCGCCCGGCTTAGAGAGCGCCTCCGGATAGAGTTCGCCGCCCGCCTGTGCCCCGGTCGCGCTGGCAATCTGTTTCACCAAACGCGGGTCAAGTTGGTTTTCCATAAACCAGGTGTGCACACCATCGGCCTTAATCTGGGTAATCAACGCCCCCACCTGCGCAGCGCTGGCCTCACTTTCCGACGACAGCCCCTGCGGCGCCAGGAAGGTGACGCCATACGCCCGGCCAAAATAGCCAAACGCGTCATGGCTGGTCAGCACTTTGCGTTTTTCCTGCGGTATCGTGCTGAACTGACTTTTGGCCCAGCTATCCAACTCTTTGAGCTGGCCGATATAGCGCTGACCAGAGACCTCCAGCGCGGCTTTATCCTGAGGCGAGGCGGCAACCAGGCCATTAAGGATATTTTGCGCGTACAGCGCACCGTTCGCAGCGCTGTTCCACGCGTGCGGGTCGGTCACCGTTTTGCCATCTTCATCCAGGGTGTGGGTTTTCACGCCGTTTGACGCCACCACCAGTTCACCTTTAAAACCCGAGGCTTTAATCAGCCTGTCGACCCAGCCCTCCAGCCCAAGGCCGTTAACCACCACCACGTCGGCTTTACTGAGCAACGCGCTATCCTGCGGCGAAGGTTCAAACGTATGCGGATCGCCGTCTGGCCCCACCAGCGTCTGGACGTTGACATGCTCGCCGCCAACCTGCTGCACCATATCCCCCAGCACCGAAAAACTGCTCACCACGTTGAGCGTTTTCGCCATCGCCCCCTGCATCAGGCCAAAGGCCAGCGTCAGGATTACTGCCGTTCGTTTCTTCATTTTGTCCTTACCCCATTAATTTACGCCAGCTGACGACCAGTCGGCTGCGTGTGCCAAAAAAGAGTGAAATAAAAAAGATCCCGCTGGCGGTCAGCACGATGGAGGGACCGGCGGGCAAATTCGCCGCCCACGACAGGCTCAACCCCATCCACGCACAGAGGGCCCCGCTCAGGGCCGCCAGCAGTAATATCCCGGGTAACGTGCGTGCCCAGCAGCAGGCGGCAACCGCAGGCAGCATCATCACGCCAACGGCCATCAGGGTCCCCAGAACCTGAAAACCCGCCACCAGATTGAGCACCAGCAGCGCCAGAAACAGGCCGTGTAATAGCGCCGGCAGCCTCGGATGGTTCACCTGCAGCCAGGCGCTGTCGAAGGCCTCATTCACCAGCCCGCGATAGAGCAGCGCTATGCAGATCAGCGTCAGGCTGGCGACACCGGCAACAAACAGCGCGGCGTCGTTATCCACAGCCAGAATCGAGCCGAACAGCAAATGCAACAGGTCGACGCTGGATCCGCGCAGTGAAATCAGCGTCACCCCTAACGCCAGCGATCCGAGGTAAAACCCGGCGAAGCTGGCATCTTCTTTTAACGGCGTACGTCGACTGACCCATCCCGCCACCAGCGCCACCGTGATACCGGCAATAAAGCCGCCAATCGTCATTGCCAGCAGCGACATGCCGCTCAGCAGGTAACCCACCGCAACGCCGGGTAGGATCGCGTGCGACAGCGCATCACCCATCAGGCTCATGCGTCGCAGCAGCAAGAAGACGCCGAGCATGGTGGTGCTCAGTGAGAGCGCCAGGCACACCACCAGCGCACGGCGCATAAAGCCGAATTCGATAAACGGTTGGAAGAAGGTATGCCAGATCATGCCAGCCTCGCCGAGTCAAAAGCCGGAAGAACTGCATCCGTCGTGCCCCAGCGGGCACGCTGTGATTCGAGCAGCAGCGTTTCCGGAAAATAGTCGGCGACGCGCTGGTTATCGTGCAGCACCGCCAGCACCGTTTGCCCCTGCTGGTGCATCTCGAGGATCAGCGCCATGAGCTCGCGGCTGGTGGACTCATCGATTCCGGTAAACGGCTCATCCAGCATCACCAACGGCGCCTGCTGCACGATGACCCGGGCAAACAGCATGCGCTGAAACTGCCCGCCGGAGAGCGCTTCTATTGGCGTTTTCGCCATTGCATCCAGCCCGACGCGCTCCAGCGCAGCACCGATACGCCGACGGAATTCTCCGCGTATGCCGCGCAGCAAAGAGAGGTGCGGCCAGGTGCCCTGGCTCACCACATCCTGCACCGTCAGCGGAAACTGCGATTCGAGAGCATGCCGCTGCGCCAGCCAGCCAATCACCGGGCGTGATGTCGTCCAGCTTAGTCTGCCGCTCACCGGCGGAATAAAGCCGGCCAGGGTCTTCAGCAACGTGGATTTACCGCAGCCGTTCAGCCCGACAATAGCCGTCAAACTGCCCGCCGCGATCGTGCCGCTCAGGGCAGGCGTAATCGCCAGATCGTCATAACCTGCCACCAGGTGATCCAGTTCAATCATGGCAGCGTGACCGCCCACCAGGTCGCCAGCCACAGTAGCGCCAGCAGCGCGCAGGCCACGGCGACACGCCGTACCGCAGAGGCCATAAAAAGAGACGTCATCATTTCACCAAATTAATATGTTATAACGTAACAATATTGCATCGGCAGAAAAATGTAAATCAACGTCAACGAAGGGAAATGCTGCGAAATGTAACAGAGTCCCCTCAGGACGAGGGGAGCATCAGAGAAAGGCTTACTGCCCGCGGGCCTGAGAAACGGCCAGCCCCAACTGCCAGACGGCCATGGCGTAGTGGGTGCTGTGGTTATAGCGGGTAATGGTGTAGAAGTTCGGCAGGCCGTACCAGTATTGATAACCAGTGCCGACATCAAGGCGCAGCAGGCTGGCCTGCTGATGGTTACCCAGAGGCTGCGTTGGCGTCAGCCCTGCCGCCGTCAGTTGCGAAATGCTGTAGTTGGTTTTGAACCCGTTCTCCAGACCTGGTGCCTGGCCCAGCGCCTGGACCGCAACCTGGTCACCGCTCACCCAGCCGTGCTGTTTGAAGTAGTTGGCCACGCTACCGATGGCATCCACCGGATCCCACAGGTTGATATGCCCGTCACCGTTGAAGTCGACCGCATATTGCCTATAAGAAGACGGCATAAACTGGCCGTAGCCCATCGCCCCGGCGAACGAGCCTTTGAGATCCAGCGGGTCATCCTTTTCACTGCGAGCCATCAGCAGGAAGGTTTCCAGTTCACCGGAGAAATACTCGGCACGACGCGGGTAATTAAACGACAGCGTCGCCAGCGCGTCGAGGATGCGGGTTTTCCCCATCACGCGGCCCCAGCGGGTTTCCACACCGATAATCCCGACGATGATTTCCGGCGGCACGCCGTAAACCTGCCAGGCACGGTTCAGCGCATCCTGATACTGGTTCCAGAATACGACGCCGTTTTGCACGTTATCAGGAGTAATAAACTGTTTCTTGTAGCGCAGCCAGGCACCGTTAGGCCCTGACGGCGGCAGGCCGCTTGGCGCCTGACGGTCCATCAGGCGCAGGACGTAATCCAGACGTTTTGCCTGGGAGAGGATCTCATGCAGTTGCTGTCTGTCGAAGCCATGCTTGCTCACCATTTTGTCGATGAACTGCTCCGCCGCCGGGTTGTTGGCGAAATCACCGCCCATCGCCATCACGTTATGCTGCGGCTCCAGCAAAAAACCGCCCCCTCCTCCCGTCGTCTCCGCTTCTGGGGTGGCTTTGGGTTTGCTGCTACAGGCAGCAAGGAGAACACACAGGGGAAGTAGAGCCAGATAGCGACGCTTCAACATGGGACATCCATTTAACAAGTTTGGCAAAGGGTAATTATGGTAAAGCATGTGGCCGCCAACAAGAAAGCGGCAATGTATTTGCGGATAAAATAGTCCTGTTCATGCAAGCCATTTTTCTCTTACCGCTGGTCTGTTCTTCCCCTTTTTGTGTGCTCAAAACGTCGTTTGTGGCGCAATAACTTTCACAATAAAATATTTATCTTTCATTTTGAGATCAAACTAACACTTTTTAACCTTTCAAAGTGATTAAAATCAGATGCCAGTTAGCAAGAAAAATAACACTCTGAAGGAGAACACAATGATTGAAGTCATTACCCACGGTGCCGAATGGTTTATCGGCCTGTTTCAGAAGGGAGGCGAGGTATTTACCGGGATGGTGACCGGGATCCTGCCGCTTCTGATCAGTCTGCTGGTGATCATGAACGCGCTGATCAACTTTATCGGGCAGCGGCGGATCGAAAAGCTGGCGCAACGTTGCGCAGGCAACCCGATCTCGCGCTATCTGCTGCTGCCTTGTATCGGCACCTTTGTTTTCTGTAACCCGATGACCCTGAGCCTTGGGCGCTTTATGCCTGAGAAGTACAAACCCAGCTACTACGCGGCGGCCTCTTACAGCTGTCACTCCATGAACGGTCTGTTTCCCCATATCAACCCCGGCGAGCTGTTCGTCTACCTCGGGATTGCCAGCGGACTGACCACCCTTGGCCTGCCGTTAGGGCCGCTGGCGGTGAGCTATCTGCTGGTAGGTCTGGTCACCAACTTCTTCCGTGGCTGGGTCACCGACCTGACCACCTCAATCTTTGAGAAAAAAATGGGCATCCAGCTTGAACAGAAAGTCCATCTCTCCGGAGCAACCTCATGACCCGTATTCGTATTGAAAAAGGCGCCAGCGGCTGGGGCGGCCCCCTTGAGCTGGACGCCGTTGCCGGCAAAAAAATCGTCTACATTACCGCCGGCACCCGCCCGACGATCGTCGACAAAATCGCAAGCATCACCGGCTGGCAGGCCGTCGATGGTTTTAAAGAAGGGGAACCACCGGAGGAGGAGATCGGCGTCGCTATAATTGATTGCGGCGGAACGTTACGCTGCGGCCTCTATCCGAAACGGCGCATCCCGACCGTCAATATCCACGCGACCGGCAAATCCGGCCCGCTGGCGCAGTATATCGTCGAGGATATTTACGTCTCCGGCGTAAAAGAAGAGAACATCCATTTGCTGAGCGATACCAGCCCGGCAGCAGCAGAGCAGAAAACCAGCCAGCCCGCTCCACGGGATTACGACACCAGCAAAAAAATTACCGAGCAGAGCGATGGCCTGCTGGCGAAGGTCGGCATGGGCATGGGCTCCGTGGTAGCGGTGCTGTTCCAGTCCGGGCGCGACACCATCGACACGGTGCTGAAAACGATCCTGCCGTTTATGGCGTTCGTATCGGCGCTGATCGGCATCATTATGGCCTCCGGCATCGGCGACTGGATTGCCCATGGCCTGGCCCCGCTTGCCAGCCATCCGCTCGGGCTGGTAACCCTGGCGCTGATCTGCTCCTTCCCGCTGCTGTCGCCGTTCCTCGGCCCAGGCGCGGTTATCGCTCAGGTCATCGGCGTGCTGATCGGCGTGCAGATTGGCCTCGGCAATATTCCCCCTCACCTTGCGCTTCCCGCCCTGTTTGCCATTAACGCTCAGGCCGCCTGCGACTTTATCCCGGTAGGGCTGTCGCTGGCCGAAGCGCGTCAGGACACGGTTCGTGTCGGGGTCCCGTCGGTGCTGGTGGGACGTTTTCTGACCGGCGCGCCGACGGTGTTGATCGCCTGGTTTGTTTCCGGATTTATTTATCAATAAGAGGTGCCTGACGATGACCGTGATTTACCAGACCACCATTACACGTATCGGCGCCAGCGCGACGATGGCGCTCGAAGAGCAGATGTTAATTACCTTCCGCGAAGGGGCGCCGGCGGATATCGAAGAGTATTGCTTTATTCACAACCACGGCGAGTTATCCGGCGCACTGGCGGCGGGTGCCGAGCTCCAGTTGGGCGAACAGCGCTATCCGGTGACCGCCGTTGGCGAGGTCGCCGAACAGAATCTGCGCGAACTGGGCCATATCACGCTGCGCTTTGATGGCCATCGCGAGGCGGAGTTTCCGGGGACGGTGCACGTTGCCGGCCCCGTACCGGAAGCGCTCGCTCCCGGTTGCATACTGAAATTTGTTGCTTAAGTTGGAAGGAGAACACTATGAATCAGGTTGCTGTTGTCATCGGCGGTGGACAAACCTTAGGTGAGTTTTTGTGTCGGGGCCTTGCCGCTCAGGGCTACCGTGTCGCGGTTGTGGATATCCAAAGCGATAAAGCCACGCGCGTCGCCCAGGCTATCAACGACGAATATGGTGAAGGGAAGGCGTACGGCTTTGGCGCCGACGCCACCAGCGAGGCCAGCGTAATGGCACTCGCCCGTGGGGTGGACGAAATTTTCGCCCGTGTGGATCTGCTGGTATACAGCGCCGGGATCGCCAAAGCGGCCTTTATCAGCGATTTTGCCCTCGGTGATTTTGACCGTTCACTGCAGGTGAATCTGGTGGGCTACTTCCTCTGCGCTCGCGAGTTTTCACGACTGATGATTCGCGATGGTATCAAGGGGCGAATTATTCAGATCAACTCCAAATCCGGCAAAGTGGGCAGCAAGCACAATTCTGGCTACAGCGCAGCGAAGTTTGGCGGCGTCGGGCTGACCCAGTCGCTGGCGCTGGATCTGGCGGAATACGGTATTACCGTCCACGCCTTGATGCTGGGGAACCTGCTGAAGTCACCGATGTTCCAGTCACTGCTGCCGCAGTACGCCAGCAAGCTGGGCATTGCCGAAGACGAGGTCGAGCAATATTACATCGACAAGGTCCCGCTCAAGCGCGGCTGTGATTATCAGGATGTCCTGAACGTGCTGATGTTCTACGCCAGCCCACAGGCTTCCTACTGCACCGGGCAGTCGATCAACGTCACCGGCGGTCAGGTCATGTTTTAAACAAAAACCCCGGATTGCGTTGTGCTTATCCGGGCTACGGATCTGGTTTTGTAGCCCGGACAGGCGCAACGCGCCGCCTCCGGGGGTATTTTCGCACACACCTTCAGGAGATTTTATGGTTAGCGCATTAATCACCGTCGCGGCGATCGCCTGGATAACCCAGCTCGCCTTTGGCGGCTGGCAGATTCGACAGTTCAACCGCGCCTTTGACCAGCTCTGCCAGCAGGGGCGAGTCGGCGTCGGCCGCTCATCGGGCCGCTTCAAACCACGGGCAATCGTGGCTATCGCCTTTGACGAACACGACCGCGTGCGTGACACGTTGCTGATGAAAGGGCTAACGGTGTTCGCCCGCCCGACCAAAATACCAGCAATTAACGGGCAATATCGCGAGGAATTGCGGCCAGATATGATCTTCCCCCAGGATTCACTCTGTCGGAATGCACTATCATTAGCGCTTAAACCGAAACATGTATAATTTCGTTGTAAAAGTAAATATCTTGCGAAATTATCACTTCGAAACTTTACGCAGGATAGGATACTACCGCTATGAAACCACGTCAGCGCCAGGCAGCCATTCTTGAGCACCTGCAATCTCAGGGGAAATGCTCGGTTGAAGAGCTGGCGCAGCACTTCGATACCACCGGCACCACCATTCGCAAAGACCTGGTGATCCTCGAAAATGCCGGGACCGTGATTCGCACCTACGGCGGCGTGGTCCTCAACAAGGACGAACCCGATCCCCCTATCGATCACAAGACGCTGATTAACACCAATAAAAAAGCACGAATCGCCGAAATGGCGGTGCGCTATATCCATGACGGCGACTCGATCATCCTCGATGCTGGCAGCACGGTGCTGCAAATGGTGCCGCTGCTCAGCTGCTTCAACAACATCACGGTGATGACCAACAGCCTGCACATCGTCAATGCCCTCTCCGAGCTGGATAATGAACAAACGATCCTGATGCCCGGCGGCACGTTCCGCAAAAAGTCGGCTTCCTTTCACGGCCAGCTGGCGGAAAATGCGTTCGAACAGTTCAGCTTCGACAAGCTGTTTATGGGCACCGACGGCATCGACCTGAACGCGGGCGTCACCACCTTCAACGAGGTGTATACCGTCAGCAAAGCGATGTGCAATGCCGCCAGAGAAGTGATCCTGATGGCCGACTCATCAAAGTTTGGCCGTAAAAGCCCGAATATCGTCTGCGGCCTTGAGCGCGTGGATAAGCTGATTACCGATGCGGGCATCGACCCGGCCTTCCAGCGGGCGCTGGAAGCGCAAGGCATAGACGTGATTATTACTGGAGAAGAACATGAGTAACTTTCTGTTAGAAGCCGGACGCCAGACCCTGTTACTGGAGTTACAGGAGGCCAGCCGCCTGCCTGAGCGCCTGGGCGACGACTTCATCCGCGCGGCGGAAACCATCCTCCACTGCGAAGGAAAGCTGGTGGTCTCCGGTATCGGTAAATCAGGCCACATCGGCAAAAAGCTGGCCGCCACCTTCGCCAGTACCGGCACCCCGGCCTTTTTTGTTCATCCGGCGGAAGCGTTACACGGCGACCTCGGGATGCTCGACGGCCGCGACGTGATGCTGTTTATCTCCTACTCCGGCGGCGCCAAAGAGCTGGACCTCATCGTCCCGCGTCTGGAAGAAAAAGCCATCCCGCTGCTGGCGATGACCGGAAAATCCACCTCGCCGCTGGCGCTGGCGGCAAAAGCGGTGCTGGATATCACCGTGGAACGTGAAGCCTGCCCGATGCACCTGGCCCCGACCTCCAGTACCGTCAACACCCTGATGCTCGGCGATGCGCTGGCGATGGCGGTGATGCAGGCACGCGGTTTCAATGAAGAAGATTTTGCCCGCTCGCACCCGGCCGGCGCGCTCGGCGCACGACTGCTGAACAAGGTTCACCACCTGATGCGTCGCGATGGCGATGTGCCGCGGGTTGAACTGGATACCCGGGTAATGGACGCGATGCTGGAACTCAGCCGTACCGGGCTGGGTCTGGTTGCCGTCTGCGATGAACAAAACCGCGTCCAGGGCGTCTTCACCGACGGCGACCTGCGCCGCTGGCTGGTAGGCGGCGGTACGCTGGACGATACCGTCAGCCAGGCAATGACCCGTAACGGCGTCACCCTTCAGGCCGAAAGCCGCGCGGTAGAAGCCAAAGAACGGCTGATGAAGCACAAAATCAGCGCCGCGCCGGTGGTTGATGAAAACGGTCTTCTGGTGGGTGCCATTAACCTGCAGAACTTTTATCAGGCCGGGATCCTTTAAGCCCCAGACGCTTCGCCAGCCGATGCAGGTTGGCGACGTCCAGCTCCAGCGCCCGCGCCGCCGCTGCCCAGTTACGCTGGTTATCCGCTAAGGCGCGGGAAATCGCCTCGCGCTGGAACACCTCGGTTGCCTCGCGCAGATTGATCGTCTGCTGCAGCGCGACCGGCGCTGCGGCAGGCGGCAGTGACGCTCCGACGGCAAACTGGAAATGGTGCGGCTCCAGCCGTACCTCATCCGCCGTCTGAGTCGCCCGCGCCAGCACCACCGCACGATGAATGGCATGTTCCAGCTCGCGAACGTTGCCCGGCCACGGTGCCTTGCGCAGCCCCAAACGCGCCGCATCGCTGAGCACCACCTGCCCTAACCCCATGCGTAACCGACACTGCTCGCAGAAATAGCCCGCCAGCAGCACCACGTCATCTTCCCGCTCGCGCAGCGCCGGCACCGACAGCGGGAAGACGCTCAGGCGGTGATAGAGATCGGCACGAAACCGGCCTTCAATCACCTCCTGGCGCAGGTCACGGTTGGTGGCCGCCAGCACCCGCACGTTAACCCGCAGGCTGCGGTCATCTCCCACCCGCTGGATATCGCCATATTGCAGTACCCGCAGCAGCTTGGCCTGCAGCGCCAGCGACAGTTCGCCAATCTCATCGAGGAACAGCGTGCCATTGTCGGCCATTTCAAACTTGCCGCTACGGTTGCTGATCGCTCCGGTAAAGGCCCCTTTCACATGCCCGAACAGCTCGCTTTCCGCTACGCTCTCCGGCAGCGCCGCGCAGTTCAAATAGATCAGTGGATTGGCCGCCCGGGACGATCCCTGATGGAGCGCTTTCGCCACCAGCTCTTTGCCGGTGCCGGTTTCACCGCTGATCAGGACGTTCAAATCCGATGCAGCGACGATATCGATCTCTTTTTTCAGCTGCACCATCGGCGCCGACAGCCCGATAATCTCCTGATGGTCCGGGGGCGTATAGCAAACACTCGCCTCTGGCAGCACGTTCTGATTCTCAAGCCGCGCAATAAGCAGCGCGTTATTCAACGCCCCCGCCACCAGCGCGGCTATCAGGCGCAGCGCTTCGTCACTGAAACTATCGAAGCGGTCGGCCTCCATACCATCGAGGGTCAGCGCGCCAATCAGGGTCTGCCCGGCAAACAGCGGCAGCCCCACGCAGGCATGCACCTTCAGGCTTTCATGGCCGGGGATCAGGCCGTCATAGGGGTCCGGCAGGTCGCTGTCCGCCGGGAAACGCACCACGTCCCCGGCGCGGGCAATCGCCTCCAGCCGCGGATGGCCCGCCAGCGCAAAGCGCCGCCCCAGCACATCCTCAGCCAGCCCGTCGATCGCCAGCGGGACAAACTGATGTGCCTCATAACGCAGCAGCGCCGAGGCATCACAGCCCAGCACCTGGCGCAGCGTTGCGATCAGGCGAGAGAAGCGGTCGGCATGGCCGATATCGCTTTGTAAATCAATGGCGATCTTCGCCAGCATGTCCACGGAAAAGCGCATCGCCGCCTCATTGTCATTTTGACAATCAAAATAGTCATAACGACTATTTTAACCATTGTCACTTTGACATCAATGTTTTTAATAAAAAATAACAAATCAATTAAAATCAATACTTTAAAAAGTTGGCACGCAACTTGATATAAGCAAACCATCTTATTTTGAACAATGCTGAATTAATTGAGGTTGCTATGTCTATTCTGGTTAAAAATAACATTCATTGGGTTGGCCAACGCGACTGGGAAGTGCGTGATTTCCACGGTACCGAATACAAAACGTTGCGCGGCAGCAGCTACAACAGCTACCTGATCCGCGAAGAGAAAAATGTGCTGATTGATACCGTAGATCATAAATTCAGTCGCGAGTTCGTGCAGAACCTGCGCAGCGAAATCGACCTCGCCGATATCGACTACATCGTCATTAACCATGCGGAAGAAGACCATGCCGGCGCGCTGACCGAGCTGATGAACAGCATCCCGGACACCCCGATTTACTGCACCGCCAACGCCATCGACTCCATTACCGGCCATCATCATCACCCGGAATGGAATTTCCACGTCGTGAAAACCGGCGACAGCCTCGATCTCGGCAACGGTAAACAGCTGATCTTCGTGGAAACCCCGATGCTGCACTGGCCGGACAGCATGATGACCTACATGACCGGCGACGCAGTGCTGTTCAGCAACGATGCCTTCGGCCAGCACTACTGCGACGAGCACCTGTTTAATGATGAAGTGGACCAGACCGAGCTGTTCGAACAGTGCCAGCGTTACTACGCTAACATCCTGACGCCGTTCAGCCGCCTGGTGACGCCGAAAATTACCGAAATCCTTGGGTTCAATCTGCCCGTCGATATGATTGCCACCTCCCACGGCGTGGTCTGGCGCGATAACCCGACGCAAATCGTCGAAATGTACCTGAAATGGGCGGCGGATTATCAGGAAGATCGCATCACCATCTTCTACGACACTATGTCCAACAACACCCGCATGATGGCGGACGCTATCGCCCAGGGCATCACCGACATCGACCCCCGCGTGGCGGTAAAAATCTTTAACGTCGCCCGCAGCGATAAGAACGAGATCCTGACCAACGTGTTCCGCTCAAAAGGGGTGCTGGTGGGCACCTCCACCATGAACAACGTCATGATGCCGAAAATCGCTGGCCTGGTGGAAGAGATGACCGGCCTGCGTTTTCGTAATAAACGTGCCAGCGCTTTTGGCTCTCACGGCTGGAGCGGCGGCGCGGTGGACAGGCTTTCCACCCGCTTACAAGATGCCGGTTTTGAGATGTCCCTGAGCCTGAAGGCCAAATGGCGCCCGGACATGGATGCGCTGGAAGTTTGCCGCGAGCACGGCCGTGAAATCGCCCGCCAGTGGGCCCTCTCCCCGCTGCCGGTCAGCGCTGATAAAAAAAGCCCGGCTGAGCAGAGTGACTGCGCCTGCGCAGCGGCGGCCGCGGCCGACCTCGGTCCGTCAATGCAGTGCAGCGTCTGCCAGTGGATTTACGATCCGGCGCAAGGAGAACCGAACCAGGACGTTGAGCCGGGCACCCCATGGAGCGAGGTGCCGGATAGCTTCCTGTGCCCTGAGTGCTCTCTCGGCAAAGAGGTCTTTGACGTTCTGGCAACGGAGGCAAAATGAGTGATGGCATCGTCATCATCGGCTCGGGCTTCGCGGCCCGTCAGCTGGTGAAAAATATCCGTAAGCAGGATGCTCAGGTTCCGCTGACGCTGATCGCCGCCGACAGCATGGATGAGTACAACAAACCGGATCTCAGCCACGTCATCAGCCGCGGTCAAAGCGCCGACGACCTGACCTTGCAAACGGCGGGTGAGTTTGCCGAACAGTATAATCTGCGCCTGTTTCCCCATACCTGGGTCAGCGATATCGACGCCGGGAATCAACGGGTGAAGAGCCAGGACCGCGAGTGGCACTATGACAAGCTGGTGCTGGCGACCGGTGCCGCGCCGTTTATCCCGCCGGTAGCGGGGCGCGAGCTGATGCTGACGCTGAACAGCCAGCGGGAGTATGGCGCGGCGCACAGCCAGCTGCGCGACGCCCGGCGGGTGCTGATCGTCGGCGGCGGGCTGATCGGCTGCGAGCTGGCGATGGATTTCTGCCGCGCCGGCAAGGCGGTGACGGTGGTCGACAATTCCGCCAGCGTGCTGTCGGCGCTGATGCCACCGGAGGCCAGCAGCCGCCTGCAGCATCGGTTAGCCGATATGGGCGTGCACCTGATGCTGAAAACCCAGCTCGAAGGGCTGGAGAAAACCGCTGACGGCATCCGCGTGACCGTCGATCGCCAGCGCAGCGTAACCGTGGATGCGGTGGTTGCCGCCGCCGGGCTGCGCCCGGAAACCGCGCTGGCGCGCCGGGCAGGCCTTGAGGTTAATCGCGGCGTGATGGTCGATAGCCACCTGCGCAGCAGCCATCCGGCAATTTTTGCCCTCGGCGACTGCGCCGAAATTAACGGCAAAGTGCTGCCATTTTTACAGCCGATTCTGCTCAGCGCTATGTGCCTGAGTAAAAATCTGCTGGGACAGTCGGGAGCGTTGACGTTGCCGCCGATGCTGGTGAAGGTCAAAACCCCGGATTTACCACTGCACCTGGCAGGCGAAACCCAGCGTGATGATTTAACCTGGAATATCGTCGCCGCCAAAGACGGTCTGGTCGCGCAAGGCGTTGACGCCGACCACCAGCTGCGCGCGTTTGTGGTTAGCGAGGACCGTATGAAAGACGCCTTTGCCCTACTCAAACAGCTGGTCAGTTAACCTGGAGCAACTGAGGTTATTCCCGGAGGCGGCGTACAGCACCGCCTCCGGGCAAATATCAACGCGCCAGGTTGTCGTATCCGCGCCAGCGATAGTTGAGCACCGACAGCACCCAGCAGGCGACAAACAGCCCGACCACCACAAACCCGGCATCGCCGAGATTATCGTTCAGCGCGCCAACCCAGCGCCACAAACCACCGCTAAGCGAAAACTTATCCATCAGCAGCCCCAAAGCCTCCAGCCCGCCAATAAACAGCGCCACCACCACCGAGGTTCCGGTAATGGTCATATTGTAATAGAGCTTGCGCTGCGGCTTGCTGAATGCCCAACCGTACGCCCCCACCATCAGCACGTTGTCGAGGGTATCCACCAGCGCCATCCCGCTGGCAAACAGCGCCGGGAAGACCATGATAGACCAGATGGACATCCCGCTTGAGGCGCTGGCGGCAGAAATGCCCAACACGCCGATTTCGGTAGCGGTATCGAACCCCAGCCCGAACAGGAAACCCACCAGATACATCTGCCAGCTCCGGCTAATCAGACGGAAGGTTTTGCCGAACAGCCAGCTCATCATGCCGCCGCCGGTTGCCACCTCATCGCTGACGCTATCACCCTTCTTCCACGCCTGAAAGCTGCGCCAGACGCTGCGCAAAATCACCAGGTTCACAAACGCCATCAGCAATAAAAACAGCGCCGATACCGCGGTGCCGATCACGCTGCCGGTATCATGAAACCAGCTCATCTGTTGCCCGAACGCGGTGGCCGTCGCGGCAATCGCCGCCGAGGCCAGCACCACAATCGACGAATGACCTAATGAAAACCACGCCCCGACGCCGAAAGGCCGCCGTCCCTGCTGCATCATTTTGCGGGTGACGCTATCAATGGCCGCGATATGATCGGCATCCACCGCATGACGCAGGCCATATCCCCACGCCAGCAGGCTGGCCGCCATCAGCGCACCGCTGTCGCCAAACGCCTGCCAGGCCCAGATCCAGGCCAATACATTCGCCAGAATCAGCCCCCCAACCAGCACCGCGGCGCGCGGCTGCTGGCGTAAAATCGTCACTATCATGGTGATGTCCTGTGAGCCTGCCAGCGCGCGGCGGCAACGACCGCCTGACCATAGGCGATCGCCCCATCTCCGGCAGGTAACTGTTGCGGAAACAGCAGAGTAAAATCCGCCAGATAAAACGTCAATCGCGAGACCAGTAAGCGGTTATGTAGCACTCCTCCGCTAAAGGCCAGCGTCGTCACGCCGCGCGATGTCGCGCAATCCCGGGCCATCGTCGCCAGCCCGCAGGCCAGCGCATCATGAAATGCCCAAGCTTTCTGTTCCCGCGTGGCCTGCCACCCCAGCCACTGCTTCCAGAACGTCGCCAGATCCAGCGTACCGTCACGCCAGGGGATGCTGACCGGATGGGCAACGCCTTCGCACACCGTCGCCAGCGCTTCCAGCTGACAGGCCGCCTCACCTTCATAGCTCAGGCTTTCCGGGGCGCAGCTCAGGGCACAGGCCACTGCATCAAACAATCGTCCGCAGGACGAAGCCAACGGCGTATTGATTCCCCGCGCAATGGCCTGCGCCAACAGCGGCCAGTTGTGCTGATGCAGCGCGGCGGTTTCATCATACTCCTGCCACTGCGGCACAAACGCCAGGCACTGGGCCAGCAGATTGCGCCATGGCTGGCGAGCCGCCAGATCGCCCCCGGGCAGCGCCACCGCCGGCAATCCGCCGAGGCGTTCACACTCGCGGTAGTTAACCCGCAGACACTCCCCGCCCCACAGCGCACCATTTTCCCCCATGCCGATACCGTCGAGCACCAGGGCGATAACATCGCCACCGTCCAGCGGCCAGCCGTGTTCCGCCAGGCAGGCGGCAGCATGGGCATGGTGATGGAGTACGTTGTCGACCGGCAGGCGAAGCGATGCTGCCCACTGCGAGGCGCGATAGCCGGGATGGGCGTCGGTCACCACCCGCTGTGAGGTAAAGGCGTAAATATCCTGCATCAGGTGCAGCGCCTCGCGCCACTGCGCTTCAACGCCTTCATCGCCGAGATCGCCAAAGTGCTGGCTCAGCACCGCCCGATCGCCACGCGCCAGGCAAAAGGTATTTTTCATGTCGCCGCCGAGACACAGCAGCGGCGGTACGTCATGAAACCCCGGTGGTAACGGCATCGCGTCCGGCACGTAGCCCCGCGAACGGCGCAGCATCTCGCCGCTTTGGCGTATCACCGAGTCATCCATACGCTGGACAATGTCACGGTTGTGCAGCAGAAAACCGTCGGCAATCCCCGCCAGGTCGCGCAACGCGTCGGCGTTGCTTAACGCCGGTGGCCGCCCGCTGAGGTTGCCGGAGGTCATTACAACAGGGTGCGCCAGCGCCTGTAAAACCAGATGCTGCAGCGGATTAGACGGCAGCATCACCCCCACTTCCTTCAGCGCTGGCGCAATCTCATCACACAGGCCGACGACCAGTGATTTATTTATCAGGACGATGGGTGCCGCGGGCGTGGTCAGCAAAGCCAACGCCGCGGGCGGGATCCCTTCGGCCACTGGCAGCATCACCGCCAGCGGCTTCGCCGGGCGATGTTTACGAAGACGTAACGTGGTCACCGCCTGGGAATCACCGGCATCACAGACCAGATGAAAGCCGCCGATCCCTTTCATAGCCACAATCTGGCCGCACTTCAGGCGCTGGATCGCCGCCTGGAGTGCCGCCTCGCCGTACAGCACCTCGTCCTCAGCGCGCCATTCCAGACGCGGGCCGCAGTCGGCGCAGGCGACCGGCTGGGCATGAAAACGGCGATCAGCAGGATTGCGGTATTCCGCCTCGCAGGCAGGACAGAGCGGAAACGGCGCCATTGAGGTTGACGGCCGGTCATAGGGCATCGCGCGAATAATGGTAAAGCGTGGACCGCAGTGGGTGCAGTTAATAAACGGGTAGCGATAACGGCGCTCTTGCGGGTCATTCATCTCCGCAAGGCAGGCCGGACAGGTGGCGGCATCCGGGACGATTTGGGTGCGCATGCTCCCGCCCTCGCTGTGGCGGATCGCAAAATCCTGAGGCAGCCTCTGCCAGTGGAATGGCGAAGTCTGCACGCTATCAATGCGCGCCAGCGGCGGACACTGCCGGGCCTGTGCCGCAACAAACGCCGTTTCATCGCCGACGAGGCGGACCAGCACCCCGTCGCCGTCATTGCAGACATCGCCGCGCAGCCCGAGCTGCCGGGCCAGCTGCCAGACAAAGGGGCGGAACCCCACCCCCTGGACTTTACCGCGAATGCGAATTTGCACCCCGTTCATGATGCTGACGCCTTACCAGGCCAGCGCCGTGCGGCGACGTTTTTCGATATTCATCTGCTCAAGCTTATTACGGTCAACGCAGATCAGCGCGTGGGTCGGGCAGGCGTCCATACAGGCCGGGCCGGCTTCACGGTGATGGCAGAGATCGCATTTATTGGCTTCGGCTTTTTCCGCCATGACGTTCAGCCCGGCGCCGCTATGACGAATAACCGGGCGCACCACGACTTCCATCGCGCCATACGGGCAGGCCACAACGCAGGTTTTACAGCCGATGCAGCGCTCCTGCATCACGTGAATAAACCCTTTATCCCGGCTGATCGCGCCGTTTGGACACACGTTCGCGCAGGGTGCGTCTTCGCATTGACGGCAGGCGGTCGCGGTAGAGACGTTTACGCCTTTGATCACGTGGATACGCGGTAAGAAGGATTTGGGCGTCAGCGCCGCGCAGTCCTGATTTTCCTGATGAGAGACCACGCAGGCCACTTCACAGGTGCGGCAGCCAATGCATTTGCTCGCGTCGGCAATAATGAAACGGTTCATCCATTTCTCCAGCAGTAAGAAGGTTACGCGGCGGAGTATGCATAATACGTTCCAACTTTTATCATTATGATAATAAAGGGAATTAATAACAGGCGTACCGGAGGGAGATTCTGTCATCGTCACATCTGACGATGACAGATGTCGACGTCAGGCGTCGGGACCGGCGGCTATCGAGTCGCGCTCAATCAGCTCACCGGGGAAGGTCTGCTGATATTTTAAATCGCCGCCGTCGAGCATAAAGATCAGCCGGTTAATGGTCTCTTTGATCATTTCCGTCACTGGGACTTTAACGCTCGAGAGCGCCGGGACCATATACGGTGCCAGCACGATGTCATCGAAACCAATCACCGACACCTCTTCCGGCACCTTGATACCCTGCAGATGCAGCTGTTTCATGGCGCCAATTGCCATATCATCGTTGCTCGCCACCAGCGCGCTGTAACGGACATCACGCTGGCGCAGTGTTTCCACGCCTGCGGCGCCGGTTTCCGGGGTCCACTTCCCTTCGACAATCAGATCGTTATTCAGCGCAATCCCGTGCTGCGCTAGCGCGTCTTTGTAGCCGGAAAGACGCTCAATACCGGTCGGCGAGTCCAGCGAACCGGTAATAAATGCGATATCGCGGTGGCCGCGGGTAATCAGTTTTTCCACCGCCACCAGGGCCGAGGCTTTTTGATCGGACCAGACGCAATGGCTGGCGTTGCGCCGCAGGCGGCGATTGAGCACCATAATCGGCTGGGTGTGGTTCTCAACGATGTCATCCATCTGATCGACGCTGAGAAAGCGGGGATAGATAATAATCGCATCGCAGCGCAGGTCGAGCAGATACTGGATCGCCTCGCGCTCCTCTTCGGCACTGTGCTTGCCGTCGGCCAGAATCAGCTGCCGCCCCTTGTCTTCCGCCATTCGCGCGACGTGAAACAGCAGCTCGCTGAAATAGACCCCATGATAGAGGGTATTGGTCACCACCAGCCCCAGCGTCTGGCTCTTTTTGGTGGCCAGGTTGCGCGCCAGCAGATTGGGCCGGTAGCCGCTTTCCGCCACCGCCTGGAATACGCGATCTTTCGTGTCCTGACTGACATAGCCGTTGCCCGATAACACCCGGGACACGGTCGCTTTCGACACCCCCGCGCGTTTCGCTACCTCCAGCATCGTTGCCATGTTGTTCTTCCTGTTGCAAAAGATGCCCGCAGTGTACTGCACGTCTCGCTTTTTTACAGCGTTGACCCTCGCCACGGTGGACTCTTTTTCACTTCACAAAGCGATCAAAATCACAAAACGAGAATCTGATTTTTTTAGATCTTGTATGAATCAATGAAACTCATCATGATTTTGTGGAACCGGTTTCCTATATATCGACCACGTCCCCCGTTTTTATGGGGCGATAACAAGCCAGTACCCTATTGATTAAACAGGATAAAATCCGATGTCGAAAAATTATGCAGCCCTGGCGCAGCAAATACTGACGGCAACAGGCGGGATTGAAAACATCGCCGCCGTCACCCACTGCATGACCCGCCTGCGTTTTGTCGTCAAAGATAATGCGCGGGTTGATAGCGCTGCGCTGAAGAGCCTGAAAGGGGTGCTCGGCGTGGTACAGAGCGATAACCAGTGTCAGGTGATCATCGGCAATACCGTCTCTCAGGCGTATCGCGAAGTGGTCAACCTGCTGCCAGGCGACATGCGCCCCGCAGAACCGCAGGGCAAAGCGCCACTGACCTTCAGACGCATCGGCGCCGGGATCCTCGACGCGCTGATCGGCACCATGTCTCCACTGATCCCGGCGATTATCGGCGGATCGATGGTGAAACTGCTGGCGATGATCCTTGAGATGAGCGGTGTACTGCCAAAAGGGGCGCCAACCCTGACGATCCTGACGGTGATCGGCGATGGCGCGTTCTTCTTCCTGCCGCTGATGGTGGCCGCCTCTGCCGCGGTCAAATTCAAAACCAATATGTCGCTGGCCATCGCCATTGCCGGGGTTCTGGTGCACCCGAGCTTTATCGAACTGATGGCCAAAGCCGCCCAGGGCGAGCATGTTGAATTCGCCTTTATCCCGGTGACGGCGGTGAAATATACCTACACCGTGATCCCGGCGCTGGTGATGACCTGGTGTCTGTCCTATATCGAACACTGGGTCGATCGCATCACCCCGGCGGTCACCAAAAACTTCCTCAAACCAATGCTGATCGTGTTGATTGCCGCCCCGCTGTCGATTCTGCTGATTGGCCCGATCGGTATCTGGATCGGTACCGCTATCTCGGCGCTGGTGTATACCGTGCACAGCTATCTGGGCTGGCTGTCGGTGGCCATCATGGGGGCGCTCTGGCCGCTGCTGGTGATGACCGGGATGCACCGGGTCTTTACCCCGACCATTATTCAGACCATTGCCGAAACCGGCAAAGAGGGCATGGTTATGCCGTCGGAAATCGGCGCTAACCTGTCGCTGGGCGGTTCGTCGCTGGCGGTGGCCTGGAAAACCAAAAACCCGGAACTGCGTCAGACGGCGCTGGCAGCAGCGGCCTCTGCGATTCTGGCCGGGATTTCCGAACCGGCGCTCTATGGCGTGGCGATCCGTCTGAAACGCCCGCTCATCGCCAGCCTGATCAGCGGCTTTATCTGCGGCGCGGTGGCCGGCATCGCCGGACTTGCCAGCCACTCAATGGCGGCACCGGGCCTGTTTACCAGCGTGCAGTTCTTCGACCCGGCCAATCCGATGACCATCGTGTGGGTCTTTGGAGTGATGGCGCTGGCGGTGGTACTGTCGTTTATCCTGACCCTGGTACTCGGCTTCGAAGATATTCCGGTTGAAGAGGCTGCCGCCGACGCCAGACAGCGTCAGGCCAGCATTCAAGCAACACACGCCTGAACACAATATTGACAACGAGGTAACGCATGGCGACTTTCCCACAGGGATTTTTATGGGGCGGCGCACTGGCCGCCAACCAGTCTGAAGGGGCGTATCTGGAAGGCGGTAAAGGGCTGACCACGGTTGATACCATCCCACATGGCGCGAACCGCCTGCCGGTAAAACTGGGGCTGGAGAAGCGCTTTACGTTGCGCGACGATGAGTTCTACCCGAGCCACGAGGCCATCGATTTTTATCATCGTTATAAAGAAGATATTGCCCTGATGGCGGAGATGGGGTTCAGCGTGTTCCGCACCTCAATTGCCTGGAGCCGCCTGTTCCCGAGAGGCGATGAGCAGGAGCCGAACGCCGAAGGGATCGCCTTCTACCGTTCGCTGTTCGAAGAGTGCAAAAAGCATAATATCGAACCGCTGGTGACGCTGTGCCATTTCGATGTGCCGATGCATCTGGTGACTGAATATGGCTCCTGGCGCAACCGTCAGATGGTGACGTTTTTCAGCCACTACGCCCGTACCTGTTTTGAAGCCTTTGACGGGTTAGTGAAATACTGGCTGACCTTCAACGAAATCAACATCATGCTGCACAGCCCCTACTCCGGCGCCGGGCTGGTGTTCGAAGAGGGAGAAAACCAGGAGCAGGTGAAGTACCAGGCGGCGCACCATGAGCTGATCGCCAGCGCCATGGTGACCAAAATCGCCCATGAGGTAAACCCGCGCAATCAGGTCGGCTGTATGCTGGCGGGCGGCAATTTTTATCCTTATTCCTGTAAGCCGGAAGACGTGTGGATGGCGCTGGAAAAGGATCGCGAAAACCTGTTCTTCATTGATGTGCAGGCGCGCGGGGCCTACCCGGTGTGGGCGGCGCGGGTGTTTCGTGAGAAAGGGGTGGTCATTGCCAAGGCACCGGGTGACGACGAGATCCTCAAGCACACCGTCGATTTTGTCTCGTTCAGCTATTATGCCTCGCGTTGTGCGTCGGCAGATATGAACGCCAACAATACCAACGCCGCCAATATCGTGAAATCGCTGAAGAACCCGCATATTCAGGCCAGCGAATGGGGCTGGGGAATTGACCCGCTCGGTCTGCGAATCACCATGAATATGATGTATGACCGTTATCAGAAACCGCTGTTCCTGGTGGAAAACGGCCTCGGCGCGCGGGATGAGATTGACGCCAACGGCGAGATCAACGACGACTACCGCATCAGCTATCTGCGCGAGCATATTAAAGCCATGGGCGATGCTATCGAAGACGGCATTCCGGTGATGGGCTACACCAGCTGGGGCTGTATTGACCTGGTGGCCGCCTCTACCGGCGAGATGAGCAAGCGATACGGTTTTATCTACGTTGACCGCGACGATGCCGGTAACGGTACCCTTGAGCGCAAGCGGAAGAAATCGTTCTGGTGGTACAAAAAGGTCATTGCCAGCAACGGCGAAGACCTGGCGTAACATCGCCTGCCTCACCGGCCCCGGATTGCGCCACAAGTGGCTTATCCAGACGACGAGATAAAGCCCCCCGGTAACCGGGGGGCTATCCCGAATAGGTTATCCCTGAAGGGGCTCGTCTTCCGGCGCTTCCAGCGCGGCAAAGCCGCCCTGCCCCTGCCAGCCGTTCAGCTGGTGATACACCACGTCGACCGCATCTTTAATCGGCTGAGTCATCGGGTAGTAAAACCCGACGATATCCGGCTGAATGCCTAAGAAGATCACTTCACCCACATCCTCTTTCAGCTGATCGATCAGGTAGTTCAGCGGCATATTATGGGTGGTCATCATGAACATCTCGGCGATATCGTCAGGGTCGACGATACGGATCTCGCCAGGGTTCAGCCCCATATCGGTGGCATCAACAATCAGCAGCCGCGTGGGATGCAGTTCGCGAATGGCCACGATGTCATTTTCCGGCGCGCTGCCGCCATCAATCACCACCCAGCCGCCCTGCGGATTCGCCGCGCACATTTCCGCCAGCAGCGGACCGGCGCCGTCGTCACCCATCATGCTGTTGCCGACACAGAGTAAAACGTCAGTCACGGAGTCTCCTCACCATCAGGTAGATGGCGCTTTCCTGGTGAATATCATGCAGCATGCTGAGCATCGTTTTGCTCCATGCCTGCTGCTGTGAAGTCTGCCCGGCCTGGGCTTTATCGAAAGCATGCGCAAGCATCACGACGTGGTTACTGTCGATGACAATCTCACCATACTTCGGCACCCCTTCCATTTTGCGCCGCGCGGTACTTCCTGCTTCGAGCGTGCCAATCCACGCCAGATATTCATCCCACGGGCAGCTCAGCGCCGTCTCCAGACAGTCGATCACGCCGAGGTGGTGGCCAATCGCCAGGCTGTAATAGACCACCTGCTGCGCCTGATCCGGCGTGGCGTCGTTCTCATCAATAAATTTACGGCTCAGCTGACTGAACACCACCGTCTCGCTCATCGGATACGCGTCTCCTCAACCACCTGATTCAGATGGGTAATAATCTCGGTCAGACGCGGATCTTTTTCCGCCTCCAGCCACCGCAGTACCTGGTTATCGCCCTGCCCCAGCAGCCGCATATAGTCGTCGGCAATCTGGCGCCCGTAGCGATAGCCCGCCAGACGGCGTGCTTCGCGGTCGATGCGAACGCGCAGCGGCTGCACCATATTCGGGTGCAGGATTTCCGCCGCTTTGTCGTCTTCTTCACCCGGCAGACGCGCGTGAATTTTCTGCTCCAGCAGGCCCAGCGCCATCGCAAAGCCATACAGCGTGGCGGCAGGCGTCGGCGGGCAGCCGGGAATATAGACATCCACCGGCACGATTTTGTCGGTGCCGCCCCAGACGCAGTAAAGGTCGTGGAAAATACCGCCGCTATTGCCGCAGGCGCCGTAGGAGATACAGATTTTCGGGTCCGGTGCCGACTGCCACGCCCGCAGCGCCGGAGAGCGCATGGCACGCGTTACCGCACCGGTAAACAGCAGAATATCAGCATGACGCGGCGACGGGACCACCTTGATCCCGAAGCGTTCGGCGTCAAACAGCGGCGAAAGCGTGGCGAAAATTTCGATTTCACAGCCGTTGCAGCCACCGCAGTCCACACGGTAGACGTAGGCGGAACGCTTAATTTTCTTCAGCAGCGATGCCTTCATGCTGGCGATGGACTCATCCACCGTCATCGGCACCGGAATGCCATTTTCATCGCGCGGGCCTAATAAATTGCTCATCAGCTGGCCTCTCTCATATGGCGAGTCAGTTCAATACGGTCGGATGGCACCAGGCATTTCTGGCGCTTGCACTCCGGGCAGGTCTCAAAGCTTTCACGATGCAGTTCGGCGCGGGAATCGCCGTTATGCTTGAGCAGCGCAATGGCGTAATCGATCTCTTTCTGCACCGCAAATGGCCGTTCGCAGACCCGACAATGGCAAATGTCGAAACGCGACTGCTGGAGGAAATCCTCTTTCTTCCACACCGCCAGCTCATACTCCTGCGAAAGCTTAATCGCCGTCGTCGGGCAGACCTCTTCGCAGCGTCCGCAGAAGATGCAGCGCCCGAGGTTGAACTGCCACGCCAGCTCATTGGTGGCCAGGTCGGTCTCCACCGTCAGGGCGTTGGACGGGCAGGCGTTGACGCAGGCCGAGCAGCCAATGCACTGCTGCGGGCTGTGCTCCGGCTTGCCGCGGAAGTTTTTATCTACCGGCATCGGCTCCAGCGGATAGGAGTGAGTCGCATTCCCGGTCTTAATGACTTTTTTGATAAAGGTAAACATGGCGATTCCTTATTTCAGCGGCGAGTTTTTACGCTCGATGCTGTAGCGCTCCAGCTCTTTGTACGGCACCACTTTGCTTTTCTTCTTCCGCACGTCGACCACGGTCATGCGGTCGGTGCAGGAGTAGCAAGGATCGAGGCTACCGATAATCAGCGGCGCATCGGAGACGGTGTTGCCGCGCAGCATGTAGCGCAGGGTCGGCCAGTTGGCATAGGTAGCGGCACGGCAGCGCCAGCGATACAGTTTCTGGTTGTCGCCGGTCATGCTCCAGTGGATATCATCCCCGCGCGGCGCTTCCGAGAAGCCGAGCGCAAAGCGATGAGGAATGTAGGTGAATCCTTCAACCGCCAGCGGGCCGCCCGGCAGGTTGTCGAGGCCGAAGTCGATCATATTCAGCGCGGTGTACACCTCGTTGATGCGCACCTTCAGGCGTGAAATAACGTCGCAGCCCTGTTCGCTGTGGACCTCCATCGGCAGCAGACCATAGCCGACAAACGGGTGGTCGGCGCGGGTGTCACGGGCGTGGCCGCTGGCGCGGACCATCGGACCCACGTTGCTGAAGTCACGGGCGATTTGCGGATCGAGACGACCGATACCGACGGTACGTTGTTCCATATTCGGGGTGCTGAGCAGCATATCCACCAGATCCTGCACGTCGCGACGCATCTGCTGCGCCAGCTGACGAGTCTGGATCATGTCATCTTTCAGCAGATCGCGACGAATCCCGCCGATCAGATTCAGACCGTAGGTTTTACGCGCCCCGGTGAGGATCTCGGCCATCTTCATTGAGGTTTCGCGCACCCGGAAGAACTGCATAAACCCGGAGTCGAAACCGGTGAAGTGGCAGGCCAGACCGAGGTTCAGCAGATGCGAGTGCAGACGCTCTACCTCCAGCAGAATCGCGCGGATCATCTGCGCCCGTTCCGGCACCACGATGCCCATCGCATTCTCAACGGAGGTGGTATAGGCGGTGCTGTGGGCAAAACCGCAGATGCCGCACACGCGGTCGGAAAGGAAGGTCACTTCGTTGTAACCCATGCGGGTTTCTGCCAGTTTCTCCATGCCACGGTGGACGTAGAACAGACGGTAATCGGCGTCGATAATATTCTCGCCGTCAACAAACAGGCGGAAGTGGCCCGGTTCATCAGAAGTCACGTGCAGCGGGCCAATCGGCACCACGTTGTTTTTCTTGCTGCCCAGTTCGTTGATGAACTCGTAGGTTTCCGCATCGGTGGTCGGCGCCGGGCGCTGACGGTAATCCATGCTGTCTTTGCGCAGCGGATAGAGTTCATCCGGCCAGTCATCCGGCAGCACCAGACGACGTTCGTCCGGCAGCCCCACCGGCACCAGGCCGTACATATCGCGTACTTCGCGTTCGCCCCATACCGCAGCAGGTACGCGCGGCGTCACCGACGGGTATTCCGGCTTATCAGCATCGACTTCCACGCGCACGGTGATCCAGCATTTGGTGCCCTGCTCCATCGACAGTACGTAATACACCGCGTAGTGGCCGTTCAGCTTACGTTCGTCATTGCCGAACAGCACCGACAGCCAGCCGCCCTGCTGGTAGTAAAGGAACTCGACCACTTCCGGCAGGTAGTTGACCTTCACCGTAACCGTCAGTTGGTCTTTGGTCTGCCAGGCTTCATCCAGCACCACGCCCGGGAAGGCCTGGTGCAGGGCGGCGAGATAGTGTTGACCGATTTTTTCTTCAGACATGCTCAAACTCTCTTAAATCACGCCACCAGCAAGGAGACGAAGGCTAAAAAGGCGAAACCAAACCCGGCCCAGGTGACGCGGGAGGTGGCACAGAAACGCAGACGCGCCATGCTGTTTTCGAATAAGGCGATCGCCAGCACGCCAGCCACCAGCTTGACGACGGCAATCACCAGCGCCAGCAGCAGTCCGCCGACGCTGAAGTGGGTCATTTGTCCCCACGGGATAAACACGCCGACAAACATCTGTAGCACCACCAGCTGTTTGAGGCTGATCCCCCACTTCAGGACCGCAAAACCGCTACCGCTGTATTCCGTGAGTGGCCCTTCCTGCAGCTCCTGCTCCGCTTCCGCCAGGTCGAACGGCAGCTTGCCCATTTCGATAAAGGTGGCGAAGGCACAGGCGCACAGCGCCAGGATCAACGGAATGCTGCGCGCGGCAGGCCAGTGATAAAGGGTATCGGTGATGTTGCTGATATGGGTGGAACCCGCGACCTGCGCCGCGACCCACAGGCCGAGCAGCAGAATCGGCTCAACCAGCACGCCGAGCATCGCTTCTCGGCTGCTGCCAAGCGCCGTAAACGGGCTTCCGGTGTCGAGGCCAGAAATGGCGAAGAAGAAGCGGGCGATGGCGAACAGGTAGATCAAGGTGATCAGGTCGCCCAGCCCCGGCATCGGGGAGGCGACGGTGATCACCGGCAGCGCGGTGGCGATGGTCAGCATCACTCCAACCATCACGTACGGCGTCAGGCGGAATACCCAGCCGGAGTCGTCCGGGCCAACGCTCTGGCGCCCCAGCAGTTTCAAAATATCCCGGTACTCCTGTAACACGCCCGGACCGCGACGGTTATGCAGACGCGCGCGGGCAACGCGGGTTATCCCGGACAACAGCGGCGCGGCGGCGAACAGCACCAGCGCCTGCA
Source organism: Klebsiella sp. R390 (assembly GCF_051131745.1). Taxonomy (NCBI): domain Bacteria; kingdom Pseudomonadati; phylum Pseudomonadota; class Gammaproteobacteria; order Enterobacterales; family Enterobacteriaceae; genus Klebsiella; species Klebsiella sp. R390. The sequence goes on along the minus strand of NZ_CP180445.1, from coordinate 3,784,858 downwards.
ACAATGCAATTAATACGCTCATTCTCAGGCTCCTCGCGAAATCACAATCACCACCAGCACCGCCAGCTCAACCAACGCGACGCCGCGGAACAGCGCAGGCGCCGCAGCGCTCTGCCAGCCGGGAACCAGACGGACCGGGTTCAGCCAGTGACGCAGTTTCAGCACCGGAGCAAAGGCTTCCTTCACCGGCATGGCGAAACCGTGGGCGGTAATCACCATCGATTTTTCATGATCGTAGCCACACACCCAGGCCGCACCGCGCGAGCGGGCCGGCAGACGATCGCCTTTAAAGAAGATCATCAGCAGCAACGGCAGCAGCGGGCAGGCAATCAGCAGCAGCGCGATCAGCGGCTGCGACACCACGCTTGAGACTTCCGCCTGTACCGGGAAAGCGCCGCCAACCAGCGGCAGCAGCCACGGGGCGGCGACCCCGCCTACCACGCAGCAGGCGGCAGCCAGCACCACGCTAAAGGTCATCAGCCACGGCGCGCAGGTGGAGTTTTCCGCCTCTTTGCTACGCGGCGCCCCCAGGAAAGTCACGCCGTAGACTTTGGCCATGCACATCACCGCCAGTGCGCCGGTGATCGCCAGCCCTACCGCCAGCATCGGCCCCAGCAGACGACCAACAAAAGCATCGCCGGTGCTCAGGGTGAAGAAGGATTGATAGATAACCCACTCGCCAGCAAAACCGTTCAACGGCGGCAACGCGGCCATCGCCATCAGGCCCACCAGCATGGAAAGTGAAATCAGCGGCATCTTTTTGCCAATCCCGCCGAGTTTTTCGATGTCACGATGACCGGTGCGGAACCAGACCGCACCCGCGCCGAGGAACAGCGTGGTTTTAAACAGGCTGTGGTTGATCAGGTGATACATGCCGCCAATAAAGCCCAGCAGCATCAGGGTGGCGTTGTGGGTCGCGACGCCGGTGACGAAGGCCCCAAGGCCGAGCAGAATAATGCCGATATTTTCGAGGGTATGGTACGCCAGCAGACGCTGAATATTGTGCTCCATCAGCGCATACAGCCCGCCAACAAAGGCGGTGATCATCCCCAGAACCAGCAGCATCACGCCCCACCACAGCGGCGGTACGCTCCCGGCCAGTGAGACCGTCAATATGCCGTACAGACCGACTTTCATCACCACGGTGGAGAACAGCGCGGCAGCCGGAGCGCTGGCACCAGCATGCGCCTGCGGCGCCCAGCCGTGCAGCGGGATCACCCCGGCCAGCAGAGCGAAGCCTATCAGCCCCGGTAGCCACAGCAGCATATCCGGCGCGACGCCCAGCGACAGGCGGTGGATCTGCGCCACTTCGAGCGTGCCGTAGGTCGACCAGACCAGCCAGCAGGTCCAGGCCAGTAGCAGGGTTCCGAGGCGTCCCAGCACAAACCACAGCTTGCCGGACTGCGCGCAGCCGGTGAGGAAGGCGGCGCAAAGGGCCATGATTTCCGCCATCACCACCAGCGCACCGAAGTTTGTCACCACTACCGCACTGGTGGCCGCCGCCAGCAGCAGGTTCACCAGCAGGCCGTTGGCTTTGACCTGCGGGTGGCGATGCCAGGCGATATTGAACAGCGAAATCGGTAAGGCAGACAGCCCAATGGCCAGCAGCCACAGCGCGTTAACCCCACCAACCCGCATGGTCAGATTCAGTAACTGCAGGACGCCACCGTTCATCCGCTCCGGCATCAGCAGCGCCGCGCCGCCCGCCAGCACCAGCATGACGCTGGCCACCGCGCCGCCAATCCCGGCAATTGCGCCGCTCAGCGATTTGCGCATGGTAAAGAGAAAGGCCAGCACGCCGCTGATGGCATACCAGGCCACAGCCTGATTGACTAAAGAAATCACACTCATTTCACGCCCCCTTGTTGCGCCTGAAACAGCGACAGATCGCCGAGGTCGGTATTAAAGGTCAGCTCGCGCTTGCGCTTGCTGGCCTGGGCGATATCACGAATATCCACCAGCAGCAGCGCTTTGGTCGGGCAGGTCCGGACACAGGCCGGGCCCTGTTCATCGAAATGGCACAGGTCGCATTTCACGGCGATAGCACGTACGCCAGGAACCCAGTCGAGCAGCGAACTGACGCGGGCAGGAGCCGGTGGCGCGGCGGGTGCCAGAGGCGTATTGGCATTGGCTGGAATATCCAGCGGACGACTGCCGGAAAATTCGATCGCCCCAAACGGGCAGGCAATCCCGCACAGCTTGCAGCTTACGCACAGGCTTTCATTCAGTTGGATCGCGCCATCAACGCGGTTAATCGCATTAACCGGGCACACGGCGGCGCAGGGTGCGTCTTCGCAGTGGTGGCACATCTGCGGCGCGGATTCTTTTTCATTACGCATGACCTGCAGTCGCGGCATGGCCTGCAGGCCGTGCTGGCGGTGTGTCTCTGCGCAGGCGGCTTCGCAGGTGCGGCAGCCAATACAGACGGTGGAGTCAGCAATTACAAAACGGTTCACCGGATCATCCTCGGGTGACAGTCATTTTTGACGAAATCAGGGTGTTCAGCTGTCATTTTCGACACCTGTCGACACCTACGGTTAATGAGCCAACGCCAGATGGCTTAAATCCACCGGTTGGTCGCGTTCCATGGCGTCATACAGACGGTCATACACGCTGGCGATAATCGCCAGATAATGCTCCAGAACCTGTTCGCGCGAACGGTTGCTGATACGGCCATCAATGGTGCCGTCGGAAGCCAGTGTTGCTTTAGCAATCAGACGCTTATCATCGCTGTTGCGTGTTTCAACGTAGTACTCGATGGTGTGGTTGTTGAACCCTTCCGCCAGTGCGACATACACCTGAAAATGTTCAAATAAAACAAAGCACAGCTCTTTGTCCGGCGCACAGCTCATTGCATGATGCAAACGCGCCTTGGACAGCGTGATGCCCTGAACCAACGAGTTGCAGTAATGCCGCCACTGATCCTGATAGCGACGGTGACGATCGGCGATGTAGTCCGCCTTTTCACTTATTTCCCAAATAGTCATCTCGGATTCCCCGTTTTCATGAGATGCACCGTACTAGCATTTTCCATGCCAAATTTTAACTATTTGATATTTAATGAAATTAATAAAATCAACGTCCTGAACTGACATGTCGATGACAGCCATTCGCTGTCGTCATCGACAGCCACGCCGACAATAACGGTGAGCTGGCATCGTTATTGCATATAAGGCCCGTAGCAATACGGAGGCAACCATGCACGAAATCACGCTCAGCCAGCGGGCGCTGGAAATTATTGAACAACAAGCACAGCAGGCCGGGGCACAACGGGTCACCGGTGTATGGCTGAAAGTCGGTGCTTTTTCCTGCGTGGAAGCCAGCGCGCTGACCTTCTGCTTTGAACTGGTGTGCCGCGGGACGCTGGCGGAAGGCTGTGAGCTGCATATCGACGAACAGCAGGCGGAATGCTGGTGCGAATCCTGCCAGCAGTATGTGCATCTCATCTCGCAGCATGTGCGTCGGTGCCCGCAGTGTCAGAGCGACACCTTACAAATCGTCGCCGACGACGGCTTACAGATCCAACGAATAGAAGTGAGCCCCGACTGATTCGGGTTGTTTCCGGCGAGACCAAACAACGTGAACAATGACGGGACAGATCAGGAGTAAAATATGTGTACGACTTGCGGCTGTGGGGAAGGTAACCTTTATATCGAAGGTGATGAACATAACCCTCACTCGGCGTTTCGCAGCGCCCCCTTCGCGCCGGCCCCGCGCCAGACCATGACGATTACCGGCGTCAAATCCGAGAACTTCACCCCTACTCGCTCTGAAAGCGGCGACCTGCACTACGGCCACGGCGCGGCAGGAACCCACGCGCCGGGCCAGAGCCAGCGCCGGATGCTCGAGGTGGAAATCGACGTACTGGATAAAAATAACCGACTGGCCGCCCGCAACCGCGCACGCTTTGCCGCACGCCGCCAGGTGGTGCTGAACCTGGTCTCCAGCCCCGGCTCCGGTAAAACCACGCTGCTGAGCGAAACCTTACTGCGCCTGAAAGGCAAAACGCCGTGCGCGGTTATCGAAGGCGACCAGCAGACCATCAACGATGCGGCACGCATTCGTGCCACCGGCACGCCGGCCATTCAGGTCAACACCGGTAAAGGCTGTCATCTTGATGCGCAGATGATTGCCGATGCTGCCCCGCGCCTGCCGCTGGCGGATAACGGAATTCTGTTTATTGAAAACGTCGGCAACCTGGTGTGCCCGGCCAGCTTCGATCTTGGTGAACGCCATAAAGTGGCGGTGCTGTCGGTGACCGAAGGGGAAGACAAGCCGCTGAAATACCCGCACATGTTCGCTGCCGCCAGCCTGATGCTGCTGAACAAAATCGATCTGCTGCCGTACCTCAACTTTGATGTGGATAAGTGCCTCGCCAGTGCCAGAGAGGTGAACCCTAATATTGAGATAATCATGCTCTCCGCCACCAGCGGTGAAGGCATGGACAGGTGGCTCAACTGGCTGGAGGCGCAGCAATGTGCATAGGCATTCCGGGACAAATCTGCGCCATTGACGGCAACCAGGCGAAGGTCGAAGTGTGCGGCATTCAGCGCGAGGTCGACCTGACCCTTGTTGGCGCGGTCGACGAGCACGGCCAGCCGCGCCTCGGACAGTGGGTGCTGGTTCACGTCGGTTTCGCGATGAGCATCATTAATGAAGCCGAAGCCCGCGATACCCTTGAGGCGCTGCAAAATATGTTTGAGGTTGAGCCGGATGTTGGCGCCCTGCTGTACGGCGAGGAGCAATAATGCGTTTCGTTGATGAATACCGCGCCCCGGAACAGGTGATGCAACTGGTTGAGCTCCTTCAAGCGCGGGCGCAACTGCTGCCCCATAGCGCCGAGCGCCCGCTGCGGATTATGGAAGTCTGCGGCGGCCACACCCACGCCATTTTTAAATTCGGCCTCGACCAGCTGCTTCCCGACAATATTGAATTTATTCATGGTCCTGGCTGTCCGGTCTGCGTGCTGCCGATGGGACGTATCGACACCTGTATCGACATCGCCAGCCGTCCGGGCGTGATTTTCTGTACCTTCGGCGATGCGATGCGCGTGCCCGGCAAAAACGGTTCATTACTACAGGCAAAAGCCCGCGGCGCCGATGTGCGCATCGTCTATTCACCGATGGACGCCCTGAAGCTGGCGCAACAGAACCCGGAACGTGAAGTGGTCTTCTTCGGCCTCGGTTTTGAAACTACCATGCCCGCCACCGCCCTGACGCTACGCCAGGCCCGCGAGCGCGGCGTCGACAATTTCTACTTCTTCTGCCAGCACATCACGCTGCTCCCGACCCTGCGCAGCCTGCTCGACCAGCCGGACAACGGCATCGATGCCTTTCTGGCCCCCGGTCATGTCAGCATGGTCATTGGTACCGACGCCTACGGTTTTATCGCCAGCGACTATCATCGTCCTTTAGTGGTCGCTGGATTCGAACCGCTTGATCTACTGCAAGGCGCGGTGATGCTGGTTGAGCAGACAATAGCGAAGCACAGTCAGGTGGAAAATCAGTATCGCCGCGTGGTGCCTGATGAAGGCAATCCGCTGGCGCAATCGGCGATAGCCGAGGTTTTCTGCCTCAGCGGCGACAGCGAATGGCGCGGCCTGGGGGTGATTAGCGATTCCGGCGTATGCCTGACGCCCGCCTACCAGCGTTTTGATGCCGAGGCCCATTTCCGCCCGGCGCCGCAGCGCGTCTGTGACGATCCGCGCGCCCGCTGCGGCGACGTGCTGACCGGTCGCTGCAAGCCGCACCAGTGCTCACTGTTCGGCAAAGTCTGTAATCCCCAGAGCGCTTTCGGCGCGCTGATGGTCTCATCAGAAGGCGCATGCGCCGCCTGGTATCAATATCGCAGTCAGGAAAACGAAGCATGAAAAGCGTCCAGTTAGCCCACGGTAGCGGCGGTCAGGCGATGCAGCAGCTGATCGCCTCCCTGTTTATGCAGGCATTTGCCAACCCGTGGCTGGCGGAGCAGGAAGATCAGGCGCGTCTTGATCTGGCGCAGTTAGCCGCCCTCGGTGACCGCCTCGCCTTCTCCACCGACAGCTACGTCATTGACCCACTGTTTTTCCCCGGCGGGGATATCGGCAAGCTGGCGGTATGCGGTACCGCTAACGATGTGGCGGTCAGCGGTGCCCTGCCGCGCTATCTCTCCTGCGGGTTTATTCTCGAAGAGGGGCTGGAGATGAGCATCCTCGAGCGAGTGGTCACCAGCATGGCCCATACCGCGCAGGCTGCCGGGATTGCCATCGTGACCGGCGATACCAAAGTCGTGCCACGCGGCGCGGCGGATAAACTGTTTATCAACACCGCCGGGATCGGCGCGATCCCGGCGGACATTCACTGGGGGGCGCAGCAGATTACCCCCGGCGATGTCCTGCTGGTCAGCGGCACCCTCGGCGATCATGGCGCCACCATCCTCAACCTGCGCGAGCAGATGGGGCTGGACGGCGCGCTCTCCAGCGACTGCGCGGTGCTCACGCCGCTGATTCAGACGCTACGCGATGTTCCCGGCGTCAAAGCCCTGCGCGATGCCACTCGCGGCGGAGTCAACGCGGTGGCCCATGAGTTTGCCGCCACCAGCGGCTGCGGCATCGAGCTGCATGAACAGACGCTGCCGGTTAACGATACCGTGCGCGGAGTGTGTGAGTTATTAGGGCTGGACGCGCTTAACTTCGCCAACGAGGGCAAGCTGGTGATCGCCGTTGCCCGGGAAGCGGCGGAAGCGGCGCTGGTGCAGTTGCGCAGCCATCCGCTGGGCCGCGATGCCGCGATGATTGGCGAAGTAGTTGAACGCCGCGGCGTACGTTCCGTCGGTTTATACGGCGTCAAGCGCACCCTGGATCTGCCTCACGCCGAGCCTTTACCACGAATTTGTTAACCGTAGCCCGGACAGATGCGCAGCATCGCCTCCGGGAAAAACATCAACATCTCAGCATGATTACCCAGCCCAAATCATCGGGCCACCACGGATGGGTTACCGCGGCAACGACTGCTTTTTAACATACTATTATTTGTGTCATCACTTTCTTATGCGCCGCCTTAATGGCGCTTTTTGGACTTAAGCAATGTCGTATACACCACTGGGCGATTTTGGGCAGCAAGGGCTGTTCGATATCACCCGTATTCTGTTACAGCAGCCAGACCTGGCCGCGCTGAGTGAAACGCTGACCCGCCTGGTTCAGCAATCTGCGTTGGCAGATCGCGCGGCCATTATCTTGTGGAATGCCGGAAACCACCGCGCGACCCGCTACGCCTGCGACGACGCGGGCCTGCCGGTCAGCTATGAAGATGAGACTGTGCTGGCCCATGGGCCGGTACGTCGCCTGCTGTCGCGCCCCGATGCGCTGCATTGTGACCACGCCACCTTTGCCGAAGCCTGGCCACAGCTGGCCGGCTGCAGTTTGTATCCGCCATTTGGCTATTACTGCCTGCTGCCGCTGGCGGCAGAAGGCCGCATCTTCGGCGGCTGCGAGTTTATCCGCAACGACGCCCGCCCCTGGACCGAAAAAGAGTACCAGCGGCTGCATACTTTTACCCAGCTGGTTGCCGTGGTGACCGAACAAATCCAGAGCCGGGTCAGCAACAATGTCGATTACGATCTGCTGTGCCACGAGCGCGACAACTTCCGCATTCTGGTCGCCATCACCAACGCCGTGCTCTCCCGGCTGGATATCGATGAACTGGTGAGCGAGGTGGCGAAGGAGATTCACCGCTATTTCCGCATCGACGCCATCAGCGTGGTGCTGCACAGCAGCCGCAAGGGTAAGCTAAATATCTACTCGACCCACTATCTTGACGCCAGCCATCCGGTACACGATCAGAGCGAGGTCAATGAGGCCGGTACCCTGACCGAGCGGGTGTTCAAGAGCAAAGAGATGCTGCTGCTCAACTTGCACGAGCACGACTCGCTGGCGCCGTATGAAAAAATGCTCTTCGAGATGTGGGGCAACCAGATCCAAACCCTGTGCCTGCTGCCGCTGATGTCCGGCAATAACTTGCTGGGGGTGCTGAAGCTGGCGCAGTGCGACGAAAAAGTGTTCACCACCGCCAACCTTAAGCTGTTGCGTCAGATTGCCGAACGGGTGTCGATTGCCGTCGATAACGCCCTCGCCTACCAGGAAATTCAGCGTCTGAAGGAGCGGCTGGTCGACGAAAACCTGGCGCTGACCGAGCAGTTGAATAACGTTGAGAGCGAGTTTGGTGAAATTATCGGCCGCAGCGAAGCCATGCACAGCGTGCTCAAGCAGGTCGAGATGGTGGCGCAGAGCGACAGCACCGTGCTGATCCTCGGTGAAACCGGCACCGGCAAGGAGTTGATTGCCCGGGCGATCCACAATCTCAGCGGGCGCAACGGCCGGCGGATGGTCAAAATGAACTGCGCCGCGATGCCTGCCGGGCTGCTGGAGAGCGATCTCTTCGGCCATGAACGTGGCGCCTTTACCGGGGCCAGCGCGCAGCGCATCGGCCGTTTCGAGCTGGCGGATAAAAGCTCCCTGTTCCTCGACGAAGTGGGCGATATGCCGCTGGAGCTACAGCCGAAGCTGCTGCGAGTCCTGCAGGAGCAGGAGTTTGAACGGCTCGGCAGCAATAAGCTGATCCAGACCGATGTCCGGCTGATCGCCGCGACCAACCGCGATCTTAAACAGATGGTCGCCGATCGCGAATTCCGCAGCGATCTCTATTACCGTCTGAACGTTTTCCCGATCCATCTCCCGCCGCTCCGCGAGCGCCCGGACGATATTCCGCTGCTGGTCAAAGCGTTTACCTTTAAAATCGCCCGCCGCCTCGGGCGCAATATCGACAGTATTCCGGCGGAGACCCTGCGTACCCTCAGCCGGATGGAGTGGCCAGGCAACGTTCGTGAACTGGAGAACGTGATTGAGCGCGCGGTGCTGCTAACCCGCGGCAGCGTGCTCCAGCTGTCGCTACCTGAGCTGAATATCGAGCCGGAGACCCAGCCGGAAACCGTCCTGCCGCAGGAGGGGGAAGACGAATATCAGCTGATTGTTCGGGTGCTGAAAGAGAGTAACGGGGTGGTTGCCGGGCCGAAAGGGGCCGCGCAACGGTTGGGCCTCAAACGCACGACGCTACTTTCCCGCATGAAACGCCTGGGAATTGGCAAAGATGAGTTAGTATAAATTTGTACTTATTTCAATCTGTCACTGGAAGGAGGTTTTATGGCGGTATCAGCACGTAACCAACTGACCGGCACGGTAAGCGCCGTTGCCACCGGCGCGGTCAATGATGAAGTTGAATTGACGCTCACCGGCGGCGCCAGGCTGGTGGCTATTGTTACCCACAGCAGCCAGCAGGCTCTGGGGCTGGTCCCCGGCAAAGAAGCCATTGCATTGATTAAAGCGCCGTGGGTCACCCTGGCAACGGAAGCGTGCGGCCTGAAGTTCTCCGCCCGTAACCAGTTTGCCGGTAGCGTCAGCCGGGTGACCGAAGGTGCGGTGAACGCGACGGTGCATATTAATACCGATGCCGGGTTTGATATCGTGGCGGTCGTGACCAACGAGAGTCAGGAAGAGATGCAGTTGGTGCAGGGCAGCCGCGTGCTGGCGCTGATTAAAGCTTCTGCCATCCTGATTGCCACCCGCGCATAACATCATCCAAAACACTGTTTCATTTTGATAAAAGTGAAACAGTGTTCTGTGAGACACCTCGCGTTACCCGCCGCGAATGAATGATAAATAAGCGTTTTCCATCATGGAGATGCTTATGACGCGTTTACCCCTGGCGGCAGCCATGACTGTGCTTATCTCTTCTCAGGCGGCACTCGCCGCCCTGCCCACGCTCCCGGTCTGGCCCGGCGGCGAGGCGCCCGGTGCGAAAAACAGCCCGGTGGTCCCGTCTCTGGTGGATCGTAGCAAAGATGGCGCCCTGCCCGACCGTGCGGTGACCGGTATCCGCGCGCCGGAAATCACGGTGTATGCTCCCGCCAAACCCAACGGTATTGCGCTACTGGTCACCCCTGGCGGTTCCTATCAGCGGGTGGTGCTGGATAAAGAAGGCAGCGATCTTGCCCCGGTGTTTACGGCACAGGGCTATACCCTGTTCGTCATGACCTACCGTATGCCGGCTGACGGCCACGCGGAAGGCAGCAACGCGCCGTTGGCCGATGCCCAGCGCGCGCTGCGCACCCTGCGGGCCCGAGCCTCGGAGTGGCGTATCGACCCGCATAAAATCGGTATCATGGGCTTTTCTGCCGGCGGTCATGTTGCCGCCAGCCTCGAGACCCGTTATGACGACGCGGTCTATCCGGCAACGGACGCCGTCGACCACCAAAGCGCGCGCCCCGATTTTGTGGTGCTCGGCTATCCGGTGATTTCCATGGATCCCGCCATAGCCCATCCCGGTTCGCGCCACGCGCTGATTGGCGATACGCCAACGGCAGAACAGCAACGTCGCTATTCGCCGGAGCTCAATGTAACCGCCGCGACGCCACCGACGTTCATTATGCATGCGGTGGATGATCCTTCGGTGCCGGTCGATAACGCGCTGGTGATGTTTAACGCGTTGCGTGCCCACAAGGTACCGACCGAGCTGCACCTGTTTGCCGAGGGTAAGCACGGTTTCGGTATTCGTGGGACAACAGGGCTGCCCGCCGCCAGGTGGCCTCAGCTGGCGATGAACTGGATTGCGTCACTGCCGGAGATGAAAAAGTAGCGCCAGAGGCTTCTCCCCGGAGGCGATGCTGCGCATCTGTCCGGGCTACGGGAACGTGCGGTCTGGTTGCCCCGGAGGCGATGCTGCGCATCTGTCCGGGCTATGGGATCGTGAGGTCTGGTTGCCCCGGAGGCGATGCTGCGCATCTGTCCGGGCTACGGGATCGTGAGGTCTGGTTGCCCCGGAGGCGATGCTGCGTATCTGTCCGGGCTACGGGAGCGTGCGGTCTGTAGCCCGGACAGGCGCATCAGCGCCGCCTCCGGGAGATTTTGCGGGGCTATTTTTTGGCACTGAAGCCGTTGCTGGCCGCCAGTTCGGCAAACCACAGCGCGTTGCGTTTTATCTGCCGCTCGCCGGTTTGCAGATCGAGGCGCCAGAAGCCGTAGCGGCGCTTGAATGAGTTAATCCACGACCAGTTATCGATGAAGGTCCACTGGTGCACGCCGAAGCAGTTGGCGCCGTCGGCTATCGCCCGGTGCAGCTGTACCAGATGCTCTTCCATCAGACGAATGCGGAATGAATCATCGATCACCCCGTCTTCACCCGGCTCCCCTTCCGACTCGATGTCCATCGCGATACCAATTTCAGCGAGGAACCACTTAATATTGCCGTAGTTGTCACGCACGTTGGCGGCAATGTCATAGATCGCCTGCGGCAGAATTTCGTTGTTATCGCGATACGGGTTAAACCGCCCTTCAGGATTGACGTAGTTTTCGAAGTAATACTCCGGGGTGAAGTAGTCCAGCGTATAGTCGCTCTCACGCGCCTGTACCCGCCGCGGGACGTAGTAGTTGACGCCGAGAAAATCGACGTGCGAACCGGTAATCATCTCAACGTCGGCTTTCGATACTTCCGGCAAACAATCGTGAGCGGCCAGAATTTCGCACAGCGCTTTCGGGAACTGATGCTTGACCAGCGGATCGAGGAAGCTGCGGTTAAAGAACAGATCCGCATACCATGCCGCCTTTTTGTCCTCCGGACTGTCGTTGCGGGTGTAGGAAGGCGTCAGGTTCAGCACCACCCCAATCTCGCCCGGCAGCGCCAGCTCACGGAACTCACGAATCGCTTTGGCGTGGGCCAGCATAATGTTAAAGGCCACCTGCGCCGCCAGCTTGCCATCCTTTTTGCACGGATAGTGGAAATCGTACAGATAGCCGCCTTCCACCGGCACAATCGGCTCGTTGAAGGTGATCCAGTATTTCACTTTATGGCCAAACAGCTCGAAGGCGGTGCGGGCGAAACGGGCAAAGAGATCCGTCACGTGCGCCGACTCAAATCCGCCGTACTGCTTTTGCAGCGTTTCCGGCATATCGAAGTGATAGAGGTTGATCATCGGCTCGATACCGTTGGCGATCATCTCATCAAGATAGGCATTGTAAAAACGCACCGCGTCCGGATTGGCGACCCCGGTTTCAAAATCATCAATCAAGCGAGACCATTGAATCGAGGTGCGGAAGGAGTTAAAGCCGGTCTGTTTCATCAGCGCCACGTCCTGCGGGTATTGATGATAGGTGTCACAGACGGTCTGCGGTCCAATCTGCTGATAAAAGCGTTCCGGCTGCTCGGCAAACCAGCTGTCCCAAATCGAGCGGTGCGGCTTGTTGCTCACCCCTTCCGTTTGCGGACCTGATGCTGCTGCCCCCCAAAAAAAGCCTTCCGGAAACTGATACCGGGTCATAACGCCTCCTGTCTGTGAAAAAAGGCCGCGCCCAGCGGGCGCAGCCAAAAAAAGTCTACCCTGTCACCCCATTTGTTGAGGTGAAAAATACGGCCCAGTGCACGAAAAGAAATCTACTGACAAAATGCGGAAATGTACATCCACAATTGGAAAACGCTTTCCATTATTGTCGGTCTGGTTCACAGATTTGAGAATGGCTCAGATATAATTGCGACTTACATCACACAATGAAATATTCAAGCGCCCGCATAACGCGGGCGGAATAGCGGCCAGGGGAAAGGCAAAAAACTAGCGTTCGGCGTCGGCAAGCTGGCGTTCGTAGACTTTAAAGAACGGCCGGTACAGCATCCAGGCGTTGAAGATGGCGAACAGCGTCATGCATAGATTTTTCCAGCTCCCGTTCGCAGACCACGCCGCGCCGAGCGGTGACGGCATCGACCACGGCAGCATCGCCACCGCCCGATCCAGAATGCCAATCTGCGTCAAATACCATGCGATACAGGCATTTATCAGCGGGACAAAGATAAATGGCAGCAGGAAAACCGGGTTCATAATGATCGGAAAACCAAACAATATCGGCTCGTTGATATTAAACAACGAGGGAATAAGGCCAATTTTACCGACGCTTTTCAGCTGCCGCGATCGGCTTCGCATCGCCATAAAGACCAGCGGCAGCGTCGAGCCAATGCCGCCAATCAGCAAGTAGAAATCCCAGAATCCCTGCAGATAAATATGCGGTAATGCCGTCGCCCCTTCCGCCAGCGCCTGCTGGTTTTCAAACAGATAGGTCATCCAGAACGGGTTCATTATGCCGGTAATGATCAGCGCGCCATGGATCCCAACAAACCACAGTAAGTTACAGATAAACAAAGAGATAAGCACCGCAGTCAGGGTGTCTGATGCGACCACCAGCGGCCTGACCGCTTCGCTGATCAGCTCTGGTAAAATCCGTCCGGTGGCCTGCTGCATCAGCGCATTGACCACGCTGATGGAAATCATCACAAACAGCAGCGGCACCAGCAACTGGAACCCGTTACGGGTCATCAGCGGCACCTCTTCAGGCAGGCGAATGCACCAGCCTCTCTTATAAAAAAAACGAATTATTTCAATTGAGTATGTACTGGATATCAGCGCGGTAAAAATCCCCATGCCGCCGAGGAAAATATTGGTCACGCCATTATCACGAAAGCCAATAAACAGCAGGAACGACAGGCACCCGGTCAGTCCGCAAAGCCGCTCCGGCAGGCGGTACTGCTTCGCCAGACTGGCACTGGCGCCGAAGGCGACAATCAATGCCACCAGGCCAATGGTTAATTCAAAGGTCGGCAACAGCATCGGACGCAGCCACAGGTAGAACTGCCCAAACGTCGTTGCACCATTAATGGAAACGGGCGGAAACAAAACGGGCACCAGCAAACTCCCCACAATCACGAACGGCATCGCCAGCGCAAAACTATCGCGCATCGCCGTAATGTGATTATTGCGCGTCAGAACGTTCGCCAGTGGCGCCAGACGCTGTTCGATGATGTCCACGGCAACATTCATCAACGGATTGTTCATGGTTCTACCTTATCGAGTGGTTTTGTTGGCTGGATGATCGCGCACTACAACATAAAGTAAAAGCCTGCCTTAGGTGATCATCATCACAATTAATAAATCCATAAACGGAAAGCGCTTTCCGTAATGAGTCCACTGTGACTATAGTCCACACATCCAACTCACCAGGAACGGTTTATGAAAAAGATTATGTTGTGTTGTTCCGCAGGTATGTCCACCAGCCTGCTGATGAAAAAAATGATTGCTGAAGCAGAGCAGCGCGGTCTGCCGGTTGAGATCAATGCCTTTGGCGTTGCCGAGTTTGATCAGCAGGTCGGGAACTATCAGGTCGTACTGCTCGGCCCGCAGGTGAAATACATGCAGAAAGATCTGCAAAAGCAGGCGGACAAATACGGGATCCGCGTGGAGCCCATCAATATGATGGATTACGGCATGCAGAAAGGCGGCGCCGTGCTGGATTTCGCGCTCTCCCTGATTGATAACAAAAACTAAGGAAAGATCATGAGCTCTCTGTACGCTAAATTGATCGCCGTTATTGAACAAAAAATTACCCCGATGGCCGGGGCAATCGGGCAGCAAAAGTATGTCACCTCGATCCGCGATGGTTTCATCACGGCGCTGCCCTTTATGATCGTCGGCTCTTTCCTGCTGGTCTTTATCTTCCCGCCCTTCTCACCGGATACCAGTTGGGGATTTGCCCGGGCGTGGCTGCAGTTCTCCCTCGATCATCGCGATGCCCTGATGCTGCCTTTTAACTTCAGCATGGGGGTGATGACCCTGTTTATCGCGGTCGGCATCGCTGCCAGCCTGGCAAAACACCACAACCTGGATTCACTGACCGCCGGCATGCTGTCGCTGATGTCCTTCCTGCTGGTGGCCGCCCCGCTGAAAGATGGGCAGATCTCCACCGCCTACTTCTCCGGACAGGGGATTTTTACCGCGATTCTGGTGGCGATTTACTCCACCGAACTGTACGCCTTCCTCAAGCGGCACAACATTACCATTCGCCTGCCGCCTGAAGTCCCGGCCGGCGTCGCGCGCTCGTTTGAAATCCTGATCCCAGTGCTGGCTATCGTCCTGACGCTGCATCCGTTGAACCTGTTTATCGAAGCACAGCTGGGGATGATCATTCCGGAAGCGATCATGTCGCTGGTGAAACCGCTGGTCGCCGCCTCCGATACCTTACCCGCCATTCTGCTGTCGGTGCTGGTCTGCCAGGTGCTGTGGTTTGCCGGGATCCACGGGGCGCTAATCGTCACCGGGATCATGAACCCGTTCTGGATGGCGAACCTGTCGATTAACCAGGCTGCGATGGCGGCGGGTACGGCGATCCCACATATCTACGTACAGGGGTTCTGGGATCACTATCTGCTGATTGGCGGCGTCGGCTCTACCCTGCCGTTGGCGCTGATGCTGCTGCGCAGCAAGGCGGTCCACCTGCGTACCATTGGACGCATGGGCGTCGTACCGGGCGTGTTCAACATCAACGAACCGATTCTGTTCGGCGCGCCGATCATTATGAACCCGCTGTTCTTCCTGCCATTCGTACTGGTACCGATGGTGAACGCCACGCTGGCGTACTTTGCGCTGAAGCTGGACCTGGTAAGCCGCGTAGTGTCGATGACGCCGTGGACGACTCCGGCTCCTGTCGGTGCCTCATGGGCGGCAAACTGGAGCTTTAGCCCGGTGATCATGTGCCTGATTTGTATGGCGACGGCGATGGTGATGTATCTACCGTTCCTCAAGGCCTACGAAAAACAGCTGCTGCAGCAGGAACACGACAACGCAGCAACCCAGACTGAAGCCGTGGCTCAGTCCGCTTAATTCATACTATTTTGAGGTTTATGATGGAATTAGAAGAACAAATCATGGGCATTATCATCAATGCCGGCCAGGCGCGTAGCCTCTGTTTTGAGGCACTGAGCTGTGCCAAAGAAGGTGATTTTTCCGCCGCGGACGAAAAGATGAAAGAAGCCGCGCACTATTCCCGCGAAGCGCACCTTGTCCAGACTCAGCTGATTGAAGCCGACGAAGGCGAAGGGAAAACCAAAATGACGCTGGTGATGGTCCATGCTCAGGATCACCTGATGACCTCGATTCTGGCGAAAGAGCTGATCGCCGAACTGATTGCCGTCTACCGTTCACGCCCGCTGCACCAGTAGCCGGACGACCCGGGCGGACGTTGACGCGACCGCCCGGGAGTGCATTCACCCACTCTCCTCTGAGGACAACCATGCTACATCTGGGTTTAGATATCGGCGGTACCAAAATGGAAGCCGTCGTGCTCAACGCCGACGGCGAATGCGTCTATCGCCAACGTCGGCCGACGCACAAAGAGAGCTATGAGGCCTTTATGCTGCAGTTGCTTGGCCTGATCGACAGCGTCCGCCAGTGGAGCGAACAGCCGTTTACGATTGGCATTGGCCTGCCGGGCGCCATCGACCCGCAGAGCGGGCTGATTAAAAACTGCAACTGCCTGGTGCTCAATGGCCACGACCTGCGTCGGGATCTGAAGCAGCAGCTCGGCCAGCCGGTCTGGATAGCCAATGATGCCGACTGCTTCACGCTCTCCGAAGCCGTAGATGGCGCGGGGGCTGGTGCCAGTACGGTATTTGGCGTGATTATTGGCACCGGCTGCGGCGGCGGCATCGCCGTCAACCAACAGTTGCTGAGCGGACCCAACGCCATCGTGGGCGAATGGGGGCACAACACGCTGCCGGGCTATACGCCGGAGCGCGATGGCCCGGATCAGCCCTGCTACTGTGGCAAAGTGAACTGCATCGAAAGCTTTATCTCCGGCACCGGCTTTGCCCGTCGCTTCGGCGAACAGGCGCAGGCGGAAGCCATAATTCAGGCCGCCGGCGAGGGCGACCCGCAGGCCCAGGCCCACTGGCAGCACTTTATTGATGCATTTGCCCGCAGTCTGGCGTCGGTGATCAATATTCTCGATCCCCAGGTCATTGTGCTGGGCGGCGGCTTGTCCAACGTTGAAAAAATCTACGGCGCGTTACCGGCCGCGCTGGTGCCTTATCTGTTTTCCGACAGCTGCAGAACCCAGATTAAACCGGCCCGCTTCGGCGATGCCAGCGGCGTGCGCGGTGCGGCGTGGCTGCCGGTTCTGGCAAATTCCGCGGACCGCTGGCGATGACACTTTTTCAGCAGGTATGTTAAGCTAAGCGAAATAATCAAAGCAGAAAATACCATGCCAACCATTGATGATGTTTCAAGATTAGCGAATGTCTCGAGAGCGACGGTATCTCGTGTGCTGACCGGCACCCGCGGCGTGCGTGATGAAAGCCGGGAAGCCGTCCTGCGGGCAGTGGAAGAGCTGAACTATCGCCCAAGTTTTGCCGCGCAGAACCTCGCCAGTCAAACATCCAATCATGTCGGCCTGGTACTCCCGGTGCGGGATGAAAGCAGCAGCGCACGGCTGCTGCCTCTGCTTTCTGTGGCGCTCAAAAGCCTGAATAAAAACCTGATCGTCCAGTACGTGACGGATGCTGTCGAACAGGCGGCCGTCATCGACGACTTCCAGCGCCAGTGTGTCGCCGTGGTGGTGCTTGGCCCTCTGCCGGCGGATACACCGCGCAACGTGATCTCCTTCGATCGTTTCAGCATCGCCGGGGTCAACAATCAGGGTTACGACTACGCCTTCGCCACCGAAAGCGCCTGTCGCTACGTGATTGGTAAAGGCCATCGCCATATCGCCCTGCTCTCTGACAGCGACAGCGATGACGCCAGCCGCCAGATGCAGGAAGGCTATCGTAACGTCCTGCAAAACTACTCGATTCCTTTCAACCGCCAGCTGGTGCTGACCGCCAACGACGATGTCGAACAGGCGCTGCTTACGCTTATCAATAGCTTCAGCAAATATTCGGTGATTATCGTTAAGCGTGACCGCTACGCGGCGGAAGCCATGCGGCTGCTGCGCGAATTTAATGTTGCCGTGCCGCAGGAAGTCTCGCTGCTGAGCCTCGAAGATTCGCCGCTGGCCTCGCTGCTCTATCCGCCGTTGACCTGTATCTCGTGGCCGCTGGAGCAACTGATGGAAAACTGCCTGCAGCGCATCCGCAACCTGATTGATGAGCGCCCGGCATTTGCCACCGAAGGACGGACTCTCGCTGGCCGCCTGATCCCACGCCAGTCGGTCGCCGACATTTCCTGATAGCTTACCCTGCCCGGACTTTTATCCCCTGCCGGGCAGGCAGATGACCTGTTTTATTCCTGCGATCCCCCGCTTAGCTCCCGCGATACCCTTGCCGTGCTAATCATTACCAGACCATGCAAATAATAATCATTTTCATTTATAAATAGCCTGTGCTATATAACATAGCAATGGCTATAAAAGATGATTAATTAACCACATCGCAATGAGGGATCTTATGCTGCATTTGCCGTCGCTAAAACATCTGCTCTTTACCACGCTGCTGGCCGTCATGACGATCGCCCCGGCTCAGGCGAACGAAAAATTCACCGTGATCACCACCTTTACGGTGATTGCCGATATGGCGCAAAACGTCGCCGGCGATACGGCCCAGGTCAATTCGATAACCAAACCCGGCGCCGAGATCCATGAATATCAACCCACGCCAGGCGACATTAAACGCGCCCAGGGGGCACAGTTGATCCTCACCAATGGTCTGAATCTGGAACTGTGGTTCTCCCGCTTCTATCAGCATCTGAAAGGAGTGCCGGAAGTAGTGGTCAGCAACGGCATTCAACCGATGGGGATCAGCGATGGCCCCTATAACGGCAAACCCAACCCCCATGCGTGGATGTCGATGGATAACGCACTGATCTACGTCGATAACATTCGCGACGCGCTGGTGAAGTACGACCCTGCTCATGCCGATACCTATCGCCAGAACGCCGAGGCCTACAAAGAGAAAATCCGCCAGACCATGGCGCCGCTGAAAGCGGAGCTGGCCCGGCTGCCGGAAGAGAAACGTTGGCTGGTCACCAGCGAAGGTGCCTTCTCCTATCTGGCCCGGGATAACGGCCTGAAGGAGCGCTATCTGTGGCCTATCAACGCTGACCAGCAAGGCACGCCGCAGCAGGTGCGTAAAACCATCGACATCATGAAGAAAGAGCATATCCCGACCATCTTCAGCGAAAGCACCATCTCTGATAAACCCGCGCGTCAGGTAGCGAGAGAAGCCGGCGCCCACTACGGCGGCGTGCTCTATGTGGACTCATTGAGCGCCGCCGACGGCCCGGTTCCGACCTATCTGGACCTGTTGCGCGTCACCACGCAAACCATCGTCCAGGGCATCAACGACGGCCTGAGGAAACAGCAATGAGTACAGACATCGCGGGCCTTGCGGTCAACCAGGTCAGCGTCACCTATCGCAATGGTCACACGGCGCTGCGCGATGCGACGTTCAACGTCCCGCGCGGTTCGATTGCCGCGCTGGTTGGAGTGAATGGCTCAGGGAAATCGACGCTGTTTAAAGCGCTGATGGGGTTTGTTCGCCTGTCCCACGGCGACATTGCGATTCTTGGTCAGCCGGTAAATCGCGCCCTGCGCCAGAACCTGGTGGCCTATGTACCGCAGTCTGAGGATGTGGACTGGTCCTTCCCGGTGCTGGTGGAGGATGTGGTGATGATGGGCCGCTATGGGCATATGGGCTGGCTGCGGCGAGCTAAAGCCGAGGATCACCAACGCGTCGATGCGGCGCTGGCCCGGGTCGGCATGAGCGAGTACCGCCATCGGCAAATCGGCGAGCTTTCCGGCGGGCAGAAAAAGCGGGTGTTTCTTGCCCGCGCTATTGCTCAACAAGGCCAGGTGATTCTGCTCGACGAACCGTTCACCGGCGTTGATGTTCAGACCGAAGCGCGGATCATCGCCCTGCTGCGCGAACTGCGCGATGAAGGCTGCACCATGCTGGTCTCCACCCATAATCTCGGGTCGGTCAGCGAGTTTTGCGATTATACAGTGATGGTCAAAGGTACCGTGCTGGCCAGTGGGCCGACGGAAACCACCTTTACTGCCGGAAACCTCGAGCGCGCGTTCAGCGGCGTCCTGCGCCACGTGGTGCTCAGCGGCGGTGAAACCCAGGTCATTACCGACGATGAACGTCCGTTTATCAGCCGCCGGGCGACGGGCGGTGAAGAGTGAACTGGCTGCTTGAGCCGTTTGGCTATCAATACATGCTGAATGCGATGTGGGTGTCGGCGCTGGTGGGCGGCGTATGCGCTTTTCTTTCCTGCTACCTGATGCTGAAAGGCTGGTCATTGATTGGCGATGCCCTCTCCCACTCCATCGTACCCGGCGTTGCCGGGGCCTATATGCTGGGTCTGCCCTTTGCCGTCGGCGCGTTTCTCTCCGGCGGACTGGCTGCAGGCAGCATGCTGTTTCTCAACCAACGTTCGAAGCTCAAAGAAGACGCTATTATTGGCCTGATATTCTCCTCGTTCTTCGGCATCGGGCTGTTTATGGTCTCCCTCAACCCCACTTCGGTGAATATCCAGACCATTATTCTCGGGAATATTCTGGCAATTGCGCCGGAGGATATTATCCAGCTGGCGGCCATCGGATCGCTTTCCATGGTGATTCTGCTGCTGAAATGGAAAGACCTGATGGTGACCTTTTTCGATGAGAGTCATGCCCGCTCCATTGGCCTCAACACCACCGGGCTGAAGCTGCTGTTCTTTACCCTCCTGGCAGCCTGTACCGTGGCGGCCTTGCAAACCGTGGGCGCCTTCCTGGTGATTTGCCTGGTGGTTACCCCCGGCGCCACCGCCTGGCTGCTGACCGATCGCTTTCCGCGCCTGCTGGCGATTGCCGTCGCCATTGGCAGCCTGACCAGCTTTTTCGGCGCCTGGCTAAGCTACTATCTGGACGGCGCCACCGGCGGCATTATCGTGGTGGCCCAGACGCTGATCTTTTTAATCACCTTTGTGATGGCGCCCAAACACGGTCTGCTGGCTAACCGTCGCCGCGCCCGGAGGTCTTCATGCTGATAGCAACCCTTCTCGAGCCCTTCCAGTTTTCGTTTATGGTTAACGCCATCCTGGTGGCGACGATTGTCGCCGTCCCGTGTGCGCTGCTGTCGGTATTTCTGGTGTTGAAGGGCTGGGCATTAATGGGAGATGCCATGAGCCACGCGGTCTTCCCCGGCGTCGTGGTGGCCTACATTATCGGCATTCCGTTCGCTATCGGCGCCTTTGTCGCTGGCCTGTTCTGCGCCGTGGCCACCGGCTATCTCGACGATAACAGCCGCATCAAGCGCGATACCATTATGGGTATTGTCTTTTCCGGGATGTTTGGCGCCGGGCTGGTGCTGTACGTCTCGATCCAGTCTGAGGTCCATCTCGACCACATTCTGTTTGGCGATATGCTGGGGATTTCGGCGAGTGATATTGGGCAAACGTCGGCGATTGCCTTAATTATCACGCTGATCGTCGGGTTAAAGTGGCGTGATTTTGTGCTGCATGCCTTCGACCCACATCAGGCCAAAGCCAGCGGCTTGCGTTGCGGATTGCTGCACTACGGGCTGCTGTGCATGATTGCGCTGACCATCGTGGCAACGCTGAAGGCGGTAGGAATTATTCTGTCGATCTCGCTGCTGATTGCCCCTGGCGCCATTGCGCTGCTGCTGACCCGACGATTTGTCAGCGCGCTGCTGCTGGCGGTAGGCATCGCCGTTAGCTGTAGCTTCGCTGGCGTCTGGCTGTCGTTTTATCTGGATAGCGCACCGGCGCCGACGATCGTCGTGCTGTTCAGCGCGCTGTTTGTGATTACCTTTGTCGGTACGTCGGTTCGCGATAGTCGAACCCAGGCGACCGTAAGTAGTGGTTAGTCGCCAGAGTACGCTTCCCGGAGGCGGCACGTTGCGCCTGTCCGGGCTACCCCATCGCACCTGCCAGTAGCCCGGACAGATGCGCAGCATCGCCTCCGGGGAAATCACCGCGACTTTTTCGGGCGGTATTTCTCCGGTAGCTCCGGCACCGGGCGTTTATCATCAATCAGATGGCGAAGGGTCAGCATCGGGTGCCGCCAGAGCATGCGCGGCCCTGCCCAACGCATGATCTGCTTCATCTCTTCGCGTTTTTGCGGCTGGTAGCAGTGGACCGGGCACTGCTTACAGGCCGGTTTTTCCTCACCAAACACGCACTTATCCAGCCGCTTATCAGCATAGGCGTTCAGCACCTGATAGTGCTCCGCATCGCCCTGCGCATCCGGGCAGCGGCGCTGGTAGAGCGCAATCATGCAACGGATGGTCTGTTTCTCACGGTCGATGCGTTTTCCTGCCATGGCCTTTCCCCTCAATAAAGATGCAAAAATAATACACCTTTAACGTACCGGGCGCAGCCGTTTTTCCCCTGCCGCTTACGCCGGATCCGTCGGTTTATCCACGTGCCCCAGCGCTTTTTCCGGGAAGCAGACATCGCGAACCCGGCGCTTCAGTTCGGCGGCATCCGGGAAGCCCTGATCCTGCTTGCGCTCCCAGATTTGTACCTCGTCCACGTGGATCGTGAAGATCCCTCCGGTGCCAGGAACCAGCTTCACCGAGGCGATATCGGTGCTGAAAGTATGCAGCAGCTCCTGCGCCATCCAGCTGGCGCGCAGCATCCAGTTACATTGCGAGCAGTAGTTAATAGTGATGTTGGCTTTATGGCTCATGGTGATCTCACGGTGTCTGAAAGGGTAAATTGTAAACAGGTTGCAGAATAAATGAGGAATAATTGAAGATCTTGTTGCAAATGATAATGCCTATTATTACCATTCGTAATCAATAAGCATGGAGAATACGGTCCGCCAGGGAAACAACGGGACTAACCTGCAAATCTGGAAGTAACGCGTGAGCCGATACTAATAATTATCAAGGCGTGGCTACTATGTATAAATCCACTCAATCACCTGTCTGGTTTAAAAAAAGCCTGCTGGTGACTTCTTTGCTCGCAGCAATGTATCAGACCACCGCCGGGGCGGCTGATACTACAACTCAAACCACGATCAACGATGCTTCGTCCGATACGACGGAGCAGATGACGGTCACGGCACCTGCGCCAGTGCTCAAACCGGGCAGCGAACATTCGGTTAGCGCCCAGGAACTGCAGGACAAAGGAGCCAAAGACTTTGGCTCCATCATGCGTTACGAACCTTTGATTAGCGCAACTGGCGCCAGCGGTGGCTCGGGCAACGGCAAGAGCGGCTTCGACCGCGGCGGCTATACCGGGTATAACATTCGCGGCCTGGAAAGCAACCGCGTCGGCATTGACGTCGACGGCATTGCCCAGCCGGACGCCACCGGGCGCAGCTACGTTAGCCGCGCAGGCCTGAATACCTTCGGTATCGGCCGTGATTATATCGACCCGTACATGTACGGCAGCATCGATATTCAGTCCGGTGCGACCTCGACTGAAACCGTTAATACCTCTATCGGCGGGAATGTCTCCTTCCAGCCAAAATCGGCGGATGACTATCTGCATCCGGGAAAAACCAGCGCGTTTGGTTACCGCAGCGGCTATGACTCAGCGGACCGGAGCTGGCATAACGGCGTGACGGTGGCGGGCGGTGATGAAACCCTGCGCGGCATTTTCGTTTACAGTCGCCGCGATGGCCAGGAGACGGAAAATAACAGCGGTACGGTAGATGCGTACCCGGCAAACTGGCACTCCGACGCGTTTATGGCTTCCGGGATCTGGCAGCCGAACGACGAACACAAGCTGACCAGCACCTTCGATTACTACCACAAAACCAACCATACCCATTACGATGCGTGGGATTCCAGCGGTAACAGCGTTATCGGCACGTCTAACCAGACCAGCCAGACTCGTCGCTGGGGCATCAGCCTGAAAGACGACTGGACGCCGATGAATGACTACATCGACAGCATGTCGACCAAAGTTTATTACCAGCACACCGAAGCCCACGACTGGACCTACATGCCGGACAGCACCTCCCTGGCAATGGAAACGGTCAACTCCAACTACGATACCGACACCTGGGGCTTCCAGACCGCGCTGGCGAAGTCGATCGGCCGTCATGACCTGAGCGCCGGCCTGAACGCCAGCACCACCAAAACTCAGCGTCCGTTTAGCCAGTCGCCGGTACCAAGCGTCTATACTGCGATCATGCAGCCGGAAGCGGACAGCCGTGGCTACACGCTGGGCGGCTTCGTGCAGGATAAGATCAACTTCGATCTGGATAGCCACAATTTTGCGGTGATCCCGGGCGTACGCGTGGTGCATCAATCCACCAAGCCTGAGAACCTCAGCTCGCTGACTACTAACAGCAGCGTGCTGACCGAAGACTCGGTTGCCACCCTGTACGGCAAAAACTCCGACACCCAGGTCTTGCCGTCCTTAACCTTCCAGTACGACATTACGCCGCGCACCATGACCTATCTGCAGTATAAGCGTGGCGCTGAATTCCCGAATGCCAGCCAGCTGTACGGCTCGTGGAACCTAGGATCCAGCTACGCCGGCCGGGCGCAATACGCGTTGATTGGTAACACCGATCTGAAAACCGAAACCAGCGATAACTTCGAATGGGGCTTAAAAGGTGAAGTGGTGGAAGGGATCACCATGCGCACCGCGCTGTTCTACAACAGCTATAAAAACTTCATCGCCTATAGCCGCTATACGCGCTCTGGTAATCCGGATAAGTTCAGCAATGTTCCGTCGAATATCTACACCATTTATCAGGCGGAAAACCGTGATAAAGCCTATATCTACGGCGGTGAAATCAGCGCGAAGTTTAATTTCGGCACCTGGTTTGAAGAGGTCAACGGCCTGAGCGCGACCCTCGCCTACGGTTACAACGAAGGCAAGTCGAAATCCAGCTACAGCGGCGACAAATATGTCGACATCGATAGCGTTGCGCCAATGAAAGCGATTGTCGGCGTAGCATGGGATGACCCGGCAAAACGCTACGGTACCGCGCTGACCGCGACCTTTGTCAAAGGCAAGCAGGCCACAGCGACCAACCGCGAAAGCTACTCCAACAGCGGCACCGCAATCACCGACTCCACCAGCGAATACATGCGCGTACCGGGCTACGGCATGCTGGACTGGACCGCTTACTGGCAGGTGGCGAAGAACGTGCGCCTGAACGGCGGCGTGTACAACATTACCGATCGTAAATACTGGGATTACCTGAGCAGCCGCAATATTGAGACATCCACAAACCAGGATGCCAACGATAAAGCGCTGGCGGTCATGCCGGGCCGTACCTGGCAGTTGGGCGTCAACGTCGACTTCTGATCGCCGCAATAATAATAAACCTGCTCCCCGGCCTGACGAGGCCGGGGATATTCATCGTAGAGAAGGATGTGAATTATGCAAAACGCGCAAAACGACCTGTGGCAACGTTATCAGACCGCCAAAGCCAACTCATCCGCCAAATATGCGCGCGATATCGCCGCCGAAATGGCGATCAGTGAAGCCGAACTGACTGCCGCGCGCCTCGGGTACGACGCCACGCGCCTGCAGGACGACGTACGGGTGCTGATTGCCGGGCTGGAAAGCGTCGGCGAGACCAAATGCATCTGCCGTAACGAATATGCGGTCCATGAGCAGGTTGGCCAGTTTACCCACCAGCATCTGAGCGGCCACGCAGGGCTGGTTCTCAACCCGCGCGCGCTCGATCTGCGCCTGTTCCTCAGCCAGTGGGCCAGCGCCTTCCACCTGAATGACAACGGTCGTCAGAGCATCCAGTTCTTCGACCATCACGGCGACGCGCTGCTGAAGGTTTACACCACCGATCAGACCGATATGGAGGCGTGGGATGCCCTGGTTGCCGGGCAGACCCAGGCCGATCCGCAGGCGCTGGCGCTGCGCCCGGTCGATGCCCCCCGCTACGCGGATTCCGCCGACGCCGCCGCGCTGGAAAACGAATGGCGCGCCATGACCGACGTGCATCAGTTCTTCGGACTGCTGCGCAAATACAACCTCTCGCGCCAGCAGGCGTTCCGCCTGGTCAATGACGACCTGGCCTGCCGCGTTGACAACGATGCCCTGCCGCGTCTGCTGGAAACCATCCGCGAAGAAGGGAACGAGATCATGATCTTCGTTGGTAACCGCGGCTGCGTGCAGATCTTTACCGGCGCGCTGGAAAAACTCACGCCAATGCGCGGCTGGCTGAACATCTTCAACACCACCTTTACCTTGCACCTGCGTGAAGACAGCATCGATGAAGTGTGGGTAACCCGCAAGCCCACTTCAGATGGCCACGTCACCAGCGTGGAGCTGTTTGCCCAGGACGGAACCCAGATTGCTCAGCTGTACGGGCAACGCAGCGAAGGCCACCCGGAGCAAGCAACGTGGCGGAGCCAGGTTGACAGCCTGACGACGCAGGGACAAACCGCATGAAATACTGGCTGATGTTATGTGCCGCATTTCCGCTGTGGGCCCATGCGGCGACCGAGCGCATCGTGTCGCTCGGCGGTGACGTGACGGAAATCGTGTATGCCCTGCAGGCGCAACAGCAGCTGGTCGCCAGGGACAGCACCAGCACCTGGCCTCCCGCCGCGCATACGCTCCCGGATGTTGGCTATATCCGCCAGCTGAATGCCGAAGGGATCCTCTCTTTGCGCCCGACGTTGGTGCTGGCGAGCGCGCAGGCCCAGCCTTCGCTGGTGCTGAAAAAGGTGCAGGAGAGCCAGGTAAAAGTGGTCAATATTCCGGGTGGAAACGACCTCGCGGCAATTGATACTAAAATTGCGGCCGTGGCCGAGGCGCTGGGCAAAGAGGCGCAAGGCAATACGCTACGCCAGACGGTCGCCGCTCAAATCGCCCGGATACCGACACAGCCCATCAACAAGCAGGTGCTGTTTATTCTCAGCCATGGCGGCATGAACACCATGGTTGCCGGGAAACAGACCGCGGCGGACGGCGCTATTCGGGCAGCCGGGCTGCAAAACGCAATGCAGGGTTTTGACCATTATCGCAGTATGTCCCAGGAAGGGGTGGTCGCGAGTCTGCCGGATCTAGTGGTGATCTCCGCCGATGGTCTCAAAGGCATGGGCGGCGAAGCCGGACTGTGGAAACTGCCCGGCCTCGCGCAAACCCCGGCCGGTCGCAACAAGCAGGTACTGGTGATTGATGATATGGCCCTGCTCGGTTTTGGCCCGCGTACGCCTGAAGCCGTCAGCCAGCTGCGCCAAAAAGCGGAGCAGCTCCCCTGATGCGCCCCACCACCTCCCGCTATTTGTGGTTAATGGTACTGCTGCTGATCGGCCTGACGTTGTTCGCCACGACCCTCGGGGCGATGCATTTGCCGATTGCCAACCTGTGGCCACCCGGTGATGAGATGCTCCGCCATATCTGGCTGACCATTCGTCTGCCGCGGGTGCTGCTGGCGTTGCTGGTCGGCGCCGCGCTGGCGCTCTCTGGCTGTGTCATGCAGGGGCTGTTTCGTAACCCGCTGGCGGACCCTGGCCTGTTGGGGATCAGCAGCGGCGCGGCGCTGGCGGTCGCCTGCTGGCTGGTGCTGCCGCTGTCGGTTCCGGTCCTGGTGGCACTGTATGCTCCGATGCTGGCAGCATTTATCGGCAGCATGGCGGTGATGGTGGTGATTTTTATCCTCAGCAAAGCCGGGGATGGTTCGCTCTCGCGTCTGCTGCTGGTCGGCATCGCCATTAACGCGCTGTGCGGCGCGCTGGTTGGCGTGCTGGCGTGGATCAGCAACGATACCCAGCTGCGTCAGCTTTCGCTATGGGGTATGGGCAGCCTCGGCCAGGCCGAATGGTCGACGCTGCTGGTAGCGGCCACCTTAATGATCCCCGCCTCGGCGATCGTCTGGCTGATGGCATCGCGCCTTAATCTGCTCCAGCTTGGCGATGAAGAAGCGCATTACCTTGGCATCAACGTCCGGGCGTTGCAGCGGCTATTGCTGCTGTGCAGCGCGCTGCTGGTGGCCTCGTCGGTGGCGATCAGCGGGGTGATTGGTTTTATCGGCCTGGTGGTTCCGCACCTGATGCGCATGTGGCTGGGACCAGACCATCGCGGGCTGGTGCCGGGTTCGCTGCTGGCCGGGGCGATTTTACTGCTGCTGGCCGATACCCTTGCCCGCACCGTCGCGGCACCGGCTGAAATGCCGGTCGGCCTGCTGACCAGCATGCTCGGTGCGCCGTGGTTTTTGTGGCTTATTTTTCGCCAGCAGAGGGCAACCTATGGATAACCTGAATCACGCTTACAGCGCCACCTCGCTCTCTCTGCAACTGGGTCAACGCCGGGTGATTGATGATGTTTCGGTGCAGCTGCACACGGGAGAAGTGACGGCGCTGATTGGCCCGAACGGCGCCGGAAAATCGACGCTGCTTCGGCTGCTGACCGGTTTCCTGGTCCCGGATGACGGCGAACGTCAGGTGGAAGGCCGTCCGCTGGAAAGCTGGTCCCCCGATGCGCTTTCCCGTCGCCGGGCGGTGATGCTGCAGCGCACGCAGCTGCAGGCCGACTGGCCCGTTGAAACGGTGATCGCCATGGGCCGCTCGCCGTGGGGTAAAAAACCGGACCCGCAGATGATTGAGCAGGTGATGGTGGAAACCGGCTGCGATCATCTGGCGGGCAGACGCTACCCGTCGCTTTCCGGCGGCGAACAGCAGCGGGTGCAGCTGGCCCGCAGCCTCGCCCAGCTGTGGCATGAAAATGCCCCCCAGGGCTGGCTGTTTCTTGATGAGCCGACTTCGGCGCTGGATCTGTACTATCAGCAGCATCTGCTGCGCTTGCTTAAACGGCTGACCCGCAGCGGCCTGCTGCACGTCTGTGTGGTGCTGCACGATCTCAATCTCGCCGCACTTTGGGCAGACCGAATTCTGCTGCTCCATCAGGGCAAGCTGGTGGCTCAGGGAACGCCGCATGAGGTTATCCGCCAGTCGGTGATCGGCCGCTGGTACGGCGCCGAGGTGCGCCTGGGCGAACACCCGGATATCGCCATCCCGCAGGTCTATCTGGCGCCGTAATCGTCAAACGCCATCACCTTGCTTACAAAGGTAAAACCGGGCCATCCCCAAACTCCGCTGCGGCGGAGTTTTCTTACATTAAGCAGAGTGTCATTCAGCAAATTTCAGCAGCGCCTCACCATCAAGGCGATAGCGTACCCACTCAGACTGCGGCAACGCGCCGATGCTCAGGTAAAAATCGATGGCGGGCTGGTTCCAGTCGAGCACGCTCCATTCAAGGCGGCCGCACTGCCGTTGCACCGCGCATTGCGCGATATGTTTCAGCATCGCCCTTCCCGCCCCTTTGCCGCGATATTCAGGGGAAATATACAAATCTTCCATATAGATACCGTTACGCCCAAGCCAGGTGGAGTAGCTGGTAAAGAAGACAGCATAGCCTACCGATGTGCCATCAATTTCGCAGATGAGCGCTTCGGTCTTGCTGTCTGCGCCAAACAGCGTTTCGCGGATCTCATCTGGGGTGGTAACGACCTGCTCCGGGGCTTTTTCATACACCGCCAGTTCATAGATCATATCGTAAATAGTGGTGACATCTTCCGGGCGGGCCTGGCGAATCCTGATGCTCATAAGTTTTCCTGTTATGACGGTCTGGCGTGAACATTGATGGCGCTAAGCATAAGGGTTATTGTCAGGAGAATTAAGTGCAATGAAATCACGTAATGATGAATATTATGCATCCGGCGCTACGGCGTATTGATTTAAATCTCCTGCCTGTTTTCGATGCGATCTATCGTCATCGCTCAGTTCGCCTGGCGGCGGATGAGCTGGCGATGAGCACCTCGGCGTTGAGCCACGCGCTATCGCGGCTACGGCTCTCCCTCAACGACCCGTTGTTTTATCGTGAAGGCCACCGGATGTGCCCCAGCGTGTATGCCATTCAGCTCGCGCCGACCCTGGCAGCGGCGCTGAAACTACTAAACCAGGAGCTGACGCCGCAGCCGAAATTTGAAGCCGCCAGCAGTACCGAGTGTTTACACATTGCTATTACTGACTTTACCGCGTTCTGCATTTTCCCGGCCCTGATGCACAAGCTGCAGCATGCCGCGCCGGGCCTGCGCTTTGAGCTACGCTATCTGCCACACAGCCCGGCGTTAACCGAATTGCTGGCTGGCGAAGTGGATTTGGCGCTTGGGTTCAGCACGGCGGAAGATATCCGGCATCCGGAACTGGATGAGCTCAGCTGGTTCGAAGATGAGTATGTTGTCATCAGCAATACCCGCCGGACAGCGCTGACGCTGGAGGATTATCTCGCTGCCCGGCATCTGGTGGTAACGCCCTGGAATGAGAAACTGGGGGTGCTGGATTTACAGCTGGAACAGATGGGATATACCCGCCAGACCACCATTAAAACACCGTCGATGCTCAGTGCACCGTTTATTGTGGCGGAAAGCGACCTGCTGATGGCTATTCCCCGTTTTGCCGCTAAGAAACTGCTGCCGGCAGCGGATATCAAGATGTTCGCGCTCCCCTTCAAAATCCCGCCGTTTGAAGTGAAAATTTACTCTCATAAGCGCAGCGGTAAGCGGGATGTAACCCACTGGCTTAAGGAAGTCCTGCAGGCGCTGGCACACGAGGTCAGGTCGCAAACATAAAGGCGGGCCGGCCCCATTCGCTGATAACCATAGCCAGCTGTTATACATGACCATTACCCTCTGACGAGAATACTCTTCGCTGGATTCGATTCGCGTTTTTCGTCAAACTGACAGCATGCCAGTACCGCCTGGCGCATCGCAGCGAACGTCAGATATGACAGCAAGAATATCGTTGCGGGCCAGGCGAGAAAATTTGCGGGTTTATGTGGATTTACAGGGATTGAGCATGGGCCACATAAGCACTAGAAAGACTAAAAAAAGAGTAATACCACTATGACTGAAGCCACAGACAAGGACTTCTCCAACCAC
This sequence comes from Klebsiella sp. R390, assembly GCF_051131745.1. Taxonomy (NCBI): domain Bacteria; kingdom Pseudomonadati; phylum Pseudomonadota; class Gammaproteobacteria; order Enterobacterales; family Enterobacteriaceae; genus Klebsiella; species Klebsiella sp. R390. The sequence continues at coordinate 3,754,146 of NZ_CP180445.1, read as the reverse complement.
ACCCCCATGATGCAGTAAGACTCTTTTTCAATGGTTAATTTGTCAAATTGAAGAACAAGAGGAATAAAGTGATTCCGATATAGGTTCAAGTTTACCGATGAGATACATTTGGGGGAATTATGGATGTATTTGATAGAAGCAGATAACTCACTCTCTAAGGAACAAAAAAGCCACACATTGGTTATTTACTCACCTGCGTTCAATAGATACACTATTTACAGGGATTTACAACGACATAAGGAAAAAAGAACATGGCTATTCCGGGTAATATGTGGCTCTATGACGATGGTGGAGCACTAATTAAAGGCGGTTGTGATGTTGCAGACAGAGAATTCAGTATAGAGTTTAAAGGGTTTCACCATAATCTCTCCATTCCTACTGATAATGCCACTGGCAAGCCTACCGGCACTCGGCAGCACTCACCAATGATCATCGTTAAAGAATTCGACTATTCCAGCCCATACCTCTACAAAGCAGTTGCTACTGGTCAGAACCTGAAATCTGCTGAAATCAAATGGTATAAAATCAGCGATGCTGGTCAGGAAGTGGAATACTTCAATATGCTACTCGAAGGCGTTCGAATCGTATCAATATCTCCTACAATGGCTTCCCCAGAAGACAAGAACAACAATCACCTTGAATCTGTTGAGCTAAGGTATGAGAAGATCACCTGGAAACATTGTGACGGAAATATAATTTTCACTGATGCCTGGAATGAACGACAAACAGCATAAGGCGATCGAATGGATACGACAGAAGAACTAAACGGAACCTACTTCTATCACGGCCACAGTAATCTTAGTGCTGGTGAATTGTTCGATCTTATTTTTTTAGAACAATTCTGCGACGAATTAGGGATAGGTGTTGAGTCTGGTGCTGCGGTTCTTGCTGGTCAACCCTGGTTGAAAACTCGCCAAAAACCAAGAGATGCCCAAGTCGGAACAAGCATTGCCTCAAAATATGCAAGAATAATTCTACGAGATGCCCGTTTGCCCTTTGGTCTCCGGGTTAAAACACCTGTTGGTTTTACAATGAAAAAAACTAACAAACTTGCAGCAGTCATTGGACGATATATCCCGTGGTTAGGTTGGGTTGGTCTCGTAAACTCTATCTATCAGGTATCGAGGAAAACTCAAAATAAATATAATCTTATAGCTCGTCCGAAAGATCGTATACAGTGGACTTCCTTCTAATGAATACTATTCAAGATAATGTATTGGCATTATTTCGGAAAGAGATCCCTGGTTATGAAGACAAAAATCAGAATGAAATTCCTTTAGAATTTCATTCTGATTTGTTCAATGAGCCACGAGATGATCTTTCTGATGCTATTGAGGAATATCAAAAAGAGTTTGGTATTGATTTGTCAAATGTCGATTGGTCTTGTTACTTTCCGTGGGAAAATACTCCATTACTAACAAGATGGTTCAAAGTAAAGCGAGAAGATGTAGAAAAAAACCGAAAAATTTTAACCGTAAAAATGTTTGCAGAATCAGCGGAAGCTGGGAAATGGCTTTACGATTGAGATCGAAAAGACCGTATACAATGGACATCCTTCTAATGAATAATATTCAAGATCAAGTTTTAGATTTGTTTAAGGAGGAGATTTCAACCTGCTTAGATAAAAATTGGAAAGAAATCCCATTGGAGCTTGATTATGACTTATTTGATGCTCCTGGTGACGATCTACATGAAGCCTTGGATAAATTTGAAAAAAAATTTAATGTTGATCTTTCCAATGTTAAATGGTCATGTTATTTCCCTTGGGAGAATACTCCGTTGCTAACACGATGGTTTAAAGTAAAACGGGAGGATGTAGAACGAACCCGTAAACCTTTAACCGTTAAAATGTTTGCAGAATCAGCGGAAGCCGGAAAATGGCTTTATGATTGAATCTAAATCATAGTGAGCTAATAAATCGTAGCGACTTGACGCAGCAGATTGCGTAGCCCAGGCATCAATGTCAAACACGTTCCAGAAGGCAACATTCAGTCAACTGAATGTTTGTTTCCCGGCAGGTCTTTCTCTTCTCGCAATCTGATCAAACTGATGAAGGTTGCTCTTCTCCGTAAGAGCTGAAGCTGGAGGCTTTCCCTGTCCTTTAAGCGATTTTCCACTTTGTGCAAATCATGATCTTCACTGGATTCGATTCGTGTTTTTCGTCAAACTGACGGCATGCCAGTACTGCCTGACGCATCGCAGCGAACGTCAGAAATGACAGCAAGAATATCGTTGCAGGCCAGGCGAGAAAATTAGCGGGTTTATGTGGATTTACAGGGATTGAGCATGGGCCACATAAGCACTAGAAAGACTAAAAAAAGAGTAATACCACTATGACTGAAGCCACAGACAAGGACTTCTCCAACCACACCCCCATGATGCAGCAGTATCTGAAGCTGAAAGCTCAGCACCCGGAGATCCTGCTATTCTACCGGATGGGTGATTTCTACGAACTGTTTTATGACGACGCTAAACGCGCTTCACAGCTGCTTGATATCTCGCTGACCAAACGCGGCGCCTCGGCGGGCGAACCGATCCCCATGGCCGGGATCCCCCACCATGCCGTGGAAAACTATCTCGCAAAGCTGGTGAATCAGGGCGAGTCGGTGGCGATTTGCGAACAGATTGGCGATCCGGCCACCACCAAGGGGCCGGTCGAGCGCAAAGTGGTACGCATCGTCACCCCCGGCACCATCAGCGATGAAGCGCTGCTGCAGGAGCGCCAGGATAACCTGCTGGCCGCCATCTGGCAGGACAGCAAAGGCTTTGGCTATGCCACCCTGGATATCAGCTCCGGTCGTTTTCGCCTCAGCGAACCGGCGGACCGTGAAACCATGGCTGCTGAACTGCAGCGTACCAACCCGGCTGAGCTGCTGTACGCTGAAGATTTCGCCGAGTCCGCGCTGATCGAAGGCCGTCGCGGCCTGCGCCGCCGTCCGCTGTGGGAATTTGAAATCGATACCGCCCGTCAGCAGCTGAATTTACAGTTTGGTACCCGCGATCTGGTCGGTTTCGGTGTCGAAAACGCGCCTCGCGGCCTGTGTGCTGCCGGCTGTCTGCTGCAGTACGTCAAAGATACGCAGCGCACTTCCCTGCCGCATATACGTTCCATCACCATGGAGCGCCAGCAGGACAGCATTATCATGGATGCGGCGACCCGCCGTAACCTCGAGATAACCCAGAACCTGGCCGGCGGTTTCGACAATACCCTGGCATCGGTGCTCGACTGCACCGTGACGCCAATGGGCAGCCGCATGCTGAAACGCTGGCTACATATGCCGGTACGCGACACCACCGTGCTCGTTGAGCGTCAACAGACCATCGGCGCATTGCAGGAGTACTACAGCGACCTGCAGCCGGTTCTGCGCCAGGTCGGCGATCTGGAACGTATCCTGGCACGACTGGCGCTGCGTACCGCACGCCCTCGCGATCTTGCCCGCATGCGTTACGCATTCCAGCAGCTGCCGGCCCTACGTGAAATGCTGGCTGACGTCAGCTGCGCGCCGGTTCAGCAACTGCGCGATAAAATGGGCGAGTTCAGCGAACTGCGCGAGCTGCTGGAGCAGGCGATTATCGAGTCGCCGCCGGTGCTGGTGCGTGACGGCGGGGTCATCGCCCCGGGCTACAATGAGGAGCTAGACGAATGGCGCGCCCTGGCAGATGGTGCCACCGACTATCTCGATAAGCTGGAAATTCGCGAACGTGAACGTCTGGGTCTGGACACCCTGAAGGTCGGCTACAATGCCGTTCATGGTTACTACATCCAGATCAGCCGCGGCCAGAGCCAGCATGCGCCAATCCACTACGTCCGCCGCCAGACGCTGAAAAATGCCGAGCGCTACATTATTCCGGAACTGAAGGAGTATGAAGACAAGGTTCTGACCTCGAAAGGCAAAGCCCTGGCGCTGGAAAAACAGCTCTACGAGCAGCTGTTCGACATGCTGCTGCCGCACCTGGCCGACCTCCAGCAGAGCGCCAGCGCGCTGGCTGAGCTCGATGTGCTGATCAATCTCGCCGAGCGCGCTGAAACGCTGAACTACTGCTGCCCGACCTTTAGCGACAAGCCGGGCATTCGCATCACTGAAGGCCGTCACCCGGTCGTCGAGCAGGTGCTGAAAGAGCCGTTCATCGCCAACCCGCTGAACCTGGCGCCGCAGCGGCGGATGTTGATTATTACCGGGCCGAATATGGGCGGTAAAAGTACCTATATGCGTCAGACTGCGCTTATCGCGCTGCTGGCCTATATCGGCAGCTACGTACCGGCAGAGAAAGTCGAGATCGGTCCCATCGATCGTATCTTTACCCGCGTCGGGGCAGCAGATGACCTGGCAAGCGGTCGCTCAACCTTCATGGTCGAAATGACCGAAACCGCTAATATTCTGCATAATGCCACCGAACACAGCCTGGTGCTGATGGACGAAATCGGCCGCGGTACCTCCACCTACGACGGCCTGTCGCTGGCGTGGGCCTGTGCAGAAAGCCTCGCCAATAAGATTAAGGCGCTGACGCTGTTTGCCACCCACTATTTCGAGCTGACACAGCTGCCGGAGAAAATGGAAGGGGTCGCCAACGTCCATCTGGACGCGCTGGAGCACGGCGACACCATCGCCTTCATGCACAGCGTACAGGATGGCGCGGCCAGTAAGAGCTACGGTCTGGCAGTTGCCGCGCTGGCCGGCGTGCCGAAAGAGGTGATCAAGCGTGCGCGCCAGAAGCTGCGCGAGCTGGAGAGCATTGCCCCCAACGCGGCTGCCACTCAGGTGGACGGAACCCAGATGTCGCTGCTGTCGGCTCCGGAAGAGACCTCCCCGGCTCTCGACGCGCTGGAACATCTTGACCCGGATTCACTCACCCCGCGTCAGGCGCTGGAGTGGATTTATCGGCTGAAAAGTCTGGCGTAATTGCCTCCTGCTCTGAACGTCACTCCCGGGCAAGCGGCAACCCTTTGCCCGGGTCTGAACCGCAGGAGTAACCGAAAACCCCGGCAGCTTACCCCACCCGCTGGCGTAAAAAATCGATAAACGCCCGGACCTTAGTCGGCACGTGCCGCGCGTCCGGGTAAACCGCATAGACCCCCTGCGGCGGAAAGCTCAGCTCCGGTAGCAAATGGATCAAACGCTCCTGCGCCAGCGATGAGGCCACCAGCCACTCCGGTAGCAGCGCCACGCCGCTGCCGGCCAGGGCGAAGGCCATTAGCGCATTGGCGCTGTCCGCCGACAGACGCGGGGTCTTTTTAATCTCAAAGCCAATAGCCTTCTCCCCTAATCCGCTCAGCTGCCAGCGCAGCGGGGTTTGCAGGCGCTCGTGAATAATCCACTCGGCCTGGGCCAGGTCTTCGAGGGTTGCCAGCGGATGCTGCGCCAGCCACGCGGGAGCGGCAACGGGCAGGATCGCAAAGCGCGAGATCAGCGCCGCGCGGTAGCGCGAGTCCGCCAGCGTCCCGAGGCGAATAGCGACATCAAACCGTTCAGAGATTAAATCGGCATGATGCGAGGAGGAAACGTGGCGCACGCGCAGCGCCGGGTGCAGCTGGCTAAACTCGGCCAGCGCGGGAACAACCACCTGTGCCCCATACTCCGGGGTGGTAGTAATACGCAGCTCGCCGCTCAAGCCAGCGTGGCTGGCCCGCACCTCATCCTGAAGATTTTCCGCCGCCTTCAGCAACCCGACGCCGCGCTGATAGAATACCGTTCCCGCGTCCGTCAGGGTCAGACGCCGCGTAGAACGTAAAAGCAGCGTGACGCCAAGCTCGCTCTCCAGTTGCCGCACGTTAAAGCTCACCACCGCCTTGGTCTGGGCCAGAGCGACCGCCGCTGCGGTAAAACTTCCACAGTCCACTACCGCCACAAACATGGCCATACGTTGCAGATTCAGCATGCTAATTCGGCTTATTGTCAAAAATTTTAAGACAGTATATCCCGCTTCGCCGCGTTTATCCGCCCGACGCCGGCGGGTAGAGTAGCGACCTTCTTTACCGGAGATCGCCATGACCCATCGCAACAAGGTTGCCACCGTTTTTCTGCTCGGTTTTTTTCTCGACTTAATCAATATGTTTATCGCCAGCATTGCCTTTCCCGACATGAGCCGGGCGCTTAACGCCTCCGTGGGGGAACTCACCTGGGTCAGCAACGGCTATATTGTCGGGCTCACGCTGGTGATCCCCTTTAGCGCCTGGCTTGCGCAGAGATTTGGCGCCCGCCACGTTTTTCTGCTGTCACTGCTGCTGTTCAGCGCGGCAGCGCTGGGAGCCGGAATGGCAGATTCGCTGAGCGTGCTGGTTTTCTGGCGCACGCTGCAGGGGATCGGCGGCGGGCTATTAATTCCCGTTGGCCAGGCAATGACCTGGCAGTACTTTCAGAGCCACGAGCGGGCAAAGCTCTCTGCCGCAGTGATGCTGGTCGGGCTGCTGGCTCCCGCCTGCTCTCCGGCGCTTGGCGGGCTACTGGTGCAGACGTTCAGCTGGCGCTGGGTCTTCTTTGCCAGCCTGCCCGTCGCTGCTCTGACGCTTATCCTGGCTACCTGCTGGCTTGAAAAAGAGGCGAAAACGACGCGTCCGAGCCGCTTTTTACACCTGCCGCTGCTGGCCGACCCGCTGCTGCGCTTCGCGATGCTGGTTTACCTCTGCGTCCCCGGCACGTTTATTGGCATCAACGTGGTCGGCCTGTTTTATCTGCAAACCCTCACCGGCATGTCACCTTCCGCCGTCGGTTCACTCATGTTGCCGTGGTCGCTGGCATCGTTTGTGGCGATTACGCTGACCGGCAGATACTACAATCGATTCGGCCCCCGACCGTTTATTATCAGCGGATGCCTGCTCCAGGCGGCGGGGATCTCACTGCTGATCGGCGTCGGCCCGCAGACTTCCGCGAGCACGCTGATAAGCGCCTTCACGTTGATGGGAGCGGGCGGCAGCCTGTGCAGCAGCACGGCGCAAAGCAGCGCCTTTTTGAATATCGCCAACCACCACCTGCCGGACGCCAGCGCACTGTGGAATATCAACCGTCAGCTCAGTTTTTTAGCCGGCGCGGCGCTGCTGGCGTCGCTGCTCAGCGTCCTGCTCCACCATTATTCCACCCCGCTGGCGTGGCGCGGGGTGTTTATGGCCGCAGCCGGGATCACCCTCATCCCCTTGCTGAGCTGCCTGCGATTCGACAATCGGGCGCTGATCCGGCGCCTGCATAGCAAAATGGAGAAGAAATGAACGCATATTTTGAGGAAGTTGTTGATGCCCACGTCGTTATTGAAAACTGGTTAGGCCGCAAGGAAGGAAGCGCTACGGCGTTAATGGCGCGCTTTACCCACGATTTTACCCTGCTCACCACCGGCGGCGCTCGTTTGGACCATCTAAAGGTCAGCGACTTTTTCCAACAGGCCGGTGGCAGCCGCGCGGGCCTGAAGATCGCCATTGATAGCCTTACGGAGCTTGCCCGCTGGCACGATGGCGCGGCGGTTCTCTATCGGGAAACGCAGACCCTACCCGGACAGGCACCGACGGTACGCTGGTCAACGGTAGTGTTCAGGCAGGAGGATGAGCAGATTTTGTGGCGCCATCTGCAGGAGACCTGGCAGGGGTAAAATCAGGCTGACTACAAAAGGAAAAGGCCCAATCTTTCGATCGGGCCTTTTTGAGAGAAAATGTCTTATTCGCGGAATAGCGCTTCGATGTTCAGCCCCTGGCCTTGCAGGATCTCCCGCAGGCGGCGCAGGCCTTCAACCTGAATCTGACGAACGCGTTCGCGGGTCAGACCGATTTCACGGCCAACATCTTCAAGCGTAGCGGCTTCATAACCCAGCAAACCGAAACGACGGGCCAGCACTTCACGCTGCTTGGCGTTCAGTTCGAACAGCCATTTAACGATGCTTTGTTTCATATCATCGTCTTGCGTGGTGTCTTCCGGACCGTTGTCTTTCTCATCGGCCAGAATATCCAGCAGCGCTTTTTCCGAGTCACCACCCAGCGGTGTATCCACCGAGGTAATGCGCTCGTTCAGACGCAGCATACGGCTCACGTCATCAACCGGCTTATCCAGCTGTTCGGCAATCTCTTCCGCACTCGGCTCGTGGTCCAGTTTATGGGACAACTCACGGGCGGTACGCAGATAGACGTTCAGCTCTTTAACGATATGGATAGGCAAACGGATGGTACGGGTTTGGTTCATGATCGCCCGTTCAATCGTTTGACGGATCCACCAGGTTGCGTAAGTTGAGAAACGGAACCCACGTTCCGGGTCAAACTTCTCAACCGCACGGATCAGCCCCAGATTGCCCTCTTCAATCAGATCCAGCAGCGCCAGACCACGATTGCTGTACCGACGAGCAATCTTCACCACCAACCGCAGGTTACTTTCGATCATCCTGCGGCGTGATGCGACATCACCACGCAACGCGCGACGAGCGAAATAAACTTCTTCTTCCGCTGTCAGCAGTGGGGAATAACCAATCTCACCAAGATAGAGCTGTGTCGCATCAAGCACGCGTTGTGTTGCGCCTTGCGACAGGAGATCTTCCTCAGCCAGATCGCTATCACTGGGTTCCTCTTCTACTAAGGCTTTCTCATCGAAGGCCTCGACTCCGTTCTCATCAAATTCCGCGTCTTCATTTAAATCATGAACTTTCAGCGTATTCTGACTCATAAAGATGGCTCCTACCCGTGATCCCTGAGCAAAGCACCTTCGCGATGACCCGTCATAGTTCAAGTTGCATGAGCGTTGGCTTTCCTGCAACTCGAATTATTTAGGGTGTATATCAATCAAATAACGCCAGGACGGAAACTTTTGCCCCACTGAAGGGGCGATGACAACCGGCCTGGCGCCAGTAAACTGATATGACGCTTATCCGTACTCTGCCAAATTATCGCTGCGGTAAATATTGCAGCGGGTTGACGGATTTCCCCTTGTAACGAATTTCAAAGTGTAATCTTGTAGAGCTGGTGCCGGTGCTACCCATGGTAGCGATTTTCTGCCCCGCTTTAACTTCCTGTTGCTCCCGGACCAGCATTGTATCGTTATGAGCGTAGGCACTCAGGTAATCATCGTTGTGTTTTATGATAATAAGATTACCGTAACCGCGCAGCGCATTACCGGCATAGACGACGCGACCATCAGCGGTCGCGACAATAGCCTGTCCCTTACTGCCTGCAATATCAATCCCTTTATTGCCGCCTTCGGCACCACTAAAGTTTTCGATAACTTTGCCGTCAGTCGGCCAGCGCCATGCGGAGATCGGCGAACTGGTTGACGTACTGCTTGCAGTCGGTTGGGTAGTGCTGACAGCTGGAGCCGTAACCGGCGCGACGGTGGTCGTCGCAGGTTTATTGTTCGGCAACATCTTATTAGCATTCTGTTCACCTGAAGATTCAGAATACGTAATAGTTGGTTGCGACGCAACCACTGCGGTGGATTTTTGTGCAGAAGTTGCGGCCGCCGTCATACCGCCGCTGGACTGTGCGCTGGCCTGGGCAACCGCGTTATCGCCGGTAATCGGCTGGCCGGCAGAGTTGCCAACCTGCAGCGTCTGACCGACGTTCAGGCCATACGGTGCGGGGATATTATTACGCTGGGCAAGGTCACGGAAATCGTTGCCGGTAACCCATGCAATATAGAACAGCGTGTCGCCGCGTTTCACGGTGTAAGTGCTGCCACCAGTGTAGCTGCCTTTCGGAATATCGCCATATTTACGGTTATAGACAATCTTGCCATCGACGGTCTGCACCGGCTGTTGTGCCACTGGCTGAACCTGAGTCTTCTGCGTCTGAACCGGCTGAATCTGCGGTGCGGTTTGTACCGCTGTGGAGGATCCTGTTGGCGACGGCGGGGTAATCAGCATCCCGGAATTGGTTCCGGAAGAAGAGGCTCCACCCGCTGAACTAACCGGTGCAGGCGGGTTATTGTTATTTGAACAACCTGCCAGCCAGAGTGAAACCAGTGATAACGCCGCAATGCGACTTAAGGTAAATTTTGGGCTTCCCGCGCTCATTTATCCCCCAGGAATATGTTAACTGCCAATATCTTGCTTACCGGGCAACACCCGGCCAGGACACTGAAAATGTGTCCACCCTACGCCTAAAGTCAGGCAAAAAAAACATGGATTAATCCGGGTCTCACGCCAGCTCCCCCTGAACCAGGGGAACAAAGCGTACGGCTTCGACGGTATCAATCACAAACTCATTACCGCGACGACGGAGCCGCTTCAGATACTGATGCTCCTCGCCGACCGGTAAAACCAGCACGCCACCTTCATCCAACTGCGCCAGCAGCGCTGGCGGTATTTCCGGGGGCGCGGCAGTGACGATTATCGCATCAAAAGGTGCGCGTGCGGTCCAACCCTGCCATCCATCACCGTGGCGGGTTGAAACATTATGTAAATCAAGTTGCTTCAGGCGACGGCGCGCCTGCCACTGCAAACTCTTAATACGTTCGACCGAACAGACGTGATGCACCAGGTGCGCCAGGATCGCCGTCTGGTAGCCGGAACCGGTACCTATTTCCAGCACCCGCGACTCCGGCGCCAGGGTCAGAAGCTCCGTCATTCGCGCCACCATGTAGGGTTGCGAGATGGTTTGCCCCTGGCCGATAGGCAACGCTGTGTTTTCCCACGCCTTATGTTCGAAGGCTTCATCAACGAATTTTTCACGGGGCACCTGGGCAATCGCCTCCAGCACCCGCTCGTCGACAATGCCCTGCGTGCGCAGTTGATTCAGCAGACTTTCAACACGTTTGCTTACCATTGTGTATCCACCCCAACGCGATCCAGCCAGTCACTCACCACGCTGTGGGCCTGATGGGCGGTTAAATCAACGTGCAGCGGAGTCACTGAGACATAGCCTTCATCTATTGCGGCAAAATCAGTATCCGGCCCGGCATCGTGTTTCTCCCCCGGCGGACCAATCCAGTAAAGCGTATTGCCGCGCGGATCTTTTTGTGGGATCACCTGATCGGCAGGACGACGACTGCCGCAGCGGGTGACCCGAATGCCTTTAATCTGCTCCAGCGGCAGATCCGGGACATTGATATTGAGGATACGGCCGGTACGCAGCGGTTCGCGGTTTAAGGCGCGCAGAATGGAACAGGTGATGGCCGCCGCGGTATCGTAGTGTTTGTGGCCGTTCAGAGAGACGGCCAGTGCCGGATAGCCAAGGTGACGGCCTTCCATCGCTGCCGCGACGGTGCCGGAGTAGATGACGTCATCGCCGAGATTTGGCCCGGCGTTGATCCCAGAGACCACAATGTCCGGGCGAGGACGCATCAGGGCGTTAACGCCGAGATAGACACAATCCGTTGGCGTGCCCATCTGGACGGCGATATCGCCGTTATCGAAGGTGAAAGTACGAAGCGAAGATTCCAGGGTCAGGGAATTCGATGCGCCACTGCGGTTACGATCGGGTGCAACTACCTGGACCTCAGCAAACTCGCGCAAGGCCTTCGCCAGGGTCTGAATGCCCGGCGCATGAATCCCGTCATCGTTACTCAGCAATATTCGCATAGTCACCCGTTGTATTGATAAGTTCCCTTACCACGCTGGTGGCGAAGCTGCCCGCTGGCAGCCAGAAACGCAGTTCAACGGTTGCGTCATCCCACCAGTTCCAGCTCATCTGCTGCGGGTAGAGCAGCATCGCCCGGCGTGCCGCTTCCACTTTTTCACGCACCAGCAGAGCCTGAAGCTGCGTCTCTTCAGCAATGGCCGCCTGCTCGGCGACCAGCGCATCGCGTTGGCTACCCCAGTCACCGCTCCCCGGTAAGGCAGCAGTAATCATCAGTTCACGGCTATCAACCCGTGCCTGCAGCAGCTCGCGTTCTTCAGAGGTGGCGACAAACCAGCTCCCGCGCCCCGCTAATTGTAGCGCATCGCCATCAACAACCTGATTAAATTCCGGTTTTTTTAATCTAATACTGACCTGTTGATTAAACAAGCTGCTACGTGCCGCCGACAGCCAAAAACTGCGTTTATTGCGATCGCGAACCGGTGCGCCGCTCTCCGCCCAGCGCAATGCGCCCTGCAGGTTGCTGCCGCCGATCCCAAAACGCTGGGCACCGAAATAGTTCGGCACGCCCTGCGCGGCGATGGCCTGAAGGCGCCGTTCAACATCATCACGGTCACTGATTTCCCGCAGGATCAGGGTAAACTGGTTGCCCTTCAGGGCGCCGAGACGCAGCTTGCGTTTATGGCGCGCGTATTCCAGTACCTGGCATCCTTCCAGTTGAAACTTGCTCAGGTCGGGCATTTCTTTACCCGGAAGCCGGGCGCACAGCCACTGTTCGGCGACGGCGTGCTTGTCTTTTTGCCCGGCAAAACTCACTTCGCGGGCGTGGATTTTAAGAAATTTCGCCAGCGCATCGGCGACAAACCGCGTATTGCAGTCTTTCTTGAGGATCTGCACCAGCAGATGCTCGCCTTCGCCATCCGGCCCAAAGCCCAGATCCTCGACCACCACGAAATCTTCCGGATTGGCTTTCAGAAGCCCCTGCCCCTGCGGTTGCCCGTGCAGCCAGGTGAGGTCATTGAAAGCAATCATTGCGCAACCTTATGCAGTAGCGCCACCGCTTCGCAGGCGATACCTTCGCCGCGGCCGGTGAACCCCAGCTTTTCGGTGGTGGTGGCTTTTACGTTAACGTCATCCATGTGGCATCCGAGGTCTTCGGCAATAAAGACACGCATTTGAGGAATATGCGGCAACATTTTCGGCGCCTGGGCAATAATCGTGACATCGACGTTGCCAAGGGTATAGCCTTTGGCCTGAATCCGCCGCCAGGCTTCACGCAGCAGCTCGCGGCTGTCGGCGCCTTTGAAGGCCGGGTCGGTATCCGGGAACAGTTTGCCGATATCCCCGAGCGCCGCCGCCCCCAGCAGGGCATCAGTCAACGCGTGCAGCGCCACGTCACCATCAGAGTGGGCCAGCAGCCCTTTCTCATAAGGCACTCGCACCCCACCAATAATGATTGGGCCTTCACCGCCAAAAGCGTGTACGTCAAAACCGTGTCCAATTCGCATTATGCTTTCTCCTGGTGTGGGGAACGGGTAAGGTAAAATTCTGCCAGCGCCAGGTCTTCCGGGCGCGTCACTTTAATATTATCAGCTCGTCCGGCGACCAGTTCAGGATGGAAGCCACAGTACTCCAGCGCCGACGCTTCATCGGTGATGGTTGCCCGTTCATTGAGCGCACGCGTCAGGCATTCAAGGAGTAATTCACGAGGGAAAAATTGCGGTGTTAAGGCGTGCCATAAGTCATTGCGATCGACAGTATGGGCAATGGCGGTCTTGCCGGGCTCAGCGCGTTTCATGGTGTCGCGCACCGGAGCGGCAAGAATACCGCCCACGCGGCTGGTTTCACGCAGCGCCAGCAGACGGTTGAGATCGTCCTGATGCAGGCACGGACGGGCCGCATCATGCACCAGCACCCACTCGGCGTCTGGCAGCGCCTGCAGGCCGGCCAGTACGGAGTCAGCGCGTTCTGCGCCACCGTCGACGACGGTAATTTGTGGGTGGCTGGCTAACGGCAACTGGCTGAAGCGAACATCGCCAGGGCTGACGGCAATCACCACGCGCTGAACGCAGGCATTTGCCAGCAGCGCGGCAACCGTGTGTTCGAGAATCGTTTTGTTACCGATTAAGAGATATTGTTTCGGGCATTCCGTTTGCATACGGCGGCCAAAGCCGGCGGCCGGCACCACGGCGCAAACACCCGGAAAAGTGGCTGCCATGTCTTAATCCTGGGCTGGTTTATCGAGAGTTCTGCGCCGACCCCTGGTTGCGTTTAGACGCATCCGGGACCAGACGATAAAAGGTTTCGCCCGGGCGGGTCATGCTTAATTCATTGCGTGCGCGTTCTTCGATCGCTTCCTGACCACCGTTGAGGTCGTCGATTTCTGCGAAGAGCTGATCGTTGCGCGCTTTTAATTTGCTGTTAGTGGTTTGCTGCGCGGTGACGTCGTCGTTCACCCGGCTATAGTCATGCAGACCATTTTTACCGAACCACAGTGAGTACTGCAGCCAGACCAGCAAAGCCAATAGCAGCAGCGTTAATTTACCCATTCTGCCCCCTGAAAAACGGCATCATCATCCCATAACTTGTCTGAGTTTGTTACTCCGACGCGCGGACGATGCCGCGTAACGCGGGGACTGTAACACATTTCTGTCGCCGATACCCAGGCTTGATTCTCACACAAAAAGAACTATCCCAGTAACCAGAGGAACAGCAGACCAAACATCAGTCCTACCGTCAAAATCGTCGCGCAGGCGCTGTACAGGAGTTTGCCGTTCAACAAAGAATGCAGCGCAATACCGACCACCACGGCGACCGGCATCAGTGCAAGGAAAAACGGCCAGGTGTAGAGCAGGAAAAACAGCGTGTTGCTGCCATACATAAGGAAGGGAATACCCAGCGCCAGCAGCCATGATATAAAGCCCACGGCCGCCCCTGACAGAGACCAGGTGGTCTCGTCATTGGCCACCGCGGGTGGTTCTGAACGAATAAGACTGAGGTTCTGGGTGTTACGCATATCGAATCCTGTTGACCGGGCGACCGGCATCTTAGTTCCGTCGCCGTTTCAGGATCTGATAATATCGCTCTGTCTGAGGAGGTCTAATAGTTGGTGCACCAAATTTGTTACCAATTGTTCCCCATCCAGATGAATTTCCGCCTGTTCCGGTGATTCATACACTGAATCAATCCCGGTAAAGTTACGCAACTCACCCGCACGCGCCTTTTTGTACAGCCCTTTCGGATCCCGCGCTTCACAGATAGCCAGCGGGGTGTCGACGAACACTTCGATAAAGCGCCCTTCACCCAGTCGTTCACGTACCATCTGTCGCTCAGCACGATGGGGAGATATAAATGCGGTCAATACAACCAGCCCCGCATCAACCATCAGCCTGGCGACTTCGCCGACGCGGCGAATGTTCTCTTTGCGATCGTCATCACTGAATCCCAGGTCACTGCACAGGCCATGACGCACATTATCGCCATCCAGCAGATAGGTGCTGACGCCAGCCTGATGCAGCGCCTCTTCCAGCGCCCCGGCGACGGTGGATTTACCGGAGCCGGACAGCCCGGTAAACCACAGCACCACGCCGCGATGGCCGTGGTGTTGTTCACGCTGCTGCTGAGTGACAGGATGGGCGTGCCAGACGACATTTTCGTCATGCTGGGCCATTATTTGCCTCCCAGCAGATCGCGGGCGTCCCAATGTGGGAAATGCTTGCGAATCAGCTGATTCAGCTCCAGTTCAAACGCGCTGAAGGACGATGCCGATGCCTGGGATTGCTCCTGCGGCTCACGCACCATGCCAGCACCGACCGTGACGTTGGTCAGACGGTCGATAAAGATCAGTCCCCCGGTCACCGGGTTATGCTGGTATTTATCCAGCACCAGCGGTTCGTCAAAGGTCAGATCCACCAGGCCAATGCCGTTCAGCGGCAGAGCTTCGACTTCGCGCTGGGTCAGGTTATTGATGTCCACCTGATAGCGAATACCGTCGACTCGCGCACGGGTTTTCTTACCGGCAATTTTGATGTCATAGCTCTGGCCCGGCGCTAACGCCTGCTCCGCCATCCACACCACATCCACGCTGGCGCTCTGAACCGCTGGCAGCGAAACCTGGGCATCTACCAGCAAATCGCCACGGCTGATATCAATTTCATCTTTCAGCACGATGGTGATGGCTTCACCAGCGCCGGCTTCCTGCAGGTCGCCGTCAAAGGTCACGATACGGGCAACGCTGGATTCTACGCCAGATGGCAGCACCTTTAGACGCTGTCCGACCGTCACGTTGCCTGAGGCTACCGTGCCGGAAAAACCACGGAAGTCGAGGTTCGGG
Organism: Klebsiella sp. R390; assembly: GCF_051131745.1. Classification (NCBI taxonomy): domain Bacteria; kingdom Pseudomonadati; phylum Pseudomonadota; class Gammaproteobacteria; order Enterobacterales; family Enterobacteriaceae; genus Klebsiella; species Klebsiella sp. R390. Next base: position 3,738,334 of record NZ_CP180445.1, on the reverse strand, counting down.
CGGTTGACGAACTGGACCGGGAAACGCAGCGGCTGGTTTTCTACCGCCCGACGAATTTCAACGGTTTCCAGAACTTCCAGCAGCGTCGGGCCGCTGTACCACGGCATGCTTGCGCTCTGGGTAGCGACGTTATCCCCTTCCAGGGCAGACAACGGCACAAAGCGGATGTCGATATCGCCCGGAAGCTGTCCAGCAAAGGTCAGATACTCTTCGCGAATGCGGTTGAAGGTCTCCTCACTGAAGTCCACCAGGTCCATTTTATTCACCGCTACCACCAGATTTTTAATTCCCAGCAGGGTAGAAATAAAGCTATGACGGCGGGTCTGATCGAGAACCCCTTTACGTGCGTCCATCAGCAGAATCGCCAGGTCGCAGGTGGAGGCGCCGGTCGCCATATTACGGGTGTACTGCTCGTGCCCCGGAGTATCGGCGATGATAAATTTGCGCTTCTCGGTGGAGAAATAACGATACGCCACGTCGATGGTAATGCCCTGCTCGCGCTCGGCCTGCAGGCCATCCACCAGCAGCGCCAGGTCCAGTTTCTCGCCCTGGGTGCCGTGACGTTTGCTGTCATTATGCAGCGATGAGAGCTGATCTTCGTAAATCTGACGAGTATCGTGCAGCAGACGGCCAATCAGTGTGCTTTTACCGTCATCGACGCTGCCGCAGGTCAGGAAACGCAGCAGGCTTTTGTGCTGTTGCGCGTGCAGGTATGCTTCTACGCCGCCTTCATTAGCAATTTGTTGTGCAATTGTCGTGTTCATGGCGGCTCCTTAGAAATACCCCTGACGTTTCTTCAGCTCCATGGAGCCGGCCTGGTCGCGGTCTATCATTCGACCCTGACGCTCGCTGGTTGTGGAGACCAGCATCTCTTCAATAATTTCCGGCAGCGTTTGCGCATTGGATTCTACCGCGCCGGTCAACGGCCAGCAGCCAAGTGTACGGAAACGCACCATCTGTTTTTTGATCATCTCACCCGGTTGCAAATCAATACGATCGTCATCGATCATCATCAGCATCCCGTCACGCTCCAGCACCGGGCGCTCGGCCGCCAGATACAGCGGAACGATTTCGATATTTTCCAGGTAGATGTACTGCCAGATATCCAGCTCGGTCCAGTTGGAGAGCGGGAAGACGCGGATGCTTTCGCCTTTGTTAATCTGACCGTTGTAGTTGTGCCACAGCTCCGGGCGCTGGTTTTTCGGATCCCAGCGGTGGAAGCGATCGCGGAACGAATAGATACGCTCTTTGGCGCGCGACTTCTCTTCATCACGACGGGCCCCGCCAAACGCGGCGTCAAAGCCGTATTTGTTCAGCGCCTGCTTCAGGCCTTCGGTCTTCATGATATCGGTATGCTTAGCGCTACCGTGAACGAACGGGTTAATCCCCATCGCCACCCCTTCCGGGTTTTTATGCACCAGCAGCTCGCAGCCGTAGGCTTTCGCGGTACGGTCACGGAACTCGTACATCTCGCGGAATTTCCAGCCGGTATCCACGTGTAACAGCGGAAAAGGCAAGGTTCCCGGATAAAACGCTTTACGCGCCAGATGCAGCATCACGCTGGAATCTTTACCGATGGAGTACATCATCACCGGGTTAGAGAATTCGGCGGCCACCTCACGAATAATATGGATGCTTTCTGCTTCCAGTTGCCGCAGGTGAGTGAGTCGTTTTTGGTCCATAACCGTTCCTTATAAGGCTGTCGCGCCGGGACTAAGCCAGATTTACCACAGAGGCATTAAATGCCTCTGCTTGAGTTGAATGTTGAAACCAGGCGAGTTGTTGATGTAATTGCACCACTTCGCCCACGACCAGCAGAGCTGGCATCGGAGCCTCTTTCGCCAGCTGTTCCAGCTGTTGTAATGTGCCCGTCGTCGTTTGCTGATCGGCACGGGTACCACGAGAAATCACCGCCACAGGCGTGTTGCTATCCCGTCCATGGGCTATCAGCTGCGCGCTGATCTCCGCCGCTTTCAGGGTGCCCATGTAGATAGCCAGGGTTTGCCGGCTTTGCGCCAGCTGCGTCCAGTCGAGCGACGCGCTGTCCGCCTTGAAATGGCCGGTCACAAAGGTCACGCTCTGGGCGTAATCGCGATGGGTAAGCGGAATGCCGGCGTAGGCTGTCGCCCCCGCCGCAGCCGTGACGCCCGGAACCACCTGAAACGGGATCCCCGCTGCCGCTGCCGCCTGTAGCTCTTCGCCACCGCGACCAAAAATAAACGGATCGCCGCCTTTCAGGCGCACCACCGTTTTGCCTTCTCGCGCTGCATCCACCAGCATCTGGTTGGTTTCATGCTGCGGCACGGAGTGTTCGCCCGCCCGTTTGCCGACGCAGATCATGTCGGCATCACGACGCACCAGCTCGCGGATTTCCGGCGTCACCAGAGAGTCATAAAACACCACGTCGGCCTGCTGAACCGCCTGAAGGCCTCGCAGCGTCAACAGTCCGGCATCTCCCGGTCCTGCCCCGACAAGAATAATTTCGCCCAGCCGTTTTTCCGGCTGATGCAGTTCATCTTCCAGCGCCTTATCGGCGGCGGCTTTGTTGCCGGCGATCATCAGGCTGGCAAAGCGGCCGTTAAAGACCCGCTCCCAGAAGCGACGCCGCGCTGCGGTGGTGGTCAGATGGGTTTTAATATGATGCCGCCAGTAGCTTGCTGCTTCAGCAACGCGTCCGAGATTGGTCGGCAGCAACGCTTCAATTTTTTCGCGAATCAGCCGGGACAGTACCGGCGCCGAACCGCCAGAGAAGATGGCGATCAGCAGCGGGGAGCGGTCCACGATAGAGGGAAACACCGCCGAGCAAAGCGGCTGGTTATCGACAACGTTAACCAGGCGGTAACGGGCGTTTGCCGCCGCCGAGATCCGCTGATTAAGCGCATCATCGTCAGTGGCGGCAATCACCAAAAAAACATCGTCAAGTTGTTGCTCTTCAAACGCCTGGGCGCGCCACGTAATTTCCTGGCGTTCAACCTGCCCGGCGATGGCTTCAGATAACTCAGCGGCCACTACCTGAACCTTTGCACCGGCCCGACGCAGAAACAGAATTTTGCGCGCAGCAATCTCCCCACCGCCAACTACCAGCACAGGTCTTTCTTTCACTTCGGCAAATAAGGGCAAATAGTCCACGGTGCAACAACTCGCTTACATTCAGTCATAGAGCGACTATAGGGTGCTGCTTTGAGCAAATGAAATTACTAAATGGAATGAGTTGTTACCCAAAAGAATAACGAGCTGGAAATACAAATATCAAAAAGTGCTTAACACGCGATTTTTCCGCCATTTAAGAGCAAATGAAATTGTTTAACCCCGGTCACAGTTTCATACTACGTGGGTTAAAATATTACCGCCGAGAAAGGACCTTTCTATGTATTCCGCGTTGTGCCGCCGCCTCCTTCCCCTGGCGCTTGGCGCAGGTTTTGTCTTCTCCGCCCCGGCGTTCAGCGCCATGGGTGATACCGCAAATACCCAGGCTCGTCATATCGCGACAGTTTTCCCCGGCAGAATGACCGGAACGCCCGCAGAAATGCTGTCGGCGGATTACGTTCGTCAGCAGTTTGCCCAGATGGGCTACCAGAGCGACATTCGCAGCTTCCATGCGCGCTATATCTACAGTAATAAAGATGCGCGGAAAAACTGGCAAAACGTCACCGGCAGCACCGTCATCGCGGCACATGAGGGGTCGGTTCGCCAACAGATCATCGTGATGGCACACCTCGATACCTACGCGCCAAGGAGCGATACCGATGTTGAGAACAATCTCGGCGGCTTAACCCTGCAGGGTATTGACGATAACGCCGTCGGGGTTGGCGTATTGCTGGAGCTGGCGGAACACCTGAAGAACGTCCCGACCCGTTACGGCATTCGTTTTATCGCCTCCAGCGGCGAAGAAGAAGGCAACCTCGGCGCGCAGAATGTCCTCAAACGCATGAGCGATGCAGAGAAGAAAAATACGCTGCTGGTGATTAATCTCGACAATCTGGTGGTCGGCGATAAGCTCTATTTTAATAGCGGCCGCAGCACTCCCGCCGCGATTCGCAAACTCACCCGGGACCGCGCCCTGGCCATTGCCCGCAGCAAAGGCATTGCCGCCTACAGCAACCCTGGGCTCAATCCGGATTACCCCAAGGGCACCGGGTGCTGTAATGACGCGAGTGTTTTTGATAGCGCCGGGATCCCGGTGTTATCCGTAGAGGCCACCAACTGGGCGCTGGGCAAGAAAGATGGCTATCAGCAACGCAACAAATCGGCCTCCTTCCCGCAGGGCATCAGCTGGCATGACGTACAGCTGGATAACCAGCAGCATATCGATAAAGCCCTGCCGGGCCGTATCGAGCACCGCAGCCGCGATGTCGTCAAAGTGATGCTGCCGCTGCTCAAAGAGCTGGCAAAGACCGAAAAACAGCGCTGATCGGGCTGGCTGGTCACAAAAATGCCCTCGTCGTTCAGACAGAGGGCATTACTGACATAGGGCTACATGGCCGGTTAATTACCCTTCGTGCAGTCCGCACTCGCGCTTCAGGCCAAAAAAGCGCGTCTCTTCTTCCGCCATGCCCGGTTCCCACTTGCGGGTCGTATGGGTATCGCCCACCGACAAATAGCCCTGATCCCACAGCGGGTGGTACTTCAGGCCGTGCTTTTGCAGATACTGATAAACGGTACGATTATCCCAGTCGATGATCGGCAGCACCTTAAAAACGCCCCGCTGGATAGCCAGCACCGGTAACGTAGCGCGACTCCCGGACTGTTCCCGGCGCAGGCCTGCAAACCAGGTTTGGGTATTCAGCGATTTCAGCGCCCGGTTCATCGGTTCGACTTTGTTGATTTCATTGTATTTCTCAATGCCTTCAACGCCCTGCTCCCACAACTTGCCGTAGCGCGCTTCCTGCCAGGCCGGGCTGGTCTCTGCGCGATACACCTTCAGATTGAGCTGCAGCTTGTCGGTAAGCTCATCGATAAACTGATAGGTTTCCGGGAACAGGTAGCCGGTATCGGTGAGGATCACCGGGATATCCGGGCGGATCTGATTCACCAGATGCAAACTGACCGCCGCCTGAATCCCGAAACTGGAAGAGAGCGCATAATCGCCCGGCAGGTTTTCCAGCGCCCACGCAACACGTTCCTCGGCGCTGAGCTTCTCCAGCTGAGCGTTGGTTTCCGCCAGTTGCAAAACGCGATCGACCTTCGGTAATTCGTTAAGCACGTTTAGATCGAGTACGGACATAAGGACCTCATTTGCCTGTTTCGTCGGGCGGTACTGCCTGTGCCCGGCCTACAAAACCAGTACGCCCGATAAGCATAACTTAGCGGGCGATGCTGCGTTATTCCCAGAAATCACGGGCTGGGTCGAGCACCGGGCGAACGATGCCCGCACGCACCGTAAAGTCGCCGAAGCCTTCACCCGCTTCGCGCTCCTTCGCCCAGCGCCCTACCAGCTGGTCAATCGAGTCGAGAATTTCCGACTCGGTAATGTTCTCGCGATACATGCGTGGAATACGCGTTCCGCTGCGGTTACCCCCCAGGTGCAGGTTGTAACGCCCCGGCGCTTTACCCACCAGCCCGACTTCCGCCAGCAGCGCACGGCCACAGCCGTTAGGGCAACCGGTCACACGCGTCACGATATGCTCATCGCTCACGCCATGCTTGCTCATCACCCCGTCCACTTTGTCGATAAACGACGGTAAGAAGCGCTCGGCTTCTGCCATCGCCAGCGGGCAGGTCGGGAAGGAGACGCAGGCCATCGAGTTTTCACGCTGCGGGGTGACGGCATTCATCAACCCGTGGTCGCGCGCCAGCTTTTCAATCCGCGCTTTTTCCGCTTCCGGCACGCTGGCGATAATCAGGTTCTGGTTCGCCGTAATACGGAATTCGCCCTGGTGGATCTTCGAGATCTCCAGCAGGCCAGTTTTCAGCGGACGGCCCGGATAATCAAGAATACGACCGTTTTCAATAAACAGCGTCAGATACCATTTATCATCGATCCCTTTGACCCAGCCAATGCGATCGCCGCGACCGGTGAACTCATACGCCCGGATCGGCTCGAATTTGATGCCTGCCCGGCGCTCAACTTCGGCCTTGAAGGTCTCAACGCCAACGCGCTCAAGGGTATATTTCGTTTTCGCATTTTTACGGTCGGTACGGTTACCCCAGTCGCGCTGAGTCGTCACCACCGCTTCCGCCACCGCTAGCGTATGTTCGAGCGGCAGATAGCCGAACTCGCTCGCCGTGCGGGCATAGGTTTTTTTGTTGCCGTGATCGATAGACAGACCGCCGCCCACCAGCAGGTTAAAACCAACCAACTTGCCGTTTTCAGCAATCGCCACGAAGTTCATATCGTTGGCGTGCAGGTCGATATCGTTCTGCGGCGGGATCACCACCGTCGTTTTGAACTTACGCGGCAGGTAGGTTGGACCGAGGATCGGTTCTTCGTCAGTGGTGGCGACTTTTTTCTGATCGAGCCAGATCTCCGCATAGGCGCGGGTCCGCGGCAGCAGATGCTCAGAGATCTTTTTCGCCCACTCGTAGGCTTCAGCATGCAGCTGAGACTCGTTCGGGTTCGAGGTGCACAGGACGTTACGGTTCACGTCGTTGGCGGTTGCCAGCGCATCCAGGCCAACCGAGTGCAGCATCTGATGTACCGGCTTCACATGCTTCTTCAGAATGCCGTGAAACTGAAAGGTCTGGCGGTTGGTCAGACGAATGCTGCCATAAATCGTGTTATCGGCGGCGAATTTATCAATCGCCTGCCACTGTTTGGTGGTGATCACGCCACCCGGCAGACGGCAGCGCAGCAGCATCGCGTGGCGCGGCTCGAGCTTCTGAGCCGCACGCTCGGCGCGAATGTCGCGGTCATCTTGCTGATACATGCCGTGAAAGCGAATCAGCAGGAAGTTGTCGCCATTAAAGCCACCGGTAAGGGAGTCATTTAAGTCTTCTGCAATCGTGCCGCGCAGGTAGTTGCTCTCTACCTTCAGACGCTCGGCGTCGGCCAGTTTACCTTCAACCACCAGGGGTCCAGGATGTTTTTCGCTCATTAGTAGACATCTCGCTGATAACGGCGCTCAACGCGCAGCTCACTTAAAAATTCGTCCGCCGCTTCGGCGTCCATCGCGCCGAATTCGGCAATCACTTCCAGCAACGTCTGCTCAACGTCTTTTGCCATACGATTGGCATCGCCGCAGACATAAATATGGGCACCGTCATTAATCCAGCGCCACAGTTCGGCCCCCTGCTCGCGTAACTTGTCCTGAACATAGACTTTTTGTTGTTGATCGCGGGACCATGCGAGGTCGATACGACTCAGTACGCCCTCTTTGACGTAGCTTTGCCACTCGACCTGGTACAGAAAATCTTCCGTAAAGTGCGGGTTGCCGAAGAACAGCCAGTTCTTGCCGTCAGCCCCTTCCGCTGCACGCTGCTGCATGAAGGCACGGAACGGCGCAATACCGGTACCTGGACCAATCATGATAACCGGCGTTTGCGGGTTAGCCGGCAGACGGAAGTTGTCGTTGTGTTCGATAAAGACGCGAACTTCACCGTCTTCTTCCAGACGGTCGGCGAGGAAGCTGGAGGCGCCTCCTGCGCGAGCGCGGCCTTCGATATCAAAGCGCACGACGCCCACGGTCACGTGGACTTCAGTTTCCACTTCCGCCTGCGACGAGGCGATAGAGTACAGACGCGGCGTTAACGGACGCAGCAGCGCAATCAGCGCCTCGGCATCAAGCTGTGCCGGGGAGAAGCGCACCATATCGACGATCGGCGTGGTCGCCGCATAATGCTGCAGCTGTGCCTTATCGCCCACCAGCGGCAACAGTGATTCGCTGCGGGTCAGGGTGGCATAGTTCTCAACGATATTGCCGGTATTCACCGTCAGTTCAAAATGCCACTCCAGCGCTTCGGCCAGCGGCAGCGTTTTACCGTCAACGGTAACAGGCTCATCACCCTTCAGCCACAGCAGTTCAACCAGCTCTTTTACCAGCGCCGGGTCATTCTGATACCACACGCCAAGCGCATCGCCCGGCTGGTAGCGCAGGCCGGAATCCGCAAGGTCAATTTCAATGTGGCGCACGTCTTTTTCGGAGTCACGGCCGGTGATTTTCTGGTTTACCGCCAGCGTCGCCGTCAGCGGCGCTTCTTTGGTATAGGGGCTCGAGTGAATGTCGTTGACCGCACCGGACGCGACAGCCTGAACCGGCGCCGCGACAGGCGCCCGTGCTTTCAGCACCTCGACCACCCGCGCACGCCATTCTGCCGCCGCCGGTTGATATTCAACGTCGGCATCCACGCGATCCAGCAGGCGTTCACCACCCAGCTCCGCCAGGCGGCTATCGAAGTCTTTCCCGGACTGGCAGAAGAATTCATAAGAGGTATCGCCCAGGCCAAAGACCGCAAAAGCCGTCCCGGTCAGCGCTGGCGCTTTTTTCGAGAACAGGAACTTATGCAGCGCGACAGCTTCTTCCGGCGACTCGCCTTCACCCTGAGTAGAGGTCACGATCACCAGCAGTTTTTCGGAGGCAATTTGTTTGAATTTATAGTCGCCTGCGTTAACCAGCTTGACGTTCAGCTGTGCTGCCTGGAGATCGTCCCGCAGCGCTTCCGCCACCCGACGGGCGTTGCCGGTTTGCGATGCGGAGATAAGCGTAATGCTCGGGGCTTCCGCCGCCTGGGCAGGTACCGCAACCGCGGCACCGGACTGCTGATTCAGCACGCCCCAAAAATAGCCAGAAACCCAGGCAAGCTGAGTTGGGGTGAAATCTGTCGTGGCCGCCTGAAGGCGCGCCATTTGCTCCGGGTTAAGCGGCAGCAAATTGGAAGATGGGGCCTGTGTCGTCATGCGTCGTTATGTTCCAGTAAGCTAAGCTGTTCATCGCACCCTGTCAGCGCGCCAAAACAGAAATAAATGTATTTACTCTAAATAATTCGAGTTGCAGGAAGACGGTTATGCAGCAAATCCCCGGGTGCTTACATCAGTAAGTGACTGGAGTGAGCGAGCAAAACCGACGCACATGCAGCTCGAAGTATGACGAGTTATAAGGTTAACGGCGCAGATAATAACAATTAAAGAAGGGATGGAAATAACAAATAACCAAATGGACTAACCTGTTTTAGTTATAGTTATTAACAACAAAAGCGATTAGCTAACTACATAAAATATAAAGATATCTTTCCTGACAACATAGTCAATGATGCTGTTTTCCCCCAGGATCGGTTTTAGTTAATGATAAAAAATAGACTTTCCGGTACCCTACGGCGGTTTTTTTGTCTTATGAGAATGAAAGATGTCCACCACCCTGTTTAAAGATTTCACCTTCGAAGCCGCCCATCACCTGCCTCACGTACCGGAAGGTCATAAGTGCGGTCGCCTGCACGGTCACTCTTTTATGGTGCGTCTGGAGATTACCGGTGAAGTCGATCCCCACACGGGCTGGATCATGGATTTTGCCGAGCTCAAGGCCGCCTTTAAGCCGATCTACGATCGTCTGGATCATTACTATCTGAACGATATTCCTGGCCTGGAAAACCCCACCAGCGAAGTACTGGCCCGTTGGGTCTGGGAACAGATGAAACCCGTCGTTCCACTGCTGAGCGCCGTGATGATTAAAGAGACCTGTACCGCAGGATGCGTCTATCGCGGCGAGTAATATCCGGTCGGGAGGCGTGTCGTCTGCCCGATCTGTCGATCAAAAAGGCCCGGTCCACAATCTGTGAACCGGGCCTTTTTATCAGGCGATATTCAAATACTTATGCGTTTGCATAGAGAGCCGCCAGTTTCGCGCAATGCAGGTTTCGATACACAGGCGCGTCGCGTCTTCTTTTTGGCTGATCGGTTGCAGAGCAATAATCCGCGGCTTGTCATCCGTCAGGGTTTCCAGCAGTTCGTCGAGGGCTTCGATATCGCGCACGCGTCCCACCGGGTGTTTAATTTCGTCGGCCCGCTGCAATGCCTGGGACAGCACATCATAGCCGCCGCGCATATTCACCTTCGGGGATACCGTCACCCAGGTGTGAGGGCTACAGCGCACCTCATGGGTACCGCTGGTTTCAATCTGGCAGCTAAAGCCGTTTTGCTCCAGCAGCACGGTCAGCGGCGTTAAATCGTGAATACAGGGTTCTCCGCCGGTGATCACCACATGGCGGGCCGTCCAGCCCTGGCGTCCAATAATAGCCAGCAGATCTTCGCCGCTCGCCGGACCCCATTTATCGCTCTCTTTGGTTTTCGCCAGAATACTGAACAGCGACACTTCCCGATCGGCAAGCTTATCCCAGGTATGTTTGGTATCGCACCAGGCACAACCGACCGGGCATCCCTGCAGACGAATAAAAATGGCGGGCACGCCGGTAAAGTAACCCTCGCCTTGCAAGGTCTGGAACATCTCGTTAATCGGGTACTGCATAATCATCTCGGTGTGGGGTTATGAGTGCACATTATCGCAGATTTATAGGCTCAGGTCTTGTCCGCAGCTGCACGGTCAATTTGATGTAACAGAATATGTTTAAAAACCGTCAAATAAAAACCAAGCACAAAGAATAAAATAGATAAATTTCAAAGATGTACAAACAGATACATATTATTGTGAATCTATTATCAGCAGCCATAGTCCAACCTTATCCGCTACGCTTCATTTACTTAAAATAGTCTTAAGACAGCGCACAAATAGCCCTTTTTTTATTTACCCGCCGTTTAATTACCCGCTCCTAAAATCCGCAAACCAACCATGATGAGACTGTATTCATGAACACATTATTAATTACAGGCGTGACCGGATTTCTGGGCGGAGCGGTTTTAGAAAACATTCTTAATCAGACAAATGAGGTGAACCTGCTGCTGTTAGTCCGTGCCGACACGGATATTGCCGCGCTGGAGCGGGTCAAAGAAAACCTGCGTAAATTCAACATCGCCGAAGAAAACCTGGCGGCGCTGACCCCGCGCAACATGCTGCTGGGGGATTTGGCCAATCCCGACAGCTTTCTCAGCGACCCGCGACTGCAGCAGGTGACACACGTGATTAACTGTGCCGCCGTCGCCTCCTTTGGCAACAATCCACTGATCTGGAAAGTGAATGTCGAAGGCACGTTGAAGTTTGCCCAGACCATGGCGCAGGTTGGTACGTTGCAACGTTTTCTGCATGTTGGTACCGCGATGTCCTGCTCGCCAGAACCCGATTCACTGGTGGCGGAAAGCGCGATATTCCGTGAACGTGCAGAACATCTGGTCGAGTACACCCATTCCAAGTCGACCATCGAACGCCTGATGCAGCAGGAATGCCCGACGCTACCGCTGGTCATCGCTCGCCCCTCGATTGTGGTAGGCCACACTCACCACGGCTGCCAGCCTTCCAGCAGTATCTTCTGGGTGTTCAGCATGGGGCTGATGCTGCAAAAATTTATGTGTTCGATGGAAGACCGTATCGATGTGATCCCCGTCGATTACTGTGCCGATGCATTACTAATGCTGCTCAGCAGCCCGCTGGCCCGTGGCGAGGTAGTCCATATTTCTGCCGGGGAAGAGAATAGCGTGAAGTTTGCCGAGATTGATAACGCCATGGCCTCTGCGCTGGAGAAGGTTCCCGTTGGCGATAAGTACGCGCAGGTGAGCTATGAGACACTGGTGAAGATGCGCCGTGAGCTGAAGGATATCTTTGGGCCCTGCAATGAACGCCTGATGCTCAAAGCAATGCGCCTGTATGGGGCTTTTGCTACGCTTAACGTGCGGTTCAGCAACGATAAGCTGCTCAGCATGGGAATGCCGAAGCCGCCGCGCTTTACCGATTATATCGACCGCTGCGTGCAGACCACGCGCGGGCTGACCATTCCGCAGCAGATGGCCGTTGATTTTAAATAGCCGGACCGCAGACATAAAAAAACCCGCCGAGGCGGGTTTTTTGTTAAGAGAGAAAGTCAGACTTACTGACCTTTGATCTCTTTACGACCGTTGTACGGTGCTTTTTCACCCAGTGCTTCTTCGATACGAATCAGCTGGTTGTATTTAGCAACGCGGTCAGAACGGCTCATAGAACCAGTTTTGATCTGGCCTGCAGCAGTACCAACAGCCAGGTCAGCGATGGTAGCGTCTTCAGTTTCGCCTGAACGGTGAGAGATAACGGCAGTGTAGCCAGCGTCTTTCGCCATTTTGATCGCAGCCAGAGTTTCGGTCAGAGAACCGATCTGGTTGAATTTGATCAGGATGGAGTTAACGATGCCTTTTTCGATGCCTTCTTTCAGGATCTTGGTGTTGGTTACGAACAGATCGTCACCAACCAGCTGGATTTTGTCGCCCAGGACTTTAGTCTGGTATGCGAAACCATCCCAGTCAGATTCGTCCAGACCGTCTTCGATAGAGACGATCGGGTACTGTTTGGTCAGGTCTTCCAGGAAGTGAGTGAACTCTTCAGAGGTGAACGCTTTGTTGCCTTCGCCAGCCAGAACGTATTTACCGTCTTTGTAGAATTCAGAAGCTGCACAGTCCATCGCCAGAGTGATGTCGGTACCCAGCTCGTAGCCAGCAGCTTTAACCGCTTCTGCGATTACAGCCAGTGCTTCAGCGTTGGAACCCAGGTTCGGCGCGTAGCCACCTTCGTCACCAACTGCAGTGTTCATACCTTTAGCTTTCAGAACTTTAGCCAGGTTGTGGAACACTTCAGAACCCATACGTACGGCTTCTTTCAGGGATTTAGCGCCAACCGGCTGAATCATAAATTCCTGGATGTCGACGTTGTTGTCAGCGTGCTCACCACCGTTGATGATGTTCATCATCGGAACCGGCATGGAGTATTTGCCCGGAGTACCGTTCAGCTCAGCGATGTGCTCGAACAGCGGCTGGCCTTTAGAGGCAGCAGCTGCTTTGGCGTTAGCCAGAGACACAGCCAGGATGGCGTTTGCACCGAAGTTAGATTTGTTTTCAGTACCGTCCAGGTCGATCATGATTTTATCGATGCCAGCCTGATCTTTGGCGTCTTTGCCAAGGATTGCCTGAGCGATCGGGCCGTTGACAGCGCCAACAGCTTTCAGTACGCCTTTACCCATGAAACGGGATTTGTCGCCATCGCGCAGTTCCAGCGCTTCGCGGGAACCAGTAGAAGCACCTGACGGAGCTGCTGCCATACCAACGAAACCACCTTCCAGGTGTACTTCGGCTTCAACAGTCGGGTTACCACGGGAGTCGATGATTTCACGACCGATGACTTTAACGATTTTGGACATTAGGTTTTCCTCAGTACAAGTTAAACTAAAACTCCAGACAAACAATGCACCCAGATGGGTGCATTGCCGTTCTAACTCATTTTACTTCGCCTGACGCTTTTGATACTCGCCTGCTGCTTTCACAAAACCTGCAAACAGCGGGTGGCCATCACGTGGCGTTGAAGTAAACTCCGGATGGAACTGACAAGCGACAAACCACGGGTGATTCGGCACTTCGATGATCTCGACCAACTGATCATCCCCGGAACGGCCCGCAACACGCAGGCCCGCATTTTCAATCTGTTTCAACAACATGTTGTTGACTTCGTAGCGGTGACGATGACGCTCAGTAATGGTTGATTCGCCGTACAGCTGGCGAACCAGGCTTTCGTCTTCCAGCTGGCACTGCTGTGCGCCAAGGCGCATGGTGCCGCCGAGGTCGCTCTTTTCAGAACGGACTTCAACGTTGCCTTCTTCATCACGCCATTCGGTAATCAGGGCCACAACCGGGTACTTACAGTCTGGCACAAATTCCGTCGAGTTGGCGTTCTCCATTCCCGCGACGTTACGCGCAAACTCAATCAGCGCAACCTGCATACCCAGGCAAATACCCAGATATGGAATTTTGTTTTCACGCGCATAGCGTGCAGTGGCGATTTTACCTTCAACACCGCGATAGCCGAAGCCACCCGGGATCAGGATAGCGTCCAAATCTTTCAGAATTTCGACGCCGCGCGTTTCCACATCCTGCGAATCAATCAGCTTGATGTTGACGGTAACGCGGTTCTTCAGACCACCGTGTTTCAGCGCTTCGATCACCGATTTGTAGGCGTCCGGCAGTTCAATGTACTTACCGACCATACCAATGGTGACTTCGCCAGCCGGATTGGCTTCTTCGTAAATAACCTGTTCCCATTCGGCCAGGTTTGCTTCCGGGCAACTTAAGCTGAATCGTTTACAAATATAATCGTCCAGCCCCTGTGATTTCAACAGGCCCGGAATTTTATAAATGGAATCGACGTCTTTCAGAGAAATAACAGCCTTTTCCGGAACGTTACAGAACAATGCAATTTTAGCACGTTCGTTGGCCGGTACCGCCCGATCGGAGCGGCAGATCAGAATATCTGGCTGAATACCGATGGAAAGCAGCTCTTTCACGGAGTGCTGAGTCGGTTTGGTTTTGACTTCGCCGGCGGCTGCCATGTACGGCACCAGGGTCAAATGCATAAACAGAGTATGCTCACGACCAATCTCTACAGCCATCTGACGGATAGCTTCGAGGAACGGCAGGGATTCGATATCACCGACGGTACCGCCGATTTCAACCAGCACCACGTCGTGACCTTCACCACCGGCAAGGACGCGCTCTTTGATCGCGTTGGTGATGTGTGGGATGACCTGTACGGTCGCGCCCAGGTAATCACCGCGGCGCTCTTTACGCAGAACGTCGGAGTAGATACGGCCCGTAGTGAAGTTGTTGCGGCGGCTCATTTTGGTGCGGATGAAGCGCTCGTAGTGACCCAGGTCCAGATCGGTTTCAGCGCCGTCTTCAGTAACGAACACTTCCCCGTGTTGGATTGGGCTCATGGTGCCCGGATCGACGTTGATATACGGATCCAGTTTCATCATGGTTACGTTAAGCCCACGGGCTTCGAGAATAGCGGCCAGGGAGGCTGCGGCAATGCCTTTACCCAGAGAGGATACGACCCCGCCGGTCACAAAAATATAGTTCGTTGTCATGCTGAACCTGAGAAGTTAGGGTGAAACGATGGAATAACCAGGACGGGAAAGTAGTATACCCGAACACGACGAGCGCCACAAACTTTCATTCTCCGTCTCCTTTCCAGGCCATGACAAACATAAGGAGTGAGAAAATAGCCCCTTTTGGGTAAATGTTTTTGACGCAAATCAAGCGCTTGTCATTTAAAAAATCACACAAATAGCGCTTGATCGCAAAATTCCGTTAGAGATCAGTTTCCTGCCGTTTTACCTCTTGCCACACTTCCTCCATGATATTGAGGTCTACGCCCGTCATTTCTAACCCGCGAGCGGCCACAATTCGTTCAACCTCACGGAAACGGCGTTCAAATTTAAGGTTCGCTTTTTGCAGTGCGACTTCGGCTTTTACCCCTAAATGGCGGGATAAATTGACGGTCGCGAACAGCAGATCGCCCATTTCCTCCTCCAGTTTAGCCTCATCCACGACGGCCTGCTGCGCTTCATGCATGACCTCATCGATCTCTTCATGCACTTTGTCCAGCACCGGGCCCAGCGAGGTCCAGTCAAACCCCACGGCAGAACAGCGACGCTGAATTTTATGCGCGCGCATCAACGCCGGCAGGCTGTGCGGAATATCATCCAGTGCGGAATGCTGAGCTTTCTCGGCCCGCTCGGCGCTTTTTATTTGCTCCCAGCGCGCCAGCACTTCGGCGCTATCGCCGGCGGTCGCATCTCCGAAGATATGCGGGTGACGGCGCTCAAGCTTATCGCTGATAGCCGCGCAGATATCGTCAAAATTAAAGCGCCCTTCTTCCTGCGCCATCTGCGCGTAGAACACCACCTGGAACAGCAGATCGCCCAGCTCGCCACGCAGATCGTCAAAATCTTCGCGGGCGATGGCATCCAGCACTTCGTAAGTTTCTTCGAGGGTATAGGGGGCGATGGTGGCGAAGGTCTGCTCTTTGTCCCATGGACAGCCGTTTTCCGGGTCGCGCAGGCGCTGCATAATGCCGAGCAGCCGGTCGATTTGGTTCATGTCTTTTCCTGTTGCAAACGATACTGCCGGGTATGGATTTCGCCTTACCCGGCTAACGTGAAAGCGTATCCCCGGCCCGCCATGCGCCGCCGGGGAAAGCAAAATACGATCGATTAGCCACCGTGCAGACGGCGGGCATCAATCACATCCGGTACCTGGTTCAGTTTTCCGAGCACGCGGCCCAGCACCTGCAGGTTGTAGATTTCAATGTTCATGTCGATCGTGGCCAGCTGCTGTTTGGTGTCGCTACGGCTGGCAACGCCGAGCACGTTCACTTTTTCATTGGCGAGGATCGTGGTGATATCCCGCAGCAGGCCGCTGCGATCGTTGGCGACAACGCGCACCACCAGCGAATATCCCGCGGAGTAGCTTTCTCCCCATACCGCGTCAACGATACGCTCAGGCGCATGCGATTGCAGTTCCGCCAGCTGATCGCAGTCCGCCCGGTGTACGGAAATCCCGCGCCCCTGGGTGATAAAACCGACAATCTCATCGCCCGGGATGGGCTGGCAACAGCGCGCAATGTGATGCATCAGGTTACCGACGCCTTCCACCACCACCCGACCATTGTCTTTGCTGCGGCTCTGCGGCGCCCAGCTTTTCTGCTGCAGCTGTTTGAGCGCTGCCGCATCCTGCTCTTCGGCGCTCGGTTTATTGAACTGTGCCTGCAGGAAGTTGACCATCTGGTTAAGGCGAATATCGCCGCCGCCAATGGCCGCCAGCAGTTCGTCCAGCTCGTTGAAGTTGTAGCGCGGCAGCAGGTGTTTCTCTGCTTCCTTAAGGCTGATTCCCAGGTGCTCAAGCTCATCGTCAAGAATCTGCCGCCCGGCGAGAATGTTCTTGTCGCGATCCTGCTTGCGGAACCAGGCGTGAATTTTGGAGCGCCCGCGGCTGGTCGTCACATAACCCAGGTTCGGGTTCAGCCAGTCGCGGCTGGGGTTCGGCTGCTTCTGGGTGATGATTTCAATCTGATCGCCCATCTGCAACTGGTAGGTAAACGGCACGATACGCCCGCTGATTTTGGCGCCAATGCAGCGGTGACCGACATCACTGTGAATATGGTAGGCAAAGTCGAGCGGCGTGGAACCGGCGGGTAAATCCACCACGTCGCCTTTCGGCGTAAAGACATAGACCCGGTCGTCGAAGACCTGGCTACGGACTTCATCCAGCATTTCACCAGAATCGGCCATCTCTTCCTGCCAGGCAATCAGCTTACGCAGCCAGGCGATACGGTCTTCATAGCCGCGTCCGCCGCTCACGCCCGCGCTGGCGCCCTCTTTGTACTTCCAGTGCGCCGCCACACCCAGTTCGGCATCTTCATGCATCTGCCGGGTACGGATCTGGATCTCGACCGTTTTTCCCCCTGGCCCCAGTACCACCGTATGAATCGACTGGTAGCCGTTCGGTTTGGGGTTGGCAACGTAATCATCGAACTCATCTGGCAGGTGGCGATAGTGGGTATGGACGATCCCCAGTGCGGCATAGCAGTCCTGCAGCCGTTCAGCAACGATGCGCACGGCCCGCACGTCAAACAACTCATCAAAGGTGAGGTGTTTTTTCTGCATTTTCCGCCAGATGCTGTAGATATGCTTTGGACGCCCGTACACCTCGGCCTTGACGCCTTCGGTTTTCATTTCGGAGCGTAAATGCCCCACGAACTCATCAATGTAGTGTTCACGATCGATGCGGCGTTCGTGCAGCAGTTTGGCAATACGTTTGTATTCGTCCGGATGCAGATAGCGGAAGCAATAGTCCTCCAGCTCCCATTTCAGCTGGCCGATACCTAAACGGTTGGCCAGCGGCGCATAGATATTGGTGCACTCTTTTGCCGCCAGGACGCGTTCGTCTTCGGGCTCATCTTTGACTTCCCGCAGATGGGCGATACGCTCGGCAAGCTTGATGACCACGCAGCGGAAATCGTCGACCATCGCCAGCAGCATGCGGCGGATATTATCGACCTGTTCTGAAGAGACGGAATCGGTGTGGGTGGCTTTAAGCTGGCGAATGGCCGCCATATCGCGCACGCCGTGGATCAACGTGACGACAGATTTACCGACGCTCTCTTGCATCACCTCTTCGCTAACGACGTTGCCGTCCGCCAGCGGGAAAAGCATGGCGGCCCGAAGCGTGTCGATATCCATACTCAGCGTGCAGAGTATTTCCACCATCTCCACGCCGCGCCATAGCAGAAGGTCCGCTCGAGGATGTCCCTGTGTTTTCTCGCGACAGTAGTCCCAGGTTTCGGCTAAGCGTTCACACGACTGCTGGCTGGAAATTCCCAGACTCGCGATCCATTTCTTCGGGTCAAATTCACCAGCTTTATTAAGATGTGCACTTCTTACCGCAACCATTGTCCTCTCCTTAAGGGACCTGGCCTGCCGAAGTCGGCAAGCCTCAACTTTTACACGTCATCCTTCAAACCGCATCAGCGTTGGCTTTTTCATTCACCTCAGCCACCGACCTGGGCCAGCGCTTGAGCATTCACTCTGTTGCCACCTCGATACGATTCGAGTGATGTTATGTAAGCTTATGCTCAAACAACACCATCGATTCCAGATGTCCGGTATGCGGGAACATGTCCAGCATCGCCAGGCGTTGGATCGTATAGCCTGCCTGTAACAGGTGTTCGCTATCACGTGCCAGCGTCGCCGGGTTACAGGAGACATAAACCACGCGGCGTGGCGCGAGCTTTATAATCTGTGGGATCACCGCTGGCGCCCCGGCTCGCGCCGGATCGATCAATATTTTGTCAAAGCCACGCTTCGCCCACGCCTGACGGGTGACATCTTCCTCCAGATTTTCATGAAAGAATGTCACGTTGTGCAACTGATTGAGCGCGGCATTTTCCCGCCCTTTCTCTACCAGCGCCGGAACGCCTTCAACCCCGACGACCTCAGCGGCACGTGTCGCCAGCGGCAGCGTGAAATTGCCCATGCCGCAAAACAGATCGAGCACCCGGTCCTGCGGCTGAACGTCCAGCCACGCCAGGGCGGTCTGTACCATCTGCTGATTGACACCGTCATTCACCTGAATAAAGTCGCGCGGACTGAACATTAAGCGTAGTCCGTCTGACGTATACCATGGCGCTTCCCCACGAATATGCTCCAGTATCTCGCTTTGTGGAGCCAGATACAGGGCAAGATCATGAGTTTGCGAAAATCGTTCCAGTTTTTCTCTGTCGCCGGCCGGCAGCGCCGCCGTGTGGCGCAGGATCATCACCGGGCCATTATCCGCCAGCACCAGTTCAACATGCCCCAATTGACGCTGAGATTTCAGCCCCGTCAGGCAGGTGCGCACCGCGGGCAGCAATGCCTCAAGATCGGGCACCAAAACAGGGCATTGCACCACATCGACGATGTCATTGGTGTTGGCCTTGCGAAAACCCATCTGTAATTGTTGGGACTTCGGCTGGTAATTCAAGCTCAGACGCGCACGCCGGCGATATCCCCACGGCGAAGCGGCTATAATATCGTCGACCTCGTGTTTCATGAGCCGAGCAAGCGCGGCACGTTTGCTGTGCTGCTGTAATTCAATGCTGGCATGCTGTTGCTGGCAGCCTCCGCAGACGCCAAAATGCGGGCAGTGCGGTGCCTGACGCTGAGGACTGTCACTCAGACGGCGTTTGACCTGAGCCCGGGAGTACTGTTTTTTGTCTTCCACCAGGACAACTTCGGCCTGTTCCTGCGGCAGTAAACCACTAACAAATAGCGCTTTACCATGGTGACGCGCAACGCCCTGGCCAAAGGGATCGAGGTCGTTTACTGTCACGGTTATGATCTGGCGCGTCGTCACACGCCGTTTTGCAGAGTAGAATTGCGCCATCGTAGAGATTTGTCTCAATCAAATAAACTGACTCTATACACGAGTCCTTTCAAGGTACATCAGCGCGGCGGGCAGCAGTCCACGACGGCGTGTGTAAGCCCGACACTGACGCCACCAACGCAGAGGCACTTGAAGGATGAAGCGTATATTCTCCCATAACGGAACCGCATGACCAACTACAGCCTACGTGCTCGCATGATGATTCTTATTCTGGCACCTACCGTCCTCATTGGTTTGCTGCTGAGTATTTTCTTCGTTGCCCATCGCTATCACGACCTGCAGCGTCAGTTGGAAGACGCCGGAGCCAGCATTATTGAACCACTGGCGGTCTCCAGTGAATATGGCATGAATCTGCAAAACCGCGAGTCAATCGGCCAGCTCATTAGCGTATTGCATCGCCGCCACTCCGAGATTGTACGCGCGATTTCCATCTATGATTCGCAGAATCGCCTGTTTGTCACCTCTAACTTTCAGCTCAACCCCAGCGAACTGCGCCTGCCGAAAGGGGCAAAATTTCCCCAGCAGCTCACCGCGATACGCGAAGGCGACGTGATGATTTTGCGTACCCCGATCGTCTCCGAAAGCTATTCGCCAGATGAATCACCGGGGACCGATGCCAAGATGCCCGGCAATATGCTGGGCTATGTTGCCCTCGAGCTCGATCTGAAATCGGTACGCCTGCAGCAGTACAAAGAGATTTTTATCTCCAGCGTTATGATGCTGTTCTGTATTGGCATTGCGCTCATTTTTGGCTGGCGCCTGATGCGCGATGTCACCGGCCCAATCCGCAACATGGTCAATACCGTTGACCGTATTCGTCGTGGGCAACTGGATAGCCGCGTCGAGGGCTTTATGCTCGGCGAGCTGGATATGCTGAAAAACGGCATTAACTCGATGGCGATGTCGCTGGCGGCTTACCACGAAGAGATGCAACATAATATCGATCAGGCAACTTCCGATCTCCGCGAAACCCTCGAACAGATGGAGATCCAGAACGTTGAGCTGGATCTGGCGAAAAAGCGCGCCCAGGAGGCCGCACGTATTAAGTCGGAGTTCCTTGCCAATATGTCCCACGAGCTGCGAACCCCGCTCAATGGCGTGATTGGCTTTACCCGCCTGACGCTGAAAACCGATTTGAATACCACCCAGCGTGATCATCTCACCACGATTGAACGTTCGGCAAATAACCTGCTGGCGATCATCAATGACGTGCTGGACTTCTCCAAGCTGGAGGCCGGTAAGCTGATTCTGGAAAGCATTCCGTTCCTGCTACGCAATACGCTGGATGAAGTCGTCACCCTGCTGGCGCATTCGGCCCATGATAAAGGGCTGGAACTGACGCTAAACATCAAAAACGATGTGCCGGATAATATTATCGGTGACCCGCTACGCCTGCAGCAAATCATCACTAACCTGGTCGGCAATGCCATCAAGTTTACCGAACATGGCAATATCGATGTGCTGGTCGAACAGCGGGCGCTCAGCAACACCAGCGTGCAAATAGAGATTCAAATCCACGATACCGGCATCGGTATCCCCGAACGCGATCAGTCCCGGTTGTTCCAGGCCTTCCGCCAGGCCGATGCCAGCATTTCCCGCCGTCACGGCGGCACCGGGCTTGGGCTGGTGATTACCCAACGGCTGGTCAAAGAGATGGGCGGTGATATCTCTTTCCACAGCCAGCCGAATCGCGGCTCCACTTTCTGGTTCCACATCAGTCTCGACCTCAACCCGAACGCCGTTCAGGAGAGCCCGATGACGCCGCTTCTGGCGGGCAAAACGCTGGCCTACATTGAGGCCAACGCCACGGCGGCGCAGTGCACTCTGGAGCTGCTGGCTACCACGCCGCTGGAGGTAGTCTACAGCCCGACCTTCTCCGCGCTGCCGAAAGCACACTACGATATTCTGCTGGCCGGGCTCCCGGTGTCGATGCGCGATATTAACCAGCAGAAGGACAATCTGGCGAAAGCCTGTGCCATCGCCGATCATTTGCTGCTGGCGCTCCCCTGCCACGCGCAGATAAATGCCGAAACGCTGAAGCAGGATGGCGTTGCGGCCTGCCTGCTCAAACCGCTGACCGCCACGCGTTTAGTGCCGGCGCTTATCGCCTCCAGCCGCAGCAGAACACCGATCGCCCTTCCCCACACCGACAGCGACAAGCTGCCGATGACGGTAATGGCGGTGGATGATAATCCGGCCAACCTCAAGCTTATCGGCGTGTTGCTGGAGGATCTGGTGCAGCACGTTACGCTGTGCGAAAGCGGTCAGCGTGCCGTAGAGCAGGCCAAAGAGATGCAGTTGGATCTGATCCTGATGGATATCCAGATGCCGGATATGGACGGCATTCGTGCCTGCGAGCTGATTCGTCATCTTCCCCATCAGCAGCAGACGCCGGTGATCGCCGTAACCGCCCACGCCTTTGACGGCCAGAAAGAAAGGCTGATGAACGCCGGCATGAATGACTATCTGGCGAAACCCATCGAGGAAGAGAAGTTACACACTCTGCTGCTGCGTTATCAGCCGGGAGGCCATGTCGCGCCGCCGTTAGCGGCAGAGACCATCGAGCCGCCCATCGACCATAACGTGACGCTCAACTGGCAGCTGTCGCTACGCCAGGCTGCCATGAAGCCGGACCTGGCGCGAGAAATGCTGCAAATGCTGATCGCCTTTATGCCGGAGGTACGCAATAAAGTGGAAGAGCAGCTGGTTGGTGAAAAACCGGAGGGGCTGTTGGATCTGATTCATAAACTCCACGGAAGCTGTAGCTACAGCGGTGTACCGCGGCTGAAGAAGTTGTGTCAGACCCTTGAAAGCCAGCTGCGGGCCGGAACCGCGCCTGAAGATCTGGAGCCGGAGCTGCTTGAATTGCTGGATGAGATGGATAACGTCACCCGGGAAGCCTGTAAAATGCCGGGGATCAAAACGCCTTATAACGGATAGCGCGGTGCCTGTCCGGGCTATCATCAGCCTGCCTCCCGGATAGCATTGCGCTTATCCGGGCTACGCAGGGGCCTTAACGTTGCTGGCCTAGTTTCAACACCGCGGCGACGTTTCGCGCCGTCATGCGTACATTGTCGGCGGCATTGGCCAGCGCCTCCTCAAGGGTGCACACCGAATAGATCACGCTGAATACGGCATCCAGGCCATGCTGATGCACAATACCAACATCAGCGGTCAGGCTCCCGGCGATGGCAATGACCGGTACATTGTAGCGTTGGGCGACCTTCGCGACCCCGACCGGCACCTTGCCGTGAATGGTCTGGCTGTCAATGCGCCCTTCGCCGGTGATCACCAGGTCGGCATCGGCGACCAGTTCAGCGAGATGCAGAGCATCGGTCACTATCTCGATCCCCGGGCGTAATCGGGCACCACAGAAAGCATACAGCGCCGCTCCCATCCCACCTGCAGCACCGCCGCCTTCGAGCTGCAGGACATCAACGGCTAAATCACGTTGAATAATCTGCGCGAAATGCGCCAGCGCCCGATCCAGACGGACGATCATCTCCGCCGTCGCCCCTTTTTGCGGGCCAAATACCGCAGTTGCCCCCTCCGGGCCGGTCAGTGGATTCGTGACATCGCAGGCAACATCGATACGACAATCGGCGAGACGGCCGTCCAGCTCGCTAAGGTCAATACGCGCCAGCTGCTCCAGCGCGCCGCCACCGGCAGCAATCTGCTGGTTATCCTGCGTCAGCAATTTCCCACCCAGCGCCTGCACCATCCCGGCACCACCATCGTTGGTAGCACTGCCGCCAATGCCGATAATAATCTGCTGTACGCCGGCATCCAGTGCGTGACGAATCAGTTCCCCGGTTCCCCAGGTGGTGGTGATTAAGGGATTTCGGTTGGCCACCGGGACGCTTTCCAGGCCGCTTGCCGCCGCCATTTCGATAAAAGCGCAGCGTTCATCACCGGACAAACCGTAAAATGCCTGCACCGGTTCCCCCAGCGGGCCGGTCACGGTCACCTGCACCAGATGCCCCTGCGTGGCGGCGACCATCGCTTCGACGGTCCCTTCACCACCGTCGGCAACGGGCAGTTTGACATACTCCGCGTCAGGATAAATCTCCTGAAACCCCGCCTCTATCGCGGTCGCAACCTCCAGGGCGCTCAGACTCTCCTTGTATGAATCCGGCGCAATCACAATTTTCATACGCTGTCCTTAAATGAACAAACACCCGGTATCAATAGGTCTCCGGTTCCCGCAGGAACCGGATCTTCCTTAGCGCACCATGCACGGGCGCTTGTTATCAAACGTCCAGTTCGGGATCAGATACTGCATGGCCATCGCGTCATCGCGCGCCCCCAGCCCATGCTTTTTATATAGCTCGTTTGCCTGCATCACGCGGTCCATATCCAGCTCAACGCCCAGACCCGGCGTTGACGGAACCTGCACCATCCCACCTTTAATTTCAAAAGGTTGTCTGGTTAAGCGCTGGTTACCTTCCTGCCAGATCCAGTGGGTATCGATCGCCGTAATATTGCCTGGTGCCGCCGCGGCGACGTGGGTGAACATCGCCAGCGAAATATCGAAATGGTTGTTGGAGTGTGAGCCCCAGGTCAAGCCAAATTCATGGCACATCTGCGCCACACGAACCGATCCCTGCATGGTCCAGAAGTGCGGATCCGCCAGCGGAATATCCACCGATTGCAGAGAAAGAGTATGCCCCATCTGACGCCAGTCGGTGGCAATCATATTGGTGGCCGTCGGCAAACCGGTGGCGCGACGGAACTCCGCCATCACTTCGCGACCGGAGAACCCTTGCTCTGCACCACAAGGATCTTCAGCGTACGCCAGTACGCCCTTCAACTGCTTGCCAATCTGGATGGCTTCATCCAGCAGCCAGGCACCGTTGGGATCCAGGGTCACTCGCGCCTGCGGGAATCGCTTCGCCAGAGCAACAATCGATTCGGCTTCTTCCTCACCCGCCAGCACGCCGCCTTTGAGTTTGAAATCGTTGAAGCCATATTTTTCGTAAGCGGCTTCCGCCAGTCGGACCACGGCATCCGGCGTCATCGCCTCTTCGTGACGCAACCGGTACCAGTCGCAGCGCTCGTCGGTCTGGCTTTGATAGGCCAACGGCGTGGCATGACGATTGCCGACAAAGAACAGGTAGCCCAGCATTTCGACTTCACTACGCTGCTGACCGTCGCCCAGCAGAGAGGCCACGTTGACGCCAAGATGCTGCCCTAGCAGATCCAGCAATGCGGCTTCAATTCCGGTCACGACGTGAATGGTGGTACGTAAATCAAATGTTTGCAAACCGCGACCGCCGGCATCCCGGTCGGCGAAGCGCTGACGCACGGCGCCCAGCACGTTTTTATATTCACCCAGCGTCTTACCGACCACCAGCTCCGCCGCCTCTTCCAGCGTCTGGCGGATTTTCTCACCGCCGGGGATTTCACCGACCCCGGTATGGCCGGAGTTGTCTTTAATAATCACAATATTACGGGTGAAATAGGGGGCGTGCGCCCCGCTAAGATTCATCAACATGCTGTCATGACCGGCAACCGGAATAACTTGCATGGCAGTAACGACGGGCGTAGAAAATAATGTACTCATCTTGAATCCTTTTCTTATAACGTGGCGACTTAACCACGACCAAATACGGGACGTTTGCGATCGAATTTCCAGCCGGGGATCAGATACTGCATCGGACCCGCGTCATTTCGCGCGCCTCCAGGCAGCGTCTTATAGGCTTCATGGGCTTTTTGCAGCTGGTCCCAATCCAGTTCAATACCCAGTCCTGGCGCCTGCGGTACGGCAATTTTTCCGTGAGTAATCTGCAACGGATTTTTCGTCAGGCGGCAATCGCCTTCCTGCCAGATCCAGTGGGTATCGATAGCGGTCGGGTTGCCCGGCGCAGCGGCGCCCACATGGGTAAACATCGCCAGCGAAATATCAAAGTGGTTGTTCGAATGACAACCCCACGTCAGCCCCCAGTCATCGCAGAGCTGTGCGACCCGAACCGCCCCGGAGAGAGTCCAGAAGTGCGGATCCGCCAGTGGGATATCCACCGCGTTCAGCATCACGGCGTGGCCCATTTCGCGCCAGTTAGTGGCGATCATGTTGGTGGCAACCGGCAGCCCGGTCGCACGACGAAATTCGGCCATCACCTCACGCCCCGAGAAGCCCTGTTCAGCACCGCACGGGTCTTCGGCATAGGTCAGCACATCCTGCATCCCCTTGCACAGCGCAATTGCTTCATCAAGCAGCCAGGCGCCATTGGGGTCGACGGTGATGCGCGCATCCGGGAAGCGCTTCTTCAGCGCACGGGCGGTATCAATTTCCTGCTCGCCGGGCAACACGCCGCCCTTGAGTTTGAAATCCTTAAAGCCATAGCGGTCCTGCGCGGCTTCGGCAAGACGCACCACCGCATCACTGTTCAACGCTTCCTGATGGCGTAGCTGATACCAGTCATGATCGCCTGGGGTTTTCTCCAGGTACGGCAGGTCGGTTTTGTTACGATCGCCAATGTAGAAGAGATAACCCAGCACGGTGACCGCATCACGCTGTTTTCCTGGCCCGAGCAGTTCGCAGACCGGGACCTGCAGCGCTTTACCGAGCAGATCCAGCAGTGCCGCTTCCAGCGCGGCTACCGCGTTCACCCGTAGCTCAAAGGTCCAGGCACCGTTGCCAAAGCTATCGAAGTCTGAAGCCTGATTTCCTTTGTGTACCTGCTGAACCACTTTGTTCAGGCGGGCAATCTCCTGCCCGACCACCAGCGGAACGCTATCGAGCAGGGTCTGATAAATCACTTCGCCGCCCGGAGCCTCGCCGATGCCGGTATTTCCGGCATTGTCGGTCAGCACCACGATATTGCGGGTAAACCAGGCATTATGCGCGCCGCCGATATTCAGCAGCATGCTGTCATGGCCGGCCACCGGAATAACTTTCATATCGATGACGACGGGACTTGACTGTGTATTCATCTTTAGCGCTCCGTTACCGGTTTGAGTTCAATACGTTTGATATCGCCCACCAGCACCAGATAGCTCAGTACCGCCACCAGCGCATGCACCCCAACATATATCAGCGCGCCGTTAAATGAGCCCGTGGTCCCGACAATGTAGCCAATCGCAATCGGCGTCACGATGCCGGAGATATTGCCGAACATGTTGAACAGACCGCCAGACAGGCCGCTGATCTCTTTCGGCGCGGTGTCCGCCATTACGGCCCAGCCCAATGCGCCAATCCCTTTGCCGAAGAAGGCCATCGCCATGAAGCCAATAATCATCCATTCTGCGCTTACGTAGTTGCAGAACACCATGACCATCGACAACAGCATGCCTAAGACAATCGGGGTTTTACGGGCAATATTAAGTGAACCGGTGCGCCGCATTAACCAGTCGGAGATGATCCCACCCAGCACGCCACCGGCAAAGCCGCAGATCGCCGGGATCGAAGCGACAAACCCGGCCTTAAGGATCGACATACCGCGCGCCTGAACCAGATACACCGGGAACCAGGTGATAAAGAAATAGGTCAACGCGTTGATGCAGTACTGGCCGATATAGATGCCAACCATCATGCGGGAACCGATCAGCTGTTTGATTTGCCCCCATTTTTCGCTCATCGGGACTTTATGGGTGCCTTTCTTCTGATCCATGTTGATCAGCGCACCGCCCTCAGCAATATATTCCAGCTCTTTCTTGTTCACGCCGGGGTGCTGATTCGGCTCATGGATGACTTTCAGCCACACAAAGCTGATAACAATCCCCAGCCCACCCATAAAGAAGAACACATGTGACCAGCCCACTTCATGGGTTAACCAGCCCATGATGGGCGCGAAGATCACGGTGGCGAAGTATTGTGCCGAGTTGAAAATCGCTACCGCCGTGCCCCTTTCCTGGGCAGGGAACCAGGCCGCGACGATTCGGCTGTTGCCGGGGAATGACGGGGCTTCCGCCAGGCCGACCAGAAAACGTAGGGTAAACAGCGCGATAATAATGCCGAAGCCGCTGAAGATATCGACGAAACCCTGCAGCAGGGTAAACATCGACCAGATGAAAATGGACCAAAAATAGACGCGTTTAGAGCCGAAGCGGTCGAGCAACCAGCCGCCGGGGATCTGACCAATAACGTAAGCCCATGAGAAGGCAGAAAAAACGTATCCCATGCCAACGGCATCAAGGCCAATATCTTTGGCCATTTCCGAACCGGCGATCGACAGCGTAGCGCGATCGCCATAGTTAAAGGACGTGACGATAAACAGCATCACCACTATCCAGTAGCGAGCATTGGTGCGTTTTTCCGCGCCGCTCGCAGCCTGACTTAATGTACTCATTGTTGCACTCCTGAATCATAGCCGATAGCTACGTTCATTCTGAACGGCACAACCTGTAGGGTAATCAGAATGACGTGTTCGTGTTTCTGTTCATTTTTGTTATGTCTGACGTACTGTTTTTTTAACTGGCTCGGAGAGTATAGAAAGAGGCCCTGGCTGGCTCACCGTGCATATACACAGCTTTCACGGGCATTTAGAAATAGATTTATGGCTTTTGTCTGAGAAGATGGGGGGTAGTTCACGGAAATGAAAAGCAACGGCCGCCAGCCTGGCTAACGGTGAAACAATCCGCAGGAGTGTGAATTGTCTCTCTTGACCCGGTGGAAATGTCGCGGAAAAAACCAGATAAACCTCAAGGTTATCGTGCAAATGCCATAACCATGGGTCAGACGAGGTATACAGGCGCCGGTAGCGGCGAAAAGGCCCCCTGCGACGCAGAGGGCGCAAGTGTTATGATGTTATTCCAGCAGGCTCGCCCACTGTTGCACCCACGGGTTGGAAACACCCTCGGGTTCCGGATCTTCACTGGCATCAATCATCAGCATATCGCCGATCCGTTTTGCGCCCTGCTCCTGCAACAACACATCAAAGGTCTTACCGCCGCCGCAAAAATTGGCGTAGGTGCTATCGCCCAGCGCGATGATCCCGTAGCGCAGATGCGGCTGGTACATGTCCTTCATCCCTTCATACAGTGGGACGATGCTGTCCGGCAGATCGCCCTGCCCGGTGGTGGATGTCACCACCAGCACATATTTGCCGCTGTACGGTTCCCAGTCCTGGATCTCCGGGTCTTCGTACACCTTCGCTTTATGGCCCAGTCCGCTCAGAATGGCTTCCGCCTCTTCGGCGACCAGCAGCGCGTTGCCATACATCGTGCCTACAAAAATCCCGACTTCTGCCATGATTATCTCCCTGGATTGCCCTCAATATCTTCATCCTGACCGCTGTCGTCAGCAAACTCAACCCTTTCATTTAACGGCAGAAGGCCGCGCCAGCCAAACTGCGACAGCGCACGCATCCAGACCTCATCCAGGCCCGCGCGGATCACCAACGGTTCGCCGGTAAAGGGGTGAATTAACGATAGCTGGCTGGCGTGAAGCATCAGGCGGTCTACGGCAAAATGTTCGGCGGCGCTACGATTCTGCCGGAGGTCACCGTGTTTACTGTCGCCAATAATCGGATGGCGCAAATGGGAGAGATGGCGGCGCAGCTGATGTTTTCGTCCGGTTTTCGGTTCCAGCTCCACCAGGCTGTAGCGCGTCGTCGGATAACGCCCTGTCGCGACCGGCATTTCGACCGTCGCCATCCCGCGATAATGGGTGACCGCCGGTTGAGGATCTTTGTCATCGCGGGCGAATTTATCGGCGATTTTATCCAGCTCTTCCACTAGCGGATAATCCAGGACCTCATCGTCGGTCAGCCAGCCGCGCACCACCGCGTGGTAGCGCTTTTGCATCTGGTGTTGTTCAAACTGTTGCGACAGTCGCCTTCCCGCTTCGCTGGACAGCCCCATCAGCAGGACTCCGGAGGTCGGGCGGTCGAGACGATGAGCGGTAAACACGTGCTGACCAATCTGGTCGCGGACGCTCTGCATCACCACCACTTTTTCATCGCGATCCAGCCAGCTGCGATGCACCAGCCATCCGGAGGGTTTGTTCACCGCCACCAGCCATTCGTCCTGATAGATAATTTCCAGCATCAGGCGTCGTCGCTCGTAAACAGCGTATCGAGCAGCAGCAGTTCCGCCAGTACCCGTTCACGCAGCGGATGGGTGGCATCAAGGGCCATCTCATAATAGGGGGCCACGGCAAAATTCTGCGGCAGCGGCTGTTCGCTATCGAGTAGGTGGTGCATCCGCGGGATCAGGACCCACTGAAGCCACTCCAGTGGTTCCAGAGTGTCCATACAGAAAGGTTGATCGCTGGCAAAAGCCCGGCTTTCCGGCGCATTGACTTGCCAGTGTTCTGTTTCGCGCAGCAGCGCTTCAAGGGCGTGCAAACGCTCGCGCACGCTAAGGTGAAGAGTCATGGGAAACCTCGATGAGTTGTAAACCGGACGCAGAATAGCAAATACCGCAGTGAAAACGACTGTATTATACCCAAAATAATTCGAGTTGCTTTTCCCCTGGAGCTTACTCGGGTAAGTGACTGGGGTGACAAATCTGTGTGGAACAGATTTAAACGCTGAGAGCAGCGGCCCTGATAAGAGTGAGGCTCATGGATGAGCCGAATAACGGGTGCAGCCAACACCCAGGCAACTTGAAGGATGAAGGGTATAGAGGCATAAAAAAAGGGAGCACTGTGTTAACAGTGCTCCCGGTTCGTTTCGCAGCAATCCAGCTACATTGGTGCTCCCTGCTCGTCCATGAAAACTTTTCCTGTGGTCTCCTGACCATGTTCATCCATAAACTTGCGCATCCTGCTCCCACACCACCCCGATGTGAAATGACTTATCCCTAAGTGTGTCCCGATCTTCCTGATCCACCGTTCATCATGAGCGGCTCACGTTCTCCATCCTGGAGGTGTCCTTTACGCGTTCCTGCGTGATCCTGTGCTTCATCCTGAAGCCTGTCCTTGCAACGCCTTCCCGGCGGGTCCTGCAAGAAGTGTCATCATCCTGATGTTCACTTCTTCTCGCGACTCCCTGTCGACGTACATAGGATCACTGATTCCGCTTCGTCTTACAAGCCTTCTTGAGAGAATCTCTTAAGATTAACCCCACACAACAAAGCGACAAAAAAGAGTAACAATTTGAATTTTATGAATTTATTACAAATCAATTGATTTAAAAATTGCGTAAATGATGACGATCTCTTACAGGTCTTGTAAGAGATCTCTCACAAACAGGTTGGTAAAATGGATTACAGCACTGGCTCAAGCTGATTAAGGAAACTCGCAAGAGAGGGAGAAAGGGTTGTCCGTTTGCGCGTGCCGAGCGTCTCTTTAAGGACCTCGCCGCTCACGTTACAGACCGAAATCACATCCAGCTCGCTGTCCAGCGTCGCGATAAACAGCGTCGGCGACAGCTTGAGCCGTTTTTGCACCAGCAGATGACCGATTAAATTCTCCTGCACGCGCTGGAAG
This sequence comes from Klebsiella sp. R390, assembly GCF_051131745.1. Classification (NCBI taxonomy): domain Bacteria; kingdom Pseudomonadati; phylum Pseudomonadota; class Gammaproteobacteria; order Enterobacterales; family Enterobacteriaceae; genus Klebsiella; species Klebsiella sp. R390. The sequence continues at coordinate 3,707,207 of NZ_CP180445.1, read as the reverse complement.
TCATCCGGACTCCACGTTTGCAACAGCGTCATCGTCTCACCAGCAAAGCTGGCCGCCATATCACCGGCGAACTGAGTGGTATAATAACTATGAATCGGCTGTTGTACCACAATATCAAGCGCTCGTTCAACTGCGTTGATATTGGGTTCTAAAGAAAAACGCTGCGGCTGCCAGAAAACTGCATCATCGTCCGTCGCGCTGATACAGGGGGACGGGACACCATAAAGCTCTTCGCTTCGCGGCAGGCTGGCGTATTGCTGCTGCCAGGCAGCGCAATAGCGTTGAGTAAAGGCTTGCAGCGCTTCTGCAGTTTGATGGTCCACCGGTTTCTCTCTTCACGTTAGCCAGGATACACTTGGTTGCTAGTGTACCCGCTTTCCTATGGTGAAACATGTCTTCTTACGATAATCATCAGGCTCTGGCCGGCCTGACGCTCGGTAAATCAACGGATTACCGCGATACTTATGATGCCTCGCTGCTTCAGGGCGTGCCGCGCAGCCTGAACCGCGACCCGCTGGGGCTGCACGCGGATAATCTGCCGTTTCACGGCGGTGATATCTGGACCCTGTACGAGCTCTCCTGGCTGAACGCCAAAGGTCTGCCGCAGGTCGCCGTCGGTCACGTTGAGCTGAATGACACAACCGTTAACCTGGTGGAATCGAAGAGCTTTAAGCTCTATCTCAACAGCTTTAACCAGACCCGTTTTGCCAGCTGGCAGGATGTTCAGGCAACGCTGACGCGCGATCTCAGCGCCTGCGCCCAGGGCGAGGTCACGGTGTCGCTCTATCGTCTCGACGAACTCGAAGGCCAACCGGTGGCACATCTGCACGGTACCTGCATCGATGAGCAGGATATCGAGATTGATAACTATGAGTTCAGTACCGACTATCTGCAGGATGCCGCGGGCGGCAAGGTCGTCGAGGAGACGCTGGTCAGCCATCTGCTCAAATCCAACTGTCTGATCACCCACCAGCCCGATTGGGGCTCGGTACAGATTCAGTATCGTGGGCCTAAAATCGACCGCGAAAAGCTGCTGCGCTATCTGGTGTCGTTCCGCCACCACAACGAATTCCACGAGCAGTGCGTCGAGCGAATCTTTAACGACCTTCTGCGTTTCTGCCAGCCGGAATCCCTTTCCGTCTACGCCCGCTATACCCGCCGTGGGGGGCTGGACATTAACCCGTGGCGCAGCAACGGCGAATTTGTGCCGGCCATCGGCCGACTCGCCCGTCAGTAGTAAACATTTTCACAATTTGCGTGCGTTAACGCGTGCGCAAGGTTGTGGAAACGTCACCGGCAAGGCTATTGTAATCTCAGGAAGACGATAATCGTCCTGTAAGGAGTTCACTTGATTACACATGTTAGCCCGCTTGGTTCAATGGATATGCTGTCACAGCTGGAAGTGGATATGCTTAAACGCACCGCCAGCAGTGACCTCTATCAACTCTTTCGTAACTGCTCACTTGCTGTACTCAATTCGGGGAGCCTGACCGATAACAGCAAGGAGCTACTGTCTCGTTTTGAAAACTTCGATATTAACGTCCTGCGCCGCGAACGTGGCGTGAAGCTGGAATTGATCAACCCGCCGGAAGAGGCCTTCGTGGACGGGCGGATTATTCGCTCCCTGCAGGCCAACCTGTTTGCCGTGTTGCGCGATATCCTGTTCGTCTACGGGCAGATCCACAATACCGTGCGCCTCCCAAATCTTGATCTCGAAAGCTCGGTACATATCACCAACCTGGTGTTTTCGATTCTGCGTAATGCCCGCGCCCTGCACGTCGGCGAAGCGCCGAATATGATTGTCTGCTGGGGCGGCCACTCGATTAACGAAAACGAATATCTGTACGCCCGTCGCGTCGGCACCCAGCTCGGCCTGCGTGAGCTGAACATCTGCACCGGTTGTGGCCCGGGCGCCATGGAAGCACCGATGAAAGGCGCCGCGGTCGGCCATGCCCAGCAGCGTTATAAAGACAGCCGCTTTATCGGTATGACCGAGCCGTCAATTATTGCCGCCGAGCCGCCAAACCCGCTGGTGAACGAACTGATCATCATGCCGGATATCGAAAAGCGTCTGGAGGCGTTCGTGCGCATCGCCCACGGCATTATCATCTTCCCGGGCGGCGTGGGGACGGCGGAAGAGCTGCTCTATCTGCTGGGTATTTTAATGCACCCGGCTAACCAGTCGCAGGTGCTGCCGCTGATCCTGACCGGACCAAAAGAGAGCGCTGACTATTTCCGCGTGCTGGATGAATTCATCGTGCACACGTTGGGTGAATCGGCCCGTCGCCACTATCGCATTATCGTTGACGATGCCGCAGAGGTGGCACGGCAAATGAAAAAAGCGATGCCGCTGGTGAAAGAGAACCGCCGCGAGACCGGGGATGCCTACAGCTTCAACTGGTCGATCCGTATTGCACCTGACCTGCAAATGCCGTTCGATCCAACACATGAAAACATGGCCAACCTCAAGCTCTATCCGGACCAACCGGTAGAAGTGCTGGCGGCGGATCTTCGTCGCGCGTTTTCCGGCATCGTGGCCGGCAACGTCAAAGAGGTGGGTATTCAGGCGATTGAGAAGTTCGGTCCTTATAAGCTGCACGGCGATCCGGAAATCATGCGTCGGATGGACGAGCTGCTGCAGGGCTTCGTCGCCCAGCATCGTATGAAGCTGCCAGGCGGCAGTGCCTATATTCCTTGCTATGAAATCGGCTCCTGACAGGTAGCCCATTTCCCTGTCATTCCGGGTTACGACGCGTGGTGCCGTAACCCGCTTTTCCTGCTCTGGTTCTTCCCTGGCTCTTCCCTGGCTCTTCCCTGGTTCTTCCCTACGCCCTCCCTTGCTTTCTCCTGCGTGTTGCCTTGCCTTTCCCCGGCGCGGCTTTCCGAATGATTCAATTATTTTAAGAATCGTTTGTTCTGTTTTTACAAAGCCAATCGTTTGCGTTTCCATAAACAGCGATAAATATCACTAATAAAAACGCATTTAAGCGTGAAAACATCGTCTGCATCTCATTTTTACAGCAAAAACATCGTTATTACGCCCCACTCCTTTTATCTCATATCCTGTAAATGATAGCCTTCGCGCCACAAATATCTGGCTGATCACCAGAAACAGACTGTTGAACTAAAAATACCCACATCGAAAGTGGATTATTGCAATTGGGATCGCGATCACTGATGCATTTACCAGATAAATGTATCTTCCCGCCCCACTTGTTACGGAGAAAATCATTAAAAAACCGTAAACAAACGAATTTAGTATTACTTAATTGATTTTAATCATTATATTTGGTCGCTTCCTCCAGGAGAAACAGATGGAAACCACTCAAACCAGCACTATCGTTACGGGCGAAACCCGCAGCGGATGGCGCAAAACTGACACCATGTGGATGCTGGGCCTGTACGGCACGGCAATCGGTGCGGGCGTGTTGTTCCTGCCGATTAATGCCGGTGTCGGCGGTATGATCCCCCTGATTATCATGGCAATCCTTGCCTTCCCGATGACCTATTTCGCTCACCGCGGAATGACCCGTTTTGTGCTTTCCGGTAAAAATCCGGGCGAAGACATCACTGAAGTCGTTGAAGAACACTTTGGCGTTGGCGCAGGTAAACTGATTACGCTGCTCTATTTCTTCGCCATCTACCCGATTCTGTTGGTGTATAGCGTCGCGATCACCAATACCGTTGAGAGCTTTATGACGCACCAGCTGCAGATGACGGCACCGCCGCGTGCGATCCTGTCACTGATTCTGATCGTGGGCATGATGACCATCGTGCGTTTCGGCGAGCAGATGATTGTTAAAGCGATGAGTATTCTGGTATTCCCGTTTGTCGTCGCCCTGATGATTCTGGCGCTATACCTGATCCCTCAGTGGAACGGTGCGGCACTGGAAACCCTCTCCCTGAGCAGCGCATCCGCTACCGGTAACGGCCTGTGGATGACGTTGTGGCTGGCGATTCCGGTGATGGTGTTCTCCTTTAACCACTCACCAATTATCTCCTCCTTCGCCGTGGCGAAGCGCGAAGAGTACGGCGACGGCGCAGAGAAGAAATGCTCCAGCATCCTGGCTCGCGCCCACGTCATGATGGTTATCACCGTGATGTTCTTCGTCTTCAGCTGCGTACTGAGCCTGTCTCCGGCAGACCTGGCGGCGGCCAAAGATCAAAACATCTCGATTCTCTCTTACCTGGCGAACCACTTTAACGCACCGCTGATTGCCTGGATGGCCCCGATCATTGCAATGATTGCCATCACCAAATCCTTCCTCGGCCACTACCTTGGCGCACGTGAAGGCTTTAACGGCATGGTGATTAAGTCCCTGCGCGGTAAAGGCAAAAGCATCGAAATCAACAAACTGAACAAAATCACAGCGCTGTTCATGCTGGTTACCACCTGGATTGTGGCGACCCTGAACCCAAGCATTCTCGGCATGATCGAAACCCTCGGCGGCCCGATTATCGCGATGATTCTGTTCCTGATGCCGATGTACGCGATTCAGAAAGTCCCGGCCATGCGCAAATACAGCGGCCACATCAGCAACGTCTTTGTTGTGATTATGGGCCTGATTGCCATCTCCGCTATTTTCTACTCTCTGTTCAGCTAATCCCCCTTCGCGCCGCCCGCGGGCGGCGCGCTTCCCGACAGTACTGGATGCATCATGATCAGCGTATTCGATATTTTTAAAATCGGCATTGGCCCGTCCAGCTCCCATACCGTTGGACCCATGAAAGCGGGCAAACAATTCACCGATGACCTTATTGCACGTGGGCTGCTTGCCGACGTCAGCAAAGTCGTTGTCGACGTTTACGGCTCTCTTTCCCTGACCGGTAAAGGCCACCACACCGACATCGCCATTATTATGGGCCTTGCGGGCAACCTGCCAGACAGCGTCGATATCGACGCCATCCCGGGGTTTATTCAGGACGTCAACACCCACGGACGTTTGATGCTGGCAAACGGCCAGCATGAAGTCGACTTCCCGGTTGACCAGTGCATGAATTTCCATGCCGACAACCTGTCGCTGCACGAAAACGGTATGCGTATCACCGCCCTTAACGGCGACAAGGTGCTCTATACGCAAACCTACTACTCCATTGGCGGCGGTTTTATCGTCGATGAGCAACACTTCGGCCAGACTAATGAAGCCCCGGCCGTAGTACCTTACCCGTACAAAAATGCGGCAGATCTGCAACGACACTGCCGTGAAAGTGGGCTCTCTCTGTCCGGCCTGATGATGCAAAACGAACTGGCATTGCACAGCAAAGCACAGTTGGAACAGCACTTCGCGGCGGTGTGGGAAGTGATGAGCGGCGGCATTGAACGTGGCATTACCACCGAAGGCGTTCTGCCGGGCAGATTGCGGGTACCGCGCCGCGCCGCCGCACTGCGCCGGATGCTGGTCAGCCAGGACAATACCAACAGCGACCCGATGGCGGTTGTTGACTGGATTAATATGTTTGCTCTGGCGGTCAACGAAGAAAATGCGGCCGGTGGTCGCGTGGTCACGGCGCCCACCAACGGCGCCTGCGGTATCGTGCCGGCGGTACTCGCCTATTACGATAAGTTTATCCGTAAGGTGAACGCTAACTCGCTGGCTCGCTACCTGCTGGTCACCAGCGCCATCGGCTCGCTGTATAAGATGAATGCCTCTATTTCCGGTGCCGAAGTGGGCTGCCAGGGCGAGGTCGGCGTAGCTTGTTCAATGGCGGCGGCTGGTCTGGCAGAACTGCTAGGCGGCAGCCCGGGCCAGGTGTGTATCGCTGCGGAAATCGGCATGGAACACAATTTGGGTCTGACCTGCGATCCGGTAGCAGGCCAGGTGCAGGTTCCCTGCATCGAGCGTAATGCTATCGCCGCCGTGAAAGCGGTAAACGCCGCGCGCATGGCGCTTCGCCGCACCAGCGAGCCGCGCGTCTGTCTCGATAAAGTTATCGAAACTATGTACGAAACGGGCAAAGATATGAACGCCAAGTACCGCGAAACTTCTCGCGGTGGTCTGGCAATGAAAATCGTCGCCTGCGATTAATCAGCGCAAAAAACGCCCTGAGCAGCAACGCTCAGGGCGCTATTATCTTGCTTCAGACAGCCTTGTTCAGGCGTTAGCGCAGGTCACCGACTTTGACGTGGTCCATATCGTCAAACACCTGGTTCTCCCCGACCATCCCCCAGATAAAGGTATACGCGCGCGTCCCCACACCCGAGTGAATCGACCAGCTCGGTGAAATCACCGCCTGTTCGTTTTGCACCACAATATGCCGCGTCTCCTGCGGTTGTCCCATCATATGGAACACGCAGCTGTTCTCTTCCAGACCGAAGTAGAAATAGACCTCCATCCGGCGCTCATGCGTATGGCACGGCATCGTATTCCACAAATTGCCAGGCGCAAGCTCGGTCAGCCCCATGCTCAGCTGGCAGGTTTCCAGCACATCCGGTACGAAATACTTGTTAATGGTGCGACGGTTACTGGTCACATCCTCACCCAACACAACGGGCGCGACATCCGCAGGGGTCACGCGTTTTGTCGGATAAGTGGTATGGGCTGGCGCGCAGTTATAATAGAAACGGGATGGCTTCGCCGCATCGACGCTGGCAAAGACAACCTCTTTTGCCCCTTTCCCGACATACAACGCGTCGCGATGGCCGATTTCATAACAGGTACCATCGACGGTAATGGTGCCCGGCCCCCCAATATTGATAACCCCCAGCTCGCGGCGTTCAAGGAAGTAACTAACGCCGAGCTGTTTGCCCACTTCGCCGCCTACGCTCAGGGTCTGGGTCACCGGCATCACGCCGCCGACGATAATGCGATCGATATGACTGTAGGTCATGGTATAGCGATCGGCGGTAAAGATGGTCTCAACCAGAAACTCTTTGCGTAAGCCTGCAGTATCAAGCGTTTTGGCATGATCGCTGTGAATGCTTTGACGGATATCCATTTATGACTCCTCACTGAAAAGATCAATACAGGCGCGGCAACCACCTCTATCTCATTCATAAAAAACGATATTTAATTAAATCAATTACCCATTATTCACATTTAGTTGCGTTGAAAATATCTTATCAGTGCGGTAATAAAAACAATGTGATCCAAATTGAAATGTTATTTCAATTTTGTTTGGTTATAGTTTTTAAAAAGGATGGCATACCCAGACAGGTCACCACATTTAAGGCTATAGCCTTGTCATTTAGAACCTATCCCGGTCAGTATTCATCGCCGCTGAATATGACGCCTTTGCGCGGCGCATTCCTGAATATCCGCATGCCGATAGCCACTCCCGCACGGCTTTGATACCCTTAGGGTTTAGAGAACACCGGGCGCTAAGGGGGCATCTGTGGCCGTTCATCTGTTAATTGTCGACGCACTCAATCTGATCCGTCGCATCCATGCCGTTCAGGGCTCTCCCTGCGTGGATACCTGCCTGCATGCGCTGGAACAGCTCATCGTCCATAGTCAGCCCACACATGCCGTGGCGGTGTTTGATGATGAAGACCGCGCTCACGGCTGGCGCCACCAGCGTCTGCCGGAATACAAAGCCGGGCGCTCCCCGATGCCAGAAACGCTGGAGGCTGAAATGCCCGCGCTACGTGCGGCCTTTGAGCAACGCGGGATCCGCTGCTGGACCTTAGCAGGCAATGAAGCAGACGACCTCGCCGCCACCCTGGCGATAAAAGTCGCGCATGCCGGGCATCAGGCGACCATCGTCTCCACCGATAAAGGCTACTGTCAGCTGCTGTCACCCCCGATCCGTATCCGCGACTACTTTCAAAAGCGCTGGCTGGATGCCCCTTTCATCGCCAACGAGTTTGGCGTCACGCCCGAGCAGCTACCCGATTACTGGGGACTTGCCGGGATCAGTAGTTCAAAAGTGCCGGGGGTGGCAGGGATCGGCCCAAAAAGCGCGGCACAGCTGTTGACGGATTTTCAGGATCTGGAGGGGATCTACGCCCGTCTGGCCGACGTGCCAGAGAAGTGGCGCAAGAAGCTGGAAATGCATAAAGAGATGGCGTTTACCTGCCGCGAGGTAGCCCGTCTGCAAACTGACCTGCAGCTCGACGGCAATTTACAGCAGCTACGACTGGTGCAGTAAACGGGCATGCAACGACAGGGCGATAGCAGTATCGCCCTGTGTACTGGCCGGCAGCGTCACCTACCAGGCCGTATGATACAGCGCCACGATATCTGCCAGGCTGGCTTCCCGCGGATTGCCGCCGGTGCAAACATCGTCAAAAGCCGCCTGCGCCAGCGCCGGAATATCCTCTTTGCGCACTCCGACATCGCGTAAATGCAGCGGGATCCCAACATCGCGGTTAAGATGAAAGACCGCCTCAACCGCGGACTGACGGGCCTGCTCCAGGCTGAGCCCCTCAACGTTCTCCCCCATTGCCCGGGCAATATCGCGAAACTTCTCGCCGCTGAAGTTGGCGTTATAGCGCATCACATGAGGCAATAAAATGGCATTTGCTACCCCATGCGGGGTGTTGTAAAACGCCCCTAAAGGATGCGCCATGCCGTGCACCAACCCCAATCCCACGTTGGAGAAGCCCATGCCGGCAATATACTGCCCCAGCGCCATCGCCTCTCCCGCCTGGCGATCGCCGGCGACAGAGTCTCGCAGCGCCCCGGCAATTATCTCGATGGCTTTAATATGCAGCGCATCGGTCAGCGCCCACGCCGCCCGCGTGATGTAACCTTCAATGGCATGGGTCAGCGCATCCACCCCGGTCGCCGCTTTTAATGCCGGCGGCATGCCGTCCATCATATCGGCATCAATAAAAGCCACCTGCGGAATATCATGCGGGTCGACACAAACAAATTTGCGCCGCTTGTCTTCATCGGTGATCACGTAGTTAATGGTCACCTCAGCCGCCGTCCCGGCGGTGGTCGGGATGGCCATGATCGGCACGCTCGGCTGGCGGGTCGGCGACAGACCTTCCAGACTGCGCACATCAGCAAATTCCGGGTTATTGCTAATAATGCCGATCGCCTTCGCGGTATCCTGCGGAGAGCCGCCGCCTATTGCGATCAGATAGTCCGCACCACTGTGTTGGAATACCCGCAGCCCTTCCTGTACCACGGCAATCGTTGGATTAGGGATCGCCCCTGCAAAGAGATCCCACGTCAGCCCCGCGGCATCCATCTTGCGGGTCACCTGCTCAACCGTACCGCATTGCGCCAGATTTTTGTCGGTCACAATCAGCGCCTTACGATATCCCCGACGGGCCACTTCATCGGTTAATACGGCGATCGATCCCCGCCCAAACCATGCCGTCTCATTTAAAATCATTCTGTTCGCCATCGCTGCCTCCCGCTTGCTTTGCGAATCACTCTTCAATCCGTAACCCGTAGGTTTTGAATTTTTCCAGCACGATGGCAATCGCCTCGTCGCCCAGCACCGGAACGGGATCGACTATCGCCAGGGTACTGAGATAAAGCTGGGCCAGGACTTCCACTTCGTGGGCCAGCCACAGCGCCTTTTCCAGATTCTCTTCGCAGGCAATCAGGCCATGGTGTTGCAGCAAGGTCGCTTTGCGATTTTTTAACGCCACGGCGACAAACTCAGACAGCTCACGGGTGCCAAACGTGGCATACGGCGCGCAAGGAATCGAGTTCCCTCCGGCGGCGGCAATCATGTAGTGGATCGCCGGGATCGGACGATTGAGGATCGACACCGCCGTGCAGTGCACCGCGTGGTTATGAACAACCGCATGGGCGTCGGGCCGGGTCTGGTAGGCCGCCATATGGAAACGCCACTCGCTCGACGGCAGTTTCCCCTGCTCGTGCTGGCCGTTTGCATCGATCCACACAATGTGCGATTCGCTCAGCTTTTCATAAGGAATGCCCGTCGGGGTAATCAACATTCCCCCCTGATAACGCACGCTGACATTCCCTGCGGTACCCTGGTTCAGCCCCAGTCGGGTCATCTCCAGGCAGGTATCAATAATCTGCCGCGCCAGTCTGTTCCGTTCCATTCTTAACCTCTCTCAGTGATTCATAACCCGACCAACAGAACCGTTCTCACGCTGCTCTGGTTCTGTTGAATAAGCTTTATAGTTACTCGCTATGATCATATTGAATAATCAGAATGGAATTTACATCAGCGTATTCTGTGACCCCCATCAACTAATTCCAGTGGTTTAATACCAACATCATCTCTTTCACCATATAAAAATGACCGTTATTTATTTTCTATTTTTAAACGGTCATTTTTCAATGAGATTTAACAACTGACCGTTTTCACCACAATAAATTAAATCGGTCACTCCGACTGTGGCTTTTAAATTAAATCATCGCAAACGGTCATTCTTTTATGAAATTTAAAGTGATAGCTATCACATAAAACCACCGTTACCTGGGGAAATGTGACCGCTATCATATTAAAAGCCCTTTTTTATTTGAAAATGACCTCCACGAATTCATTTACCCCGCGATTTATTCAAAATGCAGTGTCGTGGCAAACGGTGAATAACGAGTCTGTACGCCCAGGCACTCACCCTGTTGATGGTCTGGTGAACAATATCAACCGCACTCTTAAGATGCTGATAATGCTTCTGAACTAATGAGGATGCTATGGGAAACACAACAATACAAACGCAGAGCTTTCGCGCGGTCGATGTCGGCCAACGCCAGCGCTATATCATTCCATTTGCCTTACTGTGTTCATTATTTTTTCTGTGGGCTGTCGCCAATAACCTTAATGATATTTTGCTGCCACAATTCCAGCAGGCCTTTACCTTAAGTAATTTCCAGGCCGGTTTGATTCAGTCGGCATTTTATTTTGGTTACTTTGTCATTCCTATCCCTGCCGGGATACTGATGAAAAAGCTTAGTTATAAAGCGGGTATTATTACCGGATTGTTCTTATATGCTTTCGGTGCGGCGCTATTCTGGCCCGCTGCTGAAATAATGAATTACACTTTATTTCTGATCGGCCTTTTTATTATTGCAGCCGGACTCGGGTGCCTTGAAACCGCAGCCAACCCTTTTGTCACGGTATTAGGGCCGGAAAGCGGCGGCCACTTTCGTCTCAATCTGGCACAAACGTTTAACTCCTTTGGCGCCATTATTGCGGTGGTATTCGGGCAAAGTCTTATTTTGTCACGCGTGCCGCATCAATCTCAGGACGTGCTCGATAAACTGACCCCTGAGCAACTCAGCGCCTACAAACACAGCCTGGTCTTGTCGGTTCAGACCCCGTACATGATTATCGTCGCTATCGTGCTGCTGGTTGCTCTGCTGATCATGCTGGCAAAATTCCCGGCGCTACAGAGTGACGACCACAGTGAAACCGAACAGAGCTCCTTCATGGCCTCATTTGCCAGACTTGCCCGTATTCGCCACTGGCGCTGGGCGGTGCTGGCACAATTCTGCTACGTCGGTGCGCAAACCGCCTGCTGGAGCTATCTGATCCGCTACGCCATTGAAGAGATCCCCGGCATGACCCCAGGGTTCGCCGCTAACTACCTGACCGGCACGATGGTGTGCTTCTTTATCGGTCGTTTTAGCGGAACCTGGCTTATCAGCCGCTTTGCCCCGCATAAAGTGCTCGCGGCCTACGCCCTGCTGGCCATGGTGCTGTGTCTGATCTCTGCCATCAGCGGTGGGCATATCGGCCTGCTGGCCTTGACGTTGTGCAGCGCATTTATGTCCATTCAATACCCAACCATCTTCTCGCTGGGGATCAAAAATCTCGGCCAGGACACCAAGTACGGGTCGTCGTTTATCGTGATGACGATTATCGGCGGTGGGATCGTCACGCCGGTGATGGGCTTTGTCAGCGATGCCGCCGGCAATATCCCGACCGCAGAACTGGTCCCGGCGCTGTGCTTTGCCGTCATCTTTATTTTTGCCCGCTTCCGTTCACAAGCGGCAACACACTGAACATTTTCCGAATAACGTGAGGAGTCTGAAATGAAAAGTATCAGCTTACCGAAAATTGGTATTCGCCCGGTGATTGACGGACGTCGTATGGGGGTTCGCGAGTCGCTGGAAGAACAAACCATGAACATGGCGAAAGCCACCGCCGCGCTGATCGGCGAGAAGCTCCGTCATGCCTGCGGCACGCAGATTGAGTGCGTGATTGCCGACACCTGTATCGCTGGCATGGCGGAATCCGCCGCCTGTGAAGAGAAGTTCAGCCGTCAAAACGTCGGCGTGACGATTACCGTCACCCCTTGCTGGTGCTACGGCAGCGAAACCATCGACATGGACCCGATGCGCCCGAAGGCCATCTGGGGCTTCAACGGCACCGAGCGTCCCGGCGCCGTGTATCTCGCCGCCGCGCTGGCCGCCCACAGCCAGAAAGGCATTCCGGCCTTTTCTATTTATGGCCATGACGTTCAGGATGCCGACGACAATACCATTCCGGCCGACGTCGAAGAAAAACTGCTGCGTTTTGCCCGCGCCGGGCTGGCCGTTGCCAGCATGAAAGGCAAAAGCTACCTCTCTGTTGGCGGGGTGTCGATGGGTATTGCCGGTTCCATCGTCGACCATAACTTCTTTGAATCCTGGCTTGGGATGAAGGTCCAGGCGGTGGACATGACCGAGCTGCGCCGCCGCATCGACCAGAAGATCTATGACGAAGTCGAACTGGAGATGGCGCTGGCCTGGGCGGATAAAAACTTCCGCTATGGCGAAGACCAAAACGCTCAGCAGTATAAGCGCAATGAGGAACAGAGCCGCGCGGTACTGAAAGAAAGCCTGCTGATGGCGATGTGCATTCGCGACATGATGCAGGGCAACAGCAAACTGGCGGAAAAAGGGTTGGTTGAAGAGTCGCTGGGCTTTAACGCCATTGCCGCCGGCTTCCAGGGTCAGCGCCACTGGACCGATCAATACCCCAATGGCGATACCGCCGAAGCGCTGCTCAACAGTTCCTTCGACTGGAACGGCGTACGTGAACCGTTTGTGGTCGCCACCGAGAACGACAGCCTTAACGGGGTGGCGATGCTGATGGGCCACCAGCTAACCGGTACCGCACAGATCTTTGCCGACGTGCGTACCTACTGGTCGCCGGAAGCCGTCGAACGCGTCACCGGCCAGCCTCTCACCGGTCTGGCACAGCACGGCATTATTCACCTGATTAACTCCGGTTCAGCGGCGCTCGACGGATCTTGTAAACAGCGGGACGGCGCCGGTAACCCGACGATCAAACCACACTGGGACATTACGCAACAGGAGGCCGATGCCTGCCTGGCGGCCACCGAATGGTGCCCGGCGATCCACGAATATTTCCGCGGCGGCGGCTTCTCTTCCCGCTTCCTGACCGAAGGCGGCGTGCCGTTTACCATGACCCGCGTGAACATCATCAAAGGACTGGGGCCGGTACTGCAAATTGCCGAAGGCTGGAGCGTCGAATTACCTGAAGATGTTCATGCTCAATTGGATGCCCGGACCAACTCCACCTGGCCCACCACCTGGTTTGCGCCACGCCTGACCGGCAAAGGCCCGTTCGCCGATGTCTACTCGGTGATGGCTAACTGGGGCGCCAATCACGGAGTCCTGACCATTGGTCACGTCGGTGCTGACTTTATCACCCTGGCGTCGATGCTGCGTATTCCGGTCTGCATGCACAACGTGGATGAGGGCAAAATCTACCGTCCTTCCAGCTGGTCGGCACACGGCATGGACAGCGAAGGCCAGGATTATCGCGCCTGTCAGAATTACGGACCGCTGTACAAACGTTAATGCGCTGCGCCCTCCCCACACGGGAGGGCGTAATTGTTTGCTGGGAGAGATTATGAAAAATGAAGTCATCCTGGTCCTCGATTGCGGCGCCACCAACGTGCGGGCCATCGCTGTCGATCGCCAGGGGAAGATTGTCGCCCGCGCATCGACCGCCAACGCCAGCGAGAGTGCCTACGAGAATGCGGCCTGGCACCAGTGGTCGCTGGAAGCCATTCTGCAGCGCTTCGCCGAGTGCTGCCGGCGTCTGGCCGCGGAACTGGCTCACTGTCGGATCCGCGGCATCACCGTCACCACTTTCGGCGTGGACGGCGCGCTGGTCGATGAACAGGGCGAACTGCTCTACCCGACTATCAGCTGGAAATGCCCGCGTACGCTCGCGGTGATGGAAAACATCGGCCGCATCATGACCCCGCAACGGCTACAGGAAATTTCCGGCGTCGGCGCATTCAGCTTCAATACGTTATACAAGCTGGTATGGCTCAAAGAGAACCACCCGCAGCTGCTGGAAAAAGCGCACGCCTGGCTGTTTATCTCCTCGTTAATCAACCACCGCTTAACCGGAGCCTTCACCACCGATATCACCATGGCGGGCACCAGCCAGATGCTCGATCTTCATCAGCGCGATTTTAGCCCGGCGATCCTCGGTGCCGCCGGGATTCCTCGTCGCCTGTTTCCTGCGCTGGTTGAAGCCGGTGAGCAAATTGGCGTCCTGCAACATGCGGCCGCCACGCTGCTAGGGCTGCCTGCCGGGATACCGGTATTCTCTGCCGGTCACGACACGCAATTTGCCCTGTTTGGCGCTGGCGCGCAGCAGGATGAGCCGGTGCTCTCCTCCGGGACCTGGGAAATCCTGATGGTGCGTAGCGCCAGGGTTAACACATCATTGCTCAGCCAGTATCCCGGTTCTACCTGCGAGCTGGACAGTCGGGCCGGACTGACTAACCCCGGCATGCAGTGGCTGGCATCCGGCGTGCTGGAGTGGGTACGCCAGCTGCTCTGGAGCGCAGAAACTCCGTGGCAAACCCTGATTGACGAGGCCCGCAGGATCCCCGAGGGTGCCGGGGGGGTGACCATGCAGTGCGATCTGCTCGCCTGCCAGAATGCCGGCTGGCAAGGCGTCACGCTCAATACCACCCGCGGCCATTTTTATCGCGCCGCGCTGGAAGGCTTAGCCGTCCAGCTGCGAAATAACCTGCGTACCCTTGAAACCATCGGCCACTTTAAGGCCAGCGAACTGCTGCTGGTCGGCGGCGGCAGTCGCAACCTGCTGTGGAATCAAATCAAAGCCAACATGTTGAATATCCCAATCAAAGTCCTGGATGACGCCGAAACCACCGTCGCCGGCGCGGCAATGTACGCCTGGTCTGGCGCGGGGGAGTTTGCCACGCCCGAGGAGGCCAGAGCCCAGGTGAACTATCATTACCGTTACTTTTATCCGCAAACCGAACCTGAACTGACAGAGGGAGCCTGAAATGTTAAAAACGATCTCTCCACTTATCTCTCCGGAACTGCTTAAGGTGCTGGCTGAGATGGGCCATGGGGATGAAATTATTTTCTCCGATGCGCACTTTCCTGCCCACAGTGTCGGGCCGCAGGTACTGCGTGCCGACGGTCTGCTGGTCAGCGATCTGCTGAGCGCGATTATTCCGCTGTTTGAGCTCGACAGCTACGCACCGCCGCTGGTGATGATGGCGGTGGTTGAGGGCGATACGCTCGACCCGCAGGTGGAAACGCGCTACCGCGACGCGCTTTCGTACCAGGGCTCCTGCCCGGAGATCACGCGTATTGACCGTTTTGCCTTCTATGAACGGGCGCAAAAAGCCTTTGCGATCGTTATCACAGGCGAGCGAGCTAAGTACGGGAATATTCTTTTAAAAAAAGGAGTAACGCCGTAATCTCATGCCGGAGCGTCCGCCTGATGCGGGCGCTCATCGAATGACAGGATGAGACAATGAAAGCGGCACGCCAGCAAGCGATAATAGACCTGCTAATCAGCCACAGTAGCCTGACGACCGAAGCCTTATCGCTCCAGCTTAACGTCAGTAAAGAGACGATTCGCCGCGATCTCAGCGACCTGCAGTCCAGGGGCAAAGTGTTGCGTAACCACGGGCGGGTCAAAATCATTCATCGGGAGAGCCAGGACAGCGGCGATCCGTTTCACATCCGCCTCAAAAGCCATTATGCCCATAAAGCGGACATCGCCCGCGGCGCGCTGGCGTGGATCGACGAAGGGATGGTGATCGCCCTGGATGCCAGCTCCACCTGCTGGTATCTGGCCCGCCAACTGCCGGACATCAACCTGCACGTTTTTACCAACAGCCAGCCCATTTGCCAGGAGCTGAGCAAACGCGAAAATATTCAGCTCACCTGCTCCGGCGGCACTCTGCAACGCAAATATGGTTGCTACGTCAGTCCGTCGCTGATCTCCCAGCTCAAGTCGCTGGAGATCGATCTGTTTATTTTTTCCTGCGAGGGCATCGATAGCAACGGTGCATTGTGGGATTCGAACACCGTAAATGCCGAGTTTAAATCGCTGCTGCTCAAACGCGCGGCACAGTCGTTATTGTTGATCGATAAAAGTAAGTTTAACCGTTCAGGAGAAGCCAGTATTGGCCATCTTGATGATGTGACACATATCATTTCTGATGAACAACTGGCGGTGAAGTAGCGCCATCGTCGCCGCGGACACGGCGCCGACAAGCGGCGCCGTGATACCCTCATCATGCTGCAACTGAAGGTAAGTCTTTCCGGGCGTGCTTTTGCGCTTAGCGCTCGTCCCGACGCCCGCCAACCGCCGCCCACAGGCGACGGATGTGTACGGTCACTTCTTCACGATCGTGATACAGCTGACGCGCCTGAATCTGCGCATTGATGCCATGTTCGTCCAGCTGTTCCTGGATAAAGGCAAGGTTACGCGACAGCTCTTCGTAACGCTTTTTCATCGGCAGTTTGAGGTTGAAAATGGTTTCACGGCACCAGCCATTCACCAGCCATTGGGCCATCAGCGCCGCCACTTTAGCCGGTTTTTCCACCATATCGCACACCATCCACGAGATGTTGTTACGGGTTGGGCGGTAGCGGAATCCATCTTCACGTAACCAGGTCACCTGCCCGGTATCCATCAGGCTCTGTGCCATCGGGCCGTTGTCCACGGAAGAGACCCACATATTGCGTTTGACCAGCTGATAGGTCCAGCCGCCAGGGCAGGCCCCCAGATCCACCGCATACATGCCGTTACCCAGGCGCTCGTCCCACTCATCGGCCGGGATAAAGACGTGGAACGCCTCTTCCAGCTTCAGCGTTGAACGGCTCGGCGCATCGGACGGGAACTTAAGACGCGGGATCCCCATATAAAATGGCGAATTGTTGGTGGTGTAGGAATAACCGGTGTAGCAGCAGCCCGGGGCAATAAAGAACACGTGTACTACCGGGCGTTTTGGCGTTTCGTAGTTGGTCAGCACGCCAGCTTCACGCAGCGCGGCGCGCAGCGGAACCGTCAGTTTGCGGCAGAACTTCATCAGCTCTTTGCTTTCGTTGGTGTCGGCAACTTCAACCCGTAGATCGCCCCCCTTCTCCACCACGCCCTGCAGCATGCCGACAATCGGTGTGATGCGGTCTTCTGTCGGCAGGTCGCGCAGCAGCTCACCAACGACAAACATCTGACGGGCAAAGACCAACGAGCTGAACGGCAGTTCGCGCACCAGCTTGTCGCCATCTTCCATCTGATAGCATTCAAAAATGACATAGCCAGAGTCTTCTTTAACTCTGGCAAAGCCAAAGACGTCAAGGCGGGAAGCCTTGTCCGTAATTTCTGCTGCGCACTCCTTCTCAAACCCGGGGCGACAATAGAGGACAACCTTATTCATGAACAACGCCCTTACGTTTCAGACGAATTGCACCAATTAACATTAATACCCAACCGGCGAGGAAGCTCACGCCTCCCACCGGCGTAACAAACGCCCACAGGCGTAAATGCGACAGCGCCAGGCAATAGAGGCTGCCGCTGAATAATACGGTACCGAGCGCCATAAACACGCTGCTCCAGTAGAACCAGATGCTGATGCGACGCTGCATCGCCACCGCCAGGCCGAAAATCGCCAGCGTATGGAACGCCTGGTACTCAAGCCCGGTATGGATCCAGGCCATTTCCGTCGCCCCTATGGTGCGACTCAGCACATGTGCGCCAAAGGCGCCCAGAGCAACAAAAATAAAACCGCTGATCGCGGAGAATATCAGCATAAAACGGCTGGTCATGTTTTTACCCTACAATCATCTATTGTTCGTAACGAAAACGAAATTTTTCTTGTTCGCTCGCCGCTTTCGCCAGAATCCACTGCCGGAAGGCGGCTATTTTACCCAGTTCAGCCTGACTGTCATGACAAACCAGATAAAAAGCATTCTTACTGACCAGGACATCATTAAACGGGCAGACCAGTCTTCCGGCTTCAATTTCGGACTGGGACATCACGTTATTCGCGAGCGCCACCCCTTGCCCGTGAATCGCCGCCTGCAGCACCATCGCGCTGTGGCTGAAAATAGGCCCCTGTTGCACATTAATATGGCTTAGACCTAGCTGGCGGGTATAAGTTTGCCAGTCACGACGGGAAGCATCGTGCAACAGCGTATGTTGCGCCAAATCGGCAGGCGTTTTCAATGCTCTGTCGCCGGTCAACAATGCCGGTGAGCACACGGGCAGCAGATATTCGGCGTACAGTTTTTCGACGCGTAGCCCCGGCCAGTTGCCCCGGCCATAGAAAATCGCCACGTCGACGTCATCCGCCAGCTTATCCTCCTGACGGTCCACCGCCTGGATCCTGACATCGATCCCCGGATAAGCTGAGTTAAAGCTTGACAGTCGCGGCACCAGCCACTGAATCGCAAAACTGGGCAGTAAACTGACCGTTAAGGCCCCTTTTGCACTGCGGGCCTGCAGTTTACGCGTCGCTTCGGTCAGTTGCGAAAAAATCTCTTTAATATCCTGAAAATAGCTCTGTCCTTCTTCCGTCAGCAGCAGCGAACGGTTGCGGCGTCGAAACAGCTTCAGCCCTAGAAAATCCTCTAGTGACTTGATTTGATGACTTACTGCGGCCTGGGTCACAAAAAGCTCATCGGCGGCGCGAGTGAAGCTTAAATGACGTGCGGCTGCATCAAAAACACGTAATGCATTCAGGGGGGGTAATCGCTTTGACATAGTTATTCTGGCTTAGATGTTAAGGCAATTTAACAAACAGGAAACAACAGTTAACCTATTAGTTTTTTTTATCTGAGACATTATAATTTGTCCGTTGAGGTTCTACCAGCAAATACCTATAGTGGCGGCACTTCCTGAGCCGGAACGAAGAGCTTTTTTTGGAATGCGTGTTCCAACAAGCTTTTGGCTTACGGTTGTGATGTTGTGTTGTTGTGTTTGCAATTGGTCTGTCTTTGCGGACCATGGTAGCTAAGCTACCCCTTTTCACTTCCTGTACATTTACCCTGTCTGTCCATAGTGATTTAATGTAGCACCGCAACAAGCGGTGCTTTTTTTTGCCTGTCCGTCACCACACGCTCACGTTTCCCCCCACTCTTCTTCTCTCCAGCCTTGCCCTGATGGCTAATTTGCGCGACGATCGTCGTATATCACCTAAATAATTCGAGTTTCCGTCTTCCTGCGACTTGAAGTATGAGGGGTGTAGCAACGAGGAGCTCCATGAACGCATTCAACCCTGCGCAATTTCGCGCCCAGTTTCCTGCGCTGGCCGATGCTGGCGTTTATCTTGATAGCGCTGCGACGGCGCTGAAGCCGCTTGCAGTGATCGACGCCAGCGACCAGTTTTATCGCCTTAGCGCAGGTAACGTGCATCGTAGTCAGTTTGCCGCCGCCCAGCGGCTGACCGAGCGCTATGAAGATGCCCGTGAACGCGTAGCAACGCTGCTCAACGCGCCATCCGCCAAAGACATCGTCTGGACCCGCGGCACCACAGAAGCCATTAATATGGTGGCGCAAAGCTATCTTCGCCCGCGCCTGAAGCCCGGCGATGAGATCATCGTCAGCGAGGCGGAGCATCATGCCAACCTGGTGCCCTGGCTGATGGTGGCAGAGCAGACCGGTGCGCGGATCGTTAAACTGCCGATCGGCGCCGATCGCCTACCGGATGTCACCCTGCTGCCTTCGTTGATCACCCCGCGCAGCCGGCTGCTGGCGATCGGTCAGATGTCCAACGTCACCGGCGGCTGTCCGGATCTGGCGCGCGCGATTCGTCACGCCCATGATGCCGGGATGGTAGTCATGGTTGACGGGGCGCAAGGCGCAGTTCATTTCCCCGCCGACGTACAGGCGCTGGATATCGATTTTTATGCTTTTTCGGGCCATAAACTGTATGGCCCGACCGGGATTGGCGTGCTCTATGGCAAAAGCGATCTCCTCGACGCCATGTCACCGTGGCTTGGCGGCGGCAAGATGATTTCGCAGGTGACCTTCGAAGGATTCACCACCCAGCCGGTGCCCTATCGCCTGGAGGCGGGTACGCCCAACGTCGCCGGGGTAATTGGCCTGAGTGCGGCGCTGGAGTGGCTGGAAGATTGCGATATCACCCAGGCCGAAAGCTGGAGTCGTAGCCTGGCGACGCTGGCCGAAGAGGCGTTGGCCAAACGACCAGGGTTCCGTTCGTTCCGCTGCCAGGATTCAAGCCTGCTGGCCTTTGATTTCGCCGGCGTACACCACAGCGATATGGTCACCCTGCTGGCAGAATCCGGTATTGCGTTACGCGCCGGGCAGCACTGCGCCCAACCGCTGCTGGCGGCACTGGGCGTCAGCGGTACCCTGCGGGCCTCGTTTGCCCCTTATAATACCCAGGACGACGTTTACGCGCTGGTTCACGCCGTTGACCGCGCCCTGGAAATACTGGTGGATTAATGACAGCTTCACATCCGTTCGGCACCGCCGTCACCGACGCAACATTACGGCAAACCTTCGTCCCGCTGACCCAGTGGGAGGATAAATACCGGCAGCTGATTTTACTCGGCAAAAAGCTTCCCGCGCTGAGCGACGAATTAAAAGCTCAGGCTCGGGAGATCACCGGCTGTGAGAACCGCGTCTGGCTGGGATATCAGGTGGTTGATGGCAGGATGCATTTCTTCGGTGACAGCGAAGGGCGTATCGTGCGTGGACTGCTGGCGGTGCTGCTGACCGCCGTCGAAGGCAAAAGCGCAGCCGAGCTGCTGGCGCAGGATCCGCTGGCGTTGTTTGATGAGCTGGGGCTTCGCGCTCAGCTGAGCGCTTCACGCAGCCAGGGGCTGTCGGCCCTCAGCGCTGCGGTGCTTGCCGCCGCCCGCGAGGTATAGCAACTGATTCCCCCGGCTGGCGCTGCGCCTGACCGGGGAAAGCAAAACGCTTATCCCTGACGTTCGGCCTTCGCCAGCATTTTCTTCAATGCATGGGATACGGCAACAAAACCAAAGGTGGCGGTCACCATCGTCGCCGCGCCAAAGCCGGAGGCGCAATCCATCCGTTTCGGGCCTTCGGCGGTGCTCTTCATGGCGCATACGCTGCCGTCGGCCTGCGGATAGACCAGCGCTTCGGTAGAGAAGACGCAATCAATCCCCAGCTTACCTTTGCTGTTTTTCACCACGCCAAACTGCCCTTTCAGCCGCTCACGCAGCTTTGCCGCCAGCGGATCCTGGATGGTTTTCGCCAGGTCAGCCACCTGAATCTGCGTCGGGTCGATTTGCCCACCCGCACCGCCGGTGGTCACCAGAGGCACTTTATAACGACGACACCAGGCAATCAGCGCTGCCTTGGGACGCACGCTATCGATGGCGTCAATCACGTAACTAAAACCGCCGCCCATATACTCAGCCACGTTTTCCGGCGTCACAAAATCGTCAATCACCGTGACCCGACATTCCGGGTTAATCAGGCGGATACGCTCGGCCATCACCTCGGCTTTCGCCAGCCCGACGTTGCCGCCCAGGGCGTGAATCTGCCGGTTAGTGTTGGTAACACAGACATCGTCCATGTCGATGAGGGTGATCGCGCCGATACCGGTCCGTGCCAGCGCTTCCGCCGCCCAAGAGCCAACGCCGCCAATGCCAACGACGCAGACGTGCGCCTGCGCAAAACACAGCAACGCTTTTTCACCATATAAACGCGCCGTACCGCCAAAACGCTGGCGCCAGGCATCGCTGATTACAACAGACATAAAACCTCAGAATAAGTGGAAAAACCCGGAGGGTGCCACAGGCGCCGTAGCGGGCTACCGTCGCCCCGGTACGCACAGCGGCGACCGGGGAACGAGGAAAAGGTGGCGTTAACCGCTAAAGACGTTGCCAGCGCCCGGTGCGTTCTTCAGCACCCATACGCGGCCATAGTGGTTATACCAACCGGCACGATGGCCAGCGTCCGCCCCGATGCCCTGATAAATATCGAAATGCTGTCCTTTAATTGCCCCGCCCACATCCAGAGCCACCATCAGACGCAGTTCGTACTGACCGTTAAACTTGCCGTTATTATCCAGCAGCGGCACTTCTGCCAGCAGGGTAGTTCCCGGCGGAATAATGCTGCGGTCAGAGGCCACCGACGCACGGCCAATCAACGGAACGGCGCTCGCCCCTTTCACCGGTGCGAAAGACTGCGGTTTAAAGAAGACGAACGACGGGTTCTGTTCGAGCAGTTCACGCACTTCCGCTTCGCTATGGGTTTCGCCCCATTCACGAATCGCCTGCATCGACATGTCTTCTTTCTTCACTTCGCCGCGGTCGATCAGCACTTTACCAATACTGCGGTACGACCAGCCGTTTTTGCCGGCATAGCTGAAGAAGTTCAGCGGCGAGCCGTCGCCAAAATCAATATAGCCGCTGCCCTGTACGTCCATAATAAAGTTGTCCATCAGCGAATTGCTGTAGGCCAGAATATAGGCGTCGCTCAGTCCACCGGCATAAATGCTGGCGCGGGACGGCAGCTTACCGCGCTTCGGTGGCATGCGATAAATCGGGTACTGGAATTCACCCTGGCGGGTATGGCGCGCCTGCACCACCGGGGTGTAGTAGCCGGTGAACTGCACGTTACCGTAGCTATCGGCACCCTGCATCTGCCAGGCGTCAATGCCGTACTGGCTTAAGGTGCGAGTATCACCACCGGCGCTTAGCCACTGCTGCAGCGCACTATAAACATTACTCTGGCTATTATAGAGGCGCGGCGAGGCACTGCGAATCTGCCTGACCTGCTCTGAGAAGTCACCGGCGTTAATGGGCGAACCCACCGCATCAGGCTGGTTAACCAACGAAAACGGCTGGGTTAACTTCCCTTCATTATACTGCTGGCCGCGATCGGTCGGTTTTGAGGAACAAGCGGCAAGCATTGCCATCATTGCCCCGGTCACTACATACTTTGCCCAACGTCCTTTCATGGTATCTCTTCTTTACGCTGCTTAGTCGCGGTTCGTGAGGAGGGAAGATAACAAACCCCCAGGGCTATTGAAATGCGCTAAAGCATCACAAATACAAATTTGAGCAAAAAACCAGCGAAAGGCGCTCTTTTATACATCAGTTATTACAAAATTGCTGTTTTAGATGAAAAAGGGTTGCATCAGAACGTTAGCGGAGTATAGTGCGCATCCACGGACGCGGGGTGGAGCAGCCTGGTAGCTCGTCGGGCTCATAACCCGAAGGTCGTCGGTTCAAATCCGGCCCCCGCAACCAATTAAAATCAGATAAGCAGTAAACTTTACTCGATGGAAGAGTAAAGACGGACGCGGGGTGGAGCAGCCTGGTAGCTCGTCGGGCTCATAACCCGAAGGTCGTCGGTTCAAATCCGGCCCCCGCAACCAATTTAAAATCTGATAAGCAATTTACTCGATGAAGAGTAAAGACGGACGCGGGGTGGAGCAGCCTGGTAGCTCGTCGGGCTCATAACCCGAAGGTCGTCGGTTCAAATCCGGCCCCCGCAACCAACACAATGAACACCCTGACGGGTGTTTTTTTGTTTCTGCGCCCCGCTCATCCTCACAGCCATCCAATAACTCTGATGTCAGATACGCCATCGCCACCCCATGCGGAGCGACCATGGCGCACGGTTACTCGTCCTGACTCACAGCAGCGCCAGCAGGAAAATCAGCTCACCCAGTTCTATCGCGGCTCCCAGCGTGTCGCCGGTTTGCCCGCCGAGAGTACGTTTCAATAATTGCCCAATGGCAAAAATCGCCACCATGGTGATCCCCAACGCTAAGACGCCCTGCATACCTGGCAGCAATATGGCCGCAAGAATGGCAGTCACGCCCAACGTCACGCAGGTTTGTTTACCGCTCACTTTGCCGATAAACACATTGCCCAGCCCCTCTTCACGGGCATAGCGATGGTGATACATCAGCAGTACGGCGACCCCTCGCCCCGCCGCACAGGCAGCCGCCAGCGCAGCCAGTACCGGCGCCCCGCGCAGCGCCAGTTCGCTAATCACCAGCACCTTTGCCAGCAGGACAAAAATCAGCGCCAGCCCGCCGTGGGTGCCCAACCGACTGTCACGCATGATCTCCAGCATCCGTTCCCGGCCACGGGCGGAAAACACCCCGTCGCAGGTGTCGGCCAGGCCATCGAGATGAAAACCACCGGTCAGCAGCGCCAGCGCCAGCACACAAAACAGCGCCGCCAGCGGCACACCGCACCACGACGCCACGGCCAGAAATACCAGCCCGCTCAGCCCACCCAGCAAGACCCCGACCAGCGGGAACATCACAATCCCGCGCACGTAGTTTTCGATCTCAAGCCCTTGCGACCAGCGTCCCGGTACCGGTAAACGGCTGATAAAAGAGAGCGTTGCCCAGAATAATTTGATCATTTAATTTTGACTCCAATACCTGATACTACCCACCAGACTTCATCCGCTGCTGACGCCAGACGCTGGTTGACCCGCCCGGCAATATCGCGGAAATGCCGGGCGAGACGATTTTCCGGGACAATCCCCATCCCCACCTCATTGGTGACCAGCACCACCGTCGACGGGCAACGCTGGCAGGCGGCGATCAGCGTGTGGATCTCGTCGTCTATCATCCGCTCCATCGCTGCAAAATCCCAGTTGTCCGGGGAGCTTTCGCCGCCATGAGCGAACAGCAGGTTAGTCACCATGGTGGTGATGCACTCCAGCAACACCGCTTCTTGCGGGTCGTTATACGGCGTAATCAGTTCATCGAGATGTTGCCAGCGCTCGGCGGTTCGCCAGTGCGCCGGTCGGCTATCGCGATGGTGCTGGATCCGCTCGGCCATTTCGTCATCAACAATCTGCGACGTCGCGAGATACAGAACCTGCGGCGAGTCGGCAATCAGCGCTTCGGCATGGCGACTCTTGCCGCTGCGGGCGCCGCCGGTAACCAGAATCAGCATGATGGCTCCTGATGCTGCTGCATAATGTGGTAAATTTTATCGATATCAATATGTTGGCGCATGGCGGCGGCCAGCACATCAAACTGCTGTGATTTGTATTGTGCGTAATGGACCGCCAGATCCAGCGCGTCCAGACCTTTACGCTCGCGCAGACCGTTGACCAGCGCACGAGTGAAATCATCGCTGTCGAACAGCCCGTGCAGATAGGTTCCCCATACCAGGCCATCGGGGGTTATTGCTCCGTCCGCAACCCGCTGGCCGTTTTTCTCCAGCGCCAGCACCGGCTGGCTGTCCCCGTGGAGTACCGTCTCCCCCATGTGGATTTCATAGCCGCGCACGCGCAGGCCGCCGGCCCCAGCCAGCCAGCCCGGTAGCGCGGACGACATCGTCGCCTCAACCTGGGTGGTAGTTTTATGCTGGGCAAACCGGGTCACGGTGTTAAGCAGACCCAGCCCGGGTAAGGTCTCCAGACCGGACTCGACGCCATCGACGATCGTCTCGCCCAGCATCTGATATCCCCCGCAGATCCCCAGGACAGGGATCTCCTGCTGATGCGCCTGCAGTACCGCCAGCGCCATCCCGCTTTCGCGCAGCCACAGCAGATCGCCCAGCGTATTTTTGCTGCCGGGCAGGATAACCAGATCGCAGCCCGCCAGCTCTTGTGGATAACGGACGTAGCGGACGCGGACATCCGGCTGCGCCGCCAGCGCGTTGAAATCGGTGAAGTTCGAGGTATGGGGTAGCTGAATGACCGCGATGTCTATCTCGCGCTGCGCGGTGCTCAGGTATTTGCCTTTCTGCAACGCGACGCTGTCTTCATCCTCCAGGTCGACCTCCAGCCACGGCAGTACGCCCAGCACGGGAACGCCGGTTAATGCTTCGATTTGTTCGATCCCGGAGTAGAGCAGCGCGATATCACCGCGGAATTTATTGATGATCACCCCTTTAACCCTGGCGCGCTCTTGCTCCTGCAGCAGCGCCAGAGTGCCATAGATGGCGGCAAACACCCCGCCGCGATCGATATCGGCCACGAGGATCACCGGACATTGCGCCATCTCCGCCATGCCCATGTTGACGATATCGCGGTCGCGCAGGTTAATCTCCGCCGGACTGCCAGCCCCTTCCAGAACCATGACATCGTACTCCTGCGCCAGGCTGCGATAGACCTCAAGGATCTGCTCGCGCAGGCGCGGTTTGTACTCGTGGTAGCTCACCGCGTCCATGTTGGTGGCCACTTTTCCCATCAGCACCACCTGGGCTTTGAGATCGCTGGTCGGTTTCAACAGTACCGGGTTCATGCGCACGTCCGGCGCAATGCCGGCCGCTTCGGCCTGGAAAATCTGCGCCCGCCCCATCTCTTTCCCGTCGGCGGTAATACCGGAGTTCAGGGCCATATTCTGCGATTTAAACGGTGCCGTGCGCAGGCCATCCTGATAAAAAATACGGCATAATCCGGCCACCAGCACGCTTTTGCCGACATCGGACGCCGTCCCCTGCAACATGATTGCCTGCTTCATAAGGCTTCCTCGCTCGCGTTTTCTCGCATGTCATTACCATCCATTTTGTGTTCTCTGCCGGCGCTCAGGCTGCACCTGTCCACAGATAGCGCAGCAGCATAAACAGCACCAGGGCTAAGGTCGAGGCGACCCACATCAGGCGAATGGTTCGGGGAATATCATCGACCGAAATATCGCGCACGGCGTCGCCAATCCACGGCTTTTCAACCCGCTCGCCAAAATAGTCATTCGGGCCACCGAGGCGAATTCCTAGTGCCCCCGCCACGCTGGCTTCTGACCATGCGCAATTGGGGCTACTGTGACAGTAGCGGTCGCGCCAGCCAATCCGCAGGGCGTGCGCGCCGTCATCGCGGCATAAAAACGCCGCGAGGCCGATCAGCAACCAGCTCAGGCGGGCGGGAATATAATTTGCGATGTCGTCGAGACGGGCGCTGACCATACCAATAGCACGGTATTTTTCATGCTTATACCCCACCATCGAGTCGAGGGTGTTCACCGCTTTGTAGGCCATCGCCAGCGGCACACCGCCCAGCAACAGGAAAAACAGCGGCGCAATAATGCCATCGACGGTGTTCTCGGCCACCGTTTCCACCACCGCGCGGTTAATCTGCTCAGGCTGCAGCTGCGAGGTATCGCGCCCGACAATCCAGGAGAGCTTTTCGCGGCTTTGCGCCAGATCGCCAGCGCGCAGCGGACGTTCGACCTCCCGGGCAGAGTCCGCAAGGCAACGACCGGCCAGCAGCGTAAAGATCAGCCACACTTCAATGCCCCAGCCCAGCCAGGGATGGATATGCCGGGCGACATTCAACACCGCCCAGCTCAGGCCCCAGGTCAGTCCGACGACGGCCAGCCACAGCAGCGCGCCGCCGATGCGCAGCGCGCGGTCGCTGCGACAATACCGACGTACGAGAGACTGAATAACGGTAATGAGATTGCCCATCCAGCGCACCGGATGCGGCCACCGCGGGGGATCGCCGATCAAAACATCGAGAACCCAGGCGACACACCAGGCCAGCAGCGTCATGGCTTACGCCTCGCGGTTGCCAGCCGGTGGATGAAAATGTATGGATGGAGTGTTACCGCCATACCCTGTTCCTGTTCAGAGTGGTCGCTGCGGGGAAGTGTTACCCCCTTCCCTGGCACCTGTTGGTGATAGTCAGCCCCGATGATAGAGGCATCAGGGGGCGCTATTATGCCATGATAGTGCGGAGCGCCGTAAGCAGGCGCTGATTCTCTTCCAGGCTGCGAATCGCCACACGATAATAACCCTCACCCAGGCCCGGATAGTTCGCGCAGCTGCGGATCAAAATATGCTGTTGCAGCAACGCCTGTTGCAGGTCCAGCCCCAGGAGATTGCAGCGTAAAAACAGATAGTTGGCCCGCCCCGGATAGACGGTCAGATCATCAAACTGGTTCAACGCCTGGTAAAAGCGTGCCCCCTCCTGCGCCAGCCATTGCCAGGTCGCCTGTTGATAAGCGCGATCCTTGAGGACGACCTCTCCGGCCAGCGCGGCAAAGGCATTGATCGACCAGGGCATCTGCTTCTCGCGCAGCCGGGCCACGGCTTGTTCATCGCTGTTCACCAGATAGCCCAGACGCAGGCCGGGAATGGCGTAAAACTTGGTGAGCGACCGCAGCACCCAGATATGCGGATTGTGCTGCAGGAAAGGGATAAAGCCCGGCTGGTCGGGAATAAAATCAAGAAATGCTTCGTCCAGAATCAGCGCAATACCGGCGGTCTGGCAACGGGCAGCAATGGCCTCCAGCAGCGGGCGATCCGGCAGCAGGCCGGTAGGATTATTGGGGGTACAAAGGAACAGACAGTCCAGATCTGGCGTCAGCACCTCAAGAATGGCCTCGCTCAGTTGCCAGCCATCTTCTTCACGCAGCGCATAGCTCCGGGGAACGCAATCAATCGCCAGCAGCGCGCGGCGATACTCCGCAAAACCGGGCGTCACCACCATCGCCGAACGCGGTTTCAGGCCGTTGACCAGCGTAAAAATGGACTCGGTTTCGCCATTGCCCGCGAGGATCCAGGCGGCGGGGATCTGGTGATGTTCGGCCAGTGCAAGATGCAGCTGCTGATAATCAAGATCGGGGTAATGCTGGGCGCACGCGAGGTTATCAATCAGCGCACGCCTGAGGCTTTCCGGCATGCCGGCCGGATTAATATTGGCGCTAAAATCCAGCAGCTGTTCCGCCGTAATCCCCAGCAGCGCTGCGGCCTCCCGGGTATTACCGCCATGCGCGCTCTTCAGTAGCGCCATTTCCTGCTCCCGTGTTGATTAACCACGTCTTGCCAGCGTTGCGCCATCGGCGAAGTAGGCTTTGATCCCCGCCAGAATGGACTCGGCAACCTGCTGCTGGAAGGTGGCGGTTTTCAGCTTACGCTCTTCTTCAACGTTACTGATAAACGCCGTTTCCACGAGGATCGACGGAATATCCGGCGCTTTCAGCACCGCAAAGCCCGCCTGCTCGACCTGGTTTTTATGCAGGTTATTCACCTTACCCATTTTTTGCAGCACCGCTTTCCCGAATTTCAGGCTATCGGCGATGGTCAGCGACTGCACCATATCGAACATCGTATGGTCGACGTAGCGATCGCCGCTCTTGCTCACGCCCCCCACGAGGTCAGAGGCGTTCTGGGTTTGCGCGAGATACTTCGCGGCGGTACTGGTCGCCCCTTTGGTCGACAGGGCAAAGACCGAAGACCCCCGCGGCTGCCGGCTGGTAAAGGCATCGGCGTGAATGGAGACGAACAGATCGGCGCGCTGTTTTTGCGCCTTGGCAACGCGCACCTTTAACGGAATGAAGACATCTTCATTGCGGGTCATGTAGGCCCGCATATTGCCCTCTTTTTCGATTAACGCCCGTAGCCGGCGGGCAATCTGCAGCACCACGTCTTTCTCGCGGGTATGGTATTTGCCTACCGCACCGGAGTCTTCGCCGCCGTGGCCCGGATCGAGCATGATCACAATCGGCCGATCGCGCCCGGCTTTCCCCGGCTTCGGGCCGCTCTCGGCAGGCGGCACCTGCCGTTCGAGATCGCCTTTGTTGTAATCTTCCAGCAAGGCCAGCAGGGGATCCTGAACATCGGTGGCGTTGGACGGATAGAGATCCATCACCAGACGCTCCTTAAAGCCGGCCACCGGCGCCAGGGCAAACAGTTGCGGTTTGACGTTTTGCTTCAGCTCAAACACCATCCGCACGGTCTGGGGATCAAATTGCCCGACGCGCGCGGATTTAATATAGGGATCGTCATCGCGGATGCTCCCCCCCATGCCTTTGAGCACGGAGTTCAGGTTCACCCCTTCCAGATCCACCACCAGCCGTTCCGGATTGCTCAAAGCAAACTGCCGGTATTTCAGCACATGATTAGATTCTACCGTCACGCGGGTATAGGTTGACGATGGCCAGACGCGGACGGCGACGACCTGTGCCGCCGCAGCGAAACCTATCGGGCTGACGCTCATTAACCACATCGCACCCGCCCCTTTTAACAGGCGACGGCGGCTTAATCCTGACTTGTATCCCGGCATGCCACTCCCAAGCAATAAAACGTACTGGTATTCAAAACAAACAGATTGACCAGAAACTTTAACCAAAGCGGCATAACCTGTCATCAATAAAAGGGTAAACAAACTTAGAGAACGCGGATTTGGCCACAGATTATTATCAATTTAGCCCTAAATTTAGGCTTGCGTTTAATCGCAAAACAGAATAAAAATACACTTATTACGAATAATCATGCATTGAGGGTTTGTCATGGTGAAGGAACGTCGCACCGAACTGGTAGAAGGATTCCGCCATTCAGTCCCCTATATTAACGCCCATCGGGGAAAAACGTTTGTCATCATGCTTGGCGGTGAAGCGATTGAGCATGAAAATTTCTCCAGCATAGTCAATGATATTGGTCTGTTACACAGCCTGGGCATCCGCCTGGTTGTGGTCTATGGCGCCCGTCCGCAGATTGACGCTAACCTGTCGGAGCACCGTCACGAACCGGTCTACCATAAACAGACTCGCGTAACCGACGCCAAAACCCTCGAACTGGTGAAGCAGGCTGCCGGTATGCTGCAGCTGGAAATTACCGCGCGCCTGTCGATGAGCCTGAACAATACCCCGTTACAGGGCGCCCATATTAACGTGGTCAGCGGCAACTTTATTATCGCCCAGCCGCTGGGCGTTGATGACGGCGTTGATTATTGCCATAGCGGGCGCATCCGCCGCATCGATGAAGAAGCTATCCATCGCCAGTTGGATAACGGCGCCATCGTCCTGATGGGACCGGTTGCCGTTTCGGTGACCGGCGAAAGCTTCAATCTGACCTCGGAAGAGATCGCCACCCAACTGGCGATTAAGCTGAAAGCCGAAAAAATGATTGGTTTCTGCTCCTCTCAAGGCGTTTACAACCAGGATGGCGAGATTGTTCCCGAGCTCTTCCCAAACGAAGCCCAGGTTCGGGTGGAAGAGCTGGAAGCGGAAGAAGATTACAACTCCGGCACGGTGCGTTTTCTGCGTGGCGCAGTGAAAGCCTGTCGTAGCGGCGTCCGTCGCTGCCACCTGATCAGCTATCAGGAAGATGGCGCACTGTTGCAGGAACTGTTCTCACGCGACGGCATCGGGACCCAGATCGTGATGGAGAGTGCGGAGCAGATTCGCCGCGCCACCATTAACGATATCGGCGGGATCCTCGAACTGATTAGCCCGCTGGAGCAACAGGGGATTCTGGTGCGCCGCTCCCGCGAGCAGCTGGAAATGGAGATCGATAAGTTCACCATTATTCAGCGCGATAACACCACCATTGCCTGTGCCGCACTTTATCCGTTCCCGGAAGAGAAAATCGGTGAAATGGCCTGCGTGGCGGTGCATCCGGATTACCGCAGTTCATCCCGCGGTGAAGTGCTGCTAAACCGGATTGCCACCCAGGCGAAGCAGATGGGGCTGAGCAAACTGTTTGTTCTCACCACCCGCAGCATTCACTGGTTCCAGGAGCGCGGCTTCACGCCAGTGGATATCGACCTGCTGCCGGAAAGTAAGAAAGAGATGTACAACTATCAGCGCCGTTCAAAAGTGATGATGGCCGACCTCGGCTAAAGCGACCAGCCCGGATAGCGGCGTAAACGCCTTATCCGGGCTGCTGCCGTCCGTCGCCCGCCGCGTCTATTGATGACTGGCGAAAATATCCGCCAGCCCGCTGCGCCGCTCGGTGCGGGCAACGATGGCCTGGAGCAGTACCTGCTCGTCGGCATACATCGATAAACGCTGTTTTGCGCGGGTGATCGCGGTATAGACCAGCTCACGGGTCACCAGCGGGACGCTCTTCGCCGGCAGAATCAGTGCCGCATGATCAAACTCTGAACCTTGTGATTTATGCACCGTCATCGCCCACGCGGTGTCATGCTCTGGCAAACGGCTCGGCTGTACCGACTTGATACTGCCATCCGGCATCGGGAACCAGACCCGCAGCCCTTCCCCTCGTTCCAGCGCAATGCCGATATCACCATTAAACAGCCCCAATGCACTGTCGTTGCGCGAAATCATCACCGGGCGTCCTTCGTACCAACGCGAATGGCGCGGCAACGAAATCGCCCGATTGCGGTTTAGCCGTTGCTCTAGCTGTTCATTGACGCCGCTGACGCCATATGGGCCATCACGCAGAGCGCACAGCAGCTGGAACTCCGCGAAAGCGGCGAGCAGCGCTTCGGGCTCCGCCCGTTCACGCAGCAGCTGTAAATAGCGGCTATACCCATCCTGAGACTGGGCGAGCATCGCAGAGTACTCCTCGGTGGTGCTCAGCGGATGCAAAACGATATCGTCAAACGGCTGACGTAACGTCGCCCTGACCCCCTGACGATCGCCATTATTCACCGCACGCGCCAGGTTGCCGATCCCGGAATGACGACCAAAACGATAGCTTTTTTGCAGCAGGCACAGGCTGTCGCGCAGCGCACCGGCAACCTCACCTTCGCCGGCAGGCAGCGGATAGCCGGTCAGTTTCGTCAGCTGCGCCGCACGCCCGGGGGTATAGCCGGCATTCACCCAGGCACAAATATCGCCCAGCACCGCCCCGGCCTCTACCGACGCCAGCTGATCGCGGTCGCCGAGGAAAATAACCCGCCCGTGTTCCGGCAACGCGTCAATCAGCCGCGCCATCATCGGCAGGTCAATCATTGAGGCCTCATCCACGACCAGCACGTCCAGATGCAACGGGTTACCGGCGTGATAACGCAGACGCTGGCTGCCAGGCTGGGCGCCCAGCAGACGGTGCAGCGTACTGGCCTCGCTGGGCAGCAGCGCTTTTTGTTCATCGCTCAGCGGGAGACGACGCAGCGCTTCCCCCA
This sequence comes from Klebsiella sp. R390, assembly GCF_051131745.1. Classification (NCBI taxonomy): domain Bacteria; kingdom Pseudomonadati; phylum Pseudomonadota; class Gammaproteobacteria; order Enterobacterales; family Enterobacteriaceae; genus Klebsiella; species Klebsiella sp. R390. Next base: position 3,674,309 of record NZ_CP180445.1, on the reverse strand, counting down.
GCGATTCGGTTAATCTGGCGGCGGCTTTCCCGGTCGGGGCCGCCAGACGGATACGACAACGGGGCTGGCGAGTGGTCTGAATCAACGCCGCCAGCAACCTGGCGACGGTCGTGGTTTTCCCGGTGCCGGGGCCACCGGAGATCACTGAAATACGACGGGTCAATGCAACCGCGGCGGCGACTTTTTGCCAGTCGATCTCATCGCTTGTCGGGAACAGAGCATCCAGTGTGGCGGCAAGTTGGCCATCGTCCACTTCGATAACCTGGTTCGCATCGGTAAAGAAATGGGCCACGGTCAGCTCATTTCGCCACATGCGGTTAAGGTAGAGCCGTTCACCGCAGAGGATCATCGGCGTTGGGCGATCGCCGACGCTAACCGCAGGCGATGCCAGCAGCAGCGCCGACCAGTCATCCGGCGATCCCGCCAGCGCCAGCAGTTGTTCGCGCATCTCGCTGGCTTTACCACTCAGAAATTCCGCTGAGCGCAAGCGCGACACTGGCAGACAAACATGGCCTTCTCCGGCATCGCGGCTCAGCACCGCGGCCGCCAGTTTCACCGCCGGATGCGCATCATGCGCCACCATCAGCGCAAACTGTACGTCTAGCGGGCGTAACACCCGCTGATTCGCCGCCTCCAGCAACAGTTCATCCATTGTCATGACATGCTCTCCTGATCGTCTCCGGCAAACAGCGCATCCAGGCCGTCAATCAGCGGCTGAACGGGACGGGTGGTAAAAATCCCCTGCTCGCCGCCCTCGCCATCCATGCCGCGTAAAAAGAGATAAATCACGCCGCCGAAATGGTGTTCATATTGGTAGTCAGCGATGCGGTGTCGCAAATAGCGGTGCAGCGCCAGGCTATAAAGCTGGTACTGCAAATCGTAGCGATGCCCGCGCATGGCCTGCTCCATCGCCTGGCGGGTGTAGGCCTCGCGGTCGGGTCCCAGCCAGTTCGATTTGTAATCCAGCAGGTAGTAGCGGCCGTTATGGCGGAACACGAGGTCAATAAAGCCTTTTAACATGCCGCGAACCTGGCGGAAATCCAGCGGTGGGCAATCGACGGAGAGGGGATCGTAGCGGCGAATCAAGGCATCCAGCCGCTGTGGGTCCAGCGGCTGTTCAATTGGCAAGTAGAATGCCATCTCCACCTGTTTATCGCCCGCGCTAAGCTGATTTAGCGCAATACCGGCACCCGGCAACGGCGTACGCAGAACGTCGTCCAGCCACTGGGTCAGGACCGGCGTCCACTGCTCGCCGAAACCGCCGGACTGCAGTTGTGCTGCCATCCACTCGGCCGGCACTGTCTGGGTAAAATCGAGGTTTTCAAACAGGCTGTGCAGGAAGGTTCCCGGCGATGCGCCACGTGGGAACTGATGCGGAGTGAGCTGTGGATCTTCGGCCACATCACCGACGCCAGCGGCATCGACGTCAAGACGAGGCAGCAGATCCTGGGCCTGGCTATGGCCATGCTGCTGTAACCCGGAATAGCTGGTGACGCGCCAGTCGTCCGTCACCTGCCGCGTCAGGAATCTCGCTGACAGCGGTGGCAACGACTCCTGCGGCGCCTGCCAGGGCGTCGGGTCCAGCGCCGCAGGGGTTTGCAGCGCAATATCTTCGCAGCATAAGGCCTGCAGACGCGCCGTCAGCCCGGCGGCATCCATCGCTTCACCGCCCTGCAACAGGCGTCCCAGGGCGCTTTGGTGAAAATCACTGGCGCCAGGTTTGTCGCTGCGGCGGGTACTGAGCGGCGCGACACCGAGACTGCAATGCCAGACCGCACGGGTCAGCGCGACGTACAGCAGACGTAAGTCTTCCGCCAGGCGCTCCGCTTCCGCCAGCTCCAGGCTGCCTTCGTTCTCGTCGAGATCAAGTACCGCGGCAAAGGAGTCACGGTCGTGATAAAACGCCTGATCCTGCTTACGGAAACGCGCGATAAACGGCAGCCAGACCAACGGGTATTCCAGACCTTTCGATTTATGCACGGTGACGATTTGCACCAGGTGCTTGTCGCTTTCCAGGCGCATCTGCTGGCTTGAGGCATTGCTGTCCGGCTCGGTGATATGCTGCGTCAACCAACGGACCAGCGCATGTTCGCTCTCCAGTTGGCTGGCCGCTTCCTGAAGCAGTTCGCTGATATGCAGAATATCCGTTAACCGGCGCTCGCCGCCGACCGTCACCAGCAGGTTTTCCGCAATGTTCCGCGCGCTCATGAGCGCCCGCAGCATCGGCATGACGCCACGCTGGCGCCAGATTTGTCGATACTCGCTGAACTCCTCAACCAGCGCATCCCATGCGCGTTCGTCCTGATTAAGGCTTTCAATATCCAGCGCGTTCAGGCCAAATACCGATGTCGCCAGCGCGCTACGCAGCGTATTTTCGCGCTCCGGGGCCAGCACCGCCTGCAGGATCCACAATATCTCCTGCGCTTCCGGGGTTTCAAACACGCTGTCGCGGTTAGAGAGGTATACCGACGGGATCGCCAGCGCCCGCAAGGCGTCCCGGATCAACGAGGCTTCCTGACGGTTACGCACCAGCACTGTCATATCCGAGGCCTGGACCGGCCGGGCATCTTCGCCGCGCCAGAGCAGCGCACTTCCCTGCTGACCGGCGCTTAACCAGTCACGAATTTGCGCCGCGCACAGTTGCGCCATATACGCCTGATACTCGCCTGCCCCGACGGCCTCCCCCGGCATCAGCCAGATGTTCATCGCCGGCACCGCGGCGTTATCCACGGTAAACCGCAATCCGTGATTCTTCCCGGCCGCTTTGACCGGCAAAAAGGGGATTTCCCGGAACATAAAAGGGTTGTCGCTGAGGCCAAACAGGCGGTTAACGCTGTCCACCATCCCTGGGGCTGAACGCCAGTTGGTATCCAGCGTATAGTGAGCCGCAACGTCACCACGGGCTTTCATATAGGTGAAAATATCCGCCCCACGGAAGGCATAGATGGCCTGTTTGGGATCGCCGATCAACAGCAGTGCCGTCTCCGGCTGGTGCCGCCAGATGCGGCGGAAAATGCGATACTGCTGCGGATCGGTATCCTGGAATTCATCGATCATCGCTACCGGGAAACGCTGGCGGATAGCGCTGGCCAGCGCGTCTCCACTTTCGCTATGCAGCGCATCATCCAGCCGGCTGAGCATGTCGTCAAAACCCAGCTCGCCGCGGCGACGTTTTTCCCGAGCCACGGCGTCGCGGATTTCCACCATCGCCCTGGCAATCACCAAATCCGTCAACGTCAGCGGAGAGGACAGCAACTGTTCCACCGCGCTGAACAGCGGATGCACCGGCGGCTCACCGCCGGCCTTGGTGCGTTCATACAGGAAGGGCTGAGAGAATTTCTCCAGCGCGTCGGGCAGCAGATAGCTTAGCGTCTCCTCCTGGGCCCAGACGTTGATCTTGTCGATCCATTTACCCTGATTGCCACGATTAAACTTGCGCCGGTCAATACCGGAACTCTCCAGTACGCCGTCGATCTCGCCAACCTGCTCGCGCCACTGCGCTTTCAGCGCATTGATGCGGGTGATGATTTGCTGATGACGTTCAGCCAGCGTCTCTTCGGGCGCGGGTGGGGATTTGAGCTGCGGGGCTTCGCCCTGTAACCAGCGGTCGAGAGATTTCAACAGATCGCGCGGGCCTTTCCACGCTTCGTGGATCACCGCGGCAATGTCGCGCGGCAGCGGGTAACAGTGGCGGCGCCAGAAGTCGGCGCAGGCCTGGTAGCGCAGCCGGGATTCATCTTCGATCAGCTGCTGTTCGAACAGCATGCCTGACTCAAAGGCGTTCAGGCTCAGCATCCGTTGGCAGAAGCCGTGAATGGTGAACACCGCCGCTTCGTCCATCTGCCGTTCTGCCAGCAGCAGCGTGTTCGCCGCCTGCGTTTTATCCGGGATTTCAGCCAGCAGCGCGGCATACAGGGGATCGGTCGTGCTTTCACGCAGGCAGGCAATGCGCAGGTCATGGATATTGCTGCGGATACGGCCACGCAGTTCTTCGGTGGCCGCCTCGGTGAAGGTCACCACCAGCAGCTCTTCCACGCTGACCGCCCTGGGAAAGGCGGATTCACCGCCGAGTCCCAGCAACAGCCGCAAGTAGAGTGCGGCGATGGTAAAGGTTTTTCCGGTGCCCGCAGAGGCTTCTATCAGGCGCTCGCCCGTTAAGGGCAAGCGCAGAGGATTCAGAGGCTCGGCGGTTTCGGTCATTCGTTCTCTCGCATCAGGGGTAAGGATTTCTGCAATGCGCTGACGTTTTCCCAGACTTTGCCCCCCTCAGGGTGGACGTAATCGGTCTTGCCATTCTGGCTGCCGGAGACCTGGGACAATATCGCCATGCCTTGCGGATCCACCACCGTCTGATGGAAGAAGTCGGCAAGTTTTTGCGGCGTCAGCAGTTTTATCTGAGCCACTACTTTATCACGTGAATCAAAACGCATATTACCGCGATCGAAATCTTTGCTCAGCTGCGAAGCCTCCCCGCCGAGAGTTTGCGGCGCCTGGGTCATCTGGCCAATCACCGCCTGCTGGATTTGCGCAAACTCTGCCGGGCTCATGGCCCGCAGTTTGGCTTCAGCCGTAGGGAAAAAGGCCTTAAAGCGCTGCCAGAGGAACGCCGGCTGTTTATCGCTGCTTTGCAGCAGGAAGCCCATCCCCCACTGGCGGCCGATGTTCATCGGGAAGGCAAAGACCGCGTAGCCAAGCTGCTCTTCGGTACGCAGTTGGGTATAGAACCACGGCTGGATAATCTGCCCGAGCAGGGAGCTGGCGGCGGAGCTGCTGTACTCATCGGCGTCAGGTGGCGCAAAGACCGCGGCCAGCGCCGAGTCGGTGCTGTTACCGGCTTTTTCAAAAATCGCCAGCTGTTGGCTGTTAATCAGCACATCTTTGTTCCGGCACCACTCGTTACCATCGGCCCCCAGCTGTTGCTGGATCTGGCGCGCCATCGCGGTGGACTGCTCGGCGCTGAGATTACCGATGACCATCAGCTCCGGTCGCCCTTTGGCTTTCAGGTTGTCCCGGTAGGCCAGGACCTCTTTCAGAGTGATCGACGGCAGCAGCCCACGGCGTTCTTCCCGCTGGAAATAAGGCACCTGAGACAGCATCTGCACCGGCATAATCGCCAGGTCGTACGCTTTCCCTTTCTCCGCCGAGTCCATCATCTGGGCGTACCAGGACTTAGCCTGCGCCAGCTGTTCTTCGGTCGGCGTGTAGCTGAAATAGCCATCCAGCAGCGCGGTAAACAGCTGCGGCAGGCGCTGGGTGTAGCCATTGGCGTTGACCATTAACCCGTTATTGGCGCCGGTAGAGAAGCTGATTCCCCCGACCGCCGCCTGATTACTGAGCTGGTCGAGTGCGATACCCGCCAGATAATCATTCAGGGCAAACATCACCTGGCTGCGGGCGCTATCCATGGCCTGCGGGTTGCGCAGCACCAACGAGACATCGGCCTTCGGCTCACTGGCGAAGTACTGGCTTGGCGCGTAGACCACGCGCAGCGTCGGCTCATCCACGATCAGCTGCGGATGCGGGTAGGCTTTGTCGCTTTTGATCAGCGTAAAATCGTCAGGAATATAGGGGTTCAGCACCGGCAGTTTCAGACCGATAGCGCTCGCCTTCTGCTGCCAGTCGCTAAAGGTCTGGGTGCCAATCTTGTCGACCTGATAGGGCGCATTCACAAAATAAGCGGTTTTGTTATGCGGTTCTTGCGGGCTGATATACCAGACGCGCGCGTTTTGCGGCGTCATCATCGCCAGCCGGTCTTTAATCGCCTGCGGATCGTACTGGTCGGCAATATTCACCACGTCCAGCGTATGCTCTACCGGCACGCGGATCATGGTATCCGCCAGCCATTCAACGTAGTCCATATCGCGGTTGATCGAGGGATAGCGAAAATCGAGCGCCAGAACGTGGGACAGCTCATCGAAATAGCGTTTGTCGATGCCCTGGCTACGCAACAGGTTAAGGTAGCTGAAGATCGCCGCAGCAACTTCATCGCGGTTCGCCAGGCCTTTATCTGTCAGGGTCGCGGAAATCGCCAGTACGCCGCTGTTGCCATTTACCGCCGGGTCAGAGTCTGCGCGAATGCCTTCCACCAGGCCTTGCTGCTGCAGCCAGTCGGATAACGTCCCCGGGCTGCGGTTACCTATCATGTAGGTCACCAGCTCGTCGGTTTTGCTGCGGAACTGGTCGCTATTGTTATCAATACGGAATTCAATGCGCAGCACTTTACGCGGCATCGCCGGGACGTAGTGGATGATGATGCCCTTTTGCGCATCGGTCACCACCGGCACGGTGATCTCCGGTTTGCTGATATTGTGGTTGGGAACCCGGCCATAGGTATTAGCCGCGATACTCGCCAGCTCCGGCAGCGGTTTATTGCTGTAAATCACCGCTTTCATCAGATTTGCGGAGTACCAGCTATCGCGGAAAGCATGCAGGGCGTCGAGCACCGGTTTGCCGGGCTTGTCGCTGAGCGTGTCGAGGTTACCACCGGAAAAATGTGATGCCGGGTGAGCCGGGTTAATGGTTTCGGCACTGACCTGTGCCATACGCATCCCGTCCCGGGTCCGCGCCATGGTCAGCTCGGCATTGACGGCGTTGCGCTCACGGTCGGCATATTTTTTATCCAGCAGCGGCGCCGCGATGGCATCCGCCAGACGATCGACCGCACCATCCAGCGCATCGTTCTCGACTTCAAGATAGAACGCGGTGCGATAAGGCGCGGTACTGGCGTTATGACTGCCGCCGTGCATTTTGAGGAATTCCGCGAGGCTGTCGGGCTGCGGGTATTTTTGCGAGCCCATCAGCGTCATGTGCTCGAGAAAATGCGCCAGCCCTTGATGTTCGACGGGATCCTGCAACGATCCCACGGGCACCACCAGCGCAGACAGCGATTTCACCGCCTGCGGGTCGGAAACCAGCAGAACCACCATGCCATTATCCAGACGAATTGCCTGATACTGCCGGGGATCTTTTTCACTTTTACGGATAGTGTCCTGAATCGGTTGCCATCCGGTATCTGCCTGACTTAACGGCGCCCAAAGGGCCGCCAGCACTAAAATAACCTTGAACCATACACTGCGGGGCATTCACGAACCTCATCATTAACAAACTTGCGCCGGTTGCATCGGCGCGGTGCACATCAGTCCGTGATTGGTTGCGCATGATAATTGAACACCTTAATCTGCGCAATTTTTATACTATTACAATTTATTCGGACTGATGGAAACGAAATATCGGCAACAGGTAGCGCTGTGTTTGGGTAATAATCTCGTCATAGTATTCCGGTTCAAGGGTACGCCACAGGCGTTGGTACCAGACATCCGTACCTTCACCACTGACCACCATATTGCCTTCATAGACCTGCAGAAATTTACTCCGCGCTTTTTGTTGTGTCTCTTCGTCCGTTAACATGACATCCTTTTCAGCGTCATAACAGACTTTTAGCCATGCGCCGCCGCTTTCAGGCAGCAGCAGGAGCGGTCTGGACATGCCTTGCAGGTAACCCGCTACCAGTTCATCAAGATATGCTTTTGCCTGTTCTTGCGCCAGCGGTGGGAAACGCCACTCGCCTTCTTTTCGCACCAACAGCCGACTTTCGCCGGTTCCGCCACCAGCACAGTAGACAAGGTGTTCCAGCCAAAGTTGCATCCCCTGCGCCACGCTCAGCAGCGAAGGCCGCCAGCGTAACAGGCCGTCCGATTGTACCTGCTGCAGCCAGCCCGTAATGTTAACGCCGTGACATTGCAGATCGATTTCCACGCTCTGCCCTGGCTGGCGGCTGGCAATAACCCGCTCCGCAAGGTTTTGCATCTCCTGACGTTGCGTCTCCCAGGCCAGTTCGCCAAAAGCACCGAAAGGTAGCTCGCCCGCAGCCCGGAAACGACGATACATCGTTGCGGCATCCTGTTGCTCAATCAAGGTATTCAGCAGCTGTTGATTCAGCTGATAACGGCTAAGCCCTTCCAGGGTAAAGGGTTCGTCATCGGGGATATCGCTCTCTTCAGAGCGGAAGTTAACCCGCAGGCGTTGCTGGAAAAAGGCCCGGACCGGGTGCTGCCAGAAGCGCAACAGCTGTTCAAACGGCAGGATGTCAATGGGCGGCACCGGCAGCGGCTGGATAAAATCACTGTGCGCCTCGCCTTGCTGGCTGGCGGCCGCCAGCCATTCCCGGGCGTAGCTTCGATGTTCATCGTCGAGGAAATTGGCCGCATCGAAGGGCATCCGGGTATGCAGATGGGTGATGTGCGCTTTGACCCGCCGCTCGCTGGCGTCGCAATCCAGCGCTTCATCACCTTCCAGGCAGTGACTCTGGCCAATATAGTCCGCCAGCTCCTGTACCAGCACCGACGGATAACGTTCGCTATTGTCCTGAATCGAGCGGCCAATATAGCTGATATATAAGGTCTGTTCGGCAGACATCAGGGCCTCGAGGAACAGATAGCGGTCGTCATCGCGACGGCTGCGGTCACCGCGTTGCGGTTTCTGGCTCATTAAATCGAAGCCCAGCGGTGCCAGCGTGCGCGGGTAGATGCCGTCGTTCATTCCCAGCAGGCATACCACTTTGAACGGGATCGAACGCATCGGCATCAGGGTGCAGATGTTGACCGGTCCGGCGAGGAAACGCTGGCTGATGCGCTGTTGGTCCAGGCGCTGGGCCAGCTCATCACGAAGTAATGACAAGGGAACGCTCTGCGCATATTGCGCCTGAACGCCTTCGCTAATGACCGCCTGCCACTGCTGCTCGATCAGCGCCAGCGCGGCTTCCGTGTCGCTATCAGGCAGGAAAAAGTCGTCCAGCAGTTCGCGACACAGCGGTAGCCATTCGGCCAGCGGGCGCTCCTGCGCCAGCGTGTGGCGCCACTGGTTGAGCCTCATCAGCAGTGAAGCCAGATTGCCGACCAGTTCGGCAATCAGCCCGCTGGATTCGTCATACGGTAATACCGATTGCCACTCACCCTGACTGCTATCCATCGCATAGCCCAGCAGCATACGCGTCAGACCAAAACGCCAGGTATGTTGCCCGGTGGCGGGCAGATCCAGCTCACGCACGTTATCGTCGTCCATTCCCCAGCGTACGCCGGACTCGTTAACCCACTGACGCAGGTAGCGTAGCCCCGCTTCGTCAATGCTGAAGCGGGCGGCAAGGACCGGTACATCCAGCAGAGCCAGGACATCTTCACTGGCAAAGCGGCTGTCGGGTAGCGACAGCAGCGTGATAAACGCCTGCAGCGCCGGGTGCGATTCACGGGCGCGGCGGTCGGAAATCGCCCACGGCAGCCAGCGTTCGCCGCTGGCGCTGCCGAATACCGCCTGAATGTAGGGGCTGTAACTGTCGATATCCGCCACCATCACGATAATATCGCGCGGCGTCAGGGTGGGATCCTCTTCGAGCATCGCCAGCAGCCGGTCGTGCAGGACTTCGACTTCGCGCTGCGGGCTATGGCACACCTGAATAGTCAAACTACGATCGTCCTGGGCAAGCATGCGCTTGCTGTCACTGCGGGCAAACTCTTCGGCGTTACGCCCGGCCACCGCCGCATTGCGCAGATCGAGAATATCGGCCTGTACATTGTGCAGCAGATTATCAGGCGTGATATCGACGAAGGCATCCAGCTCTTCATAGCGTTCCAGCCCGGCCAACAGATAGATATAGTCCCGGCCCAGCTTGCCCCAGGAGGCCAACAGCGGGTTGCCGACATCCTGTTCCCCGGCGTCGTTAAACAACCCCGGCGCCTGTTCGGCATCGCGGAACAGCGGCAGCTCCCGTGATTCGCGGTGATGACGGCGCTGGCGCGACATCAGTTTCGCCAGAAAAGCCGGGTCTTTAATATCGCCCCAGTAGTAGCGACAAGGGTTGGTGAACAACACGTAGACATCCACGTGCTTGCCCAGCGCCTGTAGCGCCTGCAGATAGACCGGCGGCAGCGCCGAAATACCACAGATAAACACCCGTGAAGGCAGCCCGACCGGCGGTTCATCTGCCGCTTCCAGGGCGCTGATAAAACGCTGGTACAAATTCGCACGGTGCCAGGACTCTTGTCCCAGTTCGGCGGTGTGTTCGACCAGCGCTTTCCACAGCGGCGCCTGCCACTGCTGCGCGTCGCCAAGGCCATCAACCCGTTCGTCAGCCTCCCAGCGCATCAGCCATTCCGGGCGATAGACCAGATACTGGTCATAGAGGTCAGCCACCCTCGAGGCAAGCTGGAACAGCTTGCGCTTATCGCTGTCGTCGCTCAGATAGTGGCGCAGCAGCGTAAAGGCGTCATCGTCGAGGCGCTGCGGCAGCAGGGTCATGAGTTTCCAGCTCATGCTCTGTTTGTTAAAAGCGCTTTCACCGGGGATATCCGCCAGTACGCGAACAAACATGTCCCAGATAAAGCTGGCTGGCAGTGGAAATTCGATATTGGCCGCAATGCCAAATCGCTTTGCCAGGGTCATCTGGAGCCACTGCGCCATACCGGTACTTTGCACCAGAACCATCTCCGGTTTGAAAGGGTCGTCCAGCCGCTGGCGCTCGACGATAAACTCCATCAACGCTTCAAGAACATCCAGACGGTTTGAATGGTACACCCTTAACATATTCGCTCCTGACTACTGACTTACCGGGCAATGCAGCCGGGTCATCTGCACCCGTTTTTCAACGGGCATGGTGATCGTTACCGTGATGCTGACACATCTTGACGCCGATGTCTGCAAACGGCTGACTGGCCTGCCCTCCGAGATGGCGGGAGGGTTCAGTTGACCGTAGCGCCACGCATCACGCCACAGCTGACGATACTGATTTAATTGAATAAAACCGTTGGCTAACCCACGCTGATAGCCGCCAAGTGCGGTCACCACCATCATCAACAGCACCATCGCCAACAGCGTTTCCGGCAGGCTAAAACCGTTCTCCCGGCTCAGGGCATTTGGCATAACTCAACCTCCGTCAGCGGGCAAAAGTCGCTCCAGCCGTGGGGTGAAAACCGCACCACGCCCTTTTCAACCCACCCGGATTGCCATAACAAGATGCTGCCGCCGCTGGCTATCAGCAGCACGGAGGCATCGCTAAAGATACGCAAACAGGCGCGCCAGTCATCATTGCCGGCGTGCAGACAGGCCTCGGGGTTATCTATCGACCATGACTGCGCTTTTCCCCACTGCAGAGCGGAGTGCGCCCCGGCGGTTTCCCGGATGGCCCGGGTTTCTTCGGCAGTTTGCGCCAGTAATGCCCGCTGACGCTGATTCAGCCCTTGTAGCAAAGTACTACCGAGTACCAGTAGCAAAAGCACCATCAGCAGTGACGAGAACCCCTGCTGGCGGCTCATAGGTTATATCCCGTCACGCGGTATTCCGCATGGGCGGTCATTCGTGGATCCGCGGTCGAGTGTGCGGCCAGGGTCACGATAAGCTCTGGCGCAAAGCCGGTAATCTCCTGGCGGGTCACCTGAAATTGCGTCACGTTAATTGCCGCGGGATTGGTCATTTTTTCCCAACCGCCGCCAGAACAGCTGGTCACCCCGCGCCGGGTTTCTAACGCGCCGTTGCTCAGGCGAAAGCCCGTGGCATCGGAGGTTGCCTCCGGCGAGATATCCCATACGCCGTTGCTATTGCTGTCCCAGCGGACGATGATGCAGTGGCCGTTGCTGGCGATCAGCAGTGGCTCCCCCACGCACTTCCCACGGCAATACCCTGCCCGTTGCAGATGTTTGGCTACCGTATAAAGGCGCTGCCACAGTTCGTCATCCAGCGACTGCTGCTGCGTCTGGCGCAGTACCTGCCGTTGCAGCGCAGGTAAAAAACGCGAGGCACCGGTCAGTAAAATGGCGCTGATGGCCATGGCGATGAGCGTCTCAGCCAGTGAAAACCCACGGGAGATCACAGGCATGATGATGTCTCCTCATTGCGGCACAAACGAATGCGCCCCCAGTTGGAGACAATAATGTTCCAGCTTCCGCCAGCGCTTTGCAGCCGGATGTGACCAGCCCAGGCGCTATTGCGTAACCCATAAAAGCCAAGGCCCGGCGTGATATGGCTGAGCGATACTTCAGGCCAGCGCGGCAGTAATGTAAACGGGGTGGCTGGTGCGCAATTCGCGGGAGCCTCCAGGGCGCTCAGGCACCAGCCATCGGCGTGCTGGACTACGCTCAGCAGGCGGTTGCGGTTATGCCAGTTGGCATCATCGCGCAGCAGCACCAGGTAATCGCGCACCTGATTAGCCGTTTGCCATAACCGCTGTTGCTGCTGCCAGCTCTGCCAACCGTACAGCGCGCCAGCGCTGAGGATTAACATCAGAGCCAGCGTTATGAGCGTTTCAATGAGGGTATAACCGCGCTGTCTGTTCATAGCGCGAGTATGGAGAAGTTACGATAGCGGAGCGACAGGGAAAAGCGCGATTCGCGTGGCATGCCGAAGCAGGAATCAACATTTGCAACGCGTTGCGCAAAATCTGGAAGGGTTATTCATGGCACAAAAAAACCGGCGCCACTGGCACCGGTTGTTGTTTCTTGTCACGTCGAATTCGGCGTAAATTAAATCGCCACCGGCGCTTTAATTCCCGGATGCGGGTCGTAGCCTTCGATCTCAAAGTCTTCAAAGCGGTAGTCGAAAATCGACGCCGGCTTACGCTTGATAACCAGCTTCGGCAGTGCACGAGGCTCGCGGCTCAGCTGCAGATCCGTCTGCTCGAGGTGGTTGCTGTACAGGTGGGTATCCCCGCCGGTCCAGACAAAATCACCCACTTCCAGATCGCACTGCTGGGCCACCATATGCACCAGCAACGCATAGCTGGCGATGTTAAACGGCAGGCCGAGGAACACATCACATGAACGCTGGTAGAGCTGGCAGGAGAGTTTTCCGTCCGCGACATAGAACTGGAAGAACGCATGACACGGCGCCAACGCCATCTTGTCCAGTTCGCCAACGTTCCAGGCAGAAACGATGATACGACGCGAATCCGGGTCGTTTTTCAGCTGGTCCATCACGGTGCTGATCTGGTCAATATGGCGGCCGTCTGGCGCAGGCCAGGAGCGCCACTGTTTGCCGTAAACCGGCCCCAAATCACCATTTTCATCGGCCCATTCGTCCCAGATGCTGACGTTGTTCTCATGCAGATACGCGACGTTGGTGTCGCCCTGGAGGAACCACAGCAGCTCATGGATGATGGAGCGTAAATGACAGCGTTTGGTCGTCACCAGCGGGAAACCTTCCTGCAGGTTAAAACGCATCTGATGGCCGAAAATAGAGATCGTGCCGGTACCGGTGCGGTCATTTTTTTGCGTGCCTTCTGTAAGCACTTTCTGCATCAAATCAAGATACTGTTTCATGGTTCCTCAAGAAGTTTGTTGCTGCGGACGGCGGCGGTAAGCCCAGATCATCATAATGATGCCCGCAAGCACCATTGGAATGGAAAGAATCTGGCCCATGCTGATGTACTGCACCCACTCACCAGTGAACTGCTGATCCGGCTGACGGAAGAATTCCACGATAATGCGGAACAGGCCGTAGCCAATCAGGAACAGGCCCGAGACCGAGCCGATTGGGCGCGGTTTGCGGATAAACAGGTTCAGGATCAGGAACAGCACAATCCCTTCCAGTGCCAGCTCGTACAGCTGTGAAGCGTGACGCGGCAGCGCGCCATAGGTATCAAACAGCGATTGCCATTCCGGATGTGATGGCAACAGCGCCAGATCTTCCGCCCGTGAGCCAGGGAAAATCATCGTATAGTGGAAGCTCGGGTCAACGCGGCCCCACAGTTCGCCGTTGATAAAGTTGCCCAGTCGTCCGGCGCCAAGGCCAAACGGGATCAGCGGCGCGATAAAATCGGATACCTGGAAGAAGGTGCGTTTGGTGCGTTTGGCAAAAATAATCATCACCAGGATGACGCCAATCAGGCCACCGTGGAACGACATCCCGCCATCCCAGACGCGGAACAGATACAGCGGATCCTGCAGGAAGACCGGCAGGTTATAGAACAGAACGTAACCGATACGACCGCCGAGGAAGACGCCAAGGAATCCGGCATACAGCAGGTTTTCGACTTCGTTTTTGGTCCAGCCGCTGCCCGGACGATTAGCCCGACGGGTGGCCAGCCACATCGCAAAAACAAACCCGACCAGATACATCATGCCGTACCAATGGAGGGCAACCGGCCCAACGGAAAATATTACCGGATCAAACTCCGGAAAATGCAGGTAGCCACTATTCATCTGTCACCATAAAGACTTGTTATTCCGCCGAAAGTGGACAGCGGTCATCATACACGCCCGAGCTATGCGGGTGCTCCAAGGGGGCGAATAATAACATAAGGTTAATTCACTGGCCGTGCCGTTGTTGTAAAAGATATGTATACGGATGCTAACGACCATCGTGCTGCAGACGATTCAATCGGTGAGGTTCTCCCGGGTTGCGGCGTCAATGCCTTACCCGGAAGTAAGGCTACCGGCCGCCGCGGATCAGACCGCCTAAGCCACGGCGCTCCATAAAGGCCGCCACCTGATGACGGACTTCCGTCGTCATCTGCGCTTCAAGACTACGACGCGACAGTTCTTGCGCTTCCTCGAGATCGATTCGGCGCAGCAGATATTTTACCCTTGCCACCGAACGGCCGTTCATCGAGAGATGGCGATAGCCGAGACCAATCAGAATCGTCACGCACATCGGGTCGCCCGCCATTTCACCGCACAACCGCAGGTCGATACCGAAACGTTCGGCATCATGTGCAATCATCGACAGCGCCCGCAGTACCGCAGGATGCAGGCTATCGTACAGACTGGCAACCCGGGTATTGTTGCGATCGACCGCCAGGATGTACTGGGTCAGGTCATTGGTACCGACTGAGATAAAATCGACGCGGCTAGCCAGATGCGGCAGCATAAAGACCATCGACGGGACTTCCAGCATCACCCCAAGACGCGGACGCGGGATGGCATAGCCAATCATCTCTTCCACTTCGCGACTGGCGCGATCGATCAGCCGTCGCGCTTCATCCACCTCATCCAGGCTGGTCACCATCGGCAGCAAAATACTCAGGTTGCCGGTGGCGGCGTTGGCACGCAGCATGGCGCGTACCTGAATGAGAAAAATCTCCGGCTGATCGAGAGTAATGCGGATCCCACGCCAGCCAAGGCACGGGTTCTCTTCGCTGATCGGCATATACGGCAGCTGTTTATCGGCCCCAATATCCAGCGTACGCAGGGTTACCGGTTTTTCATTAAACATCTGCAGCATGCCCTGATACTGGGCAACCTGCTCCTCTTCCGACGGGAAGCCGCTCTGCAACATAAATGGTATTTCGGTGCGATACAAGCCGATACCGTCGATAAAGTTGCCGAGCTTCTCTTCATGCTCGAGGCTCAGGCCAGCATTCAGCATGACCTTGACCTGCTCCCCGCTTTTTAGCTCTGAGATCCGTTCAAGATCGTCTTCCGCCAGGCGGCTGAGTTCGTTCTCTTCACTGACCAGCCGCTGATATTCTTGCAACAGCGCCGGTTCAGGATCGACCAGCAGTTCACCGCGGTAACCATCCACCACCAGCATGCGGCCGTGAAGCAGCGAGGGCTGAATATCGGCGCCCATCACCGTTGGGATCCCTAAGGCACGAACCATGATTGCCGCGTGGGAGTTAGCCGCCCCGTCGCGCACAACAACACCCGCCAGCCGGTCCTGAGGAACCTCTGCCAACGTTGTCGCCGAGAGTTCGTCCGCCACCAGCACGATGCGGGCCGGCCAGGTATTGGGGCCCTGGATGGTGTCATCAAGGTGGAACAGCAGGCGCTGGCCGAGCGTACGCAGGTCGCCAGCACGCTCTTTCAGGTAGCCATCGCTCAGCGCGGCAAACTGCTCGGCGAACTTCTCAATGATCTTTTTCACCGCCCATTCGGCCACCGCGCCCTGATCGACTTCCGCAAAAAGCTCGCGGCGCAGTCGGGCATCAGACAGCAGGTGTGAATAGAGGTCAAAAATTGCCGAGGTCTCTTTTTGCGCCCCGGCGGCATAGCGCTTGCTGTAGCGACGAAATTCGTTAGCCGCTTCTTCCAGCGCGCCGGTCAGACGTTCGCGTTCAGAAGCGGTATCCAGCGTCGAGGCTTCATAGACCTGCTCCATCAACGGCAGGCTAATGTCCATCCAGCCTTCGGCAATCGCGACTCCGGAAGATGCTGGCAGCGCGCGAATACGAGTTTGTCGATACTGACCAAACAACGCCGTCAGCTGTGACTGCGAGAGAATGGCGGCCATCTGCGTTGCCAGCGTGACGAGGAACGACTCTTCGCTTTCGTCAAACTGGCGCAGCTCGCGCTGCTGCACCACCAGTACGCCCAGCAGCTGGCGCCGCTGGATTATCGGCACGCCAAGAAACGCGCGGAAGCGATCCTCTTTAACGGCCGGAATATATTTAAAGCTGGGGTGCTTGTGCGCATCGGCAAGGTTGATAGGCTCGGCCAGGCGGCCAACCAGGCCAACAAGGCCTTCATCAAAGGCGAGCGCAACGGTACGCCCGCGAGGTTTTTTCAGCCCGCGAGTGGCCATAAGGTAGTAGCATCGTCGATCGTTATCGGCCAGGTAGACCGAACAGACTTCTGTTTCCATCGCCTGGCAGATATCTGTGACCAGAATATCCAGCGCCTCGTTTAAACGTGGCGCACTCGCGACTTTCTCGACGATTTCTCGTAACCGAGTGAGCATAATGTGCGTGGCTTAACCTCTTTTACGTCGATAAGCAGGCGCGCTTTGCGGTTTAGGTGCCGTTTCTGCCAGCGACATAGTGACGCTGGCAAACTCTTTCATCACCCGGCGGTACACGTCGCGCTTAAACGACACCACCTGACGAACCGGGTACCAGTAACTTACCCATCGCCAACCATCAAACTCAGGTGTACTACTGGTTTGCATATTGATTTCTGCATCACTGCCTATCAACTGCAGAAGAAACCACTTCTGTTTCTGGCCGATACAAACCGGCTTTGTGTCCCAACGCACCAAACGTTTAGGCAATTTGTAACGCAACCAGTTCCGGGTAGAAGCCAGGATTCGTACATCTTTACGACTTAACCCAACCTCTTCAAACAACTCCCGGTACATCGCCTGCTCGGCTGATTCCCCTGGATTAATGCCCCCTTGCGGGAACTGCCACGAGTGCTGACCATAGCGTCTGGCCCACATGACCTGGCCCTGACGATTACAGATTACAATACCGACATTTGGGCGGTAGCCATCGTCATCAATCACCGGACTACCTCAAAATAATCTTCAATGTGAACGATTGTTTCACACTCGCTGTAAACGGTAAACCACTCTGTTGCCACTGTGCGATCGAATAACATTTGAATAACTCACAGTAATCAGCAGAGTTATAAACAGTGAAAGCGATCGCGGCCCCATTTTATTCACTTTTTCTGTGGATAGAGTTGTGAAGAAGTATGGAATTACCCAGGGAAAACCCGGAGTAGTCTGAACCGCTTACGGATAACATCATTTAATAATGGCATTATATTCATCATGTTAGCACATATATATTTCAATAATTGCAACATAACGTGATGATCATCACACATGCGATCCTGGAACTGATGAAAGATCGAACAATGTCGATTTTATCCACAGATTATGCGAGCCCACTGGGCACATTTTGTCTAAAAATTCGATTTTCGTCGCACGTCAAGGCTGTAAATGGAAACAGTAGTGGGGCTTTTCCCCAGTTATCCCATTTTTCTGTGGATAACATGGTGTAAGATCCTGTTCATTGCCAGTGACCAGTTCTGGAAAACCTGTTTCCATCATTTTCATAGCGACAAAAAAAACAAAAAAAAGCCATATGAATCATCATATTGTCATAGTTACTCAAGAAAAGGTAAACTCTGTCCACAACGCGCTATTTTAGTGTTCATTTTTTAACCAGGAAACGCATCGTATGACCGCCATCGCGCCGTTAACGTCACCACCGCAAACCCGACAGCAACTTCTGGCCCAGGCCCAGCAGCTGGCGGGCTACTCGCTGGGTGAACTGGCGGCACTGGCGGGCATTCCCATCCCACGCGATTTAAAACGCGATAAAGGGTGGATCGGCATTCTGCTGGAGATGTGGCTTGGCGCCAGCGCCGGCAGCAAGCCAGAGCAGGATTTCGCGGCGCTGGGCGTCGAGCTCAAAACCATTCCTGTCGATAGCCAGGGGCGCCCACTGGAAACCACCTTTGTCTGTGTCGCCCCCTTGACCGGTAACAGCGGCGTGACCTGGGAAAGCAGCCACGTGCGTCATAAACTCAAACGGGTTCTGTGGGTGCCGGTGGAGGGCGATCGGGCGATCCCTCTGGCACAGCGCCGCGTCGGCGCACCGCTGCTATGGACTCCGAATGAGGAAGAGGATCGCCAGTTGCGAATGGACTGGGAGGAGCTGATGGATCTGATCGTGCTTGGCCAGGTGGAACGTATCACCGCACGTCACGGCGAGGTGCTGCAGTTACGCCCAAAAGCCGCCAACAGCAAAGCGCTAACCGAAGCGATTGGCGCACAGGGCGAACCCATTCTCACGCTGCCCCGGGGCTTTTATCTGAAGAAGAATTTTACCGCCGCCCTGCTGGCCCGCCATTTTCTTCTACGCCACGATTAAATTTTTGTTCTGCCAGCCGGGTTGCATATAATTACGACTTTCTTTTTTGCTGGACTTTGAACAATGTTATTTGCATGGATAACCGACCCTAACGCCTGGCTGGCGCTCGGTACACTGACGCTGCTGGAAATCGTGCTCGGGATTGATAATATTATTTTCCTCTCTCTGGTTGTCGCCAAACTTCCGACCGCTCAACGTGCTCACGCGCGACGAATCGGCCTGATGGGCGCGATGATAATGCGCCTGGCGCTGCTGGCCTGTATTGCCTGGGTTATTAAGCTCACCAACCCGTTGTTTAGCGTGCTCGGCCATGAAGTTTCGTTTCGCGATTTGATTTTACTGCTTGGCGGCCTGTTCCTTATCTGGAAAGCCAGTAAAGAGATCCATGAGTCGATAGAAGGCGAAGAAGAAGGGCTCAAAACCAACGTCCACTCATTTATGGGGGCGATCGTGCAGATCATGCTGCTGGATATTATTTTCAGCCTCGATTCGGTCATTACCGCCGTGGGTCTGTCGGATCACCTGTTTATCATGATGGCTGCAGTGGTGATTGCCGTCGGCGTCATGATGTTCGCCGCTCGTCCAATCGGCGATTTCGTCGACCGACACCCGTCGGTAAAAATGCTGGCCCTGTCATTTTTGATTCTGGTCGGCTTTACCCTGATGCTGGAAAGCTTCGAGATACATATCCCGAAAGGCTACATCTACTTCGCGATGTTCTTCTCGATTGCCGTCGAAAGTCTTAACCTGCTGCGCAACAAAAAAAATCCGCTGTAACCCACAAAATTACAGCCCAAACCTGGGCTGTAATCTTTTTTAAGACTTAACTGCTTTTTATGTCTCACAAATCAGGCTATTAATACACTGGTGTGAGGTGCGACCATCTAAAGAGGTAATAACGATGAAAAAATGGGCAGTATTGATTTCCGCCGTAGGACTGGCGTTCTCGGTTTCCGGTTGCAGCAGCGATTACGTGATGGCAACGAAAGATGGACGCATGATTCTGACCGATGGCAAGCCGGCCGTCGATGATGACACCGGTCTTATCAGCTACGAAGATCAGCAAGGCAACAAAATGCAGATCAATCGCGATGACGTTTCACAGATTATTAAACGTTAACACGCTTCAGCGGCACGCATTCGTGGCGTCGCTTGTAACATCGCCATATCGTCTTAATAAAGAGTCGGGACGTTCTGATACATCCGTCGCATCAGGCTTGCGGAATCTGAAAGCCCGGCTTTTTTGATTTTTTACTTCCTCTTTTTCTTCCCCTCTGCCATGTTGATACTCCTTTGTCGGGGAACTCCTGACCTTGTTAATAAAAAAGGAAGCCGGCTATGCAGTATCACCGTATCCCACACAGTTCTCTTGAGATTAGTACGCTTGGGCTGGGCACCATGACGTTTGGTGAGCAAAATAGCGAGGCCGACGCGCACGAACAGCTCGACTACGCGGTCAGTCAGGGCATTAACCTGATTGATGTTGCTGAGATGTACCCTGTCCCACCGCGCCCGGAGACCCAGGGTCTGACAGAAACCTACGTCGGCAACTGGCTGGCGAAACGCGGAAATCGCGAAAAGCTCATTCTCGCCTCTAAAGTCAGCGGCCCGGCGCGGAACAGCGACAGCAGCATTCGCCCTAACCATGTGCTCGACCGTAAAAATATCCGCGATGCCTTGCACGACAGTCTGAAACGTCTGCAAACCGACTATCTCGATCTCTATCAGGTTCACTGGCCGCAGCGCCCGACCAACTGTTTCGGCAAACTGGGCTATAGCTGGAGCGACTCTGCGCCGGTGGTGACGCTGCTCGATACCCTCGAAGCACTCACCGAATTCCAGCGGGCCGGTAAAATCCGCTATATCGGCGTCTCCAACGAAACGGCCTTTGGCGTCATGCGCTACCTGCATCTGGCGGACAAACACGACCTGCCGCGCATTGTGACCATTCAGAACCCCTACAGCCTGCTCAACCGTAGCTACGAAGTGGGCCTGGCGGAAGTCAGCCAGTATGAGGGCGTGGAGCTGCTGGCATACTCATGCCTGGGCTTCGGTACGCTGACCGGGAAATACCTGAATGGCGCGAAACCGGCCGGGGCGCGCAATACGCTGTTCAGCCGTTTCACGCGCTACAGCGGTGAGCAGACCCAGAAAGCGGTCGCGGCCTATGTCGATATCGCCAAACGTCATAATCTTGACCCGGCTCAGATGGCGCTGGCGTTCGTACGCCGTCAGCCGTTTGTCGCCAGTACCCTGCTGGGCGCAACCACGATGGATCAGCTTAAGACCAACGTCGAGAGCCTGCATCTTGAGCTGAGCGCTGAGGTATTGGCAGAGATTGAAGCGGTGCATCAGGTGTATACCTACCCAGCACCGTAAGAAGGGAAAGCCCCGGGCTACCGGCTGTAGCCCGGGTAAACACAGGCACTTATTTGCGCCGTCCCCAGATCCACAGCGCGGCGATCGCCAGCGCAAACACCACGCCAAAACCAATCCCGACACCAACCACCGGAATACCGATGCTGACCGCCAGCGAATAGAGCCCCAGCATCAGCAACATCGCCACGTTTTCACCGAGGTTCTGCACCGCAATAGCATTACCTGCGCCAACCGTATGTTTCCCGCGTTCCTGTAGCAGTGCGTTGAGCGGCACGATAAAGAAACCGCCGCAGATACCCAACAGCAGCAGCAGGCCAAACGCCGGCAACAGTGCGTGCTGCACGGCGAAAAAGATCACCGCCACGCCAATCAAAATCCCGGCAGGCATACAGCGAGAGACCGTTTGCAGCGTAACCAACTTCGCCGCCGCCCCGGCCCCCAACACAATCCCTACCGCCACCATCGCATTGAGGTAGGTCGGCATGGCGTAACTGGTGATGCCCAGCGCCGCCGGAACCCACAGCACCAGCAGGAAACGTAAGGTCACGCCAGCCCCCCAGAACAGGCTGGTCCCCATCAGGGAAAACCGCGTTTCGCCATTACGCCACAGCGTGCGGCAGGCGCTGAAGAAGTTGTGGGTCATCGGCGTGAAACGCCATGACTGCCCGGGGCGCGCCGCTGGCAGTTTCGGGATCCACAGGTTGGCGATTACCGCAGCGCCATACACCAGCGCACAGATCGCCAGTGCCGCCAGCACATGCCAGTCGGCAAGGATCCCCCCGGCCATGGACCCCAGCAAAATCGCCGCAATCGTGGATGATTCCATCAGGCCGTTGGCTTTGACCAGCTTATCGCCAGTGGTCAATTCGCCAAGGATGCCGTATTTGGCCGGTGAGTAAGCGGCAGCGCCAATCCCCACCAGGGTATAGCCGATAAACGGGTTGAGACCGAAGCAGATACAGCCAGCACCAATCAACTTCATGCCGTTGGCGAGCATCATCACCCGCCCTTTAGCAAAGCTGTCGGCGAACTGTCCGACAAACGGCGCAAAGAGTATGTAAGCACCTACAAACAACATCTGCATCACCGGCTGGCTCCAGTCCGGATAGAACTGTTGCTTCATCAGCGCCAGGGTGGCGAACAGCAGGGCGTTGTCACCAAAGGCCGAGAAAAACTGGGCGCAGATGACCGCCATCATGCCTTTCGAGTACAGCGAAGTGTTAGTGTGTACTGACTCACTCATGCGAATGTTCCGTCTCTTCAACCATGCCTTTCAGAGTGACAAAGTCCGGCTTACCGCTGCCGAGAACCGGAAGCTGCTTCAGCCAGCGAATGTCGCGCGGTACTGCCAGCTCCGGTACGCCATGTTCGCGGGCGTAGCGCAGCAGTTTTTCACGGTTCAGTTCACCATCGGTGGTAAACAGCACCAGCGCCTCACCTTTGCTGGCATCCTGCTTAATCGCCGTAGCGTGCATCTTGTCCGGAGAGAGCGCCAGCGCCAGCTGCTCGACCATCTCCATCGACACCATCTCACCGGCGATTTTCGCAAAGCGTTTGGCACGCCCCTGAATCCGCACATAGCCTTGCTCATCAAAGGTGACGATATCCCCGGTGTCATACCAGCCGGTTTCCATGTCGCCGTGCTGATTTTCAGCGGCTGGCGCTTCCAGCACGCCTGGCTGCTCAACCCGCAGATAGCCGTTCATAATGTTCGGCCCTTTTAACTGCAGGCGGCCGCCCTCTTCAATGCCCGGCATTGCCAGCAGGCGGGCATCCATCCCCGGCAGAATGCGCCCGACGGTTCCCACCTTCGCGGCCATCGGCACGTTAATTGACACCACCGGCGCACACTCGGTGACGCCGTAGCCTTCGAGGATGCGCAGGCCAAATTTGTCCTGCCACAGCTGCTTAGTACTTTCCTGAAGCTTTTCCGCTCCGGCTACCACGTAGCGTAGACGATAAAAATCATACGGGTTGGCAAAACGCGCGTAGTTCCCGAGGAAGGTTGAGGTGCCGAACAGCACCGTACAGTTGCGATCGTAAACCAGCTCCGGCACCACGCGGTAATGCAGCGGGCTGGGATAGAGGAACACCTCAGCGCCGGTAAACAGTGGGGTCAGCAGGCCAACGGTCAGACCGAAGGAGTGAAACAGCGGCAGCGCCGACATAAAGCGGTCGTTGGCGGTGAAGTCGGCGATGGTTTTTATCTGCTCGACGTTAGCAAGAATGCTCTTGTGGCTGTGCACCACCCCTTTCGGGTGGCCTTCCGAGCCGGAGGTAAAGAGGATTATTGCGGCATCTTCTGGCTGCTGTTTCACCTGCGCCAGCTTTGGCGCCAGCAAATGGCCGAAAATCCACAGTTTATCGCCGGTCGTGACGTCGCCTTTCAGGTCTTCCAGAAAGACCCAGCGTACCTGCGTCAATTGCTCTGGCAGATGCCAGAGTTTGCCTTTATCAAGGAAAGTGCGGGAGGTGAAAATAGTGTTGATCCCGGCGGCGGTAATCGCGCTGCTCAGTCCCTTTACCCCTGCGGTATAGTTCATCATCGCCGGGATACGCCCGCGGGCAATGGCGCCGAAGATCACCGCCGCGCTGATGCCGGCGTTAGGCAACATCAGGCCAATTTTCTCACCCTGAGCGCTGTATTTTTCCAGAATACGCGCCACAAACAGGGTTTTGGTCAGCAGCTTGCGATAGGTATCCGGCGTAAAGTTAATGTCTTCTACGCAGTTTTTACGGGCGCCGAACCGGTCCTGTGCCGCCAGCAACGATTCATACAAGGTTTCCCGTGGGCGAACCGCCATACGCGCTTCCATCATGATCTGATGCAGCATTTCACCGGCGATTTTACGGCGGTCGCGGGCGCGAGGAGCCTGTGGCATCTCAATGCGGGTTGGTGGCAGCAGATGCAGCCGAATCCGTGGAAACAGGCGGCGCTTCACCAGCCCTTTCAGGCGGCTGAACGGGGTCAGCTCTGCGCCTTCGATACGCAGCGGAATAATCGTCGCCTGCGATTTTGCCGCCACGAAAGCTGCGCCGTCATAGATTTTCATCAGTGAACCGCTGACCGAGATACGGCCTTCCGGGAAAATCACCACCGGACGCCCCTGCTCAATCAGGCGCACCAGATGCTTAATTGACATCGGCTTGGTCGGATCCAGCGGGACAAAATCGATGATCGGCTTTAACGCCCGCATAAACCAGCGCTCACTGATAGAGCTGTATACTGCAAAGACCGGTTTGACGGGCAGGAATAAGGCTAACAAGATCCCATCGATAAAAGAGACGTGATTCGGGGTGATCAGGACCTTTTGTTGTTGCAAGGACTGCGTGTCACCGGTCAATCTGACCCGATACAACCCTTTGAACAGCAACCTGAAAAATGCCAACAGCATAACAACTCCATTTGACCGGTGAGTAAGTCAAAGCAGGTTACACGAGAAGAGGCGGGAAATGCAGTGTAGGGCGCGGAATTCAGGATAAAAAAAACCTGCGCATCTGCGCAGGTTGGTGCAAGATAATCAGTACGAAATGCGTACTTAAAAACTCACCTATCAATACCTCTGGGACCCTGATTGTCCTGTTTTTTGCCACTGATGCACCAGCGATAAAACGCAAGGGAATAACGCTAAGTGCAACCAGTTATTGCCATTTTCGGTAACTGTAACAAGGGTGAACGGCGGGCAAAAAAAAACCTGCGCATCTGCGCAGGCTGGTGTAATTAGAGTGGCCAACGTAACGTTGACTCCACCTATCAATACCTCTGGGATAGCCAGAATATCAATGCACTGAATGGATAAACCAGCGAACATTCGCAACAGCTAATCGCAAAGTGTAACCAAAGGTGTGAATCTTCCCTTCCCGGTTTCATTCGCCATCCCCGCGCGCTATCGCTGTGTAACTTTGTCACCGTTAAGGCAAATCTGTATCACATTTGCGTGATACCAAATGCCGCCAGCCTTGAATCTGCCGAGCTTTCCCGTAACATAACCTCTATGTAAACGCTTACCCTATAAAAGGTCAGGTATGGCGACAATAAAGGATGTAGCCCGACTCGCTGGAGTGTCCGTCGCTACCGTATCCCGCGTTATCAATAACTCCCCCAAGGCCAGTGAAACCTCGCGCCAGTCTGTTACCGCGGCGATGGAAACGCTGAATTATCATCCCAATGCCAATGCCCGCGCGCTGGCCCAGCAATCGACAGAAACCGTCGGTCTGGTGGTCGGCGACGTGTCCGACCCCTTTTTCGGCGCGATGGTCAAAGCCGTCGAACAGGTGGCTTACCACACCGGTAATTTTTTGCTGATCGGCAACGGTTACCACAGCGTGAAGAAAGAGCGCCAGGCCATTGAACAGCTCATCCGCCATCGGTGCGCGGCGCTGGTTGTTCACGCCAAAATGATCCCTGATGACGAGCTCGCCGGGTTGATGAAACAGATCCCCGGTATGGTGCTGATCAACCGTATTCTGGCAGGCTTTGAACAGCGTTGCGTCGCGCTGGATGACCGCTACGGTGCCTGGCTGGCGACTCGTCACCTAATCCAACAGGGACACACCCGCATCGGCTATCTGTGCTCCAACCACGCGATTTCCGATGCCGAAGACCGCCTGCAGGGCTATTACGACGCCTTAAAAGAGAGCGGTTTGCCCTGCCACGATCGGCTGGTGACCTTTGCTGAGCCTGATGAGAGCGGGGGTGAACTGGCGATGACGGAACTGCTGGGACGCGGGCGCAATTTTACCGCCGTGGCCTGCTATAACGACTCAATGGCGGCGGGCGCCATGGGCGTGCTTAATGACAATGGCATCGATGTGCCGCGGGAAATTTCACTGATTGGCTTCGATGATGTGCTGATCTCTCGCTATGTTCGCCCACGGCTGACCACCGTGCGTTACCCTATCGTCACCATGGCAACTCAGGCCGCTGAACTGGCGCTGGCGCTGGCTGATCAACGCCCGGCACCGGAAATCACTCATCTGTTCAGCCCGACGCTGGTTCGCCGTCACTCGGTCAGCGCGCCATCGGAAAGCGATAAATCGTAGCGATAGAGGCTCACGGCGGTGGCCGGGTAATCCAGGCCTTCGCCAATATAGTGCCAGCCAAAACGCTCATAAAAATCGCGGCAGCCGGAGTAAAGATAGAGCTGCGGATACCCACGCTGGCGGGCATAGTCGATCACCTGCTGCTGCAGTACCCCGGCGAGCCCCTGGCCTCGCGCATCCTCGGTAACGTACAGCGCCGCCATCCACGGAAACAGATCCTGGCGACTGATTAAATCACAGCGCCACAGCCCCACGGTCCCCAACAACCGCTCACCCTCGACGGCGATAAAGGTGATCGGTAATGCCTCTGGCTCCTGACTGTGCGCAATGATGCTGGCAAAAAAGGGCCGCGGCAGCGTCTCTCCACCGAAGGCCTGCCACAGCCATTCCGTCACCTGCTCCGCGTGCTGCGGTGCGGCATACAGAGGCAAAATAGTCATACCAGCTTTCCCTGAAAAACAGGCACGGATTCAAACAAATAGCCGTCAAAATCCGGCGCGTCTTCATCAGACAGTTCCAGCAGGCTGTTTTTCACGTTTTCGAGATGCTGCCACATTGCCTGCCAGGCCCCCATCACATCGCGCCGACGTAGCGCGGCGAGAATCGTTTGCCGGTCGCCCAACCACTTCAGGCGGTAGGCGCGGCTGGCGATATGCACATTAAACTGCTGCCACAGCGGGCTGCTGTCCATCTGCAGCCAGATCCGCTCCACGGTCGCCAGCAGCATCTGGTTTTGCGTCGCCCCGGCCAGCACCAGGTGGAACAGCCGGGCGTTATCCTGGGCCGTGTCATTGGTCGCAATCGCCCGCTGCTCCTGCTCGATAATACGTTTGAGATTATCGATATCGGCGCGGGTGGCCATTTTGGCGGCGAAGGCGGCGATGTTGCTCTCCAGCAACTGACGCGCCTGGAGAATTTCAAACGGCCCGACGTCGCTGCTTAGCATCTGTTCTTCCTCGCTGTCGTCCTCATGCGGAATACGCATGACATAGACCCCGGAGCCCTGGCGAATATCGACCGTTCCCTGCAGCTCCAGCATCAACAGCGCTTCCCGGACGATAGTCCGGCTGACGCCATAGGTTTCGGCGATATTGCGTTCCGGCGGCAGGCGCGAGCCAACGGGATAGCGCCCCTGCGCAATCTGTGCGCGTAAATCATCACCAATTTCCTGGTAGGGTTTCTTTTCCGGCGGAATGATAGCCTTCTCCACAATATCACCTGTGCGTTGTCTGCGAGGGAATCCATATCGGCGCTATCTTAGCAAAATTTACGCCGGGCTAGCGCCACTCATCGTCGATATCCAGCGTCAGCTCGCGTCTTTCGCCTAGCTGACGGAACCAGCTGGCGGAGGCTTTAGGCCGTCGCGCACGCTGATTTTGCAGATCGATTTCAATCAGCCCGTAGCGATTTTTAAAGGCGTTCATCGGCGACACATTGTCGGTAAAGGCCCACAGCATATAGCCATGGCAGTTAGCTCCCTCTTCCCGCGCGCGCAGCGTTTGCCAGAGATGTTCGCTGATAAAACGGATCCGATAGTCGTCCGCAATGGTGCCTTCGCGATTACGAAACTGCCCTTCATTTTCCACGCCCATACCGCTTTCCGCCACAAACCACGGAATGTTGCGGTAATCGTCTTTGATGCGCATCGCCATATCGAAAATAATACGTGGATAAATTTCCCAGCCGCGGGAGTTGTTCATCCGCCGCCCTGGCAGCTCGAAGGGTTCGTAGTAATAGGCCGGATGAAACGGCGTTTGCGGATGCCAGGCCCGCGACGGCGCCTTTACCCGATGCGGGTAATAGAGGTTAATCCCCAGTTCATCGACGGTGTTATCGCGAATAATCGCCAGCTCGCGATCGTTGTAGTCCCAGCGTACATGGTGCTGTTCGAGCAGCGCGAACAACGCTGGCGGATAGGCGCCATGCACGAGTGGATCCAGGAAGACACGGTTATAGAAGAGATCGTACATCTCGGCGGCATGAAGATCGTGCGGCGCCTGCGAACGTGGGTAGGTCACTTCTGGGTTGAGGATACAGCCCACCGTGCCGCGATAACCCTTCTCGCGGAACAGCGCCACCACCTTCGCCGTCGCCAACACTTTGTGGTGGTTCCACTGCATCCATTTTCCGGTGTTCTGCTCGTAGGGCCAGCGCAGTGCATCGAGGTATACGCGGGTCTGCACCACAATCGGTTCGTTGAAGGTAAACCAGCGCGTCACTTTGTGGTGATAGCGGGCAAACACCTTTTCCGCATAACGCACGAACAGTTCCACCACCTTTTTCGAGCCCCATCCGCCGTAGTGCTCCAGCAGATACCCCGGCAGTTCATAGTGTTCCAGGCAGATCATCGGCTCGATGCCGTTGGCCAGCAGTTCATCAAACAGCTGGTCATAATAGGCGGCGTAGCTTTCATCGACGGTGACGTTTTCATAGTCGGTCAGAAAGCGCGACCAGTTAATTGAGGTCCGATAGTGGGTCAGCCCGGCCAGCTTCATCAGCTGGACATCTTCGCGAAAGCGGTTGATAAAATCGGTCGCCACCGCCGGTCCATAGCCGTTATGCCAGACATGGCGGTCGTTCTTGTACCAGAGATCGGGCCAGGAATCCTGCCCCTCTTTCTTGCCGCTCCAGCCTTCGGTCTGCCAGGCGGAAGCGGCCGCTCCCAGAATAAAATCGTGGGGAATCGCAATCCTTTTTGTGCTCATGACATCCTCATGCGTTGTTGGCGATCTGGGCATTTTCGGCTTCACGCTGGGCAATTTCCGCCCGGCGCGAGGCAATTTTCACAAAGGGCAGATAGATAAGCACCGCGGTGACGATACAGATAAGCTGGGTCACAACGGCCCCCATCGAACCAGCGGTGGAGAGCCAGGCGTTAATCAGTGGCGGCGTGGTCCACGGCACCATCACCACCGCTTTACCGGCAAACCCGGTCACCGTCGCAAAGTACCCGATGCTGCCAGTCACCAGCGGCGTGATGATAAACGGGATGGCGAGGATCGGATTGAGCATAATCGGCATGCCGAAAATAACCGGCTCGTTAATATTGAACAGCCCTGGCCCTATCGACAGCTTGGCGATCTCTTTCATCTCTTTGCGCTTGGTAGCGATCATCACCGCAATCAGCAAACCGATGGTCAGCCCCGACCCGCCGATGCTCATATACACATCCCAGAACGGCATGGTGATGATGTTAGGCACCTCTTTGCCCTGCTCAAAGGCGCTCATGTTGACGGTAATGGCCCCCAGCAGCAGCGGTTCGCGGATCGGTTTAATCATCTGATTACCATGAATGCCGATAACCCAGAACAACTGAGCGACAAACATCAGCAGCAGGATCCCCGGCAGGCTTTGCATCACGCGCTCCAGCGGTTGCTGCACCACCTGGTAGATGGCGTCGTACAGATACATGCCGGTGACCTGATGGAAAATAAAGCCAAAGGTGGCGATCGCCGTGGTGGTAATGATCGCCGGGATCAGCGCCGAAAATGAGGCCGAGACGTTTGGCGGCACGGTATCCGGCATCTTGATCTTCAGCCCCTTGCGCCCCTCCAGCCAGCAGTAAATTTCCACCGACAGAATGGCAATAAACATGCCGAGGAACAGGCTGCGGGTATCGGAGAACTGGCGCATCAGGACATCTTTCACTTCACGCATCTGCCCGTCGACCATCATTTCGACGGTGGTCGGCGTCACGCAAATAAAGCAGATAACCGCCAGCAGGCCGGGAAACAGGCTTTTAATTCCGTTGATGCGCCCCAACTCGATCCCGATCAGGAATACCGCACCGATATTCAGGAAGTTTAGGGTCGCGTAGTTAATCGCCCCGGTAATGGGCTTCAGCGCGGCGAGGAATGACAGCGACTGAAAGCTGGCAAGCCCGTTCTTCGGATCCAGCACCATATTTGAAATCAGCACCGAGAAGGCGCCAACGATGATCACCGGCATCAGGGTAATAAAAGCGGATTTTATCGCCATGATGTAGCGGTAGCTGTTGAATGTCGTGGCGAAACTCCCCAGCGAGTCGATCAGTTTTTCCTGCAATGCCATAAAGGATACCTCTGGTTTAAGGGCTTTTTAGCACACAAGGTGTACTGCTAAACACCTTTTGGCATACCAAAAAATAGTCACTGGTGGTAAAAAGTTCTGTGACTCAACTCTCAACGCGAGATCTGGTATTCCAAATAATTAGAATATTTAATATTGGCATACCGCATTAACGGGTTCACTTTTCGCGGTGTGCAGTTCCTGTAAAAAGCGTGATCGCGATGGTTGTTTGCTCTGTGTTGAGCGCATATCCCCCTGAATGTCTGTGATAAACTGCGGCCTATCACGTGATATCAGGAAACGATCAATGGCAACAATGCTGGATGTCTCAATTCGCGCAGGCGTCTCTAAAGCGACGGTATCCCGCGTGTTGAACGGCACAGGTCAGGTAAAAGAGAGCACCCGCCAACAGGTTTTCAAGGCGATGGAAGAGTTGGGATATCGGCCAAACTTTCTCGCGCGTTCACTGGCGAACCGCACAAGCAACAGCATCGGATTGGTGGTATCCACCTTCGATGGCTTCTACTTTGGTCGCCTGTTGCAGCAGGCCTCACGTCAGACGGAAGCCTGGGGAAAGCAGCTGATCGTCACCGACGGCCACGATGCGCCGGAGCGTGAAGAAGAGGCGGTGCAGATGCTCGCCGACCGCCAGTGCGATGCCATCATTCTCTATACCCGCCACATGAGCGAAAAAAAGATCATGTCGCTGATCGAATCGATTGAAGCACCGCTGGTGGTGATTAACCGTGACGTCAGCCTCGCGCGGGAGCGCTGTGTCTTCTTCGAACAGGAAGATGCGGCGTTTCAGGCGGTGGATTATCTGATTAGCCAGGGCCACCGCGACATCGCCTGTATCACCGTGCCGATGCACACGCCAACCGGCAAGGCCCGTCTGCAGGGCTACCGCAAGGCTCTGAAAAAGAATGGTATTGTGTGGGATCCGGCAAAAGTAAAATACGGTGATTCGACAATGACCCGCGGCTACGAGCTTTGCTGCGAGCTGCTGGCAGAGAAAACCACGTTCAGCGCGCTGTTTTCCTGTAACGATGATATGGCGTTAGGCGCCTCGAAGGCGCTGCACCAGGCAGGGCTGCGGATCCCGCAGGATATTTCGTTGTTCGGTTTTGATGATGCCCCCAGCGCGAAATGGCTGGAGCCGGGTCTGTCGACGGTCTATCTGCCGATCGATAACATGATCACGACCGCAATCGATCAGGCCATTAAGCTCGCCAACGACCAGCCGATCGAAACGATCCCGCCGTTTACCGGCACGCTGGTATTGCGCGACTCGGTATCGACGGGACCTTTTTTTTAGCACTGCTCTAAGACAAGCAGCTCCTGAATGGTCTGGCGACGACGGATCAGCCGTGCCTGGCCGTTGTCGAACAGCACTTCCGGCAGCAGCGGGCGGCTGTTGTAGTTAGAGGACATTGACGCCCCGTACGCGCCGGTATCATGCAGCACCAGATAGTCACCCGGCGCCACATCCGGCAGCAGACGTGTTTCCACTTTGCCCCCTTCCTGCTGGGTAAAGACGTCGCCGGATTCGCACAGCGGCCCGGCCACCACGGTCTCGACCAGCGGTGCAGCGCGCAGGTCCCGGCCATCTGCCGCCAGCGCTGAAATATGGTGATAGCTGCCGTACATCGACGGACGCATCAGGTCGTTAAACCCGGCGTCAATCAGCACAAAGTGGCGGCTGCCCATCTCTTTGACGCTGCGCACCTGGGAGACCAGCACTCCGGATTCCGCCACCAGGAAACGGCCTGGCTCGATTTCGAGCTTCACCGGATGACCCAGATGTTTTGCGATCTGCTCACGCGCGGCGTTCCACAGACCGTAGTAGTGATCGGTATCGATCGTCTCTTCGCCTTCGCGATAAGGAATCGACAGGCCGCCACCGGCGGAGATCGCCTGCAGATCCTGACCAAATTCAATCACCTGGCGCACCATCGCGCCGCACACCTGTTCGAGGTGACCATAATCGACCCCGGACCCAATATGCATGTGGATCCCGACCAGCTGCAGCTTATAGCGGCGGATCACGTCCAGCGCCGCCGGCAGATGGCTGTACCAGATCCCATGTTTGCTGTTTTCGCCACCGGTGTTAGTTTTTTGGCTGTGGCCGTGACCGAAGCCCGGGTTAACCCGCAGCCACACGCGATGTCCCGGCGAGACTTCCCCGAGCTGGCTCAGCATATCGACCGAACCGGCGTTGACCGGGATCTGTAACGCCTTAACGCGTTCCAGCGTCGCGTCGTCGATCAGATCGGCGGTAAAAACGATATCTTCCGGATGCTGCTGCGGATCATACCCTGCCGCCAGCGCGCGCTCGATTTCTCCCAGCGACACCGAATCCACCTTCACTCCCTGTTCGCGCATCAGACGCAGAATATGGATGTTGGAGCAGGCTTTCTGGGCAAAACGCACCACATCGAACTGGCTGAGCTGGGCAATCTGGCGGCGGATAATCTGCGCGTCATAGACCCACACCGGGCAGCCAAATTCGGCAGGCAGGCGGAGCAGATGCTCGGCGGTCAGGTCGGTATCGGTGGCATAAAGCGAGCGTGGCATGGTGAACTCCGGAGTTGTCTGTGCTGTGCGTGTTTTTTTATGATTACGCCATAGGGTGAAGAGAATAAAAAATATCGTTTTATCGTGACTCTATGCAAAAATGATATGGATACCGGACACTTTTTGCGAGTCGCTATGCCAGCCGTCAATTTGCGCCATATTGAAATCTTCCATGCGGTGATGACCACCGGCAACCTGACCGAAGCGGCGCAGCTGCTGCATACTTCCCAGCCGACCGTCAGCCGGGAGCTGGCGCGTTTCGAAAAAGTGATCGGGTTGACGCTGTTTACCCGCACCCGCGGGCGTTTACAGCCGACGATCCAAGGCTTACGGCTGTTCGAAGAGGTGCAGCGCTCGTGGTACGGGCTGGACCGTATCGTCAGCGCGGCGGAAAGCCTGCGCGAGTTCCGCCAGGGGGAGCTGTCGGTGGTCTGTCTGCCGGTGTTTTCCCAGTCGTTTCTGCCGCTGCTGCTGCAGCCGTTTCTGGCACGCTATCCGGAAGTCAGCCTGCAAATCGTCCCCCAGGAGTCACCGCTGCTGGAGGAGTGGCTCTCCGCCCAGCGCCACGACCTTGGCCTGACGGAAACTCTGCACACCCCCGCCGGTACCGAACGCACGCCGCTGCTGACCCTCAACGAAGTCTGCGTGCTGCCGCAGGACCATCCGCTTGCCAGTAAGCCGCTGCTGACGCCGGCGGATTTCCACGGTGAAAATTATATCAGCCTGTCGCGTACCGACAGCTATCGCCAGCTGCTTGACGCCCTGTTTCAGGAGCATCAGATCAAACGCCGGATGGTGGTAGAGACCCACAGCGCGGCCTCCATTTGTGCGATGGTACGGGCAGGCGTCGGCATCTCCGTCGTCAACCCGCTGACCGCCCTCGACTACGCCGAGAGCGGCGTGGTGGTGCGCCGCTTTAGCGTCGATGTTCCGTTTACCGTCAGCCTTATCCGCCCGCTGCACCGCCCCGGTTCGGCGCTGGTCGAGGCGTTTATTCAGCATCTGCAAAGCAGCCTGACGCGCATTCAGGCTCCGCTCGAGGCGGTGCTTAAGAGAGCATGAAATTCACTGCATCGCTGGCGTGAATCGCCGTGGTATCAAACACCGGCAGCGGGCTGAGCGCCGGGGGAACCAGCAGGCCAATCTCGGTGCAGCCAAAGATCACCGCTTCAGCCCCCTGATCCGCCAGCTCCGCGATGATCTGCAGGTAGATATCGCGTGACGCATCGCTAAATGTCCCGAGGCACAGCTCGTCAAAAATGATCTCGTTAATGCGCTGGCGATCGTCAGCGGAGGGAATCAGCGTTTCGATGGCGAACTGCTGTTGCAGGCGGCCGCGATAAAAATCCTGCTCCATGGTATAGCGGGTGCCGAGCAGCGCCACGCGACGTTGCCCCTGGGCGCTAATCGCCCGCCCGGTACCATCGGCAATATGCAGGAACGGTACCTCACAGCGGCTTTCGATAGCCTCCGCCACCTTGTGCATCGTATTGGTACACAGCACGATCCCTTCCGCGCCGGCCTGTTGCAGGCCATACGCGGCCTGCGCCAGGATCTCCCCGGCACGATCCCATTGCCCTGAAGACTGGCAGGCTTCGATTTCATGAAAATCAACGCTATGCAGCAGCAGGCTGGCCGAGTGCAGCCCGCCCAGGCGCGCCTTGATGCCTTCATTAATCAGGCGGTAATAGGGGATGGTGGATTCCCAGCTCATGCCGCCCAACAGGCCTATCGTTTTCATTATTTGCTCCTTAACAGGGTTTGTTCCAGTGAAACAAACTTGTGATCAACTTTCCACTTCTCTTGTCGATCGTTTCTTTTCAAGGCAATCTGATATAAATTAAATGAAACATTGTTTCACTTAACAACAGGACTGCCGGATGTTTATTTTTCACAATGAGACCACCCTTGAAGATCTGGGCAATGGCGTCACCCGTCGTATCCTTGCGCATGACGGTCACATGATGGCCGTCGAGGTGAATTTCGACGTCGGTGCCATCGGGCCGATGCACAACCACCCGCACGAGCAGTTGACCTATGTGCTTTCCGGTGAATTTGAGTTCACCATCGGTGAAGAGAAGCACGTGGTCCGCGCCGGCGATACCCTCTATAAAAAACCGCATATCATGCACGGCTGCATCTGCCTGAAGCCTGGCACGCTGCTGGATACCTTCACCCCGATCCGTGAAGATTTCCTGCAAAACTAGTCTCATCAGGGGGCATTCCTGACATGCCCCCTTTACGTAACGACGCCCTGCTTCTCATCAGTCCAGCCAACCAAAAAAACCCTCTACGAACAAATCATTAGCTCACTATTTATTATCACTCCGTATTGTTCAATTCCCCGTTTTACCCCTTTTCTCCGCCCCGTCCCCTACAGAAATCGTTCATGACCCGCATTTTTTGAAACATCGTTTCGACTTCGATCACATTTCCGTTATGAATCGAATGACTCTGTAATAAATAGCAATAAAATAAAAATAAAACGGCGTTTTATAAAACTAAGACGTCGGGTAGGTAAAAAACGAAACGAACAGGTTCAGCAGGGAAGCTGCGAGCAACCCTCAATAATAAACACAAGGTTAAAAAGGAAGCTAACGCCAGCGAAGACACCAGCACCAGATTCACTTTTGCGCCGAACGTCGGCATGAAAAAAGCCATTACACCGAATCCGTTTTACAAACTCGTAAGCCAGGTAGGTATGTATGAATGAAAACAAGCTACTGGGATTGGCATGGATATCGCCCTATATCATCGGGCTGATACTCTTTACCGCTTTTCCCTTTGTTTCATCTTTCTTCCTCAGTTTCACTGAGTACGATTTGATGAGTCCGCCGGTCTTTAACGGCATTGAAAACTATCGCTACATGTTGACCGAAGATTCGCTCTTCTGGAAATCCATGGGCGTGACCTTTGCTTACGTCTTTTTAACGATCCCGTTAAAACTGGCTTTTGCGTTAGGCATTGCCTTTGTCCTCAACTTTAAACTGCGCGGCATCGGCTTTTTCCGTACCGCTTATTATATCCCTTCGATTCTCGGCAGCTCGGTAGCCATTGCCGTCCTGTGGCGTGCGCTGTTTGCAATCGATGGCCTGCTGAACAGCTTTATCGGCGTGCTGGGCTTTGACCCGGTGAACTGGCTTGGCGAACCGTCTCTGGCGCTGATGTCGGTGACGCTGCTGCGCGTCTGGCAGTTCGGTTCCGCGATGGTTATCTTCCTCGCAGCGCTGCAGAACGTCCCGCAGTCACAGTATGAAGCGGCGATGATCGACGGTGCTTCCAAGTGGCAGATGTTTATGAAAGTGACCGTGCCGCTGATTACGCCGGTTATCTTCTTCAACTTCATCATGCAGACGACTCAGGCATTCCAGGAGTTTACCGGACCGTACGTTATTACCGGCGGCGGCCCAACCTACTCCACCTATCTGTTCTCGCTCTACATCTACGATACGGCCTTTAAGTACTTTGATATGGGCTATGGTGCCGCGCTCGCGTGGGTGCTGTTCCTCGTCGTAGCGGTCTTTGCCGCCATCGCGTTCAAGTCATCGAAATACTGGGTGTTCTACTCCGCCGATAAGGGAGGCAAAAATGGCTGATATCCAACAAATGACCCCGGCGATGGAAATTGCGGAACGTGAAGTAGCCCGTACCCTGCGTCGCGAAAAGATCAGCCGGATGATCCGCTACGTTATCCTGCTGTTCGTTGGCCTGCTGATGCTCTATCCGCTGGTGTGGATGTTCTCGGCGTCGTTCAAACCGAACCATGAGATTTTCACCACCCTGAGCCTGTGGCCGGCTCACGCCACCTGGGATGGCTTTATTAACGGCTGGAAAACCGGCACCGAGTACAACTTCGGTCACTACATGCTGAACACCTTCAAGTATGTGATCCCGAAAGTACTGCTGACCATTATCTCCTCCACCATCGTGGCGTACGGCTTTGCCCGCTTCGAGATCCCGTGGAAGAAATTCTGGTTCGCCACCCTGATCACCACCATGCTGCTGCCAAGCACCGTCCTGCTGATCCCGCAGTACCTGATGTTCCGTGAAATGGGCATGCTGAACAGCTATCTGCCGCTGTATCTGCCGCTGGCATTCGCGACCCAAGGGTTCTTCGTCTTCATGCTGATTCAGTTCCTGCGCGGTGTACCGCGTGATATGGAAGAAGCGGCGCAGATTGACGGCTGTAACTCTATCCAGGTGCTGTGGTATGTGGTGGTACCGATTCTGAAACCGGCGATCATCTCCGTGGCGCTGTTCCAGTTCATGTGGTCAATGAACGACTTTATCGGCCCACTGATCTACGTCTACAGCGTTGATAAATACCCTATCGCGCTGGCACTGAAAATGTCCATCGACGTCACGGAAGGCGCTCCGTGGAACGAAATTCTGGCAATGGCGAGTATCTCCATTCTGCCGTCCATCATTGTGTTCTTCCTGGCACAACGCTACTTCGTACAGGGCGTTACCAGCAGCGGAATTAAAGGTTAAGAGGGAAATATCATGGCTGAAGTTATTTTCAAAAAACTGGAAAAAGTTTACTCCAACGGCTTCAAAGCGGTACATGCTATCGACCTGAAAATTGCGGATGGCGAATTTATGGTTATCGTCGGACCATCCGGCTGTGCCAAATCCACCACTCTGCGCATGCTGGCAGGACTGGAAACCATCAGCGGTGGTGAAGTCCGTATCGGTGAGAAAATCGTCAACAACCTCGCGCCAAAATCGCGCGGTATCGCGATGGTGTTCCAGAACTATGCTCTCTACCCGCACATGACCGTGCGTGAGAACCTGGCCTTTGGCCTCAAGCTCAGCAAACTGCCGAAAGAACAGATTGAAAGCCAGGTTAATGAAGCGGCCAA
Source organism: Klebsiella sp. R390 (assembly GCF_051131745.1). Classification (NCBI taxonomy): domain Bacteria; kingdom Pseudomonadati; phylum Pseudomonadota; class Gammaproteobacteria; order Enterobacterales; family Enterobacteriaceae; genus Klebsiella; species Klebsiella sp. R390. The sequence goes on along the minus strand of NZ_CP180445.1, from coordinate 3,636,824 downwards.
AATTCTGGAGCTGGAAGAGCTGCTTGATCGTCTACCGCGCCAGCTTTCCGGCGGCCAGGCACAGCGTGTCGCGGTCGGTCGCGCCATCGTCAAAAAGCCGGACGTGTTCCTGTTCGATGAACCACTGTCTAACCTCGATGCGAAGCTGCGTGCCTCGATGCGTATCCGTATTTCCGACCTGCACAAGCAGCTGAAGAAATCCGGTAAGCCGGCCACCACCGTCTACGTCACCCACGACCAGACCGAAGCGATGACCATGGGTGACCGTATCTGCGTGATGAAGCTAGGTCATATCATGCAGGTCGATACGCCGGACAACCTGTACCACAAACCGAAAAATATGTTCGTGGCCGGCTTTATCGGCGCGCCAGAGATGAACATCCGCCAGAGCAAACTGGTGGATCGCGCCGGTCGTCTGCATCTGACCATTGGTGATGAACTGCTGCCGTTAAGCGCGGCGCTGCAGGAGAAAGCCAGCGGCCACACCAATCAGTCGCTGTTCTACGGCGTACGCCCGGAGTTCGTCTCCATTTCCGATGAACCTTTTGCCGAAGGCGGTTGCTCCGGCGAAATGGTCCGCGTCGAGAATATGGGGCACGAGTTCTTCGTCTATCTGAAAGTCGCCGACTATGAACTGACCGCCCGCGTTCCTTCCGATGAAGCGAAACCGATGATTGAAAAAGGGCTTCACCGTAAGGTTTGGTTCAAATTCGATATGAACAAGTGCCATCTCTTTGATGCCACCACAGAACAGAATATCTCTCTGTAACTACTGGAGTATTAAAATGAAAAAAGTGCTTTTAAGCGCCGCAATCTCCGCAACTCTGGGTCTTACCGCGTTACCGTCGATGGCAAAAGATGTTGATTTACGTATGTCCTGGTGGGGCGGCAACGGCCGTCACCAGGTCACTCTGAAGGCGCTGGAAGAGTTTCATAAACAAAATCCGGACATTAACGTTAAAGCCGAATACACCGGTTGGGATGGCCATCTTTCGCGCCTGACCACCCAGATAGCCGGGGGTACCGAGCCGGATGTGATGCAGACCAACTGGAACTGGCTGCCTATCTTCTCGAAAAACGGTGACGGCTTCTACGATCTGAACAAGATGAAGGATGTGATCGACCTGAGCCAGTTCGATCCGAAAGAGCTGCAATCCACCACCGTAGACGGCAAGCTGAACGGGATCCCTATCTCCGTCACCGCTCGCGTGTTCTACTTCAACGATGAAACCTGGAAGAAAGCCGGCGTCGAATACCCAAAAACCTGGGACGATCTGATGGCGGCAGGGAAAACCTTTGAGAGCAAGCTGGGTAAACAGTATTACCCGGTCGTGCTGGAACACCAGGATACGCTGGCCCTGCTGAATTCCTACATGATTCAGAAGTATAACCAGCCCGCTATCGATGAAAAAACGAAGAAGTTCTCCTATAGCAAAGCGCAGTGGGTGGAATTCTTCCAGATGTACAAAAAGCTGGTCGACAGCCACGTGATGCCGGACACCAAGTACTATGCCTCTTTCGGTAAGAGCAATATGTACGAAATGAAGCCGTGGATTCAGGGTGAATGGGCGGGAACCTATATGTGGAACTCCACCATCAACAAATACTCCGATAACCTGAAACCACCAGCGAAACTGGATCTGGGCGCCTACCCGATGCTGCCGGGCGCCACCGATGCCGGTCTGTTCTTTAAACCGGCACAGATGCTGTCGATCGGTAAATCGACGAAAAACCCGGAAGCGGCAGCAAAAGTGATTAACTTCCTGCTGAACAGCAAAGAAGGGGTCGATACCCTCGGCCTGGAGCGCGGCGTGCCGCTGAGCAAAGTGGCGGTGCAATACCTGACCGAAGACGGCACGATCAAGGCCGATGACCCGGCGGTTGCCGGTCTGAAGCTGGCGCAATCGCTGCCAACCAAGCTGCCGGTCTCGCCATACTTCGATGACCCGCAGATCGTCGCGCAGTTTGGTACTTCGCTGCAGTACATCGACTACGGCAAAAAAACCGTCGAAGAGACGGCGGAAGACTTCCAGCGTCAGTCTGACCGTATTCTGCGCCGCGCAATGCGTTAATCAGATATCACTGTCCCTACCCCGCCGCGCCAGCTGCGGGGTATTTTTTTATCAGGAGTGAGTCATGAAAGGCAAAATCATCCCGCTGAATTTTCGCACCACGGAAGACAGCGAAACCGGTCATCGGGTGATCCGGATGACGCCCCCGCACGTCATCTGCCACCGCAACTACTTCTATCAAAAATGCTTCACCCGCGACGGCGGTAAACTGCTGTTTGGTGGCGGATTCGAAGGCCACTGGAACTACTATTTGTTAGATATCGCCGCGCAGCAGGCGATACAGCTGACCGACGGTCCCGGCGACAATACCTTTGGCGGCTTCTTATCCGAGGACGACCGCTCGCTGTGGTATGTCAAAAATAACCATCAGCTGCGCCGGGTGGATCTGGCCTCGCTGGAAGAACAGGTTGTCTACGAAGTGGATGATCAGTGGGTCGCGTACGGCACCTGGGTGGCGAACAGCGATGGCAGCAAACTGGTGGGGATTGAAATCAAAAAAAGCGACTGGCAGCCGCTGACCGACTGGGGAAAATTCCGCGCATTTTACTTTACTGAACCCGAGTGTCGGCTGATCAACATCGATCTGCATAGCGGCGAACAGCGCGTGGTACTGCAGGAAAAACGCTGGCTGGGCCATCCGATCTACCGCCCGTTTGATGACCACACGGTTGCTTTCTGCCATGAAGGACCGCGCGATGCAATCGATGCCAGAATGTGGCTTATCGACGCCGATGGCCGCAATGTGCGTAAAGTACGCCAGCACCAGCCCGGCGAAAGCTTCACCCATGAATTCTGGGTTCCCGACGGCTCGGCGCTGTACTACGTTGCCCACCAGGAGAACGATCCGCACCGCTATCTCTGGCGCGCCGACCCGGCAACTCTGGAGAACCACCAGTTGATGACAATACCGCCCTGCTCTCACCTGATGAGCAACCATGATGGTTCGCTGGTAGTCGGCGACGGTTCGCCTCATCATACCGGCGATATTCAGCTTAACGATCCCTACATCTGGCTGTTCGATCTGCGTTCTGGCGAGCAGAAAGCAATTTGTCGCCATGACTCCACCTGGACGGTGATTAACGGCGAACGTCAGGTCAGCCACCCTCACCCTTCGTTTTCACCGGATAACCGCTGGGTGCTGTTTACCTCTGACAAAGAAGGTATGCCGGCACTGTATCTGGCCGAAGTCTGAACGTAGTGACGCCCCGTCCGGCATCACGGACGGGGCTTATCCAGAATCTGGCGGATTACTCTAGCTGCCAGGCGCCGGCTTCCGAGAGCAGCGCGCTGCCGTTGCAGGCGAATAATGACAACGCCCGGCGCTGAGCCTCTGGATAAATACGGCTGCTCAGGCAGGCCTCACCTTCATTGATAAACACTTCCACCGAAGAACGATCGAAAAACAGGCGTAGCGTGAGCGGCGACGTCAAGGAGATCGCTGCGCTGCGAACGCCGCACAGCCCATGCTGCGGATAGTGGCGTTCCACGACCAACCGCTGCATCTGCGCATCAACGTAAATGCGCAGGCCGTCACCATAGCTCAGCCCGTACTGTTCCGCGGTGCTGCCCGCGCAATCCCAGTGCAGAATCACCTCCATCGCCTCAGCGTTTTCCACCATCAGCGACTGCTGGTTGTTCAGGGTGCTCACCGGCCAGGGGAACCAGGCGCCACGCAAGCACTCTACCTCTTGCGCCGGACGCATCAGCAGACGATTGTCCGCCCCCAGCGTCAGCTCCCGCGGCAGCGAGAGCATGCCCGCCCAGCCATCCTCCTGCTCCGGCAGCGGCGACTCCCACATATCCAGCCAGCCGATGATGAGGCGGCGGCCGTCTGGCGTCAGGAAACTTTGCGGTGCATAAAAATCATGGCCGAGATCCAGCTCAACAAATTCCCCGTCGCGAACAAACGGCTGGCCGGGCTGCCACTCGCCGGTGAGGTAGCCGCTCTGAAACAGATTCCGGTTGTGATAGCCGTGAGCCGCCATGCCTTGAGGTGAGAACATCAGCACCCGCTTATTGCCAAGGGTAAAGAAGTCGGGGCACTCCCACATATACCCCATCCCGGCTTCGGCTTCATCCAGGATCCCTTCATCGTGCCACTGGCGCAGATCGGTCGAGCGGTACAGCCGCACCTGTCCGGTATCGCCGACGCGAGCGCCGACCACCATGTACCAGTGCTCCCCTTCACGCCACACCTTCGGATCGCGAAAATGATGCAGCCCCGGCGGCGTATCCAGCACCGTCCCCTGGCGGTCGAAGTGCACGCCATCGCGGCTGGTGGCCAGGCACTGCACCTGATACAGATCGTCTTCGTTACCGACCTCACCGTTGAATTTATGCCCGGTATAAATCAGCGCCAGCGTATCGCCGTCCACCACGGCGGAACCGGAGAAGCAGCCATCTTTGTCCTCCGGCCCTTCCGGCGCCAGCGCCACCGGCAGATGCTCCCAGTGGACCAAATCCTTGCTACGGGCATGACCCCAGTGCATCGGTCCCCACTGGGTGGAGTACGGATGATGCTGATAAAAAGCGTGATACCAGCCGTCAAACCAGACCAGGCCATTCGGGTCATTGATCCAGCCCGCCCGGGCGGCGAGGTGATAGCGCGGATACCAGCGCGGATTCAACGCTTCGCTTTTGTGCTGCAGTTCCTGTTCGGCGTTAGCAATGGTGTAAGTCATATTCTTCACTCTTTTCATTCAGATAGCGGAGGGTTGCGACATCAGCGGATCCGAGGATGACCGGCTGGAGCGCAACAAGAAGATGGAGATAAAGGTGGTGCAGAACACCAGCAGGCCCATGATCAGATAGGACCGGGCGAAGCCATAAATTTCGTAGCTGTAGCCCGCCAGCGGCGACAGTACCGTGGCAATCACCGAGCTGGTGCAGGCGAAGCCGACCAGGTACAGCGTCGAAGAGAGACGTTTATCGAAGTTGATGCTGTTGTATTTAAAAATCGCCACCAGCAGCACCGGCAGCTCCACCGCGTGCAGCAGTTTGGTGATGGAAATCAGCAGCGGCCCTTCCACCAGGCCAGAAGCGACCATGCGCAGCGCCATGACCATCCCGGCGAAAATCAGCCCGTTTTTCGCCCCGATGCGGTTAACCAGCCACGGCGCACAGAACATGCCGGCGGCTTCAAGGAACACCTGGAACGAATTGAGGTAGCCGTACATCGCGTTCCCTTCCTGCAAGGTCGCGAACTGCGAGGAGAAATAGACCGGGAATTGCTGGTCGTAAACGCCGTAAATACAGGTGCCGACGACGAAAAAGACCAGCGCCCAAAAGCGCGGCAGCGTCAGCAACCGCAGCGCATCTTCCAGCGTCACTTTGCCGCCCGCGATCGCTTCCTGCATAGCCTGCGGTGCGGACGAGACCCGCAGCCGCGCCAGCAGAATAAAGAACACCAGACCGGAGCAACTGGCGACCGCAAAGTTGAGTTTCGGGTTGATGTTAAACAGCAGGCCGGCAAAAAAGGTCGCCACCGCCCAGCCCAGCGATCCCCACATCCGCGCCCGGCCAAACTCAAACTGGCTCTGGCGCGCCACGCGCTCGGTGTAGGATTCGAGCACACCAATACCGCCGTTAAAGGTTAAGCCGATATAGATCCCGCCGAAGATGCTGCCGAGCAGCACGTTAATTTTCAGCAGATAGCCAAACAGTAAATAGGCCGGTCCCGAGAGGATCAGCAGCACGGTGAGATACCAGAGCAGGTTTTTACGCAGCCCGAGCTTGTCCTGAATAAAACCGTAACAGACCTGTGCAAACAGGGCCGACACCGACAAAACGGCATAGATAATCCCGGTATCGCCCGCCTTCAGCCCCACCTCCTGGTGCAGCCAGATAGAAAGCAAAGAGCCGGAGGAAGACCAGGTCACAAAAAAGAAAAACAGTAAGGCACTGAGTAACGGATAGCTGTGAGAGTGATGTGCTTTCATCATGGCATGCTCGTGTTGGGGTGACGAACGCAATGGTAACGTTAACAAAAAACATAAATCATGGCGTTTTGCTGCGATACATGATGTTAATCACAAAAGTTAACGTTAACATAATGGAGATGAGATCGCGATCAAAGATTCGTCACCCCAGCATCCGCATCGCGTGCGATAGAATATCGCATGATCCTTTTACATCAGTGAGTTAGTTGTATAGCCTGTTGCAGGGCAGCAACGGTGGAGTATGAAAGATGGCATCCTTGAAAGATGTGGCAAAACTGGCAAACGTATCGCTGATGACCGTTTCGCGGGCGCTGAATAACCCGGAACGTCTCAAGCCCGAGACCCTGGCCCGCGTGCAGTCCGCCATCGAGCAGACCAACTACGTCCCTGACCTTTCCGCCAAGAAAATCCGCGGCGCCCACGCCACGCCAAATACTATTGGCGTACTGGCGCTGGATACCGTCACCACCCCGTTTTCGGTCGATATCACGCTGTCTATCGAAGAGACCGCCCGGGCGCACGGCTGGAACAGCTTCGTGGTGAATATGTTCTCCGACGACAGCCCGGACACCATCGTCGACCTGCTGCTCTCCCACCGCCCTGACGGTATCATCTACACCACTATGGGGCTGCGCCAGGTGCCGGTGCCGGCCAAACTGCTGACGCTGCCCTGCGTACTCGCCAACTGCGAAAGCCTCAACGATCCGGTCGCCAGCTATATACCGGATGATGAGCAGGGTCAGTATACCGCGGTGCAGGCGCTGCTGGCCGCCGGCTACCGCAACCCGCTGTGCCTGCATCTTCCGCAAAATCATCTGGCGACCGTGCGCCGCCGCCGGGGGCTGGAGCGCGCCTGCCGGGAGGCCGGTATCGCCCCGGAAACGCTCACGCATCACTATATGGCCCTGGGCGATCGCCATTATCATGATATTCCTGCGATGGTACTGGCCGGTATTCGCGAGGGGAAAGCGCAGTTCGACGCGGTGATCTGCGGTAACGACCGAATCGCCTTTATGGTCTATCAAACATTGCTGGGCTTGGGGTTGCGGATCCCGCAGGACGTGGCGGTGGTGGGTTATGACAATATGGTGGGGATTGGCGATCTGTTTTTACCGCCGCTGTCGACGGTGCAGCTTCCACATTATGATATCGGGCGCCTGAGCGCCCTGCATATTATTAACGGGGACAGCCATCGGGAGACGGTACGCGTCGCCAGCCCGTGGCTACCCCGCTCATCACTATAATTAAATCCCGATATCGCGCAGCTTTTCGCCCGCCATCAGCTTACGTTCGATATGCTCGAGGGTGACGTTTTTGGTTTCCGGAATCAGCCAGAAAGTCACGCCGATAAACGCGACGTTCAGAACGGTGTACAGCCAGAAGGTGCCGGCGGCGCCAATCGAATCAAGCAGCGTCAGGAACGTCGCGCCGATAATCATGTTCGACACCCAGTTCGTGGTAGTGGAACAGGTGATCCCGAAGTCGCGGCATTTCAGTGGCTGAATTTCGGAGCACAGGATCCACACCACCGGGGCGGCGCTCATCGCATAGCCGGCAATACACATCATCGTCATACCGACCGACAGCCAGGAAAGGCCGCTGGAGGCGGTGCCATTATCAAACTGCATCAGGCAGTAGCCTAACACCAGGGTTCCCAGTGCCATTACGCTAAAGCCGATTTTCAGCGCCGGTTTACGCCCGGCCTTATCGACGGTAAAGACGGCGATAAAGGTGGCGAACATAAAGGTCAGGCCAACCACCAGGGTGGCAACCATCTGCTGTTCGGTGGTGGTAAAACCGGCCATCTTAAAAATACGTGGCGCGTAGTACATGATGATATTCATACCGGTAAATTGCTGCATCGCCTGCAACAACATGCCGAGGAACACCGCACGACGGACGTTACGGTTGATTTTAAACAGCGCCCAGCCGCCCTGCTTCAGCTTCAGGCTTTCGCGGATTTCATTGAGCTCGTCGCGGGCTTTTTCTGAGGTATCACGCAGCATACGCAGGACCTCTTCCGCTTCGACATGGCGCCCTTTTTCCGCCAACCAGCGTGGGCTGTTCGGCAGGAAAATCACCAGAATAATCAGCAGCACGGCCGGCAGAGCCAGCACGCCCAGCATCGCCCGCCAGTTACCGCTATAGCTGAAGGCGGTATCGGACAGGAAGGCCATCACGATACCCAGCGTGACCATCAGCTGATACATGCTGATCATCTTGCCGCGCACGTTTTCACTCGCCATTTCAGAAAGATACAGCGGTGCGGTATAGGAGGCGATCCCGACGGCAACGCCCAGCACGATCCTCGCTGCCAGCAGCATTTCCACGCTGGTCGCAAACGCCGAACCGAGGGAACCGGCAACAAACAGGACCGCCCCGACCATCAGGCTGTATTTGCGCCCAAGGCGAAACGAGAGCCAGCCGTTAAACAACGCACCAATCGCCGCCCCCAGCATCATGCTGCTCACCACCCACTCCTGAAGCCGGCTGGATAAGACAAAATGGTCGGTAATGAAGGGCAACGCCCCGGCAATGACCCCAATATCAAGGCCAAAAAGCAATCCTGCCACCGCGGCGGCAATCGAAACGAACTGATTCATGCGTCGGGTATCGCGCTGATTACGCGGTATTACCGTCACGCCATCACTGATTGAAGTCATTTTTTCCTGCCTGAGCAAAGTAAGACGTGCACTGAAAGTACGTGATTGACGCGATAATGTGTCAGGGAGGACAGGTCAAAGATATGGACTAATTGGCTGGCAAAGTCTGTTTTGTGATGGACATTCAACTTTCAATACAACAATGAATAATATCCGACCAACGATAAAGCCGCTTAAATAAAGGGACTCATGAAATTCATAACAAATTAATATGGATTATTCCTGCTTTAGAGTATGGACAATTATTATTACGATATAAAAAAACCTGCCGCAGCAGGTTTTTTTATCGGACGCTAAGAGGCAATCAATTAGCGCGCCAGCCAGCCGCCATCAACCGCAACGGTATAGCCGTTGATGTAATCCGATGCGCCGGATGCCAGGAACACCACCGGACCCATCAGGTCAGACGGCAGACCCCAACGACCCGCCGGGATACGGTCAAGGATCTCGGTGCTACGCTGTTCGTCAGCGCGCAGCTGCTGGGTATTGTTGGTGGCCATATAGCCCGGCGCGATGGCGTTCACGTTGATGCCGTGCTTCGCCCACTCGTTCGCCAGCAGACGGGTCACGCCCATCACGGCGCTTTTCGATGCGGTGTAAGACGGAACGCGGATACCGCCCTGGAAGGAGAGCATCGAGGCGATGTTAATGATCTTGCCGCCGTTGCCCTGGGCGATAAAGTGCTTCGCCGCCGCCTGAGACATAAAGAACACGCTCTTAATGTTCAGGTTCATGACGTCATCCCAGTTCTTCTCGCTGAACTCAATGGCATCTTCACGACGAATCAGACCGGCGTTGTTCACCAGAATGTCGATATGACCGAATTCGGCAACCGCACGTTCCAGCAGCTGCGGGATACCATCAATCTGGCGCAGATCGGCCGTCAGGCTCAGGAAACGACGACCCAGCGCGGTGACGCGCTCGATGGTTTCCGTCGGTTCAACAATGTTGATGCCTACAATATCGCAGCCCGCTTCCGCCAGACCTACCACCATACCCTGGCCCAGTCCGGTGTCGCAGCCCGTTACTACTGCCACTTTACCCTGTAGAGAGAATGCATCGAGAATCATAATTTATTCCTTAATCTTTCAGAGCCCGTACAACACAGGCAAGGTTCTATTCGTTGTCCGGCCCGCAACCCGCACGGCTCCTGACGCCTGGGGAAACGCCCGGAGCGTTATCCGTAATAGAAAAATAAAACACAGTTTTGCTTTGCTATTACGGCCATCTTACCCCTTGGGAAAATTGTTTTCAATTTTTATTAAAACGATGTTTCATATTTTCGCAATGTAATTATCAAAAATGCAAAACGGATCACGGAGCGTGTGCCTGACTACGAGGAAAAACCATTAAAAAAACATTAAAATACAGTCAATTAAACAATCTTCAAAAAAAGACAAAACAAGGCAATAAGTGAGTATGAAATCAAAGTTAGCCGTCGTCGCACGGCCAGAGGCGGGAAAAAACTGCGATCCAGTGCAAGATTTTATGGTGATTTGCGTTCGCCATCACAAATAATGAAACAATGTTTTGATAAATTAACACCTATCTTTTAAATCAACTTCACCTGGCGACGCGCGCCCCTTCGCGGCTGGCGATACTGCAGGAAAGAAAAGGAGTACATCATGGCTAAAGGCATGCGGGTAAAATTAAACTACGAAGTCAGTCACGATCCGGATACCGGCGCGGAAATTACCCGCCTAACCCCACCGGAAGTAACCTGTCATCGTAACTATTTCTATCAGAAGTGTTTTTTCAATGATGGCAGCCATCTGCTGTTTGCCGGCGAGTTCGACGGTCACTGGAACTACTATCTGTTAGATATCGCGAAAGCCGAAGCCATCCAGTTGACTGAAGGGGCTGGCGACAACACCTTCGGCGGTTTCCTTTCCCCGGATGACGCTTCACTGTATTACGTGAAGAACGACCGCACGCTGCTAGAAGTGAACCTCACCACCCTTAAGGAGCGCGAAGTGTATCGCGTCTCCGACGAGTGGGTCGGCTACGGTACCTGGGTTGCCAACAGCGACTGCACCAAACTGGTCGGCATTGAGATTGCTAAAAGCGACTGGACGCCGCTCAACGACTGGCAGATTTTCCATGATTTCTTCCATAAAGGTCCACACTGCCGCCTGCTGCGCGTCGATTTAAAAACCGGGGCCAGCAGCGTGATTCATGAAGAGAAGAACTGGCTGGGCCACCCGATCTATCGCCCATTCGACGACAACACCGTCGCTTTCTGCCACGAAGGCCCACACGATCTGGTGGATGCGCGCATGTGGATGGTCAATGAAGACGGCAGTCATGTTCGCAAAGTCAAAGAGCATGCGGAAGGCGAGAGCTGCACCCATGAGTTCTGGGTGCCGAACGGTTCAGCGCTGGTGTACGTCTCTTATCTGAAAGGTCAGCAGGGACGTACCATTTACAGCTTCAACCCGGATACCGGCGTCAACACCGCGTTGATGCAGATGCCGGCCTGTTCCCATCTGATGAGCAATTTTGACGGCACGTTGCTGGTTGGCGACGGCTCCGGTACGCCGGTAGATGTGAAAGATACCAGCGGCTACACCATCGATAACGATCCGTATCTGTATGTTTTCGATGTCGCGAAGCAGGCTTACTATCGCGTCGCGCGTCACGATACCTCCTGGGCGACGGTGGCGAACAGCCGTCAGGTTACCCACCCGCACCCGTCGTTCACGCCGGACGACAGTGCCATTCTGTACAGCTCTGATAAAGACGGTAAGCCGGCGCTTTACATTGCCAAATTGCCTGAAAACCCAGAGATGTTAAAAGCATAACGTAGACTTTTTGATTGAGTGTTTCTGTAACTGGCCTTGCCCTCCCCCGCGGAGGGCTTTTTTTTGGCTGGTGATTCAGGGGAATGGGATGGGGAGATGAATTAAACTGGGTGGCATGTTTGCTCATCTAAATAAATATTCCCCCCGCTTTTACGCTTCGCCAAAAACAGAAAACCCCGGCCAACTACGCCAGGGTCATCATCAAAATCGGCTTTCTTAGAAGGTGTAAGCTACACCCACACGGAAACGCGTCTGGCGATCGCTACGGTCATTCACCCCAACGTTACCTAACTCACCATACGGCGCCCAGTTTTTATCCAGCTTATACGCCACTTTCAGGTTGTATTCCTGCGAGTACGGTTTGTTGTCGTTACGATTCACACCTTCAGAACTACGCGCATACACATAGTTCAGCTCAGCACGCCAGTCGCCAAGGACATAACCAGCCCACGCATCGCCACGGTTCACTTTGTCATCTTCTTTACCCGCGCTGGCCGGATAACGGGTGTAGTCATAACGGTAACGGGCGGCTACATAGAAGCCATTATCGAAGCTGTACTGCACGCGCAGGTTTGGTTTGTAGATTGAGCGGCTATCGTTACTCTCGATATTAAACCCAGGCGTGACTGAGAAATTCTTATTGGCCTTCCACTGCCAGCTAATAGTCTCCTCGTGACCATTACCAACGAAATCTGAATACGGCTGGTCGGTATTATCGCCACCTGATTTCCACTTCGCCTCGACGGAGAAGCCGAAGCCATTAGCAAAACGATGTGAGACCGCAACACGGTCGGCGTTAGTTTTATCGGTTTTACCACCATCAATAAATTCATGACGCAGATCGACGGTTACAGCAGATGCAGAGAAAGTTGCAGCACAGAGCGCAGCCAGAGCCAGAGTTCTTGCAAACATGGGGTACCCCTCAAAATTAAAATTATGTTTCTATTTTATGAAACTGGATTTTATTTTTTATATACTCATGTTTTAGTGATCGAGATCGTAATTATTTGTTTCAAAAAACATGGCACAAGAAGACGTGACAAAGCTCACCAAAAAACGCTCCGGCGGGACGTTTTCGCGGTGGTATTTTGCGAAAAACAGGAATAAAAAAAGCCTCCGACCGGAGGCTTGATAAATATTCGTTAAAGAAAGAACTTATTCGCGTTCCACCGCCAGCGCCACGCCCTGACCGCCGCCAATACACAGCGTTGCCAGCCCTTTACGGGCATCGCGCTTAATCATCTCGTGTACCAGTGACACCAAAATACGACAGCCAGAAGCGCCAATCGGATGGCCCAGCGCAATCGCGCCGCCGTTGACATTGACCCGACGCTCATCCCACTCCAGCACCCTTCCCACCGAAATCGCCTGCGCCGCAAAGGCTTCGTTCGCTTCGATAAGATCAACCTCATCCAGGCGCCATCCGGCTCTTTCCAGACAACGACGCGTCGCATGCACCGGTGCAATACCCATCAGCGCCGGATCGACCCCGACGCTGGCAAATGCACGGATCCGCGCGAGGATCGGCAGACCAAGCTCATGCGCTTTGGTTTCGCTCATCATCATCACCGCCGCCGCGCCATCATTGATGCTCGATGCGTTCCCGGCGGTCACCGATCCCAGACGATCGAAGGTCGGTTGCAGGCTCGCCAGTGCCTCTGCGCTGGTATCCACCCGCGGCTGCTCGTCGGTATCGACCATTCGCGGGGCACCATTCAACTCGGTGCTCACCGGCACGATCTCATCGCGAAAACGCCCGGAATCAATCGCCCGCCGGGCTTTATGCTGTGAACTCAGCGCCCAGGCATCCTGAAGCTCACGGCTGATGCCATACTCCCGCGCCAGATTTTCCGCGGTCACACCCATATGGTAATCGTTGAAGGCGTCCCACAGGCCATCGTGCACCAGGCTGTCAATAAGCTGGCTGTTCCCCAGTTGCGCACCGGTACGGCTGTCGGTGAGGACATGCGGCGCACGGCTCATATTTTCCTGGCCACCGGCAATCACCACATCGGCTTCGCCGCACTGGATCGCCTGGGTCGCCAGATGCAGCGCCTTCAGCCCGGAGCCACAGACATCGTTAATCGTGATGGCGGAAACGGTATTCGGCAGCCCGCCACGAATAGCCGACTGCCGCGCCGGATTTTGTCCGGTGCCAGCCGTTAATACCTGCCCGAGGATCACCTCATCCACACTGTGGGGGTCGATACCGGCCCGCTCCACCAGCGCCTTCACTACCAGACTTCCCAGTTCCACCGCCGAATGTCGCGCTAAGGTCCCCTGAAAACAACCGATTGGGGTCCGCAACGCACCGACGATCACGACATCTTTCATCCTCTACCTCTGGCCTGCCTCTGCGCAAAGAAACAGCAACATAGTAGAGAATTGTTATCAAAAAATTTCGCAATTGTTTAAAAAAAGTGAGGTGAATCACAAAGAATTGCGACTGCCTCAGTGCTCCTGGTGCTGTAAATGCTGACGCAACCAACTCCCGGCTTTTCCCGGTGGCGCCCGCTTATTCCATAACAAATCCACGGAGATAGCCCGTGGCCAACCGGGAATGTTCAGTGCAACCAGGCCACCTGAACCGGCAAACTCCTCCACCAGCGCGCAGGGTAAAATGCACCATCCCAGCCCCTGCACCGTCATACTGAGCAGCAATAAATAGTTAGGGGCGGACCACACCTGCCCCTTTGCCGGTTCCGCCGGGTTGCCAAGGAAAGTACTGAGACGGAGCTCGCGCCAGCTATGCAGCTCATCCCAGATCACCCGCTCCTGCAGGGCCAGCGGATGCGTCGGCGCGACGTAGATAGCCATCGCGGTTTGCAACGGCAGGCGGGTACTGCCGATCTCTGTCGGATAGCGCTCTCTGGCCTCGATTAACCCGACCTGCGCACGCTCCTTTTGCAGCAGGTCAATGACGTCCTCATCTTCGCCAATCAGGCACTCAAACTCGGTATGGGGAAAACGCCGGTCGAACTGCTGCAACAGGTCTTCCAGCACGTCCGGATGGAGGGTGTCAGAAAGCACGAAGGTGAGGCGCGCCTCGGTCTCATCCGAGAGCGAAATAGCCAGCTCATCCAGGCGTTCGCTGGCCGCCAGAATCGCTTTGACGTAGCTCAGTACCTGCTCCCCCTGCGGGGTAAGCGTGGGCTGCCGGGTGGAACGGTCAAACAGTTCCACTCCGAGGTCAGTTTCAAGATTGGCAATCGCGGTGCTGATGGTGGACTGGCTTTTCCGCAAGCGGCGGGCGGCGGCAGAAAACGAACCGCAGGCGACCGCTTCCACAAAGGCGATCAGAGCTTCAGGTGAATAGCGCATGAACTATCTACTTTATCGATGGAACCTATCTTTTGTTTATCACAATTATCCATAAAATGCGGCATAAATTCTGACAACAGATTTCCCATCCCTGAATAGGTCGATCGGAATAATGGTTTTATCGGAGGCCATACACCATGCAACAGAATACGTTACAACGTAAAACGCTGACAGAACGCGTTATCCATGCGGTCAGCTTTGAAGGACTCGCCACGCTGATCCTCGCCCCAACCGCCGCCTGGTTGATGCAGCGCTCGGTCGTCGAGATGGGTGGGCTGAGCATCCTGCTCGCCACCCTGGCGATGGTATGGAACCTGATTTATAACGCCGTTTTCGATCGCCTGTGGCCGGTTTCCCGGGTGATACGCACCCTGAAAGTGCGCGCCCTGCATGCGATCGGCTTTGAGAGCGGCTTCATTATTATCGGGGTCACCGCCGTGGCATGGGTCCTCGGCGTCTCGTTGATCCAGGCATTTATGCTGGAAATCGGCTTTATGTTGTTCTTCCTGCCCTACACCATGCTGTTTAACTGGCTGTGGGATACCTTGCGCGAGCGGGTACTGAAATATCGTCAGCAGCGAATGCTGGCACGCAGTTAATCAATGCGCGACGCCGGGAGGCCAACCGGCGATCGCCGCGCTTATTTGTCATCCTAAACTATCGCCACAGCTCATCCATTGTTGTGGTAAATTACACTCCTTTTTTTTGGTTTTACGGTTGATAAATTCACACGATGTCTAAAATTTGGTCAAAAGAAGAAACTCTTTGGAGTTTTGCCTTATATGGCACTGCCGTAGGCGCTGGTACCCTGTTTTTGCCGATCCAGCTAGGATCCGCGGGCGCCATTGTCCTGTTCATTACTGCCCTCGTCGCCTGGCCGTTAACCTACTGGCCGCATAAAGCCCTGAGTCAGTTCATCCTCTCCGCGAAAGCCGCCCCCGGCCTCGGGATCACCGGTGCGGTCAATCACTACTACGGCAAGAAAGTAGGGAACCTGATCACCGCGCTCTATTTTCTCGCCTTCTTTGTCGTGGTGTTGATTTACGCGGTCGCCATCACCAACTCCCTGGCGGAGCAGCTGAGCCGGCATATGCCGATTACGCCAGGCGTTCGCGCGCTGCTGAGCCTCGGCGTGGTGATGGTGCTGAATCTGATCTTTTTGATGGGTCGCCACATCACGATTAAAGTGATGGGCTTTCTGGTGTTCCCACTGATTGCCTGCTTTCTGTTCCTGTCTGTCTATCTTATCCGCGACTGGCAGCCAGAGCATCTCACCAGCCAGATGCAGCTGACCTCGCACACGTTCCACCAGATCTGGATCTCGATTCCCGTGATGGTTTTCGCTTTTAGCCATACGCCTATCATTTCGACTTTTGCTATCGATCAGCAGGAGAAATACGGCGAGCAGGCCATGGGTAAATGCAAAAAAATCATGAAGGTGGCCTACACGATCATCTGCGCCAGCGTGCTGTTTTTTGTCTTTAGCTGCCTGCTGGCGATCCCGGCCTCCTATATTGAGAATGCGCGAAATGAAGGGGTAACGATCCTCTCCGCCCTCTCGATGATGCCGGGTTCTCCGGCGTGGCTGGCGGTGACCGGAATTGTGGTCGCCGTGGTCGCCATGTCCAAATCGTTCCTTGGCACCTACTTCGGGGTGATTGAAGGCGCCAGCGAAATCGTCAAAACCACGCTGGGTCAGGTGGGCGTTCGGAAAAGCCGCGCTTTTAACCGTGCGATCTCGATTCTGCTGGTCTCAGCGCTGACCTTCGTGGTCTGCTTTATCAACCCGAATGCCATCTCGATGATCTACGCCATCAGCGGACCGCTGATCGCCATGATTCTGTTCATCATGCCAACGCTGTCGACCTACATTATTCCGACCCTGAAGCCATACCGCTCCGTGGGTAACTTCATCACTCTGGTGGTCGGACTGATGTGCGTTTCCGTGATGTTCTTCAGCTAAACTCCCCTCTGCGGCGGCGGTTCTTACCGCCACCGCACGTTCTGCCAACATTCCTGTCGCAACAAGTTTCCCCCCTGACTTACACTTAGAGTCCACCCCAGTAGGCGTACATTGTTGTAGCCAGTTTGGACACGGACAGCGCTTCAATCCCGGAGCGTACACGCAGTACGTGAGGATTTGGTGCACTGCCCTGGGCCAAAATGGTAAATAAAATAGTCTACTGGGATAGACGCTTAGGCTTTGCTCATCATCGGGGAATATCCATGTCCAGCGTAAAACAATCCGGAAGCGGCACATTAGGTCATCGTCAGGTTTATCGCCTGGGGTATGGCGCCATGCAACTGGCCGGCCCTGGCGTCTTCGGCCCACCGGCTGACCCGGATGGCGCCATCCGGGTTCTGCAGGCGGCGGTGGAAGCCGGGGTCAACCATATTGATACCTCTGATTTTTACGGCCCGCACATCACCAACCAGCTGATTCGACAAGCCCTGCACCCTTACACCGACGATCTCTGCATCGTGACCAAAGTCAGCGCCCGCCGTGATGAACAAGGAAACTGGCTCCCGGCAACATCGCCGGAAGAACTCACGCAAGCGGTGGAAGATAACCTGCGTAACCTGGGCCTCGAGGTACTGGAGGTCGTGAATTTGCGCAGCATGCTCAGCGCCCACGGGCCGGTCGAAGGGTCGCTCGAAGGGCCGCTGACCACCCTGCTCGAGCTTAAAGAACGCGGACTTATCCGCCACATTGGCCTCAGCAACGTTACCGCACAGCAGGTGGCCGACGCGCAAAAGCTGACGCCCATCGTCTGCGTGCAGAACCAGTACAACGTCGCCAACCGCGGCGATGATGCGCTGATCGACCTGCTTGCCGCACAGAATATTGCCTATGTCCCGTTCTTCCCGCTGGGCGGATTTAGCCCGCTGCAGGCGCAGGAACTGAACGATGTTGCCGCCGCACTGGAGGCAACACCGATGCAGGTGGCCCTTGCCTGGCTGCTGCAACGCTCGGCTAATATTCTGCTGATCCCGGGCACCTCTTCGCTCCAGCATTTGCAGGAAAACCTCGCCGCAGGCGCTCTGACTCTTCCGCCAGAGGCCATCGCAACGTTAAATAAATTGCAGGCCTGACGGTCACGGGCATCCGCTGCGGAGGCTTTTCGCACCGGCACGGACAGGGCGTCATTCGCCCTGCCATTATTTGCCTGGAATAAGCCCAACAGTGCTGGCACTATATATACCCGTTATTCTTCAGGTTACATGTACGTTGGCTTTTCTCGCGCCCCCCTGTCACTTACTTCAGTAAGCTCCCGGGGATTCCCTGCGTCGCCGCCCTCCTGTAACTCGAATTATTTAGGGTATAGAATAAGTAGGTAGTTGTTTACACCACTCAGTAACCAATAACCTCATACACAGCAGTGAATTACACTTTTTTTGACGAGTCTCCTTAATGGGGACTTCTGTCGTTTTTGCCTTCCAGACTTTTTTGAACTCTTGATTACAGGAAAAACAATATCTGATTCGACGTTTATACAAATCAATCCAGCTACAAAGATAGCTAATAACATCAAATGCTCAGAAAAACATCTGGTTAATACAATCAGAATGTTGGCATTGCTATACAAAAAATTAACTACACACAATAAAAATCAACAAGGAATCTAGATGACTGAGGGAACAATAAAAACCAGCAGGTATGAGATCATTGCTATTTTCAGGGAAGAACTCAGAAAACAGTCTGAGATAGAAATCTTCCTCAATAACAAAAGCATCATGACCCAACTCACACGGGTTGATTTTGCCGAGTTCCATATCGTCACGCATAGCAAGATCCCTCCAGGGAATAGATATAGATTCATTCTGCATAGTGATTCAGGCAAGATTGAATTCAACTCGACGTTGCTGGAAAATTATGACGGCGAGCACCAACAGGGTAATAAATTCTCATTTACCCTGCCTGACTGTCTGCAGGTGATTCAACGCCGACGCGACCCGCGCTTTCGCCTGCATCACCACTATGATTTCTTTTGTCGTGGCCGACATAAAAATGGTGAGAACTATACTTTCGAAATTAAAGACATCTCGGATGGCGGCTGCGCGTTGATGGCGAAAAACCCTAACTTAAAGTTTCTCGGCCATCATTCGGTGTTGAAAAATTCAATTCTGTCATTAGCTGAATACGGCGAAATCACTATCGATTTAGTCATCAAGAATGTCATTGAGGTCACCCTCGACGATGGCAGCGTAGACCAGGAGACCTACCATCAGGTGTCCTGTCAGTTTAAATTCCGCCATCAAGATGACAGAACCAGAATAGAGAAAATGCTGCTGGATTTGATTCTGGAAGCCAAACGTAAAAAGAGAGTCTGATCTTTTGGACAGGATATCGCTGTACACTGATGACAATTTCATTGGTCAATCGATACATCGCTATATGGTTGATAACAATAAAAATATCTCAATCTTTCGTTATCAGGATATTGCGCAAAAGGCAGGGATGCCTTTCGCCGGCATCGTCATCGTTAATGTCATCCATCAGGACATATCGGCTGCCGAAACAATGTCGCGACTCAATACGCTACGCGGGTATCTCCTGAACTGCACCCGGCTGATTTTGATGGTAAAAAGTGACATTGCCAGCCTGTGCCTGGAGCTGATAGATATAGGTAACGTATTGATACTCACAGAAAAATCATCGTTGAATGACTTTTGTCTTGCCACCAGCACGCCGCTCAACGGACGCCATGCTCCGGCGCAGAAGAAACTCTCCGCCAGAGAGTTACAGGTTCTTGAGCTGACGATGGCCTGCCATAACAACAAACGAATCGCCACCCTGCTGAACATCGACCATAAAACGGTACACAGCCATAAAATGCATATCATGAAAAAGCTGGGTATGGATAATTCCCGGATGATGAACCAGAAAATAGTCAACCTGCATCAATGCTAAAAACGGGTATATCCCATCTTCAGCATAAAAACAATCGGAGACCAATCAAAACCAAACAATTAATTGGGAAGTTACATTTAATAATTATTCCCAACTACAACAAGGTCACTTATAATCATGACACCCTGCAACAACAATGTGTAATTTCCCGGCGCGAAAAAATGAAAGCCAACCTATTTTCAGATAACAAATTGTCCCGTAGTGATATCGCAGTACGTTATGTCTTTCAAAAAATGTTCTCGCCACAAGATACATTGGTTGCTGTGGAGTGCTTAAGCCGTTTCGATACCATGCCGGTGGCCCCGGAGTATTTCTTTCGCCACGCTAATACCGCGCTGCGTGAAAGTATTTTCATGGAGCAATTAGCATTAATTGAAAAGCACCAAGCGTGGTTTATCGACAATGGCATTTCGGCGACAATCAATGTCGACGACCACATTCTCAGCATGCTCCATCATCCAAAAATCGAAGACTATATTAAACGCCTGGGCTGTGTTCACTTTGAGGTGACTGAAAACGCCAATAGTTTGCTTAACGATGCACTTGCTAACTGGCAAACAACCCCTACTTCGACCTTATGGCTCGATGACTTTGGCTCTGGTTATGCGGGCATTAATGCTATTCGTGGATATCATTTTGATTATGTCAAAATTGATAAAGACTTCTTCTGGCATTTAATGAAAAAAGAGTCCGGCCGTCCTTTAATGGATGCTCTGGTAACCTTCCTTTCGCGCAATAACCACAACGTCATTATTGAAGGGGTGGAAAGCGAAGCGCATAAAAAATGGCTTCAGGGGATGGAGTGGTTTGCTGTTCAGGGCCATTACTGGAAAGAAGTCAGTATTGAACAACTGGTTCAGGAAAACATTACCCAGTAAAAATACCGGAACCACCCGGTATTTTTATTGACGAAAAGCGCACACCTTCAGTTATATACTAATTCCCAGGTGGCCCAGCTGGTTATCGGGCCGCTGGTGGCCTGCAGCGGTGTCGGCGACACGTAGCCAATATAGTAAGTAAATACCCCACCATTAACCGATTTCTCTACCATCGACACCCGGTTTTGCTGCGGATCGGCGGGTACAATTTTATTGCTCTTATCGAGGGTATTATTGTCATTGGTCGATAGTGCCAGATAGATATTTCGCGCCCCGTCCGGCAGCATATTAGCCAGATAGCCAGCGTTTTCGTTGGCCGCCGCCGTCAGCATAAATCCATCAACCCAACGCACATTCACCGAGCGGATCTCATGGCTATCCGCCGTGCCGCCATCGTGACGTAGTTGACAGTTCGACAGCTCAAGAGTGAAAGACTGCGGTTTCATCAATGCTCCGGCGCCACGCGCGTGGACTTCAGCCAGGCTCACCGGCGCCAGCCAGACGTTGCCGCTGCCGGCATTATGGCCGCCGTTAAGCGCCACGCTGCAGGAAATATCCGTCACCCGCCCGGCAAAGTCGACTCGTCCGTTATCGTATTCCGGCATAAACCCGTAGACCGACGAAGTGACAATCATGCTGCCTGCCACCGCCAGCCTCAGGCATTGTTTGCTGCGGGTAACCCATCCATAATCCTTCATCCCGGTCTCCCGAATTAATCGTATGTCAGGTTAAAGATCATATGCGACTCCACCTCGCCGGTACTGGTAGTCGGCAGATACTGGTAAAAGCGCGCATGATAAGCTTGCGTAAAGTAACGCGTCTCCTGATTACGTAGAGCGCCGATGCTGTACTTTTTGTTAAACTCCAGCGGCACGCCCTCCCGCAGCACCTGAATACCGACCCCTTTCGCTGCTGAGCTACCGCTTTTTTCGTTGAGCAATGCCCCTTGCTTGAGGGTGGTGCTGGTCGCCAGCGTGCCGGAGAACGAGGTCTGAATATTGGCGAATCCCGCATCGCTTAATCCGCCACTGCACTGCAGTTCAATATTAAAATCACGACCGCCAGCGGTGGTGCCAACCCCCTTCAGATCGCTGCGTTTAATGCTGCCCACCTCAACGTTCATATTCTTACCGCCCACCACCGTACAGGAAGGGGAGACGATGGTGATCGCATTGGCGCTCAGGTAGGTTTCCAGGATCGGGTTATTGCCTCTTTCCCAGTCATAAGAGGTATATTTTCCTGCCGCCAACGTCCCGCTACCGGTGACCGCCGCTGTCTTGATCAGTTCGAGGGTGAAACGCGAACCTTCCAGCGTATAGTTAGTCCCCCGCCCACCGTTGGAGGTGTAGCTTCCGGGGTAAACAATATTCACCGTCGAGCCGCCACGGCTAAAGCGCATCCCGATACCCGGCACGTTGGTAGAGTAAACCTTGTTGCCCAGGTCATGCACGCCAGCGGCCACAATGTCGGCCTTAAAGGTATTGTTATTGGTGCAGTAGTAGCTAACGCCATTGCCGCCCGGCATGGTCCAGTCCTGTTTGACGATAACCGCACCGACCGGCAGGTCTGGCGACACCACCACGCGTCCCAGAGTCATATCAAACTGCACCGTGCCGGCCGAACGGCGCGAACAGTCCGCCCACACCGTTGATGTACCGAGGGCAAGCAAGCCAGCCGCCATGATCAGTCGTTTACTCAGCGACATACCGTTTCCTTTGTTTTTGCCTGACCCAGATCCACCGAACATTGTCCGTCGCTCCACTTCACCGTGACGCGCTTAACGCTGGCATCATTGATAAACATCATGCTGCCCTGACCTACCACACCAATATCCTTTCCTGACGGGTCAAGAATGGTGGCGGCAAACGGCAGCGGTTGATGATTCGCCTGTCGTGCCAGAAGCGTGATGCTGTTCTGCACCGATGTCGCGAACGATACCTTCACTACGCTGCCTTCCCACGGAACAACCTGTGCCACGGTACGAGCAAATGCGATATCTTCCTGACTGCCTTTCGGGTCGATCTCTACCGCGTTAATCCGGTACGGGCGCAGATACGGCAAAATGGCGTAGCCATTGCTGTCAACGCGGGTGCCCGGCGACCCCGGCAGCATCGCGCCAGCGGCATCTTTGGCTTCAATCAGCGCCATGGTGCTACCGCTTTCCGGCGAGAACACCACGCCATGGCGATGGGCAATCAATGTCCCGCTGGCCCCGAGTCCGCTCTGGCGGTAGCCCTCGCCCTGGCTGTAGCTGCCGTTGAGGGTGGTCCATGGCGTGCGGTAGCTGCCGTTCAGGGCCACATCATGCTGCCCTCCGGTAGCCGTGGTGGTTGAGATGCCGTAGTTAAGATTATTTTCGCGATCCAGCGCGCCATTAATGCCAATCTGCGAGCTGCCAAAGCGCGAGTTGTTGAACGAAGTATTCGAGGTCAGGTTGGCGGTACGGTTCTCGCCAAACCATAACGGGTAGCTGAAGTTCAGCGAGACGCGATCGTCACGACGATGCCCACTGTTATCCGGCGTGTAGACGCGCTGCGCCCCCACGGACCACGAAAGACGCCCGTACGTGTTGTTGTAGTTGAGCTGATACTGCTTCTCGGTTCCCGAACGGTTCCAGTAATCAGAGACGCTACCGCTGAGATAAAAACCGCCCCAGCCGTCCGGCAGGTTCTGGTTAACCGTAAAGGTCATGCCGTTTTTCTGCCGCCACAGGGTGTAGTTACGGTTACGGTTCTTTTCTTGATCGATGGTGTACAGCGCGTCGTTGAGGTTGTAATAGCCTTTAGTCGAGTAGCGATAGGCCGCCAGAACGATACTGGTCTGGGTCTCGGTAAACATCCGGTTAAAGGTGGCCCGATAGCTCTGCCCCTTCTCATCCAGGGTGTCGCTTTTCAAGCGCGACTGGGTGACATCCAGCGACAGCGCACCGATACCGGTATTCATCCCGGCCCCCAGCAGAAACGCCTGATAGTCATCAAAACCGGTCACGCCGGTATAGCCGGTAAACAGGTTGCTCAGACCACGCTGCCAGGTGGCCTGATAGAGCATCGGTTTATTCCGCAATGAATTATCATCGACCTTACCGGCTGACAACGCATAGCGGGTCATGCCCGGTCGCAGCAGCTGCGCGACCGAAGCGTAAGGGACGCTGAAGACCTGCACCGACCCATCGGCCTCTTTGACCGTGACGTCAAGATCGCTGCCGTAGCCGGAAGGATAAACATCCTGCAACGTAAACGGCCCCGGCGGCACCGAGGTCTGATAAATAATGTTGTTGCCCTGGCGCACGGTTACCAGCGCGTTGCTTTGCGCCACGCCGCGGATTTCCGGGGCGTAGGAGCGCATGCCATCCGGGAACATATTGTCATCGGTCGCCAGGTTGACCCCACGCAGGCCAATGGTGTCGAAGAATTCACCGTTAGTGAAAATCTGCCCGCCGCTGACGATCGAATTAATCTGCGGGATCGGCCGCTGGAGGTAGGTCTGGTTGCTGTTCCAGTGGGCCTTCCCCTGCTGCTGTTGCCAGTTGAGGTTGCCGATATGCTTGAACAGCCAGCCGTCCCAGGACAGACCGGCATTGATACCAAGATAGGCGCTGCTGTTATCCGAACCGTTGGCCGCCGAAGTATGGCTGGTCCAGGTATTCGCCATCCAGCCGAGATTCAGCGCGGCAATACCCTTATCCCAGAACTCCGGACTGACAAAGTTTTTCAGACGCTGATCCTGAAAGATCTGCGGGACGGTAATCTCCAGTCGCAGGGCCGACTGGATCAGATTGTCTTTGACGGAAGCGTCGTCATACCACGCCTGCAGACGGCCACAAAAGCCTGCCTGCTTGCTCAGCTGCGGGTTGAGTTTTTCTGCCGAAATGCCGTAACGCTCGAGCATCTCGCGGGTGTAGCAGATCCCGAGGTTGCCCGCTTTGTCACGGGTGACGTTGAGCTCATAGCGCCCCTTCCACTCGTTATTGGTGTAAACGTCGAGCGAATAGGTCCCCTCCGTAATGGCACTGGCGGAGAAGCGGGACAAATCGACCTTTTCCCGGCTGCCAACGATAAAACCATCATTAAACTGGTATACCGTTCCCGGGTTTTCCTGTCCGCTGGAAAATGGCGGGAAGCAGAACAGCGCCATCGCGATCGCCGTGCTTAATCTTCCCGGGCAGATAGACCTCTGCGTCATGATCGAATCCCTTATTTAACCGCGACTTTCACCGCCACATCTGCGCCATAGTCATTGATATTGTTGAGCGTCAGGGTCTCGCCACGGTTCACGGCGCCAGAGAGCGCTACGGTCTGGCTTGACTGCGGCGCCAGCATCACCGTTTTGCTGTTCAGGGCTTTGCCGCCCTCGCGGGAAATACGGCTGATGGTGAGATAAAACGGCGTCGGGTTGTTAACTGCCAGGCTGCTGCCATTCGCGGTCAGCGTCAGCTGCTCTGGCGCGGCGTCGCGGTTGCCCAGTCCGACAGGACGATAGATAAATTTGAAGCGCGAACGGATCGCCAGCTGGAGGATGTTGTCGCCTTCATTTTTCTGGTTGGCAACCACCGGCGGAATCTCGAGCAGATTCAGCCACCACAGCGTCTCTTTATTCTGTGCCAGCCCGGCAGCGCTCCCCAGCTTAATGCGTAAGGTCTGGCCGCTTTTCGCGTCAACGCGTGAAATCGGCGGGGTAATAATAAATGGAGTGGTAATGGTATCCGGCGTGGCGTCGGCATTACCATTATCCAGCCAGGCTTGTGCCAGGGCCGGACGGTCGGCGGTATTAGAAAGCTGAACCGTTATTTCTTTTTCATTTCCTGGATAAATAAAGCGGGTGCCATTGACGATAATATTGTTGGCATGAGCCGCAATACTAAAAATGAAACAGAAAAAAAGGACAATATGCTTCATGCTGACCTCAGAAGAAAAAAATAAGCGGCAGCAATCGCCGCTTTATTATTGTTTTAAACCGCCGGAGCAACCGACGGTTTTATTTTCTGGCGAGAATTACTGGTAAGTAATTTCGTAGGTCGCGTAGCTGTTAACGACACCAGTAGTCACGGTATCCGGGGTATTGGTTGCGTAACCCACGAAGTAAGTGAAGCGCGCGCCGTCCTGAACTGCGGATTCATCAGCGGTGGCTTTCGGCTGAGTCGCGTCACCCGGGATGATTTTATTAGTCAGGGTGCTGCTGTCATCGGTGGACAGAACCAGCTGAATGTTTTTCGCGCCTGCTGCTTCGGTGTTCGCCAGGTAGCCGACTTGTTTGCCTGCCGCGCCAGCCAGCAGGTTACCGCCGGTCCAGTTCACGCCCAGTTTGCTGACTTCATCCAGCTTGTCGTTGCTCGCGGACTGGCAGTTGCTGACGTCGATGGTGAAAGATTTTGGTTTCAGGTAGGTATCCGCAGCGGCCGCTTTAACTTCAGTCAGCGTTACCGGAGACAGGTAAACGTTAGCATCGCTGCCCTGGCCGTTAACAGAAACGGTGCAGGATACATCGGTCACTTTACCGAAGAAATTAACCTGGCCACCACCAACATTGGTATCAGCCGCATTTGCCGCAGTCATACCAAAAAATGCAGTCGCCATTGCTGCAGAGAGAAGAACCTTTTTCATTGCCATTTCCTTGTCAGAGTGAGTTTTATATCAATAAAACCAGCAGTAAATCTGCACAAAAGTCAGAAGCGTTATGCGATGCTCACTTGTGCAACTGTGAATAGAAACTTCGACTGACCGGAAGCCGCAATATTTAAGGCGTCAGGACACGAACGCAATTGATGGCGTTCGGTAATGCTATCGGCGTCAAAGAATGCTATTTATCGGCAACAAATATACATTTGCTTATAACTTGTTACATCCCACAAGCGATAAGTTTTGGCTATTGATAAAACCATAACAATAGTCAAAAACAAACAACAAGTTATTTACATTGAAAAGGAAAAGGCGCAATAGATATATATCGAGGAGGGCATATCATGACAAACAATGCTATTTCCTGGCTATCGCGAATATTCTTAATAATAAACGCAGGGGTCACCAGTAGCGTCAAATACCCCCTGCGCGATGTGCCTACAGCAGCAGTTGAAAGTGCTGACGCAGTGCCTGCTTGCCTTTCGGGGCGATCGTCACCTGGCGAAATCCTGGGGTGACCACAAACCAGCCGTTGAGCTGACCATGGCGCAATAACGCCGCTCCCACGGCGCCTCCGGGGTGAAAACGCCGCTCGCTCCAGTCCAGACAGGCGCAGCATACCCTGCGCCTCCCGGCCGGCAAGATCACCCCTAAACGAGCAAACTGCGCTTCTCCGGTTGCCGTCAGCGCCTCGCCATCCGGCGTGATCCACGCTTCGCGCAATAAGAAATCATAGAGCCCGACCGCCACTTCACCCGCCAGATGATCGTAGCAGGTTCGCGCCGTACGCAAATTTACCGGGGTGCGGGTGGTGAGCGGCGTCGCGTGTTTGCCAGCCATGACCATCATGTTTTCCAGCAGTCCGGCCACATCGGCACTCGCCAGCCGGTAATAGCGGTGACGCCCCTGCGCCAGGCACACCAGCAGCTGGCTGGTGACCAGCCGGTTAAGGTGGGCGCTGGCCGTTGAGGCAGAAACCTCAGCAACCGTCGACAGCTCCGTGGCGGTCCACGCCCGACCATCCATTAAGGCGCAGAGCATTTTCATGCGCGAGGCGTCGGCCATGGCGGCAGCCAGCGCCGTGATGGCCTCCGCCAGTGACTCATCATCAGCAATAGTGTTGGCCGGTTTTAACATAGAGCCTCATCAGGTGATGGCCCAGGCACGCGTCACGTCCTGCGCCAGTGTAAAGTTATCGGTCACCAGAATCAGGCGATTAGCATGATCGCTGTACTGGGTCAGGATATTGATTCCCTGCTCAGCCAGCGCCTGCGCTATCGCCCCCAGCTCACCGGGTTGTTCCTGTTTTAGCCTGCGGATAAGCGGCCGGCAAACGCCCGCGACCGGGATCCCCGCCTGCTCCAGCACCGCTCTGGCCCGTTCGCCCTCAACCACCAGAAAATGGGCATGGCATTGA
Organism: Klebsiella sp. R390; assembly: GCF_051131745.1. Taxonomy (NCBI): domain Bacteria; kingdom Pseudomonadati; phylum Pseudomonadota; class Gammaproteobacteria; order Enterobacterales; family Enterobacteriaceae; genus Klebsiella; species Klebsiella sp. R390. Next base: position 3,609,207 of record NZ_CP180445.1, on the reverse strand, counting down.
TTGCCGCAGGTGAACACGCCGCCCCCTTCCAGCCCCCCAGCGTTTGTCCGAGCTTCGCCAGCTGGCCAGGCATATTGGGCAGGATCACATGAACATCATACATCACCGCGCTCCTCCCGGTTGGCCGAGCCGTAGGCGCGGATAACCTGCGCAATTCGAATCTGCCAGGCGGCGAAGATTTCTGCCTTGCCCTCCTGCTGGGCCGCCTGGTGGCAAAGATTCTGTTTCCAGGCCAGCACCGCCTGTTCATCACGCCACCAGGAGAGGGAGAGAATTTTCCCCTCCGTCGTCAGGCTTTGAAAACGTTCGATGCTGATAAAGCCATCAATCGTGCTAAGCAACGGTTTCAGCTCCGCTGCCAGGGTCAGGTAACGCGCCTGTTTTGCCGGGGTGACATCGGCTTCAAAGAGTACCGCGATCATTGTGTCGTCCTTCTACTGTCAGTGATGACGCCACTGTAATGCTCCCGCTCACCCAATGCTTCGCCGACCAGCGAAGTATCGCCTGCCCTCTTTTAACCCGCCAGGAAGACGCGAGTTCGCCGTATTTTTCAAAAAATAATGGTATCAGCAATACTTTTTTTTAATTCACCGGGTTCACAAGCTGGTAACTAACCCATTGTTTTTGATGGATACAAGATCCAAATCGTCACCTTACCGTCATCCAGATGGTACAAAAGTGTGATCTAAATCGCACTTTTTGCAACGCCTGTTATAGTTAGCAGGCTTATTATAAACCCATCGAAAGCACAACGCTTTCCACCTAAAAAGTTAAAAGGATACACACCATGAAAAACGTAAAATTACTTGCCGCTGCCGGTATGCTCTCCCTGGTTTCTTTTGCTAGCTTTGCTCAGCACCCGGTCAGCGTCACTGCAGATACCCTGGACAGTGCAGAAGCAAAAATTGCCACTATCGCTAAAGATCAAGGCGCGTCTTACCACATTACCGAAGCCTATACCGGTAATCAGGTTCATATGACCGCCGAACTGTCTAAATAAGAGAATGGTTGCAGAGGGAGCTGCCAGACTGGCCGCCGAAAGGCGGCCCGTTTGGTTCCCACCACACAAGCACCATGCAGCAATGTCGGGCCCCTTTATGGGGCTTTTTTTGTGAGTGCGCGCTGGATAGTCAGCACGCTCGCCAGCACCACGACCAATCCCAGCAGCGCCAGTCCCTCAATTTTCTGTCCGAGAAAAACCCAGCCTAATAATACAGCCGTCACCGGGCTCAGCAGACTTAATGCCGATACCGCGACCGAAGGCAGACGGCTAATCCCCCGAAACCATAACCCGTAAGCCAGCATTGCTCCAGCTACGCACAACCACAGATAGCCGGCGGCCTGGGTCATTGTCACCTGCTGCAACGGCGGATCCACCCACCACGCCACCGGAGCCAGCACCACGCCGCCAATCAGTAGTTGCCAACCCGTTAATGCCACCACCGGCAGCGATATCGCCCAACGACGCGACAGCCAGGTACCCAGCGCCATACTCACCGCCCCGGCGAATGCCGCAAGGATCCCCAGCGGATCCAGGACAACGTCCGGCGACAGCAGCAACAACGCCATGCCGATAATGCCACTGAACGCCGAGACCACCGCCAGCCACGGCGAACGCTGTCGGTCAACACACCAGGCCAGCAGCATCACCAGCAGCGGCTGTATGGCGCCAATCACCGCGGCCAGCCCGCCGGGCAGACGGTAGGCGGCAATAAACAGCAGCGCCTGAAATGCGCCAATATTGAGGATCCCGGTGACGATCAGCTTCCACCACTCCCCACGTCGTGGAAAACGCCGACACCAGATGAGCAGCGCTACGCCAGCTGGCAGCACCCGCAGCAGTGCCGCGATAAAGGGGCGGTCCGGCGGCAAAAACTGCGAGGTCACAATATAGGTTGTTCCCCAGATAGCCGGAGCCAGGGCGGTCAACAGTAAATCGACAACGGGAGACTGCGAGAGAAAGCGCATGATTTTATCTTCACTTCAAGGTAAGTTGGTCGCTAAAGTATGTATCGATAAATGTCTTGATATCAAGATAAGTGAGCACAATTGGACAAGTCCCGCCCGGCTGACGCCGTAGATCGTATTCTTGAACAGTGGAAACGGGAGCGCCCGGATCTCGATTGCAGCCCGATGGGGCCAATCGGGCGCCTGAAGCGCTGCGCCATGCTGCTGGAGCCACAAATAGAAGCCGCTTTTATTCGCCACGACCTGGTGCGTTGGGAGTTTGACATGCTGGCAACGCTGCGCCGGGCCGGCGCGCCGTTTATCCTCTCTCCCACCCAGCTTTTTTCGACGCTGATGATCACCTCCGGCACCATGACCCATCGTCTGAAAGCGCTGGAGAAAAGAGGCTTTATCAGCCGGTTACCTGACCCGAACGATGCGCGAAGCATGCTGGTTGCCCTGACGCCTGAAGGGCGTGAGCGGATCGATAGCGCGGTAGAAACCCACGTGGAAAACGAACGCCAGCTGCTGGCCGGGTTGACCACAGCCCAGCGCCAGCAGCTGGATCAGTCGCTGGCGCTGTTGATGCGTTTGCTGGAAACCCGCTAGCAGCCGGCGGCGATATAGTCGCCGTTCGCGCTCATCGGGATCACGGTTAAAAACAGCACGCAGGCGAATAACATCAGGATCACTCCGCCGATAATTTTTACCGTCGGGACCAGCCACGTGAGGCGACGCTCATCGCCTCCGGCAAACAGACTGACCGCCCGCTCACGCGCGTAGCGTACCGCCAGCGAGAGGCCGAGAATCGATAACGCGGTCCCCAGCGACATCGTCATGACTGCGGCAATGCCCCAACTGACAATCCCCAGGGCGTTGGAAAACAGCAGGATCATGATCGCCCCGCTGCACGGTCTGGCGCCGATCGCCAGCACCACACCAAGCCGGGTTTTCCAGTCAACCTGGGTCAGGTCGCGCCCGACGCCGTGATGGCCGCAGCCGCAATGGTCGTCGTGCTGATGCAGCGGGGTCGCCGCCCGGATAGTCATCTTCCGCGGCCGCAAGCCCCTGAGGGTTTGATAGATAACAAAGGCGCCAAACGCCCCGATCATCAGGGCGCTGATTTTCTCCACATACCAGCGGCTGGTACTGAGATCGCCAGAAGCCAGATTGAGCCCCACCGCCAGGATAAAGACAAACAGAATGGCGCTCACTCCCTGCATCAGGCTGCCGAGAAACGGTACCACCCGCGCCGCCACCAGGCTCTCCTGGTTGGTGCTGAGATAGGTTGTGACGATAAATTTGCCGTGCCCGGGCCCGACCGCGTGGAGTGCACCATACAGAAACGCCCCGCCCAGCAGCCACAGTCCACCGCTGTACTCATGGTTGTTGAGCTGCAAAAGATACATCACCAGATAGCGATGCAGAGTAATTTGAGTTGCCAGGCACCATTGCAGGAATGCGCCCCAGTGCGCATGGAGCGCCACCCCGGCCCACAGCAGTGCCAGCACCGGCAGTCCCAGCGAAAGAAGACGCCAGTCACGCGTCAGAATGCGGGTTGTCATCATTTTTCACCATTTAGAGCCTACGTCAGTAGGCGTAGATTGCATTTTGCAATGCCCGTCAATTACGCATACCATCAGCCATTCTACCGTCGTCAGGCAAGGAGATGCTTGTGGAAAAAAATAACACCTCTGAACACCCCGACAGCCACGAGAGCCGCTTCCATAAAGAAGAGTTTCCCTTCTTCTGGGTGGTCAACGTGTATGCAAAGTATACGCAGTTGATGGAAATCGAATTAAAAAAAATCGACATCGATCTTTCCCGTTTCCGGGTGCTGATGCTGGTCCATCAGTATCACAGAGCCAGTATCTCCCGTATTACGGAGTATGCCGTCAGTAAAATGCCCACCGTCACCAAAATTGTGGGGCGCCTGCGCGATGACGGACTGCTGACCACCCATATCAGCGCCAGCGATGGCCGCGTCACGGAAGCAGAGCTAACGCCCGCCGGTCAGGCGAAGGTCGCCGAGGCCCAGATACTGAGCAAAAAAGTGTTCGCCAGGGCATTTAAAGGCATCACGCCCGCTCAGGAAAAGAAAATGAATCACGTGCTGTCCCTGCTGCTCCACAATCTCAACGACTAACCCCCCTCACTGACGACGCGACAATAACCTTTATATCAAAAAGGGTATTGTCGTTCATCCCATTTACCCTGCGTTTTTCGCACAGTTTTTATCATTTTATTAACTTATATTTTGCGCTGTTTTTTTGTGACCACCCTCAAGAGATTAAAATATAACCACCCAATAATAATCATAAAAAACAATAAATTAAAAATTATTTTTTATTTATAAAAAATTCATATCATCAAATTCCATGTGAAAAATACGTTACAAATTACTTGAACTTTCAAGTTTTAATGACAAGATTATCTCAAGTTCGACGCTGTACGTTTTATGCCCATATCACTTCGCTCAGTATCGTTAAACGGATAAATGAACCATGGCTAATGAACATCGCTCAGACATGACATCCGCTCCTTGCGGATTTATCTCGCGCTTTACGCTGGGCGCCGGAGAAGTGACGTTTGCGGTCAAAGACACCATTGATATCGCCGACCATGCCACCCAGGCCGGCAGCCCGGTGCGGCAGAATGTACCGGCGGCCGAAGCCCACGCCCGGGTAGTTCAGCAGTTGCTGGATAACGGCTATCAGCTGCGCGGGAAAACCACCCTGCACGAGCTGGCCTTTGGCGTCACCGGCATCAACAGCTGGAGCGGAACGCCGGTCAACCCGCACTATCCGGCGCTGATCCCCGGTGGATCGTCGAGCGGTTCCGCTACTGTGGTGGCTGCAGGCGAGGTCGATTTTTCGATTGGCACCGACACCGGCGGCTCGGTACGAATGCCGGCAGCCTGTTGCGGCGTCGTAGGCCTGAAACCGACCTGGGGCCGCGTGAGTCGCCAGGGAGTGATGCCCGCCGACAGCTCGCTGGACTGCGTTGGTTTCTTCAGTCGCAACGTGGCAACCCTGCGGCCGGTGCTGGAAAGCGTACTGGGCGAACGCGCCCCTGCCGCCCCGGCCCGACCGGCCACCGCCTTTCTCTCCGGGCTAGCGACTGCCGAGATTGAACAGTTGATCCTCGCACGCCTGGCGCAGTCAGGGATCCTTGCGGCGGATACCACGCTGCCGGGTTTTGCCGACGCTCACCAGGCCGGTCTGACGATCATCAGCCAGGAGAACTGGCAGGCGTTTCATAGCATCGTTGATTCCCCGCTGCTGGCCCAGGATGTGGCCGTGCGCATCCGCGCGGGTGCGGACGTTAGCCCGGCCCAGCGTCAGGCCGCAGAAGATGTGCGCCAGGCCTTCAGCCAGGCCGTTGATGCTCAACTGGCCCGCACGCCGGTGATTTTACTGCCGACCCTGCCGGCCTTCCCGCCGACGCTGGCCGAAGCCGCCGACCCGCTGAACGTGGTGAACCTGACCCGGCTGGTGCGTCCGTTTAATCTCAGCGGTCATCCGGCACTGACACTCCCCATCGGAGAAATAAATCAACGCCCGGTGGCCTTGCAACTCGTCGGCCGAAAAAATAAAGAATTCGATTTACTCTATTTTGCCGAAGCGTTAATGGCAAATTTACAATAATCAGACTCGCAAAATAATAATAATAAAAACAATTCACTCTCTTTAACTGGAAGGGGCTAAGTCATATGTTAAACCCGTCGGCATCACTGCGTGCGGAAAAGACCCTGCACGCAACAAATAGTGAATTAACCGAATTACTCGGCGAATTAAAATCGCGCAGCGAGGAATTTGAACAGCAGCGATATATCTCTGCCGATATTATTGCGCGTTTTAAAAAGATTGGCGTTTATCGTGCATTAGTCCCGGCACAATATGGCGGCGATGAAATATCACCCGCCGAATTTTGCCAGCTGATTGAAACCATCGCCAGCGCCGACGGCTCCGCCGGTTGGGTCGCCAGCTTTGGCATGAACCCTTTTTATCTCGGCGGCCTGCCCTTAAGCACGCTGAATGAAATTTATCGTCATGGTCCGGATGTGGTTTTTGCCGGCGGGATTTTCCCGCCGCAAAAAGCCATCGCTCAGGACGGTGGATTCCAGGTCAGCGGCCGCTGGAGCTTCGCCAGCGGCTGCACCGGCGCAGAGCTTATCGGTGTGGGCATCCTGCCGGATGACGGCTCTGCCCGTCCGCTGCCGCGTATCGCGGTGCTTCCTGCCGACCGCTTCACCATCGACCCGGTATGGAATACCGTCGGTCTGGCGGGCACCGGCAGCCACGACGTGGTGCTCAAAGAGGCATTTGTCCCGGAGGAGTGGACCTTTATTCGCGGCGGCGAACTCAACCTGGACGGCGCACTTTACCGCTATCCGGTACTGTCGCTGGCAACGCAGGTGCTCTCGGTGGTGGCGCTGGGCATCGCCCGGGCCGCGCTCAGTGAGATCTATGCCATCGCCGAGCGCCAGAGTTCGGTCACCGGCGCCCCGTGCCTGGCCGACCGTCAGTTTGCACAGATGGAAATTGCCCATTGTGAAGCGGAGCTGCGCTCGGCCCGCTGCTGGTTCTACGATGCCATCGACGATGTCTGGCAGGCTATTTTACGCGGTGATACCCCAGCCGAGGAGATGATCAACGCCCTGCGGCTGTCATCGACGCATATCACCCGCGTCGCGTCTTCCGTGACCACCCGCGCGCTGAAGCTGGCCGGCATGCCCGGCGTCGCCATGCGTAGCCCGCTGCAGCGCTATGCCCGCGATTCGATGGTGATCACTCAACATGCCTTTATGGGCGAACTCACATACATCAATGCCGGAAATATGTTCTTCGGCCACTCGCCGCTGCCCGGCTATTTATAACCCTTTAAGGAGTATGACGATGATCCGTGTTCTATTTTGTATTGGCGTAAATCAGAACTTTTTCGATGCCACCCCAGAGGTCGGCAAGCAGGTCTGGGCCGCGTTTGGTGAAATGATGATAGGGATTGAAAACACCGACGGCATCCAGGTCATCGGTAATATGGATGACGACCGGGTAATGGTCGGGCCGTCTACCGGCTGGCCGTGGACCACCTATGTCCTCGCCGACGCCCGCGATTTTGACGCCGTCACCGCCGCCTGCAATCTGTTCCGCAGCGTGCAGGTTGGTGGCGGACCGGACCGCCTGTGGAAATATTGCAAAGTCGAGGCCCGCACCGGGCGTGAATTAATTATCCAGGCCTGACAAATGAATAACGATAAACTGCTGCAGCGTCTGGATAAACTCGAAGCCGCCAACCAGATCCGTAATCTGATGAGCCAGTACATGCATTTATGTGACGATTTATCCCATCCGGATATCGCTAATGACATTGCTGACTTATTTAGCGAAGCGGCTATTTGGGAAGGTATCGGCAGTTTATACCAAATAAAGCTAGGACGTTATTGTGGACGCCGGAATATAGCCAGAATGATGGCCAACTATATTAGTGAACCATCTCATTTCGCCATTAACGTTCATTATTTAACGTCAGAATATATTGATATTTGCGCAGAGAAAGAGGCCATCGGGCGCTGGAAAATGTTGCAGGTTTCCACCTTCCGCGCCGGCGGGTCGCATCTCAACAGCGCTGAACTGGTCATCCGCTTTAAAAAAACCGACGACCGCTGGCTGATCGACCATTTCACCACCCGTAATTTATTGAGTCGCCCGGTGGATTACTGGCACTCGCAGGCGGATTTACCCGTACCTAATGCAATGCAGTCTCCGGAATGATTCCGTGGGCAGTCCGCCCGCAGAACCATCACGGAGCCTCAGGAGATTGAGCAATGTCTGAATGTATTCCAGTAAAGAATATTGAGAGCGGCTACTGCGCCGCCACGTTAGCCTCCCTGGTGCAGTCAGACCGGGTGCATACCTCGCTGTACACCTCTGGCGATATTTTCGCCCTGGAGATTGAGAAGATTTTTAACCACACCTGGGTGTGGGTGGCGCATGAGAGTGAGGTCCCGGACACCGGCAGCTTTAAATCGTCGATGGTCGGCACCCAGCCGGTCATCGTGGTGCGCGACCGCAAAGGCAATATCAACGTCCTGCTTAACCGCTGCCGCCACCGCGCCGCCACCGTCTGCGAACACCGCAGCGGAAAAACCAACAGCTTCGTCTGCCCGTATCACGGTTGGGGCTACGGCCTCGACGGCGCCCTGCGCGGCGTGCCGCACCCGGAAAGCTACGGCGATACCCTGGAAAAAGACCAGCTCGGGATGGTGCGTCTGCGTACCGAAAGCTATGCGGGGATGATCTTCGCCACCTTCGACCATGAGATCGAACCGTTGACGGATTTCCTCGGCCCGGCAATGAAGTGGATGGATCTGTTTATGAAACAGGGGGCGGGCTATGCGCTGCAGGCCACCACCGCCCACCGCTTCCGCTTCCCCGGCAACTGGAAGATCCAGTTGGAAAATACGACCGACGGCTATCACTTCCCCATCGTGCATAAGTCGTTCCTCAGCTCGGTCGATAAGCAGACGGAAGAGATGCTCAACTTCGTCGACGGAAAAGGCTTTGTCGAAGACCTCGGCAACGGGCACAGCGTGATGGTGATGATCCCGGAACTGATTGACCTCGAAGAGAATCTCGATGCGCCGGTGCCGGATCGTTTCCTTGAGCTTGCTCAGGCGCTGCGCGAAGAAGGTCATGAAGAGCTACAGGTGCGTCGCATCGTCCGCGCGGTAGGCGGTAGCGGCTTTAACCTGAACCTGTTCCCCAACGTAGCCTGCTCGATGGCGTTCTTCCGTGTACTGCAACCCGTGTCGGTGCAGGAGACCGAAATCCACCACGTGGTGCTGACCATGAAAGATGGCCCGGCGATCGCCAACCAGGCGCGCCTGCGGATGCACGAACACTTCCAGGGACCGATGGGCTTTGGCACGCCGGACGACTCAGAAGCCTGGGAGCGCGTTCAGCGCGGCGGCGGCGCGGGTAACGATCTGTGGATCATGCTCAACCGCGGTCTGCCGGGAGAGACCCGCACCGCCGACGGTCTGCGTAGCGACGTCAGCGCCGAAACCGGCATGCGTGCCGCCTATCAGCAATGGAAAAAGTACATGACGACCGAAAGCCGGGGGCAAAAATGAGCGCACAATCTACCTTAACGGCCGCCATCCACTTTATTAACCTGGAAGCGGACCTGCTCGACCAGGGCGAGTTTCGCGAATGGCTGACGTTGTGGCAGCCGCAGGGGATGTACATCATCCCCGTCGACCAGCAGACCACCGATTTCGCCAATGCGCTTAACTACGCCTATGACAACCACGCAATGCGCGAAAAGCGCGTCCATCGCCTGTACAGCGGCGAGTCGATCTCCACGACACCGCGGGCGCGCACCATTCGCATGACCGGTCGCCATCGCCTGGTGGCACAGAGCAGCGAACAGGTTGAGATCCGCTGCGCCCAGTTTCTCTATGAGTACCGTAAAGGCAACGAGCAACACTACGTTGCCGACCTGAGCTACACCCTGGTGCCACAGGGAGAGAGCTTCCTTATTTCGCAGAAGGTCGTCCGGCTGATTAACGGCGACGACTATCTGCACAGCATTGGCTACATCCTGTGAGGCCGCAATGAACAGAACCGTATTAGTGACCGGGGCGGCCAACGGCCTTGGATTAGTCATCAGCCGCCATCTCTGGGAGCAGGGCTATCAGGTCGCCATGGCCGATATCTCTCTCGACGCCGCGCGCCAGAGCGCCCGGCAGATCGATGCCGACCAGCAGCGTCTGCTGCCGCTGGCGCTGGATATCCGTGAGGCCGAACAATTCCAGGCCGCGCTGGATCAGGTGTGCCACCACTTTGGCGCGCTGGATGTGCTGGTGAATAACGCCGCGCTCACCCTGACCACGCCGATCATGGAGATCACCGTTGAGGAGTTCGATCGTGTCACCAGCACCAACCTGCGGGGCACGTTTCTCGGCTGCCAGACCGTTGGCCGCTATTTTAGCGAGCGTCAGCAGGGCAGCATTATCAACCTCGCCTCGCTGGCGGGACAAAACGGCGGTACCGCTTCCGGCGCCCACTACGCGGCGTCGAAAGGCGGCATTCTGACCCTGACCAAAGTGTTCGCCCGTGCGCTGAGCGCAGTTGGCGTCAGCGTCAACGCCATCGCCCCTGGCCCGCTGGATCTCCCGTCGGTGCGGGCGGCAGTACCGGAAGAAAAAATGCCGGCGCTGCTGGAGATGATCCCGATGAAACGCCTGGGCGATCCGCTGCTGGTCGCCCGTGCGGTAGAGCTGCTGGCCGCCCCCTCAGCCACCTTTATCACCGGGGCGACCTGGGATATCAACGGCGGCATCTATATGCGTTAAGCCCTTGCAGGGTGGAGAAGAAAGATGGCTGAAACACTGACCGTACGCGTCGTAGAACGCGAAATTCAGGGAACCGAGGTGGTCGTTCTGACGCTGGCCTCGCTGGACGGAACCGCCCTGCCCGCCTTTAGCGCCGGAGCGCATATCGATCTCCATCTTGGCGAGGAGATCGTCCGTCAGTATTCGCTGTGCAGCAGCCCGCATCACCCGGAGCAGTATCGTCTGGGAATCCTCAAGGATCGGGCTTCGCGCGGCGGATCGCTGGCGGCACATCTGCTGCAGGTCGGCGCCACGGTGGCGATTAGCCCTCCGCGCAATCTGTTTCCGCTGGAGATGGGCGCCAGCCACAGCCTGCTGATCGGCGGCGGGATCGGCATTACGCCGATGCTGGCCATGGCGGATGCCTTGTTCCGCGCCGGCAAGCCCTTCGAGGTGCATTACTGCGGGCACAGCCGTGAGGGAATGGCTTTTTTGCACGAGCTGGCGGATTGCCACTTTAGCCAACATGTCCATCTGCATATCAGTGACGAAGGACACAAGATCCGCCCTGAGGACGTGCTGGCGCCGCACCATGCTGCTGCCCATGTTTACGTCTGTGGCCCGGAAGGGTTTATGGACTGGATATCCGACGCCGCGCGCGGCTGCGGCTACTCTCCGGAACGTCTGCATCAGGAGTACTTCAACCGTGAAGTCGAAACCGGCGGCGACTGCTTTGAGGTGGATGTTCCGGAGCTGGGCTTAACCGTCACCGTCGAGGAGAACGAAACCATCGTCGCCGCGCTGCAGAAAGCGGGGATCAAGGTCAAAGTCTCCTGTGAACAGGGCGTTTGCGGGACCTGCCTTGCCAACGTGTGTAGCGGTGTCCCGGACCACCGCGACGAATACTTAACCGATGAAGAACGCGAAGATAACGATCAGATCCTGCTGTGCTGTTCGCGCGCCAGAACTCCCCGTCTGGTTATCGAAAGCTTCGAATACGTCAAACTGAAATAACGGATACCGCTATGAACCTGACATCAGATTTCCGTAATGCCATGGCGCAGCTGGGCAGCGCCATCACCATCATCACTACCGATGGTCCAGCGGGCCGCTTTGGCTTTACCGCCTCAGCCGTGTGCAGCGTCACCGATTCACCACCCACGCTGCTGGTCTGTATGAATCGCTCCTCGTTCGCCCATAGCAAGTTTAAAGAGAACGGCGTGCTGTGTGTGAACGTGCTTTCCGCTCAGCATCAGGATCTCTCCGGCGTTTTCGCCAATAGTCAGTTGCGATCGGAGGAGCGTTTTTTGCATGACCAGTGGTTGGCGCTGGAAACCGGTTCACCGGTGCTGGCGTCTGCCGTCGCTAATGTCGACTGCACGATCGCCACCAGCCATGAAGTGGGCAGCCACAGCGTGTTTTACTGTGAGGTCCGGCAGATCCGTCACAACCAGGCCGGCGACGGACTGGTGTGGTTCAACCGCCAGTTCCACACTCTCAGCGCGCAACCGTACCGCTAAGCGTTTACATAACAACGAATAAGAGCCTGTCCATCGGGCTCAAAAATACCCTATCGCATTACGCCCCCATCGCCTTTGGGTGGCGTCAAGGTGCCGACTCGTCGGCGCCCTCTTTTCACCTGCACTGGAGTACATGTGATGTCTGGAACTGCGAGCGATACGCCGGTAAGCAAGCCCCAATCAATGCGCAAATTGATTATCGGTTCTTTTCTGGGTAACTCTCTTGAGTGGTACGACTTTTTTCTCTACGGCACGGCGGCGGCGCTGGTGTTCGGGCCGCTGTTCTTTCCGGCCACCGATGACCCGCTGCTCGGCGCCTTCCTGGCCTTTTCGGGGTTTGCCATTGGTTTTATTGCCAGGCCGCTGGGCGGTATCGCGTTCGGTCATCTCGGCGATAAATACAGTCGCAAAATGACCCTGATCATCACCCTGACGTTGATGGGAGCCAGCACCTTTTTGATAGGCCTTCTGCCAACCTATGAACACATCGGTGTGCTGGCCCCCATCGCCCTGATCACCCTGCGTTTCGTTCAGGGCGTGGCCTCCGGCGGCGAATGGGGTGGCGGCGTACTGATGCTGAGCGAGAATGCGCCGGAACATCAAAAGGGCTACTACACCGCCTGGAGTCAGGTAGGTGTTTCCGGCGGCTTTGTCCTTTCGTCGCTGGCGTTTTATCTGGTTCAGCTATTGCCCCAGGAAGATGTACTGGCCTGGGCATGGCGCATCCCGTTCCTGCTGAGCTTGTTTATCTTTCTGGTCGGGGTCTATATCCGACGCAATATTGAGGAAAATGCCGAGTTCGTCGCCCGCAAAGAGCAGCATGAAGAAGCACAGTTACCGGTACTCAGCGCCTTCAAAAATCACCCAAAAGCCATTTTGCAGGCCATCGGTTTACGGCTGGCGGAAAACGGTGCGGTGTATATCTTTTTCACCTTCTCAGTGGTCTATTGCAAACATATCGGCATTGAGACCCGGCTGGTGATTGCCGCGGTCACCATCGCCATGGCGGTGGAAATTGTCACCATTCTCGCCTGGGGCTGGTTGTCAGATCGCATCGGCCGGAAAGCGCTCTATTACATCGGCGTGATTGGCATGGCCCTGGTGGCATTTCCGTTCTTCTGGCTCCTGCAAATGCATAGCTTCCCGGCGATTTTACTGGCGATGCTGTTGGCGCTACCGGTGTGCCACGGGGCGATGATTGCCGCCCAGCCGTGCATGATGGTGGAGCTCTTTCCGGTGGAAGTGCGCTATACCGGCCTGGCGCTCGGTCATGAAATTGGTGCCGTTATCTCCGGAGGGATTAGCCCGATGCTGGCGGTGGCGTTCTTAATCAAGTGGGACAGCTACGTCCCGGTCGCCTTGATGTTACTGGCCTTTGCATTACTGGCGCTGGTCGCGCTGTTCAGTATTCGTCAACCCGTAGCCCCCCATCAGCGGCTACCGGCCCTGTAAACAGCGAAAGCCGGGTCAGCCCACAGGAGTACGTGCTGGCCCGGCAACCCAGGTCTGAGAGCCCCCGCCCTGACAAATTTATTTTTAAACAAGACAATGAATAAACAGGCATTTATTGCTGAGAGTTAAAAATATTCCCACGTCACAATAGCGCTTAATTATTATTCATATATCAGCTGTTTGGTTTCTCAGAAAGGCAACATTTATGAAAAAGCTCATTCTCTCTCTGGTTACGGCGGCGCTGTTACTGCCGGCCCTGTCGGCTCACGCGACTTACCGTAGTGATAACCGTCAGGACGCGCGGGATACCCGCCAGGATTCCCGCCAGAGTGGACGTGATGTTAAACAACAGTGCGTCAAAGACAACAACAAAAGCAACGCCAGCTGCCGCCATGATAAACGCGATAACCGTCGCGATGGCCGCCAGGATGCCCGTAGCGAAAAATGGTAAGTTAAGCACCAACGGGCAGGCGCGGTTTCCACGCCTGCCATCACTTCCGCCATCGGCAGGGCTTTAGACTCAACGCAACGCCCGTTCTACGCTTTCCGGGTAAGACCAGCCCTGACGATGAGCAACCTCTCTGGCCAGTCTGGCGTAAAGCGTCGTGGTCGCCTGATAAGCTCGCCGCGCATCCGTCTTATCAAAATGGCCATAAGTGGCCTGCAATTCCGCCCAGATACGTTCACCCGCCCAGTGCCGGATCCCCTTCCCCAGGTGCCAGATATCAACCGGCTCGGGGTGACGGGAGATAGCGTGCCACTCGATCATTTCCAGCAGCAGTTCTTTCATGGTCCCGTCGCGTTGCTTAGCCAGGAAGAGTTCATCCCGGGCCAGATAGCGGGGAACATGGAACGCCTCAAACCAAAACTCTTCAGCACGGGCGCGAAAGCGTTGTTCGTCGGGCATGACATGAATCGGGAAGCGGTACGTCGCGGCCGGAAGCGATTTAGCAAAGGCGTTTTTATCAACAAGCAGCTGATAACCTCGTTCGTAGAGCGGATCCAGTTGCGCGGGACTCGCCATCTTCTGGAGACGAGCCAGCCCCGCCAGCGTGAAATCAACCTTAATGCCTCCGGCATAGATAACCAGCCGTGTTGGCCAGGACTGTGCGTCCACGGCATCAAGGTGCAGGATCGTAATCACCTCGCCGAAGCGATGGATCCAGTCATCGTTTTTCGCCATCCCGGCTGGATCCTGGGCAATAATTTCAATATCCAGATCCGAAAATGCATCCACCAGCCCATCCCGGCGTGCCAGCGATCCCGTTTGCACCAGCGCCCGGACGTTATCGTTCCCGTCAGCCCATGAGCGAATTCGTTCAGCCAGGCGCGAACGCTGATTCTCAACTTCCGTCATTTTCTGTCCCCAAATACAGCCACCGGGTGGCTCAACGCGTTGGATTTAAGCTTTCCAGAGGAAAGGGGCGATCCTGCACCACGGTTTTCATCACCAGCGTCGAGCGCAGATGCTGCACGCCGGGCATCGCGGAGAGCTTATCATCATAAAGTTTTTGAAAGGCCGGCAGATCCCGGGTGACCACGTGCATCAGATAGTCCGGGTCACCAAACAGCCGCTGCGCCAGCACTATCTGGGGGATCTCTTCGACCGCCTCTTCAAACGCGCTCACCGCTTTTTTATCGCCTTCTTTTAGCGTCGCAAAGACGATGGCCAGAAAGTTAAAACCCATTTTGATAGGGTCAAGATTGGCGCGGTAGCCGGTAATAACGCCTTCCTGCTCTAAAGCACGCAGCCGTCGATGACAGGGTGACAGACTCAAATTGATCCGCTCGGCGAGTTCGGTAATCGACAAGCGCCCATCAGATTGCAGTTCAGCAATAATTTTTCTATCTATGCTGTCCATTTGGAAGATTTTCTCTTTTACAGGTGCTTTTAAGCATAACATTGAAAGCTCATTTCCCATAAATGCCGATATTCTTTTGCTCTACATAACACCAATATGAGCAGGAGATCGCATGCACAATACCTTGAACCTCAGTAGAGATAACCCACCATGGAAATGAGTTTCATCGCCGGGTTCTGGGTAGTTTCCCTCTTGCTTATCATCACTCCCGGTGCCGACTGGGCCTACACCATCAGCGCCGGCATTAACGGGCAGCGGGTGATCCCCGCGGTGATCGGGCTGATGTCCGGACATCTGCTGGCGGCGATTATCGTGATCGCCGGGATCGGCGTGACGATCGCCGGGCACCCGCAGGTGTTGTCGCTGATAACCCTGCTGGGAGCAGCCTATTTGCTGTGGCTGGGGGTCGCAATTTTACGGCATCCCTCTACTCCTGATGCCGCCGGTCAACAGGCCGGAAGCTGGAACCGTTGGGCGCTAAAAGGGCTATGCATTAGCGGGCTGAACCCAAAAGTCTTCCTTTTATTCCTCGCGCTGCTGCCGCAATTTACCGATCCTCAAGGACACTGGCCTGTTGCATTGCAAATGTCAGCCCTGGGGAGTCTCCATCTGCTGACCTGCACGCTTATCTATTTCCTGGTGGGGTATGGGTCAAAAAGGCTATTAGCCGCCCGGCCAGCGATAGCAAGAAGAGTCAGTCTGACTTCCGGAGCGATTATGGTGGTGATAGCCATCCTGCTATTCTGCAGCCAGCTGAAATAATGCGCCGGATAGCGGATGAGCATAATAAGTTCACACCGGCGGTAAGTTATTTGTGCCTTCGTGACAGGAGGCCGTCAACATCGCTGAATATTTTGAGGCCGGGTCTGGGATCTATTCGGCGTTAAAAGTGCTGTCTCACTCAAATGTCCGAATCAGGCTCCAGACGATTCCAGTAATTTTCACAAAACCTAAAATATAAACCTTAATAAACAACAAGATATCATTACACACAAAAAGAAAGACGCCTAAAAACTCCAGTAAAACGATCAATCCTCGCATTTAAACCGTCATATGGCTGCGAAATCTCGCGCCAGGTCCCGGCAGCAATAAAGTCCTGTCCGCAGGGGGCTCTTTTGTTTCCGGGATTATTATTACTATTCTAAAGCATAATTTTGCAGTATGGTTTAATCACTGTTGCATTGGTGTAGTGAATTCTATCCGGCCGAGTATATCGTTCCTCATGTTTTGTGAAACGCCTCGCGGAATATTCACCTGTTCCGGGAGCGGGCTCTCTTTTGTGAGGAATTTAGCGGGCTAGCGGGCGTTTTATTATTAACGGGCTTTACACGGAATCATTCAACCTGCGCTGAGGCGGCAAGGGAGAACAAGGAGATGATTTATCCATTCCCGTCGGCTAAGCGGCCAGGAAACGATGATATCTCGCGGCATAGCGACATGAATAAGGATGTTTATACCAGTCTGACTTACGCCAGACCGGTGCCCCGCGCCTGCGTATCTCCGGCGCGCGCAACCAGGAGAAATGAAGAATGAACAGAACATGGAAACCACCGAAAATCGCATCATTTATTTACAAAAAAATATTTATTTCATTATGTTACGTAACCTCCCCCGTTCCTGAAAGGGGAAATACTTCATGATTCAACTAAATCCCTGCCTTCAGATGATCCGGTTCAGCATGATGCATGCTGGAGAACGTTATTCGTTTTAAGAAGCACCTGACGCGATGGCTAAAAATAAACGACAAGAAGATCAATCGGACAAAAATACTGGCCTGACGAAGACGAACAGAACGTAATGTACGCCTGCAATTAAAAGGGAATATAATGAAGAATAATGCCGATATCAAAAAAAGGAACTTCCTCACTCAAAATGAGATTGAGTCGCTTCTTAAAGCTGCAAATACCGGAGCACATGCGGCTCGTAATTATTGCCTGACATTACTCTGCTTTATTCATGGGTTCCGCGCCAGCGAAATTTGCCGCCTGCAAATTTCCGATATTGACTTACGTTCAAAGTGTATCTACATCCATCGTCTTAAAAAAGGTTTTTCCACTACTCACCCTTTACTGAATAAAGAAATTCAGGCACTCAAAAACTGGCTGGATATTCGCAAAACCTACCCCCATGCCGACAGTGAATGGCTGTTTTTATCGCGCAAAGGCAATCCGCTTTCCCGTCAGCAGTTTTACCAGATTATTTCATCTTCCGGAGGTACCGCCGGATTAACGATTGAGATTCATCCCCATATGCTCCGCCATTCATGCGGATTTGCGCTGGCCAATATGGGCATTGATACCCGCCTTATTCAGGACTACCTTGGCCACCGCAATATCCGCCATACCGTTTGGTATACCGCCAGCAACGCTGGTCGCTTTTACGGCATCTGGGACAATGCCAAAGAGAAGCAGCGCAACCAAATTTTTCAATGACCCGCATGGGTTCAAAAGGCCTTGACGCCTGACGCCATGGATGGCGTTAAAATGAACAGCTGTTACTAAAAACATTAATAAATATTAACCATGCGTTAATTATGATTATTGTTCCCGCAAGTTCTTATTTCATTCGTAATACACTGCCTCCCGATACCCTTGTAAATACTCAGGATTTCAATTCGCTATTTATTGCATGATTAAACCATTCAGCATTATATTTTCCGTCTGAATTTTTACCGTTAATAACTTTTTTCCCTGAGATTTGATGTACCTGGCAAGAAGCCTTGCTGCTGCTGTTGTGATATGCCTTAAAATCTATAAAAATAAGAATTATCGCGTGGCGATATTTTAACTATGTGTAAATGTAATGTGACCATCTATTTTTACCGCACCAACATCATGGCAACGTGAAGAAGGCGCTATATCTGTACTTTTATATAATACGCCATTAACACTGCGGATTATTTTTTAACCGTCCTGATAATTGCTTCAGGGCGGTGCCTTCGTTCAAATTAATTTCAGGAGCAATGTATTGTGAATCGACGTCGTTTTCTTACCGCCAAAGAAGTTCAGGCAATGATGCTGGCGGCACGGCAGGGCCCAACCGGAGAGCGTGATTATTGTCTTATCCTGCTGGCTTTTCGTCACGGAATGCGTATCAGCGAACTGCTCGATCTGCATTATCGCGATCTTGATCTCAATGAGGGCCGCATCAACGTCCGTCGGTTGAAGAATGGATTTTCGACCATCCACCCGCTGCGATTCGACGAGCTGGAAGCCATTGAACGCTGGACCCAGGTGCGCGCTGGCTGGAAAGCGGCACAGCAAACCAATGCGATTTTTATTTCACGACGCGGTACTCAACTTTCCCGCCAGCAGGCCTATCGGATTATTCGCAGCGCCGGAGAGGAAGCCGGAACCGCCACCCATACTCACCCGCATATGCTGCGTCATGCCTGTGGCTATGAACTCGCAGAAAGAGGCACTGATACGCGTTTAATTCAGGATTATCTGGGTCATCGCAATATTCGGCACACCGTGCGCTATACCGCCAGTAATGCGGCTCGTTTCGCGGGATTATGGGAAAGAAATAACCTGCTTGAAGAAAATTCTCATGGTCAAAAGAAATGATTTATCTTGTTGATAAATAAGTGTAATTTTAAAAATGAACAGGTCAATTGGGGCCAAACTGTTTATATCATAAAAATGTTTTGCAATCTTTTGCAACTGGCAAGTACATATATTCCCAAAGATTAAATTCATCTTGTTGATTGTAATCATGTTTTACCCTTGTGAAACTTTACTTATCTTCCATCCTTTCCGCTTACTCGCAATATCATCCTCTCTGACTTCGCCCGGTAACCCACTCTCTCAGCAACAAAAAAACAGCTAATAAAACCAACAAACATTCAATTATCAAACCAATAAACTACAAAAAAAACTCAGAACACAAAAAATCAGACATTTATATCAATGAGTCAAAATGGCCCCAATTGACTCATTAGTTGGGGGAAAACTGTGCAGAGCCGGCAGTCGAACCATTCGGCTGATATATGGAATGCCTGGAAGGCGCTACGACTGCCAATTTCGGTTCGTAATATCGACTTTGTTTAAAGGAAAACATCATGAAAATCAAAACACTGGCAATCGTTGTTCTGTCAGCCCTGTCCCTGAGCTCTGCAGCGGCTCTGGCTGATACCACTACGGTTAACGGCGGTACAGTGCATTTTAAAGGGGAAGTGGTTAACGCTGCCTGTGCCGTAGATGCCGGCTCTATCGATCAGACCGTTCAACTGGGCCAGGTCCGTTCAGCCAGACTCGCAACCGCCGGGAGCACCAGCTCAGCGGTAGGTTTCAACATCCAGCTGGATGATTGCGACACCACCGTAGCAACCAAAGCGTCTGTTGCCTTCTCCGGGACCGCCGTAGACAGCACCAACACCACCGTACTGGCACTGCAGAACTCCGCAGCTGGCGGCGCAACGAATGTGGGCGTACAGATCCTCGACAGCACCGGTACTCCGCTGGCTCTGGATGGTGCCACCTTCGGTGCTGCTACTACCCTGAACGACGGTACCAACATCATTCCTTTCCAGGCGCGCTACTACGCAACGGGTGCAGCTACGGCCGGTACAGCTAACGCAGACGCTACCTTCAAAGTGCAATACGAGTAATTCACTCATCAGGCAAGGATGCGGTTCGGGCCAGGATGGCCCGTTATCTACAACAGGACTGGAGTGATAGCGATGCCAGGAATGAAATCAGCACTGTTGCTACTGCTGCTGCCGCCACTCGCCGTGGCAGGAAACCACTGGAACGTCACGCTCCCTGGCGGAAACATGCGCTTTCAGGGAATCATCATTGCGGAATCCTGCCGGGTTGAAGCAGGGGACCAGCAGTTGACGGTCAATATGGGGCAGATCAGCAGCAATCGCCTTCATTCTGTCGGGGAAGATACTGACCCTGTGCCTTTCGATATCCATCTTCAGGAGTGCAGCACCGCCGTCAGCCAACGGGTCGGTGTCGCTTTTCACGGCGTGGCGGACGGTAAAAATCCAGACGTGCTTTCGGTGGGGGAAGGCCCCGGCATCGCCACCGGAATCGGTATTGCGTTGTTTGATAAAGAAGATCGTCTGATTCCGCTTAACGCACCGGCCAGCGCCTGGTCACGACTGTATGTCGGACCAACCACGCTTCATTTTGTCGCGAAATATCGCGCGACCGGCCATCAGGTTACCGGCGGAGCCGCCAATGCTCAGGCCTGGTTCTCTTTGACCTATCAGTAAATAACCGGCGGGCATACCGGATGCAGGAAACAACGGTGAGTATAAAAGGGGAAAACGTGAGAAAAACACTGGGGATGACGCGCTATCTGCTGGCGAGCTTATTGATGATCGCCACAGCAGGTTTCACCGCACAAACCGAAGCTGGCGTCGCGCTGGGGGCAACCCGGGTGATCTATCCGGCCGGACAGAAACAGGTCCAGCTGGCGGTGACAAATAATGATGACAGCAGCACCTATCTGATTCAGTCATGGGTCGAAAATGCCGAGGGGCAAAAAGACGGGCAGTTTGTGATAACCCCACCGCTGTTCGCCATGCAGGGTAAAAAAGAGAACACGTTACGCATTATTGACGCCACCAACGACAAGCTGCCGAAAGATCGGGAAAGCCTGTTCTGGATGAACGTCAAAGCCATCCCTTCGATGGATAAATCAAAGCTCAGCGATAACACGCTGCAGTTGGCGATTATTAGCCGCATCAAGCTCTACTATCGCCCGGCAAAACTGACGCTGTCGCCGGACCAGGCCCCGGAGAAACTGACGTTTCGCCGCAGCGCCACCACCCTCACGCTGATTAACCCGACGCCTTACTACCTGACGGTCACCGAGCTCAATGCCGGTACGCGGGTGCTGGAAAACGCGCTGGTGCCGCCGATGGGTGAAGCTTCGGTAAAAATCCCGGCCGATGCGGGTCGCGATATCACCTACCGGACCATCAACGACTATGGCGCACTGACCCCACGGATGAAGGGCGCACTGCAATAACTCCGGGGAAACCAGCGTTCTCCCCTGAATGATAATAAGAACTGACAGCCGGGCGACTACGGACCGGAGGGACTATGTCACATCTGAAATATGGACTGGACCATTTGGGCATCCAGCGTACGCGGCAGGGTGCCCTGGGGTCGGCTCGCGTATTTGCCCGGTTCCCCATTGCCCTTTTGCTGGCCCTGCCAGCTTTTTCCGCGCAGGCGGAACTCTACTTTAACCCGCGTTTTCTCGCCGACGATCCTGCCGCCGTGGCGGACTTATCGGGATTTGAACAAGGACAGGAGGTGCCGCCGGGCACCTACCGTGTCGATATCTATTTGAATAATGGGTTTATGACCACCCGGGATGTCACCTTTAATCGTGCGGAGAACCAGCACGGACTGGCCCCCTGCCTGACCCGTGGACAGCTCGCCAGCATGGGGGTCAATACCGCTGCCGTCACCGGGATGAACACGCTGGCCGCCGATGCCTGCGTGCCGATGGCGGAGCTAATCAAGGATGCCACCAGCCGCTTTGACGTCGGCTCCCAACGCCTGTACCTGACCGTTCCGCAGGCGTTTATGGGCAACCGCGCGCGCGGCTATATCCCACCGGAACTGTGGGATGACGGGATCACTGCCGGGCTGCTGAATTACAACTTCACCGGTAATAACGTACACAACACCATCGGCGGCAGCAGCCAGTACGCCTATCTGAACCTGCAAAGTGGCCTGAACCTCGGCGCCTGGCGTCTGCGGGACAACACCACCTGGAGCTACAGCAGCGGCGGCAGCTCTGCGAGCAATGAGAATAAATGGCAGCACGTGAACAGCTGGCTTGAGCGGGACATTGTTCCTCTGCGCTCGCGCCTGACGCTGGGCGACAGCTACACCAACGGCGACGTTTTTGACGGCATTAACTTTCGTGGGGCCCAGCTGGCCTCTGACGACAATATGCTGCCGGACAGCCAAAAGGGCTTTGCCCCAGTGATCCACGGTATTGCCCGCGGCACCGCCCAGGTCTCCATCCGCCAGAACGGCTACGAGATCTACCAGAGTACCGTGCCGCCAGGGCCGTTCACTATTAACGACCTCTATGCCGCCGGCAACGGGGGGGATTTGCAGGTCACGGTGAAAGAGGCCGATGGCAGCCTTCAGGTCTTCTCCGTTCCCTGGTCTACGGTACCGGTGCTGCAGCGTGAGGGCCATACGCGCTTCGCCCTGACCGCCGGGGAGTACCGCAGCGGCAACGACCAGCAGGAAAAACCCAAATTCTTCCAGGGCACGCTGCTCCACGGCTTGCCAGCAGGATGGACGCTCTATGGCGGTACCCAACTTGCGGACCGCTACCGGGCATTTAACGTTGGGGTGGGGAAAAACATGGGTGAACTCGGCGCCGTGTCGCTGGACGTCACCCAGGCCAATGCCACGCTGCCCGACGACAGCGAACACCAGGGGCAATCGCTGCGCTTTCTCTATAACAAATCGCTCACGGACGTGGGCACCAACATTCAGTTGGTCGGCTACCGCTACTCCACGCGCGGCTATTTTAGCTTTGCCGATACCACCTACAACCGGATGAGCGGCTATGACGTGGAGACGCAGGATGGCGTTATCCAGGTAAAGCCTAAGTACACCGATTACTACAACCTTGCCTACAGCAAACGCGGCAAAGTGCAGGTCAGCCTGACTCAGCAACTCGGACGCACTGCCACTCTCTACCTGAGCGGCAGCCACCAAAGTTATTGGGGTACCGGCAAAGCCGACGAGCAGCTGCAGGCCGGGCTCAATGCGGCGGTCAACGATATCAACTGGAACCTGAGCTACAGCGTCACCAAAAACGCCTGGCAGGACGGGCGCGATCAGATGCTGGCGGTCAACGTTAACATTCCGTTCAGCCACTGGATGCGCTCCGACAGCACCTCCGTCTGGCGCCATGCCAGCGCCAGCTACAGCATGTCGCACGATCTTGATGGCCGGATGACCAACCTGGCCGGCCTGTACGGCACGCTGCTGGAGGACAACAACCTCAGCTACAGCATGCAGACCGGGTATGCCGGCGGCGGCAATGGCGACAGCGGCGCAACCGGCTATGCCGCGCTGAACTACCGCGGCGGTTACGGCAACGCCAACGTCGGGTACAGCCACAGCGATGGCCTGAAGCAACTGTATTACGGCGTAAGCGGCGGCGTGCTTGCCCATCGCAACGGCGTCACCTTAAGCCAGCCGCTGAACGACACGGTGGTGCTGATTAAAGCGCCGGGAGCCGACAACGTGAAAGTGGAAAACCAGACCGGGGTGCGCACCGACTGGCGAGGCTATGCGGTACTGCCTTACGCCACCGAATACCGTGAGAACCGGGTGGCGCTGGACACCAATACCCTGGCCGACAACGTCGACCTGGATGACGCGGTGGTCAGCGTGGTGCCGACCCATGGCGCCATCGTGCGCGCTGAATTTAAAGCCCACGTTGGGATGAAGCTGCTGATGACGCTGAGCCGCAACGGCAAGCCGGTGCCTTTCGGTGCCATGGTGACCTCGGTGGATAACCAGAGCGGCAGCATCGTGGCCGATAACGGCCAGGTCTACCTGAGCGGTATGCCGCTGGCCGGAAAAGTACAGGTGAAATGGGGTGAAGGCGCCGACGCCAGCTGCGTGGCCGAGTACCGCCTGCCGCCTGAGAGCCAGCAGCAGGCCCTGAGCCAGCTCTCTGCGGCCTGCCGCTAAGGAAGAATGATGATGACTAAATCACTGTATCTGCTGGGGGCCATGCTGTCGCTTACCCTCCCCCACGCGTTCGCCGCCGACAGCACCATTACCATCAACGGCTATGTCCGGGATAACGCCTGCGCGGTGGCGGGAGAATCGAAAGATTTTACCGTTGACCTGATGGATAACGCCGCGAAGCAGTTCAACGCCATCGGCGCGACCACGCCGGTGGTGCCGTTTCGCATCGTGTTGTCGCCGTGCGGCAGCTCGGTGACCGCCGTCAAGGTGGGGTTCATCGGCGTGGCGGATACCAGCAACACCAGCTTGTTAAAGCTGGATAGCGGCGCCTCTGCGGCGGCGGGGATGGGGATCCAGATCCTCGACACCAACCAGACGATGCTGCCGCTTAATGCCGCCTCGACGGCGATCGCCTGGACCACGCTGACGCCAGGGCAGACCAATACCCTGAACTTTTACGCGCGCCTGATGGCAACTCAGGTCCCGGTCACCGCCGGGCACGTCAACGCCACAGCGACATTTACGCTGGAATTTCAGTAACCGGAGGTTGAGATGAACTGGACTCCCCGAGGATGGCTGCTGGCCAGCGTGCTGGCACTGGCCGTCTCCCCGCTGCAGGCGGCCGACATCACCATCACCGTGAACGGCAAAGTGGTCGCCAAACCCTGCACGGTATCAACCACCCAGGCCACCGTAGAGCTTGGCGATCTGTATACCTTCAGCCTGGTGTCCGCCGGTGCCGCCTCGGCCTGGCATAGCGTGGCGCTCGACCTGAGCAACTGCCCGGTGGGCACTTCCAGAGTCACCGCCAGCTTTAGCGGTACGGCGGACGCCACCGGGTATTACAAGAACCAGGGGACCGCGGGCAATATCCAGTTGGAATTGCAGGATGACGGCGGCACCACCCTCAATAATGGCGCCACCAAATCAGTACAGGTTGATGACACCACCCAGTCCGCCCGTTTCCCGCTGCAGGTCAGAGCCCTGACGGTCAACGGCGGCGCCACCCAGGGAACCATTCAGGCGGTGATCAGTGTCACCTACACCTACGCCTGAGTCAGGAGAGTAAGTTGATGAAAAAAGTCATAACCCTGTTCACCACGCTGCTGCTGTTGGGCTGGTCAATCAATGCCTGGTCCTTCGCATGCAAAACTGCAACCGGGGCGACGATCCCCATCGGCGGCGGCAGCGCCAACGTCTATGTTAACCTGACCCCGGCGGTCAACGTCGGGCAAAACCTGGTGGTCGACCTGTCATCACAAATTTTCTGCCACAACGACTATCCGCAGACCATTACCGACTACGTGACCCTGCAGCGAGGCTCCGCTTACGGTGGCGTGCTGTCGAGCTTTTCCGGTACGGTAAGATATAACGGCACTACCTATCCGTTCCCGACCACCACGGAAACCGCCCGGGTTATCTATGATTCCACCACCGATAAACCGTGGCCAACCGTGCTCTATCTGACGCCAATCAGCACCGCCGGCGGCGTGGCAATTACCTCCGGTTCGCTGATCGCGGTGTTGATTCTGCACCAGACCAACAACTACAACAGCGACTCCTATCAGTTCGTGTGGAATATCTACGCCAATAACGATGTGGTGGTCCCCACCGGTGGCTGCGATGTCTCCGCCCGCGACGTAACGGTGACGCTCCCGGATTATCCCGGCTCGATGGCTGTGCCGGTCACGGTGTACTGCGCGCAGAATCAGAATCTCGGCTATTACCTCTCCGGTACCACCACCGATGCCGCGAACTCCATCTTCAGCAATACCGCATCGTCCTCGCCCGCCCAGGGCATTGGCGTGCAGATGACTCGTAACGGCAGCGTTGTTCCGGCGAACAGCACGGTGTCTTTGGGTACCGTCGGGACCTCCGCGGTCAATCTGGGGTTAACCGCGACCTACGCGCGCACCACCGGCCAGGTAACCGCGGGTAACGTGCAGTCCATTATTGGGGTGACGTTTGTCTATCAATAGCGGCAGCGTGGCGCAGGTCTCCCCGCCGGTGGACTATATTCTTTCGCCCTGCACGATAGCCGCCGAGGGACTATCCGCGTTGATGGACGACGGCAGCCTGCGCCAGCCTCGTCGGCTGTTTCCCCAGCGCCATGAGGCGCGGCTTATTCCCGAGAGGGTCAGCGTCAGGCGCGTGGTGGTTTTCTTACCCGACGATCCGTTCTGGCTGCTGCTGACCCTGCGTCAGGCGGCGCAGCTCCTGAAACATCGCGCCGTGGCGCTACCGATGCTGATCCTCAGCCGCAGTCCGGCAAACTGGTTGTGGCATACGCTGTTGCATCAGGTCGGCAAGGCGCGTTATCTGGCCGCGGTACAGGCCGCCGCCGCCGATTTACCCTGTCGGCAGTTAGCAGAACTGCTTAACCATCCCCCACGACTGGACTACCCTCTGCTGGAACAGCAGGCGGCGCGGGAGATGGCGACCGGCGGCGCGCCAACCTGCGGCATCAGTAAACCGGAGCTAACGACCGCGCTGGACTGGCTGCAGGGGGACAGCATCAATAGTCAGGCACAACGGCGAGGGCTGAGTCACAAAACCCTCTATACCCAGCGAAGTTCAGGACTGAAAAAGATGGTGGAACATCATCCACACCTGGCGAGCCGCTTTCCCGGCAGCCAGAGCAAGGGACAGAAAGCAGGCGGTGTCGCCGCGCTTTCTGCGTTCGAGCGTGAGTTTGTTCATGCGATTCACTGCCGGCACATTTTTCCGGTATTCCAGCCCATCACCGATGCGCGTTTAATGCTGCAGGGCATCGAAGTTCTGTCACGCTGGCGGCGCCATGGTGAAGTGCTGCTGCCGGGCGAGTTTTTGCCGCAGATCCGCTCGGAGTATGCCTGGCTGTTGCTCACCGCTTTTGTCTTGCAGGAGGCGGTACAGAACATTAATCAGCACGCGGGTGAGTTTTACTTCGCGGTGAACATCCCGCCGGTCATCGCCAACAATGGCAATATTGTCCGCATGATGGAGGCGGCGCGTCAGCAGTTACATGAACCACAGTGGGGCAAAAGGCTGGTACTGGAATTTGCCGAAACCATCGATCTCAGCCGCCATGGAAAAACGGGCGAGAATATCGCCCGCTTACAGCAGCTGGGCTTTTGTATCATGCTCGACGATTGCTTTTCACAAAGCAGCGTGATGTTTCCGGTTCGAACCGTGCGTTTTGATGAGTACAAGCTGGATATCAGCATTATCAACGATCTGGCGCGCGACCCGCACGCCCTGGCGTTGATCAAAAGCCTGATCTATTACTGCCAGCTCTCGGGCAGCCGCTGCATTGCCGAAGGGGTCGATAGCCTGGAAAAATTCAATATTCTGAAGGCCCAGGGCATCGATCGTTTTCAGGGCTACCTGATCTCGCCGCCGGTGACGGGCGATAATCTGACGGATCTTATCCAACGCTTTTCCGCAGGGCGGTTTCCCACCAGCATTGCCGGATAGCTCGGCATAGCGGCCGAATGCCTTAATGGTGAGGCGGCCAGGTGGCGCGATTTACGATCCCCTCGGGGGGAGTGAATGCTGAGAAGAAAAAGGTCGCCTGGCCAGTCAGCTGTCCAACGACATCGGCTTACTTCCTCCCGGAGGTAAGCCGAATAACTTGCGAACCCAGTTTAGAAACGCGCCGTAAGGGCGTCCCAGCAAAAGCATCATCAGGGCGGCGCCAAGGGTGCCTCGAAGCAATCCGCTTCCCGAGGCGCCACTGAAAGCAATGATTACTGCATAAATGGGAACCTGAAAACTGACAAGCGCCACGCTATCCCAAAACAGCGTAGATATTCGGCTCTCACCGGCACGCCTCATCACCCAGTCTCGCCATACGCCGTAAGGTCTGGCGACCGGAACCATCAGCGCCGCCCCCAGAAGGCGGGCATAGAAAACCTGCTCCCACGTCATACCAGCAATCAGGCGTTCATTAATGATGCCGGTTGTTGTGAAAAAAAGGAGTAGCGCAGCGGTATCTGCCAAAAATGCAGTCCGACGCGTCGTCTGTCTCTGGCGTTGAGGCAAAGGGATTTTCCTGTCCTGACGTGGTGGCTAAACGCGTGCTCATCTGCAGATAAGCCTAAAACTATAGCACACGCGTATTTTCCAGCAGCGTGGCCGCGGCAGCGACTTATTTACGCGAAACGCACACCTTGCCATTGCCCGAATGAACAAGATATCGCACCTTGTCAGACGATAAAAACGAAAGTTCCTGACGAACTTTCCACCAGGCCGGTACCACGATGCCGGCCGGAATATGGGCTTTTAATGGGATAAGACTATGGGTTCACAGGTATCCGCGGCGCAAGATTCACTGCTGCGGCACAGGCCGTTCGTCACCTTTTGGCTGGCGCGCACCTGTTCATCGTTTGGTTTTCAAATGTTTTCGGTTGCCGTTAGCTGGCAAATTTATGCCATCACCCACAGCGCGATGGCGCTCGGGATGATCGGCCTGATGCAATTCTTACCCTCCGTCCTGCTGGCACTCCCTGCCGGACACCTCGCGGATCAGTTCGATCGCCGACGAATTGTGCTACTGGGCCAGTTCATTGAATGGCTAGCACTACTCGGGCTGGTCGCGCTGACGCTGCTGCACTGGGCAGACAAGATTGAAATTTGGGGGCTGGTCTTTTTAATCTCAGTGGCAAAAGCACTGGAGTGGCCGGCTATCACCTCGATGCTACCGGCGCTGGTGCCGCCGCCGATCCTCGCGCGAGCAATGGCGGCCAGCTCCGTCGGCGGGCAGGCGGCGGTGATTATCGGCCCAACGCTTGGCGGCCTGCTGTATGTGGCGGGCCCGGAAGTGGTGTATGGCGTATCGGCGTTGTTCTATTTGTTCTCTATTGTGCTGGTTAGCCGGCTGCGCTATGAGCGGCCACCGCAAGCTCGCCTGCCCATGAATCTCACTAACCTGTTTGCCGGTGTGCATTTTATCCGCGAGCGAAAAGATGTCCTGGGCGTGATCTCGCTCGATCTGTTTGCCGTTCTCCTCGGCGGGGCGACCGCGCTGTTACCCATCTTCGCGCAGGATATTTTGCATACTGGCCCCTGGGGTCTGGGGATGCTGCGTGGAGCACCGTCGGTCGGCGCACTGCTGGTGGGCGTCTGGCTCAGCCGCCACAAGCTGGAGAAAAACGTTGGCCTGATCATGTTCGCCTCCGTGGCCGGCTTTGGCCTGGCGACGCTCGTGTTTGCGCTTTCTGAACGGCTGTGGCTTTCGCTGCTGGCGCTGGCCGCACTGGGCGGGTTCGATATGGTGAGCATGGTCATTCGCGGCGCGCTGGTGCAGCTGGATACGCCGGATGATATGCGCGGTCGCGTGAACGCGGTAAATGCCATCTTCATCAATACCTCAAACCAACTTGGGGAGTTTGAATCAGGTCTGTTAGCCGCGTGGATGGGCGCCGTACCGGCTGCGGCCCTTGGCGGAATTGGAACCCTGGTGGTGGTGGCCATCTGGATGACAATTTTCCCACATCTGCGTAAAAGGCAGAGGCTGGAAAATGAGGGCCCCACCTGATCCCCGGTCTTTACGGTCCGGGTCACACAAAATAACAGCACCGGTTTAAGCCGGTGCTTTTATTTCAGGCACGGATATCGTCGTACTCGCGGGTGTTATCAAACTCATGTTTGGCAAATGGGCACAGCGGGATAATTTTGCGTTGCTCTCCGCGCATTTTTTCCACCACCTTCGCCACCAGCTTTTTGCCTACCCCCTGGCCTTTCAGGCTCTCGTCTACGTCGGTATGTTCAATAATACTGAGATGCTCGCCGGTGGGGACAAAAACAATTTCGGCGACCTGATTTCCCGCTGCATCATTGACATAAAACTTGTTATGACCTTCCAGTATCTCCACTATTTCCTCACTTATTTATGGCAATATTTCAGAGCACCGCTCGGGCAGGTATCGATCACCCGTACGACGGTGGCGACATCCACTTCATCCGGGATGATCCACGGCTTACGCTTGAGGTTAAAGAGCTTTGCACTGCCGCGTACGCAGTTTCCCGAGTGCTGACAGATGTCCGTGTTGAAGTAGACATCAATCTTCTCTCCGGTATAGGCCCGATAGCCCGCTTCCAGTAGTTCCTTATCCATGACATTGCCTCATTATTTTTTTATTGTTCAGGTGCTAAGCATAGCCCTGCCAAACCGCCCCCGCTATGGGGAAATGGCGAATCCGTAATGTATATATCGTTAAGACTTAACGCATTGATGCAAAATAAATGATTAGAATATCATCCTCTCATTACAGGTCTATTTCTGGCATAGTTCCGAAAGCCCCCCTCAATAATCAGAGAGAAGCGCTGAGGCACTATTATTTCTGCAAAATGGCGATTAAACTCATTTCACAATGAGTGTGAGTATTCAGGACCTCTCCTTTGAATCATCAAGTAAAACCGGCGCGTCTGGCCCTATTATTCCAGTCTGTTTTTCTCTCCGGCTGTTCATTATCGCCAGCAATTCCGGTATTCGGTGCGGCCTTCCCCGGCTGGTTTTTCTGTTTATTAGGCGGCCTGTTTTTACTCATTCCCTGTCATATCCTGATCGTTCGCCAGGGCTGGCAGGCGAGATTTTCGCCGCTGATATTCAGCTACCTGGCCCTGATGTTCCTGTTCGCCACGATCCTGTGGTTCCTGTTCTTTGTGTACTAAGTTGTGTACTAAGCCCCTATGACAAAATCCAGCCCCAGCGTATTACGCAAAAAATGGCCGTTGCTGACCCTCGTTCTCGCAGCGATCGTCGCGCTCATGGTGGTTATCTGGCAGCTCCAGACTTCACCCGCGACCAACGATGCCTATGTCTATACCGACACCATCGACGTGGTGCCGGAGGTCAGCGGGCGTATTGTCGAGATGCCGATCCGCGATAACCAGCGGGTGAAGAAAGGCGATCTGCTGTTTCGCCTCGACCCGCGCCCGTATCAGGCCATGCTGGAAGATGCCCGGGCCCGCCTGACGACGCTGGACGCGCAAATCATGCTCACCCAGCGCACGATTAAGGCCCAGGAGTACAACGCCCAGTCGGTGGCCGCCGCCGTGGAGCGCGCGAAAGCGCTGGTGAAGCAGACCACTTCGTCGCGCACTCGTCTTGAACCGCTGGTGCCTCAAGGCTTTGCATCACAGGAGGATCTCGACCAGGCGCGAACCGCTGAAAAAGCCGCCCGGGCCGAACTGGAGGCCACGCTGTTGCAGGCCAAACAGGCCGCCGCCGCGGTGACCGGCGTTGATGCGATGGTCGCCCAGCGGGCGGGGATCCTGGCGCAGATCGCGCTGGCGGAACTGCATCTTGAATTTACCGAAGTTCGCGCCCCCTTTAATGGCGTAGTAGTGGCGCTAAAAACCACCGTGGGTCAGTACGCCTCGGCGTTAAAACCGGTGTTTACCCTGATGGATGACGATCGCTGGTATGTCATCGCTAACTTCCGCGAAACTGACCTTAAAAACGTCCGCCCTGGCGTGCCGGCCAGGGTCACCATCATGACCAATCATGATAAATCGTTCTCCGGCGTGGTCGATTCCGTCGGCTCCGGCGTGCTGCCAGAAGGCGGCAGCGTCATTGAGGGGCTGCCGATCATTCAAAAGAGCATCAACTGGGTTCACGTCTCGCAGCGTTTCCCGGTCAAAATCGCCGTTAAGGATCCGGACCCTGAACTCTTCCGCATGGGCGCCTCCGCCAGCGCCGTTCTTCAGCCGCGATAGGGGCGCAAGATGCAGCATGTCTGGACGTTTCTGAAGCGGGAACTGGCCGATCAACCGGGGCGGGCAAACTATACCCTGCGCCTGACGCTCAGCTGTGCGGTGCTCATCGCCCTGTTTATGACCCTGCAAATTCCCTTTTTAGCCGTGGCGCTGATCGTGGTGTTTTACGTCAGTCAGCCCAACGTGCTGATGATAAAACTGGTGAGCGTGGTCTTTTTCCTGACCGTCAGCGTTGCGCTGGGCTGCGTGCTGCTGATCATCAAATGGACCTACGATTACCCGCTGATCCGCCTCGTTATCTCGGTGGGCCTGTTTTTCTGCGCGATCTATCTGATGCGGGTGCTGGGCAAACTGGGGCTGGCCTTCTTCGTGGTGGCGCTGGTGGTGATCTACGCCCAGACCTTCCCGTCGATGACCAGCCAGAGCGAGATTCTGGTGCGGTTGCTGCTGTGGCTGTGGGTGGTCATTAACCTCGCCATCGTGGTCACCTTGTTGGTTAACGCCTGTTTCCAGCAGGCGCTCCCCGGTTATCAGTTCAAAGCACAGATCGTGGTGCTGCTGCGTCAGGTGGCCGCGCGGGTGGAACAAAATGGCAGCCCCCAGGACGCCCCCACCTTTACCGCCATCGCCGGGCAGTTCACCCGGTTGCAATCCCTGTACCAACAGGCGAGCCGCTCCAGCCCCGAAATTGCCGCCGCCCCACAGGCCTGGCAATCCCTGATGGCCGCGACCATCCACTGCTATCATCTGACCGCATTGCTGCAACCGGGTGAGGACCATGCAATCGCCCGTCAGCAGCTTTCTGCTCAGTTGCTGAGGCTGGCACAGCACCTGGACGTCAGCACACTGCCCGACACCCCGCCGGAGATCTCAGCGCCGGAGACGGCAAACCGCGTGATTTTGCAGGAAATGGCCGCCACGCTGACCAGGCTGGCGCGCGGAGAGACGATCCCGCTTCCGGCAGGGGAAAGCGAGAAAGCCCCCCTGCTGCTGCCCGATGCCTGGTCGAACCCGGCCTATCTGCACTTCGCACTCAAAACGCTGCTGGCAACGCTGCTGTGCTACGTTTTTTATACCGCCACCGACTGGCAGGGCATCCACACCATTATGCTCAGCTGCGTGATTGTCGCCCAGCCAGGACTCGGCGCCACCCTGCAGAAAACCTGGCTGCGGATCGTCGGCGCCCTGCTGGCGACCCTGCTGGCGTTGCTGATGATTGTCTTCGTTCAGCCGCATACCGAATCCCTTGTCGGTCTGCTGGCGATGACCCTGCCGGTGATGGCGCTATCGGCGTGGATCGCGGCGGGTTCGGAGCGCATCGCCTACGCCGGGATCCAGATAGGCTTTACGTTTTCGCTGGCGTTTCTCAGTTGGTTTGGCCCGTTGACCAATTTAACTGAGCTACGCGACCGCGTGATTGGCATCGTGCTCGGCGTGCTGGTCTCATCGATCGTCCATCTCTATCTGTGGCCGGACAGCGAAGCCCCGCAGCTAAAATCCCGTCTGGCCCGGCTCTACCGGCAGATGGCGGAGTACCTGCGCGCCCGCGATGACGAAGTCAAACTGGTACCACTGTTCGACTCACTCAGTGCAGTGGAAACCCTGACCCATCGGGTAGCGACAGAGCCGCTCAACGCCTGGGCGCACCCGTATCCGCAGGCGAAGTCGTGGCCGGTCAAGGCGGCCTGGCTTGAGGCCCAGGAGATCGTAAGGCTCAGCGAAGGCTACCGGCTGTACGCGACACCTGGGGATGATTTCCTGCACCGCTGCGCCAGCCATCTCGACGCTTACGCCTGTGGTATCGAGCAACAGAGCCCCGCGCCGACGTTACCCGGGCAGTGCCAACCGGGGAGCCACAATCCCTTTGGCCCGCCGCTGGTGGCGCTGCTGACGACCTTACCCGACTGGTCGTCCCCTTCTTCAACGCTTGCACGACAGGCAGACAAGTCATGATAAAAATGGACCCCGTAGCCCGCTTGCTGCGTTATTGCCCCCTCGCCCTGGCTCTGGCGCTACTCCCCGGATGTGCGTTAATCCAGGACGATCCCGGCGAGATGAAAATCATCAACCCACAGCAGGTGGAACTCGCCCAGGTGATTCACCTCGCCAACAGCGGCTGGCCCGCCGCCCGATGGTGGGAGGGCTATCACGATGCCCAGCTCAACATGCTGGTCAACCGGGCGCTGCAAAACTCCCCGACGATGCAGGCCGCCCGCCTGCGCATCGCCCAGTCGCAATCCACCGTGGAACTGGCGCAATCGGCGATGGGCCTGCAGGCCACCGCCGTCGCGGCGCAGAACCGGTTACGGGTGACCGATAAACAGTTTACCTGGCCCTATTCTTACTCCCTGCCGGTCGATAAAAACGGCCCGTGGTACACCCTGAATACCGTCGGCGTCGGCGCGACGCTGAATATCGATTTATGGGGTGCCGACCGCGCCCACGTTGCCGCCGCCATCGGCGAGAAAAATGCTCGTCAGGCGGAAACTGCCGGGATCGAGCTGGATCTCGCCAGTAGCGTGGCGCAGCTGTACTTTGCGATGCAGGCAACCTTCCAGAAAATAACGCTGCTCAACCAACTGGAGACGATTGCCCGCCTTTCGGTGCAGGCACATGAACACCGCACCCAGCGCGGCGTTGAGGATAGCGTGGATATCGCCAATGCTCAGGCCGAACTGCTGGCGGCGCAGCAGCAGGTGGTGAGCGCCAATGGGATGCTAACCCGCTACCGGGAAACGCTACGGGCGCTGATCGGCGCCGATGCGCATTCCATGCCGGAGATCCATCCGGTGGCGCTGCCGGCACTGCAGGAAACGCTTCCGGAATCGCTCTCCTTTGAACTGCTGGCCCGCCGTCCGGATCTGCAGGCGCTGCGCGGCTATGTCACCGCATCGTTAAGCCAGGTCGACGCAGCCAAGGCGGCATTTTACCCGCACTTTGATATCAAGGCCTTCTGGGGATATAACGCGCTGAGCGTCGGCGATCTGTTTAAATCCTCATTCCAGCAGATCAACCTGCTGCCGGGGCTGTATCTGCCAGTCTTCGATGGGGGTCGCCTGAATGCCAATCTGCAGTCGGTGCGTACCGCCAGTAACATCCTGATTAAGCAGTACAACCAGGCGGTACTGGATGCCGTGCGCGATGTGGCAATCGGCTCCAGCGAGCTGAACGACCTGAATCAACAAGTGGCGCTGCAGAAGTTGAAAGTTACCGCCACTTTGGCAACAGCGCAAAGCGCCAGCGCGCACTATCAGCGGGGACTGGTCAGTTACTATGCAGCCCAGGAGGCTCGTCGGCCCGTCATCGCTGAGCAATTGTTACTGCTGGATATCCAGGCGCAGCGGTTGAGCAGCGACATTACGCTGATTAAGGCGCTGGGTGGGGATTATCGCGGACCGGCGCTGGAGGCCCAGGCGTCAGGCAAATAGCTGCCATTCTCGCGCCTGATTGACCGCCTGGATCCGGCCATTTACCTGCAGTTTTTCGTACAGCTGCTTGAGATGCCATTTCACGGTTTCCGCCGTAATCCCTAAGGCGCGGGCGATCTCTTTATTGGAGTAGCCCTCGGCGATCAGCCCCAGCGTTTGCAGCTCTCGCTCGGTCAGTCGAAGATTCGCTGGCGCCTGGCGGGCTGCGGGCGTCAGGATCCCGGCCTCGCTAAATGCGGCAAGGCGCAGCGCCAGCTCACCGCTAAAGGCCTCGCCCTGGCCACCGCGTTGCTGGATAGCCATCAGCAATGCGGCCATCTCTTCCCCGCCGTCCAGCAGGCTACGCCACAGCTTCTGCTGAAAGGCGCGGCGCAGCGCAGGGATCCCCACGGCAATCGCCCGCTCCAGCTCCCCGGCACGCCATAGCGCAGCGGCCTGAATCAGCCGCAGGCGCACGGCAAACAGCCACTCGCCGTCACGCTCCTGCTCATCGGCGAGTGTCTCGAGCTGGCGAGCCGCTACCTGCGGTTTTCCGCAGGAAATCAGTATCCGGCAGTGGCTTAAGGTCAAACAGGCCGTCACAATATCATTGTTCCCCGCCTCCACCCCGAGGGCCAGCTGCTGCAGGCGAAGCAGCAAACTATTGGCCGCCGCGCGATCGCCCGCGTGAAGCGCATTGCAAATACGCTCAGCCAGCAGGGGGGCCTGCGCCCGCAGCCATCCACGCTGAACCGCCAGACCTTCGGCATGCAGCAGTAGCGATGTCATTTCATCCATCTGGCCGTTGAACCGTGCCAGCCTCGCCAGCACGATGTAGCAGCGACTAAAACCATCTGGCGGGCAGAAGTCATCGATCATCTCCAGACGGAGCATCAGCAGCGTCGCGATGGACTGCACCTCCCCCTGTTCCCAGGCAATTTCGGCGAGGATTGGCGCCAGCGTTGCGCCGCTGCTGGAATGGGCGCCGGTCTGCTGTTCGGCATACTGTAGCGCCCGCGCCGCCTGCCGCTGCGCTTCGGCCAGGTTCCCCTGGCGTAAATACCCCTGGGCCATGACAAACGCCCGGTACACCTCCACAAACAGATTACGATTCGTCACCCGCATGCCCGATACCCGTTGCTGAACATCCAGCGCCTGCTGCGGGCGGGCGTTCGCCAGGTGGCAGTAGCTGAGAATATTGCACACCAGACCATCCACCCAGATATCGCCGCAGGGCACCTCATGCAGCAGCGGTTCGACGATCGCAATGCTCTGCGCGATATTGTCGGCAAACGCTTCGCAGATGGCCCGCACGACGCGGATTTTGATCCATGAACTGTGGGCTATCTCGCGGCGGTTGGCGGCAGCCAGTGACTCAATGGTGTCCAGCAGCTGGCGGGCATCGTGAAAACGAAAGCGGTGCGCCAATGCCCACGCGAGGTTCGTTTGCAGTTCGATTCGCGAAGGATCCAGGTTAGCCGGCAGATAGCGGATCCAGCGCACCATGGTCTCGATGTCGCCCTCTTCCGCCAGCGATTGTGCCCCCACTTCCGCATGCCCGGCCCCCGCCTTTCCGGCGGCCAGCGCGTGGCGAATCGCCTCCGCCCACAGCTGCTGGCTGGCAAACCAGTTACTGGCATGCTCATGCAGCTCGCGAATATCCACCTCCGCGCTATGGCGCAGGCGATACAGCAGCGCTTCGCGCATCAGGGGGTGGTAGCGGAACCAGAAGCCGTCCGCATCCAGAGCGGACAGAAACAGATTGTGCTGCGCGATCCACGCCAGCATCGCTTCCCCGTTGCGTTGCCCGGTCACGGCATCACACAGCGACGGGTGCAGGCGATTAAGCATGGAGGTTCGCAGAAGAAAGGCCAACACCTCGGCGGGCAGTGGCGCAAAGATAACCTCCTCCAGATAGCGAGAGAGGGCACGGGAGGCGGTATTCAGTTTGCCTCCGGAGAGGCTGGAATGGGCGCTACCGTTCGCTAAGGCGGCCATTTTCATTCCGGCAACCCAGCCCTCCGTGCGGGCAATCAGCCGCGGGATATCCTGCCGTTCGGGAGCCGGCGAGATCGAGGTTGAAAAATAGATCCTGGCCTCAGCGGCGTTAAACCGCAGCGCATGATCGTCAATCTCCACCAGCCGATCCTCCATGTGCAGACGGCTCAACGCCAGGGGCGGCTGGCTGCGGCTGGCAATAATCACATGCAGAGACGGCGGCGCATGGTTCAGCAGCCAGTTCAGCCCCTCGTGAATGTCCGGGTGAGTAATATTCTGGTAGTCATCAAGGATCAGGAACAGCGGTGCCTGACGGCGGTGCAGCTGGTTGACAAGCCCGGCGAGAAACAGGCGGAAATCATCCGCAGGGGCATTCTCCGCCGGCGTATGCTCCGGCGGCCACAGCGGCCTCAACGCCTCTTGCAGGTAACGCATCAACAACAGGGGCGTGCTGTCATCGTCGTCAATGCTCAGCCAGGCAAGTGCATCGCCCTGGTGCTGCCGATGCTGGTACCACTGGGCCAACAGAGTGGTTTTACCAAACCCGGCGGGAGCGCATACCAGCGTGAGGGTGCTGGTAAGGGCGGCATCGAGACGCTGGATAAGGCGCTCACGTGGTTGCAACGTCCCCGGCGATCGCGGCGGTGTAAAACGCGTCGCAATCAGCGGTAAGGTGCGCGCAAGGCGGAATGGCTCCTGATGCACAAACCCGCTCAATGCGTCTTCCGTCAAGGGTAACAATTCCATAGCGCCATGACCTCTTCATTCCGTACATCGGCCATTATCCCCCCCAACCGGGGGGTAGGCCATGTTTATCCATACCTATAAAGTAGTTTTATCCTCTGCCACCGATGGGCGGTATGTCAGGCCAGCCTCTTCGCGCGGCCAGCTTTTCCCATCCGGCATTCATCATCTCTTAATCAGTACAAGGTGAGTACAGAAATGGCTATCGAAAATAAAGTTGCTTTAGTGACCGGCGCCGGTCAAGGCATTGGCCGCGGTATTGCTTTACGTCTGGCCAAAGAAGGTGCGTCAGTGATGCTTGTCGACGTGAAACCGGAAGGGATTGCGGCGGTTGCCGCAGAGATCGAGGCTCTGGGTCGTAAGGCCGCGACTTTCGTGGCTAATATTGCTGACCGCAGTCAGGTGTATGCCGCCGTTGACCAGGCAGAAAAGGTCCTGGGCGGCTTTGATATTATCGTCAACAACGCGGGGATTGCGCAGGTACAGGCGATCGCCGACGTCACACCTGACGAGGTCGATCAGATCATGCGCATCAACGTTCAGGGAACGTTATGGGGCATCCAGGCCGCGGCGAAAAAATTTATCGACCGCAAGCAGAACGGCAAAATTATCAACGCCTGCTCGATTGCCGGACATGACGGTTTCGCACTGTTGGGGATCTATTCCGCCACCAAATTTGCCGTTCGCGCTCTGACCCAGGCGGCAGCGAAAGAGTATGCCAGCCGCGGGATCACCGTGAACGCTTACTGCCCGGGGATTGTCGGTACCGGCATGTGGACCGAAATCGACAAACGTTTCTCCGACATTACCGGTGCGCCGGTCGGTGAGACCTATAAAAAATATGTTGAAGGTATTGCGCTGGGTCGCGCTGAAACGCCGGACGATGTGGCAAGCCTGGTCTCGTACCTGGCAGGCCCGGATTCCGACTATATTACCGGTCAGTCGATCCTGATCGATGGCGGGATTGTTTATCGTTAATGTTCAAAGCGGGCCGCCTTAATCAGGCGGCCCGCTGTGCATCGTTTTTCTGCTACTGTCAGGCGTTGGAGACCGACTTTTGAGCACTGTCGTTGCGGGTGTTTTCCAGCATACGACGCACCGGTACGATCAGCACGCAGAGCACGGCGGCGCAGATAAGCAGCGCAATCGAGCAGCGGGCGAAGAGATCCGGCAGCATATCCAGCTGGTCCGCCTTGACGTGACCACCAATCAGGCCCGCCGCGAGGTTACCCAGCGCGCTGGCGCAGAACCACAGCCCCATCATCTGGCCACGCATTCTTTCCGGTGCCAGCAGCGTCATGGTCGCCAGGCCAATCGGGCTCAGGCACAGTTCACCGAGGGTCAGCATCAGAATACTGCCGACCAGCCAGAACGGCGATACGCCAGCCCCGTCGTTGCTCAGTACATGCTGTGCCGCCAGCATCATCAGACCAAAGCCTGCGGCCGCGCAGAGAATACCGATAACGAATTTAGTGATGCTGCTCGGGCGGACGCCTTTACGCGCCATTGCCGGCCACGCCCAGCTGAAGACCGGCGCCAGCAGAATGATAAACAGCGCGTTGACAGACTGGAACCAGACCGCCGGGATCTCAAAGTCGCCGATCATGCGGTTGGTGTAGTCATTGGCAAACAGGTTAAATGACGTTGGCTTCTGTTCAAATGCCGACCAGAAGAAGGCGGCGGAGACCAGCAGAATAAAGCATACCAGCAGGCGCGCGCGCTCTTTGCGGCTCAGGCCGGCAAACATGAACAGGTAAATAAAGTACAACACCACCGAAGCGGCAATCACGTACACCAGCATGCTGGCCACCGCGACAGGGTTCACTACGATCGCCCCCTGCGCAATTAGCGTGATGATCACCGCTGCGCCGACAGCCAGCGCCAGCAGCCAGGTACCTACGCCGTTTTTCTTCACCACCGGGCTGTTC
Organism: Klebsiella sp. R390; assembly: GCF_051131745.1. NCBI lineage: Bacteria > Pseudomonadati > Pseudomonadota > Gammaproteobacteria > Enterobacterales > Enterobacteriaceae > Klebsiella > Klebsiella sp. R390. The sequence goes on along the minus strand of NZ_CP180445.1, from coordinate 3,569,617 downwards.
CAGGTCGAATCGAGGCCCACTTCGCTGTCATAGCGCTTCATTGCCGGCACCGCGAAGACGCGGAAGATCACTAACGCTACCAGCATCCCGAGGCCACCGATACCAAAGCCCCAGTGCCAACCGTGCGATTTGATCAACCAGCCGGAGATAAGCGGCGCGATAAACGACCCCATGTTGATGCCCATATAGAACAACGAGAATCCACCGTCACGACGGGCATCGCCTTTTTTGTACAGCGTGCCCACCATCACCGAGATACAGGTCTTAAACAGGCCCGACCCCAGCACGATAAACATCAGCCCGATAAAGAACAGGTTGTCGCCCATAAAGGCCGACAGGGCGATCGACAAATGACCCAGCGCGATCAGAATCGAGCCGTACCAGACCGCCTTCTGCTGGCCCAGCCAGTTATCCGCCAGCCAGCCGCCCGGCAAGGCTGCCAGGTACATACTACCGGCAAAGATACCGACGATCGCCGAGGCGTTCTCACGCGCCAGCCCCATTCCGCCGTCATATACGGTAGCAGCCATAAACAGGATTAATAATGGGCGAATCCCGTAAAACGAGAAGCGCTCCCACATTTCAGTAAAAAATAACGAACCCAGCGGGTAAGGATGACCAAAGAAGGTCCGGCTTTCATTTTTATTCACAGAGGAATGCATAACTTCTCCAGATAAGGTGCGCCGCAGCAGGAATATGCCGCAGAAAACATGTTGACCATTTATACATCCGGCCAGCAATTAACATGAGGTGTAATGTTTTTTAACTATTTGATAACCAGATTCTGGTTTTGTCTAGCCCCTCACCCCATTCTTTTAGATGAAAACTCGACAAACGTCTACTTTTATAGATTTTAAGTTGGCTAAAGGCAAAATATGATTGACTTCTCAAATGAAAATAATCGAGTCAATTATTAGATTATAAACAATAAGTTACGTGTATTGATTATCCCGTTGATGTCACGCGCAGAAGCGCAGGATAACGCGATAAAAAGTAGGGGAAATACCAGGTTGGTCGTGATGATGCAGAGAAGCATCGATAAGTTATGCTCTTGCTATGCCGGGGGGATGGCAGCTAGCGCCATTTAATTTCGTCGCGGTTGCCTTTGGCCAGATTACACTCGTGACATAACACCTGAAGATTATCCAGGCACAGCGCCAGATGCGGATATTTGCTACGAGGTTTAATATGGTCCACATGGATAACAACCCCATGTTCTGCTGCCGAACGCCCACAGGCGTTGCACGCGCCACCATATTTTTTGAGCGCCTGATATCGAAGCGCGCGCCACTCTCTTGAGTTATAAAACGTCTGCGAAGTACGCTTTGCTTGCTCCCTTTCCTTCTCTTGTTGTCGCCTTATGCGCGATTGAAACAAGCCCTTAGCCCCCCTGTCGTCTTCCTCTGCTGTGGAACGAGTCGGGTAAATGTACCGAGGGCCTTCACCGGGTTTTCTACCCCAGGCATCGCGATCTGACTTAAGCGCGGGTGGATCGGCTTTATAGATAATGCCGGCCAGAAATTTCACGCCTGTATATAAAAAGAAAATAACGCAGGCGACAATAATTAACGATCCCATCAATCCATCTCATGAATATTCCAACGCAGAGCAGAATAACAAACACCCTGACAAATTGCATGGCATCTGGCCGTTATCTCGCGGTCTGAGCGTACTATCGCGGCTATGCCCATCCCCGGTTCTGCAACACCACCCGGTAACCGTCCTCATCGACGAATGTTTTCCCATTCATATCCCAGTATGGGTTAAACGCCGGTACCGCACAGAAGCCGGCCGCCGCCATCCGGGCGCATGCCTGTTCCCAGTCGGGCTTATCGGGGTAATAGAGCACCAGTAAATCCTCATCCGTCGGGCCAGGCTTCACCGGGTGTCGATGACAAGTGGTGAATTCCAGATGCCAGTGCAGCGTCGCGTGGCCCAGCATGATTCCACTGAAGCCGTCATGGTCGGCGAAATCAGCAATCCGCTCTAGCCCCAACCCCTGGCTGTACATCTCGCAGGCGTGTTCAAGGTCACTGACCGGTCTGGCAATACGCATATGGCTGAAATTCATAGGGGCTCCTGTGGGTTAATATCTGCTGCCCGCCATGGGCAGTCGCAGGTTTACTGTACCCACGATTCCAGCCTGCACTTGTCCATCAGAGCCTTCGAGGGTCGCGCCATTGCGGTTGATGTGCGTCGCGCTGACGATGTGGGATTATCAGTTTGACCAGAACATGGCTATAAACACCACAAACAACAGGGCTATCATTTTATTATTAGATATCGTAACACATTCCCTATAAGCGCAATTCAATCACTTCACAATTACCCCATCATTAATAACATCAACATTTCAAACGTAAATATTTTGCAATCAAAAAAAACAATCCATTATTTTTATTTTTTGCGGCCTTAAGAAATACCTGATATCTTTATTAAACACATTTATAGAATCACTACACCACCATGCCTGGAATGATAATCGACAATGAGATAGTTTTCTTTCCTGAAGAGAAAAAACTATCCTCGTTACGCAACGGTAAATCCATCATTATATTTAGTACTGGTGCACGCTGTCTTGAACATTTGATTGATAAACAAGGGATCATTGTCTCCCAGAAAGAACTTATCTCAGTGGGATGGGTAGAGGATGATGCCTATAAAACCGTATCGCAAGCTACCTATTATCAATGCCTTACTGATTTAAGAAAGAATTTTAAAGACCTCGGATATGATAAACCGCTCATCAATACGGTACGAGGACAAGGTGTCAGAATTAACGCTGATATCATGATGACCTCAACCGCTGATGAGAGTGCAGTCACGGGCGCAGAACAAACGCCACCGTTCAGCCAACCGGCGCGGGTCTCTTCGGCAAAGAAAAAAAGTTGGTTATTCATGATGTTTGCACTAGCGATCGCCATGCTTATCGCTAGCGTTTATGTTGCAACCACTCGCTGGCAACATAAAGATAGCATTGACGGGGAATATCAAAGCATCGAAAACTATCCCTCATGTTACTTATTCAATAAAGAAAATACGGATAACGAGTTGATCGTTAAATACTTACAGAAGAAAAATTTCAATTGCCAAAGCGCCAGGAGATACTATATTTCACATTCTCCGACCACGCCAAGGTTGACGGTCTTTTCTTGCTCGACCACAGAACCCACGATCTGTGAATCTTTTACCTTTCTGGACAGCCTGTCATGAAGCGTCTTTTTACCTTTGTACTTCTTCTGTTATCAATATCTGGCGCAGGGTCTGTACATGCTGAAGAGTCCATTAACTGCAGCGCAAAACACAGCCTGTTTCATGGTTCTACTAGCGTCGTCGCCCTCTACCATTTCATTCTGAATAAGAATCATGGTGCCGTGTTAATCAACGGAAAGCTGAATAATGACGGAGTAGAAACCATCATCAGTCGGAGTATTTATTTTAATTACGAGAATATATCCGCCGACAATTACATTGTAAAGAACTACAACATAACCAAAATCCCTGTGGACAATACCTCTGATGATATTATGGAAAAACACTTTCCGCAGTTTTTTACTAAGACCGATACCCAGTTATACCTGAGCATTAAGAAAACATCCTCTGGTTCATACCTCATCAGTTTCTTCAGAACACCATTATTTTATTGTATGAAATATTAATCTCAATCTTTGCAACACTGCTGACATAACGATGTATCTGCGGCGATTAAAAAGCACGGGACATCCGTATCGTTAAACCATTAGAACAACACGGTGACTAAATTTATCATAGGATTTAAACATCCTTAATACATCACAACATAGAATAATATTTATTTTATCCTTACCCCGAAGACCTGTTTTCTCAACCAACCGGTTGGCTGCCACATAGATTTTTCTCTCGCATAAATTCACAATCGATGAAATCGTCTTGATTTGTACTCCCCTGCCCATCAGAAAGATAACCGGATAGTCCGGGCTATTAACTAATGACCTCACTGCCGGATCGATTTTATGTGTTACCAGCTTAAAAGCCTGCCGAAGCAGCGCATCCGCGGTCACTTTCTTACTGATTAATAGTGGAAGTAAGGGGTGTTTTTTTGATGTTTTGAAATTGGCCATCACCAGCACTTTTTTGCCTAACCGACCTAACACATTGAGTAATTCACGGCGCATGTTACCACATGCAACATTGACTACGGTAATGTGATCATGCGCATCATAAATACATTCAACAAGCTCATCATTAATTTCCAGTCCGGGATTCGTAATTTGCATAGATGAAAACCATTGATGATAAGGGGAATGGCTTAACCCCATCAAAAAATAACTATCATCTGAAATAATATGTAATTTATTCATGAATCTATTCTCTTATATCTCAATACGTAAATATTAAAATCTGAAAATAGAATCACATAAAAGAAACCAGCAAAAAATAAAAACTAAAAAAACCAAACAAAATTACATAAACAATTATAAATCAATAGGTTAGATATAACCACTAAGTGGTAAAACTTTCAACAAACAAACTAAAAGCTTCTATAAACCACATGTAAAAGTCTTTTAAAACGGTAGGAAAACCGCTACGAAGCGGTTAGCTATGCACCTAAATATACAACATTGCGTCCAGTTTTATTTTTCCTGGGCTGCACGTCAGTTTGGTTGCTTAACTGTCAAGCCAGCACTCCCGGATAATGCCTTGCGATGATGTCGTTCATTTTATCAATCAGATCCGGTCTTCTGAAAGTGATAAGTCCACTCCCTATCTGAAAATAGCGAATAGTGAATAGTGAATAGCTCATCCTCAAAGACCTGCTGATGTGGATTATCACGAATAAAATCCATCAGTCGGATAGTCACATCGTGCCGATTATCGGGAATGGTTTTACCATCCAGCAGGAACAACATGCGCTCCAGCTCTTTAAGACGCTGACGTTCGTTGAGTGTGAGCGCACTGTCGTCGTGATGGGAAACCCCCGTTGAATCACGTTCATGCTGGCGCAATCAGATATGAAGCGATGACAACCCATCATTGGCGCGAAGACATTGATGCCCGCAGGTTCCATCCCGATGCTCCTGAAGCATTCTGATGGCACGTTCACGCAGTTCGGGAGGATAGCATTTGATAATATTTCGATTATCTATTTGACCTTCAGTATAGTCTCCAGGGCTTCTGGGCTATTCACACCCGTTTTATTTCCTTGATGAAAACAATTTAACATCAATGTTTCGTTAGTTATTGAAACCTTGACTCTCATTTTAATCATTCAGAAACATTATCAATCACAGTGATTGATAATACTTTCACTTTTATTTAATGATTTGTCGCCATATTTCATTCATGATATTTATGGCAATATCAAATCAATAACTCACAATTATTACTGTTAACTTTAGAATATCCTGAAAACAAAATCTTTACGCAATAAATAAGGAAAGAATAGATTTTAATGCTGATTAATTAAAATTAATAGTTTTTTTGAATTGATAGCTTTGTTTTAACAACTTTATCTTGCGCTATTTTTTTATGGCTTTTATAATTTTTGTAACTCACAGAAATAAGATAATTAATCAGCAGCAACCTAACCTGCACACTGTTAACGGAAATGATTAAGTGTTGACCTCATTATTCCGAACATGGTATTTACTTCTTTTTTGGTTAGCTATTCAAAATTAACTACAGATAAACTTTCCGAACTAACACTAAAAGTTCTAATGTAAACACTATGCCGGAGGCGTATCAGCCATATAAAGGATGATGTAAGTAAGTTAGCACTACTCTTTTTAAAAATAATATTTAATCCGTTTAAAATATAAGGATGTATATGATGATTCAATTAAAAAAAATTGTCGCAATCTTAGCTCTTGGTGTTCTGCCGTGCTCTGTATTTGCAACCCCAACGGTAACCTTTGAGGGTGAAGTTACTGACCAGACTTGCTCTGTTAACATTAACGGCCAGACTAACTCTGTTGTGATGCTGCCGACCGTTGCCACAACTGACTTTGGTGCAACCCTGGCTAATGGTCAGAAAGCTGGACTGACCCCGTTCACTGTTGCTATCAGCGGCTGCACAGCACCAACTACCGATCTGAATATCAATACCAAATTTATGGGTTACGATGTTGATGCTTCAACCGGCGTCCTTGGCAACCGCGCTACAACCGACGCTGCAGTTGGTTATGGTGTCCAGTTAACCGGTTCCAGCGATGGCACTAACCCTGTCACACTTTCTGGTCCGACTAATGTGAGTGGTCTGGTTCTGAAGAAAGATGAAACTTCTGCCAGCTACGACTTTGGCGCACAGTATTATGTCATTAATGCGACCGGTGCTCAGCCAGGCAAAATCACAGCAGTAGCGGAATACACTCTGAGCTACTTCTAAGCGCCTGGTTCTGGCTGGCTGGTTATTTCTGGCCAGCCAGAATGTCTCAAGATATACTTTTTTTATAATTGAGGGCGAAGGATGCGCACTTATTTTACCCTACTAACTACCTGTTTTTTATTTTTGAGCCAAAACGTATTTGCCAGCGTGGTGATGACCGGCACACGTATTATTTACCCAGCTCAAGCTCGTGAAAAAACCGTCCAGTTAAGAAATACAGACATACAACCTTTCATTGTTCAGGTTCAGACTGATGATGGCCATAAAACCGAACAAATTGATTCTGATGGTGATTTTATTATTACTCCGCAGATATTCCGGATGGAGTCCAACGCGGGGCAATCGGTTCGTTTGATGTACACGGGTAAAACTTTACCCCAGGATCGCGAGTCGATGTTTTATATGAATTTCACACAACTTCCCGTATCCAAAGTTGCTCAGCAAGGTAGCAACCAGCTGGTTTTAGCTATCACTAATCGAGTGAAAATCTTCTACCGTCCTGCAGGTTTACACAAACAGCAGGGAGACACGGCACAGTCTCTCTCTTTTAGTCTGAACGGAAAAAAAATTAAAGTCTCTAACCCTGGTGGTTATTTTGCTGTTGTGCGACGTGCAAGCTTACTGACTCAAAGCGGTGAAATTCTTCTGGCTGATTCAGTTATGGTCTCACCAAAATCACATTCTGAATGGACGCCATCTAAACCAGTAAATAATCTGAAAGGTGTGCGTCTGCGGCTAATTTTAGTCAATGATTACGGTATGGATACCGTCACTGAGCGCATCCTGTGACTACATAACAGTACTGAATAAAAAATATAATAATCACAGCGCCGGAGGCGGAGTAAAGTGAAATACATAGCTATTTTTTGTTCTGTTATAACATCGATTCCTGGGGCACTGGCAGCAGACATTATCAATAAAATATCAACTGAAACAACTTCATCCAATGATTATATTTTTGAACCTGATTTATTCCGTGGCGGAAAATTCAGCCAGTCGACTCTTGCACAATTCACAAAAAATAGCATAGCGGCGGGATCGTATAAGGTTGATGTATATGTTAATACATATTTTATCGATGCTCTGGATATCGATTTTGTCACGCAGGAAGATGGCTCTGTTTCCCTCTGTTTGCAGCCTGAAGTTTTTAAGAGTACTGGAATAAAATTCACTCCGGATGCCGCTACGCACGCAAAGACCGGCAAGGGATGTTTCCTTTTCAGCCAGGTTGTGAAAGGTGGCAGTGTCGATATGAATATGGCCCAGCTCCGCCTTAACCTGAGTGTGCCGCAAACTGGCATGAACATCGTCCCTCGCGGCTATGTTAACCCTGAAGATTTAGATGCGGGGAGTTCTGTAGGATTCGTAAATTACATTAGTAACTATTACCACGTCTCTTATTCGGGGAATAATAGCACCGATCAGGACTCCGCCTGGGTATCACTGAACGGCGGGCTAAATTTTGGCAAATGGCAATATCGACAGCTATCTAATTTGAACTGGAGCCGTGATGGCGGGAGCGACTGGAAAAACATCCGTAGCTATGTGCAAAGACCGTTGCCAGAAATGAGAAGCCAGATGGTCATGGGGGAGCTGGTCACTTCAGGGCGTTTCTTTTCAGGGATGAATTATAACGGACTCAGTCTCGCAACGGATGACCGGATGCTTCCTGACTCCATGCGCGGCTATGCTCCAGTTGTCCGCGGTGTAGCGGTCACCAACGCTAAAGTTTCTGTGCGTCAGAATGGGCAGGAAATCTACCAGACAACCGTGTCTCCTGGTGCATTTGAAATTACCGATCTCTACCCTACCAGTTACAGCGGCGACCTTGATGTTGAGGTTACCGAAGCCGATGGTTCAGTCAGTCGATTCAGCGTTCCGTTTTCTGCTGTCCCGGAATCCATGAGGTCGGGTATCTCTCGCTACAATTTTGAGATTGGCAGAACACGTGATAGCGGCGATGAGTCGTTGTTTGGCGATTTCACCTGGCAACGTGGTTTAAGTAACACTATCACGATGAACAGCGGTATGCGTATTGCCGACTCTTACCAGGCCGCCATGTTTGGTGGGGTTTATGGCAGCTGCCTGGGTGCTTTTGGGGTGGATGTGACCTGGTCGCATGCTTCGCTTCCTGAGACGGGTTACACCGAGGGGTGGATGACGCACCTTTCCTGGAGTAAAACGTTTCAGGAAACCAATACCACCGTATCTCTTGCGGGCTATCGTTACTCGACCAGCGGTTATCGGGATCTCAGTGATGTGCTCGGAGTGCGCCATACCGCAAATTCAGATAGTAGCTGGCAGTCTACAACGTATCTCCAGCAGTCCAGATTTGATATTTCACTGAGCCAAAGTATCGGGCAACTTGGCAATTTATTTTTATCTGGTGCAACGCAGAATTATCGCGATGGCCGCAGCCGTGATACGCAACTACAGTTTGGCTACAGTAATAGTTTCCATGGGGTCAGTACTAACCTTTCCATCGCCCGCCAGCGCATGGGAAATTATGATGACAGCGGTAGTATGCAGACGGTCACTTCACTGTCTTTTTCGATCCCTCTGGGAAATTCTGGGGCGCAAGCTCCAACGCTAAGCACTTCCTGGACACATTCCACCGATGGCGGCGATCAGTATCAGAGTTCTCTGTCTGGTGTACTTGATGAGAAACAAACAACGAGCTATGGCCTTAACGTCAGTCGTGATCAGGAATATAACAATACCGTGTTCAGTGGAAACCTGCAGAAGCGCTTCACTGACACGACATTAGGGCTAAATGCGTCGAAAGGTGATGGTTACTGGCAGGCATCCGGTAACGCCCAGGGCGCACTGGCGATTCATTCCGGCGGCATAACTTTTGGTCCGTATCTGAGCGATACCTTTGCCCTGGTTGAGGCTAAAGGGGCTGAAGGTGCAAAAGTTCTCAACTCTCAACAGGTGGCTATCGACAGCCACGGATATGCACTTATTCCGTCAGTCACACCTTACCGTTACAACAGGGTCACGCTTGATCCGCAGAATATGGATGGTAACGCTGAATTAGTGGACAGTGAGAAACGAATTGCGCCTGTCGCCGGTTCGGTGAGTAAAGTGGTATTCCGTACCCGTAGCGGTATTGCACTATTAATTAAGTCTCGTTTCCCCGATGGCAAGGTGTTGCCACTTGGCGCTGATGTGCTTGATGACAGCGGTAATGTCGTGGGAATGACTGGCCAGGGTGGGCAAATATATGTTCGTAGCGAAAAAAATAAGGGGCAGTTTACAGTCCGTTGGGGAGAGGGAGCTGAAGATCGATGCAATCTGCCTTTTGATATATCCAGCGCTGAATCTGGACAGCCTATGGTCAGGTTATCGTCAGTATGTTTACGTTAACTGAGCTGGAGTAAAAATGAAAAAATATAGCGTATTGATGATCCGGTTAATTGCTGGTCTGATATTTTTTTTAGCTGCAACGCCAGGGTGGAGCCAGTGCACGAATACCAGCGCACCGCAAACGGAAGACGGCCGAACGGCAATTATTCCATTCGGTAAAATTAACCTGACAGATACTTACTTTATCCCCGTTGGCTCATTGTTGGCCAGTACGGTTGTTCCACCGACCAATTACACCTATGGTGGCGCGACGGGCTCCACCGTCCTCTGGGAGTGTGACGAGGCAGATCTTTCGGGAATTTACTTTCTGGTTGCGACCAATGGTGATGATCGCGTTGGCGGATATTACGATATCGGAACTGTTGACGGGTTGACTGACGTTTATGCTACCTGGTTTGCTTATGTGGGGATACGTCAGACAATGGGAGGGGTCACCCTGACTCGCTACTGGCAGAAATTGCCTCTTACCAGCTGGAATACGACGTCAGCCGGAAAAATACAAATCCGCCTACAGGATATCCCCCCACTGCAGGCTGAATTGTATCGTATCAGCACATTGCCCGGTACCTCGGCTAAATCAGCGTACTGCGGGAATAATAATACTAGCGGCTCGGGGATTTTAGTTCCTAACTCGACCGGGAGTGTATATAGCTGTACCCAACCTAATAGCTATATCCAGCTTTCAGGGGATTCATCCGTATCATTTTCTTTTTCTCGCGATATGGTGGGGGAAGACAGTTCGACAAAATTTGATTTCTGGGGAGCTGACAATGGTTTTGGTTATGGGATGCGTACCGGTAGTTCGATTTATAGTGTAGCGACCTGCGTTGCCCGTAGTGCAGATCCCATTGTCATGCTGCCCACGATATCAGTTCCCGATTTGAACGCCGGAATGGGAGCCAGTTCCTCATTTTCAGTGCAGGTTGAATGCAGTAATTCAGTTCAGTCTGGAGTGGGAGATGCCCAGACAGCAATGGGGATCCAGGTTTCTGAAGGTGCATACAGGGCAGCTCAAACACTTGGTCTGGTCAATAGCCGCGGGGGGGTAAGCGCGTTAGTTTCAGATAACTACGCTTCCTCTGATATGGCTAAAGGCGTAGGTATTACTCTTGCACATAGTGATAACCCCGGAACGTCACTTATCTTTGTCGGTCAGCCCGGGATCGCAACGCTTACGCCTGGTGGGAATAACGCAGGCTGGTACCCTGTACTATTGGGGGCGAAGGCGGCAGGAAGCGTCACGAATGGCTACACTTACTACACTTACTCTTTTATTGCCACGTTGAAAAAACTGGACGGGCAAACAGTCACGGCGGGTAAGGTGCATGCTACAGCTTATGTCCTGGTAAAAATGCAATGATAAAGAAGAGCGTCGCAATCTGGCTATTGTGCTTACTTTTTGCGACACCACTTCGTGCTGGCATCATGCCTGCTGGAACCCGGGTTATTTACCAGGAGGGCCATCGTGAAGTCACTTTTATGCTGGCTAATACCAATAAATATCCGGTCATTGTTCAAAGCTGGGTAGATAACGGTGAGGGAGATCCTGAATCCAACCAGGCTCCGTTTGTTGTGTTGCCTGCGGTATTTCGCCTTTCGGCTGGAGATAGACAGGGGTTACGTATTATTTACAACCAAGATCCTTTGCCTCAGGATCGTGAATCTGTCTTCTGGCTCAATCTTTATGAGATCCCACCATTAACGGATAAACAATATCAGAATTCACGCTTGACGCTGGCGATGAATACTCAGCTGAAGCTGTTCTGGCGTCCAAAAGGTATTTCCATCAACCTGAAAGAGGCGGTTAATCAACTAGATTTTCGTCTGCTGCGCGGTAGTGATGGATGGTCTGTTGAATGCAATAACCCAACACCATTAAATATCTCTTTTACCTCAATAGCAGTTTTAAATAATGCACATGAAAAAACGACTAATTCACATATAGACATGATGACTAGAGCTTTCAGTAAGCGTAATTATTCACTGGCGGGTTTTAACCCTGCATCAAACGATCTAAAAATTCGATTCCGTTACTTAAATGAAGATGGTACTTCGATTGAAAAAATAGTTTTAATAGATAAATAAAACTGTAACGCTGATTTCGCTTTGAATGCCCATATAATGAGCATGACAACGGAAGTGATAGTTTTCTTTCTTATGCGGCATCATTACGCTCGCAAGGTCGGGCGCGGGATTTGATAATGCACGTCCTGTCGCTATCGCATACTTCCAAACCTCGCCGCAGCCCTGTCGCACTTTGCGCATTTTCTCAGCTGCGCCTCTTTTCCAGGCGTGACAGCACAGCCATCAACTCCCTAGGCGTAATTGAGTCAATTGGACGGTGACCGATATGAGGGAAAACATCCTTCTCAAAAGCCGCAATCATTTGAGATCTCCCTGTGTGTATCGTTTCAGAGTGTATAGGAGAATCTATACATATTTTTATACGACATAAGGTGTTGATTTGGGGTAAGTCAGGTTGAATTGAGTTGACGAAAAAATGATGAAAAATCGAGTAAAATCAGTAGGTAATTGACTTGAGTGGGGTTCGGGAGATTTGGAGCGGGCGAAGGGAATCGAACCCTCGTATAGAGCTTGGGAAGCTCTCGTTCTACCATTGAACTACGCCCGCTTTGAGGTGCGTAGGCCATTATAGACCTTACGCACCGTCTTACAAGACTTAACCACACTAACTGCTGATAAAATAACCGGTTAGCACTTAGGTTTACTGCCCTGCGGTGGCAAATAGCGCAGCGGATCGATTGCCGTCGCCCGATAGCGGATCTGGAAGTGCAGGCGTACGGAGTCAGCATCGGTGCTGCCCATGGTGGCAATCTGCTGCCCTATCTTCACGCTCTGGCCGTTATTGACCATCAGCTTATCGTTATGGGCATAGGCGCTAATGTAATCTTCATTGTGCTTAATCATGATCAGATTACCGTAACCGCGTAGCTGGTTACCGACATAAACCACTTTACCTGCCCCGGCGGCGTAAACCGGCTGCCCGCGCGTCCCGGCGATATCGATGCCTTTATTCCCGCCATCGCTCGAAGAATAAGGCAGGATGACTTTCCCGCTGGTCGGCCAGCGCCAGCAGCGTTGCCCCACCGGCGGCCAGGAAACTGGTGGTAAAGCCGCAGGCGGCTTGTTCGCGGCAGTCCGTGTACTGCTCTTCGCGGACGAGCGGCTCTTCGTGGCACTGGTTCCGGCAGCCGGGTTCAGCTTCAGACGCTGCCCAACCTCAATGGTATACGGCGGAGAGATATTGTTCAGTCGGGCCAGATCTTTGATGCTGGTGCCAGTCGTCCGGGAGATACGATACAGCGTATCACCGCGTTTCACGGTATAGACGGAACCGGAATCAGATGAACTGGAACACCCGGCAATCACCAGGCTAAACACCAACATCATATTGATAAAAAAGCGTTTTCTCATCAGGCGTCCTGCACTTAACACAGCTCTCATCTCATCATTACGGATGACTATCATACCAGCCCACAGGCAGAACCCCAATCGCTACGCCTGTGATGCCCGGTTTCCTCGCTGCGCCGACCACCTGCCTGCCGCTTGTTTAGATAATGCCTTTCGTGCCGTTATCGGCTACCCTGTGCCTGATTGCATAACCCGGCACGTTTATGCCAGTTGTTTTTTACTTTCAGGAGTTGTCATGACCGGGGAACACGTCATTTTGCTCGATGAGCAAGATAAGCCGGTTGGCATGCAGGAAAAGTATGCTGCCCACACCCTCAATACCCCTTTGCACCTCGCCTTTTCCTGCTGGCTGTTTGATCAACAAGGGCAGTTACTGGTGACGCGTCGCTCGCTGAGCAAGAAGGCCTGGCCTGGCGTCTGGACCAACTCGGTCTGCGGCCACCCGCAGGAGGGCGAAACGTTTGAACAGGCCGTCCAGCGACGCAGTCATTTTGAGCTGGGCGTCAGCATCACCGACATTACGCCGGTGCACCCGGCGTTCCGCTATCGCGCAGTTGCCCCAAACGGGATTGTCGAAAACGAAGTCTGCCCGGTTTACGCCGCCACGACCACCAGCCCGCTCGCTCCTCACGCCGATGAGGTGATGGACTATCAGTGGTGCAGCCTTGACGATCTGCTGCAGGGGCTCGCCTTAACGCCGTGGGCCTTCAGCCCGTGGATGGTTCTTGAAGCTGACGACCAGGATGCTCGCCAGGCGCTGTGCAACTACGCCGCGCGCTTGCGCTAATCCACTAGCGGGAAACGCATTCCCCCGGATATTAATACCAAAAAAAACCCCGGCATCGATGGCCGGGGTTATGTTTATCGCGGTCGGTCTTATTTCACCGGGCGCATGGCCGGGAACAGGATCACATCGCGGATAGTGTGGCTGTTGGTGAACAGCATCACCATACGGTCGATACCAATACCCAGACCAGCCGTCGGCGGCAGACCGTGTTCCAGCGCGGTCACGTAGTCTTCGTCGTAGAACATCGCTTCGTCGTCACCGGCAGCTTTCGCATTCACCTGATCCTGGAAGCGCTGCGCCTGGTCTTCGGCATCGTTCAGCTCGCTAAAGCCGTTACCGATTTCACGCCCGCCGATGAAGAATTCAAAGCGGTCGGTGATTTCCGGGTTCTCGTCATTACGACGCGCCAGCGGAGAAACTTCAGCCGGGTACTCAGTGATAAAGGTCGGCTGAATCAGGTGCGCTTCCGCCACTTCTTCAAAGATCTCGGTCACAATACGACCCAGACCCCAGCTCTTCTCAACGTGCAGACCAATGGCCTGTGCGATAGCTTTGGCAGAATCGAAGTTATCCAGATCCGCCATCTCGGTTTCCGGACGGTATTTCTTGATAGCTTCACGCATGGTCAGTTTTTCAAACGGCTTGCCGAAATCGAAGGTCTGATCGCCATAAGGCACCGCGGTGTTGCCCAGAATATCCTGTGCCAGAGTACGGAACAGGGATTCGGTCAGCTCGATCAGATCTTTATAGTCCGCATACGCCATGTAGAGTTCCATCATGGTGAACTCTGGGTTGTGGCGAACGGAGATCCCTTCGTTACGGAAGTTACGGTTGATTTCGAACACACGTTCAAAGCCGCCAACCACCAGACGTTTCAGGTACAGTTCCGGCGCGATACGCAGGTACATGTCCATATCCAGCGCGTTGTGATGGGTGATGAACGGACGGGCAGACGCGCCGCCAGGGATCACCTGCATCATTGGGGTTTCCACTTCCATAAAGTCGCGGCCAACCATGAACTGGCGGATACCGGCCAGAATCTGGGAGCGAATTTTGAAGGTTTTGCGCGATTCGTCGTTGGAGATCAGGTCCAGATAACGCTGACGGTAGCGTGCTTCCTGATCCTGCAGGCCGTGGAATTTGTCCGGCAGCGGGCGCAGGGCTTTGGTCAGCAGACGCAGTTCGGTGCAGTGGATCGAAAGCTCACCGGTTTTGGTTTTGAACAGCTTACCGCGCGCGGCAATGATGTCACCGAGGTCCCATTTTTTGAACTGCTCGTTGTAGACGCCTTCTGCCAGATCGTCACGCGCAACGTACAGCTGGATACGGCCGCCAACGTCCTGCAGGGTCACGAAGGACGCTTTACCCATAATACGACGGGTCATCATGCGGCCAGCAACGGAGACTTCAACGTTCAGCGCTTCCAGCTCTTCGTTTTCTTTCGCATCGAAGTCAGCGTGCAGTTGGTCAGAGGTATGGTCACGACGGAAATCGTTCGGGAACGGGATACCCTGCTCACGCAGCGCAGCCAGCTTTTCACGACGGCTTTTCAGTTCATTATTAAGGTCAATTGCCGCGTCAGCGCCCTGTGCTTGTTGTTCAGACATGTTGGTTCCTCATAACCCTGCTTTCAAACTTGCTTCGATAAATTGATCCAGGCTGCCGTCGAGCACGGCCTGAGTATTGCGGGTTTCCACCCCGGTGCGCAGATCTTTAATGCGGGAGTCATCCAGCACATAAGAGCGGATCTGGCTGCCCCAGCCGATGTCAGATTTGGTATCTTCCATCGCCTGCTTCTCGGCATTTTTCTTCTGCATTTCCAGTTCATAAAGCTTGGCTTTCATCTGCTTCATGGCCTGGTCTTTGTTCTTGTGCTGTGAACGGTCGTTCTGGCACTGCGTCACTAAGCCGCTTGGAATGTGGGTAATACGCACCGCGGATTCCGTACGGTTAACGTGCTGACCACCCGCACCTGAGGCGCGGTAAACGTCAATACGCAGGTCTGCCGGGTTGATCTCGATATCAATGTCGTCATCCACTTCCGGATAGACAAACGCGGAACTGAACGAGGTATGGCGACGGCCGCCGGAATCAAACGGGCTCTTACGCACCAGGCGGTGAACGCCGGTTTCCGTTCTCAGCCAGCCGTAGGCGTAATCGCCAATAATCTTGATGGTCACGGATTTAATACCCGCGACTTCACCTTCAGACTCTTCGATAATCTCGGTTTTAAAACCGCGCGCTTCAGCCCAGCGCAGATACATACGCGTCAGCATGCTGGCCCAGTCCTGGGCTTCAGTCCCGCCGGAACCGGCCTGAATATCGAGGTAGCAGTCAGCGCTGTCGTATTCGCCGGAGAACATACGGCGGAACTCAAGCTGCGCCAGTTTCTCTTCCAGCACGTCCAGTTCGGCAACGGCTTCGTTGAAGGTCTCTTCGTCGTCGGCTTCAACGGCCAGTTCCAGCAGCCCGGAGACATCTTCCAGCCCCTGGGACATCTGGTCCAGCGTCTCAACGATGGCTTCCAGTGAAGAACGCTCTTTCCCCAGCGCCTGTGCGCGCTCGGGTTCGTTCCACACGTCCGGCTGTTCCAGCTCGGCGTTTACTTCTTCCAGACGCTCTTTCTTAGCATCGTAGTCAAAGATACCCCCTGAGAACGTCAGAGCGCTCCGTGAGGTCCTGAATGCGGTTTTTTACCGGATTTATTTCAAACATGGTCGATTTTCTTTTAATGGATTCGTCAAAATGCGGTGATAAGAGCGGAATTGTACCGGATCCCCGCTCTCTTTTATAGACACTTCGCCCTTCAGTGCGCCTCTTTATTGGCGGCTTTTTCGTCAGACCGGCCAGAGATGGTCGATGATAAGCTGCAGGCTGCGATTACCACGGAACTCATTAATATCGAGCTTATAGGCCAGCGTCACTTCACGCACGCCGTTATCCGGCCACATCGAAGTATCAACGTTGAAGGCAATACCGTCCAGCAGCGGGCCGCCGCCGACCGGTTCGACCATCACCTTCAGATGACGCTCGCCCACCAGTCGCTGTTGAAGCAGACGGAAACGGCCGTCAAACAGCGGTTCCGGGAACATCTGGCCCCAGGGGCCGGCTTCACGCAGCATATGGGCCACTTCCATGCTCATCTCCGCCGCCTCCAGCGGACCGTCGGACACCACTTCGCCCTGTAACAGCGCCGGATCCAACCACTCGGTGACCAGATCGCCGAAGCACTTCTGAAACTCGGCAAAGCGCGCCTCTTCCAGCGACAGCCCGGCCGCCATGGCGTGGCCGCCAAATTTCAGGATAAGCCCTGGGTTGAGGGTATCAAGACGCTCAAGCGCATCGCGCATGTGCAGCCCCTGAATGGAGCGACCGGACCCTTTTAACAACCCGTCGCCGGTTGGCGCAAAGGCAATCACCGGACGATGAAAACGCTCTTTAATGCGCGACGCCAGAATGCCGACCACTCCCTGATGCCACTGCGGGTGATACATCGCCAGCCCGCCGGGCAGAGTATCGCCGCTGCGTTCAAGCTGCTCGCACAGCGTCAGCGCCTCGACCTGCATGCCCTGCTCAATCTCTTTGCGGGTCTGGTTTAACGCATCCAGCTCGTTGGCCAGCATCCGCGCCTCACCGACGTTGTCGCACAGCAGCAGCGCCACGCCGACCGACATATCATCCAGCCTGCCTGCCGCGTTCAGTCGCGGTCCCAGGGCAAAGCCCAGGTCGCTGGCCGCCAGCTTTTGCGGATCGCGGTTGGCGATCTCCAGCAGCGCTTTGATCCCCGGACGGCACTTGCCCGCCCGAATACGGCTCAACCCCTGCCAGGTCAGGATCCGGTTATTAGCATCCAGCGGCACCACGTCCGCTACCGTTCCCAGGGCAACCAGATCCAGCAGTTCTGCCAGATTGGGGGCTGCAATTCCGCGGGTCTCAAACCAGTTTTTATCACGCAGGAAGGTACGCAGTGCCAGCATCAGGTAGAACGCCACACCCACGCCAGCTAACGATTTCGACGGGAACTCGCAGTCGCGCAGATTGGGATTCACGATGGCTTCCGCCGCCGGTAATGTATCACCCGGCAGGTGGTGATCGGTCACCACCACCGGGATCCCCAACGCGTGTGCGTGATCGACACCGGCGTGCGATGAAATCCCGTTATCGACGGTCATGATCATCTGCGCACCGCGCGCATGGGCCTGATCGACAACTTCAGGACTTAGCCCGTAGCCATCTTCAAAACGGTTCGGGACCAGATAGGAGACATTGCTATAGCCCAGCGCACGCAGCGCCAGCACGCTCAGTGCGGTACTGGTGGCACCATCGGCGTCAAAATCGCCGACCACGACGATATGCAACTCTTGCTGGAAAGCGCTGTACAGCATCTCCACCGCGCGCTCGATGCCGTTCAGCTGCGTCCATGGCAGCATGCCTTTGACACCGCGCTCCAGCTCCTGGGCGCGCAGCACACCGCGGCTGCTGTACAGACGCTGCAGCAGTGGTGGCAGGTCCGCGGGTAAATCAGCCCCGTCAACCGCCTCGCGGCGGCGTAGTTGTATCTGTGGTTTCACGCGAATTATTTACCGCTTGTCTGTTTTTGATGCTCATCAAGGAAGGCTTTCAGCTCTTTCGGCCCCTGATAACCCGGCAGCACGTAGCCGTTGCTCAACACCATCGCCGGTGTCCCGTTCACGCCAAACTGCACACCAAGCGTGTAGTGCTTGCTGATATCAACGTTGCAGCTTGCGGCCTGTACGCCTTTACCAGCCATGGCGTCATCCAACGCTTTGTTGCGATCTTTCGCGCACCAGATCGCTTTCATATCCTGTTCCGCCTGGCTTTGCAGCCCCTGACGCGGGAAAGCCAGATAACGCACGGTGATCCCCAGCGCGTTATAGTCGCTCATCTCTTCGTGCAGCTTGTGGCAGTAGCCGCAGGTGATATCGGTAAACACGGTGATCACATGTTTTTCCTGCGGCGCTTTGTAGATGATCATCTCTTTTTCCAGCGCGTTCAGCTTGCCTACCAGCAACGCGTTGGTGACGTTAAGCGGCTGCGCACCGCTGACGTCATACATCGGCCCCTGGATGACATGTTTACCGTCATCGGTCACATACAGTACGCCGCTGTCGGTCAGCACGGTGCTCATCCCGCTAACCGGGGAAGGCTGAATATCCGTACTCTGCACACCCAGCTTGGTCAGCGACTGTTTGATGGCCGCCGTGTCAGCATGCGCGGCCCCGGACAGCGTTGCCGCCAGCAGAGTGAACATCAATAAACCGTTTTTCATACATCGTCCTTTTTAGTCAGCACTCACGCCCGTGGGTGATGCTGTTGATGAAGTTGTCTCAGACGCTCGGTCGCCACGTGGGTGTAGATCTGCGTCGTAGAGAGATCGCTATGCCCTAATAGCATCTGTACCACGCGCAAATCCGCGCCGTGGTTAAGTAAGTGCGTGGCAAACGCATGGCGTAACACATGCGGTGAAAGCTTCGCGCTGTCGATGCCGGCCAGCACGGCATAGTGCTTAATTCGATGCCAGAAAGTCTGGCGCGTCATCTGCTGCGCACGCTGGCTGGGGAAAAGCACATCAGAGGCCACGCCGTTGAGCAGCCAGGGACGCCCGTACTCCAGGTAGTTCTCCACCCACAGCACCGCCTCTTCGCCAAGCGGAACCAGCCGCTCTTTATTCCCTTTACCGACCACCCGCAGCACCCCCTGACGCAGGCTGATATCGCTCATCGTCAGGCCGACTAGCTCCGACACGCGCAGTCCGGTGGCGTACAGCACCTCCAGCATCGCTTTATCGCGTAACTCTAAGGGCTGTTCGACCAGCGGCGCCTGCAGCAGGCGATCGACCTGGGCTTCACTCAGGTCTTTCGGTAGCCGCTGCGGCAGTTTCGGTGACGCCAGCAGCGCGCTGGGATCGTCCGGGCGTACTTTTTCCCGATACAGATGCTGAAAGAAGCGGCGCACGGCGCTCAACAAGCGCGCGGTGCTGGTGGCTTTATAGCCTCCCGTCTGTCTTTCGGCCAGCAGCGCCTGCAGATCCTCGCCGCTGACGCTTATCAAGGTCAACGCGCGATGGTGCAGCCATTCCACCACCATGGTCAGATCCCGTCGGTAGGCGCTGAGCGTATTTTCTGCAAGATTACGCTCCAGCCACAGCGCATCGAGAAACTGTTCGATTCGTGCAAGATCCTGTTCCACATCGGCCTCTTTGCTCGTTAAAACGGCTCCAGTATACCCAAATTAGTTGCCCTGCTGGGCAAAAACGGCAGCGCGCGGTGTTCTCAGTCGTTGAACCTGCAACCTTAAGTATGCGGCCGGCGGCGGCTTTCTGATAAACTAAGCGCAAAGTCACAGCATGAATTGAGATGTTTACCCCATGAACATAGGTCTTTTTTACGGCTCCAGCACCTGCTACACCGAGATGGCGGCGGAGAAGATTCGCGATATCATCGGTCCGGAACTGGTGACGCTGCACAATCTGAAAGATGATTCCCCTGCCCTGATGACAGAATATGACGTGCTGATCCTCGGCATTCCGACATGGGATTTCGGTGAGATTCAGGAAGACTGGGACGCTATCTGGCAGCAGTTAGACACCCTGGATCTGCAGGATAAAATTGTGGCGATGTACGGCATGGGCGACCAGTTGGGCTACGGCGAATGGTTCCTCGACGCGCTGGGCATGCTGCACGATAAGCTGAGCACCAAAGGGGTGAAGTTTATCGGTTACTGGCCGACGGAAGGGTACGAATTCACCAGCCAGAAACCCATTATAGCCGATGGCCAGCTGTTCGTCGGCCTGGCGCTTGATGAAACGAACCAGTATGAGATGAGCGACGATCGCCTGCAGAACTGGTGCGAGCAAATCCTGGGCGAAATGGCTGAGCAGTTCGCCTGATCGCTCTTAGTCCTGCGCCGGTTTTTGTAACACCAACCGGCGCAAATCACGCCACTCTTTTGCGTCCATACTGTCCGCCGCAACCCACAAATGCTGGCTGCGGCGCGTTTCGCTCTCCCGCAGGCGCAGCAGCATACCGCTGTTAATCACCCAGGGCGTACCGACGATTTCCCACTCCGCTTTTTGCCAGCGCAGACGTGAATCGGTCAGCAGTTTTATTTCTCCCCGACAGGCGTGGATCCGCCGCTGGCTGCGAACGCAGTCAAACACCACCAGCGACAGCAGTAACAGCCATAGCGGTGTGTAGCTCAGCGGCCAGGGCATGAGCAGCACTATCGCCGCCACAATGCCGTGAAGCAGCAGTGAAAACCACTGCGAACGCCAGGAGATGCGTAAATCAGATTGCCACAGGACCACGTTCCCGATTCCGAGTCTGGATTAATTTTACCATCCGTTGCAGTTGCGCATCCGCCGGTTCGCCATGGTTCATCAGCCAGTTGAACAGATCCGGATCGTCGTTTTCTAACAGACGAATGAACAGCAGCTTGTCGTCATCACTGAGCGTATCGTACTCATACTCAAAAAACGGCATGATAGAGATATCGAGTTCGCGCATACCCCGGCGGCATGCCCAGTGGATACGGGCTTTATTAGTAATGTCCATGTTGTCCTTCCAGCATAAAGATACACAGTGCATTCTTCAGGTTAGCGGGATGCGACCTGATGAATGTTATTGATAGGTTAGTTTAACCCGTTTTTTGCACTTACTTTACAGCAATATCGCAATCAGAGAACGTCGCTCGCAAAAAACCATAAAATAACCATGGTTTTATCTACCTTCGTTGCCTGTTCGTTTAGCTCATCAGGGCACAAATCGCCTGCCAAAAGCGCTTGCATTGCACCATAGCTCTTTTACCATTAGTGACTCACTCTGCGTTAAGCTATTCAGGACATGACTATGGCTTTTACACCTTTTCCCCCGCGCCAGCCTTCCGCTTCCGCCCGTCTGCCGTTAACGCTGATGACGCTGGATGACTGGGCGCTGTCGACGATAACTGGTCAGGATGCCGAGAAGTATCTTCAGGGACAGATTACCGCCGATGTCAGCGCGCTGACCGACGATCGGCACCTGCTTGCCGCGCACTGTGATGCTAAGGGCAAGATGTGGAGCAATCTGCGGGTCTTTCATCGCCAGGGCGGTTTTGCCTGGATCGAACGCCGCAGCCTGCGCGACGCGCAGCTGACCGAACTGAAAAAATACGCGGTATTCTCCAAAGTTGTCATTGCTGCCGACGATGAACACGTCCTGCTGGGCGTTGCCGGTTTCCAGGCCCGTGCCGCGCTGGCGCCGCTGTTTAACGAACTGCCGGACAGCGATAAACCGCTAGTGACCGACGGCGCCACCAGTCTGCTGTGGTTTGAACATCCGGCTGAGCGTTTCCTGCTGGTGACCGATGTCGCAACCGCAACCCGCATTACCGATGCGCTGCGCAGCGATGCTCAACTGAACAACAGCCAGCAGTGGCTGGCGTTGAATATCGAAGCGGGCCTGCCGGTCATTGACAGCGCCAACAGCGCGCAGTTCATTCCGCAAGCCACTAACCTGCAGGCACTGGGCGGCATCAGCTTTAAAAAAGGCTGTTATACCGGTCAGGAAATGGTCGCACGGGCTAAATTCCGCGGCGCCAACAAACGTGCGCTGTGGTATCTGACGGGTAAAGCCAGCCGCGTGCCGCAGGCCGGGGAAGATCTTGAGCTGAAGATGGGCAAAAACTGGCGCCGGACCGGCACCGTGCTGGCCGCGGTTCAGCTGGATGATGGCCATCTGCTGGTGCAGGTAGTGATGAATAACGATATGGAGCCGGACAGCGTGTTCCGCGTACGCGATGATGCCGGTACGTTAAGCATCGTTCCGCTGCCGTACTCATTGGAAGAGAGCTAAGGCTCACAGGCCTGATGTCCCGACAACCGCCGCGCCGCTGGAGATCTCCCGATGGCGCGGCGTCTTAGCTACACCTGGCCGACGTATAAATAGATCGCCAGGAAATGACAGACGCTGCCGCCCAGCACAAAGCCGTGCCAGATAGCATGGTTATAAGGGATGCGCTTGCAGACGTAGAAGATAACCCCCAGCGAATAGACGACCCCGCCCACCGCCAGCAGCGTAACCCCACCCGCCGCCAGTTTGATCGCCAGCTGATACACCACGATTAATGACAGCCAGCCCATCGTCAGATAGGTCACCAGCGAGAGGATCTTAAAGCGATGCGCGATGGTGAGCTTAAACAAAATCCCCAGCAGCGCCAGGCTCCAGATGACAATCATCAGGCCCCGTGACAGCGGCGAATTGAGCCCCACCAGCAAAAAAGGGGTATAGGTCCCGGCAATCAACAGATAGATGGCGCAGTGGTCGAATTTCTTCAGCCACTGCTTAGCCCGCTGATGAGGGATCGCGTGATAGAGCGTGGACGCGAGGAACAGCATGATCATGCTGCCGCCATACAGGCTGTAGCTGGTAATTGCCGTGGCGCTGGCGTTGCTATCTATCGCCTGAACCAGTAGAAGCACCAGACCGACGATACCGAACACCAGCCCGATTCCATGGCTGATACTGTTGGCAATTTCCTCTGCCAAAGAATAACCCTGTGTGATTAATGGCTTGCGAACCATATTTGACTCCGAAAACAAGAACGCTTTCAATGCACACCTAGGGTAACTGAGAATGATTCCAGTGAACACCTGTTAGCTAAAATAAATAGATGAATTTTTGTGAACTCAATAAAATCATAAGGTTAAATTAAATTTTCACCTAACAGTCGTTCGCTGTTTTATCAAAGCTTTTGAAATTCAATAACATAAAACTGGTCATCATCAGGGTAGATCTCGCCGATCACCTGACGCAGCTGCGGCAGCGTCATATTCTCCTGTTGCGCGTGGCGTTCTGTCAGCGTATCGAGCGTGACCGTCGAGGTCCCCACCACCTGAATCGTACAAAAATAGCCGTCATCTTCATAGCGACCAACCCGCAACACATCCCCGGTTTTAAAATGCGATTCGGCAGCATCGCGGATGGTGATCGTTTTCCGCCCGGCAAGGATGTCGTCCTGAAAGCGTTGAAAAAAAGTTATGTCATTCGGCTGCATGATATAATTCCCTCCTGGTCATTATGAATTGTGAGTTGTTACTGTGAGCATGTTCTCCCACGCGGCGATTGCCAGTCTCAATAATCTTGAGATGATGGTCTACCACTACGTCATCAAAAATCGTGACAAGGTGATGTACATGACCATTCGCGAGCTGGCAGAAGCCACCGGGGTCTCTACGACCACCGTCCTGCGCTTTTGTCGCAAACTGCAGTGTGAAGGATACTCGGAGTTTCGCGTACGCTTTAAATTATATCTCGAGCAGAACCAGCCTCAACAGGCAAATATCGGCGCCAGCGAAATCATGAGCTTTTTTAAAAGCGTCAATAATGACGAGTTTGATGATTTACTCGACCGCGCGGTCGATATTATTCTGGCCTCAGAGCGAATTATATTTGTTGGTGCCGGCACCTCCGGCGCCCTCGCAAAATATGGCGCACGGTTTTTCTCTAATGTCGGGAAATTCAGCAACCATATCGACGATCCTTATTTCCCGGTGACCAACGATATGGCTCGTAACGCGCTGGCGATCGTCTTGTCCGTTTCCGGGGAAACCGAAGAGATCCTGCGCTTCGCCAGCCAGTTCAGCCTGCACAACTGCAAGGTAATGTCAGTCACCAGTCATGAACACTCGCGACTGGCAAAGCTTGCAGACTTCAACCTCTCCTGGCACGTGCCGCAAACCCGCATCGGCGGCGTGTACGATATTACTACCCAAATACCAGTCATATATATTCTGGAATCCCTCGGCCGTAAATTAGCGCGCAAACTGGCCTGAAAATAACACCCTGTTTTTTCGATGTAACATATTCCACATAGCGGAAATTGTTATATCGTGACATTTATATTCCCTTTGTTAGACTCAAAATCAGATGCTATTTGATGAGATCAGCAAAGATGAAAAAAATCACTTTACCGAAAGACTTTTTATGGGGCGGTGCGGTAGCAGCGCACCAGGTGGAAGGCGGCTGGAATAAAGACGGCAAAGGCCCGAGCATTTGTGACGTGCTGACCGGCGGCGCCCACGGCGTTCCACGCGAAATCACCCATGAAGTGGAAGCCGGGAAATACTACCCGAACCACGAAGCCATCGACTTCCACGGCCGCTACAAAGAAGACATCAAACTGTTTGCCGAAATGGGCTTCAAGTGTTTTCGTACCTCCATCGCCTGGACCCGCATCTTCCCGCTGGGTGATGAAACCCAGCCCAACGAAGAGGGGCTGAAGTTCTATGACGACATGTTTGATGAGCTGCTGAAATACAACATCGAGCCGGTTATCACCCTCTCCCACTTTGAAATGCCGCTGCACCTGGTGCAGCAGTACGGTGGCTGGACCAACCGTAAAGTGGTCGATTTCTTTGTGCGTTTCGCCGAAGTCGTGTTCGAGCGCTATAAGCACAAAGTGAAATACTGGATGACCTTTAACGAGATCAACAACCAGCGTAACTGGCGCGCGCCGTTGTTCGGCTATTGCTGCTCGGGCGTGGTCTATACCGAACATGAAAACCCGGAAGAGACCATGTACCAGGTGCTGCATCACCAGTTCGTTGCCAGTGCCCTGGCGGTGAAGGCGGCACGGCGCATCAACCCGCAAATGCAGGTTGGCTGCATGCTGGCGATGGTGGCGCTCTATCCGTTCTCCTGTAAACCTGAAGATGTGATGTTCGCACAGGAATCGATGCGTGAACGCTACGTCTTTACCGACGTACAGTTGCGCGGCTACTACCCCACCTACGTCCTGAACGAATGGGAACGCCGCGGCTTCAACATCGTGATGGAAGCAGGCGATGAGCAGATCCTGCGTGAAGGGACCTGCGATTATCTCGGCTTCAGCTACTACATGACCAACGCGGTCAAAGCGGAAGGCGGCAGCGGCGATGCGATCTCTGGCTTTGAAGGCAGCGTGCCGAACCCGCACGTGAAAGCGTCCGACTGGGGCTGGCAGATTGACCCGGTTGGCCTGCGCTATGCGCTGTGCGAACTGTATGAACGCTACCAGAAACCGCTGTTTATCGTGGAAAACGGTTTTGGCGCTTACGACAAAGTCGAAGCAGACGGCAGCATCAACGACGACTACCGTATCGACTATCTGCGCGCCCACGTGGAAGAGATGATCAAAGCGGTCACCTATGATGGCGTCGATCTGATGGGCTACACCCCGTGGGGCTGCATCGATTGCGTTTCCTTCACCACCGGGCAGTACAGCAAGCGCTACGGCTTTATCTACGTCAACAAACATGACGATGGCACCGGCGACATGTCCCGCTCGCGCAAGAAAAGCTTCAACTGGTACAAAGAAGTCATCGCCAGCAACGGCGAAAAGCTCTGATTGTCCCTCGCACGCTTCCTCTCCCCATAACGGGAGAGGAAATTCCCCCGCGCTTACAGACACTTCTTTACAGCTTTAACATTGCTAAAACCTGCTCGCCCGATAAGATAAGCCTCGTGAATTATTGAGGCGATAATGATTAAGCGACAGCGAAAAGCCATTCTTCTTGTAGCCCTTGCCTGTCTGGTGGTGCTGGTATGCACCGCGCAGCGTATGGCCGGGCTGCACGCGCTTGTCATGAATGCCACGGCTGTGACGCAATCAGCCCAACAGGGACCAGAAACGGCGGAAGCGCCGGTCACGCCCTGCGAGCTGAGTGCGAAATCTCTGCTGGCATCACCGCCAGTGCTGTTCGAAGGTGCCTTACTGGCTGTCGCGCTGTTGCTGACGCTGCTGGCGGCAATCCTGCCCCGCATCGAGCGTCTCTGGCCTCCCCGCGTTATTTCCCCTCCCCGGCTACGGGTGCATCTGCGATTGTGCGTTTTCCGTGAATGAGTATTTCCCTGAACACTCGGGTTAATTAATCATTTATGGAGAAAATTTATGCTTATGGTATTCAGGCGACTGCTGGTCTGCCTGCTTTGGCTATGGCTGCCCGTCAGCCAGGCTGCCGACAGCGGCTGGCTGCGCACCGCCGATAATCAACACGCCAGCGTCCGGCTGCGCGCCCAGAGTGAAAGCAGCGATAGCGCACGCCTGCTGCTGGATGTGAAGCTGGAAAAAGGCTGGAAAACCTACTGGCGTTCGCCCGGCGAAGGCGGCATTGCGCCCGCTATCGTCTGGAATACGCCGCTGGATGTTACCTGGGACTGGCCAACCCCGCAGCGCTTTGACGTCGCGGGAATATCCACCCAGGGCTACCACGACCGCGTCAGCTTTCCGCTGGCGATCCGCGGCCCGCTGCCGCAGACCTTGAGCGGCGTGCTGACGCTATCCACCTGCAGCAACGTCTGTATTCTGACCGACTACCCCTTCTCGCTGGAGATGAGCGCCTCACCGGGAGACGACTTTGGCTACGATTTTACCCGGGCGCTGGGCACCTTGCCGCGACCGGATGGCCTCACTTCCCTGCTGACCTCAACCTATCGCGACGGAAAACTGACGGTAACGGCGGTACGCGATGCGGGTTGGCAGCAGCCCGCGCTGTTTATCGACAGTATGGATGATGTCGATTTTGGCAAACCGACGTTCTCGCTGAAAGACGATACGCTTATCGCACAGATCCCGGTCAGCGACGGCTGGGGTGAGGCAGCGCCCAACCTGAGCGGCAAACGCCTGTCGTTGGTCCTTGCCGACAGCGGGCTGGCGCAGGAAAGCGCGCTGACCATTGGCCCAGGCACACCGGTCGCGGCACCGTCGTTATGGTGGGTGTTGCTGATGGCGCTGGCAGGTGGCCTGATCCTCAACGTGATGCCCTGCGTGCTGCCGGTGCTGGCCATGAAGCTCGGTTCACTGGTGCAGAGTGGCGGGCGGGAGCGCGGCGTGGTACGCCGGCAGTTCATGGCCTCGGTGTGCGGGATCGTGGTGTCATTTCTGGCGCTGGCGCTGATGATGACCCTGCTGCGCCTGGGCAACCAGGCCCTGGGCTGGGGGATTCAGTTCCAGAATCCGTGGTTTATTGGTGCGATGGCGCTGGTGATGGTGCTGTTCAGCGCCAGCCTGCTGGGCCTGTTTGAGATCCGCCTTTCCTCCGGCACCAGCACGTTTCTGGCCACTCGCGGCGGCCATGGGCTGATGGGCCACTTCTGGCAGGGAGCATTTGCGACGCTGCTGGCGACCCCCTGCACCGCACCGTTTCTCGGCACCGCCGTCTCGGTCGCTCTGATGGCGCCGCTGCCGCTGCTGTGGGGGATTTTCTTCGCTATGGGAGTGGGCATGAGCCTGCCCTGGTTGCTGGTCGCCGCCTGGCCGGGACTTGCCCGACACCTGCCACGCCCTGGACGCTGGATGAACATCCTGCGCGTGGTGCTCGGGTTGATGATGCTGGGCTCATCGCTGTGGCTGATTAGCCTGCTGACGGTGCATCTCGGTCAGATGCCGGTTATTGTGCTGGTCGTGCTGCTGACGCTGGCGCTGCTGCTGGCAATTCTCTGGCGCTACCGCTGGCGCACGGCGCTGGGGGCCGGCGTGCTGGCGCTTGCTGTCGCCGGGGCCTTCACGCTGTTTTTCCAGCCTGATAGTCAGGCGTCGCACCGCGACCGTATCAACTGGCAACCCCTCAGTGAGCAAGCGATTATCGACGCGCTGGCCAACCATCAGCGGGTGTTTATCGATGTCACCGCCGACTGGTGCGTGACCTGTAAAGCTAATAAATACAACGTGCTGCTGCGTGACGATGTCCAGCGCGCCCTGGCGGAACCGGACGTGGTTGCCCTGCGCGGCGACTGGAGTCGTCCATCGGAAACCATCAGCCGTTTCCTGACCACCCGCGGCAGCGCCGCCGTTCCTTTTAATCAAATCTACGGACCGGGATTACCGCAGGGCCACGTGCTGCCTCCGCTGTTAAATCGCGACGAACTCCTCGCCACCCTGTCTGATGCGAAAGGTCAATAATCATGAGAATCATCACCGCCCTGCTTCTGCTGTGTCTGTCCACCTTCAGCCTGGCTGCCCCGGCTGAGCAACCCGACTCATCCGCCGACGACCAGTTGGCAAAACTGCTGTTCAACGACCCCGACAGTCCGCGGCTTGGTGCCAAAAACCCGCGTCTGACGATCGTGTCGTTTACCGATTACAACTGCCCCTACTGCAAGCAGTTCGATCCGCAGCTGGAGAAGATCGTTCGCGAGAATCCTGACGTGCTGCTGATCGTGAAGCTGCTGCCGTTTAAAGGCCAGAGCTCGGTAAACGCCGCCAAAGCCGCACTCTCTACGTGGCGCCAGCAGCCGGATAAATTCTGGCCGCTGCATCAGCGTCTGATGGCGAAAAAAGGTTACCACGATGATGCCAGCATTCTTGCCGCCCGCCAGAAAACGGCAACGGACGGCGTAAAGATTGATGACCAGACTATGGATCCCCTCAAGATGAACCTGATTTTGTCGCAGGTGCTGAATATTCAGGGCACCCCGGCGACAATCATCGGCGATCAGATGGTGGCCGGCGCCATTCCCTATGACGATCTGGAGGAGCTGGTGAAAACGCAGCTGGAAAAAGCCAATGGCCAGTAAATTACGCCGATGGCTGCGCGAGCTGGTGATTCTGCTGCTGCTCGCTGCGGCGCTCATCACCGGTATGGATTATCTGCGCCAGCCCGCGCTGCCGCAGAACTTTACCAGCACGCCATTACAGACGCTGGATGGCAAGGCGGTCGATCTGACCGCCATGAGCCAACAGCGTCCGCTGCTGCTCTACGTCTGGGCGACCTGGTGCGGGGTCTGTCGCTACACCACGCCGTCGGTCTCAGCCCTGGCGAGCCACGGGGAAAACGTCATGTCGGTGGCGCTACGCTCCGGGGACGATGCTACCCTGACGCGCTGGCTGGCGCAGAAAAAGCTGGCGCTGCCGACGGTGAACGACTCTCAGGGCCAGCTTTCCCGGCAATGGGATGTTCAGGTGACGCCGACGCTGATCGTTATCTCCGGTGGCGAAGTGAAGTCGGTCACCACCGGCTGGACCAGCAGTTGGGGAATGCGCCTGCGGTTGTGGCTGGCGTCATAGCCCGGCTTACGCAGTGCTTAGCCGGGCGACGAGTGGAGTGTAGTCGCGGTTATTTGCCGCCGGCCAGTTCGAGGAAACTACCGGTCACGTAGGAAGCTTTGTCGCTCAGCAGCCAGGCGATAGCCTGCGCGACTTCCTCGGGCTGACCGCCGCGTTGCATCGGCAGCGCGGCTTTTACCCGATCCACTCGCCCCGGTTCACCGCCGCTGGCGTGCATTTCGGTATAGATAAAGCCAGGGCGTACGCCGTTTACGCGAATGCCCTGTGCCGCCACTTCCAGCGCCAGCCCGGTAGTCAACGTATCCACGGCGCCTTTCGATGCGGCATAATCCACATATTCTCCCGCTGCCCCCAACCGTGATGCCGCCGACGAGACGTTGACAATTGCCCCGCCTTTGCCGTCATGCCTGAATGACATCCGCTTCACCGCCTCGCGACAACAGAGGAAATAGCCGGTGACATTGGTGCTCAGCACCTGATTAATCCGCTCGGCGGTCAGGTTTTCAATGGTGCTCTGGGTAAACAGGATCCCCGCGTTGTTGACCAGGGCGGTCAACGGTTCATCCAGCTTATCGATACTGTCGAACATCGCCATGACCTGGGCTTCATCGCTGATATCCGCAGGTAGCGCCACTGCTTTGCCGCCCAGAATGACAATCTCATTCACTACCGCCATCGCGGCATTAATATTGCGGTGATAATTCACCACCACGGTATAGCCTTCCTGCGCCAGCAGCAGTGCGGTCGCCCTGCCAATTCCCCGGCTGGCGCCGGTAATCAGTGCTAAAGCCATATGACTCTCCCAAAAATAAAGGCGCCGAAGCGCCTTTAGAAGATAGTCCAGTCAGCTAATTACTGGTATTCGCTCATCGGGACGCAGGAGCAGAACAGGTTGCGGTCACCGTAGACATCATCCAAACGCTTCACCGTCGGCCAGTATTTGTTATCCAGACCTGCCGGGAATACCGCCAGCTCACGGGTATACGGGTGCAGCCATTCAGCCACCAGCTCGCCCTGAGTATGCGGTGCGTTCACCAGCGGGTTGTCTTCCAGCGGCCATTCACCCGCTTTCACACGGTCAATTTCACCACGGATCGCCAGCATCGCGTCAATGAAGCGGTCCAGCTCGACTTTGCTTTCCGATTCGGTCGGCTCAACCATCAGGGTTCCGGCGACCGGGAAGGACATGGTCGGCGCATGGAAGCCAAAGTCGATCAGACGCTTGGCGATATCCAGTTCACTGATGCCGGTCTCTTCTTTCAGCGGACGAATATCAAGAATACATTCGTGCGCCACACGGCCGTCGCGACCGGTATAGAGCACCGGGAACGCCTCTTTCAGACGGGTCGCGATGTAGTTGGCGTTCAGGATAGCCACCTGGCTCGCCTGCTTCAGCCCTTCTGCGCCCATCATGCGGATGTACATCCAGCTGATTGGCAGAATAGATGCGCTGCCGAACGGTGCAGCAGACACCGCGCCCTGACGGGTCAGCATGCCTTCGATTTGTACCACACTGTGGCCCGGAACAAACGGAGCCAGGTGCGCTTTGACGCCAATCGGTCCCATACCTGGGCCGCCGCCGCCGTGCGGAATGCAGAAGGTTTTGTGCAGGTTAAGGTGCGATACGTCCGCACCGATAAAGCCCGGAGAGGTGATGCCCACCTGGGCATTCATGTTGGCACCGTCGAGATAAACCTGGCCGCCGAACTGATGCACGATTTCGCACACTTCGCGGATAGTCTCTTCGTACACGCCGTGCGTTGACGGGTAAGTAACCATGATGCAGGAGAGGTTCTCGCCCGCCTGCTCCGCCTTAAGGCGCAGATCCGCAAGGTCAATGTTGCCGTTTTTATCACAGGCCACCACCACTACCTGCATGCCGGCCATCTGTGCCGATGCCGGGTTGGTACCGTGCGCAGAGCTCGGGATCAGACAGATATCACGATGGCCTTCATTGCGGCTCTCGTGGTAGTGGCGGATCGCCAGCAGGCCCGCGTACTCGCCCTGTGCGCCGGAGTTCGGCTGCATGCAGACGGCGTCGTAGCCGGTCAGTTTAACCAGCCAGTCGGAGAGCTGGGCGATCATCTGATGATAGCCTTCGGCCTGTTCTGCCGGGCAGAACGGGTGCAGCTCGGCGAATTCCGGCCAGGTGATCGGGATCATTTCTGCCGCAGCGTTAAGCTTCATGGTGCAGGAACCCAGCGGGATCATCGCCTGATTCAGCGCCAGATCTTTACGCTCCAGCGAGTGCATATAGCGCATCATCTCGGTTTCGCTATGGTAGCGATTAAACACCGGGTGCGTCAGGATCGCATCATCACGCAGCATGCTTTCCTGGATAGAACGACTGTCGAGCGCCACGTCTTTATCCAGCGTATCGATATCCAGACCGTGGTTGTCGCCGATAATAGCGCGGAACAGGTTCACGACATCTTCGCGGGTGGTCGCTTCATCAAGGGTAATGCCAACCGCGTTGTGAATATCGCTGCGCAGGTTAATTTCCAGCGCTTCAGCACGTGCCAGCACCGCGGCTTTGTCGGCTACTTCTACGCACAGGGTGTCGAAGTAGTGCGCATGACGCAGCTTCAGCCCTTTTTTCTGCAGCCCATCGGCGAGGATGTCCGTCAGACGATGGATGCGGCTGGCGATACGCTTCAGGCCCGCTGGCCCGTGGAACACCGCGTACAGGCTGGCGATGTTGGCCAGCAGTACCTGGGAAGTACAGATATTGGAGTTCGCTTTCTCGCGGCGGATATGCTGCTCACGAGTCTGCATCGCCATACGCAGCGCGGTATTGCCCGCGGCATCTTTCGATACGCCGATGATACGGCCAGGCATAGAGCGTTTGAATTCATCTTTTGCGGCGAAGAAGGCCGCGTGCGGGCCGCCGTAGCCCATCGGTACGCCGAAACGCTGGGCGGAACCGAAGACGATATCGGCACCCTGCTTGCCCGGAGCGGTCAGCAGAACCAGCGTCATAAAGTCCGCCGCGACGCTGACCACGACTTTGCGTGCTTTCAGCTCGGCAATCAGTTTGCTGTAGTCGTGAATTTCACCGGTGGTGCCAACCTGCTGCAGCAGTACGCCAAACACGTCCTGATGGTCGAGGGCTTTTTCGGCATCATCGACGATAACGTCAAAACCGAAGGTTTCAGCACGGGTGCGGACCACATCGAGGGTCTGCGGGTGAATATCCGCAGCCACGAAGAAACGGTTGGCATTTTTCAGTTTGCTGACGCGTTTGGCCATCGCCATCGCTTCTGCCCCGGCGGTTGCTTCATCGAGCAGGGATGCGGAGGCAATATCCAGACCGGTCAGATCGAGGGTCACCTGCTGGAAGTTAAGCAGCGACTCCAGACGGCCCTGGGAGACTTCCGGCTGATACGGCGTATAGGCGGTGTACCAGCCCGGGTTTTCCAGCATATTGCGCTGAATAACCGGCGGCAGCTGCACGGCGGTGTAACCCATGCCGATGTAAGACTTGAAGCGCTTGTTACGACCGGCTACCGCCTTCAGTTCCGCCAGCGCGGCAAATTCGGTAGTCGCGTCACCCACCTGCGGTGGTGTCGCCAGCTGAATATCCTGTGGCACAATCTGGCCAATCAGGGCGTTAAGCGAGTCGGCGCCGACGGTTTGCAGCATCTCTTGCTGTTGCTGAGCATCCGGGCCGATGTGACGTTCAATAAAGGCGCCGCGGTTTTCAAGCTGACCTAAAGTCTGAGTCATGAGCGATGGTTCCTGAAACGTGCAGTGAATCGTATGTGTCTTTACTTATCTGAACAGGCAAAAATCATTCACGCCGCCAGCGCCTGGCGCCGCGGCGTGAAAGGGGCAACGCGGTTATTCGTTTTCCAGCAGCGCAGCGTAAGCCGCCGCATCCAGCAACGCCGCAACCTGCGCTTCATCGCTGGCCTTGATTTTAAAGATCCAGCCTTCAGCGTACGGGTCGCTGTTCACCAGCTCCGGAGAGTCGTTCAGCGCTTCGTTAACAGCCACAATCTCGCCGCTTACCGGGGCATAAATATCAGATGCCGCTTTTACCGACTCAGCTACCGCGCAGTCGTCGCCCGCTTCAACGGTTGCACCGACGTCCGGCAGGTCAACGAAGACCATATCGCCAAGCAATTCCTGAGCATGTTCGGTGATCCCAACGGTGTAGGTGCCGTCAGCTTCTTTGCGCAGCCATTCGTGTTCTTTACTGTATTTCAGTTCTGCTGGTACGTTGCTCATCAATTGATCTCCAAAAAGGGGGAATCACACTACGGCTTTGCCGTTGCGTACAAAAACAGGTTTAGTGACCTTGACCGGCATTTCGCGGTTGCGAATCTGCACGATGGCCGTTTCGCCGATACCGGCCGGTACGCGCGCCAGCGCGATACTGTAGCCCAGCGTCGGGGAGAAGGTGCCACTGGTAATAATACCTTCTTTCTGATTGCCCTCGGCATCGCTAAAGCGCACCGGCAGTCCGCCGCGCAGTACGCCTTTCTCGGTCATCACCAGGCCCACCAGCTGCTCGGTACCTTTTTCACGCTGCAGCTCCAGCGCTTCACGACCGATGAACGCACGGTCTGCCGGTTCCCAGGCAATGGTCCAGCCCATATTGGCGGCCAGTGGAGAGATACTTTCGTCCATCTCCTGGCCATACAGGTTCATCCCGGCTTCCAGGCGTAAGGTATCGCGCGCACCCAGGCCGCAAGGCTTCACGCCAGCGTCCAGCAGGCCACGCCAGAAATCGGCCGCCTGTTCATTTGGCAGCGCAATTTCGTACCCGGCTTCACCGGTGTAACCAGTGGTTGCAATAAACAGATCGCCAGCCTGCACGCCAAAGAAGGGTTTCATCCCGGCCACGGCCTGACGCTGAGCCTCGGTGAACAGGGTCGCGGCCTTCTCTTTCGCCTGCGGCCCCTGTACGGCAATCAGGGAAAGATCGTCACGGACGGTCATTTCAAGACCATACGGCTCAGCCTGCTGGGTGATCCAGGCGAGGTCTTTTTCACGGGTGGCGGAGTTAACAACGAGGCGGAAATAATCTTCAGAGAGGAAATAGACAATCAGGTCATCGATGACGCCGGCGGAAGCGGTCAGCATGCCGCTATAGAGCGCTTTGCCGGGGACCGTGAGCTTCGCCACATCGTTAGCCAGCAAATAGCGTAAGAACTCCCGAATACGGCTGCCGTGGAAGTCAACGATGGTCATGTGTGATACATCGAACATTCCGGCATCGCTGCGCACCACATGGTGCTCATCAATCTGGGAACCGTAATGCAGCGGCATCATCCAGCCATGGAAGTCCACCATGCGAGCGCCGCACAGCATGTGTTGTTCATACAACGGAGTCTGTTGAGCCATTTTTTCCTCATCGAGTAAAACGCAAGCAGCTACGAGTTGAGCGAGATTGTCTGGGCGATTTCACACGATAAAATCGACCGCCGGTGCCGTTATCAGACGCCGACGCAAACGTTCTCTTTTGCCTGAACTTACCACTGAACCCGGCGCTAAACCATAAGCTAAATCAGGACATCACATTAGCTTATGACTAAAATTCGCCAGAAAGACTACAGAGTTATTGACTGGAAAAAAGCGATTTATGCCACATAAAATTAACATCAATGACTAATAACGCCGAGCATGATGGTATTTTATGCGAAAAAACGGGCCTGTTTTCCATGACTAAAAATGAGAGACATTAATAAAACTAATGCGAAAAAATGGGTGAGATTAGTTTATTTCAAATGAGAAGGGAAAACCCGGCGCGGGGGCCGGGAAAAAGAAGTGTGACGGGCTTAACGTAACCAGCTGGGGAGATCGTTCAGGCCCATCGCCTGACGAATAAGCTGCGGTTTGACACCCGGCAAGGTGTCAGCCAGTTTGAGGCCGATATCGCGCAGCAGTTTCTTCGCCGGGTTGCTGCCGGAGAACATTTCCCGAAAGCCCTGCATCCCTGCCAGCATCATCGCGGCGCTGTGCTTGCGGCTACGCTCATAGCGACGCAGATACAGATGCTGACCAATATCTTTGCCCTGCCCGTGCAGGCGCCGGAGTTCATCAATCAACTCTGCAGCATCCATAAAGCCCAGGTTAACCCCCTGCCCGGCCAGCGGGTGGATGGTGTGGGCGGCATCGCCAACCAGCGCGAGACGATGGGCGGCAAACTGCCGAGCGTAGCGGCCGGTCAGCGGGAAAACCTGACGCTCGCTTTCCACATGGCACAGTCCCAGACGATTATCGAAAGCGATATTCAGTGCCTGATTAAAGGCTGCGTCATCCGCCTGCTGCATTCGTTGCGCTTCCTGCGGCGACAGCGACCAGACAATAGAGCACAGGTGCGGGTCGCTTAACGGCAGAAAGGCCAGAATGCCTTCGCCGTGGAACGCCTGGCGGGCAATCGCCTGATGGGGCTCTTCGGTGCGGATCGTGGCCACCAGCGCATGATGGCGGTAGTCCCAGAAGGTCAGCGGGATATCCGCCTTGTTGCGCAACCAGGAGTTCGCGCCATCGGCACCCACCACCAGTCGGGCTGTCAGCATCGTACCATCCTGCAGGCTCAGGAAGGCCTCGTTTTCGCCCCACGCCACCTGTTGCAACTGCGCCGGCGCCAGCAACGTCACATCAGCGCAGCGCTGGGCCTTCTGCCATAAGGCGTGATGGACAATGGCGTTTTCAATAATGTGACCCAGATGGCTAAAGCCCATGCTGCGATCGTCAAAGCAAATACGGCCGAAGCTGTCTTTATCCCACACTTCCATGCCGTGATAACAGCTGGCGCGCTGGGCGAGGATTGCCGGCCAGACATCCAGCTTGCTGAGCAGTTTTTCACTGGCAGCGTTAATGGCCGAAACCCGCAGCGCCGGCGGCGCGTCGGCATTCAGCGGCTGTGGCTCGGATTGTTCCAGCACCGCAACCCGCAGCCCGCTCCCCTGTAAACCACAGGCGACCGCCAACCCCACCATGCCTCCGCCAACAATGGCAACATCAACACTTTGCACGTTCAACTCCTTAACGGGGAACCCAACCGAGGGTACGCTGCGCCAGCGCATCACGCGCCGGGGTAAATAATTCCATGGCCATCAGACCCGCGTTGCGCCCCGCCACCAGCGGCGCCCAACGATTAGCAAACAGATGCACCAGACCATCGGTCACACCGATCGTGGCGGCTTTGTCATCCGCCCGCCGCGCCTGGTAATCGCACAGTAGCGAATACTCACCGGGATCCTGGCCGTTCGTGCTGGCCTGCGCCAGCAGTTCCGCCAAACTCATGACATCCCGCAGGCCCAGGTTAAAACCCTGACCGGCAATTGGATGCAAGGTCTGCGCCGCGTTGCCGACCAGCGCCAGACGATGCGCAACGGGGCGCGTCGCGGTGGTCAGCGCCAGGGGATACACGCTACGCGTTCCGGCATGGGTGATGCGTCCCAACCGCCAGCCGAATGCCTGCTGCAGCCGTTCGCAAAACTCCGCGTCGGACCAGCTCAGCACCGCATCACGCTGCGATTGTGGGTGACACCATACCAGTGAACAGCGGCCCTGCGACATAGGGAGCATCGCCAGAGGGCCATGCTCAGTAAAGCGTTCAAACGCCCGCCCTTCATGGGGCAAGGCGGTACTGACGTTAGCAATCACCGCCAGTTGTTCATAGGGCTGTTGCTGCCAGCTCATGCCGCAGCGTGCGCCCAGCGTGGAACGCGAGCCGTCGGCAGCCACCAGCAGCTGACCGGCAATCGTCTGACCGTTGTCCAGCGTGATACTAACGCCATCCTCCCATCGGCTGACGTCTTCGACTTTCGCCGGACAGTGCAGTGTGATCCCCGGCGCGTCGCGCAGTTGCGCAAACAGGCGCTGGCCAATATCGTGGAGCTCGACAACCTGCCCCAGCGCGGCCAGGTTGTAATCCTGCGCATCAAGCGTGACGAAGCCCGCATGCCCACGATCGCTGACGTGGACTCGCTGAATCGGCGTCGCGCAATCGGCAATCCCCTGCCAGATACCAACGCGTGCCAGCTGCTGACAGGTGCCGGCCGCCAGCGCAATGGCGCGGGCGTCAAAGCCAGGGTGTTGCGACGAATCCGGCTGCGCAGCCTCCACCAGATGAACCGCAAGAGTCCCTCTGGTCAGGCGAGAAATCGCCAGCGCCAGCGTCGCGCCGGTCATCCCACCACCAACGATCAGTACGCTCATGACTGCCGGGCCGCCGCCATCAGCGCCTCGATATCGTCGGCGTTTTTCACCACGCCTGCGGTCAGGTTTTCGTTACCGTCAGCGGTGATCACGATATCGTCTTCAATGCGCACCCCAATGCCGCGGTACTGCGGCGGGACATCGGCATCGACGGCAATGTAGAGACCCGGCTCAACGGTCAGCACCATACCCGGCTCAAGAAGACGCGAACGTTCAACATCGTAGAAGCCCACATCATGGACATCCAGCCCCAGCCAGTGGCTCAGGCCATGCATGAAGTAAGGTCGATGAGCGTTGTTCGCCATCAGCTCGTCCACTTCGCCTTTCAGGATCCCGAGGCGCACCAGGCCGCTAATCATGATGCGCACCACCTGCTGGTTCACCTGTTGAATCGAGGTTCCGGGACGGAAAAGCGTCAGCGCCGTGTCGAGCGATTCGAGGACGATATCGTAAATCTCGCGCTGCGCCGGGCTGAATTTGCCGTTCACCGGGAACGTACGGGTGATGTCCCCCGCATAGCCGCGATATTCACAGCCGGCGTCAATCAGAACCAGATCGCCATCGCGCAGCTCGGATTCGTTTTCGGTGTAGTGAAGAATACAGCCGTTTTCGCCCCCGCCAACGATGGTGTTGTAGGATGGGAAGCGTGCACCGTGGCGGGTAAATTCATGCAGAATTTCCCCTTCCAGTTGGTATTCAAACATCCCCGGGCGGCACTGCTGCATCGCGCGGGTGTGGGCCAGCGCGGAAATCTCACCGGCACGACGCATAACCTCCAGCTCTTCTGCTGATTTAAACAGGCGCATTTCATGCACCATCGGCCGCCAGTCAACCACCGCGCCCGGTGCCTGCAGATTCTGGCGCGAGCCTTTGCGCAGTTTATCGAGCGCGTTGAAGACGATTTTGTCTGCGTAGTCGTATTCGCCCTGCGCAAAGTAGATAGCGTCAAGGCCGTTGAGCAACTGGAACAACTGCTGATTAATTTCGCTAAATGCGAGGGCGCGATCGACACCCAGCTTCGCCGGTGCCGCATCCTGCCCAAGACGGCGACCGAACCAGATCTCGGCAGTTAAATCGCGGACGCGGTTAAACAGCACGCTATGGTTGTGGGTGTCGTCGCTTTTAATCAACACCAGCAGGGCTTCCGGCTCATTAAATCCCGTGAAGTACCAAAAATCGCTGTTCTGCCGGTAGGGATATTCTGAATCTGCGCTACGTACCGCTTCCGGTGCGGCAAAAATCAGCGCCGCGCTGCCTGGCTGCATCTGCGCCAACAGAGCCTGGCGACGAGAAAGAAATTCCTGCTGTGTCATGACGCCCCCTCAACAAATTATTGTTAGTGTAATGTTGGCTTGCGAACTTCCGGTGCGGTTGGCTGCTGGCGCGAGAAGGTTTCGTGGCACAGCAGCGCGGCGACGCGCACGTACTCAATAATCTCTTCTAACGACATTTCCAGCTCTTCCTGGTCTTCGTCTTCGTCGTAACCGAGTTGCGCAATATTGCGCAGATCGTCGATGGCCTCCCCGGCTTCGTCTTTGACTTTATCCAGTTTTGGTTGCGTGACGCCGAGGCCCAGCAGGAAGTGGTTAACCCAACCGGCCAGCGCATCCGCGCGTTCAAACACGCTCACGTCATCGCCTTCCGGCAGATAAAGCTGGAATAAGAAACCGTCATCTTCCAGAGAATCGCTGGTCTGCGAGTGCATGCTACGCAGAGACTCGGCCAGTTCGTGACCAAAGGCCAGGCCTTCGTTGGTCAGATCGTGCACCAGCGGCTGCCAGCTGCTGTCTTTGTTACCGCCGCACAGGATCCCGCTGATCAAACCGTGCATTTCGGCAGGGGTTAAGCCCACACCCTGTTGGTTCAGTAACTGGTCTACCGCGCGGTAGCCAGGCATTTCGTTCTGTATAGACATGCGCATTCGTCATCATTGGGAGGAATATTCATGGTATGCTACCACTTTGGACCCTGGTGAACCAGAATGGGGCTTGTACCTTCGCACCAGGGTAGCTATAGTGTCGCCCCTTCGCAGCCCGGCACGGGCGTGAAGGCCGCGCAGTCAATCAGCAGGAAGGTGGCATGTCTGCACAACCCGTCGATCTCCAAATTTTTGGCCGTTCACTTCGTGTGAATTGCCCGCCTGAACAAAGGGATGCTTTGAGTCAGGCAGCTGATGACCTGAATCAGCGGTTGCAAGATTTAAAAGAACGCACTAGAGTCACAAATACTGAGCAGCTGGTCTTCATCGCCGCGTTGAACATCAGCTATGAGTTGACTCAGGAAAAAGCGAAAACCCGCGATTACGCCTCCAGTATGGAACAGCGTATTCGGATGCTTCAGCAGACCATCGAACAAGCATTGCTTGAGCAAGGTCGCATAAGCGAAAGAACCGGGCCCAAGTTTGAATAACACTTTGCAATTAACTGTGTTAGAGTAAGTACCAGAACAAAATTTCTCTGAGATGTTTGCAAGCGGGCCAGTCCCCTGAGCCGATATTTCATACCACAAGAATGTGGCGCTCCACGGTTGGTGAGCATGCTCGGTCCGTCCGAGAAGCCTTAAAACTGTGACGACGCATTCACCTTGAACCAAGGGTTCAAGGGTTACAGCCTGCGGCGGCATCTCGGAGATTCCCTTCTTTTCTGTTCGTTCCCCTGGTTGCGTCATCTTCGGTTTTTATCACCTTGTGTATTACACTACGCCAACACGCATCCCTGGCCATTCGCGCATACTACGCTCGTGCCAACGCAGGTGGCTTAACATGACCCAACTTTCCGACACGCAAGCAACCCGACAGCAGATCCGTCAACACATTCGCCAGCGTCGCCGCGCGTTGACGCCCGAACAACAGGCCCAGTTTGCCCTGCAGGGCGCCGAGCGCATGATGTCCTACCCGCCCGTGGTTCTGGCGCAAAACGTCGCGCTGTTTTTATCTTTTGATGGCGAGCTCGATACCCGACCGCTGATCGACCTGCTGTGGCGCGCCGGCAAGCGAGTCTATCTTCCGGTACTCCACCCTTTTAGCCCGGGAAACCTGCTGTTTCTGCACTATCATCCGCACAGCGAACTGGTCAGAAACCGGCTAAAAATCGACGAGCCTAAACTTGATGTGCGCGATGTCCTGCCGCTGAGCCAGCTCGACGTGCTGATGGTTCCGCTGGTTGCCTTTGATACCGCCGGACAGCGGTTAGGAATGGGAGGCGGCTTCTACGACCGCACATTACAGAACTGGCAGGCGTATCATCTGCAACCCGTTGGCTACGCCCACGATTGCCAGCAGGTAGACGCACTGCCAACAGCGCACTGGGATATTCCGCTACCGGCGGTGATTACCCCCTCGACGCTGTGGCAGTGGCCGTAAACTATAGGTTGCCGGGCTTTTTCAGCTGACGGTCATGCCAGCCGTGCAGCAAGAAGACGGTTGTCAGCGCCCCCAGCAACGCACAGAACATATCTGACTGGGTGTCCCACGGGTCACCCTGGGTGCCGAGAAAATCATCCGCCCCCTGCCCCATCGCCAGCGCTGCCCACCATTCAATCAACTCATAGGTGGCGCTGATCGCCAGCGCGATACAACACACCAGGAACGACAGCATCTTGCGCCCGCGGACGTAGCCGCCACGGATCAGAATCTCCCGCGCCGCCAGCGCTGGCACCAGCCCCTGGAAAAAGTGGCCAAGCTTGTCGTACGGGTTGCGGCTCAAATTCAGCCACGCCTGCACATCAAAACCGATCGGCACTTTTGCATAGGTGTACATCCCCCCCACCATCAAAATAATGGCGTGAAAGAAGATAAGCGTATACAGGAGCGGCGTGAGAGGGTAACGCGATCGTGTCGCCAGCAGTAACGGCACGATGATAATCACCGGCGTGACTTCCATCAGCCAGGTCAGACTGTCGTGCGTGCCAAACCCCGTCCATGCCAGGATCAGCAGCAGGAGAAAGGCGCCCACATTCAACTGAGAAGTATGCATAAATTAAAGGGATCCCCGCAGGGATCCTTTTCAACGGTTAATCAGAACAGCAGACGCGCGCGGATGGTGCCCGGAATGGCCTTCATCGCCTGCAGCGCGTGTTGCGCCACATCTTCTTCCGCTTCAATGTCGATAACCACGTAGCCCATCTGCGGCGTGGTTTGCAGATACTGTGCCGCAATGTTGATGCTTTGAGCGGCAAAGATCTGGTTGATTGCGGTCAGCACGCCTGGACGGTTTTCGTGAATGTGCAGCAAACGACGGCCGCCGTGCAACGGCAAAGAAACCTCTGGGAAGTTGACCGCAGAGAGAGTTGAACCGTTGTCAGAATACTTCGCCAGCTTGCCCGCCACTTCCAGGCCGATGTTCTCCTGCGCTTCCTGCGTCGAGCCGCCAATGTGCGGTGTCAGGATCACGTTATCAAACTCGCACAGTGGGGAGGTGAACGGATCGCTGTTGGTTGCCGGTTCGGTCGGGAATACGTCAATTGCCGCGCCAGCCAGATGCTTACGTGAAAGCGCATCGCACAGTGCCGGGATATCTACCACGGTGCCGCGTGAGGCGTTAATCAGCAGCGCACCTGGTTTCATCAGCGCCAGTTCTTCCGCGCCCATCATATTTTTGGTGGAGGCATTTTCCGGCACATGCAGGCTCACTACATCGCTCATGTTCAGCAGGTCGGAGAGATGCTGTACCTGAGTAGCATTACCCAGCGGCAGTTTGCTTTCAATATCATAGAAATAGACGTGCATCCCCAGCGACTCAGCCAGAATACCCAACTGGGTACCGATATGGCCGTAACCAATAATCCCCAGCTTTTTACCACGCGCTTCGAAGCTGCCAACGGCCAGCTTGTTCCACACGCCGCGGTGGGCCTTGGCGTTAGCTTCCGGCACGCCACGCAGCATCAGCAGCAGTTCGCCAATGACCAGCTCGGCAACGGAACGGGTGTTGGAGAACGGCGCGTTGAATACCGGGATCCCGCGTTTTGCTGCCGCGTCCAGATCAACCTGGTTGGTGCCGATACAGAAGCAGCCGACCGCCACCAGTTTTTCCGCCGCGGCGAAGATCTCTTCAGTCAGATGAGTACGGGAACGCAGGCCGATGAAATGGGCATCACGGATCGACGCTTTCAGCTCTTCGCTGTCCAGCGCACCTTTGTGAAATTCGATATTGGTGTAGCCTGCTGCACGAAGGTTTTCCACCGCTTTTTGGTGTACTCCTTCAACCAGCAGAAACTTAATCTTGTCTTTTTCCAGTGATACCTTAGCCATTTCCCCGTCCTGTATTTGTCTTATCTGATGTCGTGCGGAACGAAAGTTCTTCCCAGCAACATATCAAAAAAAACTATCGCGGCAATATGAACGTTTGCGTAGGCGACCTGAAGAAATATCACTCAGAGGGAAATGACAGGACAAAACACCAGAAAGAGAACAAAAGGTAGATTGTTACTGAGGCCGGTTGCATAAATGTGACAGAAGTCACCAAATTCAGCCAGGAGAAAAAATATTTGCGAGGGAGCAGATTCACTCCCTCAATAATATTATTTTACGATGGTTTTCACGCCATCGGCGGTACCGATCAGTGCCACATCAGCCCCACGGTTGGCGAACAGCCCGACGGTAACGACGCCTGGAATACCGTTAATGGCATTTTCCAGGGCGATAGCGTCAAGTATCTCCAGGCCGAATACGTCCAGAATGACATTGCCGTTATCCGTGATCACACCCTGACGGTACTCCGGACGACCGCCCAGCTTCACCAGCTCACGCGCGACGGCGCTGCGCGCCATCGGAATCACTTCAACCGGCAGCGGGAAGGTCCCCAGAATATCCACCTGCTTGGAGGCGTCTGCAATACAGATAAATTTGTCTGCCACCGACGCGATAATCTTCTCGCGGGTTAACGCCGCGCCACCGCCCTTAATCATCTGCATATGGCCGTTAATCTCATCGGCGCCGTCGACGTAAATCCCCAGACGGTCCACGCTGTTGAGATCGAAAACCGGAATACCAAGGCTTTTCAGTTTTTCAGTAGAGGCATCAGAGCTGGATACCGCACCTTCAATCTGCCCTTTCATGGTGCCCAGCGCATCAATAAAATGTGCCGCCGTGGAGCCCGTACCGACACCCACGATGGTGCCCGGTTGTACATATTGCAATGCCGCCCAGCCTACTGCTTTTTTCAGTTCATCTTGCGTCATGATTATGGTCCGAGATGTGAATACCTGTGGCGCATTATAGAACACCACGGGGGGCATTGTCCCTGTGGCAGGCTCACACAACTGAGCAGACCATTTTTCGTCTTCATCAAAAACAAATTTATGTCATAGTGCAAGTTAACGAAAAGTTATGGGGGTACGCCTGAGCAATGAAACGACCGGACTACAGAACACTACAAGCGCTGGATGCGGTGATTAGAGAACGTGGGTTTGAGCGCGCCGCGCAGAAG
This sequence comes from Klebsiella sp. R390, assembly GCF_051131745.1. Taxonomy (NCBI): domain Bacteria; kingdom Pseudomonadati; phylum Pseudomonadota; class Gammaproteobacteria; order Enterobacterales; family Enterobacteriaceae; genus Klebsiella; species Klebsiella sp. R390. Next base: position 3,525,024 of record NZ_CP180445.1, on the reverse strand, counting down.
CTATGCATTACACAGTCCGCCGTCTCTCAGCGTATAAAACAGCTGGAAAATATGTTCGGGCAGCCGCTGCTGGTCCGTACGGTCCCGCCGCGTCCCACCGAGCAGGGACAAAAACTGCTGGCCCTGCTGCGCCAGGTTGAGCTACTGGAAGAAGAGTGGCTGGGCGATGAGCAGACCGGTTCAACGCCGCTGCTGCTGTCGCTGGCCGTTAACGCCGACAGCCTGGCAACCTGGCTGCTGCCGGCGCTGTCGAGTGTCCTTTCCGATTCCCCTATTCGCCTCAACCTGCAGGTCGAGGATGAGACCCGCACCCAGGAGCGGCTACGTCGTGGCGAAGTGGTCGGCGCGGTGAGTATTCAGCCACAGGCTCTGCCAAGCTGCCTGGTGGATCAACTGGGCGCGCTGGACTACCTGTTTGTCGCGTCAAAACAGTTTGCGCAACGCTATTTCCCGAATGGCGTCACCCGCTCAGCGCTATTGAAAGCGCCGGTTGTCGCCTTCGATCATCTGGATGATATGCACCAGGCGTTCCTGCAGCAGAACTTCGATTTGCCGCCGGGCAGCGTCCCGTGCCATATCGTCAACTCGTCAGAAGCCTTTGTACAACTCGCCCGCCAGGGCACGACCTGCTGTATGATCCCGCATCTGCAGATTGAAAAAGAGCTTAACAGCGGCGAGCTGATCGATTTAACGCCGGGGCTGTTTCAGCGTCGAATGCTCTACTGGCACCGTTTTGCGCCGGAGAGCCGGATGATGCGTCGGGTGACCGATGCACTAATCGATTACGGCCACAAGGTATTGCGTCAGGACTAAACGGCGCGCATAAAAAAAGCCACTTCAGAGAAGTGGCTTTTTAATGTATGGCTTACTGTGCGGTTTCAGGCGTCTTCGCCGGAGCTGCTGGCGCTGCGGCCTGAGCCGGCTGCAGTTCAAACACCACATCAACCTGATCGTCAAACTGAATCGTCGCCTGCTCATAGGTTTCCTGGGCGGAGACCGGCGCCGCATCAGCAGCCTTCATCATGCGCACCATCGGGCTCGGCTGATAGTTCGAGACATGATAGCGAACGCTATAGATCGGCCCCAGCTTGCTATGGAAGCCTGATGCCAGCTCTTGCGCCTGATGCACAGCGTCATCAATCGCGGCTTTACGGGCTTTATCTTTGTAAGCATCCGGTTGCGCAACGCCTAAGGAGACGGAGCGAACTTCATTCAGACCCGCTTTCAGTGCGCCATCCAGCAGCCCATTCAGCTTATCCAGCTGACGCAACGTCACTTCAACGCTGCGCACTGCACGGTAGCCTTTCAGAATACTTTTGCCGTTCTGGTAGTCATAATCCGGCTGGGTGCGCAAATTCGCAGAGTTGATATCTTTTTTAGCGATGCCGTTCTTTTCCAGGAAAGAGAGATACTGCGCCACGCGATCGTCGGCCTGTTTTTTCGCCGAGGCCGCGTCTTTCGCTGCGACGTTAACTTCGATCGCCAGAGTGGCGATATCCGGAACCGCCGCCACGCTGGCGGTGCCTGAAGTGACAATGTGCGGTCCATTCGGCAATTCATTTGCCTGCACTGCCATTGCGCTGAATCCGATTGCTGCCGCCAGGGCCATGAGTTTTAACTTCACTGTCGTTTCTCCATCTTACACATGAGTCGCCCATCTACGGGCGCATGTCTGCAAGCTTAACGCGTACGCGACGAAAGTCCATCGGACAACACTTAGTTAACTAACGCCTGGAGATGCACCAGCCCTTCTTTTGCCAGTTGAAAGGCGATAAACCACATCACGACGCCGACCAGCACGTTGATGATTCGTTGCGCGCGTGCGGTACGTAAGCGTGGTGCCAGCCATGCCGCTAACAGCGCCAGGCTTAAGAACCAGATAAAGGAGGCGCTAATCGTCCCTAAGGCAAACCAGCGTTTCGGCTCTACGGCAAGCTGCCCGCCCAGGCTCCCCAGCACCACAAAGGTGTCGAGATAGACATGCGGGTTCAGCCACGTCACCGCCAGCATGGTGACAATAATTTTCCAGCGCCCCTGCTTCATCACTTCCGCGCTGGCCAGTTCCAGATTGTTGCTCATCGCCGTTTTCAATGCGCCGAAACCATACCACAACAGGAACGCCACGCCGCCCCAGGTCACCAGCGCCAGCAGCCACGGCGACTGCATCAGCAATGCACTGCCGCCAAAAATACCGGCACAAATCAGCAGCAGATCGCTGACCGCGCACAGCAGCGCGATCATCACATGATACTGCCGACGAATGCCCTGATTCATCACAAAGGCGTTTTGCGGGCCAAGCGGCAAAATCATAGCCGCCCCCAGGGCAAGCCCCTGAAAGTAATACGATAACATGGTGTTCTTTTCCGATAAGGTCGTTAATGCAGAGGAATATAACGCGTAAAAATCATTAGAGGAAATTGATAATTTTAATCATTAATAAATATAACTAATGATGATGCTATTAAAAAAGGGCTCATGAATAACATGAACCCTTTTTATACCAGCCTTTAGTTAGTCAAGCTAACCGATCACAAACGGTCAGGCCTGGCATATCAGCGGCGAATTACTCCGCTTTCTCCTGCTGACGCACCACATGAACATCCATTTGCGGGTACGGGAAGCTGATGCCGTTGGCGTCAAAATCACGCTTAATACGCTCCAGCACGTCCCAGTAAACACTTTGCAGGTCGCTGCTCTGACTCCAGACACGCACGATGTAGTTCACTGAGGATGCCCCCAGTTCATGCAGGCGCACGGTCATTTCGCGGTCCTTAAGGATACGATCTTCCGATTCGATGATATTGGTGAGCAGTTGCTTCACCTTATCAATGTCGGCATCGTAGGACACGCCGATGATGAATTCGTTACGACGCACCGGCTCGCGGGAAAAGTTAATGATATTGCCGGCGATAATTTTGCCGTTCGGGATCACCACAATTTTGCCGTCAACCGTGCGCATTGTGGTAGAGAAAATCTGCACGTTCAACACGGTACCGGCAATGCCACCGAGATCAACATACTCCCCCGCGCGGAACGGACGGAACATCACCAGCAGCACGCCTGCGGCGAGGTTAGACAAGGAACCTTGCAGCGCCAGACCCACGGCCAGACCAGCGGCACCGAGGACGGCGATCACCGACGCCGTCTGCACGCCAACGCGGCCCAGAGCGGCAATCAAGGTAAAAGCGATAACGGCATAGCGCACAAGCGCAGACAGAAAATCGGCAACGGTCGCATCAATCTTACGCGCCAGCATCAGGCGGTTAACCGTGTTCGATACCACTCGTGCCACGATCATCCCGACAATGATAATCGCGATGGCAGCGACGATATTGACGGCATAGCTCAGCAGCAGTTCCTGATTGCTCACCAGCCACGAGCTGGCGTTGTGTAGGCTATCGCCAACGTTCAAATCTTCCATTTAACATTCCTTATGAATACCCATAGGGGAAATAAATAACCAAACCTGCAGTCATCAGGTTAACTAAGGGTAAACAATAAGGGCATATTTTGCCAAGTTGATCACAATTTTCCGCGACCAATCACTGGGTTCAGACGTAAAAAAGCCCGCAATAGTGCGGGCTTTTGGGCAAGAAACAGAATGTTCTTACAGAACGTCGATCGCGTTCAGTTCTTTAAAGGCCTGCTCCAGACGAGTCACCATGGACGCCTGTGCAGCGCGCAGCCAGACGCGCGGATCGTAGTATTTCTTGTTCGGCTGGTCTTCGCCTTTCGGGTTGCCCAGCTGGCCCTGCAGGTAAGCTTCGTTGGTTTTGTAGTACTGCAGGATACCGTCCCAGGTTGCCCATTGGGTATCGGTATCGATGTTCATTTTGATAACGCCGTAGCTGACGGAATCTTTGATTTCCTGAGCAGAAGAACCGGAACCGCCGTGGAAGACGAAGTTCAGGCTGTTGTGCGGCAGGTTATGTTTCTTAGAAACATATTCCTGAGAATCGCGCAGGATAGTCGGGGTCAGAACTACGTTACCCGGCTTGTACACGCCGTGTACGTTACCGAAGGAAGCAGCGATGGTGAAACGCGGGCTGATTTTGCTCAGTTCAGTGTACGCGTAATCAACGTCTTCCGGCTGAGTGTACAGTGCAGAAGCGTCCATGTGGCTGTTGTCCACGCCGTCTTCTTCGCCACCGGTGCAACCCAGTTCGATTTCCAGAGTCATGTCCATTTTGGCCATGCGCGCCAGATATTTAGAGCAGATTTCGATGTTTTCGTGCAGAGTCTCTTCAGACAGGTCGATCATATGAGAAGAGAACAGCGGTTTGCCGGTAGCAGCGTAGTGTTTTTCACCCGCGTCCAGCAGGCCGTCGATCCACGGCAGCAGTTTCTTCGCACAGTGGTCGGTATGCAGAATAACCGGCACGCCGTAATGTTCAGCCATCTGGTGAACGTGATGTGCGCCAGAGATAGCACCCAGGATTGCAGCGCCCTGCGGAACGTCAGTTTTCACGCCTTTACCTGCGATGAACGCAGCGCCGCCGTTAGAGAACTGAACGATAACCGGAGATTTAGCTTTTGCAGCTGCTTCCAGAACGGCGTTGATGGAGTCAGTACCCACACAGTTAACCGCTGGCAGAGCAAAGTTATTTTCTTTAGCTACCTGGAACACTTTCTGAACGTCATCACCAGTGATCACGCCAGGTTTTACGAAATCAAAAATTTTAGACATGTTACGTAGTCCTGTATCTTCGGCCGTTTATGCTCGCCATCATTCGTGTGGCAGTCCTCAGGCTGACCTCGCGTTCCCCGGTGACGTCCGTCCCCGACGTGCGCGCTGTTGCCCGCTTCCGGCAACACTAACGATTTAGAGCAACAAATTGAATTTTATTTGTAAAACAGGCGGGAATGTCCCGCCTGATCAAACTTACTTCTTAGCGCGCTCTTCAAGCATCGCTACAGCTGGCAGTACTTTGCCTTCCACGAATTCGAGGAATGCGCCGCCGCCGGTGGAGATGTAGGAGATTTTGTCCGAAATACCGAACAGGTCAATCGCTGCCAGGGTGTCGCCGCCGCCTGCGATGGAGAAACCTTCGCTGTCAGCAATCGCGTTAGCCACGATTTCGGTACCTTTACGGAAGTTCGGGAATTCGAATACGCCAACCGGACCATTCCACAGAATAGTTTTAGCGTTTTTCAGGATATCAGCCAGTTTCTGTGCAGAAACGTCGCCCAGGTCCAGAATCTGCTCTTCATCTTTGATGTCGTTAACAGATTTCAGGGTTGCGGTGGCGGTTTCAGAGAACTCAGTTGCCACGCGAACGTCTGTCGGGACCGGGATATCACAGGTGGTCAGCAGGCGCTTAGCTTCATCAACCAGGTCTGCTTCATACAGGGATTTACCGACGTTGTGGCCCTGGGCTGCAACGAAGGTGTTAGCGATACCGCCGCCCACGATCAGCTGGTCAGCGATTTTGGACAGGGAGTCCAGCACGGTCAGTTTGGTAGAAACTTTAGAACCACCAACGATAGCAACCATCGGGCGAGCAGGTTCTTTCAGGGCTTTACCCAGCGCATCAAGCTCAGCAGCCAGCAGCGGGCCTGCACAAGCGACGTCGGCGAATTTACCGATACCGTGGGTAGACGCCTGCGCACGGTGTGCAGTACCGAATGCATCCATCACGAACACGTCACACAGTGCCGCGTATTTTTTGGACAGAGCTTCGTCGTCTTTCTTCTCGCCTTTGTTAAAGCGAACGTTTTCCAGAACCACCAGTTCACCCGCGGCAACTTCAACGCCATCCAGGTAATCTTTAACCAGACGTACCGGGTTAGACAGTTTGTCTTTCAGGTAATTAACAACCGGCAGCAGAGAGAATTCTTCGTTGTACTCGCCTTCGGTCGGACGACCCAGGTGAGAAGTGACCATCACTTTAGCACCCTGTTTCAGAGCCAGCTCAATGGTCGGCAGAGAAGCACGGATACGCGCGTCGCTGGTTACTTTCCCGTCTTTAACTGGTACGTTCAGATCGGCACGGATGAAAACGCGTTTACCAGCCAGATCCAGATCGGTCATCTTAATTACAGACATGGTGAATCCTCTCAATGATTCTTAAAGTTTTGCAGACGCCATACGCGCGATCGCGAACGATTTTGCGCAGGGATGTCTCACCTGAAACCAATAACGGCCATCGCTAACGTCGTGTCGAGCATCCGGTTAGCAAAGCCCCATTCATTATCGCACCAGACCAGTGTTTTGATCAGATGGGCACCACTTACCCGGGTTTGCGTGCCATCAACGATGGCGCTGTGCGGGTCGTGGTTAAAATCTATCGAGACCAACGGCAATTCCGTATAGTCAACTATACCATGAAATGCACCTTGTGCTGCTTTTTGCAACAACTGGTTGACTTCACTGGCTTTTACGGGATTTCTCACCGTGACGCTCAGGTCGATCGCCGTCACATTAATCGTCGGAACGCGGACGGCAATCGCCTCAAAACGGTCATTAAACTGCGGGAAAATTCGCGTAATCCCCGCGGACAATTTGGTATCAACCGGAATGATCGACTGGCTTGCCGCACGCGTACGCCGCAGGTCCGGATGATAAGCGTCGATCACCTGCTGATCGTGCATCGCGGAGTGAATTGTCGTGACCGTTCCTGACTCTATGCCGTAGGCATCATCTAACAGCTTTATGACCGGGATAATGCAGTTGGTGGTGCAGGAGGCGTTAGAGACAATACGGTGCTCGGCACGTAGCTCTTCATGGTTCACGCCAAATACCACGGTCGCGTCGAGATCGCTGGCACCGGGATGGGAAAAGAGCACTTTCTTTGCCCCAGCCTGAAGATGGGCTTCGCCATGTTCACGGCTGCCATACACGCCGGTACAATCCAGAACGATATCAACCGCCAGTTCCTGCCAGGGCAGCGCCGCAATCGAAGGTTCGTGCAGCAGGCGGATGGCATCATCGCCGACAAACAACTGCTCTCGCTCCTGGCGAACATCCCAGGCAAAGCGCCCATGGCTGGTGTCATATTTCAACAAATGCGCGATGCCTGCGGCGTCCGCCAGTTCGTTGATAGCCACCACGGTAATTTCCGCACGACGCCCGGATTCGTATAGCGCGCGAACCACGTTGCGTCCTATGCGACCGAAGCCATTAATCGCGATGCGTATGGTCATAGGTCTCCTGCAAGATTGTCCCTGATTTGAGATGGCTGACAGAGTAATCCAGCCGCGCCTTAAGGGAAACCTTACCCGTCGCAAACTGCGACTGATTGATTAATTGTCGAACATTTATACGACTGAAACGCTTCAGCTAGAATAAGCGAAACAAGGAATAAAAGGAATGGCTGTCCAGTGGAAGAAGTGAGTTATCTGACATTCGTCACATTTTTGTTGGAATAATATGCCATCGTCAGACAGCTTTTGGGAATAACGAAGATAAAAAAAAACCGGGAAAATTCCCGGTTTTTTCTGACGTTAGCCCCCGGATAACCGGGAAGCAGACGACTACAGCAGTGCTTTCGCTTTAGCGACCACGTTTTCCACGGTGAAGCCAAACTCTTCGAACAGCAGCTCTGCCGGCGCAGACTCACCGAAGGTGGTCATGCCAACGATAGCGCCGTTCAGGCCAACGTATTTGAACCAGTAGTCAGCAATGCCCGCTTCGATAGCCACGCGTGCAGAAACGGCTTTCGGCAGCACGGATTCACGGTAAGCCGCATCCTGCTTGTCGAATGCGTCGGTGGACGGCATGGAAACCACGCGCGCCTTCACGCCTTCGGCAGTCAGCTTGTCCCAGGCGGCCACTGCCAGCTCAACTTCAGAACCGGTCGCGATGAAGATAAGCTCAGGCTGACCTGCGCAATCTTTCAGCACGTAGCCACCGCGAGCGATGTCTTTCAGCTGCTGCTCGGTACGATCCTGCTGTGCCAGGTTCTGACGAGAGAGGATCAGTGCGGTCGGGCCGTCATGACGCTCAACGCCATATTTCCACGCCACCGCAGATTCAACCTGGTCACACGGACGCCAGGTGGACATGTTCGGTGTCACGCGCAGGGAAGCAACCTGCTCAACCGGCTGGTGAGTCGGGCCATCTTCGCCCAGACCGATAGAGTCGTGGGTGTAAACCATCACCTGACGCTGCTTCATCAGTGCCGCCATACGCACCGCGTTACGGGCATATTCGACGAACATCAGGAAGGTCGAGGTGTACGGCAGGAAACCGCCGTGCAGGGAGATACCGTTAGCGATCGCGGTCATACCGAACTCGCGCACGCCGTAATGGATGTAGTTACCGGCGGTATCTTCGTTAATCGCTTTCGAACCAGACCAGATAGTCAGGTTAGAGGGTGCCAGGTCAGCGGAACCGCCGAGGAATTCTGGCAACAGCGGGCCGAACGCTTCAATCGCATTCTGAGACGCTTTACGGCTGGCAATCTTGGACGGATTAGCCTGCAGTTTAGCGATAAATTCATTGGCTTTCGCATCGAAGTCAGACGGCATGTCACCTTTCATACGGCGGGTGAATTCAGCGGCTTCCTGCGGGAAGGCTTTCGCATACGCTGCGAACTTCTCGTTCCAGGAGGCTTCTTTAGCCTGGCCGGCTTCTTTCGCATCCCACTGCGCATAGATGTCAGACGGGATTTCAAAGGCCGGGTGATGCCAGCCCAGCGCGTCACGGGTCAGCGCAATTTCTGCGTCGCCCAGCGGTGCGCCGTGGGAGTCGTGAGTACCGGCTTTGTTCGGGGAACCGAAACCGATGATGGTTTTGCACATCAGCAGGGACGGTTTGTCAGTGACCGCACGCGCTTCTTCAACTGCGCGTTTGATGGCATCGGCATCGTGACCGTCTACGCCACGCACAACGTGCCAGCCGTAGGCTTCAAAGCGTTTTGCCGTATCGTCGGTGAACCAGCCTTCAACGTGACCGTCGATGGAGATACCGTTGTCGTCATAGAACGCCACCAGTTTACCCAGTTTCAGGGTACCGGCCAGGGAGCAAACCTCGTGAGAGATCCCTTCCATCATGCAGCCATCGCCCATAAAGGCGTAGGTGAAGTGGTCAACGATGTCGTGGCCCGGACGGTTGAACTGCGCCGCCAGCGTTTTTTCTGCGATAGCCATACCTACGGCGTTAGCAATACCCTGACCCAGCGGACCGGTGGTGGTTTCGACACCCGCGGTGTAGCCCACTTCCGGGTGACCCGGGGTTTTAGAGTGCAGCTGACGGAAGTTTTTCAGCTCTTCGATCGGCAGGTCGTAACCGGTGAGGTGCAACAGGCTGTAGATCAGCATGGAGCCATGGCCATTGGACAGCACGAAGCGGTCACGATCGGCCCAGGACGGATTCTGTGGGTTATGGTTCAGGAAATCACGCCACAGGACTTCGGCAATGTCAGCCATACCCATCGGGGCACCCGGGTGGCCGGATTTGGCTTTCTGTACAGCATCCATGCTCAGCGCACGAATAGCGTTAGCAAGCTCTTTACGTGAGGACATTTTGACTCCAGTTCGGACTGTTGAAGGTCATACCCTTAACGGCTTGACGAGAGCGCATTTTGGGCTATGCCAGAAAAAAGTGACAACAATGTAACCCAAGCGACAAAGCATGTACATGGAGCATCCTTTTGTGGTTTAAGAAATCTCCGGAACACGTTGTGCTGCCCCGGAATCCTCTCACCACTGTTGCGCAATAGTCTTTATAATTTGTGCAGGATGCGACTGGCTTATCGTCGTCATTTGCAGACAGATCATCGAACGATTGTGGAAGATAAAAATGAAAATTCGCTCAACTATTCTTGCCCTTGGGATTGCCGCAACCCTTAGCGGATGTCAGAACATGGACTCCAACGCCCTTCTCAACTCCGGCGCAGAAGCGTTTCAGGCTTATTCACTAAGCGATACACAGGTGAAAGCCTTAAGCGACCAGGCCTGTAAAGAGATGGATGCGAAAGCCACTATCTCTCCCGCCAGCAGTCAGTACAGCCAGCGTCTGAGTAAAATCGCCGCGGCGCTGGGCGACAACATCAACGGCCAGCCGGTGAATTACAAAGTCTATGAAACCAAAGATGTTAACGCCTTCGCGATGGCTAACGGTTGTATCCGCGTGTATAGCGGCCTGATGGATATCATGAACGATAACGAAGTCGAAGCCGTGATCGGCCATGAAATGGGCCACGTCGCCCTCGGCCACGTGAAGAAAGGTATGCAGGTCGCCCTCGGCACCAACGCCGTTCGCGCAGCCGCCGCATCCGCCGGCGGTATCGTCGGCAGCCTGTCACAATCTCAGCTCGGCGATCTCGGCGAAAAACTGGTGAACTCGCAGTTCTCCCAGCGTCAGGAGTCAGAAGCCGATGACTACTCCTACGATCTGCTGCGTAAACGTGGCATTAACCCGGCGGGGCTGGCCACCAGCTTCGAGAAGCTGGCCAAACTGGAGGCCGGTCGTCAAAGCTCAATGTTTGACGATCACCCGGCTTCCGAAGAACGAGCTCAGCATATCCGCGATCGTATGAAGGCGGACGGTATTAAATAAGCCCTGCCCCCCTCGCGGCGACAGCGCGAGGGGGACATAATTGAGTCGATGGCTTAGTCGATGGCTTAGTACAGCGACTTCTGCGGCGGCCCGGCAAAACGCAGCGCGCCAATACTGCCCATTCTGACCTCAACCACCGACGGCCCCGGCATCGCCAGCGCTTCGGTCATCACCGCGCGGAAATCTTCCGCCCGCTCAACGCTCCACGCCTGCAGACCGATGGCCTGCGCCAGCAGCGTGAAGTCCGGCGTATGCAGCTCGTTGTAATACTGGCGGCCGCCGAAATATTTATCCTGAATACCGCGCATCACCCCATAGCCGCCATCGTTCATGATGATCAAGGTCACGTTGGCTTTTTCCTGCGCCAGCGTCGCCAGCTCGCCCAGGTTCAGGCTCAGGCCACCGTCGCCCACCAGGCCGACAATCTTACGCTGCGGGTTGGAGATGGCGGTCCCGATAGCCATCGGCAGCCCCATCCCAATGGCTCCGGCCAGCGAATGCACGTTCATCATTGGACCATGGGCGCGGAACAGACGGCTGCCCCACAGGCTGCCGGAAACGGTAATGTCGCGAACCAGAATACCGTCGTCAGGCAACGCCTGCGCAATAGCATCGTTCAGCTGTGCATAGGCGCCGCACTGCTCGCGTAGCCCCTGCTCTGCCAGCACCAGTGCCGCTTTTATTTGCGCGTCCCACTGCGCACTGCCCCACTCACGCCCCCGCGCTTTTGCCGCCAGCGCGCTCAGCATCAGGCTGCAGTCGGCCGTCACGGTGTTATCCATCAGATAGTTACGGCTGGCCGCCGCCGGGTCGATATCAATCTGTACCCGCGGAGACGGCAGCTCCAGCGTCCAGGAGCGAGTTTCGTTGCTGCGCAAGCGCGAGCCCGCCACCAGGGTAAAATCGCATTGCGCCATCAGCGCCTCAACGGAAGGCGAGTTATGGAACGCGCGCAGACTGGCGCGATGGCTGTCCGGCAGGATGCCGCGCCCGTGGGTGCTGGAAATCACGGTGATCCCCGCATCCGCCAGCGTCTTTACCGCTTCACCGCTGGCGATGGCACCGCCGCCCAGCCACAGCAACGGCTGTTTAGCCTGCTTCAGCTGCGCCCACAGGGCATCTACCGTGGCCGGCTCAACGGACGCCACCGGCGCGGCACTCAGTGGTGCGGTCACTAGCGACAGCGGGATTTTCGCCCCCTGAATATCAATCGGGATCTCGACCGAAACCGGGCCGCACGGTGGTGTCTGCGCCTCCTGGATGGCCTTATGCAAAATCGCAATGGCCTGGTTGGCGTTACTGATACGATACGCGCGTTTAGAGCTGGCCTTCAGGAAGGTCAGCTGATCGCGGGTTTCGTGAATAAAACCGGTATCCGCATCCAGCCAGGTTTTCTCTACCTGGCCGGTCAGATGCAGCAGCGGCGTACAGGCGTTCATCGCCTCAACCAGCGCGCCAACCGCATTGCCCGCTCCGGCGCCGGTACTGGTCAGCGCGACCCCAAGGCCGGAGAAACGACCGTGGGCATCCGCCATGGTGACCGAGCCGGCTTCGCCGCGCGCCGGGACAAAGCGGATCTTGCCGCGCTGGCCAATCGCATCGGCCACCGGCAGGTTATGAATAGAGATGACGCCGTAAACAGCCTCAACGTTATACTGCTCCAGCGTTCTGGCGATGGCTTCGCCGACGGTTATCATTTCGCTCATTGCTCACCCTTCTCTCAATCGCACCAGTGATTCACGCTATTACCCGTCGCCAGATAAATGCTCTTTTGTTGCATCCAGGCTTTCAGCCCCTGAATGCCTTTTTCGCGGCCCAGGCCGCTCTCTTTAAAGCCCCCAAACGGGGTCGAAATGGAGAAAACTTTGTAGGTATTGATCCACACCGTCCCGGCATCCAGGCGATCGCTTAAGCGCAGAGCGCGCCCGCTGTCACGGGTCCAGATCCCTGCTGCCAGGCCATAGACTGAATCATTGGCCTCGCGGATCAGCTGCTCTTCATCGCTAAACGGCATTGCGATCAGCACCGGGCCGAAGATCTCTTCCTGGCAGACGCGCGCGCTGTTGTTCAGCCCTTCGACGATCGTCGGCTGGAAGTAGCTGCCCGCCGCCAGTGCCGGATCCGCCGGGATCTCGCCGCCGCACAGCACCTGGCCGCCTTCGCGTTTCGCCAGTTCGACATAGGCCAGCACGCTGTCGCGATGCTGTTGATTAATCAGCGGTCCGACGTGAGTATCTGCATTAAACGGATGGCCGATCCGCAGCCCGCGGGTCAGCTCCAGCAGGCGCGTCATCAGCTGCGGGTAGACTTTTTCATCAACAAACAGCCGTGAACCGGCGATGCAGGCCTGGCCGCCAGAGCTGAAAATGCCGTAACAGATGCCGCGCGCCGCCTGGTCAATATCGGCATCTTCCAGCACGATGGTGGGCGATTTCCCGCCCAGTTCCAGCGATGCCGGGATCAGTTTGTCTGCCGCCACGTGCGCCAGATGACGCCCGGTACGGGTACCGCCGGTAAACGAAATCTTGCGTACTCGCGGATGGCGGGCCAGCGCGTCGCCAATCACCGAGCCTTTCCCCGGCAGGACGCTCAGCAGCCCGGCGGGCAGGCCAGCCTGTTCGAAGATCCGCGCCAGCTCCAGCGCCATCAGCGGCGTGGCCTCCGCCGGCTTGAGGATCACCGCGTTACCGGCAGCAATAGCCGGGGCCACTTTTTGCATCTCGCTGGCGATCGGCGAGTTCCACGGCGTGATCGCCGCCACCACGCCCAGCGGCTCGTAGCGGCTCAGGGTCAGCAGATCGTTGTGCCGCGGCGTCGGCAGTTCCCCTTCCAGCAGTTCGCAGGCGGCGGCAAAATATCGGGCGCAGCCCGCCGCGCTCATCACCAGTCCCCGCGTTTCCGCCAGCGGTTTGCCGTTATCGCGACTTTGCATCTGCGCCAGCGCATCCACGCGTGATTCGATAAGATCCGCCACCTTATGCAGGATCTTTGCCCGCTGGTGCGCCAGCATGTTGCGCCAGGCCGGATCCTGCCAGGCGCGATCGGCACAGGCGATCGCCTCGTCGAGATCGTCGAGGCTGGCCGCATGCAGGCTGGCATTCACCGAACCGTCGGCCGGAAAGTAGCTGTGCATCAGATTGCCGGTACCGTGGCGCCAGTGGCCGCCGATAAAAATCGTTAAGTCATCCATCGCAGCCTCTCAGCGTTGCGCCAGTTCGCGGCAGGCGCGGACCGCGCTCAGTGCCGCCAGGGTGGACGTTTTGGGGTTATCGGCAAGTGGTAAACCGCTCAGTTCGAGGCGAAATTCGCCGAACAGCCCTTCAACATGTAGCGTATGGGTATTGCGTTGCGTAACCGGGTCAACCATCAGCTGCACGCGGGTGTCATCCATCCCGATGCCGCCCAGCGCCACGGTGGCCGCGACGTTGGCATTCGCCGGAAACAGGCGGGCCGCTTCACGGGCGCTGCCCTCGAAAAAAATGGTCGCTTCATTGACCGCATTCAGGTCAATCAGCATTTCGGCATAGCTGCCCCGCCAGCTGGCCGGGCTTTTGCGCGATTGATAGGTCACCCGCTCCAGACCGCCCTCTTTCGCCGCCGCCAGCCCGTCGATACCCGCCACCGCACCGGACAACAGGCTGAGGCGGCCGCCCGCCTGCTGCAAACGCTGCTCCAGAGCGCTATCAGCGAGAGCGCCGGTGGAAATCACCGCCAGGTGCCAGCCGCGTGCCAGAATCGCTTCGCCAAATTGCGCAACCGCCTGCTGGCTGGCGCACTCCAGCACCAGGTCCGGGGTTTCGGTACAGTCCTGCGGGTCATCGAGCACCGTCACCGCAGCGCCGAAGCGGGCGCGGATCGCCGCATGGTGCGGTTCACGGGCGACAATCCAGCCTAACGTCACTTCTGCGGGCAGACGGGCAATCACCGCCTGCGCCATCGCCCCGTAACCAATGAGCATGATTTTTTTCATGATGACTCCTTCATTACAGGTGGCGGCAAAAACCGCCGGAGACATCCAGCGCGGCACCGGTGGTAAACGACGCCAGCGGCGAGGCCAGGAACAACAGCGCCTGCGCGGGCTCCTGCGGCTTACCGAGACGCGCCATTGGGATCCCCCGTTGACGGGCGATATCTGCCGTCCACTCGGGCCAGCTCTGGCGCTTATCGGCGCGGTTTTCAAAACGCCGCTGCCACTGCCCGGACTCCACCATGCCCAGCAAAATCGAGTTCACACGGATCCCTTTTCCCACCAGGTCTTTTGAGAGCGTCAGAGTCATATTGAGCAGCGCTGCGCGAGCGGCGGAGGTGGCAATCATGTGCTCTTCCGGCTGCAGGGCCAGCAGCGAATTGACGCAGGTAATCGAGGCGATATCCGATTGCTCCAGCTGCGGCAGGAAGGCGTTCACCGGGTTAATGACGCCGAACAGTTTCAGCTCGGCTTCGTGCAGCCACGCCTCACGCGGGGTATCGGCAAAATGTGCCACATAGCCCTGCCCGGCGTTGTTGATCAACATATCCGTACCGCCGAAGCGGTTAGCCACCGCGGCAGCAAAGGCCTGGACCTCTTCTTCTTTCAGCACGTCGCAGCAGTAAGAAAACACCTCTGCGCCGGGATATTCGTTTTGCAGCGCCGCATGGGCGCTGGCGAGGCGGTCTGGATTGCGGCCGCAGAAGGCAACGTTAGCCCCTTCTCCCAGCAGCAGACGCAGCGTTTCAAAGCCGATCCCTGACGAGCCTCCGGTGACGACCGCAACACGTCCTTCAATTTGTGCATTCATCGCGCACCTCTTCCCCTACTCGTAAAAGCTGTTGATTAAAAAAGGTTTCATTATCGAGATAGCTGGCATGCCCCGCCTGCGGGATGGCGGTGTACGGCATGCCGTAGCGCAGCGCCAGCCCCTGAACCAGCTCGGGCTGAGTGATCGCGTCCTGTTCGCCGCACCACACTTCAAACCGGCCGCGATAGTCGCCAAGCCAGCGGTGAATATTGTCGTGCGCCAGCATCCACGCCGCCGCAAGGTAGCCCTCACTACGCAGCATGCGCATGCCGGCGGCTACGGTGGCGATATCGCTCGGCCTGGCGCCGGGGTGCAGCAGCTTCGCAGCCCGGGTGGCCGCCATGACCTCTGCACCCTGGGCGATGAGCTGCTGGCGGCTGTGCCAGACCTTTTCCCGTTGTTGCACCTCTGCCTGACCGTAGCCTTGCGCAGCATCGGCTAACACCAGATACCGCACGCGCTGCGGATACTTCGCCGCAAAGGCGCTGGCTACCAGCGCGCCGAGGGAGTGCCCCACCAGCACCGTCTGCGCAACGCCGGCGCGGTCCAGCAGCTGTGCCAGCGCGTCGGCATAATCGCCGGCATCGGCCCGCTCAACCGGCAGCATCGGGCTTTCGCCATAACCGGGCATATCCCAGGCCAGCACGCGGTAGCCGGACAGCGCCATCTGTTTATGCCAGGAGGCCGCGCCGGAACTGATGCCGTGCAACAACATCAATGGCGTGCCCTGCCCCTGTTCACGAAAACCCGTCATAGCGCCTCCTTAATTACGTTTCACTTTCGACAGCGGATGATCTTCCGGGTAGGTCGGGATATTCGGCTTCTTCGTCCCCAGCATCACGCACATCAGCGCCTCCTCTTCACCGTGGTTAAATAGCCCGCGGTAGATCCCCGCCGGGACGGAAATCAGGTCGCGCTCGCGCAGTACGGTTTCGGTATAGCTATCGCCATCCTGAATCATCAGCGTGATCTGCCCTTTGAGCATGAAGAACACCTCCTCCACGTCGTCGTGCAGGTGCAGCGGCCCTTCACATTTCGCTGGCAGCACCATGGTGGAGAAGGTGAAGTTCTCTGCCGCCACGGTATTGGTATCGTTGGCGACGCCGGTGGCGCCGGTGCCGATATAGCGCATCTGGGCACGGCGATATTTCGGGTCAAAATCGGCCTGGAACTTCAACGCGTTCCAGTCGTATTTCCGCCCCTCAAAGCGCGCGATACGCGACTCCACCCACTCTTCCATCGTCAGATGTTCAGGTTTGATACCCTGTTTTGCAGTTACGGTTGAATCAGTCATCGTTTTATCCTCAGTAACGTCTCAGCAGCGGCAGTAACAGGACGCAGCCCACCGCCGCCATCACCGCCAGAAAAATCAATCCGGAATCCATGCTGTGAGTGAAGGCGATGAGCGCCCCCATCACCGCCGGCGACAAGGCACCGGCAAAGTTTCCCAGCCCGTTGAAAATGCCCCCGGCGGTGGCGCTGACCCGTGGATGGGTCGCCTTAGCCAGCAGGGCGAAAATGTTGGGAGCGCCGGTGCCCCACATAAAGGTGCTAAAACTCATGGCCGCAATTACCGTCAGCGGGGCGTGGGAATGCAGCACCGCCGCCAGACCAACCGCCGCCCCGGCCAGCGAAATAAAGCAGGCGGCAGCACGTTTATCGAGACGATCGGAGAGCCAGGCGCCAATCACTTCGCCCAGCAGCATGGCGATAAACGGCATCGACGACAGCCAGCCTGCATGCTCCAGATGAATACCCTTGCCTTTAACCAGATAGCCTGGCAACCAGCCGTTAATGCCCCATAGATAGGCCAGGAAGGCGATGTTAAAGACGCAAATCATCCAGAAGTGCGGGCTAACGAACAGCTCGCGGCGAGCGGCGCGGCGGGCCTCCTGCGACACTTTCTCCGTGGTGGTTTTGCTCTCCAGCTGAACCCCGCGCAGACCAATACGCACAAAGATCAGCACCGGCAGCGTCAGCATCGCCATCACGAAGAAGGTGCTCTGCCAGCCAAAAGTGTTCAGCAGCCAAATAGAGAGCGGAAAACCAATCGCCGCCCCGATCGGCGTGCCGAGCAGCCACAGCATCGTAGCCCTCGCCTGTAGCCGCTGCGGGAAAGAGTGGCGGACAACGGCGAACGCCAGCGGGAATAACGGCCCTTCGGCGATCCCCAGCAGGATGCGCAGCGTGACCATGGTGGTGTAGTTATGCGTAAAGCCCATCATCACCATTAAGATGCACCACACCACCATCATGCCGGTCAGCAGACGCAGCGGCGCAATGCGGTCGCCCAGGCCGCTGAGCAGCACCGAGGAGAAGCCGTAGCTCAGCAAAAAGGCGCTCATCAGGATGCCGAGCCGCGTGGTGTCAAACTCCATCCCCATCGCCTGCTGGAAATGGCTATCGGAAAACAGCGCGGCGATGCTGATTTTGTCGAAGAATGCCAGCAGCACGCAGGCCAGCAGCGACAACGGAATTGCCCAGCGGACGGCTTTTTCAGGCGTGCAGACGCCCTCACCGCTTGCCTCAACCGGCGCGGCGTTTGTCTCTAATGTGGTCATCTCTCCCCCTTAAGGGTGCGCGTGTCTTATCGCAGCGACATCAGCGAAAAGGTCAGGTCATCGAGCGGTACGGCGGACAGATCCCGCCCCGCAGCCATCCAGCGTTTTGCCAACTTGACGGTGCGCGCGTCGTTAAACGCCACCAGTTGAGTCAGGCGACCGTTGGCATCAAGCGAGAAGAACAGCGGCCCTCGCGGTTCCCGGCGTACCACCGTCCGGCAGCCGGGCTGCGGGATACCGAGGATCTGAATATTGCAGGCGTATTGATCCGACCACAGCCACGGCGCGTCGTCGTAACCGGCCGCCTGCGGATCGATCATCGCTTTGGCGGTGGCCACCGCCTGATTCTGCGCGAAGGCCCACGACTGAATACATATGCCGTACTGGTGGTGCCGGGCGACGTCGCCGGCCGCGAAGATCGCCGGATCGGACGTTTGCCCCTGCGCGTTGACGACGATCCCGCGATCCACCGTCAGTCCCGCCTCCTGCGCCAGCTCGAGGTTAAGATCCACGCCGATTCCCACCACCACCGCATCAAAGATTTCACGTTGTCCGTCGCAGTGGATCACCGGAAGACCGCGGTCATCTTCCAGCTCCAGCGCCCCGCAGCCGCTTCGAATATCAACGCCCTGCTCGCGATGAAGGCGCTCAAGCTCCTGCGATACATCCGCGCTTACCGAGCGCATACACAGCAGCGGCTGCTGTTCAAACAAGGTCACCGCCACGCCGCTTTTCCGCGCCGATGCGGCAATCTCCAACCCTATCCAGCCGCCGCCGACAATCGCCAGCCGCGAGGTGGTGGCCAGACGTTGCTTCAGGCGCTGGGCATCCTGCCAGTGGCGCAAGGTATACACCTGCGGATGCTGCGCCCAGGCCTCACCCGGCAGACGCGCCCGGCCGCCGGTGGCGATCAGCAGCGTGTCGTAGCCCAGCGACTCCCCGTTGCTCAGACGCACCGTCTTGTCTTCACGGTCGATGGCGTCGGCGCGCAGCGGACGATACCAACTGAGGTTCAGCGCCTGCTGCGCCTCTTCACTGAACAGGCGCGGCAGCGACGCGTCGGCCTCCAGCAACGCCGCTTTTGACAGCGGCGGACGCTCGTAGAAATCCCACGCCTCTTCGGCCACCACGCAAATTTCGCCGGCAAAGCCTTCATCACGCAGGGTTTTTGCCGCCCAGCCGCCCGCCTGGCCGCCGCCGATAATCACGATCCGCGCGGTCATACCGCCTCCGGCTTTTTCTGCTGGCGGCGGGTATCGTGATCGATTCCCCCTTCAACCGCCCATTCGGTAAAGGAGACCAGCGAGTGTTCAAGCTCGCGCGGCTGCCACTTCTCCGTCAGGAAATCGTCGTTGGTGTAATACTCAAACGCCCCGCCGGTCGGGCTGTTGACGTACCAGAAATAGGCAGAAGAGACCGGGTGACGGCCTGGACCAATAAAGGTGCTCCACGCGTTTTTGTTCATCGCAATGCCGCCGCCGATCACTTCGTGAATATCACGCACGGTAAAGGCCACATGGTTCAGGCCACGCTTGCGGTTGGGAAGCTGTAATAAAAAGAGGTTGTGATGACCGCCGCGTGCGCCGCAGCGCAGGAATACCGCACGGTTGATATAGCGGTCTGAGACCTGGAACCCCAGCACGTCACGATAGAAGCTCTCAACCGCCGCCAGCTCTTCAACAAAGAACACCACATGGCCGACGTTGATCGGCTGTGCGCGATCGTAGACCGGGCTGGGGGTATCAATGCGGCGGATATCGCCCCACTGGTTGATCGCCTCAACGTTGAGCTCCACCGCGGTTTGTTGCGTGACCTGCACGCGCAGCGTCATGCCGTTCGGATCCTGGCACTCCAGGGCGCCGTCAACCTCACGAAACGCCGGCTGCTGCGCCAGCTTCGGTCGCAGTGCATCCAGCGCCGCCCGATCCGCCACCGCCCAGGTCATCCGGCGCAAGGTATTGCCCGCTTCAAAAGCCGCAGGCAGGTCCGGGCTATCGATCGGGTTGAGTTCTACCCGCGCGCCGCTCAGGGTGGTAAAACGCTGGCCGCTGGCATCGCCCTTCAGGCCAAAATCACGCATAAATTTGGCGCTGTGGGTCAGGTCATCAACGCCAAATTCCAGCTTTTCAATTCCGGTTACACTCATCGTTCGTTGCCTCTTTACCGTTCAGTCGCCCTGATTTGGGCGTAAAACATGCCCGACGCATTCAAGCGCCTGCCGTTAAACAATTGATTTAGCTGGCCTGTGACAGGTGCCCTAAAAAGCCAGAGATTTTGTCCGCCGCCATGCTGACGTCGTTTTGCAACCGTTCGCGATCGCTTTGCGGGATCTCATCCGACGGCACCAGGATACTGACCACCGCCGCCACCCGCCCGCTGCGATCGTAAACCGGGTAGACGATGGAGGAGATACCGTGACGATAGAAGGATTCGCCAATTACGTAGCCGCGCGCTTTGTCCTGCTGCACCATCTGCCATAGCGCTTCGCGATCATGAATTTGCCCCGGTGCGTTGCCCGGCAGGCGCTCGTCTGGAAACAGCTGTTCAAAGTCATGACGTGAGATATCGGTCAGCAGCATGCGGCCAAGCGAAGTGCAATGAACCGGCAGACGGGTGCCGATGCTGACCTGATTGATACGCGAACCGGCGGCGCTGACGCGGGCGATATAAATGATGTCTCGTCCGTCGCGGATCGCCAGGTGGCTGCTGCATTGACTGGTATCACGCAGCTGCTCAATCACCGGCTGACCGACCTGCGCCACGTCCAGCGAAGCAATATATTCAAAGCCAAGGCGCAGGACATTCATCCCCAGCGAGAAGGTATTGGTGCGCGAGTTGCGTTCCAGAAATCCCATATACTCCAGCGTCTGCACCACGCGATAGGCGGTCGCTTTCGGCATATCCACCAGCCGATGCAGCTCGGCAAAGGTCAGATCGCGATGTTGTTCGCCAAATGCCAGCAGCAGCTGTAATCCCCGCTCCAGTCCCGGCACCAGGTATTTCACTTCCTGATCGTTTGCCATACCGCTTCGCCTCATTAGTTAAAAACAAATCCGCCGTTGACCGGAATCAGCTGCCCGGTGACAAACCGCGACAGGTCGCTCAACAACCACACCACGCTGCCGGTAACATCTTCCGGCTGCTGGGCGCCGCTCAGGGCGCGCCCGTTTTCATAGAGCTGATGGCGTTCTGCCGGGACATATTCTGTGGCTTCAACCCGGGTCAGACCTGGGGCAATCGCGTTGATACGAATGCGCTTTTCGCCCAGCTCACGAGCCATGGAACGAGTCATGGCAATCACCGCGCCTTTGCTGGCAACGTAGGCCATCAGCCGTGGCGCGCCCCACAGCGCGGTGTCGGAGGCGACGTTTACGATCCCCGCACCTTCCCGCAGCAGCGGTACCGCCGCCCGGGTCACCAGCCAGGTGCCTTTGACGTTCACCGACATCACCCGATCCCACAGATCGGGATCGTAGTCGATCATATCTTTGCCACCGACGCCGGTGGCCATCGCCGCGTTATTCACCAGACCGTCGATCTTTCCTCGCTCGCCGATCGCCTGAAATGCCTGCGTAATTGCCTGGGCATCGGCCAGATCGATGGTCTGCGATTCGATACGGTAGCCCTGCTCGCGCAGCCGATGGGCGCTTTCCGCCAGCTCGCCCTGCAGGATGTCGCACATCACGACCTCAGCCCCCTGTTCGGCGCAGGCCTGAGCAAAATGAAAACCCAGCCCACGCGCCGCGCCGGTAACCACAATGCGCTTGCCGGTTAACAGGCCATTCATCAGGCGGCTCCCTGTGGCGCTTCACGGGCGGCCAACTGCTCTTTCGCCGCTTTTTGCATCATCCGGCGCAGGCGGGAAAGGCCGACGTCATGCTGATAGAGGTATTCGTGATCGCGGGCGTTCGGCGCCAGGCTCTCGAGCACCACGCGATCCTGTTCCAGTACTTCCCAGTGCAGTTTTTCCAGGCGGTTGCGGTACATAAAGCGCCACAGATCGCGCTGCCAGCCCTGCACACCGCGAATACGCCAGAAAAAGACCCGGCAGTTGTCATTATCTTCCGGCACCACCATGCCGACGATCCAGAAGTGCCCGCCCGGCCCAAAGCGCTTTTTGTATGGGATCGACAGGCGCATCCAGTAGGCACCGCTGTTACCCAGTTCAACCCAATCAAAGTTGACGCCGCTTTGGCCTTTTTTCTCAAAGATAAAGCCGGTTTTCGTTGGCTGGAGCACCATTTCGGCTTTGCGTTCACCTTCCGCCATCGAGTGCGATGAGGAGTGCAGATAGGTGCCGTGCATCGGGTCCATCACGTTTTCCAGCGCGTACTGATAGTTGCATTTCCAGGCCGCGGTACAGAGGAAGTTACTGTACTTATCGCTGTCGGCCAGCTCCTGCGGGAAGCTCAGTTCCTCGGGCTGCTGGTCGGCGGTGGCGCCAAACCACAGGAATATCGCCCCGTGCGCTTCCTGGACGTTGTAGCTGCGTACACACTGCTGACCCACCAGCGGACACTTATCGACTGCTGGCACATCTTTCACTTCGCCGTTGCCGGCCACTTCGACACCGTGATACCAGCAGGCAATCCGATCGCCGAGGTTCCAGCCCATCGACAGGCGGGCGCCACGATGTGGACAGCGGTCTTCCAGCGCCTGCAGCTGACCGTCTTTGTTACGCCACACCACAATTTGTTCGCCAAGACGGGTAATCCCCACCGGAGCGGATTGCACTTCCCAGCTCGCCAGCACCGGATACCACAGGCCGCGTAACCCTTTATCGAGATAGTTCTGTACCGTTGTCGTCATCGCCGTATCCTCAGTATCCGTTGACCTGTAAAAAGGCCTGGAAGCTAGCCTCGCTCCAGGGTTCACCCTGCTGGTCGTGCATTTTCAGGGCGTTCAGCCCATTGACCAGCTCGCTCAGGCTTTCTGCGCCCTGCTCGAACAGCGTTTCGAGGGTGGCAATAAGCTGTAGCTCCCAGTTTTCCGGGACGCGGCTACGGGTTTGCCAGATAAGGTTGTGATAGTCGCCTGGCTTATGAATATTGCCGTTCCCACCTTCTGCAGGCGGCGTAAACTGGCGGCTCTCCGGCAGCGCCGGGTTGAAGTTCAGGATTTCGCTCATGCCACACTCTCCTCGATAAACGTAATCTGGATCTGATTGTCGAATACCCGCACCGGGTAACGATTGAGGTTACGGCCCCCCGGACCATGCAGACACTGGCCGGTTTTGACGTCGAATACCGCTTCATGCAGCGGGCATTCAACCTTGCCATCTTCCACAAAACCCTGGCTTAACAACGCATAGGCATGGGGACAGACGTCCTCCAGCGCGTAGTACTCACCCTCAATCAGATAAATACCGATCTCTTTACCGTCGATGTTGCCGCTAAAAGGGAAATCTTCCTGTACTTGCTCTGCGTCACATACGCCTATCCAGCTCATCACGATCCTCCAGGCTCTTGTTTCATATATGAAACTCTGTTTCTTATTTAATACGGTCAATATAAAAGCGTTCAACATTTCGTCAAGCGGCAATGTGAAGGATTTGTTAACTAAACGCTATTTAATGAGCTAAGTGTGCAATTGATCACGAAAAATCGCTGTAATATGAAATTGTGATATTTAAAGCGGCAGGTACAAATAATTTAATCGGTTGATGATATTTTCGAAAATGATGATTGACTTCTTTTCAAAATGACCATTAAAAATAATAAACAGGGCGAGTGATAAAGTTTCACTGGTGAAACAAAGCAATTATTTATTCAATTAAAACAATGAGTTTCACCTATGAATCATTTTCACACCGTAACTATCACTGAGTTTTAAAAATAACCATATCGCTTATCGCTGATCAAGAGAGAAGAATAATAATGACCGCAAGATGGCAGGGAACAATCGCACTTCTGGTGCTAATAATCATTTCTTACGTGGACCGGGTAAATATCTCGGTGATGATTCTTAATCCTGATTTTGCCGCCCATTTCCAGTTAAATGATAACAGAATGTTACAAGGAATGCTGATGACCGGCTTTCTGCTGGGTTATGGATTTTCAGCATTGTTATTAACACCGGTGATAGAAAGTAAACTTAATTACCGCCAGGGGTTATTAGGCAGTATTGTCCTGTGGGCGCTGGTTTGCGCCATTTCGCCGCTGCTGGGTTCGCTGATGGGGATGTTAATTGCCCGGCTGATCCTCGGGATAGCGGAAGGCCCGCTGTTTTCACTCAAAACGCGCTTTATCAGCGATAACTTTGCCGCCGAGGCCATCGGCAAACCGAATGCCGTCACCGCTCTGGGCGTCTCTTTGGGGCTGGCACTGGGCTTCCCGCTGATCACCTTTTTGGTGGAACACCAGGGATGGACGGGGTCGTTTTACAGCCTGGCGCTACTGAATCTGGTGCTCGGTGGCGGCGTGGTATGGCGCTTTTTACCTGCCCCGGCAGCCCGAGCGAACGCCGTCAGCCCCGGTTTTCGCCAGACGTTTCTGTTGGCATGGCGTACGCCGCTGCTCGGCTGGATCCTGCTGGTCGAAATAGCCACCCTCAGCTACCTGTGGGGCAGCAGCGCCTGGCTGCCAGCCTGGCTGCGCGATGAGCATCACTTCTCCCTTCAGGCGACCGGGTTTCTGGCCGCGATCCCTTTTTTGCTCAGCCTCGGTTCGAAATTTCTCGGCGGCGTGCTGCTCGATAAGATGCGCCCGGAGCAGGCACCGCTGCTGTTTGTCGTTGGCGGTTTTCTCACCGCCGGATCGGTGCTGGCGCTGATGCTCAGCCAGCAGCCGGCCATGCTGGCGCTGTTTATGCTGTCGGCCAATATCTTCTGGGGGCTGCAGGGCGCGGCGATCCCGGCGGTGGTCCAGCATCATGCATCGCCACAGGCGGTGGGCAGTGCCTACGGTATTATTAATGGGATTGGTAATCTCTGTGCGGCGTTTATTCCGCTGCTGATGGGGATGGTGATGAAGTCGGTAGGATCGGTGAGCTCAGGTTTTTCGGTGCTGGTGGCCTCGCAGGTGATAACGCTGCTTGCCGGAGGGATATTGCTGCTGCGCATGCGTCGCGCAGCAGCCGTGCAGGTCTGAGGCTTATTCGCCTTTTTTCGCCGCCTGAATGTACAGCATCTCCAGCGCCAGCGTCGCCGCGGCCAGAGCAGTAATCTCGGACTGATCGTAAGACGGCGCAACTTCCACCACGTCCATCCCGACGATGTTCAGATCCTTCAGACCGCGCACCAGTTTGATCGCGCGGTCGGAGGTCAGCCCACCGATCACCGGCGTACCGGTACCCGGAGCAAATGCCGGATCCAGTGCGTCAATATCAAACGTCAGATACACCGGCATGTCGCCAACGATCTGTTTCACCTGCGCGATGATGTCGTCAACGGAACGATCGTTGACCTGACAAGCGTCAAGCACGGTAAAGCCGTTATCTTTGTCGAACTCGGTACGAATGCCGATCTGCACCGAGTGATTCGGATCGATCAGGCCTTCTTTCGGCGCGGTGAAGAACATGGTGCCGTGGTCAAATTCACAGCCGTTAGCGTAGGTGTCGGTGTGCGCATCAAAGTGCACCAGCGCCATTTTGCCAAAGTGCTTCGCGTGAGCACGCAGCAGCGGCAGGGTGACAAAGTGGTCGCCGCCGAAAGAGAGCATCCGTTTACCGGCTGCCAGCAGTTTTTCCGCATGGGCCTGTAAACGTTCGCTCATGTCGCGCGCATCGCCAAAGGCGTAGACCAGATCGCCACAGTCAACCACGTTCAGACGTTCACGCATGTCGAAGTTCCACGGGAAGCGGTTGCCTTCCCAGGCGAGGTTGGTAGATACCTGACGGATCGCCGCAGGACCGTGACGTCCGCCCGCACGACCGGAAGTTGCCGCATCAAAAGGAACGCCGGTAATAACCCAATCCGCATCGCTGTCGTACGGCTGGAAATTCAGCGGCAGACGTAAAAAACCAAACGCGTTAGATACCAGGGAGTTATCGTATTGATGACCTAAGGTGCTCATGAGAATGACCTCTTTTTACCGTCGATGACAGATATAAAAAAACCCTTCCGCGTCGTTAGGCCCGACGAGGAAGGGTTTGAATAGGGGACTGCTTGTTAGTGCGAATTATCGCCGTTAATGCGTACGGGTTCAAGTCGGCATCACAGTTGTGTGACCGGGTGCCCTCCCTCGACTGCAGAGAGGGCCCGTAAAACATTATTCGTCTTCCAGGTAGGTGTACCCGTAAAGACCGGCTTCGAACTCTTCGAGGAACTGCACCTGTAGCGCCTCGTCCAGACCGGAGTTTTTCACCTGGTCGCGGAACTGGGTCAGCAGTGTGTTGGGATCCAGCTGCACATATTGCAGCATATCCGCCACGGTATCCCCTTCGTCGGACAGCTCCACTTCGACGCTGCCGTCAGGGAACACAAACACGTCTACCGCTTCGGTATCACCGAACAGGTTGTGCATGTTGCCGAGGATTTCCTGGTACGCACCGACCATGAAGAAGCCCAGCATCGGCGGGTTCTCAGGATCGTATTCCGGCATCGGCATGGTGGTGGCAATGCCGTCGCCATCGACATAGTGGTCAATGGCGCCATCGGAGTCGCAGGTGATATCCAGCAGCACCGCACGGCGTTCAGGAACCATGTTCAGCCCTTCCAGCGGCATGACCGGGAACAGCTGATCGATACCCCAGGCATCCGGCATCGACTGGAACAGCGAGAAGTTGACGTAAATTTTATCCGCCATACGTTCCTGCAGCTCGTCGATAATCGGACGATGCGCGCGGTTGCTCGGGTCGAGCTGCTTCTGAACCTCATGGCACATGTTCAGATACAGCTGCTCTGCCCAGGCGCGTTCCTGCAGGTTAAAGGTGCCGGACGAGTAGCCGATGTGGATATCGTGCAGATCCATCTGGCTGTCGTGCAGCCATTCGCGCAGCGAGCGGCGGTTGCCAGTCTCGTGCATCTCCTGCCAGGTTTCCCACATGCTTTGCAGCGGACGCGCCGCGTCCTGCGCCGGCGGGGTCGCTTCGGTGTATTCGTTGCGCTCAACGCCGATGATGTTGGAAACCAGCACGGTGTGGTGCGCCGTCACCGCGCGCCCGGACTCGGTAATCACCGTCGGGTGCGGCAGACCGTTCTCTTCGCAGGCATCGCCAATCGCCCAGATAATGTTGTTGGCATATTCGTTCAGGCCGTAGTTCACCGAGCAGTCGGACTGCGAACGGGTCCCTTCATAGTCAACGCCGAGGCCGCCGCCGACGTCAAAGCACTGAATATTCACGCCCAGCTTATGCAGCTCGACGTAGAAACGAGCCGACTCGCGCACGCCGGTGGCGATATCGCGAATGTTGGCCATCTGCGAGCCGAGGTGGAAGTGCAGCAGCTGCAGGCTTTCGAGATGTCCCGCCGCCCGCAGAATCTCAACCAGCTGTAGCACCTGGGTGGCTGCCAGGCCGAACTTCGATTTTTCACCGCCGGAAGACTGCCATTTGCCGGAACCCTGCGACGCCAGACGTGCGCGCACACCCAGGCGCGGAACGACGTTCAGGCGCGCGGCTTCTTCCAGCACGATCGCGATTTCCGACATTTTTTCGATGACCAGATAGACCTTGTGGCCCATCTTTTCACCCACCAGCGCCAGGCGAATGTATTCACGGTCTTTATAACCGTTACAGACGATCACGCTACGAGTCATCCCCGCGTGGGCCAGTACCGCCATCAGCTCCGCTTTGGAACCGGCTTCCAGTCCCAGCGGCTCGCCGGAGTGGATCAGCGACTCAATAACGCGGCGATGCTGGTTGACCTTGATCGGGTAAACCAGGAAGTAGTCGCCGTTATAGCCATAGGATTCACGCGCGCGCTTAAAGGCGGCGTTAATCGAACGCAGGCGGTGCTGCAAAATCTGTGGGAAGCAGAACAGTGCCGGCAGGCGCTGCCCCTGCGCTTCGCGTGCTTTGACTAATTCAGCAAGGTCGACGCGGGCTTCCGGGACGTCAGGATCCGGGCAAACGCTGATATGGC
Source organism: Klebsiella sp. R390 (assembly GCF_051131745.1). Classification (NCBI taxonomy): domain Bacteria; kingdom Pseudomonadati; phylum Pseudomonadota; class Gammaproteobacteria; order Enterobacterales; family Enterobacteriaceae; genus Klebsiella; species Klebsiella sp. R390. The sequence goes on along the minus strand of NZ_CP180445.1, from coordinate 3,497,163 downwards.
CCAGTTCGTTAACGTCGTAGTAGTTATTACCCCACCAGGCAATATTGTAAGTACGTAGCATTTTGCTGGCTTCCTGGGAGCTCATCGCAACCTCCTGCATGGAACGTAGTACACCGTGTTCGCCTGCTGACGAAGGCGAAACTAAAGACATGTCGTCAGACATCGCGAACCTCGAATTCTCTAAAAAGTGTATACCCTGGCGGCGTTGTGGCGCAGGCAGGCTGCCCGACAGCACGACCGACAACGGGTATAAAACAGTCAACTACTATCGCAGTCCAAAGACGCGATAACAACCCATGAACAGTCCTAAACCCCAGCAGATAGTGCTGGTTTTGCGACTGCGCGACCGGTTTCTTATTCATATCATAGTAAAACACATACCCGAACCTTATATGACAGTCCGGAGAAACCACGAGAAAACCCTTGCGATAGCGATAGCAAGAGAGCCCTTGTTCAGTTTTCAGATAGCCTGCCGGCCCTGGAATCCTGAGAAGCGCCGAGACGGGAAGCACATCGGCTGGTTTGCATGAGAGAGATGCTGATTGCGGGTAATTGACGCGCGACAGAACGACGCGACGAATCAAGTGAAAAACGTGGGTTCATTATCTGGTATCACCTCCACACTGCCCCGAAGCGGGCCAGCGACAAGCCAAAGCTAGACATACCGCAACAACGTCGGAAGACGTCGTCGCAGAGTTCTGTATATACAGACTGCTTAACCCGGCTGGAAGTGGCGTCACGAGATGCTTTTCGTGCGCTTTTTTAATGAGCCGCGCGCGGCGTTTTATACCGAGAAGCGGGGTAAAAAGCAAAATAAAAATATGCGCATGCCGATGATTGGCAGGAAAAATTGCCACCTGCCTTTTTTCACAAATGCGAAGCACATCAAAAAAGGCTGGAAATGGGATTAAGATCTGACCTAAAATAGCCATCCAGAAGTTAATCCGTCTATACTGATTAACACTCAGACTGCTCGTGTCACTACCTGCAAGTTTTGGTAGAATCATCCGCCGAAGCTAATCCACACAACAGTATGAGCTACACGAATACTCCACAGGTAAAATAAAACATGGCAAAACACCTATTTACGTCCGAGTCCGTATCAGAAGGGCATCCAGACAAAATTGCTGACCAAATCTCCGATGCAGTGTTAGATGCGATCCTCGAACAGGATCCGAAAGCGCGCGTCGCATGTGAAACTTATGTCAAAACTGGCATGGTGCTGGTGGGTGGTGAAATCACCACCAGCGCGTGGGTTGATATCGAAGAGATTACCCGTAACACGGTTCGTGAAATTGGCTATGTGCATTCCGATATGGGCTTTGATGCCAATTCCTGTGCCGTGCTGAGCGCCATCGGCAAACAGTCCCCTGATATCAACCAGGGCGTTGACCGTGCCGATCCGCTGGAACAAGGCGCCGGTGACCAGGGCCTGATGTTTGGCTATGCCACCAACGAAACCGACGTGCTGATGCCAGCGCCGATCACCTATGCGCACCGTCTGGTGCAGCGTCAGGCTGAAGTGCGTAAAAACGGCACGCTGCCGTGGCTGCGCCCGGATGCGAAAAGCCAGGTGACCTTCCAGTACGATGACGGCAAAATCGTCGGCATCGACGCGGTCGTTCTGTCTACTCAGCACGCCGAAGATATCGATCAGAAATCACTGCAGGAAGCGGTGATGGAAGAGATCATCAAGCCAGTTCTGCCGACCGAATGGCTGAGCAGCGCCACCAAATTCTTCATTAACCCAACCGGACGCTTTGTTATCGGCGGCCCGATGGGCGACTGCGGCCTGACCGGTCGTAAAATTATCGTAGATACCTACGGCGGCATGGCTCGTCACGGCGGCGGCGCGTTCTCCGGTAAAGATCCATCTAAAGTTGACCGTTCCGCGGCATACGCAGCCCGTTATGTGGCGAAAAACATCGTTGCTGCTGGCCTGGCTGACCGTTGTGAGATTCAGGTTTCCTACGCCATCGGCGTGGCTGAACCCACCTCGATCATGGTAGAGACCTTCGGTACCGAGAAAATCGCCTCTGAGCAGCTGACTCTGCTGGTGCGTGAATTCTTCGACCTGCGTCCATACGGCCTGATCCAGATGCTGGACCTGCTGCACCCGATCTACAAAGAAACTGCCGCATACGGTCACTTTGGTCGCGAACATTTCCCATGGGAAAAAACCGACAAAGCCGCACTGCTGCGTGAAGCTGCCGGTCTGAAATAATCCCGCCGCTTTGCTACTGAACAGGCCAGCCTCGTGCTGGCCTTTTTATTGCGTCCTTTCCCCGCCTTTCCTCGCTTTTCCAGCGCCCTGTGCCGTTTTCTGCCGCTACGCTAATTTCCCTTCGGCCACTAAATGAAAGCGATTACATGAGCATAAACGCCACTCTTTACCCGCGATTATCGGTTAGTGAAACAACTTTTCACTATGTTGCATAATGTTTCAGCATTGTCTGATTATCGCTTTTTTAAGCCAGCTTTATAATCATATATCTATTTGAATTTAATAATATTTAACAGATTACATTTCTTTACCCTTGTGTAACCGTTTACACAGTCGTGATTGCTATCACGTTTTTTTGTCATCGACTCCCCTACTCTAACCAACGACAGAATCAATAACTCAACTGGAGGGCGTTATGCCTGACAACAAAAAACAAGGGCGCTCGAACAAAACGATGACGTTCTTTGTCTGTTTCCTCGCCGCGCTGGCAGGCCTGCTTTTCGGCCTCGATATCGGTGTCATTGCGGGTGCCTTACCTTTTATTGCCAACGAGTTCCAGATAAGCGCTCACACTCAGGAATGGGTAGTGAGTTCCATGATGTTCGGTGCCGCCGTCGGTGCCGTGGGCAGCGGCTGGCTCTCCTTCCGCCTCGGCCGTAAAAAAAGCCTGATGATCGGCGCTATCCTGTTCGTTGCCGGTTCGCTGTTCTCAGCGGCAGCGCCGAACGTGGAAGTCTTGCTTATTTCCCGCGTGCTGCTTGGCCTGGCGGTTGGTGTCGCCTCATATACCGCACCGCTGTACCTGTCTGAAATCGCCCCGGAAAAAATCCGCGGCAGTATGATTTCGATGTATCAGCTGATGATCACCATCGGGATCCTCGGCGCCTACCTGTCGGACACCGCCTTCAGCTACAGCGGCGCATGGCGCTGGATGCTGGGCGTGATTATCATCCCGGCGATTCTGCTGCTGGTTGGCGTGATTTTCCTGCCGGACAGCCCGCGCTGGTTTGCCGCCAAACGCCGTTTCGTGGATGCCGAACGCGTACTGTTGCGTTTGCGTGATACCAGCGCCGAAGCCAAACGCGAGCTGGATGAAATTCGTGAAAGCCTGAAGATCAAACAGTCTGGCTGGGCGTTATTCAAAGAAAACAGTAACTTCCGCCGCGCAGTGTTCCTTGGCGTTCTGTTGCAGGTGATGCAACAGTTCACCGGTATGAACGTCATCATGTATTACGCGCCGAAAATTTTTGAACTGGCAGGCTATGCAAACACCACCGAACAGATGTGGGGGACCGTGATCGTCGGTCTGACCAACGTGCTGGCGACCTTTATCGCCATCGGGCTGGTTGACCGCTGGGGCCGTAAGCCAACGCTGATCCTCGGCTTTATCGTGATGGCCGTCGGTATGGGCGTGCTGGGCTCAATGATGCACATCGGGATCCACTCTGCGGCTGCACAGTACTTCTCCGTGCTGATGCTGCTGATGTTTATCGTTGGCTTCGCCATGAGCGCCGGTCCGCTGATCTGGGTGCTGTGCTCTGAAATTCAGCCGCTGAAAGGCCGCGATTTCGGTATCACCTGTTCAACGGCGACCAACTGGATTGCCAATATGATCGTCGGTGCGACCTTCCTGACCATGCTTAACTCGCTGGGCAGCGCGAACACCTTCTGGGTTTACGGTGGTCTGAACGTGCTGTTTATTTTCGTGACACTGTGGCTTATCCCGGAAACCAAAAGCGTTTCGCTGGAGCACATCGAACGTAACCTGATGAGCGGGCGTAAGCTGCGCGAAATCGGCGCTCGCAACTAACCTTCTACGCTTCCTCCCTCCCCCGGGAGGAAGCGTCTTTCCCTTGCTCTCCCCGCCACAGCGCACTATCCTCTGGCGCTATGAAAACACCCCGCATCCCCATCGCCATTCAACAGGCCGTCATGCGCAGCCTGCGGGAAAAACTTGCCCAGGCGAACCTCAAACTGGGCCGCCAGTACCCAGAACCAACGCTGGTCTATCAGCAGCGCGGAACCTCCGCCGGCACCGCCTGGCTGGAAAAAAACGAAATTCGCCTCAACCCGGTGCTGCTACTGGAAAACCAACAGGACTTTATTGACGAGGTAGTGCCCCATGAGCTGGCACATCTGCTGACGTGGAAACACTTCGGCCGCGTGGCGCCACACGGGAAAGAGTGGAAATGGATGATGGAAAGCGTCCTGGGCGTCGAAGCCAAACGCACCCATCGATTCGAACTCGACTCCGTTCGTCAGAACACCTTCCCCTATCGCTGTCAGTGCCAACAGCATCAGCTCACCGTTCGCCGCCACAATAGAGTGGTACGGGGCGAAGCGACCTACCGCTGCGTGCGCTGCGGCGATCTGCTGGTCGCTGAAGAGTAAATATCGGGTATAACTGGAAATTTTCTGATCTGGCTGATTGCATCTGACAATCGCATTCGCTACGTTGCGGGCTCGTTTTGACACGGAGTTTACGATGTCCCGTATTGATGTTATTGCCGCGGCGTTATTGACCGCGGCGTTCAGTGGCCAGGTTGCGGCCGAAGGAATCAACAGTTTTTCTCAGGCCAAATCCGCCGGTGTGAAAGTGAATGCCGACGCGCCCGGTGATTTTTACTGCGGCTGTAAAATTAACTGGCAGGGGAAAAAAGGTGTTATCGATCTGGAGTCTTGCGGTTATAAAGTGCGTAAAAATGAAAACCGCGCCAGCCGGGTAGAGTGGGAGCACGTTGTCCCCGCGTGGCAGTTTGGCCATCAGCGCCAGTGCTGGCAGGATGGCGGGCGTAAAAACTGCGCCAAAGACCCGGTGTATCGCAAAATAGAAAGCGATATGCACAACCTGCAGCCGGCGGTCGGTGAGGTGAACGGCGATCGTGCAAACTTTATGTATGGTCAATGGAACGGCGGCGAAGGCCAGTACGGCCAGTGCGCCATGAAAGTCGATTTCAAAGACAAAGTTGCCGAGCCACCAGCCCGCGCTCGTGGTGCTATCGCCCGCACCTACTTCTATATGCGTGATACCTATCAGCTGACTCTCTCGCGTCAGCAAACCCAGCTGTTTACCGCCTGGGATAAGATGTATCCGGTGACCTCCTGGGAGTGCGAACGCGACGAACGTATCGCTAAAGTTCAGGGCAACCACAATCCATATGTCCAGCAAGCTTGCCAGGCGCAAAAGAGCTAACCTACACTAGCGACAATTGTTAATTTGCAGGTTCATCCTCCGGCCTTTCGGCAACGGTGAGCCTGCGCGTAGAACGGAATATCAAGCATGCGCATCCCTCGCATCCACCACCCGGAGCCTATTACGGTAGGTAGCCAAATCGCCCTTTCTGATGATGCCGCCAACCACGTTGGTCGCGTATTACGTATGGGTAAAGGCCAGGAGATTCAGCTTTTTGACGGCAGCAATCAGGTGTTCAACGCGGTAATAGCTGAAGCGGGCAAAAAAAACGTGTTGGTTGAGGTGCTCAGCGCTGAGACCGACGATCGCGAGTCACCGCTGCATATCCACCTCGGCCAGGTGATGTCGCGCGGCGAAAAGATGGAATTCACCATTCAAAAATCGATTGAACTCGGTGTAAGCCTCATAACGCCACTGTTTTCCGAGCGCTGCGGCGTTAAACTGGATGCCGAACGTTTGCAGAAAAAGATCCAACAATGGCAAAAAATTGCCATTGCCGCCTGTGAGCAGAGCGGCCGCAACGTGGTGCCGGAGATTCGCCCGGCGATGCAGCTGGAAGCCTGGTGTGCCGAGCAGGATGATAGCCTGAAGCTCAACCTGCACCCGCGTGCCAGCGCCAGTATTAACACGCTGCCGCTGCCGGTCGAGCGCGTTCGTTTGCTGATTGGGCCGGAAGGTGGTCTGTCGGCGGAAGAGATCGCGATGACCGCTCGCTACCAGTTTACTGATATTCTGTTGGGACCGCGCGTTCTGCGTACAGAGACAACTGCGCTCACTGCCATCACCGCCCTGCAGGTGCGTTTTGGCGACTTAGGTTGAAGCGTTAACGGAGAATAACAATGATCAAGCTCGGCATCGTGATGGACCCCATCGCAACCATCAACATCAAGAAAGACACCAGCTTCGCCATGTTGCTGGAAGCGCAGCGTCGCGGCTATGAACTCCATTATATGGAGATGAACGACCTGTACTTAATCAACGGTGAAGCGCGCGCACGCACGCGTACGCTGAGCGTGGAGCAGAATTACGATAAGTGGTACGACTTCACCGGCGAGCAGGATCTGCCGCTGGCGGACCTCGACGTCATTCTGATGCGCAAGGATCCGCCGTTCGATACCGAGTTTATTTACGCCACCTACATTCTGGAGCGCGCCGAAGATAAAGGGACGCTGATCGTCAACAAGCCACAGAGCCTGCGCGATTGTAACGAGAAACTGTTCACCGCCTGGTTCGCCGACCTGACGCCGGAAACCCTGGTGACCCGCAATAAGGCCCAGTTGAAAGCCTTCTGGGACAAACACGGCGATATTATTCTTAAACCGCTGGACGGGATGGGCGGCACCTCCATTTTCCGCGTGAAAGAGGGCGATCCTAACCTGCCGGTCATTGCGGAAACGCTGACGGAGCTGGGTAGCCGTTATTGCATGGCGCAGAATTATCTGCCGGCAATCAAAGAGGGTGATAAGCGCGTGCTGGTTGTTGACGGCGAGCCGGTTCCTTACTGCCTGGCGCGTATCCCGCAGGGTGGTGAAACCCGCGGCAACCTGGCCGCCGGCGGTCGCGGTGAAGCGCGTCCGTTAAGCGAGAGCGACTGGGCTATTGCCCGCCGTGTCGGCCCGACGCTGAAGGCCAAAGGTTTGATTTTCGTCGGCCTGGATATCATCGGCGATCGCCTGACGGAAATTAACGTGACCAGCCCGACCTGCGTGCGTGAAATCGAAGCCGCCTTCCCGATCTCCATCACCGGTATGCTGATGGACGCTATCGAAAAGCGCCTCGGCAAATAGGGAATTTCAGGCTATATGTCCATATCTGTAGCCTGTAAGATCGCCAGATTCAACGAAAGATTTCAGCTGACAGAAAGGCGATGACGCAGCGAGAGACCGGGAGCATAGTTTACTATGTGACCGGTTCGAGCGAGGAAATCAACGCATCTGTCGGCTGAAAGATAATCGCCAGATTCAACGAAAGATTTCAGCTGACAGGAAGGCGATGACGCAGCGAGAGACCGGGAGCATAGTTTACTATGTGACCGGTTCGAGCGAGGAAATCAACGCATCTGTCGGCTGAAAGATAATCGCCAGATTCAACGAAAGATTTCAGCTGACAGGAAGGCGATGACGCAGCGAGAGACCGGGAGCATAGTTTACTATGTGACCAGTTCGAGCGAGGAAATCAACGCATCTGTCGGCTGAAAGATAATCGCCAGATTCAACGAAAGATTTCAGCTGACAGGAAGGCGATGACGCAGCGAGAGACCGGGAGCATAGTTTACTATGTGACCGGTTCGAGCGAGGAAATCAACGCATCTGTCGGCTGAAAGATAAAGTTGAATCGACAGGTCCAGGGTTTACCCGCATACTGGATGCTGCTTTTTGAACCAGGAACAGAACCTCTGACAATGAATTTACAGCATCACTTTCTGATTGCCATGCCTGCTCTTCAGGATCCTATGTTCCGCCGCTCCGTGGTCTATATCTGCGAATATAACGAGGATGGCGCCATGGGGATTATCATCAATAAGCCGCTGGAAAATCTGCAGATTGACGGAATTCTGGAGAAGTTAAAGATTGTCGCTGAGCCGCGTAACCCGGATATTCGCCTGGATAAGCCGGTGATGCTTGGTGGCCCTCTGGCAGAAGATCGCGGTTTTATTCTGCACTCACCACCGTCTGATTTTTCTTCCAGCATTCGCATTTCCGATAACACGGTGATTACCACTTCCCGTGACGTGCTGGAAACACTCGGTACGGATAAGCAGCCAGACAACGTGCTGGTCGCCCTCGGGTATTCCTCCTGGGAGAAAGGACAGCTTGAGCAGGAGATTCTGGATAATGCCTGGCTGACGGCCCCGGCTGATCAGAATATTTTGTTTAAAACCCCGATTGCCGACCGCTGGCGCGACGCGGCTAAGCTGATTGGTATCGATATTGTGACGATGTCTGGCGTAGCGGGGCACGCATAATGAGCGGAACATTACTGGGTTTTGATTTCGGCACCAAAAGCATCGGCGTCGCCGTCGGTCAGCGAATTACCGGGACTGCCCGCCCTCTTCCGGCCCTGAAAGCACAGGACGGCAAACCGGACTGGAACCTGATCGAAAAACTGCTTAAAGAGTGGCAACCAGAGGCCGTTATCGTTGGGCTGCCGCTCAATATGGACGGCACCGAGCAGCCACTGACCGCGCGGGCACGTAATTTTGCCAATAAAATTCATGGCCGTTTTGGGGTGAAAATCACCTTACACGACGAACGCCTGAGCACCGTGGAAGCCCGTGCCGGGCTCTTCGAGCACGGCGGATTCCGCGCCCTGAACAAAGGCAGTATTGATTCGGCCTCTGCGGTGATTATCCTCGAAAGCTACTTCGAGCAAGGTTTCTGAATCACCCCGGGGCGGATGGCGCCTTTTTCTGCACATTGCCTGGCGCCATCGCTTCCTGTGACCGTTCGAACACCTTAGTGACGCAAATGTTCATTTGCCCAGCTGACGGCCTGGGTACGGTTTTTCACGCTCAGCTTACGGAAAACGTTGTACAGATGCGTACGTACGGTGTTTTCGCTGATGAACAATGCCCGGGCAATGTCCATATTGGTGGCGCCACAGCGTAGCTCATTCAGAATTTCGCACTCACGCTCGGTCAACGGCGAGCTCTCCGCAGGGATCGATGCATGATCCGCGGCATACATCGCCGGGTGCATCACGCTCAATTCAGCCGTCTGTTCGCCATTTAGTACGGCCTTAACGCCCTCAATTAAGCGCGATTCATCATCGTCATGGCGGAAGACACCGTACAATGCCGGCCACTGCGCCATTTCATAGAGTTCATATTTTTGCGCGCTGTTGATAATCAGTAAACGCGGGCTGTCAGCATAAGATCGAATAATATCCCGCCACAGGCCATTCAGCTTTTTATTAGACACGGCAATATCAAACAATATTACAGCCTCTTTCGGCAAACGCTGAGTCAGCGGCTTATTGATATTATGAATCGTCACCATAACCGACAATGAATCTGTCAGATACGAGGCAAATGCCTTACTCTGAATTGACGGATGGGTAATAAAAACAACCTGACGAGAACCAGAATAATTACCTGATAAATTAATCACTTAAAACTCTCCTTAGCAAGCAACCCACCATCTTGGCGGTTAAGTTAATTAAACTTAAAATTACAAAAAATTAATAAATTTACAAATTAAAACAATATTTCATGGGAAAAGTCCTATTCCCACAAACAGCATAAGTCGAACCTACGAAAAGTGTCAAAAGATAATCTTATTTTTTTCCTGAATATGAGAGAACAATGCACTACGAGCATGACTATCATCATTCATTTGGCCTGGTCATTTACGCTGAGTAATATTCAAATACAATAGCCGCAAACATTAATAAAACATTGCGGTAACACTCAACTGGCATGACAACTGAATGATAAACAAACGCTTATAACAGACCGGATGCCGCACGCTGTTGAAAACTTTGAGTAAAAGTCTGCATTCCGGTTTGCTGCCCGGTTTGCATCACGCCAGGCAGTTGGTGAGTTTTCCCTTCACGGATCAAATTTGCCACCGCCTGGGTATTCACCAAAAGCTCGTATAGCGCAATTCTGTCGCCTGACACAGTAGGTAACAATTTCTGGGCAAGGACGGCACATAGGCTTCCCGCCAGCTGGCTGCGGACCTGCTCTTTCTCCTGTGCAGGAAAAACATCAACCAGGCGCTCGACGGCCTGCGCCGCACCACGGGTATGCAACGTCGCCATCACCAGATGGCCGGTCTCTGCGGCGGTCAATGCCAGACGAATAGTTTCGCTGTCGCGCAGCTCCCCCAGCAAAATAACGTCGGGATCCTGGCGCAGCGCTACCCGCAGAGCGGAAGTAAAGGAGGGGCAGTCACGTCCGATTTCTCGTTGCTGCACCAGGCACCGCTCGCTGCGGTGTATAAACTCCACCGGATCTTCGAGGGTCAGAATATGGCCATCACGCTGCTGATTAAGGTGATGAACCATCGCCGCCAGCGTGGTGGACTTCCCGCTGCCGGTGGCGCCGGTCACCAGAATCAAACCGCTCTCTTCATTCAGCAGTTCCGTCAGCGCATCCGGGACCCGAAGCGCGGGGAGCAGAGGACAGCTTTCCGGCAGCAGGCGCAGCGCCAGCGATACGCCACGGGTATGGCAAAAAGCGCTGGCGCGCAGCCGTGGTCCGCTGGCCAGCGTTAACGCAAAGTCGACCTGTCCGTTGACCTGCCAGTGCACGCGCTGCTTATCGTTGAGCCGCTCATGAAGCAGCTGCACGATATCCGGCGTATGAAATGGCGCGGGTTCCAGTTTTCCCTGGCGCCGCCAGCGGGGTGGTGACGCATTGCACAGGTGTAGATCGGAGACGTTATGCTTTACACTAAGGGCCACAATTTCTTCCAGCTCCATAACTCATCCTCGGAATATGAACGATATTGCGCATAACCTGGCACAGGTCCGGGACAAAATCTCAGACGCTGCCGCACGTTGCGGCCGCGATCCAGCAGAAGTGATGTTGCTTGCAGTGAGTAAAACAAAACCTGCGAGCGCGATTGAAGAGGCGATGGCAGCAGGCCAGGTGGCCTTTGGTGAAAACTATGTTCAGGAAGGAGTGGAGAAAATTCGCCACTTCCAACAGGCCGGAGCCAGCCATCTGCAATGGCACTTTATTGGGCCATTACAGTCCAACAAAAGTCGTCTGGTGGCGGAACATTTTGACTGGTGCCACACCGTCGATCGTCTGAAAATCGCCACGCGATTAAGTGAACAACGCCCTTCGCACCTGCCGCCGCTGAATGTATTGATTCAAATAAATATTAGCGACGAGCAGAGCAAATCTGGCATTCTTCCGGACGCGCTGGATGCCCTGGCGGCAGAGATTGCCGTGCTGCCAAACCTGCAGCTACGCGGGCTGATGGCAATTCCGGCACCAGAGTCAGAATATGTAAGGCAGTTTGCCGTGGCCCAACAAATGGCGGTAGCATTTGCGCGATTGAAAACGCAATACCCTACGGTCGATACATTATCTCTGGGCATGTCGGACGATATGGAAGCCGCAATCGCGGCGGGAAGCACCATGGTGCGCATCGGTACCGCAATTTTCGGTGCGCGCGACTATAGCAATAATTAAGGAATCTGAGGAACGCCATGAAGACGTTGACTTTCCTGCTGGCAACCGTCATTGAGCTTTACACAATGATTATGTTGCTACGCGTCTGGATGCAGTGGGCACGCTGCGACTTTTACAATCCCTTTTCGCAGTTTATCGTTAAGGTCACCCAGCCTGTCGTCGGGCCGCTGCGCCGCATTATCCCGGCGATGGGTCCCATCGACAGCTCATCGCTGCTGATCGCATTTATTCTCTGCGTGGTGAAAGCCATCGTGCTGTTTATGGTGGTCACCTTCCAGCCGATAATCTGGATCTCCGCGCTGCTGATTCTGCTTAAAACCATCGGCCTGCTGATTTTCTGGGTGCTGTTGCTGATGGCGATCATGAGCTGGGTGAGCCAGGGCCGCAGCCCGGTGGAGTTTGTATTGATGCAGTTGGCTGACCCATTGCTGCGCCCAATTCGCAAAATGTTGCCATCGATGGGCGGCATCGACTTCTCGCCGATGGTACTGGTTCTGCTGCTGTACGTTGTCAATATGGGCGTCGCTGAACTGCTGCAGGCAACCGGCAACGTTCTGCTTCCGGGGTTATGGATGGCGCTATGAGTGCCGTCGAACTCTGCGCTGACGGGCTGGTGTTGCGGCTGTATATTCAGCCCAAGGCCAGCCGTGATAGCATTGTTGGGTTACATGGCGACGAACTCAAAGTCGCCATTACCGCACCACCCGTTGATGGCCAGGCTAACGCTCATCTGGTTAAATTCCTCGCCAAACAGTTTCGTGTCGCGAAAAGCCAGGTACTTCTTGAAAAAGGGGAGCTTGGCCGCCATAAACAGATAAAAATCATCAACCCGCAACAGATCCCGACCGCGGTCGCGGCGCTGACAGAATAAACAGGATTAATGATGCAAAAAGTTGTTCTCGCCACCGGTAACGCCGGGAAGGTCCGCGAGCTGGCCTCGCTGCTGGAAGATTTTGGTCTGGATATCGTCGCTCAAACCGAGCTGGGCGTGGATTCCGCCGAGGAAACCGGGCTGACCTTTATCGAAAACGCGATACTGAAAGCCCGCCATGCCGCTCAGATCACCGGCTTACCGGCGATTGCTGACGACTCCGGTATTGCAGTCGATGCCCTGGGCGGCGCGCCGGGGATCTATTCGGCACGTTACAGCGGTGAAGACGCCAGTGACCAGCAGAATCTGGAAAAGCTGCTGGATGCCCTGCAGGACGTTCCGGACGACAAACGCCAGGCGCAGTTTCACTGCGTGCTGGTCTATCTGCGCCATGCGGCTGACCCGACGCCGATCGTGTGCCACGGCAGCTGGCCGGGCGTGATTACCCGTCAGGCGGCCGGTCAGGGTGGCTTCGGCTACGACCCGATCTTCTTTGTACCTACTGAGGGTAAAACCGCAGCGGAACTCAGCCGTGAAGAAAAAAGCGCGATCTCCCACCGTGGACGCGCGTTGAAACTGTTACTGGAAGCATTACGTAATGGCTAATTTGCCGCCTCTGAGCCTGTATATTCATATTCCCTGGTGCGTGCAGAAATGCCCGTACTGCGACTTCAACTCGCACGCGCTGAAAGGCGAGGTGCCGCACGACGATTACGTGCAGCATCTGCTGAGCGACCTGCGGGCCGATGCCGCCTACGCCCAGGGTCGTGAAATCGGCACTATTTTCATCGGCGGCGGCACGCCGAGCCTGCTTTCTGGCCCGGCAATGCAAACCCTGCTGGATGGTGTACGCGCCTGCCTGCCGCTGGCCGCCGATGCGGAGATCACCATGGAGGCCAACCCTGGCACCGTGGAGGCCGATCGCTTCGTTGAGTATCAGCGCGCAGGGGTCAATCGCATCTCCATCGGGGTACAAAGTTTTAGTGAACCTAAGCTGCAGCGCCTTGGCCGTATTCACGGCCCTGACGAGGCCAAACGAGCGGCACACCTGGCCCGCGGCCTCGGGCTGCGCAGTTTTAACCTCGACCTGATGCACGGCCTGCCGGATCAGTCACTGGAAGAGGCGCTGGACGATCTACGCCAGGCCATCGCGCTCAATCCGCCGCATCTCTCCTGGTATCAGCTGACCATTGAACCAAATACGCTGTTCGGCTCCCGTCCGCCGGTGCTGCCGGATGACGACGCGCTGTGGGACATCTACGAGCAGGGCCATGCTCTGCTAAGTGCTGCGGGCTACCAGCAGTACGAAACCTCAGCCTATGCCAAACCTGGCTACCAGTGTCAGCACAACCTGAACTACTGGCGCTTTGGTGACTACCTTGGCATCGGTTGCGGCGCGCACGGCAAAATCACCTTCCCGGACGGACGAATTCTGCGTACGGCGAAAACCCGCCACCCGCGCGGTTACATGGAGGGTCGTTACCTCGAACGCCAGCATGATGTGGAAGCCTGTGATAAGCCGTTCGAGTTCTTTATGAACCGTTTTCGTCTGCTGGAAGCGGCGCCGCGCGATGAGTTCAGCCGCTATACCGGCCTGGACGAGCGTACGATCCGCCCACAAATCGAGGCCGCCCTCGCGCAGGGTTATCTGACCGAAGATGCGCAATACTGGCAGATAACCGAGCACGGCAAGCTGTTTTTAAACTCGCTGCTGGAGCTGTTCCTCAGCGAAGCGTAACCCCTCGGGCGGTTCCCTACCGCCCGTTTTTTCGTACACTTTTCCGCCCTCACCCCACCGTTTTTGTCGCCCGCGTTTCGGTCAAATGAGTCGCTGTTTTTTTATTCAGTTCTTTGCGACCAGTCACAGATCTGCATCGACATTTTTCCATTTCTTGACTCCTTTTTTCGCCAATGGTAATCCTGCTTCATCGGTTGAGCAAATGTAAAACCGAAGTATCCTACATGTGAATTATTGGTAACTCTTATTAAAAAAGTCTGAGTGACGCCGGCTCAACCCCGGCGGGAACACGCCTATAAAAAAGAGGGTAATACAATGAATTACCGTAATATTTTTATCGCACTCGCAACAATCTCCGGCAGTCTGGCCGCCTCGGCGCAGGCGGCAGAATCCGCGACCGTGGCTTTTTTAATGCCCGATCAGGCCTCCACGCGATACGAGCAGCATGATTTCCCGGGCTTCAAAGCCGAAATGAGCAAGCTGTGCGCGGACTGTAAGGTTATTTATCAAAACGCCAACGCCAGCGCGACGCTGCAACAACAGCAGTTCAACTCGGTCATCGCTCAGGGGGCAAAGATTATCGTACTCGACCCGGTTGACTCTTCTGCCGCCGCTGCGCTGGTGGAAAATGCCCAGGCGCAGGATGTGAAAGTGATCGCCTATGACCGGCCGATCCCCGGTAAACCGGCGGATTTTTACGTCTCTTTTGATAACGAAGGTATCGGCTACGCCATTTCCCAATCGTTGGTTAACCATCTGAAAGAGAGCGGCGTGCCGAAAGGGGCCGGGGTTCTGCAGATTAACGGCTCGCCGACCGATGCCGCCGCGGGGCTTATCCGCGATGGTATTCATCGCGGGCTGAAAGAGTCGGGCTACGCTACGCTGGCGGAGTTTGATACCCCGGAGTGGGCGCCGCCGAAAGCGCAGGAGTGGGCTGCCGGACAGATAACCCGCTTTGGCGACAAGATTAAAGGCGTGGTTGCCGCCAATGACGGCACCGGTGGTGGCGCGATTGCCGCCTTCAAAGCCGCCGGCGTTCAGCCTGTCCCGCCGGTCACCGGTAACGACGCGACCATCGCCGCACTGCAGCTCATTATTGCCGGTGACCAGTACAACACCATTTCCAAACCGTCAGAAATCGTTGCCGCCGCCGCGGCAAAAGTGGCCGTGGAGTTAATCCAGGGTAAGAAACCACAGGCGAGCACCACGCTGTACAACACACCTTCACAGCTGTTTACCCCGGCGGTGATCACCGCCAAAAATATCAAAGCGGAAATCTTCGATAAAAAGATCCAGACCTACGCTCAGGTTTGCAGCGGCGACTATGCTGCAGCCTGCCAGAAATTAGGTATCGAGAAACAGTGATGTCCCTGCGCCCGCCTTCTGCGGCGGGCGTAGTTTCGCCATGATTGAGGTCTCTTTTATGTTGCAAGCACAGTCGCACGAACACACGCAAAAACAAGACAATGTCGCCAGCACCAGGCAACCCATTTTGAAACTGAGTCAGGTCTCGAAACACTTCGGCGCGGTCAGCGCATTGACCGATATCGAGCTGGAAGTCCACGCCGGAGAAGTGGTCGCGCTGGTCGGCGATAACGGCGCAGGTAAATCAACGCTGGTGAAAATCCTCGCTGGCGTCCACCAGCCCACCGCCGGAACCATTGAGTTCGACGGCAACATCATCACCCTCGACAGCCCCGGCAAAGCGCTGGAATACGGCATTGCCACGGTCTTCCAGGATTTAGCGCTGTGCGAAAATCTCGATGTGGTGGCCAACCTGTTTTTAGGCCACGAGATCTCGCCTTTCCAGCTTGATGAAGTCGCGATGGAGGTTCGGGCGTGGACCCTGCTGCAGGAGCTGGCGGCCAGGATCCCGTCGGTGCGCGAGCCAATCGCATCGCTCTCTGGCGGCCAACGTCAGACCGTGGCGATTGCGCGCTCGCTGCTGATGAACCCTAAAATCATCATGCTCGATGAGCCCACCGCTGCGCTCGGCGTCGCGCAAACCGCGGAGGTGCTGAACCTGATCGAGCGCGTTCGCGAGCGTGGGCTCGGGGTCATTATTATCAGCCACAACATGGAAGACGTGCGCGCGGTTGCCGATCGGATTGTGGTCCTGCGGCTGGGGCGCAACAAAGGCATTTTCACCCCCGATGCATCAAACCAGGATCTGGTGGCGGCGATTACCGGTGCCACCGAGAATGCCGTGTCACGCCGTGTCGAACGGAAATCACAGTTACGTTCTACAGAAGTGAGCTAACGTTATGAACAGCAAGATAGAATCTCGCCCTGCCCTGGATCGTAGCGATGAGCGCGTCAGGCACAACGATGGCCTGTTCGGCGTGGTGCGTGCGCAAATCAATCGCATCAGGACCGGCGATCTCGGCACCGCGCCGGTCATCGCCGGCCTGATCGTGATCTCATTGGTTTTCACTTATCTTAACCCGGTGTTTATCGCCCCCAATAACCTGGTCAACCTGCTGTTTGATTGCGCCACCGTGGGCTTTATCTCGCTGGGTATCGTCTGCGTGCTGATGCTCGGAGAGATCGACCTCTCCGTCGGTTCCATGAGCGGCCTCGCCTCGGCAATAGTCGGCGTACTGTGGGTGAATGCCGGTTGGCCGGTGGCCGCAGCGATTGCCGTCGCGCTGCTGTGCGGGCTCGGCGTCGGCCTTATTTACGCCCTGCTGTATACCCGCGTCGGGATGCCGAGCTTCGTGGCGACGCTCGCTGGCCTGCTGGCGCTGCTCGGGCTGCAGCTGTATATCCTCGGTCCCAGCGGCAGTATCAATCTGCCCTACGCCTCACCGCTGGTGCGTTTCGGTCAATTGATGGTGATGCCCGGCTGGTTCTCCCACCTGATGGCGCTGTTGCCCGGACTGGCAATGGTGGTTTTTGGCCTCAAAACGCGAACCCGCCGTCTGGCAGCGAATCTCTCGGCAGAAGCCGTCGGCTCGCTGTTGCTGCGCGCCATTGTGTTGACGGTGATTTTTGAAGCCGCCGTGTTCTATCTTAACCTTGGGCGCGGCGTGCCGTGGATTTTCGGCCTGTTCGTGGCGTTTGTGATGATACTCAACTATGCGCTCAAGCGTACTCAATGGGGGCGTTCGATGTTTGCCGTAGGCGGCAACCGCGAGGCCGCTCGCCGTTCGGGAATCAACGTGCGGACCATTTACGTCAGCGCCTTTATGCTCTGTACCACCCTGGCGACCTTCGGTGGGATTCTGGCGGCGTCTCGTCTCGCCTCCGCCAGCCAGCAGGCGGGGACCGGTGATGTGAACCTGAACGCGATTGCCGCCGCGGTCATCGGCGGCACCAGCCTGTTCGGCGGACGCGGTAGCGCCTGGTCCGCACTGCTGGGGATCATCGTGATTCAGGCAATTTCGAATGGTCTGACGTTATTGAATCTGCCGTCGTCGCTGCGCTATATCATTACCGGCTGCGTACTGGCGATTGCGGTGATTATTGACTCTCTGGCCCGCCGTTCTCGTGTTTCCCACGGGCGTGCCTGAGTGAACTGAATGCGGTGTGTCCCGGCGCAGGCCGGGGCACTCCGCGAAGATGTTATTTCAGGGTACTCACCAGCGCCTTGCGGCTGTCTTCCAGAGAGACCACCCGGCTGCACACGTCTTTACCAAACTTCTGGAAATCCGCTTCCTGGTTTTTCCACTCTTCCTGAATCGCCGTTTGCAGGCCGCCGAGACTGCCGAGGATCCCCTGTAACGGGTTGCCGCCGCCTTTCAGCACCGCTTTGGCACCCATCTCGTTAATGCTGTCCTGCAGGATGCCGCCCATCGCCTGGTTCACCAGCTGTTGGCCGTCGGCCCGCACCTGATCAATCGCTTTATAGTGGAAGGTCAGACCGTCGCTACGATGTTCGATAATCCGGTTCATCTGGGTTTTAAGCTGCGCGTCGAGTTTGGTCAGGCGGCCATGCATGCTGCTGCTGGCGCCCACCTGCTCGGTGATGATTTTATCCAACGCCTGACGCCCTTTTTCGACTCTGGTGCGTGCGCCTTCATCAATCCACGGCAGGCTGCTGCGCAACCCGGCCTGATAATCTTGTGCCTGCTCGCGTTGGGCCGCGGTCAGGGCATACGACTTTCCGTTCCAGGTGAGGTTACCGTCCGGCATTATCACCAGGTCGCCGTTCTCCCCTTTAACCTGTACTTTTTGCGGACTGAGGATCACATCGTCACGCGGCGTGACGCTACACTGGTAGTCCGCATGCGCGGACAGAGCGGTAACGGACAATGCCACCGCCAACAGCGTTTTGCGCATCATAAAGCTCCCTTAAGACAAAACGGGTCGGCAATTGCCGACCCTTGTCAAACTTAGTCCCACCAGACGTCAAAAAGTTCGCTGGTGCGTACATCGGCGAGCTGGCGATCTTCCAGCCACTTGCGCACGATAGCCTGATGCTCTTCCGTGCACTTGCCGATTTCCTGCATGCAGATCAGACCTTCCCAGGAGAGGTAGCCGCTGCCGTCAAACGCCAGCTTGTTCGGCTCGATCACTTCCTCGATCAGATCGTTAACGGTCTGGTCGATATGATCTTCAGTGCTCCCTTCCGGGAAACGCCATGCAACGGAAAAACCGATCTCCTGAAACTCATCGATATGCATTTTTTTACGCAGACGACGGCTACGATTTTTTGCCATTATTTTACCCTCTCGAACATTAAGTCCCATACGCCGTGGCCAAGACGATGACCACGCTGTTCAAATTTGGTTACCGGACGTGATTCCGGGCGCGGTACGTAATCGTTGCTTTCCGACTGGTTACGATAGCCATCAAGCGATGACATCACTTCCAGCATATGCTCTGCATAGGCTTCCCAGTCGGTCGCCATATGGAAGACGCCGCCCAGTTTCAGCTTACTTTTTACCAGCTCAGCGAAAGGTGCCTGGACGATACGGCGTTTATTATGACGCGCTTTATGCCACGGGTCAGGGAAAAACAGCTGCACCATATTCAGGGAGTTATCCGGGATCATGGTGTGCAGCACTTCCACCGCATCGTGACACATGACGCGCAGGTTCTGGACACCCTCTTCTTCTGCGGAGGCCAGGCATGCCCCGACGCCAGGCGAGTGGACTTCGATACCGAGGAAATTCTGCTCGGGCTTGGCCTTCGCCATGGTCACCAGCGAGGCGCCCATGCCGAAACCGATTTCCAGGGTCACCGGCGCTTCGCGGCCAAACAACGCGGAGAAGTCGAGTGGTGCTTCGTTGAATTCAACGCCCATCACCGGCCAAATGTTATCCAACGCGTGCTGTTGCCCTTTAGTCAGGCGCCCCTGGCGGCGGACGAAGCTACGAATGCGGCGCAGCGGGCGGCCGTTTTCATCGAATTCCGGAGATATGACGTCGTTTTTCATAAAAGTTAAGTCTGCTTGTGAAAGTGTTCGGAAAACGGGCATTATCCAAAGTTACCCGACGGATGCAAGGGTTTACAGCCTGTCGCCCTTATGCTGCAATCTGCCACCCTGTTCTCGCGATTCCGGAGCTGTACCTTTGACTTTTCTCGCCGCGCAATTTTCAACCCAGGTGTTGGACTGGTACGACAAATACGGCCGTAAAACCCTGCCGTGGCAAATCGGCAAAACGCCTTACAAAGTATGGCTCTCCGAAGTGATGTTGCAACAAACCCAGGTCACAACGGTTATCCCTTATTTTGAACGCTTTATGGCGCGCTTCCCGACGGTTACCGATCTGGCCGAGGCGCCGCTGGATGAAGTCCTGCACCTGTGGACCGGGCTGGGCTATTACGCCCGCGCGCGTAACTTACATAAGGCCGCACAGCAGGTGGCCAACCAGCACGGCGGTCAATTCCCACAAACCTTTGACGAAGTGGCCGCGCTGCCCGGCGTCGGGCGCTCGACGGCGGGTGCGATTTTATCGCTTTCTCTCGGCCAACATTTCCCCATTCTGGATGGTAACGTGAAGCGGGTACTGGCACGCTGCTACGCGGTCAGCGGCTGGCCGGGGAAAAAAGAGGTAGAGAAGCGCCTGTGGCAGATAAGCGAAGAGGTTACGCCAGCCAACGGGGTCGAGCGTTTTAACCAGGCGATGATGGATCTCGGAGCGATTGTCTGCACCCGATCGAAACCTAAATGCGAAATTTGCCCGCTGCATAATGGCTGCATTGCCTATGCAAACCATTCCTGGGCGCAATATCCAGGCAAAAAACCGAAACAGATTATTCCGGAACGTACCGGTTATTTACTGCTGATGCAGCACGGCAATGAAGTGTTCCTTGCTCAGCGTCCGCCGGTGGGATTATGGGGCGGATTATTCTGCTTTCCTCAGTTTGAGGAGGAGTCCGCACTGCGTGAATGGCTGGCTCAGCGGCAGATTAAGGCCGATAATCTGACGCAGATGACCGCGTTCCGCCATACTTTCAGCCATTTTCATCTGGATATCGTCCCGATGTGGCTTCAGGTAGATTCATCCGGGTCATGCATGGATGAAGGCAACGCACTCTGGTATAACTTAGCGCAGCCGCCGTCGGTCGGACTGGCCGCTCCCGTCGAGCGCCTGTTGCAACAACTAAAAGCCGGGGCACTGGCATAGTTTTCTGGCGAATAAAGAGGATCACTAATGAGCAGAACAATTTTTTGTACTTTCCTGCAGCGTGAAGCAGATGGCCAGGATTTCCAGCTGTATCCGGGCGAGCTAGGCAAACGTATCTATAACGAGATTTCTAAAGAAGCCTGGGCGCAATGGCAGCATAAGCAGACCATGTTAATCAACGAGCAGAAGCTCAACATGATGAACGTGGAACACCGCAAGCTGCTGGAACAAGAGATGATCAAGTTCCTGTTTGAAGGGAAAGATGTGCACATTGAAGGCTACACGCCGCCAGAAAAATAGTCGTCGTCAGATGACCCTTAAGCACAACAAACACAACGCACACTCCCGGAATGATGAAAAAATATTTAGCGCTAGCGCTCATCGCGCCTTTGCTCGTTTCGTGTTCCAGCTCTAATAAAAAGGGCGCCGGGTATAACGAAGCCTGGGTCAAGGACACCAACGGCTTCGATATTCTGATGGGTCAGTTCGCCCACAATATTGAAAATATTTGGGGTTATAACGAAGTTCTGCTCGCCGGGCCGAAGGACTACGTCAAATACACCGACCAGTATCAGACCCGTAGCCACATCAACTTTGATGAGGGGACCATTACCGTCGAGACCATTGCAGGTACCGATCCGACCGGCCGTTTACGCCAGACGATCATCAAGACCCTGCTGATGGGCGACGATCCGGGTTCCATCGATCTCTACTCCGATGCTGACGACATTCAGATCTCGAAAGAGCCGTTCCTGTACGGCCAGGTGGTCGATAACCACGGCGATCCGATCCGCTGGGAGTGGCGCGCGTCACGCTATGCTGACTATCTGCTACAGACGCGACTAAAAAGTCGCAGCAACGGCCTGCGCATTATCTACAGCATTACCATTAATCTGGTGCCCAATCACCTCGACAAACGTGCGCATAAGTACATCGGCTACGTTCGTCAGTCGGCGCGGAAATATGGCGTGGATGAGTCGCTGATTCTGGCGATTATGCAGACGGAATCGTCCTTTAACCCGTATGCCGTCAGCCATGCTGATGCGCTGGGCCTGATGCAGGTGGTTCAGCACAGCGCCGGGAAAGACGTCTATCGTTCGCAGGGTAAATCGGGGCTGCCAAGCCGCAGCTATCTGTTCGACCCGGCAAATAACATCGATACCGGCACCGCCTATCTGGCAATGCTGAATAACGTGTATCTGTCAGGCATCGATAACCCGACCTCGCGGCGCTATGCGGTGATCACCGCCTATAACGGGGGAGCGGGTAGCGTTCTGCGCATCTTCTCCAGCGATAAGGTTCAGGCAGCTAACATCATTAACAGCATGACGCCGGGTGATGTTTACTCCACCATCACCAACCGCCATCCGTCCGCAGAGTCTCGCCGTTACCTGTATAAGGTAAATACCGCGCAGAAGTCCTACCGCCGGAAATAAGCCTCGCCCTCACCCGCCCTTTCAAGACCAGAAAGGGCCGGGTATTCCATCGCCCTTGCCGGCACTTCATACGAAAATGTTATTTGCATCACAATTTAATCTGCAAGCTAATGTGGATTGCATTTTTTTGCGGAAGGTAACAAAACATAACCACCGGGACTGATAGAATCGCATCAAACAGCAACCCTGTATGTAATTAACAAAACAAGAACCCCGCCATTTTGTGAGGAAAATAACATGAACCTTAAGCTGCAGCTTAAAATTTTGTCGTTTCTGCAGTTCTGCCTGTGGGGTAGTTGGCTGACAACACTCGGCTCCTATATGTTTGTGACGCTCAAGTTCGATGGTGCGTCTATCGGTGCCGTGTACAGTTCACTCGGCATTGCGGCGGTCCTGATGCCGACGCTGCTTGGGATCGTGGCGGATAAATGGGTCAGCGCAAAGTGGGTGTATGCGCTGTGTCACCTGGTGGGAGCCGGTACGCTGTTTATGGCGGCCCAGGTCACTACGCCGGGAGAAATGTTCTTTGTCATCCTGCTTAACTCGCTGGCCTATATGCCAACGCTGGGCTTGATCAACACCATCTCCTACTACCGGTTGAAATCCGCCGGGCTGGATATCGTGACCGATTTCCCACCGATCCGTATCTGGGGCACCATCGGCTTTATCATCGCCATGTGGGGCGTGAGCTTTGCCGGCTTTGAACTGAGCCATATGCAGCTGTATATCGGCGCAGCGCTTTCCATTATCCTTGCGCTGTTCACCCTGACACTGCCGCATATTCCGGTCTCTAATCAGCAGAAAAACCAGAGCTGGAGCACCATGCTGGGCCTGGACGCTTTTGCCCTGTTCAAAAACAAGCGCATGGCGATTTTCTTTATCTTCTCCATGCTATTAGGCGCTGAACTGCAAATCACCAACATGTTCGGGAACACCTTCCTGCACAGCTTCGATAACAACCCGCTGTTCTCCGGCAGCTTTATCGTTGAACACGCGTCGGTGATGATGTCGATCTCGCAGATCTCCGAAACCCTGTTCATTCTGACCATCCCGTTCTTCCTTAGCCGCTACGGCATCAAGAATGTGATGATCATCAGTATCTTCGCCTGGATGCTGCGCTTTGGTCTGTTTGCCTATGGCGACCCGACACCGTTCGGTACCGTGCTGCTGGTGCTGTCGATGATTGTCTACGGCTGTGCTTTCGACTTCTTTAACATCTCGGGTTCGGTGTTTGTTGAGAAAGAAGTGCGTCCGGAAATCCGCGCTAGTGCCCAGGGGATGTTCCTGATGATGACCAACGGCTTCGGCTGTATCCTCGGCGGCGTGGTGAGCGGGAAAGTCGTGGAAATGTATACCACCAATGGTATCACCGACTGGCAGCCGGTATGGCTGATCTTTGCGGCATACTCACTGGTGCTGGCTATCGCCTTTATCGCCCTGTTTAAGTACAAACACGTACGAGCACCGGCAGGCGCGCAGGCTACCATCGCGCATTAATACGCCACCGGGTGGCAATACCAGAAAGCAACAACATGCAGCGCCCCGTCTTCCCGACGGGGCGTTTTTTTTAAGCCTTCAGCACGTAACCATATAGCCGTTTGATGCCATCAGAGTCCGTTTCACTGTAGACCCCCTGCAGCTCGGGTGAGAAACCGGGTAGCATATTGACGCCCTCTTCCAGTGCCAGGAAATAGCGCAGCACCGCACCGCCCCAGACTTCCCCCGGCACCACGCACAGCACGCCCGGCGGGTACGGCAGCGCCCCTTCTGCGGCAACGCGACCTTCGGCCTCGCTCAAACGCACCAGCTCAACGTTACCGCGGATAAACTCGCGGTTTGCATCCTGCGGGTTCATGACTACACGCGGGAAGCTGTGTTTGCGGAACATCTCTTTTTGCAGGTCTTTCACCTCAAAGCTGACGTACAGGTCGTGCATCTCCTGACACAGTTCACGGAGGGTATAGTCGCGATAGCGAACCGGATATTTGTTATAGATGGTCGGCAGTACGTCGGCCAGCGGGGTATCGGCTTCGATATGCTGCTCGAACTGCGCCAGCATCGCCACCAGCTGAGCCAGCTTTTCGGCGCTTTCGGCCGGGGTGAGCAGGAACAGTATCGAGTTGAGATCGCACTTCTCCGGCACGATGCCGTTCTCCCGCAGATAGTGCGCCAGAATCGTCGCCGGGATCCCAAAGTCGGTATATTCGCCGCTTTCAGCGTCGATGCCCGGCGTGGTCAGCAGCAGCTTGCAAGGGTCGACGAAGTACTGATCCTGGGCGTAGCCTTCAAAACCGTGCCAGCGGGCGCCGGGCTCAAAGCTGAAGAAATGGCGTTCAGCCGCGATCTCTTCGGTGGGATAGTCCTGCCACGGGCGTCCTGCCACCTGCGGCGGCACAAACGGCTGGATCATTTTGCATTGGGCGATAATCGCTTTACGCGCTTCAATCCCCAGCGCCACACACTCTGCCCACAGGCGACGGCCGCTCTCTCCTTCGTGGATTTTGGCGTTAACGTCCAGCGCTGCAAAGAGTGGGTAAAACGGGCTGGTAGAGGCGTGCAGCATAAAGGCGTTATTCAGCCGCTTGTGCGGGCAAAAGCGCGCCTGGCCACGCAGGTGGTTATCTTTCTTGTGGATCTGCGAGGTTTGCGAGAACCCGGCCTGCTGCTTATGCACCGACTGCGTGACGAAAATGCCCGGATCGTTTTCATTCAGATCGAGCAGCAGCGGTGAACAGTCCGCCATCATCGGGATAAATTGCTCATAGCCTACCCAAGCGGAATCAAACAGGATGTAATCGCACAGGCCACCGATCTTATCGACGACCTGACGCGCGTTGTAGACCGTGCCGTCGTAGGTGCCCAACTGAATTACCGCCAGGCGGAACGGGCGCGGCGCATCGGCTTTCTCTGGCGCAACTTCCTCAATCAGCTTACGCAGGTAGCTTTCGTCAAAGCAGTGGTCGTCGATACCGCCGATAAAACCAAACGGGTTGCGCGAGGCTTCGAGATAGACCGGCGTCGCCCCGGCCTGAATCAGCGCACCATGGTGGTTGGATTTATGGTTGTTGCGGTCAAACAGCACCAGGTCACCGCGCGTAAGCAGCGCGTTGCTCACCACTTTATTCGCCGCCGAGGTGCCGTTAAGGACAAAATAGGTTTTGTCGGCGTTGAAGACCTTCGCCGCGAATTTCTGCGCGTGCTTGGCCGACCCTTCATGGATCAGCAGGTCGCCGAGCTTAACATCGGCGTTGCACATATCGGCACGAAACACATTTTCGCCAAAGAAATCAAAGAACTGACGACCGGCTGGGTGCTTTTTAAAGAAAGCGCCATGCTGATGTCCCGGGCAGGCAAAGGTGCTGTTATCCATTTCAACGTACTGGGTCAGGGTGTCGAAAAACGGCGGCAACAGGCGTTCTTCGTAGCTGCAGGCGGAGGCTTCCAGCTCGAGCCACTCCTGCTCTTTACCGGTGATGACGGCGGTCACGCCCTGTGGCTTTGCCGGGCTGGCATCGCTCAGCAGATAGACGGGTAGATTAAAACCGCTGCGATTAAGCAGTGTAAGGATGCCGCTGCGGCTGTCCGCTTCGGTAATGACGACTGCCGCCACATCGGTAAAATCAGTACTGTCCAGCGCCACCACGCTGCGGTGGGTGGAAAGATGAGAAACCAGCGCGTGGCTGGCGGCAATGTGCATGGATTTCATTAGCGCGAATACCCGTTTCGGGAGAGTAAAAGGCTTCAGGCAAGGCGCTTACGCCTTGCCCAACGAACTGTCAGGGTCTGACTGGATCCCAGCTCCGACCGCCCGACATCAGTAAAAACAGACCTGGTCCGCTCTTACTGTTGTCCTGCAGTGAGCATGCGCTGCCGTCACCGCATGGGTGGCTGGTCATCAGAAGATAGCGTAGCAAGATGAGGCAGCTGATGCACCTGTGCGCTGCGGCAGTGGCGATCTACAGACGGTATTAGCATCCCAGCGGCCTCATGGTTGAAGAGAAGAAAATTCGCGCAATAATGTCACCTTTGACATACCCGCGCAAGATGAAATCTGTATGCGATGAGCGGGCATATTCGCAGGCCTTTGCCGCACTTTCGGGTCATAATAACGCGGTGATCGGGATGATGAACAGGAGCTTGAAAGTGGTTACAGGACCTTTTATTAACGCCGGCGCGGTCCTTTTGGGCGGCGTACTCGGTGCACTATTGAGCCAGAGACTGCCGGAGCGGATCCGCACGTCAATGACCTCTATTTTTGGTCTGGCCTCATTGGGGATTGGTATTCTGCTGGTGATCAAGTGTGCCAACCTGCCGGTGATGGTGCTGTCGACGCTGGTGGGAACGCTGCTTGGCGAAGCCTGTAACATGGAAAAAGGCGTCAATAGCCTGGTGAGCAAGCTCCAGCAATGGCTCACGCCGAAAGGCAAAACAAAGGCCCCGGTAAATACGTCGTTTATTCAGAGCTACGTCGCCATTATTGTGCTGTTTTGCGCCAGCGGTACCGGGATTTTCGGTGCCATGCGCGAGGGCATGACCGGCGATGCCAGCATTCTTATCGCTAAGGCCTTTCTCGACTTTTTCACCGCCACGATTTTCGCCTGCACCCTCGGGTTTGCTGTTTCCGCGATTAGCGTGCCGATGCTGCTTATTCAGCTGTCGCTGGCGGCCTGCGCCTCGTTGATTATGCCGCTGACGACGCCGATGATGATGGCAGATTTTACCGCCGTCGGCGGGATGCTGCTGCTGGCAACGGGCCTGCGAATCTGCGGAATTAAAATGTTTGCAGTGGTGAACATGCTGCCTGCCCTGCTGCTGGCAATGCCGATATCACTGGCCTGGACGACCTTTTTCGCCTGAAGATGCGTGCTTTTAATTCGAACTGGTGATAGATTGTGCAGTCTGCATCAAATTGAATAAATTTCGTTGACGCAGCGAGGCGAATCGGTTTTAATGCGCCCCGTTGCCCGGATAGCTCAGTCGGTAGAGCAGGGGATTGAAAATCCCCGTGTCCTTGGTTCGATTCCGAGTCCGGGCACCACTTATTTAAAGAAACCAGCCTAAGGGCTGGTTTTTTGCTTTCTGAGATACGGACTCTCCATCGAACTCCGTTCGATTATTCGCGGCAGGCCGCTCACCCCTTCGGGGCCAGCGCGACAAGCGCGCTGTTCAAACGCCTGCGGCGTTAGTCCGAGTCCGGGCACCACTATTTAGAAGAACCCGCCTATGGCGGGTTTTTTGCTTTCTGCGATACGGACTCTCCATCGAACTCCGTTCGATTATTCGCGGCAAGCCGCTCACCCCTTCGGGGCCAGCGCTGGTTTTACAGTTTTTTCAATGACGTCTGTTAACGCGCAATTTTCCAGACTCAGGTCGGCAAACAGCTGGCTGAAGAAAACACCTACGCGTAGATGTAGGTGTTTTCACTTTCATTGATTAATTTTCAAAGTTGAACACTCTGGCCCAGTCAAAATCACGTGATTTTTCGATGCTATCTGGCCAATCGACTCCATTTTGAGTGTGCTCATAATCCCTCGCTAAAAATTAACAATTTAATCAATAGGTTAGTTAAAAACAGCGCTGTAAAATTAGTGTAGGGAAACTTTATAAATGGTGGAAGGATTATTTTTATAAAAAGGCTAACTGAACCCATCTTTTAATAATGGCATACGCGTGATCTTACCCAGCAATAGTGAATACCGGCCGTGGCGGGTAGTACTGTTCTTCAGATTATCAGGCACGGCATAATCAGCGTGACAGCATAAGTGGCAAAGGGGAGTCAAAGCTGGGGTTAAGAAGGGAAAGTTCAAAGTGCTTAAATTGAGCCATGATGTTTAGTTATCTCAACTGGTGCATGACGACATCTCAAAATTATAGCAAAAATACCAATAGAATCTATGCATTAGAAAGAACACAAATTTTTATTATCTCAAAAACCTTTATTTCAACATATCAAATGTAAGTTTGAACGATGTTCAATGCGAAGAAAGGTGCACGGATAAAAAACCCGCCTGTCAGGCGGGTCTGTGCGTTCATGAATACAGGGCCAATAGCAAATGCCGTGCGACGATCTGCGGCACGCCACTTACCCCGCCCCCATTCTTAGCCGAACAGCTTACCTTTAAGCAGGTTCATGCCTTCTGACAGCAGGTCCTGCTGGGCAGGCTCCTCGCCGTTGGGTGATAAGCCATCGACGATTTTAGGCAGATACTCAGAAATCACCGACGATGCTGTTTGCGGATCGATCCCCAGCTTATCACTCAGATCCTGCAGCGCGGAGGATCCTAACGCCGACGACACCTGATCGCTGGAAACCGGCAAGTTGTTCTGCTGGCCGATCCACGATTC
The DNA here is from genome assembly GCF_051131745.1 of Klebsiella sp. R390. Taxonomy (NCBI): domain Bacteria; kingdom Pseudomonadati; phylum Pseudomonadota; class Gammaproteobacteria; order Enterobacterales; family Enterobacteriaceae; genus Klebsiella; species Klebsiella sp. R390. The sequence goes on along the minus strand of NZ_CP180445.1, from coordinate 3,468,636 downwards.
GACTATCTCTCCCAGCCCGCCACTGCGCAATTTCTCCAGTACGCCCTGAATACCGCCCTGCTGCTGGATCCAGCTCATAATGGCCTGCAGCTGCTCCGCTTTACCGGCCTGCCCACCCAGCATGCCGCCAATCTGATCAAGTAACCCCATGACAGACTCCGTGAACTGTGTCGTGAATGAATGACGGGATAAGCGTAGTTCATAAATCACGTTCCGACGCGGTCATCACGTGCTGCACAAAGCGGCTCAGCTTCGGCAACGGGCGCAGATCCTGACGCCACAGCAAATGGACCGGTCGTGACTGAGGCGTGTAGGCGTCCAGTACCCGCACCAGTTTACCACTGGCAAGCGCCTCGCTGAGCAGGACTTCCGGCTGTAATAGCAACCCGGCACCGGCGATGGCCGCCATTCGCAAGCCGTGCCCGTCATTGCAGCGCAGCACCGCATCACGCTTCCAGCGCACTGCGTCCTGTTCGCCCGGCAATATCCACTCGTTGCGCGCGGTCCATACCGTATGGGACAGACAGCGATGGCTGGCCAAATCCGCCGGGGTGAGCGGCGTACCGTAGCGGGCCAGATAATCGGGAGCGGCGCAGATCACCATGCGGTATGGACAGAGATATTTCGCCACCAGATCGCGGTTGTGAATATCGCCGATACGGATCGCCAGATCGATGCCTTCATCCACCAGATCGACCATCCGGTTGGTCAGATCCAGCTCGATGCGTACATCCGGCCAGCGCTGCAAAAAGCTGGCGGTGAGCGGCGCGATCACACAGGCGCCAAAGGAGGTTGGCGCGCTAATACGCAACGTCCCGGCGGGCGCCAGCCGCAACCGTTCGACCGAACGTTCGGCAATGGCGACCTGTTCCACGACCCGCCTGGCTTCCTCATAATAGACCCGTCCGGCATCGGTCAGGCTCTGACGGCGGGTATTGCGCTCAAGCAGTCGGGTGCCGAGCTGGCGCTCGATGTTGGCGATGTATTTCCCGACCATCACCGCCGACATCTCCAGCCGCGATGCCGCATCGGTGAAACTGCCGCATTCCACGACGGAGATAAAGATCTCCATGCCGCGCAGCTTATCCATATTGCAAACCCCTGGTTAGTAATCATCTAACTTTTAGCCAGTTTATCCGATTCCTGTTTCATTAAAGAATAGAGGCTCACCACAGATAAGGAGTCAGCCATGAAAATTATCGTTATCGGAGCCAGCGGTACCATCGGACAGGCGGTCAGTGAAGCACTGAGTCACCAACATGACGTGATTCGCGTGGGTCGTACCCACGGCGATTTCCTGGTTGATATCACCTCGCAGTCAAGCGTCGAGTCTTTGTTTGAAAACGTCGGCCAGGTCGATGGCATCGTCTCGGCCACCGGCAACCTGTTCTTTGGCCCACTGGCGACCATGACCGACCAGGATTTCAATCACGGTTTGCAGGATAAGCTGCTGGGGCAAATCCGCCTGGCGCTGACCGGACAACACTACCTGAATGATGGCGGATCGATTACCCTGGTCAGCGGAATTGTGGCCCACGAACCGATTGCCCAGGGCGTCAACGCCACCACGGTGAACGCCGGGCTGGAAGGATTTGTCCGCGCCGCCGCCTGCGAACTGCCTCGCGGGATCCGCATTAACCTGATAAGCCCCACCGTACTGACGGAATCGCTCTCGGCCTATGACAGTTTTTTCCCCGGCTTCGACAGCGTTCCCGCCACAACCGTCGCCCAGGCCTATCGCCGTAGCGTGGAAGGGGTGCAGACCGGGCGGATCTACACCGTCGGCTACTGATTCACACCATCACCGGGAGCGGCTGCCAGGCCGCTTTTACCCGCCGGGATAAACAGAACATGTTTAAATATTGATCCGCTGCACACTCTCACTAAATAGCGCGGAGTGTGAGCATCTTCGCATTCTTAATTTCCGCTGCCGCTTCCCGTTTCAATTCAACTCATACAAAAAACAAACTAATTCATTGATTTATTTGAAAATAATAATTTCACATTTAATAATTATGGTGCAGACACCTCGCCACAAATTCCCCACAAAATAATCAGGCCTTTTATACCGTGACTGACAATCAATCATTCCGGACAATTTTCACCCTGCCGGAGTTTTATCTGCCTGAAAATAACCTTCCAGCGAGTTAATTATTAAATCTCCGCTTACATAGCAGAAACCGCTAAAAAATGGTTTTACCGGTTTATTCGCCCCGTTGAATCAGGCGCCAGGACAGAGGTAAAGCATTTTTTTTATATCGACGTTAGACATTTTTAATAATTTCTTAAATGCTGCGAGATTGTGACAATAGTAAACGAAATGTTATGATGAGTAGATTAGCTGTACTCCTCATTGGAATATCCATCTATACCCTAAATATTTCGAGTTGCAGGACAAGAGGCGAAGCCGAATTGAACCACACTTGCGCTGGCCCCGAAGGGCTGAGGCCGAAGGATGGGCCGAGTATTGCCAACGCGCATGCAACTTGAAGTATGACGGGTATAACGCTGACTTAGCCTCGCAGTGATGAGAGAGCCCATGACTAAACATCAATCTGTGCCTGTTGAAAATCTTGAAAGTAATACCATAAGACCTATTCCCCTTAATATGCGACACGGTAAACCCAGCGATCTTTTTACCATTTGGTTTGGTTCTAATATCATGCTGCTCACCGTTATTACCGGTGCCATGTCCGTCACTATTTTCCATCTTTCCTTTTTCTGGTCAGTGATTGCATTACTTATCGGCAGTCTGGTTGGCGGCCTGTTTATGGCGCTGCATTCTGCTCAGGGGCCAAAACTGGGCGTGCCGCAAATGGTGCAAACCAAAGGGCAGTTCGGCTCCTATGGTTCCGTACTGGTGGTATCGATAGTCGTCTTAATGTATATCGGTTTTACCGCCTCCAGCCTGGTATTAGGCGGGCAGTCGATGCATGCTATTTATAAACCGATGAACTCAGATATCGGTATTATTGTGGTGGGTGCGCTCAGCTTATTCGCCACCATTTTTGGTTATAAAATCATCCACTCTTACGCCAGAATTATGTCGTGGATTTCAGGGATTGTGCTGGCGGCGACCTTTTTATGGATCGTCTTTGTGCACGGCCTGCCGGTCGATTTTCTCGATCGCGGAGGCTTTAACGGCGTCGGCTTCCTCGGGGCCGTCTCCATTGCCGCGCTGTGGCAGCTGGCCTACGCCCCGTATGTCTCTGACTACTCACGCTATATGCCCTACAGCACCAACGACAAGAGCGTGTTTTACGCCAGCTATTTTGGCTGTATTTTAGGCTCTTATCTGCCGATGATCCTCGGGGTACTGGTCGCCACCTGCATTGGTAATGATGATATTATTCAAGGCATTATCGACCTTACCGGCGGCATGGGTGCGGTGGTGATTGTGGTTCTGGCCTTAGGGATCGCCGCCACCAACTCAATGATGCTCTACTGCGGCGTGCTGTGTACGCTGACCCTCGGCCAGACCTTTATTGATGGCTGGTCGCCGATGGCGCGGGCCAGAATCATTACCGCCATTCTGACGATGCTCCTCGAAATCGCGCTGGCAATTTATGGTCAGGAAAACTTCTTATTAATCTATACCAACTTTATTACCGTGCTGTTGTATGTGCTGGTGCCGTGGACCGCCATTAACCTTGTGGATTATTACCTGGTGGCCCATGGTGAATATGATGTTGAATCGTTCTTCAAACGTGACGGCGGAGTTTATGGTTATTTTAATGCGACCGCCATCTTCTGTTATTTATTAGGTATTGCGGTGGAAGTGCCGTTTATGTCAACGGCGATTTATACCGGGCCGATTGCGCTGTCATTCGGCGGGGCTGATTTATCCTGGATTATTGGCCTGCTGGTGGTTTCTCCTGTCTATTACACGCTCTCGAAAGCGAAGACCGTCAAGAAGATGGCTTTTGCTAAAGAGAAAGCTTAAGCAATACATTCCCTCAGGTGATTATTTCGCTCCGGATAAATTCCGGAGCTTTTTTATTTTCAGCGTGGGAGATAATTAAAATGGCAGGATCTAATAACTACAGGAACGGGCAGCCAGAACATCAATAAGAGAAAAGATACGGGCAAGAAGTCGGTGAAAATGCGCCCGAACACGGGCGCCAAAGGTTCAGGAAGCGGCCATCCAGTGGCGCAGGTTATCCAGCATTGTCAGGCATTGTTCCAGCTGAGTCAGGGCAATAAACTCATCGGGCTTGTGCCCCTGATCCATACTTCCCGGACCACAGATCATCGTCGCTACGCCTGCCTCGTCAAACAGACCGCCTTCGGTACCAAATGCGACGGTAGCAAAGTCATCATTACCCGCCCACTGCGCCAGCCAACCGGCAAACGCCGACTGCGGGTCGCTCAACAGGCCAGGATACTGGCTGAGAGGATGAAAGCGAATGGTGGCGTCTTCCGCCACCGCACGCATCGCCGGCACCAGTTCTTCTTCAGCATAGGCCTGCAGCCCGGCAAGGGTATCGTCGAGGGAGACATCCGGCAAATGGCGAATTTCAAAATCGAACTGGCAGCGTTCAGGCACGATATTTAGCGCCGCGCCGCCGCTAATTACCCCCACCTGCACCGTGCTGTACGGCGGGTCGAAACGCGCATCCTGGCGCAGCGCCAGCTTTTCACCCAGCACGCCTAAACGGGTCATCAGCTTCGCCGCATACTCGATGGCATTCACCCCTTCCGGGGCATAGGCCGAATGGCAGGCCTTGCCGTGAATATGGCAGCGCATCGCTAACTTGCCTTTATGACCGTATACCGGACGCATTCCGGTGGGCTCGCCGATAATACACAGCGCGGGCTTCTCCGCTGATGCTTTCAGATGATTGACCAGGCTCCGGACGCCGAGACAACCCACCTCCTCATCATACGAGAAGGCGAGATGCAGCGGCATGGTTAATGGCTGGGCGAGAAAAGCAGGCACGGAGGCCAGAACGCAGGCAATAAAGCCCTTCATATCGCTGCTGCCGCGGCCGTAGCACAGGCCGTCGCGGAGGGTCAGTTCAAAAGGTGGGACCGTCCAGCGCTGCCCGTCAACCGGGACCACGTCGGTATGGCCGGAGAGCATCACCCCACCCGGCCCCGAGGGCCCCAGGCGGGCATAGAGATTCGCCTTTTTGCCCTCCTCGTCAAAAAACAGCCGGGATTCAATGCCAAAACCGCTCAGAAAGCGGTTTATGTAGTCGATCATTGCCAGATTAGATTCGCGACTGGTGGTATCAAAAGCCAGTAGCGTTGCCAGTATCGTAGTGGCCTGATTATTCATCGCCTGGAACTCCGTAACTGGGGGCCTCCCGCGGGTCGAGCGCGCGCGTGATATAAGCCTGCATCTGCGGTTCATACGCCTGCCAGAGCGCGGACAGCTCCCCGATGGGGTCATCATCGCTCCAGTCCACCCGCAGGTCGACCAGCGGCCATGAATAGTCGTCCACCACTTTAACCGCCGCAGAATGCACCGGGCCGGCTTCACCGCCGCAGGCCAGCCCGGCCTGCAGGGCGGCAACCAGCCGCGTCGCCATTTCGCCTTCGCTACGCTCGAACCCGCTCACCATCGCCTCAACAACCGACGGGCTGGCCAACATATTGCCCCCCGCGATGCAGCTCTGCCCTTCAGCAACATGGTAAATTCCGAGGGTTTTATCCCCGCTGAACGAGGCGGTCTTGCCGTTAGCATCAATGGCGATAATTTGCCGGTAGCGACTGAAATCATCCTCTGCCAGCGCACGGCGCAGCGCCTTTTCAGGCTCAACGCCCTGCTCCAGCTGGGCCAGGGCGATCTGACCCAGCGCCGGGAGGGTAATATTCTGACTGGACACCGCCCCTACGCCGGCCTGGAGCCACGGGCAACGCGCGCCGACGGCAATACTGGAGGAGCTGATGGCAATACCAAACTGCCCGCTCTCCGGGCAATAAGCAGCAATAGAAAAAGTCATGGCGGCTCCTTATTTCACGTAGTCATCGGGGATCACGGCAATCACATCGATCTCCATCAGCCATTGCGGCTGAGCCAGCGCGGAAATCACCAGTCCAGTGGAGATCGGGAAAACCCCCTTCAGCCACTTGCCCACTTCCTGATACACCGGCTCGCGGTAGCGCGGGTCAATAATATAGGTGGTGGTCTTCACAATGTGCGACAGCTCGCTCCCGGCCTCTTCCAGCAGCTGTTTAACGTTTTTCATCGCCTGCTCGGCCTGGGCCTGCGGATCGCCAAGCCCCACCAGATTCCCGGAGAAATCGGTCCCCACCTGACCACGAACATAAACGGTATTGCCGGCGCGAACCGCCTGGCATAAATCGTTATCCAGGCTCTGATTCGGGTAGGTCTCTTTGGTGTTAAACATGCGAATACGGGTATGTGTTGGCATCTTGTTTATCCTGTTCAATGGGCGAAGGTTTAGCGCTGACCGGCGGACTGGTACTGGCTGTATTTGCGTTGGGTGGCGATATGGTCCGCAATGTGTTTTGCGTCATGCCAGACGCCCCATATAAAGGTCGAGCCACGGCGTGACAGCCACGGCAATCCAAGGAAATAGACCCCTGGTTCACTGGAGACACCGCGCTGGTGCTGCGGACGACGCTGCTCATTGAAGGCGTTGACGTTCAGCCAGCTGTAATCCACCGCATAGCCGGTGGCCCAGATAATGGTAGTGATCCCGGCGTCTGCGAGATTCAGCGACAGAATCGGGGTAGTCATGCACACAGGGTCAGGTAAAAACTCGCGCGCCTGCGGCTCCGGTGGCAGATCAAGGCCGTTTGCCTCAACGTAGCGATCCGCAGCATCCAGCAACGCCAGGTAGTTTTCATCTCCGCGACGGATGTTGTCACACAGATCCGGCTGGAAGGTAGCCGTACCGTTTTCAAAAGCTTTGGTGAGCCCCACCAGGGTGATGCCGCGCTGCGCCAGCTGGCGGAAATCGACGGTGTGGCCGCCGTGGGCGCCGCTTACCGCAATGGTGACATGCTCTTTTCCCGGCGCGCTGGCAGGCGCATCCCACATGCCCAACACTCCCAGCCACCAGCAGAAATCCCGATCGCGGTAGGCGCGTGGTGGGCGATCGTGGGCGCCAACGGATAAATAGACCTGGCGGCCTGCGCGTTGCAGTTCGTCAGCAATCTGTACCCCGGAGGAACCCGCCCCCACGACCAGCACCCCACCAGCAGGCAGCTGTTCGGGGTTGTAGTAGCGGGCAGAGTGGATCTGATGGATCTCGCTCTCTTTCGGCGCAATCGCCGGGATCACCGGCTTCTGAAAAGGCCCGGTCGCGGCCACAATGCGCTGCGCTTCAATCACGCCGTCAGTGGTCTCGATGGTAAATCCAGGGCGCCCGCTGTTGCGTACCGCGCTCTTAACCTCTACCCCGGTACGCACCGGCAGCGCGAATTTCCTGACGTAATCTTCAAAGTATTCCGCGACGCCTTCCTTGGGAATGAAGCTGTCGGGATCCCCCCCCTTAAACTCCATGCCGGGAAAGCGGTCATGCCACGCCGGACCATTCGCCACCAGCGAGTCCCAACGCCCGGTACGCCAGGCTTCCGCAATGCGGTTTTTCTCGATCACCAGATGAGAAATGCCAAGCTTTGTCAGATGCTCGCTCATGGCAATACCGGCCTGGCCCCCGCCCACAATCAGCGTATCAATAGTTGTTTTTTCTACGGTCATAAAATGTGTCCTTCGAATGGTGTTCAATCGCCAGGAATAAACCACTGCGCAGGACCGAGGTTAATAAACCGTAACAAGCAGGTAAATTATTATAAATTTAGAACCTGAGAATAAAATAGTGATGCAGAACGCAGCACCTTGAATAGACAGGATAAACATAAAAAAACCGAGGTTATCGCGCCGGAAATCACGCAATAAAAGTCGTCAAATAAAAATAACGCGCTAACGTTCAGCCAATAAAAAATATATTAAGAGCCTCGCTTTTTTATATTTAAGCCGCCTGCTTAAAATAATCAGACGGCTGTCTGTTATTTGGCGGAATCAGGCTACCTTCGCCTCGACGTCCGGCGGGCTAAGCACCGCGTGACGGCAATACTCCATAAACAGCTGCGTCGGTTTGGTTGGTTCGCTGCTGCGCAAGTGCGCCATGACCAGCGTGGAGTTGGCCATCTCATCCTGAATCTCAACGCAGCGCACCCGCTGGCCATCATAGGTCAGGTCCGACACCGGGCGGGTCACCAGCACCGAAAAGCCCAGGCCCTGGCCGACCATACAGCGCACCATTTCAATCGACGGCGAGCTGTAGGCAACCTGCGGGTTGTAACCTTTGTCTTTGAAGATACTGATAAAATAGTTGCGGCTCGGCACCACATCCAGCAGCACCATCGGCAGAGTATGCAGATCGGCGAGCTTCACCGTCGCCCGCTGCGCCAGCGGATGGTTCGCTGGCAGCAGGGCATAGGGTTTCTGTGGTGCATTGAGGCTCTCCGTCTGGATGGAGGTATCCAGCTCCAGGTCGTACAGAAACGCCAGGTCGAAGCGACCGCGATGCAGGCCATGGGCGATTTCATGCTGCTCGCCGTCGTAAATCTTAATGGTGATATCCGGATAAATTTTTTTAAATCCTGCAATCAGCGCGGGCAAATAGAGCGGCGCCGCCGTTTCAAAACAGCCAAGCGAAATAATGCCAGAGACCAGTTCGTTATCCGCTTTCGAATTTTGCTCAAACTGATGCGCCAGGCGCAGCAGCTCTTTGGCCTTCTCATAAAAGCGCTGCCCGCTGGGGGTCATCGACACGCCCTGGGCGTGATGGCGAATAAAAAACTGCTGCTCAAACATATCCTCCAGCGTTTTTACCGCAATGGAGACGGACGGTTGCGCGATGTGCAGCTGGCGGGAGGCTTCCGCAATACTCTCGGCTTCGACAACGGCCACGAAGTATTTCAGCTGTTTCAGGGTGAAGTGGGGCATGAGGGGTTACCTTATTTTTTATTCTCAGAGAGATAAGCTCGTTAGCATTAAACGATGCTCCCCTGCCCCCGCAACCCCGCCAGTGGAAAAAGATCAACAATCCGACACGGGTCTTATTTTTACAAAAAATTAACAGACACCCCGTAAACCATGGCACGACGACGATCGTCGGGCGGTGCCCGGCCTGCCTGACATTAAGGCCATCACTTTTTTTTGTAATCTGCTCGCCTTATAAACAACATTAAATATTGCCAAAGCACACCGATGACAATAATTGCCTTGCTGAAGAAAAATAAAATAAAAACTTTAAATACAATTAATTACCTACCTTTCACGGCGATTATGGCGAAAACCATTCCTGTCACCGTCGTCCCGTGAATCGTCGGCTTTTTTCCCGCCTGCGGGACTAACACAGTTTTTTATGGAGGTTACCTAGATTTTTAGTCCTTTCTCGTCGTCCTCCCCTCCTGCATCATGAATCAACAGCAACAAATAAATAACAAACCAGCAACACACTAAGGGAGAGTCGGATGTCTGACAGAAACTTTTGGCAGCATAAACTGCGGGAGCAACGCTTTATCAGCCACGCGATCGTCGATGGCCGCCCCTGCTTCGCCCACAGTCGCGCAGTGTGCCCGGCGATCAACCCGGCGACCAATACCGTACTGGCAGACGTCACGGCGTTGCAGGCGGAAGATATTGATCTCGCGGTGAAATCGTCCCGCGATAGCTTTAACGCTGGGGTCTGGTCCGGACTGTCGCCACAGGATCGTAAAACCGTGCTGCTCAGACTCTCCGCGCTGATCCTCGAACACCGTGAAGAGCTGGCGCTGCTGGAGAGCGCCAGCATGGGTAAACCGGTCAACGATGCGCTGAATATTGATATTCCCGGTGCCGCGCACGTCATCGCCTGGTACGCCGAGAGCATCGACAAAATGTACGACGAGGTCGCCCCCACCCGCAAAGGTTCGCTGGCCACCCTCACCCGCGAGCCGGTAGGCGTCGTGGCAGCCATCGTCCCGTGGAACTTTCCGCTCGACCTGGCCTGCTGGAAACTGGGGCCTGCGCTGGCCGCCGGCAACAGCGTGATTCTGAAACCGTCCGAAAACTCGCCGTTCTCGGCGCTGCGCCTCGGCGAACTGGCCCTCGAAGCGGGCCTGCCGCCCGGGGTGCTGAACGTGGTCACCGGCCTCGGTACCGAAGCCGGCACCGCGCTTGGGCTGCATCACGACATCGACGTGATCACCTTTACCGGCTCGACCGCCGTCGGTAAGGCCTTTATGGCCTATTCCGCGCAATCCAATCTGAAACAGGTGTGGCTGGAGTGCGGCGGTAAAAGCGCCAATATCATCTTTGCCGACTGCCAGGATCTCGATCTGGCCGCCGAAAAAGCCGCGTTTGGCATCTGCTTTAACCAGGGCGAGGTTTGCTCCGCCAACTCGCGCCTGCTGGTTGAACGCGCGATCTACGCCGAATTCATCGCCCGACTGCAGGTGAAAATGCAGGCCTGGGCGCCGTCTCACCCGCTCGATCCCGAGGCCAAAATGGGCGCGATGGTCAGCGCTGCCCATGCGCAGAAGGTGATCGACGCTATCCGTTGTGCCGAAGAGGCGGGCGCTCGCGTGCTCACCGGTGGCCAGCAGGTTGAGATTGACGGGATTGCCAACTACGTGCAGCCCACCTTGCTGGAAACGGTCAGCGAAGAGATGGCGCTGTGGAAAGAGGAAATCTTCGGCCCGGTGCTGGCGGTCCTGCCTTTTGATGATGAGCAGCAGGCGGTCCATCTGGCCAACAACCATATTTACGCCCTCGCCGCCTCAGTCTGGACGGATGACCTGCACCGCGCGCACCGCGTGGCCGCGCGTCTAAACGCCGGAACGGTGTCGGTCAATACCGTCGATGCACTGGATGTCACGGTGCCATTTGGCGGCAATAAACAGTCAGGCTTCGGTCGGGATCTGTCGCTGCACGCCTTCGACAAATTCACCCAACTTAAAACCACCTGGTTCCAGTTTCGCTAGCAGGCAGCGGCCGTTGCCGCGCGCTGATTCCGCTTAAAGGAGAAAAAAATGATCGATTCTGTTCGCCCGACGCGCTCTACCACCGAGTATCAAAGCGCAGATGCCGCACACCATATCCATGCCTTCCTTGACCAGAAAGCGCTGAATGCCGAAGGGGCTCGCGTGATGGTGCGCGGTGAACGCCTGCATCTGTGGGACAACGACGGTAACAAATACCTCGATGGCATGTCCGGACTATGGTGTACCCAGTTGGGCTACAGCCGTCAGGATCTGGCGGATGCCGCAGCGGCACAGTTCGCCAAACTGCCCTATTACAATATGTTCTTTCACACCACCCATCCCACGGTCATCGAGCTGTCAGAACTGCTGTTCAGCCTGCTGCCCGGGCACTACAGCCATGCTATTTACACCAACTCCGGTTCCGAATCGAATGAAGTGCTGATCCGCACCGTACGTCGCTACTGGCAGATCCTCGATAAACCACAGAAAAAGGTGATGATTGGCCGCTGGAATGGTTATCACGGCTCAACTCTTGCCGCGACCGCCCTCGGCGGCATGAAAGCGATGCATACCATGGGCGGGATGATCCCCGACGTCGCCCACATCGATGAACCCTACTGGTATATGCACGGCGGCGACCTGACGCCGCAGGAATTCGGGCTGCGTTGCGCCCGCCAGCTGGAAGAGAAAATTCTGGAGCTGGGGGCGGAGAACGTCGCCGGCTTTATCGCCGAGCCGTTCCAGGGCGCAGGGGGAATGGTGTTCCCGCCGGAGAGCTACTGGCCTGAGATTCAACGAATTTGCCGGCAATATGACGTGCTGCTGTGTGCGGATGAAGTCATCGGCGGCTTTGGCCGAACCGGCGAATGGTTCGCCCATCAATATTTTGGCTTCGAACCGGATACCCTTTCCATTGCCAAAGGGCTCACCTCCGGCTACGTGCCAATGGGGGGCCTGGTGTTGAGCAAGCGCATGGCCGACGTGCTGGTCGAGAAAGGCGGCGTGTTCGCCCATGGACTGACCTACTCCGGCCATCCGGTGGCCGCCGCCGTCGCCATCGCCAACCTCAAAGCGCTGCGTGATGAGCAGTGGGTGACGACGGTACGTAACGACAGCGGTCCCTATTTGCAAAAGACGTTGCGCGAAGTGTTTAGCAACCACCCGCTAATCGGTGAAATCCAGGGAGCGGGCCTCGTCGCGGCCCTGCAGTTCGCCGAAGATAAGCAGACTCGCAAACGCTTTGCCAATGAAAACGATCTGGCCTGGCGCTGCCGGACCATCGGCTTCGAAGAAGGCGTGATTATCCGCTCTACCCTGGGGCGCATGATTATGGCACCGGCGCTTATCGCCAGCCACAGCGAGCTGGATGAGCTGGTTGAGAAGACCAAAAAAGCCGTCGACCGCACCGCCCGAGAGATCGGTCTGCTGTAACCCCTCTTCTGCTGTTCCATGAGCCCGCTTCACCGCGGGCTCATCGCTATTTCCACCGTCATTTCTCCCGCGCCCGGCGTTTATTTTTAAACAGCTAATAGCACTAGGTGCTTAGTTTATAATAAGCGTGCTAACTATATTATCCGTTATCAACGACCCCTTGCGGTAGCCGTTCGCCATTCATCCATTATCCCTGCAAGGCACAGATGGTTCACATCGCATGTCATCGCGTGCCATCAACATTCACATACCGGACAAACCGGAGCGTACACGTCGTACGTGAGGATTTGGAGCACTGCCCTGGACCAAAATGGCAAATAAAATAGTCTAGTGGGACAGGCTCTTATCGGTATCGCTATTAATGAAGAGATCTGCAATATGAATATTAAAAAGCTGCGTGTCATGCTGTTACTCGTTGTGCCTGCTCTGGGGCTGGCCGCGGGTGGCTGGTATTATTTAGCCAACGGTCGTTACGTCGAAACTGATAATGCGTATGTCAAAGCGGATAAAACCGGAATTAGTGCGGAGGTGGCTGGCCGGGTTGAAAATGTCGCGGTGAAAGAGAACCAGCACGTAAATAAAGGCGACCTGCTGTTTAGCGTCGATCCGAAGCCCTATCAACTGGCTGTCGCCCAGGCAGAATCCGATCTGAATACTACCGTCATCGATTTGAACACCATCAAATCGCAATACCAAAGCAAGCTGGCGAATATCGCGGTGTCGCAAAGTCAGCACCAGTATGCCCAGCGCGAAGAAGACCGCCTGCATCGTCTGAACGGGCCTGGCTATGTTTCGGCCTCGGATCTCGACGGCGCGCATCAAAAAACGCTGCTGATGGCGCTGGAAGTCAACATGCTTAAAAAACAGCTGCAGGAAGTCGCGGATAGTTTTGGCGGCGATATTTCGATGCCGGTTGAACAACACCCGCGTTATAAAAAGGCGCTGGCCGAGTTAAATACGGCCAAAAATAATCTGTCGCACGTGCAGGAATATGCCCCGGCCTCCGGCACCATTACCAAAGTGCTGCAGAAAGGCGAATATGTGCAGAACGGTACCACCACCATGTTATTAGTCTCCGATAAGAACTTATATATCGAAGCGAATTTCACGGAAAAAGATCTGGCGCATATCCGCAATAACCAGCAGGCGGAAATTAATGTCGATTACGCCCCTGGGGTGACCTGGCATGGCAAAGTGAGCAGCATTAGCCCAGCGACCGGCGCGGAATACTCGGTGATCCCGGCCGAAAACGCCACCGGCAATTGGGTGAAAGTCACCCAGCGTGTCCCGGTACGTATTCGTCTGCAAACCGACGCCCGACAGCCGCAGCTTCGTGCTGGCCTGAGCGCGGCGATCAAAATCGATACCCAATCTGACGTCAACAGCGCGTCGTAAGGGGGAGTTGTGTCCGATGTAATAGCGGCATCGCCGCCGAAAAACAGCGCCGTCGACCGTCGTCTGCTCATCACCTTTTCGGTGATGCTGGCGACGATCATGCAGGCGCTGGACACCACCATCGCCAACGTTGCCCTGCCCCATATGCAGGGCGCCATGGGAGCCACCCAGGACCAGACCTCGTGGGTATTGACCTCCTACATCGTCGCGGCGGCCATCGCCATGCCGTTGACCGGGTTTATCTCCGCACGTATTGGGCGTAAACGGTTGTTTGTCATTGCGGTGATTGGCTTTACGGTCGCCTCGATGCTGTGTGGTGCCGCGCAGACGCTCAATCAGATCGTGCTGTTCCGTCTGCTGCAGGGGATATTTGGCGCCAGCCTGGTGCCGCTGTCGCAATCGGTGATGCTCGACAGCTGGCCGCCTGAGAAACATGGTTCCGCCATGGCCATGTGGGGCATGGGGGTGATGGTCGGCCCGATCCTTGGCCCGGCGTTGGGCGGCTGGTTAACCGAGTATTACAGCTGGCGGTGGGTGTTTTATATCAACATTCCTTTTGGCGTCCTGGCCTGGCTGGGCATTAGCACCTTCGTCAGTGAAACGCCCGTCGACCGCACTCGGAAGTTTGACCTGCTGGGATTCTTTTTCCTCAGCGTCGCTATCGGCAGTCTGCAGCTGTTTCTTGACCGCGGCGAGTCAAAAGAGTGGTTTGCCAGCGGTGAAATTATTATCGAGGCGGTACTGGCGGCGCTGGCGCTCTATCTGTTCGTGGTGCATATCTTTACCATCAAAAAGCCGTTTATCGACCCGGGGATTTTCCACGATAAGAACTTTGTCGTCGGCCTGCTGTTTAGCTTTGTGGTGGGGACGATCCTGCTGGCAACGATGGCGCTGATGCCACCGCTGTTGCAAGGCATGATGGGCTATCCGGTGATTGACGTCGGGCTGCTGATGACGCCACGCGGGTTCGGCACCATGTTGAGCATGATGCTGGTCGGGCGTATCGCGGGCAAGGTCGACATGCGTTACGTGATTAGCGTCGGCATTATGATTATGGCGCTTTCCCTGTGGATGATGACGCGTTACGCCATGTGGATGAGCCCGTGGGATATAATCAGCTCTGGCGTGGTCCAGGGGATTGGGATGGGGTTAACCTTCGTGCCGCTTTCCACGCTGACCTTCTCGACGCTGCCCGCGCAGTATCGTACTGAAGGGACCTCGCTGTATTCGCTGATTCGTAATATCGGCAGCAGTATCGGGATTTCGGTGGTGACCACCTACCTGGCGCAGCAGGTCCAGCGTAACCACATGACCTTCTCCGGCTTTATTAACCCGTTCAACAAGGCGCTGCAACACGATATGCAGTCCGGCGCCTACAATATTCATCACCTGCCGGGGCTGCTGGCCATCAATGGCGAAGTCACGCGCCAGGCGACGGTGCTGGCTTACTATCAGGATTTCCGCCTGATGATGTTCTTATGTTTTCTGTTATTGCCGCTGGTGTTTTTATTTTCTCAGCCATCGGTTAAGAACAATTAATATATTTAGTACCGTTGGGAAAATTCAAAATTAAATGTAAATGCATGCCTTTAAATACCATACAACCTGTACAGTTATTGGTTGTTGTTTAATTAAGACATGACAATTGTCACCCTGGATATTAGTAATGCAAATGAAATACCTCCCCCTGTTAACCCTGTGCATCGGGCTGTTTTCCGGTGTTCCTTTCGCCAAAGCGGGAGAAGTTAAAACCAACGCTGAAAAATCAGCGGACGATCCGACCAAAGTCACCACCAAAGTCGGCGTCTCCTGGTCCGATAACTATGAGATGAACGACAGCAACGTCTCATTCTCAGGCTCGCTGGCCTTCGATCAGGTTAAGAAACTGAACGTCCGGGTCAATAGCGATGCGTCAGAGTGGCGCGTCGGTGGCTCATGGCTGTTTCCGATTGGGATTTTGAATTTCAACTTTGGTAAAAACGAGTTTCCCGATGATTCATCGCAAACCAACTATTCCGTCGGCACCTTTGTTCCTCTGAGTTTCTTTGGCATCGAGCCGGCCGGCTTCCAGATATTCCCGATGGCGGGGTATACCTATAACGATGGCGACCATATGGCGTGTAATACCGATAAACACAAAGCCTGTTCGCAGCCAGGCTTTAGCGGCATGCCGTCGCCGGATAACGGTTTTGAATCCACCAATGTGACCGGCAGTAGCGGCTACCTGGGGGTATTCACGCTGAAACCGCTCAGCGAAAATCTACGCCTGCTGGGTTTTGTCGCAGGATCCTACGGTTCGAAGAACGATGCCGGCGACAATTACAAAGGCTACTTTGCGGGTATCGGCCTCGGCTATAACCTGACGGAACATAACTCGGTCAAAGTCATGACCTATGTTCAGGATAACAATACCTATCTGGATGAGGCGGATAAGCGCATCCTGCTCGGCTGGCAATATCAGCTGTGATCCTGCGGTGGAGGCCACGACGGCCTCCTCTATTCCTCCGCAATAACTGCAACAACGAAGGATTAGCTGGCTAACGATTGGATAAAACAACATTCTGCTTTCCCGCCGCCAGGACCCCCGTGTAAAATAGCGAAAAATTAAAAAATAGCTCACTATTTTGTTTTTTAATATTCCGAACATTTCACATAACGGGTTGTTGCGAATCATAAAAACCTGAACAGAAATAATTCTGCAACAATTCACACCTATATTTCCAGGCCTCAACAAAAAGTCAGTTTCATCCATATATAACTGAGGCTCATTGTGAATCGCTATATTCCATTTTCTTTGTCTCTGGTCGCCAGCACCCTTTCAGGTGCGCTCTACGCTACGCCGATTAATACCCCAATACTTTCCAGCATTGATAATTTCCGCGATATCGCGGGGACCACCTCGATTTATACCACCAGCCACGATGGCACCATGCGCACCGGAGTGTTTTATCGCGCCAACGCGCTGACGCTCTCTGCCGCGGACCAGGCGACGCTCAGCTCGCTAGGCATCAGTGACGTTTATGATTTGCGTACTCCCAGCGAAATCGCCAGCGCCCCGGACGTGCTGCCGGATGGCGCCACCTATACCAATATCGACATCATCGGGAGCGGCACTTCCGGCAGCAACATCACCAGCGTGTCCGTCACCAGCGCCGCCGCCGCGAAAGCCATGATGCAGCAGGCTAACGTCTCGTTCGTCAGCGATGCGGGAATGCGCGCGCAGTTCACTACCCTGTTCAACGATTTAGCCAGCGCCGATGGCGCCGCCCTGTTCCACTGCACCGCCGGCAAGGACCGGACCGGCTGGACCGCGGCGATGCTGCTGAGCATTGCCGGCGTCGATAACGCCACCATCATGGAAAACTACCTGGCGACCAATGATTATACCCGCCAGCGTATTGCGGCGACCCTCGCGGCGATGCCACCGGCGATGGCGGCGATTTACGAGCCGCTGCTTGGCGTCGATGCCAGCTACCTGCAGGCCGGTCTCGATGAGATCACGCTGCAGTACGGCACGGTAGATAATTACCTCAAGGAAGGGCTGGGGCTGTCGCAGGAGACCATTTACGTGCTACGCGGCAAAATGGTCCACTACGCGCAGCTGCCGGGTCAGAGCGATCTGCGCGGCAACGCCGCCCAGGGCGCGGCGCTGCTGAATGCGCTGCAAAATAGCGAGCTGTCAGGCCACTACACCGCTTACAACAACTACCTGCAATCGGCGATCGATGCCGGGACGCTCGGGGGCGTGGAATCACAGGTTGGCGGGCAGATTTATGCCGATACCGCCAGCTATCTGCTGCGCAGCGGTTCGCGACTGGACAAGGCGCTGGCACCGAATACTGACAGCCGTCAGCTGCGGGATGGCGAAGGTAAGCTCTGGCTGACCGCACTGAACGGTTATCTGGGGACCGACGGTTCTGCCCGTGCCGCCAGCAGCAATGAACACTCCACCGGGACGTTGCTGGGCTATACCCAACGCGTAAACGCACAGCTCAGCGCTTACGGTACCGTAGGCTATAGCTGGGGCTCGCTGAGCAGTGCCAACGCTGAGGCCGACGCCAATACCACGCTGGTAGGAATTGGTACGCGTTACGCGTTTGAGGATCTTGCCCATGGTCCCTTTGCCGCCGCTGACCTTAACGCTGGCTGGGTCGATTACAGCAGCACCCGTCGGCTGAATGGCGGGTTAGGCACCGCCTCCGGCGATACCCACGGTCAGGTGGTGGGCGGTACGCTGCGCCTGGGTTATGTCAGCGCGTTTGAGGCGGTCAGCGTGGAATCCTCCATCGGTACCCGGCTTACCCATCTGCGCATGGATGCCTTCCACGAAAGCGGCAGCGAGCTGGCGCTGGACGTCGATAGCGTGAGTGAAAACAGCAGCAGCGGACTGGCCGGGATGAATCTCGCCTTTAACCCGCACAGCCTCGGCAGCTGGACGCTCTCACCGGCGGTCAATATCGGCTACGAGCACTTCTTCAGCGGCCCGTCGGTCAGCACCGGTGGACAAGTTTATCGTTATGAGGTGTGGCAGCACTCTGCCTATGATAGCCGCGATATTGTCAACGCCGGGGCCAATATTGGCCTCACCCGCGGGGCGCTCAGCCTGAATCTTGGCGGCCAGGCGGAAATCGCCAGCGGCGGCGACAGCCACGGCTACAGCGGAAATCTCAGCGTGGCTTACGCCTTTTAACGCGCCGGGGCAGAGCGTTAAATGACGTTTTGCCCCGTTCATTTCTCTCGCCGGCTGTTTTCCTTCGAAATAATAAGGAAATAATATATTTCCCACTGCTATCAAAAAAGAGTTGATCTGATATGCACAAGCTCTTACTTTGCTAACCAGTTTTCATACGAGATAAGACGATGCCGACAATAACAGCCAGTAGTATGCAAGAAGCAAAGGAATTAATTCACTGCGGGAATTACCGGGAAATTGTTCTGAACTTTGATATTGATGCTGATGATTTCTTCACCCTCGCGACGTCCCAGAATACGACTAAAGTGACCATGCGCAACACCAACCACCACTCACCGGTAACAGCAGAAAAATAATAAAACACCTCTGAGGGATTCTTTTATGTGGCTCTTCATTGGCACGCTTGCCGTGGCCTTTCTCTCTTCATTAATGCTGATTTGGCTTGATGATCGTATTGCCGAAAGCGATTAAACCGTATTAAAACTCTGCGCCGCCCGGCGGCGCGGAGTTAATTATTCAGACCTACAGCGACTTCGCCAGACGTTCGACGGCAGTCATCAGCCCTTCTTCCGACACCGTAGAGTAGGACAGACGCAGCGTGCGGGTGTCCGGATTGTCGTGATAAAACGCTTCACCCGGGACGTACACCACGCCGTTTTCCAGCGTTTTCTGCAGCCATGCCATGGTATCAAACGGGTAACGGAATCGGGCCCACAGGAACATACCGCCCTGGGGTCGGCTGAACTCGATGTGTTCTCCGAGACGCGATTCCAACGCATCCGCCAGCGCCACACACTTCTTACGATAATCTTCACGGATCAGCGCGATCTGGCTATCCAGCCGGTTCATCGCCAGGTATTCCGCGGTAATCACCTGCGACAGCATATTGGTGTGCAGATCCGCCGCCTGCTTGACGATCACCGTCTGGTGCGCCAGCCAGTCCGGCATGACGATCCAACCGATGCGCATCCCCGGCGCGAGGATTTTGGAGAATGTCGAGGTATAAACCACCTGATCTTCACAGCCCAGCTCCAGCGCGTGCTGATACAGCGGACGGCGAACTTCATCGGTAAAGCTGATTTCGCCGTAGGGGTCATCTTCGATGATGACAAAATCGTGCTGCTTCGCCAGCTCAACCAGACGGCGGCGGCGATCGTCGCTCAGGGTCTTTCCACCTGGGTTTCCGAAGGTAGGCACCAGATAGACCGCTTTCACCTGCGTGGTGGCCAGCAGGTCCGCCAGTTGCTCAACCAGCATCCCGTTATCGTCGGTATCCACGCTGAGAATATTGGCCTGCGCCAGCTGGAATACCTGCAGCGCCGCCAGATAGGTCGGGCGTTCCACCACGATTGCATCGCCCGGATCGAGCAACGTGCGGGCCACGATATCCAACGATTGCTGCGAACCGGAGGTGATATAGACGTGGCTGGCCTGGCAGGCAACACCGCGCGCCTGACACAGTTCGCTCACGGCCTGACGCAGCGGCGGGTAGCCTTCGGTCAGCCCATACTGGAATGCATCGTTGAAGCGCCCGCTCATCACCTGCTGCACCGCCAGATTCAGACCTTCGGTATCAAAAAGTTCCGGAGCCGGAATGCCGCCGCCCAGCGAGATGACGCCGGGGAGCTTACTGTGCTTGAGAAGTTCGCGGACGGCGGAGGGCTTGAGTTCACCCGCGCGAACGGCGAGTCGCCTATCGTGCATACTATTTTCCTTTTCTGTCTTGTTGTTGTGATGTGTTATCTGTTTCTTACTGCATATTCCCCGGCCGTGCGATGCTGGCCGGGGCTTCAGTACGTATCGTTCAGTCCGGGTTGAGGTTAACGGTTATCGTGGTCGCTCAGCACAATTAACGGCTCGATATCACTCTCTTTTTTGACCACCAGAGAATCATCGCCACGCAGGCAGGTCCCGCCGTAATTGCCACCCACGGTAAACGTACATACCTGAATGTATTTACCATCCACCTTCGGCAGGCACCAGAGTTGCTGGTAAATATTTTTACGATCGACAAACTGCCCGCTGGTTTTATCCAGCACCTCGTCTTTCGGGCCAATCAGGTCGATGTTATTACCGCAACGACCGGAGATCGGTTTTACCGCATAACCGGTTTTCGCCAGTTCGTCGTTGACCACAAAGTCAGTGTCCAGCAGATAGCGATGGTTCGGGAACAGCGACCACAGCACCGGCAAAATCGCCTTGTTGCCAGGGATAACCGTCCACAACGGCTCAAACACCAGCACTTCAGGACGCAGCAGGACGTCGATCAGCCGCACCTCGTTTTGCGGATGCCCGGTACGAATCGGCACGGCGGCGTACTCATCGGCGCTCACTTCGCGCACCTGTTCGATGGCGGTTTCCCAGGCCCAGGTTTTCCAGACGCAGTTCACCAGCCGTCCGTCGGCGTCGATCAGCTGCCCGGCGGCGTCCCAGTGCAATTCATCGAGGCCGAACAGGATCTTGCTTTCAAAGCCCGCCTGAGTCAGCGAACGCTGGATAAACTGGGCGTGATAGTTCTCTTCCAGATCCTTGTCCTGCATGATGTGCACGAAAGGACGGGCGCGGCTGTGCTTCCACGCCCCCGCCAGCTCATCCAGCAGATTTTCCGCCGGATTATGACCGGTGCCGTAGTAACCCTGCTTCAGCCACTGTTCAAGAATCAGCCCGCCTTCGGTATGGCAGGAGGCGGAGTCGGCATTGTATTCATAAACCTTCAGCCCGCGCTCATCCATACAGAAATCCATGCGGCCGGTAATCATATGATGACGACGACGCTGCCACGAGAGGCGCAAACGCGGCCAGAGGATTTTGGGGATATCAAACAACGCCAGCAGGTTGTCATCTTTCATCACTTTATCGGTGGCGTGCAGGTACATCAAATGCAGCTCGTTGGTGGCTTTGATCAGCTCCTGCTCGGCGCTTTCGGTGATGGTGAAATACTGGTAGGGATCTTTATTAATGACGTGGCCGTTGGCGGCGACGTAGGCTTTCTGCAGCGAGTCTTTCTCGTTCAGCCAGCGGCCGCGGAACTGGCCTTTGTTCGGCAGTCTTGCGCCGCGGATAGCCATCGCTTCACCCGGCAGCACCGGCTGCGGCAGGCTGTGCTCGGTGTCGGCGGTCTGGATCATCCAGCCTAATATTTCGGTATCGGCAAAGGTGTCTTTAATGGTGTAGAGGCCATTTTTCACCTCCAGCGTCAGTTCGCGGGTCCATTGCTGGCCCTGCGGCAGCGGCGTGTGGATGACGTTCTGCTCGGCGATTCTGACCTTATTCCCCACCAGCTGCGTGATCACCGCGACGTGGCCGGTATGTTTAAACTCACCGCCTTTTTGCCAGATCAGCAACGATCCGACCATCGGCGCGCGGCGAGAGCCGTTGGCGAAGGCCTGGAGCGGCAGAATATTGTCATTCACCACTTCGCGCAGGAAGCGCAGGGAGAAGATTTCATAGGCCATGCCGACATCGGTAAAGACAAAGCCGTAGGTGAGGAACAAAAAGCGACGCGCGAATTCAACGCACTGCCATTTGTGCCCCATATACTCGCTACCGATATAGCTGCGGAACGTCGCGTCATCCGGATAGTCTCGCGGATTTAAGCTACTGTAATTCGATGAATAGATTGCTACGCCGCCCGGCGCGTAGCCTAACAATGTACCAAAAGGGGCATCACTGCTTGTCGATCCTTTGCTCATTAGCCTGACCTCAAATTAATGCAGCCTGGGCAGTTGGCGGAACAAAACTCCCTCTTCTTATCCTGCCGCAGGCACTTACCAGACAGAGGTGGGATGATAA
Source organism: Klebsiella sp. R390 (assembly GCF_051131745.1). NCBI lineage: Bacteria > Pseudomonadati > Pseudomonadota > Gammaproteobacteria > Enterobacterales > Enterobacteriaceae > Klebsiella > Klebsiella sp. R390. Next base: position 3,446,378 of record NZ_CP180445.1, on the reverse strand, counting down.
TACCACTCATTGGATTCACCGATCGTGCCCTGCGGGAAAATAACCCTGCGCCCTCGGGTAAAAGTGATATCGTTATTGATAACCTCTCCCCGTCATACTTCAGGTTGCACGCCGTTGATAACAATCCGGGTTTTTCAGGGAAAAAACAACGAACAACAGAACAACATCAGGAGTTGAGTATGAGCACACAACCGCATCTGCAGGCTCAGCCGCTGGTCTGGGGCCACGGTCCACGGACATTTGAGGTATTCCTGGAGCCAACCTGCCCCTATTCTGTCAAGGCGTTCAGGAAACTGGACGACCTGCTGGACGAAGTCGGCGCCGATAATGTGACGATCAAAATTCGTCTGCAGTCCCAGCCCTGGCATCTGTTCTCGGGCGTGGTCGTGCGTTGCATTCTTGCTGCATCGACGCTGCCGCACGGCAGAGAGCAGGCGCTCAGAGTGCTAAGAGCGGTCGCCGACCATCGCGAAGAGTTTGAATTTACCGACCACTGCAGCGGGCCGAATATGGATACCACGCCGCAGCAGATTGTCCAGCGCATCGAACGCTACAGCCAGGTACTGCTGTCCACCGCCTTTGCCCGCCCTGAGCTGCAGACGGAAATCAAATGGCACTGCAAATATGCCCGGCAGAATGGTATCCATGTTTCGCCGACCTTTATGGTTAACGGTCTGGTACAGCCGGACCTCGGCAGTGGGGACGATATTAGCGTGTGGGCCGCGCGGATTATGGCCTGAGCCTATCTGTTCTGTTCCCCGGTGAGCGGCGCTTGCCGGGGCAATTAGAGCCTGATAAGACAGGCTCTAAGCCTCGCACGGTTAAACCCGGCATCTAACTCCTGCTACACTCCCTCAATCTCTCACTAAAAAGGCAGGTCATCATGTCAGAGAATAACTACCAACCACCCAAAGTGTGGGAATGGAAACAAGGTAACGGTGGAGCATTCGCCAATATCAACCGTCCCGTTTCCGGTGCTACCCACGAAAAAACGCTACCGGTAGGCACACATCCGCTACAGCTGTACTCGCTGGGCACGCCAAACGGCCAGAAAGTGACGATTTTGCTGGAAGAGCTGCTGGCACTGGGCGTGAGCGGTGCGGAATATGATGCATGGCTGATCCGCATCGGCGAAGGGGATCAGTTCTCCAGCGGTTTTGTTGAGGTGAACCCTAACTCAAAAATCCCGGCGCTGAGCGACCATTCCACCACCCCGCCAACCCGCGTGTTCGAATCCGGTAGCATCCTGCTCTATCTCGCCGAGAAGTTTGGTTTCTTCCTCCCAAAAGATCCCGCCGGGCGAACCGAAACGCTGAACTGGCTCTTCTGGCTACAGGGCGCAGCCCCGTTCCTCGGCGGCGGTTTTGGTCACTTCTATCATTATGCGCCGGTGAAAATCGAGTACGCGATCGACCGCTTCACGATGGAAGCCAAACGTCAGCTCGACGTGCTGGATAAACAGCTGGCCCGTACCCGCTATGTATCCGGGGAAGAGTACACCATCGCCGATATGGCTATCTGGCCGTGGTATGGCAATGTGGTGCTCGGTGGTGCCTATAACGCCGCGGAATTCCTCGATGCCGGCAGCTATAAAAACGTTCTGCGCTGGGCGCAGGATATCGGCAATCGCCCGGCAGTGAAGCGCGGACGCATCGTTAACCGTACCAACGGCCCGCTTAACGAGCAGCTGCATGAACGCCATGATGCCAGCGACTTCGATACCCTGACCGAAGACAAACGCCAGGCATAACCAAACGCCTACCGAAGGCTGTGGCCTTCGGTAGTTAACTCTCCAGCCGATATCCCGCCATAAAGTAACGCACCGCCGTACAGGATTGCCCCTCTTTGAAGAAGTCCATCACCATATTGCGGTCGAGTCCATAGCGACGAGTCAGGATCCCCGCTTCCCAGGCGCTAAGCTGGCGGTCGCCGGTTTTTTCAAACATGCGCTGCGAATAACCAAGAACAAACCCGCGTTTGTAATCCGCGCAAAAACCGGCTGCATTGCTGGCGCTTTCAGCCTGAGAGGCTTTTAGCCCCGCCATTAAACCTTTGCCAAAATGGTTATCCATCGCTTTCACCCTCAATCGTTATATACAAAATTATATAGCGATTTTTTGAACGAGTGCCAGCGCTATTTCACCCCTTTTTAGCTCAGATATTTGGCAAACCACGCCAGCGTACGCTGCCAGGCAAGTTCGGCAGCAGCCCGGTCGTAGCGCGGTGTCGAGTCATTGTGAAAACCGTGATTGGCCTGCGGATAGATGTAGGCCTCAAACACTTTATTGTGCGCCTTCAGCGCCTGCTCATAGGCGGGCCAGCCGTCGGTAATAGATTTATCCAGCTCAGCGTAGTGCAGCAGCAGCGGCGCATGGATTTTCGCGACATCCGCGACCGGCGGTTGACGGCCATAAAACGGTACCGCACAAGCCAGCTCCGGGATGGCCACGGCAGCCGCATTGCAGACGCCGCCGCCGTAGCAAAAACCGGTGATCCCCACCTTGCCGTTTGCCTGCGGATGCTTTTCCATAAAGGCGATGGCGGCAAAAAAATCGTTCATCAGCTTTAGCGGATCGACTTTTTTCTGCAGCTCGCGTCCCTCGTCATCGTTGCCGGGGTAGCCCCCCACGGAGCTCAGGCCATCCGGCGCCAGCGCGATATAGCCTGCTTTTGCCACCCGTCGGGCAACATCTTCAATATAGGGATTCAGGCCGCGATTCTCATGCACCACAATCACCGATGCCGGTTTCACGGTCACGGTGGTCGGCACCACCAGATAAGCGCGCACCTCGCCGTGGCCGTCGGGAGAGGGATAGCGAATATATTCCGCACGAATATCCGGGTCGGTAAACAGCACCTGCTCTGCCAGCGCATAGTTGGGTTTCAGCAGGTTAAACAGCGCCAGCGCGGTCATGCCGCCGACGGCATATTTACCGGCCCGCTGCAAAAACTCCCGCTTGGTGATTTTGCCGTGCGCGTAATAGTCGTAATACTCCAGTAACTCTTGCGGAAAATCTTTCGCCGTCAGTCGCGTCATCGTCTTTTCTCCGGAAATGAAGCCCTATTAAGCAAAGCATAAGCTCACTATGTCGCCAGCAATCTTACGCATTGTGATCCAGCAAACGTCACCAGAGTGCCATACCAGATAAAATAGAAACACCGTTTTAATTCATGAGGAGAGAACATGTCCTGGTTAGCCGCCCCTACCCGCTACGACCAGATGCAGTACCGCTACTGCGGTAAAAGCGGTCTGCAACTGCCCCTGCTGTCGCTAGGACTGTGGCACAACTTCAGTCACGGTCACGCGCTGGACGACCAGCGTGCTCTGTTACGCAAAGCGTTCGATCTGGGGATCACCCACTTCGATCTGGCCAACAACTACGGACCGCCGCCCGGCAGCGCTGAAGAAAACTTTGGCCGCCTGCTGCGCGAAGATTTCGCCGCCTACCGCGATGAGTTGATTATCGCGACGAAAGCCGGCTATTCCATGTGGCCCGGCCCTTACGGCAACGGTAGCTCACGCAAATACCTGCTTTCCAGCCTCGACCAGAGCCTGAAGCGGATGGGGCTGGATTACGTCGATATTTTCTATTCACATCGCGTCGATGAAAACACCCCGATGGAAGAGACCGCCGCCGCGCTGGCGCAGGCGGTACAGAGCGGTAAAGCGCTGTATGTCGGGATCTCTTCCTATTCACCGGAGCGTACCCGGGAGATGGCGGCGCTGCTGCGCGAATGGAAGATTCCGCTGCTGATTCACCAGCCCTCCTACAACCTGCTTAACCGTTGGGTCGACACCAGCGGGCTGTTGGATACGCTGGAGGAGAATGGCGTTGGCTGCATTGCCTTTACGCCGCTGGCGCAAGGTCTGCTGACCGGCAAATATCTCCAGCAGATCCCGGAAGGCTCGCGGATGTACTACGAAGGGAAACGCGCGCGTGGGCTGACGGAAAATATGCTTAGCGACGCCAACCTCAACAGCCTGCGGTTATTACAGGAGATGGCGAATAGTCGTGGCCAGAGTATGGCCCAGATGGCCCTCAGCTGGCTGCTGAAGGACTCGCGGGTGACCTCGGTCCTGATTGGCGCCAGTCGTGCTCAGCAGCTAGAGGAGAACGTTCAGGCGCTGCAAAACCTGACCTTCAGTGCAGAAGAGCTGGCGCGGATTGACCAACACGTTGCCGACGGGCAGCTCAATTTATGGCAAACATCGTCGGATCAATAAGTGACCGGCCCGGCGGTCACGCGCCGCCGGGCCTGACTATCAGTGCTTATCCTTAGTCAGACGATCAAGATAGCCCATCACAAACGCCGACAGTACAAAGGTCAGATGGATGATGACGTACCACATCAGTTTGTTGTCCGGTACGTTTTTGGCATCCATAAAGACCCGCAGCAGATGGATCGACGAGATAGCAACGATCGACGCCGCCACTTTGTTTTTCAGCGACGTCGCGTCCATTTTGCCCAGCCAGCTGAGCTTTTCCTTGCCTTCGTTGATATCCAGCTGAGAGACAAAGTTTTCGTAGCCGGAGAACATCACCATCACCAGCAGGCCGCCCACCAGCGTCATATCGACCAGCGATAGCAGCGTCAGAATCAGGTCCGACTCACCCACGCTGAAGATATGCGGCAGGATGTGGAATATCTCCTGAAAAAATTTGATCGACAGCGCAACCAGCCCGAGCGACAGGCCAAAATAAATCGGTGCCAGCAGCCAGCGTGAGGCATACATAGCATTTTCCAGAAAGCGTTCCATAGGATCCTGTAAGTTAATAAAAACGGGGGGCATTATATCGTAACCTGTCAGCGCCATGGCAATACAAGCACCGTGCGTCAGGCATAAAAAAGGCTGGCACAAGGCCAGCCTGAGAAGCGTTATCGGGAGGGTTACTGCGCTTTGACGGTTTCTTCGCCCACCAGACCAATCTTCAGATAACCCGCCTGGTGCAGGGTATCCATCACTTTCATCATCGTTTCGTAGTCCACGGTCTTATCGGCGCGGAAGAAAACGGTGGTGTCTTTCTTGCCTTCCGTCAGGGCATTCAGCGCGTTAATCATGCTCTCTTCCGTAATCGGATCGTTACCGAGGAACATGGTTTTGTCCGCTTTCACCGACAGATAAATCGGTTTTTCCGGACGCGGCTGCGGCTGACTGGAAGAGGCTGGAAGGTTAACCTTCACGTCAACGGTGGCCAGCGGTGCCGCCACCATAAAGATGATCAGCAGCACCAGCATAACGTCGATAAACGGCGTGACGTTGATGTCATGCATCTCGCCGTTATCATCAAGATTTTCGTTAAAATGCATCGCCATGGGGCATCAACCTACTCGTAATTTCTGCGCGGAACGGACCGGCTTAACGCCGCTGGCGCTCAGGTCAAGATCACGGCTTTGCAGCAGCAGCACCTGCGCGGCAACGTCGCCGAGAGAGGCTTTGTAGCTGCCGATCATACGGGCGAAAATGTTATAGATAACAACGGCAGGAATAGCCGCAAACAGGCCGATAGCCGTTGCCAGCAACGCTTCTGCGATACCCGGAGCCACGACCGCCAGGTTGGTGGTCTGGGTCTGTGCAATCCCGATAAAGCTGTTCATGATGCCCCAGACGGTACCGAACAGGCCGACGAACGGCGAGATTGCGCCGATGGTCGCCAGGTAGCCGTTACCACGGCCCATGTAACGGCCGACGAACGCCACGCGGCGCTCAAGACGGAAACCGGTACGTTCTTTAATGCCTTCGTTATCTTCGACACCTTCGGACAGCGTCAGCTCGTTCTGTGCTTCGTTGATAAGCTGCGTGCTCAGGCTCTTCGGGTGAAAATTATTTGCGATATCGCTGGCCTGGTCGAGGGAGCGAGCGTCAGCAAGCAGTTGCTGTTCACGCTTGAGGCGGCGTTTGCTGGAGAGAATTTCAGCCCCTTTGCCAAAAAAGATAGCCCATGTGACTACCGACGCCAGAATCAGGCCGATCATCACTACCTTAACGACAATATCGGCATGATGATACATACCCCAAACGGACAGGTCCGCCTGCATCAAATTATTACCCACGCTGAATCTCCAGGACGTAAATCACAAAATCTGAGCACAATAATATCAAAAAAGCATCGAATTGATAGTGGTTCTCATTAGTATTTACACTGTGCAGCAAATCACGTTTAGATTCTTTGCGCTTACGCAGTAAAAAAGCGGCCATCAGCGGATTTCGCGATATTTTTACCCGTATCAACCATTCATCAGTACACGATTGTCCATTCATGCTAGTTTAGACGTCCAGACGTATAAAAGCAGGTAATAAAAACATGGCGGACAAACATCTTGATACCGCGCTGGTGAATGCCGGGCGCAGCAAAAAATATACTCAGGGCTCGGTCAACAGCGTGATTCAGCGTGCCTCGTCGCTGGTTTTCGATACCGTTGAAGCCAAAAAACAGGCCACCCGCAATCGGGCAAAAGGCGAACTGTTTTACGGCCGCCGTGGCACCCTCACCCACTTCTCCCTACAGGAAGCAATGTGTGAACTGGAAGGCGGTGCCGGCTGCGCGCTGTTCCCCTGCGGGGCGGCGGCGGTTGCTAATACCATTCTGGCATTCGTCGAACAGGGCGATCATGTGCTGATGACCAACACCGCGTACGAACCAAGCCAGGACTTTTGCACCAAAATTCTTGCGAAGCTCGGCGTCACCACCAGTTGGTTTGACCCGTTAGTCGGCGCGGATATCGCCCGTCAGGTGCAGCCAAACACTCGTGTGGTGTTCCTGGAATCACCCGGCTCTATCACCATGGAAGTTCATGACGTTCCGGCTATCGTTGCCGCCGTGCGCCGCGTGGCACCAGAGGCGATCATCATGATCGACAACACCTGGGCGGCGGGCGTGCTGTTTAAGGCACTGGATTTTGGCGTTGATATCTCCATTCAGGCCGGGACGAAGTACCTGATCGGCCACTCCGATGCGATGGTCGGCACCGCGGTATCCAACGCGCGCTGCTGGGACCAGCTGCGGGAGAATGCCTACCTGATGGGGCAAATGGTCGATGCGGATACCGCCTACATGACCAGTCGCGGCCTGCGCACCCTCGGCGTTCGCCTGCGTCAGCACCATGAAAGCAGCCTGCAGATTGCCGAATGGCTGGCGCAACATCCGCAGGTCTCATGCGTCAATCACCCGGCACTTCCGGGAAGTAAGGGCCACGAGTTCTGGAAACGCGATTTCACCGGCAGCAGCGGGCTGTTCTCTTTTGTCCTCAACAAACGCCTGACCGACAGCGAGCTGTCAACCTATCTTGACAACTTTAGCCTGTTCAGCATGGCTTACTCCTGGGGCGGCTTTGAATCGCTGATTCTGGCGAACCAGCCGGAGCAGATTGCCGCCATCCGCCCGGAAGCGGAGGTCGATTTCAGCGGCACGCTGATTCGCCTTCATATTGGATTAGAAAATGTTGACGATCTGCGGGCGGATTTAGCGGCAGGCTTCTCTCGTATCGTGTAAAGTGACGGTGAGTGGCAATAATGGCGGACGCTCTGTATCGGCGGCCGCTTTTGTTGCGCCCGAGATCAAGGTGTTCGGGGCTCTTCAGGAGTACACTACTCGTAAATACGGTACCACTTAGGAAAGTCCATGGTTGTCATTCAAGAGATTGTCGCCGCCCTGTGGCAACATGATTTTGCCGCGTTGGCAAACCCCCAGGTTGTGGGCGTTGTTTATCTGGTCATGTTCACGACATTGTTTCTGGAAAACGGTCTGCTACCCGCTTCATTTTTACCCGGGGACAGCTTGCTGCTGCTCGCCGGGGCGCTCATTGCTAAAGGCGTCATGGACTTTGTGCCGACACTTGCCATTCTCACCGCGGCGGCCAGCCTCGGCTGCTGGTTGAGCTATCTGCAAGGGCGCTGGCTGGGCAATACCGCCACCGTGAAAGGCTGGCTGGCGCATCTGCCGCAAAAGTATCATCAACGTGCGACCTGCATGTTTGATAAGCATGGCCTGCTGGCGCTGCTCGCCGGGCGTTTTTTGGCATTCGTGCGCACCCTGCTCCCGACGATGGCCGGGATTTCCGGGCTCTCAAACCGCCGTTTCCAGTTCTTTAACTGGCTGAGCGCGCTGCTGTGGGTGAGCGTTGTTACCGGTCTGGGCTATGCGCTGAGCATGATCCCGTTCGTCAAGCGCCATGAAGACCAGGTGATGACCTGCCTGATGATTCTGCCGATTGCGCTGCTGGTAGCGGGTCTGGTCGGCACCCTGGCTGTGGTTATTAAGAAAAAATACTGCAGCGCCTCATAAATCATCAATAAGAGAGGATCTCCTCTCTTATTTCACCTCGGCCACGAGCCTGCCATTGCGCAGCATCAATTGCTTATCTGCAAGCGCCTCGGCCTCTTCTGGATCGTGCGTGACCATAACGATTGTTACCGCCTGACGGCGAAGCATGCGAACCACCTCCCACAGACGGCTACGTGTTTCCCGATCCAGGCTTGAGAATGGTTCGTCCAGCAGCAGGAGTCTCGGGTGAGAGATCATCGCCCTGGCGAGCGCCACCCGTTGCTGCTCGCCGCCAGAGATTTGCTGCGGATAACGCTGCGCCAGGTGAGCGATCCCCATATCTTCTAATAGTGCTATTTGCTGTTTTTTGTCCCGCGGCAGGCCTGCCGCATACTGTGCCAGCGCAAGATTTCCTCGCACCGTCAGGTAAGGAAACAAATAAAGCCGTTGATTCAGATAACGGCACGGTCTTTGCCATGGCGAAAGGCCATCAATCCGTTGCCCATCCAGATAAATGGAACCCTGATCAAGTGCTCCCCCAGCGATAGCATTCAGCAAAGTGGTTTTCCCGCTACCAGAAGGCCCGACAATTGCCGCACAGCCTCCCTTCCGAACGTGGAAACTTATCTCCTGCAAAATCTGCGTAGCAATTTGTTCAACGCGTAACATATTCCCTCGTTTTATGCAGGCGCTGTATCCGATGCAGAGCCACAAGCAGCAACCCCGCCAACAACATCAGCAGCAACGCACAACCTATTGCTAACGAGAAATCGCCACTGGCGATATTCAAGTACACGGCCATCGGTAAAGTTTCCGTTTTGAAGCGGATAGCTCCCGCCAGCATCAGGGTTGCACCAAACTCTCCCAAAGCTCTGGCTAACGCCAGCACACTGCCGCTAAGCAGAGAGGGCCAGCAAAGCGGAATTTCCACCAACAGTAGTGTACGAACCGGCGTCAGGCCGAGGTTATGCGCCGTGGCAATATATGCCGGATCGAGTGATGCAAACGCAGCGCTCGCAGAACGCACAACTATCGCGCTGGCGACATAGGTCTGACCGATAATGACCCCCACCGGAGAAAAGAGCAGTGTGGGCAGTTGCGGAAATATCCCGCTCATCGGTCCACGCTGTCCCAGAAGCAGTAGCAAGCCAATTCCGACGATCAGCGGGGGCGTCACCAACGGAATATCCAGCAGCGCGTCAATAAAACCCTTTCCTCTGAAATTTGTTCTCGCCATCATCCACGCGGCAGGCACCCCGATAAACAGCGACAACAGCAGTGACAGCGATGCCGTAACCACTGACATTACTACGGCAAAATGCAGTTCCGGCTCCCGCAGAACCTGGACGAACGTGGAAAAATCCAGCTCGACTATCAGCGACAGCAGCGAGCCAACAACCAACATTAACAGCAGACAGAGCGGTGCAAACATCAGCCAGGACAGCGAGTTCCCCTTTCGATTACACATCCTGATTTATTTTCCCAGCGGCAGATAACCGAGGTCGGTAAACGTTTTAATCCCCTGCGGGGAGGTAAACGCCTTAGCCAACTCGCGGGCAGCTTCCGGATGCCTGCTGGTTTTCAAAACCGCCAACGTAGCGACTTCATCGGGCGTATTCGCCGGTACTGGCAGCAGCATCAGGCGCTGCTGATTTTTCACCGCATCCGTCCTGCCGATAACCGCAGCATCTACATCACCATTCAGTAAATAGAGCACCAGCTGTTTTATCGTCGCGGTACGGACAACCACCTTCTGACGCAACGCGTCGCCATATCCGGTGGCTTCCAGCAGTTTTTCACCGCTTTTACCCAGTGCGATACTTTGAGGATCTCCCATTCCTAGTTTTAGTGAACTTTTAGCCAGTGCCTCATAGGAATTAATACCCGCAGCCCTGTCCTTGCGCACGGCCATTACCGGCGTGTGATGGACGAGTGGAAAAGCAGACGTGACTTTGCCCTGCTGCTGTAATTTGTCGACATAATCGGCCGAGCCGGGGAGGAAAAGATCGCCCTGCTGCGTTAGCTGGTAACGAGTCAGAATTTGTCCGGAACCACCGTACTCGACCGTCACACTGTTTCCGCTCTCTTTTTCATATTGAGCAACGATGAGGTCGACCGGAACACGCAACCCGGCCCCAGCATACAGATGCAATTCCGTGGCGGCGGACAACTGACAGCCAGATAGCGCCAAACTGATAAGTAGCCATTTTATTATTTTCATATCGTGTTCTTCCTGCTTATTGTTATTGTGCTGACTGAGGCAGGCCGCATTTCGCCCGATGGACGCCATGCGACAAAGAAGGTTTGCTGGTGGTATTGTGCAGAACAGGTATATCCCCGTCATACCTCAAGTTGCATGTGCATTTGGCAGCTCTGCAACTTAAATTACTTAAGGTATAAAACTGCATAAAAAACCACCGGTATATAATCATGTATATATCGATATAAATATGGGTTGAAATCAAAAGAGAAGTAAAAAATGCTCGCGGGTAGAAAAGAACGCTGGGGATATCGTGCCGATGGCAGCGAGAAGGGGTCTCGGTACGTCAGGAAAACCATGAATACAGGAAGGGGATAAAATGCCCTTCCCGGTTCTGACAATTAAATCCCCTGAATCATACGGATCCGCGCTGCGTCTTCCCCCGGCGTCATGCCAAAATAGCGCTTAAACTCCCGGCTGAACTGCGACGCGCTTTCGTACCCCACGCGCATCGCCGCGGCGCTGGCTTTCATGCCGTCATGGATCATCAGCATCCGCGCTTTATGCAGTCGATAGCTTTTCAGGTATTGCAGCGGCGATGTGCTGGTCACCGATTTGAAATTATGGTGAAAGGCCGAGACGCTCATATTCGCTTCCGCCGCCAGCTGGTCGACGCTCAGGTTTTCGGTGTACTGGCTTTCGATGCGCTTCAGAACCCGGCTAATCAAACTGAAATGGGTCTGCCGGCTCACCAGCGCCAGCAGTGCGCCGCCGCACGGCCCGGTGAGCACGTAATAGAGCATCTCGCGGATAATCTGTTTCCCGAGGATACGTGCATCCAGCGGGCGCTCCATCACGTCCAACAGCCGCTCCGCCGCGCAGAGGATCTCCTCTGATAATGCCGCCGAGTTGATACCGCTTGAGGCCATCGCTGGCTGAAACTGCTCGTCCTCGCCGATATCCATCAGCAGCTCCTGCAGTTGCAGAATGTCCACATTCAGACGTAGCCCCGCCAGCGGCACCTCCGGCGTGGCGAAGGTCTCGCACTCAAACGGCAGCGGTACGGTCAGCAGCAGGTATTCATTGGTGTCATAACGAAAAGTTCGTTCATTGATGTAACCTATTTTATGGCCGGAAAAGAGAAAAACGATGCCGGACTGGTACATCACCGGAGTGCGGGTGCCCGGCTGCGTGCCGTACAGCAGACGGATATCTGGCAGTAGCACATTGAGAATTTCTTCTTTGTTTTTCAGCATATTAACTTTATCAGTCAGCAGCTGACATATCTCGGCACGGTTCATTTTCGGTGACTCTCCAGCGGTTTTCTCACCACTGCATTGTGCGCACATTCCTGTCTTTTCTCCAGCACCATGGAGAAATGGGCAAGACAACGGCAGGAATGTGCATTGAGAGGAACAGGCGACAGGACCACAATGACCGTCATCTGGCCGAGGCATTATCTCTGTCGGCAGTTTTTATTTTTTGAGGACACGCATAATGAACAATTTCGATCTATATACCCCAACCCGCATCCTGTTTGGCAAAGGCGCTATCGACAACCTGCGCGATCAGCTCCCGGCAGATGCCCGTATTCTGGTGACCTACGGCGGCGGTAGCGTGAAGAAAACCGGCGTGCTCGATCAGGTGCTCAGCGCCCTGAATGGTTTTGACGTGCTGGAGTTTGGCGGTATTGAGCCTAACCCTTCCTATGAAACCCTGATGAACGCCGTCAAAATCGCCCGTGAACAAAAAGTCACCTTCCTGCTGGCCGTTGGCGGTGGTTCGGTACTGGATGGCACGAAGTTCATCGCCGCTGCGGCGCACTATGACGAAAACGTCGACCCGTGGGAAATCCTCGAAACCTACGGCAGCAACGTCAAAAGCGCGATCCCGATGGGTTCCGTGCTGACGCTGCCAGCCACCGGTTCCGAATCTAACAAAGGTGCCGTGGTTTCCCGTAAAACCACCGGCGACAAACGCGCCTTTATGTCTTCTCACGTGCAGCCGGTGTTTGCGATCCTCGACCCGGTTTACACCTACACCCTGCCGCCGCGCCAGGTGGCTAACGGGGTGGTTGACGCCTTTGTCCATACCGTTGAACAGTACGTCACCTATCCGGTTGATGGCAAAATTCAGGATCGCTTTGCCGAAGGCATTCTGCTGACCCTGATTGAAGATGGCCCGAAAGCGTTGCAGGAGCCGGAAAACTACGATGTGCGTGCCAATATCATGTGGGCGGCTACCCAGGCATTAAACGGCCTGATTGGCGCTGGCGTGCCGCAGGACTGGGCAACCCATATGCTGGGACACGAACTGACGGCAATGCATGGTCTTGACCACGCGCAGACTCTGGCCATCGTGCTGCCGGTGCTGTGGAATGAAAAACGCGATACCAAACGCGCCAAACTGCTGCAGTATGCCGCGCGCGTCTGGAATATCACCGAGGGTTCTGAAGACCAGCGCATCGATGCAGCTATCGCGGCGACGCGTCAGTTCTTCGAACAGATGGGCGTCCCAACCCGTCTTTCTGATTACGGCCTGGACGGGAGCTCCATTCCGGCGTTACTGGCTAAACTGGAAGAACATGGTATGACTCAGTTGGGTGAAAATCAGGATATCACCCTCGACGTCAGCCGCCGGATTTACGAGGCTGCACGCTAAGTTTGTCCGCGTTCGTCGCGTCTCCATCGCCTGAACCGGGGCGATGGAGAAGAGTTTAACTACCGTTTTGAGCTATTTCGTCCAGACTTAATGCTACCCCCTGGCGGAATGAATACCGCCAGGTTTCATTAACAGGAGGAAGGCATGACACATCCCACCGTTATAAAACTGCACGACGGCAATCTGATGCCACAGTTGGGTCTCGGCGTGTGGAAAGCAGGCAACGAGGAAGTCGTCTCCGCCATTCATAAGGCGCTGGAAGTCGGTTATCGCTCCATTGATACCGCCGCAGCCTACCAGAATGAAAGCGGCGTCGGCACGGCGTTAAGCAGTGCAGGCGTCCCACGCGATGAGCTGTTCATTACCACCAAATTGTGGAATGACGATCAAAAACATCCGCGTGAAGCACTGCAGGAGAGCCTGCGTAAACTGCAGCTCGACTATGTCGATTTATACCTTATTCACTGGCCCGTTCCGGCCGTAGACCACTACGTTGACGCCTGGAAAAACCTGATCGCGTTGCAACAAGAGGGGCTAATCAAGAGCATCGGCGTCTGTAATTTCCAGGTCCACCATCTGCAGCGGCTGCTCGATGAAACCGGCGTAGCGCCGGTGATCAATCAGGTGGAACTCCATCCCTTGTTACAACAGCGTCAGCTCCATTCCTGGAACGCTACCCATAAGATCCAGACTGAATCCTGGAGCCCGCTGGCACAGGGTGGTGAAGGGGTGTTTGATCAGAAGATCATCCACCATCTGGCAGATAAGTACGGGAAAACGCCGGCGCAAATTGTCATTCGCTGGCATCTGGACAACGGTCTGGTGGTCATTCCTAAATCCGTAACCCCGGCGCGTATCGCTGAGAACTTTAACGTCTGGGACTTCCGTCTCGATAAAGACGAGCTGAGTGAAATGGCAAAACTGGACCAGAACAAACGTCTGGGTCCGGAGCCGGATCAGTTTGGCGGGTAGAAACCTGGCGAATCAAAAGTAAAAAAGCCGGACTGGCATTCACGCCAGTCCGGCTTTTTTTCAGCTTTTTCAGCTTTTTCAGCTTTTTCAGCTTTTTCAGCGTATCGCCTGCCCGGCAAGCAACACGCCGCCGGGCAATACCGCCGTCTTAGCGACTGGCGATCTTAGCGCGTTTTACCGGCTTCTTCGCCGTCGCCTCACCGTTCGAACGCTGATGCACAATTGGCGTATGTTTGGTTAACGCCGGGCGTGTATGGCGGTTCTGACGGCGTGCTTCACGCATTTCATCGAGGGTCGGTGCCGGCACCAGGCACTCGCGGCGTGAGCCAATCAGGTGTTTCTTGCCCATCGTCTCCAGTGCCTGGCGAATCAGCGGCCAGTTTGCCGGATCGTGGTAACGCAGCAAGGCTTTATGCAGGCGGCGCTGTTTGTCCCCTTTCGGTACCACAACCTCTTCACTCTTATAGCCAATTTTACCCAGCGGGTTCTTGCCGGTGTAATACATGGTGGTCGAGTTGGCCAGCGGCGACGGATAGAAGTTCTGAACCTGGTCGAGACGGAAACGGTTTTTCTTCAGCCACAGCGCCAGGTTCACCATATCTTCGTCGCGGGTGCCAGGGTGCGCGGAGATAAAGTACGGGATCAAGTACTGCTCTTTACCCGCCTGTTTCGAATAGGTATCGAACAGCTCTTTAAAGCGGTCGTAGCTCCCCATTCCCGGCTTCATCATTTTCGACAGCGGGCCTTCTTCGGTATGTTCCGGCGCGATCTTCAGATAGCCGCCCACGTGGTGGGTCGCCAGCTCTTTGATATAACGCGGATCCTCAACGGCGATGTCATAGCGCACACCTGACGCGATCAGGATTTTTTTGATCCCTTTAAGATCGCGAGCGCGGCGATACAGATTGATCGTTGGCTCATGGTTGGTGTCCATGTGCGGGCAGATATCAGGATAGACGCAGGACAAGCGGCGGCAGGTTTGCTCGGCACGCGGCGACTTGCAGCGCAGCATATACATGTTGGCCGTCGGGCCACCAAGATCGGAGATAATACCGGTAAAGCCCGGCACCGTGTCGCGAATAGCTTCGATTTCGTTAATGATCGAATCTTCGGAACGGCTCTGAATAATGCGCCCTTCATGCTCGGTGATCGAACAGAACGAACAGCCACCGAAACAGCCGCGCATGATGTTGATCGAGAAGCGGATCATCTCGTAAGCCGGGATGCGTTGATTGCCATATACCGGATGCGGAACGCGCTTATATGGTAGTGCAAACACGCTATCCATCTCTTCCGTCGACAGCGGGATCGCCGGTGGGTTAACCCAGATATAACGCTCACCGTGCTTTTGCATCAGCGCACGCGCACAGCCAGGGTTGGTCTCATGATGCAGAATACGTGATGCATGGGCGTAAAGTACCTTGTCTCCTTTGACCTTCTCGAAGGAAGGCAGCAGAACGTAGGTCTTTTCCCATGGTTTCGGGCGCGGCGGTTGAACCGTCACCTGTTTGGCTTCTTGTTTTGGCGGCGCCACGGTTTTGTTGTCGGCACACGGCAGATCTTCACCGTAAGGGTGCGGAATCGGGTCGATTCTGCCCGGCGTGTCCAGACGCGTGGAGTCCACGCCGCTCCAGCCAGGTAGCGCCTCTTTGACCATAATGGCGGTGTTGCGCACATCGCGAATGTGGCCAATCGGCTCACCGGCGGCAAGACGATGCGCCACTTCAACCAGCGGACGTTCGCCGTTGCCAAACATCAGCATATCGGCCTTCGAGTCCACCAGCACCGAGCGGCGTACGGTATCAGACCAGTAATCGTAATGCGCGGTGCGGCGCAGGCTGGCTTCGATGCCGCCGAGGATCACCGGGACATCTTTCCACGCCTCTTTGCAGCGCTGAGTGTAAACCAGGGTGGCACGGTCCGGGCGTTTGCCGGCAACGTTGCCCGCGGTGTAGGCATCGTCATGACGCAGTTTACGGTCGGCGGTGTAGCGGTTGATCATCGAATCCATGTTGCCGGCGGTGACGCCGAAGAACAGGTTCGGTTTACCCAAACGCATAAAGTCATTTTTATTGTTCCAGTCCGGCTGGGAAATAATCCCGACGCGGAATCCCTGCGCTTCCAGCATGCGCCCGCAGATAGCCATACCAAAGCTCGGATGGTCAACATACGCATCGCCGGTCACCAGGATAATGTCGCAGCTATCCCAGCCGAGTTGATCCATTTCTTCGCGTGACATTGGTAAAAACGGCGCGGGGCCAAAGCAGGCGGCCCAGTACTGCGGCCAGGAAAAAAGGTCACGATCCGGTTGGATCAGGGATATTGCGCTCATATTGCTTCCGGAAAAATGATAAAAAAATAATCAAAGGCCGGCGATTATAAGCCGGATCGATGATAGAAATGAAGGGAGATTTTCTTTTACCCCAACCATGATGCGGTTGGGGTAAGAGGCATTACGGTGCCGGATTTACCAGGATCTGACCGATGGATCCACGGTCGGCAAGTTCCAGCGTCTGGCTTAGGTACTGGAACGGGAAGTGTGGCCAGGAAGGCTGCGCGTAGTACACCAGCAGCTCCACCTGCCCGTCGATCCACACGGTATCTTTCCAGCCGCGATCTTCCGGGAACGGAACAGAACCGTTAACGTTGCGCACCTGGAACATCACGCCTTCAATGTGGAACGACTGTGGCCGATCGGCACGTACCGTCCAGCGCTCCCATGTTCCCTGCTGCGCGGTAATATCAATACGCTGCGGATCCCACAGATTGCCATTAATACCCGGATCGTCACCCAGCGTAATATCGCGGGTGCGGGTCGGCGTCCCGCTGAGAATCTCCGTCGGCAGCAGGCGCACCGGCAGGCTATCGGTCACCAGCGGCAGCAGGCCCGTCGGGCGCAGCGTTAATAACAGGGTGGAAATCAGGATGCTTGAAGGTTCGAAGAAGCCCCGAATACGGTCAACGATGCTGGCCGCTTCCCCGCAGGTGATCGACACTTCATCGCCGTTGGTCATATCGACCAGAATTTCGCGCCGTTCGCCGGGAGCCAGCGACAGCTGCTTCAACGATACCGGGGCCGGTAAAAAGCCCTGGTCGCCAGAGATAACGTGTATCAGCCGGCCATCGCTCATTTGCAGCTGATAGCGACGGGAGTTAGAGGCATTCAGCAGGCGCAGTCGCACCCAACCGCGTGATACTTCCACATACGGGCTCTGCGCGCCGTTCACCAGCAGCGTATCGCCAACAAAACCACCGCTGCCCGGCTCGCTATATTCCGGCGTACCGAAGTTATCCAGCCGCTTATCCTGAATGATCACCGGGAAATCATCGACGCCGTAGTGGTTCGGCACGGGGAGATTTTTGCTGACCTCATCTTCTATCAGCCACATCCCGGCAAGACCGTTGTAGACCTGTTTGGCCATATGGTTGGGGGTGTTCGCCTGATACCAAAGAGTGGAAGCACTCTGGCGAATCGGCAGCACCGGCGCCCAATCGGCGTTTGGCGACATCATGCGTGCTGCACCGCCAATCAGCGGGCCGGGAACCTGCAGGCCGCGAACGGTCATGGCGACGTTTTCCGTCAGACGGTTGCTGTAGATCAGCTTAACATCATCACCATTCCACACGCGGATCGTCGGCCCAAGATAGCGACCATTCACACCCCATACCGACGCACGCGTGCCGGGAGTAAATGACCAGTGCGCCCGCTGCAGGGTTAAAAACAGCGGCTGGCCGCGGCGCGACTCCAGCAGCGGCGGCACCGGCAGTGCAGGCTGTTGGCCGGCGGCATGTGCGTTCAGCGGCACGGCTCCCGCGCATAGCGCTACGCCTGAAGCCTTAATAAACTGACGCCGACTGAATGACATATTAACTCCATGAAATACAAACAAATCAAAATGGGAATTCGTTTCCCGCTAGCCACGTGCACGCGTTATCGCGGCAGTTCCTGTTTTATTTCTTTGCCGCCGCTTCACGCTCGGCAACTTCACGATCTAACTCTTCAATCTTTGCGGCCATCAGCTCGCGGCAGTGCGTTGCCAGAGCGCGAACGTTCTCTTTGCCATACTGGCTGGTATCGACAGGCGGCAACATTTCAACAATCACCAGGCCGTTGTTCAGGCGATTGAGGTTAATTTTATTCGAAGTATTAGAAACGCATACCGGAATAATCGGCACGCCAGCAGCGATTGCCGCATGGAAAGCGCCCGTTTTAAACGGCAGCAGACCACGGCCACGGCTTCGGGTACCTTCCGGGAACATCCAGAAAGAGATGTTGCGCTTTTTAAACGTATCGGCGACCTGCGAAATCGTTCCGTGCGCTTTCGCCCGGTTATTTCGGTCAATCAGCAGATTGCCCGTCAACCAGTACAGCAGGCCAAAGAACGGGATCCACACCAGGCTCTTTTTACCCACGGTGACGGTCGGCGGCTGCACGATATTGGATGCCGTCACCATATCATAGTTGTTCTGATGGTTAGCGATGTAGATCGCATTACCATACTGCTCAGCATCGGCTGGTTTGCGCGTTTCTACTTTCAGGCCAAATACCGGGGACAGTCGGCCAAACAGATGCCCGAAGGTGGCAACATGTTTTGGATTCCGTGGGCTGAACAAGCAGTAAATACAGCCAAATATGCACACAAAGATACAATAAATAACAACAACAATTAGTCGAAAAATAAATAGCATAGCTACCTCTAAAACCCAAACCGCCTGGAATGATACCCGTCAATCTTCAGCGTATATGCGTGCGAACGGCAACATCATCCGGCCCCGCAGGACCGCCACGTGCGCAACACGCCCGGCACGCTCATCGTCGCTCTGGTACACGACTCAAATGTATAGGGTACTGACTCGTTGTTTAGCAGATTGCTGGCGCCGGGGTCATGCCGTGGTCATGTGCTGGGCACCCCGGCGTATCTTGAATGATTTTGCGCCTATTGTTAATCGCAACACCTGAATAAACAACGATTTTGCGGCAAATTTTAGCATCCCCTGTTTTGCGCCAGGAGATGCTCATCTTACTCTTCGCTATCGCCTGCCGATGCACGACGCGGGGAATCAATCTCCACGCGGTCGATTTTCTGCAATCCGCGCATCAATGAGCCACGACGACCGCGTTCACCGGTGACTTTTTGCAGCTCTTCCGGACGAAGTTTGATCTTACGTTTGCCGACATGAATCGTCAGCGTGCTCTGCGGCGGCAGCACAAACAGGTGCGCCAGACCATCCTGCCCGGAGGCGGCTTCCGCCGAAGGGATATTGATAATCTTATTCCCTTTACCTTTGGACAGTTGCGGCAGGTCGCTGACCGGGAACATCAGCATGCGTCCGGCCATGGTTATCGCCAGCAGCATATCGGACTCATCCTCAATGACCAGCGGCGCCATTACCCGGGCATTATCCGGCAGCGTAATCAGCGCCTTGCCCGCACGGTTACGTGCGACCAGGTCGTTGAAGGTGCAGACGAAGCCGTAGCCGGCATCGGAAGCCATCAGCAACTTACGATCGTCGTTTTCCATCAGCATGTGTTCCACGCTGGCGCCCGGCGGTAGCGTCAGCTTACCGGTAATCGGCTCGCCCTGACCGCGCGCCGAAGGCAGCGTAATCGGATCGATGGCATAACTACGCCCGGTCGTATCAATGAACACCACCGGCTGGTTGCTCTTGCCTTTCGACGAGGCTTTCCAGCTGTCACCGGCTTTATAGCTCAGGCCCTGCGCGTCGATGTCATGGCCCTTGGCGCTACGCACCCAGCCCATTTGCGACAGCACGATAGTCACCGGCTCGGACGGCAACATGTCGTGCTCGCTCATTGCTTTCGCTTCTTCACGCTCGCGCAGCGGTGAACGACGATCGTCACCAAAAGTGTCGGCGTCGGCCTGCAGCTCTTTCTTCAGCAGGTTATTCATTTTGCGTTCTGACGCCAGGATCGCCTGCAGCTGATCGCGTTCTTTTTCCAGCTCGTTCTGCTCGCCGCGGATCTTCATCTCTTCCAGTTTGGCGAGATGGCGCAGTTTTAACTCGAGGATCGCTTCCGCCTGGGTTTCGCTGATGCCAAAGCGTGACATCAGCGCCGGCTTCGGTTCATCCTCGTGGCGGATAATTTCAATGACTTCATCGATGTTCAGGAAGGCGACCAGCAAACCTTCGAGGATATGCAGACGCTTGAGCACTTTTTCCAGACGATAGCTCAGACGACGACGCACGGTATCGCGACGGAAGGTCAGCCACTCCGACAGGATCTCCAGTAGGTTTTTCACCGCCGGGCGATTGTCGAGGCCGATCATGTTCAGGTTAATGCGATAGCTTTTTTCGAGGTCGGTGGTGGCGAACAGGTGATTCATCACCTGCTCCATATCCACGCGGTTGGAGCGCGGGACAATCACCAGACGGGTCGGGTTTTCGTGATCCGATTCGTCGCGCAGATCGTCAACCATCGGCAGCTTTTTATTGCGCATCTGGGCGGCGATTTGCTCCAGCACACGCGCACCGGATACCTGATGCGGCAGCGCGCTGATCACCACCGCGCCGTCTTCTTTCTTCCATACCGCACGCATGCGTACCGAACCGCGACCATTCTGGTAGATTTTGCGGATTTCAGCGCGCGGAGTAATGATCTCCGCTTCGGTCGGGTAGTCCGGCCCGTGGACGATATCCAGCAGCTCGTCGAGCGAGGTCTGCGGCTTTTCGATCAGGGTGATGGCCGCCTGCGCCACTTCACGCAGGTTGTGCGGAGGAATATCGGTTGCCATCCCTACGGCGATGCCGGTGGTGCCATTGAGCAAAATATTTGGCAGGCGCGCAGGCAGCATTTTCGGCTCCTGCATCGTCCCGTCAAAGTTCGGCACCCAGTCGACGGTTCCCTGGCCCAGTTCGCTTAGCAGCAGTTCTGCATACTTCGATAAACGGGATTCGGTATAACGCATCGCGGCGAAGGATTTAGGATCGTCCGGGGCACCCCAGTTTCCCTGTCCATCCACCAGCGGATAACGATAGGAGAACGGCTGCGCCATCAGCACCATGGCTTCATAGCAGGCGCTATCGCCGTGCGGGTGATATTTACCCAGCACGTCACCAACGGTGCGGGCGGATTTTTTGAACTTAGCACTGGCGTTCAGTCCCAGCTCGGACATCGCATAAACGATGCGACGCTGGACCGGCTTCAGACCATCGCCAATAAACGGTAATGCCCTGTCCATGATGACGTACATGGAATAGTTCAGGTAGGCATTTTCCGTAAATTCATGCAGCGCAAGGCGCTCTGCCATATCGCTCATTAATCGTGAATCCTCAATCTGCGTACCGACCGTGCGGGCGGCAAAACTACCGGCGATAATACCCGATCTCACGCCCTGAGTCACAGGCCGTGAGATCGGCTGAGGATTCCGTTAGGGCTAATCAGCGCAGCGGCAGATAAATATCGGTCTGCAGCTCGTGTTCGCCGACGTCATGCACGAAGTTGAGGTAACGGAAAAACACGGGAAAATCGCGTAGCGTCTCGCCCGACGTCGGTAGCCAGTCACGGTAAAGCGACCAGATACTTTGCGCGAGCGTATCCAGAGAACCGTGATGGCGTGCCACAGCACATCGTCCGCCCGGAATATTGCCATTCACAACGCCAAAGGTGTTTTCCGCTATCGGTTCACTGACGGACCCGCAGATATCGAAGCGGAATTCGTCCGCGGGAGTGGTCGCGGGATCGTCCCACGAGACGCCCCAGGTCGCGCAGGTGACGACCGGCGATAACCCGCTCGCTTTGCGCCAGGCGATAAACTGCGCCGCCGTCGCATTGACCAAATCAGGACTGCCGCGGTGACGTAACATCGCCACCAGCGTGTCGGGGAACTGGACTATTTTAACCATCATAGGATGTTGCTCCTGTAACCTGTGTTTCGGTACGCGTCGATGCCACTCCTGCCAGTCCGGTTGTTGACGGAACTGGCTGGGGCTTTGAGCGAACGCGGTACGGAAGGCACGACTGAACGATTCCGGATTCTGAAATCCGGCATCCAGGGCAATATCGATAATTTTATCCTGTGGCTTGAACGCCAGGCGCCAGCAAGCGCGGCGCAGACGTAGCCACTGGATATAGCGATACAGCGGTACGCCGCTATAGGCAGTGAATTGCCGGTGAAAGTGGTACGGCGAGCTATGCGCGATCGCGCTCAGCGTCTCCAGCGACAGGGATTCATCCAGATGGCGCTCTATGTATAAACACACGCGTTGAAAACGCCCGGCGTACACCGGGCTCGTCCTGGTTTCGTTCATCGTATCCTCCTCCCGACATACTCTGGCAGAGCGAGAATAGCGATTCCTGACCGATCTTGCGCGATGTCGCGGTTACGGAGCGACTTTCGTGATTTGCTTGACGTCGATCTCCACCGAGTTCCAGTCTTTATCGACCTCTCCCTGAATTTCAACGGTGTCCTGCGGCGTCACGGTCAGGCCGTTCCAGCGTTTATGATCGATATCCACATTCACGGTTCCGGAAGCATCCTGGAATTTATACAAATCGTCGGAGATACGCTGAACGATTTTACCGCGCAAGGTAACCCAGGTGTCATCGCGCAAAGATTTGGCATTCTCTACCGTCGTGACGCTGCCGTTGGGGCCAATGAAGCCGCCATTTTGCGTTGACGTCTGGCTGGATTGCGTGGCAGCAGGTCCGTTGAAACCACCCTGCTCCGCCGCCAGTACCGGCATGGAAATTAAGGCCACGATAGCGGTCATTGCAGCAATTTTCTTCATGATAGGTTCTCCCTTTATGTTTATATCGTCACGATTACATCAGGCAAAACTTAACAACTTCTTAAGCGGTAAAAAGAAATTTTATTGCTGTACAGCGGCGGTTGCAACGCGGTTTACTGCGCGTATTGATGATAGCCACAGGAGTGACCAATGCGCATTTTACTGGTGGAAGACGATAAGCTCATCGGTGATGGCATTAAGGCCGGGCTGGCAAAAATGGGCTTTAGCGTCGACTGGTTTACCGGCGGCGAAGCGGGACAAACCGCGCTCTATACCGCCCCTTACGATGCGGTGATCCTCGACCTGACGCTCCCCGGTATCGACGGATTAGATATCCTGCGCGAGTGGCGTAATCAGGGCCATCATGAGCCAGTGCTGATCCTCACCGCCCGTGATGCGCTCAATCAGCGGGTAGAAGGGTTGCGTCTCGGCGCCGATGATTATCTGTGTAAACCCTTTGCGCTGATTGAAGTTGCCGCCCGTCTGGAAGCCCTGGTCCGCCGCGCGCACGGCCAGAGCAGTAGTCAACTGTGCCATGGAGGCGTTACGCTCGATCCCAGTGGCCTGACGGCGACGGTGAACGGCGAAAATCTGCCACTAAAACCCAAGGAGTTCGCCTTGTTGGAACTGCTGATGCGCAATGCCGGACGCGTCCTGCCGCGTAAGCTGATTGAAGAGAAGCTTTATAACTGGGACGACGAAGTTTCCAGCAATGCGATCGAGGTACACGTACATCACCTGCGGCGTAAGCTCGGCAGCGAATTTATCCGTACCGTGCACGGTATTGGCTATACCCTCGGTGATGCATGAAACGTCTGAGCCTACGTCTGCGCCTGACGCTGCTCTTTTTCCTGTTGACCAGCGTCGCCTGGGGCATCGCCAGCTTTATTGCCTGGCAACAAACCACGGAAAAGCTGGATAAGCTGTTTGATACCCAGCAGCTACTGTTTGCCCGCCGCCTGAGCACCATCAAT
Organism: Klebsiella sp. R390; assembly: GCF_051131745.1. NCBI lineage: Bacteria > Pseudomonadati > Pseudomonadota > Gammaproteobacteria > Enterobacterales > Enterobacteriaceae > Klebsiella > Klebsiella sp. R390. The sequence goes on along the minus strand of NZ_CP180445.1, from coordinate 3,422,556 downwards.
TTTGACGAACTGCATACCTTGCCTGCGCAGATCAGGGCCAAAAAGAAGGTCAAACACGGTCATCTTGATGATGATGCGCTGGCGTTCGCAATTTTTACCGCCGATGGCAAGAACATCATGCACGATGGCGAAAACGGCCAGGATATCCCGTGGAATAACCGCCGGGAAGGGTTCAGCGATGGCCATCTGAATAACGATGACGACGAATGGCGCTTTCTCCAGTTGACCACCCACGATGGTCGCTACCGCATTGTCGTCGGGCAAGAGTGGGACTACCGCCGGGAAATGGCGCTGGATATCGTCACCTCGCAGCTGACGCCGTGGCTGGTGGCGCTGCCGCTGATGTTCCTGCTGTTGATTGTGCTGTTAAGCCGCGAGCTGGCGCCGCTGAAACGGCTGGCCCACACCCTGCGCCTGCGTGCACCAGACTCAGCCGAATCGCTGGACGTCGACAAGGTGCACAGCGAAGTCAGGCCGCTGGTCGAGGCGCTGAATCAACTGTTTACCCGCACCCATGACACCATGATGCGCGAGCGGCGGTTTACCTCCGATGCCGCACACGAGTTGCGCAGCCCGCTGGCGGCACTGAAGGTCCAGACCGAAGTCGCACAGCTGTCAACGGATGACCCGCAAGGGCGCGACCGGGCGCTGGCGCAGTTACATGAAGGGATTGACCGTGCAACCCGGTTGGTAGACCAGCTCCTGACGCTGTCGCGTCTGGATTCACTGGCCCAGCTTGATGACGTGCAGACCCTTGCCATAGATGAGCTGCTGCAATCGTCGGTAATGGAGATGTACCACATTGCGCAGCAGGCCGGGACTGAGCTGCGCCTGCATCTGCACACCAGCCATGTCACCCGCCAGGGGCAGCCGCTGTTGCTGAGCCTGCTGGTGCGTAACCTGCTGGATAATGCGGTACGCTACAGTCCGCGCGGCAGCCAGGTGGATATCACCCTCGATGCCCGCCAGTTTACCGTCCGTGATAACGGCCCTGGCATTAGCCCTGAGGCGCTGGCGCGCATCGGCGAGCGCTTCTATCGTCCTCCGGGCCAGGATGCTCCCGGCAGCGGGCTGGGGCTCTCCATCGTCCGCCGCATCGCCGCGCTGCATCAGATGACGGTGGATTTCAACGCCGTCCACGAAGGCGGTTTCGAGGCGCGGGTACGCTGGTAGCCGTTATTATTGCGAATACAGCAAAAGACTTTGCACATTTTGCTCATTTTACCGCTTCGCCCTACGGGGTAAAATTGACGACAAAATCGAACATTGAAGGATAAAAAATGAGCAACATCCTGATTATCAACGGCGCGAAAAAATTCGGCCACTCCAACGGCCAGTTGAATGACACCATGACCGAGGTCGCGGATGGCTATCTGCGCGACGCCGGGCATGATGTTAAAATTGTACGTGCCGATAGCGATTACGACGTCAAACAAGAAGTGCAGAATTTCCTGTGGGCGGACGTGGTTATCTGGCAGATGCCGGGCTGGTGGATGGGCGCGCCGTGGACCGTGAAGAAATACATTGATGATGTCTTCACCGAAGGCCACAGCTCGCTGTATGCCAGCGATGGACGTACCCGCTCCGACGCCAGCAAGAAATATGGTTCCGGCGGTTTAATCCAGGGCAAACAGTACATGCTCTCCCTGACGTGGAACGCGCCGATGGAGGCCTTTACCGATAAAGACCAGTTCTTCCATGGCGTGGGCGTTGATGGCGTTTATCTGCCGTTCCATAAAGCCAACCAGTTCCTCGGCATGACCGCCCTGCCGACGTTTATCGCCAACGACGTGATTAAACTGCCTGATGTTCCGCATTACATCGCAGAATATCGCAAGCATCTGGCGCAAATTTTTGGTTAACTAAAGACCTACATACAGAAGGAGTTGAGTTAATCATGTTGACAGTGATCGCAGAAATTCGCACCCGCCCTGGCCAGCACCATCGTCAGGCGGTACTTGATCAGTTCGCTAAACTTGTTCCTGTGGTTTTACAGGAAGAAGGCTGCCACGGCTATGCGCCGCTGGTTGACCACGCCGCAGGCGTTAGTTTCCAGAGCACCTCTCCGGATTCCATCGTCATGGTTGAACAGTGGGAAAGCGTTGCCCATCTCGAAGCACATCTGCAAACGCCGCATATGAAAGCGTACGGTGAAGCGGTAAAAGGCGACGTGCTGGAAACCAGCATCCGTATTCTGCAGTCCGGCATTTAAGCCAGCGCGCAGGAAAAGACAAAAAGAAGTGAATCAGAACTGGCGGCAGCGCCAGTTCTGCTTAAGCAACAGGTCAGGCTTCCAGATCCGCCATATCCCCTTTCTCCTGCAGCCAGTTACGGCGATCTTCCGAACGCTTCTTGGCTAACAGCATATCCATCATCGCCGTGGTCTGCTGCTCATCTTCATCGCTGATAATAAGCTGCACCAGGCGGCGGGTATTCGGATCAAGCGTGGTTTCGCGCAGCTGCATCGGGTTCATTTCACCCAGCCCTTTAAACCGCTGGACGTTAGGTTTGCCCTTCTTGCGTTTCAGCTGCTCCAGCACTCCGGCTTTTTCTTCCTCGGTCAAGGCGTAGTACACCTCTTTGCCGAGATCGATACGGTATAACGGCGGCAAGGCAACATGCACGTGGCCGTGTTTCACCAGCGTACGGAAGTGCTTCACAAACAGGGCGCACAGCAGCGTGGCAATGTGCAGACCATCAGAGTCGGCATCCGCCAGGATGCAGATTTTGCCGTAACGCAGCTGGCTTAAATCGTCGCTATCCGGATCGATACCGATCGCCACCGAAATATCGTGGACTTCCTGCGATGCCAGAACCTCATCGGAAGAGACTTCCCAGGTATTCAGAATTTTGCCTTTCAGCGGCATGATCGCCTGGTATTCACGATCGCGTGCCTGCTTGGCTGAGCCGCCTGCCGAGTCCCCTTCGACGAGGAACAGTTCGGTACGATTCAGATCCTGAGCGGTACAGTCCGCCAGCTTGCCCGGCAGCGCAGGGCCGCTGGTCAGCTTTTTACGCACCACTTTTTTCGCCGCGCGCATCCGGCGCTGGGCGCTGGAAATGGCCATTTCGGCCAGTAGCTCTGCCGCCTGGACGTTTTGATTGAGCCACAGGCTGAAGGCATCTTTCACCACGCCGGAGACAAAAGCCGCGCACTGGCGCGAAGAGAGACGCTCTTTGGTCTGGCCGGCGAACTGGGGATCCTGCATTTTCACCGACAGCACGTAGGCGCAACGATCCCAGATATCTTCCGCCGACAGCTTCACGCCACGCGGCAGGATATTGCGATATTCGCAGAACTCACGCATGGCTTCGAGCAGCCCCTGACGCAGGCCGTTCACATGGGTTCCGCCCTGCATGGTTGGGATCAGGTTGACGTAGCTTTCCGTCAGCAGCTCGCCGCCTTCCGGCAGCCACAACAGCGCCCAGTCTACCGCTTCGGTTTCCCCTGAGAAGTTGCCAACGAACGGTTTTTCCGGCAGCAACGGCAGGCCGTTCACCGCTTCGCACAGATAGTCCGTCAGACCATCCTGGTAACACCAGCGCTGCTCGCTGTTATTGACCTGGTCGCGGAACACAATCTCAACGCCCGGGCAGAGTACCGCCTTGGCTTTCAGCACATGCGTCAAGCGCGTGACGGAGAAACGCGGGCTATCAAAGAAGCTTTCATCAGGCCAGAAATGCACGCTGGTCCCGGTGTTGCGTTTGCCGCAGGTGCCGGTGACGTGGAGATCTTCGACTTTATCGCCGTTCTCGAAGGCAATGCTGTAGACCTGACCATCACGACGCACGTTCACTTCAACGCGTTTCGACAAGGCGTTGACCACCGAAATCCCCACCCCATGCAAACCACCGGAAAACTGGTAGCTCTTATTGGAGAATTTGCCGCCCGCATGCAGCCGACAGAGGATCAGTTCAACGGCCGGAACCCCTTCTTCCGGATGGATATCAACCGGCATTCCGCGCCCGTCGTCGATCACTTCCAGCGATTGATCGGCATGAAGAATGACCTCCACGCGTTTCGCGTGGCCAGCCAGTGCTTCATCCACACTGTTATCAATAACTTCCTGACCGAGATGGTTAGGACGTGTTGTGTCAGTGTACATCCCCGGACGGCGGCGAACCGGCTCAAGCCCGGTGAGGACCTCAATGGCATCAGCGTTATATGAAGATTGCGTCATGGTGTGTATTCGTAGGTGATCCAGGGCTGCTTAACGCAGACCCAGAAAATCGATAATCTGAGTGAAATGATCTTCAAAGCCGACAAATGCGTGGTTGCCGCCCTCTTCGACCGTCTGCCGGCATAAAGCGTAATAAGCAACGGCCTGGCGGTAATCAAGCACCTCATCGCCCGTTTGCTGTAGCAGCCAGAGTAAATCGGGCGCTTCCAGTGGGTCGATTTGCATGACTTTGAGATCGTAAATATGGCGAGACTCTAGCACATATTGCTGCCCGGTGTACGGATTCTCATTGAGGCCAAGGAAATTGTTCAGCAGTTCAAACGGGCGTACCGCCGGGTTAACCACCACGGTTGGCAGCATAAAACACTGCGATAGCCAGGTGGCGTAGTAGCCCCCGAGGGAAGAGCCGACAACCCCCAGCGGTTCCCCGCCGTGTTCCAGCACTATCGCCTCAAGTAACTCTGCGGCTTCGGCCGGATAGGCAGGCAGTTCTGGCACCACCATGTTTATTTCAGGAAAGGTCTGCGCCAGCCACTCCTTCAGCGCCGTCGCTTTTGCCGACCGCGGTGAACTGTTAAAACCGTGCAGATAAAGGAGCGTAGCCATCAGTATCCTTCTGAAGCAATATCCGGGTGAAACTTCACGCCCTTAAGGCGGCAGACTTCGGTGGTCAACGTCCCATCAGCATGGAGATCCAGCCAGCGCCAACCGGGGGAAATCGTGTCCAGCGTAAAATTGGCGCAGTGGGGCTTGAACTGTACGCAGGTTGATGGGGTCGCCATCATCCGCCGTCCGTTCCAGTTGAGGTCCAGTTCCTGATGAATATGGCCGCAGAGCAGATGCTTCACCCGTGGAAAAGCGGTCAGTGCGCGGTCCAGCGCGCCGGCGTTGCGCAGGCTGTGTTGATCCAGCCAGCTGCAGCCCGAAGGAAGCGGGTGGTGATGCAACAACAGTAGCGTGTATCGCTCAGGTTCTTCTGACAGGCGCTGCTCCAGCCATTCCAGCTGAAAGTCGCTCAGTTCGCCGTGCGGCACGCCGAAGACCTGGCTATCCAGCAATAATATCTGCCAGTGTTCGCCCAACAGAACCCGTTTGGCGGGGGAGATACCGGACTCCTGCAGCGTACTGTACATCGCTGGCTGGAAGTCATGATTGCCCGGCAGCCAGACGCAGGGCACGGCAAAACTCGCGATACCTTCAGCAAAGTGCTGATAGGCCGCGGCTGAATGATCCTGCGCCAAATCGCCTGTTGCCACAATCAGATCGCATTCACGCTGTGAAGCATGGATGGCATCCAGCACGGCCTGGTAGCTTTCCCAGGTATTGATGCCTAACAGCGTTTCATGTTTTTCAGCAAACAGGTGAGTATCAGTAATTTGTAATATCCTGACTCTGGTCTCACCAGCCAGAGGCAGATTTAACAGGCTTTCCAAATGGTGTCCTTAGGTTTCACGACGCTAACAAACCGGAATCGCCATCGCTCCATGTGCTAAACAGTATCTCAGCCAGTCCGCCAGGAACTGATTAATTTGATGCTTTTCGTCGCGTTGATGCAACTTTTTATTAGGATAATCATACTTTGCTTTGAAGCGAAAGATCTGCTGAGTCGAACACACTTCAGCCACCATCGCATCATGATAAAGACGCACCGTCATCGACGGTAAACTCCAGTAGCTTACCGCTGGCGCCGTCTGTTCAATCGTGACTAATGTAGTGTAGCGAGTCGATTCGATGATAGTGAGTCGATACTGCGCATTACCCACCTGATAACCCGCGACATCGCCAGCCGTATCGGTTCGAGGCAACAGGCGGCGCAGCTGAGCAAAATTGGTTTCGCACAGGCGCATCATTTCCGGGAAGTCAGGTGTATAACGCTTCATTTTGTCCACTCGTTACGTAAATGGTGATAATGCAATTGCAGCCATTGCAAGGCGATGACAGAGGCCGCGTTGTCGATTTTCCCCTCTTCTACCCACTGATAAGCCTGTTCCCGGCTTACCACATGCACCCGGATGTCTTCGTTTTCTTCCGCCAGGCCGTGGATCCCTTTTGCTGTCGTCGCATCGACTTCGCCAACCAGAATCGACAGTCTTTCGCTGGTGCCGCCAGGGCTGGCCAGATAGCTCAGCACCGGTTTTGTCCGCCCGACTTCCAGCCCGGCTTCTTCTACCGCTTCACGCCGGGCAACATCTTCAGGGGATTCGCCCTCTTCAATCATACCGGCGACCATCTCAAGCAACCACGGGCTTTTACTGGTATCATACGCCGCGATGCGAATCTGCTCGACCAGCACAACCTCATCACGTATCGGGTCAAAGGGTAGCAAGACTGCAGCATGCCCGCGCTCAAAAATTTCGCGCGTCACCTCTCCGCTCATCTCGCCGTTAAACAGACGATGGCGAAAACGGTACAAATCCAGCGAAAAAAAACCACGATAAAGCGTTTCGCGTGCAATAATTTCTACATCGTTTTTAGAGAAGGTATTTCCTTGCTGATTGGGCTTGCTCATTGTCTCTGTCCTGCGAATCCGAAATGAAGGATTTATAAGCCGTTTGGCTACCGTTTTACAGTCTGTATGTTAGATTGGTGCAAATTACCGCCCGATGGCACGTAACGCCAACTTTTTACCGCGGCAGAGTCGATACAATCAGCAGATAACTTTAAAATTTGGGCTGCACTTTATGCTTCACAACAAGGAATGCAAATGAAGAAACTTCTCCCCATCCTCATCGGCCTTGGCCTGACTGGCTTCAGCGCCATGAGCCAGGCAGAGAACCTGATGCAGGTTTATCAGCAGGCGCGCGTCAGCAACCCTGACCTGCGTAAATCAGCAGCCGATCGTGATGCTGCATTCGAAAAGATCAACGAAGCACGTAGCCCGTTACTGCCTCAGCTCGGTCTGGGTGCTGATTATACCTATACCAATGGCTACCGCGACAGCAACGGCGTGAACTCTAATGTCACCAGTGGTTCGCTGCAGTTAACACAAACGTTGTTTGATATGTCGAAATGGCGTGCCCTGACGCTGCAGGAAAAAGCAGCCGGTATTCAGGATGTGACCTATCAGACCGATCAGCAAACGCTGATTCTGAACACCGCGACAGCCTATTTTAACGTCCTGAGCGCGATTGATACGCTGTCCTACACCGAAGCGCAGAAACAGGCTATCTACCGTCAGTTAGATCAAACCACCCAGCGCTTTAACGTGGGCCTGGTGGCGATCACCGACGTGCAGAACGCCCGTTCACAGTACGACTCTGTACTGGCTAACGAAGTCACCGCGCGTAACGACCTCGATAACGCGGTAGAAGCGCTGCGTCAGGTTACCGGCAACTACTATCCGGAACTGGCATCGCTGAACGTTGACGGCTTTAAGACCAACAAGCCGCAGACCGTGAACGCGCTGCTGAAGGAAGCGGAAAACCGCAACCTGTCGCTGTTGCAGGCACGTCTGAACCAGGATCTTGCGCGCGAACAAATTCGCCAGGCGCAAGACGGCCATATGCCGACGCTGGATTTGACCGCATCGACCGGGGTATCCAACACCTCCTACAGCGGTTCCAAAACCCACAACAGCCAGTATGACGACAACGACGCCGGGCAGAACAAAGTCGGCCTGAGCTTCTCGCTGCCGCTGTATCAGGGCGGGATGGTGAACTCGCAGGTCAAACAGGCGCAGTACAACTTTGTTGGCGCCAGCGAACAGCTGGAAAGCTCGCATCGTAGCGTTGTACAGACCGTTCGCTCTTCCTTTAACAACATCAATGCCTCTATCAGCAGCATCAACGCCTATAAACAGGCGGTGGTCTCTGCTCAGAGCTCCCTTGATGCCATGGAAGCAGGGTATTCGGTCGGTACGCGTACCATTGTCGACGTGTTGGATGCAACCACCACGCTGTATAACGCGAAGCAACAGCTCTCCAGCGCGCGTTATAACTACCTGATTAACCAGCTGAACATTAAGTCTGCGCTCGGTACGCTGAACGAGCAAGACCTGGTGGCACTGAACAACACGCTGGGCAAACCGGTAGCAACATCGCCAGACAGCGTGGCACCGGAAACTCCGCAGCAGGATGCCAACGCAGACGGTTACAGCAGCAATGCGGCACCGGCGGCGACCCCGGCATCAACCACTCGCACGACAAAAACCAGCGGCACCAATCCTTTCCGTCAGTAATCGCCGCGGTATGATAGCGCTTCGCTTAACGAATTCAGCTAAGCGAAGCGCTAAACGTAAGACAACGTAAAGATCCCCTGCTTTCCCCTCCTTTCCGTCCCTATTCGCTTCATTTTCCACCACTCATCCTCTATCCTGAGCGTTAACAAAATGCCATACCACTGGGTCCTGGAAGACAAATATGAAACGGACAAAAAATATCAATCATGCCTCGTTCCGTAAAAGCTGGAGCGCACGTCATTTGACGCCGGTCGCCCTTGCCGTTACGGCCGTATTTATGCTTGCCGGTTGTGAAAAAACCGACGAGACGGTTTCTCTGTATCAAAACGCCGATGACTGCTCTACCGCCAACCCGGGCAAGAGCGCAGAGTGCACCACCGCGTTCAACAACGCGCAGCAGGAAGCGGTACGTACCGCGCCGAAATACGCCACGCGTGAAGATTGCGTCGCGGAGTTCGGTGAAGGCCAGTGCCAGCAGACGCCAGCTCAGGCGGGCGTAGCACCGGAAAACCAGGCTCAGGCGCAAAGCAGCGGCAGCTTCTGGATGCCGTTGATGGCCGGCTACATGATGGGCCGAATGATGGGCGGCGGTATGGGCGCACAGCAACCGCTGTTCAGCTCGAAAAACCCGGCCAGCCCGGCCTACGGTCAATATACCGATGCCGGTGGTAAGAGCTACGGTGCCGCGCAACCGGGCCGGACAATGAACGTGCCGAAGACGGCAATGGCGCCAAAACCGGCGACCACCAGCACCGTTACGCGCGGTGGGTTTGGTGAGTCGGTGGCAAAACAATCCACCATGCAGCGCAGCGCTGCGGGCACTACCTCGACTAAACGCTCAATGGGCGGCTAAATACCATGGAAAGAATCAGCATCACGGAGCGCCCGGACTGGCGTGAAAAGGCGACGGAATACGGCTTTAACTTTCATACCATGTATGGCGAGCCCTACTGGAGCGAAGAAGCCTATTACAAACTGACGCTGGCCCAGGTTGAAACGCTCGAAGAGGTCACCGCCGAGCTGCATCAAATGTGCCTGCAGGCAGTGGAAAAAGTCATCGCCAGCGATGAGCTGATGGCGAAATTCCGTATCCCGAAACATACCTGGGGATTCGTGCGCCAGTCGTGGAAAACCAACCAGCCGTCACTGTACTCGCGTCTCGATCTGGCGTGGGACGGTATCGGTGCGCCTAAGCTGCTGGAGAACAACGCCGATACGCCGACTTCACTGTATGAAGCCGCATTCTTTCAGTGGATCTGGCTGGAAGATCAGATCAACGCCGGGCAGTTGCCGGAAGGCAGCGATCAGTTCAACAGCCTGCAGGAAAAGCTGATTGAGCGTTTCGGCCAGCTGCGCGAGCAGTTTGGCTTCCAGCTGCTGCATATGGCCTGCTGCCGCGATACCGAAGAAGATCGCGGCACCGTCCAGTATCTGCAGGACTGCGCGGCGGAAGCCGGCGTTGCCACCGAGTTTCTGTATATCGAAGATATCGGCCTGGGTGAAAAAGGGCAGTTTACCGACCTGCAGGATCAGGTGATTGGCAATCTGTTCAAGCTCTACCCGTGGGAATACATGCTGCGCGAAATGTTCTCCACCAAGCTGGAAGATGCTGGCGTACGCTGGCTGGAACCGGCCTGGAAGAGCATCATCTCCAACAAAGCCCTGCTCCCGCTGCTGTGGGAGATGTTCCCTAACCACCCGAATCTGCTGGCGGCCTACTTCAGCGAAGATGCGCACCCGGAGATGGAGAAGTACGTCATCAAACCGATCTTCTCCCGCGAAGGCGCCAACGTGTCGATCGTCGAGAACGGCAAAGTGCTGGAGGCCGTTGAAGGCCCGTACGGTGAAGAAGGTACGATCGTGCAGGAGTTCTATCCGCTGCCGAAGTTTGGCGACAGCTATACGCTGATCGGCAGCTGGCTGATCAACGACCAGCCCGCCGGGATCGGCGTGCGCGAGGATCGGGCGCTGATCACTCAGGATCTGTCACGCTTTTACCCGCACATTTTCGTCGAATAAGCATCACCCCGGCAGCGCAGATGCCTGCCGGGGTGATGTATTGCCGCCATCGTTACGCCCCAATCAACACTGACAGCATACTCAGCGAACCCATCTCAATACCGTCTACCGGGATAGAAATCGGCTCTTCGCCGTCCCAGGTGCCCAGCACATACAGCAGCGGCAGGAAGTGTTCCGCCGTCGGGTTTGAAAGCGAGCCACCTTCATTCGCCAGATAGTTCACCAGCGGATGTTCGGCCACCGGCCCTTTCCAGCTGAGGTTGGTTTTCACGTAATCGTTAAAGGACTCCGCCCACGGATATGGCGTGTTTTCGCCGTGCCAGCGTGCGGTTCTCAGGTTATGGACCACGTTACCGCTCGCCACCAACATGATGCCTTCATCACGCAGCGCCGTCAGCTTGCGTCCCATCTCCAGATGCCATGCCGCCGGTTTGGTGCTGTCGATACTCAGCTGCACCATCGGGATATCCGCATCGGGGTACATTTTAATCAGGACACCCCATGAACCGTGATCGAAGCCCCAGGCTTCTTTATCCAGCGTGACGGGAACCGGCGCCAGCAGCTCAACCAGGCGCTGCGCCAGCGCCGGGGAACCGGGAGCCGGATAATGCGTATCGTAAAGCGCCTGCGGGAAACCGCCAAAATCGTGGATCGTCTTCGGCGTTTCCATGGCCGTCACCCCGGTGCCACGCGTAAACCAGTGCGCAGAAACCACTACGATCGCTTTTGGACGCGGTAATGTGTCGCCCAACTGGCGCCAGGTACGGGTATAAATATTGTCTTCCAGCACGTTCATCGGGCTGCCGTGGCCTAAAAACAACGCTGGCATTCGGGTACGGGACATGGTGATATCCTTAATAACTAGAGAGGAATTGTGATGCCTTCACATTACGCGTTTTTGCGTCAGGAATAACTCAGATAAGCATGATGATGATCGTCAGAAAATTTGAATGTAATTCGCTGTAAAGGGGCACTTCACCCTCTCGCCGTTATCGAACAATCTCGATATTATTAATGATAATCATTATCAAAGGAGGGGAATGATGTCGTCACCCTTAATATTGACGCTACTCGCCGGGAGCGCGACGTTCATCGGTGCTGTTTTTGGCGTCCTGGGTCAGAAACCGTCCAATCGCCTGCTGGGATTCTCCCTTGGATTTGCCGCCGGGATCATGTTGCTGATCTCACTGATGGAGATGTTACCCGCAGCGCTGAACGCCGAAGGGATGTCGCCGCTGCTCGGCTACGGTATGTTTGTCATCGGCCTGCTGGGCTACTTTGCACTCGACCATCTGCTGCCGCACGCCCATCCGCAGGACCTGATGTCTCCCGGAATTGCACGCCCGCGTAATCTACGCCGTACCGCGATTTTGTTGACCCTCGGTATCAGCCTGCATAACTTCCCGGAAGGGATCGCCACCTTTGTGACCGCCAGCAATAACCTCGAGCTGGGGATGGGCATCGCGCTGGCCGTCGCGTTACATAATATTCCTGAGGGGCTGGCGGTTGCCGGCCCGGTGTATGCCGCAACCGGCTCGCGCTCGAAAGCCGTGCTCTGGGCTGGGCTTTCCGGACTGGCGGAAATCCTCGGCGGCGTGCTGGCGTGGCTGGTTCTTGGCAGTCTGGTGTCGCCGGTGATCATGGGCGCCATTATGGCCGCCGTTGCCGGCATTATGGTGGCGCTCTCGGTCGATGAGCTGATGCCGCTGGCAAAAGAGATCGATCCCCAGAGCAACCCCAGCTATGGCGTGCTGTGCGGGATGTCGGTGATGGGATTAAGCCTGGTTGCCCTGCAGGCAATGGGAATAGGCTGACCTGAAAACAACAAAGCCCACGCTGGCGTGGGCTTTGAGATGACGTCGGTCGTTATTAGCTGGCTTTACGCTCATGCTCACGACGGTAGGCCACCAGGTCTTCGATGGTGACAACGGCCATATTGTGCTTCTGAGCAAAGGTAATGCACTCTGGCGCACGCGCCATGGAGCCATCGTCGTTTGTCAGTTCACACAGGACGCCAGCCGGCTTGAAGCCCGCCAGGGTCACCAGATCGATGGTCGCTTCAGTATGACCGCCACGGGTCAATACGCCACCAGGCTGCGCGCGCAGCGGGAAAACGTGGCCCGGACGATTCAGGTCGGAAGGTTTTGCGCCGTCGGCAATGGCCGCACGTACGGTGGTCACACGGTCAGCGGCGGACACGCCGGTGGTGACGCCTTCAGCGGCTTCAATGGTCACGGTAAAGCCGGTGCCATAGGCGCTGGTGTTGTTTTCCACCATCATCGGCAGATCAAGCTGCTTGCGGCGTTCGTCGGTCAGGCACAGGCAGACAATGCCGCTGCCGTGACGAATGGTCAGCGCCATCTGCTCAACGGTCATGGTTTCGGCGGCGAAAATCATGTCGCCTTCGTTTTCACGGTCTTCATCATCAAGCACCATCACACCGCGGCCTTCGCGCAGTGCATTCAAAGCGTGTTCCACACGTTCAAAAGCGGTACCAAAAGAGGAAAGGAGCGTCTGATTCATGGTAAAAAAACCTCATTAAAATTATGGTTACCAGAATCAGGGCAGTCTTAGGAGTGCCGGTTAAGCGGCAAAAGTCAACGCAAGCGGATCGCAATCCGGCTGAGCCGTTACTCTCTCCCATCCGGACTCTAACCGTCGGCCCCGGAATTACACCGGATCTGCTGACCTTTCTGCTTTCGCAGAAAGCGCTCGCGGGCTTTCAACGCATGGTTGATTTACCGCCGGTGGGGAATTTCGCCCCGCCCTGAGAATAAGCGAAGTAACTATAACGCTATTGATTATCATCGGCAACGTATAAGCTTCAAACATTTCTGGTTTATAGCGCACGCCGTTCGCACTACAATAAGCGACAAATCGACCAGAGCAGGAAACCACCATGATTGACCCGAAAAAAATTGAACAAATCGCCCGCCAGGTCCATGAGTCAATGCCGAAAGGCCTGCGCGATCTTGGGGACGATGTGGAGAAAAAAATCCGCCAGATCCTCCAGTCGCAGCTGACCCGCCTGGATTTGGTTGGTCGCGAAGAGTTTGATGTACAGACTCAGGTGCTGCTGCGTACCCGCGAGAAACTGGCTCTACTGGAACAGCGTATCAGCGATCTGGAAAGCCGCTCGGCGGCCCCGGATGTCGAAGAGAAGCCGTAAAAAATAACGGGCCCGCTGCGGCCCGTTATTGCTTCAAAGCCTATCCAGGTAGGCGTAGATTGTTGCAACCAGTTTGCCCACGGACAGCGCGGAACCACCGAAGCTTACACGCAGTACGTGAGGATGGTGAGCACTGCCCAGGGCCAAAATGGCAAATAAAATAGCCTAATGGGTCAGGCGCTTAGTGTTCCAGTTCCGACGCTACCTCTTCATCGACCTGACGGCAGTAGAGTTCATACCGTTGACAAAACCATTCACGATGTTCCTCGTCCATATTGCCGACAATGGCCTGGAGATCCACGCTATGGCCTTGTGCGCGCATTCTGGCAAAACTCAGCGCCAGAAAATCAAAGTTATTCATTGAATACAGTTCGTGATGATTCATCCGCATACTCCTTCAACCGTGAGTGTTCTGTTAGGTCATATGCTTTTACTGACTTCAGTATTTATTCTTACGCTACCGCTTTTTGTACGAAAAATGCGCCTGAATAGCTTATTTATTGCGCTGAATCATTTCTCTCATGATTAAATAAAAAAAAGCCCACGATCTCGCGATCGCAGGCCTTTTTAACGGGCTTAATCCTTACGTCGTCGACCGTTTCACTGGCCTTTCAACGTCAGTCATTACTTGCCGCTATCTTTCTGAATCTTCTTGATGATATTGGTTGTTGAGCAGCCATCTTCAAAGTTGAGCACCAGTACTTCGCCGCCGTTGGCCCAGACTTCCTCGCTGCCCGCAATCTCATCCGGCTTATAATCACCGCCTTTCACCAGCAGATCCGGCAGGATCCCGGCGATCAGGCGCTGCGGGGTATCCTCTTCAAACGAGACCACCCAGTCGACGGCCTCCAGCGCGCCCAGCACGATCATGCGCTGCTCCAGCGGGTTAACCGGTCGGGTCTCGCCCTTCAGACGTTTGGTCGATGCATCGCTGTTAACCGCCACAATCAGGCGATCGCCCAGCTTGCGCGCATTGGCCAGATACGACACGTGACCGGCATGCAGAATGTCAAACACGCCGTTGGTCATCACCACTTTCTCGCCGCGCTTACGCGCCGCCGCCACCGCCAGCTTCAGCTCGTCTTCGTTCATCACACCGAATCCGGTCTCGGCACGCCCGCGGACCGCGTTTTCCAGCTCGATAGGCGATACGGTGGAGGTCCCCAGTTTGCCGACCACCACGCCCGCAGCAGCGTTGGCGAAGTAGCAGGCCTCTTCCAGGGTGTTGCCGGAAGCAAGCGTCGCCGCCAGCACGCCGATCACCGTGTCACCGGCACCGGTAACGTCATACACTTCCTGCGCCTGAGTCGGCATATGCAGCGGCGGACGGCCCGGCTGCAGCAGCGTCATCCCCTGCTCAGAACGGGTCACCAGCAAGGCGGACAGCTCGAAATCAGCAATAATTTTCAGGCCACGTTCGACAATCTCCGCTTCGTCTTTGCATTTGCCCGCCACCGCTTCAAATTCAGACAGGTTCGGCGTCAGCAGCGTCGCGCCGCGATAACGTTCAAAATCGGTGCCTTTCGGATCGATCAGCACCGGCACGCCGGCATCGCGTGCCAGTTTAATCATGGTCTGAACGCTGGTCAGAGCGCCTTTGGCATAGTCAGACAGCACCAGCGCCCCGATGGAACCCAACGCCTGTTGAATACGTTCATGCATCGGCTGCGGATCAACGCCGGAGAAACCCTCTTCGAAATCAAGACGGATCAGCTGTTGGTTGCGCGACAGCACGCGCAGCTTGGTGATGGTCGGGTGCGTCGGCACGGAGACGAAATCACACTTCACATTGACGTCAGCCAGCGCTTTGCTCAGCGCCCGCGCAGCATCATCAATGCCGGTGAGCCCGACCAGGCGGGAGGTCGCGCCGAGGGAGGCGATATTCATTGCCACGTTTGCTGCGCCGCCAGGACGTTCCTCAATATTTTCCACTTTCACCACCGGTACCGGGGCTTCAGGGGAAATACGGCTGGTGGGACCATACCAGTAGCGGTCCAGCATCACATCACCAACCACCAACACTCCTGCACGTTCAAACTCCGGCAGCGTTACTTTCATGACTCTCTCCTGCGAGATGCAAACTTTGCGCGCGATAATAGCACACCCGGTTTTTTAGTTAATCCATCAACCACTTCTGCCAGCTGGCGCTCACCAGCTCGCGCTCATGGGTAAAGGCATCAGGGGCGACATTGCCCGGCAGTTCTTGCAGAGCCAGATGATGCAGCGCATCACGTAGCGTGGTGTAGGCATGGGTCAATGCCCGCGCTTCGCCTTCATCCATAATGTCGTTTTGTGCCAGCAGTTCCAGAATGCGCACGTTATCCGACCAGCGCGTCAGCTTCGGTTTTTCATGCGCATAGCGTAGGACCAGATACTGGGTGATAAATTCAATGTCGGTAATGCCTCCGGCATCGGCTTTAATATCAAAGCGGTCGCGTTGCTTATTCCCGAGGTGAGCGCGCATCTTCTCGCGCATCTCCCGCACTTCAGTCTGCAGCGTCGCCCCGTCACGCAGCGTGCTGAGGATATCGCGACGGATGGTATCAAACTGCACCTGGAGTGCCGGGTCGCCATAGACCACACGAGCGCGCACCAGCGCCTGATGTTCCCAGGTCCAGGCTTCATTTTTCTGATAGTCGGCAAAAGAATCGGCGGTGGTAACCAGCATGCCCGCAGCGCCGGATGGGCGTAAGCGAGCGTCCACTTCATAGAGAATGCCCGACGATGTGCGGGTGCTGAACAAGTGCATGATGCGCTGAGCCAGGCGTAAATAGAACTGGCGACCATCAATCTCACGCTCGCCATCGGTCATCACCTCAACCGGGCAGTCATGCAGGAATACCAGATCGAGGTCAGAACTGTAACCCAGCTCCCAACCCCCCAGTTTGCCATAGCCGACAACGGCAAAACCGCGCCCCTGGCGATCATGCAGATGGGTTGGCTGACCATAACGCGCCACCATCTGCATCCAGGCCTGTTGTACCACCGCATCAATCATCGCTTCAGCCAGCCAGGTTAAGTGATCGCTCACTTTCATCACCGGCAGCGTTCCGGCGATATCGGCAGCGGCAATATGCAGCAATTGCGCCTGCTTAAACTGGCGCAGTGCTTCCAGTTGTTGCTCCTCATCCTCTTCCGGCACGCGCAGTAGATACTGGCGCAGCTCATCGCGGTAGGCATCGGTTGCCGTCGGTTGATAGAGGGTGTGAGGATCCAGCAGCTCATCCAACAGCAACGGGTGACGTGCCAGTTGGTTGGCCACCATCGGTGAGGCGGCACAGAGGCTAATCAGGTGTTTCAGTGCACCGGGGAATTCACTCAGCAGCTCGAGGTAGGTCGTACGGGTGACGATGCCGGTCAACAGCGGGGTAATACGCGCTAGCGGTACCGGCGCATCGGCGCGGGAACACACTTCGCTGAGCAGATGCGGCATCAGCTGATCCAGCACCTGACGCCCGCGCGGGCCGATGGTACGCTTATCCAGCTCTTTGCGGAAATCGGCAATTAGCGCCAGCACGCTGCGGCGATCGCTATCCTCAAGATGGGCCAGCGCCGGGCTGGTGTCATCTTCATCCAGCGCATCCTGCCACAGCTCGCGCCAGTACTCTTCCAGTTGTTCATCCGGTGACTGAGCTTCGTCATCGCCAATCAGCTCGTTAAAGACCTGACGCACGTTGGCCATTTTTTCCGCCAGCCGCGTAGTCAGCATCTCCCAGTCATCAGTCTGCATCCCCCATGCCAGACGGGCGCGGTTGAGATCGTCCTGTGGCAGCGTTTGTGTCTGCTCGTCGTTGATGCTCTGCAGCAGGTTTTCCAGGCGTCGCAGGAACAGATAGGCCTCGCGCAGCCGGGTGGCGTCGCCTTCCGGCAGCAAATGCAGCTCTTCGATGGCGGCCAGTGTCGGAAGCAAGGCCCGGAGCTGCAGCGCCGGTTCGCGTCCGCCGCGGATCAGCTGGAAGACCTGGACGATAAATTCGATTTCGCGGATGCCGCCGGCGCCGAGCTTAATATTGTCCTTCAGCCCACGGCGGCGAACTTCACGAGCAATCATCCCTTTCATATTGCGCAGAGACTGGATCACGCTGAAGTCGATATAGCGACGGAAGACAAACGGCCGCAGCATGGCACGCAGCTCGTTGGCGTAAGTCCCTTCGTTATCGCCCATGATCCGCGCTTTGACCATCGCATAGCGCTCCCAGTCGCGCCCCTGCTCCTGATAATAATCTTCCAGCGCGGCAAAGCTCAGCACCAGCGGCCCGCTGTCGCCAAAGGGACGCAGGCGCATATCGACGCGGTAGACAAAACCATCCTGCGTCGGCTGATCGAGCACTTTAATCAATCGCTGTCCCAGGCGGGTAAAGAACTGCGCATTATCCAGCTCCCGACGACCGCCGAGAGTAGCGCCATGCTCCGGCCAGGCAAAAATCAGGTCAATATCCGAGGAGAAGTTAAGCTCGCCGCCGCCCAGTTTACCCATCCCGAGTATCAGTAACGGTTGAGGCTTCCCTTGGGCATTCGACGGCGTCCCCCACTCTTTGCAGCAGGCACGATACAACCAGTCGCGGGCAGCGACGATTAACGTCTCCGCCAGGGCGCTTAGCTGCTGCAAACTGCTCTCTTCGCTGACTAACAGCAGCGCCTGGGCCCAGGCGATACGCACCATAATACGGCGGCGGAACAGACGCAGCTCGCGCATCAGCGCCGCTTCGTCGTTGACCTCAGCCAGCGCCGCCTGTAGCCAGTCGGCATAGTGTTGCCACTCGTCCGCGCTCGGCGGGGAGCTTTCCAGCTCCGCCAGCCATTGCGGCTGGGCCACCAGGCTTTGCTCGACGAAATCGCTGAACGCCATCACCGACTGCGCCTGTGGGCTTAATGTCGATAATGGAAAATCCGCTGGCAGGCGGTCCACAACCGTCTGCCAGTGCTGCTGTAACTGCGAAGAAAGCGGCATTATAGGGGTCTCCCTGGCCTGAAATTATCGTTTGCCACTATGCAGCCAGAATGGCTCTGCGGCCAGCGCCTGGCGGCGGAAATAATCGATGACGCTGCGATCCCGGTGTTCTATGGCACGACGCACTTCCAGCCAGTTTTCCAGCCAGGCGGTGGCAGCGTCAGCATAGGCGCCGGCCAGCAGTTGAATGCTGTCGATGTCACGGGTGAGACGCGGCAGCTGGCCTTCATAGTCGTCCCCCAGAGTTTGCTGGAACGCATTTTTTAATTCGGCAGCCGCGCGCGATAGCTGGATATCGGCAAAGCGTTTAAACGAGCCGGCGATTTTCTTCTGCGCGCTCTCATTTAATGATTCACGCCAGCCGCGGTTCACCAGCCATTCGGTCAGCGTGAGTTTGGCGCTGACCGTGGCAATGCTAAACACCGCCGATGGGTCTTTTCCGGCCTCTACCAGCGCCGCTTCTGCCACGTTGAGCGCTTCGCGCAGCGAGGCGGTAGCCTTACGCGGCACAATTCCGCCAAACAGCACCAGCGCGTGACGAACCCGCGCGATGGCGCGCAGAATTTCCACTTTGGCCGCCGGGTTGCCGCGACTCCAGACCTCATCATGATAGAGCCAGTGGGCCAGCGCGTTTTCCAGCGCCGCCTCCAGCCCCTGCTCAACGCTGGCTTTTGGCGCGACCTGCACAATCCCGAACGCCGTGACCGGGCGTTCAGAATTGCCCTGCGCCAGATTGTAGCCGCGGGCAGCTTTGCTCAGGCTTCCCTGGCGCAATACGCCGGTTTCCAGCAGCCGACGAGCCAACGTCAGCACATCTTCCGTCTTGCCGGAGAGCAGTTCCAGCTCCAGTTCGCCGATCGTTTCCTGATGGTCAGCGGTCTTTACTTCCCCACGATCGAGGGCGATTTCAATCTGGCTTTCACCTTCGCTGACCACCCATTTTTCACGCTCAAAATCGGTGCTGAACAGCGGCTGCACGCCTTGTACAAGCTCAGCAGGCAGCTCCCCTTGCGGCCAGACTTCGGCTGGAAGACGCTCCAGCGCCAGCTCGGGGCCATCCAGCGGAATGTTGTATTCCGGGCGCTGATGCAACCCCCCCACCACTCGCCCGGCAATTTTCAGGGTCATTTCGTATCGACCGCCGTCGCCACGAACCCGCAGCCCCATATCATGGCGACGCAGCCAGTTATCCGCGGTTTCATAATAAATATTGAGCAACTGGCCCGCAGGCGTATGTTGGGCATTGAGCGTGTTAAGGTGCTGACGCAATGCTTCTGCGCCATTGTCGGAGACGATAAATTTTAATTCGATTTCTTGAGTCATGACTGAATTCTTCCGCTTCTGTGCTCTGCCGGGAAAATACGGCGAACTAATGCCGATATTTTTTGTCAGTAGATAGTATTTTGCGGCGATTCGCCATGCAATGCACATTGCGCATTTTGCCGGGCCACCCTTTGGATGTTTCCGATTGTGGCAGAAAACTTTGCGTCGCTTTGGCGATGCCACTACTATCGTTCACCTTTTTATGACTTAACGATGACCTGATGCCAAAATTACGCCTTATTACTTTTGTTGTGCTGGCGCTTAGCGCCGCGACGGCGGTTCATGCAGAAGAAAAACGCTATGTTTCTGATGAACTGAACACCTGGGTTCGTACGGGTCCTGGCGATAATTATCGTCTTCAGGGCACCATCAACGCTGGGGAAGAAGTCTCTCTACTGCAAACTAATGACAGCACCAATTATGCACAGATCCGCGACGGCAATGGCCGTACCGCCTGGATTCCGCTGAAAGAGCTGAGCACCGAGCCCAGCCTGCGTACCCGCGTGCCGGATCTGGAAAATCAGGTGAAAACCCTGACCGACAAGCTGAATAACATCGACACCACCTGGAACCAGCGCACTGCAGACATGCAGAAAAAAGTCGCGGGCAGCGATAACGTCATCAACGCGCTGAAAAACGAGAACCAAAAGCTGAAAAATGAGCTGGTTGTCGCCCAGAAGAAAGTCAATGCCGCCAATCTCCAGCTGGATGACAAGCAGCGCACCATTATTATGCAGTGGTTTATGTACGGCGGTGGTGTGCTGGGTATCGGCCTGCTGCTCGGCCTCGTGCTGCCTCATCTGGTCCCGAGCCGTAAACGTAAAGACCGGTGGATGAACTAATTCGTCTTCTCTGCCAGACTTACGTATCATCTTGCACAAAGCAGATACGGGAGAGCAGGGCGTGAAGATTTATTTGGTCGGCGGTGCGGTTCGGGATGCGTTATTAGGGCTACCGGTCAAAGATAAAGATTGGGTTGTCGTGGGTGCGACGCCTGAGCAACTGCTTGACGCGGGCTACCAGCAGGTAGGCCGCGATTTTCCCGTGTTTCTGCATCCGCAAAGCCGGGAAGAGTACGCGCTGGCACGTACCGAGCGGAAATCCGGCTCAGGCTACACCGGCTTCACCTGCTATGCCGCCCCTGATGTCACTCTCGAACAGGATCTGCTGCGCCGCGACCTCACGGTCAATGCGCTGGCCCAGGACGCTGACGGCCAGATTATCGACCCCTACGGCGGTCAGTCCGACCTGCGCCTGCGCCTGCTGCGCCACGTATCTCCGGCATTCAGTGAAGATCCGCTGCGCGTTTTGCGTGTCGCGCGCTTTGCGGCGCGTTATGCCCACCTCGGTTTTCGCATTGCTGATGAAACGCTGACGCTTATGCGCGAGATGGCCGACGCTGGGGAACTGGCGCACCTGACGCCAGAACGCGTCTGGAAAGAGACAGAAAACGCCCTCAGTACCCGCAATCCCCAGGTCTTTTTCCAGACGCTACGCGATTGCCATGCGCTCGGCGTGCTGTTCCCGGAGATCGACGCGCTGTACGGCGTACCCGCCCCGGCGAAATGGCACCCGGAAATCGACACCGGTCTGCATACCCTGATGACCCTGACGATGGCGGCAATGCTGTCGCCGGACATTGACGTGCGTTTTGCGACCCTGTGCCACGACCTTGGTAAAGGACTGACGCCGAAAGCGCTCTGGCCACGCCACCATGGCCACGGCCCGGCGGGCGTTAAGCTGGTTGAACAACTCTGTGCCCGTCTGCGTGTACCAAATGATATTCGCGATCTGGCGAAGCTGGTCGCTGAGTTCCATGACCTGATCCACACCCTGCCGATCCTGCAGCCCAAAACGCTGATCAAGCTGTTCGACAATATCGATGCCTGGCGTAAACCGCAGCGCGTCAGGCAAATCGCGCTAACCAGCGAGGCCGATGTTCGCGGACGCACCGGGTTTGAAGCCTGCGATTACCCGCAGGGGCGTTTGCTGCTTGAAGCCTGGGATGTCGCCCAGTCAGTGTCGACCAAAGAGGTAGTCGCACTGGGGCTTAAAGGGCCGGAGATTCGTGAAGAACTGACGCGACGCCGGATTCTGGCCGTCGCGCAGTGGAAGGAACAACGCTGCCCTCAGCCGCAAGACTGAGGGCCAGGTTTATCCTGTGCTTAGCGCTTAGAAGAATACAACGTAAACCACTGCCGCGACGATAAAGCGGTAGATGGCAAACGGGATAAACGAGATACGTTTAATCAACTGCAGGAAGGTTTTAATCGCGATCAACGCCACGATGAACGCCATGATGAACCCAACGGCAAACATCGGAATGTCGCTCACGCTGAGGAAACCGATGCTCTTATACAGATCCAGCACGGTGGCGCCCATCATCATCGGCACGGCCAGCAGGAAAGAGAACTCTGACGCTGCATAGCGACTGACGCCCATCAGCATGCCACCGGAAATGGTCGCACCTGAACGGGAGAAGCCGGGCCACAACGCCAGACACTGGAAACAGCCAATCGCAAACGCCTGACGATAGGTCATATCATCAATGCCCACGGCGCGCGGTTGCTTCGGCTTCAGCACTTCTGCTGCGATCAGCAGTACGCCACCCACCACCAGCGCATACATCACGTTGATCGGGTTAAACAGCGATTTGATCATATCGTGGAAGACCAGCCCCAGCACCACCGCCGGAATCATCCCCAACAAAATATGAATCAGCGATAAACGCCCACTCCCCTGCCCTTCATGCACCGGCGGTTTGCCGAAATGAATACCGATCAAGCCGAACAGGCGACGCCAGAACATCACGACAACCGCCAGGATAGAACCTAACTGAATGACCACCTCAAAAGTATTCGCGGTATCACCTTCAAAACCCAGAAGATGACCGACGATAATCATATGCCCGGTACTGGATACCGGTAAAAACTCCGTCAACCCTTCAACCACACCCAATATTGCCGCCACCAGCAGCGAGTGTATATCGCTCATCCCATAAACCCTTAACAGTAAAATGAAAAAACCAGATACGCTGAACCCTTCCATCAGGTGATATTGATGCGGCCAGTTTGGACACGGACGGCGCGGGAAATCGGAGCGTACACGGAGTCCGCTCAAATTTCGAGTCCTCTCCTGTAGTCCATAACAATAATGTATCCCGATAACCGCCAGCTATGACCGGTATAAACACCCTTTGTTTAATCAATATGACCTGAAAAGTTTTATTTCAGATTAAGGCCATGTTCGATTATGCCCGGCTGCGCTCGATAATCACGCCGACATTGGCCGCCCGGGCCACCGCACCTGGTTTGCTGACTTTGATCCGCACCCACGGCGACGGGAATTTTTCCAGCAGCAGATCGGCAATTTCTTCCGCCACACGTTCGACCAGTGCAAAGCGCCCTCCTTCAACGTGACCGACTACCAGCTCGCTGATGTCAGCATAGCTGAGGCAATCGCTAACATCGTCGCTGCTCGCCGCTTTGCGGTTGTCCCAGGCCATTTCGATATCGAACACCAGTTTCTGTTCAATAGTCTGTTCCCAGTCATAAACCCCGATAGTGGTGATTACCGAAAGTTGCTCTATAAATACAATATCCATCACGACCTGCCTGCTTTTTGGCTAAACCGGATACCACTTCCGGCGAATTATGCGTATTATCCACAGATGCAAAGACATCCCCAAAATAATTCGTATTGCAGGAACACCGCGGCGGTACACGCGGTCTGGCTCGATGTTTCAGGCGTCCTCCACCTGAACGAGAACCATCGGTGCGCCGGCAACGCGAAGGGTAAAGGGGACAAAATGACATTTTCAAAATGGAACAGCTGATGAGTGCAATCGCGCCTGGACTGGTTATCCTTGCCTACCTCTGCGGCTCAATTTCCAGCGCCATTCTGGTGTGTCGTCTCGCTGGCCTGCCCGACCCTCGTGATAGCGGTTCCGGCAATCCAGGGGCGACTAACGTACTACGAATTGGCGGCAAAGGAGCAGCCGTAACGGTTCTTATTTTTGACGTGCTCAAAGGCATGTTACCCGTCTGGGGTGCCTGGGCGCTCGGCCTGACGCCGTTCTGGCTGGGCCTCGTCGCGATTGCGGCCTGCGTGGGCCATATCTGGCCGGTATTCTTCAATTTCCGCGGCGGTAAAGGTGTCGCCACCGCTTTCGGTGCCATTGCACCAATTGGCTGGGATCTGACGGGCGTCATGGCCGGCACCTGGCTGCTGACCATCCTGCTGAGCGGCTACTCGTCCCTCGGGGCTATCGTCAGCGCGCTGATTGCCCCCTTCTATGTCTGGTGGTTCAAACCGCAATATACCTTCCCGGTATCGATGCTCTCGTGCCTGATTCTGCTGCGTCACCATGACAACATTCAGCGTTTATGGCGCCGCCAGGAAAGCAAAATCTGGGGCCGCCTGAAGAAGAACAAAAAAAAGCCAGAGCAGAAATAATCTCGCCCCCGGTAACCGTTGCCGGGTGGCGTTAGCCCCGACAATCTCACAGAATTGCCTTGTTTTACCGCCAATCATCCTGATTCGCCACCTCGCCGAAGATAATCCTTTCACAACAATCCGTTAGTTATGTCTTATAACCAAATGTGATTTATTCCCGCCTGTAGCGCTGTTTACTCTGATCCTCCTGAACAGACATCACAGAACACCATCATGACAGACGTAATTAATGCCGCTCCGGTCACAGCAGCCGGTTCGCCTGGCGGGGAAGTCCAATGGATACGCGGCGCCGCCGACGTATCACGGTTAATCAATGAAGGTAGCAGCGGGCGCAACAATGCGCGTATTGTCATCGGTATCGCCCTCGGCGGGATTTTCCTTGATGCCTACGATCTTGGCTCCCTCGCCTTCGGCCTGAAAGATATTACCCGCGAGTTCAACCTGACCCCGGCGGGGACCGGGATGGTGGCATCCGCCATCACCTTCGGGGCTATCGTTGGCGCGTTGATCGGGGGTTATCTGACCGATAAAATCGGCCGCTATCGGGTCTTTATGGCCGACATGCTGTTCTTTGTGGTGGCCGCTATCGCCTGTGCGCTGGCACCCAATGAATATGTCCTGACCGCCGCCCGCTTTGTGATGGGCCTGGGAGTCGGGATTGACCTGCCGGTGGCGATGGCCTTCCTCAGCGAGTTCGCGAAGCTCAAAGGGCCGGGCAACAAAGCCTCCAGCGTCGCCATGTGGTGTCCGACCTGGTATGCCGCCATCAGCATCTCGTATCTGCTGGTGCTTTTTTTCTACGCCGTACTGCCGGACAGCCACAGCGACTGGCTATGGCGCATCATTCTCGGCTTCGGCGCCGTCCCCGCGCTGGTGATCATCGCGATTCGCAGTCGCTACATGAGCGAATCCCCGGTATGGGCCGCCAATCAGGGCAACCTGCGCGAAGCGGCCTCCATTTTGCGCCAGGCCTATAACATCAATGCCCACGTGGCGCAGGAGGCGCTGGATAACCCCGCGCCAGTGGTGAAAAAGGCGCAGTGGAGTAACTATCTACGCCTGTTCCAGGGCGTCTACCTGCGGCGCACTACCCTGGCAACGCTGCTGTCGGTGGTTTCCTCATTTGCCTATAACGCCGTGGCTTTTGGCTTGCCGGTCATTATTTCCAGCTTCTTTGTCCAGTCGATGCTGACCACCATTCTGATCTCGCTGGCGCTGAATCTGCTGTTTGCGTTCGTCGGTGGCCTGCTGGCCGTGCGGCTGGTCCCGCGCTTAGGCGCGTGGAAGATGTCGCTGGCCGGTTACAGCTGCCAGCTGACGGCGCTGCTCGGCCTGGCGCTGGTTGGCCGCCCGGAAGGTGTTGGTGAAGGGCTCGCGGCGGTCGCCATGCTGGCCTTGTTCCTGTTTGGCCAGGGCTTTGGCCCCGGCGCCCACACCATGACCTTTGCATCATTGAGCTATCCGACCTCGTTACGCGGCGTCGGCGTTGGCCTCAACCAGACCCTAATGCGCAGCAGCTCCACCCTGTCGCTGTTCCTGTTCCCGCTGCTGGTTGCGGCGCTGGATACCCGGGTATTCTGGGTTATCGCCGCCGCGCCGTTGATTGGCCTGCTGTCGCTGCTTGCCATCCGCTGGGAGCCTTCAGGCTACGACATTGACGCCGAGGATTATCAGGCGCCATAACCAGCCACCGAACAGCCGTCGCGCTGGCGGCTGTTTTCCCGTATCTCATTCATAAGCTTTTCATATGATCGCGATACTTTCTCTCCGATCAATACTCATCGTTGCTGTTTTATCTTGATTTTTGCAGGGGCGCTACATTGCACAGCACCGTGTTACCAGAACATAAAAAAGGCTGGCAGGCCACGCTGGATCTTCACTTTCACCATCGCAGCGGCAAAACGGTGCTGACCTCCGCCCGCCATGTCGGTCCACTTACCGTCCAGCGTCCCTTTTACCCGGAAGAAGATACCTGCCATCTCTATTTGCTCCATCCTCCCGGCGGCATCGTCGGCGGTGATGAGCTGACGATTACCGCCACGCTCGATAATGGCTGCCACACGTTGATTACCATGCCCGGCGCCAGCAAGTTTTATCGCAGCAGCGGCGCGCAGGCCCGACTGCAACAAACGCTGAAGCTGGCGGAAAACGCCACGCTGGAGTGGCTGCCGCAGGACGCGATTTTCTTTCCCGGCGCGCAGGCCACGCTGCACACCGCTTTTCACCTGAGCGCCACCAGCACGCTGCTGGCCTGGGATCTGCTGTGCCTCGGCCGTCCGGTCATCGGCGAATCCTTTAGCCACGGCAGCCTCAACAACCGCCTTGAAGTGTGGATGGACGACTCGCCGCTGTTAATTGAGCGCCTGAGTCTGGCCGATGGACGGCTGGCCAGCGTGGCCGAGCAGCCGTGGGTCGGCACCCTGTTGTTCTATCCCGCCAGTGAAACCCTGCTCGAGGGCGTACGCGATCGGCTGACACCGCTGGCGAACTATGCCGGCGCCACCCTGACAGATGGCCTGCTGACGGTACGTTTTTTAAGTGACGATAACTTACTTTGCCAGCGGGCAATGCGTGATATCTGGCAGTTTATGCGCCCGCATTTGACCGGAAAATCCCCGGTTCTTCCCCGAATCTGGTTGACCTAAGAGAACGCTATGGAACTGACCCCCAGAGAAAAAGACAAGCTGTTGCTGTTTACCGCCGCCTTAGTCGCCGAGCGTCGTCTGGCCCGTGGCCTCAAGCTGAACTATCCGGAAGCCGTGGCCCTGATCAGCGCCTTTATTATGGAAGGGGCGCGCGACGGTACCAGCGTGGCAACGCTGATGGAAACCGGCCGTCATGTGTTAAGCCGTGAGCAGGTCATGGAGGGTGTGCCCGAAATGATCCCCGACATCCAGGTCGAAGCCACCTTCCCGGACGGCTCGAAGCTGGTCACCGTCCATAACCCGATAATCTGAGGTATCACGATGATCCCAGGTGAATACAAGGTGCAGCCGGGGCACATCGCCCTGAACGTAGGGCGCGCCACCCGCAGCGTAATCGTTGAAAATCATGGCGACCGGCCGATTCAGGTCGGGTCGCATTACCATTTTGCCGAAGTTAACCCGGCGCTGAAGTTCGACCGGGCGCAGGCCACCGGCTATCGCCTGAATATTGCCGCCGGTACCGCAGTCCGTTTTGAACCAGGGCAAAAACGCGAAGTAGAGCTGGTGGCGCTTGCCGGTAGCCGTGCAGTGTACGGCTTTCGTGGCGATGTGATGGGGAATCTGGAGGCACACGATGAGTGATATTTCACGCCAGGCCTATGCCGATATGTTTGGCCCCACCACCGGCGACAAAGTTCGGCTGGCGGATACCGAACTGTGGATCGAGGTCGAAGACGATCTCACCACCTACGGCGAAGAGGTGAAATTCGGCGGCGGTAAAGTGATCCGCGATGGAATGGGTCAGGGGCAAATGCTGGCTGACGAGTGCGTCGATCTGGTGCTGACCAATGCCCTGATTATCGATCACTGGGGGATCATCAAGGCGGATATCGGGGTCAAAGCGGGGCGGATCTTTGCCATCGGTAAAGCCGGTAACCCCGATATCCAGCCCAACGTGACGATCCCGATCGGCGCCGCAACAGAAGTGATTGCCGCCGAAGGGAAGATCGTCACCGCAGGCGGCGTGGACACCCATATCCACTGGATCTGCCCGCAGCAGGCGGAAGAAGCGCTGGTCTCCGGGGTCACCACCATGGTTGGCGGCGGCACCGGCCCGGCAGCCGGGACTCATGCCACTACCTGTACCCCCGGCCCGTGGTACATCTCACGGATGCTGCAGGCGGCAGACAGCCTGCCGGTGAATATCGGCCTGCTGGGGAAAGGTAACGGCTCCAACCCGCAAGCGCTGCGCGAGCAGGTGGCGGCCGGAGTGATTGGCCTGAAGATCCATGAGGACTGGGGCGCGACGCCGGCGACCATCAACTGCGCGCTGACCGTGGCCGACGAAATGGATATCCAGGTGGCGTTACACAGCGACACTCTGAATGAATCTGGCTTTGTCGAGGATACCCTGGCGGCGATTGGCGGACGGACCATCCACACCTTCCATACCGAAGGGGCGGGCGGCGGCCATGCGCCGGATATTATCACCGCCTGCGCGCACCCCAATATTCTGCCTTCCTCTACCAACCCGACGCTGCCCTACACCGTCAATACCATCGACGAACATCTCGATATGCTGATGGTCTGCCATCATCTCGACCCGGATATCGCCGAAGATGTCGCCTTTGCCGAATCGCGTATACGCCGGGAAACCATTGCCGCAGAGGATGTCCTGCACGACCTCGGTGCCTTTTCGCTAACCTCGTCTGATTCGCAGGCAATGGGACGCGTGGGCGAAGTGGTGTTACGCACCTGGCAAGTGGCGCACCGGATGAAAGTTCAGCGCGGGCCGCTGGCAGAAGAGCGCGGCGATAACGACAACTTCCGCGTGAAGCGCTATATCGCCAAGTACACCATTAACCCGGCGCTGACCCACGGTATTGCTCACGAAGTGGGGTCGGTGGAAGTCGGGAAACTGGCGGACCTGGTACTGTGGTCACCGGCATTTTTCGGTGTCAAGCCAGCGACGGTGATCAAAGGCGGCATGATTGCCATCGCGCCGATGGGCGACATCAACGCCTCGATCCCGACACCACAGCCGGTGCACTATCGCCCGATGTTCGGCGCCCTGGGCAGCGCCCGCCATCATTGCCGCCTCACCTTCCTGCCGCAGGCGGCGGTAGACAGCGGTGTGGCGCAACGCCTGAATCTGCACAGCGCGACGGCGGTGGTCAAAGGCTGCCGGACGGTGCAGAAGGCCGATATGATCCACAACAGTCTGCAGCCGAATATCACCGTCGATGCCCAGACCTATGAGGTCCGGATCGACGGCGAGTTGATTACCAGCGAACCGGCAGACGTTCTGCCGATGGCGCAACGTTATTTTCTGTTTTAAGGAGTCCGGATGCTCTATCTGACCCAACGAGTTGATTCCCCCACGACGGCGCTGACCGCCAGCGTCACGCTGCCGATTGATGTACGGGTAAAAAGCCGTATCAAAGTGACCCTCAACGATGGCCGTGACGCAGGCCTGCTGCTGCCGCGCGGGCTATTGTTGCGCGGTGGCGATGTGCTCAGTAATGAAGAAGGTAGCGAGTTCGTCGAAGTGATCGCCGCCGATGAAGGGGTATCGGTGGTGCGCTGCGACGATCCGTTCATGCTGGCAAAAGCCTGCTATCACCTCGGCAACCGCCACGTCCCACTGCAAATCATGCCCGGCGAACTGCGTTTTCATCACGACCACGTGCTGGACGATATGCTGCGTCAGTTTGGCCTGGCGGTGACGTTTGCCCAACTGCCGTTTGAGCCGGAAGCAGGCGCCTACGCCAGCGAAAGCCACGGCCATAGCCATGGTCATGACCACGAACATCACCATCACGAGCACAACCACTAAATGCCGACGCCGGAAAAACGCCTGCGGCTGATGCAGCTGGCCAGCAGCAGCCTGCCGGTCGGCGGCTACAGCTGGTCACAAGGGCTGGAATGGGCTGTGGAAGCGGGCTGGGTGCCTGATACCCCGGCCTTTGAACGCTGGCAGCTACAGCAGATGGAACAGAGCTTCTTCACTGTCGATCTGCCGCTGTTCGCCCGCCTGTATCGCGCCTGCGAACAGGATGATTTACCGTCCGCGCAGCGCTGGACCGCCTGGCTGCTGGCCTGCCGTGAAACCCGCGAACTGCGCGAGGAAGAGCGCAACCGCGGTGCGGCATTTACCCGACTGCTGGCTGACTGGCAGCCAGATTGCCCGCCCCCCTGGCGCAAGCTGTGCCAGCAAAGCCAGCTCGCCGGCATGGCCTGGCTGGGCGTGCGCTGGCAAATCGCTATTCCCGATCTGGCCCTGAGCCTTGGCTACAGCTGGATCGAAAGCGCGGTGATGGCAGGCGTTAAGCTGGTCCCCTTCGGCCAGCAGGCGGCACAACAGCTGATTTTACGCCTGTGCGATCGCTACGCGGCGGATATGGCCAGCGCCCTTGCGGCACCGGACAGCGCCATCGGTTCCTCTACGCCGCTGGCGGCGATCGCTTCCGCCCGGCATGAAACCCAGTATTCCCGATTATTCCGTTCCTAGGAGACAGCATGAACAACTACAAACACCCGCTGCGCGTTGGCGTCGGCGGCCCGGTCGGTTCCGGGAAAACGGCCCTGCTGGAAGCGCTGTGTAAAGCGATGCGTGACAGCTATCAACTGGCGGTCGTCACTAACGATATCTACACCAAAGAAGATCAGCGTATCCTCACCGAAGCCGGCGCACTGGAGCCGGAGCGTATCGTCGGCGTCGAAACCGGCGGCTGTCCGCATACCGCGATCCGTGAAGACGCGTCGATGAACCTGGCGGCGGTTGAAGCACTGAGCGAAAAGTTCGGCAACCTCGACCTGATCTTCGTTGAGAGCGGCGGCGACAACCTGAGCGCCACTTTTAGCCCCGAACTGGCGGATCTGACCATCTACGTTATCGATGTCGCGGAAGGCGAAAAAATCCCACGTAAAGGTGGGCCAGGGATCACCAAATCTGACTTCCTGGTGATCAACAAAACCGACCTTGCACCGTATGTGGGCGCGTCGTTGGAAGTGATGGAACGCGACACCATGCGCATGCGCGGCGAGCGCCCGTGGACCTTCACCAACCTGAAAAGCGGCGATGGGCTGAACAACATCATCGCCTTCCTCGAAGACAAAGGCATGCTGCGATAATCCTCCTCTGCACCATGCGGACGCGCCTGCGCCCGCATGGTGCATGCCCTGCCCTCTCTTTACGCTCGCTCACGTCACCAGGCCCGCTGCTGCTGCGCCACAATGTGCCATCAGGATGTGGCATAAGGTTTGCTAATCATAGTCATGCCTAACCATTAAGGAATGACGATGTCATCACTGGATATTAAAACTGAGTTGCCTGCACAGACCGATACATCAGGCTCCCGGGAAACCCTGGAAGATTATACCCTTCGCTACGCCCCGCTGAGTTTCCGTCGCTGGGGACCTGGCGTCGTCGCGGTAACCGCGCTGGGCGGCATCGCCTATCTGGCGGACTTTTCTATCGGCGCCAGCATCGGCATGGCATGGGGTACCACCAACGCCATTTACGCTATCTTGCTGGCGGCATTGGTCATTTTTCTGACCGGGATCCCGCTGGCCATTACCGCCGCCCGCTACAACATCGACCTCGACCTCATCACCCGTAGCGCCGGCTTCGGTTATTTTGGCTCGGTCATCACCAGCATTATCTTCGCCGGCTTTACCTTTATCTTTTTCGCTCTTGAAGGCTCGATCATGGCCCAGGGGCTGCTGGTTGGCCTTGGGATCCCGCTGTGGATGGGCTATCTCATCGCCACCCTGATGGTGCTGCCGCTGGTTATCTATGGCATGAAAGCGCTGACCCGCCTGCAGGTGTGGACGACGCCGCTGTGGTTAGTGCTGATGGTGGTGCCGGTGGCCTGGCTAATTGCCAAAGACCCGGCTCTGGTGGACGGTTTCATGAACTTCAGCGGCAAAAACAACGCCGCGCACGTCGACTTAACCGCCATTATGCTCGGCGCCGGCGTGTGCCTGTCGCTGATTATGCAGATTGGCGAACAGATCGATTATCTGCGCTTTATGCCGCCAAAAACCGCGGAGAACAGCAAAAGCTGGTGGCTGGCGGTCTTTTCCGCCGGGCCTGGCTGGGTAGTATTAGGGGCGATTAAACAGATTATCGGTGCCTTCCTCGGCTTCTATCTGCTGACCCGCTTCCCGGCGGTACACAACACCGAACCGGTACAGCAGTTCGTCAGCGTCTTTGATAACCTGGTGCCCGGCTGGCTGGCGCTGACCCTGGCCGTGGTGCTGGTGGTGATTTCGCAGATTAAGATCAACGTCACTAACGCCTATTCCGGCTCGCTGGCGTGGACCAGCGCCTGGACGCGGACCACCAAACGCTATCCGGGACGGATTATCTTCGTGATCGTCAATCTGGCAATTGCGCTGGCGCTGATGGAAGGCGATATGTTCAGCGCCCTGTCGTGGATCCTCGGCTTCTACTCAAACTTTGCGATTGCCTGGGTTGTGGTGGTAGCCACCGATATCACCGTGAATAAGGGCCTGCTGAAGCTCGCCCCGGCGCAACCAGAATATCGCCGCGGGATGATTCACAACGTCAACCCGGTCGGCGTAGTCTCTTTCGCCCTGGCCGCTGGCCTGTCGATTTGCGCCTTCTTCGGCCTGCTGGGCGCCACGCTGGCACCGTTCTCTCCGCTGATTGCGCTGGTTGTGGCGCTGGTGATGACCCCGCTGATGGGGATCCTTACCGGTGGCCGTTACTACATCAAACAGCATGACGACGGTATCAGTGAGCCGCGCTACGACGCGCAAGGCAATGCTTCCACCACCGTTTACCAATGTCTCAGCTGTGATGAAGAGTATGAACGTCCAGATGTGATGCACTCGCACAAGCATCAGGGCGCGATTTGCTCGCTGTGTAAAAGTATGGAGTAACGCAGGAAAGCGGGAAGGAAAACAGGCCGACGCAGCGTCGGCCTGTGAGTGGCTTACGCCGCAGGCAGTTCAGCAAGCGGCCAGCGCGGGCGTACGGTCACCCCGAGGTCAGGCTTCGCGCCGGTGCGCAGACGCACCATCCCGGCATAGGCGATCATTGCGCCGTTATCGGTACAAAATTCCGGACGCGCATAGAAAACTTCACCGCCGCGTTTGGTCATCATCTGCGCCAGCTTCGCTCGCAGCGTGCGGTTCGCGCTCACGCCGCCGGCCATCACCAGGCGTTTAAAGCCGGTCTGCTCCAGCGCTCGCTTGCACTTGATCATCAGCGTATCCACCACCGCATCCTCAAACGCCCGGGCGATATCGGCACGGGTTTGCTCGTCGTCTGTATTATTGCGAATGGTGTTAGCCGCGAAGGTTTTCAGGCCAGAGAAGCTAAAATCCAGCCCCGGGCGGTCGGTCATCGGACGCGGGAAGACAAATCGTCCCTCGGTGCCCTGCGCCGCCATTTTAGACAGCATCGGCCCGCCAGGATAATCCAGTCCCAGCAGCTTCGCCGTTTTATCGAAGGCTTCGCCTGCGGCATCATCGATAGACTCACCCAGCAGCGTGTACTGGCCAATGCCGGTAACGCTGATCAACTGGGTATGACCACCGGAAACCAGCAGCGCAACAAAAGGATAATCCGGCGGATTATCTTCCAGCATCGGTGCCAGCAGGTGGCCTTCCATATGGTGTACCGGGATGGCCGGTACGTTCCAGGCAAACGCCAGCGAACGCCCGACCGTGGCGCCAACCAGCAGCGCACCAACCAGACCCGGTCCGGCGGTATAGGCCACTGCATCAATCTCTTTTGCCATCAGTCCGGCTTCTTTTAATGCTGCCTGGATCAGCGGTACGGTTTTGCGCACGTGATCGCGTGAAGCCAGCTCAGGCACAACGCCGCCGTAGTCAGCATGTAATTTCACCTGACTATACAGTTGGTTGGCTAGCAGCCCTTTTTCGTCGTCATAAATGGCGATGCCGGTTTCATCGCAGGATGTTTCAATACCCAGTACACGCATGTCTTTTTTACCTCACTCTAATACCGCGCAGTTTAGGACCAATGCCGGTTGATGTATACCCTCAGCGTGTCGCGGTAAAACTTTGTTCGCCCCAGGAAGAAGCCTCGTGTATACTCCTCACCCTTATAAAAGTCCTTTCAAAAAGGGCGCAGGTGCTTTACAAAGCAGCAGTAGTTGCAGTAAAATTCCGCACCATTTTGAAATAAGCTGGCGTTGATGCCAGCAGCAAACCGAATTAATAAAGGTGAGAGGCACATGCCGGTAATTAAAGTACGTGAAAACGAGCCGTTCGACGTAGCTCTGCGTCGCTTCAAGCGTTCCTGTGAAAAAGCAGGTGTTCTGGCGGAAGTTCGTCGTCGTGAGTTCTATGAAAAACCGACTACCGAACGTAAGCGCGCTAAAGCTTCTGCAGTGAAACGTCACGCGAAGAAACTGGCTCGCGAAAACGCACGCCGCACTCGTCTGTACTAATCTGTTGAGGGCACAGCCCTCAATTCAGACCGAGTTGTAGTTGTAAGGCCGTGCTTCCGGAAGGAATGCGCGGCTTATTTTCGTTTATGCATTAGCATATACATAGCATCCGGTAATAACGCCCGCAGCCAACGCTGAGGCCGTCTACAGGATCGTGTGTATAGTTTACGGGGCCTATGGCTGGACGAATTCCACGCGTATTTATCAATGACCTGCTGGCTCGAACCGACATCGTCGATCTTATCGACGCGCGGGTAAAGCTCAAAAAACAGGGCAAGAACTACCACGCGTGCTGTCCTTTCCATAACGAAAAAACCCCCTCTTTTACCGTCAACGGTGAAAAACAGTTTTACCACTGCTTTGGTTGCGGTGCGCACGGCAACGCCGTCGACTTCCTGATGAACTACGACAAGCTCGAGTTCGTGGAAACGGTCGAAGAACTTGCCGCTATGCACAACCTCGAAGTGCCATATGAAGCAGGCAACGGACCGAGTCAGATAGAGCGCCATCAACGGCAAAGCCTCTATCAGTTAATGGACGGTCTGAATGCGTTTTACCAACAGTCTCTGATACACCCCGCCGCCGACCCTGCGCGCCAGTATCTGGCAAAACGCGGTTTAAGCAGCGAGGTCATTGCGCGCTTCGCGATTGGCTACGCGCCGCCCGGTTGGGATAACGTCTTAAAACGGTTTGGCGGCAATCAAGAAAACCGCCAGTCGCTTATCGATGCCGGCATGCTGGTGACGAACGATAAGGGACGCAGTTACGACCGCTTCCGCGAACGGGTGATGTTCCCCATCCGCGATAAGCGAGGCCGGGTCATTGGTTTTGGTGGACGCGTGCTGGGCGATGCCCTGCCGAAATACCTGAACTCCCCGGAAACCGATATTTTCCATAAAGGTCGCCAGCTGTATGGCCTTTATGAGGCGCAGCAGGATAACGCCGAACCACCCCGTCTGCTGGTTGTCGAAGGCTATATGGACGTTGTGGCGCTGGCGCAGTACGGCATCAATTATGCGGTTGCGTCGTTAGGTACCTCGACCACAGCTGACCATATTCAGCTTTTGTTCCGGGCGACCAATCAGGTCATCTGCTGTTACGACGGCGACCGGGCTGGCCGCGATGCCGCCTGGCGAGCGCTGGAAACGGCGCTACCGTACATGACCGACGGTCGTCAGCTACGCTTTATGTTTCTACCTGACGGTGAAGACCCGGATACGCTGGTGCGTAAAGAGGGTAAAGAGGCGTTCGAAGCGCGGATGGAGCAGGCTCAGCCGCTCTCCACGTTTTTGTTTAACAGCCTGATGCCGCAGGTCGACTTAAGCACCCCGGATGGGCGCGCGCAGCTCAGTACGCTGTCGCTGCCGCTGATAACCCAGGTGCCGGGTGAAACGCTGCGCATTTATTTACGTCAGGAATTAGGCAACAAGTTAGGGATTTTAGATGACGCCCAGCTTGAACGTTTAATGCCAAAACAGACAGAAAGTGGCGCCCCGCGTCCCGCGCCGCAGCTAAAACGCACGACCATGCGTATACTTATAGGGTTGCTGGTGCAAAACCCGGATCTGGCCCCGCTGGTTCCACCTTTAGAAGGTCTGGATCAGCGCAAAATGCCGGGACTGGGCTTGTTCAGCGAACTGGTGAAAACCTGTTTATCTCAGCCTGGTCTGACGACCGGGCAACTTTTAGAGCAGTATCGCGGCACAAATGAGGCCGCCACCCTTGAAAAACTGTCGATGTGGGACGATATAGCAGATAAAGATATCGCAGAAAAAACCTTCACCGACTCGCTCAACCATATGTTTGATTCACTGCTGGAACTGCGGCAAGAAGAGTTGATAGCTCGTGACCGCACACACGGTTTAAGCAGTGAAGAACGCCGGGAACTCTGGACCATCAGTCAGGAACTGGCAAAGAAATGAATTGCACGGCTTAAGTGCCGAATATCGTTCGGGAAGCCCCCGACAGCCGCGCTGAGGCGCAGCGGCAATAATATAAGTACGCCCTCGCTTTAAATGTTGGCAGTTTGTTGTCGACACCAATCAAACGAAATAAGTGTGGATACCGTCTTATGGAGCAAAACCCGCAGTCACAGCTGAAGCTTCTTGTCCAACGTGGTAAGGAGCAAGGCTATCTGACCTATGCCGAGGTCAATGACCATCTGCCGGAAGATATCGTCGACTCCGATCAGATCGAAGACATCATCCAAATGATCAATGACATGGGCATTCAGGTGATGGAAGAAGCACCGGATGCCGATGATCTACTGCTGGCTGAAAACAGCAACAACACTGACGAAGATGCAGAAGAAGCAGCTGCACAAGTGCTGTCCAGTGTTGAATCTGAAATCGGACGGACAACCGATCCGGTGCGCATGTATATGCGCGAAATGGGTACCGTTGAACTGCTGACGCGTGAAGGCGAAATTGACATCGCCAAACGTATTGAAGATGGGATTAACCAGGTTCAGTGCTCCGTTGCTGAATATCCGGAAGCCATCACCTATCTGCTCGAGCAGTACGATCGCGTTGAAGCGGAAGAAGCCCGTCTGTCTGACCTGATCACCGGCTTTGTCGATCCTAACGCTGAAGAAGATCTGGCGCCGACGGCAACGCACGTCGGGTCTGAACTGTCTCAGGAAGAGATGGATGACGACGAAGACGAAGATGAAGACGACGATGACGACAGCAGCGATGACGATAACAGCATCGACCCTGAGCTGGCACGCGCGAAATTCGCTGAACTGCGTACGCAGTACGAACTGACCCGCGACACCATTAAAGCAAAAGGTCGTAGCCACGCCGCCGCGCAGGAAGAAATTCTTAAGCTGTCCGAAGTGTTCAAACAGTTCCGTCTGGTACCGAAACAGTTCGATTACCTGGTTGGCAGCATGCGTAGCATGATGGATCGCGTCCGTACTCAGGAACGCATCATCATGAAACTGTGCGTTGAACAGTGCAAAATGCCGAAGAAAAACTTCATCACGCTGTTCACCGGCAACGAAACCAGCGAAACCTGGTTCAACGCCGCTGTCGCCATGAACAAGCCGTGGTCTGAAAAGCTGCATGACGTCAAAGAAGACGTTCAGCGCGGCCTGATGAAACTGCAGCAGATTGAAGAAGAAACCGGCCTGACTATCGAGCAGGTTAAAGATATCAACCGTCGCATGTCCATCGGTGAAGCGAAAGCCCGCCGTGCGAAGAAAGAGATGGTTGAAGCAAACTTACGTCTGGTTATTTCTATCGCCAAGAAATACACCAACCGTGGTCTGCAGTTCCTGGATCTGATTCAGGAAGGTAACATCGGTCTGATGAAGGCGGTTGATAAGTTCGAATACCGTCGCGGCTACAAGTTCTCCACCTACGCTACCTGGTGGATCCGTCAGGCAATCACCCGCTCTATCGCGGATCAGGCGCGCACCATCCGTATTCCGGTGCATATGATTGAGACCATCAACAAGCTCAACCGTATCTCCCGCCAGATGCTGCAGGAAATGGGTCGTGAGCCGACGCCGGAAGAGCTGGCTGAACGCATGCTGATGCCGGAAGATAAAATTCGCAAAGTGCTGAAAATTGCTAAAGAGCCTATCTCCATGGAAACGCCGATCGGCGACGATGAAGATTCGCATCTGGGTGATTTCATCGAGGATACCACCCTCGAGCTCCCGCTGGATTCCGCGACCACGGAAAGCCTGCGCGCCGCCACTCACGACGTTCTGGCTGGCCTGACCGCCCGTGAAGCGAAAGTTCTGCGTATGCGTTTCGGTATCGATATGAACACCGACCACACGCTGGAAGAAGTCGGCAAACAGTTTGACGTTACCCGCGAACGTATCCGTCAGATCGAAGCGAAAGCGCTGCGTAAGCTGCGTCACCCGAGCCGTTCTGAAGTACTGCGTAGCTTCCTCGACGATTAATCGTTGCTGGATATAAAAAGCTCCCTGCGGGGAGCTTTTTTTTGCCCTCAATTCACCGCAAGAGCCGCAGTGGTTCGCGCCCGCAACGTGCGGATTATCGACCTCGTGCAGTCAGCGCCTCTTCCAGCTCACGATAGGCCGCCACCAGCGCCTCCAGCGTCGCCCGGTTCAATCCGCTGGGATTAGGCAATACCCACACCTCCGTCGCGCCGATGGTCACCTGCTGCTTTCCCCAGCGCGCGCCGCGCACCTGAAAGGCTTTCTCAAAAGCCTGTTTGCCGAGGATCGCCAGCGCTCGCGGCTGATACTGTTCCATTTTCAGGGTAAGCTCCCGCCCGCCGCTGCGCAGCTCCTGCAACGCCACTTCGCTGGCCTGCACCGTCGGACGCTCCACCAGCATCGTGATGCCGCAGCCGGTATCAAGCAGATGCTGTTCCTCTTCCGGCGCCAGCAGGCGGTCGGTAAACCCGGCCTGGTGAATCACCTTCCAGAAGCGATTACCCGGATGGGCAAAATGAAAACCGGTATGTGCGGAGGACTTCCCAGGGTTGATGCCGCAAAAAACCACCCGCAGGTCCGGAGCCAGAATATCGTTGATCATCTTTTCACCCATTCAATACCGAAAAGGTGATTATAAAGGATTGAAAATGCATTGTTTATAAAATCAGCAGCCGTGCGTTTTACGCTGGATTGCGCTTGCCAGTTACTTTATAATCCCTCGCCACGGCCCCTTAGCTCAGTGGTTAGAGCAGGCGACTCATAATCGCTTGGTCGCTGGTTCAAGTCCAGCAGGGGCCACCAAATTTTAGCCTTAAAATCATATAATTAAGCCACTCTAACGAGTGGCTTTTTTGTTGTTTCATTTTAAAGTGGCGATGAAATTGCAAATTGATACTACATACTTACCGCGCGCAAAGAACAGATAATATAGAGTGGGCTTGTGGGCGATCTCCGCTCGAACTAGAATACGAGCATAAACGACGAGGTTCTTCCCATGACAAAGAAAACTGCACATCCCTTGGTCACGAAATCACAACTTTTCCGCACCGTTGCCAGTTCCACGGCAATCGAAACCGGCGTTTCTGTAGAAAAAATCGAGCAGCAGCTCAAACGTGTTCAGGCACAGGCTAAAGCTGTTGGTCTGGCTCGTTAATCAGGAAGAATATCGCCAACCAGTCGTACCATCGGTGCAAAGTTGCCAGATACACCGGCCTGAATCGCCTTGAAGTAAAATTCTTTGTGCTCATCCCATAAGCTGTAATCCAGCACGCCGACACCCGCCTTAACCGCCAGCATATCAAAAAGTAAACGCGACAAACGTCCATTACCTTCCCGAAAGGGATGAATCAAAATAAATTCCACATGAGATTCAGCCAGGTAGACGATCAGCTCTCCACGAGAAAGCGCCCTCAATTCAGTAAAGCGCGAGAGGAATTGTTTCTCAAACTCCGTAACCAACAGCGGTATTCTGTTTGCTGCGGCAAACTGAAAACCATTTTTAGCCAGATTGCCATTACGGAGCCTACCAGCCCAATCGTAGACATTGCCTAACCATTTGCGATGCCACTCGCAGATATGCTCAAAACTCAACGTGGAAGGTATCTGATGACTGATAAATAGCTGCTCATACAACATGAGCAGCAGACCTGACTCTAACGCATCCATTTCAGCAGCATTGATAATCTCTAGCTTGTTCGCTAATACCAAATCACCTGATCCTGGCTGATACCGCTCTTCGGCTGAATTAAGCTCATATTTTGACAAGCGATTACCTCCGCCCAAACAAGTTCACAACGTTGTTGTCCTTCTTTCGCTGATAGTTGTTGACCCGACCTCAAGCACCCTGCGTTCTTCAGCCAGGCCATCGTAACGGTCATAGCGTCTCGAACTAACTTAGTTCAAAGCATGGTTCTGCATAGAAGTCATAATCACCTGGTCGCAGGTTCTAGTCCAGCAGGGGCCACCAGACACCGCAAGGGCTGGCGAGAAACCGCCGGCCCTTGTGCTTTTTAGCATTTCGTACTTACACCACACCAGTTAACGCCCGCCAACAGGCCATTAAAGGACTGTCGCTGTCCACGGAACACCATGCTGGCGGTGAAGACAGGCAAAAATAAAAGGAGCGCCGTTAATAACGGTTCGCTCCTTTTTTATACCTTATACGCTGAACAGCACGGCCATGAATGGTCGGTTGAAACGCTCAACTCACACCAGTTCCCGCAGCTGCTCCCGCATGTAGGAAGAGAAGAACTCAGGGTTTTTGATAATGAGACGGTCACCAGATGCGATCTTATCTGCCCATCCGGCCACTTTTTCCGTGAACCCGGCGTTCCATCCCTCCTGCTGACCTCGCGCCATCACGTCGTCGGCACTTGCCGGAACACCTAACTCATTCAAATACTTTAAAATGCCTTTAGCTGTGCTTTCATCCATTGAAGGCGGAGCCGGTTCTGATGTGTTCATACCACCAATAAAATCTAACGCTTTATCTATCGCTGTTGGCATGCTCTTATCCTTAAAATTAACCATGTGATGAACATGTTTATACTATGGACCCAAGTTCGCCGGGATATCAAAGAGAACGTTGCCTTTATTTGATTCAGCCCTCATTCAAACGTTTGCATGGCGGTTTTCTGCGCACTTAAGACGCTCGTTTCCGCACTAACTGGCGCGCCGCACGGGCTTCAGCCCACTGATGAGTCCTGGTTTTTGCGCTTAAACTGGCTGGCGTCGATATCGTACTGCTTCATCTTGCGCCACAATGTTGTGCGCCCAATATTGAGCAGGCTGGACATCTCCTGCACCCGGCCACTGGTGACGCGGGCGGCATGAATAATCGCCTCTTTTTCGATGGCGCTGAAGGTCAGGCTGGCGGGTAAGAGCGGCGATGCGCTGTCGCTGCTGCCCAGGCGCTCGGAGAAGAGATATTCCGGCAGATTGCTCAAGCGGATATGGCCGTTATCGCTGCTGATGGCGATATTTTCGATAATGCTGTTGAGCTCAAAATCATTGCCCGGCCAGGAGTAGTTCACCAGCTGCGCCAGCGCGTCGTCGTCCACTTTCAGGCGCGACGAAAAGCGCCGCTCGAGGCTGCGCAGACGGTTATGCACCAACGCAGCAATACTGCTGCGCCGCGACCTCAGAGGCGGGATGGCAATCTCAAACGAGTGCAGCGCATAGTAGAGCTGGCGGCTAAAGCGGTTCTGCTCCACCAGGTTCGCGAGATCGACGGTGGTGGTGGCGATCACTTTCACATCCACCGGGATCAGCCGGCGGGCATCAAGCCGGGTTAATACCCCCTGCTTAATCACCTGCAACAGCACGGACTGCAGTTCAGGCGCCAGGTACTCGATTTTTTCCAGGAATAAGGTCCCGCCGCTGGCCAGCTCCAGGCGGCTCAGACGACCGTTTTGATCATCGGTCGGCGCGCTGCCCATAAAATCCTGCCCCAATACGTTATCGGCATACAGCTGGCAGTTGACCGCAATATACGGGCCGCCCGCCCGCTCACTTTCATTATGAATCGCCTGGGCGATCAGCTCTTTCCC
The DNA here is from genome assembly GCF_051131745.1 of Klebsiella sp. R390. Taxonomy (NCBI): domain Bacteria; kingdom Pseudomonadati; phylum Pseudomonadota; class Gammaproteobacteria; order Enterobacterales; family Enterobacteriaceae; genus Klebsiella; species Klebsiella sp. R390. The sequence goes on along the minus strand of NZ_CP180445.1, from coordinate 3,380,724 downwards.
GACGCCCTCTTCGCCGCATAGCAGAACCGGGAAAGCGCCGCGCGCGGCCTGCCGGCCAAAATGCATCAGCCGCCGCGTTTGCGGATCGTCCGCAGACATCTGCTCAAACGTATGGCTCACTTTGCCCAACTGGCTGGTCATCAGCTGACGCAGCTGCTCAACCGGATGCAGCAGCAGAATAAAGCTGTTGCCCTGCGCTTCGACAATCGGCTTGAGGGTAATGACGGCGTCGATAAACTGATGCTGACTCTCAAACGTCACTTCCGCATGGTTCAACGCTCGTGCGTGCTTAATAGCCCGACGCAGCAACGCCGGTAGCATCACCAGATCGTGAATATTTTTCCCCTGGCTGGCCTGCGCATCCAGGTGCAGGAGCCTCGCGGCCTGGACGTTAATAAACTGCAACACCCCCTGCTCATTCCACGCCATCACCCCGTCGTCCATGCTTTCCAGCAGGCCGTACATCTGATTGAGGTGGCGATTAGATTCGGCGAGCAGGCTGTCGGTGAGCAGTGAATTCCCCACCTCCCGGGCAATCGCGAGAGTCAGAGACAAATCAGAAGCCGCCTGCTGTTCGCTCAGGCAGCACAGCGAAATGGAACCAAACAGGCGCCCGTGGTTATCAAACACCGGCGTCGAGCTAAATGACCACCCGTGCAGCGCATGTTTAAAATGTTGATCGCCGGAGGTTCTCACCGGCTGCCCCAGCATCGAGGCCAGCGACAGCGCGCAGCTGCCGATAATGCTTTCGGCGCAATAGCTGCCGTCGAGGAACCCTAGCGCCTCCAGCTGCGCCAGCGTCTGAGGTTCACCGCAGCGGCTGAGAATACAGGCGGACTCATCCAGAATAAACAGCGCGCAAGGGCGGCCGTCCATAAATTCCCAGGCATCTTCCAGCGCGGCCTGGCCGATGGTCAGTAGCGCGGTTTTACGCCGACAGATCGACTCAAACGTCAGCCCCTGCGCCTGATGCGGCGCCTGCCAGGTGTCCCGCTGCATAAACCGGCTGCAACGATGCCACGACTGGCCGATTACTGAAGATGCTGTTTGTGAAGAATCCTGAGTCTGCGCCGCCATGTCCCTTTCCACTGTTGACCAATAGACAACCCCTCCGGCAGAGACTGTCGGAGGGGAGAAACGTCCTTCACGTTCAGACGATGCGTCAGCGTAACCTTAACGCGCCAGCCACTGCTGACCGAGCAGGTCAGCCGTCATAATCGCGGCATAGACGTTATCCGGTGCCACGGCAAAAGGCATGTTGTGGATGGTTTCACTTTCCGCACAGGTCGCTTTCGCCACCGCCTGAATTTTCCCTTCAATGCCCTCTTTCACGCCCATCTGCGCCAGCGTCACCGGCAGCCCCACTTTCTGGCAGAAGCCCAGCACCGTCTCAATCTCTTCCATCGGGCTGTTTTGCAGCACCAGTTGAGCCAGGGTACCAAAGGCCACTTTTTCGCCGTGGTACAGATGATGGCACTCTTCCAGAATAGTGAAGCCGTTATGAATGGCATGCGCCGCCGCCAGGCCGCTGCTTTCAAAGCCAATGCCGCTGAGGTAGGTGTTGGCTTCGACAATACGCTCCAGCGCATCCGTCACGACGCCAGCCTGGGCCGCCAGACGCGCTTTTTCGCCTTCAGCCAGCAGCGTATCATAGCACAGGCGGGCCAGGCTCAAGGCTGCCGCCGTGGACTGGCCGCCGGCCATGCTGGTCGCTCTGGCATCAAAACAGGCCTTCGCTTCAAACCAGGTGGAAAGCGCATCGCCCATCCCCGCCACCAGCAGACGCACCGGCGCTTTGGCGATAATCGCCGTGTCCATCACCACCATATCCGGGTTTTTCGGGTAGATCAGATACTCTTCAAACTCACCGGCTTCGGTGTAAATCACCGACAGCGCGCTGGTTGGCGCATCGGTCGAAGCAATGGTCGGGATCACCACCACCGGCAGCTTCTGATAGAAGCCAATGGCTTTGGCAGTATCGAGCGTCTTCCCGCCGCCAATCCCGACCACACCGCGACAGCCGTGCTGTTGCAGAATAGCAATCAGGCGGTTGATTTCCGCATGGCTGCACTCGCCGTTAAAGCGTGCCGCATGGCAGCTGAGCCCGTGGTTATGCAGGCCATTGAGCACCTTCTCCCCCGCCAGCTTCATGACGAAGTCATCGGCAATCACGAAAAAACTATCCGCCAGATTTTTGGCATACTGGCCAAACAGCGTGGATGCATCAGGTCCCTGAAGATATTTGGCCGGAGATTGAATAACGTTTAGCATTCCTTTCACCCTCAAATAAGTGCATGTTTTACATGATGTGCCCTGGCGTCATCCCGTTCAGCCTTCGCTGAAAGGCACAAACGGGAGCATGACCGGAGCGATGCAAACACTGTAGGGCGAGCGACGAACAAAAAAATTTTTGCCGATTTTGTTCTGATCTGAAACGGCGATCGATTTTTAATGTTTCATATTGGAACATGACTCACGAAGAAACGCCGGGATTGCGATCCCGATCGGCCCCTTCAGCCACCAACCGCCATAAAACCAAAGACAAGCGGCGGATGGCGATCCCCTCAGCCGACCAGAAAGCATCGAAAAAGTCGTCCAGGCCGCCATCCACCGCCGTTGAACACGAGGCTAAAAAGTCGCCCTGGCTCGCATTTTTCGCATTTCCTTAGCAGAAACGTTCCATTACGAAACGAAAATTAATAATCATGTTCCGTAATGAAACCCGTTTTCGCGGCATTTTTTTTTCCGTTAACTCAGCCAGAATCATCACATCGCCGGTTGCTCTTCACGCCAGGCGATACCCCTACACGATGACCGCCTCCGTGCGCAGAGAGGCCGCATCGCATCACGTCGACGGAGCATGAATAATGAAAAAACTGATTAACCGTGTCGAAGATGTCCTGAGTGAACAATTACAAGGCCTCGCCAAGGCCCATCCTGAATTAACGCTGCATCAGGACCCGGTCTATGTCACCCGCGCCGATGCGCCGGTGGCCGGAAAAGTCGCGCTGCTCTCCGGCGGCGGGAGCGGACACGAGCCGATGCACTGCGGCTATATCGGCAAAGGGATGCTGTCCGGAGCCTGTCCGGGCGAGATTTTCACCTCACCGACGCCGGACAAAATGTTCGAGTGCGCCATGAATATCGACGGCGGTGAAGGCGTACTGCTGATCATCAAAAACTACACCGGGGATATCCTCAATTTCGAAACCGCGACCGAGTTGCTGCATGAAAGCGGCGTCAAGGTCACCACCGTGGTGATAGATGATGACGTGGCGGTCAAAGACAGCCTCTACACCGCCGGGCGCCGTGGCGTCGCCAACACCGTGCTGATCGAGAAGCTGGTCGGTGCCGCCGCCGAACGCGGCGATTCGCTGGAAGCCTGCGCCGAACTGGGCCGCCGCCTCAACAACCACGGCCACTCCATCGGCATTGCGCTGGGCGCCTGTACCGTGCCGGCCGCCGGGCAGCCGTCGTTTGAGCTCCAGGATAACGAGATGGAGTTCGGGGTCGGCATTCATGGCGAACCGGGCATCGACCGCCGTGCCTTTAGCTCTCTCGATCGCACCGTGGATGAGATGTTCGACACCCTGCTGGAAAACGGGACCTACAGCCGCACCCTGCGTCAATGGGACCACGTTAAAGGCAGCTGGCAGGACGTTCAGCAAAGCAAACAGGCGTTGCAGAAAGGCGACCGCGTCATCGCCCTGGTCAATAACCTCGGCGCGACCCCGCTGTCAGAGCTATATGGCGTATTCAACCGCCTGACAACGCGCTGCGAGGAGCACGGTATCACGATCGCCCGCAGCCTCATCGGCAGCTACTGCACATCGCTGGATATGGTGGGCTTTTCCATCACGCTGCTGAAAGTCGATGACGCGACGCTGGCGTTATGGGACGCCCCCGTACACACCCCCGCACTGAACTGGGGCCACTAAGGAGCACGACATGTCACTGAACAGAACGCAAATCGTTAACTGGCTCTATCGCTGCGGCGATACCTTCACCCGTGAGAAAGATTTTTTGACCGGCCTCGATAAAGAGATTGGCGATGCCGACCATGGTCTGAACATGCATCGTGGCTTCAGCAAAGTCGTGGAGAAGCTGCCGTCCATCGCCGATAAAGACATCGGTTTTATTCTCAAGAATACCGGGATGACGCTGCTCTCCAACGTCGGCGGCGCCAGCGGTCCGCTGTTCGGCACCTTCTTTATTCGCGCAGCCCAGGTGACTCAGGCTCACCAGAGCCTGACCCTCGATGAGCTGTATCAGATGATGCGCGAAGGAGCCGAGGGCGTGGTCAACCGTGGCAAAGCAGAGCCCGGCGACAAAACCATGTGCGATGTCTGGCTGCCGGTGGTCGAATCGCTGCGCCAGTCCGGCGAACAGCACCTGACGGTGCAACAGGCGCTGGACGTCGCGGCACAGCAGGCAGAGGAGGCCGTTCGCTCCACCATCACCATGCAGGCCCGCAAAGGCCGCGCCAGCTATCTCGGTGAGCGCAGCATCGGGCATCAGGATCCGGGGGCAACCTCGGTGATGTTGATGATTCAGGAACTGGCGGCAGCCGCCAAAGCGTAAGGATAAGGCGATGGTAAACCTGGTGATTGTTTCTCATAGCGCCCGGCTGGGCGAAGGCGTCGGGGAACTGGCCCGGCAGATGTTGATTGGCGATGGCTGCAAGCTGGCGATCGCCGCCGGGATTGACGATCCGCAGAACCCGATCGGCACCGATCCGCTGAAGGTGATGGAAGCGATCGAGTCCGTGGCCGATACCGACCACGTGCTGGTGATGATGGATATCGGCAGCGCCCTGCTTAGCGCCGAAACCGCGCTGGATCTCCTCGATCCGGCCATCGCGGCCAAGGTCCGTCTGTGCGCGGCCCCGCTGGTCGAAGGCACGCTGGCGGCCACGGTTAGCGCCGCCACCGGATCGGATATCGATAAAGTGATCGCCGACGCCATGCACGCCCTGGAAGCCAAGCGCGTGCAGCTGGGATTACCATCGTCAGCACCAGAGGTCATTGAGGCAGCGCCCAATGTTGACGATCTGAGTGGACAGTCCGTTTCGGTGGTGATCAAAAATCACAACGGGCTGCACGTTCGCCCGGCATCGCGTCTGGTGGCAGCCTTAGCCGGGTTCCAGGCGGATCTGGTGCTGGAGAAAGGCGGTAAATGCGTGTCGCCGGACAGCATCAACCAGATTGCCCTGCTCCAGGTTCGTTGCAACGATACCTTGCGGCTGCTGGCCCGCGGGCCGGACGCCGAAGCGGCGCTGGCGGCATTTCAGGCGCTGGCGGCAGATAACTTCGGCGAGCAGCCGGACGCCACGCCCGCCCCTTCTGCGCCGACTGTCGTCCGCGTTCAGGGGAGCGCGATGCGCTACCTGCGGCCTCACGCCCGGCCTGAGCGGCAAAACGGCGCAGATATTGCCGATGAGATGCAGCGCCTGAAACAGGCGATCGACCAGACCCTGGCGGATCTCACCGCGCTGACTACCCTGGCGGAAGATCGTTATTCCGCGGATATTGCGGCGATTTTTTCCGGCCATCATACGCTGCTCGACGATCCTGATTTATACGATACCGCCTGTGAAATCATGCGAAATGAGCACTGCGGCGCGGCCTGGGCGTGGTATCAGGTGCTGGTCGATCTTAGCCAGCAATACCGCGATCTGGACGATGCCTATCTGCAGGCACGCTATATCGATATCGACGATCTGCTGCAGCGTACACTGCGCCATCTCGCGGGTCGCAACGAAGAGCCGCTGCGGCTTCAGGGACCGACGCTCCTCATCGCCGACGATATCTTTCCCTCCACAGTCGTACAGATAGATCCCCGACAGGTAAAAGGTATCTGCCTGCAGGAAGGCAGCGAGGTTTCGCATGGGGCAATTATCGCCCGCCAGGCCGGTATCGCCTTTCTGTGCCAGCAAAGTGAGGTACTGACCCGTTTTCATGACGGTGACGCGCTGACACTGGATGTCGCCGGGCAGCGCGTGATGCGCAGCTAAAGATAAGGTAGAAGAGGCCCCGGGCTACGCATCTATGTCGTTACCCGGGGAGCGCTCGCAGGAGCAGCGATTACTTGCTGTGCCAATAGGCCTGGGAGCGCACCAGCTGAGGATCGATCTCATCGTTTTCGAAACGGCCAAGCAATGATTTGACGACCGCGCCCTCGCCGGTGACCCAGATAAAGTAATCCTCTGGCGGCACGTTCACCTGTGCCAGACGCTCCTCCACGACGGAGGGCTGATGACCCACCACCCACTCAATATTAAAGCCCTGCAGGTCCGCCAGATAATCCTGGTAGGAGACATCGCCGATCGTGACCAGCGCCGTCACCTGCGGGCGCACGGGCAGACGGCTGAGGCCCAGCAGACGGCGACGCAATGCCGGCATCCCGGACTCATCACAGACATACAGCTGCCAGGCATAATCTTCCGGCACCACCAGTGAACCGCGCGGCCCGCCAATCACCAGGGTATCGCCCGGTTTGGCCGCCAGCGCCCAGCTGCTGGCAATCCCGCCGTCGTGGATAAAGAAGTCGTATGCCAGCTCATGGCGCTCGGCATCGTACAGCGGCGTATAGTCGCGGGTTGCCGGACGCACGCCCTCACCCCAGTTAATGCCTTCATCAGTGACCTGCGGCGGCGTAAACGCGGCGCCGGCTTCGGGGAAAAACAGTTTGGTATGGTCGTCAAACCCCTGGGAAACAAAGCCATCCAGTGCGTCTCCGCCCAGCACAATGCGCTGAAAAGCCGCGCCGATACGCTCTACGCGCAGGACGGTTAACTGACGGAAACGCAGCTCATTACGAACGCGTTGCGGGTACTGAGTGTTTTTCGTTTTTATCATCATCGATCGCCTTCGTGAAAATAGATATATCTAAACATGACCTAAATGATAATGATTGCCATTAAAAAATAATGCAAGTTATTTTTGATATAGTCGTAATAAAAAGCAAAATAATCCAAAAACACCTTAAAACTCATTTTAAATCATATAATTAAAAAATTATCAGATCTCATTCTTGCTAATCGTTATTTTTTAGATATACATTAGATATATCAAAACTACTGAGGAATAAACGATGCGACATCATCATGAAGAAGGACGCGGGCCACGTGGGCACCGCGGCGAACGTGGGGAACACGGCCACAGAGGCGGTGACCATGGCGAACACGAGCGCAGAGGCGGCGGCGGACGCCGTCAGCGTTTCTTTGGTCACGGCGAACTGCGACTGGTTATCCTCGATATCCTGACTCGCAACGCCAGCCACGGCTACGAGCTGATTAAAGAGATAGAGACCCTGACTCAGGGTAACTATAGCCCTAGCCCAGGCGTGATCTACCCCACCCTCGATCTCCTGCAGGATCAGGGTCTGATCAGCGTTGAAGAGGAAAATGGCCGCAAGAAAATCGCCATTACCGCAGAAGGCAGCCAGCTGCACGCCGAAAATCTCGAGCAACTGGCTCAAATTCAGGAGCGTTTACAGGCGCGGATGGTCGGCTGTGAACTGCGCAAAAACCCGCAGATGAAACGGGCGCTGGAGAACTTTAAAGCCGTACTGGATCTGAAAGTGAATCAGCAAGCCACCAGCGACGCGCAGCTCAAACAGATCGTTGCCGTCATCGACCGCGCGGCCATGGAAATTTCTCAGCTCGATTAAGTCCCTCTTCTGCCCTCAAATTGGGCAACCTGCACCGCCGCGAAGCACGCGGCGGTATAGCAGCCAGCAGGTTATTAGCTCCGTTCAGGAGTAAAACATGCCAAAAATATCGCCGTGAGATTAAATTCCGCACATATGCGCTTTCACGCTGCGTTTATCCCGATTTTCAGCGCCCCCACCGAAGTGGCGTAATCCCTGCAATACTTAATTCAGTATCATGTGATACGCCCGCCCCAGGAGCTCACTTTGAACAGGTTACCTTCCAGCGCATCGGCTCTGGCCTGCAGCGCACACGCACTGAATCTCATCGAGAAGCGAACGCTTGATCATGAGGAGATGAAAGCACTTAACCAGGAGGTCAGGGAATACTTTAAAGAGCATGTGAATCCAGGGTTTTTAGAGTACCGAAAATCGGTCACCGCTGGCGGGGATTACGGAGCCGTAGAGTGGCAGGCGGGAGGGTTAAATACGCTTGTCGACACTCAAGGACAAGAGTTTGTCGATTGTCTGGGTGGTTTTGGGATTTTTAATGTAGGGCACCGTAATCCAGTTGTGATTTCCGCCGTCGAGCATCAGCTCGCTAAACAACCTCTTCATAGTCAGGAACTGCTGGACCCGCTACGGGCCATGCTGGCCAAAACGCTGGCGGCATTAACGCCCGGCAAACTGAAATACAGCTTCTTCAGTAACAGCGGTACGGAATCGGTCGAAGCGGCACTCAAGCTCGCTAAAGCCTACCAATCGCCACGCGGTAAATTTACCTTCGTGGCCACCAGCGGCGCGTTCCATGGAAAATCGCTGGGTGCACTGTCGGCTACCGCCAAATCAACCTTCCGTAAGCCTTTTATGCCGCTGCTGCCGGGCTTCCGTCACGTGCCGTTTGGCGATATCAACGCCATGCGCACGCTGCTCAGCGAGTGCAAGAAAACCGGTGATGACGTCGCGGCGGTGATCCTTGAGCCGATCCAGGGCGAAGGGGGCGTGATCCTGCCACCTCAGGGCTATCTGCCTGCGGTACGTAAGCTGTGTGATGAGTTTGGCGCACTGCTGATCCTCGACGAGGTACAGACCGGCATGGGGCGCACCGGCAAAATGTTTGCCTGTGAGCACGAGAACGTTCAGCCGGACATTCTGTGCCTTGCCAAAGCCCTCGGCGGCGGCGTAATGCCAATCGGCGCGACGGTCGCCACCGAAGAGGTATTCTCGGTACTGTTCGACAATCCGTTCCTGCATACCACCACCTTCGGTGGAAATCCGCTGGCCTGTGCTGCGGCGCTGGCGACGATCAACGTTCTGTTGACGCAAAATCTCCCGGCACAGGCGGAACAGAAAGGCGAACTGCTGCTGGATGGCTTCCGTCAGCTATCCCGCGAGTATCCGGATCTGGTGAATGAAGTGCGTGGTAAAGGGATGCTGATGGCGATTGAGTTCGTGGATAACGAAATCGGCTACAGTTTTTCCAGTGAGATGTTCCGCCAGCGCATTCTGGTGGCGGGGACGCTCAACAATGCCAAAACCATCCGCATTGAACCACCGCTGACGCTGACGATTGAGCAGTGCGAGCAGGTGCTTAAAGCAGCACGTACCGCATTGGCTGCGCTGCGGGTTTCAGTGGAAGAGGCCTGATGCTCTCTGCGCTGTCCTCTCCCCATCGGGGAGAGGCGCTTTTTCTGCGGTTGCGCCGATCACCTCACGAAGAGAACGGAGCTTAAACTACTCGTACGCCAGGCGGCATCAGACGTTCCGGCGTCAGCAGTACGCTTTCGCTGCCATCTTCTGTCTCTGCGCACAGCAGCATGCATTCCGATGTCTCACCCCGCATTTTGGCCTTCGCCAGATTGCACAGCACCACCACCGTTTTTCCCAACAACTCCTGCTCGCTGTAGTAAGGCACCAGGCTCGTTACCGTTTGCAAGATCCGCTCACCAATATCAATCTTCGCGATATACAGTTTATCGGCATTGTCATGCCGCTTAACCTCGACAATCTTTCCGGTACGCATTTCCAGTCTGGCAAAATCATCGTAAGCAACAGTATCCATCATTTACCTCCAGTAAAATTTTAGTAAAATATAGCAAGTTTTATTATTTGTTCAGCATCCTGCTGACAGGAATGTTACTTTCGTCACTCTTTATGGCGGAAAAAAGTCCCCGTTCGCTGCGAATAAAACCCGCAATATTTACTGAAAACAGATGCAGGAACCCAAGCTTGCTTTACAATGGGCGGGCGCAGATGGGGCAACGTCAGATAAGGAATAAGATGGCAACACTCAAAGATATCGCAACCGAAGCGGGTGTCTCACTGGCGACGGTTTCACGGGTATTAAACGACGATCCAACCCTGAATGTGAAAGAAGAGACCAAGCACCGTATCCTGGAAATTGCAGAGAAGCTGGAATATAAAAGCAGCAGCTCTCGTAAGGCACAGGTTCACGCCGTAGGCCATCACCATATTCTGGCGCTCTACAGCTACCAGCAGGATCTGGAGATTAACGATCCTTACTATCTGGCAATCCGCCACGGGATTGAAACCCAGTGCGAAAAGCTGGGGATCGAGCTGACCAACTGCTACCTCAACAACGCACTGCCCGAACTGAAAAAAGCCACCGGCGTACTGATTGTCGGCAAACCTTCTCGCGCCATTCGCGAAGCCGCCACCGCGCTGACCGACAATATCTGCTTTATCGATTTTCATGAGCCAGACAGCAGCTACGATGCGGTGGATATCGATCTTGTGCGCATCGCCAAAGAGGTGATCAACTTCTTTATCGCCCAGGGGGCCTCACGCATTGGCTTTATCGGAGGCCAGGATGAACCCGGCAAAGCCGATATCCGCGAAATGGCATTCGTTGAGTACGGGCAGCTAAAAGGTGTGGTCTCACAGGGTGATATCTGGCGCGGTGGTTTCTCCAGCTCGTCGGGCTATGAGCTGGCGAAAACGATGCTGGCTCAGGAAGACTACCCGACGGCGCTGTTTGTCGCCTCGGACTCTATCGCCATCGGCGTCCTGAGAGCTATTCACGAACGCGGCCTGTCGATACCTGAAGATATCTCTTTAATCAGCGTGAATGATATTCCAACCGCACGCTTCACCTTCCCACCGCTCTCTACCGTGCGCATCCATTCTGAAATGATGGGAAGCCAGGGGGTGAACCTGCTGTACGAAAAAGCCCGCGACGGGCGGGCGTTGCCGCTGAACGTCTTTGTCCCCAGCGTCCTTAAGCTGCGCGGCACCACCCGATAACCCCTCTGCGCACGATACACTTTCCCGGCGGCACCAGGCTTGCCGGGACGACCTTCTCTACGTCCATCCTTGTATCAATACGGTAACATGCCGCTCCCGGTATTTTCTGGTTTGCACACTTACCCTCTGCCAGCGCTCATTTTGTGATCGAGTTAAAGTAAATCATCCCTGCTCATTTTATTTAGTAAAAGTTTTACTAAAATAGCCGTATTACATCAGATCCGTACAGGGAGGCGATATGAATCGCTGGGAAAATCTTCAACTGACTCATGAAAACAGGCTGCCGCCGCGAGCGTATTTCTTCTCTTACGATACGCTGGCTCAGGCGCGCACTTTTGTCCGCGAAACCAGTAGCCGCTTTTTATCGCTTAGCGGGCAATGGAACTTCCGCTTCTTCACGCACCCTCTGCTGGTACCGGAGGCTTTCACCCGCGAATATATCGAGGGCTGGGGCCCGATCACCGTACCGGGAATGTGGCAGATGGAAGGCCACGGGCAGCTTCAGTATACCGATGAAGGTTTTCCCTTCCCGATCGACGTGCCGTACGTACCAACCGACAACCCGACCGGCGCCTATCAGCGCATCTTCACCCTCGGTGACGGCTGGCAGGGTAAGCAGACCCTGATTAAGTTCGACGGTGTCGAAACCTACTTCGAAGTCTACGTCAACGGCCAGTATATTGGCTTCAGTAAAGGCAGCCGTCTGACCGCCGAGTTTGACATCAGCGCGGCAGTGAAAACCGGCGACAACCTGCTGTGCGTGCGGGTGATGCAGTGGGCAGACTCCACCTATATTGAAGACCAGGATATGTGGTGGATGGCGGGGATCTTCCGCGACGTCTACCTGGTGGGTAAAAATCCGCTTCACGTACAGGACTTTACCGTACGCACTGATTTTAATGACGATTATCGCGACGCCACTCTCTCCTGCCAGCTGGTACTGGAAAACCTGAGCGACCAGCCTGCCGATGTCAGCGTGGAATATACCCTGTTCGATGGCGACAATGCACTGTATCAGGGTACCACCGGGCGTCTGACGGTCGGGCAATCACTGGAGAGCGGTTTCGCCATTGATGTGGCTGCCCCGCAGCAGTGGTCGGCGGAGAATCCCTGGCTCTATCATCTGGTGATGACGGTGAAAAACGCCGCCGGTGAAGTGCTTGAAATCATCCCGCAGCGCGTCGGCTTTCGTGACATCAAGGTACGCAATGGCCTGTTCTATATTAACAACCATTACGTGATGCTCCACGGCGTCAACCGTCACGACAACGACCATCTGAAAGGCCGCGCCGTCGGGATGGATCGCGTCGAAAAAGATCTGCTGCTGATGAAGCAGCACAATATCAACTCGGTGCGCACCGCCCACTATCCAAACGATCCGCGCTTTTATGAGCTGTGCGACATTTACGGTCTGTTTGTGATGGCAGAAACCGACGTGGAGTCCCATGGTTTCGCGAACGTCGGCAACCTGAGCCGCATTACCGATGACCCGAGCTGGGAGCACGTGTACGTCGAGCGCATCGTGCGACACGTACACGCGCAGAAAAACCATCCATCAATCATCATCTGGTCTCTGGGGAATGAATCCGGCTACGGCTGTAATATTCGCGCGATGTATCACGCCACCAAAGCGCTGGATGATACCCGCCTGGTGCACTACGAAGAAGACCGCGACGCCGAAGTCGTCGATATCATCTCGACCATGTATACCCGCGTGCCGCTGATGAATGAGTTCGGCGAGCACCCTCACGAGAAGCCGCGCATTATCTGCGAATATGCTCACGCCATGGGCAATGGCCCGGGCGGCCTGACCGAGTACCAGAACGTTTTTTACCAGTACGACAGCATTCAGGGTCACTACGTGTGGGAGTGGTGCGATCACGGCATTCAGGCCACCGATGAGAACGGTGCAGTATGGTACAAATTCGGCGGCGACTATGGCGACTACCCGAACAACTACAACTTCTGCCTTGACGGCCTGATCTTCTCCGACCAGACCCCAGGGCCGGGTTTAAGGGAGTACAAGCAGGTCATTGCGCCGGTCAAGGTGCAGGCGACGGATATCCATCGCGGCGAACTGCGCATTGAGAACAAGCTGTGGTTCTCCACCCTCGACGATTACACCCTGCGCATTGAAGTGCGCGCCGAAGGGGAAACGCTGTCGACCCAGACGATAAAAGTTCGCGATCTACCGCCGAACAGCGGTCGTGATATCACGATCGCGCTGCCCGAACTGGACGCGCGTGAAACATTCGTCAACGTCATCGTCACCAAAGACTCCCGGACCTTGTATAGCGAAGCCAACCACGATATTGCCGTGTATCAGTTCCCGCTAAAGGCTCAGACAGCGGTAAAAACGATACTCGCCAATACCAGTGCAACGCCGCTGCAGATGGCTGACGAACGCCTGAGTTACACCCTCATTGGGCATAATTTCCGCGTCGAATTCTCTAAACTCAGCGGCAAGCTAACCCGTTGGCTGGTTAATGGCTGCGAGCAGGTGACCCGCGAGCCGAAGATTAACTTCTTCAAGCCGATGATTGATAACCATAAACAGGAATATGAAGGGCTGTGGCAGCCGAGCCACCTGCCCATCATGCAGGAGCATCTGCGGGAGTTCAGCGTTGAACAACAGGGTGAGACCGTTATCGTCACCACGCGGACGATTATCGCGCCGCCGGTTTTTGATTTCGGGATGCGCTGTACCTATCGCTGGCAGATCACACCACAGGGCCATATCAACGTTGAGTTGCAGGGCGAGCGCTACGGTGACTACCCGCATATCGTTCCGTGCATCGGCTTTATGATGGGGATTAACGGTCAGTTTGAGCTGGTCAATTATTACGGCCGCGGGCCGGGTGAGAACTACGCCGACAGCCAGCAAAGCAACATCATCGATGTCTGGCGCACCAATGTTGACGACATGTTTGAGAATTACCCGTTCCCACAGAATAACGGCAACCGTCAGCACGTACGTTGGGCATCATTTACCAATCGTCACGGCAGCGGCCTGCTGGTGGTTCCACGTGCGCCGGTGAACGTCAGCGCCTGGCACTACACGGCAGAAAACCTGCACGCAGCCCAGCACTGCAACGAACTCCAGCGCAGCGATGACATTACACTGAACATCGACGCCCGGTTGCTCGGCCTTGGCTCCAACTCCTGGGGCAGCGAAGTACTGGATAGCTGGCGCGTCTGGCTCACCCCCTTCAACTATGGCTTTACGCTGCTGCCGCTGGAAGGCGGATGCAGCTCCTCGCAGGTGCTGGCGAACCATGACTTCGGCGCCGGTTTCTTTTCCCCCGTTTCACACAGCGAGGCTGAAAAATGAGAATTCTTGAGAATTTAGAACAATTTAAGCAGATCTATCACAGCGGACGTAAATGGCAGCGCTGCGTGGAAGCCATCAATAACATCGAAAACATTCGCCCTGGCGTGGCCCATTCGATCGGGGACTCACTCTCCTATCGCGTGGAAAATGACAGCACTACCGATGCCCTATTTGCCGGCCACCGCCGCTACTTCGAGGTGCATTACTACCTGCAGGGACAGCAAAAGATCGAGTTTGCCGCGAAAGCACAGCTGCAAACCGTAGCCTGCTACCGGGATGAGACGGATCGCGAATACCTGAAAGGCCTCGGTAAGACCGTCCAGGTGCATGAAGGACAGATGGTGATTTGTGATAACGATGAGGCCTACCGTTTTATCAGCGAAACACCGGTCAAAAAAGTGGTGCTCAAAGTGACGATTGAAGACGGGTATTTCCTGAATAAATAGTACCGCCTTCAGCAATCCCCAAGGTCAGCGGGACACCCGCTGACCTGACCGTTTCCAGCCCAGAATGCGGGCTAAATGATTTCCCGGAGGACGTATGTCCGAATCAGTTCGCGCCAAAATAGGCAAATTCGCCCTGCTGTCGATGGCCTTCACCGCCGTGTTTAACGTGCGGAACATCGTTAATAACAACATCGAGCTAGGGTTAAGTTCCGCCCCGATATTCCTGTTTGCCACGGTGGTCTATTTCATTCCTTTTGTCTTTATTATTGCCGAATTTGTCTCGGCCAATAAGCATTCCGAATCCGGCATGTATGCCTGGCTGAAACAGCCGTTAGGCTCACGGGCGGCCTATCTCGGCTCGTTCCTGTACTGGTTCGTGAACCTGTTCTTTTTCATCTCGCTACTGCCAAACGTCGTGGCCTATGCCTCATATGCCCTGATGGGGTACGCCATTCCCTTCTCCCCGATGGTTACCTCAATGATCTCCATCGTACTGTTCGCCATGGCGACTCACATCTCAACTAAAGGGGCAACGTGGCTGGGGAAAATTTCCGAGTGCGTGGCCTACGGTGTCTTCGCGCTATTTGCTATCTACGTCGTCGGCGCCTTTACTGCATTGGGCTCTGGCCACGTCCCGGCACAGCCAATTACGCTCTCCGCCATGGAGCCGACCATCAACTGGGCCACGCTGGGCATCATGTGCTGGATTTTCCAGGCCGCAGGCGGCGCAGAAACCGTGGCAGCCTATCTGAACGATACCAAAGGCGGCCAGAAATCCTTTATCAAAGTCATTATCTCCGCTGGCGTATTGATTGGCGGCATGTATGCGCTGGGCTCGCTGCTGGTCAACGTGTTCGTCGCACGTGAAGATTTGACCTACGCCGGTGGAATGGTGGAAATCTTTACCGGACTGGGAGCTTACTTCCATATTCCTGAGCTGCTGATGGGCCGCTTTGTCGGGATTATTTTGTTTATCGCCATCTTCGGCAGCATGATGATGTGGACCGCGGCACCGGTAAAAATCCACTTCTCTGAAATTCCGGCCGGCATCTACGGCGAGAAAACCACCGAACTGAACGCCCATGGCGTACCGGTACGCGCCGCATGGTGGCAGTTCCTGTTCGTCTTCCTGATGCTCATCGTTAATGGCTTTGGCTCCGCCAGCGTTCAGCAGATGATGAATACGGCCATTAACCTGACCGCCGGCACCGCCATGCTGCCGCCGCTGTTTATTATGGTGGCCTACTTTGTCCTGCGCTGGAAACACGATGATACCCCGCGCGACTTCCGCATGGGCTCGCGCAAGGTCGGCATGAGCATCGTCTCCATGCTGATTGTGATCTTTGTGGTCAGCATGGCTGCTTCCGCCTTCCCGGCGGGCGTCGACCTGGTTAACGCCTTCTTTATCAACGTCTTTATGACCGCCGTCTTCTCAGGCCTTGCATGGTGGTGGATCACCCGCTTTGAGAAAAAACAGCAGCAGCGCCAGAAAGCGTCGATTGCGCCGGCGCCGGGTATCACCAAATAACGTATCACGCTCTCCCGTCAGCACTTTTCCTGCTGGCGGGCTTTTTTCTGCCTGTCATTACGTAACGCTCAGCTTTTTCGTGATCGAGTTAAAGCAACCAGGTTTTACTTCTTTTATTTACTAAAATTTTTACTAAAATAAGATTAATTACTTAACTACCTCTATCCTACAAACAACACAACCCCCTTCGGCTTCCTCTGAAGGACAATGTGTGGAGATGTGTTATGTCTGATATCAAACGTAATACCATCGGTAAGTTCGGCCTGCTGTCGCTGACCTTCGCCGCCGTTTACAGTTTTAATAACGTTATCAATAACAATATCGAATTAGGACTGGCATCGGCACCGATGTTTTTCCTCGCCACCTTGTTCTACTTCATCCCGTTTTGCCTGATCATTGCGGAATTCGTGTCGCTGAATAAAACCTCCGAAGCGGGGGTCTATGCCTGGGTCAAAAGCTCGCTGGGAGGCCGCTGGGCGTTTATTACCGCCTATACCTACTGGTTCGTTAACCTGTTCTTTTTTACTTCTCTTCTGCCACGCGTTATCGCCTACGCCTCGTACGCCTTTTTAGGCTACGAGTACATCCTGACTCCAGTAGCCACAACGGTGCTAAGCATGGTGCTGTTCGCCTTTTCCACCTGGGTTTCTACCAACGGCGCGAAAATGCTGGGGCCGATTACTTCCGTTACCTCATCATTAATGCTGCTGCTGACGCTCTCCTATATTTTGCTGGCGGGAACCGCGCTGGTCGGCGGCGTACAGCCGGCGGACCCGATTACCGTCGAAGCGATGATCCCGAACTTTAACTGGGCATTCCTTGGGATAACCACCTGGATCTTTATGGCCGCCGGCGGGGCTGAGTCCGTTGCGGTCTACGTCAATGACGTCAAAGGCGGTTCGAAATCCTTTGTCAAAGTGATCATCCTTGCCGGGATTGTGATTGGCGTACTGTATTCTGTCTCTTCAGTATTGATTAACGTTTTTGTAAGCAGCAAAGAGCTGAAATTTACCGGCGGTTCAGTGCAGGTATTCCACGGGCTGGCAGCGTACTTTGGCCTGCCTGAAATCATGATGAACCGCTTCGTCGGCCTCGTCTCCTTTACCGCCATGTTCGGCTCGCTGCTGATGTGGACCGCGACGCCGGTGAAAATCTTCTTCTCCGAAATTCCCGAAGGCATCTTCGGCAAGAAGACCGTTGAGCTGAACAAAAATGGCGTCCCCGCTCGCGCAGCATGGATTCAGTTCCTGATCGTCATTCCGTTAATGATTATTCCGATGCTGGGTTCCAACACCGTTCAGGAATTAATGAATACCATCATTAATATGACCGCTGCCGCCTCCATGCTGCCACCGCTGTTTATTATGCTGGCGTACCTTAACCTGCGTCGTAAACTGGATCACCTGCCGCGTGATTTCAAAATGGGTTCACGAACGACCGGTATCGTGGTCGTCTCAATGCTGATTGTTATTTTCACTATCGGCTTTATCGCCTCTACCTTCCCGACCGGCGGAAATATCATGACGATTATTTTCTATAACGTCGGCGGAATCGTCATTTTCCTTGGATTTGCATGGTGGAAATACAGCAAATACGTCAAAGAATTAACCCAGAAAGAGCGGGAAACGGAAGCTGCGCCAGCCTCAAATATTTCTTAATACACCTAAAATCATTCTAAAAATATAAACAACAATACCTCTCAAAACGTTATGAAAAATAATAATTCGCTGTACGGGGCACTCGCTGCCCTCGTTTTTTGCTGCCCGGTTATTGCCGCTGAAATAGCTCATCCGGCGGAACATGATGATACAAAAACGCCAGAAATCACCTCTCCGTCATTCCGTTTTTATGGCGAGATGGGCCTCGGCGGATATATAGATTTAGAAGGTGAAAATAAACATAAGTATAGCGACGGGACCTATATTGAAGGTGGTCTGGAAATAAAGTACGGACACTGGTTTGGCTTAATTTACGGCGAAGGCTGGACGGTACAGGCGGACAGCCAGGGCAATGCCTGGGAGCCCGGCCACAGCTGGGGCGGGTTTGAAGGCGGGGTAAACCGGTTTTATGGTGGCTATAAAACCGATGACAGCACCGAAATCATGCTCAGCCTGCGCCAGGACTCTTCGCTGGATGACCTGCAGTGGTGGGCCGATTTTACGCCGGACCTGGGGTACGTTATCCCCAATACCCGCGACATCATGTACGCCCTCAAGGTGCAAAACCTGACTGGAGAATTGCGCTACAGCATCACCGCTACGCCGGCCGGACATCATGACGAGAGCAAAGCCTGGCTGCACTTTGGCAAATATGACCGCTACGACGATAAATATACCTATCCGGCAATGGTCAACGGCTATATCCAGTACGACCTGGCTAAAGCGGTCACCTGGATGAACGGCCTGGAAGTGACCGACGGTACCGGACAGCTGTTTTTAACCGGTATTCTCTCGCCCAACCTCGCCGCCCGCGCCTGGCACCATACCGGACGCGCTAAAGGCCTGAATGTCCCCGGCAGTGAAACCGGGTTTATGGCCAGCGCAATGTATGAAGCATTAAAAGGCTTTTACCTTTCAACCGCATACAGCTACGCCAGACATCGCCCGGATCGTGCCGCCGAAGAGACCACTTCGTTTATGCAATTCGGTATCTGGTACGAATATGGCAGCGGCCGTTTTGCTACCGCCGCCGACAGCCGTTTTTATATGAAAAATGCTTCTGGCGATCCGGCCGATCAGGTCTTCCTGATGCAATATTTTTACTGGTAAGAAGGGATAGAAATACCATGAATATCACCACCCGAATCACGCCGCTGGCCTGTGCGCTGCTACTGAGTTTTTCCGCCCACGCGGTCACCGCCGATGCGTTTAAAAACGTCATCAACCGGACCGGTTCGCCACAGTACATGCATGATTTTGACCACGATGACCACCAGCGTTTTAACCCGTTTTTCGATCTCGGTGCGTGGCACGGGCATCTGCTACCGGACGGCCCGGCAACCATGGGCGGCTTCCCAGGCCCGGCGCTGCTGACCGAAGAGTACATTAACTTTATGGCCACCAGCTTCGATCGCCTGACGGTCTATCAGAACGGTCAAAAAGTGGCCTTCACCCTCCAGGCCTGGAGTCTGCCCGGTGCGCTGGTACAGACGCTAACCGCACCCGGCGTACGCGTAGTCATGACCCTGCGCTTTGCCAGCCCGCACACCTCGCTGCTGGAGACCAAAATCACCAGCAATACGCCGCTCACCCTGGTGTGGGACGGCGCGCTGCTGGAAAAACTGGAAGCCAAAGAGGGAAAACCACTCTCGGATAAGACCATCGACGGCGCATTCCCGGATTATCAGCGCCGCCTGACGGCAACCCACGACGGGCTGACGGTGAGCTTCGGCAAGGTACGCGCCGCTTCTGACCTGATGACCTCCGGTGAGTCGCAGTATCAGATCCATAAGTCCCTGCCGGCCGAAACCAGGATCGACGGTCACCGCTTTACCAGCACGGCCAAAATCAGCGGATCCACGACGATTTACACGACCTATTCACATCTGCTGACGGCGGAGCAGGTGCGAACGGAGAAAGCACAGATCCGCGATATCCTCGCGCGCCCGGCGTTCTACCTGAACGCGTCGCAGCAGCGCTGGGACGGCTATCTGCAAAAAGGGCTGACTAACCCGGATGCCACCGCCGAACAGACCCGGGTGGCGGTTAAAGCTATCGAAACGCTTAACGGTAACTGGCGCGCGCCAGGCGGCGCAGTGCAGCACAATACCGTCACCCCGTCGGTTACCGGCCGCTGGTTTTCCGGCAATCAGACCTGGCCGTGGGATACCTGGAAACAGGCCTATGCCATGGCGCACTTTAACCCCGAGATCGCCAAAGAGAATATTCGCGCGGTCTTCTCCTGGCAGATTCAGGCCAACGACAAGGTACGCCCGCAGGACGTCGGCTTCGTCCCGGATCTCATCGCCTGGAACCTGAGCCCGGAGCGTGGCGGCGATGGCACTAACTGGAATGAGCGCAACACCAAGCCAAGCCTGGCCGCCTGGTCGGTGATGGAGGTCTATCGCGTCACCAAAGATAAAGCGTGGCTACAGGAGATGTATCCGAAGCTGGTGGCCTATCACGACTGGTGGCTACGCAATCGCGATCATAACGGCAATGGCGTGCCAGAGTACGGCGCCACTCGCGATAAAGCCCATAATACCGCCGACGGCGCGATGCTGTTTATGCGCAAAAAAGGCGACAGCGAAGAGACGCTTTCTGGCCTGAAAACCTATGAAGCCGTCACCCGCAAGGGGGACTATGACAGCCTGGAGATCCCGGCGCAGGTCGCCGCGTCCTGGGAGTCAGGGCGCGATGATGCGGCGGTGTTCGGCTTTATCGATAAAGATCAGCTGGATAAGTATGTGGCCAACGGCGGCAAGCGCAGTGACTGGACGGTGAACTTTGCCGAAAACCGCGATAAACAAGGACATCTGCTGGGCTATTCGCTGTTACAGGAGTCGGTTGATCAGGCCAGCTATATGTACAGCGACAACCACTATCTGGCGGAGATGGCGATCCTTCTCGGTAAACCCGATGAGGCGAAACGCTATCAGGTGCTGGCTCAGAAGCTGGCGGACTATATCAACACCTGCATGTTCGACCCACAGACCTCGTTCTATTACGACATTCGGATCGAAGAAAAGCCGCTGGCCAACGGCTGCGCCGGAAAGCCAATTGTTGAACGTGGCAAAGGCCCGGAAGGCTGGTCGCCGCTGTTTAACGGCGCGGCAACCCAGCAGCACGCCGATGGGGTGATTAGCGTGATGCTCGATGCCAAAGAGTTCAATACCTTCGTGCCGCTGGGGACCGCGGCATTAACCAACCCGGCATTCGGCCCGGATATTTACTGGCGCGGCCGGGTGTGGGTGGATCAGTTCTGGTTCGGCCTCAAAGGAATGGCACGCTACGGCCATCGTGAAGAAGCGCTGAAGCTGGCGGATACCTTCTTCAAGCACGCCAAAGGACTCACCTCCGACGGCCCGATTCAGGAGAACTACAATCCGTTGACCGGTGCCCAGCAAGGCGCGCCCAACTTCTCCTGGAGCGCCGCACATTTATATATGTTATATAACGATTTTTTCAGGAAGCCGTAGTCCATTAATGCCCGGTGGCGCTACCCTTGCCGGGCCTACGGGGTTGGACTCGTAGGCCCGGCAATGCTCATACCTCCGGCAATAAACCCACAAAACTGCGCTTCTGCCGCGGCTGCGACATCATCTCTTCCAGTTTTTCCACGCAGGCCAGATAGTGCGGGGTTTGCTTATGCGCCAGCACCGCCGCGTCGTCTTTATAGGCTTCATAGATAAAAAAGCGGGTCTTCACCTCAGGGTCCTGCAACACGTCGAAGCGCAAGTTGCCCGGCTCCAGCAGCGCCCCTTCGTGGTTGGCGCGAAAGACATCGAGAAACTCATCGACCCGCTCCGGCTTGATATTAATCTCCACCAGCGTCACGTTCATTTTCGCTCTCCCTGTTTCTCTTCCTGCCAGAACTGATACGCCTCACGAGCGCTCATATTCTCATGGACCACTTTTTTCACCGCTTGCAGCATGGCGCGCGGCGCGCTGGACTGGAAGATATTGCGTCCCATATCCACGCCGGATGCCCCCTGGTCAATCGCGCGCCAGCACATCTCAAGGGCTTCCAGCTCCGGCAGCTTTTTCCCGCCGGCGATCACGATCGGCACCGGACAGCTGGCGGTGACTTTTTCAAACCCCTCCTCGACGAAATAGGTTTTCACGAACTGCGCCCCCATCTCGGCGGCAATCCTGCTGGCTAACGAGAAGTAGCGGGCGTCACGGGTCATCTCTTTGCCCACGCCGGTGACTGCCAGCACCGGCATGCCGTAGCGGTTCCCGGCGTCCACCAGCTTAATGATGTTGTTGATCGACTGATGCTCGTACGGGCTGCCGATATAAACCTGAGCCGCCACCGCGCAGACGTTTAAGCGTAGAGCGTCCTCCATCGCCACGGCGACGCACTCATTGGAGAGTTCGCTAAGGATAGAGTTGCCGCCGGATGCCCGCAGCACCACCGGCTTGTTGGTCGCCGCCGGGACCTGGCTGCGCAGCACGCCCCGGGTACACATCAGCACATCGGTTTCATCAAACAACGGGGCAATAGAGATGTCGATCCGCTCCAGCCCGGTGGTCGGTCCCTGGAAGTAGCCGTGATCGAAAGCCAGCATCACCGTCCGGTTGCTGTGCGGATTAAAGATACGCGCCAGTCGGGACTGCATCCCCCACTCCAGCGAGCCACAGCCTTTCAACGTATAAAGCGTGTTCTTCTGCGGCCGGTCAAAACCGAAGTCTTTTCCCTCTTTGATATCGTCTAAATCTGCCATCTCATCCTCCCTCAGAAGTCGTAGTTATTGATGTTCTCTTTGGTGAACACCACGCGCTCCGGCAGCAGCACGATCCCGTTGCCTTTCGCTTCATACTGATAGCCCTGCACGCTGTTTGGCTCGACCTTCAGCGCCCCGAGATCTTTCACTTCCACGCTGTCACCAACGTTAAGATCGCCTTTTTTAAGTAAGCGATCGGCGACGTTCACCGCAATTTTTCCCTGCTGCACCACGTCCCACAGGCCGAAGGCTTTCACCGTGCCGCGCTCAACGTACGGGCGCATCACGTTCGGCGTACTGAAGCCAACGATCGCAACCCCCTGACGTTTGAGGTTTTCTGCCGCCTGCGCGGCGGCCGGCAGCGCGTTGGCGTCCGGGGCAATAATGGCGTCAAGATCCGGGTAGGCTTTTAAGATCCCCTCAGCGGTTTGCAGGGAACGGGTGGCATCGTTATAGCCAAACTGGGTGGTGACGATTTGCCACTCCGGGTGCTCTTTTTCGATTTTGGCTTTGGCCTCTTTCACCCACTGGTTCTGGTCGGTGACCGTGGGGCTGGAATAGAAAAACGCCACTTTAGCGGCCGGTTTACTCACCTGCTTCCCGGCCATCTCCACCAGCAGGCCACCGAGCTGCTGCGGTGTACCCTGGTTGATATAAATACTGCGGCACTCTGGTTTGGTGTCGGAATCCCAGGTCAGCACCTTCACGCCGCGCTGCATCGCCCGCTTCAGCGCCGGGCACAGGCCATCCGGCGATACCGCAGAGACGATAATCGCGTTGTAGCCCTGGTTGACGAAGTTATTGATAAGCTGCACCTGGCCCGAGACGCTGGGCTCAGTGGGGCCGTCGTAGGTGACATCCACGCCGAGCGCTTTGCCCGCCTCTTTCGCGCCGTTGCCGCCGCTGGTAAAGAAGCCGACGCCGACCAGCTTAGGAATAAAGGCGATGCGGTCTGCCGCCTGAGCGGTGATAACGCTCATCGCCAGCGCCAGCGCACTGGCCTGCAGGATACGTTTTGCTTTCATTGTTGTGCTCCGATTGTTCTTCGCGAGAAAAGACGCCGCCAGGCCATTCGCACCCATTCACGGTGCAGGCTCAGCGAACGCCCCATCACCACCACAACCAACAGCGCCCCTGACAGCGCGCTCGACACCTGGTTGGGGATGCCGACCATCTGTAAACCCTGTTGCAGATACCCCACCAGCAGTGCTGCCAGTGCCGTACCCAGGACCGAACCGGACCCACCGTAGATATTTGCCCCGCCGAGTACGGCGGCGGTGAGGGCCGGCATCAGCAGGTCGCGGCCGAGGTCCGAGCGCGCCGAGCCGAAGTAGGAGACCAGAATCAGCGCCGCTATCGCCGACGCGACTCCCACCAGGCCATACAGCACATACGGCATGCCGTTCACCGACAACGCGGCGTAGCGCGCGGCCCGGGGGTTTTGTCCCAGCAAAAAGAGATGGCGGCCAAAGCGCCCGCGGTGGGCCAGCAGCCAGAAGAAAAAGCTCAGCACCGCAAACAGCACCAGCGGTAACGGCAGCGGAAGCCCGGGCAGCGTCAGGTTGGCAAAGGCGGTAAAGCTGTCCGGGAAACCGCCAATCCCTTCATAACCGGTCGCCCCCGCCATCCCCGAAAGCAGCAACGCTGCACCGCCGTAGAGGTACAGCGTGCCGAGGGTGATAACCAGCGGGCTGATGCCGGTGTAGTGGATCAGTGCCGCATTCAGCAAGCCGCACAGCAGACCCACCACGAGGGTCAGCGGGATCGCCAGTGCCATCGGCCAGCCCGCCTGCATCATCACCCCGAGCGCAATCGCACACAGGCCAATGGTGGAACCCAGTGAAATATCGATCCCGCCGCTGATGATCACCAGAGTCAACGGCAGCGCGACGATACCGATACAGATAAAATCGCTGGTGCTGAACAGCAGCATGTTGATGTCCAGCATCCGCGGGTTGATCGCGCCAAACAGCAGGATCTCCAGCACCAGTAACAGCAGCAACGCCCACTCCCAGTTGAGCTTCATCTACGCCACCTCTTTGTTTTTACGGTTGGTGAACGGGGTGACGTGCTTTCCCCCTTTGTTACCGGGCTGAAAGCGGCTGTACTTCAGCGCCCGCTGATGACGCGCCAGCGCCTGACGCAACCGCCCGTCGAGCACCAGTACGCCCAGCAGCACCAGGCCGGCGATAAAATCGTTCCACCACGCCGGCAGCCGAAGCAGCACCAGCACGGTATCGATTTGAGTGAGGAAAAAGGCGCCGAGAAAAGCACCCACCAGCGTGCCGGTTCCGCCCAGCAGCGAGATCCCGCCGAGGACGCAGGCGGCGATGGCTTTCATCTCCAGCCCGCTGCCGGTCTGGTTAGGGACAAAACCGATCTGCGCCGCAAAAACGATCCCGGCGCAGGCCGCCAGCATGCCGTTCAGGGTGAACGCCAGCATGCGTGTGCGATTCACCGCTACGCCGAGCTGACGCGCGGCGGCCAGGTTGTCGCCCACTGCGTAGAAATCGCGGCCAAAGGCGGTGCGCGCCAGCAGCCACGCCCCCACCAGCAGGAGCCCCAGCACCAGCCAGCCCAGTGGCGATACGCCGATAAACAGCGGCTCTGACAGCGACTTCAGGCTATCGGGCAGACCCTCGATCCACTTGCCACCGGTCCACAACAGCATCACCCCGCGATACAATCCCAGAGTCCCCAGCGTGGCGACAATCGCCGGAATACGCAGCCCCACCACCAGCAGGCCGTTAAATGCCCCGGCCAGGGCGCCAACCGCCAGCGCAAAACCGATGGCCAGCATCAGGTCATAGCCGGCATTGAGCGCGGCGCCGACCGCAATCGCGCTCAGGCCGACGGTCGAACCGACAGAAACATCAATATTGCGGGTCAGCATCACCAGCGTAGCCCCCAGCGCCAGCAGGCACAGGATTTGCGAACTGGCAAAGATCATCGCCAGAATTTGCAGGCTGAACCAGGCCGGGTTGAGGGCAATCAGCAGCGCAAACAGCGCCAGGATCGCCAGCAATGCGCTGAGCTCGCGGTTCCTGAGTAACGTTTTCATGACTCTCCTCCAAAGGCCAGGGTCATCATGCGATCGACGGTCACCGCCGGCCTGAGCAGTTCCCCGCTTTGCCGGCCCTGGTGCATCACCAGTACCCGGTCGGCCAGCCCGACAAACTCATCGAGGTCGCTCGATATCATCAGCACCGCCACGTTTTGCGCGGCGACGCTCTTCAACAGTTGGTAAATGTCGGCCCTGGCGGAAACGTCAACGCCACGCGTGGGTTCATCGACGATCAGCAGCAGCGGGTTGGCCTCCAGACAGCGGGCCAGCAGCACCTTTTGCTGATTGCCGCCGGAGAGCGTCCGCACGGTCTGCTCGCTATGATTCAGTTTGATGCCCAGCGCCCGGTGGTAGCGCTCCACCACCGCTGCTTCGCGCTGGCGCTGCTGCCACCACGATGGCTGGTTGAACATCACCGTATTCCAGCGCACCGGCGCATCGAGAAACAGCCCGGACACCTGGCGGTCCTCGGGTAAATAGACCAGTCCGCTGGCCAGACGCTGGCGCGTGCTGTCGCGGCTGATATCGCGGTTCTCCAGCCACACGCGCCCGGCCCGCGGCGCGCGCAGGCCGTACAGCGTTTCGGCAAATTCGGTGCGCCCGGATCCGACCAGCCCGGCCAGGCCGACGATCTCGCCGGCGTGGATCTCCAGGCTGAGATCGATAAACCCTTCGCCGGTCAGATCCTCCACCCGCAGCACCGGAAAATCCTGCGCCTGGGTACGGCGGTTGCCCGGCAGCGCCAGCCACAGCTTCTGCGAATCGCTCAGATCGTGCTGCCGGTCGGCCGGCGTCATCGCGCTAATCAACTGGGCGTCGCTGTGTGCCGCCGTTTCGCCGCTCAGCACCACCGCGCCATCCCGCATGACCGAGATATGGCTGGCAATCTGGCGGATCTCCGGCAACTTATGCGAGATAAAGACGATACCGACGCCGAGATCCTGTAGCGCGCGGATCTGACGAAACAGACGATCCGTCTCGCCCGGGGTCAGTGATGCCGTCGGTTCATCGAGGATCAGGATCTGCGCGTCGCGCATCAGGCCGCGCAGGATCTCCACCATTTGTTGATCCGCCACCTCCAGCGTGCCGGCCGCCGCTTCCAGATTGATCTGGCAGTTCAGCTGCTGCAGCTTCTCCTGCAAACGCCCGCCGTTTTCGGGTCGCCTGGGCAGACGGAAAAGAATGTTCTCGCGCACCGTCAGGTTGGGAAACAGCATCGGCTCCTGAGGTACCAGGTAAATCCCCAGTTGATGAGCCAGCGCCGGATTGAGACGCGAAAATGTGCGTCCGCCGAGCGTCAGTTCACCGTCATCAGGCGTTTCGACGCCGGCGATAATCTTCATTAGCGTTGATTTTCCCGCGCCATTGCCGCCCATCAGCGCATGCACCTGGCCGGAAAAGAGCGTGAAATCAATGCCCTTCAGCACGGCGATGCCGGAGAACTGTTTGCGGATCTGGCGGGCTTCAAGCAATGGCTTCATTGTCACGCCTCATATGAACAAATGATTTTTTAATTTAATAATGTTCAAAAGCGTAGACGGTGAACTATATTTACAACCGTGCAAAGATCACAGTTTGGTGCTTTAGATCCTTGGAAAAAATCGCCGAACCATGAAAGATCGGTTTTGCCAGTCGGCTCACACTTTCCGGCTGCGCAAGAGCGAACATATGATCTAAATTTTTATAAGAGTTCACTTTATGAGCGAAAAACGCATTACGGAAGAGAGCCGCTACGCTGGCCTGGCGTTAGCCGAAGAGGAGCTGGTGGCGCGCGTGGCCTGGTGTTACTACCACGATGGATTGACGCAGAACGATATTGGCGAGCGCCTGGGGCTGCCGCGCTTAAAGATCTCCCGCCTGCTGGAGAAAGGCCGCCAGTCCGGGGTGATCCGCGTGCAGATCAACTCCCGCTACGAGGGGTGCCTGGCGCTGGAAACCGAACTGCAACAGCGTTTTGGCCTGAAGATCGCCCGGGTGCTGCCGGCGCTCAACACCCCACCGATGAATACCCGTCTGGGGATTGGCGCGGCGCAATCGCTGATGGGTGTCCTCGAACCGGGGCAGCTGCTGGCGGTGGGTTTTGGTGAGGCGACCATGAGCTGCCTGCAGCACCTCAGCGGGTTTATCAGCTCACAGCAAGTACGCCTGGTCACGCTCTCCGGCGGTGTCGGCCCGTATATGACCGGCATCGGCCAGCTGGACGCCGCCTGTCGCGTCAGCATTATTCCGGCGCCGCTGCGGGTCTCTTCGGCCGATGTAGCAGAAATTTTACGCCGGGAGTCGAGCGTCCGGGACGTGATCCTCGCGGCGACGGCAGCAGATGCGGCGGTCGTCGGCATTGGCGCCATCGACCAGCATCGTGATGCCACGATCCTGCGCTCTGGCTATATCAGCGAAGGCGAGCAGCTGATGTATGCCCGCAAAGGCGCAGTGGGCGACATTTTGGGGTATTTCCTGCAGGCCGACGGTCAGCGGGTTGAGGGACTGGAAATTCACCGGGAATTACTCGGGGTAACCCTCGACGAGCTGGCGCAGCTGCCGACCATTGTCGGCGTTGCCGGTGGGACGGAAAAAGCGCAGGCGATTTATGCCGCCCTGGTGGGCAAACGCATCAATGGCCTGGTAACGGAAGAGACAACAGCACGCGCGGTGCTCATGCTGGCCTCCTGACGGCCTTGCGCCGCGCAACAATCGCGAGGCGCATGTCATGAGTTACCTGTTAGCGTTAGATGCCGGGACCGGCAGTATTCGGGCGGTGATTTTCGATCTCAGCGGCCGCCAGCTGGCAGTTGGCCAGGCGGAATGGAAGCACCTGAGTATCGAAAATGTGCCCGGCTCGATGGAGTTCGACCTCACCACCAACTGGCAGCTGGCCTGCCAGTGCATTCGCCAGGCGCTGGCAAACGCTCATCTCCAGGGAGCCGATATTCAGTCCGTGGCCTGCTGTTCAATGCGTGAAGGCATCGTGCTGTACGATCGTAACGGCGAGGCCATCTGGGCCTGCGCCAACGTCGATGCCCGCGCCAGCCGCGAAGTCGCGGAGCTCAAAGAGATCCACGATTTTCATTTTGAATCCGAAGTGTATGACGTCTCCGGCCAGACCCTGGCACTGAGCGCCATGCCGCGCCTGCTGTGGCTGGCCCACCATCGTCCAGATATCTACCGCAAGGCGGCGACTATCACCATGATTAGCGACTGGCTGGCGGCAAAACTCTCCGCCGAGCTGGCCGTTGACCCGTCAAACGCCGGTACTACCGGCATGCTCGACCTGTTCAGCCGCGACTGGCGCCCGGCGCTGCTCGACATGGCCGGGCTGCGCGCGGATATGCTCTCGCCGGTTAAAGAGACCGGGACGCTGCTTGGCACGGTGACCCACGCGGCGGCGCAGCAGTGCGGCCTGCGGGCCGGCACGCCGGTGGTGATGGGCGGCGGCGATGTTCAGCTCGGCTGCCTGGGTCTTGGGGTAGTGCGCGCCGGGCAAAGCGCCGTGCTGGGCGGGACCTTCTGGCAACAGGTGGTCAACCTGCCGGAAGTGCGGACCGACCCGGACATGAACATCCGCGTGAATCCGCACGTCATTCCCGGCATGGTGCAGGCGGAGTCCATCAGCTTCTTTACCGGCCTGACCATGCGCTGGTTCCGCGATGCGTTTTGCGCCGAAGAGAAGCTGGTTGCCGAGCGCCTCGGGGTGGATGCCTATTCCCTGCTTGAGGAGATGGCCAGCCGCGTACCGGCAGGCTCGCACGGCGTGATGCCGATTTTCTCCGATGCGATGCATTTCAAGCAGTGGTATCACGCCGCGCCGTCGTTTATTAACCTCTCCATCGACCCGGAGAAATGCAACAAGGCCACGCTGTTCCGCGCGCTGGAGGAGAACGCGGCGATTGTCTCCGCCTGCAACCTGGCGCAAATCTCGCGCTTCTCCGGCGTGACATTTGACAGTCTGGTGTTTGCCGGCGGCGGCTCAAAAGGGGCGCTGTGGAGCCAGATCCTCAGCGACGTCACCGGCCTGCCGGTGCGGGTGCCGGTGGTGCGCGAAGCCACCGCGCTGGGCTGCGCCATTGCCGCCGGTACCGGCGCCGGTCTGTACCAGGATATGGCGACCGCCGGGGAAAAACTGGTGAGCTGGCATCGGGTCTTTACACCGAACCCGGCCTACCGCGAGCTGTATCAGGGGATGATGGAGAAATGGCAGTCGGTCTACGCTGACCAGCTGGGGCTGGTGGACAGCGGCCTGACCACCTCGATGTGGCAGGCGCCGGGGCTGGTTCCCCCCGCCCGGGCGCGGATGCCGTAGCCTGTCCTACCCCGACGACATCGACCACATCATCACTGGCGGCGCTGGCTGACTTCCGCGCCGCCATTCAGCAGGTCAGCAGGATCTTTGAATCCCATCACAATCACCGCACTCTCTTTTTCCCTTTTTCCGCGCGACGGCTAAATTAGTAACTCATCCGACCACATAACAATAATGTTACATACCCGAAATAATTCAAGCTGCATTGAAGGCGGCAAGGCCGTAATTTCCCAGGAACTTACATAAGTAAGTGACTGGGGTGACAAATCTGTCTGGAACAGATTTGAACGCTGCGAGCAGCGGCCCTGATAAGGGTGAGGCTCATGGATGAGCCGAATAACGAGCACAGCCAACACATATGCAGCTTGAAGTATGACGGATATAAGAGACTGGAAACCATTATGAGCCACTACCCGTCGTTATTCGCCCCGCTCGACCTGGGTTTCACCCAGCTGAAAAACCGCGTGCTGATGGGTTCCATGCACACCGGGTTGGAAGAACATGCCGACGGCGCAGAGCGGCTGGCGGCCTTTTACGCCGAACGCGCCCGCCACGGCGTGGCGCTGATTGTCACCGGCGGCGTGGCCCCTGCTGCTTCCGGGGTTACGATGGCAGGCGGCGCGGTGCTCGACGATGCCCACCATCTGGCGCACCACCGGCAGATTACCGAAGCGGTACACCGCGAAGGCGGCAAAATCGCCCTGCAGATTCTGCATACCGGGCGCTATAGCTATCAGCCGCAGCTGGTGGCCCCATCGGCGCTACAGGCACCGATTAACCGCTTTACCCCGCACGCGCTGAGCCATCAGGAGATCCTCAAGCTGATCGACGATTTCGCCCGCTGCGCGAAGCTGGCCCGGGAGGCTGGTTACGACGGCGTTGAAGTGATGGGTTCAGAGGGCTATCTGATTAACGAATTCCTCGCCACCCGCACCAACCAGCGTAGCGATGAGTGGGGCGGCGATTATGCCCGGCGCATGCGCTTTGCCGTGGAAGTGGTGCGCGCGGTCCGCGAACGGGCCGGCCACGATTTTATTATTATCTACCGTCTGTCGATGCTCGATCTGGTGACCGACGGCAGCACGCTGGAAGAAGTCACCACGCTGGCGCAGGCCATCGAAGCGGCGGGCGCCACGATTATCAATACCGGTATCGGCTGGCACGAGGCGCGCATTCCCACCATCGCGACTCCGGTTCCGCGCGGCGCCTTCAGTTGGGTGACCCGCAAGCTCAAAGGCGCCGTGTCGATCCCGCTGGTGACCACCAACCGTATCAACGATCCTGACGTTGCGGACGCGATCCTCGCCCGTGGCGATGCCGACATGGTGTCGATGGCCCGCCCCTTCCTCGCCGATGGCGAGTTCCTGAGCAAAGCGCAAAACGGACGGGCAGATGAGATCAACACCTGCATCGGCTGCAATCAGGCCTGCCTGGATCGGATCTTCGTCGGCAAAGTCACCTCCTGCCTGGTGAACCCGCGCGCCTGCCATGAGACCCTGATGCCGGTGACAGCAGCTCCGACACCAAAACGCCTGGCGGTGGTCGGCGCAGGCCCGGCCGGGCTAGCGTTTGCCGTGAATGCTGCCGCGCGCGGCCATTCTGTAACCCTGTTTGACGCGCAGCAGGAGATCGGCGGCCAGTTTAATATTGCCAAACAGATCCCGGGCAAAGAGGAGTTTTACGAAACGCTGCGCTACTACCGCCGGATGCTGGATCGGCACGACGTTAACGTACGCATCGGCGAACGGGTGACGGCGGATCGCCTGACGGCGTTTGATGAAGTGATCCTCGCCACCGGGATCGCCCCACGGATGCCGGAGATCGACGGTATCACCCACCCGAAAGTGCTGAGCTATCTCGATGTCCTGCGCGACAAAGCGCCGGTGGGCGATAACGTGGCGATTATTGGCTGCGGCGGAATTGGTTTTGATACTGCGATGTTCCTGAGCCAACCCGACATCGCCACCAGCCAGAATATCGCCGAATTCTGCAAAGAATGGGGTATCGATACCAGCCTGCAGACCGCCGGCGGCCTGCGCCCGGAAGGGCCACAGCTGGAGAAAAGTCCGCGCAAAATTGTGATGCTCCAGCGCAAGGCCAGCAAGCCTGGCGACGGTTTAGGTAAAACCACCGGCTGGATCCACCGGGCGACCTTGCTGGCCCGCGGCGTTAAGATGATCCCGGCCGTGAGCTACCAGAAGATCGACGATGAGGGGCTGCATGTGACGATCGGCGGAGAGCCGCAGGTGTTGCGCGTCGATCAGGTGGTTATCTGTGCCGGGCAGGAGCCGTGCCGCGAGCTGGCGGATCCGCTGCGTGCGGCAGGGAAAGTGGTGCATCTGATTGGCGGGTGTGATGTGGCGATGGAGCTGGATGCCCGCCGCGCCATCGCCCAGGGGACGAAGCTGGCGCTGGAGATTTAACGGGAGTTCCCGGGGGCGCTGCGCTTGCCCGGGCTACATGCACGGCTACATGCACGGGCTACTGAGAGGAGTAGCCCGGCTGACGGTCGGCGATTAGCGCAGCTTGCGCATTTTCACCGCTTTCAGCACCACGAATTTATTGTTGGTGGCGACGGTGGTGCAGTTGCCGAAAATCTTCTTCAGCTTGTGGAAATAGTCGAGGTGACGGTTCGCCACAATATACAGCTCACCGTTGATCTTCAGGCAGCGGCGTGCGTGGTGGAACATCTCCCACGCGATATTGTCCGTCAGCGCATGTTTCTGGTGGAACGGCGGGTTGCACAGCACGGCGTTAAAGCGGAACGGCTCGACGCCTGACAGGGCGTTGTTGATCATAAACTCGCAGCGATCCAGCGCGTCCGGCATGTTGGTTTCGACATTCAGGCGGCTGGAGGCAACGGCCATCGGTGACTCATCAACAAACACCACGCTGGCCTGCGGGTTTTGCTCCAGCAGCGTCAACCCAACCACCCCGTTGCCGCAGCCCAGATCGACGATTTCGCCTTCAAGGTCTGACGGAAGGTGTTCGATAAAGAAGCGTGCACCGATATCCAGCCCGGTACGTGAAAACACATTCGCGTGGTTGTGGATAGTCCAGTCGGTCCCTTCCAGCTTCCAGCTTAAAGTCTGCGGCGCATCGGCAAGGGCCGGCGCGCTGAAGGTACAGTTGATCAGGCGGGCCTTTTTCCAGGCCAGCGTCGTGGTGGTCGGTCCCAGCACTTTTTCAAACAATTCCAGCGTGGAAGTATGAATATCGCGGGCCTTCGCCCCTGCGATGATGCGGGTTTCCGGCGTCACGACCAAACGCAATGCACGCAGCTGCTGCTCCAGCAGGGCCATGGTTTTCGGCACTTTAATCAGCACGATTCCCGGCGCCTGCGGGTACTCTGCCGTGCTGTCGAGGAACTTGACGCTGGATTCTTCAATCGCGTTATGGCGTAAATTCTCACGGGTGGCGAGTTCGGTTAAATAGGAGTCGCCGATGCTGAACGGGGTATGCTCCGCCAGAGCGCAGCTCAATGCGCCAAAGGTATCATTCAGAATCAGGACCGGGCCGTTAATCTCCGTGTCATCTAACTGCTGCAGCAGATATTCATCCGCCGCTTCCCACGCCTGGAGTGGGTTGACGTCGTCCGTTTCCGGAAAACGTTTCAATGTCAGTGAACGGAAACCGTTGTCTAAGTGGCTCATCGGCCCTCCTGAGTGGTAAAATTTCGGTGTTATCCCTGAAAGGGTGCGTGAGTATACCCTTTTTGCACACAAAATCATTCAGGATGCGCCGAAGCCACCTGAAAGAGGATGTGACGTTCTTCCGTCTGGAGCATTGATGAGCCAACTGACATACCTGCAGGGCTACCCGGAGCATTTGCTTTCTCAGGTCCGCACGCTAATCGCCGAGCAACGTCTGGGCGCGGTGTTGCATAAACGCTATCCCGAAGGCCACGACGTCAATAACGATAAGGCATTGTATCAGTACACCCAGGATCTGAAGTCCCGCTATCTGCGCGGCGCGGCGCCGATCAATAAGGTCATGTACGACAACAAAATCCACGTGCTGAATAACGCGCTCGGCCTGCATACCGCCATTTCGCGGGTTCAGGGCGGCAAACTGAAGGCCAAAGCTGAAATCCGGGTGGCGACGGTATTCCGCGATGCGCCGGAGGCCTTTCTGCGTATGATTGTGGTCCATGAACTGGCGCATCTCAAAGAGAAAGATCACAACAAAGCCTTCTATCAGCTGTGCTGTTATATGGAGCCTCAGTACCACCAGCTGGAGTTCGATACCCGCCTGTGGCTAACGCATCTTTCGTTAAATCGTTCTGCGTAATGGCGCACTGGTTTTGTCATGCTGGCATGGTAGAGTGGCAAAAGGTCCCCTTTAACGGAGTTCGTCAACGTTTATGATACGTTTCGCTGTTGTTGGTACAAACTGGATAACCAAACAGTTTGTCGATGCCGCCCATGAAACTGGCAAGTATAAACTCACCGCAATTTACTCTCGCAGCCTTGAACAAGCCCAGGCCTTTGCGCGCGATTATCCCGTCGACCATCTGTTCACGTCGCTGGAGGATCTGGCGCAGAGCGATGCCGTCGACGCCGTGTATATTGCCAGCCCGAACTCCCTGCACTTCCCGCAAACGCAGCTGTTCCTGAGCCATAAAAAGCATGTGATTTGTGAAAAGCCGCTGGCCTCCAACATTAAGGAAGTTGAAGCCGCCATCCGCTGCGCCCAGGAAAACCAGGTGGTGCTGTTCGAAGCCTTCAAAACCGCCAGCCTGCCGAATTTTCTGCTGCTGCAGCAGTCGCTCAGCAAAGTGGGCAAACTGCATAAAGCCTTTATCAATTACTGCCAGTACTCCTCACGCTATCAGCGCTATCTCGATGGCGAGAACCCGAACACCTTCAACCCGGCGTTCTCCAACGGTTCAATCATGGATATCGGCTTTTACTGCCTGGCCTCGGCCGTCGCGCTGTGGGGTGAACCGCGTGCCGTGCACGCCAGCGCCAGCCTGCTGGACAGCGGCGTTGATGCCCAGGGTACCGTGGTACTGAACTATGCAGATTTTAACGTCACGCTGCACCACTCAAAAGTGAGCGATTCTACGCTGCCAAGCGAAATCCAGGGCGAAGCCGGTGCGCTGGTCATCGAGAAAATCTCGGAGTGCCAGAAGGTCGCGTTCATCCCCCGCGGCGGCAAAGCGCAGGATCTGACGCAACCCCAGCACATCAATACTATGCTGTATGAGGCGGACGTTTTCGCGAATCTGGTCGAGGCCAATCAGGTGAATCACCCGGGCCTGGAAGTCAGCCGGATTACGGCCAAACTGCTCAGTGAAATTCGCCGTCAGACCGGAGTGGTATTCCCGGCGGATAATCCACAGGTGGCGTAAAAGAGTGTAAAGAGGCCGTCATCGACCATTGACGCCTCTTATGACTTGTAATATTTTGTTACGTGCAAAGGGGAGTAACTTCCTTGCCGGTGGATCGTCATTACGATGCGTGCAAAACCGCATCCGGTCGCCGGGCAATAACCAAAGCGTTCGCCTTCAGTGCGCGGTGTTTTGGTTGTTGTAAGTGAGACCTTGCCGGAAGGCGAGGTCTATGCATAAACACGCAACGGCTGCCGTCTTCCGACGTCAGCCGTTTTGTTTTTATGTAAGGAATCGAGTAATGAATACTGTCGGCACACCGTTATTGTGGGGTGGATTCGCCGTGGTCGTTGTGATCATGCTGGCCATCGATCTGTTTCTTCAGGGTCGGCGTGGTGCGCATGGCATGACCATCAAGCAGGCTGCAGGCTGGTCGATGCTTTGGGTTACCCTCTCTCTTCTCTTTAACGCCGCCTTCTGGTGGTACCTGGCGCAAACCCAGGGCCGCGCGGTTGCCGATCCTCAGGCGCTGGCTTTCCTTACCGGCTATCTCATTGAGAAAGCGCTGGCCGTTGATAACGTCTTCGTCTGGCTGATGCTGTTCAGCTACTTCGCGGTCCCACCTGCGCTACAGCGTCGGGTACTGGTTTACGGTGTTCTTGGGGCTATCGTGCTGCGTACGGTGATGATCTTCGCTGGAAGCTGGCTTATTTCCCAGTTCGAGTGGCTGCTCTATATCTTCGGTGCGTTCCTGCTGTTTACCGGCGTGAAAATGGCGCTGGCGAAGGAAGATGATTCCGGCATCGGTGACAAACCGCTGGTACGCTGGATCCGCAGCCACCTGCGCATGACCGATAAAATTGAGAATGAGCGCTTCTTCACGCGGCAGAACGGTGTCCTGTTTGCCACCCCGCTGCTGCTGGTGCTGATCCTGGTGGAGTTAAGCGACGTGATTTTCGCGGTCGATAGCATCCCGGCGATTTTCGCCGTGACCACCGACCCGTTCATCGTGCTGACATCAAACCTGTTCGCGATCCTTGGCCTGCGCGCCATGTACTTCCTGCTGGCGGGCGTGGCGGAGCGCTTCTCGATGCTGAAATATGGCCTGTCGGTGATCCTGGTGTTTATCGGTATCAAGATGCTCATCGTCGATTTCTACCACATCCCGATTGGCGTTTCGCTCGGCGTGGTGGGTGGCATTCTGACCCTGACCCTGTTGATTAACGCCTGGGTCAATATGCAAAACGACAAGAAAAAACTACATCAATAAGCCGCAAGCGGCCGGGTGAAGAGGGTTTTCGCCCGGCCAGCAACAGGCACCACGCATTATCCCTCGTCATGTCACACATTCGTTAATATATAGTTAAAAAATAAGATCTGAACGAAATAAGCAGCATTTTACGCTTCCTACCCGCCGCGCTTTCCGTATACTCGACCAGGCAAACATTTATTTACATCCGGACATAAGCGTAACAAAGAGTACGTACATGAGACGGACAGCGACATCACCACAAGGAATGCATTATGACGACACAAACTCCTTCATCAGGCCTGCTACGGCGTCTTGCTCAGGGCAGCCTGGTTAAACAAATTTTAGTGGGGCTGATTCTTGGCGTGCTGTTAGCGCTGGTATCAAAACCGGCGGCCATTGCCGTTGGCCTGCTCGGCACGCTGTTTGTCGGCGCGCTGAAAGCCGTCGCGCCGGTACTCGTATTGATGCTGGTGATGGCATCAATCGCTAACCACCAGCAGGGGCAGAAAACCAGTATCCGTCCGATTCTGTTCCTTTACCTGCTGGGAACCTTCAGCGCCGCTTTAACCGCCGTGCTGTTCAGCTTTGCCTTCCCTTCCACGCTGCATCTGACCGCCGCCGCCGGCGATATCACCCCGCCATCGGGGATTGTCGAAGTCCTGCGCGGGCTGCTGATGAGCATGGTATCGAACCCTGTTGATGCATTGCTGAACGCCAACTACATCGGGATCCTGGTCTGGGCCGTTGGCCTGGGCTTTGCGCTGCGTCATGGCAATGAGACGACCAAAAACCTGATCAATGATGTGTCCCATGCGGTGACCTTTATTGTGAAAATGGTGATTCGTTTCGCACCGCTGGGGATTTTCGGCCTCGTCTCATCCACCCTGGCGACCACCGGTTTCGCCACGCTGTGGGGTTATGCGCAACTGCTGGTTGTGCTGGTGGGCTGTATGCTGCTGGTGGCGCTGGTGATTAACCCGCTGCTGGTGTTCTGGAAGATCCGTCGCAACCCGTATCCGCTGGTGCTGACCTGCCTGCGCGAAAGTGGCGTGTACGCCTTCTTTACCCGCAGTTCCGCCGCGAACATTCCGGTGAATATGGCGTTGAGCGAAAAACTGAACCTCGATCGCGATACTTATTCCGTCTCCATTCCGCTGGGTGCCACCATCAACATGGCCGGGGCCGCAATTACCATTACGGTGCTGACGCTAGCCGCCGTGCATACCATGGGTATTCCGGTGGATCTACCGACCGCCCTGCTGCTGAGCGTCGTGGCATCGCTGTGCGCCTGTGGCGCTTCCGGCGTCGCCGGTGGCTCTCTGCTGCTGATCCCGCTAGCCTGTAACATGTTCGGCATCCCAAACGATGTTGCCATGCAGGTCGTTGCCGTTGGCTTCATCATCGGCGTACTGCAGGACTCCTGCGAAACGGCACTGAACTCCTCTACCGACGTGCTGTTCACCGCCGCAGCCTGTATGGCTGAAGACGAGCAGCTGGCGAAAAACGCGCTGCGCGATTAATCCTGCCTACCCTCTCCGCTAGCGTGCGGAGGGGGTCTCTTGCATCTCCACGGCTTCCTGTTTAAACGGATCGATCCCCCGCTTTATCATGCGCCGGAAGCGGATAATATTCAGACCGTTGACGATCAAAAAGCTGCCTTCAATCAGCGTTCCGCCAATCGACCCCAGCCACAGGTTATGCGTCACCCAGCAGGCGGTAGAGCACCACATTACGCAGCGAATGGTCAGCCCTTTGCAGCGGAACAGGGCCCAGGTGCTGGCAACGGTGCCCACGACCGGCAGCAGTTCCATCGGATGCTGTAGTTTCCCCAGCCCCAACACCAGAGTCAGAACAATAAAAATCGTCATCACCCACAGGCTACGGGTACGCAATGATATCAAGGTGCGTACGGCATTCAGCCCGGCGCTCATGCCCGCCGGTATCGCCCCCATCAGAATAAAGTGCAGGCCGATGATCCCGCTGTACAGCGCCAGCTGACGTTTAAAACGCCCCTCGTCGCGGTGAACAAAGGTGGTGATACCGATAAAAAAGGCGATGACACCGACGCCCTGGGCAACCCAATACGCAGTCATGAAAGATCCTTTTCAGCAAAAATAAAAAAACGGCGTTCCTGCGAAGGAGCGCCGTTTTCACGTTAACGACAAGGACCGGGATCCCTCTCGTACCTACAAGGTGACGCCGCTCTTGAAGATCGCCAGCTCGCGGAAGTCATTGCGTTCATTGCAGGTCGGTTTGCCATTCACGAACTCAACCAGCGTATCGACAAACTCTTCCAGCAGCTGCGGCATGGCTTTGCCATGAATCAGCTGCC
This sequence comes from Klebsiella sp. R390, assembly GCF_051131745.1. NCBI lineage: Bacteria > Pseudomonadati > Pseudomonadota > Gammaproteobacteria > Enterobacterales > Enterobacteriaceae > Klebsiella > Klebsiella sp. R390. Next base: position 3,341,843 of record NZ_CP180445.1, on the reverse strand, counting down.
CGGCATCGAAGTCGATCCAGTGTTTCTTCTTCGCCGCCAGTTCGCTGTTGGTGGCAATTTTTACCGTCGGGACAAAACCGCCGTACGGGGTACCGCGACCGGTGCTGAACAGCACCATATGGCAGCCTGCGCCGGCCAGCGCGCTGGTGGCGACCGCATCGTTACCCGGCGCGCTCAGCAAGTTGAGGCCATGCACCTTCAGACGTTCACCGTAGCGCAGGACGTCTACCACCTGGCTGGAACCCGCTTTCTGAGTGCAGCCTAATGATTTATCTTCCAGCGTGGTGATGCCCCCGGCTTTGTTGCCAGGCGATGGGTTCTCGTAGATCGGCTGGTTATGCGCGATGAAGTACTGTTTAAAGTCGTTGACCATGGTGACCAGCTTGCCGAAGGTCTCTTCGTCACGGCAGTGGCTCATCAGGAGCTGTTCGGCACCAAACATTTCCGGCACTTCGGTCAGCACGGTGGTTCCGCCGTTGGCGATCAGATAATCCGAGAAACGCCCCAGCATCGGGTTCGCGGTGATCCCGGACAGACCGTCAGATCCGCCGCACTCCAGGCCAAACTTCAGCTCGCTCAGTTTACCTTGCTCACGCTTATCGTGGCGCATCACTTCATACAGCTGATGCAGATGCTCAAGCCCGGCCTCCACTTCGTCGTCCTGCTTTTGGCAGACCATAAAGTGGACGCGCTCAGGGTCGAAATCACCCAGGGTTTCACGGAAGGCATCCACCTGGTTGTTCTCACAGCCCAGGCCAATCACCAGCACCGCCCCGGCGTTCGGGTGACGCACCATGTTTTGCAGCATGGTGCGGGTGTTCACGTGGTCATCCCCCAGCTGCGAGCAGCCATAGGTGTGACTGAAGAGGAACACGCCATCGGTACCTTCCGCATCCTGGGTCTCTTTCAGGAAGCGGTTCTGGATCTGACGGGCAATACCGTTCACGCAGCCGACGGTCGGCAGGATCCACAGTTCATTGCGCACCCCAACGTCACCATTAGCACGACGATAAAGCTGGACATCGCGGTCTTCCGGCTGTGCCGACGGCTCGATCAGTTCCGGCTGATAGCTATACTCGTCAAGGTCGCTCAGGTTGGTCCGCGTGTTATGGGCATGAATATGCTCACCTGGCGCGATATCTGCCAGTGCATGACCAATGGGCAGACCATACTTAATGACGTTATCTCCCTTCGCAATCGCGCGTAATGCAAACTTATGACCGCGTACAACGTCCTGGCCGAGGGTGACCGTATCACCCTCGATGGTGACCTGAGTCCCCGCAGCCATGTCAGCTAACGCGACAGCAACGTTATCCTGCGAATGGATTTTAATGTATTGCATATCAACCGGCCTCTGGTCTTAGTTCAGTTCAATAGCGAAGTAATCACGCGCATTGTTGAAGCAGATATTTTTCACCATCTCACCCAACAGCTGGATATCCGCTGGCGCTTCGCCGGCTTCAACCCAGCGGCCAATCATCTGGCACAGAATGCGACGGAAATATTCATGACGGGTGTAGGACAGGAAGCTGCGGCTGTCGGTCAACATCCCGACGAAACGGCTCAACAGGCCTAGCTGTGCCAGCTGAGTCATCTGGCGCTCCATCCCGTCTTTCTGATCGTTGAACCACCAGCCGGAACCAAACTGCATCTTGCCCGGCATCCCTTCGCCCTGGAAGTTGCCGATCATAGTGCCCAGCACTTCGTTATCGCGCGGGTTCAGGCAGTAAAGAATGGTTTTCGGCAGCAGGTTCTCTTCATTCTGCTTACTCAGCAGCTTCGACAGCTCTTCCGCCATCGGGCGATCGTTGATGGAGTCAAAGCCCACATCCGGCCCCAGCAGTTTGAACTGACGCTGGTTATTGTTACGCAATGCGCCGATATGGTACTGCTGCACCCAGCCGCGACGGGCATATTCGGCCCCGAGGAAGACCAGCACCGCCGTTTTAAACTGCGCCACTTCCTGTTCGCTCAGCGCCGCGCCGGAGAGGCGACGGGCCAGAATGCTGTCCAGTTCCGCTTCGCTGGCTTCAGCAAACAGCACCACGTCGAGCGCGTGGTCAGACACTTTACAACCGTGGGCGGCGAAGTGATCCAGACGTTTCGTCAGCGCGGACTGCAGATCGGCAAAGCGGCGAATGTCGGTATCAGAGACTTCACCCAGCTTCGCCATGTAGTCGTTAAACGTCGCCTGTTCGATGTTGAAGGCTTTGTCCGGACGCCAGCTTGGCAGCACTTTAGTTTTGAAGGTGGTCACTTTGGCCACCGCCGCGTGATGTTCCAGCGAATCAATCGGATCGTCGGTGGTGCCAACCATTTTGACGTTCATCTGGGTCATGATCCCGCGGGCAGAGAAGCTGTCCTGCGCCAGCAGGTCGTTGCACTGATCCCAGATAGCACCCGCAGTTTGCGACGATAGCAGCTTACCGGTAATACCAAACGGACGGCGCAGTTCCAGGTGTGTCCAGTGATACAGCGGGTTGCCGATGGTATGCGGTACGGTGGCGGCCCAGGCGTCAAACTTCTCGCGATCTGAGGCATCACCGGTACACAGGCGTTCAGCCACGCCGTTGGTACGCATCGCGCGCCACTTGTAGTGGTCGCCTTTCAACCAGATGTCATACAGGTTTTTAAAACGGTAATCGTCGGCAATCTGCTGCGGCGGAAGGTGGCAATGATAGTCGAAAATCGGCTGATCTTTGGCGTAATCATGGTACAGACGACGAGCAAACTCGGTATCAAGCAGAAAATCTTCGGTCATAAACGCTGTCATTTTCATTTCCTCTTCGCTCCCCTTGAGGAGCCGTTCAGATGATTGACTATAATGCTGACAAAGTTATCACACCAATTTCTACAGGCCGAAATCTTTTTCGTGAGTTAGATCAATAAACGCTGACAAAAAAAGTACTCTCTCCGGAGTAAACATCGCTGCAGGCCGCGCCAGCACTGGCTTCTCTCGCAGAGAATAATACCCCCATAAACTTTCCCACTTTTGTGACAGCACTCAACTTTTAAAGTTGTATGACAAGTTATCGTTCTGCCGTCGCAACATATAAACCGTTGGAATGAATTCGCGATGATTAATTGCATCGCATTGACCGGTATGGATACCGAATTAAGCAAAACAACTGATGGCAAGGTTCGGGCCATATGGGTTAATCCCCCTGAGCCCTCCGTTTCTCCTTCTCAACCCCGGTGACAGGGTTTGAAGATGGCCGCACTCGCTGCGGAGATAAAACAAACGATGAGGTTTTACATGCGTAAAATTAAAGGGTTACGTTGGTACATGATTGCACTGGTGACCATGGGCACCGTGCTGGGCTACCTGACGCGTAACACTGTGGCTGCGGCTGCGCCAACTCTGATGGAAGAGTTACACATCTCCACCCAACAGTATTCCTATATCATCGCAGCTTACTCAGCTGCTTATACCGTCATGCAGCCTGTTGCAGGCTACGTTCTTGATGTCCTGGGAACGAAAATCGGTTACGCCTTCTTCGCCATTGCCTGGGCCATTTTCTGCGGCTCCACGGCGCTGGCGGGCAGCTGGGGTGGATTAGCGTTGGCACGCGGCGCCGTCGGTGCGGCAGAAGCCGCGATGATCCCGGCAGGCCTGAAGGCCAGCTCTGAGTGGTTCCCGGCAAAAGAACGCTCTATTGCCGTAGGCTACTTCAACGTCGGCTCCTCTATCGGCGCAATGATTGCTCCGCCGCTGGTGGTCTGGGCTATCGTGATGCACAGCTGGCAGATGGCGTTTATCATTTCCGGTGTCCTGAGCTTTATCTGGGCGATGGCATGGCTGGTATTCTACAAACACCCGCGCGACCAGAAAAAATTAACCACCGAAGAACGTGACTACATTATTGGTGGCCAGGAATCTCAGCATCAGACCAATAACGGCAAGAAAATGTCTCCGTGGCAGATTCTGCGCAACCGCCAGTTCTGGGGCATCGCCCTGCCGCGTTTCCTGGCTGAACCAGCCTGGGGTACCTTTAACGCCTGGATCCCGCTGTTCATGTTTAAAGTCTACGGCTTTAACCTGAAAGAAATCGCGATGTTTGCCTGGATGCCGATGCTGTTTGCTGACCTGGGCTGCATCATCGGGGGTTACCTGCCGCCGCTGTTCCAGCGCTGGTTTGGCGTGAACCTGATTGTCTCCCGTAAAATGGTGGTCACCATGGGCGCCCTGCTGATGATTGGCCCAGGGATGATCGGCCTGTTCACCAGCCCGTATGTGGCTATCGCCCTGCTGTGCGTCGGTGGCTTCGCTCACCAGGCCCTGTCCGGTGCGCTGATTACGCTCTCTTCCGACGTGTTTGGTCGTAACGAAGTGGCAACCGCTAACGGTCTGACCGGTATGGCGGCATGGATGGCAAGTACCATGTTTGCTCTGGTAGTGGGTGCACTGGCCGATACCATTGGTTTCAGCCCGCTGTTTGCCGTGCTGGCGGTCTTCGACCTGCTGGGCGCCGTGGTCATCTGGACCGTGCTGAAGAACAAACCCGCCGATGATGACTCGCCATCACTCAAAACGAGTAAACCGGCGACGCAGAGCTAGTTGTCATACTGATTGAGTTGTTTACCAGGCCGCCTTATTACAGGCGGCTTTTTCATGTCTTACAGTGGTGAGACGAGCGTAAAAGTGGTATAACAAATCCAATATTGTCGCCATCTTCCGGGAGTGAATATGGAAATCACAGAACCGCGTCGTTTGTATCAGCAGCTTGCCGCTGAGCTCAAGGCGCGTATTGAGCAAGGCGTCTACCTTGTGGGTGATAAGCTGCCCGCAGAACGGTTTATCGCCGACGAGAAAAGCGTCAGCCGCACCGTGGTTCGCGAAGCCATTATCATGCTGGAAGTGGAAGGCTATGTTGAAGTCCGTAAAGGCTCAGGTATCCACGTTATCTCCAACCACCCGAAATACCAGCAGGCCATTGATGAGAACCTCGAGTTCGCCAGCTATGGTCCGTTTGAGCTGCTGCAGGCGCGTCAGTTGATTGAAAGTAATATCGCTGAGTTCGCCGCCACCCAGGTGACCAAGCAGGACATTATGAAACTGATGGAGATCCAGGAAAAATCGCGCAAAGAGAAGTCTTACCGTGATTCTGAGTGGGACCTGCTGTTTCATGTTCAGGTTGCGCTGGCGACGCAGAATACCGCGCTCGCCGCTATCGTCGAAAAAATGTGGACCCAGCGCGTGCATAACCCGTACTGGAAAAAGCTGCATGACCATATCGATTTGCGCACCGTGGATAACTGGTGTGACGATCATGACGAAATTCTCAAGGCTTTGATTCGCAAAGATCCGCACGCGGCAAAACTGGCGATGTGGCAGCATCTGGAAAACACCAAGCAGATGCTGTTCAACGAAACCAGCGATGATTTTGAATTCAACGCCGATCGTTACCTGTTTGCCGATAATCCTGTCGTTCACCTCGATACCGCGGCCAACGGCGTAAAATAAGCAATTATCCGCCTGTCAGGCGGGCCATCTGCGCCTGCCTGTTCCCTCTTTTGGGTAAGCAAACATCTATAGTGTCAGCCTGTGTAAAGACACTCGCCACCCGCCATTGCAATCAGCAAAATCAATGCGCAACAAACTGCAATTTTTCTGACGAAAAGTCGGTGCCTTTGTTACAATTAGATGCATTTTGTCGCTCTGAGAGCTAGCTTTTGCTGGCTTCACTTTTGAACAAGGAACCGTTCAGAACGCATGAGCAGCGGCCATAATCTAATAAGAATCTATGTCGCTATCGCGTTCAGACATATCGTTAACCGATGTACCAGGAATCGTGAATGGAACTATTAACCCAATTGTTGAATGCTCTGTGGAGCCAGGATTACGAAACCCTCGCCAATCCCTCCATGATTGGCATGCTGTATTTTGTCTTATTTATGATTTTGTTCCTTGAGAACGGCCTGCTACCCGCCGCGTTCTTACCCGGCGACAGCCTGCTGGTGCTGGTCGGTGTGCTGATTGCCAAAGGGGCAATGGGTTTTCCGGAAACATTACTGCTCCTGACCACCGCCGCCAGCCTGGGCTGTTGGCTCAGCTATATCCAGGGCCGCTGGCTCGGCAACACGCGAATCGTACAAAACTGGCTGTCACATTTGCCGTCGCACTACCACCAGCGGGCGCATCACCTGTTCCATAAACACGGGCTCTCTGCGCTGTTGATTGGCCGCTTTATTGCGTTCGTACGTACATTGCTGCCCACCATCGCCGGGCTGTCCGGCCTGAATAATGCCCGTTTTCAGTTCTTTAACTGGATGAGTGGCCTGCTGTGGGTACTGATTCTCACCACGCTGGGCTATCTGCTGGGTAAAACGCCGGTCTTCCTGAAGTATGAGGATCAACTGATGTCCTGCCTGATGCTGCTGCCGGTGGTGCTGCTGGTATTTGGCCTGGTCGGTTCGTTAGTTGTCCTGTGGAAGAAAAAACACAGTAGTCGGGGATGAAGATGGTCAAAAAAAGCCTCTCTCTGCGCCAGATTGGCTGGATGCTGGGCGGCTCCGTGTTTCTGTGCGCCCTGTTCTGGCTCTGGCTTGCCGTCCAGCAGCAGGAGTCCACCCTGGCGATCCACCCTGTCACCCAGGGTATTGGCATGCCGGACGGTTTTTCCGTCTGGCATCATCTCGACGCCAACGGTATCCGCTTTAAAAGCATTACCCCGCAAAAAGACGGTCTGTTGATTAAGTTTGACTCCAGCGAGCAGAGCATCGCGGCAAAAGAAGTACTGGGCCGCGCCCTGCCGCACGGTTATATTATTGCTTTGCTTGAGGATGAAAATACGCCAACAGCATGGCTCTCTCGCCTGCGTGACGTCCCTCATCGGTTCGGATAATTACCAAAATTCTGAATATTTTCACGCAGTTTGGTGAAATCTCGTTTTACTTACTATGCTTAAGATTGCGGGAGCCGCCGGGCTGACGTTTATCGACTGGATCGGGCATATCTCCCGGATATGCCCTTACACAATGGAAGGTAGCATTCATGAAATACCACGTCGTTCTGCTGCTGGTGATGGGCTCGCTTAGCGCCAGCGCCTTTGCCAACTCCCCGTGTCAGGAAAAAGAACAGGATATCCAGCGTGAGATCACCTACGCTGAAAAACACCACAATCAGAGCCGCATTGACGGCCTGAACAAAGCGCTGCGTGAAGTCAGAGCGCACTGCAATGACGGCCAGCTCAAGGCCGATCATCAGCAAAAAATCGCCAAACAGCGGGAAGAAGTGGCCGAGCGCCAGCGCGACCTGCAGGAAGCCCGGCAGAAAGGCGATAAGGATAAAATCAGCAAACGTCAGAGCAAGCTTGATGAAGCGCAACAAGAGCTGAAAACGCTGGAGTCGCGTGATTATTAATCCGTAATGTTTTACGTATATGGAACCACTCTACAGGAGAGAAAGATGCCTAAAGACAACGTTGCAGACGATCTGCGTGCCGAACTGAAAACGCTGGCGGATACCCTGGAAGAAGTGCTGAACTCCTCAGCGGATAAGTCAAAAGAAGAAGTGGGCAAACTGCGCAGTAAAGCGGAAAGCGCGCTGAAAGAGAGCCGCGTTCGCCTGGGTGAAACCAGCGATGCCATTGTCAGACAAACCCGAGAAACCGCTGCTCGCGCCGACGACTATGTCCGCGAAAATCCGTGGACCGGTGTCGGGATTGGCGCAGCCGTCGGGCTGGTGCTGGGTGTCCTGCTGACGCGTCGTTAATTATGGCGGATACTCAACACACGCAAGGCCCGGGTAAGAGCGTTTTCGGTATTGGTCAGCGGATAATTAGCCTGCTGGTCGAAATGCTGGAAACGCGCCTGCGCCTGGTGGTCGTGGAGCTGGAAGAAGAGAAAGCTAATCTCTTCCAGCTGTTTCTGATGCTGGGATTGACGCTGCTGTTTGCCGCCTTTGGCCTGATGAGCCTGCTGGTGCTGATTATCTGGGCCATCGATCCGCAATACCGACTGAACGTCATGATTGCCACCACCGCCGTACTGTTGCTCAGCTCGTTAATAGGCGGGATCTGGACGTTACGCAAAGCTCGTCGTTCAACGCTCCTGCGCATGACGCGCAAAGAGTTGGCGGAAGACCGGGCTCTGCTGGAGGACGATCGCGCATGAGCAATAAGCAGGAACGTGAACGGCAAAAAGCGCTGCTGCTACGCCAGATCCAACAACAACGGCTGGATTTAATCGCCAGCCGTCGTGACTGGCTTGAGGCCACCGCACCGCTCGATCGCGGCTGGCAGACGTTCCAGCATCTTCGCTCATGGGCGATGGTCGGCAGCGGTATCATGGCGGTGTGGTCAGTGCGCCATCCGCGGTTTTTGCTGCGCTGGACCAAACGCGGCGTCGGCCTCTGGAGCACCTGGCGTATGGTCAAACGCCTGCTGCGCCAGCCATCCGCTCACTAATCCCCTTTCTGACACGCCTCAAGATTCCTGACATTCTTCCTCTGTGCCAGCGGGCCGCCGCTGCGTGCAGATACGCTCATTTCTCCCCCCTGGCACTTGCTCAGATTCTTTGAAAAAGATCTACAGTTTTCCTTGCTAACAATTACTCCAGAGCCTCGCTAATATTCACTCCATCGACAGCAAGCCCGCGTAACTATGCAGGATTGCACTAAAAAACAAAATCGCCGCCCTTTGGGTTTACTGGAGTAAGAAATGAAAAAATTAGAAGATGTTGGTGTACTGGTAGCGCGTATTCTGATGCCAATCCTGTTCATCACCGCAGGGTGGGGAAAAATTACCGGTTATGCAGGCACACAACAGTATATGGAAGCCATGGGCGTACCGGGGGCACTGCTGCCGTTAACCATTCTTCTGGAGTTCGGCGGCGGTCTGGCTATCCTGTTCGGTTTCCTGACCCGTACTACCGCGCTGTTCACCGCAGGCTTTACGCTGCTGACCGCGTTCCTGTTCCACAGCAACTTTGCTGAAGGCGTGAACTCGCTGATGTTCATGAAAAACCTGACAATTGCAGGCGGCTTCCTGCTGCTGGCTATCACCGGTCCAGGCGCATTCAGCATCGACCGCGTGCTGAATAAAAAGTGGTAAGCGCACTATACTGAGTAACGAACAAAGCGAGGAGACATCTCCTCGCTTTTGCTATCTGAAGTCTGAAGGAGGAGAGAATGGGACAATTAATCGATGGTGTCTGGCAGGATACCTGGTATGACACCGCATCCACCGGCGGACGTTTCAAGCGCTCGGTGTCGGCATTTCGCAACTGGCTGACCGCCGATGGCGCGCCAGGCCTCTCCGGCAGCGGCGGCTTTGCCGCAGAAAAAGACCGCTATCATCTGTACGTTTCCCTTGCCTGTCCGTGGGCGCACCGCACGCTGATCATGCGTAAGCTCAAAGGGCTGGACCCGTTTATTTCCGTCTCGGTGGTTCACCCCTTGATGCTGGAAAACGGCTGGACCTTTGCTCATGATTTCCCCGACGCGACCGGCGATTCACTGTATCAACACGACTTTCTCTATCAGCTCTATCTGCACGCCGATCCGCACTATACCGGGCGAGTCACGGTGCCGGTGTTGTGGGATAAAAAGCAGAACACCATCGTCAGCAACGAATCGGCGGATATCATCCGTATGTTCAATAGCGCTTTTGACGCTCTTGGGGCAACAGCCGGCGATTACTACCCGCCAGCCCTGCGCGAAACTATCGATGAACTGAACGGTTGGATCTACGACAACGTCAATAATGGGGTCTACAAAGCCGGATTTGCCACCAGCCAGCAGGCGTACGATGAGGCAGTAACGGCGGTATTTGCGTCACTCGATCGCCTGGAAAAGATCCTTGGCGAGCACCGCTACCTGACCGGCAACCAGCTCACGGAAGCCGATATTCGTCTGTGGACCACCCTCGTGCGTTTCGACCCGGTCTATGTGACCCACTTTAAGTGCGATAAACACCGCATCAGCGATTACCCCAATCTGTATGGTTTCCTGCGCGATATCTACCAGATGCCGGGCATCGCAGAGACGGTGAATTTTGCCCATATCCGCAACCACTACTATCGCAGCCATAAAACGATCAACCCCACCGGAATTATCTCCGTCGGCCCGCAGCAAGATCTCAGCGAACCGCATGGTCGGGATCGTCTCTTCGGCTAAGCATTCAGGCGCCCGCTGCGGCGCCTGATATTTCATCTTGTGAATATATTTACCCGCCTTCCATTCACGGCTATTCTTATTTCGATCGCTTAAAAAACAAGTGATTGACCGATAATCGAGGCGTAGAAATGGACTGGTATTTAAAAGTACTGAAAAACTATATTGGATTTGGTGGCCGCGCTCGGCGCAAAGAGTACTGGATGTTTATTCTGGTCAACATCATTCTGACCGTTGTGCTGGGTATCATCGACAAGATGTTAGGCTGGCAACGCGCGGGTGGGGAAGGCATCCTGACGACGATTTATGGCGTGCTGGTCTTTCTGCCGTGGTGGGCGGTGCAGTTTCGCCGTTTGCACGATACCGATCGCTCAGCGTGGTGGCTCTTGCTGATGCTGATTCCGGTCATTGGCTGGCTGGTGATCCTGGTGTTCAACAGCCAAAACGGCACGCCGGGAGCTAACCGTTTCGGGCCGGAACCCAAAACCTCATCCTTATAATGACTGCGCTCCTTCTGCGGCAGGAGCGCACCGTCAATTTACTTCCTGGCAAACAGCTTCGGGATCTCTCGCAGACACCATGATTTCGCTTCGCCCATGCTATCGCGGCGCCACGCCATGATAATGTCGATCTCATTGGTATATTCCGGGCTGACCACCCGTAAGCGCCCTTCGGCAATGTCTTGCTCAACCAGCGGATAGGGCATCGTCGCCACGCCTAAACCGGCCAACAGCGCCTGCCGCTTATCTTCAATGGTACTGACCGTCAGACGCGGCTGCTTATCGAGTAATTGCACCGTCAGAACCGGTCGTTCACGGGCGGTATCCGCCACTGCGACGCCACGATACTTAACCCGCGTGACTTCAGAAAGCGGCTCCGGCTCCTGATGGATCGGGTGATCCGGCGCGGCAACGTAGACGTTCATCACCGAATAGAGCTTGCGGGAGTTAATCTCCGATGAGGAACGAAAATGCATATCCGGCGCCACGACGATATCCGCCCGCCCCTGCTCCAGGCGCTCCCATGCCCCGGCCAGCACTTCGGTAATGACCGACAGCTGGGTATTGGATTTGGTCGCCAGCTTTTCAATCAGCGGGAAGAAATCCTGCGTCGAGACCAGCGCTTCAGTCACGATGGTCAGATGCGTTTCCCAGCCGCGAGAGAGGGCTTCGGCATCGGTAGTGAGCTTATCCGCCGCTTCCAGCAGAACGCGCCCGCGCTCCAGCAACATGCGGCCAACGTTAGTAAATTTTGTCCGATGACCTGAGCGGTCAAACAGCACCACATCCAGTTCCTCTTCCAGCTTTTGCATCGTGTAGCTAAGGGCGGAGGGCACCCGACCGAGCTCGTCAGCCGCAGCAGCGAAGCTCCCGCGTCTGTCGATAGCGTCCATTACACGTAACGCTTCCAGCGTTAATGCTCTCTCTTTAGCCATAGCACTCTCATTCAGGAAATTTGAACATACCAGGCAGAATATCTGGCTAACAATACAGCGTCCATACCTTTACCATTGATTTAGTGTAAAGAGAGGTCAAGAAAATGATTACTACCCGAACAGCCAAACAATGTGGACAAGCAGACTTCGGCTGGCTGCAGGCCCGCTACACCTTTTCCTTTGGACACTACTTTGACCCTAAACTGTTAGGATACGCCTCCCTGCGCGTGCTCAACCAGGAAGTTCTGGCCCCCGGCGCGTCGTTTCAGCCGCGGACCTACCCGAAAGTCGATATTCTGAACCTGATTCTGGAAGGGGAAGCGGAATATCGCGACAGTGACGGCAACCATGTGCAGGCAAAGGCCGGTGAAGCGCTGCTGATATCGACTCAGCCAGGAATCAGTTACAGCGAGCATAACCTGAGTAAAGAAGGGTCGCTGACCCGGATGCAGCTCTGGCTGGATGCGTGCCCGCAGCGGGAAAACCCGCTGATACAAAAGCTGACCATCGCCGATGCCCCATACCAGCTGCTCGCGTCCCCGGATGGCGCGCAGAATAGTTTGCAGCTACGTCAGCAGGTCTGGATCCATCAGCTCGATCTCGCTGCCGGCGAACATATTAATGTACAACTGCACGGGCCACGAGCCTATCTGCAATCGATTCATGGCACGGTACATGCCGTTGCCCGTGAAGAAGAGAAGCAGGCGCTGACCTGCGGCGACGGCGCATTTATTCGTGACGAAGCTAACATTACCCTTGTTGCCGATACGCCTTTGCGCGCTTTACTGATAGATTTACCGGTGTAATTACAGGAGTGATGGAGTCTGTCAGTGAGTAAGCATAAGAAGAAAGCAGCAAAAGCCGTACCGTCGTCTCAACCTCTGCAGCAAGACGCACCGAAGGTCGCCAGTTTTGGCTATGACGAGATGCTCAGTGAACTGGAAGCTATCGTTGCAGAAGCCGCCACGCGGCTTCAGGATGAAGAAAACGCCGCCTGATACACTAGTTTCGGCCCCAGAAGGGGCCGATTGTGTCGCCAGGTCTAGCCGTGAGGCTGGATCAGGGGACTTCCCGCCGGGCTCATCAAACGCACGTCCATGCGTGGCCCAGGCAACAGGATCTGGTGCTCATCTAACGAGTCTTTAATATTTTCCAGCAAATCGAAATAGGTATCCCAGTATTCACTGTTTTTCACCCACACCCGCACGGTGAAATTCAGCGTTGACGGTCCAAGCTCAATAAGTCGTACCGTGGTGCCGCGGGATTTATCAATTCGCTGCTCATTATCAATAATATCCTGAATAACCGCTTTCACTTCACTGATACGGCTTTGGTAGGCGACACCGAGTACCAGATCAATACGCCGCCACGGATGACGTGAATAGTTGACGATACTGTCGGCAATAATTTTCCCGTTGGGAATAACCACTTCTTTGTTATCTACCGTCAACAAGGTTGTCGAGAAAACATGTACCGTTTGTACCACCCCAGACACGGCGCCTACTTCAACAAAATTACCGGCACGGAAAGGACGCAACGTCACCAGCAGCACGCCGGCGGCAAAGTTTGAGAGTGAGCCCTGCAGCGCCAGGCCAATCGCTAAGCCTGCGGCACCAATGACGGCAATGATGGATGAGGTTTCAATCCCGACCCGTCCCAGAGCGGCAACGATCGCAAATGCTATGGTGATATAACGCACAATAGCCGCAAAGAAATGCACTACCGTGGCGTCGACATTTCGTCGCAGCAGAATTTTTTCAATGGCCCTGGATAATAGTTTTGATATTATCTTCCCGACAAACAGCAGTATTATTGCCGCAACAATATTCCAGCCAAACTGAAAAATAGTATCGCCATGGCCTTTCAGCCATTCAATAGCAAATTTCACTTGTGGAAATAAAACAAAATTTTTCATATCATCCACGCTCCTGCCGGGCATCAAAGAATAAAAATACTATCCATTAACCTGTAATACGGCAGAATTCATCCCAGAAATCATTGCGCACAACGGATAGAACAGACCAACACTTATTTTGACAGTATCGCTGAGAGTGCAGTTAAACACAGCCCAAAAAACGTTTAAAATTATACATTGGCTGACATAAGTAAATATTCTGGAAATATAAAAAAAGCAGCAAGGTGGACTTTCTTTGAATGGTGTAGCTGGCAGTTAAGCCGCTTTCTTTTGGGTATCGCGTCGTGGACAGTCATTCATCTTTCCCGCTGTTCACAAAGCAAAAACCCCGCCGAGGCGGGGTTTTCTTTGAATGGTGAAGCTGACCGTTAAGCCGCTTTCTTTTGGATATCGCGTCGTGGACAGTCATTCATCTTTCCCGCTGTTCACAAAGCAAAAACCCCGCCGAGGCGGGGTTTTCTTTGAATGGTGAAGCTGACCGTTAAGCCGCTTTCTTTTGGGTATCGCGTCGTGGACAGTCATTCATCTTTCCCGCTGTTCACAAAGCAAAAACCCCGCCGAGGCGGGGTTTTCTTTGAATGGTGAAGCTGACCGTTAAGCCGCTTTCTTTTGGGTATCGCGTCGTGGACAGTCATTCATCTTTCCCGCTGTTCACAAAGCAAAAACCCCGCCGAGGCGGGGTTTTCTTTGAATGGTGATGCTGACCGTTAAGCCGCTTTCTTGTGGGTATCGCGTCGTGGACAGTCATTCATCTTTCCCGCTGTTCAGAAAGCAAAAACCCCGCCGAGGCGGGGTTTTCTTTGAATGGTGAAGCTGACCGTTAAGCCGCTTTCTTTTGGGTATCGCGTCGTGGACAGTCATTCATCTTTCCCGCTGTTCACAAAGCAAAAACCCCGCCGAGGCGGGGTTTTCTTTGAATGGTGAAGCTGACCGTTAAGCCGGGTTCTGTCGTGGACAGTCATTCATCTAGGCCAGCAATCGCTCACTGGCTCAAGCAGCCTACCCGGGTTCAGTACGGGCCGTACCTTATGAACCCCTATTTGGCCTTGCTCCGGGTGGAGTTTACCGTGCCGCGAACTGTTACCAGACGCGCGGTGCGCTCTTACCGCACCCTTTCACCCTTACCTGATCCCACTTGCGTGGGCCATCGGCGGTTTGCTCTCTGTTGCACTAGTCGTGGGCTTGCGCCCCCCAGGCGTTACCTGGCACCCTGCCCTATGGAGCCCGGACTTTCCTCCCCTCCGCCTGTCTCCTCCGAAGAGGACGACGACGAAGCGGCGACTGTCTGGTCAGCTTCGGCGCGCAGTATAGAGGGTTTGCACCCGGTTGTCATCCCTCCGTCGCCATCCCTACCTGCAATGTCGCCGCAATATTCCGCGACGCATGGTAAATATTGTCCGACGCACCGCGAAATGCCTCTTCCAGCGTCGTAATACCGGTCAGCACGCTGAACACCGCATCAATACCATGCTGGTGAACGATGCCCACATCGCTGGTCAGGCTGCCAGCTATACCAATCACTGGCTTATGATATTTCTTCGCGACGCTCGCCACGCCAACCGGCACCTTTCCGTTAATACTCTGACTATCCAGCCGGCCTTCACCAGTCACCACCAGCGAACAATCGAGGATATGCTCTTCGAGATTCAACGCCTGGGTCACTATCTCGATCCCACTGCGTAACTCGGCATGCAGGAACGCCATCAACGCCGCGCCCATCCCACCGGCCGCCCCGGCACCCGCCACCTGCTTCACATCCACCTGCAGGTCGGCCTGAATGATCTGCGCGTAATGCGCCAGATTATCGTCCAGTTCGCGGATCATCGCTTCGGTCGCCCCTTTCTGTGGCCCAAATATCCGCGACGCACCGCTGTCGCCAATCAAGGGGTTAGTCACGTCGCAGGCCACGCGGATCGCGCAATCTCGCAGACGGGTATCAAGGCCGGAGACGTCGATCGAATTGAGATAGCACAGGCTGCCGCCGCCGTGGCCAATTTCGGCACCTTCGGCATCGCAAAGACGCGCGCCCAGCGCCTGTACCATTCCCGCGCCACCGTCATTGGTCGCGCTGCCGCCAATGCCAATAATGATATTTTTCGCCCCGTGATCCAGCGCCTGCAAAATCAGCTCGCCGGTACCTCGCGACGTCGTCAATAATGGATTGCGCTGTGCCGGTGGCACCAACGCCAGGCCACTGGCCGCCGCCATTTCAATAAACGCCGTGTTACCGTCGCCGGAAAGCCCCCAGCAGGCATCAACAGGAACCCCTAATGGCCCCGTCACACAGGCGCTCATCTCGGTTCCCTGGGTCGCGGCGATCATCGCTTCAACGGTACCCTCGCCGCCGTCGGCAAGAGGAACTTTCACGTACTGCGCATCGGGGAAAATTTCCCGAAAACCTTTTTCAATAGCCTGTGCAACCTCAGTCGCCGAGAGGCTTTCTTTATAAGAGTCTGGGGCGATTACGATTTTCATAGTTATGTAGCCTGACAGTGCCGCGCAAGGCAAGAATTACAGGGCGCGCGCCCGCGCCCTTCTTGTTAGCGAGTGACTTCCACTTTCGCCAGTTTTTCGTAGTAGCACGCGAGTGCGCTATGGTCGGCAGTACCCAGACCGTCGGCACGTAGCGCCTGCATCATCTCCATTACCGCCGCCGTCAGCGGCAGCTGTGCGCCCACGCCATGGGAGGTATCCAGCGCATTCGCCAGATCTTTAATATGCAGATCGATACGGAAGCCCGGTTTGAAGTTGCGATCCATCACCATCGGGGCTTTGGCTTCCAGCACGGTACTGCCGGCCAGGCCGCCGCGAATGGCCTGATACACCAGATCCGGGTTAACGCCGGCTTTCGTCGCCAGGGTCAGAGCTTCAGACATCGCGGCAATGTTCAGCGCCACAATCACCTGGTTGGCCAGTTTGGTCACGTTGCCTGCGCCGATATCGCCGGTATGCACCACGGAACCCGCCATCGCTTTCAGCAGGTCGTAATACTTGTCAAAAATCGCTTTATCACCACCCACCATCACTGACAAGGTGCCGTCAATGGCCTTCGGTTCACCGCCGCTGACCGGCGCGTCCAGCATATCCACGCCTTTGGCTTTCAGGGCGTCGCTGATTTCGCGGCTTGCCAACGGAGCGATTGAGCTCATGTCGATCAGCACCGTACCCGGCTTCGCGCCTTCGATAATACCGCCTTCACCCAGCGCCACTTCTTTGACGTGCGGTGAGTTCGGCAGCATGGTGATAATCACGTCACACTGTTCAGCAATCGCCTTCGCCGAGGTGGCGGTTTCCGCGCCAGCGGCAATCACATCAGCAATCGCTTCCATATTGCGGTCGGTAACCACCAACGAGTAACCCGCCTTCAGGAGGTTTTTACTCATTGGTTTACCCATAATGCCCAGGCCAATAAAACCAACTTTCATTGTCATAACGTTTTCTCTCTCGTATCGATGGTGATTATTTTTTAAAGGAATCAGCTAATTTCTGCGTCGCCGAGCGGAATACGCCGAGGTCACTGCCAACGGCCACAAATGTCGCGCCCCACTCCAGATAACGGCGTGCATCTGCTTCTACTGGAGCCAGAATGCCGCTGGGCTTACCGTGCTTTTTCGCGCTGGCAAAGATGTGCTGGATCGCTTTCTGCACCTCCGGATGCGACGCGTTGCCCAGATGACCTAAGGCAGCAGCCAGATCGCTTGGACCGACAAAAATGCCGTCGACGCCTTCGGTGGCGGCAATCGCATCCACGTTATCCACCCCTTGCTGGCTCTCGATTTGTACCAGGATGGTGATGTTTTTGTTCGATTGCGCGAAGTAATCCGGCACGGTGCCAAACATATTGGCGCGGTGCGACACGGACACGCCGCGGATGCCTTCCGGCGGATAGCGTGTGGAAGCCACCGCATTGACCGCCTCTTCTTTGCTCTCAACGAACGGGATCAGGAAGTTATAAAAGCCGATATCCAGCAGGCGTTTAATATTGACCGGCTCGTTGGTCGGTACGCGCACCACTGGCGCGCTGGTGCTGCCTTTCAGCGCCATCAGCTGAGGGATAAAGGTTGAGATATCGTTCGGCGCATGTTCGCCGTCCAGCACCAACCAGTCGAATCCGGCCAGGCCTAAAACTTCGGTGCTAATCGGGCTGGTCAGCGCTGACCAGCAGCCAATCTGAATCTGATGTGCTGCCAGAGCAGCCTTAAATTTGTTCGGGAAGATATCGTTGTTCATCGCTTATACCTTGTCACTTAACCGTTAATTATTTCTGCAGTTCCATACGCTTGATGTCGCCGACAATAAACAGATAGCAAACCATCGCCATCAGAGCAGAGCAGCCGACGAAGACCAGCGCAGCGTTGAATGAGTGCAGCTCGCTCACCAGGTACCCGATAACCAGCGGGGTCACGATGGAGGCAACGTTGCCGAAGACGTTGAAGACCCCACCGCACAGACCGACGATCTCTTTCGGCGCGGTATCTGAAATCACCGGCCAGCCGAGTGCGCCAAACCCTTTACCAAAGAACGCCAGCGCCATCAGCGTCACAACCAGTGCCGTGTTATCGGTGTAGTTACACAGAATAATGGTTGAGGCCAGCAGCATGCCGAGAACAATCGGCAATTTACGCGCCACGGTGAGAGAAAAACCGCGTTTAATCAAAGCGTCAGAGAACACGCCACCCAGTACGCCACCGGCAAAACCACACAGCGCCGGGATTGAGGCCACCAGGCCCACTTTCAGAATCGACATCCCTTTTTCCTGCACCAGGTAAATCGGGAACCAGGTGAGGAAGAACCAGGTGATGGTGTTGATAAAATATTGGCCGAAGAACACGCCCAGCATCATGCGGTTGGTCAACAGCTGCTTGATGTAGTGAAGTTTAGGGCCGCTGGCCGCCGCGCTGCCCGGCTTTTTATGGTCCATATCGACCACTGCGCCGTTATCGGAGATGAACTTCAGCTCTTCTTTACTCATGCGCGGGTGGTCGGTCGGGTTGTGAATCAGCTTGACCCACAGACCAGTCAGTACGAAGCCGATGGCACCCATCACGGTGAAGACATGCTCCCAGCCCCAGGCAAAGGTCAGCCAGCCCAGCAGCGGTGAGAACAGCGCGAGAGAAAAATACTGCGCGGAGTTAAAGATAGCCGAAGCGGTACCGCGCTCTTTGGTCGGGAACCAGGCCGCTACGATACGGGCGTTTGCCGGGAAGGAAGGTGCTTCCGAGAAGCCCAGCATAAAACGCATGATAAACATGGAGATACCTGCCCAGGCCAGCGGGAACATATCCACAAAGCCCTGCAGGAAGGTGAACAGTGACCAGAAGAACAAACTGTAGGTGTAGACTTTCTTCGAGCCAAATTTATCCAGCAGCCAGCCGCCGGGGATCTGCATCAGCAGGTAGGCCCAACCGAAAGCGGAGAAAATATAGCCCATTGATACGGCGCTGAGCTGCAGCTCTTTCGCCACTTCCGTGCCGGCAATAGATAATGTTGCACGGTCGGCATAGTTAACAGCGGTAACAATAAATATAATAAGTAGAATTAAATATCGGGTTGGTATACCTTTTCTTTGTTCTATCGTTGCATCCAGACTCATTTAATATTCCTCAGGTACAGCACACCTACCATTATTTATTTTTGGTGTGATTTTTAATAATTCAGAAATCGATATTAACCATCGTCGATTTACTCATCCGGTGCATTGCAAGCATGATTCAGTATAATCAGCCGGCGTTCATTGAACACTGTGCATATAACCCATAAACAACGAAAAAAACCACTTATTACTGTGCAAATGCAATAACAAATGGGCGCTGATGCACAGTTCCGGCGTTTTCCCTTGCTGTCAGGCTGGCTCTCACCACAATGAGTGATTTAGATCACATTTTAAATCATGAACACCTGACATTCTTTATTTCACAAATCACAGTGACACCCTTTGAATAACCGATTTATTTAATTATTCGCACCTTGCTGGAGAATACTGGACAATGGCTGACATTGAAATTAGACAAGAATCGCCGACGGCGTTTTATATAAAAGTACACGATACCGATAATGTGGCGATTATTGTTAACGATCGAGGTTTAACGGCCGGAACGCGTTTCCCTGATGGGCTGACGTTGATCGAGCATATCCCGCAAGGCCACAAAGTGGCGCTGGTCGATATTCCTGCCCACGGCGAAATTATCCGCTACGGCGAGGTGATCGGTTACGCCGTACGCGATATCGCACGCGGCAGCTGGATTGACGAATCCATGGTTGAGCTCCCGAGCGCGCCACCATTAAACACGCTACCACTGGCAACAAAAGTGCCGGAGCCCCTTCCGCCGCTTACCGGCTACACCTTCGAGGGGTACCGCAATGCGGATGGCAGCGTCGGCACCAAGAACCTGCTGGGGATCACCACCAGCGTTCACTGCGTGGCAGGGGTTGTAGATTATGTCGTGAAAATTATTGAACGTGATCTACTGCCAAAATATCCGAATGTTGATGGTGTGGTTGGCCTTAACCATCTGTATGGCTGCGGCGTGGCGATCAATGCCCCCGCCGCGGTGATCCCTATCCGCACTATCCATAATATTTCGCTGAACCCGAACTTTGGTGGCGAAGTCATGGTTGTGGGCCTCGGCTGTGAAAAACTTCAGCCAGAACGCCTGTTGCAGGGAACCGAAGATGTTCAGCCGATTGCCGTCGACAGCGCCAGCATCGTGCGTTTACAGGATGAACATCACGTCGGTTTTGAATCGATGGTGGAAGATATCCTGCAGGTCGCCGAGCGTCATCTGGCGAAACTGAACGCCCGCCAGCGCGAGACCTGCCCGGCCTCTGAACTGGTGGTCGGCATGCAGTGTGGCGGCAGCGATGCCTTCTCCGGCGTGACCGCCAACCCGGCCGTGGGCTATGCCTCCGATCTGTTGGTTCGCTGCGGCGCAACCGTCATGTTCTCTGAGGTTACCGAAGTTCGCGATGCCATTCATCTGCTGACGCCGCGGGCGATCAACGAAGAGGTTGGTAAGCGTCTGCTCGAAGAGATGGCCTGGTACGATAACTACCTCGACCAGGGAAAAACCGACCGCAGCGCCAACCCTTCACCGGGCAATAAAAAAGGCGGTCTGGCAAACGTGGTGGAAAAAGCGCTGGGCTCTATCGCCAAATCGGGCAAAAGCGCGATTGCGGAAGTGCTGTCTCCGGGCCAGCGCCCGACGAAACGCGGCCTGATCTTCGCCGCCACCCCGGCCAGCGATTTTGTCTGCGGCACCCAGCAGGTGGCCTCGGGAATTACCGTGCAGGTGTTTACCACCGGGCGCGGCACGCCATACGGTCTGGTGGCGGTGCCGGTCATCAAGATGGCAACGCGCACCGAGCTGGCAAACCGCTGGTATGACTTAATGGACATCAACGCCGGGACCATCGCCACCGGCGAAGAGACCATCGAAGATGTCGGCCTGAAGCTGTTTGAGTTTATTCTTGATGTGGCGAGCGGTCGCAAGAAGACCTTCTCTGACCGCTGGGGCCTGCATAATCAGCTGGCAGTGTTTAACCCGGCGCCGGTGACCTGATTTACTACCGGCGGCGCAGCCTTAAGCCCCTCTCCGGCAAGGAGAGGGGCCATGTTTACCCCTTAACCAGTCGCACATCAATGCCGCTCTTGCGCAACCCTTCAAGGCTTTCGGTTGGGATCCCTTCATCAACGATAATCATATCAATCCGCTGAGTATCGATAATCTTATGCAGGCTCGAACGATTAAATTTCGTTGAGTCGGTCACGACAACGATCCGCTCCGCCACCTCGCTCATCCGGCGATTCAGTCGCGCTTCATCTTCATTATGGGTACTGACGCCGCGATCGAGATCGATGGCATCGACGCCAAGAAAAAGCATGTCAAAGTGGTAATTCTGCAAAGATTGCTCCGCCTGGTCGCCATAGAACGACTGAGACTGGCGGCGCAGATGGCCCCCGGTCATCAACAGCTCCACCCCTTCGGCATCCAGCAGTGCATTCGCCACGTTCATCCCGTTAGTCATGACGATCAAATCGCTATGCTGACGCAGCATGCGGGCAATTTCATACGTTGTGGTGCCGGAGTCGAGAATAATCCGGTGCCCCGGTTGAATCAGTTCTACTGCAGCCTGTGCGATGCTGCGCTTCACTGCGGTATTGAGCGCACTTTTATCTTCCACTGATGGCTCAGCAGCGGGCGTCGTCCCGTCACAGATCAGCGCACCGCCATAGGCACGAACGGCGATACCCTGTTTTTCAAGAAAGGCCAGATCGTTACGGATCGTCACCGTCGAGACGCCATATAGCAGGGCAAGATCGTTTACCTGCACGCTTCCCTGCTGCCGCAGTCGCTGGATAATTTGCTCGCGTCTCTCACTGGTGCCGCCGATGCGCTTATCTACAGAAGAGTCGGTACTGCTCATAGTAATTCCTTTAGCTAAATCTTTCGTTTCATTTCGTTTTGCCTATTAACACCTTTCTTTTAGCGGAATGCAAGCCCTGAAACGCGCGACAGCAGGACAATTCACGGCGCTAAAGACTTTCATTATGTTTCTTTTGTGAAACAGATCGGAAAACTATTATCTTTCGTTTTATTTTTACAGCACCATGACGCAGTATTAGATGAAACAAAACGAAAGATTAATATCATTACCATCCGAAATGGAGAGGAAAGTGAAACATCTTACAGAAATGGTGGCACAGCATAAACGAGGGAGTACAACCGGAATTTATGCCGTCTGTTCCGCACATCCACTGGTGCTTGAAGCGGCTATTCGTTACGCCCGGGCCCAGCAGGCTCCGCTGCTGATCGAAGCCACCTCCAATCAGGTAGATCAGTTCGGCGGCTATACCGGCATGACACCCACTGATTTTCGCGGCTTCGTCTGCCAGCTGGCCAGTTCGCTCGATTTTCCCCAGTCGCAGCTGATCCTCGGCGGCGATCATCTCGGCCCTAACCGCTGGCAAAACCAGCCTGCCGCTCAGGCGATGGCCAATGCCGACGATCTGATTAAAAGCTACGTCGCTGCCGGATTTAAGAAGATCCATCTCGATTGCAGCATGTCCTGTGCGGACGATCCGCTGCCGTTAACCGATGAGATCGTCGCAGATCGCGCCGCCCGACTGGCGAAGATAGCCGAAGAGACCTGCCGTGAGCACTTTGGCGAATCCGACCTGGTCTACGTAATTGGTACTGAAGTACCCGTCCCAGGCGGCGCTCACGAAACGCTTACCGAACTACAGGTCACCACTCCTGATGCTGCCCGCGCGACGCTCGAAGCGCATCGCTATGCCTTTACTCAACGCGGATTGACCACTATCTGGCCGCGCATTATCGGGCTGGTAGTTCAGCCCGGCGTCGAATTCGATCATATCAACGTTATCGACTATCAGCCGCAGAAAGCCGTAGCGCTGAGCGCAATGGTAGAAGCTTATGACACGCTGATATTTGAAGCTCATTCCACGGACTATCAGACACCGCAGGCGCTTCGTCAGCTGGTGAAAGATCATTTTGCCATTCTGAAGGTCGGCCCGGCGCTCACCTTCGCCCTGCGCGAAGCACTGTTCTCGCTGGCGGCGATAGAGGAAGAACTACTTCCTGCGAAAGCGTGCTCCGGCCTGCGTCACGTGCTGGAAAACGTGATGCTCGATCGCCCGGAATATTGGCAAAACCACTATCACGGCGACGGCAATGCACGACGCCTGGCGCGCGGATACAGCTACTCCGACCGTGTTCGTTACTACTGGCCGGACAGCCAGCTCGATGAGGCTTTTGCACGTCTGGTGCGCAATCTTGCCGACTGGCCGATTCCGCTGCCGCTTATCAGTCAGTATATGCCGCTGCAGTACATCAAAGTTCGCGAGGGCGATCTCAAGGCAGCACCGCGAGAGCTCATCATCGACCACATTCAGGACATACTGCAGCAGTACCACGCTGCCTGTGAGGGCGTTACGTCCCATAACGCATAACAACAAAGAGGAAAACGCGATGCCAAACATTGTCTTAAGTCGTATTGATGAACGTTTAGTCCACGGTCAGGTGGGGGTCCAGTGGGTCGGGTTTGCAGGAGCTAACCTGGTGCTGGTGGCCAACGATGAGGTTGCTGAAGATTCAGTACAGCAGAATCTGATGGAAATGGTGCTGGCGGAAGGGATCGCCGTGCGCTTCTGGTCGCTGCAAAAAGTCATCGACAATATCCACCGCGCCGCCGATCGGCAAAAAATCCTGCTGGTCTGCAAGTCCCCCTCCGACTTTATGACGCTGGTCGCAGGCGGGGTACCGGTAACACGTATCAACGTCGGAAACATGCATTACGCCGAGGGTAAGCAACAAATTGCCAAAACGGTCTCTGTCGATGCCAGCGATATTGCCGCCTTCAACGGGCTGAAGGACGCTGGGGTGGCCTGCTTCGTACAGGGCGTTCCGACAGAACCCGCTTTGGATCTCTTTAAACTGCTCTGAGGGATTCATAATGGAAATCAGTCTGTTACAGGCTTTTGCATTAGGTATTCTGGCCTTTATTGCAGGCCTGGATATGTTCAACGGGTTAACCCATATGCACCGTCCGGTGGTCCTCGGCCCGTTGGTCGGCCTGATTCTGGGCGATCTGCATACCGGTATTTTAACCGGCGGCACGCTGGAGCTGGTCTGGATGGGGCTGGCCCCGCTGGCGGGCGCCCAGCCGCCAAACGTGATTATCGGCACTATCGTCGGTACCACTTTTGCCATTACCACCGGAGTGAAGCCTGATGTTGCCGTCGGCGTCGCCGTCCCCTTCGCCGTCGCGGTACAGATGGGAATCACCTTCCTGTTCTCGGTGATGTCCGGCGTGATGTCCCGCTGCGACCGGATGGCAGCAAACGCCGATACCCGAGGCATTGAACGGGTGAACTATCTGGCCCTGCTGGCGTTAGGAACCTTCTATTTTCTCTGTGCCTTTCTGCCTATCTTTTTCGGGGCGGAACATGCGAAAACCGCCATTGATGTGCTACCGGAGCGCCTGATTGACGGCCTCGGCGTGGCAGGCGGCATCATGCCAGCTATCGGCTTCGCCGTGCTGCTGAAAATCATGATGAAAAACGTCTATATCCCCTACTTTATCATCGGCTTTGTGGCCGCGGCCTGGCTGAAGTTACCGGTGCTGGCGATTGCAGCCGCGGCGCTGGCTATGGCGCTCATTGACCTGCTGCGCAAATCTCCAGAACCGGCTGCACCGGCGGCACAGAAAGAGGAATTCGAAGATGGCATCTAATCAAACGACTCTGCCCGGCGTCTCTACCGCCGAAGAGACGCTGCTTTCCGGCGTGAATGAAAACGTCTACGAAGACCAGACCCTAGGCGCGGAGCTGACGAAAAAAGATATTAACCGCATCGCCTGGCGATCCATGCTGCTGCAGGCCTCGTTCAACTACGAGCGTATGCAGGCGTCCGGCTGGTTGTATGGCCTGCTGCCGGGCCTGAAAAAGATCCACACCAACAAGCGCGATCTGGCGCGGGCCATGAAAGGGCATATGGGGTTCTTCAACACCCACCCGTTCCTGGTGACCTTTGTCATCGGCATCATCCTCGCCATGGAGCGCTCCAAGCAGGACGTCAACAGCATCCAGAGCACTAAAATCGCCGTCGGCGCCCCGCTCGGCGGGATTGGCGATGCCATGTTCTGGCTGACGCTGCTGCCGATTTGTGGCGGCATTGGCGCCAGCCTCGCGCTGCAAGGTTCTATCCTCGGTGCGGTGGTATTTATTGTGTTGTTCAACGTGGTGCATCTCGGATTGCGCTTTGGCCTTGCGCACTATGCTTATCGGATGGGCGTGGCGGCGATACCGTTAATCAAAGCCAATACCAAAAAGGTCGGGCACGCGGCGTCCATCGTCGGAATGACGGTGATTGGCGCGCTGGTGGCAACCTATGTTCGCCTCAGCACCACGCTGGAGATCACCGCTGGTGATGCGGTGGTAAAACTGCAAACGGACGTTATCGATAAACTGATGCCGGCGTTTCTGCCGCTGGTTTATACCCTGACCATGTTCTGGCTGGTGCGCCGCGGCTGGAGCCCGCTGCGACTCATCGCGCTCACCGTGGTACTGGGTGTCGTGGGTAAATTCTGCCACTTCCTGTAAATACAAAGAGGTATGCGATGTTAGGTATTATTTTGACGGGGCATGGAGGCTTTGCCAGCGGTATGGCAATGGCGATGACACAGATACTGGGCGAGCAGTCACAGTTTATCGCTATCGATTTTCCGGAAACCTCAACCACCGCACTACTCACCTCACAGCTTGAGCAGGCCGTGAACCAGTTGGATGCTGAAGATGATGTCGTTTTTCTGACGGACCTGCTGGGTGGTACACCGTTTCGCGTCGCCTCAACGCTGGCAATGCAAAAACCAGGCAGTGAAGTGATCACCGGCACCAACCTGCAGCTGCTGCTGGAGATGGTGCTGGAACGTGAGGACTTGAACAGCGAGGCGTTTCGTCTGCAGGCGCTGGAGTGCGGGCACCGCGGGTTAACCAGCCTGGTCGACGAACTCGCGCGCTGTCGCGAAGAGAAGCCGGTAGAGGAAGGGATATGACGCACTTTCTGCGCGCCAGGCGCCTGCTGACCGAGCAGGGCTGGCTTGCCGATCATCAGTTGCGTATAGAAGCAGGCGTCATTACCGCGGTTGAGCCGGTTCCCGCTGGCGTGAGCGCTCGCGATGCCGATCTGCTTTGCCCCGCTTACATCGATATTCATGTCCACGGCGGCGCGGGTATTGATGTGATGGACGACGCGCCGGATGCGCTCGACAAGCTGGCAATTTATAAAGCGCGCGAGGGGGTCGGTGCCTGGCTGCCGACCACCGTTACCGCACCGCTGCCGGCTATCCACGACGCGCTGGAGCGCATCGCCCGGCGCGTGATTTCCGGTGGTCCCGGTGCGCTGGTGCTGGGCAGCTATCTGGAAGGGCCCTATTTCACCCCGCAAAATAAAGGCGCCCATCCCCCGGAGCTTTTCCGCGAGCTGGATATCGCCGAGCTGGACACCTTGGTGACACGCTCACGACAAACCCTGCGAGTGGTGGCGCTGGCCCCGGAAAAGCCCGGCGCATTGCAGGCCATTCGCCATCTTAAACAACAGGGTCTTCGCGTTATGCTAGGGCATAGTGCGGCCACCTATGAACAGACCCGCGCCGCATTCGCTGCCGGTGCTGATGGGCTGGTGCACTGTTACAACGGGATGAGCGGGCTACATCACCGGGAGCCGGGTATGGTCGGTGCCGGACTCACCACATCCCAGGCGTGGCTGGAGCTTATTGCTGACGGGCATCATGTCCACCCTGCAGCCATGCGTCTGTGTTGCTGCTGCGCCGGGCAACGCACTGTTCTGATCACCGATGCGATGCAGGCAGCCGGTATGCCCGATGGCCACTATTCGCTGTGTGGCGAAACGGTAGAGATGCGCGGCGGCATCGTACGAACGGTCTCCGGTGGCCTGGCAGGCAGTACGCTCTCGCTTGATGCGGCCGTTCGCAACATGGTCGAGCTGGCGGGAGCTGCACCGGAAAATGCCATCCATATGGCTTCTCTGCATCCCGCCCGCCTGCTGGGTATCGACGATAGATTGGGATCGTTACGAACGGGGAAATACGCGAATGTCATTGCGCTAAACGACAGATTGCACGTTCAGCAGATCTGGATTCAGGGCCAGGCTCTCCCCCTTTAGCCCTTTCATTATGTGTTATGTTGGCCTTCGCCTTCACGTGAAAGGCCTTTCTTTTCCTTTCATTCATAGCATGACCCGTCAGCAGTAATTCAATTAAATATCTGTTTATCATGCACATAGACACATTCATTGTGTTTTGCTCACATATTTCGTTTTATTTCTCATCGCATTGATTGAACTTTCGATTTCTTTCCTATAGATTTTATCTAACTACTTACATGAATAAGTGAAACGAAACGAAAGATAGCGACAATTTTGCCAGCGTCTGATGTGGAATTCACACGACTAAGGACTGAGTTATGCCTGAAACCTATACCGCTACCTCCGCCGCGACCGGCACCTGGACAGAAACCGAAATCCGTCAACAGCCCGCCAGTTGGATCCGCTCGCTGGCCAATATCGACAATCGCCGTTCAGCGATCGACGACTTCCTCACGCCCTTGCTGCAAAAAGACGACTTGCGGATTGTTCTGACGGGGGCAGGAACCTCCGCCTTTATCGGTGAGATCATTTCGCCCTGGCTATCGCGCCACACCGGAAAAAACATCAGCGCGGTGCCAACGACCGACCTGGTCACCAATCCGATGGATTATCTGAACGCCGCTCACCCGCTGCTGCTGGTCTCCTTCGCCCGCTCTGGCAATAGCCCGGAGAGCGTCGCCGCGGTAGAACTGGCCAATCAGTTCGTCCCGCACTGTTATCACCTGTCGATTACCTGTAATGAAGCCGGCAGCCTGTATCAAAACGCGGTAAACAGCGACAACGCCTTTGCGCTACTGATGCCGGCAGAAACGCACGACCGCGGCTTCGCGATGACCAGCAGTATTACCACCATGATGGCAAGCTGCCTTGCGGTATTCGCGCCCGATGCGATCAACAGCAGGTCATTCCGCGACGTGGCGGATCGTTGTCAAACGATCCTTTCGTCGCTCGGCGAGTTTAGCGACGGCGTATTTGGCAATGAGCCATGGAAACGGATCGTCTATCTCGGCAGCGGCGGATTACAGGGCGCAGCGCGCGAATCGGCCCTCAAGGTCCTCGAGCTAACCGCCGGTAAGCTGGCGGCATTTTATGACTCTCCAACCGGCTTTCGTCACGGGCCGAAATCACTGGTGGATAACGAAACGCTGGTGGTGGTATTTGTCTCCAGCCATCCATACACACGCCAGTACGATCTCGACCTGCTGGCTGAACTGCGTCGCGACAAACAGGCAATGCGCGTGGTAGCGATTGCCGACGAAGCCGCTGACCCTGTCGCAGCAGGCCCACACATCCTGCTGCCGCCTTCCCGCACTTTTATCGACGTCGAGCAGGCTTTCTGCTTCCTGATGTATGCCCAGGCGTTCGCACTCGCGCAATCCATCAGCGTGGGCAATACCCCGGATACGCCTTCCGCCAGCGGTACCGTTAACCGCGTGGTGCAAGGCGTCGTCATTCACCCCTGGAATGCTTGAGAGGAGCGCATCATGAGCATTATTTCTACGAAATATCTTCTGCTGGATGCCCAGGCAAAAGGCTATGCGGTACCTGCATTTAACATTCATAACGCCGAGACGATCCAGGCGATCCTCGAAGTCTGCAGCGAAATGCGATCGCCGGTGATCCTTGCCGGCACGCCGGGTACCTTTAAGCATATCGCGCTGGAAGAGCTCTACGCGCTGTGTAGCGCTTACTCCACCAGCTATGAGATGCCGCTGGCGCTGCATCTCGATCACCATGAAACGCTGGATGATATCCGCCGCAAGGTTAACGCCGGCGTGCGCAGCGCGATGATTGACGGTAGCCACTTCCCGTTTGCCGAGAATGTAAAGCTGGTGAAATCGGTCGTGGATTTTTGTCACGCGCGCGATTGCAGCGTAGAGGCAGAACTCGGTCGCCTGGGCGGGGTGGAAGATGATATGAGCGTGGATGCAGAAAGTGCATTTTTGACCGACCCGCAGGAGGCGGGGCGATTTGTCGAGCTGACCGGCGTCGATAGTCTGGCGGTCGCTATCGGCACCGCGCACGGACTGTATACCAAAACGCCAAAAATTGATTTTCACCGTCTGGGGGAAATTCGTGAAGTCGTTGACGTGCCCCTGGTCCTGCACGGCGCGAGCGATGTCCCTGACGACTATGTTCGCCGCACCATCGAGCTGGGGGTCTGCAAAGTCAACGTCGCCACCGAGCTGAAAATCGCGTTTGCCGCAGCGGTTAAAAAATGGTTCGCCGACAACCCGCAGGGCAACGATCCTCGTTATTACATGCGCGTCGGCATGGACGCCATGAAAGAGGTGGTCAGAAGCAAAATCACCGTCTGCGGTTCGGCAAACCGCCTGCTGCTGCCTACTGAAGCCTGATACCCGTTGTCCGCATCCGTTCCACAGCGTTATTCGCGACAGGATAACGCTGGCTACCTCTGATAAAACAAAAAAATAAAGGACCTGTGCCCCATGAACAAAGCGCTCAATGTTTCATTGCTCACTCTCTTTATCTCTCATAGTGCCCTGGCGGCAAATTACGCACTGAATAACGACAATATGGCTTTCTCATTCGATGATGCCAACTCTGCGGTGGTCGTTAAAGATACCCATTCCAGCCATCAGCTCTCGCCTCAGGAGCCGTTCTTTCTGACCCTGCCGGATGAGACCGTTATCCATACCGCTGACTTCAAAATCAAACAGGTTGAAAAAAAAGAGAACGCGCTGGTGGTGGAATACACCCATCCTGATTTCAACGTCACCATGACGCTGAACCTGCTGAAGGGTAAGTATGCCAGTATCGATTACACTATTGCCGCGGTCGGCAAAGCGCAGAACGTCGCGAAAATCACCTTCTTCCCTACCAAAAAGCAGTCGCAGGCGCCCTACGTAGATGGCGCAATTAATAGCTCGCCGATTATTGCCGATACCTTTTTCATGCTGCCGGATAAACCTATCGTCAATACCTACGCCTATGAAGGCACCACGAACCTTAACGTCGAGCTAAAAACCCCTATCCAGCCGGAAACACCGGTCAGCTACACCACCTGGTTTGGTACCGTAGCGGAAACCAACCAGCTCCGCCGCAGCGTAAACCTGTTTATTGATGCCGTACGTCCACGTCCATACAAGCCTTATCTGCACTACAACAGTTGGATGGATATCGGCTTCTTTACCACCTACAGCGAGCAGGACGTGCTAGGACGGATGGATGAATGGAATAAAGCGTTTATTACCGGTCGCGGCGTACCGCTGGATGCTTTCCTGCTGGATGACGGCTGGGACGATCGTACCGGACGATGGCTATTTGGTCCGGCGTTCAGTGGTGGTTTCGGCAAGGTTAAAGAGAAGGCTGACAGCATGCACAGCTCTGTCGGTTTGTGGCTCTCACCGTGGGGCGGCTACAATAAGCCGCGCGATATTCGCGTTTCACATGCCAAAGAGTATGGTTTTGAAACAGTTGACGGCAAACTGGCACTCTCCGGGCCGAACTACTTCAAAAACTTCAATGAACAAATCGCCGGTCTGATTAAGAACGAGCACATCACGTCCTTCAAACTGGACGGGATGGGTAACGCCAACTCGCATATTAAAGGTAGCCCATTCGCTTCCGACTTTGATGCCTCTATCGCCCTCTTGCACAACATGCGCAGCGCCAATCCGAATCTGTTTATCAACCTGACGACCGGTACCGATGCCAGCCCATCATGGCTGTTTTATGCTGATTCTATCTGGCGCCAGGGAGATGATATCAATCTGTATGGTCCCGGGACGGCAGTGCAACAGTGGATGACCTACCGCGATGCAGAAACCTACCGATCAATCGTGAGAAAAGGCCCGTTATTCCCGCTAAATTCCCTGATGTATCATGGAATTGTGAGTGCGGAGAATGCCTATTACGGGCTGGAAAAAGTGCAAACGGACAGCGATTTTGCCGATCAGGTATGGAGCTATTTCGCCACGGGTACCCAGCTACAGGAGCTTTACATCACACCATCGATGTTAAACAACGCCAAATGGGACGTGCTGGCACAAGCCGCAAAATGGTCGCGTGAAAACGCGCATGTGCTGGTAGACACCCACTGGGTCGGCGGCGATCCGACTGCGCTTGAGGTCTACGGCTGGGCTTCCTGGAACAAAGACAAGGCCATATTGGGCCTGCGTAACCCTTCTGATAAGCCGCAAAACTACTATCTGAATCTGACGAAGGACTTTGAAATCCCTCGTGGAGAAGCGACGCATTTCACGATGAAAGCCGTCTATGGCAGCAACGCAACGCTTCCGGAGAATTACCAGGATGCCGTCGTGGTGACGCTACAGCCACTGCAAACGCTGGTCTTTGAAGCAACACCGGTGAAATAAAAGCGAACCGGCCCGGTTTACCGGGCCGCTCTTTTACCCCTGCTGCTCCAGGGCATACTTATACAGCGCGTTTTTCTTCACGCCGTGAATTTCGGCGGCCAACGCAGCGGCTTTCTTCAGCGGCAGTTCCGCCTGCAGCAACGCCAGGGTACGCAGCGCATCTGCGGGAAGCGCTTCTTCCTGCACTTTAAACCCTTCGACGATCAGCACCATTTCGCCTTTACGACGGTTCTCATCCTCTTTCACCCACGCCAGCAGCTCCCCAATGGGTGCGCCGTGGATCGATTCCCAGGTTTTGGTCAGCTCGCGCGCCAGTACCACATAGCGGGATTCGCCCAGTACCGTACAGATATCTTCCAGGCTTTCCAGCAGGCGGTGCGTTGATTCATAAAAGATAATGGTGCGCGGTTCTTCTTCCAGCGCCTTCAACGTATCGCGACGGCCTTTTGATTTGGCGGGCAGGAAGCCTTCGTAGCAAAAACGATCGGAGGGCAAGCCAGCTGCGCTCAACGCCGCGATTGCCGCACACGGCCCCGGTAGGGGAACTACGCGAATATTTGCTTCGCGGCAGGTGCGTACAAG
The DNA here is from genome assembly GCF_051131745.1 of Klebsiella sp. R390. Classification (NCBI taxonomy): domain Bacteria; kingdom Pseudomonadati; phylum Pseudomonadota; class Gammaproteobacteria; order Enterobacterales; family Enterobacteriaceae; genus Klebsiella; species Klebsiella sp. R390. Next base: position 3,309,772 of record NZ_CP180445.1, on the reverse strand, counting down.
GTGATAGCCCGGATCGTTGATCAGCGGCGTCCCGGCGTCCGAAACCAACGCAATGTTCTGTCCGTCTTTCAATTTCGCCAGAAGTGTTTCAGCTTTTTGCTGCTCATTATGGTCGTGCAGCGCAAATAAACGGGCGTTAATCGCAAAATGCTGGAGCAACAAACCGGTATGACGGGTGTCTTCTGCCGCAATTAAATCAACAGCTTGCAACACCTCCAGAGCACGTTGCGTGATATCAGACAGATTTCCTATCGGAGTGGGCACAATATAGAGCTGTCCCTGAGAATTATCTGCTGATTCGTGTTGTTTCATTGTCTCGTCCGTATTGCCGAATTAATATTGAGCATTGAGCCAAAAAAATATCACTGGATACATATGGTACCGTCAACATTTCTTCGTTCTAAACCCGCGCGTTGTCTGCCCGTACTGCTGGCCGCTCTGATCTTTGCTGGCTGCGGCACCCATACCCCGGATCAAAGCACGGCGTTTTTACAGGGTACAGCACAGGCAGATTCCAGTTATTACCTGCAACAAATGCAGCAAAGCTCGAATGATAGCAAGACCAACTGGCAATTACTCGCCATTCATGCGCTGCTGCAGGAAGGTAAAAAACAGCAGGCCGTTGACCTGTTCAACCAGCTACCATCAAATCTCAACGCCGCACAGGCCCGGGAGCAGTCCCTGCTGGCCGTGGAAGTAAAACTGGCGATGAACGATTTCCAGGGCGCCCAGGCGCTGCTGGATAAGCTTGATCCGGCCAGCCTGGAGCAACATCAGCAGTCGCGTTACTGGCAGGCGCAAATCGATGCCAGCCAGGGCCGCCCGTCTATTTCTCTGCTACGAGCGCTCATTGCCCAGCAGCCGCTGCTGACTCAGCCGAAACAGCAGCAGCAGAATATCGATGCCACCTGGAAAGCGCTCACCACCATGACCCAGGATCAGGCCAACGCGCTGGTGATCAACGCGGATGAAAACGTCCTGCAAGGGTGGCTGGATCTACAGCGTATGTGGTTTGATAACCGCAACGATCCCACCATGCTCAAAGCCGGTGTGAAAGACTGGCAGACCCGCTATCCGCAGAACCCAGGCGCCAAAATGCTGCCGACGGCGCTGGTGAATATGCAAAATTATCAGCCGGCCTCGGTCAATAAGATTGCCCTGCTGCTGCCCTTAAACGGCCAGGCCGCCGTATTTGGCCGTACCATTCAGCAAGGATTTGAAGCCGCCAAAAATGGCGCGCCTGTCGTCGCCGGCAGCGCCGTTCCTGCGCAGGTCGCCCAGGCGGCAAATGTCGCAACCAACGACGTCGTTAGCCCTTCCCAGGCCGAAGTAACCGACCTGACCACCACCGGTACCACCCAGGCGCCGGTGCAGGCCCCGGCCGCCGACCAGGCCCCGCCGACGACAACGCCAGCTCCGGCTACCACCAGCGATACCACCGCCACCTCAACCGAACAACCCGCGGTCACTACGCCTGCGGTTCAGGGCGTGGCGGCGACCCCGGCCAACCCGGCGGCAGAACTGAAAATTTATGACACCAGCTCTCAACCGATGAGCCAGCTGTTAGCGCAGGTGCAGCAGGACGGCGCGACCATCGTCGTCGGGCCGCTGCTCAAAGATAACGTCGAGGATGTTATCAAGAGCAATACCTCGCTGAACGTGCTGGCGCTGAACCAGCCGGAGAAAGTCGAAAACCGCGCGAATATCTGCTACTTCGCGCTGTCGCCGGAAGATGAAGCCCGCGATGCGGCGCGTCATATCCACGATCAAGGTAAACAAACGCCGCTGCTGCTGGCGCCGCGCGGCGCCCTCGGCGATCGTGTGGTAAGCGCTTTCGCTAACGAATGGCTAAAACTGGGTGGCGGAACCGTCCTACAGCAGCGTTTCGGCTCCACCGCCGAGCTGAAATCCAGCGTGAACAGCGGTATCTCATTGACCGGTACGCCGGTGTCAACGCTGCCGTCAGCGCAGGACAGCACCCTCGGTAGCGCGGAAGATGTGCCAGTCAGCAGCTCAGGCGGCGTTGATGCGACCTGGATCCTCGCCACACCAGAGCAGATTGGCTACATCAAACCGATGATTGCTCTGCGCAACGGCAGCCAAAGCGGCACCACCCTGTACGCCAGCTCCCGCAGCGCTCAGGGCACCGCAGGCCCCGATTTCCGTCTGGAGATGGAAGGTTTGCAGTATAGTGAGATCCCGATGCTGGCCGGCAGCAACCCGGCACTGATGCAGCAGGCGCTCTCTGCCGTACGTAACGATTATTCGCTGGCTCGCCTGTATGCGATGGGGGCGGATGCCTGGTCGCTGGCTAACCATTTCTCCCAGATGCGCCAGACCCCGGGCTTCGAGCTGAACGGCAATACCGGCGATCTGACGGCCACGCCTGACTGTGTGATCACCAGGAAATTGTCATGGCTCAAGTACCAGCACGGACAGGTCGTCTCAGCCAACTAACCAAGCAGACCGGCGACGCCTGGGAAAACCAGGCGCGTCGGTGGCTGGAAGATCAAGGACTTCGGTTTGTCGCCGCCAACGCCCGTGAGCGAGGCGGCGAAATTGACCTCATCATGCGCGATGGTGTGACCACCGTGTTTGTGGAAGTGCGCTATCGTCGCAATGCCCGCTACGGTGATGCTGCCGCCAGCGTCACGCAAAGAAAACAACAAAAGCTCCTGCAGGCCGCCCGTCTGTGGCTCTCCCGGCATAATGGGAGCTTTGACACTGTGGATTGCCGTTTCGATGTGGTAGCCTTCACCGGAAACGACATCCAATGGCTGAAAAACGCCTTTGGCGAATAGCGTAAATGAATTAAGGGATCCCGTGCTCGATAGAATTAAAGCCTGCTTCACTGAAAGCATTCAAACCCAAATTGCAGCAGCGGAAGCACTCCCGGATGCCATCTCCCGTGCGGCCATGACGCTTGTGCAGTCGCTGCTTAATGGCAACAAAATCCTCTGTTGTGGCAATGGCACCTCTGCCGCCAACGCACAGCATTTTGCTGCCAGCATGATTAATCGTTTTGAAACAGAGCGCCCTGGTTTACCCGCCATTGCACTAAATACCGATAATGTGGTCTTAACCGCAATTGCCAACGATCGCCTGCATGACGAGATTTATGCCAAGCAGGTGCGCGCGTTGGGTCACGCAGGCGATGTCCTGCTGGCGATCTCCACGCGCGGCAATAGCCGGGACATTGTGAAAGCCGTTGAAGCGGCGGTGACCCGCGACATGACTATTGTCGCGCTGACCGGCTACGACGGTGGTGAGCTGGCAGGTCTGTTGGGCCAGCAGGATGTCGAGATCCGCATTCCTTCTCATCGCAGCGCGCGAATTCAGGAGATGCATATGCTCACCGTCAACTGCCTGTGCGATTTGATTGATAACACGCTTTTTCCACACCAGGACGATTAAGGAGAACACATGAAGGCTCTCTCGCCCCTCGCCATCATTCTGTCTGCACTACTGCTACAAGGATGCGTTGCCGCAGCGGTAGTCGGAACCGCAGCTGTCGGCACCAAAGCCGCCACGGACCCGCGTACGGTCGGAACCCAGGTTGATGACAGCACGTTGGAACTGCGCGTCAACAGCGCGCTATCGAAAGACGAACAGATTAAGAAACAGGCGCGGATTAACGTCACGGCCTACCAGGGTAAAGTCCTGCTGACCGGTCAGTCACCGACATCAGACCTTTCCGCACGCGCGAAACAAATTGCGATGGGTGTCGAAGGGACCACGGAAGTGTTTAACGAAGTCCGCCAGGGTCAGCCGATTGGCTTAGGCACCGCCTCTTCCGATACGTGGGTTACCACCAAAGTGCGTTCCCAACTGCTGGGGACCGATCAAGTGAAATCGTCGAACGTCAAAGTGACAACCGAGAATGGCGAAGTGTTCCTGATGGGGCTGGTCACCGATCGCGAAGGTCGTGCAGCGGCGGATATCGCCAGCCGGGTCAGCGGCGTGTCTCGCGTGACAACCGCCTTTACCTACATCAAGTAAGTCTCAGGCCCCCGGGGCGGCGCTACGCACCGCTCCCGGGAAGGCCATCAGATTAAAGCGACTCCCCCAACTACCGCACCGCACAATGCCACCAGCCCACCGGTCAACCACAGCGCCTTCGCCGGAAATGCCTTATGCAGCATAATCAACGACGGCACGCTGACCGCAGGCAGGGTAATCAGCAGCGCCAGCGCTGGTGCAACCCCCATTCCCGCCAGCATCATGGTCTGCACGATAGGGATCTCTGCCGCCGTCGGGATAACAAACAGACAGCCGGCAATTGCCATCGCGATAACCCAGAACAGCGTGTTACCAACCACGCCATCGGCATGTGGGAACAGCCAGACACGTGCGGCACCCAGCACCAGCACCGCCAGGATATAGACCGGGATCGTGCTCCAGAACAGCGTCCACAGCGCGCTCAGCCAGCGGGAGAAAAAGTGGCCTGGTTCGCTCTCGTCGATAACGGGCACGGTTGAAGGCTCTGTTGCCGCCTCTTTCACCCATTTTTGAACCAGCGTCGCCACAATCAGCACCGTCGCCAGCCCCGCCACAAGCCGAATCAGCGCAAACTGCCAGCCCAGCACAAATCCCATGAACACCAGCGTCGCCGGGTTCAGCAGTGGGTTGCCCATCCAGAACGCCAGCGCACCGCCCATCGACACCCGTTGCTTACGCATCCCCGCCGCCACCGGCGCGGCGCAGCAGGTACACATCATGCCGGGAAGCGCGAACAGCGCGCCGGAGAGCGTCCCGAGAAACCGCGTTTGCCCCAGCGTGCGTAGCAGCCAGTTGCGCGGGATCAGCACCTGAATCAACGAGCCTAGCAGGACGCCAAGCACCGCCGCTTTCCAGACCGCCAAAAAGTAGACCAGCGCATAGTCCCATGCCGCTTTCAGCGGGTTGGCGTCAGCCTGAGCGAGGATAGATTTGCCGATGCTGTGGGTTTCTGCAGCCGTAAACGCTTTGCCGTAGTACGGCTGCCATTTAACGATCCACAGACCCACGATCGCGACGAGGAAAAAGAGTGCGGGTTTCCACCATTGAAACGGTGTTGCCGCCTGAGATGAAGACTGACCAGCCATAGCATTCCCCAGGAAAAATGTGGTGATAACGTGAAGCGCAGAATACTACGCTTCGCTGGCCGCAATTTCACGCAGTTTTGCCGAGGGCAGAATCGTAACACCCTGCTGCGCGGGCGCAAGCGCTTCGCTCAGCATCACCTGGGCCACATCCCTGGCGCGGATTGATTTCCAGTTCCCCGGCAACAGGCTGAACAACGGCGCCAGCAGCGCTTCGTTGGCCCGGGTTTTTTCGCGTTCCCCAAGCAGCATCGAGGGGCGCAGGATTGTCAGTTGCTGCCACGGCTGCGCGCGCAACGCCGCTTCCATCTCACCTTTTACCCGGTTGTAGAAAAACATCGAATGCGCATCGGCACCCATCGCGCTGACCACCAGCATATGCTTCGCGCCGAGGCGCAGGCCCGTCAACGCGGTATCCACCACCAGCGTGTAGTCCGCCTGAACAAATGCGGCTTTGCTGCCCGCATCCCGCCGCGTGGTACCCAGACAGCAGAACACGATATCAATCGGATCGACCACCTGCGCCAGCGCATCGCTCAGCTGCGGGTCGTGAGGATTGAACACCCCTGCGGCATCCGCCAGCGGGCGGCGGGTTGCTGCGGCGATCGCCGTGATGCCCGGCGTCTGCATCAGCATTCGAAGTAAGTGCCCACCAACTAACCCGGTCGCCCCGGTAATCAAGACCCGACTCATCCTACCTCCAGAAAAAATCACTCTACCGCGGCGGCAACCGCACTCTCCACAGTATGCAGTCAGTATGAGATTCTGCACGCCTGCCGGGTTTTACGCGCCTTCGGCATCGCGTAGCCAGTGCAGTTTGGTGCCAAAGCCCAGGGTATTATCGGTAAATTTAAGTTCATCAGGACGGATTTCCCAGACTGGCGCTGGCAGCATCCTGGCCACCGGAAAACGGCTGACATAGCGCTTGCGCATCGCCGCTTCCTCGTCGCCAGAAAGGCGGCGGATTTCACCTTTAAACTGGACGCCACGGATCAGAGCGACGGTTTTCGGCTGGCCATTCACGGTACCGGCAACCTGCGCGCGAGGGCCGCTCATCCGCCCGTGTCGGGTGTTGTCATCGCTGAGGAGATAAAAGGCGACGCGTTGCGGGTCATACACATAAAACGCGTTGGCGCACCACAATTCGCCCTCGCTGGCAACACACCAGGTAATAACGTGCTGTTTGCTCAGCCAGCGGCCGATCGCAGCAAGCGTATCCATCTTTACTCTCCAGTATGCTATGGTGCATCCACCTTAACATACCGATCTTGCTACCGTGCTCTGGTTTCTTTATTTGATACGTACCGCCGATAATCGCCTCTATACCGGGATTACGACCGATGTCTCACGTCGTTTTTGCCAGCATCAGGAGGGTAAGGGGGCGAAAGCGTTACGGGGAAAAGGTGTGCTGCAGCTGGCGTTTAGCCAGGAAGTTGGTGAACACTCACTTGCACTACGGCTCGAGTACCGCATCAAGCAGCTAACGAAGCGCCAGAAAGAGCGCCTCGTTGCCGGTGATGGTTCTTTCGAGACCTTGCTGGAGAGCCTCAGAAGCGGTTGAAGTGGTCGCTGTACTCCACCAGGCCATGCACGCCTTCCAGCGCGTCTTCGGCCAGAGGACGAACCTGAAAAGCCTCGGCGGTATCTGGCCAGCGGCAGCGCAGATCGAAACGGGCTGCCGACTCAAAGCCCAGGCGGCCGTAGAAGGCCGGGTCACCTAAAGTGACGACAGCGGCATAGCTAAATTCATTCAGGGAATCCAGCCCTTCGTAAACCAGCTGGCTGCCGATACCCTGCCCGCGGTAGTTTTCGTCCACCGCCAGCGGGGCCAGACCAACCCATTGCAGCTCTTCGCCTTCGACAGAGACCGGGCTGAAGGCAACATAGCCGATAATCTGCCCTTCGTCGTCGGTCGCGACCACGCCGAGCGTGATCAGGCCGTCTTCACGTAAATCGTGCACCAGCTGTGCTTCAGCCTCATTGCCAAACGTACGACGCAATAAGGCGTCGATTCCCGGTGCATCAATCCCAATTTCAACTCGAATCAGCATGCCTCACCTACCGATGTCTGTTCAGGTTTCTGCGGGCTGCTTAGCCCGGCTTCAACAAAGTCCGCCATTTGCAGCAGCATCACGCGTAGCGCTTTCGGCATCTGCTCCAGCTCGATGGCATCCATCAGGTTTTTTACATACAGCCCCAGCTCGGTATCGCCTTCAATCACCAGCCGACGCTGGAAAAACAGCGTATCCGGATCCTGTTTACGCGCGGCAATCATCAGCAGATCGCTGGCATCGGCGCTGAAGCTCACGTCGGCCTGCGCCATTGAGCTAACGACCAGCCGTCCTTCGCTCACCGAGGTATACCACAGCAGACCGATATCACGCACATTAATACTTAACCAACGGCCTTCGAGAAAATCCAGCTCGCCATCTTCCAGTGCCTGACGGAACTGCCAGCTTAACACCTGCTCCAGCACCTGGCGCTTGAGGGCAAAAGGCGCCAGCTTAACCGGCACGCTCAGTAAAGACGGGCCAAAGTGGACCAGCCGGGAACGCAATTTATCCAACACAAGCCTTACTCCATGAAAGCAATAGTTTCACTATTGTGCCATATCAAATAAACGACATAGCGGCGTAAATCAACAAAATCGCGTCGACAGGTTCCTATTATTGAATCCGTCAATACGCTTTTAACTGCCTCAAATCAAGAATTGTCACCAGAAGGTTAACTAAAATCCCTGCTCATTAACCCTAATTAGCGTCCCTCCGGGCCGCATTTTTCCAGGAAAAATTATGGAGCTGCTCTGCCCAGCCGGTAATCTTCCGGCACTTAAGGCGGCCATCGAAAACGGCGCCGATGCCGTCTATATAGGGCTGAAAGATGACACCAACGCCCGCCACTTTGCCGGTCTGAATTTCACCGAAAAGAAACTGCAGGAAGCCGTCAGCTTTGTTCATCAGCATCGTCGTAAACTGCATATTGCGATCAATACCTTTGCGCACCCTGACGGTTACATCCGTTGGCAACGTGCGGTAGACATGGCAGCACAGTTGGGTGCCGATGCCTTAATTCTGGCCGACATCGCCATGCTGGAGTACGCCGCCGAGCGCTATCCGCACATTGAGCGCCACGTTTCGGTGCAGGCCTCAGCCACTAATGAAGAGGCGGTGCGTTTCTATCACCGTAATTTCGACGTCGCCCGGGTGGTATTGCCACGGGTGCTCTCGATTCATCAGGTGAAGCAACTGGCGCGCACCACGCCGGTTCCGCTGGAGGTTTTCGCCTTCGGTAGCCTGTGTATCATGGCGGAAGGCCGTTGCTATCTCTCCTCTTATCTGACTGGCGAATCGCCAAATACCGTCGGCGCCTGTTCACCTGCGCGCTTTGTTCGCTGGCAACAAACGCCTCAGGGGCTGGAGTCACGCCTGAACGAAGTTCTGATTGACCGTTATCAGGATGGCGAAAACGCCGGCTATCCGACACTGTGCAAAGGCCGCTATCTGGTGGATGGCGAGCGCTATCATGCGCTCGAAGAGCCAACCAGCCTGAATACGCTGGAGCTGCTGCCGGAACTGATGGCGGCGAATATTGCGTCGGTGAAAATTGAAGGCCGTCAGCGCAGCCCCGCCTACGTCACCCAGGTCGCGAAAGTCTGGCGCCAGGCGATCGATCGCTGCAAAGCCGATCCCCAGCACTTTGTCCCGCAGTCCGCGTGGATGGAGACGCTCGGCGCAATGTCTGAAGGGACGCAAACCACTCTTGGCGCCTACCACCGTAAATGGCAGTGAGAAACGTGATGAAATATTCGTTAGGGCCGGTGCTTTACTACTGGTCAAAAGAGACGCTGGACGATTTTTACCAGCAGGCAGCCAACTCCAGCGCCGATACCATCTATCTGGGCGAAGCGGTATGCAGTAAACGTCGTGCCACCAAAGTGGGTGACTGGCTGGAGATGGCAAAAGCCCTCGCCGGCAGCGGCAAGCAGGTGGTGCTCTCCACTCTCGCGCTTGTACAGGCCTCCTCGGAGCTAGGCGAGCTGAAACGCTATGTCGATAACGGCGAATTTCTGATCGAAGCCAGCGACCTCGGCGTGGTGAATATGTGTGCCGAGCGTCGACTGCCGTTTGTCGCCGGTCATGCGCTCAACTGCTATAACGCCGTCACCCTGCGTTTACTACAGAAACAGGGGATGGTGCGCTGGTGCATGCCGGTTGAGCTTTCCCGCGACTGGCTGGTGAACCTGCTCGCGCAGTGTGAAGAGCTGGGGATCCGCGATCGGTTTGAAGTGGAAGTGCTGAGCTACGGCCATCTGCCGCTGGCCTACTCTGCCCGCTGTTTTACCGCACGCTCCGAAGACCGCCCGAAAGACGAATGCGAAACCTGCTGCATTAAGTATCCGAACGGGCGCAGCGTGCTGTCACAGGAGAATCAGCAGGTCTTCGTCCTGAACGGTATCCAGACCATGAGCGGCTATGTGTACAACCTGGGTAACGAGCTGGCATCGATGCAGGGGCTGGTTGATATGGTACGCCTGTCGCCGCTTGGCAATGAGACCTTTGCTATGCTGGATGCCTTCCGCGCCAATGAAAACGGCACTTCACCACTGCCGCTGACCGCCAACAGCGATTGTAACGGTTACTGGAAGCGGCTGGCCGGGCTGGAGCTGCAATCCTGAAAAAAGCTCACTTTGTTAACAACACGTCTCGTTTTTTCATGCAGTATTAACGCTGCAGCTTTTCTGGCTGGCGCCTGCTGAATGCGCCAGGCTGGAAGAAGACCTTCAATCTGATGACGATGCTGTAACAAAGTGAGCCTTTATGACTGACAAATCTATTCCGTTCTCGGTGCTCGATCTGGCGCCGATCCCACAAGGATCTTCTGCACAAGAAGCCTTTTCCCACTCTTTGGATCTCGCACAGCTGGCTGAAAAACGCGGCTATCAACGCTACTGGCTGGCGGAGCACCACAATATGGTCGGGATCGCCAGCGCAGCAACGTCGGTGCTTATCGGCTATCTTGCCGCCAACACCACTACGCTGCACCTGGGCTCCGGTGGCGTCATGCTGCCCAACCACGCGCCGCTGGTGATTGCCGAGCAGTTTGGTACCCTGAATACGCTCTATCCCGGACGAATTGACCTCGGCCTTGGCCGCGCGCCGGGCAGTGACCAGCCGACAATGCGCGCGTTGCGCCGCCATATGAGCGGAGATGTCGACAATTTCCCGCGCGACGTTGCCGAACTGGTGGACTGGTTTGATGCCCGCGATCCTAATCCGCACGTGCGCCCGGTGCCCGGCTACGGGGAAAAGATCCCGGTGTGGCTGCTCGGTTCAAGCCTGTACAGCGCCCAGCTGGCGGCGCAGCTTGGGCTGCCTTTTGCCTTCGCCTCACACTTCGCGCCGGACATGCTGTTGCAGGCCCTGCATCTCTACCGGACGCAATTCAAACCGTCAGCGCGGTTAGCACAGCCGTATGCCATGGTGTGCATTAATATCATTGCTGCCGACAGCAACCGTGATGCGGAATTCCTGTTTACCTCGATGCAGCAGGCGTTTGTGAAACTGCGCCGCGGCGAAACCGGCCAGCTACCGCCGCCGGTGGAGAATATGCACCAGCTGTGGTCCGCGTCTGAGCAGTACGGCGTGCAGCAGGCGCTGAGCATGTCGCTGGTCGGGGATAAAACGAAGATTCGCCATGGGCTGGAATCTATACTGCGTGATACCCAGGCCGATGAGCTAATGGTGAACGGCCAGATCTTCGATCATCAGGCACGGCTGCATTCGTTTGAGTTAGCGATGCAGGTGAAAGAGGAATTGCTGGGTTAACGTCGGTTTGCGCTTCCCGGCTGGCAGTCATACCACCCGGGAAGCGTTGAAATTATTGATAAACTGGCAGGACGTTAAAGCTCGATAAGAAATGGACCACCACGTTTCCGGCACCAAACAGCAGAATTAGCACAATCATCGGCATTCCACCCCAGACGCGAAACTGTGGGCTACCGAAGCGCTTGCGTGAAGCGCGGGCCAGTAGCGCCGGCACAATCGCCGCCCAGATGGTCGCCGCTAACCCGGCATAGCCGATGGCATATAGAAAACCATCGGGCTGAAGCAGGCCGCCAATCACCGGTGGAACAAAGGTCAGCAGCGCCGTTTTAAAACGCCCCAGCGCAGAATCATCAAAACCAAACAGATCGGCCAGATAGTCAAACAGGCCCAGAGTCACTCCAAGGAACGAGCTGGCAACCGCGAAGTTTGAAAACACGACCAGCAGCAGGTCCAGACTACGGCTGTTGAGTACGCCGCTCAGCGCCTGCACCAACACGTCAATGTTACCGCCCTTCTGAGCAATACCGACAAACTCCGGACGTGGAATATTGCCCATTGTCACCAGCAACCAGATGACATACAGCCCCAGCGCCAGCAGCGTGCCGTACACCAGGCAACGGACGATGGTGCGCGGATCCTTGCCGTAATACTTCATCAGGCTAGGCACATTACCGTGGTAGCCAAAAGAAGCCAGGCAAAACGGCAGCGTCATCAGCAGATACGGCGTGTAGGAGGCATTTTTTTCGGCAACATTAAACAACGTCGTCGGTTCAACATGTCCCAGCAGGCTTCCAAAGGTCAGGAAAAAGGTGATGACTTTTGCGCCCAGTACAATCGCCGTCATCCGGCTCACCGCTTTGGTACTCAACCAGACGATAAAGGCGACCAGCACTGCAAACCCAAAGCCTGCCGCCCGTGCCGGCACGTTTAGCGAAAGCTCGGAGAACGTATGGTGCAGGATCGAACCGCTGGCCGAAATGTAGGCGTAGGTCAGGATATAAAGGACGAAGGCAATGGAAAGCCCATTAATCAGGTTCCAGCCTTTGCCGAGCAGGTCTTTGGTGATGGTGTCAAAACTGGAACCAATGCGGTAGTTCAGGTTTGCTTCCAGAATCATCAGCCCGGAGTGCAGCATACAAAACCAGGTAAAGACCAGAGCTGCCAGCGACCAGAAGAACCACGCACCGGACATGACCACCGGCAGCGAAAACATGCCCGCGCCAATAATGGTCCCGCCGATAATCACCACGCCGCCAAACAGGGACGGTCGGGTTGCCGTAGTGGTAAGTGTCGCCATTTAACGCAATCTCCAGTCAATCATGCTTTTGGTTATTAACGCGAAGCACTGTACCAGTACACGAGTACAAAAGGAATAAAAAAAGCCCCAATCATTACGATCGGGGCTGTATCATTTACTTTACGCTAGCGGAGTGCGCTAATTACGCATCGCCACCGAAACGACGACGACCAGCGGAATCTTCACGGCGCGGTGCAGCTGCATCATCACGACGCGGTGCACGACCTTCACGACGTTCGCCGCTGAAACGACGACCATCACCACGGCCACCTTCGCGACGCTCACCGCTGAAATTACGGCCGCCTTCACGACGTTCGCCACCGAATGCACGACCGCCTTCGCGACGTTCACCACCGCCACGACGCTCGCCGCCACGGTCCGGACGCGGCTGAGCATCGCCCAGCAGCTGCATGTTCATCGGCTTGTTCAGGATGCGGGTACGAGTAAAGTGCTGCAGAACTTCGCCCGGCATGCCTTTCGGCAGTTCGATAGTGGAGTGGGTACCAAACAGCTTGATGTTACCGATGTAACGGCTGCTGATGTCGCCTTCGTTAGCGATAGCGCCAACGATGTGACGAACTTCAACGCCATCATCACGGCCCACTTCAATGCGATACAGTTCCATATCACCCACGTCACGACGCTCGCGCTTAGGACGATCTTCACCACCACGTTCCGGACGGTCGCCACGCGGGCCACGGTCATTACGATCGTTACGACGCTCGAAACGATCGTCGCGATCGCGGAACTCACGCTTAGGACGCATCGGTGCATCCGGCGGCAGAATCAGCGGACGCTCACCCTGAGCCATTTTCAGCAGTGCTGCGGCCAGAGTTTCGATATCCAGTTCTTCACCTTCAGCGGATGGCTTGATGTTCGCCAGCAGCGCACGGTACTGATCCAGATCGCTGCTTTCCAGCTGCTGCTGAATTTTCGCGGCGAATTTTTCCAGACGGCGTTTGCCCAGCAGCTCTGCGTTCGGCAGTTCTACTTCTGGAATCGTCAGCTTCATGGTGCGTTCGATGTTACGCAGCAGGCGGCGTTCACGGTTCTCAACGAACAGCAGCGCACGACCAGCACGACCCGCACGACCGGTACGGCCGATACGGTGAACGTAAGATTCTGAGTCCATCGGGATGTCGTAGTTAACAACCAGGCTGATACGCTCAACGTCGAGGCCACGAGCCGCAACGTCGGTTGCAATCAGGATGTCCAGACGACCATCTTTCAGACGCTCCAGAGTCTGCTCACGCAGGGACTGGTTCATGTCGCCGTTCAGCGCGGCGCTGTTATAACCGCTACGCTCCAGCGCTTCTGCCACTTCCAGGGTCGCATTTTTGGTACGAACGAAGATAATCGCCGCATCAAAATCTTCCGCTTCCAGGAAACGCACCAGCGCTTCGTTTTTACGCATGCCGTAAGCAGTCCAGTAACTCTGGCTGATGTCCGGGCGAGTCGTTACGCTGGACTGGATGCGCACTTCCTGCGGCTCTTTCATAAAGCGGCGGGTAATACGACGGATCGCTTCCGGCATAGTGGCAGAGAACAGAGCGGTCTGATGACCTTCTGGGATCTGAGCCATAATAGTTTCTACGTCTTCGATGAAGCCCATGCGCAGCATTTCGTCAGCTTCATCCAGCACCAGACCGCTCAGTTTAGAGAGATCCAGCGTACCGCGTTTCAGGTGGTCCAGCAGACGACCCGGGGTACCGACGACGATCTGTGGTCCCTGGCGCAGAGCACGCAGCTGCACGTCATAACGCTGGCCGCCGTAAAGGGCTACCACGTTTACGCCGCGCATATGTTTAGAGAATTCCGTCATCGCTTCAGCAACCTGTACCGCCAGTTCGCGGGTCGGCGCCAGCACCAGAATTTGCGGTGCTTTGAGCTCAGGATCAAGATTGTTCAGCAGCGGTAAAGAGAACGCTGCAGTTTTACCGCTACCGGTCTGGGCCATACCCAGAACGTCGCGGCCGCCCAGCAGATGCGGAATGCACTCAGCCTGGATCGGAGATGGTTTTTCGTAACCCAGATCGTTAAGGGCTTCAAGGATAGGAGCCTTCAGGCCCAGATCTGCAAAAGTGGTTTCGAATTCAGCCATGTAGTACGTGTGCCTCAAAATTAATGGCGGCCAGTCTACATAACTCAACGTGAAAATTTAGAGTAATTTTCATTGAAAAGTGTGAACCGGCTCAAAGTAGGTGTATTAACGAACAACAACGCCCTCACCCGCTAAGGTGATGGCAAACAAAAAATGGGCTGATGTGTGTTCGTCAGCTATTGCTGGTCCGATTCTGCCAGGTCATCTTGCTCCTGGCCCAAGAGCGATAATTCCAACAATGCGTATCGGTGCTCAACGTAGTTGTGGACGTTGTTTGCGACCGCCAGTTTGAACAGTGCCGTAGCGCTGTCCCTGTCCCCCAGACTTAGGTAGTACTTACCTAAATAGAAGTTGGTTTCACTGAGATGCTCAGCGAGCGAGGTGTTATCCGTTGCGTCTGCCTTCAAACGATCCATCAGCGTTTTTTCGCTAATATCGTTAAGGTAGAACTCGACAATGTTCCATCCCCATTGTTCTTTATCCGATTTGTCGAAGCGCTGTTTCAGTGCTTCAAGTGCCTGCTTCTCGTCGAGTTTGCGCTCGGCGAGATAAAGCCACAGACTACGGAAAGGATCATTGGGATCGTCTTGATAAAACGCCAGCAGATCATCTTGCGCTAACTTAGCACGACCGCCGTAATACAGAGCGATGCCGCGATTTAAGTGCGCGTAGTTGTAAGTTGGATCAAGCTCAAGTACAGAATCAAACGCTTCATAGGCAGCATCAAAATTGCCTGCCTGCGTTAAATAAATGCCTAAGTAATTGAATACTTCAGGCATATCTGGTCGGATTGCCAGCGCTTGTGAAAAATCATTTCGCGCTAATGCCCTCAGACCGAGACTATCATACAACACTCCGCGCTCATATAAAAGCTGTGCGCGTTCGTCATCGGTTAAAGCCCGACTGGCAAGAATTTGTTCCATGCGCGCCAGAATCACTTCTTGCTGCAAAGTCGGTTGCAATGGCACCGCGAGGACTGCGTCCTTACGCCAGGCAGAGTTGCTGCATCCTGCCAGCGTGAGAGCTGTCGCCACGAAACACCAGCGCAAAAAAGGCTTCATTTCCCACTCCCGAAGACAACGATTGGATGAACGTCCAGTTCCCCGACTGCAAACAAGGCGTCCTGCCCGTAATAAGCCCTCCGCCAGAGCGGAGGGCAAACGGCAATCTTACTCGCCCTGCTCAGCAGCCGGAGCTTCCGGTGCAGCGGCAGGCTGAGTTTGTTCAGCTGCTTCTTTAATGCTCAGACGAACGCGGCCCTGGCGGTCAACTTCCAGTACCTTAACCGGTACTTCCTGACCCATCTGCAGGTAATCGGTCACTTTCTCAACGCGCTTGTCGGCGATCTGAGAGATATGAACCAGACCTTCTTTACCGCCGCCAATGGCAACGAATGCGCCAAAGTCTACGATACGGGTCACTTTACCATTGTAGACGCGGCCCACTTCGATCTCAGCAGTAATCTCTTCGATACGACGGATAGCGTGCTGTGCTTTGTCACCATCAGTTGCTGCGATTTTCACGGTACCGTCATCTTCGATTTCGATGGTGGTGCCGGTTTCTTCGGTCAGCGCACGGATGACGGAACCGCCTTTACCGATAACGTCTTTGATCTTGTCCGGGCTGATCTTGATGGTATGGATACGCGGTGCGAATTCAGAGATATCGCCGCGCGGCGCGTTAATCGCCTGCTCCATAACGCCCAGGATGTGCAGACGTGCACCTTTAGCCTGGTTCAGCGCAACCTGCATGATCTCTTTGGTGATACCTTCAATTTTGATATCCATCTGCAGTGCAGAGATACCGTCGCGGGAACCCGCTACTTTGAAGTCCATATCACCCAGGTGGTCTTCGTCACCCAGAATGTCAGACAGAACAACGTAGTTGTCGCCTTCTTTCACCAGGCCCATTGCGATACCAGCAACGGCGGCTTTCACCGGCACGCCAGCATCCATCAGCGCCAGAGAAGCACCACACACGGAAGCCATAGAAGAAGAACCGTTAGATTCGGTGATTTCAGAAACCACACGTACGGTGTACGGGAATTCTTCAGTGGTCGGCATAACGGCCAGCACGCCGCGCTTAGCCAGACGACCGTGACCGATTTCACGACGCTTCGGTGAACCTACCATGCCGGTCTCACCAACGGAGTACGGAGGGAAGTTGTAGTGGAACAGGAAGGAGTCAGTACGCTCGCCCATCAGTTCATCAATGTTCTGTGCATCACGTGCAGTACCCAGGGTCGCGGTAACCAGCGCCTGCGTTTCGCCACGGGTGAACAGTGCAGAACCGTGAGTACGCGGCAGAACGCCAGTACGAACGTCCAGACCACGGATCATATCTTTTTCACGACCATCGATACGCGGTTCGCCTGCCAGTACGCGGCTACGAACGGCATTTTTCTCGATAGCGTGCAGGATTTCACCCAGTTCGTTAGCGTCCAGGGTTTCGTCTTCTGCAACCAGCGTAGCGATGACTTCAGCTTTGATCGCGTCAATCTGCGCGTAACGCTCTTGCTTGTCGGTGATACGGTAAGCGTCGCTCAGACGAGCTTCAGCCAGTGCGGCAACGCGTGCGTTCAGCGCTTCGTTGACGGCTTCAGGCTGCCAGTCCCAACGCGGTTTGCCCGCTTCTTTCACCAGGTCGTTGATGGTCTGAATAACAATCTGCTGCTGCTCATGGCCAAAGACCACGGCGCCCAGCATCTGGTCTTCGCTCAGCAGTTCTGCTTCGGATTCCACCATCAGTACGGCGGCTTCGGTACCGGCAACAACCAGGTCGAGTTTACTTTCTTTCAGCTCATCCTGAGTCGGGTTCAGTACGTACTGGTCGTTGATGTAGCCAACACGTGCGGAACCGATAGGACCGTTGAATGGGATACCAGACAGGGACAGAGCCGCGGAAGCACCAATCATGGCGACGATATCCGGGTTAACCTGTGGGTTAACGGAAACAACGGTAGCAATAACCTGAACTTCGTTGACGAAGCCTTCCGGGAACAGCGGACGAACCGGGCGGTCAATCAGACGCGCGATCAGGGTTTCGCCTTCGCTCGGACGGCCTTCACGACGGAAGAAGCCACCCGGGATTTTACCGGCTGCGTAGGTACGTTCCTGGTAGTTAACGGTCAGCGGGAAGAAGTCCTGACCTGGTTTAGCTTTTTTCTGACCAACAACGGTAACGAATACCGCAGTGTCATCCATGCTCACCATGACAGCGGCACTGGCCTGACGAGCCATCATGCCGGTTTCCAGGGTGACGGTATGTTGGCCGTACTGGAATTTACGAACGATCGGATTTAGCAAGATTCTATCCTTTATATCAATTGGTGACGCTATATCCACGACATAGCATCGTTGACCCGATCTTTTGCATCCTCGCGACTAATGACAACCTTTACCCGTCTCTACAGGTCAAGCCTCTCATTAGCCGCGCGAACCTCTGCACAAAGATCATTAATAGCAACAATACATGAGTTTTTAGTGAATTGCTGCCGCCCGGTCGAAAAAAGGGGCCCTGAGGCCCCTTCTTCTGAAACTCGCAGAATTAGCGACGCAGACCCAGACGCTCGATCAGCGCAGAGTAACGTGCAACATCTTTACGTTTCAGGTAGTCGAGCAGTTTACGACGCTGGGAAACCATGCGCAGCAGACCACGACGGCTGTGGTGATCTTTTTTATGCTCGGAGAAGTGACCCTGCAGATGGTTAATCTGTGCAGTCAGCAGTGCAACCTGAACTTCGGTAGAACCGCTGTCGTTTTCGCCACGACCAAACTCAGAAACGATTTTTGCTTTAGCTTCAACGCTTAGAGACATTTTAAAACTCCAAATTGAAAAGAAAGAAAGGGTGCCGATCTCTAATTCAGCGACCCCCGATGTAACGCCCGAAAATGTTAAAACACTTTTGCGGACGTTAAGCGGCGATATTCTACTCGCAGCCGGCTTTTATCGCAAGAACAGCCCTCAAGCTGGGTATTCAACAACCAGGCGACGTGGCGCCACGCGGCCTTCATCGTCAATCTCACCCATCCCGAGAAACGTCCCGGCTTCACCTTCGGTGACCCGAACCAGCCCCTGGAACGGCACGCCTGATGTGCGAACCGGGTTACCGTTCTTAAAGTAAACGGCCGATGTTTCTGGAATATTAACCACCGGATAATCCGATGCCGGACTGTCCATCGGCATTAGCAGCGGGTCAAGAAGGTCTGCGGCAGGGATATCCTGCGCGGCGGCCTGTTCAACCAGCGCCTGAAGCTGTTCCAGCGTCACCATCCGCTCAACCGGATATTTGCTGACGGCCAGGCGACGCAGGAAAATCACGTGCGCGCCGCAGCCCAGCTTCTCGCCTAAATCGTCGATAATCGTACGAATATAGGTGCCTTTTGAGCAGTGAATTTCCAGCTCCAGCTCGTCACCTTCATGACGAATAAACAGCAGTTCGTAGACGGTAATCGGGCGGGCTTCGCGCGGCACGTCAATGCCCTGACGGGCATATTCGTACAGCTTTTTCCCCTGGTACTTCAGCGCCGAGTACATCGACGGCACCTGCTGGGTTTCACCACGGAAACTGTCCAGCGCTGCCGCCAGCTGTTCATCGTTAAAGGTGAGCGGGCGTTCTTCTACCACCTGACCATCGGCGTCGGAGGTATCGGTGCGCTGCCCGAGTTTGGCAATCACGCGATAGCGCTTATCGGAATCCAGCAGGTACTGAGAGAACTTGGTGGCTTCGCCAAGGCAAACCGGCAGCATGCCGGTTGCCAGCGGATCCAGCGCACCGGTGTGCCCTGCCCGGTTCGCGTTATAAATACGTTTTACTTTTTGCAGTACATCGTTGCTGGAGGCGCCCTGAGGCTTGTCCAGCAGCAGTACGCCGTGCACATCACGACCGCGACGACGAGGACGACTCATTAGTCCTCCTTGCTGTCGTCCGGGTTCACACGACGTTCATCGTCATGTTTCACCACGCTGGTCACCAGGTTGGACATGCGCATCCCTTCGACCAGTGAGTTGTCGTAGAAGAAGGTCAGTTCCGGCACGATGCGCAGACGCATCGCTTTACCCAGCAGAGAACGGATAAAGCCAGATGCTTCCTGTAACGCTTTGATACCCGCTTTAACCGCGGCTTCGTCTTTGTCGTTCAGAAAGGTCACAAACACTTTGGCATAAGCCAGATCGCGGGACATTTCGACGCCAGAGACTGTCGTCATCATACCCAGACGCGGGTCTTTAATTTCACGCTGCAGGATGATAGCAATTTCTTTTTGCATCTCCTGAGCCACACGCTGCGGGCGACCGAATTCTTTCGCCATAATAGATTCTCCAGATAAAGACAAAAAAGGGGCCTTAGCCCCTTTTTAGAATGCGTGCCGGGTGGCGCTGTGCTAACCCGGCCTACCATCAGCAATTAAGCGATAGTACGTTGGATTTCAATGATTTCGAATACTTCGATCATATCGCCAACGCGAACGTCGTTGTAGTTCTTAACACCGATACCACATTCCATGCCGTTACGGACTTCGTTAACGTCATCTTTGAAGCGGCGCAGGGATTCCAGCTCGCCTTCATAGATAACCACGTTGTCACGCAGAACGCGGATTGGGTTATGACGCTTGATGATACCTTCGGTAACCATACAGCCCGCGATGGCGCCAAATTTCGGCGATTTGAACACATCACGCACTTCAGCCAGACCAATGATCTGCTGTTTCAGTTCCGGAGACAGCATGCCGCTCATTGCTGCTTTCACTTCGTCGATCAGGTTATAGATGACGGAGTAGTAACGCAGATCCAGGCTTTCTGCTTCGATAACTTTACGTGCAGAGGCATCAGCACGTACGTTGAAGCCCACCAGGATGGCGTTGGATGCCGCAGCCAGAGTCGCGTCGGTTTCGGTAATACCACCGACACCAGAACCAATGATCTTCACTTTCACTTCGTCGGTAGACAGTTTCAGTAAAGAGTCAGAGATCGCTTCCACAGAACCCTGAACGTCCGCTTTCAGTACTACGTTCACTTCGTGAACTTCGCCTTCAGTCATGTTAGCAAACATGTTCTCAAGCTTAGACTTCTGCTGACGTGCCAGTTTGACTTCGCGGAATTTGCCCTGACGATACAGCGCAACTTCACGCGCTTTTTTCTCGTCACGAACAACGGTCACTTCGTCACCGGCAGCCGGAACACCGGACAGACCGAGGATTTCCACCGGAATGGACGGACCGGCTTCCAGAACTTCCTGACCCAGTTCGTTACGCATTGCACGAACGCGACCATATTCGAAGCCACACAGAACGATATCGCCTTTGTTCAGGGTACCTTCACGTACCAGAACGGTAGCAACCGGACCACGACCTTTATCCAGGAAGGATTCGATAACCGCACCGCTTGCCATACCATTACGCACGGCCTTCAGCTCCAGAACTTCAGCCTGCAGCAGGATGGCGTTCAGCAGATCGTCGATACCGGTACCGGCTTTCGCAGATACAGGGATGAACTGAGATTCGCCGCCCCACTCTTCCGGCATAACGCCATACTGAGACAGTTCGTTTTTAACACGATCCATGTCAGCTTCTGGTTTGTCGATTTTGTTCACTGCAACAACGACCGGAACCTGCGCTGCTTTCGCGTGCTGGATAGCTTCGATAGTTTGCGGCATCACGCCATCATCGGCAGCAACAACCAGAACAACGATATCCGTTGCCTGAGCACCACGAGCACGCATGGAGGTAAACGCGGCGTGACCCGGGGTATCCAGGAAGGTGATCATCCCGTTTTCAGTTTCAACGTGATATGCACCAATGTGCTGGGTAATACCGCCCGCTTCACCGGATGCCACTTTCGTTGAACGAATGTAGTCCAGCAGAGAGGTTTTACCGTGGTCAACGTGACCCATAATGGTCACAACCGGTGCACGGGCTTCTGCCGCAGCGCCAGTATCACGGTCGCTCATTACCGCTTCTTCCAGCTCGTTTTCACGACGCAGGATAACTTTGTGGCCCATCTCTTCGGCAACCAGCTGTGCGGTTTCCTGGTCGATGACCTGGTTGATGGTCGCCATTGCGCCCAGCTTCATCATTGCTTTGATGACCTGAGAACCTTTGACGGCCATTTTGTTGGCCAGGTCACCCACGGTGATGGTTTCACCAATGATAACGTCACGGTTTACAGCCTGCGCAGGCTTCTGGAAGCCCTGTTGCAGAGAAGAACCTTTACGCTTACCACCTTTACCGCCACGAACGGCTGCACGAGCCTCTTCACGGTCGGCTTTGGATTCTGCGTGCTTGTTACCTTTCTTCTGAGGACGTGCGGCTTTGGCGTTACGGCCACGGCCACGACCGCCTTCAACTTCGCGATCGTTGTCGTCTTCAGCCTGACGAGCATGCTGGGACGTGGTCACGTGGTAATCGCTGGTGTCTTCAGTCGGCTCAGCATTCACACCATTTTTCTCATTTTCTTCGGCCATGCGGCGGGCATCTTCCGCAACACGACGCGCTTCTTCTTCAAGCTTACGACGCGCTTCTTCTTCCGATTTACGCTTCAGCTCTGCTGCTTCGTTTTCACGGCGGATCTTTTCAGCCTGGGCGGTTTTGGTCATATCGTCGGTTTGTTGATTGCTCACTTTGTCTTTTTCCGCGGCTTCACGTTTCGCTTTCTCAGCGACTTCACGTTTAGCTTGTTCTGCGGCCTCACGTTCAGCTTTTAATTGCGCCTCTCGCTTGGCAGTTTCTTCTGCCTCACGATGGGCTTGCTCTTCCGCTTCACGCTGCGCCTGCTCTTCCGCGGCAAGGCGTTCTGCCTCTTGCGGATCGCGTTTCACAAAGGTGCGTTTCTTGCGGACTTCGATTTGTACCGATTTACTCTTTCCACCGGTACCTGGAATATTCAACGTGCTGCGCGTTTTGCGCTGCAGCGTTAACTTGTCGGGCGCCGAGCCGTGTTCACGGTTCAGGTGCGACAACAAGGTCTGCTTCTCTTGCGCTGTCACAGAATCATCAGCCGATTTGCGAATCCCTGCATCAGCAAATTGCTGTATCAGGCGATCCACAGAGGTCTGAATCTCTGAGGCCAGCGCTTTAATGGTCACATCTGTCATGCTGTTCCTTCCTGCTACAGTTTATTACGCTTCGTCGCCGAACCAACAAATATTACGGGCGGCCATGATGAGCTCTCCGGCTTTTTCGTCGGTCAACCCTTCGATATCAGCCAGATCATCAATGCCCTGCTCGGCGAGATCTTCCAGCGTACAAACGCCACGGGCAGCCAGTTTGAAAGCCATCAAACGTTCTAAACCTTCGAGATTCAGTAAATCTTCAGCAGGTTTAGTATCTCCCAGGCTTTCTTCCTGAGCCAGCGCCAACGTGGTCAGCGCGTTTTTCGCACGCTCACGAAGTGCTTCAACGGTGTCTTCATCGAGGCCGTCGATTTCCAGCAGTTCTTTTACCGGCACATAGGCCAGTTCTTCCAGCGTAGCGAAGCCTTCTTCAACCAACATCGTGGCGAAATCTTCATCAATATCAAGATATTTAGTGAAGGTATCGATCGCCGCGTGGGCTTCAGCCTGATGCTTCGCCTGCAGGTCATCAACGGTCATGACGTTGAGTTCCCAGCCGCTCAGCTGCGAGGCCAGACGGACGTTCTGACCGTTACGGCCAATCGCCTGCGCCAGGTTGCCTGCTTCAACCGCGATATCCATGGTGTGTTTATCTTCATCAACCACGATGGACGCGACATCAGCCGGAGCCATTGCGTTAATCACGAACTGCGCCGGGTTATCATCCCACAGGACGATATCGATACGCTCACCGCCCAGCTCGGTAGAAACCGCCTGAACGCGCGCACCACGCATACCAACGCAAGCGCCAACCGGGTCGATACGCTTATCGTTAGTTTTTACTGCAATCTTCGCACGGGAGCCAGGATCGCGAGCGGCGGCTTTAATTTCGAGAACTTCTTCACCGATTTCTGGTACTTCAATACGGAAAAGTTCGACCAGCATTTCTGGTTTGGAACGGGTGACGAACAGCTGAGCACCACGAGCTTCCGGACGAACAGCGTACAGCACGCCGCGAATACGGTCACCAGGACGGAAGTTTTCACGCGGCAGCATATCTTCACGCAGGATCACGGCTTCAGCATTGCTGCCCAAATCCAGAGTGATGTTATCGCGGTTTACCTTCTTCACCACGCCGGTGATGATTTCACCTTCGTGCTCACGGAACTGATCGACAACCATGGCGCGCTCAGCTTCACGGACTTTCTGCACGATAACCTGTTTCGCGGTCTGCGTGGTGATACGGTCGAAGGTAACGGATTCAATCTGGTCTTCAACGTAATCGCCAGGATTCATGCTTTCGTCTTCGTAGCGCGCCGCTTCCAGCGTGATTTCGCGCGTCGGCTGGGTCACTTCTTCAACGACCAACCAGCGACGGAAAGTGTCAAAATCACCGCTACGACGATCGATGCTCACACGCACATCGATCTCTTGTTCGTATTTTTTCTTGGTCGCCGTTGCCAGTGCACTTTCCAGTGCTTCGAAAATCTTTTCGCGCGGCAGCGCTTTTTCGTTGGAAACGGCTTCAACAACAGCCAAAATTTCTTTGTTCATCGGGGCCTTTCACCTCAATCCAGACTGTTAAAAGTGGGGAACCAGGTTCGCCTTCTGGATGTTACTCAGCGCGAACACTTCATCTTTGCCTTCAACGGTTACCGTGATCATTTCACCGTCTACCGCTTTGATAATGCCCTGCCATTTGCGACGGTTCTGTACCGCCATACGCAGTACCAGCGAGACTTCCTCACCGGAAAAACGCGCGTAGTGTTCGGCGGTAAACATCGGGCGATCAAGGCCAGGTGAAGACACTTCCAGGTTGTAAGCTACGGTGATTGGATCTTCGACATCCATGACAGCGCTGACCTGGTGGCTCACATCAGCACAATCATCAACATTGATGCCATCATCACTATCAATATAGATGCGCAGTGTAGACGTGCGACCGCGAACGAATTCGATGCCGACCAGCTCAAAGCCAAGCGCTTCAACTGGCGCAGTGAGCATCTCTGTTAATTTTTGCTCTAATGTGGACAAACCCACCCCCAAGACATAAAAAAAGGGCGTATCGCCCAGTTATTCTGAAGTCAGATAACAAAAAACCCCGATAAATCGGGGTTTTAGATAACTGAACCCTGCGATCGCAACTGCGATCTGGAACACCTTCCAGGAGAATTCTTTCAAATTCGGCTACGAAGGACCAGGTCCTCACAGTATATTTGAAAAAGTACTCAATGGGAAAGTGGTTGCGGGGGCCGGATTTGAACCGACGACCTTCGGGTTATGAGCCCGACGAGCTACCAGGCTGCTCCACCCCGCGCCTGAAACGTGGCATATTTTACTCTTAATGAGTAAAAGACGCAAATACTGCTGGGATTTGGTACCGAGGACGGGACATAAAATCGTGGTAAAGTTTATTGATAAACCCTATATTTTGTCAACATGTATTTCATCATGTCCTGTTCCCGTTTGTGCTGTCATTTCGCTCTTTTTTAGCAAAAAAGCAATGAATCACTTCCTGTCATCCGCAAAAGATGATTAAATGAAAACTCACAATTAATGCATAAACATGCAATAAAAACTGTTCCACTTGATACTATTGTTACCGCCTCTTTGGCCACGGAAAGCGCGCAGTCACCAGAGCAGCGTCAATGTTCGTCACGATTATGTGCGGAGTCCGGAAAAACAACGGCAGGCAGTTATAGTCAAATGGGACAGGTTTTACGACTTGATAAACCGAACTCACAACAGTCTATCTAGCAGGGTTTTATTTTATGACGACGATTCTTAAGCATCTCCCGGTTGGTCAACGCATTGGTATCGCTTTCTCTGGTGGACTGGATACCAGCGCCGCACTGCTGTGGATGCGCAAAAAAGGCGCTGTGCCTTATGCCTATACCGCGAACCTGGGTCAGCCGGACGAAGAGGACTACGATGCCATTCCTCGTCGTGCCAAAGAGTACGGTGCCGAAGGCGCTCGTCTGATCGACTGCCGTAAGCAGCTGGTCGCAGAAGGTATCGCTGCTATCCAGTGTGGCGCGTTCCACAATACCACCGGTGGCCTGACCTACTTTAACACCACCCCATTGGGTCGTGCGGTAACTGGCACCATGTTGGTTGCTGCAATGAAAGAAGACGGCGTGAACATCTGGGGTGACGGCAGTACTTATAAAGGCAACGATATCGAACGTTTCTATCGTTATGGCCTGCTCACCAACGCCGAACTGAAAATCTACAAACCGTGGCTGGATAGCGACTTTATCGATGAACTGGGCGGCCGTCAGGAGATGTCCGAGTTTATGATTGCCTGCGGCTTTGACTACAAAATGTCGGTAGAAAAAGCCTACTCCACCGACTCCAACATGCTGGGCGCCACCCACGAAGCGAAAGATCTGGAGTTCCTGAACTCCAGCGTCAAAATCGTTAACCCGATTATGGGCGTCAAATTCTGGGATGAGAGCGTAAAAATTCCAGCTGAAGAAGTGACCATCCGTTTTGAGCAGGGTCATCCTGTAGCATTGAACGGTAAAACCTTCAGTGATGATGTTGAGCTGATGCTTGAAGCGAACCGCATCGGTGGCCGTCATGGTCTGGGTATGAGTGACCAGATCGAAAACCGCATCATCGAAGCAAAAAGCCGTGGCATCTACGAAGCCCCGGGGATGGCGCTGCTGCATATCGCCTACGAGCGTCTGCTGACCGGCATCCATAACGAAGATACCATCGAGCAGTATCACGCTCACGGTCGTCAGTTAGGCCGCCTGCTGTATCAGGGCCGTTGGTTTGACTCACAGGCGCTGATGCTGCGTGACGCCCTGCAACGTTGGGTGGCGAGCGCCATCACCGGCGAAGTCACGCTGGAACTGCGTCGCGGTAACGACTACTCGATCCTCAACACCGTCTCCGACAACCTGACCTACAAGGCAGAGCGTTTAACGATGGAAAAAGGTGACTCGATGTTCTCCGCAGAAGACCGTATTGGCCAGTTGACAATGCGTAATCTGGATATCACCGACACCCGTGACAAGCTGTTTGGTTACGCGCAATCGGGTCTGCTGACCGCCTCCTCGGCGACCGGCCTTCCTCAGGTTGAAAACCTGGAAAACAGAGACAAATAAGCTCTTTTTCCCTGTGCACTAAGCCGACGCTAATCCGTCGGCTTTTTACTGTGCTGCGTTACCACCGATGTGCAAATAACCACCCGCAAATTTTTACCTGTCGCAATTTCTTATAATTGTTGTCTATAATCAGCCGAATACATTTATCCTTGACCCCGTGAGGATCTCAATGAATATTAATCCCCCGGTCAGGCCAAACCAGGCAATCAACCGTCTTCTGGAAATCCTAGAACCGTACGCGACACCCATGAACGTTGTCGCCAGAAAACGGCTGACCCCAAGCTATAAAGGCAAGACGCAGCTCTATCTTTTAAAAAAAGGTGAGCTATCGGTCATCCGTTCTTCCGACAAATTATTGATTGTGACGGTCTATGAACCGCATCTGTTTGGCGTAGCGGAAATATTGCAGCCCAGCCATAGCCATGCCCTGCGCGCCGAAGTCGCTTCCGATGTATTACGTATCGATAGCGATCACGCCATCAAACTGTTCCGCGAACATAATCTGTGGGAAGAGGTCACCCGCCTGCTGGCTTACCACACGTCTTACCTGGTTTATCGCGACGATCTGGTCTTACAACAACGCACCTATTCGGTTATCCGCAATCATCTAATGGAGATGCTGCTGTTACCGGAAGAGACACGCTTACGCGTCTCCATTCTTGAATATATTCAGGATCGTACCCACCTTTCACGCAGCAGTATTCTCAATGTCCTGTCGGCGTTAAAAAAGGGAGGCTACATTGAGTTCGCCCGTGGCGGTTATCTGCAAAATGTAACTTCACTTCCTGAGAAATTCTAATCAGCCATCACGCTATTTATCGCTTATCTATCGTCGCCGAGCCATGAATCGGCAAGCGAATTTAAATTTAAACAAACAAACGATAACGACAAGCGATAAATGCTTTTATTCTGGGCCTCTGTGTTTATCACACTGAAAAGTGTACTGAAAGCTGAAAAACAGGCTCAGAAATGGCGATGGCATTCCCTGCTCCGGTCACCAGACGTGCTGCGGTACGCCGGTGGACGCAGAGACGTGCGCTTTCAGCTATCCCTGAAGACGCATAACGGATCAAACCAGTCTGATTCTTGATATCACCTGTGCCGTTGTCAGAGCATGCCTGCGACGCTAACGGCCATCTGCACAGCATAAGTTCGATCTCCCTGCCGTGCTGGTGATAATGGAAAGTGCTTCAGCTAATAACGATTAAACCCAAAAAACCGTTAATCATTTGCCCGAACGCTCGTATCGGGTATTTTTTTACCTGAAGGAATTCAACAATGAGCATGATCACTCCGAAATCAGTTCTGTTAGTTGCAGCTCTCAGCGCAAGCAGCGCTGCCTGCGCATCCGTTAATTTGCACGGCGAAGCGGGAGAGGAGTTCACTAACCTCTCAGCCAGTTTCGGCGCGGAAGATCCGGGCATGACGTTCAACGGCAACTGGGCGCACAGCGATAACGATGGTGATGTTGCCGGGTTAGGTATGGGCTATAACTTTAACCTCGGTCCGTTTCTTTTGACCCTTGGGGGGAAAGCGCTGTACCTGAATCCGAAGGATGGCGATGAAGGCTATGCGGTCGCAATGGGTGGTGGTGCACAGCTGCCATTGGGCGATTTCTTTACCCTGTTTGGTGAGACCTATTATTCCCCGGATTCCATGTCCAGCGGCGTCGACGACTATGTCGAAGCTAACGCCGGGGTACGGGTGAACGTCATTAAATCGCTGAGTATTGAAGCAGGATATCGCTACATCGATATGGCGGGGAAAAATAGCCATCGTGACAACACGCTCGCCGATGGGGCTTATGCAGGCTTCAACTTCCGTTTCTGATGGCACGCAAAAGGGATTGCCTTTGGCAATCCCTCATTCACTTAAGCAACCGCGGGTACGGTTTTCAGTAGCCGGTTGATCACCTGCAGGCCAGCAATGTTGTTCTCTTTACGATAAACTTCATTCATTGCAGACATCTGTTCCAGTTTCGTCAGCGCGCTATAGACATGAAACGCATCACTGTCTTTATCGAAAATGTCTTTCTTCGAGACATCCTGCAAGTAGTTATCTTTGAGCGACTGGCTCAGGCTACCAATCAGCGCAGTATTATCCTGAAAACAGCTAACGACCGCCTGGCCACTTTGTCCTGAAGGTTGTGCATCACTGTGTAATACCGGCACCGTTAAGGTATTAATGGTATCGACGGTATCCGCCGATGGCGTGGCACTGCACCCGGACAAACACAGGACGCCTGCGATAATAAACGACCTGAATTTTTTCATCTGCGTCACTTCACCTCTTCTGAATAGATGGGCGCGACTTTAGCGATTACGCAGGGTTCAAGACCAGTGAAGAGTTATTTATAAATAAACAAACACAAATTGCAGGCGAAAAAAAAGACGCTTTTCAGCGTCTTTTCTTTGGAATATTGGTACCGAGGATGGGACTCGAACCCACAAGCCCGTTAGGGCACTACCACCTCAAGGTAGCGTGTCTACCAATTCCACCACCTCGGTACAGAAATCTTAGTGCGGGATATCGCTGCTCGGCTGCGCCGGTGCTGCGGGTTGAGTTTGCTCGGTTTTCGGCGCGCTCAGGTTATCCCACTCACTTCCTTTATTGGTCTTGTTGCTATTGATATTACCCAGCACCAGACTGATGATGAAGAACAACGCTGCCAGGATACCAGTCATGCGGGTCATGAAGTTACCAGAACCGCTGGATCCAAACAACGTGCCGGAAGCGCCTGCTCCGAAGGAGGCTCCCATATCAGCGCCTTTACCTTGCTGCAGCATGATCAGGCCAACAAGACCAATCGCCACAATAAGGAAAACAACTAAAAGAGCTTCTTGCATAATCAACCTGTTCCTTGCGGATTCGCCGCATACCAATTGCTTCAACCAATAAAGCGGGACGCATTAACGTTTCCCACTGAAGCGGGTGTGAATACTAACCAAAGCGAATGACCTTCGCAAGGGCAATTTCGGTGCATTGTATCAACTGCGGAAAAAAACAGCAAAATGCGCTTTTGGGTCGAAGAAAAAGGCGGCAAATGCCGCCTTTTTAAACACATAGAACCACATCAGCCGACATGATTATCACCCTGCTCCGGGTCACCCTGTTAAACAGGCCGGCGAAGCACGTTGGCTTAATCAGGCATTTTTCACTGCATCTGCGATCCGGTGCGCAAAATCATGCACCTGCTCTTCGTGTTCACCTTCAACCATCACGCGAATTAACGGCTCGGTACCCGATTTACGCAGCAGCACGCGACCGCGGTTGCCTAATGCCGCTTCCACTTCCGCCATGACCGCCTTCACATTTTCGTGCTCCAGCGGGTTACCACTGCCTTCGGTGAAGCACACGTTAACCAGAATTTGCGGGAACATTTTCATGCCGCTGCACAGGTCATGCAGGCTCATATGGTTACGCACCATTGCCGCTACCACCTGCAGGCTGGCAACGATACCATCACCGGTCGTGGTTTTGTCCAACAGGATAACGTGGCCGGAGTTTTCGGCCCCGATACGCCAGCCTTTCTCCTGCAGCTTCTCAAGGACATAGCGGTCGCCCACTTTTGCCCGAACAAACGGGATCCCCAGTTGCTTGAGCGCCAGTTCCAGCCCCATATTGCTCATCAGCGTCCCCACCGCACCGCCGCGCAGCTGACCCTGACGCAATCCTTCACGGGCGATGATATACAGAATCTGGTCGCCGTCGACCTTGTTACCTTCATGGTCGACCATAATGACGCGGTCGCCATCGCCATCGTAGGCAATACCAAGATCGGCTTTTTCCGCCAATACGCGCGCCTGCAGGGCACGCACATCGGTCGCCCCGACCTCTTCATTGATATTGAGACCGTTGGGTTCGCAGCCCATCGCAATCACCTGAGCACCCAGTTCACGGAACACATTCGGCGCAATGTGATAGGTCGCCCCGTGCGCGCAATCAACCACGACTTTCAGAGCATTCAGGCTCAGTTCGTTCGGGAAGGTACCTTTACAGAACTCAATGTAGCGGCCAGCCGCATCGACAATACGGCTGGCTTTGCCTAACTCGGCAGAATCGACGCAGGTCAGCTCTTTTTCCATTTCGGCTTCAATGGCTTCTTCGACATTGTCCGGCAGCTTGGTGCCTTCAATGGAGAAGAACTTGATACCGTTGTCATAGAACGGGTTATGAGAAGCCGAAATCACAATCCCGGCTTCTGCGCGGAAGGCTCGCGTCAGGTAAGCCACCGCTGGCGTTGGCATTGGGCCGGTGAAAGAGGCCGACAACCCTGCGGCAGCCAGTCCCGCTTCCAGCGCCGACTCCAGCATATAGCCAGAGATACGAGTATCTTTACCGATGATAATTTTCCGTGAACCGTGACGTGCCAATACCTTCCCCGCTGCCCAGCCCAGTTTGAGTACGAACTCCGGAGTAATAGGCGCATCGCCTACGCGGCCACGGATACCATCGGTGCCAAAATATTTGCGGTTACTCATAACGTTTATTTTCCTTTGTGCTCAGAGTGGCTTCCACCACGCGTAGCGCTTCTACCGTTTCTTTGACGTCATGGACGCGAATGATCTGCGCGCCCTGCATCGCTGCAATTACTGCACAAGCCAGGCTGCCGCTGAGGCGTTCCGTCGGTCCGACGTTGAGCAATTGGCCCACCATCGACTTACGTGACATACCGACCAACAGGGGGAGGCCAAAATGGTGGAACTCGCCAAGTCGAGCAAGCAGCTCATAATTATGGGAAAGATTTTTACCGAAACCGAATCCTGGGTCGAGCAACAATTTCTCTTTTGCGATGCCAGCCTGCTCGCAACGCACGATATGTTCGGTGAAGAAGCGGACAACATCAGCAAAGACATCGTCATACTTCGGCGCTTCCTGCATGGTTTTCGGCTGGCCCTGCATATGCATCAGACATACCGGCAGCCCGGTTTGTGCGGCGGCTTCCAGGGCACCAGGCTCGGTCAGCGAGCGGATGTCGTTAATAATATGCGCCCCTGCCCGCGCAGACTCACGGATCACTTCAGGTTTCGATGTATCCACAGAGATCCAGACTTCAAAACGCTGGGCAATGGCCTCCACCACAGGGATAACGCGCGCTAACTCTTCCTCGACGCTGACATCTAACGCACCAGGGCGCGTCGATTCACCACCGATATCAATGATAGTCGCTCCCGCGTT
Source organism: Klebsiella sp. R390 (assembly GCF_051131745.1). Taxonomy (NCBI): domain Bacteria; kingdom Pseudomonadati; phylum Pseudomonadota; class Gammaproteobacteria; order Enterobacterales; family Enterobacteriaceae; genus Klebsiella; species Klebsiella sp. R390. The sequence goes on along the minus strand of NZ_CP180445.1, from coordinate 3,278,128 downwards.
AATCATCAGGTTGGCATGTTTCACCGCTTCTACCAGTGAATTATGTGTGCCGCCGTCCGAGAAGGAGTCGGGAGTCACGTTAAGGATCCCCATCACATGCGGATGGGAGAGGTCGAGGATTGAGCCCTGGGCTGCGAGTTTCATCACGAAATCCCTGAATCAGGAAGGGTTAATAAAAAGAAAAACCCCGGAGCGGCAGGCGCCCCGGGGTTTCGATATCTACAACAACATCAACAGCAGCTGACTTATTTGTCGCCCAGTTGCTCTGACATGGTGCCGCCCGGGTTCGGCGTACGCGGTTCATCGACCGGACGCGGCGCACTTGGCGTACCATTGTTGCCAGAATTATTGCTGCCGTTCGGATCTTCCCAGCCAGCTGGCGGGCGAACGTCACGACGAGCCATCAGGTCATCAATCTGCGGTGCATCGATAGTCTCATATTTCATGAGCGCATCTTTCATCGAATGCAGGATGTCCATGTTGTCGTTCAGAATCTGACGAGCACGATTGTAGTTACGTTCAACCAGTGATTTCACTTCCTGGTCGATGATACGTGCAGTCTCATCGGACATATGCTTCGCTTTCGCGACGCTACGGCCCAGGAAGACTTCGCCCTCTTCTTCCGCATACAGCAGCGGACCGAGTTTGTCAGAGAAGCCCCACTGCGTCACCATGTTACGTGCCAGATTAGTCGCGACTTTAATGTCGTTAGACGCACCGGTAGAAACATGTTCCACGCCGTAGATAATCTCTTCCGCCAGACGACCACCGTACAGAGTTGAAATCTGACTTTCCAGTTTCTGGCGGCTGGCGCTGATAGCATCGCCTTCCGGCAGGAAGAAAGTCACACCCAACGCACGACCGCGTGGAATAATCGTCACTTTATGGACCGGATCGTGCTCAGGCACCAGACGGCCGATAATCGCGTGGCCCGCTTCGTGGTAAGCGGTAGATTCTTTCTGCGCTTCTGTCATCACCATGGAGCGACGTTCCGCACCCATCATGATTTTGTCTTTCGCTTTTTCGAACTCAACCATCGACACGACGCGTTTGTTGCCACGGGCAGCAAACAGTGCCGCTTCGTTGACCAGGTTTGCCAGGTCAGCACCGGAGAAGCCTGGAGTACCGCGCGCAATGATAGCCGCATCGATATCTGGCGACAGCGGGACGCGACGCATGTGAACTTTCAAAATCTGTTCACGGCCGCGAACATCCGGCAGCCCAACCACAACCTGACGGTCGAAACGACCAGGACGCAGCAGCGCAGGGTCAAGAACGTCAGGACGGTTAGTTGCAGCGATAACAATAATGCCTTCGTTGCCTTCAAAACCATCCATCTCAACCAGCATCTGGTTAAGTGTCTGTTCACGTTCATCATGACCACCGCCCAGACCCGCGCCACGCTGGCGGCCTACGGCGTCGATTTCATCGATGAAGATAATGCACGGCGCTGCTTTCTTCGCTTGTTCAAACATGTCACGCACACGAGATGCGCCCACACCAACGAACATTTCTACGAAGTCAGAACCTGAAATTGTGAAGAACGGGACTTTCGCTTCACCGGCGATAGCCTTCGCCAGCAGCGTTTTACCGGTACCCGGAGGACCGACCATCAGGACGCCTTTCGGGATTTTACCGCCCAGCTTCTGGAAGCGGCTCGGTTCACGCAGGTATTCAACCAGCTCACCGACTTCCTCTTTTGCTTCATCGCAACCGGCGACATCAGCAAAAGTGGTTTTAATCTGGTCTTCCGTCAGCATACGGGCTTTGCTTTTGCCGAAGGACATCGCGCCCTTTCCGCCGCCGCCCTGCATTTGCCGCATAAAGAAGATCCAGACACCGATCAGCAACAGCATCGGGAACCAGGAAATAAAGATGGAAGCCAGCAGGCTCGGCTCTTCCGGCGGTTCGCCAACCACTTTAACGTTTTTCGTCAACAGGTTGTCGAGCAGCTTCGGATCGTTAACCGGAATGTAAGTCGTGTAACGGTTACTATCTTTCTTGGTAACGTTGATCTCACGTCCGTTGATACGCGCTTCGCGAACCTGATCCTGGTTGACCTCCTGCAGGAAGGTTGAATAATCCACCTTACGGCCATTAGACTCGCTGGGCCCAAAGCTCTGGAATACTGACATCAGCACAACGGCAATGACCAGCCAGAGTATTAGGTTTTTCGCCATGTCACTCAAGGGATTAACCTCTTATTACAACTGTGTTAAAAACAGCGTCAGGATACTCTATATCCAGCGTCTTTCAAACTTTCGTTTGAAATCTACCGGTTATGGTTTACGCCCGGTCGCTACAATGTACACTTCACGCGAACGGGCGCGAGAAGAGTCCGGCTTACGAACTTTGACCTTCGTAAACAGGGAGCGAATTTCTCTAAGATACTCATCGAAGCCTTCGCCCTGGAACACCTTCACTACAAAACTACCACCTGGCGCTAATACATCACGAGCCATTCCAAGCGCCAGCTCTACCAAATACATGGCCCGGGGAATATCCACCGCCGGTGTTCCACACATATTTGGCGCCATATCGGACATGACAACCTGTACTTTACTGTCACCTACACGATCCAGTAATGCTTTCAGGACTAATTCATCACGAAAATCGCCCTGAAGGAAGTCCACACCAACGATTGGATCCATCGGTAAAAGATCGCAAGCGATGATGCGGCCGCTGTTTCCGATTTGGGTAACCGCATATTGCGACCAGCCACCGGGGGCAGCGCCGAGGTCAACAATCGTCATCCCCGGTTTAAAAATTTTGTCACCTTGCTGTATTTCATCAAGTTTAAACCAGGCGCGGGAACGTAACCCCTTTTTCTGCGCCTGGAGGACATATTTATCGCTAAAGTGTTCCTGAAGCCAGCGACTTGAGCTGGCAGAACGCTTTTTACCTGTCATTTAACATTCCCATTTCGGGTTCATCATACTTTGCGACGTAAAAATCGACACGGTAGTTTGGCGATATATGGGAGATGGCGGTAGAATGAACCGTTTTCAATCCCAACGTAAGCAAAAAAATACGATGAATCTGAGTACTAAACAAAAACAGCACCTGAAAGGTCTGGCACATCCGCTCAAGCCGGTAGTTATGCTTGGCAATAATGGTTTGACCGAAGGGGTACTGGCCGAGATCGAACAAGCGTTAGAGCACCATGAGCTCATCAAGGTGAAAATCGCATCGGAAGACCGCGAAACGAAAACCTTGATCGTGGAAGCTATCGTGCGCGAAACCGGCGCCTGTAACGTACAGGTCATCGGTAAAACGCTGGTCCTGTATCGCCCAACTAAAGAGCGTAAAATCTCGCTGCCACGCTAAGAATATCCTGAAACTCTACACAACTTTGTGTAAAACGAGGGATTTCTACGGGTAGACGAGCAAAATGCCATGCTCCGGACGTTGATAAAAGGCCGCTATGCGGCCTTTTTCCTTTCTTTACAATCCATCAACATGGTAGCGGGAAATACGGGTTAAAGGTACTCGACCTTAATAATTTCGTATTCTACTTCGCCACCAGGCGTGCGGATTGTTACCACATCATCCTGCTCTTTACCGATCAGACCACGCGCAATCGGTGAATTCACAGAGATCAGATTTTGCTTAAAGTCAGCCTCATCATCACCCACGATGCGGTAGGTCTGCTCTTCATCTGTATCGAGATTCAGAACATTGACCGTCGCGCCAAAAATCACTCGGCCGTTGTTCGGCATTTTAGTGATATCAATCACCTGCGCATTAGACAGTTTGGCTTCAATATCCTTGATACGACCTTCGCAGAAACCTTGCTGTTCGCGGGCTGCATGATATTCAGCGTTCTCTTTCAGATCGCCATGCTCACGCGCATCGGCAATCGCAGCAATGATTTCAGGGCGACGAACAGATTTCAGAAAATCCAGTTCTTCGCGCAGTTTTTCGGCACCACGTAAGGTCATCGGAATAGCTTGCATTTGTTATACCTCTTTATCATTCCTTCATGGAACGGATGCTTCCGTTCCGCAACCGGCCAGGCCATAGGCAGGACAGGAGCAAAAAGAAAACCAACCCGGAAAACATTCCCCAGGTCAGCAGCAATTTTCAATTTGATAAGTATTTTACCCTGAAGTTCACTATGGGTCATCGTTTACTTTACAGGGTATTGCACCGTAGTATGACGGCTCGGTTTCAGGTTGTTAGCGCGAGATTATGCGATTTTCCAGATTTATCATCGGATTGACTGCCGGTATAGCGTTTAGCGCTCAGGCGGCGAATATTGACGACTACATCACCCAGCTTCCCGCGGGTGCGAACCTCGCCTTCATGGCGCAAAAGGTTGGCTCCCCTACGCCGGAGATAGATTTTCACAGTCAGCAGATGGCACTGCCTGCCAGTACCCAGAAGGTGATCACCGCGCTGGCCGCCCTGCTCCAGCTCGGGCCGGATTTCCGTTTTACGACCACCCTCGAAACCAAGGGCAGCCTTGATAGCGGCGTGCTGAAAGGCGATCTCATCGCCCGTTTCGGCGGCGACCCGACTCTCAGACGCCAGGATATTCGCAATATGGTGGCGACGCTGAAAAAAGCCGGCGTCCAGCGGATCGAAGGTAACGTCCTGATTGATACCTCGGTTTTCGCCAGCCATGACAAAGCACCTGGCTGGCCGTGGAACGACATGACCCAGTGTTTCAGCGCGCCTCCGGCTGCCGCCATCGTCGACCGTAACTGTTTTTCTATCTCGCTTTACAGCGCACAGAAGCCTGGCGATCTGGCCTTTATCCGCGTCGCCTCTTACTACCCGGTGACCATGTTCAGCCAGGTGAGAACCCTGGCCCGCGGCTCGTCTGAAGCTCAGTACTGTGAACTTGACGTGGTGACAGGCGATCTGAACCGCTACACCTTAACCGGCTGCCTGCCGCAACGCAGTGAGCCGTTACCACTGGCGTTCGCCATTCAGGACGGAGCCAGTTATGCTGGCGTAATTCTGAAGTCTGAGCTGGCACAAGCAGGGATCACCTACAGCGGCACGCTGTTGCGTCAGACGCTGGCTAACGAGCCGGGAACGGTTCTGGCCACCACACAATCTGCTCCGCTGCACGATCTCCTACGGATCATGCTGAAAAAGTCCGACAACATGATTGCCGATACCGTTTTTCGCACCATCGGTCATGCTCGTCTTGGTGTACCGGGAACCTGGCGTGCCGGTTCTGATGCGGTGCGTCAAATCCTACGTCAGCAGGCCGGTATCGACTTGGGCAATACCATTATTGCCGATGGTTCAGGCCTGTCGCGTCATAACCTGATTGCACCAGCCACCATGATGCAGGTGCTGCAATATATTGCCCAGCATGATAATGAGCTTAACTTTATCTCCATGCTGCCGCTGGCCGGTCACGATGGCTCGCTCCAGTATCGTGCAGGGCTGAATCAGGCGGGCGTTGATGGCAAGGTATCGGCAAAAACGGGTTCATTGCAGGGAGTCTATAACCTCGCCGGCTTTATTACCGCCGCCAGCGGGCAGAAAATAGCCTTTGTGCAGTATTTATCAGGGTATGCCGTACCGCCGGCCGATCAGCGTAACCGACGGATCCCACTGGTGCGCTTCGAAAGCCGGTTATACAAAGATTTGTACCAGAATAACTAAAACAAAAGGGCCGCATTGAATGCGGCCCTTTTTGTACGTCCTGAATAGCGGCAAAAAGCCTTATACAGGCCTTATCGCGCTCACCCCGACCGCAAGTATGGCCGGGATGTCGTTCAGCAGATTAACGCTTGTAGATGAACTCAACGCCTTCTTCGTCGTCTTCGTCCCAGTCGTCATCCCAGTCTTCGTCATCTTCGACTTCAACTTCGGCTTCTTCAAGCTGCTGACGGTGGTAGTCATCCCACATGAACTCGACTTTTTCTGCCACTTTTTCTTCCGGCGCATGCACGATAGGGTTTTCGATGATAAAGGTCATCACGTCCCAGCACAGGTCTTTTACGCCCTGTTGGCTTGCAGCAGAAATCAGATAGAACTTGTCTTCCCAGCCCAACGCCTCGGCAATTGCTTTTGCCTTCGCTTCAGCTTCGGCTTTATCCATCAGGTCAATCTTGTTGAAGACTAACCAGCGCGGTTTCTCAGCCAGCTTCTCGCTGTATTTCTCCAGCTCACCGATGATAATACGCGCGTTTTCAACCGGATCGGATCCGTCGATAGGCTCGATATCGATGAGGTGCAGCAGTACGCGACAACGCTCAAGGTGCTTCAGGAAGCGAATACCCAGACCTGCGCCTTCCGCAGCCCCTTCGATAAGCCCCGGGATATCCGCAACAACGAAGCTCTTCTCGTTATCCATACGGACAACGCCAAGGCTCGGTACCAACGTGGTAAACGGATAGTCAGCCACCTTCGGCTTCGCGGCAGAAACGGCACGAATGAATGTGGATTTACCGGCATTCGGCATGCCCAGCATCCCGACGTCTGCCAGCAGCATCAGCTCCAGCTGCAGGTCGCGCTTGTCACCCGGCGTACCCATTGTTTTTTGACGCGGGGTACGGTTAACGGACGATTTAAAACGAGTGTTGCCCAGACCGTGCCAGCCACCCTTAGCGACCATCAGACGTTGACCATGTTTGGTCATATCGCCCATGACTTCGCCGGTCCCCTGATCGATAACACGGGTCCCTACAGGCACTTTCACCGAGACATCTTTACCACGTTTACCGGTACAGTCGCGGCTCTGACCATTCTGTCCACGCTCGGCGCGGAAAGATTTTTCAAAGCGATAGTCGATCAGGGTGTTCAGGTTTTCGTCCGCTTCCAGCCAGACATCACCACCATCACCACCGTCGCCGCCATCCGGGCCGCCTCGCGGAATATATTTTTCACGGCGGAAGCTAACGCAACCGTTGCCGCCATCACCTGCTACGACCAGGATCGTTGCTTCATCAACAAACTTCATTTTACTCTCCGAAAATCATTCGCCTGAGCGGGGCAGCGGTACAACCGCTTCACGCTTACGTAAGCCACCCCAAAGACGGTGGCCTATGGCGGAGTACATCGCGCCCGCAACCACGACAAACGCACCGAGATAACCTAACAGGTTTAACATCGGTCTGGCGAAAACATCGGGCCAGGCCATTGATAATAAATCTGAAAAAAGCAGCGTAAACAAAGGCGTTAAGGTAATTAACGCGCTGACCTGCGCTGCCTGCCAGCGCGCCATGGCTTCCGCCAGCGCACCGTAGCCTACCAGGGTATTTAACCCGCAGAAAAACAGGCACGCTAGCTGCCAGTCGCTTAACGCCAGAACCTGCGAAAGCGTTGCCAGGGGCAACAGTGCTATCGTACATAAAGTGTACAGCAAAAAGAGGATCTGCTGTGACGCCAGGCGGCGTAATAACACCTTTTGTGCGACGCCATAGCTGACCCAGACTGCGGCCGCTCCGACGCCGAAAATTACCCCCCACGTGTAATCCGTCAGGCGGGTAAAAATTTCAATCAGGCTGGTGTTAAAAAACATCACCAGCCCGCAAATCAGCATTAGCGCCCCCACGACCTGGGTGCCGCGCATCTTCTCCTTCAGGATGAATACGCTGGCCACCATCATGCCGACCGGAGACAGCTGGCCGATCACCTGAGAAGCCGTAGGGCTAAGATATTGCAGGGAAGAGCTAAACAGGATGAAGTTACCGAACAGGCCGCCCGTCGCAATGGCCAGTAGTACCAACCAGCGCGGTTTGCGAAAGAGGCGCAGCGGCGGCAGTTTTCCCCTGATCGCCAGGATAGTGCCAAGGCCGATACTCGCCATCAAAAAGCGATAGAACACCACGGTTGGTGGCTCCATCACTTCAAGAACCTGCTTCATTGCAATTGGCAATGCACCCCAGCACATTGCGGTGGTGAGTGCCAAAAGAATGCCAATGCCGGCCTGCTGCTTCATACCCGTTTTCCCTGCAGAAAAATATCCGGGGTTCTAATGTAAAAAGCCCCGCAACACGTTGCGGGGCTTTAATCCGTTACCGGACCACGAAAAACTTACTCAGCAACGATGCTGATGTATTTACGGTTGTTCGGGCCTTTAACTTCAAATTTCACTTTACCGTCTGCTTTAGCAAACAGAGTGTGGTCACGACCGCAACCTACGTTGGTGCCTGCGTGGAACTTGGTGCCACGCTGACGAACGATGATGCTACCCGCCAGAACGGATTCGCCACCGAAACGCTTAACGCCGAGACGTTTAGCTTCTGAATCGCGACCGTTACGAGTTGAGCCGCCAGCCTTTTTATGTGCCATTTAAATCTCTCCTCAGGTCTTAGGCGCTGATGCCAGTAATTTTCACATCAGTGAACCACTGACGATGGCCCTGCTGTTTACGGTAGTGTTTACGACGACGAAACTTAACGATTTTAACTTTCTCGCCACGACCGTGAGCAACAACTTCAGCTTTGATTACGCCGCCCTCAACGAAAGGAACGCCGATCTTGATTTCTTCACCGTTTGCGATCATCAGAACTTCAGCGAACTCAACAGCTTCGCCAGTTGCGATGTCCAGCTTTTCCAGGCGAATGGTCTGACCTTCGCTTACTCGGTGTTGTTTACCACCACTTTGGAAAACCGCGTACATATAAAACTCCGCTTCCGTGCACCTCTTCGTGTGATTCAGAGTGCACTATAAATATTCACAATAGGGCGCGAATATTACGCAAAACGCGAGCCTTTGACAAGAGCGATTAGCGATCAACGCAGAAAAAAAACACAACTTTCACGCTAACGTTTATCTATGGCAATTTTTCAGTACAATCATAGCTTCTTTTAATTCTATCTTAATCCTTCTGTGAACCCACCTGGATTCGCGGTAACAGGACATGTGGCCCGGCTTTTGCGATGAATTTAGAAAAAATCAATGAGTTAACCGCGCAAGATATGGCGGGTGTCAATGCGGCAATCCTTGAGCAACTTGACTCAGATGTTCAGCTTATCAATCAGTTAGGCTATTACATCATTAGCGGAGGCGGAAAACGTATTCGACCGATGATCGCGGTCCTTGCTGCGCGGGCCGTCGGCTACCAGGGCGACGCGCACATCACCATTGCCGCACTGATCGAATTTATCCATACCGCAACCCTGCTGCATGATGATGTGGTTGACGAGTCAGACATGCGTCGTGGCAAGGCGACAGCAAACGCCGCTTTTGGCAACGCTGCCAGCGTGTTGGTGGGTGATTTTATCTATACGCGTTCTTTCCAGATGATGACCAGTCTCGGCTCGCTGAAGGTACTGGAAGTCATGTCGAAAGCCGTTAACGTGATTGCTGAAGGCGAAGTGCTGCAGCTGATGAACGTCAACGACCCGGATATCACGGAAGAAAATTACATGCGGGTGATTTACAGCAAAACCGCCCGCCTGTTTGAAGCTGCCGCCCAGTGTTCCGGTATTCTCGCAGGCTGTACCGCAGAGCAGGAACAGGCGCTGCAGGACTACGGTCGTTATCTTGGTACGGCGTTCCAGCTGATCGACGATTTGCTCGATTACAGCGCCGATGGCGAGCGTCTCGGCAAAAACGTCGGCGATGACCTGAATGAAGGTAAACCCACGTTGCCGCTGCTCCACGCCATGCGTCACGGCACGCCTGAGCAGTCTGCAATGATACGTGGAGCGATTGAGCAAGGTAACGGTCGCCACCTGCTGGATGCCGTGCTGGAAACCATGGCGGCCTGCGGTTCACTGGACTGGACCCGCCAGCGCGCGGAAGAAGAAGCGGATAAGGCTATTGCCGTCCTGCAGGTTCTCCCCGATTCGCCGTGGCGCGAAGCGCTCATCGGCCTGGCGCATATTGCCGTGCAACGCGATAGCTAATCCCTTTGGTATGACTCCCGCGCAGCGCGCGGGAAGTTCCATAAAACTCCAGAAAACATCTCACACCTTGCTATCCCTGGCGCATTCCGAATATTCAAACACTTTACTAGAACTTGTTAGAACTTAAATAATCCTGAGCGTATAGTTATTACGTCGCCCATCCGCGGCGTACTGGCCCCTTACCACCGGGAGAATTTATGGATAAGTTCATCGACTGGCATCAAGCAGACATCATTGCGGGATTACGCAAAAAAGGGACGTCGCTCGCAGCAGAATCGCGGCGCAACGGCTTAAGTTCTTCAACACTGGCAAATGCGCTGACCCGGCCGTGGCCGAAAGGCGAGCTGATAATTGCGACGGCGCTGGATACTACGCCCTGGGCGATCTGGCCCTCGCGCTACCATGATCCTGTCACCCATCAGTTTATCGACAGAACACAGATGATACGCCAGAAGAAAGAGAGCAAGTGAAGTGAGACGTGAATGTAAAAACAGCCCCCGGACGGACGTCAGAGGGCTGTTTTTATGGCAGGTTTATTCGCCTTTGATGCGCTCGATATTTGCGCCCAGCGCCTGCAGTTTGTCTTCAATACGCTCGTAACCACGGTCAATGTGGTAAATACGATCGACAATCGTGGTTCCTTCCGCGATGCAGCCCGCCAGAACCAGGCTGGCAGAAGCACGCAGATCGGTCGCCATCACCTGTGCACCTGAAAGCTGTGCCACGCCATGGCAGATCGCCGTATTACTTTCGATTTCAGCATGCGCGCCCATACGGATAAGTTCCGGGATATGCATGAAGCGGTTTTCGAAAATGGTCTCGGTAATCACACCGGTCCCTTCCGCAACCAGGTTCAGCAGCGTGAACTGCGCCTGCATGTCAGTCGGGAATCCTGGGTGTGGCGCGGTACGCACGTTGACGGCTTTCGGACGTTTGCCGTGCATATCCAGGCTAATCCAGTCTTCACCGGTTTCGATGTCCGCACCCGCGTCACGCAGCTTGGCCAGTACGGCATCCAGCGTATCAGGCTGTGCGTTACGGCACACAATTTTACCGCCGGAGATCGCCGCAGCCACCAGGAAAGTACCTGTTTCGATACGGTCCGGCAGCACGCGGTAAACACCGCCACCCAGACGCGCGACGCCTTCGATGGTGATGCGGTCAGTCCCCTGACCTGTAATCTTCGCACCCAGCGCGTTGAGGAAGTTCGCCGTATCGACGATTTCCGGCTCACGGGCGGCGTTTTCGATAACGGTGGTGCCTTCTGCCAGGGTCGCTGCGCTCATGATGGTCACGGTTGCGCCTACGCTGACCTTGTCCATCACGATATGTGCGCCTTTAAGACGCCCGTTGACCGACGCTTTCACATAGCCTTCTTCCAGCTTGATTTCAGCGCCCAGTTGCTCCAGGCCGACAATATGCAGGTCGACCGGACGCGCACCGATAGCACAGCCACCCGGCAGTGAAACCTGACCCTGGCCAAAGCGAGCCACCAGCGGCCCCAACGCCCAAATGGAAGCACGCATCGTTTTAACCAGGTCGTACGGTGCACAGAAGACGTCAACCGGACCGGCATCGATCCAGACCGAGCCATTGCGCTTCACATTGGCACCGAGCTGGCTCAGCAGCTTCATCGTGGTATCGATGTCTTTCAGTTTGGGGACGTTCTGGATCTCAATCGGCTCTTCTGCCAACAGTGCCGCAAAAAGGATCGGCAGGGCTGCGTTTTTCGCACCGGAGATAGTGACCTCACCCTGAAGGCGAGTCGGCCCCTGAACACGGAATTTATCCATTGATTCTGTTCTCTGTTAAAAATTTACCTATGCTGCAGGGAGCGTCCCGGCAGCTTAAAAGCCGTTTAGTTTGCGGTCTCGTGCCCATTCTTGCGGGGTAAACGCTTTGATCGACAGCGCATGAATACGGTTGTCGGCAATATATTCCATTAACGGGGCATAGATTGCCTGCTGTTTTTTTACCCGGCTCATGCCGTCAAACATCTCACCCACAGCAGTAACCTGGAAGTGGCTGCCATCGCCAGAGACGTGGACTTCCTGAAGGGAGAGTGCGTTCATCAGCACGGTCTGAATTTCATGATTTTCCATGGGTTCACATTTTATCTGGTGGTGAAAATAGCCCAACATCTTAGAGGAAAGTGACGCAGTCTTAAACAAGCAAAAAGTCCCTTCTAAAATTTAGAGGGGACTTTCAGGATAACCTTAGCAATAACGCACTGAAAAACTATGGGATCATATCGGCAGGAAGATTGTAGAGGCTGACTAACGTTTGCAGATTTTCGCTTTTGCCCGTCAGTGTCGCTTCCCTGCCCTGATGGCGAATTAACGCCACGAAATGCATCAGCAGCGCCAGCCCGGCGGTATCGACCCGGGTAACCGCATTAAGATCGATGACCGATACGCCATCCGTCGCCTGCGCACGGGCATCCCAGAGCGGGACCAGCAGATCCTGGTCCAGCTCCCCATGCAGCGCCAGTCGCTCGCCATCGCGAGTCCAGCTCAGCTGCCCGGTCATTATTTTTTCTGTTCCAGAGTGATCGGCTGCGCAGAGATCGATTTCAACTGCGCGGTCAGGCCATCAACACCTTTGGTACGCAGCAGATCGCTCCACTCGTTCTGCTTGGTGGTGATCATACTCACCCCTTCGGCAATCATGTCATAAGCCTGCCAGTTGCCGGTCTGGGTGTTCTTACGCCACTGGAAGTCCAGACGTACCGGCGGACGGCCGTTAGGGTCGAGAATCGTTACGCGAATAGGAACAATCGTCGCATCGCCCAGCGGCTGTTCCGGTGCAATCTGATACGTCTGACCGTGGTACATCGCCAGCGCCTGGCCATAGGCCTGCTTCAGATATTCACGGAAGGCCGTAAAGTAGGCTTCGCGCTGCGCCGGCGTCGCATCTTTGTAATAGCGGCCCAGCACCAGCGCACCCGCATATTTCACCTGGACATACGGCATCAGTTCCTGATCGACGATATCACGAAGGTAGTTCGGGTTAGCCTGAATCTTCGGCTGTTCGTTTTTCAGGCGATCGAAGGTTTTTTGCGCCGCTTCATTCATCAGCTTATACGGATTGGTCTGATCCGCCGCCGTCGCAGCGGTCAATGGGGCAATCACCAACATGGCGATCATCAGTACGCGTTTAAACATATCGTTTTTCTCCTGAAATTAATGCGTCGTGGCAGCCGGCTGCGTCGCGTCAGTATGGGCCGCTTCCGCAGACGAATCATCGCCAGAATTCTTATTGTCACCGCCTTTACTGCTGTAAAGGAACTGACCAATCAGGTCTTCCAGTACCATGGCTGACTTGGTGTCCTGAATTGTGCCGCCATCTTTAAGGATAGACGTCCCGAGTTCCGGGTCTTCAAAACCGACATTCAGCGCCAGATACTGTTCCCCCAGCAGGCCTGAGGTACGAATGGCCAATGAACTGGTATCAGGGATATGGTTGTAGCTCTCATCGATATCGATCGCCACACGCGGCAGATAGGTTTTCGGATCCAGCGTGATGTCCGCGACCCGACCCACGACAACGCCACCGATACGCACCGGAGAGCGAGCTTTGAGTCCACCAATATTGTCGAAGGTGGCATAGATACGATACGTCGGCTCAGTACGCAGAGACGTCACGTTAGCGGCCTTCAGGCAGACAAACAGCGCCGCCAGTAATGCCGCTAGTAAGAACACACCTACCCAGATTTCACTTTTTTTCGTTTGCATGAACTCAATTCCCAAACATCAGCGCAGTCAGCACAAAATCCAGCCCCAGAACCGCCAGCGACGAATGCACTACCGTGCGCGTCGTTGCCCGGCTAATCCCGGCGGAAGTGGGGATAGCGTCATAACCGTTAAATAACGCCACCCAGGTCACCGTAACGGCGAATACCAGGCTCTTAATCAGACAGTTAACCAGATCCATTCGCCAGTCGACGGCATTTTGCATCGCGCTCCAGAAGAAGCCGCTGTCGATACCTTTCCAGCTGACGCCCACCAGCGAGCCGCCCCAGATCCCCACGGCGACAAAAATAATGGTCAACAGCGGCAGCGAAATCACCCCAGCCCAGAAGCGAGGCGAAATCACGCGACGCAGCGGATCCACCGCCATCATCTCCATACTGGAGAGCTGTTCGGTCGCCCGCATCAGGCCAATTTCGGCCGTCAGTGCAGAGCCCGCGCGTCCGGCAAACAGCAACGCGGCAACCACCGGTCCCAGCTCGCGCAGCAGCGACAGCGAGACCAGCATGCCTAAACTGGTCTCGGCGCTGTAGGTGGTTAACACCAGATAGCCCTGCAGCCCCAGCACCATGCCGATAAACAGCCCTGACACGATGATGATCAACATTGACAGTACGCCGACGTTATAGAGCTGGCGAACCAGCAGCGGCGCATGCTTACGAAACTCCGGCTTGCCCACGACGGCATTGAACAGCATTAACCCGGCACGCCCGAACGTCGCGGTGGTTTTAATCCCCCGATGCCCGAGTGATGCCAGCAGATTTAGCAGCATCAGTTACTCACTCCCTTGCCGAGTAAATCATGGTGATAGTCGCCCGCCGGATAGCGGAACGGCACCGGACCGTCGGCGATACCGTCGATAAACTGACGAACCCGCGGGTCGTCATTTTCCCGCAGCGACTGTGCGCTGCCATGGGCCACGATTTTTTTGTCGGCCACGATATACGCATAGTCCGCAATGCTGAGCACTTCCGGCACGTCATGCGACACCACAATACAGGTCACACCAAGCGTGCTGTTCAGTTCCGAAATCAGCTTAACCAGCACGCCCATGGTGATCGGATCCTGCCCGACAAACGGCTCGTCGAACATGATCAGATCCGGCTCCAGTGCGATGGCCCTCGCCAACGCGGCACGCCGTGCCATCCCGCCAGAGAGCTCGGAAGGCATTAACTTCGCGGCACCGCGCAGGCCGACGGCCTCGAGTTTCATCATAACGGTGGTGTGCAGCAACGCTTCAGGCAGACGCGTATGTTCGCGCAGCGGGTAAGCAACGTTATTGAACACATTCATATCAGTGAACAGTGCGCCGGACTGGAACAGCATGCTCATACGCTTGCGCACGGTATAGAGGCGCGAGCGTGACATCGCGGGCACGTTTTCGCCATCAAACAGGATCTCGCCTTTATCGGGCGGGATCTGTCCACCGATCAGGCGCAGCAGCGTCGTTTTACCGATCCCCGATGGCCCCATGATCGCCGTGATCTTACCGCGCGGCACTGACAGCGAGATGTCATCGAAGATCACCCGATCGCCGCGAGAGAAGCGGATACCGCGAACTTCGACCAAATTCGCCAACGTTTGGCTCATAAAATCATCCTTCCTAAACATCCCTCGGGCTAAGCATGGCGCGTACCTTCACCACAAACCCAACATTTTTACAGAATCTTACCTGCCTGGGTTAGCGAAAACTGGCATTTGTTTTACTTTTGACAAACATAAAGTCAAAATTAAGAATTCGTTACGCTGCAGACGGAATGGGACAGCGAAGCGACGATTATACCTGAAGAAAGGACTTTAGATGCTCTTAGCGACGGCTCTGTTAATCATTGGTTTACTGCTGGTAGTCTACAGCGCCGATCGTCTGGTCTACGCCGCTTCCATTCTGTGCCGAATGCTGGGGATCCCGCCGCTGATAATCGGAATGACGGTGGTCAGTATTGGCACCAGCTTGCCCGAGATCATCGTTTCTGCAGCCGCCTCCCTGCACGGGCAGACCGATTTAGCCATCGGTACGGCAATCGGCTCCAATATCACCAATATATTATTAATACTTGGCCTCGCTGCCCTGCTCCATCCATTTACCGTGCATTCTGATATCCTGCGCCGCGAGTTGCCGCTAATGTTGCTGGTCAGTTTGCTGGCAAGCTTTGTGCTGTACGATGGGCAACTGTCCCGTATAGATGGCCTGTTTTTATTCGCACTGGCCATACTGTGGTTGCTGTTTACGATTAAAATCGCCCGCATTGCTGAACGCCAGGGCAGCGATAGCCTGACCCGGGAACAGATGGCAGAACTCCCGCGGGAAGGTTCGCTTCCGGTCGCCCTGCTGTGGTTAGGTGTGGCCCTGATTATTATGCCAATGGCCACCCGAATGGTCGTGGACAACGCCACCGTGCTGGCTAACTATTTTGCTATCAGCGAGCTGACCGTCGGTCTGACGGTGGTCGCCATCGGGACCAGCCTGCCGGAGCTCGCGACGGCGATCGCCGGGGCGAGAAAAGGGGAAGATGACATCGCCATCGGTAATATTATTGGCGCGAATATTCTCAATATCGCCCTGGTTCTTGGCTTACCGGCACTGATTGCACCGGGCGGGTTCGCGCCGGAGGCATTTACCCGCGACTACGCGGTCATGATGTTCGTCAGCGTGATCTTCGCCCTGCTGTGCTGGCGCCGTAAGCAGCAACTAAGCCGTCTTGTCGGTGCGCTCCTGGTCGGCGGTTTTGTAGTTTGGTTGGCGATGCTGTACTGGGCAGCACCGCTCTTCGTTGAATGACTCGGGATAACATTATGTCGCAAATAGATTTGCCAACGGATTTTGACTTTCAACGGGCAGGACGTGAAGTGCTGGACATTGAACGTGAAGGTCTGGCTCAACTCGATCAATACATTAACGCCGATTTTACGCAGGCCTGCGAAAAGATCTTCCGCTGTAGCGGGAAAGTAGTGGTGATGGGGATGGGCAAATCTGGCCATATCGGGCGTAAAATGGCGGCCACCTTCGCCAGCACTGGTACGCCTTCGTTTTTCGTTCATCCCGGCGAAGCAGCCCACGGTGACTTAGGCATGGTGACACCGCAAGATGTTATCATTGCGCTCTCCAATTCCGGTGAATCAAACGAGATCCTGGCGCTGATTCCGGTCCTGAAACGCCAGCAGGTGCCACTCATCTGCATGACCAGCCGCCCGGAAAGCAGCATGGCGCGCGCGGCAGATATTCACCTTTGCGTGAAAGTATTGAAGGAAGCCTGTCCGTTAGGGCTGGCCCCAACGTCCAGCACTACCGCCGCACTGGTGATGGGTGATGCCCTGGCGGTCGCGCTGCTGGAAGCACGTGGTTTTACCGCTGAAGATTTCGCCCTGTCGCATCCTGGCGGCGCACTGGGTCGTAAGCTGCTGCTGCGGGTCAATGATATTATGCATACGGGTGATGAAATCCCGCATGTCAACGTGACGGCAACTCTGCGCGATGCGCTGCTGGAAATCACGCGTAAAAATTTAGGCATGACGGCAGTCTGCGACGACGACATGAACATCATTGGTATTTTCACCGATGGTGACCTGCGCCGGGTGTTCGATACCGGCGTCGATATGCGTAACGCCAGCATCGCCGAGGTGATGACACCGGGGGGGATCCGCATCCGCCCCGGCATTCTGGCCGTGGATGCGCTGAACCTGATGCAGTCACGTCATATCACCTGCGTGTTAGTTGCCGATGGCGACCATCTGTTGGGTGTGGTACATATGCACGATCTCCTGCGCGCGGGCGTAGTGTAAGTAAGGATAAAATAATGAATAATGCTGATGCTCTGCTGGCAACCTGTTACGGACCGGTAAGCGCTGAGTTTATCGAGCGGGCGGCGAAGATCCGTTTGCTCATCCTCGACGTTGACGGCGTGCTGTCCGACGGTCTTATCTACATGGGTAACCACGGCGAAGAGCTGAAGGCGTTTAACGTACGGGATGGTTATGGGGTCCGCTGCGCACTGACTTCCGGTATTGAGGTCGCGATTATTACCGGGCGAAAAGCTAAACTGGTAGAAGACCGTTGTCAGACACTGGGCATTACGCACCTGTATCAAGGGCAGTCTGATAAACTGCTGGCATTCCGTGACTTATTAAGCAAGCTGGCGGTCCATCCGGAAGAAGTTGCCTACATTGGCGATGACCTGATCGACTGGCCGGTGATGGCAGAAGTCGGGCTAAGCGTTGCGGTGGCAGATGCCCACCCTCTGCTGCTGCCCCGAGCGAACTACATCACCCGCATCAATGGCGGGCGTGGCGCGGTACGAGAAGTCTGCGATTTGTTACTCCTGGCGCAGGGCAAGCTGGATGAGGCCAAAGGACAATCAATATGAGTAAAACCAGACGTTGGGTTATTATTTTACTATCGCTGGTCGCGCTGGTCCTGATAGGCCTGAATCTGGCGGGTACGGACGACGCGCCTGCACCAGAGGCCAATCCTGCTGACCCAACGTACACCAGTGAGCATACCGATACCGTGGTCTACAGCCCTGAAGGGGCGCTTAACTATCGCTTAATCGCTGAGCATGTGGAGTATTTTTCCGCCGAGGCGCTATCGTGGTTCACCAAACCGGTCATGACGACCTTTGACACCAATAAGGTCCCGACCTGGTCTATCAAAGCAGACAAGGCAAAGCTGACCAACGACCGCATGCTGTATCTTTACGGGCATGTTGAGGTAAACGCACTGACAGCGGACTCTCAACTGCGCAAAATTACGACGGATAACGCCCAGATAAACCTGGTAACACAAGATGTTACCTCCGATGACATGGTGACGTTGTACGGGACAACATTTAATTCTAGCGGCCTGAAAATGCGCGGTAACTTGCGCAGCAAAACTGCCGAGCTGATTGAAAAGGTTAGAACCTCTTATGAAATTCAGAACAAACAAACTCAGCCTTAAGATTGCGCTCGCCAGCGCCATTCTGGCCGCCAGCCTGCCGGCACTGGCCAAAACCGGTGATACCGATCAGCCGATCCACATCGAATCCGATCAGCAGTCGCTGGATATGCAGGGCAATATCGTCACCTTTACCGGCAATGTGGTCGTCACCCAGGGCACCATCAAAATCAACGCGGATAAGGTGGTCGTCACCCGTCCTGGCGGGGAAAAAGGCAAAGAAGTGATCGACGGTTTTGGCAACCCGGCCACCTTCTATCAGATGCAGGACAACGGCAAACCGGTGAAAGGCCGCGCCGATAAAATGCATTATGAATTGCAGAACGATTTTGTGGTGCTGACCGGCAACGCGCACCTGGATCAGCTCGACAGCAACATTCAGGGCGACAAGATCACCTATCTGGTGAAAGAGCAGAAAATGCAGGCTTTCAGCAGTAAAGGCGGACGCGTAACCACGGTTCTGGTTCCTTCGCAGCTGCAGGACAAAAGTGGCGATCAGTCAAAGAAAGGTAAGTAATTCGTTATGGCAACATTAACTGCAAAGAATCTTGCTAAAGCCTATAAAGGCCGCCGCGTGGTGGAAGATGTCAGTCTGACCGTGAACTCCGGCGAGATTGTCGGCCTGCTTGGCCCTAACGGCGCCGGTAAAACCACGACCTTCTACATGGTGGTGGGCATTGTACCGCGCGACGCCGGCAACATTATCATCGACGATGAAGATATCAGCCTGCTGCCGCTGCACGCGCGCGCGCGCCGGGGCATTGGCTATCTGCCGCAGGAAGCCTCTATTTTCCGCCGCCTGAGCGTGTTTGATAACCTGATGGCGGTGTTGCAGATTCGGGACGATCTCAGCAGCGAGCAGCGCGAAGACCGCGCCAAAGAGCTGATGGAAGAGTTTCATATCGAACATCTACGCGACAGCCTCGGTCAGGCGCTTTCCGGTGGTGAACGCCGTCGTGTCGAAATCGCCCGTGCGCTGGCCGCTAACCCGAAATTTATCCTGCTGGATGAACCCTTTGCCGGCGTGGATCCGATTTCCGTTATCGATATCAAACGGATCATCGAACACCTGCGAGACAGCGGTCTTGGGGTACTGATCACCGACCATAACGTCAGGGAAACGCTGGCCGTTTGTGAACGCGCCTATATCGTTAGCCAGGGTCACCTGATTGCCCACGGCACGCCTCAGCAAATCCTTGAAGACGAGCAGGTTAAGCGCGTGTATCTTGGGGAAGACTTCAGACTCTGATAGGGTAGAGGTTACAGACGTTTTAGCCGGAGATATTTGCCCTGAATATGAAGCAAGGTTTGCAATTAAGGCTAAGCCAACAGCTTGCCATGACGCCACAACTGCAGCAGGCCATCCGTTTGCTGCAGTTGTCCACGTTAGAACTCCAGCAGGAACTCCAGCAGGCGCTGGAGAGTAATCCGTTGCTTGAGCAAACCGATCTTCACGATGAGGTAGAAACCAAAGAGGTCGAGGACCGCGAATCGCTGGATACGGTCGATGCGCTTGAGCAAAAAGATATGCCGGAGGAGTTGCCCCTCGACGCCAGCTGGGATGAGATCTACACCGCCGGTACACCGTCAGGAAACGGCGTTGACTATCAGGACGACGAGCTGCCGGTCTATCAGGGCGAAACGACCCAAAGCCTGCAGGATTACCTGATGTGGCAGGTCGAGCTGACGCCATTTACCGATACCGATCGCGCCATCGCCACCTCTATCGTCGACGCCGTCGATGATACGGGCTATCTCACCATTCGGATCGAAGACATTGTCGAGAGCATCGACGATGAAGAGATCGGCCTCGAAGAAGTTGAAGCGGTACTAAAACGTATCCAGCGTTTTGATCCGGTTGGCGTGGCGGCGAAAGATCTGCGCGACTGCCTGCTGGTTCAACTTTCACAATATGCGAAAGAGACTCCCTGGCTGGAAGAGGCCCGGCTGATCATCAGCGATCATCTTGATCTGCTCGCCAACCATGATTTTCGTTCCTTAATGCGCGTGACGCGCCTTAAAGAAGATGTGCTGAAAGAAGCGGTTAACCTGATCCAGTCGCTCGATCCTCGCCCAGGCCAGTCGATCCAGACCAGTGAGCCAGAGTACGTCATTCCTGACGTTCTGGTACGCAAGGTTAGCGACCGCTGGGTAGTGGAGCTGAATTCCGACAGTATCCCGCGGCTGAAAATCAATCAGCACTATGCCGCAATGGGTAACAGCTCGCGCAATGACGCCGACAGCCAGTTTATCCGCAGCAACCTGCAGGAAGCCCGCTGGCTAATTAAGAGCCTGGAAAGCCGTAACGATACGCTGCTGCGCGTCAGCCGCTGCATCGTCGAGCAGCAGCAGGCCTTCTTCGAGCAGGGCGAAGAGTACATGAAACCGATGGTGCTGGCGGATATTGCCCAGGCCGTCGAAATGCATGAATCCACCATTTCACGTGTCACCACTCAAAAATACCTGCACAGTCCGCGCGGTATTTTTGAGCTGAAGTATTTCTTCTCCAGCCACGTCAGTACCGAAGGCGGCGGCGAGGCATCCTCCACCGCCATTCGTGCGCTGGTGAAGAAGTTAATCGCCGCGGAGAACCCCGCGAAGCCGTTGAGTGACAGTAAGCTCACCACCATACTGTCCGAACAAGGTATCATGGTCGCGCGCCGTACCGTTGCCAAGTACCGAGAGTCTTTATCCATTCCGCCGTCCAACCAGCGTAAACAACTGGTCTGACACAACCGATAAGGAAGACACTATGCAGCTCAACATTACAGGACACAACGTCGAGATCACCCCTGCACTGCGCGACTTCGTTAACGCGAAGTTCAGCAAACTGGAGCAGTTTTTCGACCGGATCAATCAGGTCTACATTGTGTTAAAAGTAGAGAAGGTAACGCAAATTGCGGATGCCAATCTGCATGTCAACGGTGGCGAAATCCATGCCAGTGCGGAAGGGCAGGATATGTATGCCGCTATCGATGGTCTTATCGATAAGCTGGCAAGACAGTTAACAAAACATAAAGATAAACTAAAACAACACTAATTGTCCGGGCGTTGCTCTCGCCTGTTACCCGCTTTAATGGGTAGCAGGCAAGGGGCGCTCAGGTGAAATTATGATGAACAACGATTCGGCTCTACAACTGAGCAACGTCCTTAACCAGGAATGTACCCGTAGCCAGGTTCACTGCCAGAGCAAAAAACGCGCGCTGGAAATCATCAGTGAGCTGGCGGCTAAACAGTTAGGTTTACCGCCCCAACTGGTGTTTGAAGCTATTCTCACTCGCGAGAAAATGGGCAGCACCGGGATTGGCAATGGGATCGCCATTCCTCATGGCAAGCTCGAAGAGGATACGCTGCGTGCGGTTGGCGTATTTGTCCAGCTGGAAACCCCGATTGCATTTGATGCCATCGACAACCAGCCGGTCGACCTGCTGTTTGCACTTCTGGTGCCGGCCGATCAGACCAAGACCCATCTGCATACGCTGTCGCTGGTGGCGAAGCGGCTGGCAGATAAAACCATTTGTCGTCGCCTGCGCGCAGCGCAAAGCGATGAAGAACTGTATGAGATCATCACCGAAGCAGGAAGCAGCGATGATAGTTAACGAGAGTCGCACTTCATTCTTTATCGTACTGAGGAGAAACGGTACATGGTACTGATGATCGTCAGTGGCCGCTCAGGCTCGGGGAAATCCGTTGCCCTGCGGGCACTGGAAGATATGGGTTTCTACTGCGTAGATAACCTGCCGGTTGTGCTGCTGCCCGAACTGGCCCGCTCGCTGGCCGACAGAAACATGTCAGCAGCCGTCAGCATTGACGTGCGCAATATGCCGGAATCACCGGAGATCTTTGAGCAGGCCATGAAAAACCTGCCAGAGACGTTTTCACCTCAGCTCCTGTTCCTTGATGCCGACCGTAACACGCTGATCCGCCGCTATAGCGACACGCGCCGTCTGCACCCGTTGTCGAGCAAGAATCTGTCGCTTGAAAGCGCAATTGACGAAGAGAGCGCCCTGCTGGAACCGTTACGTTCCCGAGCAGACCTGATCGTCGATACCTCCGAAATGTCGGTGCATGAACTAGCAGAAATGCTGCGTACGCGCCTGCTCGGTAAGCGTGAGCGCGAACTGACCATGGTCTTTGAATCCTTTGGGTTTAAGCACGGCATCCCGATTGATGCCGATTATGTCTTCGACGTGCGCTTCCTACCCAACCCGCACTGGGATCCCAAACTGCGTCCAATGACCGGGCTGGATAAACCGGTGGCGGCCTTCCTTGACCGGCACACGGAAGTTCACAATTTTATTTACCAGACCCGCAGCTATCTTGAGCTATGGTTACCGATGCTGGAGACCAATAATCGCAGCTATCTGACGGTGGCTATTGGTTGTACCGGCGGTAAACATCGCTCGGTCTACATTGCCGAGCAACTGGCTGACTACTTCCGCTCACGCGGCAAGAATGTGCAGTCTCGCCATCGGACGCTGGAAAAACGCAAATCATGACTGTAAAGCAGACCGTTGAAATCACGAATAAGCTGGGTATGCACGCCCGCCCGGCGATGAAGCTGTTTGAGCTGATGCAAAATTATGACGCAGAAGTGTTGCTGCGCAATGATGAAGGCACGGAAGCCGAAGCCAATAGTGTGATTGCCTTGCTCATGCTCGACTCAGCAAAGGGTCGGCAAATTGAGATTGAGGCCAACGGTCCGCAGGAAGCAGAGGCGCTGGCGGCGGTCATTGCGCTGTTCAACGCCGGTTTTGACGAAGATTAGCCTTTATCTGATGCACTCCCCGGCCGCGCGATGCTGACCGGGGCTCACGCTCCCTGTCCTGTTTCAGTCCAGCTTATGCGTCCGCATAAACCCTTCTCCGCCTAACTGGCGCATCTGACGCAGGATCCACGCCTGGCGGCTGCGAATATAGCCGGACGGCGCATCGGCGCGAAAGCGGATCGGGTTAGGCAGTACCGCCGCCAGAAGCGCGGCTTCCGAAGCGGTTAGCTTGCTGGCTGGCTTATGGAAAAAACGCTGAGAGGCGGCTTCAACACCAAACGTCCCTTCGCCAAACTCGGCAATATTCAGATAGACCGTCAGGATACGTTTCTTACTCCACACCGTCTCAATACCCACCGTCAGTCCGGCCTCCAGCCCTTTGCGCAACCAGCTGCGCCCATCCCACAAGAACAGGTTTTTCGCCGTCTGCTGCGACAGCGTCGAGGCACCGCGCACGCGATTTTCCTCGCGTTGATTGTGCGCCAGCGCTTTTTCTATCGCCGACACATCAAAGCCCCAGTGCTCGGGAAACTTTTGGTCCTCTGACGCAATAACCGCCAGCCCCATCCACGGTGATATCTCATCCATGCTGACCCAGTCCGAATGGGCAACGTAGTGGAAATCACCGTGCAACCATGCGCCAACCTGCCGCTCCAGCATGACGGCGGAAAAGGGCACCGGCAGAACGCTAAAGAGTGCGATTCCCCCGCCCCACATCACCACCCCAATCATCAGGATACGCAGCAGCACGCGCTTGAATATCCGCAGCGGCGACAGGCGACGAACACTCATGCAGCGAGAACCAGTACGCGAGCCACCAGCTTCTCAATGCCACTTGCCGCTTCCGCGATGTTCTGTGCCAGCATCCAGGCCGGGGTCGTCACGACCTTGTTCTCTTCATCGACCACAATGTCATCGACCGGGCAAGGCACGTGTTCCGCGCCCATCTCTTCCACCACATCAGCAGTATCGAGATCGGTGCCGATAGTTATCCGCAAGGGCACAGAGAAAATTTTCGGCAGCAGCGCCGGGGCAATGCACATAAAGCCCAGCGGTTTTCCGGCCTCATGCATCGCCAGCACCAACGCTTTCAGGTCGCTATCAACCAGGCATTCAGCACCCTGCGAGGCAAAGCTACTGAGGTTCTTCGCCGCGCCAAAGCCACCGGGAACAATCAGCGCGTCTAACGCCTCGGCCCGGGCGCTGGCCAGAGGCTGGATATCGCCACGGGCAATACGCGCCGCCTCAATCAGCACGTTGCGCGTTTCACCCAGCGGTTCGCCGGTCAGATGGTTGATAACGTCCGTTTGGGCTTTATCCGGCGCAAAACAGATGGCCTGCGCGCCACCACGGGCAATCGCCAACAGGGTAATGACCGCTTCATGGATCTCCGTCCCGTCATACACGCCACATCCGCTCAGTACCACACCAATCTTTTTCATACGCCCACTCCTTAGTACAACTTACTGAAACCAGTCAAAAATTTTGATTTACTCGCATTGCTTCACATATTTAACTGATTCACGTAACAAATAATTTAAGGTTTGCTATCTTAATGAGCGAGCAAACCGAATCCTCAGGTTGCGCTGCATATAACTCGTTCTAAAAATTCTGGCGCAACGACCAGTTCCCTGGTGTTGGCGCAGTGTTCGCGCACCCCGGTTTATCCGGGGTCATTTTTTTGGTGCCGACGCCACCCACGCCTTCAACACCGCCACATCGTTCTGCCACTCTGACTTCATCTCTTCAACCCATTCAGCAACGTTATCTGACCACGCTGGCAGGTCCGGGGTCTGAATCTGCTGTCCGAGCTGCTGAATATGACGCAGGCCGATAGAGCCCGCCGCGCCTTTGATCTTATGCCCTTCATCCACGATGCCTTTGCGGTCACGGGCGGTCAAATTAGACTCCAGCACCGCCATATAGCCAGGCATCATCTTCTCGAACACCGCCAGGCCGTCGTTGATAAGCTTCGGCCCGACCAGCTCGATATACTGCTCAAGCATTGGAATATCGAGCACCGAAGAGGCTTTACTCGCATCAACCTCCGGCATCTCGCACTCATCCTCTTCCGGGGAATCCCAGAATTTTTTAATGATGGCGGTTAATGCCGGCACCGATAGCGGCTTGCTCAGGACATCGTCCATGCCGGCATCGAGATACTCTTTTTTGTTTTTCAGCACATTCGCCGTCAGCGCCACCAGCGGCGGCAGCTCATCGGCTGCAAAGTGCTGTTTAAGATGCCGGGAAATATCCAGGCCGGTCATATCCGGAAGCTGGATATCCAACAAGACAAGATCATATTCGCCCGGTTTAAACATCTCCAGCGCCGCGGTACCGGTCATCGCGACGTCCACGGTATTACCCAGTTTCTCCAGCACCGAGCGCGCGACGATCACGTTAAGCTCGATATCTTCGACCAGCAGCACGCTGAGCGCCGGCAGCGGCATCTCATCATCAGTCAGGCTGTCTTCCGTCTCTTCCGCCACCGCAGGCGCATGCACGGTCAACGTAAACGTCGCCCCTTGTCCTGGCAAACTGGAGACATTAATGTCGCCGCCCATATTGCGTGCCAGACGACGCGACACGGCAAGGCCAATCCCGGTCCCGGTTGCCGGTTTACCGCCGTGGCTGTCTTTTACCTGATAGTACATGGCGAAGATCTTATCCTGCTCCGCCTGGGGAATACCGATACCGGAGTCCTCCACTTCAAAGTGCAGAATGTCCCCCTCATCGTAACGTACGCGGACGGTGACATTTCCGCCCTGCGGCGTAAATTTCACGGCGTTGCTGATAAGATTCCACAAGATCTGCCGCAGACGCGTTCCGTCAGTCACCACGTTATGTGGCAACGGCTGCGTCGGATCCATCACGAAGCGCAGCCCCTTCTGCTGTGCCTGCAGGCCGGAGAGGTTTTCGAGGTCGGCCAGGAAGCTGGTGAAGTCGACCGGCTGGTTATCCAGCTGAACCTTACGGCGCTCCATCTTATCCATGTCGATAATATCGTTGAAAATATTCCCCAACGTTACCGCCGACACATGAATGGTCTTGAGGTATTTTTCCTGCTCGCCGGTCAGGTCGGTATCCAGCAGGATACGGCTCAGCCCGACGATGCCATTCAGCGGCGTACGCAGCTCATGGCTGATAGTGGAAATAAAAGTGGTCTTGTCGCGGCTGGCGCGTTCCAGGGCATCCTGGTAGCGCTTACGTTCCGTAATATCGCGGCCAAAGCCCATCAGCCCCCGGCGTTTACCCACGCGGTCATAGTAGGGGACTTTGCGGATCTCAAAGCAGGCTTTGCGCCCGTCGGGATAATCCAGCCACTGTTCATAGGTCAGGGAGACGTTATGGCGGAAGACTTTCTCATCCGTCTCGAGGACTTTTACCGCCGCTTCCTCGTTATAGACATCCTGAGGTTTCAGGTGAATAAGCTGCTTTTCGCTTTTCCCTGTCAGCAACTCCATAGCGCGGTTACAGCCGGAAAACTCTTTGTCTTCATTACGATAGAAAACCAAATCCGGGGAGGCATCCAGGAAAGAGCGCAGGAAGGAAGATTGCTGCTCTAGCTGAATTTGCGCCTCTTCGCGCTCTTTCATCTCAATCTTCAGCTGTTCAAGGGTCGTTTCGCGCTCGGCTTCCGCTTTCTCACGTTCGCCAATCTCCTGATTCAGCTGGGCAATGTTGTCCTTAAGCTGCACGTTGAGCTTCAGGTCGCGTTCGCGCATCTCCTCAAGCTTTTCAACCAGTCGGGAGAGACGCTGCCGCGACTCTTCCAGTTGCTCAACAACTACCGATAGAAAATAGACCGCCCAGGGCGTGATCAGCAGACCAAAGAAGATGGAGCGGATAACATCGATACTCTCGACCTGGCCATGCAGCACCATGGTAACGGCCATCTGCACGACAATCGCCAGCACCACTAGTGCAAGGGCCAACAGCATGGAAAAACGCACCAGACCCAACTTCATCATCAGGTCAACATAGTACTGCGCCAGCATACGGATTTGCTTCATAAGGGATTCCTTCGCGACAACTCCGCACAATAATACCCAATTCTGAGCAAACCGCTGTAAGTTGTGCGAAAAATGCGAACCCCCTTACTCCTGGAGGGAAGGTGGCGTCCAGGCACGCCCCAGCGCCGAGCCCTGCACGCCGTGCTGATTCAGATAGCGGTCGAGTTCTACCATGCCGGTCCAGCGGTTTTCGCACCACAGCGGCGCCAGTAGCGTCGGGCGACGAGCGCTGGCAGAAATCCGGTGATAAATCACCTCCGGCGGCGTGGAGCGGATCATCTCGCCGGCGGTGACCGTATACTCCTCCAGCTCAATGGCCTTCAGACGCCCGGCCTGCCAGGCTTTCGCCATCGTGCTACCGGTCACAATGTGCAGAGGATGCAGCTTGATGCCATCAACGCCGGTATCCACCACCTGCTCCAGAGTTTGCAGGCAATGCGCCTGGGTTTCGCCCGGCAACCCGACAATCAGGTGTGAGCACACTTTCAGCCCGCGTTCACGCGCCAGGCGGGTCGTTCGCTGGTAGCAGGCAAAATCGTGGCCGCGGTTAATCCGCTGCAGCGTTTTGTCATGCGCGGTTTGCAGGCCCAGCTCCAGCCAGACTTCATAGCCCTGCTCGTGGTAACCGCTCAGCAGATCTAACACCGCTTCCGGGACACAATCCGGGCGGGTGCCGACACAGAGCCCAACAATATTGGCCTGGCTCACCGCCTGCTGATACATATTGCGCAGGACCTGTACTTCCGCAAAGGTGCTGGTGTACGCCTGGAAATAGGCCAGATAACGCTTTGCTCGATTCACGCGCTGCGCCTGATGCGCCAGTTGTTCTGCAATGGAGAGATGCTGTTGCTCTTCGTCAGCAAATGAGGCCACATTGCAGAAGGTGCAGCCTCCACGGCCGATAGTGCCATCGCGATTCGGGCAGCTAAACCCGCCATGCAGCGTCAGTTTATGGACTTTTTCGCCATAGCGACGCGAAAGATCCCCACCAAACATATTGACTAATTTTTGTAACTGCATAATCTGATAGACCGGCCTTAAGAAAGGGGCCAAGCCTGCCATTTTTAGCCACCGATGACGATGACCTGGATCAATCGTCAGTGCGGCCGCACACCTCATTGCATAACCACTCAAGATAACTGCAATTTCATTCACCCATCCGGTAATGACTTTTCCTTATACTTAAGCCCTGGATTGCCATTATCTTCATCAGGGGAAAAAACAGTGTTATTCCCCACCACGCAAGGAACAGGCAGATGAATACTCTGCTATAAATAGCCAGTTCAGCATATAACGATAATGATAAGCTATCGATATAGTGAGACAGATCACACTAGAATATGCTTTCCGCTGCGTTTCATTGTTGTTTAAAACTCCTTATTTTCCTTAACAATCATAACATTAAGTATCTCATAGCACATTTTTGTATAAATAAGATTGCCATTTGACGTAAGTGCCGATTCCCGATAAGTTGGGAATCCGCTGGAAGCTTTCTGGATGAGCACTCTGCTCATCATATTTATGCAGTAATTGAGATTCCCTCTTACAGCAAGTCCTCAAACTTGCGTACCGATGCGAAAAGGATTTAAAGAGGGCGAATGCGAGGTGCAAACCACCCCGTCGCCATGCTCTTTCTGTGCCCGTGCGCAATCGGTATCGGAGGGTGTCCCGTAGAGCCTGGGGAGGTTCACTGATATGTTGTACGATAAATCCCTTGAGAGGGATAACTGTGGTTTCGGCCTGATCGCCCACATAGAAGGCGAACCTAGCCACAAGGTAGTGCGTACCGCTATACACGCACTGGCCCGAATGCAGCACCGCGGCGCGATCCTTGCCGATGGTAAAACCGGCGACGGTTGTGGCTTGCTGCTGCAAAAACCCGATCGTTTCTTCCGTATCGTTGCGGAGGAGAACGGCTGGCGTTTAGCCAAAAATTATGCCGTCGGGATGTTATTCCTTAATAAGGATCCTGAACTGGCGGCTACGGCGCGCCGCATCGTTGAAGAAGAATTACAATGTGAAACCCTGTCTATTGTTGGCTGGCGCGATGTGCCGACCAACGAAGGGGTTCTCGGTGAAATCGCCCTCTCCTCGCTGCCCCGTATTGAACAAATTTTTGTTAACGCTCCGGCAGGCTGGCGCCCGCGCGATATGGAACGCCGTTTGTTCATCGCACGTCGCCGCATCGAAAAGCGCCTGCAGGAAGATAAAGATTTCTACGTCTGCAGCCTGTCGAACCTGGTGAATATTTATAAAGGTCTGTGTATGCCGGCAGATTTGCCGCGCTTTTACCTGGACCTCGCGGACCTGCGCCTGGAGTCGGCAATTTGCCTGTTCCACCAGCGCTTCTCCACCAACACCGTTCCGCGCTGGCCGCTGGCACAGCCGTTCCGCTACCTGGCACATAACGGTGAAATCAACACCATCACCGGTAACCGCCAGTGGGCGCGCGCGCGTACCTATAAATTCCAGACTCCGTTAATTCCGGATCTGCACGATGCGGCGCCGTTCGTTAACGAAACCGGCTCCGACTCCAGCTCCATGGATAACATGCTTGAGCTGCTGCTGGCCGGCGGGATGGATATCGTGCGTGCCATGCGTCTGCTCGTGCCACCAGCCTGGCAGAACAACCCGGATATGGATCCGGAGCTGCGCGCCTTCTTCGACTTTAACTCCATGCACATGGAGCCGTGGGATGGCCCGGCGGGCATCGTCATGTCCGACGGTCGCTACGCAGCCTGTAACCTCGACCGTAACGGTCTGCGTCCGGCGCGCTACGTCATTACCAAAGATAAGCTGATCACCTGTGCATCAGAAGTCGGTATCTGGGATTACCAGCCTGACGAAGTGGTGGAAAAAGGCCGCGTTGGCCCAGGCGAACTGATGGTTATCGATACCCGCGCAGGCCGCATTCTGCACTCCGCGGAAACCGATGACGACCTGAAAAGCCGCCATCCGTATAAAGAGTGGATGGAGAAAAACGTCCGCCGTCTGGTGCCGTTCGAAGACCTGCCTGACGAAGACGTTGGCAGCCGTCAGCTGGATGACGATACCCTCTCCAGCTACCAGAAACAGTTTAACTACAGCGCTGAAGAGCTGGACTCCGTGCTGCGCGTGCTGGGTGAAAATGGCCAGGAAGCCGTCGGCTCAATGGGCGATGATACCCCGTTTGCTGTGCTCTCCAGCCAGCCACGCATTATCTACGACTACTTCCGTCAGCAGTTCGCGCAGGTAACCAACCCGCCGATCGATCCGCTGCGTGAAGCGCACGTGATGTCGCTGGCCACCAGCATCGGCCGTGAAATGAACGTCTTCTGCGAAGCGGAAGGCCAGGCACACCGTCTGAGCTTCAAATCGCCGATCCTGCTGTACTCCGATTTCAAACAGCTGACCACGATGGAAGAAGAACACTATCGTGCCGATACGTTGGATATCACCTTTAACGCCACCGAAACCACGTTGGCCGAAACGGTGAAAGCGCTGTGTGATAAAGCCGAGCAGATGGTACGTAACGGTACCGTTCTGCTGGTGCTCTCCGACCGTAATATCGCCAAAGATCGTCTGCCGGTACCGGCCCCGATGGCGGTTGGCGCGATCCAGACCCGTCTGGTGGATAAGAGCCTGCGCTGCGATGCTAACATCATCGTTGAAACCGCCAGCGCCCGTGACCCGCACCACTTTGCGGTGCTGCTGGGCTTCGGCGCCACGGCTATCTATCCGTACCTGGCCTACGAAACGCTGGCAAAACTGGTCGATAGCAAAGCGATTGATAAAGCGTACCGCTCAGTGATGTTGAACTACCGTA
Source organism: Klebsiella sp. R390 (assembly GCF_051131745.1). Lineage (NCBI taxonomy): Bacteria > Pseudomonadati > Pseudomonadota > Gammaproteobacteria > Enterobacterales > Enterobacteriaceae > Klebsiella > Klebsiella sp. R390. The sequence goes on along the minus strand of NZ_CP180445.1, from coordinate 3,247,041 downwards.
ACGGTATCAACAAAGGCCTGTACAAGGTCATGTCCAAAATGGGCATCTCGACCATCGCCTCTTACCGCTGTTCGAAGCTGTTCGAAGCTGTCGGCCTGCATCGTGAAGTTTCCGACCTGTGCTTCCTCGGCGTTGTCAGCCGTATCGGCGGTGCCGGCTTTGATGACTTCCAGCAGGATCTGCTGAATCTGTCCAAACGCGCGTGGCTGGTCCGTAAGCCGCTGGCGCAGGGTGGCCTGCTGAAATACGTTCATGGTGGTGAATATCACGCCTACAACCCGGACGTGGTGCGTACCCTGCAACAGGCTGTCCAGAGCGGTGAATACAGCGATTACCAGCAGTATGCGAAGCTGGTCAATGAACGTCCGGCCGCGACGCTGCGCGATCTGCTGGCAGTGAATCCAGGCGAGAATGCTATCAGTATCGACCAGGTTGAATCGGCAAAAGAGCTGTTCAAACGCTTCGATACCGCCGCGATGTCTATCGGTGCATTGAGCCCGGAAGCGCATGAGTCGCTGGCGGAAGCCATGAACAGCATCGGCGGCTTCTCTAACTCCGGTGAGGGTGGCGAAGACCCGGCGCGCTATGGCACCAATAAAGTGTCGCGTATTAAACAGGTTGCTTCCGGTCGCTTCGGCGTTACCCCTGCATACCTGGTCAACGCCGATGTTATCCAGATTAAAGTGGCTCAGGGCGCGAAGCCGGGCGAAGGTGGGCAGCTGCCGGGTGACAAAGTCACGCCGTATATTGCCAAACTGCGTTATTCGGTTCCGGGCGTCACCCTGATTTCGCCACCGCCGCACCACGATATTTACTCTATCGAGGATCTGGCGCAGCTGATTTTCGACCTCAAACAGGTCAACCCGAAAGCGATGATTTCCGTGAAGCTGGTTTCTGAACCTGGCGTCGGCACCATCGCCACCGGCGTGGCAAAAGCCTATGCCGACCTCATCACCATCGCTGGTTATGATGGCGGTACCGGTGCCAGCCCGCTCTCTTCGGTGAAATACGCTGGCTGTCCGTGGGAACTCGGCCTGGTGGAAACCCAGCAGGCGCTGGTCGCCAACGGTCTGCGTCATAAGATTCGCCTGCAGGTGGACGGCGGTCTGAAAACTGGCCTTGATATCATCAAAGCGGCGATTCTCGGTGCAGAAAGCTTCGGCTTCGGTACCGGCCCGATGGTCGCGCTGGGCTGTAAATACCTGCGTATTTGCCACCTGAACAACTGCGCAACCGGCGTAGCAACCCAGGATGACAAACTGCGTAAGAACCATTACCACGGACTGCCGTTCAAAGTGACCAACTACTTTGAATTCATCGCCCGCGAAACCCGCGAGCTGATGGCCGAGCTGGGCGTGAAGCGTCTGGTCGACCTGATTGGTCGTACCGACCTGCTGAAAGTGCTGGACGGCTTTACCGCGAAGCAACAGAAGCTGGATCTGAGCAAACTGCTGGAAACCGCCGAGCCGCATCCAGGCAAAGCGCTGTTCTGCACCGAAAGCAACCCGCCGTTTGATAACGGGGTGCTGAACGCGCAGCTGCTGCAGCAGGCAAAACCGTTCGTCGACGGCAAGCAGAGCAAAACCTTCTGGTTCGATATCCGTAACACCGACCGCTCCGTTGGCGCCTCGCTGTCCGGCTATATTGCCCAGACCCATGGCGACCAGGGGTTAGCGGCCGATCCTATCACCGCGCACTTCAGCGGTACCGCGGGCCAAAGCTTCGGCGTATGGAACGCCGGTGGCGTTGAGCTACACCTGACCGGTGACGCCAACGACTACGTCGGTAAAGGGATGGCAGGCGGTCTGCTCTCCATTCGTCCTCCGGTAGGCTCAGCCTTCCGCAGCCACGAAGCGAGCATCATCGGCAACACCTGTCTGTACGGTGCGACCGGTGGTCGTCTGTACGCCGCAGGCCGTGCGGGTGAACGTTTTGCAGTACGTAACTCCGGCGCCATCACCGTGGTCGAAGGCATCGGCGATAACGGCTGCGAATACATGACCGGCGGTATTGTCTGTGTTCTGGGTAAAACCGGCGTCAACTTTGGCGCAGGGATGACCGGCGGCTTTGCTTACGTACTGGATGAAGACGGAGACTTCCGTAAACGTGTGAACCCCGAACTGGTGGAAGTGCTGGACGTTGACTCTCTGGCTATCCATGAAGAGCATCTGCGTGGTCTGATTACCGAACACGTGCAGCTGACCGGTTCGTCTCGCGGCGAAGAGATCCTGGCCCACTGGCCGGCCTTTGCAGCGAAATTCGCGCTGGTTAAACCTAAGTCCAGCGATGTTAAAGCACTGTTGGGTCACCGTAGTCGTAGCGCAGCAGAGCTGCGTGTGCAGGCGCAGTAAGGAATTCAGATGAGCCAGAACGTATACCAGTTTATCGACTTACAGCGCGTTGATCCGCCAAAGAAACCGCTGAAGATACGCAAAATTGAATTTGTAGAAATTTATGAGCCATTTTCAGAAGGCCAGGCCAAAGCACAGGCAGACCGCTGCCTGTCCTGCGGCAACCCGTACTGCGAATGGAAATGTCCGGTCCACAACTACATCCCTAACTGGCTGAAGCTGGCTAATGAAGGACGTATTTTTGAAGCGGCTGAGCTGTCGCATCAGACCAACACCTTGCCGGAAGTCTGCGGGCGCGTTTGCCCGCAGGACCGCCTGTGCGAAGGGTCCTGTACGCTGAATGATGAATTCGGCGCGGTGACTATCGGTAACATCGAGCGCTATATCAACGATAAAGCGTTCGAAATGGGCTGGCGCCCGGATCTCTCCGGCGTGAAGGCCACCGGTAAAACCGTGGCCATCGTCGGAGCGGGCCCGGCAGGTCTGGCTTGCGCAGACGTCCTGACCCGTAACGGCGTCAAAGCGGTGGTCTTCGACCGTCACCCGGAAATCGGCGGCCTGCTGACCTTCGGCATCCCGGCATTCAAGCTGGAGAAAGAGGTCATGACCCGTCGTCGTGAAATCTTCACCGGCATGGGCATTGAGTTCAAACTCAACGTCGAGGTTGGCCGGGATGTTCAGCTCGACGACCTGCTGAAAGAGTACGATGCCGTGTTCCTCGGCGTCGGGACCTATCAGTCCATGCGCGGCGGGCTGGAAAACGAAGAGGCAAACGGCGTCTTTGATGCTCTGCCGTTCCTGATCGCTAACACCAAGCAAACCATGGGCTTTGGCGAAACGGCGAGCGAGCCGTACGTCAACATGGAAGGCAAACGTGTCGTAGTACTGGGCGGTGGCGACACCGCGATGGACTGCGTGCGTACTTCCGTACGTCAGGGGGCATCGCATGTCATCTGCGCCTATCGTCGTGACGAAGAAAACATGCCTGGCTCCCGCCGCGAAGTGAAAAACGCGCGTGAAGAAGGCGTCGAGTTCCAGTTCAACGTTCAGCCTCTGGGCGTTGAAGTGAATGCTAACGGCAAAGTATGTGGCGTGAAAATGGCGCGTACTGAGATGGGCCAACCGGATGCTAAGGGTCGTCGTCGCGCAGAAATCGTCGCCGGCTCCGAGCACGTGGTTCCGGCTGATGCGGTAGTCATGGCGTTTGGTTTCCGTCCGCACAGCATGGAGTGGCTGGCGAAGCACGACGTTGAGCTGGATTCTCAGGGCCGTATTATCGCGCCGGAAGGCAATGAAAATGCGTTCCAGACCAGCAACCCGAAAATCTTTGCTGGCGGCGATATCGTGCGTGGTTCCGATCTGGTGGTCACCGCCATTGCCGAAGGTCGTAAAGCGGCTGACGGGATCCTGAACTACCTGGAAGTGTAATGCCCCTGCCTGGATAACGAACTTATCCGGGCAGAAAGACAATGCCCGTGGGTCTTCACCCACGGGCTTTTTTATGGCAGCAGCAAATCGGCGCGAACCTTAATCACCACTTTTTTGATGTCGGCAGGGAGCGTCACCTGGCAACCAGGTTTATGCGGTTCTCCGGGCATAAATACCGCAAACATCTCCGGCTGGAGCGTCAGCACCTGCTCCCCGGCAATGCGCTGGCACAGTTGATAATCCTCTGCAACCTGCGCATCCTCGCACTCGCGGGCTGAGCCTGTCGCACCATAATAAATCCGCTCCGTTCCGGACAGCAAAATCTGGATATCGATAAACTGCATGTGCAGTTCGGCTTTTTTCTCTTCAGGGACGCCGGTAGTGAACTGCATGACGTTCATAAACACGTTGTCGCCCTGTAATTCATAGCTGCCCGGCGCCTTATTGCCCAGGTCGTGAGCTTGTGCCAGCGCAATAGCCCGCCACAGCGCCGTCGGTAACCCGGCCGGCAGAGGCTGCTGTAAATGACCAAAAATCATCTCATTGCTCCTTGTCCCCATAATGCCGCACCCAACAGCCCCGCATCATGTCGGTAACGGGCTTCCCGCAGCGGAACCTGATAGACCGCGGGCTCTTGTGATAAATATTCCATCACCAGCGGCAGATAACCGCTGGCCAGGCCGATGCTGCCGCCAACCACCACGCAGTCACAGTCCGTGACCGCTTTAAGATCGGCAATCAGCCGCGCCAGCGCGCGTGCCGAACGCTGGATCAGAGCCTGCGCCTGCAGATGTCCTTCGCTGGCCAGGGCAAAAATCGCCCTGGCATCCAGGCCACTCAGATCATCACGAGCCGCCGCAGCGATACCGCGCCCGGAGGCGATTGCTTCCACGCAGCCCCGCCGACCGCAGCCACAAGCAGGCCCGTCAGGATCCGCCAGCGTATGGCCACAATGACCGGCCAGGCCTCCGCGACCGGTATGCAGTCGGCCATGGCTAACGATCCCGCCACCAACGCCGGTTGAGACCGTGAGAAAGACCATCTCCCCCACTTTCTCTGCCAGCGCGTGATATTCCGCCCACGCCGCGGCCTGCGCATCATTGATCGCGATGCCCGGGAGCCCGGTCAGGCCGGACAAACAATCGAGCACAGGGAAGCGGGCCAGGCCGCCGAGGTTCGCCGGATTAATCGCCGTTAAGATACCGTCCTGAATAATGCCGGTTGAAGCAATAGCAAAACAGGTCGCGCACCCGGCAAGCGGCCCCACCAGCGTCGCCAGCGCAGCGGCTAACGCTTCGGAAGTCCGACTCGCCGGGGTCGGCATTTCACGTCGTTCGAGAATGTTAAATTCCCCGTCAATCAGCGCAGCAGCCAGCTTGGTGCCGCCAATATCAATCGCCAGCGTTGTCATTGCACCGCCCTTTTCAGCGCTGTGTTGTACCACCCGCAGATATGCTCCAGCCGGGTAATGGCGGAACCGACGGTCACCGCCCACGCCCCCTGACGTATCGCCTCTGCCGCCTGAGCAGGCGTGTTGTAACGCCCTTCTGCAATCACCCGACAGCCTGCCGAGTGAAGCGCCTGAACCAGGGCCAGATCCGGCTCGTCCGGCGTGTGCGCCGTGGTATAACCCGACATTGTGGTGCCAATAATCTCCGCCCCGAGTCGCTGGCAGAACAGGCCATCCTCAACGGAGGAGCAGTCGGTCATCGCCAGCTTGTTATGCTGATGGATCCGCGCCAGCAGCGCCTCAATCGCCACCGGACGTGTACGCTGGGTGCCGTCGATGGCAATAATATCTGCGCCCGCCAGAGCGATGGCATCTACATCCTCTACGAACGGGGTGATGCGTACCGGAGAATCCTCGAGGTCGCGTTTCAGAATGCCGATAATCGGCACCGCCACCAGGGCGCGGGTTGCACGTAGATTCGCCACCCCTTCAATGCGCAATGCCACCGCGCCGGCCTGCTCAGCCGCCAGCGCCATCGCGGCAACAATCTCTGGTGTATCCAACGGGCTTCCGGGAACCGGTTGGCAGGAGACAATTAACCCGCCGTTGATCTCGATGCTGCGATCCAGTTGTTCAAGCAAAGACATAATAACTCCCTGATATCTGTCATGGCCCGGCATCAGCGCCGGGCGTCGGCTACCTGGTTTTCAGTAATCTGCTTTTGTTGGCACCGAATGCCACCGCACCGCTCAGCGGCTTACCATCAATCGCATCATGGGTACGTACCGCTTCCGGGCGGATCCAACGTTGCACGCGGGAGGGCATATCCAGACCGATAAGTAAGATCACCACAAACGTTAACCCGAACGACAGCGATCCCAATGTGGTGCCCAGATCCATCCGTTGTGCGATCAGCGCCCCAAGAACCGGCGCGATCGCCCCGCCCAATGCCCCGACGTTATAGGTAAAGCCCAGGCCGGCAGCGCGTTGATCGGTATCGAAATAACCGCCGATCAGTTTTGGTAAGATCCCGGAGATCCCCTGCCCCAGCATCTGCTGGAAGAACAGTAACAAGCCCAACACCCACACGTTTGTGCCGCCGATAGCAAAGACCGGAATAATCAACAGTTGGGATGCCAGCAGGCTGCAGACATAGGCTTTGCGCGTGCCCAGCCAGTCGCCGAGAAAACCGCCCACGCAGCAGCCCACCGCCGCGCCAAAGCCACTGAAAAACAGCACATTGGCCACGGTGGTATGGTCATATGCGAGTTCCGTTTTGAGATAGGTGGGCAAAAGTGCCTGGATCGGCCACGAATAGAGAAAGGCGAACAGGACCACGACCATCAGCGTCACCCCGGTTGGCCAACGCTTGCCGCTGCTCTGCACCATAAAGCTGATAAAGATCGCCGCGCAGATCAGTCCCAGTAGTACCACAATGCCGGCATTTTGCAGTTCGCCTGCAAAGCAGAACCACAACGCGGTCGCCGCCACCATAGTCAGAAAGATATTGATAACCCGATGCTTTCCGCAGTAAAGGATATCCACCATCGTGCGGACCGGTGCCTGGCCTTCATGCTTTTCTTTCCAGTCCTCGGCTTCCGGGATGTTCTTACGTAGCCACAGAGCAAAAACAATCGGCACGATGCCAATGAAAAAGAGCGCGCGCCAGCCCCAGACCGGTACCACCAGGCTGTAAATCTGTGCTGCGATCACTGCCCCAACGGAGAAACCGGAGATCAAAAAGCCGCTGGCTTTGTTGCGTAGTTGCTTTGGCCAGCTTTCAATGACGTAGGTCGCGCTGGAACCATACTCTCCCGCCATGCCCATCCCAATCACCAGTCGGGCGATAAACATGGTGGTAAAACCTGGCGCAAAGCCGCAGGCCAGCGTACCGACAGAAAACAGGATAATACTGGTGACCATTGCCAGCCGGCGTCCGTAGCGGTCACCCATTGCGCCCAGCATCAGCCCGCCAAACCAGCGAGAAATAAAGGCGGCGGAAATCAGGCTGGCGGCCTCAACGGTAGTCAGGCCAAACTCACCCTGGATTTCCGTCAGGACCAGGGCGATTAAGACAAAATCAAAACCATCAAGCAGATATCCCAGCCAGGCGGCGGAGAACGCCCGCCATTGTGCCCGGTTGAGATGGCGATACCACGGGATGTTCTGGGTCGTTGTACTCATTTTACTCTCCCGCGATGGGTCAGACCCACGCTTGGCTTTTAATACCGGATGTCGTTCGCATCACACCCGATACAGACAGTGTTGTTACCCGCCCTGTGGCCGGGAATATCCCCGCTCGCGTAATACGGCGGGGCTCGCGTGCGTCTTAACCCAGTTGCGCTTTTTCCTCCTGCAGCTGCTGCGCCAGCGCCTTCAGCTCCGGCAGGAATTTCTCATCAACCGGGGAGAACGGCTTACGGCACAGCGGCTCCGCCACCACGTCCATATAATGCAGGACCGTTTTGAGGCCACGGAACACGCCGGTTTTGATCAGCAGGTCGATGACCTTGTTACACTCGCTTTGTAGACTCTGCGCTTTTGCGATATCGCCCGTCCGCAGCGCCTGCACGATCCCCTGATAACGCCATCCCATAATGTTGTAGGTGCTGCCGATCCCGCCGTCGGCTCCCGCCAGCAGGCCGGAGGCAAAGATCTCGTCATAGCCGTTATAAAGCACCAGATCGGGATGTGCGCGGCGGATCTGCTCCATCTGGAAGAGATCGCCCGAGGTTTGCTTCAACGCGCCGACACCCGGTAAGGTCACCAGCGTGTTGATCTGCTCGAGGGGCAGCTTAACGCCGCTCAGTGCCGGAATGTTGTAGACCACCATCGGTAAACCATTAGCCGAATCAATAATGGCCTGGTAGTGAGCACAGTGCTCTTCAAAACTGAAGGGGTAGTAAAACGGAGTAACGGCGGAGACGGCATCGTAACCATAGTCGTCCGCGGCCCGGGCCAGTTGCTGGCTTTCCAGCGTGCTGACGCAGCCGACGTGGGCAATCAGCGTCATTTTCCCTTTTGCTTCTTCGGCCACGATTTCCAGTACTTCCTGGCGCTCCACGCTGCTTTGCACGAAAGCCTCGCCAGTCGAGCCGCCAACATATAACCCGTCAATGCCCTGACTCAGGTTAAAGCGCACCAGCCGGCGCAGACTTTGAGTATCCAGCTTTTGTTGCCCGTCGAACGGCGTAAGCAGCGCCGCCATTACCCCACGTAAATTGACCGCCATATATACCTCGTAGTGATATTGTCCGTGATTAACGATGTACCTTTATACCTGTTATACCAGACAGATTACGCGGTAACCTCATACAGAACGCTTATTATGCGATCTGCTTCACTAAACAACGATCCTGACGATCGTCTGGCTTATTTTGTGGTGTGTTTTTTCTGGCCGAAGGCGTGCCAGGTCGCGGAAACGCTATTGAGGTGGCTTTGTAAGGCGCGATCGGCTTCATCGGGGTCGCGACGCCGAATAGCTTCGACGATGTCGATATGCTGTTGGTAGCTGACGGTATTGTGTTCGTGCAACGCGTGCTCGGGGACTTTCGGCCGTGCAGCGATCAGCCAGTCCAGAAGCGCGACATGGATTGCCATAAAGATCGGGTTTCCAGGGATTTCCGCCAGCACCCGATGGAATTCCACGTCAGAACGGATGAACAGCGCATTGTCATCAAGCGACTGGCTGTTGATCTTCAACGCCTGCCCCAGTTTATCGATCTGCTCATCACTGGCGTGTTCCGCGGCATAGCGAACCAGGCTGGATTCAAAAAACAGGCGCAGCTGTTCAAAATGGGCGATACCGCCAGGGTGAGACAAGAAGTCCTTCGCCATCCCCGACAGCTCACCAATGATGGTGTCGGCGGAAGGCCGGGAGACGCGAGCGCGTTCGCCGTTGCTAATCTGCACCAGGCCTTTGCGCTTTAGAGCGGCCAGCGCTTCGCGCACAGAAGGACGACCAACGTTGAAAAAGGTCATCAGCTCACGCTCAGACGGGAGTTGCTCGCCTTCAGCAAACTCACGGCGGCGGATCATATTCTCGAGCTCTTCCTCTACCATTTCAGAGAGCTTTTTACGTGCCAGAGGACGGCGGTGCAGGCTACTACCGATGGTGGACGAGGTTTCTTCTGTCTGGGGATCAAATGCGCTCATAGGGACCATGTGTGATGTGTGACAGCAAGTGACGACTGAATCATCTTACCACAAGAATACTGCGTGGGCGGCGTCGATAACAGAACAGGCCCCGAAGGGCCTGCAATCTGGCATCCATAAACCTGCTGGATGATTATTTTACGACGCGTAGCGCCGGACGGCCACCGCGTGGTGGTGGCGTATCGTCAGGGTCATCGTCATGATTATCCGGCTTGTCGCCGTCAATCACCGACATAACCGTCTCGTTTTCAATGCCTACCGATGCGTCGTCATCATTCAACGTCGTGACGTCTTCATCATAAGCTGCTTCAGGCTCGAACATGGTACCGGCGCCGTTTTCACGGGCATAGATAGCCAGTACCGCAGCCATCGGCACGGAAACATTGCGCGGAACACCGCCAAAGCGCGCGTTGAAACGCACTTCGTCATTAGCCAGTTCCAGGTTACCCACGGCACGCGGCGCAATATTCAGGACGATTTGCCCATCGCGCGCGTACTCCATCGGTACCAGTACGTTTGGTAATGTCACATCTACAACCAGATGTGGCGTCAGCTGGTTATCCAGCAGCCACTCATAGAACGCCCGCAGTAAATACGGGCGACGCGGCGTTAGCTGCGATACATCCATCGGTTAGCCTCGACCGAGTCGCATTTCACGCTCGGGTTCAGTTAAGGAAGCGAGGAAGGAATCACGTTCAAAGACGCGAGTCATATAGCCCTTGAGCTCTTTCGCGCCGGCACCAATAATTTCTACGCCAAGTACAGGCAAACGCCACAGCAGCGGTGCCAGATAGCAATCAACCAGGCTGAACTCATCGCTCAGGAAGTAAGGTTTCTGAGTGAATACAGGTGCAATCGCCTGCAGCTCTTCGCGCAGCTGTTTACGCGCGGTTTCGGCCTGAGCAGCGGTGCCGGTCTGAATGGTGTTCATCAGTGAATACCAGTCTTTTTCGATGCGCTGCATGTACAGACGACTTTCTCCACGCGCAACCGGATAAACCGGCATTAACGGTGGGTGCGGGAAACGCTCATCCAGATATTCCATAATGATGCGGGATTCCCACAGAGTGAGCTCACGATCCACCAGCGTAGGTACGCTTTGATTCGGGTTGAGGTCAATCAGATCCTGAGGTGGATTGTCCTTTTCCACGTGCTCTATCTCAAAACTAACACCTTTTTCTGCCAGCACGATGCGGACTTGGTGGCTATAGATGTCAGTAGGACCAGAAAACAGCGTCATTACCGAACGTTTGTTGGCAGCGACAGCCATGAAAACCTCCAGGTATATTCAGAATTTTTGTACTGCTACCAATCACACAGGATTGGCCAGATGTAAAAACCCCAGTAGCGTGACGTCATTCTCGTTTGGGTAAAATCACAAAAATGAACGATCACCAGCATTTGGGCAGAAAATTGGATGATAGTTTACCAGATCTTGAAGGCATTGTGGTGAGGGGATTCTGGAAATGCTGAAAAAGTGGTAAGAACAGGTGATTTGCTGAGGTAAAAGGCCAGATTTCTGCATAAAAAAACCCGCCGAAGCGGGTTTTTTCGCAAATTGTTCTGCGTGAGCAGAAAACAATTAACGTTTGGAGAACTGAGGACGACGACGTGCTTTACGCAGACCGACTTTCTTACGTTCAACCTGACGAGCATCACGAGTAACGAAACCAGCTTTACGCAGTTCGCCACGCAGGGACTCATCATACTCCATCAGAGCGCGGGTGATACCGTGACGGATCGCACCAGCCTGACCAGAGATACCACCACCTTTAACAGTGATGTACAGATCCAGTTTCTCAACCATGTCGACCAGTTCCAGCGGCTGACGAACTACCATGCGGGCAGTTTCACGACCAAAGTACTGTTCCAGAGAACGCTGGTTAATAACGATTTTGCCGCTGCCTGGTTTGATGAAAACGCGAGCTGCGGAACTTTTGCGGCGACCAGTGCCGTAATATTGATTTTCAGCCATTGCCTATAATCCCGATTAGATGTCAAGAACTTGCGGTTGCTGTGCCGCGTGGTTGTGCTCGTTACCAGCGTAAACTTTCAGTTTACGGTACATAGCACGACCCAGCGGGCCTTTTGGCAGCATGCCTTTAACCGCGATTTCAATCACACGCTCAGGACGGCGGGCAATCATCTCTTCAAAGGTCGCTTCTTTGATACCACCGATGTGGCCGGTGTGATGATAGTACATTTTGTCTTCGCGCTTGTTGCCGGTTACAGCAACTTTTTCTGCGTTCAGAACGATGATGTAATCACCGGTATCTACGTGCGGAGTGTATTCCGCTTTATGCTTACCGCGCAGGCGACGAGCCAGTTCAGAAGCCAGACGGCCCAGAGTTTTACCGGTCGCGTCAACAACATACCAGTCGCGCTGTACGGTTTCTGGTTTAGCTGTAAAAGTTTTCATTAAAAGCTTACCCAAATAATAAGTTACACGTTGGTGAACACCCAAACGTTTAGTCAGTTGAGGTTCACGCGACATTGTCCAGCAAACCTACCCCTTCGAATAGCCTATGCCGGCACTATAGAAAGTTTTGGGAAAAAAACCTTCTTGTAACGTGGGGTCGCAAGATTATAGAGAAGTCGGGAACAAAGGTCGACCCCTTTATGTGATTAGAAGCAGGTTTTTTCGCCGGTATCATACCGCGCTCTTCTCCCTTTCCCTCAGGCAACCAGGTATGAGGGAAAGGTTATCAATCAGGGCATGTGCGGGCGTTTCAAATACTCTTCGCTTTGCATTTCCTGCAGGCGCGATAAACAACGCTGGAACTCAAACTTCAGACGTTCGCCCTGATAAATGTCATGTAGCGGAACCGCGGCGCTGACCACCAGCTTGACGTGGCGCTCGTAGAATTCATCCACCAGCGCGATAAAACGCCGGGCTTCACTCTCCAGCTGCCCGGTCATCACCGGGACGTCAAAGAGCATCACGGTATGGAACAGGCGCGAGAGCGCAATGTAATCGTGCTGGCTACGCGCATCCACACACAGCGTGGCAAACGAGGCCGCCAGCGTCTGGTTTTCGACGCCAAGCGTCGGCAGCATACGATGGTTAATCTCCAGCGTCGGCGTCTGCTCGCGTTTGGCCCCCGCCAGCGCCAGCCACAGTTTATCCATCTGCTCTTGGGTCTGCGTATTGAGAGGCGACAGCCACAAATGCGCCTGGGTTAAGGTACGCAGGCGGTAATCAATACCGGCATCGACGTTCATAATGTCACAGTGCTGTTTAATCGCCTCGATGGCGGGCAGGAAGCGAGCACGCTGTAACCCGTTGCGGTACAGGTCATCCGGCGGAATGTTCGAGGTCGCCACCAGCGTAATCCCGCGGGCAAACAGCGCTTTCATCAGGCCGCCCAGCAGCATCGCATCGGTAATATCGGAGACAAAAAACTCATCGAAACACAATACGTCGGTTTCCGCCTTGAAGCGGTCAGCGAGGATCTCAAGCGGATCGCTGTGCCCTTGCAAGGTAATGAGTTCCTCATGCACACGCAGCATAAAGCGGTGGAAGTGCAGACGTTGCTTACGCTCTCCCGGCAGGCTTTGGTAAAACAGATCCATTAGCCAGGTTTTGCCCCGCCCTACGCCTCCCCACATATAGAGGCCGCGCACCGCGGCGGTATCGGCAGTAGGTTCACGTTTGCCTAGCAATTTGCCGAATTTTGCCCGCAAACCGCCGCTTTGCGGTACCGGAACGGGTTTATTCTGCAGTTCATGATAGATGGTATCAAGGCGGCTCACCGCTTCTTGCTGGACATCGTCGGGTTGATGGCTGCCCTCTTTGAGAGCGAAAAGGTAACGCGATGTTGGGGACAGGCTTTGCATGATCTAATTGTTATTCCTTGAAAACCGTAATGCTGAAGCTCACGATTGACGAAAAAAAGGCCGTTCTACACTACGCGATGATACGCCAGGATTCCACTTCTGTGGAATTAGCGGTTATAGTGGCACTATCGGGCGCAGGCGGAGAGCCTTACAGCCACCCTACGGAACCACAAAACAACGGGAGATGTACATGACCTGGGAATATGCGCTAATTGGGCTAGTTGTCGGTATCATCATCGGTGCCGTCGCCATGCGTTTTGGCAACCGCAAATTACGCCAACAACAGGCGCTGCAGTTCGAGCTGGAAAAGAATAAAACAGAGCTTGAAGAGTATCGTGAAGAGCTGGTCAGCCACTTTGCCCGCAGTGCAGAACTGCTGGATAACATGGCCGATGACTATCGCCAGCTGTATCAGCATATGGCAAAAAGCTCCAGCAACCTGCTGCCAGACACCATGGCGGACGCCAACCCGTTCCGCAATCGTCTGGCTGAATCTGAAGCCGGTAACGATCAGGCGCCGGTCCAGATGCCGCGTGACTATTCTGATGGCGCGTCCGGCCTGCTGCGCGGCGGAGCAAAACGCGACTAATCTCCCCCTGACCGCAAAAATATTATCCGGGCGCGTTCCCTGCGCCCGTCTCAACCCTGCATCCCAGCTATTATTTAAACATTGACCGCATTGTTAGCGGGTCAAAAATTCAATAACATCAGACCATTCGGGACGCATTTCCATACACCTCAGGTTACGAGAGCCAGCATCAGATGAAGAAACAGACTTTGCTGTTGAGTGCGTTAGCGTTAAGCATCGGGTTATCGCTGTCGGTTTTACCTACGGCTATGGCATCGTTACCCACCCAGATTCCCGGCCAGGGCGCGCTGCCAAGCCTTGCCCCCATGTTAGAAAAAGTGCTGCCAGCGGTGGTGAGCGTACAGGTCGAAGGGACCGCTGCGCCTGCGCAAAATATGCCGGAAGAGTTGAAAAAGTACTTTGGCGACAATGTGCCACAGGAGCAGGCTCAGCCTTTTGAAGGCCTCGGCTCCGGCGTCATCATCGATGCCGCAAAAGGCTATGTGTTGACCAACAATCACGTGATCAGTCAGGCGCAGAAAATCAGCGTTCAGCTTAACGATGGTCGTGAGTTTGACGCGAAGCTGGTCGGCAGTGACGACCAGAGCGATATCGCATTATTACAAATCCAGAAACCCAGCCATCTGACGCAAATCGCCATCGCTGACTCCGATAAGCTGCGCGTCGGCGATTTCGCCGTGGCCGTCGGCAACCCGTTTGGCCTTGGCCAGACCGCAACCTCCGGTATCGTCTCGGCGCTGGGCCGCAGCGGGCTGAACCTCGAAGGGCTCGAAAACTTTATCCAGACCGATGCCTCCATTAACCGCGGTAACTCTGGCGGGGCACTGCTGAATCTCAACGGCGAACTGATTGGTATCAATACCGCGATTCTGGCGCCGGGCGGTGGCAGCGTCGGTATCGGCTTTGCCATTCCGAGTAACATGGCGCAAACCCTTGCCCAGCAGCTGATCCAGTTTGGCGAAATCAAACGCGGCCTGTTGGGTATAAAAGGCATGGAAATGAGCGCAGATATCGCCAAAGCGATGAACATCGACGCTCAGCGCGGAGCTTTCGTCAGCGAAGTCCTGCCGAACTCAGGTTCGGCCAAAGCCGGTGTGAAGTCTGGCGACGTGATTGTCAGCATGAATGGCAAACCACTCAACAGCTTTGCTGAACTGCGCTCGCGGATCGCCACAACGGAGCCGGGCACCAAAGTGAAGCTGGGTCTGCTACGTGAAGGGAAGCCGCTGGACGTTGAAGTGACGCTGGATAAAAGTACGTCCTCGACCGCCAGCGCCGATCTCATCATTCCGGCCCTCCAGGGGGCATCGCTCAGTGACGGACAAATGAAAGACGGCACGAAAGGCGTCACCGTCGATAGCGTAGAGAAAGGAAGTCCTGCGGCCCAGGTTGGCCTGCATAAAGATGACATGATCATCGGCCTGAATCGCGAACGCATCCAGTCCATCGTCGAGTTGCGTAAAGTGCTGGAGAGTAAACCGGCCGTCATTGCACTGAACGTCATGCGCGGGAACGAAAGCATTTATCTGCTGCTGCGTTAATGCGGGGTTCCGGACATCGCCTGCCGTGCGATGTCCGGATAACTCGTGCTATGCTGCGCATGTCTATCCATTAACGATATCTGCATCATGCCTGGAAAGTTATTACGTTCTGTACTCATCGGTTTGATCGTCGGGGGCCTGCTGCTCGCCGCGATGCCTTCTTTGCGTCAGTGGCATCTGTCGACGACCACCCAGTACGATAGCGCGGACGAATCGCCCGCCAGCTATAATCCAGCCGTCCGCCGTGCCGCACCGGCGGTGGTGAATGTCTATAACCGCGCGTTGAATGGCACCAGCCATAATCAGCTCACTCTGGGATCCGGCGTCATCATGGATCAGCGCGGTTACATTCTTACCAATAAGCACGTTATCAATGATGCCGATCAGATCATCGTTGCCCTACAGGATGGCCGGGTCTTCGAAGCGTTACTGGTGGGTTCTGATACGCTGACCGATCTTGCCGTCCTGAAGATTAACGCCAACTCCGGCTTGCCAGTTATCCCGATCAACCCTAAACGGGTACCGCATATTGGTGATGTGGTGCTGGCGATTGGTAACCCCTATAACCTTGGGCAGACGATTACCCAAGGTATTATCAGCGCCACCGGCCGTATTGGCCTGAACCCCACCGGGCGTCAGAATTTCCTGCAGACCGATGCTTCCATTAACCACGGTAACTCCGGCGGCGCGCTGGTAAACTCGCTGGGCGAGCTGATGGGCATCAACACGCTGTCATTTGATAAAAGCAATGATGGCGAAACCCCTGAAGGGATCGGCTTTGCCATTCCGTTCCAGCTGGCCACCAAAATTATGGATAAGCTTATCCGCGATGGTCGGGTGATCCGCGGCTATATCGGCATCAGCGGTCGTGAGATTGCCCCACTGCATGCGCAGGGCGGTGGGATGGATCAGCTGCAAGGGATTGTGGTCAATGATGTTGCTCCGGATGGCCCGGCAGCGCAGGCCGGGATCCGCGCCAATGACGTCATCGTCTCCGTGAATGATAAACCGGCCGTCTCCGCACTTGAGACTATGGATCAGGTCGCGGAAATCCGCCCTGGATCAGAAATTCCGGTGATCATTATGCGTGATGACAAGAAGATCACTCTGCATATTGCCGTTCAGGAATACCCGGCGACCAACTAGCAGACATAAAAAAACCGGAGCGACTCGCTGGCTCCGGTTTTTTTAATCCATCACACGCTTACTTGTTGACGAAATCTTCGCCCATAGCGATATCTTTCTTCAGCGTATCCAGCATCCCTTCCAGCGCCTGCTGTTCAAATGCACTGAGCTTGCCGATCGGCTGACGCGCCTCAACACCATTTTTACCAAGCAGCAACGGCTGGGAGAAGAAGCGCGCGTACTGACCATCGCCTTCCACGTAAGCACATTCCACCACCCCTTTTTCGCCTTGCATTGCCCGAACTAAGGACAAGCCGAAACGTGCGGCCGCCTGGCCCATCGAAAGCGTCGCCGAGCCGCCACCGGCTTTTGCTTCCACCACTTCGGTGCCGGCGTTCTGGATACGTTTTGTCAGGTCGGCAACTTCCTGATCGCTAAAGCTCACGCCCGCAATCTGCGACAGTAACGGCAGGATCGTCACACCGGAGTGGCCGCCAATCACCGGGACTTCGATATCTGATGCTGATTTATCTTTCAGCTCAGCCACAAAGGTGTTCGAACGGATGATGTCCAGCGTGGTCACGCCAAACAGTTTGTTCTTGTCGTAAACGCCTGCTTTTTTCAGCACTTCTGCCGCAATGGCCACCGTGGTATTCACCGGGTTGGTAATAATACCGATGCAGGCCTGCGGGCAGGTTTTCGCAATCTGTTGTACCAGATTCTTCACAATGCCGGCGTTAACGTTAAATAAATCGGAGCGATCCATGCCTGGCTTACGGGCTACGCCAGCAGAAATCAACACGACATCCGCCCCGACAAGCGCTGGAGTGGCGTCTTCACCGGAGAAACCTTTAATTTTCACATCGGTAGGGATATGGCTAAGATCAACCGCCACGCCCGGTGTGACCGGAGCAATGTCGTACAACGAGAGTTCTGAACCTGAAGGCAGTTGGGTCTTAAGTAGTAGGGCAAGCGCCTGGCCAATTCCACCAGCAGCGCCGAGGACTGCAACTTTCATCCTAAACTCCTTATTATGGTTAATATCGTCTTTCGTTATTCCGTCGCCTGGACCTTAATTCACAAGATAAACAATTACAATCAGTATGGTTGAATAATGCGGACTGTTGCGCAGTGATGCATCAGCTTCGCATTTTCATCCTTGAGCGTGACTACCCGGCATCATGCTTTACCGGATCGACTATTGGTTACAATACACCCAGCCCGCTCGGCAAAACAACATCATTCTCATAACATTTAATTTACTTTTACAGCGATTTACGGGCTGTGATGAAGGCATGTTCCTTCGCAGGGTTATTTGCTAAAATATGCCCCCTTCATAACATTATTTACTTTATCCCCTTGCGGATTATTTGCATAAAAATTCATTCCTATGCATAATGATGTTGTTTTTACCACCATAATTTGGGTGACTTATGCGAAGTTCGGCAAAACAAGAAGAACTGGTTAAAGCGTTTAAACTGCTGCTTAAAGAAGAAAAGTTCAGCTCTCAAGGCGAGATTGTTCAGGCGCTGCAGGAAGAAGGTTTCGATAATATTAACCAATCGAAAGTCTCCCGCATGCTGACAAAATTTGGCGCGGTGCGTACCCGGAACGCCAAGATGGAGATGGTCTATTGCCTGCCTGCCGAGCTCGGCGTCCCGACCACCTCCAGCCCACTGAAAAACCTGGTCCTCGATATCGACTATAACGATGCCGTGGTGGTCATTCATACCAGCCCGGGTGCTGCGCAGCTGATTGCCCGTCTGCTGGACTCCCTCGGCAAAGCGGAAGGCATTCTTGGCAGTATTGCCGGTGATGACACCATCTTTACCACCCCGGCCAGAGGTTTTACCGTCAAAGATCTGCATGACGCGATTCTGGTGCTGTTCGAACAAGAACTGTAAGCCCCTTCCCTCTGGCGCCCGCCAGGGGGTCATTCAAAAACGCAGCATTTCTTTAACATTAAGTGTGGTTTTCCGCCTCTATACATTCCTTTACCGAATGACAGCGTCTAAAACGCACAAAATATCAAATCCGCCTATCCATATGATTTTATTCGCTATAACACCAGACCATGGCGAAAAAATGACATTCCTAATACTTATACGTTATAAAAACGACAATTCCTTGCAATTATTTACTCATAAAACAATTAGCAAGGTATTAATATTTTCGGTGATTAGTGTATACTTGATTTTGTGATGAGGGTCACGAAACGAAGAGCCCTCAATAATAAGATTCGACGAGGTGAACATCATGAAAATCAAAACAACTGTAGCTGCACTCAGCATTCTGTCGGTTCTCTCCTTTGGCGCTTTCGCCGCTGACTCGATTAATAGCGAGCAGGCGCAAGGCCGTCAGTCAATCGGCACTGTTTCCGTCGGCGCGGTGAACGCATCCCCGATGGATATGCATGAAATGCTGAACCAGAAAGCTCAGGAAGAAGGTGCTTCTTCCTACCGTATTATCGAAGCCCGCACCGGTGACCACTGGCACGCAACGGCTGAGCTTTATAAATAAGATTTAACGATTGTCGGTTATTAACTGAATACGAATATTCCCAGCGGCCCAGGTTCATAAGACACCTCCCGCCGCTGCAACATTACGGTTGGAGTAAAGATTATGAAAAGTGCAATGATCATCGCATCCCTGGGCCTGGCTTCCGTTCTCTCCTTCGGCGCGAATGCCGCCGTGAATCAGGTCAGCGCGGAGCAAGCTCAAAATCTGCAATCTATGGGTACCGTGTCTGTTTCTCAGGTAGGCAGCGCCCCGATGGATATGCGTCAGGAACTAGCGGCGAAAGCCGAGAAAGAAGGCGCAAGCAGCTACCGCATTATTGAAGCCCGTACCGGCGATAGCTGGCACGCTACAGCTGAGTTGTACAAATAAACCCTCGTCGTCTATTCCGACGACTTGCCCCCGCCTGTCGGGGGCTTTTTTATGCCTGTCTGGCGTTAAAGCGTAGCTCCCCTTCCAGCTCTTCTTCCGCTTCATCAAACAGCAATATCAACGCCCCAAAGCGCCGACGCTGCTTATCACTCAAGTGAATAAACTCAATCTCCAGCGGCAACGGCAGCAGTCCTCCTGTGACGACTTCCCACAATGAGTCCAGATTATTCACCTTGTCACGATTGAGCATGAAAGTCCGTGAGAATTCACGATAGAAATCCTGCTGTTCGGCTATATCATCGAAATCAAAGGTATAGATAGTCATCTCCCGCACCCTGTCAATATCGCGCCATTGTCACCCGTCCCGATACTCTTTCTGCGCCGGGTTTTCCACCCGCTCTCCTGTACAGAACGTAAACGTCCTCGACGCTTAAGTATAGTGATAAAAAAACCGACGCTTCAGGCGTCGGTTCAGAGGGTTAGCTGTTGGTGAGGGCTTGCTGGTATTTACGCAGCATCTCCACCAGCCTTCGAACGGGTTCGGTCACCTGCGGTGAGGCTTCCCAGAGCTGCAGCTTTTCCTGATAAACGTCCAGCTCCTCTAACAAGCGAGCGAAATAGCGACGCCGTTTATCATCGTTACTGGCGGACATCACATGATCGGCAGTACGCCGCAGTTGACGGTGGAACGCCGACAGATCGTCGTTCACCGGCACCGGGGCATCCCGCAGTCGTTGATGGGCGATAATCAGCGTTAACGCCAGGCGAAAGCGAGCGATGTCCCCAGGGAACTTATTCAACAACAGGAACAGCTGCTGATACAGCGCAGGAAGATGGTTCTCTTTGCGCCGCGCAGTGCTGGTCGTCAACGATGAAACTGCAGCCGACACAAACTGATTAAGCAGCACGCGTCCGGTACGCGCTTGCGAATTATCCCGCACTAACAGAATCACCATCAGCGCCAGGAAACAACCGACGATCTGCCCTAGCGCGCTATCGAGGAACTGGCTGAATTGAAACTGCATTGGGTTGTCCAGAACCAGTATGTTGATAGTGCTCGCCAGCGCCCCCAACGACCCCAACCGCCGTTTTTGGACCTCAATACCAATAAAGAATGCCATGGCCGCCAGGCTGAGACACAGCAACAGCATGCTTTGCTGCGTGGCAGGCATAATCACCAGGAAAAACAACGCCCCGAGCGGTAAAGCTGCCAGCGTGCCATACAGGAAGTCAATTGCCACCATCTTCGGATTAGGCAGCCGCATGGCCAACGACGTGACCACCGCAATCATCACCATCGCCCCACTACCTGAAGTCCAGCCAGTCCACAGCCAGAACAACGTGCCGAGAATGCAGGAAATAGAGGTGCGCCAGAAGTTGACCATCGCATGATGGTGTTCAGCGGATCCCGCCTTCACCACGACTTCGCCCTGCAGCACGTCATCTTCAATCCGGCTGATTCGGGTATTGCCCACCACCCCGCGCTTCAGCAGTAGATAACGCGTCGCGGCGCCTACCCAGCTGTAGATCGTCACCGGCGTATTGTGTTCCCCTTTCCAGGTCAGAAAGCGGCGCATTCTTTTCAGCTGCCGGTGGACGTCCTGTACGCTTTCTACCGGCTCAGCAAACAGCTCACGATAATCATCGGTCACCATTTCCGGGCGCGAGTTCTGGATAAGGTAGGTTTCACAGGCCTGGGTAATCAGTGTTAACGAGATGGTATTGATCGCCTTCAGCCGTTGGTTGACCTTCGCCCAGCGCGAAGACTCCATAATCAGGTTACCGCGCATCCCTTCCAACGCACTGGTCCGGCGCACCAGCGCCCCCCAGGCTTTATCGACCACTTCGCTATCGCCATGCGCCACGCACAGCTGCATCAGCCGGTACTGATCGACCAGCAGATTATCCAGCTCCAGATCGATCTCTTTCTTAATCGAACGCGGGGAAAATAGCAGGTCGGCAATGATCGCGCTGACAATACCCACGACAATCTCGCTGCATCGTTCAACGGCGAACTGCGGCGCCAGCATCGGATCGGTGTGGATAGTGATAATAATGATAAGCGCGGTATAGCCTGCCAGCCCCCAGGCGTAGGAGTTTTCAACCCGTACCAGCGAGGAGATCCAGGTACAAAATCCCGCCCACAAACAGCACACCAGCATCATCAGCAGCGGTGCGCGGATCATCAAAATAATAATGGTCAGGGCGGCGATACAACCGATAAAGGTCCCGGCAATACGCAGCATGCCGCGATAGCGAATAGCGCCCGAGTAAGGTTCTCCTCCGGCTGCAAACGCAGGTCCGGCGGTCACAATCGCCGCGGTCAGTACAGCCCAGCGTGGGGTTTCCAGCTGGAAGTGGAAGCCGACAAACAGCGCCAACACGACCGCACACGCTAATTTAATCGCGAAGCGAAGGTGCCGGGATGCAATGGTGAAGATGCCCATGGCGATTAACCAAACTCACGCAGGCGCATCGCCAGTTTCTGGAAGAAATTAGCCTGGCTGGTATCGCGGTCTTCCTTACCGGTAATCACTACCGTTGCGGTTGTCCCGGCTGGCCACAGATTGCCTTGCTGTTTGTCGAGACGGATACGTACCGGAACACGCTGCGCCAGACGCACCCATTCGAGGTTGGAGTCCACGGAGGCCATCCCTTTCGCATCGACGCTGCTGCTGGCGTTGGTCACCCCGGCGGCGATACTGTCTACCGTCCCTTTAATGGACAGGCTACTGCCCAGCGGGGTGATTTCCGCGCGGTACCCCTGACGGACACCTTCCAGCTTGGTCTCTTCGAGATAGGCCACCACGTAGAAGGTGTTTTGTTTAACCAGTGCCACAGCGGTAGAGCCGCGGGTAATAAATTCGCCATTGTAGACGTTGAGGTTAGTCACCCAGCCATCGGCTGGCGCACGCACCACCGTACGTTCAAGATCGAGCTTAGCCAGATCCCGGCTGGCCACGGCTTTCGCCAGCTGGTGTTCCACGGTTTGTAAAACGTTATTGGCCTGGTCTATCTCTTCACGAGACATCGCCTGCACGCCCAGCCTGTTACGGCGCCCGGCTTCAACACGTTTTTCCTGCGCCAGTGTCTGGTAATAGGAAACGTCGGCCTGAGCTTCTTCCAGGGCTTTCTGATAACGCGGCTGATCAATGACAAACAACACCTGGTCTTTCTTAACCAGCTGGTTATCCTTGATATTTACCTGTGAAATCAACCCTGATACATCAGGTGCGATGGCCACGATATCGGCACTAAAGCGTGCATCACGTGTCCAGGGAGAGGCGGTGTAGTAGACCCAGGCGCGAAAAATCGCGACAAACGCCAGGATAACCAGTATCACAGTGATTGCGGTACGGAAGATATTTCTTGTTAGTGTTTTCACATCGACCTCAAACGAACAAACGCGATATCAGATAAAAAAGGCAGCAATATAACGCGGTATTGAAAAGTGCAGGATGCCAGACAAAATCATAGATGCCGGTGGGAACCAGCAGCCGATGCACCAGCCAGAAAACGGCCAGCGATATTAGCAATTCAAAGAAGATCGGCGGAAATGACAAGCCGAAAATCACGATGACAGGGAACAGACTCATGATGACCTTGATAAGAAGCGTACAGGTGGTAGCGTGAAGCGTTTATTATTTAGCTAACAATATAGTAACGTAACCATTGCAGCATGATCTATATTATGTGATCTAAATCACTTTTAAGTCAGAGTGAATAATGGAACGATTAAAACGCATGTCCGTTTTTGCCAAAGTGGTTGAACTGGGTTCATTTACCGCCACGGCACAGCAGCTTCAGATGAGTGTCTCTTCCATCAGCCAGACAGTCTCTAAACTGGAAGATGAGCTACAGGTAAAGCTGTTAAACCGCAGCACGCGCAGCCTGGCCTTAACAGAAGCCGGTAAAATTTATTACCAGGGCTGCCGCCGGATGCTGTTTGAAGCCCGTGATGTCCACGAGCAACTCTACGCATTTAACAATACGCCTATCGGCACGCTGCGCGTCGGCTGCTCTTCAACTATGGCACAGAATGTCCTCGCCCACATTACTGCAGGTATGTTGAAAGAATATCCGGGTTTGTCGGTCAACCTGGTCACCGGTATCCCGGCCCCGGACCTGATCGCCGACGGCCTGGATGTGGTGATCCGCGTTGGAGCGTTACAGGATTCCAGCCTCTTTTCACGACGCCTCGGCTCCATGCCGATGGTGCTCTGCGCGGCGAAAAGCTATCTGCAACAGGCGGGGATCCCGGAAAAACCCGCCGATCTAGCCAGCCACTCATGGCTTGAGTACAGCGTACGCCCGGATAATGAGTTCGAAATTATCGCCCCGGAAGGGATCTCCACCAAACTGATCCCGCAGGGCCGTTTTGTCACCAACGATCCGATGACGTTGGTACGTTGGCTGACTGCCGGCGTCGGGGTGGCCTATGTTCCGTTGATGTGGGCGATCGAGGAGATCAACCGTGGCGAACTGGAGATCCTGTTACCCAGCTACCAGTCCGATCCTCGCCCGGTGTATGCGGTGTACACCGAAAAAGACAAACTGCCGCTGAAGGTGCAGGTGTGTATAAACTCGTTGACGGAGTATTTTGTCGAAGTGGCAAAAATTTATCAGGGCATGCACGGCCGCGGAATCGCCCGCTAGCGCGCAAAACAGCAAGGTGAGATCACAGGGAATCAGGGTCAGATTGCGCCTCCGCCGAAGCGGAAGCGCATTGACGACAGTCAGGCAGTTCCGCCGACGGTGAGGTTATCGACTTTCAG
Organism: Klebsiella sp. R390; assembly: GCF_051131745.1. NCBI lineage: Bacteria > Pseudomonadati > Pseudomonadota > Gammaproteobacteria > Enterobacterales > Enterobacteriaceae > Klebsiella > Klebsiella sp. R390. Next base: position 3,222,901 of record NZ_CP180445.1, on the reverse strand, counting down.
CGTCGGCTGACCGACGCCCACCGGCACGCTCTGGCCTTCTTTACCACAAACACCAACGCCACTATCCAGTTTCAGATCATTACCGACCATCGAAATCTGCTGCATGGCTTCAATTCCGGAGCCAATAAGGGTCGCGCCTTTCACCGCTTTAGTGACCTTACCTTTTTCGATCAGGTAGGCTTCAGAGGTAGAGAACACAAACTTACCGGAGGTAATATCCACCTGGCCACCGCCAAAGTTAGGCGCATAGATCCCGTAATCCACCGATTCGATAATTTCCTGCGGCGTTGATTTCCCTGCCAGCATGTAGGTATTGGTCATACGCGGCATCGGTAAATGCGCATAAGATTCGCGACGGCCGTTACCGGTCGGCGCAACGCCCATCAAGCGCGCATTGAGTTTATCCTGCATATAGCCTTTAAGGATCCCATTCTCAATCAATACGTTGTATTGACCCGGGGTCCCTTCATCATCCACCGCCAGCGAACCACGACGATTGGCAATGGTGCCATCATCCACGACGGTACAGAGTTCTGACGCCACCAGCTCACCCATATGGCCGCTGAAGACCGAAGTGCCACGACGGTTGAAATCGCCTTCCAGGCCGTGCCCCACCGCTTCATGGAGTAACACGCCAGGCCAGCCGGCGCCGAGTACCACCGGCAACATACCGGCCGGTGCTGCAACGGCAGACAAATTCACCAGCGCCATACGCACCGCTTCTCGCGCCCAGGCATCCGCTCGAACATCGCCATCCTCGGAAGCAAGGAAATAGTCGTAACCAAAACGACCGCCGCCTCCGCTGGAACCTCGTTCGCGTTTGCCATCATCTTCCACCAGCACGCTGACGGACAGGCGCACTAACGGGCGAACATCTGCCGCCAGAGTTCCATCGGTCGCCGCAACCAGAATCAGTTCATAAACACCGCTCAGGCTGGCGGACACTTCCTGCACGCGCTTATCGGCAGCACGAGCAACTTTATCGACGCGACGCAGAATATCCAGCTTCTCTTCGCGACTCATGCTTTGCAGCGGATCGATACTGGTGTACAGCGAGCTATACTCTACTGCCCCCAGGGTGTGTACTTTGCCATCGCCGCTGTCGCGCACGATGGTACGGGCCGCCTGCGCGCTCTGTTCCAGAGCCAGTCGGCTAATTTGGTCGGCATAGGCGAAACCGGTTTTTTCACCGCTGACCGCACGCACGCCTACACCCTGATCAATGTTATACGAGCCATCTTTAATGATGCTGTCTTCCAGAACCCAGGATTCGTGATAGCTCGACTGAAAATAGAGATCGCCGTAATCAAGACGGCGCTCGGCCAACTGGCCAAGAATGGCAAAAAGATCCTGATGATTCAGGCCATTTGCCGACAGTAATTGTTCACTTACCAGGTTCAGACTCATCGTTTTGCTACTCATATGTTGCCGCGTATCAGGCGGAAGAATATACCCTAAATCGTTCAGGCTGCAGGACAATAGCGCCAAAAACACGATGAAACCGCACGGGCCTCAGTATCGATGGGTGCCGTCACCCGTCGCACACCGGCAGCCTGCAACGATAACGGGTATAAAACGCTATCTATTGAGAGTGCGATAATTCCCCGTAATCGTCAAATCATTGCTTTTTGTCGCTGCGCGCCTGGCGTAGAACTTCATTGATTTGCGGCTGGTCGATAGGACCGGTGATGCGATAACGCAAAATGGACACTTTGTTCCACAGCGGCCCCAGCACCTTACTGGCAGCAAAGACGGCGGCGCCGACAATCGGGTTAATAACAAACGCCGTTGCCACGCCGACGGTAGCGGAGATTTCGGGCGCCACCACCGCTTGCAGATCGAGCTCGCGTCGCACCAGATCGACCGAGCCTCTCATGGCAATATCCGCTTCAAGGCCATCGACCAGGGTATCGTCGGTATTCAGCACGCCATCTTTAATCCATGCCGTGCTGTTGATCGAATCGAAATAGAAGCCTTCGCTAAAGGTATCGCTAAAGTCGAAACGCAGCTTGCGCAGCAGCGCGTCGACGCTCAGTAAACGCAGCAGCTGACCGGCGTGGCCAGTGCTGATATCGGTAAACTCGCCTTTACCAAGGTGGCTTTTCAGCACCCCGTTAAGCGACGCCACATCCGGCTGCCACGGCGGCGCGCGCCAGTGTAAATCGTAGTCGACATCAAACGACGAGCCTTTCACCGGCGTGGAGATCCCGAAGAAGCTGACGAAAGCATCCGTTTTATTACCGTGGAGCTTACCCTTCAGCGATGTCCGCACGACGCCGGGCGCATTCACCCACACGCCTTCAGAGGTGAGACGGCCAAAACCGGTATCCACCAGGCCGTTCGCCAGCGACAGGGTATCGCCTTGAATGGCGAAATCGCCATCGATGCGACCGTACTTCTGCCCCCATAGCCAACACTCCGCGCAGCGGAGCTGGAGATCGGGCCATCCGCGGAAATCAAGGCGATTATTGGCAAGCGGGGCGCTGCTCGTGGTGTCAGCGGACTTTTGGGCGCTGGTCGGGTTGTAATACAGATAGCGAATGGCTGCCTGCCAGGGAGCATGGTCGCGCATCGTCAAGGTAGCGTTGATTTCCCGCCCCTGGGCTTCCACCTTAGAACCGCCTGCATCCGGCTCGCTCACCAGGCTGACGTTGTTCCAGCGTTGACCGGCGAAGGTCAGCGACGGCGTACGTAACGTAATGCGCTGTGGGAAGACGATATTGCTGCTGACTTCATTGACGGCGCCGCCCTGGAACAGAGCCAGCCACTCCGCGCCATCCATCGGCGGCATATTCAGCTCAACCCCGGCCTGATCCGGTAGCGGAGAAATCGCTTTGCTATCAGAAGTTAAAATGGCGCGATCGAGAGTCAGCTTACGGTTCAGCAGCCAGCGGCTGTTGAAATGATTTTTCCCGCCGATGGTCCCGGTCAGTTCAAAGCTGTTTAACCCGCCTTCGGCATTAATTTTCACCGGTAGCGCGACGCCCGCCGGTTTATCTACCGGAGAAGGTAAGTGGCTACTTACATTTTTCAGGTCACCGCTGATATCGACTTTATAGCTCGCGCTCCCGCGATACGGCAGCTCAATCGCCACCTTGCCTTCCCACGGCACGCTGCCGCTCAGGGCATCATCAACCGCTTTTGGGAGCAGCCCCATGCGTGAAGGCTGCCAGTTGGCGTTCATTCCCACGTTCACCGCAAAGGCTTTTGGCCCTTCAGTAGTGGAAAAATCGACATTCAGCGGTTGATTGAACCAGTTGGCTTTCAGGGTATCGCTTTTCAGATCGCCATTCACAAAGCTGAATTTACCGTTGAGGTCTTTCAGCGTCGTATCGATTGGCTTGATATACAGATTGTTATTCGCCAGTACCACGTCGCCTTTGGCGGTGGTGAGCTCGCCATCCAATGGAATATCAAGATGTAAGCGAGCGCTCACATTCCCATCTAACTGCAGTTCATCCAGCGCCGATCCCAACGTCTCTTTCAGCGGAGTCTCTTTAAAGTACGGGCCGACGTCTTTCCCCGGGCCGTTCACATCGGCATCGATAAGCAGTTTTTCCTGCGAATAATCCGGGATGGCTGCATCAAGGTGGGTAGCGGCAACTTTACCCAGCATCACCTTATCGGACTTCATCCATAAGCCGTTATTGATAAAGTCGAGGTTGATATCCAGTCCGGTCAATGCCGGCCAGTCGGGTTGAAAAGCAAAGGTCGCGTTGGTTAACGGCACCGACACCTGGAACTGGCCTTCGTTGTGAAGGTACGGGAACAGATGCGGATTGCCGCCGTATACCAGAGTGGCGTCAGTCGCATTGCCGCCTTTAATCGCGCCACTGAGATAATCGACCAGCGCTTTCCCCATCAGGTTTTCCGGGAAATAACGCCATGCCTGACCACCGTCATTGGTGCTGATCCCTGCCAGAATACCCAGCCACGGCTCATCGTCCTGCGGCTGTAAATAACGGAACCCTCCGCGGGCGCGTACGCCGGTCGCCTGCACGTCAATATTGCGCCCGTCGAGCATGAAGCCTTTGTCATTCTTCACCCAACTGAGGGTGGCATCGCCTTGTGCAATTTCCAGCGGTGCACGGAAGACCGTGGCATAGGGCATTTTCGCATCCGTTATACTGGCATGCAGTGCGCCGTTCTCCACGCTACCGGCAGCGTTTCCGGAGAAATGCTCGGCCCCTGGTAACAGCTTCCACTGTTTCCAGGCGAGATCGCTCCAGCGCGCCTGAAAGCGGGACTTATCCGCCGCCTGCAGCGGAATGTCTAACGCCAGAACGTCGATGATGCCGGTAGGCTGCGTGGTCCGCCAGATGTCGCCCAGTGCCGGCGCTAACTTATCCGCAAAAGGCTGCAGTCCGACCAGGCCATTCAGATCGAGATTGCTGGCACGGATGCGCAGTTCATCACTGCGTAAATGTGCATCGCCACCCACGTCCTGCGCCGGGATCCACGCCATCGCCAGCGCGCCGCGTGGCCAGGCTTTACCATCTATCGAGATGCGGGTATCCGGGATATGAAAACCCCAGCCCTGCTTCTCACGGAAGATTTGCGCCGTCAGGTTATCCACCGTCAAATGATGAGGTTCGCGTTCGCCCTTCCAGCTGGCGCCGCCCTTTTTCAGCCAGACATCGCCCCCGGCGATATCGCCTTTGTCGATGTTCATCCAACCTTCAAGGCTAAAGCGCGCGTTTTGTAACGCGATATTGTCCTGCATCCAGCGTCCGAGCCACGGCTTAACGTCAATGTCGTCGGCTTGCAGCCACACCCGCCCCTTGTTCAGTAATCCATTTTCATCACGCAGGTCCATGCGTACCTGCATCACCCCATGCTGGCCATTCAGGCTGGAGAGGCTCAGCTGGCCTTCTGCACGGTGGCGATTATTCGTATTCAGCCAGGTGAGCTGGGGGATGGCTAGCTCCGCACGCTGGCCGGAAATAGTCACAAAACTCAAATGGCTGTCGCGCAGGATAAAGTGGTCGAACTGACGCAGGAACAGATCGCCAATATGGTCGGTTTTCAGACTATCGCCGCCATCATTGGTCTGGATGGGTGAATTAGTATGGACTTTTAACTGCCAGAAAGTGAGATCGCGGAACTGCCAGCGCATATGCAGCAGGCTTTGCCAGACATCCAGTGCCAGAGTGACACGTTTGGCAGACAGCTGACCGCCATCTTTCAGGCCCGCGCTGATATCACGAACATCGAGTGCCGGGCCAAAATTCTGCCAGCTGGCTGTCAGCTGTGAGGCATTGACCGGCGTGCCTGACATCGCGGAGATTTTTGCCAGCAGCTGTGGGCGCCATGCATCTAACTGCGGCAGCACGAGACGCAGGCCACTCACCAGCAGAGCGACGACAACAGTCAATGTTGCCACGGTGAGCAGTAATATCCCGGGCAGTCGTCTCACGCCTCTCTCCTTGTCAGACTTTTACACATCATCCGTCTGGTTGCCTCTGCGTCAGCGACCTTCACTTTACGGTGGAGTATCGCCAGTTTGTGTCCATAAATGCCTGAACAGAGGCTGCCGAATGATTACATCATAACGACATCAAACTGCTCTTGATTATAGAGCGGCTCAATTTGAACTTTGACCTGCTTGCCAACAAAGATTTCGACTTCCGCTAGCGCGTGCGACTCTTCCCCTTTCAACGTTTCCGCGACAGCAGGAGAAGCATAGACCAGGAAACGATCGGAATCGTAGGCATGGTGCACACGGACAATCTCACGCATGATTTCATAACACACGGTTTCGACTGATTTCACCGTACCGCGACCATGACAGGTGGGGCAGTCTTTACACAATACATGCTCAACGCTTTCACGCGTACGCTTACGGGTCATCTCAACCAGTCCAAGCTGAGAGAAACCGTTAATACTGGTTTTTACCCGGTCTTTACTCAGTGCCTGTTCCAGTGAATGCAGTACCCGGCGGCGGTGATCCTCATTATTCATATCAATGAAATCAATGATAATAATACCGCCCAGATTGCGCAGACGGAGCTGGCGGGCAATGGCCTGAGTCGCCTCGATATTGGTATTGAAGATGGTATCGTCGAGATTACGGTGGCCCACGAATGCACCGGTGTTGATATCCACGGTGGTCATCGCTTCCGTCTGGTCGATAACCAGATAGCCACCGGACTTCAGCTCTACTTTGCGCTCCAGCGCACGCTGGATCTCGTTCTCAACGTCAAAGAGATCGAAGATTGGCTGGCGACCGCTGTAATGCTCCAGCTTGCTGGTCATCTCAGGCATATATTCGGCTGTAAACTCGACCAGCGATTCATAAGTCAGGCGAGAGTCGACGCGAATGCGATCGAGGTGTTCGTCGGCAAAATCGCGCAGCACGCGCTGAGCCAGCGCCAGCTCGCCGTAGAGTTGATAGCGCGTCTGCTGACGTTTCTTACGCTCCATGACCTTGGTCCAGACCCGCTTAAGATAGGCGGCATCGGCGGCCAGTTCCTGTTCGTGTACACCTTCCGCAGCGGTACGAATGATAAAGCCGCCCTGCTCATCACAGTAGTCGGCCACCACGCGCTTCAACCGTTCGCGTTCCGCTTCACTTTCTATACGCTGGGATACGCCAACGTGAGAAGCGCCGGGCATAAACACCAGATAGCGGGAGGGGAGCGTAATATCGGTAGTCAGACGAGCGCCTTTGGTGCCGAGGGGATCTTTCACCACCTGCACCATCAGGTCCTGGCCCTGGCGCACCAGTTCGGAAATATCACGCACGGTGAACTGTTTTTGCTCTTCCCCGGCAACGCATTCGGTATGCGGCATAATATCTGACGCATGCAGGAATGCGGCTTTATCCAGGCCAATATCTACAAAAGCCGCCTGCATTCCCGGCAGCACACGACTGACACGCCCTTTGTAGATATTGCCTACGATCCCGCGTCGCGCTTCACGCTCAATATGAATTTCCTGCAGAATACCGCCATCAATGTACGCAACGCGCGTCTCTGATGGTGTTACGTTAACGAGTAGTTCAGCCGTCATCTTTATCCCTTTTCTTCACGCAGTGAGTTAAAGTTACTCAGCAACTCATACGTTTCTACCAGCGGTAAGCCGACTACGGCGTGGTAGCTGCCATTAATCTTCCTGACGAAACAGCCACCCAACCCTTGAATACCGTATGCACCTGCTTTATCGAGCGGTTCGCCGCTGGCCACGTAGTCAGCAATATCCTGCTCTGAGAGCAGGCGGAAGGTCACTTCCGTTATCACCAGGCAATCCAGCGTCTGTTGCTTGTCAGCCAACACCACTGCCGTCATGACCTGGTGCGTTTTACCGGAAAGCATACGCAGCATCTCTGCGGCATGGTCAGCGTCGCGGGGTTTTTCCAGCACTTCGCCGTTCAGTATGACGATGGTATCCGCACCCAGCACCGGCAGATCCCGTTCGGCCAGAGCCACGCCCGCCTGCGCTTTTTCGCGCGCCAGACGAACGACATAGTGCTCAGCGCTCTCCTGCGGCAAACGTTGTTCCTCAATGCCGGGAACCAGACGTTCAAAACACAGCCCCATTTGCGTCAGCAATTCCTGCCGACGCGGAGAGCCAGAAGCGAGATACAACATCATCATATCAACCTTATTGCACCGCAAATTGCTGACGCACCTTACGCATCAGGAGGAATAACCAGGGCCACAGCACACCGTTTACTACACTACTCCAGAACACTTCCGGACGGAAAGAGACGTTGATCACTAAAAACTCTGACCAGAAAACAACGATATCCACCGCGAGCGATAACATCATGACCACCAGCGCCTGTTGCCAGAGTGCCAGATTACGGAACAGCTGATATTTCAGAGCGACCAGATAAGCAATGATACTTAACGATAGCGCGCGAACGCCCAGTGTCGACCCGCTGATGAGGTCAAGGATCGCCCCCATCACGAAACCGGTGCCGACGTTGACTCGATGCGGTAAGGCGAGGATCCAGTAAAGCAGAATAAGGAACACCCAGTTTGGCCGGTAGACGGTAAGATCCGCCGGCCAGGGCATAACCTGCAGCAATAGCGCGATAAGAAACGAGAGCCAGATAACCCAGCGTCCCTGGCTTCGGTAGCTTGCCACTATTGCCCCCCTGCAGGCAGAGGTTGCGCAGGTGGCGTCAGGCCAGTTGCTGGCGCAGGCATTTGCGGCCCCATAGCATCCGGTGCCGGCAGAACCTGCGGCATCATCTGCATCAGGCGCTCATTGGCCACGCGATGGACTTCTTCCGGTGTCATCGGGTTAGCCCCGTTGCGATCGGCACCCCACAGCAGCAGCAGGTAGCGCAGACGCTGCAGACCCGCGGTCGGACGCGCCTGAATAACCGTATAGGCACGCTGCGTATCCAGCTTCACGGAAGAAACCACCCCAACCGGGTAACCTTCCGGGAAGCGCCCACCGAGACCTGAAGTCACCAGCACATCACCGACGCGAATATCGGTATTGGCCGGCAGGTGTTCCAGTTGCAAATCGTCAGTACAGCCGTTCCCGGCCGCAATCACGCGGATATCATTACGCAGTACCTGAATAGGCAAGGCATGGGTCGCATCGCAAATCAACAGAACGCGGCTGGTCAGCTTTGCCACCGCCACGACCTGGCCGACAACACCTTTGTCGCTGATCACCGGCTGGCCTTCATAGACGCCGTTGACGCTGCCTTTGTCGATGACAACCTGATCGCTGTAGGGATCGTTAACCGTTGAGATGACCTGGGTCACCATTTTTTGCTCGTCCTGGCGCAGCGGCGAGCCCAGCAGTTCACGCAGACGCGCGTTCTCCTGCTTGTACTGACCCAGCATCAGCAAATCGCTGTTCTTCAGCAGCAATTCCTGACGCAGTGCACGGTTTTCCAGTTCGAGCTGATCGCGGGTAGCCAGCGTTTGCGACACGCTGTCCAGTAATTCCCGGGGACCATTTGAGACAAAGTAGAAAGGACTGACGGCTGTGTCCATATACGTTCGGATCTGACTGAACGTACCCAGGCGGCTGTCGGCGATAATCACGCCAAGCGCCACCAAAACCGCCAGAATAAGGCGAATCTGTAGCGACGGGCCACGGCTAAAAATTGGCTTCATAGGCTATGCGTATTCTCGTGTCAGTTAAGACCAGGGGTAGCGTTTACGACTACCCCAGACCTTCGGCTGACTACTCTTCGCTAAACAAGTCGCCGCCGTGCATGTCGATCATTTCCAGCGCTTTACCGCCGCCACGCGCGACGCAAGTCAGTGGATCTTCTGCAACTACGACAGGAATACCTGTCTCTTCCATCAACAGACGGTCAAGGTTACGCAGCAGCGCACCACCGCCAGTCAGCACCATGCCGCGCTCGGAGATATCAGAAGCCAGCTCTGGCGGACACTGTTCCAGTGCGACCATTACCGCGCTCACGATGCCGGTCAGCGGTTCCTGCAGGGCTTCGAGAATTTCATTTGAGTTCAGGGTAAAGCCACGTGGCACACCTTCTGCCAGGTTACGACCGCGAACTTCGATCTCACGCACTTCATCACCCGGGTATGCCGAGCCGATTTCATGCTTGATACGTTCAGCTGTCGCTTCACCGATCAGTGAGCCGTAGTTACGACGCACATAATTAATCACGGCTTCATCGAAACGGTCACCGCCGATACGTACGGAAGAGGAGTACACCACGCCGTTCAGGGAGATAACCGCCACTTCTGTGGTACCACCACCAATATCCACCACCATTGAACCGGTGGCTTCAGATACCGGCAGGCCCGCACCGATTGCAGCCGCCATCGGCTCTTCAATCAGGAAGACTTCACGCGCGCCTGCACCCTGCGCAGATTCACGAATCGCACGACGTTCAACCTGCGTCGCGCCAACCGGCACGCACACCAGAACACGCGGGCTCGGACGCATGAAGCTATTGCTATGCACCTGTTTGATGAAGTGCTGGAGCATCTTTTCAGTAACGAAGAAGTCGGCAATAACGCCGTCTTTCATCGGGCGAATCGCCGCGATATTGCCCGGAGTACGCCCGAGCATCTGCTTCGCTTCATGACCAACAGCAGCGACGCTTTTCGGCGAACCGGCACGATCCTGACGAATGGCCACAACTGAAGGCTCATTCAATACGATGCCTTGTCCTTTTACATAGATGAGGGTATTCGCAGTACCCAGGTCAATGGACAGGTCATTGGAAAACATGCCACGAAATTTTTTTAACATACTAAGGGATAATCCTGAAAGCTGGGGCGGAAAACAAAATCCGCTTACTTTACCAACCACACGCAGCAGCGACAAGGCGCAAAAATCATCTGCTACGGTGAAAATTAGTGCAGTTCATGTCCTTTGTTACAAATTTACCGGGTCCATTCAGTGCTGAAATGTTCAGCAGCGCTCCGCGCTTGAATCCGTAACCCGTTAAAGGTCATTTACTGGCATTTACATTGCGATAATCCGGCAGGTAGACAAGCACACCCCCTTCACTATGGCGCGCGTTATTCTACGTGAAATCACGCTAAACGGCAGATCAAACCGAGTATCTTTGCGAATATTTTTTCACATTTGTGTCAAGTGGCTGTGAGGCGGCAAAAAATTCCCCCTGACCACCGGTGACACCGCACTGAGACAGCACCTGCCACTCGCTACGGCTCCGGACTCCCGTGGCAAAAACCTGAACCGGCATGCCCTTACAGGCCTCCACCAGGCTCTGCACCAGCAGCTGGTTCTCACTGCGCTTTTCTATATTGCGCGACAGCCCCGGGTGCAGCTTAATGACTTCGACGTCCAACTGCTTGATCCAGCTGGTTCCAACCAGCGTTAACCCAGCCTGAACAACCGCCACACGTATACCCAAAGCGTTCACCAGGCGCATGACCGGTTGTAAGCGGCCGATATATTGACAAACATCTGCCTCTGCAAGTTCAAAAATAATCCGTCGCCGTTGCGATTTTTCACATTGCATCAAAGTATCACGCAACCAGCGCTGAAAACGCGGCCGGATCAATGACTCAACGGTAACCTGCAGTGCCAGGTTTTCTTCGGGCCAAAAGCTTAAAAACGGCAGCAGTCGCGTCACCTGCAGGCGGTCATACTCTTCCGCCAGGCCAAACTGCTGCACCATCGGCATATATTCTGCCGCGATGACCTCTTCCGTCCCGTCGTACAGCCGTGACATCAGTTCGCGATGATGAACCCGACCGTCACGCGTTACCGCCGGTTTCTGATACAAACGGGGTCCCCCACGAGTGAGCATCTGCTCAATCAGCGTACGCCAACGGACGTTGCCGCGCCCTTTCTCCGGCAGCGAATCATCATAAACCGCCCAGCTATTGCTGCCCTGTAGTACCGCATTGCGGGTGGCAGCTTCTGCACGTTCCATCACCTGCGCCGCGGTCTGGCCGCTACGGAAAGCACAGATGCCAATATGCATCATGTCGTCACGATCAAGAATGCGGGTCGGAGGCAGCGCATCAACGGCTTTTAACAGCAGCCCGGCGATGCTATCGGCCTCTTTTAAGGTGCGATGCGGAAGGAGTACCGCAAAATCACTGCGGTGATAACGCGCCAGCAGCGATCCGGGGTAGCGCATAATAAAAGTAGAAAGCAGATTAATGAGCGTGAAGTAATGCTCTTCGGCAGCAGCACGCCCCCAGTTATCACGGAGCAGATCGAACTCCGGCAGGCGAATCATCATGACGATACCGTGTGACCCGACTTTTTCCTGATCTTCCAGCAGGGTCGCCAGCTGGTTGTCAAAAAACAGTCGATTGCTTAGCCCGGTTTTCGAATCCTGCGCAGCATAAGAACGAATGAGCGTATCCATACGGCTGCGCTGGTCGCTGGCAAACTGCAGTTCAGAGAGCAGCATATCCAGCGCGCTACTGGTGCTCGCCGGCCACTCGTGTACCGACCCTCTCACCTGAGGCCCACGCTCGCCGCTGAGGATGCGTGCCGCCCTCACCTCCAGCAGCTCCTGCCCCGCCAGTTGACGACGAACCCAGCGTACGGAGAAGAAAATCGCCAGCACCATCAGGCCAATGGCAATAGATAATGGCGCAGTGATATGTAGCGCGCGGAAATAGTTCACCATGGGGTCGAGATAGACCAGATGAAGCGTCATCCCCGGGTGTTTTAACGACGGTACGATGATTTCACGATACTGATTATTACTTCCCAGCGGACGATAGCTGTCGCTACGTGAGTGGCTGTATACCGACTTCCCGCCAAGCAGAAAATCCACCCGGACGATCTCGACCGGCGTCATCAGCTCATCCATCTGCGGCTCAAGCTTATCAAAGGAAGAGGTCACCAGGCGGTTATCCAGCATCGTCGCCACAGCCTGGACGCGATTTTCCATTTTCAGCTGAATACCGTTATAGAAACTCAGCGAAGCACCTATAAGCGTGACAAAGATGGTCAGGCTGGTAAGCAGCGTGACAAATGCTGAGAACTTCGTCGTTAATCGCATCCCTGTGTTAACTCCGCGAGTGAATGACCGCCCGATAGAAATTCAGGCTCCTGTACTAGCGCTGCTATACCTAAAGTAAGCACTAACTTTCTAAAGCGCGAGGCATACTATCAAAGCTGGCGTATCTGGCAATTTATTGCGTTAAATCGGCGTAATAATGCCGATAGCGAGTATAGTCTGCAGAAAAATTTTTCCAATCTTTGTACATATAAGGACCCGCATATGCAGGCTTTAATATTAGAACAGCAGGATGGCAAAACAATCTCTTCGGTGCAAACCATCGACGCCGGGCAGCTGCCGCAAGGCGATGTCACCGTCGATATTCAGTGGTCCAGCCTCAACTATAAAGATGCGCTGGCAATCACTGGCAAGGGAAAAATCATTCGAAACTTTCCGATGATTCCTGGCATCGATTTCGCCGGCACGGTTCACGCCAGCGAAGATCCCCGCTTCCACAGCGGCCAGAAAGTGCTGCTGACCGGCTGGGGCGTCGGTGAAAACCACTGGGGCGGCCTGGCAGAGCGCGCCCGGGTGAAGGGTGACTGGCTGGTCGCCATGCCCGCCGGCCTGGATGGCCGCAAAGCTATGGCTATCGGCACCGCCGGTTTTACCGCCATGCTGTGCGTAATGGCGCTGGAAGACTCTGGTATTCGCCCTCAGGACGGTGAGATCGTGGTGACGGGCGCCAGCGGTGGCGTTGGCAGCACCGCCATTGCGCTACTGCATCAGCTTGGTTACCAGGTCGTCGCGGTATCGGGTCGCGAAAGCACGCATGAATATCTGAAAAGCCTCGGTGCTCAACGCATTCTCGGGCGTGAAGAGTTTGCCGAAACCCGTCCGCTGGAAAAACAACTGTGGGCCGGGGCGGTCGATACCGTCGGAGATAAAGTGCTGGCGAAAGTGCTGGCACAGATGAACTATGGCGGCTGCGTCGCCGCCTGTGGCCTGGCCGGGGGCTTCGCGCTGCCCACCACGGTCATGCCGTTTATTTTGCGTAACGTCCGCCTTCAGGGCGTGGACTCGGTGATGACGCCACCGGCACGCCGTGCCGAAGCCTGGCAGCGTCTGGTCCGCGATCTACCGGAATCATTCTACGCCACCAGCACCACTGAGATCGCCCTTGGAGAGGCGCCGGCATTCGCCGACAAAATCATCAATAACCAGATCCAGGGTCGGACGCTGGTGAAGATCGCCTAATCTGCAATTTTTCGTGACATATTCGCGATAACGCTTCGCCTCCGTCATGCTTAGGAAAAAGCATGCCGGAGGATGTCATGAAACCCAAAAAACTCACGGAAGCCGATGTAACGGCCGAATCCGTTTTTATGCTGCAGCGCCGCCAGGTGCTTAAAACGCTCGGTATTACCGCTACGGCCCTTTCACTTTCTCCCGTCGCCCAGGCCGATCTTCTGGATTGGTTCAAAGGCCATGACCGCCCTCCCGCCCCGGCAGGTAAAGCATTAACCTTCGACAAACCCGCCCAATGGCAAAGCTCACTCGCGCTCACGCCAGAAGATAAAGTCGCGGGCTACAACAATTTCTATGAATTTGGCCTCGATAAAGCCGACCCCGCCGCCAATGCCGGCAGCCTGCGTACTGACCCCTGGACGCTGACTATTGGCGGTGAAGTCGCGAAACCGCTAACTCTTGATCATGATGACCTCACCAGGCGTTTTCCACTGGAAGAGCGCATTTACCGGATGCGCTGCGTAGAGGCCTGGTCGATGGTGGTGCCGTGGGTCGGTTTCCCGTTGCATAAACTGCTGGCGCTGGTTGAACCCACCAGCAATGCCCGGTTCGTGGCGTTTAAAACGATCTACGCGCCGGACCAGATGCCGGGGCAGAAAGACCGTTTTATCGGCGGCGGACTGGCTTATCCCTATGTGGAAGGGTTGCGACTGGACGAAGCGATGCACCCCCTGACGTTACTCAGCGTTGGCGTATACGGTAAAGCTCTGCCGCCGCAAAACGGGGCGCCGGTGCGCCTGACCGTGCCGTGGAAATATGGTTTTAAAGGCATTAAATCGATCGTCAGTATCGAGCTGACCCGCGAGCGTCCCCCCACCACCTGGAATCTGGCGGGTCCGGAAGAATATGGCTTTTACGCCAATGTGAATCCGCATGTCGACCATCCACGCTGGTCGCAGGCCACAGAACGCTTTATCGGTGCCGGGGGCGTGCTCGACGTTAAGCGCCAGCCCACCTTGTTATTCAACGGCTATGCTGACGAAGTGGCCTCGCTCTATCGGGGTCTTAATCTGCGGGAGAACTACTAGTGCGCCTGAGTGTAAAACAGATTACCTGGCTGAAAGTGGTTCTCCACCTGGCCGGTTTTTTACCGTTCATCTGGCTGTTCTGGGCCGGACAGCAGGGCTACTTTAGTGCCGACCCGGCAAAAGATATTCAACACTTTACCGGTAGGATGGCTCTTAAATTTTTGCTCGCGACCTTGCTAGTCTCGCCGCTGGCGCGCTACGCTAAACAACCATTATTGATTCGTACCCGGCGTTTGTTGGGATTATGGTGTTTCGCCTGGGCGACGCTGCATCTCACCAGCTACACATTGCTGGAGTTAGGGATCAACAACCTGGCGCTGCTGGGTTCAGAGGTGGTCAGCAGGCCGTATCTCACATTAGGCTTTATCAGTTGGTTGATTTTGCTGGCTCTGGCCGCGACCTCTACTCAAGCACTACAGCGAAAATTAGGCCGTCGCTGGCAAACATTGCACAACTTCGTCTATCTGGTGGCGATCCTCGCGCCGGTTCATTACTTGTGGTCGGTGAAGATTTTATCCCCACAACCGGTGATTTATGCGGTACTCGCCGCACTGCTTTTAGCATGGCGTTACAAGAAGTTCCGTCAGTGGTGGCGTTAATCACCGGATATGTGCAGTTTCCCGCAGATCTTTTATCAACCGCGACCCTTTTAACAATAGCGGTTGATAATCTTCCCTGATAAGACCAGTATTTAGCTGCCAAATGCTACGAAATCGTTATAATGTGCGACTTTGGTTTTCCTGACGGGGTTTTCGGACTCTGAAAAGGTGACAAGCGCGCTTCGAAGGTATATTTTGTTTTTTACCCGAGAATGGCAGGAGATAGCCGCACAATGGCTGACAAGTTTCGCATTTTGCTTTTAAACGGACCGAACCTTAACATGCTTGGAACACGCGAGCCTGAGAAGTACGGAACCCTTAAGCTTTCTGAGATTGTTAACCAATTGCAGTCAGAAGCCTCGGCTCTGAATGTCACGCTGGATCACCTGCAGTCCAATGCGGAGTTCGCGCTCATCGACCGAATTCATCAGGCTAAAGACACTGTGGACTATATCCTGATTAATCCGGCCGCGTTTACGCACACCAGCGTGGCTATCCGCGATGCGTTACTTGCGGTGAGTATCCCGTTTATCGAGATCCACCTGAGCAACGTACATGCACGCGAACCGTTCCGTCACCACTCCTATCTGTCGGATATCGCCTCGGGCGTTATCTGCGGACTTGGTGCGGACGGCTATTCATACGCTTTACAGACGGCGGTAAAACGCCTGTCACAATCACACTAAACAAAGAGTACGGAACCCACTCATGGATATTCGTAAGATTAAAAAGCTGATCGAGCTGGTTGAAGAATCAGGCATCTCCGAACTGGAAATTTCTGAAGGCGAAGAGTCTGTACGCATCAGCCGTGCCGCACCAAATGCGGGCTACCCGGTCATGCAGCAGGCCTATGCCGCACCAATGATGCAAGCTCAGGCTCCGGTTGCAGCAGCACCAGCAGCTGCCGCTCAGGCTGAAGCGCCGGCGAAAGCAGAAATCAGCGGTCACATCGTACGTTCCCCAATGGTCGGTACTTTCTACCGTACCCCGAGCCCGGACGCTAAAGCGTTTGTGGAAATCGGTCAGAAAGTTAACGTCGGCGACACCCTGTGCATCGTAGAAGCAATGAAAATGATGAACCAGATCGAAGCCGATAAAGCTGGCGTGGTGAAAGCCATTCTGATCGAAAGTGGCCAACCGGTAGAATTTGACGAGCCGCTGGTAGTCATCGAGTAACGAGGCGAACATGCTGGATAAAATTGTTATCGCCAACCGTGGCGAGATTGCACTGCGTATCCTGCGTGCCTGTAAAGAACTGGGCATCAAGACCGTTGCTGTGCACTCCACTGCGGATCGCGATCTAAAACACGTATTGTTAGCGGATGAGACGGTCTGTATCGGCCCGGCTCCGTCCGTAAAAAGCTATCTGAATATCCCGGCGATCATCAGCGCAGCTGAAATCACCGGTGCGGTGGCTATCCACCCGGGATACGGCTTCCTCTCGGAGAACGCGAACTTCGCCGAGCAGGTAGAACGTTCTGGCTTTATCTTTATCGGCCCGAAAGCCGACACTATTCGCCTGATGGGTGACAAAGTGTCAGCCATCACCGCGATGAAGAAAGCGGGCGTTCCTACCGTTCCAGGTTCTGACGGCCCTCTGGGCGAAGATATGGATGCTAACCGTGCCCATGCGAAACGCATCGGCTACCCGGTTATCATCAAAGCCTCCGGCGGCGGCGGCGGTCGCGGTATGCGCGTTGTGCGCAGCGATGCCGAACTGGCGCAATCCATCTCCATGACCAAAGCTGAAGCGAAAGCCGCGTTCAACAATGACATGGTCTACATGGAAAAGTACCTGGAAAATCCGCGTCACATCGAGATCCAGGTACTTGCTGACGGCCAGGGCAATGCTATCTATCTGGCAGAGCGCGACTGTTCTATGCAGCGTCGTCACCAGAAAGTGGTCGAAGAAGCGCCAGCACCGGGTATTACTCCGGAACTGCGCCGTTACATCGGCGAGCGCTGCTCCAAAGCCTGTGTCGATATCGGCTATCGTGGCGCCGGGACTTTCGAGTTCCTGTTCGAAAACGGCGAGTTCTACTTCATTGAGATGAACACCCGTATTCAGGTTGAACACCCGGTCACTGAAATGATCACCGGCGTTGACCTGATCAAAGAACAGCTGCGTATTGCTGCGGGTCAACCGCTGTCCATCAAGCAAGAAGAAGTTCATGTTCGTGGCCATGCGGTTGAATGCCGTATCAACGCCGAAGACCCGAACACCTTCCTGCCGAGCCCGGGTAAAATTACCCGCTTCCACGCGCCTGGCGGTTTTGGTGTGCGCTGGGAGTCTCATATCTACGCAGGCTATACCGTGCCTCCGTACTATGACTCAATGATTGGCAAGCTGATTTGCTACGGTGAAAACCGTGATGTTGCCATCTCACGCATGAAAAATGCGCTGCAGGAACTGATCATCGATGGTATCAAAACCAACGTCGACCTGCAGATTCGCATCATGAATGACGAGAATTTCCAGCACGGTGGAACCAACATCCACTATCTGGAGAAAAAACTCGGTCTGCAGGAAAAATAATCCTGCCCATGCAGCAAAAGGCCGGTTAATCCGGCCTTTTTTCTTTTTCTCTCCCCTCGTCTTTACCATGCGGTACAATCCCCGCTTTCTTCATCCTCCCGGGACTTAAAAATGGACAAACGGTTTGTTCAGGCCCACAAAGAAGCGCGCTGGGCGCTGTGGCTGACCCTTCTCTATCTTGCCGCCTGGCTGCTTGCGGCTTACCTACCGGGTAATGGCATTGGTATCACCGGTCTGCCGCACTGGTTCGAAATGGCCTGCCTGCTGGTGCCCCTGCTGTTTACGCTGCTGTGCTGGGCCATGGTGAAGTTTATCTACTGCGATATTCCTCTGGAGGATGACGATGCAGCCTGAAGTGATCCTGCCGCTGGTTGCCTACCTGGTGGTGGTGTTTGGCCTGTCGATTTATGCGATGCGCAAACGCACGACCGGCACCTTCCTCAACGAATATTTCCTCGGTAGCCGTTCAATGGGCGGCTTCGTGCTGGCCATGACCCTGACCGCCACCTATATCAGCGCCAGTTCATTCATTGGTGGCCCGGGTGCGGCCTATAAATACGGGCTTGGCTGGGTCCTGCTGGCGATGATCCAGCTGCCTGCCGTGTGGTTGTCTCTGGGCGTGCTGGGAAAAAAATTCGCGATCCTTGCCCGTCGTTATAACGCGGTAACCCTCAACGATATGCTGTTCGCTCGCTACCAAAGCCGTCTGCTGGTGTGGCTGGCGAGCCTCAGCCTGCTGGTCGCGTTTATCGGTGCAATGACGGTGCAGTTTATCGGCGGCGCGCGATTACTGGAAACCGCTGCCGGCATCCCGTACGAAACCGGTTTGCTGATTTTCGGTATCAGCATCGCGCTCTACACCGCTTTCGGCGGCTTTCGCGCCAGCGTGCTGAATGATGCAATGCAGGGGCTGGTGATGCTGGTTGGCACCATCGTGCTGCTGGTCGGGATCGTTCATGCCGCGGGGGGGCTGAGCCAGGCGGTGCAGACCCTGGAACACATCGATCCGAAGCTGGTTGCTCCTCAGGGAGCAGACGATATTCTGTCACCGACCTTTATGACCTCTTTCTGGGTGCTGGTCTGTTTTGGGGTTATCGGGCTGCCGCATACGGCGGTGCGCTGTATCTCCTATAAAGACAGCAAAGCGGTGCACCGCGGGATTATTCTCGGCACCATCGTGGTGGCGATCCTGATGTTTGGTATGCATCTCGCCGGCGCCCTGGGACGTGCGGTGATCCCGGATCTGACGATTCCGGATCTGGTGATCCCGACGCTGATGGTGAAAGTACTGCCGCCGTTTGCCGCCGGGATCTTCCTTGCTGCACCGATGGCGGCGATCATGTCGACGATCAACGCGCAGTTATTACAGAGTTCCGCTACGATCATTAAGGATTTGTACCTGAACCTGCACCCGGAACAGCTGCATAACGAGAAACGCCTGAAGCGGATGTCAGCACTGATTACGCTGATTCTCGGCGCGCTGCTGCTGCTGGCAGCCTGGCGACCACCTGAGATGATCATCTGGCTGAACCTGTTAGCCTTTGGTGGCCTGGAAGCGGTGTTCTTATGGCCGCTGGTGCTGGGACTGTACTGGGAGCGTGCGAATGCGGCCGGTGCGCTCAGCGCCATGCTGGTCGGCGGCATACTGTATGCCGTCCTCGCCACGTTCAAGATTCAGTACCTGGGCTTTCATCCGATCGTGCCCTCGCTGCTGCTAAGTTTGCTGGCTTTTGTGGTGGGAAACCGTTTTGGTCAACCCGTACCACCGGCCCCTATTATGACTACTGACAAATAAAGAGTTTTGCTATGCCATGGATCCAACTGAAACTGAACACCACCGGCGCACACGCTGAAGAGCTGAGTGACGCGCTGATGGAGGCTGGTGCGGTCTCCATCACCTTCCAGGATACCCACGATACACCGGTATTCGAACCGCTGCCGGGCGAAACCCGCCTGTGGGGAGATACTGACGTTATCGGTCTGTTTGATGCCGAAAGCGATATGCATGAGGTCGTGGCTATCCTTGAGAACCATCCGCTGCTGGGGGCCGGTTTTGCGCATAAAATCGAACAGCTGGAAGATAAAGACTGGGAACGCGAATGGATGGATAACTTCCACCCGATGCGTTTCGGCGAGCGCCTGTGGATTTGCCCGAGCTGGCGTGACGTGCCGGATGAAAACGCGGTCAACGTGATGCTCGACCCGGGGCTTGCATTTGGTACCGGCACGCACCCGACCACCTCGCTGTGTCTGCAGTGGCTGGACAGCCTGGATCTGGCGGGCAAAACGATCATCGATTTCGGCTGTGGTTCGGGCATCCTGGCCATTGCCGCGCTGAAGCTCGGCGCAGCCAAAGCAATCGGCATTGATATCGACCCCCAGGCGATTCAGGCCAGCCGTGATAACGCCGAGCGCAATGGCGTCTCTGACCGTCTGGAACTCTATTTACCGCAGGACCAGCCAGACGCGCTCAGCGCCGATGTCGTGGTCGCCAACATTCTGGCAGGCCCATTACGTGAACTAGCCCCGTTAATCAGCGTGCTGCCCGTTTCAGGCGGTCTGCTGGGCCTTTCTGGTATTCTCGCCAGCCAGGCGGAAAGCGTCTGCGAGGCGTACATCGATCGCTTTGCTCTCGACCCGGTGGTGGAGAAAGAAGAGTGGTGTCGCATTACCGGCCAGCGCAAATAACTCTGCAGTGCGGCCTACGGGCCGCCCTTTGTTTCCAGTAACCGCTGAATGACGTCAAGAAATGAGAGCCAGATCGCATTACGAAGCGCTTTTTTGGCTACAAAAACAGCGTTTTATGCCGTCAATGGTCACCTTTTTCTAAGAAAAATCGAGAAGTTTTGCGATTTTATAAATGGGCACAAATTATCCGCTTTTGATTAAGATAATGATTAATATGATAATTTACTCACCTCTTTTATGCCGATACTGGATTCATTGATCTGTGACAGAGGATTGCTCAAAGTTTGGCCTTTCATCTCGTGCAAAAAATGCGTAATATACGCCGCCTTGCAGTCACAGTATGGTCATTTCTTAATTCATGCGCATCGGACACTATCAGCTCAGAAATCGCCTGATCGCAGCGCCTATGGCTGGCATCACTGACAGACCATTCAGGACGTTGTGTTATGAGATGGGAGCCGGTTTAACCGTTTCCGAGATGATGTCCTCTAACCCTCAGGTTTGGGAGAGCGACAAGTCCCGTTTACGGATGGTGCACGTTGATGAGCCCGGTATTCGTACCGTGCAAATCGCCGGTAGCGTACCGGAAGAGATGGCCGCAGCCGCCCGTATTAACGTGGAAAGCGGTGCCCAGATTATTGATATTAATATGGGGTGCCCGGCGAAAAAGGTGAATCGTAAGCTCGCAGGTTCAGCCCTCTTGCAGTATCCCGATCAGGTGAAGTTAATCCTGACGGCGGTCGTCAAGGCAGTGGACGTTCCTGTGACACTCAAGATTCGCACCGGTTGGGAGCCGGAACACCGTAACTGTGTAGAGATTGCCCAACTGGCCGAAGACTGCGGCATTCAGGCTCTGACCATTCATGGACGCACTCGCGCCTGTTTGTTCAATGGCGAAGCTGAATACGACAGCATTCGGGCAGTTAAGCAGAAAGTTTCCATTCCGATTATCGCGAATGGTGACATTACTGACCCGCTTAAAGCCAGAGCTGTGCTCGACTATACGGGAGCTGATGCTCTGATGATAGGACGCGCAGCTCAGGGAAGACCCTGGATCTTTCGGGAAATCCAGCATTATCTGGACACTGGAGAGCTGCTTGCGCCACTGCCACTGGCAGAGGTTAAGCGCTTACTTTGCGCACATGTTCGGGAATTGCATGACTTTTACGGTCAGGCAAAAGGGTACCGAATTGCGCGTAAACACGTATCCTGGTATCTCCAGGAGCACGCTCCAAATGACCAGTTTCGGCGCACATTCAACGCCATAGAGGATGCCAGCGAACAGCTGGAGGCGTTGGAGGCATACTTCGAAAATCTTGCGTAATGAAATAAAGAGCTGACAGAACTATGTTCGAACAACGCGTAAATTCTGACGTACTGACCGTTTCTACCGTTAACTCTCAGGATCAGGTAACTCAAAAACCCCTGCGTGACTCGGTTAAACAGGCACTGAAGAACTATTTTGCTCAACTGAATGGTCAGGATGTGAATGACCTGTATGAGCTAGTACTGGCTGAAGTTGAACAGCCCCTGTTGGACATGGTGATGCAATACACCCGTGGTAACCAGACCCGTGCGGCCCTGATGATGGGTATCAACCGCGGTACTCTGCGTAAAAAACTGAAAAAATACGGCATGAACTGATACTAATCAGTTAATTGCTTGTGATAAAAGGCGCTCTTCGGCATGGGGAAGCGCCTTTTTATTTTCTGGCTCCTCTCTCCCCTAAACATCCTTCTGCTGCAATACCATGTGCGACATGAAAGCGAATAAAACGCACATCACGCGATCGCTGGAAAAATATTAGCCTGCCCCAAAGAAGGTGGCCGGGAAGTCAATGTCGTGGATTCTGGGCGCTCTCATCGGCATGTGATACCTCAGCGCTGTTTAGCGGCTGATACCCGTCCTACTCAAGACCAGAGAGCTGAAGTATTAGTTTCAGACCTTTCACCGTACCTGGCTTACGAAGCCGTCAAAAATAGATCTCTTTGTTTCACTCTGCATATTTTCCTCATAATCCCACAGCCTTCTCCATGATATTTACGCTGGTCATAAATTGAGATTATTTCGCCTGCCGGGCCCTGATATTGCTGATGGTAAAATAACGCATTCCGTCATGTATCTGAATCGATACCACCAGGCGGTTTATTCAGAGGTCCTGTCATGAAAAAATTAATTATAGTGTCACTGCTGGCGACGTTACTCGCAGGCTGTGCTCACGATTCCCCCTGCGTGCCGGTCTATGATTCTGAGGGCAGACTGGTCCATACCAACACCTGTATGAAAGGGACCACCCAGGATAACTGGGAAACGGCAGGCGCTATCGCAGGCGGTGCTGCAGCCGTTGCTGGTTTAACCCTTGGCATTGTGGCGTTAACTCGTTAAGTTTGAGTACAGCGGCATACCGCCAGAATAAACAGCACATAAAACAAAGGGCCCCGTCGCAAGACGGAGCCCTTTTGTATTATGTGATGTCTGGTCATGATACTGCGGGCTTTGCTGCCCGTTCCTTCTTCGGGCCGCTGCTGCGCATCGTGCGCATTCGTTCCCGACGAACCTGAGCAACCGAAGAGTGCTTTACCGACAAACAACAGATAAACAAAAGGCCCAGTCTTTCGACTGGGCCTTTTGTTTTATTTGATGCCTGGCAATTCCCTACTCTCACATGGGGAGACCCCACACTACCATCGGCGCTACGGCGTTTCACTTCTGAGTTCGGCATGGGGTCAGGTGGGACCACCGCGCTCTCGTCGCCAGGCAAATTCTTTCTAAGTGCCGAACTTAAACCTAAAAACTGGTGCTGATACCCAGAGTCGAACTGGGGACCTCACCCTTACCAAGGGTGCGCTCTACCAACTGAGCCATATCAGCACACTAAATTTGATGCCTGGCAGTTCCCTACTCTCACATGGGGAGACCCCACACTACCATCGGCGCTACGGCGTTTCACTTCTGAGTTCGGCATGGGGTCAGGTGGGACCACCGCGCTATCGCCGCCAGGCAAATTCTGTTATCAGGATGCTAAAAGCACCCCAACTAATCTGTATCAGGCTGAAAATCTTCTCTCTTGTCCACCAAAACAGCTTTGGCGTTGTAAGGTTAAGCCTCACGGTTCATTAGTATCGGTTAGCTCAACGTATCGCTACGCTTACACACCCGACCTATCAACGTCGTCGTCTTCAACGTTCCTTCAGGACTCTCAAGGAGTCAGGGAGAACTCATCTCGGGGCAAGTTTCGTGCTTAGATGCTTTCAGCACTTATCTTTTCCGCATTTAGCTACCGGGCAATGCCATTGGCATGACAACCCGAACACCAGTGATGCGTCCACTCCGGTCCTCTCGTACTAGGAGCAGCCCCCCTCAATTCTCCAGCGCCCACGGCAGATAGGGACCGAACTGTCTCACGACGTTCTAAACCCAGCTCGCGTACCACTTTAAACGGCGAACAGCCGTACCCTTGGGACCTACTTCAGCCCCAGGATGTGATGAGCCGACATCGAGGTGCCAAACACCGCCGTCGATATGAACTCTTGGGCGGTATCAGCCTGTTATCCCCGGAGTACCTTTTATCCGTTGAGCGATGGCCCTTCCATTCAGAACCACCGGATCACTATGACCTGCTTTCGCACCTGCTCGCGCCGTCACGCTCGCAGTCAAGCTAGCTTATGCCATTGCACTAACCTCCTGATGTCCGACCAGGATTAGCTAACCTTCGTGCTCCTCCGTTACTCTTTGGGAGGAGACCGCCCCAGTCAAACTACCCACCAGACACTGTCCGCAACCCGGATTACGGGTCTACGTTAGAACATCAAACATTAAAGGGTGGTATTTCAAGGTTGGCTCCACGCAGACTGGCGTCCACGCTTCAAAGCCTCCCACCTATCCTACACATCAAGGCTCAATGTTCAGTGTCAAGCTATAGTAAAGGTTCACGGGGTCTTTCCGTCTTGCCGCGGGTACACTGCATCTTCACAGCGAGTTCAATTTCACTGAGTCTCGGGTGGAGACAGCCTGGCCATCATTACGCCATTCGTGCAGGTCGGAACTTACCCGACAAGGAATTTCGCTACCTTAGGACCGTTATAGTTACGGCCGCCGTTTACCGGGGCTTCGATCAAGAGCTTCTCCTTACGGATAACCCCATCAATTAACCTTCCGGCACCGGGCAGGCGTCACACCGTATACGTCCACTTTCGTGTTTGCACAGTGCTGTGTTTTTAATAAACAGTTGCAGCCAGCTGGTATCTTCGACTGATTTCAGCTCCACGAGCAAGTCGCTTCACTTACCATCAGCGTGCCTTCTCCCGAAGTTACGGCACCATTTTGCCTAGTTCCTTCACCCGAGTTCTCTCAAGCGCCTTGGTATTCTCTACCTGACCACCTGTGTCGGTTTGGGGTACGATTTGATGTTACCTGATGCTTAGAGGCTTTCCTGGAAGCAGGGCATTTGTTACTTCACCACCGTAGTGCCTCGTCATCACACCTCAGCGTTAACAGAAGTCCGGATTTACCTAAACTTCCCGCCTACATGCTTAAACCGGGACAACCGTCGCCCGGCTAACATAGCCTTCTCCGTCCCCCCTTCGCAGTAACACCGAGTACAGGAATATTAACCTGTTTCCCATCGACTACGCCTTTCGGCCTCGCCTTAGGGGTCGACTCACCCTGCCCCGATTAACGTTGGACAGGAACCCTTGGTCTTCCGGCGAGCGGGCTTTTCACCCGCTTTATCGTTACTTATGTCAGCATTCGCACTTCTGATACCTCCAGCAACCCTCACAGGCCACCTTCAACGGCTTACAGAACGCTCCCCTACCCAACAACGCCTAAGCGTCGCTGCCGCAGCTTCGGTGCATGGTTTAGCCCCGTTACATCTTCCGCGCAGGCCGACTCGACCAGTGAGCTATTACGCTTTCTTTAAATGATGGCTGCTTCTAAGCCAACATCCTGGCTGTCTGTGCCTTCCCACATCGTTTCCCACTTAACCATGACTTTGGGACCTTAGCTGGCGGTCTGGGTTGTTTCCCTCTTCACGACGGACGTTAGCACCCGCCGTGTGTCTCCCGTGATAACATTCTTCGGTATTCGTAGTTTGCATCGGGTTGGTAAGTCGGGATGACCCCCTAGCCGAAACAGTGCTCTACCCCCGAAGATGAGTTCACGAGGCGCTACCTAAATAGCTTTCGGGGAGAACCAGCTATCTCCCGGTTTGATTGGCCTTTCACCCCCAGCCACAAGTCATCCGCTAATTTTTCAACATTAGTCGGTTCGGTCCTCCAGTTAGTGTTACCCAACCTTCAACCTGCCCATGGCTAGATCACCGGGTTTCGGGTCTATACCCTGCAACTTAACGCCCAGTTAAGACTCGGTTTCCCTGCGGCTCCCCTATACGGTTAACCTTGCTACAGAATATAAGTCGCTGACCCATTATACAAAAGGTACGCAGTCACCTAACAAGTAGGCTCCCACTGCTTGTACGTACACGGTTTCAGGTTCTTTTTCACTCCCCTCGCCGGGGTTCTTTTCGCCTTTCCCTCACGGTACTGGTTCACTATCGGTCAGTCAGGAGTATTTAGCCTTGGAGGATGGTCCCCCATATTCAGACAGGATACCACGTGTCCCGCCCTACTCTTCGAGTTCACAACGTGTGCATTTTAGTGTACGGGGCTATCACCCTGTACCGCCGGACTTTCCAGACCGTTCCACTAACACACGCGCTGATTCAGACTCTGGGCTCCTCCCCGTTCGCTCGCCGCTACTGGGGGAATCTCGGTTGATTTCTTTTCCTCGGGGTACTTAGATGTTTCAGTTCCCCCGGTTCGCTTCGTTAAGCTATGTATTCACTTAACGATAGTGTGTCGAAACACACTGGGTTTCCCCATTCGGAAATCGCCGGTTATAACGGTTCATATCACCTTACCGACGCTTATCGCAGATTAGCACGTCCTTCATCGCCTCTGACTGCCAGGGCATCCACCGTGTACGCTTAGTCGCTTAACCTCACAACCCGAAGCTGTTTCGTAAAACAGTTCGCATTGCGAAAATTTGAGAGACTCGAACACACCGTTTTTCCTTTCTTATTACGGAGAAAGGAAACAGTGTGTCGTTTCAATTTTCAGCTTGATCCAGATTTTTAAAGAGCAAAATTTCACAATGCACTTCATAGTACATTTTGAAATTTATCATTCATCAGACAATCTGTGTGGACACTACAAAGGCAGGTTCTTTCAGGTAAGGAGGTGATCCAACCGCAGGTTCCCCTACGGTTACCTTGTTACGACTTCACCCCAGTCATGAATCACAAAGTGGTAAGCGCCCTCCCGAAGGTTAAGCTACCTACTTCTTTTGCAACCCACTCCCATGGTGTGACGGGCGGTGTGTACAAGGCCCGGGAACGTATTCACCGTAGCATTCTGATCTACGATTACTAGCGATTCCGACTTCATGGAGTCGAGTTGCAGACTCCAATCCGGACTACGACATACTTTATGAGGTCCGCTTGCTCTCGCGAGGTCGCTTCTCTTTGTATATGCCATTGTAGCACGTGTGTAGCCCTACTCGTAAGGGCCATGATGACTTGACGTCATCCCCACCTTCCTCCAGTTTATCACTGGCAGTCTCCTTTGAGTTCCCGGCCGGACCGCTGGCAACAAAGGATAAGGGTTGCGCTCGTTGCGGGACTTAACCCAACATTTCACAACACGAGCTGACGACAGCCATGCAGCACCTGTCTCAGAGTTCCCGAAGGCACCAAAGCATCTCTGCTAAGTTCTCTGGATGTCAAGAGTAGGTAAGGTTCTTCGCGTTGCATCGAATTAAACCACATGCTCCACCGCTTGTGCGGGCCCCCGTCAATTCATTTGAGTTTTAACCTTGCGGCCGTACTCCCCAGGCGGTCGACTTAACGCGTTAGCTCCGGAAGCCACTCCTCAAGGGAACAACCTCCAAGTCGACATCGTTTACAGCGTGGACTACCAGGGTATCTAATCCTGTTTGCTCCCCACGCTTTCGCACCTGAGCGTCAGTCTTTGTCCAGGGGGCCGCCTTCGCCACCGGTATTCCTCCAGATCTCTACGCATTTCACCGCTACACCTGGAATTCTACCCCCCTCTACAAGACTCAAGCTTGCCAGTTTCAAATGCAGTTCCCAGGTTGAGCCCGGGGATTTCACATCTGACTTAACAAACCGCCTGCGTGCGCTTTACGCCCAGTAATTCCGATTAACGCTTGCACCCTCCGTATTACCGCGGCTGCTGGCACGGAGTTAGCCGGTGCTTCTTCTGCGAGTAACGTCAATCACCAAGGTTATTAACCTTAATGCCTTCCTCCTCGCTGAAAGTACTTTACAACCCGAAGGCCTTCTTCATACACGCGGCATGGCTGCATCAGGCTTGCGCCCATTGTGCAATATTCCCCACTGCTGCCTCCCGTAGGAGTCTGGACCGTGTCTCAGTTCCAGTGTGGCTGGTCATCCTCTCAGACCAGCTAGGGATCGTCGCCTAGGTGAGCCATTACCCCACCTACTAGCTAATCCCATCTGGGCACATCTGATGGCATGAGGCCCGAAGGTCCCCCACTTTGGTCTTGCGACGTTATGCGGTATTAGCTACCGTTTCCAGTAGTTATCCCCCTCCATCAGGCAGTTTCCCAGACATTACTCACCCGTCCGCCGCTCGTCACCCAGAGAGCAAGCTCTCCTGTGCTACCGCTCGACTTGCATGTGTTAGGCCTGCCGCCAGCGTTCAATCTGAGCCATGATCAAACTCTTCAATTTAAGTTTGATGCTCGTGAATTAAACTTCGTAATGAATTACGTGTTCACTCAGAGACTTGGTATTCATTTTTCGTCCGAGGACGTTAAGAATCCATGTCACTTTGAGTGCCCACACAGATTGTCTGATAAATTGTTAAAGAGCAGTGCGACGGCGCTTAGCGCTCTGTCGCGAGGTGGCGTATATTACGCTTTCCTCTTTCAGAGTCAACCTCATTTTTCAGAAGTTTTCTCTTTCTGACCCGGCTTACTCTGTGAAGTTGTTCACATTTGCCGTGACAGTGGGAGCGCATTATAGGGATCCGATTTTTTTGCACAAGCCTTTTATCGATCTTTTTTTCCAAGTGATGGTTTTTCACCCTTTTCGCGGTGTTATTACCCAATTCGCTCAGTTTTTACCACAATAAAGGGTTGCAGATGGCCTTAAAAGCCACCAAAGTCTTTATACAACCCTAGTTTATTGAGGTAATCATGTCCGCCAATTTACGTCCGTATAAAGATTTGTTCCCGCAAACCGGCCTACGCGTCATGATCGATGCGACCAGTGTGGCGATCGGCGATGTCCGCCTGGCTGACGATGTAAGCATCTGGCCACTGGTCGCTATTCGCGGGGATGTTAACTATGTAGAAATCGGCGCCCGCACGAACATTCAGGACGGGAGCGTTCTGCACGTCACCCACAAATCATCATACAACCCGCAGGGAAATCCACTGCTGATCGGCGAAGACGTCACCGTTGGTCACAAGGTGATGCTGCATGGTTGCACTATTGGCAATCGAGTCCTGGTCGGGATGGGTTCAATTTTACTGGATGGCGTAGTGATAGAAGATGATGTGATGGTTGGTGCTGGTAGTCTGGTACCACAAAATAAACGTCTGGAAAGTGGCTATCTCTATTTCGGTAATCCGGTAAAACAAATTCGCCCCCTGACGGAGGCGGAACGGGCAGGCCTTCTGTATTCAGCCAACAACTATGTGAAGTGGAAAAACGATTATCTGGATCAGGAAAACCAGATCCAGCCTTGATCGTCTTCTTGCTGGTCGCGGATCAATTCATCAGCTTCTTCTTCCAGATCCCAGCGATGCTCGCGGAACGCGTCCAGCCACTGCCCCGGCTCATCACCACCAAAGCGCTGCTTTAATATCGCGCCGCGGATTGCACATGTGAGCTGAAACCCATGTACCAGTGCCGGGAAGGTGACACATTGCCGGCCACTATCCCACTCTTCCCGATCGGGAAACTGGATAGCCTGATTCACGCGTTCAGTTCCTGATCCAGTGCCTGGATAACCGGTGCAATTTCCGGCAGGACGCCATGCCAGAGCAGTACCGCGTGAGCAGCCTGTGCCACCAGCATCCCTAAACCATCGGCATACATTTTAGCGCCATGCTGCTGACACCAGCACAGAAACGGCGTGCTGCCTTTCTGGTAAAACATGTCATAGCAATGGACCTGGGCATTTATTAATGAAGCAGGGATGGCTGGCACTTCGCCGCTGATTCCGCTGGAGGTCGCATTGATAATGAGGTCAAACTCATGTCCAGCCAGCGACTCCATCTCCAGAGCACAAATACTGCCGGTGTGTGCAAACAGTGTTGCCAGCTCCTGAGCACGAGAGAAAGTACGGTTAACAATCGTCACCGCACAATCCAGTGACAGAAGCGGCAGTAGAACACCACGCGATGCACCACCCGCACCGATGAGCAGTACCCGATAACCTGGCTTAATAAATCCTAGCCTCTCCAGATCGCTCAACAGCCCAATCCCGTCAGTGTTATCCCCTAACAAACGCCCGTCCTCCAGTCGCTTCAGGGTATTCACCGCACCGGCTAACGCCGCGCGTTCAGTGAGCTCATCCGCACGGGCAAACGCTTCTTCCTTGAACGGGACGGTAATATTCGCCCCTTTCCCGCCTTCAGCAAAGAAAGCATTCAGAGTGTTAATAAAACCGTCGGTCGGCGCCAGTATGCGGCCATACGGGTGAGCAATCTGCAGTTGCTGTGCAAAACGCTGGTGAATAGAGGGGGACTTGCTGTGAGCTATCGGATTTCCGAAGACTGCATAGGTTTCCATTATTTACCCCTGGCGAAAGCGTTCACCCGTCAGGGCATCGCGAATTTCAGACGGGTTTTGACGGCCGCCTGTCGGACCATCAACTACCGGGAAATCAGCGCCAAACTGCGCCAGAACCTCTGCCGTAGTGCGGCAAGGAGGCTGACCGGATAAATTGGCACTGGTTGAGACCAGCGGCTTACCATAAGCCTCGCAGAGCGCGATCACCAGCGGATGATCGCTAACACGCACGGCCAGAGAATCAAAGCGGCCGGTTAACCAGCGAGGGGTTGAAGCATTAGCAGGGAAAACAAAGGTTACGGGACCAGGCCAGCAGGCGTAAATCGTCGCACGCTGTTCGTCATTGAGCTGCGAATCATCAATATAAGGTTTCAGTTGCTCAAAGTTCGCGGCGATCAAAATGAGACCTTTATCGACGGGACGCTGTTTGAGCTCCAGCAGACGCATAACAGCCTTTTCGCTATCAGGATCGCAACCAACACCAAAAACGGCTTCTGTCGGATAGGCGATGACATGTTCATTATGTAGAACCGCCACGGCATGGGCGACGGTTTCTGAGTGCAGGTTATTATTCACTGATTTATTCCGCCGGGATCGGCTTTCCACATTGCTTACTGGCACAAAAGCATTTTACGCCCTGTGCCGTTTTCTTTTCGATTAATAGCGGATAGTGGCATTCAGGGCATTCACCCGCTACCGGTTTGAAGTTGATAACGAACTGGCAATCGGGGTAACGATCGCAAGAATGGAACGTTTTGCCGAAACGAGAGCGACGCTGAACCAACTGCCCCTGTCCACACTGCGGGCAGGCAATCGCGGTTTCATCAGGTTTATCGATAGTTTCGGTATGTTCGCATTCCGGGTAGCGGCTACAGCCAATAAACATACCGAAGCGCCCCTGGCGCAACACCATAACAGCGCTGCAAGACGGACACACCTGCCCCTCCAGCACTTTTACGATATGCCCGTCCGCCTGGTTTTTCAGGGGACGGACATAATCACAGTCCGGATAGTGTGAGCAGCCGAGAAACGGCCCGTGTTTCCCGGAGCGAATTACCAGTTCAGCCCCACACTGTGGGCAGGGCTCATTTTTACGCACCGAAAACAGTGCTGATTTGGTCATAACAACTCGATGTTGCTGCAAAAAGATTAATGCAGCATACCTTCATTTACTTCGAAGAGTAATTCTTCCATTTGTTGATAGGCATTTTCACAGCCTGGAATGTTAAACAGCACCATCAGAATCACCCATTTCAGGTCTTCCAGATCGAACTCTGCCGTATCCAGCGCTAACACACGCTCTATCACCATTTCTCGCGTTTCGAGGTTCAACACCTGAATCTGCTCGAGGAATAATAAAAATCCTCGGC
Organism: Klebsiella sp. R390; assembly: GCF_051131745.1. NCBI lineage: Bacteria > Pseudomonadati > Pseudomonadota > Gammaproteobacteria > Enterobacterales > Enterobacteriaceae > Klebsiella > Klebsiella sp. R390. The sequence continues at coordinate 3,191,146 of NZ_CP180445.1, read as the reverse complement.
AACTGGCATCCAGACGCAAGCACTCTTCTTCGGTGTAAATCCGCAAAGAGAGCGGGTCTGACGCAAGCTGCATGGGTTCAACGAGACCTTCCTGATAATCAGCCAGTTTCTCGAGCCACATCAGCGCGTTATAGATATCTTCCCGATCAAAACCTGCATCAGTCAGATCACGGGTCAGTTTGTCCTGGTCCACGCGCATTTCTGCTTCGTTTTGAATGTAAGTCTCAAACAAATACATGAGTACGTCGAACATGGCTTGCCCTCCTTAATCGGACATAGCCGCCGGGTACAGCTGCGATCCAGCCTGCTAACTCCAGTTCAAGTAGCTGAGCTACGGTCACTGGCACAGATTGGCCGGCACGTTCAGCGACAACGTCAACAGGTGTTACCTCATCTCCTACGTTAGCCAGGAGCTCTGGAAATGGCAATGCCATGGGAGGCCGATCCACGCAATTATTTATATTGTCAGGTGTATCAGGGAACCATTGTAGCTCCTGCCGGCAGTATTCAATGATATCTTCCGCCGACGTCACGAGGACGGCCCCTTGCTTAATTAACCAATGCGGCCCTTCTGAGCCAGGATTACCCACCGGCCCGGGTAGCGCAAAAACCTCTCTCCCTTGCGCTAATGCACAGCGAACGGTTACCAGGGAGCCACTTTTTAAAGCGGCCTCAATCACCACGACGCCAACACTGAGCCCGCTGATGATCCGGTTACGACGAGGAAAATTCCCCGGTAGCGGAGCCGCAGCAAGAGGGAATTCGGACAACAATGCGCCACCGCTATCCACGATTTGTGTTGCCAGTGCACGATGACGGCGTGGATAAATCGCCTCTAATCCATTGCCGAGTACGCCAATGGTTTTCCCGTGGGCTTCCAGCGCACCGCGATGAGCGACGCCATCAATGCCGAGCGCCAGACCACTGGTAATCGTAATGCCACGAGACGCCAGCAATTCACTGAACTGTCGCCCCCAACGCGCGCCGTACCAGGAATGTGCGCGACTACCAACAATCGCCAGTTGAACGCTGCTGAGAAGGGGTAAATCTCCGCAGACGAAAAGTGCGCCAGGATAATCAACGATCGCACGTAGTTGCGACGGATAGTATGGATCGTCGGCCAGCAGCAGATGGTGCCCGGGTTGCTCTAGCCACAATAGTGCAGAATCAAGCTGTTGCTGGCTAAAAGACATAAATTGCCCAACCTGCGCGCTACTCAATCCACAGGCACCGAGTGCTTCACTATCAAGCACAGAGGCCGAGCACAGTTTACGGGCCGCCCTCATCATGCTGTCACCATAAAGGTTGCTCACCTTCATCAGGCGCAACCAAATCTCTGTAGGCGCCATCCTTATCCCCTGCCATAAGTGGCTTTGACAATCCTTGTGATTGGAGAGCGAGACTGTCAATTACAGGGGGTTTTGTCTAGAATAGAGCTAATAATCTTATCCACTCCTGAATACGACTCTGGATCTTTATGACTGTTTTGCAAGTGTTACATATCCCGGACGAGCGCCTTCGCAAAGTCGCTGAACCGGTAAAAGAAGTGAATGCAGAAATTCAGCGTATCGTCGATGATATGTTCGAGACGATGTACGCGGAAGACGGTATTGGCCTGGCCGCCACTCAAGTGGACATCCATCAGCGGATCATCGTCATTGATGTTTCTGAGAACCGCGAACAGCATCTGGTGTTAATCAACCCTGAGCTGCTGGAAAAGAACGGTGAAGCGGGTATCGAAGAGGGTTGCCTGTCGATCCCGGAACAACGCGCGCTGGTTCCACGTGCCGAAACCGTGAAAATTCGCGCATTAGATCGCGAAGGCAAGTCGTTCGAACTGGAGGCTGACGGTCTGCTGGCTATCTGCATCCAACATGAAATGGATCACCTGGTAGGCAAGCTGTTTATCGATTATCTGTCACCGCTTAAGCAACAGCGTATCCGTCAGAAAGTTGAAAAACTGGATCGTTTGCGTACGCGTGCCTGAGGACAAGGACTAACGTGTCACAATCACTACGTATCATTTTTGCGGGAACCCCTGATTTTGCAGCGCGTCATCTTGATGCGCTGTTGTCGTCTGAGCACCAGGTTGTTGGCGTATTTACCCAGCCGGACCGCCCTGCTGGCCGCGGCAAAAAGCTGATGCCGGGGCCGGTAAAAGCCCTCGCTGAGAGCCACAATCTGCCGGTATTCCAGCCTGTTTCCTTGCGCCCGCAGGAAAATCAGCAGTTGGTTGCGTCGCTGAACGCCGATGTCATGGTTGTCGTGGCCTACGGATTGCTTCTTCCTAAAGCGGTGTTGGATATGCCGCGCCTGGGCTGCATCAACGTACATGGCTCATTGTTACCACGCTGGCGTGGGGCAGCACCGATCCAACGCTCGCTCTGGGCGGGTGACGCGGAAACCGGCGTGACCATCATGCAGATGGATGTTGGTCTGGATACCGGCGACATGCTGTACAAGCTCTCCTGCCCGATCACGGCACAGGATACCAGCGCAAGCCTGTATGGCAAGCTCGCGGATCTCGGCCCGCAGGGATTACTGGAAACATTAACCCAGTTGGCGAATGGCACCACTCAGCCGGAAGTGCAGGACGAGGCTGTTGTAACCTACGCAGAGAAGCTCAGTAAAGAAGAAGCCCGTATTGACTGGTCACTTTCCGCCGTCCAACTCGAACGTTGTATTCGTGCCTTCAACCCGTGGCCGATGAGCTGGCTTGAAATTGACGAACAACCGGTGAAAGTCTGGCAGGCATCTGTGATTGCTGAAACCAGTAACGCTGAACCAGGCACCATCGTAGCCGCCGGCAAGCAAGGCATTCAGGTCGCAACAGGTAACGGTATCCTGAATCTGGAATCGCTGCAGCCTGCGGGTAAAAAAGCAATGAGCGCCCAGGATCTGCTAAATTCTCGCCGGGATTGGTTTACGCCCGGCAACCGTCTCTCCTGACGGTAATCACTTCTAAAGCCCGGGTTTACCGGGCATTTTTATTTTGCGGTTATGAAAAAAAATCTTAATTTACGCAGTCTGGCGGCCCAGGCCGTTGAGCAAGTTGTCGAACAAGGCCAGTCCTTGAGCAACGTTCTGCCACCGTTACAGCAGAAGGTCGGGGAAAAGGACAAAGCACTGCTGCAAGAGTTGTGCTTTGGCGTGCTGCGCACGCTGAGTCAGCTGGAGTGGCTGGTTAACAAGCTGATGGCGCGCCCGATGACCGGCAAACAGCGCACTATTCACTACTTAATTATGGTCGGGTTTTATCAGCTGCTCTATACCCGCATTCCTGCTCATGCTGCGCTAGCAGAGACCGTTGAAGGCGCCGTAGCAATCAAACGTCCGCAGCTGAAAGGGCTCATCAACGGCGTATTACGCCAGTTTCAGCGTCAACAGGAAACCCTGCTGGCCGAATTATCCCAGGGCGAGAGCCGCTTTCTCCATCCCGCCTGGTTGCTTAACCGCCTGAAAAAATCCTGGCCGCAGCAATGGCAGGCCATCGCCGAAGCGAATAACCAGCGCCCACCTATGTGGCTGCGTGTTAACCGCAATCATCACTCGCGCGATGAGTGGCTGAAATTGCTTGAAGCCGCCGGATTACAGGGGTTCACTCATCCTGATTACCCTGATGCGGTTCGCCTGGCAACGCCGGCCCCCGTCCACGCATTACCGGGATTCGATCAGGGCTGGGTCACCGTTCAGGATGCTTCAGCCCAGGGCTGCATGCGCTATTTGACCCCAGAAAACGGCGAGCGGATCCTGGATCTGTGTGCCGCTCCCGGGGGAAAAACGACGCATATTCTCGAAGTTGCGCCGCAGGCTAATGTGCTGGCCGTTGATATTGACGAACAACGCCTGTCCCGCGTCTACGACAACCTGAAACGACTCGGCATGAAAGCCCAGGTTAAACAGGGCGATGGCCGCTATCCAGCCCAGTGGTGCGAGGATGAAAAATTCGACCGTATTCTGCTTGATGCCCCCTGCTCAGCAACGGGCGTCATTCGTCGCCATCCAGATATTAAATGGTTACGCCGCGACCGCGATATTGCCGAACTGGCCCAACTGCAGTCAGAAATTCTGGATGCTATCTGGTCACATCTGAAACCTGGCGGCACACTGGTCTATGCAACCTGTTCAATCCTTCCGGAAGAGAATAGCCAGCAGATTGCGGCGTTCCTGAAGCGTACCGCAGATGCCGAACTCAGCAGCACCGGTACCCCCGAGCAGCCTGGCGTGCAAAATTTGCCTGGTTCTGAAGACGGTGATGGGTTCTTTTACGCTAAGCTGATCAAACATCGGAAATAATGGATCACTGCTGATGAAGATTATTATTCTGGGCGCCGGTCAGGTAGGTGGAACTCTCGCGGAAAACCTCGTCGGAGAGAACAACGACATCACCTTAGTCGATACCAATGGGGATCGCCTGCGCAGTCTGCAGGATAAATTCGACCTTCGCGTTGTTCAGGGACACGGTTCCCACCCCCGGGTATTACGTGAAGCCGGCGCTGATGATGCCGACATGCTGGTTGCGGTAACGAGCTCAGATGAGACCAATATGGTGGCCTGCCAGGTCGCCTACTCGCTCTTTAATACCCCCAATCGTATTGCCCGCATCCGCTCGCCGGATTACGTCCGGGATGCCGAAAAACTGTTCCACTCAGAAGCGGTCCCCATTGACCATCTAATCGCACCTGAACAGTTAGTTATCGACAATATCTATCGCCTTATTGAGTATCCGGGTGCGCTGCAGGTCGTCAACTTTGCAGAAGGGAAAGTCAGTCTCGCGGTGGTGAAAGCCTACTATGGCGGTCCGCTGGTCGGTAATGCACTATCAACCATGCGCGAACATATGCCACATATCGACACACGCGTCGCGGCCATTTTCCGCCATGACAGGCCTATTCGCCCTCAGGGCTCAACGATTGTTGAAGCCGGCGATGAGGTGTTCTTTATTGCCGCATCCCAACATATCCGCGCGGTAATGAGTGAGCTGCAGCGTCTGGAAAAACCTTATAAACGAATCATGCTGGTTGGTGGTGGCAACATCGGGGCGGGTCTGGCTCATCGTCTTGAGAAAGATTACAGCGTAAAACTCATCGAACGCGATCAGCAACGCGCCGCTGAACTTGCCGAGAAATTGCAAAATACGATCGTGTTTTATGGCGATGCCTCCGATCAGGAGCTGCTGGCCGAAGAGCACATTGATCAGGTGGATCTTTTCATTGCCGTTACCAACGATGACGAAGCGAACATCATGTCCGCCATGCTGGCCAAACGAATGGGCGCCAAAAAAGTGATGGTGCTGATCCAACGGAAAGCGTACGTCGATCTGGTACAAGGTAGCGTGATCGACATTGCGATATCTCCGCAGCAGGCCACCATTTCTGCCCTCCTCAGTCATGTGCGTAAAGCGGATATTGTTGGCGTATCATCACTACGCCGCGGTGTGGCTGAGGCCATTGAAGCTGTCGCCCATGGCGATGAAAGTACCTCCCGGGTTGTTGGTCGTTCGATCGATGAGATCAAACTGCCACCAGGCACGATCATTGGCGCCGTAGTCCGTGGTAACGATGTTATGATTGCCAATAATAACCTGCGCATTGAACAGGGTGACCATGTCATTATGTTCCTGACCGACAAAAAATTTATCTCCGATGTCGAACGCCTGTTCCAGCCAAGTCCTTTCTTCCTTTAATAACTGCGGGCGGCAATACAGCGCCCGCTTTAATTACCCTGCACTTATTAATGGATAATATTTTTTAGCAATTATTCAACAGTAATGGCAAACAGGAATACATTTGATAAACTTATTAAGTTGGCTGGTTCAAGGAGAATAAAATGAGCATTTTAAAAGAGTTTCGCGACTTCGCGATGCGCGGGAATGTTGTTGATTTAGCAGTGGGTGTCATCATTGGTGCAGCATTTGGTAAAATTGTATCGTCACTGGTTGCCGATATTATTATGCCACCGCTTGGACTACTGATTGGCGGTATTGATTTTAAATCCTTTGCCGTTACATTGCGCGATGCACAGGGTGATATCCCTGCTGTCGTGATGCATTACGGGGTGTTTATCCAGAATGTCTTCGATTTTGTGATCGTGGCTTTTGCCATTTTTATGGCAATCAAATTGATGAATAACCTGAATCGCAAAAAGGAAGAAGCACCAGCAGCACCGCCGGCTCCGTCGAAAGAAGAAGTATTGTTAAGTGAAATTCGCGATCTGTTGAAAGAGCAAAATAACCGTTCTTAATCAAGCGGCAGAAAGCAGAAGGCCAGTGGTAAAAAAGTGGATCACTCTTTTGCCACTGGCCTCCCGGTCATTCCGCCCTGCATGTTTGTCCTTACGTTGATAACTACCTTTCCCTTTCTTACTTTTTTCAATCCGTTGCCTGAATAATGGGTCGTGCAGTAACGCCTCAATGGCATTGTCTTTAATCTGCCCTTTAGTATGTTGATAGCGGCTCATGATGACTCCTGATAGTAGATAAGATCGTCGCGAGTGTAGATCTGCGCGATGAGAAAATCAACGTCCTGTCGTGCTACTTGCCCCCTGCTCAAGCGCCTCAAGAATCGAGCAATACACACTGCTGTGCGCACTCCCGCAACAGGCGTCATTGAGTCGTTGCAAAGACCGGCGCATCGATTGTAGTTCTTTAATACGTGCTTCCACTTCACCCAAACGGGCCTGTACGATGCCTTTAGATTCCTGACAAGTGTGATGCTCCGGATCGACACGGATCGACAATAATTCGCGGATCGCTTCCAGCGTAAAGCCTAGCTGGCGGGCATAGCGAATAAACCGCAAACGCTGAAGATCTTTCTCGGTGTACAGCCGAAAACCACCTTCGGTACGGACATCGTGAGCCATCATCTGCTGCTTTTCATAGTAGCGGATGGTGTCGGGCGTCACATCAGCCAGTTTCGCGAGTTCACCAATACGATACATGCCTACTCCTTATTCATTTTGTTATACAGCCTGTCCGCATATTCACCCCGTAAAAAATCAGTACTCAATCCAGCCTGGCGAAGCTTCAGTTCAAGCAACGCAAGCTGACGGCTCAATTCAGCGTGTTGTGGGTCATCAGGGCGGACAACTTTGAGTAAATCAATCAGCGCGACGGCTTCCCGGCGCTGCTCAAGTTCTGGTGGAAGACAACCGGCGTTTTTGAGTAGCCGATAGCCGGCACGCAGTTCAGGTGGGACATGTAGATCGTCGTCTAGCGTCAGCGGCTCTCCACGGCCGGGCAGGTCGTCGAACTCGCCTTTGCGCTGGGCGTCAAGGATATGGCGTTCTGCCCACTGATCCAGTAACCACATCATACGGCTCCGGGGATGAACAAAAAGAATACAGCTATTGTAGTGAAGCCAACATAACGAGGATATAAAAAAACCCGCCGGGGCGGGTTTTTTTACGTTACTACAGATTACTCTGCAGCAGCTTCTGCTTTCAGCTCAGCACGATCAACCAGCTCGATGTATGCCATCGGCGCGTTGTCGCCTGCACGGAAGCCACACTTCAGAATGCGAGTGTAACCACCGGCGCGGCTCGCGAAACGCGGGCCCAGCTCGTTAAACAGTTTTGCCACGATCTCGTTATCACGAGTGCGGGCGAATGCCAGACGACGATTAGCAACGCTATCAGTCTTGGCAAGAGTAATCAGCGGCTCAACTACGCGACGCAGTTCTTTCGCTTTCGGCAGGGTCGTCTTGATGATTTCATGACGAACCAGCGAACCAGCCATGTTACGGAACATAGCCTGGCGATGGCTGCTGTTGCGGTTCAGTTGACGACCACTCTTACGATGGCGCATGACCTTATCCTTCTCAGTAAAACCTTAACCTGTGATCCGGTTACTCGTCAGCAATGCTTGCCGGTGGCCAGTTTTCCAGGCGCATGCCCAGAGACAGACCACGTGAAGCCAGCACGTCTTTAATCTCGGTAAGAGATTTTTTACCCAGGTTCGGCGTTTTCAGCAACTCAACCTCGGTACGCTGTACCAGATCACCGATATAGTGGATAGCTTCTGCCTTGAGGCAGTTAGCAGAGCGGACAGTCAATTCGAGATCGTCAACAGGGCGCAGCAGGATCGGATCGAATTCTGGTTTCTCTTCTTTAACTTCCGGCTGACGTACATCACGTAAGTCAACGAAAGCTTCAAGTTGTTCTGCCAGGATGGTTGCCGCACGACGAATCGCCTCTTCAGGATCGATTGTGCCGTTGGTTTCCATTTCGATGACCAGCTTGTCCAGGTCGGTACGCTGTTCTACACGCGCTGCTTCAACATTGTAGGCAATACGCTCTACTGGGCTGTAGCATGCGTCGACCAGCAGACGGCCGATTGGGCGCTCATCTTCTTCCGAATGAATTCGGGCAGAAGCCGGCACATAACCACGACCGCGCTGAACTTTGATACGCATGCTAATCGCAGCGTTCTCATCGGTCAGGTGGCAGATCACATGTTGCGGCTTGACGATTTCGACATCACCGTCATGGGTAATGTCGGCTGCGGTCACAGGGCCAATGCCAGATTTATTCAAAGTAAGGATGACTTCATCTTTACCCTGAACTCTCACCGCAAGCCCTTTCAGGTTGAGCAGGATTTCAAGGATATCTTCCTGAACGCCTTCTTTGGTGCTGTACTCGTGCAGTACACCATCAATCTCAACCTCGGTCACCGCGCAACCCGGCATCGATGAGAGCAGAATACGGCGCAGTGCGTTACCCAGAGTATGGCCAAAGCCACGCTCTAAAGGCTCAAGGGTCACCTTGGCGTGCGTCGAACTCACTTGCTCGATATCGACCAGGCGCGGTTTTAGAAACTCTGTCACAGAACCCTGCATTGTGTCCTCTCTTTGGTACTAAGCTTTACTTGGAGTAAAGCTCGACGATCAGGTGTTCGTTAATGTCCGCAGACAGATCAGAACGTTCCGGCTGACGCTTGAACGTACCTTCCATCTTGCCAGCATCAACTTCCAGCCAGGTTGGCTTTTCACGCTGCTCAGCCAGCTCCAGAGCGGCTTTCACGCGAGATTGCTTTTTCGCTTTCTCACGAATGCTAACAACGTCGTTCGCTTTAACCTGATAAGAAGCAATGTTAACAACACGACCGTTTACCATGATAGCTTTGTGGCTAACCAGCTGACGTGATTCAGCACGAGTCGCGCCGAAGCCCATACGGTATACAACGTTGTCCAGACGACCTTCCAGCAGAGCCAACAGGTTTTCACCGGTGTTGCCTTTCAGACGTGCTGCTTCTTTATAGTAGTTACGGAACTGACGCTCCAGCACACCGTACATACGGCGAACTTTTTGCTTTTCACGCAACTGCACACCATAGTCAGACAGACGCGGTTTACGCGCACCGTGCTGGCCAGGAGCTTGTTCAATTTTACACTTGGTATCGATCGCGCGAACGCCAGACTTAAGGAACAGGTCTGTGCCCTCACGACGGCTCAGCTTGAGCTTAGGACCCAAATATCTTGCCATTTTCTTTCTCCAACAATCCTAGAAACGAGCGCGTTATACGCGACGTTTTTTCGGCGGACGACAACCGTTATGAGGGATCGGAGTCACATCAGTAATATTAGTGATGCGGAAACCAGCGGCGTTCAGTGCACGAATAGTAGATTCGCGACCCGGACCCGGACCTTTGACCATAACTTCCAGATTCTTGATGCCGTATTCTTTTACGGCTTCAGCGCAACGCTCTGCTGCAACCTGAGCTGCAAACGGAGTGGATTTGCGAGAACCACGGAAACCGGAACCACCGGCTGTTGCCCAACCCAGTGCGTTACCCTGACGATCAGTGATGGTAACGATGGTGTTGTTAAAAGAAGCATGGACATGAGCCACGCCATCAGAGACTTGTTTTCTTACACGCTTACGTGCACGAACTGGTGCCTTTGCCATTATTCAATCACCCCGATTATTTCTTGATCGGTTTACGCGGACCCTTACGGGTACGTGCGTTGGTCTTAGTACGCTGACCGCGAACCGGAAGACCACGACGATGGCGTAAACCACGATAGCAACCAAGGTCCATCAGACGCTTGATGCTCAGGGTGATTTCACGGCGCAGATCACCTTCAACGACAAATTTGCCTACTGCTTCACGCAGGGCTTCAATTTGTTCTTCAGACAGCTCACTGATCTTAACATTTTCAGCGATACCCGTGTCAGCACAGATGGCTTTAGAGCGGGTCTTGCCGATACCGAAAATTGCAGTTAATGCGATTACGGTATGTTTTTGATCAGGAATGTTAATGCCTGCTATACGGGCCACTATGCACTCCTACTATTTAATATGTACGCACCATGCTGAAAAGCCCGTTTTCAGGATACTCAAATGGAAACGTACAGACATACAAAAGATTGGCTGGCTAATCTAGCCAGCTCAATCCAACTTTGCAAGAAAAATATGCGAAAAAATCAGCCTTGGCGCTGTTTATGCTTTGGCTCGGCACTGCAAATCACACGGATGACACCATCACGCTTAACGATTTTGCAGTTACGGCATAATTTCTTGACGGAAGCACGAACTTTCATTTTTACTCTCCGTAACTTCTCGGGCGACCCGTTAGCGGCCGTAGCCTTTCAGGTTCGCCTTCTTCAATGCAGACTCGTACTGACTTGACATCATCAGAGTTTGCACTTGAGCCATAAAGTCCATTATCACAACGACAACAATAAGCAGCGAGGTTCCACCGAAGTAGAACGGCACTTTCATTGCATCACGCATGAACTCCGGGATCAGGCAGATAAAGGTAATATACAGCGCACCAACCAAAGTCAGACGAGTCATTACTTTATCGATATACTTCGCCGTTTGCTCTCCCGGACGAATTCCTGGTACAAATGCACCGGACTTCTTCAGGTTATCTGCTGTTTCACGCGGGTTGAAAACCAACGCCGTGTAGAAGAAACAGAAGAAGATGATCGCAGACGCATAGAGTAACACATAAAGCGGTTGCCCAGGCTGCAAATACAGCGAAATTGTTGTCAGCCAGTTCCAACCGGTTCCGCCCCCGAACCATGACGCGATGGTTGCAGGGAACAGAATAATGCTGGAAGCGAAGATTGCCGGGATTACCCCCGCCATATTCACTTTCAACGGTAAATGTGTGCTCTGTGCAGCATAGACACGACGACCTTGTTGACGCTTCGCGTAGTTCACCACAATGCGGCGTTGACCACGTTCTACGAACACAACAAAGAAGGTCACGGCAAATACTAATACTGCAACCAATAGCAACAGGAGGAAGTGCAGGTCGCCTTGACGCGCTTGCTCGATAGTATGGGCGATGGCTGGCGGGAGACCCGCAACGATACCAGCGAAGATAATGATCGAGATACCGTTACCGATACCACGTTCAGTAATCTGTTCGCCGAGCCACATCAGGAACATGGTTCCTGTGACCAGACTTACAACAGCGGTGAAGTAGAATGCAAAGCCTGGATTCATTACCAGGCCCTGCATACCAGGCATATTCGGTAGACCGGTAGCAATACCGATCGACTGGAATATAGCCAACACCAGAGTACCGTAGCGGGTGTACTGGCTGATCTTACGACGACCAGACTCCCCTTCTTTCTTCATCTCTGCTAACGGTTGATAAACAACTGTAAGCAGTTGGACAATGATCGATGCCGAGATGTACGGCATGATACCCAAAGCAAAGATAGAAGCACGGCTGAGAGCACCACCAGAGAACATGTTGAACATTTCAATGATGGTGCCTCGCTGTTGCTCAAGCAGTTTGGCAAGTACAGCGGCATCAATACCAGGGATCGGAATAAAAGAACCAATACGGAATACAATCAGCGCACCGATAACAAACAAAAGTCTGCGTTTCAGCTCGCCAAGTCCACCTTTGGCACTTTGAAAATCTAATCCCGGTTGCTTAGCCATCTGCTACTTATTCCTCAATTTTACCGCCAGCAGCTTCGATAGCAGCACGAGCACCTTTAGTCACACGCAGGCCACGAATAGTTACCGGACGAGCTACCTCGCCAGACAGGATCACTTTCGCGAACTCGATCTGGATACCGATAATATTAGCCGCTTTCAGCGTGTTCAGGTCGACTACATCGCCTTCTACGTGAGCCAGATCAGACAGACGAACTTCTGCAGTGATCATCGCTTTACGAGAAGTGAAGCCGAATTTCGGCAGACGACGGTACAGAGGCATCTGACCACCCTCGAAACCGCGACGTACGCCACCGCCAGAACGAGAGTTCTGACCTTTGTGACCACGACCACCGGTTTTACCGAGGCCAGAACCGATACCACGACCAAGGCGTTTACCCGCCTTTTTGGAGCCTTCGGCCGGAGACAGAGTATTTAAACGCATCTCTTACTCCTCAACTTTAACCATGAAGGAAACCGCGTTGACCATACCACGAACAGCGGGAGTATCCTCGCGCTCTACGGTGTGACCAATACGACGCAGACCCAGGCCAAGCAGCGTTGCCTTGTGTTTCGGCAGACGACCGATTGCACTGCGGGTTTGAGTAATTTTAATAGTCTTTGCCATGGTTTATTTCCCCAGAATTTCTTCAACGGATTTACCACGCTTGGCAGCGACCATTTCTGGAGAATTCATATTTTCCAGGCCATCAATAGTTGCACGAACCACGTTGATCGGGTTGGTGGAACCATATGCTTTGGCCAGAACGTTATGAACTCCAGCAACTTCCAGAACGGCGCGCATTGCACCACCGGCGATGATACCGGTACCTTCGGAAGCTGGCTGCATGAATACACGAGAACCCGTGTGAACACCTTTAACCGGGTGCTGCAGGGTGCCGTGGTTCAGCGCGACGTTAATCATATTGCGACGGGCTTTTTCCATCGCTTTCTGGATCGCTGCTGGAACTTCACGCGCTTTACCGTAACCAAAACCTACGCGGCCATTACCATCACCAACAACAGTCAGAGCTGTGAAGGAGAAAATACGACCACCTTTAACGGTTTTAGATACGCGGTTAACCGCGATCAGCTTTTCCTGCAGTTCGCCAGCTTGTTTTTCGATGTGAGCCATCTTACACCTCTACCTTAGAACTGAAGGCCAGCTTCACGGGCAGCATCTGCCAGTGCCTGGACACGACCATGATATTGGAACCCGGAACGGTCAAAGGAAACATCTTTGATGCCTTTTTCCAGAGCGCGTTCAGCAACAGCTTTACCCACAGCTGCAGCCGCGTCTTTGTTACCGGTGTACTTCAATTGTTCAGCGATAGCTTTTTCTACAGTAGAAGCAGCTACCAGAACTTCAGAACCGTTCGGTGCAATTACCTGTGCGTAAATATGACGCGGGGTACGATGTACCACCAGGCGAGTTGCACCCAGCTCCTGGAGCTTGCGGCGTGCGCGGGTCGCACGACGGATACGAGCAGATTTCTTATCCATAGTGTTACCTTACTTCTTCTTAGCCTCTTTGGTACGCACGACTTCGTCGGCGTAACGAACACCCTTGCCTTTATAAGGCTCAGGACGACGGTAGGCGCGCAGATCTGCTGCAACCTGGCCGATCACCTGCTTATCAGCGCCTTTCAGCACGATTTCAGTTTGAGTCGGACATTCTGCAGTGATACCGGCCGGCAGTTTATGTTCAACTGGGTGTGAGAAACCTAAAGCCAGGTTTACTACATCCCCTTTGACCGCTGCACGATAACCTACACCAACAAGCTGAAGCTTTTTAGTGAAGCCTTCGGTAACACCGATAACTACTGAGTTAAGCAGGGCACGCGCGGTACCAGCCTGAGCCCAACCGTCTGCGAAACCATCACGCGGACCGAAAGTCAGTGCATTATCTGCATGTTTAACTTCAACAGCATCGTTGAGAGTACGAGTCAGCTCGCCATTCTTACCTTTGATCGTAATAACCTGACCGTTGATTTTTACATCAACGCCGGCAGGAACAACGACCGGTGCTTTAGCAACACGAGACATTTTTTCCTCCGATTAGGCTACGTAGCAGATAATTTCGCCACCAAGACCAGCTTGGCGCGCTGCACGATCAGTCATAACACCTTTAGAGGTAGAAATAACTGCGATACCCAGACCCGCCATAACTTTCGGCAGCTCATCTTTACGTTTGTAGATGCGCAGACCTGGGCGGCTGACACGCTGAATGCTTTCTACAACAGCTTTACCCTGGAAATACTTAAGAGTCAGTTCCAGTTCCGGCTTGATGTCGCCTTCAACTTTAAAATCTTCAATAAAGCCTTCTTCCTTCAGCACGTTGGCAATTGCCACTTTCAGCTTGGAGGAAGGCATGGTGACCGCAGCTTTATTCGCGGCCTGACCGTTACGGATACGGGTCAGCATATCCGCGATCGGATCTTGCATGCTCATCTGTCTTTACTCCCGTGATTCAATTGGTGACAATTACCAGCTAGCCTTTTTCAGACCCGGGATTTCACCGCGCATAGCGGCTTCACGGACCTTGATACGGCTCAACCCGAACTTCCGCAGGAAACCATGCGGACGACCTGTTTGACGGCAGCGGTTACGCTGACGAGACGGGCTGGAATCACGCGGCAGAGTCTGCAGCTTGAGAACAGCATTCCAACGATCTTCGTCGGTTGCGTTCACATCAGAGATGATAGCTTTCAGTTCAGCGCGTTTAGCGAAGAATTTATCAGCTAAAGCCACGCGCTTTACTTCGCGTGCTTTCATTGATTGCTTAGCCATTAAGTAACCCTACCTTACTTGCGGAACGGGAAGTCAAAGGCAGCCAGCAGAGCGCGGCCTTCTTCATCAGATTTCGCAGTAGTGGTAATGGTAATATCCAAACCACGAACGCGGTCGACTTTATCGTAGTCGATTTCTGGGAAGATGATCTGCTCACGGACACCCATGCTGTAGTTACCACGACCATCGAATGACTTAGCGGACAGGCCACGGAAGTCACGGATACGCGGTACAGCAATAGTGATCAGGCGCTCAAAGAACTCCCACATGCGTTCGCCACGCAGGGTTACTTTACAGCCGATCGGATAGCCCTGACGGATTTTGAAGCCTGCAACTGATTTGCGTGCTTTGGTGATCAACGGCTTTTGACCGGAGATTGCTGTCAGATCTGCTGCTGCATTATCCAGCAGTTTCTTGTCAGCGATCGCTTCACCAACACCCATGTTCAGGGTGATCTTCTCGACCCGAGGGACTTGCATGACAGAATTGTAGTTAAACTCAGTCATGAGTTTACCAACTACTTCGTCTTTGTAGTAATCATGCAGTTTCGCCATCGTACTACTCCAAATTACTTGATAGTTTCGCTGTTAGATTTGAAGAAACGGACTTTTTTGCCGTCTTCGAATCTAAAGCCTACACGGTCAGCCTTGCCGGTTGCCGCATTGAAGAGTGCAACGTTAGAAACCTGAATTGCAGCTTCTTTTTCAACGATGCCACCTGGTTGGTTCAGGGCCGGAACCGGCTTCTGATGTTTCTTAACCAGGTTGATACCTTCAACAATGAGCTTGCCGGAAGACAAGACATTCTTAACTTTACCGCGTTTACCTTTATCTTTACCGGTTAACACGATAACTTCGTCATCACGACGGATTTTCGCTGCCATGATTCGCTCCTTAGAGTACTTCTGGTGCCAGAGAGATAATTTTCATGAACTTCTCGGTACGAAGCTCACGAGTTACCGGCCCAAAAATACGCGTACCGATGGGCTGCTCGCTGTTATTGTTCAGAATAACGCATGCATTACCATCAAAGCGAATGACAGAACCGTCCGGGCGACGAACACCCTTCCTGGTGCGCACCACTACCGCCTTCAGCACATCACCCTTTTTGACCTTACCACGCGGAATTGCTTCCTTGATGGTGATCTTGATGATGTCGCCTACGCCTGCGTAGCGACGGTGCGAGCCACCCAGAACCTTGATACACATTACGCGACGTGCACCGGAGTTGTCGGCGACGTTCAGCATAGTCTGTTCTTGGATCATTTTAGTGCTCCGCTAATGTCAACTACTACTGAGACCCAAAATCGGGCCAATAAATATCCCCATATCGAGGGCGCGGCATTATAACACCGGAAATCGGATATGGGTAGAAAAAATAAACGGCTCATCGCTGAGCCGTTTATCCGTTGAGAACACAGCTCTATTACAGAACTGCTTTCTCTACAACGCGAACCAGCGTCCAGGACTTAGTCTTGGACAGCGGACGGCATTCGTGGATTTCGACCACGTCACCGATACCGCATTCGTTGTTCTCGTCATGTACGTGCAGTTTGGTCGTACGCTTGATGAATTTACCGTAGATCGGGTGTTTCACAAAACGTTCGATAGCAACAACGATGGATTTCTCCATTTTATTGCTAACAACACGACCTTGCAGAGTACGGATTTTATCGGTCATTACGCATCCGCCTTCTCAGTCAGTAAAGTCTTAACGCGCGCAACATCACGACGCACTTGCTTCAGCAGGTGAGTCTGTTGCAGCTGGCCACTTGCAGCCTGCATACGCAGGTTGAACTGCTCACGCAGCAGGTTCAGCAGCTCAGCGTTCAGCTCTTCAACGCTTTTTTCACGCAGCTCTTTTGCTTTCATTACATCACCGTCTTAGTTACAAAGGTGGTTTTGATAGGCAGTTTCGCTGCTGCCAGGCCGAAGGCTTCACGGGCCAGCTCTTCCGGAACACCGTCCATTTCATACAGGACTTTACCCGGCTGAATCAAGGCAACCCAATACTCCACGTTACCTTTACCTTTACCCATACGAACTTCCAGCGGCTTCTCGGTGATCGGTTTGTCCGGGAATACACGGATCCAGATCTTACCTTGACGCTTAACTGCACGGGTCATAGCACGACGTGCTGCTTCGATCTGACGTGCAGTCAGACGACCACGGCCAACAGCTTTCAGACCGAAAGTGCCGAAGCTAACATCCGTACCCTGCGCCAGACCACGGTTGCGGCCTTTGTGCACTTTACGGAATTTTGTACGCTTTGGTTGTAACATCAGCGACGCTCCTTATTTACGGCCTTTACGCTGCTGCTTTTTAGGTTGAGCAGCCGGTTCCGGTTGTTCAACAGCAGCCATACCACCCAGGATCTCGCCTTTGAAGATCCATACCTTAACGCCGATAATACCGTAAGTGGTACGCGCTTCAGAGGTGTTGTAGTCGATGTCAGCACGCAGAGTGTGCAGCGGTACGCGACCTTCACGGTACCATTCGGTACGTGCGATTTCCGCGCCGCCCAGACGGCCGCTAACTTCAACTTTGATACCTTTAGCGCCCAGACGCATTGCGTTCTGTACAGCACGCTTCATAGCACGACGGAACATAACACGACGTTCCAGCTGAGAAGTGATGCTGTCAGCAACCAATTTAGCGTCCAGTTCTGGCTTACGAACTTCGGCGATATTGATCTGTGCAGGAACGCCAGCGATATCCGCTACGACCTTGCGCAGTTTTTCTACGTCTTCGCCTTTCTTACCGATAACGATGCCCGGGCGAGCAGTGTGAATGGTCACACGGATGCTCTTAGCCGGACGCTCGATAACGATACGAGATACGGACGCTTTAGCCAGTTCTTTAGTCAGGAACTGACGTACTTTAAAATCGCTGTCCAGGTTGTCAGCGAATTCTTTGGTGTTCGCGAACCAGGTAGAGTTCCATGGTTTGACAATACCCAGGCGAATACCATTAGGATGTACTTTCTGACCCATTGCTAGTCTCCAGAGTCTCAGCGATCGGACACAACCACAGTGATGTGGCTGGTGCGCTTCAGGATGCGATCTGCACGACCTTTCGCACGCGGCATAATGCGCTTCATGCTCGGGCCTTCATCTACGAAAATTTTCGCAACTTTCAGATCGTCAATGTCAGCGCCATCGTTGTGTTCAGCGTTAGCAATGGCAGATTCCAGTACCTTCTTGACCAATACAGCAGCTTTCTTGTTGGTGTAGGTCAGAATATCCAGGGCCTGCGACACTTTCTTACCGCGAATCAGGTCAGCTACAAGGCGAACCTTCTGAGCAGAAGAACGAGCATGGCGATGTTGAGCTAAAGTTTCCATCTCTTCCTCCTACCTTATTTCTTCTTCGCTTTTTTATCAGCAGCATGGCCGCGATAAGTACGAGTCGGTGCGAATTCACCCAGTTTGTGACCAACCATTTCGTCGGAAACAAAAACTGGAACGTGCTGACGACCATTATGGACAGCGATGGTCAAACCGATCATGTTAGGAAAGATCGTTGAACGACGGGACCAAGTGCGCAGGGGCTTCTTGTCTCCGCTTTCCACCGCTTTCTCTACCTTCTTCAGCAAGTGCAGGTCAATAAAAGGACCTTTCTTGAGAGAACGTGGCATGGCTTATCCTCTAATATTATTTGCTACGGCGACGTACGATGAATTTATCAGTACGCTTGTTGCTGCGGGTCTTCTTACCTTTGGTCTGCAGGCCCCACGGGGATACCGGGTGCTTACCAAAGTTACGACCTTCACCACCACCATGTGGGTGGTCGACTGGGTTCATCGCAGTACCGCGAACGGTAGGACGAACACCACGCCAGCGTGCAGCACCTGCTTTACCCAGAACGCGCAGCATATGCTCAGCATTGCCAACTTCGCCCAGAGTAGCGCGGCAGTCTGCTTCGACTTTACGCATTTCACCAGAACGCAGACGCAGGGTGACATAAGCACCATCACGAGCAACGATCTGAACGTAAGTACCAGCGGAACGTGCCAGCTGACCGCCTTTACCAGGTTTCATTTCTACGTTATGAACGGTAGAACCAACCGGGATATTGCGCATCGGCAGGGTGTTACCTGCTTTGATTGCAGCATCAACGCCAGACTGAATCTGGTCGCCAGCTTTCAGGCCTTTAGGGGCCAGGATGTAACGGCGTTCGCCATCTTTGTACAGAACCAGCGCGATGTTCGCGGAACGGTTCGGATCGTACTCAAGACGCTCAACAACTGCCGGGATACCATCTTTGTTGCGTTTGAAGTCAACAATACGGTAAGCCTGCTTGTGGCCACCACCGATATGACGGGTGGTGATACGGCCATTGTTGTTACGACCACCGGATTTGCTGTTTTTTTCCAGCAACGGAGCAAAAGGTTTGCCCTTGTGCAGCTCAGGGTTAACCACTTTAACAACGTGGCGACGACCCGGAGATGTCGGTTTACATTTAACAACTGCCATTGTATTACTCCTCCGACTTACTCAGCGCCGCCAACGAAGTCCAGATTCTGGCCTTCTTTCAGGGTGACGTAAGCTTTTTTCCAGTCGCTACGACGACCGATACGCTGTCCGTGACGTTTAACTTTCCCTTTAACTACCAGGGTGTTAACGACTTCGACTTCGACTTCAAACAGTTTCTGCACAGCAGCTTTGATTTCTGCTTTAGTCGCGTCTTTAGCAACTTTGAGAACGATGGTGTTTGTTTTTTCCATCGCAGCAGACGCTTTTTCAGAAACGTGCGGTGCACGCAGCACCTTCAGCAGACGTTCTTCACGAATCATGCCAGCATCTCCTCAACTTGCTTAACAGCATCAGCAGTCATTACGACTTTGTCGAAGGCGATCAGGCTAACCGGGTCGATACCAGTTGCATCGCGTACGTCAACCTTGTGCAGGTTGCGCGCAGCCAGGAACAGGTTCTCGTCCAGCTCACCGGTGATGATCAGCACATCTTCCAGAGCCATGTCTTTCAGTTTCTGTGCCAGCAGCTTAGTTTTAGGCGCTTCAACAGAGAACTTCTCGACAACGATCAGACGATCCTGACGTACCAGTTCGGACAGAATGCTTTTCAGCGCGCCGCGGTACATCTTTTTGTTAACTTTTTGACTGTGGTCCTGCGGGCGAGCAGCGAAGGTCACGCCACCGGAACGCCAGATCGGGCTCTTGATAGAACCTGAACGCGCACGGCCGGTACCTTTCTGGCGCCACGGCTTTTTGCCTGAACCAGTTACTTCAGCACGAGTCTTCTGAGCACGAGTACCCTGACGAGCACCAGCTGCATAAGCAACAACAACCTGGTGTACCAGCGCTTCGTTGAAATCACGACCGAAGGTAGTTTCGGAAACAGTCAGCGCGCTCTGCGCGTCTTTCAATACTAATTCCATTGCTATCTCCTCACGCCTTCACAGCTGGTTTAACGATCAGGTCGCTACCGGTTGCACCCGGGACAGCACCTTTAACCAGCAGCAGGTTGCGCTCAGCGTCAACACGTACTACGTCCAGGCTCTGAACGGTGACACGCTCATTACCCAGCTGACCTGCCATTTTCTTGCCTTTGAACACTTTGCCCGGAGTCTGGTTCTGACCGATAGAACCCGGAACGCGGTGAGACAAGGAGTTACCGTGAGTAGCGTCCTGGGTACGGAAGTTCCAGCGCTTAACGGTACCGGCGAAACCTTTACCTTTAGAGGTACCGGTTACGTCAACTTTTTTAACGTCAGCAAACAGTTCTACGCTAATGCTCTGACCTACGGTGAATTCTTCGCCGTCAGCAAGACGGAATTCCCACAGACCACGGCCAGCTTCTACGCCAGCTTTAGCGAAGTGACCAGCTTCCGGCTTGGTTACACGGTTAGCTTTTTTAGCACCGGTGGTAACCTGAATTGCGCGGTAACCATCGTTAGCCAGGTCTTTGACCTGTGCAACACGGTTTGCTTCAACTTCGATTACGGTTACTGGGATAGATACGCCATCTTCAGTGAAGATGCGGGTCATGCCCACTTTTTTACCGACTAAACCAATCATTGTTTCAACCTCTCAATCGCTCGATGACCTGATTAACCCAGGCTGATCTGCACGTCTACACCGGCAGCCAGATCCAGACGCATCAGAGCATCAACGGTTTTCTCAGTTGGCTCAACGATGTCAACCAGACGCTTGTGAGTGCGAATTTCGTACTGATCACGCGCATCTTTGTTGACGTGCGGAGAGATCAGAACGGTAAAGCGCTCTTTGCGGGTCGGCAGCGGGATCGGACCACGAACCTGCGCACCAGTGCGCTTGGCAGTCTCGACGATTTCCGCGGTTGATTGATCGATCAGACGATGATCAAACGCTTTAAGACGGATACGGATTCTTTGGTTCTGCATGAGACCAGAGCTCCAATTATTTATAGACGAAATGATTACTCCTCATACCCATTACGATTGATGGGAGAGTGTAACCGTTCTTACATAGTTCCCCGATTGGGAACATTGTTTGATAGCTAACTGCTCTATCAGGGTTCATATCGAACCAGCCTGCCAATTTTGACAGGCCCGCGCATTATACGCAAATTCCGGCCTTACGCAAGTACTGCATACAAAATCAGCAATCATTTTTGCGTACCTGCCTGGTCAGGCACTGCAACACCCTGAAATAAGGTCAAAACATCAGAATACCGCTCGAGAATATCAGCTCTGTCTTTTGCCACTGGCCACCCTTTCTCCCAGACTCTGGGTTACAACTCCGCAGCCAGGGCAATGAATCGATGACGCTCCCCTTCTTACTTGTCTATAGCAGTTTTACGCTCGCACTGTGCTGGTATGATTTACGGGATGGGTTACTTCCTGACCGTCTGACCTGTCCCCTGCTCTGGTGTGGTCTGCTCTATTATCTTTGCCATGCCCCAATGAAACTGGAACAAGCCGTTGCAGGTGCCATCGCGGGCTATCTCGCCTTCGCCTTGATCTACTGGCTTTATCGCGGGATTCGCGGTTATGAAGGATTAGGCTATGGGGACGTCAAATTTCTGGCAGCCCTTGGCGCATGGCATGGCTGGGAACTGTTGCCACAATTGATCTTTATGGCCTCACTTCTTGCCTGTGGCGGATGGTTGGTTTTGATGCTGTCGGGTAAAACGCTGGGGTCATTAAACAACCCGCTGCCATTTGGCCCTTTTTTGGCTGCAGCGGGTTTTTGGTGTGGATGGTAAACGCGAGTTAGTCAGCCACTTTGATCTGCGACTGGAGGTAGTTCGGCAGCCCGATTTTACCGATAAGATCTAGCTCGGTTTCCAGCCAGTCAATATGGCCTTCCTCATCGGTAAGAATTTCGATCAGCATGTCGCGACTAACATAGTCATGAACGCTATCAGCATAGGCGATCGCCTCACGCAGATCTTTTGCGCCTTCAAGCTCCAGCCTTAAATCAGATTGCAACATCTCCTCGACATCTTCACCGATGCCCAGTCTTCCGAGATCCTGCAGATTTGGAATGCCTTCAAGAAACAAAATCCGCTCGATGTATTTATCAGCGTGTTTCATTTCATCTATGGACTCATGATATTCAACATCATTGAGACGCATCAGGCCCCAGTTCTTGAACATTCTGGCATGAAGAAAGTACTGATTTATTGCGACAAGCTCATTACCCAATAATTTATTGAGATAACTTATGATTTTGACATCACCTTTCATTATATAGTCCCTCCGCTTCCACTTATTGAAGCGTAGTTCGGGCTATATAGATGTCAAAGAAAAGCCGGAGTGCTTAAGCGATCTCCTGGTATTCAGGCATGCGGGTTAATTCATCTTCCATAATCTCGCGGGCCGCGCGGACGCACTTACCGCATTGATTTCCCACAGGAATGAATTTACGCAGTTGCTGAAAAGACTGAGGATGAAATTGACGTACGGCCTGACGAATTTTTTTATCGTTTACACCATTACACAAACAAACGTACATACCGACTCCCGTTCAATTTATGATCAAAAGTGTAAATGAGAATAGTTATAATTACAATAGACTATTGTTGAAATACCGAGAGTGAAGCACGTTTTAATCAAGCAACATCTTTACTGTCACCGTAAATGACAGACAGCAAAAAGGGCGCCGAAGCGCCCTTTTTAATTCAGAACTAATAAATTAGCCCAGAACTTTAGCTACAACGCCCGCACCAACAGTACGGCCGCCTTCACGGATTGCGAAACGCAGACCATCGTCCATCGCGATCGGGTGAATCAGGGTAACAACCATTTTGATGTTGTCGCCCGGCATGACCATCTCTACGCCTTCCGGCAGTTCGATGGTACCAGTCACGTCAGTTGTACGGAAGTAGAACTGCGGACGGTAGCCTTTGAAGAACGGAGTATGACGGCCGCCTTCATCTTTGGACAGGATGTACACTTCAGATTCGAATTTGGTGTGCGGCTTGATAGAACCCGGCTTAGCCAGTACCTGACCACGTTCGATTTCTTCACGTTTGATACCACGCAGCAGAACACCAACGTTCTCACCAGCACGGCCTTCGTCCAGCAGTTTGCGGAACATTTCAACGCCAGTACAGGTAGACTTAGCAGTCTCTTTGATACCAACGATTTCAACTTCTTCGCCAACTTTAACGATACCGCGCTCTACACGACCGGTAACAACAGTACCACGGCCGGAGATGGAGAATACGTCTTCGATCGGCAGCAGGAACGGCTTATCAATCGCACGCTCTGGTTCCGGGATGTAAGAATCCAGGTAGCCAGCCAGCTCAACGATCTTAGCTTCCCACTCAGCTTCGCCTTCCAGCGCTTTCAGAGCAGAACCACGGATGATCGGAGTGTCGTCGCCCGGGAAGTCGTACTGAGACAGAAGTTCACGAACTTCCATTTCAACCAGTTCCAGCAGCTCTTCGTCATCAACCATGTCGCATTTGTTCAGGAACACGATGATGTAAGGAACGCCTACCTGACGACCCAGCAGGATGTGCTCACGAGTCTGCGGCATCGGGCCGTCAGTCGCAGCAACAACCAGGATCGCGCCATCCATCTGAGCAGCACCGGTGATCATGTTTTTAACATAGTCGGCGTGGCCCGGGCAGTCTACGTGTGCGTAGTGGCGAGTCGGGGTGTCATATTCAACGTGGGAAGTGTTGATGGTGATACCACGAGCTTTTTCTTCCGGTGCGTTATCGATCTGGTCGAATGCACGAGCAGAACCACCGTAGGTTTTAGCCAGAACGGTAGTGATTGCAGCGGTCAGAGTAGTTTTACCATGGTCAACGTGGCCGATAGTACCGACGTTGACGTGCGGTTTTGTACGTTCAAATTTTTCTTTAGACACGGCTATATTCCTTACTATAGTGCTCTCCCCATCAGGAGAGAGCACGGGATTTTGGTTTTAACCCTACGGCTTATTTACCACGGGCTTCAATTACGGCCTGAGCAACGTTGTTCGGTGCGTCATCATACTTCAGGAATTCCATGGAGTAAGATGCACGACCTTTGGTCAGGGAACGCAGCTGAGTTGCATATCCGAACATTTCAGACAGCGGAACTTCAGCATGAATCTGTACGCCAGTAGCGTTAGATTCCTGGCCTTTCAGCTGACCACGACGACGGCTAAGGTCACCGATGACATCACCAGTGTTCTCTTCCGGAGTCTCTACTTCAACCTTCATGATCGGCTCAAGCAGAACTGGTTTCGCTTTCTTAAAGCCATCTTTGAAGGCAATAGAAGCAGCCAGTTTAAACGCCAGCTCAGAGGAGTCAACGTCATGGTAAGAACCGAAGTGCAGACGCACACCGAGATCAACTACCGGGTAACCTGCCAGCGGACCAGCTTTCAGCTGTTCCTGGATGCCTTTATCAACGGCCGGGATGTATTCGCCAGGAATTACACCACCTTTGATGTCGTTGATGAACTCGTATCCTTTCGGATTTGAGCCCGGCTCCAGTGGGTACATGTCGATCACAACGTGACCATACTGACCGCGACCACCAGACTGCTTAGCATGTTTACCTTCGATATCGGTAACTTTAGAGCGAATCGCTTCGCGGTAAGCAACCTGAGGTTTACCGACGTTCGCTTCAACGTTGAATTCACGCTTCATACGGTCAACGATGATGTCGAGGTGCAGTTCACCCATACCGGCGATAATGGTCTGGTTAGATTCTTCGTCAGTCCATACGCGGAACGACGGGTCTTCTTTAGCCAGACGGCCCAGAGCCAGACCCATTTTTTCCTGGTCAGCTTTGGTTTTCGGTTCAACAGCGATGGAGATTACCGGCTCTGGGAATTCCATACGCTCCAGAATGATCGGCGCATCCGGGTTACACAGGGTGTCACCGGTAGTTACGTCTTTCAGACCGATAGCAGCAGCGATATCGCCCGCGCGAACTTCTTTGATTTCTTCACGTTTGTTAGCGTGCATCTGTACGATACGACCGAAACGCTCACGTGCAGATTTCACGGAGTTCAGGATGGTATCACCAGAGTTAACCACACCGGAGTAAACGCGGAAGAAGGTCAGGTTACCCACGAACGGGTCGGTAGCAATTTTAAATGCCAGAGCAGCAAACGGCTCTTCATCGCTAGCGTGACGCTCAGCCGGAGTATCTTTACCGTCGTCCAGAATACCGTTGATCGCAGGTACATCAACCGGGGATGGCAGGTAATCAATTACCGCATCCAGCATCGCCTGAACACCTTTGTTCTTGAACGCAGAACCACAGGTTACCAGGATGATTTCGTTGTTCAGAACACGCTGACGCAGAGCTTTTTTGATCTCTTCTTCAGTCAGTTCTTCACCACCCAGGTATTTCTCCATCAGCTCTTCTGAAGCTTCAGCAGCGGACTCGATCAGGTTCTGGTGCCATTCGTCAGCCAGTTCCTGCATGTCAGCCGGGATATCTTCATAAGTGAAGGTAACGCCTGCGTCTTCTTCGTTCCAGTTGATGGCTTTCATTTTCACCAGGTCAACAACACCGGTGAAACCTTCTTCAGCACCAATTGCCAGCTGCAGCGGGACCGGAGTCGCGCCCAGACGGGATTTGATCTGACCAACAACTTTCAGGAAGTTCGCACCCATGCGGTCCATTTTGTTAACGAACGCAATGCGCGGAACTTTATATTTGTTTGCCTGACGCCATACGGTTTCAGACTGCGGCTGAACACCACCAACTGCGCAGTAAACCATTACTGCACCATCAAGCACACGCATGGAACGTTCTACTTCGATAGTGAAGTCAACGTGCCCCGGGGTGTCGATGATGTTAACGCGATGCGGTTCATACTGCTTAGCCATACCAGACCAGAATGCAGTAGTCGCTGCGGAGGTGATGGTGATACCACGCTCCTGCTCCTGCTCCATCCAGTCCATGGTTGCTGCGCCGTCGTGAACTTCACCGATTTTGTGGTTTACACCGGTGTAGAACAGAATACGTTCGGTAGTAGTGGTTTTACCGGCGTCGATGTGCGCACTGATACCGATGTTACGGTAGCGTGCGATGGGTGTTGTACGAGCCATTTGATTCCTCGTTTGTTTCTTTAGGCGTTCAGTTAAGTTATCCAGTACGGGCGACTTACCTGAAGCGCCCGCCTGGTGACTATGACTCCGAAGGGATTACCAACGGTAGTGTGCGAACGCCTTGTTGGCTTCTGCCATACGGTGAACGTCTTCACGTTTCTTAACTGCAGTACCTTTGTTGTCTGCAGCATCAGAAAGTTCGTTCGCCAGACGCAGAGCCATGGATTTATCACCACGTTTACGAGCAGCTTCTACGATCCAACGCATTGCCAGGGCATTACGACGAACCGGACGGACTTCAACTGGAACCTGATAAGTAGAACCACCTACACGGCGGGACTTAACTTCGACGGTCGGACGGACGTTGTCCAGAGCGACTTCGAAAGCTTCCAGTTCATTTTTACCAGAACGCTGAGCCAGGGTCTCCAGCGCGCTGTATACGATTGCTTCTGCAGTAGATTTTTTACCATCTACCATCAGGATGTTGACAAATTTTGCCAGCAGTTCTGATCCGAACTTAGGATCTGGAAGGATTTTACGCTGACCAATGACGCGACGACGTGGCATGGAAATACTCCGTTGTTAATTCAGGATTGTCCAAAACTCAAAGAGTTTAGTTTGACATTAATATAAAACGTTTGGCCTTACTTAACGGAGAACCATTAAGCCTTAGGACGCTTCACGCCATACTTGGAGCGAGCTTGCTTACGGTCTTTAACGCCGGAGCAGTCAAGCGCACCACGAACGGTGTGGTAACGAACACCCGGAAGGTCTTTAACACGACCGCCACGGATCAGGATCACGGAGTGTTCCTGCAGGTTGTGACCTTCACCACCGATGTAGGAGGTGACTTCGAAACCGTTAGTCAGACGAACACGGCAAACTTTACGCAGTGCGGAGTTCGGTTTTTTAGGAGTGGTGGTATATACACGAGTACATACGCCACGTTTCTGCGGGCAGGCTTCCAGTGCAGGCACGTTGCTCTTTGCAACTTTGCGTGCGCGTGGTTTGCGTACCAGCTGGTTAATTGTTGCCATTAAATAGCTCCTGGTTTTAGCTTTTGCTTCGTAAACACGTAATAAATCGCCTCATATAATATGAGGACGCAGAATTTTAGGGCGGTGCCGAAAAGGTGTCAAGAAATATACAACAATCCCGTCATTACCAGGCCAGTTGCCCAGGATGTTTGAGCGACATTCTGACGAAATCAGTATAGCCAACCCTGACGACACTGTCTGAAATTTGACCAGCCAGCCCGCGGGCATCGATGTCATCTTGCAGAGCATGAATGGTTATGGGGGCAGACTGCAGCATTTCAAGGAAGCGACCACCGGCGATGGCGGCAGTGACACCATCTGATAGCAGCAGCAGGTCATCCCCCGCGTTCATCAAACGGAGCATGGTAGTGATATCGGCATGCCAGGGAGAAACGCTTAAGGTGTGGAGCATCGGAACCTCAAAACCGCAGAATCACGTTGAAATCATCGAGCCGGGCGCGTAACGCTTCGGGTTCAAGCCATTCAGCATCGACAATCCACGGCGTGGTTGCATCAAGACCGCGTTCACGCGCGGAAGCCGCGCATAGCCAGCAGGCGTCAATGTCATACAATGACAGCAGCTTAAAAGTGGCGATATAGTCGCGGGCAAGCACCGCTGACGGCGTTTGACCCGGTAACAGCTGAAAGACGCCGTCGCCAACAAAGAAAACGCCCAGCTCATCGGTTAATGCAGAGGTCGCCAGCAGCGCATCCAGGCCTTCTCTGCCGGAAGCTGAGCCGTGAGGCGCGGAAGAAAAAACAAAGGCCACGCGTTTCATCAGAACTGCACCATCCGATCGCAGGTTAATGACGCTTCTGCCAGCGCCCCAAGGCCACTCAACGTAAACCCTGGCTGCAGATTATGGCCCGGTAAGCCCAGTTGCTGAGCTTCCCGTTCATCGGTTACACCACGACGCAGCGCTGCCGCGACGCAAATGTGTAAAGCAACCGCATGTTCATCATGCAGACGTTGCCATGCGCGCACCAGGTCAAACTCATCGCTAGCAGGCGCCGTCAGTTGGTTAGCGTTATAGACGCCTTCACGATAGAAAAAAATGCAGGCCAGTTCATGGCCCTCTTGCAGAACCGCCTGAGCAAACTGCCAGGCACTGCTGGCCTGTTGTGTACCGTAGGCTGGCCCTGTCACCGTAATGGCAAAACGCATTACTTATCCAGCCCCTGGAAATCGCCGCTCTTAAACTGGCGAATGTAGAGGTAGACCGTATGTTTGGAAATATTGAGCCGATCGGCGACCTGGTTAATGGCATCTTTGATATCAAAGATCCCTTTCTCATAGAGGTTCAGGACAATCTGGCGATTTTTGGCATTGTTGGACACATTGCGGTCCGCATTGACTTCTTCAATCGTGAATTCAAGCGTTTGTGCAACCAGGTCATCAACAGACGATGCAAAGTTCACCTGAGAGTTGACCTCCGGCGTTTCCGGCGGAATAAAGGTGCTCATGATCTGGGAGAACGGCACGTCCAGGTTCATGTTGATGCACAGCAGACCAATAACCCGATGCTCACGGTTGCGGATAGCAATCGTGACAGACTTCATCAGGACGCCACTTTTGGCCCGCGTAAAGTAACATTTGGAAACGCTGCTATCGGCACCCGTCATATCGTGCAGCATACGCAGCGCGAGGTCGGTAATAGGCGAGCCGATTTGGCGACCGGTATGTTCACCGTTGGCGATGCGGATAGCGGAGCATTTCAAATCCTGTAGGGAATGCAGCACGATCTCACAATGGGAACCAATGAGCATCGCTAACCCGTCCACCACCGCTTCATAGGATTTGAGGATATCGAAGTCGGTCTGGTCGAAAGGACGTTGATCCAGCAGGTCAAGCTCACTGGTTTCGTTGGTTAAAAGCGACCTGGACATGAAAAAAAGCACTCCTTTTCAGGAGCCTGTCATTTTTTACACCAAATCATTCAAGGTGCGTTGAGGCACAGGTCCAGGACAAACTCATCAGCAACGAATTTGACCAGCCAGAAGCTGGTTCAGTAAGAGACTTGATGCCTCTTATGATTCCCAGAGCAAACTCCGATGGTCACCGAAATTAGCGAGTGCGGCCAACGTAGATGCAGCTTGAAGGATGAAGTGTAGCTCGTCAGGGCAGGCTCATCATCATTATTAAGCTATCTAAAGTAATACAGCGCTTGAGGCACTTTCCAGTTTTAATTATATCCGCCCCAAATAAAAAAGCCGCCGCCTTTGAGGGCGGCGGCTTAAACCAGATTACTTCTTCGCGTCTGCAGCCGGTGCTGCTGCCGCTGCGTCAGCCGCTGCTTCAGGCTTAGCATCCGCTTTCGGTGCTGGCTTGATATCCAGCAGTTCTACGTCAAATACCAGAGTGGAGTTTGCCGGAATACCCGGTACGCCTGTTTTGCCGTAAGCCAGATCCGGTGGGATGACCAGCTGGATTTTGCCGCCTTTCTTGATATTTTTCAGGCCTTCAGTCCAGCCCGGGATCACGCCGTCCAGACGGAAGGACAGCGGCTCACCACGGGTATAAGAGTTATCGAACTCTTTACCGTCGATCAGCGTACCTTTGTAGTTCACGACAACGGTATCGCTGTCTTTCGGTGCGTCACCGGTACCTTCTTTCTCAACTTTATACAGCAGGCCAGATTTAGAAGTTTTCACGCCCTTCTCTTTCGCGAAGGTATCACGGTAGGCTTTGCCTTTCGCGTCGTTCTCAGTCGCGTCTTTTTCCATTTTCTGCTGAGCAGCAGTTTTTACGCGAGTTTCGAAAGTCTGCAGTGTCTGCTCGATCTCTTGATCGGACAGTTTACTCTTGTTGGCAAACGCGTCCTGAACACCGGCGATCAGCTGATCTTTATCCAGCTTGATGCCCAGTTTTTCTTGTTCTTTCAGGGAGTTTTCCATGTAACGTCCCAGTGATGCACCCAGCGCATAAGCAGATTTTTGATCGTCATTTTTAAATGCCGCTTTGCTATCCGTCGCAGGTGCCGCCTTCGCAGCAGTATCAGCCGCAAAGGTCAGCGGTGCATTCAGGGCGACAGCCATTGTGGTCGCCAGCAGCGTTACTTTAAACAGTGATTTCATCCATTTCTCCAGGGCCGGGGCATCTCACCCCAGGGTTATCGTAAAATGCAAAAGAGGTACTATAGAACGTTGCAGGATAAATCTACATACAGTCGTTCCTGAATATCACCCGTTTTCAGACTATTTTTGTATAAATTAGTTTCCTGCCTTACGCCAGGTTGCTGCACAACTGATGAAAATTCAGTAGAATCCGCCCGCGAAATCCGACAAAAGGGGTAACTCATGCACGATAGTACACTGGAGACTCGCCTGGCGGAGTTGGAAAGCCGGCTGGCATTTCAGGAAATCACCCTTGAAGACCTCAACAAGACCGTTACCGCCCATGAGATCGAGATGGCGAAAATGCGTGAGCATATGCGTCTGATGGTCGAAAAACTGAAAGCCACCCAGTCATCGCACATCGCGTCACAGGCCGAAGAAACGCCTCCTCCACATTATTGAGACGTAAAAAAAGCGGGTTTCCCCGCTTTCTATATCCGGTAGCATTGTTGCTACCGGATTGAATACCTGAAGAATTTCTAGTCACAGTATGGCGGTAACCTGAGTACACCCGACGTGCCGGGGTTAACAGCGAAACCAACGCACCTGCGCTTGAAAGACGTTTGGTATTAGTGGCAGCCGCAACCGCCGTTACCGCAACCACCTTTGCCATGTTCATGACCGTGGTCGTGATCGTGGCCGTGACCGCCGCAGCAACCATCATGATCGTGGTCATGATCGTGGCCGTGAGCACCGTGTACGTGACCGTGTTCCAGCTCTTCTGCCGTCGCTTCGCGAATCGCAACCACTTCAACGTTGAACTTCAGGTTCTGGCCTGCCAGCATGTGGTTACCATCAACCACAACGTGCTCGTCATCAACTTCGGTGATTTCAACCGGTACCGGACCCTGGTCGGTTTCAGCCAGGAAACGCATCCCGACCTGCAGTTCATCAACGCCCATGAAGACGTCTTTAGGAACACGCTGAACCAGGTTTTCGTCGTACTGGCCGTACGCGTCGTTCGCGCCGACTTCTACGTCAAATTTGTCGCCCACTTCATGACCATCCAGCGCATTTTCCAGGCCGGAGATCAGGGAACCGTGACCATGCAGGTAGTCCAGCGGTGCGCTCACCGGAGACTCATCAACCAACACACCGTCTTCTGTACGTACCTGATAGGCCAGGCTGACCACCAGGTCTTTTGCTACTTTCATGATTGCTCCTGAGCATGGGAAGAATAGTGGCGCAGATTGTAACGGAATTCTGCAGCCGTGTACCCTCTAGCTTAAAAAAAGGCGAGCGATAACGCTAGTCCGGATGAAAAATGCCAATCACCTGTTCATCTTTGCGGACATGCTCTTTTGCCTCTTTATCCGCCTCACGCATCTGGTGTCCACACTTAACACACTCAACAATATCGACATTATTTTCACGCCACATCGCCAGTGAATCCTGAGCCTGGCACGTTGGACATTTTGCGCCAGCAATAAAACGTTTACGTACAGCCATCTTTTATTGACCCTTTATTCAAACTCATCCCAGCCATCAAGCTGTCTGCTCTCTTTCTGCATCTCACGCTGGAAAATCTCCTCCAGCTCCCGGCGCGCTTCCCGCACGCGTGATATCTGCAGCGTATCAGTATTTACCGGCATTAACTCGCGCAGCATTCGCATATCCAGACGCCGAAAGTGCAGTTGCGCACGTTGTGCCTGGTGCGGATGCATGCCGACGCTAATCAGCGCTTTGCGCCCCAGCTCCAGGGCGCTAGAAAAGGTCTCACGTGAAAACTGCACTACCCCGGCCTGCAGCAGCTCATGCGCCTCAACGCGGCCCCGTGCTCGCGCCAGAATATTGAGATGCGGAAAGTGCTGTTGGCACATCTCAACCAGCTTCATGGTATCTTCCGGCTCATTGCAGGTGATCACGATCGATTGTGCCGCTTCAGCCCCTGCCGAGCGCAGTAATTCCAGCTGGGTTGCGTCGCCAAAATAGACCTTGTAACCATATTTCCGCATCAGGTTAACCGCGCTGATATCACGCTCCAGCACGGTAATACGCATTTTGTTGGCCATGAGTAAGCGGCCTATGACCTGCCCGAAACGGCCAAAGCCGACGATAATGACCTGCGGTTTATCATCTTCAACCCACGGTGCCTCATCTTCTTCTTCCGACTGATTAAAACGCCGGGAGAGCACGCTATCGACCAGGGTCATCAGGAGCGGCGTGGTCATCATCGACAATGTAACCGTCACCAACAGCAGCGCCATCTGATCGTTTTCAAACAGACGTAGCGAAGCCGGCAGCGAGAACAGTACAAAGGCAAACTCTCCCCCCTGGCTCAGCACACCGGCAAACTGCATCCGTTCCGAGCTGCGCAGGCCATACACTCTTGCCAGGATATACAACACCAGACTTTTTACCGCCACCAGCACGGCGACGCTTGCCACCACCCACAGCAAATGGGTGTACAGCACGCCAAGATTCAGCGCCATCCCCACGGAGATAAAAAACAAACCGAGCAAAAGTCCTTTAAACGGCTCGATAGCGATCTCCAGCTCATGGCGATATTCGCTCTCGGCCAGCAGCACGCCGGCAATAAAGGTGCCGAGCGCCATCGACAGGCCCAGGGCATCCATAAACAGGGCTGACCCCAGCACCAACAACAGCGTCGCGGCGGTGAACACTTCGCGCACGCCGGAGCCGGCAATAAAGCGGAAGACTGGCCTCAGCAAAAAGCGGCCGCCAATCAGCATGCCGCCGAAAGCCAGCACCTTCATCCCGATCGTAAACCAGTCAAAATGGTCATCGCCGGGCCCCGCCAGCAGCGGTACCAGGGCCAGCGCGGGGATCACCGCCAGATCCTGAAACAGCAATACCGAAAAACCCAGCTGCCCGGATTCGCTCCGGCTCATCCCCTTTTCGCGCATCAGCTGCAGCGCCATCGCCGTGGACGACATGGCCAGCCCAATACCCCCGACCACCGCCGCTTGCCAGGAGAACCCCGTCAGCACCAGCAGGCCGCCAAGAATACCCGCGCTGAGCAGCACCTGCGCCGCCCCCACGCCAAAGATCGAACTGCGTAAGCGCCAGAGTTTGGACGGATTCAGTTCCAACCCGATGATAAACATCAGGAACACCACGCCCAGTTCGGAGAAATGGAGGATCTCATCAACATCACTGATGAATCCCAGCCCCCACGGGCCGATCGCAATACCGGCCAGCAGATAGCCTAAGACCGCACCGATACCGAGCCTGGCGGCCAGCGGTACCGCAACCACGGCAGAAAACAGAAATAAGACGCCGGCTAACAGCAAATCAGCTCCCGCCATAAATTCCTCCTGCCGTAATGGGATTGGCCAGCCAGTCACGGTAGGCACGGGCATGACTTTTCAGATCGTCGGGTGACTGCCGGCGAGCCCAGTAGACAATAATCGGACTCATCCAGTGCATGCGACACATGCCGGCCGTTAGCTCAAACGGCCGCAGAATATCGTTCATCGGATAGCGGTTTGCATCACGTCGGTAGGCACTCTCTGGCTCACCGGTGGTGATCACGCTGCGCCAGTACTTTCCCGCGAGCTGGTTTCCTCCGGCACCGCTGGCAAAGCCGCGGCTCAGAACCCTGTCCAGCCACTCCTTCAGTAAGGCCGGGCAGCTCCAGGTGTATAGCGGATGCTGGAACACAATCACCTCATGTTGGCGCAGGAGATCCTGCTCATGGGCAATATCGATAAAAAAATCGGGGTAGTGCGCATAAAGATCGTGCACGGTGACATTAGGCAACTGTAAAGCCGGTTCAAGCAAAACCCGGTTGGCCACGGAATCCTGGGATTCTGGGTGGGCATACAGCAGCAAAACCTTCGCTGTCTGAGACATCATTCCCCTCCCGAATGTCTTTTGGCGGCCTCTAACATGGCTGCGTCCCGACGCAACCAGAATGACTTTGTCTATCGTCTTCGTTTTGGGCTACCATTGCGGCCCGGTGGAGCTATTTGCTACCACATTACATTATCATAATGACAAACTAACATAGTCAGAACATACGGCGCCTTATGATTGTTTTCTCCTCGTTACAAATTCGTCGCGGCGTACGAGTCCTGCTGGACAACGCCACCGCCACCATCAACCCTGGCCAGAAAGTCGGTCTGGTGGGCAAAAACGGCTGCGGGAAATCCACGCTGCTATCGCTTTTGAAAAACGAGATTAGCGCCGACGGCGGCAGTATGACCTTCCCGGGCAGCTGGCAGCTGGCGTGGGTTAATCAGGAAACGCCGGCACTTCCGCAGCCCGCCATTGATTATGTTATCGACGGCGATCGCGAATATCGACAGCTTGAAGCGGATTTACATCACGCCAACGAGAAGAACGACGGCCACGCCATTGCCACGGTGCACGGCAAGCTGGATGCCATCGATGCCTGGACCATTCGCTCCCGCGCCGCCAGCCTGCTGCACGGGCTGGGGTTCAGCAACGAACAACTCGAAAGCCCGGTCAGCGACTTTTCCGGCGGCTGGCGTATGCGCCTGAACCTGGCGCAGGCGCTGATTTGCCGCTCCGATTTACTGCTGCTCGATGAACCGACCAACCACCTTGACCTCGACGCGGTCATCTGGCTGGAAAAATGGCTCAAAGGCTATCCAGGCACGCTGATTCTGATCTCTCACGACCGCGACTTCCTCGATCCGATCGTCGATAAAATCATCCATATCGAACAACAAACCATGTTCGAGTACACCGGCAACTACAGCTCGTTTGAAATCCAGCGCGCGACCCGCCTGTCGCAGCAGCAGTCGATGTACGAAAGCCAGCAGCTGCGCGTCGCGCATCTGCAGAGCTATATCGACCGTTTTCGTGCCAAGGCCACTAAAGCCAAGCAGGCACAGAGCCGTATCAAGATGCTGGAGCGGATGGAGCTGATCGCCCCGGCCCACGTCGATAACCCGTTCCACTTCAGCTTCCGCGCCCCGGAAAGCCTGCCCAATCCCCTGTTGAAAATGGAGAAGGTCAGCGCCGGATACGGCGAGCGGATTATTCTGGACTCCATCAAACTCAACCTGGTGCCGGGTTCCCGTATCGGCCTGTTAGGCCGTAATGGCGCCGGTAAATCGACGCTGATTAAGCTGCTGGCCGGTGAGCTCCAGCCGCTGCACGGTGAGATTGGCCTCGCCAAAGGTATTAAGCTTGGCTACTTTGCCCAGCATCAGCTGGAGTTCCTGCGCGCTGATGAATCGCCATTGCAGCACCTGGCTCGTCTGGCGCCACAGGAGCTGGAGCAGAAGCTGCGCGACTACCTGGGCGGTTTTGGCTTCCAGAGCGATAAGGTCAACGAAGAGACCCAGCGTTTCTCCGGCGGTGAAAAAGCACGACTGGT
Source organism: Klebsiella sp. R390 (assembly GCF_051131745.1). Lineage (NCBI taxonomy): Bacteria > Pseudomonadati > Pseudomonadota > Gammaproteobacteria > Enterobacterales > Enterobacteriaceae > Klebsiella > Klebsiella sp. R390. The sequence goes on along the minus strand of NZ_CP180445.1, from coordinate 3,155,490 downwards.
ACTGGCGCTGATCGTCTGGCAGCGCCCTAACCTGCTGCTGCTTGATGAACCAACCAACCACCTTGATCTCGATATGCGCCAGGCCTTAACCGAAGCGCTGATTGATTTCGAAGGCGCGCTGGTGGTGGTATCGCACGATCGCCATCTGATCCGCTCGACCACTGACGATCTCTATCTGGTGCACGACGGCAAAGTTGAGCCGTTTGATGGTGACCTGGAAGATTATCAGCAGTGGCTCAGCGACTCGCAAAAGCAGGAAAGCCAGAGCACTGAAGCGCCGAAAGAGGCCGGTAACAGCGCCCAGGCCCGCAAAGATCAAAAACGGCGGGAAGCCGAACTGCGTACGCTGACTCAACCACTGCGCAAAGAGATTACCCGCCTTGAAAAAGAGATGGATAAGCTCAACACGCAACTTGCCCAGGCGGAAGAGCTGCTGGGCGACAGCGAGCTGTATGACATCTCTCGCAAAGCGGAGTTAACCGCCTGCCTGCAGCAGCAGGCCAGTGCGAAGTCGGGTCTGGAAGAGTGTGAAATGGCCTGGCTGGAGGCGCAAGAGCAGCTGGAGCAAATGCTGCAGGAAGGCTAAAGCCGGGTATGCTAATAACAGAGGCGAAAATCCAGCGGTGTGGTTTTATGGGAACGCATCGTGCTTCGCCTCTGTTAAAAACCGCATAACTCACCTGCAAGAGGAACTGCCATGGTTAAAAAAACGCTCCTTTCCCTCTCACTGCTGTGCGCCCTGACCCATACAGCCTTTGCCGCCTACACCGAGAGCGAATTAAAAAACAAAGAAAACGTCATCGCTTTTTATAATAAAGCGTTGAACGATAAAGATTTTGAGGCCGCCAGGCCCTATCTCGGCCAGCAGTATATCCAGCACAACCCAGGTGCAAAGGATGGGCCTGAAGGCTTTCGCCAGTTTATCGCCTTCCTGAAAGATAAATACCCGGACTCCCGCAGCGAGATTAAACGGACGATCGTCGATGGCGACTACGTTGTCCTGCACGTCGCCACCACCGGACGCGAACCCGGAGTCACCCGCGCCATCGTGGATATTTTCCGCCTCGATGCACAGCACAAAATCGTGGAACACTGGGACGTTATTCAGACTGTTCCGGAAAAAACGGCCAGCGGCAACGGCATGTTTTAAGTCCGTCACTCAGCCATCTGTAGTGCAAGGTGGCTGTTTTTCCTGCGTTATTCTCTGACCTCCCCTACACCTTGCGCTGTTTCCCCTCGTCATAACACTTGCGAATGTGTCTTGTTTAACCAATTTATTTACTTTACTGTAAAGTAAATAAATTGATGTGGATGCCGTAACATGACCTTATGTAAAAGGTGGAATTACCTCATGTTGTTGATGCTGTTATCGGTATTCAGCACCGGTAACCCTGCGTTCGCGCACCTGCTCACCGCGCCGGTTGCCAGCAAAATGTCCACCCTCTGTCCGGCGCCCGCCGTCTGGACGCGCAGCGGCATACAACAGCGGTTATTTAACCGTCAAAGTACGCTGGTAACGCTGCATCAACTGCGAGAAAAGTTGCAGCAAAACTCACTCAGTATCCAGGCCTACGACCGCCTGTGGACGGCGTATCAATGGAACCTGATGTTGCTTGAGCTCAATCCACTCTGCGTCAACTACGCCCGACGCGCCCTCTACTGTCCTGAAGCCTAATCCTCGCTTCTCCGGCAACGTTATCCCGCTGACTGACGAAAGGTCTGTGAATATGCTGGCACATTTTTTTGTTTCCCGACCTGTTTTTGCCGCCGTCATGGCAATTTGCATCATGGCGGCCGGAGCGCTCGCACTGTTTACGCTACCCGTTGAACAGTATCCCGATATTGCGCCGCCTGGCGTCAGCGTAACGGCAAACTACCCTGGCGCCTCTGCTGAAACGATCGAAGAAAGCGTCACTCAGGTGCTGGAACAGCAAATTAAGGGCATTGATGGCCTGCTCTACTTCTCGTCCAGCAGCAGCTCTGCCGGACAGGCACGCATCAGCCTCAGCTTTGCCCAAAATATCGATCCTGATATGGCGCAGGTCCAGGTTCAGAACGCCGTCAACCAGGCATTAACCCGCTTACCGCAGGAAGTGCAACAGCAGGGGATCACGGTAACCAAATCGCAGGGAGACAGCCTGATGGTAGTCGCCCTTTATGATACGACCGGCCAGCTCAGCAATATTGATATTAACGACTTCCTGGTCAGCACCCTGCAGGATCCGCTCAGCCGTGTCGATGGCGTCGGAGAAACCACGGTGTTTGGCGCCCAGTACGCCATGCGCATTTGGCTGAATCCGCACAAGCTCAACGGTTTCGGGCTAATGCCTTCGGATGTACGCGCCGCCATTGAGGCGCAAAACACGCAGGTAACCAGCGGAGAAATCGGCACGCTGCCGACGCTGGAGGGACAATACCTTAACGCGACCGTCACAATGCAGTCACGCCTGGAAACGCCGGAACAGTTTGAAAACATCACGATTCGGACCAACCGCGATGGGTCCACGATCTATCTGCGCGATGTTGCTCGCGTCGAGATCGGTGCCGAAAACTATCAGAACCTGACCACTCTGAATGGCTACCCGGCCGCCGGGATCTCCGTGCAACTGGCCTCAGGGGCAAACGCGCTCAGTACCGCCGAAAATGTACGTGCCGAAGTCGAAAGATTAACCACTCAGTTCCCTGCAGGCATGGTGGCGGCCTACCCACGCGACAGTACGCCGTTCGTCACCGTCTCGATTAAAGGCGTGGTGCAAACCCTCATCGAAGCCATCATTCTGGTGGTTATCGTCATGTACCTGTTCCTGCAAAACTGGCGTGCGACGCTAATCCCGACGGTCACCGTTCCGGTCGCCCTGCTTGGCACCTTTGGCATCCTCAGCGTGCTCGGCTACAACATCAATACCCTGACGCTGTTCGCCATGGTTCTGGCGATTGGTCTGCTGGTCGATGATGCCATCGTGGTGGTCGAAAACGTCGAGCGGGTGATGGCCGAAGAGGGGCTCGGTCCGGTAGAAGCGACGTTACGCTCGATGAATGAGGTCACCGGGGCGCTGATCGGTATCGCGATGGTGCTATCGGCCGTCTTTGTTCCCATGGCCTTTTTTGGCGGCTCCGTTGGCATCATCTACCGGCAGTTTACCGCCACAATCGTGACCGCAATGAGCCTGTCCGCGCTGGTAGCAATGACGCTGACCCCTACTCTGTGCGCGCATTTACTCAAGCCCAGTCACGCGAAGCAAGGCCGCTTTTTCCGCTGGTTTAACCACGGCGTCGAAAAAAGCCAAAACCGTTATCTCATTATTCTGCAGCACATCACGCGCCGGCCCTTGCGCAACTGCCTGCTCACTCTCCTGCTGATCTTGTTGATGCTCTGGCAGTACCAACGCCTGCCAACCGGCTTCCTGCCGGAGGAGGATCAGGGGTCAGTCGCGATTCAGTTTACCCTGCCCTCTGGCTCACCAATGTCGATGACCGAGCAGACTGGGAAAGATATTTCGCACTATTTTATGACCGAAGAGAAAGACAATCTGAACGTCATCTTTATGGTTACAGGGCGTAATAACGCCGGCAGCGGGCAAAACGTCGGTATGGCGTTTGTCGAGTTAAAACACTGGGACCAACGCCAGGGTAGGGAAAACAGCGCGCAGTCGATTATTGCTCGTGCCAATCAGTACTTCAGGACATCGACCAACGCGACGATTAGCGTTTCCGCCCCGCCGGCCGTCCGTGGGCTTGGACAGTCCAGCGGCTTTGAGCTGTGGCTGCAGGACCAGTCGGCGCAGGGATATGACGCGCTACTCGCGGCGCAAAAAAACCTGATATCGATGGCAACCGCCAACAGCAATCTCGACGCAGTGAGGCTCAACAGCCTTGATGAAAAATCCCAGCTGCGTATTGAGGTGGATCGTCAGAAGGCCGAATCCCAGGGGCTGACACAGGCTGACATCAACGAGACCATCGCCGCGGCCTGGGGAGGCGTTTACGTTAACGATTTTGTCGACCGTGGACGTATCAAACGTGTCTACCTGCAAGGCGATGCACCGTGGCGCTCCAGCCCCGAAAGCCTCTCCACCTGGTTTGTGCGCGGCAGTGAAGACAATATGGCCTCTTTCAACAGTTTCGCGTCAATGCGATGGAGCACCGGGCCGCAGATGCTACAGCGATTTAACGGTCTGTCGGCGGTCCAGTTCCAGGGAAGCGCCGCCAGCGGTATCAGCTCCGGCAGCGCGATGAATGAGATGGCCACACTGGTACAGGGTCTGGATGGCTTCGGTTTGCAATGGAGCGGTTTGTCGTACCAGGAACAGGCCTCATCGGGGCAGACGCTGTGGGTTTACCTTACTTCCGTTATCTTTATCTTCCTCTGTCTTGCCGCACTCTATGAGAGCTGGTCAATTCCGTTGGCCGTCATGTTGATCATTCCACCGGGCATATTGGGGGCCGTAAGCGCATCGACGCTGGCCGGTTTTGATAACGATATTTACTTTCAGGTCGGGATGCTGACCACCATGGGGCTGTCGGCTAAAAATGCCATCTTAATCGTTGAGTTCGCCCAGACGAGGCTGGCGGCAGGCCAAAAGCTGGTGGAAGCCACCCTTGAAGGCGCGCGCCTGCGTTTACGGCCAATTATAATGACGTCGCTGGCATTTGTTGCCGGCGCCATCCCTCTGGTACTCTCTAGCGGAGCGGGCGCGTCGAGCCGCACGGAAATCGGAACCGCGGTGATCGGCGGAATGCTTTCCGGGACGCTCCTGACGCTGCTTCTGGTCCCGCTTTTTTTCATCCTGATCCAGCAGGGGATCCGCTCCCTAAAAGGAAAACACAAAGGATAGCAATTGATGGCTAACCAACGTGGGCGTCCGATGACCGCGCGCCCTCGCATTTTACAGACCGCATGCGAACTGTTTTTGAAACACGGGCTGGATGTCTCTCTCGACGCCATCGCCGCTGAAGCAGGGAGCTCCCGCCCCACGCTCTATAGCCACTTCCCGGGTGGCAAAGATGCGTTGCTGCTGGAGAGTTTTTCCTATTTGAACACCAAAATGCAGCCGCCACTGCGTCAGCTACTGCAGGATAAGCAACACGACTTGCCAGCGCTGCTGCTTGGTTTTGCTCGTGTCGTGCAGGCGCATTTTTACAGTGCGGAAAATATCCGCTTTCAGCGTCTGCTCATCCAGGTGCTGGTGCAAAAACCCGAACTGTACGCCGTGATTGAACAACGCCCGACCGGTCAGGTGTTGACCGTACTGGTTGAGATACTCAGCATGCAACATGCGCGTGGCGTGCTCACCCTGACGGACCCCGAAGTTCAGGCCAGATTGTTCCTTGGGTCGGTGATGGGTTACCCGTTACCGTCGGCACTGATCTCGCAGCAGGCGCTTGACCCCGCGCAGCTGGAGCCGCTCGCCAACTCAGCCGTCACGACTTTCCTCAGCGCCTGGCATTATCACTCCTGACCCGTCTGACAGACGCCTGCCGGGCACGATAATTACCGGCAGCGCGTACTCCAGTCATCATCCAGCCGCAATTTCGTGTAACCTATAGTACTGGCCGTAAGACCACATATTGGATAACCGGCGCACCTCGTGCGCGGTATAGTGTTGTATTAGTTTATTAATTGCTCTGGTGCTATGGTTGAAATCACCCCCACAGAAATGACGCCCCCTGAAGACGACTCGCGCGAGTTTCACCCGATGCGCGGCGTGGGTAATCGTCATCTGCAAACCATGCTTCCGCGCCTGATCCGCCGCAAACTGGGCTTCACGCCCTACTGGCAACGCCTGGAGCTGCCGGACGGTGATTTTGTCGATCTGGCTTGGAGCGAAGACCCCTCCCTGGCACGGCACAAACCACGACTGGTCGTCTTTCACGGCCTGGAAGGCAGCCTGCACAGCCCCTACGCCCACGGCCTGATTCATGCCGCCATGCAGCGCGGCTGGCTCGGCGTAGTGATGCATTTTCGCGGCTGTAGCGGTGAACCCAATCGCAATAACCGGATCTATCATTCTGGCGAAACCGAAGACGGCAGCTGGTTTCTGCACTGGCTGCAACGTGAATTTGGTACGGTCCCGACGGCCGCCGTTGGCTATTCGCTAGGGGGAAACATGCTGGGCTGCCTGCTGGCGAAAGAAGGCGATAGCGTCCCGCTGGACGCCGCGGTGATCGTCTCGGCCCCCTTCATGCTGGAAGCCTGCAGCTATCATATGGATAAAGGTTTTTCCCGGGTCTATCAGCGCTATCTGCTTAACCTGCTAAAAGCCAATGCGGCCCGTAAGCTGAAGGCCTACCCGGGTTCGCTGCCGGTCGATTTACGCCAGCTTAAAGGAATGCGCCGCATCCGCGAGTTTGACGATATGATCACCGCGAAAATCCACGGCTTCGCCGATGCGCTAGACTACTATCGCCAGTGCAGCGCGATGCCGCGATTAAGTGATATCACCACGCCAACGCTGATCATTCACGCGAAGGACGATCCTTTCATGGATCACCACTCTATCCCGCCGCAGGAACAGCTGCCGGCAAATGTGGAATATCAACTGACCGAACAAGGCGGGCACGTCGGGTTCGTCGGCGGCACGCTGCGTAAGCCGGAAATGTGGCTGGAACGACGCATTCCAGACTGGTTAACCCGTTGGTTGGGAGCATAAATATGATTATTCCCTGGCACGATCTGGATCCCGAAACGCTGGATAACCTGATCGAAAGCTTTGTATTGCGTGAAGGCACCGATTATGGTGAACATGAACGCTCGCTGGTGGATAAAGTCGCCGACGTCAAACAACAGTTAACAAGCGGAGAAGCCGTGCTGGTGTGGTCTGAACTACACGAAACGGTCAACATTATGCCCCGCAAGCAGTTCCACGGCTAAGGCGGCACCACACCATCGTTTAATCTGGGAGTTGTTATGTCTGCCAAACATCCGGTGATTGCCGTCACGGGCTCCAGCGGCGCGGGAACCACGACCACCAGCCTCGCCTTTCGTAAAATTTTCGCACAGCTGAATCTGCGTTCTGCGGAAGTCGAAGGCGACAGCTTCCATCGCTATACCCGCCCGGAAATGGACATGGCGATCCGCAAAGCGCGCGATCAGGGAAAGCACATCAGCTACTTTGGTCCGGAAGCCAACGACTTCGGCCTGCTGGAAAATACCTTCCTTGAATACGGGCGCAACGGCAGCGGTCAGTCGCGAAAATACCTGCATACCTATGACGAAGCGGTCCCGTGGAATCAGGTTCCGGGTACCTTTACGCCGTGGCAACCGCTCCCGGAGCCGACCGACGTCCTGTTTTATGAAGGGCTGCACGGCGGCGTGGTCACCCCGCAGTATAACGTCGCGCAAAATGTCGACCTGCTGGTCGGGGTGGTACCGATTGTCAACCTGGAATGGATCCAGAAGCTTATCCGGGATACCAGCGAACGCGGCCATTCCCGTGAAGCGGTGATGGACTCCGTCGTGCGTTCGATGGAAGACTACATCAACTTCATCACCCCACAGTTTTCCCGTACCCATATCAACTTCCAGCGGGTCCCCACCGTCGATACCTCGAACCCGTTTGCGGCGAAAGGCATCCCCTCACTGGATGAGAGTTTTGTGGTGATCCACTTCCGTAATCTGCAGGATATCGATTTCCCCTGGCTGCTCGCGATGCTGCAGGGATCGTTTATCTCGCATATCAATACGCTGGTGGTTCCGGGTGGCAAAATGGGCCTGGCGATGGAGCTGATCATGACGCCGTTGGTAGAGCGCCTGATGGAAGGTAGAAAGATCGACTAGCCATAAAAAACCCCGGACGCATAACGACCGGGGTTGTTCTCTTCGCTACCAGGCTCTATCCGGCTATCGGTTAGCCTTCAATGACCTCATAGGTGTGGGTGATGTTGACTGCTTTTTGCAGCATCAGCGCCACCGAGCAATATTTCTCTGCCGACAGATCCACCGCACGCGATACCGCCGCATCCTTCAGCTCTTTGCCGGTCACAATGAAATGCATGTTGATATGGGTAAACAGGCGCGGCGCCTCTTCCCGGCGTTCAGAGGTCAGCTTCACCTCACAGTTGGTCACGTCGTGACGCCCTTTCTGCAAAATAGACACGACATCAATCGCGCTGCATCCGCCCGCCGCCATCAATACCATTTCCATCGGGCTTGGCGCTTTATCTCCGGAGTTACCGTCCATCAGAATCTGGTGACCTGATGCGGACTCCCCGATGAAGGTTAACCCTTCAACCCATTTCACACGAGCTTGCATAAAATTTAACTCCGAGGTTGCAATTTTCCTGACAGATTACGCGCACATAACAATTCTCGCAACGGAAGGCGACCTACATCATGCTGAAGCGAGACACCAGGAGACATGCGGCAAAAGCTATGCTAAAACAGTCGGGATGCTACAGTATTACATTGATGTATTGCATGTATGCAGAGGAGTTCACATTACAGGCTGAAGAAAAATCACCAGCCATTTCCCAGGCATAGGGAAACAATACGATTGCATGCCCGGATGCCGTGTAGTGTCGGCACCCGGAGATAGCTTATAACAGAGGATAACCGCGCATGGTGCTTGGCAAACCGCAAACAGACCCTACCCTCGAATGGTTCTTGTCTCATTGCCATATTCATAAGTACCCATCGAAAAGCACGCTGATCCACCAGGGTGAAAAAGCAGAAACGTTGTACTACATCGTCAAAGGCTCTGTGGCTGTGCTCATCAAGGATGAAGAAGGTAAAGAGATGATCCTCTCTTACCTCAACCAGGGCGATTTCATCGGTGAATTAGGCTTGTTTGAAGAAGGCCAGGAGCGTAGCGCCTGGGTACGTGCAAAAACCGCATGTGAAGTGGCCGAAATCTCTTACAAAAAATTCCGTCAGCTGATCCAGGTTAACCCGGATATTCTGATGCGCTTGTCGTCGCAGATGGCTCGTCGTCTGCAGGTCACCTCTGAAAAAGTGGGTAACCTTGCCTTCCTCGACGTCACCGGTCGTATCGCTCAGACGCTGCTGAATCTGGCTAAACAGCCGGACGCTATGACCCACCCTGATGGTATGCAAATTAAAATTACCCGCCAGGAAATTGGTCAGATCGTCGGTTGTTCTCGCGAAACCGTCGGCCGTATTCTGAAGATGCTGGAAGATCAGAATCTGATCTCCGCACACGGTAAAACTATCGTCGTTTACGGTACACGTTAAGTCGTTAAAACGGCGTGTTGCCCCCGCAATACGCCGTTTTTGTCTTCTCCTGATGTGGCGCAGGCTGATTTACCACCCGGAAGTCAACTATGCACTGCGGCAAACGCTGGTGTTGTGTTTGCCTGTCGCGGTCGGTCTTCTCCTCGGTCACCTGCAACAGGGTCTGCTGTTTTCCTTAGTACCTGCCTGCTGTAACGTCGCCGGTCTGGACACCCCGCACAAACGCTTTTTTAAACGCCTGATCGTGGGCGGTTCGCTGTTTGCCGGCTGTAGCCTGGTGGTTCAGCTGCTGCTGCAACAGGAAATCCCGCTGCCCTTAATTCTTAGCGGCCTGGCGCTGCTGCTTGGCGTGACGGCAGAGATTAGCTCACTCCATGCCAGACTCCTCCCGGCCTCGCTGATTGCGGCCATCTTTACCCTGAGCCTTGCCGGGAACATGCCCATCTGGGAGCCGCTGTTGATCTACGCGCTCGGCACCTTGTGGTACGGACTGTTTAACTGGTTCTGGTTCTGGCTATGGCGCGAACAACCGCTGCGTGAATCCTTGAGCCTGCTCTACCGGGAGCTGGCTAACTACTGCGAAGCGAAATACAGTCTGCTGACTCAGCATATCGACCCGGCGACATCGCTCCCGCCGCTGCTTACTCGCCAGCAAAAGGTGGTGGATCTGATCACCCAGTGCTACCAGCAGATGCACATGCTGGCGGCGAACCAGCGTAACGATCACAAGCGTCTGCTGCGGGCGTTTCAGGTGGCGCTGGATCTACAGGAACATATCTCCGTCAGCCTGCATCAGCCTGAGGAAGTTCAGAAACTGGTGGAGCGGAGCCACGCGGAGGCGGTGATCCGCTGGAACGCACAAACCGTTGCCGCCCGTCTGCGGGTGCTGGCCGACGACATTCTCTACCACCGCTATCCGCAACGCTTTCATATGGATAAGCAGATTGGCGCGCTGGAGAAAATTGCCTGGCAGCACCCCGACAATCCGGTCGGGCAATTCTGTGCCTGGCACTTTAGCCGCATTGCCCGGGTGCTGCGTACCCAGCGCCCGTTGTATGCCCGCAATTTGATGGCTGATAAAGAACGCCGCCTGCCGCTACTACCTGCGCTGAAGCACTATCTCTCATGGAAATCGCCGGCGCTGCGCAATGCCGCGCGTATCTGCGTGATGCTCACCGCCGCCAGCCTGATGGGCAGCGCCCTGCATCTTCCCAAGCCTTACTGGATCTTAATGACGGTGCTTTTCGTCACCCAAAACGGCTACGGCGCGACGCGGGTGCGCATCGTCCATCGGGCAGCCGGCACCCTCGCAGGCCTCGCCATTGCCGGACTGACGCTGCACTTTCACGTTCCAGAGGGGTATACGCTTACCGCGTTGCTGATCATTACGCTGCTGAGCTACCTGATTATTCGTAAGCATTACGGCTGGGCGATGGTCGGCTTTACCGTGACGGCGGTCTATACCCTGCAGCTTCTGACGCTTAACGGCGAACAGTACATTGTCGCCAGGCTTATCGATACGCTTATCGGCTGCCTGATCGCCTTTGGCGGGATGGTCTGGCTGTGGCCACAGTGGCAGAGCGGGCTGCTACGTAAAAACGCCCATGACGCGCTGGAAGCCGATCAGGAGGCCATCCGGCTGATCCTCAGCGACGACCACCAGGCACCAGCGCTGGCCTATCGCCGCATGCGCGTCAATCAAGCACATAACTCGCTGTTTAACTCGTTGAACCAGGCCATGCAGGAGCCTGGGTTTAACTCACATTATCTGGAAGATATGAAGCTGTGGGTCACCCACAGCCAGTTTATTGTTGAGCATATCAACGCGATGACTACCCTCGCCCGCGAGCACAACATGCTGACGCCGGAGCTGGCCCGGCGCTATCTGGAGTCTTGTGAGATTGCGCTTCAGCGCTGTCAGCAGCGGCTGGACACCGACGGTCCTGGCAGCGCTGACGACGTGAATATTATGGAGTCTCAGGACGTCGAAGTGAGTCGCGGCCCGCTAAGTACCATGGAACAGCACCTGCAGCGGATCCTCGACCATCTGAACACCATGCACACCATCTCGTCGGTGGCATGGCGTCAGCGTCCTCATCATGGCATCTGGCTAAGCGCGACTAAGCGCTAAGCACTTTCTGTACCGCCTGGGCAAAGCGCGCCATCCCTTCAGCAATATCCTGCTCATCGATCACCAGAGACGGCACAAAGCGCATGACGTCCGGCCCGGCGTTGAGCACCATGACGCCTGCATCCGCCGCGGCATACAGGAAATCACGCGCCCGGCCTTGATGCTGAGGTTTGAGCTCCGCACCAATCAGCAGCCCCATACCGCGGATATCGCTAAACAGGTCGAAGCGAGCGTCAATCTCCTGCAGATGTTGCACAAACAGCGCCCGCTTCGCGTTCACCCCTTCCAGCACATCAGGCGTATTGATCAGGTCAAATGCCGCCCCGGCAACCGCGCAGGCCAGCGGATTACCACCGTAGGTTGAACCGTGGGAACCAGCGTGGAAAGCGCTGGCAATCTCATTGGTGGTCAGTACGGCGCTGATCGGGAAACCGCCGCCCAGCGCTTTGGCACTGGTGAGGATGTCCGGCGTCACGCCATAATGCATGTACGCAAACAGCGAACCGGTACGCCCCATCCCGCACTGCACTTCATCAAACACCAGCAGCGCCTGATGCTCATCGCACAGTTCACGCAGTCCTTTCAGGAACTCTGGCGTCGCCGCCATCACTCCACCTTCACCCTGGATCGGCTCAACCACGATCGCGCAGGTGTGATCGTCCATTACCGCTTTGACCGCATGCAGGTCGTTAAACGGCACGTGGATAATGTCGGCGGGTTTCGGGCCGAAACCATCAGAATACTTTGGCTGCCCGCCCACGGACACGGTAAACAGCGAACGGCCATGGAAGGCGTTATGGAAGGCGATGATTTTGGTCTTATACGGGCTGTGGCGGGTAATGGTGTAGTGACGCGCCAGCTTGAAGGCCGTTTCGTTGGCTTCCGTACCGGAGTTCATAAATACCACACGCTCGGCAAAGGTGGCGTCTACCAGCTTGCGACCAAGACGCAGCGCCGGTTCGTTGGTAAAGACGTTGCTGGTGTGCCACAGGGTTTCGCCCTGCTGCTGCAGCGCCGCCACCAGCGCCGGATGACAATGACCTAACGCCGTCACCGCAATCCCACCGGCAAAATCAACGTACTCTTTACCCTGTTGATCCCATACGCGGCTACCTTTACCCTTTACCGGGATGAATTCCGCAGGTGCATAAATTGGCAGAATAACTTCATCGAATGTGGCGCGGGTAATTACCGGTTGCTCAGTTGCCATGTCATGCCATCCTTCTTCGTTACGCAATCATTATTGTGATAATCTAATCACAAAATATGCATAAAAAATCAATCAATGGCAACTGTATAGCTAAAATAATTCGCGTTGTGAAGTTAAGCGACTAAGCGCTAGCCTGGAGGTATGAAAGGCATAAATTATCGATTGAGAAAGTTTGCCAGCAGCTGATGCCCTTGCTCGCTGAGAATACTCTCCGGGTGGAACTGCACCCCTTCGAGATCCCACTCGCGGTGGCGAATCCCCATAATTTCTCCGCTCTCGCTACGCGCCGTGACCTCAAAGCAGGCGGGAAGGGTCGCAGGGTCAATGAGCAAAGAGTGATAGCGGGTGACCACCAGCGGATTATTCAGCCCCAGGAAGACCCCGGTGCCGTTGTGCTGGATAGGCGAGGTTTTGCCGTGCATAACGGTGGCAGCGCGGACGATGGTGGCCCCAAAGACCTGTGCAATCGCCTGATGGCCCAGGCAAACCCCCAGCAGCGGAACCCGGCCGGCATAATGCGCGATAACCGCCAGCGAGATGCCGGACTCATTCGGCGTACAGGGCCCGGGCGAGATAACAATTTTCTCCGGCGCCAGCGCCGCAATCTCCTCAAGCGTCAACTCATCATTGCGCTTGACCAGCACCTCCGCCCCCAGCTCGCAAAAATACTGGTACAGGTTCCAGGTGAAAGAATCATAGTTATCGATAAGCAGGATCATGGTGGCTCCGGAAAAAACAAAACCGGGCTATTCTACTCAGATTATGCTGCTGCGCTTATCACTTTGCGCAACATCCGTGCAGAAGGGTCGGAATCGCCCTTTCCGCTGATACAGAACGGGCGATAAGGCGCGGGCGATCATAACCCGCGCGGGAAGAAAAGCTTACGGCAGGACTTTCGCGGAGAGGATGACGACGGGTTTAGACGGAACATTCTGGTACGGCCCGACGTTGTGGGTCTGCACCTGAGAAATCTTATCCGCCACGTCCATGCCTTTCACCACTTTACCGAAGACCGCGTAGCCAAAATCACGCTGTCCGTGGTCAAGGAAAGCATTGTCAGCGATATTGATGAAGAACTGGCTGGTCGCGCTATCCTGGTCGGCGGTACGGGCCATCGCGATGGTGCCGCGGGTGTTGCGCAGACCGTTATCGGCTTCGTTTTTAATCGGCGGATTCGGCTGCTTTTGCTGCATCTGTTCGTTAAAGCCACCGCCCTGCACCATGAAGCCCGGAATTACGCGGTGGAAAGTGGTGTTGTTATAGAAACCGCTGTTCACGTATTTCAGGAAGTTATCCACGGAAATCGGTGCTTTCTGGCTATTTAACTCCAGCTCAATATTTCCCGCGGAGGTCGTCAGCAATACATGAGGATCGCCCTTCGCAGCCATAGCCGGAGAGAAAGCTGAAATGGCGACAACGGCAACCACCGCCGCCAGAGTTGATTTGAACATGGGAATTCCTTAACGGAGCAGAATAAAAAGCGAGTGCTTTGATTCTAAAGAGCCTTTGCATCCTGGGCCAGCGTTTTACCTAATTTTACGTAGCTGAAATAGTTGTTACGACACACGCATTAACCAACACGGCCTACAAAGACGATCGACATCACACTAATCAATGCAAAAAAGAGTGCATTACATAATAAACGTTTGCTTACATCACGCGAACGAATAAAATCTGTTCGCCATCGCGCAGTCAATGCGTTTTACATTTCTATTCACAGGCCAGTCATGACTAACAGCAACCGTATCAAGCTCACATGGATCAGCTTCTTCTCCTACGCCCTTACCGGTGCGTTGGTGATCGTCACCGGAATGGTGATGGGAAATATCGCCGATTATTTCCACCTGCCGGTTTCCAGTATGAGTAACACTTTTACTTTCCTCAACGCCGGTATCCTGATCTCTATCTTCCTGAACGCCTGGCTGATGGAAATTGTCCCGCTGAAAACTCAGCTCCGTTTTGGCTTTATCCTGATGGTACTGGCCGTGGCCGGGCTGATGTACAGCCACAGCCTGGCGCTATTTTCCGCCTCGATGTTCGTACTGGGTCTGGTCAGCGGGATTACCATGTCGATCGGTACCTTCCTGATCACCCACATGTATGAAGGCCGCCAGCGCGGTGCGCGCCTGCTGTTTACCGACTCCTTCTTCAGCATGGCGGGGATGATTTTCCCGATGGTCGCAGCATTCCTGCTGGCTCGTAGCATTGAGTGGTACTGGGTGTACGCCTGCATTGGTCTGGTCTACGTGGCGATCTTTATTCTGACTTTCGGCTGTGAATTCCCGGTTCTCGGTAAAAAAGCACAGCAGGACAGTCAGCCCGTGGTCAAAGAAAAGTGGGGCATCGGCGTGCTGTTCCTCGCTATCGCGGCGCTGTGCTATATCCTTGGTCAGTTGGGCTTTATCTCCTGGGTTCCTGAATACGCGAAGACGCTGGGTATGAGCCTTGCCGATGGCGGTCAACTGGTCAGTGATTTCTGGATGTCTTACATGATTGGTATGTGGTCATTCAGCTTTATCCTGCGCTTCTTCGACCTTCAGCGGATCCTCACCGTTCTGGCGGGCCTGGCAACGGTGCTGATGTATCTGTTCATCAACGGTTCGCCGGAGCACATGCCGTGGTTTATCCTGACCCTGGGCTTCTTCTCCAGCGCGATTTACACCTCGCTCATCACCCTGGGTTCGCTGCAGACCAAAGTGGCATCGCCGAAGCTGGTGAACTTCGTCCTGACCTGCGGCACCATCGGCACCATGCTGACCTTCGTTGTGACTGGCCCGATTGTGGCAGCCAGCGGCCCACTGGCTGCGCTGCACACCGCTAACGGCCTCTACGCCGTGGTCTTTGTGATGTGCCTGATTCTCGGGTTCGTCTCCCGCCACCGTCAGCACAACACGGCAGCGGCGTCTCACTAAGCCTTTAAGCCGTCGGCCCCTTAGCATCCGCGAAGGGGCTGTTTCTGGTAAAGAACAGCTCCTCTCCTCCTCTGTCAGTCTGGATCCAGGTCTGTGCCAACTGCGTCGTGGCAATCACCCGACCCTGGCGGATCGACCAGCGGACCGGTACCTGACAACGCACCGCCTCAAAACCATTCTCTGCCGGCAGAATAATCAGGTTGGCCGGATTCCCCGGGACAATGCCGTAATCCTGCAGGCCGAAGGTGCGGGCGCTGTTGTCGGTGATAAGCTTCAGCCCGTCGTTAATCTGCTGATAGCCCATCAGCTGACAGACATGTAACCCCATATGCAGCACCTGCAGCATGTTGCCGGTGCCGAGCGGATACCACGGGTCAAATACATCATCGTGACCAAAGCAGACGTTAATGCCCGCCGCCATCAACTCCTTCACCCGGGTAATACCGCGGCGCTTCGGATAATCATCAAACCGTCCCTGGAGGTGAATGTTCACCAGCGGGTTAGCCACGAAGTTGATACCCGAAAGCTTCAGCAGGCGGAACAGCCGTGAGGTATAGGCGCCGTTGTAGGAGTGCATCGCGGTGGTATGGCTGGCAGTAACCCGGTGACCAATCCCCTCTTTTAACGCCAGAGCGGCAACGGTTTCGACAAACCGCGACTGCTCATCATCGATTTCATCGCAGTGAATATCCAGCGGCCGCTGATACTGCTGCGCCAGACGGAACGCAATATGCAGCGATTCGACACCGTACTCGCGAGTAAACTCAAAGTGCGGAATGGCGCCCACCACATCGGCCCCGAGCCGCAGTGCCTCTTCCAGCAGCGCCTCTCCATTGGGGTAGGATAAAATCCCCTCCTGGGGGAAGGCGACTATCTGTAAATCTACCCACGGCGCTACCTCCTGCTTCACTTCCAGCATCGCCTTTAAGGCGGTCAGCGTCGGGTCAGAGACGTCAACATGGGTACGAACGAACTGGATCCCATTGGCAATTTGCCACTTCAGGGTTTTCCAGGCCCGGGCTTTCACATCCTCGTGGCTCAGCAGCGCCTTGCGCTCGGCCCAGCGTTCAATGCCCTCAAACAGCGTTCCGGACTGGTTCCAGTTCGGTTCACCGGCGGTTTGGGTGGTATCCAGGTGAATATGCGGTTCAATAAACGGCGGGATTGCCAGCCCTCCGCGGGCGTTAAGCACTTCGTAACTTTCGCTACGCGCATCACCCATCGGGGTGATATCGCCAAAACAACCTTTATCTATCGCAATCTGCCATAGCCCATCGCGGTCCGGCAGACGTACGTTCTGAATTAACCAAAGTGGAACTGCTGTCATCGTGATGACTCCCGTTAATAATGCCGATTATTCACCCAGGCTATGAACATTTTCTCACCTCCAGTTTGTACACAAAAGCAACAGGAAGGAAAAGCCTGAGTTTTCCATAACTTATAAAAATCCATTAAAATCATGATCATACCCATTAAGTGGTAGGCGGGAGCGATCTTGATTTGTATCAATAAGTGCACTGGCTGAATCGTTAAGGTAGGCGGTAATAGAAAAGAAATCGAGGCAAAAATGAGCAAAGTCAGAATCGCTATTATCGGTAACGGCATGGTCGGCCATCGCTTTATCGAAGAGCTTCTTGATAAGGCGCCTGCCGGACAATTCGACATTACCGTGTTCTGTGAAGAACCCCGTATCGCTTACGACCGTGTCCACCTGTCGTCTTACTTCTCCCACCACACCGCGGAAGAACTCTCGCTGGTTCGTGAAGGATTTTACGAAAAACATGGCGTGAAGGTGTTGATCGGCGAACGGGCAATCACGATTAACCGCCAGGAGAAAGTGATTCACTCCAGCGCGGGACGCACCGTCTTTTATGACAAGCTGGTCATGGCGACAGGGTCTTATCCGTGGATCCCACCGATCAAAGGCGCGGAAACTCAGGACTGCTTCGTCTACCGTACCATTGAAGATCTTAACGCGATCGAGTCCTGCGCCCGCCGCAGCAAACGCGGTGCGGTCATCGGCGGCGGCCTGCTGGGCCTCGAAGCCGCTGGCGCCCTGAAGAACCTCGGCGTCGAGACCCACGTGATTGAGTTTGCTCCGATGCTGATGGCCGAGCAGCTGGACAACATGGGCGGCGAACAGCTCAAGCGTAAAATCGAAAGCATGGGCGTGAAGGTCCATACCAGCAAAAACACCAAAGAGATCCTCCAGCAGGGCAGCGAAGCGCGCAAAACCATGCAGTTCGCCGATGGTAGCGAACTGCAGGTCGACTTTATCGTCTTCTCCACCGGTATTCGTCCACGCGACAAGCTGGCGACCCAGTGTGGTCTGGCGGTCGCCCAACGTGGCGGCATCGCCGTGAATGATACCTGCCAGACATCAGACCCGGACATCTATGCTATCGGCGAATGCGCCAGCTGGGACAACCGCGTCTATGGCCTGGTAGCCCCGGGCTATAAGATGGCGCAGGTGACCGTCGATCATCTGCTCGGCAACAGCAACGCCTTTACCGGCGCCGATCTCAGCGCCAAACTGAAACTGCTTGGCGTCGACGTTGGCGGCATCGGTGACGCGCATGGCCGCACGCCGGGCGCCCGTAGCTATGTCTATCTCGATGAAAGCAAAGAAGTCTATAAACGCCTGATCGTCAGCGAAGACAATAAAACCCTGCTTGGCGCAGTACTGGTCGGCGATACCAGCGACTACGGCAACCTGCTGCAGCTGGTACTGAACGCGATTGAGCTGCCGGAAAACCCGGACTCGCTTATCCTGCCGGCCCATGCGGGCAGCGGCAAACCATCAATTGGCGTCGATAAACTACCGGACAGCGCGCAAATCTGCTCCTGCTTCGATGTCACCAAAGGGATGCTGGTTGCCGCCATCAACAAAGGCTGCCATACCGTGGCGGCCCTGAAAGCGGAGACCAAAGCCGGTACCGGCTGCGGTGGCTGTATCCCGCTGGTAACGCAGGTACTGAACGCCGAACTGGCAAAACAGGGTATCGAAGTTAACCATAACCTGTGCGAACACTTCGCCTACTCCCGCCAGGAACTGTTCCACCTGATCCGCGTTGAAGGCATTAAAACCTTCGAAGAGCTGCTGGCCAAACACGGTAAAGGGTACGGCTGTGAAGTGTGTAAGCCGACGGTCGGTTCCCTGCTGGCATCCTGCTGGAACGAGTACATTCTCAAGCCGCAGCATACGCCGCTGCAGGATACCAACGATAACTTCCTCGCCAACATCCAGAAAGATGGTACCTATTCAGTGATCCCACGCTCCGCCGGCGGTGAAATTACCCCGGAGGGCCTGGTCGCCGTTGGGCGCATTGCACGCGAATATAACCTCTACACCAAAATTACCGGTTCACAGCGCATCGGCTTGTTCGGCGCGCAAAAAGATGACCTGCCGGAAATCTGGCGTCAGTTGATTGAGGCAGGCTTCGAAACCGGCCACGCGTATGCCAAAGCGCTGCGAATGGCGAAAACCTGTGTCGGCAGCACCTGGTGCCGCTACGGCGTCGGTGACAGCGTGGGCTTTGGCGTCGAGCTGGAAAACCGCTACAAGGGCATCCGCACGCCGCACAAAATGAAGTTTGGCGTCTCCGGTTGTACCCGTGAATGTGCGGAAGCCCAGGGCAAAGACGTAGGGATTATCGCCACCGAAAAAGGCTGGAACCTGTATGTTTGCGGCAACGGCGGGATGAAACCGCGTCACGCCGATCTGCTGGCCGCCGACCTCGATCGTGAAACACTGCTCAGCTATCTCGACCGTTTCATGATGTTCTACATTCGCACCGCCGATAAGCTGACCCGTACCGCACCATGGTTAGATAACATGGAAGGCGGGATCGACTACCTGCGCAGCGTCATCATCGACGACAAGCTGGGCCTGAACGCACACCTTGAAGAAGAGCTGGCGCGTCTGCGTGCCGCCTTCGCCTGCGAGTGGACCGAAACGGTCAACACCCCGGCGGCGCAGACCCGCTTCAAACACTTTATCAACAGCAACCAGCGCGACCCGAATGTACAGGTCGTACCGGAGCGCGAGCAGCATCGCCCGGCCACGCCGTATGAGCGTATCCCGGTGACGCTGGTGGAGGAAAACGCATGAGCCAGTGGATAAACATCTGCAAGATTGACGATATCCTGCCCGCGACCGGCGTCTGCGCGCTGCTGGGCCAGCAGCAGGTCGCCCTGTTCCGGCCGTACCATGACGATCGGGTGTTTGCGATCAGCAATATCGACCCGTTCTTTAACGCCAGCGTGCTGTCACGCGGCATCATTGCCGAACACGAAGGCGAGCTGTGGGTTGCCAGCCCGCTGAAGAAGCAGCGTTTCCGCCTGCGCGACGGCCTGTGTATGGAAGATGAAAGTCATTCCATCGCCCACTTTGAGGCGCGAGTAAAAGACGGCAATGTGCAGCTGAAGGCATAGCGCTCTGCGGTTCCCTCCCACCCGGAGGGAACCCTATTTTTTTCTTATGACCACTAAGCGGTAGACCCTAGAAAAGTCGTGTATTCCGTCAACCCTCTGCTGTTATGCTACGACCGCTTACCCTCTCCCACTGCTTTTCTGCGAGGATGTTCCGTGGACCACTTACCTATTTTCTGTCAGCTGCGCGGTCGCGATTGTTTACTGGTCGGCGGCGGTGATGTTGCCGAACGCAAGGCGCGCCTGCTGCTGGATGCCGGCGCCAGGTTAACGGTCAACGCGCTGGCATTCTCACCTCAGTTCCAGGCGTGGGCGGATTCGCAGATGCTGACGCTGGTGACGGCGCCATTTGACCCCGCGCTGCTTGACGCCTGCTGGCTGGCGATTGCCGCCACCGACGATGAAGATGTCAATCAGCAGGTCAGCGACGCCGCGGAATCCCGTCGGATTTTCTGTAACGTGGTAGATGCGCCGAAGCAGGCCAGCTTTATTATGCCGTCGATCATCGACCGTTCACCGCTGATGGTCGCCGTCTCCTCTGGCGGCACCTCGCCGGTGCTGGCACGACTGCTACGCGAAAAGCTGGAATCCCTGTTACCACTCCATTTAGGCCAGCTCGCGCACTATGCGGGCCAGCTACGTTCGCGGGTGAAAAAACAGTTTGCGACGGTCGGCGAACGTCGGCGTTTCTGGGAGAAGCTGTTTATCAACGACCGCCTCGCGCAATCGCTGGCCAACCAGGACCGTCAGGCCGTGGCGGATACCACCGAGCAACTGCTTACGGAGCCGTTGGATCATCGTGGCGAAGTGGTGCTGGTGGGCGCCGGGCCGGGCGATGCCGGGCTGCTGACGCTGAAAGGGCTTCAGCAAATTCAGCAGGCGGACGTTGTGGTATATGACCGTCTGGTCTCCGACGACATTATGAACCTGGTACGCCGCGACGCCGACCGGGTATTCGTCGGTAAACGCGCGGGTTACCACTGCGTGCCGCAGGAAGAGATTAACCAGATCCTGCTGCGAGAGGCCCAGAACGGGCGTCGCGTAGTGCGTCTGAAAGGTGGCGATCCCTTTATTTTCGGTCGCGGAGGGGAAGAGCTGGAAACCCTGTGTAACGCCGGGATCCCCTTCTCCGTGGTACCGGGAATTACCGCCGCTTCCGGCTGTTCTGCCTATTCCGGCATCCCGCTGACCCATCGCGATTTCGCCCAGGGCGTACGGCTTGTCACCGGGCACCTGAAAACCGACGGCGAGATGGACTGGGAAAATCTGGCAGCAGAGAAACAGACCCTGGTGTTTTATATGGGGCTGAATCAGGCACCGGCTATCCGTGAGAAGCTCATTGCCCACGGTATGGCGGCAGAGATGCCGGTCGCCATTGTGGAGAATGGCACGGCGGTCAGCCAGAAGGTGGTTTCCGGGACGCTGGATCAGCTGGATCTTCTGGCACAGCAAATGGCCAGCCCGGCGCTGATTATCGTGGGCCGTGTCGTCAGCCTGCGGGACAAGCTGAACTGGTTCTCACATCATTGATTCAGGCATAGCCTGAAAAGCAAAAGGGCGGGATAATCCGCCCTTTTCTGTTTGCCGAACGCTGACCGATTACGGCTTAGCGACAAAGCCAATAGCTTCGTACACCGCTTTCAGGGTCACAGATGCGCGAGCGCTGGCCTTGTCGGCCCCGTCTCTCATCACCTGGTTCAGGAACGCTTCGTCGTTACGGAAGCGGTTATAACGCTCCTGCAGCTCCAGCAGCATACCGGACACGGCATCAGCGACTTCACCTTTCAGATGACCATACATTTTGCCTTCAAAATGCTGTTCCAGCTCGGCAATGCTCTGACCGGTTACCCCAGAGAGAATGTCCAGCAGGTTGGAAACACCGGCTTTATTCTGCTGGTCGTAGCGCACAACAGGCGGCTCGTCACCGTCGGTCATTGCACGCTTGATCTTCTTCACGACCGATTTCGGGTCTTCCAGCAGGCCGATCACGTTATTACGGTTGTCGTCCGACTTGGACATTTTCTTGGTCGGCTCAAGCAGCGACATCACGCGAGCGCCAGATTTCGGAATAAACGGCTCAGGCACTTTAAACACGTCGCCGTAAATGGCGTTGAAGCGCTGGGCAATATCGCGGCTTAGCTCCAGGTGCTGCTTCTGGTCTTCACCAACCGGCACCTGGTTGGTCTGATACAGCAGAATATCTGCCGCCATCAGCACCGGATAGTCAAACAAGCCGGCGTTAATGTTTTCTGAATAGCGCGCCGATTTATCTTTGAACTGGGTCATACGGCTGAGTTCGCCGAAATAGGTGTAGCAGTTCAGCGCCCAACCCAGCTGCGCGTGCTCCGGCACGTGAGACTGAACGAAGATGGTGCTTTTCTCAGGATCGATCCCGCAGGCCAGGTAAAGCGCCAGCGTATCCAGCGTCGCTTTACGCAGTTTCTCCGGATCCTGACGCGCGGTGATGGCATGCAAATCCACGATGCAGTAGATGCAGTGATAATCATCCTGCATGCTCACCCACTGACGCAGCGCACCCATGTAGTTGCCAATGGTCAATTCACCTGAGGGCTGTGCGCCACTAAAAACGATGGGCTTAGTCATTTTTCAATTCCTGAGTTTCACTGTTCGGTAGCCCGAAAGCGGGCAAGAGTTCATTAAATTGGTCGAAGATATAGTCCGGTTCGCTGAGGGCAATCGACTCGCCGTAGTTATAGCCGTAGGTCAGCCCGATGGAACAGCAGCCCGCCGCTTTCGCGGCCTGAATGTCATTGCGTGAATCCCCGACAAACAACAGCTCAGCCGGCGTCAGCGCCAGTTTCTGCGCCACCAGCAATAGCGGGTCCGGATGCGGTTTCTTATTCTTCACATCATCGCCGCCAATGACGACGCTAAAGTATTTCGCGATATCCAGCGCGTCCAGAATCGGTGCGACAAACGGCGTCGGCTTGTTGGTCACCAGCGCCAGCGGTAAACCTTTCGCGTGCAGAGCACCAAGGGTATCAGCAACCGCCGGGAACAGAAAACTGCCCTCTTCAGCGGCTTCAGCGTAGTAACGATCAAACAGCTTACGCAGCACCATCAGTTGCTCTGCCTGTGGGATATCGTCATGATCGACAGACGGTTTACCCATTGCGGCGCGCTGAGTGGCACGCTCCTGACGCGCCCAGTTTAGGGCTCGCTCCATCAGAACATCCGCCCCGTTACCAATCCAGGTCACGACGCGCGGCTCACCGGCGACCGGTAACTCCAGCGCATAAAGCGCGCTATCAACCGCGGCAGTCAACCCTGGCGCGCTGTCTACCAGCGTACCGTCCAGGTCGAAGGCAATACCGCGAATGGCGTGTAATTTATCCATGACTAACCTTTGCTAATTCACTGCGCATTTGATCAATAACCTGCTGGTAGTCCGGCTGATCGAAAATCGCCGAGCCGGCAACGAACATATCAGCACCTGCCGCGGCAATATCCGCGATATTGCTGACTTTGACGCCACCGTCGACTTCCAGGCGAATGTCATAGCCCGAGGCATCGATACGCTGACGAACTTCGCGCAGTTTATCCAGCGTCTGTGGGATGAAAGACTGGCCGCCGAAACCTGGGTTGACGGACATCAGCAGGATGACGTCCAGCTTGTCCATCACGTAATCGAGGTAGCTCAGCGAGGTGGCCGGGTTAAACACCAGACCGGCTTTACAGCCATGTTCTTTGATGAGCTGCAGGCTGCGGTCGACGTGTTCAGACGCTTCCGGGTGGAAGGTGATGATGCTGGCGCCCGCCGCGGCGAAATCAGGAATGATGCGGTCAACCGGCTTCACCATCAGATGCACGTCGATCGGGGCGGTGATGCCATAATTGCGCAGTGCTTTCAGCACCATAGGGCCGATGGTCAGATTCGGCACGTAGTGGTTGTCCATCACGTCAAAGTGCACAACATCGGCACCTGCAGCCAACGCTTTGGCGGTATCTTCACCCAGACGGGCAAAATCAGCCGACAGAATCGAAGGGGCAATCAAATACTGCTTCATCCGCATCTCCTTGAAATTATTTAGTCTTGGGCGGACGGTAAAGAGCAAGAAGCTCGTCCACCTTCTTTCGTGTACCACCGTTGCTGCTGATGCTGCGTCGCACTTTGACGACATGCAGCTTAGCCTGACGATACCATTCGCGCGTCAGCGCCGTATCGTGGTTGGAAATCAGAACCGGAACCCGCTGCTCGAGCAAATTCTCCGCCAGCTGCGCCAGGTGCGCCTGCTGCTCGGCATTAAAGCTGCTGGTGTGGTATGCCGTAAAATTGGCGGTCGACGACAAAGGGGCGTACGGCGGATCGCAATAGACCACCGAAGACCCGTCCGCGCGTGCCATGCTGTCGGCATACGACTCGCAGTAGAAGTACGCATTCTGCGCCTTCTGGGCAAAATGATACAGCTCAGCTTCCGGGAAATAGGGTTTCTTATAACGGCCGAACGGTACGTTAAATTCACCGCGCAGGTTATAACGACACAGGCCATTGTAACCGTGGCGGTTGAGGTACAGGAACAACACCGCACGGCGGAATGGGTCCTGGCTCAGGTTGAATTCAGTGCGGAACCGATAGTACTGCTCTGCGGCGTTATTTTCCGGCGTAAACATGTCACGCGCTGCGCTCACATACTCATCAGTCTGCAATTTGACGATGTTGTAGAGACCGATCAGATCGCTGTTGATGTCCGCCAGGATATAACGAGAAAAGTCGGTATTAAGAAATACCGACCCGGCGCCCACAAAGGGCTCAATCAGACAATCGCCTTGCGGCAAATGCTTTTTAATATCGTCAAGCAGGGGGTATTTCCCCCCTGCCCATTTCAGAAAAGCGCGATTCTTTTTCATGCTGCCTAACTAATTACACATTCTCCGGCTGTGGAGAAAGCTCCGACAGCACCCTGCGCTTAAGACTACACCGCGCTTATTTCAGGTCAGCTTGTACCTGATGCAGCGGTTTCGCCCACGGGTTTTTCGCCTGCACGTCCGCTGGCAGAGTGGCTACAGCACGTTTCGCTTCGTCTTTCGATGCGTAGATGCCGCTAACCAGTACATACCAGGGTTGACCGTTGCGGGTGGTCTCGTAGACAACATATTTTTCCAGCTTCGCTTTCTTCGCCCAGCTATTCAGGTTGTTGTAGTTGGAGGAGGAGCTAAGTTGCAAAGTATAGTTGCCAGACGGTGCCGCTTTCATGGAGCTGACATCACCCGCAGTTTTACCGCCGGCTGCTACTGCTGCCGGCGCCGCTGTCGTGGCTGCTGCAGTGGCCGCTGGTGCAGTCGCCGTGGTTGCCGGAGCAGGTTTAGTCTGTGCGGTTGCAACAGGCTTGCTCGGCTGGGTAGCAGGTGTTTTCACCGGGGCGGTTGCAGCAGTGCTTTCTACGCGCTTAGGCTGTACTGGCTTCGCTTCAACCGGTGCTTTCGCGACTGGCTTCGGCTCAATAACCGTATGCTTACGCTCTACCGGACGCTGGGCGGCGGCAGTCTGACGCTCGGTTGTCGCCTGACGCGGCGCGGCGCCATTGCGTACCGGAGCAACGGTGGCAGGTTCGGTCGGCAGTGTGGAGTTGGCCACTGCGCTGTCAATCTGACCCGGTTGCTGAGTCAGTGCATTGTTCAGATCGCCCTGAACTTCAACACGCTGCTGCCCTTGCGGCTCAGTGGTCGTCTGGCCTTGAGTCGGGTTAGCGGCGATTGGCGGCAGCGAGACGTCCTGCTGCTGAGTGGTACCCGCAGTCTGACCCTGAGAAGCAGACGGCTCCTGAGAGGCTGGCTGAGCATTACCCGACTGATCGTCTGAAAGGTTAATGCTCTTCTCACCTGATGCGGTTTGTTCGCTGGAAGAGGACGGCGACTTCAGCGCAGAGCCGATGCCAACAATCAGCAGCAGCAGCACGAGGATCCCCACCCCCATCATAATATACTGGCGAGACGCTGGCTTGGAGGGCGCTTTCTTACGCTTACGCGGACGGCGCTCTACCTGCTGCTCTTCCTGCTCTTCGTCTTCTTCAGACTCTACGTCCTCTTCATACTCTTCTTCATCGCGCTCACGGCGTGCTTTACTGGCACGTGTTGGACGGCTGTCATCCGCATCAAGATCGACATCATCAAAATTGATCTGCGGATCGCTATCGCGCTCGGAAGATTGACGGGAACGACCAGTACGACGATCGCTGCGATCGGCTTTCAGATCGTCTTCTGGTTTTAATTCATCCATTTAACACCCCACTAAAAGGCTTATGCTCACGACTTTTGCATGTCACCTGAAATGATAACGCCGCGCAAGCGCGGCTAGACCTTCTTATTGTTGCGCTAGCTGAGTATCAGCAATCGCGCCAAGAACAACATCATGCGGCACTCCACCGCGTACTTCGCTTTTCCCTATAGCGAGCGGAAGTACCAGCCGCATCTCACCGGCCAGTACTTTCTTATCACGCATCATGTGGGGCAGATACGCTTGCGCAGACATCTCCTGCGGTCCACGTACCGGCAAGCCCGCACGCTGCAACAGCGTAATGATACGCTGAGTGTCCTGTTTGCTGAACTGCCCTAATCGTTCGGACGTATGCGCGGCCATCACCATACCGGCAGCGACGGCTTCGCCGTGGAGCCAGTTACCGTAGCCCATTTCAGCCTCAATAGCATGACCAAAAGTATGTCCAAGATTGAGTAAAGCACGTAACCCGGTTTCGCGCTCGTCAGCGGCGACAACTTCGGCTTTCAGTTCACAACAACGGCGAATGCAATACGCCATTGCTTTCTCGTCAAGCGCCATCAGCGCGTCGATATTGTCTTCAAGCCAGCTGAAGAATTCAGGGTCCAGGATAATGCCATATTTGATGACTTCGGCCAGTCCGGAAGAGAGCTCGCGAGCCGGCAACGTCTTAAGACAGTTGAGATCGACGACCACGGAAACCGGCTGCCAGAAGGCACCAATCATGTTTTTACCGAGGGGATGATTGACGGCCGTTTTACCACCGACCGAGGAGTCCACCTGCGACAGCAGAGTGGTTGGAACCTGGATAAAACGCACGCCGCGCTGATAGCTGGCCGCAGCAAAGCCGGTTAAATCACCGACTACACCACCACCGAGCGCCACCAGCGTCGTATCACGGCCATGCGGTTTTTGCAGCAGGGCGGTAAAGACGGTGTCCATCACTGCCAGGCTTTTGTACTGCTCGCCGTCAGGGAGAATGACACTGTCAACCTTAACACCCGCCTGCTCCATCACGGAGCGAACGTTATCCAAATAAAGCGGCGCCAGAGTCTCATTGGTGACCAGCATAACCTGATCGCCTGATTTCAGTGGCTGGAAGGAAGCTGGATCGTTAAACAAACCAGCCGCGATGGTAATCGGGTAACTACGTTCCCCGAGAGTTACAGTAAGCCTCTCCATAACGCGACGTCCACCTCAGTTGCTTTTACTCTGACGCTCTTTATTAAGCCAGAATCAATTGCTTTCCAGCATATGAATAATCTGGTTTGCCACGACTTTTGCGCTTTGATCGTCGGTACGGATAGTGACGTCAGCAATCTCTTCATACAGTGGGTTGCGTTCGTCGGCCAACGCTTCAAGAACTTCGCGAGGCGGCGCTTCAACTTGTAAGAGAGGACGCTTTTTATCACGCTGCGTACGGGCAAGCTGTT
Source organism: Klebsiella sp. R390 (assembly GCF_051131745.1). NCBI lineage: Bacteria > Pseudomonadati > Pseudomonadota > Gammaproteobacteria > Enterobacterales > Enterobacteriaceae > Klebsiella > Klebsiella sp. R390. The sequence continues at coordinate 3,127,948 of NZ_CP180445.1, read as the reverse complement.
TTTCGATCGTTGTTTCCAGGTACACCACCACGCCGCGGGCGGAGAGACGGTTACGCGTTTCACGGGATTTCACAGAGCCGCCGCCAGTCGCCAGCACAATTCCCTGTTTTTCCGTCAACTCATTGATGATCTTTTCTTCACGGTCGCGGAAGCCGTCTTCACCTTCGACATCGAAAACCCAGCCTACATCTGCGCCAGTGCGTTTCTCAATCTCTTGATCAGAATCGTAAAATTCCATATTGAGCTGTTGGGCTAACTGGCGCCCAATAGTGCTTTTGCCGGCACCCATAGGCCCAACCAGAAAGATATTGCGTTTCTCTGCCATTTTTTCGGTACTACTAAGACTATTCGTTAATGGTAAACCCGCTTCGCAACTACCTGGCGCAGCAGGACATGAACTGAAACCTCATATGCAATAGAGCGAGAGTCAGACTGAAAATTATCTCAATACTCAGGCAGGTTTGGCAACTGAATATACTAGTCAATATTCAAACTACCCTGCCGTCGGCTGCACTTTTTCGCCTCCAGGTGCATAGTTATCTATGATTCTGGGGGTAAATCAGCGTGCCGCCTTGATGCATCCTGAATGATCTTGTTGCAATCACCGGACAAAAAAGAAGATTGATGCCGAACCCGACTCTCAAATCGGTACCCCTTGTATGCTAAATCCGTCCTCACGTCAAACACCTGAAACGTGTTTAGCAAGAAAAGGGCTTAATGCACTGCCAGAATTCGTGGGGTGATGAAGACCACCAGTTCACGCCGCTCCTTCCCTTTACCATCGTGACGAAACAGCTGGCCAAGCAATGGGATATCGCTAAGAAGGGGAATACCATCCCGGGCTGATTTCTTTTTTTGTGAAAATATGCCGCCCAGCGCCAGCGTTTCACCGCTTTTCACTTCGACCTGGGTTTCAATTTCTTGTTTGTCGATCGCCAGGACTTCGCCATTCTCCTGTTTCAGGGCCTGACCCGGCGTATTTTCGCTAATCCGTAACTTCAGGCGCACGCGGTTTTGCTGCAAAACCGTCGGCGTGACCTCCATGCCTAACACCGCTTCTTTAAACTCCACCGATGTCGCCCCGTTTTCACCCCGGGAAACCTGGTATGGGATCTCGCTCCCCTGTTTAATGCTGGCAGGCTGCATGTGGGAAGCCAGCAAGCGAGGGCTGGCGATGATTTCCACCAGCTGCTTTTGCTCCAGCGCCGAGAGTTCGAGCTCCAGCAGTCGCCCACTGATGCGACCGATATTAAAACCGGCCCGTGTATCGGCATTACTTACCCCTTGCTGGCTGCTAAAGGTTGTGAGCTTGCCGAAACCAGGCGTATTGCTGGCCTCGGCCAGGCTCCATTTCACCCCCAGCTCTCGCAGGCTGGTTTCACTCATGGACACAATATGCGCAGCCAGTTCGACCTGACCAACCGGGAGATCCATCTCCTGCGCCCACGCTTTCAGGATCGCAAGATGGCGGGCATCATCGCGCATCAACAGGCGATTAGTGCGTGCATCCACCGTCAGGCTGCCACGCGCGCTGAGTAATTTATCCCCGGCCTTCGCCAGCTCCGTCGCATCGGCATAGCGCAAAGTCACGCTGTGCCGTTGTAACGGTAAGCTCAACAAGCGCTTCTCACGTTCCGCCTCCTGCTGCGCCTGCTGGGCGCTTTTCCAGGCCAGCGTGTGTACATAGAGAACGGTGCCCTGCTGGCTCAGCGTCAGCCCGGCGCTATCGATAACCGAACGTAACGCCTGCTGCCAGGAAACATTTTTCAGGTGCAGCGACAGCGAACCGCTGACGTCCGGCGCGATAATCAGGTTTTTTTGCCGCATTTCTGCCAGAGTCTGCAGCACCTGGGCAACAGGAACATCATCAACCATTAAAGAAACTGGCGGCTCATTTTTTACCGCTCCGGGTGCGGTAACCACCAGTGCTGGCAGCAGCAGAATCAGCAGGCTTATCCATCGCATCATTTATTCCGTTCTCCTTTCGCTTCCACGCCCAATGCAAGGGTTCGCATCCTGGCCCGGTAGTGATTTCAATGCGTTCCGCCGTCAGCGCAGTAACTAGCCAGCCGGGAGGCAAAGCGTCATCCACGCGCACGCGGCGCCATTTACCTGTGCGGTCCTGCAGGTAACCCACGTTCTGCTGCGCAGTACCCACTGCGCCGCCGTAGTGCCATTGCGCCAGCTGCGCCGTCTGGCAGTGGTCTTCCACCGGCTCAAACGGATCGCGATCGGCAGCCAGCACCGGCAACGGAAGCAGCCACAGCAGGCACCATCCGTTAATCCTCATGCTCGGCCTCCAGCGCCAGTGTCATTTGCAACGATCCCTTGTGCGGGTGAAGCGAAAATGCCGTGACTCGCATACCACACTGCGCTAGCCACAAAAACAGGGGCGGAACCGCCTGCCAGCGGACATCCAGCACCAGCTCTCCTCCTCGTCCCACAGGACGCCAGGCCACCAGTTTGCTGTCAGTTCCGGGCAGCGTCATCGGAGAAAAACGCTGCGTGCCCCGTTCTTCAACGCTATCCAGCGGCGAAGCGACCTGTAACGGCATCAGCCGCAGCCACTGCAGACGGATACCAGGAGGCTCATGGCTTTCAACTGGCGGAGGTGATAACGAGAACCAGAAATACCCCGCCACCAGCAATACCAGCACGAATGGCAGCGCCAGCTGGCCGCCACGCCCGGAACAAAGCAGCCCCCACCAGTGCTCAATGGTCGCGCGCATCGACGTGCTCTCCGGCAAGAGAAAAACTAAACTGCCAGTACCCCTGCTCACCGCGACGCGTTTCACCAGCCCGTGCGGGCTGGAACCCGGAGACCGAACTCAGGAGCTGCTGCAGCCCCGATACGGCGTTCAGGTTCAAGGCCATCCCGTTCAATGTCAGGGCATCACGCTGATACTCCAGCCGGGTTAACCAGGCCTGCGGCGGCAGCCGCGCGGCAATGGTCTGTAAACGCTGATGCCAGGACTCGGTCAACGCTCGTCTCTGCTGCCGCTGGCGCCGTTGTTCACGCTGTTGACGCCGCTCCAACAGCAGGCTTTCACGCTGGCTGAGGGCAGCAAAGAGTTGGTTGTCCGCCGCCATGCGTACCACGACAAGCGCCTCGTCAGCGTCATGAGCTACCCGCTGAGCCACGGCGATCGTCAGCAGCGACAACCCCAGTCCGATGGCATACAACACCCCAATACGAACTCGCTGACGGCGGCGCACGTCACGCCAGGGTAGAAAATTAACCAGCGCAGCCATAGTTAACGCCCGCCTAACGCCAGTCCGATCGCCACGGTGAAGCTATCGTCACCCTCCGGCAGCGGGGGTTGCAGGCGATGAATCACACTCCAGGGGTTAAAACAGGTTTCATCGCCGGAACCAGCAGCACAGTGCTGGAGTGATTCGGCGTTGATCTGCCGGGCGAGCTGCGCAAACGAAGCGATTTCAGCGCAAGGCGAACAGCCCCAGCCCTCTTGCGTGGCCCACAGCCAGTTCGGGCCATGACGCCACCCCAGACCATGCGACCCTGAAGGCAGCCAGGGAAAATAGGCGCTGAGGGCACTGGCATCCGGCACAATCTCTGCCACTCTTAACTTCAGACGCGCCGCGAACTGGCGCAGCAGGTCGATCTCCAGACGTTGTGCCGCCGTCACCCGCCATTCCGTCATTGCCGGTGCGGCAGAATAATCGATGCAGAGTGAAGCGACGGGCATTTCCAGTTGCTGAGCCATGACGCTGGTTATCCATTGCGCGCGTTCACTTTCGCTGAGGGACAATTGCGGCCGTGGCAGCCGCTTTTGCAGAGTTCGGCTGGCCGGAAAGGCAATGCTGACCTGGTGTTGCAGCGGCAGCTCTCGCCGCCAGTGACGCAGTTGCTGTGCCAAGCCGACAACGTCAACCACCATCCCATGACGTACGGTTCCGGGTGTCAGCGGAATACGCCACCAACGACATAGCGCCCAGCGTGCACGTACATTGCGCAGCGCTACAAGCACGATTTCGTCCTGCTGGATATGCATCCCTATTCGCCAGTTAGTGAAAGCCATGCTTACGATCTCCTTGTCCGCCATTACGGCTCGACTCTATCAATGCACCAGGCTTGCCTTTATACTACCGCGCGTTTGTTTATAAACTGCCCAAATCAAACTAAATGGGAAATCTCCGGTGAAGTTCGTAAAGTATCTATTGATCCTTGCAGTCTGTTGCGTACTGCTGGGAGCAGGCTCGGTTTTTGGCCTTTATAAATATATTGAGCCGCAACTCCCCGACGTCGCGACCCTGAAGGATGTGCGTTTGCAGATCCCCATGCAGGTCTATAGCGCGGATGGCGAGCTGATCGCGCAATATGGCGAAAAACGTCGTATTCCTGTCACGTTGCAGCAAATGCCGCCTGAACTGATCAAAGCGTTTATTGCCACCGAAGACAGCCGTTTCTATGAGCACCACGGCGTTGACCCCGTCGGTATCTTCCGTGCCGCCAGCGTGGCCATGTTCTCCGGGCATGCTTCGCAAGGCGCCAGTACCATCACTCAGCAGCTTGCGCGTAACTTCTTCCTGAGTCCGGAGAAGACCCTGATGCGTAAGATTAAAGAAGCCTTCCTGGCGATCCGCATCGAGCAGCTGCTGAATAAAGATGAAATCCTTGAGCTGTACCTGAATAAAATCTATCTCGGCTACCGTGCCTACGGCGTTGGCGCAGCAGCGCAGGTCTACTTTGGTAAAAACGTTGATCAGCTGACGCTGAGCGAAATGGCGGTGATCGCCGGCCTGCCTAAAGCCCCGTCGACCTTTAACCCACTCTATTCGATGGATCGCGCCACCGCACGTCGTAACGTGGTTCTGGCGCGCATGTTGAGTGAAGGCTATATCACTCAGGCGCAGTACGACAGCGCACGTAGCGAAAGCATCGACGCACGCTACCACGCACCAGAGATTGCCTTCTCCGCGCCTTATCTGAGTGAAATGGTCCGCCAGGAAATGGTCCGCCGCTACGGCGAGCAGGCTTATGAAGATGGCTACCGCGTTTACACCACTATTACGCGTAAAAATCAGCAATCGGCCCAGCAAGCAGTGCGCAACAATGTGCTGGATTACGATATGCGCCACGGCTACCGCGGCCCGGCAAATGTCCTGTGGAAAGTGGGTGAAACCCCGTGGGATAACGCCAAAATTCTGACGACGCTCAAAGGTCTTCCGGGATATGGGCCGTTGGCGCCTGCGGTGATCACCGCGGCGAACCCACAGGAAGCCGTCGCACTATTGGGCAACGGCACCGCCGTCACGCTGAATATTGATGCCGTCCGCTGGGCGCGTCGTTTTATCTCCGATACCCAACAGGGCGCCACACCACGTAAAGTGACCGACGTACTGCAGGCCGGGCAGCAGGTGTGGGTGCGTCAGGTAGGTACTAACTGGTCGCTCTCGCAGGTTCCGGATGTTAACTCGGCGTTGGTGTCCATCAACCCGCAAAACGGTGCCATTATTGCGTTGGTTGGCGGTTTCGATTTCAATCAGAGCAAATTTAACCGCGCGACCCAGGCGCTGCGTCAGGTCGGCTCAAACATCAAGCCGTTCCTCTACACCGCGGCAATGGATAAAGGCCTGACCCTGGCAAGCATGCTCAATGACGTACCGATTTCCCGTTGGGATGCCGGCGCCGGTTCTGACTGGCAGCCGAAAAACTCCCCGCCGCAGTACGCCGGCCCGATCCGTCTTCGTCAGGGACTGGGACAGTCGAAAAACGTGGTGATGGTGCGTGCCATGCGCGCTATGGGCGTCGATTATGCCGCGGAATATCTGCAGCGTTTCGGCTTCCCGGCACAGAATATCGTGCGAACCGAATCGCTGGCGCTGGGTTCCGCTTCCTTTACGCCACTGCAGGTGGCCCGCGGTTACTCGGTGATGGCTAACGGCGGCTTCCTGGTAACACCTTTCTTTATCAGCAAAATCGAGAACGACCAGGCCGGTGTGATCTTCGAAGAGCGACCGAAGATTGCCTGCCCGCAGTGTGACGTGCCGGTGATTTACGGTGATACACCGAAATCCAACGTGCTGGAAAATAAAGATGTCGAAGATGTTGCCACCTCTGACACCGCGCAGAATGTCCCGGTACCGCCGCAGCCACAGCTTGAACAGGCTAACCAGTCTCTGGTTGCGCAAACCGGTACGCAGGAATACGCACCGCACGTGATTAACACCCCGCTGGCATTCCTGATTAAAAGCGCGCTGAACACGAACATATTCGGTGAGCCGGGCTGGATGGGTACCGGCTGGCGTGCCGGTCGCGATCTGCAACGCAAAGATATCGGCGGCAAAACCGGGACCACTAACAGCTCTAAAGATGCCTGGTTCTCGGGTTACGGTCCTGGGGTCGTCACTTCGGTGTGGATTGGTTTTGACGATCACCGTCGCGACCTGGGGCGGACCACCGCTTCCGGGGCGATTAAAGATCAGATCTCTGGCTATGAAGGGGGAGCAAAAAGCGCCCAGCCGGCCTGGGATGACTTTATGAAACAGGTCCTGGAAGGCGTACCAGAAGAGCCGTTAACTCCGCCACCTGGCGTGGTGACGGTCAATATCGACCGAAGCACCGGGCAGCTCGCGAGCGGGGGTAACAGCCGCGCCGAATACTTCATCGAAGGCACACAGCCTACTCATCAGGCGGTTCATGAAGTGGGGACCACCATCACCGATGGCGGTGGCGAAACTCACGAATTGTTCTGACAAAAAAAGCGCCTGCGGGCGCTTTTTCTTTATGTATCTGCTTGGGTCGGCAACTGACTTTAGCGAACTACAAACGCCCCTGCGCCAGCAACCATTCGCGGACCAGGAACAACGCACTGACGTTGCGCGCTTCATTAAAGTCTTCTTCATCCAGCAGCGCCATCAGTTGCGATATCGGCCAGCGCACCTGCGGTAACGGCTCCGGCTCATCGCCCGGCAGCGATTCCGGATACAGGTCTTCCGCCACCAGAATATTCATCTTGCTGGAGAAATACGACGGCGCCATGCTGAGTTTTTTCAGGAACGTCAGCTGGTTGGCGCCAAAACCGACTTCTTCTTTCAGCTCGCGGTTGGCAGCCTCCAGCACGGTTTCCCCTGGATCAATCAACCCTTTGGAGAACCCCAGTTCATAGGATTCGGTGCCGACGGCATATTCACGAATCAGAATGAGGTGGTCATCAACAATCGGGACAATCATCACGGCTTCACGCGTAGAAGGACGCATGCGTTCATACACGCGACGCACGCCGTTGCTGAACTCCAGATCCACACTTTCAACGTTAAAAAGACGCGAACGCGCTACTGTTTCAACATTAAGAATGGTGGGTTTTTGTAATGATTTGCTCATTGTTATCGATCTATGCTGTGATTCCAGAAGTCATTGTGCGATACGCGCCACGGTTTCGGCAATTCAATTCGCCACTAATTTACATAATTGCAACCTAAATACAGGCAGACGGACGCTGATTAAGATAAAAAAGTCAATAGTTTGAAATGTCTTTGAGAATTTACTGATTCCTGATTTTTTGCGTTTTTGATAAGCTACCAGGCAGCTGTATCGCATACTATTTTTTCCCGTATTTACACGACATCTGCCACGAGCAAACTGCAGGTTTGCGCAACGTGTTATGCAATCGACGAACCTGTAAGAAAAGAATAACTATGATGGGATGGGCATGGGCACCTTTCTGATTTCTTTCACAGCTCTGCTAATCTGCGCATTGCTCATCGGGTGGTGGTATCGCGTGCATGCCAGACGTCGCCGCCTCCCCCTGCTGCATGCCTTTAGTGACGCCACGACGCGCAAGATCACGACGGATGAACAGCGGGCGGTAGAAAAGTACCTTGAGGGTGTCAATCGCGCACAGCAGACGCCAGCATCCGGAGCCAGCGTGGCGCCGGCCAATCTCGCATTAACGCTGCAGAGCGATACCGTCTTTACCGTCACCCGTGCGATTACGCGCTACGGCATTACCTCTGACGAACCGAACAAATGGCGCTATTTCCTCGACTCGGTTGAAGTTCATCTGCCACCGTTCTGGGAACAATATATTAATGACGAAAATAGCGTTGAGCTGATCCCCACCGAAAGCCTGCCGTTGGTCATTGCACTCAATGGTCACGCGCTCAGCGATTATCCGCAGGAGCATCGCAACTTTGCGCTTGAGCGGGTATCAGCCACTCAGGCCTCGATACGCGGGGAAGAGAGCGAGCAAATTGAGCTGCTGAACATTCGTCAGGAAACCCAGGAAGAACATGCCCTGATTCGCCCTGACGGCCTTCGTGAAGCCATCCTGATCGTCGCCTCGTTCCTGCTGTTTTACTTCAGTCTGATCAGTCCCTACGTATTTACGCCGTGGTTGCTGGCCGGCGGCTTGCTGTTGCTGGCAGCAGGCCTGTGGGGTATCTATGCCCCGCCACGTAAGACCTCGCTTCGGGAGATCCACTGTCTGCGTGGGATGCCAAAACGCTGGGGCCTGTTTGGCGAAAATGACCAGGAGCAGATCAACAACATCTCCCTGGGAATTATCGATCTGATTTATCCACGCCACTGGCAGCCCTGGATTGCCCAGGACCTCGGACAACAAACGGATATCGATATTTATCTGAGCCGTCACGTTGTTCGCCAGGGACGCTTCCTGTCATTGCACGATGAGGTGAAACACTTTCCTCTGCAGTACTGGCTGCGCAGCGCCATTATCGCCAGCGGCGCGCTGCTGGTGGTGATGATGCTGTGGGCCAGCGTGCCGTTGAATATGCCCTTTAAATTCACCCTCTCGTGGTTGAAAGGCGCGCAGACGATTGAAGCCACCACCGTCGCGCAAATGGAAAAGTCGCAGGTTCGCATCGGCGATACGCTCAGGCTGAAAGGGATTGGGATGTGCAATATCCACTCTCCCGACAGCTGGACGGCAAAAGAAAATTCGCCATTCATGCCCTTCGATTGCTCACAGATCATCTGGAATGAAGCCCCGCCGCTGCCGCTGCCGGAGTCCGACATTGTCAGTAAAGCCACCGCGCTGATGCAGTCCGTGCAGCGCCAGCTGCACCCTGATCCGGACGATGATTCCCGCGTCAGCCCGGCGCTGCGTTCGGCAATCCAGAAATCAGGCATGGTACTGCTGGACGACTTTGGCGATATCGTAATCAAAACCAATAACTTGTGCGCAGCCAAAGATGACTGCACCCGGTTGAAAAATGCCCTGGTTAACCTCGGTAATACCCGTAACTGGGAAGCGCTGACCAAGCGCGCCAGTTCAGGCAAGCTGGATGGCGTCAACGTGCTTCTTCGTCCGGTGAGCGCAGAATCACTGGAGAACCTGGTTACCACGTCAACCGCGCCGTTTATCGTCCGTGAGACATCGCGTGCAGCACAAGCGCTGAACAGCCCGGCCCCTGGCGGCTTTGTGATCGCCAGCGATGAAGGCAGTGAACTGGTCAATCAGCCGTGGCCCACCACCAGCCTGTATGACTATCCGGCGCATGAACAGTGGGGAGAGCTGCAACGGTTGGCGGGCATGCTGATGCGTACACCATTCCACGCCGAAGGAATTGTCACTAATCTGTTCACCGATGCCAACGGGACACAGCACATTAATCTGCATCGCATTCCCGACCGCTCAGGCCTGTGGCGCTATCTTGGCACCACCCTGCTGCTGCTGACGATGTTAGGCTGCATGTCCTGGCACGGGGTCCTGACGATTCGTCGCTACCAGCGCCATCGTCAGCGAATGGAAGATATTCAAAAATACTATGAAAGCTGCCTGAATCCGGTCCTCATCCCCTCAACGGATCATCAAGAGTAATTCCCGGCGCGATGGGTGTGATACCCTGTCGCGCATTTCCCCCCTCGCTGGAGACTCACCATGCACGTAGATATTGCCTGGCAGGAGGTCGATACCGTTCTGCTGGATATGGATGGCACGCTGCTCGACCTCGCCTTCGACAACTATTTCTGGCAAAAGCTGGTTCCGGAAACCTGGGGGGCCGCACGCGGGCTCAGCCTGACAGAAGCCAAAGAGGCGATGCACCAGGAGTACCATGCCGTTCAGCATACGCTAAACTGGTACTGTCTTGATTACTGGAGCGAGCGTCTGAATTTGGATATTCGTGCGATGACCAGCGAGCAGGGTCCACGAGCGGCACTGCGTGAAGATACCGTGCCGTTTCTTGATGCGCTCAAAGCCAGCGGCAAGCAGCGGATCCTGTTGACCAACGCCCATCCGCACAACCTGGCCGTTAAACTTAAGCATACCGGCCTCGATGCACACCTTGATTTATTGCTTTCCACCCACACATTTGGTTATCCGAAAGAGGATCAGCGCTTATGGCGTGCGGTCGAGGAAGAAACCGGCTTTGATGCGCGTAAAACGCTCTTTGTCGATGATAACGAGGCCATTCTGGATGCTGCCGCGCAGTTCGGTATTCGCTACTGCCTTGGCATCACCAATCCGGATTCCGGGCTGGCGGAAAAAAGCTATGCTCGCCACCCTGGGTTGAACGATTACCGGCGGCTGATCCCTTCCCTGACCCAACAGGAGAGGCCATGAAAGAAAAACCCGTCGACGCCGTCAGGCTGGACAAATGGCTGTGGGCGGCCCGCATCTATAAAACCCGCGCGCTGGCGCGCGAGATGATTGAAGGCGGTAAGGTGCACTACAACGGGCAGCGTAGTAAACCGGGGAAAATCGTCGAACCAGGCGCAATCCTGACCCTACGCCAGGGCAATGACGACCGCACGCTACTCGTCAAAGCGATCATGGAACAGCGCCGGCCCGCCAGCGAAGCCGTCTCGTTGTATGAAGAGACGGCGGAGAGCATCGAAAAGCGCGAGAAAACGGCGCTGGCGCGCAAAATGAACGCGCTGACCATGCCCCATCCCGACAGACGTCCGGACAAGAAAGAACGCCGCGACCTGATGAGATTTAAACACGGTGACAGTGAATAACCTTCTATTTCCGTAGAAGCCACTGTGGCCAGCAAGAGAGATAATTATGACTCAACACGATCAATTACATCGTTACCTGTTTGAAAACGTTGCCGTACGCGGTGAACTGGTGACCGTATCAGAAACCCTGGCGCAGATTCTGGAGAATCACAGCTATCCGCAGCCGGTCAAAACCGTGCTGGCAGAGCTGCTGGTTGCCACCAGCCTGCTGACCGCAACGCTGAAATTTGCCGGTGATATTACCGTGCAGTTGCAGGGCGACGGGCCGCTATCTCTGGCGGTGATTAACGGCACCAACCAACAGCAGCTGCGCGGCGTCGCGCGCGTTCAGGGCGATATTCCGGAAAATGCGGATCTGAAAACGCTGGTCGGTAATGGTTATCTCGTCATTACTATCTCTCCGGATGAAGGCGAGCGCTATCAGGGCGTCGTCGGTCTGGAAGGCGACACTCTCGCGGCCTGTCTGGAAGATTATTTCCAGCGCTCTGAGCAGCTGCCGACCCGTCTGGTCATCCGTACCGGCGAACTTGAAGGTAAACCGATGGCCGGAGGCATGTTACTGCAGGTAATGCCAGCACAGGATGCACAAGCGACAGACTTTGAGCATCTGGCGACCCTGACGGAGACCATCAAAGCCGAAGAGCTGTTCACCCTCTCTGCGACCGACGTACTGTGGCGCCTGTATCACGAAGAAGAAGTGACCGTTTACGATCCGCAGAATGTGGAATTTAAATGCACCTGTTCTCGCGAGCGCTGCGCCGGTGCGCTGAAAACGCTGCCGGATGAAGAGATCGACAGCATCCTGGCTGACGAAGGCGAAATTGATATGCACTGCGATTACTGCGGCAGTCATTACCTCTTCAATGCGATGGATATCGCCGAGATCCGCAATAACGCGTCTCCGGCCGACCCTCAGGTTCACTGATTTTCTTCCCCGCCAGCGGGCCCGGTGTCGGTTTTCTGCCGCCGCCGCCGCTGGCGTGAAATTTTCCTTCGCGAGATGAATCGATTTTCACTGAAAGAGTTACGTAACTTTCTTTCAAGAAAGCGATTACATTCACATTTCGGCAGTTTCTTTAATTACTTTTTAACCAATAAGAAACATCTATCACCACCCATCGCCATTTTCCTGAGATAATCACGCACGCTTCGTGACAGGAGTCACCGTGTTTTTCGTAAGTAAGGCGTTTGTCGAGATACGTAAATCTATGAGCCTGGTCGCGGTCTATACCCCTAAAGAACCCCTACAATTTGAAGCAGTATATCTTAATGGCTAAGGAGCAGTGACATGCGCGTTAATCATGGTTTAACCCCGCAGGATCTCAAGGCTTATGGTATCAACGACGTCCAGGATATCGTCCACAACCCAAGCTACGAAACATTGTATCAAGAGGAACTCGATCCCAGTCTGGAAGGGTATGAGCGTGGTATCCTCACCAGTCTCGGCGCGATCGCTGTCGATACCGGCATTTTCACCGGTCGTTCTCCGAAAGATAAATATATCGTTCGCGATGACACCACCCGCGACACCGTATGGTGGTCAGATAAAGGCAACGGTAAGAATGACAACAAACCGCTGTCTCAGGAAACCTGGCAACATCTGAAAGGACTGGTCACCAACCAGCTTTCAGGTAAGCGTCTTTTCATCGTTGATGCATTCTGTGGCGCCAACGCCGACACCCGCCTGAGCGTGCGTTTTATTACCGAAGTGGCCTGGCAGGCACACTTTGTCAAAAACATGTTCATCCGCCCAAGCGAAGAAGAGCTGGCTAACTTTACGCCAGACTTTATCGTGATGAACGGCGCGAAATGCACCAACCCGCAGTGGCAAGAACAGGGTCTGAACTCTGAGAACTTCGTCGCCTTCAACCTGACCGAGCGCATTCAGCTGATCGGCGGGACCTGGTACGGCGGCGAGATGAAGAAAGGGATGTTCTCTATCATGAACTACCTGCTGCCGCTGCAGGGCATCGCGTCGATGCACTGCTCCGCCAACGTCGGCGAAAAAGGGGACGTTGCGGTCTTCTTCGGGCTTTCCGGCACCGGCAAAACCACCCTGTCTACCGACCCGAAACGCCGCCTGATTGGCGATGACGAGCACGGCTGGGATGACGACGGCGTCTTCAACTTCGAAGGCGGTTGCTACGCCAAAACCATTAAACTGTCGGAAGCCGCCGAGCCGGATATCTATCACGCCATCCGCCGCGATGCGCTGCTGGAAAACGTTGTCGTGCGCGCTGACGGCACCATTGATTTCGATGATGGTTCGAAAACCGAGAACACCCGTGTCTCCTACCCGATCGATCATATCGAAAACATTGTTAAGCCGGTCTCTAAAGCGGGTCATGCCACCAAAGTCATCTTCCTGACTGCGGATGCCTTCGGCGTACTGCCGCCGGTATCGCGCCTGACCGCTGACCAGACCCAGTACCACTTCCTCTCCGGCTTTACCGCCAAGCTGGCAGGCACCGAGCGTGGTGTGACCGAGCCAACGCCGACCTTCTCGGCCTGTTTCGGCGCGGCGTTCCTGTCGCTGCACCCGACGCAGTATGCGGAAGTGCTGGTAAAACGCATGCAGGCATCCGGCGCCCAGGCCTACCTGGTCAACACCGGCTGGAACGGCACCGGCAAACGTATCTCGATTAAAGATACCCGCGCCATTATCGACGCCATTCTCGACGGTTCGCTGGACGATGCGGAAACCTTCACCCTGCCGATGTTTGATCTGCAGATCCCGACCTCACTGCCGGGTGTGGATACGCATATTCTCGACCCGCGTAATACCTACGCGTCGCCGGAGCAGTGGCAGGAAAAAGCCGAGCAGCTGGCGAAACTGTTCGTTGAGAATTTTGAGAAGTACACTGACACGCCGGCAGGCGCAGCGCTGGTGGCCGCAGGCCCGAAACGCTAATCCGCGGTAACAGGCGGTAAATAAAGAAAAAGCCGGGCAAATGCCCGGCTTTTTTAGTTTCTCACCGACTCACACCCTGCCGGTGCGTGCCCGGGTAGATTAACTCTCTTTCCCTGCCTTCGTAGGCGCCTGTACACGCTGGAACGGCACCGGCAGCCACGCACGAATCAACAACCCACCGCGCTCGCTGGAACCAATCTCCAGGCGGCCGTTATGGTTATCAATAATACGCTGCACAATCGCCAGCCCCAGTCCGGTTCCACTGGTGCTTCGGGCGCTGTCGCCGCGGACAAACGGCTGGAACAGATGTTCGCGCTGCTCCGGCTTGATCCCCGGGCCATCATCCTCGACCTGGAACCACGCGCTGTTGGCTTCGCTACCGCTGCTCACTTTAATCCAACCGTTACCATAACGCGCGGCGTTAACCACCATATTGGCCAGGGCACGCTTGATCGACAGCGGGTGGATCCGCAGAGGGATTTCGCCTGCCTGCAGGTTAGTCGCGATTTCCCGCTCGTAACCGCTCTCCGCCGCGATAACCTCACCCAACACCGAGTTCAGGTCCGCCAGCTCCATCGGCATCTCCTGACCGGTACGCAGGTAGTCGATGAACTGCTCAATGATGGCGTTACACTCTTCGATATCTTTGTTAATCGATTCGGCGAGGTAACCGTCCTCTTCGCCCATCATCTCCGTCGCCAGGCGAATACGCGTCAACGGCGTTCGCAGATCGTGACTGACGCCAGCCATTAGCAGGGTTCGGTCGTCCGCCAACTGTTTGACGCCGGCGGCCATATGGTTAAAGGCCCGGGTCACCGATCGCACTTCAGAGGCACCGTACTCCCGCAGCGGCGGCGGAATAATGCCGCGTCCAACCTGCAACGCCGCATGTTCCAGATCGACCAAGGGGCGGTTCTGAATACGAATAAACAGCCAGGCCCCGCCAATCGCCAGCAGCATAATTGCCAGGGTATAGCGGAACAGCGGCGAGAAGTCGCCCTGATGGATTTCCGTCAGCGGTACGCGCACCCAGATATTGGGTGACAGCCAGGTTTTCAACCACACCACGGGAGAGCTTTTATTCACCTCAACCCGCACTTCGGTTGGCCCACCTAGCTGGTGCGCCATCTGCTGACTTAAGAACTCATAATGCTGCGCCCAGCGCAGACCTGCATCTTCCGCCGCTTCGTTGGAGTAGAGCGAAATCCCCAGCTCGCGATAAATCTCGCGCCGAAACGCCGGCGGCACCACCAGTTGGGTACCGTCCTCCAGCTGCAGTTTATCGGTCATCAGCATACGCACTTCGTACGCCAGCACCTTATTAAACTGCTGGAGGCTCGGCAGGATCGCAAAGTTCAGCACCACCAGATAGGTCGTCACCAGGCTGACAAACAGCAGAGTGACGATCAGCAACAGGGTGCGGGCAAACGAGCTTCGCGGCGAGAAGCGCAGGCGTTTCATGCCTTAGCGCCGTCCGGTACAAATACGTAGCCAAGCCCCCACACGGTCTGGATATAACGCGGATGGGCCGGATCTTCTTCCACCATGCGGCGCAGACGGGAGATTTGCACGTCGATGGAACGCTCCATCGCCGAGTACTCACGACCACGAGCCAGGTTCATCAGCTTGTCGCGGGAGAGCGGTTCGCGAGGATGGCTGACCAGCGCTTTCAGCACCGCAAACTCGCCGCTGGTGAGCGGCATCGGCTCATCTTCACGGAACATCTCGCGGGTGCCGAGGTTCAGCTTAAACTTGCCGAAAGCGATTACCGCTTCTTCCTGCGACGGTGCACCCGGCAGCTCATTCGCCTGGCGGCGGAGCACGGCACGGATACGGGCCAGCAGTTCACGCGGGTTAAATGGTTTCGGAATGTAGTCGTCAGCACCGATTTCGAGGCCCACGATACGGTCAACTTCTTCCCCTTTCGCCGTCACCATGATGATCGGCATCGGGTTGCTCTGGCTACGCAGACGACGACAAATGGACAAGCCATCTTCGCCCGGTAACATCAGATCCAGCACCATAAGGTGGAACGATTCGCGGGTTAACAGACGATCCATCTGTTCAGCGTTTGCGACGCTACGAACCTGGAAGCCTTGCTCGGTCAGATAACGTTCGAGCAGCGCACGCAGACGCATGTCATCATCGACAACAAGAATCTTATAATTCTCTTGCATTGTTTATACTCCCAAAGGTTCACTGCATTTGTCAGTGCGTATTCTCAAAAAAGCCCGGCTCGCCCACCAGCTAAATCTGGTATATATTCCAGGCTAAATTGTTACAAAGCATATTTAACAGCAGCTTAAGCATACATTTAATCATAAGACACATTATTTATCCTGTCGGTATTATTACGCACTACGAATTGTGCGCAACCGCACATCCCCATGTGCAATACCGGTAACCTGAAGGTAGATCGATGAATGAAAACGCCGCTGATCACCCGTGAAGGGTATGAAAAACTTAAAAAAGAAATGGACTATTTGTGGCGTGAAGAACGTCCGGAAGTGACGAAGAAAGTGACCTGGGCTGCCAGCCTCGGTGACCGGAGCGAGAATGCGGATTACCAGTACAACAAAAAGCGTCTGCGCGAAATTGACCGCCGGGTACGCTACCTTACCAAATGTCTGGAACATCTGAAGATTGTCGATTACTCCCCGCAGCAGGAGGGCAAAGTGTTCTTCGGCGCGTGGGTGGAAATCGAAAACGACGACGGCGATACC
Source organism: Klebsiella sp. R390 (assembly GCF_051131745.1). NCBI lineage: Bacteria > Pseudomonadati > Pseudomonadota > Gammaproteobacteria > Enterobacterales > Enterobacteriaceae > Klebsiella > Klebsiella sp. R390. Next base: position 3,111,369 of record NZ_CP180445.1, on the reverse strand, counting down.
AAGCGTTTTCGCATCGTGGGCTACGATGAAATCTTCGGGCGCAAAGACTACATCTCCATCGACTCGCCGATGGCCCGCGCGCTGTTGAAAAAAGAGGTCGGCGACCTGGCGGTGGTCAACACCCCGGCAGGCGAAGCCAGCTGGTACGTGAACGAGATTGAATATGTTAAATAGCGCGTCCGGAACATTCTGAGACCCTCGTGCGGCGACTGGCATTTTACCGTGCCAGCCCGTATAACTATCCCCTGATTTTCGATCCACAAGATGAAATAGACATGATGAATGATTCGCTCTGCCGCATTATTGCGGGTGAACTTCAGGCCAGGTCTGAACAGGTAGAAGCTGCCGTTCGCCTGCTTGATGAAGGGAATACCGTGCCGTTTATTGCACGTTATCGTAAAGAAGTCACCGGCGGTCTGGATGACACGCAGCTGCGTAATCTGGAAACCCGTCTCGGTTATTTGCGTGAACTGGAAGACCGCCGTCAGTCGATTCTCAAATCGATCGGTGAACAGGGCAAACTGACCGACGCGCTGGAAAAAGCCATCACCACCACTCTGAGCAAAACCGAGCTCGAAGACCTCTACCTGCCCTACAAACCCAAACGCCGCACCCGCGGGCAGATTGCGATTGAGGCTGGACTGGAGCCGCTGGCAGACCTGCTGTGGAACGAACCGTCCCACGACCCGGAGACGGAAGCTGCCCGATTTATCGATGCCGACAAAGGCATCGCCGATACCAAAGCCGCCCTTGATGGCGCACGCTATATTCTGATGGAGCGTTTCGCCGAAGACGCCCAGCTGCTGGCAAAAGTGCGCGACTATCTGTGGAAAAATGCCCATCTGGTCGCCACCGTCGTGACGGGAAAAGAAGAAGAAGGCGCCAAATTCCGCGACTACTTTGACCATCACGAACCGATTGCTACCGTCCCTTCACACCGTGCGCTGGCGATGTTCCGTGGGCGCAACGAAGGCATACTGCAGCTGGCCCTCAATGCCGACCCCCAGTTCGACGAACCGCCGAAAGAGAGCCAGTGCGAGCTCATTATTATCAACCACCTTGGCCTGCGCCTGAACAACGCCCCGGCGGACAGCTGGCGTAAAGGCGTGGTGAGCTGGACCTGGCGTATCAAGGTGCTGATGCACCTCGAAACCGAGCTGATGGGCACCGTCCGTGAACGCGCGGAAGATGAAGCAATCAACGTCTTCGCCCGCAACCTGCACGATCTGCTGATGGCGGCCCCTGCCGGTTTGCGCGCCACCATGGGCCTCGATCCTGGCCTGCGTACCGGGGTCAAGGTCGCGGTTGTCGATGGCACCGGTAAACTGGTGGCCACCGATACCATCTACCCGCACACCGGGCAGGCCGCCAAAGCGGCGGTTGCCGTGGCTGCGCTGTGCGAAAAACACAACGTCGAGCTGGTGGCGATCGGTAACGGCACCGCTTCCCGTGAAACCGAGCGTTTCTTCCTCGACGTGCAGCAGCAGTTCCCGAAAGTTACCGCGCAGAAGGTGATCGTTAGCGAAGCGGGCGCCTCCGTCTACTCCGCCTCCGAGCTCGCGGCGCTGGAATTCCCGGACCTCGACGTCTCCATTCGTGGTGCGGTATCTATCGCCCGTCGCCTGCAGGACCCGCTGGCCGAGCTGGTTAAAATCGACCCGAAATCCATCGGCGTGGGCCAGTATCAGCACGATGTCAGCCAGTCGCAGCTGGCGCGTAAGCTGGATGCGGTCGTCGAAGACTGCGTAAACGCCGTCGGCGTAGACCTGAACACCGCGTCGGTGCCGCTGCTTACCCGCGTAGCCGGCCTGACCCGGATGATGGCGCAGAATATCGTCGCCTGGCGCGATGAAAACGGTCAGTTCCAGAACCGCCAGCAACTGCTGAAAGTGAGCCGCCTCGGGCCAAAAGCCTTTGAACAGTGTGCCGGCTTCCTGCGCATCAACCACGGTGATAACCCGCTGGATGCCTCTACCGTGCACCCGGAAGCCTACCCAATCGTGGAACGCATTCTGGCCGCCACCCAACAGGCGTTAAACGACCTGATGGGCAACAGCAGCGAACTGCGCAACCTGAAAGCCGTCGATTTCACCGATGACAAGTTTGGTGTGCCAACGGTATCCGACATCATCAAAGAGCTGGAAAAGCCTGGCCGTGACCCGCGTCCGGAGTTTAAAACCGCGAAGTTTGCCGACGGCGTCGAGACCATGAACGACCTGCTGCCCGGCATGGTGCTTGAAGGGGCGGTCACCAACGTCACCAACTTTGGCGCCTTTGTCGATATCGGCGTTCACCAGGATGGCCTCGTACATATTTCATCGCTGTCGAATAAATTCGTCGAAGACCCGCATACCGTGGTCAAAGCCGGTGATATCGTGCAGGTGAAAGTGATGGAGGTCGACCTGCAGCGTAAGCGTATCGCCTTAACCATGCGTCTGGACGAGCAACCAGGCGAGAGCAACGCCCGGCGCAGCGGCGGCAATGAACGCCCGCAGGGTAACCGCCCGGCAGCGAAAACGGCGAAACCTCGTGGCCGTGAAACAGCGTCTACCGGTAACAGCGCCATGATGGACGCGCTGGCTGCGGCGATGGGCAAAAAACGCTAATGCCTTCCCGGCCGCTCTGACGAGGGGCCGTTTTCATTCCCGCAACATTCGCCATTCCCTTTTCCGCTGTCGGCAATCTCTGAGTGTTTATATATTCTGATAACGGGTTAATTACGGTTAATTAAATGAGTAAATATTCCCCGCCTAAAGATTTCATTTTGTTAACCAATGAAACCTTAATTAAACATTAACAACAGCGGCTCACTTTGCCTTTATTTTTCCCTATGTCACAGACCTTGCGTCATATCAAAAAACAGGCAAATTTGCCGGTCTAAGTTGATTATTACACTGGTTATGTATTGATGATAAAAACCATTATCATTATCATCATTCGTAGTTAGTATATATTTTCTCCGTTGGCGATGCTCCCCGGCGCGGTGTGGCTATCGCATGCAATCCATTCTCATTGACTTAGCGATGACAAGTAGGCCCTATGCAATTCACTCCTCATAGTGCGTGGAAAATCACTGGTTTCTCTCGCGATATTAGCCCGGCTTATCGTCAGAAACTGCTGTCTCTTGGAATGCTGCCAGGCTCTTCTTTTAGTGTGGTTCGCGTCGCACCGCTTGGCGATCCTGTTCATATCGAAACCCGGCGCGTGAGCCTGGTATTACGTAAAAAAGATCTCGATTTAATCGAACTGGAAGCGGTTGCACAATAACGCCGGCCCGGCACTTAGAGTCTGAAATATGAAAAAATTAACCATTGGTTTAATTGGAAATCCTAATTCCGGTAAAACAACCTTATTCAACCAGCTCACCGGCGCCCGCCAGCGCGTAGGCAACTGGGCCGGGGTGACCGTTGAGCGCAAAGAAGGGGCGTTTACCACCACGGACCACCAGGTCACACTGGTTGACCTTCCGGGAACTTACTCGCTCACCACCATCTCTTCGCAAACCTCTCTGGATGAGCAAATAGCCTGCCACTATATTCTGAGCGGCGACGCCGACATGCTGATTAACGTGGTCGACGCCTCAAACCTGGAACGTAACCTCTACCTGACGCTCCAGTTACTGGAACTCGGTTTCCCCTGCATCGTCGCCCTGAATATGCTGGATATCGCCGAGAAACAAAAAATCCGCATCGACGTTGATGCACTCGCAGCCCGTCTCGGCTGCCCGGTGATCCCGCTGGTTTCTACGCGCGGTCGCGGGATTGAAGCCTTAAAAATGGCGGTCGATCGCCACCAGCAAAATACCGCGCTCGAACTGGTGCACTATCCGCAGCCGCTGCTGCGTGAAGCCAATCTGCTGGCCCAGGAGATGGCGCAGGACATCCCGGAACGTCAACGCTGCTGGCTGGGTCTGCAGATGCTGGAGGGCGATATTTACAGCCGCGCATACGCCGGCAATGCCGAGCATAAATTAGACGCCGCGCTCGCCAACCTGAGCAACGAGATTGACGATCCGGCGCTACATATTGCCGATGCCCGTTATCAAAGCATCGCCGCCATCTGCGATGCGGTCAGCAACACCCTGACCGCCGAGCCGAGCCGCTTTACCGCCGCGATGGATAAAATCGTCCTCAGCCGCGTGCTGGGGCTGCCGGTGTTCCTGTTTGTCATGTACCTGATGTTCCTGCTGGCGATCAACATCGGCGGTGCGCTGCAGCCGTTCTTCGACGCCGGTTCCGTGGCTATCTTTATCCACGGCATCCAGTGGCTGGGATACACCCTGCATCTTCCAGACTGGCTGACCGTTTTCCTGGCCCAGGGGATTGGCGGCGGTATCAATACCGTTCTGCCGCTGGTGCCACAGATTGGCATGATGTACCTGTTCCTCTCCTTCCTTGAGGACTCCGGTTATATGGCGCGGGCGGCGTTCGTTATGGACCGCCTGATGCAGGCGCTGGGTCTGCCGGGCAAATCCTTCGTGCCGTTGATTGTCGGCTTCGGCTGTAACGTCCCGTCGGTGATGGGGGCACGCACGCTGGATGCGCCGCGTGAACGCTTGATGACTATCATGATGGCGCCGTTTATGTCCTGCGGCGCACGTCTGGCGATCTTCGCCGTCTTCGCTGCTGCGTTTTTCGGTCAGAACGGTGCGCTGGCAGTGTTCTCGCTGTATCTGCTTGGCATTGTGATGGCGATTCTGACCGGCCTGATGCTGAAACACACCATTATGCGTGGCGAAGCCTCGCCGTTCGTGATGGAGCTTCCGGTCTATCACGTTCCGCATATCAAGAGCCTGATCATCCAGACCTGGCAGCGCCTGAAAGGCTTCGTACTGCGCGCGGGTAAAGTTATCGTGATCGTCAGTATCTTCCTCAGCGCCCTGAACAGCTTCTCGCTCAACGGGAAACTGGTGAACAACATCAACGATTCGGCGCTGGCGTCGGTCAGCCGGGTGATCACCCCGATTTTCAAACCGATCGGCGTGCATGAAGATAACTGGCAGGCGACCGTCGGGCTGTTTACCGGTGCGATGGCCAAAGAGGTGGTAGTCGGGACGCTGAACACGCTCTACACCGCGGAAGATATCCAGAATGAAGCCTTTAACCCGCAGGAGTTCCACCTCGGTGACGAGCTGCTGGCGGCGGTAGACGAGACGTGGCAGAGCCTGAAAGATACCTTCAGCCTGAGCGTGCTGGCTAACCCTATCGAAGCCAGCAAAGGCGATGGTGAAATGGAAACCGGCGCCATGGGCGTGATGGGCAGCAAGTTCGGCAGCGCTGCGGCCGCCTACAGCTACCTGATTTTCGTTCTGCTCTATATTCCGTGCATCTCGGTGATGGGGGCTATCGCCCGCGAATCCAGCCGTGGCTGGATGTCATTCTCCATCCTGTGGGGGCTGAACATCGCCTATTCACTCTCGACGCTGTACTACCAGACCGTCAGCTTCAGCCAGCATCCCCGCTATAGCCTGGTGTGCATCCTGTCGGTGATCCTGTTTAACGTCGTGGTCTTTGGATTGCTGCGCCGGGCGCGTAGCCGGGTGGACGTCTCGCTGTTGGCCACGCGCAAAACGCCATCATCCTGCTGCCAGAGTCCGGCAGGGGATTGCCACTAGGAAACGATGATGGCGTCACTGATTGAAGTCCGCGATATGCTGGCCCTGCAGGGCCGTATGGAGGCGACGCAGCTCAGCGCCCGTCTCCATGCGCCGCAGCCGCTGGTTGACGCCATGCTGAGCCGTCTGGAAGCGATGGGAAAAGTCGTGCGCATCAAGGAAGACAAAGACAGCTGTTTGTCCGGTAGCTGCAAAAGCTGCCCGGAGGGCAACGCCTGTTTACGGGAGTGGTGGGCACTGCGCTGAGCGCCATGACGGCGCGAAGATCAAAGCGAAGCGGGTCCTGAGACCCGCTTTTTGCTTATTTGTAGACGTCGGCGTTAGCGTGCACGGTTTTCTCGTTTTTCTCACCGGCAATAACCACAAAATACTTGCCGCCCAGCTCATCTGCTTTCTTCGACAGATCGCGTTTTGCATCCATCGGTGATGTCGTTTTAGAGGTGGTAATGCTTCCGACTTTCGTCAAATTCATCGACGCAACTTCATCTTTTTGAATCTCTTTCGCCGCAAATACGCCGAAAGACAGGGATCCAATAACCAGAGATGCAGCAATACCCGTAATAAGTTTCATAGCCTAACTCTCCATCAGGTTGTTTTTATAGGACACGGTGATGACCGAAATTCATTTTCTCCGTGACAACCTAAGTATTGCTTTGGCCGGGATTTTTGCCACAGCTGGCTACAAATAATTGCTCAGGCGGTTTTTCAGCGCCACCAGCGGCTGGCAAAACGCCTGCGGGTGCGAGATAAACGGCGCATGAGCGGCTTTATCAAAGACGAGGGACTCGCTCTGCGGCCATGAGGCATCCAGCAGGGGTACGATTTTGCGCGGAACCAGGCCATCCAGTCGGCCATACAGCCTGATAAACGGCATCGTTAACGTTGCCAGCGGCTGGCGCAGGTCCGTGGTTTTGAGGATCTCCAGGCCGCCATTCAATACCTCAGTGGAGGGCATCGGCAGCGACAGCACCGTGCTTTTCAACGCCCGGGCATCCTGACGCGCGCTTTCTGTGCCCATGGTCTGCAGCGCCAGAAAACGCTCAACGGTGCGCTGAAAATCCTCGCTCAGCTGCTGCTGGAAACCGCTCAACACCTCCGCCTTGATACCCGGCCAGTCGCCATCAGCACCGAAACACGGGGAAGAGGCAACGGTTACCAGCCCCAGTACCCGCTCAGGATGCTGCAACGCCACCTGACTGGCCACCAGCCCGCCGAGGCTCCAGCCCAACCAGACCGCCCTTTCCGGCGCTTTTTCCACCACCAGCTGCGCCATCGCGTCCAGCGACAGTGCGCCAAAACCACGACTGCGACCATAGCCCGGCAGATCGACCAGATGCAGCGTAAAATGCGAGGCCAGTTCCGACACGACGCCATCCCATACTCCGGCATTCAGCCCCCAGCCGTGCAGCAGCACAAGATGACAATTCCCTTCGCCCGTGGTTTGCCACCAGATGTCGTTCATCAGTTACTGTTCTCTTTCCATCACTATGAGGTGAAATATGCTAACAGCACACAGCTTATGCTGGCTATGCCAAATGCCGCTGGCGCTCAGCGGATGGGGGATCTGTTCACGCTGCACCAGTGCATTACTGCACCCGCAACCGCTGTGCCCGCAGTGTGGACTGCCGGCCATCACCGGCCTGCTCCCCTGCGGACGCTGCGTGCAAAAACCGCCGCCGTGGCAACGGCTGGTGGCGGTCAATGACTACCGGGCGCCGCTGAGCCGCCTGGTGCATCAACTGAAGTTTACCGCACGCCCGGAGCTGGCTCCGGCGCTGGCGCGCCTGCTGCTGTTGCGTCTGCGTCAGAGCGCGGGATTACCCCGGCCAGACCGTCTCGTCAGCGTCCCGCTCTGGCAGCGACGCCACTGGCGGCGGGGCTTCAACCAAAGCGACCTGCTCTGTCTCCCGCTGGCGCACTGGATGCAGTGCGCCTGGCATAGTGATGCGTTACGGCGCCATCGGCGTACCGCTACCCAGCACCAGCTCTCCGCCCGATTACGCCGACGCAACCTGAAAAATGCCTTTCAGCTTGAAATCCCGGTTCAGGGTCACCATATCGCCATTGTGGATGATGTCGTCACAACCGGAAGCACCGTCGCCGAGATATCCCGCCTGCTTTTGCGAAACGGCGCCGCGACGGTTCAGGTATGGTGTATATGCCGTACCTTGTAGACCCCTGCTGATGGGCGTATTATAACCCAGTAAAATAGTCAACTATTAGGCCAACGCTATGATCCGTATTTCCGATGCTGCACAAGCGCACTTTGCCAAACTGCTGGTCAATCAGGAAGAAGGGACACAAATTCGCGTATTTGTGATTAATCCCGGCACCCCTAACGCTGAGTGCGGCGTTTCCTACTGCCCACCGGATGCGGTGGAAGCCACCGACACGGCGCTGAAGTTTGAGCAACTGACCGCCTATGTCGACGAACTCAGCGCGCCATACCTCGATGACGCTGAGATTGACTTCGTGACCGATCAGCTGGGTTCTCAGCTGACGCTGAAGGCGCCGAACGCCAAGATGCGTAAAGTCTCCGACGATGCACCGCTGATGGAGCGCGTGGAGTACATGCTGCAATCGCAGATTAACCCGCAGCTGGCCGGCCATGGCGGGCGCGTTACGCTGATGGAAATCACCGAAGACGGCCTGGCGATCCTGCAGTTCGGCGGCGGATGTAACGGCTGCTCCATGGTCGATGTGACCCTGAAAGAAGGGATTGAGAAGCAACTGCTGAACGAATTCCCGGAGCTGAAAGGCGTGCGCGACCTGACCGAACACCAGCGCGGCGAGCACTCCTACTACTAAGTCTCCCCTTGCGTATCACGCCCGGCGGTGTTTCACCTGCCGGGCTGCTTTTCTGACGCCCCCACACAGCATTTCCCGCTAAGCTATCCGGCTAAAACCCGGGAAAGAGTATGACTTAAGTCTCATATTTAAAATTTACCCCCGTCGGGTGATTCTCAACCTGCATATGTTACCCGTATCATCTGTTTCAGGCACCGCTGCTATAAAAATAGCCAGCTATCCTTTCTTACAGGAGTGATAGTCCATTTTATGGCGCCGCACCGCTTGCCACCCGCGTGGAGGCAAGTGAAAAGAGATTGAAACTTGACGTTACCCATAACAAATGAAAGGCCAGGTAAATTATGCCATTAGTCATCGTTGCTATCGGGGTTGCCCTGTTATTACTGCTGATGATCCGCTTCAAAATGAACGGTTTTATCGCGCTGGTTCTGGTGGCTCTCGCCGTCGGACTGATGCAGGGTATGCCGCTGGATAAAGTCATCGTATCCATTAAAAACGGCGTGGGAGGCACCCTCGGCAGTCTTGCGCTGATCATGGGCTTTGGCGCCATGCTCGGTAAGCTGCTGGCGGATTGTGGTGGTGCTCAGCGTATCGCCACGACCCTCATCGCAAAGTTTGGCAAAAAGCACATTCAGTGGGCAGTCGTGCTGACTGGTTTTACCGTCGGCTTCGCACTGTTCTATGAAGTGGGCTTTGTGCTGATGCTGCCGCTGGTCTTTACCATCGCCGCGTCTGCTCGTATCCCGCTGCTGTATGTCGGTGTCCCGATGGCGGCTGCGCTCTCCGTCACCCACGGTTTCCTGCCTCCGCACCCGGGTCCGACGGCAATTGCCACCATCTTCCATGCCGACATGGGTAAAACCTTACTGTACGGTACGCTGCTGGCTATCCCAACCGTGATTCTGGCCGGTCCGGTCTATGCCCGTTGCCTGAAAAACATCGATAAACCGATTCCGGAAGGCCTGCACAACCCGAAAACCTTCACCGAAGAAGAGATGCCGGGCTTCGGCGTCAGCGTCTGGACTTCGTTGGTCCCGGTGGTGCTGATGGCAATGCGCGCCGTGGCTGAAATGGTGCTGCCAAAAGGTCACGCCTTCCTGCCGGTTGCTGAATTCTTTGGCGACCCGGTGATGGCAACGCTGATCGCGGTCTTAATCGCCCTGTTCACCTTTGGCCTGAACCGCGGCCGTTCGATGGATCAGATCAACGAGACGCTGACCTCATCGATTAAAATCATCGCCATGATGCTGCTGATCATCGGCGGCGGCGGCGCCTTCAAACAGGTGCTGGTAGATAGCGGCATGGATAAGTACATCGCCTCTATCATGCATGAATCCAACATGTCTCCGCTGTTTATGGCCTGGTCTATCGCCGCCGTGCTGCGTATCGCGCTGGGCTCGGCGACCGTCGCGGCCATCACCGCGGGGGGGATTGCGGCTCCGCTGATCGCCACCACCGGCGTCAGCCCGGAACTGATGGTGATTGCGGTGGGCTCAGGTAGCGTGATCTTCTCTCACGTCAACGACCCGGGCTTCTGGCTGTTCAAGGAGTACTTCAACCTGACCATCGGTGAGACCATCAAGTCCTGGTCGATGCTGGAAACCATTATCTCAGTCTGCGGCCTGGTGGGTTGTCTGCTGCTGGGGATGGTGGTGTAAGTCAGGTAGTGTGATAGAAAAAAGGCCGGGTCAGCATGTCGCGACCCGGCCTTTTTATTGGTACCTTTCGCACAGTTTCCCCGACGCGTCTGCCGCAATCGGGGAACCGCAATACTACTTATTCTTCTTCGCCGCCGCTTTACGGCGCTTATCCAGATCCTTAATCAGCTTATTCACCCGGTCATCGGCAAACATCTGCTCAAGGGTCACCGACAGCTTGCGCCGCCAGTTTGGATACTCGGTGCTGGTGCCCGGAATATTGACCGGGGAGGCCATCTCCAGCCAGTCTTCCGGCTGTAGCCCCAGCAGCGCGCTGTTGCTATCGGCAATATAGCGCTGCATTCCGCGATTCAGGGTGGAGCTCATCGCCATTAATGAGGCGTGATGCCCGGCACGTTTTGGCAGGCAGCCGTATTGATGCAGGGCGTCAAGCAGCCCCTGCTTCGCCAGCTCGCGATCCTGATACAGACCGCGCAGTACCACTTCATCCGGATACAGGCCTAACGATTTACCCAGCGTCAGGTCTCCGCTTTCCCAGTAGCCGCGCAGCGTCGGCAGGTCATGCGTTGTTGCCACCGCCATTGATTGCACCGGATACGTCTGCGGCGCGCGGAAAGTCTTCTCGTGGTCATTTTCGAAATAGAGCACTTTGTAGGAATAAACGCCGCTCTTACGCAGCTTGCCAACAATTTCTACCGGCACGGTACCGAGGTCTTCGCCGATCACCATGCAGCGCTGGCGCTGACTCTCCAGCGCCAGAATCGACAGCAGATCATCCACCGGATACTGCACATAGGCCCCATGGTCGGCGGTTTCGCCGTACGGGATCCACCACAGACGCAGGACCGACATCACGTGGTCGATACGTAGCGCGCCGCAGTTTTGCATGTTCGCCCGCAGCAGTTCGATAAACGGCTCATACGCCCGGGAGACGATGATATGCGGATCCATCGGCGGCAGGCCCCAGTTCTGTCCCAGCGGACCGAGAATGTCCGGCGGTGCACCAACGGAGGCTTTCAGGCAGTACAGCTCGCGGTCACACCAGGTTTCCGATCCCCCTTCCGCCACGCCAACCGCCAGATCGCGGTACAGGCCAATCGGCATCGCATCGCGCTGGCTGGTCTGCCAGCAGTCGGCAAACTGTGACCAGGCCAGCCACTGCAGCCAAAGGTAGAAACTGACCTCATCAGCATGTTCAGTGCAGAAGGCTTTCACTTCCGGGCTGGTGATATCCTGGTAAGCTTTTGGCCACGCAGGCCAGCCCCAGCGCAGCGGGTCCTGCTGAACCTGCCAGGCATGCAGCGCGTCAAACGCCGCCTGCCAGTACAGGCTCTCGCCCTCGCGCAGCACGAACTGACGAAACGCCGTCATGGCCTCATCGTTACGAGCAGAAAAACGCTGCCAGGCCATGCGCAACGCGGTCATTTTCAACGCGGTGACCGCGGTGTAATCCACATCCTCGGTCTGACGCGCCGCCTGTAAGGCCTGCTGCGTCTCCGGTGAGTGCCACCAGGCCTGGGCTTCTTTGTTCAGCCGGAAATCATCAACCGCATTGACGTCGATATAGATAACGTTCAGCCAGCGCCGCGAAGACGGGCTGTATGGGCTGGCGCTTTCCGGATTTGCCGGATAGAGCGCATGAATCGGGTTGAGGCCGATAAACGCCCCGCCACGCTGAGCGATTTGCGGCAGCATCGCGCGTAAATCGCCAAAATCGCCCACTCCCCAGTTGTTTTCTGAACGCAGCGTGTAGAGCTGCACGCAGGCACCCCACAGCTTTTGGCCCTCTTTCAACGCCTGAGGTTCATAGCAACGAACGGGCGCGACAATCGCCCGACAGTGCCAGCGCTCCCCATCCTGGGTGAGCGTCAGCGAGTGATAGCCTTCCGGGAGCTTAACCGGCAGCGGCAGCGTATCGCCGCCGCTGACCTTGCCCTGATACTGCTTCCCCTCTTCGGTGGTGAGGATCCACTGGAATTCACCGCTGCCGGCGACCGGCAGCGACATTTTTTTCCCGTGGGTGAACACCTTCACCACCGGCAGGGGATCGACCGCCACTTTCGTGGCAGCCGTGGTCCGATGCATCGCATCAAGCAGACGCTTTTTCGTCGCCGCAGCAATAGACTGCGGCTTACCATGCGCATTGATGTAGTCAGGGCTTATCCCTGCCGCCAGCGCGGCGTTATCAAGGCGTTGAGTCTCCATAGGCCCGTCCTTAGCGTTTTGCCTGCCAGATGCGTTGTTGATAATCGCGGATAGAGCGGTCGGAGCTGAACATACCGCAACGCGCAGTATTCAGAATGGTCGCGCGCGTCCAGGCCTCCTGGTCACGGTACAATTCATCCACCTGCTTCTGCGCCGCGACATAGGCTTCGAAGTCCGCCAGTACCAGGTACGGGTCGCCGCCTTTCAGCAGGCTGTGCAGCATCTGGTCGAAGGCGTGTTTATCGCCACCGCTGTATTTGCCGCTTTCCAGCTCTTTCAGCACTGCATCCAGCAGCTTGTCTTTCTTACGCCATTTCAGCGGGTCATAACCTTTTGCCTTCAGCGCTTTCACTTCTTCGACGGTGTTACCAAAGATAAAGATGTTTTCCTCGCCAACCTGTTCAGCGATTTCAACGTTCGCGCCATCCAGAGTGCCGACGGTCAATGCGCCGTTCAGCGCCAGCTTCATGTTGCCGGTACCGGAAGCTTCTTTACCAGCTGTGGAGATCTGCTCAGAGATATCCGCCGCTGGGATCAGCATTTCCGCCGCGGAGACGCAGTAATCCGGCAGGAACACCACTTTCAGCTTATCGCCCACCAGCGGGTCGTTATTTACCGCTTCCGCTACCTTGTTGATGGCGAAAATGATGTTCTTCGCCAGGTAGTAGCCCGGTGCAGCTTTTGCGCCAAACAGGAATACGCGCGGTACGCGGTCTGCCTGCGGGTTTTCACGAATCTCTTTGTACTGCGCCAGGATATTCAGCAGGTTGAGGTGCTGACGTTTGTACTCATGCAGACGCTTGATCTGGATATCAAAAATCGCCTGCGGGTTAATCTCGATCCCGGTACGCAGCTTAACGAACGCTGCCAGACGGACTTTGTTCGCCAGCTTGATATCACGATACGTTTTGCGGAACGCCGCATCATCGGCATATTTTTCAAGGTTAATCAGCTGATCGAGGTCGTTGGCCCACTCTTTCTTCAGCGTCTTATCCAGCAGCGCGGCCAGAGCCGGGTTGCACTGTTTAATCCAGCGGCGCGGCGTGATGCCGTTGGTAACGTTATGGAATTTGTTCGGCCACAGCTGGTGATATTCCGGGAACAGATCCTTCACCACCAGATCGGAGTGCAGTGCCGCCACGCCGTTCACCGCGAAGCCGCTGACCACGCACATGTTCGCCATGCGAACCTGCTTGTCATGCACCACCGCCAGCTTCGCCCACACCTGCTTATCGCCCGGCCAGGTTTTCTCCACCAGAGTTTTAAACTGTTTGTTGATTTCGTTAATGATCTGCATGTGACGCGGCAGCAGCGCTTTGACCAGCTTCTCGTCCCAGCACTCCAGCGCTTCAGGCATCAGCGTGTGGTTGGTATAGGCGAAGGTTTTGCTGGTAATAGCCCATGCATCGTCCCAGCTCAGCTGGTGCTCATCGATCAGCACGCGCAGCAGTTCAGGGATGGCGATCGTCGGGTGCGTGTCGTTAAGCTGGATCACTTCGTAATCCGCCAGCTCGGCCAGCTTGCGGCCTGCCAGATGATGACGACGCAGGATATCGGCAACCGAACAGGCGCACTGGAAATACTGCTGCATCAGACGCAGCTTTTTCCCTGCCTGGTGGTTGTCGTTCGGGTAGAGCACTTTGGTCAGTTTGGCCGCGTCGATACCCTGCTGCTCGGCACGCAGGAAATCGCCGTCGTTGAATTTGGTCAGGTTAAACGGATGGGCATGGGTCGCCTGCCATAAACGCAGCGGCTGCGCGACGTTGTTACGATAGCCCAGTACTGGCAGATCCCAGGCTTCACCGGTAATCACGAACGCCGGCTGCCAGGCACCGCTCTTGCTCACCTTGCCGCCCAGCCCGACCTGTACGTCCAGCTGTTCATTATGGCGGAACCATGGGTAGCGGCTACGCCCCCAGTCATCCGGTGCTTCAATCTGCTGGCCATCGTCGAAAGACTGGCGGAACAAACCGTATTGATAATTGAGGCCATAGCCGGTTGCCGACTGGCCGACGGTTGCCATGGAGTCGAGGAAACAGGCTGCCAGACGACCCAGGCCGCCGTTACCCAGTCCCGGATCGGTCTCTTCTTCCAGCAGGTCGGTCAGGTGGATGTCGTGCGCTTTCAGCTCATCGCTCACCCCTTGATACCAGCCGAGGTTCAGCAGGTTGTTGCCGGTCAGGCGACCAATCAAAAACTCCATCGAGATATAGTTGACGTGACGCTGTCCTTTCGCGGGTTTCGCGATCGGCTGAGCCGATAACAGCTCGGCCAGCGCGCCACTCACGGCGTGCCACCACTGACGCTGCGTCATCTCAGAAGCGGACTGTAAGCCAAAGTGCTGCCACTGACGGGTCAGTGCAGCCTGAAACTGATCTTTATTAAAAGAAGTCTGTGACATAAGAAATCCGGGTCCTTTACTAAAACGTTGGCGTTAGTGTGCCGACCTCCTGCAGCGACGTCCTCATCCCGATGGGGATTAGGCAGGGAGGAGCAGCAGGGATGAGCGAAAAGTGTGATCGTGGCCACTATAACGGTAGCTCTCTGAGAAAAATTTGCTGAATAAATCACCACACCGGGGGACGATGCAGGCCGCGCGATCGGGACAAGATCTGTTACAGGGCGCAACATAGCGCTCAACCCAATACCCTTGCGCAATTATCACCAAATAAAAATAAACATTGTGTAAAAATAATCCTTTCCAGGACGCTCAATACGTCAAAACGCTTATTTATAAGAATCTGCTGACATTAATTTAATAAAAACATGCAACTACAAGAAAATGCAGTGAAATTCATTTCATTGCCGCTGAAAGTGCGATCAAACCCAGACTCCACGCCCACTGGTACCGGTTTTATCATGCGAGTGATTTAATTAGGAATTTGTGACCTGGTGCAAATTCAAGAGCATAAAATTCGGACATAACTTGCAATAATTTTCATAATCGTCGACCTTTATAGTCATTAATTACGAAGCGCAAAAAAAATCGCAAACCTCTCTTGCACAGCGAAATGATTAACTATGTTGATTCCGTCTAAATTAGGTCGTCCAGTCCGCCTTGAACACACTGTGGTTCGCGAGCGATTACTGGCGAAACTTTCCGGCGCGAACAATTACCGTCTCGTGTTGGTCACCAGCCCGGCAGGCTATGGCAAGACCACGCTCATCTCACAGTGGGCGGCGGGGAAAAAAGAACTTGGGTGGTTCTCGCTCGATGAAGGCGACAACCAACAGGAACGTTTTGCCAGTTATCTGATCGCCTCCGTTCAGCAGGCTACCGGTGGGCACTGCGCCGCCAGCGAGGCTATGGTGCAGAAGCGCCAGTATGCCAGCCTCCCCTCGCTCTTCGCGCAGCTGTTTATTGAACTTGCCAGCTGGCAGCATCCGCTGTATCTGATCATTGATGACTATCACCTGATCAACAACCCGGTGATTCATGATGCGATGCGCTTCTTCCTGCGCCACCAACCCGAAAATATGACGCTGGTAGTGCTCTCGCGTAACCTGCCGCAGCTTGGCATTGCCAACCTGCGGGTCCGCGATCAACTGCTGGAGATTGGCAGCCAACAGCTGGCGTTTACCCATCAGGAAGCCAAACAATTTTTCGACTGTCGCCTGACGTCACCGATTGAAGCAGAAGACAGCCGCCGGCTGTGTGACGATGTCGCCGGCTGGGCAACTGCACTGCAGCTGATTGCCCTGTCTGCACGCCAGAACAACTCCTCCGCCCACCACTCCGCCCGACGTCTGGCCGGCATTAACGCCAGCCACCTGTCCGATTATCTGGTGGATGAAGTGCTGGATAATGTTGATGCCCGCACGCGCAATGTGCTGCTGAAAAGCTCGCTGTTACGTTCAATGAACGATGCGCTTATCGTGCGCGTGACCGGTGAAGATAACGGCCAGATGCAGCTGGAAGAGATTGAACGTCAGGGCCTGTTCATGCAGCGGATGGACGATTCCGGTGAATGGTTCCGCTATCACCCTCTTTTCGGCAACTTCCTGCGTCAGCGCTGTCAGTGGGAACTGGCAACCGAACTCCCTGAAATCCATCGCTCCGCCGCTGAGGGCTGGATGGCGCTCGGCTTCCCAAGCGAAGCTATCCATCATGCACTGGCGGCCGGCGATGCAAAAATGCTGCGCGATATTCTGCTCAATCACGCCTGGGGCATGTTTAACCACAGCGAGCTGGGGCTGCTTGAGCAGTCGCTGGCGGCGCTGCCGTGGTCAAGCCTGCTGGAAAATCCGCGCCTGATTCTGTTGCAGGCCTGGCTGATGCAAAGCCAGCACCGCTACAGCGAAGTCAATACTCTGCTGGCCCGTGCCGAGCAAGAGATGGATATTAAGCTGGATACCGCCATGCATGGCGATTTCAACGCCCTGCGCGCGCAGGTGGCCATTAACGCCGGCGATCAGGAAGAGGCTGAGCGTCTGGCAATGGTCGCCCTCGACGAGCTGCCGTTGGCCAGCTATTACAGCCGCATCGTCGCCACCTCGGTGCACGGTGAAGTCCTGCATTGCAAAGGTCTGCTGAGCAAATCGCTGGCGGTGATGCAGCAGACGGAACAGATGGCCCGTCGCCACGATATCTGGCACTACGCGCTGTGGAGCATGATCCAGCAAAGTGAAATTCTGTTTGCTCAGGGCTTCCTGCAAGCCGCGTGGGAGGTTCAGGAAAAAGCCTTCCAGCTGATCCGGGAACAGCATCTCGAACAGCTACCGATGCATGAGTTCCTGCTGCGTATTCGTGCGCAGCTGCTGTGGGCATGGGCGCGTCTGGACGAAGCAGAAGCCTCAGCCCGTAGCGGGATGGAAGTGCTGGCGACCTATCAGCCGCAACAGCAGCTGCAATGCCTGGCCTTGATGGTCCAGTGCTCGCTGGCGCGCGGGGATCTGGATAACGCCCGCAGCCACCTCAACCGTCTGGAAAACCTGCTCGGCAATGGTCACTACCATAGCGACTGGGTGTCGAACGCGGATAAGGTCCGGGTGATCTACTGGCAGATGGTTGGCGACAAAGCCGCGGCGGCCAACTGGCTGCGCCAGACGCCAAAACCAGAATTTGCCAATAACCACTTCCTGCAAAGCCAGTGGCGTAACATTGCCCGGGCGCAGATCCTGCTGGGCGATTTCGATTCAGCGGAAATGGTACTGGAAGAGTTAAACGACAACGCGCGTTCGCTGCGCCTGATGAGCGATATCAACCGCAACCTGCTGCTGCTCAACCAACTGTACTGGCAGGCGGGACGCAAAGGCGAAGCGCAAAAAGTGCTGCTTGAAGCGCTGGCCCTCGCTAACCGTACCGGGTTTATTAACCACTTTGTGATTGAAGGCGAAGCCATGGCGCAGCAGCTGCGTCAGCTTATCCAGTTAAATACCCTGCCGGAGCTGGAACAGCACCGTGCCCAGCGCATCCTGCGCGATATTAACCAGCACCATCGCCATAAATTTGCTCACTTTGATGAAGGCTTTGTCGAGCGCCTGCTGAGCCACCCGGAAGTCCCGGAGCTGATCCGCACCAGCCCGCTGACCCAACGCGAATGGCAGGTATTAGGGCTTATCTACTCCGGCTATAGCAATGAGCAGATCGCGGGTGAACTGGACGTGGCGGCCACGACCATTAAAACCCATATTCGTAATCTGTATCAGAAGCTGGGGGTCGCACACCGCCAGGATGCCGTTCAGCATGCCCAGCGGTTGCTTAAAATGATGGGATACGGCGTCTGACGCCGTTTAGCACAGTTCCAGCTGAACGTTATTCTCGGTAATGACCTTCAGCACGCCTGCCGGCGGCATCACATCGGTGTAGACTGCATCGACCATGCTGATGCTGCCCATATTCACCATCGCGTTACGGCCAAACTTCGAGTGATCCACCACCAGCATCACATGGCGCGAGTTTTCAATAATTGCGCGCTTGGTCCGCACCTCATGGTAATCAAACTCCAGCAGTGAACCGTCACTGTCAACGCCACTGATGCCGAGAATGCCGAAATCCAGGCGGAACTGGGAGATAAAATCCAGCGTCGCTTCGCCGATAATGCCCCCGTCACGGCTGCGCAGTTCGCCACCGGCCAGAATAATGCGGAAGTCCTCTTTCACCATCAGCGTGGTAGCGACGTTGAGGTTATTGGTGACGATACGCAGATCGTTATGCTCCAGCAGCGCGTGCGCGACGGCTTCCGGGGTGGTGCCGATATCAATAAACAGCGTGGCGCCGTCGGGAATTTGGCTTGCCACTTTACGGGCAATGCGCTCTTTTTCCTGCGTTTGGGTGGCTTTTCGGTCATGCCACGAGGTGTTCACCGAACTGGACGGCAGCGCCGCACCGCCGTGATGACGCAGGATCATCTTCTGTTCAGCGAGGTCATTCAGGTCACGACGAATGGTCTGCGGGCTGACGGCAAACTGCTCGACCAGCTCTTCCGTACTGACATATCCCTGTTTTTTTACCAGCTCGATAATCGCGTCATGACGTTGTGTTTGTTTCATGAAATATCCCTGGGATTATAAGACTCACTTCACAGAGAGCCCGGTGAAGAGGCGCTATGTTCGCTTTCGCACATGCTGAGTATCGACAAACGCCATCGCCAGCCCGGTCAACAACCCTGCCACGTGCGCGCCGTTCGCTATCGACATGCCAAAAACATCAAACCATCCAGCCACTAACCATACTAAAGAGAAGAGGATCAGGCCGCGCTGTAAATAGATGCCGCTTTGCGGATCCCGCTCGCCCCGCAGCCAGACATAGCCCATCAGCGCATAGACTACGCCGGACAAACCGCCAAACCAGGGGCCGCTATATTGATGCTGGATAAACCCGCTCAACAGGGCGCTAATCACGGTGATGACCACCAGCTTGCCGGTGCCAATGCGTTTTTCCACCGCGCCGCCGAGGTACCACCACCATAGCAGGTTGAACAGAATATGCATCAGCGAGAAATGCATGAAAGCATGGCTAAAGTAGCGCCAGGCCTCAAATTTCAGTGACGGATCATACGGCCAGGCCAGCAGCAACATCACCGGCTGGTCGCCGATAAGATTTTGCAGCACAAAGACCAGAATACAGGCGATCAGCACCGCCCACGTAAAAGGTCCGGCGTTACGGCGCAGGGTGGCAAAAAAGGGAAAGCGCTGGTAGCGCAGACCGCTGTTGGTGTGTCCGGACTGCCAGCTGGCCGCCAGATAGCGTGGGTCAGCCGGGTTTTCCAGAAAGCGAGCCAGTTCAGTCTGCACCCGCCCGGCCTGGCTCTCATCAGCCAGCCAGACATCGCTCTGCTCATGCTGCTGAATGGTCAGGATAATGCCTTGCGTCGCCATATAGTCGACAAACGCCTGGGCCACACGCGGGTTAGCAAAAGAGGTAATCATTAACATACAGCAGGTCGCTTATTCCACACAAAGGGGGCTAGTATATACACTAAACCCGTCGAGTTGCAGGAGATGTACGCCACTGACGCCACGGGGCCGTCGCGCTAATGGCCTTGAGACGGCATCAGCCAGTAAGAGAGTGCCGCACCTAAAACGGCATCGACCAGCCGACGGCTGGCCAGGGCAAGACGCTTACAGCGCGCCATGCTCCACTTCCGCCGGGAAGTGACGATGCCACGCATCAAAACCACCATCCACACTGTAGACCTTGTCATAGCCCTGCTGCAGTAGATACTGCGCGGCGCCTTTGCTGCTGTTGCCGTGGTAGCACATCACCATCACTGCGGTATCAACGTCGTTATCGCGCATAAACGCGCCCAGCGTATCGTTGGTCAGATGAAACGCGCCCGGCGTATGCCCCATCGCAAAGCTCTGCGGGTCGCGAATATCCACCAGCACCGCCATCGCCTGATGCAGTTTCTGGTGCGCTTCTTCTACGTTGATACATTCAAAGTGGTCCATGTGCTCTGTTCTCTATATATAGCAGGGGGTTTTACGGGCGGTAACCGGCCATGATTCTACTGCCTAGTTTACCGTCAGACGGCAATTAAACACTAATATGTTACATGCATCACTCTGAAATGTTTTTTTGATGTTACCAAAGGCGCGTTTGTTTGCTATATTGAGCGATATCGAACATTTGTGAGCTTAAACGAAAGTGCCAGAGGTAGCGAACGTGGAAACCAAAGATCTGATTGTGATAGGGGGAGGCATCAACGGTGCCGGTATCGCGGCAGACGCCGCCGGGCGTGGTTTATCCGTCCTGATGCTGGAAGCACGCGATCTCGCCTGCGCCACCTCCAGCGCCAGCTCAAAGCTGATTCACGGCGGGCTGCGCTACCTTGAACACTACGAATTCCGCCTGGTCAGCGAAGCGCTGGCCGAGCGCGAAGTGCTGCTAAAAATGGCGCCGCATCTCGCCTTCCCGATGCGCTTTCGCCTGCCCCATCGCCCGCATTTGCGTCCGGCCTGGATGATCCGGGTAGGTCTGTTTATGTACGATCATCTCGGTAAACGCACCAGTTTACCCGGCTCAACCGGGTTGCGATTTGGCGCAGAATCAGTGCTTAAACCTGAAATTGTGCGCGGTTTCGAATATTCCGACTGCTGGGTCGACGATGCGCGGCTGGTACTGGCTAACGCGCAGATGGTGGAACGCAAAGGCGGCGAGGTCCGTACTCGTACCCGGGCTATCTCGGCAAAACGCCAAAACGGTCTGTGGATTGTGGAAGCCGAGGATATCGATAGCGGCGAGAAATTTACCTGGCAGGCCCGGGGACTGGTCAACGCGACCGGCCCGTGGGTTAAACAGTTCTTCGATGATGGCATGCAGCTGCGCTCGCCCTACGGCATCCGCCTGATCAAAGGCAGCCATATCGTGGTGCCACGGGTGCATACTCAGAAACAAGCCTACATTTTGCAAAACGAAGACAAGCGTATTGTCTTCGTCATCCCGTGGATGGATGAGTTTTCGATCATTGGCACCACCGACGTGGAATATAACGGCGATCCACAAAAAGTGGCGATCGATGACAACGAGATAAACTATCTGCTGAAAGCCTACAACGCCCACTTCAAGAAGACGCTGTCGCGTGACGATATCGTCTGGACCTACTCCGGCGTCCGTCCGCTGTGTGATGACGAGTCGGATTCACCGCAGGCCATCACCCGCGATTACACTCTTGATATCCATGATGAAAATGGTCAGGCGCCGCTGCTGTCAGTGTTTGGCGGTAAGCTGACCACCTATCGCAAACTGGCCGAACACGCGCTGGAAAAACTGACGCCATACTATAAAGGGATCGGTCCGGCGTGGACCAAAACCGCCGTGTTACCCGGCGGTGATATCGGCGGTGACCGGGATGATTACGCAGCGAAACTCCGTCGCCGCTTCGCCTTTATCAGCGAATCCATGGCGCGCCACTATGCCCGCACCTACGGCAGCAACAGCGAACTGATCCTCTCAGGTGCGTCCTCGCTGAACGATCTGGGTGAAGACTTTGGTCATGAGTTTTACGAAGCCGAGCTCAAATACCTGGTCGAGCATGAATGGGTACGCAGCCTTGACGATGCAATCTGGCGTCGGACGAAACAGGGAATGTGGCTGAACGACGAGCAGCAGGCGCGGATCGCTGAATGGCTGGCGCAGCGCGTGGGAAAGACTGAACTCTCTCTGGCGTCTTAAGCAGCCGACCGGCCCCGCGATACGCCATAAAAAATGCTGGTCACCTTAAGTGACCAGCATTAGGCCATCTGGCCCCGTGTGTTTTAGTGCACGAACGGCTACAGCCGGACGGGGTCGATATGCCAGATATGGTCGGCATACTCCTGAATCGTACGGTCGGAGGAGAAATAGCCCATATTGGCGATATTAAGCATCGCTTTCATGGTCCACTCTTCCGGATGACGATACAGCTCATCGACTTTATCCTGGCAATCTACGTAGCTACGATAATCCGCCAGCACCTGATAGTGGTCGCCAAAGTTAATCAACGAATCCAGCAGGTCACGGTAGCGCCCCGGCTCTGAAGGACTAAACACACCGGTGCCGATTTGCGTCAGCGCCTGATGCAGTTCCGGATCCTGCTCGTAGAACTCACGTGGCTTATAGCCGCTCCGGCGCAGCGCCTCCACCTCTTCTGCGGTATTGCCGAAGATAAAGATATTCTCCTCTCCGACGTGCTCCTGCATCTCGACGTTGGCACCGTCCAGGGTCCCAATAGTCAATGCGCCATTCAGGGCGAATTTCATATTACTGGTCCCGGAAGCTTCGGTTCCCGCCAGCGAGATCTGTTCTGAAAGATCGGCGGCCGGAATAATCACCTGCGCCAGGCTGACGCTGTAGTTCGGGATAAACACCACTTTCAGCTTATCGCCAATCTGCGGATCGTTGTTCACCACCGCCGCCACGTCGTTAATAAGATGAATAATGTGCTTCGCCATGTAGTAGGCCGATGCGGCTTTCCCGGCAAAGACATTCACCCGCGGCACCCACTCGGCGTCAGGATCGGCCTTGATGCGGTTGTAGCGAGCAATCACATGCAGCACGTTCATCAGCTGACGCTTGTACTCGTGGATACGCTTGATTTGCACATCGAACAGCGCTTTCGGATTCACCACCACGTTCAGATGCTGGGCAATGTAGTTTGCCAGCCGCTGCTTGTTCTCCAGCTTCGCCTGACGCACCGCCAGGTTCACCGTCGGGTAGTCAATATGCTGCTCCAGCTCTTTCAACTGGCTCAGATCGGTACGCCAGGTGCGACCAATGTGCTCATCCAGCACCTTCGATAACGGTGGGTTCGCCAGCGCCAGCCAACGCCGCGGCGTCACGCCGTTGGTGACGTTCGTGAAGCGCATCGGGAAGATTTTCGCGAAGTCGGCAAACAACGACTCCACCATCAGCCGGGAGTGTAGTTCGGAAACACCGTTCACTTTATGGCTAATCACCACCGCCAGCCACGCCATGCGCACCTGACGACCGTTAGATTCATCGATAATCGACGTACGGCTCAGCAGCCCGGTATCGCTAGGGTACTGCTCCTGCAGCGTCTTCAGGAAATAGTCGTTGATCTCAAAGATAATCTGCAGGTGTCGCGGCAGGATTTTCCCGAGCATATCGACAGGCCAGGTCTCCAGCGCTTCGCTCATCAGGGTATGGTTGGTGTAGGAGAACACCTGGCAGGTGACTTCGAAGGCCTCGTCCCAGCTGAATTTATGCTCGTCAATCAACAGGCGCATCAGTTCCGGAATCGACAGCACCGGGTGGGTATCGTTGAGGTGAATCGCAATCTTCGCCGCCAGGTTGGCGTAGGTTTTATGCAGCTGATAGTGACGACTGAGAATATCCTGCACCGTGGCAGAAACCAGGAAATACTCCTGACGTAAGCGCAGCTCGCGTCCGGAATAGGTCGAGTCATCCGGGTACAGCACCCGGGAGACGTTTTCCGAGTGGTTTTTATCTTCTACTGCGGCAAAGTAGTCACCCTGGTTAAATTTACCAAGGTTGATCTCGCTGCTGGCCTGCGCGCTCCACAGCCGCAGGGTATTGGTGGCGTCGGTGTCGAAGCCCGGGATAATCTGGTCGTACGCTTCCGCAAGGATCTCTTCGGTCTCTACCCAGCGGGATTGTTTACCTTCCTGCTGAATGCGCCCGCCAAAGCGCACTTTGTAACGCGTATTGTGGCGTTCAAACTCCCACGGGTTACCGTACTCCAGCCAGTAGTCTGGTGACTCTTTCTGCCGCCCGTCCACGATGTTTTGCTTAAACATCCCGTAGTCATAACGGATCCCGTAGCCCCGTCCCGGCAGACCTAAGGCCGCCAGAGAGTCGAGGAAACAGGCCGCCAGACGCCCCAGGCCACCATTACCGAGGCCGGGGTCGTTCTCTTCATCAATCAGCTCTTCCAGATTGAGCCCCATCTCTTCCAGCGCATTGTTCACATCCTCGTAGATGCCCAGTGACAACAACGCGTTAGAGAGGGTACGACCAATCAGGAATTCCATCGACAGGTAGTAAACCTGGCGAACTTCCTGAGAAAGCTGTGCGCGATTGGAGCGTAACCAGCGTTCCACCATACGGTCACGGACGGCAAACAGGGTGGCGTTGAGCCACTCATGTTTATTGGCGATAGCCGGATCTTTGCCGATGATGAACATCAGCTTGTAGGCAATAGAGTGCTTTAACGCCTCAACGCTCAGCGTGGGTGATGCATAGCTAAAGGGTACATTCATCGCAATGACTCCTGTGGTTACATCAAGCGTTGATAAAGTTCGCGATAGGAGTTCGCGGCAACCTGCCAGCTAAAATCCATATTCATCGCCTGGCGCTGCACATATCGCCACAGCGACGGGCGCGACCACAGCACGAAGGCGCGTCGAATGGCCCGTAATAGCGAAAGTGCATTACTGTCTTCGAACACAAAACCGCTGGCCACGCCATCGGCGAGGTTTTCCAGTGAACTGTCGGTGACGGTATCCGCCAGGCCGCCGGTACGACGTACCAACGGCAACGTGCCGTACTTCAGGCCATACAGCTGCGTTAAGCCGCAGGGTTCAAAACGGCTGGGAACCAGAATCACGTCGGCACCGCCCATAATGCGGTGGGAGAAGGCTTCGTGATAGCCGATCTGCACGCCAACTTTCCCTGGATGTTCCGCCGCCGCGGCCAGGAAACCTTCCTGCAGTACCGGATCGCCCGCCCCCAGCAGCGCCAGTTGCCCGCCCTGCTCCAGCAGGCCCGGCAGCGCTTCCAGCACCAAATCCAGCCCTTTCTGGCTGGTCAGGCGGCTGACGACGGCAAACAGTGGCGCTTTGTCATCGACTTTCAGCCCCATTGCAATCTGCAGCTGGCGTTTGTTTTCTGCTTTCTCTTCAAGGCGGTCACGATCGTAACGCGCGGCCAGCAGCAGATCGCTTTCCGGGTTCCAGATACGGTCGTCTACCCCGTTAAGAATCCCCGATAGCCGCCCTTCATGCTGGCGCTGACGCAGCAGCCCTTCCATGCCGTAGGCGTATTGCGGCTCGGTGATCTCGCGCGCGTAGGTCGGGCTCACTGCCGTAATGTGGTCGGCATAATAGAGTCCCGCTTTCAGGAACGAGATCTGCCCGTTGAACTCGAGGCCATGCATGTTATAGAACGACCAGGGCAGTTCGATATCATTCATGTGCCAGGAGTAGAACATCCCCTGATAGGCCAGGTTATGCACCGTAAAGACCGATTTCGCCGGGTGTCCACGCGCCGCCAGATAGGCGGGTGTCAGCCCCGCATGCCAGTCATGGGCGTGCACAACATCGGGACGCCAGAAAGGATCCAGCCCGCTGGCCATTTCGCTGCCGACCCATCCCAGCAGCGCAAAGCGCAGCACATTGTCGGTATAAGCATGCTGATGGGTATCGTGGTAAGGGCTCCCTGGGCGGTCGTAGAGATGCGGGGCATCGATCAGATAGATCCCCACGCCGTTAAAATGGCCGAACAGCAGCGTCATACGACCCGCGAAGGTATCCCGGCGCGTCACTACCTGCGCATCGGTCACTCCACGACGGATATCAGGGAAGGCCGGTAACAACACACGCGTGTCTATACCTTCCGCGATTTGTGCCGCAGGCAGCGCGCCGATGACATCCGCCAGGCCGCCGGTTTTTAACAGCGGAAACATCTCCGAACATACGTGTAAGACCTGCATTAGCGCTCCTGTTTATGCCCCAACTTCCGCAACATATCACGCGTAACCAGCACGATACCTTCTTCTGAGCGGTAGAACCGACGCGCATCTTCTTCCGCATGTTCACCGATCACCATCCCTTCAGGAATGACACAGGCACGATCGATGACACAGCGGCGCAGACGGCACGAGCGCCCCACCCATACTTCTGGCAATAAGACTGACGAATCAATGTTACAGAATGAGTTCACGCGCACGCGCGGGAACAGCACCGACTGCACCACCACGGAGCCGGAGATAATACAGCCGCCCGATACCAGGGAGTTCAGCGTCATGCCGTGACTGCCGGAGCGGTCCTGCACAAACTTCGCCGGCGGCAGAGACTCCATATGGGTGCGAATCGGCCAGTTCTGGTCATACATATCCAGCTCCGGCGTCACCGAAGCCAGGTCAAGGTTCGCTTTCCAGTAGGCCTCCAGCGTTCCTACATCGCGCCAGTACGGTTCCGCATCCTGGTCAGATTGCACGCAGGAAAGTGGGAAAGGATGTGCATAAGCCATGCCAGCTTCGGTGATCTTAGGAATAATATCTTTACCGAAATCGTGGCTGGAATTTTCGTCGTTATCGTCTTCCGCCAGCAGCTCATAAAGATAATCCGCATCAAAGACATAGATCCCCATGCTGGCCAGCGATTTACTCGCATCGCTCGGCATGGCCGGCGGGTTGGCCGGTTTCTCGACGAACTCGATGATTTTGTCGCTCTCATCCACCGCCATCACGCCGAACGCCGATGCCTCTTCGATGGGCACCGGCATACAGGCGACGGTGCAGCGCGCCCCTTTTTCGACATGGTCGATCAGCATGCGGGAATAGTCTTGCTTGTAGATATGGTCGCCGGCGAGGATCACCACATATTCCGCTTTATAGCGGCGGATGATATCGAGGTTCTGCGTCACGGCGTCTGCGGTGCCGCGATACCAGTTTTCGCCATGCACACGCTGCTGTGCCGGCAGCAAATCGACGAATTCGTTCATCTCTTCGCTAAAGAACGACCAGCCACGTTGAATATGTTGTACCAACGTGTGGGATTGATACTGGGTGATCACGCCGATACGGCGAATACCTGAGTTAATGCAGTTAGATAACGCGAAATCAATGATGCGAAACTTACCGCCAAAATGGACGGCCGGTTTTGCACGCTTGATTGTTAAGTCCTTAAGCCGGGTACCGCGCCCCCCCGCCAGAATCAACGCAACGGTTTTGATCGGCAGCTGACGCGCCAGCATCAATGGGTCATTCTTTTCAAGCCTAACCATGATTAACTCCTTTTTACATCCCGGTCTTCCCGTCCTTCCCACCGCGCAGCCGCCGCGAGTCCAACCGGAAGCTTCAGGGCTTACGACCTTTGAAATACGCACACTCCGTGCGCGGGCCCATGCCAGACAGCTATGACGACCGGATTATCCTCTCCGGCGAAAGGAGGAACGGCGTGCCACTCCCCCTCAGGTAATTCCATTGGCGCCACCTCCGGGGTGGCGTTCAGCGTCACCAGCCAACGATCGGAGAGTAGAATCTGCAGGCGTGGGATGCCATGCTGCCACTCGTCAGCGGTTAATGGTTGCGCATTCTGGTTTAGCCACAGCACGTTGCCGTCCCCTTCCTGCCACCACGCATTCCCGGTTAAGGCCGGTATGCTACGGCGCAGATGAATGAGCGCGGCGGTAAATGCGGTCAGTCCACCATTGGCCTGACGCCAGTCAAGCCAGGTCAGGGCATTGTCCTGACAATAAGCGTTATTATTGCCATGCTGGCTATGACCATGCTCGTCACCCGCCAGCAGCATCGGCGTCCCCTGTGCCAACAGCAGCGTGGACAACAGGGCATGAACGCTGTCCCGACGCCGTTCCATCACGTCAAGACTGCCGCCTAACCCTTCTATACCATGGTTGCTGCTGTAGTTATTGTTAGTCCCATCGCGATTCTCTTCACCGTTTGCCTCATTGTGTTTCTGATTGAAACAAACGCAGTCGCAGAGAGTGAACCCGTCATGGGCGGTGACCAGATTGACCGCCGCGGCCGGCAGCCGCCCGTTTTGCTGAAAAACATCGCTGGAGGCGGCAAAACGCCGGGCGAACTCGCCCAGCGACACGTTGTTATGTAGCCAGAACCGCCTTGCGACATCACGGAAATGATCGTTCCATTCGGCAAACAGCGGCGGGAAATTGCCCACCTGATACCCCCCGGCACCAATATCCCAGGGTTCGGCAATCAGCTTGACGGCTGAAAGCTGCGGATCGTGGCGAATCGCCTCAAACAGCGGCGCATCCTGGCGAAATTGCGGGGTACGGCCCATCACCGAAGCCAGGTCGAAACGGAAGCCGTCGACGTGGCACTCATCGACCCAAAAGCGCAGGCACTGACGGGCAAACTCCACGGTGCCAGGCTGGCTCAGATTGAGGGTGTTGCCGCAGCCGGTCCAGTTGTAGTAATCCCCGTCGTCTCTTATCCAATAATAGTAACGGTTGTCGATTCCGCGAAAACAGAAGGTCGGCCCCTCCAGGTCAATTTCCGCGCTATGGTTCAGCACCACGTCGAGGATCACTTCGATTCCCGCGGCATGCAGCGCTTTCACCGCATCACGAAACTCGTCAAGCGCGCGCTCCGGTTCGCTGGCGTAGCGCGGGTCGAGCGCGAACATCGCCATCGGGTTGTAGCCCCAATAGTTGCTCAGGCCCATTCTCTGTAATCGCGGTTCACTGGCGAACTGCGCCACAGGCATCAGCTCCAGCGCCGTGATCCCAAGAGTGGTGAAGTAGTCGATCATCACCGGATGACCCAACGCTTTATAGGTGCCGCGAATGGCCTCCGGCAGCGCCGGGTGCAGCCAGGTCAGCCCTTTCACATGGGCTTCGTAGATGACCGTCTGCCCCCAGGGCGTTCGGGGCGGCGCATCGTTGTGCCAGTCGTAGTGCAGATCCACCACCTGCGACTTCGGCGCAATCGCCGCACTGTCCCGGTGATCCGGCGTATGGTCGCCGCCGTGGAGCAGCTCGTCATCGGGCAGCCCCCCCTCGACCCGATGACAACAGGGGTCGAGCAGCAGTTTCGCCGGATTAAAACGGTGCCCTTGCGCCGGGTCCCACGGGCCGTGAACACGGTAGCCGTAGCGTAACCCTGGCCCGGCATCCGCCAGCCAGCCGTGCCAGATATCCCCGCTGCGCGCGGGTAAATCAAAGCGCTGCTCATTACCCTGTGCATCAAAGACGCACAGCTCTACCCGCTCAGCATGGGCGGATAAGAGCGTAAAATTCACGCCCTTTCCATCATAGCTCGCGCCTAACGGTGAGGGTTTTCCGGCGGCCAGCATCGTCATTGTGCCTCCCGTACCAACCAGACGGTCGCCAGCGGCGGTAGCGTAATTGACAGCGAATGTTCACGGCCATGGCTGGCGATAGCATCACTTTCCACGACGCCACCGTTGCCGGTATTACTACCGTGGTAGTGCATCGAGTCGGTATTCAGCTCCTCACGCCAGCGTCCAGGCTGATTGATCCCGAAGCGGTAGTCATGACGCGGAACCGGGGTGAAGTTGCTGGCAACGATAATCTCGTTACCGGCTTTATCGCGGCGCACGAAAACAAAGACCGAACGTTCGTGGTCGTCCACCACCAGCCATTCAAAGCCGTAGGGGTCAAAATCGAGTTCGTGGAGCGCTTTATGGTGGCGATAGGTATGGTTCAGATCGCGCACCAGACGCTGGACGCCGTGGTGCCAGTTGTCACCGCCTTCCAGCAGATGCCAGTCCAGGCTGCCATCGTGGTTCCACTCCCGCCCCTGGGCAAACTCGTTCCCCATAAACAGCAGCTTTTTGCCCGGGAAGGCAAACATCCAGCCGTAGTAGGCGCGCAGGTTGGCAAACTTCTGCCATGCGTCACCTGGCATACGGTCCAGAATCGATTTTTTGCCATGCACCACTTCATCGTGGGACAACGGCAGCACGAAGTTTTCGGTGTAGTTATAGAGCATCCCGAAGGTCATCTTGTCGTGATGATGACGGCGATGGACAGGATCGAGCTTCATGTAATCAAGGGTATCGTGCATCCAGCCGAGGTTCCATTTGAACCAGAAACCGAGGCCGCCGGTCGACGAAGGCCGGGAAACGCCGGGGAAATCGGTGGACTCTTCCGCCATGGTGACCGCCCCCGGCGTCTGTTCGCCGAGCACGCGGTTGGTATTGCGCAGGAACTCAATCGCTTCGAGATTCTCCCGACCGCCAAACTCGTTTGGTACCCACTCGCCCTCTTTGCGGCTGTAGTCGCGATAGATCATCGACGCCACGGCATCGACCCGCAACGCATCGATCCCGAAGCGCTCAATCCAGTACAACGCATTCCCGACGAGGAAGTTGCTGACTTCGCGGCGACCGTAGTTATAGATCAGCGTATTCCAGTCCTGGTGATACCCTTCGCGCGGGTCGCTGTGTTCATACAGCGAGGTGCCATCAAACGAGGCGAGCGCGAAGTCATCGGACGGAAAGTGGCCGGGAACCCAGTCCAGTATCACGTTCAGGCCAGCGGCATGCGCGGCATTGAGGAAATAGCGGAAATCTTCACGGGTGCCAAACCGGCGGGTTGGTGCATAGAGCCCGGTGGGTTGATAGCCCCAGCTGCCATCAAACGGATGTTCGTTAACCGGCAGAAGTTCCAGATGGGTAAAGCCCATCCATTTGGCATACGGCACCAGCTGGTCAGCCAGCTCGCGATAGCTCAGCCAGAAGTTGTTATCGGTATGACGGCGCCATGAACCGAGGTGAACTTCATAAATTGAAATCGGCGCATCAAACTGGTTAGCCTGGCGACGAGCCTCCGGCTGTTCGACCTTTTCCGGCAACCCGCAGATAAGCGAGGCGCTGTCCGGACGCATCTGAGCTTCAAAGGCATAAGGGTCAGATTTCACCCGCAGATGGCCGTGGGCGTCGATCAGTTCGAATTTATACAATTGACCGTTATGCGCGCCGGGGATGAACAGCTCCCAGATACCGGACTCTTTCCGCAGGCGCATCGGATGGCGGCGCCCGTCCCAGTAGTTGAACTGGCCGACGACGGAAACCCGGCGGGCGTTCGGCGCCCAGACGGAGAAACGTGTCCCGGTGATGCCGTCCATCGTGTCGGCATGCGCGCCCAGCGTCTCATACGGGCGCAGATGGGTCCCCTCAGAGAGCAGCCAGACGTCGAGGTCCTGCAGCAGCGGGCCAAAACGGTAAGGATCATCAATCAGATTTTGTTGACCATGCCAGGTCACCGCCAGCTGGTAGCGAAAGGCATTTTTTCGACGCGGCAGGACGCCGCTAAAGAACCCGCGTGAATCGAGGCATTCCAGTTTGCCTACTTTGCGCCCGGTTTTCGGCTCAATAACCCATACATCAGTAGCATCGGGTAATAACGCACGTACCTCCAGACCGGCATCCGTTTGATGCATGCCAAGCACGGAAAAAGGATCCGCAAAATGGCCAGAGATAAGCGCATTAATCACGTCTCTATCGATACGATTAGACATGGTTTCATCCTGTTGTAAGTGCCGTCATTTCCTGTATCTGACGACTTTTTTTGACCTGAACGGTGCAGCACTCTGTGCATCCTTCTGCTCCGTCCCACCTTCAGGTAAGGCAACGTTGTCGTTCCTTACTTAAAGCATAGCCAAGGCTGACTTACCTCCGTTGGAAAAAATCTAACATCCGCGTTTACTCCTTGTATTACGCAAAAAAAAGGGGGTGTTAAACACCCCCTTTCCCGTTGTTGAGTCGGATATTAAGCCAGCTGGCGCAACATGCGTCGCAGCGGCTCTGCAGCGCCCCACAGGAGCTGGTCTCCGACAGTGAAGGCCGAGAGATACTCCGGCCCCATATTCAGCTTGCGCAGGCGACCGACTGGGGTGGTCAGGGTGCCGGTAACGGCAGCCGGGGTCAGCTCGCGCATGGTAATATCGCGATCGTTAGGTACCACTTTGGCCCACGGATTGTGCGCCGCCAACAGTTCCTCAACGGTCGGGATAGAGACATCTTTTTTCAGTTTGATGGTGAACGCCTGGCTGTGGCAACGCAGGGCGCCCACACGAACACACAGGCCATCAACCGGAATCACTGACGGGGCGGCGAGGATCTTGTTAGTCTCTGCCTGGCCCTTCCACTCTTCACGGCTCTGGCCGTTATCCAGCTGTTTGTCGATCCACGGGATCAGACTGCCCGCCAGCGGCACACCAAAGTTATCGACTGCCAACTCGCCGCTGCGCGTCAGCGACGTCACCTTGCGTTCAATATCCAGAATCGCTGAAGCCGGATCCGCCAGTTCTGCCGCTACGTGGGTATGCAGCTGGCCCATCTGGGTCAACAGCTCGCGCATATGGCGCGCGCCGCCGCCGGAAGCTGCCTGATACGTCGCCACGCTAACCCACTCAACGAGATCCTGTGCAAACAGGCCTCCAAGGGACATCAGCATCAGGCTGACGGTACAGTTACCGCCAACAAACGTTTTCACGCCGTTGTTCAGGCCGGCGGTAATCACATCCTGGTTAACCGGATCGAGAATAATGATGGCATCGTCTTTCATACGCAGCGACGAGGCCGCATCAATCCAGTAACCCTGCCAGCCGCTCTCACGCAGCTTCGGATATACATCGTTGGTATAATCGCCGCCCTGGCAGGTCACAATAATGTCCAGCGCTTTCAGTGCTTCCAGATCAAATGCATCCTGAAGCGTGCCGCCGGTGCTACCACCGAAGGAAGGAGCAGGCTGCCCCAGCTGAGAGGTGGAGAAAAAAACAGGGCGAATGGCGTCGAAATCGCGCTCTTCAACCATGCGTTGCATGAGTACAGAGCCGACCATTCCGCGCCAGCCGATAAAACCAACATTTTTCATAACGTATTTCCTGGGAGATGTGTGCTGTTTGTGCCAAGCCAGTTTCCTACTGGATCATCCCTCACATTACAAAATGCTGCTAAAGTCGCAAGTGAAATTAATCAATGATTGCGCGGCAATCAGAAAAGCAGCTTATTATTCACGCCACCTCTGTTGCCAGCAGCATCCAGGAAACCCTAAAGATTATCGGTATATTGCCCGGGGAAGGGAATATTTTCTGCCGCTGATTTATTGATCTGGGTTATGAAATCGTCCGGAAATGGCGCGACTGACATGTGGCTGGACGGTTCGCACAAACCCAGAGCTGGTGCGGCCTTACGAGGATTAATACGTTTTTCGCAGCGCTCAGCAGGAAGGAAATGGCGGGGGATATCAGAGGAAAATATCGCCCGGCTTTGCGTCGCTCAGCCGGGCGAGGTGACCAACGTTTAGCTCAGCAGCGTAAACGCGATCATACCGACGATGGCACCGGTGGTACCGAGGATAGTTTCCATCATCGTCCAGGTTTTTAACGTCTGCGCTTCGGTGGCACCGGTAAATTTACCGAACAGCCAGAAGCCCGCATCGTTGACGTGACTCACTACGATGGAGCCGCCGGCGATACAGATGGACAACGCCGCCATTTGCGCGCCGCTGTAGTTCAGTTGCTCAATCACCGGCATCACCAGCCCGACGGCGGTTAAGCAGGCTACGGTCGCAGAACCCTGAATAATACGCACCGCTGCCGCCAGCACGAAGCAGGTCACGGCAATCGGCAGACCCATACCGGTCAGGGCTTCACCCAATGCCGGGCCCACGCCAGAATCCACCAGCACCTGTTTAAAGACGCCGCCCGCCCCGATAACCAGCAGGATAATCCCCGCCGGCTGCAGCGCGTGACCACAGATCTCCATGACCCGGTCTTTCGCCATGCCCTGACGGACCGCCAGGCCATAAATCGCCACCAGACAGGCCACCAGAATCGCGGTGAACGGATGGCCGATAAACTCGAACCATTCATAAGCAGTAGAGCCTACCGGCACAAAGCGTGCAGCGACGGTTTTCAGCCCAACCAGCACCAGCGGCAGCAGGATCAGCGACAGACTAAAACCAAATGACGGCATCTTGCCTTCGCCCAGGCTCGGTTCACTGATATCGTCAGGAATATGCAGCTCTACATAGCGGCTGATAAAGTTGCCCCACAGCGGACCGGCGATAATCATTCCCGGAATCGCCGCGCACAGACCAATCAGAATCATCCAGCCAAAATCGGCGTGCATCTGTGATGCCAGCAGCATCGGCGCCGGTCCTGGCAGCAGGAATGCCGCCGCGGCAGCAACACCGGCGAACAGCGGGATCACCAGCTTCACCAGGTTGGTACCGGTATGGCGCGCCATCGAGAAGGCGACGCTGATCAGCAGTACGATAGCCACTTCGAAAAACAGCGGCAGCGCACAGATAAGCCCGGCCAGACCAATCGCATAATGGGCGCGGTTGTGACCGAAAGATTTCAACATCTTCACGGCTATCTGATCGACTGCGCCGGTCTCATGGAGGATCTTGCCGAACATCGCACCAAGCGCCACGACAATCGCCAGGAAACCCAGCGTACCGCCCATCCCTTTTTCCATGGTCGCTGCGATCTTATCCAGCGGCATTCCCGAAAAAAGACCGGCACCAATAGAAACCACCATCAAGGCCACGAAGGCATGCATACGTGCCTTCATGACTAAAAACAGCAGCAGCAAAACGGAGCCGACTGCGGTTAAAACAAGCGTTAAAGTACTCACTAGTTACTGCCTTTGTTGATCACCTCAATGGTGCTCGCGACCACGCCTTCCAGCGATTGATCAATATCGACGATTAAGACATCGCCTTCGTCTGCACCTGGCTCCTGCAGCGTTTCAAACTGCGTCACCAGCATCTGGGTTTTGAAGAAGTGGCCTTTACGCGCCTTCAGACGGCTTTCGATCAGGTCAAAATCCCCTTTCAGGTAGACAAACGACAGGTTCGGGTTACCTTTACGCAGAATGTCGCGATAGCTCTTTTTCAATGCGGAGCAGACAATCAGCGAAACTTTATTGGTGCGCTGCATAGCAAAAGCGGCGTCGTTCAGCGCCTGGAGCCACGGTGTACGGTCGTCGTCATTTAACGGCTCACCGGAGGCCATCTTATTGATATTGCTGCGCGGATGCAGAAAGTCGCCATCAAGAAACGCGGCATGCAGTTGATGCGCCACTTCGCTGGCGACAGCGGATTTACCACTGCCGGAAACGCCCATCAGGACATAGACGTGGTGATCATGGTTAGTCGTGCTCAAAGCTTCCTCCCACTGGACACATATGCGAGGCCGCACAAGCTGCAGAAATACAGCATGGAAGGCTCGCATACAGATTAATTGTTACGGGTAACTGTTATCGGTAACATTGTCATGCCGGACTAAGGGATAAGCAATCACCATTCGTGCCAGAAATGAATATGTGTGATCTACTTCAAACTTGTCGGATTAAATAGATCCGCCCGGTGACAATGTGAAACCTAAATCTAACATCTTAGGCGTAACGGTTTCACCACGGATACGGGCCAGCAGACGTTCGGCGCCAATGCGGCCCATGCGCTCACGCGGGGTCAGCACGCTGGCCAGCCGCGGTTCCATCACCTGACCAATATCATGGCCGTGGAAACCGGCAATCGCCATATCATCCGGAATTTTTAATCCCAGGCGCTGGCACTCAAAGGCCGCCCCGACCGCCAGGTCATCGTTGGTACAAAAAATACCGTCGAGCTGCGGGTATTCCCGCCGCGCCTGACGCATCAGCTCAATCCCTGATGAGTAGGACGACGACTGTTCAACCATCACGCTGTAAGGCGTCATGCCAGCATCAAACATCGCCTGCTCGTAGCCCTTCTGTTTGATGATAGTACGTTCATCGAGGCGCGCACCAAGATAAGCCACATGGCGATGGCCGCGGGCAATAATCGCGGCGGTCATCTGTCGTGCGGCGTCGAAGTTGTCAAAACCCACGGCGATATCGAGACACGGCGACTGGCTGTCCATCAGTTCGACCACCGGGATGCCGGCCACTTCGATCATCTTCAGCGTGCGGGGGGTATGGGTGCGTTCGGTGAGGATCAGGCCATCAATGTTCCAGGAGAGCATGGATTCAAGACGTTTCTCTTCCATCTCCGGCTTATAACCGTAGTGCGCCAACATCGTTTGATAGCCAAAGGCATCCGTGACGCTTTCAATGCCGCGCAGTACTTCCGAGAAGACCTGGTTGGTTAACGACGGCAGCAGCACGCCGATAGCGCGGCTGGTCGCATTCGAGAGGATATCAGGCGCACGATTGGGGATATAACCCAGTTCATCGAGAGCAACGGCAATCTTGCCACGCAAAGCCTCGGAAACCTGTTCCGGGTTACGTAAAAAGCGACTGACCGTCATTTTGGTCACGCCGACAAGATCGGCTACATCCTGAAGTACGGGTCTTTTCTTTTTCATCGTCCTGACTGTGATAAACGGGAGACATTTTCTCAGTTTATCACGGACAAAGCCCAACCTTCCCGGATGTTTGGGAAGGTTGGGCAATTAATTTAGACTTGTTCAACAAGGGCTCAGACCGGCGGCAGATCGAACAGCAGGATTTCGCTATCGCTGTCGGCGTGAACAGAAATAGCCTGCTCATCCCAAATCGCCAGGCCATCGCTGGTCGTTGCTTTGGTCCCGTTGATGGTCACTTCGCCCTTAACAACCTGGATCCACACGCGGCGTTCAGCGGCAATCTGATGTACCGACTGCTCGTCTTTCAGCAGCGCCCAGCGGTAGAGCTCCATATCCTGATACACCTTCAGGGAGCCTTCACGCGCATCCGGCGACAGCACCAGCTGTTTGCCCTGCGCTGCATCAAAGCGACGCTGTTCGTAGCGCGGAGTAATCCCGTTTTCCTGCGGCATAATCCAGATTTGATACAGGCGCAGACGCTCGGTGCTGCTCGGGTTGTATTCCGAGTGACGAACACCGGTACCGGCGCTCATGATCTGAAACTCACCAGCAGGCACCTGCTCTTTGTTACCCATGCTATCCTGGTGCTCAACTGCCCCTTCCAGCACATAGGTCAGGATTTCCATGTCTTTGTGCGGGTGGGTACCGAAGCCCTGACCGGCGTCAATCACGTCATCGTTAATGACGCGCAGTGCCGAGAAGCCCATAAAGTTCGGGTCGTAATAGTTAGCGAAAGAGAAAGTATGCCAGGAATCCAGCCAGCCATGGTTAGCGTGACCGCGGTCGTTAGCTTTGCGTAAGTAGATCATGTTGCACCCCCGTATGTTTTCGATGGAGTAAGTGTGGACTCATTCCACTGACGATCATAGAGGGTGAAAATTGACTCCTCTGTTCAAAAAATATGAACAAGAACCGAGGAGCCCAAAAAGCTTATTTCATGAGGGTTATTGCGGATGGAGAAGGCTGCTCAAAGCCGCGTTCGAGGATCTCCATATTGGTGAGAACCTCAGATTCATTGACGTAATTCTCCCGGCCGTTCACCAGGGTATCGTACAGCGCATCATAGACCCAGCCATAGTCGCCCGGCTCTACGCCGATCTCCTCACGCACGCTGACGCCAGTGTCATCAACATATTCCAGCACACCGATACTGTCATCCGCGGCAAAACCAGTTTCCCCCGGCATGATATTGGCTTTCAGGCTGGTCTCCTGCTGATCGATGCCGTACTTAATAAACGACCCACGATGACCGTGGACGATAAACTTCGGATAAGGCAGCTTCACCAGATGGCTGGTTTTGACGATGGCTTTCATGTTGCCGTAGAACAACTGGGCTTCGAAGGTATCATCCGGATTGGCTTTATTACGCACGCTGCGGATGTCATAGGCGACGTGGTCCGGGCGACCAAACAGCGAGATAATCTGGTCCATCGTGTGCACGCCAAGGCCGTAAAACGCGCCGTCCTGCGGCAATCCCGGTTTACCACCGTCCACCGGACGATAGTTGTCAAAATGGCTCTCAATTTCGACGATCTCGCCGAGTTTTCTGCTCTCGATGACTTTTTTCGTCGTCAGGAAGCAGGAGTCAAAGCGGCGGTTCTGGTACGGCGTTACCGTCAGGCCTTTGCTCTTCGCCAGCGCAAACAGCGCCTTCGCTTCTGCCATCGTTGGTGTGAACGGTTTTTCCACCAACACATTTTTTCCCGCCTCCAGCGCCCGTTTTGCATAGTCAAAATGGCTATCCGCATGGGTACAGACAATGACCAGTTTGACCTGTGGGTCATTGAGCACTTCATCAAGATCGCTGGTGAAGTGGATATGCGAGTACTGCGGCCCTTGCTCTTCGGGCTTCGCGCTGCGGCGATAGATATGCGCGACGTGCCAGCGGTCTTTACGGTGCAGAACATAGGGCAGATGGTAGCGGGTGGTACTTTTACCGAATCCGATAAATGCACAATGCAGAGTCATAATAACGTCCTTTGTTGAGGTTTCTGCCGTTAACCATAGCGCACCCCGGCAAGGAACTTAACTCTTTCCCGGTCCGTGATTGCATAAATTTATCTGCAGAAGGCGCCAATCACCACACACAAAAACAGCCAATAAAAACATGATAAATAACATAATTTATTCATGATAATGAAAAATGGTCGGTATTCTGCGGCCAGACTGAGTTCGTGCCGGCACTGAGCGAAACACCTGAAGCACCAGCGTTGAAAGACGATCGGGGAGGAAAACCGGGGACGGAGACCGCGCTATCGCTAAGCCCTGCGGGGTGAGGGCCTGAAAAACGCAAAAAAAAAGCCAGCACCTGGCTGGCTAAAGTAATACTGGAAGCAATGTGAGCAATGTCGTGCTTTCAGGCTTTCCGCAAGGGTCTTCCTGAATGCAGGACAATAATAATCATTCTCATTCGCACTTGTCTACCTCTTTTTACAAAAAATAGCCGTTGACGCCTTTTTTAAAGTCAGGGATGTTTAAAAGAAGCATTAAGCACACAAAGCCTGAGATTCAGGTACAAGGGAGAAGAGGAATGAGTGAGATAGTGATACGCCACGCAGAACCGCGCGATGCAGAACCTTTACGCCAGCTGACTGCACACCCGGAGGTCTATCACGACACGCTACAGCTCCCGCATCCGTCAATGGAAATGTGGCAGGAACGGCTACAACCCCGGCCACATGGCCACCACCTGGTTGCCACGATCGATGAGCAGGTTGTCGGCCACCTGATGCTCAGCGTCGAACCCCGACCACGCCGAAGCCATGTCGCCACCTTCGGGATGAGCGTGGCGGCGCCATTTCAGGGGCGCGGCGTTGGCAGCGCCCTGATGCGCGAATTGATCGGCCTGTGCGATAACTGGTTGCGGGTGGAACGGATCGAACTCACGGTGTTTGCCGATAACGCCGCCGCCGTTGCCGTCTATCGCAAATATGGTTTTGTCGTTGAAGGGACCGGACGGAAATTCGCGCTGCGCAACGGCGAGTATGTCGATGCGTACTTTATGGCGCGCCTGAAGTAGATCTTAAGACAGGCTTACAGGCCGGGCGCACGACGTGCTGCCCGGCCGTTGACTCAGTATCCGGCGGTTAAATCCCCCGGCGAGCGCGGGTCGGAAGCGCCGTACAGCGTGCCGTCCGGGCCTACCATAATGCTCTGCGTGCTGCCCATCGCCTCCTTCAGCACCACTTTTTGCCCCTTCTGTTCCAGCAGTTTCAGCGTATCCGGGCTAAAGCCCTTCTCCACCCGCAGCTCATCCGGCAGCCATTGATGGTGGAAGCGTGGCGCGTTGGTGGCTTCCGCGACGTTCATGCCGAAATCTATCGTATCCACCACCATCTGCAGAACGGTGGTGATAATGCGGCTGCCGCCCGGGCTGCCGGTCACCAGCCAGGTTTTGCCCTCTTTCACTACAATGGTCGGCGACATCGACGACAGCGGGCGTTTTTTCGGCCCGACGGCATTGGCATCGCCGCCCACCAGCCCGTAAACATTCGGCACGCCCGGTTTCGCCGAGAAATCATCCATCTGGTTATTCATCAGGATCCCGGAACTGCCCGCGACAATCCCGGTGCCAAAAACGGTGTTCAGCGTATAGGTGACCGCCACCGCATTGCCGTCTTTATCCACCACCGAGAAATGGGTGGTCTGGTTACTTTCATAGGGCGCCAGTTTGCCGGGGCGGATCTGGCTGGAGGGTTTGGCTTTGTTGATATCAATCTGATCGGCAATGGATTTAGCGTAAGCTTTGTTGGTTAACGCCTGCCACGGCACGCTAACAAAGTCCGGGTCACCGAGATACTCCGAGCGGTCAGCATAGGCATGTTTTTCGGCCTCCGCCATCACCTGCATGGCGTCTGCGCTGCCGAAGCCATATTTCTGCATATCGAAGTTTTCAAGAATATTGAGGATCTGCACGATGTGGATCCCGCCGGACGACGGCGGTGGCATCGAGAACACCTGGTAACCACGGTACTCCCCGGCGATCGGCGTACGTTCGACCGCCTTGTAGCCTGCGAGGTCCGCCCGGGTTATCAGCCCACCGTTTTTCTGCATCTCTTCGGCAATCTGATCGGCAATCGCCCCTTTATAAAACGCATCCGGGCCATGCTCGGCGATCAGCTCGAGGCTTTTCCCCAGCTGTTTTTGTACCAGCTTGTCGCCCTTTTTCAGCGGCTCGCCGTTTTTCCAGAAGATGGCCTTGCTGTTCGGGTGCTGCGGGATCACTTCGCTCCCGTAGGTTTTCAGGTCATCAGCCAGCGCATCGTTAACCGTGAAGCCCTCTTCTGCCAGCTTGATCGCCGGGCGCATCACCTTGTTGAGCGGCAGCGTGCCGTACTTTTCCAGCGCTAATGAGAAGCCCGCAACGGTGCCCGGGGTGCCGGAAGCCAGATGCGAGGTGAGCGATTTTTTACTGTCCGGGTTGCCATGATCATCAAGGAACATATCCCGTGTGGCCTGCTCCGGCGCCATTTCGCGAAAATCTATCGCCGTGGTGTGCCCGTCTTTGGTCCGCAGCATCATAAACCCGCCGCCGCCAATGTTACCGGCCTGCGGATGCGTAACCGCCAGCGCATAGCCCACCGCCACCGCGGCATCGACGGCATTCCCTCCCTGGCGCAAAATATCAACCCCAACCCGGGTCGCCAGCGCATCCACCGAGGCCACCATCCCCTGCTGCGCGCGAACCGGATGAAAGACATCCGCTTCAACACCGTAAGATACCGGCGACGGGGCGGGATTTGCCGCGACGGTAAAACTCCCGCCAGCCAGCAAAGCAGCGATGACCACCTGACGCCATAAACGTTTTGTTATCATTGTCTTACTCCTGAAATGTATTTTTATCCCCGTATACCCCCAAAATAATCCGAGTTGCCTGGGTGTTGGCTGCAACACGAATTATTCAGGGTTTAAGCCTGGCTGATAAGTCTTAAAAAATCATTGTTATGCCGGAAAGGAGGTACACTTAAGTGATCCCACACACGGGAGGAGAGAACGATGAAAGCACTATTTTTTCTGGCGGCACTGATGCCGCTCAGCGTCCTGGCGCAGCCGCTTAACACCACCAACAATCCCAACCAGCCAGGGTATGTTGTCCCTAGCCAGCAGCGGATGCAGAATCAGATGCAGGTCCAGCAGCAGCAGCACCAGAGCATGCTGAAACAGGATATGCAGAACCAGACTCGCGCCCAGCAGCAGCATCTTCAGACCCAGCTCAATAACAATCAGCAGCGGGTCACCCAGAGCGGGAATTTGAATTCGTCACAGCAGATGTTGCCGAACAGCAACGGGGGAATGCTGCATCAGCAGACGACGCCATAGGCGCCGTCTGCCGTCAGGTCAGGGCTGAAAATCGGGGCCGATGACGTCGATGGCGTCGGTGCAGAGGCAATCGACGCCCCAGCGTAACAGCTCTGCCGCCCGCTGCGGTTGGTTCACGGTATACACGAGGATGTGCAGGCCAGCCTCTTTCAGGCGGGCAACGCGCGCCGCATCCAGCAGCTTGTGGTTGAGGTGAATCGACACGCAGCCCAATCGGGTGGTCAGCTCGCGCCAGTCTTCACGCCACTCATCCAGCAACAGCCCGCGCGGTAGCTCGGGCACCGCGTGCTGGGCGGCTTCCAGCGCATCAATTTCAAACGACGAGAGCAGCGGCGGGGTCATGCCCTGCCACAGCTCGCGGGCCGCCAGCGCCACCGTTTTGCCGGTCAGCGGGCCGGTGCCGGTGGTCGGCTTAATTTCGATATTCGCCATCATGCCGTGCTGACGGCAGCGGTCGGCGACCTC
The DNA here is from genome assembly GCF_051131745.1 of Klebsiella sp. R390. Classification (NCBI taxonomy): domain Bacteria; kingdom Pseudomonadati; phylum Pseudomonadota; class Gammaproteobacteria; order Enterobacterales; family Enterobacteriaceae; genus Klebsiella; species Klebsiella sp. R390. The sequence continues at coordinate 3,069,313 of NZ_CP180445.1, read as the reverse complement.
GGCCAGCAGCGGTAGCGGCTCACCTTTGAATTCAGCGCTGTACCAGCTTCCGGCATCGGCTTTCAGCAGATCGCGCCACGGCAGCTCTCCGGCAATGCCCCAGCCGTTGCTGGTGCGTTCCAGATTGTCATCGTGCAGCAAAAAGATCTCACCGTCTTTCGACAGCTTGGCGTCGAACTCGATCATCGTATGGCCGAATCGCGCGCCAACGTCGATGGCCGCCAGGGTGTTTTCCGGCGCCAGTTTACCGCCGCCACGATGGGCGACGATGTGGGGATAAGGCCAGTGACTCATGCGCGTTGTCCTGTTTCACCATCAAAGAGATGCAGATGTTCCCTGGGCAGCTGCAGCCACAGCGTACAGCCCGCCGCTGGACGCTGCTGATGCGGTAATCTGACCACCAGCTTCTGTTCGCCCCAGCGCCCGTGGGCCAGGTTATCGGCACCTAAAATTTCCAGCGTATCCATCACCAGCGGTACGCCACCTTCCGCCTGGGAGCTTAATGCAAAATGCTCCGGGCGGATACCCAGCGTCATCTTACGCCCGGCGTACTGACGATGCCCGTTATTCAGCGGCAAACGCATGCCGCCCTCCAGCTCAAAGTCACTCCCCTCTGCGCTGACGCGCCCTTCCAGCAGGTTCATCGCCGGGCTGCCGATAAAGCTCGCGACAAAACGGCTGGCCGGTTTTTCGTAAACTTCCACCGGGGTGCCAATCTGTTCGGCAATCCCTTTATTCATGACCATCACCCGCTGGGCAAGGGTCATTGCTTCTACCTGATCGTGGGTGACGTACAGCGAGGTAGTTTTCAGGCGACGATGCAGCTGTTGCAGTTCGAGGCGCATCTGCACCCGCAGCTTGGCATCGAGGTTGGACAGAGGTTCGTCAAACAGAAACACTGCCGGGTCGCGCACAATCGCGCGGCCCATTGCCACACGCTGCCGCTGGCCGCCTGACAGCTCACGCGGGCGACGTTGCAGCAGACCATCAAGCTCCAGAATACGCGCCGCTTCCTGCACCCGTTCGGCGATCAGCCCTTTACCCATCCCACGGATCTTCAGCCCCCAGGCCATATTCTCTTCGACGCTCATGTGCGGGTAGAGGGCGTAGTTCTGGAACACCATCGCGATACCGCGATCCTTCGGTTCCATTTCGGTAACGCGTTTGCGGTCAATCCAGATATCGCCGCTGCTGACGCGCTCAAGGCCAGCCACCATGCGCAGCAGCGTCGATTTTCCACAACCGGACGGACCGACCATCACGATAAATTCGCCATCCGCGACGTCCAGCGTCAGCGGTTGGATCACCTGGGTTTTGCCATCCCAGCTTTTGGTTACTGCCTGTAGTTTTAAACCAGCCATTTTATTTCTCACTGTCGACCAGGCCACGCACAAACGCGCGCTGCATGGTTAAAACGATAACAACCGGGGGAATCAGCGTGAGTAACATTGCCGCCATCACCTGGTTCCACTGGGTAGTGCCCTCGCCGGTGGCGATCATGCCTTTGATACCCGCCACCGCGGTGCCAAGGTTGACGTCCTGAATAATCAGCAGCGGCCACAGATACTGGTTCCAGCCGTAGATAAAGGTGATAACAAACAGCGCCGCGAGATTGGTTTTCGACAGCGGCAGCACGATGTCGCGGAAAAAGCGCATCGGCGAAGCACCATCGATGCGTGCCGCTTCAATCAGCTCATCCGGCAGCGTCATAAAGAACTGACGGAACAAGAAGGTGGCAGTCGCCGAGGCCATCAGCGGCAGCGTCAGTCCGGCGTAGCTGTCGAGCATTTTCAGGTTGGCGATGACTTCTACCGTCGGAAAAATACGGACCTCCACCGGCAGCATCAGGGTGATAAAAATCATCCAGAAGAACAGGTTACGCAGAGGAAAACGGAACCAGACAATGGCGAATGCCGAGAGCATCGACACCACAATTTTCCCCACCGTGATGCCGAATGCCATGATGAAGCTGTTAAGCATCATCAACCAGAATGGCGCGCTGTTCGCCCCGACGCCCTGGGTCCAGATGGTGGCCATGTTGTCCAGCAGGTGTCCGCCGGGGATCAGCGTCATCGGCGTCTCAAACACCGCCTTGTTATCCAGCGTCGCCGCGACAAACGCGACATACAGCGGGAACAGGATCACCGCGATCCCCACGATCAGCATGGTGTGGCTGAAAATCGTCAGCCCGCGACGGTTCTCAATCATTGGTAGCGCACCTTACTTTCAACATAGCGGAACTGAACCACCGTCAGCACGATCACCAGCAGCATCAACACCACCGACTGGGCTGCGGAAGCAGAGAGGTCCAGACCGGCGAAACCTTCGCGGTAGATCTTGTAGATCAACGTGGTGGTCGCCTGTACCGGGCCGCCGGCGGTGGCCGCATCGATCACCGGGAAGGTATCGAAGAAGGCGTAGACCAGGTTGACCACCAGCAGGAAGAAGCTGACCGGCGCAATCAGCGGCAGCGCCAGCTTAAAGAAACGGCGCACCGGCCCGGCACCGTCAATGGCGGCGGCCTCGACCAGCGATCGCGGAATTGACTGCAATGCCGCGAAGAAAAACAGGAAGTTGTAGCTGATCTGCTTCCAGACCGATGCAAAGACCACCAGGAACATCGCCTGGCCGCTGTTCTGCGCATGGTTCCAGTCATAGCCCATCTCAGCGAGGAAGTGAGTAATCAGCCCGCGCCCGGGGTTAAAGAGGAAAATCCACAGCACCGCCGCCACCGCCGGTGCCACCGCATAGGGCAGCAGCATCAGGGTCTGATAAAAGCGACTGCCGCGCACGACGTAGTCCACCAGGGCGGCAAAGAACAGCGAGATGATCAGGCCGCTAAAGGTCACCAACGTACTGAACTTAATGGTGGTCCAGAACGAGGCCAGATAGTACGGGTCATGGGCCAGGGTAATGAAGTTGTCCAGACCAACGAACTGACTGGAAAGGCCAAATGGATCAACGCTTTGTAGTGAATACCACAGCGCTTCACCCGCGGGCCAGATAAAGAAAATAACGGTGATAATCAGCTGCGGTGCGACCAGCACATAGGGCAACCAACGCGAGCGGAATACCGGACGGGATGATGACATAAGGGAACTCTTCTTCAGAAAACGCCGGGAGGCGACATGCGCCTGGCCCGGCCTACAAAATCTCGAACGGCAGGCCCGGTCAGCTTCACGCCGCCGGGCACATGGTTAAGACTTCGTCGACTGCTCGAAACGGCGCAGCAGCTGGTTACCACGTTCAACCGCTGAATCCAGCGCCTGCTGCGGTGTCTTCTTGCCGGTCCACACGCTCTCCAGTTCCTCATCCACAATGGTGCGGATCTGCGGCATGTTGCCCAGACGCAGGCCTTTGGTAAACGGCAACGGCGGCTTGTTCAGCATCTGGCGAGTGGCGATATCCGCACCCGGATTTTTCTCGTAGAAGCCTTGCTGGCGGGTCAGATCATATGCGGCGGTAGTAATCGGCAGATAGCCGGTTTTCTGGTGCCATTCCGCGGCGATTTCCGGTTTAGCGAGGTATTCGAGGAATTTCGCCACGCCGGTGTAAGTGTCTTTGTCTTTACCTTGCATCACCCACAGGCTGGCTCCGCCGATAATGGCGTTCTGCGGCGCGCCTTTCACGTCAGCGTCGTACGGCATCATGCCCACGCCGTAGTTGAATTTGGCGTACTGGCGAATATCCGCCAGCGAACCGGAAGAGGCGGTGGTAATGGCGCAGTCACCGTTATAGAACTTCTCGGTGGACTCGTCTTTGCGCCCGAAGTAGCTGAAGTCGCCCTTCTTGTTCATCGCTTCCAGCATGGCGATATGCTTCACCTGCTCCGGCTTGTTGAACTCCAGTACCGCGTCGGTACCGTCGAAGCCGTTGTTTTTGGTCGCCACCGGCAGACCATGCCAGGCGCTGAAGTTTTCAATTTGGATCCAGCCCTGCCAACCGCTGGCGTAACCGCACTTCATGCCCGCCGCTTTCAGCTTATCGGTATAGGCGGCCAGCTCCTGCCAGGTTTTCGGCGGCTGCTCCGGGTCTAAACCGGCTTTTTTGAAGGCGTCTTTGTTGTAGTACAGCACCGGCGTAGAGCTGTTAAACGGTTGGGAAAGGAGATGGCCGCTTTTCGAATCGGTGTAGTAACCGGAAACGGTCGGCACGAACTGCGATTCATCAAACTTAATGCCCGCATCACTGAACACCTGATACACCGGCTTAATGGCTTTAGAAGCCATCATCGTCGCGGTACCGACTTCATACACCTGCAGCAGCGCGGGAGCGTTACCGGTACGGAATGCAGCAATACCGGCACTCAGGCTCTGTTCATAGTTACCTTTGTACACCGGCGTAATTTTGTAATCCGGATTGGCTGCGTTGAAACGTTGCGCCAGAGAATCAACTTCTTTGCCCAGCTCCCCTTCCATTGAGTGCCAGAACGGGATGGTGGTGACTGCCAGCGCCTGACCGGCACATGCCAGACTGAGCGCCAGTCCTAAAGCTGTATGTCGTAACGATATCATCGGTTATCTCTCTTGTTGTTCCAGATGCGCGATTTCACGCGTTTTATGTTCGCGGGGGTAACATGACATGCTCGAATTACAGAAAAATAACTTTTTTATTACAAAAAAAAGATAGTAAGACGTCAAAGAGATGGCAAGACGATGAAAGATCGGAGACAGGAAAGTGGGAGCTGTGACACGTCAAGGGGATAATTCCCGGCTGAGCGGCATTAGCGCTTCGTTCTGGCGAATGGATTTCCCGGCCGGATGGCCGGGAATAAGTGAAAAGATTAGCCGCCCAGATAGGCGCTGCGTACTGCCTCATTGGCCAGCAGTGCATCGCCGGTATCTTCCAGCACCACGTGGCCGTTTTCCAGCACGTAGCCACGGTCGGCCAGCTTCAGCGCCTGATTGGCGTTCTGCTCGACGAGGAAAATGGTCATCCCCTGCTCGCGCAGCTGTTCGATAGTGTTGAAAATCTGCTGAATGATAATCGGCGCCAGACCCAGGGACGGCTCGTCAAGCAGTAGCAGACGCGGCTGGCTCATCAGCGCACGGCCGATGGCCAGCATCTGCTGCTCGCCGCCGGACATGGTGCCCGCCCGCTGAATACGACGCTCAAGCAGGCGTGGGAACAGCTCGTAAACCCACTGAATGCGGCTCTGGAACTGATCGCGGTCGGCAAAAAAGCCGCCCATCGCCAGGTTCTCTTCTACCGTCATCCGCGAGAAGACGCGACGCCCTTCCGGCACAATAGCCACCGCTTCACGCATGATTTTCGCCGTCTGCCAGTCGGTAATATCTTTACCATCAAAGACCACTTTGCCGCTGGAGGCCCGCGGATCGCCGCACAGCGTACCGAGCAGCGTGGTTTTACCCGCACCGTTGGCGCCAATCAGGGTGACGATCTCCCCCTGATTAATGTGCAGACTGACGTTATGCAGCGCCTGAATCTTGCCGTAGTGGGCGCTCACGTTGTCAAAAGATAACATCACTTTTTCCATACTTATGCCTCACCAAGGTATGCGCGGATCACGTCCGGGTTATTGCGGATCTCTTCCGGCGTACCGTTAGCCAACGGCGTGCCCTGGTTAACCACATAAATACGATCGGAAATCCCCATCACCAGCTTCATATCATGCTCAATCAGCAGGATGGTGGTGTTGTGATGGCTGCGCAGCTCGGCGATCAGCTCGTCCAGCTCTTTGGTCTCTTTCGGGTTCAGGCCCGCCGCCGGTTCATCCAGCATCAGAATTTCCGGCTGGGTCACCATGCAACGGGCGATCTCCAGACGTCGCTGGTCACCGTAGGCCAGGTTGCTGGCCTGACGGTTGGCGTGCTCCAGCAGGCCGATACGCTCCAGCCAGGTGGCGGCACGGTCCAGCGCTTCGCTCTGGGCGCGACGGAAGGACGGCGTTTTCAGCAGCCCGGAAAATACCCCGGTTTTCAGCTGCTGATGTTGGGCCACCAGCAGATTTTCAATCACCGTCATTTCACGGAACAGACGCACGTGCTGGAAGGTCCGCACTACGCCCATCCGGGCAATCTGCTGACCCGGCAACCCTTCGAGATGCTGATCGCGCAGCTTAATGGTCCCACCGGTGGGCTTATAAAAACCGGTCAGGCAGTTGAAGACCGTGGTTTTGCCGGCACCGTTGGGGCCAATCAGCGAGACGATCTCCTGCGGGCGCAGCTCGAGCGACACGTTGTTGACCGCCAACAGGCCGCCGAAGCGCATCATCAGGCCGCTGACGGATAATAATGGCTGACTCATGCCTGCTCTCCTTTCGCCTGAACTTTTTTCAGCTTCAGCTGCGGGCGCGTCATTGGCAGCAGTCCTTGTGGACGCCAGATCATCATCAGCACCATCAAACCACCCAGCATCAACATGCTGTATTCGTTGAAATCACGCATCAGTTCGCGTGACACCACCAGCAGCACCGCGGCAAGGATCACCGCAAACTGCGAGCCCATGCCACCCAGAACCACAATCGCCAGCACGAAAGCCGACTCGGCAAAGGTGAAGGATTCCGGGCTGACGAAGCCCTGGCGTGCGGCAAACAGCGTCCCGGCAAAACCGGCAAACGCAGCACTGATGGTAAAGGCGGTCAGCTTGATGCGCGTCGGGCTAAGGCCCAGCGAGCGGCAGGCAATTTCATCCTCACGCAGCGCTTCCCACGCGCGCCCCAGCGGCATGCGCAGCAGACGGTTGATCACAAACAGCGACAGCACCACCAGCAGCAGCGCCACCAGATAGAGGAAAATGACCCGATCGCCCGGATCGTACTTCATACCAAAGAAGTTACTGAAGGTATCCCAGCCGCCTTCACGGGCGCTACGGCTAAACTCAAGGCCAAACAGCGTCGGCTTAGGGATCTGGCTGATGCCGTTCGGGCCGCCGGTCACTTCGGTATTATTGAGCAGCAAAATACGCACGATTTCGCCGAAGCCCAGCGTCACGATGGCCAGATAGTCACCGCGCAGGCGCAGCACCGGGAAGCCCAGCAGGAAGCCCGCGGCGGCAGAGACCAGGCCCGCCAGCGGCAGACAGGTCCAGAAGCCGAGGCCGTAATAGTGGTTCAGCAGCGCAAAGGTATAGGCGCCGATGGCATAGAAGCCGCCGTAGCCCAGCACCAGCAGGCCTGACAGCCCCACCACCACGTTAAGCCCCAGCCCCAAGATGATATAAATCATCGTCAGCGTGGCAATATCCACCGTGCCGCGCGACACCATAAACGGCCACGCCACGGCGATCACCAGCAGTGCCACCAGGAACAGCTTCTGCTTCACTGTCGACCCGTCGATGGCCGGCATAATAAACTTCGGCCCGGAGACATTTTTCAGGGTTTTCTGGAACAGCGGGCGCATCAACTGGAAGAAGAAGACCACCGCGGTGCCGATAAAGATCCACTGCCAGCGGATATCGGCGGCGGTATCCACCACCAGTTTGGTGCCGTCCAGCTCCAACTGCACGCCCATAAACACGCCGGCCAGAACAAAGAACATCGCTGCAGACAGCAGCGACATCGCAATATGCATCGGTTTCATACTTTCTCTACCTCCGGACGACCCAGAATGCCGGTAGGCATCACCAACAGCACCAGAATCAACAACGCAAAGGAGACCACGTCTTTATATTCCGTGCTGAGATAGGCAGAAGAGAGTGCTTCGGCAATGCCGAGGATCAGCCCGCCGATCATCGCGCCAGGGATACTGCCAATGCCGCCCAGTACCGCAGCAGTAAAGGCTTTCATCCCGGCCATAAAGCCGATATACGGGTTGATAACGCCATAAAACTGACCCAGCAGAACGCCGGCTACCGCCGCCATTGCCGCGCCGATAACAAACGTCAGGGCAATCACCCGGTCGGTGTTAATCCCGAGCAGGCTCGCCATTTTCAGGTCTTCAGCACAGGCACGACAGGCGCGGCCCATGCGGGAGTAGCGAATAAACAGCGTCAATGCCAGCATCGCCACAAAAGTCACGACCCAAATCACCAACTGCATGGTGGTGATGGTCGCAGAGAAGTTTTCGCTGCTGCCCACCGTCCACTGGCCATTAAACAGGCTCGGCAGCGCCACATCGCGCGACCCTTCCGTCAGGCTGACGTAGTTTTGCAGGAAGATAGACATCCCGATGGCGGAGATCAGCGCAATCAGGCGCTTGGAGCTACGCACCGGCCGATAGGCCACGCGCTCGATGCTCCAGCCGTAGGCGCTGGCGATCACAATCGCCCCGACAAAACCTGCGGCCACCAGCAGCCAGCTGGTATCAATCCCCATCATCATCAGGGCGGCAATGATCATGAAGGAGACGTAGCTGCCAATCATGTAGACCTCGCCATGGGCGAAGTTAATCATGCCGATAATGCCGTACACCATCGTATAACCGATGGCGATCAGCGCGTAAGTACTGCCCAGCGTGACGCCGTTGAACATCTGCTGCAGAAAGTAGAGAAACTGCTCGGACATAAGGTAACCTTTTTCATGCCGCCCGTTTTATGCGGGCGGTGGGATAACGCATCTTATTTGGCGACAGAGGATGATCCATCTGCATGCCACTGGAAGACACCAAACTCAAATCCCTTCAAATCGCCTTTTTCGTCCCAATTCAGCGGCCCAATCACGGTTTTCGCCCCGTGAGCTTTCAGATCTTTAATTAAGTCCAGCGGTTCCTGGCTGCTACTTCTGTCCATTGCCTGGGCTAACGACTGCACGGCAGCGTAAGTAATCCAGACATACGGGCCACTCGGATCTTTTTTCTCTGCTTTCAGCGCTTCGACGATGGCACTGTTCGCCGGATCCTGATCGTAGCGTTTCGGCATCGTCACCAGCATGCCTTCTGCAGCTGCACCAGCGATGTTAGACAGCGAAGCATTGCCCACGCCTTCCGGTCCCATAAATACGGTCTTCAGGCCCACGGAGCGTGCCTGGCGCAGCATCTGTCCCATTTCCGGGTAGTAGCCACCGTAGTAGACGAAATCGATATTCTCTTTTTGCAGGCGGGCCAGCAGCGCCGAGAAGTCTTTCTCACCGGCGGTAATGCCATCGAAAAAGACGATGTTAGCGTTGGCTTTTTTCAGGCTATCCTGGACGGAACGCGCCAGACCTTCACCGTATTGCTGCTTATCGTGGATGATGGCGATACGCTGCGGCTTCACTTTTTCCAGAATGTATTTCGCGGCGGTCGGCCCCTGGGAAGAATCCAGACCAGCGGTGCGCATAATGTACTGGTAGCCGCGCTGCGTCAGTTCCGGGTTGGTGGCGCCCGGAGAGATCATCAGAATGCCTTCATCTTCGTAGATGTCAGAAGCGGGCTGGGTGGAAGAAGAACACAGGTGCCCGATGACATACTGGATGCCTTCGTTAACAATTTTGTTCGCTACCGCGACAGCCTGCTTCGGGTCACAGGCATCGTCAAACTCAACGCCCACCAGCTTATCGCCCTTAATGCCGCCCTGCGCGTTGATGTCTTTGATTGCCTGCCGCGCGCCGTTGAATTCCATGTCGCCCCACTGAGCGACCGGGCCGGACATCGCGCCGACCACCGCAACTTTAATATCTTTGGCCATAACCGTGTGCGACATCGCCAGTGCGACAAATCCCGCAATAATCGTTTTCGCGTTCCTGTTCATGCTGCAGAACCCCGTTCGTGATGTGGTGTATACCCGTCATTCTTCAAGCTGCATGAGCGTTGGCAATACTCGGCCCATCCCTGGGCCTCGCCCTTACGGGCGCAGTAAACTGTGTTCAAATTCGTTCCTGACGAATTTGTCCTCGTTCACCCCAGTCACTTACTTCAGTAAGCTCCTGGGGATTCTCTGCGTCGCCGCCTTCCTGCAACTCGAATTATTTAGGGTTTATATATTTTGTATTTTTATGGTTAAAAAGCATTCTGTGCTTTTATTAAACAACGCTACTTTTACCATTGTCTTTAAGGGTTTAGCGAAGTTTTTGCCTGATTTTAGAGTAAAATCTCTATATTTCAGGCTATTAAGCGAAGATAATATTCTGAAATAAGTCGAAGATAAACAAAAAAAGTCCCGTTCCCAGCATAATATAACGATACATAAGGCGGAATAAAACGCTGCACATTAGGTTAAAATTCTGCTTATTTTTCGATCCATGACGCATTGCGCTGCTCTGATTACCCCAGGAAAACGAATCCCCTAATGAACAGGAAAAAAACAGCGCCCTGCCTGACGACAAATTTGGGTACACTGAGCCCTTCATTTTGACGGGGCAAGCTGCGCATGAAACTGACCATTATTCGATTACCACGCTTCAGCGAACAGGATCGCATCGACTTAGGGAAAATTTGGCCGTCACAGGATCTCGACGCGATCCCGCTGGACGACCATCACCGGATTTACGCTGCCCGTTTTAACGAGCGTCTGCTGGCTGCCGTGCGCGTGACGTTAAGTGGCGATGCAGGAGAGCTCAGCGCGCTCTGCGTACGCGAAGTCACCCGTCGACGTGGCGTCGGGCAGTATTTAGTGGAAGAGATCCTGCAAGATAACCCGGAGATCGGCCGCTGGCGTGTCAACGCTGCTGGCGTAGAAGACAAGTCGGTAATGTCGGCATTTATGCAGGCGCTGGGCTTTAACGCGCAGCAGGACGGCTGGGAAAAGCGTTAAGAACATCCCGGATGGCGGCGCATCGCGCCTTATCCGGGCTACCAAAAGCAGACACCTGTAGCCCGGTAAGCGCAGCGCCACCGGGGAAAGCGTAAACCACCCTCCCGGTAATCCCCGGGAGCTTACATCAGTAAGTGACCGGGGTTGAGGAGCGCAGCCAACACACCTGTAGTGTGAAAGGCAGCCAGCTTATTTAACTGAGAATTTCGGGCTACAGGCAGGCGGCAAGCGTCGAGATCCCCGGAAGCTTACATCAGTAAATGACCGGGGTTGAGGAGCGCAGCCAACACACCTGTAGCGTGAAAGGCAGCCAGCTTATTTAACCGAGAATTTCGTGCTACAGGCAGGCGGCAAGCGTCGAGATCCTCGGGAGCTTACATCAGTAAGTGACCGGGGTTGAGGAGCGCAGCCAACACACCTGTAGCGTGAAAGGCAGCCAGCTTATTTAACCGAGAATTTCGTGCTACAGGCAGGCGGCAAGCATCGAGATCCCCGGGAGCTTACATCAGTAAGTGACCGGGGTTGAGGAGCGCAGCCAACACACCTGTAGCGTGAAAGGCGAAGGTTAAATTATTTGGCGTCGGTAGCGGTGCCATCCGCATGCCAGGTAAACACGCCGAACTCGAAGCCTTTCAGGTCGCCCTTCGCATCCCATGACAGCGGCCCCATCACGGTATCAACAGAGTTTGCCTTCAGGTATTTCACGATTTCAGCCGGGTCTGCGGATTGATTCAGGCCCGCATCCAGCGACTGGATTGCCGCATAGGTGGTCCAGACGAATGCGCCGCTCGGATCCTGTTTTTTGGCTTTAATCGCGTCAACAATCGGTTTGTTCGCCGGTACCTGATCGTAGTTCTTCGGCTTCGTTACCAGCATGCCTTCCGCGGACTGACCGGCGATGTTAGACAACGAAACGTTGGCCACGCCTTCCGGGCCCATAAACTGCGTTTTCAGGCCTGCGGCACGTGACTGGCGCAGAATCTGCCCCATTTCCGGGTGGTAGCCACCGTAGTAAACGAAGTCGATATTTTCTTTCTTAAGACGTGCAACCAGCGTGGAGAAGTCTTTCTCACCGGCGGTGATACCGTCAAAGAAGACGATGTTCGCGCCGCCTTTCTTCAGGCCATCCTGTACCGCACGGGCCAGGCCTTCACCATACTGCTGCTTGTCGTGAACGATAGCGATACGCTGCGGCTTCACTTTCTCGATAATATATTTTGCCGCCGTCGGACCCTGGTCAGAATCCAGGCCGGTAGTACGCAGAATCATTTTATAACCACGCGCGGTCAGCTCCGGAGCCGTCGCCGCTGGCGTAATCATCAGAATGCCTTCGTCTTCATAAATATCGGATGCTGGCTGGGTAGAAGAAGAGCATAAGTGGCCGATAACGTACTTAATGCCATCGTTGACCACTTTGTTGGCAACCGCCACCGCCTGTTTCGGGTCGCAAGCGTCATCATATTTAACGATCTGCAGCTTATTGCCTTTGATCCCGCCTTTAGCGTTGATATCGGCAACCGCCTGCTCGGCACCGGTAAACTCCTGGTCGCCATACTGCGCTACCGGACCAGACATCGCGCCAACCACGGCAATTTTGATATCTTCTGCCAGCGCGGCATTGCTCATAATCAAGGCGATACATCCTGCCAGTAACGCTTTACCCTTCATGTTCATCCTGAGGCTCCCCATTATTATGGTTTTTGCATTTGTTGTGATGTTGTTTTTTAGCGCATTATTCTAATTTGAGTCATAAGAAAAGCATATGACGCCTATTTTAAGGTCTGCCGCCTGCGCTTTTGCAGCACACTATGCTAAACATACCGTCATTCAGGAGAATTTGAAATGACAAAATTGCGGGTTATGTAACAGATAAGTGACAAATAAAAAACCGCGCCAGGATCAACCGGACGCGGTGGAGTCAAGACGCCAGATTACCAACCGGCGGGCAGGTAGCCCAAAGCGGAAGCAATTGCGTAAACGGCGCTACAAAGATACAGCAACACAATGAAGGTCTGGATAAGCGGATGGGTTATCGCCGCCGGACACACCCAACCCGGAGTAATATCACCCCGCTGGCGGGCGCCTTTGAGCATCAGAATCGGCATGATGGACAAAATCACGCCGCTAAACACCCCGGCAAAATAGAGCGCATTCACAAACGACACCATCCCGCTGTAGGCCAGAACAAAAGGCGGAACCGCGACAACCACCAGCACCATCAGGCGTTTAACCGGCTGTTCGTCGTTCCCGAGGCGGAACTGGTCGAAAATATTGGTCAGGAAGCTGCCTCCCAGGCCCCAGTAGGAAGTCAGCATGGCGCACAGGGCAAACAGGTTAGCAGAGAAAAAGGCCCACTCACCGAGCGCCCGTCCCCAGGAGATGGTCGCGACATCGGAAATATTATCCAGCCCGTTGAGCGCAATCACCGACAGCGGAACCAGCGCCAGCAGCACAAAAGTCAGCCCCATACCGACCATAATGGCCTTCGGCAACTTCTCCGGTTTATCAGCGAACCCACGAGCCATTTCCGGGACGATATATTGTGCCGAGAAACAGAAGGCGACGACGTTGAACACCGGCACCATGTACAGCCAGTTACCGTCGAGCAGATAGCTGACCTGGGTTGTATCTTTGAGCAAAGTAGCGGCAACCAGCACGGCAATCATCACCACCATGCCGATACTAATAAACTTCTCACCGCGACCAATCGCCTTCAGCCCCAGATAGAGCACGCCTGCCGCCGGGATAAAAAACAGCACGCTGCCAAGCGCCGGGGAGATGCCGAACAGCGAATGCAGCAGCTTGCCGCTGCCGGTCATATAGGCGGTCAACGCGCCGACGCTGTTCACGCACACGGACAGGAACATCATCAACGCCCCGAAACGGCCGACATAGCGGTGCGACAGTCCGCTAAGCTGCAAATGCTTGCGGGTACGCAGGGTCGATTCGGCGACATAAAGCATGGTAATGGTGGTCAGGCTGCCGACAATGACCAGCCAGAACAGCAGCGGTAAAAAACCGGCCTTACTGGAGGCATAGGCGATGGACAATACCCCGGCACCGATGTTGGTCCCGACGATCATCGACACCCCTTCAACGAAACTGAGGGATTTTGCAGGTACAGCAGTACGCTCCCGGTTCGTCAGAACCGAGGAAAAGGTGGAATTTTCAGACATAATATTTTCCGTTTTATTCCGGCGATCTGCACCGCCGGAAAAAAGGTGATATCAGGGTGATATACCACTCACGCTGAGTACAAAAACCCCTGTACGGCATCCTGTTTTATTCGGCTTCCCTGCCGCCGCACAGGCGTGTGGCGTGTTATCCCTTGAGGATGCGCGCCAGAATATCCAGTGCCTTAGTAAACTGCGCGTCTGGAATAGTTAACGGATACAGGAAACGGATAACGTTGCCATAAACGCCGCAGCTCAGCAGCAGCAGACCATTTTCCTGTGCTTTCTGTTGGATCTGGCGGGTAAACTCCGGTGACGGTTCGCCGGTCTGCGGATCGTTAAACTCCACCGCGACCATCGACCCTTGACCACGAATATCAACAATTGCCGGGCAATGCTGACGCGCCTGCTGCAGCACCTCTTTCAGATGGCTGCCGAGTTGCTCCGCGCGCTGGCACAGTTGCTCTTCATCAATCACATCGAGGACCGCATGGGCCGCCGCCACCGCCAGTGGGTTACCGGCATAGGTACCGCCAAGTCCACCCGGTGCCGGAGCGTCCATCACTTCGGCACGGCCAACAACGCCAGAGAGCGGGAAACCACCAGCGAGGCTTTTCGCCATCGTCATCAGATCCGGTTTCACATCGTAATGCTGCATGGCAAACAGCTTCCCGGTACGCGCAAAGCCCGTTTGCACCTCATCGGCAATCAGCAGAATGCCGTGGGTATCACACAGCGTACGCAGCGCCTGCATAAACTCTGGCGGCGCAACGTTAAAACCACCTTCGCCCTGAATCGGCTCGAGGACAATCGCCGCCACCTGGTCCGGGCCAATATCGGCCTTAAAGATACGCTCCAGGCTCTTCATCGCATCGGCCGTGGTAATTCCGTGAGCAGCATTCGGATAGACCCCGTGATATACCGAACCCGGGAATGGACCGAAACCGATTTTGTACGGTGCGACCTTGCCGGTCAGCGCCATGGTCATAAAAGTACGACCGTGGAAACCGCCGCCGAAGGTGATAAGCCCCGGGCGACCGGTGTAGGCGCGGGCAATCTTCACCGCATTTTCTACGGCTTCAGCGCCGGTGGTGAAGAACGCCGTTTTTGCCGGGCCATCAATCGGCGCCAGCTCGTTAATACGCTCGGCCAGAGAGACGTAGCTTTCGTACGGGACAATCTGATACGCGGTGTGGGTAAAAGCCTGCAGCTGCTGTGCGACGGCCTCAACGATTTTCGGGTGACGATGGCCGGTGTTGAGCACGGCAATACCGGCGGCAAAATCGATTACCTCGTTGCCTTCCACATCCCACAGCGTGGCATTTTCTGCTTTCTCAACAAAGTAGTTGCACATTACGCCTACGCCGCGCGGCGTCGCCTGCTGGCGACGTTGATTCAGTTCTGAACTTTTCACCCTCGAATCTCCTGTCATGTGTGTCACGTTATCGCAACAATTTCGAAACTATGTCGTTTATTTACACAGGAGTTGGCCCTATAATCGAGTACCAATTTAGATTATCTGAGGGATCCAATTGCGTTCACTCGTCGGCGACCTGGTGCTGGTCAGATTGCAGGAAGAGTCCGATCCACTCCTGCACAAACGCTTATATAACGCGGTCCGCCGCTCGATTCTGGACGGCTCTTTGCCACCCCACAGCCGCCTGCCACCTTCACGAGATCTGGCCGGAGAGCTCGGCGTTTCAAGAAACACCATATTAACAACTTATGAACAACTCCTGGCGGAAGGATATGTTATCTCTCGCAAAGGAAGCGGTACATTTGTCGCAAAAATAGGCCATGATGCCTCGCATTCTGCTGATAAAACCGATGTAAACAGCAGCACCCCGGCACCGACTCCCCACCTGTCCCGTCGCGGCCAGCGTCTGCTCACGCACGTCAGCGCCAGCCCGCGTCAGTGGGGGGCTTTTATCCCCGGCGTGCCGGACGTCAACGCCTTTCCCCATCCGCTGTTCAGCAAGATTCAGGCCCGCATCAGCCGGCGCCCGAAGCCTGAGCGATTGAGCTACAGCTGCAATGGCGGCACACCGGAATTGCAACAGGCGCTCGTCGATTACCTCAGAGTATCCCGCGGTGTGCATTGCCAGGCAGATCAAATTCTTATTACCGAAGGGATCCACCAGGCGATTGACCTGGTGACGCGCATGCTCTGTGACAACGGCGACCTGGCCTGGGTGGAAGAGCCATCCTACTGGGGGATACGCCACGTGCTGGGGATGAATGATGTGCGGATCGAGCCGGTGACCGTCGATGCCAACGGTTTGTGCCCTCCGGAGACGGTTGAGGAGGCGCCGCACCTGATTTTTGTCACCCCGTCGCATCAGTATCCGCTGGGGGCCGTGATGACGCTGGCGCGTCGTCAGCGCTTGCTGGCACTGGCGCGTCAACACGGCAGCTGGATCGTCGAAGACGATTACGACAGCGAGTTTCGCTTTTCCGGCCAGCCGATCCCGGCGCTGCAGGGGCTGGTCGCCGATGCGCCAGTGGTCTACATCGGCACCTTCAGTAAGACTCTCTATCCCGGACTGCGGTTGGGTTATGTGGTGCTGCCGCGGCCGTTGATTGGCGATCTTAAAAACGCCCATGCTGAGCTTTACCGCGGCGGCCACTCGTTGATTCAGATGGCGCTGGCGGAGTTTATTAATGCCGGTCACTACTCCGCCCATATTCGCCGCATGCGCCTGCTTTACAGCCGCCGCCGCGCCTGCCTGACGGAGCTCATCCAACGCTACTGCAACCCGCAGGCGCTGTCAGATTTCAGCGATAATGCCGGTCTGCATCTGATCCTCAATCTGCCGGACGAGGCGGATGATGTGGCGATCGCCAAAATGGCCAACGCCAGGCATATTCTGGTGCGCCCGCTGTCGCGCTACTACCTGACGGCCCAGCGTAAAAAGGGATTATTGATGGGGTTTGCCAGCCTGCCAGAGACGCAAATGGAGCCGGCCTTCCAGGTTCTGCTGGAGTGCCTGCAGACGTTATGTCCCGGGGTGCTGGCCAACGGAGAAGGTGCAGAAAAACAAAACGCCCCAACGTAATGTGGGGCGTTATCAGGTGCCTGCGAAGAGGCGAGTGCTCACGCGGTCGCGTTATGCTTCGATAGCCATACGCAGTTTTTTCATCGCGTTTTTTTCCAGCTGGCGCACGCGCTCAGCCGACACGCCGTAACGATCGGCCAGCTCCTGCAGCGTCGACTTGTTGTCTTCGTCCAGCCAGCGGGCGCGGATGATGTCCTGGCTACGCTCGTCCAGGCCCTGCATCGCATCGGTCAGCTTGTTGGCAGCCTGCTCTTCCCAGTTATCGTCCTCAATGCCGTCGGCAAAGTTAGAGGTTTTATCCTGCAGATAGAGCACCGGAGCCATCGGCTGGCTATCGGACTCGTCGTCCGACGACATGTCAAAGGTCATGTCCTGCGCCGCCATACGGGATTCCATCTCACGCACGTCTTTGCTCGACACGCCCAGCTCGCGGGCCACCATTTCGACTTCATCCTGGTTAAACCAGCCCAGACGCTGCTTGGTTTTACGCAGGTTAAAGAACAGTTTACGCTGCGCTTTGGTCGTTGCGACCTTCACAATACGCCAGTTACGCAGGACGTATTCGTGAATTTCAGCCTTGATCCAGTGCACGGCGAAGGAAACCAGACGCACGCCCACTTCCGGGTTGAAACGACGCACGGCTTTCATCAGGCCGATGTTGCCTTCCTGAATCAGATCCGCCTGCGGCAGGCCATAGCCCGAGTAATTACGAGCAATATGAACAACAAAGCGCAGGTGAGACAGAATCAGCCTTTTCGCTGCTTCCAGATCGCCCTGGTAATGCAGCTTTTCAGCAAGCTCCCGCTCTTCATCAGCCGACAACATCGGCCAAGTGTTCGCAGCCCGGATATACGATTCCAGGTTACCAACGGGGGCTAAAGCTAAAGTTTGCATATCTTTGGTCATTCAAATCCTCTCAATCGATATCGTCTGGCGCGGTGGCTTCCCATCACATGGGCAACAAACATGCCAGCATTTATGAGCAACGAGAATATCACCCACATTAGTATCAGACAGTGATTTTATCCACAAGTTCCATGCAACGATGTGAATAGATTACGCACAAAATGTGACATGGATATGAAAGCGTAGGGAAGAGACAACAGGGACTCTTTCCCTGCAGAGAGACATTCATCAGTGCAGGGAAAGATTATACCAGACTTTTTTTAATCGGGGGTAAAGTGACGTAAATGTTGGACGGTAGCCAGCCAGGCCGCAACCCAGCCAATCATCGAGCAGACGATCAGCATCAGCAGACACTCGTCGAAGCCTAAACCGCTGAGCTCAAATTTCGTTCCGAACACCTGGGCCACTTCGGTCACCGCTGACGACAGACGCATCACCATAATTTCCGACAGAATCAGCGATAAGAAGGCGCCACAAAAGCCCAGCAGCGCCCCGCCATACAGGAACGGACGCAGAATAAATCCATCGGTCGCGCCAATCAGCTTCTGCACGTTAATGGTGTCGCGGCGCGCAAAAATGCTCAGACGCACGCTGTTGCCGATCACCAGGAACACGGCAGCGACCATTAACACACCAATCAAGGCCGATACACGCCCTACTAATCCCGTTAAGGAAGAGAGACGCGCGAACCAACTGTCATCCATGCGCACTTCATCGACGCCCTGAATACGCGTCACCCGATCGCGCAACGTATTCAATGCCTCGGTTCCCTGGAAGTCCAGCTTCGGCACCACAATCGCCACCGCCGGCAGCGGGTTCTCTTCCAGCATATCCAGCGCGCCGCCAAAGCCAGACCAGTTGCGGAACTCTCCTAGCGCTTCGTCACGCGACAGATAGTTAACCTTCTCAACGCCTTGCTCCGCCTGCAGCTGACCGACAACCCGCGCCGCTGCATCGTCATCCAACGTTTTCTCGAGGTAGACGGTGATCTGCGGGGTAGGATAATACTGCGCTGCCGCGGTGTTGACGTTTTTGTACACCATGTAGCAGACGCTTGGCAGCGTTAGCGAGATGGCGATAACCATAATCGTCAGGAAAGTCGCGAGCGGCGTGCTTTTCAAATCCTGAAGCGCACCATGCCAGGCATAGCGAACCTGTTCGTTAAAGACGTTGCTCTTACGGGAAGCCGGGGATGGCGCCGCTTTAGGCCGCTTCGGCGCATTGCGTCCGCCACCGCCGCCCGCGCCAGCACCATTGCGCAGGCGATCGAACCGGTTGCCAAACTGGCGAATTTGATTTATTGCATCACGCTTATTCACCCCAGTGGCCTCCATGCATATGACCGTCGCTCAGGGTCAGCATACGATACGAGCGGCTGGAGATCAGCCCCAGGTCGTGCGTCGCCATCAGAACCGTTACCCCTACGCGGTTAAACTCCTCAAACAGACGTAAAATCCCTTCCGAAAGCGCCTCATCGAGGTTACCGGTCGGTTCGTCCGCCAGCAGTACCGCCGGCTTATTCACCACCGCACGGGCAATCCCTACGCGTTGCTGTTCACCGCCGGAGAGTTGAATGGGGAGATTTTTCGCTTTGTCCAGCAGCCCGACCTTGTCCAGCGCCGCCGACACACGACGGCGAATATCATCGCCGCTGGCGCCGGCAATAATCAGCGGGATAGCCACATTATCAAACACCGTACGATCCATCAGCAGATGATGGTCCTGGAAAATCATGCCGATCTGGCGACGTAAGAACGGCACCTCCCGGCTCTTCAGACGGCTAATATCATGGCCGCCGAATAAGATTTTCCCGGCGCTCGGCCGCTCGATACCGCAGATAAGCTTAAGCAGGGTACTTTTCCCCGCGCCGGAGTGGCCGGTCAGAAATGCCATCTCGCCCGACTGCAGGTGGAAGTTCACCCCCTGCAGCGCTTGTCTCCCACCGAGATAGGCTTTGCTGACTTGTTCAAAGCGAATCATGATTAATCCTCTCGGGCAAAAAGTGCCTCAATAAAGTCGCCCGCATTAAACGGACGCAGATCCTCAATACGTTCACCGACGCCAATGTAGCGAATCGGAATACCAAACTGGTCGGCGACGGAGAAGATAACGCCCCCCTTCGCGGTGCCATCCAGTTTAGTCAGCGTAATGCCGGTCAGTCCAACGGCCTCATGGAACAGCTTGGCCTGGCTAATCGCATTTTGCCCGGTGCTGGCATCGATGGTCAGCATGATCTCATGCGGCGCATCTTCATCCAGTTTTTTCATCACGCGGACGATTTTCTTCAGTTCTTCCATCAGATGCGATTTGTTCTGCAGACGGCCGGCGGTATCGGCGATCAGTACATCGACGTTGCGCGCCTTCGCCGCCTGGATGGCATCGAAGATAACCGATGCGGAATCCGCGCCGGTATGCTGGGCAATCACCGGAATGTTGTTACGCTGGCCCCAGACCTGCAGCTGCTCGACCGCCGCGGCACGGAAGGTATCTCCCGCTGCCAGCATCACCGATTTACCCTGCTGCTCGAACTGACGCGCCAGCTTGCCGATGGTGGTGGTTTTGCCGACGCCGTTGACGCCAACCATCAGAATAACAAACGGGGTTTTCCCTTCAACATTCAACGGCTCATCGACTTTCGCCAGGATGCCGCCCATCTCTTCTTTCAGCAGGCCATACAGCGCTTCTGCATCGCGCAGCTGCTTACGGCTGGCGCCTTCGGTCAGATGGGTAATGATCTTGCGGGTCGTTTCCACGCCAACATCGGCAATCAGCAGCTGCTCTTCCAGCTCTTCAAACAGATCATCATCGATTTTTTTACCGCGGAACAGGCTGATAAATCCGGAACCGAGGTTCTGTTTAGTTTTAATCAGGCTACGTTTCAGCCGGGCGAAGAAGCCCTCTTTGGTCGGTTTTTCCTGCTCCTGCTGGGCAGTCTCTTCCGCCTGGGTATCTTCTTCTTCGTGTTCAGCATCAACAGGCTGTGACGCCAGCGCCAGGGCTTCCAGCTCTTCATCGGACAGCTCAGGCTCTTCTTCGATGAGCGCATCGTCGACAACGCTGGCGTCTGCCTCAGCCATCACCTGCTCCGGCGCGAGGTCGACTACCGCTTCCGCCACAACCGGCTCAGCAAGGCTCGCCTCGACCAGCGGTTCGGTGACGACAACCTCTTCAACCCGAGGCGCTTCAACCACGGGTTCTGGTTCTTCAACCACCGGTTCTTCAGCCAGCGCGATCTCTTCAACCTGCGGCTCGTCGACCACAGGCTCTTCAACCACCGCGACGTCTTCAACCGGCGGCACGTCGACAGCAGGTTCTTCAATAACCACAGCGTCTTCAACCACCGGCGGCAGCTCGCGCTCAACCACCTGCTCTGTGACCTCCACGACGTCGGCCGCAAAGGTCTCCGGGTCTTCTTTTTCTACCGCCGGTGCGTTAACCGCATCCGCTTCTGGCGTCGCAACCGTCTGCTCAGGCAGCGTCTCTGTCGGATGCTGCCCGACAACCTCGTCCTGCCCTTCTACTTTTTGTTCGCTTTCGGTTTCCTGCGCCTGTTCTTTTTGTCCAAAGCCCAGCCAGGAAAAGAAGCCACGTTTTTTCTCTTTTGCCATTTGCGACGACACTCCCGCTGTTTATTCATGGCACAGCTTCGGCATATCACGCGCGGAAGCTGAAAAATGATGAAATTAGTCGGATAGTCTATCACTTAACTTAACTCGCATCACCGCCCCCGGATTAAGGTTTCGTCATCCGCGTTCGATCGCTAGAATAGCGGGCTGAAAGTGGAGACCTGAGCAAAGAGATGAAGAAACCAAACCACGCAGGCAGCGGCCAGATCCGCATTATTGGCGGACAATGGCGAGGCCGAAAATTACCGGTGCCGGAGAGCCCGGGCCTGCGCCCGACCACCGACCGGGTCCGCGAAACCCTGTTTAACTGGCTAGCGCCGTTCATGGCGCAGGCGCACTGCCTCGACTGCTTTGCCGGCAGCGGCGCTCTGGGGCTGGAAGCGCTCTCGCGCTATGCGGGAAATACCACGCTGCTGGAAATGGAGCGCGGCGTCGCCCAACAGCTGCAAAAAAACCTGGTGACGCTGAAAGCGGCCCACGGCAAGGTGGTCAATACGAATACGCTCACCTACCTGAATCAACCCGGCACGCCGCACCAAATCGTGTTTGTCGACCCGCCGTTCCGCAAAGGACTGCTGGAAGAGACGCTGCGCCTGCTGGAAAATAACGGCTGGCTCGCCGATGAAGCGCTCGTCTACGTCGAGAGCGAAGTCGAAAATGGCTTACCGCCGGTGCCGGTCAACTGGCATCTGTATCGTGAAAAAGTGGCCGGACAGGTCGCCTACCGTCTCTACCAACGTGAGGCACAAGGAGAAAATCATGCTGATTAATTTTGGCCGCGTGCTGATGCTGTGCGTGTGGGCGTTTTTGTTATTAAACCTGTTTCAGCCTTTCCCGAAGCCGCTGAATATTTTCGTTAACGTCGCGCTGATCTTTATGATCCTGATGCACGGCCTGCAGCTGACGCTGTTGAAGGCCACCCAGCCGAAAGATGCCCCGCCGCTCGGGCGCTTTGAGCAGGTACGCATTTTTGTCTTTGGCGTGTTCGAACTGGTGGCCTGGCAGAAAAAGCTCAAGGCCACGCTGCGTAAGAAATGACAGACCGGCTCAGGGTTCTGGCGTAAACGCGACAAACCTTGAGCCCTGAAAGCTCAGCATCCCCCGGTCGCCGACGCTCAGCGCATGATATTGCGCGGCTTCAAGACGAAAACTGACCTCCAGCCCACCGGTCTCTGGCCGGAAGCTGGCCTCGTAGCGAATATCGCTGCCGGCAGGCGTCACGGTCTGCTGGCGCGAACGGCGATCGTTGATCACCTTTTCCCGCTTGTTACTCACCACCACCCGCTTTTGCAGCACTGGCGCGGCGTCATTATTCATATTTTCCCGTCGCTGCTGCACATAGCGCAGCGAGGCGGCCACCACAATAATGGCGACGACGACGATAAAAAACAGCGGTACCTTACTCATTCATCTAACCCATAAGAATTCTCAGGAATAAGCATACCGCGCCTTGATTAACATTGTCATCCGCCGCTCCGACCCACTACACTAGAATTCAGTACCGTCAATACACCCATTATTTAATAATAACAGATACAAGGACTTACTATGCTTTGGTCGTTTATTGCTGTCTGTTTCTCCGCGTGGCTTTATGTCGATGCATCCTATCGCGGCCCCACGTGGCAACGCTGGGTTTTTAAACCCGTCACCCTGATCCTGCTGCTGCTGCTGGCCTGGCAGGCACCGATGTTCAATGCCATCAGCTATCTGGTGCTCGCCGGACTGTGCGCGTCGCTGCTGGGCGATGCGTTAACGCTGCTGCCACGCCAGCGGATAATGTATGCGGTCGGCGCCTTTTTCCTGTCGCACCTGCTCTATACCATCTGGTTTGCCAGCCAGATGACGATGTCATTTTTCTGGCCGCTGCCGCTGGTCCTGCTGGTTATCGGCGCCCTGCTGCTGGCGGTGATCTGGAGCCGGCTTGAGGAGCTACGTATGCCGGTGTTTACCTTTATCGGCATGACGCTGGTGATGGTCTGGCTGGCCGGCGAGCTGTGGTTCTTCCGCCCGACGGATACCGCGCTTTCGGGCTTTGCCGGGGCGTCATTCCTGCTGCTCAGCAATATCGTCTGGCTGATCAGCCACTATCGCCGTCGCTTCCGCGCTGATAACGCGATTGCTGCCGCCTGCTACTTCGCCGGCCACTTCCTGATCGTCCGCGCGCTGTACCTGTAATTAATTGCTTGACTCTGGAGTCGACTCCAGAGTGTATCCTCCGGGTAATGAGAAAATTATCATTACCCGGAGGGTCTCATGTCGACTCCAGAAGCTCAGGATAAAAAAGTCCCGCAATTCTCGTCATTCAAATTAAAGCCGGTGACTGCGCAGGCTGACAGCTGCTGCACGGAGTCCACCTGTGCCACCGCCACGCCGCCTGAAAGCACGCCTTTAAACGAAGCGCGTTACCGTTGGTTAGTCGAAGGGATGGACTGCGCCGCCTGCGCCCGCAAGGTAGAAACCGCCGTGCGCCAGGTCGAGGGCGTCAGCCAGGTTCAGGTGGTGTTTGCCACCGAGAAGCTGCTGGTGAACGCCGATGGCGATGTCCGCGACCGCATTGAAAGTGCGGTACGCGCGGCAGGCTATACGCTACGCGATGAAAGCGCCCCGGTGCCGAAGGTCTCACGTCTGCGCGAAAACCTGCCTCTGGTGACGCTGGTGCTGATGATGGTGCTGAGCTGGGGCCTGGAACAGTTCAACCACCCGCTGGGCGAACTGGCATTCATCGCCACCACCCTCGTGGGACTGTGGCCCGTCGCCCGCCAGGCCGTACGCCTGATCCGCAGCGGCAGCTGGTTTGCCATTGAAACACTGATGAGCGTTGCCGCCATCGGGGCGTTGTTTATCGGCGCCACCGCTGAGGCGGCGATGGTGCTGCTGCTGTTTCTGATTGGCGAACGTCTTGAAGGCTGGGCCGCCAGCCGTGCCCGCCAGGGCGTGAGCGCGCTGATGGCCTTAAAACCCGATACCGCCATTCGCGTCCGCAACGGCGAGCGGCAAACCGTCGCCCAGCGCGATTTGCGTCCCGGCGACGTAATTGAAGTCGCCGCCGGCGGCCGTTTACCCGCCGATGGTCAACTGCTGACACCGTTTGCCAGCTTCGATGAAAGTGCCTTAACCGGTGAATCCGTACCGGTCGAACGTCGCTCAGGCGAGCGCGTGGCGGCAGGCGCCACCAGCGTCGATCGATTAGTGCAGCTGACAGTGATATCTGAACCGGGCGACAGCGCCATTGACCGTATTCTGAAGCTGATTGAAGAGGCCGAAGAGCGTCGGGCGCCGATTGAGCGTTTTATCGATCGCTTCAGCCGGGTCTATACGCCAGCCATTATGGTCGTCGCCCTGCTGGTAGCGATCGTCCCGCCGCTGTTCTTTAGCGCCGCCTGGCTGCCGTGGATCTACAAAGGTTTGACGCTGCTGCTGATCGGCTGCCCCTGCGCGCTGGTGATTTCCACGCCGGCGGCGATTACCTCCGGGCTGGCCGTGGCAGCCCGTCGCGGGGCATTAATTAAGGGCGGTGCGGCACTGGAACAGCTGGGACAGGTGCGCCAGGTCGCCTTTGACAAGACCGGAACGTTGACCGTCGGTCGGCCGCGCGTCACCGCCACCATCGCGCTGAGCGATGAAGATGAAAACAGTCTGCTGGCGCTGGCAGCGGCGGTGGAGCAAGGCTCCAGCCATCCGCTGGCGCAGGCCATTGTGCGGGAAGCACAGCAGCGCCAGCTAGTGATCCCCTCGGCCCGCAACCAGCGCGCGCTGGCAGGCTCCGGAATTGAAGCCGAGGTCGACGGCCATCGAATCTTGATTTGCGCGGCGGGTAACGGTTCTGCGCCGCACCATGAGGCGCAGATTCAGCAGTTGGAGAACGCCGGGCAGACGGTGGTGCTGGTACAGCGCGAGCAGGCGCTGCTGGGGATTCTGGCGTTGCAGGACACGTTACGGGATGACGCCCGTCAGGCGGTCGACGATCTGCATCGTCTGGGCGTCAAAGGGGTGATCCTCACCGGGGATAACCCACGCGCGGCGGCGGCGATTGCCGGAGAGCTGGGACTGGCGTTCCGCGCCGGGCTGCTGCCAGCCGATAAGGTCACGGCGGTGACGGCGCTCAACGCCGAGGCGCCGCTGGCGATGGTTGGCGACGGGATTAACGACGCCCCGGCAATGAAGGCCGCAACCATCGGTATCGCCATGGGTAGCGGGACCGACGTGGCGCTGGAGACCGCCGACGCCGCCTTAACCCATAACCGTTTAACCGGCCTGGCGCAGATGATTACCCTGGCCCGCGCCACCCACGCTAATATCCGGCAAAATATTGCCATCGCGCTAGGGCTGAAGGGGATTTTCCTGATCACCACCCTGCTTGGATTAACCGGGCTGTGGCTGGCGGTGCTGGCGGATACCGGCGCGACGGTGCTGGTCACCGCGAACGCTCTGCGACTGTTACGTCAGAAGTAAGCGGAAAGTCCCGGGGGCGGCGCTTGATGTGCCTTGCCCGGGCTACAGGCTGTGCGGTCAGGTAGCCCGGACAGGTGCGCAGCACCGCCTCCGAGGAAGCCTGAAGCAAATCAGTGGCTTTTGCGGATCAGGTAACGGTACGGCAGCGCCTGCGTTTCCTCGGCAACCAGCTCGTGTTCCATAAAGCGGCAAAACCCCGGAATATCGCGGGTAGTCGCCGGATCGTCGGCGATAATCAGCAGCGTCTCACCCACCGGCATGGTACGTACGGCCTTGCGTACCATCATTACCGGTTCCGGGCAACGCAGGCCCTGAGCATCCAGCGTGTGGTCAGGACTGGAGAAAAGTTCGGTCATTTTCATCTCACATCAACAAAACGGCCCTAGTTTACCGCCACTTTTGCACTACGCAAGTCAGGTTAACGTTTGCGCGAAAAACAACCGTTGCAATACCCGCGCAACGCAGTATCATTCTGCCGCTTCATACTGGTACACGCGCGCAGGCACATCGCTCGCGAGTATTGATTTATTGGGTTCCCTCACCCCAATCACTAAAAAGGTCACAATATGAGTCCCTTTACTACCGTACAGCGTACAAAAGCGCTGGTCTGGCTTTCGCTTTTCCATTTGCTGGTGATCACCTCCAGCAACTATCTGGTGCAGCTCCCGATCTCCATTTTCGGTTTTCATACCACCTGGGGCGCGTTTAGCTTTCCGTTTATTTTCCTCGCCACCGATCTGACGGTGCGGATTTTCGGCGCTCCGCTGGCGCGACGCATTATCCTGGCCGTGATGATCCCGGCGTTGCTGATCTCTTACGGCGTCTCTTCCCTGTTCTATATGGGCGAGTGGCAGGGTTTCGCCGCGCTGACCCACTTTAACCTGTTCGTCGCCCGTATCGCGGCCGCCAGCTTTATGGCCTACGCGCTGGGTCAGATCCTTGATGTCCACGTCTTTAACCGCCTGCGTCAAAACCGCCGCTGGTGGCTGGCGCCAACCGCGTCGACCCTGTTCGGCAACGTCAGCGATACGCTGGCCTTTTTCTTTATCGCGTTCTGGCGCAGCCCGGACCCGTTTATGGCGGCGAACTGGGGAGAGATTGCGATTGTCGACTACAGCTTCAAGGTGCTGATCAGCATTGTGTTCTTCCTGCCGATGTATGGCATGCTATTGAATATGCTGATGAAAAAACTGGCAGATAAATCTGATTTATCGGCATTGCAGCCAGGTTAAGAGTACTCACAGGTTGATGTGATAAGATACACGGATGAGCCGTTAATGGCCGTTTATCGAAAGGAAGAAGTCAATGCGCAATTTGGTTAAATATGTCGGTATTGGCCTGCTGGTTGTAGGTCTTGCGGCCTGTGATAACAGCGATTCAAAAACGCCAACCGAAGGGGCTGCAGCACAGAGCAACGCCAGCGGACAAACCGTTAGCCTGCTGGATGGCAAGCTGAGTTTCTCCCTGCCGGCGGGAATGACCGATCAGAGCGGCAAGCTGGGCACTCAGTCCAACAATATGCACGTCTACTCTGACGTCACCGGGCAAAAAGCGGTGATTGTGATTGTCGGCGACAGCACCAATGAAGAGTTAAGCGTGCTGGCCCAGCGCCTGGAAGAGCAGCAGCGCAGCCGCGATCCGCAGCTGCAGGTGGTGACCAATAAATCAGTTGAGGTCAAAGGCCACACCCTGCAACAGCTGGACAGCATCATCTCCGCCAAGGGTCAGACCGCATGGTCTTCCGTACTGCTCGGCAAGATTGACGACAAACTGCTGACCCTGCAGATCACCCTGCCAGCAGACAACCAGCAGCAGGCGCAGACTGAAGCAGAAAGCATCATCAATACCCTCGCCATCCAGTAACTACTGGCCCGGCGTCGCGGCCTCCGGTTCTACCACCGGGGGCCGTTTTTTTAACCGCCAGCCTAACACCAGCGCCACCGCCACCAGCCCCGCAGCCACCAGATAAATCGCCGATATGCCGACCCACGCCATCAGCAAGCCCGCCAACGGCCCGGTCATTCCTAGTGAAAGATCCATAAATACCGTGTAGGTCGCCAGCGCCGAGCCCTGATTCTGCTGCGGTACCGCCTTTACCGCCACCACGCCCAGCGCCGGGAAGACCAGCGAAAAACCGGCGCCGGCCAGGAAGGTACCGATTTTCGCCATCAGCGACGTTTCTGCCAGCCCCACCAGTAACAGCCCGACGATCTCCACGCTGAAGCACAGCATCGCGACGTTGAGCCCCCCCAGACGCTGAATCCCGTTGGGGAAAAGCAGACGGGTGCCGACAAATGCACAACTAAACAACGTCAGCGCGAACGCTGCACCGTCCCAGCCTTTGGCATCGTAAAACAGCGTGATAAAGGTCGCGATCGCGCCAAAACCCGCGGACGCCAGCGCCAGCGCCATGCCATATGGCCAGACCCGGCCGAGCACCGCGCGAAACGACATGACCTTGCCCCTGGTCGCCCTGACCGCTGCTTTTGGCAGTGCGCAAAGAATCGCCACCAGCGCCACGGCCATAATCGTCAACGCCAGCCCCTGCAGGCCCACGAGGGAATAACAAAGCACGCCAAGCGGTGCACCAATTGCCATCGCCCCGTAGGTCACGATACCGTTCCACGAAATCACCCGTCCGATGTGCAGTGAGCCAACGACGCCCACGCCCCACAAGGTCGAACCGGTACCAGCAAAGCTTTGCCCAATGCCGAGAATCACGCGCCCCAGGCACAGCAGCGTCAGGCTGATCGGCGGCCAGTCGCCGCCGACCGCCGCCAGCAAATAGCTCAGACCGCTGAGGAAGCAGCCGCACAGCCCAAAGACCACAATCTTTTTTGGCCCCAGCAGGTCAGCGTAACGCCCGGCATGCGGGCGACTGAGCAGCGTGGCAAAGTATTGCAAACTGATTACCAGCCCGGCCCAGAAGGCGCTGAACCCCATAACATCATGTACATAGCCGGGCAGTACCGCCAACGGCAGGCCAATCGTCAGGTAGCTGGCAAAATTAAACATCACTACTGAAACAATCCGCAGATTGAGGCGCAATCCATTCAGCGCCGGTTCGTCGACGGGTTCGGGCATTGGGTTCACCAGATTTTTACAACAGTGTTTCACTATTACCACGTCGCCCACACAAAAGCAGCCAGCTACGCATAAAATCACGTTTCAGCAGCATACCGGCGGCGTAGGGGAAGTATCGGCTTGTCTATATTTAAATAACTCAGACGCGGTGGCTAAATATTGCGAATTATTAACCTGCCGGAAAAAATAATGTTAGCGTTCTGAGCAAGATAAATTGCCATTGCACGGTTATAGCGCACGTTCAGCATCACCTGAAGCGAGCGCCACTCGGGTCCGCACGCTTTTATGATCAAAACTGCCGGTTGGGAAAAAATTGAAATCACCATCGCTATTTATCTGGGGTTTTATTTTGACTGATGATATTTTTCACCAGCCACCGTTGCGTGGTATTCCCCTAATTCAACAAGGAGTGTTTATGAGAAAGTTTATGCAGTGGCTGGCCGTTATTGCCGTCGCCGCTACCCTGGCAGGTTGCGCACGTACGGCGCCGGTTGAACAAATTCAGACCACCGTCAGCGCCGGTCACAGCGCCGACCAGGTCAAGCAGGCCATTCTGCGGGCCGGTGTTCAGCGTCAGTGGATCATGACAGAGCCGGCACCTGGCGTCATCAAAGCCCGCCAGCAGGTTCGCGACCATATTGCTGAAGTCCGTATTCCGTACTCCGCCAACGGCTATGCCATTCATTACGATAGCAGCTTCAATCTGATGGCCTCCGGCGGGAAGATCCATAAAAACTACAACCGCTGGGTACATAATCTGGATAAAGATATTCAGGCCAACCTGGCTGCTGACGCGATTCGCTAACCACCTTACCTCCGCCATCGCTATTGTTTCCTGAGGAAGTACTCATTCGCTTCCTCATGCTGAAAAATAGGGATGGCGGGAGCGAATTCGGCATTCTCCTATGTATTCGCCTGCCTGCTGCGGCAATTTGTGGCGGAAATGTCAGAGAGTAGTCATCGGCCTGTTGATGGAATAACGGAATATCGCTATCAGCCGCGAATAATTACCATAATAAATTGCACTGGCATGCGAAAATAATGAAAATACGCGCTGACTTCACCACCTAATTTGCCAGGCGGTGAATATGCTTGCCAGTATGCCCTCACTCTGCACTGAGCAGCAGATACCCGTTCGGCAGAAAAAGCCGAGCGCTAAAAATCCTGGCTGGTAACACGCCGTTGGTTCAGACGTTAGCCATACTGTATTCGCGGGCCAGAAGAAAATACAAAGCGGCGTTCAAAAAACGTAGCTGGAATCACCGGTTTATCGCGGATGCGCGTTGATGAAATTCTCACTAAACATAGTTGACTGGCAGGGCAGAGCCCCTGGGCTTAGCGAAACGGCGCAGTGGCAGCAATGGTCACGGCAGCCGCACGCCATCGATCCGGCAGCGCCGCAGGCAAAATTAAGTGAATTACCGATGATGGCCGCCAGACGGCTCAGCTCGGGGAGTAAGCTCGCCGTGGAGTGTGGGCTGGCGATGCTGCGCCGCCATCATATCGACGCCGTGCTGTACACCAGCCGCCACGGTGAGCTGGAGCGCAACTATCGCCTGCTCCACGCCCTGGCGACGGGGCAGGATATCTCCCCTACCGACTTCGCGCTTTCGGTACACAACTCGGCGGTGGGCAATCTGACCATTACCGCTCAACAGCCGATAACCTCCTCTTCACTCTCTGCCGGGCGGGACTCCTTCCAGCAAGGGTTATGTGAAGTAATGTGCCTGCTGAGTGCCGGCTATCAACGGGTGCTGATGGTCGATTTCGATGGCCACCTGCCAGAGTTTTATCATCCTCAGTTGGCTCCCACCATGCCCACCTGGCCCTACGCGCTGGCGCTGGTGATCGAGGCCGGCGATGCGTGGCGCTGTACCACGGTAGGGGCCGCGCGCGACGATGAGCCAGAACTTCCGCAAAGCCTGCTGTTTTTACAGCACTACTTGCAAGACCACACCGACTTCACCCTCCCGGGCGAACGCCTGCAGTGGCGCTGGAGTCGCGCATGAGCGGCATTATGCAGGGCGTAAACCGGGTCTGGCGAGGCGCCATGACCGGCGTCTGTTTCGCCCTGTTTGGTCTCGGTGGATTAGTGCTGTCTCTTATCTGGTTCAACCTGCTACTGGTGGTGGTGAGGAATAAAACCCGCCGTCGTCGCCTGGCACGACGCAGCATCGGGGCCAGCTTCCGCCTCTTTTTAACGGTGGTCCGAACCGTCGGCGTGCTGGACTACCGTATTGAGGGCGAAGCAGTTCTGCGTCAGGAACGCGGGTGCCTGGTCGTCGCCAACCATCCCAGCCTGATTGATTATGTGATGCTGGCGTCAATCATGCCCGAGACCGACTGCCTGGTGAAAAGCGCCTTACTCAACAACCCTTTCGTCAGCGGCGTGATCCGCGCGGCGGACTATTTGATCAACGACCAGGCTGATTCACTACTGCCCGCCAGCCAGCAGCGACTGCAGCAGGGCGATACTATCCTGATCTTTCCTGAGGGCACCCGTACCCGCCCCGGCGAGAAAATGACATTACAACGCGGCGCGGCCAATATTGCCGTGCGTTGTGCCAGCGATGTACGGATCGTGACGATCCGCTGCAGCGAGCACATGCTTGGTAAGCAGTGCAAATGGTACGATGCGCCGCCAACTAAACCCCTGTTTACCATTGAGGTACGCGAGCGGGTAGATATAAGCCAGTTTTACGATGCCAACCTGCATGAACCGTCCCTGGCGGCCAGGCAGCTCAACCGGCATCTTTTGCTCCAGTTACAATCAGGTACTACGCCTGGCTCAGGAATTAATGATGCAAGCGCTCTATCTTGAAATTAAAAAACTCATAATAACTACGCTGAATCTGGACGAACTGTCGCCTGACGACATCGATACCGATGCGGCACTCTTTGGTGATGGACTCGGTCTGGATTCGATTGATGCCCTGGAGCTGGGGCTGGCGGTGAAAAACCAGTATGGCGTCGTGCTCTCAGCCGAAAGCGACGAGATGCGCCAACACTTTTTCTCCGTTGCTACCCTGGCCGCTTTTATCCACGCTCAACGAACCTGAGGCACGTACCATGACTGAACCACAAGATATTTACGCAGAAGTCTCGGCACTGCTGGTCAAACTGTTTGAGATCGATCCCCAGGACATCACGCCGCAGGCGCGCCTGTACGAAGATCTCGAGCTGGACAGCATTGACGCGGTCGACATGATCGTCCACCTGCAAAAGAAAACCAGCAAGAAGATTAAGGCCGAAGAGTTTAAAGCCGTGCGCACCGTGCAGGATGTCGTTGATGCGCTAGAACGTCTCTCCCGAGAAGCCTGATCCGCATGTCGGAGGCCTTTTCGCGTCGGGGGATACCGCTGCTGACGAATCTGCTGCTGCTCGCCTGGCCCGTGTTAATCTGGCTGGGTCTGGCGCATAACAGTCTGCACTGGCTGCTTCCGCTGATGGCGCTGCTGCTGTTTTTACGCTTCTATCAGACCCGGCGCCAGGCCGGGCCTCTGCGCATCGTCACCCAGGTCGTAGCGCTGGCCGGTATCACGCTGTGCGCGGCCAGCTATGTGCTGAAAACGCACCAGCTACTGCTATTTTACCCGGTGGTGGTCAACGCCGTGATGCTGACTATTTTCGGCGGTTCGCTGTGGTCGGCGATGCCGATCGTTGAACGCCTGGCACGTATTCAGGACCCTCAGCTTCCCGCCGCGGCTATCTGCTATACCCGGCGGGTCACCCAGATCTGGTGTCTGTTTTTTATCGGTAACGGCAGTATCGCCCTGTTCACCGCACTGCATGGCGATATGGCGCTGTGGACCGCCTGGAATGGCATGATTGCCTACCTGCTGATGGGGACGCTGATGGCCGGAGAGTGGCTGGTACGCCGCCGGGTCATAAAGCGGGACGCCACATGAACGCGCCTCTGCCCATCTCCCGCTGGCTGAGCGCCCCGCGTCCGGCCGATACCCTCATCGCCTGGCAAGGCCAGCAACGCTGGACGGTCAACCATCTGCGCCACGATGTCGCGCGCTGGGTAACTTACCTGGACCAGCAGCAGGGCCAGCGCTGGGCGCTGTGCTTCGACGACAGCTACCTGTTTCTGGTGGCGCTGCTGGCCACCCTGCACGCTGGAAAAACGCCGGTGATGCCGGGGCACAGCCGGGTTTCGCTGCTGAATGAACAGCGAGCACTGTTTGATGGTCTGCTCAGCGATAAAACTCTCGGCTGGAACGGCCCTGCGCTGACCATCAGCAGTTCGCCGCAGGACCCAACACAATCCATCGCGCTACGCGATATCGCCGATGACGCCCGCGTGGAGCTGTTCACCTCCGGGTCAACAGGACAACCGAAGCGGGTGATCAAGCCGCTGGTGTGCCTCGACCGCGAAGCCGCTCTGCTGGCCGCGCACTTTGGCGAACGGCTGGCCGGCTGCCGCATTATCGCCTCGGTGGCGCCCCAGCACCTGTACGGCCTGACGTTCCGTCTGTTTTTACCGATGGCGCTTGGTCTGCCGCTGCACGCCACCACGCTGAACTACGCCGAGCAGCTCAGCGCCCTGAATCCGCAACATCGCTATGCGTTTATCAGCAGTCCGGCCCTATTAAAACGCCTGGACGCCCGGCTGACGCCGCCGCCGGTCGGGCTCATTATCTCCGCCGGGGGCCTGCTCGCCTGGCAGGATGTCACCCGCACGTTTGGCTGGCTTAAACGTTGGCCGGATGAGATATACGGCAGCACCGAAACCGGCGTTCTGGCCTGGCGTTTTCGCGATCGGCCAGACGGCGACTGGCAGCCGCTGCCCGGCGTCAGATTTATGCCACAAAACCAGGCATTTCGCGTTTTTTCACCGCTGATAGCCGAAGAAGACGGCCTGTTGCTCGATGACAGCCTGCAGTTCACCGCCAACGGTCATTTCCAGCTGGCAGGCCGCCGTGGACGGGTCGTGAAAATTGAAGAAAAGCGCATTTCGCTCAGCGACATTGAACAGCGCCTTCTGGCGCTGGAGGGCATTCGCGACGCCGTCGCGCTGCCCGTGACCCGCGGTGGTCGCCAGAATATCGGTGTCCTGCTGGTGCTGGATGAACACACCCGGCAGAAGTGGCAACACGCCAGCAAAGCCCTTGAGCAAACGTGGCGACGGGCGCTGCGCCCGACGCTGGAGCCGGTCGCCATCCCCCGCTACTGGCGCGTTATCGACGACATTCCGGTCAACAGCATGAACAAGCGTGTCTATGCGCAGTTACAGGAGTTGTTTCTTGAAACCCCGTGAGATTGAACGCCATCAGGCACAACCCCAACAGGTGGAGATTGTTCTGCATCTCGACCCGGACCTGCCGTGGTTTCGCGGTCATTTTGCCGTCCAGCCGCTGCTGCCCGGCGTCGCGCAACTGGACTGGGTGATGCATTATGCCACCACGCTGCTGGCGCCAGGCTGGCGGTTCCAGGGCATTCAAAACGTTAAATTTCAGGCGCCGCTGCTGCCGGAGACCACCGTCACCCTCAGCCTCAGCTGGCAGCCCGAACGCCAGATTCTGGCCTTCAGCTATCAACGCCACGATGGTGAGGCGCGCCATACCGCCAGCAGCGGGAAGATCCGCCTATGTCGCTAATCGTCAATCCCTGTGTGGTGATCCCTTGCTACAACCACGGCGCCATGATGGCGCAGGTCATTGCCCGCCTGCGGCCTTTCGCGCTGCCCTGCATCGTCGTCGATGATGGCAGCGACGCGGCAACCCGCGAGGTCCTGGCGCAGCTGGACTTGCAGGAACCTGACCTGATGCTGATCCGCCTGGCGGAGAACGCCGGCAAAGGTTGCGCCGTGATCCGCGGACTTCAGGCCGCCGCGGATGCCGGGTTCAGCCATGCCGTGCAGGTAGATGCCGACGGCCAGCACGCCATTGAGGATATTCCCCGGCTGCTCGCGCTGGCACAGGCGCACCCCACCGCGCTGATTTCCGGCCAGCCCATTTACGACGATTCCATTCCTCGCTCGCGGCTGTATGGCCGCTGGATAACCCACATCTGGGTATGGATTGAAACCCTCTCGCTGCAGCTGAAAGACAGCATGTGCGGCTTTCGCGTCTACCCGATTGGCCCGACGTTGCAGCTGGCGCAGCGCGTGGCGCTGGGTAAGCGAATGGATTTCGATACCGAAGTCATGGTGCGCCTCTACTGGCAGGGCCATGACAGCTATTTTGTCCCGACCCGGGTCACCTATCCCACCGACGGGCTGTCTCATTTCGACGCCCTGAAGGACAACTGCCGCATCTCGTGGATGCACACCCGCCTGTTCCTTGGCATGTTGCCGCGTATCCCTTCCCTGTTGCTGCGTCGCCGGGCGACCCACTGGGCGCGCCAGGATGAGGTCAGGGGATTATGGGGAATGCGTCTGATGCTGCTGGTGTGGCGTCTCCTGGGCCGCAACGTATTTTCATGGTTGCTCTACCCGGTGGTCGGCGTTTACTGGCTGACGGCGCATCGTGCCCGTCGCGCCTCACAGAACTGGCTGGCCCGGGTGCGAACGCAGTTGGCCGCCTGCCAGCAGCCGCTGCCGGCGCAGCTCACCAGCTACCGCCATTTCCTGCGTTTTGGCGACGCAATGCTCGATAAAATCGCCAGCTGGCGCGGGGAGCTACGTTTCGATCGCGATGTTGTGTTCGCTCCCGGAGCCGAAGCCGCGCTCAATAGCGGCGCCCCTACCGGCAAACTGCTACTGGCCTCGCACCTCGGCGATGTCGAAGCCTGTCGGGCGCTGGCGCAGCTGCAGGGCGGTCAGGTCATTAACGCGCTGGTGTTTAGCGAGAACGCCCGCCGCTTTAAGCAGATCATGGAAGAGATGGCGCCGCAGGCCGGGGTGAACCTGATACCGGTCAACGATATCGGCCCGGATACCGCCATGTTGCTGCAAGAGAAGCTGGAGCGTAACGAATGGGTGGCTATCGTCGGCGATCGCATTGCCGTGACGCCCCAGCGCGGCGGCGAATGGCGCGTCTGCTGGAGCGAATTTATGGGCCAGCCGGCCCCCTTCCCGCAGGGGCCGTTTATTCTGGCCGCCATTCTGCGTTGTCCGGTACAGCTTATTTTTGCACTGCGCCAGCAGGGCAAGCTGCGTATTCACTGCGAACCCTTTGCCGATCCGCTGGTGCTGCCCCGGGCTGAACGCCAGGCGGCCCTGCAGGAGGCGGTCGATCGCTACGCGCAGCGCCTGGAACACTATGCGCTCCAGTCACCATTGGACTGGTTCAATTTTTTCGATTTCTGGCAGTTGCCGGATGCCAAAGAGAAGGAGTAAAGGGTGCTTAACGATCCCCGTTTTACTACCGAAGTAGAGCTGACCATCCCGTTTCACGACGTCGATATGATGGGTGTGGTGTGGCACGGCAACTACTTTCGCTACTTCGAGATTGCCCGCGAGGCGCTGCTCAACCAGTTTAACTACGGCTACCGCCAGATGAAGGCGTCCGGCTACGTCTGGCCGGTGGTGGACACCCGCGTGAAGTACCGCGATGTGCTGACCTTTGAACAGCGTATCCGCGTGCGTGCGCGGCTCGAAGAGTACGAAAACCGGCTGCGCATCGGCTATGAGATTTTCGCCGCCGACAGCGGGAAACGCACCACCACAGGCTACACCATTCAGGTGGCGGTCCATGAGCAGAGCCGCGAGATGAGCTTTGTCAGCCCGGATATTCTGTTTGAGCGCATGGGGGTGAAGCCATGAGATGGTGGCCTCTGCTGGCGCTGCTGCTCAGCCCGCTGGTCAGCGCCCTGACGCTGGACGATCTTCAGCAGCGCTTTACCGAACAGCCGGTGATCCGCGCCCACTTCGATCAAACCCGCACCATCAAGGATCTGCCGCAGCCGCTGCGATCCCAGGGCTCGATGTTGATCGCCCGCGACACCGGCCTGCTGTGGGATCAAACCGCGCCGTTCCCGATGCAGCTGCTGCTGGATGATAAACGGATGGTCCAGATGATCAACGGCCAGCCGCCGCAAACCATCACCGCCGAAAACAACCCACAGATGTTCCAGTTCAACCACCTGCTGCGCGCCCTGTTCCAGGCCGACCGCCGCGTGCTGGAGCAGAATTTCCGCGTCGAATTTAGCGATAAAGGCCAGGGACGCTGGACCCTGAGCCTGACGCCGCTCACCACGCCGCTGGATAAAATCTTCGCCACCATCGATCTGGCCGGGCAGACCTATCTCGACCACATCCAGCTCAATGATAAACAGGGCGATCGCACCGACATCACGCTATCGCAACATCAACAGACTCCCGCGCACTTGACCGATGACGAACGCCAACGATTTACCGCACCGTAACCGTCGAAGCATTGCGCTGCTGTGGGGACTGGTCTGCCTGCTGATGCTGGGCGTATTGTTGACGCTGCTGCCGCAGTCACGCATCAACAGCAGCGTGCTGGCTATGCTGCCGAAACAGACCCTCGGCGCCATTCCACCGGCCCTCAACGAGGGCTTTACCCAGCGCCTTGACCGGCAGCTGGTCTGGCTGGTGAGCTCCGGCAAGCAGGCCGATCCTCAGGTGGCGCAAGCGTGGCTCAGCCTGCTGCAACAGTCCCACGCGCTGGCAGAGGTCAAAGGCCCGATGGATGCCGCCAGCCAGCAGGCCTGGGGCAGCTTCTTCTGGCAACAC
The DNA here is from genome assembly GCF_051131745.1 of Klebsiella sp. R390. Classification (NCBI taxonomy): domain Bacteria; kingdom Pseudomonadati; phylum Pseudomonadota; class Gammaproteobacteria; order Enterobacterales; family Enterobacteriaceae; genus Klebsiella; species Klebsiella sp. R390. The sequence continues at coordinate 3,031,743 of NZ_CP180445.1, read as the reverse complement.
CGCAACGGGATGATCGATCCCGAGACCCGCGCCCGCCTGCAAAACGGCGGCAGCGCGCAGGCGCAGTGGGTTCTCTCCCAGCTCTATTCCGCCTTCTCCGGCGTCAGCGGCAAAGAGCTGCACAGCGATCCGCTGATGCTGATGCGCGGCTCGCAGCTGGCGATGGCGAAAAGCGGCCAGCGCCTGCAGCTAAAAGAGGGCTGGCTGGTCACCCAGGACCCCCAGGGAAATCACTGGTACCTGATCCACGGCGAACTGGCCGGATCCTCTTTCGATATGCAGCAGACGCACCACCTGGTGACCACTCTCTCCGGGCTGGAACAGACCTTCAAAGCACGCTACCCGCAAGCGCAGCTGCTGTCGCGCGGGACGGTCTTTTACAGCGACTACGCCAGCCAGCAGGCGAAGCAGGATATTTCCACGCTCGGCATCGCCACGATACTCGGCGTGATGCTGTTAATTATCGTGACCTTCCGCTCGCTGCGGCCACTGGTGCTGTGTCTGATTTCCGTAGGCATTGGCGGGCTGGCGGGTACCGTCGCCACGTTGCTGCTGTTCGGCGAGCTACATTTGATGACGCTGGTGATGAGCATGAGCATTATCGGCATCTCCGCCGACTATACGCTCTACTATCTGACGGAACGGATGGTCCACGGCCACGAGAGCACGCCGTGGCAAAGCCTGACCAAAGTACGCAGCGCGCTGCTGCTGGCCCTGCTGACCGCGGTGGTGGCCTATCTTATTATGATGCTCGCCCCGTTCCCCGGTATTCGCCAGATGTCGGTGTTTGCCGCCGTCGGCCTGAGCGCCTCCTGCCTGACGGTCATTTTCTGGCACCCGCTGCTGTCCCGCGGGTTGCCGGTTCGCCCGGTTCCGGCAATGGTGCCGATGCTGCGCTGGCTGGCGGCATGGCGGCGCAGTAAAAAACTGTACCTCGGCCTGCCGCTGGCGCTGGCGATGGTATCGCTGGCCGGGATCGCCACGCTGCGTATCGATGACGATATCTCTCAGCTGCAGGCGCTGCCGCCGCAGATCCTGGCCCAGGAAAAGGCCATCGTGGCCTTAACCGGCCAGAGCGTCGACCAGAAATGGTTCGTTGTCTACGGGGCGACCCCACAGCAAACCCTGGAACGGCTGGAGACCTTTGTCCCGGTACTAGAACAGGCCAAAAAACAGGGAACGATCGCCGGGTATCGCCCGCTGCCGCTTAATTCGCTGGCCCGCCAGCACCAGGACCTGGCGCTGTTAAAATCAGCAGTACCGACGGTCAGCCAGGCGCTGCAGCAGGCCGGCGTGCAGACGGTTAATGTCGATCTTAACGCCATGCCGGTCACGGTTGAGGAGTGGCTTGCCAGCCCGGCCAGTGAAGGCTGGCGCCTGCTGTGGCTGACCCTGAAAGGCGGGGAAAGCGGCGTTCTGATCCCGGTTGACGGCGTAAAAGATAGCGCGGCATTGCAGGCGCTGAGCGAACAACAGCCCGGCGTGGCGTGGGTTGACCGAAAAAGTACCTTTGACGGCCTGTTCGCCCTTTATCGCCATATTCTGACGGGGCTACTGGCGGTGGCGCTGGCGGTGATCGCCTGCGGCGCGATGCTGCGCCTCGGCTGGCGTAGCGGGTTGAAAAGCCTCGTGCCGTCGGTGCTGTCGTTAGGCTGCGGGCTGGCGGCGCTCAGCCTGAGCGGCCATTCTGTGAATCTGTTTTCCCTGCTGGCGCTGGTGCTGGTGTTAGGGATAGGCATCAACTACACCTTGTTTTTCAGTAACCCTCGCGGTACGCCGCTGACGTCGCTGTTGGCGATTATTCTGGCCATGATGACCACCCTGCTGACCCTGGGCATGCTGGTCTTCAGCGCCACTCAGGCCATCAGCAGTTTTGGCATTGTGCTGGTCAGCGGTATTTTCACCGCCTTCCTGCTGTCACCGATGGCGATGCCCGGTAAAAAAGAGAAAAAAAGACGATGATCACGCACAGACTGTGGCGCGCCGCCGCGCTGGTTGCCACCCTAATCCTTGCCGGGTGCAGCCACTCACAAAAACCGCAGGACGGCCGCCCCCAGGCCTGGCTGGAGCCGGGGACCCGCGTCACCTTGCCGCCGCCGGGGATCGCGCCGCCGCTGAGCGCGCAGCAGCTGCTGACCGGGCGTTTTCACGGCCAGACCCAGTCGCTGCTGGTGATGCTCAATGCCGACGACCAAAAAATCACCCTCGCCGGTCTCTCGTCGGTGGGGATCCGTCTGTTTCTCGTCACCTACGATCATCGCGGGCTGCGCGCCGAACAATCCATCGTGGTGCCGCAGTTGCCGCCCGCCAGCCAGGTGCTGGCGGATGTGATGCTCAGCCACTGGCCGATCGCCGTCTGGCAGAAACAGCTGCCGGCCGGCTGGACCCTGACCGACAGCGGCGATCGCCGGGAACTACGCAATGCGCAGGGCAAGCTGGTCACGGCTATCGTCTATCTGAACCGCCAGGGGAAACGCATGCCCATCAGCATCGAGCAGCTGGCCTTCAAATACCACATCACCATTCAATATCTGGGTGACTGAGATGATCTATATTTCTGCAGTCGGCATGATCAATGCGCTCGGCAACGATGCCAATGAGATCGCTGCCAACCTGACGCGTGGCGTGGCTCCCGGGATGCAACCGCGCGCCGGCTGGCTACGGGGAGTCCCCGAGGCCGTGCTCGGCGGCGTTGATGCCACCCTGCCAACGATCCCCGACCGCTTTGCCGCCCATCGCTCGCGCAACAACCAGCTGCTGCTGGCGGCACTGGCGCAGATTCGTCCCCAGGTTGACGAAGCCATCACGCGTTTCGGCCACGACAGAGTGGCGGTGGTGCTCGGGACCAGTACCTCCGGGCTCGACGAGGGGGATATTCACGTTGATCGCACCCTCAACGGCCACGCCAGCACCGACTGGCAATACCCACAGCAGGAGCTGGGCGATCCTTCGCGCTTCCTGAGCCACTGGCTGGCGTTAGACGGCCCGGCATTTACCCTCTCCACCGCCTGTTCTTCCAGCGCCAGGGCATTGATCAGCGGACGCCGGCTGATTGACGCCGGGCTCGCCGACGTTGCTATCGTCGGCGGCGCCGATACCCTGAGCAGAATGCCGGTGAATGGTTTTCACAGCCTCGAGTCGCTCTCCCCCACGCGGTGTCAGCCCTTCGCCCGCGACCGCAGCGGGATCACCATCGGTGAAGGGGCGGCGTTGATGCTGCTCACCCGCGAGCCGCAGTCCATCGCGCTACTGGGGGTCGGCGAATCAAGCGACGCTTACCATATTTCGGCCCCGCATCCACAGGGCGAGGGGGCGATCCGTGCAATTACCATGGCCCTCGACGATGCCGGTATCCGCGCGGATGACGTGGGCTATATCAACCTGCACGGCACCGCGACTCCGCTAAACGATCGGGTGGAGTCGCAGGTCGTCCAGGCGCTGTTCGGGGATCGCGTACCGTGCAGCTCCACCAAACACCTTACCGGGCACACCCTCGGCGCCGCCGGGATTACCGAAGCGGCAATCGCCATGCTGATTTTGCAGCGCGACCTGCCGTTACCGCCCCAGGACTTCACGCTGTCGCCGCGCGACCCGGCGCTGGCAGACTGTGGTCTGATGACCACCGCGCAGCGCCTTGAACGCCCGGTGATCCTCTCCAACTCATTTGCCTTTGGCGGCAATAACGCCAGCATTCTGCTCGGGAGATGTTCATGAGCCACTATCTGCCCCCCGGCAACTATCTGCCCCATGACGCGCCGATGCTGCTGCTCGAAGAGGTGCTGGACGTCACCGAAGAGACGGCGACCTGCCGCGTCGGGGTTAACACCTCAGGCGTGCTGGCGCCGTTTCTCGATAGCGACGGCAACCTGCCCGGCTGGTTTGCGCTGGAGCTGATGGCACAGACCGTCGGCGTCTGGTCGGGCTGGCATCGCCATCAACACCAGCAGGAGAGCATCGCCCTCGGGATGGTGCTCGGTGCCCGGGAGCTGGTCTGCGCCGCCGGTATTTTCCCCGCCGGACACACGCTGACGATCGCCGTCACGCTGTTAATGCAGGATGACCGTTTTGGCAGTTTCGACTGCGTCATCGCTAGCGGGGATAACCCCCTGGCGACGGGCCGCGTCAACACCTTCCAGCCCACGCCAGACGAGCTAAAGACGTTATTTAATCAGGGAGAGAAACCATGAGCCGTTCCGTATTAGTGACCGGTGCCAGCAAGGGTATCGGCCGCGCTATCGCCTGCCAGCTGGCGGCTGACGGCTTTGTCGTCGGCGTCCATTACCATCGCGATGCCCAGGGGGCGCAGGAGACGCTGGAGACGATCCTCGCCGCCGGCGGCAAGGGCCGACTGTTAAGCTTTGATGTCGCCGAGCGCGAGCAGTGCCGCGAGGTGCTCGAGCAGGATATCGCCGTCCACAGCCCGTGGTATGGCGTGGTGAGCAACGCCGGTATCACCCGCGACGGTGCCTTCCCCGCGCTGAGCGACAACGACTGGGATGCGGTGATCCACACCAATCTCGACAGCTTTTATAACGTCATTCAGCCCTGCATTATGCCGATGATTGGCGCCCGTCAGGGTGGGCGGATCATCACGCTGTCATCGGTATCCGGGGTGATGGGCAACCGCGGTCAGGTAAACTACAGCGCCGCAAAAGCGGGCATTATCGGTGCCACCAAAGCGCTGGCTATTGAGCTGGCAAAACGCAAAATTACCGTCAACTGCATTGCCCCAGGCCTGATTGACACCGGCATGATCGCCATGGAAGAGACCGCCCTCAAAGAGGCGATGTCGATCATCCCCATGAAACGTATGGGCCAGGCCGCAGAAGTGGCCGGACTCGCCAGCTATTTAATGTCGGATATTGCAGGCTATGTTACCCGCCAGGTGATTTCCATCAACGGAGGCATGCTATGACTCGCCGCGTCGTGATTACCGGTATGGGAGGCGTAACCGCCTTTGGTGAAAGCTGGCAGGCGGTGTCTGCCCGGCTACGTGCCTACAAGAACGCCGTACGCGCCATGCCGGAGTGGAAAATCTATGACGGCCTGCATACCTTGCTCGGGGCGCCAATCGACGATTTCAGCCTGCCGGAGCACTATACCCGCAAGCGGATCCGCGCCATGGGCCGCGTGTCGTTGATGTCCACCCGCGCTAGCGAACTGGCGCTGGAGCAGGCCGGGCTGATTGGCGATGCGGTGCTCACCAACGGCGAAACCGGCATTGCCTACGGTTCCTCCACCGGCAGCACCGGCCCGGTCAGCGAGTTCGCCACCATGCTGACGGAAAAGCACACCAATAACATCACCGGCACCACCTACGTGCAGATGATGCCGCACACCACCGCGGTCAACACCGGCCTGTTCTTCGGCCTGCGCGGCAGGGTGATCCCGACCTCCAGCGCCTGCACCTCCGGCAGCCAGGCGATTGGCTACGCCTGGGAAGCAATTCGCCACGGCTATCAGACAGTGATGGTCGCCGGCGGCGCGGAAGAGCTGTGCCCGTCTGAAGCCGCGATCTTCGATACTCTGTTCGCCACCAGCCAACGCAACGACGCCCCGGCCACCACGCCGTCGCCGTTCGATGAACAACGCGACGGGCTGGTGATTGGCGAAGGGGCCGGCACGCTGATTCTCGAAGAGCTCGAGCATGCCAAAGCCCGGGGAGCAACCATTTACGGTGAAATCGTCGGCTTCGCCACCAACTGCGATGCCGCGCATATTACCCAGCCACAGCAGGAGACCATGCAAATTTGCATGGAGCAATCGCTCAGGATGGCCGGTTTAGACGCCCGGGATATCGGCTACGTCTCCGCGCACGGTACGGCAACCGATCGCGGCGATATCGCCGAAAGCCAGGCCAGCGCCGCGGTGTTTGGCAACAACGTGCCGATCTCGTCGCTGAAAAGCTATTTTGGCCATACCCTCGGGGCCTGCGGGGCGCTGGAGGCATGGATGAGTCTGCAAATGATGCGCGAAGGCTGGTTTGCCCCGACGCTCAACCTGCGCCAGCCGGATCCGCAGTGCGGCGAGCTGGATTACATCATGGGAGAAGCCCGTCCGCTGGACTGCGAGTTCCTGCAGAGCAATAACTTCGCCTTTGGCGGGATCAATACCTCCATCATCATTAAGCGCTGGCCCTGATATGTATCAACTGTACCTGCGGAAAATCTCGCAGCTCAGCGCCTGCCCCCTGCCGCCTGAGATCGTGGCTCAGGCGCCACAGGGTGTGCGCCGCGCAAGCTGGCTGGCCGGTCGCGTCCTGCTGGCGCAGGCGGTCACTCCGCTGCCAGAAATCATCTACTCCGCGCAGGGTAAACCGGGCTTCGCCGGCACTGTCACGCGCTGGTTTAACCTCAGCCACAGCGGCGATGAGATTGCGCTATTGATTAGCGACGAAGGAGAAGTGGGCTGCGATATCGAAGTGATTCGCCCGCGCCAGAACTGGCGTCGGCTGGCGAATGCGGTTTTTAGCACCGATGAGCATGCGGAGGTGGCAGCAGAACCGCCGGCGCAGCAGCTCAACGCATTCTGGCGGATCTGGACGCGGAAAGAGGCCATGGTGAAGCAACGCGGCGGTAGCGCCTGGCAAATCGCCAGCGTCGACAGCACTCGCCACGCGACGCTGTCGGTCAGCCAGATTCAGTTGGGCAACCTGAGCCTTGCGGTCTGCACGCCGACGCCGTTTGTGGTGGATGCCGCGCTTATTCGCTGAGAGATCCCGGGCGTTTAAGCGGCCAGAAGATGGTCAGTACCCCGGCGATGATCAATAGCACCCCCGCCAGCGCCCGCCAGTGGAACGGTTCATCCCAGCCGGGCAGCCAGATGGCGGCGGCCCACACGACAATGTAGCTGAGGCTGAGCAGCGCGTAGGCTTTGGCGAGCGGCAGTCGGTGCAGGGCAAAGTACCAGCAGACCATCGACAGTAAATAGCCGCTCAGCCCGAGCAGCAGGCTCCACGTACCGCTACACAGATGGAAAAGATGGCTGAGAAACGCCATCAGGTCGTTCAGCGGCGGCAGTTCGACCATGGCGCCGCGCAGCAGCAGCTGCGCTACGCTGACCAGCCCAACGCTGAATAGTGCCCAGATTAACCCCATCAGACGCTGCTCCCCAGGATCACAATGCCGACGACAATTAATCCCACGCCTACCCAGTGGCGCCGGGCCACCGGCTCACGCCAGAGTCCCCAGGCCGCTAACGTCACCCAGACAAAATTGAGGCTCAACATGGGATAGGCCACGCTCACCGGAATAGCTTGCAGGACGCTCAGCCACAGCAGCATACCGCCACCGAGCGCCAGCAGCGCAAGGCCAAGCCAGCCGAGAATATGGCGACCGCGCCGCCGGGATTTCGACGGACGCGTCGCCTGTTTCTGGCACAGTTGCCCGGCGCAGCTTAACAGGCTCGCCAGCGCCAGACAGATCCAGATGCTCATTGCGGCAAATACTGAAGAAACACAACCCGCTCTAACACATATACATTGTCAGGTTTCGGGAGGGGTAAATCAGCCATGTTTTCTCCTTTATCCATCAACAGCACCAGAGACACCGGGCCTTCCTGACGGTGCGTCGCCAGCCAGCCGGCAAACTCACTCTGGCTCACAAAGCTATTTTTGGCATCCGGCCAGTTCAGGCCGTACTTCAGCTCACCCTGCTTATCAAACATGATGATATCGTTACGCTTGAGCTCCCACGCCAGACCGGCAGCAATCCCGACGTTATTACTCAGCACGTAGCGGCTGGGCGCCAGCGATTCACCAATAATATCAACCATGAACTGCGGCTGTTTACTATCAATCACCCGGTCAGGAATCGCAAAGCCTATCAGCAGCGCCAGCCCTAGCGGGCAGCAGGCGGCTAAGGTCCAGCGACGACCGTTATCTTTCATCGCCAGCCAGCCCATCAGCGCCCAGACCGCAAACGCGACCGCCGCCAGCAGGCATTTATACAGCTCAATCTGGCTCCAGACCGGCTTATGCATGACGCCCCACGGCGACACCACCAGCACCGCCACCAGACCCGTCAGGCCGAAAATCAGGTTGATGAGGCCGTTGATCCGTAGCGCTTTGGCCCCGGCTTTCGCCGCATCCAGCGCATAGCGCGCCATCAGTATCGACAGCGGTGCGAAACACGGCAGGATATAGGTTGGCAACTTGCCTTTCGCAATGCTGAAAAACAGGAACGGCATCGCCACCCAACCGAGTAAGTACAGCGCCCCACGCGCATCATCGCGCTCGGTCCAGCCGCGCTTCAGCGCACCGGGCAGCAGCGCCAGCCACGGCAGGCTACCGGCAATCAGGAACGGAAGGTAATACCAGAAAGGTGCCTTATGCTGGGCATCTTTCTCGGCAAAGCGTTGAATATGCTCTACCCAGAAGAAGTAGCGCCAGAAATCCGGCTCGCGGTTAGCGATAGCCAGGCCCCACGGCAGCACCATCAGTATGCACACGCCCACCGCCAGCCAGCCGTAGAGAAGCACTTCACGCCAGCGTTTCTGGGCAATCACCCACGGCAGAACCCCGATAACCGGCACCGCCAGCGCAAGAAAGCCTTTGGTCATTACCCCCATGCCGCAGGCCACCCCCAGCAGCGCATAGCCGGCGATTTTGCCGCCTCGGGTCTGCGCCTGAGTTGCGCCCCAGAAACTGCACATCGCCAGCGCCATCCACAAGGTGATCATTGGATCCAGCACCGCATAGGTGCCAATGCTGTACACCAGCAGCGCGGTCAGGAAGATAACGCCAGACAGAATCGCAACCCGCTTATCCCGCCAGATGCGCCACGCCAGCCACGCCACCAGCAACGCGGTGACGCTAATCGAAAATACCGACCCAAAGCGTACGCCAAAGTTATTGTGACCAAACAACCACTGCCCGATGCTGTTCATCCAGTATCCGGCAATGGGTTTTTCAAAATAGCGCAGCCCGAGAAAATGCGGCACCACCCAGTCGCCGGAGGCCAGCATTTCACGACTGATCTCCGCATAGCGCGTTTCATCAGGCTGCCAGAGCAGCCGGAAATTCAACGGCAGTAAATAATACAGCGCAAATAACACCACTAAAGAGACGCTATAACGAATGCTTTTCATACGTCCTGACTCAATAATTGTTCACGCCCAAGCCAGCCTTCCCGGCCAGCCAATTCACCGCGAACCACTTTACCCAGCGGCAGCTCGCTAAAGTCAGCGGGCAGCAGTTGGCTCAGCGGGCAAAACTGGATTTCCTCTTGCGCAGCCATGGTCAGCAGTTCATCAAACTGCTGTGCAAAGGCAATGCCTTCGACTTCTGCATGAATGGTGTAGACCGGCGTGCCGCTATCCTGGTGAATCCTGTCCAGCAGATAGCGATTGAAGCCACCGGCATCGACGCGGCTGCCGACCACTTCATCCCAGGTAGGCAGCGTCACCGGGATCTGCACGGTACCCGGCGCCTTGTCGCCTAACAGCGGCAGGAAGGGACGCGTGCCCCGGCAGTCGCTGTTGTAGAGGAAATTGAAAGACTCTTTGGCTTTAATCACCCGCTGATCTGCGCGCCAGCCCGCCACGGCGGAACAGGTGACCGAACGACCGATGATCCGTTCCAGCTCCAGCAGGCCACGTTCGACCTCCAGCGCCAGTCGCTCCTGTGGCCAGACGCCGCTCCATGCCTGCCAGCTGTAATGATCCCAGGCGTGCAGACCCACTTCATGGGTCTGCGCCGTCGCCCGGATAACCTCTTCATTACCCGCGCCAATCCGCCGCCCGGGCCAGGCAGTACCGGCCAGCAAGATATCCCAGCCGTATAGCGAAGCCGCGTTTGAACGCAGCATCTTCCACAGAAACTTCGGTTTTATCAGGCGCCATAAATGGCGCCCCATATTGTCCGGCCCCACGCTGAAAAAGAAGCTTGCCTGAACTCCATGCTGGCCCAGCAGGCTCAGCAGGCGCGGCACCCCGTCCCGGGTACCGCGAAAGGTATCGACATCTATGCGTAAGCCGACCTGTTTCATGATGTCTTGTCGTCCACCAGCTCAACCGTGCGCAGGAAGAAGTCGAGCGTATGTTCTACGGTTTCTTCCATCGGAACCGTCGGCGCCCAGTTCAGGCAGCGCTTCGCGTTGCGAATGCTTGGCTTACGATGCTCCACATCCTGATAGCCTTTACCATAGTAATCGCTGCTCTCAACGTCGCGGAAACCGGCGAACGGCGGGAAGTTGCCGCGCAGCGGATGGCGTTCGAAACAGTCCAGCAGCATCTCCGCCAGCTCTTTGATACTGGCTTCGTTGTCCGGGTTACCAATGTTGATAATCTGCCCGTCGCAGTGGCCGTCTTTGTTCTCGATAATGCGGAACAGCGCTTCGATACCATCGCTAATGTCGGTGAAGCAACGCTTCTGCTTACCGCCTTCGATAAGCTTAATCGGCGAGCCTTCAACCAGGTTGAGGATCAGCTGAGTAATCGCACGGGAGCTGCCGATACGCGCAGCATTCAGGTTATCGAGACGCGGCCCCATCCAGTTGAACGGACGGAACAGCGTAAAGCGCAGACCGGACTTGTCGCCGTAGGCCCAGATAACGCGGTCAAGCAGCTGCTTCGAGACCGAGTAAATCCAGCGCTGTTTATTGATCGGGCCAACCACCAGATTGGAGGTGTCTTCGTCGAAGTTTTTGTCGGTGCACATGCCGTACACTTCGGAAGTCGACGGGAAGATGATGCGTTTATCGTATTTCACGCAATCGCGAATAATCTTCAGGTTCTCTTCGAAGTCCAGTTCGAACACGCGCAGCGGGTTACGGGTGTATTCAATCGGCGTCGCGATAGCCACCAGCGGCAGTACCACGTCGCATTTCTTAATGTGATATTCGATCCACTCGGAGTGAATGCTGATATCGCCTTCAACGAAGTGGAAACGCGGGTTGCCGAGGAAACGGCTGATGGCATCAGACCCGATATCCAGGCCGTAGATTTCATAGTTGTCGTCGGCGAGCAGGCGTTCGGTCAGGTGGTTACCGATAAACCCGTTCACGCCGAGGATCAGCACGCGGGTACGGCGTTTAATCGCCACCACCGGTTTGCTACTCAGCACCGCACCGGCTACCAGGCCCAGCGCCTGCGCCAGCTGCGTACCCTGCATGTAAACGCCGCGCTCGGTTTGACCGGTAACGATCTCCAGCGCACCATCCTGACAGGCTACCACCAGCGGAGAGGTGGAAATCACCGTCCCCGGCTTCGCCGCCGCCAGATCGTGGCGCACGCGGGATTTCCAGACGATAAATTTGTTTGCCCCGGCGTAGCCGAAGGCACCCGGCCACGGGTCGGAGACGGCACGCACCAGGTTATGCAGCGTCAGCGCGGGTTTATCCCAATCGAGACGGCCATCTTCCGGCGTGCGGCGACCAACATAGGTGGCCTCGCTCTCGTCCTGCGCGCGGTCCTGAGTTTTACCATCACGAATCGCCGGTAGCGCCTGCCCCAGCAGGTCTGACGCGGCGGTGCACAGTTTGCGGTGCAGGGTCAGCGCAGCGTCATCGGCGCCAATCGCCACCGTCTGCTGCGCCACGATATCGCCGGCATCCGCACGGCTGACCATGCGGTGCAAGGTCACGCCAGTTTCCGTTTCCCCGTTCACCAGCACCCAGTTCAACGGTGCGCGGCCGCGGTATTTCGGCAGCAGAGAACCGTGCAGATTAAAGCCGCCTTTTGGCGCCAGGCTGAGGATTTCGTCGCCCAGAAGATTGCGATAATAGAAAGAGAACAGCACGTCCGGCTTCATGTCGCGAATGCGTTCAATCCACAGGGGGTGGTTAACATCTTCAGGTGCCCACACCGGGATACCTTGCTCAGCCGCAATACGCGCCACCGAGCCAAAGAAGTGGTTTTCGCCAGGGTTATCCGGATGGGTAAAAATAGCGGCGATGTCATAGCCAGAATCCAGCAGCGACTGAATACCTGCACACCCCATATCGTGATAAGCGAAGACTACAGCTTTCATGAACGATCTTCCTCTTGAGACGCCGTTTCCGGCTGACGAACAACACGTTGAATAAAATAGCGGGGACGGGCGCGGACATCGTTATAGATGCGGCCGATATACTCCCCGAGCAGGCCCATGCCGACAAACTGTGCGCCAATAAACATAAACAGGACGGCAAACAGCATGAACACCCCTTCCGCTGCCCACTGCGGGCCGAAGACCAGTCGCAGGAGAACCAACAGGAAGGCAAACGCAAAGCCCAGCAGGGCAATCACGCTGCCAAAGACGCTGAGCAGACGCAGCGGCGTGGTGGTTAAACAGGTCACCAGGTCGTACATCAGGTTAATCAGGCGCATAAAGCTGTATTTCGAATCGCCAAATTCACGTTCCGCGTGCATCACCGGGATTTCGACCGCCCGGCGCGCAAAGGTATTGGCCAGAATCGGGATAAAGGTACTGCGCTCATGGCAGTTGAGCATCGCGTCGATAATGTGGCGGCGATAGGCGCGTAGCATGCAGCCATAGTCGCCCATCGCTTTACCAGTAGTGCGCTGAATCAGGCGGTTAATCATCTTCGACGCGCTTTTGCGGAAGAAGGTGTCCTGGCGGTTCTGCCGAACGGTACCGACGACGTCGTAGCCTTCATCAGCCTTCGCCACCAGCCGCGGGATCTCTTCCGGCGGGTTTTGCAGATCGGCATCAAGGGTAATAATCAGGTCGCCGGTCACATGGCTGAAACCAGCCATAATCGCCGAGTGCTGGCCGTAGTTGCGGTTAAGCAACACCGCCACCACGTGGCTGCCTTCAGCTTCGGCGGCGTCGGTCAACATGCGGGCAGACTCATCGCTGCTGCCATCGTCTACCAGTAAAATTTCATACTGGCGGCCCAGCGTCGCGCAGGCGGTATCCGTACGGCGAATCAGTTCGGGCAGGCTTTCCTGTTCGTTATAAACCGGAATGACGACCGAGACTTTTTTCACGGGAGGGTAAGTAAACATATCAACATCCTGACAGCTGGTGCAGCGCGGAAATGACGCGGGTGACATCGTCATCGGTCATATCCGGGAACAAAGGGAGTGAACAGATGCGCGCGCTGTTCCATTCCGTATTCGGTAAGGACAGCGTCGGGAAACGCTCGCGGTAGTATTTTTGGGTATGCGCGGCGCGAAAGTGCAGCCCGGTACCGATGCCCATGGCCTTCAGTTTTTCCATTAACGCATCGCGGCCGATCCCGCAGGTGGCTTCATCCACGCGGATAATAAACAGATGCCAGGCGTGCTGGTGTTGCCACTCAGGTACCGTCAACGGCTTAAATGGCGTATCGGCCAGCTCGCGCAGGTAGCGTTGGGCAATCTCGGTACGACGCTGGTTGGCATGGGCCAGTTTATCCAGCTGCACCAACGCCAGCGCGGCATTGATATCGGCCAGGTTGTATTTAAAACCGGGGGAAATGACCTCAGCCTGCGGCGCCCGACCATGAGTCTGGCGGTCATAGGCATCGACGCCAAGACCGTGGAATTTCAGGCTACGAATACGCGCGGCCAGTTGCTCATCATCGGTGACGATCAGCCCGCCTTCGGCGCAGGTCATGTTCTTAATGGCATGGAAGGAGAAGATCGCGCAGCCGCTCGCGCCCACATGGCGACCTTTGTAGTAGGTCCCCGCCGCGTGCGCAGCATCTTCAATCACCGGAATGCCGTGACGTTCTGCCACGGCGCGAATCGCGTCGATATCCGCAGGAGCGCCCGCATAATGCACGGGAATAATCGCTTTGGTGAGCGGGGTAATCGCCGCTTCAACCGCGTCTGCGGAAATCATCAGATTGTCGCGATCGACGTCAATCATCACCGGGGTCGCCCCCAGCAAACAAATCATGTTCAGCGTGGAAACCCAGGTCTGTGACGGGGTGATCACTTCATCACCCGGGCCAATACCCAACGCCATCAGCGTGACGTGCATACCGCCGGTCGCTGAACTGACCGCTACCGCATGCTGGTTACCGGTCAACGCACAGAAAGCCTCTTCCAGAGCCTGATTTTTCGGCCCGGTAGTGATCCAGCCCGATTGCAAAACTTCACGCAGCGCAGCCAGCTCTGCGTCACCCATTGACGGGCGCGAAAACGGCAAAAATTCGCTCATCATTTTCCTGTTAGGTATATGACCCATTGCTGATTGCGGGTCTGATAGAAAAAATATCCTGCGCCAGCGGACTTAAACAAAATGAAAATGGACGCACTGCAATGTCACATTTCATTCCAGGGTATTTGACGCTATTAAATTTAGACGGGGTTGCTTAGGATAATATTAAGAAATTAATATTATTTAACGGGGTGTGATTAACATCATGTTTATAAAGTATATTTATAAATTAAGCAGATGCAAAGGAACGAAAAAATGCCCCCATTCACATCTAAAACAGGGGCATGCTGGTATAAAGTAAACAAACATTAAACGACAAAACAATCGTTGCCATTTACTCTGCAAGCGATAAAGAATAAATCCGACTCAGATCACAAATTTATTTCCAGAAGATTACAAGTTTGCAGGAAAATCAGCAGGTAATTCACTCGCCGGGCAATTAATCACGCTGTCATTATCTGCACCGCAGTCGCGTACAAAGGTAATGGTGGCGAACTCATCAATCACTTCGGTCGGGTAGGCCGGGCCGGCGGCGCGATATGATTCCATCAGTGGAATGTGATCGTTCTGGAAGCAGACGGTTTTTTCCGGGTTGTTGATCACCCAACGTGGGAAAAAGATGGTGCCGTGGAACAGTTTATCACCGAGGTTAACAATCAGACTGACGTCGGTACCGGTCGGCTCGGTCCACGAAATTTTATAAATGCTCGCCCCCACCCGCACGATGTACGCCTGCTGGTCTTTTACCCAACGATTCGCGACGATACCGCTGTGAATACGGTAATCCAGAGTGTGGCCGTTTTTGACATAAATCTCGTAGTTCCAGCCATTATCGTAGGTATAAACCAGATGTTTGCCGATAAAGCCGCTCAGGTCGTGTTTATCAAATGTGTTCATAATGTCTTCTCCTTTGCTGTTGAGACTCAGCATACGGCTTTAAAAAATGAATGAATAACGCTATGTTTGGATAAAATACATTCATTTTTTAGATGAGTTATGCACAAAACAACGCTGGAACAATGGGCCTTGCTGGAGAGAGTGACCGCGCTGGGCAGCTTCGCCAAAGCGGCGGAAGAGACGCACCGTAGCCAGTCGTCGGTCAGCTATAACCTCGCCCTGCTGCAGGAAAGGCTCGGCGTCGCGCTGCTGCAACCCGCAGGCCGCCGCGCGGTTCTGACGCCTGCCGGAGAGCTGCTGCTAAGCCAGGTAAAACCGCTGCTGCAGGCGTTTTCTTATGTGGAAACCCGCGCCGCCACGCTGCATAACGGCGCGCGCACCCGGCTGGATCTGGTGGTGGACAGCATTTTTCCCCGCGAACGACTGTTTGCCATTCTGCGTCAGTTCCAGCAACAGCATCCTCAGACCCAGGTCCGGCTGACCGAAGTGCTGGAGAACAGAAAAGAGGAGAGCGAGACCCTCAGCGAAGCCGATGTGATGGTCTTAACTCGCCGTCAGGATATTACCGGACGCGGCGAGTGGCTGATGAACATTGATTTTGTCGCGGTCGCCCATCAGCATCATCCGCTTGCCGCACTGGACGGCCCGCTGGATGACAGCGCGCTGGCCCCCTGGCCCCTCGTCCGCATCGCCGATCGCAGCGACGACCCGCAGGCCAACCGGGATGCCTGGACCTTCTCCACCATCGATGCGGCCATAGACGCGGTGCTGTACCAGGTTGGTTTCGGCTGGCTCCCGGAAGAACGCATCCGCGACCGGCTGCAACAGGGGACGTTGAAGATTCTGCCTCTCGCCCATGGCACCCGCCGCGCCACGCCGCTGCACCTGATCGTCAAACGCGATCTGGCCCCCATTGATAAGCCGCTCGCAACATTACTGGCGCTGTTCAGAACGCCGTGATCGCCCGTACGTGACTCGCTGCGCGGGCGCAGCCAACGCCTGTGCCGCTTGAAACAGCACGGTTATATAGGATTTTCTTATACTTTCCAGCCCTACATTGATCCAGATTACTCCTTAAGTATGATGAATTATTAAAATCATCATACTTTCCTGTCCGTTGAGATAATGACCTTGTCTATTTTCCGCTCCACGCTGCTGGCGGTGCTCGCCTGTGTTCCTCTGCTGGCCCCCGCAGCCTCACATACCATCACAACCGCCTGGCCGGTGAATGTTGGTCCTCTGAATCCCCATCTGTACACGCCGAACCAGATGTTTGCCCAAAGCATGGTGTATGAACCGCTGGTGAAATATCAGACTGATGGCTCGGTCAAACCGTGGCTGGCAACCCACTGGAGCCACTCCGCGGACGGAAAAGTCTGGACCTTTACCCTGCGTGACGATGTGCAGTTTTCTAACGGTGAGCCGTTTAACGCCCAGGCGGCGGTCGCCAACTTTCAGGCGGTGCTGGCAAATCGCCAACGCCACGCCTGGCTGGAGCTGACCAACCAGATCACCGACGTTCGCGCCCTGAGCGATACCCAACTGCAAATTACCCTCAAAGGCGCCTACTACCCTTTCCTGCAGGAGCTGGCCCTGCCGCGGCCGTTCCGGTTTATCGCCCCGTCGCAGTTTGTCGAGGGAGGCACGCTGCACGGCATCAAAGCGCCGATCGGCACCGGGCCGTGGGTGTTAAAAACGTCGAAGCTTAATCAGTACGATGTGCTGGTGCGCAATGAGCACTACTGGGGAGAGAAGCCGACGATCGACCAGATCACGGTGAAAGTTATTCCGGACCCGATGACCCGCGCCGTCGCCTTTGAGACCGGGGATATCGATCTGCTGTATGGCAACGAGGGCCTGCTACCGCTGGATACCTTCGCCCGGTTCAGCCACAACCCGGCTTACCGCACCCAGCTTTCGCAACCGATTGAGACGGTGATGCTGGCGCTGAACTCCGCCAAAGCCCCGACCAACGAACTGGCGGTGCGCGAGGCGCTGAACCACGCGGTCAACAAAAAATCGCTGATCGACAATGTATTATACGGCACCCAGCAGGTTGCCGACACGCTGTTTGCCCCGAGCGTTCCCTACGCCAACATTGGCCTGACGCCTCGTCAGTACGATCCGCAGCAGGCCAACCAACTGCTGGAAAAAGCCGGCTGGATCCATCCGGCGGGCAAAGAGATTCGCGAGAAGAATGGCCAGCCGCTGCGCATTGAACTGTCGTTTATCGGTACCGATGCCCTGAGCAAATCGATGGCGGAAATTATTCAGGCGGATATGCATCAGGTCGGCGTCGATGTGACGCTGGTCGGTGAAGAAGAGAGCAGTATTTATGCCCGCCAGCGCGATGGCCGTTTTGGCATGATCTTCAACCGTACCTGGGGCGCACCGTACGACCCGCATGCGTTTATGAGTTCCATGCGCGTGCCCTCCCACGCCGATTACCAGGCGCAGCAAGGGCTGTCAGACAAGCCGCTGATTGATAAGGAGATTGGTCAGGTACTGGAGACCAGCGACGAGACCCGGCGCCAGGCGCTGTATCGCGATATTTTAACCCGTCTGCATAATGACGCGGTTTATCTGCCGATTAGCTACATCTCGATGATGGTGGTGGCGAAACCTGAGCTGGGGGTCATCCCCTACGCCCCGGTCGCCGCAGAAATCCCGTTCGAACAGATCCAGCCGGTGAAACCCTGATGCGACGTTATCTGCTACGACGCATTTTGCTGCTGATCCCGATGATTTTTGCCGCCTCGGTGATTATCTTTTTGATGCTTCGCCTCGGCACCGGCGATCCGGCGCTCGACTACCTGCGGCTCTCGAACCTGCCGCCGACGCCGGAGATGGTGGCGTCCACCCGGATCATGCTCGGCCTCGATCAGCCGCTGCTGGTCCAGTACGGCAGCTGGTTGTGGAAGGCGCTGCACCTGGATTTTGGCCTCTCATTTGCCACCCAGCGCCCGGTACTGGATGACGTACTGCACTTTCTGCCGGCGACGCTGCAGCTGGCTGGTGCGGCGCTGGTACTGATCCTGCTGACCTCCGTGCCGTTGGGGATCTGGGCCGCCCGCCATCGCGAGCAACTGCCGGATTTCATCGTGCGCTTGATTGCGTTTCTTGGCGTATCGATGCCGAACTTCTGGCTCGCCTTCCTGCTGGTGCTGTTTTTTTCAGTCTATTTGCAGTGGCTACCCGCGCTGGGCTACGGCGGCTGGCAGCATATCGTTCTGCCCGCCGTCTCGATTGCGTTTATGTCGCTGGCTATTAATGCCCGCCTGCTGCGTGCCAGCATGCTGGACGTTGCCGGGCAGCGCCATGTCACCTGGGCGCGCCTGCGCGGCCTGAACGACAAGCAGACCGAGCGTCGCCACATTCTGCGCAATGCCTCTCTGCCGATGATCACCGCCGTGGGGATGCATATTGGCGAGCTGATCGGCGGCACGATGATTATCGAAAATATCTTCGCGTGGCCGGGCATCGGACGCTATGCCGTCTCCGCCATTTTTAACCGTGATTACCCGGTGATTCAGTGCTTTACGCTGATCATGGTGGTGGTGTTCGCCCTCTGTAATCTGGCGGTTGATCTGCTTAACGCCGCGCTGGACCCCCGTATTCGTCGCCACGAAGGAGCGCATTCATGAACCTCTTCTGCTCCGCTCGCGGGTCGGTGCGTGTGGCGATGGTCATTATCGGTCTACTGATGCTGATCGCCCTCACCAACCCGTGGTGGCTGCCGTACGATCCGCAGGCCATTAATTTGCCCGCCCGCCTGCTGTCGCCGGACGCACAGCACTGGCTGGGCACCGACCACCTGGGGCGCGATATTTTCTCCCGCTTGTTGGCGGCGACGCGAGTTTCGCTGGGGGCAGTGATGGCCTGTTTACTGCTGGTGTTGGCGATGGGAATTATCGTCGGCGGCTGCGCCGGATTGCTTGGTGGACGTGTCGACCAGTTCACAATGCGGGTGGCCGATATGTTTATGACCTTCCCCACCTCGATCCTGTCATTCTTTATGGTCGGCGTGCTGGGTACCGGATTGACCAACGTTATTATCGCCATCGCCCTGTCACACTGGGCATGGTATGCCCGAATGGTCCGCAGTCTGGTGGTGTCGCTACGCCAGCGCGAGTTTATTCTCGCCGCCCGACTCAGCGGAGCCAGCCGCTGGCGGCTGTTTGTCGATCATCTGGCCGGGGCGGTGATGCCATCGTTGCTGGTCCTCGCGACGCTCGATATCGGGCACATGATGCTGCACGTCGCCGGGATGTCGTTCCTGGGCCTTGGCGTCAGCGCGCCGACGGCAGAATGGGGCGTGATGATAAACGATGCGCGCCAGTATATCTGGACCCAGCCTCTGCAGATGCTGTGGCCTGGCCTGGCGCTGTTTATCAGCGTGATGGCCTTTAATCTGGTGGGCGATGCGCTACGCGATCGTCTCGATCCACACCTGATCGCGGAGCACAACCACTGATGCCTCAGAAGATCCAGTTAGAGCAGTTAACCCTGTGCGCCGGGCAGCCACTGGTCACGGACCTGTCGTTAACCTTACGCCGTGGGCAGGTGCTGGCGCTGCTGGGCAGCAGCGGCTGCGGCAAGTCGCTGACCTGCGCGGCGGCCCTCGGCGTGCTGCCGCCTGGCGTGCGGCAAACCGCCGGCCGTCTGCTGCTGGACGGTATTCCGGTACATGGCGAGCAGCTGCGCGGCGGCACCGTCGCCACCATCATGCAGAATCCACGTAGCGCCTTTAATCCGCTGTACACCATGGCCACCCACGCGCGGGAGACCTGCCGCGCCAGCGGCCAGCCTACGGACGAGGCGACGCTTATTAACGCCATGAAAGCCGTGGGGCTGGACAATCCCTCACAGTTGCTCAAGCGCTACCCCTTCGAGATGAGCGGCGGCATGCTGCAGCGCATGATGATCGCCCTCGCCCTGCTGAGCAAAGCACCGTTTATTTTTGCCGATGAACCCACCACCGATCTCGATGCCGTCGCTCAGGGCCGTATCCTTGACCTGCTGGAAGAGATTGTCGCCACCCGCGGCCAGGGTTTGCTGCTGGTGACGCACGATATGGGGGTGGTTGCGCGGCTGGCACATGAAGTGGCGGTGATGGACGGCGGGCGCATTGTCGAGCGTTGTGACGTCGACACCCTGTTCAGCGCGCCGCAGCATCCCGTCAGCCAGCGGTTACTGGCAGCGCATCTGGCGCTGTATGGCATGGAGTCCCCAGTATGAATCTTCTGAACGTCACTAACGTCAGCCACGATTATCCACATCACTCAGGCGTGCTGCGCGAGGTCAGTTTCAGTATCCAGGCCGGCGAGACCATGGCGCTGCTTGGCCGCAGCGGCTGCGGTAAAAGCACCCTGGCACGCATGCTGGCCGGTCTGGAAACCCCTGTTCGCGGCGACATCCGCTGGCAGCAGACCCCGCTGAACGCCTTAAAAGGCGAGGCACTGCGGGCGTTTCGCCGCGATATTCAACTGGTGTTTCAGGATGCGCACAGCGCCGTGAACCCACGAAAAACGGTGAACGAGATTATCAGCGAGCCGCTCCGCCATCTGTTTCGCTACTCGCGCGACGAACGCCAGGCCCAGGTAGAGACGATGATGCAGGCGGTGGACCTTTCCCCGACATTGCGCGATAAGCGCCCGGTGCAGCTCAGCGGCGGGCAGCTTCAGCGCGTGTGCCTGGCGCGGGCGCTGGTGGTGCAACCGCAGCTGTTAATTCTCGATGAAGCGGTGTCGAACCTTGACCTCGTGCTGCAGGCAGAGATCGTTGCGCTACTCAAGCGTCTGCAGGTACAGTTTTCTACCGCCTGCCTGTTTATCACCCATGACCTGCGGCTGGTCGAGCGTTTTTGCCAGCAGGTTATGGTGATGGAGAACGGGCAGATTATCGAGACGACGCCGGTCCACGCACCGTTGCGTCTTCAGTCAACGGCGGGCCGGGCGCTGCAGCGCGCGGTGCTTCCCGCTTTTCCGGCCTCCCTTGCTAAAGAGAAACGACCATGCAGCGCGTAACCCTGACTCTTGATGACGATCTTCTGGCGACCCTCGACGCGTTAAGCGCCCAACGTGGCTATCACAACCGCTCAGAGGCGGTACGCGATATCCTGCGTAACACCTTGATGCATGAACATACCCAGCAGGGTGGGCAGCACGGCTACGCGGTGCTCTCCTACGTGTACGAACATGAAAAACGTGAGCTGGCAAGCCGGCTGATCGCCACCCAGCACCACCATCACGACCTGTCCGTCGCCACGCTGCATGTGCATATCAGTCATGACGACTGCCTGGAGATCGCGGTGCTGAAAGGTGAAATGGGCGAGGTGCAGCATTTCGCCGATGAGGTGATTGCCCAGCGCGGAGTCCGCCACGGCCATCTGCACTGTTTAACGGCACAGGAAGGGGACGATCACCACCATGCGTGACGCTCGCCCGATGCCATAGCCTCCGCTTAAACCCGCTTATCTGCCGTGGTTTATCAATCGTTTATCAACGATTGATAAACCACGTAAATGATACGCTTTCACAACAATTTCACCTCCCTATAATGGCCGCTCATTTAACGATCTCGTTATGGCGAGGCTCCTGCATAAACATAAGTTACCGCCCTGCTGGTATCGAGAGAGACCACTCAGGGAAATACAGGCATCCATCGAATCAAGGTGTTGCCAAGGTAACTTCTGGCGGTATTTTCCGTTCAGATACGTTGTGCAGTGCTAAAACCAGGACGTAGGGATCTGCCTGTGCGCACCCTGTCTTGTTCGCCCCTATGAGTGATTTTTTATAGGGTATACCTCATGTCAACTATTCAGCACTGCACCGCGCACCTGCCCGCTGCCAATTTTGACGGCGACGCTATCGCGCAATACATGCGTACCGATTTTATCACCCTGCCTGAGCACCTCAGCGTCTCTGAGGCACGGGAACTGTTTATCTCCCGACTCACCAGCGATGAGATCCCCGGCCAGGTCTTTGTGATGGCCGGCAAGAAACTGCGCGGGAGTTTATCGATTAAAAAACTGCTCCAGGAGAACGAAACGGCGCAGCCCATTCGCTACCTGATGGACAGCTGTCTGTTTCGCGTCAGGCCCGATGACGAGCGCCAGCAGGTGGTGGCGGAGTTGACCGAACGCGGGCTCGATCTGGTGCCAGTGGTCGACAAGGGCGAGCTGGTGGGCTGCCTGATGGAAAAAGAGATTGCCCATCTGCTGGAGGATGACGTCACCGAAGATGTTCATCGCCAGGGGGCAACGCTGCCGCTGGATCAGCCCTATCTGGAGATCAGCCCGTGGACGCTGTGGAAGAAGCGAGCGGTATGGCTGCTGCTGCTGTTCGTGGCGGAGGCCTATACCAGCAGCGTGCTGCAACACTTTGGCGAGGCGCTGGAGTCCGCCATCGCGCTGGCCTTTTTCATCCCGCTGCTGATTGGCACCGGCGGCAACAGCGGTACGCAGATCACCTCCACGCTGGTGCGCGCCATGGCGCTGGGGGAAGTCCGACTGCGTGATATGGGACGGGTGATTCGCAAAGAGGTGACCACATCGCTACTGATTGCCATTACTCTTGGGCTGGCGGGATGCATCCGCGCCTGGATGATGGGCATCGGCATGGAAATCACGATGATCGTCAGCCTGACGCTGGTGTGCATTACCCTGTGGAGCGCGGTGGTGTCGTCGGTGATCCCGATGGTGCTCAAACGCGTCGGGATTGACCCGGCGGTGGTCTCCGCACCGTTTATCGCCACGCTGATTGACGGTACCGGGCTGATTATTTACTTCAAAATCGCCCAGCACTTTCTTGGCCTGAATTAATCACCTCGGGGGGGCGCCAGCGCGATGCGACAACTATGCCGAGAGCCAGCGCATTCCTGCGGCTTTCATCTCTCGCTCCTGGTCGCTGCCCCGGGTAGCAAACACGCGTTGTACCGGAAAACCACTCTGCTCTAGCAGATAACCAAGCGCGGCGTATTCACGCGGGTATTTTGCGACCAACGAGGCGTCAATCTCCGTGGGTCCCTGCGGGAAAGTGAAGGTCCCCATATCGTAGATACTCTGACGATGGAACAACCGCCACACGCCGTCGCGCTTTTCAGCCATATCATAAAAACGGTTATGGCACTCACAGCCGATATTCAGCCGGGTGTTTTCAGCAATAATCACCGCGCAGGTTTCGAGAATGGCCCGGCTGCCGTCATCGCTAAACTGCACGACGGGGGAAGCGATAAGGTGACGGGTGATGCTGACTGAAGCCGGGAAACTGCTGCAGATTCAGGCGCAAAATATCCTCGCCCAGACTGAGCATAGTCGCTTAATGGTAGAACGCTCTCTCAAAGGGGAGATGGGTCGGGTACGAGTCGGTTTTGCCGGCAATGCGGTGCTCAGTGGCCTGCTAATTGCCGATATGCGGCTTTTTCACCAGCGTTATCCGCTGGCCGAACTGACGGTGCAAGAGCTGGAACCGCATCAGCAAATTGATGCGATTCTTCATGACCAGTTGGATATTGGCTATTTGCCGGACTTTCAGGGAGCAAACCACCCGGCGCTGCACTGCGAAGCCGTCGGCAGCTGGCAACGGTTTGTGGCAATGAGACAGGATAACCCGCTGGCCGTGTACCCGCAGCTGACCGTGGCGATGCTGGCGGAGGAGCCGCTGATCCTCTATGCCAGCCACGATGCGGATGCGCAGCTGACGTCTGTTCTGCAGACGCTCAACGGAGGGAATGCCCAGCGTATATCCCGCGCGTCAGGAACGCTGAGCGTGCTGGCGATGGCCGGCGCCGGACTGGGCGTGGCACTGGTCCCCGAACCGGTAGTGCAGGTCGGCATTCCGGGGATTGTCTATCGTCCCCTGAATGACCCGGCGCTTTGCGCCAGTCTGCTCCGGGTGAGCCGTAAAGAGGAGATTAACGGCGCTGCGCGTGCCTGGCAGGCGCTATTCCGCCACGATTCAGAGGCAGAAAGCTAACCCGACAGACGGCGTGATTGTCACTCGCCCGCCAGCGCCTGTGCGCAGGCCCAGGCGGAAGACCACGCCCACTGGAAGTTATAGCCGCCCAGCCAGCCGGTCACATCCATCACTTCACCGATAAAGTAGAGTCCCGGCGCCTTCCGGGCTTCCATCGTGCGCGACGACAGTTCGTTGGTATCCACGCCGCCGAGGGTCACTTCTGCGGTACGGTAGCCTTCAGTGCCGTTCGGCTGGACGCGCCAGGCGGTCAGCGTTTCCACCAGCAACTCCTGATCGCGCAGGTTCAGTTGTTTCAACGTGACGTCCGGTATCTGTCCCAGCAGCTGCAGGCACTCCACCAGGCGCTTCGGTAACTGCATAGCGAGAGTGTTTTTCAGGCTCTGGTTCGGGTGCTCGCGGCGCTGCTCGTTGAGAAAATCATCAAGATGGCAATCCGGCAGCAGATTGATACTGACAAACTCACCCGGCTGCCAGTAGCTGGAAATTTGCAACACCGCTGGCCCGGAGAGGCCACGGTGGGTAAACAGCAGATTTTCACGGAACAGCGTGCCGTCCTGCGCCGTGATGGTCGATGGTACCGAGACGCCGGAAAGAACCTGCAGCTGTTCCAGCAGCGGTTTGTGCAGAGTGAAGGGCACCAGGCCCGCACGAGTGGGCAGCACCTTGAGGCCAAACTGCTCGGCAAGCTTATAGCCGAACGGCGAGGCGCCCAGCCCCGGCATCGACAGGCCTCCCGAGGCCACCACCAGTTTTTTCGCCGCTACCGCGTCGCCATTCAGCTGCAGGGTGTAGCCCTCATCATCGCGCTCAACGCTGATAATCTCGCTGCGCAGGCGGATCTGCACCGCCCCTTTTTCGCATTCGGCCAGCAGCAGGTCGACAATTTGCCCGGCGGAGTCATCGCAAAACAGCTGGCCGAGGGTCTTCTCGTGCCAGGCAATGCCGTGTTTGCCGACCAGCTCGATAAAATCCCACTGGGTGTAGCGCGCCAGCGCAGATTTGCAAAAATGCGGATTTCGGCTCAGATAAGCCGCCGGCTCAATATACATATTGGTAAAGTTGCAGCGCCCGCCGCCGGACATCAGGATCTTACGCCCCGGCTTTTTGCCATTATCCAGCAGCAGCACACGTTGCCCTGCCTGGCCCGCCAGTGCTGCACAAAACATTCCCGCCGCACCGGCGCCGATTACAATGGCATCAAACCTTTCCACACAACTTTCCTCATATCCCGATTGTCGGGAATTGTAAATTTTTCACTCTGGTCGCACCAGCACGAAAATCCATGTATTTAGATACATCATTGAAAGATATAAGATTAATCTCAAGCGAGTGAAAAACAGACAGGAAGAAAATCAAAAAAAGTCTATATTTCACTTTGCCCGCGCCGCTAAAGTCCCTGATAATGCGCCGCGTTCATGTCCTCAAAATGGCGTAACGTCCTATGCTACATTTATTTGCCGGTCTGGATTTACATACCGGGCTATTACTATTGCTTGCTTTAGCTTTCGTGCTGTTTTACGAAGCGATTAACGGCTTTCATGATACCGCAAACGCGGTTGCAACTGTGATTTACACACGCGCAATGCGGTCGCAACTTGCTGTTGCGATGGCGGCCCTCTTCAACTTCTTCGGCGTGCTGTTAGGTGGCCTTAGCGTCGCTTATGCCATCGTGCATATGCTGCCGACCGACCTGCTGCTTAATATGGGTTCCGCACATGGCCTCGCCATGGTGTTCTCTATGTTGCTAGCCGCGATTATCTGGAACCTCGGCACCTGGTATTTTGGTCTGCCAGCCTCCAGTTCACATACGCTGATCGGCGCTATCATCGGTATTGGTTTAACCAATGCGCTGATGACGGGCACCTCAGTGGTTGACGCGCTGAATATCCCGAAAGTGCTCGGCATTTTCGGTTCGCTTATCATCTCGCCGATCGTCGGCCTGGTGGTAGCAGGCGGGCTGATTTTCATTCTGCGTCGCTACTGGAGCGGTACTAAAAAACGCGCCCGTATCCACCTGACCCCGGCTGAACGTGAAAAGAAAGACGGTAAGAAAAAGCCGCCATTCTGGACCCGTATTGCGCTGATTCTGTCGGCTATTGGCGTATCGTTTTCGCACGGTGCCAACGATGGTCAGAAAGGCATTGGTCTGGTCATGCTGGTACTTATCGGCGTCGCTCCGGCGGGCTTCGTGGTCAACATGAATGCCTCCGGTTACGAAATCACCCGGACTCGTGATGCGGTCAACAACGTGGAAACCTTCTTCCAGCAGCGCCCTGAGCTGTTGAAGAAAGTCACCGGCGTTGACCAACTGGTACCGTCTCCGGATGCCAGCGCGACGCCAAACGGCGGTGAATTCCATTGCCACCCGGCGAACACCATCAACGCCCTGGACCGTGTGAAGACCGCGTTGACCGGTATCGAAAGCTATGACGCCCTTTCGGTCGATCAGCGTGCTCAGCTGCGCCGCATTATGCTGTGCATCTCCGATACCACCGACAAAGTCGCGAAGCTTCCGGAAGTGAATGCAGACGATCAGCGCCTGCTGAAGAAACTGAAAACCGATATGCTGAGCACCATCGAGTACGCGCCAATCTGGATCATTATGGCGGTTGCGCTGGCGCTGGGTATCGGCACCATGATCGGCTGGCGCCGCGTGGCGACCACTATCGGTGAGAAAATTGGTAAGAAAGGCATGACCTACGCACAAGGTATGTCAGCCCAGATGACCGCCGCCGTATCGATTGGTCTCGCGAGCTATACCGGTATGCCGGTTTCTACCACTCACGTGCTCTCCTCCTCTGTTGCGGGGACGATGCTCGTCGATGGCGGTGGCCTGCAGAGAAAAACCGTCACCAGCATTCTGATGGCGTGGGTTCTCACCTTACCGGCCGCGATTCTGCTCTCCGGCGGATTGTACTGGCTCTCGCTGAAGCTTATCTAATCGGTTGAGTGCGACAAAAAAGCGGGTCAGGAAACTGACCCGCTTTTTTTATGGTTGCTATTTGCCATGAGGTATTTGATAACATGAGGATTTTCTGAACATTTTTTGTTCAACGTCAAAACACAGAAAAAACTATCTTGGCGGCCAGAAGAAAAATCCAAACAAAGGAGAATGTATGGCTTCTGTCCCGATTCCAGGACCGGGTTCAACCGTTATAGCGAACAATATGCGTGAGGCACGCCTTAACGGAATGTCACGCAATATGGCCACGCCCTCAACGTATTATTGGTTCTACCAAAAAGTCCGAAATGGCGGTCCCTGGGATTATAAAAAATTCGACCCATATTTTGCTGCATTTGGTAACTTCAACTTCGGATCCGCTGGTACTGCGGCAGGTATCCCTGCAAACATCCTTCTTATGGGTGCAGGCTGGGCTCAAGGCCGGCATGGGGAAAATGGTACGAAAAGCCGCCTTACGGAGATGACCCGACGGATCAACGTAACATCAGAGAAGGAATAGAGTATGCCATTCAAAACGGCTATTAAATGGATTCATCGCCTTGTTACCGTTTCGCTTCTGGCTGTAGTCATTGGATTCCTCTGGTTAAACCATCAGCCCAATCAGCGAAATAGCGATGAGCTACAGCGCGTTTATAAATTATCCGATAGCGTCTGGCTCTATATGACCGTGAACAATCAGGGTGGTACAACCGTACCCACAATCTACCGTTACTATCTCTCAGAGTCGATCGCAGGGAAAGATACCGACATTATCCATCAGCTTGCTATGAAGCATCCTGTCATTGAGGGTACCGGCACGATTACCTCGGCTAGTCTTGATACAAACGGAGAAGTGAAAATTGCCTATAGCGGGAAGGTTACTTCGATTGAGAACAATATCTCCAGTCTCCGGTTCTCAGTTAAACCCTGAGCCAGATGAAAGAAGGCGGGGCTTTCCCCGCCTGCTGTGATGCTCAGTGCCAGATTAACAGCGCAATCAGACTCACCACCACCAGGCCACAGAGCGCGCTGGTCAGAATAAATTGCCGCCGTACCCGCTCGCAGCGACGAATAAACTCATCATCATGATGATCGCGATAACGTTGGCCGTAGATATACCAAACCAGACGCATCTGTTTACCCGGCTGCCCATGCGAGGTGAAAAAGCCGCCACCATCGACATATTGATAAAGCAAGGGATCGCAACCACGTAGCACAACCAATAACGCACGCAGTGAAGAGAAGTAGCGTGCCATATTCACCACACAAACGATACACAGGGCCCAAAACAGCGCAATAGTGCTGATCATACGTCCTCCCCGGCGACCCACCCTCGGAGACGTCTCCGGGGCTAGCGCTCCCCAATACCCAACCCAACATACAATACAAGAGTGCGATACCGATCACGTTTATTTATCCGATCGGCTCATTAAATAGTGTAGGAGATCAGTCAATTTTTTTACCACAAGGTTAATCGTTATCAATACGTAAGACGGATATATTTGTTTAACTTTTGGTGGACCAGGTGCATTGACGGAGCGCGAGGGGCGCTATAAGGTAGAAATATCTTCTACAATTAAGTCCTTAACAAGCTGAACCCCCGCGGATTAGCGCGCAGGACGCGGGCGAAGCGACAGCACCAGCTGTCTGGTCCAATGGTCATCGACAACTTATGGAAGGAGTAACACTATGGCTTACAAACATATTCTTATTGCAGTAGACCTCTCCCCGGAAAGCAAAGTGCTGGTAGAAAAAGCCGTTTCAATGGCGCGACCTTACAATGCCAAGGTTTCTCTGATTCACGTAGATGTGAATTACTCCGACCTCTACACCGGTCTGATCGATGTCAATCTGGGTGACATGCAGAAACGCATTTCCGAAGAGACCCACCACGCGCTGAGCGAACTGTCCACCAATGCGGGCTATCCGATTACCGAAACCCTGAGCGGCAGCGGCGATCTCGGTCAGGTGCTGGTTGATGCGATTAAAAAATACGATATGGACCTGGTGGTCTGCGGTCACCATCAGGATTTCTGGAGCAAGCTGATGTCCTCCGCACGCCAGCTGATCAACACCGTTCATGTCGATATGCTGATTGTTCCGCTGCGCGACGAAGAAGACGAATAACCGTCGCTCTGTAGACCAGCAGAATGCCAACGCCCGCGATTGCGGGCGTTGTTGTTTTTACGGGGTGTGAATCGCCCTGAACGTTATTTCTCATGGTATCCCTCCCTTGCCTCCCCTCACAATTACTCCAGAACATCAATCCATAAAATTATTAATGATTAGTGTGATAAACCAATTATAAGAAATATAATTCGTATAATAATCTACAAACACAGCAAATGACCGAATCATTGCGCTTAAGAATACTTTTTCAGCGCGTTCTGGCATACGCGTTCATACTTTTTTGGGATAGAACTTTAAGGCGAAGGAATATGAAAACTACTGCACCTACTGGGTTGTTGCAGCAACCACGGCCGTTCTTCATGATTTTTTTTGTGGAGTTATGGGAGCGATTTGGCTATTACGGCGTCCAGGGGATTCTGGCCGTCTTCTTTGTTAAACAGCTTGGATTTTCTCAGGAACAGGCGTTTATTACCTTTGGTGCCTTTGCGGCGCTGGTGTATGGCCTGATCTCTATCGGCGGGTATGTCGGCGACCATCTGCTCGGCACCAAACGCACGCTGGTTCTCGGTGCAGTGGTGCTGGCGCTGGGCTACTTTATGACCGGGATGTCGCTGCTCAAGCCCGACCTGATTTTTATCGCTCTGGGGACTATCGCCGTCGGCAACGGCCTGTTTAAAGCCAACCCCGCCAGCCTGCTGTCAAAATGCTACCCGCCCAAAGACGCGCGTCTTGATGGGGCCTTCACCCTGTTTTATATGTCGATTAATATCGGCTCGCTGCTGTCGCTGTCGCTGGCCCCGGTGATCGCCGAAAAGTTTGGCTATGCCGTCACCTATA
The DNA here is from genome assembly GCF_051131745.1 of Klebsiella sp. R390. NCBI lineage: Bacteria > Pseudomonadati > Pseudomonadota > Gammaproteobacteria > Enterobacterales > Enterobacteriaceae > Klebsiella > Klebsiella sp. R390. The sequence goes on along the minus strand of NZ_CP180445.1, from coordinate 3,001,871 downwards.
ACCTGTGCGGCGCGGGGCTGATTATCGCGCTACTGGTCTATTTCGCCTGTCGGGGAATGGTCAAAGATATCGGTTCTGAGCCGGACCATCGTCCCTTAGTGCTGCGTAACCTGCTGTATGTCCTGGTGGGTACGGTGGCGATGGTGTTCCTCTGCGCCTGGCTGCTGCATAACGTCAAAATTGCCAACCTGGTGCTGATTGTGCTCTCCATTGTGGTGATCATTTTCTTCTTCCGCGAGGCCTTCAAACTCGATAAGACCGGGCGCAATAAAATGTTTGTCGCCTTTATCCTGATGCTGGAGGCGGTGCTGTTTTACATTCTGTACGCGCAGATGCCGACCTCGCTCAACTTCTTCGCCATTAATAACGTCCATCACGACATTCTCGGCATCACCATTAACCCGGTGAGCTTCCAGGCGCTGAACCCATTCTGGGTAGTGGTAGCCAGCCCGGTACTGGCGGCGATATACACGCGCCTGGGCAATAAAGGCAAAGACCTGACCATGCCGATGAAGTTTACCCTCGGGATGTTTTTATGTTCGCTGGGATTCCTGACCGCGGCGGCGGCAGGGATTTGGTTTGCCGATGCCCAGGGGCTGACGTCACCGTGGTTTATCGTGCTGGTGTACCTGTTCCAGAGCCTCGGTGAATTGCTGATTAGCGCCCTCGGGCTGGCGATGGTCGCCGCGCTGGTGCCGCAGCATTTGATGGGCTTTATTCTGGGGATGTGGTTCCTGACTCAGGCGGCCGCTTTCCTGATGGGCGGCTATGTTGCGACCTTCACCGCCGTGCCGGAAAACATCACCGACCCGCTGCAAACCCTACCGATCTACACCAACGTCTTCGGCAAAATTGGCCTGGTGACGCTGGGAGTGACAATAGTGATGGCAATTCTGGTGCCGTGGCTCAACCGGATGATCAATACGCCGACCAGCGACCAGTAACGCTATGGTTAACCTCAGCGGGCAACACGGCTGGGGTTAACCTTTGCGCGCGGCAATCCAGTCCTGTACTTCGATAACAAACTCGTCCGGCGCTTTGCGGTACATCTTACGCGCCAGGTCCAGAATCGTATGCTGTCCCAGGGCCTCTTCCATGCGCTGCTGGGCCATATCCATCACCGATCGCACGCCGCAGATCCCTTCGCAGGCCCATTCCGGCGGACGTTCGTCAAACACCGCCAGCCGCTGGCGAATTTCCCGACACTCAAAAATGCGCTTATCGCCATCAATGGCGTTCACCACATCGAGTACCGTGATGTGTTCCGCCGGCTTCGCCAGCTGGAATCCGCCGCCCTTACCTTCCGTGCTGCGCACCAGGCCGGCCTTCGAGAGGCGGGTAAAGATTTTGGCCAGGTAATCGTAGGGCACGCTTTGCAGATCGGCGATTTCGCGCACGCTCATATCGCGGGCGTCGCCTTTGCTGTCCACCATACACATCAGGCTATGAATGCCGTACTCAACACCGGAACTGTAGAATGCCATGCTCTTATCTCAGCCAAAATAAATCTGAGTTATTGTAGCTTTTTCGCCATAGCCTTGCCACAAGGATAAAAGTTCCCGCCGGCCATAAAATTTTTAAACTTTTTATTATCAATTAGATAAATACAAATACCCCCACCCAAACCGCTTCGCGTCACAAATCAGATTGCAATCACATACTACGACAAATAAAATCCGAGTAAACATATCGTCGTTAACAGTGAGTGAAACCATCATGGGTAAACAAATTCTGGTTGTCGGTGCCGGCTTTGCAGGAATGTGGGCCGCGCTTAGCGCCGCTCGCCTGGCCGATCAACATCAATCACAGGCCGTAGAGGTAACGGTGATTGCGCCGCAGCCTGAACTGCGGGTGCGTCCGCGCTTTTATGAAAATGCCGTCGAGACCCTGGTGGCGCCGCTGCAGTCGTTGTTTGATGTAACCGGCGTGCGCTTCCTGCGCGGGACGGTTTCCCGGATCCTTCCGGCCAGCAAAACCGTGACCTGGACCGATGCCAACGGCGTCACGCAGCAGCAGAGCTACGACCGGTTAGTTCTGGCCAGCGGCAGCCACGTCAACCGTTCACTGGTGGCCGGCGCCGATACCCACGCCTTCGATCTCGATCAGCTGGAGAGCGCCAGCGTGCTGGAATCGCACCTGAAATCCCTCGCCCATGAGGCTGACAGTGAGTCACGCAATACCGTGGTCGTGTGCGGCGGCGGCTTCACCGGTATCGAGATGGCGCTGGAGCTACCCGGCAAATTGCGGGCGATCCTCGGCTCGAATGCTAAGACCAGAGTAGTCGTAGTTGAGCGCGGCCCGCAGCCGGGTTCACGCTACAGCGAAGCATTGCGCGAGGTTATCGTCCAGGCCTCTGCAGAGCTTGGCGTTGAGTGGCGGGTGAACACTGAAGTAGAGCGTGTCGATGCCGACGGCGTGATGCTGAAAGACGGCCAGAGAATCGCCTCCCGGACTGTTATCTGGACCGTTGGCGTCGAGGCTAACGGCCTGACGGCGCAGATTGATGCCCCGCGCGATCGCCTGGGCCGCCTGCATGTGAATACGGCGCTTCAGGTGGTGGGTTATGACGATATCTATGCGACCGGTGACGTGGCCTATGCCGCCACCGATGACAAAGGTAACCATGCGTTGATGACCTGCCAGCACGCGATCTTGCTGGGTAAGTTTGCCGGGAATAACGCGGCTGCCAGCCTGCTCGACGTAATGCCGCTGCCCTATCGTCAGGAAAACTATGTGACCTGTCTCGACCTCGGCGCGTGGGGGGCGGTTTATACCGAAGGCTGGGATCAGCAGGTGAAGCTGACCCGGGAAGAGGCGAAAAAGCTGAAGATGTCCATTACCCAGGAGTTGATCTATCCGCCAAAGGCCGAGAAAACCGCCGCCTTTGAGATGGCCGACCCGCTGGCACCGTTTGTTTAATCCGTACCCCTCAGGGGATCTCCCGGAGGCGGTGCTACGCACCTGTCCGGGCTACAACATCTCAAACCGCATGGACCCGTAGCCCGGTCAGCGCAGCGCCACCGGGGAGTTTCCCGCAGGCGGTGCTACGCCCCGTCCGGGCGACAACATACTAAACCGCACGGACCCGTGGCCCGGTCACGCCGTTCCAGCGTAGATATCGAAACGGTGGCCTTTGGTGACCACCGCGTTCGGCGTGGCGACCTCGGCCAGCGGCGGTGCGTAATCCGGGCGTTTCACCACCACCCGCTTGGTCGCCAGCAGTCGTGCCGGCGCCAGCAGCCCGTCGGCGTCCAGGTCCGGCCCCACCAGCGACTGAAACACGCGCATCTCTTTCTTCACCAGCGCACTTTTCTGCTTGTGCGGGAACATCGGGTCCAGATAGACCACCTGCGGACGCGGCGTAATATCCGTCAGCGCCGTCAGGCTGGAAGCATGAATCAACTGCAAACGCTCGCGTAACCACGGGCCGATTTCCGGGTCGGCATAGCCGCGTGTCAGCCCGTCATCGAGCAGGGCCGCCACCACCGGATTGCGCTCCAGCATCCGCACCCGGCAGCCGACTGCCGCCAGCACGAAGGCATCTCGCCCCAGCCCCGCAGTCGCATCCACCACCTCTGGCAGGTAGTCGCCTTTCACGCCAACGGCCTTCGCCACCGCTTCACCGCGACCGCCGCCAAATTTACGCCGGTGGGCCATGGCCCCGCCGACAAAATCAACGAAGATCCCGCTGAGCTTCGGCTCATCGCGTTTGCGCAGTTCCAGATGCTCCGGAGTCATCACCAGCGCCATCGGGTTGCCATCATCCTGTTCCAGCCCCCAGCGGGCTGCAAGAACAGATAAGGCGCCGTCTCCGGCGCCTGTTTCATCTACTAAGCAGATTTTCACGTCCACTTTACCCTAAGTAATTCAAGTTGCATCGAGACAACAAAGGAATGAATCCCTGGGAACGTACAGCACGTACGCGACCAGGGTGAGTGAGTGTCGTTGCCGAAGAGGCAGCTTTACTTTAAGAAGGACGGGGAAATTAGCCCTTGATCCCGTAATGATCGAGCATGGCGTCCAGCTGCGGCTCGCGCCCACGGAAGCGTTTGAACAGCACCATTGGCTCTTCGGAGCCGCCGCGGCTCAGGATGTTATCGAGGAACGACTGACCGGTTTCGCGGTTGAAAACCCCCTCTTCTTCAAAGCGAGAGAAGGCGTCTGCCGCCAGTACGTCGGCCCACAGATAGCTGTAGTAACCTGCCGCATAACCACCGGCAAAGATATGGCTGAAGGCGTGCGGGAAGCGGCCCCATGACGGTCCCGGCACCACGGCCACCTGCTTTTTGATTTCCGCGAGGGTCTCGAGAATTTTCGCCCCTTGCTCCGGCTGGTATTCCGCATGCAGACGGAAGTCGAACAGGCCGAACTCCAGCTGACGCAGGATGAACAGCGCCGCCTGGTAGTTTTTCGCGGCCAGCATTTTGTCCAGCAGCGCCTGCGGCAGCGGCTCACCGGTTTCATAGTGGCCGGAGATAAACGCCAACGCTTCCGGCTCCCAGCACCAGTTTTCCATAAACTGGCTCGGCAGTTCGACCGCATCCCACGGCACCCCGCTGATGCCGGAGACCCCGGCGGTATCAATGCGGGTCAGCATATGGTGCAGACCGTGACCGAACTCGTGGAACAGGGTGATCACTTCGTCGTGGGTAAACAGCGCCGGCTTGCCGTTCACCGGGCGGTTGAAGTTACAGGTCAGATAGGCAACCGGTTTTTGCAGCGAACCGTCGAGTTTACGCATCTGGCCAACGCAGTCATCCATCCACGCCCCGCCGCGCTTGTGTTCACGCGCGTACAGGTCGAGATAGAAGCTACCGCGCAGCTCGTTGCTCTCGTCATACAGTTCGAAGAAACGAACCTCAGGGTGCCATACGTCAATGTCCGTGCGCTCTTTGGCAGTGATCCCGTAAATGCGCTTAACCACTTCGAACAGGCCATTAACGGCTTTGTTTTCCGGGAAGTACGGACGCAGTTGCTCATCGCTGATGCTGTAGAGATGCTGCTTCTGTTTTTCGCTGTAGTAAGCAATATCCCACGGCTGCAGCTCGTCAACGCCATATTCGGCTTTGGCGAAGGCACGCAGCTGGGCCAGCTCTTTCTCGCCCTGCGGACGTGCGCGTTTTGCCAGGTCGGTCAGGAAGTCGAGCACCTGCTGCGGGTTTTCGGCCATTTTGGTCGACAGCGATTTAAAGGCGTAGCTTTCAAAGCCCAGCAGCTGGGCCAGTTCGTGGCGCAGCGCGAGGATTTCCGCCATCACAGGGCTGTTATCCCATTTACCGGCATTCGGGCCCTGGTCTGACGCACGGGTAGAATAAGCCCGGTACAGCTCTTCGCGCAGTGACTGGTTGTCGCAGTAGGTCATCACCGGCAGATAGCTCGGGATATCCAGGGTCAGCAGATAGCCTTCCTGCTCTTTCGCCTGGGCCTGGGCCTGAGCCGCCGCTAGCGCGCTTTCCGGCATCCCGGCCAGCTCGGCTTCGTCGGTCACCAGCTTGCTCCAGCCCATGGTGGCGTCGAGGACGTTGTTACTGTACTGGTTGCCAAGCTCAGACAGACGCGCAGCAATCTCGCCGTAACGTTGCTGTTGCTCTTTGGCAAGACCAATACCGGACAGTTCGAAATCACGCAGCGCGTTATCGACCGCTTTCTTCTGGGCAGTATTCAGGGTGGCGTAATGGTCGCCATCACGCAGATCGCGGTAGGCTTTGTACAGGCCTTCGTGCTGGCCGACCCAGGTGCTGTATTCCGACAGCAGCGGCAGGGTTTGCTCGTAGGCTTCACGCAGTTCAGGGCTGTTTTTCACCGAGTTCAGGTGGCTGACCGGGGAGAAGATACGTCCCAGTACGTCGTCCACTTCAGCCAGCGGCTGGCAGAGGGTTTCCCAGCTGTACGGCGCGCCTTGCGCCACCACGCTTTCTACCGATGCCCGGCAGTCGTCCAGCGCTTTGCTGACCGCAGGGACCACATGTTCCGGCTTGATCGCAGAAAAAGGCGGCAAAGAAAAAGGCGTCAGTAATGGATTGGTCATAAGCGCAGTCCTGTTGAAAAGGGTAAATGAAGCGCGCGTTCCGGCGCTTTAGCATGAGATCTAGAATGGGGGATAGTTGGGTGAATTTCAATGTCGTGCAATGCTCAGCGCCGGGTATTGCTGTAATAAGCCCGGCCGTTGAGCAAATTCCCGGCTGGCGCGATGCTTCGCCGGGCTGTGTGAGATCAATGCGCTTTCTGCGCCATCTGATACGCCGCCGGTAGATTCAGGCGTTGCCAGAACTGCTGGTCGGCGGTCTCGCCCGACAGCGGGTAGCCCGCCGGAAGCGCGGTTTTCACCATCAGCGCCCGACGCTGTGCCCCTGAAAGATGCGGCAGCGCAGTCTCCAGCAGCACCTCCGCCCCTTCAGGCACTGCCAGCCCTGGCTTTTCGCCCTTCTGCTGCGCCAGGTTATAGGTCATGGTGAACAGGTAAAAGGCGTTCATGGCCGGGTCGCGATAGGGATCGTCTTTCCCGGCGGATTTGGCGCACTCGGCAAGCGACGTGCCGCACTCTTTTTCCAGCGCCGCGCGCAGCTGATCGCGCGCCTCATTGAATAGCGCGTGATACTTCGCGTCGTTGAGGTAGTGTGCGACGTTACGTTGCGCCACCATCCGCGACCCCATCACATCCAGCGGGTAGTGTACGCCAAGCACAATGCGGGAGTAGCCGTAGCGCGCACCGCGCGTCACCAGGGCATCAAAGCGCTCGGGGATCATCTCGGCCATCAGCAGGGCATCGGTATAGCCGGTGTTGGTATGTCCGCTGGGGAACGAGCCACCGTCGGCGGTATAGGGCTGGTTATCCTTGACCACCACGTCGTCCGGCACCAGATGAATAGTATTGCCCTGAATCAGGAACGGGCGCGGATTGTTAAAATGCTTTTTCGCCGCCCCGGTGCTGACTTCACTGGCCTTAATCAACGCCGCCGCTTTGCCCAGCTCGCCTTTATCGTAGGCGGTGAGGAAGGCTTTCCCCAGCCGCGGGCCCAGCGCATCGCTGAGGAAGTAGAGATAGCTAATCCCTTCCGCGTCCGCCAGCGCCTGATGACGGGCCGACTGAGTGGCATCGCGGTTAATGGCGGTGACGGTAGCAAGGTTATCTTTCACCACCGAATCAGGGAGTTTGCTGAACGCCGAGAGCAGCTCAATCCCCGCCTGCTGGTTCGCTTTAGCCTGAAAATCGTAGCCGCTGGCCTTCAGCCAGGCCTTGTCTGCCTGAGTTTTACTCTGTTTCGCGTGCTCCAGTTGGTCGCGGGTGAGCGTGGCGGCATCCCCTTTCAGCGCCGCGCGTAGCCGGGTCAACGTCTGACTTTCGAGGTCGTCAAAGGCCGGGCTGGCAGCCGCGGGGGTGACGCTGCTGGCGATCGCCGCCGCCTGGTTCAACGGAATCTCTTTTGCCAGTGCCGGTAGTGCCAGGATCAGTGCTGATGTCAAAAGTGTGATTTGCAGTTTCATTATTTTTCCTTTTATTCAAACAATTACCTTGCCTGCAGGCGACGCTAGCGCGGATTTTTGACACTTTTATGACCCATTCACGTTTTGCAACCCTTTCATCACGATTGAAACAGCGTGGCGCCGCAGCGGTAATCTGGGCGGATCTGCGGTAAACTATCGGTTATCTTGTTCAATTCCCGGAATCTCTGCATCCATGCTCAGTTATCGCCACAGCTTTCACGCAGGCAACCACGCCGACGTCCTTAAACACACCGTTCAGAGTCTGATCATTGAATCACTGAAAGAGAAAGAAAAACCGTTTCTCTATCTGGACACCCACGCTGGCGCGGGTCGCTATCAGCTGAGCGGCGAGCACGCCGAACGCACCGGTGAATACCTCGAAGGGATCGCGCGTATCTGGCAGCAGGACGATCTGCCGGCCGAAATGGAAGCCTATATTTCCGTGGTCCAGCATTTCAACCGCAGCGGTCAACTGCGCTACTACCCGGGCTCTCCGCTGATTGCCCGCCAGCTGCTGCGCGAGCACGACAGCCTGCAGATGACCGAACTGCACCCGAGCGACTTCCCACTGCTGCGTTCTGAATTCCAGAAAGATGCCCGCGCGCGAGTGGAAAAAGCTGATGGCTATCAGCAGCTGAAGGCGAAGCTCCCGCCGGTATCGCGTCGTGGTCTGGTGCTTATCGACCCGCCATACGAAATTAAAAGCGATTACCAGGCCGTGGTGGCCGGGATCCATGAAGGCTATAAACGCTTTGCCACCGGCACCTACGCGCTGTGGTATCCGGTGGTCCTGCGTGCACAAATTAAACGCATGATCAAAGAGCTGGAAGCCACCGGGATTCGCAAAATCATGCAAATTGAACTCGCCGTGCGCCCGGATAGCGACCAGCGCGGCATGACCGCTTCCGGGATGATCGTTATCAACCCGCCGTGGAAGCTGGAACAGCAGATGAACAACGTGCTGCCGTGGCTGCATAAGAAGCTGTCGCCGACGGGAAATGGCCATGCCACCGTCAGCTGGATCGTCCCTGAGTAATCGCAACCATCGGTGGAACCTTTTACGCCTCGCGCTACAATCGCGGTCAATCAACGATTAAGGGCCTGCTCGGACAGGCTCTTCTAAGGATATACGCTATGAGCAAACATTATGACTACATCGCTATCGGCGGCGGCAGCGGCGGTATCGCCTCCATTAACCGTGCGGCAATGTATGGCCAAAAGTGCGCGCTGATTGAAGCTAAAGATCTGGGCGGCACCTGCGTGAACGTCGGCTGTGTACCGAAGAAAGTGATGTGGCATGCGGCGCAGATTCGCGAAGCGATTCATCTGTACGGTCCGGATTACGGTTTCGACGCCACCATCAATCACTTCGACTGGGATAAGCTGGTCGCCAGCCGCAGCGCGTATATCGATCGTATTCATACTTCCTACGACAACGTGCTGGGCAAAAACAAGGTCGATGTGATCAAAGGCTTTGCCCGGTTTGTCGACGCGCATACCGTGGAAGTGAACGGCGAGACCATCACCGCCGATCATATCCTGATTGCTACCGGTGGCCGTCCGAGCCATCCGTCGATTCCGGGCGCTGAGTATGGCATCGACTCCGACGGTTTCTTCGAGCTGCCGGCACTGCCGAAGCGCGTTGCTGTGGTCGGCGCGGGCTACATCGCCGTTGAGCTGGCGGGCGTAATCAATGGTCTGGGTGCCGAAACCCACCTGTTCGTACGTAAACACGCGCCGCTGCGCAGCTTCGATCCGCTGATCGTCGACACGCTGGTTGAAGTCATGAACGCCGAAGGGCCGCAGCTGCACACGGCTTCAATCCCGAAAGCGGTAGTGAAAAACGCGGACGGCAGCCTGACGCTGACGCTGGAAGATGGCCGTAGCCAGACCGTCGATTGCCTGATCTGGGCCATCGGTCGTGAACCGGCGAACGACAATATCAACCTGGCAGCCGCTGGCGTAAAAACCAACGACAAAGGCTATATCGCGGTAGATAAATTCCAGAATACCAACGTGGCAGGTATCTACGCCGTGGGCGATAACACCGGTGCGGTCGAGCTGACGCCGGTGGCGGTAGCCGCGGGTCGTCGCCTGTCCGAACGTCTGTTCAACAACAAACCGGACGAGCATCTGGACTACAGCAATATCCCAACCGTAGTCTTCAGCCACCCGCCGATCGGCACCGTCGGTTTAACCGAACCGCAGGCGCGCGAGCAGTATGGCGATGACGCCGTGAAGGTCTATAAATCCTCCTTCACCGCCATGTACACCGCCGTGACTTCACACCGCCAGCCGTGCCGCATGAAGCTGGTTTGCGTCGGCCCGGAAGAGAAGATTGTCGGCATTCACGGCATCGGTTTCGGCATGGATGAAATGCTGCAAGGCTTCGCGGTAGCGCTGAAAATGGGCGCAACCAAGAAGGACTTCGACAACACCGTGGCGATTCACCCGACCGCAGCGGAAGAGTTCGTCACCATGCGTTAATCCTCCCGGCCCCGTGTTCTCACGGGGCTTTTTTTATGGTCGTCGGCGGCACCTGATACGCCGGGGTCGGCGCCTGGTTTTGCAGGATCGCGTGGCCGATGTAGTTACTCCAGTTAAAGCTGTTTTGCAGCACTACCACCGCATTCTGATGCGCTTTATCGAAACCGATATAGCTGGCATAGCCACCGATATACCCCACCTGATAGGTAATTTTCTGCTCGCCAAGGGTATCGGTCACCCAGGCGATATTGGCCGCCTCTTTCTCCCGCGGATAGTACACGGCGCTGACGTCGGCGAAAGCGTTATCCAACGCAGCGTGATGGGTCGGTGAAAAATGGGCGCGGGCGTATTCAATCAGGTCGCGGGCGTTGCTGTACAGGCTCGCTGCCCCCACCATGTTGTTGCTGAATTGCCAGTCCGGGGTCAGCGCGCCGCGAGATTTAAACTTCGGCTGGTCGCCCGCATGGCCAAGCGCCCGCTGCGGATAGCCGCGCAGCGTCTGCGGCGCATAGCTGGTATTGCGCATTGCCAGCGGCTGAAAAATCATCCGCGACGCCAGGGTTTCCACCGACTCTCCGGTCTGATAGTTGAGGATGTAGCCGAGGATCGCGTAGCCCAGATTGGAGTATTCGGGTTCACGGGTCGCAGGAGCGTTAAAGGTGCGCAGATAGCTCAGCACCTTGTTGCTATCCAGTTCATGGTAGAAGTTTTCGCCGTCGCTCAGGTAGGCCAGCAGATGTTCCAGCGATAGCAGGTTCATTGGCTGACGCGGCAGGCCGGAAGTGTGGGTCACCAGCTGTAACAGGGTGATTTTTTTAGCGTCATTGCTCAGCGGCGTTCCCGGAGGCAGCAACGTGAGCAGCGTATCATCCCAGTGCAGCCGCCCCTCGTTCACCAGCAAGGTTATCACTTCGGCGGTGGTCCCTTTGCTCAGGGAGCCCAGCGCAAACAGCGTGTCCGGGGTAATTGGGTTCTGGCTTTTGCTGTCGGTTACCCCATAGCAGTGAAATTCTGCCGGGCCATTGTGATGGATAATTGCCACCACCACGCCGCTGACCTGCTTTTGCTGCATATAGCGGGTGACGAAGGCATCGACGGGCATCGGTTGTCCGTTTTGCGCAACCAGGGTGGTCGCATCAGAAGGAACGCTCATTTGCGAGAGCGTTCCGGAGCATCCTACAAGCAGCAGTGACGCCAATAACACAGGGCTCAGCTGCCTGTTCAAACCACACCTTCCTGCCGTACTGAAACCAATGGGGAGAAGCCAAGAGGCCTGGATCGTAACGGCTGTCAACGCTCATTGCAAAGCGAACAGGCTGAAAATATCGCCGTTTTTATCCAATTATGGATAATCACGCCGTACCATTATTGCCATGACGCATAAATGCCGGACGTTGGTTCAGCGCCATATACCAGTGCTCCACTGCCGGCATCTCCGGATGGGCAAACGGGGTCATTTTCCAGCGATGCACCGACAGGCCAAGCACAATATCCGCGAGCGTAAAATGCGCCCCCGTGACCCAGCCACCGGTATGCTGAAGCTGAGACTCAACGATCTGTACGCAGCGGGTCCACGCCGCAATGCTCTCTTTGAGCGCCGCCGGATCCTGAAAACGCGGGTCTTTGCGCACCAGGCCCATAAACGCGTAGCGCCAGGCATTGTTGAACTCGGTGGCCTGCCAGTCCATCCAGCGTTCAACATCCGCTGCCTGGCGTGGCGCCACGGGCAGCAGATCTTCCCGCCCGGCTTTGCGTGCCAGATAGCGGCAGATACTGTTGGACTCCCACAGTACAACGTCGTCATCGAGCAGCACCGGCACCAGACCGTTGGGGTTGAGGGCGAGAAACGCCGCCGTGTCGGTCGGCTGGAAGCCGCTGCCGTAATCCTCCTGCTGATACTCCAGCCCTGCTTCCTCGCAGGTCCATAACACTTTACGCACGTTAATTGAGGTGCGTTTGCCCAGTATGCTTAGCATTGTGAATTCCTTTAGCTATGAGACGTCTCTTTCACCCTACACTAACAGGCAGCTTGAAGTATTTCGGGTATAGTTGATTTCAGCCTTTTTTGCTGACACAGGAACCCGCCATGCTGACTCCGTTTAACGTTTTAACGCCGGGCAATATCCGTTTTGGTCGCGGTCTTGCCGGGAGCGCCGCCCCCTGGCTGGCGCAGCATACCGCACAGGTCCTCCTGATCCACGGCGCCAGCCCGCAGCGGGCGCAGTTTTTACTCGACGCCCTCCATGCCCACGCAATCCACGTTGTGACCCTGTCCGTCACCCGAGAACCATGCCTGGAAGATATCGAACAGGGAGTACGTCTGGCGCGTGAACAGGGCATCGGCGCGGTGGTTAGCCTCGGCGGCGGCGCGGTAATCGACGCGGGGAAAGCCATTGCCGCGCTGGTGCCAGCATCCGGGCCGGTGATTGATTATCTGGAAGTGGTGGGCAACGGGCGGCAATTAGAAGCGCAGCCGCTGCCGTTTGTTGCGATCCCAACCACCGCCGGCACCGGCGCGGAAGTGACGAAGAATGCGGTGATTAACGTCACGCAGCAGCAGCGCAAAGTCAGCCTGCGCGACGACCGTATGCTACCGGACCTGGCGATTGTCGACCCGGCGCTCACCGATAACGCCCCGCGCGCGGTGACGCTCGGCTCCGGCCTTGACGCCATTACCCAGCTCATCGAACCCTGGCTGTGTACCCGGGCGAATCCCTTTACCGATGCGCTGTGCCGGGCGGCCATTCCGCGGGGGATCGGGGCGCTCAATACGCTGATGACAAAAGAGTGTCCGGACAGCCGCGATGAGATGGCCTGGGTCAGCCTGTGCGGAGGCCTGGCGCTGGCCAATGCCGGGCTTGGCGTGATCCACGGGCTGGCTGGCCCTTTGGGTGGCCTGAGTCCTGCCTCACACGGTGCGCTCTGCGGCAGCCTGCTGCCTTACGGGCTTGCGCTCAATGAGTCGCAGATTAACGATCCGGTCATACTCGGGCGCTTTGCCGAGGTCCGGCAGTGGCTGGCCGACGGCTTGAACATCGAGGCGGAGACGGCCTGGGATAGCCTGCGCGACTGGAGCCGTCGCGCCGGGCTAGGGAATCTGCGCGATCTGGGAGTGCCGCACGAGGCCCTGGAACCCGCGGCGCTGGCCGCCAGCAGCTCTTCATCAATGAAAGCCAACCCAGCACGCCTCGATAGCGAACAGCTGCTGGAGATGCTGGAGGCGGCCTGGGACTGATTTCCCCATTCCATTCGCCATAATTAGATTTTGTTGCAAAAACGATGGCGCCGCAGCCGGATGCTTACGGTGGCGCCATTGCGAATATTTTATCTTTAAAATCAGTAAACTATAAAATCATCGTTGCCTTCTCGCGCTGATAACTGTGACGCGACGCACAGTTTTTCTCCCGAACACCGAAGCGAATGACTACGCTTATTAATCAGGCCGGGAGAGGCCCGGCGTCCTGAACTGACGCGATCCGGAGGTCCGTATCACTATGTCCAGCCAGACATTACGCAACGATAATGGCAACGCGCTACCGATCGAAGACGAACTGCGCTACGGCGTCGATCCGTATGAGTTAAAACTGGATGAAATGTTCGATGCTGAACCGGAGCCGGAGATCATCGAAGGCTTTCCGGCCTCGGATGCCCTGACGCCCGCCGACCGTTATCTGGAGCTGTTTACCCACGTTCAGCGCTCGCGCATCTTTGCCGACAGCAAAACCTTCCCCGACTGCGCGCCCAGGCAGGATCCGCTGGATATTTTGATCGCCTATCGTCGGCAAAAGCAGGTGCCGGGGTTCGATCTGCGACAGTTCGTCGAAGATCACTTCTGGCTGCCGGATCATCGGGCGGAAGATTACATCTCCGATCCAGATCGATCGCTGAAAGAGCATATCGATCACCTTTGGCCGTTCCTCACCCGCGAGCCGCAGGACCATATTCCCTGGTCGTCGCTGCTGGCGCTGCCGCAGTCCTATATCGTGCCCGGCGGGCGTTTTAGCGAAACCTACTACTGGGACTCCTATTTCACCATGCTGGGGCTGGCGGAAAGCGGCCGCGAGGACCTGCTGAAATGCATGGCGGATAACTTTGCCTGGATGATCGAGACCTACGGGCATATCCCCAACGGCAACCGCACCTATTATCTCAGCCGCTCGCAGCCGCCGGTCTTTGCCCTGATGGTGGAGCTGTTTGAGGAAGATGGCGTGCGCGGCGCGCGGCGTTATCTCGATCATCTGAAGCTGGAGTACCAGTTCTGGATGGACGGCGCCGAATCATTAATCCCCAACCAGGCCTATCGCCATGTGGTGCGTATGCCGGACGGCTCGCTGCTGAACCGCTACTGGGACGACCGGGATACGCCGCGCGATGAATCCTGGCGAGAAGATGTCGAAACCGCAAGGCACTCCGGACGCCCGGCCAATGAGGTCTATCGCGATCTGCGCGCCGGTGCCGCTTCCGGTTGGGACTATTCCAGCCGCTGGCTACGCGAAATGACCCGGCTGGCGAGCATCCGCACCACCCAGTTCATCCCTATCGATTTGAACGCGTTCTTGTTCAAACTGGAAAACACCATCGCCAATCTTAGCGGACTCAATGGCGACCGGGAGGCGGAAGCCGCTTTCCGCCACAAGGCCAGCGAGCGTCGGGCCGCGGTAAACCGCTATCTGTGGGACGAGGAGAGCGGTTGCTTCCGCGACTACGACTGGCGACGTGAGCAGCTGGCGCTGTTTTCCGCCGCCAGCATCGTGGCGCTGTATGTCGGGATGGCCACCCACGAACAGGCGAACCGGTTGGCCGCGGCGGTCCGCGCCCGCCTGTTAACCCCCGGTGGGATTATGGCCACCGAGTACGACAGCGGTGAGCAGTGGGATAAGCCTAACGGCTGGGCGCCGTTGCAATGGATGGCGGTGCAGGGCTTTAAAATGTATGGCCAGGACGCGCTCGGCGACGAAATCGCCCACAACTGGCTGCGCACTGTGAACCATTTCTACAAGCAGCACCATAAGCTGATTGAGAAATACCATATTGCCAGCAGCGTTCCCCATGCCGGTGGCGGTGGCGAATATCCGTTGCAGGATGGCTTTGGCTGGACCAACGGCGTGGTGCGCCGGCTGATCGGGCTTTACGGCGAACCCTTATAACCAGGTGCTATTCGGCCCGCTCAGCTCCTGTTATCGTCATACAACAACTCCCCGCAGGAATCGTTGTATGACCGAACTGATTACGCCACGACTGCACTGCTCACCGCTGAAGCTGGAAGACTGGTCTTTTTTTCTCACGCTGCAGCGGGATCCGCAGGTGATGCTCTATATCGCCGATACGCGCCCGCTGTCAGAAATCCGGGAGGCCTTTGATTCACGCATTCCACCGTGGTCACCAGGCGCAAAGCAGTGGTTATGTCTGGTCGTGCGCAATCTGGAAACCGGCGTACCCTTGGGCCTGACCGGTTACCGGCACCTGGAGGGCGATTGCGCGGAAGTCGGGTTTTTATTTACCCCCACGGCGCAGGGTCGCGGTTATGGCTATGAATCCCTGCGTGCCCTCAGTGATTTCGCCTTTCACACCGGCGGTATACGGCGCCTGACCGCCACCGTCACCGTCGGAAACATTGCCTCACGCAACCTGCTCCAGAAGATGGGCTTCCTGCAGGAAGGCGAGCTGCGCGAATGCTACTGGCTGAACGGCCGCTGGCACAATGACTGGCTGTTTGGCCTGCTGCGCCGCGATTACCATCCGCCGGAATGAACGGCGGCTCCACGCCGCCGCCAGCCCAGCTCCGGGCGCCTCTCAGCCACACTGGCCGTGATTACAGGAACATCCCGCCGGAAACCTCCACGCGCTGGGCGTTCATCCATCCCAGGTCGTCACTCAACAGCGCGGCAATAGCATCACCAATATCGTCCGGTAAACCGACCCGTCCGAGGGCGGTCTGCGCCGCAATATGCTGATTAAGCTGCGCATTATCACGTACCGCACCGCCGCCAAAATCGGTCTCTATCGCGCCAGGGGCAATAATGTTCACCGAAATACCGCGCGCCCCAAGCTCCTTCGCCTGATAGCGGGTCAGCACCTCCATCGCCCCTTTCATCGCGGCATAGGCGGAATAACCCGGTAGGGCAAAACGGGCCAGCCCGCTTGAGACATTGAGAATGCGTCCCTTATCCGCGATCAGCGGCAGCAGGCGCTGGGTCAGGAAGAACGGGCCTTTAAACTGGATATTCATCAGCTCATCAAACTGCGCTTCGCTGGTCTCGGCAAAGGGGACGTTTAACCCTATACCGGCGTTGTTCAATAAATAATCAAAGGTGTCACGCTGCCACTGTTGCTTCAGCACATCCGCCACATTTTGCGCAAAGCTTTCGAAGCTCGCCGTATCACCGACGTTTAGCGCTAATGCCGCCGCTTTTACCCCTTTTTGTTCAATTTCCTGCACCACTTCCAGCGCAGCCTGCTGGTTACTGTGGTATGTGAGAATAATGTCGGTTCCCTTCGCCGCCAGCTTCAGCGCTGCATTTTTTCCCAGTCCACGGCTGCCACCGGTCACTAAAGCAATACGTTGTGTCATCAGAAAACCCCTTCTCAGTTACGTTTGTCTGGTTACAGAGCTTATTACCTGCAAATAAATCAATAAATACGCTAAATTACGTTTTACTGTTTCAATTACGACAACAATAGAGTATCGGCATGGATAAAATTCACGCAATGCAGCTGTTCATTCGGGTGGCAGAACTGGAGAGTTTTTCTCGCGCCGCCGATACCCTGGGCCTGCCGAAAGGCAGTGTCTCGCGCCAGATTCAGGCGCTGGAAAACCACCTTGGCGTCCGCCTGCTGCACCGCACCACGCGCCGGGTACAGCTCACACAGGATGGCATGGTCTACTACGAGCGCGCCAAAGACCTGCTGAGCAATCTCGACGAGCTGGACGGCATGTTTCAGCACGATCCCTCCAGCATCAGCGGCCGCCTGCGGGTAGATATGCCGGTCGGGGTGGCCAAAAAGCTGATTATCCCGCGCCTGCCGGCGTTTTTGCAGCAGTACCCGGGGATTGAGCTGGAGCTCAGCAGCAGCGACCGGCTGGTGGACGTGATTCGCGAAGGTTTTGATTGCGTGGTGCGCGTCGGTACCCTGAAAGATTCCGGCCTGGTCGCCCGCCCGTTGGGCAAGCTGACACAAATTAACTGCGCCAGCCCGCAATACTTATCGCGCTTCGGTTACCCGACCACGCTCGAGGATCTGGCCGATCATGCCCTGATCCACTATGCGAGTACCCCCGGCGCGCGGCCGATGGGGTTTGAAGTGGTGGGTGACGGCGTGGTCCGCTGGGTGAAAACCGGCGGGGTGCTCACCGTCAACAGCACCGAAACTTATCAGGCCGCCTGTCTGGCAGGCCTGGGGATTATTCAGGTTCCGCGCACCGGCGTGCGTGAGACGTTACGCACCGGCGAGCTGATTGAAATTCTGCCGCAGTATCGCGCAGAGCCCTTGCAGGTGTCGCTGATCTACCCTCACCGCCGCAACCTTTCCCGGCGGGTGCACCTGTTTATGGAGTGGCTGGGGGGCGTCATGAAAGAGTACGTCGATTAAGCGCCACAGCGCTTTATGCTGTGGTCTGACGGTGCCGGATTGGGTGCAAGGCAAGCCCCTCGCAGGTTTTACGTATATATACCCGTCATACTTCAAGTTGCCTGGGTGTTGGCTGTAACCGTTATTCGGCTCATCCATGAGCCTCACCCTTATCAGGGCCGCTGCTTGCAGCGTTCAAATCTGTTCCAGACAGATTTGTCACCCCAGTCACTTACTTGAGTAAGCTCTTGGGGATTTACGGTCTTGCCGCCTACAAGCAACTCGAATTATTTAGGGTATAATTTTGTAGAACCTCGTTGTAAAAAAAGGAAGAAATAACGAATGACACCGGAAAACGACAGTAAACGCCCACCCCAGGAGCCGGGCCAGTCGCCAGAAAAAAGCAAAAGTAAGCTGGCCGCCATCAACGATTCCGCCGTGGCACAGAAGGCCAATCAGGCGTTGAAGAGCGTGACCGGGACCGCCGGGAAGGTGCAGCGCAACCCGATTATTGCGCACCTGCTGCGTGCCGCCGAACGCTTCAATGACCGCATGGGCAACCAGTTCGGTGCGGCCATCACCTACTTCTCGTTCTTGTCGATGATCCCCATTCTGATGGTCTCCTTCGCCGCTGCCGGTTTTGTTCTGGCCTGGCACCCAACGCTGCTGCAGGATATTTTCGATAAAATTCTGCTCAACGTCAGCGATCCCACCCTGGCGGCAACCCTGAAAAACACCATTAATACCGCCGTGCAGCAGCGTACCGCCGTCGGACTGGTCGGTCTGCTGGTGGCGCTGTACTCCGGGATCAACTGGATGGGTAACCTGCGTGAGGCCATTCGCGCCCAGTCGCGCGACGTGTGGGAGCGCACGCCGCAGGACCAGGAAAAAATTTGGGTGAAATACTTCCGTGATTTTATCTCGCTGATTGGCCTGCTGGTGGCGCTGGTCGTCACGCTGTCGATCACCTCCGTGGCCGGTTCAGCGCAGCAGATGATTATCTCGGCGCTGTATCTCGATTATATCGAGTGGTTAAAACCAGCCTGGCGGCTGATCGGCCTCGCCATTTCTATCTTCGCTAACTATCTGCTGTTTTTCTGGATCTTCTGGCGTCTGCCGCGCCACCGCCCACGGCGTAAAGCGCTGATTCGCGGCACCCTGATTGCGGCCATCGGCTTTGAGATCATCAAGATGATCATGACCTGGACGCTGCCTGCCCTCGTGAAATCGCCGTCCGGCGCGGCATTTGGTTCGGTGCTGGGACTGATGGCCTTCTTCTATTTCTTCGCCCGCCTGACGTTGTTCTGTGCGGCCTGGATTGCCACCGCCGAGTACAAAGATGACCGGCGGATGCCGGGAAAAACTCACGATTAGCGATACCATCGGACTGAGTAAAGACGCAAAATTCAGTCCGATTCATCATTTCAGCAGATAAATCCAACGTGTAACTTTTATTTAACTTAAAACTGGTTTTATCTGCTATTTTTTTATTTGTGTTAAGTGTTTCATAGAAGTTATTTTTCTGGCGTAAAAATTATCCGCTTTTTGCCTGTTTTTTAGCCTCCGGCAGGCTCTGTTACAGATTGAAATGTCCCTTTTGCTGTGGCTATATGACCTTTCGTCCGCAAAAAATAAGAAAGATTTATGCAAGCCACAGCCACCACACTCGACAACTCGCAGGAAACCGCACCGGTTAACTCGCGCAACAAGGTCGTCGTCGCGTCACTCATCGGTACCGCCATTGAGTTCTTCGACTTTTATATCTATGCCACCGCCGCGGTGATCGTATTCCCGCATATTTTCTTCCCGCAGGGCGATCCTGCTGCCGCGACGCTCCAGTCGCTGGCGACATTCGCCATTGCCTTCGTCGCTCGTCCGATTGGTTCCGCGCTGTTCGGCCACTTCGGCGATCGCGTCGGGCGTAAAGTCACGCTGGTAGCCTCTCTGCTGACCATGGGGATTTCCACGGTCATTATCGGCCTGCTGCCTGGCTACGAGAGCATTGGCATTCTGGCACCGATGCTGCTGGCGCTGGCGCGTTTTGGTCAGGGTCTGGGCCTCGGCGGTGAGTGGGGAGGCGCTGCGCTACTGGCGACCGAAAACGCCCCGCCGCGTAAACGTGCGCTGTACGGCTCTTTCCCACAGCTGGGCGCGCCTATCGGCTTCTTCTTTGCCAACGGTACCTTCCTGCTGCTCTCCTGGCTGCTGACCGACCAGCAGTTTATGGAATGGGGCTGGCGCGTGCCGTTCATCTTCTCCGCCGTGTTGGTCATTATTGGGCTGTATGTCCGTGTTTCGCTGCATGAAACGCCGGTCTTCGCCAAAATCGCCGCGGCGAAGAAACAGGTCAAAATCCCGCTGGGTACCCTGCTGACCAAGCATGTGCGCGTGACCGTGCTGGGCACCTTCATCATGCTGGCTACCTACACCCTGTTCTATATCATGACCGTCTATTCCATGACGTTTAGCACCGGCGCGGCGCCGGTCGGCCTTGGCCTGCCGCGTAATGAAGTGCTGTGGATGTTGATGATGGCGGTGATTGGTTTCGGCGTGATGGTGCCGGTTGCCGGCCTGCTGGCTGATGCGTTTGGGCGTCGTAAGAGCATGATCGTCATTACCTCGATGATTATCCTCTTCGCGCTGTTCGCCTTTAAACCGCTGCTGGGTTCCGGCGAACCGATTCTCGTCTTTGCCTTCCTGCTGTTGGGCTTAAGCCTGATGGGGCTGACGTTTGGCCCGATGGGCGCCCTGCTGCCGGAGCTGTTCCCGACCGAAGTCCGCTACACCGGTGCCTCGTTCTCCTATAACGTGTCGTCGATTCTCGGCGCCTCCGTTGCACCGTACATTGCGGCCTGGTTGCAGGGTCACTATGGTCTGACGGCGGTAGGCATCTACCTCGCGGCGATGGCCGGACTGACGCTGATCGCACTGCTGTTAACCCACGAAACGCGCCACCAGTCACTGTAATCCCCTGCTGCCCGGCGCATGTCGTCGGGCAGCACATTCTCACTCCAGCTCACGTCTTCCCCCGTTGCTCCCCACCATGGCGGCTTTTACCTGCATCTCCCGTCGATGAACAACCCTGTCAGGATCGCCATATTGCACTGACAAATGCGTTTTTCGTCACATTACGCGCGTCAGGTCAAAAAAATAATGGAACATTGTTTTAATATAATTGACCATAAAAACGGCACAGCGCACACTAGCGTTAAATTCGATTCCATCTCAGGTCATGACTATGTCTAAAAAAATTGCCGTCATTGGCGAATGTATGATTGAGCTGTCAGAGAAACACGCGGCGGTAAACCGCGGATTTGGCGGCGATACCTTAAACACTTCCGTCTATATTGCGCGTCAGACCGATGCCAGCGATCTCGCCGTACACTACGTGACCGCGTTAGGTACGGATGCATTCAGCCAACAGATGCTTGACGCCTGGCAGCAGGAGAACGTGCAGACTGACCTGATTCAGCGCATGGCTGACCGCCTGCCGGGGCTGTACTACATCGAAACCGACGATACCGGCGAGCGTACCTTTTACTACTGGCGCAACGAAGCCGCCGCGAAATTCTGGCTGGAGAGTGAGCACTCCGCCGCCATCTGCGAAGAGCTGGCAACCTTTGATTACCTCTATCTCAGCGGGATCAGCCTGGCGATCCTCAGCCCGACCAGCCGTGAGAAACTGCTGACCCTGCTGTGCGAATGCCGCGCTAACGGTGGCAAGGTCATTTTTGACAATAACTACCGTCCGCGTCTGTGGGCCAGCAAGGAAGAGACACAGCAGGTCTACCAGCAAATGCTGACCTGCACCGATATCGCCTTCCTGACGCTGGATGATGAAGATGCGTTGTGGGGTGAAAAGCCGGTTGATGAAGTGATTGCCCGGACGCAGGCCGCAGGCGTGAGCGAAGTCGTGGTAAAACGCGGGGCGGATTCCTGCCTGGTGGCCGTTGCGGGTCAACCGCTGCTGGACGTACCGGCCGTGAAGCTGCCAAAAGAGCAGGTGGTGGATACCACGGCGGCCGGGGATTCCTTCAGCGCCGGTTATCTGGCGGTACGCCTGACCGGTGGCGATGCCGAGTCAGCTGCCAGACGTGGGCACCTGACCGCCAGCACGGTGATTCAGTATCGTGGGGCGATTATCCCACGTGAAGCGATGCCGCTGTAACTCACGGACGCGCATGGTGCGATTCGGGGATACTCCCCGGTCGCGCTGGGTTAGCCAGGGCTACCTGTGATGTTGCATATGTGATATTGCATGTGGCCCGGGAAACCTCTCCCGGGCCTGCGGAGACATTACTGTGCCGGTGGAATATCCGTGACCTCGCTATGCGCTTCCCCGGCGCTGTCCGCGCTGGTTGTCGCAGCCGGAGGCGGCATCATCAACCGTTCCCACGTCGCTTTCAGATCCTTCATGTCGTATTCCGGTTCGCCCTGCGGCTGCTGCAATACCAGCGCCATATCCTGCGACAGCTGCTGACGCAGATACTGGTTCAGCATGTCGACGGTCAGCGAATCAAGGAACTCCTGACGCAGTTTCTGATACTGCTCCGGCGCGATATCTACCACCTGATTTTGCAGCGAACGCGTACGTTGGCTAATCAGGATATCGGTGTCGGTACGCGCATAGGTGGCAAACAGTTTCTGCAGCTCCAGATTTTTCTGGGCGATCAGGGCATCAAACTCTTCTTCCGGCAGGCCGTTATCACGGACCTTCGCCAGCTCACGAGAGACCGCGCTCAGGTTAGCGTTGAGTTTATTACCCGGTGATTCGATATTGATGGCGCACTGCGCGCGCTGATAGAGCACCCGGCAGTCGAAACCAAGGTTCACATCTTTGACGTTGCCACGACTCAGGCTCTGCTGAACATGCCAGAACAGCGCCTCACGCGCCAGGTCATCGCGCCAGTAGCGTTGCAGCGCAACCGAATCACGGATCGGCTGCCACGGTGAATCCCACATGATCGACAGCTTATCCTGACGCACCGAGTTGCTCATGATACTAACCGGTGTCGTCGGCAACGGCGCCAGCGTCGGCACCGCTGCCGGTGTTTCGCGCTTGCCCTGCAGCTCACCGAAGGTTTTATTGATTTGCTCCGCCACGCTGCGGCTATCGACGTTCCCCACCACGATCAGCGTCATAGCGTCCGGGGTGTACCACTTCTTATAAAACGCCTTCAGCTGCGCCGTATCGACAGGCTGTTTGAGCGGTGCGGCCGGGTCATGGCCGAGCATCGTGGAGCCTTTCAGGCGATAGCGCCACCAGCCATCTTTGGTGTCAAGCGGCCAGGTCGCCACCATATCATCACCCTGCAGGGCGTGATTCACCGATTCCGGCGTGATCACCAGTTTACCGCTGGCATCGGAGAGCCAGTTTAACGCCTCTTTGAGCAGGTCGTTTCGGTTGTTTGGCAGGCTGAGATTAAACATGGTGTAGCTATACGAGACCAGCGCCGGCGGCATAGGACGATTAGGATCGATGCTTTGCTGCCACAACGAGCGCGCCTGCATAGTCGGCAGACTGCCGCTTTGTGTCAACGCCAGCCGCGGGATAAAGCGGGTGAAGCCGCTCTGCTGAGTGCTTTCACTCAGCGAGCCAATATTCACGAACAGACGGACTTCAATACGATCGCTGGGACGCTGCGGAGTGGCTAAAACCTGCCACTGGAGTCCGTTGGCGAGAGTCCCCTGTTGCCAGGCCGGGTCCGGCTGGAGCGCTTCTGCTTGCACATAACCGGCCGCTGCCATCATCAGCAAACCACCCGTTAACAGTCGAATTTTTGTGCCCTGCATGTGAACCCCTGATGAACATTCCTGGTTACAAAAGCAACCCGCTCGCGGGTCGCCAAAAAGAGAGTGAGCAAAGTACGTCGTTTAGACCACGTGGAGATGAAAATGTCACACGGAGACGTAAAATAAACATAAGGCATCGTCCCCCGCTGCCGGGGAAGGATGCCTAATTATGCGCAGGAGCCCGGAGTCCAGCAAGGACAACGGGCTTAACAGAAGGATTTAAGAGGATAATTCGTGCGATTTGTTCGCTGGCGTACGGTTATTCAGGACATCATCCAGCTGTTGGGTGTCCAGCTCTTTGACCCATTTTGCCACCACAACGGTTGCAACGCCGTTACCCACCAGGTTGGTCAGCGCACGCGCTTCTGACATAAAGCGGTCAATCCCGAGAATCAGCGCCAGACCGGCAACCGGTAAATGGCCCACCGCCGAAATCGTCGCCGCCAGTACGATAAAGCCACTTCCCGTCACGCCCGCCGCCCCTTTAGAGGAGAGCAGCAGCACCACCAGCAGGGTGATTTGATGGAAGATATCCATATGGCTGTTGGTCGCCTGGGCAATAAAGACCGCCGCCATCGTCAGATAGATCGAGGTACCATCAAGGTTAAAGGAGTAGCCGGTTGGAATGACCAGGCCGACCACCGATTTACGACAGCCCAGCTTTTCCATTTTATCCAGCATGCGCGGCAATGCCGATTCAGACGACGAAGTCCCGAGAACAATCAGCAGTTCTTCGCGGATATAGCGGATAAATTTGAAGATGCTGAAGCCGGTTATCCGGGCGATAGAACCCAGTACCACCACCACAAAGAGAATACAGGTGATGTAGAAGCAGATGATCAGCTGCCCCAGTTGCACCAGGGAGCCCACGCCATATTTACCGATGGTAAAGGCCATCGCCCCGAAGGCACCGATCGGCGCCAGGCGCATGATCATATTGATGATGCCAAAGATCACCTGCGAGAAGCTCTCAATGACGTTGAAAATGAGCTGCCCCTTGCTGCCGAGGCGATGCAACGCAAAGCCGAACAGCACCGCAAACATCAGCACCTGCAGGATGTTCCCACTGGCAAACGCGCCAATCACGCTGCCGGGAATGATATCCAGCAGGAAGGCGACAATCCCCTGTTCTTTGGCCTGCTCGGCGTAGACCGCCACAGCATGTGCATCGAGCGTAGCCGGGTCGACGTTCATCCCCGCGCCGGGTTGCACAACGTTAACAATGATCAGCCCGATAATCAGCGCGATGGTACTCACTACTTCAAAGTAAAGCAGCGCCACCGCACCGGTGCGGCCAACGGCCTTCATGCTTTCCATCCCGGCAATCCCTGTCACGACCGTACAGAAGATAACCGGGGCGATCACCATTTTAATCAGTTTAACGAAGGCGTCGCCAAGGGGTTTCATCTGCGCGCCAAGTTCCGGGTAGAAATGGCCCAACAGAATACCGATCGCGATGGCAGACAAAACCTGCACATAGAGGCTTTTGAACAGAGAGGTTTTCATAGGGTGTCCTTAGGTATAACCACAGACATTGAGGGGTCATATGGCGTCTGTGGCCTAAAAGTAACACCAAGGAAACATTTCAGAAATAACTAACCGCAATAATGCAACGGAATTGTTAAAAACTTTGAACTGACACGCACAAGTTTACTCTGGTTTTACAAACTTGCACCCTCTTCACCCTGACGGAGATACTGCGCGGTAAACGTCTCCTGCGCCACCGCATCGCCGGAAAGTGCCCCCTGAACAACATCGACACCGGATGTCTGCAACCAAAGGTACTGCTCTTGCTTTTCGACCCCTTCGGCGACAATGCGCAGATTCAGGCCGCGCGCCAGCTGGATAATTGCCGGGACCATGCTGGTGTCCTCGGGCAACATATCAATAAATACCTTATCGATTTTCAGAATGTCGACCGGCAGCGATTTCAGGTGCTGAAGCTGACGCAGCCCGGCGTACCCCATACCAAAATCATCCATCGCGATACGCACGCCGGCATCACGCAGCGGGCGCAGCAGCGAAACCACCATCTGTGGGTCATCCAGACGACGGCTGTCGGTAATCTCGAGGATCAGCGTACCCGGCGCAATACGGTAGCGTTCGAGTAACGTCAGCATTTCGGCGCCGCGGTCATGATGCAGCAGCTGCAGGAGCGAGACGCTCACCGACAGCGGCAACATCATGCCCGCACTTTGCCACGCGGCGAGCTGGCGACAGGCGGCTTCCAGCACCCAGTAGCCCACCGGCACCGTCAGGCCGCAGGCGTCGATGCGCTCAAGCAGGCCTGGCGGCAGCGACCAGCTGCCATCGGCCTGATGCTGGCGCAACAGCACTTTCGCCCCACAGACCTCGCCGCTGGCGGTATTCACCTGCGGCTGAAGCCAGATAGCAAATTGATGGTTATCCAGTGCTGCCAGGATATCGTGCTCTTCCATCAGCCGGCGCTGGGCTTTTTCCATCTGGGCGGGATCGAAAAACTCAATCTGGTTTTTCCCTTTATGCCGCGCGGCAACGGCGGCGGAAAATGCCCGGCGGTAGAGTTGCTCCGCCGTCAGTTCGCCATTGAACATCGCAATCCCTACGCTGGCACAAGGGCGCAGCTGGATACCGTGCAGCGGCAGCCGTTCATTAATAACAGTGAGCACTTGCTTACTTAATGTCACCGCATGCCAGGGCTCGCTCATTCCCTGGGCCAGAATCGCAAAGTCATAACCGCTGATTTGGGTCAGCACCATCCGCGGCGGGATAATACCGCGCAGTTTTTCCACCAGCGTCAGCAGCAGGATCTCGCGCTGGGTCTCTTTCAGCACTCCAGCCGTGTCCTGCAGGGTTTCACAGGCAATCACCAGCAGGGCTGAGGTTTGCGGTCGGGCCACCGTCTGCTCAAGTAGTGCCATCAAGAAGGCTTTATTGGGCAGGTCGGACACCGGGAAACGGGTGGATTGCAATGCCAGCTCGTCGTGCTGACGCAGCAGGGTTTGCTGGTTGCGGTTATAGCTGCGCACCAGCAGGCCCAGCTCATCATCGTGGTGCAACCGCGGCAGCGTTAACTGATGCCCCAGCCGGTCCTGCTGCGCGACTTCATTGAGTTCGCGCGCAATTTTGCGCAGCGGGCGCACTATCAGGCGGTTGATACACCATGTAATGGCGACCGTCAGGATGAGCACCAAAAGGAAGTAAGCGGTCACTAACGTAGAGAGCACGCTCATGATGAATTTGTAGGTCTGCCAGGAATCAGCCTGCAGCACCAGGTAGGCAATCGGCTGTGGGTTAGCCGGTCTTTCCAGCGAATAGACCGGGAGCGAGATCTGGATTGGCAGTTCGAAAATACGGGTGATGGTCACCGGCACCGGACGTTCGGGGATAAAGCGCATCCGCAGCGCCTGGAATTGATTCGGCAACACCACATCGGCCCGGCTGACAATGCCAGCAGGCTGAATACGGCTGAGGATGGTTTCCGCTTCCGGAATATCCCCCTTCAGGATGGCCGAAGACAGCGGTTCACGAACCGCACGAGCGATACTTTCTAAGTGCGTGGCCGTCGAAAAGCGATTCTGTTGCACAAAGTGAAACAGCAAAATAGAGCAGAAGACCAATACAAATGCCATGGACACGCCCGCGACCATCGCCATTTGTTTAATTGTTAGTGAACGGCTGACGCGCAACTGGGTTCTCCACTGATACACTGATACCTGATACATACCCGGTTTAGATCCATCAAACCGGTCTTTTTCAGGCTGATTATATACTCAACGCCCGCCAGCCTGTAGCCCGGTCAGCGTAGCGCCGCCGGGGGAACGAATGCCCCACGTAGCCAAAGACGGACGAAGTGTGACGAGTATACGCGAACGGACGGGTGGAGTGACGTCCGAAAGCGTAATTCAGGCGATTCTGTTACCAGTCAGCATAGGGAACGAGCGGCTGCGGCGGCATGTCCATATCGCCCTGCCAGCCGGCCGCCGAGTAGCGGACGTAGAGTAACGCATGGCTCGGGGTATAATCTTTCGCCTGCTGGATATCCACCGCCGCGCCGACAAACCAGTTTCCGGTGACCCGACGCTCAACCAACGCCCGGGCGGTGTAACCAAAGCCCTGGCTGCTGCTGCCTTCTTCCGTCAGCTGACTGGCGTCAGCACGGTATTCTGAGGGGATCAAATTCAACAGCGGATAGCGCGCCTGGGTTTTGGTCCGTGAATGCGACCAGGAGACTGAACCACCCAACTCCCATGACCAGTTTTCCGTGCGCTGACGCCAGGTCACCGGCACTGCGAACGAGATATACTCCTGCGGGCTGTAGTAACCGCCTTGCCCCAGGGTATAACCGCTCAGGTCCTTGTCGTAGTGCCAGAGCATATTGTTCAGGCCTACCGTGACGCGGCGATTGTCTTCATTGATAACTTTATAGTAATAGCCGGTCATCCAGCGCACGCGCCAGTTGTCCTCGACATTTTTGCCCGTGAGCTGATCGACGCCCAGCGAAGACCAGACTCCGTTGGCTTCACCTTTGTCGTAGCTCAGGCTAACGCCACCGCCGTCAGCACGCACGCCGCCCCAGGTTGTCCCGGTATGGCTGCTGCTGTCTTTCTGTCCGCCAAAGGCCAACAGCGAACTGGAAATCGGTCGACGATGCATATTGACGGTATAACCGATCGGCCCGAGGTCGTTGCTGTAGCTCAGTCCACCCACGACATCGACGACGTTAAAGCCCATCGGCGTGGTGCCAATATCGCCGCTCCAGGTATCGTTCTTCCAGCCCACCGCAATACTGGCCCCGCCGTCGCTCTGGTTCTTACTGCCGCTGGTACAGGCAATTTCGCCACAGGTCCCCCAGCTCGGCGAGTAGCTGCCGTCGCTGTTGGTGGAGAAACTCCCGGCGTCCATATTGACGAGGTCGGTACGGAAGAACATCCGCCCGTCGGCAAGCGGCGCATCCACGTGCAGCATGGTGGTATGCGCTTTCAAATCGGAATAGCCGCCGGTACCGCTGGAGCCCCAATAATCATGCTCCAGGGTCACGTTGAGATCCTGCTGACGATAGAGATCGGCAGCGTCGCTGCGAACCCCACGTTTCAGCCAGTCATCGCTGCTGTCGTTGCGAGTTAAGCGGGTAAAGGTGTCGTTATCCTGCGGGCGGACAGGCGTCACGCCCGCGGCCACCATCGCATCTTTGTAACTTTCCAGCGCCTGCTGCGGCTCGCCGTTTTCCGTCTGGAAACGGGCCGCATCACGCAGCACCAACGCACTGTCCATCGACGGCGGCTGGGATTTCGCCTGCGGGATAATGCGCTCAAAAATCTGCTGCGCCTGGGCAGTATCACCAAATCCGGCCGTCGCCAGGGCAATCCGCCGCTGCATATTGAGGGAGTCGGTTTCGTCGTCCTTCAGCTTGCTGACCTGCGCGCGAGCGGCATTTTTATCGCCCTCGGCAAGATACACTTCCGCCAGACCCAGGCGCGCATCGCCGTTGTCCGGCTCTTTACCCAGGGCATCATTGTAGCGGGCGATCGCCGTCTGGTTGTCGCCACGCTGCTGCGCCCAGTCCGCCAGCGTCAGATCGTAACGGACCAGCGGCGGTTGCTGTTTGATCAGGGCAATTGCCTGCGCTTCCTGGCCACTATCGCGTAGCTGGTTGGCCTGGCGAATCACTTTATCGCTTTGCAGGCGCGCATCCAGCTCCCGAATATTATCCGTCCATTGACCCCGCGGCAGCGCGTTAATCTGCGCCAGCGCCCTGTCATCCTGGTTATTGCCGGATAAATAGAGCCCGTAGGCATAGACGCGGTCGGCATCGCCAGGTTTACGGTTGACCATATCGCGCATCAGCGTATCGGCTTCCGTCTGCTGGCCTGCGCTGACTAAATCGCGAGACAGGCGGTAGGTGATCCACACGCTGTCCGGGTCAAGTGCCAGACGCCGGCGCTGAACTTCCGCCGCCTGCGCCCAGTTCCCCTTGCTCTCCAGAGCTTCGGCCTGTTTTTCTAACCGTTCATTGGCCAGGCTGCGTTCAATATCGTCAATGCTGCGGCGCTGGCTCGGCGACAGCGTGGCAATATAGGCGCTGGCTTTCTCCGGTGATTCGCTACGATAGAGGTTAGCCAGTCCGCGAACCGCCAGGCTGTTACCGCGATCCATCCGCAGGGTGCGCTGATAATAACGCTCCGCCGCAGCCGTATCTTTGCGCGCCGCCGCCACATCGCCGAGTCCAAGAACCGCATAGCTATCGGTATTGTCGACCCGCTGCGCCTGGGCATAGGCGTTTTGTGCCTGATCCAGCTGCCCGGCTTTCAGCGCGTTATCGCCCTGCTTGATCAACAGCCAGTAGCGGTTGGTCTGTAGCAGGCTGTCCCATTTATCGCGGTTCGGGCTTTTGGGATCCATCGCGATCGCTTTGTTCAGCTGTGCGACGGCCCGGGCTCTGTCACCGCGTTGGGAATAGGCCTGACCCAGCGCCCCTACCGCGTCGCTGTCCCTGGCATCAGCCCGGACGGCCTGTTGTAAACTAGCAATGGCCTGTGCCGGGTTGTCGTTTTTCACCGCCGCCAGCCCTTCGGATCGTTCGCGGAACGCTGGATCCTGTAGCTGTGCCTGCTGCTGAGCCAGCAGCACCCGGGCATTTGCCGCCGATTCACCGGTGCTGAACAGCGTCAGAAAACGCTGCAGCTCCTGTACGCTGCTTTTGCTGACCGGCATGTCTTTGATTTCGCTGAGCCACATATCCGCCGCGGTTCCCCGACCGGCGGCCGAGCGCGACATCTGCTCTAAATAGGCAAAGCCTTCCGCGAGCTTGTTATCAGCAAACATCTGCTTGGCGAGTGTGGCCTGAAGATCGGGGTTGCCAGGCGCGCTGGCATCCAGTTTTTTCAACTGGGCAACCGCTTCTGCATGGCGGGCCGGAAGCCGTGCCACCAGCGCCCAGTATTCGATCGCCAGCGATTGATCGGGCGGCACGCCGCCGAACAGTTTGTCAAAAGCGGCAATGCCCTCTTCCACCCGCCCTGAGACCCCTAGCAGGCGTGCTTGCTGTAGCTCCTGACGCCCGTCACTGGTGCTAAGGCTCATCTCGCTACGCGATGATTTCAGTTCCGCAGAGTCCGGGGCCAACTTGGCTAATTTTTCGAGCTGTTTTTTCGCGCCGGAGGTGTCGCCCTGGCGCAACAGATAACGCATGTGCGCCGCAATATAGGCGGGATTATTCGGGTCAATCAGCTCCAGTCGATATAAGGATTGCTTCACCAGATCTTCACGATGGCTCGCTTCACCCAGCCGGACCTGCTCCAGCAGATGTTCCTGGGCGGGCGTCGTCGCCGCCTGTACCGCTGGCAGCAGCACGATGCCCAACGACAGCGTGATAACATTTAGTCTGAACTTGCGCATTCCTTGTTCCAGTCAGGTCGTAATTCGCCTTCCACAGAGAAGCGAAAACGATGTTGATCCCATCCCTGGCCAAAAAGAGTCAGGACCGCATTATAGTAGGCATCTGCGCCGGGATAGTGGTCTGCGACGCGTTGGCGTTGCACGGCCCGGATGTCATCATTTTGCAGGAACGGCAGCAGCGACGCCGAGAAGCCAACCGGACCGTTTCCGGTCGTTTTCCCGGTAGCAATATTCACTTTCTCCGGCGGTACGCCGAGGTGAATCGTCTGAGCTTCCATCGGCGCAAAGCGGGACAGCAGCTGTGCTTTCTGTTTATCGCCGTCATCCAGCATCCCGGCCCATAAATAGACCCGAATCGCGTCATAGCTGCCAATAATCGGTTTGTCGGCTTTCAGCTGCCAGCCTTTGCCTTTTTCATAACGCACCCAGTCAGGGGAGAAACCTTTCGGCGCCGTCTCCAGCAGCAAACGTAAGTTGCTGTCGCGCAGCGCCGGCCACGGGGCGTCAAAACGGGCAAAGTAGCTGGCCAGCTGTGGTGGAAGATAGCTGGGGTTAAAGCGCCAGCCTTTATCGTCAGCAAAGCCGACTTTTCCCGGCAGCACCATCGGGCCCAGCCCTGGCACTTCCACCACTTCTTCATCGGCAATCCGAGACAGCAACGCCTTGCCCACTTCCGTGTACTGCGGCACCTGCCACAAACGCCCGGCCTCCAGTAGCGACCAGGCTATCCATAAATCGGAGTCAGAGGCCGAGTTGCTGTCCAGTAACGTCCACTGCTCCTCGCTTTTCTTGCCCCACAGCCAGCCAGGCAAATGCGCACGCAGGTCGCCCTCTGCCAGGTTGTTCTGCGTCCACTGAAAGAGCGTATCGAAGCTCTTACGATCGTTGGCCGCCAGCGCAAAGAACAGCGCATAGCTTTGCCCTTCAGAGGTCGTTATTTTCCGGGCATCGCTGGGATCAACCACCCGTCCTTCGGCGGTCACAAAATCTTTTTTAAACTGATCCCAGGCCGGCCACTGGCAAGCGGCATTCACCTGCGCCGCCGCCAGCATTAACACCGACATGATTGCTCCACGTACTGCTTTCATCATGGTTTACTCGTCATCAAGATGGAGGCGACGACGGCTGACAATACGCAGCATCCGCCACAGCACCCACGCCAGCAGCACGATACTCACGGCCGCCAGAATCGCCAGCAGCACCGGATGGCTCGACAGCGCAAACCAGATGCGTTCAAACCACGGCAGGTGGCCGACATAGTAAATATCGCCCACGCGCAGGCTATTAACGCCCGACTCACGGATCACCGCGGCGGAACCAAACATCGCCGCCCGCTTACCGGTATCGTTCAGGGCGCCGTTCAGCAGCTCGTTACCACGCGCACTATCCGCCAGCAGCGCTATCACGCTACGTTGATCATAGTACGGCGACTGGAAGCTGATAATGGCCGCCATTGGTCCGGAAGAGGTGATATCCGTACGGGTGTTCGGCGTTCTGGCTTCGTCATCCGGGTAAATGCTCGGCAGGTCGTAGTGACGCATCGGCATTTTCACCCAGCTTTTGGTCGCTTCGACCAGCAGGTTAATTTTACTTTCGTCTTTCAGCTCGGCTGGAATCGCGCCAATCAGCAGCAGATCGGCATCTTTGTCCTTAATCTTGCTGCCATCATCAGTAACCTGCATGTTGATCGCAGCGAGGCCCGTCTGGGCGCCAATCCCACCAACAGAGCTCAGCAGCGTCGCCACCTGACCCTCGGTCGGGGTTTTTGGTACCACGATCAGAGTGTCGGTGAGGTCGGCCATCCGGCTATACGGGAAGCCGGCGTTGGCAAAGACGCGCAGGTCCGGCATCGCGATAAAGTGGTAATACTTCGAGAAGTCGATCGTCGAGTCATCACCAATCACCACGTGGTTGCTCACCGGCTGGAAGGTAATACAGTTATCGATAGACCCACCCGGCATCGGGTTCATGTACTGGAAATCAAAGCGCAGTTGGTTCATCGCGCCAAGGCGCAGGGCCGGAATCGTCATCTCCGACTTGCCGTCCAGCAGCCCTTGCAGCACCGGCAGACGCAATATCAGGTTACTCACTTCCTGGGTACTGCTGAGGCTGAACGATTGCAGGAACTGGTCGTTGAGGCTGACATCCATGCGCGAACTGTCTTTGATCGGCGGCATGGTGTAGCGATAGTTCAGATTCATATCAATGCCGTTGGCGCGCAGCAGATAGAGATCCGGCGGCAAATTCAACGCCACGTTAATGGAGTCCGGCACCAGACCACTGGACTGCAGCTGCTGCTCATAGGTTTTCAGCTCGCCAAAGGTCACTTTACGGTCAGTACGCACCCAGTTCGGCGCATCGTACGGTTTACGCTCCTGCAGCTCTTTGACGCCATCCACTTCGACGCTGCTGCCACGGAACAGAATATTACCCTGGGCGATGCCCTTGGCTGCCAGTAACAGGTCTTTGTCATCGCGCCCGAAGACCACCAGCAGTTTGACGTAAGGGTTATTCGGGTGGTCGATCATTTCGATGGTCGGCGCCTTCACCGGCGGATGTTCACGCAGGAAGTCCGGGCGCTTGTCGTTGGTCGCAAACACAATGGCGTTGCGTTCCGGCAGCTGGTTGAACAGCACCGGGAAGTTCTGGCCACGCCAGCCGGCTTTGCTACCAAACCATGAGGCCACAATCGCCGCTGCATGCTGCTGCTGCGCATCCGGCGAGGAGGCAAAGACCATCGGCAGGGTCAGCGGGCGGTTGTCACGCGGATCGTAGAACGGGACCGGGAAGTGGGACAGGTCGTTACGCACCGCCAGGGCCTGGTAGGTCAGATCGAGGTTACTGTTACGCCCGACGTCCAGCCACAACGTACTGCTGGCCGGGTTTTCACAGACATCGCGATAATGGCCAACAAACTCCAGACGCACGCGGTTGAAGTCGGTGATATACAGCGGGTCGATTGGGATCTGCGCGTTGATTTTTTTACCCAACTGCTCTTTGGTGACCGGCAGGACGCCCATTAGCTCATCGTTGAGATATACCTTCAGCTGCGACTGTACCGGCAGTAACGAAGGCGACGGCGTGTAGTCGAGATTAAGCACCGCTTTAGTCACCACTTCATCACTGCGCATACCAAATTC
The DNA here is from genome assembly GCF_051131745.1 of Klebsiella sp. R390. Classification (NCBI taxonomy): domain Bacteria; kingdom Pseudomonadati; phylum Pseudomonadota; class Gammaproteobacteria; order Enterobacterales; family Enterobacteriaceae; genus Klebsiella; species Klebsiella sp. R390. Next base: position 2,968,020 of record NZ_CP180445.1, on the reverse strand, counting down.
AACTGCACCGTCAGGATGCGCGCCGCGCAGCACCATGCTGCCCGGTGCCGGGGCGATGGTGGCAAATGACAGCTTCACGTCGCGGCTCGGCACGTTTTCCACCACTACGGGTGCTGCTGCGGGGTCAGCCACGGTGGCCGTCGGTTGACCTTCGGCGACAACCGGCGCAGGGATCGCCAGCGGATCCGTTGCCGTAGCGCCCGGCGCTGCTGGCGTTACCGGAGCGGCAGGCGCCGTCGGGGTCGGGGCTGCCGCAATCGCGGTCGTCGGTTCCGAAAAAGTCGCTAAGGGATACCAACCAGCTATTCCCACCGCTACTGCACAAATTAAAGAGAGTTTTCTTTTCATCGCATTATCATCATTGTTGAGCCATTTCTGGTTCTGAAGAGAGTATCGCTGCGGCGCGTTCAGGCCGGCGAGGAACAAACGAAACTATCCAGGCAACCAGCATGGTGAGCGAGCGGAAAATAACCTTCACCGACGGCGGTGAGAACTCCGCCAGGTGACGATATCCACGGAACCCCAGTTTCAGGATATCCAGCAGGCTTTCCATCGGCTTATCTTCCGGGAAGCTATCCTGCCAAAGCGCCCACGTATCAGCGCGGGCAAACGTACACTGTACAAAATCAATATGTTGTTGGTTGGTCAACGGCATTAACTGTAAACCAACCTCACTGCCATTCACGCGCGCGACCCGTACCGGGAAGGCATACTCCTGTTGCCCGCGTTTCAGCAGCAGATTTACCTGCTGCCCTTCCAGCACCTGCGCCTTACCGTGAATTTTGATCCCCAGCCCGCCATCAGAATAGTCATGAACGGTACAGGAGAACAGGTGGCCATCTTCGCGGGCAATCGCGGCCGGCATGCTCATTTCCACACGGTGCGAGCGTCGAACCTGCTTACTCTCGACCGATACCGCCACCGCGCCGCCGAGGATAATCAGGTTGTAGAACACCCAGACAATACTGACCCAGACGGTAAGAACTTCGTTTTCCGGTCCATAGAAATGACGCCAGATCCCCACGGCAACCCCCACCAGGTTCAACAGAACCAGGTAGATATAGGGCCGCGAGATCACCCAGTCGACATATTCGTCCTCGACCAGTCCGCCCTTCGCCGTCACGTTGAACTTGCCTTTATGCGGGTTAATCAGCGCGACAAAGGTCGGCGGCGCGATATACCAGGCCAGCGTGGTTTCGTAGATTTCACTCCAGAAAGAGTGGCGATATTTGCCCTGGATCTTCGAGTTCGTCAGACTCGCGTGAATCATATGCGGCAGGACGAACAGCGCGATCATCAATGCCGGGGCATAGATGATATAGGCGTGCAGCAGGAGAAATGCCAGCGGGGCTATCAGGAAGATCAACCGCGGAATACCAGACAGGAAGTGCATCATCGCATTGACATAACAAATCCGCTGCGCAAACTTCAGTCCCTTACCAAACAACGGGTTATCAAGACGGAAGATCTGTACCATCCCGCGCGCCCAGCGAATACGCTGGCCGATATGAGCCGACAAACTTTCGGTTGCCAGCCCGGCGGCCTGTGGAATACGCATATAGGCCGAAGTGTAACCGCGACGGTGCAGACGCAGGGAGGTGTGGGCATCTTCGGTGACCGTCTCAACGGCGATGCCGCCAATTTCATCCAGTGGACCGCGACGAATCACCGCACAGGAGCCGCAGAAGAAGGTGGCGTCCCACATATCGTTACCATCCTGCACCAGACCGTAAAACAGCGTGCCTTCGTTTGGCGTTTTGCGGAATCGACCGAGGTTACGTTCAAACGGGTCCGGGGAGAAGAAGTGGTGCGGCGTCTGCATCATCGCCAGCTCTTTCTCCTTCAGGAACCAGCCCATGGTCATCTGCAGGAAGGAGCGCGTCGGGACGTGGTCACAGTCAAAAATGGAGACGAATTCGCCTTTGGCGTATTTCAGGGCATTGTTGATGTTACCGGCCTTCGCATGTTCATGGGTCGTACGGGCGATATAGTGCACCCCGACATCTTTGGCGAACTGACGAAACTCTTCACGACCGCCGTCATCGAGGATCCAGATATTGACCTTATCTTTCGGCCAGTCGATACCCTGCGACGCATAGATAGTGTTTTTCACCACATTAAGGTCTTCGTTGTACGTCGGCACGAAGATATCCACGGTTGGCCAGTCGGCCATATCTTTTGGCAGCGGCACCGGTTGGCGATTGAGCGGCCAGACCACCTGGAAATAGCCCAGCACCAGCACCAGCCAGGCATAGGTTTCAGCAAACAGCAGCACCAGCCCGCACACCAGACTGACCGGATCGTTCCAGTTCAACGTCGAGGTATAGCGCCACCAGATATAACGACAGGAGACGGTCAGCGAGAGGACAATCAGCATCAGAGCGGAAAAACGCCCCGGAATACGGCGTACCAGCAGCGCCACGCCCCACAACAGCAGCAGGAAAATAAACTGCGACAGCGGGTTAAACGGCTGCGTGATACAGAGCAGAGCCAGTATCAGCGAGAAGACCACCACCACGCCGAGGATAGCCTTACGCAGTTTCGGATTCAGGTGTGCCAGCTCTTTCTGTTTATTCAGGTGGCTGGTACGGGTGTTGACCCGTTCCGGGAGCGTCTCCATCCATTGCGTATAGCGCCCGTGAACGCCTTCGAGGGCGACAAAGGTCCGCCAGTTCGCCTTTTTCTCAGGTTCCGGCACCCGCGTCACCAGCAGCCACAGAGACTGCAACAGATAACGTAGCGGATCCAACAGACGCGGGCGATGGGGATTAATATGCGGGAAATAGTCGCGATGGTTATTCAGAATGGCCTGCCAGCGTGGGGTTTCCAGCGGCATCAGCGCCCAGACGATTGACGCCCACAGGCAGCCCATCGCCGCAGACAGCCACGAGGCGCCGTGCTGACGATAATCACGGTAGCGTTCGCTCAGTCGTTCCGCCACCGGAGGCGCCAGCAACAAGGCGCTCAGGCGTATCATGGTGCCTCCACGCGGGAATAGTGCAGTAAACACCAGCTGGCAAGGGTCAGTATCTCTTCTGCAGCCAGGGAGTCCTGGCGATATTCACCGAGCGGCTGCTTCGCCGCCAGGCACTCCGCCATCGCCTCATCACGATGAATGGTGATGGGCAGAATACGGCGCTGGCTCTCCAGCCACAGCTGGTATAAATCTTCCTGCAGCTGGCTACCAACACGCAGATCGTTGATCAGCACATCGCCGTTGACCGGGAGCGCCTGCTGGTGCAAGCGAATATGGCAATTGCCATCGGGATGTACCACCACCAGCGTGCGGTCGCAGGCGCTAATCAGCGCGCTGGACAGCGGGGAGTACCCTTCGGGTAAATCCAACAGCACCCAGCGATGGTCGCCCTGCCTGACCAGTTTTTCGACGATGTCGGCGATCGGTTCCAGCGTCGGATAGAGCGAATCAACATGCTCTCTCTCACCGGGGGTGAGCTGACCAAACGGCAGAATATCGATATGCGAGGTATAGCGAACACCGGCATCACGCCAGTCACGCCCGTCAAGCAATGAACGCGCCCAGCCATCCTGATGGGATGCCTCGACGTTAAAGAAAAAACGCAGCATATTGTCCGGGCTGGCATCGACCACCAGAACCGTTTCACCAAGGAGCTGTAACGCCCAGGCCAGCGCGGCGGTAATCGACGTGGTGCCCACGCCACCGCGTATACCCTGTAATCCTAGAATAGCCATCGGCAGCGTCCTTACTTTTTCTCTGCGAATTCAGCCAGGAGTGGCCAGCGTTTCAGCGCCGCGGCTAACTGCTCGCGCCGGGAAATGTCATGGTAGTCAATTTCAGGCAAAGAAAATGCCCGGCTTAGCGCCAGGAAATCATTTTGAAAGGTATAGCCTAATGTGGCATCAGAAGGTACTGCAGGCTCTTTTCCCGGCATTTCACTTTCCATTCACAAATAACACATAAATAAAACCCGAGGTACAAAAGGCTCAATCTCAAATCACCTATGCCCAAAATAATTCGAGTTGCTTGTAGGCGGCAAGGCCGTTAATACCCAGGAGCTTACTCTAGCTAGTGACTGGGGTGAACGGTTGCAGCCAACACCCAGGCAACTTGAAGGATGAAGGGTATATATATGCTAAAACTGATACCCTTTAATTTCAATGTTAGGTTTACTCTGCCGCTTTCGCTAGTAAACTATTCTAGTGTAAATCAGTTCTCACGAGGGACGCCGTGGAAAACGTATATACTTTGGGTATTTCATCATTGTGGGATGAGGTCTGCCATATGCCCGTGGGTGGCGTATGGTGGCTTAACCTCGATCGCTATGAAGATGCGGTAAGCCTGCTCAATCAGACGCTGGCGGCACAAGATAAAGACTGCAAAGTTGCGGCCATCGTGATGGGTAATACCCCAGGTAAAATCATTTCAGTCGATCCTCACCGTGGTCCTGAAAAGATTGCTGTGTTCACCATGCCGGATAGTACAGAAGGGCTGGAGGAACTGCATCGCGATTTACTTTGTAGCCTCGACCCGGACAACTACCTCTTTATTCTGCTGACCTCAGAAAATGCCTGGCAGAATATGAAAAAAGAACAATTATGCCTTTGGGCTGAAAAATCACACCGGTGGACCAAATATCATCATTGTTCATTGTTAGTGCTTAATTCCGGTCAAAATGTTGATAAGCAACTTTCCCCCCTGTTAAATGAATACCGCTCGCTTTCCGGGCTGGCTAGCCTGCGCTACCAGGGCGATAGTTTTTTATTTGATATTGCATTCTGGGGCAGCGAAAAGGGAATGAGCGCGCAGCAGCAGCTGGCGGTTTTACACGGTGACGACGGCTGGCATCTGGCGCAAAACGAAGAGACGCTGGTGCAACCGCGCAGCGATGAAAAAGTGGTACTGAGCAACCTCCGGGTGCTGGAAGGCGCGCCTGCCCTTTCCGAATACTGGACGCTGTTCGATACCAACGATGGCGTCTTTAACGCCGCACGCAAATCTCAGGCGGCCACCCTGCTGTTTTCCGTCACTCAAAACGAGCAGATCGAACAGCTGGGCCGCTATATCCATATCTTGCGTAAGCAGCGCGGCAGCGCCTTGAAAATTGTCGTGCGCGAGCAGACCCCAAGCCTGCGCACCACCGATGAACGACTGCTGCTAAGCAGCGGTGCGAATATGGTTATTCCTTCCAGCGCCCCGCTTTCCCGCTGCCTGACCTTAATAGAAAGCGTGCAGAAGCAGAAATTCACCCGCCATATTCCAGAAGAGTTTGACACCCTGCTGAGCTGGAGCCAGCCGCTCAATCTGCGCGGTTTCCAGAAGTGGGGGGATTTCTGTACGGCGGTGCACAACATCATGACAAACACCATGCTGCCTGAAGACGGTAAAGGTGTGATGGTAGCGTTACGTCCTGCGCCAGGCCTGCGTGTCGAGCAGGCGTTAACGCTGTGTCGTCCGAATCGCATGGGCGATATTATGACCATCGGCAATAACCGATTAGTGCTTTTTCTGTCGTTTTGTCGCGTGAATGACCTGGACACCGCGTTAAACCATATTTTCCCGTTACCCACCGGCGATATCTTTTCTAACCGTATGGTCTGGTTCGAAGATAAACAGATCACCGCCGAAATTTTACTGATGCGCGGAATCGATCCATCTCAGTGGAATACCCCGCTTCCGGTCTCGGTTGAGAAAAACGTCACCATCAATGCCACCCATGATGGACGCCACTGGCGACGGTTCCCTGAACCGCATCGGCTGTCCACTGACAGGGAGAAAACGTCATGATGTCCATCAGCGATATTATTCAGCTGGTCGTACTATGCGCCCTGCTTTTTTTCCCGTTGGGATACCTGACACGCCACTACCAACGCCGTATTCGCACCACCTTACGGTTGATGTTCTTTAAACCCCGCTATGTCAAACCGGCTGGCGTCTTACGCCGGGAAGCAACAACTCAGCAAGGCAAACTGAATAAATGACGAATGAAAAAACTAACGCTACGCCGCTTCCGCTCTGGCAGTACTGGCGTGGACTGGCCGGTTGGAATTTTTACTTTCTGGTAAAGTTTGCGCTGCTTTGGGCGGGGTATCTTAACTTTCACCCGATGCTAAACCTGGTGTTCCTCGCCTTTTTGCTGGTTCCTCTGCCAAAGTACAAGCTCCACCGCCTGCGCCATTGGATTGCCATTCCCATTGGCATCGGGCTGTTCTGGCATGATACCTGGCTGCCGGGACCGGAAAGTATCTTTAGCCAGGGTTCACAGCTGGCCGGCTTCAGCGCCGATTACCTCTGGGACCTGGTGACCCGCTTTATTAACTGGAATATGGTCGGCGCCTTCTTCCTGCTGCTGGTGCTGTGGCTGTTCATCAGACAGTGGCTGCGCGTCACGGTACTGGTTTCCGCCATCATGATCTGGCTGACCATCAGTCCGCTGCTCCCGGCCTTTACGCTGTGGCCCGCCGGCCAGCCGACAACCGCAGCAGCCACGACCGCGCGGACCGCAAATACCTCCGCTTCGGCCGCCAGCACGACGGCTGCCAACGGCGATATTCCCGCGCAGACCGAACCACCGACCTCCGCCAATTTAACCAACTGGCTGAACACCTTCTATGCCTCGGAACAGAAGCGCAAAACGCCGTTCCCGGAACAACTGCCGGCAGATGCTCAACCGTTTGACCTGCTGGTGATCAATATTTGCTCGCTGTCGTGGTCAGATATTGAAGCGGCAGGGCTGATGGACCATCCGCTGTGGAAGCATTTTGATATTGTGTTCAAGAACTTCAACTCGGCGACCTCCTACAGTGGCCCGGCGGCGGTACGTCTGCTGCGCGCCAGCTGCGGTCAGCTGTCACACTCGAACCTGTATCAACCGTCGGGCAGCGACTGCTACCTGTTCGAAAACCTGGCAAAACTCGGCTTTACCCAGCAGCTGATGCTCGGGCATAACGGTCTGTTCGGCGACTTCCTGAAAGAGCTGCGTAGCTTAGGCGGCATGCAAAGCCCGCTGATGGATCAAACCGGGTTGCCGGTCAGCCTGCAGGCTTTCGATGGTTCGCCGGTGTATGACGACTTAGCGACCCTGAACCGCTGGCTGGAGAAAGAAAACAAAGAGGGCGACGCGGCCCGGAGCGCCACCTTCTACAACATTCTGCCGCTCCACGACGGCAACCACTTCCCAGGTCAGAGCAAGACGGCGGACTACAAAGTACGTGCGCAGAAACTGTTCGACGAGCTGGATAACTTCTTTACCGAGCTGGAAAAATCGGGTCGGAAAGTCATGGTTGTGGTGGTTCCGGAACACGGCGGCGCGCTGAAGGGTGACAAAATGCAGGTGTCTGGCCTGCGCGACATCCCAAGCCCGTCGATCACCAACGTACCGACGGCCGTGAAATTCTTCGGCATGAAGGCACCGCACCAGGGTGCTCCGGTGATTATTGACCAGCCGAGCAGCTATCTCGCGGTGTCTGAACTGGTGGTTCGTGCGCTGGATGGCAAGATGTTCACCGAAGACAACGTTGACTGGCAGCAGTACACCGCTGGCCTGCCGCAAAGCGCGCCGGTGTCAGAAAACGCCAACGCCATTGTTATGCAGTATCAGGGTAAACCGTACGTTCAGCTGAACGGCGGAAGCTGGGTACCGTACCCGCAATAACTTGCCCCGCGGCCGCAGGGGAAACCCTGAGGCCGCGCTTTCGCTGCACCGTAGCGTCTCGCCCCCCTGTTTCTCCCCCCTCTTTTCTCCGTTACTTCGCCGTCTTTTGCAGGACTCCCTTCACTGTTGATGCTGGCAAAAACGTCGTGACAGCCGTCGTTTCAAAATATACGATATATATATGAATCATTACGGAACATATATATGGGCATTGTAAAAATCACTGACCTGCTGCACGACGACATTCGCGATGCCAGCAAGGCCATGTCACGTTCGGTGAACGCGCAGGCGGAATACTGGATCCGGCTGGGGATGATGAGCGAGCTCTATCCGGAGCTGAACCATCAACAAATTAAGATGATGATGCTGAAATCCGGTTCCGACCGTTTGCTGGAGGTGATCAATGCCATCAATTCGCATTAAAACCGCCGATGAGCTTGCCAGACAGCGCCACGCCGGAGAGCTGCTAGCCTCGGTATTTGACATGCTGGACACCTTTATCCAGCCCGGCGTCACCACCATGGCGATTAACGATCGGGTGGAAGATTTTATCGTTAATCAACTGCACTCCCGCCCCGCCAGCAAAGGGCAATATGATTTTCCCTACGTGTTAAACACCTCCATCAACGAGGTGGTCTGTCACGGAATACCGAAAGAGACGGAGCACCTGAAATCCGGGGCCATTGTTAACGTCGACATCACGCTGGAAAAAGAGGGGATGATCGCCGACTCCAGCAAAATGTACCTGATTGGCGAAGTCTCGCCGCTGGCCCGCCGGCTGGTGAAGAAAACCTACGAAGCCATGTGGAAAGGTATTAAGGCCGTTAAGCCCGGCGCGACCCTGGGCGATATCGGCCATGCGATTCAGAGCTATGTTGAAAGCCATGGCTACAGCGTGGTACGCGAGTATTGTGGGCACGGGATCGGTCAGGAGATGCATGAAGATCCGCAGGTACTGCACTACGGCAAAGCGGGTGAAGGCACCGTCCTGAAAGAAGGGATGGTCTTTACCATCGAACCGATGGTCAACCAGGGTGACAGCCGGACCAAAGTCAAAAAGGACGGCTGGACCGTGGTGACCCGCGACAAGAAATTGTCCGCGCAGTGGGAGCACACCGTGGCCGTTACCGCCGACGGCGTTGAAGTCCTGACCCTACGCCAGGGCGAAATTATTCCGCAGTAATCCTGGCGAGACACCTGACGGTTAACGCGACTGGTCGTGACTGGCCAGCCAGACCAGCAGTTTCAGGCTGGCGGAGTAGTAATCATCCTGCGCGGTGATTTGCGGGTCACCCTGTGGCTCACCCATAGTCAGATCGCGCACCGCCAGCAGGCCGCCGGTCATAAACCACGACGGAACGTTGTCGTTGCTGACGTTGATCCAGGCCGGCGTCTGCAGCCGCGGATAGCTGTTGAACCAGTTTTTCCATGGCGTCAGCAGGGCGCTTTGCGGGTCGGCCCAGGAGAGATACAGCGGGATGCGGATCGCGTCATAGCTCATGCGCGGCGGCCACTCTTTCGCCGGCTCCATCTTGCCGTCCGCTTTTAACGCCACCCAGTCAGTAGGCAGTTTTGATTTCCCCCAGCCCATTTTCCCCAGCAGCGCCAGACCATCGGTTTGCAGCTTGCGCCAGGCGGTCAGATGGGTGTGCTCGGCAAATGCCTGCCACGCCGGGAAGATAAAGTAGGATGGGTTAATATTGAGATGATCGTTGCGGTTGAAGCCTTTCGCGCCGGGCAGCATCACCTGGTAGCCGGCGAAGGTTACCACCGTGTTTTTCAGCAGTGACGCGGTAATGGCGTCGGAGGCCGCACCGTAGGACTTGTCGCCCCACTGCTTCTGGGCGCGCAGCAACGCCCAGGCAATCATGGTATCGCCATCGGTGGCGTCGTTCTTATCCGCAATCGGGTTCGGCGCGACGGGATTATAGCGCCAGTAAAACAGGCCATTGTCTTTATTGCGCAGCGTTTTATCGGTCCATTGCCACAGCTTGTCAAAGGCAGGGCGATCGTTTTTCGCCACCGCCAGCAGCATCGCAAACCCCTGCCCTTCGGTATGAGAGATACTCCCATTACCGGTATCAACGATTCGCCCGTCGGCCATCATAAAACGTGATTTATAGCTTTCCCACGCGGTGTCGGCCCACGCGCGAGGAAGAACCATCATCGTCACTATGACCGCTATTACTGCACGCAAAGACATAAGGTCACCCGTTATGGATGGAAGTAGAGGAACTGAACATCCGAGACCGAAAACAGCCGCTCACGTTGCAACACCACGTGCGTACTGCCTCCTTGTCCCTGTAGCCAGCGAGAATAAAGCCCCTCGAGTATGGCACAAAATGCATTGCACCAGCGCACCCGATGCGTATCATCGCGGCTCACCGGGAGCGCGCGATGGCGCAGTCGTAACCCGTCCTCGCCCACATCGACGCTAACCACACCCCATTTAAAGCGGCTCAGCCACTGGTTGATATTGGCTTCCAGCTGGCCCACGGTTTCTGACTCTGGCAGCGGGTAGCGATCTGCCAGCATCTCCCCCATCTGGCGTAAGAACGGCTGACTTTCCAGCTCACCGGCGTTGTTTAACATGCCATCGACCATGATCAACAGCAGGTCAAACCATCCGGCTGGCGTCTGCTGCTGTTGAAACCAGGCCATGACTTCCGCGTTGTTATTGTCCGTCATGATCAGTTGTCTCCCAACATATAGCGGATGTAGAGACCCGCGGTGCTCTCGTTATAGTCACCGAAGGTGTCGTAGCCAATCTGGCCGCCTAGCGTCATCTGTTTGTTCACTTTGTAATCAGCACCGGCGCGCAGCGTATAGCCAATGCCGCTCTTCGAGGTTGCCGAATAGTAAGCTTCTTTCGCAAAACCATTGCTGACCGCAGTCTCCAGGGTTTGCTGCCATTCAGAGTTGGTCGGGAAGTAAGCACTCTTATCCTGGCTGTAAGATTGATAACCCACCGAGCCACCCAGCTTCATCGTCCAGTTGTCATATTTCTCGGTCAGGTTAACCGGCAGCGAGACGCTCACGTAGTTCTGCGGGCTGAAGTAACCCCCCTGGCCATAGGTGAAGTAGCTGAGGTTTTTCGAGTAATCCATATAGCTCATACTCAAACCGGCCTGCAGCTGGCGATAATCATCATGGTAAGGCCGCAGATAGACCCCGGCGTTGGCGTTAATACTGGTGTTGCTGGCAACGTTTGTGCCGAGATAACTGTAGCCGCCGCCGCCCACGTAGAAGCCAGCATCGCCATCGTCATAGCTTAACTGGAGGGTACCGCCGTTTTTGGTCACCTGCCCCCAGGTTTTCCCGGAGTAGGAATCTTTCAGGCCCACGTAGGAGAGCAGGCTATCGGTCAGTGAGCGGCGCTCACCGGTGAAGATCAGCGACAGGTAGTTGGTCAGCTTCGGTGACCATTTCACCCCCCCGACCACGGTATTCAGATCCTGACCCAGCGGGGTACTGCCGATGTCGACACGATAATTGTCGCCGCCCAGAGCCATGGCCAGCTCAACGCCATTGGCCTTCTGAGAATCCGTTGATCCGCTCGCCTGATCGACGTTCGGTTTCAGGCTCGATGACGCCAGATAGCTGGCCACCTGGCCGGAATCGTAGGCGCCAAGTTTCGCCAGGTTTTCCATCCCGCTGCTGGTGGTAGCGTTATAGTCGGAGGCATTCAGCGTCCCCAGCTCACTTAACGCCTCAGCCCCAGGATTGCTGGCAAAATAGGTTTCCTTTTCCGTATCGGTCATCGCGGCAATCGCCGCCTGCTCGCTGGTGGCGGTGGAGATCATATTGGAAACCGCGTTGGAGAGCGGGTTCGCACCATATCGCCGCCAGGCATCGCCGGTGGCGGTACCGGCATTCAGGGTGATCGGCGTGACGGTAAAGTCAAAGCGCGAGTCGCCAAACGGCGATGAGGACCACGTCAGCGGGGTTTTCATCTCCGTCAGCTTGCTGGTACCGGATTCGCCATCACGACCGCGCACTTCCATGCCACCCTGTAACCAGGTGCCGGTTTTTTCCTGTAGCGTCTCCATCATGCTATCCACTTGACGCAGCGTACGGGTTTGCGCGGTCTCTACCGGCAGGTCCGGACGTTGGATCCCCGGCAGAGTTGTCCCGGGCCCGGTCGACACCTGGGCGACCTGCCACGGCATATACTGCCCGTAGGCCGACGCCGTCCGCGTCGGGGTGGTGGTGCGGGAGACGCCCACAAAGGGGTTGTCCGCCGCCAGCACGCCACCAACAGTTGGCGTCTGGGCGCTGTTGCTGCTCTGCAGTCCCAGCAGTTTGCCGCGCGCGCTGCGCAGATACGTCATCGCCTGCTGGTGATGCCCCTGCGATTCCGCGACGCGCGCCAGCAGTACTAAGCGATCCGGCGAATTATCCGGACGCAGTCCACCAGCCAGCTGTTCGGCCCGGTCGTTGTTGCCTTCCGATAACGCAATGTCAATCGCGCCGGTACGTGCCGCCTGGTCCGGCGTGTCGCGGGTCATCAGATAGTCATAGACCACGCCCGCTTCTTTGTTCATTTTTCCGCTCTGATAGAGTCGCGCCATGGCGAACATCAGGTCGGTATTTTGTGGGTCGCTTTGCATCGCCCCCATCAGTTTGTCGTAAGCCCCGGCATAGTTGCCCTGCTCGCGCAGCCGGTCCGCTTCGTTGATCACGTAGCCGTTGCGGATGCTTGCCAGCTGCGTCGGCGTACTGGTGGCCTGCAGCTGCGGGTTGCTCAACAGCGCCTGGGCTTCATTGGTCAGCCCCGCCTGATTAAGCACCGAGACCTGATCGGCGTAATCGCCGGCATTGCCGGTGATACCGCCGCTGATATTGTTGCGCACCAGCGTAACGGCCCCGCCGACATCGCCGCTCTGGGCCAGCATGCGCGCCAGCTTGCCGACATCCGCCGGCGATTTAGGCGGCGTCGCAGCCATCGCTTTCAGGGTATTCGATGCCGCCACCGTATTCCCTTGCGCCAGGTAGTTCTGCGCGGTGACCAACTGCAGGTTGTAGTTCACCCGCTGGCGTAAATCGCGCATCTGGCTGGTCTGACTGGCTGCGGGGATCCGCCCCAGCAGCGTCTGCGCCTGCTGCCAGGCACCATTTTCGCTGGCAAACAACGCGGCGGCATACAGCGAATTGCTGCTGGCGCCAGGCCGATAGGCGGCCGCCATCGTCGACGCGGCTTCGCTCTCATTGCCCGATTTTTGCAACAGTCGCGCGAGATCCAGGCGCATCCAGGCATCGTCCGGGTAACGCGATACCCCCTGACGCAAGGTGGCGATTGCCGCCGTGACGTTGCCGCTGTTGGCTTGTTCTTGTGCCTGACGACGCAGCGAATCCCCCGGCATACCGGTGACCACGCGAGGCTGTAGTTTCTGCTGCATGCTGGCCGGCAGCGTACGCAGCATCTCCTGCGCCTCCGCCGATTTATTTTGCTCGCGCAGGACGTAGTACAGGTTCTCACGCGCCGGGCCGTTTTGCGGCTGATCGTTGAGCAGCGAGCGCAACGTTTGCTCTGCCTGAGGGAGGTCTTTGTTATGGCGCAACACATCGGCCCGGAACAGTTTTGCCGACGCGCCACGCGTGCCGCTCTGCTGAGCCAGCGGCGCGGACAGCGCCAGCGCCTGGCTGATGTTGCCCTGTTTGTAGGCCTGCTGCGCCTGCGCCAGTTGGCCGTAGAATAAGGCATCTGCCGCCTGCTCGCGGCGGGCGGCGGAGTCAGCGCCGCCAAGATCCGCGGCCCGACTTAAATATTGCGACGCGGCCTGAAAGTCGCCGTTACGTTGCGCGATGTAGCCCATCCCAGCCAGCGCATCGGCATCCTGCGGGTTAGTCTGGAGTACCTGTTCAAACTGCTCTTTCGCGGCGGTGGTATTGCCGCTATTGAGGTTCACAAACCCCTGACCGCGCGCCTGGCCGCTTATCCGCTGACGGTAGTAATTCTGGACTTCAGTATCCTGCGGGTGACGCTGCATCCAGGTATCGTACATCGCCTCATCGCCAGCCTGCGGACCCAGCCACAGCAGCGCCTGACGCAGGCCGCTGTCGGCCTCTTTGCTGCCGCTGGCCATCGATTCCAGCATCGAGATCCCTTCCCGACGCGTGTCTTCCCGCCAGGTCAGCGCTTTACCTAACGCCACGCGTGCGGCGTTTTCCTGCGGATGCTGCGCCACGTACTGGCGCAGCTCGCCGACCGCCTGCGGGTAGAGCGATTTGTCGCTGGCCATCGTCATGTAATATTCGGCAGCCAGGCTTGATGGCGGGGTATTGCCATTAAACATGCCACGCCAGGTGGTTAATGCCGCCGGAATATTACCGCTTCGCGCCTGCTGCCTTGCCAGGCTGAGCTGCCCCTGCGGGACCTGGGCCATTTTCTTGGCGTTATCCAGCTCCTGCAAATTCGGGCTATTGGGCGAGACCTTCGCCAGTCGGGCACGCCACTGCGCTGCCGCCTGAAGATTCCCGCCCTGCTGGGACCACAGCGCCATCAGATACATGGCCTGGGTATTATTGGCATCGACCAGCAGCACTTTTTGCAGCGATTCCATCGCCAGCTCATCGTGCGATTTCTCATGCCAGTAATTTGCCTGAGCAAAAAGCGCCTGGAGTGCGGCGTCGTTACCGGCAGCGAGGGCATCACCGAGTGCGCCAAATGTCAGCACGCCTGACAGGCAAAGGGTGGACAATTTTCGGGTCGACCGGCGATTCATTTTGATAACTCGTTTCATTGGCTTTCCCCCGAACTCAGACGCTTGCGAGCATGGCGTTTAAACATAGCGGTGAGCGCCAGGCCGATTATCGAGGTGGCAAGCAGCCCCAGCAATGCCAGCAGGCCCGAGTGCTGGCTGGCATACCATACCGCTATCATGTACCACGGCATCTGACCGCTCGGGAACGGCGTATTGACCTGGAAGCTGCGCACGCCATTGTCGCTAGTGATAATCGCCGTATCGCCCCGAATCCCGGCGTTGATACGCGGTGAATCAAGGTCGACTTTTAGCCTGGCCAGTTGGTCATCGTTGCTGGCCATCGCTACCACCACCGTGCGCTGTGAACTCCATGGAGAGCGGTAGCTGATAAAACCACGCCAGGCGTTGCTGGAAGAGAGATAGCGATCGGCGTCAACGCTGGCGGACGTCCAGTCGCCGCTCAGCCAACGCTGCACTTTTTCTCCCAGCCCCGACTCACGCACGCCCAGTTGGTTATCCGCCTGATAATAGGGCGAGTCTGCCAGCAGGCTTTGGTTAAATGCTTTTTGATCGAGGCCGCTGACCGCAAGGACATCGCGGTCGCGCAGATACTGCAGGCCCGCTCCGCCACTCGGGACACCCAGGACCACCCGGTTGTTGGCCAGCGCCGTTCCGGTCGCATTCCCCGAACGTGCCGCCAGGTTGAGCAGCGTCGCCACCTGTGTTTCTGACGGTTTTTCTGCCAGCAGCAGCACGGTTTGCGAGTAATCCGCCAGCCGCGAGAACGGGAACGAGGCACCGACGAAGTAGGAGAGGTTTGGCAACAGCGAGAAATGGCGCGTATTGCTTAGATCAATCCATGAATCATCGGTAATTCGGCTCTTGATGTTGTTATTCATCACCACCGAGCAGGGCGCGTTGTCTTTCGGGACCACGTTAAAATAGAGCGACAGCTGGTTATCCCCGTAGATCAGGTAGGGTGCCAGCGGGATGGTAAACTGCTCCTGACGCGCATCGCCTCCCAGGCGGCGCCACAGCTTCTCCAGCGGCCCCTGCTTGTTCAGCGGTAAATTGTGCAGGAAGGTGTTGTTGAGCGTGACGCTCAATAACGACTTATCTTCGTTGATCCAGTTTTCCGACGGGAAGCGGTAGCCAATCTGCAACGGGATAGTTTCGCCATCCCAGAGGTACAGGTCCGGGGCCGCGCGGAATGCCACCCGCAGCGGCTCATGCCAGACGCCGTTGACCGTCATACTTTGATCTTTACGCAGCAGCTCGCTGATTTTTACCGGCCGATCGGTCGGGATCCAGCGCGGCGCATCATACGGTTTTCCAACCGGGATCGCCTGCGGATCTACGCTCAGGCTGGCGGTCTGCGGGGCAATGTTGCCACGCGTCAGACGCCAGGCCGCAGCCCGCAATGCCGCATCGTTTTGCCCGACGATCAACAGCAGTTTGTAGGTCGGATTCCCCGGGTTATCAACAATCTTCAGCAGCGGTTTGTCGGTTTGCGGCAAAGTGATCCCGCCCACCTGGTCGCCCGGATGACCGATAATAATGCCGTGGCGCTCCGGTAAACGATCGCGCAGCGCATTAAAGGAGATGCCGCGATAGTCAGCCTGAATCCCTAGCCAGGAGGAGATTAATGCCGCGGCGCTATAGACATCCGCCCCAGCGTTTTCCGGGAAGGCCACCGCGATATCTGCAGGGGTCATCTGCATATTGTCGAAGAACGGTCGCGGGAAATGGCTTAAATCATTGCTGAGATTCAGCGGCTGGCTTTCCCAGCTAAAGCGCGACGCCGCTAAAATGGTGACGCCCGATGTATCCTGGCTATTGAGCAGACACTGCATGTTGTCGCCATCATTCACCTTAAAGCTCAGGTTATTGCTGGAGACCATCAGCGCCGCCGGAATATCCAGCTGATAGTGGGAAATATCGGCCCCGTCGGTACCCAGCGGCACCGTGCCCAGCGGCTGGCCATTAAGCATCAGCTGCAGCGTAGCGTTACGGGTTGCCATTTCTGGTGACACCCGCACATCCAGCATCAGTTCGGCATGGGTCACGACCTGGTCAGACGGCAGCGTAAAATCAGCGCCCCCCTGACGTTGCCCGCCGCTGAGAATAACGCCGTCCGGCATCCCCATTTGCGCCAGATTCAGCGTGCCGCTAACGACCGGCGTTAACGGTACGGCCACCGGCGCAGCGTTATTAACCGGCGGCGGTAGATCGGGCAGCGAGGCAGCCGGATCCGCTGCGGGCGTGGATTCGGCTGCCGTCGTCGCGTCGGTTGCTGGCGTTGCAGCACCCGCGGTAGTCGATTCTGGCGTAGCCGTCTGGTTCGGTGCAGTCGTCGTCGCGGCGTCATCGGCGGTCGTCCCGTCGACGGCGGCGCCCGGCAGCGGGAAGTTCAGCGTCGCCGTCGGTTCGGCAGGCGTCTCTTCACCGTGCAGCGCAGGCACGGAAAAGATCCCAGCCAGCAACGCAAGCGTGGTCAGTCGCTTCATAGTTGGCCATCCTCCTGCGCGGTACTCGCAACAGGTTTCTGCCGACGGCGGGCACCCCGGGTTTTCCAGGACAGCCAGAACAGTTCAAACACGCAGCGTAAGATGGTCACAAACGAGCGGAACGGATTGTCCTGCGGACGCGGCGGGTTAATCCAGGCATCCGCACGCGCCAGCACCACGCGCACCAGTTCGCGGCGCAGCGACAGCGGGATATTTTCATCAAACTTCAGACGAATAAACTGCTGGTCGGCGGTCACCTGCTCTGCCGGAATACAAATGGCCCCGGATTGCAAAATCAGTTCAATCTCTTCAATGTCGTCCTGCAGATGACGGTCATCCGGCACCGCAATACGACAGCCGCCCATCGACAGGTCAGCGGTATGGCTGCGTGAAACCACGCCGCTGGCGTAGTGAATCAGCACCGGAATATCGACATCAATACGGATAGTCTTACGTACCTGCCGGGTTTCGCGCGCCACGGCAATCGCTGCCAGCAGGAAGATCAGGCTGTAGAGCCCCCAGCCAACGTTCAGGGCGATAACGTTGGGGTCAGAACCGAAGTAGTCATGTCCAATGGCGCGAACAATACCGACAATCACGCCGACGCCCAGCAAACAGGCCACCACCAGATGCGGCCTGACGACGGTAAAGTCGAAGTAACCGACATCCAGCAGCCCGCCTTTATCGGTCACGTTGAATTTGCCGCGTTTCGGGAAAATCATCGTCACCAGCGTCGGCAGCACCAGATGGAAGGCCAGCACGATGTCGTAAATTTCGCCCCAGAAGCTGTAACGATAGCGGCCGTTCATCCGCGAACCGACGTAGATCGCGAGGAACAGGTGCGGCAAGGCATACGACACGATCAGGCTCGCCGAGGAGTAGATAATATTCAGGTTAAACAGCAGATACGCTAACGGCGCGGTGACGAACACCACCCTCGGTAACGCAAACTGGTAGTAGAGCATGGCGCTGAGGTAGCACAAGCGCTGCTGGAACGTCAGCCCCCGGCCCAACAGCGGGTTATCGAGGCGGAAAATCTGGGTCATGCCGCGCGCCCAGCGGGTTCGCTGAATCACGTGTACCACCAGACGCTCGGTCGCTAAACCCGCCGCCAGCGGAATATCGAGAAACGACGATTTCCAACCCAGACGCTGGAACTTCAGCGCGGTGTGCGCATCTTCGGTGACGGTTTCCACCGCAAAACCACCGATATCTTCCAGCGCTTTACGGCGGATCACCGCACAGGAGCCGCAGAAAAAGGTCGCATTCCAGTTATCGTTACCCTGCTGAATCGGGCCGTAGAACAACATCCCTTCGTTGGGAATATTGCGTCCCACGGAGAGGTTACGTTCAAACGGGTCAGGCGAGTAGAAGTAGTGCGGCGTCTGGACCAGCGCCAGCATAGGATCCTTAAGGAAACCACCCACCGTTGCCTGCAGGAACACGCGGGTTGCCACGTGATCGCAATCGAAGACGCAAATCAGCTCGCCCTTGGTGAGGGTCATCGCATGGTTCAGGTTACCTGCTTTGGCGTGTTTATTGTCGTTTCGGGTGATATATCCCACCCCGACATCGGCGGCAAACACCGCAAACTCGCTGCGTTTACCATCATCCAGCAGATAAATTTTCATCTTATCCGCTGGGTAATCAATACACTGCGCGGCCAGCACGGTATCACGGACCACGTCCAGCGGTTCGTTATAGCTAGGAATATAGATATCGACCGTCGGCCAGGTGCTCATATCATCCGGCAGCGGGACGATTTCGCGCTTAAGCGGCCAGACCGTTTGCAGGTAGTTCAGCAGCAACATCACCCAGATATAGACTTCCGCCAGAAACAGTCCCATCCCCAGAACCGTCTCGATACCGGAGTTAAAATGCAGGGTTTGCGTCAAGCGGAAATACATATAACGGGTCGACATCAGCAGCGAAGTCACGACCATAATGACCGAAATACTGCGTTTTTTGCTAAACCCCATTAAAAACAGAATACCGATACTCAACAGACCAAAAAGATACTGCTTTTGGCTGTCCATCGGCGTAATAATCACCAGAACGGCAACGGGCGACAGCACCAGTGCCAGCAACCAGAAAAGAGACTTTTTCATTCAGCAGCCCTGCAATAAGTTAAAGCCCTGACATGCGAGGCTGGCTGTGCACCGTGCCGTCGCCAATTTTGATACCCAACAGCGCAGAGATTTTTTTTGCAATTATTTCAATATCAAAAGCGGCTGCAGAGGAGGAGCTAAAGTCGAGAACCGACTTCTGCGACGCATTTGCCTCCACCACGCTTTCGTCACGGTGGATAATGCCCAGTAGCCGATCGCCCAGTTTGTCCTCCATCAGCGCGGTCACGTCGCGACTGACCTGGCGGCGGTTATCACTCTGATTCAGCACAAAATAATGCCCGAGTTTGTTGTTTAGCTTACCGCCAGTCAGGCGCTGTTTTTCCACGTGCGACAGGGTCGACATCGACGCCGTATCCGCCAGCAGCGGCACCAGGTGGAGATCCGCCAGTGACGTCAGCGCGGTAAGCGCTGGTGAGGGCCCCGGTGGCAGGTCGGCGATGATAATAAGCCCGGGATAATTCAATAACGCCGCCAGACCACGGGTCAGAAAGTGAGGATCGGTGGCCAGGTGTTGATCAAACGCCTGATGCTGCGCCTCGCTGACATCGCCATATGGCAGGACAAAAATATTGCTGCCGGCGCTGAGTACGCACTGGCTCCAGTCATGAAGTTCCAGCGCTTTCGCGACATAGCCGCGTTCATCGCTAAGCGGGACGCCAAAATGCAGGCGCAACGCATTCTGAACGTCAAAATCGACAACCAGAACTTTGCTGCCCGCGCGCGCCAGAGAATAGGCAAGATTAGCCGCGAGGGTCGTTTTGCCTACGCCGCCTTTTGGAGAACACACGCAGATCAACGGCATGTCGCAATCCTTTCTAAAAGTGATTTCAGCGGCTGATCTTTATTTTTTGCCGCCGGTTCAGCGGCTTTTGCCGCAAATAAATGTGCAAAGCCGTCGCTGGCCTGCGCAGGTGTCACGGCCGGACGAGGTGCGACCCGCGGTGCCGGTGCTGCTGCGATAGCCGGAGCAGGTTCCGCCATGACCGGAGGTGTCGTTGGCGGCGTCACCAACGGAGGTGGTTCGACTGGTGCAGCGGCAACAATGGGGGATGTAACCGGTTCAGACACTGGGGGCGTCACCACCTGCTGTGCCACAGGCGTCGGCGCAACTGTTGGCACAGGTGTGTGCTCAGGTTCTGTTTCTACCCAATGGAACATATCTGCTGGCACGGGTTGTGGTATCGGTAACGATACCGATCCCCCCATCGCCAGAGAAGAATCTTTCTCTTCCCCAGGGGTTAGCTGATTGAGAATAATCCAATCGCCCTGTTCCCGGGTGGGTGCCTGTGATGAGAGGTCCTTGAAATGTAGACTTTGCGTACGAGTCTTTTCCTTGAAGCGCTGCAAATCATCATAATGGTTCATGGATAACCTCATGATTTTAAATACATAATATTTAATCTGTTTTTATTTTGACACTACGCCTTTAGAGCATAGTTTATTTTATTGTTTATCATCAGCTTAAGTTGATCAGCATGACCAACAATACAATGACTATGTATAGGGATATTGGTCAAGGCGGCGTAATTTATTGATAGCTTTGGGATTACCCTACCATTTCTAATACTAAATGATAGCTCCATTTTTTAGGAGGTATCTGTATGCAAAACCTGAAACCACCTTATTTCTAAATAAAACCAGCATTTTATCTGGTGATATTTCCAAATAATGAAGTAAAAAAATAATGTTTCGCGCGACTGGAATAGATTTTATCTCTTTTTTTATCGTTATATAAATAGGCCAAACTGCTTATTTAAGTGACAAAATATCAGGATGAAATTGCGGCCGCTGTCTCATCGACAGCGGCGCAAACGATCAGGCGGGGTGTTTTTCCGGGTTTTCGTCCTGGTCAACGGCAAAGCAGGCCACCAGTTGGCCACCGTAGTTCTTCAGCTGCGGCTGCAGCTGAGTGCAGGGGCCAAAGCGACGACGGCAACGGGCGTTGAATGCACAACCCGGCGGCGGGTTCAGCGGGCTCGGCAGCTCGCCGGTCAGCTTAATACGCTCGCGGCGATCGTCCGGATTCAGGCGCGGAGTCGCCGACAACAGAGCCTGGGTGTACGGATGCTGCGGGTTGTTGAAGATCTGATCCTTGGTCCCTTTTTCCACGCAACGTCCGAGATACATCACCATCACTTCATCGGCAATATGCTCTACCACCGACAGGTCATGGGAGATGAACACGTAGGACAGCCCCATATCCTGCTGCAGGTCCATCATCAGGTTTAACACCTGCGCGCGCACCGAGACATCCAGCGCGGATACCGGTTCGTCGGCAATGACCACGTCCGGGTCCAGCATCAGGCCGCGGGCGATGGCGATACGCTGGCGCTGACCGCCAGAGAACATATGCGGATAGCGATCGTAGTGCTCGGTTTTGAGCCCCACCTTCGCCATCATCGCCAACGCTTTCTCCCGGCGCTGCTCTTTGTTCAGCGTGGTATTGATCTGCAGCGGTTCCTCGAGAATCTGCCCCACTTTCTTACGCGGGTTTAACGACCCGTAGGGGTTCTGGAAGACGATCTGGATTTTCTGACGACGTAGCTTTTGCGCGTGCGGATCGTGCTTAAGCAGGTCTTGTCCCTGGTAGTAAAGCTCACCCCCGGTCGGGATTTCAATCATCGTCAACAGGCGACCCAGCGTGGATTTCCCACAGCCGGATTCACCCACAACCGCCAGCGTTTTCCCGCGTTCAAGGGTAAATGAGACGCCGTCCAGCGCTTTCACCAGGCGCTCAGGTGCGAACAGCCCCTTCTTCACCGGGTAATATTTTTTCAGGTCGATGGCCTGCAACAAAAGCTGTTGCGTGGTGGCCTCATGGGTACTCATAGCGTAGGCCTCCCGGCATCATCCAGTGGGTAGTGACATTTCGACTGACGGCCGCCGTCAACGTGGTTCAGCGTCGGCTCCTCGCTGCGGCACCGGTCGGTGGCATACGGGCAGCGCGGGTTTAACAGGCAGCCGTTGGGACGGTCATATTTCCCAGGGACTACACCAGGCAGAGAAGCCAGCCGCGCTTTATCCTGAGCAAACTCCGGCAGCGCACGCAGCAATGCCTGAGTATACGGATGCCGCGGGGCGCGGAAGATATCTTTCGCATCGCCCGCTTCGACGACCTGGCCGGCGTACATCACAATAATCTTGTGCGCGGCCTCAGCCACCAGCGCCAGATCGTGAGTGATCAGCACCAGCGCCATATTCTCTTTTTGCTGCAGTTCCAGCAGCAGCTCAATGATCTGCGCCTGAATCGTCACGTCCAGCGCCGTGGTTGGCTCATCGGCAATTAACAGCTTCGGCCGACAGGCGATCGCCATGGCAATCATTACGCGCTGGCTCATCCCGCCGGAGAGCTGGTGCGGATAGACGTCAAGCCGCGATGCAGGGTCCGGAATACCCACCAGCGTCAGCAGGTCGATCGCCCGCTGGATGCGGGTTTTCTTATTGCCGCCCTGGTGCACCTTAATGGCCTCCATGATCTGGAAGCCGACGGTGTAGCACGGGTTAAGGCTGGTCATCGGGTCCTGGAAGATCATCGCCACTTCTGCGCCCACCAGCTGGCGGCGCTCTTTTTCTGAAATACGTTTCAGATCGCGACCATTAAATTCCAGCTTATCCGCCATTACGCGGCCGGGATAATCAATCAGGCCCATAATCGCCAGCGAGCTGACCGATTTACCGGAACCAGACTCACCAACAATCCCGACGACTTCGCCCTGGTTAACGCTGTAGCTCACGCGGTCTACCGCGCGAAACGGGGTGCCTTCATCACCGAAGTGCACCGATAATTTATCAACATTCAATAACGCCATCTCGAACCTCTTACTGCTTCAGTTTGGGATCGAGCGCGTCACGCAGACCGTCACCCATCAGGTTAAATGCCAGCACCGTGAGCAGAATGGCCACTCCCGGGAAGGTGACCACCCACCAGGCACTCTGCGCGAA
The DNA here is from genome assembly GCF_051131745.1 of Klebsiella sp. R390. NCBI lineage: Bacteria > Pseudomonadati > Pseudomonadota > Gammaproteobacteria > Enterobacterales > Enterobacteriaceae > Klebsiella > Klebsiella sp. R390. The sequence continues at coordinate 2,945,107 of NZ_CP180445.1, read as the reverse complement.
CTGCAACACGTCGGAGAGCATCGTGCCCCACTCCGGTGTCGGCGGTTGCGCCCCCATGCCAAGGAAGCCAAGAGCGGCCATATCGAGAATGGCGTTAGAGAAGCCCAGCGACGCCTGAACGATCAGCGGCGCCAGACAGTTAGGCAGAATATTGACGAACATCTGACGCAGCGCGCCCGCGCCCGCCACTCGTGAGGCAGTCACGTAATCACGGTTCACTTCCACCAGCACCGCCGCGCGCGTCAGACGCACGTAGTGCGGCAAGGCGACAAAGGTCAATGCGATTGAGGCGTTCACAATCGACGGGCCGAAGATGGCCACCAGCACCAGCGCGAGCAGCAGGCTCGGCAGCGCCAGCATAATATCGACGATACGCATGATGATGGAGTCAATGACGCCGCCGAAGTAGCCGGCCACCAGGCCAAGCACCACGCCGAGGATCAGCGACAGCACCACCACCAGACAGCCTACCAGCAGCGATAAACGGGCGCCGTACATCAGTCGCGACAGAATATCGCGGCCAACGTCATCGGTGCCCAGCAGGTGCGCAAAGCTTCCCCCTTCCTGCCAGGCAGGCGGTGCCAGCAGTACGTCGCGGAACTGATCCGCCGGGTTGTAAGGTGCGAGGAAGTTCGCGAACACGGCGATAATAATCATGATCGCCACGTAGACCAGGCCAACGACCGCCCCTTTATTGCGTTTGAAATAGTGCCAGAACTCCTTCATCGGGGTCATTGGCACCGGTGCGGCGACAACTTTATTTTCAGTAACTTGTGACATGATGGCCCCTTACTTCTTATGCCGAATACGCGGGTTCACCACGCCGTACAGCAGGTCGACCAGCAAATTGACGAGGATAATCATCGTCGCGACCAGCAGTACCCCACTCTGCACCACCGGGTAATCACGGCGTTGCAGCGCATCGATCAGCCAGCGCCCTAAGCCTGGCCAGGAGAAGATAGTCTCGGTCAGGATGGCGCCAGCCAGCAGCGTCCCCACCTGTAAGCCGATCACCGTCACCACCGGCAGCATGGCGTTGCGCAGCGCATGGACCACAATCACGCGCATGCGGGTCAGCCCCTTGGCGCGCGCGGTACGAATGTAATCTTCACCCAGCACTTCCAGCATCGACGATCGCGTCATACGGACGATCACCGCCAGCGGAATAGTGCCCAGCACCACGGCTGGCAAAATCATGTGCATCACCGCGTCAATAAAGTCGCCGGGTTCACCCCAGATAGCGGTGTCGATCAGCATAAAACCGGTGAGCGGTAGCGTGTCGTCGAGGAATACCGTGTCGCTGATTCGCCCGGAAACCGGGGTCAGGTTCAGCTGCACTGAGACCAGCATAATCAGCATCATGCCCCACCAGAAGATAGGCATGGAATAGCCGGTCAGCGCGAGGCCCACGGAGGTGTGATCGAAGATAGATCCGCGTTTTACCGCAGCCAGCACCCCAACCGGGATACCGACGGCGACGGCGAAAATCATCGCGCACACGCCCAGTTCCATCGTCGCTTTAAAGCGCGGCACGAACTCCTGCCACACGGGAATACGGCTTTTCAGCGAAATACCTAAATCGCCATGCAGGACGCCCCAGATATAGTGGACATACTGCTGCCACATCGGCTTATCAAGGCCCATTTCAGCCAGCAGCTGAGCATGACGTTCAGGGGAAATACCACGTTCGCCCGCCATAATCATCACCGGGTCACCGGGGATCATATGGACAAAGGCAAAGGTGAGAAGGGTAATACCGATAAATGTCGGGATGACAAGTCCCAAACGTCGGAGAATGAACTGCAACATAACCCGGATTCTCTCTAGTGACGACCCGCCTGGTGACGGGGCGTCTGTATTGCTCACAAATGTCAGTTCCCTCTCCCCAAGGCGGGGAGAGGGGAAACACGCTGTTATTATTCGATAGAGACGTTATCGAAGTGGTGTTTGCCTAATGGATCGACCACGTAGCCTTTGACTTCTTTACGCACCGGCTCATAAACAGTGGAGTGCGCGATGATCAGAGCCGGAGCCTGGTCATGCATTACTACCTGCGCCTGTTTGTACAGCTCGATACGCTTGTTGTGGTCGTCAGTAGCACGTGCCGGCTGAATCAGATCTTCAAACGGCTTGTAGCACCAGCGAGAGTAGTTAGAGCCATCTTTTGCCGCCGCGCAGCTGAACAGAGTCGCGAAGAAGTTATCCGGATCCCCGTTATCACCGGTCCAGCCCATCATGACGGTCTGGTGTTCACCGGCTTTCGCACGCTTGAGGTATTCGCCCCACTCGTAGGTTACGATCTTCGCCTGGACGCCAACTTTGGCCCAGTCGGCCTGGATCATCTCAGCCATACGGCGTGCGTTCGGGTTGTACGGACGCTGTACCGGCATAGCCCACAGGTCGATCGAGAAGCCTTTTTCCATTCCGGCTTCTTTCAGCAGCGCTTTCGCTTTTTCCGGATCGTATGTGTAGTCTTTAACGTCGTCGTTATAGCCCCACATGGTCGGCGGAATCAGGTTTTTCGCGGACTGACCGGCGCCCTGATAAACGGCTTTGATAATCGCTTCTTTGTTCACCGCGTAGGTCAGTGCCTGGCGGATCTTCACGTTATCCAGCGGTTTTTTCTCGGTGTTGAACGACAGGTAACCGACGTTCAGGCCCGGCTGCTCCATCAGGTTAATGCTCTTATCTTCCTTCATGCGCGCAATGTCGGCCGGGTTCGGGTACGGCATTACCTGGCACTCGTTTTTCTGCAGCTTGGCATAGCGCACGGACGCATCAGGAGTAATAGAGAAGACCAGACGATCGATCTGCGGCTTGGTGCCCCAGTAGCCCGGGAAGGCTTTATAGAGAATACGGGAGTCTTTCTGGTACTGCAGCAGCTGGAACGGACCGGTGCCGATTGGGTTCAGATCCACTTTTTCCGGCGTACCGGCTTTCAGCATGTTGTCAGCATATTCTTTGGACAGAATAGAGGCGAAGTCCATCGCCAGATCTGCGAGGAACGGCGCTTCCGGGCGAGTCAGAACGAACTGGACGGTCTTATCATCCACCTTCTTCACTTCGCTAATCAGGTCCGGCAGGCCCATGCCTTCGAAGTATTCGTAGCTCCCGCCAGAGACTTTATGGTACGGGTTTTGAGCATTTTTCTGGCGATCGAACGAGAACACGATGTCATCGGCGTTCAGGTCACGGGTCGGTTTAAAGTCTTTATTGTCCTGCCACTTCACGCCCTGACGCAGGTGGAAGGTATAGGTTTTTCCGTCAGCGCTGACTTCCCACTTTTCGGCCAGGCCAGGAATAACTTCGGTGGTACCGGTTTTGAACTCGACCAGGCGGTTATAGATTGGCACCGAGCTGGCGTCATAGGTGGTACCAGAGGTGAAAAGCTGTGGGTTAAATCCTTCCGGCGAACCTTCAGAACAATAAACCAGGGTTTTCGCCTGAACGCTTGCGGCAACAGTCAGGGCGACCAGGCTCAGACCAAGCTTCAGCATCCCTGACTTTTTCAAGGAAATACTCATTCTTCTGCTCCAAATGTGATGATGTTGTTTTGCATATATCCGCCAGGCCTTTATTTATTTTTATTCGTCATATTTCGGGCTACGAATGCGTTGGCTGAGCTTGCCAGCTTCAGTCACATCATTATCTGTGCGTCTGGAGATTCACAAGCTTGCCGCGTGCCCGCAGCTCGAACTATTTAGAATATACCCGGTCCGGTCGGTGGTGCCCGAAGGCGTAGAGAGAGATGGGGATTCCTTTCACAAAAACGACTGAGTTGCAGTGCGGATTCTCCATGAAATGCCCCTCATGCCCTACAATCTGTCAACAGAATGCGTAAACGTCAATACAGCCAACCTGGTTTTACATCCGGGGTGAGAATCCGCAGGCAAAGATTAAAAAAACTTCATGCCGGTATTTTCAGCAGAGAAATTTATGCTACCGGCAATTTTGCAGCATAAGCGTCTTAATACCTTGCAACATCTAGTGATAAGCAATTCTGGTAAATGGTGAAAATTTATTGCGATATGGCCAATATGTGAGCGATTAATAGCGCGAACGTTAAAACGCACAGCGTAAAATGCTGAAGTTATCCATAAGCTTCGCGAAATAAGAACTAACCAGAGATAAAAAAATACAATGGAAGATGTCACAAAATGGTTAACAGGCGCTTGAAAACGGGGAGAAATGGTTTTTTGGTAACTTTGGTTAACGGGCTGCGAGGCATTCCCGGCGTCGCGCTGCTCGGCCGGGCTACCGGGATCGTGCTGCAGCAAGATGCTGGAGCCGGGCTACAGGCGAAAAAAAACCTGCTCGTTGAGCAGGTTTTTTAAATTTGGTCGGTGATAGAGGATTCGAACCTCCGACCCCTTCGTCCCGAACGAAGTGCGCTACCAGGCTGCGCCAATCACCGAATGCGGGGCGCATCTTACTGCTGAGATACACACCCGTCAATGGCTTATTATGAAAAAATCACTCAAGCGGCGAGAAACTCGCCACCCGACTATTTCTTCGGCGCCGCAGCGGCGTCAGGAACGTGGCACCAGTTGTTATGCTGGTTAATCCCACCGTCCGGCGAAGTATAACCAAGGCACCCCATAATAGTGTCATACAGCTCCACATGACGACGCGGTACCTTCATCGCCGCCTGTTCTTTAAGGCGGGCGAAAGAGGCTGCATGGTCAGGTGATTCCAGATACTTATCCGACATCCATACCATCATCGGCACGCGGAACTGCTCCGGCGGCGCCATCTTACGCGGCGTACCGTGCAGGTGCTCGCGCTCGTTGATCGACTCACCGTGATCGGCAGCATAGAACACAATCGCCTTCTTATCCCGCAGCTGATCCAGCACGCTCACGATAAAGTGATCGACATAGGTCACGGTGTTGTCGTACGAGTTAATCAGCTCGGCCTTAGAGCACTTGTTATCCACGCCCACGCACTCCGGCTGCCATTTGGCAAAGCTGCGCGGATAACGCTGGGTGTAGTTAAAGTGCGACCCTTTCGTATGCAGAATAATCAGATGCTTACCATGGGTATTCTTCGCCAGCGAGCGCTGAACCTCATCCACCAGCAGCATGTCATCCACGCTCTTGCCACGGTTACGCGGCTCGGCGCCAATCTGCTCACGATAGGCAATGTTGTTCACCATGGTATTGCTGTAGAACCACATCTCGCTCTGCATCGCGTACAAATCGCCACTAAAGCCCATCTGATGCAGAACCGAGAACACGTTTTGCTCTTTCAGCGTCCGCTGTGGGTTATCATCCGCCCCGCCTTCCCGCACGAACATACAGCGCAGAGAAAGTTTGGTAGCCGTATCGCAGGAATAACCGCGGAAGGCGACCAGGTTTTTCTCCTGCGCCAGCTTCGGCGTGGTATTTCGGCTATAGCCTAAAATCCCCATATGATCCCAGCGGGTCGTCTCCCCGATAATGAACACCACGTAGGTATCATCCAGCCCTTCAGGCGCCACATAGGTGAACTTCTTTGCCGGGTTGATTAACGACTTGTTGTCGGAGGATTCATCCACCTGTGCCCAGGCATACAGCCCCAGCGCAGAAAGCCAGTTCGACGGCAGATACGAGTTGGCCATAACCCCGCCGTAGCTTGGCATATCCACCTCAGAGCTGCGCTCAACGTTCTTCTGCCGCAACTCCAGCAGACGAATGGGCCCCCAGACCATTAACCCGGCCAGCACCACGATAGTAATGTTTTTCAGCCGCTGACCCGGCGTGCGAATTTGCCGCAATAGCGTATGGCGACAGCGGTTATTCCAGATAAGCAGGAGCGGAGGCGCACTGACCAGTACCATCCACAGAATCAGATACCAGCCCACCACTTCCTGGGACAGGTCGATATCGGTCGTCATGACCGAAGCAATAATGCCGTAACCAATGACCACGTTCAGGAAGGTCATGTAATAGCTGGCGGCGGCAGAGAAAATCACGACCAGCGTGGCTAATATTCGCCAGACACGCCTGCCCAGCAGCGACAGCAGACGCAGCAGGAAAAACGTCACCAGTACGGTTGCAACCAATTCCACAATCCCGGAAAGCCCTTTCCAGAGGGTAAACTCCTGCGCATAACCATCAAGACGACGGTAAAGCACAGCGACGTTCATAAACCAGCCGATGTACAGCGCCAGCCAAAAACTGAGCTTCTGCTGTGTCATCGTTCTAATATATTTCATGCATGAAACCTGGAAAAAGAAGAGATAAAACCGCCTTGCTTACGCAATATAAGTGGGCAGGTTAATAGGGTGCGTTCAGGTTGTTTAACTACTCAAACCCATTCGAGATGCCTTGCGGCGACGGGCTCGCGAATCCTCCGGAACTGACTTAAGTCAGTGACTGAAACACGCGAGCGCAGTCAACAATAAGGTCATTTGAAGGACGGAGAGTATAAGAAACCTCTTTAAAGCGCGCTAAGTAGACCACAGAGAGAGGAAAAAGTACCGGGAGGGAATGTGATCCAACCAAACATTTACAAAACATTTGGTTGGACTGGCACAATTTGCTTAGGAGGTAACGACTTCATGTCGTGAAAGCGCGTCTTCAGGCATGCGCTTCGCTATACACCTCGCCTTTCGGTTGGCGAATGGTGGTGGACAGCGCCAGCGAAAGAATCAGCAGCGCGAATATAACGCAGAAGGTGACATAGAACCCGCCGAACAGCGAGGCAATCAGCGACCCACAAATACTGCCGATACCAAAGCCCAGATAAATCACACCGTAGTTTTTCGCCAGATTGTTCAGACCGAAGAATTCACTAATTAACGACGGGAACACGGTAATGGTGCCGCCGAAGTTAAAGGCCACACAGGCGATAGCGGCAAAGAAAGTCATCGCGTTCAACGGGGCGAACAGCAGCGCCGCCATCCCGATCAGGGAGACCACCTGGCCAATCGTAATCACCCGGATGCGGGAGATTTTATCCGACAGGATGCCCAGCACCAGGCGTCCGCTCAGGTTGGCGATAGAGATAACGGTGACCGCATTCGCCGCCGTCGCAACATCCAGATGCACCATCCCCTGAGCGATATCTTTCGCCACGCCAATCACATACAGACCACTCATGCAGGCGGTCAGGAACATCACGGCTAACATCCAGTACTGCGGTTTGCGCATCGACTCAGCCAGCGTGAAGTCATTTTCCACCACGCCGTTGTGGGAAGTCGCGGTATGTTCTGGCGCATCTTTCATTAATGTCGCACCGAAGACAATCATCACCAGGACGATAGCACCCCAGATAATGAAGGTTTTCTCCAGCCCGACGGTGGCCAGCAGGTGGGTATCAATAAACTTAAATCCGAGGCTGCCGAGACCGTAAGAGCCAATAGAGAAGGCAGAGATCAGCCCCTTACGTTCCGGGAACCATTTCACACAGTTGGAGAGTGTCAGCAGGTAACCCGCGCCGTCCGCCAGCCCCACCAGCAGACCCGCGCTCAACCAGAGCATTAACAGGCTATTGGAGTGGGCGGTGAGGAAAAAGCCGAGGCCCAGCAAAATCCCGGACGCCATTGTGACGCGTTTGACGCCAAAACGTTCCTGTAATTTACCGGCAACGGAAGAGGATAGCGCCAGACCGAGACTTAACAGACCGAAGGAGAAAGCCACCTGGCTGACCGGTTCATCCAGTTTTGCGGAAAGGGAACTGTTGAACAAACTCCATGTATAAACCGATCCCAGCGCGAATTGTGTAACGATCGTGCCGGCTAGCGTAAGCCAGCGGGTATATTGACTGTTTGCAGCGTTCATAGCAGATATCCTGAAGAATTAACTGCCGCCACAATAGCGAAGTCCCCTGGCCGCCAGGCTAAAAAAGGCATGAAATGCCATCAGCATGGAATGAAATGCATGCAGGCAGGAATGAATGACATAGGAAAAGCGATGGCGCATGAAACCCACAGCAGTAAGTTAGTGACCGCTATCTTACAAACCTGCGCCATTACTGTATTTTTTAGGTAACAACTACGTTTCCAGGATGCTACAAAAACGCTAAAAATTCGCGCTGACACCCATCACGTAGAGATAATTTGCACCCGTCGTCGGATTCTCTGCCTGGGATAATGCCGCCCATGCCGCGAGGTGTGAATTGAGCGACATGTCCGCTCCAAACGTCACATCGCGCCAGGCACCGTCCTGCCCGCGGTTTGGCCCAATCAGTTCCGACGAAATAGGTTGGTTATAGCTCACCTGCGCCCACGGATGCACGCCCCACAGCTCCTGATAGTCCATGCGCCAGCCGAGCGTATTGACCCATGGATTATCCGTCGCCCTGCGCGCTGGCGGAGTCGATACCACATCGCTCCGCAGGCTCGCCACCGGCCCGGAGGTGACGCCGTTGGCCAGGGTAAAATTCCAGCCCACGCTCATCCCGTGGCTGCTGTCCGGCGGGGCGACAGCCTGATTCAGCACCATACCGGGAAGATCGCCGGAAGCATTCATCCGCTCAGCCAGAATATCTTCATAACGTGGTTGGTGATCGCTATCCCACGTATAGCGTTCAGAGGTATTACTTTTAGTATCGTTAGCGATATATTCCTGTTGCCAGGCATACGCTCCAGTAACCAATGAGGCCCAGACGACCACACACGCCGGAAGCAAGCGCCCCCGAATGCCATAGCTTTTCTTTATTATCATTAATGCGACTCCAGAGAAGAGCCCAACCGATATTATTGCTGTGTTTTTATGGGATGTGCTTCCCGTGAATACCCTGAATAATGTGACTGGACAAGCGAATGCTGCCACTGCACATGCAAGCTGAATAATGGCGGGTATATTTGAGAGCGGTATCCCTGTATTAACTATTATCTTTATCTTTCAGCCGTCAAGGTGAACGCGTAAGTTTTATTGCTAAAGGGAGAGAGACATGCAACGTTGCGGATGGGTAAGCCAGGACCCGCTTTATATCGATTATCATGATACCGAGTGGGGCGTTGCGCAAAGAGATGCCCATAAACTGTTTGAAATGATCTGCCTTGAGGGCCAACAGGCCGGGCTGTCATGGATCACGGTACTGAAAAAACGCGAAAATTATCGCCAGGCCTTTCATCATTTCGACCCCGTTCGCGTTGCTGCCATGGACCAGGCCGATATCGAACGGCTGGTGCAGGATGCCGGTATTATTCGCCATCGTGGGAAAATTCAGGCCATTATTGGCAATGCGCGCGCCTTCCTGGAGATGGAGCAAAATGGCGAGTCTTTTAGCGATTTTGTCTGGTCTTTCGTCGACAATCAGCCACAAATCTCCCATGCTGCCACCCTTGCGGAAATCCCAACCACCACGCCAGCTTCCGATTCGCTCTCAAAAGCGCTGAAAAAACGCGGCTTTAAGTTTGTCGGTTCCACGATCTGCTACTCCTTTATGCAGGCCTGCGGTCTGGTCAACGATCACGTGACGAGCTGTTTCTGCCATCCGGGAGGCGATGATGATCCGCAAGTGGGACGATAACAATACCGCTCCGCTGCTCACCCTGTGGCTGGAAAGCACGATTCACGCGCACCCGTTTATCCGCGAAACGTACTGGCATGAGAGCCTTGCGGTGGTTCGCGATGTCTACCTGCCCGCAGCCAACAGCTGGGTGTGGGAAGAACATGGCGTGGTCAAAGGGTTTGTCAGCGTCATGGAAGCACGCTTTATCGGTGCGCTGTTCGTCGCCCCGGATGCCATTCGGCGGGGCATCGGCAGCGCGCTACTGGACGAGGTCAAACAGCACTATCTCTGGCTGAGTCTGGAGGTGTATCAGAAAAACGTTGAGGCGGTGAATTTCTACCATGCGCAAGGCTTCCGGATAGAAGACTGCGCATGGCAGGATGATACCTTACAGCCGACCTGGATTATGCATTGGCCGGCGGATCAAACGCTGTAAGCGTCAGCGCGGGACCGTCATATTTCTCCAGCCATGCCAGCGCCGTATTTCCGGCGCAGCCGTTGCCCAGCCGCGAGGTCGGGATATCTTTGGTCAGCATATTCACCGCGCCGTTTTTGCAGATGCCCACCTGTGGATCAATATCAGGCCAGGCCCCTTCATGCAGGCAAATAACCCCCGGACGAATACCGTCGGTCACCACCGCACCGGCCAGCACCTGGCCTCGCGAGTTCCAGACCCGCACCACGTCACCGTCGGCAATATTGCGCGCCTGCGCATCCTGCGGGTGAATGGTCAGCGGTTCACGACCGGCAACGGCGTAAGTTTCACGCAGCGTCGTGTGGTTAAGCTGACTGTGCAGACGGTGCGCCGGGTGCGCGGAGAGCACCTGCAGCTGACCGGTCTGCGCGTTACCGTGCCACTCATCCGGTGCCAGCCACATCGGGTGGGGCGGGCAGTCGGGATAGCCAAAACCGGCGATTGTCGGAGAGTGGATCTCAATTTTTCCGCTGGCGGTTTTCAACGGATGGGCCAGTGGATCGGCGCGGAATTCGGCAAAACGGGCAAAGCGCGCATTCTCCGGGTTCTCCGGCATCTCTATCAGCTGGTTAGCCTGCCAGAACTCCTCGAACGGCGGTAGCGTAACCTGCTGGCTCGCGCCGCGTTGCGCCGCAATCTGGTAGAAGCTTTCCAGCCACTGTAGATCACTTTTTCCTTCCGTAAAACGCTCACGCCCCCCGGTTTCCCAGCGTTCGCTGAGATCGGCAAAGACGTCAAAATCATCCCGGGCCTCATCGCGCGGTGCCACGACTCGCTTCATGGGTACCAGATGCTGATTGCTGTAATCCCCGGTCATCGTCAGATCGTGACGTTCAAACGAGGTGGTCGCCGGCAAAACGATATCGGCATGACGGGCGGCGGCGGTCCAGAAGCATTCGGAGATCACGATAAGCTCCGGCTTCTGCCACGCCTGAATCAAGCGGTTGGTATCCTGATGATGGGTAAAGTTCGCCCCACCGCACCACCAGACAAAGCGAATATCCGGGAAATGGCGGTCCATTCCGTTGTGCTGATACGCGGCGCCGGGGTTTTCCAGCGCTTCGACAATGCGCGCCACCGGGATTTTATCGACGGCATCAGTGCCGCCCGCCACGCTGCCCTGCATCGAGGCCAGCACCGCCGCCCGCCGGGTGGGGTTGCCGCCATTGGAAAAGTGGTAAGAAAGCCCGAAGCCGCCGCCAGGGGTGCCAATCTGCCCCAGCATCGCGGCGAGGGTCACCAGCATCCAGTGTTTTTGCTCGCCGTACTGCTGACGCTGCATGCCCCAACCGGACATCAGCATAGTGGTATTTTCGTGGAATAATGCTGCCAGTTCGCGGATCTTAGCTGCGCTAACCCCACAGATATCGGCGGCCCACTCGGCGCTTTTCGGCGTACCGTCGCTCTCGCCGGTCAGGTAGCGGGCGAAAATGTCATAACCACTGGTGTAGCGCGCAAGAAACGCCGTTTCCTGCCAGCCGTTTTCTACCAGCGTATGGGCGATACCCAGCATCATCGCCACGTCCGTGCCCATGTGCGGCGCAATCCACTCGCCCTCCTGGCCAAAGAAATCCACGGTTTCCGATCGCATCGGATCGATACAGATCACCCGCTTGCCGCTTTTGCGCAGTCGGTCAAACCATTCGATCCCCTGCTCATCGGAAGCGTTCCAGGCAATTTTAAGCGTATTCAGCGGGTTGGCGCTCCACAGCACCACCACATCGCTGTGCTCCAGCACCATCGGCCAGCTGGTTTGCTGCTGATAAACCTCATTGCCACCCACGACATACGGCATAATCGCCTGCGCCGCCCCGGTAGAGTAGTCACCCAAGTGTCCGGTGTACCCCCCCGCCAGGCTCATATAGCGCTGCAATAACGTCGCCGCTTTGTGCAGGACGCCGTTAGAGCGCCAGCCGTAGGAGCCGGCAAAAATCGATGCGGGCCCGTAACTTTCCCGGATCCGTCGATGCTGGGTATGGATAAGATCCAGCGCCTGCTGCCAGCTCACCCGAACAAACTCATCCTGACCGCGGACACCCTGCGGGCGCCCCGGCGAGTCCAGAAAACCTTTTCGTACCATCGGATAACGCACGCGGGTTTTGCTATGCACTTGCTCGCGCACGGCGGTTTGCAGCGAGTTGGCGAAAGAGGTCTCCAGCGCGCCGCGAGACGAGAGGACATTTTCTCCATCCGTTTCAACCAGCATTGGCCCCCAGTGGGCTGCGGTTAAGATGGTTTCGGTTGCAGATGAGGTTGGCAAAGCAGGCTCCTGGTCAGCGAATGCAGGTGTGGTGACGGTCTGTTACGCGACCGTTCAATGTTATTTACAAAAAGAGATGTTATCCGGGGAATTTTCTACGCTTTTGGACGTCATAATCAACCGTCACGCGCGCTGTGACAAAGAATAAAAAGGATTAAGGAAATAACATGAAAAAAAGCGTACTCATGATTGCGGCGGTAGTTAGCGGCACTCTGGCCATTTCGGGCTGTACCACCAATCCCTACACCGGCGAACGCGAAGCGGGCAAATCCGGGATCGGAGCCGGCATCGGTTCACTGGTCGGCGCGGGCGTAGGCGCCCTCTCCTCGTCGAAAAAAGATCGCGGCAAAGGTGCGTTGATTGGCGCAGCGGCCGGTGCGGCGCTGGGCGGCGGTATCGGTTATTACATGGATGTGCAGGAAGCAAAACTGCGCGAGAAAATGCAAGGAACTGGCGTAAGCGTGACGCGAAATGGCGATAATATCGTGCTGAACATGCCGAATAACGTCACCTTCGACAGCAGCAGCGCCAACCTGAAACCTGCCGGCGCAAATACCCTGACCGGCGTGGCAATGGTCCTGAAAGAGTACGAAAAAACCGCGGTGAACGTTGTGGGCTATACCGACAGCACCGGCGGTCAGGATCTGAATATGCGGCTGTCACAGCAACGTGCCGACAGCGTCGCCAGCGCCTTGATCACCCAGGGCGTTGCTGCAAACCGCATCCGCACCAGCGGACTGGGCCCGGCGAACCCGATCGCCAGCAACAGTACGGCAGAAGGCAAAGCGCAGAACCGTCGCGTGGAAATCACCCTCAGCCCGCTCCAGTAAATCCGCCGGTCATTGCACCGATTGCGGTTTCCTCCGCCCGGCAACGCTCATCTGCCGGGCAAAATGCTTGATATAGCCGAATTTCGCGCTAAGGTGTTCTCCAGATTTCAGCAAAGGATGCCATCATGGCGAAAGCGGTGCGAGCAACGATTAGCGATGTGGCGAAAGCCGCAAAGACCGGAAAAACCAGTATTTCACGCTATCTCAATGGCGAAAAGCACCTGCTTTCCGATGACCTGCTGGCCAGAATTGAAGCCGCAATTGCTGAACTCAACTATCACCCCAGCCTGATGGCACGCGGGCTGAAGCATGGCCGGACCCGGCTCATTGGCCTGATTATCGCCGACATCACCAACCCCTACTCCGTCAATGTCCTTAGCGGTATTGAAGCGGCCTGTCGGGAGAAAGGCTTCACCCTGCTGGTGTGTAATACCAACAACCAGCTCGACCAGGAGCTGCACTATCTCGACCTGCTGCGCAGCTATCAGGTTGAAGGCATCGTCGTCAATGCGGTGGGGATGCGTGAAGAGGGGCTGAATCGCCTGCAGCAGTCGGCGCTGCCGATGGTGCTTATCGACCGCAAAATCCCTGATTTCGCCTGTGACGTTGTGGGTCTGGACAACACTCAGGCCGCCACGACGGCAACGGAGCATCTGGTGGAGAAAGGCTTCGAAGCCCTGCTGTTCCTGAGCGAACCGCTGGGATCGGTGAACACCCGCCGCGAGCGCCTGAGCGCGTTTCGCGCCACGATCCAGCGCCACACCGGCATCGTCGCGGAGAACGCCGAAGTCCAGCTTAACGACGGCGCGATGCTGGATACGGTGCTGCGCCAGTTCCACTCCCGCCACCGCGGAATGCGCAAGGCGCTGATTTCCGCCAACGGCGCGCTGACGCTGCAGATTGCGCGCGCGCTCAAACGGGTCGACCTGATTTGGGGCAGCGATATTGGCCTGCTCGGCTTCGATGAGCTGGAGTGGGCGGAGCTGGCTGGCGTGGGTATCACCACCCTGAAACAGCCCACGTGGCAGATTGGCTATGCCGCCGTTGAGCAGGTGGTACGGCGCATTGAAGGCAGCAACGACCCCATCTGCGAGCGAGTATTTTCTGGCGAGCTGATCGTGCGTGGCTCCACCTCCCGGTAATCAACCTTCGTGATGGTGATCATAAATCAGACATCCTTCGCTTTCCTTTGGAACCGGTACCATCTAGCGTTATAGAAAGATTCGCTACAGTGCTACCGGGAGTTTGTCAGATGGCCAGAAAGATCATTGTCGTGACCGCCGCCTATGGTCACGATCGCATTAAAGAACTGGGTGGGCAATCCGCCGTGCTACCGTTTATCGCCGGATCCGGCGCTGACGGCGTGGAAATCCGCCGTGAATTATTCAGCGCTGACGAGCTCAATCAGCTGCCCGCGCTGGCGGCTGACATCGAGCGCCATAGCCTGTTAGCCTGCTATTCCGCGCCGGAAGCCCTGTTTGAAGCCAATGGCGCCCTCAACCCGTGCCTGCCGGCGCTGCTGCAAGAGGCGCAAACCCTCAACGCCCTGTGGTTAAAACTGTCGCTGGGTCACTTCTCCCACCACCACGATCTGGAAACGCTGCGCCACACTCTGCAGGAGAGCGGCATGGCGCTGGTGGTGGAAAACGACCAGACCGACTGCGGCCAGCTGGCGCCGATGCTGCGCTTTCAGTCCGCCTGTCGGGTGAACCATCTGCCCGTCACCCTGACCTTCGATATGGGGAACTGGCTGTGGGTCGGCGATTCGCCTGAAGAGGCCGCCCGTCATCTGGCGCCCAGCGTCAGCTATATCCATGTCAAAGCCGCAGAGCCCCACCGGGAAAACTATCGCGCCGTTCCCCCTGATGAAGCGCCGACGCGCTGGCTGGCCCTGCTCAATAACCTGCCCGCCGATGCCCCGCGCGGTATCGAATTTCCGCTGGTTGGCCACGATCTGACGACCGTGACCCGCCGCTACGTCAATTTGCTACGCGAGGAGTAAGCCATGGAAAACAAGGTGATAGAAACCACAGGCAGGGAAACCGCATTAGATGTCATCACCATTGGCGAAGCGATGGCGATGTTCGTCGCCACGCAAACCGGCGATCTGGCGGACGTTGAGCACTTTATCAAACGCGTGGCTGGTGCGGAGTTAAACGTCGCCACCGGCCTGGCACGTCTGGGGCTGAAAGTTGGCTGGGTCAGCCGCATCGGCAAGGACAGCTTCGGCCGTTTTGTCCTGCGCTCGCTGGCAAAAGAGGGCATTGATGCCAGCGGTGTTAGCGAAGACAGCCGTTACGCCACCGGCTTTCAGCTGAAATCAAAAGTCGAAAATGGAACCGATCCCATTGTGGAATACTTCCGCAAAGGCTCCGCAGCCAGCCACCTCTCGACGGAGGATTTCCACCCCGATTACTTCACCAGCGCCCGCCACCTGCACCTCAGCGGGGTGGCAGCAGCCCTGTCAGAAAGCTCGTATGCCCTGCTGGATCATGCAGCCAGGACGATGAAAGCCCAGGGAAAAACGATCTCTTTCGATCCTAACCTGCGCCCGGTGCTGTGGAACAGCGAAGCCGAAATGGTCGAGAAGCTCAACCAGCTTGCCTTCCAGGCCGACTGGGTTCTGCCGGGACTGAAAGAAGGGATGATCCTCACCGGCCAGCAGACGCCGGAAGGTATCGCGGATTTCTATCTGACGCGCGGCGTGCAGGCGGTCATCATTAAAACCGGCTCCGACGGCGCCTGGTTTAAAACCGCCGCGGGTGGCCAGGGGGCAGTCGCCGCCGTCACCGTCGACAACGTCGTTGATACCGTTGGCGCCGGCGATGGCTTTGCCGTCGGGGTGATCAGCGCCCTGCTGGAAGGTCACTCGCTGCATCATGCAGTACAGCGCGGGAACCATATTGGCGCACTGGCGATTCAGGTCCAGGGCGATAGCGAAGGATTACCAACTCGCGAGGCACTGGGCGAATAGCCCGGGCTGGCGAACCATAACAGCCACCTCTGTACCCTACATACAGCGGCGGCATCATAAACCTCAACTTTAGAGGCAAGCCTATGAACAGCTCCACCAATGCAGCAAAACGTTGGTGGTACATCATGCCTATCGTGTTTATCACGTATAGCCTGGCGTACCTTGACCGCGCAAACTTCAGTTTTGCTTCGGCAGCGGGCATTACTGAAGATTTAGGCATTACCAAAGGGGTGTCGTCGCTCCTGGGCGCGCTTTTCTTCCTCGGCTATTTCTTCTTCCAGATCCCGGGAGCGATTTACGCCGAGCGCCGCAGCGTGCGCAAACTGATTTTTATCTGCCTGATTCTGTGGGGCGCCTGCGCCTCGTTAACCGGCATGGTGCACAATATTCCGGCGCTGGCGGCAATCCGCTTTATTCTGGGCGTCGTGGAAGCGGCAGTGATGCCGGCCATGCTGATTTATATCAGTAACTGGTTTACCAAATCTGAGCGCTCGCGGGCCAATACCTTCTTAATTCTGGGTAATCCGGTCACGGTACTGTGGATGTCGGTGGTATCCGGCTACCTGATTCAGTCCTTCGGCTGGCGCGAAATGTTCATTATTGAAGGCGTTCCGGCGGTACTGTGGGCTTTCTGCTGGTGGGTGCTGGTAAAAGACAAGCCCTCACAGGTCAACTGGCTTGCCGAAAGTGAAAAAGCCGCGCTGCAGGCGCAGCTGGAAAGCGAACAGCAGGGCATCAAAGCCGTGCGTAACTACGGTGAAGCCTTCCGTTCACGTAACGTCATTCTGCTGTGCATGCAGTATTTTGCCTGGAGCATCGGGGTGTACGGTTTCGTCCTGTGGCTGCCGTCTATTATCCGCAGCGGCGGTGTCAATATGGGCATGGTGGAAGTCGGCTGGCTCTCTTCCGTACCGTATCTGGCCGCGACTGTCGCGATGATCGTCGTGTCGTGGGCATCCGATAAAATGCAGAACCGTAAACTGTTCGTCTGGCCGTTGCTGCTGATTGGCGGACTGGCCTTTATCGGTTCCTGGGCGGTTGGCGCCAACCATTTCTGGGCCTCGTATACGCTGCTGGTGATTGCCGGTGCGGCGATGTATGCCCCTTATGGTCCGTTCTTCGCCATTATCCCGGAAATGCTGCCACGTAACGTCGCCGGCGGCGCTATGGCGCTTATCAACAGCATGGGCGCGTTAGGCTCGTTCTTTGGCTCGTGGTTTGTGGGTTACCTGAACGGCAGCACCGGCAGCCCCTCCGCCTCATACATTTTCATGGGGGTGGCGCTTTTCGTCTCGGTATGGCTTACTTTAATTGTTAAGCCTGCTAATCATCAAAAACTTCCGCTTGGCGCTCGACACGCCTGACCTTTATCACCAGGGAGATCCGCATGAAGCCGTCCGTTATTCTCTACAAAACGCTTCCCGACGACCTGCTACAACGTCTGGAAAAACACTTTACCGTGACTCAGGTTAAGAATCTGAGCCATGACACTATCCAGCAGCATGCCGATGCCTTTGCCAACGCGGTAGGGCTGCTGGGATCGAGCGAAAAAGTTGATGCCGCGTTACTGGAGAAAATGCCCAGGCTTCGTGCTACCTCGACCATCTCAGTCGGCTATGACAACTTCGATGTTGAGGCGCTGAACGCACGTAAGGTGCTCCTGATGCATACGCCGACCGTGCTCACCGAAACGGTGGCCGATACGGTAATGGCGCTGGTGCTCAGCACGTCACGTCGTGTTGTCGAAGTGGCGAATCGCGTAAAAGCCGGGGAGTGGACCAAAAGTATTGGCCCGGACTGGTTCGGTACCGATGTGCACCACAAAACGCTGGGGATCGTTGGCATGGGCCGCATTGGCATGGCCCTCGCACAGCGGGCACACGCCGGTTTCGGCATGCCGATTCTGTACAATGCCCGCAGCCGACATCCGCAGGCGGAGGAACGCTTTAACGCGCGTTACTGCGATCTGGATACGCTGCTGCAGGAGGCCGACGTGGTCTGTCTGATCCTGCCGTTGACCGCAGAAACGCACCATCTGTTCAACGCCGACAAATTTGCCCGCATGAAATCCTCCGCCATCTTTATTAATGCCGGACGCGGTCCGGTTGTTGATGAACAGGCGCTGATCGCGGCATTACAGCAGGGCGAAATTCACGCGGCGGGGCTGGATGTTTTCGAGCAGGAACCGCTGGCGAAAGACTCTCCGTTGTTGAGTCTGCCGAACGTCGTCGCGCTGCCGCATATCGGTTCAGCCACCCATGAGACCCGCTACAATATGGCGGCCTGTGCGGTGGATAATCTGATTGATGCGCTGAATGGTCAGGTGGAGAAAAACTGCGTCAACCCGCAGGTGAAGTGAGGGAAAAGCTGATACTACCCGGCTGCGTTCAGACCGGGCAGTCTCCCGGGTCGGCGTCAGAGCCAGACCCGGGGTGGCAAACCGATTAACGCGTGGCGTTAACTGCCGCCGTCCACGCCTGATTGAAAGCCTGATGCTGGGCAGCCAGCGGGCCAATCAGGGTGTTGTACTGGCTGGCCTGCTGCGACGTCGGGAACTGGATCCCGTTCGCCACGAAGCTCACCTGAGTATTTTGCTGAGCGATGAAATCACCCACCTGTACCAGCTGCTGCGTGAAGACCTGCGCGGCAGGGATCAGCGGCTGCAATGCATTGGCCGGGGTGGTCACGACTTTATTGTACACCTGGTCAAAGACCGGCTTCAGATCGTCACCCTGCTTCAGCGCGCTATGCGCGCCATCGGCCTGCATCTTCGCATTTTCCAGCTGCTGGCTCAGCACGCCCAACGCGCCGTTTGCCTGGCGCAGCGGTTCACGCTGAGTCACATAATCCTGAGGAACGCGAATCGCGCTCACGCTATCTACGACCGGACGCAGACCTGCATCCATCGCCTGACTTACCTGCTGTGAATAGCCGTAAATCACCGCATAATCGGAGACAAAAGGACCGAACTGTTTTTTCTGATCGGCAGTCAGCGTCGGCAGACGTTCGCCGCTACGCATTGCCGTATTTTGCAGGAAATCGATAAACGCTTTGCGCTGATCGCCTTCTTTATCAAAACACCCACTCAGGCTCACCACCATCAATAAGGCCGCAATAGCCGCAAACCAGCGAGAGCAGGACTTTCCTGTCGCCATTTTTTTACTCCTTTCAGCCAAAAAAGCGCACACAGGCACACACGTGCCAGACGCTGACAAGGATAGTCCAGGTCGGCCCGGCAGGATACTCTTTCCTGACAATCTGAGCAGGAAAAGCACGGTTCCCGGCGTTTTATCACCACAGGCCACCGTTTGTTAAGCCCATCACAATTACCGCCATCCTTCATCGGCCAGCAAAAACCAGCAACACCATGATTTAATTAATATTTAAAAAACGCGCTTTCTGCCAGACGGCGAAAGCGAACGATAATCGCACGCTTCCTGGCGTGCCTGCGTTGCCTGGGTTGACGTTCGGTGATTTGATAAACGAGCGATTAACGGCAACTCGTTCGATTATCGCACAAATTATCTTAACGACAGCGAGGGAGTGAGTCATCACCCTGCCCCGCTCTGGCTGCCAGGAATGCCGTATGAATAAGACAACCATCGATATTCAGGCTTTTATTAATGAACATCCGTTTACCAGATATCAGTGGATGATTCTGGCCTTATGTTTTATCACCGTCGCGCTGGACGGGTTCGATACCGCCATTATCGGCTTTATTGCCTCTGACCTGGTGCAGGAATGGGGCGTAGAGAAATCGGCCTTAGGCCCGGTGATGAGCGCCGCGCTGGTTGGCCTGGCAGTTGGTGCGCTGACCGCCGGCCCGCTGGCTGACCGCATTGGTCGTAAGAAAGTCCTGCTCATGTCGATCGTGGTTTTCGGCAGCTTTAGTTTGTTGACCGCTTTCGCCACCAGCCTTAATCAACTGGCGCTGTTACGCTTTTTGACTGGCCTTGGACTCGGTGCCGCGATGCCTAATGCGGCCACGCTGATGAGCGAATACGCCCCTGAACGCCGTCGCGCGTTGCTGGTGAATCTGATGTTCGTCGGCTTTCCGATGGGCTCATCGCTGGGCGGCTTTCTCTCGGCCTGGATGATCCCCCATTACGGCTGGCAAAGCGTCCTGATCCTTGGCGGCGTCATGCCCCTGCTGCTGGCGGTGGCGTTGGTGTTCTTATTGCCAGAGTCGGCGCGCTACATGGTCGTCAAACGCCAGCCCGCACCGCGTATTGCGGCGATTCTTCGGCGTATCGCGCCGCTGCCGGAGCAGGTTGACTTTACGCTGCATGAAGCCGACCAGGTGAAAGAAAAATCGGCACTGGCGGTGATTTTCTCGCCGCGCTATATCGTCGGTACCGTGATGCTGTGCATGACCTACTTTATGGGGCTACTCATTTTCTATTTACTGACCAGCTGGCTGCCGCTGCTGATTCGCGAAACCGGCGCATCGATGAGCCAGGCATCAATCATCACCGCGCTGTTCCCGCTGGGCGGCGGTATCGGCGTGCTGATCCTCGGCGCGCTGATGGACAAGATAAACCCCAATAAAGTGGTGGCTGTGGGCTGGCTGTTGACCGGTATTTTCGTCTGCCTAGTGGGCTTCTCTACCAGCAGCCTGGTCTTGATGGGGGTGATGGTGTTTATTGCCGGCAGCATCATGAACGGCGCGCAATCCTCAATGCCCGCACTGGCCGCCGGATTTTATCCGACGCAAGGTCGGGCGACCGGCGTGGCCTGGATGCTGGGCATCGGTCGATTTGGCGGCATCCTTGGCGCCTTCAGCGGCGCGTTCCTGATGCAAGCCCAGCTCTCCTTCGAGACCATTTTCACCCTGCTGTCGATTCCAGCGTTCTTATCTGCCGGTGCGCTGCTGGTGAAATATAAGATGAGCAAGCAGCAACAGGCATCGCCTCAGACCCAGGCGAAAAGCATGCAAAAAGCCTGATCCTCAGGCCGGCGGGACGCCGCTGGCCTGAGCGTTTTCATCAGCGTTTACAAAAATTTTCCATTCCCACTCGTCTGATGATTAATCATTACCTTACCTGCTGTTTTCCTCTGCGTATCGCCGCTCAAGCGATAGCCTGCATGCACATAATCACCCACGTGATCATTATTTGCCTTTTTTCTGACTATTCTTAATAGGCTAAATAAATCTACCCTTTTGCTGTGTGATAAAAGGAGTTCTCAATGGAATATAAAGATCCCGTGTTTGAACTGCTTAGCAGCCTGGAACAAATTGTTTTTAAAGATATTTCTCAGACTAACGCCCAGCCCAGGAAGCCGACCGCATTCAGCGAGTTTGAGCGACTTCGTCAAGGCAGCGGCCTGCCAATTGATGATTTTGCCAATGCCATGGGCGTCAGCGTGGCGATGGTACAAGAGTGGGAATCAAGACGGGTGAAGCCCTCTTCCACCGAGCTCAAATTAATGCGCCTGATTCAGGCAAACCCTCAGCTTTCAAGGCAACTTCTTGACTAAAGTTCTATAATAAAGCGAGGGTCTGACTACGGTCCTGTTACGGGACCGTTTTTATTTGTGTGAAAAAAAGGTTTGCTATCGCTGCGCAAAAATGAGTTAATGCTCGCAGGTTTGATGTACAGACCACAGAGCATTGGTATAGAGTAGTCCTTGAGCGGTTATCATAGATACCCCGGTAGTGAACTTTCCCTTTATAGCTTCAAATCTGTAGTCCAGACCTTATCGCCGAAAGGTTCATTTATTATTTAAAGGTATTTCGCTATGTCCGGTAAAATGACTGGTATCGTAAAATGGTTCAACGCTGACAAAGGCTTCGGCTTCATCACTCCTGATGACGGTTCTAAAGACGTGTTCGTACACTTCTCCGCTATCATGAACGATGGCTACAAATCTCTGGATGAAGGTCAGAAAGTTTCCTTCACCATCGAAAGCGGCGCTAAAGGCCCGGCAGCTGGTAACGTAACCAGCCTGTAAGCTTAAATTAAGCTCAGAATTCAAGATCCCTGCCTTACGGCGGGGATTTTTTTTATCTGCTGATCAAAACCGCCGTCTTCACAGAGGGCGGTTTTTTTGTTTTTACAGCGCTGAAAAATGCCAGCCTTCCCTGCGCCACTCCAGCGAGTGGGTCAGCCGTAATCCTTGCAGAAAATCATCGTCATGCGACACGACAATCATCGCCCCAGGAAACGTCGCTAATGCCGACTCGATAGCCCGGGTGGACGCTAAATCAAGATGGTTAGTTGGCTCATCCAACAACAGAAGCTGCGCCGCTTCACGCCGCCACAGCACACAGGCCAGCGCGGCTTTTAATCGCTCGCCGCCGCTTAATGCCGACAGCGGCAGATTTATTTTATCCGCCCCCAACTGCAGTCGGGCAAGACGGCTGCGTAATGCACCCGCCTCCAGCGGCGTATCATCAAGATTAAGGTGCGCCATGACCGACAGCGACAAATCCAGCTGCGACAAGTTTTGATCCAACCAGGCCGTATGCACCGATACCCGACACTCGCCAGATAACGGTGCCGCCAGGCCAATCAGCGTTTTCAGCAGCGTGGTTTTCCCACAACCGTTAGGACCCCGCAACGCAACGCGCAACGGTCCGTCAAGTCGCCAGTCCAGCGGCGGCGCGTCAGAAAAAGCCAGCCGTAAAGCATCGAGGACGAATACCTGTTTGCCGGCGGCAACCTGGCTTCCCGGCAGGGTAAACATCACCGCAGCATCTTCTTCAACCCGCTCACGTGCCTGAGCAACCGCAGCGTTCAGGGCACTATTTTGTTCCCGGTGCTGGCGCTGCAATGTACCCGGGCGCTCCTTCGCCGCCCCTTTGTATTTCACCCGCTCAAAGGAGGCGATGTTCAGCGTATCAACCACACGCAGTGTCTGAGCAGAGCGTCGCTGGCTGGCATCATGCTCCTTTTGCATCCGGGCACGCGTGCGACGGCGCTCGGTCGCAGCATGTTCCAACGCCGAACGCGCCGCCTGCTGTTCTACTTCACGCTGTTGCTGATAATCGGCGTAGTTGCCACCGTAGCTGCGCAGCGCGCCGGGTGTGAGCTCAAGTATGCGCGGCATGTTGGCCAACAGCGCGCGATCGTGACTGGCTATCAGCGCCCCGCCGGGCCAGCGTTCAAGCTGCTGATACAGCCAATCGCGTCCCTGCCTGTCCAGGTGGTTAGTTGGTTCGTCCAGCAATAAGTAGTCCGAGCCTGACAGAAAGGCCCCGCACAGTAACGCTTTTACCCGTTCCCCACCGCTCAGTGACGACGCGAGTCGATCGGGGGAAAACGCAGGCAGATCAGCATCTTCAAACGCCGTGCTCAGGCGATCGCGCAGATCCCAGAAACCTTCCAGACTATCGACGTCGTCAGGCAGTCCTTCACCGCACTCAAGGCGCCGCAAAGCAGAAAATATGGGCTCATAGCCCAACAGGGCGGCCAGCGATGTGCGGGAGGTGATAGCCGGCTGTTGAGCAACATAGGCCAGTGAGGCAGCGCGTTCGATGTGTCCACCTGAGGGCGAATCTATGCCCGCCAGCAGGCGCAGCAGCCGGGTTTTCCCGACGCCATTTCGCCCGACCAGGCCGCAGAGTGAACTCTCCAGCGCGATATTCAGCGGACCAAAAAGCATTTCTCCCGTCGCAAACTGACAGGTAACCTGATGCAAAATAAAAGAGGGGGATTGGGCACAATGGGCCATAAGCACTCCTGAATGAAATCAATACATCCCCTGCTGACGCAGTGCGTTAGCAAGGATCCGAATTCAGCAGGCGTGTTGGTCCATTTCAGTGTGCTCTCAGTGAGACGAGGGATTCGTCGGGGAACAGGATAGCCATACCCACCCCCTCATGACAAGATTAATTTTCCAACAACCGCTTTCAGGCCAATCGACTCTCCCCCGCCAGCAGACGCAAAACACTCACAATATCGCTTGATTTTTATCGCTCAATTATCATTCTATTTTTTTGAATGAGATGCGCAAATTGTTCCAATTTTAATCAATCACTTTTCGCTCTATTATTTATCACATCAGAGCAACAACGCGCTCTTCCACACAAAATCACTTAAGGAATATGACCATGAAATCTATCAAAACTTTAGCTGTAGTTTCCGCTCTCTCACTGATGTCCTTCGGTGCATTTGCCCAGAGTATCAGCACCACCGCCTCCACGCTGGACCGCGCAGAAGCGAAAATTGCCGCTCAGGCAGCTGAACAAGGTGCGTCATACAAAATCACCAGCGCCCAGTTTAACAACCGCGTGCATATGACTGCCGAACTGACTAAATAAGTCGTCCCCATTTTTGCCGGGCCGCCGGACGTGAACCAGACAGGCGACAACGACAACACGATGAAGAAGGAATACAGAATGAAAAATATCAGCGTGATCACCGCCCTGTTGCTGGCTGCTTCACTTTCCTCTGGCGTGATGGCCGCAGAGCGTCAACCTGCACAGCCGGAAGCCGGTTCAAACATTGATACCTCAGTGCATCAGAATCGTATCAACGTCAGCCACGCGTTTGATAAAGAGAACCTGACTGCAGGTAATCTGCAGTAAAACAGAAGGGCCGAACGCCCTTTCGATGAGCGAATACATCGCTTAGCGCATAAAAAAACCTGCCATCGGGCAGGTTTTTTATTATGCAGACGAACCGTTACTGCAGCAGAGAGATATCCGCAACCTGCAGGAACAGATCGCGCAGCTTCGACAGCAGCGTCAGACGGTTGATACGCACGTCTTTATCTTCGGCATTCACCATCACGTTCTCAAAGAACTCATCCACCGGCTCACGCAGAGCAGCCAGTTCGATCAGCGCTTCCTGATAACGACCTTCGGCAAAGTACGGCTGCAGCTTATCGCGCAGTACGACCAGGTTTCTGGCGAGGTTCATCTCAGCAGGTTCCTTCAGCACCGAGGCGTGAACGATGTCGTTCAGCACTTCATCGGACTTCGCCAGGATGTTGGAAACACGCTTGTTGGCCGCAGCCAGTGCAGATGACGCTTCCAGAGTGCGGAAGTGTGAGACCGCCTTCATACGGGCATCGAAATCTGCCGGACGGGTCGGACGACGCGCCAGTACCGCCTGAATGGTGTCAACGGTGTAGCCTTCATCCTGATACCAGGCGCGGAAACGACCGAGCATGAAGTCGATAACATCATCAACAACCTTCGCGTTGGTCAGCTTGTCGCCGTACAGACGCACCGCTTCTTCCGTCAGCGTCTGCAGATCCAGATTCAGGTTCTTCTCAACGATGATGCGCAGCACGCCCAGCGCGGCACGACGCAGCGCAAACGGGTCTTTATCGCCTTTCGGATGCTGACCGATACCAAAGATACCTGCCAGAGTGTCCATCTTGTCGGCAATCGCCACCGCACAGGCAACCGGGTTGGACGGCAGATCATCACCGGCAAAGCGCGGCTGGTACTGCTCGTTCAGCGCGACGGCAACGTCTTCGGCTTCGCCGTCATGGCGTGCGTAGTGCATCCCCATGACGCCCTGCGTATCGGTGAACTCGAAGACCATATTGGTCATCAGGTCGCACTTCGACAGCAGGCCCGCACGGGTCGCGTGGTTAACATCTGCGCCGATCTGACCGGCAATCCAGCCCGCCAGGGCCTGAATACGGTCGGTTTTGTCGCGCAGCGTGCCCAGTTGCTGCTGGAACAGCACGGTCTGCAGACGCGGCAGATGATCTTCCAGACGCTTTTTACGGTCGGTGTTGAAGAAGAACTCCGCATCCGCCAGACGCGGACGAACCACCTTCTCGTTACCGGAGATGATCTGCTGCGGGTCTTTAGATTCGATGTTAGCCACGAAGATAAAGTTCGGCAGCAGTTTGCCGTCCTCGGCGTACACCGGGAAGTACTTCTGGTCACCTTTCATGGTGTATACCAGCGCTTCAGACGGTACCGCGAGGAATTTTTCTTCGAATTTCGCCGTCAGGACTACCGGCCACTCGACCAGCGAGGTGACCTCTTCCAGCAGGCTTTCGCTGAGATCGGCTTTACCGCCAATCTTCTGCGCCGCGGCTTCTGCGTCGGCTTTAATCATCGCTTTACGCGTTGCGTAATCCGCCACCACTTTGCCGCGCTCCAGCAGAATCTGCGGATACTGATCGGCATTGTCGATGGTGAATTCCGGTTCGCCCATAAAGCGGTGACCACGAATCACGCGGTCAGACGCGATACCCAGAATCGTTGCCGGGATCACTTTATCACCCAGCAGCAGCGTCACGGTGTGGACCGGACGAACGAAGTGGACGTCAGAGTCGCCCCAACGCATCAGTTTCGGGATCGGCAGTTTCGCGAGTGAGGTTACTACCATGTTTGGCAGCAGCGCTTCGGCGCTTTCGCCCGTCACATGCGCACGATACAACAGCCATTCACCTTTATCGGTAGCCAGACGCTCGGCCTGGTCGACGGTGATCCCGCAACCACGCGCCCAGCCTTCGGCCGCTTTGCTCGGTTTGCCTTCTGCATCAAACGCCGCAGAGACTGCCGGGCCGCGTTTTTCAACTTCACGATCCGGCTGAGACGCGGCCAGGTTAGCCACTTTCAGCGCCAGACGACGCGGTGCAGCAAACCATTCAACGGCGCCGTGGGCGAGGCCAGCAGCATCCAGTTCCGCGGTAACATTCGCAGCAAAGGATTCAGCCAGGCTGCGCAGGGCTTTTGGTGGCAGCTCTTCGGTGCCGATTTCCACCAGGAAAGTTTTATCAGACATGGCCGCCTCTTATTTATTTTTGTTGCACATCGGGAAGCCGAGGGCTTCACGGGAAGCGTAGTAGGCTTCCGCCACTGCTTTGGTCAGGGTGCGAATGCGCAGGATATAGCGCTGACGCTCGGTGACGGAAATGGCTTTACGTGCATCCAGCAGGTTGAAGCTATGGGCGGCCTTCAGAATACGCTCGTAGGCAGGCAGCGGCAGCGGGTTTTCCAGCGCCAGCAGCTGCTGTGCTTCTTTCTCATACTGCTCGAAGCAGGAGAACAGGAAGTCGACATCCGCGTATTCAAAGTTGTAGGTCGATTGCTCGACTTCGTTCTGATGGAACACGTCGCCGTAGGTAGTTTTACCCAGCGGGCCGTCGCTCCAGACCAGGTCATAAACGCTGTCTACGCCCTGAATGTACATTGCCAGACGTTCCAGACCGTAGGTGATCTCACCGGTAACCGGTTTGCATTCCAGGCCACCCACCTGCTGGAAGTAAGTGAACTGCGTCACTTCCATGCCGTTCAGCCACACTTCCCAGCCCAGACCCCAGGCACCCAGCGTCGGGTTTTCCCAGTTGTCTTCCACGAAGCGAATGTCATGAATGGTCGGATCCATACCCAGCTCTTTCAAAGACCCAAGGTACAGCTCCTGAATGTTGTCCGGCGATGGCTTAATGACCACCTGGAACTGGTAATAGTGCTGTAAGCGGTTCGGGTTTTCGCCATAGCGACCGTCGGTCGGACGGCGGGAAGGCTGCACATAGGCGGTCGCCATCGGCTCCGGCCCTAGCGCACGCAGGCAGGTCATCGGGTGAGAGGTGCCGGCGCCGACTTCCATGTCCAGTGGTTGAACAATGGTGCAGCCCTGACGAGCCCAGTAATCCTGTAAGGTCAGGATCAGGCCCTGGAAGGTCCTGGTATCAAACTTTTGCATATTATTTCGTGCTGGATACGTGTGGATTTAAAGGAAGGGATCAGTATACCCGCTGGATGCGAGATATACAGTACGAAACGGTGTTGTTTAAACAAAATTGCGGAAATTAGCGCCATCATGGGGCATCAAAGCCCGATTTAACGCATAGAAAGATGTAAAAACTGCCCGTCTGGGTCAAAAGAACAGATAAAGTGCTCATTCTTCGAGGTCAGGCCTGAGAGCTCGTAGCTCCCCTGGAACTGCTCAAAACGGCTGACGTCAACCATTCTGGTTCCGGTACTATAGCGTTTTGCGGCCTGATCCTTGCACAGTTGCTCCATATTAAGGGTAATTTGCGGCGTAATACGCGCACGCTGCGCTTTTTGCACCGGCTGAGCTGGCGACTGGCTGCAGCCCGCGAGCAGGAGCACGAACAGACCAGAAAATAAATATTTCATCACCATTTTTCCCAACCGTGTTGTTAGCAAATTGTTATCTTGCAGGCTACGTGAAATCACCGGACCATTGTGCGAATCTCTCCACATCCCGACAAGAGTATTGCGGGAAACTCGGAATATTCCATTGCGACACCCTCCGGTAAGGGAAGTCAGACTCTCTTTAAGCAGGAGCAACTGAGGCACTGATGCAGGAAAAAATACGCTGGATTACACATTTGCGCGGTATTGCATGCATGATGGTGGTGATGATCCACAGCACCACCTGGTACATCACCCATCCCCATGCGATTAACCTGCTGGACTGGGATATCGCTAACCTGCTTAACTCCGCGTCCCGGGCCAGCGTCCCGCTGTTTTTCATGATGTCAGGCTATCTGTTTTTCGGCGAACGCAGCGCCCAGCCGCGGCATTTCCTGCGCATCGTCCTGTGTGTACTGTTCTATAGCGCGCTGTCGCTGCTCTACATCACCTTGTTCACCCATATCAACGTACTACTGTCGCTGAAGAATCTGCTGCAAAAGCCGGTGTTCTACCACCTGTGGTTCTTCTTCGCGATCATTGTCATTTACCTGCTTTCTCCGCTGCTGCAGGTGAAACAGGTGTCAGCCAAAATGTTGCTGGCCCTGATGCTGGTCATCGGCCTGCTGGCGAACCCCAACATGGTGTCGATCAAAGCCGGCGGCATCGAATGGCTGCCGCTCAACCTCTACATCAACGGCGATACGTTTTACTACGTCCTGTATGGCGTGCTGGGCCGGGCAATAGGCATGATGGAGACGGAGAAAAAATGGCTCACGCTGCTGTGCGCCGGGCTTGTTGCCACGGCGATCTGGGTGATTTCACGCGGGACCCTGCACGAGCTGTCGTGGCGGGGCGACTTCGGCGATACCTGGTATTTATACTGCGGACCGGCGGTGTTTATCTGCGCGATAGCCCTGTTTACGCTAGTGAAAAATACGCTGAATCAGCGCAAGATCCCTTTGCTGGCCCTGATTGCCCGCCACTCGCTGGGGATCTACGGCTTTCATGCGTTGCTTATCCATGCGCTACGGGCCAGCGGTCTGACGCTAACGCGCTGGCCGCTGCTGGATATTTTGTGGGTGTTTGGTGCGGCGTTGTCGGGCAGCCTGCTGCTGTCGATACTGCTACAGCGTCTGGATACCCGACGTCTGGTCACCTAATTCCCCAGAATTATGACGACATCAGCGGCAGCAGCTGTTGATAAATCTGCCGGAAGGTTTCCCGGCGCGGCGCATAGCGGGCAAAACGCTCAGCGTCGGGTCGGTGCGCCTGTTCCAGCGGCAATTGCGGCAGCAGGTCGGAGAACGCCACACCTTTATGCAGCGCCAGCTGCGCCAGGCGAGCGGCGCCAAGGGCTGGCCCGACGTCACCGCCGGTGCGAAAATCAAGCTGCTGGCCGCTGATATCCGCCAGCATCTGCCGCCACCAGGGGCTGCGCGCTCCGCCGCCAATCAGGGTAATACGCTCCGGTTTCACGCCGCAGGCATGTACCACATCCATGCCGTCCGCCAGCGCATAACCCACCCCTTCCAGCACCGCACGTGCCAGTTCCGCCGGGCCGTGCTGATGGGTCAGACCAAAAAAGACGCCTTTGGCGTGCGGGTTGTTGTGCGGCGTGCGTTCACCGGAGAGATAGGGTAAAAACCAGACCGTATCGCTATTCTCATTCGCCGATTCCGCCGCGGCTATCAACGCAGGCACCGTGCCGAGGCCGGTCAGTTTTGCGGCCCAATCCAGGCAGGAAGCGGCACTCAGCATCACCGACATCAAATGCCAGCGACCCGGCAGGGCGTGGCAAAAACTGTGCACCGCGCTTTCAGGCTTGCTAAGAAAGCCGTTGCTAACCGCAAAATAGACCCCGGAGGTTCCCAGGGAGAGCATGGCCTGGCCCGCATCCGCCATCCCCACGCCGACCGCACCGGCTGCGTTATCGCCCCCACCAGCCACCACCAACGCCTGCGGCATATTCCAGGCCTGAGCGACCTCGGCACGCAGCGTACCCGTCACTTCACAGCCCTCGAACAGCGCGGGCATGTTATCGCGACTCAGGCCGCAGGCGGCGAGCATCTCGTCGCTCCAGTCGCGTTTTTCGACATCCATCCACAGGGTACCGGCGGCATCAGACATATCACTGGCATAATCGCCGGTCATCCGCAGACGGAGGTAATCTTTCGGCAACAGAACTTTATCAACTTGACGGAAAACCTCAGGTTCATGGTGCTGAACCCAGAGTAATTTCGGCGCGGTGAAGCCCGGCATCATCAGGTTGCCGGTAATCTGCCGCGAGCGCCCCACGGCCTGTTCCAGCTCGGCACACTCGTCTCCGCTACGACCATCATTCCACAGAATCGCCGGACGCAGGACCCGCTGCTGTTTATCCAGCAACGTGGCACCGTGCATCTGTCCGGCGATACCGATGGCTTTGACGTCGTGCAGAGCGTGCTGTGCGCCCAACGCCTGCATGGCGCAGTCTGTCGCCTGCCACCAGTGCTCGGGGTCTTGTTCAGACCACAGCGGGTGTGGGCGCGATACGTTGAGGGGCGCGGTGTGCGACGCCAGGAGCTCACCCTGCTCATTGAGCAGAATGGCCTTCACGCCCGAGGTGCCTAAATCAATCCCGATGTACATACGGACTCTCCTTAACCGCGCGCCACGGCTAACCGTGGCGCGTGCATGCATGCGAGTGCAACGCCCGGCAGAGCCGGGCGTCATCATTACTTATCAAAGAGATAATAGTTAACCAGATTCTCCAGCTGTTCCTGATGGCCGCTCTGATGCTGCGGCGCCAGATTATGCTGCGCCGCGTACTGGGCGATCTCCGTCAGGGTCATTTTCCCGGACAGGATTTGCTGGCCCAGATCGCCGTTCCAGCCGGCGTAGCGTTTCGCGACGCGCTTATCCAGCTCGCCCTCTTCAATCATACGCGCCGCCACTTTCAGCGACAGTGCCATGGTATCCATCGCCCCAATATGACCATAGAACAGATCGTATTTGTCGGTACTCTGGCGACGCACTTTGGCATCAAAGTTCAGCCCACCGGTGGTAAAGCCGCCCGCTTTCAGGATTTCATACATCACCAACGCATTCTCTTCCACGCTGTTCGGGAACTGGTCGGTGTCCCAGCCCAGCTGCGGGTCGCCGCGGTTAGCGTCAACGGAACCGAACAGCCCCAGCGCAATGGCGGTGGCAATTTCGTGGTGGAACGAATGGCCGGCCAGGGTTGCGTGGTTAGCTTCAATATTCAGCTTGATCTCTTTTTCCAGGCCGAACTGCTTAAGGAAGCCGTAGACGGTAGAGGCATCGTAATCGTACTGATGCTTGGTCGGCTCCTGCGGTTTAGGTTCAATCAGCAGCGTGCCCTGGAAACCGATTTTATGTTTGTGTTCAACCACCAGCTGCATGAAACGACCAATTTGCTCACGTTCCTGGCGCAGGTCGGTATTCAGCAGGGTTTCGTAACCTTCACGACCGCCCCACAGGACATAGTTTTCCCCGCCCAGTTTGTGGGTCGCATCCATGGCGGTCACGACCTGAGTCGCCGCCCAGCTGAAGACTTCCGGATCCGGATTAGTCGCTGCCCCGGCACCGTAGCGCGGGTTAGTGAAGCAGTTTGCCGTGCCCCACAGCAGCTTCACGCCGCTTTGTTCCTGCTTCGCCGCCAGCACATCCACCATCCGGGAGAAATTCTCCAGGTACTCTTTCAGCGAGGCGCCTTCCGGAGAGACGTCAACATCGTGGAAGCAGTAATAGGGGACGTTCAGCTTGTGGAAAAACTCAAAGGCGACATCGGCTTTACGTTTGGCCATTTCCAGCGCATCGCCCGGCTGCTGCCACGGACGGTTAAAAGAGCCCACGCCAAACATATCGGCCCCGTTCCAGCAGAACGTGTGCCAGTAGCAGGCGGCAAACCGCAGATGCTCTTCCATACGTTTGCCCAACACCAGCTCATCCGGGTTGTAGTGACGGAATGCCAGCGGGTTAGTGGTCTTCGGGCCTTCATAACGAACGCGATCGAGTTGATCGAAATAGGTCTGCATAATGAACTCCATATTCAGAGATGCGGCGGGTAATTCGTCTGACCTCAATATAGAATCGCTGTTTTACTTTCCTCAATTACGTTATTTCACACCACCATTGAGAGAATCCACAAACGTGCGCCAGATCCCATAACGCAATATTAATAATCGCGCCGTCATTTTCTCTTCAGAGTCATATCAATGATATAGCGCAAACCATCATTTTTAAAAATAAGATCGTGGTCATAAATCAGCAAACAAACGAAATTTCGTAACCGCAAAATAAGCACAGATAATTGCCAGCAGTCCTCTGGCTGTTAAGAATCTACTAAGTATCAGGCCGTTTCTTTACCCCGTTCGTCTTATCCTGCACCCTACAAAAAAGGCGTTATTATTATGAAGATAAAGAACCTTTGCCTCACGCTCTGTGCTTCACTCCTGCTCACCAGCATGGCGGGTATTGCTAAAGAAGTTAAGATTGGCATGGCCATTGACGATCTCCGTCTTGAACGTTGGCAGAAAGATCGTGATATTTTTGTCAACAAAGCCGAATCATTAGGTGCGAAAGTATTTGTGCAGTCCGCCAATGGTAATGAAGAAACACAAATGTCGCAAATCGAAAATATGATAAACCGCGGCGTTGATGTTCTGGTTATTATTCCCTACAACGGTCAGGTATTAAGTAATGTTATTAAAGAAGCGAAACAGGAAGGGATTAAAGTCCTGGCTTACGACCGCCTGATCAACAACGCCGATATCGATTTCTATATTTCATTTGATAACGAAAAAGTCGGCGAAATGCAGGCCCAGAGCCTGGTGGATAAAACCCCGCAGGGGAATTATTTCCTGATGGGCGGATCTCCGGTCGATAACAACGCCAAACTGTTCCGTGCCGGGCAGATGAAAGTCCTCAAGCCGTATATCGATGAAGGCAAAATTAAAATTGTCGGCGACCAGTGGGTTGACGGCTGGCTACCGGAAAATGCGCTGAAAATTATGGAAAATGCGCTCACCGCCAACAATAACAAAATTGATGCGGTCGTCGCGTCTAATGACGCCACCGCCGGCGGCGCCATTCAGGCATTAAGCGCCCAGGGCCTGGCAGGCAAAGTGGCGATATCCGGTCAGGATGCCGACCTTGCCGGCGTGAAACGTATCATTGCCGGTACCCAGACGATGACCGTCTACAAACCGATCACGACCCTGGCCACAACCGCGGCGGAGATTGCCGTTGAGTTAGGCAACGATAAGCAACCGAAGGCCGATACCACGCTGAATAACGGGCTGAAAGATGTCCCGGCCCGGCTGTTAACCCCGGTTGAAGTGAATAAAGACAACATCGAACAAACGGTGATTAAAGACGGGTTCCACAAAAAAAGCGAATTATAACCCCCGACGCCCCTGCCGGGGCGTTATTTCTGTCCAGCCGGATATCGCTTATGCGGAGCATCTATGTCCTGGTTACTCGAAATGAAAAACATCACCAAATCCTTCGGCACCGTCAAAGCGCTGGATAATATCAGCTTGCGGCTCAATGCCGGGGAAATTGTCTCTTTATGTGGTGAAAATGGCTCGGGTAAATCCACCCTGATGAAAGTCTTGTGCGGCATTTATCCCCACGGTAGCTATCAGGGGGAGATTGTTTTTGCCGGTGAAACGATCACCCCTCACCATATTCGTGACACCGAACGCAAAGGGATTGCCATTATTCATCAGGAACTCGCGCTGGTGAAACACCTGAGCGTCCTGGAGAATATTTTTCTTGGTGCGGAAATATCCCGCCATGGTTTTCTCGATTATGAAACCATGACCCTGCGCTGTCAGAAACTGCTGGCCCAGGTTAATTTAGCCATTTCACCTGATACCCGCGTCGGCGA
Source organism: Klebsiella sp. R390 (assembly GCF_051131745.1). Lineage (NCBI taxonomy): Bacteria > Pseudomonadati > Pseudomonadota > Gammaproteobacteria > Enterobacterales > Enterobacteriaceae > Klebsiella > Klebsiella sp. R390. The sequence continues at coordinate 2,911,158 of NZ_CP180445.1, read as the reverse complement.
TTTAGGCCTTGGTCAACAGCAACTGGTTGAAATTGCTAAAGCGCTCAATAAGCAGGTCCGCTTATTAATCCTCGATGAACCGACGGCGTCATTAACCGAGCAGGAAACGGCGATTCTGCTGAATATCATTCGCGATCTCCAGGCTCACGGGATCGCCTGTATTTATATCTCCCACAAGCTGAATGAGGTGAAGGCCATCTCCGACACCATCTGCGTCATTCGCGACGGTCAGCATATTGGCACCCGTGACGCCAGCGGTATGAATGAAGATGACGTGATCACCATGATGGTGGGCCGCGAACTCACCGCCCTTTACCCCAACGAACCACACGAGCGCGGCGACGAAATTCTACGCGTCGAGCATTTAACCGCATGGCACCCGGTGAATCGCCACATCAAGCGGGTCAACGATGTTTCCTTCTCTCTGCATAAAGGCGAAATTCTTGGCATTGCCGGGCTGGTCGGTGCCGGGCGCACCGAGGCCGTGCAATGCCTGTTTGGCGTCTGGCCGGGGCGCTGGCAGGGAGACATTTTCATTGACGGGCAACAGGTTGCCATTCACCACTGCCAGCAGGCCATCGCCCACGGTATTGCCATGGTGCCGGAGGATCGCAAGAAAGATGGCATCGTTCCGGTAATGGCGGTCGGGAAGAACATCACCCTGGCGGCGTTAGACCAGTTTACCGGCCCGCTGAGCAGCCTGGATGATGCCGCCGAACAGCACTGCATTCAGCAATCCATCCAGCGGCTGAAAATCAAAACTTCCTCGTCGGAGCTGGCCATCGGCCGTCTGAGCGGCGGAAACCAGCAGAAAGCGATTCTGGCCCGCTGCCTGTTGCTGAACCCACGCATCCTGATCCTCGATGAGCCAACCCGCGGCATCGATATCGGCGCGAAATACGAAATCTACAAACTGATTAATCAACTGGTGCAGCAAGGTATCGCCGTTATTGTCATCTCATCCGAACTCCCCGAGGTGCTGGGGTTAAGCGATCGGGTGCTGGTGATGCATGAAGGCAAGCTGAAAGCCAATTTAGTCAACCACGATCTGACCCAGGAACAGGTGATGGAAGCCGCGCTGAGGAGCGAACCCCATGTCGAAAAACACGTCGTCTGAGATTAAAGTTATCCCGCCCGCCCCTGCTGGTCTGCCTGGACTCAAGGGACTGAACCTACAGGTTTTCGTCATGCTCGCCGCGATTGTGGTGATCATGCTGTTCTTCACCTGGGCCACCGAAGGCGCCTATTTAAGCGCACGTAATATTTCCAACCTGCTACGGCAGACGGCGATCACCGGGATTCTGGCGGTCGGCATGGTCTTCGTGATTATTTCGGCGGAGATCGACCTCTCCGTGGGCTCCATGATGGGCTTGCTCGGCGGTGCGGCAGCGATTTTTGACGTCTGGCTTGGCTGGCCGCTGCCGCTGACCATCGTGGTCACGCTGGTCATGGGGCTGCTGCTGGGCGCCTGGAACGGTTGGTGGGTTGCCTATCGCAAAGTCCCGTCGTTTATCGTGACCCTCGCCGGGATGCTGGCGTTCCGCGGTATTCTGATCGGTATCACCAACGGCACCACCGTCTCCCCCACCAGCCCGGCGATGTCGCAAATTGGCCAAAGCTATCTGCCCGATGGCCTGGGCTTCGGTATCGGGGTGGTTGGCATGGCAGCCTTTATTGTCTGGCAGTGGCGCGGTCGCCTGCGTCGCCAGTCGCTGGGGTTAACCACGCCGGCCCCCACCTCAACGGTGGCGCGTCAGAGCATTACCGCGGTTATCGTGTTAGGCGCCATCTGGTTATTAAACGATTATCGCGGCGTCCCGACGCCGGTGCTGATTCTGGCGGCCCTGCTGCTGGCGGGCATGTTTATGGCGACCCGCACCGCGTTTGGCCGCCGGATCTACGCCATTGGCGGTAACCTGGAGGCCGCTCGTCTGTCCGGTATCAGCGTCGAGCGCACCAAACTGGCCGTCTTTGCTATCAATGGCCTGATGGTGGCTATCGCCGGTCTGATTCTGAGCTCACGTCTGGGGGCCGGCTCACCTTCCGCCGGAAACATTGCCGAACTGGACGCCATCGCCGCCTGCGTGATCGGCGGTACCAGCCTGGCTGGCGGCGTCGGGAGCGTCGCCGGGGCGGTCATGGGGGCCTTTATTATGTCGGCGCTGGATAACGGCATGAGCATGATGGACGTCGCGACCTTCTGGCAGTACATCGTCAAAGGCGCCATTTTGTTGCTGGCGGTATGGATGGATTCAGCAACTAAACGTCGCGGATAGGCCCGTTAAGAAAATAATGCCCGAATTTTTTGCGCTACCACCAGATTTGCGCATAAGACGCTTGTCATGATTCGGGCATTGGCCGGTATTGTATGGCCAGTCAGAGAGACCAGGGAACAACACTATGTTTGCAAAGCGCCACCGTATTACGCTGCTGTTCAATGCCAACAAAGCCTATGACCGGCAGGTTGTCGAAGGGGTTGGTGAATATTTACAGGCATCGCAACAGGAATGGGACATCTTCATTGAAGAGGATTTTCGGGCGCGAATTGAGAACATCAGGGAGTGGTTGGGCGACGGCGTTATTGCCGATTATGACGATCCGGAAATTGAAAAACTGCTCGCGGGGGTCGAGGTCCCGATTATCGGCGTAGGCGGATCCTATCACCATCCCGACGACTATCCTCCGGTGCACTATATCGCGACGGATAACGCCGCGCTGGTTGAGAGCGCCTTTCTGCATTTGAAAGAAAAAGGCGTGCAGCGTTTCGCGTTCTACGGCCTGCCGACCTCCAGCGGCAAGCGCTGGGCGGTGGAGCGCGAGCATGCGTTCTGTCAGCTGGTCGCGAAAGAGAAATATCGCGGTGTGGTCTATCAGGGGCTGGAGACCGCACCGGAAAACTGGCAGCACGCCCAGAACCGCCTGGCCGACTGGCTACAGACGCTGCCCCCGCAAACCGGCATTATCGCGGTGACCGACGCCCGGGCCCGCCATGTGTTACAAGCCTGCGAACTGCTGCATATTCCGGTACCAGAGAAGCTGTGCGTTATTGGGATTGATAACGAAGAGCTGACCCGTTACCTGTCGCGCGTCGCGCTCTCCTCAGTGGCCCAGGGAACCCGCCAGATGGGCTACCAGGCGGCAAAACTGCTGCATCGCCTGCTGGATAATGAGCCGCTGCCGCTTCAGCGCCGGCTGGTTGCGCCCATGCGGGTCGTAGAGCGCCGTTCAACGGACTATCGCTCATTGAGCGATCCCTCGGTTATTCAGGCAATGCACTACATCCGCAATAACGCCTGCAAAGGCATTAAGGTCGAACAGGTACTGGATGCTGTCGGCATCTCCCGCTCCAACCTCGAGAAGCGCTTTAAAGAGGAGGTGGGCGATACGATTCACAGCATCATTCATAGCGAGAAGTTAGAAAAGGCCCGCAGCCTGCTGGTCTCCACCACGCTGTCGATTAACGAAATCTCACAGATGTGCGGCTATCCGTCACTGCAATATTTCTATTCGGTATTTAAGAAAGAGTACGACGTCACGCCGAAGGAGTACCGGGACCGGCACAGTGAAGTGATGATGTAGGGCAGTCGCAAGGAAAAGTGCAGAAACAAAAATGCCCGGGCTTACGCACCGGGCATTTTCAATTACATATGAGCAGCGATTAAGCGCTGATTGTCCTGATACATCGCGAAGAGATAGTTGTTGTAGCTCGACCCTTTGGTCGAATAGCCCTTCAGCTTATGAATCATGGTGCTGGCCGTCACTTCCTGATCCGTTTTACGCAGCTGCGCGCGGGATTTGCGGAAGGATTTGTACGCCGGGTGCGTGTTCAGGTTAGTCACGTAAGCCTGAACCGACTGCTCTACAGAATCAAACTGCGAATAGCCTTTCATGGCACCCTGGCAGTTACCGCCGCCGCATTTCATACCAAACAGGTTGTTGTTCACACGCGCCAGTTTGGACGTGCCCCAACCGCTTTCCGCTGCCGCCATCGTCGCGACCATACTGTTCGGAATGATATCAACGCGTTCCATCAGCGTGTTCCATGGAATGTGTCGGGTATTACCAGACCATTTCACTTTATAGCGTGACGCAATGTCCTTCAGGCGTGAACGCTCTGTCGGTGACCAGCGCGAGTCGTACTGCTTAGTAACAAGCCAGTTGCGATCGGCGGTAATCACCTGATTTTGTTTAGTAATATAAGGCATTACCGTCCGGAGAAACGCTTTTTTCCTTGGTGTCCCGGAAGGGTATTTTCGCAAATCAGGAAGTGAACTGCTCTTTACACTATTGCGAGAATACTCTTGTTTACTGCTTACCTTAACTTGACTACTTTTTGTAACTTTTGAGGCTTTATGACTCGTTGTTGCTGTGTGGGTTGTTGCCAACACACTACCTGAAAATATGCAGGTAAGTAACATGAGTATCGCCGCCCCATATCGTCGCATGGGAATCGATATCATTAGATCTCCTGGTCGGATTTAATCATTCCAACACCTTGTTTTACGCAAAAAAACGTTAATTGAGTCGCGAATAGTATCAAAAATACCCAGTGAGAGCACTAACAGAAATAGTCCAATTCCTAAATGCTGTCATCTGAAATCGGTTTCGGTGCCGTTACGAGGGTACGAAAATGCTAGCGCCGTCTCATTTTTTGTCTATTTTTTGACCTCTGTCACTCACCCCTTTTCGTCATCCCTGCAAAAGCCTCTACGGGATGAGTTCATCCCTGAATTTGCCGGGCACACTAGACAAAAACCGCTCACAGGACTCCGGAATGAAACTCGCTGCGCTTGCATCGTTGTTGTTGCCTGGGATGGCGTTCGCCGCCTGGACCACCACTGATTTTCCTGCCTTCACCGAAGAGGGCAGCGGCCGATTTATCAGTCAAAATGAGGTGGCGAAGGGTACACGTCCTTTGCAGATTAATTTTGACCAACAGTGCTGGCAGCCCGCCGGAGCCATAAAACTCAACCAGATGCTGTCGATGGAACCCTGCCACGGGACCCCTGCACAGTGGCGGGTATTCCGCGAAGGTCTGTACACCCTGGCGGTGGACACCCGTTCAGGTACGCCGACGCTGATGATCTCGCTGGAGGAAAAAGAGCCGGCGACGGCATCGGCCACGCCGCTGCGCCAGTGCCCTAAATGGGACGGCAAGCCGCTGACGCTGGATGTCAGCAAAACCTTTGCCGAAGGCAGCCAGGTCCGTGATTTCTACAGCGGCAACATCGCCACGGTCAGCGGCGGCAAAATCACCCTGCAGCCGGCCCCTAACAGCAACGGCTTACTGCTGCTCGAGCAGGCAAAAACCGCCGCCGATGCCCCTTTCAACTGGCATAACGCCACCGTCTATTTTGTCCTGACCGATCGCTTTGTAAACGGCAATCCGGCGAACGACAACAGCTACGGGCGCCACAAAGACGGCATGCAGGAAATTGGCACCTTCCACGGTGGCGACCTGCAGGGGCTAACCAGTAAACTGGATTATCTGAAAACATTAGGCGTTAACGCGCTGTGGATAAGCTCGCCGCTGGAGCAAATACACGGCTGGGTCGGCGGCGGAACCAAGGGCGATTTCCCCCATTACGCTTATCACGGCTACTACGCCCAGGACTGGACTAAGCTGGATGCCAACATGGGCACCGAGGCAGATTTACGCCGCCTGGTCGATGAGGCCCACAAACGCGGTATTCGCATTCTGTTCGACGTGGTGATGAACCATATCGGCTACGCCACGCTTGCCGACATGCAGGAGTTCAAATTCGGCTCCCTGTACCTGCAAGGCGACGAGCTGAAAAAGACGCTTGGGCAACACTGGACCGACTGGAAACCCGGTCCTGGCCAGAGCTGGCACAGCTTTAACGACTACATCAACTTCAGCGATAAAGCCGGCTGGGAAAAATGGTGGGGGAAAAAGTGGATCCGCACCGATATTGGCGACTACGACAACCCCGGCTTTGACGATCTGACCATGTCGTTGGCCTTCCTGCCGGACCTGAAAACCGAATCGACCACCGCCTCCGGGCTGCCAAACTTCTATCAACAGAAGCCGGACACTGCGGCAAAAGCGATCCCCGGCTACACGCCGCGCGATTATCTGACCCACTGGCTGAGTCAGTGGGTACGTGACTATGGCATCGACGGCTTCCGGGTTGATACCGCTAAGCACGTTGAACAGGCCGCATGGCAACAGTTGAAAACTCAGGCCACCGCGGCGCTGGCGGAATGGAAACAGGCCAACCCGGACAAAGCGCTGGATAACGCCCCGTTCTGGATGACCGGCGAAGCCTGGGGCCACGGCGTGATGCAGAGCGATTACTACCGCCACGGCTTTGATGCGATGATTAACTTCGACTATCAGGACCAGGCGGCGAAGGCGTCAGGCTGCCTCTCCGGGATTGACCTGACCTGGCAGCAGATGGCGGATAAACTGCAGACCTTTAACGTCCTGAGCTACCTCTCCTCCCACGATACCCGCCTGTTCCGTGAAGGCGGCTCGTCGGCGGCGGAGCTGCTGCTACTGGCGCCAGGAGCGGTACAGATCTTCTACGGCGATGAATCTGCCAGGCCGTTTGGCCCTACCGGATCCGATCCGCTGCAGGGAACCCGTTCCGATATGAACTGGCAGGATGTCGAGGGTAAAGCCGCCCTCAGCGTCAGCCACTGGCAGAAGCTCGGCCAGTTCCGCGCCCGCCACCCGGCGATTGGCATGGGTAAACAGACCACGCTCTCGATGCCGCAGGGCTACGGCTTCACCCGCGAAAGCGGCGATGACAAAGTCATGGTGGTGTGGGCAGGCCAGCGCTAACCCGCCTTCTGAAGGCTCCTCCGTTCCCGGCGGAGCCTTAACAGAACAAATAACTGTAAAACAAAACAATAAAAGAATAATCACAATATCTTTGTCACTCCTGCCGATTTGCACCGCGCTAACGCTGGCGTTATGGTTACCCACTTTCCAGGAAGACCGATAGATTATCCGCGATGACATTTTCACTTTTCGGCGACAAATTCACCCGTCATTCGGGCATTACCCGCTTGATGGAAGACCTCAATGACGGCCTGCGCACGCCAGGTGCCATCATGCTGGGCGGCGGCAATCCCGCACAGATCCCAGAGATGAACGACTACTTCAACAATCTGCTGGCCGATATGCTGAGCAACGGCAAAGCCCTTGATGCGCTTTGCAATTACGACGGCCCGCAGGGGAAAAGCGAGCTGCTGACTCTGCTGGCGGAGATGCTGCGGGACGAACTGGGCTGGGAGATTGAACCACAGAATATTGCACTAACAAATGGCAGTCAGAGTGCATTTTTCTACTTATTTAACCTCTTTGCCGGGCGCCGTGCGGATGGCACCACCCGTAAAGTCCTGTTCCCGCTGACGCCGGAGTATATCGGCTACGCTGACTCGGGCCTCGAAGAGGATCTGTTTGTTGCCACCAGGCCGAATATCGAACTGCTGCCGGAAGGCCAGTTTAAATACCACGTTGATTTCGAGCACCTGCAGATAACCGAAGAGACCGGCATGATTTGCGTCTCTCGCCCGACCAACCCCACCGGCAACGTCATCACCGATGAAGAGCTGATTAAGCTCGATGCGCTGGCCCATCAGCACGGAGTGCCGCTGGTCATTGATAACGCCTATGGCGTGCCGTTCCCGGGCATTATCTTCAGCGATGCCAGACCGCTGTGGAACCCCAATATCGTGCTGTGCATGAGCCTGTCAAAACTGGGGCTGCCGGGCAGCCGCTGCGGCATCATCATCGCCAATGAAAAGATCATCACCGCCATCAGCAATATGAACGGGATTATCAGCCTGGCACCAGGCGGAATGGGCCCGGCGATGATGTGTGAAATGATCAAACGCCATGACCTGCTGCGGCTGTCAGAAACGGTGATTAAGCCGTTCTATTACCAGCGCGTACAGGAGACGATCGCCACCATTCGCCGCTATCTTTCCGAAGAACGCTGCCTGATCCATAAGCCGGAAGGGGCGATTTTCCTTTGGCTGTGGTTTAAAGATCTGCCGATCTCCACCGAGCTGCTGTATCAGCGTTTGAAAAAGCGTGGCGTGCTGATGGTGCCGGGCGATTACTTCTTCCCGGGGCTGGATAAACCCTGGCCGCACACCCATCAATGTATGCGTATGAACTACGTACCGGACCCGGAAAAAATCGAAGCGGGAGTGAAAATCCTCGCCGAAGAGATTGAGCGCGCCTGGAGTGAACAGGGCGCCGCGTAACCGGCTCATCGCCATCGGCCAACCCGTAGCCCGGAGAGGCGCGCCAGCGCCGCTTCCGGGGAACACGCCGCAAGCATCATCGCTACATCGCCAGCGCCATGCGCTGGCGACGCTCGGCGCTAAGTCTTTCCAGCTCGATCGGTTCCATGCAGCGCAGCGCCTGGGTCGGACAGGCCGCCACGCAGGCCGGGCCTTCGTCGGTGTGGCTGCATAAATCGCATTTCAGCGCCTGCACCCCTTCCCCGGTCATCATCACGCTCATCGCCCCGTACGGGCAGGCCACCATACAGCTTTTACAGCCGATACAGCGCCGCTGGTCGACGCGCCAGACCCCACGGTCGCGCTGGATAGCCTCAACCGGACAGACATTGGCACAGGGGGCGTCTTCACATTGCCGGCACAGGGTGGCCGTAGACAGCGCATCGCTTTTCACCACGCGAATGCGTGGCGCAAACTGAGTCGCAGAAACCGTCGAACAACTTTGGTCGTGCTGATGGGAGACCACGCAGGCCACTTCACAGGTACGGCAGCCAATACACTTCTGCGCATCGGCGATGATAAAACGGTTCATCCACTGCTCCATTGGGGATAAAACGGCAGCGTGCCAGAAATATCCTCCTGCGCGCCTTGATCCTGAATGGAGTCAGCGGTTTTTTTTCCGTTACGTCAGCGGAATTTGGTCATCTGCCTTAGCTTTCCCGTACGGCAAAACCCAGCTCACGTGAAATCGCCTCTGCGGTATCGCGCAGCGGTTTCAGCAAGTTCTTTTCGCCCACCTGCTTCAGGCGCGAGGTCGACAGGGAGATAGAAATTGCATAAGGCACCCGACGATGGATATCAAACACCGGGACCGCCAGACAGGAGACGCCTAGTTCGTTCTCTTCCCGGTCCATCGCCATATTGCGCTCGCGGATCTGCGCCAGCTCATCATGCATTGCGGGCAGCCCGGTGATGGTATTTCGGGTCAGTGGTTGAATAATATCCTGGTGAGTGTCCCAGTAGTTCTCGACATAGTCAGGGTGCCCAAAGGCCATGTAGATCTTGCCCATCGCCGAGCAGTACAGCGGCATATGCTGGCCGATATAGGCCCGCGTGCGCAGCATCCCGGTGGTGGGTTCCAGCTTGTAAATCAGGATGGCGTGGTCATCTTCCCGACTGGAGAAGTTCACCGTTTCGCCGGTAACCAGGTTCAACGTCTCGAGGTGCGGCGCGGCAACGTGGATGATATTCAGCGAGGAGAGCGCCTTTTGCCCCACCGCAATGAACTTGGTGGTCAGCCGATAGCTACCGGCAGCGGGTGCGGGCGTCACATAGCCGCAGGATTGTAGCCCCTGCAACAGGCGATGGACGGTGCTTTTGTTCAGACCCGCCAGCTCCGAAAGGTGCGCCAGCGGGCAACCGTTCGGATAGTTACTGAGGATTTCAATCAGCATCAACCCGCGGAACAGGCTCTGGCTTCCCGCAGGCCTTTCTTTGTCTTGCGTCATTTCTCTCTCTTTTGTGTCCATCGCGTCAGCTCCCCTTTTCGACCCGCACTGATGGTAGCGCAAAGTGTGTTTCACTTCACGATCTGAACAGAAATTTTGTAATTGACTGATTTTATTGAATTTCAAAAACAACCTCTTCGATTGCTTTGTGAAATCATGATCGATATATTTGAAATCAGATTTCGCATAGTGAAATTTATAGCGTGCAAAACGTTCTTTCCCACACGGCGGGAGGTCACCTTAAATGGCAGAAGCAGCAGTGTTGTCTCCGTTGTTATCCATGCGCCACATTATCAAGCGCTTTGGTGGAAATGTGGCAGTCAATAACGTCAGTCTGGATATTTATCCGGGCCAGGTTGTGGCACTGCTGGGAGAAAACGGTGCCGGTAAATCGACGCTGATTAAGGTGCTGGCGGGCGTCTATTCCCGCGATGGTGGCGAGATCCTGTTTCGCGGTCAGCCGGTGGATTCCGCCGCCGCGTTACGTCAGGGTAACGAACAGCCTATCGCCTTTATTCATCAGGATTTAGGCCTGGTAGAGTGGATGACCGTCGCCGAAAACATGGCGCTGGTGATGGGTTTCCCCCGTCGCTTCGGCCTGATTGACTGGGCGGCCACCAAACGCCAGGCGCAAAAAGCGCTGGAAGATATCGGCATTCAGCTCGACCCGGATGACCGCGTGTTTGACCTTTCCCGCACCGAAAAATCCCTGCTGGCGATTGCCCGCGCGGTGGCAGTTGACGCCTCGGTGCTGGTGCTCGATGAACCGACAGCCTCGCTGCCTGCCGACGATGTCCGCCACCTGTTCCGCGTGATGAACATCCTGCGCGAGAAGCAGGTTGGCATGATTTACATCACCCACCGCCTGGATGAGGTGATGGAGATGGCGGATACCGTTTGCGCGATGCGCGACGGCTGCTACGCCGGGGGCGGCGATATCGCTCGCTATAGCCTGCGTGGTCTGGTCGAACTGATTGTGGGCGAAAGCCTCGGCGGCGATCGGCGTCAGGCCTTACCCGATGCCAGCGCGCCGGTGCTGTTGAAAATGGACAACGTCAAAGTGGGCGATACCGGGCCGGTCTCCTTTGAGCTGCGTGCCGGTGAGATGGTGGCACTCGCCGGTCTGCGGGGCGCCGGTCAGGAAGAGATTGGACGTTTACTGTTTGCCTGCAGGCCGCAGGAGAGTGGACAAATCACGTTAAGTGGCGTGCCGTTTACGGCGACAACACCAGGGGAAGCAATGTCCGCAGGCATCTCTTTTGTCGCCGGCGACCGTCTTCATGAAAGCCTGATTCCGGGCATGATGGTGCGTGAAAACCTGTTTATGAACCCTTGTAAACACGGCCATGCGCTGTTTTCCCGCTATAACGAAAAAAGCGAAGCGCCGCTGAGCTGGGAGAAAATCCGCCAGTTCGACGTGCGCCCTGCGCAGATAAATATTGAAATCAGTGCGCTGTCGGGCGGCAACCAGCAAAAAGTAGTCATGGCACGCTGGCTCTCGCTCAATGCCCCGCTGCTCATCCTGGAAGATCCTTCTGCTGGCGTTGATGTAGGCGCACGCGCAGAAATTTACGATTTACTCAATCAGGCGCTGCAAAACGGCGTTGCCATTCTGGTCATCTCCAACGACCTGGAAGAGGTAGCGCACATCTGTAACCGGGCATTGGTGTTTAACCGCGGGCAGATCGTCGGCGAACTTCTCAACCAGGATGTCACCTTTGCCAGATTGCTTGAGCTGGCATCAGGCAGCGGCACCATACATTAAGTCGGAGTGCGTTATGGCTAAAACATCAATGAAATCGACGGCCCTGGAATCACGCGTATCACTTCATGAACACGGTGCGGCTACCTGGCTTGGACAATTGACCACGCGTTACGGTTTACCCGCGATCTGCGTGGTGCTGGTTATCGTTTTTTCACTGACAACGCCTTCGTTTGCTTCCCTTTTGACGCTGCAGGCCATTCTCGATAGCAAATCGAAAATTGCCCTGCTGGCGCTGGCAGCAACCATCCCGATGATTGTTGGCAAAATCGACCTGAACGTCGGCTTCGGCATCGTGCTCTGGCACATCCTCGCCATTACTTTACAGGTTGAATATGGTTTCTCCTGGCCCGTCGCTGTGGCGATCGTGCTGGTGCTCTCTGCGCTCTACGGTTTGCTGAACGGTATTCTGGTGGCGCTGGCGGATATCGACAGCTTTGTTGCGACCCTGGGTTCTGGCACGGTGCTGTACGCCATCGCGCTCTGGCACTCTGGCGGCCGGCAGATCGTCGGGGACTTACCGGACGCCTTTATCGCCCTGCATCACTCCGACCTGTTCGGCATTCCGGTGGTGGCCTTCTACGTCCTTTTTGCCGCCGTGGTGCTGTGGATCATCACCGAACATACCCCGATTGGTCGCTGCATGTATGCGGTGGGCGGCAACCCCGTCGCCGCAGCGCTCAACGGCATTTCCGTTAATCGTTACATCATCGGGGCATTTATGACTTCCAGCACCTTAACCGGCTTTACCGGGGTGATCATCGCCGCCGAGCAGGGTGTGGGCCAGGCCAGCGTCGGAATGGATTATCTGCTCCCGGCTCTGGTGGGTGCCTTCCTTGGCAGCACCACCATTCGTCCTGGCCGGGTGAACGTCTGGGGCACGGTGGTCGGTATTGCGGTGCTGGCGATAGGGATTGCGGGTATCCAGCAGTTCGGCGGTGCGTTTTGGGTCGAACCACTGTTTAACGGCGCGACGCTGCTGCTGTCGATTACCCTGGCAGGCTACGCCCAACGCCGTCGGGCATTAAATAAAAAACTGGTGCAGCGGGCACAATCGCCAGCATCAGGCTCCTCCGTTACCCAATGACTCTCGCGTAAGGAACTGAAAATGAATAAAAAAATAGTTCAGTGCTGTCTGGCTGCCGGGTTGATGATGGCAAGTGGTTTCAGCCTCGCCGACGATGCCTTTGTTCAGCAAGCGAAAACGGCGATTGCCAAAGCGACCGCACCAGTCACCACATGGGACGGCCCAACCCAAGGTCCGGCGCTGCAGCCGAATAAGAAGATCATTTTCATCGCCTCGGACATGAAAAACGGCGGCGTGCTGGGCGTTAAAGAAGGGCTGGAGGAAGCGGTGAAAGCCGCAGGCTGGCAGCTGGATGTACTGGATGGTGCAGGTTCGGTGAAAGATCAACTGGCGGCGCTAAACCAGGCGATCGCCCGTAAACCGGACGGTATCGTCATTGGCGGCTGGAACCCGAACGTCGCCAAAATTCCGCTGAAAAAAGCCGTGAAAGAGGGCATCGTGCTGACCGCATGGCACGCGGTTCCCGCGCCTGGCCCGGTTCCGGCTTACAACATTTTCTACAACGTGACCTCCGACTCGAATGAAGTCTCGCGTATGGCGGCGCTGTATGCGGTGGCGAAATCCAACGGCACCGCCAGGGTGCTGATTTTCACCGACTCGCTGTACCAAATCGCGCTGGATAAAGCCAACGCGATGAAGAAGGTGATTGAGCAGTGCAGCGGTTGCCAGGTGGTGGAGTTTATCGATACCCCGCTGGCCGATACCTCCAACCGCATGCCGGGCATGACCTACAGCCTGATCCAAAAATATGGCGATAAATTCGAATACTCGCTGGCGATTAACGACCTGTACTTCGACTTTATGGCCCCTGCCCTGCAAACCGCGGGCAAAGGCAGCGGAGATAAACCACCGTACAACATCTCCGCTGGCGACGGTTCCGTCACCGCCTACCAGCGCGTGCGTGAAGGCAAAGCGCAGATCGCAACCGTACCAGAACCGTTGAAACTGCACGGCTGGCAGCTGCTGGATGAATTTAACCGCGCCTTCGCGGGCAAAGCGCCGTCTGGTTATGTCACCCCGGCGCATCTGGTAACCAAAGAGAACATCGCCGCCGATGGCGGCCAGAACAACGAATTCGACCCGGACAACCATTATCGCGATCGCTACAAAGCCATCTGGGGCGTGAAGTGAAATGTTAGTCGTCACGGGAAGTATTGAACGCCTGTGCTCACCGGCGATCTGGGCGGAAGGCCCGGTGTGGCTGGCAGACCAGCAGTGCCTGATTTTCAGCGATGTGAAAGGCAACAGAATGTTCCGTTGGGATGGGCAAAATGGCGTCAGCGTGTTTCGTGCCGAATCCCACTTTGCCAACGGCAACGCGCGGGACTTACAAGGGCGCTTGTTAACCTGCGAGCACGGTCGGCGCGGGATCAGCCGCACCGACGCCGCTGGCAATCACACCCTACTGGTGGATAAAGTCGATGGGCTGCGTTTTAACTCCCCTAACGATATCGCGGTGCGCCAGGACGGGTCGATTTGGTTTACCGATCCGCCCTACGGCATCGTCAGTGACGAAGAGGGCTATCGCGCCGCCAGTCAGGTCATTGGCTGCTACGTCTATCGCTTTGATGAAGCGCGTCACCAGGTCGCTATTGCCATCAGCGATACCCAGCGCCCCAACGGGCTGGCCTTTTCGCCAGATGATAAATGGCTATACGTGGCAGATATGTCGGTTATTGATTTTCCGAGCCAGGGTCGCCGGGAAATTCGTGCTTACCGTCTTGAAGGCGATAACGCGCTATTTTCCCACGTCGTCACCCAGGTCAAACCGGGTATTCCGGACGGATTCTGCGTCGACCAGGACGGGAATATTTACTGCAGCTGCGAGACGGGGATTTTGATTTTCTCCGCCGCAGGCGAATTACTGGACACCATTGCGGTCCCCGAGCGCGTCTCTAACTGCACCTTTGGTGGCCCCGACGGGAATGCGCTTTTTATTACGGCGACGACATCGCTGTACCGGGTGACCTTCACCCCATCCCGCCTTCAGGGATAAACCAGAATCACACCGACACGCACCGGTCCTGCCGGCGTGTTTTTGCAACCGGACACTATTTAGTGGAATCACATTCCACTATGTGAAACATAAGATGTAATGGAGAAAACGTATGTTATTGAGTTTTTCTGACCTTAAAAATGAGTTTACCCGTGTCCTGCTGGCACGCGGCGTGGCGGCTGAAACTGCCGATGCCTGTGCAGAAATGTTCGCTCGCACCACCGAGTCAGGGGTCTACTCACACGGCGTAAACCGTTTCCCGCGCTTTATTCAGCAGCTGGAAAACGGCGATATCATCCCGGAGGCCCTGCCAAAACGTACCGCTTCATTGGGGGCAATTGAGCAGTGGGATGCCCAGCGTTCAATCGGTAACCTGACGGCGAAAAAAATGATGGACCGGGCCATTGAACTGGCTTCTGACCACGGTATTGGCCTGGTTGCTGTGCGCAACGCCAACCACTGGATGCGCGGCGGCAGCTACGGCTGGCAGGCGGCGGAAAAAGGCTACATCGGTATCTGCTGGACCAACTCCATTGCCGTGATGCCGCCGTGGGGCGCCAAAGAGTGCCGCATCGGGACGAACCCACTGATCGTCGCTATTCCGTCGACGCCGATCACCATGGTGGACATGTCGATGTCGATGTTCTCCTACGGCATGCTGGAAGTGAACCGTCTGGCGGGCCGCCAGCTGCCGGTTGACGGCGGCTTCGATGACGAAGGCAACCTGACCAAAGACCCGGCGCCCATCGAGAAAAACCGCCGTATTCTGCCGATGGGCTACTGGAAAGGTTCAGGCCTCTCCATTGTGCTGGACATGATCGCCACCCTGCTCTCCGATGGCGCTTCCGTTGCTGCAGTAACTGAAGACAACAGTGACGAATTCAACATTTCGCAAGTCTTTATCGCTATCGAAGTGGACAAGCTGATCGACGGAGACACCCGCGACGCCAAGCTGCAACGCATCATGGATTACATCACCAGCGCCGAACGTGCCGACGAAAACGTGCCGGTCCGTCTGCCCGGTCATGAGTTTTCCCGTCTGCTGGAAGAGAACCGCCGCAACGGCATCACCGTTGATGACAGCGTGTGGGCAAAAATCAAAGCGCTGTAAGGAATATCATCATGATTTATGGACATATTTATCAACCCAACGCCTGCCGGTATCCGGCGGCGATTGAAAAAGCACTGGAATTTTTGCGCACCACGGACTTCGGCAAGCTGGAGACCGGGGTGGTCGAAATCGAGGGGCGCACGATCTTCGCGCAGATCCTCGACCTGACCACCCGTCCGCATGATGAGCTGCGCCCGGAAGTGCACCGCCGCTACCTGGATATCCAGTTTTTATATTCCGGTGAAGAGCAGATCGGTGTCGCTATCGATACCGGCAATAATGTTGTCAGTGAAGAATTACTTGAGCAGCGGGATATTATTTTCTATCACCACAGCGAAAATGAATCGTTAATAGAAATGAGGCCGGGGAACTACGCCATATTTTTCCCGCAGGATGTTCACCGCCCAGCCTGTAATAAACACCGGGCAACGGCAATCAGGAAAATAGTGGTTAAAGTTGCTATTTCCGCTTTAGATTAATCCGTAATTTATTTGTCGCACGGCGATAAATAAAAGGAGTGAAAAATGGAAAGAAATGACGCCGGTTATATCATCGGCGCATACCCTTGTGCGCCCTCATTTCACCAAAAGAGCGAACAAGAAGAGACGGAATTCTGGCGCTTACTCGCGGACACGCCCCACATCCGTGGGCTCGAGCAGCCATGCCATGAGAACTTTCACCCCTATGGCGATGAGTGGTTGCTCCAGCATACGCCGCAGGAGTGGCAGATGGTGGTGACTGCCATCCCGGAAACCATGCGTCGCCGTGGCGGCGGCAACAAGGCTTTCGGCCTGGCCTCCAGCGATGAAGAACAGCGCCTGGCATGCGTCGAATTCCATCGTCATTTACACAACAAAATCAATGCGCTAAACAAACGTTTTGCTGGCAAGGTCATCTCCCTGGAACTGCAGGCAGCGCCCCTTGCAGGCAATGCGAACGTAGAGCAGGCAACCGATGCTTTCGCCCGCTCAATCAAAGAGATTGCGGCCTGGGACTGGTCATGCTCACTCGTACTGGAACATTGTGATGCCATGAACCAGCCGGCGCCACGCAAAGGCTTTTTGCCGCTGGAAAACGTGCTGGAGGTCCTGGCAGGTTACCGCATTGATATCTGTATCAACTGGGCGCGGTCGGCGATTGAAGGACGTAACGCCACCCTGCCGCTGACGCACGCTCAGGCGGTACATGCCGCAGGAAAACTGGGGGCGCTGATGTTCTCTGGCACCGCGACTGAAGGGCCGTATGGCGAATGGACTGACCTGCACACACCGTTCGCCCCGTTCTGCCCGCACAGCCTGTTAACGGCGGCGCACGCCAAAGAATTATTTAATGTGGCTGATTCAGCAAAATTACAGTTTGCCGGTATTAAGTTACTGGAAATTGATGAGAATGCTGATGCGAATCATCGCATAGCCATATTACGCGATGGCATTAACGCGTTAAACATAGCCCAACAATAAATATAAAGCGTCAATTTAATCGCAACGTCAGTTACTTTAAACACGAGATTAATATGAACACTTCCTCTTACGCTACAACCGCGGATATTCCGCGCCAACGCTGGTTAAGAATTATTCCCCCTATTCTTATCGCGTGTATTATTTCCTATATGGACCGGGTCAACATTGCCTTTGCTATGCCCGGCGGGATGGATGCCGAACTCGGTATTTCCGCCACCATGGCCGGGCTTGCGGGCGGGATATTCTTTATCGGCTATCTGTTTTTACAGGTGCCGGGCGGAAAAATCGCGGTCCACGGCAGCGGCAAGAAGTTTATTGGTTGGTCGCTGGTCGCCTGGGCGGTCATTTCGGTCCTGACCGGGTTAATCACCAACCAGTATCAGCTGCTGGTCCTGCGTTTCTTACTGGGCGTCGCCGAAGGAGGCATGCTGCCCGTGGTGCTGACGATGATCAGCAACTGGTTCCCGGATGCTGAACGTGGCCGCGCCAACGCGATTGTGATTATGTTTGTCCCGATTGCCGGCATTATCACCGCCCCGCTCTCCGGGTGGATCATTACCATCCTCGACTGGCGCTGGCTGTTCATTATTGAAGGCTTGCTCTCGGTGGTGGTGTTGGCGTTGTGGGCCTATACCGTCTACGACCGTCCGCAGGAAGCCCGGTGGATTTCTGAAGCCGAAAAGCGCTACCTGGTCGATACCCTCGCCGCCGAACAACGCGCCATCGCCGGAACCACCGTCAAAAATGCGTCTCTCAGCGCTGTACTGGCCGACAGAACCATGTGGCAACTGATCGCCCTGAATTTCTTCTATCAGACCGGTATTTACGGCTACACCCTGTGGCTCCCCACCATTCTCAAAGAGCTGACGCACAGCAGCATGGGGCAGGTTGGGATGCTCGCTATCCTGCCGTACGTCGGGGCGATTGCTGGGATGTTCCTGTTCTCTTCCCTCTCTGATCGTACCGGAAAACGCAAACTGTTCGTCTGCCTGCCGCTGGTTGGCTTTGCCCTGTGCATGTTCCTGTCGGTGGCGTTGAAAAACAACGTCTGGCTGGCCTATGCCGCGCTGGTGGGCTGCGGCTTCTTCCTGCAGTCCGCGGCGGGGGTGTTCTGGACCATTCCGGCCCGCTTGTTCAGCGCTGAAATGGCCGGCGGCGCCCGTGGCGTCATCAACGCCCTCGGCAACCTCGGTGGCTTCTGCGGTCCCTACGCGGTGGGCATACTGATCACCCTTTATAGCAAAGACGCCGGCGTTTACTGCCTGGCGATCTCCCTGGCGCTGGCTGCGCTGATGGCCCTTCTGCTGCCGTCGAAATGCGATACCGGCGCGGCCCCGGTAAAGACGATGAGCCCACGTAAACACGCGGCGTAACCCCTGCCGGGGGGTCTGCGCCTCCCGGCAACAAAGAGAATGCAAAGATGAGTGAGAAAAAGACCTTCTGGCTCGGTATCGACTGCGGTGGTACCTATCTGAAAGCCGGTTTATATGACGCCAAAGGTCATGAGCATGGCATTCATCGGCAATCGCTGCAGACGGCGTCGCCCCTGCCGGGCTATGCCGAACGCGACATGCACCAGCTCTGGCAACAGTGCGTGGCGACCATTGCCGGGCTACTGCAACGCACCGGCGTCGTGGGCGAACAGATTGCCGGGATCGGTATTTCGGCGCAGGGCAAGGGGCTGTTTCTCCTGGATAAACAGGATCGGCCACTGGGTAATGCCATGCTCTCTTCCGATCGCCGGGCGCTGGACATCGTCCAACGCTGGCAGCAGGACGGCATCCCTGAGCAGCTGTATCCGGTCACCCGCCAGACGTTGTGGACCGGGCATCCGGCCTCGCTGCTGCGCTGGGTAAAAGAGCATGAACCTCAGCGTTACGCGCAAATCGGCAGCGTCATGATGGGCCACGACTACCTGCGCTGGTGCTTAACCGGCGTTAAAGGCTGCGAGGAGAGCAACATCTCCGAGTCCAACCTCTACAACATGGCAACCGGCCAGTACGACCCACAGCTGACCCGCTGGCTGGGCATCAGTGAAATCGATAACGCCTTACCGCCCATCGTCGGTTCAGCAGAAATATGCGGGGAAATCACCGCTCAGGCAGCCGCTATCACCGGTCTGGCGGCGGGAACTCCCGTCGTCGGCGGTCTGTTTGATGTGGTTTCCACCGCACTCTGCGCGGGTATCGAAGATGAGTTTATCCTCAATGCGGTAATGGGGACCTGGGCGGTGACCAGTGGAATAACCCACGGCCTGCGCAATCACGAAGCCCACCCTTACGTCTACGGTCGCTACGTCAATGACGGGCAGTACATCGTTCACGAAGCCAGCCCGACCTCTTCCGGCAATCTTGAATGGTTTACGGCCCAATGGGGCGATCTCTCTTTCAATGAGATCAACCAGGCCGTCGCCGGGCTGCCGAAAGCCGGCGGCCAGCTCTTTTTCCTGCCGTTTCTCTATGGCAGCAACGCCGGGCTGGAGATGACCTGCGGGTTTTACGGCCTGCAGGCGCTGCACACCCGCGCCCATCTGCTGCAGGCAGTCTACGAAGGAGTGGTCTTCAGCCATATGACCCACCTGAACCGCATGCGTGAACGCTTTACCGATGTTCACGCCCTGCGCGTCACCGGCGGCCCGGCGCACTCTGACGTCTGGATGCAGATGCTGGCCGACGTCAGCGGTCTGCGCATCGAACTGCCGCAGGTCGAGGAGACCGGGTGCTTCGGCGCGGCGCTTGCCGCCCGCGTGGGGACCGGCATCTACCGCACCTTCCACGACGCCCAGCACGATCTACACCATCCGGTACGCACGCTGCAGCCCGACATGGCCGCGCACGCGCGTTACCAGCACAAATACCAGCAATACCAACATTTGATTCAGGCACTACAGGGCTACCACGCCCGCATTAAGGAGCACGCACTATGAGCCGTCCATTACTGCAACTGGCGCTCGACCATACCCATCTTCAGGCGGCACAGCACGATGTCGCCCTGTTACAGGACCACGTCGATATCGTCGAAGCCGGCACGATCCTGTGCCTTGCCGAAGGGCTGCGCGCGGTGACCGCCCTGCGCGCCCAGTGTCCGGACAAAATTATCGTCGCCGACTGGAAGGTGGCCGATGCCGGCGAAACCCTCGCACAGCAGGCGTTTAACGCCGGCGCCAACTGGATGACTATCATCTGCGCCGCCCCGCTCGCCACGGTAGAGAAAGGCCACGCCGTGGCGCAGGCCTGCGGCGGAGAAATTCAGATGGAGCTGTTCGGCAACTGGACGCTGGAGGATGCCCGTGGCTGGTATCGCACCGGGGTTCGTCAGGCGATCTACCACCGCGGACGCGACGCCCAGGCCAGCGGGCAACAGTGGGGTGACGCCGATCTGACGCGCATGAAGGCGCTGTCGGATATTGGCCTGGAACTGTCGATTACCGGCGGGATCACCCCCGCTGACCTGGCGCTGTTCCGTGATATTAACGTTAAAGCGTTTATTGCCGGACGTGCATTATCAGGCGCCGCCCACCCGGCACAGGTTGCCGCCGAATTCCACGCACAGATTGACGCCATCTGGGGAGAACAGCATGCGTAATCATCCGTTAGGTATCTATGAGAAAGCACTGGCCAAAGATCTCAGTTGGCCGGAGCGGCTGGTGCTGGCAAAAAGCTGCGGGTTTGATTTTGTCGAAATGTCGGTAGATGAGACTGACGAACGCCTGTCACGCCTCGACTGGAGCCCCGCTCAGCGCGCCTCGCTGGTGACCGCCATGCTGGAGACCGGAGTAGCCATTCCGTCAATGTGCCTCTCCGCCCACCGCCGCTTCCCCTTTGGCAGCCGCGATGAGTCCATCCGCCAGCGGGCGCGGGAGATCATGACCAAAGCCATCCGTCTGGCGCGCGATCTGGGCATCCGCACCATTCAACTGGCGGGCTATGACGTCTACTACGAGGAGCACGATGAAGGCACCCGCCAGCGCTTTGCCGAAGGGCTGGCGTGGGCGGTGGAACAGGCCGCAGCCGCGCAGGTGATGCTGGCGGTGGAGATCATGGATACCGCCTTTATGAACTCCATCAGCAAGTGGAAAGCGTGGGATGAGATGCTCTCTTCCCCATGGTTCACCGTTTATCCGGACGTCGGCAACCTCAGCGCCTGGGGCAACGACGTGGCCGCCGAACTCAAACTGGGGATCGATCGCATCGCCGCCATCCACCTGAAAGATACCCAGCCGGTCACCGCACACAGTCCCGGACAGTTTCGTGACGTGCCGTTTGGCGAAGGCTGTGTCGATTTTGTTGGCATTTTCAAAACCCTGCACGAACTGAACTATCGCGGATCGTTTCTGATTGAAATGTGGACGGAGAAAGCCAGCGAACCGGTGCTGGAAATTATCCAGGCACGTCGCTGGATTGAATCGCGGATGCAGGAAGGAGGATTTACATGTTAGAACAACTCAAAGCCGAGGTCCTGGCTGCCAACCTGGCGCTGCCGGCCCACCAGCTGGTGACGTTTACCTGGGGCAACGTCAGCGCGGTCGATGACACGCGCACGCTGATGGTCATCAAACCATCCGGTGTCGAATATACGGTAATGACCGCCGACGATATGGTGGTGGTGGAGTTAGCCAGCGGCAAGGTCGTTGAAGGCAGCAAAAAACCGTCGTCCGATACCCCGACCCATCTGGCGCTCTATCGCCGCTATCCGCAGATCGGCGGGATCGTGCACACCCATTCCCGCCACGCGACGATCTGGTCGCAGGCGGGCATTGACCTGCCGGCATGGGGCACCACCCATGCCGACTATTTCTACGGCGCCATTCCCTGTACCCGTCTGATGACCGTGGACGAAATTAACGGCGAATACGAATATCAGACCGGCGAAGTGATCATTAAAACCTTTGAAGAGCGCGGGCTGGATCCGGCGCAGATTCCGGCGGTCCTCGTCCATTCACACGGCCCATTTGCCTGGGGCAAAGATGCCGCCGATGCCGTGCATAACGCGGTAGTGCTGGAAGAATGCGCTTACATGGGGCTGTTCTCGCGCCAGCTGGCCCCGCAACTGCCGGATATGCAGTCTGAACTGCTCGATAAACACTATTTGCGTAAACACGGCGCCAATGCCTACTACGGGCAAAACTGACCCTACCACCACGCCTTCTCCGCCCGGAGGAGGCCGTTCCTACGCCGAATTCACATGCTCCTTACAGTAGCGACGCTTCCAGGCCGCCGGGGTCAGACCGGTGTGCTTGCGGAAAATTTTGCGGAAATAGCCCACATCATTAAACCCGCATTTCGACGCCACGTCGGTCAACGACAGCGAATCGCTGATCAGCAGCTTTTCCGCCGCCCTCACCCGCTGGCGATGCAGCGCTTCGGTTAGCGTCAGCCGGAAAGCATGGCGATAGACGCGCCCGAGGTAGTCCGCGTTGCAGTGCAGCTCCTTCGCCATCGTGGAGGCAGAAATGGGCAGATGAAACCGGGTCAGGATGATTTGCTGCGCTTTCCACGCCAGCGCGTTGCCGGGACTATCAGCAGGCTGTTCGCTGGCCGCCGCCGCAATCTGCTGCAAAATCAGCAGCAGGATCAGCTCCAGCGCGACGCTACGATGAATATTTTCCTGTTCGTGTAAGAATTGCCTGAACAGGGAGATAATATATTGCGGCTCACTCACCCGCGTGTGCTGGGGCACCGCCAGCAGCGCTTCGGGCAGCGAGGCGGCCTCGTCTGCTACCACTTCGAAATGCAGCCAGTAGAATTTTAAATCCGCCGGAAATTGCCCTACCCCGACATGCAAGCGCTCTGGCCACAGCAGCAAACTTTCCCCGGCATTCACGCTAAATACCTCGTTATCTTCGCGAATCGTTAATGTCCCTTTTTCAACGAAGATAATTTCCCAGGAGCGAAGCTGTCGTGCCGGATGGCTACCAATACCGCGAGAAATAAATAACCCGCCATTTTGGACTTTAATCGGTAAAGACATGGATAATTCAAGCATAGATATGAAAATTCCCGCTATTTGCATCACCAGATATTCGCTTTACCTTTGATTATTCACGATAAAACCGCATGATTCAGGATCGCAATCACACTTTTATCATGAAGTCGGAATCGTCACCTTTTTATACTTTTCCCTTCCCTTGTTAGCCCAGGTATTTAGTGCAGAATAAATAACGTACTTTGCAAATGACAAATAAAATCCCGCACTTCAGCGGGATATTATTCCGCACATCATCTCCGGGAGTTATTTATGACTTCGGCTCCGATTACCACAAGTGATTTAGCACAACGCACTCAGGACGATTCCCTCACGCTCCGTGAAAAAATCGGTTACGGCCTGGGCGATGCGGGCGGGACAGTCATTACCTGCCTGATCATGAACTTTTTAACTTTCTTCTATACCGACGTGTTTGGACTGACGCCGGCGCTGGTCGGGACGCTATTCCTGGCGCTGCGCGTGTTTGATGCCATCTCCGACCCGATCATGGGCGTGCTAGCCGACCGCACCCAAAGCCGCTGGGGACGCTTTCGCCCGTGGCAGCTATGGATAGCGTTGCCCATCGGCATTATCGGCGTACTGACCTTTACCGTGCCGGATGCCGGTATGGGCGTAAAAATCGCCTGGGCTTTCGGCACGTATCTGCTGCTGTCGGTGAGCTATACCGCGATTAACGTGCCCTACTGCGCGCTGATTAACACTATGACCACGCGCCACAGCGAAGTGATCTCGTGCCAGGCGTGGCGTTTTGTCTTGTGCGGCGTGGCAGGATTCCTGGTATCCGTTGGGCTGCCGTGGCTGGTGAAGGCGCTCGGTCAGGGCAACACCGCACAGGGCTATCAGTATGGCGTCGGCGTACTCTGCGCCATTGCGGTGGTGATGTTCCTGTGCTGCTTCTTCTGGGTTCGCGAACGCGTCTCGTTGGACATGATGGGGAAATTCACCCTGCGCGAACATATCGCCGGGCTGCGCCAGAATGACCAGCTGCTGCTGATGCTGGTGATGTCGTTCCTGCTGATCAACGTCTTTAATATCCGCGGCGGCGGCTACATGTACTTCATCACCTACGTGTTGGGCGGCTCGACCGGCTATACCTCGCTGTTCTTCACCATGGTGACCTTCGCCTCGATTGGCGGCTCGGTGATTATCAACCTGCTGTCGCGCCGCTTTGATACCGTCAAACTCTATTACTACACCAACCTGGTGTTAGCCGCGATCGCCTTCGCGATGTGGTTTTTACCGACCGGCCCGGCCTACCAGACCTTATGGCTGGTGGTGATCCTCAGTAACGGCATCATTCTCGGCTTCACCCTGCCGCTGCACTTCTCGCTGATGGCCTTCTCCGACGACTACGGTGAATGGAAAACCGGCGTGCGCTCTTCCGGCATGAACTTCGCCTTTAACCTGTTCTTCATCAAGCTGGCATGGGCCTCCAGCGCCGGCATTATCAGCCTGGTGTTTATCTATGTGGCCTATCAGCCGGGCGCGGAAAACCAAACGGCATCATCGCTGGCCGGCATCTCCAGCATGGAGACCCTGTTGCCGGCCCTGTTCCACCTGCTGCTGGCCTTCACCATTCGCGCCTGCAAGCTTAATAATCCTATGATGGCGCGCATTGCCAGCGACCTGCGCACGCGTCACGTCCAGTCTTAAGGAGTCCGTTATGTCTGTTATGGAAGTCGATCTGCACAAACTGAAAATCAACGACCCGTTCCTCGGCCAGTACCAGCAGCTGGTGCGCGATGTGGTGATCCCGTATCAATGGGATGCGCTGAACGACCGTATTGCCGAGGCGGATCCGAGCCATGCAATCGAAAACTTCCGGATTGCCGCAGGGCAGCAGGAAGGAGAATTTTACGGCATGGTCTTTCAGGACAGCGACGTGGCGAAATGGCTGGAAGCCGTTGCCTGGTCGCTATGTCAGAAGCCGGACGCCGAACTGGAAAAAACCGCTGACGAGGTGATTGAACTGGTGGCGGCCGCCCAGTGCGAAGATGGCTACCTGAACACCTACTTCACGGTCAAAGCCCCGGCGGAACGCTGGACTAACCTTGCGGAATGTCATGAGCTGTACTGCGCGGGCCACATGATTGAAGCGGGCGTCGCCTTCTTCCAGGCCACCGGCAAACGCCGCCTTCTGGAGGTCGTCTGCCGTCTTGCCGACCATATCGACAACGTGTTCGGCCCCGGCGACAACCAGCTGCACGGCTACCCTGGCCACCCGGAGATCGAGCTGGCGTTAATGCGCCTGTACGACATTACCCAGGAGCCGCGTTATCTGGCGCTGGTGAACTATTTCGTTGAAGAGCGCGGCACGCAGCCGCACTTTTACGATATCGAATATGAAAAGCGTGGCAAAACCTCCTACTGGAATACCTACGGCCCGGCCTGGATGGTGATGGATAAGCCCTACAGCCAGGCGCACCAGCCGATTTCCGAACAGCCTGTCGCCATCGGCCATGCGGTACGTTTTGTCTACCTGATGACCGGCGTCGCCCATCTCGCCCGCTTAAGTCAGGACGAGGGCAAACGTCAGGACTGCCTGCGCCTGTGGAACAATATGGCTCAGCGCCAGCTGTATATTACCGGCGGCATTGGTTCGCAGAGCAGCGGCGAAGCCTTCAGCAGCGACTATGACCTACCAAACGACACGGTCTACGCGGAAAGCTGCGCATCTATCGGACTGATGATGTTTGCCCGTCGGATGCTGGAGATGGAAGCCGACAGCCAGTATGCCGATGTAATGGAGCGTGCGCTGTATAACACCGTGCTGGGCGGGATGGCGCTGGATGGTAAACACTTCTTTTACGTTAACCCGCTGGAAGTGCACCCGACATCGTTAAAATTCAACCATATCTATGACCACGTGAAGCCGGTGCGTCAACGCTGGTTTGGCTGCGCCTGCTGCCCGCCAAACATAGCCCGCGTACTGACCTCGCTGGGGCACTATATCTACACGCCGCATCAGGATGCGCTGTACATCAACCTGTACGTGGGTAACAGCGCGGAGATCCCGGTGGGTGATGAAACCCTGCGCCTGCGGATCAGCGGTAACTATCCGTGGCAGGAGCAGGTGAAGATCGCTGTCGACTCACCGACGCCGATCAATCACACCCTGGCGCTGCGCCTGCCGGACTGGTGCGATAACCCGCAGGTGACGCTCAACGGCAAGCCAGTGGCCCAGGATGTGCGTAAGGGGTATCTGCATATTAGCCATCGCTGGCAGGAAGGCGACACGCTTCTGTTAACGCTGCCGATGCCGGTGCGCCGCCTTTACGGTAATCCGCTGGTGCGTCATCAGGCCGGCCAGGTCGCTGTCCAGCGCGGTCCGCTAGTGTACTGCCTGGAGCAGGCGGATAACGGCGAGCAATTGCATAACCTGCAGCTGCCGCGCAACACCGGGTTCAGCGCCTTTGAAGGGAAAGGGATTTTTGCCCACAAGGTGATCCTGCAGGCGCCAGGTTATAAGCAGACAGCGGAAGACGCCGGCCAGCAGGCGCTATGGCATTATGATCGTGCGCCGACAACCCGCCAGCCGCAGACCCTGACCTTTATTCCGTGGTTTAGCTGGGCCAACCGTGGCGAAGGCGAGATGCGCATTTGGGTGAAAGAAGCAGAGGAATAAGCGCGAAGGCTGTCGCTGAACCACTGGCGGATTCCGATTTCCCGGTGGCGCTACGCTGACCGGGCTACGGGTCAGTGGCCTGGGCTGGTTTCCCGGTAGCGCTGCGCTGAGCAGGCTACCGGGTCGGTCTGGTAGCCCGGACTGGCGGGTCAAGCACCGCCTCCGGGATTTCCCTGGCTACAGGAACAGTGCCTTATCGCGCAGGATATGGTCGTTGCCACGTCGGCGGGTAAAACCAATCCGGTCGAAATATTCCAGGATCTGAATCGCCAGCTTGCGCCCGACGTTCAGGGTATCGCGGAAATCGGCCGCACAGGTGGATCCACGAGCCAGATCCAGTTCGCGGATCATCCTGGCAAACGCCACAATCCGATCGTTACGGTAATAACGATCTTTGACGATCGCGGTAATCATCCCCTGCTGCGCGGCCTGGCGTAACACCGCGCGCATAACAGGCTCTTCGACACGGGCCTCCCGCGCCAGATCGCGCACCCACCAGGGCTCATCGGCAAACAGCCCGGCAACCCGCAGCCAGATGGCCTGCTGTTCATCGGTAAAGCCTGCGGTATGCTCCGGCAGATGCAGCCAACCGTGATGACTGCAGACCATCCCGCTGTCGCGCATCTGTTCAATCAGCAGCAGTACCAGCGCTTCGTCTTCCATCGGTAACGCGATACGTCGCAAACGCTCGCGGCCCGGACCCGGCTCATCGCGATGCTGGTCATGATAACGCGCCAGGGCATCAAGCAGCTTGCGCTGCCAGCGCGCGGCCAGCGGGGCGCTGAGCAGACTGTTGCCCGCCTGCAGGTAATCCGGGCGATTGATCAAGGCGTTCAGGCCTTCATCGCTGAGCTGGCGCGCCCAGGCAAAATCATCGAGACGGACGGCATCGCGTTGCAGATGAATATCCAGCGCCTGAGCATCATCCCCCTGCGACGCGGCTAACGCCGCCAGCCATTGTAAATATTCAGGCTTACGCTTGCCGCGACGGGGTGGATCCAGCGCCACCACCCGTGCACCGGCCAGCGTGACGCGGGCGGAAATATCGCGCAGCACCAGGCGGTCGTTATCCGCTAACCACAACGGCGTATCCAGCACCAGCTCCGCCAGCGCACCCTCCAGCAGCGATACGCGGCCGGTAATATGACTGGCAGCATGGTGAATATGCAGCGGCTGCCACTGGCTCAGCGGCGTGTGGCACTGCAGCTCAACGATCACCCGTTCAGAAGCCTCCGGCGGCCGCACCGAGAGCAGCCAGTCGCCGCGATTCAGCGCCTCTTTTTGCGCATCGCCAACAATATTCAGGGCGATACGCTGGCCCGCCCAGGCCTGCCCGACGGCCTGGTTCTGGGCGTGCAGACCGCGCACGCGCATCGGTTTATCGACCCCGGTCAGCCACAGCGTATCACCCACATTGACCTCGCCCGACAGCGCCGTTCCGGTCACCACCAGCCCGGCCCCCTTAACCGTAAAGGCCCGGTCGATCGCCAGGCGAAAACGCTGGTGCTGCGGGTGCGCACGGGCGGACAGCTGCAGTAAATGCTCGCGCAGTTCGGCGATCCCCTGGTTTTCAGTGGCCGCGGTGGCAAACAACGTGGCGTCGGTAAAACCAAATTCTGCCAGCACCGCCGTCACGTCGCCACGCACCTCTTCAACGCGCTGCGCCTCGACGCGGTCCGCTTTGGTCAGCGCGACGGTCAGCGTCGGCTTGCCCGTAAGCTGGAGGATCGCGAGATGCTCGCGGGTCTGGGCCATGACGCCGTCGTCACAGGCCACCACCAACAGCGCGTGATCGATACCGCCCACCCCCGCCAGCATGTTGGACAAAAACTTTTCATGACCGGGCACGTCGATAAATCCCAGTACCCGCCCATCGGGCTGCGGCCAGTAGGCGTAGCCGAGGTCTATCGTCATGCCGCGTGCTTTTTCTTCCGGCAGGCGATCGGCATTGATGCCGGTAATGGCCTGCAGCAGCGTGGTTTTGCCGTGGTCAACGTGCCCGGCGGTGGCAATAATCATCTCAGTAGCATCTCCATAAACCCGGATTCATCATCAAGACAGCGTAGGTCCAGCCACAGGCGCCCCTCATAAACTCTGCCGATAACCGGCACCGGCAGCAGACGCCAGCGGGCCGCCAGCGCGTCAAGTTGGCTACCGCGGCCGTCGCGCGGGGTAAACGTTAGCGCCGCGCTGGGTAAACGGTCCACCGGCAGCGAACCGCTGCCGATCTGCGACAGACAGGGCTCTACCCGCAATGCAAAGTCAGGATAATGTGCCGTCAGCGCGCTCAGCATGCGCTGGCCCTGCTCGCCAATGTCTTCCGCCTGGCGGGTCAGCAGACGCAGCGTCGGTAGACGGGCGGCCAGTTTTTCAGGGTGCAGATACAACCGCAGCGTGGCTTCCAGCGCCGCCAGGGTCATCTTATCGACCCGCAACGCGCGTTTCAGCGGGTGGTTCTGCAGGCGGGCGATCAGCGCTTTCTTGCCGACAATAATCCCCGCCTGAGGGCCACCTAGTAATTTATCGCCGGAGAAGCTCACCAGGCTGACGCCAGCGGCAATCATCTCCTGCGGCATCGGCTCTTTCGGCAGGCCATACTCGCTTAAATCGACCAGCGAACCGCTGCCCAGGTCAACCACAACCGGCACATTCATCTCCTGCCCGAGGGCGGCCAGTTCAGCTTCATCGACCGCCTTCGTAAAGCCCTCAATGCTGTAGTTGCTGGTGTGAACTTTCATCAACAGTCCGGTGTTGTCATTCACCGCCTGGCGATAATCTTTCGCATGGGTGCGGTTGGTGGTGCCGACTTCATGCAGCACACAACCGGCCTGACGCATCACGTCGGGAATGCGGAACGCGCCACCGATCTCCACCAGTTCACCCCGCGACACGACCACCTCTTTGCCCGCCGCCGTCGCCGCCAGCATCAGCAGTACCGCCGCCGCATTATTGTTAACGATACAGGCATCTTCCGCACCGGTGATCCGGCACAATAGCTCCGCCAGCGCGCGATCGCGGTGGCCGCGCCCGGCATCATCGAGGCTGTATTCCAGCGTCACCGGGGCCCGCATCGCCCGCACCACCGCCTCGACCGCCGCGTCGGCCTGCACGGCACGCCCTAAATTGGTATGCAGTACGGTGCCGGTCAGGTTGAATACCGGACGCAGCGCGCTTTGCCCGGTGTGCGCCAGCCGCCGTGCGGCCTCCTGTGACCAGTCGTTGCTCCAGGCCGGCAGCGCCTGGGCCTGACGAACAGATTCACGGGCCTCTTCCAGCATCTGGCGCAGCAGCGCCACAACCTGAGCATGGCCATACTCGGCCAGCACGGCGGAAAATGCGGGGTCGCGGAGCAAACGGTCGGTAGCCGGAAGACGGGTGTAAAGCGCACGAATATCGGTAGTCATGAATGGACCTGGCGGTAGGTTATTTTCCCCCCTCCCGACGGGAGAGGGAGTCAACAAATCAGCAGTGATTGTAACGTCTCCAGGGGGAAACTGTTACCTGTCTGGGTCAAGTCCTTGGCGGTTCGGTACGGGCAAAACTGGCGCGCTGGAACAACGTGTCGACCAGTTTAATGAGTCTGGGCCGCGTCGCGCACCAGCCGGGCGCCACCCGACGGAAATTAAGGTAGGCAATGGCGCACGCCGCCGAGATCGAGGCCAGATTGACCTCATCGGTACGCAGGCTGCCGTCGGCAACGTGAGCCTCGAGGGCATCGAGACCCCGGGCCACCTTCTCCCGCTGACGCAGCAGCTCGCTTTCCGACTGCTGCGCCGGAGGACGGGCCTTTTCACGTACCAGCGCCTGTGCTGCCTCCATCACGCCATCGGCCAGCGCTTCCATCTGGCGCATTTTCAGCGCCGCCAGCGGGTCTGAGGGCACCATCGCCGGTGCGGCGCTGAGCAGTTCAAGATATTGCGCGATAATGGGCGAGTCGAACCAGCACTCGCCGCCGTCGGTGACCAGCACCGGCACTTTGCCTAACGGATTGAATTTACCGACCCCGTTGACCTCCTGGTAGGGAAATTCATTGACGAATTCAAAGGGGAGATTTTTCTCCAGCAGAATGACGGAGATTTTTCGCACAAAGGGACTGGTGTAGCTGCCGATCAGTTTCATTGCCTGCTCCTTTCGCCAACAAAAAAGTAGAAGCCTAATGAGATAGGTTCTATACCCTAAATAATTCGAGTTGCAGGAAGGCGGCGACGCAGAGAATCCCCAGGAGCTTACTCAAGTAAGTGACTGGGGTGAACGAGGACAAATTCGTCAGGAACGAATTTGAACGCTGCTCGCAGCGCCCGTAGGGCGAGGCCCAGGGATGGGCCGAGTATTGCCAACGCCCATGCAACTTGAAGTATAACGGGTATAAGTATGGTTCAGGCACAGACAAATGGCAGACTGACGTTGCGCCAGCCTGCCATGGTCGGAATTAATGATCGAGATAGAGGTAGTGCATCCAGCTGGTCATGCGCAGCAGCACCTTCCTCATCACCGAGACATGGCTGAAGTGATCGGAGTAGACCGCCACCTGGGCATAGATGCCATCCGGCAGCGAATCCACATCGGCATTGGCATCCAGCTCGATGGTCGCCAGCACGCCATCGGTCCCCGGCAGAACGCTCAGCGACTGCAATGCCCCCTGCGCCTGATAGGAACCGCCGGGCACCACCGGAAGAATACTGGTCAGCTTGCCATGAAATACCTGGCCTGGCAGGGCGTTAAAGACGGCTTCGGCATCATCTCCTGGCTTAAGTCGCAGCAAAGAGTTCTGGCGGAACTGGGCCACAATCTGGCGTTTTTGTTCCGGAATAAAGACCATCACCGGACGCAGCGGCAGCGCCGCCGCATAGGTGCCGGGGCGGATCAGCACCTGAGTCACGTAGCCGTTGCTCGGGGCACGAATGACCGTCTGATCGAGGTTATATTTCGCCTCTGCCAGCTGCGCTCGCAGGCTGACAACCTGCGACTGTTCGCCGCCCACCGTACTGTCTAACTGACTCTGGACCTGCGCCTGATCGGCGATCGACGCTTTCACTAACGCATCCTGCGCCAGATAGTTTTGCCGGGCGTTATCGATATCGCTCTCAGAGAACGGATTGACTCTCGCCTGGCTGCCTTTCAGGTAACGCTGGTAATCTTTGTAGAGCCGATCGCGCTCGGCGGAAACGCGAACCGTGTTGGCCTGTGCTTCAGAAAGCTGCGCCTTCAGCGTATTGATGTTGTGCATGGCGGTCACCAGGTCAGCCTGCAGCCGATCGACCCGGGCCTGGTAACGTACCGGGTCGATGGTAAACAACACCTCCCCTTTGTTAACCCGCTGGTTAGTTTTATCCGTCACGCTGCTGACAATACCGGTCACCTGCGGCGTAATAGGAATAGAAATAACCGCTTTTTGTGCCGTAAAGGTATAAGGGTGGTTATAGTTCATTAATAAAATGAGGGCGCCGACCAGAAATATACCGCCCAGCGTTGCCGTGGCCAATGTCCACTGATTAACCGGAATACGAAATATTTTAAAAACGGCCCACGCGAGCGCGACATAGGTCAATACAATGAGCAGATCCATGATTAGCGCTCCGGAGTCTCTTTATCTGTGGAGGGCGACACCGCCCCTAGTCGTTTTTCTAGTTCGGCAACGCGTTGCGATAGTTGCTCAACGCTGGGATCGCGCTCGGCAGGCGGGATATGTGATTTCATTCCCCACCCGCGTTCAGGTTGATAGAGCGTGGCCCAGA
The DNA here is from genome assembly GCF_051131745.1 of Klebsiella sp. R390. Lineage (NCBI taxonomy): Bacteria > Pseudomonadati > Pseudomonadota > Gammaproteobacteria > Enterobacterales > Enterobacteriaceae > Klebsiella > Klebsiella sp. R390. Next base: position 2,878,669 of record NZ_CP180445.1, on the reverse strand, counting down.
TCCACAGAAATGGCCAGATAACATGCAGCGTAAACAGGCTTACCCACCCGGCAGTATGGATGGCGTCAGCGTGGGGGTGATTACGTTTTTTAGCCATTAAATATGGAATATCGTGAATCGCGATGATGCCATAGAAAAGAACCAGAAAAACAAAAATCAATACACCCAGTGCAAAGTAGTTGAGAAACATATGTGCCTCACTAAATACGATGTCAAATCGTCAATGATTTAAAATGCTAAGCAATCAAATTAATTAATTAAATTAAAGTACAAACGGCGTGTATTTATAATTTAAGGCCGGGGAGTATTGTTTTTCGCTATTCTCCTTGCAAGTTTTTAAGCGTGACAAAATATATCTTGAATAACAACATACTTAACTTTACACGTTGAGCTTAAGACAGATCTTTACTTTTTTCCATGTCGGCTTTCGATGATGTTTTTTCATTCAGTTCATCAGCCGTTGCTGACGGAAGCGGCGACAGCGAGGTGGAGTTTGTGGTGGATCACAGTCGCAAAAAACAGCGCACTTTTTATTGTGATTAACATCACATTATCAAAACAAACAACAAACCACATTTCGTGACATATCTCACATTAATTATTCGAAATGGCGTATTTTTGACCTCATGCATTTTTTTTGCACAGCCATTTTGTGACGCACATCACTACAAATGACCGTCGAATGCCTATATTCACGTGATCCAAATCACATAAAAACCCACTGACTGGACAGTTTTACGATTCGGTGCCAAATTCGCTTCATCAAACAGGGTCCGGCGACCTCTGCCGCCATATTAACAACAAGCCTCAGGCTTTTAGCCTACGCGATAAGCTCAACAGAAGAAGGGGTGTTTTATGTCATCCGATATCAAGATCAAGGTGCAAAGCTTTGGTCGTTTCCTCAGCAATATGGTGATGCCCAACATCGGCGCGTTTATCGCGTGGGGTATCATCACCGCACTTTTCATACCAACGGGATGGTTACCAAGCGAAACGCTGGCGAAGTTAGTCGGTCCAATGATCACCTACCTGCTGCCGCTGCTGATCGGTTATACCGGTGGTAAGTTAATTGGCGGTGAGCGCGGTGGCGTGGTCGGTGCGATTACCACCATGGGCGTCATTGTCGGTGCCGACATGCCGATGTTCCTCGGGGCGATGATCGCAGGTCCGCTGGGCGGCTGGGCGATTAAACACTTTGATAGCTGGGTAGACGGTAAGATCAAATCCGGCTTCGAGATGCTGGTCAACAACTTCTCCGCCGGTATTATCGGGATGATCCTCGCCATCCTGGCCTTCCTCGGCATTGGCCCGGCGGTTGAAGTCCTGTCCAAAATTCTGGCAGCGGGCGTTAACTTCATGGTTGTCCATGACATGCTGCCGCTGGCATCCATCTTCGTCGAGCCGGCGAAAATCCTGTTCCTGAACAACGCGATTAACCACGGTATCTTCTCACCACTGGGTATTCAGCAATCTCACGAACTGGGCAAATCCATCTTCTTCCTGATTGAAGCGAACCCGGGTCCGGGGATGGGCGTCCTGCTGGCCTACATGTTCTTTGGCCGCGGTAGCGCGAAGCAATCTGCAGGCGGTGCGGCAATCATCCACTTCCTGGGCGGTATCCACGAAATCTACTTCCCGTACGTACTGATGAACCCACGTCTGATCCTCGCCGTTATTCTTGGCGGTATGACTGGCGTGTTTACCCTGACTATCCTCAACGGCGGTCTGGTCTCTCCAGCTTCCCCGGGTTCTATCCTGGCAGTACTGGCGATGACCCCGAAAGGTGCCTACTTCGCAAACATTGCAGCGATTGTTGCGGCGATGGCGGTCTCGTTTGTGGTCTCCGCTATCCTGCTGAAAACCAGCAAAGTGAAAGAAGAAGATGATATCGATGCCGCGACCCGTCGCATGCACGATATGAAAGCCGAATCCAAAGGCGCAGCAACGCCGCTGTCTGCCGGGAATGTCGCTAACGACCTGAGCCACGTACGCAAAATCATCGTTGCCTGTGATGCCGGTATGGGCTCCAGCGCCATGGGTGCCGGCGTACTGCGTAAGAAAGTGCAGGATGCAGGACTGAGCGCTATCTCCGTTACCAACTGTGCGATCAATAACCTGCCGCCGGATGTCGACCTGGTGATTACCCACCGCGACCTGACCGAGCGGGCAATGCGCCAGGTACCGCAGGCCCAGCATATTTCGCTGACCAACTTCCTCGACAGTGGCCTGTATTCCAGCCTGACCGAACGTCTGGTTGCCGCACAGCGTCATGAAGACAACGAAGTGAAAGTACGCGACAGCCTGAAAGACAGCTTTGATGCTAAAGACACTAACCTGTTCAAACTCGGTGCCGATAACATCTTCCTCGGCTGCAAAGCGGCAACTAAAGAAGAAGCTATCCTTTTCGCCGGTGAGCAGCTTGTCAAAGGGGGCTACGTTGAGCCGGAGTATGTGCAGGCGATGCTGGACCGTGAAAAACTGACCCCGACTTACCTGGGTGAGTCCATTGCGGTACCGCACGGCACCATTGAAGCAAAAGACCGCGTACTCAAGACCGGCGTGGTGTTCTGCCAGTATCCGCAGGGCGTCCGCTTCGGTGAAGAAGAAGATGACATTGCCCGTCTGGTCATCGGTATCGCGGCCCGCAATAACGAGCACATCCACGTAATCACCAGCCTGACCAATGCGCTGGATGATGAATCAGTCATTGAACGCCTGATTCATGCCACCAGCGTTGACGAAGTACTGGCGCTGCTGGCGGGGAATAAAGCGTAATCTGACCCAGGCCCTCTCTTCCTGAACGGGAGAGAGGGTTCCGGTGAGGGACAAGCCTCACCCGAACCCTCTCAGGTAAAAACATTAATGAAGGTTAATACTATGAATGCATTACATTTTGGCGCAGGTAATATCGGACGTGGCTTCATCGGCAAACTGCTGGCTGATGCGGGGCTCGCATTAACATTCGCCGATGTGAATCAGGTTGTCCTGGATGCCCTGAATGCCCGTCATAGCTATCAGGTCCATGTTGTCGGCGAGAACGAGCAGGTGGATACCGTTTCCGGCGTCAATGCTGTCAGCAGCATCGGCGACGAGGTGATTGACCTGATTGCCCACGTCGACCTGATCACCACCGCCGTTGGCCCGGTAGTTCTGGAACGCATCGCACCGGCTATCGCGAAGGGGCTGACGCAACGCAAAGCCCAAGGGATCGCCACCCCGCTGAACATCATCGCCTGTGAGAACATGGTGCGCGGCACCACTCAGATCAAAGGTCACGTGTTTAACGCCCTGGCAGAAGAAGACAAAGCCTGGGTCGAGGCCAACGTCGGGTTTGTCGATTCTGCCGTTGACCGGATTGTGCCGCCGTCCGCCTCTGCGACTCACGATCCGCTGGAAGTCACGGTGGAAACCTTCAGCGAGTGGATCGTCGATAAAACCCAGTTTAAAGGCGCGCTGCCCGAGATCCCAGGAATGGAATTAACCGACAACCTGATGGCATTTGTCGAGCGTAAGCTATTCACCTTAAACACTGGACATGCTATAACCGCCTACCTTGGAAAACTGGCCGGTCACCAGACAATCCGCGACGCGATTCTCGATGAGCGTATTCGCGCGGTGGTCAAAGGGGCCATGGAGGAGAGCGGTGCGGTGCTGATCAAACGCTACGGCTTTGATGCACAGAAACACGCTGCCTACATCCAGAAAATCCTCGGTCGTTTCGAGAACCCGTACCTGAAAGATGACGTTGAGCGCGTAGGCCGTCAGCCGCTGCGTAAACTGAGCGCCGGCGATCGCCTGATCAAACCGCTGCTGGGCACGCTGGAGTATGCACTGCCGCACGTTAATCTGGTGAAAGGGATCGCTGCCGCCATGCACTTCCGTAGCGAAGACGATCCGCAGGCGCAGGAACTGGCTGCGTTAATTGACGAGAAAGGTCCACAGGCTGCACTGGCAGAAATTTCTGGCCTCGATGCGACAAGCGCCGTGGTGACGGAGGCCGTTCTCGACTATAACGCGACCAAATGATGCAAGATCTGGCGCGGTATGAACCGCGCCCATTACCACCCCTGTCAGATATGCAGGCAATAATGGAAGAAACACAGGCATTTGAAAACCGCGTGCTTGAGCGTCTGAATGCTGGCAAAACCGTACGAAGCTTTCTGATTGCGGCCGTCGAATTACTTACGGAAGCGGTCAATATCCTGGTGCTTCAGGTCTTCCGCAAAGACGATTACGCGGTGAAATACGCAGTGGAACCGTTGCTGGATGGCGACGGGCCGCTGGGCGATCTTTCCGTACGCCTGAAGCTGATCTACGGCCTTGGGGTGATAAGTCGCGCCGAATACGAAGACGCTGAGCTGCTGATGGCCCTGCGGGAAGAGCTGAATCACGATGGTAATGACTACGGTTTTACCGATGATGAGATTCTTGGGCCGTTTGGCGAACTGCATTGCGTTTCCGCCCTGCCACCGTTGCCGCTGTTTGATGACAGCGACGATGAGCTGCTGGCAATGCAGAAACTGCGTTACCAGCAGGTTGTGCGTTCAACGATGATGCTGTCTCTGACTGAGCTGATTTCCCGAATCAGCTTAAAAAAAGCCTTCCAGAAATCAACGCTCTGATCCGGACTCTACCTGTTCATCAACAGGCCGGTAAAGCTGCCGGTAGTACTCCAGACGACTCAGATACAGCGCCTCTTTATTCTGCGGAATATCGCGCGGCACGCGCTGTATGCGCGGGGATTTTTTCAGATACTCCATAAATGCCTGGCTTGAAGCCATAAAATCAACCGTCTTGTCGATAATACGCGGTACGCCGTCACCGATTTTTGCCATCATGCCCTCCTCTTTTCATGGATAAATCTGATAAAGGATCGGCTAAAAGCAGGACAGTGTTTGAGGAAAACGTGCGGTATTACCGACGAACTTCACAGAGATGAAATTCAGGCAAACATTAGCCATAATACTATTTACATTCAAATAATTAGGATTCATCACTTCTGATAGTCACGCGGAAAAAACGCGGCATTTTTGATAAATAACTACCCACAATACCCGCCACAGCCCATACTATATGTCGTCGAAATCCCTTTATTAATAGATTAAGTCACCATGAAAGAAGTCGAAAAGAATGAAATTAAGCGTTTGAGCGACCGTCTCGACGCCATCCGCCACCAGCAGGCGGACCTGTCCCTGGTTGAAGCGGCAGATAAGTACGCCGAACTGGAAAAAGAAAAAACGACCATCGAAGCTGAGCTCGTTCGCCTGCGCGAAGTGCAGGGCCAGAAACTGAGCAAAGAAGCGCAACAGTTGATGAACCTGCCGCATCGCCGCGCGATCACCAAAAAAGAGCAGGCCGATATGGGCAAGCTGAAGAAAAGCGTGCGCGGGCTGGTGATTGTTCATCCGATGACCGCACTCGGCCGCGAAATGGGCCTCAAAGAGATGACCGGCTTTTCAAAAACCGCGTTCTGATCTTTTGCGCCTGAGCATACCCCCGGTGGCGCCACGCTTACCGGGGCTAGCCGATCCTTCCCCTGCATTATTGGCCCTACCAATTATTTCTTAAACCGTCCCGCAGTTCACATATCCATCATTTTTGGTCACAGATATATTGCCTGGCAATAACATTTGGTTAACCATTCGTTGTCGTTAATCCTACAACTGAATTTGGCTGGGCCAATTTTACAAAAGATGTGACCTGCAAGGAGCGCAGACTCAGCACCGCATCTTTGTGGCCCGATGGAGACCTGCATGAACCTCTGGCAACAAAATTACGATCCGGCCGGTAATATCTGGCTCTCGAGTCTTATCGCATCGCTACCGATTCTGTTTTTCTTTTTTGCCCTGATTAAACTCAAACTCAAAGGGTACGTGGCGGCAACCTGGACCGTCGCCATTGCGCTGTCGGTGGCGCTGCTGTTCTATAAAATGCCGGTTGACCGCGCGCTGACTTCCGTGGTCTACGGCTTCTTCTACGGCCTGTGGCCTATCGCGTGGATTATTATCGCCGCGGTGTTCGTCTATAAAATCTCGGTCAAAACCGGGCAGTTCGACATTATTCGCTCGTCGATTCTCTCGATTACCCCCGACCAGCGTTTGCAGATGCTGATTGTCGGCTTCTCCTTCGGGGCATTCCTGGAAGGGGCCGCGGGCTTTGGCGCTCCGGTGGCGATTACCGCCGCACTGCTGGTTGGCCTGGGCTTTAACCCGCTCTATGCCGCCGGACTGTGCCTGATCGTCAACACCGCACCGGTAGCCTTCGGGGCGATGGGGATCCCGATTCTGGTTGCCGGCCAGGTGACCGGGATTGATAGCTTCGCCATCGGCCAGATGGTAGGTCGTCAGCTGCCATTCCTGACCATTATCGTGCTGTTCTGGATTATGGCGATTATGGACGGCTGGCGCGGGGTCAAAGAGACCTGGCCGGCCGTGATGGTCGCCGGCGGCTCTTTCGCTATCGCCCAGTATCTCAGCTCCAACTTCCTCGGGCCGGAACTGCCGGACATTATCTCTTCGCTGGTGTCGCTGGTCTGTCTGACCCTGTTCCTCAAACGCTGGCAGCCGGTGCGTATTTTCCGCTTCGGCGATATGGGCGCGGCGCAGGTCGATCAAACGCTGGCCCGTACCCACTACAGCGCCGGACAGGTGGTTCGCGCCTGGTCGCCCTTCCTGTTCCTGACCGCCACGGTGACCTTATGGAGCATCCCGCCGTTTAAGGCCCTGTTCGCCCCCGGCGGCGCAATGTATGACTTCGTCATCAATATCTCCGTGCCGTTCCTCGATAAGATGGTGGCCCGCATGCCGCCGGTGGTCAGCGCAGCGACCCCTTACGCAGCGGTGTATAAGTTCGACTGGCTGTCCGCTACCGGCACCGCCATCCTGTTCGCGGCGTTGCTCTCCATTGTCTGGCTGCGCATGAAACCAAAAGATGCGCTGGTCACCTTTGGCAGCACGCTGAAAGAGCTGGCGCTGCCGATTTACTCCATCGGTATGGTGCTGGCCTTCGCCTTTATCTCTAACTACTCCGGACTCTCCTCGACGCTGGCGCTGGCCCTGGCGCATACCGGCCACGCGTTTACCTTCTTCTCGCCGTTCCTCGGCTGGCTGGGGGTATTCCTGACCGGTTCGGATACCTCATCCAACGCCCTGTTCGCCGCGCTGCAGGCCACCGCTGCCCAGCAAATCGGCGTCTCCGATATCCTGCTGGTCGCGGCTAACACCACCGGCGGCGTCACCGGTAAGATGATTTCACCGCAGTCCATCGCCATCGCCTGCGCAGCCGTCGGCCTGGTAGGTAAAGAGTCGGATCTGTTCCGCTTTACGGTGAAGCACAGCCTGATCTTTACCTGTATGGTTGGCGTCATCACCACGCTGCAGGCCTATGTATTAACCTGGATGATCCCATGATAGTGATGCCCCGGCGCCTTGCAGACGATGTCGCTCGTCGTGTGCGTGCGCTGATTGAAGAACAACATCTGGAGGCGGGCATGCGATTGCCCGCCGAGCGCCAGCTGGCCGCACAGCTTGGCGTTTCGCGTAACTCACTGCGTGAAGCGCTGGCGATGCTGGTCAACGAAGGTCTGCTTGTCAGCCGTCGCGGCGGCGGGACCTTCCTGCGCTGGCAGCATGAGGCGTGGTCGGAACAAAACATCGTTCAGCCGCTGAAAACCTTGCTCGCCGATGACCCCGATTACAGCTTTGATATTCTGGAAGCCCGCCATGCCATCGAAGCCAGCACTGCCTGGCATGCGGCACTGCGGGCTACCGAGGCCGAAAAAGAGCGCATTCGCCTGTGCTTTGAAGCTACCCAGAGCGAAGACCCGGACCTGGCCTCACAGGCCGATGTTCGCTTCCACCTGGCGATTGCCGAAGCCTCACATAACGTTGTACTGCTGCAAACCATGCGCGGCTTTTTCGACCTCTTACAATCCTCGGTTAAGCAAAGCCGCCAGCGGATGTACCTCGTCCCGCCGGTATTCGCCCGCCTCACCGAACAGCACCAGGCCGTGATGGAGGCCATTTTTGCCGGTGACGCCGAAGGTGCGCGACAGGCAATGATGGCGCATCTCGGTTTTGTCCACGCTACGATTAAACACTTTGATGAAGACCAGGCCCGTCAGGCGCGAATTACCCGCCTGCCCGGTGACCATAATGAAAATGCCAGGGAGAACCCGTGATGATTATTTCAGCCGCCAGCGACTATCGCGCCGCCGCCCAGCGGATCCTGCCGCCGTTTCTGTTCCATTACATCGACGGCGGTGCCTATGCTGAACACACGCTGCGCCGTAACGTTGAAGACCTCTCAGACGTCGCGTTACGCCAGCGGATACTGAAGAATATGTCGGATCTGAGCCTGGAGACCTCGCTGTTCAAAGAGACCCTCTCCATGCCGGTTGCACTGGCGCCGGTCGGGCTGTGTGGCATGTACGCGCGCCGCGGTGAAGTGCAGGCGGCGGGGGCGGCGGACGATAAAGGCATTCCGTTTACCCTCTCTACCGTTTCCGTCTGCCCAATCGAAGAGGTTGCGCCAACCATTAAGCGCCCGATGTGGTTCCAGCTGTACGTGCTGCGCGACCGTGGCTTTATGCGCAACGCGCTGGAGCGCGCCAAAGCCGCGGGCTGTTCAACCCTGGTGTTTACCGTGGATATGCCGACGCCTGGCGCGCGCTATCGTGATGCCCATTCCGGCATGAGCGGTCCGAATGCCGCCATGCGCCGTTACTGGCAGGCGATGACCCATCCGCAGTGGGCATGGGATGTCGGCTTAAACGGCCGCCCGCATGACCTCGGTAATATCTCAACCTATCTGGGCAAACCGACCGGTCTTGAGGACTATATTGGCTGGCTGGCGAATAACTTCGATCCGTCGATTTCGTGGAAGGACCTCGAATGGATCCGCGAATTCTGGGACGGTCCGATGGTGATCAAAGGGATCCTCGACCCGGAAGATGCGCGCGACGCGGTGCGCTTCGGCGCCGACGGGATTGTGGTCTCCAACCACGGCGGCCGCCAGCTCGACGGCGTCCTCTCTTCCGCCCGCGCCCTGCCGGCTATCGCCGATGCGGTAAAAGGCGATATCACCATTCTTGCCGATAGCGGCATCCGTAACGGCCTTGATGTGGTGCGGATGATTGCGCTGGGTGCCGACAGCGTACTGCTGGGCCGCGCCTACCTGTATGCGCTGGCAACGCACGGCAAACAAGGGGTGGCTAATCTGCTGAACCTGATTGAGAAAGAGATGAAGGTGGCGATGACCCTGACCGGTGCGAAGAGCATCGGCGAAATCAGTCGTGATTCACTGGTGCAGAGCGCCGACGCGCTTCAGACCTTCGCGGCCCTCAAGCAGGGTAACGCGGCGTAATCCGCCCGCCCGGCGCGCGCCCGTGAGGGTGAGCACCGGGCAAATATCTGCTATTCTGCCCCCCGCGATCAAGAGCCTAATGAGACAGGGCAGCATGCTTAACATTGTATTATTCGAACCAGAAATCCCGCCGAATACCGGCAATATTATCCGCCTGTGTGCCAACACCGGCTTTCGCCTGCATATCATCGAGCCGATGGGATTCACCTGGGATGATAAGCGCCTGCGCCGCGCCGGGCTGGATTACCATGAGTTCACCGCCGTTCAGCGCCATCACGATTATCACGCCTTTGTCGAAAGTGCGAAACCACAGCGCCTGTTCGCCCTGACCACTAAAGGTACGCCGGCCCACAGCGCGGTCAGCTATCAAGAAGGTGATTTTTTGATGTTTGGCCCGGAAACGCGCGGCCTGCCGGCCAGCATTCTTGATGCGCTGCCCGCAGAGCAGAAAATCCGCATCCCGATGATGCCGGACAGCCGCAGCATGAACCTGTCAAACGCCGTATCGGTAGTGGTGTATGAGGCATGGCGCCAGCTGGGGTATGCTGGCGCAGTATTGCGTAGTTGAGCCCCGGAGGCGGTGCTAAGCGCCTGTCCGGGCTACCGGACAGCACGCAATTTTCGGGCATTATCGGTGTTGCCAGGCTGGGTATCGACTGGCAAGCAAGTTAGCCCGATGGTTAAATCCCGTCACCGTACTCAAACGTATGGTGAATACCATTAAAGTGCTGGTCCATATCCATCGCCGGTTTGTCGCTCTCCGGCTTCCCGACGATACGCGCCGGCACGCCCGCCGCGGTGGTGTGCGGTGGCACGGGCTGAAGCACCACAGAGCCGGCACCAATTTTCGCGCCGCGCCCGACTTCGATATTGCCGAGGATCTTCGCCCCGGCGCCAATCATGACCCCTTCGCGAATTTTCGGATGGCGGTCACCGCTGGTTTTACCGGTACCGCCCAGGGTCACAGACTGCAGAATAGAGACGTCATCCTCGATCACCGCCGTTTCGCCGACAACAATGCCGGTGGCATGATCGAGCATAATCCCGCGGCCAATTTTAGCCGCCGGGTGAATATCAACCTGGAACGAAACCGACACCTGGTTTTGCAGGAAAATCGCCAGCGCACGGCGCCCCTGCGCCCACAGCCAGTGACCAATACGATAGGCCTGCAGCGCGTGGAAGCCTTTCAGGTACAGCAATGGGGTTGAATATTTATCGACTGCCGGGTCTCGGGTGCGCACGGCCTGAATATCACAGGCGGCAGAGGCAATCATTTCCGGGTCAGCGGCATAGGCCTCTTCCACCACTTCGCGAATGGCGATGGCGGGCATAATCGGTGATGCCAGCTTGTTGGCCAGCATGTAGCTCAGGGCGCTGCCCAGATTTTCGTGCTTGAGTAGCGTGGCGTGGTAAAAACTGGCGAGCATTGGCTCACAGTCAGCTAAAGCCCGAGCTTCGGCTTTAATATTATTCCAGACGATATCCAGTTCTTCACACGGCATTGCTGACTCCAGACGATATAATAATGACCGGCCAGTTCTGTGCTGGCCGGGTCATTCAGGTGATCCAGGTTCCATCGCAGTTAGTTGCTACGCTCGTCCTTGCGTGCACGACCTAATAAGCTCAATGCTGCCTCGCGCGCATTTTTTCCGCAATACAATACCTGATAAATTTGCTCAGTTATTGGCATTTCGACACCTAACCGCTGTGCCAGAACGCGAACTTCCTTGGTATTGCGATAACCTTCAACCACCTGCCCAATCGTATCCTGCGCACCCTGCACATCCATGCCCTGACCGAGCATCATGCCAAAGCGGCGGTTACGCGACTGGTTATCGGTGCAGGTCAGCACCAAATCGCCGAGTCCTGCCATGCCCATAAAGGTTTCCGGGTCTGCGCCCAGCGCGGCGCCGAGGCGAGACATTTCCACCAGGCCACGGGTAATCAGCGCGGTACGTGCATTGGCGCCAAAGCCGATGCCGTCAGACATCCCGGCGCCGATAGCGATGACGTTTTTCACCGCGCCGCCAAGCTGTACGCCGATAAAGTCCGGGTTGATATATACCCGGAAGCTTTTGCCACAGTGCAGCAGGCGTTGCAGATCGTCAGCAAACTGCGGATCTGTTGCGGCCAGCGAGATAGCAGTCGGCAGTCCCGCCGCCAGTTCTTTGGCGAAGGTCGGGCCCGAAATCACCGCCAGCGGGATAGTGTCGCCCAGCGCTTCGCGCGCGACATCCTGCAGTAAACGGCCGGTTTCCGCCTCAAGACCCTTGGTCGCCCAGACCAGACGCGCATCAGAGCGCATCAGCGGTTTAATCTGGCGCAGGACCTGGCCAAATACATGGCTCGGCACCACCACCAGAATGTCGCGGCTGGCGGCCAGTGCAGCAGCAAGGTCGCTTTCAAGATGCAGCGTGTCGGGGAACGGAACGTCAGGGAGGAACGCCGCGTTGCAGCGGTCATGCTGCAGCGTCGCGATATGTTTCGGGTCATGGCCCCAGAGTACGACATCGTGGCCATTTCTTGCCAGGGTGATGGCAAGAGCGGTGCCGTAAGAGCCGGCACCGATCACAGTCATTGCAGCATTAAGTGCGTTCATCAGGCATCCTGATGTTGTTCGGCACCTTCGCCAGCCTGCTGCTGCAGATAGTTCATAAACAGCGCATCGAAGTTCACTGGCGCAAGGTTCAGTTGCGGGAAGGTACCGCGAGAAACCAGGCTGGTGATGCACTCACGCGCATACGGGAACAGAATGTTCGGGCAGTATGCACCGAGGCAATGTGCCATCTGGTTGCCGTCAATGCCTTCGATGGAGAAAATACCACCCTGCTGTACTTCGCACAGGAATGCAGTTTCTTCGCCCAGCGCGGCGGTTACGGTCACGCGCAGCACCACTTCATAAACGCCTTCAGCCAGCTGGCTGGAAGCGGTATCCAGATCAAGTTTAACCTCTGGCTGCCAGTCTTTCTGGAAAACTTGCGGCGCGTTCGGCGCTTCAAAGGAGATATCCTTGGTATAAATACGTTGGATCTGGAACGTCATTTCGGTGCTGTTTTGTTCTGACATAGTAAAACCCTTTAGTGTTGTCCTTAAATACGTCTACCCGAATTGAGTGGACGCAAAATTAGCGCAGCAGGGGATCAAGTCCACCACGTGAATCAAGCGCATACAAGTCGTCACAGCCGCCAATGTGCTGTTCATCAATAAAAATCTGCGGAACCGTCGTCCGACCGCTGCGCTGAATCATCTCTTCACGCTTTGCGGCATTGCCATCGATCGGCAGTTCATTGAAGGTTACGCCTTTGCTGTTCAGCAGCGCTTTAGCACGCACGCAGAACGGGCAGGTCGCTTTGGTATAGATATCAATATTGGCCATGACTTCACTCCTGTTTTTACCCTGAGGATTTTACGCCGCAGACAAGGCGCCCCCCAGCGGTTGTGCGCAATGGGGGACCTGGTCACGCCATAAAGACGCGGGGTAAATTATTTGCCGCGTACCAGCGGAAGGTTCTCGCCGCTCCAGCCAGCGATGCCTTCTTTCAGTACAAAGACTTTCTCGAATCCGGCTTTATTCAGTGAGCTGGCTGGATCTTGAGCCTGCATACCGGAACCGTCTACCACTATAATGGGTTGTGCTTTGTGCTTTTCCAACTCACCGACGTTATTTGCCTTGATATCGCTCGGCAGCAGGTTGATGGAGCCAGCAATATGGCCTTTACGGAAATCGTCACGCTGACGCAGGTCGACGACAACGGCATCTTCTTTGTTGATTAGGCGCGTCGCTTCACCACGGGTAATGACTTTAACTTTCGACATCAGCCCTTTAAAGGTAGTGAACAGCACCGCCACCAGCAGCGCGATCCACGCGATGCTCAGGACGGGATGACGGCCGACGAATTGCATAATTTCTTGCATGGGGGGTTACAACTCCCGACTAAGTGATAAAAAAACCAGGGAAGGAGTATACCTGTGCATTGCGGCAAATACAGCCAGTGAGCGCGATGTAATGCATTTTCTGCGGTCCGTCACGAAAAAATAATCGCCACGTGACTTTCGTTGACGATTGCCGCTCTCTTTCTTTGATCTTTTACGGTGCTTTGATCGATTCAGCTGTAGTAAAATTACGCAAATTTTCTGTCTTTGAGCATGAGGTTGTCGCAATGTCGAATTCTAAAAAGCCAATGGTACTGGTCATTCTTGATGGCTATGGCTATCGTGAAGACCAGCAGGATAACGCGATTTATAGCGCGAAAACCCCCGTCATGGACGCATTGTGGGCCAAACGTCCCCATACGCTGATTGACGCTTCAGGCCTGGAAGTAGGCCTGCCGGACCGCCAGATGGGTAACTCTGAAGTGGGTCACGTTAACCTCGGCGCCGGTCGTATCGTGTATCAGGATCTGACCCGTCTCGATGTCGAAATTAAAGAACGTACCTTCTTCGCCAACCCGGTGCTGACCGCCGCGGTCGATAAAGCCGTTGCTGCGGGTAAAGCGGTTCACATCATGGGCCTGATGTCTGCTGGCGGCGTTCACAGCCACGAAGACCACATCATGGCGATGGTGGAACTGGCCGCAGAACGCGGTGCAGAAAAAATCTACCTTCACGCTTTCCTTGACGGCCGCGATACCCCGCCGCGCAGCGCTGAAAGTTCCCTGGCCAAATTTGAAGAGAAATTTGCTGCCCTGGGCAAAGGTCGTGTCGCCTCTATCATTGGCCGCTACTACGCGATGGACCGTGACAACCGTTGGGATCGCGTTGAACAGGCGTATGACCTGATGACCCTGGCGAAAGGCGAGTTCCAGGCTGACAGCGCGGTAGCCGGTCTGCAGGCCGCTTACGCCCGTGATGAAAACGACGAATTCGTGAAAGCAACCGTGATTCGCGCCGCAGGCCAGGCCGATGCCGCCATGGCAGATGGCGACGCGCTGATCTTCATGAACTTCCGTGCCGACCGTGCGCGTGAAATTACCCGCGCTTTCGTGAACGCTGATTTCGACGGCTTCGCCCGTAAGAAAACCGTCAAACTCGACTTCGTGATGCTGACCGAATACGCCGCCGACATCAAAGTCGCCTGCGCCTATCCGCCGGCCTCACTGGCCAACACCTTCGGCGAGTGGATGGCGAAGAACGACAAAACTCAGCTGCGCATCTCCGAAACCGAGAAATACGCGCACGTAACCTTCTTCTTCAACGGCGGTGTCGAAGAGCCGTTCCAGGGCGAAGAACGTATTCTGATCAATTCCCCGAAAGTGGCGACCTACGATCTGCAGCCAGAAATGAGCTCTGCCGAGCTGACCGAAAAACTGGTCGGCGCCATCAAGGGCGGTCAGTACGACACCATCATCTGTAACTACCCGAACGGCGATATGGTCGGTCATACCGGGGTAATGGAAGCGGCGATTAAAGCCGTTGAAACCCTGGATAACTGCATCGAGCAGGTCACCAAAGCGGTAGAATCCGTTGGCGGCCAGCTGCTGATTACCGCCGATCATGGTAACGCTGAACAGATGCGCGATCCGGCAACCGGCCAGGCCCATACGGCTCACACCAACCTGCCGGTTCCGCTGATCTACGTTGGCGATAAAAACGTCAAAGTTGCTGAAGGCGGCAAGCTTTCCGATATCGCGCCAACCATGTTGTCGCTCATGGGAATGGAAATCCCGCAAGAGATGACTGGCAAGCCGCTGTTCATCGTGGAATAATCCTTCCCCATGAGGGGAAAGGCGACTTATTCAAACACATGGATCGCAACGGCTGTTCGATCCGTCCTTTACGCCAGCGCACTCAGCGCTGGCGTATTGCTGTGCGCCGCACCCGCTCAGGCGGACGATCGTGACCAGCTAAAATCAATTCAGGCTGATATTGCCGCGAAACAGCAGGCGATCAAGCAACAGCAACAGCAGCGCGCTTCCCTGCTCGCCCAGCTCAAGGCCCAGGAAGAAGCCATTTCCGCCGCCGCCCGTAAACTCCGTGAAACCCAGGACACGCTTAATCAGCTGAATAAGCAGATTAACGAGATGAACGCTTCTATCGCAAAGCTGGAGCGCCAGCGCGCCTCGCAGGAGCGCAACCTCTCTGCTCAGCTCGATGCCGCGTTCCGCCAGGGGCCGCATACCGGGATGCAGATGATCCTCAGCGGTGAAGAGGGGCAGCGTAACCAGCGCATGCAGGTCTATTACGGTTACCTGAATCAGGCACGTCAGGAAACCATTGCCCAGCTGAAACAGACCCGCGAAGAGGTCGCCGCCCAAAAGGCCGATCTGGAAGAGAAGCAGAGCCAGCAGCAGACGTTGGTCTATGAACAGCGGGCACAGCAGGCGAAGCTGGAACAAGCACGCAACGAACGTAAGAAAACCCTTTCAGGCCTTGAATCTTCCATTCAGAAAGGCCAGCAGCAGCTTGGCGAAATGCGGGCCAACGAATCGCGCCTGCGTGGTCGCATCGCCCAGGCAGAAGCCGCGGCGAAGGCCCGTGCCGATCGAGAAGCCCGCGATGCGCAGGCCGTGCGCGATCGCCAGCAGGATGCATCCCGTAAAGGCACCACCTACAAACCAACGGAAAGCGAGCGTTCGCTGATGTCCCGTACCGGTGGTCTGGGCTCTCCGCGCGGTCAGGCCTACTGGCCGGTTCGCGGAACGCTGCTTCATCGTTATGGCGAACAGCTGCAAGGTGAACTACGTTGGAAAGGGATGGTTATCGCTGCGTCTGAAGGTACCGAGGTCAAGGCCATTGCCGATGGCCGGGTCATTCTCGCCGACTGGCTGCAGGGCTACGGCCTGGTAGTCGTGGTCGAACACGGTAAAGGTGACATGAGCCTTTACGGCTATAACCAAAGCGCGCTGGTCAGCGTCGGCACACAGGTCCGGGCGGGCCAGCCGATTGCTCTCGTAGGCAGCAGCGGCGGTCAGGGCCGTCCGTCGCTCTATTTCGAAATTCGTCGCCAGGGTCAGGCGGTCAATCCACAGCCGTGGTTGGGAAGATAAGTTTTGCTTCAATTTCGCAGAATTGCATTCGCGGTAGCCGGTACGCTGGCTATGGCATCGCCCGCATTTGCCGGCAAACTCTCCATTGTTATCGACGACTTTGGCTACCGCCCCCAGACTGAAAGTCAGGTGCTGGCGCTGCCAGCGACTATCTCTATCGCCGTTTTACCGAACGCGCCCCATGCGCATGAAATGGCGACCCGGGCACACAATCTCGGTCACGAAGTGCTGATTCACCTACCGATGGCGCCAATCAGCAAACAGCCGCTGGAAAAAGATACCCTGCGCCCTGATATGAGCAGCAGTGAGATCGAACGCATTATCCGCGATGCCTATGGCAAGGTGCCCTACGCCGTTGGCCTGAATAACCATATGGGCAGCGCGATGACCTCCAGCCTGTTTGGTATGCAAAAGGTGATGCAGGCGCTGGAGCGCTACAATCTCTATTTCCTCGATAGCGTCACCATCGGCAATACCCAGGCTATGCGCGCCGCGCAGGGGACCGGGGTCAAGGTTATCAAGCGCAAGGTGTTTCTTGATGACACGCAGAATGAAGCTGATATTCGCGTCCAGTTCAATCGGGCGATCGCCCTGGCACGCCGCAATGGTTCCGCCATCGCCATCGGTCACCCGCACCCCACCACGGTGCGTGTGCTGCAGCAGATGGTCTATAACCTGCCGCCGGATATTACCCTCGTTCGCCCCAGCAGCCTGTTGAACGAGCCTCAGGTCGATACCTCAACGCCAGATCGCGGGCTGCCGCCGGCGAAAAATACGCCGCCGCGCAATCCGTTCCGCGGCGTGAAAGTCTGCAAACCGAAGCGTCCGCCTGAGCCGGTTTCTGCCAGTCGTTTCTTCACTATCCTGAGCGAAAGCATCAGCCAGAGCACCCTGGTGCAGTACTATCAGCTGAAATGGCAGGGCTGGGATAATCCCAATAACTAAGAGCCTGTCCCAGTCGAGCGGGAATCTGTCTGCTTTTCCACGGCCGGTTCCCGTTTTTCATCATCGGCATACCAGGCTTTAAAATATTTCAGAAAACTGTACAGGGTCGCATACAGCCCGGTGACCACCCCAACCTTTCCCTGACGCCACGCGCCGCTGAACAGATACCACTTAAAAAATGCGCCAATTGCGCTGACGATCCCGCGACATAACGACGGCCTGATCTTCTGGTTTTTAACCAGCCGGGTGGTGTAGCCATTAAGCTTATTAAACACTTCATGCAGCGAATAGAACGTATCATGGCGCACGTGGCCCGGCAGCTTGAGTGAACGCTTGTGACCCACGACCTGATCGTCGACCGGTCGATCATTAAAGGCGGCGGTCGTGCGGTTGAACAAACGGACCGGATAATCCGGCGAGGAGACGGGGTAGATAGTTCTGACCGCCTCGCCAAGCACATACCAGTAGCGCGGCAGGCGCCATGCGCAGGCCGGATCGGGCGCTTCGCCGGCTTTCAGTTTCAGGATCGCATCGACGACGTCGCTATCAAGAATTTCATCACTATCCATGCACAGCACCCAGTCATGACTGGCCAGGGCCGTGGCGTAGTTCATCTGATCGCCGTGGGCGCTATAGGGGTGATGATGAACCGTTAAGCCAAACTGCTGGCAGATATCCAGCGTCGCATCGCTGCTTCCGGAATCAACGACAATACACTCATCCGCCACGGCGAGCAGCGGGGGCAAAACCTGTCGTAGCAGGCGGGCAGAATTACAGGTCAGCAAGCAAACAGAGAGTTTAAACATGGTTTTATAAAGTTAAACGGTGATTAAACGACTGTATAAACGAATAGGCCAAAAATCGATTTAGAAATAGTGCGTTTGCGATGAAGATGCGTTGAAATGTTATCCAAATCTAAATAAAAAAAAAGCGCCCGCAGGCGCTCAGTGGATCGCGACATGACGCCGACCATCGCCGGCGGCAGTCGTTGCGGCTTAATCCCAGCTCAGAATCACTTTGCCGGACTGGCCGGAGCGCATTGCATCAAAGCCCTGCTGGAACTCATCAATGCTGAAACGGTGGGTGATGATCGGCGAGAGATCCAGACCAGACTGGATCAGTGCCGCCATCTTGTACCAGGTTTCAAACATTTCACGGCCGTAAATCCCTTTGATTAACAGCCCTTTAAAGATGACCTTGGTCCAGTCGATCGACATATCCGACGGCGGAATACCGAGCATCGCAACGCGACCACCGTGATTCATGGTATCCAGCATGGTGCGGAAGGCCGGCGGCGCGCCGGACATTTCCAGCCCAACGTCGAACCCTTCGGTCATGCCCAGCTCCGCCATCACGTCGGTCAGGCTCTCCTGCGCGACGTTGACCGCACGGGTGACGCCCATCTTACGCGCCAGGCTGAGGCGGTATTCGTTGACGTCGGTGATGACGACGTTGCGAGCACCGACGTGCTTAGCCACCGCCGCCGCCATGATGCCGATAGGACCCGCGCCGGACACCAGCACATCTTCACCCACCAGATCGAAGGAGAGTGCGGTATGCACGGCGTTACCAAACGGGTCAAAAATGGACGCCAGATCGTCAGAAATGTTGTCCGGAATTTTGAAGGCGTTGAAGGCCGGGATCACCAGGTATTGCGCGAAGCAGCCCGGACGGTTGACGCCCACGCCGATGGTATTGCGGCACAGGTGAGTACGCCCGGCACGGCAGTTACGACAGTGGCCGCAGGTAATATGCCCTTCACCGGAAACGCGGTCGCCAATCTTAAAGCCACGCACTTCCTGACCGATACCCACGACTTCACCGACGTATTCATGCCCTACCACCATCGGTACCGGGATGGTTTTTTGCGACCATTCATCCCAGTTATAGATGTGTACGTCAGTACCGCAAATCGCGGTCTTGCGGATTTTGATCAGCAGATCGTTATGGCCGACTTCCGGTTCCGGTACGTCGGTCATCCAGATGCCTTCTTCCGCTTTCAGTTTGGATAACGCTTTCATCTCACACCCTCAGGCAATAACGCCCAGTTGTTTGCCGATGCGGGTAAAGGCTTCCACCGCACGTTCAATTTGTTCAGGGGTATGCGCCGCCGACATCTGGGTGCGAATACGCGCCTGGCCTTTTGGTACCACCGGATAGAAGAACCCGGTGACGTAAATGCCTTCTTTTTGCAGTTCACGCGCAAAGTTCTGCGCCACCACGGCTTCGCCCAGCATCACCGGGATAATGGCGTGGTCGGCACCGGCGAGGGTAAAGCCCGCAGCGGTCATTTTTTCACGGAACAGGCGTGCGTTGGACCACAGGCGATCGCGCAGCTCGCTGCCGGTCTCGACCATCTCCAGCACTTTGATGGAAGCGGCGACAATCGCCGGCGCCAGTGAGTTGGAGAACAGGTACGGGCGCGAGCGCTGACGCAACCACTCAACCACCTCTTTGCGTGCAGCAGTGTAGCCACCAGACGCGCCGCCCAGCGCTTTGCCGAGCGTACCGGTGATGATGTCCACACGGCCCATCACGTCACAATATTCATGGGAGCCACGACCGTTGTCGCCGACAAAGCCGACGGCGTGAGAGTCATCGACCATCACCAACGCATCGTACTGATCTGCCAGGTCGCAGACGCCTTTCAGGTTGGCAATGACGCCATCCATCGAGAACACGCCGTCGGTGGCAATCAGCACGTGACGCACGCCGGCTTCACGGGCCTCTTTCAGACGCGCTTCCAGCTCCTGCATATCGTTATTGGCGTAGCGATAGCGTTTCGCTTTGCACAGGCGTACACCGTCGATGATTGAGGCGTGGTTGAGGGCATCAGAAATAATGGCATCTTCCGGCCCCAGCAGGGTTTCAAACAGGCCGCCGTTGGCATCGAAGCAGGAGGAGTAGAGAATCGCATCTTCCATGCCGAGGAACTCAGCCAGCTTCTTCTCAAGCGCTTTGTGGCTGTCCTGGGTCCCACAGATGAAGCGCACGGAAGCCATACCGAAGCCGTGGCTGTCCATGCCGTCTTTTGCCGCGGCGATCAGTGCCGGGTGGTTCGCCAGGCCCAGGTAGTTATTGGCACAGAAGTTAATAACGTTGCTGCCGCCGACGGTGATATCCGCCTGCTGCGCCGATGTGATAATGCGTTCTTCTTTAAACAACCCCTCTGAACGAGCGGTCTCCAGGTCATTGGTTAACTGTTTGTAAAAATCACCACGCATTGCAACTCTCCAGATTCGGCAAAATTTGGCACATATTACCCAAAGCTATACGCTGATACGAGATGATGCATGCCTTAATGAATTATTTGCAGCATTAATCACGCTCAACCCCCCCTTTTCGGCGAATGGCTGAAGCCTTCTCCATGTGGTGATATGATATGAATATTCGCGTCCGGATTGTCTCTGGACGCCACACTTCAAAGGTTACAGTTATGATCATCGTTACCGGCGGCGCAGGGTTTATCGGCAGCAACATCGTTAAGGCCCTGAACGACAAAGGCATTACCGACATTTTGGTTGTAGACAATCTGAAAGACGGCACCAAATTTGTGAACCTGGTTGACCTGAACATCGCGGATTACATGGATAAAGAAGACTTCCTGATCCAGGTGATGGCCGGCGAAGAGTTTGGTGAAATCGAAGCGGTGTTCCATGAAGGCGCCTGCTCTTCCACCACAGAGTGGGATGGCAAGTACATGATGGATAACAACTATCAGTACTCTAAAGAGCTTCTTCATTACTGCCTGGAGCGCCAAATCCCGTTCCTGTACGCCTCTTCAGCGGCAACCTACGGCGGTCGCACCAGCGACTTTATCGAATCCCGCGAATACGAGCAGCCGCTCAACGTCTACGGCTACTCGAAATTCCTGTTTGACGAATACGTCCGCCAGATCATGCCGGAAGCAGACTCGCAGATCGTTGGCTTCCGTTACTTCAACGTTTACGGGCCGCGTGAAGGCCACAAAGGCAGCATGGCGAGCGTGGCATTCCACCTCAACACCCAATTAAACAATGGTGAAAGCCCGAAATTGTTCGAAGGCAGCGACGGCTTCAAACGCGATTTCGTTTACGTGGGTGACGTGGCCGCGGTAAACCTGTGGTTCTGGGAAAACGGCGTCTCCGGGATTTTCAACCTGGGTACTGGCCGTGCGGAATCCTTCCAGGCTGTGGCGGACGCGACGCTGGCATATCACCAGAAAGGCAGCATCGAATACATCCCGTTCCCGGATAAACTGAAGGGCCGCTATCAGGCATTTACTCAGGCAGATCTGACCAACCTGCGCGCAGCAGGCTACGATAAACCGTTTAAAACCGTTGCCGAAGGCGTAACGGAATATATGGCCTGGCTCAACCGCGACAGCGATACAAATTCACAAAATCATTCGAGCGGTAACAAGGCGGCATCTAAGTGAATCTCCGGGAGCTTACAAAAGTAAGTGACCGGAGTGAACGCAAGTAGCCAACGCAGAGACCGTTTGAAGGATGAAGTGAATGAAAATATTGGTGGTTGGCCCGTCCTGGGTGGGCGACATGATGATGTCGCAAAGTCTCTATCGCACGCTCAAGGCGCGCTATCCCCAGGCCATTATCGACGTGATGGCGCCCGCGTGGTGCCGTCCGTTGTTGTCGCGTATGCCGGAAGTCAACGAAGCCATCCCGATGCCGCTCGGCCACGGTGCGCTGGCCATCGGTGAACGTCGAAAGCTCGGGCACAGCCTGCGCGAACGTCGTTACGACCGTGCCTACGTGCTGCCAAACTCGTTTAAATCAGCGCTGGTCCCCTTCTTCGCCAACATCCCGCACCGTACCGGCTGGCGGGGTGAGATGCGCTACGGTTTGCTGAACGATGCGCGGGTGCTGGATAAAGACGCCTGGCCGCTGATGGTCGAACGCTATGTGGCGCTGGCTTACGATAACGGCGTCATGCGCAGTGCCAAAGATCTACCTCAGCCCCTGCTCTGGCCACAGCTGCAGGTGTTCGACGGTGAAAAATCGCAGGTCTGTAACGCGTTTTCTATTCCGGCCGATCGACCCATCGTCGGCTTCTGTCCCGGCGCGGAATTTGGCCCGGCAAAACGCTGGCCGCATTACCACTATGCTGAACTGGCAAAGCAGCTCATCGATACCGGGTACCAGGTTATCCTGTTCGGTTCGGCCAAAGATCATGAAGCCGGCAACGACATTCTTGCCGCGTTGAATACCCAGCAGCAGGCGTGGTGCCGTAACCTTGCTGGCGAAACCCAGCTTGAGCAAGCGGTAGTACTGATTGCCGCCTGTAAAGCGGTGGTCAGCAATGACTCTGGCCTGATGCACGTTGCCGCGGCACTCAATCGCCCGCTGGTAGCGCTGTATGGCCCGAGCAGCCCAGATTTCACCCCACCGCTGTCGCACCAGGCGCGGGTTATCCGCCTGATTAGCGGCTATCACAAGGTTCGCAAAGGCGATGCCGATCAAGGCTATCACCAGAGCCTGATCGATATTACGCCGCAGCGCGTGCTGGAAGAGCTGACCGCGCTGCTGCAGGAAAAACCGGAAAAAGAGGAAGCGTAACGGATGCGGGTATTGATCGTGAAAACCTCGTCCATGGGCGACGTCCTGCATACGCTGCCCGCGCTGACCGACGCCGCGCAGGCTATTCCCGGCATTCGTTTTGACTGGGCGGTGGAGGAAGGATTCGCGCAGATCCCCTCCTGGCATAATACCGTCGACCGCGTGATCCCGGTCGCCATTCGCCGCTGGCGTAAAGCCTGGTTCTCCGCCCCGATTAAAGCGGAACGCGCAGCCTTTCGTCAGGCCATACGCGCGCAGCGCTATGATGCCATTATCGATGCCCAGGGCCTGGTCAAAAGCGCCGCGTTAGTGACCCGCCTGGCGCAGGGCGTCAAACACGGTATGGACTGGCACAGCGCCCGCGAGCCGCTGGCGAGCCTGTTCTACAATCGCCGCCACGCAATTGCAAAACAGCAACACGCCGTCGAACGTACCCGGGAACTGTTTGCTAAAAGCCTCGGTTATACCCGACCGGCGCAGCAGGGTGATTATGCCATCGCCCGTCACTTTACGGATTCGTCAGCCGCGACGGCTGCACCGTACCTGGTTTTCCTGCATGCTACGACTCGCGATGATAAACACTGGCCCGAAAGCCACTGGCGGGCGCTGATCGCTCTGCTGGCCAACAGCGGTCTGCACATTAAGCTACCGTGGGGCGCACCGCACGAAGAAGCGCGGGCTAAACGACTGGCCGCGGGCCACGACTTTGTCGAGGTGCTGCCGCGGATGAGCCTGGAGCAGGTCGCTCAGGTTCTGGCGAGCGCCAGAGGCGTGGTATCCGTCGATACCGGCCTGAGCCATCTGACCGCAGCACTCGATAAGCCGAACTTTACGCTGTATGGCCCCACCGATCCGGGGCTGATTGGCGGCTACGGTCAAAACCAGTTTGTCGTCCGTCCGGACAGCGGCAACAGCACCGGGGATATCGCCGCGGAGCAGGTAGCGCAGTTGCTGAAATCACAAGGACTGCTGTAATGGGTTCACTGTTTAAGCAATTTTATCGCTACACCCGCCCAAGGGCCTTTCGCCATAACGAAAATCTCTGGCCGTGGACGAAAATCACCCGCGGGGCAGGCGGAGAAATTAGCGCACTGGTTTATAAGGGCCACCCGGTGCCACTGTGTCGCCTGAGCGATCTCAAAAATACCGTTTCCGGGCCGCTGCTGCTCACCGCAACCGGCCCTTCAGTGAAAGAGATCGATTTTTCCGTTATGCCCGCTTCGGTGCCGGTGATGGGCGTCAACGGTGCTTATTTTCTGACGGGGCAGGTCAATTTCTCTTTCTATTTGATCGTTGATATGGAGTTTTTCGACCGAAAGCCCGAGATCATCGCCGCCATCGTCGCCAATCCCAATATTCTGTTTTTTACGACCATACACGGCATTGCCAAAATAATAGATCGCCTGGGTTTCGACCATATCCAGTGTCGCCTCGCAGCGATCGAAGATGCGTGCTACCGCATTTACCAGGCCCGTATTCCTTGTACCAATATTAAAAAGACGTTCTGCGAGACTGATACCGTCGTCCTGCATCAATATTCTGATGAGATTGGGTTTGCCATTGATATTCGTCAGGGGATATTTGATGCAGGCACCGTCGCCTACTGGGCGTTACAGATTATTGCCTGGCTGGGGTTTGATAAAGTACTTATTGCGGGCCTGGACATGACCAACTTTGAGCAGCCAAGATTTTATGAAAGCAGCAGCAATAAGCTCCCTTCTTACCTGGCAAGCAAAGTCGAATCGCTGATTTTCCCGGCATTTGAACTCGCCAGTACCTATATGCGTAGCGCGGGTATCGACATTATCAATACCTCAACAGAGAGCGCTGTTCCTGAGCATATATTCAATAAAGCACCGTTTAGCCAGGCAATGAAAGCAGTGACCCGCTAGGCCACTGCTTTTCCTGCATCACGCTTGTGCCTGTTTTACGCGCTGTAATCCGGCACAGATAACCAGGCAGACGATAAACATAACAATAAACCGGTCATGAATAAAAAGCGTATCGACTAAACCAAACAAAATAACCGGCGCGCATACAAACATCGTTGCACATGACAGCACCCGCTTCTTATGTACATAGAATAGCATTGCGGCATACAGCCCCAGTAGAATCACGCCACCGATAACCCCCTGCAGCGACATCGTCTCTATCAGGTCGTTATGCAGGTGATAGACCATATTGCGGATCCCTTCCGGATTCCCCTGCTCTTTCTCCTGCATCAGCTGCAACAGAATGTCATAGCGCTGCTGTGAACTCACCCCGCCCGGATGGCGATATATTTCGTAGAGACCCGTATGCCACATACTCAATCTGGCACCTAATGATGTGTTGTTATCGCTTTGATATTCTGAAAGTTCCGCCACCGCATCCACCGCACGCGTTTTGATAGAGGGAAACGCAATATCAATAATCACCACGGAAACCAAGACGGATACCAGGCACAGGGCAATCATTTTGGACTTCGACATGAAGTTACTGTTCAGCAAGGTGTATATCAAAATGGCGGGGTAAAAGAGCAGCACTGAACGCGTTTGCGTTAAAAAGATAACCCAAAAAGAGAAAACAATGACACCAAATATAATATATTGCCGATAGCGTATGTTGACACACGCTAAAGCATACAGCGTCACCATCGTGTAAAGTGCATACAGATAAGCGCTCAGGGTTGCAGAGTTACCAATTCTCAAGCGATCGTCAGAGACAAAAAAGTGGAAATGTAAGGCATACAACGTTAAATATGTAAAACCAAACAACAGCAGAGCATTAATAAACTTACCCTGCCACGCTGGTATAAGTCTTAAGATCGCAGAAACTAACGGCACCATTACCGCACCGATGATCAAATAGCTCCCCGTGCGCCCGTAACTCACATCCGCCATATAGATTTCCGCGGCATTTGCAGGAAACCGATATGCCCACAGCAGTTGCGAACTTCCCATCAAAAACAAGAACAGCGCCAGGATCAGCTCTTCTTTTTTGAAACGAAGAGCTTTGGCGTGACACAGGGCATAACCGACCGTCATTAGCGCAGAAAGGTAGAAAAGATTTCTCCCCATGATTTTTTCTGGCATCACGGAAGCGGCAGCCAGAATGGCTGCCAGAAATATAAGCAAGGGGAACTTATCTTTGATCATGAATGATTAACTTCTCACAAATGGGGGAACCCATACCTCACCGCAATCCCACGGTCTTGGTTTCCCGTGGAAGCATACGATGCGCGTCCCGGGTGGAACGGAACCATTCCCGGTGGCATGTTCATTTTTTTTCTTACTGACCACATGCTTTTTGTAGCTCACGATTTGTCCCGGGAGGATATCCTGCCAGATAGCAGCATGGGGATAAATCTTACTAATAAACTCCTGATCGCCACCGCTCTGATAACGTGACATAAACAGTTCAGGATAACGTTTGAATGCCTCCCAGACCTTATATTTCTCTTCATGCGGAATGCGCATAATGGCCGAGTTTTTTGTTTTCTGCGGGAAGAAGAAATCGCTGAGCATGGTCAGTCGGGTATTTTGCAAAATATCGGAAATATCGCCCACAACAACAATATCCAGATCAATATAAAAAATATCGTCGTCAATTTTTTGCGGATCAAATATTTCAATCTTTGACCACCAGCCAGGCAGATTTTCCGTCAGCTTAATTGTCTGCACGCCAGGAATAGTCAGATCGGTAAAGCACACTTTTTCGATGTCATCCGGTAATTGCTTATACAACCACTGAACATGATCATGATTATAATCACCACCAGAACGCAATACCGTTACAATTTTCATACATGCCTCATAAATGAAAACACAGTGCATCGAAAAATAAAGACCAGCAGGCCGATGTGGAATCGGCGCTAATATTACACCAGAAAACCTATGTATCTCTATGATACACGGTTATTTTATGTAAGATTTCTCCGGAATTGATAGTATTCCGCCAGGGTCATTCCCTTCACCTGCGGGGCCAGCCAGCTGAAAAACGCTTCCAGGTCAGCATATAAGCGCTCGATATCCTGTTCGTTTTTAAACGTTGGGCTGCCGCCAGGCATGTACTCAGAAGAGTGGAGCATATATTCGACGTAGTCATTCCCCTGCGCCAACGTCTGGGTCACGACTTTTTTCATCGTCTCGACGTTGCCACCCATCGGACGCAGCCAGTGCACCGACGGCGAGCGGACTTTGCCGCGCAGGCGGTCGTAGCCCTGCTTCACGCTGTTCATCCAGCCCGAGTGCTTATACTGGATGCTCATCGGCACTTCCAGCAGTGCAGAATGTCCCTCGCGGCTGATGTCGTTCTCATCGAGGAAATAGGCATGCTGCGGGAAGCGACGATAATCGGTACCGCCATCGCCCTGCGGTGCGCCTTTCGCCGTCTTCCAGTTAACCCGCGGGGTCACCGAACAATCCACCAGATAGCCATGCTCCACCAGCAGGCGAGCGTAGCGCTCGTCGAACGCCCAGCGCCCGGCGCGATGGCTGACCATTTTGGTCTGGAAGGTATCTTCCAGCAGTTGGGTCATAAAGGCGACTTTCTCACGCATTGCCGCATCGGAATATTCAATCAGGTAGGGCTTATGACGCCAGTCATCATCGGTCAACGGGTCCGTCGGCGGGCTATTCCAGGCATGCAGGTGCATACCAATCTCCGCCGTACCGCGGGCAATCACATCCTTGGCGAAGTCGATATAGAAGGGGTCGATCGCCATTTCATAGTTGGTCAGATAGACGGGCTTAAAACCATACTTTTCGCAAAGCTGCTGAAAACGCGGTAAATAGCGCGCATTCTCGGTGGTAATGCTGTCGTGTTTTTGCCAGAGGTTATCGCCCTCTGTATCAATCGTGATGAGAAATGCGGGTTTGTGCACGAAAACGTCCTCAGACCATACGTATCGGGTCATGGTAGAGCAATACAACGCTTCTCTCAATCTGTCTGATCCCCTAGAATCGGAAACCTGATACTGAATGAAGAACAGAGAATGACGCCTGAAACCCGCTCTCCCGGTACCGTGACCCCGGCGCGAATCCTGGTCATCAAGCTGCGCCATCATGGCGATATGCTATTGATCACGCCGCTCATTCACGCCCTCAAACAGCACTATCCCGCGGCCAGCGTCGATGTGCTGCTTTATGAAGAAACCCGGGACATGCTCGCGGCCAATCCTGATATCCAGCAGATTTTTGCCATTGACCGGCGCTGGAAAAAACAGGGGAAAGGGCATCAGCTCAAGATGGAATTCAGACTGATCCGCACCTTGCGCCAGCAGCACTACGATATGGTGCTCAATCTTGCGGACCAGTGGCCCAGCGCCATCATCACCAGACTGACCGGTGCGGCAACGCGTATCGGCTTTGACTTCCCGAAGCGCCGCCATCCTGCCTGGCGTTTCTGCCACACCGCGCTGGCCTCAACCCAGGCACACCAGCGCCTGCACACGGTGCAGCAGAACCTGTCGATT
Organism: Klebsiella sp. R390; assembly: GCF_051131745.1. NCBI lineage: Bacteria > Pseudomonadati > Pseudomonadota > Gammaproteobacteria > Enterobacterales > Enterobacteriaceae > Klebsiella > Klebsiella sp. R390. The sequence goes on along the minus strand of NZ_CP180445.1, from coordinate 2,850,365 downwards.
CTGGCTCCGCTCGGCTTCACTCTCGATGATGCCCCGGCGCGAATGGGCTACAGTGAACAGGACTGGGCCACCAGCCGTTCACTGCTGCCAGAGGGGTTTGAAAATCACTATATCGTGATCCAACCGACCTCCCGCTGGTTCTTTAAATGCTGGCAGGAAGATCGCATGAGCGCCGTGATTAACGCGCTGTCTGACGCCGGCTACGCCATCGTCCTGACCTCCGGACCGGATGCCAAAGAGAAGCAGATGGTAGAAACCATTATCGCCGGCAGCCCGCAGGCGCGCCTGCATTCGCTTGCCGGTCAGCTGTCCCTGCGTCAGCTGGCGGCGGTCATCGACCATGCCCGCCTGTTTATCGGCGTGGATTCCGTGCCCATGCATATGGCAGCCGCCCTCGGCACGCCGTTGGTAGCCCTGTTTGGCCCGTCGAAACTGACCTTCTGGCGCCCGTGGCAGGCACAAGGCGAAGTCATTTGGGCCGGCGATTTCGGTCCCCTGCCTGATCCTGACGATATCGATACTGGTACCACCGAACGGTATCTCGATTTAATCCCCACCGACGCGGTGATCGCGGCGGCGAAAAAGGTACTGGCATGAGTACATTCAGGCTGGCCCTGGTGCGACAGAAATATCGCCCGGACGGCGGCGCAGAGCGTTTCGTCTCTCGTGCGCTGGAAGCCCTTGATAGCAGCAATATTGAACTGAACGTCATCACCCGTGAATGGCAAGGGCCGGTCAAACCTGACTGGCAGATCCACATCTGCAACCCACGCAAATGGGGCCGCATCAGCCGCGAGCGTGGTTTCGCCGATGCTGCGCGCCAGCTGTGGCAGCGCGAACGGTTCGATCTGGTGCAGAGCCATGAACGTATCCCTGGCTGCGACCTCTATCGCGCCGGTGACGGCGTCCACCAGCGCTGGTTGCATCAGCGTTCGCGAATTCTGCCCGGCTGGAAAAGCCGTCTGCTGTTTGCTGACCGCTATCATCGCTATGTCATGCAGGCTGAACGGGAGATGTATCAGGACCCGCATCTGCGGGGAGTTATCTGTAATGCCGCGATGATCAAGCAAGAGATCATCGAGGATTTTGCAATTCCGGCAGAGAAGATCCACGTTATCTACAACGCCATTGACCATCAGCGGTTCCTGCCGCCCACCGCCGAGGCCTTTACGGCCCTGCGCGCCCAGTGGGATCTCCCGCTGCAGGCGACCTGCCTGGTATACGTCGGGTCTGGTTTTGAGCGTAAAGGGCTGGAGGCGGCGATTCGCGCCATTGCGCCCACCGACCGCTATCTGTTGGTAGTGGGCAAAGACAAAGATCAGAACCGCTACCAGTCTCTGGCAAAAACGCTGCACTGTGAAGACCGGGTACGCTTCTTCGGGATGCAGTCGGAAACCCTGCCGTTTTACCAGATGGCCGACGGCCTGCTGCTGCCAACGCTGTATGACCCGTTCCCTAACGTCATTCTGGAAGCCATGGCCTGCGGTCTGCCGGTGATCACCACCACCGGCTGCGGTGGTCAGGAGTTTATCGTTCAGGGTCACAACGGATATGTCTGCGACGCGCTGGATATTCCGGCGCTACAGCAGGCGGTGGTCGCGCTTCCCGCGCGTGCACTGGGCTCCAGCGAAGGCCAGCGCGCCCGGGAACGTATTATGGACTGCACCAGCGAACGCTTGTCGGCGCAGCTGCTCTCCCTCTATCAGGATCTGGTGAAATAGCGATGCGCATACTGTTTGTCATTGATGGCCTGCCCGGCGGAGGCGCCGAAAAAGTGGTGCTGACTCTGGCAGAACACTTTCTAAGCCAGGGTGAACGAGTATCGCTGTTTTCCCTGCGCGACGTCTGCGAATATCCGCTGCCGGAAGGGCTGGATTACCAGGTCATTCGCGACCGTTGCCGCGCCCCGTGGCGCAAGCTCACCGAACTGTCGCGCCGCGCCCGCCAGCTGGATGCAGCCATCGCGCAGGCCGAGCAGCAGGGCGAGTTCGATCTGGTGCTCTCCAGCCTGCATAAAACCGACCGCATCGTCGCCCGCAGCCGTCAGCTCGCCCACCGTAACCTCTGGTTCTGCCTGCATGGCGTCTTCTCCACCTCATACCTCGGTCACCGCAGCGGTGTTGACCGGTGGATGAAGCAGCAGAAGATTAAGCGCGTCTACCAGGGACGCAACATCGTGAGCGTCTCCAGTGCGGTAGGCCAGGATCTGGTCGAACAGTTCGCAGTGCGCCCGGCGCAGTTAAAAACGATTTATAACCCGTTCGACATCGTCGCGCTACGTGCCGCCGCCGATGCCCCCAGCGACCGGCCCGATGGCGACTATATTATTCACGTCGGCCGGTTTCATCCCGGAAAACGCCACGATCGCCTGATCGAAGCCTACGCACAAAGCGGCATTAATGCGCCGCTGGTGCTGCTGGGCCAGGGAAAACCCGAGCAGGAACAACGCCTGCGCCAGCTGGCGCAACAGCACCAGGTAGCCGACAGGGTTCTGTTTAAAGGCTTTCAGCAAAACCCGCTGCCGTGGATCAAACAGGCGCGGATGCTGGTGCTCAGCTCCGACAGTGAAGGTTTTGGCAACGTGGTGGTTGAAGCGCTGCTGCTGGATACGCCCGTTGCCAGCACCCGCTGTCCTGGCGGGGTCACGGAAATCCTCACTGGCGAATTAGCCCGCGGTCTGGCCGATCTGAACAGCCCGGCACTGGCCCGGACGATGCAAAGCATTTACCATAGTCCGCCGGCCATCGAACCGTCGACGCTGGAAAAATTCAGCGTCGATACGATTTGTCAGCAGTACCGTCAATTGCGTCGCGACTGACGCCGCTATTTAACCAGGATCGAATGATTTATGAGTCAAACGCCTTTACTGAGTATCGTGGCCGCCGTCTATAACGGTGAAAAATTCCTTGCGCAATTCTTCGAGTGCCTTGAGCAACAGCAGCTGGAAAGCTATGAACTGATCCTGGTGAACGACGGCTCGACGGACGGGAGTCTGGCGGTTATCGAGGCGTGGAAAGCGCGCCTGCAAAACGTGAGGGTGCTGGAACAGGAAAACCAGGGCGTCTCGGTCGCCCGCAACACCGGTCTGGCAGTGGCGACCGGTAAGTACCTGGCCTTTCCGGATATTGACGATAAACTGTATCCCGGCATGTACCGCACGTTGCTGGAGATGGCAGAAAAAGGCAACCTGGATATCGCCACCTGCAACGGCCGTTATGTTTACGAGACCCGCCAGGATATTCATCCGATTCTGCCACCGGACCGTCTACCCTCGACCGGGGTTCTGCCCGGCCATGTCTGGCTCAAACAGGCGCTGGACTCACGCAAGTTCCTGCATGTCACCTGGCTGAATATCTATCGCCGGGAATTTATCATGCAGCACCACTTCCACTTTGAGCCAGGACTGCGCCATCAGGACATTCCCTGGACCACGGAAGCGCTGCTGGCGGCAGAGCGCGTGCAGTACACCAGCGAACAATTCTACGATTACTATATTCACTCGGAATCGGTATCGCATAAGCCGGACAACGACGACACGCTGATGCGCTCGGCACGCCATTACATGAAGATTCTGGAGATGCTGGACGCCATCAACGAGCGCTATCCGGACAAGGTGCGCCACATTTCCGCCTGCCGCTGGCAAATCGCCAAAGAGGGGCTGGGAATTATTCATACCTTCGATAGCATGAAAGATGAGTCAAAAAAGCATATCATCATTAAAGAGTTCTTTGACCGCGGCATCTGGCGCCTGATCTGGAAAAATGCACGGACCTTCCGTTTACGCTGGCGCCTTGGCCGGCGCTACCTGCGGATTAAACGTTATCGCGAAGCGGCCTGACTCACAATCCCGTTGTTTCCGCCAAAGAGATAGCTTTACGCGGGCTAAATGCTTAGAATTTGCACGCTAAAACATAAAACGGATAAATCGCTTGGAATTGCTTTATACCACCCTACTCTACCTTATTCAGCCGCTGGTATGGCTGCGATTGCTGCTGCGCAGCCGTAAGGCGCCGGCCTATCGAAAGCGCTGGGCTGAACGTTATGGCTATTGTCAGAACAAGGTAGCACCGGATGGGATTCTGCTGCATTCCGTTTCCGTCGGTGAGACGCTTGCAGCCATCCCGTTAGTGCGTGCGCTGCGCCACCGCTACCCTTCCCTGCCGATTACCGTCACTACCATGACGCCGACCGGCTCCGAACGCGCCATGTCCGCCTTCGGTAAAGATGTCCACCACGTCTACCTGCCGTATGACTTACCCTGCGCGATGAACCGCTTCCTCAATACCGTCCAGCCGAAGCTGGTTATCGTGATGGAAACCGAGCTGTGGCCCAATATGGTCGCCGCGCTGCATAAACGTAAAATCCCGCTGGTCATCGCCAACGCCCGCCTGTCGGAGCGTTCAGCAAAAGGCTATGCCAAACTCGGCAAGTTTATGCGTCGCCTGCTCAGCCGCATCACCCTGATTGCCGCGCAGAACGAAGAAGACGCCAATCGTTTTCTGGCTCTGGGCCTGAAGCGCAACCAGCTGGCGGTAACCGGTAGCCTCAAATTCGATATCTCCGTGACGCCAGAGCTGGCGGCACGAGCCATTACTCTGCGTCGCCAGTGGGCGCCGCACCGCAAAGTGTGGATCGCCACCAGCACCCACGATGGCGAAGAGCAAATCATCCTGCAGGCGCACAAAAAGCTGCTGGAAACCTTCCCTGATTTACTGCTGATTCTGGTTCCTCGCCACCCCGAGCGCTTCGGCGATGCGCGAGACATGGTGCAGAAAGCAGGCATGCGCTTCACGTTGCGCAGCACCGGCGAAATCCCATCGAACGATACCCAGGTGGTGATCGGCGATACCATGGGCGAACTGATGCTACTGTACGGCATTGCCGACCTCGCCTTTGTTGGCGGCAGCCTGGTTGAACGGGGCGGCCATAACCCTCTGGAACCGGCGGCGCACGCGATCCCGGTCCTGATGGGCCCGCACACCTTCAACTTTAAAGACATCTGCGCCAAGCTGCAGCAAGACGACGGCCTGATTACGGTGACCGACGTGAGCTCACTGGTCACCCAGGTTTCCAACCTGCTGACCGACGAAGACTACCGTCTGTGGTACGGCCGCCATGCGGTGGAAGTACTGCATCAAAACCAGGGAGCGCTTTCGCGTCTGCTGCATTTGCTGCAACCCTATCTTCCGCAGCGGAGCCACTGATGGCCCCCCGACTGTCCGTCGTGCTGATCGCGAAAAACGCCGCGGACCTGCTGGCGGATTGCCTCGCCTCAGTGAGCTGGGCCGATGAAATTGTGCTACTGGACTCCGGCAGCAGCGATAACACCGTCGAACTGGCCCGTCGCCTCGGCGCCACGGTCTACATAGACACCGACTGGCAGGGCTACGGCATTCAGCGCCAGCGCGCTCAGGACTACGCGACCGGTGAATATGTGTTGATGCTTGATACCGATGAGCGCGTCACGCCGGAGCTGGAGCAATCCATTCGACAGGTCCTGGAAGCGCCTGACAGCACAGCTGTCTACAGCATTGCCCGCCGCAACTATTTCCTTGGTCGCTTTATGCGCCATAGTGGTTGGTACCCCGACCGCGTGATGCGTTTGTACGAACGCCGCCGTTTCCGCTATAACAATAATCTGGTGCACGAATCCCTTGATGCCAAAGGGGCGCAGGTTATCGAACTGTCAGGTGATTTACTGCATCTGACCTGCCGCGACTTTTCTGGCTTCCAGCAAAAGCAGCTGGCCTATGCCACCGCCTGGGCGCAGGAACGCCACCAGAAGGGGAAGAAGACCTCTCTGGCGAGCATCTTTGGTCATACGCTGGGCGCGTTCGTCAAAACGCTGCTGCTGCGCGGGGGCGTGCTGGATGGTAAACAGGGCTGGCTACTCGCCGTGGTCAACGCGCAGTATACGTTTAATAAATACACCGAGCTGTGGGCGCTAAGCCGCGGCTACTCAGAGAAAGTGTAATTATGAGCACAAAAGCGATCTATCCTGGGACCTTCGACCCCATCACCAATGGCCATATCGATATCGTCACCCGGGCGGCCAGCATGTTTGACAAGGTGCTGTTGGCCATTGCCGCCAGCCCGAGCAAGAAGCCGATGTTCACCCTCGATGAACGTATCGCGCTGGCAGAACAGGCGACGGCGCATCTGGTCAACGTCGAGGTGATTGGCTTTAGCGATCTGATGGCGAATTTTGCCCGCGCTCAGCAGGCGAATATTTTGATTCGCGGCTTACGCGCGGTGGCAGATTTCGAATATGAGATGCAGCTGGCGCACATGAACCGCCATCTGATGCCGACGCTGGAAAGCGTCTTTCTGATGCCGTGCAAAGAGTGGTCGTTTATCTCTTCCTCGCTGGTGAAGGAAGTGGCACGCCACCAGGGCGATGTCTCCCACTTTCTTCCTGCCAACGTACACCAGGCGCTGCTGAAGAAGCTGTAGGACGCGCTTCCCGGCTACCTGTCCACAGACAGCCGGGAACCTGTAGCCGGGATCAACGTAACCACCACGCTTTACTTCTGGCACTGACGACAATAAAACGTCGCCCGCTGCGCATGTTTGCTGGCGATAATCGGCGTACCGCAGATACGGCAAGGCTCGCCTTTGCGGCCATACACCTGTAGTTCCTGGGCAAAATATCCCGGCTTACCGTCACTTTGCAGGAAATCCTTCAACGTCGTTCCACCCTGCTCAATCGAGCGTAACAACACCGCTTTAATCACCTTGACCAGCCGTTCACACTCTTCGCGCGACAGCGACGAGGCCAGCCGATCGGGATGGATCCCCGCGGAGAACAGCGATTCGCTGGCGTAGATATTGCCGACGCCGACCACCAGCTTGTTGTCCATCAGCCACGGCTTAATAGGCGCTTTCTTCTTCGCACACTTCTGCTGGAGATACTCCGCAGTGAAGGCATCGCTCAGCGGTTCCGGTCCCAGATGGGCCAGCGCCGGATGGCCCTCCAGCGCTTTGGTCCACAGCCAGGCGCCAAAGCGACGCGGGTCGGTATAACGCAGCACGTAGCCGTTGCTCATCACCAGATCCACATGGTCATGCTTTTCGGCGGGCAGGTCGTCCTTGAGGATGCGCAGGCTCCCGGACATCCCCAGATGGATGATGATCCAACCATCGGGCAGCTCCAGCAGCAGATATTTGGCGCGTCGGCGTACGCTCAGTACCGGTACGTCGCTCAGGCGATAGATTTCGTCACTGACCGGCCAGCGCAGGCGTCCGTTGCGAATCACGGCGTGCTGGATGGTCGCGCCCACCAGATAGGGTTCAATACCGCGACGGCTGGTTTCTACCTCAGGTAATTCAGGCATTTATTTTCCTCCGTTAACCTAACGTATTGTGATTCAGCAGCAGGCGTCTGGGAAGCAAATTCCCGGTAGGGGGTTGTCCGCGACTTTCCGCAGGGTAAAAAACAGAAAACCCCGCCGGGGCGGGGTTTTCTTTACATCGAAAACTAAAATTATTTGATTTTAGCTTCTTTGTATAAAACGTGCTGACGGACAACTGGATCGAATTTTTTCAGTTCCAGTTTTTCCGGCTTAGTACGTTTGTTCTTCGTGGTGGTATAGAAGTGACCAGTACCAGCAGAAGAAACCAGCTTGATTTTCTCACGAATACCTTTAGCCATGATTTATTTCCTCTTAGTACTTAGTACTTTTCGCCACGGGCACGCAGTTCGGACAGAACTGTATCGATGCCTTTCTTATCAATAACACGCATACCTTTAGCAGATACACGCAGGGTGACAAAACGCTTTTCGCTCTCAACCCAGAAACGGTGAGAGTGCAGGTTCGGCAGGAAACGGCGTTTGGTCGCGTTCAGTGCGTGGGAACGGTTGTTACCGGTCACCGGACGCTTGCCAGTAACTTGGCAGACTCGGGACATGTCTATTCTCCAAAAATCAAATTAGCTCGAGCTTCGTATGGGGTATTGGCGCCTCGTCAGGCTTTACAGCCCGGTCATCGCAGTTCTACACGTCATCTTTCAAGCTGCTTCAGCGTTGGCTCACCCAGGTCATGTACAGAGTACGTTCCCAGGGATTCACTCTCTTGCCGACTTGATGCAACCTGAATGATTGGGTGTCTAAGTGAACCATCGATTGCCAGGCCCAAATGCCAAACCCGAGATTCTCAAAGGTGGCGTAGTATACGCTGACTCGGCGATGTGCTCAAGTCCCGAACAGACAAAGATCCCGCGGGATCGCGTGATCGGGGCTAAATCCAGCCGCGTTCGGCAAAAGATACGTACGCACCGCGGCCGATTACAAGATGATCGAGCACTCGTATCTCCATGAAACCACAACACTTTACCACTCTTTCGGTAATCAGTCTGTCAGCCTTACTCGGCTCAGGACTACCGGACGGATGATTATGTGCAAGGATCACCGCAGCGGCGTTCACTTTGATGGCTTCGCGTACAATTTCTCGCGGATGCACCTCTACGTGGCTAAGAGTACCAGAAAAAAGCCGGCTATGTTTCAATACCCGGTTCTGATTATCTAAAAAGATCACGATAAAGATCTCCCGTTCTTCGTGGGCCAGATGGCTTTGTAAAAACTCCAGCGTCATCATCGGCGTTTCCAGGGAGGGTTCTGCAATCAACCGCAGGCTAAAATAACGCCGGGCCAGTTCGGCAATCCCCTTCAGCTGAGCATATTTTGCCAGGCCAATCCCTTCGACCTCATTAAACCGGGCTTTATCCGCCGACAGCAGGCCATGGAGAGACCCGAAGTGCTTTAGCAGGTCTTCCGCATAGACCATGACATCTTTCTGCCGCGTGCCGGTGCGTAAAAACAGCGCCAGCAGCTCAATATCCGATAACGCTTCAATGCCATAAAGCGACATTTTTTCCCTCGGCATGAGGGCTTCGTCGGCATCCATAGGGCCTCTCCTTTCCAGTCCCGTCTATCCTGGCACAGCCCGCTGGCGCTGCCGACCACCGCGTCGCCCGCTTGCGTAGCGTCTCGCAAAGTGAATGCCTGGTAGCCGCACGACGGCGACAGGATTGTGGTAAGATGCGCGGATTCTGGTGTACTGCAACAGGAAAGAATCATGATGAGTCTGGCTGGTAAAAAGATCGTTCTGGGCGTGAGCGGCGGCATTGCTGCTTACAAAACACCAGAGCTGGTGCGCCGCCTGCGTGACCGTGGCGCGGAAGTCCGTGTCGCCATGACCGAAGCCGCGAAAGCCTTCATTACCCCGCTGAGCCTACAGGCGGTATCCGGGTATCCGGTATCCGATAGCCTGCTCGACCCGGCCGCAGAAGCGGCGATGGGCCATATCGAGCTGGGTAAATGGGCGGACCTGGTTATTCTCGCACCGGCCACCGCCGATCTGATTGCCCGTGTCGCCGCCGGTATGGCGAATGACCTGGTCTCCACCATCTGCCTCGCGACGCCTTCTCCGGTTGCTGTCGTACCGGCGATGAACCAGCAAATGTACCGTGCCGCAGCCACCCAGCATAACCTGACCGTCCTTGCCTCACGCGGCCTGCTGCTCTGGGGCCCGGATAGCGGCAGCCAGGCCTGTGGCGATATCGGCCCGGGACGCATGCTGGACCCAATGACCATCGTCGATATGGCAGCAGCGCATTTTTCGCCTGTCAAAGATTTGCAACATCTCAATATCATGATTACCGCTGGCCCTACCCGTGAGCCGCTGGATCCGGTGCGCTATATCACCAATCACAGCTCAGGTAAGATGGGGTTCGCCATTGCCGCCGCCGCCGCCAACCGCGGGGCGAACGTGACCCTGGTCAGCGGACCGGTCGCTTTACCCACGCCGCCGCGAGTACAGCGTATCGATGTCACCACCGCGCTGGAGATGGAATCAGCAGTTCAGCAGGGCGTTCAGCAACAGCAGATTTTTATTGGCTGCGCCGCCGTAGCCGACTATCGTGCCGTAGCGATTGCTGAAGAAAAAATTAAAAAGCAAGGTGACGAACTTACTATCAAGATGGTCAAAAATCCGGATATCGTGGCCGGGGTAGCCGGGCTGACGATTAACCGACCGTTTGTCGTTGGGTTTGCTGCCGAAACGAATAATGTGGAAGAATACGCGAGACAAAAACGCGCTCGTAAAAATCTCGACCTGATTTGCGCTAACGATGTTTCGCAGCCTAATCAAGGTTTTAACAGCGACAGCAATGCATTACACCTTTTCTGGCAGGATGGAGATAAGCGCTTACCACTTGAGCGCAAGGAACTCCTGGGCCAATTATTACTCGACGAGATCGTGACCCGCTATGATGAAAAAAATCGACGTTAAGATTCTGGACCCGCGTGTTGGCCAGCAATTTCCGCTGCCAACCTATGCCACCTCCGGTTCTGCCGGACTTGACCTGCGAGCCTGTCTCGATGACGCCGTAGAGCTGGCACCGGGAGCCACCACGCTGCTGCCGACCGGTCTGGCAATCCATATCGCCGACCCTGCTCTGGCGGCGGTAATTCTGCCGCGTTCCGGGCTGGGCCATAAGCATGGCGTGGTACTGGGAAATCTGGTCGGGCTTATCGACTCTGACTATCAGGGACAGCTGATGGTTTCCGTGTGGAACCGTGGTCAGCAGAGCTTTACGATTGAGCCCGGCGAGCGCATCGCTCAGATGGTGTTTGTACCCGTCGTCCAGGCGGAATTTAACCTGGTGGAAGATTTTGACGCCACCGAACGTGGCGAAGGTGGCTTTGGCCACTCAGGGCGCGCATAAGCCCGACCACAGTACATCCGCATCCCGAAGTGCATTAATGCAATAACATCGCCGCAAACGACCGTTTGCGGTCACTTCGTGGATGCCTGCCTGACTAGTGCTTATTTTCAGGGGTATTTTAAAACATGGCAGAAAAACAAACTGCGAAAAGGAACCGTCGCGAAGAAATACTTCAGTCTCTGGCCCTGATGCTTGAATCCAGCGATGGTAGTCAGCGTATTACCACCGCGAAACTGGCGGCATCCGTGGGGGTATCCGAAGCGGCGTTGTACCGTCATTTCCCGAGTAAAACCCGCATGTTTGATAGTCTGATCGAGTTTATCGAAGACAGTCTGATTACGCGCATCAATTTGATTTTAAAAGATGAAAAGGATACATCGGCCCGTCTTCGCCTGATTGTGTTACTGATTCTTGGGTTTGGTGAGCGTAATCCTGGGCTGACGCGGATTTTGACCGGCCATGCGTTGATGTTCGAACAGGACCGCCTGCAAGGACGGATTAACCAGCTATTCGAACGCATCGAAGTGCAGCTGCGCCAGGTGATGCGCGAAAAGAAAATGCGTGAAGGTGAAGGCTATACCGTCGATGAAGCCCTGCTGGCCAGCCAGCTGTTGGCGTTCTGCGAGGGCATGCTGTCACGTTTTGTGCGTAGCGAGTTTAAGTATCGTCCGACGGATGACTTTGACGCCCGTTGGCCGCTGGTTGCCGCCCAGTTGCAATAATCCGCACCTTTCACTATGCAGCCCAAAAGGCTGCATCTCATTTTTGATTTTTCTGTCATAAAGCCCATAACAATTCGTTGAATTGCCAGATGTTTTCGGCTCTGTCTCTCTCATAACATCCTTTGATTGTATCTTTTTTCAATGGACAAGGAGAAAGCTGATGGCGACATCACGGCGGGAATTGCTCAAACTGGGCGGTCTGGCGACCGCATCACTATTGCTCAGTCAAAAAAGTTTCGCGACCTGGGCGCCATCTGCACGCTATCCCGACCCACGCATTATGGCGGTGGATGACAGCTTTCGTCGCTATATGCTTGCCAGCGCAAAAGTCGAGCAAATCGCTACAGGTTTTCGCTGGGCAGAAGGACCGGTATGGTTTGGCGATACACGAATGCTGCTCTGGAGTGATATTCCCAATAACGCCATCATGCGCTGGGATGAAGCCACCGGTGCAACCAGCGTCTTTCGTCAACCGGCAAACTACGCAAACGGCCACGCCCGCGACCGGCAGGGACGGCTGATTAGCTGTGAGCACGACACCCGCCGTATTACCCGCACCGAATACGACGGTACCCTCACCGTCCTGGCCGACAGCTTTGACGGCAAGCCGCTGAACTCGCCAAACGATATTGTCGTGAAGTCAGACGGCAGTATCTGGTTTACCGATCCGCCTTTCGGTATCAGTGGGTTCTATGAAGGGCACAAAGCCACACCGCAGTTGCCGCAGAACGTCTATCGGCTGGATCCAGAAAGCCGCAAGCTGAGCGTTATGCTGGGCGACGTGAAAGGTCCAAACGGACTCTGTTTCTCCGCAGATGAGAAAACGCTGTACGTCGTGGAGAGCCGCGCGACGCCAAACCGCCTCATCCTGGCGTGGGATGTTGTCGATAACACGTTGAAAAACAAAAGAGTACATATTGACTGCGGTAACGGGACCGCGGACGGCATCGCCTGCGACATGGACGGCAATCTCTGGTGTGGTTGGGGAACCGGCAGCGAGGAGCTGGATGGGGTGCGCGTCTTCAACCCTCAGGGGAAAAACATCGGCATCATTCAGTTGCCGGAGCGCTGCGCGAACCTCTGTTTTGGCGGTGAGCAGCGCAATCGCCTGTTTATGGCCTCCAGCACCTCAATCTATTCGCTCTACGTTAATGCCCAGGGGGCAAAACTGGTCTGAAACCTTCCCGGCAGGTGATGGCCTGCCGGGCTGATGCTTATACCCCGTAGGCTTCGCGGTAAGCCCGAACCGCTGCCAGATGTTCTGCCATCTCCGGCTTCTCTTCCAGGTAGGAGATCAGCTCTTTCAGGGTGACGATGGAGATCACTTTACAGCCGTAATCCCGCTCAACTTCCTGAATCGCGGAGATGTCGCCACGACCGCGTTCCTGACGATCAAGGGAAATCAGGACGCCCGCCAGTTCAGCACCGTGCGCCTGGATAATCTCCATCGACTCACGGATCGCAGTGCCGGCGGTGATGACGTCATCGACCAGCATAACTCGTCCCTGCAGGGTGCTGCCGACCAGGTTCCCGCCTTCACCATGGGTCTTCGCTTCTTTGCGGTTAAAGCAGTATGGCAAATCCAGATCGTGGTGCTCCGCCAGCGCCACCGCGGTAGTGGTGGCGATAGGAATACCTTTATAGGCCGGGCCAAACAGCAGATCGAAATCGATACCGGAATCAACCAACGCCTCAGCATAGAAACGGCCTAACAGTGCCAGATCGCGCCCGGTGTTAAACAGGCCGGCGTTGAAGAAATAGGGGCTCTTACGCCCGGATTTCAACGTAAATTCGCCAAACTTAAGGACCTGCTTGCTAAGCGCAAACTCAATAAACTGGCGCTGATATAATTTCATGGAATAGCCCCTTACTATTTTCAGACAAAAAAAAGGCGACTTCTCAGTCGCCTTAAAAACTAGTTTTCTAACGCCGCTTTCTGCGTCGCCACAATGGATTCGATTCCCCCTCGGGCCAACGCCAACAGGGTGAGCAGCTCTTCGTGGGTAAACGGCTCGCCTTCCGCCGTGCCCTGCACCTCAATGATGCGACCATCTTCGGTCATCACCACGTTCATATCGGTTTCTGCTGCCGAATCTTCAACATACTCCAGATCGCACAGCGCTTCGCCGTTGACGATGCCTACCGAAACCGCCGCTACCATTCCTTTCATCGGGTTGCTTTTCAGCTTGCCGGCAGCAACCAGCTTATTCAACGCATCGGCCAGCGCCACGCAGGCACCGGTAATGGATGCGGTACGGGTGCCGCCGTCCGCCTGCAGAACATCGCAGTCGAGAGTAATGGTGAATTCGCCGAGTGCTTTCAGGTCTACCGCCGCGCGCAGTGCACGCGCAATCAGACGCTGGATTTCCATCGTACGGCCGCCCTGTTTACCTTTCGCCGCTTCACGCGCGTTACGGGTATGGGTTGCGCGCGGCAGCATGCCGTATTCTGCGGTGATCCATCCTTGTCCCTGACCTTTCAGGAAACGTGGCACACCTTCGTCGATCGACGCGGTGCACAACACTTTGGTGTCACCAAATTCGACCAGCACGGAGCCTTCTGCGTGTATTGTATAGTTACGGGTCAGGGTGACGGGACGCACCTGATTAGCGCTACGACCTGCTGGACGCATAATGTTAACTCCGGCTTGAAACGAATGTGGCGCGCATTATACGGAATTTACAGCTATACCCAAAATTATTCGAGTTGCTTGTAGGCGGCAAGGCCGTAACAAATCGGTATTAACCGATTTTGAACAGCGCTTGCGCTGGCCCGTAGGGTGAGCCTCGTCGACGGCCTCAGTCCAGTGTTTTACGGTAAGATGTCAGGCTAACGGCAATAACAAATACCGCCAGCGCGATGAGCGGTAAAAGATCCGGCAGTAATGCTGTTGCAGAGTATCCCTTCAACATAATTCCCTTCATCAGCCGTATGAAGTAGGTCAGCGGCAAGCAGGAGCCGATAGCCTGCGCCCAGCCAGGCATACTGATAAACGGACTAATAAATCCGGAGAGCATGATGGAAGGGATAAAATAAAACGAAGACATCTGTAGCGCCTGTAACTGATTTTGGGCTAATCCGGAGATACCGATGCCGATCGACAGGCACAGGAAAACATAAATCACCAGCACCAGAAACAGCAAGACCAGGCTTCCCTGCAATGGGATATTGAACAACAGGATCGCCGCAACCAGAATGATGGTAGCCTGAAACAGACCAATCAACACAAAAGGCGTTATTTTTCCAACAATCACCTCGAGTCCGGAAAGAGGCGAAACCAGTATGTTTTCTAAGGCGCCATTTTCACGTTCCCGAGTAATAGATAATGCCGTCATTAATATCAGTGTCGTGCTTAATATCGAGCCCATAATACCTGGAATTGTATTGAACTGAGTGATGCCTTCCGGATTAAACATACGATGAATAATTAGTTCAAAGTCATCATCTGCTTGTATTTTTCGCATCTCTCCGGGCAGATCCTTCTGGAACATTGACTTAGCGACATGAACCAGTGCGCTTATCGCATTACCTGTAGTCATCGGATCGATTGCATCCCCCTGAACCAGCAACTGAGGCTTCTCACCGCGAAGCATTTTTTGAGTAAAACCTTCAGGAATGGTCACGATGAATACCACATCACCCTGGACAAACGCTTTCTGCGCCGCCTCTTCAGAACCAACAGGCACCATCGAAAAATAGCCTGTATTTTGAGCACTGGTGACAAAGACCTGGCTCATTCGTTCTGTATCGTAATTTAATAATGCGGTGGGGATATTACGTGGATCCATATTAACAGCATAACCCAGGACAATTAACTGAAAAATAGGGGTCAGAATAACCATGGCGATGCTGACTTTATCGCGCCGTAACTCATGGATTTCCTTAATAACCACGCCAATCCAGCGTGTCAACGAGAATTCAATATTTAGACGTTTCACATTCATTCTTCATTAAATAGGTAAAAGCATCCTCCAGGTTGGTATCAACCTGGACAAATTCATAGCCTTTCTGCGTAAACTCAAAAAGAGCTGATTTTAATTTATCCTCATTGCGGGAGGTAATATAAAGCTGGTTACCGAAAATAACCGTTTGCTCAATATCAGGTGAACACTGTAAAAGACGTTCAAGCGCAGTCAGGCCGGAACCACTGGTTTTAACCGTAATGAGGTTCTGTGCTGATATAATCGATGAAATGGTCCCATTGGCGAGCAAGCGGCCATATGACAGATAAGCGACTTTGTGGCAACGTTCAGCTTCATCCATATAATGGGTACTCACCAGTATCGATATTCCTCTGTCAGATAATTGATGTAACATTTGCCAGAACTCTCGGCGCGCCTTTGGGTCCACGCCTGCGGTAGGTTCATCAAGGAACAACAAAACCGGCTCATGGAGCATGCATGCTGCTAATGCCATTCTCTGCTTCCAGCCACCGGAAAGCACCTTCGCCAACTGATGCTGCCGTGAGCTCAGGCCCAGTTCTGACAGCGCCTCGTCAACCCGACTTTTACGGCGATCGAGGCTATATAATCGGGAGATAAAAAGTAAATTCTCACGAATCGTTAAATTTCCCCACATAGAAAAATACTGGGTCATATAACCAATTTTTCTTTTTATTTTTTCACGCTGAGTAAATATATCCATCCCAAGGCAATTACCACTCCCGGAATCTGGTGTGATTAAACCACACATCATTCGAATTGACGTGGTCTTTCCACTGCCATTAGGCCCAAGAAAACCATAAATTTCACCTTTAGCAACCTGCAGAGAAAAATCCTTAACCGCATGATTCTCGCCAAAATATTTATTAAGGTTTTTAACATCGATGCACAACTCATTCATCGAAGAGAGTCTCCACACTAAATGGCTGACCGACTCTCAACTGCATCGCATACTCTCGATCAGGCACAGCTTCAACCATGTAAATCAATTTCTCCCGGCGACTGGTGCTGTAAATAACCGGAGGCGTAAACTCAGCCTCCGGGCTGATATAATTAATAGTCCCTGGAATTGCCGTTGAGCAGCCGTCACATAAAAGCTTTACGCTCATGCCAGTTTTAAATTTCCCAAGAATTGCCTCAGGGACAAAAAAACGGACTTTAATATTATCGGGTGGCAACAGGCTAATGATTGGCCGCCCCACGGTAGAACGCTCCCCGGCTCTGTATATAATGTCAAAAACCTGGGCATTTAACGGTGAAAAAATCGTCGTTTGCTGTACATCCCAGCTGGCCTTGTCACGCTCAAGCTGTGCAGATTTGACCTGTGATTGCTGTTTTTCAATTTCATCCTGACGAGCAGGCAGCTGACGGGCCTCTAACTGGTGAACCAGCTCTTCAACCTGGGCGCTTTTTTGCACGAATTCATCTCTGATATTCTCCCATTCAGCGACCGATATCGCCTGCTTAGCATAAAGATCACGATATCGCTCAAGCTGGCGCTTTACCTGAGATTCCGAAGAGCGGGCCTGTTTAAGCTGAGAGCGTATAATATTTAACTGTTCAGGCCGCTCTCCAGACGCCAGATTCCTTAATAACGCGTGCTCCGCCTTAAGCTTTTCTTCGGCGCGCTGTAAAATATTCAGCGCGTCAAAAGACTCTAACTTCACCAGCGCCTGACCATCTTTAACAAGATCGCCTTTTTTAACTAATACATCTTCAATTTTCGCATTACTGGAAGAGGACAGATAAACGAAGTTACCATGCGAGTATCCTGAAAAGATGTTATCCGGTTTGTTATCACAGCCTAAAACAAGAAATATATTGGCACCAAGGAAAAAACCAATAATTAATTTATACATTATAATACATCCATGTTCATCATTTTATTCCCTGCATCATCGATGCTTTGGCCTGAATGTCATAATTGCATTAATTATTTTTGAGGTAATGGTTGCTGTAAATTTTATTTAACTTATCAATAGATGACAGATTCAACCCTGCTATTGAATTAAATGACCTGTCTTGAGTAAAAGAGTTAATCGATGAGCCCCCAGGTGAAAACCATTTTGCCGCTTGTTTATAAGGCCAGGGCAGTTCATAGCCCTTTTCTTTAAGAAGGCCATTAAGCACTAACCAGTCATCACTAAAATTTTCGGAAGAAAAAACATTATAAATATTTTCATCTTCGACTAAAAATGGTTCTACTGGAGAACAAATTTCATTCTCTGCTGGGAAATAAATGTTATAGAACGCCACAATAAGTTGCTGAACATCTGTAGGGTAAGTCGCCGGAATGGTCAACACCCCTAACAGGTACTTACACTCAGGAAAGCATGTCAAAAAACAAAATATTCCCTGCCACAAATAATCCAGCGCATTCGTTTTTTGATATTTTTTCTGAATAAATCCACGCCCCAGCTCCATACTTTTTTCTAAATATTCATATGCACTATCATGATACGTAAACAAAGTATTGCTATACAGCCCTGTGATGCCTTGTTGTGCCAATAACTCAGCGACCGGAATAACACGATATGCCCCAATAATTTCTGCCTCACAAGGATCCCATAATAAGATATGATAGTAGTTATTATCATACACGTCATTATCGGCTAACTTCCCTGTTCCGGCACCAATTTCTCGATAGCACTTTTCACGTAAGATCCCCAGTTCATTAATGACAGGTGAACTCTCTTCATTTGCATAGCGATAAACAAGTATTTTTTTACCGTCACTAAACTCCTTCAGGACCTTACAGGGTTTTAACGCTGTGATTAATTGGCTTCTGCTGTCATCGCATTTCTCCGGCGGGATTGTACCAACTAATGCTGGCCCGAGATTGCCCATACTCTGGAGGTGTTTCAGACAGTGACTCGCGATAAATTGATGATCCTCATCTTCCAGATGAAGCGAACGTAAGTCAATTTGCTGTCCAATCTTTATCTGTAAGGTTTTACCTCGATGCCTCAACGATTCCCGAATGATCATTAGATTGGATAACTGCCGCCAAAAAGTTGCCGTTAAATAATACCTCATGCTATTTCTTCCGGAGATATATAACGGTACCAGTGCAGCATTATTACGGATTGCCAGCTGCAGGAACCCCGGCTTCCAGTCGTGCTCCTTCAACCCTGAGAGCGACCAGCTAGCAAGTTTTCCAGCAGGGCAAATTATTAATACCCCGCCATTTTTCAGATGTTCATTCATTTCTTTGAATTTTTTCAGGCCCACCTTCCCGGCCATATTTTGAATTCCAATAGTCAACTCAGAAATTTGCGGAAAAATCATTGGTAGAAGATGATTCGAAACAATCTTTATGTCTTTCCTGACGCTGGCTACAGTATGAACTAACGCCATCCCGTCCATAACGGTAGGATGATTTGCGATGACAATAACCGGGCCACGAGCTGGAATATTTTTAAAATCATGCGGGTGTGTTTCACAACGAAAGTGAAGAACACTGAGCATGCGAGCAACCCAGGTGGTCCCCTTTTCTTTCATAAAATCATCTTGGGGAACGACCCGAGAGAGCCGACTATAGCCAAATGCCCATTTCATTAAGCGTCGCTTCCAGAAGGGTAACTCTACATTAGGAAAAAGCCCCCTAATAATTCGTTCAAACACATCATCCATCATTATATTAATATCCCTTTAATATCTTTTATTATTTTAATTATCAGCGAAACAACCTTAAAGACAACCTACAAAGATAAAAACCAAGTAAAAATAAGAATATGACTCGAACACCCAATCGCACGAAAACAATCAACCGTAAAATAGGCTATTTTGACGATGTTATTAGTATTCCTGTTAAGTTTTGACGGGCAAAGCTATAATCCACCTCACTCTCCTTTAAAAACAGGAACGTCTATGATCCGCAGTATGACCGCCTATGCCCGGCGAGAAATCAAGGGTGACTGGGGCAGCGCCGCGTGGGAACTGCGCTCGGTAAACCAACGATACCTGGAAACCTATTTCCGCCTGCCGGAACAGTTCCGTAGCCTGGAGCCCGTTGTACGTGAGCGCATTCGTTCGCGCCTGACTCGTGGCAAAGTAGAATGTACCTTACGTTTTGAACAGGACCCCAGCGCTCAGGGCGAGCTGATTCTGAACGAAAACCTCGCAAAACAGCTGGTCAATGCTGCCAACTGGGTCAAAATGCAGAGCGACGAAGGCGAAATTAATCCAGTGGATATTCTGCGCTGGCCTGGGGTGATGGCAGCCCGCGAGCAGGACCTTGACGCGATTACCGCTGAAATTTTGTCCGCGCTGAACGGTGCGCTGGATGACTTTATCGTCGCCCGCGAGAGCGAAGGCCAGGCGCTGAAAACCCTGATCGAACAGCGTCTCGACGGCGTGACCGCCGAAGTGACAAAAGTCCGCGCTCATATGCCAGAAATCTTACAGTGGCAGCGTGACCGCCTGGTCTCGAAGCTGGAAGATGCAGAAGTACAGCTGGAAAATAACCGCCTCGAACAAGAGCTGGTTCTGATGGCGCAGCGTATCGATGTGGCAGAAGAGCTGGACCGTCTGGAAGCGCACGTTAAAGAAACCTGGAACATCCTGAAGAAGAAAGAGGCCGTTGGCCGTCGTCTCGACTTTATGATGCAGGAGTTTAACCGCGAGTCGAATACTCTGGCGTCAAAATCCATCAATGCGGAAGTGACCAAATCCGCCATCGAACTGAAAGTGCTGATCGAGCAAATGCGCGAGCAGATTCAGAATATCGAGTAATCACTTTTGCTGGCTCTCCAATGGCGAGCCAGCATTATTTTTTCTTATCTGTTTTTTGCCACCGTTCCACAACTATCCCTGAATGGCTCACTATATCCAACCTCATGCATTAGTTTTTCCTGGGGAAAATGCTTCGCCTTAGAAAATCTCAATCGTGATCTTGCGCACAAATCGCTAATCTGCCCGGCATCATTGTGGGGGATTTATGCTGCTTCATATTCTTTATCTAATTGGTATCACTGCCGAAGCGATGACCGGTGCTCTGGCCGCCGGGCGCCGCCGGATGGATACCTTTGGCGTCATTATCATTGCGACCGCTACCGCACTGGGCGGTGGTTCAGTCCGGGATATCCTGCTGGGACACTACCCGCTCGGATGGGTCAAGAACCCGGAATACGTTATTATTGTTGCCGTTGCCGCGGTACTCACCACCATTGCCGCGCCGGTTATGCCCCATTTGCGCCGCCTGTTTCTGGTCCTCGACGCCCTCGGCCTGATTGTCTTCTCTATCATCGGCGCACAGATTGCGCTGGATATGGGTGAAGGGCCGGTAATTGCCTCCATCGCGGCAGTCGTCACCGGGGTATTTGGCGGCGTATTGCGTGATATGTTCTGCAAACGCATCCCGCTGGTGTTCCAGAAAGAGCTGTATGCCGGCATCTCATTTGCCGCCGCTATCCTCTATATCGCCCTGCAGCACTACGTCAGCAGCCACGATGTGGTGGTTATCTCTACCCTGCTGTTTGGCTTTACCGCTCGCATGCTGGCACTACGCTGGAAGCTGGGACTACCCGTCTTCAACTACAACCATAGCCCTCACTGATCGCGTCAAAACCCCGAAATACCTTGCCCGCTGAGCCAGTGCGCCAGCGCGGCAACCTCCGGGTGCTGAAGAAAAATAACCAACTGCCGGGCACGCTCTGCACCCACCCCAGGCAGACGCTGCCATTGTGCTTCATTACGCGCCTGGAGCTGCTGCCAGTTCTCTCCCGTCAGACCGGCAAGTGCTACCTGAGGAATCGGTATTCCCATTGCCTGTATCCAGCGCAGAAACGGCTGCTCGCGAGCCAGATTAAACTGATGCCATAGCCGCTGCCCCCGTACCGCGGACATCCCTGGGACCCTCACCAGCTGCGAGGGTGTTAATGCCAGCCAGGAGAAAAGATGCTCCAGCGGGTGCGCAAGCTGGATGGCTCGCCACACCGACTCCCCGACGCCATCAAGATTCAGTATCGGTTTTGACGACAGCCAGACCAGCCGGGAGAGAAACTGTTCGCTGCAGCCAGGCGTCAGGAAATAACAGCTCAGTGGCGTAAAGCGCTCCGCTGGCGGCTGCGGTTTATTGCGTGGATTCACCCGCCACGCCACACGGTCGATGCGCGGAATGCCCTGGCCTGCCAGGCTAATTTGCAGTTGGTCGCCGCGGCCGATATCCAGACGCTTCCAGCGAGACAGCGACCCGACACTGACTCGCTGAACCAGCTTGTCATCCAGGCGCTCCGGTTCCAGCCGGGCCACCACCGCGATGTTTCCGCTGCGCCCAACGCGAAACAGGATGTCGCGCACTTCCATCAGCTGCGATGCTGGGGGATATTTCCATGCGGCCACCCACTCTCCCTGCCCTGGCGACCAGTATCGCCCGGCGGGCTCCTGCCCACGGCGTACAACCACGCCATCAGTGGCAAAAGGCATCGCCGCGGTTAACCAACGCCCACGCCACTGCTCAACCTGCTCCACCGTGGTGACCGGCTGAGAAAAACGAGTGCTATGGCGAAATCCGCCCTCTTCCAGCAGCCTCAGGCGTTGGCGCATGTCCTGGGGGCCATCTGGCCACGCCCAGATAAAAATACCCAGCTCCGCCAGTTGGGCAGGTGACTCCCGGCGCATCATCATCCCGGCGACTTTCGCACGGGCGTTCATTCCCCCCATCTGCTTCTGCACATGCCCGGTATGCTGTAGGAAAATCTCGCCCTGCAGTACGCTGTTCGCCAGCTCGCCTTGCGTAACCACGGGAATCGCCGGGATCTGCCGCACTTTGTCCGTCCACGCCTCGCCGCTGCGCCCGTCCCCGCGGCTGATGGCCTGAGCCAGACGCCCGTCGCGGTACACCAGCGTCACGGCCACGCCATCGACCTTCGGCTGTACCCAGAGATCCGTTTTGCCATGCATCCACCGGGCAACGTCGACCTTATCCGTCAGTTTACGCACGCCGGTATGCGCGACCGGATGGCTGGCTGATCCAGCTGGCAACGGCGGATTATCGTCACGAGGAGAGCCTATTGACGCGCAGCGCTGCCACTGCCGCAATCGCGCCAGCAGCTGATCGTAGACATCATCGCTGACCTCACTGCGCCCTTCCCGCCAGTAAGCATTATTCCAGTCTGTGATCTGCTGGTTCAGACGAGCGATTTCCTGCTCGGCCAGCGCCTGCGGCCACTCAGGGCACGCCGCCTGTCCGTATCCCATCACCAGCCACAGAGCGATTGCCCAGAGCCCTTTCTGCATGATCCCGCCTCCTGTTTTTGCTCGTGGCCATTGTGTCGAAGAAGGTATTTTGCAGGCGATGGGCGATTTTTCAGGTTGCGATCGGGCTTCCTGACTTTGTCCTTCGGCACTGCAAGACGCAGCGAAATCAGGGAAACGGCAGGCAAAATGAAAGAAACAGAGGCAAAATGTGTGACAGGGACTGCGTCACGGTGCGGCGCCGTGTATAATAGGCTCGTATGTAGTTTCTCTTTCGATCATCACATACAAAAGACTCTCATGGCTCAAGGCACGCTTTATATTGTTTCCGCCCCAAGTGGCGCGGGTAAATCCAGCCTGATTCAGGCTTTATTGAAAACCCAACCGCTGTACGACACCCAGGTTTCTGTTTCTCATACCACGCGCGCGGCGCGTCCGGGTGAAGTGCACGGTGAACACTATTTCTTTGTTAATCACGACGATTTCAGAGCGATGATTGCCAGAGATGCATTTCTTGAGCACGCAGAAGTTTTTGGCAACTATTACGGCACCTCGCGCGAGACTATCGAGCAGGTACTGGCAACCGGCGTCGACGTCTTCCTTGATATCGACTGGCAGGGTGCTCAGCAAATCCGTCAAAAAATGCCGGGCGCGCGCAGCATTTTCATTCTGCCGCCGTCAAAAGATGAGCTTGACCGTCGCCTGCGTGGCCGCGGTCAGGACAGCGAAGAGGTGATCGCAAAACGTATGGCGCAGGCTGTTGCAGAAATGAGCCATTACGCGGAATATGATTACCTTATTGTGAATGATGATTTTGATACCGCCCTGAGCGATCTGAAAAACATTATTCGCGCCGAACGTCTGCGCATGAGCCGCCAAAAGCAGCGACATGGCGCTTTAATCACCAAACTGTTGGCAGACTGAACCCACATTCAGTATCATGCCCAGTCATTTCTTCATCTGTGGAGCATTTTAAGTATGGCACGCGTAACTGTTCAGGACGCTGTAGAGAAAATTGGTAACCGTTTTGACCTGGTACTGGTCGCCGCGCGTCGCGCTCGTCAGATGCAGGTAGGCGGAAAAGATCCGCTGGTTCCGGAAGAAAACGATAAAACTACCGTTATCGCCCTGCGCGAAATCGAAGAAGGTCTGATCAACAACCAGATCCTCGACGTCCGCGATCGTCAGGAACAGCAAGAGCAGGAAGCCGCTGAATTACAGGCTGTTACCGCTATTGCTGAAGGTCGTCGTTAATCACGCAGTGGGTCGCCCTTGTATCTGTTTGAAAGCCTGAATCAGCTGATTCAACACTACCTGCCGGAAGAGCAAATCAAGCGTCTTCGGCAGGCCTATCTCGTTGCACGTGACGCTCACGAGGGCCAGACACGTTCAAGCGGTGAACCCTACATCACGCACCCGGTGGCGGTAGCCTGCATTCTGGCCGAGATGAAACTCGACCACGAAACGCTAATGGCTGCGCTGCTGCATGACGTGATTGAAGATACCCCTGCCACCTACCAGGACATGGAGCAGCTCTTTGGCAAAAGCGTTGCCGAGCTGGTAGAAGGGGTATCGAAACTTGATAAACTCAAGTTCCGCGATAAGAAAGAGGCGCAGGCCGAAAACTTCCGCAAAATGATTATGGCGATGGTGCAGGATATCCGCGTCATCCTCATCAAACTTGCCGACCGCACCCACAACATGCGTACGCTGGGCTCACTTCGCCCGGATAAACGCCGCCGTATTGCCCGTGAAACGCTGGAGATCTACAGCCCGCTGGCTCACCGTTTAGGTATCCATCACATCAAAACCGAGCTCGAAGAGCTGGGCTTTGAGGCGCTGTACCCCAACCGTTATCGCGTGATCAAAGAAGTCGTCAAAGCGGCACGCGGCAACCGTAAAGAGATGATTCAAAAGATCCTCTCCGAAATTGAAGGGCGTTTACAGGAAGCGGGAATCCCCTGTCGCGTCAGCGGTCGCGAAAAGCATCTGTACTCCATCTACTGCAAAATGGTGCTGAAAGAGCAGCGTTTTCACTCGATCATGGACATCTACGCCTTCCGCGTGATCGTGCATGATGCTGATACCTGTTATCGTGTACTTGGCCAGATGCACAGCCTTTACAAGCCACGTCCCGGTCGTATGAAAGATTACATCGCCATTCCGAAGGCGAACGGCTATCAATCTTTGCATACCTCGATGATCGGCCCACACGGCGTTCCGGTTGAGGTACAAATTCGTACCGAAGACATGGATCAGATGGCAGAAATGGGGGTTGCGGCACACTGGGCTTATAAAGAGCACGGTGGCGAAAGCAGCACCACCGCACAAATCCGCGCGCAGCGCTGGATGCAGAGCCTGTTGGAACTGCAGCAAAGTGCCGGTAGCTCATTTGAATTTATCGAGAGCGTCAAATCCGATCTGTTCCCGGATGAGATTTACGTTTTCACCCCGGAAGGGCGTATTGTCGAACTGCCCGCTGGCGCCACGCCGGTGGACTTCGCCTATGCAGTGCATACCGATATCGGCCATGCCTGCGTCGGGGCGCGCGTCGACCGCCAGCCGTATCCGCTGTCGCAGTCGCTCTCCAGCGGCCAGACGGTGGAAATTATCACCGCACCGGGCGCACGTCCGAATGCCGCGTGGCTGAACTTTGTTGTTAGCTCGAAAGCGCGCGCCAAAATTCGCCAGTTGCTGAAAAACCTCAAGCGTGATGACTCCGTCAGCCTTGGCCGCCGCCTGCTCAACCATGCGCTGGGTGGCAGCCGCAAACTGGCTGAAATCCCGCCGGAGAGCATTCAGCGCGAACTCGAGCGCATGAAGCTGGCGAGTCTTGATGACCTGCTGGCAGAAATTGGCCTCGGCAACGCCATGAGCGTGGTGGTAGCGAAAAACCTGCAACAAGGCGAAACCACCGTCAGCGCACCGGCACAAGGAAACGCTTCAGGTCACGGTCATCTGCCGATTAAAGGCGCCGACGGGGTTCTGATTACCTTTGCCAAGTGCTGTCGTCCAATTCCTGGCGACCCGATTATCGCCCACGTCAGCCCTGGTAAAGGCCTGGTCATTCACCATGAGTCCTGTCGTAACATTCGTGGCTACCAGAAAGAGCCCGAGAAGTTTATGGCCGTCGAGTGGGATAAAGAGACCGCGCAGGAGTTTATTACCGAAATTAAGGTGGATATGTTTAACCACCAGGGTGCACTGGCGAATCTCACCGCGGCGATTAACACCGCCTCCTCCAATATTCAGAGCCTGAATACGGAAGAAAAAGATGGCCGCGTGTACAGCGCCTTTATCCGCCTCACGGCGCGCGACCGCGTGCATCTGGCGAATATCATGCGCAAAATTCGCGTCATGCCGGATGTGATAAAAGTCACCCGTAACCGTAACTAGAACTCGTTTTATGAATATTCAACGTTATGCACGTATTTGTGAGATGCTCGCCAGGCGTCAGCCCGACCTGACGGTCTGCATGGAGCAGGTCCATAAACCTCATAACGTGTCGGCGGTGGTTCGTACTGCAGATGCCGTTGGTGTCCATGAAGTACACGCTGTCTGGCCCAGCAGCCGTATGCATACCATGGTCTCTGCCGCCGCCGGCAGCAATAGCTGGGTTCAGGTCAAAACCCACCGCAGCATTGGCGATGCCGTCGACCATTTAAAGGGCCAGGGCATGCAAATCCTTGCGACGCATCTCTCAGATAAAGCCGTTGATTTTCGCGAGATCGACTACACCCGCCCCACCTGCATCCTGATGGGCCAGGAGAAAACCGGCATCACTCAGGAAGCCTTAGCGCTGGCTGACCAGGATATCATCATCCCGATGACGGGCATGGTGCAATCGCTCAACGTCTCCGTTGCCTCTGCTCTGATCCTCTACGAAGCGCAACGTCAGCGGCAAAATGCGGGCATGTATAAACGCGAGAACAGCATGCTGCCGGAAGAAGAGCAGCAGCGCCTGCTGTTTGAAGGGGGCTATCCGGTTCTGGCCAGAGTCGCCAGACAAAAAGGGCTGCCTTACCCACACGTAAACGCGCAAGGCGAAGTCGAAGCCGATGCGCAATGGTGGGCCACCATGCAGGCTGTCGGCACGGTCGAATCGCAAAGCCGTCGTCGTATCCCGCGCCCTACCCCTGGAGCAGACCAGCAAAAGCACAACCTGATGGATGACGAGTAACATGGCAGGCCGCCTGTTAGATGCAGTGCCGCTCAACTCGCTCACCGGCGTAGGGGCAGCACAAAGCAGCAAACTGGCGAAAATCGGCCTGCATACGGTGCAGGATCTCCTGCTACACCTGCCGCTACGCTATGAAGACCGCACCCATCTTTATCAGATAGGAGAACTGCTGCCCGGGGTATATGCCACCGTCGAGGGCGAAGTCCTCAGCAGCAACATCACCTTTGGCGGTCGCCGGATGATGACCTGTCAGATCAGCGACGGCTCCGGCATCCTCACCATGCGCTTCTTCAACTTCAACGCCGCCATGAAAAATAGCCTGGCGACCGGTCGGCGCGTGCTGGCCTACGGTGAAGCCAAACGCGGTAAATACGGGGCGGAGATGATCCACCCAGAATACCGCGTACAGGGTGATATGAGCACTCCCGAGCTTCAGGAAACCCTGACGCCGGTCTACCCAACCACCGAAGGCATCAAGCAGGCTACGCTGCGTAAGCTTACCGATCAGGCGCTGGAACTGCTGGAAACCTGCGCTATCGCCGAGCTGCTGCCGCCCGAACTGGCACAGGGAATGATGAGCCTGCCAGAGGCGTTGCGCACCCTGCATCGGCCACCGCCATCGCTGCAGCTCAGCGATCTGGAAAGCGGTAAACATCCGGCACAGCAGCGCTTAATACTGGAAGAACTGCTGGCGCATAACCTGAGTATGCTGGCGCTGCGCGCCGGTGCACAGCGCTATCACGCTCTGCCGCTGAGCGCCAACGACACCTTAAAACACCAGCTGCTTGCCGCCCTGCCCTTTAAACCAACCGGCGCACAAGCGCGGGTCAGCGCTGAGATCGAGCGCGATATGGCGCTCGACGTGCCGATGATGCGCCTGGTACAGGGCGACGTAGGCTCCGGCAAGACGCTGGTTGCCGCCCTTGCCGCGCTGCGGGCTATCGCCCACGGCAAGCAGGTGGCGCTGATGGCGCCGACCGAACTGCTGGCGGAACAGCACGCGACCAACTTCCGACAGTGGTTTGCCCCGCTAGGCATCGAGGTGGGCTGGCTGGCGGGCAAACAGAAAGGGAAAGCACGGCAGGCCCAGCAGGAAGCTATCGCCAGCGGTCAGGTCCAGATGATCGTCGGCACCCATGCCATTTTTCAGGAGCAGGTGCAGTTCAACGGCCTGGCGCTGGTGATTATCGATGAGCAGCACCGTTTCGGCGTCCACCAGCGGCTGGCGCTGTGGGAAAAAGGCCAGCAGCAGGGCTTCCATCCCCATCAGTTGATCATGACCGCCACGCCGATTCCGCGTACCCTGGCGATGACCGCCTATGCCGATCTCGATACCTCGGTTATTGACGAACTGCCTCCGGGACGAACGCCGGTCACCACGGTCGCCATCCCCGATACCCGCCGCCACGATATTATTGACCGGGTGCGCAACGCCTGCACTCAGGAAGGCCGCCAGGCCTACTGGGTTTGCACGTTGATTGAAGAGTCCGACCTGCTGGAAGCGCAGGCGGCAGAAGCCACCTGGGAAGAGCTCAAACTCGCGCTGCCGGAGCTGAATATTGGCCTGGTGCACGGCCGTATGAAACCCGCCGACAAACAGGCAGTCATGCAGGCCTTTAAATTGGGTGAGCTGCATCTGCTGATCGCCACCACGGTTATCGAAGTCGGGGTGGATGTCCCCAACGCCAGCCTGATGATCATCGAAAACCCTGAACGCCTGGGGCTGGCGCAGCTGCACCAGCTCAGAGGGCGCGTCGGCCGCGGCGCGGTCGCCTCTCACTGCGTGCTACTCTATAAATCTCCGCTGTCGAAAACGGCGCAAAAACGGCTGCAGGTTCTGCGCGACAGCAACGACGGTTTCGTCATTGCCCAAAAAGACCTGGAAATTCGCGGTCCAGGCGAACTGCTCGGTACCCGGCAGACGGGGAGCGCCGAATTTAAAGTCGCCGATCTACTGCGCGATCAGGCCATGATCCCCGACGTTCAGCGCATCGCCCGCCATATTCACGAACGTTATGCCCAGCAGGCCCAGGCGCTTATCGAGCGCTGGATGCCGGAAACCGAACGCTATTCCAACGCCTGACGTCCCGTCTGCGCCCGCAGGGTCGGGCCGTGACGCCTGGCACAATGTATCTTCACAACGAGTGGATTATGAAACGAGAACTGGCCATCGAATTTTCGCGTGTCACCGAAGCTGCCGCCCTGGCAGGCTATAAATGGTTGGGTCGTGGCGATAAAAACACCGCCGATGGCGCTGCGGTCAACGCCATGCGCATCATGCTCAATCTGATCAATATCGACGGCACCATCGTGATTGGCGAGGGTGAAATTGATGAAGCGCCGATGCTGTTTATTGGCGAGAAGGTCGGCACCGGCAACGGCGATGCGGTGGATATTGCCGTGGACCCGATCGAAGGGACCCGTATGACGGCAATGGGCCAGGCAAACGCCCTGGCGGTGATGGCGGTCGGCGACAAAGGCTGCTTCCTCAACGCGCCGGATATGTACATGGAAAAACTGATTGTCGGTCCCGGGGCCAAAGGGGCCATCGACCTCAATCTGCCTCTGGTTGAAAACCTGCACAATATCGCCGCGGCGCTGCAGAAACCACTGGGTGAGCTGACCGTGACCATTCTGGCCAAACCGCGCCACGATGCGGTCATTACCGAGCTGCAACAGGCCGGCGTCCGGGTCTTCGCGATCCCGGATGGCGACGTCGCAGCGTCGATTCTGACCTGCATGCCGGACAGCGAAGTCGACGTGCTGTATGGCATCGGCGGTGCGCCAGAAGGGGTAGTCTCTGCGGCGGTGATCCGCGCGCTGGATGGCGACATGCAGGGCCGTCTGCTGGCACGCCATGTCGTCAAAGGGGATACCGAAGAGAACCGTCGCATCGGCGAAAATGAGCTGGCGCGCTGCAAAGCGATGGGCATCGAAGCGGGCAAAGTGCTGCGCCTGGACGAGATGGCCCGCAGCGATAACGTCGTGTTCTCCGCCACCGGCATCACCAAAGGCGATCTGCTGGACGGCATCACCCGCAAAGGGAATATGGCCACCACCGAAACGCTGCTGATCCGCGGCAAATCCCGCACCATTCGCCGTATTCAGTCCATTCATTATCTCGACCGTAAAGATCCGGATATCCAGCTGCACATTCTGTAAGGCTGGGTGAAAAACGGCGAGCGGGCTTCCCCCCGGCTCGCCTGTTCCGTCACGGGAATATTTGATCAATAGAGCTTTTCTACCCCGTCGGGCTGGAAATCTTTGCCGTGTGCAACGAAGATAAGGCAACGCTTCGCGCAACGGGAGAAGAAGATGGCGGACTGGGTTAGCGGCAAAGTAACAAAAGTGACGTTCTGGACCGATACGTTGTTCAGCTTGTACCTCCATGCGCCGGTTCAACCGTTTACCGCCGGGCAGTTTGCCAAGCTCGGACTGGAGATCGACGGGGAGCGTGTACAGCGTGCCTACTCTTATGTGAATGCGCCAGGCAATCCCGATCTTGAGTTTTACCTGGTCACCGTGCCGGAGGGCAAACTCAGCCCTCGCCTGGCGGCCCTGAAACCGGGCGATGAGGTGCTAATCGTCAGCGAAGCCGCAGGCTTTTTTGTCCTCGAAGAGGTGCCGGATTGCGACACCCTGTGGATGCTGGCAACGGGCACCGCTATCGGCCCCTATCTGTCCATTCTGCAGGAAGGCAAAGACCTTGAGCGCTTTAAAA
The DNA here is from genome assembly GCF_051131745.1 of Klebsiella sp. R390. Classification (NCBI taxonomy): domain Bacteria; kingdom Pseudomonadati; phylum Pseudomonadota; class Gammaproteobacteria; order Enterobacterales; family Enterobacteriaceae; genus Klebsiella; species Klebsiella sp. R390. Next base: position 2,819,879 of record NZ_CP180445.1, on the reverse strand, counting down.
ACCTGGTGCTGGTCCACGCCGCTCGCTATGAAGCCGACCTCAGCTACCTGCCATTGATGCGTGAGCTAGAACAACGCTATGGCGGAAAACTGCGGATTCAAACCGTCGTAAGCCGCGAGGCCGCGCCGGGTTCACTGACCGGGCGACTGCCCTTCCTGATTGAAACCGGCGCACTCGAAGAGGCCGTCGGCCTGCCGATGACGGCGGACACCAGCCACGTGATGCTGTGCGGTAATCCGCAGATGGTGCGTGACACTCAGCAGTTGTTGAAAGAGACCCGAGAGATGACCAAACATCTGCGTCGCCGGCCGGGCCACATGACTGCCGAGCATTACTGGTAATCAGGACGCCGCTTTCCAGCGCACATCCAACGTCTCTTTGCCAAATTTATTCTCGCCCTGGGTGCCCACAAACGCCCCCAGGTCGATAAGCATCATGACGATAATTAAGGTCGGGATAAACCGCCCTACGCCCCATTGCCAGACGCCGGGCAGCATCGCCCAGTTGCCGGCCAGCAGCATCCACGCCAGCACCATCAGCAACGCCCACAGCCCCGATTTTCCCCGGTCATGCAGTCGCTTAATGGTTACCGCCGCCGTCGGCCATAGCAGACAGACCAGCATGAATGCCGCAGTCTGCAAATTGAGTAAGTTGGTGCCGGCCAGGGTAAACAGCACGCACATGGCCAGGACCCAGATCCCCATCCAGATCCAGAAATCACGGCGTCCGATACGCCCTTTTATTGAGAACATCCACTGCTGTAGGGTCATGTTTTATTCCTTACCATCATCATTCGCGTAGTTTACCCTGAAGCCGCCACTTTTTGACAAGCGCGACGGTTCCCGTTTTAATCGTCAGCAGATAAAAAAAGGAAAGACTGACATGAAGATGTGGACGACATTGTGTTTTATAGGGCTGACAGCGTTATCTGTCGGCCAGAAGGCATTGTCCGCAGAGCCAGAATCTTCCGCCACAGCCCCCTATCTGCTGGCGGGCGCCCCCACCTTTGACATGTCCATCAGCGAGTTTCGGGAAAAATTCAACGCCGACAATCCAAAGCTCCCGCTGAATGAGTTTCGCGCTATCGCCTCTAACCGCGACCGGGAAAACCTGACGCGAGCGGCAAGCAAAATTAATGAGAATCTCTATGCCTCCGCGGCACTGGAGCGCGGGACGCTGAAAATAAAATCAATGCAGATCACCTGGCTGCCTATTCAGGGGCCGGAGCAGAAAGCCGCCAAAGCCAAAGCGCAGCTCTATATGAGCGCCGTATTGTGCGCCTTTGTCCCCACCATAAGCCTGGCGCAGAGCCAGCAAAAATTGCAGAAAATACTTGCCGCTGGCAAAGGCAAACGCTACTTCTCCGAAACGGAAGGCGCGATACGCTATGTGGTGGCAGACCACGGCGAAAAGGGGCTGACCTTCGCTGTTGAACCGATTAAGCTGGCGCTATCTGAATCGCTCGAGAGCAATAATAAATGACAAAAAGCAAAGCCTTTCCAGCGATGAATCTCTATACTGTTTGACAGACCATGCTGCCCTTCCGGGCGGCTATATTCCTTAATTCGCTTAAGTAGCGTGGAGAATTAAAATGCGACATCCTTTAGTGATGGGTAACTGGAAACTGAACGGCAGCCGCCACATGGTAAACGAACTGATCGCGAACCTGCGTACCGAACTGGCTGGCGTTTCTGGCTGTGCCGTTGCGATCGCTCCGCCAGAAATGTACATCGACCTGGCTAAGCACGCAGCAGAAGGTAGCCATATTCACCTGGGCGCGCAGAACGTAGACCTGAACCAGTCCGGCGCATTTACCGGTGAAACCTCCGCTCAAATGCTGAAAGATGTCGGTGCTGAATACATCATCATCGGTCACTCTGAGCGTCGTACTTACCACAAAGAATCTGACGAGTTCATCGCCAAGAAATTCGCCGTGCTGAAAGAGCAGGGTCTGATCCCGGTACTGTGCATTGGTGAAACCGAAGCGGAAAACGAAGCGGGCAAAACTGAAGAAGTGTGTGCACGCCAGATCGACGCCGTTCTGACCACTCAGGGCGCAGCTGCCTTCGAAGGCGTGGTTATCGCTTACGAACCAGTATGGGCTATCGGTACCGGCAAATCCGCGACTCCGGCTCAGGCTCAGGCCGTGCACAAATTCATCCGTGATCACATTGCTAAAGCCGACGCAAAAATCGCTGAGCAGGTCATCATCCAGTACGGCGGCTCTGTTAACGCATCCAACGCCGCAGAGCTGTTCACTCAGCCGGATATCGACGGCGCGCTGGTTGGCGGTGCATCCCTGAAAGCAGACGCTTTCGCGGTGATCGTGAAAGCAGCAGAAGCAGCGAAAAAAGCGTAATTCAATACGCCGGGAAACCCCGACGAGATGGATTCGTAACCCGGCTTAGCCTGCTAAGCCGGGTTTTTTATAGTTTCCCCAACGCCTGATACCACAGATAATCCAGCGGCAGCAGGATCAGATAGCTCACCATTGCCAGCGCAATACACAGCAGCATGCCGGAACGCGCCGGAACTTTCCCCAACGCCATCGCCACCACAATCGGTGAAGCCTGATACGGCAGCAGCGGTGTTGAATAGCCCAGCACCTGAATCATAATCACGCTTAACAGCGGGAAGCCGGTGGCATCGGCAAAACTCTGCGCAAACGTAGTGTACAGCGCGGGAACACCGTTGGCGGTCATAATGAAGTTCAGGGCGCTGGTGATGCCTGTTAAAGCGAGGAAGCTGGTAAACGGACTCTCCTTATCGAGCGGCATCACGTGCAGCAGCGCATTGCCCACCACCTCGCCGATGCCGGTTTGGGTGACGGTAATCGCCAGCCCGAGGATCCCGGCGACGTAAATGCAGGTGCGAATATTCACGCCGCTGGAGAACTCTTCCCCGCTGATAAACCCGACACGCGGCAGCAGCGTCACCACCGCGGCCGCCAGCCCGGTCCAGGCCGGACCGATGCCGTGCCAGCTCTCACTCACCCATAGCACCAGCACCACCGCCAGCAGCCACGCCAGGCGCTTCTCATCGCGACTCATCGGCGGCAAAGGTGTCAGATCGCGCGGTGGATGGGGTTTTCCAGGAAACAGCCAGCAAATCAGGGCAATCAATGCAGCGCCTTTCAGCCAGCCCAGCACCGGGGTGTGCAGCAGTAAATAGGGCAGATAGTTAAGGTGGATCCCGTAGGAGCCTTCTGCCGCCCCGCTCATCACCAGGTTCGGGACGTTGGCGGGCAGAATTGTGGCTGATAGCTGGAACGTCCCAAAACCCACCGCTAACGCCAGCCCGAACCAGGGGCGGGTGCCCTCCTCAATGCCCGCCCGCTTCGCCATCGCCGCAACAATCGGCATCAACAGGGCAATACGCCCCATGTTCGAGGGCATCACGAAGGCCAGTGCATAGCTCAGCAGCACCACGCTGGCGACCATCAGCGGCCAGGAGTCGGTTAATCGCGCCGACAGCGCCCGCGCCGCTCTGTCTGCCAGACCGGTTTTACGAATCGCAATGCCCAGGACAAAGCCGCTGAACACCAGCCAGAACGCCGACGAGGCAAAACCGCCAAAAATCACTTCCGGCGGAGCGATTTTGGCCATCATGGCGGCGGCGAAAAACAGCAGTGCGGTCATAAACTCCGGCAGCAGCGAGGTCGCCCACAGCAGGATGGTGATGCCAACAATGATAGAGGGAATGAACAGAGGATGGGAAAACCAGAGCGACATACCTGTCTCCTGTCGTTTTTTTCAGCAAGGATACGACGGACAGTAAGACAGGTAAATGCCAGATATAGTGGGGTTATCGCAGGATTGCGCAGCTATGATCCTGAATCTCTTCCGCCGAGGCACGATTGAGCGTCAGCAGGTTACGCTCGGTCGCCAACAGCACCAGCGAGCCGTCGCTCTGCTTCGCCATCGCCAGTGCAAAGCGCCCCATATGTTCGCGCGCTTCCGGCACCTCTTCCGCCAGCATCAGAAAAGGGCTGCGCTGCGCCAGCTCCGTCTCGGTGACCCGACGGGCCAGATATTCGTGGCCCATTAATCCGCCGGGCAGCGGCAGCCAGCGGCTACTAATGACCGCGGCTTCTTTATCCAGTTGCGTGCGGACATCGGGCCGTAAGCAGGAAATATGGATATGGAAATGATTTTGCGTACGCCCGCTGCGCGAATTAATTGTCAATGAGACCGCTTCATCCGAAACAGCAGAGCCACGACGCTGGCTCATGATTTCGCGCCCCTGCCAGGCCTGCCAGAAGAAGTTCGGCGTCAGTGGGTCAAGCAGAAGAGGGCTTTCGGTGCCGTTAATACGGTAAGTCGGCATCAGCAGATACTGGAGCGGGCCATTACGGTCTTTAAACAGGACATAGCCGCCCTTCAGGTTCACTTCCGCACAGGGCGCGGGATTCTGGTGCTGCTGTTGATTGGGAACACATTGTTGCAGAACAATTTTGCGCAACGCATCCGGATTGCCGGAATGGAGCCAGTAGTAACCGCCCGCAATCGCCGCCAGAACCACTACCAGCAGCACTAATAAAAGGTATCGCACTCTTCGCATTATGTTTTCCTGTCTCAGCCAGAACCGGAAGAGTAGCGCAGTTTGATGACTAAAAGATAACGCCCGGTGAGGAAACCGGGCGTTGGGGGAGATTAACGCTGACTGATTTGGTCGAAAGTACCGCCGTTAGAGAAGTGGGTTTTCTGTGCCTTGGTCCAACCGCCGAACTCATCATCGATGGTAAACAGCTTCAGTTTCGGGAACTCACTCGCATATTTCTTCGCCACTTCCGGGTCACGTGGGCGATAGTAGTTCTTCGCCGCGATCTCCTGGCCCTGCGGTGAGTACAGGTACTTCAGGTAGGCTTCGGCCACCTGACGAGTGCCTTTTTTGTCCACCACTTTGTCCACCACTGAGACGGTCGGCTCTGCGAGAATCGATTCGCTCGGGGTGACTATCTCAAACTTATCTTTGCCCAGTTCATTCGCCGCCAGCAGCGCTTCGTTTTCCCACGCAATCAGCACGTCGCCGATACCGCGTTCAACAAAGGTGTTTGTCGAGCCACGAGCGCCGGAATCCAGCACTTCAACATTCTTATACAGGGCCTTCACAAAGTCCTGAGCCTTAGCCTGGTCGCCGTTATTCTGGTGCAGGGCATAGCCCCATGCGGCCAGGTAATTCCAGCGCGCGCCACCGGAGCTTTTCGGGTTTGGCGTAATGACCGACACGCCCGGTTTGATCAAATCGTTCCAGTCATGGATCTGTTTCGGGTTACCCTTGCGCACAAGGAACACGATGGTTGAGGTATAAGGTGCGGAGTTATCCGGCAGGCGTTTCAGCCAGTTTTTATCGATACGACCGCGTTCGGCGATCGCGTCAACGTCATAGGCCAGTGCCAGGGTGACCACATCGGCTTCAATACCGTTGATGACCGACGTCGCCTGCTTGCCTGAGCCGCCGTGCGACTGACGAATAATCACGTTGTCGCCCGTCTCCTGTTTCCAGTGCGCGCTGAACGCTTTGTTGTACTGTTCGTACAGTTCGCGCGTTGGATCATAAGATACGTTTAATAACTGAATGTCTTTTGCCAGAACGCTGGCGGATGCCAGCAACAGAGTTAACCCAACGCCCCACTTATTCATCGCACCGCTCTCTTTATGTCGTGTTGTGATGGGATAAGCGTGCCAGAAAGCGAACCAATGATTAAAGAATAAAAAAAGATTGGCTATAACTTGAGAGTATATATAACGCGGGGAAATGCTTACCCTCCCCCGAACAGGAGAGGGTGAGGACGAGAGGGTTACACTTCTTCCATGCGACCCAGCAGTGCCTGCAGACGATCCTGCCAGCCCTGCTGTTGTTCTCTCAGCTGACCGTTTTCACGTTCCAGCTCTTCACGGCTGTGCTGTGCGCCCTGAACTTCCTGCGCCAGCGTGTTGTTTTTTTCTTTCAGCTCTTCGATTTCCATCTGTAACAGAGTGATGGTATCAATCGCCTGCTGTACTTTTGATTCTAATTTCTCAAACACTTCTAATGACATCGTCATACCTCTCCTGAACTTGCAAGGCGTTGATAGAGTACTATCCCGTACACGCCGTCTTTCAAGCTGCTTCTGCGTTAGCGGGTTCGCCCCGGTCGCTTACTACAGTAAGCGGCTGAGGATTCATTCGCTGGCCGTTTTGACGCATCCCGAATGATGTTGTGTACCTACGCGGTGACGCCTTAACGAAAATAAGCGCGCTACAGTGATCATGCTGTCGATTGTATGAATCCCCGCCGTCCCTGTCCAGCGACAACCCGCGTAGATCGCGGTTTGCAACACTTTTCAGTCTTTACCTGGCGCATTCGGCGCTTTTCCCCGGAACTTCTCCCGCAATTGTTAATCAATGGGTTAACAAAAACCGCCATCAAAGCGTCTTTGATGTGTCACAACACGCGTTTATAGCGCGAAATCGCTCATTTTCTTGACGCAGTACACACATTTATATTTCGATATTTCTCGTTTTTGTTCGTTAACGATAAATTAACACTATGCCTACATGGCAGCGTGGTCGCTTGCGACCTTCATACATACCATAATCACCACTTCGCTTCAGGATTCGATATGAGCCAAACATCAACATTAAAAGGCCAATGCATCGCAGAGTTCCTAGGTACCGGGTTGTTGATCTTTTTCGGGGTTGGATGCGTTGCCGCATTAAAAGTGGCAGGTGCCAGCTTCGGTCAGTGGGAAATCAGCATCATCTGGGGTCTGGGGGTGGCCATGGCTATCTATCTGACCGCGGGTGTTTCCGGTGCACACCTCAACCCTGCCGTCACGATCGCACTGTGGCTTTTTGCCTGCTTCGACGGGCGTAAAGTTGTACCCTTTATCTTTTCTCAATTTGCCGGCGCCTTTTGCGCTGCAGCGTTAGTTTACGGGCTTTACTACAATCTTTTCTTCGATTTCGAACACAGCCACAATATGGTGCGTGGCAGCGTCGAAAGTCTTGAGCTGGCCGGTATCTTCTCCACTTACCCGAACCCACATATCAATTTTGTGCAGGCATTCGCGGTAGAAATGGTGATTACCGCTATCCTGATGGGCGTGATTCTGGCGCTGACCGACGACGGCAACGGTATACCGCGTGGCCCGCTGGCGCCGCTGTTGATTGGTCTGTTAATCGCCGTCATCGGCGCATCGATGGGGCCGCTGACCGGTTTTGCCATGAACCCGGCGCGTGACCTGGGACCGAAAACGTTCGCCTGGCTCGCCGGCTGGGGTGACGTCGCCTTTACCGGCGGCAAAGATATCCCTTATTTCCTGGTGCCGCTGTGTGCACCGGTGGTGGGCGCCGCGCTGGGCGCGTTCAGCTACCGCAAGCTGATCGGCCGCCATCTGCCATGCGACACCTGCGTCGAGGAAGAGAAAGAGACCACCTCGACCACGCAACACAACGCTTCGCTGTAATCTGACTACGGGACACATACTATGACCGACAAAAAATATATCGTTGCGCTCGACCAGGGCACCACCAGCTCCCGGGCCGTTGTGATGGATCATGATGCCAATATCGTCAGCGTATCGCAGCGCGAATTTGAACAAATTTATCCGCGACCAGGCTGGGTTGAGCACGACCCGATGGAAATCTGGGCTTCCCAAAGCTCCACGCTGGTTGAAGTACTGGCAAAAGCCGATATTAGCTCCGATGAGATTGCCGCTATCGGCATCACCAACCAGCGCGAAACCGCTATTGTGTGGGAGCGTGAGACGGGCAAGCCGATTTATAACGCGATCGTCTGGCAGTGCCGTCGTACCGCCGAAATCTGTGAGCAACTGAAGCGTGACGGGATGGAAGAATACATCCGTAAGGCCACCGGACTGGTGGTTGACCCGTACTTCTCCGGGACCAAAGTAAAATGGATTCTGGACCACGTTGAAGGTTCACGTGAGCGCGCAAAACGCGGCGAGCTGCTGTTTGGCACCGTGGATACCTGGCTGGTATGGAAAATGACCCAGGGCCGTGTCCACGTGACCGACTACACCAACGCCTCGCGTACCATGCTGTTCAATATTAACGATCTGGACTGGGACGATAAGATGCTCGACGCGCTGGATATTCCGCGCGCCATGCTGCCGGAAGTGCGCAAGTCTTCCGAAGTGTACGGTCAGACCAACATCGGTGGTAAAGGCGGTACGCGTATTCCTATCGCCGGCATCGCGGGCGACCAGCAGGCGGCGCTGTTCGGCCAGCTGTGCGTTAAAGAGGGGATGGCGAAGAACACCTACGGTACCGGCTGCTTTATGCTGATGAATACCGGTGAAAAGGCGGTGGCGTCGACCCACGGTCTGCTGACCACCATCGCCTGCGGTCCGCGTGGTGAAGTGAACTATGCGCTGGAAGGTGCGGTGTTTATGGCCGGCGCCTCTATTCAGTGGCTGCGCGACGAAATGAAGCTGATTAACGACGCGTTCGATTCCGAATATTTCGCCACCAAGGTGAAGGATACCAACGGGGTGTATGTCGTCCCGGCGTTTACCGGCCTCGGCGCACCATACTGGGACCCGTATGCACGCGGCGCGATCTTCGGCCTGACCCGCGGAGTGAATGCCAACCACATTATCCGTGCCACCCTGGAATCTATTGCCTATCAGACACGTGACGTGCTGGAAGCGATGCAGGCGGACTCTGGTATTCGTCTGCATGCACTGCGTGTCGACGGTGGTGCGGTCGCCAACAATTTCCTGATGCAGTTCCAGTCAGACATTCTGGGCACCCGCGTAGAGCGCCCGGAAGTCCGTGAAGTCACCGCGTTGGGCGCCGCTTACCTGGCAGGCCTGGCCGTCGGCTTCTGGCAAAATCTGGATGAGCTGCAGGAGAAAGCCGTTATTGAACGCGAGTTCCGTCCGGGGATCGAAACCACCGAGCGTAACTACCGCTACAGCGGTTGGAAAAAAGCGGTGAAACGCGCCCTGGCGTGGGAAGAGCACGAAGAGTAAGTTCTCTCAGTCCCCGGTGGCGCTGCGCTGACCGGGCTACAAGCCAGCACAAACCGTTGGAGTAGCCCGGACAGGTGCGCAACACCGCCTCCGGGAAATCCTGCCGAACAATGCAGTCCCGGTGGCGCTGCGCTGACCGGGCTACTGGCCAGCACAGACCGTTGGAGTAGCCCGGACAGGTGCGCAACACCGCCTCCGGGAAATCCTGCCGAACAATGCAGTCCCCGGTGGCGCTGCGCTGACCGGGCTACTGGCCAGCACAGACCGTTGGAGTAGCCCGGACAGGTGCGTAGCACCGCCTCCGGGAAATCCTGCCAGTCAATGCAGTCCCGGTGGCGCTACGCTGACCGGGCTACAAGCCAGCACAAACCGTTGGAGTACCCGGACAGGTGCGCAACACCGCCTCCGGGGAGGCCTGAAAGACGACGGGGATTCAGCCAAAGATCGGCAACAGCAGATACAGCTTAATCACCAGCGCGTTCACAATATCGATAAAGAACGCCCCCACCATCGGCACCACCAGAAACGCCATATGCGACGGGCCAAAGCGGTCAGTAATCGCCTGCATATTGGCAATCGCCGTCGGCGTTGCGCCCAGACCAAAGCCACAGTGACCGGCAGCCAGCACCGCGGCATCATAGTTTTTGCCCATCATGCGGTAGGTGACGAAAATCGAATACAGCGCCATCGCCACCGCCTGCACCGCGAGGATCGCAAGCATTGGCAGCGCCAGCGAAGCCAGCTCCCACAGCTTCAGGCTCATCAGCGCCATGGCAAGGAACAGCGACAGGCTGACGTTACCCAGTATCGATACCGCCCGATCAAACACGCGATAGAAGCCCGCCAGCGCCAGACCATTGCTGAGGATCACGCCGATGAACAACACGCAGACAAAGGTCGGTAATTCCAGCACGGTTCCCATCAGCAGTTGCGCAACCACCTTCCCGAGCGTCAGACAGATTGCGATTAAGGCAATACTTTCGATCAGCACCAGCGAGGTGATCATTCGGCCCATCTCAGGCTTTTCAAACGCGGTAGGCGCCAGCTGATCGTCCGGCGTTCCGTCCGGAGAAGAGGAGTGTTTAACCAGATAACGTGCGACCGGGCCGCCAATCAGGCCGCCCAGCACCAGACCGAAGGTGGCGCAGGCCATTGCCACTTCGGTGGCGTTGGCAAAACCGTAACGTTCTACAAACAGCTTACTCCACGCCGCCCCGGTACCGTGGCCGCCGGAGAGGGTGATCGAACCGGCCAGCAGGCCCATCAGCGGGTCCAGGCCAAGCAGCTTCGCCATACCAATGCCGAGGGCGTTTTGCAGCAGCAGCAGACCCACCACCACAATCAGAAACGTCCCCAGAACTTTACCACCTGCCCGCAGGCTGGCCAGGTTCGCGTTAAGCCCGATCGTCGCAAAAAACGCCAGCATCAGCGGGTCTTTCAGGCTCATATCAAAATCGATTTCCCAACCCATGCTTTTTTTCAGCACCAGTAGCGCCAGCGCTACCAGCAGGCCGCCAGCAACAGGTTCAGGGATAGTGTATTTTTTCAGGAAGGGGACTTTCTGGACAAGCTGTCTGCCCAGAAGCAGCACTAAGGTTGCGGCAACGAGCGTCGATAAGGTATCGAGGTGAAACATAAAAAAGAGCTCCTTATTTGCGCATGATTCATTCACACGCGACGGTATTCCCGGTGTCGATAGATTCTCGTCTTGAGAAATCGGAGCCAGATTTTAAGCAGAAGCACGTAGCAAATAACAGGAAAAGATAGTTTGTTTTGATATTGATGCGATCAAGCATACAAAATGTTAATAAAATTTCCGGACTGGTTTTTTGTATAAAAATTTCCCGCCAAAGAGTGGCAAACGTTTGCTTTTGTACTACAGTCCGATAAAATTCCCGCTTTGATACTTTGGGAATGCTTGTGATGTCCGTTAATACCGCCGAGTCAGAAGTTGCGCAACCGGTTGCGTCGAAAACAACCAGCGAATTAATCTACCGTCTCGAAGACCGCCCGCCTTTACCACAAACCCTGTTTGCCGCCTTTCAGCACCTGCTGGCAATGTTTGTCGCGGTCATCACACCGGCGTTACTCATCTGCCAGGCGCTGGGCCTTCCGGCTCAGGATACCCAGCACATCATCAGCATGTCGCTGTTCGCTTCCGGCGTGGCATCTATCATCCAGATTAAAGCCTGGGGCCCGGTCGGCTCCGGCCTGCTCTCCATCCAGGGCACCAGTTTTAACTTCGTCGCCCCGCTGATTATGGGCGGAACCGCGCTAAAAACCGGCGGCGCCGACGTGCCAACGATGATGGCAGCGCTGTTCGGCACCCTGATGCTGGCAAGCTGCACGGAAATGGTCATTTCCCGCGTGCTGCACCTGGCCCGGCGAGTGATCACCCCGCTGGTCTCTGGCGTAGTGGTGATGATTATCGGCCTGTCGCTGATTCAGGTCGGCCTGACCTCAATTGGCGGCGGCTACGCGGCCATGGCGGACCATACTTTTGGCGCGCCGAAAAACCTGCTGCTGGCGGGCATCGTGCTGGCACTGATTATTATTCTTAACCGTCAGCGCAACCCGTACCTGCGCATCGCATCGCTGGTGATCGCCATGGCGGCGGGCTATCTGGCAGCCTGGCTGCTCGATATGCTGCCGACCAATGCCGCTCCGGCCAACGACAGCCTGATCATGGTTCCAACGCCGCTCTACTACGGCCTCGGCATTGACTGGAGCCTGCTGCTGCCGCTGATGCTGGTGTTTATGATCACCTCGCTGGAAACCATCGGCGACATCACCGCGACCTCCGACGTTTCCGAGCAGCCGGTTTCCGGCCCGCTGTATATGAAACGCCTGAAAGGTGGCGTGCTGGCGAACGGTCTGAACTCCTTTGTTTCTGCCGTCTTCAACACCTTCCCGAACTCCTGTTTTGGCCAGAATAACGGCGTGATCCAGCTGACCGGTGTAGCCAGCCGCTATGTCGGTTTTGTGGTGGCGCTGATGCTGATCGTGCTTGGCCTGTTCCCGGCGGTCAGCGGCTTTGTGCAGCACATTCCTGAGCCGGTACTGGGCGGCGCCACGCTGGTTATGTTCGGTACCATCGCCGCGTCCGGCGTGCGTATCGTCTCCCGCGAGCCGCTGAACCGTCGCGCGATCCTGATTATCGCCCTGTCGCTGGCCGTCGGTCTCGGCGTGTCCCAGCAGCCGCTGATTTTGCAGTTCGCCCCTGACTGGTTGAAGAACCTGCTCTCCTCCGGGATTGCTGCCGGCGGTATTACGGCGATTGTCCTGAACCTGGTCTTCCCACCAGAGAAAAACTGATCCTGCCTTAATTTCCCCGGTCGCATTCGGCGGCCGGGGCAACCTGCGTATGACCCCTGCGATAACCTCACATCATCTGATTACACAATTCCTGTCTTGAGGATTGCGCATAATTCGGGCATAACAGCCTTATGTACCTCGCTCAGGATGTAAGACCATGAAATTGCCTGGAAAGTTACTGCTCTGGCTGCTGACCGCCCTGCTGGTCGCGATCGTCGCCGCCTGGTTCCTGCTGCAGACCCATTGGGGGGCGCGTCAGGCCAGCGCCTGGCTGAGTGACGGCACCGGCTGGCAGGTCTCCTTTGACGAGATGGATCACGACTTCTCTTCACCGCTGCATCTGCAGCTGAAAAATGTGACGTTCGGGCGCGACGGCAAGCCGCCTACGCTGGTCGCCAAAACGGTCGATATTGGCTTCAGTACCCGCCAGTTCAGCGACCCGCTGCACGCCGACGAGATTGTGCTGAGCGACGGGACATTAAACCTTTCCCCCTCTTCTGCCTCCTTGCCTTTTGCCGCCGACCGCCTGCAGTTGCGCAATATGGCGTTTAACAGCCCGGAAACCGGCTGGGACCTGAGCGCCCAGCGCGTCACCGGCGGCGTCAGCCCCTGGGCGCCGGAAGCAGGCAATGTGCTGGGTAAAAAGGCGCAGATTCAGATGAGCGCCGGTTCGTTGACCCTCAACGGCGTTGATGCCAGCAACGTGTTGATTCAGGGCAGCCTCGATAACGGCGAGGTCACGCTCTCCACCCTCGGCGCCGATGTCGCGCGCGGGACGCTGACCGGTAACGCCAGACGCAACGCCGACGGCAGCTGGTTGGTGGATAATCTACAGCTCAACGAAATTCGCCTGCAGAGCGATAAATCACTGGCGGACTTCTTCACCCCGCTGACCAGCATTCCTTCGCTGCAAATTGGCCGCCTCGATATGACCGATGCGCGCCTGCAGGGGCCGGACTGGGCGGTGACGGACCTCGACCTTAACCTGCGGAACCTGACCCTGAGCCACGGCGACTGGCAGAGCGAAGAGGGAACCCTGTCGATGAACGCCAGCGAGTTCATTAACGGCTCGCTGCATCTGCTCGACCCGATCGCTAATGCCGAATTCTCCCCTCAGGGGATTGCCCTGCGCCAGTTTACGTCGCGCTGGGAAGGAGGAATGGTGCGCACTTCCGGTAACTGGTTACGCGCCGGTAACGCGTTGGTGCTGGATGACGCTGCCTTTGCCGGGCTGGAGTACACCCTTCCTGAGAACTGGAAACAGCTGTGGATGGAGCCGCTGCCAGCCTGGCTGCAAAGCCTGACGCTGAAAAAATTCAGCGCCAGCCGTAACCTGGTGATCGACATCGATCCTACGTTCCCGTGGCAGATCACCGCCCTTGACGGTTACGGTGGCGAATTGCAGCTGGTGAAAGATCGTCGCTGGGGCGTCTGGAACGGTAACGCCACGCTGAATGCCGCTGCCGCGACCTTTAACCGCGTGGATGTCCGTCGCCCCTCGTTAAAACTGAGCGCCAACGCCTCCACGGTCAATATTAATGAGCTGAGCGCCTTTACCGAGCGCGGCATTCTGCAGGCTACCGCCGCGGTATCGCAGCTTCCCCAGCGCCAGGTCACCCTGAGCCTCAACGGCCGCGGCGTGCCGCTGAATATTCTGCAACAGTGGGGCTGGCCGGCCTTGCCGATTACCGGCGATGGTAACTTCCAGCTGACCGCTGGCGGCAGCGTGCTGGCAGAGGCGCCGCTGAAACCGACGGTAAACGGCCAGCTCAGTGCAGTAAATATGGATAAACAGCCGGTTGCGCAGACCATGCGCAACGGCGAGGTCACGACCGCCCAGGCCGCGCCAGCCCCTGTCGCCCCTTAAATCGTTCTTTCTTTCAGCCTTCTCCCCACCGGGAGAAGGCCTCTCATGCCGTCCCGTCACTGAAACCTGTTGCCATATTGCGGCTGTTTGTACCTATTTCCCGCAACCTGTTCCTTTCAAATAGCGGAATTGCTATAACAAAAATACTGGAAGTAAAAAAAAATAATTAAAGTCCCTGTATCTACAAAAATAAAAGGAACAACTATGTCTGTAATACGTCAACATGCTCTGGAGAATATGCAAAAATTCTCCAGAGCAATGATCGGTGCAGTATTGTTCTTGCCAGTTATCGGTTTAATTCTGGCACTCAGCTCTGTCTTAACGAACCCCACATTAATTTCTGAAACCAGTTTCTTACATCAGCTTGGTCAGTTACTCGGCGATACCTTCTGGCCATTATTCGGCAATCTCGGATTACTGTTTTGCGTCGGTATTAGCTACGGTCTGGCAAAAGATAAAAAAACTGAAGTGGCACTGGTTTCGGTAATGTGCTTTATCATGTTCCTGGGCGCCAACCATTCGTGGCTGGAGCATACTCACGGCATTGCCGAAAAAATTAACGGCGAATATTACGGCACCGGCCAGACACAGCTTTTAGGGTTTGTGGTGGTCGATATGGGGGTTTTCCTCGGCATTATTCTCGGCTGCACTATCGCCTGGGTCCATAATAAAGTCTCAACGATAGAACTGCCCGGCGCGCTGTCGATGTACGGCGGCGCCAAGCTGACGCTGGTAGCCATGACGCCGGTGATCATCTTCTATGCTATCGCCTTCACCTGGATCTGGCCGTTTATGACGCACGGCATTGCGGCATTAACCGGGTTTATGAAAAATGCCGGCGTTGCGGGCGTCTTCGTCTACGGTTTCTTTGAAAAATTCCTCATCCCGACCGGCCTGCACCATTTCGTGTGGTCGCCGTTCCAGTTAACGCAAATCGGCGGCACGCTGAACGTTGACGGCCAGGTCGTTTCCGGCACCCAGGCCATTTTCCTCGCCTATATGCGCCATCCGGATCTGACCCCGGTGATGAACGACGCCCTACGCTTC
The DNA here is from genome assembly GCF_051131745.1 of Klebsiella sp. R390. Classification (NCBI taxonomy): domain Bacteria; kingdom Pseudomonadati; phylum Pseudomonadota; class Gammaproteobacteria; order Enterobacterales; family Enterobacteriaceae; genus Klebsiella; species Klebsiella sp. R390. The sequence continues at coordinate 2,804,670 of NZ_CP180445.1, read as the reverse complement.
TCGCAGCAAGGGATGACCACCATCTTCGGCCTTGCCGGAGCCTCACTGGCGTTCTACCACACCGCAAAACCCGAGAAGAAAATGCTGGCCAAAGCGATTCTGCTGCCCGCCATCATCACCTCAATGCTGACCGGTATTACCGAACCCATTGAGTTCACCTTCCTGTTTGTTTCACCGCTGCTGTGGGTTATTCACGCCACGCTCACCGCCGCATCCCAGGCAATTTGCGACATCTTTACCGTTCGTCCGTGGGGCGCATCAGGGTTGATCGAATTCCTGATTTATAACCTGCCACTGCCCGTGTCATTAACACGCTGGCCTGGCTATGTTCTTATCGGTATCGGCCAGTTTGGCGTCTACTACGTTATTTTCCGTACTCTGGTGGTTAAGCTGAATCTGAAAACACCAGGCCGCGAAGATGATGAAAACGTGAAGCTATATAGCAAAGCCGATTATCGCCAGAAGATGAATGATAAATCGGCGGTGACAGATGAGATTATTAATGGCTTAGGCGGTAAAGATAATATTATTTCCGTGGACAATTGTTTTACCCGCCTGCGGGTTGCAATACGGAATATGGATCTGGTTGACGATGTCATATTAAAAAGCACCGGTGCTAACGGCGTCGTGCGCAACAGAAATGAAGTACAGGTTATTTATGGCGTCAAAGTGGGACAAGTCCGTTCCCGGGTTGATAGCTGGCTTGCAGAAAATTAATCAGGAGTTATGTATGAAATTAACCGTATTAGGCGGGGGCGGCGTTCGCTCTGCGTTCCTGGCAAAGTCACTGGCTTATAACGCGCACCGCATTGGTTTAACGGAAGTGGTATTTCTCGACAGCTCCGCTGATAACCTGGCCATTTTTGGTGAGATCGCCCGCTATGTCTTTCAGGCTATCCGCCCGGATATTCATTTTAGCATTACCCGCGATCCGGTCGCGGCACTGACCGCAACTAACTACGTCATTACCACCCTAAGAGTGGGCGGCGATGAGAGCCGTATTCGCGACGAGCGTATTGCGCTGGAGCATAATACGTTGGGCCAGGAGACTACCGGTGCCGGTGGTTTTGCCATGGCGATGCGTTCGATACCGGCGATTCTGGACTACTGTCGCCTGATTGAAGAGCACGCCGCCGACGATGCGATTCTGTTTAACTTCACCAATCCGTCAGGGCTGGTGACCGAAGCGATTATCAAGTCGGGCTTTAAGCGCCGCGTGTACGGTATCTGCGATGCGCCATCGGAGCTGATCCGCGAGCTGCCTGAGATTCTGGGCTGCGACGAGCGTGACCTTAGCGTCGAGTGCTATGGCCTGAACCATTTCTCATGGTTTACCCACTTCACGGTGCGTGGGGAGGACGTAACCGAACGGCTGATCGCCAGCCCGGAGCTGTACCATAAAACGGCGATGCAGTATTTCTCGCCGGAGCTGGTGAAGCTGTGTGATAACCAGCTACTGAACGAATATCTCTATTACTACTACTACCGCGAAGTGGCGTTAAAGGCGATTCAGGACGCGCCGGAAACCCGCGGCGAACAGATCGCCCGCATCAACCGCGATATGCGCGATGAGCTGCACACCGTGGATGTCCATACCAACCCGGAAGCGGCGTTTAATATCTGGATGAAGCACTACCTGCGCCGGGAAAATAGCTATATGCAAAATGAGTCGCAGCAGGAGAAGTTCCATACCCGTGAACCGCTCACCCTGCAGCAGTTTATCGAAGAGCCGGATACCGGCGGCTACGCGGGCGTGGCGCTGGATATTCTCGAGGCGGTCAACAGCACCACCACCAAACGGATTGTCGTCTCGATATCCAATAACACCACCCTCGATTTTTTACGCCCTGATGACGTCATTGAGATCAGCTGCGATCTGAGCAGAGAAGGTCTGAAGCCGGTCACCCCGGCACAGGTGCCAACGGCGCAGAAGAACATGATCGCCTGCGTCAAAGAGTATGAACGTCTGGCGGTGGCGGCCATTCTACAGCGGGACAAATCGCTGGCGATCCGGGCATTGATGGCCCATCCGCTGGTCGGTTCCTGGTCGCTGGCGCAGAAGCTGGCTAACGCCTACCTCGACGATAAACTGTTTGCCGACTGGCAATAACGCCCCCTCCCGGTGGCGCTGCGCTGACCGGGCTACCGGCTCAGCGCGATGTTGTGACCTTGTAGCCCGGACAGGCGCATTAAGCGCCGCCTCCGGGGATCCCCATCTGGATAAACCACATCTTCAGAAAGCGCTCAAAACCTAATATGCAGTAGCCAAAAAACGGGTTGCTCCAGTAAATATCATCATCAAATTTCTGCGGGTCGTGGATAATGAACGCGGTATCCGCCGCCTGGGCCAGCGGGCTTTGATAATCGCCGGTAAAGCAGACCAGGTTAATCTCCTTGCCCTCCAGCGCCTTCACCCAATTTAGCGCCGAACTACTGCGTCCTGATTTAGAAATTATCCAGATAGAGTCAAATTTGGCGGCGTTCTTTTGCTCGAGAATTTCATAATCCGGCCACAGGGCGAGGCTGGCATTTACGCCGGTTACCAGGAACTTATTATAAATATATTGGGCAATCAGCTGCGAAAAGCCGCTGCCGTGGATCAGGATGCGATGCTGCTGAAGGCTTTCCAGCAGCGGGGTGACCTGCTCCGCCGGGAGAATGCTCATATAGTCGATATCATTGGTGACATCGAGCTTAGGCATCGTGATGTTGAATTTAATGAAATAGACCAGCTCCAGCCAGCCGCTGAACTTCAGCTTCTTTGCCAGACGCACCAGCGACGAAGGATTGCTGTAGCAACGCTCAGCAACCGCGCGGATCCCCTCTCGCACGCACTGTTCAGGATCGTTCTGAATAAAGCGCAGAACGGTCATTTCTGTTTTATTCAGCTTCACGTCACGAAAGATATTTTCTAAATCCATTCCTGGCTCCTCTCAGCGGCAAAGTACGCTATCACCGAACGACGGTACTGTCTGTGGGATCAATCACCGGAATGAAACAAACGTTACTTTCTTAGATAAAATGGAATAAAAAAACCCTCTCCGGCGACGAAGAGGGTCTCAGACGTTGATGAATTAACTCACAACATAATGGTCAACGCGTTGCCCTGCGCGGTCACCACCACGCCCAGCTCACTGCCGGTCTGCGTACCACCCTGCACGCCGGCAATCTGCGCAATATTACGCAGGCACAGCGTCCAGTCGCTGACCGTACCGTCGCCGCTGACGGCGATCGTGTTGCCCTGACGTTTCGCCCGCAGGGTGAAGACCACCGTGCCGTCCGCCGCCGGGAGCTGGCATACCGCCTCATGCCCGTCCGCCAGATGGAACAGCTGGAAGGCAGTGCCTTCGTTCCAGGCGTAATCCGGTTTCTGGTCGTTATTGCCCAGCGCCAGCAGGGTATTCTCGCGCACGTACACCGGCAGGCTCAGCACATCATGGGTCTGTTTAAGCCAGCGGCTACCCGACACTTCATCGTTGTGCCACAGGTGCGTCCAGCGGCCTTCCGGCAGGTAGAACTGCACCTCGCCCGCTTCGCTAAACACCGGAGCCACCAGCACCGAATCCCCCAGCATGTATTGACGATCCAGATAGTCACAGGCCGGGTCGTCCGGGAACTCGAGCATCATCGACCGCAGCATCGGCGTCCCGCACTCGCTGGCCAGTGCTGCCTGGCGATAGAGGTACGGCATCATGCGGCATTTCAGCTGCGTGAAGTGGCGCACCACATCGCAGGATTCATCATCATAAGCCCATGGCACCCGATAGGATTTGCTGCCATGCAGCCGGCTGTGGCTGGAGAGCAGACCGAACGCGCACCAGCGCTTGTAGACATGGGCCGGCGCGGTGTTTTCGAAGCCCCCGATATCGTGGCTCCAGAAGCCAAAGCCGGACATACCGATCGACAACCCGCCGCGCAGGCTCTCTGCCATCGATTCGTAGTTAGCGTAGCAGTCGCCGCCCCAGTGCACCGGGAACTGTTGCGCACCCACCGAAGCGGAACGGGCGAACAGCACCGCTTCTTGCTCACCAAGGTTGTCTTTCAGCACGTTCCACACCAGTTCGTTGTAGATAAAGGCGTAATGGTTATGCATTTTCTGCGGATCGGAACCGTCAAACCACTGCACATCGGTCGGGATACGCTCGCCAAAGTCGGTTTTGAAGCAGTCAACGCCGATGTCTATCAGGCCTTTCAGCTTATCGGCGTACCACTGGCAGGCTTCCGGGTTAGTGAAATCATAGATCGCCAGACCCGGCTGCCACTTATCCCACTGCCAGAGCGATCCGTCCGGGCGCTTGAGCAGATAGCCCTTCTCTTTCAGCTCTTTAAACACCGGCGAGCGCTGGCCGATGTAGGGGTTAATCCATACGCAGACCTTCAGTCCTTTGTCTTTCAACCGTTTGATCATCCCTTCCGGGTCCGGGAAAGTCACTGGATCCCACTCGAAATCGCACCACTGGAAGGCTTTCATCCAGAAGCAGTCGAAGTGGAACACGTGCAGCGGCAGGTTTCGCTCCGCCATTCCGTCGATAAAACTGTTCACCGTCGCTTCGTCATAGTTGGTGGTGAACGAGGTGGTCAGCCACAGGCCAAAGGACCAGGCCGGCGGCAGCGCCGGGCGCCCGGTAAAGCGGGTGTAGCGGTCGAGCACCGCTTTCGGCGTCGGGCCATCGATAACGAAATACTCGAGATACTCGCCTTCGACGCTGAACTGCACCTTAGAGACCTTCTCCGACCCGACCTCAAAGGAGACGCGCTGCGGATGGTTGACCAGCACGCCGTAGCCCCGGTTGGTCAGATAAAACGGGATATTTTTGTAGGATTGCTCGGTACTGGTGCCGCCATCTTCGTTCCAGGTTTCCACCGTCTGTCCGTTGCGAACCAGGGCGGTAAAGCGCTCACCGAGCCCGTAAACGGTTTCACCGACGCCAAGATCGAGGCGTTCAAACAGGTAATGACGGTTGGTGTTCGTATCCTGCACGTAGCCGTTGTTTTTCAGCTGGCTGCCGGTAATACGCACGCCGTTGCGCAAGAAATCCAGCGCCCAGAACTCCCCTTTCGTCACCCGTACGCTCAGGTTGCCGCTTTTCAGCTCGGCGAACGCTTCGGTGTTTTGGATCTCAACGTCGACATCGGGGAGGACATTCAGCGGATAGTGTGGGCCGTTATCCAGCGCCCCCTGGAAATGCTCCATCCGTACGCCGATGATGCCCGCCTGCGGAGAGAAAAAGCGCAGGGTAAACAGCGGGGTATCCAGCTGCCAGGTGCGTTCACGGACATCACGCGGAGCAGCATAGACCACCATCTCATTGCCCTGCTGTTCCACCTCGTAGACCTGTACGGGTTGGATCAGATTGAGTCCCGGTTGAATAAGCCAGTTTCCATCACTGATTTTCATTAAAACGTCCTCTTAGGGCCTATCTCGGTAGGCATACATTGTTGCAGCCAGTTTGGCCACGGACAGCGCGGAACCACCGGAGCGTACACGCAGTACGTGAGATGGCGAGCACTGACCAGGGCCAAAACGGCAAATAAAATAGCCTGATGGGCCAGGCTCTTAGTTTTGCAATTCTTTGCCGATCGGTGCTGAAGCGAAATCTTGTTCGTTACGACGTGCGCCCTGGGCCAGTTCGGCCATGATTTTTACCAGGAACGGCGTTTTCAGCGTGTAGTAGCGTTTGGCGATAACCGCGCTCAGCGCATAGCAGACTGCCGGTACGAGGGTAAAGAGCGCGATAATAATGGTGATGGTCGCGCCATTTTGGGTTTTGGCCGCCGCATCATAGCCACCGCCGGCCAGCATCCAGCCAATCATCGCGCCGCCCAGCGCCAGACCGAGCTTGAGCACAAACAGGGTGCCCGCGAAGCTGATACCCGTCAGCCGTTTACCGTTGCACCATTCGCCGTAGTCAACGGTGTCGGACATCATTACCCACTGAATAGGCGTAACCAGCTGGTGCAGCACACCAATCGCGAAGATAAAGACGAACATGGTGATTTCCGCATCGATCGGCACGAAGAACATCGCCACGCTCAGCACCGCCAGAATCGCGTTGGTCCACCAGAACACGCTGACTTTGCATTTCCAGTCCGTGAGCGGTTTTGCCAGTGCGGAGCCGATCAGGTTGCCGACGCAGTAAGTGGTCAGGAAGACGGTAAACAACGCCGCTGAGCCCATAATCCAGGTGGTGTAGTACATCATGGCGCCACCGCGGACGCAGACCGCGAGGATATTCAGGATGGTCAGCACGCCGACCACACGCCACTGGTCGTTGCGCCAGATGTCGCGCAGGTCTTCACGCATGGAGGTGGTGCTCGGTGGCGCCTGCACGCGCTCTTTGGTGGTAAAGAAGCAGAAGGTCAGCATCAGGAAGGCGATGACGGAGAGCACCGCAATGCCGCCCTGGAAGCCAAGCGCTTTGTCGTCGCCGCCGATAAAGTTGACCAGCGGCATCATCAGCACGGTGGAGAGCATGCCGCCCGCCGTCGCCAGCACGAAGCGCCAGGACTGCAGCGAGATACGCTGGGTTGGGTTATCGGTAATGACGCCGCCCAGCGCGCAGTAGGGAATATTCACCACGGTATAGAGCAGGGTCAGCAGGGTATAGGTGACGGCGGCGTAGATCAGTTTGCCGTTGTGGCTGAGGTCCGGTGAGCTGTAGGCCAGTACGCAGACCAGGCCAAACGGGATCGCGCCGAAGAGGATCCACGGGCGGAATTTCCCCCAGCGGCTGCGGGTACGGTCGGCGAGCAGCCCCATGCAGGGATCAGAAATCGCGTCCAACGCACGCGCCAGCAGGAACATGGTGCCAACAAAACCAGCGGGAATACCAAAAATATCGGTGTAGAAAAACATCATGTACAACATGACGTTATCAAAAATGATGTGGCTGGCGGCGTCACCCATGCCGTAGCCAATCTTCTCTTTGACGGACAATATATGTTCTTTCATGTGCGCACTCTTCCCCAAACGGTATCACGGGTTGGTACCGGTTACAGAATTTGTAAACGATCCGCTGAGTAAGATGAATTGCGATATCTCGTTATCAAATTATGTTTCTTGTTTTCTGTGATCGCGGTAGGCCGAATGCAGACGAAAAAGTGTAACCCTCGGATTTCGAAAGGGTTTATGTAAGACTGTTCTGTAATGTCCAGTTTTAACAGTAAAAAAGTGCGTTTAGGTATGTGGTAAATGGCGGAAAGTAGCTATAATGCGCCCCGCCTCCATGTAGCAATCGAGGCGCGGAAGATCGTCATCTCCGGTGAGGTGGCTGGACTTCAAATCCAGTTGGGGCCGCCAGCGGTCCCGGGCAGGTTCAACTCCTGTGATCTTCCGCCAGTTTGCTCCCCCTGGTTAGTCCTCCGTCGTACACCACACGAATCAATCATCTAAATATCAATGCGTTATTGATAGTCGTTTTTATCGATTTAAATGGCGTACGGATAATTCATCAGCGCTTTCACCGTCATGGGCAATCCCTGCTTTAACAGCATCGTGAGGAACTCATCTACCGTCATCGGTGGATTTTTTAGGGACTGCCGCTGACGCCTTACGGCCTCCAGTGCCAGGGCATGATTGAGGTCGAATAAATCAGAAATAAAGACATCCGGGTGAAGCGCTTCTATTTCAAAAGGGCGCAGCACTTCTGGCGGAAAGTCTTTGTGGTTAAGCGTGACGATAATTTCAGCTTTGGCTCTTATCGCTACTGCCAGCACATGCCTGTCGTGGGGATCGGGCATTTCCAGGCCCTTTATCAATCCCTTATATCCCGTCACATTGGCATCTGGTAAAGCAGAATTCATCAGTTTTACGGTCCGCTGAAGTGCCTGGGACGGGATGTCTGGCCGATTAGCGATCAGGTTTCTGCACCATTCATCCTGAATAGCATGACTCCATTTAGGCTGATAGAGCCCGGCAATCCCCAGGTGCATCAGCAAATCCCTGAGTCGCGCCGGATATAACACACACGCATCTAAAATCACCGGGTATGGTGAATGTCGCATTAATACATCCCTAAATCCTGCGCCTGATCGGCCAGCGACTGCATCGCGTCCAGGCTCTCCTGTTCCCTGCGTTTTTTATACGCCATAAGATCGGCGAACAACACCCGGCGATGCCGCCCCGTTTTGTGAAATGGAAGCTGCCTCGCTTCCAGCAGCTTCACCATATGCGGGCGAGAGACATTCAGTAAATTTGCCGCCTCCTGCGTGGTCAGTTCAGCTTGCACGGGAACGATCTGTACCGCATTACCGCAAGCCAGCTCCCCGAGGATATCCATCAGCAGAGTCAACGCGCTGGTCGGTAGCTCGATCGGATGGGCTTTATCATCCTCGCCGAGGATGGCAATACGCTGTGTTTCCAGCCCGCTAGAAAGATAGGCGGCGAGTTCACGCTGCCCGCGCTGCGCAAGTTCGCTTTCCTGGCGATCGGGAAGGCTGATATTCGTCAGTGTGGTCATAGATTGGACTCCTCTGGATCATGCTGGCGAGTATATTCGAAATAATCGAAATCCTCAATATTCGAAATAAACGAAACCACTCTGTCACTGACAGCCACTGTACAACGAACTCAATGACGCCTTTCTGCCTGAACCCACGCTCCCCCCTGATTTTCACTTTCTGCATATAACTGTTATCGCCGCCGGGGCGTTTTTCCCCTTCTCCCACCGGTCTATCCTTGATGCATGCCATTGATAAACCCTATTCCTTCTGCGGAGAAAATATGAAAGCGATCGCCATTACCCGTGCCGCCACAGACGGCAGCAACATTCCTTTTTTACGTGATATTGAACTACCGGTGCCGGTTGCCGTAGGGCATGACCTGCTGATCGAAATCAAGGCCATTTCCGTTAACCCGGTGGACACCAAAGTCCGCGCCGGGTTTACCGGCGATACCCCGCGCGTGCTGGGCTGGGACGCGGTTGGGGTAGTTAAGTCGGTCGGCGAAGCGGTCACGCTGTTCACGCCGGGGGATGAAGTCTGGTACGCCGGTGCGCTGGGCCGCGCGGGAAGCAACAGCGAGTTTCAGCTCGTTGATGAACGCCTGGTCGCGCTGAAGCCGCGCTCGCTGGATAACGCCTCTGCCGCCGCCCTGCCGCTGACCGCCATTACCGCATGGGAACTGCTGTTTGACCGGCTTGGCGTACAGGAAGGCGGCAATAGCGGGGACACGCTGCTGATTGTCGGCGCGGCGGGCGGCGTCGGTTCGATTCTCACCCAGTTGGCCAGCAAACTGACCGGAATGACGGTGATCGGCACCGCCTCGCGGCCGGAAAGCCAGAAATGGGTACGTGATGCGGGCGCGCACCATGTTATCGATCACAGCAAGCCGCTCAGCGAAGAGCTGGCGCGGATTGGGATCCCCGCGGTCACCCATGTCGCCAGCCTCAACAACACCGAACAGCATTACGCCCAGCTGATCGCCGCCCTCGCGCCGCAGGGTAAACTGGCGCTGATCGACGATCCGGAAACCCTCGATGCCCGGCCGCTGAAGGCCAAAAGCATCTCACTGCACTGGGAATTTATGTTCACCCGCTCGATGTTCACCACGCCGGATATGATTGCCCAACACCAGCTGCTGACCCGGGTTGCCAGCCTGATTGACGACCAGACCATCAAAACCACCCTGGGCGAGCATTACGGGCCAATTAACGCCAGCAACCTGCAAAAGGCCCATGCTCAGCTGGAAACCGGCCGCGCTGTCGGCAAAATCGTGCTGGAAGGCTTTTAAGATGAGCCACGACGCGATCTCGATTCTGGCGGTATTAAAAGCCAAACCAGGCCAGGTTGACGCACTTGGCAAAGCGCTGCAGGCACTCCTGCAGCCAACCCGCCAGGAGCCGGGCAACCTCGATTACGCCCTGTTCCAGCTGCGCGATGCCCCGGACACGTTCTATATGCGCGAATCGTGGCGCGACGCCTCCGCGCTGGAAACCCATATCTCGCTGCCGCATTTTCAGGCCTTTATCGCGCAGATGAACAGCCTGCTGGCCGAACCGTTGCGCCTGGACTACCTGACGCCGATCGAATAAACCTCCCGGCATGACGGATCCCCTGCCACGCGGGGGATTTGCCGTTGGTGCCGCCTTTTTCTTTTTAACACTCTGAGCTAATCGCGCCACGTCCGGCGCTGACCAGGCTACGCTTACCGTTGCCAACAACGATTCGTTCCCCCCTCCGGTTTCTTCAGCTCGTTCATTCAGAAAGAGGTTTCGCTATGCAGATCAACGCTATTGGTACGTACTCCGCCACCCAACCGCTGAAAGCAATGGCCATCTCACGCCGCGACCCAGGCCCTCATGATGTGCAGATCGCCATCGATTTCTGCGGCGTCTGCCACTCGGACCTGCATCAGGCGCGTTCCGAATGGGCCGGCACGCTCTACCCTTGCGTGCCGGGGCACGAAATCGTCGGCCAGGTCACCGCCATCGGCAATCAGGTCACGGGATTTAGCGTCGGCGACCTGGTGGGCGTCGGCTGCATGGTCGACAGCTGCAAAGCCTGTGAAGAGTGCGAAGCGGGGCTGGAAAACTACTGCGACCACATGGTGCTAACCTACAACGGTCCGACGGCCGATGAGCCCGGACACACTCTCGGCGGCTATTCGCAGCAGGTGGTGGTACACGAGCGCTATGTGCTCCACGTCCGCCATCCGAAAGCCCAACTCGCCGCCGTGGCACCGCTGCTCTGCGCCGGGATCACCACCTACTCTCCGCTGCGCCACTGGAAGGTCGGGCCGGGGAAAAAAGTCGGTATCGTTGGCATTGGCGGGTTAGGGCATATGGGGATCAAGTTGGCCCACGCCATGGGGGCCCACGTGGTGGCCTTCACCACCTCGGAATCCAAGCGTGAAGCGGCGAAAGAGCTGGGCGCCGATGAGGTAGTCGTCTCGCGCAACGACGACGAAATGGCCGCGCACCTGAAAAGCTTCGATTTTATTCTCAACACCGTGGCGGCACCGCACAACCTTGATGCCTTCACCACGCTGCTCAAGCGCGACGGTACGATGACCCTGGTTGGCGCCCCGGCGACCCCGCATCCGTCACCGGAAATCTTCAATTTGATCTTCCGCCGCCGCGCGATTGCCGGCTCGATGATTGGTGGGATCCCGGAAACCCAGGAGATGCTCGACTTCTGCGCCGAACACGACATCGTCGCCGATATCGAACTGATTCGCGGCGATCAGATCAACGAAGCCTGGGAGAGAATGGTCAAAGGGGACGTGAAGTATCGCTTCGTGATCGACAGCGCCACCCTCGCCGGTTAAGGGCCGCGCCGAAAGGTACGTCGCCACTCCCTCGGGCTCACGCCGAAGCGGGATTTAAATTGCTGGCGCCAGGTGACGGCGGAACGGAAGCCGACCATTTCCGCCACCTGCTCCACCGGCATATCTCCCGCTTCAAGCAGAAGCTGGCTGCGCCGCAGACGCTCGGCGGTCAGCCAGTCAGCGATGCTCATGCCGGTGGCGTGGGCGAAATGGCGGGTGAGCGTCCGGCGGCTCATCGCCACCACCTGCGCCAGCGTGTCGAGGTTGTGCGGCTCGTGAATATGCTGCTGGAGATACTCCAGCAGGCCATTAATCCGCGCATCGCGGGTGTTTTTCGGCACCGGTTGGGCAATAAACTGCGCCTGGCCGCCCTCGCGATGGGGCGGAACGATCAGCCGTCGGGCAATCTGGTTTGCCGCCAGGCTGCCAAAGCGCTGGCGGATAATGTACAGGCAGCAGTCCAGCGCCGCCGCCGTGCCCGCGGAGGTAATCATTCTCTGGTCATCCACGTACAGCGCGTTGATATCCAGCTGCACCTGAGGAAACAACTGCTGAAACGCCTGCTCAAACTCCCAGTGGGTGGCCGCCCGTTTGCCGTCCAGCAGCCCGGCATAGCCCAGCACAAAGGCGCCCAGGCACAGGCCGACAATCTCAGCGCCGTGCGCTCTGGCCCGCACCAGGCTGTCCAGCAGCGACTGCGGCGGGCGCTGATGCACCGCGCCCCAAAACGGCACCACCACGATATCGGCCTGCTCGAGAGCCTTAAAATCGGCGCTGGCGTTCAACGCAAAACCGTCGCGGGCGGTCAATAATCCCGGCTGCTCGGCACAAATCTGCAGGTTGAAACGCCGGGTGTCCGAAACACTGTCGCCAAACACCATGCAGGGAACCGAGTAGTGAAAAGGGCTAAAGCCGTCCACGGCGACAATCGCAACATCGGTGAGTTTCATGGTGCCCTCCGCTCCCTACAACCGGCTAAAAGAAAAGACTTTCTCCATCCTGCGGGATACTGACGACATCGGCAATCTGATTGTCAGCCACATACTCACGCAGCTCCGCGCGACTCAGCAAGCAGTGGTTAACCGCTTCGAGATGGATAGCCACAATATTTGCCTCCGGCAGCGTGAAATGCGCTTTCAGCACATCCTCTTTGCCCATGATGATCGGGCCAAAACCGATCACATGCGCGTAACCGGCGTTCAGCACCACCACGTCAGGGTGCAGTCGCCGCATGTCGGCTTCAACCTCCGGGCGCCAGATGGTATCGCCTACCAGCCACAGCGTTTTCTCCTGCGGATGGCGGAACACCACGCCGCAGGCCTCACCCAGGCGCTCCGCCATCGCTGGTACCGCGTAGGTGCGGTCGCTGCCGTGCTGCCCGGAGGTGGTTTTTTGTAGCACCACCCCGTCGAATTCGCTGTGCTCAGACAGCAGACGAACATCGCTGAACCCCTGTCCCCGCAGCAGCCCGGCATCGCCTTCATGCTGCACGAATACCGGCAGCGTTTTCGGGATCGCCGCGATCGCCGCCTCGTCCCAGTGATCTTCGTGGGTGTGGGTGACGATCGCGGCATCGACATCCACCAGCGTATCGACGGAAACAGGCAGTCCCACCAGCGGGTTACGCCGTTCGGCACGGGCGGTGCCGGCAAATCCAGGCCAGGCACCCTGCTGCGCCAGCATCGGGTCAATCAGGAATTTTTTACCTGCATACTCAATCAGTTGCGTTGCATTACGAATATGGGTCATTTTCATGATGTTCACTCCTCTTCACGGTCATCTGGCGAACATCGTACGTCCCACCAGCCTGGTACAATATGGGCATTTGGGCAATGATCGATGATATTGGGCCAACTTTGCGCGGTTGCCATCTGCCCCTGGCTATGGTGTTCTGAATATTCATGTTCTGAGGAAAAGTGACGATGAAAAAGAGACTGACCGCCGCCGATATGCACGATGCGGAAGTGATGGCGCAAACCCCGTGGTTCAGCATGCGTAAGGTGGCGATCGATATCACCGACAGCGAGCGCCGCGACTTTTACTCAATCCATTACCCGCGCCCGGCGGTGGGTATTGTGGCTATCCAGCAGGACAAAGTGCTGCTGATCCGCCACTACCGTTATCTGATCGATCAGGTGATGTGGGCCATTCCCTCCGGCGGCATTGATGAAGGGGAAGAGCCGCAAGCCGCCGCCCTGCGCGAGCTGCGGGAAGAGACCGGCTGGCAGGCGAAAAATGCCGAAGAAATTATCCGCTATAACCCCTCCTATGGCAGCAGCGACCAGCTGTTCATCACCTGGCTTGCTCGCGATCTGGAGTATGTCGGGATGGACGCGGATCAGGATGAGGTGATGGAAACAGGGTGGTTTACCTTTGACGAGATTGGCCAGCTCATCGCCCGCGGCGAGATGCCGGACGGGCTCTCTCTGGTACCGCTGCTGCATCTGATGGCGCAGCAGCGGGGCCGTTTAGCGTAGCGGAGTCACATCATAGGCAGAGGATCACCAACCGGGAACCGCGCCGCCGTTAAAGATAGTCTCTGCCGCTTTCGCCACTTCTGGTGACTGATAGGACTGGATGAATTCCTTCACGTTTTCGGCGTTTTTGTTCTCTTCGCGGGTCACAATGATATTCACGTACGGTGAGTTTTTATCTTCGATGAAAATCCCGTCATGCACCGGCGACAGCCCGGTTTGCTGCAGATAGGTGGTGCTGATGATCGCCACGTCGACTTTCGGGTCATCAATCACCCGCGGCAGCTGCGCGCCTTCCAGCTCCATAATATTCAGGTGATGCGGGTTGTCCGTGATATCGACCGCCGTCGGCAGCAGCCCGGTACCGGCCTTCAGGGTAATCAGCTTCTCCTGCTGTAACAGCAGCAGCGCGCGGCCAAGGTTGGTCGGATCGTTCGGAATGGCGATGGTCGCCCCGTCTTTCAGGTCGGCCACCGATTTAATTTTTCGCGAATAGCCGGCCATCGGGAACACGAAGGTATTACCGACGGCAACCAGATGATAGTTATGCGCTTTATTATCCTGCTCGAGGAACGGCCGGTGCTGGAAGACGTTAGCATCCAAATCCCCGGCGTTGGTCGATTCGTTCGGCAGCAGCGACCCGCTGAAGCCCACCAGTTCGACGTCCAGCCCGAACTTCTCTTTGGCGACCTTCTTCGCCACTTCCGCCACATCCTGTTCCGCGCCGTTAATCACGCCAACTTTAATGTGTTTCGCATCACCGCTTTTCTGGTCGCAACCTGCCAGCAGCAGGCCCGCCAGCATCACTGCGGCGGCTGTCCGTAAACGCAATTTCATCATTGTTATCCTGTCAGTCCATGAGAAAGTCATTATTATTTTCGACGAAAACTATAACGGCTTTAAGACCGGTTTTTAAACACTCAAAACAGCAACAGGAAATAAAATCATCTAGCGATATTTCGCTTCATGCGCCAGCAGCCACGCCTTGCGCGCCAGCCCGCCGCCGTAGCCGGTCAGCGAGCCATCTTTGCCGATAATACGATGGCAGGGAATGACGATCGCCACCCGATTGGCACCGTTGGCGTTGGCGACCGCCCGTACCGCACCGGCGTTGCCCATCTGCTGCGCCAGCCCCTGATAATGTTCAGTGGTACCGTATGTCACCGCCTGCAGCTGCTGCCACACCGTCTGCTGGAAATCGCTGCCCGGCGTCTCCAGGGTCAGGGAAAAATGGCGCCGCTGGCCGGCAAAATATTCGCCGATCTCCGCCACCGCCTGGCGCGTATGGTGATTCTCGCCGGCGATAATCCTCGCCGAAAGTAAGCGCTGGAGATCGCGAAACTCCGTCTCCAGCATCCGCCGGTCGACAAACTCCAGCAGGCAAACCCCGCGCTCGCTGGCGCAGACAAACATCGGGCCAATGGGCGTGGTAAAGCGGTGCAGCAGGATCACCTGCGCCGCCTCGCTGGGCGCGTGGCCGGTGAGTTTTTTACAGGTGTAGCCAAACCCGCTCAGCGAGTCGTATCCGCTGTCGAAGGCCACGTCGGTAGCACGCCGCCCGCCCTTTAGCTCCTGCAGGGCGGTATTCACCCGCAGCATCCGCTGAAAGGCCTGAAACGTCATGCCGTAATGATGGGTAAACCAGCGCCGGATCCGCTCGGGGCTGATGTGCTGCTGGCGCAGCTGGTCATCGCTGATCCGCGCTTTCGGGTTAGCCCGCAGCTGCTGCATCACCTGCTCCACCATCGGCGGCGCGGAGCTGGCATTTTCCGTGGGCCGGCAGATCTTACACGGGCGGAACCCGGCGCTCAGCGCAGCTTTAAAGTCGCGATAGAACTCGACGTTTTCCCGCTTCGGCTTGCGGGCGCGGCAGGTTGCCAGGCAAAACACACCGGTGGTTTTCACTCCCACGAAAAAAACGCCCGCGTAGCCGGAGTCGCGGGCCAGGAGTGCGTCGTACCAGGTATCGCATAACCCGCTATCAGTCACCTGCATGGTCAAATACCCCTTTAAACGATCGTTGCTGCCGGACGGTCTTCAGCAGCCGGTGCAGATGCCCTTGTTGCGCATCGTGCAGTACATTGCCCATCGAAATACGTTTCACACCCAGCTTCGCAAGCTGGTCATGATCGGGCAGCGCAGGCATCGCCATGACGTTCAGCGGCAGCGCCACCGCCGCAACAATTGCGGCGATATCCGCAGCCTCGGTCACGCAGGGAACAAACAGCCCGTCGGCGCCGTGCCCGGCATACAGCTGGCCCCGGGCCATCGTCTCCGCTAGCGCCTGAGGCCGGTTCAGCACGAAGGGGTCGGTGCGGACATTAACAAACAGCGACACCCCCGCCTGCGCCAGCCCTGTGGTTATCCCCTGCAGACGCCGGGCAAAAGCCTGCGCGTCCACCAAGGTCCGTACGCCCTCGTGCACTACGCTGTCTTCAAGATTAACGCCGACCACCCCGGTGCGCGCCAGGGCACGCAGATTTTCTACCACCTCTTCTACGCTGGCGCCATAGCCCGCTTCCATATCCACGCTGAGCGGTAACGCCACCCGGGCGCGAATGCGGGTGACCCGGTGCAGCAGTTCCGCAAACGGCAGCGCGTCGCCATCACTCAGCCCCAGACTGTGGGCAATCGCGGCGCTGGAAGTTCCTATCGCCGTATATCCGGCCTCGACGGCTGCGCTGGCGCTGGGGACGTCCCAGACGTTAGCCAGCAGCAATGGCGTGGCCTGGTGATGCTGTTGTGTGAAATCCATAGATGCTCCGGTGTTGTGGTGATACGACGGATTCTGGCCCGTTCGCCACAGGTGCAACAACCGAAAACCGGACGACTATTTTTTTGCTGTTAGCGACGCCGCCACTCGCCGGGCGTTACGCCATACAGCTTCTTAAAGGTCTTCGAGAACGACGCCTGCGACTGAAATCCGCAGCGCCCGGCAATCACCTCCAGGTTAGTCTGCCGCTCGATGCGCAGCAGGCGCGCGGCCATCGCCATCCGCAATTGAGAGAGCCACGCCTGCGGCGTCAGGTGATAAGCGCGGGTAAAGTGACGTGCGAAGGTGGCCCGTGACAGAAACGCACGGGCGGCCATGCTCTCCAGCGTCCACGGCTGCTCCGGCGCCGCCAGCACCGCAAAGACCGCAGGCATCAGCCGTTCATCACTCATCAGGCGCAGCAGCCCCTCCGGCGGAGTGTCGCTACCTAGCAGCGTGCGCAGCAGGAACACCAGCAGCGTATCACCGAGGCTGCGCACAATCGCCGCGCCGCCGGGGTGCTCCAGCAGACTTTCGCGCACCAGTACGTCAAGCAGCAGCGCCAGCTCCGGGCACTCCGCCCGCTCGTCGGTATGCAGGTGAATCAGATCGCTATCTTGCGCAAACAGCCAGCTGACGTGTGGCCCGAAGTAAAATTCCCCGCACAGCATCTCCAGCGCATCGTGGTCGCTGCCGGTGCGCACCTCGGTCACCGTGCCGTTAAAGCGGTGGGCGACGGGCAGGATCTGGCCCCACTCCACCAGGCTTTCCATCAAATGCGGCGAACCATGCGGCAGCAGGATCACATCCCCCGCCCGCATATGACGGCTTTGCTTGCCAACCGTCAGCCGCCCCTCGCCGTGCAGGACAAAATGCCACGGCACCACCCCGCGGCGCATCTGCTCATGACCGGCCTGCCAGCGGCCGCCAAACCGGCAGTGCAGATTAACTTCACAACGCGGCGCCAGCAGCGCCAACAGATGACTGAGACTGTCCATGCCACTCCCTGAGACGATAAGACATAAATATGAGACGTAGAGCCTCAGTCTAGCACGCGGAACTTCCCTAAGATGGCGTCATTGCCACGACACACCCTCACTCAGACAGGAGCACACCATGAGCCGTTTAACAGAGATTCATGAACAAGACGTCAGCGGCAAAGCCGCCGAGATTTTTGCCGGGATCAAGAAAGCGATGGGCAAGGTCCCGAATGCCTATCTGACCATTGGCGGCCATTCGCCGGCGGCGTTACAGCAGGCGCTGGCGCACAACGCGATGCTGAGCAAAGGCAGTCTGAACGCAAAAGAGCTGGAGGCTATTAACCTGGCGGTGAGCGAAGCCACTGGCTGTGATTATTGCCTGGCGGCACACACCCTGATGGCGAAAAAAGCGGGCTACAGCCGCGAGCAGATCCAGGCGCTGCGTCACGGTGATTATGCTGACGATGCCCGCATCAATACGCTGGTGACCTTCGTCCAGACCCTGGTAAGCACCCGCGGCACCCTGCCAGAAGCAGAGGTCAGCGCGGTGCGCCACGCTGGCTTCAGCGACCAGCAGGTGATTGAGATCATCAGCGCGGTGAGCGCCATTCTGTTCACCAACATGGTGAACCGGGTCAATGACACCGTCGTCGACTTCCCGAAAGCGGATTAACCCGCAGCGCGCCTGTCTACAGCCCCAGTTCGCTCAGTCCCGGATGCGTATCCGGGCGGCGTCCCTGAGGCCAGTGGAACAGGCGCTCGCTCGGCGCAATCGGCAGGTCGTTAATGCAGGCATAGCGCGTATGCATCAGCCCATGCTCATCGAAGGCCCAGTTTTCGTTGCCGTATGAGCGAAACCACTGGCCGCTGTCATCACACCACTCGTAGGCAAACCGCACCGCGATACGCTCATCGCTCCATGCCCACAGCTCCTTGATTAAGCGATATTCCTGTTCTTTGCTCCATTTTCGCGTCAGGAAGTCGATGATTTCAGCCCGGCCATGCACAAACTCGCTGCGGTTGCGCCACTCACTGTCGACGGTATAGGCCTGCGCCACCTTTTGCGCATCGCGGCTGTTCCAGCCATCTTCGGCGGCACGCACCTTTTGCATCGCGCTTTCACGGGTAAACGGCGGTAATGGCGGACGGTGATCGGTCATCATGGCTCTCCTTTGAGGGTTAACTGTTGTTGCAGCCGTTGGTTTTCCTGCTCCAGTTCATGGATGCGCTGCTGCAGCGTCTGGCTGTATTCCGCGATCTGCTGCGGGCTGTAGCGTGGCGTAATATGCTGCGGGCAGTTCCAGTCGAAGGCCTGTAGGTGAAAACGATAGATGCGCTCGACTCTGGCCCGATAGTTTTCCGGCGTCACCCGCGCCAGTAGTTCCGGCTCATCCTCCTTCGCCAGCACGTCAATGGTGGCATAAATTTTGAGCCTTGCACGCCGCGGATAATCCATCAGAAACAGGCAGGCCCGGTCGCTACCGCGCAGGTTGCCGGTGGTAATGTACTGCCGGTTACCGCCAAAATCGGCCATCGCCAGGGTGGTGTCATTCAGCAGATGAAGAAAACCAACGGGCCCGCCGCGATGCTGGATGTAGGGCCAGCCGGTCTGGGAGAGCGTCGCCAGGTAAAAGCTGTCGCGGCTGGTAATCATCTCCTCTTCGCTGTCAGAGAAGCGTTCGCCCCGGCGCGGACGGCGCGGGGACTGCCACATGCCGTCACTGCCCATTTCATGCTGCACATCCATCACATCAGGTGTGATGGCGATATCAAGAAAGTCGCCTGACATAACGCCTCCGGGTCCGGTATCACTGCGCTCATCATGGACTCTGCCGCCAATAATGATAATACTGGGATACTGAGAATCATCTTTCCGATAAACGGGATAATCATGGACCGCTTAAGCGCGATGGCACTGCTGGTGAAGGTCACGGAACTCGGCAGCATGTCGGCCGCGGCGCGCACGCTGCATATGCCGCTAACCACCGTCAGTCGCCAGATCGCCGAACTGGAAAGCGCGCTCGGGGTGCGCCTGCTGATCCGTACCACCCGCAAACTGACGCTGACCGATGCCGGGATCGATTATGTCACTGCCGCACGGCGGATTCTGGAAGAGGTGGAGCATGCTGAACGCCAGGCGGCGGGAGAGTATCAGCAGCCGAAAGGGGAACTGGTGATTGCGGCGCCGACGATGTTTGGCCGGCAACACGTTTTACCGATAGTTACTGATTTTCTTGCCAGTTACCCGCAAATTCGCATCCGTTTATTGCTGAGCGACCGCAATGCCGATCTGATCGACGATCATATTGACCTCGCGGTACGCATCGGGGTCCTGCCGGACAGCGGCATGGTCGCCATTCGCCTCGGCGAGATGCGTATCGTCACCTGCGCGCACCCGGCGCTGCTGGAAAAGCACGGGACGCCGCAGCGCCCCCGCGAGCTAAGTGCACTCCCGACGATCCATATTGAATCTCCGATGCCCTATAACGGCTGGCGTTTTAACGCGCCGGCGGCGGAAGACCGGCTGGTCATCCTGCAGCCGGTGCTCGGGGTCACCACCCCGGAGAGCGCGGCGGACGCAGCACGGTTGGGCACCGGCGTTGCACGCCTGCTGCACTATCAGGCTATCGATGGCCTGGCCTGCGGGGAGCTCAGGCTGGTACTGGAAACCCTCGAACCGCCAGCGGCGCCGGTCCATCTGCTGTACCCCGCTCGGGAACTGGCCCCCCTGAAGCTGCGGAAATTTCTCGATTTCGCCACTCCCGCGCTGCGTCAGGCGCTGCGACGGATTGCAGCAACCGGTTAGTCCATCGCCTTTTTCAACGGCACCTCTTTCAGCAGCCACGACAGCAGGAACGCCACCGCCATAATGCAGGCCGCCATCAGGAAGGCGGCATGGATCGCCGAGCCAAATGCGTCGAGGTAATCGAGGCGGATCTCAGACGGCAGGTTCTGCACCGCCGCCGGGTTCAGCGCCCGCGGCAGTTCGGCCCCTTCCGGCAACAGGCGCTGCAGGTTATTTTGCAGCACGTGGGTAAACACCGCGCCAAACAGCGCCACCCCAATGGAGCCGCCAATCGAGCGGAACAGCGTCACCCCGGAGGTCGCCACGCCGTACATCTGCGCCGGCATCGCGTTCTGCACGGCCAGCACCAGCACCTGCATCACCAGTCCCAGCCCCATGCCCAGCACGCCGGTAAACAGATACAGCTGCCACATCGGCGAGTGGATCGTTATCCGCGTCAGCAGCAACATCCCCACCATGCCTGTCAGCGTCCCGAGAATCGGAAACAGGCGGTATTTCCCGGTACGGCTGATAATGCGCCCGCTGATGATTGACGTCAGTAACAGGCCGCCCATCAGTGGGATCAGCTGTAGCCCGGCCTCCGTCGGGGTCGCCGCCTTCACTACCTGCAGATAGAGCGGCAGGAAGGTGACCGAGCCAAACAGCGCCATCCCGATGACAAAACCAATCATGCTGCACAACAGAAAGCTGCGGTTACGGAACAGGGAGAGCGGAATAATCGGTTCTGCGGCAATCCGCTCTTCATAAATAAAGCCGATTACCCCCACCACGCCAAAGGCCAGGATGCACCACAGCTGCGGATCGTTCCACGCGCGCACGCTGCCGCCTTCAGAGGTAAACAGGATAATGCACAGCAGCGCCATACTCAGGTAAATCGCGCCCAGCCAGTCAACCTGATGTTGACTACGTTTGTTACTGCTGTGGAACACCGCCCCGATTACCAGCAGCGCAAACAGCCCCAACGGCAGGTTGATATAGAAGATCCAGCGCCATGAAGCGTGCTGCACCAGGAACCCGCCGATGAGCGGTCCGATCACCGTTGCCAGGCCAAACACGCCGCCGAACAACCCCTGATAGCGGCCACGGTTAGCCGGTGGGATCACGTCGGCAACCGCCGCCATGCTAATGACCATCAGACCGCCGCCGCCGAGCCCCTGCAAGGCACGCATCAGCACCAGCTGTGTCATATTCTGCGCCACGCCGCACAGCGCGGAGCCGACCAGAAACAGGACGATCGCCACCTGGAGCACGATTTTTCGGCCAAACAGATCGCCAAATTTACCGTACAGCGGCACCACAATGGTCGAGCTAAGAATATAGGCGGTCACCACCCAGGAAAGCTTATCCAGCCCGCCCAGCTCGCCGACAATCGTCGGCAGCGCGGTTGAGACTATGGTCTGATCCAGCGCCGACAGCAGCATGACTAGCAGCAGCGCGCTGAACAGCAAACGAATCGACGGCGCAGGTTGGGTCGTGATTTGAGACGTCATCTCATCACTCACTTGAAATTAATTAAATGTATAATTAATATTTAGGGAAATGATGAATCACGTCAAGAGAACATTCCGAAATGCGCGCACAAAAAGACAATGATGTCCCTCGCCGCCCTGGCCGTCCGCGGGGTAAAAAACCCGGTACGGCCAACCGCGAACAGCTAATGGATATTGCCCTGGCGCTGTTTGCCCGTCAGGGTATCGGCCATACCTCGCTCAATGCCATTGCCAAAGAAGCCGGGGTCACCCCGGCGATGCTGCATTACTATTTCAGCTCGCGGGAAGCCCTGGTGGACCAGCTACTGGAAGAACGTTTCATGCCGCTGCGCCAGCAGATCAGCAAGATTTTCGTCGCCCATGCGGACGATCCGGTCACCGCCCTCACGCTGCTGATTGACGAGCTGGGCACCCTGGCGGAACAACACGCCTGGTTTGCCCCCCTGTGGATGCAGGAGGTCATCGGCGAGATGCCGGTGCTGCGCCAGCATATGGACGCCCGCTTCGGCGAAGAGCGTTATCACCTGATGCTGAATACGGTCACTCGCTGGCAGGCGGAGGGCAAAATCAATCCAGCCCTGTCGCCAGCGCTGCTGTTTACCTCGCTGATTAGCCTGGTTCTGGTTCCGTTCTCGCGCCTGCGCACCGATGAACGCTTAGCGGCTATCTCCCGTCAGACCATCGTTAACCATGCGCTGGCGCTGCTGCGACAGGGCATTGCGGGATAGGGGCTAGAGCGCCTTCGAGAGATAGTGGCGTTCCATGCCGACGTGGGGGAAATCCGGGAGCGACATCTGTAGCTGATAGCCCTGCTTTTGATAAAACGGCAGGGCCTGGAAGCTAAAGGTATCGACCAGCACATGGCGACATCCCGCCTCCCGCGCCTGGTTTTCTACTTCACGCATCAGCTGGCTACCCAGACCGCCGCCGCGCTGCGTCTCGCTGACCCACAAATACTCAACACACAACCAGTTACCCTTTCTTTTGGCAATCAGGCCGCCCAGCATCACCCCCGCTTCGTCGCGGATATAAACCCCGGTTTCACCAAATTGTGTCGCATCGAGATACCGCAAGTTATATTCTCGTAGTCCTGCGAGTAACTCTTCTTGATCTGCCGGATTAATGCTTTTTGTTATTATTAGTGCCATCTTAATTCTCCATAATTGAATATTTATAAGAAATACCTATACCTTAAATTCACAAAAAATACTTAATTTCTCCATTATTTGCTGCGTAAATTCCCTGTGCTTTTTTTTAATCAAAAAAACCTTTCCATCACTCGCTGAAACCGTATAATGACGAAAAATGAGAACGATCGTTCTCACTCTTCATCCCGAGGATAACACCATGAGCAGCGCACTGGCAGACCGACAAAAACGCCGACAGGATGAGATCATCGCTGCCGCACGCCACTGCTTCCGTCATCATGGTTTCCACGGGGCCAGCATGGCGAACATCGCCAGCCAGGCCAGCCTGAGCGTCGGGCAAATCTATCGTTACTTTGCCAACAAAGACGCCATCATTGAAGAAATGATCCGCCGTATCATTGATTACCGCATCACAAAAATGGACGGAAATACCCAGACGGATGAGATCCCCCGCGTGCTTGCCCACCGGGAAACGCTGGATGAAGATGATGACGCATTGATGTTAGAAATGGCGGCAGAAGCGACGCGTAACCCGCAAATCGCCGCCATGATGGTCGAGGCCGACAAACGTATGTTTGCTAACGCCTGCGCGCACATACAAAAGACCTATCCGCACCTGAGCGATGAACGTGTTCGTTGCTGTGTCGAAGTCACCGCAGTGATGATGGAAGGGACGATTTATCGGCGTCTGGTTCCACAA
This sequence comes from Klebsiella sp. R390, assembly GCF_051131745.1. Taxonomy (NCBI): domain Bacteria; kingdom Pseudomonadati; phylum Pseudomonadota; class Gammaproteobacteria; order Enterobacterales; family Enterobacteriaceae; genus Klebsiella; species Klebsiella sp. R390. Next base: position 2,781,054 of record NZ_CP180445.1, on the reverse strand, counting down.
AACGTAGAACCAGAGATACTCGAGAAACTCTATCGGGAAATAACCACTATGTTATTAGCGGATAAATAATTAATCATCAATAAAACGGGAATATAGCATTCCCTTTTCGTCATTTCCGTTTCGCGGAAATGCGTCATCAGCTGGCCACAACCTCGTTATTGAAATAACGAGGAGGACGTCGTTCATCCTGAGAATATATAATGAAATATACTATACTCCCCATCGCAGCAGCACTATTACTCCTCAGCGGATGTGATAATGCGCAAACATCCGCTCCCCCGCAAATGACGCCGGAAGTTGGTGTTGTCACCCTGAAAAATCAATCGGTTTCAGTGATCAGCGAACTGACCGGACGCACCACGGCATCGCTTAGCGCTGAAGTGCGCCCGCAGGTTGGCGGCATTATTCAAAAACGCCTGTTTACCGAAGGGGATATGGTGAAAGCCGGACAGGCGCTGTATCAAATCGACCCCTCCAGCTATCGTGCGGCCTACAACGAAGCCGCCGCCGCCCTGAAACAGGCGCAGGCACTGGTGATCTCCGACTGTCAGAAAGCCCAGCGCTATGCGGTGCTGGTTAAAGACAACGGCGTATCGCGTCAGGATGCCGACGATGCAATGTCCACCTGTAATCAGGACAAAGCCAGCGTCGAGTCAAAAAAAGCGGCCCTCGAAAGCGCGCGCATTAACCTGGACTGGACCACCGTCACCTCGCCGATCGCCGGACGTATTGGTATCTCTTCCGTCACCCCGGGTGCTCTGGTTTCTGCCGATCAGGATACCGCGCTGGCTACCGTGCGCGGCCTCGACACCATGTATGTCGACCTTACCCGCTCCAGCGTCGATCTGCTGCGCTTGCGCAAGCAAACCCTGGCCACCAACAGCAACACGCTCAGCGTCTCTCTGACCCTGGAAGATGGCAGCACCTATAGCGAGAAAGGCCGCCTGGCGTTGACGGAAGTGGCGGTAGATGAGTCCACCGGCTCGGTCACGCTGCGCGCAGTCTTCCCTAACCCACAGCATGTCCTGTTACCTGGAATGTTCGTGCGCGCCCACGTCGATGAAGGGGTGATGGACGATGCGATCCTTGCGCCACAGCAAGGTATTACCCGCGATGCCAAAGGCACCGCCACTGCGCTGATCGTTGATAGCAGCAATAAAGTGGAACAACGTGAAGTGGAAACCGGCGAAACCTATGGCGACAAGTGGCTGGTGGTTAGCGGTCTGAAGGCCGGTGACAAACTGATTGTCGAAGGCACCTCAAAGGTCAGCATTGGCCAGCAAGTGAAAGCAGTCGAAGCCACTACTAACGGGGGCAACGCCTGATGTTCTCTCGTTTCTTCGTGCGACGCCCGGTCTTTGCCTGGGTGATCGCGATTCTGATTATGCTCGCCGGGGTCCTGGCCATCCGCACCTTGCCGGTTGCCCAGTATCCTGACGTCGCACCGCCGGCGGTGAAAATCTCCGCCACCTATACCGGGGCCTCTGCGGAAACCCTGGAAAACAGCGTAACCCAGGTTATCGAACAGCAGCTCACCGGGCTGGATAACCTGCTCTACTTTACCTCCACCAGCAGCTCCGACGGCTCGGTCAGCATTACCGTCACCTTCGAGCAGGGGACCGACCCGGATACCGCGCAGGTACAGGTACAGAACAAAGTTCAGCAGGCGGAATCGCGTCTGCCGAGCGAAGTACAGCAGTCCGGTGTAACGGTGGAAAAATCGCAGAGCAGCTTCCTGCTGATCCTCGCGGTGTATGACAAAACCAACCGTGCCACCAGCTCCGATATTTCCGACTGGCTGGTCAGTAATATGCAGGACCCGCTGGCGCGTATCGAAGGGGTCGGGAGCCTGCAGGTGTTCGGTGCCGAATACGCCATGCGTATCTGGATGGATCCGACCAAACTGGCTTCCTACGCGCTGATGCCGTCTGACGTGCAATCGGCCATTGAAGCGCAGAACGTGCAGGTCTCTGCGGGTAAGATCGGCGCCCTGCCGTCTTCGAACACACAGCAGCTCACCGCCACCGTTCGCGCCCAGTCGCGCCTGCAAACGGTCGATCAGTTCAAAAATATTATCGTCAAAAGTAAATCCGACGGCTCCGTCGTGCGCATCAGCGATGTCGCTCGCGTGGAGATGGGGAGCGAGGATTACACCGCGCTGGCTAACCTGAATGGCCACCCGGCGGCAGGTATCGCGGTGATGATGGCGCCAGGGGCCAACGCCCTTGATACCTCCACGCTGGTGAAGGACAAAATCAACGAGTACCGCCATCAGATGCCGGCGGGCTACGATATTGCCTACCCGAAAGACAGCACCGAATTTATTAAAATCTCCATCGAGGATGTGATTCAAACGCTGATTGAAGCCATCGTGCTGGTGATCTGCGTGATGTACCTGTTCCTGCAAAACTTCCGCGCCACGCTGATCCCGGCGGTGGCGGTACCGGTGGTGCTGCTCGGGACCTTCGGCGTGCTGGCGCTGTTCGGCTACTCCATCAACACCCTGACCCTGTTTGCGATGGTGCTGGCCATCGGCCTGCTGGTCGATGACGCCATCGTGGTGGTGGAGAACGTCGAACGTATCATGCGTGACGAAGGGCTTTCCGCCATCGAAGCCACCGAAAAATCTATGGGGGAAATCACCGGGGCACTGATCGCCATCGCCCTCGTACTGTCGGCGGTATTCTTGCCGATGGCCTTCTTCGGCGGTTCGACCGGGGTTATCTATCGCCAGTTCTCGGTAACCATTATTTCCGCGATGATGCTGTCGGTGGTGGTGGCGCTGACCTTAACCCCGGCGCTGTGCGGCGCGCTGCTCAGCCACTCCAAACCGCATACCACCGGCTTCTTTGGTGCCTTTAACCGCCTGTGGGGCCGTACCGAACAGGGCTATCAGCATCGTGTTATCGGCGGTCTGCGCCGCTCGGTGATCATGATGGGGGCCTTTGCGGTGATCTGCGGCGGGATGGCGCTGGCGATGTGGAAACTGCCGGGCAGCTTCCTGCCGGTAGAGGATCAGGGTGAAATCATGGTCCAGTACACCCTGCCGGCAGGTGCGACCGCGGTGCGTACCGCAGAGGTTCGCCGCCAGGTCACCGACTGGTTCCTGACCAAAGAGAAAGACAACACCGACGTTATCTTTACCGTTGATGGCTTCAGCTTCAGCGGCAGCGGACAAAACGCCGGGATGGCCTTCGTCTCGCTGAAAAACTGGTCCGAGCGTAAAGGGGCAGAAAACACCGCACAGGCGATTGCCCTGCGCGCCACCAAAGAGCTCGGCAGCATTCGTGATGCCTCCCTGTTTGCCATGATCCCGCCATCGGTGGACGGTTTAGGCCAAAGCAACGGCTTTACCTTCGAGCTGATGTCCAGCGGCGGTACCGATCGCGATAGCCTGATGAAGATGCGTACCCAGCTGCTGGCCGCGGCGAATCAAAGCACGGAACTCCAGTCGGTCCGTGCCAACGACCTGCCGCAGATGCCGCAGCTACAGGTGGACATCGACAACAACAAAGCCGTCTCGCTGGGCCTGTCGCTGAGCGATGTAACCGACACGCTCTCCAGCGCCTGGGGCGGGACCTACGTCAACGACTTTATCGACCGTGGTCGAGTGAAAAAGGTCTATATCCAGGGCGATAGCGAAGCGCGCGCCGTACCGTCGGATCTCAACAAATGGTTTGTCCGCGGCAGCGACGATAGCATGACGCCGTTCTCCTCCTTCGCCAGCACCCATTGGGAGTATGGCCCGGAAAGCCTGGTGCGCTACAACGGATCTGCCGCCTTTGAAATCCAGGGTGAGAACGCCAGCGGCTTCAGCTCTGGTGCGGCGATGGACAAAATGGAAGCGTTAGCCAACAACCTGCCTGCAGGAACCACCTGGGCGTGGAGCGGCTTGTCACTGCAGGAAAAACTGGCCAGCGGCCAGGCGATGAGCCTCTATGCCATCTCGATTCTGGTGGTGTTCCTGTGCCTGGCGGCACTGTATGAAAGCTGGTCGGTGCCATTCTCGGTGATCATGGTTATCCCGTTGGGTCTGCTCGGCGCCGCGCTGGCGGCCTGGATGCGCGATCTCAGCAACGATGTCTACTTCCAGGTCGCGTTGTTGACCACCATCGGTCTGTCGTCGAAGAACGCCATCCTGATCGTCGAGTTTGCAGAAGCGGCGGTCGATGAGGGCTACTCGCTGTCACGTGCCGCACTGCGCGCTGCGCAAACCCGTCTGCGCCCTATCGTGATGACCTCGCTGGCGTTTGTCGCCGGGGTGCTGCCGTTGGCGGTTGCTACCGGGGCCGGGGCCAACAGCCGCGTAGCGATCGGTACCGGTATTATCGGTGGGACCCTGACCGCCACGCTGCTGGCGATCTTCTTCGTTCCCCTGTTCTTTGTGCTGGTGAAACGTCTGTTCACCCGCAGACGCCCCACTCAGGAGTAAGTTATGTTTCGTTTTACGTTAGTTTTTGTCGCGCTCCTGACCGCCGGCTGTGTCTCGCTCGATCCGGATTACAGCCGCCCGGCGGCGCCGATCCCCGCGACGCTCCCCGGCACCCACGGTGAAGCCAGCGCGGTGGTCGGTAACTGGCAGCAGGTCGTTAACGATGCGCGGCTCAACAAAGTGGTCAGCATGGCGCTGACCAGTAACCGCGACGTGCAGAAAGCCATTGCCGACATCGAAGCCGCCCGCGCGCAACTCGGCGAAACCCGCGCTTCGCTGTTCCCGACCCTGGACGCTGAACTCAGCCATACCCGTAGTAAAACGGTCAGCAGCGGCCTGACCTCCTCATCGCAGGCCGATGGGGCGGTCTCCAGCTTCGAGCTGGACCTGTTCGGTAAAAATCAGAGCCTGACACGAGCGGCACGGGAAACCTGGCTTGCCAGCGAATACACCGCGCAGAATACCCGCCTGACGATGATTTCCGACCTGACCACCGCCTGGGTCACCCTCGCGGCGGACAACAGCAATCTGGCGTTGGCCCAGGAGACGCTGGCCAGCGCCGATAACTCGCGCAAAATTGTCGCCCGTCAGATGGCGGTCGGTACCGCCTCCGCCGGCGATCTCAGCGATGCGGAAAGCGTTTACCAACAGGCGCGCGCCAGCGTCGCCAGCTACCGTACTCAGGTCGCCCAGGATAAAAACGCCCTCAATCTGCTGGCCGGTTCTACCGTGCCAGACAGCTTGCTTCCGGGGACTCTGGAAAGCCTCGGCGACAACAGCATCGTTCTGGTGCCGGCTGGGGTGTCGTCATCGGTACTGCTGCGCCGTCCGGATATCCAGGAAGCAGAGCACAACCTGAAAAGCGCCAACGCCGACATTGGTTCAGCGCGGGCCAACTTCTTCCCGACCATTTCCCTGACCGCCAGCGCTGGCGTCGGCAGCGACTCGCTGTCGTCCCTGTTCAGCCACGGGATGTCGGTGTGGTCATTCGCCCCGTCAATCAGCCTGCCGCTGTTCAGCGGCGGCAGCAATCTGGCGAAGTTACGCTATGCCGAAGCAGAGAAAAAAGGGCTGATTGCCACCTACGAGAAAACTATCCAGAGCGCCTTTAAGGACGTTGCCGATGCGCTGGCTCGCCGGGAAACCTTAAGCGAGCAGCTGGATGCCCAGCGTCAGTATGTGGCCGCAGAGCAGACCTCACTGGACATTGCGATGAAGCGATATCAGACCGGTGTCGGCGATTATCTGTCGGTCCTGACCGCCCAGCGCACGCTGTGGTCGGCGCAGGCAACGCTGATTTCGCTGCAACAAACCGATCTGGAAAACCGCATTACCCTCTGGCAATCGCTGGGCGGTGGCGCCAGCTAAGTCATTCCTGCCGGGCTCTCGCCCGGCAGAAACCGGTGCCAGTCTCATTAGATCCTAAGGAATTTTTATGCCACGCATCTCCCTTTCATGGGTGCTCATTCTCGGTCTGCTCACCGCCATCGGCCCGCTGTGCACCGACTTTTATCTGCCCGCGTTACCGGACATTACCCAGCAGTTAAGCGCCACCGGCACCCAGACCCAGCTCTCCCTGACCGCCGCGCTGATTGGCCTGGGCGTGGGCCAACTGTTTTTTGGTCCGCTGAGCGATCGTATCGGGCGCAAAAAACCGCTGGCGCTGTCGCTGCTGCTGTTTATCTTCTCATCGGCGATGTGCGCCATGACCTACGACGTACATATGCTGATCGGCTGGCGTTTCCTGCAGGGCTTCGCCGGGGCGGGCGGCTCGGTACTTTCCCGCTCGATTGCCCGCGATAAATATCAGGGCACCCAGCTGACCCAGTTCTTCGCCCTGCTGATGGCCGTCAACGGCATCGCCCCGGTGGTGTCACCGGTGATCGGGGGCTATATCACCACCTCCTTCGACTGGCGCTTTCTGTTCTGGGCGATGGCCGGAATCGGCGCCGTGTTGCTGATCCTCAGCCTGGCGGTGCTGCAAGAAACGCGTCCCGCCCAGAGCGCCGCGACGGCAGCGCAGCAAAGCGACGCCCCGGTGCTGAAAAACCGCCGCTTTATGCGCTACTGTCTGATTCAGGCCTTTATGATGGCGGGGCTGTTCTCGTACATCGGTTCATCGTCGTTCGTGATCCAGAGCGAATACGGCATGAGCGCCCTGCAGTTCAGCCTGCTGTTCGGTCTGAACGGTATCGGGTTGATCATCGCCGCGCAGATTTTTTCCCGCCTCTCGCACCGTTACGATGCGGATATGCTGCTGCGTCGCGGCCTGACGCTGGCCGTACTGTGCGCGACGCTGACGCTGCTCCTCACCTGGCTTCAGCTGCCGCGGCTGGCACTGATTGGCCTGTTTTTCACGGTGTCATTTATGAGCGGCATCAGCACGATTTCCGGCTCCAGAGCAATGAGCGAAGTCAGCAGCGCCCAGTCTGGCACCGCATCAGCCCTGATGGGCACCCTGATGTTCGTCTGCGGCGGTATCGCCGCACCGCTGGCCGGGATCGGCGGTGAAACGATGCTCAAAATGAGCATCGCGATGACAATCAGCTATCTGATCGCCTTGTTTTTCGGCCTGCAAAAAGCGCATCCCAACCGCTAAATCATCGTGCAGTAATAAAATATTCCAATATTATTACTGCAAGACACCCCGTAATACCTATGAATATCCGTTTATCTCTTCTGCCTCAATCGTGATACCCTTCACATGAAAGGAATAATTAATTCCTTAGAATCTATCTCAACTGTGACTGATGAGGTTTTATGATGAGTATCGACCTGAGCGCATTGCTGACCGAGCGCCGCAATGCCAATAGCGCCAATATAGACACCCTGTCCACCGTCGACATGCTGACGGTAATCAACCAGGAGGACCAACTGGTAGCCCAGGCGATCGCCCCCTATTTGCCACAGGTTGCCCAGGTGGTGGATAAAGTCGCTGCCGCCATCCAGGACGGCGGGCGCCTGATCTACATCGGTGCCGGCACCTCCGGCCGCCTCGGGATCCTCGATGCCAGCGAATGCCCGCCGACGTTCGGCACGCGCCCGGAGCAGGTAGTGGGGATCATCGCCGGCGGTCATAAAGCGATTCTCAGCGCCGTCGAAAACGTCGAAGACAACAAAGCGCAGGGCGCGCTGGATCTGCAAAACCTGAACTTCAGCAAGCGCGACGTGCTGGTTGGCCTGGCCGCCAGCGGGCGCACCCCTTATGTGATTGGCGCGATGGAATATGCCCACAGCCAGAACGCTTTTGTCGCGATTGTCAGCTGCAACCCGCATGGCGAAATGGCGCGCCTGGCCGATGTCGCCATCACGCCGGTCGTTGGCCCGGAAGTGGTCACCGGCTCTACCCGCCTGAAAGCCGGCACCGCTCAGAAGCTGGTGCTGAACATGATCTCCACCGGCGCGATGATCCGCGTGGGCAAGGTCTACAGCAACCTGATGGTTGACGTCGAAGCCACCAACGCCAAGCTTATCGAACGCCAGGTTTCTATCGTGATGGAGGCGACCGACTGCGATCGCGCCACCGCACAAGCCGCGCTGGACGCCTGTGGCCGCCACTGTAAAACGGCCATTGTGATGGTACTGGCGGATCTGAGCGCCGCAGACGCGCAATCACTGTTGAGCAAAAATAACGGCTATATCCGCCAGGCGCTGAGCAATACCTAAGCGCCGACAACCAGGTAACGTGCAATGGCAAAAATAAATAAAGAGATGATAGCGCGGATCCTTACCCATGTTGGCGGAGCCGGAAACGTCGCCCAGGCGGGGAACTGCATGACCCGCCTGCGCTTAACTTTACGTGATGAACAGCTCGCCGATAGCGCCGCCATCCGCCAGATTGAAGGCGTGATGGGCGTTATCGTCAGCGACGAGCAGTTCCAGGTGGTGCTCGGCCCCGGCAAAGCACAAACCGCCGCGGAGATGATGAACGGATTACTGGAGGATGCCCCCGCGGACGCCCCTTCTCTGGCGGATGTCGCGGCAGAGAAAAAGCAGGCGCTGAAGAGCAAACAAACCAGCGGCGTGCAGAAGTTTCTCGCCAAATTCGCCACCATTTTTACCCCGCTGATCCCCGGCTTTATCGCGGTAGGCCTGCTGCTCGGCTTCGCGACGTTGGCGGAGCAGATGTTCGTGCTGGAAAACGCCCATCCCAACGCCTCTCTGGTGGCGCTGATCGGCTACATGAAAGTCTTCAGCAAGGGCATGTTCACCTTCCTGAGTATCTTGATTGGCTATAACGCCCAGAAGGCGTTTGGCGGTTCCGGGGTCAACGGCGCGATCATCGCCTCGCTGTTCGTCCTTGGCTACAACCCCGAAGCCACCAGCGGATTTTATGCCGGGATCACTACCTTCTTTGGCCACGGCATTGACCCGCGCGGCAATATTATCGGCGTGCTGATTGCCTCAATTCTCGGCGCGTGGGTGGAAAAACAGGTGCGGCGGATAATGCCGGCCAACCTCGATATGATCCTCACCTCGGCGGTGACGCTGCTGATTATGGGCGCGGTGACCTTTACCGTGATCATGCCGATTGGCGGCTGGCTGTTTACCGGGATGTCGTGGTTATTCCTGCATCTTAACGGCAACCCGTTCGGCTCTGCCGTGCTGGCCGGTCTGTTCCTGCTGGCGGTGATGTTCGGCGTGCACCAGGGCTTCGTGCCGGTCTATTTTGCGCTGGTCGATGCCCAGGGCTTTAACTCGCTGTTCCCGATCCTGGCGATGGCGGGAGCCGGGCAGGTCGGCGCCGCGCTGGCGCTGTACTGGCGGGCAAAGCACGGCTCGCTGCTGCGTACGCAGATTAAAGGGGCGATTATTCCCGGCTTCCTCGGCATTGGCGAACCGCTGATTTACGGCGTAACCCTGCCGCGCATGAAGCCGTTTATCACCGCCTGTATCGGCGGGGCCTGCGGCGGCTTCTTCCTCGGTCTGGTGGCCTGGCTGGGGCTGCCGGTGGGTCTGAACACGGTGTTCGGTCCGTCTGGCCTGGTGGCGCTGCCGCTGATGACCTCCGCCAGCGGGATCTACGCCGGTATGGCGGTTTATGCCGCAGGGCTGGCGGTGGCCTATCTGTGCGGCTTCATCTGCACCTGGCTGTTCGGCAGCAAAAACGTTGATTTGAGCTAGCGCGCGGATCGGATATATCAGGGAGTACATTATTTAACCCGCCACATGGCGTAATATGGCGTAATGCTGGTCACTTAAGGTGGCCGGCATTTTTTTATGATTTACCCCATACCTGGCTTTTCACCAGCACACCTGTGACCCGACTACCATTTCCTGCCCGTTGCTCCTCGCTGGCTCATGCTATGATGCCCGCTTTGCGTTATTTCACTCGAGGAAAAGATGGGCTCCAGCAAAAAAGGGATGCTGAACGTACTGATAGCCGCCGTGCTATGGGGTAGCTCCGGCGTTTGTGCACAGTACATTATGCAGCAAAGCCAGATGTCATCGCCGTTTCTGACCATGACGCGCCTGCTGTTTGCTGGCCTGATTCTGTTGATGCTCGCCTTCGTTCACGGCGATAAAATTTTCCGCGTCCTGCAAAACCGTAAAGATGCCCTGAGCCTGCTGATCTTCTCGCTGTTCGGCGCACTGACCGTGCAATACACCTTCCTGATGACCATCGAGAAATCGAACGCCGCGACCGCCACGGTGCTGCAGTTTCTGTCGCCGACCATTATCGTCGCTTGGTTCGCGCTGGCGCGCAAAACCCGCCCTCGCCCGCTGGTGCTGGCGGCGATCGGGACGTCGCTGGCCGGGACGTTTCTGCTGGTGACCCACGGCAATCCGACCACGCTGTCTATTTCCCCCTCGGCGCTGCTCTGGGGCGTGGCTTCGGCCTTTGCTGCCGCGTTTTACACCACTTACCCTTCGACGCTTATCGCCCGGTACGGCACGCTGCCGATCGTTGGCTGGAGTATGCTGCTGGGCGGCGCCATGCTGCTGCCGTTCTACGGCGGCCAGGGCAGCAACTTTGTGGTCAACGGCCGCCTGCTGCTGGCCTTTTTCTATCTGGTGGTGATCGGCACCTCGCTGACCTTCAGCCTCTATTTAAACGGCGCGCAGATGATTGGCGGCGCGAAGGCGGGGATCCTCAGCTGCGCGGAGCCGCTGAGTAGCGCCCTGCTATCCCTTCTGCTGCTGGGTATTACCTTCACGCTGCCGGACTGGCTCGGCACGCTGCTGATTCTCTCGTCGGTGGTGCTGATCGCCGTGGATTCGCGGCGTAAAGTGCGGGTAACATAGAAAGCAATCACCTGATTTTAAACAACTTAATCTCAGCGCCATTTGCGTGTTTCGCCGCCTGAGCATATAGTTGACTGAAGCGACTAGTTAAGGAGAAGCACCATGAAAGCGTGTTGGATACTGTGTCTGGTTACCACTCTCAGCGCGACGGCGGCCTGGGCCGAATCACCGTTGAAAAGCCTGCAGTTCGAGCAACAAAAGCAGTTGGTGTTAAAGGCGGTGAAGGAAAAATGCGCCCCGCAGTCCACCATCAGCGATACCGATTTTGCCAATAAAATCCTCGCAACCCAGGCCAATCAGGAATCGGTACGCGAAGCAACGCTGGCAAAAGAGCGCAATAACCAGAAGGGCTACCAGGCAGCCATCGATAAAATCAGCTGCCCGGCGAAGTAATCACTTCAGCTGAGCCGCCAGCGCTTTCCAGTCGAACGGCGTCAGTTGCCCGTAGGTCAGGCCGCACGCGGCCATGCTCTGCGGCAGCTGGCGCTGAGTATGCGCCGTGGCCTGGCTCATCAGCCCCGCGCCGCCCGCATCGCGCAGCGTTTTCACCACTTCTTCCATCTCTTCGCTACGGCGAATACCGTGTTCTGCCACCCGGCTGATGAGATATCCCGCAAAGGCGCCGTCCCAGCCCAGCGACGGGAAGCTGGCATGCAAAGACGCCAGCACCTCCTCTTCCACGCCGTACTCCCGAGCGGCAAACAGGCACTCGGTAGTCAATGCTTCCAGCCCCTTGATCATCACGCTGCGACACATTTTTATCGCCGATACGTCGCCGATCGCCTCACCGCCAGCGCGGGCGCTCAGCCCTAAAGCATTTAGCGTTTCCGTGATGGAATGCGCCTGCGGCCCGCCGATCAACAGTGGGGTTTTCAGCCGTGCCGGCGGCACCGGCGCCATCACCGCCACATCGACATAGCCTCCCGGACGGAACGCCTTCGCCGCCTGGCGTTTGGTATCTGGCGCGACCGAATTGAGGTCGAGAAAATAGCTCCCCTCGCCTACCCAGGCCGCCGCCGAGCGCGCCACCTCGAGTGCCGACCCTGCCGTCACGGTAGAGAAGATCAGCGTCGCCCCTTCCAGCGCCTGCGCCAGCGAACCCGCCGCCCGGACTCCAGCCTGGCGCGCGTGCTCCCGCATCGCGTCACCTTCCGGACCGTTGAGTTTACAATCCCAGATAGTGACGTCGTTGCTGCGCGCTAAATCACGCGCCAGAATGCCGCCCGCCTCACCAAAACCAATAAACGTAATTGCCGTCATCCTTACTCCTCCAGAGGCCAGACGCGGGCCGGAACACACACGTCGCCGGAAAACAACAGCCGGGCCGTACGCAGCAGGCCGCAGCCCACCAGTTCGCCCTGCTGGTTGCGCTGCAATGCCACGCTGAACTCGCCGCTCGGGTGCTCCACGCTGACCACCGGCTGCTCACCGTCAACGCCCCGGGCCACCCCTTCGGCGACAGTGCCGGGGATCAGGCAGGCGCTGGCGACGCTGACCGCCCCAAAGACGCCAATGGAGGCATGACAGCGATGCGGGATAAACGTCCGGCTGGACACGGTGCCGCCGTCGCGCGGGGCGGCGATCAGCGTCATTTTCGGCACCGTTCGCTGGCTCACATCGCCCAGATTCATTCGCGGGCCGAGCTGCAGACGTATCGACTCCAGCCGTTGCTTCAGCTCCTCGTCGCTATCGAGCTGCTCGCGGGTTTCATAGCCGCTGCGCCCAAGGTCGCTGGCGCGGACGATCGCCACCGGCATCCCGTTATCGATGCAGGTCACGTCGATGCCATCCACACGGTCGACCGCCTGGCCGGTGGGCAACAACGCCCCGCAGCTGGACCCTGCCACATCAAGAAAATTCAGGACGATTTTGCTGGCGTAGCCCGGCACGCCGTCAATGCGCGTCTCGCCTTCATAGTCCACGCCATCATCGCCGCACGGGATCTCGGCGATCGCCAGCTGGCGGGTGTTCTCCATGAAGATCCGCACCTGGGTCAGCGGCGCCGCGTGCGCCACCAGTCCGCGCTCGATGGCAAACGGGCCAACGGCGGCGAGAATGTTGCCGCAGTTCTGTCCGTAATCCACCACCGCGCGATCGACATTCACCTGGGCAAACAGATAATCGACATCCGCATCGGCGCGGGTGGAACGGCGGATTATCGCCACTTTGCTGGTCAACGGGTCGGCCCCGCCAATACCGTCAATCTGCCGGGCATCCGGCGACCCCATCACCGCCAGCAGTACCGCATCTCGCAGTACCGCATCCGCAGGCAGGTCCTCGGCCAGAAAGCAGGCCGCTTTCGAGGTGCCGCCGCGCATCAACAGACAGGGTATTTTGCGTTGTGCCATCTTAGCCCTCTACATCATCCGCATTGTCATAGTAGCGCAGCCCTTTCTCCGCCAGGCGCGGGCGCATGGCGTAGATATCCAGCCCCAGTTCGCCGTTTCGCATCCGCTCACGCTTCGCCACTTCATTAGCCATACGGGTTTCCGCTTTTCCCAGCACCGTGCTGGCCTGCGCATGCGGCACCACGACCACGCCGTCGTCGTCAGCCACCACCACATCGCCCGGCTGAACCAACTGGCCGGCGCAGATCAGCGGGATGTTGACCGAGCCCAGCGTCTCCTTCACCGTCCCCTGGGCATAAACATGGCGTGACCACACGGCAAAGCCCATTTCACGTAAGGTGTGCGAATCGCGAATACCGATATCGCCCACCAGGCCCACCACGCCACGTGACTGCAGCGAGGTGGCCAGCAGGTCGCCAAAGAACCCGTCGCCGCAGGGTGAGGTTGGCGCCACCACCAGAATATCGCCGGGTTGGCACTGCTCGACCGCGACGTGGAACATCCAGTTATCGCCCGGCGTGACCAGCACCGTCACCGCGTTACCGGCGCGGCTGATACCCTGCTGGATCGGCCGGATATCCGGGGCCATCAGCCCCTGCCGGTCATACGCTTCGTGGATCGTCGCCACACCGGCGGCGGCGAACTGGCTCAGCGTTGCCGCGTCATGGCGCGGCAGGTGGCGAATGACAATGCCTTTTTTATTCAACAGGTTCATGACAGATTCTCCGTCACCCGCGGGAAGATGCTGTGGAACGCTTCGCCGTGGACGATATCGCGGGCCGCGGTGATGCCGATATTACGTTTCGCCTGCACTCCGCGCTGCAACGCTACCCGGGTGTAGTACTCCCAGAGGTGTTCCTGGCCCTGCATGCACTGAATCGCCTGGTATTTTTGTTCCCACACGCTGGTGATATCCAGCAGCACGTCCGGCTTCCAGTTGCACTGCTCCGGCTGGTGCGGTTCAAAGCAGTACACCGGCGGCGCGGCGACAATCGTTTCCCCCGGGCGATACCCTTCCGCCTGGGCGATGATGCGTGCTTCCTGAGCCAGGTTGGAAGCCATGGGGTGGTCGTAGTTGTAGGGATCCTGCAGGGAGTGGGTCAGCACAAAATGTGGCTGTACGCGACGGTAAACGTCCGCCAGGCGAAACAACGTCTCTTTATCGGCGCGCAGTGGATAATCACCGATATCAAAAAATTCGACGCTGGCGCCGAGAATATCGGCAGCGGCCTGCGCTTCTTCGCGGCGGACCTGCTTCACCGTCGCTTCGGTCATATTGCCTTTACGCCACAATTTTGCGGATTCACCGCGCTCGCCGAACGACAGGCAAACAATATGCACCTGATAGCCCTGACGAGCGTGCAGGGCAATCGCACCGCCCGCACGCCAGACAAAATCGGCAGAGTGAGCGCTGACAACCAGGGCACTTTTGGGATGATGCGAATGAGACATGATGGCTTCCTCTGTTGTTTTTTTCAGCTTGTCATGTCGTGGCGAGGGTGGGTAATTCGTTAACTTGCGAAGGCTATGATTTTTATTTATGTTGTCGTTACGCTCACATTCCGGGACCCGGTGAGAAATGCTGAAGAGAAAGTACGATAAGACAATAAATATCATGCAGCTACGCTTCTTCTGCCAGGTAGCACAGCGCGGCAGCGTCTCGCGCGCGGCTGATGACTTATTCCGCACGCAGTCGGCGATCACCCGGGCAATTCGCGATCTGGAAGCGGCGCTGAACGTCACGCTGTTCGAACGCCACTACAGCGGAATGGTGGCCACGGAATATGGCCGCTGCATTCTGCCACGGGCGCTGCGTGCCATTGAGGACCTTCAGGCTATTCCCGCGCTGATGCAAAAGCTCCATGCGCGCAGCACCGCCTCCGGCGCGCTGCCTGATTCCGGCTGGCTGTTCAACACCCGACGGCTGGAGATTTTCCTGCAGCTGTATCACGTCAACCACACCCAAACGGTCGCCAGCCAGCTGGGGATCACCCAGCCCGCGGTCAGCGCCGCGCTGAAAATTCTTGAAAAGGGCGCCGGCTCGGCGCTGTTTCGCCGCACGCCGGAAGGGGTGCGCCCCACTCCGGCGGCGGACCTGCTCTATCCGCCGATCAGCCGGGCATTGAACGAACTGGAAAATATCTGGAGCGATCTCGCCGCCCGTCGTGGGGTGCTGGAGGGCAGCGTGCGTATTGGCGCCCTGCCGCTCAGCCGGACCCAGCTGCTGCCCGCGGCGATTAGCGCCTTTCTGGCGCGTTATCCCGGCATTATGGTGATGACCAACGAAAGCCCGTATGAGTCGCTGGTGTCCGACATGCGGGCGGGACATATCGATTTTATTATCGGCGCGCTGCGCCAGGACGAGGATCTGCCGGACCTGCGCTGCGAAGCGCTGTTTGAAGAAGATATGCTTATTTTGCTGCGCAACGGCCACCCGCTGCTGCACCACCCCGACCCACAAAGCCAGCTGGCGACGGCCCAGTGGGTGCTGCCCCGCTCCAATGCTCCGGCGCGGCACCTGCTGGAGAAAGCATTTTTAACGCTGGGATTGCCCCTACCGCAGCCGACGGTGGAAACCGGTGATGCCGCCATGGTGCGCGGCCTGCTGAGAGACTCCGACATGCTGGCGGCGGTCTCCGCCAGCCAGATGCGCTTTGAAATCGACAACCGCCTGCTCACCGTTCTGCCGGTGCCGCTGCCCGATACCACTCGCCGCATCGGGCTGACCTTTCGCGCCGGGAGCCTGCCTTCACCGGCGACCCAGGCCCTGCTGCAGTTTATCCAGCAGCACGTGGCGCAGGGTTAACGGGTGCCCGCCACCGAATAGGTGACCTGCTGGTTACGTGTTTTCTGGAAATCCTCCAGCGTCTGCCCGCGCATGGCGGCGTAGATATGCAGGTTAGAGACGCCAACCACGGCGCCCATTTTTTCCAGCAGGAAAAAGCTGGCGCCATACTGAATCAGCCCGCGCCAGTCGCGATCGTCGAGCAGCTTCTGCTCTTGTTCGCTCAGCCCCGCTTCGGCATACAGCGCCTGCGGCTGGGTGAGGAAACGGTCGCGCCACGCAGGCTGGATCAGCTGATGCAGGAAACGGTTCAGCCGCAGGCCGTTGAGGCTACGCTCCTGGGTAAACGGGTAGGTGCCCGGCAGCGCCTCAACGCCGGCTAGCTGCTGGGCCATATGCTGACGGTGGCGGCTCAGGGTATCTACCGGCGGGGTGCGGGCATTATTTTCCAGGATCAGCGTGGCGATGCCGGTCATCGACGGCAGGTAGTAATCGCGCCAGGTTTCGCTGACGTTCGCCGATAGCGCGCCGCGCATCACCAGCCACATAATGACTTCCGCACCTTCCATGCCACCGAGGGTGGCAAATTCACCGAGGGTCATTTCCGTCAGTTTTTCCGGATCGTTGACCAGCATATCCACAAACTCCGCGTCCCATTGCGGGTTGTTGAAACCGCAGCGCTCACCGTGCACCTGATGCGACAGGCCGCCGGTGGCAACGATCGCCACGTCGATATCTTCCGGGTAGCTCTCAATCGCCCGGCGCAGCGCCTGGCCGAGCTTGTAGCAGCGCCGGGCGCTGGGTATCGGGAATTGCAGGACGCCAATTTGCAACGGGATAACCCGCGTCGGCCAGCCGGCGTCCTGCTGCCACGGTAGCAGCGCCGACAGCGGCGAGAACAGCCCGTGATCGAGTTTTTTATTCATAAAGAACGACATATCAAACTCATCGGCCATCAGGCTGGCGCCGATATGCCTGGAGAGCGCCGCGTCACCTTTTACCGGCGGTAAATCACGCGGGCCGCCGCCCTCGTCGGCCACGCCGTATTCGTTATCAATCCCGAGGGTAAACGTCGAGTAGTGATCGAAGAAAAAGGCGGTCACATGATCATTGAAGATATAGACCAGTGCATCCGGTTTTTTCTCATCAAGCCAGCGTTGCAGCGGCTCAAAGCTCTGGAAAATCGGCGCCCATGCGGCGTCCTGTTGTTTATGATGATCGACAGCAAAGCCGATGGTCGGGGTATGAGAAACGGCGATCCCGCCGAGTATTCTGGCCATGAAGAGACTCCACTTATCGGTTATGCACTGTGCCTGACGGCGCGCTAAGATCGGCCTCTGTTTGCCGAGGCTTCGGGTGGTTCATACGGTGCAGTAAAATCGCGGCCCCCGCCAGACAGGCAGGTAACGCCAGCACCAAAAAGATCGAAGAGTGGCCCGGTACCGCCAGCATAATCACGCCGCCCAGCGTTGAGCTGAGTATCGCCCCGGTACGCCCGATGCCGTGCATCCAGCTCACGCCGGTGGCGCGGATTTCCGTCTGGTAATAGGCTGGCGAGTAGGCCTGCAGGCCATTCTGCGCGCCGTTAATGCACATACCGCTGATAAAGATCAGCACCGACAGCGCGGCGGAGCCAAAATCCATCAGCCCCTGCGTCAGCAGACATACACAGCCCAGGAAATAGGTTACCGCAATCACCGCTTTTGCTGACGTGCGGTCCATCAGATATCCCACCAGAATGCCACCCAGCGGACCACCAAGCTGGAACAGGCCGGTAATGATTGCCGCCTGCTGCAGCGATAATCCGCCGGAGCGCAGAATGGTCGGCAGCCAGCCATTAAGCAGATAAATCACAAACAGGCCCATAAAGTAGGTCAGCCACAGGGCGACGGTACCGCGGGCGTAACCGTTGCGAAAGAGCTGCGCCACTTTATTGTGCCGCGAGATTTGCGGGGCATTCAGCTGGAAACGCGTTTCACTGCTGAAGCTACCGCCAAGACGGTTCAGCACCCCGGCAATCTGCCCGGACGGTAGCCGACGGGCCACCATATTCATCGCCGACTCCGGCAGCATCACTATCATAAACGGCAGGACCACCAGCGGCAGCACGCCGCCGAAAATCAGCGCCGAATGCCAGCTGTAGTGCGACAGCAGCCCGGCGGCAATAAAGCCCCCCAGCCCGGAACCGACGTTAAAGCCGCTGTACATCAGGGTGATCATCAGCCCCTTGCGACGCTCAGGCATATATTCCGCCACCAGCGTGACGCAGTTCGGCATGACCGCCCCCAGACCCAGCCCGGTCAGAAAACGCATCAGCGCCAGCTGCGACGGACTTTGCGCCAGTGCTCCGGCAAGGCTGAAGAGGGCGAAAAGCGCCACCGACCACAGCAGGATGCGTTTACGACCGTAGCGATCGGAGAGCGGACCGGCCACCAGCGCGCCAATAGCCACACCAAACATGGCCGCACCGAGCACCGGGCCCATTTGCGCTCGGCTGATGCCCCAGTCTTCAATCAGAGCAGGGGCGATAAAACCCATCACCGCCGCGTCATAGCCATCAAGCATGATGATGACAAAACACAGCAGCAGGACGTTCCATTGAAAGCGCGAGATCGGTCGGGCATCGATCCACGCCTTCACATCGACAACACGAGAGTGGTTCATAGGGTCACTTCCTTAAGCAGGCGGTACGAATGTTCTGGTGACTGTTTTTTTTGGATTGAACTTTCGTATTCAACTTAAGGCAGTCCCCGGGCGCTGTCTGGTTCAAAAAACCGGCGTCAGCTATGAGTTCTGTTTATATTGTGAAGTGGACGACAAAAAAGAGGGGCATAAAAAAACCCACAGCGCGACGGCTGTGGGTGGTGATTATCGGCGATAACGGTGGCGAGTGGTATCAGCGGTTCGGAATGATTAAATCGCCGCGCAGCATACTGCCGCCGAGCATTTGCGTTTTTTCCGTCAGCCAGCTGACAATGCGCGTTGCCATCGCATCCATCGAATACTCAATGGCCGGAATCGTCGGGATGCCGGGCAGCTGTAACGATCCGGCCAGGCTAAAGACCATCACTTTTTCCGGCACCGCCCGGTTGAACGCCATCAGCTGCGGCACGACATGCTGCGCCTGCTGCTCATCAGCCACCAGTAAGGCATTGAAGTTCAAGGTAGTCGCATTGTTGACCAGCTCCTGAACCGCCACCGACGGCGAGGTGCTGTCGAGGAACACCAGGTTGCGATTAAACGGCAGGAAGTTTTTCTCCAGCGCGTGCTTGTAGCCCAGCAGCACCTGCTCGGCAAATCCCCCCCCTTCCGGATGGATCAGCGCAATCTGCCGACGTCCCTGGCTAATCAGATAGTTACAGGCCGTTTCCGCCGCAAACGCGTGGTCAAACTGAATGCTGTTGGCCCCTTCACTCTCCAGGCAGTCAATCAGCGCCACGTCCGGACGATCGATATTCAATGGGAAGCGTGCGCCAATAATCAGTACATCGTCACACAGCCCACAGCTCAGCTCTTCCAGCGAGTTCATTACCCCGGCACGGGTATTGGCAAAGCGCAGCAGCAAATGTTTTTGATGCTGGCTCAGTTGCTTTTCCAGGGCATACAGGTAGCTGGTGGTTTGATTGATATTGTCCTGCGCACAGATCACGCCAATGCAGCCGGTAGTCTGGCTCAGCAGCGACTGGGCGATCATATTGGGCCGGTAGTTGAGCTCTTCCGCCGCCTGCAGCACCGCCTGACGACTGGCCTCTTTTACGCCGCGCGTACCGCTCAACACTCGAGAGACGGTCGCTTTGGATACTCCAGCTAAACGTGAAACATCATTGATTGTAGACATCATTATCCCCTGACAGGGTCCGTCCGATCCCCGTAAATTCCTGGTCCTGAATCGCTTCAATAATAACCATCGCAGTATATCCGTTTCTATTTTCATTTGGAAACCGATTCTCCATTTCATGGAAAAACATCGCAAAACTGGCCGATTTCTGTGAGCGAAATCCAATTAATTAGCGGCATAAGGAGAAGATCTTGACAGTCGTCACAGTTCTGTTTTTTATGAATGGAAACCGGTTTCCGTCTGATATCAAATCATCCACGCAATAACTTTTTACATTTTGAGGATAAGTGTCGATGTACAAGATTATGCTGTGCTGCTCTGCAGGAATGTCCACCAGCTTACTGGTCAGAAAGATGGTGGATGTGGCAAAGGAACGTAACCTGCCGGTGCAGATTGACGCCTATGGCGTTTCCGAATTTGACATGCAGTTTCCGCAGTACCAGGTGGTGCTTCTTGGCCCTCAGGTGAAATACATGCTGAAAACCTTGTCTGACAAAGCCGCTTCGCTGAATATTCCGGTCCAGCCGATTAACACGATGGACTACGGCATGCAGCGAGGAGATAACGTTCTGGATTATGCCCTGTCGCTGATTAACCCGGCGCAATAAGAGGTGTTCAAATGAGTTCTCTGTATCAGTCCATGATTGCCGTGATCGAGCAATCTATTACTCCGCTGGCAGGACGCCTTGGGCAGCAGAAATATGTTATCGCGATTCGCGATGGCTTCACTGCCGCATTGCCGTTTATGATCATCGGCTCTTTCATGCTGGTATTTATCTTTCCTCCTTTTTCACCGGACACCACTAACGGTTTTGCCCGCGGCTGGCTCGATTTCTCTCAGCAGTATCGCGAACAGCTGATGCTGCCGTTCAACCTCAGCATGGGGGTGATGACGTTCTTTATTTCCGTCGGGATTGGCGCAAGCCTCGGGCGCCAGTTTCAGCTGGACCCGGTGATGTCCGGCCTGCTGGCGTTTATGGCCTTCTTACTGGTCGCCGCCCCGTATGCTGATGGCAAAATCTCTACCCAGTACCTGTCAGGCCAGGGGATCTTCACGGCGTTAATTACCGCGATTTACTCCACCCGCATTTATGCGTGGCTGAAGCAGAACAACATCACTATTCGCCTGCCGAAAGAGGTTCCGACCGGCGTGGCCCGCTCTTTCGAAATTCTGATCCCGGTACTGGTGGTCATTGGTACCCTGCATCCACTGAACCTGTTTATCGAAGCACAGACCGGCATGATTCTGCCGCAGGCGATTATGCACCTGCTGGAACCGCTGGTTTCCGCCTCTGACTCCCTGCCGGCGATTCTGCTCTCCGTGCTGATGTGCCAGATTTTCTGGTTTGCCGGGATCCACGGCTCGCTGATTGTCACCGGGATCATGAACCCGTTCTGGATGGCGAACCTGTCGGCCAACCAGGCCGCACTGGCCGCCGGTGCCGCGCTGCCGCATGTCTATCTGCAGGGTTTCTGGGACCACTATCTGCTGATTGGCGGCGTTGGCTCAACCTTACCGCTGGCCTTCCTGCTGCTGCGTAGCCGTGTGGCGCATCTGCGGACCATCGGAAAAATGGGCATCGTGCCAAGCTTCTTCAATATTAATGAACCGATTCTGTTCGGCGCCCCGATTATCATGAACCCGATGATGTTTATCCCGTTCGTGTTCGTCCCGATGATCAACGCCATCCTTGCCTATGGCGCCACCCGCCTCGGCTGGCTGTCACAGGTGGTTTCCCTGACACCGTGGACCACACCGGCACCGATCGGCGCCTCCTGGGCCGCCAACTGGACGCTCAGCCCGGTGGTCATGTGCGTGATTTGCATGGTGATGTCTGCGGTTATCTACCTGCCATTCCTGCGTGCCTATGAGCGCTCATTGCTGAAAACTGAAGTCGAAAAAGCCAAAAACGTCGTTCCGGTTGCCGAAACCGTTGGTCAGTAATCATCGGGGAATACACTCTTAATTGTATTTCCCAGGTTTCCTAAATAATAAATCGACAACACTTTCTGGAATAATGCGAAAAAGGAATTTTCGCTACATTCTTTAATATATAAATTTAATCACCTCAGGATTAATTATGATTGAACTAGAAGAAGCGGTAATGGAAATTATCGTGAATGCGGGACAGTCACGCTCATTATGTTTTGAAGCGTTACATGCGGCCCGTAGCGGTAATATCGATGAAGCCAAATTACTCCTTAATGAAGCCGATGGTTATGCTCGTCGCGCGCACCAGATGCAGACCCAGCTCATCGAGCAGGATGCCGGTGAGGCGCGCCAGCCGATGACCTTAATCATGGTGCATGCGCAGGATCATTTAATGAACTCACTGCTTGCCCGTGAATTTTCAGAAGAGATGATTCACCTGTATCAGCGTTAATTTATTAATAAAACCACACTGAATAATAAGCCCCTTTATTCTTCAGCGTAGCTGTACCCTAAATAAACCGGATCAGCTTGCCCCGATCGTGATATTTCATTCGGAGCGGGATGGTTATTGTCTGAACATCAATAAAATATTAAATGTGAGATAACCATGAAAACAATAAAAAGACTGCCATTAGCCATGGCGGTAGTCGCCGCGCTGTGCCCAATTTCTGTACTCGCACAAGATTTTACTCAGGACCAAATCGACGCCATTGTGGCAAAAGCCGTTGATAAAGCGCTGGCCGACCGCCAGGCCAAAATCGATGCTGCCGCCGATAAGAAAGTGGATGTGGTGACCAACCCGCAGACCACCGCCGCCTCCCCGGATATGGCGATTCCGTTCGGCCTCAAATTCAGCGGCTACGCCCGTTACGGCGCGCAGTTCCAGACCGGCGATCAGAAGTTTGTCGGCGTGGACGGCTCCTATAACGGCGCCTCGGCGATCGGTCGTCTGGGTAACGAAGGCAACGGCGGCGAATTCCAGATCACCAAAGCCTTTAAGAGCAGCCAGGGCGCGATCTGGGATATCAACGTGATGTTCGACCACTGGAGTGACGAAGTTAACCTGAAAAAGGCCTACGTCGGCGTGACCAACGTGCTGGAATCCAACCCGAATGCCTATATTTGGGCCGGTCGTGACTTCCACCAGCGTCCGCAACAGGGTATCAACGACTACTTCTGGATGAACCACGACGGCCAGGGTGCCGGGGTGAAAAACTTCGATATCGGCGGCGTGCAGTTTGACGTAGCGACGGTGTCGCAGGTGGAATCCTGTAGCCCGGAAGTGATGGCCGATGAGTCGAACCCATCGCGCATCACCTGTACCGGCGGGTCCGGCACCGGTGACGATGGCCACTATGCGCTGACCTCAAAAATTCACAACATGAAAGCCGGCCCGATCGATGTCGAGGTGTACGCCAACTATGGCTTTGACTCGAAAGCGGTGGACGGTGATGAGCGCCTCGATGCCTGGCAAGGCGGCCTGGTGCTGAGCCATACCAACGACAGCGGCGTCAACAAGGTTATCCTGCGATACTCCGATAATTCGGATAACAGCGTGTATAACAAAACCGACGACCTGACGACGGTGTATGCCAGCTTTGAAGGTAGCCATAAGTTCACCCCGCAGGCGCAGGTCGATTACCTGCTGGCATTCCACGATTATGACGACGGCAAAGACAATACCGACAACCGTAAGAACTACGGCGTGATCGTGCGTCCGATGTACTTCTGGAACGACGTGCATTCCACCTGGCTGGAAGCCGGCTACCAGCGTGTTGACTACGATCAGGGCGGGGATAACAAAGGCTGGAAGCTGACGCTGTCGCAGAACATCTCCATCGGTATGGGTCCGGAATTCCGTCCGATGCTGCGCTTCTACGTCACCGGCGGTCAGGTGGATAACAAACATACTGCAAAAGTGAA
Source organism: Klebsiella sp. R390 (assembly GCF_051131745.1). Classification (NCBI taxonomy): domain Bacteria; kingdom Pseudomonadati; phylum Pseudomonadota; class Gammaproteobacteria; order Enterobacterales; family Enterobacteriaceae; genus Klebsiella; species Klebsiella sp. R390. The sequence continues at coordinate 2,757,549 of NZ_CP180445.1, read as the reverse complement.
CAACACCGACGACAGCCAACTGGATTCGCTGAACGTCGGCGGGATGTTCGAAGCCTGGTTCTAAGATCCGTTCCCGGGCCGCGGCGTTAGCGGCGTGCCCGGGCGACTCGGTGTCCCACAGCGGTGTGACGTTATTTCTGGCTCAGGCGGCGGGCGATACGCTCAAGCTTGATCATCAGTAATAGCGTCACCCCCGCCAGCACGATGGTAAGCGCCGAACCATCCGCAATATTGCCGCGGTCGGTCAGGCTGAAAATCGTCACCGGCAGCGTCGTCCAGCCTGGCGGATAGATCATCACCGTAGCTCCCAGCTCCCCCATCGACAGCGACAGGCTCAGCGCCAGCGCGGAGATCATCCACGGCATCATCAGCGGCAACGTCACATGGCGCAGGCGATACCACGGCGATGCACCCAGGCTTGAGGCGACATTTTCAATATCCGGCGAAATACGCGCCAGCCCGGTGGAGACGTTGCTGAACGTGAAGGCGGAAATCAGTACGAAGTGCGCCGCCAGCACGATCCCGAAGGTCCCGTTCATCTGCAACGGCCCCTGGCTGAAAGCCACCAGAATCCCCAACCCCACCGACACCGACGGAATCGCGCTGGGCAGATAAAACGCCAGCCCCAGATAACGCTGCAGGCGGGCGCTGAACTGACGCAGAGAGAGCGCCGCCCACATGCCGCACAACAGGGCAAACAGGCTGGCGCAAAAGCCCACCACCAGGCTTGAAAACAGGGAATCCCAGGCGGCGCCCCGAAACGCATTCACAAAATGACCGAAGGTAAACCCCGACGGCAGCAGACCGTTCCACTGCTGGCTCAGGCTGGACATCAGGATCACCGCCAGCGGCAGGAAGAAAAAGCCGGCAAACAGCACCACCGCCAGCCCACCCGCCGCCGCACGGCCTTTACGCGACCAGATTAACATCGTTAGCTCCTCACGCCGGTACGTGCGGCGGCCAGTCGGTAGAGCATAAACAGCCCCAACGACAGCAGAATATTGATCAGCGCAATCATGCAGGCCACGCTGTAATCGGACTCAAGAATCGCCTTGCTGTAGACCATCATCGGCAGGGTATTCACCCCTTTGGCGCCGATAAACAACACGATACCGAACTCATTGGTCGTCAGCAGCAGACACAGGCTGCCCCCCGCCATCAGCGCCGGTAGCGCCGCCGGGAAAATCACCTGGGCGATCACCCGCAGCGGATGGGCTCCGAGAATGCTGGCCGCCTCCAGTTGGCTTTTATCGATCTGTCGCAGCCCGGCCATCAGCGGGCGCATCACCAACGGCGTGAACACGGTGATTTCCGCCAGGATCACCCCCTGAATTGAGTAAAGAAAATCGACCGGCGGCAAGGCGAAATCGAACAGCGACATCAGCGTGCCGTTTAACAGCCCCGCCGAACCGTAGATAAAGGTGAAGGCCAGGGTGATCAGAAACGTCGGCAGAGCAATAAAGGTATCGATCACCCGGCCAATCAGCGCGCTGCCGGGGAACGGAATAAAGACCAGAATCAGCGCCAGCAGGCTCCCGAGCACCAGACAGCCAAGCGTGGCGCATACCGCGATTTGCAGGGTATTCAGCAGGGCACCAATAAAACGCCGTGAGTCGATAACCTGCCAGAAGGTCCCGAGGCTCAGATGACCGCTGTCATCGCGCAGCGCCTGTTCAGCAATCAGCAGCAGCGGGTAGAAAAACAGCGTCGCCAGTACCAGCAGCGGCAGCAGCAGCCACAGGAAGGGCCGCAGGTTCAGGACCGGGCGCGAAAGCGTAAGCATGTGCGACATCGTTATACCTCAATCAGGACCGCATCGTTCGGTTCAAAGTAAAGCGTCAGCTTGTCGCCCGCACGGGGCAGTGGATTGACATGTGTCATCACAATACGCACCGCTTCGCCGGCAACGTCGCACAGCAGATGGGTCAAATCGCCCTGCCAGTGTACTGAGGTCAGCGTGGCATGGAGCCGGTTACTGGCCGCCGAGCGCGGCGCCAGGCTCATATGCTGCGGGCGAATACACAACAGCTTGTTATTGCCGTGCTGGCCACCCTGGCTGAAAGCCTGGATCAGCCCACCGCCGCAGCTGACACTGACCAGCCCTGGGCCGACCATATCGCTCAGTGCCGTGGCCTGCAGGATATTGGCGCGACCGAGGAATTCGGCACTAAAGCGGTTAGGCGGATTGTGATACAGCTGATGGGTCTCTCCATGGGCAATCATCGAACCGTCTTTCATGATGCCAATCTTGTCCGCGAGGGTCAGGGCTTCGGTCTGATCGTGGGTGACATAGAGAATAGTCAGTTCCGGCAGTTCACGATGCAGACGGGCAATCTCCTCCACCATGTTGTGGCGGATTTGCGCATCCAGCGCCGATAGCGGTTCGTCGAGCAGCAGCACCCGCGGGCGAACGGCAATGGCCCGCGCAATGGCGACACGTTGCTGCTGGCCGCCGGAAAGCTGGTGCGGATAGCGAGTGGCATAGTCCGCCATCCCGACAATTTTCAGCGCCTCCTTGACCCGGTCGACTATCAGCGCTTTTGGCTGCTTTTGCGCCCGCAGGCCGAAGGCGACGTTATCTTCCACCTTCATGTGTGGAAACAGGGCGTAGTTTTGCACCACCATCGCCAGGCCGCGCTTGTAGGGCGGCAGCCCGGTAACATCGGTATCACCGATCAGAATGCGCCCGCCCGCCGGTTGCACAAACCCGGCAATCGCCCGCAGCACCGTGGTTTTTCCGGAACCGGAGGGGCCGATCAGCGCCAGCACTTCCCCGGGTTCGATGGTCAATGACAGCGGTTTCAGCACCACGTTGCCGTGATAGGACACGCGCAATGCGTCGAGGGTTATCCCGGAGGTCCCCGCCTGCGCCGGGGAATGGGAAGCAGTGGTTTTCATCAGCATCAGGCTTACTCGCTGTCGGTCACTTGATGCCAGCGGGCAATGTCTGCCGATAGCGATACGGCCACATCGTCCCAGTTCGGTTCCCAGCTTTTCACCCCTTCGAGCGCTGCTTTTGCAGCCTGATAATTGCCGTCGGTTGGCGTGACATCGCTACGCACCGGCAGGCCCCAGGAGAGTGCGCTGACGTGGCTCTGCGCCGGTTTATCCAGCAGGAAGTTGATCAGCTTTTTGCCGTTTTCGCTCTGCGGGCCGTTTTTGACCAGGCCCACGGTGTACGGCAGGGCCAGGGCGCTGCGCTCGCCGTTCTCGTCCGCCGGCCAGAAGATTTTCACGTTGGGATTGCGGGCAATCTGCGACAGGTTCATCTGCAGGTCGCCGTTAGCCACAAACAGTTCGCCTTTATTCACCAGCGCGGTCAGTTTGCCGGTGGAAGCGGACGGGCCGACGTTATTGGCCTGTAGTTTGCCGAGATAGGCAAAGCCCGCATCTTTACCGCCGAGGCTGTGGAAAGCCTGTAGCATCACCGCGGTACCATCGCCGGCCTGGCCCGGGGTGGAGTACTGGAGTTTGTTTTTAAAGCTGTTGTCCAGCAGCGCCTGCCAGCTGGCCGGGGCGCTTTTTAACAGCTGGCTGTTATAGATGAAGGTCAGGTAGTTATTCACCAGCGGCGAGTAGTGGGCATTGGCGCCGGGGATCGCGTCACTGCCCTGCGGGGTAAATTCGGCGAGCAGGTTTTCTTTGGCGGCGCGCTGGATAAACGGCGGCACGGTAACCAGCACGTCGGCCTGCGGGTTGGTCCGCTCTTTCGCCAGACGTTCGACAATCGCCCCGGAGCCGCCTTCCACGTACTGAACTTTGATGCCCGTCGCTTTGGTGAAGGCGTCGAACTGGTTCTGATACCAGCTGTTGTCGCCATCATGCAGGCCGTCAGCGGAATAAACCGTGACCACGCCATCGGCCCAAACCGGGGTACTGGCGAGTGCGAAAGCGGAGAGCAGAGCAAGTCGGGAGAGTTTCATCGTATCAGCCTCATTGGGTGGTGATGTCAAATGGTCTATACCAGATTGAGTGTCACGCTACCGGGGATTTATGACAGAACGATGAACGAAGTGTGTCCGGTGGATGAAAAACGGAGGCAACAGAGAGGGAGAGCAGCGCGTGGAATTTCCCCGGAGGCGGCGCCTGCCGCGCCTTGTCCGGGCTACCTGACGACCCAGCGGCAAGAATCGTAGCCCGGTCAGCGCAGCGCCACCGGGGAGAGACCGCACCCAGGGCCGAAAAAATCAGTGGGTATCGACTTCGATGCGCAGGCTGTCGTGGCGCCAGTACTCAATATCGTAATCCAGAATGCGCCCGTGCTGATCGTAGTTGAGGCGGCGCAGCAGCAGCGCCGGACGGCCTTCCATCACCCCCAGCGCCTGCGCGGCCTGCGGCGGCATCGAGGTGGGATAGAACGACAGATGCATACTGGTATATATCAGGTCGTAATGGGCCTGATAAATCTCGGTCAGGCTGCCGTTCAGATCGTGGCGCAGCAGCTCCGGCACCCGCGCCGGCAGACAGTGATTTTCGCTGTAGCAGATCGCCCGCCCGTCGGCGTAGCGCAGACGCGTCAGCAGATACACCTGATCGAACGGCTGCAGCGCCAGCGGCGCCATCACATCCAGCGGCACCGCGGCGAGCCGGCCATTCAGCAGAACCGTTTTCGGCTCCCGCCCCTGCTCCAGGCACAGCTTGTGGAAGTTGGTGTTTTGCGTCGGGTCTAACCACAGGCGCTCCGGCGTCACAAACCAGCCGCGGCGATCGGCACGATAAATCACGCCGCTGGCCTCCAGCTGCGCGAGGCTCTCACGCACCGTAATCCGCGTGGTGTTGAACAGGCTACACAGTTCGCGTTCTGACGGCAGTTTGTCGCCGCTTTTCAACGCGCCGTTTTCGATACGAGCCTGCAATTGCGCCTTAATCAACAGGTATTGCGGCGTCTCGCCAGAGGGTGATTTCATGATGTCTCGCACACAGATTGGATAGCGCCATTATACCCATGGAGATGAATTTTTTGTTGCAGCGCGATCTTTTCTTTGACCTTTTGCCACCATTATCACCATTATAAAACCAATCTGGTATAGACCAAAAATGGTGAGACAAATGACGTCACGTAATTACCTGCTGCTGACCCCTGGCCCGTTAACCACCTCTCGCACGGTGAAAGAGGCGATGCTCTTCGATAGCTGCACCTGGGATGATGACTACAACCTCGGGGTGGTGCAGACCATTCGCCAGCAGCTGGTCCAGCTGGCAACCCCTGCGGAAGGCTACACCTCGGTGCTGCTGCAGGGCAGCGGCAGCTACGCGGTGGAGGCGGTGCTCGGCAGTGCCCTCAGCGCGCAGGACAAAGTGCTGATCGTCAGCAACGGCGCCTACGGTGCGCGGATGATTGAAATGGCGCAGCGCATGGGCGTCGCCTGTCAGCCGTACGATTGCGGCGAAGTGGCCCGTCCGGACGTGGCAGAGATCGAAAAGATCCTGCTGGCAGACCCGGCGATCAGCCATATCGCGATGGTTCATTGCGAAACCACCACCGGGATGCTTAACCCGATTGGCGAGGTGGCAGTGCTGGCACAGCGCTACGGTAAACGCTATATCGTCGATGCGATGAGCAGCTTCGGCGGCATTCCGCTGGACGTCGCCGCGTTGAATATCGACTACCTGATAAGCTCCGCCAACAAGTGCATTCAGGGGGTCCCAGGGTTCGCATTCGTGATTGCGCGTGAAAGCGAGCTGGCAGCCTGCGCGGGCCGCTCGCGCTCGCTGTCGCTGGATCTGTATGCCCAGTGGCGCTGCATGGAAGATCATCACGGCAAGTGGCGCTTCACCTCCCCGACCCACACCGTGCTGGCCTTTGCCCAGGCGCTGAAAGAGCTGGCCGCAGAGGGGGGCGTGAGCGCCCGCCATCAGCGCTACCTGACCAACCAGCGTCGTCTGGTCGCCGGCATGCGTGCCTTAGGTTTCCAGCCGCTGCTGGATGACAGCCTGCATTCGCCGATCATCACGGCCTTTTACTCACCGAAGGCGCCGCAGTACCGCTTTGACAGCTTCTATCAGCAGCTTAAAGCGCAGGGCTTTGTGATCTATCCGGGGAAAGTCTCGCAAAGCGACTGTTTCCGCATCGGCAATATCGGCGAAGTCTACGACGCCGACATCACCGCCCTGCTGACCGCCATCGATAACGCCATGTACTGGACACACTGAGGAACCGCCATGAACCGCATTACCGCACTGATTCTTGACTGGGCCGGCACCACCGTGGACTTCGGCTCCTTCGCCCCAACGCAGATTTTTGTCGAGGCCTTCCGCAAGGCGTTTGATGTCGAGATCACCCTCGCGGAGGCCCGCGTTCCGATGGGCCTCGGCAAGTGGCAACACATTGAAGCGCTGGGCCAGCTACCCTCGGTGGATGCCCGCTGGCAGGCAAAATTTGGCCGCGCGATGAGCGCTGCCGATATTGACGCGATCTACGCGGCGTTCATGCCGCTGCAAATTGCGAAAGTCGTCGATTTTTCTGCACCGATCGCCGGCGTTGTCGACACCATTGCCGCCTGTCGCGCCGAGGGCCTGAAAATCGGCTCCTGCTCCGGCTACCCACGCGCGGTCATGGAGAAGCTGGTTCCTGCCGCCGCCGCCCAGGGCTATGCCCCTGACCATTGGGTAGCCACCGATGACCTGGCCGCCGGCGGACGTCCCGGCCCGTGGATGGCGCTGCAAAACGTCATTGCCCTCGGCATTGATGCCGTCGCGCACTGCGTGAAGGTCGACGATGCCGTTCCGGGTATTACCGAAGGGCTGAACGCCGGGATGTGGAGCGTCGGGCTGGCGGTGTCCGGTAACGAGTTTGGCGCGACCTGGGAGGAATATCAGCAGATGACGGCAGAAGCGATCGCCACCCGTCGTGAACAGGCGGCGGAAAAACTGTATGCCGCCGGGGCGCATTATGTAGTCGATACCCTGGCCGATCTGCCGGGCGTCATTGCGGATATCAACGCCCGTCTGGCAAGGGGTGAGCGCCCGTAGGCGTAGCTCGTGTTCCCCAGGCAGCGGCCACAACGCCGTGCCTGGGCGACACGTTATACCCGGACTTTGGTGGCAACAAGCAGCCCGGTCAGCAGCATTAAGGCCCCGGAGATGACCAGCGGCGACAGCAGACCGAGATGGTCCAGCGCCACGCCGCCCACCGCTGCACCGCAAGTGTTTGCCAGCTGGATCACCGCCACCTGAATCGACCCGGCTTTTTCCGCCTGATCGGCCAGAGAGCGAGTGATCCACGTTGACCAGCCCACCGGAATCAACGCGAAGGCGAGGCCCCAGATAATCGCCACCGTCGAGGCCACGATTTTGCTTTCGCCCCACAGCACCAGCACCGCCGCGCTGACAGCCAGCACCACCGGCGCAATTGCCAGCGCCGCTTTGACCGAGCGCTTGAGCAGCACGGAGGAGAGCGATGTCCCGACAAAGCTGGCAATACCGAAGCTCAGCAGCACCAGCGTCAAGCCAGAGACATCAAAGCCGGCGAGGTTCATAAACACCGGGCGGATATAGGTAAAGAAGGAAAACTGCCCGGCAAAGGCCATAAAGATGGCGCACATGCCGGCCATCACGCCGGGACGCTTCAACAAGCCAAACATATTTTGCTGTTGTGACGGGGATTCGCCCGGCAGTGAAGGCAGCGCCTTGATCACCCAAATCGTACACACCACGCCCATCACCGCCGCAGCGTTAAAGACGTTACGCCAGCCGATAATCCCGCCGAGGAAGCTGCCCAGCGGCGCGGCAATCACCAGCGCAATCGACACCGCGCCAAAGATAATCGACAGCGCTTTCGGCACCACCCGCATCGGCACAAGGCGCATCGTCAGCGAAGCCGACATCGCCCAGAAACCGCCCAGCGCCAGCCCCAGACAGGCACGGCCCAGCAGCAGCAAGGTAAAGCTGTTAGCAAAAGAGACCAGCAGGCACGAGAGGGTCAGCAGCACGGAAAACAGAATCACCACGTAACGACGGTCGGTGCTGCGGATAATCGAGGTAATAAACAGACTGGAAAACATCGCCACAAAGGCGGTCGTGGTGACCGACTGCCCGGCGACCCCTTCAGAGATACCTAAATCCTGAGCCATCGGCGTAAGCAAGCTAACCGGTAAAAACTCCACGGTAATCAGGCAGGCCACGCAGAAGGCCACCGCAAATACCGCCGACCAGTTCGGTCGCGCAGTCTGGTGAGCATGTGGCGTGGAGGCATTTGAAGACGTCATGGGTTACCTGCATGGTTGGAGAGCGGAAAAGCTGCGCAGTGTAACATTTTGTGTGTGACTAATTTAACAATTCAATCACGTGAAGCTTGATTATTACCGGTAAAACGGCTGGCAAGCCTATCAGACAAGGCTTGCCAGCGCACAGAATGCTAAATTAGCCGCGCTGTGCGTTTTTGGCCGCCGTGGCCAGGCCGCAAATCCACTCCTGATGGCCGTTGATCATCGGGTTCGGTAGCGTCTGCGCCAGCGCCTGTGCCGGTGCCCCTTTCTGTGACTCCTGGGTCAGGATGCGCACGCGGCCGCCGGGCAAATCTTCGAACAGCCAGGCGTGGATCACGTCCAGCCGCGTGGTTGCATCCCCTTCTGCCCAACCGTGCCACGCGATGCGTGCTGCCTGTCCGGCCACCGGTGGAACATATTCGGTCACCTGCGCTTCAATCGGGAAGCCGAAGGTTGAAAAACGAAAGCGAGCGTTGGCGCTCAGCGTCGGGCCGCTGCCGTCATGAAAACGGATATCGGCCACGTTGCTGTAGTAGGTGGGCCATAAGGTGGTGTCGTCGAGCTGCGCCCAGATTTCCGCCGCGGTCAGACCGCTGACGATGATTTCATTGGAGGCAAAATTATCGGTTGTCCCCGGCAGGTAATCTTCCGGCCAGACGATAGCGCTTTGGTGCATTGACTGTTTCATAAGAGACCTCGTAACGGTGAGCTTTAACGAGGTCAATCATCTGCCGGGAGGTGATATAAATCTAATCATCATCATCGATGATGATTATCACATACGGTGATATCAGTGCAGCCAGTGGACGCCATCTTCCGGTAAAAACAAGGCGTTATAGCGCTGTTGTAGCAGGACAATATCGCTCAGTTCCGGGTCCAGCTCGCGTAAAAACCCCTGGGCCAGACGGATCTGGGCGTCGGTGATCGGCGCCGCCAGGCGGGCCTTTTGCATCAGCCGATACCAGTAGTGCAGATTACGCTCGCTGCCATCGACGATCCCCACCTGCCAGATCAGCAGAACCTGGGCGGCGTTTTGCAGATGCGCCTCATTGGGGCGCTCAAGATAACGCAGATACTCGTGACCGGCGGTTTTCCCCAGCGCATCGATCATCGATTCCAATGGCTCCGGGGTAATGCCCAGGCGCTCGCTCAGGCGGCGAATCGCACGGCGTGAATCAGAGGTAAGTACCCGAAAACCGACAACAAATACGACCACCAGCGTGGCCAATCCTATCCAGACCATTCATCCTCTCATTCTCTATCCGTCATACTTCACGCTGCAGATGCGTTGGCTACGCGCGTTCACCCCGGCCAGACGTTATCTCTGCCTCAGGGGAGTCGCTCCCTTGCCGCTTTCCTGTAACCTGAATGAGTGAGGGTATCCCGCATCCTCACTATCATAATGGGAATTTGCGCGCTGTCGACTCCCCGGCGTACCATAATGTGACTTATCGTCGCTGCGGATGGCCATCATGAAATCTGATATCAGAAACCTCGATCTGAATCTGCTGAAAGCACTGGATGCGCTGCTCGATGAACGCAGCGTGACCCGAGCAGCGGCACGGCTTTCGCTGACCCAGCCGGCGGTCAGCGGTATGCTGACGCGCCTGCGGGACGCTTTTAACGACCCGCTGTTTGTCCGCGCCCCACACGGCATGGTGCCGACCCTGCGCGCGCAGGCGCTGGCGTTGCCGGTAAAGCAGCTGCTGGCGGATGCCGACGCGCTGCTGCAGCCAGCCATTTTCGACCCGAAACGGGCCGAATTAACCTGGACGATAGCCGCCACCGATTATGCGCTGAAGGCGGTGATTGTGCCGTTTATCGCCGCGCTAAAGCCCCTGGCTCCCGGTATCCGGGTGCGTATTATTCCGGAATCACCGCAGACCCTGTTCAGCCAAACCGAACGCGGGGATGTTGATATTGCCCTGCTGACGCCCCGCTCCACGCCGCCCGAGCTGCACAGCCGGGCACTGTATCAGGAAGAGTACGTGTGTCTGATGCGCGCGGACCACCCTCAGGCTGCGGTGCCGTTAACCCTGGATCGGTTCTGCGCGCTGGAGCACGTGCTGGTTTCCTGGCAGGGCGATAGTTTTCGTGGCGTGACCGATGAGGCGCTGGCGGCGCTGGGACGTTCGCGGCGGGTGGGGTTGTCGGTGAGCAGTTTTCTGGTGCTGCCGGAGGTGCTGGCGGTCAGCGATATGATTGCGGTGGTGCCACGTCGGCTGGCGAAAATGGCGAGCGGGATGCACATCGCCCCGCCGCCGCTGGCGATCCCCGGCTTTACCAAAAGCATGGCCTGGCACGAGCGTAGCCACCGCGACCCCGCGCAGCAGTGGCTGCGGGAGCTGCTGCACCAGACGGCCCAGCAGGAGAGATAAAAAAAGCCCGGCGCTAAGGCCGGGCAAGGTTACCAATACGCCATCACTCGGCGGTCTGCAAAATCTGTTTCTTTTTCTCGCGGCGAATTTTACGTTCTTCGAATACCGCCACAATGGCCATCAGGCAGATACAGCCGATGGCTGCCGCGTCCAGCGCCGCAAAGGTGCCGGCCCAGCCGGTCAGGCCAAACACCGGCGTGCCGTCGGCAATCATCCCCAGCCCCAGCTTGGCGAAGCTGTCGCCGATCAGGTAGGCGAAGGTGCCTTTGATGCCATCTGCCGCCCCGATCGCTTTTTTCGGTACGAAACCGACTGCCGCCACGCCGATCAGCAACTGCGGGCCGAAGACCAGGAAACCTAAAGCAAACAGCGACATCAGGTAGACATACTGGTTGCTGGCGTGCTGATAGACGCCGAGGGTGGCGATGATTAACGCCAGCGCGATACAGGCCACCAGCGCCCGACGGCCGTTCGCCAGGTCCGACAGCCAGCCCCACAGCAGCGTACCGACCAGCGCACCCACCTCAAACAGGGTAAAGCCCTGAATCGCCACCTCTTTAGACAGCTTCAGCTCCTGGAAGGCATAAACCGTCGACCACTGGTCGATGCCGATACGCACCACGTAGAGGAAGATATTGGAGAAGCACAGCAGCCAGATGACTTTGTTTTTCAGCACGTACTCGACGAAAATCTGCCATTTGGTCATGGCGTTCTCTTCGGTCTCTTTATCTTCTTCGCTGATCTCTTCGCCAAACAGCTCTTCGGCGTTGCCGAGGCCGTAGGATTCCGGGGAGTCGCTGCCAAAACGCAGGCCGATAAAGCCGACAATCAGCGCGATAATCGACGGGAAGATGAACATGCCGATGACGTGGCCGTCGAACAAATAGTTCGCCCCGAACAGCGCCACGCCCGCCGCACCCGCACCGCCGAGGTTGTGCGAGATATTCCAGAAGCCAAGGAACGTCCCGCGCTTGCGGCGCGGGGTCCATTTGGTAATGGTTGAATAGCTACAGGAGCCGCCGGTGCTCTGGAAGAAACCGCTCAGCGCATAGAAGGCGATCATCAGGAACAGGCTGGTAGAACCGGCCCCCATGCTGGCGCTAAAGCCGAGCATGCAGATGGCGGAGAGGATCAGCATAAACGGCAGGAATTGCTTGGTGTTCTTGCCGTCCGCATAGTAAGAAACCAGCGTTTTCCCCACCCCGTAGGTGATCGAGAAACCAAGACCGATCATCCCCAGCTGGGTCATGCTCAACCCGTAGGTGGAGATCATGTCATTCTGGGCAATGTTAAAGTTTTTGCGGATCAGGTACATGGTCAGGTAGCCAATAAAGACCACCAGATAGGACTGCATGAACGGCTTGAACCACATCTTGCGCCGCACATCGAGCGGCAGATCCAGGGTCGGTTTACGCACCTGGTTTAAGAAGGCCAACATAGGACACTCCGGGCTAATTTTTATACCTGCGAATGGCAGGCATTGTAAAAAGCCGCGGTGCGACTGGCCTGAGACAGCGTCCAGGCGAAACCGGGAAAATGTCTTAGTTTTGCCCCGAATGGGGTAAAAAAGTGAGGTACATCACGCTTCGTGCGGCGTTCGCGGCGCCTGGGCATTTAAAAACGGCAGCAGCAGCAACGCTGAAATCCCGGCGGCAATGGCAATGACCACGAAAAATCCGGTCCAGTGCCAGCGCTCAAGCACCTGTGCCAGCGGCCAACCTGAGAGCGAAGCGCCGAGGTAGGCAAACAGCCCGACGAACCCGGTGGCCGCGCCCGCCGCCGCTTTGTGCGAACACTCCGCCGCCGCCATGCCAATCAGCATCTGCGGGCCAAACACGAAGAAGCCGGTGGTGAAGAAGCAGGCCGCCTGCATCACGTAGCTGGCAAAGGGCATCAGCCATAAACCGCCGACCGACAGCAAAATCCCGGCGGCAAAAATCAGGTTCATCGGCCCGCGGTTGCCGTTAAACAGCTTATCCGATCCCCAACCGGCGACCAGCGCGCCAATAAACCCGCCCAGTTCAAACATCGTCACCGCCGAGTTGGCGGTCACCAGATCGACCCCGAGCGTCTCCGACATGTAGAGATTGCCCCAGTCATTAATCGCCGCCCGCACCACATAAACCAACACGTAGCACAGCGACAGCAGCCAGATGTAGGGGTTTGCCAGCACGTACTTGTAGAGGATCTCTTTGCGCGTCAGCCCCGCCCCTTCCTGCTGCTGGGCAATCTCCAGCTCGTCATGGCGCCAGTCGCCCACCGCCGGCAGTCCGACAACCTGGGGCCGGTCGCGCAGCCGCCAGCAGAGAAACAGCCCGGCGACGATCGCCAGCATTCCAGCAATCATCATCCCGGCACGCCAGCCATAGTGCAGCGCCGCCGCCCCCACCACCATTGGGATCAACGCCCCGCCGACGTTGTGCGCGGTATTCCACAGCGCCCACCAGCCGCCGCGCTCGGTACGCGAATACCAGGCCGTCAGCAGACGGGCGCACACTGGCGACCCCCAGCCCTGAAAGAAGGCGTTCAGCGCCCACAGCACGGCAAAGGCCCACAGCGAGGTGGAGAAGCCAAACAGAATATTGACCACCCCGGTGGCAACCAGCCCCAACCCCATAAAGTACCGGGCGTTGGAGCGGTCGCTGACGATGCCGGAGAAAAACTTCGACAGCCCGTAGGTGATGTAAAACAGCGTGGCCAACAGGCCGATATCGCTGCGGGTCAGGACGTTGCTGGCGAGGATTTCCGGTACCGCGGCGTTAAAGCTTTTCCGGGTGAAGTAAAACAGGGCATACCCTAACCATATCGTCAGCAGGATATGGCGACGCCAGTAGCGATAGCGCTCATCCAGCGCCTGTTTATCGGTAATCGGCACGGCATCGGGTGGGGATTTCAGCAAGTTCAGCATCATCGCGCCTCAGACATAACGTTGCGGTAGGTTGACGCAGACGCGGGTACCGTGCGTGCAGGAGATCGTGAGGGTTCCGCCCAGGGCGGTGACGCGCTCGCGCATACCGGTCAGGCCAAAGCCCGGCTGCCCGCTGCCCGGCGGCAGTCCGCAGCCATCGTCTTCCAGCACCAGCATCAGCCACCCGTCCTGCTGCCAGCCCTGCAGCGTCACTGCGCTGGCGCTGGCGTGTTTAACAATATTATTCAGCCCTTCCTGACAGACGCGGAACAGGGTGACGCGCTGGTTTTCACGCAGGGCGGACTCATCAATACGCCAGTCGAGATGGCTGACCATCCCGCGATCTTCCAGCTCCATTTCGCGCATCAGCGAACGCACCGCCTGTTCAAGGGTCAGGTCGTCGAGCTGCCGCGGGCGCAGCCGGCCCAGCAGGCGGCGCACCGAATCGTAGACACCCAGCGACAGCTGTTCGATCAGCTGACCGCTCTGCTGCACACCGCCGTTGTGCGGCGCCAGGCGTTGCACAATCCCCGCCTGGGTTCGGATGGCGGTGATGGTCTGGCCGATGTCGTCATGCAGCTCCCACGCGACTTCCCGGCGCACGCTCTCTTCGGTCTCCATCAGTCGATCCGCCAGCCGCCGGTTACGCGCCAGCTCGCTTTGCAGCGACTGGTTCAGTTCGCGCAGGCGCTGGATCCCGGCCCCCAACAGCAGCCCGGTCAGACTTTGCGCCAGCAGCGAGAGCAGTAAATCCACCGGGTGATCGTGCCAGGTCTGGCTGGCTATCAGGGCAATGGCGTTCATCAGCGTCGCAATTAGCGCCCCTTGCCAGCCGTAGTGCCAGGCCAGAGCGATAATCGGCAGTGCCAGGCAGAAGGGGGTAAAACGCGAGAGTTCAGCAGGCAAGCCCAGCTGAAGCCACAGGCTGACGGTAAACAGCAGCAGATACCAGATAAGGTGCCGCCCGCGCCAGTTGATCGGTTGTGACACCAGCGACGGGCCTAACGGCTGCCAGACGGTGCTGGTGAGATAGTGCCAGATAACCAGGCAGGTCGGCGCCAGGGTCAGGCCGCCGGTGAGGGTCAACAGCAGCGCGTTCAATCCGTCGCTCCCTTCCCCGGTCCATGGCAGCGATTGCAGCAGCGCGGCGGCGATCAGCGCGCCCCCCTGGCGTAACAGCGTGAGCCAGTCGCGCTGGTGGCGATAGCGTGAAATCAGCGCCACCGGTAGCAGGGTCAGCAGGCCGCCGATCATCAGCATCAGCGGATGCGCCAGCGCCACTTCCTGCGCCAGCCAGAAGATCAGCAGCCACTCGGCACCCAGCAGTACCGGCCAGTAACCGCGCGGGCACTGCAGCATCAGGCCGAGCCGCAGGCCAAAGGGAAACAGCAATACAGCAAGGTCGGGGCGCGCGACCAGGTGCAGGCTGATGCTCCACAGGCAAAACCATGCGGCGGAAAAGATAAAGAAACAGCCGGTTACCGAGAGCAACCGGGAGAGAAATGCTTTCATTGCCAGCTATCGAACATACGGCGCGCCAGCTCGACGTCGTTGCTGACGCCCAGCTTTTCCAGCAGGTTAGCGCGATGGACGTGCACGGTTTTCGGCGACAGCCCCAGTTCGGCGGCGATCTCTTTTACCGCCATCCCCTGCGCCAGCTTCTCCGCCACCTCGCGTTCACGTTTGGTCAGCGGATCCCGCCGCCCGGACGCCAGCTTCATGGCGATATCCGGCGTCAGGTAACAGCCGCCGGTCGCCACGGTTCTGACCGCGGCAATCAGCTCATCCGGGCTGCAGCGTTTGGAGAGAAAGCCGCGGGCGCCGGCATTCAACGCCTGCTCCACCAGCGCCGGGCTGTCATGCACCGAAAGCATGATGATCCCCATGCCTTTCGGCAGCTGACTTAACAGCTCGAGGCCGGAAATATCCGGCATCGAAATATCGCAAATACAGACCTGCACACCCCGTCCGGGCAGCCCCACCAGCGCTTCACGGCCAGAGCCAAACTCAGCGACAACCTGGAAATCAGCTTCCAGCCCCAGCAGCTGCGCAAAACCGGAGCGGACGATAAGATGATCGTCAATAAGGGCAATGGTGGTCATGGCGTGTCCTGGCGGGTTAAAAAACGCACTTACCTTAACGATATAAACGGCATCCTTCAAGCGGCGTCTGCGTTGGCTGCGTCTGCTCCCCCAGTCACTTACGTAAGTAAGCGCCTGGGGATGCTCAGACTTGCCGCCTTGGGCCGTATTATCCGCCTCAGGCGATGCCGGTGGTGACCGAGAAGCTTCGGGTCTCCTGCGGTGCCAGCGATATCAGGCTGCCATTGCGCTGGGCCGCCAGAAAGCCCTCCGGTCGGCAGGTGGCGGGCAGGGCGAAGGCGGCAACCTGCTGATCGCCGTTATAGAGGATCCAACGGGTGACGTAATTCAGCTCGGCGCTGGAAAAACGCGTGATGAACGTGGTGCCATCAGGCGCGATCATGCGAAATTCCGGGCTGTCAGTGTAGCGATCCAGCTTATCGGCAAAAAAGACGATCTCCGGGTCATAGAACTGCGGCTCATTTAATGTCGCCACCGAGGCTTCCCCCTGCAGCAGACGCTGATTGAACGCCAGCCATGAGTCCGTCGGCTGAACATGGGCCGGGACCGATTCGCGCAGCGCGAGCGCCTCGTCGGGGATATTCTGGCTGAAGGTCGCCCCCGCGACGTAGACATAGTTCATATGGCACATGTACTGGAGCGGCATGGCGACGGACGCCAGGTTAGTCACCGCCATCTGAATATCAAACAGCGCGCTCGCTTTGTGTAATACCACCGCCGGTCGCGCCTCATAGTGATGACCAAAGCCCATCACATATTCGTAGCGCCCCGCCACGCGCAGGCAATCCTCTTCCAGCTCCAGCCAGGCTTCATCCATGCCGGCGCAGGCCATTTCGCCATGCAGCGGATGGTTGTCCTCCGGCGACGGGCAGCCGTTTGCCAGCAGCCCCGAATGGAAAGCAAAGCAGCCATAGGTCGCCACCACTTCGGTGGCTGGCTTCGGTTGGCGGAACATATTGCGCATGGTCAGGTCATGACCATCAAATTCGGCGTCCCAGATCATTTGCCCCAGCCAGGGCAAAATCACCAGATGGCCGCGGGCATTCTCCACCCGTAGCCCCTCTACGCCGCTGGCGTAGCGAAAAGCGGTGACCGTGAAGTCATCATTGGCCACAAGAGTGCGCGGCTGCTCGTGAAAGAGCGCGCGCCATAACGGTATACGTGTCGTCATCAACAGACTCCTCAGGATGCGGTAGCTTCGGTCAGCGTGCGGCGCACTTTGCACTCACGCCAGAAATAGATGCCCACGTAGATGAAGCACAGCATCGGCACCAGGAACGAGAGCTGCAGGGAGTGGAACATGTCGGCGATAAAGCCCTGAATCGCCGGCACCACGGCCGCGCCGATAATCGCCATCACAATCACTGCGCCAGCCATTTCGGTGTGTTCGTTATCGACCGTATCCAGCGTACCGGCATAGATGGTGGCCCAGCACGGCCCGAACAGTACGCTGACCAGCACCGCCACGTACACCGCGCTAAAGCTCGGCGCCAGCGCCACGTAGGCGAGGAACAATGCGCCGATAACCGAGTAGAGGATCAGCACTTTTTCCGGCGTAAACCGAGTCATCAAAATGTTGGCGACAAATTTGCCGATAAAGAAGCAGGCGAAGCTGTAGACCATAAAGGTTGAGGCATCACGCTCGTTGATGTCGCCCAGCTCCAGCGCGAGGCGGA
Source organism: Klebsiella sp. R390 (assembly GCF_051131745.1). NCBI lineage: Bacteria > Pseudomonadati > Pseudomonadota > Gammaproteobacteria > Enterobacterales > Enterobacteriaceae > Klebsiella > Klebsiella sp. R390. The sequence continues at coordinate 2,740,278 of NZ_CP180445.1, read as the reverse complement.
TGGTGAACGACCAGACGGTGACCTGCATCCCAACGTACAGGAACTGAGCGGCAATTCCGCGACGAAAGCGGGCGTTGCTCGCCAGATAGCGCAGCGTATCGGCCGCCGACGGACGTTTATGGTTCGCCGTCTGCGCGACTTTACAGGTCGGGAAGCGCGTCAGCAGGAACAGCACCATCACCACTACCAGTACCATGATCATGTACTTGTAGGGCTCCAGGGTGTTTTCCAGCATCAGCACTTTAAACTGATGGATCTGTTCAGCGTTCATGCCTGCCATCTGTTTTTCGAGGCTTTCGCCGTCGGAAAAGACCAGATATTTACCCAGCAAAATCCCGGCTGCTGCGCCAATCGGGTAGAAGGTCTGGCTGATGTTCAGGCGCAGCGTGGCGTGGCTTTTCGGGCCGATCATCGAACTGTAGGTGTTCGCGGCGGTTTCGAGGAAGCTCAGGCCAATGGCAATGGCGAAAATTGCCGCCAGGAACATGGTGTAGGTTGCCATGTGCGAGGCCGGGAAAAACAGCGTACAGCCGACGATATAGAGCGTCAGGCCAATCATAATCGCAACTTTATAGCTGGTATTTTTAATCACTAATGACGCCGGAATAGCAATTAAGAAATAGCCACCATAAAACGCACTTTGCACCAGAGCGGAAGCAAAATTACTTAATGCAAAGACGCTTTTAAATTGCGTAATTAAAATATCATTTAATGCAGCAGCACATCCCCATAACGGGAATAAGCAGGATAACAAAATAAACTGGAACAGAGGGGTTTTATTCAGATAGCCGTCGGGCATCTGAATGATGTTTTTATCGTTCATAGAGCTACCTTTTACCATGCAGGGTGATTATTCGTTTAACGACAGGTACTCATTAAACTGCTCGATACTGGGATAAGATGATTGGGTGCCTTTTCCGGTGACGCTAAATGCGGCAAACAGGGAGGCTTTTTTCATGGCGAATTCAACATCTCCGCTCTGAACATAGTAGTGGGCAAAACAGCCGATAAAGGCGTCACCCGCGCCGCTGGTATCCACCGCGCTGACCTTAAATGCCGGGACGTGGACCTCCTGGTCGCGGGTCATCCATAGCGCGCCTTTCTCGCCCATGGTCACAATAATATTGTTGAGACCTCTTTCAATAAGGCTGCGGGCGGCGAGGCAAATATTATCGTAAGAGTCCACGGGCAAGCCGGTTAATATTTCAAGCTCGGTTTCATTCGGGACAAAGAAATCGCATTTGCAGGCATACGACATATCTAATTCACGCAATGCCGGCGCCGGGTTTAATAACACTTCAATGCCGTGCTTTTTGCCAAATTCGATGGCGTGATATACCGTTTCCAGCTGGACCTCAAGCTGTAAAACAATCAGCTGACATTTTTTTAAATCGTCAGCAGCGCGATCGATATCTTCTGGTGAAAGAAATTTATTGGCACCTTTAATAATAAGAATGCTGTTGCTGGAATTGGCATTAACGAAGATCGGTGCCACACCGCTGCTGGTGCAGGGGACCTTTTCGACATAGGTGGTGTTGATGCCCCAGGATTCGAGATTGCGAATGGTGTTATCCGCAAAGATGTCATCGCCCACCTTGGTCAGCATCATGACTTTCGAGTTGAGCTTAGCGGCCGCGACCGCCTGGTTTGCCCCTTTGCCACCGCAGCCAATTTTGAACGCCGGTGCCTCAAGGGTTTCGCCCTCTTTTGGCATCTGGTTGGTGTAGGTGATGAGATCCACCATATTGGAGCCGATAACCGCGATATCCATTTTTACTACCTCTCAGAAACAATCACACAACAATGATATTATCGTAACATTATCATGTTACTTTAGTACCATTTGTGACCATGATCGCGATTGCGTTATCATTATCTGTTTATTTTTCACGCACAAAAAAGTGGGTGCTACGGCGAGAAATTAAAAAAAAGATAACCAAATCAATCATAACAAACTGAAAATAAAGTATTTATCATGATAAAAACGCGATCTATCAGGCTTTTAATTCCCGCTGGCTCACAGTATAGTGATGTGAATGCAGGATGTTTCTTCAGGCGCAAAAATGTTACCAGAGGAACATTTGCGAGATAAATTGCGGAGAGAGTGAATGGAGACCAAGCAAAAAGAACGTATACGCCGCTTGATGGAACTGCTGAAGAAAACCGACCGCATCCATCTCAAAGAGGCCGCGCGTATGCTGGAGGTCTCTGTGATGACCATCCGTCGGGATCTCAGCCAGGAAAGTGACTCGCCGCTGCCGCTTACGCTGCTCGGCGGCTACGTGGTGATGGTCAACAGGCCGTCAGCCCCGTCGCTCACCGCCGCCGTTGCGCCAAAACAGGCGCATCATCGTGACGATTTGCCGATTGCCATTCTCGCCGCGGGCCTGGTGAGTGAAAACGACCTGGTATTTTTTGATAACGGCAGCGAAATGCCGCTGGTTATCAATATGATCCCCGATGACATTGCCTTTACCGGCATTTGCTATTCGCATCGGGTGTTTATGGCCCTGAATGAAAAGCCCAACGCCACCGCCATTTTGTGTGGCGGCACCTATCGGGCTAAAAGCGATGCGTTCTACGATACCAGCAACCCTTCGGCGCTGGATTCGCTGAACCCGCGGAAAGTGTTTATCTCCGCCAGCGGGGTACACGAACATTTTGGCGTCAGCTGGTTTAACCCCGAAGACCTCGCCACCAAACGTAAAGCGATGGATCGCGGTCTGCGGAAAATCCTGCTCGCGCGCTATGCGCTGTTCGACGATGTGGCGCCTGCCAGTATCGCCCCGCTGTCAGCATTTGACGTGCTGATCAGCGATCGTCCATTACCGGCAGATTATGCTACCCACTGCCGGAATGGTTCGGTCAACGTTATCACGCCGGATACTGAGAGCGAGTAACTCATTCAAAGAAGACGGCTATTTTATTAAACATCGAAGGATCGGACTGGTTACGCGCGACCTTCACCACATCCTCCAGCTTTTCAATCTGGCTGATCATCTGCCCTAGCCGCTGGTCATCGTTGACCAGTAGCCAGATTCGGCTGTGGTTACTGTTCTGAATAGGCAAACAGAGAATGCCTTCCACGTTAAACGCGCGGCGGGCAAACAGCCCGCAAACGTGGGTCATTACCCCTGGGTGGTTGCGGACGGTGAGTTCCAGAATAACGTTGTCATGAGTCTGCTGTTGCATGGTTTATTCCCCCACCATTTCTGTATTTGCCGCTCCCGGCGGCACCATCGGATAGACTTTCTCTTCTGCATCAATACGCACGTGAATCAGGGCCGGGCCAGGACGGTCAATGATCGCCTGCAGCGCCGCCTGCGGGTCGGCTTCGCTATTTAAATCACAGGTTTGCAGGCCAAAACCGGCGGCAATCTGCATGAAGTTAATCATCCCCGGGTAGGTGGCGGCAAAAACGCCCTGCTGATAGAACAGGCTCTGCTGCTGATACACCAGCCCCAGCGCTTCGTTATTCATCAGGATGATTTTAACATCCAGCTGATTCTCCGCCGCGGTGGCCATTTCCTGAATGTTCATCATCAGGCTACCGTCACCAGAGAAGCAGATCACTTTACGCTGTGGATTAGCCAGCGCGGCACCCACCGCTGCTGGCAGGCCAAAGCCCATGGTTCCCAGCCCGCCGGAGGTCAGCCACTGGCGCGGACGGTTCAGGGGATAGGCCTGGGCAACCCACATCTGGTGCTGGCCAACGTCGGTGGTCACGATCGCCTCGTCATCGACACAGGCGGCCACGGCGTTGATCAGCCCGTAGTGGGCCAGCGGATCGCACTGCTGCGGAATGGTGGACGGAAACTCACGTTGCAGGTCCGCCACCAGCTGGCGCCACTCGTCACGCGGCTGCGAGGCTACCAGCGGGATCAGCTGCGCCAGAACATCAGCAACGTCCCCCTGAATCGCGACGTGCGGCTGCTTGATTTTGCCCAGCTCGGAACGATCGATATCAACGTGAATAATTTTCGCATTCGGGCAGAACTGCTCGGTTTTACCAATCGCCCGGTCATCAAAACGCGCACCTAAAACAATCAGTAAATCAGACTCTTGCAGGATAAAGTTGGTGCTTCGCGCGCCGTGCATACCCAGCATGCCTAATGAGAGCGGGTGCGCCTTCGGCAGCATACCCAGCGCCATCAGGGTCAGGGTGGTGGGCAGGTTGGCTTTTTCAGCCAGCGCGCGAACCTGATCCCCGGCGTTAATCACGCCGCCGCCCAGATACAGTACCGGACGCTGCGCCGCATTGATCATCGCCGCCGCATCCTGAACGCTGGTGCTGTCAAACGTCGGGGTCGGTGCGCGGGTACCTGGCTCCGGCAACACCGCCAGCTCGATGGTTGCGGTCTGCACGTCCTTAGGAATATCTATCCACACCGGACCCGGGCGGCCGGACTGCGCGATGCGAAACGCGTCGCTCATCACCTGCGGCAGTTCAGCGATATCGCGGACCAGGTAGTTGTGTTTCGTGATGGGGATAGAGATACCGTAGGTGTCGACTTCCTGGAACGCGTCGGTGCCGATCATCGATGCCGGTACCTGGCCGGTAATACACACCAGCGGAATGGAATCCAGGCGGGCATCGGCGATGGCGGTGATCAGGTTGGTGGCGCCCGGTCCGCTACAGGCCATACAGACCGCGGGTTTACCCTCGGTACGCGCCATCCCCTGGGCGATAAAGCCCGCGCCCTGCTCGTGACGCGCCAGAACGTGACGGATCTGCGTGCTTTGGCTTAATGCATCATAGATAGGGAGAATCGAGCCGCCCGGGATACCCGCAACGGTGGTGATCCCCTGACGCTCCAGTAAATGAACAACTAATTGCGCGCCGGTGAAGCGCATTTTTTCTGATGTTGTGCCCGAACTTGCCATGCTCCAGTCCTTTTATTCTGGGCCGACTTACCGGGCGAGTGTCAAAAAAAACCCCGCTCGGTTTGCGCCGGCGGGGTTTGGAATCGTGTTGTTCCGGACCCTACGGCGCATTGCCGACGACGACCACCACACGCACGACGACCACCGCGGCAGGCGCGGTTTTTAGTAGAGTCGACGTCAGAATGGAAGTGTTCATTAGGGACCTGTTGTGCGAAAAATTAGCTGAATTTATACAAACACAGCTGCCGCCATTACACAACGGAATTATTTTCATCCACGAGTATTTGCGTAAGGGATCACAATTTTTCGTCTGACGCGCAAAAACAAAAAACCCCGCCGCAGCGAGGTTTTTGTCAGCATGTTTACGGCTGGTAACCGCAAGTACACTGTATTACGTCAACGGTGAAAGTATACGCGCGCGCTGGCATTCACGCAATTTTCACGCAGCTGTCGCCGAAATAGAGTATGGAAGGCGGGTGCCAGATTGTCCAGAAAACACTGTTTAAATATACAGTATTTGTTTATACTGAATGCGTACACGTTGTGTGATTCGGGGCCGCATGTTTTACCGGCGCAATGAAGTCCTGGCTGAAACGGGTGGTGCCGTCAGCGCCTTAACCCCGAGAGAGCACACTGTGTTACGTCAACAAATACGCCACTGTATTCCGGGCACACTAACGTACCCGGGCGGGCGGCGTATCCCCTCGCTGGCAACAGGCGGCGGAAAGGTACGCCAGCGGGTCGTGCTCCTCTACCAGAGGAGACGCGTATGGGCGCGATGGATATTATTGTTCTTATCCTGAGACTCATGGTTGCCGTGTTGCAACTGCTTGATGCAGTCCTGAGACAGCCACGCTGATTCAGGTTCAAGTCGCACCTGAGAGGGGCGGGAAACCGCCCCTCTACAGGCGGTGACCCGTCATCTGATGCTGACTAACTGGAGAAAACCATGCCACCGTTGTTGATTCGTCCTGTCACCCCGGAGACCCCCGGTTTTCTTGCCCTGCGCAGCGAAAGCCTGGAGCAACAATTTGCCATGCTGCGTCGTCTGACGGAGAACTGGCAAAGCGGCAAAAACCGCTTTAATGCACCGGGCGAGAAACTACTGGGCGCCTTTGTTGCCGGGCAGCTGGTGGGGGTCTGCGGGCTGAATGTTGACCCGTTCAGCCAACAACCGCGGGCCGGGCGTATTCGCCATTTATATATCCGCGAAGCCTCACGTCGCCAGCGTGTCGGGCAACAGCTGCTGGTATCGGTGATAACCCATTCCGGCCACTGGTTCGATTTTCTCAATACCCATGCGCCGTCGTCGGCGTGGCCCTTTTATGAAACCCTGGGGTTCCGTCCGGTTTATGATGAGCCGCGGGTTACGCATCGCCTGTTCTGTTCGCTTTAAGGGCCGCTGGCTGGTGGAAAACGCCCGTGTTACAGTGCCAGGACACAGCCACTAACCGTCTCCTACGATGACCATTAGCGTTTTCTGCATTCTGCTGTTCGCCGCCCTGCTGCATGCCAGCTGGAATGCCATCGTCAAAGCCAGCGGCGATAAGATGTACGCTGCAATCGGCGTGAGCGGTTCTGCCGCGCTGATCGCTATGGTCGCACTGCCTTTCGTGCCGCAGCCCACTCTGGCCAGCGCGCCGTATCTGGTCCTCTCCAGCGCCTTACAAGTGGTCTACACCGTGCTGGTGGCCAAAACCTATCAGGTCTCGGATATGAGCCAGACCTACCCGCTGATGCGCGGCACCGCGCCGCTGCTGGTGGCGATTATCAGCGTCGCCGTGCTCGGTGATTCGCTGTCACCGCTGGCCTGGAGCGGGATTGGGGTGATCTGCCTGGCGATCCTGGCGATGGCCTTTAACGGCCGCGCCAGCTCCCGCACCGGTATCATCCTCGCGCTGATCAACGCCTGTTTTATCGCCGGCTATACGCTGGTAGATGGCACCGGGGTTCGCCTGTCGGGCACTGCGCTGGGCTACACGCTGTGGTCCTTTTTTATGAACGGCTTCTGTCTGCTGAGCTGGTCAATGGTCGCCCGTCGGCGGGAAGCCAGCCGCTATCTGCGCCAGCACTGGAAAACCGGGCTGATCGGCGGGCTGAGCACCATGGGGTCGTATGGCCTGGCGCTGTGGGCCATGACCCAGGCGCCGCTGGCGGTGGTCGCAGCGCTGCGAGAAACCTCCATTTTATTCGGCGCCATCATCGCTTTGGTGCTGCTTAAAGAGAAGCTTATTACCCTGCGTATTGTGGCTGCCTGCGGTATTGCGGCCGGGGCTATTCTGCTGCGCCTCTCCTGACGCAGAATGGCAACATTTGTTGCCGATTATTGTTTACAAAACCTGCCTGGCATTCCTCACCAATCCTCGTCATGTGGTTGTACTGTCATTTTTATGTGGTAGATTCCTCCAGCATTAAAGGGGTGTGCCAGTCACATATTCTTAATTTACTTCTATTATCAAAGTATTCATCGACATGAAACGGCATAAGAATTTCACTTTGTTGTTGATGCTGGTAGTGCTGGTGGCCGTAGGCCAGATGGCGCAGACCATTTATATTCCGGCGATCGCCGATATGGCTATTTCGCTGAACGCCCGCGAGGGTGCGGTGCAAAGCGTAATGGCCGCCTATCTGCTGACCTATGGCGTATCACAACTTTTCTACGGCCCGCTGTCTGACCGCGTGGGACGACGTCCGGTGATCCTCATTGGGATGTCTATTTTTATGCTGGCGACACTGGTTGCCATCACCACCCACAGCCTGACGGTGCTGATTATCGCCAGCGCTATTCAGGGTATGGGGACCGGTGTTGGTGGCGTCATGGCGCGTACTCTGCCGCGTGACCTGTATGAAGGTAGCCAACTCAGACACGCCAATAGCCTGTTAAATATGGGGATTCTTGTCAGCCCGCTGCTGGCACCGCTGATTGGCGGGATCCTCAATACCGTGTGGAGCTGGCGCGCCTGCTACGCGTTCCTGTTGATCTTGTGCGCGGTGGTGACCTTCAGCATGGCACGCTGGATGCCGGAAACGCGCCCGGTCGGCGCACCACGAACCCGACTGGCCACCAGCTATAAGACGCTTTTCGGCAATACTGCATTTAACTGCTATCTGCTGATGTTAATTGGCGGCCTGGCGGGTATCGCCGTATTTGAGGCGTGCTCCGGGGTGCTGCTGGGTGCCGTGCTGGGCTTAAGCAGCATGGCGGTCAGTATTCTGTTTATCCTGCCGATTCCGGCGGCCTTCTTCGGGGCCTGGTTTGCCGGGCGTCCGAATAAACGCTTCTCAACCCTGATGTGGCAATCGGTCATCTGCTGTCTGCTGGCGGGGGTGATGATGTGGATCCCAGGCCTGATGGGCGTCATGACCGTCTGGACGCTGCTGGTGCCCGCGGCGCTGTTTTTCTTTGGCGCCGGCATGCTGTTCCCGCTGGCGACCAGCGGCGCGATGGAGCCGTTCCCGTTCCTCGCCGGGACGGCGGGTGCGCTGGTTGGCGGGCTGCAAAATATTGGTTCCGGCGTGCTGGCCTGGCTCTCTGCGATGATGCCGCAGACCGGTCAGAGCAGCCTGGGGTTGCTGATGATGCTGATGGGGCTGCTGATTCTGCTGTGCTGGCTGCCGTTGGCTTCACGCTTCAGCCGTCACCAGCAGCCGGTTTAACGCGCAGCTTCTCCCCCGGTCAGCGTAATGCAACCGGGGGTTGCTGAACGAACGGAGGTGCTCAGCGCACCTGGCTCTGTAACCAGTGGATAAACGCCTCTATTTTTGGCCACTGACGGCCCGCCAGGGTCGTCACATAGTAGTGCTGATGGCACTTCAGCGTCATGTCACCAAAGGGGGCGATCAGTTCGCCGCTGTCTATTCGCTTCTGCACCAGCCGTTTACGCCCCATCGCCACGCCGACATGGTTCATCGCCGCAATCACCGCTAAATCTGAACGATCGAAGCCAATACCCGACGATTGCGGCAATTTCACCGCAAAATGCTGCGCCCAGCTAAACCACTCATCGGTGCCCGAGTCGTTGCTCCAGGCCTGACGGTCGTGCAGCAGCGTGCAATGCTGAAGATGCTCGGGGTGCTGCTGAAGCTGATGCTGACGCGCATACTCGGCGGTACAAACCGGCACAATCGCCTCATCCATCAGGAAGTGGTGGGTCAATTGCGATGATGGTAAATCATCGAAGTAGAGCGCCAGATCGATGCCCGCGCGCTGCATATTGACGTTTTCGTTGCCGGTTAACACGGTCAGCGAGATGGACGGGTAGCGGCGAGTAAAGTCCCCCAGCGCCGGAACCAGCCAGCACTGGGCAATCGACGGTCGCGAGTAAATGGTCAGGGTGCCGGACAACTCCTGGTTTTTGATATCCAGAATCTCCTGGTTCAGGCTGTCCAGCGATGACTTCAGCGACCAGTAGACTCGCCGCCCCTCATGGGTTAACTCCACTTTACGATGCGAACGCACGAACAGCTGGATCCCCAGCTCCTCTTCCAGCTGATTTATCCGGTGACTCACCGCGCTGGGGGTGAGCGACAGTTCTTCCGCCGCCAGCGCGAAAGATTCATGCCGGGCAGCAACCTCAAAAGTATACAGTTTGGACAGCTGCCAGCCGTTCAGCAGCCGGTTGCCAATCTCTTTTGCTACATCCATCGTTCTGTTTCCCTGCATTTTTATCGTCAATGGTAAGCAAAATGACCGCGTCGCGCTGGTTTAAAGATGAAAAAAAGTGACCCATAGCGCAAATAACCGGTTTTTTTTGACCTTAATCACCATCTTGATTCAATCTGATTCACCTGAAGCGCCATTTATATCGTTTGTCAGCCGGTGACGTTTTTCTGTTCAATAGCCTCATCTAATTCACAGGCGAGGTGGGGTATGGAGTCTCAGATTTGGGTTGTGAGCACGCTACTCATTAGTATCGTGTTGATTGTACTAACTATCGTTAAGCTGAAATTTCACCCGTTTCTGGCGCTGCTGTTAGCCAGCTTCTTCGTCGGCGCAATGATGGGCATGAGCCCGTTGGATATGGTCAACGCCATTGAAAACGGCATCGGCGGCACCCTTGGCTTCCTGGCGGCGGTAATCGGTCTGGGTACCATTCTCGGGAAAATGATGGAGATTTCAGGCGCCGCCGAGCGGATCGGCCTGACGCTCCAGCGCTGCCGCTGGCTATCGGTCGATGTCATCATGGTGCTGGTCGGCCTGATCTGCGGGATTACGCTGTTTGTCGAAGTGGGCGTGGTGCTGCTGATCCCGCTGGCCTTCTCCATCGCTAAAAAGACCCACACTTCCCTGCTGAAGCTGGCGATCCCGCTGTGCACCGCGTTAATGGCGGTGCATTGCGTGGTCCCGCCGCACCCGGCGGCGCTGTTCGTCGCCAACAAGCTCGGCGCCGATATCGGCACCGTGATTGTCTACGGCCTGCTGGTCGGGCTGATGGCCTCGTTGGTTGGCGGCCCGCTGTTCCTGAGACTGCTGGGTAATCGTCTGCCGTTCAAAGCCGTTCCCGCCGAGTTTTCAAATCTGGAAGTCCGTCGGGAAGAGACGCTGCCGTCCCTCGGCGCCACCCTGTTGACCATTCTGCTGCCGATTGCGCTGATGCTGGTGAAAACCGTGGCCGAGCTGAATATGACCCGCGGCGGCACGCTGTATATGCTGCTGGAATTTATCGGCAACCCGATTACCGCCATGTTTATCGCCGTCTTCGTGGCCTATTACATCCTCGGTATCCGCCAGAATATGAGCATGGGCACGCTGCTGACCCACACTGAAAATGGTTTCGGCTCGATTGCTAATATCCTGCTGATCATCGGTGCTGGCGGGGCGTTTAACGCCATCCTGAAGAGCAGCGGCCTGGCCGATTCGCTGGCGGTGATTCTGTCGGGCATGCATATGCACCCGATTCTGCTGGCCTGGCTGGTGGCGCTAATTCTGCACGCGGCGGTCGGTTCAGCCACCGTCGCCATGATGGGGGCGACCGCTATCGTGGCGCCAATGCTGCCGCTGTACCCAGGCGTAAGCCCGGAGATCATCGCCATTGCTATCGGTTCCGGCGCAATTGGCTGCACGATCGTCACCGATTCCCTGTTCTGGCTGGTAAAACAGTACTGCGGTGCGAGCCTGAGTGAGACGTTCAAATACTATACAACGGCCACATTTATCGCATCCTTGCTTGCACTTGCCTGCACGTTCCTGCTTTCTTTCATCATCTGAGCGCAAAGAGACGTCATATGAAAAACGCTGACATGACCACATTAATCACCCGCTTCCCGCTGCTGCAGGAGCTGATCGACCTGAAAGAAACCACCTGGTTTAACCCGGCCACTACGTCACTGGCAGAAGGTTTACCCTACGTCGGCCTGACCACCGAAGATGTTCAGGATGCCCGTGCGCGGCTGGAGCGCTTTGCGCCTTATCTGGCGCAGGCCTTCCCGGAAACTGCCGCTACCGGCGGAATTATTGAATCCGAGCTGGTAGCGATCCCGGCGATGAAAGCGCGGCTGGAGCAGGCATTTTCCCAGGCCATCGACGGTGAACTGCTGTTGAAAAAAGACAGCCATCTGCCGGTTTCCGGCTCCATTAAAGCGCGCGGCGGGATTTATGAAGTCCTGACCCATGCGGAAAAACTGGTGCTGGAGGCGGGCCTGCTGACCACCGGGGATGACTACCGTCAGCTGCTGACGCCAGAGTTTAAACAGTTCTTTAGCCAGTACAGCATCGCCGTGGGATCGACCGGTAACCTCGGGATGTCGATTGGCATCATGAGCGCCCGCATCGGCTTTAAGGTCACGGTACATATGTCCGCCGACGCCCGGGCGTGGAAAAAAGCGAAACTGCGCAGCCACGGCGTGACGGTGGTGGAGTACGAGCAGGATTACGGCGTGGCGGTTGAACAGGGACGTAAGGCGGCAGAAGCCGATCCCAACTGCTTCTTTATTGATGACGAAAACTCCCGCACGCTGTTCCTCGGCTACGCCGTCGCCGGCGAGCGCCTGAAAGCGCAGTTCGCGCAACAGGGGCGCGTGGTCGATGCCAATCATCCGCTGTTTGTCTATCTACCGTGCGGCGTGGGTGGCGGCCCAGGTGGGGTGGCATTTGGCCTGAAGCTGGCCTTCGGCGATCATGTTCACTGTTTCTTCGCCGAACCAACCCACTCTCCGTGCATGCTGCTGGGGGTTCATACCGGGCTGCATGATGGTATTGCGGTCCAGGATCTCGGTATCGATAACCTGACCGCCGCCGATGGCCTGGCCGTTGGGCGCGCTTCCGGGTTTGTCGGCAGGGCGATGGAGCGTCTGCTGGATGGCTTCTATACCCTCAGCGACCAGTCGATGTACGACATGCTGGGCTGGCTGGCGCAAGCCGAAAATATTCGCCTGGAGCCATCCGCCCTGGCGGGGATGGCCGGGCCGCAGCGCGTCTGCGCCAGCAAGACTTATCAGCAGATGCATGGCTTCAGCGCCAGCCAGATGCACAATGCCACGCATCTGGTCTGGGCGACCGGCGGCGGCATGGTACCGGAAGAAGAAATGGCGCAGTACCTGGCGAAAGGCCGCTAAGGTCGCGAGAGTCTACCCAACCGGCCCTGCACAGCAGTGCGGCAAATGGGCCGGTTTCCCGCTAAGGCATATTCTGAATAAATAAGGCAATTTGCCGCAGGTGCGTAGCCGCGAACATCAACGAGAGCGACAGTACCGCGACGGCGATGAAAAACTTGTCGTACACCGCCCTTGGCTGGACAAAATCGTTATCATCGACATCCATCAGGTTACGGTGACGGGTGTAGTGCCAGAGAATAAACGCCACGATCAGCAGTACGCCAATCGACAGCCAGAACAACGTCCCTGCGCTATGCCAGTTATGCTTGATCGCCAGCGCCATCAGCGCCCCGTAACCCAGCAATGTGCGAAACCAGGCCAGCGATGTCCGCTCCGGCTGCAGGCCAGGATCGCTTTCCCGCCGCGCCCGGCGTCTATCCGCCATAAAACACCAGCCCCATCACCACGGCCACCACCAGCGTCAACAAGATGCTAATCACCAGTAGCGTTCTGGTATAGGGCAGGTCCTGCTTCAGGCGCATCGCCTTTTCGTTACTCAGCCAGCGCAGGTAGCCATAAATGGCCAGCCCACCGGCAAACAGACAGAGCAATAGCGCCAACACTTCGCGAATCAGTGGGGTCGCAAAATCCGGTGCCAGCTGATCTAAGCCAACCCCGGCGGCCAGAAAGCCTAATGCCGTGCGGATCCATGCCAGAAAGGTACGTTCGTTAGCCAGCGAGAAGCGGTAATCCGGTGCTTCGCCGACGCGAGAGATTTTCATCAGGGTTCCTTGTTCGTAGCGCGAGCAGGCTCCAGCATAGCGTAATTCGTGACGAACAGGGGAGAGTCAGAGATAACCGGCACCCGATGGATGCCGGTCGGCGTTGGAGGGTTAGTGCAGTTCCGGCCAGTAGTCTTTGTTGGCCTCAATCAGGTCGTCGAGAATCGCTTTAGCAACGGAAGCGCTTGGCACGGTTTTCGACAACGTAATCGCCTGCCACAGCTTGTGGTAAGAGCGATGCTCCCAGGCATCGACCACCAGTTTCTCTACCGCCACCTGCTGGCTCATCATCCCTTTCTGGAAGTTCGGAATATCGCCTACAGTCAGCGGTTCCGGGCCGTTATGGCCGACCAGGCACGGAATCTCCACCATCGCATCGGCGTCAAAGTTATGGATAGCGCCATTGTTCGGCACAATCAGCAGCATGCGCTCCTGGGTGTTGAAGGCAATGGCGGTCGCCAGATCCACAATGTAGGAGGCGTGCTCATCGATCTCCAGATCGCCAGCGGAAGACTGACCCGCGGCAATAATCGAGCGGCAGGCGCTGAAGACATTTTTCTCGCGGTGATCCATCACCTCGTTCGCACGGGTACGCGCCGGGTTGGAGTGCTCAACGACGTAATCCGGGAACAGGTAGTATTTCAGGTAGGTGTTCGGCATGGTGTCCGGATCCAGCGCCTGTACATCTTTGGCCTTGGCGAAGGTGTCGTTCCAGCTGGCCTCAGTGTGCGGGTCGTTAGATGGCGGAACATAGCCATATTTCGCCACATGTTCCCGCAGTTTCGGCATCAAATCGTTCCCTTGCAGGTCTTCAATTGATGTCCACCAGCCGAAGTGGTTCAGGCCGTAGTAGCGCACGCGCATCTGTTTACGGTCTTTCAGGCCGACGATTTGTGCCATCCGCCCTTCAATACCGATCGGCATATCGCAGATATTGAGGATTTTCGCATTCGGACGCAGACGACGGGTGGCTTCCGCCACGATAGCCGCCGGGTTGGAGTAGTTCAGCATCCAGGCGTTCGGCGAATATTTTTGCATATAGTCCACCAGCTCCAGCACGCCGCCGATAGAGCGCATACCGTAAGCGATGCCGCCAGGTCCGCAGGTTTCCTGGCCCAGCACGCCGTGGCGCAGCGGGATTTTTTCATCTTTTTCACGCATCGGATACTTGCCGACGCGAATATGCGCCATCACAAAATCGACATCGGTAAAGGCCGCCTGCGGGTCGGTGGTATAGCTGAATTCGATATCCGGCGCCTGCTCTTTGAGAATAACCCTGCACGCTTCGGCGATGGTCTCCTGACGCGCGCCGTCGTTGTCATAAAATTTCAGTGCCCGCAGCGGGAAACGGTCCTGGTTTGCTAACAACATCAAAACGATACCTGGCGTAAAGGTACTGCCGCCGCCTGCGATAACAACTGAGAATTTTTTCATGATACTGCCTCCGTCATGGTGGTGTGTTCGGTCTGTAGAGAATCTTTCATCAGCGATTCCAGCTGGTCGCGAACCTGGGGAACATGCAGGCCAACGATGACCTGAATCCCGTTGCCGCGCCGCACGACCCCGTGCGCGCCCAGCGCTTTAAAGACGTCGTCGCTTTGTGTTTTCGCCATATCAACCAGCGTGATACGCAGCCGGGTGGCGCAGTTGTTGACGCTTTCAATGTTGCTCGCGCCGCCCAGCGCCTGCAGGAAACCTGCGGCCTGGCCTAATTTGGATTCCGTGGCGCCTGCCGCGCTGGTCTTGCCGCGCGCCGCCTGATAATCCGCTTTGCTGTAGAGTTTTATTTCGCTCTCTTCGCGGCCCGGTGTCTTCAGGTTGAAATGCAATATCAGGGCGCGGAAGATAACGAAGTAAATGGCGGTGAAGCACACCCCGATGCCGATCTGGATGAACATCATCGAAGCGTGGTTATGGAACATGGGGATCCAGTTTTGTGGCAGGAACTGGTCCAGCAGACCGCCGCCAAAGTTACCGACGACCCCGCACATATACATCACCGTCGCCATGGTCGCTGCCAGCACCGCATGGACAGCAAACAGCAGCGGAGAGATAAACAGGAAGGTGAACTCCAGCGGCTCGGTAATCCCCACCAGCATCGCGGTCAGCGTCGCCGGGATCAGCAGACCGGCCACCTTGACGCGGTTTTCAGGTGCGGCGGTAAAGTAGAGCGCCAGCGCAATCCCGACGGAACCAAAGACCTTGGAGTTACCGTGCAGGGCGAAACCGCCTTCCGGGAACAGGGCTTTCAGCGGTTCGGTGCTCTGGCTGAATTCCTGCAGATGCTGCGCCCAGTACACCTGGATTCCGCCTTCTACCACCGCGGGGCCGAAAATAAACGGTCCGTAGACAAAGTGATGTAAACCGGTCGGGATCAGAATGCGCTCAAGGAAAATATAGACCCAGACTCCCAGCGCCCCGGCCGAGCGTAAAAACGCCTGCAGAGATTCAATGCCCATCTGTACTTTTGGCCAACCCAATAACGTTAACCAGGCACAGGGGATCATCGCCAGGAAGGCCACAATAACGACAAACGAGGAGCCCTGGAAAATACCGAGGAAAACCGGTAGTGGTTTATCAAAATAGCGGTTATGAAGTGCCGTGACGATCCCGGAAATAACGATCGCCCCGATAATACTGGTATCCAGTGTTTTAATACCGGCAATCATCGTCAGGCCACTTCCGGCGGTCGGGTCAGCCGAAAAGTCGACGCCGAAAAAATGCCCCCAGGTCATCCCCATGGCATTAATGAAGTAGTTCCAGGTCAGGAAACTCACCAGCACAGCCAGACAGGCACGGCCCTGAGCCTGCTTTGCAAGACCAATAGGTAAGCCAACGGCAAAAATCAGCGGCATATTACGAAATACTGTCCAGCCGCCTTCTTCAATAATGTGAACAATTTGCGCAAATAAACTATCAGGAGCGGTCAGCGCTTCACCGACGAACATCGGGTTGCGCAGCATAATGGCAATACCGACCACGATCCCGGCGAAAGGAAAGAGTAAAACCGGGGTAAACATGGCGCCGCCAAAACGTTGTATTTGACTGAGCATTTTAAAATCCTCATAGAGCAACCAGTAGGGTAAGAGGCCTTATTTGTCTTGAGTATCGGCCTAAAGCGAGAATAGGAATTTACTGGACTGGCGACATGCAATGGCGGTGCGATTCGTGATCGCTTTCATGGTTTTAATTACAGCAATGTTGTCTACTTTTGGTGTTAAAAATAGACATGATGAATAACGCCTACGATAGCGTTGCGAACACCATCTAATAAGTTGATGTATTACATGTATTTTTTAACTACCTTCATCCATTCACACACCGTTAAAAAAGCGGGACAGAGGTCTACTGGTGATCTACAAATCCATTGCAGACAGATTGCGCCTTCGGCTGAATTCCTCCGATTTCAATATCGGCAGTCCGCTACCGGGTGAGAAAAAGCTGGCGGAAGAGTTCGGCGTGGCGCGGATGACCATCCGTAAGGCGATCGCACTGCTGATTAGCTGGGGGCTGGTGGTGCGCCGTCATGGCTCAGGTACCTATGTCGCCCGCAAAGACGTGCACCACGAGACCACCAACCTCACCGGGCTTGCAGAAGTGCTGCATAAACAGGGCAAGGAGGTGGTGAGCCAGGTGTTGATCTTCGAAGTGATGCCGGCACCACCGGCTATCGCCAGCCAGCTGCGCATCCAGATTAACGAACGGATCTACTTCTCGCGCCGGGTGCGCTACGTGGACGGAAAACCGCTGATGCTGGAAGACAGCTATATGCCAGTCAAGCTGTTCCGCAACCTGTCGCTGGTCCACCTGGAGGGGTCGAAATTTGATTACATTGAGAAAGAGTGCGGGATAACCATCAGCGGTAACTACGAGAGCCTGACGCCGGTTCTTGCGGACAAGCAGCTGGCCCGGTCGATGAACGTGCAGGAGCAGACGCCGCTGCTGCGTATTACCTCTCTGTCTTATAGCGACAGCGGCGAGTTTCTCAACTATTCGGTGATGTTCCGTAACGCCAGCGAATATCAGGTGGACTACCATCTGCGGCGCGCCCACCTGGATACCCCGCTAACTCATCCCCCAGAACAACACGGCCAGTAGCTGCGGCGTGATAATGCGTAAAAACATCACCAGCGGGTAGACCGTGGCATAAGACAGCGCCGCCGCGCCGCTGGTGGCGTGCAGGTTGTTGGCAAAAGCCAACGCCGGCGGGTCGGTCATCGAACCGGCCAGCATGCCGCACAGGGTCAGATAGTTCATCTTCATCAGCAATCGCGCCAGAATCCCCACCGTCAGCAGCGGAATCGCGGTGATAAAAATGCCGTAGGCAATCCAGCTGACCCCGTCGCCTTCCGTCAGCGTAGCGACAAAATCACCGCCGGACTTCAGCCCAACCACCGCCAGGAACAGCACGATCCCCAGTTCGCGGAGCGCGAGGTTGGCGCTCGGCGGCATAAACCAGTAGAGCTTGCCGATACTGCCGATTCGCCCGAGGATCAGCGCCATAATCAGCGGCCCGCCGGCCAGCCCCAGCTTCAACGCTACCGGGAAGCCGGGAATAAACAGCGGCACTGAGCCAAGCAGCACCCCCAGACCAATACCGATAAAGACCGGCAGCATCTGCACCTGCTGCAGTTTTTGCTGCGCGTTGCCCAGTTCAGCGGCAACCGCATCAATCGCTTCCGGGCGCCCCACCAGGTTGAGGATATCGCCAAACTGCAGGCTGGCGTGGCTGCTGGCCACCAGTTCCACCCCGGCACGATTGAGGCGAGAAATCACCACGTCATAGCGCTGTTTAAAATGCAGATCGCGGATGCGCTTGCCGAGCACTTTCTCGTTGGTCACCACCACTCGTTCAACTTTCAGGTCGGTACCACGGGTTGATAGGGAGGTCGATACCTCCATCCCGATGACCAGCTGTGCATTATGTAAATCCGCCGGATGCCCCACCAGGTGCAGGAGATCACCGGTCTGAATAAGGGTGGTCGGCGCCGGCACCATCAGCAGCTCATCGCGCTTAAGGCGAGAACAAATCAGCTTATCGCTATTGAGCATCGGCACATCCTGAATCGCCATATTATTCAGGTTGGGGTTCTCAACGCGGACGTTGATGGTTTGCAGCGTCGAGTGGCCGTTGCCACTGCTTTCATCAAACTGTTGGGCTTCTTTTTCAACGTTAATGCGAAAGAACAGGCGCACCAGCCACATGGTCAGCAAAATCCCGCAGATGCCGAACGGATAGGCCATGGCGTAGCTCATCCCCATCTGATCGACCACGTCCAACGGTACACCAAGGTCGCGCAGAATCTGCTGCCCGGCCCCGAGCGCAGGGGTATTGGTCACCGCCCCGGAAAAAATCCCCAGCACCACCGGCAGTGGGATCTGAAAGAGTTTGTGCAGTATGGCGGTGACCAGCCCGCCGAGGATGACGATCAGGATAGCGAAGAGGTTGAGCCGCAGCCCGGAGACGCGAAGCGAGGCGAAGAACCCCGGCCCCACCTGAATACCGATGGTATACACGAAGAGGATCAGGCCAAATTCCTGAATGAAATGGAGCATCGGGTTGCTGAGAGCAATCCCCGCCTGATCCACAAAGTGGCCAACGATTATGCCGCCAAACAGCACACCGCCAATACCAAATCCGACACCGCGGATTTTGACACTGCCGATCCACAAGCCGACAACCGCCACCAGCGCCAGTACGCTGACGGTCAATGCTATATCACTCATCGCCTGCTCCCTGTGAATAACACCATCAACATCAGGGATTATGGCTTAAGCCTCAGGGTCTGTATGCAGCCTGGCGCACAATAATCAGCAGGTCATCGGAACGACGTAGAGCGCTGGCTTAGTCATGAATCTTCGGAATTAGCGCGCAAAAAAAAGCCCCGAAAATCGGGGCGTTATAGGGAGTAGTGGCATTAGCTGTTGAGTGCCGGGCGCTCGCTAATTTCGATGCGCTGCGGGATAACCACTTCCGGCTCGTTACGGGTTAACTCAATGTGCAGCAGCCCGTTATTGAACGTGGCGCCGGAGACTTCCATATTTTCTGCCAGGGTGAAGCTCAAGCTAAAGGCCTGGCTAACCAGCCCTTGATGCAGCCATTTTGTCTCTTTGTCAGCCTGCTGCGGCGTCCCTTTCACGCTCAGGCGCGTCCCTTCCAGCTGAATATCCAGATCTTCCTGCCGGAACCCTGCTAGTGCAAGGGTGATTCGATAATGGTTATCGTCACTTTTTTCAATGTTGTACGGCGGGAAGCTCTGGCTTTCGCTGGTGGTTTGAAGCGCGTTGGCCAGTTTGTCAAAACCGATCCATTGACGCAGCAGCGGGGATAAATCGTAGTTACGCATAGGTGTTTCTCCTTCTAAGAAGCGAGTGAATATCTGCAAATCCCGTGGATTCGCATGTGCCCCCTGACGGCAGGCATATTTGGGTTGTTATCGGGCCGCAGCGCATGCGGCCCAAACGACTTAGTTAATTTCGATACGACGCGGTTTGTCCGCTTCTGGGATCACGCGTTCCAGTTCGATGTACAGCAGGCCGTTTACCAGGTTTGCGCCGCGGATATGGATGTTTTCCGCGATCTGGAATTTGCGCTCAAAGTTGCGCTCCGCAATGCCCTGATAAAGATAGGTACGTTCTTTCTGCTCGTCCGCGTGGGCGCCTTTAACAATCAGCAGATTATCCTGCGCGGTGATCTCCAGCTCGCTCTCGGCGAAACCGGCCACGGCGATAGCAATGCGGTAATGGTTTTCATCTACCAGCTCAACGTTGTACGGAGGGTAGCCACCATTGCTCTGGCTCTGGTTGTTTTCTAAAAGATTAAACAGGCGGTCAAAACCAATAGCAGAACGATACAGCGGAGAAAGATCGAAATTACGCATAACAAATAGCTCCTGAAATCAGCGAGAGTGGTTGACCTTCCATCATGGACAGGTCGTTATTACCCGGAATACCCCGCAGGCGTACTCCTTATCGGGTCACATTCTTAAAATGTGGTTTATCCCGACGTTTTCAAGCGCGAGAAACCAATTTTTTTTGCAGTTTCCTGCTGATTGCTTAGACTGGGTGGAAAGCACAAAAGGCAAAATGCGATGGCTGCCACAGTGCGGCGCAATAACGCTAGGCATTCTCGGGATGGCTCGATATAACCGATGTGAAGGTTATCTCAATGCCCGATACTACGATGGAAGAATGATGAAAAGCGGTCTGTTAAAGCTGTTACTGTTCAGCGGAGTTGTGGGTTTAAGCGGTTGCTCCAGCGTGATGTCACATACTGGCGGTAAGGAAGGCACCTATCCGGGAACCCGTGCCAGTGCGCAGATGCTAGGTAACGAAGATGCCAACTGGGGCACCAAATCCCTGGTGGCGCTGGATATGCCCTTTACTGCGGTGATGGACACCTTGCTGCTGCCGTGGGATATGTTCCGCACCGACAGTTCGATAAAATCACGCGTCGAGAAAAGCGAGAAAGCGTCGCTGGCGACCAACTCAGCGATCCCGCCAGCAGACATGCCATTACCCTGATTTAAAACGCGACGTCAGTTATCCACAGCTGACGATAGCCGCCCGTCTCCTGCATCCAGGCAAGATGCTTCCCGTCCGGTGAAAACACCACAGCATCCGCTGACGGTGGATTTTCATGATCGGCAGTCAAAAATGAAATTTCCCCACTTTGGGCATGGCAGATAGCCACGCGGTTATCCAGCACGAACCCAAGCCATTCCCCTGACGGGTGCCAGTTAAAGGCCGATTGAATATCATTCACGTTATGGGTGAGCTGACGCAGATTGTCGCCCTGTGGCGAAATCAGCCACAGCTGAACGACTCCCGCCTGATCCCGCATCAAAAAGGCTATCTGCGTCGCCTGTGGATTGGCCCGTACCCAATGACGCGGCGTTGTTGCCAGGCCCGGATAGCGGCGCTGATGAGTAAAGGTTAAACGACGTTGCATCACCCCGGCTGGCGGGGCCGGTAGAGTGGCGTCAGTACCCGCCAGCGGCGCGTCTCCTGCCTGCTTCCAGCCCTGTTCGCTCATCGGCAATGACACAATGAACAGCTCCGGGATTTTTTCACCCTTGAGCGATAGCGTATCGCCAATAAACGCCAGCGCATGGTTTCCCACCCAGCCCTCTTCGTACGCACGGTTAATCTCGTCGCTGCCCGGCACGGGCGTTGGCGTGGTTCGGCTCACCAGCACGCACCAGTGGCTACCGCCATATTCCCGCGGATGCTGCCCCTGTGGCATAACCGGGCCATAGGGCACCGCGACGCCAACGTTACGCAGATCCAGCGCGGCTGAGCGTTCGTGAAGTACATGGTCGTTGTAGGTAAAGCTAACTGCTTGTCCGTCCGGGCTGAAAACATGGACGTGGCTGCCGCCGCGCAACGCGCCGGGCGTATAGGGGGCAGTGATATCCATCGCGTCAAGATTGTGCGTCTCTCCCTGAGACGTCACCACGCCGCGACGATGGTGGAAATCGTATTGCCAGTGTTCATCCGGGTGTTCGGGGCCGTGGATAAAGACATATTTATCGGCCGATGGATGTACGGTGACGACGCCAACATGGGCGCCATGGTCGGCGCGGTAAAGCGTTTCGACGACGCCGGTTTGCACATTGACGCGTTCAATGGTTTCACCGGTAAAAGACGCACCTGACGGTCGAACATCAAAGACCAGCCACTGGCTATCCGCCGTCCAGGTGCGAGTGTTGGTAAGCTGATGATTACGTGCAGAAAAAGTGACTTGCTTCATGGAATACCCTAAATAATTCGAGTTGCAGGACAAGAGGCGAAGACGAATTGAACAGCGCTTGCGCTGGCCTCGAAGGGGTGAGGCCATAGGCCGAATCACGCGGCAACGCAGGAAATCCCCAGGAGCTTACTCAAGTAAGTGACTGGGGTGAGCGAGGACAGCCAACGCACATGCAACTTGAAGTATGACGGGTATATACCCTGATGAACAACCATCTCATCAGGGCATAGCATCACGCAGGTTTAGCCTACACGTTTAACATCGCCCACCAGCAGGATGTAGGAAAGCGCGCCGATCAGCGCAATCACCGCGATGTAGGTCAGCGCCGGGGCAAATCCGTAATCCTGTGCCAGATAACCGATCACCAGCGGCACGGTGATACCGCCGAGGCCACCAATAAAGTTAAATACCCCACCGGTCAGGCCAATCAGGCGCATTGGGGCCAGGGACGAAACCAGCGACCAGGTAATCGATGCAAAACCGTTACCGAAGAATGCCAGCGCCATCAGCACCATGATCCACACCGGATCGTTGGTGTAGTTCGCGCCCATAATGCAGGTTGAGATCAGCAGACCACAGATAATCGGCGTTTTACGCGCCACGCCCAGCGAGAAGCCTTTTTTCACCAGCCGGTCCGCCAGCCATCCCGAGAGCAGCACGCCGACAAAGGCGGCCAGGAACGGCACCGTGGTCATAAAACCGGCTTTCAGCGCGGTGATGCCTTTTTCCTGCGTCAGGTAGTTCGGGAACCAGGTCAGGAAGAACCACAGCGTGGACGCTACTGCGAACTGCCCGATATAAACGCCCACCAGCTTACGGTGGAAGACCAGCTTCCAGTCCGCTTTGGTTAACGGTTGGCGGGATGCTTTGTTCACCGGCGCATCGCCATCCACCAGGCCACCGCCATCACGGATGTAATCCAGCTCGGCTTTGCTGATATTTTTGGTCTGACGCGGCGGCTGGTAGACCTTAAACCAGATCAGCGACCAGACAATGCCGATGCCCCCGGTCACAATAAATACCCAGTGCCAGCTCAGCATCTCCTGGATCCAAATCAGCAGCGGAGTAAGGAACGCCAGCCCGACAAACTGCCCGGAGGTGTAAAAGCCAACGGCAGAGGCGCGTTCATGTTCCGGGAACCAACTGGTAACCATGCGGTTATTGGTCGGGAAGGCCGGAGCCTCAAAGATCCCGGTAATCGCCCGCAGGCCGATCAGCGACATCAGACCGGTGGCAAACCCCTGGAATAATGTCGCCACCGACCAGCCCATAATGGCAATAAAGTAGGTCAGACGCGAACCCACACGGTCAAGGAACCAGCCGCCCGGGATCTGGCAGAGCGTATACAGCCAGGCAAATGCCGAAAATACATAACCCATTTGCGCTTTGGTGATACCAAATTCTTCCTGAATATGGACGGATGCCACGGCCAGATTAGCGCGGTCGACATAGCAAATAACGACGGTAATAAAGATCATAATGAGCGTCAAATAACGGCGACGCCCGGGTTTTACAGCGGTAACTGAAATATCCATCGTAATCTGTCTCCAGATTTTGGGCATAGCGAAGCCGCTCACCATGCCCTGTAGTTTACAGAGGGTGTGTTTAAAATTTTTATTAATAACCTGACTGCAATGCGCTAAATAGTTCGTGCTGGGGAAAAGCGGCAAGTTTTTCGCATCCCCTGGGGCATACTAAAGTATGTGACCGGGGTAAGAAAACGCAGCCAACGCCTCACCAGTGCGAAATATGACGCACATTTACCATTCCGCGACGGAACCATCCGCATGTCGCCACAAAGGATTACGCCAGTCCGGCGCATTTTTACTGAGCTCAATTACCCGCGCCTCATCGATTTCCACGCCGAGGCCCGGTTTCATGAGCGGTTTAAAGAAGCCGCCTTCCATGTTGAAGTCTTCTTTGTTTTTCACAAAGTCGAGCAGTTCCGCGCCCTTGTTGTAGTGAATGCCCATACTCTGCTCCTGGAGTACCGCATTGCGTGAAACGAAATCAATGTGCAGGCAGGCTGCCAGCGCGATCGGTCCCAACGGGCAGTGCGGTGCCAAGGCCACATCGTAGGCTTCCGCCATTCCGGCAATTTTATAGCATTCGGTAATACCGCCCGCATGCGACAGGTCCGGCTGTAAAATCGCCAGGCCGCCGGCTTCCAGCACCCGCTTAAATTCGAATCGCGAGAACATCCGTTCCCCGGCCGCAATAGGAATATGGGTTTGCGCTGCCAGCTTCGGATAATATTCAGCCTGCTCCGCCAGCACCGGTTCTTCAATAAATAACGGACGATAGGGTTCCAGCTCTTTAATTAAGACTTTGGCCATTGGCGCGCTGACGCGGCCATGAAAATCGAGGCCAAATTCAATATCGCTGCCGAAGGCTTCGCGAATTTGCGCGACGGTATTCACCGCAGCATCGACCGCACGAGAATTATCGATGACGCCCATCTCTTCACAGCCGTTTAATTTGAAGGTATCAAAGCCGATGGCACGCAGCTTTTTAACACCGTCAATCACTTCTGCTGGACGATCGCCCCCTACCCAGCTGTAGGCTTTGATTTTATCGCGCACCAGACCGCCCATCAGCTGCCACACCGGCGCGTTCAACACCTTGCCTTTGATATCCCACAATGCCTGATCGATCCCGGCAATCGCGCTCATCAGAATCGGGCCGCCACGATAAAATCCGGCGCGGTACATCACCTGCCACAGGTCGTTAATACGCGCCGGATCCTGACCGATGAGATAGTCGCTCAGCTCGTGGACCGCCGCTTCGACGGTACGCGCGCGCCCTTCAATGACCGGTTCGCCCCAGCCAACGACGCCCTCATCGGTTTCAATTTTCAGGAACATCCAACGCGGAGGTAAACGGTACGTGGTGAGTTTGGTTATTTTCATAGCACTGCCTCTCGATACGCTTTAACAAATGCTGTCGCCTGCTGTACGGTCCTTTCGACGGACTGCCCGGCACGATACAGATCGCTACCCAGCCCGGCGCCGGCACAACCGGCCTTTATCCATTGCGCCAGATTCTCTGGCGTCACGCCGCCCACGGCGAACACCGGCACGTCAGGCGGTAACACGGCTTTCAGCGCCTTGATGTACTCCGGACCAAAAGCGGATGAGGGGAACACTTTCAGCGCCTGCGCACCGGCATCCAGGGCGGTAAATGCTTCCGTCGCCGTGGCACAGCCCGGGCAGACGGTCATGCCGTAGCCCACCGCGCGGCGAATCACCTCGGCCTGAATATTCGGCGTCACGATCAGCCGGCAGCCCATTTTTGCCAGTTCATCAACCTGCTCCGGCTGGAGTACGGTGCCTGCGCCAATCAGCGCCCGTGAGCCAAAGGCCTCGACAACGGCCGGAATGCTCTGCTGCCAGCGAGGGGAATTCAGCGGGATCTCAACGGCGTCGAACCCGGCGTCAATCACCGCGCCAACGTGCGCCAATGCCTCTTCCGGCGTGACGCCGCGCAGAATTGCGATCAGCGGAAGCGTAGTTTGCCACTGCATATGCGATGCTCCTTAGTTACACAAAATCATTCCGCTGCGCGGGTCGCCAGCACAGGGGCGGACTCGATCAGGAAGCGTATGCCAGCCTGAAATGCCGTATCGCCGTCAATGGTGGCGACATCGCGCCCCATGGCATGAAACGCCTGAACGTAGCGGGCGGTCAGCGCCGCTCCGGCAACCAGCGTGATCGCCTGCTGCCCGGCAAAGCGCTCGCTGAGGGTGGCGACTTCCGCGCCAATCAGCAGCCCGGAAAGAAACTCGCTCACCTGTTCGCGCGGGAGTGCCCCCAGGACGTGCGCCGCCCGGACTTCAAACAGCTGGGACAGCAGGTCAGGCGAGGCCAGCCCGCGTTCAAGTCCGGCGTGAAACGCTTCTGGCGCCGCAACTTGCGATGGCAGCCCGGCGCCGATCAGCGAGTGGCTCAGCAGCAGGTGGTGAAGTTCACCGGTCATTACGGTGCGGAAATGGTGGATTTGCTGGCGGTCTGCCTGCACCCATTTGCAGTGGGTGCCGGGCATTACATAGACAGAAGAAGGGGCAAGCGCCCGGGCTCCGAGCAGCTGGGTCTCTTCGCCACGCATGACGTTGTGATTGTTATCCTCAGAGACGCACAGCCCGGGAATAATCCATATGTTGTCGCCAACAGCGGTTAACTGCTGGCCAATTGCTGAAAAATGGACGGGAACTGGCAGGTAGGGAGCAACCTTCCAGCCGACATTGCTGCCGACCATTCCCGCCATCACTACCGGAGTGGCGCCTTCGCGCCAGCTTTCGGTTATCTCACTCAACACCGCGGCCGGGGATTTGCCATTCAGGCGGGTGACGCCTGCTTCTGATTGCCTGCTCTCCAGGCATTTGTCGCCCTGATAAAGCCAGGCGCGAAGATTGGTCGAACCCCAGTCTATTGCGATGTAGCGAGATATCATGTGATTTCCTTCAGCCTTCGTGTTGAGCTGGCGATCATCGTGAGCGCCGCCTGCTCTGCCGCTTCACTGTCCTGATGCCGGATGGCATCAAACAGCGCCTTATGTTCCTGGAGCGTTTTCGGCATATTGCCCTCATCGCCCATCCAGGTCCGTTCAAACACCGCTCGCTGTAACGAGCTGATGGCTACCGTCAGTTGCTGGAGCACCGGGTTATGGACCGATTGCAGTACCGCCTCGTGATAACGAATATCGGCTTCGTTAAACGCATCACGGTCCTGGTTATTGGCGATCATGTCGTTAAGCGCTTCTTCTATTTGCGCCAGATCGCTGGAGGTTGCCCGTTCTGCCGCCCAACGGGCGATAGCCGGCTCCACCAGATTTCGTACTTCGCTCATAGCGCCAATCAGGCGCGGGTCATAATCGTGTTCCAGTACCCACTGCAGGACTTCGGTATCCAGGTAATTCCAGTGGTTACGCGGCGCGACAAACGCACCGCGATAGCGTTTCATTTCAATCAGCCGTTTCGCCATCAACGAACGAAACACTTCGCGAATGATATTGCGCGAGGTTTCAAACTCTTCACACAGCTCGGCCTCTGCCGGCAGCGCGGAACCGGGAACGTATTTGCCCCCAACAATCTGGCGGCCCAGCGTCATGATGATGCGGTCGGTTTTGGTCAGGTTCATGGCATGTCCTTTAAGAGATGACGTCGCCTTACTTTACTCTGACTGGCGGTTTTCGCCTCACCTTTGCAGTACAAACATGACACCTTTATTTATCTGATGAGACAGATAGTAGTACCAATTGATAATGTTGTACTACAATTTAGATCACAAAAAGAACAATTGATGAGGTAAAAAAACAGCGCATCTGGAGAGCGCTGTCGGAAGGGGGAATCAGAAGAACGGTGGGAAATGGCGGTCAGAAGGCCTCGCCGACCTGGAAGTAAAAGCCGCTGCTGCCTTTGCCAATGCCATAGTCGAGGCGGATATTCACCTTAGGTTTGAATTCAAAACGATAGCCAACGCCCGCCGTCGGTAGCCAGCGGCCATCATTGAGCGTATCCATCGACGGCCCCATCGTTCCGGCGCCCACCCAGGCAACAATGCCATGACGCCAGGTTAGCTGACGGCGATATTCCAGCTGCGAGCTGAACACGTTTTTATCGCGATAGCGCCCCTGATAATAGCCACGCATACGTTCATCGCTGCCGAGCAGCGGAAGCATGCTCCACGGCACATCGCCCTGGGTAAAGACCCCGTCGGCCTCCCAGGCCAGCACGCTTTTGTCACTGAGCGCGGTATAGCGGCTGTAGTGCAGATGGAATTCGTCAAATCGGGTGTCGCTCCCAAGGCCCGGCGCGTAGTGGGTATACCGCAGGTTGGCGTACTGCCCCTGACGCGGGTTGGGGACAAAATCGCGATCGTCCCAGGTTAAATCGATACTGACACCAGAACTGAAGACCGATGGCCCTTGAGGGGTGCTTTCTATTTTCGGCAGATCTTCCCGGTCCACTTCATCGGCATTCTGGGCCGCCAGCGACCAGCCAACGCCAAAATAGACGTTGTCCACCAGCTGGCGATAAACCGTGGGCCGCAGCGTCAGCACCTGAGCGGTATATTTCTCTTTGCCGCCATCATTATCTGCAGCGGCAAAGCCCTGACCCCAATAATAGGTCGGCGTATTGGCCAGAGAGCCTTCAAGAAAAATACGCCAGCGATCGTCAGCAAAAAAGGCGTAATTCTTGACGCTGACACCGAAGGCTCCAGTAGAGCTGGCGTAGCCACTGAGCGTTAAGGTTGAGTTCTGACTAAGGGTGTCATTGGGATCGGGCCGGTACATACCAACCACCGCGGTTCCGATCCCCAGGCCTAATTCCGGTGTATAAAACGGGCCTGGCATCACGCCCCAGTCGATACCTTTGGAGGCATCAAATTTGTCGCTCGCGCCCAGCTGTTTTAGCCAGTCATCGATCTGCTCCCGATTAAGGGCCTGCGCCTGAACCTGCCCGATAAATGAGCATGTAATGCAACACAGAATGACGCTACGCAGCGTGCTCAACAACGATGCTCTCCAGAGATAAAAAATGGTGACGGCCAACAAAGCTAGATAGCGTCGAATTTGAGTATAGCTGGCATCCAGCCAGACTCTTTCGGAGCAGAAATGGGTCGTCAAACGTTAAGCAGGAAAGCTTATAGAATTCGTCGTCATTAGGGGAAGGGATATGTGCGGATTTCCCCCTTTCAGTGCAAAAAAAAGACCTAAGTGATTCATTTTACGCACCATAAGAGGTTTTTCAGGCCCGGAGCTGCCGGGCCTGAAAGTTCGGTCAGGATAACACGTACTTCTCAATCGCCCAGGCGACACCATCTTCCAGGTTCGATTTAGTAATAAAGTTTGCGGCTTCTTTCACCGTAGGAATGGCGTTATCCATCGCCACACCGACGCCCGCGAACTCAATCATCGCAATGTCATTTTCCTGATCGCCAATCGCCATAATCTCGTCCTGCTTGATATTCAGCGCGTCGGCCAGCGATTTCACGCCGGTCCCTTTATTGACGCGTTTATCGAGGATTTCGAGGAAGTATGGCGCGCTTTTCAGCACGGTATATTTCTCTTTCACTTCTGCCGGGATACGGGCGATGGCCTGGTCGAGGATCGCCGGCTCATCGATCATCATAACTTTCAGTAACTGGATATTCGGATCCATATTTTCGGCTTCGCAGAAGACCAGCGGGATCGTCGCGACATAGGATTCATGCACCGTGTAGTAGCTTACATCGCGGTTGGCGGTATACAGCGTGTTGCGGTCAAGGGCATGAAAATGTGACCCCACGTCACGGGAGAGCTGCTCAAGATAGCGATAGTCGTCATAGCTCAGCGCCGTTTGCGCCACGGTGCTGCCGTCGCTCGCTTTCTGTACCAGCGCACCGTTGTAGGTGATGCAGTAGTCTCCCGGCTGTTCCATCTGCAGTTCTTTCAGATAGCTGTGAACCCCGGCATACGGACGCCCGGTGGTCAGCACCACGTTGACGCCACGTGCGCGTGCTGCGGCAATCGCCGCTTTAACCGCAGGAGAGATGGTATGGTCAGGCAGCAGCAGCGTGCCGTCCATATCGATTGCAATAAGTTTGATAGCCATGAGATCCCCAGGATAAATGAGTGCTACCTCATGCTAACGCGATTAAGCCCGCAAAAATAGAGCTACATTGCGCAGCAAAAACACCCCTTTTACGCCAGTCCTGGGGAACCATGACTCACTCGCGGGTGAGGACGATTTTGCCAAACGCACCGCGATCGATGTGTTGAAGTGCCTGTTCAAGCTGGTTAAAGCGGTAGCGCTGCTCGATCACCGGTTTTAACCCAGTGGCATCAACGGCGCGGACGAAGTCTTCCAGCGCGCGGCGGTGCCCAACCCCAATCCCTTGAATAACTGGCGATTTCAGCAACAGTTCGCTGGCTGGCAGCGAGATTTCACTCCCGCCCAGAACGCCAATTACCGAGATGCGACCATGAACAGCAACAGCTCGCAGGGAATGCCTCAGGTTCTCCCCACCAACGGTTTCGATAATATGGTCGATGCCGCGATCGTCGGTGAGTTGGTATATCCCTTCGGCCCAATCACCTTTGAGCCGGTTAATGCCATGATCGGCACCGAGCTTTTTAGCCTGCACCAGTTTTTCATCGCTACCGGAGGTGACAAAAACCTCTGCCCCCTGTGCTTTTGCAATTTGCAGAGCGAAAATCGCGACACCCCCTGTACCTTGCACCAGCACCGATTGGCCGGCGCGTAAATTCCCGCGTTCCACCAGCGCGAACCATGCGGTCAGCCCTGCGCAGGGTAAGGTGCTGGCCTCAGCGTCATCCAGCGTTTCCGGAGCAGCCACCAGCCAGTTTTCATTCACAATCACGTATTCGGCCAGCATGCCCTGGAAGTAACCGCCAAGCGTTTTATAAGGCAAGTGGCGTGCGTCCGCGGTTGGCCTACCGTCGACCCACTCAGGGAAGAAGGTCGAGATAACGCGATCGCCCGATTTAAGACGCGTCACCCCCGCCCCCGTACTCTCCACCACGCCCGCCATATCCGACGCTGGCGTAAAGGGGAAGGAAAGCGAAATCGGCATGGTGCCTTCAATAACCATTTTATCGCGATAGTTAAGCGCGACGGCGTTCACGCGCACGCGTACTTCACCGGGGCCAGGCTGGGGAACAGGCTCCTGAATGAGTCTGAGATTCTCGCGCCCGAGGGCGTTCATAGACCAGCGTTGCATTATCTCTGTCATCGTTTTTCTCCTGCCATCAAAAGAGCTTCAGTAGCGATAGTTTAGCGTTGACTTGTTGTCGCCAGTGGCGATAACTTTTCCCATCATTGGCTCCCTAACCGATACAATCCATGACCGATACGCTGAAGGATATTCCCGTTTTTGTGGCCGCCGTTGAGGCGGGGAGTTTTGCTCAGGCAGCAGTCCGCCTGCACTTATCGCGTTCGGCGGTGGGCAAGAGTATCGCCCGGCTTGAAGAGCGGCTGGAGGTGCGTCTGTTTCACCGCACAACACGCAGCCAAAGTCTGACAGATAGCGGCGCCCTGTTTTATGAGCACTGCCTGCGCGCGCTGGAGGAGATTCGTGGTGCCGAATCACTGCTGGAAACCGGGAAACAACAGGTGCGTGGTCGCCTGCGTGTCGCAATGCCCATGCTGTTTGGTCGTCAGTGCATCGCACCGCTGTTAATCGGGCTGGCACAGGAGCATCCTGGGCTTGAGCTGGAAATGTCATTCAGCGACCGGGTGGTGGATCTCGTCGAGGAAGGGTTTGATATGGCGGTACGCAATGGTGCACTAGCTGACAGCACCGTGCTGGCCGCCAGAAAGCTGGGGGAACACAGAATGGTCCTGTGCGCCGCGCCGGATTATCTGATGAATCACGGCCAGCCACAAACCGTTGCCGATTTACACCAGCATTCGGCCATTAACTATCTGCGCGCCGGCCGGGTTTTGCCCTGGCAACTTGCGGACAGCGAAGGGATGCCGCACACAATCGTGCCCCGGTCATCATTGAATATGGATGATTTACAAGCGATTTGCGACGCCGCGCTGGCCGGACACGGCATTGCATGGTTGCCCTGCTGGATGGTACGCCAGGACCTGCAGAATAGAAAACTGGTCCCGCTGTTCAAACAGGCTGCGGATGTGCGCTTCCCCGTTCATGCGGTCTGGCAACAGACGGTGCATTTGCCACTGAGAGTGAGAATGGCTATCGACAGGCTGGTGAGTCGCTTACCGGCAGTGATGTCGCTGGATCCTGAGCAGCGCCCATAAAAAAGCCGCGCTGAACGCGCGGCCTGAGTATGACCATTTCGCCACGATTAAATATCGATATTCGCCGCTTTCAGGGCGTTCTCTTCGATAAAGGCACGGCGTGGTTCAACGGCATCGCCCATCAGGGTGGTGAACAGCTGGTCGGCGGCAATCGCATCCTTCACGGTCACGCGCAGCATGCGACGGCTGTCCGGATCCATGGTGGTTTCCCACAGCTGATCCGGGTTCATCTCGCCCAGACCTTTATAGCGCTGGATAGACAGGCCGCGACGGGACTCTTTAACCAACCACTCCAGCGCCTGCTCAAAGCTGGCAACCGGCTGACGGCGTTCGCCACGTTCGATAAACGCGTCGTCTTCGATAAGCCCACGCAGTTTCTCACCCAGGGTACAGATTCGACGATATTCGCCACCGGTGACAAACTCGTGATCCAGCGGATAGTCAGTGTCTACGCCGTGGGTACGCACGCGGATAATCGGTTCGAACAGCTGCAGTTCGGTATTTTCGTGAATGTCGAACTTCCACTGGCTACCGTGCTGCTCTTTTTCATTCAGATCGCTCACCAGCGCGTTCACCCAACGGGTGACGATCTGCTCATCAGAGAGGTCGGCTTCGTTCAGGGTTGGCTGGTAAATCAGCTCTTTCAGCAGCGATTTCGGGAAGCGACGTTCCATGCGAACAATCATTTTCTGCGTGCCATTGAATTCAGCCACCAGTTTTTCTAACGGCTCGCCCGCCAGTGCCGGAGCGCTGGCGTTGGTGTGCAGGGTCGCGCCATCCAGAGCGATAGAAATCTGGTACTGGTCCATCGCTTCATCGTCTTTGATGTACTGTTCCTGCTTGCCTTTCTTCACTTTGTACAGCGGCGGCTGGGCAATGTAGACATGACCACGTTCAACGATTTCCGGCATCTGACGGTAGAAGAAGGTCAGCAGCAGCGTACGGATGTGCGAGCCATCGACGTCCGCATCGGTCATGATGATGATGCTGTGGTAACGCAGCTTGTCCGGGTTGTATTCGTCACGGCCGATACCACAGCCCAGGGCGGTGATCAGCGTCGCCACTTCCTGAGAAGAGAGCATCTTGTCGAAACGGGCTTTCTCGACGTTGAGGATTTTACCCTTCAGCGGCAGGATAGCCTGGTTCTTACGGTTACGGCCCTGCTTAGCAGAACCGCCCGCGGAGTCCCCTTCCACGAGGTACAGTTCGGACAGCGCCGGGTCACGTTCCTGACAATCCGCCAGTTTGCCCGGCAGGCCTGCCAGATCCAGCGCGCCTTTACGACGGGTCATTTCACGTGCACGACGTGCGGCTTCACGAGCGCGGGCCGCATCGATAATTTTGCCCACCACGATTTTCGCGTCAGACGGATTTTCCAGCAGGTATTCGTTCAGCAGTTCATTCATCTGCTGTTCAACCGCCGTTTTCACCTCGGAGGAGACCAGTTTGTCTTTGGTCTGTGAGGAGAATTTCGGATCCGGCACCTTCACGGAGACAACGGCAATCAGGCCTTCGCGCGCATCATCGCCGGTGGCGCTGACTTTGGCTTTTTTGCTGTAGCCTTCTTTGTCCATGTAGGCGTTCAGAGTACGGGTCATCGCCGCGCGGAAGCCCGCAAGGTGAGTACCGCCGTCGCGCTGCGGAATGTTGTTAGTGAAGCAGTAGATGTTTTCCTGGAAGCCATCGTTCCACTGCAGCGCAACTTCTACGCCAATACCGTCTTTTTCGGTGGAGAAATAGAAGATATTCGGGTGGATCGGCGTTTTGTTCTTGTTGAGATACTCAACGAACGCCTTAATGCCGCCTTCGTAGTGGAAATGGTCTTCTTTACCGTCACGCTTGTCGCGCAGGCGGATAGACACCCCGGAGTTCAGGAACGACAGCTCACGCAGACGTTTCGCCAGGATCTCGTATTCGAATTCAATAACGTTGGTGAAGGTTTCATAGCTTGGCCAGAAACGAACCATGGTGCCGGTTTTTTCGGTCTCACCAGTCACTGCCAGCGGAGCCTGTGGCACGCCGTGCGCATAGATCTGACGGTGAACTTTATTGTCGCGCTGAATAACCAGCTCCAGCTTCTGCGACAGGGCGTTAACCACGGAAACGCCTACGCCGTGCAGGCCGCCGGAAACTTTATAAGAGTTATCATCGAATTTACCGCCTGCGTGCAGGACGGTCATGATGACTTCTGCCGCCGATACGCCCTCTTCCGGGTGAATACCGGTCGGAATACCGCGCCCGTCATCCTGTACGGAGACAGAGTTATCGCTATGGATGGTGACAACGATATCTTTACAGTAACCTGCGAGCGCTTCGTCGATAGCGTTATCCACAACCTCGAATACCATGTGGTGCAGACCGGTGCCGTCATCCGTGTCGCCGATATACATACCCGGGCGCTTACGCACCGCATCCAGCCCTTTCAGGACTTTGATACTGGAGGAGTCATAAGAATTCGACATCAACGTTTCTCGCTCATTTAAACTTAGGTTAATCCGTTATTTTACCCTTTTCCACGGTGAACATCTTCGAATTTTTGTCCGACATGTCCATTACGTGTTCAGCGCTGATCGCGCTGACGAAAACCTGCGACTGCGTGGCTTTTAAGCGGCTGGCAAGCAAACCGCGCCTTGCGTCGTCCAGTTCCGAGGCAAAATCATCTATCAGATACAGACAGCGTCTTCCGCTTTCGCGGGTTAAAAACTCTCCCTGCGCCAGTCGTAGCGCGCACATCAGGAGTTTAAGCTGCCCACGTGACAAAGTATCTTCGACCGGCGCACCATCGGCACGAATGCGGAAATCAGCTTTGTGCGGGCCGTGGGCGGTGTAGGTCAGCATGCGGTCACGCTCGAAATTTCGCTCAAGAACCTCGGAGTAATCCGTTTCTTTCTCCCAGCCACGCTGGAAGGAGAAGGCCAGAGAGAATTCAGGTAAAAACTGCTTACAGGTATCCGCCATGTCTTCGACGATAGCGGCGCTATATTCGGCACGCCAACGGCTGATTTGTTCCGCCAGCGGAATCAGTTCCTGATCCCAGGGCCGTATCTGAGCATAGCGACTCACCTGGCGCAACGCGGCATTACGCTGCTTCAGCAGGCGCTTGAGGTTGCTCCAGGCGGTAAAGAACCCGGCTTCATTGTGAAAGCATCCCCAGTCAAGGAAGGCTCTTCTGTATTTGGGGCCGCCGTTGAGTAAAGTAAACCCTTCCGGCGTAATCAGCTGCATCGGCATCAGGTGCGCCAGCTCTGCCACCTTGTGGCCATCGGTACCGTCAATCCGCACCTTGCTGTCGCCCTGCTTATCTTTGGTCAGGCCGATGGAGACCTCACGTTCGCCGCCCTGCAGACGTCCGTGCAGAATAAACGACTCTTGTTCGTGGCGGATCACCCGGCCGATTTGCAAACTGCGAAACGCCCGACCGTGGCCAAGCGTATAGATAGCTTCCAGTACGCTGGTTTTACCGCTGCCGTTGGCGCCCACCAGGAAGTTAAAGCCAGGGGATAAAGCGAGATCCGCATCTTCAATATTGCGGAAGTCTTTGATTAGAAGTCGGGATAGCGACATATCAGCTCGTCATCATTCAAGGGGCGTGGGTGTCGCAGCCAGTTCGTCTACCGCCAGTGCGCAGAAAGCGGAGCGTACACGAAGTACGTGAGCATTTCGAGCACTGCCGGAAGGCGAAATGGCAAGTAAACCAGCCCCTTTGCAGATTCTACAATCTCATAGGCATGACAACGTAGGCGGCCGATTGTGACGCCGCATCTTCAATCTGGACGCTGGAAACAGAATCGGTCAGCAGAATACGCACGTTTTCACATTTCAGCGCATTCAGCACATCCAGCACGTAGCTGACGTTAAAGCCGATTTCCATCTCGCTGCCGGAGTAAGAAACATCAAGAATCTCTTCCGCTTCTTCCTGTTCCGGGTTATTGGCGGTAATTTTCAGCTGGTTTTCACTGACATACAGACGCACGCCGCGGAATTTCTCGTTCGAGAGGATCGCCGCGCGGGCAAAAGCCTGCTTCAGAATATCGCAGCCGGCATCGAGGTGCTTGTCCGGGTTCTTCGGCAATACGCGGCGATAATCAGGGAAGCGGCCATCAACCAGCTTCGATGTGAAGATAAAATCACCGACGTGAGCGCGAATATTATTGCTACCAATCTGCACGCGCAACGGCGTGTCGCCGCCGTCCAGCATGCGCATCAGCTCAATGACCCCTTTACGCGGCACGATCACCGAATGGTTCGGCAGCGATTCGCCCAACGGCATTGAACAGACCGCCAGGCGGTGTCCGTCAGTAGCAACGGTGCGCAGTTCGTCACCTTCGGTTTCAAACAGCATGCCGTTTAAGTAGTAGCGAACATCCTGATGCGCCATGGAAAACTGCGTGGCTTCAATCAGACGCTTCATGGTCGCCTGCGGCAGGGTAAATTCAACTTCGCTCTGCCAGTCATCAAGGTTCGGGAAATCCGCTGCAGGCAGGGTCGACAGAGAGAAACGGCTGCGCCCGGAGCGCACCAGCATCCGGTCACCCTCCAGCTGTACCGCAATCTCCGCGCCTTCAGGCAGGCCGCGGCAGATATCAAAAAATTTACGTGCCGGAACGGTGGTTGCACCCGCGTCATGCGGCTGAATTAGCGCAACGCGCGCCACCATTTCCATCTCAAGGTCCGTGCCGGTCAGCGACAAGGCGCCATCCGAAACCTGAAGCAGCAGGTTACCGAGAATGGGCAGCGTCGGACGGCCACCTAAGGGACCGCTCACCTGTTGCAGCGGTTTTAATAAATGTTCACGTTCTACGGTAAATTTCATAGCGTCACGAGGATAATGTTCTGATTAAATTGGAAAAATCTTCTTTGATATCATGGCTTTCTTCACGCAACTGCTCGATCTTACGGCATGCATGTAGCACGGTGGTATGGTCGCGGCCGCCAAACGCATCGCCGATTTCCGGCAGGCTGTGGTTGGTCAGCTCTTTCGCCAGCGCCATCGCCATCTGGCGTGGTCGCGCCACCGAACGGGAGCGGCGTTTAGACAGCAAATCCGCTACCTTAATCTTGTAGTACTCCGCCACCGTCTTTTGAATATTGTCGATAGTGACCAGTTTTTCCTGCAGAGCCAGCAGATCGCGCAGCGCTTCGCGCACGAAATCGATGGTGATCGCCCGTCCGGTAAAGTTGGCATTGGCGATAACGCGGTTCAGTGCCCCTTCCAGCTCACGCACGTTTGAACGTAAACGCTTGGCAATAAAGAAGGCGACTTCACCTGGCAGACGAATGTCGTTTTCGTCGGCCTTTTTCATCAGGATCGCCACGCGGGTTTCCAGCTCAGGCGGCTCGATCGCCACCGTCAGGCCCCAGCCGAAGCGGGATTTCAGACGATCCTCAACACCATTGATCTCTTTCGGATAACGATCCGATGTCAGAATGATCTGCTGATTACCTTCCAGCAGGGCATTAAAGGTGTGGAAGAACTCTTCCTGAGAACGCTCTTTATTAGCAAAGAACTGAATATCATCGATCAGCAGGGCGTCTACGGAGCGGTAGTAACGTTTGAACTCTTCAATGGCGTTGTTCTGCAAGGCTTTAACCATGTCCTGAACAAAACGCTCGGAGTGCATATAAACCACTTTGGCGTTCGGTTTGCGCGCGACGATGCCGTTACCGACCGCGTGCAACAGGTGGGTTTTACCCAGACCGGTACCACCATAAAGGAATAAAGGGTTATAAGCGCCGCCAGGATTATCCGCGACCTGACGTGCTGCGGCACGGGCCAGCTGGTTCGACTTACCTTCAACAAAGTTATCGAAGGTATGTTTGACGTTAACATTAGAGCGGTAGGTCGGTTCCGCCGGCGCCGGGACGTTATCCCAGCCAGGACGCACAATGGTGGGCGCCACGCGCGCCGTCTGCACCTGTGCCGCCGGTACGGTGGCCGCAACGTTGTTCGTTACCGCGCCTCTTTGCACCTGTACGGCCGGGCGGGTGCCGACTTCAAATCGCAGTTGTGGGGCATCAGCACCGCAAAAATCATTGAGGAGTCCATTGATATTATTGAGGTATTTATCCCTTACCCAATCGAGCACAAAACGGTTTGGCGCATACAGTGCCAGCGTGTTATCGCTCAATTCCGCCTGCAACGGGCGTATCCACATACTGAATTCTGTGGCTGGTAACTCATCCTGCAATCGGGCAAGACACTGCTGCCAAAGCGAAAGTGACACGGCGGACTCCACTCGAACATAAAATCGATATAAAGAAAAAAAGAAACAATCGTGATTGTTGGCACACGTCGACAAGACCCTGCATTGGCCGAAAAGCCCCTGCACAAAAGGGGTGACGCGCGAACCGCTATCTGCGGTATTTATCCGATGCGGATCGGTAGATCGCGATCAGGACCGGGGATCATAGCCTAAACTGAGAAAGAGATCTTCTGTTTCTCAACAGATTCTTCCCGATTTATCCACAGGAAGGATCAAAGCCGGGTAAGTGTAATCGATCCAGCGCAGAGTGGGGGACGATTTAAGCCACATATCGGAAAATTTAATGAGCTATGTCGGTTTTGGGTCTAAACGATCTAACAAAGATCCTTTACGATCCTTGCGCTTTACCCGTCAGGCCGTATAATCCTCCACCCGGCGCGTAATGCCCGTTTTCCGTCGACTGTCGCCGGTCATTTTTTGTGCGACAAAGTACGAGAAATAAGGAAAGAGAATTGACTCCGGAGTGTACAATTATTACAATCCGGCCTCTTTAATCACCATCGCTGAGGCGTAAGTCGTTCGAAGTTCGTTCGGGTATACGCAAAAGTCAGTGAAATTATTCAAGTTTAGGTAGAAACCGCCATGAAACGCACTTTTCAACCGTCTGTACTGAAGCGCAACCGTTCTCACGGCTTCCGTGCACGTATGGCTACTAAAAATGGTCGTCAGGTTCTGGCACGTCGTCGTGCTAAAAGCCGTGCTCGTCTGACCGTTTCCAAGTAATAAAGCTAACCCTGCGTGGTTAAGCTCGCATTTCCCAGGGAGTTACGTTTGTTAACTCCCAGTCATTTCACTTTCGTCTTCCAGCAGCCACAACGGGCTGGCACGCCGCAAATCACCATCCTCGGCCGCCTGAATTCGCTGGGGCATCCCCGCATCGGTCTTACCGTCGCCAAGAAAAACGTCAAGCGCGCGCATGAACGCAATCGGATTAAACGTCTGACGCGTGAAAGCTTTCGTTTACGTCAACATGAACTCCCGCCTATGGATTTCGTGGTGGTGGCAAAAAAAGGGGTTGCTGACCTCGATAACCGTGCTCTCTCGGAAGCGTTGGAAAAATTATGGCGCCGCCATTGTCGCCTGGCTCCAGGGTCCTGATAGGCCTTATCCGGGTCTATCAGCGCCTGATTAGTCCGCTACTCGGGCCGCATTGTCGTTTCACGCCTACCTGTTCTCAGTACGGAATTGAGGCCTTGCGCAGGTTTGGGATGATAAAAGGCAGTTGGTTGACAGTGAAACGCGTATTAAAATGCCACCCTTTACACCCTGGTGGTGACGACCCCGTCCCGCCTGGACCATTTGATACCAGAGAACACTAACGATGGATTCGCAACGCAATCTTCTTATCATCGCTTTGTTGTTCGTGTCTTTCATGATCTGGCAAGCCTGGGAGCAGGATAACAATCCTCAAGCCCAGCAGCAGACCACGCAGACTACGACCACAGCAGCGGGTAGCGCCGCAGACCAGGGCGTACCGGCCAGTGGCCAAGGGAAACTGATTACGGTTAAAACTGACGTGCTGGAGCTGACTATCAACACCCGTGGTGGTGATATTGAGCAATCTCTGCTTCCGACTTACCCGAAAGCACTGAAGTCAGACGAACCGTTCCAGTTACTGGAAACCACGCCACAGTTTATCTATCAGGCGCAGAGCGGCTTAACCGGTCGTGACGGCCCGGATAACCCGGCTAACGGCCCACGTCCGCTGTATAACGTCGATAAGGATGCGTTTGTACTGGCCGAAGGCCAGAACGAAATCGTCGTTCCGCTGACCTATACCGATAAAGCAGGCAACGTATTCACCAAAACCTTCACCCTGAAACGCGGTGATTATGCGGTGAACGTGAGCTATAACGTGCAGAACACCAGCGAAAAACCGCTGGAAGTTTCGACCTTCGGTCAGCTGAAACAAACGGCAGCGCTGCCGACCAGCCGTGATACGCAAACCGGTGGCCTGTCTACCATGCACACTTTCCGTGGCGCCGCGTATTCCACTTCTGAGTCGAAGTACGAAAAGTATAAATTCGATACCATCGTCGATAACGAGAACCTGAACACCAACACCAAAAACGGTTGGGTTGCGATGCTGCAGCAGTACTTTACGACAGCATGGGTTCCGGAAAACAACGGTACGAATAACTTCTACACCTCGAACCTTGGCAACGGTGTTGTCGCTATCGGCTATAAATCTCAGCCGGTACTGGTTCAGCCAGGACAGACCGACAAGCTGCAAAGCGTACTGTGGGTTGGCCCGGCAATTCAGGACAAAATGGCTGCCGTTGCGCCGCACCTGGATCTGACCGTTGACTATGGCTGGTTGTGGTTCATCTCTCAGCCGCTGTTCAAGCTGCTGAAATGGATCCATAGCTTCCTGGGCAACTGGGGCTTCTCGATCATCGTTATTACCTTTATCGTTCGTGGCATCATGTACCCGCTGACCAAAGCGCAGTACACCTCCATGGCGAAGATGCGTATGCTGCAGCCGAAAATTCAGGCAATGCGTGAGCGTCTTGGTGACGATAAACAGCGTCAAAGTCAGGAAATGATGGCGCTGTATAAAGCCGAGAAGGTTAACCCACTGGGTGGCTGCTTCCCGCTGATTATCCAGATGCCAATCTTCCTTGCGCTGTACTATATGCTGAGCGCCTCGGTTGAACTGCGTCATGCGCCGTTTATCCTGTGGATCCACGACCTGTCTGCACAAGACCCGTACTACATCCTGCCGATCATCATGGGCGCCACGATGTTCTTCATTCAGAAGATGTCGCCGACCACCGTGACCGACCCGATGCAGCAGAAGATCATGACCTTTATGCCGGTCATCTTCACGGTGTTCTTCCTGTGGTTCCCGTCTGGTCTGGTGGTTTACTATATCGTCAGCAACCTGGTCACCATTATTCAGCAGCAGCTGATTTATCGTGGTCTGGAAAAACGTGGGCTGCATAGCCGCGAGAAGAAAAAGAGCTGAGACTCTTCATTCTTCAAGCCGCTGATGCGTTGGCTTCGTTCGTACGCCCCAGTCACTTACTTCAGTAAGCTCCTGGGACCTCGCTAACTTGCCGCCTTCCCGCAGCTTGAATTATTTTGAGTATCTACGGTAGTAGTTAATGCCAGAGAAGGCGGTCAATAGACCGCCTTTTTTACATTTACATAGAGAGTCATCATGAGCCATAACGACACGATCGTCGCCCAGGCAACCCCACCGGGACGCGGTGGTGTGGGCATTCTGCGTATCTCTGGCCTGAAGGCACGCGAGGTGGCACAGGCGGTGCTGGGCAAGCTCCCCAAGCCGCGCTATGCCGATTATCTGCCTTTTAAAGATGCCGACGGTACGCCGCTGGATCAGGGGATTGCGCTGTGGTTCCCTGGCCCGAACTCCTTTAC
Source organism: Klebsiella sp. R390 (assembly GCF_051131745.1). Taxonomy (NCBI): domain Bacteria; kingdom Pseudomonadati; phylum Pseudomonadota; class Gammaproteobacteria; order Enterobacterales; family Enterobacteriaceae; genus Klebsiella; species Klebsiella sp. R390. The sequence goes on along the minus strand of NZ_CP180445.1, from coordinate 2,698,914 downwards.
CGGTGAAGATGTGCTGGAGCTCCAGGGCCACGGTGGCCCGGTCATTCTCGACCTGCTGCTCAAACGCATTCTGACCCTGCCAGGTTTACGCATTGCCAACCCCGGTGAGTTCTCCGAGCGCGCGTTTTTGAACGACAAGCTCGATTTAGCCCAGGCCGAAGCGATTGCTGACCTGATTGACGCCAGCTCCGAGCAGGCGGCACGTTCCGCGCTGAACTCCCTGCAGGGCGCATTCTCCACGCGCGTAAACCATCTTGTGGAAGCACTCACTCACCTGCGCATCTACGTGGAAGCGGCCATCGACTTCCCGGACGAAGAGATAGACTTCCTCTCCGACGGTAAAATTGAAGCCCAGCTCAACGGGGTGATCGCCGACCTCGATGCCGTTCGCGCCGAAGCGCGCCAGGGTAGCCTGCTGCGTGAAGGGATGAAAGTGGTCATTGCCGGTCGCCCGAACGCCGGTAAATCGAGCCTGCTGAACGCGCTGGCCGGGCGTGAAGCGGCGATCGTCACCGACATCGCTGGAACCACCCGCGACGTCCTGCGCGAGCATATCCATATTGACGGTATGCCGCTGCATATCATCGATACTGCTGGCCTGCGTGATGCCAGCGATGAGGTTGAGCGCATCGGTATTGAGCGTGCCTGGCAGGAGATCGAGCAGGCCGACCGGGTGCTGTTTATGGTCGATGGCACCACCACCAGCGCCGTCGATCCGGCAGAAATCTGGCCGGACTTTATCGAACGCTTACCGGCGAAACTGCCGATTACGGTGGTACGCAACAAAGCCGACGTCACCGGTGAAACGCTGGGCCTCAGTGAAGTGAATGGCCACTCACTGATCCGCCTGTCGGCACGCACCGGCGAGGGCGTGGATGTTCTGCGCAATCATCTTAAGCAGAGCATGGGCTTTGAAACCAATATGGAAGGCGGTTTCCTTGCCCGTCGTCGCCACCTGCAGGCGCTATCCGACGCTGCCAACCATCTGCAGCAGGGTAAAGCCCAGCTGCTTGGCGCGTGGGCCGGCGAGCTGCTGGCGGAAGAGCTGCGCCTTGCCCAGCAGGCGCTAAGCGAAATCACCGGCGAATTTACCTCTGATGATCTGCTGGGACGGATTTTCTCCAGCTTCTGTATCGGTAAGTAAGCGCAGTAAGTGAGTCTTGACTAACCCGTGTTAACACCTTGTTAACGCGGGTTTTTTCGTTTCAGCGCTATCTCACCCTGCGATCTGTCGAGGGGTTTTTCCTCTCAGGAAATCATTGTTGTCCAAATGGCAACTCGTGCTGCCATGCAATAGCCATTACTCTGTACCCCACTATTTTCCCGGGGGTCTTATGGCACGCTTTCTGATCTGTAGTTTTGCGCTGGTTTTACTTTATCCATCCGGCATCGATATGTATCTGGTGGGGCTACCGCGTATTGCACAGGATCTCGGTGCCAGCGAAGCGCAGCTGCATATCGCCTTCTCGGTCTATCTGGCCGGTATGGCCGCTGCGATGCTGTTTGCCGGCAGAATTGCCGATAGGTCCGGGCGTAAGCCGGTCGCGCTGTTTGGCTCTGCGGTGTTTATTCTTGCCTCTGTGCTCTGCGCGCACGCGCATACCAGCGACCTCTTTCTGGTTGGGCGCTTTATGCAGGGCATCGGTGCCGGAAGCTGCTACGTGGTCGCTTTCGCCGTCCTGCGCGATACCCTCGACGACCGCCGTCGCGCGAAGGTCCTGTCGCTGTTGAATGGCATCACCTGCATTATCCCGGTTCTGGCGCCGGTACTGGGCCACCTGATTATGCTGAAATACCCATGGCAAAGCCTGTTCTATACCATGACCGGCATGGGTGTAATGGTCGGCCTGCTCTCGGTCTTTCTCCTGCGGGAAACGCGACCGGCAGCGCCCTCGCTGGCAACTGCCGGGCAGGATACGGTTGCTGAGTCACTGCTGAACCGCTTTTTCCTCAGCCGTATCGTTATTACCACTCTTAGCGTCACGGCGATCCTGACCTACGTGAACGTTTCACCGGTGTTGATGATGGAAGAGATGGGGTTCGATCGCGGACAATATTCAATGGCGATGGCCTTAATGGCGCTGGTGAGCATGATGGTGTCGTTCTCCACCCCCTTCGCCCTCACGATATTTAAACCGCGTACCCTGATGCTGACCTCGCAGGTGATGTTCCTGCTTGCCGGTGTCTTGCTCAGCCTCGCCACCAGCCAGAGCGTCACCCTGCTGGGCCTGGCGCTGATTTGCGCCGGCTTCTCGGTGGGTTTCGGCGTGGCCATGAGCCAGGCGCTGGGGCCATTTACCCTGAGGGCGGGCGTGGCCAGCTCCGTTCTGGGGATTGCTCAGGTCTGCGGTTCGTCGTTGTGGATTTGGCTGGCGGCGATTGTGGGGCTGAGTGCGATGAATATGCTGATCGGGATACTCATTGGCTGTAGCATAGTGAGCCTTGTACTGATTCTGGCCACCTCCCCAGCACGGGTCGCGCAACACTATGAAGAAGCCCCTGTCGAGTCTCGATCTTAATTTATTACTCTGCCTGCAGCTTCTGACGCAGGAGCATAGCGTGACCCGCACGGCGAAACGGATGAACGTTTCGCCGTCGGCGGTGAGCAAATCCTTAGCCAAGCTGCGCGCGTGGTTTGACGATCCCTTGTTCGTCAAAACTCCGCTCGGACTGTCACCGACGCCATTGATGTCCAGCATGGAGCAGGATCTGGCGGACTGGATGCAGATCGGTCACCAGATCCTCGATAAACCTCATCACGCTACGCCAAGCGGCCTCAAGTTCGAACTGGCGGCGGAAGCACCGCTGCTGATGATCCTGTTTAACACCCTGTCGCAGCAGATCTATCAGCGCTATCCCCAGGCGCTGATCCGCCTGCGTAACTGGGACTACGACTCGCTGGACGCGATAATTCGCGGCGAGGTCGACATCGGCTTTTGCGGGCGGGAAACGCACCCGCGTTCACGGGAGCAGTTAAGCCAGCTACCGTGGTATATCGATTTTGACGTCCTGTTTACTGACCTGCCTCAGGTCTGGCTACGTGAAGATCACCCGGCCCTTGCCGAGGAGTGGAATCTGGAGACCTTTTTACGCTACCCGCATATCAATATCAGCTGGGAGCAGAGCGATACCTGGGCGCTGGATGATATTCTGCATGACATGGGGCACAAGCGGACCGTCGCGTTAACCTTGCCGGGCTTTGAGCAATCGCTGTTTATGGCGGCTCAGCCACACCACACTATGCTGGCCACCGCGCCGCGCTATTGCCATCACTACAACCGCCAGCACCACCTGCCGCTGGTGTCGCGCCCGCTACCGCTGGAGCCTCAGCTACTGGAAAAAACGCGCGTGCCGTTCACCCTGCTGTGGCATAAACGCAATAGCAGCAACCCGAAGATCGTCTGGCTCAGAGAGACCCTCAAACAACTCTATCAGGGCCCGTTATAAGCCGATTTTATTGCTCTTCCTCTACTGCCTGCGCAAGAAATTGTAAAGTTCGCATAAATACCCTTTTCAAGGGGGGAATTCCGCATTAAAACCTATCAATACCAGGTGATAATAGACCTCAGAATTTTCCAATGACCATTAATCACGGAGCGACGAATGGCAACGCATTTTGCAAGAGGGATACTCAGCATCAGGGAGCCGCTATCGACACGCCTGTCGGCGGCCTGCTATCAATCCGCCCAGCGCCTGCCCGAGTATCGGCAGAGTCGCTACCGCGCATCACGTTCACTGCTCGCCGAGCTGCTGTTTATGCTGTATGGCATCAGCGAGCTACCCGATATCACCAATGACGATAACGGCCGGCCGGTCTTTTCCGATCCCAACCTGCCGCGCTTTTCCATCTCTTATGCCGGAAATATTGTTGGCGTCGCGCTAACCACCGAAGGCGACTGCGGGCTGGATATGGAACTCCAGAACGCCTCGCGCGGGATCCATCCGCTGCACGACCCGAACCGCTATGTCTTCAACAGCAATGAGAATTTGTGGATTAACATCCAGCACGATCCCGATGAAGCACGTGCCCAGCTAGTGGCGCTGCGTCGGAGCGTGCTGAAGCTGACCGGTGAAGACCCGGTGCGCCTGCAGCTGCTGCCCGGCGCGGGTCGTCTGCGAACCACCAGGATGCATCCTGTAGAGGCCCTCTGCGACGCAGAAACGGTGCTGGTGTGGTCCATTGCCGCCACCCCCGCCATCGGCCAGCTCAAGGTCTGGGAATATCATCATCAGGAAGGCTGGCGTAATCTGCCGGACGCCCAGATGCGGGCAAAAGAGTCCGCCGCCCGGCTGATGCGTTTTACCAGCCTCCCCGTAGAAAAAGCACTCTCCCTCAACTGACCGGTCAGCCCGGCCATCATGATGCAAAGGAGCAATCATGTCTGATACGTTGAAAGTTGTTACGTTACTCGGAAGTCTGCGCAAAGGGTCTTTTAATGGCATGGTCGCCCGCACCCTGCCAGGGATCGCGCCGGCGAACATGGCGATCTCCGCACTGCCATCCATTGGCGACATTCCGCTATATGACGCGGATTTTCAGCAGGAAGAGGGATTCCCGCAAAGCGTGCAGGATATTGCACAACAGATTCGTGAAGCCGACGGCGTTGTTATTGTGACACCGGAGTATAACTACTCGGTGCCGGGCGGCCTGAAGAATGCGATTGACTGGCTGTCCCGTCTGCCTGAGCAGCCGCTATCTGGTAAACCGGTGCTGATTCAAACCAGCTCGATGGGAGCTATCGGCGGCGCGCGCTGCCAGTATCACCTGCGCCAGATTCTGGTGTTCCTCGACGCGATGGTGATGAACAAACCGGAGTTTATGGGCGGCGTGATTCAGAACAAAGTGGACCCGCAGTCGGGCGAGGTGGTCGATCAGAGCACGCTCGATCATCTGAGCGGACAGCTGAGCGCCTTTGGTGAGTATATTCAGCGCGTGAAAGCATAAGTGAATCACCCTCTCCCTGCGGGGAGAGGGTGTTGTGCGCCACATTAATGGGCGTCGATAAACACAATTTTTAGCACAAACAGCAGCGACACGATAATCACGCATGGGCTGAGATCGCGCAGGCGACCGGTACCAATCTTCATCACGCAGTAAGAGATAAAACCTAACGCAATCCCTTCGGTAATCGAGAAGCTGAACGGCATCATCACCGCGGTAATAAACGCCGGAACCGCTTCAGTCAGATCGTCCCACTTCACGCGCGCCAGGCTGGAAGTCATCAGTACGCCCACATAAATCAGCGCCCCCGCAGCCGCATAGGCCGGCACCATTCCCGCCAGCGGCGACAGGAAAATCACCAGCAGGAACAGGAGACCGACAACCACTGCCGTCAGGCCGGTACGCCCGCCCACAGAGACGCCGGAGGAGGATTCGATATAGGCCGTCACCGAAGAGGTACCGATAAAGGAACCTGCCACCGATGAGATACTGTCGACAAACAGCGCCTGCTTCATACGCGGGAACTTACCTTTCTCATCGGCAAGACCGGCTTTATCGGTCACACCAATCAAGGTACCGGAAGAGTCGAACAGGTTAACCAGCATGAAGGAGAAGATGATGCCTGCCAGGCCGAGGTTAAACGAACCGGCTAAATCCACATGGCCAATAACCGAAGTGATGCTCGGCGGCGCGGACACAATACCGGTGTAGTGCACATCACCCAGCATCCAGCCTAACAGCGTCGTAACGACGATAGAGACCAGTACTGCCGCATGAATATTACGGGAGGCCAGGATGGCAATAATAAAGAAGCCGAGGATCCCCAGCAGCACGCTGTGAGAGGTCAGGTTGCCGATGCTAACCAGCGTATCTTTGTTGGCAACAATCACGCCGGCATTTTTCAGCCCCATCATGCCGATAAACAGACCGATACCGCTGGTGATCCCCACACGCAGACTGACCGGAATATTGGCAATCATCCAGTAACGGACGCGGAAAATGGTCAGCAGCAGCAGACCTACGGCGCCCCAGAAGATAGCCCCCATCCCCACCTGCCACGGCAGCCCCATGGCCTGTACCACGACAAAGGCAAAGAATGCGTTCAGACCCATTGCTGGCGCCAGTGCGACCGGCAGGTTAGCAAACAGCCCCATCAGAATACTACCGAAGGCGGCGATCAGACAGGTCGTCACAAACACGGCGCTGGTATCCATACCCGCCACGCCAAGAATTTGTGGGTTAACAAAAACAATGTAGACCATTGTCAAAAAGGTGGTGAAACCTGCTATCGCTTCGGTACGTGCCGTCGTGCCGTGTTCACGTAGTTTGAACACGCGCTCCAGCAGACCCTGGCCAGAAGACTGGCTGGTTTGTTGTTGACTCATTATCGGTTTCCGAACTTAAGGAGGGAAAATTCGTCGCTATCCTATACCAAAATGCGACACCAGGTGCAGTTGTATGGTAACTTTTTTTCATTGAATTTACTTATACGGCAACGATTGCGTGGCACCAATACGCATGACGAAAACGTTAAACTTGTTTAAATGGAAACGGCATGTCCCAAATAGAAGCTCTGTTTTTCGACTGTGACGGCACGCTGGTCGACAGCGAGGTGATCTGTTCCCGCGCCTATGTTCACATGTTCCACACGTTCGGCATCACGCTGGATCTGGAAGAAATCTTCAAACGTTTCAAGGGGGTAAAACTCTACGAAATCATCGACACCATCAACGAAGAGTACGGCGTCAACCTGCAAAAACCGGAGCTTGAACCGATTTATCGGGCAGAAGTCGCGCGCCTGTTTGACTCAGAGCTGCAGGCCATTGCCGGGGCGGAAACGCTGCTGGATGCGGTTAGCGTGCCGATGTGCGTCGTCTCTAACGGCCCGGTCAGCAAAATGCAGCACTCGCTCGGAAGAACCGGCATGTTGCATCATTTCCCTGAACAGCTGTACAGCGGCTACGATATCCAGCGCTGGAAGCCAGACCCGGCGCTGATGTTTCACGCGGCAAAAGCGATGAACGTTAACGTTGAGAACTGCATTCTGGTGGATGATTCCAGCGCGGGCGCGCAGTCAGGAATCGATGCTGGCATGGAGGTCTTTTACTTCTGCGCCGATCCGCACAACAAACCGATCGACCATCCAAAAGTGACGACCTTTACCGATCTGGCACAGTTACCAGCGTTGTGGAAAGCACGAGGGTGGGAGGTAACGCGTTAAGAGCCTGCTCGGCCGGGCTACGCTGCTCTGTAGCCCGGCACGCGCCGGATCGCCGGGATTACTCTTTCGGGTCTTTACCCGCCAGCAGTTTATCCAGCTCGTCGCCGCCAACATGGCGGAAGTCCTGACCCTTCACGAAATAGAAAATGTATTCGCAAATATTCTGGCAACGGTCGCCGATACGCTCGATTGAACGGGCGCAGAACAAGGCGGTCAGCACGCTAGGGATAGTGCGTGAATCTTCCATCATGTAGGTCATCAGCTGACGCACGATGCCCTCATATTCCTGATCGACTTTCTTATCTTCGCGATAAATACGCACTGCCTCGTCCAGATCCATGCGTGCGAAGGCGTCCAGCACATCATGCAGCATCTGCACGGTGTGACGTCCCAGCGATTCCAGGCTGACCAGCAGCGGCTGGTGCTGCTGAGAAAACTTCTCCAGCGCGGTGCGGCAGATTTTATCCGCAACGTCGCCGATACGTTCCAGCTCGGCGATGGTTTTGATGATCGCCATCACCAGGCGCAGGTCGCTGGCGGTTGGCTGGCGTTTCGCGATGATGCGCACACAGGCTTCATCAATCGCGACTTCCATCATGTTGACCTGCTTATCGCCGTCAATGACCCGTTTTGCCAGCTCGCTGTCCTGATTGTGCATCGCGGTGATGGCATCAGAAAGCTGCTGTTCCACCAGCCCACCCATGGTCAACACCTGGGTGCGGATATACTCCAGTTCAGCATTGAACTGGCCGGAAATATGTTTATTAAGGTTTAAATTATCCATCATTTCTCCAGATGCCCAAAAGATTTCGAGCGAGCACAAGGCGGCAACTGCGCGGATCCCCGGGAGCGTAGTCTACTACGTGACCGGGGTGAGCAAAGGCAGCCAACGCGGTTATCGCTTGAAAGCTGAAGGGCATATCAACCGTAGCGGCCAGTAATATAATCTTCAGTTTGCTTCTTCGCGGGCTTGGTAAACAGATCGTCCGTGTTACTGAATTCAATCAGCTCGCCAAGATACATAAATGCCGTATGGTCTGAACAACGCGCAGCCTGCTGCATGTTGTGGGTAACGATAACGACGGTGTAATCCTGTTTCAGCTCGGTGATCAGCTCTTCAATGCGCCCGGTGGAGATCGGGTCCAGCGCTGAACACGGCTCGTCAAGCAGCAACACTTCCGGGCGGATCGCGATACCACGGGCGATGCACAGACGCTGCTGCTGACCACCAGAGAGCGAATAGCCGCTCTGGTGCAGTTTATCTTTGGTTTCGTTCCATAACGCGGCCTTGGTCAACGCCCACTGCACGCGCTCGTCCATATCCGCACGTGACAGCTTTTCAAACAGGCGTACACCGAAAGCGATATTGTCATAAATCGACATTGGGAACGGCGTCGGCTTCTGGAAAACCATACCCACTTTCGCCCGCAGCAGCGCAATATCCTGAGTATTAGTCAGAATATTGTCGCCATCCAGCAGGATTTCGCCTTCAGCGCGCTGCTCCGGATACAGCTCGAACATTTTGTTAAAGGTACGCAGCAGCGTTGATTTACCACAGCCTGACGGACCGATAAACGCCGTAACCTGGTTTTTGGTGATATCCAGGTTAATGTTTTTCAGGGCATGGAATTTTCCGTAGTAGAAGTTCAGGTTACGAACTGAAAGCTTACCCGGGGTCGCATTCACCATACTCATCAATCTCTTCCTCATTCGACGCCGCATTTCGCCGCGCCGCAAAAATTAACCGTGTTTATTCTTCGCGAAAATAACGCGCGCCAGAATGTTCAGCAGCAAAACGCACAGGGTGATAATCAATACCCCGGCCCATGCCAGTTGCTGCCACTCCGCGAACGGACTCATGGCAAATTTGAAAATGGTCACCGGCAGGTTGGCGATCGGCTGCATCATATCGGTGCTCCAGAACTGGTTGGAGAGCGCGGTAAACAGCAGCGGTGCCGTTTCCCCAGCGATACGTGCGATAGCCAGCAGGATCCCGGTCATGATGCCGGATACCGAGGCTTTCAGAGTGATCGCGGAAATCATTTTCCACTTCGGCGTACCCAGCGCGTACGCAGCTTCGCGCAGGCTGTCCGGCACCAGTTTTAGCATGTTTTCAGTGGTACGAATAACGATCGGTACCTGCAACAGTGCCAGCGCAATCACGCCAGCCCAGCCGGAAAAGTGCTGCATCTGCGCGACCACGATGGTGTAGACAAACAGCCCCACCACAATGGACGGTGCGGAAAGCAGAATGTCGTTAATAAAACGAATCACTTCCGCCAGAACCGACTTACGACCATATTCCGCCAGATAAATGCCCGCCATGATGCCCAGCGGCGTTCCAAAAATTGTTGACCACAGGATCAGCAGGCCGCTGCCCGCCAGGGCGTTTGCCAGACCACCGCCTGCGGTGTTCGGCGGCGGCGTCATTTCGGTAAACAGCGCCAGGCTCATGCCATCAAAACCACGGGTGATGGTGGCCATCAGGATCCAGATAAGCCAGAACAGACCGAAGGCCATGGTGCCCATGGAAAGCGTCAGGGCGATGCGGTTTTTCAGCCGACGTTTGGCCTGCATCTTACGGCGGGATTCCGCCAGCTCTGCGGTAGTTTGCAATTCGATCGTCGCCATTAGCGAGCCCCCTCATTCTTCGCCAGACGCATCACCATAAACTTCGATGCGGCCAGAACAATAAAGGTAATCACGAACAGGATCAGCCCCAGCTCCATCAGCGCTGCCACGTGCAGGCCGCTTTCTGCTTCGGCAAACTCATTCGCCAGTGCGGAGGTAATACTGTTGCCCGGCATATACAGCGACGCGCTATCCAGCTGGTAGGTGTTGCCGATAATAAAGGTTACCGCCATGGTTTCCCCCAGCGCACGTCCCAGACCCAGCATCACCCCGCCAATAACCCCGTTCTTGGTAAACGGCAGCACGATGCGCCAGATAACTTCCCAGGTGGTGCAGCCGATACCATAGGCCGACTCTTTCATCATGACCGGCGTCTGTTCGAACACATCACGCATGACCGCAGCAATGTACGGGATGATCATGATGGCGAGGATCACGCCAGCGGCCAGAATACCGATACCAAACGCCGGACCGGCAAACAGGGCGCCAACAAATGGGATCGTCGACAGTACGTTGCCGACCGGCTCCTGGAAGTACTTCGCAAACAGCGGGGCAAAGATAAACAGGCCCCACATGCCATAAACAATACTCGGGATAGCCGCCAGCAGCTCAATCGCGATACCAAGAGGACGCTTCAGCCAGGCAGGAGAGAGCTCAGTCAGGAACAGCGCGATACCAAAACTCACCGGGACGGCAATCAGTAACGCAATAAACGAGGTCACCAGCGTCCCGTAGATGGGCACCAGCGCACCGAAGATTTCGTTTGGCGCATCCCACTCTTTGGTCCACAAAAAGGAAAAACCAAACTTCTGAATGCTTGGCCAGGAAGAAATAATGAGGGAAACGATGATGCCGCCCAGCATCAATAGCACAATCAGCGCCGCCAGTTTGACCAGCACGCTGAAAATTATGTCACCCTTTTTCCCCGGAGGGTTAAATGCCGGCTTGGTTGCAGCCATAAGTTACTCTTTCTGTTTGGGCCTGGAAGCGCGCATTTTAGCGTGCCTCCAGGCTAACGTAATGCTATACCCTAAATTATTCGAGTTGCAGCCAACGCAGCTGCGGCTCGAAGTATGACGGGTATTTAGTACAGCGCTTTACCGCTGCTGTCTTTCACGTTGGTTTTCCATGCAGCACGAACCTGCTCAACCACGCTTTCCGGCAGCGTTGCGTAATCCAGGGCGTTAGCTTCTTTACCGCCGTTTTTGTACGCCCAGTCGAAGAACTTCAGCACTTCTGCCGTCTGCTCCGGTTTGGTCGTCGCTTTGTGAACCAGGATAAAGGTCGTTGAGGTGATCGGCCATGCATTCTCACCTTTCTGGTTGGTCAGATCCTGTGCGAAGGATTTGCTCCAGTCGATACCTTTTGCGGCGTTAGCAAAGTTATCTTCGGTCGGGCTAACCGGCTTACCATCTGCGGAGAGCAGCTTGGTATAAGCCAGGTTGTTCTGCTTAGCGTAAGCGTATTCAACGTAGCCAATGGAGCCCGGCAGACGCTGTACGAACGCAGCGATACCGTCATTGCCTTTACCACCCAGCCCGGTCGGCCAGTTAACGGTAGAGCCAGCACCAATCTTAGATTTCCACTCTTCGTTCACTTTTGACAGGTAGCTGGTGAACACGAAGGAAGTACCGGAACCGTCAGCACGACGCACCACGGCAATGTTCTGCGAAGGCAGTTTCATGCCCGGGTTGAGTTTAGCGATCGCTTCATCATCCCACTTCTTAATTTTGCCGAGGTAGATATCACCCAGCGTTTTGCCGTCCAGAACCAGCTCGCCAGACTTCACGCCAGGCAGGTTAATCGCCAGCACCACACCGCCGATCACGGTCGGGAACTGGAACAGGCCTTCCTGCGCGAGCTTGTCATCAGACAGAGGAGCATCAGAAGCACCGAAATCAACGGTGTTAGCAATAATCTGTTTTACACCACCGGAAGAACCGATCCCCTGGTAGTTCACTTTATTGCTGGTTTCTTTCTGATAGGTATCAGCCCATTTGGCATACACCGGTGCAGGGAAAGTTGCGCCCGCGCCAGTCAGACTTGCTGCTGCAAAAGCAGAGAAAGCGCTCATCGATAAGGTCGCGGCGACAACTGTTGCGACGGTGGTACGCATAACGTTCATAATGTCTCCTGCTGGGTTCGTAAATTGTTGTTTCAAGGCTATGGTGAGCAAAATAGGACAAAGAGGTGACAGTAAAATGTACGAATTATTACAGTTTTATGACACCCAAAAAGACAGCGATCGCGGAAAAATAAAAACAATATAAATCATAATGTTAATTTCTTTCATGACCGAAACATTGCAGGAAAATTTTCTTTTTATGACACTTAAGATCGTAGTCGAAGATGACGCTTTGTCATAAACCAGCGCCCGGGAATTTTGTTTGGGGACGATGAATAAAGCGGTAAAAATGACAAAAAAAGGCCGCCAAATGGCGGCCCTTGTCACGACAGGTGTTGTTTTATTCTACGGTAACCGATTTCGCCAGGTTACGCGGCTGGTCAACGTCGGTGCCTTTAATCAGCGCGACGTGGTACGCCAGCAGCTGCAGCGGCACGGTGTAGAAGATCGGCGCAATCACCTCTTCCACATGCGGCATTTCGATAATGTGCATGTTGTCGCTGCTGTTGAACCCGGCCTCGCCGTCGGCGAATACATACAGCTGACCCCCACGGGCGCGAACTTCCTCAATGTTGGATTTCAGTTTCTCCAGCAGTTCGTTGTTCGGTGCCACGACGATCACCGGCATTTCAGCGTCAATCAGCGCCAGAGGCCCGTGTTTCAGCTCGCCCGCCGCATAGGCTTCCGCATGAATGTAAGAGATCTCTTTCAGCTTCAGCGCCCCTTCCAGAGCGATCGGGTACTGATCGCCACGGCCAAGGAACAGCGCATGGTGCTTATCAGAGAAGCTCTCAGCCAGCGCTTCGATACGCTTATCCTGAGACAGCATCTGCTCAATACGGTTTGGCAGAGCCTGCAAACCGTGCACGATATCGTGCTCAATCGCCACATCCTGACCTTTAAGGCGTGCCAGTTTTGCCACCAGCAGCAGCAACACGGTCAGTTGAGTGGTGAAAGCCTTGGTCGAGGCGACGCCAATCTCGGTGCCCGCTTTGGTCATTAACGACAAATCGGACTCACGCACCAGCGAAGAGCCGGCAACGTTACAAATCGCCAGTGAACCGAGGTAGCCCAGCTCTTTTGACAAACGCAGTGCAGCCAGGGTATCCGCCGTCTCACCGGACTGAGAGAGGGTGATCATCAGGCTGTTGCGGCGCACCGCTGATTTGCGATAGCGGAATTCAGAGGCGATTTCGACATCACAAGGGACGCCCGCCAGCGCTTCAAACCAGTAGCGAGAAACCATACCGGAGTTGTACGAGGTCCCGCAGGCGACGATCTGGATATGCTCAACCTGAGACAGCATCTCGTTGGCATTGGCTCCCAGTTCGTTGAGATCCACCTCACCATGGCTGATACGCCCGGAGAGCGTGTTTTTAATCGCGTTTGGCTGCTCGTAAATCTCTTTCTGCATGTAGTGGCGGTAAATACCTTTATCACCAGCGTCGTACTGCAGGTTGGATTCGATATCCGGGCGTTTCACTTCCGCACCAGATTTATCGAAGATAACAACGGAGCGGCGCGTAACTTCAGCGATATCCCCCTCTTCGAGGAAGATAAAGCGGCGAGTCACCGGCAGCAGCGCCAGCTGATCGGAAGCGATGAAGTTTTCCCCCATCCCCAGACCGATAACCAGCGGACTACCAGAACGGGCAGCCAGCAACGTCGCCGGATCGCGGGTATCCATAATCACCGTGCCGTAAGCACCGCGCAGCTGAGGGATAGTGCGCAGCACCGCTTCGCGCAGCGTACCGCCTTGTTCCAGCTCCCAATGCACCAGGTGAGCAATTACTTCGGTGTCGGTCTCTGAGACAAAGACATAGCCGCGGGACTGCAGCAGTTCTCGCAGCGGTTCGTGGTTTTCGATGATGCCGTTATGGACCACCACAATGTGTTCAGAAACATGCGGATGCGCGTTGCCTTCTGACGGTTCGCCATGTGTCGCCCAGCGGGTATGGGCAATCCCGGTACCGCCATGTAACGGCTGCTCTTCGACCGCCTGAGCCAGCATCTGGACTTTACCAAGGCGACGAACGCGGGACATATGTCCTGCGTTATCGACAACTGCCAGACCGGCAGAGTCGTAGCCACGGTATTCCAGACGACGTAAACCTTCGAGAAGGATTTCAGCAATATCACGCTGCGCGACTGCGCCAACAATTCCACACATAGTTAAATTTCCTGATAATGGCGTTGTGCCATGCGTTGTCGCCGACCTGTATAACTCCCGTCTTTCACGCTGTGACTGCGTTGGCTGCACGTGCTCGCCATCGTCACTTACTCAAGTAAGCTCCCATGGACTCTCACGCTTGCCGCCTTGTCACAACACGACATTCTTTGAGTCATGCCCTTTTCGGGCGCCCCGAGCCTTGTAGAGAGTGGGGTTATTTTTATGGTACTGCCTGCGGACGGGGAACTATGTTGTTCCTCTCATCCTGATTCGCCGGACGATTTTCACGCCCGGCGACAATCCAAAAATTACTTCTTCTTCACCGGACGCTGCCAGCCCTGCTTATGGACCTGCGGCACGCGGCTTAACACCAGTTCGTTATCGGCAATGTCACGCGTCACCGTGGTACCAGCGGCGATAGTCACACCATTACCGACGGTCACTGGCGCCACCAACTGCGTGTCGGAACCGACAAACACATCGTCGCCGATGATGGTTTTAAATTTATTCGCGCCATCGTAGTTACAGGTAATGGTGCCGGCACCAATATTCACGTTATCGCCGATTTCTGCATCCCCGAGATAGGTCAGATGCCCGGCTTTCGACCCTTTACCCAGACGCGCTTTTTTCATTTCGACAAAGTTGCCGACATGCGCACCTTCCAGCAGTTCAGCACCTGGACGCAGACGCGCGAATGGTCCGATGGTGCAGGAAGCGTGTAGATGAGCGTCTTCCACCACCGAGTAGGGGCTGATCTCGCAGTCATCATCAATGCGGCTGTTTTTAATGATGCAGCCGGTGCCGATCTTCACGCGTTCGCCGAGAACAACGTTACCTTCCAGAATAACGTTAGTATCAATCTCAACATCGCGCCCGTGTGTGAGCGTGCCGCGCAGATCAAAACGTGCCGGATCGCGCAGCATCACGCCCGCTAACAACAATTTTTCCGCTTGTTCAGACTGATAGACGCGTTCCAGACGGGAGAGCTGCAGGCGGTTGTTCACCCCTTCCACTTCGCTCAAACGCTGCGGATGCACGGCAACGATCTCCCGGCCTTCCTGATACGCCATAGCGATAATGTCGGTGATGTAGTATTCACCCTGCACGTTGTTATTGGTCAGCTTCGCCAGCCAGCGTTTTAAATCCGCCCCGCCGGCGATCAAAATCCCGGTGTTGATTTCCTGAATTTGACGCTGTTCATCGCTGGCATCTTTGTGCTCAACAATACCGGTAACCTGGCCATTTTCGCGCGTAATGCGCCCGTAGCCGCTGGGATCGTCCAGCCTGACCGTCAGCAGGCCAATGCCGCCCTGCGGTTTGGCCGCACGCAGACGCTGGAGCGTATCGACAGAGATCAGCGGCACGTCGCCATACAGCATCATGATGTCTTCATCATCACGGAAGAACGGTGCCGCCTGCTGCATCGCATGGCCGGTACCGAGCTGTTCGGCCTGCAAAACCCAGTTCAGATTGTCTTCATGCAACGTCTGACGCAGCAGATCACCGCCGTGCCCGTACACCAGATGTACGGCTGTCGCGCCTAAATCTTTAGTCGCATCAATAACATGTTGCACCATTGGCTTCCCGGCCAGGGAGTGCAGCACCTTCGGAAGATCGGAATACATGCGGGTCCCTTTGCCTGCGGCAAGGATAACCACGCTCATCGCACTGTTTGACATACGCATCCTGACAGCTGTTAGAACGAAAAGTAAAAGCCTTTCACGTTGAAATATCTACATATTTTTCATCATGAAACGAGACGAGGAGAAAACACCCTGGCTCAACGATATACACCATTTTATGGTGCTATTTTTCACCACTGCAAATGAGTTTATCTCCGAAAAAGCATGATAAAGGAGATAAAAGTCTGCTATCCCACTGCTTTTCTTGTTTTTTTGATGACTAAATAAAGCTCACGTTAAAAAATAAAACGATATTTCAATATTCACTTATTGTGACGAGGCAAATAGAAACACCATTTCATTATCATGATAATGCTGGTCAATATTTACCCTGGAGAAAAAAATGAATAACAAAATACCTTTGGCATTAGCCCTTTGCAGCACAATTATCGCATTGCCGCTGCAGGCTGACGAGCAACATCTCTGGCGAGGCATCGCGTTTGGTCAATCGACCGACGTCAATTTTTCTTCTAACGTGCTGACAGATAAAATCGGCGTCAACGATGTGACCATCGCGGGAAAAAAGCTGACCCCGCAAGATGTTGCCGATCTCAGCTCGCCCGTCACCATTGAAAGCCGCGGCGGGAAAATAGCCAACTCGCACGATGGCCTGACCTTCTTTTATACCGAGCTACCGTCACGCGAGAACTTTGTCCTGCAGGCAACGGTGAAGGTCGATCAGTTTGGCCCGGAAAACGGCGCCCTGCCAGCGGCACAGGAAGGGGCCGGTCTGCTGGTGCGTGATGTCATCGGCAATCCGCGCCAACAGCCTTTAATGGTTGGTTATGAAGAGTTTCCGGCAGCGTCCAATATGGTCATGAACGCCATCATGACGCAGGATAAAAAGGACCACGAGCGCGTGAAGCTGCAGGCTATCACTCGTGACGGGATTACCCAGCCCTGGGGAAACGCAGGGTCTTCTATCAATAAACAGAGTTATAAAGAAAATATTGATGTGAAGCAGATGCCTGAATTCCAGCTCCGGCTGGAACGAACCAACGAGGGGTTTATCACATCCTGGGCGCCGGTCGGCAGCGATGCCTGGGTCAGCCAAAACGTGCCGCATGCCGATCTGGTCACCCGGCAGGATAAAGACAACTACTATGTCGGCTTTTTTGCATCACGTAACGCGAAGATAACCATCAGTAACGCCTCCCTGGTGACTTCTCCCGCCCGGACGGTAGTCTCTAAACCGTATGTTGCCAAAGCCTGGCCGGTGGTCATGCAAATCGCGTCAGGAACGACCAGCCAACGTGCCGATTATGTGCTGCAGGTCCGGGCAAATTACGATGGTGACTTTACCATCCGCCAGGATGAAGTCACCATCGGGCAAAACAAAAAGGTCAAAGCGGGCCAGATGCTGACCCAACCTGCGACGCTCAAAGACAAGAGTACCTTTGAGATTGATTTTACCCCCACCAGCGGCCAAAAGCCTGTAACGCAACGTGTGACGGTTGAACATAGCTCGCGAGTTTCAGGCAACACGCTGTACGCCGCACCTCAGGGGCAGGCTGATGCTAAAGGGACGGCAGACTCTCCGCTCGATCTCTCCAGCGCAGTGGAACTGCTGCCGCCGGGAGGTAAGGTCGTGTTAGCCGCCGGAGACTACCCGCAAACGGTCATTCCGCTGCAGGCCAGTGGACTGAAAGATAGCCGTAAAACGCTGCAGGCCGACGGTAAAGCCGTTATTCACGGTCTGTTACTGGATGCAAGTTACTGGGATATCAACGGGATCTCGGTCACCGATAAAAGCCTGCGCATTCAGGGGAGCCATAATCTGATCGAAAACGTCACCGCCTACAAAAACGATGATACCGGGATCCAGATTTCCTCTCCGGATAAGATCGGTCGCCCACTGTGGGCCAGCTATAACCGGGTCGTAAACTCAGAGTCCTTCGATAATGCCGATCCAGGTAAGATTAACGCCGATGGCTTTGCGGTTAAAATGCGGGTCGGGGAAGGGAACCGACTGGAAGGGTGCTACGCGCACGACAATATCGACGATGGCTTCGACCTGTTCAACAAGATTGAAGACGGCGCCAATGGCGTTGTGGTGATCGAGAATTCAATTGCGCAGAACAATACCAGCAACGGGTTCAAGCTCGGTGGGGAAGGGCAGCCGGTGGCACACGAAGTGCGCAACAGCATTGCAATTGGCAACCATCTGGACGGGTTTACCGATAATTTCAACCCCGGCAAGCTGGTGGTGGTCAATAACGTGGCGGTGGATAACCAGCGCTTTAACTATATTTTCCGCCCGAGTCCTTATGGTAAGCCCGAAACTCAGGGACACTTCAGCGACAACCTGTCTCTGCGTAGCCAGCCGGGGAAATATGATGATGCCGTCGTCGGCAACATCGACGCGAACAACTACTTCATTCGTGACGGTAAAAGCGTAGACGCTGAAGGTAAAACCATTCAGAGCGCCGATTATGAAACCCTGGCGCTGCCGGATCCGTTACTGCGCCGCGATGACGGAAGCTTTGCTACCGGGGACTTCCTCAGCCGTAACTAGTCTGTTGCGTTTCTGGAAGACAAAAAACACAAAGGTCGCCATCAGGCGACCTTTTTTCTTTTCTGCTTTACACCGCATGTGTTGTCGTTTTAGTTAGCGGGACAGCGCAAATGCAGTCTGGAAAGTTTTATTCTCAGTTGTTGAAAGTACCAAAGGTAACGTTCATAGCACTGAAGAAAGCGACGATTTTGTTGATCAGTTTCATGATGACTTCCTGGATAGCGATTAATTTTTGATGGTTTATTTTTTGTGATTCACATCACAAAACCAAGTCTACGCCTCATTTTTTAATCGATCAACAAAAATGAGACATTCATCACAAAAATATTGAACTCGCTTTTTAGTTTCATCTTTTCTGAAACGCAACCATAAAAAAAGCCAGCCTGGAAACCAGACTGGCTTTTTAACTTTCAAGCCGGTGTTACATCGCTTTTTTGGTCAACTCGATAACGCGCAGTTTGGCGATCGCTTTGGCCAGTTCCGCAGACGCCTGAGCGTAATCTACGTCGCCGTGAGAGCTGTTGATATGCTCTTCGGCTTTACGCTTCGATTCCAGGGCTCGCGCTTCGTCGAGATCCTGGCCACGAATTGCCGTATCAGCCAGAACGGTCGTGCTACCAGGCTGCACTTCAAGAATGCCGCCAGACAGGTAGATAAACTCTTCATGACCGTGCTGTTTAACGATGCGAATCATACCAGGCTTAATGGCGGTGAGCAGCGGTGCGTGACCCGGGTAAATACCCAGTTCACCTTCACTACCCGTTACCTGGATTTTTTCGACCAGACCAGAGAACATTTGTTTCTCTGCGCTGACGACGTCCAGGTGGTAAGTCATTGCCATATCACCCTCCGATTAAGGCGTTAAAGTTTTTTGGCTTTTTCTACGGCTTCGTCGATAGAACCGACCATGTAGAACGCCTGCTCTGGCAGGTGATCGTATTCGCCTTCCATGATGCCTTTAAAGCCACGGATCGTGTCTTTCAGGGAGACGTATTTGCCCGGAGAACCGGTAAATACTTCTGCCACGAAGAACGGCTGGGACAGGAAGCGCTGAATCTTACGAGCGCGAGCTACCACCAGTTTATCTTCTTCAGACAGTTCATCCATACCCAGGATCGCGATGATGTCTTTCAGTTCCTGATAACGCTGCAGCAGGGACTGTACGCCACGCGCGGTGTCGTAGTGTTCCTGACCAACAACCAGCGGATCCAGCTGACGGCTGGTGGAATCCAGCGGGTCAACGGCCGGGTAGATACCCAGAGACGCGATCTGACGGCTCAGTACCACGGTTGCATCTAAGTGAGCAAAGGTGGTGGCTGGGGATGGGTCAGTCAAGTCATCCGCAGGTACGTATACAGCCTGTACGGAAGTGATAGAACCGGTTTTGGTGGAGGTGATACGTTCCTGCAGAACGCCCATCTCTTCCGCCAGCGTCGGCTGATAACCTACCGCAGAAGGCATACGACCCAGCAGTGCAGATACTTCTGTACCGGCCAGGGTATAACGATAGATGTTATCGACGAACAGCAGAACGTCACGACCTTCGTCACGGAATTTCTCAGCCATGGTCAGGCCGGTCAGTGCAACGCGCAGACGGTTTCCCGGCGGCTCGTTCATCTGGCCGTAAACCAGGGATACTTTATCCAGAACGTTGGAGTCGGTCATTTCGTGGTAGAAGTCGTTACCCTCACGAGTACGCTCACCAACACCAGCAAACACGGAGTAACCGGAGTGTTCGATCGCGATGTTACGGATCAGCTCCATCATGTTTACGGTTTTACCAACACCCGCACCACCGAACAGACCGACTTTACCGCCCTTCGCGAACGGACACATCAGGTCGATAACTTTGATGCCGGTTTCCAGCAGTTCCTGAGAGCTGGAGAGCTCTTCATAGGACGGTGCTGCACGGTGAATCGCCCAACGTTCTTCTTCGCCGATGTCGCCTTTCATATCGATCGGCTGACCCAGCACGTTCATGATACGACCCAGCGTTGCTTTACCAACCGGGACTTCGATCGGGTGCTCAAGGTCTTTAACTTCCAGACCACGACGCAGACCGTCGGAAGAACCCATGGCGATAGCACGTACGATACCACCACCGAGCTGCTGCTGAACTTCCAGCACCAGGCTCTCATTACCATTTTGTACCTCAAGAGCATCGTACACGCGCGGTACGGCATCCTGAGGGAATTCGACGTCAACCACGGCGCCGATTACCTGGACAATTTTTCCAGTAGCCATCTTGAATCCTCTACGAATTAACCTGGTTATACCGCGGATGCACCACCGACGATTTCGGTGAGTTCCTGAGTAATGCTGGCCTGACGAGCTTTGTTGTATACCAACTGCAGCTCTTTAATCAGGCTGCCGCCATTATCGGTTGCGGCTTTCATCGCCACCATACGTGCGGCCTGCTCGCTGGCCAGGTTTTCTACCACGCCCTGATAAACCTGGGACTCGACATAACGACGCAGGAGGGTATCCAGCAGCGCTTTCGGGTCTGGTTCATACAGATAATCCCAGGATTTACGCTTCAGATCAGCATCATCTGATGCCGGTAACGGCAGCAGCTGAGTGATAGTCGGAGTCTGGGACATGGTATTAATAAATTTGTTGCTGACAACGTACAGCTTGTCCAGACGGCCTTCATCATAGGCCTGCAACATCACTTTTACCGGACCGATCAGTTCGGACAGGGACGGGTTATCACCCATGCCGGTCACCTGGGCGACAATATTGCCACCTACGGAACTAAAGAAAGAGACGCCTTTAGAGCCGATCATTGCGATATCGCTCTGAACGCCTTTATCGGACCATACTTTCATATCTGCCAGCACTTTCTTGAACAGGTTAATGTTCAAGCCACCGCACAGACCACGGTCGGTTGACACCACCAGGTAGCCCACGCGTTTCACGTCGCGTTCTTCCAGGTAAGGGTGCTTATATTCCAGATTACCGTTTGCAAGGTGACCAATCACTTTGCGCATGGTTTCTGCATAAGGACGGCTGGCCGCCATGCGCTCCTGCGATTTACGCATTTTGGAAGCGGCGACCATTTCCATCGCTTTAGTGATCTTTTGCGTGTTCTGGACGCTTGCGATCTTACTACGTATCTCTTTTGCGCCGGCCATGAACTTCTCCTCAATGCCTTGCGGCCTGCCCTAAGGCAAGCCGCCAGACTTTACCAGGACTGGGTTGCTTTAAAGGAGTCGAGGATGCTTTTCAGCTTGCCTTCGATCTCGTCGTTATAGCCACCGGTCTGGTTAATCTCTTGCATCAGCGGAGCGTGGTCACGGTCAACGTAAGCCAGCAGAGCGGCTTCGAAACTACCGATTTTCGCCAGTTCCACATCTTCGAGGTAACCGCGTTCAGCAGCAAACAGGACCAGGCCCTGCTGTGCTACAGACATCGGAGCATACTGTTTCTGTTTCAGCAGCTCGGTTACTTTCTGACCATGGCTCAACTGTTTACGGGTTGCTTCATCCAGATCGGATGCGAACTGAGAGAACGCAGCCAGTTCACGATACTGTGCCAGCGCGGTACGGATACCACCGGACAGTTTCTTGATGATCTTGGTCTGAGCAGCACCACCAACACGGGATACGGAGATACCCGGGTTGACCGCAGGACGAATACCAGAGTTAAACAGGTTGGTTTCCAGGAAGATCTGACCATCGGTAATGGAAATTACGTTGGTCGGAACGAACGCAGAAACGTCACCCGCCTGGGTTTCGATAATCGGCAGAGCAGTCAGGGAGCCGGTTTTACCTTTAACTTCACCATTGGTGAATTTCTCAACGTACTCAGCGTTAACGCGGGATGCGCGCTCTAGCAGACGGGAGTGGAGGTAGAAAACGTCGCCCGGGAATGCTTCACGTCCTGGCGGACGACGGAGCAGCAGGGAAACCTGACGATAAGCAACAGCCTGTTTAGACAGGTCATCGTATACGATCAGCGCATCTTCACCGCGGTCACGGAAGTATTCGCCCATTGCGCAACCAGCATACGGTGCCAGGTATTGCAGTGCAGCAGACTCAGAAGCGGTCGCAACAACAACGATAGTGTTGGACAGCGCACCGTGCTCTTCCAGTTTACGCACCACGTTAGAAATAGTGGATGCTTTCTGGCCGATAGCGACGTAGACGCATTTGATACCGGAATCGCGCTGGTTGATGATCGCATCGATTGCCATCGCGGTTTTACCGGTCTGACGGTCACCGATGATCAGCTCACGCTGGCCACGACCGATTGGAATCATCGCATCGACGGATTTATAACCGGTTTGTACCGGCTGGTCGACGGACTGACGTTCGATAACGCCCGGAGCGATAACTTCGATTGGCGAGAAGCCATCGTTATCAACCGGACCTTTACCGTCGATTGGCGCACCCAGGGTGTTCACCACGCGCCCCAGCAGACCACGGCCTACCGGAACTTCAAGAATACGGCCAGTACATTTGACTTTCATGCCTTCGGCAAGGTCAGCGTACGGACCCATCACAACTGCACCAACGGAGTCGCGCTCCAGGTTCAGTGCGATAGCGTAACGGTTACCCGGCAGAGAGATCATTTCACCCTGCATACAATCGGCCAGGCCGTGGATGCGGATAACACCGTCACTGACGGAAACAATCGTACCTTCGTTGTGAGCCTCGCTCACAACATTGAACTGAGCAATGCGCTGCTTGATCAGTTCGCTGATTTCGGTGGAATTCAGTTGCATGCTCCAGTCCCCTTAAGACTGCAAGACGTCTGCCAGGCGATCAAGACGGCCGCGTACGCTACCATCAATGACCATATCACCCGCACGGATGATAACACCTGCCATAACAGACTTATCGATTTTGCAATTCAGCTTAACTTTGCGTGACAGACGTTTTTCCATCGCGCCGACGATCTTCGCAAGCTGTTCTTCACTCAGCTGGGAGGCAGAAATAACATCTACCTCTGCGGTTGCCTCACTGGCAGCACGCAGGTGAATGAACTGCTCGAGAACATCCGGGAGCACCTTAAGACGACCATTTTCAGCCATAACCCGAATCAGGTTCTGGCCATTTTCGTCCAGTTGCTCACCGCAGACCGCAATGAACGCTTCAGAGAGCGTTTCCGGCGCCAGAGCACCGGACAGAAGCTCTGCCATTTGTTCGTTTTTGGTCACTTCAGCGGCAAACGCCAGCATATCCTGCCAGCGTTCAACACTTTTGTGTTCGACGGCAAAGTCAAAAGCTGCTTTGGCGTAGGGGCGAGCTACCGTTACAAATTCAGACATCAGCCCCTCCCTCCTTACAGTTCAGCGACAAGTTTGTCCACGATGTCGCTGTTAGCAGCTTCATCCACGGAACGTTCGATGATCTTCTCGGCGCCAGCAACAGCCAGGATAGCGACCTGCTTACGCAGCTCCTCACGAGCACGTTTACGTTCGGCATCGATTTCAGCCTGCGCCTGTGCGACGATTTTGGTGCGTTCCTGTTCTGCTTCAGCTTTAGCTTCGTCCAGCATCTGAGAGCGACGCTTGTTCGCCTGCTCGATGATGACCTGGGCTTCCGCCTTCGCTTTTTTCAGCTGGTCGGTCGCGTTGGCCTGTGCAAGGTCCAAATCTTTCTTAGCGCGTTCTGCAGAAGCTAAACCCTCAGAAATCTCTTTCTGGCGTTTTTCGATGGCTGCCATTAAAGGCGGCCATACGTACTTCATGCAGAACCATACGAAAAGAACAAACGCGATGGCCTGGCCGAGGATTGTTGCGTTCATGTTCACAGCACAATACCTCTTAAATTAACTCTGTGGCTTAGGTTTCTTTCGAACAACTTACTACGCGACAGCAAACATCACGTACAGACCCAGACCTACAGCGATCATCGGGATAGCATCCACCAGACCCATAACGATAAAGAACTGAGTACGCAGCAGAGGAATCAGATCCGGTTGACGCGCTGCGCCTTCCAGGAATTTGCCCCCGAGGATGCCGATACCGATCGCAGCACCGATCGCCGCCAGACCCATCATCACAGCGGCAGCCATGTACAGCAGATCCATATTCAGGTTTTCCATGACAGTCTCCAGTTTGTTTCAGTAAAAACGTAGTATGTTGGTAAAAATCAATGCTCTTCAGATGCCATCGACAGATAGACAATCGTCAGAACCATGAAGATGAAGGCTTGCAGCGTAATAATCAGGATGTGGAAAATGGCCCATGGCACATTCAGAATCCACTGTGACCACCACGGCAACAGACCAGCAATCAGAATGAAAATCAGCTCACCGGCATACATGTTGCCGAACAGTCGCAGACCAAGTGATACCGGTTTGGACAGCAGGCTTACCCCTTCAAGGATTAAGTTGACAGGAATGAACGCCCAGTGATTGAACGGCTGCAGTGTCAGTTCTTTAACGAACCCACCCACGCCTTTCATTTTGATGCTGTAGAAAAGAATCAGGATAAACACGCCAAGTGCCATCGACAGGGTGATGTTCACGTCAGCAGACGGAACGACACGCAGCGCAGGCAGGCCGAAAATGTGCTCACCGATATAAGGAATCAGGTCGATTGGCAGCAGGTCCATCAGGTTCATCAGGAATACCCAGACAAACACGGTGAGGGCCAGCGGAGCAATCAGCTTGCTCTTGCCATGATACATATCTTTAACGCTGCCATGGACGAAGCCAATGGTCATCTCAACGGCCGTCTGGAGCTTACCAGGAACACCGCTGGTCGCTTTTTTAGCAACGCTACGGAAAATGGTAAGGAACAACAGACCGAGCACCACTGAGAAGAACATGGAGTCAATGTTGAGCGTCCAGAAGGTGGCCGGGGGGTTGTGCGGATCCACCAGCGAGAAAGTACGCAGGTCCAGCTGAAGGTTGTTCAGATGGTGACCTATGTATTCCTGCGGCGTCATATTTTCTGCAGCCATGATGCCTTTTACCCTTTGTTGTTAATTACAGCTGGTGCCAGAATTTGTACCACCAGCACCAAAACCCACGTCACTATCAGCGGCATGAAAACCACTTTAAAAACGGCCAGCGCCATCGCGAGGAGGGCAAAGGTCAGCAACACCTTGAATGCTTCACCGAAGGCGAAGGTCCAGGCCACACGGCCTTTAGATGGTGTATGCGCCTGATGACGCCAGGCAAAAATCATAAACAACATGTTTGGCAAAACAACCGCCAAACCTCCGCATACTGCAGAGATGCCCCAGAAGGGGTCTTTTAGGCTGAACAGCAGTCCGCTTGCTATTACTGCCAGTAACTGAATAAACAGAAGCTTACGAGCAACGTTTCGACTCAAGAGCGACACAGACATCACGTTTTTACTCCTGCTCCCTTTGAGGTATGTCGCGTGTCGTATAAAACGTCCTTTAAGACGAAGAGTCAAGCATCAAAAAGCGGACAAATTATACGGTGACGCCCCGTGATTTCAAACAATAAGTAGCAAAATAGTGAATAAATGTTTAATTATTTTCTGACTGGCAACTTTTCCTGCATTTTACCAATCTGTGAGCGATCATACGAAACTGCAAATACTGAGAAAACACAGAAAACAAAGCGTGCGACAGATCACATATTAAACATTTTTGGGCTAATCGAATTAATTCTGTTCATAAATCGTCTGATTTCATCATTTTGATATTAAAGACAAAAAATAGCGACAATTTATAAAACAACCCTATATACAATAAAAACTACTCATTGACATTTATAATAAAAATTTAACATTCGTATGCTTTGTCAGCGACTCGATTTTTAGCACGCTGATATTTTCAACATTGACTATATTTTCTGTTAACGAGTCTCTAAGGTTAACGACTGGATAACCCATAGTAAAAACATGGTTAAACAGGGTCCGATATCCGCACGTACTGGTGTCCATTTTTGTAACATGCGGCAGACTTTTTTTTTCACATTTTTTGATAAAAATTTAAATCTTTTTTGGTTTAATAAGCACCAAATGGCGCTCCCCTTCCAGCTGCGGAACCTGCAGTTTAACCACTTCGCTGACGGCGTATCCTTCCGGGAGATTAGCCATTTCCTCTTCCTGAGCAACGCCTTTAAGCGCATAGAAAGCGCCCTCTTCCGTCGGCAGATGATGACACCAGCTCACCATGTCATTGAGCGACGCAAATGCGCGGCTGATGACGCCATCAAACGGCGGCTCTGCCGGAAATTCTTCCACCCGGCTCTGTACCGGCTCGATGTTATCCAGTTTTAGCTCATGCTGGACCTGACGAAGAAAGCGTACGCGTTTGCCAAGGCTATCCAACAGCGTGAAGTGCGACTGCGGGCAGACGATTGCCAGGGGGATCCCAGGCAGACCCGGTCCTGTTCCGACATCAATAAAGCGACTGCCTTTCAGGTGCGGCGCAACGACGATGCTATCGAGAATATGGCGTACCAACATCTCGTTCGGATCGCGAACGGAAGTCAGGTTGTAGGCTTTGTTCCATTTATCCAGCAGTCCAACATAAGCTACCAGCTGATTTTTCTGGTGATCGGTGAGCGAAATGCCAGCTTCTGCGAGCAGATGAGAAAGTTTGTTAAGCACTGTTGATACCTGTCTGAATAATTTGCCCGGTGCGCTAGCGCAAACCGGGCATACAAGCTTGTAGGGCGGGTTAGCAATGCGCCACCCGCCGGAAGACAATGAAATAGATTATGCGCTACGGCGCAGCATGCCCTGTTTTTTCAGCCAGATCAGCAAAATGGAGATCGCCGCAGGGGTCACGCCTGAAATACGGGTAGCCTGGCCGATCGAAGACGGCTTGTGATCGTTGAGCTTGGCAATGACTTCATTCGACAGCCCAATGACCTGGCGGTAATCAAGGGTCGCCGGCAGTATCGTATTCTCATTACGTTGCTGCCTTTCGATCTCTTCCTGCTGGCGCGCAATATAGCCTTCGTATTTAACCTGAATCTCGACCTGTTCTGCGGCCTGCGTATCTCCCAGGCCCGGCGCGAACGGTGGCAGCTGGACCAGCTGCTCGTAGGTCATTTCCGGACGGCGGAGTAAATCTTCGCCGCTGGCTTCGCGAGAAAGCGGCGCGCTCAGATGCGCGTTAACGGCTTCGACGCTGTCTGCCGCCGGATAAACCCAGGTGGATTTCAGACGCTGACGCTCAAGTTCGATGCTTTCCAGCTTCTGATTGAAACGCGCCCAGCGTTCATCATCGACCAGACCCAGCTCACGACCCTGTTCGGTCAGGCGCAGATCGGCATTATCCTCGCGCAGCATCAGACGATACTCTGCGCGGGAGGTAAACATACGGTACGGCTCTTTGGTACCAAGCGTGCACAGGTCGTCGACCAGTACGCCCAGGTAGGCTTCAGAACGCGCTGGCGCCCAGCCCTCTTTTTCGGCGGAGAAGCGACCGGCGTTGAGGCCAGCAAGCAGACCCTGGGCAGCGGCTTCTTCGTATCCGGTAGTCCCGTTGATCTGACCGGCAAAGAACAGGCCGTGGATATATTTACTTTCCAGCGTCGGCTTCAGATCGCGTGGATCGAAGAAGTCGTACTCAATAGCGTAGCCTGGGCGAACGATTTTGGCGTTCTCCATGCCTTGCATCGAGCGAACAATTTGCATCTGTACATCGAATGGCAGGCTGGTGGAGATACCGTTCGGATAAATTTCGTTTGAGGTCAGCCCTTCCGGCTCGAGGAAGATCTGATGCTGGTTGCGATCGGCAAAGCGCATCACTTTGTCTTCGATCGACGGGCAATAACGTGGGCCGATCCCTTCAATCACTCCGGCGTACATCGGGCTGCGATCGAGGTTATTGCGGATCACGTCGTGGGTTTTCTCGTTGGTATACGTGATGTAGCACGGAACCTGACGCGGATGCTGATCCGCGGATCCCATGAACGAGAAGACCGGCATTGGGGTGTCGCCATGCTGTTGCGCCAGCACGCTAAAGTCGATAGTACGGGCGTCAATACGCGGCGGCGTCCCGGTTTTGAGACGGCTGACGCGCAGCGGCAGTTCACGCAAGCGACGAGAAAGCGGGATAGACGGCGGATCGCCTGCACGGCCACCGCTGTAGTTATCCAGACCTATGTGGATCTTACCGTCGAGGAACGTTCCTACGGTCAGGACCACCGCTTTGGCGCGGAATTTCAGGCCCATCTGGGTCACTGCGCCGACAACACGATCGTTTTCGACAATCAGATCTTCAACCGCCTGCTGGAAGATCATCAGGTTTGGCTGGTTTTCCAGCGCCGTACGAACCGCCTGGCGATAGAGTACGCGGTCGGCCTGTGCTCGGGTGGCACGTACCGCCGGGCCTTTGCTGGCGTTTAGTATCCTAAACTGAATGCCTGCCTGGTCGATCGCTTTCGCCATCAGGCCGCCAAGTGCATCCACTTCTTTTACCAGGTGTCCTTTCCCAATGCCGCCAATCGCCGGGTTGCAGCTCATCTGCCCCAGAGTGTCGATATTGTGTGTCAAAAGCAGGGTCTGTTGACCCATTCGCGCTGCGGCCATCGCGGCCTCAGTGCCTGCATGACCCCCGCCAATGATGATGACGTCAAAAGGATCCTGATAAAACATGGTGGTATGCCTCGCATAAAGCGGTTTGAAAATGGATTGAAGCCCGGGCCGTGGATTCTACTCAACTTTAGTCGATCGAGAAAGCTCCGGGATCTTGAGTATTAAAAAGAAGATCTTTTATTTAGAGATCTGTTTTATTGTGATCTCTTATTAGGATCGAGCTTGTCTGTGGATAAGCCGGATCCGCAGTTTAAGATCAACCGGTTAAGAAGGATCACTATCTGTGAATGATCGGTGATCCTGTTCCGTATAAGCTGGGATCAAAATGAAGGGTTATGCACAGCCCAAAAAGCGAGCAAGGGTTATTCTTTGGATAACTACCGGTTGATCAGAGCTTTTAAGCATAGTTATACACAGAAAAACGGACGATCTTTACAAAACTCAGAGTAAATCTTTCCAGGATCCGACCCAAATCTCTGCCGGATCTTCCGGAATTTCATGTTCCAGCACATTTATCTTCAGCGTTTCGCCGATCTGTTTTGCGCCACACGCTTTCAGGGCGCTGTCGATCTTGTCGATGGCTCCGCAGAAGGTGTCATATTCCCGGCTGCCAATACCAATGGCGCCAAAACGCACGGCAGACAGGTCTGGGCGTTGTTCCTGAATGGCTTCAAAGAACGGCAGCAGGTTATCAGGGATATCACCTGCACCATGAGTCGAGGAGATAACCAGCCAGATCCCTTCTGCCTGCAGATCCTCGATCAACGGACCGTGCTGGATTTCGGTGCTGTAACCCGCCTCTTCCAGCTTTTCAGCCAGATGCTCCGCTACATATTCCGCACTGCCCAGGGTACTGCCGCTGATAAGCGTAATGTCTGCCATGATCGCCTGCTCAATTATTCAGAGTGGCACATTGTACGCTGTGTGTGAGCTGGGATCTACCTGTGGAAAATGTGGGATTAAAAAAGCCCGATCACGGGCGGATGGTCCGCATGATCGGGTTCTGCAGGGAGATCAGGGTCTCGGTGGACTGAATTTCATCGATTGTTTGGATCTTGTTGATAAGTACCTGTTGCAGGGCATCGATCGAGCGGCACATCACCTTTATAAAGATGCTGTAGTGCCCGGTGGTGTAGTAAGCCTCCGTGACCTCGTCGAGGCTTTCGAGCCTGGCCAGCGCGGAAGGATAGTCTTTGGCGCTTTTCAAAATGATGCCGATAAAGCAGCAGACGTCGTAGCCGAGCTGTTTAGGATTCACGTCGATGCGAGCGCCGGTAATGATCCCGGCCTGTTTCATCTTCTCTACGCGCACATGGATGGTGCCGGGGCTGACGCCAAACTGTTTGGCCAGTTCCGCGTACGCCGTGCGCGCATTGGCCATTAATGCTTCGAGGATGCCGCGGTCCAGATTGTCGATCTGATAATTTTCCATAGGTTTTTCTTATGATGTTTAATGATTCTTTCTATATTAGCTCGATATTTTAATGAATCAAAAGTGAACCCGGCTTTTTGTTGTTTGATTATTGAATTGGTGGCCTGTTTTGTTGCTTAATCAATACCAACAGGACGCAGGAGTTAAAAAAAATGAAAACCGCATACATCGCAAAACAACGCCAGATTAGTTTCGTTAAGTCGCACTTTTCCCGCCAGCTGGAAGAGAAGCTTGGTCTGATTGAAGTCCAGGCACCTATTTTAAGCCGCGTGGGAGACGGGACTCAGGACAACCTCTCTGGTAGCGAGAAAGCGGTTCAGGTTAAAGTGAAAACACTGCCAGACGCTCAGTTCGAAGTGGTTCATTCGCTGGCGAAATGGAAACGTCAAACCCTGGGGCAACACGACTTCAGCGCGGGCGAAGGGCTCTACACGCACATGAAAGCCCTTCGCCCCGATGAAGACCGACTGACCGCTATTCACTCTGTTTACGTCGACCAGTGGGACTGGGAACGCGTGATGGGGGATGGTGAACGCCACGTCGGGACATTGAAATCGACCGTAGAGGCGATCTACGCCGGGATCAAAGCGACCGAAGCCGCGGCATGTAAAGAGTTTGGTCTGGCACCGTTCCTGCCAGAGCAGATTCAGTTTGTTCATAGCCAGGAGCTGCTGAGCCGCTATCCGGGCCTCGACGCCAAAGGGCGTGAGCGGGCGATTGCCAAAGAGCTGGGTGCCGTATTCCTTATCGGTATTGGCGGTAAGCTCTCTGATGGTCAGCGTCACGATGTTCGTGCGCCGGATTATGATGACTGGAGCACTTCAGCTGATGAAGGCTTTAGCGGCCTGAATGGCGATATCCTGGTGTGGAACCCGGTTCTGGAAGACGCGTTTGAGATCTCTTCCATGGGGATCCGCGTGGATGCCGACGCGCTGAAACGCCAGCTGGCGATCACCGGTGACGAAGATCGCCTGAAGCTGGAGTGGCACCAGGCGCTGCTGCGCGGTGAGATGCCGCAGACTATCGGTGGCGGTATTGGCCAGTCCCGTCTGACCATGTTGCTGCTGCAGCTTGACCATATCGGCCAGGTGCAGTGTGGCGTGTGGCCTGCTCAGGTTCGTGAGAGCGTGGACGCGCTTCTTTAATAGACCTTCACGAAGTTTGTTAACGCCGCCAGCGTCGTAGCAGGCGGCTACGCAACCCGGTATCAAAGCGCCAGATATGATCGAAGATGCGCATAATGCCGGGTTTGCCATGTACCGACATCGCCACCGCATGAAAGCGATGCTGGTGTTTGCGCTGCAGTTCCCCTACCTGATTAATCACCTCATCCGGCAGACGCTGGGCAATAAAATCGGAAATCACCACTGCATCGGCATCCACCCACTGCGGGTTTTGCATGCGCTCAATAATGGATCGGAAACAGCTGGCTAGATCGGTACCGCCGCGAAAACGTTGGCTCAGGAAGCGGATCGCCTGCTCAAGCCCCTCGGGACCCGTCAGTTCGTAATGCACGACTTCGCTGGAGAACAGCATAATAAAGCAGCGGCGATTATCCGCCAGCGCCACCCGCATTAAGGCCAGGCAAAATGCCTTGGCGCACTGCTCGTTGAAACCGCCCATCGAACCGGAGGTATCGACGCAGACGATAAACGGCCCGCGCGGCTGTTCGTCGACATCCTGCCGGGTGACCGGCCTCTCGGTGATTTTTTCCCGCCAGGCGTCGCCGTGCAGCCGATAGGTCAGCAACTGCTTTTCCACCAGCTTGCGGTAGAACTCGAATTCCAGCTCGGTGATCCCAAGCGTCGCCAGCTCCGGCGGAAGCAGGCGTAAAATATCGTCACTCTGCTGCAGGCCATCAACCTGTTCCGGTACCGTGGCCGGTTCGCGGACCAGGCTACGGAAGGCTTCCATTGGCGCCTCTTTTTTGGGGACCGATTTTGCTTCTCGTGAACGACCGAGCTGTTCAGCCAGCTGCATTAATTCCGGCTGCTGGCTAAGAAAATCACCGTAACGGATGATCAACTGATAGTCACCGCGCTTCAGTTCGCCGGCGCTCATATCCCACAGCCGCCCCGCGGCGTTATCGTTTTCCACCAGCACCGGTTCCAGCTGGCCGCTGAGGGTCATGCGTTCCTGTACTTCACTGAGCAACTGATCCCGCTCCTCGTCCAGCAGCTGCTGGTTGAGGGAGGTCACCTGGACCACCAGGCTCAGGCGCCAGCGCTGTAAAAAGAGGGTATGCAGTGCGGGAGTGAAGGTGGTGTTGTCATCCACCAGCTGCTGCGCCTGGGCGGCAAATGGTGAGTGCTGACTGCGTAGACCGTTAAGGATCTGCGGGAGCTGGACGATGAACTGCGAGGTGGAGAGCAATTGCGCACGTTGATAGCTTTGCACTTCCGCATCCAGCTCTGGCGGGACATGAGTCTCTTTGAGCCGGGCCCGGATCGACTCCCGCCAGCGCGGGATATCGGCAGCAATAATGTTTTTCAGGCGCGGGAATTTTTCGAAGAATACGGCAAGCTGAGGGGAGGCCAGCAGCGCCAGCAGCATCTCTTCGATCATCCCCTCTTCGCTGACTGCCAGCATGACATTCAGCATATCCAGCGTCATGGCTGACGTGCCTGCTTAATCTGCGCCCCGACGTCCTGCAGGCTGGCTTCGATACGCCCAAGCCAGTCGCCAGGAATGAACAGACATTTTTGCTGTTCGCTGAAGCGGTTATGTTGCTGGTGCCACTCGTCATCCAGCGCCTCCAGCTGCTGCCTGATTTCTGCCGGCATATTTTCCTGCGATTCGCTGCCGGGTAACGAGAGGCGGGAACCCTGCAGGCTGACGTCGCGCACCACCAGATGCTGGCTGGCATCGACATCGATAGTTAACAGCTGTGCGAAACCAATGCCGTTAAGCTTGCCGCGGATCTCACCGCCTTTTTCCAGCCAGTGCGACAGCTCTTCGCGTACAAAAGTAATGTGGATAACGTTGATATCGTGCAGTTTAAGCGGCTGCTGGAGCAGTAAAGTCAGCGTGGCTTCCTGCAGCTCTGCAGGCAGTTCATAGTGAGGTTTACGACTGAACATCCCGCCAAGGCGCGTTACTTTCAACGCGGTCTTGTCGCTGTGCTGCTGCTGGATTTGAATGCGTCGTTGGGTAATCGCCCCCAGTTTGGTCAGCATGGCCTGCTGTTGCCAGGCATGGCTGGTCATCAGGGCTTCCAGCTGCTGTGACATCAAATTCATGCTTTTGATATCGTGCCACAGGCAATCTTTCAGCAAGATCAGGTCAATTGGGGCAATGGTGTCGCGGCCGCTGAAGAAGGCGCTGGCCTGCAACAGACGAATGGCCTTTTTCCAACGACGGTCGGAGACATAAGGCGCGTCAGGCAGCGTATCCAGCTGCTGGCGCAGCTGGAACACCAGCTCAAACACGCTATCCGGCAGCTTCACGCCACTGATATCATGCTGCCACTGGGTAAACTCCTCAGTACTGATCTGCAGGCTGGTGGGGACCGGGTTACTGTTTTCATCCTGCTGGCTGACCAGCATAGAACGGAAATTTGTCTTATCCTGAACCTTATCCAGCCACAAGCGGATGAGCATGCGATCGTAAAGTGCTTCAAGACTACTGTCCGCTTCCGGTAATTCGTTTGATGCCGCCACCAGCAGACGCATGGGGATTTTTTCCTCCGTCGCGCCATTGCGGAAGTGACGTTCGTTGATGGCAGTCAGCAAGGTGTTGAGGATTGCCGGGCCTGCTTTCCAGATCTCGTCGAGGAACACAAT
The DNA here is from genome assembly GCF_051131745.1 of Klebsiella sp. R390. Classification (NCBI taxonomy): domain Bacteria; kingdom Pseudomonadati; phylum Pseudomonadota; class Gammaproteobacteria; order Enterobacterales; family Enterobacteriaceae; genus Klebsiella; species Klebsiella sp. R390. The sequence goes on along the minus strand of NZ_CP180445.1, from coordinate 2,664,934 downwards.
TTCAGCTTCCGGCAGGTAGCCGGTGGTCAGGCGCTCGTAGCGTCCTTCGTCTTTCAGTGCCTGGATCGAGAGGGGGCCAAAAACTTCTTCCGGGGTGGAAAAGCGGGTCATCAGGTATTCAAAAGCGCGGGCTTGCTGGAAGGCGAACTTGAGGCGGCGGGCGATCAGGCTTTTCGCGATGCCCGGCGGGCCAAGTAAAAAAACGCTTTCTCCGCTGAGCGCGGCGAGCAGGCAAAGTCGTATTGCGTGGCTGCGTTCGAACAAACCTTTTTCCAGCGAGGCACTTAGCCGGGAAATTCTTTCTGCCAGTAAATGTGATTGAGCCATAATTGAGTTGCGTGCTTTTTCATGTGTCGTTATTGAGTCGAGTATAGATGTTTGATTGGGTATGGTAATAGCCTGAAGAATCGATTTATTTTCTTTGAGTCAGATTAATATGATGTCAGTTAGGGGTACGATTCAGCAAATAATCGTGCATACTGTGCGCTTTTTGTGGGCCAAGGGACTAGGCACACATTTGTTTTATAAACGAAAAGACTAGTCTATGAGCACTGATAATAAGCAATCGTTGCCAGCCGTTACGCTGGCAGCCATCGGCGTGGTATATGGTGATATCGGTACCAGCCCGCTGTATACACTTCGAGAATGTTTGTCTGGTCAGTTTGGGTTTGGCGTTGAACGTGATGCTGTTTTTGGCTTTCTGTCGCTGATTTTCTGGCTGTTAATCTTTACCGTATCACTCAAATATATCACCTTCGTTATGCGTGCTGACAACGCCGGCGAAGGGGGGATCCTGACGTTGATGTCGTTGGCGGGACGTAACACGTCTGCACGAATGACATCGGTTCTGGTGATCCTTGGCCTGATTGGCGGCAGCTTCTTCTATGGTGAGGTGGTCATCACGCCGGCTATCTCGGTGATGTCGGCCATTGAAGGTCTGGAGATTATTGCCCCGAATCTGGATACCTGGATTGTCCCCATCTCCATTATCGTGCTGACGCTGCTGTTTGCTATTCAAAAGCACGGCACCAGTATGGTCGGGAAGCTGTTCGCACCGATTATGCTGATCTGGTTCCTGCTGCTGGCAGTGCTGGGTGCAAGAAGCATTCTGGCCAACCCGGAAGTGCTGCAGGCGCTTAACCCTTACTGGGCCTTCCATTTCTTTATGGAATATAAAACTGTCTCCTTCGTGGCATTGGGGGCGGTGGTGCTTTCTATTACCGGTGTCGAGGCGCTGTATGCTGACATGGGACACTTCGGTAAATTGCCGATTCGCTTAGCGTGGTTTTCAGTGGTGTTGCCCTCGCTGGTGCTCAACTACTTCGGCCAGGGGGCGCTGCTGCTAAAGCACCCGGAAGCGATTAAAAACCCCTTCTTCCTGCTGGCGCCGGAATGGGCGCTGATCCCAATGCTGATCCTCGCCGCGCTGGCGACGGTTATCGCGTCGCAGGCGGTTATTTCGGGCGTTTTCTCCCTGACGCGCCAGGCGGTTCGTCTGGGTTACCTGTCGCCGATGCGCATCATCCATACCTCGGAAATGGAATCGGGCCAGATTTATATCCCGTTTATCAACTGGCTGCTGTACGTCTCGGTGGTGATTGTCATCATCAGCTTTGAGCACTCCTCCAACCTGGCGGCGGCGTACGGTATTGCGGTGACGGGAACCATGGTGCTGACGACCATCCTCTTCACCACTGTCGCGCGTAAAAACTGGCACTGGAATAAGTTCGTGGTGGCGTTGTTGCTTATCGGCTTCATGTGCATTGACCTGCCGCTGTTCTCGGCCAACCTCGATAAGATAGTGTCCGGTGGCTGGCTGCCGTTGACGCTGGGGCTGGTGATGTTCACGGTGATGACGACCTGGAAGAGCGAGCGTTTCCGCCTGCTGCGTCGTATGCACGAACACGGCAACTCGCTGGAAGCGATGATCTCTTCCCTGGAAAAATCGCCGCCGGTTCGCGTGCCGGGAACCGCGGTGTATATGTCTCGCGCGCTGAACGTGATTCCTTTTGCCCTGCTGCATAATCTCAAGCACAACAAGGTGCTGCACGAGCGGGTGATCCTCCTGACGTTGCGGACCGAAGACGCGCCTTATGTACACAATGTGCGTCGGGTCCAGATTGAGCAGATTTCTCCGTCGTTCTGGCGCGTGGTTGCCAGCTACGGCTGGCGCGAAACGCCGAACGTTGAAGAAGTGTTCCACCGCTGCGGGCTGGAAGGCCTGAGCTGTCGGATGATGGAAACCTCGTTCTTTATGTCGCATGAATCGCTGATTATCGGCAAGCGGCCGTGGTACCTGCGCCTGCGCGGGAAATTGTATCTCCTGCTGCAGCGCAATGCCCTGAGGGCGCCGGATCAGTTCGAAATCCCGCCAAACCGGGTTATCGAACTGGGTACCCAGGTCGAAATCTGATGTTCCTGAAGCCCTTCCTCGTGAAGGGCTTTTTGTTACCTTTTGCCCCGCTTCACATTTCCTGTCCGCGTTTGCGAAACGTTTCGATGGCGATCACATTTCTCTCCTCTGATGATGGTTTTCCGCTCGTTTATTGACAATACTAACCTCAGCGAAACGTTTCGCTAATGGAGCAAAAGAGAAAAATGAAAAAAGGCACCGTACTTAACGCTGATATTTCCTCGGTTATCTCGCGCCTGGGTCATACCGATACGCTGGTGGTCTGTGATGCTGGTTTACCGGTTCCTCACAGCAGCACGCGCATTGATATGGCGCTAACTCAGGGCGTTCCCTCCTTTATGCAGGTTCTGGAGGTGGTTACGGCGGAAATGCAGGTTGAAGCGGCAGTCCTGGCGGAAGAGATCAAAACGCATAATCCGCAGCTCCATGCGACGTTGCTCACTCACCTCGAGCAGCTGCAGCAACACCAGGGAAATATCATTGATATTCGTTACACCAGTCATGAGCAGTTCAAAAAACAAACCGCTGAGAGTCAGGCGGTGATTCGCAGCGGGGAGTGTTCCCCGTATGCGAACGTTATTCTCTGTGCCGGCGTGACGTTCTGAGGTCGCCGATATGGAAGCCTTACTGCAATTAAAAGGGATCGATAAAGCGTTCCCTGGCGTGAAGGCGCTCTCTGGCGCCTCGCTCAATGTCTATGCTGGCCGCGTGATGGCGCTGGTCGGGGAGAACGGTGCTGGCAAATCCACCATGATGAAGGTGCTGACCGGTATCTATGCCCGCGATGCCGGCTCCCTCCTGTGGCTGGGGAAAGAGGTCACCTTCAACGGCCCGAAATCCTCTCAGGAAGCCGGTATCGGCATTATCCATCAGGAACTGAACCTGATTCCTCAACTGACGATCGCGGAAAATATTTTCCTCGGTCGTGAGTTCGTTAACCGGTTTGGCAAAATTGACTGGAAAACGATGTATGCCGAAGCCGACAAGCTGCTGGCGAAGCTGAACTTACGCTTTAACAGCCAGAAGCTGGTGGGCGATCTGTCGATTGGCGATCAGCAGATGGTTGAAATCGCCAAAGTGCTGAGCTTCGAGTCGAAGGTCATCATTATGGATGAACCAACCGATGCCCTGACCGATACCGAAACTGAATCCCTGTTCCGCGTCATTCGCGAGTTAAAAGCGCAAGGGCGCGGGATCGTCTATATCTCCCACCGCATGAAAGAGATCTTCGAGATTTGCGATGATGTGACGGTCTTCCGCGACGGGCAGTTTATCGCCGAGCGTGAAGTCGCCAGCCTTAATGAAGATCTGCTGATTGAAATGATGGTCGGCCGCAAGCTGGAAGATCAGTATCCGCATCTGGATAAAGCGCCGGGGGCGATTCGTCTCAAGGTAGACAACCTGTGCGGGCCGGGCGTTGAAAATGTCACTTTCACCCTGCGTCAGGGGGAAATCCTCGGCGTCGCCGGGCTGATGGGCGCTGGACGAACCGAGCTGATGAAAGTGCTGTACGGCGCGCTGGCGCGGCACAGCGGTACCGTCACCCTCGACGGGCATGAGGTGGTGACCCGCTCCCCTCAGGATGGCCTGGCAAACGGTATTGTCTATATCTCCGAAGACCGTAAGCGCGATGGTTTAGTGCTCGGCATGTCGGTGAAAGAAAACATGTCTTTAACTGCGCTGCGCTATTTCAGCCATGCCGGTGGTCGCCTGAAACACAGCGATGAACAACAGGCGGTGAGCGACTTTATCCGCTTATTCAATGTGAAAACGCCGTCAATGGAACAGGCGATTGGCCTGCTTTCCGGTGGTAATCAGCAGAAAGTGGCGATAGCCCGCGGGCTGATGACGCGGCCAAAAGTGTTGATCCTTGATGAGCCCACCCGCGGCGTGGACGTCGGGGCGAAAAAAGAGATCTACCAGCTGATTAACCAGTTTAAAGCCGATGGTCTGAGCATCATTCTGGTCTCCTCGGAGATGCCGGAAGTGTTAGGCATGAGCGATCGCATCATTGTGATGCATGAAGGGCATCTCGGCGGTGAATTTACACGCGAGCAGGCCACCCAGGAAGTATTGATGGCTGCCGCTGTGGGCAAGCTTAACCGTGTGAATCAGGAGTAAAAAAGATGACAACCCAGGCTGTTTCTGGTCGCCGCTATTTCACCAAAGCATGGCTGATGGAGCAAAAATCGTTAATTGCTCTGTTGGTGCTGATAGCGATTGTGTCGACCATGAGCCCTAACTTTTTTACCGTCAATAACCTGTTCAATATCCTGCAACAGACGTCGGTTAACGCCATTATGGCCGTCGGGATGACGCTGGTCATTCTGACCTCAGGGATCGACCTGTCCGTCGGTTCTCTGCTGGCGTTAACCGGCGCGGTTGCCGCGTCGATTGTGGGCCTGGAGGTCAATGCGCTGGTGGCGATTGCCGGTGCACTGGCGTTAGGCGCGGCAATTGGTGCGGTCACCGGCGTCATTGTGGCGAAAGGGCGTGTGCAGGCTTTTATTGCCACGCTGGTGATGATGCTGCTGCTACGCGGCGTGACGATGGTCTACACCAATGGTAGTCCGGTTAACACCGGGTTCACCGATAATGCCGACCTGTTTGGCTGGTTTGGTATCGGCCGACCGTTAGGCATCCCGACGCCGGTGTGGATTATGGCGATCGTGTTTCTTGCGGCCTGGTACATGCTGCACCATACGCGGTTGGGTCGTTATATCTACGCGCTGGGTGGTAACGAAGCGGCAACCCGCTTGTCCGGCATCAGCGTCAATAAAGTCAAAATCATCGTCTACTCGCTGTGCGGCCTGCTGGCATCCCTGGCGGGGATTATCGAAGTGGCGCGTCTGTCTTCCGCGCAGCCGACGGCGGGTACCGGTTATGAACTGGATGCGATTGCGGCCGTTGTGCTTGGCGGCACCAGCCTCGCCGGTGGTAAGGGCCGTATCGTCGGGACACTGATCGGTGCGTTGATCCTTGGCTTCCTGAACAACGGACTGAATTTGTTAGGCGTTTCTTCCTATTACCAGATGATCGTGAAAGCGGTGGTGATTTTGCTGGCGGTGCTGGTAGACAACAAAAAGCAGTAACTAAGAACTCTACAGGACATCTTAACTATGAATATGAAAAAACTGGCGACCCTGGTATCTGCTGTAGCCCTCAGTGCAACCGTCAGCGCCAATGCGATGGCGAAAGACACCATCGCCCTGGTTATCTCGACCCTGAATAACCCGTTCTTCGTCTCATTGAAAGAAGGGGCGCAGAAAGAAGCAGACAAACTGGGCTACAACCTGGTAGTGCTGGATTCACAAAACAATCCGGCGAAAGAGCTGGCGAACGTCCAGGACCTCACGGTGCGTGGCGCGAAGCTGCTGCTGATCAACCCGACCGATTCTGATGCGGTTGGTAACGCGGTGAAGATGGCCAACCAGGCGAAAATCCCGGTGATCACCCTTGACCGCCAGGCGGCAAAAGGCGACGTAGTCAGCCATATTGCTTCCGATAACGTGCTGGGCGGTAAAATGGCCGGCGACTACATCGCCAAAAAAGCCGGCGAAGGCGCTAAAGTTATTGAACTGCAAGGTATTGCCGGAACTTCTGCGGCGCGCGAGCGTGGTGAAGGCTTTAAACAAGCCGTTGCAGCACACAAATTCAATGTGCTGGCCAGCCAGCCGGCGGACTTCGATCGTACCAAAGGTTTGAACGTCATGCAGAACCTGCTGACGGCGCATCCTGATGTGAAAGCGGTGTTTGCTCAGAACGACGAAATGGCGCTTGGTGCGCTGCGCGCATTGCAAACTGCTGGTAAATCCGATGTGATGGTGGTTGGATTTGATGGCACGCCGGATGGCGAAAAAGCAGTAAACAGTGGCAAACTGGCAGCGACTATCGCCCAGTTGCCAGAGCAGATCGGCGTGAAAGGCGTCGAGACTGCTGATAAAGTGCTGAAGGGTGAGAAAGTGGATGCCAGCTATCCGGTTGAGCTGAAACTGGTCATTAAGCAGTGATATGCGATTCGGACCGGAAACGGTCCGAGGGACAACATAAAAAAGAAAAGCAGGGCATGCGCCACCGGAGTCCGGTGGCGCGCTTTCCCGGGAACAGAAATAATGAAAACCTCAGGCAAACTTGTCGTCCTTGGCAGCATCAATGCCGATCACATTCTTAACCTTGAATCTTTCCCGACGCCGGGCGAAACCGTCACCGGCCAGCACTATCAGGTGGCTTTCGGTGGTAAAGGGGCCAACCAGGCCGTTGCTGCCGGGCGAAGCGGAGCGGATATTGCGTTTATTGCCTGCACCGGTGATGACGATATTGGCGAGCGCGTTCGTCGTCAGCTGGAGCGCGATAACATCGATGTGACACCTGTGCGTGCGATAAAAGACCAATCGACCGGCGTGGCGCTGATCTTTGTTAATGCTGAAGGTGAGAATGTCATCGGTATTCATGCCGGTGCGAATGCCGCGCTCTCTGTGGCCCAGGTGGAAGCAGAAAAAGAACGGATTGCAGGCGCACAGGCGCTGCTGATGCAGCTGGAATCTCCGCTGGAAAGCGTCCTGGCGGCAGCCACCATCGCTCACCAGCATAAAACTACCGTGGTACTAAACCCGGCACCGGCGCGTGAACTGCCCGATGCGTTGCTTTCGCTAGTGGATATCATTACCCCCAACGAAACCGAAGCGGAAAAGCTGACCGGTATCCATGTTGAAAACGATGACGATGCGGCAAAAGCGGCCAGCGTACTGCATGAAAAAGGCATCGGCATTGTGATGATTACGCTCGGCAGCCGCGGAGTATGGGTTAGCCGTGAAGGCGAAGGTCGTCGGGTTGCCGGTTTTAAAGTCCAGGCCATCGATACCATTGCCGCAGGCGATACCTTCAATGGTGCCGTCGTGACGGCGTTACTGGAAGGCACCGCGCTGGATGAAGCGATCCGCTTTGCCCACGCCGCTGCCGCCATTGCCGTTACCCGCAAAGGCGCGCAGCCTTCGGTTCCATGGCGCAAAGAGATCGACGAGTTTTTACGTCAACAGGGGTAACGCTTGGCTACCATGAAGGATGTAGCCCGCGAAGCGGGCGTTTCCACTTCAACAGTGTCTCACGTCATTAATAAAGACCGCTTCGTCAGCGAAGCGATCACGGCCAAAGTCGATGCGGCGATAAAACATCTTAATTACGCGCCGTCTGCGCTGGCGCGCAGCCTCAAACTCAACCAGACCCGGACGATTGGCATGCTGATCACCGCCAGTACCAACCCGTTCTATTCGGAGCTGGTGCGCGGCGTAGAGCGCAGCTGTTTTGAACGCGGCTACAGTCTGGTGCTGTGTAACACCGAAGGCGATGAGCAGCGCATGAACCGCAATCTTGAGACGCTGATGCAAAAACGCGTCGATGGATTATTACTGCTGTGCACCGAAACACACCAACCGTCGCCAGAAATTATGCAGCGCTACCCATCGGTACCGACGGTGATGATGGACTGGGCGCCGTTTGATGGTGACAGCGATCTGATCCAGGATAACTCGCTGCTGGGCGGCGATATGGCGACGCAGTACTTAATTGATAAAGGCTATACCCGGGTTGCCTGTATCGCTGGGCCGCTGGATAAAACCCCGTCGCGTCTGCGACTGGAGGGATATCATGCGGCAATGGCCCGCGCCGGACTCACCGTGGCTGAAGGCTATGTCATTACCAGCGATTTTGAATTTGGCGGCGGATTTAGCGCCATGCAAGCGTTACTGGCATTGCCCGAGCGACCGCAGGCGGTGTTTGTCGGCAACGATGCGATGGCGGTGGGAGCGTATCAATCGCTTTATCAGGCCGGGCTGCGCATCCCGCAGGATATGGCGCTGGTGGGATATGACGATATCGAACTGGCGCGCTATATGACGCCACCGCTGACCACTATTCATCAACCCAAAGATGAGCTGGGCGAACTGGCCATCGACGTGCTGATTCATCGCATGGCCGATCCGGGGCAGAAACAGCAGCGCGTTCAGCTTACCCCGGAGCTGGTTGTTCGCGGCTCCGTCTAACGCTGGTGCCGTTCCTTTATCAGGTTGCGGCCATCTTTGGCCTTTAGCAGCATAAAGGTCAGCGCTGATACCACGGTAATCGCCCCCATCGTAATAAAGGTGTAGTGGAATTGCTCGATGGTATCGGCGCTCTCAAACCCTTCATAAAAACGCAGCACGGCTGCACTGATCGCGACTCCGAGACTAATCGATAGCTGCTGAGTGACGGCCAGCAGGCTATTGCCGCTGCTGGCGTTGTCGTCGGTCAGGTCAGCCAGCGTGATGGTATTCATCGAGGTGAACTGGGTGGACATCGCCATCCCCAGTACAAACAGCGGCAGCAATAGCATCCAGACCGGCATGCCCGGAGACTGGAATGAGAACTGGGCGATCATCACGCCGATAAACAGCGTCACACCAACCAGCGTTTTCCGATAACCAAGCCACCGTAGAATCTGCGTCACGGTCGATTTCGCAATAATAGAACCGATGGCGGTGGGGGCTATCATGCAGCCGGCGACAATCGCCGGATAGCCAAAACCGACCTGCAGCATCAGCGGCATCAAAAACGGCACGCAGCCGGTCCCCAGGCGAGTCGCCAGATTTCCGGCAATCCCCACGGAGAAGGTCCGTGTCTTAAATAATGACAGCGAGATCAGTGGTGTAGGATGGCGACGTGCGTGGCGGATATAGGCCAGCAGTAAAATGACGCTCAGGGCGATAACGGAAAGCGCAATCCATGTCGCAACAATTTTTTCACCGAACAGTTCGATACCGCTGGAGAACAGCACCAGGCTTAAACCAAACAACAGGAAACCGGTGGTATCAAAACGACGGCGTGGGGTGGTGAAATCCGGCATATATTTGCGTGCGTAAAGGATGCCGATAATGCCGATAGGAATATTAATGAGGAAAATCCAGTGCCAGCTGGCCCAGGTCACCAGCACGCCACCGAGTACCGGCCCAAGAATGGGGCCGACGAGTCCCGGCATGGTGACGAAGTTCAGTACCGGCAGTAGTTCGCTACGCGGGTAGGCTCTTAATAATGCGAGGCGCGCCACCGGCATCATCATGGCGCCGCCGATCCCCTGAATGACGCGAAAGATAACCAGCTCCATCAACGAGCTGGAAAGGGCGCAGGCCAGCGAGCCAAGCGTAAACAGGCCGACAGCGATAATAAAAACTTTGCGGGTACCAAAACGGTCAGCCAGCCATCCGCTGACCGGGATAAGCATGGCGACCGTTAATGTGTAGCTGATGATGGCGGACTGCATAGCCAGCGGCGAACGGTTGAGACTGTGCGCGATGGCAGGAAGGGCGGTGTTCAGAATGGTGGCATCGAGTGCCTGCATAAAAAAGGCCATTGCCGCAATCCACGGCAGCCCGGCCATACTACGCCCTTTCTTCTCGGTCATGCGAAACCCTTGTTATTTGCCTGAATGGTGTGGTGCGTTCAATAACGTCTGACAGGCGTTAAGCGCTCGTGGGCCGTCGCTATCCTGAATGGCATCAACGATAGCCTGGTGGAGATCCAGCTTCACCACTTCATTTTGGGTAATAGAAGTGAAGTAGGTGTGGTAAACCGAATGAAACAGCGAGGCGAAGGAAATCAGGAACGGATTCCCGCTCATCTCATAGATGTGTTCGTGCCAGGCCATATCGACTTCAATCCAGCGTTCACGCTGAAAGCGTCTTTTCAACTGCGCCATCTCTTCCATTAAGGTATTGAGCTGAGCCTTTTGTTCCGGGCTTCCGGTTGTCGCGGCCAGAAAGCAGGCTTGTGGCTCCAGACTGCTGCGCATGACTAGGAAATGGGAGACCACGTCTTCAAAATTATCTTCCGTTAGCCACCATGACAGCAGCTCTTTGTCGAGAAAGTTCCAGCTACTACGTGGCATGACGCGGGTACCGATGCGTGGACGTGGCAACAGCATCCCTTTTGCGGTGAGCGTCTTGACCGCTTCTCGTACCGCGGTACGGCTAACACCGAACTGTTCACCGAGATCCATTTCGCCGGGAAGGATGCTTTCTGGCGGGTATTCACCGGTCAGGATTTTTTGAGCCAGTTTCTCCGCTAATACCCAGGAGATGTTCTTTTGTGCCGCCAGTTGCTGTGCGCTTAATGACATAAATGTCGTTCCTTTCTCTTTTTTACGGTATCAGTATGCCATCGGATGGTCGCTTTCGTTGGTTTAAACGGCAAAACGCTGGTTTTTTGCCACGTTACGCATCGTTTTGGTGAAAAAAAAGACGGTTGAAAAGTTTTTTTAAAACAGGGCTTGTCAACGTCTCAGAACTCCCTATAATGCGCCTCCACTGACACGGAACAACGGCAAGCAAGCCGCCGGGTCATCAGGGTTTCTCCGGAAATTCTGACAGAGAAAAGCGAAAATAAACGCTTGACTCTGAATGAGGAAAACGTATTATACGGGACCTCGAAACGGTGAGCGAAAGCCGCGTTTCAACTGCTCTTTAACAATTTATCAGACAATCTGTGTGGGCACTCAAAGTGACATGGATTCTTAACGTCCTCGGACGAAAAATGAATACCAAGTCTCTGAGTGAACATACGTAATTCATTACGAAGTTTAATTCACGAGCATCAAACTTAAATTGAAGAGTTTGATCATGGCTCAGATTGAACGCTGGCGGCAGGCCTAACACATGCAAGTCGAGCGGTAGCACAGGAGAGCTTGCTCTCTGGGTGACGAGCGGCGGACGGGTGAGTAATGTCTGGGAAACTGCCTGATGGAGGGGGATAACTACTGGAAACGGTAGCTAATACCGCATAACGTCGCAAGACCAAAGTGGGGGACCTTCGGGCCTCATGCCATCAGATGTGCCCAGATGGGATTAGCTAGTAGGTGGGGTAATGGCTCACCTAGGCGACGATCCCTAGCTGGTCTGAGAGGATGACCAGCCACACTGGAACTGAGACACGGTCCAGACTCCTACGGGAGGCAGCAGTGGGGAATATTGCACAATGGGCGCAAGCCTGATGCAGCCATGCCGCGTGTATGAAGAAGGCCTTCGGGTTGTAAAGTAAGCTTTCAGCGAGGAGGAAGGCATTAAGGTTAATAACCTTAGTGATTGACGTTACTCGCAGAAGAAGCACCGGCTAACTCCGTGCCAGCAGCCGCGGTAATACGGAGGGTGCAAGCGTTAATCGGAATTACTGGGCGTAAAGCGCACGCAGGCGGTTTGTTAAGTCAGATGTGAAATCCCCGGGCTCAACCTGGGAACTGCATTTGAAACTGGCAAGCTTGAGTCTTGTAGAGGGGGTAGAATTCCAGGTGTAGCGGTGAAATGCGTAGAGATCTGGAGGAATACCGGTGGCGAAGGCGGCCCCCTGGACAAAGACTGACGCTCAGGTGCGAAAGCGTGGGGAGCAAACAGGATTAGATACCCTGGTAGTCCACGCTGTAAACGATGTCGACTTGGAGGTTGTTCCCTTGAGGAGTGGCTTCCGGAGCTAACGCGTTAAGTCGACCGCCTGGGGAGTACGGCCGCAAGGTTAAAACTCAAATGAATTGACGGGGGCCCGCACAAGCGGTGGAGCATGTGGTTTAATTCGATGCAACGCGAAGAACCTTACCTACTCTTGACATCCAGAGAACTTAGCAGAGATGCTTTGGTGCCTTCGGGAACTCTGAGACAGGTGCTGCATGGCTGTCGTCAGCTCGTGTTGTGAAATGTTGGGTTAAGTCCCGCAACGAGCGCAACCCTTATCCTTTGTTGCCAGCGGTCCGGCCGGGAACTCAAAGGAGACTGCCAGTGATAAACTGGAGGAAGGTGGGGATGACGTCAAGTCATCATGGCCCTTACGAGTAGGGCTACACACGTGCTACAATGGCATATACAAAGAGAAGCGACCTCGCGAGAGCAAGCGGACCTCATAAAGTATGTCGTAGTCCGGATTGGAGTCTGCAACTCGACTCCATGAAGTCGGAATCGCTAGTAATCGTAGATCAGAATGCTACGGTGAATACGTTCCCGGGCCTTGTACACACCGCCCGTCACACCATGGGAGTGGGTTGCAAAAGAAGTAGGTAGCTTAACCTTCGGGAGGGCGCTTACCACTTTGTGATTCATGACTGGGGTGAAGTCGTAACAAGGTAACCGTAGGGGAACCTGCGGTTGGATCACCTCCTTACCTGAAGAACCTGCCTTTGTAGTGCTCACACAGATTGTCTGATGAAAAGTAAATAGCAAGGCGTCTTGCGATTGAGACTTCAGTGTCCCCTTCGTCTAGAGGCCCAGGACACCGCCCTTTCACGGCGGTAACAGGGGTTCGAATCCCCTAGGGGACGCCACTTGCTGGTTTGTGAGTGAAAGTCGCCGACCTCAATATCTCAAAACTGGTTCTCCGGAATCACGTTTGAGATATTTGCTCTTTAAAAATCTGGATCAAGCTGAAAATTGAAACGACACACTGTTTCCTTTCTCCGTAATAAGAAAGGAAAAATGGTGTGTTCGAGTCTCTCAAATTTTCGCAACGCGGACTGTTTTACGAAACAGCTTCGGGTTGTGAGGTTAAGCGACTAAGCGTACACGGTGGATGCCCTGGCAGTCAGAGGCGATGAAGGACGTGCTAATCTGCGATAAGCGTCGGTAAGGTGATATGAACCGTTATAACCGGCGATTTCCGAATGGGGAAACCCAGTGTGATTCGTCACACTATCGTTAAGTGAATACATAGCTTAACAGAAGCGAACCGGGGAACTGAAACATCTAAGTACCCCGAGGAAAAGAAATCAACCGAGATTCCCCCAGTAGCGGCGAGCGAACGGGGAGGAGCCCAGAGTCTGAATCAGCGCGTGTGTTAGTGGAACGGTCTGGAAAGTCCGGCGGTACAGGGTGATAGCCCCGTACACTAAAATGCACACGTTGTGAACTCGAAGAGTAGGGCGGGACACGTGGTATCCTGTCTGAATATGGGGGGACCATCCTCCAAGGCTAAATACTCCTGACTGACCGATAGTGAACCAGTACCGTGAGGGAAAGGCGAAAAGAACCCCGGCGAGGGGAGTGAAAAAGAACCTGAAACCGTGTACGTACAAGCAGTGGGAGCCTACTTGTTAGGTGACTGCGTACCTTTTGTATAATGGGTCAGCGACTTATATTCTGTAGCAAGGTTAACCGTATAGGGGAGCCGCAGGGAAACCGAGTCTTAACTGGGCGTTAAGTTGCAGGGTATAGACCCGAAACCCGGTGATCTAGCCATGGGCAGGTTGAAGGTTGGGTAACACTAACTGGAGGACCGAACCGACTAATGTTGAAAAATTAGCGGATGACTTGTGGCTGGGGGTGAAAGGCCAATCAAACCGGGAGATAGCTGGTTCTCCCCGAAAGCTATTTAGGTAGCGCCTCGTGAACTCATCTTCGGGGGTAGAGCACTGTTTCGGCTAGGGGGTCATCCCGACTTACCAACCCGATGCAAACTACGAATACCGAAGAATGTTATCACGGGAGACACACGGCGGGTGCTAACGTCCGTCGTGAAGAGGGAAACAACCCAGACCGCCAGCTAAGGTCCCAAAGTCATGGTTAAGTGGGAAACGATGTGGGAAGGCACAGACAGCCAGGATGTTGGCTTAGAAGCAGCCATCATTTAAAGAAAGCGTAATAGCTCACTGGTCGAGTCGGCCTGCGCGGAAGATGTAACGGGGCTAAACCATGCACCGAAGCTGCGGCAGCGACGCTTAGGCGTTGTTGGGTAGGGGAGCGTTCTGTAAGCCGTTGAAGGTGGCCTGTGAGGGTTGCTGGAGGTATCAGAAGTGCGAATGCTGACATAAGTAACGATAAAGCGGGTGAAAAGCCCGCTCGCCGGAAGACCAAGGGTTCCTGTCCAACGTTAATCGGGGCAGGGTGAGTCGACCCCTAAGGCGAGGCCGAAAGGCGTAGTCGATGGGAAACAGGTTAATATTCCTGTACTCGGTGTTACTGCGAAGGGGGGACGGAGAAGGCTATGTTAGCCGGGCGACGGTTGTCCCGGTTTAAGCATGTAGGCGGGAAGTTTAGGTAAATCCGGACTTCTGTTAACGCTGAGGTGTGATGACGAGGCACTACGGTGCTGAAGTAACAAATGCCCTGCTTCCAGGAAAAGCCTCTAAGCATCAGGTAACATCAAATCGTACCCCAAACCGACACAGGTGGTCAGGTAGAGAATACCAAGGCGCTTGAGAGAACTCGGGTGAAGGAACTAGGCAAAATGGTGCCGTAACTTCGGGAGAAGGCACGCTGATGGTAAGTGAAGCGACTTGCTCGTGGAGCTGAAATCAGTCGAAGATACCAGCTGGCTGCAACTGTTTATTAAAAACACAGCACTGTGCAAACACGAAAGTGGACGTATACGGTGTGACGCCTGCCCGGTGCCGGAAGGTTAATTGATGGGGTTATCCGTAAGGAGAAGCTCTTGATCGAAGCCCCGGTAAACGGCGGCCGTAACTATAACGGTCCTAAGGTAGCGAAATTCCTTGTCGGGTAAGTTCCGACCTGCACGAATGGCGTAATGATGGCCAGGCTGTCTCCACCCGAGACTCAGTGAAATTGAACTCGCTGTGAAGATGCAGTGTACCCGCGGCAAGACGGAAAGACCCCGTGAACCTTTACTATAGCTTGACACTGAACATTGAGCCTTGATGTGTAGGATAGGTGGGAGGCTTTGAAGCGTGGACGCCAGTCTGCGTGGAGCCAACCTTGAAATACCACCCTTTAATGTTTGATGTTCTAACGTAGACCCGTGATCCGGGTTGCGGACAGTGTCTGGTGGGTAGTTTGACTGGGGCGGTCTCCTCCCAAAGAGTAACGGAGGAGCACGAAGGTTAGCTAATCCTGGTCGGACATCAGGAGGTTAGTGCAATGGCATAAGCTAGCTTGACTGCGAGCGTGACGGCGCGAGCAGGTGCGAAAGCAGGTCATAGTGATCCGGTGGTTCTGAATGGAAGGGCCATCGCTCAACGGATAAAAGGTACTCCGGGGATAACAGGCTGATACCGCCCAAGAGTTCATATCGACGGCGGTGTTTGGCACCTCGATGTCGGCTCATCACATCCTGGGGCTGAAGTAGGTCCCAAGGGTACGGCTGTTCGCCGTTTAAAGTGGTACGCGAGCTGGGTTTAGAACGTCGTGAGACAGTTCGGTCCCTATCTGCCGTGGGCGCTGGAGAATTGAGGGGGCTGCTCCTAGTACGAGAGGACCGGAGTGGACGCATCACTGGTGTTCGGGTTGTCATGCCAATGGCATTGCCCGGTAGCTAAATGCGGAAAAGATAAGTGCTGAAAGCATCTAAGCACGAAACTTGCCCCGAGATGAGTTCTCCCTGACTCCTTGAGAGTCCTGAAGGAACGTTGAAGACGACGACGTTGATAGGTCGGGTGTGTAAGCGTAGCGATACGTTGAGCTAACCGATACTAATGAACCGTGAGGCTTAACCTTACAACGCCAAAGCTGTTTTGGTGGACAAGAGAGAAGATTTTCAGCCTGATACAGATTAGTTGGGGTGCTTTTAGCATCCTGATAACAGAATTTGCCTGGCGGCGATAGCGCGGTGGTCCCACCTGACCCCATGCCGAACTCAGAAGTGAAACGCCGTAGCGCCGATGGTAGTGTGGGGTCTCCCCATGTGAGAGTAGGGAACTGCCAGGCATCAAATAAAGCAAAGAAACCTCATGCGAAAGCATGGGGTTTTTTTGTTTATCTGCTAAAGCAAAGGGCTCAGTCGAAAGACCGGGCCTTTTGTTTTGTCTGCGATTCACCGGGGAAAGGTGTCTCCGGCCATCAGACAATACAGAAGCCCATCCTGACGGATGGGCTTTTTGCGTTTACTGCAGCAACTTAACGCAACCGCTATGCTTCTGTTAACCACTGCCGGATAAACGCCACGATCTGCGGAATATCGTTCAAATCTAATTGCGGAAGCGCAGTTTCAATTTGTGTATCACTGGCTATCGCAATGACATGTTCATCCACAACAAGATCGGCTGCATCATGTCCGCTGTTTTGCCGAAAAAGCAGGATCTTCGCTACCGGTTCATGCTTAAACCCTTCTACCAGCACCACATCCAACGTTGATGCATCCATCCTGCTGACCAGCCAGTGTAAATCCAGTTCTGGTTGATCCGGGGTTTCGGTCATCAGCGCCCAGCGTTCTGAGCTGGCCACAATCGTTTGAGCGGCCCCGGCTTTACGTAGCTCGTAGCTGTCTTTACCCGGTTTATCGACATCCATATTGTGATGGGTATGTTTGATTAAACCCGGACGCAGGCCCTCTGCGCGCAATGCGGGGATCAATTTCTTTAATAAGGTTGTTTTACCCGTACCGCTCCAGGCGGAAATGGCGAGAACCGGGATCATGATGGCTCCTGCATGTTCTGCAGATCGGTAAGCGTATTGACGTTAACAAACGCCGATCTGACCTCGCTAAAATCAACATGATGTCCGCCGCTCTGGCGCATGAACACCATCACTCGTCGTTCGCCAGCGGCAAGATATGCGGCAAGTTCGCCAATCAGTTGGCGATGCATCAGGGCTATCGCAGGATGATCGCGTTCTCCATCATGCACCCAGACGACAGGAGAGGAGCCTTTATGCTGCATAAAGCGCTCAACCAAAAACGAGGGTATAAACGGCGTATCGCAGGGACAAAAGAGATACCATTCACTGTCTGTCTGCTGCATCACAGAGAGCATCCCGGCCAGAGGGCCGGGGAAGTCGGAGAGATTGTCGGTATAAACCGGGAGCCCACTTGCATGCCAGCGATCGAGATTGCGGTTAGCACTAATGACCAGGTTTTTCACCTGAGGGGAAAGTGCTTCTGCAACATGGCGCCATAATGGCTTTCCGTTGAGCAACTGCAATCCCTTATCCGCCCCCTCCATGCGCGTGGCTCTTCCGCCCGCTAACACCACGCCGGTTATGACCTCGCCTTGCATATCAATATCGCCTCTTTCATTGTGGGATTGACCCTGTTAACGTGTCCTCATCAAGAGTAAGGAGCATGAGCATGAAATGTAAACGCCTGAATGAAGTAATTGAACTCCTCCAGCCAGCCTGGCAGAAAGAGCCGGAACTGAACCTGATGCAATTCTTGCAGAAACTGGCGAAAGAAGCCGGTTATGACGGCGAACTGACCGATCTTTCCGACGATATTCTGATTTATCATCTGAAAATGCGTGATTCGGCAAAAGAGGCGGTGATCCCTGGAATTCAGAAGGATTATGAAGAAGATTTCAAAACGGCCTTACTACGCGCGCGTGGTGTGATTAAAGAGTAAAAGGTTGTAAGTGCTGCCACGAAACGGCTGATGAGATGATATCCTAAACTATTCGTACGATTATCGGATGTCAGGATGCACGATAAGGCTTTCAATTTTCAGACGCTTAACCCGGATACCATCATCGATGGTCTGTTTGATTTGGGGATGCGGGTGGACTCCGGGCTTACCCCGCTTAACAGCTATGAAAACCGCGTTTACCAGTTCCAGGACGAAGATCGTCATCGCTATGTGGTGAAGTTCTATCGTCCTGAACGTTGGTCTGCCGCACAGATCATCGAAGAACACCAGTTTACCCTCCAGCTTAAGCAGGATGACGTCCCTGTCGCTGCGCCCCTGCTGTTTAACGACAATACGCTTCATCAACACCAGGGCTTCTACTTTGCGGTATTCCCAAGCTTGGGCGGGCGCCAGTTTGAGTCAGATAACCTTGATCAAATGGAGGCTGTCGGCCGCTATCTGGGGCGTTTGCACCAGACCGGGCGCAAGCAGAAATTTATCGCGCGTCCGGAGATCGGAGTCGATGAGTATTTACTTGCTCCGCGCGAGGTATTTGAACACTCAACGCTGATCCCCGCTGGCCTGAAGCAGAGTTTTCTTCATGCTGCCGACAAGCTGATTGCGGCCGTGATGGCGCAATGGCACGGCAATACGGAAGTCCTGCGTCTGCACGGCGATTGCCATGCCGGCAACATCCTATGGCGGGATGGTCCACTGTTTGTCGATTTAGATGATGCGCGCAGCGGGCCGGCCATTCAGGATCTCTGGATGCTGCTTAACGGTGATAAAGCCGAGCAGAGAATGCAGCTGGAGATGATCATCGAAGCGTATGAAGAATTCAGTCCATTTAATGCGGACGAAATTGCCCTTATCGAACCTTTACGCGCCATGCGGTTAGTCTATTATCTGGCATGGTTGCTCAGGCGTTGGGACGATCCTGCTTTCCCTATAAATTTCCCATGGCTAACCGGGGAAGATTACTGGCGCGGGCAGACAGCTACTTTTCTTGAGCAGGTGAAGGTTCTGCAAGAACCCCCTCTTCAGTTAACGCCGATGTATTAATTTGATATTTTCAGGAGAAACTTAAGCATGAAAAAAATTTGGCTGGCGCTGGCTGGTATGATTCTGGCTTTCAGCGCATCCGCTGCCCAGATCACCGACGGTAAGCAGTACATCACCCTTGATAAGCCCGTAGCCGGTGAGCCGCAGGTGCTCGAGTTCTTCTCGTTCTACTGCCCGCACTGCTATCAGTTTGAAGAAGTGCTGCACGTTTCTGACAACGTGAAGAAAAAGCTGCCGGAAGGCGTCAAAATGACCAAATATCACGTTGAGTTCCTGGGGCCGCTGGGCAAGGACTTAACTCAGGCGTGGGCCGTGGCGATGGCGCTGGGCGTTGAAGATAAGGTAACCGTGCCGATGTTTGAAGCGGTACAGAAAACTCAGACCGTGCAGACTGTTGCCGATATTCGTAAAGTATTCGTTGATGCTGGTGTGAAAGGCGAAGACTACGATGCGGCATGGAACAGCTTCGTGGTGAAATCCCTGGTTGCTCAGCAGGAAAAAGCGGCTGCTGACCTGCAGCTGCAGGGTGTGCCGGCGATGTACGTCAATGGTAAATACCAGCTGAACCCGCAGGGGATGGATACCAGCAATATGGACGCCTTTGTCGCCCAATATGCAGATACCGTGAAGCAACTGGTTGAGAAGAAGTAAAAAATAACGCCGGTCAATGACCGGCGTTTTTGTTTTCTACCTAACGAACGTTTCTGTCTTTTTGCTGCATGATTTCTGTCAGCTGCCGATCTTTCTCTTCCCACAGCACATTCAACCAACGCTGAAAACGACGTTTGAAGTTCTTATCATTCACATAATCACCGTGCAGTTCTTCCGCTACGGGAATCAAATTAACACGCACAACTATTCGCGTTAGCCGGCCGCTCAGCATGTCGTAAAACGGTCTCTTGCTGTTTTCCGGGTAGCATAATGTGACGTTTAACAGCTTATCGAACTGAGATCCGAGCACGTTTAATGCCATCGCGATGCCCGCAGCCTTGGGAGGCAATAAGTTACGGTAAGGCGAGCGGGTCTGGTGCTGCTTCTCTTCGGTAAAACGCGAACCCTCAACAAAATTCACGATGGTCGTCGGGTGTGAACGGAATTTCTCGCAGGAGCGGCGAGTCGTTTCAACATCCTTACCACGGCGCTCAGGATGGCGGATTAAATAGCCGCGTGAATAACGCCGCATATAGGGCATATCCAGCGCCCAGCAAGCCAGTCCGATAAAAGGCACCCAGGCCAACTGTTGCTTCAGAAAGTACTTATTCATTGGGATGTGTTTGCGAAACAACACGCAGAGCACCACGATATCTGCCCAGCTATGATGATTGCTGATAAGCAGATACCAGTTTTTCTTGTTCAGCCCTTCAAGGCCTTGTACATCCCACTTCAGCCAGGGGTTGAGGTAAAGCAGCAGCGCTAGCCCTTCACACCAGCAGTACATCATGAAATTACAAAAATGGGATACCGCACGCCATACCACGGGAAGAGGTATAAGAAGTTTAATCAGCCCGGCGATGATTATCGGTACGGAACAGATAATGGTGACTAAGATAGTAAGGGCGATACTCATCGGAAGCGTTATCGCAGCGAGTAATCTCGACATAGTTAGTTTATTCAGAAAGTTAGGCTGATAAAGAGCGCCATTAAATGGTGCAAGAGGCTGATTTTACCAGAAAACGCGGCAAATGACGGGTCTTACCAGAACAGAAAAAAAGGCGGATCTTATATCCACATGGAACATTGAGTCATCAGAATGATATTAAGCACAAGGATCAATTAGTAATGCATTGATAAATAACTGATATTTGTCTTTTCTGCTATTTATTTTCAGGCTGGATAGCTATCCTTGTAAAACTATGCACAAAGTTATCCACAGATATCATCGGCGCATGATCGACCGGATCAACGAATCTTTTCGATGAAATGCGGGAATAATTCAGGTTTTCAGGCCTGTCTGTGGCATCCTTTACCGATAATCTGATAAACAGGCACGGAAATTATGGTTCAGATCCCAGAAAACCCTCTCATCCTCGTCGACGGCTCCTCATATCTCTACCGGGCATATCACGCTTTCCCGCCGCTGACCAACAGCGCTGGTGAGCCGACCGGCGCCATGTATGGCGTGCTGAATATGCTGCGGAGCCTGATCCTGCAGTATCAGCCGAGCCATGCGGTCGTGGTCTTTGATGCTAAAGGAAAAACCTTCCGTGATGAACTGTTTGAGGATTACAAATCCCATCGCCCGCCGATGCCGGACGATCTGCGGGCGCAGATTGAGCCGTTGCATACCATGGTAAAAGCGATGGGACTGCCACTGATGGCGGTGCCTGGCGTTGAAGCAGACGATGTGATCGGAACATTGGCGCGCGAAGCGGAAAAAGTGGGCCGTCCGGTGCTGATCAGCACTGGTGATAAAGATATGGCGCAGCTGGTGACGCCGGGGATCACCCTGATTAATACCATGACCAACACGATCCTCGGTCCGGATGAAGTCGTGGCCAAGTATGGCGTTCCCCCTGAGCTGATTATCGACTTCCTGGCGCTGATGGGTGACTCCTCGGATAACATTCCTGGCGTGCCGGGCGTGGGCGAGAAAACGGCACAGGCATTGCTGCAGGGTCTGGGCGGACTGGATACGTTGTACGCTGAGCCAGATAAAATTGCCGGGCTGACCTTCCGCGGTGCGAAAACCATGGCGGCGAAGCTGGAGCAAAATAAAGATCTGGCGTATCTCTCGTATAAGCTGGCCACCATTAAAACCGACGTTGCGTTGGATCTGGGCTGTGAAGAGCTGCACGTGCTGCCGCCGGCTGCGGACGACCTGCTGGCGCTGTTCAAAAAATATGAATTTAAGCGCTGGATCACCGATGTTGAATCCGGCAAATGGATGCAGACTAAAGGCGTTAAATCCTCGGTAAAACCAGCAGACGCTGAATCGGCTACCGTGGCTGAAGAAGAGGTGGAGGTTGCCTCAACGTTGTCCGCAGACAACTACGTCACCATCCTGGATGAACAGACCCTGACCGAATGGATCGCCAGGCTGAAGAAAGCGCCGTTGTTTGCGTTTGATACGGAAACGGACAGCCTGGATAACATCTCTGCCAATATGGTTGGCTTGTCATTCGCGATTGAGCCCGGTCTGGCGGCCTATGTTCCGGTAGCCCACGACTATCTGGATGCGCCGGATCAGATCCCCCGCGAGCGCGTGCTGGAGCTGCTGAAACCGCTACTGGAAGATGAAAAACTGCAGAAGGTCGGGCAAAACCTGAAATATGACCGCGGGATTCTGGCGAACTATGACATCGAGTTGCGTGGTATCGCGTTTGACACCATGCTGGAATCCTACATCCTTGATAGCGTGGCCGGTCGTCATGATATGGACAGCCTCGCCGATCGCTGGCTGAAGCACAAAACTATTACTTTTGAAGAAATTGCGGGCAAAGGTAAAAACCAACTGACCTTCAACCAGATCGCGCTGGAAGAAGCGGGGCGCTACGCGGCGGAAGATGCCGACGTGACCTTGCAGCTGCACCTGAAGATGTGGCCGAAACTGCAGCAGCATGAAGGGCCGCTGAACATCTTTAAACAGATTGAGATGCCGCTGGTCCCGGTACTGTCCCGCGTGGAACGTAACGGCGTTAAAATCGATCCGGCAGTTCTGCACGCCCATTCGCAGGAGATTGGCAAACGTCTGATCGAGCTGGAACAAAAAGCCTATGAGATCGCGGGTGAAGAGTTCAACCTCTCTTCTCCTAAGCAGCTACAAACCATTTTGTTTGAAAAACAGGGCATTAAGCCGCTGAAGAAAACCCCGGGCGGTGCACCTTCGACGTCGGAAGAGGTGCTGGAAGAGTTGGCGCTGGATTACCCCCTGCCGAAGGTGATTCTGGAATACCGTGGGCTGGCGAAGCTGAAGTCGACCTATACCGACAAGCTACCGCTGATGATTAATCCGAAGACCGGGCGTGTGCATACCTCCTATCACCAGGCGGTGACCGCCACCGGGCGTTTATCTTCCACCGATCCAAACCTGCAGAACATTCCAGTACGTAACGAGGAAGGGCGGCGTATCCGTCAGGCGTTTATCGCGCCAACGGATTACCTCATTGTCTCTGCTGACTACTCGCAAATTGAGCTGCGAATTATGGCGCATCTGTCGCGCGATAAAGGCCTGCTGACGGCGTTCGCCGAAGGAAAAGATATCCACCGCGCGACGGCGGCAGAAGTGTTTGGCTTGCCGTTGGAGAGCGTGAGCAACGAGCAGCGTCGTAGTGCCAAGGCGATTAACTTCGGTTTGATCTACGGCATGAGCGCATTTGGCCTCGCCCGTCAGCTCAACATCCCGCGTAAAGAGGCACAAAAGTACATGGACCTCTACTTCGAACGCTATCCGGGCGTACTCGATTACATGGAGCGCACCCGTGCTCAGACGAAAGAGCAGGGCTATGTCGAGACTCTGGATGGCCGCCGCCTCTACCTTCCGGACATCAAATCCAGCAATGGCGCTCGCCGTGCCGGAGCGGAACGTGCGGCGATCAATGCCCCGATGCAGGGAACGGCTGCCGATATTATTAAGCGCGCAATGATCGCGGTCGATGGGTGGTTGCTGACTGAGCAACCGCGCGTGCGGATGATCATGCAGGTCCACGATGAATTAGTCTTTGAAGTGCATAAAGACGATCTTGAAATGGTGGCGAAAAAGGTCCATGAATTGATGGAAAACTGCACCACGCTGGCGGTACCGCTGCTGGTGGAAGTGGGGAGCGGTGAAAACTGGGATCAAGCGCACTAAGTATTCAGCGGATAAGGTGATTTTCTGTAAGTAAGCAACATAACTTATCGTATTTTGTGATGATCATTTGAATTTGCTATGTAAAGAGTGAAAAAAAACTACAAAAAGTGCTTTCTCCCTCATCGAAAGAAGAGTAGAGTTAATGACGTAGGGTACAGAGGTAAGATGTTCTATCTTTCAGACCTTTTACTTCACGTAATCGGATTTGGCTGAATATTTTAGCCGCCCCGGTCATTTATGACCGGGGCGTTTTTTATTGCGCGAAAGAAAATTTCTGGCGTGTTACCCGGGCGGGAAATGCAGCCCGGATAAGGTGTCAGACACCGTTATCCGGGGAAAGGCAGGAATTACTCGCCGTCTTCGATCGCTTCCTGCGGTGGGATTTCGTTGAACCAGCTATCGAGCTTCTGCCGCAGTTTATCCACGCCTGATTTCTTCAGCGAAGAGAACGGTTCCACCTGCACATCACCGTTAAAGGCGAGAACTGCTTCACGCACCATATTCACCTGTGCTTTACGTGCACCGCTGGCGAGCTTATCGGCTTTTGTCAGCAGCACCAGCACCTGAATATCGCTTTCCACTGCCCATTCAATCATTTGCTGATCAAGGTCTTTCAGCGGATGACGGATGTCCATCAGTACCACCAGACCTTTCAGGCACAGACGCTTCTCCAGGTATTCACCCAGTGCGCGCTGCCATTTGATCTTCATCTCTTCCGGCACCTGTGCGTAGCCATATCCCGGGAGGTCGACCAGGCGTTTGCCCTCGGCAACTTCAAACAGGTTGATAAGCTGGGTGCGGCCAGGCGTTTTAGAAGTACGCGCCAGGCTTTTCTGGTTAGTGAGCGTATTCAGTGCGCTGGATTTGCCGGCATTTGAGCGACCAGCAAAGGCGACTTCGATACCGGTATCAGATGGAAGATGGCGGATATCGGGCGCGCTGGTGACAAAATGCGTTTGTTGATAGTTCCAGTTGGTCAAGACTGTCGTCTCCGTTAAATAAGGCTATGGTGGGGATTATACCTGAACAGCAGAAAAAGACCGTTTTTACCGCATCTCCCTGATGTCATTAAAACCATGCTCTTTGTGAGACATTGTCCATTCTGTTTAGGGGTTATTGATGAAAGCATTGCGTGGATTATTAAAAAAATATTTAAAAATCATTGTTCTGTGAAAGTGTATAAATCTGAAATAACCGGTTTTGCATCACAAGTGGTTGTAGGATTTGTATGAGACGGTAAAGTAGCAGGCAAGGGCCAGGAAGCCGACAGGACACACACTCAGGATGAGTCGTCAGGAGCGCCAGGAGGCGAAGACCAGGGAATACAGTCAGGATGACAAACGTCTGGAGACGTTTTTATAAGGAAAGGGATGTAACAAGGACTGTTATTAGCTAAAGGAAAGACAGGGTGTGTCGTTAGCTAACAAGGAAAGTGGAAACCCGTTAAGGGTTGTCAGTGAGGAAAAAGGCGACAGTGTAATCTGTCGCCTTTTTTCTTTGCTTGCTTTCTGCTAGATTCCGCCTCAATTCTATACTGAAGAAAACGAATCTGAAGATTACTGACATGAAAAAACCGACATCTGCACCCCGCAGCAAAACGCAGCGCAAAACCCGTGAAGAAATGAATCAGGAAGCCCGCGACCGTAAGCGCCAGAAAAAACATCGTGGCCACGTCGCAGGGAGCCGCGCAACCGGTGGTGATACCGCCTCATCTGGCAAAAAACAGGGCCAACAGCAAGATCCACGTATTGGAAGTAAAAAACCGATTCCGCTGGGCGTCACTGAAAGTACCCCGGCTCCTAAGCAGCACAAACCGAAGAGCGAGAAACCTATGCTTTCACCGCAGGCTGAGCTGGATTTGCTGGAAAACGATGAGCGCCTGGACGCGCTGCTGGAACGTCTGGAAGAGGGTGGTTCCCTGAATGCTGAAGAGCAGACCTGGGTTGATGCCAAACTCGATCGTATTGATGAGCTGATGCAGCAGCTTGGCCTGTCCTACGACGATGACGAAGATGAAGAAGAAGAAGAGCGTCAGGAAGATATGATGCGCTTGCTGAAGGGTGGAAACTAACGTTTGCACTCAGTCGGATTCCCGGTCCTGCTTATAACCCTTCTGGTTATATGTTATCTGCTGTGGTTATTCGCTAAACTACGACGGTTGTCGCGGCGTCAGAAATGGCTGCGCAACCGGCTCATTACCCGAGATATGGTTGGGCCGGGGCGGCGTACCCGTCGGCGGCACCATCGGAAGGAGTGAGCATGTCTGAGCAGTTAATCGACTGGGATCTGGCCCTGATCCAGAAATATAACTATTCCGGGCCGCGTTATACCTCGTATCCCACCGCACTGGAGTTTTCTCCTGAATTTGGTGCGGCTGAATTTGGTGAGGCGGTGGCCCGCTATCCGCAGCGCCCGCTGTCGCTGTATGTGCATATCCCGTTTTGCCACAAGCTGTGCTATTTCTGCGGCTGCAATAAAATTGTGACCCGCCAGCAGCATAAAGCCGACCAGTATCTGGATGTCCTGGAGCAGGAGATTATTCATCGTGCGCCGCTTTTTAGCGGGCGTCAGGTGAACCAGCTGCACTGGGGTGGTGGCACCCCTACCTACCTGAATAAAGCGCAAATCAGCCGACTGATGCAACTGCTGCGCAGCCATTTCAATTTTAACGCTGATGCGGAGATCTCGATAGAAGTCGATCCGCGCGAAATTGAACTGGATGTGCTGGATCATCTCCGATCGGAAGGATTCAATCGCCTGAGTATGGGGGTGCAGGACTTTAACAAAGAGGTTCAGCGCCTGGTCAACCGTGAGCAGGATGAAGCCTTTATTTTTGCCTTGCTCAACCATGCTCGTGAGATTGGCTTTACGTCGACCAATATTGACCTGATTTACGGCCTGCCAAAACAGACGCCGGAGAGCTTCGCCTTTACGCTGCAAAAAGTGGCTGAGCTTAACCCGGATCGCCTGAGCGTCTTTAACTATGCGCATCTGCCGACGCTATTCGCCGCCCAACGTAAAATCAAAGATGCCGACCTGCCTTCCGCGGAGCAGAAGCTGGATATCCTGCAGGAGACTATCGTGTCGCTCACCGCGGCCGGCTATCAGTTTATCGGGATGGATCACTTCGCTCGTCCGGATGATGAGCTGGCGGTTGCCCAGCGTGAAGGCGTATTGCATCGCAACTTCCAGGGCTACACAACCCAGGGTGATTCGGACCTGCTGGGGTTGGGGGTATCGGCGATCAGCATGATTGGCGACGCTTACGCGCAGAACCAGAAAGAGTTGAAGCTCTATTATCAACAGGTTGATGAACGCGGAGACGCACTCTGGCGCGGCATCGCCCTGACCCGCGATGACGGTATTCGTCGTGACGTTATCAAAGCGTTGATCTGCCAGTTCAGCCTCGATTATTCGGCGATAGAAGCCCGCTGGGATCTCGATTTTCAGCGCTATTTCGCCGACGATCTGGCCCTGCTGGCGCCGCTGGCAAAAGACGGGCTGGTGGATGTTGGTGAGAAGGGGATTCAGGTGACGCCGAAAGGCCGCTTGCTGATTCGCAACATTTGCATGTGCTTTGATACCTATTTGCGCCAGAAAGCGCGGATGCAGCAGTTTTCCCGGGTGATTTAAACGCAACCCCGGCAAACGAGGCGTTTGCCGGGGTCTATAGCCTTTATTCCATGCCTAACTCTTTCAGCTTGCGTGTCAGCGTATTACGTCCCCATCCCAGCAGACGAGCAGCTTCCTGTTTGTGCCCTTGCGTGTGGCGCAGCGCGGTAGTCAGCAGCGTACGCTCCATTTCCGGCTGTGCTTCTGAAAGCAAGTTTTGATGACCGGATCGCAACGCGCGGTCGGCCCATTGCCCTAACAGCGTTGCCCAGCTATCCGGCTGCATATGAGTCGGGCTATCCGGAATTGACGTTTCAAACAGCTCGCTGGGGAGATCCTGAGTCAGTACTTCCTGGCCCGCGGCCATCACGGTCAGCCAACGACAGGTGTTCTCCAGCTGCCGCACGTTGCCAGGCCAGGCCAGGCGAGTGAGCGCGGTTTCCGTTTCCGGATGCAGCTGTTTGGCTTCGACGCCCAGTTCCCGGGCGGCAATTTGTAGGAAATGTCGGGCCAGTCGTGGAATATCCTCGCGACGCTCACGTAGCGGCGGGAGATGCACACGAATTACGTTCAGGCGGTGGAACAGGTCCTCACGGAACTTTCCTTCCTGTACGCGCTGCTCAAGGTTCTGGTGGGTGGCGGCAATAATGCGCACATCCACTTTCACCGGCGCATAGCCGCCAACGCGATAGAACTGGCCATCGGCCAGAACACGCAACAGGCGTGTCTGGACATCCAGCGGCATGTCGCCGATTTCATCAAGGAAAAGCGTCCCGCCGTCGGCCTGCTCAAAACGCCCCTGACGCACGGTGTTGGCGCCGGTAAAAGCCCCTTTCTCATGACCAAAGAGTTCGGATTCGATCAGGTCTTTTGGAATCGCCGCCATGTTCAGCGCGATAAATGGTGCTTTTGAGCGCGGACTATGGCGATGCAACGCATGTGCAACCAGCTCTTTACCTGTCCCGGACTCACCGTTGATCAATACACTGATTGAGGAGCGCGACAGACGTCCGATGATACGGAAAACATCCTGCATCGCTGGCGCTTCACCGATGATATCGGCCGTCGGGCTGGTGATCGTAATATTGCGCGGCTGCTGCTGCTCCTGATAGTGGCTGATCGCCCGGTCAACCAGCGCGACCGCTTCATCAATATCAAACGGCTTTGGCAGGTAATCAAAGGCGCCTTGTTGATAGGCGCTGACCGCCGCGTCGAGATCCGAATGCGCGGTCATTATGATGACCGGGAGCATTGGGTGACGCTGTTTAATTTGCTTCAGGAGCGCCAGACCGTCCATTCCCGGCATCCGAATATCAGATAACAGGACATCCGGCGTTTTGGTGGTGAGGGCGTCAAGCACCTCGTTGCCACTTTCAAATGTTGTACAGCTTAAGCCTGCTCCGGTTAGCGCGCGTTCAAGCACCCAACGGATGGAGCTATCGTCATCAACGATCCAGGCTATCCCTCGTTGCATAAACACCTCTATTTCCGAATAGGCAGGTATACCGAGAATTCGGTATGTCCCGGCCAACTGGTAAATTCAATTTTTCCGGAGTGCTGATCGATAAGACTGCGGGCGATGGAGAGCCCCAGACCGGTGCCGCCTTCGCGCCCGCTGACCATAGGATAAAACAGCGTATCCTGCAGCTGGGGCGGGATGCCCGGGCCGTTATCTTCGACATCAATACGCGCAGTAAGGCGGTAACGTACACCGTGCAGGGTCAGTTGGAAGGCGGTACGGGTACGTAAGGTAATCTCGCCCCCTTCTGGCCCCAGAGCCTGCAGCGCATTGCGCACGATATTCAGCAAAACCTGTTCAATTTGGTCGGGGTCGTGCGGCAGTTCCGGCAGGCTAGGGTCGTAATCACGAATAAGTTTGACGTTATCCGGCAGCTCCATGGATACCAGCTTCACGACTCGCTCCGCGACCTTGTGGATGCTTTCAGTGACGTGCATCCCCGGGTGTTGCGGTCCCAGCAGGCGATCGACAAGATTTCTTAAGCGATCGGCCTGTTCAATGATCACGTTGGTGTATTCCATCAGTGCAGGGTCAGGCAATGCTTTACTCAGCAATTGCGCGGCTCCTCTCAGGCCACCTAACGGATTTTTAATCTCATGTGCCAGCCCGCGAACCAAATCCCGTGCGGCGATTTGCTGTGCGTGTTGCAGCTGTTCCTGGCTCAGGCGACGCTGATTATCCATCGGCGCCATCTCTAGCAAAATGAAGCCATCAGGCAGACGCTGTGCCGTCAAGGACAGGATATGGGAACGACTATCGATAACCAGCGTGACTTCGTTATCGGTAAACCCCTGGCCGGCGAGCAGGCTTTCCTGCATCAGGCCAATATTCAGGGAAAAATAGCTCAACAGTTCCGGGAGTGGCGTGCCGAAAAGCTTACGTGAACTTTGTGCCAGAAGCTGCTGCGCTGCCGGGTTCGCGTAATGCACCGCCAGGTCGTTATCGACCAATAAAATACTGTTGATTAAAGAGTTAAGGATCTGCCCAGCATCGGGCTGAGTGCCTGTTGCCATCTGACAGTCTCCTGAAATGAGTGCACTGTTATAGTGCAGTATAGCTTTTTATGGATAAAAAGCGCATGAGATCAGCATGTTGGTGGAGAAAAAAGCCCATCCTGAGATGGGCTGAAAGTTTCCACGGCAACAAAATACCCTTGATATGCCACGCCACAACATGGCATACCCAGGATTTACAGCAAAATCAGACGCTGTAGTACAGCTCGAACTCAACCGGGTGCGGAGTCATGCGTACACGGTCGTTCTCTTCAATACGCAGGGCGATGTAAGCATCGATCGCGTCGTTGGTGAATACACCACCAGCAGTCAGGAACTCACGGTCCGCGTCCAGCGCGTTCAGTGCTTCTTCCAGAGAGCCTGCAACCTGTGGGATCTCTTTCGCTTCTTCCGGCGGCAGATCGTACAGGTTTTTATCCATGGCTTCGCCCGGATGGATTTTGTTCTTGATACCGTCAAGACCAGCCATCAGCAGCGCTGCGAAGCACAGGTACGGGTTAGCAGCCGGGTCCGGGAAGCGCACTTCAATGCGGCGTGCTTTCGGAGAGGTTACTACCGGAATACGGATAGAGGCAGAACGGTTACGGGCAGAGTAAGCCAGCATAACCGGTGCTTCATAACCCGGGACCAGACGCTTGTAAGAGTTGGTGGTCGGGTTTGCCAGGGCGTTGATCGCTTTAGCGTGTTTGATAACACCGCCAATGTAGAACAGCGCTTGCTCAGACAGACCAGCATATTTGTCGCCAGAGAACAGGTTTACGCCGTTCTTGGACAGAGACATGTGGCAGTGCATGCCGGAACCGTTATCGCCAAACATCGGTTTTGGCATGAAGGTTGCGGTTTTGCCGAAGCGGTGAGCAACGTTGTGTACCACATATTTGTAAATCTGAATTTCGTCCGCTTTTTTGGTCATGGTGTTGAAGCGGGTAGCGATTTCGTTCTGACCTGCGGTCGCTACTTCGTGGTGGTGAGCTTCAACAACCAGGCCCATTTCTTCCATGATCATACACATGGTAGAACGGATATCCTGTGAGGAGTCTACCGGTGGAACCGGGAAGTAACCGCCCTTCACGCCAGGACGGTGACCTTTGTTACCACCTTCATATTTGGTGGAAGAGTTCCATGCGCCTTCGATATCATCGATAGCAACGTGGGAACCGGAGATAGACGCGCCGAAACGGATGTCGTCAAACAGGAAGAACTCTGGTTCTGGCCCGAACAGTACGGTGTCTGCCAGACCGGTAGAACGCAGATACTCTTCCGCACGTTTGGCGATGGAGCGCGGGTCACGGTCATAGCCCTGCAGGGTGCCTGGTTCCAGGATGTCGCAGCGGATAATCAGAGTCGGTTCTTCATAGAACGGGTCGATCAGCGCAGTGGTCGCATCCGGCATCAGAACCATGTCTGATTCGTTAATACCTTTCCAGCCACCAATCGAGGAGCCATCAAACATTTTGCCTTCTTCGAAGAATTCGGCATTCACCTGATGAGAAGGAATTGTGACGTGCTGTTCTTTACCTTTGGTATCGGTGAAGCGCAGATCGACAAACTTCACTTCATGCTCGTTCAGCATCGTCAAAACGTGTTCAGCGGACATACTTAAACTCTCCCGGATTGGTCATTGTCGTCGTGGTAACGAAAACTTTTTTGCTACGTAAAGTGGCGTTGTTGCCTTAAAAAATATAAAGCGAAATCTGTGCCAACTTTTAAATTGCCCCCAAAAGGCGTTATCATGCACTCCATCGTGCAAAAGGGCTGCACCATTATGAATGCATTGCACCAATATAGTGCAATTGTGTGAACATTGGGCACCAGTTTGGTGCAAACCACCTATAAAAACCCTTTTAACGCGTCGTGAAAGCGATCACAAAGAAACTCTGCAATACTTGTTTGTGGAGGATGTTTGTGATCCTGTTTTGTACTGCGATTAATCCGTGTACAATAACGCGCTATTTCTAAATGCCTGAGGCAAAGTTGTGATCGAAAATTTGCGTAATATCGCCATCATCGCGCACGTTGACCATGGTAAAACTACCCTGGTCGATAAGCTGCTGCAGCAATCCGGTACGTTTGATGCTCGTGCCGAAACTCAAGAGCGAGTGATGGACTCCAACGATTTGGAGAAAGAGCGTGGGATTACCATCCTCGCTAAAAACACCGCTATCAAATGGAACGACTATCGTATCAACATCGTTGATACCCCAGGGCACGCCGACTTCGGAGGTGAAGTTGAACGTGTCATGTCCATGGTTGATTCCGTGCTGCTGGTCGTTGACGCAATGGATGGCCCGATGCCGCAGACGCGCTTCGTAACCAAGAAGGCATTTGCTCATGGTCTGAAGCCAATCGTGGTCATCAACAAGGTTGACCGTCCGGGCGCACGCCCTGACTGGGTCGTCGATCAGGTATTTGACCTGTTCGTTAACCTTGATGCGACTGATGAGCAGCTGGACTTCCCGATCGTTTACGCTTCTGCGCTGAACGGTATCGCGGGTCTGGATCACGAAGATATGGCTGACGATATGACTCCGCTGTATCAGACCATCGTCGATCGTGTTGCGGCACCAAACGTTGACCTGGATGGCCCGCTGCAGATGCAAATCTCCCAGCTGGACTACAACAACTACGTTGGCGTCATCGGCATCGGCCGCATCAAACGCGGTAAAGTGAAGCCGAACCAGCAGATCACTATCGTTGATAGCGAAGGCAAAACCCGTAACGGTAAAGTCGGTAAAGTACTGACTCACCTGGGTCTGGAACGTATCGAGAGTGATGTTGCTGAAGCTGGCGATATCATCGCGATCACCGGTCTGGGCGAGCTGAACATCTCTGACACCATCTGCGATCCGCAGAATGTTGAAGCGCTGCCGGCGCTGTCAGTCGATGAGCCGACCGTTTCCATGTTCTTCTGCGTTAACACCTCTCCGTTCTGTGGCAAAGAAGGTAAGTACGTTACCTCTCGTCAGATTCTTGACCGCCTGAACAAAGAGCTGGTGCACAACGTAGCGCTGCGTGTTGAAGAAACTCCGGATGCTGACGCATTCCGCGTTTCTGGTCGTGGCGAGCTGCACCTGTCTGTTCTGATCGAAAACATGCGTCGTGAAGGTTTCGAGATGGCGGTTTCCCGTCCGAAAGTTATCTTCCGCGAAATCGACGGCCGTAAACAAGAGCCGTTTGAAAACGTAACGCTGGACGTTGAAGAGCAGCATCAGGGTTCTGTCATGCAGGCTCTGGGTGAGCGTAAAGGCGACCTGAAAAACATGAATCCAGATGGCAAAGGCCGCGTACGTCTCGACTACGTGATCCCAAGCCGTGGCCTGATCGGCTTCCGTTCTGAGTTCATGACCATGACCTCCGGTACTGGTCTGCTGTACTCCACCTTCAGCCACTACGATGATGTTCGTGCGGGTGATGTTGGCCAGCGCCAGAACGGCGTTCTGATCTCCAACGGTCAGGGTAAAGCAGTTGCCTTCGCACTGTTCAGCCTGCAGGACCGCGGTAAGCTGTTCCTGGGTCACGGTGCGGAAGTATATGAAGGCCAGATCATCGGTATTCACAGCCGTTCTAACGACCTGACAGTAAACTGCCTGACCGGTAAGAAACTGACCAACATGCGTGCGTCAGGTACCGATGAAGCGACCACCCTGGTTCCGGCTCAGAAAATGACCCTGGAGCAGGCTCTGGAGTTCATCGATGACGACGAACTGGTAGAAGTGACGCCGACCTCTGTACGTATTCGTAAGCGTCATCTGACCGAGAACGATCGTAAACGCGCAATGCGCGGTTCGAAAGAAGACTAATTTTCGCTTCTTATCGATGCCTGAACCCCGCCGCTATGGCGGGGTTTTTTTGCCCTGAAGTTCTGCAATCCCCCACCATCACTCACATCAACGGACTATAGCTTCTTTACCGAGGAGAGGCCGGTCACATTTATCCCCAAAGAATAATGTAGATATTGCTATTTTTTTGCGCGTAAGAGTAAGATTCATTATCTGGTTTAAACCAAATGGGCTAAACAATAACGATGAATCAATCAACCGTCGAAAATGCGAAAGAAAAATTAGACCACTGGTTGAGGGAAGGGATAACGGCACCGGGCGGTAAACTTCCTTCTGAAAGAGAGCTTGGGGAGCTGCTGGGCATTAAGCGTATGACCCTGCGTCAGGCACTCCTGAGCCTGGAAGCGGAATCGCGAATTTTCCGTAAAGACCGCAAGGGATGGTTTGTTACCCAGCCGCGTTTTAACTACAGCCCGGAGCTGTCTGCCAGCTTCCAGCGTGCCGCGCTGGAACAGGGCAGGGAGCCCTCCTGGGGGTTTATCGCCAAGAGCCGTACTGCCAGCTTTCCCGATGCCGCACGGCCGCTTCTCGCAACAACGCCGTCGGATGAGCTGTATCTCATTACCGGTTGGGGTGCGCTGGAAGGACATAAAGTGTTTTATCATGAGACGTTTATTAACCCCAATGTTGCCCCCGGGTTTATTGAACAACTCGACAATCAGTCTTTCTCCTCGGTCTGGAAAAATGAGTACCAAAAGGACGTCGTAACGAAAAAACTGGTGTTTAAACCGGTCAGAATGTCGGGTGATATTGGTAAATTTATTGGCGGCTCCCCAGGCATGCCTGCCATTCTTATTGAGAAACACCGGGCTGACAGTAATGGCAATATCATTCAGATCGATATTGAATATTGGCGGTTTGAGGCAGTCGACCTTTTTATTAACTTGTAGGTGTCTTATGCTAACGAAATACGATGCAGAAAAAATTCTCGCTCGTGTAGATAATCTTCCCCTTTATCTTCACGCCTATGCATACCATTTTAATATGCGCCTTGAGCGGATATTACCTGGTGATTTATTAGATATTGCGCATGAGAATCATCTGCGAGGTGTGAAAATTCATGTGCTCGATGGTGAAACGCGTTCTCTCGGCAATATGAATGATATCGAACTTGCCGAATTTGCAGAAAAAGCAAAACAATTACAGCTTGATGTGCATATAGAAACCAGCGCCTCGGATCAACAAGCTATCGATCATGCTACCCGCATCGCATTAAAAACCGGCGCCACCTCTGTTCGCTTTTATCCTCGTTACGAGGGTCATTTACAAGACGTTCTGCCAAAAATTAACCTTGATATCCAGTATATTAAAGACCGCTATCAGGATAGCGGTCTGACGTTTACGCTCGAACAACATGAAGATTTGAAAAGCCACGAGCTGGTGGCGCTGATTGAACAAAGCGGGATGTCGTCTCTTTCGCTGCTGTTTGATTTTGCAAACATGATTAACGCCAACGAGCATCCGCTGAATGCCCTCGAGACGATGTCACCTTTTATTACTCAGGTGCATATTAAAGATGCCTTAATTATCAACGAGGATAATGGCCTCGGACATCAGGCCTGCAGCTCCGGTCAGGGGGATATGCCTTTTAAAGATTTACTGACCAGGCTGATTTGTCTGGGTGATGAGCAGCCTCAGGTAATGGCTTATGGCCTGGAAGAGGAGGTGGACTACTATGCTCCGGCATTCCGTTTTGCTGATGAAGGTGACAACCCGTGGATCCCATGGCGTGAAATGAGTGAAACCCCTTTACCCGATGCCGCGCTGCTGGAAGCACGCTTAGTGAAAGAAAAAGCAGATGCCATTCGCCAGTTAGAATTTGTCAGAACCACCCTCCAGCAAATAAAAAGTGAGGCCAGCCATATTATTAAATATTAATTTTAAGCTCTGATTTTTTATTTTTATATATGCCACCCGCCAGGTGTGGTCAGGGTTCTTTTTCCTTTTAAAACGAAATGATTATAAAATCATTAAGGAATCATATGCTCACAAGAAAGAAATGGGCACTCTTTAGCTTATTGACGTTGTGTGGCGGTACGATTTATAAACTGCCTTCGCTAAAGGATGCTTTCTATATACCGATGCAGGAATATTTTCATTTGACCAATGGTCAGATTGGGAATGCTATGTCTGTGAACTCCTTTGTCACAACTGTTGGTTTCTTTCTTTCCATTTATTTTGCCGATAAGTTGCCGCGTAAGTACACCATGTCTTTTTCACTTATCGCCACCGGTCTGTTAGGTATCTATCTGACAACCATGCCGGGGTACTGGGGCATACTTTTTGTCTGGGCGCTGTTTGGTGTCACCTGCGACATGATGAACTGGCCGGTGCTATTAAAATCCGTCAGCCGCCTGGGAAATAGTGAACAGCAGGGGCGGTTATTTGGCTTCTTTGAAACCGGGCGCGGCATTGTCGATACCATCGTCGCGTTCTCTGCGCTGGCGGTTTTTGCCTGGTTCGGCAGCGGCCTGTTAGGCTTTAAAGCGGGGATCTGGTTTTATTCCATCATCGTCATCAGCGTCGGGGTGATTATCTTCTTCGTGCTGAATCAGGACGACGACGACGTCAAAGTCGCAGCCGCTGACAGTGAGCCGTCAGATAAGAAAAACACCAGCATCTCTTCCGTACTGAAAGACAAAACGATATGGCTGATTGCCTTTAACGTCTTTTTTGTTTACGCCGTCTACTGCGGGCTGACATTTTTTATTCCGTTCCTGAAAAACATCTATCTTCTGCCTGTGGCGTTGGTCGGGGCTTACGGCATTATTAACCAGTATTGTCTGAAGATGATCGGTGGCCCGGTTGGCGGGATGATCTCCGATAAGATACTGAAGTCACCTAGTAAATACCTGTGTTACACCTTCTTTATCAGCACAGCTGCGCTGGTGGTCTTGATTCTGCTTCCTCATGAAAGCATGCCGGTTTATCTGGGGATGGCCTGTACCTTAGGTTTTGGGGCCATCGTATTTACCCAGCGTGCGGTCTTCTTTGCGCCAATTGGTGAGGCTAAGATCGCGGAAAGCCAGACTGGGGCTGCCATGGCGTTGGGCAGTTTTATCGGTTATGCCCCTGCCATGTTCTGCTTCAGCCTGTACGGCTATATCCTCGACCTCAACCCTGGGATCCTGGGGTATAAAATTGTCTTCGGTATTATGGCCTGTTTCGCGTTCTGCGGCGCCGTAGTCTCGGTGTTACTGGTGAAACGCATTAGCCAAAGAAAACGTGCGTTAGAGGCGGCAGAGGCGTAACGCCCGGCCCGTCAATGCTCCCTGACGCCATCAGGCCGCGAGACTCTGCGGCCTGATGGCTCTCCTGATATTCCCCCCATAGTCAAACCTCTCCTTTCCCGCTACAGTTAAACATCCAGGGTGCGGAAGGAGACAAAAATGCTCTATATCTTTGATTTAGGTAATGTGATTGTCGACATCGATTTCAACCGGGTGCTTGGGACATGGAGTGATTTGAGCCGCATACCGCTCGCGACGCTCAAGCAGCATTTCACCATGGGCGAGGCGTTTCACCAGCACGAGCGTGGCGAAATCAGCGATGAGGCCTTTGCCGAAGCGATGTGCCATGAAATGAATATGCCGCTGAGCTACGAACAATTCGCCCACGGCTGGCAGGCCGTGTTTGTCACTCTGCGCCCGGAAGTTATCGCCATCATGCAAAAACTGCGTGAGCAGGGAC
The DNA here is from genome assembly GCF_051131745.1 of Klebsiella sp. R390. Lineage (NCBI taxonomy): Bacteria > Pseudomonadati > Pseudomonadota > Gammaproteobacteria > Enterobacterales > Enterobacteriaceae > Klebsiella > Klebsiella sp. R390. The sequence goes on along the minus strand of NZ_CP180445.1, from coordinate 2,627,706 downwards.
ATCGCGTGGTGGTGCTGTCGAATACCAACCGCCTGCATACCACGTTCTGGCCGGATGAATACCCGCAGATACGCGCCGCCGCCGATCGTATCTATCTTTCCCAGGAGATGGGGATGCGCAAACCCGAGGCGCGGATCTACCAAAGCGTTCTGCAATCAGAGGGTTTTTCTGCGCAAGATGCGGTCTTTTTTGATGATAACGCCGATAATATAGCTGGGGCTGACCAGTTGGGGATAACCAGTATTTTGGTGACCGGAAAGGAGACTATCCCCGCTTACTTTGCGAAATAACTATGTTCAAAATCGTTCATCAAAAAGCAAAGCATCGTACCCGGCCCTTTGTGGCCTGGATAAAACTGCTCTGGCGGCGTATTGATGAAGACAATATGACGACACTGGCGGGAAACCTCGCCTATGTGTCGTTACTCTCTCTGGTGCCGCTGATTGCCGTCGTCTTCGCGTTATTCTCGGCATTTCCCATGTTTTCCGAGGTGAGCGGGCAGATCCGCCACTTTATCTTCTCGAATTTTATCCCGGCGACGGGGGATGTCATTCAGGGCTATATCGAGCAGTTTGTCGCAAACTCCAGCCGGATGACGGCCGTCGGGGCTTTCGGGCTGATTGTCACTTCGCTGCTGCTGATGTATTCGATCGATAGCGCACTGAATACTATCTGGCGCAGTGCCCGGACACGGCCAAAAATTTACTCTTTTGCGGTTTACTGGATGATCCTGACGCTGGGGCCGCTGCTGGCAGGGGCGAGCCTGGCGATCAGCTCTTATTTGCTGTCGTTACGCTGGGCGAGCGATCTGAACAGCGTGATTGATGATGTGCTGCGGATCTTCCCGTTAATTTTATCCTGGGCGGCTTTCTGGCTGCTTTACAGCATTGTCCCCACGACCCGGGTGCGTACCCGCGATGCGTTGGTGGGTTCGCTGGTGGCGGCGCTCCTGTTTGAGGCGGGTAAAAAAGCCTTTGCCCTGTATATCACGGCGTTTCCGTCGTACCAGCTGATTTATGGCGTGATAGCGGTGGTGCCGATTTTGTTTGTCTGGGTGTACTGGACGTGGTGTATCGTCTTGCTTGGGGCAGAAATTACTGTCACTCTCGAGGAATACCGCAAACTTAAAAAAGAAGAAACAGAATAACGATGATTGCATTAATTCAACGCGTGACCCGTGCAAGCGTAACCGTGGAGGGTGAAGTGACGGGTGAAATCGGCCCGGGGCTTCTGGTGTTGTTGGGCGTCGAGAAAGACGACGATGAGCAGAAAGCGAATCGCCTGTGCGAGCGCGTGCTGGGCTATCGTATTTTCAGCGATGCTGACGGAAAAATGAACCTCAATGTTCAACAGTCCGGCGGCAGCGTACTGGTGGTATCGCAGTTCACGCTGGCGGCGGATACCGAGCGCGGCATGCGTCCTGGTTTTTCAAAAGGCGCCGCCCCGGACAGAGCTGAAGCGTTGTATGACTATTTTGTCGCGCGCTGCCGTCAGCAGGAGATGGACACACAGACCGGGAGATTCGCTGCGGATATGCAGGTCTCTTTGGTTAATGATGGTCCTGTGACCTTCTGGTTGCAAGTATGAGCCAGCTTCCAGGCCGGTTGCGGGTAACAAAAGAGAGTACAGCTATGTATCACCTTCGTGTACCGCAAACAGAAGAAGAACTCGAGAGCTATTATCAGTTCCGTTGGGAGATGCTGCGCAAGCCGCTGCATCAGCCTAAAGGATCGGAACGCGATGCCTGGGATGCGATGGCGCATCACCAGATGGTGGTGGATGAAGAAGGGCGTCTGGTGGCCGTCGGACGGCTGTATATCAATGCGGAGAACGAAGCCTCTATTCGCTTTATGGCCGTACACCCGTCGGTGCAGGATAAAGGCCTGGGGACGCTGATGGCGATGACCCTCGAGTCGGTTGCCCGTCAGGAAGGCGTCAAGCGCGTAACCTGCAGCGCGCGTGAAGACGCTATGGATTTCTTCGCCAAGCTCGGTTTTGTCAACGAGGGCGAGATTACTACGCCAACCACCACGCCGATTCGCCATTTCCTGATGATTAAGCCGATTGCCTCGCTGGATGACATTCTGCACCGCGGAGACTGGTGCGGGCAGCTGCAGCAGGCCTGGTATCAGCATATTCCGCTCAGCGAAAAAATGGGCGTGCGCATTCAGCAATACACCGGGAAAAAGTTTATTACCACCATGCCGGAAGCTGGCAACCAGAATCCGCACCATACCCTGTTTGCCGGTAGCCTGTTTTCCCTGGCGACCTTAACCGGCTGGGGGCTGATCTGGCTAATGCTGCGTGAACGCCACCTGGGCGGCACGATTATTCTCGCCGACGCGCATATTCGCTATAGCCAGCCAATTAGCGGACGCCCGAGCGCCGTGGCTGACCTGGGATCGTTAAGCGGCGATCTCGATCGCCTTGCTCGTGGGCGCAAAGCACGTGTTCAGCTGCAGGTGGAGCTATTTGGCGGCGAGAGTCTGGGCGCGATTTTTGAAGGTATTTATATTGTTCTACCCGCGAAGCCTTTTGGCTCGTATGAAGAGGGCGGGAACGAAGAAGAGTAATTCCCACCGCACTCATCACACCGACTGGCCTGGTGAACGGATTCTCCAGGCGATATCCCCAATAGCACTACGCGCTGCCTGGCTTATCCCTGCAAGCTGAAAGAAGCCGTGAATTACCCCGAGGTAGCGCTGGCAGGTGCAGGCAACCTGCTGCTCGCTCAGATACTGATACAGTGCTTCGCCTTCATCGCGCAGAGGGTCATATTCGGCGGTGACAATATGCACCGGCGGCAGGCCGTGGAAGTCGTCGCGCCACAGCGGGCTGGCCTCCGGGTGCGTTAATGGTGTGGAAGCCAGATACATTTCGTAGCCGCTCAGCAGCGTATCGCTGGTGATGATGTAATCACTGCCGTTGCTGATGTAGGTTGGCGAGCTAGCGGTGGCATCCAGCATGGGATAAATCAGAATGAGCTGCGCCGGTTGCCAGTCTTGCGCGGCTTTCAGACGCAGTGCAGTCACCAGCGCCAGATGGCCGCCGGCGCTGTCACCGGCAAGGGTGATGTGCGCGGTATCGACCCCAAGCTGCCTGGAATGACGCTGGATAATCTGTGCCCCTTTGTAGGCATCATCGTGTGCGGTGGGAAACGTGTGTTCGGGCGCCAGCCGATATGCCACGGCGATGACCCGACAACCGCTGTCATACGCCAACTGCCGGAGCTGCTTATCATGGGTCGCGAAACCGCCGCTGATAAAACAGCCGCCGTGATAGTTGATAACGGTGGGTAGCGTGCCGACGGCATTCTGCGGCGAGACCACGCGAAAGGTCATGTCTTCCAGCGTGATATCTTCTACCTGTACCCGGGTTTCCGTCTCGCCGGCTAACACCGCGCTGGCGATGTAGCCGTTTCTCCGGTCATCAATATGTTGCTCTCGCGAAGCGGGGCGACCTGCATCGATAAAGGCCTGAACCTGCTCAGCAATACCTTTTTCCAGCGCCATTTTTTATTCCTTTAAACTGTATGGGCATACAGTGTTATAGCCTGGTTTGCGGCAAAAGAAAATGGCATTTATGACGGTGGGAGGATTATGGAAAGCGGCTCGCAAAAGTGAGACTCACCTCTGACGCGGGGAAGAGGGATGTGGTCAAATAGGTGAGTCGGGCAACGTATGCTGCCCGACATGAGAGCTGATTTACTCCCCTTCACCCGGGAACATGAACGGGTTGATTGAGCTTCTGGCAAAGCCCTCCTGCTCCATGCGGGCGTCCAGCACCAGCGATGCGAGATCGTCGGCGACGGGTTCGACGTTCGGATCTTTTTCCTGATAGAGAATCTTCAGGTAGGTTCCGCAGTCGCCGCAGCTCTCGGCCTTAATGGCCGCCTGTTCATTATCGAGAGACCAGTAGTGTAGATCCCGGCTCTGTTCGCAGTTGCTGCACTTGATGCGTACCACGTGCCATTCGGTTTCGCACAGGTTGCAGTGCAGGTAGCGTAGCCCTTGGGTCGTACCAATCTGCACCATGCTGGATACGGGCATGGAGCCGCATACCGGGCAGAACTGGCGCTGCTCACCATATTCGGCGCGTGCTTTACCTGGGATCAGGCTGGCCATTTGCGCCCAGTACAGCGATAGCGCGGCCCAGATAAACGGCGCTTTATCACTGCTGACAGCGGCAAAGTCTGAAGCAAACAGGGCGCTCGCCATCAGCTCCAGCTCCTGCTCAGAAGCTTTCTCCAGGTTTTCGATGACCGCCAGCGCCGGGCCGCTCATCTCTGGTTTCAGTTCGGCAATCAGCGAATGTAGCAGCTTGTGCCAGTGCTTATCGCGCGGCAGCACGTGAATATCCAGCGGCGGTTTACCCTGCTCGTTCGCCTCTTTGAGACGCGCGGTCAGATCCATCTGTAACGGATGGTCGTAAAGCACCACTTCCTGGGCGTGAGCAATCAGCGCAGCAAAACGCAGGTAATCACCCAGCGGATTGTTCTTCGCCAGTTCGCGCAGACGTTCAGCGCGGCGGTTATAAAGATTCTTCAGCCTGGGGAACAGTAACGGCGGAATGTACTCCGCCGTATGTTTCTCGCTCGAACCCAGCTCATCTTGCGGGATTATGCGAATACTCATTCAGTCTTGTTTTCCTGTTTCTGGCGAACTTCCCGGTACCAGCGTGGATGATGTTTCTTCGCCCACGTTTTAGTAACCCAGCCTTCCACCATCGCGGTTATGGTGCCTTTCACCCACAGGGCGGCGTATATATGCACCATGATAACCACAATTAATGCTACTGCGGCAAATGAATGCAGCATGAGCGCCAATCGGATTACCGGGATTGAGAACGCAGGTGCAAAGTAAGGGCGCCAGATGATCACACCGCTTATCAGCAACAGTACCAGGAAAATAATCGCCGCCCAGAATACGCATTTCTGGCCGAAGTTATAGCGCCCGGTGTCACCTACTTCCTCGTTGACGACGATCTTACGAATATTCTTCGCCCAAAAGATATCATCCCGATTGATTAGATTATGGTGCCAGTAGCGGAAAAACATGATGATGAATGAAGCAAACATAATCACGCCGACAAACGGGTGCAGGATGCGCGCCAGCTGCGGTGTACCCATGATCTGCATCAGCCAGTTAAAGGACGGGAAAAAGAACCCCAGCCCGCTTATCGCCGCCAGCATGAAGCAGAAGGCGGTGACCCAGTGGTTGATGCGTTCCGGCGCCGTGTAGCGCACGATGGTGTCACGTCTTTTCATTTGCGCACCTCGTCATTCTCTTCATGCAGATTGTCTTCTTCCTCGTCTGCGCGGTTCGGACCGACACCCACATAGTGGAAGATACTGGCGGCAAAGGTCGCGGCAAAACCGACCGCCGCGAGCGGTTTCCAGATGCCTTTCCAGAACTTCACGGTAGCGCTGATTTCCGGGTTTTCCGGCAGGCCGTGATAGAGATTCGGCTTGTCGGCATGATGCAGAACATACATCACGTGCGTCCCGCCAACCCCAGCCGGATCGTACAGGCCGGCATTGTCATAACCACGGGTTTTCAGCTCGGCAACGCGTTCGCCTGCCAGCACTTTCATATCCTCTTTTGAGCCAAAGTGGATAGCGCCTGTCGGACAGGTTTTCACGCAGGCCGGTTCCTGGCCTACGGTGACGCGGTCTACGCACAGTGTACATTTGTAGACGCGGTTATCTTCCGGGTTGAGGCGCGGCACGTCGAACGGGCAACCGGCGATGCAGTAGCCGCAGCCGATGCACTGCTCGGACTGGAAGTCGACGATGCCGTTGGCATACTGAATGATCGCCCCTTCTGACGGACACGCCTTCAGGCAGCCCGGATCGGCGCAGTGCATGCAGCCATCCTTACGGATGAGCCACTCCAGCTTGTCATTTTGCTCCACTTCCGAGAAGCGCATCACCGTCCAGGATTTGGCAGTCAGATCGGCGGGGTTGTCGTACACCCCGACGTTATGACCCACTTCGTCACGGAGGTCGTTCCACTCGGAACAGGCCACCTGACAGGCTTTACAGCCGATGCAGGTGGTAACGTCGATAAGCTTCGCCACCTCTTCCTGATGGTCCCGCGCACGAGGCGCGGGGGTGAAGCCGTTAGTCGCGGAGCGACGGATAATGTCCTGCGATTGATAAGCCATAGGTCGCCTCCGTTACACCTTTTCCACGTTAACGAGGAACGCTTTGAACTCCGGCGTCTGCGTATTCGCATCGCCGACGAACGGCGTCAGGGTGTTTGCGATAAACCCTTTCTTCGCCACGCCTTCGTAGCCCCAGTGAATCGGAATACCGATGGTATCGATATCTTTACCGTCGGCTTTCAGCGTGCGAATACGCTTGGTCACCACCGCCTTGGCTTTGATATAGCCGCGGTTGGAGGAGACCTTAACGGTATCGCCGTGGGCGATGCCGAGTTTATTCGCCAGCTTCTCGCCGATTTCGACAAACTGCTCCGGCTGTGCGATAGCGTTAAGCAGCGCATGCTTGGTCCAGTAGTGGAAATGCTCGGTCAGACGGTAAGTGGTACCGACGTACGGGAATTTCTCCATTTTGCCCATCTGCTCAAGATCGCCTTTAAAGACGCGAGCGGCCGGGTTGGAGACCACGTTCGGGTGCAGCGGGTTGGTGCCCAGCGGCGTTTCAAACGGCTCGTAGTGTTCCGGGAACGGCCCTTCCGCCATCTTATCGATAGCGAACAAACGTCCCATCCCTTCAGGCTGCATGATAAATGGCCCGACATCGCTGCCAGGTGCGGCGGCGCTGTAGTCTGGGATGTCCATTCCGGCCCACTTCGCGCCATCCCATTTCAGGATCTGACGCTTCGGATCCCACGGGTTGCCCTGCGGGTCTGCAGAGGCGCGGTTATACAGGATGCGGCGGTTGAGTGGCCATGCCCAGGCCCAGCCCAGGGTATTACCCAGGCCTGATGGGTCGGCGTTATCCCGGCGGGCCATCTGGTTGCCATCCGGCGTCCAGCTCCCGGCGAAGATCCAGCAGCCGCTGGAGGTGGTGCCATCATCACGCAACTGGGCGAACGAACTCAGCTGCTGGCCTTTTTTGACGATTACTGCCCCGGTCGCCGGATCGGTAATGTCCGCCAGCGCTTTACCGTTGCTTTCCATCGCCACTTCTTCGGACGCTGGTTCATGCGGTGTGGAGTAGTTCCACGTCATGTTCAGCACCGGCTCAGGCGTCGGGCCGCCTTCCTCGGCATACATCTTACGCAGGCGTAAGAAGATACCGGCGAGGATCTCTCCGTCGGTGACCGCAATGCCGGGGGCATCTGCGCCTTTCCAGTGCCATTGCAGCCAGCGGCCGGAGTTAACAATAGAACCGTTTTCTTCGGCGAAGCAGGTGGAAGGCAGGCGGAACACTTCAGTCTGGATTTTCGACGGATCAACGTCGTTCGACTCACCGTGGTTTTGCCAGAAGGTGGACGTTTCGGTGTTGAGCGGGTCGATGGTCACCAGGAACTTCAGTTTCGACAGCGAGGCGACAACTTTATTTTTGTTCGGGAACGAGGCCACCGGGTTAAAGCCCTGGCAAATGTAGCCATTGACCTTGCCCTGGTTCATCATCTCGAAGTACTGCAGTACGTCGTAGCCTTTATCCCACTTCGGCAACCAGTCGAAGCCCCAGCTGTTTTCTGCCGTAGCTTTATCGCCAAAGAAAGCCTTCATCATTGAGACGAAGAATTTCGGGTAGTTGCCCCAGTAGTTCACCTGGCCTTGCAGCAGCGGTTTCGGCGTGTTGGCGGCGAGATAGGTTTGCAGATCGGCCTGTTTTTCGCTCGGCAGAGTCATATAACCCGGCAGGCTCTGCGACAGCAATCCTAAGTCGGTGAGACCCTGAATATTGGAGTGGCCGCGCAGGGCGTTAACGCCGCCGCCAGCCATCCCCATATTGCCAAGCAGCAGCTGGATCATCGCCATGGTACGGATGTTCTGCGCGCCGACAGAGTGCTGAGTCCAGCCGAGTGCATACAGGAACGATGCCGTTTTATCGTGAGCGCTGGTTTCCGCGATGTATTCGCAGACTTTGAGGAAGTCCGCTTTCGGCGTCCCGCAGATATTTTCGACCACGTCCGGCGTATAGCGGGAAACGTGCTGTTTTAGCAGGTTCCACACGCAGCGTGGATGCTGGAGCGTCGTATCGCGCTTAGCAAAGCCGTTTTCGTCCAGCTCATAGTTCCAGGACGTTTTATCGTACTTGCGGGTTTCAGCGTCGTAGCCGCTAAACAGACCGTCTTCAAAGCTATAATCCTCACGCACGATCAGGCTGGCGTTGGTATAGGCTTCGGTATATTCACGGTTAATTTTTTCGTTGTTTAGCAGGTACAGGATCACGCCTGACAGGAACGTAATGTCAGTACCGGAACGAATCGGGGTATAGAAGTCGGCTACCGACGCGGTACGCGTAAAGCGTGGGTCGATAACAATCAGCTTCGCGCCGTTGCGAATTTTGGCTTCCATCGCCCAGCGGAACCCTACCGGGTGCGCTTCAGCGGCGTTACCACCCATCACCACAATCAGGTTGGCGTTTTTAATATCCACCCAGTGGTTGGTCATCGCACCGCGACCAAATGTTGGAGCAAGACTTGCTACCGTTGGTCCGTGTCAGACGCGTGCCTGGTTGTCGACCGCGAGCATACCCAGCGCGCGGGAGAATTTTTGGGTTAAATAACCGGTTTCGTTACTGGAGGCGGAGGCGCACAGCATACCGGTGGTCAACCAGCGGTTGACGGTGGTGCCAGCGTCGTTTTTCGCCATGAAGTTGGCATCGCGGTCTTCTTTCATCAGTTTGGCGATGCGATCGAACGCCTCGTCCCAGCTGATTTGCTGCCATTTGTCGGAGCCTGGCGCGCGATATTCCGGGAATTTCAGGCGACTTTCAGAGTGGATAAAGTCGACCAGACCCGCCCCTTTAGGGCAGAGCGCACCACGGTTGACCGGATGGTCAGGGTCACCTTCGATATGAAAGATGGATGCTTTGGCGTTTTTCGCACCGTCGCCGAGGCTATACATCAACAGCCCACAACCGACAGAACAGTACGTACAGGTGTTACGGGTTTCACGGGTACGCAGCAGTTTATATTGCCGGGTTTCCGCGAGCGCAATGGCTGGAGCAAAGCCCAGCGTTGCTGCCGTTGTGCCTGCCATACCGCCAGCGCAGATCTTAAAGAACTGCCTTCTGCTGACCTGCATGGTTCACTCCTTGTATCGACATTGTCACATGTAGTTATTTACTTTGCGGTCAGGGCCGCAAAGGTTCAGAATTGGGGGTGATCCCCCTTTCACTTGAAGGGGTATAGAGAGAATACCACATTGTGTGTATGCCTGTTCCAATACGGTTAAGACAAAGTGAACAAGAACCCTCACGAACAAATTGAAAATGTGACAGATGTCACAACTTATCGCCGGGTCACGCTCTGGAAACGCGAAGATTTGCAACATCCTCAGCCGGACGAGTTAGCTGAAGAAGTCCCGATCGCGCTGGTCTATAACGGCATCTCTCACGTCGTGATGATGGCGACGCCAAAGGATCTGGCGCATTTCGCTGTTGGTTTCTCTCTCTCTGAAGGGATTATAGAAGACCGGCGTGACATTTATGGGATGGATGTCGTGCAGGCCTGCAACGGGCTGGAAGTGCAGATCGAGCTTTCCAGTCGTCGCTTTATGGGGCTGAAAGCGCGTCGCCGGGCGCTTGCCGGGCGTACCGGCTGCGGCGTGTGCGGCGTGGAACAACTCAATGATATTGGTAAACCGGTGCAGCCGTTGCCGTTTACCCAGACCTTCGATCTGGCGAATCTTGACCGCGCGCTGGCGCATCTGAATGATTTCCAGCCGATCGGCCGTCTGACCGGCTGCACCCACGCTGCAGCCTGGGTACGTCCTTCTGGCGAACTGGCGGGAGGCCACGAAGACGTTGGCCGGCACGTGGCGTTGGATAAGCTGCTCGGGCATCGGGTCGATGTAGAAGGCGCCTGGCGCAACGGCGCAGCGTTAGTCTCCAGCCGGGCCAGCTACGAGATGGTGCAGAAAGCCGCGATGTGCGGGGTGGAGATTCTGTTTGCCGTCTCTGCTGCGACGGCGATGGCGGTGGAGGTCGCAGAGCGCTGCAACCTGACGCTGGTCGGCTTCTGCAAGCCGGGCAGGGCCACGGTATACACCCATCCACAGCGATTGATCGCTGGTTAAAAATAGATCAATTTTTTTGAATGATGAGAACAAATCCTTCCGCTTTTTGTTTGGCGATGTGAGGGCTACTATTTATCACATCAAGGCACGGCGCCTTATCCAAACAACTAATTTAAAGGGTTTACATCATGAACAGCATCAAAACTTTTGCAGCAGTTATCGCTATGACCGTCTCTTTTGGTTCCTTTGCCGCTGAAACCGTAACGGCGACCGCCATGACAATGGACGGTGCAGAAGCAAAAATCGCCGCACAGGCTCAGGCTGCCGGGGCATCGTCTTACAAAATTACCGAAGCTTTTACCGGTAACCGCGTGCATATGACGGCGGAACTGAACAAATAAGCCAAAAGCTATTGTCGAAAGAGCGCCTGCGGGCGCTTTTTTAGCTTATACCGGCCATTCGTAACAACGCGGTCACTACCGCCGCGGCAATAATCACCACGATCAATGGCATCTTGCGCCAGGCGAGAAATACCGCAAAGCCCACGCCCAGTACCCGCGCCGCTCCGGCAAAATGTTCACCTTCATAAAACGTCGTCGCCAGCGCCACGGAAAAGAGCAGCACCGTCGCGGCATCGGAAAGCAGGGCCTGAGAACGTTCGGAAAAGGCCAGGCGGTTGCCCAGTTTCGCCCCACCTAAACGCATTAAATAGGTTCCCAGCGACAGAATCGCGATACCGGCGATAAACAGCGTCATGTTACCCATTATTTTTTCCTCGCCAGCAGGCCAAACAGTGAGAGCAGCACCGGCAAACCCACCGGCGCAAAAGGCACGGCGGCTAAGGATACCAGCGCGCCGCTGCAGGCCCGGATCAGGGTGGTGCGGTTTTTAAAGGCCGGCACGACCAGCGCCAGCAAAATGGCCGGGAATACTGCATCCAGACCGATGGTTTCCGGGGACGGCAGCAGTTTACCCACCCCGGCGCCAAGCAGGGCACCCAGCGGCCAGATAATGGCCACGCCCAGGCCACACAGCCAGTAGGCTGCCCGGCGCTGTTCCGGCGTCTTTTGCGACAGGCCGAATACCACGCTTTCATCGTTCATAATGTGACAGCCGAGGAAGCTGGCGGCGCGTTTGCCGACCAGGTCGCGTACCGTGACGCCAAAGGGAATATGGCGGGCGTTAACTAATAATCCGGCAGCAGCAGCGGCTAGCGGATTGCCGCCGCTGGCGACAATGCCGATAAACATAAACTCAGAAGCCCCCGCCAGCACGGAGACGGAGAGCACAAAAGGCACCCAAATGGGGAAACCGTAGGCGATGGCCAGTGAGCCATAGGACATGCCCACGATGCCGACAGCCAGGCAGACTAAAATAATCGCTTTAATGGTGTCGCCTTTCAGGCTGGCAAAATGCTGTTTCATACTCTTTAGCCATATCGAACGAATTTCCATTATAATGAACGCAACACACATTCATTTCAAGTCGAACGAAACGTTCGATATAAAAAACGATGGGGCGATATATGACGCAGCCAATAAGCCTGATTGCCAAAAGTCTGGTGCGTGAACGTGCGCGTACCGGGCTGTCTCTCGCCGAAGTCGCGCGACGGGCCGGGATCGCTAAATCGACGCTATCGCAGCTGGAGTCGGCCAACGGTAACCCGAGTCTGGAAACCCTGTGGGCGCTCTGCGTGGCGCTCGATATCCCCTTTGCGCGCCTGCTGGAACCGCAGGTCAACACCACCCAGGTGATTCGCCGCGGTGAGGGGACAAAAGTGATCGCGGAACAAGCGAACTATCAGGCTATCCTGCTGGCTGCCTGTCCGCCGGGAGCGCGTCGCGATATCTATCTTTTGCTGACGCAACCGGGGGCCGATCGTATTTCACACCCGCACCCGGCAGGTTCGGTGGAGCATATTATTATCACCCAGGGCCGGGCGCGGGTTGGCCTGACCGACGCGCCAGAAGAGCTTGGCGAAGGGGATTACATCTGTTACCCGGCCGATCGGGAGCATGTTTTCCAGGCGCTGGAGCCGGATACTCAGGCGTTGCTGGTGGCAGAACAAAACTAACGCCATATCCGGGGTAAAGCGGCGATGCTGTTGCTGGACGCCATCCCCGTATTGCGGGACACTAACCGCCTTCCCCGCGTCGACAAGGATATGTATGTCTCTGAAAGCCATTGCTAAAGAACTTGGGATCTCGGTCACCACCGTCAGCCGTGCGCTAAACGGTTATGATGACGTGTCGCAGGAGACGCGCGCCCGGGTTCAAGCCGAAGCAAAGCGCCGTGGTTATCAGCCGAATACCTTCGCGCGGCGGCTTAAAATGGGCAAAATCGACGCCGTTGGTCTGGTGTTCCCCATGAGCCCGGCGCCGCTGAATAACACGGTATTTCACGATATGGTCGGGGAAATCAGCCACGAGCTGGCGCGCTATGAGATCGATCTGCTGCTGATTGCCGACGACGAGCAGGCCGATCAGCACGGCTATATGCGCATGGCGCAAAGCCGGCGGATAGATGCGCTGATCGTGGCACATACGCTTGACGACGACCCGCGCCTGACACAATTGCTGGCCTCTGGTTTTCCTTTTCTTGCTCTCGGACGCAGCCGCCTGCCATTACCCTATGCCTGGTTTGATTTCGACAACCATGCCGGGACCTATCGCGCCACTCGTCATTTAATCAACCAGGGCCATCAGCGCATCGCTTTTCTGGGTGAAAACAACAACCAGGCGTTTATCTCACAGCGGCGGAACGGCTATCTGGATGCGCTCCGGGAGGCCGGTCTGTCCGATTGCTGGCAGCGCCGCGTGCCGCCAACCCGACGCGGCGGCTATCAGGCCACGCTGGAGCTGCTCCGCCTGCCGGAGCCGCCAACGGCAATTATCACTGACTGCAATACTCACGGCGATGGTGCCGCCATGGCGCTCTACCAGCAGGGGCGTCTGACCGGTGATAACCGCGTGTCGCTGGTGGTGTACGACGGTTTACCACAGGACAGCATCATTGAAACCCCGGTCGGGGCGGTGATCCAATCCACTCGCCAGGGCGTCGGTCGCCAAATCGCCAGCATGGTCCGCCGGCTCATCGCTGGTGACGATCTTGCCTCTCTCCAGGTGCTCTGGCAGCCTGAATTTATCCCCGGCGAAACCAGCTGATTTACACCTCTTCACAATAATTTCCTGAGGTCTATCACGGATCCGAAACGTTTTGGTTGTTACCCGAAACGTTTCGGATCAACAGTAAGACATACCTTGTTGTGGAGATGTCTGATGTCTGATTCGATTTTACGCCTACAAAGTTCAACGGCTGATGTGATCATTAAAACTCACCCGTTTGCCGAAATTGTCTACTGGGGACCGCATTTACGTTACTTTTCGCCGCAGGATGCCGACAGTATTGTGCGCCCGGTCGCCAACGGCCGTCTGGATGTTGATTCACCGCTGACGTTAATGGCCGAGCTGGGCCACGGTTTGTTTGGCGCTCCGGGCATTGAAGGCCACCGACAGGGGCTCGACGCCTCGCCGATTTTCACGACCACTGAGGTTATCCAGGATGGACAGAAGGTCGCCGTGATCGCTGAAGACGCCCAGGCCGGTCTGCGCCTGTGCAGCGAAATTAAGCTCGACGACAGCGGAGTACTGAGCGTTCGTCACGGCTTAACCAACCTGCACCCGCAGCCCTGGCAGGTGGACCGTCTGGCGGTCACGCTGCCGGTCGCCGAACGTGCCCGGGAAGTACTGGCTTTTCATGGCCGCTGGACTCGCGAATTTCAACCCCATCGTTTGACGCTTGAGCATGACAGCATCGTGCTGGAAAACCGCCGTGGCCGAACGTCGCATGAACATTTTCCGGCGCTGATTACCGGCAGCCAGGCCTTCAGCGAAATGCAGGGCGAAGTGTGGGGCGTACATCTGGGCTGGAGCGGCAACCATCGTCTGCGGGCTGAAGCGAAAACGGACGGTCGTCGCTATCTGCAGGCGGAAGCGCTCTATCTGCCGGGCGAAATAGTTCTGGAGGAGGGAAAAACGCTCTGGACTCCGAGCCTCTATGCCAGCTATTCCTCTCAGGGTCTGAACGGCATGAGCCAGCAGTTCCACCGTTATCTGCGCGAACAGATTATCCGCTTCCCTGACAACAAGCCGCGCCCGGTGCATCTCAACACCTGGGAGGGGATCTATTTTGACCACGATCCGCAATACATCATGCGCATGGCGGATGAGGCGGCGGAGCTGGGCGTCGAGCGTTTCATCATCGATGACGGTTGGTTTAAGGGGCGTAACGATGACTGGGCGGCGCTGGGCGACTGGTATCTCGATGAGAAAAAGTACCCCGACGGTCTGAACCCGGTTATCGATCACGTGAAGTCGCTGGGCATGGAGTTCGGCATCTGGGTCGAGCCGGAAATGATCAACCCGAATTCCGATTTGTACCGCGCACACCCGGACTGGGTGCTGGCGCTGCCAGGCTATACGCCACTTCCCGGACGCCATCAACTGGTGCTGAATCTGAATATCCCGGAGGCTTTTGACTATCTCCTTGAGCGGATGAGCTGGTTGCTGGGTGAGCATGCCGTGGACTATGTGAAGTGGGATATGAACCGCGAGCTGGTGCAGCCGGGCCATAACGGCAAAGCCGCCGCCGATGCGCAAACCCGCCAGTTTTATCGCCTGCTGGATACGCTGGTCGCCCGCTTCCCGCAGATAGAATTCGAGTCCTGCTCCTCTGGCGGCGGACGTATCGATTATGAAGTGCTTAAGCGCTGCCATCGTTTCTGGCCTTCAGACAATAACGATGCGCTGGAGCGCAATACCATCCAGCGTGGGATGAGCTATTTCTTCCCGCCGGAAGTGATGGGGTCGCATGTCGGCAACCGCCACTGCCACGCCACCTTCCGCCAGCATGATATCGCCTTCCGTGGCCTGACGGCGCTGTTTGGCCATATGGGGCTGGAGCTGGATCCGGTGGGCGTTGACGAGCATGAGCGTGCGGGCTATCGCAAATACGTGGCACTGCATAAGCAGTGGCGCGACGTGCTGCACCACGGCGTGCAGTGGCGGATAGACATGCCGGATGCGACCACGCTCGCGCATGGCGTGGTCAGCGAAGATAAACATCAGGCGATTTTCCTCGTGAGCCAGCTGGCGATGCCGGATTACACCCTGATGGCGCCGCTGCGAGTGGCGGGTCTGGAGGCGGGCGCTCGCTATCGAGTGACGCTACTGGACCATCCGAATATTCAGATTACAGGAGAGGGCGGCCATACCATGCGTAAGCTGCCGGAATGGATGACGACGCCGTTGACGGTAAGCGGTGAGTGGTTACAACAAGCGGGACTGGCGCTGCCCATTCTCGACCCGGAAAGCGCCATTTTAATTGGCCTGCAACGCGTGTGATGGTGACGGGCCGAGCGTCGGCCCTTTTTGAGGAATACACAATGAATCCGACCGCCTGTACCCATAAAAATAACCCTAACTTCTGGATTTTCGGACTGTTCTTTTTTCTCTATTTCTTCATTATGGCCACCTGCTTTCCGTTTCTGCCGATCTGGCTGTCGGATGTCATTGGCCTGAATAAAACCGAAACCGGCATTGTCTTCTCCAGCCTGTCGCTGTTTGCTATCTGTTTTCAGCCGATCCTCGGGGTGATTTCCGACAAGCTGGGGCTGAAAAAGCATCTGATGTGGATTGTTACCGTGTTGCTGGTGCTGATAGCGCCCTTCTTCCTGTATGTCTTTGCACCGTTGCTGAAAAGCAATATCTGGCTCGGCGCGTTGAGTGGCGGGGCCTATATCGGCTTTGTTTTCTCCGCCGGCGCCGGGGCGATGGAGGCCTATATTGAACGGGTAAGCCGCAATAGCGGGTTTGAGTATGGTAAGGCACGTACCTTTGGTTGCCTGGGTTGGGCGCTGTGTGCCACCACGGCTGGAATGCTGTTTAGCGTTAACCCCGAATGGGTGTTCTGGATGGGGTCGATTGCCGCGCTGCTGCTGTTGATGCTGGTGGCGATCGCCAGACCGCAGGCCAGTTCGTCCGCGCAGGTGCTGGATTCCTTAGGGGCCAACCGTCCTGCCGTGGATCTTAAAACTGCCGTCAGCATGTTCCGTCAGCGTAAAATGTGGATGTTTATTCTGTATGTTGTGGGCGTGGCCTGCGTGTATGACGTCTTCGATCAGCAGTTTGCGACCTTCTTTAAATCTTACTTCGCCACCCCGGAAGCCGGCACGCGCGCCTTTGGTTTTGCCACCACCGCCGGAGAAATTTGCAATGCCATCATTATGTTTAGCTCTCCGTGGATTATTAACCGCATTGGCGCGAAGAATACCCTGCTGATTGCCGGGATGGTGATGGCGGTGAGGATGATCGGTTCGTCGTTTGCCACGACGGCGGTGGAGGTCGTGGTTCTGAAAATGCTGCACGCGCTGGAAGTCCCGTTCCTGCTGGTGGGCGCGTTCAAATACATTACCGGGGTGTTTGATACCCGACTGTCGGCGACCATCTATCTGGTGGGCTTTCAGTTTGCCAAGCAGGTGGCGGCGATTTTCCTCTCGGCGTTTGCGGGCAATATGTATGACCGGATTGGTTTCCAGGATACCTATCTGATCCTTGGGAGCATTGCGCTGGTTGTCACCATTATCTCAGCCTTCACTTTGTCAGGAAAAACGGCTGTCGACAGCGTCGGCAATAAGACGATGGCGGTGTAAGCCGGTCCAGACCTGCAATCATATTGAAACCACTTATGTATTAAGACACCAGATAGAGAACCGGAATATTCCGGTTCTCCTGGTCTGGTTATCTTATTCTTGTTATTTATGTTGCGGTATTAATTATTTCATTGGTTTATTTGTGGGGCGCTTTTTATTAAGAGTGTGCTATTTAAGTGTTATCTCGCTCACGATAATGGAGGATTAAATTTAATTACTAAGCAGGAGTTGCTATTTTTCGGTAATAAAAACAATAAAGCATGGCATTTATAAAAGCATTCACGTGGTGGATTTTAATTAATCCAATCATTGAAGTTTTATCTCTGGGAAACATAACGATGAATAAAAAAATATTAGCGGTCGCCGTTGGTTTATTATTAACGGCAAATACCGGTATGGCAAAAACGCAATCACCAACGCTTGAACAACGCCTCCAGCAGCTTGAATCGCGGCTTGCCGCGGCGGAGAATCGTGCCACTCAAGCCGAAAATCAGATCCAACAATTGAAGATTGAACAGGCACAAGAGATCCAGCAGCTGAAAACCACGCAAAGCACGATGGCAGTAAAAAGCCAGGCTCCAGATATTGAAACGAAGAAAAACACCAGCGTACCTGCGCTGACCCTTAGCGGATATGGTGATTTAAAAATCTATGGTGATGTTGAATTCAACATGGATGCCGAAAGCAAGCGCGGTTTGCTGGCGATGACCAATGCCGACGTCAGCAGCGACCCGACCTCCGAGCGCTGGGACCTCAATGGCCGCATATTGCTGGGGTTTGACGGCATGCGCAAAATGGACAATGGCTATTTTGCCGGCTTCTCGGTACAGCCGCTGGCGGATATGACCGGCTCGATGAACCTCGATGATGCCGTGTTCTTTTTTGGTCAGGAGGATGACTGGAAGGTGAAGGTCGGTCGCTTTGAAGCGTACGACATGTTCCCGCTCAATCAGGACACCTTTGTTGAGCACTCTGGTAACACCGCGAATGACCTCTACAGCGATGGCCATGGCTATATCTATATGATGAAAGAGGGGCGCGGCCGTTCCGATGCCGGCGGTAACTTCCTGCTGAGTAAGCAGATCGACAACTGGTATTTTGAGCTTAATACGCTGCTGGAAGATGGCACGTCGCTGTATGACAACGGCGGTTACCATGGCCGCAATATGGAGCAGAAAAAGAACGTTGCCTATTTGCGTCCGGTAATTTCATGGGCGAAAGACGATTTTTCTGTCGCTGCGGCGATGGAGTCGAACGTGATAAATAATGCCTATGGTTATCAGAATACCCAGGGGAATTTTGTCGATCAGTCTGACCGTACCGGATATGGCCTGACCATGACCTGGAATGGCCTGAATAGCGATCCGGATAACGGCGTGGTCGTTAATCTGAATACCGCGTATATGGACGCCAGTAATGAAAAAGATTTTACCGCCGGGGTGAATGCGCTATGGCAGCGCTTTGAGTTGGGATATGTCTACGCGCATAATAAAATTAACGATTATGCCGGGGTAATTTGCGATAACGACTGCTGGATTAAAGATGAAGGTACTTATAATATTCATACCTTCCACGCCTCGTATCAAATCCCGAACGTGATGAATATGCAGAACTTTAATATTTACCTCGGGGCGTATTACTCTCTGCTCGATAGCAACGATAAGCTGAGCCAGAGCGATGACGACGATCGCTACGGCGCCCGGGTGCGCTTTAAATACTTCTTCTGATTACCTGTCAGCATTGCCCCGCGAATCTCGCGGGGCAACTCGCCACTTACTCCAGATAAAACACCGGTTTTAGCGCGGTGCTCACCGGGCTGCTATCGGCGTTGGTCGGCATAATATCGGCCATATGCTGCCACCAGCGCTGGCAGACCTCGGTGCGGGCAATATCATCCCAGCGGGCTTCCGATTCCACCTCTACCGTGGCGAACAGCAGGTGGCGCGCGGTATCGAGGTAAATGGCGTAGTGGTGCGCGCCATGGGCTTTTAGCACCGCTTCCAGCTCAGGCCAGATGGGAGTATGTCGGCGCTGGTACTCCTCATGCGCGTCGGGGTTGACCTGCATAACGAAGGCTTTGCGGATCATAAGGCCTCCAGATAGAGCTCACGGACCTCGTCGCGGCTGGCGCTGCGCGGATTGCATGGTGCGCAGGGGTCGGCCAGCGCTTTATCCAGCCAGCCTTCAATATCAGCTTTGCTGACGCCAAGCTGGCTGAAACCTTGCGGGATCCCAACACGTTTGCTCAGGGCGCGAATGGCGTTGATGGCCTCCATGCTGGCGGTTTCATCACTCATGCCGCGAGTATCAACTCCCATAGCCTGCGCCACGCGGGCGAAGCGGGAGACGGCATGCGGACGGTTAAAGTTTTCGATCACCGGCAACAAAATGGCGTTGCACACGCCATGCGGCAGGTTATGGGTGGCGCCGGGCTGATGGGCCAGCGCGTGGACCAGACCAAGGCCGGCGCTGTTAAACGCCATTCCCGCCAGATACTGACCAAAGGCCATCTGTTCACGGGCCTCGAGGTGATGCCCATCGTCCACGGCTTGCGGCAGCCACCGGTTGATCAGGCGAATCGCCTCCAGAGCGTTCGCGTCGGTCAACGGATGCGCGCCGACGCTAACGAAAGCCTCAATGGCGTGAGTCAGGGCATCCATGCCGGTAGCGGCGGTGACGGAGGCCGGGAGATCCAGCATGACGCTGGCGTCATCGACTGCAATATCGGGGATGATATTGGGGTCGATAATCACCTCTTTGACCTGGCGTTCGCTATCGATAATCACCGCATTGCTGGTCATTTCCGCTGCTGTACCGGCGGTGGTGTTGATGGCCACCAGCGGTACGCCGGCGTTTTTCACCTTGCCGACGCCGGCATAGGCGGTTGACGGGGCCGGGTTCGCAGTCAGAATTTTCACCGCTTTGGCGGTATCGATCGGGCTGCCGCCGCCAAAGGCGATGAGGTAGTCGCAGCCTGCCGCCAGATAGGTGGCATAGCCTTGTTGCACCAGCGCCTCGGTGGGGTTGGGAAACACCTCGTCAAACAGATGATAAGACAGCTGGTGTTTATCGAGGGCTGCAAACAGGCTGTCCAGCAGGCCCAGCTTTACCAACTGACCATCGGTGACAATCAGCGCTTTTCCCCACTGCTTTTGCCCCACCAGTTCCACCATATCGCCGATGGCCCCTGCGCCGTGCAGGCTAATTTTGGGTAATGCCAACATAAAGCTCATGATTATTCTCCTTAATCTCTACGGGTTATCCTTTTGGCTGCCCCTGCGTTGCATCACCCGTCGGGTAATGATGGGCAGTGAAATCACCACAATCAGCATCGCGCCGATGATGATTGACATAACGATGCCTGGCACGTTGAGCAGGCTCAGGCCGAAGGTCACCAGCCCCATCAGGAAAGCGGCGATAATCACGCCGACCATGCTGCCGGCTCCCCCAAGAATGTTGACGCCGCCGAGTACCGCCATGGTCACCACCGCCAGCTCCCAACCCATCGCCAGCGTCGGGCGGGTGCTGCCGAGTCTCGAGGTCAGCAGCACCGCGGCCAGCCCAGCCATCAGCCCGACCAGCGCAAACAGCACGAGGTTGTGGCGCTTGACGTTAATCCCGGAGAACCAGGCCCCGGTAGGATTGTTGCCGATGGCGTAAGTCCGGCGACCAAAGTTGGTTTTATGCAGCAGGAAGGTAAAGGCGACGGCGAGCAGGATAAACAGCGCGAACTCGAAGGAGAGCGCGCCCCACACGTAGCCCTGGCCGAACCACGCGAAGCTTTCCGGGTACTGATTCAGGGCTTTGTCGCCCAGCAGAATATAGGTCAGGCCGCGATACAGACTCATGGTGCCGATAGTGATAACAATCGACGACAGGTTAAAGCGCGTCACCAGGATGCCGTTAAACAGGCCGCACAGCAGCCCCACGCCGAGCCCCACTATGACCAGCAGCGGCGTGTCCATCCCCGCCGCCGCGCAAAAGCCCATGACCGTGGAGCTCAGTGCCATCGTCGACGCCACCGAGAGATCGATTTCCCGGGCAATAATCAGCATTGCCATCGGCAGGACGATGATCGCTTTTTCGGTAAAGTTAAACGTGGCGTCCGACAGGTTCCAGATATTGAGGAAATAGGGGGACGCCAGCGCATTGGCAATAAACACCGCCAGGGTCACCGCCAGCAGGAACCCCTCCCAGCACAGCAGACGACGCAGCGGCGACGGCGCAACCGGCGCGCTTTTGATCTCTTCAGTTAGCATCATTTTGCTCATGATTTCACCGCCTGTTTCTGCCGGGCTAATGCTGCGTTACGCAGGATTAACCGCCCGTGCCCTTTATTGCTGCGCTCGTTCAGGAGCACCGCAATCACAATGACCGCGCCGGAAATCGCCATTTGCCAGAACGGTGAAATGCCGATTACCGGCAGCGCGTTATTGATAACGCCAAGGAACAGCGCGCCGCACAGGCAACCCAGTACCCGTCCGGTTCCGCCCATGGTGCTGATACCGCCGATGACGCAGGCGGCAACCACCTGCAGCTCGAAGCCATTAGCGACATCAACGTAGGCGACGGCAAAGCGTGAAATCCACAGATAGCCGCAGAACCCGGCCAGCGCGCCGGAAAGACAGAAGCTGACGAACTGCATTTTCCCGGCGTTAATCCCGGTGTAATACGCCGCCGTGGCGTTGCCGCCCGCGGTGTATAACGCCCGACCGGTGCGGCTGTAGCGCAGGAAATAGCCGACCAGGCACAGCGCAGCGATGGCACACCAGCTCAGTAATGGCAGCCCCAGTAATGAGGTGCGCGGCAGACCGAGGAACCCGGCGCTCATCTGGTGCGAATTGACCCAGCCGCCGTCGGAGAGCAGGAAGATAATGCCGCGATAGATACTCATGGTCCCCAGGGTGACCACGATGGCCGGAATACCGAGCCGCCATACCAGCAGGCCGTTGATCACCCCCATCAACAGGCCCAACAAGGTGGCCAGCGCCAGCAGCGCCACGACCGGGATCCCCGGATAGTGGGCGTTGAGCAGCGCAACGATCATCCCGGTGAGCGCCAGGTTGGCGGCCATCGACAGATCGATGCCTTTCGTCAGCAGCACCATCATCTGGCCAAGCGCGAGGATGATCAGGATGGCGGTATCGTTAAACATCTCCGCCAGATTTCCCGGCGAGACAAACGACGGCACCCGGCTGCCGATGGCGCCGATCATCAAAACGATCACCGCCGCCAGCAGCGCTTCACGGTGTTTGAGCAGTTGTCGCCCCATTATGCTGCCTCCTGTCCGGTGCCGCTGGCGGCGCTGACGATGGTTTCCGCCGTCGCTTCGCCCGCGCGATATTCGGCAACCATCAGCCCCTCGTGCATCACGATGATCCGGTCCGACATCCCCATCACTTCCGGTAATTCCGAAGAGACCATAATCACCGCCAGTCCCTGGCTCACCAGCTCGGACATAAACTGATGTACCGCCGCTTTGGAGCCGATATCGATGCCTTTGGTCGGTTCATCGAGAATAATGACGTCCGGATGGGTCGCCAGCCATTTGCCGATCACCACTTTTTGCTGGTTGCCGCCGGAGAGCGTTTCCACCGCCTGCCGCCAGCTAAAGGCTTTGACCTGCAGGCGCGTGGCGTATTCATCCGCCAGCCGGCATTCGCGGGCATCGTTCAGCACGCCGTTCGGGTTCAGCTTGCTGAGCTGCGGCAGGCTGATGTTCTGGGCGATGGGCAGGGCGATAATCGCCCCTTGTTTCTGTCGCTCTTCCGGCACGCAGACGATCCCGGCCTGGATGGCGTCCGCCGGCTGGCGAAAGCGCATCGTTTTGCCGTTGAGCACGATGTCTCCGGAGGACGGTCGGGACACCCCAGAGAGCGCCTGCATCAGTTCGGTACGCCCGGCGCCGACCAGGCCATAGAAGCCCAGAATCTCGCCTTTGCGCAGCGAAAAGGTAATATCGGCAAACTCGGTCGGGTGGCACAGGTTTTTCACCTCGAGCACCGTCTCTCCCGGGGTGCAGTCGACCTTCGGGTAGGTCTGGGTGATGGCCCGGCCGACCATCATTGCCACCATCTGCTCTTCGGTGATTGCGTGAATATCGCCGGAGCTGACGTACACGCCATCGCGCAGAATAGTGTAGTGATCTGCCAGTTCGAAAATTTCGTCGAACTTATGCGAGATAAACAAAATCGCTTTGCCGTCGAGCTTCAGGCGTTCAACGATTTGATAAAACTCCAGAATTTCATGCTGGGAGAGCGCCGCGGTAGGCTCATCGAGAATCACTACCTGCGCCTCAAAGGAGAGCGCCCGGGCAATCGCCACCATATGACGCTGGGCAATGCTGAGGGTTTTCAGCGTCGCCCGCGGGTCAATCTGCACCTCAAGGCGATTGAGGATTTCACCAGCTTTACGATGCATCGCTGGCCAGTCGAGTTTTTTCAGCAGACCGGTATGCAGATACTGGCCGACGAAAATATTTTCGGTGACCGACAGTTCGTCAAACAGCACGGTTTCCTGATGAATGGCGGTGATCCCCACCTTATGTGCTGACTCCGGGTTCGGCAGCTGAATGGGAATCGCTTTATAGAGAATGTCGCCCTCTTCGGGCTGATAAATACCGGTCATCACTTTGACCAGCGTGGACTTGCCCGCGCCGTTTTCACCGATTAGGGCGGTGACTTTGCCGGGCCAGAGATCGAGCTGCACGTTCTCAAGGGCACGCACACCAGGAAAAACCTTGGTGATGCCCTTCAGCGACAGCAGAGGAGTGGGTGCTGACATGATAGTTCTCCGGTTTTTCCCCCGCCGCCAGGAGAAGCGGGGGAGGATGAGGATTAGAAAATCTTCGAGAACTTATCGATGTTGCTGGCATCGTAAACGAACGGCTGCGCCATCGCGCCGTTGCCGTTTGCATCCAGCTGTACTTTACCCAGCTTGCCCATGTTGGCTTCGGTTTTGGTAGCGGTCCCTTTGACTAAATCGTCAGCCAGATAAGTGGCAGCGTAGCCGAGATCGATCGGGTTCCAGATGGCGAAGCTTTTGCTGGCGCCGGACTTAATCGCGCCGGCCATTTCAGACGGCAGCCCCAGCCCGGTGACGTACACTTTGCCAATTTTCCCCTGATCTTTTACCGCCTGCGCGGCGGCCACGATCCCCACCGATGAAGGCGACACGATCACTTTAAGATCCGGATAAGACTTCAACAGGCCTACCGCTTCGCGGTAGCTCTTATCAGACAGATCGTCACCGTAGGCGACGGTAACCAGATTGATGGACGGGTACTGTGGCAGCACCTTTTTCATCTCTTCAATCCAGGTGTTCTGGTTGGTGGACGTCGGGGTGGCGCTGAGGATCGCCACATCACCTTTTTCGACGTTCAACGCTTTCAGCGCGTCGGCGGCAAGCTTGACGTTGGTTTCGCCAATTAAGGCGTTATTCGACGGGTTGAGATGGATCTGCCGCCCGGCCTGCGCGACGCCGGAGTCCCAGGAGACCACTTTAATGCCGCGCTGCATTGCCTTTTTCAACACCGGCACCACCGCGTCCGGATCGTTGGCGGATATCGCGATCGCATCAACCCCCTGGGCGATCAACCCGTTAAGTACTTCGATCTGCGCTTCTGCTGTGGTGGTGGTGGGGCCGGTATAAATGACTTTAACATCACCTAACTCTTTGGCTGCCTCCTGGGCACCCACGTTTGCTGCTTCGAAGAAGCCATTGCCTAACGATTTCGCCACGAGGGCGATTTTTACTTCGGCTAAAGCGGAACCGGACAACGCCAGAGCGGCAACGGTGAGGATCAAGCTTGTCTTTATTTTCATTGCTTTTACTCCACATATTTGAGTTGGGTTTGCAGGTGACAGAGTTCGCCCCGTCTCAGTGAGCGGGGCGCGATGTTATTATGGATAAAGGTCTAACGCGGACTGCATCGGTTGCACATCAAAGCGCTTGCCTAGCGCGATCAGCTCTTCCCGGGTAATGGTCTGTTTCATGCCTCCCATCGAATAGACTTTCACCAGCACTTCGGCCGATTTTTCTGCGGTATCAATCAGGCCAAAGGTTTCGTCCAGCGTCGGGCCGCTGCCGAAGACGCCGTGGAAAGGCCACAGTACCAGAGAATGTTGCTGCATTTGTTGGGCGGTGGCCTGACCGATTTCATCGGTACCGGGCACCATCCAGGGAAGTATGCCGACGCCGTCCGGGAACACCACCAGACACTCGGTGCTGCCTTCCCACAGCTTGCGGGTAACCAGTTCGCTGTTGTTTTCCAGAACATAGGTCAGGGCAATCAGGTTGGTGGCATGACAGTGCATGATCACGCGGTCTTTGCCGTGGGTGAGCTTGATGCGTTCGCTATGTGATAGGAAATGCGCTGGCAGTTCAGACGTCGGCACGGCGTCGTCGGTCAGCCCCCACAGAATATGATATCCCGCGCCGTCGCTGTCGACTTTTACGACGCCAAGATTTGCGGCCGGATCGAGTTGAACATTACGGAAGAATTTACCTGAGCCGGTGACCAGAAACGGCTGATTTGCCAGGGTTGGCATCGGCTGGCTCAGCGAGATATAGCGCGGCCTGGCGTGGAAATCGGCCGTGAACGGAGCAATATCCGCCTCGTCGAGGCGCAGCGTCAGGTTACCGCCGTTGCGCTCGTCCCAGCCCTTCAGCCAGGCATCGGAAGTGGCTTTAATCATGCCCTGGACGAACCAGGAGTGGTTGATGTTCTGCATAGTCTTGCGTTTCCTGTTAATGCGATGCGGGGAGTGCCCCTCACCATAAATAAGTCGGTCGCCCTGCTCAGCACGGCGCAACCGGGGATGTCCTGACACTACCCGCGTTGGATCAACACCGTTTTTTCATACGCCCGCACGCTATCCAGCCACTGGCTGCCCGCCGGAGTATCGTGGCGCTGGCAATACATCTCCCAGATAGCCTGCCACGGCAGGCATTTCTGCTCTTCCAGCAGGGCCAGGCGGGCGGTGTAATCGCCGTCGGCTTCCAGCTGACGCAGCTGTTCTGTCGGTTCCAGCAGGGCGCGCAGCAGCGCTTTTTTCATGTTGCGGGTACCGATCACCCAGGCGGCGATGCGGTTGATGGAGGCATCAAAGAAATCGAGGCCAATGTGCACGCGGTCGAACAGATCGTGACGGATGATTTCGCTGGCGATGGCCTGGGTTTCATCATCCAGCAGTACCACGTGATCGCTGTCCCAGCGCACCGGGCGGCTGACGTGCAGCAGCAGGCGCGGGATATACAGCATGGCGGCGGAGATTTTGTCGGAAATCACCTCCGTGGGATGGAAGTGGCCGGCATCCAGACACAGGGCGGTCTGACGGCTGGTGGCGTAGCCCATATAGAACTCGTTGGAGCCGACGGTGTAGCTTTCGGCACCGATACCAAACAGCTTGCTCTCCACGGCATCGATATGGTGCGCCGGGTTGAGTTTCTCGCTGATCACTTCATCCAGCGCATTCAGCAGGCGCTGGCGCGGTGCGAAACGGTCGACGGTGATGTCCTTCATGCCGTCCGGGATCCAGATATTCATCACCGATGGGGTGCCGAGCTGCTCGCCAAAATAGGCCGACACGCGGCGGCTGGCCTTACAGTGATCGATCCAGAACTGACGGATGTCGTCGTTGGCATGCGACAGGGTGAAGCCGTCGGCACTCAGCGGATGGGAGAAGCAGGAAGGGTTAAAATCCAGTCCCAGTCCCTGTGTTTTTGCCCACTCAACCCAGTTACGGAAATGCTTCGGTTGGATTTCATTGCGCGCCACCGGAGTCTCTGACTCCAGATAAAGGGCATGCAGATTCAGGCGTTTTGGCCCGGGGATCAGGCTCAACGCCTGCTCAAGGTCGGCGCGTAATTCGCCGGCGTTGCGCGCTTTTCCTGGATAATTTCCGGTTGCCTGGATACCGCCGGTCAGGCTCCCTTCCGGGTTTTCGAAGCCGGCAACATCGTCGCCCTGCCAGCAGTGCATTGATACCGGCAGCCGGTCCAGCTGGCGCAAGGCCTCCTCGACATCCACGCCAACGGCGGCGTAGCGCTGTTTAGCAATCTCCCAGGCTTGTTCAAGTTGAGTGGTCATGCGCAAAGCTCCTTAGTCTGTTGGGGCTGAAACTGCGCCATAAAGCGGGCAATTTCACTGTCAGGATGTGGGGTAAAAGTGGTGAGGGCGTAGTTTTGCTGCACCACCTGACGGAATTCATCGACGTTGTTCAGCTCATCAAGGGTCATCAGCTGTATGCCGATATTGCCCAGGGTGGAGGCTTCAACGGGGCCCGCGACCACCGTGATGCCGCAGGCATCGGCACACAGCTGGTTCAGGAAGTCGTTCTGGCAGCCGCCGCCGACGATATGCAGCTGGCTGAACGGCTGGCCGCGGAGCCGGGAAAGTTCGCTGAGCACCTGGGCATACAGCAGGGCCAGGCTGTCGAAGATACAGCGCGCCAGCCCGGCATCATCGTCGGGGACCGGCTGTCCGGTTTCACGACAGGCGGCCTGAATTTCGGCGCGCATGCTGGGTGGGTTGATAAAACGTTGGTCGTTGCAGTCGATCAGGCTGCGGCAGGCTGGCCGTTCGGCTGCAAGGGCAATCAGCGCCGCCAGGTCGTCGATCTTTTGCTCGGCAATTACCCGCTGGAGCAGCCACAGGCCCATGATATTTTTCAGTACCCGATAGCGGCCTTCGGCGCCACCTTCGTTGGTGATATTCGCCTGCAGCGCGTCATCGCTGGTGCAGGGGGTTTTGCTTTCAAAGCCCATCAACGACCAGGTGCCGGAAGAGAGCCAGGCGGCATCAGGATCCTGCTGCGGAACGGCTATCACTGCGCTGGCGGTATCATGGCTGGCGACCGCGACCACCGGGATCGCGTTGCCCTGCGGGCACAACCAGTCGCCGATCACGTTGCCTGGATGGGTGGGGGCACCGAACCATTCATGCGGCGCGCCGCACCAGTTCAGCAGCGTTTCATCCCAGTTATCGCTGTTGATGTTGACCAGTTGGGTGGTGGTGGCGTTGGTGTATTCCCAGTTCATCTTGCCGGTCAGGCGGAAGCTAAAGTAATCCGGGATCAGCAGCGCGTGTGCGACCTGGCTGACCTGTTCCGGCTGTTGTTCCACTAGTGCCCGAAGCTGATACAGGGTATTGAACGGCAGAAACTGGATACCGCTACGACGGTAGATGTCAGCCCGTCCCAGCTGGGTTTCCGCCAGCGTCATCAGGCCATCCGTGCGGGCGTCACGATACGATACCGGCAGGCCAACACGCTGGCCCTGTTGATCCAGCAGGACATAATCCACACCCCAGGTATCAATGCCGATACTGTCAATACGGACGCCCTGTTCGCACACCGCCTGCAGCCCGTGACGAATTTCCGCTTCCAGGCTATCGATATCCCAACAGTCGAAACCATCGACTTTCTGCAACCTGTTGCCGAACCGATGCACCTCACGCAGCGCCAGCGTTCGCTGCCTGGGGTCATAACTGGCGAGCATCACCCGCCCGCTGGAGGCGCCTAAATCAACGGCGACACAATGACGAAAACTCATGGGGAGATCCTTATGAAAATCATTGTGTGCAGTCTAAAAAAGCCGTCACTGACTCACCTTCTTGCTACGGACAGGGAAAATCTGTCTCTGGCAAGAAAGCAAAGGTGACCGTGAGGAAGCTCACATTTCCTGTTAATCGGTGGCGGAAGCGGGGGTGTGACGGTGTCCGCAGTTCCCGAACTTTCCGGCTGTTTCTTGAAAAAGCGGCAGGCTTTACGATTTTTGCGGTCAAAAATTGAAGGTCGGATCGCCAGCCCTTTATTACTATTTCAGCACTGATTGATAGTATTTCTCATTTAGAGGGCGTTGCTATGACCATTCTGCACAGCGTGGATTTCTTTAAGTCCGGCACTTCTGCTGTAGCCATTGAGCCGCGTCTCCCTCAGTCCGCCTTTCCGGAGCATCACCACGATTTCCATGAAATCGTCATCGTCGAACACGGGACGGGGATCCATGTTTTTAACGGTCAGCCCTATACCATCAGTGGGGGCTCGGTGTGCTTTATCCGTGACCACGACCGTCATCTCTATGAACATACGGATAATTTGTGTCTGACGAACGTGCTCTATCGCGCGCCGGATGCCTTTCGTTTTCTGAATGGCGTCAGCCAGCTGCTGCCGCAGGAGCAGGAGGGCAACTATCTGTCCCACTGGCGGGTGAACCAGAATGCGTTGCAGCAGGTGCGGCAGATTGTGGAGCAGATGGAGAGCGCTGGTGCGGATTCGGATATGCACACCATCGCCGGGCGGGAGATCCTCTTTATGCAGCTGCTGGTGCTGCTACGGAAAAGCAGTCTCGCGGAAGGGGCTGCGGACAACGATGCGCGACTGAACCACCTGATGGCCTGGCTGGAAGATCACTTTGCGGAAGATGTCTGCTGGGAGGACGTCGCGGCGCAGTTTTCGCTGTCGCTGCGCACGTTACATCGTCAGCTGAAACAGCAAACGGGCATGACGCCGCAGCGTTACCTTAACCGGGTGCGGCTGATGAAGGCCCGTCACCTGCTGCGTCACAGTGATGAGAGCGTGACGGATATCGCTTATCACTGCGGTTTTGGCGACAGTAACCACTTTTCGACGCTTTTTCGCCGCGAGTTTGACTGGTCGCCGCGCGATATTCGCCAGGGACGTGACGCCATTCTTCAATAACGCGAGAGCAGTCAACGTTTTAGCGAGGAAAAACGCCAATAATTAACCGTTATTGGCGGTGGAGTGTGCGTGGTGGCCGGTCAGTTGATTCTTCGCAAAGATGAGTTCTTCGCATCTCCTTCGCAGGCGGTGGCGGTTGCGGATCGTTATCCGCAAAACGTCTTCGCCGAGCACACCCACGAGTTCTGCGAGCTGGTGCTGGTGTGGCGAGGCAACGGCCTGCATGTCCTGAACGACCGTCCCTGGCGGATCACCCGTGGCGATCTGTTCTACATCCGCGCCGAAGATAAACACTCCTACGCTTCAGTGAATGATTTAGTCCTGCAAAATGTTATCTACTGCCCGGATCGCCTGCGGCTCAATTTTGACTGGGCGGCGCATATTCCTGGTCTGTTTGGTACACCGTGGATCCCGCACTGGCGTATCGGCAGCACCGGCATGGCTCAGGTCCGCCAGGTCATTACCCAGCTGGAGCATGAAAGTAGCCGCTGCGACGCCCAGGCCAACAATATGGCCGAACTGCTGTTCGCTCAGCTGGTGTTGACGCTGCAGCGTCATCGCTACGCGACCGATAACCGGGCGGCGACCGCAAGCGAAACGCTGCTTGATAAGCTGCTGACCGAACTGGCAGGCAGCCTGAATCGTCCATTCTTTCTGGATCGGTTTTGTGAGCGCGAAGCGTGCAGCGAACGGGCGCTACGCCAGCAGTTTCGCCAGCAGACGGGCATGACCATCAACCACTATTTGCGACAGCTGCGCATCTGCCACGCGCAGTATTTACTGCAGCACACCGAACGGCTGATTGGCGAGGTGGCGACGCAGTGCGGCTTCGAAGACAGCAACTACTTCTCCGTGGTGTTCAACCGCGAAATCGGCATGACGCCAGGGCAGTGGCGGCAGCGCAGCCGTATGGCCGCCTAGGCTCGCTATTTTTATCGGATAAGTCCTCTTTCCCGGCGATGAGTGTAAAAATCGGTCAGTTTGCTCGCCTTCCTGCGGTGGTCATGAGAGGCTGATTTTCACCGTGAAAAATATTAATTGTTTGTTTACGTTAATAAAAATTCGGATATACCCCGTTGTTATAACCTTATTAAAAATACGGCATTGATAAGCGTTTTCAATATCATTTAATTAACTATAATGAACCAACTGCTTACGCGGCCTTAACACTTCCTGCCGCTCGACAATAATGGAGATGATTATGAGTTATACACTGCCAGCCCTGCCGTACGCTTATGACGCCCTGGAACCGCACTTTGACAAGCAGACGATGGAAATCCATCACTCTAAACACCACCAGGCCTACGTTAACAATGCTAACGCTGCGCTGGAGAGCCTGCCGGAATTCGCAAACCTGTCCGCTGAAGAACTGATCACCAAACTGGATCAGCTGCCGGCTGACAAAAAAGGCGTTCTGCGTAACAACGCCGGCGGTCATGCTAACCACAGCCTGTTCTGGAAAGGCCTGAAAATCGGGACTACCCTGCAGGGTGACCTGAAAGCGGCGATCGAGCGTGATTTCGGTTCCGTCGATAACTTCAAAGCGGAATTCGAAAAAGCGGCAGCAACCCGCTTCGGTTCCGGCTGGGCGTGGCTGGTCCTGAAAGGTGACAAACTGGCCGTGGTTTCTACCGCGAACCAGGATTCCCCGCTGATGGGCGAAGCTATCTCTGGCGCTTCCGGCTTCCCGATCGTGGGCCTGGACGTTTGGGAACACGCTTACTACCTGAAATTCCAGAACCGTCGCCCGGACTACATCAAAGCCTTCTGGGACGTGGTTAACTGGGACGAAGCTGCTGCACGTTTTGCTGCCAAAAAATAAGGTTGCATTGTGCTGACTGAGAAGCGAGTCTGATGACTCGCTTTTTTTGTATCGGCATAAGGAGCAGCAGATGCACTATCCGCTCAACGTCTATATCGGTCGCGTTCGCGACTTTCCCGGCAGCCGCCCGAGCGCCATCAAAAAAATTCAGGTCGATGGCGAGTTAACCCTTGGTGAGCTGGGCCTGGCAGGTGATGAGCAGGCGGAACACAAAATTCATGGCGGGCCGGACCGCGCGCTTTGCCACTATCCCCGTGAACACTATGCCGACTGGATCCGCGAGTTTCCTGAACAGGCCGATCTTTTCTGCCCGCCGGCATTTGGCGAAAACCTCTCTACCGAAGGTCTGACGGAGCATAACGTCCACATTGGCGATATCTTTCGTTGGGGCGAGGCGCTGATTCAGGTCACGCAACCGCGTTCACCCTGCTTCAAACTCAACTTCCATTTTGCTATCAGCGATATGGCGCAGCGGATGCAGCAAAGTGGCAAAACGGGCTGGCTCTATCGGGTGGTGGCGGGCGGTCATGTCTCTGGCGATGCGCTGCTGGAGCGGGTGTCACAGGTGAGTGATGTGAGCGTCTACGAAGCTGGGGCCATTGCCTGGCATATGCCGTTCGATGATGAGCAGTATCATCGCCTACTGTCTGCCGCCGGGCTGTCGGTGAGCTGGACCCGCACCATGCAGAAGCGGCGCCTGAGTGGGCAAATCGAGGATGCTTCGCGCCGGCTGTGGGGAAAATAACCGCCAGCCGGGCTACAGGGCGCGGTGATGGCTGTGGTAGCCCGGCTAAGCGTAGCGCCAGCCGGGAGAGCGCTCATCAGGTTCGTTTGTACAACGGCAGCCAAATCGTTAAACGCAGTCCACCCAGCGGGCTGTCATCGGCCTTGACCCAGCCCCGATGCTGCTGAATAGCGGCTTCGACAATCGCCAGCCCCAGACCGGTGCCGCCAGACTCGCGATCGCGGGCCTCGTCGGTACGGTAGAACGGCCGGAATATTTGCTCGCGATCCTCCGGGCTGACGCCTGGACCGTCGTCATCAACGTTTATCGTGATGCCGTCTTTATCGACGGAGAAGCTCACTGAAATTTTGGTATGTGAGTAGCGCAGCGCGTTACGCACGATATTTTCCAGCGCACTTTCCAGCGCATTCGGGTTGCCGTAGAGCGGCCAGGGGCCTGGCGGATACTCTACCGTGAAGGATTTCCCTACCTGCTCGGCTTCAAACGCGGCGTTATCCAGCACTTCACCCCACAGCTGATTCGCCTTCACCGTTTCGCTCACCAGCGCGTTGTTCGCCTGGTTGCGCGACATCACCAGCAGGTCGTTGATCATGCTGTCCAGCCGGTGGGCTTCGGTCTCAATTCGCTCCAGCTCTTTGCTCTCGCCACTGCGGCGACGCAGCAGGGCGGTCCCCAGTTGCAGGCGCGTGAGCGGGGTACGCAGCTCGTGAGAAATATCGGATAACAAGCGCTGTTGCCCGGTCATCATGCGTTCCAGCGCCGTCACCATCTGGTTAAAACTGGCCCCGGCGGCTAAAAACTCCTGCGGGCCGGCTTCCAGTTCCGGATGTTGACGCAGGTTACCCTGTGCGACCTCATCGGCTGCGTTTTTCAACTTACGCGCCGGCTTAGCCAGGCTCCATGCAAGCCACAGAAGCAGGGGAGAACTGACCAGCATCGTCACGATGAGCAGAAGCAACGGACGGTCGAACAGCAGGTTGATAAAGTCTGACTGGGAGGTACTGGCGGGGCGGATCAGATAAAGCTGGTAATTATCTTCCCCATCCCTGACGGAAAACGGGCCAACCATTTCCAGGCGGCCGTAACGTTTTTTCTGCGGATGATCGGCATTATCAGCCTGGCCGATAAAGTTGCGAATGATCTGCATTTCGTTGCGTTCTGCGCCGATAACGCGCCCTTCGCTGGTTACTAGCAGCAAACGCTGTCCCGGCGGGGCCCATTTATCGATCGCGCGAAACAGACGACGCCACCACATCAGATCGTTAGGTGGGTCTGTCGCCAGTTCGGCCTCGACGTGCTGTTCAATCATGATGCCCTGGCGCTGTTCGCTTTCCAGCAATTCGGTCATCTGGCGCGAGTCCAGCTTGGGCAACATCAGAACCAGCATCAACACCAGTGCCAGCGTAAGCCAGAAAATAGCGAAGATGCGTGCGGTTAAACTTCCTATCATGAAGCTGAAACCATCAGGTAGCCGCGGCCGCGCAGGGTTTTAAACCATGGATGACCATCTTTGCGCTCCGGCAGCTTACGACGCAGATTCGAAATATGCATATCGATGGCGCGGTCGAATGGCGTCAGGCGTTTTCCCAATACTTCCTGGCTCAGGTGTTCACGAGACACCACCTGGCCAAGATGCTGCGCCAGCAGATACAGCAGGGTGAACTCCGTACCGGTCAGCTCCAGAGTTTGCCCATCGAAATTGGCTTCCTGACGACCCGGATTGAGGCTTAATGCATCAACCTCCAGCGTCGGGGAACCCGCTTCGGTGGTTTGCTGCTGCTCGCTCCAGTGAGAACGGCGCAGAATCGCGCGTATACGCGCCACCAGTTCACGATCGTTGAACGGCTTAGGCAAATAATCATCTGCGCCCAGCTCGAGGCCAAGCACGCGATCCAGCTCGCTACCGCGGGCAGTGAGCATAATGACCGGGGTCTGGTGTGTCTGACGTAACTCTTTCAGTGTATCGATACCGTTTTTCTTCGGCATCATCACATCAAGCAAAAGTAAATCGATGCTGTCGTCAAGAAGAGCCAGTGCCTGTTCCCCGTCATGGGCCACGAGCACATTAAATCCTTCCATATCAAGCAGCTCTTTTAACAGGGAGGTGAGCTCCCGGTCATCATCAACTAACAGGATTTTATTCATTGTTTAAATACCTCCGAGGCAGAAATTACGTCATCAAGGCTCGCTAATCCATGACTTTACGTTGTTTTACACCCCCTGACGCATGTTTGCAGCCCGAATCGTAGACTGTATCTCGTTGAATCGCTACACAGACACAAACGTATTGGGAGTATGTGATGCGCAATGTTATAGCTGCCGTCATGGCCTCAACGCTGGCGTTAAGTGCATATAGCCAGGCCGCTGAAGTCGTTACCAGCGTTAACTGGCTCCCCGGAGACGACGGGGTGCAGCGCACCAGCCAGAGTCATATGTTTGACGGCATAAGTTTAACCGAACAGCAACGTCAGCAGTTACGAGATCTTATGCGACGGGCGCGCCACGACAGGCCACCCATTAATGTTAGCGAAATGGAGACAATGCATCGCCTTGTCACCGCAGAAAATTTTGATGAAAACGCTGTGCGCGCTCAGGCAGATAAGATGGCGCAGGAACAGGTTGCCCGCCAGATCGAAATGGCAAAAGTTCGCAACCAGATGTACCACCTGTTAACGCCAGAGCAGCAAGCGGTTCTCAATGCTAAACACCAGCAACGAATGGATCAGTTGCGTGAGGTTGCAAGGATGCAGAAAGGATCAGCAACCATGCTGTCGAGTAGTAGCAATACCGTGCAACCCCAGTAGTAAACCCTGTTTTCCTTGCCATAGACACCATCCCTGTCTTCCCCCACATGATGTGGGGGTTTTTTTTGCCTGTCACTCAGCAATACGACTTCTTCTCCTTGCGCCTCGTTGCGGCAAAAGTTCAGGTTATACTAAGCGCATCGCCGAAAAGGAGACTTTATGAATCAATCTTATGGGCGGCTGGTGAGCCGGGCGGCTATTGCGGCGACGGTGATGGCCTCCACGTTACTTTTGATCAAGATTTTTGCGTGGTGGTATACCGGTTCTGTCAGTATTCTGGCTGCGCTTGTGGACTCGCTGGTGGATATTGCCGCCTCGTTAACCAACCTGCTGGTGGTGCGATATTCGCTACAACCCGCTGATGAAGAACATACTTTTGGTCACGGCAAGGCAGAATCGCTGGCCGCGCTGGCGCAAAGTATGTTTATCTCCGGGTCAGCCCTGTTCCTGTTTTTGACTGGCATACAGCATCTGGCGCGTCCGGAGCCTATGCAGGCGGCAGGCATCGGCATGATCGTAACCCTGATTGCGCTGGTCAGCACGCTGGTGCTGGTCACTTTTCAGCGCTGGGTGGTGAGAAAAACGCAAAGTCAGGCGGTGCGAGCAGATATGCTTCATTATCAGTCTGATGTTATGATGAATGGCGCCATTCTGGTGGCGTTAGGCCTGTCCTGGTATGGCTGGCATCGTGCCGATGCGCTGTTTGCTCTCGGGATTGGCATCTATATTTTATATAGCGCGCTGCGTATGGGCTATGACGCTGTTCAGTCGTTATTAGACCGCGCACTTCCTGACGAGGAACGTCAGGACATTATCAATATCGTGACCGCATGGCCTGGCGTCAGCGGGGCGCACGATCTACGAACGCGGCAGTCAGGGCCGACTCGCTTTATTCAAATACATTTGGAAATGGAAGATAACCTCCCTCTGGTACAGGCGCATGTTATTGCCGACCAGGTTGAGCAGGCGATTCTAAACCGTTTCCCGGGTTCTGATGTCATTATCCATCAAGACCCCTGCTCCGTCGTGCCGCTGGCACGCCAGGGCGTTTTTTGAGCGTTGAGTTATAGTCTGTAAATTCGATGTTAAAATGTGGGGCGGATCGGCATTATTTGTATAAATTACCGCCATTTGGTCTGACCTGAATCAATTCAGCCAGAAGCGTTTGATATACTATTGCAATTATCGTCGTGCTCTCCTGTTCAAGGAGCGCTTCAGGCAACAGGATTATTTTTTGCTTCCTAAGTTCAGAGGTAGTCATGATTAAGAAAATCGGTGTATTGACAAGTGGCGGTGATGCGCCGGGCATGAACGCAGCAATTCGTGGCGTTGTGCGCGCAGCATTAACGGAAGGTCTGGAAGTTTTTGGAATCTATGACGGTTACCTCGGCCTGTATGAAGATCGCATGGTTCAGCTCGACCGCTATAGTGTCTCCGACATGATCAACCGTGGCGGTACTTTCCTGGGTTCAGCGCGTTTCCCTGAATTCCGCGAAGAGCATATCCGCGCCGTAGCCCTTGAGAACATGAAAAAGCGTGGTCTGGATGCGCTGGTTGTTATTGGCGGTGACGGCTCCTACATGGGGGCGATGCGCCTGACCGAAATGGGCTTCCCGTGCATCGGCCTGCCTGGCACCATCGATAACGACATCAAAGGTACCGACTACACCATCGGTTTCTTCACTGCGCTGAGCACTGTGGTTGAAGCCATTGACCGTCTGCGTGATACCTCTTCTTCTCACCAGCGTATTTCTGTTGTTGAAGTGATGGGCCGTTACTGTGGCGATCTGACCCTGGCGGCGGCGATTTCCGGTGGCTGTGAGTTCATTATGGTGCCCGAAGTTGAATACACTCGCGATGACCTGGTGTCTGAAATTAAAGCCGGGATTGCGAAAGGTAAGAAACACGCCATCGTAGCGATCACTGAGCACATGTGTGACGTGGACGAACTGGCTCACTACATCGAGAAAGAAACCGGACGTGAAACCCGTGCAACGGTACTGGGTCACATTCAGCGTGGTGGTTCTCCGGTTCCTTACGACCGTATCCTGGCTTCCCGCATGGGCGCCTACGCGATTGAACTGCTGCTGCAGGGCTTTGGTGGCCGCTGTGTCGGTATTCAGAACGAAAAACTGGTGCACCATGACATCATCGATGCTATCGAGAACATGAAGCGCCCGTTCAAAAACGACTGGCTGGATTGCGCGAAGAAACTGTACTAATTCTGGCGTAAGACAAACAAAAAGGCCTTCTCAGAGAGAAGGCCTTTTTTTATCGGGCGGGTTATTCGATATCCAGCGCATCCTCGGAGAGGATGATGCCGGTATTATCAGCATACAGATGGTCGCCGGAGAAGAAGGTCACGCCGCCGAAATTGACGCGAACGTCGCTTTCACCGATGCCTTCACCAGCTGCACCAACGGGAATCGCGGCCAGAGCCTGGATACCAATATCCAGATCTTCCAGGTCGTCAACCTGACGCACTGCACCATAGACCACTAACCCTTCCCACTCGTTTTGCACGGCCAGACGCGCCAGGTCGGCGTCAATTAACGCACGGCGGACGGAGCCCCCACCATCGATCAGTAAGATGTGACCACGGCCGTTCTGTTCGAGCATATCGTATAGCAACCCGTTATCCTCGAAACATTTCACCGTGATGATTTGTCCACCAAACGACGACCGCCCCCCAAAGTTGGAGAACAGAGGTTCCACTACGTTGACATCTTCCTGGTAGATGTCACAAAGCTCGGAAGTATCGTATTTCATAGGCTTAACGTTCAGTTGCTGCGAGAATTTTTAGTATATCTCGCGAATCGCATTGTTGGCAAAATCATCAATTGTTAATTGATATTTGTCAGTTAACCCGCGAGCTTGCTGCAAACAATTCCAATGACAAACAGCAGGTTGGTTAACAGCGCGGCTTTGACCGTCCGCTCCAGCATTGGACGCATCGCCGCTGGCTCGCGTTCGCGCATCACAAATCGCGCCTGCTTCACCAGCAGCGGCGTAGCGAGCATGAACAGCCAACCCCATAGGTTTTGTAGCGACATCAGATTAAACAGCGCCAGACACAGCGGAGCGCCGATAAGCAGGCTTGAGTGGTAGCGGCGGGCATTAAGCGGCCCCAGACGTACCGCCAGGGTATTTTTGCCGTTCTCTCTGTCGCTATCGATATCGCGCAGATTATTGATATTCAGCACCGCAGCGGCTAACAGGCCACAGGCGGTGGCAGGCAGGAAAATAGCGGCTGTAATGGTGTGGGCCTGCAAATACCAGCTCCCGGCGACGCTAAGCCAGCCAAAGAACAGCAGTACTGAAATATCGCCAAGGCCGATATAGCCGTAAGGGCGGGTTCCGACGGTATAGGTAATGGCGGCGATAATCGAAAGGCTGCCGAGCACCATAAAACCAATAAAATCGGCCATCGTTTGCCAGGCGCAGAACAGCAGTGCCAGCCCGGAGAGGCAAATCAGCACTACGGTAGCGATCAGCGCGCGCTTCATTTGCGCCTGAGTGATAGCCCCTTTCTGCATGCCGCGCAGTGGCCCTAAACGGTCGGGTTTATCGCTGCCCTTTACGGCATCGCCATAATCGTTGGCGAGATTCGACAGTATTTGCAGCAGTCCAGCGGTGATCAGCGCCAGTAGCGCGACCCAGGGATCGAAGTGCCCCTGATACCAGGCCAGCGTTGTGCCAACCACGATGGCGGAAAAGGCCAGAGGGAGCGTTTTTGGCCGCAGGCTTTCGAGCCAGGCCTGAGTGCGGGTTATCGGTTTTTCAGTCATAGGTTCCGGCCAATAAAAATGGGGCTATACCCGTCATCCTTCAAACAGCCTCTTTGTCGGCTTCGCCTGCTCACCCCGGTCACTAACGTTAGTCAGCTCCGGGATATTCTCAGGCTAGCCGCCGCGATGCAGCTTGAATGATTTTGTGTATCTATAGCCCCATCTAAAGTGATGAAAATATATTGGACCGGATTATAGGATAAAACGGCTCAGATCTTCATCTGCCACCAGTACATCCAGATGTTTACCAACATATTCCGCATCAATCGTGATGCTCTGACCGTTCATTTCACTGGCGTCGTAGGAGATATCTTCAATCAGACGCTCCAGCACGGTGTGCAAACGACGTGCACCGATGTTTTCGGTGGTTTCGTTCACCTGCCATGCTGCCTGTGCGATGCGCTTGATTCCCTCTTGGGTAAATTCGATGTTTACCCCTTCAGTGGCCATCAGCGCTTTGTACTGCACGGTGATGGAGGCATTCGGCTCGGTCAGGATGCGCTCGAAATCTTCGGTAGTCAGCGCTTTCAGCTCAACGCGGATCGGCAGGCGCCCCTGCAGTTCCGGGATCAGGTCAGACGGGCTGGCCACCTGGAATGCGCCGGAGGCGATAAACAGGATATGGTCGGTTTTGACCATACCGTGTTTGGTTGAAACGGTGCAGCCTTCCACCAGCGGCAGCAGGTCACGCTGAACGCCTTCACGGGAGACATCCGGGCCAGAGCTGTTGCCACCACGCTTACAGATTTTGTCGATTTCGTCGATAAACACGATACCGTGCTGCTCAACGGCATCGATGGCATCCTGCTTCAGCTCTTCCGGGTTCACCAGCTTCGCCGCTTCTTCTTCAATCAGCAGCTTCATCGCGTCTTTGATTTTCAGCTTACGCGGTTTTTGCTTCTGGCCGCCGAGGTTCTGGAACATGGACTGCAGCTGGCTGGTCATCTCTTCCATGCCCGGAGGGGACATGATTTCAACGCCCATTGGCGCAGCGGCAAGGTCAATCTCGATTTCTTTGTCGTCGAGCTGGCCTTCGCGCAGTTTTTTACGGAATGCCTGGCGCGCTGCTGACGGCTCCTGAGGCTGTTCTGCCTGGCCCCAGTTATTTTTTGCCGGCGGGATCAGCACGTCGAGAATACGCTCTTCAGCCATCTCTTCGGCGCGATAGCGGTTTTTATCAATGGACTGCATGCGGACCATTTTGATCGCCGCATCGGTCAGATCGCGGATAATCGAATCCACCTCTTTACCGACATAGCCCACTTCGGTGAATTTTGTTGCTTCAACTTTGATGAACGGCGCGTTGGCCAGTTTTGCCAGACGACGAGCAATTTCGGTTTTACCGACGCCGGTCGGGCCGATCATCAGAATGTTTTTCGGCGTGACTTCGTGGCGCAGCTCTTCGTTTAACTGCATGCGGCGCCAGCGGTTACGCAGCGCGATTGCGACAGAACGCTTGGCTGCATCCTGACCGATAATGTGTTTGTCCAGTTCGCTGACAATTTCGCGTGGGGTCATTTCAGACATGGGAGATCCTTACGCTTTAGAGGCTAATTCTTCGATGGTGTGGAAATGGTTGGTATAAATGCAGATATCACCTGCAATATTCAACGCTTTCTCTGCGATGTCGCGTGCGCCCATATCGGTGTTTTCCAACAGAGCACGAGCCGCGGCCTGAGCGTAGGGGCCACCAGAACCGATAGCGATCAGATCGTTTTCGGGCTGCACCACGTCACCGTTACCGGTGATGATTAGCGAGGCGTTTTCATCCGCGACCGCCAGCAGGGCTTCCAGTTTGCGCAACATACGATCGGTACGCCAGTCTTTCGCCAGTTCCACGGCGGCCTTGACCAGGTGTCCCTGGTGCATTTCCAGTTTACGTTCAAACAGTTCGAACAGCGTGAAAGCGTCAGCAGTGCCGCCGGCGAAGCCTGCGATCACTTTGTCGTTGTACAGGCGACGAACCTTTTTCACGTTACCTTTCATGACGGTATTGCCAAGCGTGGCCTGGCCATCACCGGCGATAACCACATGGCCGTTACGGCGAACACTTACTATTGTTGTCACGAGCAGACCCCTTGGTTACAAATGCGGAATAGGGGCCCCGCGGATGACGCGGGGCAGAATGCAATTATAGATGGGGGGGATTTTTAGGGTTTCAACCCCTGGCGGCAAGACGAATGCAGTTTGCATGCCCGGCCATCTTCAGGCGAGTGATCATATCGTTGGCGCTTTCTTTGCCTTTCAGCGGCCCAATCACCACGCGGTTCCAGCCATTGTTGGTGGTAATGCGTGAGGAGAACCCTTCAAATGCCAGCTGTGCGCGAACGGTTTCTGCCTGCTCCGCGCCTTTAAAGGAGCCGCACTGAATCATCCAGCTACGATCGTCTTTCTTCTCAGCCGGCGCTTTCTGCGCTTCTTCAACGCGCGCAACTGGCGCGGCGGCCTGGGTTTTAGGCTGTGATGTCGTATGCGCTGGCGTTTGTAGCAGATCCTGATACGGCTGCTGGGTAGACGCGGTTTGCTTCGGCTGCTGTACCGGTTTTGGTTGCGCAGCAGGCTTTGGCTGCTCGGCTACTCGCTGTTGCGCACGCGGCTGTTGTACCGGCGCCTGCGTTTGCGTCTGCGCCCACTGCTGCTGGGCAACCTGTTGCTGCTGCTGCACCTGCTGTTGAGCCAGACGCTGACGCTGCAGCGTTTGCTGACGCTGGGCCTGGGTTTGTTCGTTCCACGGAACTTCGGTCAGTTGGGTTGGCTGCTGGCGCATATCCGCCTGCATCTGTGCCAGCAACTGACGCTGTTCGTTGGTGAGCTGTTCGGGTTTCATCACTTCCCCGCCGGCCGTCGGTTCAGTCGGCGCACGCACGCCAGGCTGGCGACTTTCCAGCTCTTTAATATAGCGCCAGCGCTCTTCCGGTTTTGGCGGTAAGCCGTTTCCTGCAGCCTGACGGTTTTGCAGGGCTTCCGCTTCTTCTTTTTTATGGTGCGTGATGAAGTACAGCCCACCGATAAAGGCCACCAGCACTGCCGCCGCGATCGCAACCATCGTTGGTGAAACCGCCGCAAGGCTGCTCTGTTTGTTCCTTGAGCTTCGGGTATTACCCTTTTTGCGCCGCGAAGAAGCCGGTTGGCTGCGGCGTACATAATCTCGTTGTGCCACTATCGTTTCGCTGTCTTATTCGTTCGTCAGTCCGCCATGTTACTTAAGCGGCAAGGCTTTGACCAGAACCGGATGGTTATGCTCTGATTTTACGTGTACTGCCGCGAACGATCAGTTCGCAGTCCAGCAATCGTGAACCACTGTTCACATTGTGACCATGTAGCTGATCCAGTAGCAACAGCATCGCTTCGCGGCCGATATCAAAGCGCGGTTGCGCAACGGTCGTCAATGGCGGATCGCAAAATTCAGATAAAGAGATATTATCGAAACCCACAATCGACAGGTCGTCAGGCACTTTCAGGCCCCGGCGTTTTGCCAGCGACAGCGCGCCAAGCGCCATGATATCGCTGTGGCAGAAAACCGCGGTGGGCGGCACCGGGAGCGCCAGAAGCTGCTCCAGCGCGTTGGCTCCGGCTTCATAGGTAAAATTACCGCGCGCAATATAATGCGGGTCGATAGTTATCCCACTGCGGCGCAGCGCCTGCACATAGCCCTGGAGACGGTAATGGCACAGCGGCATCTCTTCCGGACCGGCGATGCAACCAATGCGCTGGTGTCCCAGCTCATGCAGATAATTGACAGCATTAAACGCCGCGGTGAGGTTATCGATATGTACCGTCGGCAGCTCCAGCTCAGGCGCAAACTCATTCGCCATGACCATCGGTGGCAGATTGCGTTGTTCTTCAACGCCCGCGTCGAAGGGCAGTCGTGAGCCGAGCAGCAGCATACCGTCGATCTGCTTGGTGATAATCAGGTCGATAAAGGTTTTTTCCTGGCGGTTCTGGTGAGCGCAGTCACCGATCAGCACCAGATATCCCTGTTCCGCTGCGGTGATTTCAATGCCTCGAATGATCTCGCTGAAAAAGGGATCGCAAATATCAGGCACGATGACCAGAATCGTACGTGATTCATTGCGTTTCATGTTACGCCCGAGCGACTGCGGCAAATAGCCGACTTCAAGCGCCGCCTGCTCCACCCGATTACGGGTAGTCTGAGAAACCTTATCGGGATTCATTAACGCTCGGGACACGGTTGCCGTGGAAACGTTTGCCTTCAGGGCAACGTCTTTCATCGTGGCGGCAACCACCTGTTTTTTGGGCTTCACCTGTTTTCTCCTCACTGACTCGTGCAGACACATCCCTTGTGCTCTGACATCAGCAACATTTTTAGCAGATAGTCGATGCAGAGAGTTACAGAATTTTCATGAAAAACGTGATGACTGTTGAATTTTTTCGATCCGTCTCGCAAGAGAAGGCTTAACCTTCAATAGGATCGACGTCCAGCACCCACTTTACCTTACGTGCTTCCGGCAGGGTGTTGATCAGCGCTAATGTCCCGCTGACGATATGCTGCAGGCGAACGCGCGACGGGTGCTGGAGCAGAATCTGCCAGCGCCAGCGGCCTCCGCGTTTGGGCGCCAGCGCCGGCACGGGGCCAAGCACCCACAGTTTGTCATCGGCCAACGGGCTAGCCTGCAGCAAATTGCGCAACTGCTGCAGGAACAGCGGAGCCTGCTGATTGTTATGATCTTCGGCACGAATCAGGACGTGGCTGGTCCACGGCGGCAGCTGCATGGTCTGACGTTCAGCCAGCGCTTGATCGGCAAAAGCATCGTAGCCCTGATACAGCAGCGTTTGCAGCAGCGGATGCTCCGGGTGATGCGTTTGCAGAATCACCTCGCCCTGTTTACCCGCGCGCCCGGCACGGCCAGAGACCTGGGTATAGAGCTGGGCGAAGCGCTCGGCGGAGCGGAAGTCGGCGGAAAACAGTGCGCCGTCAACGTCCAGCAGAGACACCAGCGTCACGTCCGGGAAGTGATGACCTTTGGCCAGCATTTGCGTGCCGATCAGGATACGCGCACCGCCGCGGTGGATATCGGCGAGGTGCTGCTCGAGCGCGCCTTTGCGGCTGGTGGTATCCCGGTCGACGCGGGAGATCGGAACGTCGGGAAACAGCGGCGCCAGCGCCTGCTCCAGCTGTTCGGTTCCCAGCCCGACGGGGACAAGGTGCGTCGACCCGCATGACGGACACTGACGCGGGATTGGGCGCTGACTGTCGCAGTGATGACAGCGCAGGTGATGCTGGGCCTGGTGCAGGGTGTAGTAGCTGTCACAGCGTGGGCATTCGGCAATCCACCCGCAATCGTGGCACAGCAGCGCAGGGGCAAAACCGCGACGGTTTAAAAACAGAATCACCTGGTTATCGGCCTGCAGGTGTTGCCGCATGCGGCTAATCAGGGCCGGAGAAAGTCCCGCCTGCAGCTGCTGGCCTTTTAAATCCAGCACGTGCTGCTGAGCCGGACGCGCATTGCCCGCCCGCTTAGTCAGCTTCAACTGACGATACTTACCCTGACGGACGTTATAGAGCGTCTCCAGCGCCGGCGTAGCGGACCCCAGAATGATCGGGATTTGCTCGCTGTGGGCGCGCCAGACCGCCAGGTCGCGAGCGTGATAGCGCCAGCCTTCCTGCTGCTTATAGGAGCTATCGTGCTCCTCATCGATAACGATCACCCCAAGGTCTTTAAACGGCGTAAACAGTGAGGAACGCGTCCCGATAACGATAGCTGCCTCGCCATTTTTAGCCTTTAGCCATGCCGAGAGACGCTCGCTATCATTCAGCCCGGAGTGCAGCACCTCAACCGGTGCGTTAAAGCGCTGGCGGAACCGGGCGATGGTCTGTGGCGTGAGGCCAATCTCCGGCACCATCACCAGTGCCTGACGACCCTGTGCCAGCACGTTTTCCAGGACGCTAAGATACACTTCCGTTTTGCCGGAACCGGTAATACCGGCCAGCAGCCAGGTTGAAAACCGGTCTGACGCACTGTGAATAGCGCCCACGGCGGTGGCCTGCTCAGTATTCAGACGCAGCCGTTCGCCGGGAATGGAAAAA
Source organism: Klebsiella sp. R390 (assembly GCF_051131745.1). Taxonomy (NCBI): domain Bacteria; kingdom Pseudomonadati; phylum Pseudomonadota; class Gammaproteobacteria; order Enterobacterales; family Enterobacteriaceae; genus Klebsiella; species Klebsiella sp. R390. Next base: position 2,582,927 of record NZ_CP180445.1, on the reverse strand, counting down.
TGGGTTCGCCAGTCAGTCAGGGCCGGGGTTTCGCTCGCCAGCTCACACAGCCCTTTGCCACGCAGCGCCTGCAGCGCCGCATCGTTAAACTCCAGCTCAGCGACCTGATAGCGCCATATTTTTCCCTGACGCAGCGCTGACAGCGCCTGCTGTTGCTTCGGCGAACGCTTGAGGCTGTTGATGTCGACGGCCTGCCCCTGTTCGGTGGCAAACCAGTACCACTGCGGCGCTGCGCTGGCCGGTTTACCCTGACGCAGCAGGATCGGTAGCGCGTGGAACAGCACATCGCCGATAGGGTGGTGATAATAATCGGCCGCCCATAGCAGCAGTCGCCAGACGGTAGATGAAAACACCGGTTCGCTATCCAGCGCTTCGGCAACCGGTTTTAGCTCATCCAGCGGCAGTTCGCTGTGCTCGCTGATGGCGGTGACAATGCCAATGCGCTCCTGTTTGCCAAAGGGCACACGCACGCGACAGCCTGCTTTGACCGACATGCCTTCAGGGAGGCGATAGTCAAAGGTACGGGGCAGCGGAACGGGCAGGGCAACGTGGGCGACGGACATGTCATCTTCCTGACTTGAAATCTGGCCGCTTAGTATACACATTGTAATAAGGGCTCGCGGATCAGTTTGCATATGCTGGTCAAATTCTGTATGATTCGCCGCCTTTGGTGCGCTTCGTGCAGCATCAAACTAAACGTATTACCTGAAAGTCTCGCGCTGTGGTCAATGTACCGGTAGCGTAGAAGGTGACAGGCAATTATTAACATCGCGTGGTGTCTGGCGTTAGGGCTGGAAGAGCGACGCGGCCTTAACTGAGGTTCTCCCATGAAAAAAGATATTCACCCGAAATACGAAGAAGTTACTGCTAACTGCTCTTGCGGTAACGTCATGAAAATCCGTTCTACCGTTGGTCACGACCTGAACCTCGACGTGTGCGGTAAATGTCACCCGTTCTACACTGGCAAGCAGCGTGACGTTGCTACCGGTGGCCGTGTTGACCGCTTCAACAAGCGCTTCAGCGTGCCGGGTACCAGCAAGTAATTTGCTGAAAGAAAAAGCCGCCTCAGGGCGGCTTTTTTTGTTTTTGTCGCCAGACCGCGCTGTAGATGGCCAGTCTGTGACGTCAAAAAGGGCGGAGGTAAACTCCGCCCTTTTTCATGCGCTTAGTATTCCCACGTATCCGGGTCGATGCCCATCTCACGCATTATCTGCTTCGCCGCTTCCGGGATCTCATCGCTGCGTTCTTTACGCAGGTCTTCATCGTTCGGCAACGGTTGACCGGTAAAGGCATGCAGGAACGCTTCACACAGCAGTTCGCTGTTGGTGGCATGCCGCAGGTTGTTCACCTGGCGACGCGTGCGTTCATCGGTGAGGATTTTTAACACCTTCAGAGGAATGGAAACCGTAATTTTTTTTACTTGCTCACTCTTCTTACCGTGCTCAGCGTATGGGCTGATATATTCGCCGCTCCATTCAGCCATGAGATACCTTAATCCTCTATTCATTAGTTAAGGACCAGAACGTCTTGTCTGGCCATAATTGCGCGTAGTTTACCGTAGCGGGGCGTGTCTGACATCTGATTAGCCCCTGCGGATGTGCGCCAATGCATATAATTTTAACGGCTATTCGCTTTTTGCTCAATCTATACGCAAAGAAGTTTAGATGTCCAGATGTATTGACGTCCATTGTGACAATGATTACTCTGGTGCCTGACTTTTCACCGATTCAGCCCAGGAACTGCCCAACATGACGCGTAAACAGGCCACCATCGCAGTGCGTAGCGGTTTAAATGACGACGAACAGTACGGTTGCGTTGTCCCGCCGATTCATCTTTCCAGTACCTACAACTTCACCGGCTTTAATGAACCTCGTGCCCATGACTATTCCCGTCGCGGTAACCCGACGCGTGATGTCGTGCAGCGCGCGCTGGCGGAGCTGGAAGGCGGCGCGGGTGCCGTGCTGACCAACACCGGTATGTCGGCCATTCTGCTGGTGACCACCGTGTTCCTGAAGCCTGGTGATGTGCTGGTGGCGCCACATGACTGCTATGGCGGCAGCTATCGCTTATTTGATAGCCTGGCGAAACGCGGGTGTTATAGCGTGCTGTTTGTCGATCAGAATGATGAACAGGCGCTGAATGCAGCATTGGCTGAAAAACCGAAGCTGGTATTGGTCGAAAGCCCAAGTAATCCGTTGCTGCGGGTGGTGGATATTGCGAAAATCTGCTCGCTGGCTCGAGAAGCGGGTGCGGTAAGCGTAGTGGATAACACCTTCCTGAGCCCGGCGTTGCAAAACCCGCTGGCGCTGGGCGCCGATCTGGTACTGCATTCGTGCACTAAATACCTGAATGGCCACTCTGACGTGGTGGCGGGCGTGGTGATTGCCAAAGATCCGGCCCTTGTCACCGAACTGGCATGGTGGGCGAATAATATCGGCGTCACCGGCGGCGCATTCGATAGTTACCTGTTGCTACGTGGTTTGCGTACGCTCTCTCCACGTATGGAAGTGGCGCAGCGCAATGCTCAGGCGATTGTCGACTATCTGAAAGCCCAGCCGTTGGTGAAAAAACTGTATCATCCATCCCTGCCTGAAAATCAGGGGCATGAGATTGCTGCGCGTCAGCAAAAAGGTTTTGGCGCAATGTTAAGCTTTGAACTGGACGGGGATGAGCAGACGTTGCGTCGTTTTCTGAGCGGATTGTCGCTGTTTACGCTGGCCGAATCGCTGGGGGGCGTAGAAAGTCTGATTTCGCATGCCGCAACGATGACGCATGCAGGTATGTCGCCTGAAGCACGTGCGGCGGCAGGGATTTCAGAAACGCTTCTGCGTATTTCGACCGGTATTGAAGATGGTGAAGATTTAATTGCCGACCTGGAAAATGGCTTCCGGGCAGCAAACGAGGAATAAACATGAGTGTGAATGCGCAGGCAGGGGCGAAGGGTCGTCAGCTGCACAAATTTGGTGGGAGTAGTTTAGCGGATGCGAAATGTTACCTGCGTGTCGCAGGGATCATGACGGAATACTCGCAGGCGGGTGACATGATGGTTGTCTCCGCCGCGGGTAGCACCACCAACCAGCTGATTAGCTGGCTGAAACTCAGCCAGACCGATCGCCTTTCTGCGCATCAGGTGCAGCAGTCGCTGCGCCGTTATCACATGGAGCTGATCGCCAGCCTGCTGCCAGCAGACGCCGCCGATACGCTGATCGCCACCTTTATTCACGATCTCGAGCGCCTTGCCGGCTTGCTTGACAGCGGCGTGACCGATGCGGTCTACGCCGAGGTGGTCGGTCACGGTGAAGTCTGGTCCGCACGCCTGATGGCGGCAGTCCTGAACCACTTAGGGCAGGAAGCGGCCTGGCTTGATGCCCGCAGCTTCCTGCGTGCTGAACGCGCCGCACAGCCGCAGGTGGATGAAGGCCTGTCCTATCCGCTGTTGCAGCAGTTGATGGCGCAACACCCGAACAAACGCCTGGTGGTGACCGGTTTTATCTCGCGCAACAACGCGGGTGAGACGGTTCTGCTGGGCCGCAACGGCTCCGACTATTCCGCGACCCAGATTGGCGCGCTGGCCGGGGCTTCTCGCGTCACGATCTGGAGCGATGTGGCCGGGGTCTATAGTGCCGACCCGCGTAAGGTAAAAGATGCCTGTCTGCTGCCGCTGCTGCGCCTGGATGAAGCCAGCGAGCTGGCACGTCTGGCCGCGCCAGTGCTGCATGCTCGTACACTGCAGCCGGTCTCCGGTAGCGATATCGATCTGCAATTGCGCTGTAGCTATACCCCTGAACAGGGCTCCACGCGCATTGAGCGTGTGCTGGCCTCCGGTACCGGCGCGCGTATTGTGACCAGTCATGATGATGTGTGCCTGATTGAATTCCAGGTGCCTGCTGGCCAGGATTTCAAGCTGGCGCATAAAGAGCTGGATCTTATCTTTAAACGCGCCCAGCTGCGCCCGCTGGCGGTTGGTGTTCATGCTGACCGTAAGCTGCTGCAGTTCTGCTATACCTCGGAAGTCGCCGACAGCGCGCTGCGGCTGTTGGACGAAGCCGGTCTCCCGGGCGAACTGCGTCTGCGTCAGAAGCTGGCGCTGGTGGCGATGGTCGGGGCCGGCGTCAGCCGTAATCCACTGCACTGTCACCGTTTCTGGCAGCAGCTGAAAGGGCAGCCGGTTGAGTTTACCTGGCAGTCCGAAGAGGGTATCAGCCTGGTCGCGGTGCTGCGTGCCGGCCCGACGGAAAGCCTGATTCAGGGTCTGCACCAGTCGCTGTTCCGCGCAGAGAAACGCATTGGCCTGGTGCTGTTTGGCAAAGGCAACATTGGTTCGCGCTGGCTGGAGCTGTTCGCTCGCGAACAAAGCACGCTTTCCGCGCGCACTGGTTTTGAATTTATTCTCGCCGGGGTGGTGGATAGCCGCCGCAGTCTGCTGAACTACGACGGTCTGGATGCCAGCCGTGCGCTGGCCTTCTTCAACGACGAGGCCGTCGCCCAGGATGAAGAGTCACTGTTCTTGTGGATGCGCGCTCACCCGTATGATGATTTAGTGGTGCTGGACGTGACCGCCAGCGAGCAGCTGGCCGATCAGTACCTGGATTTCGCCAGCCATGGTTTCCATGTGATCAGCGCGAATAAACTGGCGGGCGCCAGCAGCAGCGACAAATACCGTCAAATCCACGATGCGTTTGAGAAAACCGGTCGTCACTGGCTGTACAACGCCACCGTCGGCGCGGGCTTGCCTGTGAACCACACGGTGCGCGATCTGATTGATAGCGGTGATACCATCCTGGCGCTGAGCGGCATTTTCTCCGGTACGCTCTCCTGGTTGTTCCTGCAGTTTGATGGCACCGTACCGTTCACCGATCTGGTCGATCAGGCATGGCAGCAAGGGCTGACGGAGCCGGACCCGCGCGTTGACCTGGCGGGGAAAGACGTTATGCGTAAGCTGGTGATCCTCGCCCGCGAGGCCGGGTATGACATCGAACCCGATCAGGTTCGTGTGGAATCGCTGGTGCCTGCGCACTGCGAAGAGGGATCTGTCGATCACTTCTTTGAGAATGGTGAAGAGCTGAACGAGCAGATGCTGCAGCGTCTGGAAGCGGCCCGTGAAATGGGGCTGGTTCTGCGCTACGTGGCGCGTTTTGATGCCAACGGCAAAGCACGAGTCGGCGTTGAAGCGGTCCGTGAGGAGCACCCTTTGGCAGCGCTGCTGCCGTGCGACAACGTGTTTGCGATTGAGAGCCGCTGGTACCGCGATAACCCGCTGGTGATCCGCGGCCCGGGTGCCGGCCGCGATGTGACCGCTGGCGCCATTCAGTCGGACATCAACCGTCTGGCGCAGCTGCTGTAACTCGACTCTGTCACGAGACCAGGCGTTGGTCTGGTCTCGTCGTATCAGCGTGCAGCGAACACCTCTTTGGCGGCAAACAGGCCATTCAGCGCCGCCGGGAATCCGGCATATACCGCCATCTGCATGATCACTTCGAGAATCTCTTCCTGCGATAAACCCACGTGCAACCCAGCGGCAATGTGCACTTTGAGCTGCGGGGCGGCATTGCCCAGCGCGGTTAGCGCGGCAATGGTGGCAATTTCACGGCTGCGCAAGTCCAGCCCCGGACGGGCGTAGATATCGCCGAACGGGAACTCGATCAGATAGCGGGCAAAGTCCGGGGCGATAGCCTGCAAACTGGCTACGACGGCATCGCCGCCTTTGCCGTCAACGCGCTGCAACATCTCAAGGCCGGTAGTATAACGTTCTGATGTCATGATCTTTCCTCATAGTGATAATGTGCTGTAAGGAGAGTAGAGGCATCGGGAAGCGTTGAGTAATACCCTTTTCGTGATACCTTTCCGGTATGACAAATTTGCGCTTATCTTCTCTGGACATGCGGTTGCTGCGTTATTTCGCGGTGGTGGCGGAAGAGAACAATATCAGTCGGGCAGCGCAGCGGTTGTTTATTTCACAGCCGCCGCTGAGCCGGCATATCCGCCAGCTGGAAATGCTGCTGGGGGTGACGCTATTTGTCCGTCACACCAAAGGGCTGATACTGACCGCAGAAGGTGAACGGGTGCTGGAGACGATCCGGCCGTTGCTGGCGCTGCAGGAGCATACGTTGAGCGCGTTAAGCCAGCTCTCCCGCGATCGGCAGCAGCCGTTACGACTGGGGCTGACAACCGCATTTGAACAGGGGATCTTTGCGCCGCTGGAATCGGCCCTGAGCGGCCACGTCAGCGCTCTGCACCTCATCCGACAATCTTCACCGGCCCTGGCTCAACAAGTGCGCAGGGGCAAGCTGAGCGCCGCGCTGGTGGCGCTGCCGTTAGATGCCGACGGTTTAACCTTTTCACCGCTGCCCTATGATGAACCGCTGATTGCGGCGCTGCCTGCTTCATGGCCGCAAGCCAGTATGGCCCGACTGCCCTTACACGCTCTGAATCATCGGCCGCTGTTCTGGTTTAAGCGGGAGCGTAATCCGGCGTTTTTTGACCATACCCGGCGCCTCTTTGAACGTGCTGGTTATACCCCAACCTATGTTGAAGAGCCTGCCGAACATGATGTCCTGCTGGCGCGTATTGCGCGTGGCGAAGGGATGATCCTGCTGCCGGCCTCATTTGCGGCTATTCAGCGTCAGGGGGTAGCGTTCCAGACGCTGGAGGATGCCCGTCTGCATCTGACGCTCGGATTATTAACCCGGCCGGAAGATAACGCGTTGCGTGATTGGTTGCTGCCGTTAATTGAAGAATCATTAACTTAGCGTTGAGCGACATGAATTAATCTCATCTTCGCTGAATATTCCTCACTGTTTACGCTGATTTTTCTATTGACGCCTGCCCGCTTTTCCGTCATTTTTACATCTGGACGTCTAAACGTATAGAAGTTCGCAACACGACAAACAATAAAATGCGATTGATGAGGTAAGGTATGAGCTTTTTTCACGCCAATCAGCGGGAAGCCCTGAATCAGAGCCTGGCAGAAGTGCAGGGCCAGATTAACGTGTCTTTTGAATTCTTCCCGCCGCGCACCAGTGAAATGGAGCAAACCCTGTGGAAGTCCATCGATCGCTTAAGCAGCCTGAAGCCGAAGTTTGTCTCGGTGACCTACGGTGCGAACTCCGGCGAGCGTGACCGTACCCACAGCATCATCAAAGGCATTAAAGAACGTACCGGTCTGGAAGCGGCACCGCATCTGACCTGTATCGACGCCAGCCGTGACGAGCTGCGCGCTATTGCCCAGGACTACTGGAACAACGGCATTCGTCATATTGTCGCTCTGCGGGGTGATTTGCCGCCGGGCAGCGGCAAGCCGGATATGTACGCCGCCGATCTGGTGACGTTGCTGAAAGAAGTGGGCGATTTTGATATCTCCGTGGCGGCCTATCCGGAAGTGCACCCCGAGGCCAAAAGCGCGCAGGCGGATCTACTGAATCTGAAGCGTAAAGTCGATGCGGGCGCAAACCGGGCGATCACCCAGTTTTTCTTCGACGTTGAAAGCTATCTGCGTTTTCGCGATCGCTGCGTGTCGGCCGGCATTGATGTCGAAATTATTCCCGGGATCCTGCCAGTTTCTAACTTCAAACAGGCGAAGAAGTTTGCCGACATGACCAACGTGCGTATCCCTACCTGGATGTCGAAAATGTTTGAAGGCCTGGATAACGATGCGGAAACCCGCCAGCTGGTCGGGGCGAACATCGCCATGGACATGGTGAAGATTTTAAGCCGGGAAGGGGTGAAGGATTTCCACTTCTACACGCTGAACCGTGCTGAGATGAGCTACGCGATTTGCCACACTCTGGGCGTTCGCCCGGCGGTATAAAAAAATGGCCCTCAACGAGGGCCATTCTGTTTTATTCCCATTCCTGCAGGAAACGCTGGCCGTACTGATCGGCGACCAACAGCGCGGCGTAGACCTGATCGGCCGTCGCGCCGCCAGGCATATTGTGGATGGTTTCTCCCTCTGCGCAGGCAGCTTCCGCTACGGCGCGCATCTTGCCCGGAATATCCCCTTTAATATTCAGCTGCGCCAGGGTGATTGGCAGGCCGACGCTGTGGCACAGTGCGGCAACGGTTTCGATCTCTTCCACCGGGGCATTTTCCAGCACCAGCTGGGTCAACGTACCGAAAGCGACTTTTTCACCGTGGTAGAAATGGTGGGCATCAGCCAGTACCGTCAGCCCGTTATGGATTGCGTGCGCCGCGGCCAGACCGCCGCTTTCAAAGCCCACGCCGCTCAGATAGGTGTTGGCTTCAATCACTTTCTCCAGCGCTGGCGTGACGACATGTTGCTCCGCCGCCAGCATCGCTTTTTCGCCTTCCTCTATCAGCGTGTTGTAGCACAGCTCGGCCAGCGCCAGCGCGGCCTGAGTGCACTGACCTCCCGCCATGGTCGTGGCGCCGCTGCGTGAACAGGCGCGGGCTTCAAACCAGGTCGCCAGCGCATCGCCGATACCGGCGGCCAGCAGGCGCGGTGGCGCACCAGCAACGATTTGCGTATCGACAATCACCATATTTGGGTTGCGTGGCAGCATCAGATAGCTGTCAAACTCCCCTTCATCGGTATAGATAACCGAGAGGGCGCTGCAGGGGGCATCCGTTGAGGCAATGGTCGGGGCAATCACCACCGGAAGGTGCATAAAGTGAGCTAATGCTTTTGCGGTATCCAGCGTTTTACCGCCGCCGATACCCAGCACGGCATGACAGTTGGCTGAACTAGCAATGTCCTGCAAGCGGTTGATTTCATTGCGTGAGCATTCGCCGCCAAACGGGACGATTTCCGCCACCAGGCCCGCGTCTGTCAGGCTTTTACGCAGTTTTTCCTCGGCAAAACCCAGAACAAACTTGTCTCCCACTATCAGCCAACGTTCGGCCAGTGGCTTGAGGTACTCGCCAAGGCGGGTGATGGCGTTCGCGCCCTGAATATATTTGCCCGGGGATTGAATAATGTGATCCATTTCTTTTCCTCCTGGATGATCGTGGCACCGCCCTTTGGCGGCGCGCCGATCGGGTTACAGGTTCAGATTTCCAAAAGCGTTATTCCAGTCTTGCTCAAACTTCTCTATGGCTGACTCTACCGCGGGGGTGCCAAGCATTTGTTGCGCTACGTCTAAAGGAAGGGTGATAGCTTCACAGCCTGCTAACAGACAATCCAGCGCCTGACGTGGGGTTTTAAAGCTGGCGGCCAGCACCTTGCTCTCTGGCGCATGGAGCTCCAGCAGGGATTGCAGCTCCTGCACCATGCGAATGCCGTCACCGCCCTGGGCATCGACGCGATTGACGTAAGGGGCAACATATTTTGCGCCCGCCAGCGCCGCCAGCAGTCCCTGGGAGGCGCTATAGACCGCGGTGCCCAGGGTCGGGATGCCTTCTTTCTTCAGCAGTTTGATCGCGGCTAGGCCTTCGGCGGTGACCGGGATCTTGACCACAATCCCCGGTACGGCATTGCTCAGGCGTTTGGCTTCCGCCACCATACCTTCGGCATCGCGACTCATGGTCTGGGCAAACAGCGTTCCCTCTGGCCCGACGGCTTTTTGCAGGCGTGGGAGTACCTCCCAGACCGGCGTTTTGCCTGCAGCGATAATACTGGGGTTGGTGGTGACGCCAGCCAGGGGATAGATGCGTGCCAGGCGTTCAACTTCTGCTACGTTTGCGGTGTCCAGATAGAGTTCCATAGCCTTTCCTCGATGCTCAATTCAGTGATGTTGAGATAAGGATACGGCTTCTCATTGATGGGTCGCCAGATGACAAATTTGCCAAAAACTGGATAAATGTACGCATTGCGGTTAAGGATGATTTAGATCACGTTTCTCCCGGTATACCTGATACGCCTGGGCAGATTAATCAGCGAAATATGAAGAAACACTTACAAAAATCTAGTTTTGCTGGGTTTCTTTTTCTGTCAGTTGGCTGTGGTACTGGCGGCGATATTCGGAGGGCGAGCGTTCGGTATTTTTACGAAACAGGCGGCAGAAATAGTTGCTGTCGGCAAAGCCGCAGGCGTGGGCGACATCTTTAACCTTCATGTCATGACCTTTTAGCAGCATCCTGGCCTGTTCGAGACGGACGTGATTCAGGTACTCGTTAAACCCCATTGGCCCGCATTTCTGGAACAAGTGGGAGAGATAGTTTGGCGAGAGATAAAATTCCTGCGCGACTGATTCGCGGGTTAACGGCTCGGCAAAGTGAGCCTCGATATACTGACGGATTGCCTCAAACAGCGCCTGACTACGGGACGCGGTTTGTACCTGGCTGCCGAGGAGGTCGGCGCAGTGGCTCAGCAGGCTGATAACAATACAGCGCGTTGTCCGTTGTTCCTGGGGCTGCATCAGCATCTCGTTGAGCGCCTGTAGCAGAAAAGATCCGGTACGGGGGCCGCGACGCGGAACCTGAAGTTTTTCCTCAACCTGCAGCTGACTGCCGTCCCAGCGCTGCAGAGTAAACACCAGCTGCTGCTTGCCAAACATGATGCTCAAGGTGCGACAGGGCGAGATCCTCTGGGGAAGATTCCATCCTCCGGCGGGGATATACAGCGCGTCATATTGGGTAAGTATTGGCGGATCGGCTTTTATGCCAGGATCGTACAGCTGGCCTTCAAGCATGATTTCAAGACGTGAAAAATCGGCCTTCTGCACCTCATCGGCAGCCGGACGGTGGGTGCTGGCAAAGCGGATCTGCCGGATCGCAGCCGGACCGGTAATTAACGCGTCGATGAGTTGATTGAGATCGGTATCCATACTTGCTCCATACAAGGCGCCTCGTATTTATCATACCGGACAGAGCTGAAAGGGTAAAAGCCGGCTCAGGATGGCGGGATAACGATGTTGCACGATGTGTATGATATGTTATATCGTAACATAACGTTGCAAGCGTTAACTCAGGAGAATGTAATGACCATAAAGATGTCTGCCCTTGCGTTGGGTGTTGGCCTGCTATTGGCCAGTGCTCAGACCTTTGCTCACGGCAATCATAGCCATGGACCCGCGTTAACCGAGGCGGAGATAAAAGCAAGCGAGGGCATTTTTGCCGATGGGGACGTTAAGGATCGGTCGCTAAGCGATTGGGATGGGATCTGGCAGTCGGTGAACCCTTATTTGCTCAATGGCGATTTGGATCCGGTGCTGGAGCAAAAAGCCAAAAAAGCGGGCGCTAAGAGCGTGGCCGAGTATCGGGAATATTATAAGAAAGGCTATGCCACCGATGTTGACCAGATTGGGATTGAGGACAACGTGATGGAGTTTCACATTGGTAAAACGGTCAATGCCTGCCAGTACGCCTATTCCGGCAAGAAGATCCTGACCTATGCCTCGGGTAAGAAGGGCGTGCGCTATCTGTTCGAATGCCAGCAGGCTGACTCAAAAGCGCCGAAATTTGTGCAGTTCAGCGATCATATTATCGGCCCGCGCAAATCACAGCATTTCCACATCTTTATGGGTAATGAATCGCAGGAGGCATTGCTGAAAGAGATGGATAACTGGCCGACCTATTATCCGTATGCCCTGCACAAAGAGCAGATCGTCGACGAGATGCTGCACCATTAATGAAAAAGGCCAGTGAATAAAAAACCCCGGTCGCGCGATGCTGGCCGGGGTGTTTGTTGCCCGGATAAGGCGTAAACGTCGCTATCCGGGACGGGTATTGCGCAGAGATTAGCCGGTGTTACGCATACCGGCAGCAACGCCGGCGATGGTGACCATCAGCGCCTGTTCGACGCGCGGATCCGGCTCTTTGCCTTCTTCTTCCGCCAGACGTGAACGGTGCAGCAGTTCTGCCTGCAGAACGTTCAGCGGGTCGGTATAGATGTTACGCAGCTGGATGGACTCGGCGATCCACGGCAGGTCGGCCATCAGGTGGGAATCGTTAGCAATATCCAGTACCACGTTGATCCCGGTAGAGAGCAGCTCACGCAGTTCGGCACCCAGCTTCCACAGCTCCGGGGTTACCAGGCGCTGATCGTAATATTCCGCCAGCCACAGGTCAGCTTTCGAGAACACCATTTCCAGCATGCCGAGACGGGTTGAGAAGAACGGCCAGTCGCGACACATGGTTTCCAGCTCGCTCTGTTTACCATCTTCCACCACTTTCTGCAGCGCGGTACCTGCACCAAGCCAGGCCGGCAGCATCAAACGGTTTTGCGTCCAGGCAAAAATCCACGGAATGGCGCGCAGGGATTCGACGCCACCGGTCGCACGGCGTTTTGCCGGACGAGAACCCAGCGGCAGTTTACCCAGCTCCTGCTCCGGCGTTGCGGAACGGAAGTAGGGGACGAAGTCTTTATTTTCACGCACATAGCCACGGTACATCTTGCAGGAGATGTCAGACAGCTCGGCCATGATATGACGCCACTCCGGTTTTGGTTCCGGTGGTGGCAGCAGGTTGGCTTCCAGTACCGCGCTGGTGTACAACGACAGGCTGCTGATGGTGACTTCAGGCAGGCCGTATTTAAAGCGAATCATCTCGCCCTGTTCGGTCACGCGCAGGCCACCTTTCAGGCTACCTGGAGGCTGAGACAGCAGCGCGGCGTGTGCCGGCGCGCCGCCACGACCGATGGAACCGCCGCGGCCATGGAACAGCGTCAGCTCAATCCCGGCTTTTTCGCAGGTTTTAATCAACGCATCCTGCGCCTGATACTGCGCCCATGAGGCGGCCATGACGCCGGCATCTTTTGCGGAGTCAGAATAGCCAATCATGACCATCTGTTTGCCCTGAATAAAGCCGCGATACCAGTCGATATTCAGCAACTGGGTCATGACGTCATTGGCGTTATTCAGGTCGTCCAGGGTTTCAAACAACGGTGCGACAGGCAGGGCGAAGCCAATACCGGACTCTTTCAGCAGCAGGTGCACGGCCAGCACGTCGGACGGGGTTTTCGCCATTGAGATCACATACGCGGCGATGGATCCGTACGGCGCCTCGGCGATCACTTTACAGGTGTCGAGGACTTCGCGGGTTTCGTTGCTTGGCTCCCACTGACGTGGCAGCAGCGGACGTTTGGAATTCAGTTCGCGGATCAGGAACGCTTGCTTGTCGGCTTCTGACCAGCTTTCGTAATCGCCGATACCCAGATAGCGGGTCATCTCGCCCAGCGCTTCGGTATGACGGGTGCTTTCCTGACGAATGTCGATGCGAACCAGCGGTACGCCGAAAGATTTCACGCGACGCAGCGTATCCAGCAGCTCGCCGTTGGCGATGATGCCCATGCCGCAGGACTGCAGCGACTTATAGCAAGCGTACAGCGGTTCCCACAGCTGTTCGTTCTGGGTAATCAGGCCTGCCGGCTTCGGCAGTTTCTGCCCCTTCAGACGGGCTTCCAGCCAGGCCTGGGTTTCCATCAGCTGGGTACGCAGCTTTTTCATCAGATAGCGATACGGTTCCTGTGCCCCTTCCGCACCGGCCAGTTCGCGCAGCTCGTCGGTACATTCAACCATCGACAGTTCCGAGATCAGCAGTTGAATATCTTTCAGGAACAGGTCAGTCGCTTTCCAGCGGCTCAGCAGCAGCACGTGACGGGTAATATCGGCGGTGACATTCGGGTTACCGTCGCGGTCACCGCCCATCCAGGAGGTGAAACGCACCGGGACGAAGTCTACCGGCAGCTGGTAGCCGAGGTTCTCTTCCAGCTGTTCGTTCAGCTCGCGCAGGTAGTTTGGTACCCCTTCCCACAGGCTGTTTTCAACAACGGCAAAACCCCATTTGGCTTCATCAACCGGAGTCGGGCGGTATTTGCGGATTTCATCAGTATGCCATGACTGGGCAATCAGCTGGCGCAGACGGCGCATCAACTGGTGGTGCTCGTAGTCAGCGATATCTTTGTTATCAAGCTGCTTCAGGCAGTTGTTCACTTCCACCATTTTGTGGATCAGCGTACGGCGGGTGATCTCGGTGGGGTGAGCGGTAAGGACCAGCTCGAGAGACAGGGACTCCACCGCTTTCTTAATGGTCTCTTCGTTGAGATGAGGTTGGTCTTTGAGCTTTCTCAGGGTGCGGGCAATCACTTCCGGGTTGCTGGCCGCTTCACCGTTCGGTGAAATGCTGTGGTATTGCTCTGCGGTATTCGCCAGATTCAGAAACTGGCTGAAAGCACGGGCCACCGGCAGCAGCTCGTCATTGGACAAGTTTTGCAGCGTGGTCAGCAATTCCTGGCGGTTGGCTTCATTGCCGGCGCGAGAAGACTTGGACAATTTACGGATAGTTTCGACACGATCAAGAATGTTCTCTCCCAGTGCATCCTTGATGGTATCGCCTAGCACCTTACCGAGCATACTGACATTACTACGCAAAGCGGAATATTGTTCGTTCATGTTACCCCAGACACCCCATCTCATTTTATTTTGTTATATCCGGCGCTCTGCAACAGTGAGCATCGGATAAGCAGCCGTCTTTTATAAAGCCACGTAAAAACCCCCACGTCAATTGTTGCGAAATCGCTTCAGCAAACGAATAAATGACGGTAATTTGCGAAATTTAACTCAGAGGTCGCCTGATAAGCATTACTTATGGAAATGTGACCAGAATCACCGTCCCGCCCTGGCAAAAGCGGCGGGAGCGGACTGCCCTTAATGCCAGCAGAAATGATGGACAACCTGGGTTATTAGCTCCCGGGTTGGCTTAATAAACCGGGTTTCCAGGTATTCATCCGGCTGGTGCGCCTGGTTAATGGAGCCTGGGCCTAATACTAACGTCGGGCACAGCGTCTGGATAAACGGCGCCTCGGTGCAGTAGTTCACCACTTCGGTTTGGGCACCGAGCAGTTTTTCCACGACCTGAACCAGACGGTGGTCTGGTGGACATTCGTAACCAGGAATTGGTGGATGCAGTTCGGACACCGTCAGGCGGCCCGGCCAGCGTTCGCTTACCGGTGCCAGCGCTTCATCCAGCAGCCCGTTAAGATCGTTGAGCGTCATACCCGGCAGCGGGCGAATATCCATATGCAGCTCGCAGCAGGCGCAGATACGGTTTGAGGCATCGCCGCCATGAATCGCGCCGAGATTGAGCGTTGGATACGGCACGGTAAACGCCGCATAGTGATAACGCTCTTTTAAGTCGTCGCGTAGCTGCATGATGCGGCCGATGGCATCGTACATCAGCTCAATGGCGTTCACGCCGCGTGCCGGATCGCTGGAGTGGCCAGACTGGCCCTGGATACGAATCGCGTTGGACATATGGCCCTTATGTGCGCGCACCGGCTGCAGAGAGGTCGGTTCACCGATGATGGCGCAGTCCGGACGCAGCTGGGTGGTTTCGGCAAAGTAACGGGCGCCGGCCATACTGGTCTCTTCATCGGCGGTGGCCAGGATGTAGAGCGGCTTTTTCAGCGTGCTGACATCGACATCGCGCAGGGCATCAAGGATAAAGGCGAAAAAGCCTTTCATGTCGGCGGTGCCGAGGCCGTACAGTTTGTTGTCGTGCTCGGTCAGGGCGAAAGGATCGCGGGTCCAGCGGCCGTCATCAAACGGCACGGTGTCGGTATGCCCGGCGAGCAGCAGGCCGCCTGCGCCGTGGCCGGTACTGGCCAGCAAATTGAATTTATTGCGCGTCCCCGGCACCGGCTGGACTTCAACATTGAAGCCAATATCGCGGAACCAGCCAGCGAGTAAATTGATTAAAGTCTCATTACTTTGATCCAGTGCTTCTTCGGTTGCACTGATGGAAGGTGTGGCGATCAATGCGCGGTAAATCTCGATAAAGGGCGGTAAATTGTTTTTCATTGTTGACACACCTCGGGTCATGATAGTATCAATATTCATGCATTATTTATGAATAAAAATACATTATCGTTGAGCGTAAGAAAACCCATAAAATGCAGGGAGACTCTTACGGCTTAACTGGGTGAGGAAGCGAGACGCTTCCTGGGCAAATATGACGTAAGAAGGTGAAGAGCCCCGATGTTGAAGACGCTGATTGTGGGTGCCAGCGGTTATGCCGGCGCAGAGCTAGTGACCTATGTAAATCGCCATCCTCATATGACCATAACCGCTTTGACGGTCTCCGCGCAAAGCAATGATGCAGGGAAATTAGTTTCCGATTTGCATCCGCAGCTGAAAGGCATTGTGGATCTGCCGCTGCAGCCGATGTCAGATATCAGCGAATTTAGCGCCGGCGTCGATGTTGTCTTCCTCGCGACCGCACATGAAGTGAGCCACGACCTGGCGCCGCAGTTTCTTGCCGCAGGCTGCGTGGTGTTCGACCTGTCGGGCGCCTTCCGCGTGAACGACGGTGCGTTTTACGAAAAATATTACGGTTTTACGCATCAGCATCCGGCCCTGCTTGAGCAGGCGGTTTACGGTCTGGCTGAGTGGAACGCCGACGCGCTGAAAGAGGCGAATTTAGTCGCTGTCCCGGGCTGTTATCCGACGGCGGCTCAGTTGTCATTGAAACCGTTGATCGATGCGGACCTGCTGGATCTGAACCAGTGGCCGGTGATCAATGCGACCAGCGGCGTCAGCGGCGCAGGGCGTAAAGCGGCCATCAGCAATAGCTTCTGTGAAGTCAGCCTGCAGCCGTATGGCGTATTCAATCATCGTCACCACCCGGAAATCTCCACCCACCTTGGCGCGGAGGTTATTTTTACCCCTCACCTTGGTAATTTTAAACGTGGGATCCTCGAAACTATCACCTGCCGTCTGAAGCCTGGCGTGAGCAAAGATCAGGTTGCCGCCGTGTTCCAGCAGGCCTATGCCAATAAGCCGCTGGTACGTTTATATGATAAAGGCGTGCCGGCATTGAAAAACGTCGTGGGTCTGCCATTCTGTGATATCGGTTTTGCCGTTCAGGACCAGCACATTATTGTGGTGGCGGCGGAAGATAACCTGTTGAAAGGTGCGGCGGCACAGGCAATACAGTGCGCGAATATTCGTTTCGGCTACGCTGAGACGCAGTCTCTTATTTAAGGTGTGATGATGAACCCATTAATAATTAAGCTCGGCGGCGTGTTACTCGATAGCGAAGAAGCGCTGGAGCGCCTGTTTACCGCACTGGTGAATTACCGTGAAGCCCATCATCGCCCGCTGATTATCGTGCACGGTGGCGGCTGTGTAGTAGATGAGTTGATGAAGCAGCTCAACCTGCCGGTGAACAAGAAAAATGGCCTGCGGGTCACGCCAGCGGATCAGATCGATATTATTACCGGCGCGCTGGCGGGAACCGCCAATAAGACGCTGCTGGCATGGGCGAAAAAACACCATCTGGCTTCCGTGGGCCTGTTCCTCGGCGATGGTGATAGCGTTAAGGTGACACAGCTGGACGAAGAGCTGGGCCACGTCGGTCTGGCGCAGCCGGGTTCGCCTGCGCTGATTAACACTCTGCTGGCGGGTGGCTATCTGCCGGTGGTCAGCTCCATCGGGGTCACCGATGAAGGGCAACTGATGAACGTGAATGCCGACCAGGCGGCGACCGCGCTGGCGGCAACGCTCGGTGCGGACCTGATTCTGCTGTCCGATGTTAGCGGCATTCTTGATGGTAAAGGCCAGCGCATTGCGGAGATGACCGCGGCGAAGGCAGAGCAGCTGATCGAGCAAGGCATTATTACCGACGGCATGATTGTGAAGGTAAATGCGGCACTGGATGCGGCGCGCACGCTGGGTCGTCCGGTAGACATCGCCTCGTGGCGCCATGCGGAGCAACTGCCGGCGTTGTTTAACGGCACGCCTATCGGCACGCGTATTCTGGCCTGATTTAACACAGTTGAAGACGGGGGCACAGGGCTTCCCGGCAGCATAAAACCAAATTTGAAGGAAGCACATTATGGCACTTTGGGGCGGGCGTTTTACTCAGGCAGCCGATCAGCGGTTCAAACAGTTCAACGACTCTTTGCGCTTCGACTATCGCCTGGCGGAGCAGGATATTGTTGGCTCTGTCGCCTGGTCTAAAGCGCTGGTGACGGTGGGCGTGCTGAGTGCCGCCGAGCAACAGCAGCTGGAAGAGGCGTTAGGTGTGCTGCTGGAAGAGGTGCGGGCGAATCCGCAGCAAATCCTTGAAAGCGACGCGGAAGATATTCACAGCTGGGTGGAAGGCAAGCTGATCGACAAAGTGGGTCAACTGGGCAAGAAGCTGCATACCGGGCGTAGCCGTAACGATCAGGTCGCTACCGACCTGAAACTGTGGTGTAAAGACACCGTCGCGGAGCTGCTGTCGGCTAACCGCCAGCTGCAAAGTGCGCTGGTGGAGACGGCACAGGGCAACCAGGATGCGGTGATGCCAGGGTATACCCACCTGCAGCGTGCGCAGCCGGTGACTTTTGCCCACTGGTGCCTGGCCTATGTTGAAATGCTGGCGCGTGATGAAAGCCGTCTGCAGGATGCCCTGAAACGTCTGGATGTCAGCCCACTGGGCTGCGGTGCGCTGGCGGGGACCGCCTATGACATCGACCGCGAGCAGCTGGCCGGTTGGCTGGGTTTTGCCTCGGCGACCCGCAACAGCCTCGATAGCGTTTCTGACCGTGACCACGTACTGGAACTGCTCTCTGATGCATCGATTGGCATGGTGCACCTGTCACGCTTTGCCGAAGACCTGATTTTCTTTAATACCGGGGAAGCCGGTTTTATTGAGTTGTCCGACCGCGTTACCTCCGGCTCCTCCTTGATGCCGCAGAAGAAAAACCCGGATGCGCTGGAGCTTATCCGCGGTAAATGTGGCCGTGTTCAGGGCGCGCTGACCGGGATGATGATGACCCTGAAAGGCCTGCCGCTGGCGTACAACAAAGACATGCAGGAAGATAAAGAAGGGCTGTTCGACGCACTCGATACCTGGCTGGATTGCCTGCATATGGCGGCGCTGGTGCTGGATGGTATTCAGGTCAAGCGCCCGCGCTGTGAAGAAGCGGCGCAGCAGGGCTATGCCAATGCCACCGAGCTGGCGGATTACCTGGTCGCTAAAGGGGTTCCGTTCCGCGAAGCGCACCATATCGTTGGTGAAGCGGTGGTGGAAGCTATTGCCCAGGGCAAACCGCTGGAAGATCTGGCGCTGGCCGACCTGCAGAAATTTAGCAACGTGATTGCCGATGATGTCTATCCGATTCTGTCGCTGCAGTCTTGCCTGGATAAGCGTTCGGCAAAAGGCGGCGTCTCACCGCAGCAGGTCGCTAAGGCAATTGACGACGCCAAACAGCGTCTGGTGTGAATGCGCGATTTTCACGGATCATTCTAACGGGGTGAGTCGTTGAAAAGCAGTCAACGAGGCTCGGGCCAGGCCCGGGCTTTTTTTATGCAAAAAAAAAAGCGGACACAAGGTCCGCAAAAGTTCACGTTGGCTTTAGTTGTTCGGTCAGGGAATAGGGTGAGGCCATCGTGGATTTTCTGACGTCGGCCTCGTTTCTGGGCTTATTATTGAACAGAAAACTTGATAGGGATAATCGTTCGTTGCTATGCTATCTATCGCCATGAACTATCATGGCGACGGAGGATGAATAATGAATATTCGCGATCTTGAATACCTGGTTGCGCTAGCCGAGCACCGCCATTTTCGGCGCGCGGCGGACTCCTGCCACGTCAGCCAACCCACGCTGAGCGGACAAATCCGCAAGCTGGAGGATGAACTTGGGGTCATGTTGCTGGAGCGCACCAGCCGTAAGGTTCTGTTTACCCAGGCCGGACTGTTGCTGGTGGATCAGGCGCGTACCGTGTTACGCGAAGTCAAAGTGCTCAAGGAAATGGCAAGTCAACAAGGTGAGACCATGTCCGGGCCGCTGCATATTGGCCTGATTCCGACCATTGGCCCTTATCTGTTGCCACAAATAATACCGATGCTGCACCAGACTTTTCCAAAACTGGAAATGTATCTGCATGAAGCACAAACCCATCAACTGCTGGCTCAGCTTGACAGCGGTAAGCTGGACTGCGCGATCCTCGCGCTGGTGAAAGAGAGCGAGGCCTTTATTGAGGTCCCGCTATTTGATGAGCCAATGATGCTGGCGATCTACGAAGATCACCCGTGGGCAAATCGCGATCGCGTGCCGATGTCTGATTTGGCCGGGGAAAAGCTGCTGATGCTGGAAGATGGCCACTGCCTGCGCGATCAGGCAATGGGCTTCTGTTTTGAGGCCGGTGCGGATGAAGATACCCATTTCCGCGCAACCAGTCTTGAAACGCTGCGCAATATGGTGGCTGCAGGTAGCGGTATCACGCTGCTGCCGGCGTTAGCGGTACCGCAGGAGAGAAAGCGCGATGGCGTGGTCTATATTCCGTGCATTAAGCCGGAACCAAGACGCACCATCGGTCTGGTGTATCGTCCCGGTTCACCGCTGCGTAGTCGCTATGAGCATCTGGCAGAGGCCATCCGCGGCACTATGGATGGCCATTTCGACAAAGCGTTAAAACAGGCGGTTTAAGCCATTTAACGCGGCAACCCGATAGGCTTCCGCCATGGTCGGGTAGTTAAAGGTGGTGTTGACGAAGTACTCAATGGTGTTGCCACCACCTTTCTGCTCCATAATCGCCTGGCCGATATGAATAATCTCGGCCGCGCGTTCACCAAAGCAATGAATGCCCAGGATCTCTTTCGTTTCACGATGGAACAGGATCTTCAGGGTTCCCACGCTCATGCCGACGATTTGCGCGCGTGCCAGGTGTTTAAACTGCGCACGGCCGACTTCATATGGCACTTTCATGGCCGTCAGCTGTTGCTCGGTTTTACCCACGGAGCTGATTTCCGGAATGGTGTAGATACCGGTCGGAATATCTTCGATCAGGTGGGCAGACGCCTCGCCTTTAATCAGCGCCTGCGCGGCGATGCGGCCTTGATCGTAGGCGGCGGACGCCAGGCTCGGATAGCCGATAACGTCACCAACGGCATAGATATGCGGCAGCGCCGTCTGGTACATGCTGTTCACTTTGATCTGGCCGCGGCTATCGGTTTTCAGGCCGATATTTTCCAGCGCCAGGGAATCGGTATTACCGGTACGGCCGTTGGCGTACAGCAGGCAGTCGGCTTTCAGTTTTTTGCCCGACTTCAAATGCATGATCACGCCGTCATCGACGGCTTCAATTTTCTCATACTCTTCGTTGTGGCGAATCACCACACCGCTGTTCCAGAAGTGATAGGAGAGGGAGTCGGACATCTCCTGATCGAGGAACGCCAGCAGACGGTCGCGGGTGTTGATCAGGTCGACCTTCACCTCCATGCCGCGGAAAATCGACGCATATTCGCAACCAATAACCCCGGCGCCGTAGATGATCACGTGGCGTGGCTCATGCTGCAGGCTGAGAATTGAATCGCTGTCGTAGACGCGGGGATGGGAAAAATCGACATCGGCAGGATGGTAAGGGCGTGAGCCGCAGGCGATGACGAATTTTTCCGCGGTGATGGTCTCGACGGTACCATCGTGACATTCCAGCGCGAGGGTGTGCTCATCAACAAAGTGAGCGTTGCCCTGCAAAATTTCGCAGTGGTTGCGCTCATAGAAGCCCTGACGCATATGGGTTTGTTGATTAATCACGCTGTCGGCATGGTTAAGAATGTCGGCAAAAGAAGAACGAAGAAGGCGGGAGTGGTCACTGTAGAGAGGGTTTTGGTTAAACTCGATAATACGACTGACGGCATGGCGGAGCGCTTTTGACGGGATTGTCCCCCAGTGGGTACAGCCGCCGCCGACGTTATGATAGCGCTCGATAACGGCGACGCGCGCTCCCTGTTTAACCAGTCCCATGGCGGCACCTTCACCGCCAGGGCCGGACCCAATCACGATTGCATCATAATCCCAAGAGTGTGACATGGCATTACTCACCTGTTTTATACATAAAATAAACACGATGATAACATTCGCCGGGCTTTAACCCAATTATCGTTGTGCTTTTTTGCGGCATAAAAGCAGAATCGGCTCGTAAACAATCATTCACAAAGCAGTGTAAACCGATTAGTTTTAATCTCTGGTATAGTGCCAGCAGGGCTATTGGAAGGATTCAGACATCGTGATGGGCGTAAGAGCGCTACAAAAAGAGAAAACCCGGCGTTCGCTGGTAGAAGCGGCATTCAGCCAGCTTAGCGCTGAGCGGAGTTTCGCCAGTTTGAGTTTACGTGAGGTCGCGCGCGAGGCGGGGATTGCCCCCACGTCCTTTTATCGTCATTTTCGTGATGTTGATGAGCTAGGTCTGACGATGGTCGACGAGAGTGGGCTCATGCTCCGCCAGCTGATGCGCCAGGCGCGGCAGCGTATCGCTAAAGGCGGTAGCGTGATTCGCACCTCCGTCTCCACATTTATGGAATTTATAGGCAATAACCCTAACGCCTTCCGCCTGTTGTTGCGGGAACGTTCTGGCACTTCCGCGGCGTTTCGCGCCGCTGTCGCACGCGAAATTCAACATTTCATCGCGGAACTTGCCGATTATTTAGAAATCGAAAACCACATGCCACGCGCCTTTACCGAAGCGCAGGCTGAAGCTATGGTCACCATCGTGTTTAGTGCCGGCGCAGAAGCGCTGGATGTCGGTGTTGAACAACGTCGGCAGCTGGAAGAACGACTGGTACTGCAGCTCAGAATGATCTCGAAAGGGGCGTACTATTGGTATCGCCGCGAACAAGAAAAAATGTCACATCATTCCGAATAACGTGAAGGACGAGCAATGAAACACTCAGTTCAAGATAAAGGTACGTTGTTGCTGGCGCTGATCGCTGGCTTGTCCATTAATGGAACCTTCGCAGCCCTGTTCAGCTCGATTGTTCCCTTTTCCATCTTCCCGATTCTGGCGTTACTGCTGACGGTGTACTGTCTGCACCAGCGCTATCAGAATCGCAGCATGCCCGTGGGGCTGCCGGGCCTGGCGGCCGCCTGTTTTATTCTGGGCGTTCTGCTGTACAGCACCGTGGTGCGTGCGGAGTATCCGGATATCGGGTCTAACTTCTTCCCGGCGGTGCTGTCGGTGATCACCGTGTTCTGGATTGGCTACCGGATCCGCAACCGTAAGGACACGGCGGCAGAGTAATCCGGTTGTCTGACTCACCCGGCAAACATCGCGTTGCCGGGTTCATTTCTTGCTTCTTATTTACTTCTTCGTTAACAGCACGCCGCATTCCATATGATGGGTATACGGGAACTGATCGAACAGCGCCAGGCGTGTGACGTCGTGAGTCTGGCTTAAGGTTTCCAGATTCTGGCACAGGGTTTCCGGGTTGCAGGAGATATACAGGATCCGTGGATATGCCTGCACCATTTTCTCCGTTTCACTGTCCAGGCCGCTGCGCGGCGGGTCGACAAAAATGGTCTCGCATTGATAGCTTTGCAGGTCGATACCCTGCAGGCGATTAAACTGCCGCACGCCGTTCATGGCCTGAGTAAACTCTTCTGCCGCCATCCGGATAATCTGCACGTTATCAATATGGTTAGCCGCGATGTTGTACTGTGCCGCCGCGACGGACGGTTTGGCAATCTCCGTTGCCAGTACGCGCTCAAAATTGCGCGCCAGCGCCAGCGAGAAGTTACCGTTGCCGCAGTACAGCTCCAGTAAATCCCCCGTAGACCCTTTGGTGGCATCCAGCGCCCATTCCAGCATCTGAATATTCATGGCGGCGTTCGGTTGGGTGAAGCTGTTCTCGACCTGACGGTAGATCATCTCCCGACCGGCAACCGGCAAACGCTCATCTATATAGTCCTGATCGAGTTCGATTTTGGTTTTAGTAGCCCGGCCAATCAGGTGCACGTTGAGGTTTTGTGCGCGCAACGCATCGCGCAGGGCGGTGGCCTGCTGGCGCCACTCGTCATCGAGTTTTTTGTGGTACAGCAGCGATACCACGGCCTGGTTGCTCATCGTGGTCAGGTAGTCGACCTGGAACAGCTTATGGCGCAAAACCGGGTTGTTGCGCACACCGTCGAGGATGGCGGTCATCAGCTGATTGATAAGCTCGCTGGCTGCCGGGAAGCTATCAACGCGAATGCGGGATTTAGTCTGTTGATCAAACATGATGTGGTACAGGTCATCGCCATCGTGCCACAGACGAAACTCAGCACGCATTCGATAATGACTGACCGGTGAACGAAACACCTCCGGAACCGGCGCGGCAAAAGGCACCATCATTTTTTGCAGACGGACGACTTTCTCTGCCAGCTGCGCTTCATACTGTTCGGTCGGAAGATGTTCGGGGGTCATGATGCATCCTGAATAAAATAATTACGCGGGGATTGTAGGGAAAGCGCAGGGGATGTCCAGCCCGGATAAGGTTTCAAATATAATTATAGAAGTCTGGACATCTATATGTTTCTAATTATAGCATTGTGTAACCGGTCCTGTGAGTTAAAAGGGAATCCAGTGTAAATCTGGGGCTGACGCGCAGCGGTAAGGAAGGTGGGATGAACGCATTATGCAGACACTGCCGATAGTTGGTGGGAAGTCTTCATCCATAACACACCCCAAGCCCGAAGACCTGCCGGAATACGTCGCATTTGGTTTCTATCATCGCGTGCTACTGATGAAGCCAGCGGCATCCTTTATATGTTACGGATGCTTTTACAATGATTAAAAAAGCTTCGCTGATGACGGCACTCTCCGTCACGGCATTTTCTGGCTGGGCGCAAGACAGCAATTCAGATACGTTAGTGGTGACAGCAAATCGTTTTCAACAGCCGGTCAATACGGTGCTTGCACCGACTGATGTGGTGACCCGGGAAGATATCGATCGCTGGCAGGCCAAGGATTTAAACGACGTCATGCGTCGACTGCCTGGGGTCGATGTTGCCCAGAATGGCGGAATGGGGCAGAGCTCGTCGCTGTTCATTCGCGGTACGGAAGCCAAACAGGTGCTGGTGCTGATCGATGGCGTTCCTACGCCTCGCCCTGGCATCACCAATAACCCCGATCTCAATCAAATACCGCTCTCGCTGGTGCAACGGGTAGAGTATATCCGTGGTCCGCGCTCCGCGATTTATGGTTCTGGCGCAATGGGCGGGGTGATTAACGTCATTACCCACTCTGATAAAGAAGAATCTAAGATCACCGCGGGCGTCGGCTCGGAAGGCTATCAGCAATACGACGGCACGCTGCGTCATCGCTTCGGTGATACGGTCGCCACAGTGGCGGGTTCCTATGAGGGCAATAAGGGCTTCAACGTTCAGCCTGACTCCACCTGGAGCCATGACCAGGATCGCGACGGCTTCCGCAGTAAAGCGTTCTGGGGTAGCCTCGAGCATAAATTCAACGATAACTTCGACGGCTTCTTCCGCGGTCGTAGCTATACCAACAACTCCGATTACGATCTGGGAAGTGCCCCTTACAGCGCGGCGTACAGCGCAGATGAAGAACAGCTCTATAACCAGAGCTGGGATGCGGGCCTGACCTACAGCTCCGGGATCTACTCTTCGCAGCTGATTGCCAGCTACCAGAAGGTGAAAGACTACAACTACAGCAGCATCTACGGCCGTTACAATGACGGTACGACGCTCGATCGTATGACGCAGCGTAATCTGCAGTGGGGCAATAATCTTATTGTCGGTCATGGCTCGGTGAGTGCCGGCGTGGACTGGCAGCAGCAGCGACTGACCTCGTCGGACACGGTGATATCGGATACCTATAAACGTGATAACACGGGTCTGTATCTGACCGGGCAACAGCAGTTTGGCGATGTGACGCTCGAGGCCTCCGGCCGCGAGGATCACGATGAGCAGTTTGGCTGGCACGGCACCTGGCAAACTACCGCTGGTTGGGAGTTTGTGGAGAACTATCGCGTTACCCTCGGCTACGGCACCGGCTTCCTCGCACCTTCTTTGGGGCAACAGTTCGGTTCCGCCCGTTTTGGTATCAACTCGAACCCGAACCTGAAGCCTGAAGAGTCTAAGCAGTGGGAAGCCGGGCTTGAAGGTCTTACCGGCCCGCTGGACTGGCGACTGTCGGCGTATCATTACAAGATTTCGAATCTGATTACCTATTACTCGGATCCGGTCACCTATGACGGTGAGTATGACAATATCAATTCCGCGACCATTAAGGGTGTGGAGTGGACAGGTAATATTGATACCGGCATTTTCAGCCATCGCGTGACGTTGCAGTATGTCGATCCGCGTAATGACGATAATGGTGAAGTTCTGGCCAGACGTTCTAAACGCCAGGCTAAATATCAGCTCGACTGGACGATGTTCAAGGTCGATATGGATATCTCGTGGCAGTATTATGGTAAGCGCTACGATAACAACACGTCTCAGTACAATACGACGCAGCGAATTTTGCCAAGCTATAGCACGGTTGACGTTTCTGCCGCGTATCCGATCACCGATCGCCTGACAGTTCGTGGTAAAATAGCCAACCTGTTCGATAAAGATTACGAGACAGCTTATGGCTACCAAACTGCAGGACGAGAATACTACTTGTCTGGCAGCTACACCTTCTGATCCACGTCCCACCGTACTGGTGTTTGATTCCGGTGTCGGTGGGTTGTCGGTTTATAATGAGATTCGGCAGCTGCTGCCGGATCTGCATTACATCTACGCTTTCGATAACGTTGCTTTTCCTTACGGGGAGAAGAGTGAAGAATTTATCGTTGAACGCGTGCTCGAGATTGTCACCGCGGTTCAGCAGCGTTATCCGCTGGCGCTAGCCGTCATTGCCTGTAACACCGCCAGTACCGTTTCACTTCCCGCACTGCGTGACAAATTTGGCTTTCCCGTGGTGGGCGTGGTGCCGGCGATTAAGCCTGCGGCCCGACTCACAGCGAACGGTATCGTCGGCCTGTTAGCCACCCGCGGTACGGTCAAGCGTCCTTATACGCGTGAACTAATCAGCCGTTTTGCCAATGAATGTAAGATAGAGATGCTGGGTTCTGCGGAACTGGTTGAACTGGCAGAAGCGAAGCTGCAAGGCGAGCCGGTCCCGCTGGATGAGCTACGACGTATCCTTCGTCCCTGGCTGCGGATGTCAGAGCCGCCCGATACGGTGGTGCTGGGCTGCACGCATTTCCCGCTGTTACAGGAAGAACTGCAACAGGTATTGCCGGAAGGCACACGAATGATTGATTCCGGTGCCGCAATTGCCCGTCGTACCGTCTGGTTGCTCGAGCATGAGGCGCCAGATGCAAAATCCAGTGACCCTAATATTGCCTATTGCATGGCGCTGACCGCCGGAACCGAGCAACTTTTACCCGTTTTACAGCGTTATGGCTTTGAGACGCTGGAAAAACTGCCACTTTAAGGGCGTTTTGAACAAAAAAGAGACGGTTGAAAAGTTTTTTTAAAACAGGGCTTGTCAACGTCTCAGAACTCCCTATAATGCGCCTCCACTGACACGGAACAACGGCAAGCAAGCCGCCGGGTCAGCAGGGTTTCTCCGGAAATTCTGACAGAGAAAAGCGAAAATAAACGCTTGACTCTGAATGAGGAAAACGTATTATACGGGACCTCGAAACGGTGAGCGAAAGCCGCGTTTCAACTGCTCTTTAACAATTTATCAGACAATCTGTGTGGGCACTCAAAGTGACATGGATTCTTAACGTCCTCGGACGAAAAATGAATACCAAGTCTCTGAGTGAACACGTAATTCATTACGAAGTTTAATTCACGAGCATCAAACTTAAATTGAAGAGTTTGATCATGGCTCAGATTGAACGCTGGCGGCAGGCCTAACACATGCAAGTCGAGCGGTAGCACAGGAGAGCTTGCTCTCCGGGTGACGAGCGGCGGACGGGTGAGTAATGTCTGGGAAACTGCCTGATGGAGGGGGATAACTACTGGAAACGGTAGCTAATACCGCATAACGTCGCAAGACCAAAGTGGGGGACCTTCGGGCCTCATGCCATCAGATGTGCCCAGATGGGATTAGCTAGTAGGTGGGGTAATGGCTCACCTAGGCGACGATCCCTAGCTGGTCTGAGAGGATGACCAGCCACACTGGAACTGAGACACGGTCCAGACTCCTACGGGAGGCAGCAGTGGGGAATATTGCACAATGGGCGCAAGCCTGATGCAGCCATGCCGCGTGTATGAAGAAGGCCTTCGGGTTGTAAAGTAAGCTTCAGCGAGGAGGAAGGCATTAAGGTTAATAACCTTAGTGATTGACGTTACTCGCAGAAGAAGCACCGGCTAACTCCGTGCCAGCAGCCGCGGTAATACGGAGGGTGCAAGCGTTAATCGGAATTACTGGGCGTAAAGCGCACGCAGGCGGTTTGTTAAGTCAGATGTGAAATCCCCGGGCTCAACCTGGGAACTGCATTTGAAACTGGCAAGCTTGAGTCTTGTAGAGGGGGGTAGAATTCCAGGTGTAGCGGTGAAATGCGTAGAGATCTGGAGGAATACCGGTGGCGAAGGCGGCCCCCCTGGACAAAGACTGACGCTCAGGTGCGAAAGCGTGGGGAGCAAACAGGATTAGATACCCTGGTAGTCCACGCTGTAAACGATGTCGACTTGGAGGTTGTTCCCTTGAGGAGTGGCTTCCGGAGCTAACGCGTTAAGTCGACCGCCTGGGGAGTACGGCCGCAAGGTTAAAACTCAAATGAATTGACGGGGGCCCGCACAAGCGGTGGAGCATGTGGTTTAATTCGATGCAACGCGAAGAACCTTACCTACTCTTGACATCCAGAGAACTTAGCAGAGATGCTTTGGTGCCTTCGGGAACTCTGAGACAGGTGCTGCATGGCTGTCGTCAGCTCGTGTTGTGAAATGTTGGGTTAAGTCCCGCAACGAGCGCAACCCTTATCCTTTGTTGCCAGCGGTCCGGCCGGGAACTCAAAGGAGACTGCCAGTGATAAACTGGAGGAAGGTGGGGATGACGTCAAGTCATCATGGCCCTTACGAGTAGGGCTACACACGTGCTACAATGGCATATACAAAGAGAAGCGACCTCGCGAGAGCAAGCGGACCTCATAAAGTATGTCGTAGTCCGGATTGGAGTCTGCAACTCGACTCCATGAAGTCGGAATCGCTAGTAATCGTAGATCAGAATGCTACGGTGAATACGTTCCCGGGCCTTGTACACACCGCCCGTCACACCATGGGAGTGGGTTGCAAAAGAAGTAGGTAGCTTAACCTTCGGGAGGGCGCTTACCACTTTGTGATTCATGACTGGGGTGAAGTCGTAACAAGGTAACCGTAGGGGAACCTGCGGTTGGATCACCTCCTTACCTGAAGAACCTGCCTTTGTAGTGTCCACACAGATTGTCTGATGAAAAATAAGCAGTAAAACATCTCTGCAGGCTTGTAGCTCAGGTGGTTAGAGCGCACCCCTGATAAGGGTGAGGTCGGTGGTTCAAGTCCACTCAGGCCTACCAAATTCATCCTGATACTGCGTTGTGAAACGACTCGCATACTTCAGTATGCTTCGCCCTTCCACGCCTTGTTTCAGTCTGAATTACCGGTACGAGAGATGAGTATTACGATGGGGTTATAGCTCAGCTGGGAGAGCGCCTGCCTTGCACGCAGGAGGTCTGCGGTTCGATCCCGCATAGCTCCACCATCCTTTACTGCTGAATAACAAGAAAACTTCAGAGTGTACCTGAAAAGGTATACTGCGAAGTTTTGCTCTTTAAAAATCTGGATCAAGCTGAAAATTGAAACGACACACTGTTTCCTTTCTCCGTAATAAGGAAGGAAAAACGGTGTGTTCGAGTCTCTCAAATTTTCGCAATGCGAACTGTTTTACGAAACAGCTTCGGGTTGTGAGGTTAAGCGACTAAGCGTACACGGTGGATGCCCTGGCAGTCAGAGGCGATGAAGGACGTGCTAATCTGCGATAAGCGTCGGTAAGGTGATATGAACCGTTATAACCGGCGATTTCCGAATGGGGAAACCCAGTGTGTTTCGACACACTATCGTTAAGTGAATACATAGCTTAACGAAGCGAACCGGGGGAACTGAAACATCTAAGTACCCCGAGGAAAAGAAATCAACCGAGATTCCCCCAGTAGCGGCGAGCGAACGGGGAGGAGCCCAGAGTCTGAATCAGCGCGTGTGTTAGTGGAACGGTCTGGAAAGTCCGGCGGTACAGGGTGATAGCCCCGTACACTAAAATGCACACGTTGTGAACTCGAAGAGTAGGGCGGGACACGTGGTATCCTGTCTGAATATGGGGGACCATCCTCCAAGGCTAAATACTCCTGACTGACCGATAGTGAACCAGTACCGTGAGGGAAAGGCGAAAAGAACCCCGGCGAGGGGAGTGAAAAAGAACCTGAAACCGTGTACGTACAAGCAGTGGGAGCCTACTTGTTAGGTGACTGCGTACCTTTTGTATAATGGGTCAGCGACTTATATTCTGTAGCAAGGTTAACCGTATAGGGGAGCCGCAGGGAAACCGAGTCTTAACTGGGCGTTAAGTTGCAGGGTATAGACCCGAAACCCGGTGATCTAGCCATGGGCAGGTTGAAGGTTGGGTAACACTAACTGGAGGACCGAACCGACTAATGTTGAAAAATTAGCGGATGACTTGTGGCTGGGGGTGAAAGGCCAATCAAACCGGGAGATAGCTGGTTCTCCCCGAAAGCTATTTAGGTAGCGCCTCGTGAACTCATCTTCGGGGGTAGAGCACTGTTTCGGCTAGGGGGTCATCCCGACTTACCAACCCGATGCAAACTACGAATACCGAAGAATGTTATCACGGGAGACACACGGCGGGTGCTAACGTCCGTCGTGAAGAGGGAAACAACCCAGACCGCCAGCTAAGGTCCCAAAGTCATGGTTAAGTGGGAAACGATGTGGGAAGGCACAGACAGCCAGGATGTTGGCTTAGAAGCAGCCATCATTTAAAGAAAGCGTAATAGCTCACTGGTCGAGTCGGCCTGCGCGGAAGATGTAACGGGGCTAAACCATGCACCGAAGCTGCGGCAGCGACACTATGTGTTGTTGGGTAGGGGAGCGTTCTGTAAGCCGTTGAAGGTGGCCTGTGAGGGTTGCTGGAGGTATCAGAAGTGCGAATGCTGACATAAGTAACGATAAAGCGGGTGAAAAGCCCGCTCGCCGGAAGACCAAGGGTTCCTGTCCAACGTTAATCGGGGCAGGGTGAGTCGACCCCTAAGGCGAGGCCGAAAGGCGTAGTCGATGGGAAACAGGTTAATATTCCTGTACTCGGTGTTACTGCGAAGGGGGGACGGAGAAGGCTATGTTAGCCGGGCGACGGTTGTCCCGGTTTAAGCATGTAGGCGGGAAGTTTAGGTAAATCCGGACTTCTTTTAACGCTGAGGTGTGATGACGAGGCACTACGGTGCTGAAGTAACAAATGCCCTGCTTCCAGGAAAAGCCTCTAAGCATCAGGTAACATCAAATCGTACCCCAAACCGACACAGGTGGTCAGGTAGAGAATACCAAGGCGCTTGAGAGAACTCGGGTGAAGGAACTAGGCAAAATGGTGCCGTAACTTCGGGAGAAGGCACGCTGATGGTAAGTGAAGTGACTTGCTCATGGAGCTGAAATCAGTCGAAGATACCAGCTGGCTGCAACTGTTTATTAAAAACACAGCACTGTGCAAACACGAAAGTGGACGTATACGGTGTGACGCCTGCCCGGTGCCGGAAGGTTAATTGATGGGGTTATCCGTAAGGAGAAGCTCTTGATCGAAGCCCCGGTAAACGGCGGCCGTAACTATAACGGTCCTAAGGTAGCGAAATTCCTTGTCGGGTAAGTTCCGACCTGCACGAATGGCGTAATGATGGCCAGGCTGTCTCCACCCGAGACTCAGTGAAATTGAACTCGCTGTGAAGATGCAGTGTACCCGCGGCAAGACGGAAAGACCCCGTGAACCTTTACTATAGCTTGACACTGAACATTGAGCCTTGATGTGTAGGATAGGTGGGAGGCTTTGAAGCGTGGACGCCAGTCTGCGTGGAGCCAACCTTGAAATACCACCCTTTAATGTTTGATGTTCTAACGTAGACCCGTGATCCGGGTTGCGGACAGTGTCTGGTGGGTAGTTTGACTGGGGCGGTCTCCTCCCAAAGAGTAACGGAGGAGCACGAAGGTTAGCTAATCCTGGTCGGACATCAGGAGGTTAGTGCAATGGCATAAGCTAGCTTGACTGCGAGCGTGACGGCGCGAGCAGGTGCGAAAGCAGGTCATAGTGATCCGGTGGTTCTGAATGGAAGGGCCATCGCTCAACGGATAAAAGGTACTCCGGGGATAACAGGCTGATACCGCCCAAGAGTTCATATCGACGGCGGTGTTTGGCACCTCGATGTCGGCTCATCACATCCTGGGGCTGAAGTAGGTCCCAAGGGTACGGCTGTTCGCCGTTTAAAGTGGTACGCGAGCTGGGTTTAGAACGTCGTGAGACAGTTCGGTCCCTATCTGCCGTGGGCGCTGGAGAATTGAGGGGGCTGCTCCTAGTACGAGAGGACCGGAGTGGACGCATCACTGGTGTTCGGGTTGTCATGCCAATGGCATTGCCCGGTAGCTAAATGCGGAAAAGATAAGTGCTGAAAGCATCTAAGCACGAAACTTGCCCCGAGATGAGTTCTCCCTGACTCCTTGAGAGTCCTGAAGGAACGTTGAAGACGACGACGTTGATAGGTCGGGTGTGTAAGCGTAGCGATACGTTGAGCTAACCGATACTAATGAACCGTGAGGCTTAACCTTACAACGCCAAAGCTGTTTTGGTGGACAGAGAGAAGATTTTCAGCCTGATACAGATTAGTTGGGGTGCTTTTAGCATCCTGATAACAGAATTTGCCTGGCGGCGATAGCGCGGTGGTCCCACCTGACCCCATGCCGAACTCAGAAGTGAAACGCCGTAGCGCCGATGGTAGTGTGGGGTCTCCCCATGTGAGAGTAGGGAACTGCCAGGCATCAAATTAGCAGTGAAACCGGGGCAATAAGCCGGTTGTTGTAAAGAAATTCGGTGGAGCGGTAGTTCAGTCGGTTAGAATACCTGCCTGTCACGCAGGGGGTCGCGGGTTCGAGTCCCGTCCGTTCCGCCACTTATTAAAATTAAGCCTGCTACATTAGCAGGCTTAATAGTAGCAAATTTAGGGGCGTAGCTCAGTTGGTAGAGCACCGGTCTCCAAAACCGGGTGTCGCGAGTTCGAGTCTCTCCGCCCCTGCCATATATAATCCTTTGCTCAGGCAAAGGATTTTTTTTGCCTGTCGTTTGCCCTTCAAAAGATCTCCCCCACATCCTCCGTCCCTGGAGGCGTATGTTTAGTTAATCCAGTATGCTGGTTTTGAGTATCTCGCGGATCTGCGCCTGTTTATCGCTATTCTGTAGCCAGATAGCGTACAGAGGGCGCGATAGCGTTGTGCTATCCGTCACCGTATGTAGCCCGCTTTTATCCTTCACCCAGCGCGTAGGCAACCATGTGCAACCATTTAGCGCAGCCAGTTGCTGATAGGCTAACTCGGCGGAACTGGTGGTCAGCAGGGGAACGTCATCGCTACCAATCAGTCCGACTTCATTTTGTTGAAAGTCCGGACCCCATTCCAGGCGCAAATAATTCAATTCATTCTTATTTTTAAACGGCGAGGCGCAGTAGAGTGCCAGGGTAAAATTACCGAGCAACTGGCTGCTTAATTCGTCCATTTTCGGCGATTCTGTCGTGATCAGCAGATCAAGTTGCCGTTCATGTAATTGTTTAACCAGCGATTGCCGCTGCGCAATCCGCGCTTCAAATTGCAGGTTATGGGGCTCTTTGTAGAGTCTCCCCAGCCACCCGTTAAGCATGCATTCCCATAAGGATGCGCTACCGCCAATCGAGAATTCATTATGCCGGGAGGCGTTCGCAACCTCTTTTCGCGCCGCCTGCCAGGTGTTCATCAGCGTTTCGGCGTAAGGAAGCAATTTTTCTCCGGCAGATGTCAGACGGATGTTGTTGCGATGACGGGTAAAAAGGTTAACGCCAAGCTGGTTTTCCAGCTGGCGAATACGAAAGCTGACCGCTGACTGCGTCAGATAAAGCGCCTCCGCTGCTCGCCCAAAGTGGCGAGTTCTACTCACCTCAAGGAAAGTTTTGAGCAATTCCGTATCCACACTCTTCTCCGCAAAATTATTTGTCGTAATGATTTAAATCTTTTGTTTTACACTCTGTCAAGCGTAACTAATACTCCGCGCCATAAATAGCTCGGCCAAAGAATCAGGAGCGTGTAGGATGGCGGAAAGCTTTATGACGACTAATCGTTTTTTCGATAATAAACATTATCCGCGCGGGTTCTCCCGTCATGGTGATTTCACCATCAAAGAGGCACAACTGCTGGAACAGCATGGTTATGCTCTTAACGAACTGGAACTGGGTAAACGCGAACCTGTCACCGAAGATGAAAAACAGTTTGTTTCGGTATGCCGAGGTGAGCGTGAGCCAGCAACGGAAATGGAGCGCGTTTGGATTAAGTATATGGCACGCATTAAGCGGCCTAAGCGTTTTCATACTCTGTCTGGCGGTAAGCCGCAGGTTGAAGGCGCTGAAGATTACACCGAAAGCGATGATTAAGAAAAAAGGGCGAGAGCCCTTTTTTTATGTCATCAGTTTCTGCAAATGGGTCAGCATCCGTTCTATTGCCCGATAGCCAAGGGCCTCCTGCAGGTGATAGCGCTCGATACGAGGTTCATCGCCGATGTCGGCAATGGTTCGGGCAACTTTAAGTAAGCGCTGCCAGGCGCGAATCGAGAGTCCCAGCTGTGCTAATACCTGCTCCAGCCAGATCGCGTCCTGGTGGTGGAGTGGGCACCAGATTTTCATTTCACTATTTTCCAGATCGGCATTTAGTTTCTCCTGCCGGGAGAGCTGCTTTTCACGTGCCGCCAGAACTCGCTTGCGTACACTGGCGCTATCTTCTGAGACAATGTCTTCCTGGCTGAGTACGCCGGGCGGTGGCAGAGGAATTTCCAGCGATAAATCAAAACGGTCGAGGAACGGCCCTGACAGACGTCCCAGATAGCGTAAGGTTTGTTCGGGAGAAGCCCGATTATGGTGGCCCTGATAGTGCCCGGTCGGGCTAGGGTTCATCGCGGCAATAAGCTGGAAATGCGCCGGATAGTCAATTTTCGCCCGGGTCCGTGAAATGTGTATCTTTCCTGACTCAATCGGCTCGCGCAACGCATCGAGCACTCTACGTTCGAACTCCGGGAGTTCATCGAGAAATAACACCCCGTTATGGGCCAGGGAGATCTCACCAGGAATGGGGATTGATCCGCCTCCCACCATTGCCGTGAGTGAGGCACTATGATGCGGGCTGCGAAACGGTCGTTGACGCCACTGTTTCGCAGCGCGTTGAGAGCTGAACAGGCTCAGGATCGCGGCGCTCTCTAACGCCTCCTGATTGCTCAACGGTGGCAGGATACCCGGCAGCCGGCTGGCAAGCATAGTTTTTCCTGTTCCCGGAGGGCCGATCAGCAGCAGGTTATGCCCACCTGCTGCGACAATTTCCAGTGCGCGTTTCCCCTGCTGTTGCCCCATGACATCACTCAGGTCAGGAAGCTCCTGTGGAAGGGGGTCTGGCTCCGGGAGAGGGCAGGACAATGTGTGCAGGCCTTCCAGGAAAGCACACACCTCCTGTAAATGGTTGGCGACAAGGCATTCGCTACCTTCAATGAGCCCCACCTCTGCAGCGTTATCCTCGGCAACGACAATCTGCCGCCCGGCTTTTATCGCCTCCATTGCGCTGGAGATTGCCCCAGGAACGCCACGTAGCGCCCCTGTAAGCGCGAGTTCACCGATAAACTCGTATTGATTCAGCCTGGTGGTATTAAGCTGCTCCGATGCCACCAGAAGCGCGAGAGCGATAGGCAAATCGTACCGGCCGCCTTCTTTTGGCAGATCGGCCGGAGCCAGGTTAATGGTGATCTTTTTGGCCGGGAACGTATAGCCGCTGTTAATGATCGCGCTGCGTACCCGGTCCCGCGCCTCTTTCACCGTGGTTTCAGGAAGACCCACCATGGTCAACCCGGGAAGCCCATTACTGATATGTATTTCGATAGTAATAAGCGGGGCGCTGATACCAAAAGCAGCCCGTGTGTAAACGATCGCGAGTGACATAATGCCTCCTGAGAGCCGGCATTATGTCGACTGAAAAAGTATTGGTAACCTGGAATAAGTACGTTTTAAGCGACTTATTCCAGCTATTTTGCCGAATATCGTTACATTTCATTCAATATGGAATGGGCTACGCGGGTGGACATTATGGCGATGGGCACTTCAGAGAGAAATCATCACGTCGTCATAAAAGATGGCAATAAATTGAATTTTTTTCACTTTATACTTTTCTTATTAAAAACAATTGTTTTACCTAAAATTGTTAGCCTGATCAGAAAGTGAGGCATAAAAAATTCTTGTGTTTGATGTGATGACTGTGATAACTCTTTAGGTATTCCTTCGAACAAGAAGCCAGAAAGAACAGAAAATGACAGCCCTTCTACGAGTGATTAGCCTGGTCGTGATTAGCGTGGTGGTGATTATTATCCCACCGTGCGGGGCTGCACTTGGACGAGGAAAGGCTTAGTAATCAAGCCTTAACGAACTAAGACCCCCGCACCGAAAGGTCCGGGGGTTTTTTTATAACTTAAAAATGATGAGTGAGGAGCAGATAATGACTAACAGCATAAAATTCTGTTTCTTCCGATCTATGACGGGGAAGTAACTATGAACGGGGCACAGTGGGTAGTACATGCTTTGCGAACACAGGGAGTCGACACAGTTTTTGGCTATCCAGGTGGCGCGATTATGCCGGTTTACGATGCATTGTATGACGGCGGCGTGGAACACCTGTTGTGCCGGCATGAACAAGGCGCGGCCATGGCTGCAATTGGTTATGCCCGTGCTACCGGTAAAACTGGCGTTTGCATCGCGACATCAGGCCCAGGTGCGACGAACCTGATTACCGGTCTGGCAGACGCGTTACTGGACTCTATCCCCGTCGTAGCCATCACCGGCCAGGTTGCCGCGCCGTTTATCGGCACGGACGCTTTCCAGGAAGTGGATGTTCTGGGACTGTCTCTGGCCTGTACCAAACATAGTTTCCTGGTGCAGTCTCTGGAGGAGCTGCCGCGGGTGATCGCCGAGGCTTTCCAGGTCGCCAACGCAGGCCGTCCTGGCCCGGTTCTGGTTGATATCCCAAAAGATATTCAACTGGCAAAAGGCGAACTCGATCCCTGGTTCTCTACCGTCGATGATGATATCGCCTTCCCTCACGCCGAAGTTGAACAGGCTCTGCAGATGCTGGCTACCGCGCAAAAACCGATGCTGTACGTCGGCGGCGGTGTCGGTATGGCGCAGGCGGTTCCCGCTCTGCGCGACTTTATCGGCGCCACGCAAATGCCGGTGACCTGTACGCTGAAAGGCCTGGGCGCCGTTGACGCGGAATATCCGTACTACCTCGGAATGCTGGGGATGCACGGGACCAAAGCGGCCAATCTGGCGGTACAAGAGTGCGATCTGTTGATTGCTGTCGGTGCACGATTCGATGACCGCGTCACCGGGAAGCTGAACACTTTTGCTCCGCATGCGAAAGTCATCCATCTGGATATCGACCCGGCGGAACTGAACAAGCTGCGTCAGGCTCACGTCGCGGTGACGGGCGATCTGAATATGCTGCTGCCAGCGTTACAACGGCCATTGGCGATTGATGCCTGGCGTCAGCATAACCAGGCGCTGCGTGCCGAGCACGCCTGGCGCTACGACCACCCTGGTGACGGGATTTACGCGCCGCTGCTGCTCAAACAACTGTCCGATCGTAAACCGGCCGACAGCATCGTAACCACAGACGTCGGCCAGCATCAGATGTGGTCAGCGCAGCACATGACCTACACTCGTCCGGAGAACTTTATCACTTCCAGTGGCTTAGGCACGATGGGCTTTGGCCTTCCAGCCGCGGTAGGGGCACAGGTTGCGCGGCCGAACGATACGGTTATCTGCGTCTCCGGTGACGGCTCCTTCATGATGAACGTTCAGGAACTGGGCACTGTGAAGCGTAAACAGCTGCCGTTGAAAATTCTGTTGCTGGATAACCAACGTTTAGGGATGGTTCGCCAGTGGCAGCAGCTGTTCTTCGAAGAGCGCTATAGTGAAACGACTCTGACCGATAACCCCGATTTCGTCACGCTGGCCAGCGCCTTCGGCATTCCAGGCCAGCACATCACCCGTAAAGACCAGGTTGAAGCGGCTCTCGACACCATGCTTTCGAGCCAGGGGCCATACCTGCTTCATGTCTCAATTGATGAACTTGAGAATGTCTGGCCGTTGGTACCGCCCGGTGCCAGTAATGCAGAAATGCTGGAGAAATTATCATGATGCAACATCAGGTCGCTTTACAGGCTCGCTTTAACCCGGAAACCTTAGAACGTGTGCTGCGCGTGGTACGCCACCGTGGTTTTCAGGTTTGTTCCATGAATATGGAAACCGCCGCAGACGCCAGCAACATAAATATCGAATTGACCGTTGCCAGCCAGCGTCCCGTCGAATTACTGTTTAGTCAATTAAGTAAGCTGGTCGACGTCGCCTGTGTCGAGATCCAGCAACCAACATCACAACAAATCCGCGCCTGAGCGCAAGGGAAGAAAAATGACGACGAAAAAAGCTGATTACATTTGGTTCAATGGCGAGATGGTTCCGTGGGGCGAAGCCAAGGTTCATGTGATGTCCCATGCGCTTCACTACGGTACTTCTGTATTCGAAGGCATCCGTTGCTACGACTCGCACAAAGGACCAGTGGTGTTTCGCCATCGCGAACATATGCAGCGTCTGCATGATTCAGCCAAAATTTACCGTTTCCCGGTCTCTCAAAGCATTGATGAGCTGATGGAAGCCTGCCGTGAAGTGATCCGTAAAAACGGCCTGACCAGCGCTTATATCCGCCCGTTGATTTTTGTTGGCGATGTGGGCATGGGCGTGAACCCGCCGGCGGGATACAGCACTGACGTGATCATCGCGGCGTTCCCGTGGGGAGCTTATCTTGGCGCAGAAGCGCTGGATCAGGGGATCGATGCGATGGTTTCTTCCTGGAACCGTGTCGCGCCAAACACCATTCCTACTGCCGCGAAAGCCGGTGGTAACTATTTGTCCTCGCTGCTGGTTGGCAGTGAAGCCCGTCGTCATGGCTATCAGGAAGGGATCGCCCTCGATGTGAACGGCTATATCTCCGAAGGCGCGGGTGAAAACCTGTTTGAAGTGAAAGACGGCATTCTGTTCACGCCTCCGTTCACCTCTTCCGCACTGCCGGGCATTACCCGTGACGCTATTATCAAGCTGGCAAAAGACCTGGATATCGAAGTCCGCGAGCAGGTGCTGTCCCGCGAATCGCTGTATCTGGCAGATGAAGTCTTCATGTCGGGCACGGCGGCAGAAATTACGCCGGTGCGTAGCGTTGATGGCATCCAGGTTGGCGAAGGCCGTTGCGGCCCGGTGACCAAACGTATTCAGCAAGCATTCTTTGGCCTCTTCACCGGTGAAACCGAGGATAAATGGGGCTGGTTGGATCAGGTTAACCAATAAGCATAAAAAGATGGGGCGACACGCAGCGCCCCATTTCACAGAAACTGGGAGTAACTAAAGCATGCCTAAGTACCGTTCCGCCACCACCACTCATGGCCGTAATATGGCGGGTGCCCGCGCGCTGTGGCGCGCAACCGGGATGACAGATGCCGATTTCGGTAAGCCGATTATCGCCGTTGTTAACTCCTTTACCCAGTTTGTTCCGGGTCACGTACACCTGCGCGATCTGGGTAAGCTGGTTGCAGAGCAAATTGAAGCCTCAGGCGGCGTTGCAAAAGAATTCAACACCATCGCAGTAGATGATGGGATCGCCATGGGCCATGGAGGTATGCTTTATTCACTGCCATCCCGTGAACTGATTGCCGACTCGGTGGAGTACATGGTCAACGCGCACTGCGCTGATGCTATGGTCTGTATTTCCAACTGTGACAAAATCACCCCGGGGATGCTGATGGCATCCCTGCGCCTCAATATTCCGGTTATTTTCGTCTCCGGTGGCCCAATGGAAGCCGGGAAAACCAAGCTTTCTGACAAGATCATCAAGCTCGATCTGGTTGATGCAATGATCCAGGGGGCTGACCCGAAAGTCTCCGACGAGCAGAGTGAACAGGTTGAACGTTCCGCCTGTCCGACCTGCGGATCCTGCTCGGGGATGTTTACCGCCAACTCGATGAACTGCCTGACCGAAGCGCTGGGTCTGTCGCAGCCGGGCAACGGTTCCTTGCTGGCAACGCACGCCGACCGTAAGCAGCTGTTCCTCAACGCGGGACAACGCATCGTCGAGCTGACCAAACGCTACTATGAACAGGATGACGAATCCGCGCTGCCGCGTAATGTCGCCTGTAAAGCGGCATTTGAAAACGCCATGACCCTGGATATCGCCATGGGCGGTTCCACCAATACCGTACTGCACCTGCTGGCGGCAGCGCAGGAAGCAGAAATCGACTTCACGATGAGTGATATCGACAAGCTTTCACGCAAGGTGCCACAGCTGTGTAAAGTGGCGCCGAGCACGCAGAAATACCATATGGAAGATGTTCACCGCGCGGGTGGCGTGCTGGGTATTCTCGGCGAGCTGGATCGCGCCGGGCTGTTGAACCGTGACGTGAAAAACGTCTTAGGCCTGACTCTGCCGCAAACGCTCGATCAATACGATGTCATGCTGACCAAAGACGACGCGGTGAAAAAAATGTTCCGCGCGGGCCCGGCCGGTATTCGTACCACTCAGGCGTTCTCGCAGGATTGTCGCTGGGATACCCTGGATGACGATCGCGCTGAAGGTTGCATCCGCTCACTGGAACATGCTTACAGCAAAGACGGTGGCCTGGCGGTACTGTACGGTAACTTCGCAGAGAATGGCTGTATCGTGAAAACGGCCGGCGTGGATGACAGCATTCTGAAGTTCACCGGGCCTGCCAAAGTCTACGAAAGCCAGGATGATGCCGTTGAGGCGATCCTCGGTGGCAAAGTGGTAGCCGGTGACGTCGTGGTTATTCGCTATGAAGGGCCGAAAGGTGGTCCGGGGATGCAAGAGATGCTCTACCCGACAACCTTCCTGAAATCCATGGGGCTGGGCAAAGCCTGCGCGCTGATCACCGACGGGCGTTTCTCCGGCGGCACGTCAGGCCTGTCGATTGGTCACGTCTCGCCGGAAGCGGCCAGCGGCGGCAATATCGCGA
The DNA here is from genome assembly GCF_051131745.1 of Klebsiella sp. R390. Taxonomy (NCBI): domain Bacteria; kingdom Pseudomonadati; phylum Pseudomonadota; class Gammaproteobacteria; order Enterobacterales; family Enterobacteriaceae; genus Klebsiella; species Klebsiella sp. R390. The sequence continues at coordinate 2,541,957 of NZ_CP180445.1, read as the reverse complement.
TTATCGAAGATGGCGATATGATTGCCATTGATATTCCAAACCGTGGGATCCAGCTGCAGTTGAGCGATGCCGAGATTGCTGCACGTCGTGAAGCACAAGAGGCTCGTGGCGATCGGGCGTGGACCCCGAAATCCCGTGAACGTCAGGTCTCTTTTGCACTTCGCGCCTATGCCAGCCTGGCAACCAGCGCCGATAAGGGCGCGGTACGCGATAAATCCAAACTTGGGGGTTAATCATGGCCGAGTCACAACCCCTGTCTGCCGCCCCTGAGGGGGCGGAATATCTCAGGGCGGTGCTACGGGCACCGGTCTATGAAGCAGCACAGATTACGCCGCTGCAGAAAATGGAAAAGCTCTCTTCGCGTCTTGATAACGTGATCCTGGTGAAGCGAGAAGATCGCCAGCCGGTGCATAGCTTCAAGCTGCGTGGGGCCTACGCGATGATGGCGGGGCTGACGGAAGCGCAGAAGGCGCAGGGCGTGATCACCGCGTCTGCGGGTAACCACGCTCAGGGCGTAGCTTTCTCCGCCTCGCGTCTTGGCGTGAAGGCGCTGATCGTGATGCCGGTTGCTACGGCGGATATCAAAGTCGACGCGGTGCGTAACTTTGGTGGTGAGGTCCTGCTGCACGGTGCCAATTTTGACGAAGCGAAAGCAAAGGCCATTGAGCTGGCGCAACAGCAGAACTTCACCTGGGTGCCGCCCTTTGACCACCCGATGGTGATTGCTGGGCAGGGCACGATGGCGCTGGAACTGCTGCAGCAGGATGCTCATCTGGACCGCGTTTTTGTTCCGGTTGGCGGCGGTGGTCTTGCTGCGGGCGTCGCGGTTCTGATCAAGCAGCTGATGCCGCAGATCAAGGTGATTGCGGTGGAAGCGGAAGACTCCGCCTGTCTGAAAGCCGCGCTGGAAGCTGGACATCCGGTGGATCTGCCGCGCGTCGGGCTGTTTGCCGAAGGGGTGGCGGTGAAACGCATCGGTGACGAGACTTTCCGGGTTTGCCAGGAGTATCTCGACGATATCATCACCGTCGACAGCGATGCGATTTGCGCGGCGATGAAAGACCTGTTCGAAGATGTCCGCGCCGTAGCAGAACCGTCCGGCGCGCTGGCGCTGGCGGGGATGAAGAAATATATCGCTCAGCATGATATTCGCGGTGAACGGCTGGCGCACGTGCTGTCCGGCGCCAACGTTAACTTCCACGGCCTGCGCTACGTTTCCGAACGCTGCGAGCTGGGGGAACAACGCGAAGCGCTGCTGGCGGTCACCATTCCGGAAGAGAAAGGCAGCTTCCTGAAGTTTTGTCAGCTGCTGGGCGGGCGTTCAGTCACCGAGTTCAACTATCGTTTCGCTGATGCTCAGGATGCCTGTATCTTCGTTGGTGTCCGCCTCAGCCGCGGCCTGGAAGAGCGCAAAGAGATTCTGGACCTGCTGCGGGAAGGTGGCTATAGCGTGGTCGATCTTTCCGATGACGAAATGGCGAAGCTGCATGTGCGCTACATGGTCGGCGGTCGGCCATCAAAACCACTGCAGGAGCGGCTGTTTAGCTTTGAATTCCCTGAGTCGCCAGGGGCGCTGCTTAAATTCCTGCATACGTTAGGCACCCACTGGAACATTTCGCTGTTCCATTACCGTAGTCATGGGACCGACTATGGTCGCGTGCTGGCCGGCTTTGAGCTTGGCGATCATGAGCCGGATTTTGAAACCCGACTACATGAGCTGGGCTATGACTGCCACGATGAAACACATAACCCGGCATTTCGCTTCTTTCTTGCGGGTTAGTGGTTAGGCAACAGAGACCAGAAAGCATCAATAAGCGGCTCATACAGCCGCTTTTTTTGTGCGCACACGCCCAGCTCAAACGGCGTTTTTTCATCACTGCGCTCTAAAATCATCACGCGATTGCGTACCGGTTCCGGGCTGTTCTCCAGCACCACTTCCGGAATCAGGGCCACGCCGCAGCCCAGCGCGACCATCGAGACCATCGCCTCATGGCCACCCACGGTGGCGTAAATGGACGGGTTGCTGATTTTTTGCCGCCGGAACCACAGTTCGATACGCCGACGTACCGGGCCCTGATCGGCCATGATAAATGGCACCGTTGACCAGTCGGGATTTTCCACCGAAATCTGGCTACGAACCGGGCAAGGCAAGGCCGGTGCTATCAACACTACCGCCAGATTCTCCAGCATCGAAAAAGCCACCGCGCCCGGCAGCGTCTCTGGCTTGCCGGCGATCGCGAGGTCAGCTTCTCCCGTCACCACTTTTTCCATGGCGTCGGCGGCATCGCCGGTGGTGAGCTTAATCTCTACCGAAGGGTGCTCGGCGCGAAAGCGGTCGAGAATAGGCGGCAGATGGCTGTAGGCGGCGGTGACGGAGCAGAAAATATGCAGTTCGCCGGACAGTGACGGGCCTTGCTGATCGATGGTGTGGCGCAATTGCTGATATTGCAACAGCGTTTGCTGGGCAAACGTTCGCAGCTCTTCGCCTGCTTCGGTGAGCGTGACCGTACGGTTATCACGGACAAACAGCGCCTGGCCAAGGTCTTCTTCCAGGCGCTGGATTTGCCGGGAAAGCGTCGAGGGGCTGACGTGCATCGCCCGCGCGCTGCGGCCAAAATGGCGGCTTTCCGCCAGATGCAGGAAGGTTTTCAGATCGCGTAAATCCACTGGCCGCACTCCACGATTTTACATTGCAGATATTGCAATGTGACGTTGTGAATATATCAATTTCCGCAATGAATTTCCTGTCATATAGTAAGTTCATTCTCGCAAAAGCGAACCGAACAATAAGACGTACAACATCACGGAGTATCACCATGGCTAACTACTTTAATACACTGAACCTGCGCCAGCAGCTGGCACAGCTGGGTAAATGTCGTTTTATGGCTCGCGACGAATTCGCCGATGGCGCCAGCTACCTTCAGGGTAAAAAAGTGGTCATCGTCGGCTGCGGCGCCCAGGGCCTGAACCAGGGTCTGAACATGCGTGACTCTGGCCTTGATATCTCCTATGCACTGCGTAAAGAAGCCATCGCTGAAAAACGCGCTTCCTGGCGTAAAGCGACCGAAAACGGTTTTAACGTCGGGACTTATGAAGACCTGATCCCGCAGGCTGACCTGGTGGTTAACCTGACGCCGGACAAACAGCACTCAGACGTTGTACGTTCCGTACAGCCGCTGATGAAAGACGGCGCTGCGCTGGGTTATTCTCACGGTTTCAACATCGTGGAAGTGGGCGAGCAGATCCGTAAAGACATCACCGTCGTGATGGTGGCGCCGAAGTGCCCGGGTACCGAAGTTCGTGAAGAGTACAAACGTGGTTTCGGTGTACCGACGCTGATCGCCGTTCACCCGGAAAACGACCCGAAAGGCGAAGGCATGGCTATCGCTAAGGCCTGGGCTGCGGCGACCGGTGGCCACCGTGCCGGCGTTCTGGAGTCCTCTTTCGTGGCGGAAGTAAAATCTGACCTGATGGGCGAGCAGACTATCCTGTGCGGTATGTTGCAGGCTGGTTCTCTGCTGTGCTTCGACAAGCTGGTGGCTGAAGGTACCGACCCGGCTTACGCAGAAAAACTGATTCAGTTCGGCTGGGAAACCATCACCGAAGCGCTGAAGCAGGGCGGCATCACCCTGATGATGGATCGCCTGTCTAACCCGGCGAAACTGCGTGCTTATGCGCTGTCCGAGCAGCTGAAAGAGATCATGGCGCCGCTGTTCCAGAAACACATGGATGACATCATCTCCGGTGAATTCTCCTCCGGCATGATGGCTGACTGGGCTAACGACGATAAGAAACTGCTGACCTGGCGTGAAGAGACCGGTGCAACCGCGTTCGAAACCGCTCCGCAGTTTGAAGGTAAAATCGGCGAGCAGGAGTACTTCGATAAAGGCGTTCTGATGATCGCTATGGTGAAAGCGGGCGTTGAGCTGGCGTTCGAAACCATGGTTGATTCCGGCATCATTGAAGAGTCCGCTTACTATGAATCACTGCACGAGCTGCCGCTGATTGCCAACACCATCGCGCGTAAGCGTCTGTATGAAATGAACGTGGTTATCTCCGATACCGCAGAATACGGTAACTACCTGTTCTCTTACGCTTGCGTACCGCTGCTGAAAGAGTTCATGACCACACTGCAGACCGGTGACCTCGGTAAAGCGATCGCTGAAGGCGCGGTAGATAACGCCCAGCTGCGTGACGTGAACGATGCGATTCGTAACCACCCGATCGAATCAGTAGGCCATAAGCTGCGCGGCTACATGACTGATATGAAACGTATTGCTGTTGCGGGCTAACGCTTCGCTCTGAATACGATACGCCAATAAATAAAAAACCCGGCATGCGTCAGCGCTGCCGGGTTTTTTGTTTTTGCATCAATCATCGTGAACCGCTCTCAGGTAGAGCGTTTCGGTCGTTGTTACTTGCGGTACAAGACTTTGATGATGTGATAGCCAAACTGGGTGTGCAGCGGGCCGGTTGGCTCCAGCTCAGGGCAGGAGAAGACCACTTTATCAAACGCCGGAACCATCTGGCCCTGACGGAATTCACCTAAATGGCCGCCTTTTTTACCTGACGGGCAGGTAGAGTGTTTTTTCGCCAGCTTCTCGAAGTCGGCGCCGTTTTTGATCTGCTCCAGCAGGTCGAGGGCCAGTTTCTCTTCTTTCACCAGAATGTGCATTGCTGCCGCTGTTTTTGCCATGATCGTGCCTTGATAAGTTGCTATGAATCAGACGGCAATATTAGCATGCGCTAGCGGCGATACAGCACCTTAATGATGTGGTAGCCGAACTTAGTTTTTACCGGCCCGTAGGGTTTTAGCAGTGGGCAACTGAAGACGGCGCTGTCAAACGGGCCAACCATGACGCCCCGGTTAAACTCACCAAGATCGCCGCCATTGCGGCCTGACGGACATTTTGAATAGCGTTTTGCCAGATGATCAAAGCTCACGCCGCGTTCCAGTTTGGCGAGAATTTCTTGGGCCAGCTTTTCTTCTTTTACCAGGATATGCAGGGCTGCTGCGCTCTTTGCCATCGTTTTGCTCTCAGGATTATCGGTGTTGCTACCACTTTACCATTAGCCGGTAAATCTCCTCCCGGCTTTCTGCTACAATCCACACCCCGTTCGAAGATTGAGCAAGATTCCCATGCGTTTAAACCCTGGCCAACAACAAGCCGTCGAATTCGTCACTGGACCGTGCCTGGTGCTGGCGGGCGCCGGCTCCGGTAAGACCCGCGTTATCACCAATAAAATTGCGCACCTGATCCGCGGCTGCGGCTATCAGGCACGCCATATTGCGGCGGTGACCTTCACGAACAAAGCGGCGCGCGAAATGAAAGAGCGTGTCGGGCAAACGCTGGGACGCAAAGAAGCGCGCGGTTTAATGATTTCCACCTTCCATACCTTGGGGCTGGATATTATTAAGCGTGAGTACGCTGCGCTGGGGATGAAATCTAACTTTTCGCTGTTCGATGATACCGACCAGGTGGCTTTGCTCAAGGAGCTGACCGAAGGGCTGATCGAAGACGATAAAGTCGTGCTGCAGCAGCTGATCTCGACGATCTCGAACTGGAAAAACGATCTGCAAACGCCGGCGCAGGCTGCCGCAAATGCGAAGGGCGAGCGGGATCGGATCTTTGCCCACTGCTACGGGCTGTATGATGCACATATGAAAGCCTGTAACGTGCTGGATTTTGACGATCTGATCCTGCTGCCCACGCTGCTGTTGCAGCGCAACGAAGAGGTGCGTGAACGCTGGCAGAACAAGATCCGCTATCTGCTGGTGGATGAGTATCAGGATACCAACACCAGCCAGTACGAGATGGTGAAGCTGCTGGTCGGGCAGCGTGCACGGTTTACCGTGGTGGGCGATGATGACCAGTCGATCTATTCCTGGCGTGGTGCGCGACCGCAAAACCTGGTGCTGCTGAGCCAGGACTTCCCGGCCCTGCAGGTCATTAAGCTAGAACAGAACTACCGTTCTTCCGGGCGCATACTCAAGGCGGCCAACATCCTGATTGCTAACAACCCGCATGTCTTCGAAAAACGCCTGTTTTCCGAACTGGGGTATGGCACAGAGCTTAAAGTCCTCTCGGCGAACCATGAAGAGCACGAAGCGGAGCGGGTGACCGGGGAATTGATTGCCCATCACTTTATCAATAAGACGCAATATAAGGATTACGCAATCCTCTACCGCGGTAACCATCAGTCGCGGGTCTTTGAAAAGATGCTGATGCAGAACCGCATCCCGTACAAAATCTCGGGCGGTACGTCGTTCTTCTCCCGACCGGAGATCAAAGATCTACTGGCCTATCTGCGGGTGCTGACCAACCCTGATGATGACAGCGCCTTTCTGCGCATCGTCAATACACCGAAGCGTGAAATCGGCCCGGCAACGCTGCAAAAGCTGGGCGAATGGGCGATGACCCGCAATAAGAGTTTGTTCACCGCCAGTTTCGATATGGGCCTCACCCAGACGCTCACCGGTCGCGGATACGATGCGCTCACTGGCTTTACGCAGTGGCTGGGCGAGATTCAACGTCTGGCAGAAAATGAGCCGATCGTGGCGGTACGCGACCTGATCCGCGGGGTGGATTATGAGTCCTGGCTGTATGAGACCTCCCCGAGCCCGAAAGCAGCAGAAATGCGCATGAAAAACGTCAACCAGCTGTTTAGCTGGATGACCGAGATGCTGGAAGGCAGCGAAATTGACGAGCCAATGACCCTCACTCAGGTCGTCACCCGCTTCACGCTGCGCGATATGATGGAGCGCGGCGAGTCAGACGAAGAGTCGGATCAGGTGCAGCTGATGACCCTGCATGCCTCGAAAGGGTTGGAATTTCCCTATGTTTACCTGGTGGGCATGGAAGAGGGGTTGCTTCCCCATCAGAGCAGCATCGATGAAGATAACGTTGATGAAGAGCGCCGGCTGGCCTACGTGGGGATCACCCGCGCGCAGAAAGAACTGACGTTTACGCTGTGCAAAGAGCGGCGCCAGTACGGAGAACTGGTACGCCCGGAGCCAAGTCGCTTTTTGCTGGAGCTACCGCAGGATGACCTGATCTGGGAGCAGGAGCGCAAAGTGATTACTCCGGAAGAGCGGATGCATAAAGGACAGGCCAACGTTGCCAATATCCGGGCCATGCTGGCAAAAGCGAAAGGTAAGTAACAGGCAGGATGTGCCCGGTGACGCGCACCGGGGACATTTTAGCGTTGCCGCCGTATCAGGATCGGGCGGAATTAAGCCACTTCCAGCGGCCAGTGGACATAGCTTTGCCACTGGCACTCTTGTTCCACCATCTCCCGACCCAGTGGATGGTTTTCCAGCCATTCGTCCGGTAGCGTCAGCATCAGTTTCTCACCGTCGACCGTCAGCCCAATGGCGGGCAGAAGATCGTCGCGACGGCGGCTGGCAAACAGGATCGCCAGACGCAGCAAGCGGCATAAATGTTCTGCCACTCGCGGCTTCACCGCATTTTGCTGGTGGAGCGAAGAGAGGTCGATGGCGTTGGTTTGATTCAGTAATAACGTGGCGAGCAGCTTTTTTTGTGCCGGGGTGAAGCCGGGCAGGTCAAGGTTGCTCACCAGATAGGCAGCATGCTGGGGCGCGCGTTTAAAATCCACGCTCAGGCCGATTTCATGTAGCGCGCAGGCGCTGGCCAGCAGCTCGCGGCTCAGTGATTCCAGCTCCCAGCTGTCGTCCAGTTGATTTACCAGATGGGCCGCAAGATGGGTCACCCGCTGGGCCTGCTCGGTATCGATCATAAAGCGGCGCTGAATATTGCGCAGGGTTCGACTGCGAATATCCTGATCGACGGACAGATGCAGCATGCCGTAGACTAGCCCTTCACGTAGCGCGCCGCCCGCGAGGGTCATACACTGAATATTCAGTTCGCTGAAGATGGCAATAAGAATGGCCAGGCCGCTTGGAAAAACCAGCGCACGCTCTAAGGTCAGGCCTTCGATTTCCAGCTCTTCCAGGCGCCCGCACTGGATCGCCCGTTGTTTGAGCTGCTGCAGTTTGGCTAAGGTGATGCGTTCATCCATTCCCTGCGCCATCATGATTTCCTGCAGCGCCTGCACGGTACCGGATGCGCCAACGCACACTTTCCAGCCGTGATAGTTCAGGGTGTCAGTAATCGGGCGCAGAACCTCGCGCGCGGCATCTTCTGCGAGTTCGAAGTTTTCTTTCGTCAGGTTACGATCGGCGAAGTAGCGTTCCAGCCAGGTCACACACCCCATTGACAGGCTAAAGAGTGACGTGGTCTGTGCGCCTGTGCCGGTCACCAGTTCGGTACTGGCACCGCCGATATCGACCACCAGTCGGCGATCTTCACCGCCAGTGGTATGCGCCACGCCTTGATAGATCAGACGTGCTTCTTCTTCACCGCTAATCACCTGCACCGGACAGCCGAGGATTTCCCGCGCCTTCGCTAAAAACTCGTCGGCGTTGACGGCCAGGCGTAACGTGGCGGTTGCCACCACGCGAATTTGAACCGGAGGGATATCCTGCAGGCGTTCGGCAAACAGGCGCAGGCACTGCCATCCACGCTCCATCGCGTCTGCGGAGAGCGCATTATCACTGTTCAGGCCAGCGGCCAGACGCACTTTGCGCTTGATGCGGCTGAGCGTCTGGATGCTCCCGGCCACCTCGCGAACAACCAACATATGAAAGCTATTAGAACCAAGATCGATAGCTGCATAAAGCGAGGTGGAACTCATACACTTCATCCTTCACGTTGCCTCTGGGTTGACGGCGTTCTCGCGCCCGAATCACTTACCTGTGTAAGCGCATCGGGATTCACTCTCTTGCCGCCTTGATGCATCCTGAAGGATTTTGTGTATGGCATAAATCTTTAACCTGAACGACGACGGTTACGAGGCGGACCATTGCGACGCGGGCCATTACCTGTGCGTGGGCGCGCCAGGCGCAGCGGCTTAGGCAAATCGGTCATGAGTGCGTCTGGGTTGTACTTGCTGACCGGAATAGAATGACCGGTGTAGGTCTCAATCGCCGGCAGGTTCAACGCGTACTCTTCACAGGCCAGGCTGATGGAGTGACCGCTGGCGCCCGCGCGACCGGTACGGCCGATACGGTGAACGTAATCTTCGCAGTCGTCCGGCAGGTCAAAGTTAAAGACGTGCGTAACGGCTGGGATATGCAGACCACGTGCAGCAACGTCTGTCGCCACCAGAATGTCGATATCGCCACGTGTAAAATCTTCAAGAATACGCAGGCGTTTTTTCTGTGCGACGTCGCCGGTTAACAGGCCAACACGATGGCCGTCTGCGGCCAGATGACCCCAGATATCTTCACAACGATGTTTGGTGTTAGCGAAAATAATCGCGCGGTCCGGCCACTCTTCTTCCAGCAAGGTCTGCAGCAGACGCATTTTTTCTTCGTTGGAAGGATAGAACAGCTCTTCTTTAATACGGTGCCCCGTTTTCTGTTCCGGCTCGACTTCAACATATTCGGCGTTGTTCATCTGCTCAAACGCCAGTTCGCGGACGCGGTAAGAAAGGGTAGCGGAGAACAGCATGTTCAGGCGCTGGTTGGTTGGCGGCATACGGCGGAACAACCAACGGATATCTTTAATAAAGCCGAGATCGTACATGCGATCGGCTTCATCCAGTACGACCACCTGGATTGCACCAAGGTTAATGTGATTCTGTTTTGCGTAATCGATCAGACGACCGGTCGTGCCGATCAGAATGTCGACGCCGCTTTCCAGGACTTTCAGCTGCTTATCGTAGCCGTCGCCGCCATACGCCAGACCCAGCTTCAGGCCTGTCGCCTGCGCCAGAGGCTCTGCGTCAGCGTGAATCTGTACCGCCAGCTCACGCGTTGGTGCCATGATCAGCGCGCGCGGTTGGTTGACCTGGCGGTCTTCTTTAGCCGGGTGAGTGAGAAGATAATGAAACGTTGACGTCAGGAACGCCATTGTTTTACCGGTACCGGTTTGCGCCTGCCCGGCGACATCACGACCTTCCAGTGTCAGTGGAAGTGCGAGAGCCTGAATGGGCGTACAATTATGAAAGCCTTTCTTTTCAAGGGCTTCAATCACTGCCGGGTGCAGGGCGAAGTCGGAAAACTTCTGTTCTGTTAAATGTGTTTTGCTCATAGTGTGGTAGAATATCAGCTTACTATTGCATTAAGAAAGCGTATCCGTTGAAATAACGTCAACCTTTCGTTGGCTATACGCGAAATGACTTAGGCTGCATCTGCGGCAACCGAATGAATCCTCGAAAGCTTAGACTACTCAGCGAGCCGAGGGGGATTAATCTACCCGAAACGGGTTGATGACGGTTTGTTTTGGCGCCTGCGCGATGAAGTCCATGAGGGACCGGGTCGTACAGACGTCAGTATAAAGAGGCATCCTGAAGATTAACGTGTATAACGTAGCATCGGCACGTCGTTGATGTCTGCGACACCAACACACCAGGCTTATTCCTGTGGAGTTAAATATGAGCGATAAAATTATTCACCTGACTGACGACAGTTTTGACACGGACGTACTCAAGGCTGACGGGCTAACCCTCGTCGATTTCTGGGCAGAGTGGTGCGGTCCGTGCAAAATGATCGCCCCGATTCTGGATGAGATCGCTGAAGAGTATCAGGGCAAACTGACCATTGCTAAATTGAACATTGATCAGAATCCGGGTACTGCGCCAAAGTATGGCATTCGCGGCATCCCAACCCTGCTGCTGTTTAAGAACGGCGAAGTTGCGGCAACGAAGGTTGGCGCACTGTCTAAAGGCCAACTGAAAGATTTCCTCGACGCCAACCTGGCGTAAGCGGTTTGCCATTCCGGCGTCCGGGGCCCTATTTTTAGCGGAACTCTGGACGCCCGGCTAGAGTCGTGCTAAGTTAACTTCAGACTTCGTTTTAAACATACCTTTATTGTTTGAATCTTGTTTTACCCAAAGCATCCCGCAGCAATGCGCGAGAAGCTACAAATTCCGGGCTTATCACTCTTTCCGTTTGTCGTTCCAGCTCTGCGTTCTTTCCTGTGACCAGGCAACGTACAGGCACGAGATGAAGGCCGTTAACAGGCATGGAAGTTCCTGCCATACCATTCACAACATTAAGTTCGAGTTCTACCCCGAGTTTAAGAACCCACACCATTATGAATCTTACCGAATTAAAGAATACGCCGGTTTCTGAGCTGATTACTCTCGGCGAAAATATGGGGCTGGAAAACCTGGCCCGTATGCGTAAGCAGGATATTATTTTTGCCATCCTCAAGCAGCATTCGAAGAGTGGCGAAGATATCTTTGGCGATGGCGTACTGGAGATACTGCAGGATGGATTTGGATTCCTCCGCTCCGCAGACAGCTCCTACCTCGCCGGTCCCGACGACATCTACGTATCCCCTAGCCAAATCCGCCGTTTCAACCTCCGAACTGGTGACACCATTTCCGGTAAGATTCGTCCTCCTAAAGAGGGTGAGCGTTACTTTGCACTGTTGAAAGTTAACGAAGTTAACTACGACAAGCCGGAAAATGCGCGTAATAAGATCCTGTTCGAGAACTTAACGCCGCTGCACGCCAACTCTCGTCTGCGTATGGAGCGTGGTAACGGTTCTACTGAAGACTTAACCGCTCGCGTACTGGATCTGGCCTCGCCGATCGGTCGTGGTCAGCGTGGTCTGATTGTCGCGCCGCCGAAAGCGGGTAAAACCATGCTGCTGCAGAACATTGCGCAGAGCATCGCGTACAATCACCCTGACTGCGTGCTGATGGTGCTGCTGATCGACGAACGTCCGGAAGAAGTGACCGAGATGCAGCGTCTGGTTAAAGGTGAAGTTGTTGCTTCGACCTTTGACGAACCGGCATCCCGCCACGTTCAGGTTGCCGAGATGGTTATCGAGAAGGCGAAACGCCTGGTTGAGCATAAGAAAGACGTTATCATTCTGCTCGACTCCATTACCCGTCTGGCCCGTGCGTACAACACCGTGGTCCCGGCATCAGGTAAAGTGCTGACCGGTGGTGTGGACGCCAACGCCCTGCACCGTCCGAAGCGTTTCTTCGGTGCTGCACGTAACGTTGAAGAGGGCGGTAGCCTGACCATCATCGCGACGGCCCTGATCGATACCGGTTCCAAAATGGACGAAGTTATCTACGAAGAGTTTAAGGGCACCGGTAACATGGAACTGCACCTCTCTCGTAAGATTGCTGAAAAACGCGTCTTCCCGGCTATCGACTACAACCGTTCCGGTACCCGTAAAGAAGAGCTGCTCACCACTCAGGAAGAGCTGCAGAAGATGTGGATCCTGCGCAAAATCATCCATCCAATGGGTGAAATCGACGCGATGGAGTTCCTCATCAATAAGCTGGCGATGACCAAAACTAACGATGACTTCTTCGACATGATGAAGCGTTCGTAAGTTAACAAAGCCAAAAAAACGCCACGCAACCGCGTGGCGTTTTGTTTTTGGGATTTGTATGATCCAGGAAGGGAAAACAAAACGTGTATTATCGTATGATTAGCGTACCGCTCCAGGCAGAGACAACTTTAACAGACTAAAATCTATACAATAAATTTGTAATGTTCTGCTTTACCCCTTCAGGAGTTGAGACATCGTCGTTATACTTCCCGGATTAACCATGCTGAGAGCACATGTGTTGTGAATTTACTCACTGCTATTACTGAATTAATCAGTATTTTTTTATTCACTACCCTTTTTATTTTTGTTGCTCGCAAAGCGGCAAAAAAAGTCGGGTTAGTGGATAAACCTAACTATCGAAAACGGCACCAGGGTTTGGTTCCGTTAGTGGGTGGCATCTCAGTTTACGCCGGCATTTGTTTTACCTTTGCTATCGCCGATTATTACATTCCCCATGCCTCCTTATACCTGGCCTGCGCCGGGATCCTTGTGCTGGTGGGGGCGCTGGATGACCGGTTTGATATCAGCGTAAAAATTCGTGCGGTTATCCAGGCCGCCATTGCCGTCGTGATGATGACGGCAGGAAACCTGCATCTGAGCAGTCTGGGCTTTATCTTCGGCTCGTGGGAGCTGGTCCTTGGCCCGTTTGGCTTCTTCCTCACCCTCTTCGCCGTGTGGGCAGCGATCAACGCGTTTAATATGGTCGATGGCATCGACGGCCTGCTCGGTGGCCTGTCATCGGTCTCCTTCGCCGCCACCGGTATCATTCTGTGGTTCGACGGCCAGTACAGTCTGGCAATGTGGTGTTTTGCGATGATAGCCGCCATTTTGCCCTATATTTTACTGAACCTCGGCGCCCTTGGCCGTCGTTATAAAGTCTTTATGGGTGATGCTGGCAGCACCATGATTGGCTTCACCATTATCTGGATTCTGCTGGAAACTACCCAGGGCAAAACGCACCCGATCAGCCCGGTGACCGCGCTGTGGATTATTGCGATTCCGCTCATGGATATGGTGGCGATTATGTATCGTCGCCTGCGTAAGGGAATGAGTCCGTTCTCTCCGGACCGCCAGCACATTCATCATTTGATCATGCGTGCCGGGTTTACTTCCCGACAAGCGTTTGTACTGATTACTCTGGCAGCGGCAATACTGGCGCTGGTGGGCGTGGCGGCGGAATACACCCGCATCGTTCCTGAATGGGTGATGTTAATCCTCTTTTTATTGGCCTTTTTCCTTTATGGCTACTGCATTAAACGCGCATGGAAAGTGGCGCGACTGGTTAAACGCATCAGACGTAGAATTCGGCGGCACAGCGGCAATAATCCAAAATTAACCAAGTAGAACTGGGGACGTGATGACTCAACCATTACCGGGAGCACAAGCAGTGAACGTTGAGAATGAGCTGGATATTCGCGGGCTGTTTCGCGCCTTATGGGCAGGAAAAATCTGGATAGTCGGCATGGCCGTGCTATTTGCGCTGATCGTTCTGGTTTATGCCTTCTTTGCTCGCCAGGAGTGGAGTGCAACGGCGATAACCGATCGACCCACCGTCAATATGCTGGGTGGCTACTATTCTCAGCAGCAGTTCTTACGCAATCTGGATATCAAAGCCAATCTTGTGCCGGTCGACCAGCCTTCGGCGATGGATCAGGCCTACAAAGAGTTCATCATGCAGCAGGGCTCCTGGGATACCCGCCGCGATTTTTGGTTGCAGACGGATTACTACAAGCAGCGTCAGTCGGGCAATGCCCGGGCCGATGCCGCGCTGCTGGATGAGCTGATCAATAACATTCAGTTTATGCCCGGCGACCCGCTGAAAAACGTTAACGACAGCGTGAAGCTGACGGCGGAAACCGCACCGGATGCCAATAATCTGCTGCGCCAGTACGTCGCGTTCGCCAGCCAACGTGCAGCAGGGCATCTGAACGATGAACTGCGCGGCGCCTGGGCGGCTCGTACCGTACAGATGAAAGCGCAGGTGAAACGCCAGGAAGAGGTGGCGCGAGAAATTTTTAACCGCCGCACCCACAGCGTGGAAGAGGCGTTGAAAGTCGCACAGCAGCACAATATTTCCCGTAGCGAAACGGATGTTCCGGCGGACCAGCTTCCGGACTCCGAACTGTTTTTACTCGGCAGGCCGATGCTGCAGGCACGACTGGAAAATTTACAGGCGGTTGGTCCGGAATACGATCTCGACTATGACCAAAGCCGTGCCATGCTGAATACGCTCAACGTAGGGCCGACCTTAGACCCACGTTTTCAGACTTACCGGTATTTGCGAACGCCGGAAGAACCTGTAAAACGTGATAGCCCGCGGCGTGTATTCCTTATGGTGATGTGGGGAATCGTAGGGGCGCTCATTGGTGCAGGCGTTGCATTATCGCGTCGCCGGGTCCAGTGATGAAGGGCAAATGGACTTCATCACCTAATCGAAGAGAATCGATGTGAAAGTACTAACGGTATTTGGCACAAGACCCGAAGCCATCAAAATGGCACCTCTGGTTCACGCACTGGCAAAGGATCCTCACTTTGAGGCCAAAGTGTGCGTCACCGCGCAGCATCGCGAGATGCTCGATCAGGTGCTAAAACTTTTTTCTATTGTTCCGGATTATGACCTCAATATCATGCAGCCAGGCCAGGGCCTGACTGAAATTACCTGCCGCATCCTCGAGGGGCTGAAGCCGGTTCTGGAGTCGTTTAAACCCGATGTCGTGCTGGTGCATGGCGATACCACCACGACAATGGCCGCGAGTCTGGCCGCATTTTACCAGCAGATCCCGGTCGGGCATGTTGAAGCCGGTCTGCGTACTGGCGACCTGAGCTCGCCCTGGCCAGAAGAGGGCAACCGTACGTTGACCGGGCGCCTGGCGACCTGGCACTTCGCGCCAACGGAAACTTCGCGGGAAAACCTGCTGAAGGAAAACATCGCGCCGGGCCAGATCACGGTGACCGGTAATACGGTGATCGACGCGCTGTTCTGGGTTCGCGATCGGGCGCTGGGCGATGAAGCGCTGCGTACCACGCTGATGCAGCGTTACCCTTTCCTGGCGAATGGTAAGAAGATGATTCTGGTCACCGGCCACCGCCGGGAGAGCTTCGGTCGTGGGTTTGAGCAAATCTGCCAGGCGCTGGCAGAGATTGCCGCCAGCCATCCCGAAGTACAAATTGTCTATCCGGTTCACCTGAACCCGAACGTCAGCGAGCCGGTGAATCGTATTCTCGGCCACGTGGATAACGTGATTTTGATCGAACCGCAGGATTACCTGCCGTTTGTCTGGCTGATGGATAACGCCTGGCTGATCCTCACCGACTCAGGCGGCATTCAGGAAGAAGCACCCTCTCTGGGGAAACCGGTGCTGGTGATGCGTGACATGACGGAGCGCCCGGAGGCGGTAGCCGCAGGCACCGTGCGTCTGGTCGGGACCGACCGTCAGCGCATCGTTGCTGAAGTCATGCATTTGCTTAAAGATGATGCCGCGTATCAGGCCATGAGCCGGGCGCATAATCCTTATGGCGATGGCCAGGCATGTCACCGTATTTTGTCCGCACTTAAAAATAAAAATCAGGTAACGCTATGAGTTTTTCTACCATTTCAGTGATTGGCCTCGGGTACATTGGCTTGCCAACCGCTGCCGCGTTCGCCTCCCGGCAGAAGCGGGTGGTCGGCGTTGATATTAATCAACATGCCGTGGAGACCATTAACCGTGGGGAGATTCATATCGTTGAACCGGATCTGGCGAGCGTCGTCAAAACGGCGGTCGAGCAGGGCTATTTAAGCGCCACGACCACGCCGGTTGTGGCGGATGCCTATCTGATTGCGGTTCCTACGCCGTTTAAAGACCAGCACGAACCGGATATGGTTTTTGTGGAGTCGGCGGCGAAATCTATTGCACCGGTGCTGAAGAAAGGAGCGCTGGTGATTCTGGAGTCAACCTCTCCGGTGGGGGCCACCGAACAGATGGCCGCCTGGCTGGCGGAAATGCGCCCGGATCTGAGTTTCCCGCAACAGGCCGGTGAAGCGGCGGACGTCAATATTGCCTACTGCCCGGAGCGTGTTTTGCCGGGGCAGGTGATGGTCGAGCTGATTAAAAATGACCGTGTTATCGGCGGAATGTCACCGGTGTGTTCTGCGCGCGCTAGCGAACTGTACAAAATCTTCCTTGAAGGCGAGTGCGTGGTGACTAACTCCCGCACCGCTGAGATGTGTAAGCTGACCGAAAACAGCTTCCGCGACGTCAATATTGCCTTTGCGAACGAACTGTCGCTGATCTGCGCCGAGCAGGGGATTAACGTCTGGGAGCTGATTCGCCTGGCGAACCGTCATCCGCGTGTGAATATTCTGCAGCCGGGGCCGGGAGTTGGCGGGCACTGTATTGCGGTCGACCCGTGGTTTATCGTGGCGCAAAACCCGCAGCAGGCGCGACTCATCCGAACCGCCCGTGAAGTTAACGATCATAAGCCTGACTGGGTTATTAGCCAGGTGAAAGCGCAGGTCGCGGATTGCCTGGCAGCCAGCAATAAGCGCGCCAGCGAACTGAAAATCGCCTGCTTTGGCCTGGCGTTTAAGCCCAACATCGACGATCTGCGTGAAAGCCCGGCGATGGCTATCGCGAAGCAAATTGCCCATTGGCACAGCGGTGACACCTGGGTGGTTGAACCCAATATTCACCAGCTGCCGAAGCAGCTGGATGGCCTGTGTTCGCTGGCCTTGCTGGAGGATGCTTTAGCCGGTGCCGATGTGCTGGTGATGCTGGTGGACCATAATGAGTTTAAAGCCATCAGCGGCGACAGCGTGACGCAGACTTATATTGTCGATACCAAAGGGGTATGGCGGTGAGTCCAATGTTGGTCAGTGACACCCGTCCGCGTTGTCTTTCGGGCGCTGGCCCTGACCACCCTGTCCGGGATACCTCTCATGTCTCTCCATGCCAGTATTGAACCCCTGGAATGGGAAAATCGCTTCTTTGGCATTCATAGTGCGATAGTCCGTTTCCGTGACGATGCCCCGCCGCTGACCGCGCAAGCGTTGGCGGGCTGGTCACGTCTGCAAGCAAAGATCGAGGCAGAGAACCGCGAACAGCTGGATGCGCTCCAGCAGCTGGGCTTCCAGTTGGTGGAGGGCGAGGTCGATCTGGCACTGCCGGTCGGAGCCCCAGGCGGTGCGTGCGGTGACGTGGCGACCGTGGCGGATATTCCCCGGTTACGCGAGCTGGCGGCCCAGGCGTTTTCCCAAAGCCGCTTCCGCGCCCCCTGGTACGCGGCGGACGCCAGCGGCAGGTTCTATGCGCAATGGATTGAAAACGCGGTACGCGGCACGTTCGATAACCAGTGCCTGATTTTTCGCGCCGCCGATGGCGATATTCGCGCGTTTGTTTCACTGCGCCAGCTCAACGAGACGGACGCCCGAATTGGTCTGTTGGCCGGCCGCGGTGCCGGCGCTGAGCTGATGCAGGCCGCACGGTGCTGGGCCAGAGATCGTCAACTCTCTACACTGCGGGTGGCAACCCAGATGGGCAATACCGCCGCGCTTAAACGTTATATTCTCAGCGGTGCGAATGTGGAAAACACCGCGTACTGGTTATACAGGTGACAACATGATCCCATTTAACGCACCGCCGGTCGTCGGTACCGAGCTTGAGTTTATGCAATCCGCGATGGGCAGCGGCAAGCTGTGTGGCGATGGCGGATTTACCCGCCGCTGCCAGCAATGGATGGAGCAGCGTTTCGGGACGGCAAAAGCGCTGCTGACGCCTTCCTGCACCGCTTCGCTGGAGATGGCGGCGCTGCTGCTGGATATCCAGCCGGGCGATGAAGTGATTATGCCAAGCTACACCTTTGTTTCGACCGCCAACGCCTTTGTACTGCGCGGGGCAAAAATCGTCTTTGTTGATATTCGCCGCGATACCATGAACATCGACGAAACGAAGATTGAAGCCGCGATTAGCGAGAAAACCCGGGCGATTGTGCCGGTGCACTATGCCGGCGTGGCCTGCGAGATGGACACCATCATGGCTCTTGCCAGCAAATACAACCTGTTCGTGGTTGAAGATGCCGCACAGGGCGTGATGTCGACCTACAAAGGTCGCGCGCTGGGCACCATCGGCCATATCGGCTGTTTCAGCTTCCATGAAACCAAAAACTACACCGCCGGCGGTGAAGGCGGGGCGACGCTGATCAACGATCGTCAGCTGATCGAGCGCGCAGAAATTATCCGCGAGAAGGGCACTAACCGCAGCCAGTTCTTCCGTGGTCTGGTGGATAAGTACACCTGGCGCGATATCGGATCCAGCTACTTAATGTCCGATCTGCAGGCGGCCTACCTGTGGGCACAGCTGGAGGCGGCTGAACAGATCAACCAACAGCGCCTGACATTATGGCAGCGTTATTACGACGCGCTGCTGCCGCTAGCCAAGGCCGGGCGCATCGATCTGCCCGTTATTCCTGCTGACTGCGGGCATAACGCGCATATGTTTTATATCAAGCTGCGCGATATCGACGATCGCAGCAACCTGATTGCCTGGCTGAAAGAGGCGGAAATCCTGGCGGTGTTCCATTACATCCCGCTGCATAGCTGCCCGGCGGGCGAGCAATTCGGCGAGTTCCGCGGTGAGGATCGTCACACCACTCAGGAAAGCGAACGTTTGCTGCGCCTGCCGCTGTTCTACAACCTGACGTCGACCAACCAGCGTACGGTGATTAACTCGCTCCTGAGCTATTTCTCCTGATATGTCGCTGGCTAGAGCTTCACTGTGGACCGCCGCATCTACGCTGGTTAAAATTGGCGCCGGGCTGCTGGTGGTTAAACTGCTGGCAGTCTCCTATGGACCAGCAGGGGTTGGCCAGGCGGGTAACTTCCGCCAGTTGGTCACCGTGCTTGGCGTGCTGGCAGGTGCGGGTATTTTCAATGGCGTGACCAAACTGGTCGCGCAACACCATGACGATCGACAGCAGCTCAATAACGTGGTCGGTACCGCTTCGGCGATGGTGCTCGGCTTCTCGACGCTGTTGGCACTCATCTTTCTGCTGGCGGCGGCACCGATTAGCCAGGGGCTGTTTGGCCACACCCATTACCAGGGGCTGGTTCGCCTTGTGGCGCTGGTACAAATGGGGATTGCGTGGGCCAACCTGCTGCTGGCGTTGATGAAAGGTTTTCGCGATGCGGCGGGGAATGCCCTGTCGCTGATCGCCGGTAGCCTGATTGGCGTCGTGGCCTACTATGGCTGCTACCATTTTGCTGGCTATCAGGGCGCGCTGCTTGGGCTGGCGCTGGTACCGGCACTGGTGGTGGTGCCGGCGGCCATTGTGTTATGGCGGCGTGGGACCATTCCGCTCAGTGCGCTGCGGCCGCGCTGGGATAACGGCCTGGCCGGGCAGCTTTCCAAATTTACCCTGATGGCGCTGATGACCTCGGTGACATTACCGGTGGCCTACGTGATGATGCGTAATCTGCTGGCGGACCGCTATGGCTGGGAAGCGGTCGGGATTTGGCAAGGGGTCAGCAGCATTTCCGATGCCTATCTGCAGTTTATTACCGCATCGTTTAGCGTTTACCTGCTGCCGACGCTCTCGCGATTGACGGACAAATCGGCGATTACCCGCGAGATTGGCAAATCATTAAAATTTGTCCTCCCGGCGGTGGCTGCGGCGAGCTTAACCGTCTGGTTGTTACGCGATTTTGCCATCTGGCTGCTATTTTCAGACCGCTTTACGGCGATGCGCGACCTGTTTGCCTGGCAACTGGTGGGCGATGTGCTTAAGGTGGGTGCCTATGTTTATGGTTATCTGGTGATCGCGAAAGCGTCACTGCGCTTTTATATACTTACGGAAATCAGCCAGTTTACGCTGCTGACCGCTTTCTCGCACTGGCTGATCCCAGCGAATGGTGCAATTGGCGCGGCGCAGGCGTATATGGCAACTTATATTGTTTATTTCGCCCTTTGTAGTGGCGTGTTTTTACTCTGGCGTAAACGGGCATGACAGCACTGATACATGTACTGGGATCGGATATCCCGCACCACAACCAGACCGTTCTGCGGTTTTTTAACGACGAACTGGCCGCATATGACGAGCAGGCGCGTCAGTTTATGGTCGTCGGTGATGCAACAGGAGTTCGCGAGGCGTACCCGGCGTTGTCTATCACCTGCTATTCCGGGAAAAAGTCGCTGGCGCAGGCGGTCATTGCTCAGGCAAAGGCCAATCGTCAGCAGCGCTTTTTTTTCCACGGTCAGTTTAATACCGGGCTGTGGCTGGCTCTGCTAAGCGGCGGCATTCGTCCTGCCCAGTTTAACTGGCATATCTGGGGCGCCGATCTGTATGAGAATTCGTCCAGCCTGAAGTTCCGTCTGTTCTACCCGCTGCGGCGTCTGGCGCAGGGGAGAGTCGGGCGCGTATTTGCCACCCGGGGCGATCTGAGCTGGTTTGCCCGTCGCCATCCGCGCGTGCCTGGCGAACTGCTCTATTTCCCGACGCGTATGGACCCGGCGCTTAATTCGCTGGCCGATAGCGCCCCACAGACCCAGACGCTGACCATTCTGGTCGGCAACTCTGGCGATCGCAGCAACGAACATATTGCGGCGCTGCAGGCTATTCATCGGCAGTTTGGCGATACGGTGAACGTGATCCTGCCGATGGGCTACCCGGAAAACAATGCGGACTATATTCGCGAAGTGCAGGCGGAAGGCGCGGCGTTGTTCTGTGCCGCACACCTGCAGATACTGAGCGAAAAGCTGGAATTTCATGATTATCTGGACCTGCTGCGTCGCTGCGATCTGGGCTACTTCCTGTTTGCCCGCCAGCAAGGTATCGGTACATTATGTTTGTTGATTCAGGCGGGGATCCCCTGTGTGTTGAACCGGGAGAAT
The DNA here is from genome assembly GCF_051131745.1 of Klebsiella sp. R390. Taxonomy (NCBI): domain Bacteria; kingdom Pseudomonadati; phylum Pseudomonadota; class Gammaproteobacteria; order Enterobacterales; family Enterobacteriaceae; genus Klebsiella; species Klebsiella sp. R390. The sequence goes on along the minus strand of NZ_CP180445.1, from coordinate 2,520,713 downwards.
CCGTTCTGGCAGGATATGACGGAGCAGCATATCCCGGTGCTGTTTACCGGCGATACGCTGGATGTCGCCGTCGTACGCGAGGCGCAGCGCCAGCTGGCTGGCGTTGATAAGAACCAGATTGCTTTCTTCCGGCCGAACTATCTCGCGGGCTGGCAGCAGGCGTTGCGGATTGCGGCGGGGGTCAACTCATGACATTAATGCCATTTTGCGGACTGCTGGTGGTCTGGCTGCTGTCGACGCTTTTTATCGCCACCCTGACCTACTTTGAGTTTCGCCGCGTGCGCTTTAACTTCAACGTGTTTTTCTCGTTGCTGTTTTTGCTGACGTTCTTCTTTGGCTTCCCGCTGACCAGCATTCTGGTGTTCCGCTTTGATGTGAGCGTCGCCCCGCCGGACGTGCTGCTGCAAACGTTGCTGGTGTCGGTGTGCTTCTACGCGGTCTACTACGTGACCTATAAGACCCGTCTGCGCTCGGCCACAGACGATAGCCAGCGCCGCCCGCTGTTTACCATGAACCGCGTCGAAACCCATCTGGCCTGGGGCATTTTGCTGGGTATTGCCCTGTTATGCCTTGGGATTTTCTTTGCCCATAACGGCTTCTTGCTGTTCCGGCTCAACTCTTACAGCCAGATCTTCTCCAGCGAAGTCTCCGGCGTGGCGTTGAAGCGATTTTTCTATTTCTTTATCCCGGCGATGCTGGTGGTCTACTTCCTGCGCCAGGATTATAAGGCGTGGATCTTCTTCCTGATCAGCACCGCGGCGTTCGGCCTGCTGACCTACGCGATTGTCGGCGGTACCCGCGCCAATATTATTATCGCTTTCGCTATCTTCTTGTTTATCGGCATCATTCGTGGCTGGATTAGCCTGTGGATGCTGGCGGCGGCAGGTGTTCTGGGGATTGTGGGGATGTTCTGGCTGGCGCTCAAACGCTATGGGATGAACGTCAGCGGTGATGAAGCGTTTTATACTTTCCTGTACCTGACCCGCGATACCTTCTCGCCGTGGGAGAACCTGGCGCTGCTGCTGCAGAACTACGATAAGATCGAGTTCCAGGGGCTGGCGCCGATGATCCGCGACTTCTACGTCTTTATTCCCAGCTGGATGTGGCACGGCCGGCCATCGATGGTGCTCAACACCGCCAACTACTTTACCTGGGAAGTGCTGAACAACCACTCTGGCCTGGCTATTTCCCCCACGCTGATCGGCTCGCTGGTGGTGATGGGCGGCGTATGGTTTGTGCCGCTGGGTGCGGTGGCGGTTGGGCTTATCATCAAATGGTTCGACTGGTTGTATGAGCTGGGCAACCGGGAAACTAACCGCTATAAAGCGGCTATTCTGCATAGCTTCTGTTTTGGCGCTATCTTCAACATGATAGTGCTGGCGCGCGAAGGGCTGGATTCGTTTGGCTCACGCGTGGTGTTTTTCCTCGTGATCTTTGGCATCTGTTTACTGGCGGCGAAACTGCTGTACTGGCTGCTGGATAGTGCGGGGTTGATTCATCGGCGGGTCAAGCCGCTTTCACAACCTCAGGTCAGATAAGGATGAACATGACTGAGACCATTTCGGCGCCGTTGTATCTGCTGAGAGGCTTACAACTTATCGGCTGGCGTAATATGCAGCACGCTCTGGATTATCTTTACGCCGACGGCACGATTCGCCAGGGAACGCTGGTGGCGATCAATGCGGAGAAAATGCTGGCGGTTGAGGACAATCCCGAAGTCCGGGCGCTGATTGAGGCCGCGGAGTTTAAATACGCCGACGGCATCAGCGTGGTACGCTCGTTGCGGAAAAAATACCCCCAGGCACAGGTGTCGCGCGTGGCAGGGGCTGACCTGTGGGAAGCGCTGATGGAGCGCGCAGGCGCGCAGGGCACACCGGTCTATCTGGTGGGTGGCAAACCAGAAATACTGGCCCAGACCGAGGCACAGCTGCGTGCACGCTGGAACGTCAATATCGTGGGCAGCCAGGATGGCTATTTCACCGCCGATCGACGTCAGGCGCTGTTTGAGCAGATCCGCGACAGCGGTGCCAAAATCGTCACCGTCGCGATGGGCTCACCGCGTCAGGAGATCCTGATGCGTGACTGCCGTGAAGTTTATCCCCAGGCGTTGTACATGGGCGTAGGCGGTACCTATGACGTCTTCACCGGCCATGTCCAGCGGGCGCCGCGGTTCTGGCAAAACCTTGGCCTGGAGTGGTTTTATCGTCTGGTATCTCAGCCGAGCCGCATTAAACGACAGATCCGTCTGCTGCGATATTTACGTTGGTATTATACCGGTCAACTCTGATATTCCACCGCTGTCCGGCGAGTTTGTGTACATATTCTGCGTGAATAGTTAACTCGCCTGATACTTTATTTGCCATTTCCTCAAAATTCATTAACCATTCGCATGCTTAACGCGCGACGGGCACGCGGTGCCATCGCGCAGGCAAGGCTATTTCCTTTCACTCATTCATAAAAATAACCGGTATATGCACCACACCATTGGGGAGCAATCAAGGTGACAAACCTGTCACTCCCCGGTGGCGTCGATCATTTGTGCGGCGCCATCCAGCACGCTGGATGAGGGATAAAAACCGGAGGCAAGGCAAACACAAGAGGCTATATGACAGAGAAAAAAGTGGAACTCCAGCGCGGGCTGGAGGCCAGGCATATTGAACTGATCGCCCTTGGCGGGACGATTGGCGTAGGGCTATTTATGGGGGCGGCAAGTACGCTTAAGTGGGCCGGTCCCTCGGTACTGCTGGCGTATATCATCGCCGGTATATTTGTCTTCTTTATCATGCGCTCGATGGGCGAAATGCTGTTCCTTGAGCCGGTGACCGGTTCATTCGCCGTATATGCGCATCGCTATATGAGTCCGTTCTTCGGCTATCTTACCGCCTGGTCCTACTGGTTTATGTGGATGGCGGTAGGGATCTCGGAGATTACGGCCATCGGGGTCTATGTGCAGTTCTGGTTCCCGGAGATGGCGCAATGGATACCGGCGTTGATTGCCGTCGGGCTGGTGGCGCTGGCGAATCTGGCGGCGGTGCGCCTGTACGGTGAAATCGAATTCTGGTTCGCGATGATCAAAGTCACCACCATTATCGTGATGATTGTGGTCGGGCTGGGGGTGATCTTCTTTGGCTTTGGCAACGGCGGTCATGCCATTGGCTTCTCGAACCTCAGCGAGCACGGCGGGTTCTTTGCTGGCGGCTGGAAGGGCTTCCTGACGGCGCTGTGTATTGTGGTGGCGTCCTACCAGGGCGTTGAGCTGATTGGTATCACCGCCGGCGAGGCGAAAAACCCGCAGGTCACGTTGCGCAGTGCGGTGGGGAAAGTCCTGTGGCGGATCCTGATTTTTTATGTGGGCGCCATTTTCGTGATTGTCACTATTTTCCCGTGGAACCAAATTGGTTCAGGCGGCAGTCCGTTTGTTCTGACCTTCGCGAAAATCGGTATTACGGCCGCCGCCGGGATTATCAACTTTGTGGTTCTGACGGCAGCGCTGTCCGGCTGTAACAGCGGTATGTACAGCTGCGGGCGGATGCTCTATGCGCTGGCGAAGAACCGTCAGTTGCCGGCAGCTATTGGCAAAGTCTCACGCAACGGCGTGCCTGCCGTGGGCGTTGCGCTGTCGATTCTGATTCTGCTGGTTGGTTCCTGCCTGAACTATATTATCCCCAACCCGCAGCGGGTGTTCGTTTATGTCTACAGCGCCAGCGTGCTGCCGGGGATGGTGCCGTGGTTCGTGATCCTGATTAGCCAGATCCGTTTCCGCCGCACTCATCAGGAGGCTATTGCCAGCCATCCTTTCCGTTCGCTGCTGTTCCCGTGGGCGAACTATCTCACGATGGCGTTTCTGATTTGTGTGCTGATCGGCATGGGTTTTAATGACGATACCCGTATGTCGCTGTTCGTCGGTATTCTTTTCCTCGCCCTGGTAACGCTTATTTATCGGGTTTTTGGCTTCGCCAGGCAGGGGAATGCCGAGAAAACGGCGGAATAAACGCCAAAATGAACAAAGCGTGACCAAACAGTAATTTTATTTAAAAAGGCACTAGACAGCGGGGGGGGAAGTCCGTAATATCCGACCCCGCAACGGCGCTAAGCGCCCGTAGCTCAGCTGGATAGAGCGCTGCCCTCCGGAGGCAGAGGTCTCAGGTTCGAATCCTGTCGGGCGCACCATTTAACCCGGTGCTTGAGCTGCGGTGGACTGTTTCAACAGGGCCGCGTGAAAAGATTTGTAGTGGTGGCTATAGCTCAGTTGGTAGAGCCCTGGATTGTGATTCCAGTTGTCGTGGGTTCGAATCCCATTAGCCACCCCATTATTTGATAGAGTTGTGAATTGCGAAGGTGGCGGAATTGGTAGACGCGCTAGCTTCAGGTGTTAGTGTCCTTAGGATGTGGGGGTTCGAGTCCCCCCCCTCGCACCACGACTTTAAAGAATTGAACTAAAAATTCAAAAAGCAGTATATCGGCGAGTAGCGCAGCTTGGTAGCGCAACTGGTTTGGGACCAGTGGGTCGGAGGTTCGAATCCTCTCTCGCCGACCAATTTTGAACCCCGCTTCGGCGGGGTTTTTTGTTTTCTGCACTCGCAGAAAAATCACCTATCCTCATGATATCGCTATTTATATTTCACTCATCATGATGCGACTTATTGCCCGGAATAGTCTCAATTCATTGTCCGGACAGATACATTTTCCCCCGAACCTGTGCGATAATAATCGGGTAGATGCTCATTCCATCTCTTATGTTCGCCTTACTGCCTCATAAACTCAGGAATGATGCAGAGCCGTTTAATGGTGCTTATCGTCCACTGATAGATGTCGCGTTTAGCCTCATCAAACACCATGGACATTACGTTGAGTGAAGCACCCAATTTGTTGTCAAACAGACCTGTTTTAACGCCTGCCCTGATTTCAGTGCAGGCGTTTTTTTATTTCAGGGGTCGGCAGTCGATAGCAAAAGCGAGGACGCAGGAAGAGAAAGGAAAAAGCGGGTGCTGAGAAGAGCGCTATCGCCCCCAGAAGAGGCGATAGCAAAAGGTCGGTTACGCTTGCGGGTTGTTCTGCAGGGTTAACAGCAGGCCATCACGGCGCATTAATGCCGCCTCTTCCGGCTGATGCATCCGGTCCAGCGTATCGGCAAGCCAGGCATAATCGAAGGCATCAGGACGCTGTTTCAGCGCAGCACGGAACGCGATGCTGGCTTCTTGCCATTCGCCGTGACGCATCAGGGATTGCCCCAGGGTGCTCCACAGCAATGGACGGTCGCCAACGGTTTTGATCTGCTGGCGCAGAACTTTTTCCAGCTGCTCGGGATTGTTGGTCTTCAGACGCGGGATCAGCATCGCCAGGCGGTCGTCATACTGCTTTTTCAGACCGTCGATAATAATCTGCTGCGCGGTATCGTGATCGTCGCTCTCGATAAGCAGATTAGCCATCGCTACCTGTAACGTCACCTGGCTGCGGGTTTTGCGATTCTGACTCTTCCACCATTCACGCAGCCCGTCGCTACCGCGGTCGGCCAGCGTTTGGCCCATCAGGCCAACCCAGGCCTGCTGCTCCAACGCGGCGCGGTGTTCTTCATCGCCAACGTTGGCTTTCGCCATGGACGGGATGATATCCAGCAGGGAATTCCACGCTCCGGTGCGGGTATAGGCTTGTTCAGCCAGACGCAGCACTTCCGGATGTCTGGGGGTAATTTCCAGCAGTTTATCAATGCCGTGGCGTGCCGCAAGATTCTCATTGCGGGCCAGCTGCAGGCGCACACGAGCAATCTCAACCGGGATGAGGTCATCCCCGGCCAGCTCAGTCGCGCGTTCCAGATGCTGATTGGCCCGGGCATCGTCGCCACGTTGCTGCGCCGCTTCCGCCGCCATCAGGTAGTTCACCACCGGCTGCTCAGCATGATCGGCGTTTTTCGCCATCAGCTTCTCAACCTGCTGGTAGTCGCCTTCCGCCAGCTTGAGCAGCGCCTGCTCGGTCTGTTTGCGTGCACGACGGCGTTTACGGCCGACGAACCAGCCGCGGGTATGCGCGCCGGTGCGGAAAATACGACGGAACAGCCATTCGATGGCAAACAACACCACCATCGTGAGGATCATAATGATGACCAGCCCGGTGACGCTGGTTTCGATGTTGTAGTTATCGGTCTGGATCAGCACATATCCCTGGTGCCCGGAGATAATCGGACCGACCACGATCCCGGCGATCAACAGCGCGAACAGTAAGAGAATTTTCAACATGCGTTACTCTCCTTGTGCCGCGTGTGCAGGTGCCGGTTCAGGTGCTGGCGCTGGCGCCGATGGGGCAGGGGCTGCAGGAGCCGGCGCGCTGCTCTGGGTGACGGCAGGTTGTGCCATCAGGCTACGGACGCGCGTTTGCATCAGCTTCTCTAGGATGGCCTGGCTCTGCAGGTTTTCCGGTACGCTCATCGTGATGCTTTGCTGGCTCAGCTTATCGACATCCTCAAGGAAGGCCTTGGTAGTGGCATCTTCAGTATCGTAATACGCCCGCACCCACGTCGAGACGTTGTCCAGCGCCTGCTTGTAGGTTTCTTCCTGATGGCGTGGGACCGCCTGGGCAGCAACCAGCAGACGGGAGCGAATATTTTCGCGCAGATAGACGTCCTGGTTCGGTGCCAGCAGCGGCACTGCCGTTTCGTCGCGACGGCGAATGGTAATAAAGCTGTCCATAAAGTTCTGCCAGCTTTTCTGCAGATTGACGCGCCATTCACCGATGGAGCTGGAGAGCTCTTCGCTATCGGAATCCATCGGGGAGTCATCGTCGTTGTTATCGGCGAGACGCAGGTTATCGATCTGGTTTGCGAGCTGGTTGACCTTGAGGATAATACCGTCGTAGTCCACCTGGCTGACCGCTGACAACGTAGAAATATCGTCGGTGATAGCGCGGCGAGCGCCGATCAGGCTGGGATCGTTCATATCGGCAAGGCTAGCGTCGGCGCTTTTCAGCAGCGCGGCGGCGGTGGTGACGTCCTGATCGCTCCACAACTTACGCCCGGCGGATTTCACCAGGAAATCGGCCTGTGCCAGCAGCCAGGTTTTGGCATCGCTACCGGAAATCACCGCCACTTTTTGCTGTACTTCTTCCAGCTGCTTTGTCAGCGCTTCCTGCTGATGCCTGGCGTCGGCGAGTTGGTCAGCCTGCTGCTTAAGCAGACTGTCGAATTCATTTTTCTGGCTCTCTTGCGCTTTAAGCAGCGCGGCGACCCGGTCGCCAAGCACCGTACTGGTTTCGTTCTGCCGGGAGACTTGCTGTTTATTCAAACCAAACAGGCCCACGCCAGCGGCGAGGGCAATGGCGATAGCCACCGCGCTAAGGACGAGGCTGGTTTTATTACCGCCGTTTTTCTTTCCGCTATTTTCTGGCTGTGGCGTCTTGTCCACGGCCTCCCTGGTCTCTTCAACCACGGCGGATTGGTTTTGTTGTTCCGTCATTATGGCTTCCAATGTTGAGAGTTATTGTAATGCGCGTAGCAGCGCATCGTTGTCGGCACCATCGGCAACCTGGATATCCTGCCAGCCCAAATCACGGGCCTGCCGGGCCAGGCGTTCACTGACAACGACAATGCGACAGCGTAGGAGCCACCGCTCGTGATACCACTGCGGCATCAGTGTCCAAAGCTGTTGCAGCATCTCACCGCTGGTGATGACCAGGGTGTTGATGCCGCGAGACTGCCAGCGCATTGCTTCTTCTGCGCCATCATAAAGCTTTGTATTGCGTTGATAACATTCACAAAAAGTGACTTCGGCACCGCGTTCACGGAGCGTTTCACCTAACAATTCCCGGCCACCATTACCGCGAAGAAGGAGCGCCTTCTTTCCCGCAATGTTTTGTAATTCAGGTAATTGTAGCAAGACTTCGCTGATTTCCCGATCTAATGGGTAGCGAATATTCTGACCACTGACCGTATGCAGCGCCAGTGCGGTGGTTCGGCCAATTGCAAAGTAGTCGGGACCCTGCGGCCAGCGCTGACCCAGCTGGTGCAGGCGCGCGTGAGCAAACTCCACGGCGTGCTGCGACAGCGCGAACAGAAGATCGCCGGCGGATAAGGCGGCCAGCTGACCGCTTAACGCGTGCAGTTGGCGACCGGGTGTAAATTCAATAAGCGGAAAGCTCCAGGCCTCCTGTCCTTGCAAGCGCAGGCGGCTGACCAGCTCTTCGCCTTGCGGCAGCGGACGGGTGACCAGGATGCTCATCGCGGTGCTTCTCCGGCATACACCGCGGCGAGAATATCGCGGGCGCCGTTATCCAGCAGCTCTTCTGCAAGGGAAACACCGAGACGTTCCGCCTCTTGTGGCTGACCGCGTCGCTCGCCCTGGACCATTTGCGTACCGTCCGGCGCGCCAACCAGCGCCCGCAGCCACAGCTCACCATCGATAAGCTCGGCGTAGCTGCCGATAGGGACCTGACAACCGCCTTCCAGCCGGGTGTTCATTGCTCGTTCCGCGCGGACCCGAATGGCGGTCTCGTCGTGATTGAGCGGGGCCAGCAGGGTCTGGGTCCAGCTATCGTCGAGGCGACATTCAATTCCAACGGCGCCCTGACCGACGGCAGGCAGCGACTGCTCCGGCGTCAACGGCTGGCGAATGCGCGCTTCCAGCCCCAGGCGCTTGAGCCCGGCGGCGGCGAGGATAATCGCGTCATATTCGCCGCTATCGAGTTTGCCGAGACGCGTGCCCACGTTGCCGCGCAGCGAGCGGATCACCAGATCCGGACGGCGGGCTGCCAGCTGGCACTGACGGCGTAAACTTGATGTGCCAACAACGCTGCCGTGCGGTAGCGCATCGATTGAGGCGTAATTATTCGAGACAAAAGCATCGCGCGGATCTTCGCGCTCGCAAATGGTGACCAGTCCCAGCCCCTCAGGGAACTCGACGGGAACATCTTTCATGGAGTGCACGGCGATATCCGCGCGTCCTTCCATGATGGCCAGCTCTAATTCTTTGACAAATAAACCTTTACCGCCGACTTTTGCCAGCGGCGTATCAAGGAGTACGTCGCCGCGCGTGACCATCGGCACCAGTTCTACGACCAGGCCAGGATGGCAGGACTCAAGGCGATCTTTCACATAATGCGCCTGCCATAGCGCAAGTGGGCTTTGCCGTGTGGCAATTCTCAAAACTTTGTCTAACATGCTTGTTACCGTCATTGTCGACCACAAACTATCCTAACATTGTTGCCTTAGGGATGTTAGTTTTGTGGGTATAGGGCCGTGGCGCTTTGGTCATTGACGTTTGATGCGCATTGCGGTTGCCGCAACCGTAGTGATGAATTTACACACAGTAAACGGTGCTACACTTGTATGTAGCGCATCTTTCTTTACGGTCAATCAGCAAGGTGTTAGATTGATCACGTTTTAAACCATTTGTCCGTCAGCAGTTCATCACAACCACACCGACGACGAATGGTGACGGTTTTTGTTGAAATACTGAAATCCTCCGTACTATTGTACGACGGTTTTTTGAACATCAGGCGATATGTCTTGTACCTCTATATTGAGACACTGAAACAGAGACTGGATGCCATCAACCAACTGCGCGTAGATCGCGCGCTTGCTGCCATGGGACCCGCTTTCCAGCAGGTTTACAGTCTACTGCCGACATTATTACATTATCATCACCCGTTGATGCCGGGTTACCTCGACGGTAACGTTCCCCGTGGCATTTGCCTCTACACGCCTGATGAAACCCAACGCCACTACCTTGATGAACTGGAACTCCACCGGGGCCTGCTGACGCAGGAGCCGCCGAAAGGCGAGCTGCCGATTACCGGCCTGTACTCGATGGGTAGTACTTCCTCTGTAGGGCAAAGCTGTTCCTCCGACCTCGATATCTGGGTGTGCCATCAGGCATGGCTCGATACCGAAGAACGCCAGCTGTTACAACGTAAATGCAGCCTGCTTGAAAGCTGGGCGGCATCGCTGGGCGTTGAAGTTAGCTTCTTCCTGATTGACGAAAACCGTTTCCGCCACAATGAAAGCGGCAGCCTGGGCGGCGAAGACTGCGGCTCCACGCAGCATATTTTGCTGCTCGATGAGTTCTACCGCACCGCGGTGCGCCTCGCCGGGAAACGTATTCTGTGGAATATGGTGCCGTGCGAAGAAGAAGATCACTACGACGATTACGTCATGAGCCTGTATGCCCAGGGCGTACTGACGCCAAACGAATGGCTGGATCTCGGCGGCCTGAGCTCGTTGTCGGCGGAAGAGTACTTCGGCGCCAGCCTGTGGCAGCTGTATAAAAGTATCGACTCGCCCTACAAGGCGGTGCTGAAAACCCTGCTGCTGGAAGCGTACTCCTGGGAATACCCGAATAACCGGCTGCTGGCAAAAGACATTAAACAGCGTCTGCATGACGGTGAAATTGTCTCGTTTGGCCTCGACCCTTACTGCATGATGCTGGAGCGCGTTACCGCCTATCTGCAGGCGATCGAAGATGACACTCGTCTCGATCTGGTGCGCCGTTGCTTCTACCTGAAAGTCTGTGAAAAACTCAGTCGCGAGCGCGCCTGCGTGGGCTGGCGTCGTGAAGTCGTCAGCCATCTGGTCAAAGAGTGGGGCTGGGATGAAAAGCGTCTGATGATGCTGGACAACCGGGCAAACTGGAAGATCGACGAAGTCCGCAAAGCGCACAACGAGCTGCTGGATGCGATGATGCAAAGCTATCGTAACCTGATCCGCTTTGCGCGCCGCAATAATCTGAGCGTGTCCGCCAGTCCGCAGGATATCGGCGTTCTGACCCGTAAGCTGTATGCGGCTTTTGAAGCGCTGCCGGGGAAAGTGACGCTGGTGAACCCGCAAATTTCACCGGATCTCTCCGAGCCGAATCTGACCTTTATCCACGTGCCGCCTGGCCGTGCCAACCGCACCGGCTGGTATGTCTATAACCGCGCGCCGGATATGGAATCGATCATCAGCCATCAGCCGCTGGAATATAACCGTTATCTTAATAAGCTGGTGGCATGGGCCTGGTTTAATGGTCTGCTGACGTCACGTACTCGCCTGTTTATCAAGGGCAACGGTATCGTTGATCTGGCAAAACTGCAGGAGATGGTGGCCGATGTGTCGCATCACTTCCCGCTGCGTCTGCCGTCGCCAACGCCAAAAGCGCTGTACAGTCCGTGCGAAATTCGCCACCTGGCCATTATCGTTAACCTCGAATATGACCCGACCGCGGCGTTTCGCAATCAGGTGGTGCATTTTGACTTCCGTAAGCTGGATGTCTTTAGCTTCGGTGAAGAGCAGAAGTGTTTAATTGGCAGCGTCGACCTGCTGTATCGTAACTCGTGGAACGAAGTGCGAACCCTGCACTTTAACGGCGAGCAGGCGATGATCGAAGCGCTGAAAACCATTCTGGGCAAGATGCACCAGGACGCTGCGCCGCCGGACAGCGTTGAAGTCTTCTGCTACAGCCAGCACCTGCGCGGCTTAATCCGTACCCGCGTGCAGCAGATGGTCTCTGAGTGTATTGAACTGCGTCTTTCGAGTACTCGCCAGGATACCGGCCGCTTTAAGGCGCTGCGCGTGTCCGGGCAGACCTGGGGCCTGTTCTTCGAGCGGCTGAACGTTTCGGTGCAGAAGCTGGAGAACGCTATCGAATTCTACGGCGCGATCTCGCATAACAAACTGCATGGCCTGTCGGTTCAGGTGGAAACCAACCACGTTAAACTGCCGCAGGTGGTGGACGGGTTTGCCAGTGAAGGGATTATTCAGTTCTTCTTCGAAGATGCCGATAACGACAGCGGGTTTAACATCTATATTCTCGATGAGAGCAACCGCGCTGAGGTGTATCACCACTGCGAAGGCAGCAAAGAGGAGCTGGTGCGTGACGTGAGCCGTTTCTACTCGTCATCCCATGACCGTTTTACCTACGGCTCCAGTTTTATCAACTTCAACCTGCCGCAGTTCTATCAGATTGTTGACGTAGACGGCAGACCGCAGGTGATTCCTTTCCGGAGCCAGGCGATCGGCACCACTGCGACGCCGGTGAACCAGGATACTGCCGTCTCACCGATGCTGCAGCAGCACTATTCCTGAGAACGTCTCCTGAGTACCGGTCACCCGGATAACGCGCGACGCGTCGCTATCCGGGAATCACCTTAACGGAAGCTGACGTCTTCGCCTGCCTGCTGTGTGGCCGCCTGCTCCAGCAGATCCCAGAACGTTTCCCCGCTGCGATCGCAAACCCACTCATCACCTTTTAAATCAAAATGATAGCCGCCCTGTTTCGTAGCCAGCCACACCTGATGCAGCGGCTCCTGACGGTTGATAATGATTTTGCTGCCGTTTTCAAAACTGAGGGTCAGTACGCCGCCGTTAATTTCACAGTCGATATCGCTATCGCCGTCCCGGTCGTCCAGACGCTCTTCGATGGTCATCCACAGGCTGTCAGCCAGGCGATGGAATTCACTGTCGTTCATCGTTCTACCCTGCTTTTTTGAAGATGCCGGCAGTATAGCGCGAAACAAAAGCGCGCGCAGTCGGATGCTAAACGCTTGCTTTTACGTCTTCTCCTGCGATGATAGAAAGCAGAAAGAGTGAATCACGGGCAACTATCAATGAAAAACGTTTTTCCAGCGCTTGCCGTTTTATTGGCGGTCTTTAGCCTGACCGGCTGTGGTCTGAAGGGGCCGTTGTACTTCCCTCCGGCAGAAAAGACGGCTGAACCGCCGACCAAACCGGTCGATAGCGGGATCCAGAGCTCGACGCCAGATCGTAACGATCGCGGTGATAGCGGCGGCCCGACCCAGATAAACTATTAACGATAACGTTCTGTTCCGCGCAACTGGAGTAGATGATGCAGTTCTCTAAAATGCATGGCCTTGGCAACGACTTTATGGTCGTTGACGCGGTAACGCAGAATGTTTTTTTCTCACCGGAGCTGATTCGCCGCCTGGCGGATCGTCATCTGGGCGTCGGTTTCGATCAGCTGCTGGTGGTTGAACCACCTTACGATCCTGATCTGGATTTCCACTATCGCATCTTCAACGCCGACGGCAGTGAAGTCTCGCAGTGCGGCAACGGCGCACGCTGCTTTGCCCGTTTTGTACGCCTGAAAGGCCTGACCAATAAACGTGACATCCGCGTGAGCACGGCGAACGGCCGTATGGTATTAAGCGTAACGGAAGACGATCTGGTGCGGGTGAATATGGGCGAGCCAAACTTCGAGCCCTCTCAGGTGCCTTTCCGTGCCAACAAAGCGGAAAAGACCTATATCATGCGCGCGGCGGAACAGACAGTATTGTGCGGCGTCGTCTCGATGGGCAACCCGCACTGTGTCATCCAGGTCGATGATGTAGAAACCGCGGCGGTAGAAACGCTGGGCCCGGTAATGGAAAGCCACGAACGCTTCCCGGAACGGGCGAATATCGGCTTTATGCAGGTCGTCGAGCGAAATCGCATCCGTCTGCGGGTATATGAACGCGGCGCGGGTGAAACCCAGGCCTGCGGCAGCGGCGCCTGTGCGGCGGTCGCGGTGGGCATCCAACAAGGATTGCTGGCCGAAGAAGTACGCGTGGAATTGCCAGGCGGGCGTCTTGATATCGCCTGGAAAGGCCCGGGCCAACCGTTGTTTATGACTGGCCCGGCGGCACATGTCTACGACGGATTTATTCACTTATGAAACAAGTCGGGGAAGAACAGCAGGAAATCACCGGCGCGCTGGACGATCGCGCGGTGGTGGACTATCTGTTGCAACATCCTGAATTCTTTATTCGCAATGCCGCTCTCGTGGAGCACATGCGTGTGCCGCATCCGGTGCGCGGCACCATTTCGCTGGTGGAATGGCATATGGTGCGGGCACGTAATCATATCAACGTGCTGGAAGAGAACATGATGCTGCTGATGGAGCAGGCGACGGCGAATGAAAGCCTGTTTCAGCGCCTGCTGCATCTGCAGACGCGGCTGGCGGCGGCAGAAAGCCTCGATGAGATGCTAAACCGCTTTCACCGCTGGGCCCGTGAAATCGGGCTGGCGGGGGCGACGGTGCGTCTGTTTCCCGACAGCTGGCGGCTTGGCGCACCATCGAAATTCACTCATCTGGCGCTGAACCGGCAGGCGTTTGAGCCCATCCGCATTCAGCGTCTTGGCCAGGCTCGCCATTACCTCGGGCCGCTGCATGGGCCGGAGCTGCTGGTGGTACTGCCGGAAGCGAAAGCCATCGGCTCGGTCGCGATGTCGCTGCTCGGCGGCGATGATGCCCCTGGCGTGATGCTGTTCAGCAGCCGCGACGCTCAGCATTACCAGCCTGGTCAGGGTACGCAGCTGCTGCAGGAGATCGCGTTAATGCTGCCGGGTCTGTTGGAGCGCTGGGTTGAACGCGCATGACCGACTCCCCGTTATTCACCGCCGTTGAACGTTTTCTGCGTTATCTGGGCGTCGAGCGTCAGCTCAGCCCGATTACGCTGCTGAACTACCGGCGCCAGCTCGAGGCGCTGATGGCGCTGGCTGAACCGGCAGGACTGAAAAGCTGGCAGCAGTGCGATGCCGCTCAGGTTCGTGGTCTGGCGGTGCGCAGCCGCAAGCAGGGCCTGGGGCCCGCCAGCCTTGCGCTGCGACTTTCCGCGTTGCGCAGCTTCTTTGACTGGCTGGTCGCGCAGGGCGAGCTGACGGCGAACCCGGCGAAAGGCATATCCGCCCCGAAAATCCCCCGTCACTTGCCGAAAAATATCGACGTCGATGACGTGAACCGACTGCTGGATATCGATCTCAACGATCCGCTGGCGGTACGCGACCGGGCAATGCTGGAAGTCATGTACGGCGCGGGCCTGCGTCTCTCCGAGCTGGTCAATCTCGATATCAAACACCTCGATCTGGAGTCCGGTGAGGTGTGGGTAATGGGGAAAGGCAGCAAAGAGCGCCGTCTGCCGATTGGCCGCAGCGCGGTGGTGTGGATTGAGCACTGGCTCGATCTCCGCGGGCTGTTTGGTACCGATGACGACGCGCTGTTTTTATCCAAATTAGGGAAACGTATTTCCGCGCGAAACGTGCAGAAGCGTTTTGCCGAATGGGGCATTAAGCAGGGGCTGAACAGCCACGTGAATCCACACAAATTACGTCACTCTTTTGCGACGCATATGCTCGAATCGAGCGGCGATCTGCGTGGCGTACAGGAGCTGCTTGGCCACGCCAATTTGTCCACCACTCAAATCTATACCCATCTTGATTTTCAACACCTTGCCTCGGTGTATGATGCGGCGCATCCGCGCGCCAAACGGGGGAAATAATGCGCTTTTACCGACCTCTGGGCCAGATTTCTGCTTTGACGTTTGACCTGGACGATACCCTTTACGACAACCGCCCGGTCATCGACCGTACGTTGCATGAATCGCTGGCCTTCGTGCGGCAATACCATCCGGCGCTGAGCCACTTCGACGTTCACGAGCTACACCAACTGCGCGAAACGCTGCTGGAAACGGAGCCGGAGATATACCACGACGTGACCGAATGGCGCCGCCGTGCGCTGGTGCTGGGGATGACAAATGCCGGGCTTTCCCCCGGACAGGCTGCCGAAGGCGCAGAGGCGGCGATGGCCAATTTTGCCCACTGGCGCAGCCTGATTGACGTCCCGCAGGAAACTCACGATACGCTGGCCGCACTGGCAAAAAAATGGCCGCTGGTGGCGGTGACGAACGGCAACGCGCAGCCGGAGCGCTTTGGGCTGAATGACTATTTTCGTTTTGTGCTGCGTGCCGGCCCGGACGGACGCTCGAAACCCTTTGCCGATATGTATCATCTGGCGGCCGAACGCCTGGAGCTGCCGCTCGGCCAGATACTGCACGTGGGGGATGACCTGACGACCGACGTCGCCGGAGCGATCCGCTGCGGTATGCAGGCCTGCTGGATCAAACCGCAGGGGGCCGACCTGATGCGCGCCAGCGACAGCCGCCTGCTGCCGCACATTGAAATTTCGCAGTTGGCATCTCTGACCTCGCTGATATAATCACCACTAGTTCTGTATATATTAACAGTATGCCCGGTAGACCTTGCGTGACCGGGCAGCTCTTTTCCGGCGGTGCCAATGGACGTTTCTTACCTGCTCGACAGCCTTAATGACAAACAGCGCGAAGCCGTTGCCGCTTCGCGTACCAATATGCTGGTTCTGGCTGGAGCGGGCAGCGGTAAGACGCGTGTCCTGGTACATCGTATCGCCTGGCTGCTGAGCGTGGAAAACTGTTCGCCCTATTCGATTATGGCGGTGACCTTTACCAACAAAGCGGCAGCAGAGATGCGTCATCGTATCAGCCAACTGATGGGAACCAGCCAGGGCGGTATGTGGGTCGGCACGTTCCACGGACTGGCCCACCGGCTGCTGCGGGCTCACCATCTGGATGCTAACCTGCCGCAGGATTTTCAGATCCTCGATAGCGAAGATCAGCTGCGTTTGCTGAAACGTCTGATTAAAGCCATGAACCTCGACGAGAAGCAGTGGCCGCCGCGTCAGGCAATGTGGTACATCAACGGCCAGAAAGACGAAGGGCTACGCCCGCATCATATTCAAAGCTACGGTAACCCGGTTGAGCAAACCTGGCAGAAGGTCTATCAGGCCTATCAGGAAGCCTGCGATCGCGCCGGTCTGGTGGATTTTGCCGAACTGCTGCTGCGTGCGCACGAGCTGTGGCTCAACAAACCGCATATTCTCCAGCACTACCGTGAGCGCTTCACCAATATTCTCGTCGATGAGTTTCAGGATACCAACAACATCCAGTACGCCTGGATTCGCCTGCTGGCGGGCGACAGCGGTAAGGTGATGATTGTTGGCGATGACGACCAGTCGATCTACGGCTGGCGTGGCGCTCAGGTAGAGAACATCCAGCGCTTCCTTAACGACTTCCCCGGTGCAGAAACCATCCGCCTGGAGCAGAACTACCGTTCGACCAGCAACATCCTGAGCGCGGCGAACGCCCTGATTGAAAACAACAGCGGGCGTCTGGGCAAAAAACTGTGGACCGACGGCGCCGATGGCGAACCGATCTCGCTCTATTGTGCCTTCAACGATCTGGATGAGGCGCGCTTTGTCGTTAACCGCATTAAGACCTGGCAGGAGAACGGCGGGGCGCTGGAGCAGTGCGCGATCTTGTATCGCAGCAACGCCCAGTCGCGCTTGCTGGAAGAGGCACTGTTACAGGCCAGCATGCCGTACCGGATCTACGGCGGTATGCGCTTCTTCGAACGTCAGGAAATTAAAGATGCGCTGTCGTATCTGCGCCTGATCGCCAACCGCAACGACGACGCGGCCTTTGAGCGTGTGGTGAACACCCCGACGCGCGGCATCGGCGATCGTACGCTCGACGTCGTGCGTCAGACCTCGCGCGATCGCCAGCTCACGTTATGGCAGGCATGTCGTGAACTGCTGAAAGATAAAGCCCTGGCCGGTCGTGCCGCCAGCGCGTTACAGCGCTTTATGGAGCTGATTGATGCCCTGGCGCAGGAAACCGCGGATATGCCGCTGCATGTCCAGACCGACCGGGTGATTAAGGATTCCGGCCTGCGGATCATGTACGAGCAGGAGAAAGGCGAGAAGGGCCAGACCCGTATTGAAAACTTAGAGGAACTGGTGACGGCAACGCGCCAGTTCAGCTACAACGACGAAGACGAAGATTTAATGCCGCTGCAGGCATTTCTTTCCCACGCCGCGCTGGAAGCGGGTGAAGGGCAGGCGGATACCTGGCAGGACGCGGTACAGCTGATGACCCTGCACTCGGCGAAAGGTCTGGAATTCCCGCAGGTATTTATCGTCGGTGTGGAAGAGGGGATGTTCCCGAGCCAGATGTCGCTGGATGAAGGCGGCAGATTGGAAGAAGAACGTCGCCTGGCCTACGTTGGCGTGACGCGGGCGATGCAGAAGCTGACCCTGACCTACGCGGAAACCCGTCGGCTGTACGGCAAAGAGGTCTACCATCGTCCGTCGCGTTTTATTGGCGAGCTGCCGGAAGCCTGCGTGGAAGAGGTGCGTCTGCGCGCGACGGTGAGCCGTCCGGTCAGTCATCAACGCATGGGAACGCCAATGGCGGAAAACGATACCGGCTACAAGCTGGGCCAGCGGGTTCGTCATCCTAAGTTCGGCGAAGGTACCATCGTCAATCTGGAAGGGAGCGGCGAACACAGTCGTTTGCAAGTGGCGTTCCAGGGGCAAGGTATCAAATGGCTGGTGGCAGCTTATGCACGGCTGGAAACAGTGTAACATTAAGAAAAATATCGTTTTTTTGTAATTATCTGCTAGCCTTATATGCTAAAGGGCAGGATTTGCTCTTTAGCGTTCCGTTGCGTGTTGACGCCGTTTTTGCGCTGGCGTAACATGCGCGCACGATTACGCTAAGAGGACATTCGCCTTGGACACACCCAGTAGATGCTGGCTCAACTTCCTGTCCGTCAGGAACAACTCCTAAGGCTATCCTCTTATGCTGATAGCCTTAGCGGTTGTCAGCGACCCGTCATACCCGTCGCTCTGAGTCAGGCTTAATGGTCTGAAACCCAAATTGTTTCTGTGTGCCCACCGAACTGTCCGATAATTTTTTTGCATTGGGAGTCCCGGTCATGCTGAGCGCATTTCAACTGGAAAATAATCGTTTAACACGCCTGGAAGCGGATGAAATAAAGCATCTCGCCAGTTCGGTGTGGGTCGATCTGGTGGAGCCAGACGACGATGAACGAAGCCGCGTACAGACGGAATTGGGTCAGAACCTGGCAACCCGCCCGGAGCTGGAAGACATCGAAGCATCGGCGCGTTTCTTCGAAGACGAAGACGGTTTGCACATTCACTCATTCTTCTTTTTTGAAGATGCCGAAGACCACGCCGGTAACTCCACCGTGGCGTTTACGATTCGTGAAGGGCGTCTGTTTACCCTGCGCGAGCGTGAACTCCCCGCGTTTCGTCTCTATCGCATGCGCGTGCGTAACCAGCTAATGGTTGATGGCAACGCCTATGAGCTGCTGCTGGATCTGTTCGAAACCAAAATCGAACAGCTGGCGGATGAAATCGAAAACATCTATAGCGACCTGGAAAAACTCAGCCGCGTGATTATGGAAGGCCGTCAGGGTGATGAGTATGACGATGCGCTTTCGACGTTGGCGGAACAAGAGGATATCGGCTGGAAGGTTCGCTTGTGTCTGATGGATACCCAGCGAGCGCTGAACTTCCTGGTGCGTAAGGCACGTTTGCCGGCGGGGCAGCTGGAGCAGGCGCGTGAGATCCTGCGCGATATCGAATCCCTGCTGCCGCACAACGAATCGCTGTTCCAGAAGGTCAACTTCCTGATGCAGGCGGCGATGGGCTTTATCAACATCGAGCAGAACCGCATCATCAAGATCTTCTCGGTGGTCTCGGTGGTCTTCCTGCCGCCAACGCTGGTGGCCTCCAGCTACGGGATGAACTTCGAGTTTATGCCGGAGCTGCACTGGAGCTTCGGTTACCCGGGCGCCATTGTCTTTATGATGCTCGCCGGCCTGGCGCCGTATCTCTATTTCAAACGTAAAAACTGGCTGTAGATTGTCAGAGGCCCGGATAGCGGCAGCGCCGCTGCCCGGGCATCATACGATTATCCCTTGCGTAAGCGGCGCTGGGTATACAGCGCATCGACGATAAACACCGCCAGCGCAATCCAGATAAAGGCGAAGGTCACCATCTTATCGGCCCCCGGCACTTCCCCGTAAAACACCACTGCCAGCAGGAACATCAGCGTCGGACCAATATACTGGAAGAAGCCCAGCGTAGAGAGCCGCAGGCGGGTGGCGGCGCCGGTAAAGCACAGCAGCGGAATGGTGGTAACAACCCCGGCCGCCATCAGCAGCAGATTCAGTGACCACGGGTTTTGCCCCATATGGCTGGTTGGGCTATCGGCGATAGCAAACAGATACAGCGCCGCCACCGGTAACAGCCACAGAGTTTCAACCAGCATGCCGGTTTGCGCGTCGACGGCGATCTTTTTACGCAGCAGCCCGTAAAAGGCGAAGCTAAAAGCCAGCCCCAGGCCGATAATCGGCAGCGAACCAAAGGTCCACAGCTGGACCAGCACGCCGCAAAGCGCCAGCAGGACCGCCAGCCACTGCATCCGGCGGAAGCGCTCGCCGAGGAAGATCATCCCCAGCACAATATTCACCAGCGGGTTAATAAAGTAGCCCAGGCTGGCCTCCAGCATATGGTGGTTATTCACCGCCCAGATGAAGAGCAGCCAGTTGCCGCCAATCAGCACCGCCGACAGCGCCAGCAGAAACACCTTCCGCGGCGTATGCAGCAGTTTCTTCACCTGCGGCCACTGGTGGCTGAGGCTGATCAACGCCAGCATGAAAAAGAACGACCAGATCACGCGATGGGTCAGGATTTCATCGGCGGGAACATAGTAGATAAGTTTGAAATAGGCTGGTGCGATGCCCCAGATAAAATAGGCGGCAAGAGCCAGAATAATCCCCAGCCGCGTTTGTTTTGCATCCATCAGTAGAATCCGTTACGCCAAAACAACGATGTTACTTTATTTAGCGCGCTCAACCCACCATATACGTTGCCGTGGCGCTGGCGATATAAACCTGCTCTTCGTTGTGCAGCTCTACCCGGGCCACCGCGACTTTGTTGCCGGCGCGCAGCAGGCTGCTGGTGGCGGTAAAGTGCTCGCCGCGTCCGGGACGCAGATAGTCAACGCGCAGGTCGATGGTGCCCATACGCGACAGGCGCTGGCGTAACTCTTCTTCGTTAATCGTGTCGTGTCGGGTCAGAGTACTGCCCACACATACCAGCCCGGCAGCGACGTCCAGCGCCGAGGCGATAACGCCGCCGTGCAAAATGCTTTGCGCCCAGTTGCCCACCATCATTGGCTGGTTTTTAAAGCTCAGCTGAGCAAACTCTTTTTCGTAACGCTCTAACTTCAGGCCTAAGGCGCGGTTGAAAGGCATGTGGTCGACAAAAATTTCGCCTACCAGCTTAAGGGCGGCTTCGGCAGTAAGTTCAGACATGACGATGATATCCATTCGTTAATGAGATGTTGATTTTATGCTTCTAAAACGGTGATTACCACTTTCAGAACGGATAACCAGGCAGGGCAGCCATAAACAGGTAGAATGGGTTCGGGGTAAAACAGAAATAAAAATCACTCAATCAGGAGAACAGCAATGCGTATCTCTTTGGCCTGGCTGCTGGCGCTGGGTGCGCTTCCGGCAGGCGTTTTGGCGCAGGACGCGCCGGTTAGTCGTCCCGTTCACGATACACCAGCGGTGCGCGGTAGTATTATCGCCAACCTGTTGCAGGACCACGACAACCCTTTCTTATTGTATCCCTATGAGAGCAACTATCTGCTCTATACGTGGAGCAGCGATATCAACAAGGAAGCGATCTCCAGCTATGACTGGGCGGAGAACGCCCGCAAAGATGAAGTGAAATTCCAGCTCAGCCTGGCCTTCCCGCTGTGGCGCGGGATCCTCGGCGAAAACTCGCTGCTGGGGGCCTCCTATACGCAGAAATCCTGGTGGCAGCTCTCTAACAGCAAGGAGTCGGCGCCGTTTCGTGAAACTAACTACGAACCGCAGCTGTTCCTGGGCTTTGCGACGGATTACCAGCTGGCGGGCTGGACGTTGCGTGATATCGAAATGGGTTACAACCATGACTCGAATGGCCGTTCTGACCCGACCTCTCGCAGCTGGAACCGCCTGTATGCTCGCCTGATGGCGCAAAACGGTAACTGGCTGGTGGAGGTGAAGCCTTGGTACGTCGTCGGCAGCACCAACGATAACCCGGATATCACCAAATATATGGGCTATTACCGCCTGAAGGTTGGCTACCAGCTCGGCGACGCGATTCTGAGCGCCCAGGGGCAATATAACTGGAACACCGGTTACGGTGGCGCCGAGCTGGGCGTGAGCTATCCGATCACCCGCCACGTGCGTTTCTACACCCAGGTCTACAGCGGTTATGGCGAATCGCTCATTGACTATAATTTTAACCAGACGCGTGTTGGCGTCGGTGTGACGCTCAACGATCTGTTTTAATCGTTGCACTCTGGCTCATGGGCGCTGAAAATAGCGCCTGTTTTCTTTTCAGGCAGATGGGGTCAACGTGGCGCAGGCGGAAGTATTGAATCAAACAGTGCTGGCAAAGCAGGTTTTACAGGAAACCTTCGGCTACCAGCAGTTTCGCCCTGGCCAGGAAACCATTATTGATACGGCGCTGGGCGGGCGTGACTGCCTGGTTGTCATGCCCACCGGTGGCGGTAAATCGCTGTGCTATCAGGTGCCTGCACTGGTACTGGGTGGCCTGACGGTGGTGGTATCGCCGCTGATCTCGCTGATGAAAGATCAGGTCGATCAGCTGCTGGCGAACGGTGTGGCCGCCGCCTGTTTGAACTCGACGCAGAGCCGCGAACAGCAGCAGGACGTGATGGCGGGCTGTCGCAACGGCCAGATCCGCCTGTTGTATATCGCCCCTGAGCGATTGATGCTGGATAACTTCCTCGAGCATCTCAGCCACTGGAACCTGGCGATGCTGGCGGTGGATGAAGCCCACTGTATTTCCCAGTGGGGGCATGACTTCCGCCCGGAGTATGCCGCGCTGGGCCAGCTGCGTCAGCGCATGCCGCAGATCCCGTTTATGGCGTTGACGGCGACCGCCGATGACACCACCCGCCGCGATATTGTACGCCTGCTGGGGCTGAACGACCCGCTGATTCAGGTCAGCAGCTTCGATCGCCCCAACATCCGCTATATGCTGATGGAGAAGTTTAAACCGCTCGATCAGCTGATGCGCTACGTGCAGGACCAGCGTGGCAAATCGGGCATCATCTACTGCAACAGCCGTTCGAAAGTGGAAGATACCGCCGCCCGTCTGCAAAGCCGGGGTATCAGCGCGGCGGCCTACCATGCCGGGCTGGAAAACGACATTCGGGCGGACGTGCAGGAAAAATTCCAGCGCGACGACCTGCAAATTGTCGTCGCGACCGTTGCCTTCGGCATGGGGATCAACAAACCCAACGTCCGCTTCGTGGTGCACTTCGACATTCCCCGCAATATTGAGTCCTATTACCAGGAAACCGGGCGCGCAGGGCGTGATGGCCTGCCGGCGGAAGCAATGCTGTTTTACGATCCGGCCGATATGGCATGGTTACGCCGCTGCCTGGAGGAGAAACCCGCCGGGCAGCTGCAGGATATTGAACGGCATAAGCTCAACGCGATGGGCGCATTTGCCGAAGCACAAACCTGCCGCCGTCTGGTGCTGCTGAACTATTTTGGCGAGGGGCGTCAGGAGCCGTGCGGTAACTGTGATATCTGCCTCGACCCGCCGAAACAGTATGATGGCCTAATGGACGCGCGTAAGGCGCTGTCGACCATTTACCGCGTGAATCAGCGCTTCGGGATGGGCTATGTGGTTGAGGTGCTGCGCGGGGCCAATAATCAGCGCATCCGCGAGATGGCCCATGACAAGCTGCCGGTATACGGCATTGGTCGCGATCAGAGTCACGAGCATTGGGTGAGCGTGATTCGCCAGCTGATTCATCTCGGTCTGGTGACGCAAAATATCGCCCAGCATTCGGCGCTACAGCTGACCGAAGCGGCCCGCCCGGTACTGCGTGGCGAGGTGCCGCTGCAGCTTGCCGTTCCGCGTATCGTGGCGCTCAAACCGAAGGCAATGCAAAAAACCTTCGGCGGCAACTACGATCGCAAGCTGTTCGCCAAGCTGCGCAAGTTACGCAAGGCCATTGCCGACGAAGAGAATATTCCGCCATACGTCGTGTTTAACGACGCGACGCTGATTGAAATGGCCGAGCAATCGCCGATCACCGCAGGTGAGATGCTGAGCGTCAACGGCGTGGGTACGCGGAAGCTGGAGCGTTTCGGTAAAGAGTTTATGGCGCTGATCCGCGCCCATGTCGATGGTGAAGATGAGTAGTCAGCCGGACAAAAAAGTGTCAGGATAGTTTCGGTCTTCACTATATTCCTGCTAGTAAAATTGCCGATAGATTAGGGTTCAATCATGCTGATGCTTTTCCTCACCGTCGCGCTGGTGCATATCATTGCGCTGATGAGTCCAGGTCCGGACTTTTTCTTTGTTTCGCAGACCGCCGTCAGCCGCTCTCGTAAAGAGGCGATGATGGGCGTGCTGGGCATTACCGTGGGCGTCATGGTCTGGGCGGGCGTGGCGCTGCTTGGCCTGCACCTGATTATCGAAAAAATGGCCTGGCTGCACACCATTATTATGGTCGGCGGCGGCCTGTATCTGTGCTGGATGGGGTATCAGATGCTGCGTGGTGCGCTGAAGAAAAGCGACGTCACGGCGGCGGAACCGCAGGTTGAACTGGCCCGCAGCGGGCGCAGCTTTCTGAAAGGGCTGCTGACCAATCTCGCCAACCCGAAGGCGATCATTTACTTCGGTTCCGTGTTCTCGCTGTTTGTCGGGGATGATGTTGGCGCGGGCGAGCGCTGGGGCATTTTTCTGCTGATCGTCCTTGAAACCCTGGCCTGGTTCACCGTCGTCGCCAGCCTGTTTGCGTTACCGACCATGCGTCGTGGTTATCAGCGAATGGCGAAATGGATCGACGGTATTGCCGGTACGCTGTTTGCCGGTTTCGGTATTCATCTGATCATTTCACGTTAAGTGCAGACTTTCCCGGTTTGCATCAGGCAAACCGGGACGTACTTCTCAGGCATGGCGTGCGGAAGCCAGCAACGCCCCCACCAGCATAAATAACGATCCGAACACCTTGTTCAAGGCCTTCATCTGTTTTGGACCTTTAATCCATGCCGCAATCCGCTGTGCCAGCGTCGCGTAGCCAATCATGACGATGATATCCACCACGATGGTCGTGACGCCCAGCACCAGATACTGCATGAGCTGGGGCTGATCCGGCGTGATGAACTGAGGGAACAGCGCGGCCAGGAAGACAATGCTTTTCGGGTTGGTGAGGTTGACGAACACCGCGCGCTGGAACAGTTTCCCGCGTGTTTGTGCTTTCGCCAGGGTGTTGAGGTTGAGCGAACCTGCTGCCCGCCACTGCTGAATACCCAGCCAGATAAGATAGGCTGCCCCGGCCCATTTCAGCACTTCAAAGGCCAGAACCGAACGGGAAAACAGCGTTCCCAGCCCAATCCCGACCAGTACGATATGAATGGCCAGCCCGGCCTGCAAACCGGCAATGGAGGCGGCCGCGCCACGGTAGCCATGGTTGATTGAGGTGGTCATGGTATTAATCGCCCCGGATCCCGGTGACAGGCTGAGAATGATAGATGTCAGCAGATAGGCGAACCACCACTCGAACGTCATGAGAAACTCCCTGATTGTCTGTTTTTATGCCACAATACGCTATTGTGTAAGCATTGTCTGATGCGCGATAAAAAAACGATTTTCAGTGGTTAACAGGGGTGTAAACCCGATGTTCAAGCAGCAAAAGGAGTGGGACACGCGAGAAAACGCGTTTGCGGCTTTTACGATGGGGCCACTCACCGATTTCTGGCGTCAGCGGGAAGAAGCGGAATTCAGGGGCGTAGATGATGTCCCGGTTCGCTTCGTGCGCTTTTGTGCCAAAGATAACGATCGGGTGGTGGTGATTTGCCCGGGGCGTATTGAAAGCTACGTAAAATACGCTGAACTGGCTTATGACCTGTTCCACAGCGGCTTTGACGTGATGATTATCGATCATCGCGGTCAGGGACGTTCCGGACGCATCCTCAACGACAGCCATCGCGGCCACGTGGTGCGCTTTAGCGATTATGTCGACGATCTGGCTGCGCTCTGGCAGCAGGAAGTCGCTCCCGGTCACTGGCGAAAACGGTTTATACTCGGCCATTCGATGGGGGGCGCGATCGCCACGTTATTTTTGCAGCGTCATCAGCCGCATTGCGACGCGATTGCGCTGTGTGCCCCGATGTTTGGTATTGTCATGCGTTTCCCTGACTGGATGGTGCGGCATATTCTCGACTGGGCTGAGGGCCATCAGCGCATTCGGGAAGAGTACGCGCTCGGTACCGGCCGCTGGCGGGCATTGCCCTTCTCCGTCAACGTGCTGACGCACAGCCGTCAACGCTATCAGCGTAACCTGCGATTTTATGCTGATGAACCGCAGCTGCGCGTCGGTGGGCCAACCTACCACTGGGTACGTGAGGGCGTGCTGGCCGGCGAAGAAGCGCTGGCGGGCGTTGAGAAAGACGCCACCCCGACATTGTTATTGCAGGCTGAAGAAGAACGGGTTGTCGATAACCGCATGCACGAGCGCTATTGCGAACGTCGTGCCGCAGCAGGTCATCCCTGCGAAGGTAATAAGCCACTTGTCATAGAAGGGGCATACCATGAGATCCTTTTTGAAAAGGACGCCATGCGCTCAGTCGCGCTGAATGCCATCGTCGATTTTTTCAGTCGACACAATTAGAGTCTGCCAGGTCAGGCTCTTAATCCGGCGAAATGCTCGTCGCCCTGCTTAGAGGTTAAAATTTTTATGTACCAGGTTGTTGCATCTGACTTAGATGGCACGCTGCTTTCTCCCGATCACTACTTAACCCCCTACGCAAAAGAGACGCTGCAGCTGTTGACCGCGCGCGGTATCAATTTTGTCTTCGCTACCGGTCGCCATTACATCGATGTCGGGCAGATTCGCGATAATCTCGGTATTAAATCCTACATGATCACCTCCAACGGCGCGCGCGTGCACGATAGCGACGGGCAGCAGATCTTTGCGCATAACCTCGATCGCGATATCGCGGCCGATCTGTTTGAGATGATGCGTAACGACCCGAAAGTAGTGACCAACGTCTACCGTGAAGATGAGTGGTATATGAACCGCCATCGTCCGGAAGAGATGCGCTTTTTCAAAGAAGCGGTCTTCAACTACAAGCTCTATGAAGCGGGCGAACTCGATCCGCAGGGGATCAGCAAAGTGTTCTTCACCTGCGAAGATCACGAGCACCTGCTGCCGCTGGAGCAGGCGATCAACGCGCGATGGGGCGATCGCGTCAACGTCAGCTTCTCGACCCTGACCTGTCTGGAAGTGATGGCCGGCGGTGTGTCTAAGGGGCATGCGCTGGAAGCGGTCGCCAAAATGCTCGGCTATCGTCTGAAAGACTGCATCGCCTTTGGCGATGGCATGAACGATGCGGAAATGCTGTCGATGGCTGGCAAAGGCTGCATCATGATGAATGCGCACCAGCGGCTGAAAGACCTGCATCCGGAGCTGGAAGTGATCGGCAGCAACGCCGACGACGCGGTGCCGCACTACCTGCGCAATCTCTACCTCGCCTGATATGGATTGACGACTGTTCTTTTATTGTTCAGTTGTCAACCGAACTCTCCGCTACAATGAGTGCTCTTCTTCCTGAGAGACATTCATTGTGGCGCTACTGATTATCACCACTATCCTGTGGGCCTTTTCCTTTAGCCTGATAGGCGAATACCTGGCGGGTAGCGTCGATAGCTACTTCTCCGTGCTGATGCGTGTAGGACTGGCGGCGCTGGTGTTCCTGCCGTTTCTGCGCACCCGTGGGCAATCGCCGCGGACCATTGTGCTCTACATGCTGGTCGGCGCGATGCAGCTGGGCATCATGTATCTGCTGGCTTTCCGCGCCTATGTGTACCTGACGGTCTCTGAATTTCTGCTGTTTACCGTCTTCACGCCGCTCTATATCACGCTGATTTATGATCTGATCAGCGGGCGTAAGCTGCGCTGGGGATACCTGCTGAGCGCCGGGCTGGCGGTGCTGGGCGCGGCGATTATTCGCTATGACAAAGTGAGCGATCATTTCTGGACCGGCCTGCTGCTGGTTCAGCTGTCGAACCTCAGCTTTGCTATCGGCATGGTCGGCTATAAGCGGCTGATGGAGCTGCGTCCGATGCCGCAGCATAATGCCTTTGCCTGGTTCTATATGGGCGCGTTGCTGGTGGCGGTGGCGGCCTGGCTGATGCTCGGCAACCCGCAACGGCTGCCGACCACGACGCTACAGTGGAGCGTGCTGGTGTGGTTGGGCGTGGTGGCGTCGGGACTTGGCTACTTTATGTGGAACTACGGGGCGACGCAGGTGGATGCCGGCACCTTGGGTATCATGAACAACGTGCATGTGCCGGCCGGGCTGCTGGTTAACCTCGCCATCTGGCAGGAGCAGCCTCACTGGCCGAGCTTTATTATTGGTGCTCTGGTGATCCTGGCCTCACTGTGGGTCCATCGCCGTTGGGTCGCTCCGCACTCCGGACAAACGGCAAATGATCGCAAGCGTGGTTCCGCGCTGAGCGAATAAACGCTTCGGTCACCGGCTGACGCTGCTCGCCGTCGCGCACCGCGGCGTACAGTCGGCTCCACAGTCCTTCGCCCAGGGTTTTGGTGACCACCAGACCCTGGCGCTCAAAACTTTCTACCACCCAGTGCGGCAGGGCAGCGATGCCCATGCGTGCTGCAACCATCTGAATCAACAGCAGCGTATTGTCGACGCTCTTCAGCTGCGGGCTGATCCCGGCTGGCTGCAGGAAATGGCGCCAGATATCCAGGCGACCGCGCTGAACCGGATAAATCAGTAGCAACTCTGTCGCCAGGTCCTCCGGCGAAATGCGGGTTTTCGCTGCCAGCGGATGCTCCGGCGCGAGGACCAGACGCACTTCATAATCAAACATTGGCGAATAGTGCAGGCCGCTGCGCGGCAGGATATCGGAGGTCATTACCAGATCCAGCTCGCTTTGCTGGAGGGCCGGCTGCGGGTCGAAGGTGACGCCAGAATGGAAATCCACTTCGACCTGTGGCCAGCGGGCGCGGAAATTCTCCAGCGCCGGAGTGAGCCACTGAATACAGCTATGGCACTCGATGGCGATGCGCAGGCGTGTTTGCAGCGGTTCGTGGCAATCCTGCAGCGCGCGAGTGATTTGCGGCAGCACCTGATTTGCTAGCTGCAGCAGGATTTCTCCCTGCGGCGTGAAGCGCAGGGGCTGACTTTTACGCACAAACAGGCGGAAGCCAAGGCGTTGTTCCAGATCGCTGAACTGGTGGGACAGGGCGGACTGGGTTTGATGCAGGGCTGCCGCAGCGCCTGCCAGCGACCCGCTGTTCCGCAACGCCTGTAGCGTTTTCAGGTGTTTAATTTCGATCATGAAAGTCCTTCACTTCGGCATGAAAATGTTGCGCTTGAGGAAGATACAGTAACCTTCAATTATGGATGTGTAAACATCTGGACGTCTAAACTCGTCATATTTCGACTTGCAGATGCGTTGGCTGCCTCGCTTACCCCAGTCACTTACTTCAGTAAGCTCCTGGGGATGCGCATCGTTGCCGGCTTCCTGCAAGACGAAATATTTAGCGTTTTTCTTCGGATTCAAAATATTGAGGTCTTAAAAATGACAATTATTAATCACACCCTCGGTTTCCCTCGCGTTGGCCTTCGTCGCGAGCTGAAAAAAGCACAAGAGAGCTACTGGGCGGGCAATTCGACCCGTGAAGCATTGCTGGCGGTGGGGCGCGAGCTGCGCGCCCGTCATTGGGAGCAGCAGAAGCAGGCGGGCGTTGACCTGCTGCCGGTCGGGGATTTCGCCTGGTACGACCATGTTCTGACCACCAGCCTGCTGCTGGGTAACGTGCCGGCTCGTCATCAGAACAAAGACGGATCCGTCGATATCGATACGCTGTTCCGCATTGGCCGTGGCCGAGCGCCAACCGGTGAACCGGCGGCAGCGGCGGAAATGACCAAATGGTTTAACACCAACTACCACTACATGGTGCCGGAATTCAGCAAAGGTCAGGCATTTGCGCTGACCTGGACGCAGCTACTGGATGAGGTGGACGAAGCGCTGGCGCTTGGTCACAAGGTGAAACCGGTACTGCTTGGCCCGGTGACGTATCTGTGGCTTGGCAAAGTGAAAGGCGAGCCGTTTGACCGCCTGACCCTGCTGAACGACATTCTGCCGGTGTACCAGCAGGTGCTGGCGGAGCTGGCAAAACGCGGCATTGAGTGGGTACAGATTGATGAGCCGGCGCTGGTGCTGGAGCTGCCGCAGGCGTGGCTGGACGCGTTCAAGCCAGCGTATGACGCGCTCTCAGGCCAGGTTAAGCTGCTGCTGACCACCTACTTTGAAGGCATCACCGCGAACCTCGGGACGATTACCGAGCTGGCGGTTCAGGGCCTGCACGTTGACCTGGTGCACGGTAAAGATGAGGTAGCGGCGCTGCACCAGCGTCTGCCAGCCGACTGGCTGCTCTCTGCGGGCTTGATCAACGGTCGTAACGTCTGGCGCGCCGACCTGACGGAGAAGTACGCGCAGATTAAAGGTCTCGTCGGCAAACGCCCGCTGTGGATTGCCTCTTCCTGCTCCCTGCTGCACAGCCCGATCGACCTGAGCGTTGAAACTCGCCTCGATGCGGAAGTGAAAAGCTGGTTTGCCTTTGCGCTGCAAAAATGTGAAGAGCTGTCCCTGCTGCGCGACGCCCTGAACAGTGGTGATACAGCAGCGCTGGAGGCGTGGAGCGCGCCGATTCAGGCCCGTCGCCACTCGACCCGGGTCCATAACGCGGCGGTGGAAAAACGTCTGGCGGCCATAACCGCTAAGGACAGCCAGCGCAATAGCCCGTACGCCGAGCGTGCCGAGGCACAGCGTGCCCGCTTCAACCTGCCGGCGTGGCCAACCACCACCATCGGCTCCTTCCCGCAGACGACCGAGATCCGCGGCCTGCGTCTGGACTTCAAAAAAGGCAATCTGGATGCCGGCAACTACCGTACCGGTATTGCTGAACATATTAAGCAGGCGATCGTTGAGCAGGAGCGCCTGGGGCTGGACGTGCTGGTGCACGGCGAAGCCGAGCGCAATGACATGGTGGAGTACTTCGGTGAACACCTGGACGGCTTTATCTTCACCCAGAACGGCTGGGTACAGAGTTACGGTTCCCGCTGCGTGAAGCCGCCGGTGGTGATCGGGGATGTCAGCCGCCCGGAAGCCATTACCGTGGAGTGGGCGAAGTATGCGCAATCGCTGACTGACAAACCGGTGAAGGGCATGCTGACCGGTCCGGTAACCATTTTGTGCTGGTCCTTCCCGCGTGAAGATGTCAGCCGTGAAACCATCGCCAAGCAGATTGCGCTGGCGCTGCGTGACGAAGTGGCGGATCTGGAAGCCGCCGGCATCGGCATCATCCAGATTGATGAGCCGGCGCTGCGCGAAGGCCTGCCGCTCAAACGCAGCGACTGGGATGCCTATCTGCAGTGGGGCGTCGAAGCGTTCCGCATCAATGCCGCGGTAGCGCAGGATGATACCCAGATCCACACCCACATGTGTTACTGCGAGTTCAACGACATCATGGATTCCATCGCCGCCCTGGACGCGGACGTGATTACCATTGAGACGTCACGTTCTGATATGGAGCTGCTGGAGTCGTTTGAAGAGTTCGAATACCCGAACGAAATCGGGCCGGGGGTGTATGACATTCACTCGCCGAACGTTCCCAGCGTGGAGTGGATTGAGGCGCTACTGGAGAAAGCGGCGCAGCGTATCCCGGCAGAACGTCTATGGGTGAACCCGGACTGCGGCCTGAAAACCCGCGGTTGGCCGGAAACCCGCGCGGCGCTGGCTAACATGGTAAAAGCTGCACAGAACCTGCGTCAGGCGTAATGACCTAAGCTCATCTATCCCCCAGAGGAGGCCCCGTGCCTCCTCTTTTTTTTGCTTTTTTCTTCTTTTCCTCGCGCTGACCTCTGCCGCAAATTCGGATAATCGACAGGCTATTTTATGAGCTCACTCACAAATGTGATATCATTATATTGTTATAACAATTGCCGCCAAAATAATAAAAGGAACGTCGGTATGGACTACAACCAGGTAGGAAGCGCAATTGTGAAGCACTGCGGTGGCCTGTTGAATTTACAACATGTCACCAACTGTATGACTCGGGTACGGATGACTATCGGCGATCGGTCGCAGGTTGATATCGCGGCGCTGAAAAGTATCGACGGCGTGCTGGGGGTGGTGGAAGACGACACCTTGCAGGTGATTGTCGGGCCGGGCAAGTCGACAAAAGTCGCGGATGTGATTAACGACATGTTGAAGAAACAGCCCGTCGGTGAGGCTCAGCCCGGTGGGGCCGCGCTGAGTGAGGTGGAACAAAGGGCGACGCTGGCGCGGGAAAAAGCCAAAAAGCAGACCCGAACCAAAATCATTCTTAAACACATTGCTAATATTTTCGTTCCCATTCTGCCGTCGCTCATTGCGGCCGGTATTCTGATGGGCATCAATAACGTCATTGTGAATTCGGCGGCCTCCTGGGCCCTGGCGAATCACGTTGTCGCGCTGGGCGATCTCTCGCCGACCCAGGTGGTACTCGATCAGCGGCACCTGCTTGGACTCAGTCAGTTTCTCGATATTGTCTCGAAAGCGCTATTTGGCTTCCTCGCAATTTATACCGGTATGTCGGCGGCAAAAGAGTTTGGCGGCAATGCGATCATGGGCGGCCTGTTAGGTGGCGTGACGATGCTGCCGCAGCTGACCGCCTTTGGGCTGGTGCCGGGCCAGGGGGGGCTGATTGGCGTGATTTTCTGCGCCTGGCTGATGTGCCTGCTGGAAAAACGGGTGCGGCGGATCGTGCCGGATATTGTCGATGTGGTGGTGACGCCGACGATTGTAGTGGTGGTGATGGCAGCAGCGCTGTTGTTCGTCATTATGCCGGTGGCCGGAATCATCTCCGACGGCATTCTGCATGGGCTGAACGGTCTGCTTTCCGGCGGCGGCATTGCCGCAGGCTTTGTGCTCTCGGCGCTCTTTCCGTTCTTAATCTCGCTGGGCCTGCATCATGGCCTGTTCCCGGTCCATATCGAAATGATTAATGCCACCGGCCATGCACCGCTGTTCGCGATCCAGATTATGTCCAATGCCGGGATGGTGGGGGCGGCGACAGCGGTACTGATGCTGACCCGCGATCCGGTCATGAAGAAAATAGCCAAAGGCGCCATTCCTACCTCCATTCTGGCCGTCGGTGAGCCAACCATTTTCGGCGTTAACATTCCCGCTGGCTTTGCTTTTATCACCGGCTCGATCGGGGCGGGATTTGGCGGCGTGATGGTGGTGCTATTGGGTGTCACAACCAACGGCATTGGCGCCGCCGGGCTGTCCGCGTTGCCGTTGATCGCCGACGGTAAATATTTGCAGTACATCATGGCGTGGTTGACCGGTTGTACCGCCGCTTTTGTGTTGACGTATATCGTCGGCAAAATCCGTGGTTATGACAAAGAAACGGCGTGAGAGAGGTAAAGGAGTAAAGCATGAAAGCCATAATGTTGATGTTTGATTCGTTGAATAAGCAGTTGCTGTCGGCTTACGGCAGCGATCGCGCCATCACGCCGAATTTTCAGCGTCTGCGGGAACGCACGGTACGTTTTGATAATTTCTTTGTCGGGAGTATGCCCTGCATGCCGGCCCGGCGCGAGCTGCATACCGGGCGCTATAATTTTCTGCACCGTGGCTGGTCGCCGCTGGAGCCGTTTGATGATTCCGTCCCGGAAATACTGAAGAAAAACGGTATCCATAGCCACCTGGTCACCGACCATAAGCACTACTGGCGCGATGGTGGCGCGACCTATCATTCGCGCTACAGCACCTTTGAGTTTGTGCGTGGTCAGGAAGGCGACGCCTGGAAAGGTGTCGTGGAAAAACCAGAGTATCGGTATGAGTCCGGTGAACCAGGCGAGATCAAGCAGCGGCGAATTGCCAGCCGGGTCCAGCATCAGATCAACGTCCAGTTTATGCAGAATGAAGAGGATCATCATCTGGCCCGGACGATCGGCAAGGGACTCGAGTTTCTTGAGACCAACCATGCCAGCGATAACTGGTTCCTGCAGCTGGAATGTTTCGATCCGCATGAGCCGTTTTTCGTGCCGGAAAAATACCTGAAAATGTACGGGATCGACGATCCGTCACAGTTTGACGGCTGGCCGCCTTACTACTTTGTGACCGAAACCGATGAGCGCAAGGGCCTGATCCAGAAGTATTATATGGCGCTTCTGACCATGGTAGACGCCTATGTCGGCAAGGTGCTGGATTATATGGATCGTTACGATCTCTGGCAGGACACCATGCTTATCGTCAATACCGACCACGGCTTTTTGCTTGGTGAGCATGAGTGGTGGGGTAAAAATATTATGCCGCTGTATAACGAAGTGGCGAATATTCCCTGCTTTATCTGGCATCCCCAGTGCGGTGGTGCAGGAGAATCGCGGCAGTCGCTGGCACAGACCATCGATCTCCCGGCGACGCTGCTGGATTACTTCGGGCTGGATAAACCGGCGGATATGCAGGGTCGGTCATTACTTCCGACGCTGCTCGACGATACGCCGGTGCGGGACTACGCGCTGTTTGGCTACCATGGCTGTCATATCAACATTACCGATGGCCGCTATGTCTATATGCGCTCGCCCGTGGAGCAGGGTATTGATGGCCTGTATGAGTACACGTTGATGCCGACCCGTATCAATCGCCGTTTTACGCCGCAGGAACTTGAGAAGGCGACGCTGCATCCGCCATTCTCTTTCACCAAGGGCTGTCCGGTGATGAAGATCCCGGCAGAGTCTGTGATGACCAGAGGTGCCGATCGTTTCGGCCACCGCCTGTATGACAGGGTGGCGGACCCGGCGCAGCTGTCGCAATGTCGTGACGAAAGCATGGCGCAGCAACTGAGTGAGCACATGATTGCGATGATGCGGGAAAGCGATGCCCCTGCTGAACTCTATCCACGCTATGGATTGAGCGGGTTACCGGCGGCGCTGCTGGGGCTAGACCCGAATATCCTGCCCGAGCTGGCCGGGTTTGCGCCACAGGTCCGTTATGGCTTGTTTGCGCTGCTGCAGCATCTGGAAGGGAGCGGGCAGAGCGATTTGGCACAGAAGCTACAGGCGGCCTGTCGGGTCGACTGGGATCGGGAAAATCTGTGGGCTTTCGTGCATAACCAGGTTCCGCAGGAGCAGCATCAGAACGTGTACTATAAGATGGCGTTAGAAATGCGACTGGACTGAGTGGTATCCCCGGCGACGGCCGGGGAAAAAGGAGTAGAAGTAGATGAAAGAAGAGCTGGATTATTCCCGGGGCGCGAAACCTTTATACGCCCAGCTATACGACATCCTGCTGGAGAGGTTGAAAACCGGCACCTACAAAAAAAATGATGTGCTGCCCACGGAAGCGGAGTTTGAAGAGCTGTTTGGCGTCAGCCGGATCACCGCGCGCCGTGCGCTGGCTGAACTGGTCGCGAAAGGGCTGGTAAAGCGCCAGGCGGGTATCGGTACGATGGTGATCAGCACCTCTGAGAAACAGGGAGTCAAAACCCGCATTCGCTTAGTGGATGGGCAGCAGCAACATCCTATCTCGCGTAATAACCTGAAGCTGGAGCAACTGCTGCCGCCTGAGCCGATCGCACGTGAGTTTGGCCTGGCGTCTGATGCCATGATCTATCGTCTGACCCGCACCATCTTCCGGCAAAATGAGCTGCCTGCTCAGGTGAACTATATCTGGCTGACCCCGCGACTGGGGACATTGACGCTGGAAACCTTCGACGGCGGTTTGTACAGCATGCTGGAGAAAAATAACGAAAATATTGAAAGCTTTCAGGATGTGATTACCGCGGAGCTGCCGACGGAAAGCGACTGCGCCATTCTGCAGATTAGCGCCTCGGAGCCGCTGCTGGTGAAAACCCGTAAAGGCTATAACGACCGGGGCGAGCTGGTGGAGTTTGGCATCGCCAGGCATATCGCCAGCTGCTACCAGTATATTGTCGAGAACAGCCGATGAAATGGCTAAGCCAGGGGAAGGCGCCGGATTATCGTTTTTCGCTGGCGAATGAGCGGACGTTCCTTGCCTGGATCCGCACCGCGCTGGCCTTTATGGCGGCGGCGATTGGCATCGACCAGCTGGCGACAAACTTCGCCCCCGCGCATGCCCGTGAGCTACTGGTCAGCGGCTTAAGCCTCACGGCGGCGATGCTGGCCTGGTATGCGTATCGACGCTGGGCTGGCAACGAACGCGCGATGCGTAACGGCGCTGATTTAGCCTATCCCAGAATGCTTATCTGGCTCAGTAGCGGGCTGGCGATCGCCATCTTGCTGATGCATGCGGTGCTGTTACTGCGATGACGATAACACCTCGGCCTCGTGACCCAGGACTTCAGCCGGAGCGCACCGCGCTCTCCTGGCAAAGAACCACTTTTTGCGTGTTGCTCCTCGCGCTGGCCGCGACGCGCGGCGGGTTTTCCCGTGGCGAGATGGCGGTGGTTGCCCTTGGCGGCGTCGCCGCTGCTCTGGCGGTGGTGCTGATGGTGGTCTCTTACTGTCGACAAAAACAGGCGCTCATGGAGCGCGAGCTGACCACCCATTCTTCGCTGTTGATTAAGCGACTGCTGAGCATCATCCTGAGCCTGGTCGCCCTGTCACTGGTGCTTCCGGTTTTGCTCAGACTGTAATAATAAGGATAGATTTGCGATGACAATCACCGGATGCCACGTGATGGCGAAGCCCACGGGATCGGTCTGTAATATCGACTGTACTTACTGCTTCTATCTGGAGAAAGAGGCGCTGTATCCCGAGCGTAATACACGCTGGCAGATGTCTGACGAGACCCTGGAACGCTATATTTGTCAGCATATTGACGCCCAGTCGGGAGATAACGTGACCTTTGCCTGGCAGGGCGGTGAGCCGACCATGATGGGGTTGGCATTTTTCCGCCGCGTCATCGCGTTGTGCGACAAATATGCCAACGGGAAAAAGATAACGCACGCGCTGCAGACCAACGGGATGCTGTTGGATGACGCTTGGGCACGTTTTTTTGCCGAACATCATTTTTTGATTGGCCTGTCGATAGATGGCCCCGCGCCGCTGCATAACCAGTATCGTGTGAACCGGGCCGGAAAGGGAACCCACGATCGCGTCATGGCGGCGATGGCGCTGCTCAAAGCTCATCACGTTGAATTTAATACCTTAACCGTCGTCGGCAAACACAACGTTGAGCATGCCCTGGAGGTGTATGAATTCCTGGTCGCGGCAGGCTCGCGCTATATTCAGTTTATTCCTCTGGTTGAGCGTCTGAGCAATGATGCCTCGTCGGCGCTGCAACTGGTGCTGCCCGGCGAAAGCGCGGCAAGGCTTGCCCCGTGGACCGTACCGTCGTGGCAGTTTGGCGACTTCCTCTGCCAGATTTTCGATCTGTGGGTCCGGCGTGATGTTGAACGTGTCTCTGTGCAGATGTTCGATGTGGCTATGGCGGCCTGGACCGGACAACCGCCGGTGCTTTGTGTCCATTCGGCAACCTGCGGCCACGCTTTCGCCCTCGAATCAAATGGCGATCTCTATAACTGCGACCATTTTGTCTACCCGGAACATAAGCTGGGCAATATTCATCAGCAGACCATCCATGAGCTTAACCATAGCGAACAGGCAATTGCCTTCGGGCAGGCTAAAGAAGCGCGCTTAACTACAGACTGCCGCCGCTGCGAATTTCGTCCGGTGTGCCACGGCGGCTGCCCGAAACACCGGTTCGCGGTCTCGCCGGGTGGCCATCCGGGCCACAACTACCTGTGTGCGGGCTATAAGCACTTTTTCAAACATATCACTCCGTATATGAACGTCTGGCAGCAGCTGCAGGAAAATGGCTACCCGCCGTCAGCGATCGCGCAGTGGCTGGCAAGCGAGGCTCAGCAGGCGCCGACGGCGGCGAAGCGCAACGACCCCTGCCCGTGCGGGAGCGGTCGAAAGTACAAAAAATGTTGCTGGTCGTAGCCCCAGCACGACGGAAAAAGCCCGGCAACGCGCCTGCGAAATCTTCCCGGCTGGGCTACGCTTAGCGGCACCACAGAAACCAATCATTTCCGGGAGCGAACGATGACCGGGCACGACGACTCAACGGGCACTTTACGTTTTGCTATTAATCTCGGGAACCCGGTTCTCGCCACCGTATTGCCAGATAACACTCCGGGTGGGATCTCCGTCGCCCTCGCCAAAAAGCTGGCCGCTGAATGCGGTCACGAGGCGCGGTTTATCACCTGGCCCACGGCCGGGAAAGTGGTGGAAGCCGCCCTGCAGGATCAGTGGGATATTGCCTTCCTGGCGATAGACCCCGCTCGGGAAGATGCGCTGTGCTTCACCCGGCCCTATATCACCATTGAAAGCACCCTGCTGGTCAGGGATGACAATGAGATTCGCTCTGTGCAAGAGATGGACAAGCCTGGGGTGACGATTAACGTCGGTAAGGGAGCTGCCTATGAGCTGTATCTGATTCGAACCCTAAAGCAGGCGACGATGCGGCAGTACACCACGTCCCAGGAGGCGATTCGCGCGTTTATCGACGGTGAGGGGGATATGGTCGCGGGCATTCGTCAGCCGCTCTGCAGAGTGGCGCAGCAATACCCGCAGCTTCGCGTCCTGCCCGATAGCTTCAGTCAGATACAGCAGGCGATTTGCGTACCGCGTACCCGGCTCCAGCACTACGCTTTTATCCGTGATTGTCTGGCAAGATGGCTCGATGACGGGACGATTGCCGATATGATTCATCACCATATCGGCAACCGGTAGCAGCTTAAGCGCGTTTGCCGCCGTACTGGGCAAACCATGCCAGCATGCGCTGCCAGCCGTCTTTGGCTGACTCTTCATGGTAGCTGGCGCGATAATCGGCGTTAAAGGCGTGATCGGCTTCCGGGTAGACGATGATCTCCGCTTTGGCGTTGGCGGCACGAAGCGCCTGACGCATGGTTTCCACCGTATCCTGCGGAATGCTGGCATCTTTAGCGCCGTACAGGCCCAGAACCGGCGCGTTGAGATCGACCGCGATATCCACCGGATAATTTGGCGTGTTCAGGGTTTTCTGGCCCACCAGTTTCCCGTACCAGGCCACCGCCGCTTTCAGCTGCGGATTGTGCGCAGCATACAGCCAGGTGATACGACCACCCCAGCAGAAACCGGTAATCAACAGCCGATGGGCATCGCCTTCGTGACGCGCGGCCCAGCTGGCAACATGGTCAAGGTCTGCCAGTACCTGAGCATCCGGCACTTTGCTGACCAGTTCCTGGAACAGCGTGGGGATGTCGGTGTAATCATTGGGATCGCCCTGGCGGAAATAGAGTTCTGGTGCGATAGCCAGATATCCTTCCTGTGCCAGACGGCGGCAAATGTCGCGGATATGTTCATGAACGCCGAAAATTTCCTGCACAACGATAACGACCGGCAGCAGGCCATCAACGTTTTTCGGACGAGCGTGGTACGCCGGCATGTTCTCTCCCTGAGTCGGGATCGATGTTTCGCCGGTGATAATGCTCTCCTCCGAGGTATGAACAGCGGTAGAAGCGTGCGGCGTGGCTGCAGGCGCAAAGCCAGGTTGCTTGGTTGTGGTCATGGTATTCTCCGTACCCTTTAATTATTAGCGCACCGATAACTATAGACCCTAAATACGGCAAGTTGCATAAAGGCGGCAAGGCCGTAAATCCCCAGGAGCTTACACAGGTAAGTGACTGGGTGTGTGATGCAGCCAACACCTTTGCAGCTTGAAGCATGACGGGTATAGACGTTATCGACCGGACGTTAACCAACCACACTGCCTCAAACAGACTATCTTTTGTTCAGGCTCGGTGAATATAACTTGTTAATGTGATGTTTATCACTTTTTAATGGAAAATAATTGCAATGATTTTCATCTGTAGTGATTGGCATCACAAAACTATGCGGATAGCTTCTGTAAAGTACCGTTTTGCTTCTGCTGATAATTCGACCCACAGAGGAGTTTTTTATGTCTAAGTCTGATGTTTTTCATCTCGGCCTCACCAAAAACGATTTACAAGGGGCTACGCTGGCTATCGTCCCTGGCGATCCGGAGCGTGTGGAAAAGATCGCCGCGCTGATGGATAAGCCGGTTAAGCTGGCATCTCATCGCGAATTTACCTCCTGGCGTGCCGAGCTCGACGGCAAGCCGGTTATCGTGTGCTCCACCGGTATCGGTGGCCCGTCCACCTCCATCGCCGTTGAAGAACTGGCTCAGCTGGGGGTTCGTACTTTCCTGCGTATCGGCACCACCGGCGCAATCCAGCCGCACATCAATGTCGGCGACGTGCTGGTGACCACGGCATCCGTGCGCCTTGACGGCGCGAGCCTGCACTTTGCCCCCATGGAATATCCGGCAGTAGCTGACTTTGCGTGCACCACTGCGCTGGTTGACGCGGCGAAATCGATCGGCGCGACCACGCATATTGGCGTAACAGCATCGTCTGATACCTTCTACCCAGGCCAGGAGCGTTACGACACGTTCTCTGGTCGCGTCGTTAACCGCTTCAAAGGCTCGATGGAAGAGTGGCAGTCAATGGGCGTGATGAACTACGAAATGGAATCGGCGACGCTGCTGACCATGTGCGCCAGCCAGGGCCTGCGCGCCGGGATGGTGGCCGGGGTTATCGTGAACCGTACCCAGCAGGAAATTCCGAATGCCGAAACCATGAAGAAAACCGAAAGCCATGCGGTAAAAATCGTGGTGGAAGCGGCTCGTCGCCTGCTGTAGTTTCCCCTCTCTTAATACCAGGCCGGATATTCCGGCCTTTCTTTTTTGCGCAGCGCCTCGCAGGAAATTTCTTTTCAACTGGACGTTTGTACAGCACAATTCTATTTTTGTGCCGTAAGCCGTTGCCGCAGGGGGCGTTGTGGATATCTCGATTATGATAAGTGCCATCGTGGCGCTGGCCGTCGGGCTGGTTGCTGGATGGCTGGCAACCAAAGCCAGAGCCGACCAAATCCGTGCCGATCTGATCGAAGAGCGTCGTGAGCTGGATATCGAGCTCAGTGCCGCACGCCAGCAACTGGTGCAGGAGGCCCACTGGCGCGACGAGTGCGAACTGCTGAATAACGAGCTGCGCAGCCTGCGTGAAATCAACACCTCGCTGGAGGCCGACCTCCGTGAGGTCACCACTCGCCTTGAATCCACCCGCATGCACGCGGAAGATAAAATCCGCCAGATGGTAAATAGTGAGCAGCGCCTGAGCGAGCAGTTTGAAAACCTGGCAAACCGCATTTTTGAGCACAGCAACCGGCGCGTGGATGAACAGAACCGCCAGAGCCTGCATGGCCTGCTGACACCGTTGCGTGAACAGCTGGACGGTTTCCGCCGCCAGGTGCAGGACAGTTTTGGTCAGGAGGCGCGCGAGCGGCATACCCTGGCACATGAAATTCGCAACCTGCAGCAGCTGAATGCCCAGATGGCGCAGGAAGCGCTGAACCTGACCCGGGCGCTCAAAGGGGATAACAAAACCCAGGGTAACTGGGGGGAAGTGGTGTTAACCCGCGTGCTGGAGGCATCCGGGCTGCGCGAAGGCTACGAGTATCAGACTCAGGTGAGCATCGAAACGGAAGGCCGTGCGCGCATGCAGCCTGATGTGATTGTCCGTCTGCCGCAGGGGAAAGACGTG
Source organism: Klebsiella sp. R390 (assembly GCF_051131745.1). Classification (NCBI taxonomy): domain Bacteria; kingdom Pseudomonadati; phylum Pseudomonadota; class Gammaproteobacteria; order Enterobacterales; family Enterobacteriaceae; genus Klebsiella; species Klebsiella sp. R390. Next base: position 2,479,364 of record NZ_CP180445.1, on the reverse strand, counting down.
GTCATTGACGCCAAAATGACCCTTGTCGCCTACGAGCGCTATTTCAATGCCGAAGATGATTACACCCGTGAGGCGGCGCTGCAGGAACATATCGCCTCGGTGCGTAACCATATTCGTCTGCTGGGGCGTAAAGACTATCAACAGCTGCCGGGCCTGCGTTCGCTCGATTATGTCCTGATGTTTATCCCCGTTGAGCCGGCGTTCCTGTTGGCGATAGACCGTCAACCTGAACTGATCACCGAAGCGCTGAAACACAACATCATGCTGGTCAGCCCGACCACGCTGCTGGTGGCGCTGCGCACGATTGCCAACCTCTGGCGCTATGAGCACCAGAGCCGCAATGCGCAGAAAATCGCCGAGCGCGCAGGGCGCCTGTACGACAAAATGCGGCTGTTCGTCGACGATATGTCGGCCATCGGGCAGAGCCTCGACAAAGCGCAGGATAACTATCGCCAGGCGATGAAAAAGCTGGCCTCCGGGCGCGGCAACCTGCTGGCGCAAGCCGAGTCCTTCCGTGAACTGGGCGTGGAGATCAAACGCGAGATTAATCCTGATTTAGTTGAACAGGCGACCGCCCAGGATGATGAATATCGTTCTGAAGAGGACGAAAACGCGCTGGAAGATAACGAATTTATCTCCGAACCGGCCCACCAGAAGATGTCTGCAGAGCCCTCTACGCCACGTTGAAGCGTATGGGAAATGCGCTGAATCTGTTACACTCGACGAACATTTTCTTGATAAGCAGGCATTGAGATGGTTGAGGATTCACAAGAAACGACGCACTTTGGTTTTCAGACGGTAGCCAAAGAGCAGAAGGCGGACATGGTGGCACATGTATTCCATTCTGTGGCCGCGAAATATGATGTTATGAATGATCTGATGTCGTTCGGTATTCATCGCTTGTGGAAGCGTTTCACCATTGATTGCAGCGGCGTGCGCCGTGGCCAGACTGTGCTGGATCTGGCGGGGGGCACCGGTGACCTGACGGCGAAGTTCTCCCGTCTGGTGGGTGAAACGGGTCGCGTTATGCTGGCCGATATCAACGACTCAATGTTAAAAATGGGCCGCGAAAAGCTGCGTAATATCGGTATCGTCGGCAACGTAGAGTACGTTCAGGCGAACGCAGAAGCGCTGCCGTTTGCTGATAACACCTTTGACTGCATCACGATTTCGTTCGGTTTACGTAACGTCACGGATAAAGACAAAGCGCTGCGTTCCATGTATCGCGTACTGAAGCCAGGCGGACGCCTGCTGGTGCTGGAATTCTCGAAGCCGATCATTGAGCCGCTCAGCAAAGCCTATGATGCCTACTCCTTCCATGTGCTGCCGCGCGTAGGGGAACTGGTCGCGAAAGATGGTGAAAGCTATCGCTACCTGGCTGAATCTATCCGGATGCATCCGAATCAGGACACCCTGAAATCCATGATGCAAGACGCCGGTTTTGAAAGCGTTGACTACTACAACCTGACGGCAGGTATCGTTGCGTTGCACCGCGGCTATAAGTTCTGACAGGAGGGAGCGTATGCCTTTCAAACCACTGGTCACCGCTGGCATTGAAACCACCCTCAATACTTTTCTCTGGCGTGACAAAGCGTTAAAACCTGCACGCCAGCGTCTGCTGGGGAAAGTGCTGCGCGTTGAGCTCAAAGAGCTGTCGGCGCCGGTCGTGCTGGTTTTCAGTGAACGCCAGATCGACGTGCTGGGGGCCTGGGAAGGCGATGCCGACTGTACCGTGATGACTCGTCTTAGCGTGTTGCCGCAGCTGCGTAATCGTCAACAGCTGACCGCACTTATTCGCAGCGGTGACCTGGAAGTGCAGGGCGATCTGCAGGTGGTGCAGAACACGGTGGCATTATGCGACCTGGCAGAGTTCGATCCCGCGGAGTTACTGGCACCCTATACCGGCGATATCGTCGCGGAAGGTTTCAGTAAACTGTTTCGTACCGGGGCTCGCTTTCTGTTGCACGGTGCGCAGCGCCAGCAGCGCTATGTTGCTGATGCGCTGACCGAAGAGTGGCGTCTGGCACCGGGACCGCTGGAAATGGCCTGGTTTGGTGAAGAGACGGCCGCGATAGAACGCACCCTTGCTGCTTTGGAAAAACGGCTGGAAACGCTGGAGGGCAAATGACGCCAGGAGAATTACGGCGCCTGTATCTTATTATCCGCACCTTTTTGAGTTACGGGCTTGATGAGCTCATTCCCAGGATGCGTATTACGCTCCCGCTACGCCTCTGGCGGCGGACGCTGTTCTGGATGCCGAATCGCCATAAAGACAAACCACTCGGTGAACGTTTACGCCTGGCGCTACAGGAGCTGGGACCGGTGTGGATCAAGTTCGGCCAGATGCTTTCCACCCGCCGCGACATGTTTCCGCCGCACATTGCCGATCAGCTCGCGCTGTTGCAGGATCGTGTGGTGCCGTTTGATGGTCAACTAGCTAAGCAGCAGATTGAGCAGGCGATGGGCGGTCTGCCCGTCGAAGCATGGTTTGATGATTTTTCTATTGAACCACTGGCGTCAGCCTCGATTGCGCAGGTGCATACCGCACGCCTGAAAGCGAACGGCAAAGAGGTCGTTATCAAGGTGATCCGCCCGGACATCGTGCCGGTGATCAAAGCGGACATGAAGCTTATCTACCGCCTGGCGCGCTGGGTGCCACGGCTGTTACCCGACGGCCGCCGTTTGCGACCGCAGGAAGTGGTTCGCGAATACGAAAAAACGCTGCTGGATGAACTCAACCTGTTGCGTGAATCGGCAAACGCCATTCAGCTACGACGCAACTTTGAAGACAGCCCGATGCTCTATGTACCGGAGGTCTACTCCGATTACTGTAGCGAAAACATGATGGTGATGGAGCGGATTTACGGGATCCCGGTCTCCGATGTTGACGCGCTGAACGCACAGGGCACCAACATGCAGCTGTTGGCCGAGCGAGGCGTGCAGGTCTTTTTCACCCAGGTCTTCCGTGACAGCTTCTTCCATGCGGATATGCATCCGGGCAATATTTTCGTCAGCTACGACCATCCGGAGAACCCTCAGTACATCGGGATTGACTGCGGTATTGTGGGCTCGCTGAACAAAGAAGATAAACGCTATCTGGCAGAAAACTTTATTGCCTTCTTCAACCGTGATTACCGCAAGGTGGCCGAGCTGCACGTCGATTCAGGCTGGGTTCCCGCGGACACCAATGTAGAAGAGTTTGAGTTTGCTATCCGTACGGTCTGCGAACCTATCTTCGAAAAACCGCTGGCTGAAATATCGTTTGGCCATGTTCTGTTGAACCTGTTTAACACCGCCCGGCGCTTCAATATGGAAGTTCAGCCACAGCTGGTGTTGCTGCAGAAAACATTACTTTACGTAGAAGGGTTAGGCCGCCAGCTCTATCCTCAGTTAGACTTATGGAAAACGGCGAAACCTTTCCTTGAGTCGTGGATTAAAGATCAGGTTGGCATTCCGGCACTGGTGCGTGCGTTTAAAGAAAAAGCGCCGTTCTGGATTGAAAGAATGCCGGAAATCCCTGAACTGGTGTATCAGACGCTGCAGCAGAGCCGACAGTTGCAGACCAGCGTGGATACCATCGTACGTGACTTCCAGGTACGGCATGTGCGCCAGGGGCAGTCCCGATATCTGTTTGGTATAGGTGCGGTTCTGTTACTGAGTGGTACGCTGCTGTTCATCCATCGCCCGGAATGGGGCATGATGCCTGGTTGGCTGATGGCCGCAGGCGTCGTTTCGTGGTTGATTGGCTGGCGGAAAACACGCTGACAGGTATTGTCTTTTTTATCGCGCATGCGTTATGGCGTGGAGTCTTACGAGGGCCAGACACTAAGGCGGCCCGCGGGTTGACGTGTATAATGCGTGCTAATTCTTCATCATCTGTCATAGGGGAATGTGTATGGGTGGTATCAGTATTTGGCAGTTGTTAATTGTTGTCGTCATTGTGGTTCTGCTTTTCGGGACGAAAAAGCTGAGCTCGCTGGGGTCGGATTTAGGTGCATCGATTAAAGGCTTTAAAAAAGCCATGAGCGATGAAGATAAGCCTGAAAAATCCGCTCCGGATGCAGATTTCGCGGCGAAATCTATCGCCGATAAGCCGGATGATGCGAAAAAAGACGAAGCAAAACGCCACGACAAAGAGCAGGTGTAATTCGTGTTCGATATCGGTTTTAGTGAACTGCTGCTGGTGTTCGTTATTGGCCTCATCGTGCTGGGGCCACAGCGGCTACCCGTCGCGGTAAAAACGGTGGCCAGCTGGATTCGTACGCTACGGTCTCTGGCGGCTACCGTACAAAATGAGATAACTCAGGAACTAAAACTGCAGGAGTTCCAGGATAGCCTGAAGAAAGTCGAAAAGGCGAGCCTGGAAAACCTGACACCGGAGCTGAAAGCATCCATGGATGAGCTGCGTGAAGCCGCGGAATCCATGAAGCGCTCCTATACCGCCCACGACCCTGAGAAAACCAGCGACGAAGCAAACACGATCCATAACCCGGTGGTGAAGGGGAGTGAAGCACAGCGCCAGGACATTACGCCAGCCACGGCTGAGCACCAGGCCAGTGCACCTGTACATGCGCCGGAAGAGCCCGTTGTCGACGCGCACTCCGCGACGCCAGCTGAACCTCTCCCGGCCGCCGCTAAAGAAAAAGTGGCTGTAACCGCTTCCGACTCCACTCCTGCATCAAGTGATAAATCGTAACCATGGGCGTAGAAGATACTCAACCGCTAATCTCGCATTTGATCGAACTGCGCAAGCGCCTGATCAATAGCATCGTCGCGATTCTGGTGATTTTTCTGGCGTTGGTTTACTTCGCCAACGATATCTATCAACTGGTCTCGGCTCCGCTGATTCGCCAGATGCCGGTGGGGGCGACAATGATCGCGACCGACGTGGCGTCTCCGTTTTTTACACCGATCAAACTGACCTTTATGGTTTCGGTGATTCTGTCCGTGCCGGTCATTCTTTATCAGGTATGGGCCTTTGTTGCGCCAGCGCTGTATAAGCATGAGCGCCGACTGGTGATGCCGCTGCTGGTTTCCAGCACGCTGCTGTTCTATATCGGCATGGCGTTTGCCTATTTCGTCGTTTTCCCGCTGGCGTTTGGCTTCCTGACGCACGCGGCGCCGGAAGGGGTACAGGTTTCTACCGATATCCGCAGCTATCTCGATTTTGTCATGGCGCTGTTTATTGCCTTTGGCGTGTCGTTTGAAGTGCCGGTGGCGATAGTTCTGCTGTGCTGGGTAGGGGTCACAACGCCGGAAGACCTGCGTAAGAAGCGCCCGTACGTGTTAGTGGGGGCCTTTGTCGTCGGCATGCTGTTGACGCCGCCGGATGTCTTCTCGCAAACCTTGCTGGCGATTCCGATGTACTGTCTGTTTGAGGTCGGGGTCTTTTTTGCCCGGTTCTATACCGGAAAGCGCATGACGCGTGACGAGGATGCCGCCGCGGCAGAGTCGGGGAGCAAAGAAGAGTAATCAACCGCCCGTCAGGGCGGTTGTCATATGGGAGTAGCGATGTTTGATATCGGCGTCAATCTGACCAGTTCACAGTTTTCACGCGATCGCGATGAGGTGGTAGCCCGCGCTCAGGCCGCAGGCGTGACGGGTATGCTGATTACCGGGACCAATCTGCACGAAAGCGAACAGGCCCGGGAAATGGCGCTTGGCTATGCCCATTGCTGGTCAACGGCTGGCGTCCATCCGCATGACAGCAGCAGCTGGACGGCATCAGTGGCGGAGGCGGTGTTTCACCTGGCACGTCAGCCGGAAGTGGTCGCGGTCGGTGAATGTGGACTGGATTTTAACCGCAACTTTTCAACGCCTCAGGAGCAGGAAGCCGCCTTCAGCGCACAGCTGGCGCTGGCCGCAGAGCTTGAGATGCCGGTGTTTTTACACTGCCGCGATGCCCACGAACGCTTTCTGACGCTACTGACCCCATGGCTGGACAAGCTGCCAGGCGCGGTGCTGCACTGCTTTACCGGAACCCGCGACGAAATGCAGGCGTGTGTGGACCACGGTCTGTATATCGGGATCACCGGCTGGGTGTGCGATGAACGACGCGGACTAGAACTGCGTAACCTGTTGCCGGATATCCCGGCAGAACGCCTGCTGATTGAAACAGATGCCCCGTATTTACTGCCTCGAGATCTGAGCCCGAAACCGGCCTCCCGCCGTAACGAACCCGCTCACCTGCCACATATTCTGGCAAGTATCGCGGGATGGCGTGGTGAAGAAGCGCAGCGGCTGGAGGAGATAACGGATACCAATGTCAGAACGTTATTCGGCATCCGTTTTTAACGTGGCGATCAGACTTTATGGAAGTCGGTGTTTTTGACGCTTTGCAGCACCTGCTTGTTAAGCAGGTTCAGAAGCAGCATCGAACGCGCTTCGCCGTCCGGTTCGGTGAAGATGGCCTGCAGGCCTTCAAACGCGCCGTCGGTAATCAGTACGGCATCGCCCTGGTGCGGTGTCTCCGGGTCGGTGATACCTTCCGGCTTGTAGATCGACAGCTGATGAATGACGGTGGACGGCACAATAGCCGGCTGAGCGCCAAAGCGAACAAAACTGTTCACGCCACGGGTGGCACTGATGGTCGTGGTGTGGATAATTTCGGGATCGAACTCGACGAACAGATAGTTGGGGAACAAAGGCTCGCTGACTGTAGTGCGTTTACCCCGGACGATTTTTTCCAGCGCGATCGTCGGCATCAGGCAATTCACAGCCTGTCGCTCGAGATGTTCCTGGGCCCGCTGGAGCTGCCCACGTTTGCAATACAGTAAATACCAAGCTTGCATAATAACTCTTTCCACTCTATTAGCAGCAAGCATAACAAAAGCCTGGAGCGATCGCGAAAGCCAATACCCGTGAAATTAAAAATTCCATATTCTTTCACGCTACTTTAACAAAAGTACAGCATGGCACCGGCGAACACCGTATAATCAGCCGCCTGTATAGAGGTCAATAACAACTCCATGAAATACCATGATCTACGCGACTTTCTGACATTACTGGAGCAGCAGGGCGAACTTAAAAGAATCTCCCTGCCGGTCGATCCGCATCTTGAGATCACCGAAATTGCCGATCGTACTTTACGTGCCGGCGGCCCGGCCCTGCTGTTTGAAAATCCCAAAGGCTACACCATGCCGGTCCTGTGTAATCTGTTTGGCACGCCGCGCCGCGTCGCCATGGGGATGGGGCAGGAGGATGTCAGCTCGCTGCGGGAAGTGGGTAAGTTACTGGCCTTCCTGAAAGAGCCGGAACCCCCGAAAGGCTTTCGCGATCTGTTCGATAAACTGCCGCAGTTTAAGCAGGTGTTGAACATGCCAACGAAACGTCTGCGCGGCGCTCCCTGCCAACAAAAAATCATTGAAGGCGACAACGTCGATCTGACGCGCATCCCGATCATGACCTGCTGGCCGGAAGATGCTGCACCGCTGATCACCTGGGGTCTGACGGTCACCCGTGGTCCGCATAAAGAGCGGCAAAACCTCGGGATCTATCGCCAGCAGCTGATTGGCAAGAATAAGCTGATCATGCGCTGGCTTTCGCATCGTGGAGGCGCGCTGGACTTCCAGGAGTGGTGCGCGGCTCATCCAGGCGAGCGTTTCCCGGTCTCCGTGGCGCTGGGCGCCGATCCTGCAACGATTCTGGGCGCGGTTACGCCGGTTCCCGATACCCTTTCAGAGTATGCCTTTGCTGGTCTGCTACGCGGCACCAAAACCGAAGTGGTGAAGTGCATTTCTAACGATCTTGAAGTGCCCGCCAGCGCGGAAATTGTGCTTGAAGGGTATATCGAACCGGGTGAAATGGCGCCGGAAGGGCCGTATGGTGACCATACCGGCTACTATAACGAAGTGGACAGCTTCCCGGTCTTTACCGTGACGCATATTACCCAGCGTGAAGACGCGATTTACCACTCCACCTACACCGGCCGTCCGCCGGATGAACCGGCGGTGCTGGGCGTGGCGCTGAATGAAGTTTTCGTGCCAATTCTGCAAAAGCAGTTCCCTGAAATTGTCGATTTCTATCTGCCGCCGGAAGGCTGTTCTTATCGTCTGGCAGTAGTCACGATGAAGAAACAGTACGCCGGCCATGCGAAACGCGTCATGATGGGAGTCTGGTCGTTCCTGCGCCAGTTTATGTACACGAAGTTCGTGATCGTCTGCGATGATGACGTCAATGCACGCGACTGGAACGATGTGATCTGGGCGATTACTACCCGTATGGACCCGGCTCGTGATACGGTACTGGTAGAAAATACGCCAATCGATTATCTGGATTTTGCCTCACCGGTTTCCGGTTTGGGTTCAAAAATGGGGCTGGATGCCACAAATAAATGGCCTGGCGAAACCCAGCGTGAATGGGGTCGTCCAATCAAGAAAGATCCTGAGGTGACGGCACGCATCGACGCCATCTGGGATGAGCTGGCTATCTTTAAATAATAGTAAGCGGGGCTAACGCCGCTGTTTTGCTCTATAGACCCGACAGAGGGGACGCATGACAACCTTAAGCTGTAAAGTGACCTCGGTGGAGGCGATTACCGATACCGTATATCGCGTTCGATTAGTGCCGGAAGCGGCATTTTCTTTCCGCGCTGGTCAGTATTTGATGGTGGTAATGGATGAGCGCGATAAGCGCCCGTTCTCTATGGCTTCTACACCGTCGGAGCAGGAATGTATTGAACTCCATATCGGTGCTTCTGAGCTCAACCTGTATGCGATGGCGGTGATGGATCGCATTCTGAAAGAGCGTGAAATTGAGGTTGATATCCCGCATGGTGAGGCCTGGCTGCGCGAAGACGAAAATCGCCCGCTGATTCTCATCGCCGGGGGGACCGGGTTCTCCTACGTGCGTTCTATTCTGCTGACGGCGCTGGCACAGAATCCTCAGCGGGACATCGCCGTTTACTGGGGTGGCCGTGAAGCGAAGCACCTCTACGATCTGGCGGAACTGGAAGCGCTGAGCGTGGAACACCCTGGCCTGCGGGTTGAACCGGTGGTTGAACAACCGGAAGACGACTGGCGCGGCCGCTCCGGCACCGTGTTGACCGCGGTACTGCAGGATTACGGCACGCTGGCGGAGCATGATATCTATATTGCCGGTCGCTTCGAGATGGCCAAAATTGCTCGTGAGCTGTTCTGCAATGAGCGTAGCGCTCGTGAAGATCGCCTGTTCGGCGATGCGTTTGCCTTTATCTGAATGGTCTCCCCCTCTTCTTAAGGGAGAGGGCGGATGATAGCAGAAATAAAAAACCCGCCCCTGACAGGCGGGAAAAACGGCAACTAAACTCTTCCCCGTCCGCCTTTACGCTGTCTCTTTGTTGGCTGCCCTCGCGTACCCCGGTTACATAGTTATCTATGCTCCCGGGGATGTGCTCAGTTGCCGCCGCGATACAGCGTCAATGCGTGAGGGGATATCCTCCCGATTAAACTCGTTCGAATACCGTCGCGATCCCCTGACCCAGCCCAATACACATGGTGGCCAGACCAAACTGGGCGTCTCTGCTCTCCATCTGATTAATCAGGGTGGTGCTGATACGCGCGCCGGAGCATCCTAATGGGTGACCCAGAGCGATCGCGCCGCCGTTGAGGTTGATCTTCTCGTCGATCTGCTCCATTAGCCCAAGATCTTTAATGCACGGCAGGATCTGCGCGGCGAAGGCTTCGTTCATTTCAAATACATCGATATCGTTTACCGAAAGCCCGGCTTTTTTCAGCGCCAGTTTTGAGGCCGGAACCGGGCCATAACCCATAATAGAAGGGTCACAGCCGACCACCGCCATGGCGCGGATACGTGCACGAGGTGTCAGCCCCAGCTCGCGGGCGCGGCTTTCACTCATCAACAGCATCGCGGCAGCGCCGTCCGACAGTGCCGATGAGGTCCCCGCCGTCACGGTACCTGTCACCGGGTCGAATGCCGGTCTCAGCGTCGCCAGTGCTTCCACAGTGGTTTCCGGGCGGATCACTTCATCATAGTTAAATGACTTCAGTACGCCGTCGGCATCATGGCCGCCCGTCGGGATGATTTCCGTTTTGAACGCGCCGGACTGCGTGGCGGCCCAGGCCCGGGCATGGGAGCGTGCAGCGAACTGGTCCTGCATCTCCCGGCTGATGCCGTGCAGGCGCGCCAGCATTTCGGCGGTTAATCCCATCATGCCGGCCGCTTTTGCCACGTTGCGGCTCAGCCCCGGGTGAAAATCGACGCCGTGGCTCATCGGGACGTGACCCATATGCTCCACACCGCCAATCAGACAGACGCTGGCGTCCCCGGTCATGATCATTCGGGCCGCGTCATGCAGCGCCTGCATCGATGATCCGCACAGGCGGTTGACCGTCGTTGCCGGTACCGAGTGCGGGATTTCGGCAAGGAGCGCGGCATTACGCGCAATATTGAAACCTTGCTCCAGCGTTTGTTGCACGCAGCCCCAGTAAATATCGTCAATCGCGGACGGATCAAGTGACGGGTTACGCGACAGCAGGCTACGCATCAGGTGCGCGGAGAGATCTTCCGCGCGCACGTGGCGAAACGCGCCGCCCTTCGAACGGCCCATCGGGGTGCGAACTGCATCAACAATGACAACCTGTTCCATTGTGACTCCTTAAGCCGTTTTCAGAACACCCGCCGGGCGGGCTGGTTCTACCGGAGGATAGTAGGGTTCGTTATGGCCCGCTTTACTACGCAGACCTTCCGGGACGTCATACAACGGACCGAGATGCTGGTATTGCTGCGCCATATCGAGGTATTTTGCGCTGCCGAGGGTATCCAGCCAGCGGAAGGCGCCGCCGTGGAACGGTGGGAAGCCGAGGCCATAAACCAGCGCCATATCCGCTTCGGCCGGGCTGGCAATGATGCCTTCCTCCAGACAGCGCACCACTTCGTTGACCATTGGAATCATCATGCGGGCGATAATTTCTTCATCGCTGAAGTCGCGTTTGGCCTGGCTCACATCGGCCAGCAGTGCGTCAACGGCCGGGTCTTCTTCTTTCTTCGGCTTACCTTTACTGTCCGCTTGATAGCGCCAGAAGCCGAGACCATTTTTCTGGCCAAAGCGGCTGGCGTCGAACAGGGCATCAATGGCGTCGCGGTAATCTTTTTGCATGCGCTGCGGGAAACCGGCAGCCATGACGGCCTGCGCGTGGTGTGCGGTATCGATGCCAACGACGTCCAGCAGATATGCCGGGCCCATCGGCCAGCCAAACACTTTTTCCATCACCTTATCGACTTTGCGGAAGTCGGCGCCATCGCGTAATAACTGGCTGAAGCCGGCGAAATAGGGGAACAGCACGCGGTTGACGAAGAAGCCGGGACAGTCATTGACCACAATCGGCGTTTTGCCCATTTTGCTGGCCCAGGCCACCACTTTGGCAATGGTTTTATCCGACGTTTTTGCGCCGCGAATAACTTCAACCAGCGGCATGCGATGCACCGGGTTAAAGAAGTGCATGCCGCAGAAGTTTTCCGGTCGTTGCAGGACGCTGGCCAGCTCACCGATCGGAATCGTTGAGGTATTGGAAGCCAGTACCGCATCCGGGCGTACTTTCTCTTCGGTTTCCGCCAGCACGGCCTTTTTCACTTTCGGATTTTCGACGACGGCTTCCACCACGACATCAACGCGTTCGAACCCGGTGTAATCCAGGGTTGGGTGAATCGTGCCGATCACGCCTGCCAGCTTCAGGCCATCAATTTTCCCGCGCTCAAGCTGCTTGTTGAGCAGTTTGGCGGCTTCGTTCATCCCGAGCGTCAGTGATTTATCATTAATATCCTTCATGATCACCGGCACGCCTTTCCAGGCGGACTGGTAGGCAATTCCGCCACCCATGATCCCGGCACCCAGTACTGCAGCCTGTTGCGGGGTCTCAACGTCTTTGGTCAGCTTCTTCGCTTTGGCTTTGACGTACTGATCGTTGAGGAAAATCCCTACCAGTGCCCGGGCTTCTTTGGTGTGCGCCAGCGGGACAAAGCTTTGATTTTCCAGCTTCAGTGCGTCTTCACGGCCGAAACGGGCGGCGGCTTCAATAGTTTTCACCGCCGTAATCGGCGCGGGATAATGTTTGCCGGCGGTTTGGGCGACCATGCCTTTGGCGATGGTGAAGCTCATGGTGGCTTCAATCTTGCTGAGCTTCAGCGGCTCCAGCTTCGGCTGACGTTTGGCTTTCCAGTCCAGATCGCCGTTGATTGCCTGATGAAGAATAGCGATCGCGCCATCACGCAGTTTCTCCGGTTTGACAACCCCATCCACCAGGCCAATTTTCAACGCCTGATCGGCACTGACATCTTTACCGGCAGCAATAATTTCCAGCGCGCTATCGGCGCCGAGCAGGCGCGGAAGGCGCACCGACCCACCGAAGCCCGGCATGATACCCAGTTTGGTTTCAGGCAGGCCGATGCGGAGATCCGGCGTGGCCAGACGATAGTCCGTCGCCAGGACACATTCGCAACCGCCGCCCAGCGCATAGCCGTTCACCGCTGAAATCGTGGGAACCGACAAATCTTCCAGGCGATTAAAGACGCTGTTGGCAAAATGCAGCCACTGGCTGAGCTGTTCCTGTGGTACCAGGAACAGGGAGAGGAATTCGGTAATGTCGGCACCGACGATAAAGGCCGCTTTTTCTGAGCGCAGCAGCAGCCCCTTGAGATCTTTTTGCTTTTCGAGCACGTCCAGCGCGTCGCCGAGGCTGGCTACGGTAGCGGTGTCGAGCTTGTTCACCGAGCCGGGGGCATCGAACACCAGTTCGGCAATGCCATCTTCCAGCCAGTCGAGGTACAGGTTGTCGCCTTTGTAGAGCATGTCAGTCTCCTGAATCCAGCAATGTGATCTGGTCGTACCAGATGAGACGGAGTGTGGGATTTATGTTAAAGAATTGCAAATGAGTCTTTAAATAAATGCTGGTCTGATCACACCCGGTGGAAATCACCCTGCCTGAGGCCAATGTGCTAAGATGCGGAACATCACGATCCAATAAAAGCAAAGGATGAAAGATGGAATCACTAGCCGCGCTCTATAAAAATCATATCGTTACCCTACAAGAACGTACCCGTGATGCTTTAGCGCGTTTTAAGCTCGATGCGTTACTGATTCACTCTGGTGAGCTGGTCAACGTCTTTCTTGACGACCATCCGTACCCGTTTAAGGTCAACCCGCAATTTAAATCATGGGTACCGGTGACGCAGGTGCCAAACTGTTGGCTGCTGGTGGATGGCGTTAACAAGCCGAAACTGTGGTTCTATCTGCCGGTAGATTACTGGCATAACGTGGAACCGCTGCCGACCTCTTTCTGGACGGAAGAAGTTGAAGTGATCGCGCTACCAAAAGCGGACGGCATTGGTAGCCAACTGCCGGCAGCACGCGGCAACATCGGCTATATCGGGCCGGTACCGGAGCGGGCGCTCGGTCTGGATATCTCCGCCGATAATATCAACCCGAAAGGGGTGATCGATTACCTGCATTACTATCGCTCTTATAAAACCGACTATGAGCTGGCCTGCATGCGTGAAGCGCAGAAATCGGCGGTGAATGGCCACCGTGCAGCCCACGAAGCCTTCCTTTCCGGAATGAGCGAGTTCGATATTAACCAGGCGTACCTGACGGCTACCGGCCACCGCGATACCGATGTGCCATATAGCAATATCGTGGCGCTGAATGAACATGCTTCCGTGCTGCACTACACCAAACTGGATCACCGTGCGCCGGCAGATGCGCGCAGCTTCCTGCTGGATGCCGGGGCGGAATACAATGGTTACGCAGCCGACCTGACCCGCACCTGGGCTGCGCACAGCGACAATGACTATGCGCATTTGATTAAAGACGTTAACGATGAGCAGCTGGCGCTGATTAGCACCATGAAAGCGGGCACCAGCTATGTGGATTACCATATCCAGTTCCATCAGCGCATCGCGAAGCTGCTGCGTAAGCACCAGATCGTCACCAACATGAGCGAAGAAGCGATGGTTGAAAACGACCTGACCGGGCCGTTTATGCCGCACGGCATTGGCCATCCGTTGGGTTTACAGGTTCATGATGTGGCAGGGTTCATGCAGGATGATAGCGGCACGCATCTGGCGGCGCCGTCAAAGTATCCATATCTCCGCTGCACGCGTATTCTGCAGCCGCGTATGGTGCTGACGATTGAGCCGGGTATCTACTTCATTGAATCTCTGCTGGCACCGTGGCGTGAAGGGCAGTTCAGCAAACACTTCAACTGGCAGAAAATTGACGCGCTGAAGCCGTTTGGCGGGATCCGTATCGAAGATAACGTCGTCATTCACGAAAGCAGTGTTGAAAATATGACGCGTGACCTGAAACTGGCGTAATGGATAGCTGGTTGATACCGGCCGCGCCGGTAACCTTCGTTGAAGAGATCAAAAAGAGTCGCTTTATCACGCTGTTGGCGCATACCGACGGCGTGGTTGCGGCGAAAGCCTTTGTGGAGTCCGTCAGGGCGGAACATCCGGACGCTCGCCACCATTGTGTGGCGTGGGTGGCCGGGCCGCCCAATGACTCGCAGCAACTGGGGTTTTCTGACGATGGCGAACCTGCGGGGACGGCAGGTAAGCCGATGCTGGCGCAGCTGATGGGCAGCGGCGTCGGCGAAATAACCGCTGTGGTGGTGCGCTACTACGGCGGGATTTTGTTGGGTACCGGCGGTCTGGTCAAAGCCTACGGTGGCGGTGTGCATCAGGCGCTTGCTGCGCTAACAACCCAGCGCAAGACGCCGTTAACAGCATATACTTTGCAGTGTGAATACGGGCAGTTAGCCGGGATTGAAACGCTGTTGGCTCAGTTCTCAGGACACATTGTCGAAAGCGAATATCAGGCGTTCGTCCAGCTTAGAGTGGCGCTTCCGCAAGCTGAAGTGGCCTCTTTTTCGACAAAACTGGCTGATTTTAGTCGTGGTTCGTTGCAATTATTAAAGATTGACGAATAATCCCCACCTGATTTTTTGCATATCAAAGGAAGCGCCAGAGATGCATTTTCGCGCGATAACCCGAATCGTTGGACTGCTGGTCATTTTATTTTCGGGGACCATGATCCTGCCGGGATTAGTGGCCCTGATATACCGCGATGGCGCGGGACGGGCGTTTACCCAGACCTTTTTTGTCGCGCTGGCGATTGGCTCTCTATTATGGTGGCCGAACCGCCGTGAAAAAGGGGAGCTGAAATCCCGCGAAGGTTTTCTGATTGTTGTGCTCTTCTGGACCGTGCTGGGCAGCGTCGGTGCGCTCCCGTTCATTTTTGCTGAGCAACCGAACCTGACTATCACCGACGCGTTCTTTGAATCCTTCTCGGGTTTGACCACTACGGGTGCAACAACGCTGGTGGGGCTGGATTCGTTACCTCACGCTATTTTGTTCTATCGCCAGATGCTGCAGTGGTTTGGTGGTATGGGGATCATTGTGCTGGCGGTGGCGATACTGCCGATACTGGGCGTCGGGGGGATGCAGTTGTATCGGGCAGAAATGCCCGGGCCGCTAAAAGACAATAAAATGCGCCCCCGCATCGCCGAAACGGCAAAAACCCTGTGGCTCATCTATGTCCTGCTAACCGTGGCCTGCGCGCTGGCGCTATGGTTTGCGGGGATGCCGGCATTTGACGCCATTGGCCATAGCTTTTCGACTATCGCGATTGGCGGTTTTTCTACGCATGATGCCAGCGTGGGGTATTTTAACAGTCCGACCATTAATACGATTATTGCGATTTTCCTGCTGATTTCCGGCTGTAACTATGGTCTGCACTTTTCATTGCTGAGCGGACGCAGCCTGAAGGTGTACTGGCGTGACCCTGAATTCCGCATGTTTATTGGTGTCCAGCTGACGCTGGTGGTGATTTGTACGCTGGTGCTCTGGCTACATGACGTCTACAGCTCGGCATTGACCACCGTCAATCAGGCCTTTTTCCAGGTGGTGTCGATGGCCACCACCGCGGGCTTTACCACCGACAGCATCGCCCGCTGGCCGCTGTTTCTCCCGGTTCTGTTGCTGTGCTCGGCATTTATCGGCGGCTGCGCCGGGTCGACGGGCGGGGGTCTGAAAGTGATTCGTATCCTGCTGCTGTTTAAGCAGGGGAACCGCGAACTTAAACGCCTGGTGCACCCGAATGCGGTATACAGCATTAAGTTAGGCAACCGTGCGCTACCTGAACGAATTCTGGAAGCGGTATGGGGATTCTTTTCCGCCTATGCGCTGGTCTTTATTATCAGTATGCTGGCGATTATCGCGACCGGTGTGGATGACTTTTCTGCTTTTGCCTCGGTCGTGGCGACGCTTAATAACCTGGGACCAGGGCTTGGCGTGGTGGCGGATAACTTCGCGACAATGAACCCGGTCGCGAAATGGATCTTGATTGCTAATATGCTGTTTGGTCGTCTGGAAGTGTTCACCTTATTGGTGCTCTTTACTCCCACTTTCTGGCGCGAATAACAGGAGTGCTTGTGAAAACGTTGATTCTATTTTCAACCCGTGACGGGCAGACCCGCGAAATTGCCTCCTTCCTGGCTTCAGAACTTAAAGAGCTGGGCGTTGATTCAGATACGGTTAATCTAAACCGTACAGAGGACGTCGAATGGCAGCACTACGATCGCGTGGTGATTGGCGCGTCGATTCGTTACGGGCATTTTCATTCGGCGTTGGACCGCTTTGTGAAGAAACACCTTTCGGCGTTGCAGGCACGCCCCGGCGCATTTTTCTCGGTGAACCTGGTTGCACGTAAACCAGAGAAGCGCACACCACAAACGAATAGCTATACGCGCAAGTTTCTGCTCAGCTCACCGTGGCAGCCGCAGCGCAGCGCGGTGTTTGCCGGCGCGCTACGTTATCCACGTTATCGCTGGTACGACCGCTTTATGATCCGCTTGATTATGAAGATGACCGGCGGGGAAACGGATACCAGTAAAGAGGTGGTGTATACCGACTGGAAGCAGGTTGCGAATTTTGCGCGGGAAATCGCACAAATGACGCGCAAGTAGCGCGTAAAATCGGCGCTATGGCGGGAATTTGAGCGGTTGAAAAGTTTTTTTAAAACAGGGCTTGTCAACGTCTCAGAACTCCCTATAATGCGCCTCCACTGACACGGAACAACGGCAAGCAAGCCGCCGGGTCAGCAGGGTTTCTCCGGAAATTCTGACAGAGAAAAGCGAAAATAAACGCTTGACTCTGAATGAGGAAAACGTATTATACGGGACCTCGAAACGGTGAGCGAAAGCCGCGTTTCAACTGCTCTTTAACAATTTATCAGACAATCTGTGTGGGCACTCAAAGTGACATGGATTCTTAACGTCCTCGGACGAAAAATGAATACCAAGTCTCTGAGTGAACACGTAATTCATTACGAAGTTTAATTCACGAGCATCAAACTTAAATTGAAGAGTTTGATCATGGCTCAGATTGAACGCTGGCGGCAGGCCTAACACATGCAAGTCGAGCGGTAGCACAGGAGAGCTTGCTCTCCGGGTGACGAGCGGCGGACGGGTGAGTAATGTCTGGGAAACTGCCTGATGGAGGGGATAACTACTGGAAACGGTAGCTAATACCGCATAACGTCGCAAGACCAAAGTGGGGGACCTTCGGGCCTCATGCCATCAGATGTGCCCAGATGGGATTAGCTAGTAGGTGGGGTAATGGCTCACCTAGGCGACGATCCCTAGCTGGTCTGAGAGGATGACCAGCCACACTGGAACTGAGACACGGTCCAGACTCCTACGGGAGGCAGCAGTGGGGAATATTGCACAATGGGCGCAAGCCTGATGCAGCCATGCCGCGTGTATGAAGAAGGCCTTCGGGTTGTAAAGTACTTTCAGCGAGGAGGAAGGCATTAAGGTTAATAACCTTGGTGATTGACGTTACTCGCAGAAGAAGCACCGGCTAACTCCGTGCCAGCAGCCGCGGTAATACGGAGGGTGCAAGCGTTAATCGGAATTACTGGGCGTAAAGCGCACGCAGGCGGTTTGTTAAGTCAGATGTGAAATCCCCGGGCTCAACCTGGGAACTGCATTTGAAACTGGCAAGCTTGAGTCTTGTAGAGGGGGGTAGAATTCCAGGTGTAGCGGTGAAATGCGTAGAGATCTGGAGGAATACCGGTGGCGAAGGCGGCCCCCTGGACAAAGACTGACGCTCAGGTGCGAAAGCGTGGGGAGCAAACAGGATTAGATACCCTGGTAGTCCACGCTGTAAACGATGTCGACTTGGAGGTTGTTCCCTTGAGGAGTGGCTTCCGGAGCTAACGCGTTAAGTCGACCGCCTGGGGAGTACGGCCGCAAGGTTAAAACTCAAATGAATTGACGGGGGCCCGCACAAGCGGTGGAGCATGTGGTTTAATTCGATGCAACGCGAAGAACCTTACCTACTCTTGACATCCAGAGAACTTAGCAGAGATGCTTTGGTGCCTTCGGGAACTCTGAGACAGGTGCTGCATGGCTGTCGTCAGCTCGTGTTGTGAAATGTTGGGTTAAGTCCCGCAACGAGCGCAACCCTTATCCTTTGTTGCCAGCGGTCCGGCCGGGAACTCAAAGGAGACTGCCAGTGATAAACTGGAGGAAGGTGGGGATGACGTCAAGTCATCATGGCCCTTACGAGTAGGGCTACACACGTGCTACAATGGCATATACAAAGAGAAGCGACCTCGCGAGAGCAAGCGGACCTCATAAAGTATGTCGTAGTCCGGATTGGAGTCTGCAACTCGACTCCATGAAGTCGGAATCGCTAGTAATCGTAGATCAGAATGCTACGGTGAATACGTTCCCGGGCCTTGTACACACCGCCCGTCACACCATGGGAGTGGGTTGCAAAAGAAGTAGGTAGCTTAACCTTCGGGAGGGCGCTTACCACTTTGTGATTCATGACTGGGGTGAAGTCGTAACAAGGTAACCGTAGGGGAACCTGCGGTTGGATCACCTCCTTACCTGAAGAACCTGCCTTTGTAGTGTCCACACAGATTGTCTGATGAAAAATAAGCAGTAAAACATCTCTGCAGGCTTGTAGCTCAGGTGGTTAGAGCGCACCCCTGATAAGGGTGAGGTCGGTGGTTCAAGTCCACTCAGGCCTACCAAATTCATCCTGATACTGCGTTGTGAAACGACTCGCATACTTCAGTATGCTTCGCCCTTCCACGCCTTGTTTCAGTCTGAATTACCGGTACGAGAGATGAGTATTACGATGGGGTTATAGCTCAGCTGGGAGAGCGCCTGCCTTGCACGCAGGAGGTCTGCGGTTCGATCCCGCATAGCTCCACCATCCTTTACTGCTGAATAACAAGAAAACTTCAGAGTGTACCTGAAAAGGTATACTGCGAAGTTTTGCTCTTTAAAAATCTGGATCAAGCTGAAAATTGAAACGACACACTGTTTCCTTTCTCCGTAATAAGAAAGGAAAAATGGTGTGTTCGAGTCTCTCAAATTTTCGCAATGCGAACTGTTTTACGAAACAGCTTCGGGTTGTGAGGTTAAGCGACTAAGCGTACACGGTGGATGCCCTGGCAGTCAGAGGCGATGAAGGACGTGCTAATCTGCGATAAGCGTCGGTAAGGTGATATGAACCGTTATAACCGGCGATTTCCGAATGGGGAAACCCAGTGTGTTTCGACACACTATCGTTAAGTGAATACATAGCTTAACGAAGCGAACCGGGGGAACTGAAACATCTAAGTACCCCGAGGAAAAGAAATCAACCGAGATTCCCCCAGTAGCGGCGAGCGAACGGGGAGGAGCCCAGAGTCTGAATCAGCGCGTGTGTTAGTGGAACGGTCTGGAAAGTCCGGCGGTACAGGGTGATAGCCCCGTACACTAAAATGCACACGTTGTGAACTCGAAGAGTAGGGCGGGACACGTGGTATCCTGTCTGAATATGGGGGACCATCCTCCAAGGCTAAATACTCCTGACTGACCGATAGTGAACCAGTACCGTGAGGGAAAGGCGAAAAGAACCCCGGCGAGGGGAGTGAAAAAGAACCTGAAACCGTGTACGTACAAGCAGTGGGAGCCTACTTGTTAGGTGACTGCGTACCTTTTGTATAATGGGTCAGCGACTTATATTCTGTAGCAAGGTTAACCGTATAGGGGAGCCGCAGGGAAACCGAGTCTTAACTGGGCGTTAAGTTGCAGGGTATAGACCCGAAACCCGGTGATCTAGCCATGGGCAGGTTGAAGGTTGGGTAACACTAACTGGAGGACCGAACCGACTAATGTTGAAAAATTAGCGGATGACTTGTGGCTGGGGGTGAAAGGCCAATCAAACCGGGAGATAGCTGGTTCTCCCCGAAAGCTATTTAGGTAGCGCCTCGTGAACTCATCTTCGGGGGTAGAGCACTGTTTCGGCTAGGGGGTCATCCCGACTTACCAACCCGATGCAAACTACGAATACCGAAGAATGTTATCACGGGAGACACACGGCGGGTGCTAACGTCCGTCGTGAAGAGGGAAACAACCCAGACCGCCAGCTAAGGTCCCAAAGTCATGGTTAAGTGGGAAACGATGTGGGAAGGCACAGACAGCCAGGATGTTGGCTTAGAAGCAGCCATCATTTAAAGAAAGCGTAATAGCTCACTGGTCGAGTCGGCCTGCGCGGAAGATGTAACGGGGCTAAACCATGCACCGAAGCTGCGGCAGCGACACTATGTGTTGTTGGGTAGGGGAGCGTTCTGTAAGCCGTTGAAGGTGGCCTGTGAGGGTTGCTGGAGGTATCAGAAGTGCGAATGCTGACATAAGTAACGATAAAGCGGGTGAAAAGCCCGCTCGCCGGAAGACCAAGGGTTCCTGTCCAACGTTAATCGGGGCAGGGTGAGTCGACCCCTAAGGCGAGGCCGAAAGGCGTAGTCGATGGGAAACAGGTTAATATTCCTGTACTCGGTGTTACTGCGAAGGGGGGACGGAGAAGGCTATGTTAGCCGGGCGACGGTTGTCCCGGTTTAAGCATGTAGGCGGGAAGTTTAGGTAAATCCGGACTTCTTTTAACGCTGAGGTGTGATGACGAGGCACTACGGTGCTGAAGTAACAAATGCCCTGCTTCCAGGAAAAGCCTCTAAGCATCAGGTAACATCAAATCGTACCCCAAACCGACACAGGTGGTCAGGTAGAGAATACCAAGGCGCTTGAGAGAACTCGGGTGAAGGAACTAGGCAAAATGGTGCCGTAACTTCGGGAGAAGGCACGCTGATGGTAAGTGAAGCGACTTGCTCGTGGAGCTGAAATCAGTCGAAGATACCAGCTGGCTGCAACTGTTTATTAAAAACACAGCACTGTGCAAACACGAAAGTGGACGTATACGGTGTGACGCCTGCCCGGTGCCGGAAGGTTAATTGATGGGGTTATCCGTAAGGAGAAGCTCTTGATCGAAGCCCCGGTAAACGGCGGCCGTAACTATAACGGTCCTAAGGTAGCGAAATTCCTTGTCGGGTAAGTTCCGACCTGCACGAATGGCGTAATGATGGCCAGGCTGTCTCCACCCGAGACTCAGTGAAATTGAACTCGCTGTGAAGATGCAGTGTACCCGCGGCAAGACGGAAAGACCCCGTGAACCTTTACTATAGCTTGACACTGAACATTGAGCCTTGATGTGTAGGATAGGTGGGAGGCTTTGAAGCGTGGACGCCAGTCTGCGTGGAGCCAACCTTGAAATACCACCCTTTAATGTTTGATGTTCTAACGTAGACCCGTGATCCGGGTTGCGGACAGTGTCTGGTGGGTAGTTTGACTGGGGCGGTCTCCTCCCAAAGAGTAACGGAGGAGCACGAAGGTTAGCTAATCCTGGTCGGACATCAGGAGGTTAGTGCAATGGCATAAGCTAGCTTGACTGCGAGCGTGACGGCGCGAGCAGGTGCGAAAGCAGGTCATAGTGATCCGGTGGTTCTGAATGGAAGGGCCATCGCTCAACGGATAAAAGGTACTCCGGGGATAACAGGCTGATACCGCCCAAGAGTTCATATCGACGGCGGTGTTTGGCACCTCGATGTCGGCTCATCACATCCTGGGGCTGAAGTAGGTCCCAAGGGTACGGCTGTTCGCCGTTTAAAGTGGTACGCGAGCTGGGTTTAGAACGTCGTGAGACAGTTCGGTCCCTATCTGCCGTGGGCGCTGGAGAATTGAGGGGGCTGCTCCTAGTACGAGAGGACCGGAGTGGACGCATCACTGGTGTTCGGGTTGTCATGCCAATGGCATTGCCCGGTAGCTAAATGCGGAAAAGATAAGTGCTGAAAGCATCTAAGCACGAAACTTGCCCCGAGATGAGTTCTCCCTGACTCCTTGAGAGTCCTGAAGGAACGTTGAAGACGACGACGTTGATAGGTCGGGTGTGTAAGCGTAGCGATACGTTGAGCTAACCGATACTAATGAACCGTGAGGCTTAACCTTACAACGCCAAAGCTGTTTTGGTGGACAGAGAGAAGATTTTCAGCCTGATACAGATTAGTTGGGGTGCTTTTAGCATCCTGATAACAGAATTTGCCTGGCGGCGATAGCGCGGTGGTCCCACCTGACCCCATGCCGAACTCAGAAGTGAAACGCCGTAGCGCCGATGGTAGTGTGGGGTCTCCCCATGTGAGAGTAGGGAACTGCCAGGCATCAAATAAAACAAAGAAACCTCATGCGAAAGCATGGGGTTTTTTTGTTTATCTGCTAAAGCAAAGGGCTCAGTCGAAAGACCGGGCCTTTTGTTTTTTCTGCGATTCACCGGGGAAAGGTGTCTCCGGGCCATCAGACAATACAGAAGCCCATCCTGACGGATGGGCTTTTTGTGTTTTAGCGTTATGTTTCGCTTTATGCGTAGCAAAACATCATAACATCGCACGACACCCATCCAGCCGCATTCAAACAAGCCTTCCCCCAGCAGATACGGTAAACTAGTCCGGATTTTGCATCAGGAAGCCACTATGAATCATTCTCTCAAACCCTGGAATACCTTTGGCATTGACCGTAAAGCCAAAGTCATTGTACGTGCTGATAATGAACAGCTGCTATTGTCTGCCTGGCAGAGAGCCACGGCAGAAGATCAGCCCGTTTTGATCCTCGGTGAAGGGAGCAATGTCCTGTTCCTACAGGATTATGCTGGTACGGTTATTATTAACCGCATCATGGGCATAGAGGTCACGGAAACACCCGAGGCCTGGCTCTTGCATGTTGGTTCCGGGGAGAACTGGCACCAACTGGTGCAGTTTACGCTGGAGAATGACATGCCGGGCCTGGAAAACCTCGCCTTGATTCCTGGCTGCGCAGGGTCTTCCCCGATTCAGAATATCGGTGCCTATGGTGTTGAACTCCAGCGTGTTTGCCAGTATGTCGACTGTATCGAACTGACGAGCGGCCGTAAGCAACGTCTTTCCGCCAGCGAGTGCCGCTTTGGCTATCGCGACAGTATTTTCAAGCATGAGTATCAGGATCGCTATGCCATTGTTGCGGTGGGACTTCGTCTACCCAGGACCTGGCATCCGGTATTAACTTATGGTGACCTGACCCGCCTGGATCCACAAACCGTGACGCCACGTCAGGTATTCGATGCCATATGCCATATGCGTATGACAAAACTTCCTGATCCGAAAGTAAATGGTAATGCCGGAAGCTTCTTTAAGAACCCCGTTATCAGCGCTGAGCAAAGCCAGGCGCTTCTGGCTGCATTCCCAAATGCGCCACATTACCCACAGGCGGATGGCAGCATGAAACTGGCTGCGGGCTGGCTGATCGATCAATGCCAGCTTAAAGGAAAAACTATCGGTGGTGCTGCGGTACATCGCCAGCAGGCGCTGGTCTTAATCAATGATAAAGATGCAACCAGCGATGATGTTGTTCAGCTGGCACATTACGTCCGCCAGCAGGTCGGCGAGAGATTCAATGTCTGGCTGCAGCCGGAAGTCCGTTTTATTGGCACGACTGGTGAAGTGAATGCCGAGGAGACCATTTCGTGAGAGATAATACAATCCCCCTGACATTGATATCCATTCTGGCCGATGGCGAGTTTCATTCCGGGGAGCAGCTGGGCGAACGTCTGGGAATGAGTCGTGCGGCCATCAATAAACACATTCAGACATTGCGTGACTGGGGCGTTGATGTGTTTACCGTTCCTGGCAAGGGTTACAGCCTGCCGGAGCCTATCCAATTATTAGATGAAGACAGCATTGCCGCACAGATCGAACATGGTCGGGTAACGGTACTTCCGGTCATTGATTCGACGAACCAGTATTTACTCGATCGCCTAAACGAACTGCAATCCGGGGATGCGTGCGTCGCAGAGTATCAGCAGGCGGGTCGTGGTCGCCGAGGGCGTAAGTGGTTCTCACCCTTTGGGGCAAATCTTTATCTTTCGATGTACTGGCGCCTGGAGCAGGGGCCTGCCGCGGCGATTGGCCTGAGCCTGGTCATCGGTATTGTTATTGCTGAAGTTCTCCAGAGTCTGGGAGCGGATAAAGTTCGTGTGAAGTGGCCTAACGATCTCTATCTGCAGGATCGTAAACTGTCGGGTATCCTGGTCGAACTGACGGGAAAAACAGGTGATGCAGCGCAGATCGTTAGCGGCGCGGGGATCAATCTGGCAATGCGCCGCGTTGAATCAGACGTGGTGAACCAGGGATGGATTAGCCTGCAGGAAGCTGGTGTGTCTATCGATCGCAATACGCTGGCCGCGCGCCTGATTAAAGAGCTTCGCGCGGGCCTACAACTGTTTGAGCAGGATGGTCTGGCCCCTTATCTTGCTCGCTGGGAGAAATTGGATAATTTCCTTAATCGCCCGGTAAAGCTTATTATCGGCGACAAAGAAATTTTCGGAATTTCGCGCGGTATCGATACTCAGGGGGCATTATTGCTTGAGCAAGATGGCGTTATCAAACCATGGGTTGGTGGTGAAATATCACTGCGTAGCGCGGAATAAACCAAATAAAAAGGGAGCCTGAGCTCCCTTTTTATTATGGTCATGATTATTTCCGCAACCGGACTTGCTCGACCGAATGATTCGCGCTTTTCGTCATGATTAGACTGGCGCGCTCTCGGGTTGGAAGTATATTTTCTTTAAGATTCAATAAATTAATCTCATTCCATAATGAGGTGGCGATATTCACAGCTTCATCTTTGGAAAGCTTCGCATAATTATGGAAATAAGAATCCGGGTCGGTGAAAGCCCCTTCACGGAATTTCAAGAAGCGGTTGATATACCATGTTTTCAACAGTTCTTCTGGTGCATCGACATATATAGAAAAATCAACGAAATCAGAAACGAATACATGATGCGGGTCATGGGGATAATCCATGCCACTTTGTAAGACATTCAACCCTTCAAGAATTAATATATCTGGTTGCGCCACTGTCTTATCACCATCCGGGATCACATCATAAATAAGATGCGAATAAACCGGGGCAGTAGCTGTCGGTAAGCCTGATTTCAAATCAGAAACAAATTTCACCAGCCGATGCATGTCATAAGATTGCGGGAAGCCTTTCTTCTTCATCAACCCGCGTTCTTTCAGCACGGCGTTGGGATGTAAGAAGCCATCAGTTGTAATCAATTCAACATGACGATGCTCAGGCCAGCGGCTAAGCAGCGCCTGTAATACACGTGCGGTCGTGCTTTTACCTACCGCAACGCTTCCGGCAATACTGATGATATACGGGATGCGCTGGCCATTAGTACCGAGGAATTGCTCCAGCACGGCCTGACGGCGCAGGTTGGAACTGATATAGAAATTAAGCAAACGCGACAGCGGCAAATAGATCTCTGCAACTTCTTCAAGGGAAAGATCTTCGTTGATGCCTTTTAACCGCGTGATTTCTTCCTCTGTCAGCGTCATCGGAACGGAATCACGAAGTGCAGCCCATTGGTTGCGGTTAAATTGTAGATAAGGTGTCATTAACGTCTGCTCTTTTTTGCTCATAAGCATGTTCTTAGCATCGCCAAATCAGAAGTTGCGAGGGATGCTTCACACAAGTTAATCAGGACAATGGGCAGGAGGGTAACACCAGATTGCGAGGAATAATAAGAAAAAAACTTATCGAATGATGCTTTCTAATGCAGACATCACAAGAGCGGGGTTTGTTGGTCATTATGTGTCACTTGCGTGCGGCAACCTGGTCACATCATGGCAGAAAGCGTATATGGATGATGGTTCGAGGAGGCACTGGTCAGCATATAAGGAGGTTTTGGCTGTCGGGAGACGGAAAGAAATGCCAGAGTCTGGCCTGGAAATACCTTTCCTGACATAAATAGTGAGGATGAGCGGACGTTTTAATGAGAAATAATGCCGGTTTTTTGTACGTCATTGATTGAAATTACACCGTTTTCCCATGTTTGAGCACAAAATATGAGCGATGGAACATTTTATGCAATTTTTTAGTTGCATGAATGCGTATGTCTCCCTAAAATGCGCGCTACTTGATGCCGACTTAGCTCAGTAGGTAGAGCAACTGACTTGTAATCAGTAGGTCACCAGTTCGATTCCGGTAGTCGGCACCATCAAGTGCCTGGTGGGGTTCCCGAGCGGCCAAAGGGAGCAGACTGTAAATCTGCCGTCATCGACTTCGAAGGTTCGAATCCTTCCCCCACCACCATCTTTCGGCAACGCTTTGCGGAGCCAGAGTTGCTTGGTTAAACTAAACAACTCAAACAAAAAAAAGAGAGAACTCTCTTTTTTTTGTTATAGAAAGAACTGGGTAGCCGAGTTTCAGGATGCGGGCATCGTATAATGGCTATTACCTCAGCCTTCCAAGCTGATGATGCGGGTTCGATTCCCGCTGCCCGCTCCAGACGTGCTGATATGGCTCAGTTGGTAGAGCGCACCCTTGGTAAGGGTGAGGTCCCCAGTTCGACTCTGGGTATCAGCACCACTTCTTTATCTCTCCTTCCCTGTTTCTCTCTGTTTATTGCATTCAACAAGTCGGGCATGTTGCCCGGTTGATGTGGTGATATCACCGATTTATCCGTGTCTTAGAGGGACAATCGATGTCTAAAGAAAAGTTTGAACGTACAAAACCGCACGTTAACGTCGGTACTATCGGCCACGTTGACCATGGTAAAACAACGCTGACTGCTGCAATCACTACCGTTCTGGCTAAAACCTACGGTGGTTCTGCTCGTGCATTCGACCAGATCGATAACGCACCAGAAGAAAAAGCTCGTGGTATCACCATCAACACTTCCCACGTTGAATATGACACCCCGACTCGCCACTACGCACACGTAGACTGCCCGGGCCACGCCGACTATGTTAAAAACATGATCACCGGTGCTGCGCAGATGGACGGCGCGATCCTGGTTGTTGCTGCGACTGACGGCCCGATGCCGCAGACTCGTGAGCACATCCTGCTGGGTCGTCAGGTAGGCGTTCCTTACATCATCGTGTTCCTGAACAAATGCGACATGGTTGATGACGAAGAGCTGCTGGAACTGGTTGAGATGGAAGTGCGTGAGCTGCTGTCTCAGTACGACTTCCCGGGCGACGACACTCCGATCATCCGTGGTTCTGCTCTGAAAGCGCTGGAAGGCGACGCAGAGTGGGAAGCTAAGATCGTTGAGCTGGCTGGCTACCTGGATTCTTACATCCCGGAACCAGAGCGTGCGATTGACAAGCCGTTCCTGCTGCCGATCGAAGACGTATTCTCTATCTCTGGCCGTGGTACTGTTGTTACCGGTCGTGTAGAGCGCGGTATCGTTAAAGTTGGCGAAGAAGTTGAAATCGTTGGTATCAAAGAGACTGCTAAGTCTACCTGTACTGGCGTTGAAATGTTCCGCAAACTGCTGGACGAAGGCCGTGCTGGTGAGAACGTTGGTGTTCTGCTGCGTGGTATCAAACGTGAAGAAATCGAACGTGGTCAGGTACTGGCTAAGCCGGGTTCTATCAAGCCGCACACCAAATTCGAATCTGAAGTGTACATCCTGTCCAAAGATGAAGGCGGCCGTCATACTCCGTTCTTCAAAGGCTACCGTCCGCAGTTCTACTTCCGTACAACTGACGTGACTGGTACCATCGAACTGCCGGAAGGCGTAGAGATGGTCATGCCGGGCGACAACATCAAAATGGTTGTTACCCTGATTCACCCGATCGCGATGGACGATGGTCTGCGTTTCGCAATCCGTGAAGGCGGCCGTACCGTTGGCGCTGGCGTGGTAGCAAAAGTTCTCGGCTAATCGCTGATAACATTTGACGCAATGCGCAATAAAAGGGCATCATTTGATGCCCTTTTTGTACGCTTTCGAACCAGAACCTGGCTCATCAGTGATTTTTTTTGCCATAATCATTGCTGAGACAGGCTCTGTAGAGGGCGTTGAGTCCGAAACGCAACAGAGCATTTCGGTTTGGTTGCCTCGCTCTCGCGGGGCAAAATTATTTGTCTGAATTCTTGTGACAGGTTGGTTTATGAGTGCGAATACCGAAGCTCAAGGGAGCGGGCGCGGCCTGGAAACGATGAAGTGGCTGATCGTTGCTGCGCTGCTGATTGTGGCCATCGTAGGCAACTTCCTTTATCGTGACATTATGCTAGCACTGCGTGCGCTGGCCGTAGTGGTTCTGATCGCTGCTGCCGGTGGCGTCGCGCTGTTAACCACAAAAGGTAAGGCGACCGTGGCGTTTGCCCGTGAAGCGAGAACCGAAGTCCGCAAGGTTATCTGGCCAACTCGCCAGGAAACGCTGCACACCACGCTGATTGTTGCTGCGGTTACTGCGGTAATGTCACTGATCCTGTGGGGGCTGGATGGTATTCTGGTTCGCCTGGTATCCTTTATCACTGGCCTGAGGTTCTGAGATGTCTGAAGCTCCTAAAAAACGTTGGTACGTCGTTCAGGCGTTTTCCGGTTTTGAAGGTCGCGTAGCTACCTCGTTGCGTGAACATATCAAATTACACAATATGGAAGAGTTGTTTGGCGAAGTCATGGTGCCGACCGAAGAAGTGGTCGAGATCCGTGGTGGCCAGCGCCGTAAAAGCGAGCGCAAATTCTTCCCGGGTTATGTTCTGGTCCAGATGGTCATGAACGATGCAAGCTGGCACCTGGTGCGCAGCGTGCCACGCGTGATGGGCTTTATCGGCGGTACTTCTGACCGTCCGGCACCGATCAGCGATAAAGAAGTTGACGCTATCATGAACCGCCTGCAGCAGGTTGGCGATAAGCCGCGTCCTAAAACGCTGTTCGAGCCGGGTGAAATGGTTCGTGTTAGCGATGGTCCGTTCGCTGACTTTAACGGTGTCGTTGAAGAAGTTGACTACGAGAAGTCGCGCCTGAAGGTTTCTGTATCTATCTTTGGCCGTGCAACTCCGGTCGAACTGGACTTTGCTCAGGTAGAGAAAGCCTAACCGGCGATCAAAAAAGCAGCGATTTAATCGTTGCATGAGGCGCGAAATTGACATACAATTTCGCGCCTTTTGTTTTTATGGGTCATGCGTTCATAAAACGATATTGATAACGGGGAGCCTTTTATGAAGGCGTTATACCCAAACGAGGAAATTTAAATGGCTAAGAAAGTACAAGCCTACGTCAAGCTGCAGGTTGCAGCTGGTATGGCAAACCCGAGCCCGCCGGTTGGTCCAGCACTGGGTCAGCAGGGTGTGAACATCATGGAATTCTGTAAAGCGTTCAACGCCAAAACTGAATCCCTGGAAAAAGGTCTGCCGATCCCGGTTGTTATTACCGTTTACGCTGACCGTTCCTTTACCTTTGTTACCAAGACCCCGCCGGCTGCTGTTCTGCTGAAGAAAGCTGCAGGCATCAAGTCTGGTTCCGGTAAGCCGAACAAAGATAAAGTTGGTAAAATTTCCCGCGCTCAGCTGCAGGAAATCGCGCAGACCAAAGCTGCCGACATGACTGGTTCCGACATTGAAGCGATGACTCGCTCCATCGAAGGTACTGCACGTTCCATGGGCCTGGTAGTGGAGGACTAAGAAATGGCTAAACTGACCAAGCGTATGCGCGTGATCCGTGACAAAGTTGATGCAACTAAACAGTACGACATCAACGAAGCTATTGCTCTGCTGAAAGAGCTGGCCACTGCTAAATTTACTGAAAGCGTAGACGTTGCTGTTAACCTCGGCATCGACGCTCGTAAATCTGACCAGAACGTCCGTGGCGCGACTGTACTGCCGCACGGTACTGGCCGTTCCGTTCGCGTAGCCGTATTTGCCCAGGGCCCGAACGCTGAAGCTGCTAAAGCTGCAGGCGCCGAGCTGGTAGGTATGGAAGATCTGGCTGACCAGATCAAAAAAGGCGAAATGAACTTTGACGTTGTTATTGCTTCCCCGGATGCAATGCGCGTTGTTGGCCAGCTGGGCCAGGTTCTGGGTCCGCGTGGCCTGATGCCTAACCCGAAAGTTGGTACTGTAACTCCGAACGTTGCTGAAGCAGTTAAGAATGCTAAAGCAGGTCAGGTTCGTTATCGTAACGACAAAAACGGCATCATCCACACCACCATTGGTAAAGTGGACTTTGACGCTGACAAACTGAAAGAAAACCTGGAATCCCTGCTGGTTGCGCTGAAAAAAGCAAAACCGACTCAGGCGAAAGGCGTGTACATCAAGAAAGTCAGCCTCTCCACCACCATGGGTGCTGGTGTTGCCGTTGATCAGGCTGGTCTGAGCGCGTCTGCGAACTAAGATTAGCTTTACGTGGGTGGTGGTTTTGTCTACAATACTACCCCCATGTTTCTGCTAACTTCGGTTAGACAGAGAAAAACAGATTTGTTCGTTGGAGCCTGGCCTATCCAGGCCTCCGTCGAAGACCGCAGGTGTTTCATCAGAAACTTAATCCCCTGCGTAGACGGTGACAGAACGCTAAGATTATTTTTGGATACTCTGGCTTGTTTCTGCTCACCGTATTAAGACGCTCTACTCGTTGAGTAGGGTGAAGTGAGTTCCAGAGCATGAGCTCTGGCAAACATCCAGGAGCAAAGCTAATGGCTTTAAATCTTCAAGACAAACAAGCGATTGTTGCTGAAGTCAGCGAAGTAGCCAAAGGCGCGCTGTCTGCAGTAGTTGCGGATTCCCGCGGCGTAACTGTAGATAAAATGACTGAACTGCGTAAAGCAGGTCGTGAAGCTGGCGTTTACATGCGTGTTGTTCGTAACACCCTGCTGCGCCGCGTCGTTGAAGGTACTCCGTTCGAGTGCCTGAAAGACACGTTTGTTGGTCCGACCCTGATTGCATACTCTATGGAACACCCGGGCGCTGCTGCTCGTCTGTTCAAAGAGTTCGCGAAAGCGAATGCAAAATTTGAGGTCAAAGCCGCAGCCTTTGAAGGTGAGCTGATCCCGGCGTCGCAAATCGACCGCCTGGCAACTCTGCCGACCTACGAAGAAGCAATTGCACGCCTGATGGCAACCATGAAAGAAGCTTCGGCTGGCAAACTGGTTCGCACTCTGGCTGCTGTACGCGATGCGAAAGAAGCTGCTTAATCGCAGTTATCTTTATAAAACGCTCGCTTACGTATAAACTTATTCTGATATTCAGGAACAATTTAAATGTCTATCACTAAAGATCAAATCATTGAAGCAGTATCCGCTATGTCCGTAATGGACGTTGTTGAGCTGATCTCTGCAATGGAAGAAAAATTCGGTGTTTCCGCTGCTGCTGCTGTAGCTGTAGCTGCTGGCCCGGCTGAAGCTGCTGAAGAAAAAACTGAATTCGACGTAATTCTGAAAGCTGCTGGCGCTAACAAAGTTGCTGTAATCAAAGCAGTACGTAGCGCAACTGGCCTGGGTCTGAAAGAAGCTAAAGACCTGGTAGAATCTGCACCTGCTGCCCTGAAAGAAGGCATCAGCAAAGATGACGCAGAAGCACTGAAAAAATCTCTGGAAGAAGCTGGCGCTGAAGTTGAAGTTAAATAAGCCAACCTTTCCGGTTGCAGCTTGAGTAATCAGGCTGATGGCTGGTGACTATTTAGTCACCAGCCTTTTTGCGCTGTAAGGCGCCAGTAGCATTTCACACTGTTTGACTGCTGGTTGTCCTGACAATGCATGTTTCTATCGACGACTTAATATACTGCGACAGGGTGCTCGCTCTGTGTAAATCGCGACGAAATGGTTTAAGCGTGATAGCAACAGGTATTGCGGAAAGTGTTCCATTTTCCGGTCCACAAAATAGTGTTGCATAAAAAACTGCCTTTTTGAGGCAGACGGGTCGACTTGTCAGCGAGCTGAGGAACCCTATGGTTTACTCCTATACCGAGAAAAAACGTATTCGTAAGGATTTTGGTAAACGTCCACAAGTTCTGGACATACCTTATCTCCTTTCTATCCAGCTTGATTCGTTCCAGAAGTTTATCGAGCAAGATCCTGAAGGGCAATATGGTCTGGAAGCAGCCTTCCGTTCCGTGTTCCCGATTAAAAGCTACAGCGGTAATTCCGAGCTGCAATACGTCAGCTACCGTCTGGGCGAACCTGTTTTTGATGTTAAAGAATGTCAGATCCGTGGCGTGACCTATTCGGCACCGCTGCGCGTAAAACTGCGTCTGGTGATCTACGAGCGTGAAGCGCCGGAAGGCACCGTTAAAGACATTAAAGAACAAGAAGTCTACATGGGCGAAATTCCGCTCATGACCGACAACGGTACCTTTGTTATCAACGGTACTGAGCGTGTTATCGTTTCTCAGCTGCACCGTAGCCCGGGCGTCTTCTTTGACAGTGACAAAGGTAAGACCCACTCTTCCGGTAAGGTCCTGTACAACGCACGTATCATCCCTTACCGCGGTTCCTGGCTGGACTTCGAATTCGATCCGAAAGACAACCTGTTTGTCCGTATCGACCGTCGTCGTAAGCTGCCGGCGACTATCATCCTGCGCGCGCTGAATTACACCACTGAGCAGATCCTTGACCTGTTCTTCGAAAAAGTGGTCTTTGAAATTCGCGACAACAAGCTGCAGATGGAGCTGATTCCGGAGCGTCTGCGTGGTGAAACGGCGTCCTTCGACATCGAAGCCAACGGTAAAGTCTACGTTGAGAAAGCTCGTCGTATTACCGCTCGCCATATCCGTCAGCTGGAAAAAGACGATATCAAGCATATCGAAGTTCCGGTTGAATATATCGCGGGTAAAGTTGCTGCTAAAGATTATGTCGATACAGCGACTGGCGAACTGATCTGCCCGGCGAACATGGAGCTGAGCCTGGACCTGCTGGCCAAACTGAGCCAGTCCGGTCATAAGCGCATCGAAACTCTGTTCACCAACGATCTCGATCACGGTGCGTACATGTCTGAGACTGTACGTGTCGACCCGACCAACGATCGTCTGAGCGCACTGGTAGAAATCTACCGTATGATGCGCCCGGGTGAGCCGCCGACTCGTGAAGCGGCTGAAAGCCTGTTTGAGAACCTGTTCTTCTCCGAAGACCGCTACGATCTGTCAGCGGTTGGTCGTATGAAGTTCAACCGTTCCCTGCTGCGTGACGAAATCGAAGGTTCCGGTATCCTGAGCAAAGACGACATCATCGAAGTGATGAAGAAGCTCATCGATATCCGTAACGGTAAAGGCGAAGTCGATGATATCGACCACCTCGGCAACCGTCGTATCCGTTCCGTTGGCGAAATGGCGGAGAACCAGTTCCGCGTTGGCCTCGTACGTGTTGAGCGTGCGGTGAAAGAGCGTCTGTCTCTGGGCGATCTGGATACCCTGATGCCTCAGGATATGATCAACGCCAAGCCGATTTCTGCAGCAGTGAAAGAGTTCTTTGGTTCCAGCCAGCTGTCCCAGTTTATGGACCAGAACAACCCGCTGTCTGAGATTACGCACAAACGTCGTATCTCCGCACTGGGCCCAGGCGGTCTGACCCGTGAACGTGCAGGCTTTGAAGTTCGAGACGTACACCCGACTCACTACGGTCGCGTGTGCCCAATCGAAACGCCTGAAGGTCCGAACATCGGTCTGATCAACTCCCTGTCGGTCTATGCACAGACGAACGAATATGGCTTCCTCGAGACGCCGTACCGTAAAGTCACCGACGGTGTTGTTACCGACGAAATTCACTACCTGTCTGCTATTGAAGAAGGCAACTACGTTATCGCTCAGGCGAACTCCAACCTGGATGACGAAGGCCACTTTGTAGAAGACCTGGTAACCTGCCGTAGCAAAGGCGAATCGAGCCTCTTCAGCCGTGACCAGGTTGACTACATGGACGTTTCCACCCAGCAGGTGGTTTCCGTCGGTGCGTCCCTGATCCCGTTCCTGGAACACGATGACGCCAACCGTGCATTGATGGGTGCGAACATGCAACGTCAGGCGGTTCCGACTCTGCGTGCTGATAAGCCGCTGGTTGGTACCGGTATGGAACGTGCTGTAGCCGTTGACTCCGGTGTTACTGCGGTAGCTAAACGTGGCGGTCTGGTTCAGTACGTGGATGCTTCTCGTATCGTTATCAAAGTTAACGAAGACGAGATGTACCCGGGCGAAGCAGGTATCGACATCTATAACCTGACCAAGTACACCCGTTCTAACCAGAACACCTGCATCAACCAGATGCCGTGTGTCTCTCTGGGTGAGCCAATTGAGCGCGGCGACGTACTGGCTGACGGCCCGTCCACCGACCTCGGTGAACTGGCGCTCGGTCAGAACATGCGTGTAGCGTTCATGCCGTGGAACGGTTACAACTTCGAAGACTCCATCCTCGTCTCCGAGCGTGTGGTTCAGGAAGATCGTTTCACCACAATTCATATCCAGGAACTGGCATGTGTGTCCCGTGACACCAAGCTGGGGCCGGAAGAGATCACCGCTGACATCCCGAACGTGGGTGAAGCTGCGCTCTCCAAACTGGACGAATCCGGTATCGTTTACATCGGTGCAGAAGTGACCGGCGGCGACATTCTGGTTGGTAAGGTGACCCCGAAAGGTGAAACCCAGCTGACGCCAGAAGAGAAACTGCTGCGTGCGATCTTCGGCGAGAAAGCGTCTGATGTTAAAGACTCTTCTCTGCGTGTACCAAACGGTGTTTCCGGTACTGTTATCGACGTTCAGGTCTTTACCCGCGATGGCGTAGAAAAAGACAAACGTGCGCTGGAAATCGAAGAAATGCAGCTGAAGCAGGCCAAGAAAGACCTGTCTGAAGAACTGCAGATCCTCGAAGCTGGCCTGTTCGGTCGTATCTACGCGGTGCTGGTTGCCGGTGGTGTTGAAGCTGAGAAGCTCGACAAGCTGCCGCGCGATCGCTGGCTGGAACTGGGCCTGACCGACGAAGAGAAACAAAATCAGCTGGAACAGCTGGCTGAGCAGTACGACGAACTGAAGCACGAGTTCGAGAAAAAACTCGAAGCGAAACGCCGTAAAATCACTCAGGGCGACGATCTGGCACCGGGCGTGCTGAAGATTGTTAAAGTGTATCTGGCCGTTAAACGTCAGATTCAGCCTGGTGATAAAATGGCAGGTCGTCACGGTAACAAGGGTGTTATCTCTAAGATCAACCCGATCGAAGATATGCCGCACGATGCGAACGGTACGCCGGTCGATATCGTACTGAACCCGCTGGGCGTACCGTCTCGTATGAACATCGGTCAGATCCTGGAAACTCACCTGGGTATGGCTGCGAAAGGTATCGGCGAGAAAATCAACGCCATGCTCAAGCAGCAGCAGGAAGTTGCCAAGCTGCGTGAATTCATCCAGAAAGCGTATGACCTGGGTACCGACGTTCGTCAGAAAGTCGACCTGAATACCTTCACTGATGATGAAGTACTGCGTCTGGCTGAGAACCTGAAAAAAGGTATGCCGATCGCAACGCCGGTCTTCGACGGTGCGAAAGAAGCTGAAATTAAAGAGCTGCTGCAACTCGGCGGTCTGCCATCTTCTGGCCAGATCACCCTGTTCGACGGCCGTACCGGTGAGCAGTTTGAGCGTCAGGTAACCGTAGGTTACATGTACATGCTGAAACTGAACCACCTGGTCGACGATAAGATGCACGCTCGTTCCACCGGTTCTTACAGCCTGGTTACTCAGCAGCCGCTGGGTGGTAAGGCACAGTTCGGTGGTCAGCGCTTCGGTGAGATGGAAGTATGGGCGCTGGAAGCTTACGGCGCAGCTTACACCCTGCAGGAAATGCTCACCGTTAAGTCTGATGACGTGAACGGTCGTACCAAGATGTATAAAAACATCGTGGACGGCAACCATCAGATGGAACCAGGCATGCCAGAGTCCTTCAACGTACTGTTGAAAGAGATTCGTTCGCTGGGTATCAACATCGAACTGGAAGACGAGTAACTCTCGCTCAAACAGGTCACTGGTGCCGGGGTAATACCCGGCGCCAGATTGTGCTAACTCCGACGGGAGCAAATCCGTGAAAGACTTATTAAAGTTTCTGAAAGCGCAAACTAAAACCGAAGAGTTTGATGCGATCAAAATTGCTCTGGCATCGCCAGACATGATCCGTTCATGGTCTTTTGGTGAAGTTAAAAAGCCGGAAACCATTAACTACCGTACGTTCAAACCAGAACGTGACGGCCTTTTCTGTGCGCGTATTTTCGGGCCAGTAAAAGACTACGAGTGCCTGTGCGGTAAGTACAAGCGCCTGAAACACCGTGGTGTGATTTGCGAGAAGTGCGGCGTTGAAGTGACCCAGACTAAAGTGCGTCGTGAGCGCATGGGCCACATCGAACTGGCGTCTCCGACTGCCCACATTTGGTTCCTGAAGTCGCTGCCGTCCCGTATCGGCCTGCTGCTGGATATGCCGCTGCGTGATATCGAACGTGTTCTGTACTTCGAATCTTATGTGGTTATCGAAGGCGGCATGACCAACCTGGAACGTAACCAGATCCTGACTGAAGAGCAGTATCTGGATGCGCTGGAAGAGTTCGGTGACGAATTCGACGCGAAGATGGGTGCGGAAGCTATCCAGGCCCTGCTGAAGAGCATGGATCTGGAGCAAGAGTGTGAAACTCTGCGCGAAGAGCTGAACGAAACCAACTCTGAAACCAAGCGTAAAAAGCTGACCAAGCGCATTAAGCTGCTGGAAGCATTCGTTCAGTCTGGCAACAAGCCGGAGTGGATGATCCTGACCGTTCTGCCGGTTCTGCCGCCAGATCTGCGTCCGCTGGTTCCGCTGGATGGTGGTCGTTTCGCGACTTCTGACCTGAACGATCTGTATCGTCGCGTCATTAACCGTAACAACCGTCTGAAACGTCTGCTGGATCTGGCTGCGCCGGATATCATCGTACGCAACGAAAAACGTATGCTGCAGGAAGCGGTCGACGCCCTGCTGGATAACGGTCGTCGCGGTCGTGCGATCACCGGTTCTAACAAACGTCCTCTGAAATCTTTGGCCGATATGATCAAAGGTAAACAGGGTCGTTTCCGTCAGAACCTGCTCGGTAAGCGTGTTGACTACTCCGGTCGTTCTGTTATCACCGTAGGTCCATACCTGCGTCTGCATCAGTGCGGTCTGCCGAAGAAAATGGCACTGGAGCTGTTCAAACCGTTCATTTACGGCAAGCTGGAACTGCGTGGCCTGGCCACCACCATCAAAGCCGCGAAGAAAATGGTTGAGCGTGAAGAAGCTGTCGTCTGGGATATCCTGGATGAAGTTATCCGCGAACACCCGGTACTGCTGAACCGTGCACCAACTCTGCACCGTCTGGGTATCCAGGCGTTTGAACCGGTACTGATCGAAGGTAAAGCTATCCAGCTGCACCCGCTGGTTTGTGCGGCATATAACGCCGACTTCGATGGTGACCAGATGGCTGTTCACGTACCGCTGACGCTGGAAGCCCAGCTGGAAGCGCGTGCGCTGATGATGTCTACCAACAACATCCTGTCCCCGGCGAACGGCGAACCTATCATCGTTCCGTCTCAGGACGTTGTATTGGGTCTGTACTACATGACCCGTGACTGTGTTAACGCCAAAGGCGAAGGCATGGTGCTGACTGGCCCGAAAGAAGCTGAGCGTATTTATCGCGCTGGCCTGGCCTCTCTGCATGCGCGCGTTAAAGTGCGTATCACCGAATACGAAAAAGACGAAAATGGCCAGTTTGTTGCGAAAACCAGCCTGAAAGACACGACCGTTGGCCGTGCCATTCTGTGGATGATCGTACCGAAAGGTCTGCCGTTCACTATCGTGAACCAGGCGCTGGGTAAGAAAGCCATCTCTAAGATGCTGAATACCTGCTACCGTATTCTGGGCCTGAAACCGACCGTTATTTTTGCGGACCAGACGATGTACACCGGCTTTGCTTATGCAGCGCGTTCAGGTGCATCCGTTGGTATCGATGACATGGTCATCCCGGAGAAAAAACACGAGATCATCTCTGAGGCGGAAGCCGAAGTTGCTGAGATCCAGGAACAGTTCCAGTCCGGTCTGGTTACCGCTGGCGAACGCTACAACAAAGTTATCGATATCTGGGCTGCGGCGAACGATCGTGTATCCAAAGCGATGATGGATAACCTGCAAACCGAAACCGTTATTAACCGTGACGGCGTCGAAGAGCAGCAGGTTTCCTTCAACAGCATCTACATGATGGCCGACTCCGGTGCGCGTGGTTCTGCGGCACAGATTCGTCAGCTGGCTGGTATGCGTGGTCTGATGGCGAAGCCGGATGGCTCCATCATCGAAACGCCGATCACCGCGAACTTCCGTGAAGGTCTGAACGTACTCCAGTACTTCATCTCCACGCACGGTGCTCGTAAAGGTCTGGCGGATACCGCACTGAAAACAGCGAACTCCGGTTACCTGACTCGTCGTCTGGTTGACGTTGCCCAGGATCTGGTTGTTACTGAAGACGACTGTGGCACCCTGGAAGGCATCACTATGACCCCGGTTATCGAGGGTGGTGATGTTAAAGAGCCGCTGCGCGATCGCGTACTGGGTCGTGTAACTGCTGAAGACGTTCTGAAGCCGGGTACTGCGGATATTCTGGTTCCACGCAACACGCTGCTGCACGAGCACTGGTGTGACCTGCTGGAAGAAAACTCCGTTGACTCCGTCAAAGTACGTTCTGTCGTATCCTGTGACACCGACTTTGGTGTATGTGCGCACTGCTACGGTCGTGACCTGGCGCGTGGCCACATCATCAACAAAGGTGAGGCTATCGGCGTTATCGCGGCACAGTCCATCGGTGAGCCGGGTACCCAGTTGACGATGCGTACGTTCCACATCGGTGGTGCGGCATCTCGTGCGGCTGCTGAATCCAGCATTCAGGTGAAAAACAAAGGTAGCATCCGTCTTAGCAATGCTAAATCGGTTGTGAACTCTGCCGGCAAGCTGGTAGTGACCTCGCGTAACACCGAACTGAAACTGATCGACGAATTCGGCCGTACCAAAGAGAGCTATAAAGTACCTTACGGTGCTGTAATGGCGAAAGGCGATGGTGAGCAGGTTGCTGGCGGTGAAACCGTTGCAAACTGGGATCCGCATACCATGCCGGTTATCTCTGAAGTTAGCGGTTTCATTCGCTTCACCGACATGATCGACGGTCAGACCATTACCCGTCAGACCGACGAATTAACCGGTCTGTCATCCCTGGTTGTTCTGGATTCTGCAGAACGTACCGCGGGCGGTAAAGATCTGCGTCCGGCGCTGAAAATTGTTGATGCTAACGGTAACGACGTTCTGATCCCAGGCACCGATATGTCTGCTCAGTACTTCCTGCCGGGTAAAGCGATTGTGCAGCTGGAAGACGGCACTCAGATTCACTCAGGTGACGCCCTGGCGCGTATTCCTCAGGAATCCAGTGGTACCAAAGATATCACCGGTGGTCTGCCGCGCGTTGCTGACCTGTTCGAAGCGCGTCGTCCGAAAGAGCCTGCGATCCTTGCTGAAATCAGCGGTATCATCTCCTTCGGTAAAGAGACCAAAGGTAAACGTCGTCTGGTTATCACTCCGTTAGACGGTAGCGATCCGTACGAAGAGATGATTCCGAAGTGGCGTCAGCTGAACGTGTTCGAAGGTGAACGTGTAGAACGTGGTGATGTGGTTTCCGACGGTCCGGAAGCGCCGCACGACATTCTGCGTCTTCGTGGTGTACACGCGGTAACGCGTTATATCACCAACGAAGTACAGGACGTTTACCGTCTGCAAGGCGTTAAGATTAACGATAAGCACATCGAAGTTATCGTTCGTCAGATGCTGCGTAAAGCGACCATCGAGAGCGCTGGTAGCTCCGACTTCCTGGAAGGCGAGCAGGTTGAATACTCCCGCGTCAAGATTGCGAACCGCGATCTGGAAGCGAACGGCAAAGTGGCGGCGACCTTCTCCCGCGACCTGCTGGGTATCACCAAAGCGTCTCTGGCAACCGAGTCGTTCATCTCTGCCGCATCGTTCCAGGAGACCACGCGTGTCCTGACCGAAGCAGCCGTTGCGGGTAAACGCGACGAACTGCGTGGCCTGAAAGAGAACGTTATCGTGGGTCGTCTGATCCCGGCTGGTACCGGTTATGCGTACCATCAGGATCGTATGCGCCGTCGTGCCGCGGGCGAACAGCCGGCAGCACCGCAGGTAAGCGTTGAAGAAGCTTCTGCCAACCTGGCAGAACTGCTGAACGCAGGTCTGGGCGGTTCCGACAACGATTAATCGTTGACGCTTCGCGTAAAAGCCAGTCAGGAGACCTGACTGGCTTTTTTATTATCTCCGATTGCTGCCGGGCTAATCCTTACCTTATATTCCCCATAATGAATTACATTCCATTAATGTTTTCCCCTCAATTAAGCAGCAAACAAGCCATATAAACAAAGCGCCTTCTCTTTTTCTTAATACCCATACAAATTGATGGGTAAAAATTCTACACGTATCAAAAAATCGTCAAATCAAAGGCGATATAGTCAAAAAGTCCAATTAATCATGTGATTACTTTTTTATGTCTTCAGTTTCTTGAAACCGGAGAGGGTGTCTTATATCTGCAAAACAGACCTGCGACAGGGGAGTGGGTTAACAGAACGACAGCGGTCGCTGCATTTTTGAGTTTAATAGACTGAGTCTGGGGGATGCATGGAATTCGCAATACAACTCGTCATTATTTTAATATGCCTGTTTTATGGTGCCAGGAAGGGCGGTATCGCGCTTGGTCTGCTGGGCGGTATCGGGCTGGTGATTTTAGTCTTTGTCTTTCATCTTCAGCCGGGTAAGCCGCCGGTTGATGTGATGTTGGTGATTATTGCGGTGGTGGCTGCTTCGGCAACGTTGCAGGCATCTGGTGGATTAGATGTGATGCTGCAGATTGCGGAGAAGCTTCTGCGGCGTAACCCCAAATATGTTTCGATTGTGGCTCCCTTTGTCACCTGCACCCTGACCATTCTTTGTGGCACCGGACACGTGGTCTATACGATCCTGCCGATTATTTACGACGTCGCTATCAAGAACAATATACGCCCCGAACGACCGATGGCGGCAAGTTCGATCGGCGCACAGATGGGGATTATTGCCAGCCCGGTGTCGGTTGCTGTGGTGTCGCTGGTGGCGATGTTGGGGAATTTCACCTTTAACGGTAAACATCTCGAATTCCTCGATCTGTTAGCGATCACCATTCCGTCGACGCTGCTGGGTATTCTGGCGATCGGTATTTTTAGCTGGTTTCGTGGTAAGGATTTGGACAAGGACGAAGAGTTCCAGGCCTTTATCTCGACGCCAGAAAACCGCCACTACGTTTACGGTGACACGGCCACGCTGCTCGACCGGAAACTGCCAGCCAGCAACTGGGTTGCCATGTGGATCTTCCTGGCATCCATTGCCGTGGTGGCGGTACTGGGAGCCTTCTCTGAGCTGCGCCCGGCATTCGACGGTAAGCCACTCTCGATGGTGCTGGTGATCCAGATGTTCATGCTGCTCTCTGGCGCGCTGATCATCATTATCACCAAAACCAACCCGGCTGCGATTTCTAAGAATGAGGTTTTCCGTTCGGGGATGATCGCGATTGTGGCTGTGTACGGCATTGCCTGGATGGCAGAAACCATGTTCGGCGCGCACATGAGCGAGATTAAAGGCGTGCTGGGCGAAATGGTGCAGGAGTATCCCTGGGCTTACGCCATCGTCCTGCTGCTGGTGTCCAAATTTGTGAATTCCCAGGCCGCTGCGTTGGCGGCGATTGTGCCTGTAGCGCTGGCGATTGGCGTCGACCCGGCCTATATCGTGGCCTCCGCACCCGCCTGCTATGGCTATTACATTCTGCCGACCTACCCAAGCGACCTGGCGGCGATTCAGTTTGACCGTTCGGGCACCACCCATATCGGCCGTTTCGTGATTAACCATAGCTTTATACTGCCGGGGTTGATCGGCGTCAGCGTGTCGTGTGTGTTTGGCTGGATATTTGCCGCGCTGTACGGCTTTCTGTAATAAAAAAGCAGGTGCCTCTTCAGGCACCTGCTTTTGATAGACGTGGTTTTATTTACTGTGCCGTGCGGCGATACAGCTCAATCATATCGGTGGCCAGATCCTGAATGACCATCGCATTCATCAGATGATCCTGGGAGTGAACCGTAATCAGGTTGACCGGGAGTTTGCCGGTGCCTTCATCAAGGCCGATGAGCTGAGTCTGGATTTTATGTGCGTGCTTCACAAACTCATGTGATTCGGCCATCGCCTGCTCGGAGGC
Organism: Klebsiella sp. R390; assembly: GCF_051131745.1. Lineage (NCBI taxonomy): Bacteria > Pseudomonadati > Pseudomonadota > Gammaproteobacteria > Enterobacterales > Enterobacteriaceae > Klebsiella > Klebsiella sp. R390. The sequence continues at coordinate 2,436,936 of NZ_CP180445.1, read as the reverse complement.
GGCAAAATCACCTTTGCGTGCCAGCTGCAGGGCGGTTAATGCGCAGCTGCGTGCAGAACCGGCGTTGACCAACAGCTCCATGATGGTTGTTTCTAAATCTTCCATGGTTTACTCCATCAACTTCAGGGCTTTATCAAGAACGGCATCACCTTTCATCATGCCGTAATCCATCATATCGATAACCGCGACTTTCTTACCGAGCGGGTCGGCCATCGCCTGCAGTTTTGCCTGCTCATACTTCACCTGCGGACCCAGCAGAATGATGTCCGCTGCGGCGAGGTTATCTTTAAACTCGGCGACCGGTACGGCTTTAATCGAGACTTCAATACCCTTCTTCTGCGCAGCGTCTTGCATGCGTTGAACCAGCATGCTGGTGGACATGCCGGCGGCGCAACATAACACGATATTCTTCATAATGGATGGCCCTTATGTTCCCTTGATGCATCATCTTTATCGCGGGGAGAGGGGCACGACAACCGCTTTACCGCGATTGTGTGTAAGGCATCACAAAATAATGAAACCGGTTTCAATTTTGCCCGTGAATGAATAAAAAAACCGCTGAAATGGGCTTTTCGGGGTCATCAGCGTTAAACCCGTACGATGCAGTTTTTGCCCTGTTGTTTCGCTTTATACAACGCCTCATCCACGGCCACGACCAGTTTATCCAGCGGCTCCATGTTCCATTCTCCCAGCCCGGCGCTAAAGGTCACCGTCAACCCGTCTTCACGCCAGGTTCGCTGCGCAATCTTCACGCGCCAGCTGTCGAGAAGGGTATGGGCATTCGCGAGATGTTGCTGCGTGAAAATCACGGCAAACTCTTCTCCGCCATAGCGGTAGAGTGAAATCTGTTTGGGTTGCAGGAGCTGCAGCCCTTCGCGAGCAACGTTACGCAAAACAATGTCGCCGTTGAGGTGACCCCAGGTGTCATTAATAGATTTAAAGTTATCGATATCTACCAGAGCCAGCGCGAAGGGGTGATGATCGTTCATCAGCGCGGCGACATCGCTGTCAAAGGCACGGCGGTTTTTACAGCCCGTCAGCGCGTCAATCGTTGCCTGACGCACATAGGTAAGCTCGCGCTGCTTATTACTTTCGATGGCTTTACTCAACATGGCTTCGAGCCGCGGTGCGCGGTTAACATCCCCGGTTTTTATTGCGTTGATGATGTTCATTAACACCGTGCGCGAAGCATGCCGCAGATAGAGGCCGAACAGAACGATCACAATGGCGGAGAGCGCAAAGCCCCAGAGAACAATAGTGGTTTCGTGGCGCGACATATCAACCAGCGTGGTGTTGGCAACGCGGTAAATGACGAACCAGTCGGGATTCGTAAAAGAGTAATAGTAATACCAGGTGTCTGAGGCTTCGTCATAGAGCTGGCCTTCAGCGCTGGTCATTTTGTCCATCAAGTTTTCGCTGACATAGGGTTTAAAAAGCACGCCAGGGTCAGGATGAATAACGATTTTACCGTCACGTTGCACCACAAAAAATTCCCCCTGCATCGGGGCTGCCATCTGGCGCAGGGCATAGCCCATTGAGGTCAGATCCAGGTGAAAAGCAAGTGTGCCTTTGAGGCGACCTTCGGGTGAGATAACGGGTCTGTAAAGCGTGATGGTCGGGTGATGGGTAAAGTAATCGAGATAAGTTGAGGTATAAAGACTGAACGTACTGGCTTCGGCTTGCTTGATAAACCATGGCCTGGACTGGGGCGTAAAGGTTTGGCTCTCTTTTCCTGGTAGGACCTCCGGTGCCCGCAGATAGTGTCCCTGGGTATCTGCCAGTGAAATTGAGGAGACGCTGGGCATCAGTTCCTGGAGCTGCATTAAGTCCCGCAATCCTTTTTGAGGGTCAACGTTAACGGACTGATTTAACTGGTCATAGTTAGCAAAGAATTTCGTGGCGCGCCCGAGAATATAATCATTTCCACGCAGCAGCGATTCCGTGTAATTCACCGCGAGGTTATAGGTGAAATTACGATTAACGGAGTGATACTCCTCAATCAAATTCTTTTTTTGCGCCAGGGTAACAAACACCGCGATCAGCAAAAAACTGAGGAGAATACCCGCGAATCCAAGCAGAATGGGCATAGTGAAAGACAGTTTTCTGTTGTGACGTGCCATGTGTCGTAAATCGTTCCTGAAGATATAACCGTGGGTTAAAGCGCAGGTTTAGCCGTAATGCCTGGCGAGCGAACAAGATAACTCCTTGTCAATTATAACCATGACGCCGGGGATGATGTGATTTATCTTCGGCCACAATACCCGTGCAATGACGGCCAGCGCGGCGATGAGCAGGGCGAAAATGAGGAAGAGAAGATGTTCGCCCTGGTCAGCGTCCGCTGCTGACCGGACAAGAATAGGAAAACGGCCGCGCCGCGGCCATCATCCATTTTTCGTATTGGGTAAAGCGACGTAAAATATTTCGTCGCTTACTTTGTTTTTCATCACGGCTGCGAGGCGCGTCCCAACCAGCTATCCCAGTCTTTCCACACCGGCTGTAACCCGCGCGATACCAGAGCGTCGGCGACCTCTTCAGGACGGCGGCCATCGTGAGGCGCAAATTGCTCGAGTTCCGGATGGTTGTCGGCATACCCACCGGGCTGGGTTTTTGAAAACGCACTGACGTTGTTAATGGCCAGCGGGATCACCTGGTCACGGAATGCCGGGGATTCACGCGTGGAGAGCGACAGTTCGACGTCCGGTGCCAGCAGGCGGAAGGCGCAAATGGTCTGCACCAGCTGACGCTCGTCCATCAGCGATGCGGGTTCAACGCCACCGGCACAAGGGCGTAGCCGAGGGAATGAAATCGAATAGCGGCTGCGCCAGTAATGCTGCTGCAGCCACAGCAAATGCTCCGCCACCATATAGCAATCCACGCGCCAGCTGTCTGAAAGACCGATTAATGCCCCGAGACCGATCTTATCGATCCCCGCCTGGCCCAGACGATCCGGTGTTTCCAGACGCCAGAAGAAGTCCTGCTTGTTGCCTTTCAGATGGTGCTGCGCGTACATGCTTTCGTGGTAGGTCTCCTGATAGACCATCACGCCGTCCAGCCCGAGCGTTTTTAGCTCCGCGTACTCTTCCATGGCCAGCGGCTGCACTTCCATCTGCAGCGAGGCGAACTGGCTGCGGATCGCCGGCAGGTGGCGACGAAAATAGTCCATACCGACTTTGCTCTGGTGCTCGCCGGTTACCAGCAGCAGATGCTCAAAGCCCATCGCGCGAATGGCCGTGCATTCACGGGCGATCTCGGCTTCATCTAATGTTTTACGTTTAATACGGTTGCTCATCGAGAAACCGCAGTAGGTACAGTCATTGGCGCACAGGTTAGAGAGATACAGCGGCACGTAAAAGCTGACGGTATTGCCAAAACGCTGGCGGGTCAGCCGCTGCGCCCGCTGCGCCAGAGGCTCCAGATAGCCTGCGGCGGCAGGGGAGAGCAGGGCCATCATATCGTCACGACTGAGCTGTTTCGCTGCTATCGCGCGTTCGACATCGGCCGGTGTTTTACTGTTGATGCGCAGGCGGATGTCATCCCACTCCAGTTGTTTCCAGCGTTCGGTAAAGGTGCTCATACCAGCGTCTCCAGAAAACCGGTCAGCGGGCTGGTGGCCTGTGCCAGGGCGCTACGCGAACCTGGACCTGCCTGGCGAGCCAGCACGCCTGCCTCGACCGCCAGGCGGAAAGCCCGCGCCATGGTCACCGGGTCGTCGGCCACGGCAATGGCGGTGTTGACCAGCACGGCATCCGCACCCATTTCAAGGGCCTGCGCGGCATGGCTGGGGACGCCAATCCCGGCATCCACCACCACCGGCACCGTGGCCTGCTCGATAATAATTTCCAGCATCGCCCGCGTTTCCAGGCCCTGATTTGAGCCAATCGGCGCGCCCAGCGGCATCACTGCGGCACAGCCGACCTCCTCCAGCCGTTTACACAGCACCGGGTCGGCGCCGCAATAAGGCAGCACCACAAAACCTTCCCGTACCAGCACTTCCGCCGCCTTCAGGGTTTCAATCGGGTCCGGCAGCAGCCAACGTGCGTCTGGATGGATTTCGAGCTTCAGCCAGTGGGTCCCTAGCGCTTCCCGGGCCAGTCGGGCGGCGAAGACGGCTTCCTCCGCCGTTTTTGCCCCTGAGGTATTCGGCAACAGGCTGACGCCGGCGGCCAGTAATGGAGCGAGAATAGCGTCATTATGCTGGCGCAGATCGACGCGTTTTAGCGCCAGCGTGACCAACTGGCTGCCCGAGGTGCGAATAGCCTCGACCATGACTTCCGGCGCAGAGAATTTTCCGGTTCCGGTAAAAAGATGAGATTCAAACGTTTTGTCTGCGATACGTAACATGTCAGCCTCCGGCGATGACCTGAAAAAGCAGGACCCGATCGCCTTCCTGCAGAAGATGATGTTCCCACCGCTCGCGCGGCAGGACCTGTTGATTGAGCGCCAGCGCGATACCCGCCTGCTGCTGTTCTAACTGAAGAAGCAAGGCGGCGACGGTGGTGGCGTCGATGCACTGCATGGGTTGATCGTTAAACCAAATCTGCATGCTGCCCTCCACAGACCGGGCAACTCTGCGCGCGTTGGAGCGTCAGGCTGCGCCAGTGGCTGGTTCGTGCGTCGAATAACCGCAAGGTGTTGCGCGGCGTCGCCATACCGGAAAGCAAGGTGATAGCCTCCAGTGCCTGAAGGGTGCCCATCAAGCCGACTACCGGCCCGATAATCCCCGCCGTACGGCAGTTACGTTCCGGTTCGCTGCTATCCGGCCACAGGCAGCGGTAGCAACCCTGAGCCCACGGCGGTGTCAGCACCATCAGTTGACCACCCAGCCCAACGGCGCTGGCGGTGATCAGCGGAGTCGCCTGCGCGACACAGGCAGCGTTGATAGCCTGGCGGGTTGCCATGTTATCGGTACAGTCCAGTACCACATCCGCTTTGGCGACCTCCTGGCGCAAGGTTTCGCCGGCCAGACGTTGCTGCAAGGTGACGATCTCAACTTGTGGATTCAGCCGGGTCAGCCGCTGCCGGGCGGCGGTCGTTTTCGGGCGGGAAATATCATCGCTGGTGAAGAGAATTTGCCGCTGTAGGTTACTGACGTGTACATCATCATCGTCCGCGATAACCAGCGTGCCAATGCCCGCCCCGGCCAGATACAGGGCGGCGGGCGAACCCAGTCCACCGAGCCCGACGATCAGCACCCGGCTGGCCAGCAGCGTCTGTTGACCTTCAATCGCAATATCTTCCAGCATCAGCTGGCGGCTGTAGCGCATAAAATCGCTGTCATTCATCGCCTGCTCCCGCCATGTCCAGCAGCTGCGCAGTGGCCTGCTGCCAGTCCGCCGCCTGGGTAATGGCGCTGACCACCGCGATGCTGCCGACGCCGGTTTCCAGTACCTGTGGCGCCCGTTCCAGGCTAATACCGCCGATCGCGACCGTCGGGTAATCTGCCAGCCGCTGGATATGGCGGGCGAGTTGCTCCAGACCCTGCGGGGCGGAGGGCATCTGTTTGGTTTGCGTGGGAAAAACGTGGCCCAGGGCGATATAAGAAGGACGTGCTGCCAGCGCAACGTCGATTTCCATATCGTCATGGGTCGACACGCCGAGACGCAGGCCAACCTGGCGAATGGCGTTCAGGTCCGTTGTCTCCAGGTCCTCTTGTCCTAAATGCACGCCGTAGGCCTGATGTTTTACCGCCAGCTGCCAGTAATCATTGATAAACAGCCGGGCATGGTATTGACGACCGAGCGCGATCGCGGCGATGACATCGGCTTCAACTTCGCTATCGCGCTTATCTTTAATGCGTAGCTGAAGGGTACGCACACCAGCGCGTAGCAGGCGTTCGATCCAGACCACGCTATCGACGACCGGGTAGAGGCCTAACCGGAACGGAACGGACGGAAAATCGGGTTGATACATCAGGCTTGCTCCTTACGTAAATAGATTTCACCGCCGCGAGCGCGGAAGTCCTGCGACTTATCGGCCATTCCGCTTTCGATGTTCTGGCGGGCGGCATAGTCCCGCACTTCCTGGGTGATTTTCATTGAACAGAATTTGGGCCCGCACATAGAGCAGAAATGGGCGACTTTACCGGATTCCTGCGGTAGCGTTTCGTCGTGATAGGCGCGGGCGGTGAACGGATCGAGGGCGAGGTTGAACTGGTCTTCCCAGCGGAATTCAAAACGGGCTTTGGACATGGCGTTATCACGGATCTGCGCGCCGGGATGGCCTTTCGCCAGATCCGCAGCGTGGGCCGCAATTTTGTAGGTGATCAGCCCCTGTTTCACATCTTCTTTATTCGGCAGGCCGAGGTGCTCTTTCGGCGTGACGTAGCAGAGCATGGCACAGCCGAACCAGCCGATCATCGCCGCGCCGATGCCGGAGGTGAAGTGGTCATAGCCCGGAGCGATATCGGTTGTCAGCGGCCCCAGCGTATAGAACGGCGCTTCATGGCAGTGCTCGAGTTCCTCGGTCATATTGCGGCGGATCATCTGCATTGGCACGTGGCCCGGGCCTTCAATCATCACCTGCACATCATACTCCCAGGCGATTTTGGTCAGCTCACCCAGGGTGTGCAGTTCGGCAAACTGCGCTTCATCGTTGGCGTCCTGAATCGAGCCGGGGCGCAGGCCGTCGCCGAGGGAAAGGGAGACATCATAGGCGGCGCAAATCTCACAAATCTCGCGGAAATGCTGGTAGAGGAAGTTTTCCTGATGATGCGAGAGGCACCATTTGGCCATGATAGAGCCGCCGCGGGAGACAATGCCGGTCAGGCGTCTGGCGGTCATCGGCACATAGCGCAGCAGGACGCCGGCATGGATCGTGAAATAGTCGACGCCCTGTTCCGCCTGCTCCAGCAGGGTATCGCGAAAGGCTTCCCAGGTGAGGTTCTCGGCGATCCCGTTGACCTTCTCCAGCGCCTGGTAAATCGGCACGGTGCCGATGGGAACCGGGCTGTTACGCAGGATCCATTCGCGAGTCTCGTGAATATACCGCCCGGTAGACAAATCCATCACCGTATCGGCGCCCCAGCGCGTTGACCACACCAGTTTTTCCACCTCTTCTTCGATGGAGGAAGTCACCGCCGAGTTGCCGATGTTGGCGTTGACCTTCACCAGGAAGTTGCGGCCGATAATCATCGGCTCAGATTCCGGGTGGTTGATGTTGGCAGGGATGATGGCCCGTCCGGCAGCGACCTCATCGCGGACGAATTCTGCAGTGATATTGTCCGGCAGTCGGGCGCCGAAACTTTCCCCCGGATGCTGGTGGCGCAATACCTCCCCGCGAATGCGCTCCCGGCCCATGTTTTCACGGATAGCGATGAACGCCATTTCAGGCGTCACGATCCCCTGACGGGCATAGTGGAGTTGGGTGACGCATTTGCCAGGTTTCGCGCGCCGTGGCGTCAGTTGGCCACGAAAACGCAGCGTATCAAGATCGTCATCGGCGAGACGCGCTTTGGTATACAGGGAGCTACGTTCCTGCAGCGGTTCGCTGTCATCGCGTGCATCAATCCACGGCTGGCGCAGCGTTGACAGGCCCTGGCGCACATCGATCGCCACGTCGGGGTCGCCATAAGGGCCGGAGGTGTCGTACACCGGGATCGCTTCGTTTTGTTCGTACTGCGGCTGGGCTTTATCACCACCAATCAAGGTGGGACTAAGCTGGATTTCCCGCATCGGCACGCGGATATCCGCCTGCTGGCCCTGAATGTAGATGCGTTGCGAGCGGGGAAAGGCGGTCCCTTCCAGGGTATGGATAAAATGCTGGGCGCGTTCGCGCTGTTCCCGACGGGTGAGTTTTGGTTCAGACTTTGTTGCAGACATAGCGCATTCCAGATGAAAAAGGACATGGCTTGTCAGACGACGGATGGAGTAACAGAGGCGATCGGTCCTGGAGGGACGGTCGCATAGGACAGTTTACTCTTGTTCCCTTCGCAGGTATTAGCCTGATCAGGTTCCGCGGATCCCGAATTAACGGTCTCAGCCTTTTCCGCTTCATCCTTCGTGCTGCCTTGAGGCATCACGAACGCTGTGGTGGAAAATGGGCACTCCGACAAGATACATCCCCCTCCAGCGAGGGGGAACGTATGTAAACTACTCGTTAACAGCGCACAACTCAAGCTGTCGGCGCGATATTGTCACTGATGTTGTCTTTCAGGTTGTGCGATATCGCCAGCACGATCAGCTTGTCTTCCAGCGCGAATCGCGCTTCCAGCGCTTCGCCGATATCGGACAGCGCCTGCTGAAATTCGAGATAGTTATCGTGGTCGATGGCGTTTTCGAGGCAGGAGTCGTAGCAATCCATAATCTGCTGGGTGTTGGCTTCCAGCTGCGGATAGAGTTTGGTCGCGGCCAAAAGTGGTGTATTGCCTTCCATTTCGCCAAGAATACGTTCATAAATATTAAAATGGCCGGAGGAGAGGTAGTCCACCAGGCTTTGGCAAAAATTATCCAGCGCCTTTTCGTTCAGTCGCATAAAGGATTCTTTGCCGGGCTTCAGGCCAACCAGCTTGTAGTAAGCCACGAGCAAATGCTTACGTACATGTAGCCAGCGATCGACCAGTTTATTACTGCCTCCAACACGTTCCGTTAGGTTTTCCAGCTGGTTTAACATGGTTGACTCCGCAAGTTTAAGAAAATAACGTTGCTCACCAAAATGTAAATATAATGTTAAAAGTGCCAGTAAAACGAAGGTAGTGCAATAGATATGGATCGTATTATTGAAAAATTAGATCGCGGCTGGTGGATCGTCAGTCACGAACAAAAATTATGGTTACCCGGCGGGGAATTACCACATGGCGAAGCGGTAAATTTCAATCTTGTCGGCCAGCACGCGCTGCATATCGGTGAATGGCAAGGTGATGCGGTATGGATGGTGCGCCAGGATCGTCGGCAGGATATGGGATCGTTACGCCAGGTACTGGATAGCGATCCGGGGCTGTTTCAGCTGGCGGGGCGCGGCATCCAGCTAAGCGAGTTTTATCGCTCGCATAAATTCTGCGGCTACTGCGGCCACCCGATGCACCCGAGCAAAACCGAGTGGGCGATGCTGTGTGGCCACTGCCGTGAGCGCTACTACCCGCAAATTGCCCCGTGCATGATCGTGGCGATCCGTCGGGACGATACGATCCTGCTGGCACAGCATACCCGCCATCGTAACGGCGTACACACGGTGCTGGCCGGGTTTGTCGAAGTGGGGGAGACACTGGAACAGGCGGTGGCCCGCGAAGTGATGGAAGAGTGCGGCCTGAAGGTGAAAAATCTGCGCTATGTGACCTCCCAGCCGTGGCCATTCCCCCAGTCGCTGATGACCGCGTTTATGGCGGAGTATGATAGCGGCGACATTGTGATCGACAAGAAAGAGCTCCTGCAGGCGGGCTGGTATCGCTACGACGATTTACCGCTATTGCCGCCGCCGGGGACCGTGGCGCGCCGGCTGATAGAAGATACCGTGGCACTGTGTCGGGCAGAGGCGGAGTGACGTGGTACACTGGCGTAAAATGGGATCAGGATGAATAACATGACCGAACTAAAAAACGATCGTTACCTGCGAGCGCTGCTACGCCAGCCTGTGGACGTGACCCCTGTCTGGATGATGCGTCAGGCTGGCCGCTATTTACCGGAGTACAAAGCGACTCGTGCGCAAGCGGGCGACTTTATGTCGCTGTGTAAAAACGCCGAGCTTGCCTGTGAAGTCACGTTGCAGCCACTGCGTCGCTATGCGCTGGATGCGGCGATCCTCTTCTCGGATATCCTGACCATCCCGGATGCGATGGGGCTTGGGCTGTACTTCGAAACTGGAGAAGGTCCACGCTTCACCTCGACCATCACCTGCAAAGCCGATGTCGATAAACTGCCGGTGCCCGACCCGGAAGATGAACTCGGCTATGTGATGAATGCCGTGCGCACCATTCGCCGCGCGCTCAATGGCGATGTTCCGCTGATTGGTTTCTCCGGTAGCCCGTGGACGCTGGCGACCTATATGGTGGAAGGCGGAAGCAGCAAAGCCTTCACCGTGATCAAAAAAATGATGTATGCCGACCCGCAGGCGCTGCATGCCCTGCTCGATAAGCTGGCAAAAAGCGTCACGCTGTATCTGAACGCCCAGATTAAAGCCGGCGCGCAGTCAGTGATGATATTCGATACCTGGGGCGGCGTGCTGACCGGTCGCGATTATCAGCAGTTCTCGCTCTACTACATGCACAAAATCGTGGATGGCCTGCTGCGTGAACATGAAGGCCGCCGCGTGCCGGTCACGCTGTTCACTAAAGGCGGCGGGCAGTGGCTGGAAGCCATGGCGGAGACCGGCTGCGATGCGCTGGGCCTCGACTGGACGACCGATATTGCCGATGCCCGGCGTCGGGTCGGCCATAAAGTGGCGCTGCAGGGCAATATGGATCCTTCTATGCTCTACGCGCCTGCGGGCCGTATTGAAGAAGAAGTCGGGTCGATTCTTGCCGGCTTTGGTCAGGGCGAAGGTCATGTCTTCAACCTCGGGCACGGCATTCATCAGGATGTGGATCCTGAGCATGCCGGCGTGTTTGTCGAGGCGGTGCACCGACTCTCGGCGCAATATCACCGCTAAGGTATGGCGATGGATCTGACGTCCCTTCGTGCCAGTCAGCAGACGCTGGCCGGCTCGGTTATCCGTGAGGATCGCTGGGATCCAAATGCTTGCGGGCTGATCGGTGGCGCGGACGTCGGTTTTGAGCAAGACGGCACAGTGACGCGGGCGGCCATGGTGTTGCTCGCCTACCCGTCGCTGGAGCTGGTGGAATATCAGGTAGCGCGGGTGGCGACCACCATGCCGTATATCCCCGGTTTTCTCTCCTTTCGTGAAACCCCCGCGCTGCTGGCGGCGTGGCAACAGCTTTCACAAAAACCGGGTCTGTTATTTGTCGACGGACACGGCATTTCCCATCCACGGCGGCTGGGCGTCGCCAGCCATTTTGGCCTGCTGGTGGATGTACCAACCATTGGCGTGGCGAAAAAGCGTTTATGTGGGCAGTTTACGCTGCCAGACGACGAGGTGGGGGCGCTGGCCCCGTTGATGGACAAAAACGAACAGCTGGCGTGGGTCTGGCGCAGTAAAGCGCGCTGTAATCCACTCTTTATCAGCACCGGTCATCGCGTCTCCCTTGATAGCGCGCTGACATGGGTTCAGCGTTGTATGCAGGGCTACCGTCTGCCAGAGCCAACGCGCTGGGCGGATGCGGTTGCTTCACGGCGTCCGGCGTTTGTGCGTTGGCAAGCAAATCACGGCTGATTCAGGTACACTGCGGCTAATTTCTGACTTCGAGAATTCATCATGTTACAAAACCCGATTCATCTGCGTCTGGAGAAGCTTGAAAGCTGGCAGCACGTCACCTTTATGGCTTGTCTGTGCGAGCGCATGTACCCCAATTACGCCATGTTCTGCCAGCAAACTGAGTTTGCCGATGGTCAGCTGTATCGCCGTATTCTCGATCTGATTTGGGAAACCCTGACGGTCAAAGATGCGAAGGTGAATTTTGACAGCCAGCTCGAAAAGCTGGAAGAAGCCATTCCGGCAGCCGACGATTACGATCTGTATGGTGTTTATCCTGCCATCGATGCCTGTGTCGCATTGAGCGAACTGATTCACTCGCGCCTGAGCGGAGAAACGCTTGAGCACGCGATCGAGGTCAGTAAGAGTTCCATCACGACAGTAGCAATGCTGGAAATGACCCAGGCTGGTCGCGAAATGACCGATGAAGAGCTCAAAGAAAACCCAGCGGTAGAGCAGGAATGGGATATTCAGTGGGAGATTTTCCGTCTGCTGGCCGAGTGTGAAGAGCGCGACATTGAACTGATCAAAGGACTGCGTGCAGACCTTCGCGAAGCCGGTGAGAGCAATATTGGTATAAATTTTAAGCAGTGAGACCAGAAAACGTGATTTACCGCCTGAATTGTCGCGTCTGAAGGCTTCCATTCCGCCCCCCGTCTGGTCTACATTTGGAGGGCGAAAAAAAGTGGCTATCGGTGCGTGTATGCAGGAGAGTGCTTTTCAGGCATTTCCGTCGCACTCGGTGCTTAGCAAGCGATAAACACATTGTAAGGATAACTTATGAACAAGACTCAACTGATTGATGTAATTGCGGACAAAGCTGACCTGTCCAAAGCACAGGCAAAAGCTGCCCTGGAATCTACCCTGGCTGCAATTACTGAGTCTCTGAAAGAAGGTGATGCTGTTCAACTGGTTGGTTTCGGTACCTTCAAAGTGAACCACCGCGCTGAGCGTACTGGCCGCAACCCGCAGACCGGTAACGAAATCAAAATTGCCGCTGCTAACGTGCCGGCGTTTGTTTCTGGTAAAGCTCTGAAAGACGCAGTCAAGTAAGACCGCGTGGCAGTGTACAGTTTTAACGAAGGGGCCTTACCGCCCCTTTTGTCTATCTGGCGCCGTGTCGCGGTGCTGGTGGGTACACTGCTGCTCTCTGCCTGTAGTAGTCATTCCTCTGTTCCGCCTTTTACCGCCAGTGGCTATGCGGATAACCAGGGCGCGATGCGCATCTGGCGTCTGGATTCCAACGGCGAAGTGCATCTTCTTGCCGCCTTCAGTCCGTGGCGTCATGGCAATACCTCAACCAGCGAATATCGCTGGCAGGGCGACAAACTCAGGCTGATCGAACTCAACGTTTACGGCAAGCCCACGGAACATATTCGTGCCCGCTTTGATGACCAGGGCGAGCTGAGCTTTATGCAGCGTGAAGTGGATGGGCAAAAACAGCAGCTCTCCAGCGATCAGGTTGCGCTTTACCGCTATCGGGCGACACAGATCCGCCAGACCAGCGATGCATTACGCCAGGGGCGTGTTGTCCTCCGCCAGGGGCGTTGGCATGCTAACCGGACGGTAACGACCTGCGAAGGCCAAACCGTGAAGCCGGAGCTGGACGCGCGGGCACTGGCCTTTATTGAACGTCGCCAGAGTCATTCCTCTGTCGACGTGAGCGTGGCGTGGCTCGAAGCCTCGGATGGTGCTCAGCTGCTGCTGGTGGCCAACGAAGACTTCTGTACCTGGCAACCGCAGGAAAAAACCTTCTGACGCCCGTCAGCCATACCTTCGCGGTTCCTCTCTCTATTTTCCGACACATCCTTATGCATAACCCGCGGCTTAGCGTCTGTAGATGATAAAAAACGGGCGGCTTCAATACTGAAGCCGCCCGTTAATAAGGCGATGCTGAGATGACGCTCAGGCGTTAGCGCTGCTCGCGGGCGATCGCGCGCCAGCCGATATCGTCACGGCTGAAGCTGCCATCCCAATGAATGCCGGTGAGGAGCTCATAAGCACGCTGCTGTGCCTGGGCGACGGTATCACCCAGCGCCGTTACACACAGGACGCGACCGCCCTGTGTGACAACACGCTGGTCGTCGGTCAGCCTGGTGCCGGCATGGAACACTTTGCCATCTGCCGCATCGCTCTGCGGCAGGCCAAAGATCTCGTCGCCGGTGCCGTAGTTACCCGGGTAACCGCCGGCAGCAACCACTACACCCAGAGAGGCGCGCTCGTCCCATTCGGAGGTTTTCTCGTCCAGCTTGCCATCGCAGGCTGCAAGGCACAGATCCACCAGATCGGATTTCATGCGCAGCATGATCGGCTGGGTTTCCGGATCGCCGAAGCGGCAGTTGAACTCGATAACCTTAGGATTACCTTGCTTGTCGATCATCAGCCCGGCGTAGAGGAAACCGGTATAGGTATTACCTTCCGCCGCCATCCCTTTGACCGTTGGCCAGATAATGCGATCCATGGTGCGCTGATGAACGTCATCCGTCACGACCGGGGCCGGTGAGTAGGCGCCCATACCGCCGGTATTCGGGCCGGTATCGCCGTTGCCTACGCGCTTGTGGTCCTGGCTGGTGGCCATCGGAAGGACGTGCTCGCCGTCGACCATGACGATAAAGCTGGCTTCTTCACCATCAAGAAACTCTTCGATCACGATACGGTGGCCCGCGTCGCCGAAGGCATTACCGGCCAGCATATCCTGAACCGCGTCTTCCGCTTCTTTGAGCGTCATCGCAACGATAACGCCTTTACCGGCAGCCAGACCGTCCGCTTTGATAACGATTGGCGCGCCTTTCTCGCGCAGGTAGGCCAGCGCAGGCTCGACGTCGGTGAAATTCTGATATTCCGCAGTCGGAATGTTATGACGCGCGAGAAAATCTTTGGTGAATGCTTTAGAGCCTTCCAGTTGGGCGGCACCTTCGGTTGGTCCGAAGATTTTCAGGCCTGCTGCGCGGAAGGCGTCCACCACGCCAATCACCAGCGGCGCTTCCGGGCCGACGATGGTCAGATCGATCTTTTCACGCTGGGCAAAGCTCAGCAGTGCCGGAATATCGGTCACGCCGATATTCACGTTTTGCAGCGCAGGTTCCAGCGCGGTACCGGCGTTACCCGGCGCGACGTACACGGTGTCCACCAACGGAGACTGTGCGGCTTTCCATCCCAGCGCGTGCTCGCGCCCACCGTTGCCAATCACTAATACTTTCATGTTCTGCTCCGTGAATTAATGGCGGAAGTGACGCATGTCGGTGAAGATCATCGCGATGCCGTGTTCGTCGGCAGCGGCAATGACTTCTTCGTCGCGAATGGAACCGCCCGGTTGGATCACGCAGGTGACGCCCACCGCGGCAGCCGCATCAATCCCATCGCGGAACGGGAAGAAAGCATCAGAGGCCATCGCCGAGCCTTTAACTTCCAAACCTTCATCACCGGCTTTAATGCCAGCAATTTTAGCGGAGTAGACGCGGCTCATCTGGCCCGCGCCGATGCCGATGGTCATGTTCTCTTTGGCATATACAATGGCGTTGGATTTCACGAACTTGGCGACCTTCCAGCAGAACAGGGCATCACGCAGCTCCTGCTCTGAAGGCTGGCGTTTGCTGACCACGCGCAGATCATCGGCGGTGACCATGCCCAGATCGCGATCCTGTACCAGCAGTCCGCCGTTCACACGTTTGAAATCGAGGCCCGGCACGCGCGCCGCCCATTCGCCGCAGATCAGAACGCGGACGTTCTGCTTGGCCGCCGTAATTTTCAGCGCGGCTTCACTGGCAGATGGTGCGATGATTACTTCGACAAACTGGCGAGAGATGATGGCCTGTGCGGTTTCGGCATCCAGCTCGCGGTTGAAGGCAATAATGCCGCCGAAGGCTGAGGTTGGGTCAGTTTTGTAGGCGCGATCGTAAGCGTCCAGAATCGTGTCGCTAACCGCAACGCCGCATGGGTTGGCGTGCTTAACGATGACGCAGGCCGGTTCGCTGAACTCTTTCACGCACTCCAGTGCCGCATCGGTATCGGCAATGTTGTTATAAGAGAGGGCCTTACCCTGCAGCTGCTGCGCGGTAGCAACGGAGGCTTCTTTAACGCTTTCTTCTATATAGAAAGCAGCCTGCTGGTGGCTGTTCTCACCGTAGCGCATATCCTGTTTCTTTATGAAGTTCAGATTCAGCGTACGTGGGAAACGGCCGGACGCTTCCTGCGTCTCGCCATGATAGGCCGGAACCATGCTGCCAAAGTAGTTGGCGATCATGCTGTCATAGGCGGCAGTGTGTTCGAAAGCTTTAATCGCGAGGTCGAAGCGGGTAGCCAGAGTCAGGGAGCTGTCGTTAGCGTCCATCTCTTTAATAATGGCGTCGTAGTCACTGCTCTTCACCACGATAGCGACGTCTTTATGGTTCTTGGCCGCGGAGCGCACCATGGTCGGGCCGCCGATATCGATATTTTCGACCGCATCTTCCAGCGAGCAACCTTCACGGGCGACGGTTTCTGCAAACGGGTAAAGGTTAACAACCACCATATCGATAGGAGAGATCGCGTGCTGCGCCATGATCTCATCATCCTGGCCGCGACGGCCGAGGATGCCGCCATGCACTTTTGGATGCAGGGTCTTAACACGTCCATCCATCATTTCCGGGAAACCGGTGTAGTCAGAGACTTCGGTTACCGGCAGACCTTTGTCTGCCAGCAGGCGTGCGGTACCACCGGTAGACAGTAGCTCAACACCACGAGCGGAAAGTGCCTGCGCGAATTCGACGATACCGGCCTTGTCAGAAACACTGAGCAGGGCACGGCGGACTGGACGACGTTGTTGCATGGTATTAAATCCCCAGGATTTGAACATTACAGAGAGCGTTAGGTGAGTTTTTGTCTAAAAACTCACCTAACGCACCCAACCGGGCATCCGTGTTATTGCGCGGCATTGTAACGAAAACGTTTGCGCAACGCTCGCGAATTTTGATCTTTCTCTTTTACACAACGATCTCTTCTATATAGAAGGGCATTTCGCACTGCTTTATTAGGGGGAGATAGCCCGAGTCTGTGGATAATTCTGTGTGTAACAGGGTATAAAGCGGGGTTTTGCTGGGGAATGCAGCAGTCAGTCATTTTTCTGCAATTTTTCTATTGCGGGCTCTCGAGAACTCCCTATAATGCGCCTCCATCGACACGGAACAACGGCAAACAAGCCGCCGGGTTGAAAGAGAAAACTTCTGAAAAATGAGGTTGACTCTGAAAGAGGAAAGCGTAATATACGCCACCTCGCGACAGAGCGCTAAGCGCCGTCGCACTGCTCTTTAACAATTTATCAGACAATCTGTGTGGGCACTCAAAGTGACATGGATTCTTAACGTCCTCGGACGAAAAATGAATACCAAGTCTCTGAGTGAACACGTAATTCATTACGAAGTTTAATTCACGAGCATCAAACTTAAATTGAAGAGTTTGATCATGGCTCAGATTGAACGCTGGCGGCAGGCCTAACACATGCAAGTCGAGCGGTAGCACAGAGAGCTTGCTCTCGGGTGACGAGCGGCGGACGGGTGAGTAATGTCTGGGAAACTGCCTGATGGAGGGGGATAACTACTGGAAACGGTAGCTAATACCGCATAACGTCGCAAGACCAAAGTGGGGGACCTTCGGGCCTCATGCCATCAGATGTGCCCAGATGGGATTAGCTAGTAGGTGGGGTAATGGCTCACCTAGGCGACGATCCCTAGCTGGTCTGAGAGGATGACCAGCCACACTGGAACTGAGACACGGTCCAGACTCCTACGGGAGGCAGCAGTGGGGAATATTGCACAATGGGCGCAAGCCTGATGCAGCCATGCCGCGTGTATGAAGAAGGCCTTCGGGTTGTAAAGTACTTTCAGCGAGGAGGAAGGCATTAAGGTTAATAACCTTAGTGATTGACGTTACTCGCAGAAGAAGCACCGGCTAACTCCGTGCCAGCAGCCGCGGTAATACGGAGGGTGCAAGCGTTAATCGGAATTACTGGGCGTAAAGCGCACGCAGGCGGTTTGTTAAGTCAGATGTGAAATCCCCGGGCTCAACCTGGGAACTGCATTTGAAACTGGCAAGCTTGAGTCTTGTAGAGGGGGTAGAATTCCAGGTGTAGCGGTGAAATGCGTAGAGATCTGGAGGAATACCGGTGGCGAAGGCGGCCCCCTGGACAAAGACTGACGCTCAGGTGCGAAAGCGTGGGGAGCAAACAGGATTAGATACCCTGGTAGTCCACGCTGTAAACGATGTCGACTTGGAGGTTGTTCCCTTGAGGAGTGGCTTCCGGAGCTAACGCGTTAAGTCGACCGCCTGGGGAGTACGGCCGCAAGGTTAAAACTCAAATGAATTGACGGGGGCCCGCACAAGCGGTGGAGCATGTGGTTTAATTCGATGCAACGCGAAGAACCTTACCTACTCTTGACATCCAGAGAACTTAGCAGAGATGCTTTGGTGCCTTCGGGAACTCTGAGACAGGTGCTGCATGGCTGTCGTCAGCTCGTGTTGTGAAATGTTGGGTTAAGTCCCGCAACGAGCGCAACCCTTATCCTTTGTTGCCAGCGGTCCGGCCGGGAACTCAAAGGAGACTGCCAGTGATAAACTGGAGGAAGGTGGGGATGACGTCAAGTCATCATGGCCCTTACGAGTAGGGCTACACACGTGCTACAATGGCATATACAAAGAGAAGCGACCTCGCGAGAGCAAGCGGACCTCATAAAGTATGTCGTAGTCCGGATTGGAGTCTGCAACTCGACTCCATGAAGTCGGAATCGCTAGTAATCGTAGATCAGAATGCTACGGTGAATACGTTCCCGGGCCTTGTACACACCGCCCGTCACACCATGGGAGTGGGTTGCAAAAGAAGTAGGTAGCTTAACCTTCGGGAGGGCGCTTACCACTTTGTGATTCATGACTGGGGTGAAGTCGTAACAAGGTAACCGTAGGGGAACCTGCGGTTGGATCACCTCCTTACCTGAAAGAACCTGCCTTTGTAGTGTCCACACAGATTGTCTGATGAAAAGTAAATAGCAAGGCGTCTTGCGATTGAGACTTCAGTGTCCCCTTCGTCTAGAGGCCCAGGACACCGCCCTTTCACGGCGGTAACAGGGGTTCGAATCCCCTAGGGGACGCCACTTGCTGGTTTGTGAGTGAAAGTCGCCGACCTCAATATCTCAAAACTGGTTCTCCGGAATCACGTTTGAGATATTTGCTCTTTAAAAATCTGGATCAAGCTGAAAATTGAAACGACACACTGTTTCCTTTCTCCGTAATAAGGAAGGAAAAACGGTGTGTTCGAGTCTCTCAAATTTTCGCAATGCGGACTGTTTTACGAAACAGCTTCGGGTTGTGAGGTTAAGCGACTAAGCGTACACGGTGGATGCCCTGGCAGTCAGAGGCGATGAAGGACGTGCTAATCTGCGATAAGCGTCGGTAAGGTGATATGAACCGTTATAACCGGCGATTTCCGAATGGGGAAACCCAGTGTGTTTCGACACACTATCGTTAAGTGAATACATAGCTTAACGAAGCGAACCGGGGGAACTGAAACATCTAAGTACCCCGAGGAAAAGAAATCAACCGAGATTCCCCCAGTAGCGGCGAGCGAACGGGGAGGAGCCCAGAGTCTGAATCAGCGCGTGTGTTAGTGGAACGGTCTGGAAAGTCCGGCGGTACAGGGTGATAGCCCCGTACACTAAAATGCACACGTTGTGAACTCGAAGAGTAGGGCGGGACACGTGGTATCCTGTCTGAATATGGGGGGACCATCCTCCAAGGCTAAATACTCCTGACTGACCGATAGTGAACCAGTACCGTGAGGGAAAGGCGAAAAGAACCCCGGCGAGGGGAGTGAAAAAGAACCTGAAACCGTGTACGTACAAGCAGTGGGAGCCTACTTGTTAGGTGACTGCGTACCTTTTGTATAATGGGTCAGCGACTTATATTCTGTAGCAAGGTTAACCGTATAGGGGAGCCGCAGGGAAACCGAGTCTTAACTGGGCGTTAAGTTGCAGGGTATAGACCCGAAACCCGGTGATCTAGCCATGGGCAGGTTGAAGGTTGGGTAACACTAACTGGAGGACCGAACCGACTAATGTTGAAAAATTAGCGGATGACTTGTGGCTGGGGGTGAAAGGCCAATCAAACCGGGAGATAGCTGGTTCTCCCCGAAAGCTATTTAGGTAGCGCCTCGTGAACTCATCTTCGGGGGTAGAGCACTGTTTCGGCTAGGGGGTCATCCCGACTTACCAACCCGATGCAAACTACGAATACCGAAGAATGTTATCACGGGAGACACACGGCGGGTGCTAACGTCCGTCGTGAAGAGGGAAACAACCCAGACCGCCAGCTAAGGTCCCAAAGTCATGGTTAAGTGGGAAACGATGTGGGAAGGCACAGACAGCCAGGATGTTGGCTTAGAAGCAGCCATCATTTAAAGAAAGCGTAATAGCTCACTGGTCGAGTCGGCCTGCGCGGAAGATGTAACGGGGCTAAACCATGCACCGAAGCTGCGGCAGCGACACTATGTGTTGTTGGGTAGGGGAGCGTTCTGTAAGCCGTTGAAGGTGGCCTGTGAGGGTTGCTGGAGGTATCAGAAGTGCGAATGCTGACATAAGTAACGATAAAGCGGGTGAAAAGCCCGCTCGCCGGAAGACCAAGGGTTCCTGTCCAACGTTAATCGGGGCAGGGTGAGTCGACCCCTAAGGCGAGGCCGAAAGGCGTAGTCGATGGGAAACAGGTTAATATTCCTGTACTCGGTGTTACTGCGAAGGGGGGACGGAGAAGGCTATGTTAGCCGGGCGACGGTTGTCCCGGTTTAAGCATGTAGGCGGGAAGTTTAGGTAAATCCGGACTTCTTTTAACGCTGAGGTGTGATGACGAGGCACTACGGTGCTGAAGTAACAAATGCCCTGCTTCCAGGAAAAGCCTCTAAGCATCAGGTAACATCAAATCGTACCCCAAACCGACACAGGTGGTCAGGTAGAGAATACCAAGGCGCTTGAGAGAACTCGGGTGAAGGAACTAGGCAAAATGGTGCCGTAACTTCGGGAGAAGGCACGCTGATGGTAAGTGAAGCGACTTGCTCGTGGAGCTGAAATCAGTCGAAGATACCAGCTGGCTGCAACTGTTTATTAAAAACACAGCACTGTGCAAACACGAAAGTGGACGTATACGGTGTGACGCCTGCCCGGTGCCGGAAGGTTAATTGATGGGGTTATCCGTAAGGAGAAGCTCTTGATCGAAGCCCCGGTAAACGGCGGCCGTAACTATAACGGTCCTAAGGTAGCGAAATTCCTTGTCGGGTAAGTTCCGACCTGCACGAATGGCGTAATGATGGCCAGGCTGTCTCCACCCGAGACTCAGTGAAATTGAACTCGCTGTGAAGATGCAGTGTACCCGCGGCAAGACGGAAAGACCCCGTGAACCTTTACTATAGCTTGACACTGAACATTGAGCCTTGATGTGTAGGATAGGTGGGAGGCTTTGAAGCGTGGACGCCAGTCTGCGTGGAGCCAACCTTGAAATACCACCCTTTAATGTTTGATGTTCTAACGTAGACCCGTGATCCGGGTTGCGGACAGTGTCTGGTGGGTAGTTTGACTGGGGCGGTCTCCTCCCAAAGAGTAACGGAGGAGCACGAAGGTTAGCTAATCCTGGTCGGACATCAGGAGGTTAGTGCAATGGCATAAGCTAGCTTGACTGCGAGCGTGACGGCGCGAGCAGGTGCGAAAGCAGGTCATAGTGATCCGGTGGTTCTGAATGGAAGGGCCATCGCTCAACGGATAAAAGGTACTCCGGGGATAACAGGCTGATACCGCCCAAGAGTTCATATCGACGGCGGTGTTT
The DNA here is from genome assembly GCF_051131745.1 of Klebsiella sp. R390. Taxonomy (NCBI): domain Bacteria; kingdom Pseudomonadati; phylum Pseudomonadota; class Gammaproteobacteria; order Enterobacterales; family Enterobacteriaceae; genus Klebsiella; species Klebsiella sp. R390. Next base: position 2,415,804 of record NZ_CP180445.1, on the reverse strand, counting down.
GGCACCTCGATGTCGGCTCATCACATCCTGGGGCTGAAGTAGGTCCCAAGGGTACGGCTGTTCGCCGTTTAAAGTGGTACGCGAGCTGGGTTTAGAACGTCGTGAGACAGTTCGGTCCCTATCTGCCGTGGGCGCTGGAGAATTGAGGGGGGCTGCTCCTAGTACGAGAGGACCGGAGTGGACGCATCACTGGTGTTCGGGTTGTCATGCCAATGGCATTGCCCGGTAGCTAAATGCGGAAAAGATAAGTGCTGAAAGCATCTAAGCACGAAACTTGCCCCGAGATGAGTTCTCCCTGACTCCTTGAGAGTCCTGAAGGAACGTTGAAGACGACGACGTTGATAGGTCGGGTGTGTAAGCGTAGCGATACGTTGAGCTAACCGATACTAATGAACCGTGAGGCTTAACCTTACAACGCCAAAGCTGTTTTGGTGGACAGAGAGAAGATTTTCAGCCTGATACAGATTAGTTGGGGTGCTTTTAGCATCCTGATAACAGAATTTGCCTGGCGGCGATAGCGCGGTGGTCCCACCTGACCCCATGCCGAACTCAGAAGTGAAACGCCGTAGCGCCGATGGTAGTGTGGGGTCTCCCCATGTGAGAGTAGGGAACTGCCAGGCATCAAATAAAACAAAGAAACCTCATGCGAAAGCATGGGGTTTTTTTGTTTATCTGCTGTTTGTCGGTGAGCGCTCTCCTGAGTAGGACAAATTCGTCGGGAACGAATTTGAACGTTGCGCAGCAACGGCCCGAAGGGTGGCGGGCAGGAAAGCCCGCCATAAACTGCCAGGCATCAAATAAAGCAAAGGGCTCAGTCGAAAGACCGGGCCTTTTGTTTTTGTCTGCGTTTTATTCCCCGTCATACTGATACATTGCCGCAGCAAAACCCCTCTTTGATCAATCAATTATTCGCCAGCATTGCTCCCTAAACGCTGAATCATCACATTCGCTATGTTTCCTTGAGATTAAGCGCTGTATTCTGTCCCGGACGTGGTTGAAACTTTTTCACCTTCTACTTGCAGACTCGACATTTTCCTTATTCCTGGTTATTGTTAGCTGTCTGGATGTCTAAACGTTTATACGTATGCTATGAGGTAATAAAGTTATGCCAATTCGGGTGCAGGACGAGCTACCAGCCGTCAATTTCTTGCGTGATGAGAACGTCTTTGTGATGACGGCTACACGTGCGACAACTCAGGAAATTCGTCCGCTGAAGGTGCTTATCCTTAACCTGATGCCGAAAAAAATCGAGACCGAGAACCAGTTCCTGCGTCTGCTCTCGAACTCTCCGCTGCAGCTTGATATCCAGCTGCTGCGTATTGACGCGCGCGAATCCCGCAATACGCCAAGCGAGCACCTCAATAATTTCTACTGTAACTTCGATGACATCTGCGACCAGAACTTTGATGGACTGATCGTCACCGGCGCCCCATTAGGGCTGGTTGAATTTAATGACGTAGCCTACTGGCCGCAGATCAAACAGGTACTGGAATGGGCAAAAGATCACGTCACCTCCACGCTTTTTGTCTGTTGGGCGGTACAGGCCGCACTCAATATTCTGTATGGCATTCCTAAGCAAACCCGCGCGGAAAAAATTTCTGGCGTCTACGAGCACCATATCCTGCATCCTCACGCCTTACTAACGCGTGGATTTGATGACACTTTCCTGGCGCCGCATTCACGCTATGCTGATTTTCCGGCGGCACTGATTCGTGACTACACCGATTTAGAGATCCTGGCCGAAACGGAAGAGGGAGATGCCTATCTGTTTGCCAGCAAAGATAAGCGCATTGCCTTCGTGACCGGGCACCCTGAATACGATGCTAATACCCTGGCCAGCGAATTTTTCCGCGATGTGGAAGCCGGTCTGAGCCCGCAAATTCCCGACAACTATTTCCCGCAAAACGACCCACAAAACAAGCCGCGTGCGACCTGGCGCAGTCATGGAAATCTGCTGTTTGCTAACTGGCTTAACTATTACGTTTACCAGATCACTCCATACGATCTGCGGAATATGAATCCGACTTTAGACTAATCATCCAGACAACGCGATCCTTAAGCGTTTCAGCATCTTGCCTCTGGCACCTTCGGGTGCCTTTTTTGTTTCCGAAATTCACTTCACGATTGTAATTAACTTTAATCTTAATGTTATCAATATGTTGTGATGATATTAAATTAAAAATGGAAATTGTTTTTGATTTTGGAATTTTATTGAGTAGTCTTAGTTGTGTTGAGCGAAAAGCAGACAACGATCGTTCACTCGCGCCAGCGGGATCAACCAACGGGAGCTACACAATGACGCAACAGGCGACAATGACTGATGAACTGGCCTTTAGCCGGCCATATGGCGAGCAGGAAACGCAAATTTTAACGCCTGAGGCGGTGGAGTTTCTGACGGAACTGGTGAGCCGCTTTACGCCTGAGCGCAATAAACTGCTGGCGGCCCGCCTGCAGCAACAGCAGGCGATTGATAACGGAACGCTGCCTGATTTTATTTCGGAAACAGCTTCCATTAGAAATGGTAACTGGACGATCCGCGGTATTCCCGCTGATTTGCAGGACCGCCGGGTGGAAATCACCGGCCCCGTTGAGCGCAAAATGGTGATTAACGCCCTCAATGCCAACGTAAAAGTCTTTATGGCGGACTTTGAAGATTCGCTGGCACCGGACTGGAACAAAGTGATTGATGGGCAGATTAACCTGCGCGATGCGGTGAACGGGACCATCAGCTACACCAACGAAGCCGGTAAAATTTACCAGCTCAAACCTGACCCGGCAGTGCTGGTGTGCCGCGTACGTGGTCTGCATCTGCCGGAAAAACATGTGACATGGCGCGGCGAGTCGATCCCCGGCAGCCTGTTTGATTTCGCCCTCTATTTTTTCCACAACCACCAGAACCTGCTGGCGAAAGGTAGCGGCCCTTACTTCTATCTGCCGAAAACCCAGGCCTGGCAGGAAGCGGCATGGTGGAGTGAAGTCTTTAGCTTCACTGAAGACCGCTTCAGCCTTCCGCGTGGCACCATCAAGGCCACGCTGTTAATCGAAACGCTGCCGGCGGTATTCCAGATGGATGAAATCCTGCATGCGCTGCGGGACCACATTGTCGGTCTGAACTGTGGCCGTTGGGATTACATTTTCAGCTACATCAAAACGTTAAAAAACCATGGTGACCGCGTATTACCGGATCGCCAGGTGGTCACCATGGATAAGCCTTTCCTCAGCGCTTATTCACGTTTGCTGATTAAAACCTGCCACCGGCGTGGCGCGTTTGCGATGGGCGGCATGGCGGCATTCATCCCCAGCAAAGAGGCCGACCGTAACCGCCAGGTGCTTGGCAAAGTGACCGCCGATAAAGAGCTGGAAGCTAACAATGGCCACGACGGTACCTGGATCGCGCACCCCGGGCTGGCGGATACGGCGATGGCGGTTTTCAATCGCGTTCTGGGTGAACGTCCCAACCAGCTGTCCGTCAGCCGGGAAGAGGATGCGCCGATCGACGCTGAGCAACTGCTGGCGCCCTGTGAGGGTGAGCGCACGGAAGTGGGGATGCGCGCCAATATCCGTGTCGCGGTGCAGTACATCGAAGCCTGGATCTCCGGTAATGGCTGCGTGCCGATTTACGGTCTGATGGAAGATGCGGCGACCGCCGAAATCTCGCGAACCTCCATCTGGCAATGGATTCATCACCAGAAAACCCTCAGCGACGGCACGCCGGTCACCAAAGCCCTGTTCCGTCAGTGGCTGGCGGAAGAGCTGATGGTGATTCAGGAGGAGCTGGGCGAACACCGCTACAGCAGCGGGCGCTTCGATGATGCTGCGCGCCTGATGGAACAGATCACCACCTCTGATGAGTTAATCGACTTCCTGACGCTGCCGGGCTACCGCCTGCTGGCATAAGCATCAGCCGAGTTTGTTTGTCCGTGGTCACACTGCCTTCACCGATAAAGCCTGGGAAGCCAGGAATAAAATAATGGAGCATCTGCACATGAAAACCCGTACCCAACAAATCGAAGCATTAAACCAAGAGTGGACACAGCCGCGTTGGGAAGGCATTACCCGCCCCTATAGCGCTGAGGATGTCGTGAAATTGCGCGGCTCCGTCAATCCGGAATGCACGCTGGCACAGTTGGGCGCAGCCAAAATGTGGCGCCTGCTGCATGGCGAAGCGAAAAAAGGGTACATCAATAGCCTCGGTGCGTTAACCGGTGGGCAGGCGTTGCAGCAGGCGAAGGCCGGCATCGAGGCGATTTACCTCTCCGGCTGGCAGGTAGCGGCGGATGCCAACCTGGCCTCCAGCATGTACCCGGATCAATCACTGTACCCGGCGAACTCCGTCCCGGCGGTGGTCGATCGGATCAACAATACTTTCCGTCGCGCGGATCAGATCCAGTGGTCGACCGGTATTGAGCCGGGGGATCCGCGTTATACCGATTACTTCCTGCCGATCGTTGCCGATGCCGAAGCGGGATTTGGCGGCGTACTGAACGCCTTTGAGCTGATGAAATCGATGATTGAAGCCGGTGCAGCGGCCGTTCACTTTGAAGATCAGCTGGCGTCGGTGAAGAAGTGCGGACATATGGGCGGAAAGGTACTGGTACCGACTCAGGAGGCGATCCAGAAGCTGGTCGCGGCACGCCTGGCGGCAGATGTCATGGGCGTTCCTACGCTGGTGATCGCCCGAACGGATGCCGATGCTGCCGATTTGATCACCTCCGACTGCGATCCGTACGATCGTGAGTTTATCTCTGGCGATCGCACCAGCGAAGGTTTTTTCCGTACGCATGCCGGTATTGAGCAGGCCATCAGTCGCGGGCTGGCTTACGCACCCTATGCCGACCTGGTGTGGTGCGAAACTTCGAAACCGGATCTCGAGCAGGCTCGTCGCTTTGCCGAAGCCATTCACGCCCGCTTCCCTGGCAAATTGTTGGCCTATAACTGCTCGCCGTCGTTCAACTGGAAGAAGAATCTGGATGACAGCACCATCGCCCGATTCCAACAGGCGCTGTCCGACATGGGCTACAAATACCAGTTCATCACGCTGGCGGGCATCCACAGCATGTGGTTCAACATGTTCGACCTGGCCCATGCCTACGCGCAGGGTGAGGGGATGAAGCACTACGTCGAGAAGGTGCAGCAGCCGGAATTTGCCGCCGCTTCGCAAGGCTACACGTTTGTATCTCACCAGCAGGAGGTGGGGACCGGCTACTTCGATAAGGTCACGACCATTATCCAGGGTGGGGCTTCCTCCGTCACGGCGTTGACCGGTTCCACGGAAGAAGAGCAGTTCTGATCGTGTTCCCCCTCTCCCTGCTGGGGAGAGGGTTTGGGGTGAGGGGGAAGCTATGACGCGTGGCCTGGAATTACTGATTGCACAAACGATTTTGCAAGGTTTTGACGCGCAGTACGGGCGTTTCCTGGAAGTCACTTCTGGCGCGCAGCAGCGCTTTGAGGATGCTGACTGGCATGCGGTTCAGCAGGCCATGAAGCAGCGAATTCACCTTTACGATCATCACGTTGGCCTGGTGGTAGAGCAGCTACGCTGCATCACCGAAGGCAAAAGCACCGATGTGGATTTCTTGCTGCGGGTGAAAGAGCAGTACACCCGTCTGCTGCCGGACTACCCGCGTTTTGAAATTGCGGAGAGCTTTTTTAATTCGGTCTATTGTCGACTGTTTGACCACCGCTCGCTGACTCCCGAGCGGCTATTTATTTTCAGTTCGCAGCCGGCGCGCAGCTGTCGGGCACTTCCCCGACCGCTGGCAAAAAGCTTTTTCCCCGATCGCGGCTGGGAGACGTTGCTCAACAAAGTACTCACCGACTTGCCTCTACGTTTACCGTGGCAAAACAAGGCGCGCGACATCGGCTACATTAGCGCGTCTTTGCAGGAGGTGCTGGGCAGTGAGATGCTTTCCCGCAGCCATCTGCAGGTGGCGAACGAGCTCTTCTATCGTAATAAAGCGGCCTGGCTGGTCGGAAAGCTGATCACCCCGGTCGCAACCTTGCCCTTTTTGTTGCCTGTCCATCGTAGCGATGAAGGCGAGCTGTTTATTGATACCTGTCTGACTACCCATGCCGAAGCCAGTATTGTCTTTGGCTTCGCCCGCTCCTATTTCATGGTCTACGCACCGCTGCCAGGGGCGCTGGTCGAGTGGCTACGCGATATCCTGCCCGGTAAAACCACCGCGGAGCTGTATATGGCCATTGGCTGCCAGAAGCATGCGAAGACCGAAAGCTATCGGGAATACCTGTACTACATCGCGCGCAGCAATGAGCAGTTCATTGAGGCTCCGGGGATCCGCGGCATGGTGATGCTGGTCTTCACCCTGCCGGGCTTCGACCGGGTTTTTAAAGTCATTAAAGACCGCTTTGCGCCGCAAAAGGAGATGACCGCCGCCCACGTGCGTGCCTGTTATCAATTGGTGAAAGAGCATGACCGCGTCGGACGTATGGCCGACACCCAGGAGTTTGAAAACTTTGTGCTGGAAAAACGGCAAATAGCCCCGGCGCTGATGGCGTTACTGCAGTCTGAAGCCGGGGCAAAAATCACCGATCTTGGCGATCGGATTGCCATCAGCCATCTCTATATCGAACGCCGTATGGTGCCGCTGAATATCTGGCTGGAGCAGGTAAACGGCCAGGCGCTGCGCGATGCGGTGGAGGAGTACGGCAACGCCATCCGCCAGCTTGCCGCAGCCAATATTTTTCCCGGTGATATGCTGTTTAAAAACTTCGGCGTAACCCGCCATGGTCGGGTGGTGTTTTATGATTACGATGAGATTTGCTACATGACCGAGGTGAATTTCCGCGAAATACCGCCGCCGCGCTACCCGGAAGATGAGCTGGCGAGCGAACCGTGGTACAGCGTCTCTGTCGGGGATGTCTTTCCGGAAGAGTTTCGCCACTGGTTGTGCGCGGACCCGCGTATCGGACCGCTGCTGGAGGAAATGCACGCTGACCTGCTACGGGCGGATTACTGGCGAGAGCTGCAGACGCGCATTCGTAACGGTCATGTGGAAGATGTTTATGCCTATCGCCGCCGCCAGCGCTTTTGCGTGCGCTACGGCGCCATGCAGCAGGCGGGATAAGCGAAACGTTATTGAGAGCCGCGGGTTCGCGGCTCAGGACAATCGGGCGTCGGCGACTTCGATCAGCGCAAACTCTTCATAAATCAGCTCCATCTCCGGTGACCAGGTCCCTTCACGCTCGAAGAACGCCTGATGGCCCTGCTGCCAGTAGGCCAGACTTAAATCGCCTTCACCTTCCCGCGCGGCGAGTTCTGCGGTCATCTCATTAAAGCGAATGATTCGGAGCACCAGAGTGCGGATGACGCAGGCCGGCTCGCCTGCGCCGTTGAGTACGATGTGGTAGGCGCCTGGAGTGACGGGCGGGTTCTCTTGTCGATAGCTGGCAAGAGAACCGCAGGTGCCGCGTTTTTTCCCGGCGATAACCAGATCCACCAGCTCATCGGCCAGTTCGGGGGAATCGCCGAATGACCAGCAGAATGCACCGGGATAACGCTGTTGCCAGAGGGACTTCAGATCGTTCATGTTAGCGAACCCCGCCATACGCCAGCGTCACCTCTTTGGCCGCTCTAATCACCAGCGCACCCAGTTCGGTGACCCGATCGTCAGTCATGCGGGAAATCGGGCCGGAGATGGAGATGGCGGCAAACGGCTCACGGTGCTCGTCATAAATGCAGGAGGCGACGCAGCGTAAACCGAGGGCATGCTCTTCATCATCAAACGAATAGCCACGCTTGCGCGTCTGGGCCAGATCCTCTTTCAGATGGACCGGTGAGACCAGCGTCGCGTGGGTATAGGCGTGCAGACCTTTGCGGTGTAACAGGCCAGTGACCTGCTCTTCGCTGAGCTGAGACAAGAACGCTTTACCCGCCCCGGAGGCGTGCATCGGCAGTTTTCCACCAATCGGCGCGGACATTCGCATCAGCTGCGTACACTGAACCTGGTCGATAATAATCGCCTGGTGATCGCTTTGATCCAGGACGGCCAGGTTGACCGTTTCACCGGAGTCTTCCATCAGCTGGCGCAGAATCGGGTGGACGATGGCCAGCAGGTTGCGGCTTTGCAGAAAGCTGCTGCCGACGATAAAGGCATGCGCGCCTACCGACCAGTGACCCAGTTCGCCGACCTGGCGCACGAAGCCCAGTTGCTGCATGGTCGTCAACAGGCGATGGGTCGTGGAGTTGGGCAGACCGGCCTGTTGGGCCAGCTCGGTCAATGCGACGCTGCTGTGCGATTCAGCAATCCACTCGAGGAGTTTTAATCCGCGAGTAAGCGATTGAACCTGGCCGCCAGCCTGTGGGGCGGCGGGCGTCGCGGGTTTTCTGCCGCGCTTAGCGGGAACGGGAGTAGCCATCGCTGAATCCTTTTTTCTGTATCGTGGAAATAGTTTTCATTTTATTTGCACAATTTGCAATCACAACCAGACTGATCGGATGAGTGAAGCTGAACATGTCTCATATTGTCAGTCGCTCTCTTTTCCGCATGGGTGGTTTATGCCAGTATGGTTTGTTGGCCTTTTGGCCTGGGTTAGCGTTGTCGGGAGCGAGTGTGAGCAGCAAAGTTGAACAACTGCATCAGCAGTTAAAAAAACGTATTTTAGTTCTGGATGGCGGTATGGGCACCATGATCCAGGGCTATCGTCTGAGTGAAGAAGATTTCCGTGGCGCACGCTTTGCCGACTGGCCCTGCGATCTGAAAGGCAATAACGACCTGCTGGTGCTCAGCAAGCCGGAGGTGATTACCGCTATCCACGATGCCTACTTTGAGGCCGGGGCGGATATCATTGAAACCAACACCTTTAACTCGACCATTATCGCGATGGCGGATTACCAGATGGAATCCCTGTCGGCGGAAATCAACTTTGCCGCGGCACAGCTGGCGCGCGCCTGCGCCGATGCGTGGACGGCCCGGACGCCGGAAAAACCGCGTTACGTCGCAGGTGTCCTCGGCCCGACCAACCGCACCGCCTCTATCTCCCCGGACGTTAACGACCCGGCCTACCGCAATATCACCTTTGATGGGCTGGTAGCAGCGTACCGTGAATCCACCAAAGCGCTGGTGGAAGGCGGCGTAGACCTGATCATGATTGAGACGGTGTTCGATACCCTGAACGCCAAAGCGGCGATCTTTGCCGTGAAAGAGGAGTTCGACGCGCTGGGGGTAGATCTTCCCATTATGATCTCCGGCACCATCACCGATGCCTCCGGTCGTACGCTCTCCGGGCAAACCACCGAAGCCTTTTATAATTCGCTGCGACACGCCGATGCGCTGACCTTCGGCCTGAACTGCGCACTGGGACCAGACGAACTGCGCCAGTATGTGCAGGAACTGTCGCGCATTGCCGAATGCTACGTCACCGCGCACCCTAACGCCGGGCTGCCAAACGCCTTTGGGGAATACGATCTCGACGCCGACACCATGGCCGCCCAGATCCGCGAATGGGCGGAAGCGGGCTTTCTGAACATCGTCGGCGGCTGCTGCGGCACTACGCCGGAACATATCGCCGCCATGTCACGCGCCGTGGCGGGCCTGGCGCCGCGCGTGCTGCCGGAAATCCCGGTGGCCTGTCGCCTGGCTGGCCTGGAACCGCTGAATATCGGTGATGATAGCCTGTTTGTGAACGTCGGCGAACGTACCAACGTCACCGGTTCGGCTAAGTTCAAGCGCCTGATTAAAGAAGAAAAATATAACGAAGCACTGGACGTTGCCCGCCAGCAGGTGGAAAGCGGCGCGCAGATTATCGATATCAACATGGATGAGGGGATGCTCGACGCCGAAGCGGCGATGGTGCGTTTCCTCAACCTGATTGCCGGCGAGCCTGATATTGCCCGGGTGCCGATTATGATCGACTCCTCGAAATGGGATGTCATCGAAAAGGGCCTGAAATGCATTCAGGGGAAAGGCATCGTCAACTCTATCTCGATGAAAGAGGGGGTTGAGGCCTTCGTCGCGCATGCGAAAAAGGTCCGTCGCTACGGCGCGGCCGTCGTGGTCATGGCCTTTGACGAAGTCGGCCAGGCCGACACCCGTGCGCGCAAAATTGAGATTTGCCGCAGGGCGTACAACATTCTGACCAAAGAGGTGGGCTTCCCACCGGAAGACATTATTTTTGACCCCAATATCTTCGCCGTCGCCACCGGTATTGAAGAACACAACAATTATGCCCAGGACTTTATCGGTGCCTGCGAAGACATTAAACGCGAGCTGCCGCACGCGCTGATTTCCGGCGGCGTCTCGAACGTCTCGTTCTCATTCCGTGGCAACGATCCGGTGCGCGAAGCGATTCACGCGGTGTTCCTCTACTACGCCATTCGCAACGGCATGGATATGGGGATTGTTAACGCCGGGCAGCTGGCTATTTATGACGATCTCCCTGCCGAGCTACGCGACGCCGTAGAAGACGTGATCCTCAATCGACACGCCGAGGGTACCGATCGCCTGCTGGAGCTGGCGGAAAAATACCGCGGCAGTAAAACCGACGACGCTGCCAACGCCCAACAGGCGGAATGGCGCAGCTGGGACGTGAAAAAGCGCCTTGAATACTCGCTGGTAAAAGGGATTACCGAGTTTATCGAGCTGGACACCGAAGAGGCTCGCCAGCAGTCTGCTCGCCCGATTGAGGTGATTGAAGGCCCGCTGATGGACGGCATGAATGTAGTCGGCGATCTGTTTGGTGAGGGCAAAATGTTCCTGCCGCAGGTGGTGAAATCGGCCCGCGTCATGAAACAGGCGGTCGCCTATCTGGAGCCGTATATCGAAGCCAGTAAGGAAAAAGGCTCCAGCAACGGCAAGATGGTGATTGCCACCGTCAAAGGCGACGTCCATGACATCGGTAAAAATATCGTTGGCGTGGTGCTGCAGTGTAATAACTACGAAATTATCGATCTTGGCGTAATGGTACCGGCGGATAAAATCCTCAAAACCGCCCGTGAAGTGAATGCCGACCTGATTGGCCTCTCTGGGTTGATTACCCCGTCTCTGGATGAAATGGTCAACGTGGCGAAAGAGATGGAACGCCAGGGCTTTACCATTCCACTGCTGATTGGCGGCGCCACGACCTCGAAAGCGCATACGGCGGTTAAAATCGAGCAGAACTACAGCGGCCCGACGGTGTACGTGCAGAACGCCTCGCGTACCGTGGGCGTGGTGGCTTCGCTGCTTTCGGAAACCCAGCACGATGAGTTCGTCGCGCGTACCCGTAAAGAGTACAACACCGTGCGTATTCAACACGCCCGTAAAAAACCGCGCACGCCGCCGGTGACGCTGGCTGCCGCCCGGGATAACGACCTGGCCTTTGACTGGGATAACTACACGCCGCCGGTGGTCCACCGTCTGGGCGTACAAAGCGTGGAAGCCAGCATCGAAACCCTGCGCAACTACATCGACTGGACGCCGTTCTTTATGACCTGGTCGCTGGCCGGGAAATATCCGCGCATCCTTGAAGATGAAGTTGTGGGTGAAGAGGCGCAGCGGCTGTTCAATGATGCCAACGAAATGCTGGATATGCTGAGCGCCGGGAAGCAGCTCAACCCGCGCGGCGTGGTGGGATTATTCCCGGCCAACCGCGTGGGCGACGATATTGAAATTTACCGCGATGAGACCCGCACCCACGTCCTGACGGTCAGTCATCATCTGCGTCAGCAAACGGAGAAAGTGGGCTTTGCCAACTACTGCCTCGCCGACTTTGTCGCTCCGAAGCTAAGCGGTAAAGCGGATTACATCGGCGCCTTTGCGGTCACCGGTGGGCTGGAAGAGGATGCGCTGGCGGAAGCGTTTGATGCGCAGCACGATGATTACAACAAGATCATGGTGAAAGCCATCGCCGACCGTCTGGCAGAAGCCTTCGCGGAATATCTGCATGAGCGGGTGCGTAAAGTCTACTGGGGCTATGCGGCGAATGAAAACCTCAGCAATGAAGAACTGATCCGTGAAAACTACCAGGGGATTCGTCCGGCACCGGGTTATCCGGCCTGCCCGGAACATACCGAAAAAGCCGTTATCTGGGAACTGCTGGATGTTGAAGCCCAGACCGGCATGAAGCTCACCGAGTCGTTTGCCATGTGGCCTGGCGCCTCGGTTTCCGGCTGGTATTTCAGTCATCCGGACAGCAAGTACTACGCGGTGGCGCAAATTCAGCGCGATCAGGTGGAAGATTATGCCCGGCGTAAAGAGATGACCCCTGCCGAAGTTGAGCGCTGGCTGGCGCCAAACCTCGGGTACGACGCGGACTAGCTCGCGGCCGGTCACAAATCTGTCATCTCACCTTACAACTTACAGGGCGCGCCAGTCGCGCCCTGTCTCTTTATTGCTGCTAAACCCTTATACTGGTTATTGGTTCAGCGCGTGCCGTCTTCCATGGCGAGCGTTCTGGACGGTGTAGCCCGGTTGAGCACTGCCGGGGGAATTCCTGGCGGGGAAGCAATATTTATCCGTCGGGTAAGTAAGGAGAAAAAGAATCCGTGTTAACTCTGCTGCACCTGCTGTCTGCCGTCGCTCTACTGGTTTGGGGGACGCATATCGTTCGTACCGGCGTGATGCGCGTATTTGGTGCGCGCCTGCGCTCCGTGCTGAGTAGCAGCGTCGAGAAAAAGCCGCTCGCCTTCTGCGCGGGTATTGGCGTCACGGCGCTGGTACAGAGCAGTAACGCCACCACCATGCTGGTGACCTCGTTCGTAGCCCAGGATCTGGTGGCGCTGACGCCGGCGCTGGTGATTGTCCTCGGGGCCGATGTCGGTACCGCGCTGATGGCGAGGGTGCTGACCTTCGACCTCTCCTGGCTATCACCGCTGCTGATTTTTATCGGGGTAATTTTCTTTCTTGGCCGCAAACAAACCCGCGCCGGCCAGCTCGGGCGGGTGGGCATCGGTCTGGGGCTGATTTTATTAGCGCTGGAACTGATCGTGCAGGCGGTTCACCCCATTACGCAGGCCAACGGCGTACAGGTGATTTTCGCCTCGTTGACCGGCGACATCATGCTGGATGCGCTGATCGGTGCCATGTTCGCCATTATCAGTTATTCCAGCCTGGCGGCGGTGCTGTTAACGGCTACCCTGACCTCAACCGGCGTGATTTCGTTCCCGGTGGCGTTGTGTCTGGTGATTGGCGCCAACCTCGGCTCGGGGATTCTGGCGATGATCAACAACAGCGCCGCCAATGCCTCCGCGCGGCGCGTGGCGCTTGGTAGCTTGTTGTTTAAGCTGGTGGGTAGCCTGATTATCCTGCCGTTTGTCCATGTGCTGGCCGATGTGATGCACCGTATGCCGCTGCCGGAAGCTGAGCTGGTCATCTACTTCCACGTCTTCTACAACCTGATCCGCTGCGTGGCGATGGTGCCGTTTGCTGAACCGATGGCCCGGCTCTGTAAGCGCCTGATTCACGAAGATCCTGAGCTTGACCTGCATCTTAAGCCGAAGCACCTGGATACTTCGGCGCTGGATACGCCGACGCTGGCGTTAGCCAATGCCGCGCGTGAGACTCTGCGTATTGGCGACGCCATGGAGCAGATGCTGGAAGGGTTGCACAAGGTGATGCACGGTGAACCGCGAGAGGAGAAGGAGCTGCGTCGGCTGGCTGACGACATCAACGTGCTTTATACCGCGATCAAGCTGTATCTGGCGCGGATGCCGAAAGATGAACTGGCCGAAGAGGAATCCCGGCGCTGGGCGGAAATCATCGAGATGGCGCTGAACCTCGAGCAGGCCTCTGATATCGTCGAACGCATGGGCAGCGAGATCGCCGATAAATCTCTGGCGGCGCGGCGCGCCTTTTCCGTCGAAGGGCTGAAAGAGCTGGACGGGCTGTACGATCAGCTGCTCAGCAACTTACAGCTGGCGATGTCGGTCTTTTTCTCCAGCGACGTGCCGAGCGCCCGCCGTCTGCGCCGCAACAAGCACCGTTTCCGCATCCTCAACCGTCGCTACTCTCATGCGCACGTCGATCGTCTGCATCAGCAGAACGTACAGAGCATTGAGACCAGTTCGCTGCATTTGGGCTTACTGGGCGATATGAAACGTCTGAACTCGTTGTTCTGTTCCGTGGCGTATAGCGTGATGGAACAGCCGGATGAAGACGATGAGCGGGATGAGTATTAAGCCCGGGTTAGCGGCGGGTCTGTAGCCCGGCTGACGTGCGTACGTCAGCCGGGAAGCGGTCTTAAAAGCGGTGGCCTGCCTCGAGCGTCACCGCTTCTTCACCGGCCCTGAACACCAGCGTAGGGTTCGGGCCACCGAGGGTAGCGTGTCCCTGGGTCACCTGAATCCAGTTGCCTTCCGGTAAGCCGATCACCGTCAGCTCCGGCGCGACCACCAGCAGCTCGCGGATCCGCTGCTCACGGGTTTCACCTTTATGGCCTTCCGGCAGCGCATTGGTAAAGTGCGGGTTAATTTGCAGCGGGAACAGCCCCAGCGCAGAAAACCCCTGCGGGTCAACGATCGGCATATCGTTGGTGGTGCGGATGGTCGGACAGGCGAGATTCGCGCCGGCGCTCCAGCCGATATACAGCGCGCCGCGCGTTACCACATCGACGATAGGAGCCAGAAGCCCGCGCTCACGACACTCCTTCAGCAACTGAAAGGTATTGCCGCCACCCACGATCACCAGTTCGGCAGCGTTGATGGCGGCCACCGGGTCGGCGACGCTATGAATGCCGGTGACTTTGACACCGAGCGAGGCGAGTACCGCGGCAGTTTTGGCCGTGTAGTCATCCCAGGTTTGCGTCACCCCAGCGAAGGGGATAAACACCGCCGAACGGCGTCCGTTGAGCTGGCCGCTAATCACGGGCAGCGCGTGTTCCAGCCATGCTTTACCAGGTAGCGACGAGTTACTTAATAACAGCAGTTCCATCTTTTCTCCATGTAGCCAGGTGATAGCATCGGCTGCGGATCCTACCACCGCTTGCCTGCTCGCTCGCTGATATGGCTCACGATGTTGCAAGGTCGCGACAGGAATTGCGCCCTCCCTGGCGCTCAGCGTTACTCTGCCCGGGCGAATGCCGCGGCTTCTCTGACGAGGTCCGCATCCGGGCGCACGCCGGTATACAGCGCAAACTGCTCCACCGCCTGCAGTGCGATCACCTCGGCTCCGCTAATAATGTGTTTATCCAACTGCCGCGCCAGGCGAATCAGCGGCGTTTCCACGGGCAGGGCCACTACATCGAACACCACGCTGGCCTGGGCAACCATCGTCTGGCTGAACGCCAGGGTGTCGCTGTGCGCTCCGCCCGCCATGCCGAGCGGCGTGACGTTGACCAGGATATCGGCGGCGATCCCTTCCGGCTGGGGCTGCCACTGAAAACCGTACTGTCTGGCGAGCGCCAGGCCGTTGTCGCGGTTGCGCGCGGCGATCACCACGTTGCGAAAACCAGCATCGCGGAAGGCAGCGATTACCGCTTTCCCCATGCCGCCGCTACCCTGAATCATCACGGCGGCGGCGTTATTCAACTGGTGGCTGTCGATCAGGCTTTTCACCGCAATATAATCGGTATTAAGACCGGTCAGCCTGCCGTTGTCGTTGACGATGGTGTTCACCGAATCAATAACCGCGGCGGAAGGATCGATGGCGTCGAGAAAGGGCATGCAGCTCTCTTTAAACGGCATCGATACCGCGCAGCCGCGAATGCCCAGCGCCCGCACGCCGGCCACCGCAGCGGCAATGTCCTGCGTCGTAAAGGCCTTGTAGAGATAGTTCAGCCCCAGTTTCTGATACAGATAGTTGTGAAAGCGCGTGCCGAAATTACCCGGGCGACCGGCCAGCGACATACAGAGTTGGGTATCACGATTAATCATGAGCAATGTCCGGTGCGTGGGCTAACAGGTACTGTTCCGCTTCCGCAGACCAGATCCCATGGTGGCGCTCCATAATGGCCGCCAGTTGCGGATCGGCAATCTGGCCCAGGGGCGTCAGTGGAATAGATTTTTCGGTATACACCAGCTTTTTACCGCCGCCGACGGCGGGCAAATCGAGGGTCGTATCACCCGCGGCGTTAAGCCCAAGAATATGGGTAACCACTTTAGCGGCCTGGACTTTTTTCGCCTGCATCAGGGCGACGGCGGCCCGCATATCATCGGTATTCCCGCCGGATGTGCCGACGTAATGGGTGAAGGCGTAGTGCACATCGTAAAAGTTGATCGGCGCGCTGAACTGCTTATCCTGCGGACCGGCAAAGAAGTTCAGGCAGCCGTCAGGGGCCAGCAGCGAAGAGGCCATGGTAATCAGCTGATCATTGGGAACGAAGACGAAAATATCGTCAAAGCCGTGGCCGCCGGTCAGCGCCATCAGCGTCTCACGTCCGGCATCGTGTCCGTCAAGGTAGTGGATCAGCGTCTGCGGCTCGGACGGATAGTGCTGGCGGGCATAGCTCAGCTTCGGCTTATTGGTATCGGTCACCACCAGCAACGAAGGATTCACCGGCCCGTGCAACGCATAGTCGATCGCCAGCAGCCCCATTGGTCCGGTGCCGCCGAGGATCAGCGTGCGCCCCTGTGGCCGGATACCCATGGTGTGGTTGTAGGTGCCTTCCTGCAGGTGATAGTTGGCATTGAACGCGCCGATCACGCAGGAGAGCGGTTCGACCAGCGAGCCTTCAAACCAGCTATCGCCCTCCCAGGTGAGCAGGCAATCTTGCGTCATCACCTCGTCAGGGATCACCACGTGCGTGGCTTCACCACCGATCCACGGGAAAGAGTAGCCGGGACAATCGGGGCGGTCCGGCAGCTGCAGATTGGCCTGAATCACGTAGCGCTGACCGGCCTGAAACTTGTGCTGCCATTTTTTCCCGACCGCGAGAATTTCGCCGCAGAATTCATGACCGATGATGATGGGGTTGACCGCCACATCGTCCGGGACTTTCTTATGGTTTTCCCCCTGATTAGCCTCTTTCCAGGAAGAGAGACACAGGCTGTCGGTCACCACGCGGGCGAGGATTTCGTCGTCCTGCATGGCCGGGAGTTCGAAGGTTTCCAGGCGCAGATCGCGCTTGCCGTACAGTCGAAGAGCTGTTGTTTGCATAAACCACCTCATATTGAGCACAGTGGCCCCGGCGCGGCCGGGGCAGAAAAATCAGGACAAGAAGCCCAGCGCGTTGCCGATAATCCCCAGCCCGAACAGGGCGAAGATCAGCCATACTGGATTCACTTTTTTGTTGAGCAGGCGCACCATCAGCAGCGTCAGACCCAGCGCCAGCAGGCCAGGGCAGAGCTGATCGAGGATGTTTTGCACGGTCATGGTGACGGTTGTTCCGTCGGCGCCCGGCGTTTTCGATACCACCAACGGCACGTTGATGGTGGTCCATTTCGTGACCAGCACCCCCATGACGAACAGACCCAGAATCGACGCCCCTTCGGTCAGTTTTTGCAGCAGGTTACCGCCCATATCGCTGACGATATTGACCCCTTTACGGAAGCCGAGCTGCAGGCCATACCATTTCATGGCCAGACGTACTGCGTTGAAAATAAAGAAGAACAGCAAAGGACCCAGCAGGTTTCCGGAGAGCGCCAGCGATGCGCCGAGCGCCGCGGTAATCGGGCGTAGCGTCCCCCAGACCAACGGATCGCCGACGCCGGCCAGCGGACCCATCAGGCCAACTTTGATGCCGTTAATGGCTCCATCGTCGATGGCCGCCCCGTTGGCGCGTGCTTCCTCCATGGCCGCCGTCACGCCCAGCACCGGGCCACAGACGGCGGGGGTGGTGTTGAAGAACACCAGATGGCGCTTCAGCGCCGCCACCTGATCCTCTTTTAGCGGATAGAGGCGTTTGATCGCCGGGATCATGTCGTAGCAAAAACCGAGGCCATGAATACGTTCGAAGTTGAAGGAGGCCTGCTGCAGGTTGGAGCGCAGAAATATGCTAACCAGGTCGCCTTGTGTCAGTTTTTTCGGTTCCATTGTGGGCTCCATCAGTCGTCAAGTTGGTCAAGGGCGGTGGAAGAGGCGGCAGCCTGCTGCGGCTCGGTCTTACGCCATTGCGGGTTCAGCTGGATATAAATCAGCGCGATGATGACGCCCACGCCGCCAAAGGCCAGCAGGCTGAAATTGAGGTAGCCACCCGCCAGAAAACCGAGGAAAAAGAAAGGCATCAGATATTTCACGCCCATCATGCGCAGGACCATGGCGTAGCCCACCACCACAATAAAGCCGCCGGCGATTTGCAGACCGCGAGTGACAAATTCCGGGATGGCGTTGAGCATGTTGCTGACCATGTCGGCGCTGACAAACATCGAGACCACCAGTGCCGGAATGGCGACGCGCAGCGCCTGTACGCCCAGCGCCGAGACGTGCAACAGGTCGATAGTGCGAAAACGGGCCTCTTCTGCCGCTTTGTCCGCCGCATGCTGGAAGACGACGGTGATGGTGCGGGCGAAAACGGTTAATACCTGGCCTGCCGCCGCTACCGGCAGCGCGATGGCGATACCGGTGGCGATGCTTTGATGACCGACGATAACCAGAATGGCGGAGATAATGCTGGCCAGCGCGGAGTCCGGCGATTGTGCGGCACCAACGTTCATCCAGCCGAGGGCGATCAGCTCCAGCGTACCGCCGAGCATAATCCCGGTTTTTAAATCACCGAGAATTAACCCAATGACGGTACAGGCAATTAACGGGCGGTGAGTCTGGAATTCATCCAGCACGCTGCCCATGCCGGCAATACAGGAAAAAATAAATATGGCGATTATTTGTAGGGTACTAATTTCCATTATATGTCACCTTGCGGGTATACCCTTCATCCTTCCAGTTGCTTGGGTGTTGGCTGCACCCGTTCACCCCAGTCACTTATTTGAATAAGCTCCTGGGAATTTACGGTTTTGCCGCCTACAAGCAACTCGAATTATTTTGGGTAGATATTAATCCCTGCCTGTTACGGCATTAATATGGCATCGTGCGAACGATGGTATTAATACAGGCGCTTTTTTTATTCTGTAATGGACTGCTCAATTATTTTGTCGATAATATTTACGGATGGATCCGAAGCCACCACGCGTAAATCCAGTTTGACCCCAAGTTTATCCAGTTCACGAAACGCATTAATATCGCTTTGATCTAACGATACTGCTTTGGTTAATTGTTTTTTACCCGGTCGCCAGGCCATTCCGCCAATATTCAGAGTGGCGATATTCACCCCTTGTCTGACCATCGTTAACGCATCCTGCGGGTTGGTAAAGAGATAAAAAACGGTCTCGTTTTGATATTGCGGGTTGTGATAGACGGCGACCGCTTTTTCGAGGTTCACGACGTTGACCTTCATTCCCGGCGGGGCGGCCTGGCGCAGTAAGGTGCGCCGTACTTCATCGTTATACACCTCGTCGTTGCAGATAATAATGCGTTGGGCGTTAGCCACTTTGGACCAGACGGTAGTCACCTGGCCGTGGATCAGGCGGTCATCGATGCGGGCGAGCGTAATGTTCATCAGAAATCCTCCTCAATGGTTTCCGGCTGTCGCCAGACCACGCAGCACTGGCTGGCGATGGTGGTCAGGTGGTCGCATAATGCCTCTGCGCTCATGCTGTGCTGGTTATCCACCAGTTCCAGCGCCAGCGGTAACGAGAGGCCGCTGATGACCCGCAGTCGTGGGTTGCTCATCGCCAGTCCGGCGGCGGCATTCCACGGGCTGCCGCACTGCAAATCAACGGCAATCAGCCACTCGCTATCGTTGTGAGTGCTCACTAACTTTTCCAGCTTCGCGGCGATATCCCCGGCGTTTTCTCCCGGGACAAATTCCACGGCGTTGACGTCGACGTCGCCATAGACCATGCGGACCGAATCGAGCATGGCGCCGGCCAGCTGGCCATGTGCACAGAAAATAACATTCACCATTTCGACTCCTTAACCGCGGGTTTTTCCGCCGGCGATGTTAGTGGTTACTCCGGTTATATAGCTTGCCCGCTCTGACAGCAGATAGCAGACGTAGTCGGCAACCTCGCTCAGACGACCGGAGCGGCCAATGGGAATCGCATTTTTGCTATAGCCCGCCCGCAGCTGCTCAACGGTGATGTTGCGTGTCCAGGCCAGCGCTTCTTCATACTCCGGCGTGCGCAGCCCGGTCTTTTCAAGGATCCCTGGCGCCACGCCGACGACGCGGATGCCGTGTTTGCCCAGCTCTTTGGACCATGAACGGGTGAAGCTATTCAGCGCCGCCTTGGTCGCGGCATAGCAGCTCTGGCCCTCCGAGCCTTCCAGCCCGCTTTCCGAAGAGACGTTGACAATCACGCCTTCGCGCTGCTTCACCATCTGCCGCGCCACCGCCTGCGACATCAGAAAGACCCCTTTCTGGTTGATGTTGACCATTTTCTCAAAGGCGCTTTCGTTTAATTCATAACGGCCTTCCGGCGCTTTTTCATCGACCAGCAGGCGCGGGAAGTTGACCCCGGCATTATTCACCAGGCCATCGATACGCCCGTATTGCTGGATAATTTGCGCTACGCTGTGGTTGACTTCGCTGGCGCTGGAAATATCCGTTGGCCAGAACCGGTAGCGTTCGCTGTTTTGATATTGGTCACCGCCGTGAATATCTGTCATCTGGACATTGGCGCCGAGGTTTAATAATTCCTCAACAATTGCCAGGCCAATGCCCGAGGCGCCACCGGTCACAATAATGATTTTATCTTTCAGATTTAGCCAGGTTTGCATAATAGTCATCTCATTTTTTAGGTAAAGGGAACCCACGCAGCGCCAGCTGCGTTAACAGAAAACGATTTTTTATTTCAGTAATAGCTCTGCAGTTTCTCGATTAGTCACCAGACAGTTAATATAGCCACCGCGTAATGCACCAATAATACCCGTGTATTTTTCTTCTCCGATGGCAATACCTACGGAATAACGTACCTGTTTTAATCGGGCAATATCGATGGATAACGTTTTTTCATTCATCGTGGTCTCAACGGCATTGCCGTTGATATCGTAAAAGCGTGAACAAATATCGCCGGCGACCTGGCGTACGTTAAGGTCATCACTCTCTTCGCTGCCGTAAAAGGCGTGCCAGTTGGCGCCATCGCGGATCGCCGGGGAACCGATCCCTACCAGAGCCACGTCGAGGTTCTCCCAGTAGGATGAAATGGTTTTAAAGTGCTGGGACTGCATAATGCCGTTGCGGATCAGGGTGTTCTCCAGCAGCGCCGGGAAGTCAGCCAGGTGCGATTCGGCTTTCAGGCGGGCGGCGGCGCCATAGGTCAGCGTGTTCACATGATATTGGCTCTCCAGTTTTCCCGAAGGACCGCCGATGATCGGCACGCAGATCACCTGCCGCGACTGGCTTGCCTGAGGCAGGGTTTCCACCAGCGCCCGTACCGCCCGTCCCCAGGAAAAACCGATAATATCGCCGGGCTCAAGCAGGCGATCCACCAGTTGGGCCCCGTGCTGCCCGATGGTGCTGAGCTGGTCCTCTTCCTGTAAAGAGCTGCATGAGGCCACCACGGCTTCTTTAAGACCGAACTTCTGCTTCAGCTGCTGCTCCAGCCACAGGTTTTCGTTGTAGTCGTAGTTGATGGCGATGGTGACAATACCCTGCTCGCGTCCGCGCTTCAGCAGGCGGCTGATGGTGGTGCGATAAATACCCAGCTCGCGCGCAATCTGCGCCTGAGTCATGTCCTGCTCGTAATAGAGCTGGGCAACTTTCACTATTAAGCGGATATCATCACTGTTTTCGATCGCCATCTTCGGGCTCCTGCACATTTGTGCAAATGACATTCTTGCTCTCTTGATCTGATATAACCCCATCACAGGCCGACTACAAAGAAATATTCCACCATTTCATTATGATGAGATGGTGGTTTGTTTTGCACATTTGATCGTGAGCACCTCAGGAGATGGCACGTTTGTGCGTGATGCGCTAATGGATTGATTCTGCTTATATTCACCAGGCAAAGTTGCACGGTCTATGAATGGACACTTTTGTGTAGAAAGAGGTGGGAGATCACATTTATCGCTACCTGATACTGACGTGACTGTTTTTGATTGTCCGCAGGTTGAGGTATATTCCACGTTTTATGCCCGTCATACATCAAAGCATTCAAGTTTTATCAAGGCGGCAAGAGAGCGCACTCCGGCAGCATAGCAATCTATGTGGAATGAGTGAGCGGAGCCAACACAGTGACAACTTGAAGGATAAAGTGTCTCAGGAGACGTTATGCTGCCCGACTCATCAACCCGACTTAATAAATACATCAGTGAAAGCGGCATCTGCTCGCGCCGCGAGGCGGATCGCTACATTGAGCAAGGCAATGTTTTCATTAATGGCAAGCGAGCGACCATTGGCGATCAGGTTAACCCTGGCGACATCGTGAAGGTTAACGGTCAGCTGATCGAACCGCGCGAGGCCGAAGATCTGGTGTTCATCGCGTTGAATAAGCCGATCGGTATTGTCAGCACGACGGAAGACAGCGAGCGCGACAACATTGTTGATTTCGTCAATCACAGCAAGCGCGTCTTTCCTATCGGCCGCCTGGACAAAGACTCCCAGGGGCTGATCTTCCTCACCAACCACGGCGATCTGGTGAATAAGATCCTGCGCGCCGGCAACGATCATGAAAAAGAGTATCTGGTGACGGTTGATAAGCCGGTGACCGACGACTTTATTCGCGGCATGGGGGCCGGTGTGCCGATCCTCGGGACGGTGACGAAGAAGTGTAAAGTCAAAAAGGAAGCGCCGTTCGTGTTCCGCATTACTCTGGTCCAGGGGCTGAATCGTCAGATTCGCCGGATGTGCGAACATTTTGGCTATGAAGTCACGAAACTTGAACGGACGCGTATTATGAATATCGGACTGTCGGGACTGCCGCTGGGTGAGTGGCGTGACCTGACGGATGATGAGCTGGTGGCGCTGTTTAAGCTGATTGAGAACTCGTCGTCCGAGGCGCAACCGAAGGCGAAGGCAAAAGCCAAACCGAAAACGGCCGGGATCAAACGTCCGGTGGTCAAGGCTGAGAAGAGCAACGAGAAAGGGCGCCCGGCATCAAACGGTAAACGGTTTACTCAGCCGGGGCGTAAGAAGAAAGGGCGTTAACGTCTGCCGCGGGTCGGCGTGTTTGCCGACCACGAGAACGACGCGTCGCTATCGGGTTTGTAGGCCTGCTTTTTCTTCAGCTGGCGGGCCTTTTTCGCTTCTGCTTCACGCAGTACCATCAGTTTATCGATGTACTCTTTTTTGACGGCGTTGGTTTCTGCGTTAGTCAGCAGGCGGCCGTGCGCAATTCTCGCCCGGTCCAGCAGCGTTTTTAGCTCACGCTGCTCGCGTTCGGTCATATCTTGTTGCGTAATGCGGGGAAGTGCCATAGTAGAACCCTCAGTCAGCCGATAATTGAGTGTACGGCAATCGCGGGCCGACGGACAGCGCGTTCATCCGTCTCCCGCGTCATGGCGACTTAGTGTTTACGCTCTGATTTAGCGGTTGGTTTTCCGGACCAGTAGCCTGCCAGCAGGGAACCGGACAGATTGTGCCAGACCGAGAACAGCGCCCCAGGCAATGCGGCAAGCGGGCCGAAGTAGATTTTGCCCAGCGCGGCAGCCAGGCCGGAGTTCTGCATCCCCACTTCAATCGCCAGCGTGCGACAGGTTGACTCGTCAAAGCCAAACAGCCGCCCACCCCAGTAGCCGCCGAGCAGGCCGATGGCGTTATGCAGGATCACCGCGACAATCACCACCAGACCAACAGAGGCTATATGGGAAGCGGAACCGGCAACGACGGCGCTGATAATCGCCAGAATACAAATCATCGAGAAGGCGGGCAGGAAAGGCTCAACCGCGCGCACCACTTTTGGCAACGTATGGTGAATGACCAGCCCCAGCGCAATCGGGATCACCACAATTTGCAGAATGCTCAGCAGCATCCCCATCACATCCACCTGAATATGAGCATCCACATACAGCCGTGTTAACAGCGGGGTGGCGACGACCCCAACCAGCGTCGAGACGGACGAAATGGTGACCGACAGCGCCACATCACCTTTTGCCAGGTAGATCATCACGTTTGAAGCCGTCCCGCTGGCGACGCTGCCGACCAGCACCATGCCAGCGGAGAGCTCCGGCGGCATATGGAACAGCAGCGCCAGTGCCCAGGCCGCGAGCGGCATCACCAGATAATGCAGGAAGATCCCGGCGGCAACCGGCGCGGGGCGTGACAGCACGCGTTTAAAATCGTCGAGTTTCAGGTGTACCCCCATCCCGAACATAATGAGCATCAGCAGCGTCGTCACCCAGGGACCGATGGGCGTAAAGGTTGATGGGGTGTAATAGGCCAGAACGGAGAGCAGCAGCGCCCAGAGCGGGAACAGCCTCGTCAGAATAGCGAGCATGGTGTTTTCCTTGCGATTGACTCCTCACGCCGGGCGCGCGTCTGTGGTGCCTGCGTGGGCGCCACGTCGGCCAGCAGCCTGAGCGATGAGGGATGTTGTGTTGATATAGTTATAAAAAAGCCGGGTGCGAGCCCGGCTATAGGTAATATTTATCGTGCTAAGGGATATTATTCAAACAAATTATGATGAAGCTTCTGCACGACTTTCTCGGCATCGGCGCCAGGAACCAGGAAGCAGAGGTTATGGCTGGATGCGCCGTAGCAAATCATACGAATATTGAACGGCTCGAGCACGCCAAAGACTTCTTTGCCCACGCCGCAGGCACGGGAAAGATCGTTACCGATCAACGCCACCAGCGCCAGATCCTGCTCGACCTCCACCCGGCACAGGGAGGAGAGTTCGGTCAGCAGTGCCTGGGTTAACAGGGTATCGGTGGCGGACGTTGAGCCGGTGGTATCCATGGTCAGCGCGATGCTCACTTCAGACGTGGTGATCAGATCCACGGAGATATTGTGGCGCGCGAGGATCCCGAACACTTCCGCGAGGAAGCCGCGGGAGTGCAGCATATTCAGGCTGT
This sequence comes from Klebsiella sp. R390, assembly GCF_051131745.1. Lineage (NCBI taxonomy): Bacteria > Pseudomonadati > Pseudomonadota > Gammaproteobacteria > Enterobacterales > Enterobacteriaceae > Klebsiella > Klebsiella sp. R390. The sequence continues at coordinate 2,390,926 of NZ_CP180445.1, read as the reverse complement.
GCAGCGTCAGCAACGTCTGGCGACGGCGCAGGGCCAGCGCCCGGAACAGCGGCGGGTTTTCGGTTTTATTGCACACCAGCGTACCGCCGGCGGTAGGTTCTTTACTGGAGCCGACGAAGACCGGAATATCGCTACGTACCGCAGGCAGCAGAGTGGCAGGATGGAGCACTTTTGCTCCGAAGGTGGCCATCTCAGCGGCTTCGGCAAAGGCGATAACGTCAATACGTTTGGCCGCCGGCGCAACGCGCGGGTCGGTGGTGTAGATGCCCGGGACATCGGTCCAGATATCCACACGGCTGGCGTTCAGCGCTTCGCCCAGCAGGGCAGCGGTATAGTCGCTGCCACCGCGGCCCAGCGTCGTGGTCCGGCCCTTTGCTTCGCTCCCGATAAAGCCCTGGGTGACCACCAGGCCTTCTGCCAGACGCGGAGTCAGCTGCAGCTGGGTCAGTTCGGCGAGGGCGGCAATATCCGGCTCGGCGCGACCAAAGCGATCGTTGGTACGCATAATTTTACGCACGTCGAACCACTGCGAGGCAATCCCGCGTTCGCGGAGGATTTCGACAAACAGCAGGGTAGACATCAGTTCGCCATGGCTGACCAGTTCATCGGTCAGGGCGGTGGAGCTTGCCAGCGCGGCGGCTTCTGCCAGGCTGGTGATATTTTCCAGCAGGCGCTCAATCTCTTCACGAATTACGTTGGGATAGCGCAGGCGCTCCAGGATATTGAATTGGATCTGGCGCAGGGAATCGAGTTTTTCAAAACGCGCGGTGGGTTCCAGCCCTTCAGCCAACGCCACCAGAAGATTGGTCACTCCCGCAGAGGCAGACAGCACCACTACGCCCGTGTTTTCATCGAGTCGCGCAACGTCAACGCTGCGGTTCATAGCATCGAAATCGGCAACGCTGGTGCCGCCGAATTTGGCTACAACTAAATCTGTCATAACAACCTCGTGTCAGGGGGCCTGACTTATTAAAACGATTCCTGAGTGGGTTTGGGCTGGACTCAAACTTACAGTAATAAAATGTCTTAATAAGCCAGGCCAAATTATTCAGCCATGGCACAAGGGAAGAGCGATAAACAGGGTGGGCGCAGAGCAAAAAACAGCTACGATGTCACCCAGAAGTGCTCCACCTTGTAGACCCGTACCCCAACGCGTTGCGTTAGTTCCCGAGTATGAAACGCCCGACTGCGAACGTTTCTGGTGACAACCCAGGGGATTCAGCCCCTGTGGCCGGCGAGCAGCGTACCAGACGCTTTTTCACCTCGGCGTTGCTCCCCCTCACGTATTTTCCCCGGACTGGTTCCTCCAATACGGCTACCTGGGCAACGCACCTCTTCTGGCAATTACTGACGTCTTTCACTTTGCCGGGAACGCCAGTGATGGCTCCCCCCGCAATACCCTTTCGCTGTAGCGTGAAATGCGCGAGCAATACATACCTGCAATGATGCAAGCTGTGCAGCTATATAAAGGCTTCAGGGCAGGTATGTCAACGCTGTGGTTATGCGGATTTTTCATGCACCGGCGATTAACAGAAAAAAGCCTTATGATGGCAATACCCAAAATAATTCGCGTTGCTTGTAGGCGGCAAGGCCGTAAATGCCCAGGAGCTTACTGAAGTAAGTGACTGGGGTGAACGGATGCAGCCAACACCCAGGCAACTTGAAGTATGACGGGTATATACTGGTAGAGGCTTTTTACCACAATGTAACCCTGTTCATGGCGCAGATCATCGGCATAACACAAAAATCATCACAATTTTTTGCCGCCGGCGCTACAATCGACCGCAGTCAAAATTCTCAAATCAGAAGAGTATTGCTAATGAAAAACATCAACCCAACGCAGACCGCTGCCTGGCAGGCATTACAGACACATTTTGATGCAATGAAAGACGTCACTATCAGCGAGCTTTTCGCCCAGGATAGCGATCGTTTCTCTAAGTTTTCCGCGACGTTCGACGATTTGATGCTGGTGGATTTTTCCAAAAACCGCATCACCGAAGAGACGCTGGCAAAGCTGCAGGATCTGGCAAAAGAGACCGATCTGGCGGGCGCCATCAAATCCATGTTCTCTGGCGAGAAAATCAACCGTACCGAAGACCGTGCGGTGCTGCACGTCGCGCTGCGTAACCGTAGCAATACTCCGATCATCGTTGATGGCAAAGATGTGATGCCGGAAGTGAACGCGGTGCTGGAGAAGATGAAAACCTTCTCCGAAGCTATTATCTCCGGCAGCTGGAAAGGCTATACCGGTAAAGCGATCACCGACGTCGTGAACATCGGTATCGGCGGCTCCGACCTCGGCCCGTTCATGGTGACCGAAGCGCTGCGTCCGTACAAGAACCACCTGAACATGCACTTTGTGTCCAACGTCGATGGCACCCACATTGCGGAAGTGCTGAAAGGCGTGAACCCGGAAACCACGTTGTTCCTGGTAGCCTCTAAAACCTTCACCACTCAGGAAACCATGACCAACGCCCACAGCGCGCGCGACTGGTTCCTGAGCACTGCCGGTGATGAGAAACACGTGGCGAAACACTTCGCGGCGCTGTCAACTAACGGCAAAGCCGTCGGCGAGTTCGGGATCGACACCGCCAACATGTTTGAATTCTGGGATTGGGTTGGCGGTCGCTACTCGCTGTGGTCAGCGATTGGTCTGTCCATCATCCTGTCCGTGGGCTTCGATAACTTCGTTGAGCTGCTGTCCGGTGCGCACGCCATGGATAAGCACTTCTCCACCACTGCCCCGGAGAAAAACCTGCCGGTGCTGCTGGCGCTGATCGGTATCTGGTACAACAACTTCTTCGGTGCAGAGACCGAAGCGATTCTGCCGTATGACCAGTATATGCACCGCTTTGCCGCCTACTTCCAGCAGGGCAACATGGAATCCAACGGCAAATACGTTGACCGTAACGGCAACGCTGTGGATTACCAGACTGGCCCGATTATCTGGGGTGAGCCGGGCACCAACGGTCAGCACGCGTTCTACCAGCTGATCCACCAGGGCACCAAAATGGTACCGTGCGATTTCATCGCGCCAGCCATTACCCATAACCCACTTTCCGATCATCATCCGAAGCTGCTGTCTAACTTCTTCGCGCAGACCGAAGCGCTGGCGTTCGGTAAATCCCGTGATGTGGTTGAGCAAGAATATCGCGACCAGGGTAAAGATCCGGCGACCCTCGATCACGTGGTGCCGTTCAAGGTGTTTGAAGGCAACCGCCCGACCAACTCCATCCTGCTGCGTGAAATCACGCCGTTCAGCCTGGGCGCGTTGATTGCGCTGTATGAGCACAAGATCTTCACTCAGGGTGCGATTCTGAACATCTTCACCTTTGACCAGTGGGGCGTTGAGCTGGGTAAACAGCTGGCTAACCGTATCCTGCCAGAGCTGAAAGCGGATGACGAAATCAGCAGCCACGACAGCTCTACCAATGGCCTGATCAACCGTTATAAATCCTGGCGCGCATAATAGCGGCAACGGATCTCCATGCCGGCCCACGTGGCCGGCATTTTTGTTATAGCTTCCGCAGCAGCTTTGCCGGATTACCCGCCCACACCCCTTTTTCGGTGATGGATTTTGTCACCACGCTCCCCGCGCCAATTACCGCACCGTCACAAATACTGACCGCCAGAATCGCCGCGCCGCTGCCGATAGCGACATCGTTACCGATGGTAATCCGCCCCCAGCTTTCCCGGTTGGCGTCGGGACGTCCGTCACGAAACATATCGTTGGCAAACATCACGCCGTGGCCGATAAAACACCGTTCACCGATTGTCACGTATTCGCAAATAAAGGTATGGGACTGGATTTTGCTGTCGGCGCCGATGCGCGTATTGCCCTGAATTTCGACGAACGGACCGACGAAGACATTGTCGCCCAGCTCGCAATCGTAGAGGTTGGCGGGCTGATAGATAGTCACGTTCTCGCCGCTGGTGACGTTACGAATACCGGTTTCACGAAGGGTGTGCATGCTGCCTCTCAGATCGGTTTGGCCAGAATATGTAAGATGCTCTGCTGGGTGGCGGAACGAAATACGACATCTTTTAGGTGCTGCATCCCCTGACGTTCATAAAAACGACGGGCGCTGGCATTCGCGGCGAGCACTTCCAGCCATAACCAGCTTTCACCGGCCTCTTTTGCCCGCGTTTCGACGGCGTTAAAAACCTGCTCGCCGTAGCGGTGCCCCGTTGCGTCAGGCAGCAGATAGAGCTTATGCAGCAGCGTACCGGACGGTCCGTCCGGGTTGAATTCCTGGCGGTACGCGTATTTCGCAAAGCCAATCGGGCGCGCAGCTTCAGCAATCAACCAGCAGCACTGCGCATCGGCCAGGCTGCATTCCAGCGAGGGCAGGGAGTACTCTTGTTGCAGATAGTGTTCCATCTCGTCGGCGCTATGCCAGAGGTGAGCAAAGTGGTGGCGATAGCTGGCATTACCCATTTCGTTGAGCAACGCCGCATCTTCCGGTTGTGCAGTACGGATTTTCAGCATGGTTGTTTCCTTTTTAACCCGCCAGTCTGGCAAATGATTGTTACATCTACGCCGACGGTGGCAAAAAGTTAACGAATAATGTCGATATAGATCACATTTTTGCGTTATACAGATTACAAGAAATGATAATGAAGAGGTGTACCTATGCCGTCGGTCTATCGTCCGTTGGTGAGCTTTATTGCCACTGCCATGCAGGCGGTGCTGAATCTGGCGCTGCTGTGTCTGGGCGTCATCCTGGTGGTGTTTCTGGGGAAAGAGACCTTTCATCTGGCGCACGTGCTGTTTACCCCGGAACCGGTCAGTAAGTACAAACTGGTTGAAGGGCTGGTGGTCTATTTTCTCTATTTCGAGTTTATCGCGCTGATTGTGAAATACTTTGAGTCGGGCTTTCACTTTCCGCTGCGCTATTTTGTCTATATCGGCATCACCGCGATTGTGCGTTTAATCATTGTCGATCATGAGTCACCGATGGCGGTGCTGATCTATTCCGGCGCGATCCTGATACTGGTGATAACGCTGTGGCTGTGTAACTCCAACCGGCTGAAACGCGAATAAAAAAAAGCGGCCTCCAGGGCCGCTGACCGACAGTCACAAAATTGAATTTATGTAGGGTCCAGTTGAGGATTGCAGTGGCATTTGCCTTACTTTTTCAGGGGGAGATGGACTGCTGCACCCGGTTGGGGTCGTGTACCGCAGTCCATCCCCTCTGAAATTTGGGGCGGGTGACCCATGATTTCTCAGGGTCAATAACGATGAAACTTAACCTTTCACTCCACCCGCCGTCAGGCCATTCACCAACCAGCGCTGCGCCAGCAGGAAGACCACGGTAATCGGGATGGCGGAGAGCACCGCCGCGGCGGCAAAGTCGCCCCACAGATAGTTCTGCGGGTTGAGATACTGTTGCATACCGACCGCCAGGGTGTAGCTGTTGACGTCACGCAGCAGCAGCGAGGCCACCGGCACTTCGGTAATCGCTGCGATGAACGACAGAATAAACACCACCGCCAGAATCGGTACCGACAGCGGCAGCAGCACCAGACGGAAAGCCTGCCACGGTGTCGCACCATCCAGCGCGGCCGCTTCTTCCAGCGAGCCATCGATGGTTTCGAAGTAGCCTTTAATGGTCCAGACGTGCAGTGCGATACCGCCCATATAGGCGAAGATCACGCCGCCGTGGGTATTCAGGCCGACAAACGGAATATATTGGCCGAGACGGTCAAACAACGCGTATAACGCCACCAGCGACAGAACCGCCGGGAACATCTGGAAAATCAGCATCCCTTTGAGCAGCGTAGCTTTGCCCGGGAAGCGCATACGGGCGAAGGCATAGGCGCAGGTGGTGGAGAGCGTCACGATCCCGATGGCGGTGATACCAGCCACTTTTATCGAGTTCCACAGCCACAGCAGAACCGGGAACGGTGGCGGAGTGACGCGACCGTCGGCGTGTTCGACGCTAAAACCCAGCGCCAGCCGCCAGTGCTCCCAGGAGATCTGTTCCGGGATCAGGCTCCCGGTAGCGAAGTTACCTTCGCGCAGGGAGATAGCGATAACCATCAGCAGCGGGAACATGATCGCCGCGATAAAAATCAGTAGCAGGAGATGCGTGGTGAACAGACGCAGCTTCTGAGATTTGGGTTGTACCATAGCCATAATATTTTCTACTCCTTAACGCCGATCCAGGCTATTTGGCTTGCCAGTGTTGGGCTGGCAAGCCCATGACGTCTGGCTATTCCAGTTAATCAAATTTCATGCGTGTGGCTTTCAGGTTCACAATCGCCAGCACGCCCACCAGCAGGAAGATCAGCGTGGCGATAGCGGCCGCCAGACCGAAGTCCTGACCCCCGCCGCCCTCAAAGGCGATGCGGTAGGTATAGCTCACCAGCAGGTCGGTATAGCCGGCCGGTGTGGTGGTGCCGAGGCGGTCCGGACCACCGTTGGTCAACAGCTGAATCAGGACGAAGTTGTTAAAGTTAAAGGCGAAGCTGGCAATCATCAGCGGCGTAAGCGGCTTGATCAACAGCGGCAGCGTAATCTTAAAGAAGTTCTGGAACGGGCCCGCGCCATCCATCGCCGAGGCTTCATACAGGTCGTCAGGGATCGCTTTCAGCAGGCCCATGCACAGAATCATCATGTACGGATAGCCCAGCCAGGTGTTGACGATAATGATCATCGTCCGCGCCGTGGTCGGGTCGCTGAACCAGGCTGGTTTGATGCCGAACAGCGCGCTGAGCATCATGTTGATCTCACCAAAACTCTGGTTGAACAACCCTTTGAAAATCAGAATCGAGATAAACGACGGTACGGCATAAGGCAGAATCAGCAGGACACGGTAGACCGCTTTGCCCTTCAGTGATTCCCACTGGACGAGGCAGGCGAGGATCATGCCGACCGCCACGGTCAGAATCACGGTCAGTACCGAGAAGACCACGGTCCAGACGAAGATGGCGAAGAACGGTTTCTGGATCCCTTCATCGGTAAAGACGCGCGTGAAGTTATCCCAGCCGATGCCTACGGTGTAGCCCGGGCTGAGTTTCTCTGCACCCCAGCTGCCGTCGGCATTGATGGATTGATAGAAGCCGACGTCGTTATTCGGACGGTATTTGACGCCGCTCTGGTTATTGGTCAGGGTACCGTCGTTCGCCAGGGCATACAGCGGCTGGGTACCGGAGAACTGACGCAGGGAACTCATGATCACTTTGCTGTCGTCTGGCAGCACGGCGGTCAGTTGGTTCAGGGCGGTACGGTTTTGCGTAATCACACGCAGCGTCGCGTGTTCGCCTTCCGGCAGGGCGTCAGCCTCTTTTAAGGCCAGCTTCTGTTCGCCGCCGAATTTAAAAGCGTCGGACAGATAGTTTTTGCCACTTTCACCGTCGGTCAGCGCCAGTTTCCACTCATCTCCCGCCGGATAAAGCGCGAAGTTGTAGGATTTACCGGCCTGGAAGGAGCGGTCCATCAGCACCTGCTGGGCACGCTCAAAGGTCAGCTGGTTGGTGCTGCTGTAGTTGGTGAAAGCGATAGCAATGGTGCAAATCAGTGGGAACAGGACGAACAGCCCCATTCCGGCAAGGCCAGGGTAGACATAACGCCAGGCGTAGGCCTTACGGTTGGTGAAAATATACAGGCCAGCAGAGCTTAAAATCAGCGTCAGTATGGCAAACAGGTACTCCCCCTGGGCATACATCAAAACGATAAGGTAACCCACCAGCAGGCACAGCAAGCCAATCACAGACCATGTCAGCTGCGGGCTTTGCCACCAGTGTTTCTTTTTCACGACATCCATGGGGATCATCCTCTTTACACTTTATCCTTCGCGCTACCTCTTTGTTGGCTGCGGATGCCCACCCCAGTCACTTACTCACGTAAGCTCCTGGGGATTTGCATCCTTACCGCCGCGATGTAGCGCGAAGGAGTTCGTGTAACAACGTATTCAATAAACCGTATTTCCTAAGAAATAAGGGAAACCGTATTACTTGGTGATACGAGACTGTGCGTCTTTCAGCGCGGCATCGACAGTCTGACGACCGCTAGCTGCGTTGATAACGGCAGTGCGTACGGCATACCAGAAGGCGGACATCTGCGGGATGTTCGGCATGATTTCGCCTTTCTGGGCGTTCGCCATGGTGGCAGCGATACGCGGATCTTTTTCCAGTTTTTCCTGGAAGGATTTCAGTGCTACTGCGCCCAGCGGTTTGTCCTTGTTCACTTCATCCAGACCCTGGTCGGTCAGCAGGTAGTTTTCGAGGAACTCTTTCGCCAGCTCTTTGTTCGGGCTAGCGGCGTTGATACCGGCGCTCAGTACGCCAACGAACGGTTTAGACGGTTTGCCTTTGAAGGTTGGCAGCAGGGTTACGCCGTAGTTAACCTTGCTCTTATCGATGTTCGACCACGCCCACGGACCGTTGATGGTCATCGCGGTATCGCCTTTGTTAAAGGCCGCTTCAGCGATGGAGTAATCGGTATCGGCGTTCATGTGTTTGTTCTTGATGAGGTCAACCAGGAAGGTCAGACCGGCTTTCGCACCTGCGCTATCCACGCCGACGTTTTTGACGTCATATTTACCGTTTTCAAATTTGAACGCATAGCCACCGTCAGCGGCAATCAGCGGCCAGGTGAAGTACGGTTCTTGCAGGTTGAACATCAGCGCGCTCTTACCTTTCGCTTTCAGTTCTTTATCCAGCGCCGGAATTTCTTCCCAGGTTTTCGGTGGGTTCGGTACCAGGTCTTTGTTGTAAATCAGCGACAGCGCTTCAACCGCGATAGGGTAAGCGATCAGTTTGCCGTTATAGCGTACGGCGTCCCAGGTGAACGGATAGAGTTTGTCCTGGAAAGCTTTGTCCGGGGAGATTTCAGCCAGCAGGCCAGATTGTGCATAGCCACCGAAACGGTCATGTGCCCAGAAGATGATGTCCGGGCCGTCGCCGGTCGCGGCAACCTGCGGGAATTTCTCTTCCAGCTTATCCGGGTGTTCGATGGAAACCTTAATGCCGGTGTCTTTCTCAAACTTCTTACCCACTTCGGCGAGACCGTTATAGCCTTTATCGCCGTTAATCCAGATGACCAGCTTACCTTCTTCAATTTTGGCGAGGGCAGAGGCGGAAAACATCATCGTCGTCAATGCAGACAATGCGAGGATGCGAGCGCCGGTTTTGATTTTCATATACCAGTCCTTTTTGGTGATGTGCTCGTGGATACACTTAGGTGGCTTAACGGTGATGAGTTTCCTTTTTTAACAACCCCTTTCCATCCTCCCTATGTCTACGCCCCACCCGCGGTTTGTGTGATCTGGCTTGCAGAAATGCCAGTAATGGGTCCTGGAGCACATAAAAACACGGCCATTTTTGTAACCTCCATCACGAAAATGACTTTGTCAGGCCCACCCTTGCTGCGAGGGGTAATCTCTCATCCTCCCGCCTCCTCCCCCATAAAAAAGGCGGGGGTGGAGGATTTACCCAATTAATGAATGCCGCATAGTCAACCCATCTTGAATATGTCGTTTAGTGACAGGTTGTAACGAAGGGAGATGGGGATGGCGAGCGTACAGCTGCGAAATATAACGAAAGCCTGGGGTGACGTGGTGGTGTCGAAAGATATCAATCTCGACATCCAGGAAGGGGAGTTCGTGGTGTTTGTCGGGCCATCGGGCTGCGGCAAATCCACTCTGCTGCGTATGATTGCCGGGCTGGAAACCATAACCAGCGGTGATTTATTTATCGGCGATACGCGAATGAACGATATCCCGCCCGCTGAACGCGGTATCGGAATGGTGTTCCAGTCCTATGCGCTTTACCCCCATCTTTCCGTCGCGGAAAACATGTCTTTCGGCCTGAAGCTGGCCGGTGCCAAAAAAGATCTGATTAACCAACGAGTAACTCAGGTGGCTGAAGTGCTGCAGCTGGCACATCTGCTGGAGCGTAAGCCAAAAGCGTTGTCCGGTGGCCAGCGTCAACGTGTGGCAATCGGGCGTACCCTGGTCGCCGAGCCGCGCGTATTCCTGCTCGACGAACCGCTCTCTAACCTTGATGCCGCACTGCGTGTGCAGATGCGTATCGAAATTTCCCGTCTGCATAAGCGCCTTGAGCGCACGATGATTTACGTTACCCACGATCAGGTTGAAGCGATGACCCTCGCGGACAAGATTGTGGTGCTGGATGCCGGTCGCGTCGCCCAGGTCGGGAAACCGCTGGAGCTGTATCACTACCCGGCCGATCGCTTTGTTGCGGGCTTTATTGGTTCGCCAAAGATGAACTTCCTGCCGGTGAAAGTCACCGCTACCGCCATTGAACAGGTTCAGGTAGAACTGCCGAACCGTCAGCAAGTCTGGTTACCGGTGGACAGCGCCCACGTACAGGTTGGCGCCAATATGTCCTTAGGTATCCGTCCGGAACATCTGTTGCCCAGCGATATCGCCGACGTGACCCTCGAAGGGGTGGTCCAGGTGGTTGAGCAGCTTGGTCACGAAACACAAATTCATATCCAGATCCCCGCCATCCGTCAGAACCTGGTGTACCGCCAGAATGACGTGGTGTTGGTAAAAGAGGGAGCCACATTCGCTATCGGTTTGCCACCAGAGCGCTGCCATTTATTCCGTGAGGATGGTACGGCGTGTCGTCGGTTGCATAAAGAGCCGGGCGTGTAAGGCTTCCCATTAAAAAAAAGCACGAACCCAGAGCGTTGCCACCAGACGGCATCACGATGGGCAAAGTGTTCAAAGAAAAGCAATGATCTCAGGAGATAGAATGATGATTACTCTGCGCAAACTTCCACTGGCGGTAGCCGTCGCGGCAGGCGTTATGTCTGCTCAGGCGCTGGCTGTCGATTTCCACGGTTATGCTCGTTCTGGTATCGGCTGGACCGGTAGCGGCGGCGAACAGCAGTGCTTCCAGGCAACCGGTGCTCAAAGTAAATACCGTCTGGGTAACGAATGTGAAACCTATGCGGAATTAAAACTGGGCCAGGAAGTATGGAAAGAAGGTGATAAGAGCTTCTACTTCGATACTAACGTTGCCTACTCCGTATCGCAGCAAAACGACTGGGAATCCACCAGCCCGGCATTCCGTGAAGCCAACGTGCAGGGTAAAAACCTGATCGACTGGCTGCCAGGTTCCACCATCTGGGCCGGTAAGCGCTTCTACCAGCGTCATGACGTTCACATGATCGACTTCTACTACTGGGATATCTCTGGTCCTGGTGCTGGTATTGAAAACATCGACGTCGGCTTCGGTAAACTCTCCCTGGCAGCAACCCGTTCTTCTGAATCCGGCGGCTCCGCGACCTTCGCCGATCGTGATGCGCAGGGTAACCGTATTTACGACAATATCGTACCGAACGACGTCTTCGACGTGCGTTTAGCCGGTATGGAAATCAACCCGGGCGGTACCCTGGAGCTGGGTGTTGACTACGGTCACACCAACATTCCAGACGACTACTACCTGCAGCCGGACGCCTCGAAAGATGGCTGGATGCTGACTGCTGAACACACGCAAAGCATGCTGAAAGGCTACAACAAGTTCGTGCTGCAGTACGCAACAGATGCTATGACCTCCAACGGTAAAGGTATTCCGCAGGGCGGCAGCATCGATAACGATGGCTCCATGTGGCGTGTGCTGGACCACGGTGCGATCTCCCTGGCTGACGATTGGGATCTGATGTACGTCGGTATGTATCAGGATATCGACCGTGACAACAACAACGGTACCCAGTGGTGGACCGTCGGTGTACGTCCTATGTACAAATGGACGCCGATCATGAGCACCCTGATGGAAGTCGGCTACGACAACGTCAAATCTCAGCGTACCGGCGATCGTAACAGCCAGTACAAAATTACCCTGGCGCAACAGTGGCAGGCAGGCGACAGCATCTGGTCCCGTCCGGCTATCCGTCTGTTCGCAACCTACGCCAAGTGGGATGAAAAATGGGGTTATGACAACGGTGTAGCGTACAACGACACCAGCGCCAAAACCTTCAGCCGTGGCGACAGCGACGAGTGGACCTTCGGTGCCCAGATGGAAATCTGGTGGTAATCGAAGCCAACCTGTAGTGACCAAAAGAGGGGCGTAAGCCCCTCTGTTTTCGGCCCAGCGGGCTATTGCCTGGCTACCGCTCGGCCATCGGAATTGAGGTGATAACAATGAAAATGAAGAAAAGTCTCGTTGCCCTCTGCCTGTCCGCCGGCCTGCTTGCCAGCGTACCCGCAGTCAGTTTTGCTGATGTCAATTTCGTGCCGCAGAACACCTCTGCCGCGCCGTCGATTCCGGCTTCCGCGTTACAGCAGTTAACCTGGACCCCGGTCGATCAATCAAAAACACACACCACCAAGCTCGCCATTGCCGGACAGCCGCTGAATGTCCCTGGTATTTCCGGCCCGGTTGCCGCCTATAGCGTTCCGGCAAATATCGGTGAGCTGAATATTACGTTAACCAGCGAAGTGGATAAGCAAACCAGCGTGTTTGCACCGAATGTTCTGATTCTTGATCAGAACATGACGCCATCGGCGTTCTTCCCCAGCAGTTATTTCGCCTATCTCGAACCGGGTGTTATGAGTTCCGATCGTCTGGAAGGGGTGATGCGTCTGACGCCTGCGCTGGGACAACAAAAAATTTATGTGCTGGTCTTTACGACGCCGCAGGACCTGCAGCAAACCACCAAATTAATCGATCCGGCGAAAGCTTACGCCAAAGGTACCGGCAATGCGGTACCGGATATTCCGGATCCGATCGCCAGACACGTGACTGATGGTACCGTCAGCCTGAAAGTGAAAACATCCTCCGGCTCCAGCGTGCTGGTTGGCCCGCTGTTTGGTTCCTCTGGCCCAGGTCCGGTGACCGTAGGAAATACGGCGGCACCGGTTTATAACGCACCGGCAACCGCACCAGCGGCAGCTCCGGTGGTTGCGCCAGTTGCTGCGCCAGCCGCGAAGAGCGAGCCGATGCTGGACGACACGGAAACTTACTTTAACAACGGCATCAAACAGGCTGTTGCGAAAGGTGATATCGATAAAGCCCTCAAATTGATGAACGAAGCCGAGCGCCTTGGCTCGAAATCAGCGCGTTCCACCTTTATCAGCAGTGTAAAAGGCAAGGGGTGATCGTCTCCCCACAATGCTGATGTTTAGGCACAGCCTTTAGGTGCGTCCGCCTGGACGCACCTTTTTTTATCGCGTAGTGGCTGCTGTTGCATGGCTGTTACGCCGATGATCGTATCTTGACGGTTTGCCCGCCCCGAATGCCCTATTCTGCGATACAATGCGGCTACGTTCTGTAACGGAGAATCAGGCATGTCACATCCTGCGCTTACGCAATTGCGTGCGTTGCGCTATTTTGCCGCTATGCCCCCGCTGGAACCGCACCTGCGCGACTGGCTGCTGCTGGAAGACTCAATGACTAAACGCTTTGAGCAGCAGGGGAAAAAAGTCAGCGTAAGCATGGTTAACGAAGGTTTCGTCGGGCGTGAGGCGCTGGTGGGTGAAGAGACGCTGTTGCCCGATGAGGCGCGCTACTGGCTGCGGGAAATTATCCTTTGTGCCGATGGCGAACCCTGGCTTGCCGGGCGGACCATTGTGCCAGAGTCGACGCTGTGCGGCCCCGAACTGGCCTTACAGCAGCTCGGCCAGACGCCGCTGGGGCGTTATTTGTTCACATCATCGACATTAACTCGTGATTTTATTGAAATTGGGCGTTATGCAGAGCTATGGGGGCGTCGTTCCCGCCTGCGTCTGAGCGGCAAACCGCTGCTGCTGACCGAGCTTTTTCTGCCGGCGTCGCCGTTGTATTAAGAGGAAGAGAAAATGGAGAGGAGTCTGACGCAGAACAAGCTGTTGGCGTTTCATCGCCTGATGCGTACTGACAAACCGATTGGCGCGCTGCTGCTGCTGTGGCCGACGCTGTGGGCGCTGTGGGTCGCCACGCCGGGGATCCCGCCTTTGTGGATCCTGGCCGTTTTTGTTGCCGGCGTCTGGCTGATGCGCGCCGCCGGCTGCGTGGTAAACGACTATGCCGACCGCAAATTTGATGGCCATGTAAAACGCACCGCCCACCGCCCGCTGCCCAGCGGCGATGTCTCGGAAAAAGAGGCCCGGGTGCTGTTTGCGGTGCTGGTACTGCTGTCATTTCTGCTGGTACTGACCTTAAACACCATGACCATTCTGCTGTCGGTGGCAGGACTGGCGCTGGCGTGGGTGTATCCGTTTATGAAGCGCTACACCCATCTGCCACAGGTGGTGCTGGGAGCCGCGTTCGGCTGGTCCATTCCGATGGCCTTCTCGGCGGTCAGCGAAGCGTTGCCGCTGAGCTGCTGGCTGATGTTCCTCGCCAATATCCTGTGGGCCGTGGCTTATGACACCCAGTATGCGATGGTCGACAGAGACGATGACGTCAAGATCGGCATTAAATCGACGGCGATTCTCTTTGGTGAACATGACCGCCTGATTATCGGTATTTTGCAGATTGGCGTGCTGGTATTGATGGCCGCTGTCGGCTGGCTGAACGGGCTGCAATGGGAGTTTTACTGGTCGCTGTTTATTGCCGCGGGGCTGTTTTTCTGGCAGCAGAAGCTGATTGCCCGGCGTGAACGCGACGGCTGCTTCAAAGCGTTTCTGAACAATAACTATGTTGGGCTGGTGCTGTTTCTTGGGCTGGCAATGAGCTATCTGGCATAGGCTGGCATAGGATTTTCCCGGCGCCGGGCTACCACATCAGCGGTAAGCCCGGCCAGGCGAAGCGCCAGCCGGGAAGAGAACATCCACGCTTAATCGTTACGCATCATCCTGGGTAACGCTTTCAATCGTCAAACGCACGTCCGACGTAATCAGCGCTGCCAGCATCTGGTAGACCTTCAGCGTTTCTTCCGGCTCGGCATCACCGGTATCACTGATATAGCCTTCGTCACGCAGCGTCAGCACCAGCGTGCTGAATACCGCTTTATCGAAGAACTCTGGTGCGTTGATACCGTGCAGAACCGACAGGCGTTGCGCCACGGTCCGGCTCTCTTTCTCCAGCGAACTGCGGTTGATCGACGGGTTCGCGCTCAGCAGCCAGAAGGTAATAGCATAACGCTGGAGCGTTTCGCGCGCGCCGGCGGCCAGCAGCTGCAGGGAACGAGAGTGAGACGGGTTGATACTGATTTCATCGTCTTTCAGGACAATCAGCCCCTGACGCTGCATTTCCGCCGTCAGTGCATCAAGCACGCCCGCCAGCTCAGATTTCTCCCAGCGCAGGAACAGCTCAGCCTTCAGCAGCGGATAGAACATTTCAACATGACGCAGCACTTCCGCACGGCTGATGCGACGATGCTGAGTGATAATCGCCGCCAGCAGTGACGGCAGCATCAGCATATGCGCGATGTTGTTGCGGTAGTAGGTCATCAGCACCGCCTGCTCGCGCGGCAGAATGATGATATCGCCGATAGTGTCTTTCTCGACTTCGAACTTGTTCATCTTCAGCGCGTGATCGATAAGCTCGCTGGCGGTCGCCGCCGGCGTGGTCGCGTCCGGGGAATATGGGACGTTACGCAGCAGATCGAGGTAGCATTCCAGCTGCTGCGTCAGCTGTTCACGGGTCAGTGAACGCTGACGTGAAGCCAGCAGCGCGGTGCAGCACAGGTTCATGGCGTTGGCCGCGCCGGCATTGTTGATACGCACCATCAGATCGGAGGCAATGTTGTTCACCGTCGGCGTCAACCACGATGGGCGCACGGCCTCAATCGGGTCGATGGATTCGCGCCATTCAGGAACGTGCTGGTTCAGGTAGGTCATCAGCGGCAGCGGTTCACCGAAGTTCACATAGCCCTGACCCAGGTTACGCAGCTTGCTCAGACCACGGAGCATCTGCGGCAGGCTCTCTTTTTCTTTGGTCGCGCCGCGCAGCTCTTTGGCGTAGGTTCCCACTTCCATGACGTGCTCGTAGCCGATGTAGATCGGCACCAGCGTAATCGGACGTGTCCCGCCGCGCAGCATGGCCTGGATGGTCATCGACAGGGTGCCGGTCTTCGGATCCAGCAGACGGCCGGTACGCGAACGCCCGCCTTCCACGAAGTACTCTACGGAGTAGCCGCGGCTGAACAGCTCGCCGAGATATTCGCGGAACACCGTGGAATAGAGCTTATTGCCCTTAAAGGTACGGCGAATAAAGAAGGCGCCACCACGACGGAAAATCGGACCAGCTGGCCAGAAGTTCAGGTTGATACCGGCGGCGATATGCGGCGGCACCAGACCCTGGTGATAGAGCACGTAGGAGAGCAGCAGATAGTCCATATGGCTACGGTGGCACGGCACGTAGACAATTTCGTGCCCTTCATGGGCCAGCTGACGTACGCGCTCGGCGTTATGGACATTGATCCCCTGATACAGACGGTTCCAGGTAAACCCGAGCACGCGGTCGGTCAGGCGAATCATCTCGTAGGAGAAGTTAGCCGCGATCTCTTCCATCAGCGCGACGGCGTTCTGCTGTGCTTTCTCGTGGGAGATTTTCTTGCTGCGTGCTTCATCTTCCACCGCGCGGGCGATGGCTTTGGAGGCCAGCAGCTTGTTGAACAGGTCCTGACGCGCAGGCAGACGCGGGCCGACGGCCGCCAGACGCTGACGGGCGAAGTGCATACGTGCGACACGCGCCAGTTTCTGGGCGATAATTTTATCGGTACCGTGTTCGGTAGCCATTCTGCGCAGCGACACCGGCGGGGAGAAGCGGACAAAACTGTCACGTCCCAGCCACAGCACGGCGAAGAACTTCTGAATGCCGTTCAGCATACGCAGCGGCGGGTTGACTTCGCCTTTCTCACGTCCTGGCGCGCGGCCGAACATCACCGACACCGGCACCATTTGCACGTCCAGGTCAGGATGGTTACGGTGCAGGTCCAGGTAGTCGTGGAACAGCTTGATGGACTCTTCTTTCGGCGTGTAATAGGTGAAAACACGCGGGCCGCCGTGGATAAAGACGTAGCGCGGCAGCAGAGCGCCGTCGATTTCCAGCGGTTCGAGCGGGTCTGGTAAATCATGCTCAAGGCACTGGGCGCGCAGCGTCAGCAGGTCTGCCTTCGAGTTATAAGGCAGGACATACATAATAGGACGCGAGGTATCCAGCCCTAATTCCTGAGCAGGTTCTGCGGGAATAGACTTGCTTTTTACCAGCACCCGTAATGGTAAATTCAGTAATTTATAGTAAATTCGTTGCCAGCCGGACATAAACGATGTGAAGCCTCTGGTTAATCATGCAAATGCGCGGCAAGAATAACAGAAAGCGCGCAAAATTTCCGTTGCCACACGGCAAACGCGTACACTCATTGACGTCATTTACATAAAAAGGTTCTTTTGATGGCCAATAATACCACTGGGTTAACCCGAATTATTAAAGCGGCAGGTTATTCCTGGAAAGGGTTCCGTGCGGCATGGATAAATGAGGCCGCCTTTCGTCAGGAAGGCGTCGCCGCCATTATTGCCGTGGCGATCGCCTGCTGGCTGGACGTTGACGCTATCACCCGTGTGCTGCTGATAGGCTCGGTCCTGATAGTGATGATAGTCGAAATTATTAATAGCGCGATTGAGGCGGTGGTGGACCGTATTGGCCCGGAACACCATGAACTGTCAGGGCGTGCGAAAGATATGGGGTCCGCGGCGGTACTGCTGGCCATCGCGATCGCGCTGATCACCTGGGGGCTTTTGCTGTGGGCGCATTACCATTAATTCGCCGTCGGCTGTGATGGGTGAGCAGCGGTGTAAAAAATGGAAGATAGCTCCTGATTTTTGTGTGAAATTTGATTCCAAAATCACCGTTAACTGTATATACTCACAGCATAACTGTATATACACCCAGGGGGCGGGATGAAAGCGTTAACGACCAGGCAGCAAGAGGTGTTTGATCTCATTCGGGATCATATCAGCCAGACGGGCATGCCGCCGACGCGTGCGGAAATTGCTCAGCGCTTGGGGTTCCGTTCTCCAAACGCGGCAGAAGAGCACCTGAAAGCGCTGGCGCGTAAAGGCGCAATTGAGATTATCTCTGGTGCCTCCCGCGGTATTCGTCTGCTGACGGAAGAAGAACCCGGTCTGCCGTTAATCGGCCGCGTGGCCGCCGGTGAGCCGCTGCTGGCTCAGCAGCATATCGAAGGCCATTTCCAGGTCGACCCGGCGATGTTCAAGCCGAACGCTGATTTCCTGCTGCGTGTTAGCGGTATGTCCATGAAAGACATCGGTATCCTGGACGGCGATCTGCTGGCTGTGCATAAAACACAGGATGTGCGTAACGGCCAGGTTGTCGTGGCGCGTATCGACGAAGAAGTGACGGTTAAACGCCTTAAAAAACAGGGAAATATCGTCGAACTCCTGCCAGAAAACAGCGAGTTTTCACCGATTGTGGTGAATCTGCGCGAACAAAATTTCACTATCGAAGGGCTGGCCGTTGGCGTGATCCGCAACGGAGAGTGGCTGTAACACCTTCACCACGCAGCATCGTCTGATGGATGATGCTGCGCTGTCTTCTCTTAGTCAGGCTCTTTCCTATGCTCTTTCACGCCGCTGATAAAGCCCTGTGGCGCCTGGCGCTACCCATGATTTTCTCTAATATCACCGTCCCGCTGCTGGGGCTGGTTGATACCGCCGTTATCGGCCACCTCGACAGCCCGGTTTATCTCGGCGGCGTTGCGGTGGGGGCCACGGCCACTAGTTTCCTTTTCATGCTGCTGCTTTTCCTGCGGATGAGCACCACCGGTCTGACGGCTCAGGCCTTTGGCGCAAAAGACCCTCTCCGTCTGGCGCGGGCGCTGGTGCAGCCGCTGGGACTGGCCTTAGGGGCCGGTCTGCTGATTGTCCTGTTGCGGGCACCGCTGATTGACCTGGCGTTGCATATCGTTGGCGGCAATGAGGCGGTACTGGAACAGGCGCAGCGCTTCCTGGATATTCGCTGGCTGAGCGCGCCGGCCTCGCTGGCAAATCTGGTGCTGCTTGGCTGGCTGTTGGGCGTGCAGTATGCCCGCGCCCCGGTGATCCTGCTGGTAGTGGGCAACCTGCTGAATATTGTCCTCGACCTGTGGCTGGTGATGGGCCTGCACATGAACGTGCAGGGGGCCGCGCTGGCGACGGTGACCGCTGAATACGTCACCTTTATCATCGGGCTACTGATGGCAAGGCACGTGCTGGTGCTGCGTGGTGTGTCATTCAGCATGCTGAAGAATGCCTGGCGCGGGGATGTGCGGCGACTGCTGGCATTAAACCGCGATATTATGCTGCGCTCCTTGCTGCTGCAGCTGTGCTTCGGGGCGGTGACCGTTTTCGGAGCCCGTCTCGGGGGCGATATCGTCGCCGTTAATGCTCTCCTGATGACGATGCTGACCTTCACCGCCTATGCGCTGGATGGCTTTGCCTACGCCGTAGAAGCCCATTCCGGGCAGGCCTATGGTGCACGTGATGGTAGCCAACTGCTTGAAGTCTGGCGGGCGGCGTGCCGTCAGTCGGGAATGGTGGCGCTGCTATTTGCGGCGATCTACGCCGTGGCGGGGCCGTACATCATCGCACTGTTAACCTCGATCCCTTCGCTGCAGCAGCTGGCCGACCGCTATCTGATCTGGCAGGTGGTTCTGCCGGTGATTGGCGTGTGGTGCTATTTACTGGATGGCATGTTTATCGGTGCAACCCGGGGAGCCGAGATGCGAAATAGCATGGCGGTGGCGGCGGCTGGGTTTGCGCTGACGCTGTTGACGCTACCGGTTCTCGGTAACCACGGACTGTGGCTGGCGCTGGCGGTCTTCCTTGCGCTGCGCGGCCTGTCGCTGGCGCTGATCTGGCGGCGACACTGGCAGCACGGCACCTGGTTTTCATAATGGTTTGTCGCGGTTTTTATCGTGTTAATGGTTAAAGATTCCGAATAATAAATTAAACCCGGAATTCTTAACTATAGTTAACGTTATGTCCGGCACGCAGCGGGCTGTTAACCCACCGAACGATGAGGACTGAATGATGAACAAAGACGAAATCGGCGGTAACTGGAAGCAGTTGAAAGGTAAAGCGAAAGAACAATGGGGTAAGCTCACCGATGATGACATGACGGTCATCGAGGGGAAACGTGACCAACTGGTAGGTAAAATCCAGGAACGCTACGGATTTGCCAAAGATCAGGCCGAGAAAGAAGTGTCTGAGTGGGAACGTAAAAACGGCCACCGCTGGTAGCGGGGCACATCAGTGTTCTGACCCTTTGTTATTGCCTGCCCGTGCGGTACACGGAGGTGCCGACAACCCTGATTCCCGCTCTGGCGCAAGCCTCAGCGGGCTTTCTTTTTAATCAGAATCGTATGGTCATGCTGGCAGTGCCCTGGCGTACTACAGGCTTCGACTTCGACGCAGCCGGCACACAGACCATGCGCCTCAATCACGTTGTGACGCAGCGCGAAGCCCATTCTGGCCGCCAGAGTATGCATAATATCTTCCAGCCCTTCGGCACACTCTTCTTTCACCACGCCGCAGCGATCGCAGATAAACATCGCGGAGGTATGGGTCGGCTGATCGATCAGATGGCACAGCACGTAGCTGTTGGTCGACTCCACCTTATGCACGAACCCCTGCTCAAGCAAAAACTCCAGCGCACGATAGACCGTGGGGGGCTTAGCCTGGGGCTCTTTATCCCGGAGCAGGTCGAGCAGATCATAGGCGCTAATTGCCCCTTGCTGCAGGCTCATCAGGCGCAACACTTCCAGGCGCTGGGGAGTCAGGCGCACGCCGCGCTGTGCACAGAGCTTTTCAGCATGCGCTAACAATTCTTGCGAAGTGGTCTTATTCATGAGCATCCTCTGGCCGCCTGAGTGTGAAGTTGTTACTTTATCACGATCCAGGCAAAACGCCGAGAACCGGCAGCTTGTGCTATACCTGATGCATCTCATTTTCGGGAGAAAACGATGAAACGACCTGATTGCATTCGACATTGGCATGAACTCGAAGGGCCCGATGACGCTACTTACCCCAATAACCCAGAGCGCTTTTCCATCGGCGCGCCGTTGGCGCGTGGGTTACGGCTGAACCGGTTGGGGATCCATCATGAACGTTTACCGCCGGGCCGTCGGACTTCTTATCCCCACGCTGAAAGTGATGAAGAAGAGTTTATCTACGTGCTGGAGGGGTACCCTGAAGTCTGGATTAACGGCTATCTGTGGAAGCTGGAGCCTGGTGATAGCGTTGGATTTCCCGCCGGCACCGGCGTATGCCACACCTTCCTGAATAACACTGAACAGGAGGTGCGCCTGTTGGTGGTGGGCGAGGCGAACAAAAAATTCAATCGCATCTATTATCCGCTTAACCCAGAGTATGCCGCGACGCGTCAGGATCGCTGGGTCGACCATCCGCCGCAATTTTTCGGCCCGCACGACGGCAAACCGCGCAGGCGATAGCCCGTGTATCAGGTGCAAAGCACCCGCGCCGGCGCTATGCGCCTGTGCTGTATCTTTGTGCTATAGTAGCGCCCCTTTTTACCCGGATGCCTGTTTATTCGCCATGATGCCAGAATCAACTTCTCACGCTTTTGCCGCCCACCGTTTTTCCATTGCGCCAATGCTCGACTGGACAGACAGGCACTGCCGTTACTTCCTGCGTCTGCTGTCGCGGCAAACGCTGCTGTATACCGAAATGGTCACCACCGGGGCGATTATTCACGGCAAAGGCGACTACCTGGCCTATAGCGAAGAGGAGCATCCACTGGCACTGCAGCTGGGTGGTAGCGATCCGGCGGCGCTGGCACAGTGTGCGAAACTGGCGGAAGCTCGCGGCTACGATGAGATCAACCTGAACGTTGGCTGCCCGTCCGATCGTGTCCAGAATGGCATGTTTGGCGCCTGCCTGATGGGTAATGCCCAACTGGTCGCCGACTGTATTAAAGCGATGCGCGATGTGGTGTCGATTCCGGTGACGGTAAAAACGCGTATCGGCATTGATGACCAGGACAGCTATGAGTTCCTGTGCGATTTCATCAATACCGTTTCCGGGAAGGGCGAGTGCGAGATGTTTATCATCCATGCCCGTAAAGCGTGGCTCTCTGGCCTGAGCCCGAAAGAAAATCGTGAGATCCCGCCGCTGGATTACCCGCGCGTATATCAGCTCAAGCGTGATTTTCCTCATCTGACCATGGCGATCAACGGTGGTATTAAATCGCTGGAAGAGGCGAAATTGCACCTGGCGCATATGGATGGCGTGATGGTAGGGCGTGAGGCCTATCAGAACCCAGGGATCCTGGCGTCAGTCGATCGCGAAATTTTTGGCTGTGATGGAGCCGATGCCGATCCGGTTGCGGTGGTACGCGCAATGTACCCGTATATCGAACGTGAGCTGAGCAACGGTACTTACCTGGGCCATATTACCCGCCATATGCTGGGTCTGTTCCAGGGCATCCCGGGTGCACGCCAGTGGCGTCGCTACCTGAGCGAGAATGCGCATAAAGCCGGTGCCGATATTAACGTGCTGGAGCATGCGCTGAAACTGGTTGCGGATAAACGTTAATTTTTCACTAAAACCTGGTCAAATTCACCATGCCCTGCATAAATCATGCGGGGCATTTTTCTTTATATTCAATGTGTTATGTTTGGCATGATTTTTGTAATACCCAAAGAAGTTGCATAGACATTTCTTTGGGGAGAAGACGATGCTGGAACTCTTATTCGTTATAGGCTTTTTTGTCATGCTGTTGGTTACCGGCGTGTCGTTACTGGGTATTATCGCCGCCATCGTGGTCGCGACCGCGCTGATGTTCGTGGGCGGGCTGTTTGCATTAATGATTAAACTGCTGCCGTGGCTACTGCTGGCAGTTGTCGTGGTATGGGTGATTCGGGCGATAAAATCGCCTGCTGACAACCGTTATCGTGGGAATAACCGTTGGCGTTACTAAGGTATTGAGCGGTGCATCACAACCTGAAGATATTTGCATAAAACAGCGTAGGCTTTGCTTATTAAATCTGTCACTATTAGCGCGTTAATGAATTCATCGCGCTGTACCCTACATACAGCCGAACAAAAAAAAGTAAGGGCTTCCCAGGTGGAAGCCCTAAACTTTTCTCCCTCTCCCGTCATTCTTCAGACTACAGGGGCGTTGGCGACCTCGTTATTCGGCTCATCCATGAGCCTCACCCTTATCAGGGCCGCTGCTCGCAGCGTTCAAATCTGTTCCAGACAGATTTGTCACCCCAGTCACTGACTCTTGTCAGCTCCCGGGAATTCATTCTCTTGCCGCCTGCCTGTAGCCCGAATTATTTAGGGAGAGCCATCCGTCATATGCCTTCAAACGACAAACTGCCTTATGGCAGCAGCAGGCTTGAGCCCTCGGTGACACGACTTTCCAGCACCTCATGTGCGCGTCGGGCATCGGTCAGGGCATATTTCTGGCTGTCCGCTACGTCAACGTTAATTGCCCCACTGGCAATCAATGAAAACAGCTCGCGGCTGGCTTGCTCCAGCTCTTCACGGTTGGTGATATAACCTTGCAGAGAAGGGCGAGTGACAAACAGCGAACCTTTCTGGTTAAGGATCCCCAGGTTGACGCCGGTGACCGGGCCAGAGGAGTTGCCAAAGCTGACCATCAGCCCCCGGCGCTGCAGACAATCAAGAGACGCTTCCCAGGTATCTTTGCCCACGGAATCGTAGACCACATGGACTTTTTTCCCTTCGGTTATCTCTTTCAGGCGCTCAACGATATTCTCTTCGCGGTAGTTAATCACCTGCCAGGCGCCGGCCTGCTTCGCCCGCTGTGCTTTCTGTGCACTGCCGACGGTACCGATCAGCTTTGCGCCCAGCGCCTTCGCCCACTGGCAGGCAATCAGCCCGACGCCACCGGCGGCAGCGTGGAACAAGAACGGCTCTCCGGGTTTGATTTCGTAGGTTTTACGCAGCAGATAATAGACCGTTAGCCCTTTCAAAAACGAGGCGGCGGCCTGCTCAAAGGAGATCTCATCCGGTAACAGGGCCGCTTTGTCCGCCAGGACGTTGTGTACAGAACTGTAGGCGCCGAGGGACGATTGTGCGTAGACCACGCGGTCGCCCTGCTGGATATGGGTCACGGCGCTACCCACTTTGGTCACCACGCCTGCAGCTTCGGTTCCCAGTCCGCTCGGCAGGGACGGCGGCGGATAGAGACCGCTGCGAATATAAGTGTCGATATAGTTAATACCGATGGCTTTGTTTTCTACCTGGATTTCGTTTTCACCGGGTTCTGCGGGGGTATATTCCACCGCGTTAAGCACTTCCGGGCCACCATGTTTGTGGAATTCAATGCGCGTTGCCATGCTCCCTCCGTAAGAAAAATATGGTAATCTTTCGACCCACTCTTTATCTCGGTAACTCCATTCACTATGGCAGGAAATAAACCCTTCAACAAACCACAGACTGAACCCCGTGAGCGCGATTATCAGGTCGCCGGGTTGAAAGTACCGCCGCACTCGATTGAAGCGGAACAGTCGGTGTTGGGCGGTTTAATGCTGGACAACGAGCGCTGGGACGACGTTGCCGAGCGTGTGGTAGCGGAAGATTTCTACACCCGCCCACACCGCCATATCTTTGTTGAGATGGCGCGCCTGCAGGAAACGGGCAGCCCGATTGACCTGATTACGCTGGCAGAATCGCTGGAGCGTCAGGGGCAACTGGACAGCGTCGGGGGCTTTGCCTATCTGGCTGAGCTGTCGAAAAACACACCAAGTGCGGCGAACATCAGCGCCTATGCGGATATCGTACGCGAACGTGCGGTTGTCCGAGAGATGATCTCGGTCGCTAATGAAATCGCTGAAGCGGGCTTCGATCCGCAGGGCCGCACCAGTGAAGACCTGCTCGACCTGGCGGAATCCCGGGTATTCAAGATTGCGGAAAGCCGTGCCAACAAAGACGAAGGCCCGAAAAATATCGCCGATGTCCTTGATGCGACCGTAGCGCGTATTGAGCAACTGTTCCAGCAGCCGCATGACGGCGTCACCGGGGTGAACACCGGCTATGACGATCTGAACAAAAAGACCGCCGGCCTGCAGCCGTCGGATCTGATTATCGTCGCTGCGCGTCCTTCAATGGGTAAGACGACATTTGCGATGAACCTCGTTGAAAACGCGGCGATGTTGCAGGATAAACCGGTACTTATTTTCAGCCTGGAGATGCCATCAGAACAGATCATGATGCGTTCTCTGGCGTCGCTGTCGCGGGTCGATCAGACCCGCATTCGTACCGGCCAGCTGGATGACGAAGACTGGGCGCGTATCTCCGGCACGCTGGGTATTCTGCTGGAAAAACGCAATATTTATATCGATGACTCCTCCGGCCTGACGCCGACGGAAGTGCGCTCCCGTGCGCGACGCATCGCCCGTGAACACGGGGGTATCGGCCTGATCATGATCGACTACCTGCAGCTGATGCGCGTGCCGTCGCTCTCCGATAACCGTACCCTGGAAATCGCGGAAATTTCCCGTTCACTGAAGGCGCTGGCGAAGGAGTTGCAGGTGCCGGTGGTGGCGCTGTCGCAGCTTAACCGATCGCTGGAGCAACGTGCGGATAAGCGCCCGGTTAACTCCGATTTGCGTGAATCAGGTTCCATCGAGCAGGATGCCGACTTAATCATGTTTATCTACCGTGATGAGGTCTATCACGAGAACAGCGATTTGAAAGGCATCGCGGAAATTATTATAGGTAAACAGCGTAATGGTCCCATCGGGACAGTGCGTCTGACGTTTAATGGTCAGTGGTCGCGCTTCGATAACTATGCCGGGCCACAATACGACGACGAGTAAATCTCCGTCATCCTTCATGCCGCAGATGCGTCGACTTCGCCTGTTCACCCCGGTCACTTAGTTTACTAAGCTCCCGGGCATTCTCAGGCTTGTCGCCTTCCTGCAACACGAATGATTCAGGAGATTCTTTTATTAAGGAATTCAAATGCAAGCGGCAACTGTAGTCATTAACCGCCGCGCTCTGCGACACAACCTGCAACGTCTACGTGAGCTGGCGCCCGCCAGCAAACTGGTTGCAGTCGTGAAAGCGAACGCTTACGGACACGGTCTTCTTGAGACCGCGCGAACGCTCCCTGATGCCGATGCTTTTGGCGTCGCCCGTCTCGAAGAGGCTCTGCGCCTGCGTGCCGGTGGTATCACCCAGCCGGTCCTGCTGCTGGAAGGCTTTTTTGATGCCGCCGATCTGCCGGTGATTTCCGCACAACAGTTACAAACGGCGGTACACAGTCTGGAACAGCTGGAAGCACTGGAGCAGGCCGAACTGCCTGAACCGGTTACCGTCTGGATGAAACTGGATACCGGGATGCATCGCCTGGGCGTATTGCCGGAACAAGCACAAGCGTTCTGGCAGCGTCTGAGCCAATGTAAAAACGTACGCCAGCCGGTCAATGTGGTCAGCCATTTTGCGCGCGCCGACGAACCTGAGTGCGGTGCCACCGAACGTCAGCTGGATATTTTCACCACTTTCACTGAAGGCAAGCCTGGTCTGCGCTCCATTGCGGCATCGGGCGGGATCTTGCTGTGGCCGCAGTCGCATTTCGACTGGGTGCGCCCGGGCATTATTTTGTACGGCGTATCGCCGCTGGATAGTCCGTCTACTGGCGCTGATTTTGGCTGTCAGCCGGTGATGTCGCTGACCTCGAGCCTGATTGCCGTGCGCGATCATAAATCGGGTGAACCCGTGGGCTATGGCGGCACCTGGGTCAGCGAACGTGACACGCGTCTTGGCGTGGTGGCGATGGGCTATGGCGATGGCTACCCGCGAGCAGCGTCCTCCGGCACGCCGGTACTGGTAAACGGTCGCGAAGTACCGATTGTCGGCCGTGTGGCGATGGACATGATTTGCGTTGACCTGGGGCCGGATGCGCAGGACAAAGCCGGGGATCCTGTCGTACTGTGGGGGGAAGGCCTGCCGGTTGAACGCATCGCTGCGCTCACGAAAGTGAGTGCTTACGAACTTATTACGCGGCTGACTTCCCGAGTCTCGATGACGTTTGTGGATTAAACCCGCCGCTGCGCTTAGGGTTTTATGGCTCTGAAGGCGGGCGATCCGCTAGCCCGGCTAAGGCGTTTACGCCGCAAGCCGGGGAAACTGACCGTCCGCACCGCACTCGCACACGCTCGCCGTCGACTATCGGCCAACATCCTCTCGATCTTCTTCTGCTTCCGGTTTATTGTGTTATTTCCTGCCTCTCAGTAAACCCGGAGAAACATCGCGTGTTTCAAAAAGTTGACGCCTACGCTGGCGATCCCATTCTCTCCTTAATGGAGCGTTTCAAAGAAGATCCACGTAGTGACAAAGTAAACCTGAGCATCGGTCTGTATTACAACGAAGACGGGATTATCCCGCAGCTCCAGGCGGTTGCTGAAGCGGAAGCGCGCCTGAACGCGCAGCCGCATGGCGCCTCGTTGTACCTGCCGATGGAAGGGCTGAATGCCTATCGCAATGCCATCGCTCCGCTGCTGTTTGGCGCGGAACATCCGGTACTGCAACAGCAGCGCGTTGCTTCCATCCAGACGCTGGGCGGTTCCGGCGCATTGAAAGTTGGCGCTGATTTCCTGAAACGCTACTTCCCGGGCTCCCGTGTTTGGGTCAGTGACCCGACCTGGGAAAACCACATTGCCATATTTGAAGGGGCTGGCTTCGAAGTAAGTACTTACCCTTGGTTTGATAGCGAAACCAACGGCGTGCGTTTCGACGCGCTGCTGGAAAAACTGCAGACGCTGCCAGAACGTGACATCGTGCTGCTGCACCCGTGCTGTCATAACCCGACCGGCGCTGATTTGAACCATGCGCAGTGGGATCAGATCGCGGACGTACTGAAAGCGCGCAACCTGATTCCGTTCCTCGATATCGCCTATCAGGGCTTTGGCGCCGGCATGGACGATGATGCCTACGCGATCCGCACGATTGCCAGCACCGGCATGCCAATGCTGGTCAGCAACTCATTCTCGAAAATTTTCTCGCTGTACGGCGAGCGCGTTGGCGGGCTGTCGGTGGTTTGTGAAGACTCGGATACCGCTAACCGCGTGCTGGGACAGCTGAAGGCGACCGTGCGTCGCAACTACTCCAGCCCGCCAAACTTTGGTGCTCAGGTGGTTGCGATGGTGTTGAATGACGCCGCGCTAAAAGCCAGCTGGTTGGCCGAAGTCGAAGCGATGCGTACCCGGATTCTGGCGATGCGTCAGGAGCTGGTGAACGTTCTGAAAGAGGCGGTGCCGGATGTGAATTTCGACTACCTGCTGAAGCAGCGTGGGATGTTCAGCTATACCGGCCTGAGCGCAGCACAGGTCGATCGTCTGCGTGAAGAGTTTGGCGTGTATCTGATTTCCAGCGGTCGCATGTGCGTCGCGGGCCTCAACTCACGTAACGTTCAGCGCGTGGCGAAAGCGTTCTCTGCTGTGATTTAACACCCTGCAAATCTCTTGCCCTTTCCAGCCTGGTGGAGAGGGCAATGCCCTTCATGAAGTGTGATCATTCTCTTTTTCTATGACATATAAGCAGATAATCCTTTGCATCATGAGATGCCGGGGTTAAGGTCATAGCGGTTTGCTGATCAGCCACATAATTGAAAACTATAACGATTAGATTATTTTTATACACAATCATTCAAGTTATGCCGTAGTAGGAACCCGGTAAACTGCATAGCGGTTGCTTGAAGGATGACGTCTGAAGGGATATTAAATATGCGCAAGATGACTCTGGCCTTGTCGGCCATTTGCTTACTGTTCACGCTTAACGGCAGCGTTATGGCCCAGGCCTCTACGCCCCAGCCGCTGTCAACCGGCACCAACGTCGCCAAACTTGCTGAACAAGCCCCCATCCACTGGGTCTCCGTGGCGCAAATTGAAAACAGCCTGTTAGGCCGTGAGCCGTTTGCCGTCGGGTTTGATATTGACGATACCGTCCTCTTTTCCAGTCCGGGCTTCTGGCGCGGGCAGAAAACCTTTTCGCCCGGTAGTGATGATTACCTGAAAAACCCTGAGTTCTGGGAGAAAATGAACAATGGCTGGGATGAGTTTAGTATGCCGAAAGAAGTGGCGCGCCATCTCATTGCCATGCATGTGAAACGCGGCGATCGCATTTACTTTGTCACCGGGCGTAGCCAGACCAAAACTGAAACCGTCTCTAAAACGCTGCAGGATGATTTTTTGATCCCGGCCGCGAGTATGAATCCGGTAATTTTTGCCGGCGACCAACCGGGCCAGAATACCAAAACACAATGGTTAAAAGAGAAGAACATTAAGGTCTTCTACGGTGACTCCGATAATGATATCTCTGCCGCGCGTGAGGCGGGTGCTCGCGGCATTCGCGTGCTGCGTGCGTCAAATTCCTCATACAAACCGTTGCCGATGGCCGGGGCGCTGGGCGAAGAAGTGGTGGTTAATTCCGAGTACTGACGATCGGTTGCGATAACATCAGATAGCACAGAACACGGCAGCGCATAAGCTGCCGTTTTTTTGTACAAAAAAGCGGGCGGGGAGGTTTTACCTTTTCGCTTATTGCTGCACACTTAGAAAGACTCATTCGCGGCAAGAATCATTGGTGTCGCATCCGTCAATGCTGACGTCAGGCTCAACATCTCCGCGCGTCACCTGACACACTGCCTCTGCTGCGCCAGCACGCCATTGCCAGACCAGGGGAACATCGTATTCACGGCGCTTAGCGGCAGAACGTCGCGACGCCAACGGGGGAATAACAGATGACAATTTCGGATTTATTGCTGTACTGCATGGCGAAACCGGGCGCAGAACAAAGCGTGCACAGTGACTGGAAGGCGACGCAGATTAAGGTGTCGGACGTGCTGTTTGCGTTGGTGAAAGAGGTGGAGGATAAGCGGCCGGCGGTTTCGCTAAAAGCCAGTCCTGAACTTGCCGAACTGTTGCGGGAGCAGCACGTCGATATCCGCCCCAGCAGACATCTGAATAAAGCCCACTGGAGTACGGTGTTTCTTGATGGCGCACTGCCGGACTCACAAATCTACTATCTGGTCGATGCCTCATACCAGCAGGCCGTCCGGCTGCTGTCGGAACCGACCCGACAGCAGCTTTCACGCTGATTAACCCAGTAAAGGTTTAAGGAAGCGTGCCGTGTGCGAAGTCTCGCACCCGGCCACGGTCTCTGGCGTTCCGGAGACGAGGATTTCGCCGCCGCCGCTACCGCCTTCAGGACCGAGGTCAACGATCCAGTCCGCGGTTTTGATGACATCCAGGTTGTGCTCAATCACCACGATGGTGTTGCCCTGATCGCGCAGCTGGTGCAGCACCTCCAGCAGCTGTTGGATATCCGCAAAGTGCAGGCCGGTGGTTGGCTCATCGAGAATATACAGCGTCTGACCCGTGCCGCGCTTGGATAGCTCGCGCGCTAGCTTCACACGCTGGGCTTCGCCACCGGAGAGCGTGGTGGCCGACTGGCCAAGGCGGATATAAGTCAGGCCGACGTCCATCAGCGTTTGCAGTTTACGCGCCAGCGCCGGCACGGCATCGAAGAACTCGCGTGCTTCTTCAATGGTCATATCCAGCACTTCATGGATGGTCTTGCCTTTGTACTTAATCTCCAGCGTTTCACGGTTATAGCGCTTGCCTTTGCACTGGTCGCACGGCACGTAAATATCCGGCAGGAAGTGCATTTCGACTTTAATCACGCCATCGCCCTGGCAGGCTTCGCAGCGCCCGCCGCGAACGTTAAAGCTGAAGCGCCCCGGCGTGTAGCCGCGCGAGCGTGATTCCGGCACGCCGGCGAACAGTTCACGAACCGGCGTGAAGACCCCGGTGTAGGTTGCCGGGTTCGAACGCGGCGTCCGGCCAATCGGGCTTTGGTCGATATCGATGACCTTATCGAAGTGTTCCAGGCCCTGCACATCGCGATAGGGCGCCGGTTCGACAATGGTCGCGCCGTTAAGCTGGCGCTGGGCAATCGGAAACAGGGTGTCGTTGATCAGCGTCGACTTACCCGAGCCGGAGACTCCGGTAATACAGGTAAACAGCCCTACCGGCAGCGTCAGGGTCACGTCTTTCAGGTTGTTGCCGCGGGCGCCGGTCAGCTTCAGCACTTTTTCCGGGTCGGCCGGTACGCGCTGCTTCGGCACTTCAATTTTGCGTTTGCCGCTCATGTACTGGCCGGTCAGGGATTCCGGGACCGCCATGATCGCTTCCAGCGTCCCTTCCGCCACCACCTGGCCGCCGTGAACCCCGGCGCCAGGGCCGATATCGATCACGTGGTCCGCGGCGCGGATGGCGTCTTCGTCATGCTCGACGACAATCACCGTATTCCCGAGGTTACGCAGATGAACCAGCGTCCCGAGCAGACGCTCGTTGTCACGCTGATGCAGGCCGATGGAAGGCTCATCCAGGACGTACATTACGCCAACCAACCCGGCACCAATCTGGCTGGCCAGGCGAATACGTTGGGCTTCACCGCCGGAGAGCGTTTCTGCTGAACGCGAGAGCGTCAGGTAGTTCAGGCCGACGTTAACGAGGAACTTCAGGCGGTCGCCGATCTCTTTCAGCACTTTTTCGGCGATTTGCGCCCGCTGGCCGGAGAGCTTCAGGTTAGTGAAGAAATCCATCGCATGGCCAATGCTCATATCGGAAATGGTCGGCAGCGGCGTGTTCTCGACGAACACATGACGGGCTTCGCGACGCAGACGGGTACCGTTACAGCTGGTACACGGACGATTGCTGATGAACTTCGCCAGCTCTTCACGCACCGCGCTGGATTCGGTCTCTTTGTAGCGGCGCTCCATATTATGCAGCACGCCTTCGAACGGATGGCGGCGTACCGAGGTGTCGCCCCGATCGTTCATATATTTAAATTCAATATTCTCTTTGCCTGAGCCATACAAAATGACCTTTTGCACGTCGGCACTGAGGGTTCCCCAGGGGGCTTCGATATCGAATTTATAGTGCTCTGCCAGCGATTTCAGCATCTGGAAGTAGTAAAAATTACGCCGATCCCAGCCGCGGATCGCGCCGCCTGCCAGCGACAGTTCGACGTTCTGAATCACGCGTTCAGGATCGAAGTACTGCTGGACGCCCAGGCCGTCACAGGTTGGGCAGGCCCCCGCCGGGTTGTTGAATGAAAACAGGCGCGGTTCCAGCTCACGCATGCTGTAGCCGCAAATCGGACAGGCGAAGTTGGCAGAGAACAGCAGCTCTTCCGCTTTGGTGTCGTCCATATTGGCGACAATGGCGGTACCGCCGGAGAGATCGAGGGCGGTTTCGAAAGATTCGGCCAGGCGTTGTGACAGATCGTCGCGCACTTTAAAACGGTCGATAACCACTTCGATGGTGTGTTTCTTTTGCAGCTCCAGCTTCGGTGGATCCGAGAGATCGCAGACTTCGCCGTCGATCCTCGCGCGGATATAGCCCTGACTGGCGAGGTTTTCCAGCGTTTTGGTATGCTCACCTTTACGCTCTTTAATAATCGGTGCCAGCAGCATCAGGCGTTGGCCTTCTGGCTGAGAGAGTACGTTGTCGACCATCTGGCTGACGGTCTGTGCCGCCAGAGGGACATCGTGATCCGGGCAACGCGGTTCACCGACGCGCGCGTAGAGCAGACGCAGATAGTCGTGAATTTCGGTGATGGTGCCGACGGTGGAACGCGGATTATGGGACGTTGATTTCTGTTCGATGGAAATCGCAGGCGACAGCCCTTCAATATGATCGACGTCCGGTTTCTCCATCAGCGACAGAAACTGGCGCGCATAGGCAGAAAGCGACTCAACGTAACGGCGCTGTCCTTCGGCATACAGCGTGTCGAAAGCCAGTGATGATTTGCCTGATCCTGACAGCCCGGTGACGACAATGAGTTTGTCGCGTGGGATGACGAGGTTGATGTTTTTGAGATTATGGGTGCGGGCGCCCCGAACTTCGATCTTATCCATTCACCTTTCCCGGTAGATACGCGGATTGCCTGGTTTGTTAGAAGGACAAACGGCAGAAACGGCTAATTATGACACAATTTAACCTGTTTGAATATACAGTATTGGAATGCATTTTCCGATGGGATATGCAAAAATGTCAGACCGCGAGAGATATCTGGAAGCTTCTTCGCAGCTATCAAAAGACCACCTGGAAATGGTACACTCGCGCGTTTACACTATTAAGAAACGCATTCAGGAGACACAAACATGGCCAGCAGAGGCGTAAATAAGGTGATTCTCGTCGGTAATCTGGGCCAGGACCCGGAAGTACGCTACATGCCGAGTGGTGGCGCAGTTGCCAACATTACGCTGGCTACTTCCGAATCCTGGCGTGATAAAGCGACCGGTGAGATGAAAGAGCAGACTGAATGGCACCGCGTTGTGCTGTTCGGCAAACTGGCTGAAGTCGCTGGTGAATACCTGCGTAAAGGCTCGCAGGTTTACATTGAAGGTCAGCTGCGTACCCGTAAATGGACCGATCAGTCCGGTGCCGAGAAGTACACCACGGAGGTTGTGGTCAACGTCGGTGGCACCATGCAGATGCTGGGCGGCCGTCAGGGTGGTGGCGCTCCGGCAGCGGGTGGCCAGCAGCAGGGCGGTTGGGGTCAGCCTCAGCAGCCGCAGGGTGGCAGCAACCAGTTCAGCGGCGGCGCACAGTCTCGTCCGCAGCAGCAGGCGCCAGCCGCACCGTCTAATGAACCGCCGATCGATTTTGATGACGATATCCCGTTCTGAGGCCAGCCTTAGTCGCGGTTGTTAGCAAATGATAAAAAGCCCCGTTTATCGGGGCTTTTTTTATACCTGTCGATCGCTCATCTGTCCCGACTTACTGCGTGGCAGGCGTAGCCTTGGCCTTCGCGTCTGCGTCCACAGGGCTGGCTTTCGCGGTAGCCTGCTGCTTACGCGCCATCTCATCGATGATCAGCCGGTAGGCGATGTAGTACTTATAGATATTGCTGACGTAGGTCACCGTCTCGGAACCGATCTTTTCCGCGGCCAGGTACTCGACGTTGCCAAACCAGATATTAGGGTCAAAACCGCGTTTTTGGGTCTCTGTACGTAAACGGGCTATCCGCGCCGGGCCGGCGTTATAAGAGGCGAATGAAAAGAGCGCCTTATCGAGTTTCGTCATCGGCTCGTCACCATAGTAGCGATCGATCATCCAGCGCATGTATTTCACCCCGGCATGGATATTCGGATCCAGCTTGTTGATATCTCCAACTTTGAGCTCTTTGCCGGTCCGCGGCATCACCTGCATCACCCCGATGGCGCCGACGTGACTGCGAACCGATTGATTAAGGCGTGATTCCTGATAGCCCTGCGCCGCCATTAACAGCCAGTCGACATCATACTCATCGCCATATTTACGGAAGATATCCACCATGGTTAAAAATTTGCGTCTCTCCTTCTGGGCGGCGGCATTTTTGACATATTTCGCGTCTTTCAGGTAGCGAAGCAGAATCGTATTGCCCAGCTTGCTGCCCTGACCGTTGGCTTTGATAAAGCTATTCAGCGAGGCGAGAAGCTGTGGGCTGTTCTTACGTACCGCCCAGCCGATGCTGGCATCGTCGCGTAGCACAATATCCTTGTGGACCTGAATTTTGGGGAAAACCTGCTGCCAGAACAGCGCGATATGGCGGTCAACGACGGTCAGTGGGATCAGGCCGGCGTTCAGCATTTCAATCAGATCTTCATCCTCGAGCGATTCCGGAACGGTTTCGATAATTACCGGTGGCTGCGAAGCTTTGGCCAGGCGTGCGTTGAGGGCTAGCAGACTCTGGTAATAGCTGGAGGACTGGCGCACATAGACTTTCTTACCAGAAAGCTGCTCGAGACTGCTTACCGCCGGGGTTCCCGGGGCGCTCAGCAGCAGCTCCTGGACGTTGGCGTAGACCGGCGCAGTGAAGTCCGCCAGCTGTTTACGCTCATCGGTCATGGTGAGGTTGGCGGCGATAATATCGCCTCTGCCAGCCTCGAGCTCGCTGAAGAGCCGGTCGCGGGCTACGGGAACAAAGACGATGCGCACCTTCAGATGGCGATGCCTGAGCTTCTGCTCTTTCATCAGCTGTTGGTTAAGGCTGCGTTCGTACTCGATAAAAATATCATGCGTTGCTCCGCGCTGGGTGCCTTTATCGATAAAGAAAAAGGTCTTGCTGTAGGTCGTTAATACCCGGATCACCCGCCGGTCGAGCATGCCGGGTAGATCGCCTTTCCAGGGCTTCAGCATCTCTTCCGTATGGACTTCCAGCGTCTCTCGTTCCTCATCGGACGGCGGTTTCTTTTCTGTGGACGCCGCAGAAACTACGGCGGTGAACAGCAGGGTCGCAAGGCAGGCAAAGCAGACGATAGCGTATCGGGAAAACGAAAGGATGTTCATGGAGTGACGCTCCGCAGATGCATCCTTTTATTTTAGCCAACTCTACGCCGTTAGCCCGTGCCTTTACCGGATAAAATGTGAGAGTTCGGCAAGCCATCCCTGACCTGTTTCCCGCTGCGCTGGGAAATATTTTCCACCAACAATATACGAGACCTATGACCATTAAATACGGGATAAGCATATAAATGGCCATTAATCATTGTGAAGACAATATGAGTAAATAATGTTTATTTTGTGATTGTGTTATTAATTTTATTAAATTAGTCACCTGTTGATTTATTTTTCGTTTTTTCTATCCTGTTGTTTTACTGCGTTAATCTAAAAATGGCAGGGTTATTTAATATTATCAACTTGATAATGAATCTCATTTCTAATAACGTGATGGAGCACAATAATCATATTCAGGGCTGATCGGAAAACGCTATCTAAGAATAGTGCGGAACGCGTATTTCTTCATTTTTGATAAGGCGAAAATTTATATTCTGGCCGCAGGCTATTGCTATCCCGTTCTTTGACCGGGAGGGGCTTCGCTACGCCAGAACCAGGCAGTCAGTGCTACGCATGGAAATGATGACCGTTATTTATCTGAATGATGGAAGTGCCGCGCCCCGGCAGCAACAAAGAAAACAGGGCATATTTCATGAAACAATACTCGAACTACTCGTTGGCCGTGCTCATTCACGCGGCTCTCTGGGGAGTGGTGTTACCTGCGCAAGCCGCTGATAGCAGCACCTCAAAAGAGACGAAAACCGCCAGTACCTCCACCGCTGCGCAAGAGAACGAAGAGACCATGGTGGTCACCGCCGCCAAACAAACCTTACAGGCCCCTGGCGTATCAACGCTGACCGCCGATGAGATCCGCAAACACCCGCCCGCCCGCGATATTTCAGAACTTATTCGTACCCAGCCAGGGGTGAACCTCACCGGTAACTCAACCAGCGGCCAGCGTGGCAACAACCGACAAATCGATATTCGCGGCATGGGGCCCGAAAATACCTTAATTCTGATCGACGGTAAGCCGGTCACCAGCCGCAACTCGGTGCGCTATGGCTGGCGTGGCGATCGGGATACCCGCGGCGATACCGGCTGGGTGCCGGCGGAGATGATCGATCACATTGACGTCGTGCGCGGCCCTGCAGCGGCACGCTATGGCAACGGCGCCATGGGTGGGGTGGTGAATATCATCACTAAACCGGTGAATAACGAATGGCATGGTTCCTGGAACACCTACATGAACGCGCCTCAGCATCGTAAAGAGGGGGCGACCAAACGCACCAACTTCAGCCTTGAAGGACCGATGTCGGACAGCGTCAGTTTTAATTTATGGGGCAACCTGAGCAAGACCCAGGCCGATGCCCAGGATATTAACTCTGGTCATGAGGCCGATCGTACCGGTAGCTATGCCGGTTCTTACCCGGCCGGACGTGAAGGGGTGGTGAATAAGGATATCCACGGTAAGGTGCGCTGGGAATTTGCGCCGATGCAGGCGCTGGAATTCGAAACCGGCTACAGCCGCCAGGGCAACCTCTATGCGGGGGATACGCAAAACACCAATACCAGTACCCTGGTGAAAAGCATGTACGGTAAAGAGACCAACCGGATTTACCGACAGACCTACGGCATCACCTGGACCGGCGGTTGGGATAACGGCGTGACCAGTAACAGCTATGCGCAGTACGAACATACCCGCAACTCGCGAATGAATGAAGGGCTGGCGGGGGGCACCGAAGGGATCTTCTCCAGTAACGAATTCTCGGATATCGATCTCGCGGATGTCCTGTTGCACAGCGAGGTCAACATACCGTTTACGCTGGGGTTCGAGCAGAACCTGACGCTGGGTACTGAATGGAACCAGCAGCGTATGAAAGATGGCACCTCGACGTCGCAGTCGCTCTCTTACGGCTCAATCGACGGCATTTCGACGTCCGGTCGTACGCCTTACAGCAGCGCTGAAATTTTCTCGCTGTTTACCGAAGACAATATCGCGCTGACCGATAGCACTATGCTGACGCCGGCCCTGCGCTTCGACCACCACAGTATCGTCGGCAATAACTGGAGCCCATCGCTGAACTTGTCGCAGGGGCTGAGTGATGACTGGACCCTGAAGCTGGGTATTGCTCGCGCCTATAAAGCGCCAAACCTCTATCAGCTCAACCCTAACTACATTCTGTACAGCAACGGACAGGGGTGCTACGCCAGCAGTTCTGCCTGCTATCTGATGGGTAACAGCGACCTGAAGGCCGAGACCAGCGTCAACAAAGAGATCGGTATTGAGTATAAGCACGAAGGCTATCAGGCCGGGATCACCTGGTTCCGTAACGACTACCACAATAAAATTGAGTCCGGGTATTCGGCCGTCGGTACGGCCAGCAACGGGACAACCAATATCTACCAGTGGGAGAACGTTCCTAAAGCGCTGGTTGAAGGGCTGGAAGGCTCGTTGAATGTGCCGGTAGGCGAAACGGTTAACTGGAGCAACAACCTGACCTGGATGCTGCAAAGCAAAAACAAGACCACCGGCGATCGACTGTCGGTGATCCCGGAGTTTACGCTTAACTCGACGCTGAGCTGGCAGGTTCGCGAGGACTTCTCGCTGCAAAGCACCTTTACCTGGTACGGACGCCAGAAACCAAAACGCTTCAATTACAAAGGTGAAGCGGTGTCGGGTAGCGAGTTGAACGAGCTGAGCCCGTACAGCATCGTCGGGCTGAGCGGGACCTGGGATGTGAACAAAAACCTGAGTCTGACCAGCGGTATCGATAACCTCTTTGATATTCGCCACTATCGTGCCGGGAATGCGCAAACCACCGGGAACGCCACCACTGGAGCCTATTTATACGGTGCCGGTGCCGAAACCTATAATGAGTCCGGGCG
The DNA here is from genome assembly GCF_051131745.1 of Klebsiella sp. R390. Lineage (NCBI taxonomy): Bacteria > Pseudomonadati > Pseudomonadota > Gammaproteobacteria > Enterobacterales > Enterobacteriaceae > Klebsiella > Klebsiella sp. R390. Next base: position 2,352,822 of record NZ_CP180445.1, on the reverse strand, counting down.
AACGTTCTATGTCAGCGTAAATACCCATTTCTAACCGTTGAGCGACAGGCCGGGAGTGTGACAGCTCCCGGCCTGTTATTTTCATCCTCGAATGCTTCATCCACAGGTGACATCAGGATTGCATACAAATATGCCGGCGAAATTGTGTCGGGGTCACCGAATAATACTTTTTAAATGTCCGGTTAAATGCACTAAGGTCTTCATATCCGGACATAATGCAAATATCCACAATCCGGAAAGCAGGTTGTCTTTGTAATAAATCCCGGCATAACAACATCCGCTGCTGCCGAATATACTCCATCGGCGACATGTTAAAGTGATGACGGAACAGGCGGAAAAGGTGCCACTCTGAGTACCCGGAAAATGCGCTTAGCGCGTTCACGGTGAGTTTTTTCTCGAGGTTGTTTTTTATCCAGCGTACAAGCTCGTTCAGTACGGACTGCTGGATCTCATTTTTACGCATGATGCATGCTCATTCGGGAGTGCGGCCCCTGCGCCACACGGTAAGCGACGGCAGGTAGCCTGGTAAATGCCTCACCTTCCCTGGTAAGGCGCCACTACTTTTCTATTAGATACAACAATTGGCTTGTTGTGATGCTCCCATTAGCCTCTGACACTCTATTCTGTGAATTTGAGGAAAATATGAAGGATTCATACCAATTATCTCTTTTATATACTGTGGGTACCGCCATGGCTTCTGCATAATTTATTCAAGATCTCTTCATTTTAATTTCGGTTTTTCAGGGTAAATTGCCCCTGTTCCTGGTTTATTCCAGAGGGCATCATTCCTAACAAGATCTTTTCCCCCTTTCATCCCAATTTGAAAGGGGGCTTTTTATTTTATAAATTACAAAAGTCATAGTGATATTTATTCTGTCTGCAAGATGTTGCTCTGACTGCTTCAGTAGAACGAAGTTCCGTTAAATTTAATTTTTTTCACCATTCACTAACATCCATTTTTTCTCCATTGTTTCACCATAATGAAGTGTAATTCTGCGCCGTGCTTACGCAAATCCCAGCAGAATTCTGCTATCGCCAAATATCTCTTAGACAAAACGTCCATGCTAAAGAAAACTAATATTATTGTCGGGTTATTACTTTCGCCATTTACGCTTTACGCATCAACCACCTACACCGTTGATGATATTCGTTTTGAGGGGTTGCAGCGCGTGACTGTCGGTGCGGCGCTCTTAAGCATGCCGATCCATACCGGGGAACCGGTCTCTAATGATGATATTAGCGAGTCGGTGCGTGCGTTATATGCCAGCGGTAACTTTGAGAATGTGCAGATCCTGCGCGATGGCAGCACGCTGGTGGTGCAGCTGAAGGAGCGACCGACGATTGCGAAACTCAGCTTTTCAGGAAACAAATCGGTAAAAGATGACGCCCTGAAAGATAACCTGTCAGCCAGCGGCATTACCGAGGGCAGCGCGCTGGATCGCAACGCGATCAGCGAAATAGAAAAAGGGCTGCAGGATTTCTACTACAGCGTCGGGAAATACAGCGCTCAGGTCCATGCGGTCGTCACACCACTGCCGCGTAATCGTGTCGATTTAAAATTTGTGTTTCAGGAAGGGATCTCCGCGACGATTGCCCAGATTAATATCATTGGCAACAACGCGTTCTCTGAGGAGACGCTGCTGGATCACCTTCAGTTGCGGGACCATATTCCATGGTGGAACGTGGTCGGCGACAAGAAATACCAGAAGCAAAAAATGGAAGCCGATCTCGAAGCCCTGCGCAGCTATTATCTCGATCGCGGCTATGCACGCTTTACCATTAATTCCAGCCAGGTCAGCATCACCCCGGATAAAAAATCACTGTACCTCACGATCAATATTTCCGAAGGCGAACGCTATAAGGTCACTCGCACCGTCGTCAGTGGTGAGATGGCCACCCATGGTCAGGAAATCGAAGCGTTAGCGCAGCCTTTGTCCGGCACATGGTATAGCGGGGCAGGTATTACCGGCGTTGAAAATAGTATCAAAAAACGCTTTGGCAAATACGGCTATGCCTGGCCGCAGGTGACGACCCGTCCGGAAATCGATGATGCCCAAAAGAGCGTGATCCTGCACATTAATGTGGATGCCGGGCGCCGCTATTCCGTACGCCAGATCCGTTTCACCGGGAATGACACCTCTCGCGACGCCGTTCTGCGTCGTGAGATGCGGCAAATGGAAGGCTCATGGTTGAACGACGAGAAAGTCCAGCAGGGGAAAGAGCGGCTGGATCGCACGGGCTACTTTGAGACGGTAGAGAAAGACATCGTACCGGTTTCCGGCAGTCCGGATCAGGTCGACGTGGTCTATAAAGTGAAGGAGCGCAATACCGGTTCGTTTAACGTCGGTCTGGGTTACGGAACCGATAGCGGTATCAGCTATCAGCTTGGCGTGACCCAGGATAACTGGCTGGGCACCGGCAACAGCGTCACGTTTAACGGGACGCGCAGCAGCTATCAGTCCTACCTTGAACTGGGCGTGACCGATCCCTACTTTACCGTGGATGGCGTGAGTCTCGGCGGTAAAGTCTTCTACAACAGCTATGATGCGTCCGATGCGGATACCGGGAGTTATAACCAGCAAAGCTATGGGCTGGGCGGCAATCTCGGCTTCCCCATTAGCGAAAATAACTCGCTAAGCCTGGGCCTGGACTATGTCCATAACAAGCTGACCAATATGGAACCGGAGCTGACAACGTGGAATTACCTGAATTCACGCGGTATTTATCCGGATGTTGTGACCAAAGACGGCAACAGCGGTGCCGAGTATAGCGCCAACGACTTCTTTGCCAGCCTGGGCTGGAGTTATAACGATCTCGATCGCGGCTTCTTCCCGCGATCCGGGAATAAAAGCAGCCTGAGCGGAAAAGTTACCGTGCCGGGATCCGATAACAGCTATTACAAAATCACCCTCGATAGCACACAGTATGTACCGTTTGATGAGGGGAAAAACTGGGTCTGGATGGAGCATCTGAAAGCGGGTTATGCCGGCGGCCTGAACGGGAAGACGGTGCCGTTTTACGACAGTTTCTACGCCGGCGGCTCGACCTCGGTGCGTGGCTTCTCTTCCAACACCATTGGCCCGAAAGCGGCTTACTATCGCTGTAATGGTACGGAAAGCAGCTATAGCAACTGCCCGTTGGACAGCTCTTCTGATGCCGTGGGTGGTAATGCCATGGTCGTACTGAACAGTGAGTTTATTGTTCCGACACCGTTTATCAACGATAAATATGCCGACAGCTTACGCACCTCGCTGTTTGTCGATGCGGGCACGGTATGGAGTACGACGTGGAAAAATACCGCCCAGACAGAGGCGGCCGGACTCGGGGATTATAGCGATCCGATGCATATCCGGATGTCTGCGGGTATTGCGGTGCAGTGGATGTCACCATTAGGCCCGTTGGTATTCTCGTGGGCTGAACCCTTCAAAAAATACAGTGGTGATGAGACCGAGCAATTTCAGTTTAACATCGGCAAGACCTGGTAAAGCGGTTCCGGTGACGCAGTGGGTCAGGGAAGGCCCATTGTCTCCTGTTATGACCGCCATGTGCTGACAGAACCTTGTTTGTAAATATATACCCGGTAGTTTGTCTTATTATGTCTACATCCCTTTTGCCCCTACGTATTTTATATTAGAACGCTTACCCCGCATTAAGTAGACTAGCTTTACGGTCACTTGTTTTTCATCACAATAATGGCCTGCGCACTTGCGGTTAAATATCATGTTTGCTATCACTATTGTTATGCTGTTTAAAATGGCAACCTAAGGATGCAATATGAAATGGACGGTTCAGAACACGATCATCTGCCCACATTCTGGTGTGGCATTTTCGAGTATCTCTGGCTTACGCTTTTTAAAATTTATCATATGGTATGAAGCGGATATTTTATTGCTACCGGGTGAATCCATGAAACTGTATTCATCGAAGGTGTTAGTTAATGATAAATATCACTATATCAATATTTATAATATCTCAACCTATAGCCATGCACAGTGGGAAACGCTGCGTGAACGGCCATCTTGCCCCTATGAATTCGGGGCGACGATGCGTGATGGCTGTTGCTATCAGCAACATTGTGCGGTCAAACGATGCCCGGGAAGTTTACAATATCAGCCACAGTGTTAACGGGGATAATATTAGCGGTTCGGGGTCTCGCAGATAAAATAGGGCGTATTGGTTGACATAAACAACCATGAGCCATTTTTTATTTTAATAATCCTGATGATAAAGCTGTCTTCGTTCTTTATTCCAGTAAAAAATGGTGGCAGGATCTCATCGAATTTATGATCGGCTAATGGTATTTGTGAGCGAATATCCTCACCCCTATTTTTAAAAATGTAGATGTCATTTTTATCCTTGGTGTAAGAGATATGTTTTCTGATACTGATGTTATCTACTACATCACCATTTTTTCCTGTGAAGGTCATCAACCCATCTCCCTTGCTGGCAAAGAAAGTGACCGAGAAGACGAATCTCTCATTGCCATTGATAATAGACAGGGCGGATGTACAGTTAATGGTGTCATCGTTGTCTGGCGAATACAGGTAATAGCAGGCAATACTTATTGCCATGATGAGAACGCCGCTGCTGATGATTTTTATTATTTTTCGTGTTTTCATGGTCTGTTATTTTAAGTAGTAGTCGGAGATGCAGAACGATTTTTTGTTAGATGCGATGGGGTATCGACAGGAGATCACCGAGGTCCTGCTCGAAGGATAGTGATTGGTCATATAAAAAACCTGGCCATCTGAGCACGTAATCTGATGCGCTTTAAGAAAATCGAGATAGAACGCATCAAACCGCAAATCTTCATTACGGTAGATCTTACAGTTATTCGCCGCACTGATCAGGGTGTATGCGGTGAAAGGTGCATCGCCCGTGGTGTAGTGATCGAAATCGATATGTAATAACACAATCAGCAACGATATTACCCCGGCAAAAATCCAACGAACTTTTTTATTCATCAGCGGTTTGTTGAGAACCGCGAGCATTGCGACAGGTTTGGCGTTGTCACTCGCGGGCACAGGAATCGACGTGGGGGCGATCTCATCGTGACTATTATGTGCCGTTATCAACGCCTGCGGGTCATGAGATGTGTCGCTAGCAGTTTTATCATTATTAACTTCCTCCTGAACCAAAATACTGGCCTCGTCAGCAATCATAAACCCCCGCTTGGGAATGGTTTGAATCAGCGTACCATTCACCTCGAGACGATTTAACGATTTACGCAGCAAAGATATATTTTGATGTAGGGTATTTGGTGTAACGTTCATCCCCCTTTCTCCCCAGGCATTTTGCAGCAGCTCGGCCTGGGTGACAATTCTACCCTTATGTTTAATTAATAAATAAAAGCAAAGACTTGCGGGTATTGCCAGAGTGATATGTTTATCGGTCTTTATCGCGTGGAGAGTATGTGCTGCTGGATTAAATTTCAGCACGTTATCGATAACGTAGATAGTATCCATATATATATTTTCTTATTGTGAGAATAGTTACCACTGTGTCATTTATCTGGTGTTTGATGCCAGCGATACTAGCACCAAAGCGTAGATCTGACATTCGTCCATGACTAAGAATATTCTTAATCCAGCAATAGGTATGTTATGGAAATGCTATTAAATGTTAATTTTTGTGATGTTTATTTATGATAATCAATCAGTTATGATTTTACAAAAATACAACAGATGTGAATTTTATGCACTTCATAATTTTATGAGTAATAAAAATTTAGCGTTGCGTTTACTATTTGTGTATCAGAGCTAACGGCCCTACCGTACCAAAATTAATGGTGATGTTTTGTCACTGTTTATAAAAGAAAAGTAAACATACGGACATGAGTATTTGCTCTCCTGGGTGAATAGTTCTCAGATGGATTGTTCAACGGATTATTACCGTACTCAAAGGAATAGAGGCACTGTCATTATGGCTGCATTGATCGTAACCGATAACTATTTCTATTTGCAGGGGCTGTTGAATATTGCCAATGATGACTGTTTTATTGACTGGATCGACAATGTTGATAGCGAGTTTGCACGGCTCCAGTGTCAAAGGTTGAGTGCGGATGACTATGTGATTATCCATTTTTCGCAGATAGATAAAATGCTCTGTGCGTATCGGTTCTATTTATCGAACAGCCCGGCAAAAGTCATCGTGGCGCCCGATGCGAAATTTGTCAGCGATGTTTCTGACATTAATAATATCTGTTTTTTATCGGCAGATGCGAGTGTTAAAACGGTTGACAGTATCCTTAATCTTAACAAGTTTAGAGCCAGAAAAAGAAATCTCACCGAGCGTGAAGAAAAAATAATGGCCTTGATGCTCACCGGAAATGTGACTCATGACGTTTCTGAAATTCTCGGTCTGAGCATTAAAACGGTGAGCTTACACAAAAGCAACACCAGCAATAAGGTTGGATTGTTAAATAATAATACGGTAACGATTTTAGCGTTAATGCGTTTTATATTGCCGGCATCCGGGTGCAATATGGTTTTTATTTGAGTGCCACCATTCTGGTGGTGAGTACATTGTCTTCACTCAGCAGTTAAATGTGTGTATCGAATTAGTTGAACCTCTGCACTTAAGAACGTCAGGTTCTTAAGAGGAAATATTCCATAAAGTACGATGGAACAGTACGGGCGATAAACCGCCTTTTATTATTATCAGGTGATGAATATGAAATTGAAAATGTTAGCAGCAGCGCTGGTTACGACTTTTTGTGTGGGTGCGGTTCAGGCTGCAGATGTTACGGCTCAGGCCATGGCAACCTGGTCAGCAACGGCGAAGAAAGATACTACCAGCAAGCTGGTTGTGACTCCTTTGGGTAGCCTGGCGTTCCAGTATGCCGAAGGGATCAAAGGCTTTAACTCGCAGAAAGGGCTGTTTGATGTCGCGATTGAAGGCGATGCCACAGCGACGGCATTTAAACTGACTTCTCGTCTGGTTACCAACACTCTGACCCAGCTGGATACCTCTGGTTCTACTCTGAATGTCGGCGTTGATTACAACGGTGTAGCGGTCGAGAAATCTGCTGATACCATCATGATTGACACCGCTAACGGTGTGCTGGGCGGCAACCTCAGCGCGCTGGCTAACGGTTACAACCAGGCTGGGCGTGCGACTGCTCAGGATGGTTTTAACTTCTCTATCATCAGCGGCACCACCGATGGTACCACCGCCGTCACCGATTACAGCACGTTGCCAGAAGGGATCTGGAGCGGGGATGTCAGCGTTCAGTTCGACGCGACCTGGACCAGCTGATTCCTCTGTCACACCGGGCAGGGGGGTTTCCCCCTGCTTATTTCACGGACTGAATTCCTATGAAAAACCGCATTCTGGCTCTCAGCCTCTATTTTTGCGCCATCATGCCGGCTCTGGCGCTGGATGTCGGCGATATCTCCTCCTTTATGAACAGCGGCAGCAGCGTGCTCAGCAAAGAGATTAAAAACACCACCGAGAGCGGGCGTCTCATCAATATCCATATTGAACGCCTCTCCTCGCCGCTTGAAGGGGCCAGCGTGATCCCGATGGATACTCAGGACGAAGTGTTACTCACTCCGGCCAGCCTGCTGTTGCCTGCACAGAGCAGCGATGCCATCCGCTTTTTCTACAAGGGACCGGCAGATGATAAAGAACGTTACTACCGCATCGTCTGGTTCGATCAGGCGTTAAGCGATGCGCAGCGTGACAGTACCACCCGCAGCGCGGTTGCCACGGCTTCAGCGCGTATCGGGACCATCCTGGTCGTTGCGCCGCGAAAAGTGAATTTTCAGCATCAGTATGCCAATGGAACGCTGGTGAATACCGGCAATGCCACGCTGCGCATCCTGGCGTATGGCCCCTGCCTGAAGCCGGCAGATGGCAAAGAATGCAAAGAAAACTATTACCTCATGCCCGGTAAAGAGCGCCGTTTCACCCGTGTGAATGTTGCCGATAAAAAAGGACGGGTTGCACTCTGGCAGGGCGAGCAGTTTGTTCCTGTAAAATAACAATTGTGCTGGCGGGATAAGGTTATGCCTTTACGACGGATTTCCCCTGAGCTGAAAATGCTCGTTGCCTATGGTATCGCCATTCTTTGTGTTCCGTTTAGCGTGAATGCCGCCTCTCAGCAGGTGCCGCAAATTGGTGGCGTGGTGATCCCACAGGCATTCCGTCAGGCGTTACAAGACGGGATGAGCATCCCGCTATTTCTGCACCTGGAAGGCAGTCAGGGCACCCGGAACGATCAGCGACTCGGGAGCGCGTTTATCTGGCTGGATAACGGTGCGCTACGTATTCGCCACATTCAGCTGGAGGAGCGTGAAGACAACGCCAGCGTCAACGAGTCTACCCGGAAAATGTTGACCACCCTGGCGAATGAATCTTTTGACGGCGACTTACATATTACGCTCACGGCTGATGCTCAGCTGCAGCTCAGTCTGCGCCAGCTGCTGCTGCAGCTGGTGGTGAAACGTGCCGCACTGGGAACCGTACTCCAGTCGCGTAGCGAAGACATCGGCCAGTCAAGCGTTAACCAAATCAGCAGCAGCCTGACCTACAACCTCGGCGTCTATAACAATCAGATGCGCAACGGCGACAACAGCACGTCCAGCTATCTGTCATTGAATAACGTGAGCTCGCTGCGTGAACACCATATCGTGCTGGATGGCTCGCTGTACGGGGCTGGCACCAGCAGCCAGGATAGCGAAATTTATAAGGCCATGTACGAGCGCGATTTCGCCGGGCATCGTTTTGCCGGCGGGATGCTGGATACGTGGAATTTACAATCTCTGGGACCAATGACCGCTATTTCCGCCGGCAAAATCTATGGCGCCTCGTGGGGAAACCAGGCCAGCTCCACGGTGTTTGATAATTCCCAGTCGGCCACGCCGATCGTCGCGTTCTTACCGGCGGCGGGTGAAGTGCATTTGTCGCGTGAAGGGCGCCTGTTGAGCGTGCAGAACTTTATGATGGGTAACCACGAAGTGGATACCCGGGGACTGCCTTACGGAATTTATGATATTGACGTTGAAGTCATTGTGAATGGTCGGGTGGTGGGTAAACGCACGCAGCGGGTGAATAAATTATTTAGCCGCGGGCGCGGGGCGGGGGCACCATTGGCCTGGCAGCTCTGGGGCGGCAGTTTTCATATGGATCGCTGGTCAGAGAGCGGCAAAAAGAGCAAACCCGCGAAAGAGAGCTGGCTGGCGGGGGCTTCCTCTTCCGGTGCCATCGGGACCTTCAGCTGGGCGGCAACCGGCTACGGCTACGATAACAACGCGGTCGCCGAGACCCGTCTGACGATGCCGTTGACGGAATCAATCAACGTTAACCTGCAAAATATGCTGGCCAGCGATAGCTCCTGGAGCAGCATCGGCAGCATCAGCGCCTCGTTGCCCGGCGGGTTTAGCACGGTCTGGGTGAACCAGGAAAAGACCGTTATCGGCGATAAACTGCGCCGCAGCGATGCCAATAACCGGGCAATTGGCGGGACGCTTAACCTGAACCCGTTATGGTCAAAGCTTGGGACGTTTAGCCTCAGCTACAACGACGACCGCCGCTACCGCAGCCATTACTACACCGCTGATTATTACCAGACCCTCTTTAGCGGCGCTTTCGGCTCGCTGGGCCTGCGTGCAGGTATTCAGCGCTTCAATAACGGCAACAGCAGTAGCAGTACAGGAAAATACGTCGCGCTCGATTTTTCACTGCCGCTGGGCAACTGGTTCAGCGCCGGCATGACCCACCAGAACGGCTACACCATGGCCAACCTTGCTGCACGAAAACAGTTTGATGAAGGGGTCGTACGCACCCTCGGCGCCAATATTTCCCGGGCGATTTCCGGTGATACCGGTGATGACAAAACACTGAGCGGTGGCGCCTATGCCCAGTTTGATACGCGCTATGCCAACGGCACGCTGAATATCAACAGCGGCGCTGACGGCTATGTCAATACCAACCTCACCGCCAACGGTAGCGTCGGCTGGCAGGGGCGCAATATTGCTGCCAGCGGGCGTACCGACGGCAACGCGGGGGTGATTTTCAACACCGGTCTCGATGACGACGGCAAGCTGAGCGCGAAGGTTAACGGGCGGGTGTATCAGCTGAGCGGTAAGCGCAACTACCTGCCGCTTTCCCCGTACGGCCGCTACGACGTTGAGCTGCAGAACAGCAAGAACTCACTCGACAGCTACGACATCGTCAGCAACCGCAAGAGCCGTCTGACGCTCTATCCGGGCAACGTGGCGGTGATCGAGCCGGAAGTGAAACAGATGGTGACCGTTTCCGGACGTATTCGCGCTGAAGACGGCACCCTGCTGGCAAATGCGCATATCAATAACCACATTGGCCGTACGCGCACCGATAGCAGCGGCGGATTTGTGATGGATGTGGATAAAAAATATCCGACGATAGATTTCACCTACGGTAACAACCAGAGCTGTGAGGTTGGACTGAATATCAGCCAGGCGCGCGGTGCGGTTTGGGTAGGCGATGTCGTGTGCGCTGGCCTGAAAACTTACGCCAGCGTGTCGCAGGCAGGAGAAGGACATGAAAGTTAAAGGATTCACGTTGATATGCCTGTGTCTTGTTGCGTGGTATGCGGCACGGGCTGGGGCAGCGGTATCGAAAACAACCTGGGCGGATGCGGCGGCAGTGCAGTATGTGTTCGTGGAAAATAACTCGGATGATAACTTCTTCGTCACGCCGGGCGGTGTGCTGGATCCGCGTATGACCGGTGCCAGTCGCTGGACCGGGCTGAAATATACCGGTAGCGGCACCATCTATCAGCAGAGTCTGGGCTATATCGACAATGGCTATAACACCGGCCTTAACGCCAACTGGCAGTTTGATATGTGGCTGGAAAACTCGCCAGTATCGTATCCCCTGAGCGGGCTGCGCTGCATTAACTGGTATGCCGGTTGCGATATGGGAACCAGCCTGATTTTGCCGCAGGTCACCGACGCCAACGGTTTTTATGGCGCGAAAGTCACCTCTGGCGGGCAAAAATGGATGCACGGCATGATGTCGGACTCGTTCTATCAGTATCTCCAGCAGATGCCGGTGGGCGGCAGCATGTCGATGACCATTAATGCCTGTCAGACCTCTGTCGCCTACGATGCCAGCAGCGGTGCCCGCTGTAAGGACCAGGCATCCGGTGCCTGGTATGTGCGTAAAGTCACCCATACCAAAGCGGCGAGCTTAAAACTCATCAATACACATTCCTTGACTGAAGTGTTTATTAACAGCGATGGGATCCCGACGCTGGGTGAGGGGAACAGTAATTGTCAGGAGCAGACCATCGGTACCCGCAGCGGCCTGAGCTGCAAGATGGTCAATTACACGTTGCAGCATAACGGGCTGAGCAATACCTCGATCCATATCTTCCCGGCGATTAGCAACTCCTCGCTAGCCTCGGCGGTGGGGAGTTACGATATGCAGTTCAGCCTCAACGGCAACAACTGGAAGCCGGTCAGCGGCACCGCTTACTTCTATACCTTTAACGAAATGAAAGCCTCGGATTCGGTCTACATCTTCTTTTCCAGCAACTTCTTTAAGCAGATGGTGGCGCAGGGGATCAGCGATATCAACACCCAGGATCTGTTTAACTTTCGTTTCCAGAACACCACCTCGCCGGAGTCCGGCTGGTATGAGTTTTCCACGTCCAACTCGCTGATTATCAAACCACGTGATTTCAGCATCAGCATTATTTCGGATGAGTACACCAGCTCGCCAACGCGAGAAGGCTATGTCGGGGCAGGGGAACCGGCGCTTGATTTTGGCTATATCGTGACCACCAGCGGCAAAACCGCCGCCGATGAGGTTCTGATTAAAGTGGATGGTCCGGCGCAGTCCATTGCCGGTCGTTCGTACTGCCTTTTTAGTTCGGCAGATGGCACGGCAAAGGTGCCTTTCCCGGCGCAGCTCTCGCTGACCACCCAGAGCGGCGCAGTCAAAACGTACGATGCCGGCTGCGATAGTCGCTGGAACGATATGACGGATGCGCTGTGGCTCGCGACGCCGTGGACGGATGCGTCCGGCGATGTCGGCGTGATGAACAAGACGACGGTTAAATTTTCCATCCCGATGAACGATGCCATCTCATTAAGAACCATTAATGACGAGGGCTGGTTTGGCGAAGTCAGTGCTTCAGGAGAGATTCATGTTCAGGCGACGTGGCGCAATATTAATTAAGCGGCTCAGGGTCGTCGGGTGGTTACTGCTGCTGGGGCTGCCGATGATGAGCCAGGCGATTTCCGTCGGCAACCTGACCTTTTCGTTGGGAGCCGAGGAGCAATTTGTCGCTAAACGGGTTCTGAATAACAATAAGAGCGCGCGGCTGTATCAGGTCTCGGTGGTTGGCATCGACCGTCCTGGCGGCAATGAAGTGCGTTCCCGCCCCGCGGATGGCGAGCTGCTGTTTGCTCCGCGCCAGCTGACGTTACAGGCCGGGCAGGGGGAGTATTTTAAATTTTATTATCATGGCCCGCAGGATAACCGCGAACGTTACTACCGGGTTTCATTTCGCGAAATCCCCACGCGCAATCGCGTCGCGCGCAATGCGGCAGGTGGCACGGTCGGTATCGACCCGGTGGTGGTGATGGAGACCATTCTGGCCGTGCGTCCTCGACAGGTGCAGTTTCGCTGGGCCTTCGATCCCAGCGCGGGAAGTCTCAGTAACAGCGGCAATACCTGGTTTAAGCTGTTGATTAAACCCGGGTGCGACTCAACGGAAGAAGAGGGAGAGGCCTGGTATTTGCGGCCTGGGGATGTGCTTCGCCAGGCGGCACTGCGCCAGCCTGGCAATAAATATATTATCTACAACGATAAATTTATTAAGATATCAAAGGATTGCGAGTAAGCAGCGTCAGCGCTTGCCGTAAGATGGCCTGACAATCAAGTCATGACCATCGGCCATTGCGGCGGCGTTTGACTCATGACGTCAATCATTACGTCTTTGATATTGCCCCAGATTTTAGCGACATCCAGCAGTGTGATACCCAGCAGGCCGGTGGCGAACCAGCAGGCCGCAGCCAGACCAAGACAGCTGCAAATGACGGCTAAACCGGCATAGTCACTTTTACGCAGCTGAATGTTCATCGAGCTGGCTAAAAACATCAATACCGCGCTCACCAGCGGCCAGCGTAACAATATGACACTGGTAGTAATGGAAGCCATCAACCTCATCCTCAAAAAATCGGGTGCCTTTGACAACCTGGCGAGACTGACGATGACGTGGCGCTCTGGCTATCTTTAGGCAATCAGGGGAGTAATGAAACAGTGTTCTTGTTTCATCAAGTTGTGTGAACTATATCACATTTGATGTTTTATTCACCAGTCCAAAATGCGCGTTTTTTTATCTGTTTTTAAACCATGCCATTGCTGTGGTTATTGGCGGGGTATCTGACTGCTTATTGATAAACGTTATCTGCGGTTTTTATGATTTATTCTCGCCAATAATACGAATAAACCGAATTACTGGGTGGTCGTGCTCGCATAATGTCGAGAAAGTTTCTCGAATGCCCGCGAACTTAGTATTATTCATCATTATTGACGATGGGGTTTTTACCCCAACTGGCTGATTGCTAAAAATAGTCACTGCTGTAAACAATGGGTGTGATCTTTTACCGTGATTAAGGCATATCGCATGGATAAACAACGGAAATGAATCGTCGCACGCTGCGCAAGCCTTTGCGAATATTGGGCCTCGCCCTGGTGGTCTTACTGCCCATCGTTCTGGCGCTGTGGTTTGCTCAACTGAGAGCGAAAGCGGAAACCGCCGATCGACTTCGTTCGTTCTCACAGCTGGCGCTGCAAAAAACGGAGCTGGTGGTTGATGAAGTGGAGCTGGCACGTAAAAAAGCCTTGCAGTATACGGGGACACTGTGTTCTCCCGAGCATCAGCAATATATGCTGGGCATTGTGCGCAGTCTGCTTTACGTCGATGATTTAATTTACGCTGACGGGACGCAGTTTGATTGTTCCACTTCGGTTCATCCGAAAACCCCGTGGCGAACACCGGCGGCAAATTATACAAAAGCGCCCGATGTCGCCATTTACTATTATCGGGATACGCCTTTCTACCCTGGTTTTGCCATGACCTATATGCAAAAAGGGCACTACGTCGCGGTTATTAATCCCCTGTCCTACAGCTCCCTAATATCCAGCGATAAAGATTTAGCCTATGGCTTGTTCGATACCAAAACCAACCTCTTTTTTTCTACCAGCAAAAATGCTGATGCCGAGTTGTTGCACAGCCTGGTAGGGCACGACGGGACCTTATTCCGCCAGGATAATCGGGTTTATACCGTGGCGCGATCCACCATTCGCCCCATCGCGGTGATCATGTCCACCTCGTACGCCAGTTATTACCAGGTCTTTTTTGATCAGCTCACCGTCACGCTACCGCTGGGCTTTATTTGCAGCATCCTGATTTTACTGGTCTGGTCACGAACTCGTAAGCAATACGATTCACCGCGCAATATGCTGCAGCGGGCACTAAACCACCGGCAGTTGCGCCTGCACTATCAGCCCATTATCGATATTCAACATAACCGCTGCGTGGGGGCCGAAGCGCTGCTGCGCTGGCCGGGCTGTGAGGGGCCGGTGATGAGTCCGGCGGAGTTTATTCCGTTGGCGGAAAGCGAAGGGATGATCGCCCAGATTACCGACTATGTGGTGGATGAACTGTTTGCCGAGCTGGGCGAGTTTCTCTCCCGGCATCCCCATCTGTATATCGCCATTAACCTGTCGGCCACGGATTTTTACTCATCAAGGCTCATCGCCAGAATCAGTGAAAAGGCCAGCAGCTACGCGGTGAGTATCGACCAGATTAAAATTGAAGTGACCGAGCGCGGGTTTATCGACGTGCACAAATCCATGCCGGTGATCCAGGCCTTCCGTGACGCCGGGTATGAAATTGCCATTGATGATTTTGGCACCGGTTATTCAAACCTGCACAATCTCCACCTGCTGAACGTGGATATCCTCAAGATCGATAAGTCGTTTATCGATACGCTGACGACCAATAGCACCAGCTACATGATCGTCGAACATATTATTGAAATGGCGCGCAGCCTGCATTTAAAAACCGTTGCCGAAGGGGTGGAAACGATAGAGCAGGTGAACTGGCTACGACAGCGTGGCGTGCAGTATTGCCAGGGCTGGCACTTTGCCAAAGCGATGCCGCCGCAGGAGTTCAGGCTGTGGCTGGCGAACGCCCCCAGCCGGCTCTGCCCCTGCGTCTGAACGGTCAGGCAGAGATCTGATGGCGGTAGTCGCTGGGGGTACGATCGAACTCCCGGCGGAACACCCGTGAGAAGGTCTGCTGCGACACATATCCGAGGTCCATCGCAATATCAAAGATCGGCCGCTGCGTCGTTCTCAGCGCTTCCGCGGCCATCAGCAGCCGGCGCTGGCGGATGTAATCACCCAGCGTTTGATGCATCACGGCACGGAACATCCGCTGAAGATACCATTTCGAGTAACCCGATTTTCTGGCGACTACATCAATGTTAAGTGGTTGATCGATATGTTCATCAATCCATTCAATAAGCGTTTGGATAATATCCTGATGGGACATAAAGCGGCCTCTCTCAATTCTCGATTCGTCGTTTTGTCTGTGGGCGAGTATAATTCCTCAAGTTAACTTGAGGTAAAGCGCTTTATGGAAAAGAAATCGACCCGCATTAAAATGCTGCTGACCCCAGGCGAGGTGGCAAAACGTACCGGCGTTGCCGTCTCAGCGCTGCATTTCTACGAGAGTAAAGGGCTGATTCACAGCCAGCGTAATACCGGCAATCAGCGGCGCTATCGACGCGACGTGCTGCGCGCGGTGGCGATCATTAAAATTGCCCAGCGTATCGGGATCCCGCTGGCGACCATCGGTGATGCGTTTGGCGTATTGCCGGAGGGGCATAACCTGAGCGCCAAAGAGTGGAAGCAGCTCTCATCGCAGTGGCGGGAAGAGCTGGATCGCCGCATCCATACCCTCACCGCGCTGCGCGATCAACTGGACGGTTGTATTGGTTGCGGTTGCCTGTCACGACGCGACTGCCCGTTGCGTAATCCAGGCGATAAACTGGGTGAAGAGGGGACTGGGGCGCGACTGCTGGAAGATGACGTATAAAAACTAAAGCGCCACAACAGGGCGCTTTAGTTGTTTTCCGGTCTTTGTCTTTGACTCTATCCTACTGGTTCGCAGGAGGGTTTCCCCCGACGTCGACTCCCCTCAGTATTGCGCAAGATGTTGATGGAGGTTCCGGATTGCGTCGACAATTTAATTGTGGCACAGCCCCGTCATTTCACCGGTTTATTTCGCCGAAATTTTTCCGCCAATCGCCGTCAGTTCCTATAGTTAATTCGAACAACTGACGGGAGAGTCTCCATGCTGACGGTACATCATCTCAATCAATCGCGATCGCAGCGGGTGCTGTGGGCGCTTGAAGAACTCCAGCTGCCTTATCGCATGGTTAGCTACCAGCGGCAAAAGAACATGCTGGCGCCCCCGGAATTGAAAAAGATCCACCTGCTTGGCAAATCGCCGGTGGTGGAAGATAACGGCTACGTGCTGGCGGAGTCGGGCGCCATTCTGGAATATTTGCAGGAAACCTACGATAGCGAACAGCAGCTCAGGCCGCAGGAGACCGCCGACAAACTGCAATATCGCTTCTGGCTGCATTATGCCGAGGGCTCGCTGATGCCGCTGTTGCTGATGAAGCTGGTTTTTGCCAGCCTCGGTAAACCACCGATCCCTCTTGGCATGCGAACGCTGGGTAACGCACTGGGCAAGGGCGTACAGAAAGCCTGGCTGGACCGACAAATTGCCACGCACGCCCACTATATAGAAGATCATCTCGCCAGCCGACCGTGGTTTGCGGGGGCAGCGCTGAGCATGGCCGATATCCAGCTCAGTTTTCCGGTGATGGCGCTGCTGGCCCGCGGTGGCATCGGCGATTTGCCGCACATCAGGCGTTGGGTGCAGCAGGTGGAACAGCGTCCGGCCTGGCAGCGGGCAATTGAGCGCGGTGGTCCGTTCACCTTGCCGGAGTGAAGTAGTGATTTTTGTGATGACCGCGAGAAATTGCTATCAGCGCAATACAAAAATGTTACCGGATTGCGCATGGACGACAACGTTTGCGCATCGGCTGATTATTTCGTGAGCATCATAAGCAAAATTTAGCGAATTAGCGTAAACATCTGTTGAAAAGGCCCATCTAATGGCTGGATAATCGTTTGCTTTTTTATTTTGCTCGCTATTTACCTCTGTTCTGGGGGGAGCAAATTCATTCTGACCACCGTATTGCATGCGCGGAGTTAAACGTTTGCTTTTTGCAGCCCCCCTGGCGCTGCGAAGTAGCACAAGGAGATCGCGTTTAACTGGCAGTGGATGGTCCACCACGTATGCAGACAAACGATAAAAATTTTCAGGGGACGTTTTCTATGTCTACGCCTTCAGCGCGTACCGGCGGTTCACTTGACGCCTGGTTTAAAATTTCAGCTCGTGGCAGCTCCGTTCGTCAGGAGATTGTCGCCGGTCTAACCACCTTTCTGGCGATGGTGTACTCGGTTATTGTCGTCCCAGGTATGCTGGGGAAAGCCGGGTTCCCTCCGGCCGCGGTGTTTGTTTCCACCTGTCTGGTCGCAGGCGTCGGCTCTCTGGTGATGGGACTGTGGGCGAACCTGCCGTTGGCAATCGGTTGTGCTATCTCGCTGACCGCTTTTACCGCCTTCAGCCTGGTGCTGGGACAACACATCAGTATCCCGGTGGCGCTGGGCGCCGTATTCCTGATGGGTGTACTGTTTACGGTGATTTCTGCTACCGGCATTCGTAGCTGGATCCTGCGCAATTTGCCGCAGGGCGTTGCGCACGGTACCGGGATTGGTATCGGCCTGTTTCTGCTGCTGATCGCCGCTAACGGCGTGGGCCTGGTCATTAAAAACCCGCTGGACGGTCTGCCGGTTGCGCTGGGTAACTTCGACAGCTTCCCGGTGATCATGTCGCTGGTGGGGCTGGCGGTGATTATCGGCGTTGAAAAACTGAAAGTGCCGGGCGGTATCCTGCTGACGATTATCGGCGTCTCGATTGTCGGCCTGATTTTTGACCCGAACGTTCACTTCTCCGGTATTTTCGCGATGCCTTCGCTGAGCGATGACAAAGGCAACTCACTGATTGGCAGCCTGGACATTATGGGCGCGCTGAATCCGGTGGTACTGCCTAGCGTTCTGGCGCTGGTGATGACCGCGGTGTTTGATGCGACCGGTACCATTCGTGCGGTAGCGGGTCAGGCAAACCTGCTGGATAAAGACGGGCAGATTATTAACGGCGGCAAAGCGCTGACCACCGACTCCCTGAGCAGCGTGTTCTCCGGCGTGGTCGGGGCAGCACCGGCGGCCGTGTATATTGAATCGGCGGCAGGTACTGCGGCAGGCGGCAAAACCGGCCTCACCGCGGTGACCGTTGGTGTGCTGTTCCTGCTGATCCTGTTCCTCTCCCCGCTCTCTTACCTGGTCCCTGCGTATGCCACGGCACCGGCGCTGATGTATGTCGGCCTGCTGATGCTGAGCAACGTTGCCAAAATCGACTTCAATGATTTCGTCGATGCGATGGCGGGTCTGATCACCGCGGTCTTTATCGTGCTGACCTGTAACATCGTGACCGGCATTATGATCGGTTTTGCCACCCTGGTGATTGGCCGTCTGGTCTCTGGTGAATGGCGTAAGCTGAACCTGGGCACCGTCATCATCGCCGCGGCGCTGGTGATCTTCTACGCCGGCGGTTGGGCTATTTAAGCTTTTCTTGCGGTCAACGGGCGGCTCAGGCCGCCCGTTTTATTTTTAAGCCACATCCGGTTTCCTTTTGCGTTAATCTGAGTAGCGTATCATCCAAAGACATGACGTCTCAGGTGTATACCCGTCATACTTCAAGTTGCATGAGCGTTGGCTGGCCCCGTTATTCGGCTCATCCATGAGCCTCACCCTTATCAGGGCCGCTGCTCGCAGCGTTCAAATCTGTTCCAGACAGATTTGTCACCCCAGTCACTTACTTCAGTAAGCTCCTGGGGATTCCCTGCGTCGCCGCCTGCCTGCAACTCGAATTATTAGGGTATAAAATAATAAAATGTAGCGAACAGGGAACACATGGAAATATTCTTCACCATACTCATCATGACCCTCGTGGTCTCGCTTTCCGGGGTGGTTACACGCGTACTGCCCTTCCAGGTTCCACTCCCGTTAATGCAGATCGCCATTGGTGCGATGCTGGCGTGGCCGACCTTTGGTCTGCACGTTGAATTTGACCCCGAACTCTTCCTGGTCCTGTTTATCCCGCCGCTGCTGTTTGCCGACGGCTGGAAGACGCCGACCCGCGAATTTATTGAGCACGGCCGGGAAATCCTCGGGCTGGCGCTGGCGCTGGTGCTGGTGACGGTGGTGGGCATCGGCTTCCTGATTTACTGGATTGTTCCGGGTATTCCGCTGATTCCGGCATTTGCGCTGGCGGCGGTGCTGTCACCGACCGATGCCGTCGCGCTGTCGGGCATTGTGGGTGAGGGACGCATCCCGAAAAAAATTATGGGGATCTTGCAAGGCGAGGCGTTGATGAACGATGCCTCCGGCCTGGTCTCGCTGAAATTTGCCGTCGCCGTGGCGATGGGGACGATGGTCTTTACCGTCGGCGGCGCGACAGTCGAATTCCTGAAGGTGGCTATCGGCGGCATCCTGGCCGGTTTTGTGGTCAGTTGGCTGTACGGGCGCTCGATGCGTTTTCTCAGCCGCTGGGGCGGTGACGAGCCTGCCACACAGATTGTCCTGCTGTTCCTGCTGCCGTTTGCCTCCTACCTGATCGCTGAACATATTGGCGTTTCCGGGATCCTGGCGGCGGTCGCGGCGGGGATGACCATTACCCGTTCCGGGGTGATGCGCACGGCACCGCTGGCAATGCGTCTGCGTGCGAACAGCACCTGGGCGATGCTGGAGTTCGTGTTTAACGGCATGGTGTTCCTGCTGTTGGGCCTGCAGCTGCCGGATATTCTGTCGACCTCGCTGGTGGCGGCCGAAGCGGACCCTAACGTTGAAACCTGGATGCTGTTTACCGACATCATCCTGATCTATGCCGCGCTGATGCTGGTGCGTTTTGGCTGGTTGTGGACGATGCGTAAATTAAGCCAGCGCTTCCTGAAAAAGAAACCGATGGAGTTTGGTTCATGGACCACTCGTGAGCTGCTGATCTCCTCCGTCGCCGGGGTGCGCGGGGCGATTACGCTGGCCGGTGTCCTGTCGATTCCGCTGCTGCTGCCGGACGGTAACGTCTTCCCGGCACGTTATGAACTGGTCTTTCTGGCGGCGGGGGTGATCTTGTTCTCGCTGTTTGTCGGCGTGATTGCGCTGCCGATTCTGCTGCGCCATATCGAGTCGAGCGACCATGTCCAGCAGCGTAAAGAGGAGCGACTGGCCCGCGCGGCGACCGCCGATGTCGCTATTGTCGCTATTCAGAAAATGGAGGAGCGACTGGCGGCGGATACCAAAGAGAATATCGATAACCAGCTGCTGACCGAGGTTAGCTCCAGGGTCATCGGTAACCTGCGCCGCCGCGTAGACGGACGTAACGACGTCGAAACCTCGATCCTCGAAGAGCAGCTTGAACGCCGGTTCCGTCTGGCGGCGCTGCGTTCGGAGCGCGGGGAGCTGTATCACCTGCGTGCGACCCGGCAGATCAGCAATGAGACGCTGCAGAAACTGCTGCACGATCTGGACCTGCTGGAAGCGCTGTTAATCGAAGATCAGTAATACCGCACCCGTTCCCCGGTGGCGCTACGCATGCCGGGGCTACGGGAGCTTATTCCAGCCAGAACGCCTTACTGCACTCCAGCCACGCCTGGGCGCTGTGCGACAGATAAACCCCTTCCCGCCAGATCATCCCCAGTTCCCAGTGCAGTTCACTCTGCAACGGTATCCAGCAAAAATCCTGCGCATCGAGGCGTTCACAGATTGGCTGCGGCAGGATCGCCACGCCAATGCCCGCCTGCACCATCGCCGCCAGGAAATCCCACTGGCCGCTGCGCACCGCGATACGGGGCTTCACATCATGATAGGTAAACAGCGCCATCAGCTGGCGGCTGAGGGCGAAATCTTCGTTATAAATCACCAGCGGATGAGCCGCGAGCGCCTCCGGTGACAGCGAGTTAACCTGCGCCCATTGCTCTGTCCTTGGGGTCAGCACGCACAGCGGGTGGTTGAACAACGGCAGGGTGCTCAGGCCACTGTTCTCGTCAACCGGCAGCGCTGTCATCGCAAGATCCAGCTCGCCGTTGCTCACCGCCTGCTGCACCGTCAGGCCGCCGAATTCCGAAATCTTCAGTTCGACGCCCGGGTAGCGCTGGCGAAACTGGCTGATAGGCTCGGCCATCAGCATCCCCACCATCGGCGGGATCCCCAGTCTCAGGACGCCCTTGTGGAGATGGTTAATATCGCTCAGCTCCGATTCCAGCTGATGAAACTCACCCAGAATTGCCTGTCCGCGTTCAAAAACCACCCGTCCGGTGTCGGTGAGCAGGAGCTTGCGACCATCGCGAATCAACAGGGTGCAGTTCAGCTCATCTTCCAGATTTTTGAGCATCTTGCTGATCGTGGGTTGCGTCACAAACAGTTTTTCCGCAGCGCGGGTAAAACTCTGCTGGCGCACCACTTCGACAAAATAGCGCAGCGTTCGGATATCCATAATTATTCCCAGAGACTATACCTGTGATGATTTTAATTCATTTCTGTCCGTTCCGGCGGCTCTCTATACTGCACACCTCGCTTCTTTTTCAGGAATTTCGCTCATGGCCTTCGCGCCAGCTCGTGTGACCCCCCTCGTTGTACAACGCCTTCAGGTACCCGTTCAGGTGCTCATCTATGCCGGAATGTTTGTCTGCGCTGACTATTTAGTGAACTGGCTGCATCTGCCCCTGCCGGCGAATCTGGTCGGTATGCTGCTGCTGCTGGCGTTAATCGTCTGCCGGGTGATCCCATTAAACTGGGTGC
Source organism: Klebsiella sp. R390 (assembly GCF_051131745.1). NCBI lineage: Bacteria > Pseudomonadati > Pseudomonadota > Gammaproteobacteria > Enterobacterales > Enterobacteriaceae > Klebsiella > Klebsiella sp. R390. The sequence goes on along the minus strand of NZ_CP180445.1, from coordinate 2,330,826 downwards.
GGGCAGGCTCCCGCTGGCTGCTGGCAGAGATGCTGCTGTTCTTCGTTCCGGCGGTGGTGGCGGTGGTGAATTACACCCAGTTACTGATGGTGGACGGCTGGCGAATCTTCCTGGTGATTGCCCTGAGTACCCTGATGGTGCTGGGGGCCACCGCGTGGGTGGTGGATAAAGTGTATCGCTATGAAATCAGCAGGATGAAGCATGAGTAATTTTCAACTGAGCCTGCTGTGTCTGATCGTCACGCTGGTGCTCTATTTCGCCAATAAGCGCCTGTATCGTCGTTTTCACAAGCTGCCGTTGATGCCGCTGGTTTTTACCCCGCTGCTGCTGGTGCTGATCCTGGTTTTTGGCCACATTTCTTATCAGAACTATATGGGCGAAGCCCACTGGCTGTTATGGCTGCTGGGGCCGGCGACTATCGCGTTTGCGGTCCCGGTGTATGACAACCTGGCGGTGATTAAACGTCACTGGATGTCGCTGAGCGCCGGGGTGACTACCGCGGTGGTTGTGGCGGTGACCAGCTCGGTCTGGCTGGCCCGGCTGTTGACCCTGCCGGATGAGATCCAGCGCAGCCTGGCGGTCCGTTCGATCACCACGCCGTTTGCGCTGGCGGCGGCCAAACCGATTGGCGGCCAGCCGGAGCTGGTGGCGCTGTTTGTGGTGATTACCGGCGTGTTTGGTATGGCGGTGGGCGATGTGCTGTTTATGCGGCTCGCCATTCGCGGCGGGATGGCAAAGGGGGCAGGATTCGGTGCGGCGTCTCACGGAGCGGGTACCGCGCGTTCATATGAGCTAGGGCCACAGGAAGGGGTCGTCGCCAGTCTGGTGATGATGCTGTCCGGCGTGGTGACGGTGCTGGCAGCACCGCTGGTCCGTCTGCTGATGTTTTAATTTCCCCGGCCATGCGGCCGGGGAAGGTCAGGTTAGTGCGCCTGCCCGCGTTCGATACCGATACCGGTCTGCGAACGGATAAACTGCGCGCGGAACTGCTCGCGCTCGCGCATCCCTTCGGCAGAGTTGTCGGTAGCGGAGAAGAACCAGATACCCACAAAGGCGATGGCGATAGAGAACAGCGCCGGATATTCATACGGGAATATCGCCTTTTCATGACCGAGGATCTGCACCCAAATTGTCGGGCCGAGGATCATCAGGATAACCGCCGTTAACAGCCCCAGCCAGCCGCCGACCATCGCACCGCGAGTGGTGAGCTTCGACCAGTACATCGACAGCAGAATGATCGGGAAGTTACAGCTGGCAGCAATCGAGAAGGCCAGACCCACCATGAAGGCGATGTTCTGGTTTTCGAACAGGATCCCCAGCAGAATCGCCACCACTCCCAGCAACAGCACGGTGATTTTTGACACCCGCAGTTCGTCACGCTCGCTGGCACCTTTGCGGAAGACGTTGGCGTACAGGTCGTGAGAGACCGCCGATGCGCCTGCCAGGGTTAAGCCCGCGACCACCGCCAGAATCGTGGCGAAGGCGACGGCGGAAATAAAGCCAAGGAACAGATTGCCGCCTACCGCGTCAGCCAGGTGGACCGCCGCCATGTTATTGCCGCCAATCAGCACGCCCGCCGAGTCTTTGAACGCCGGGTTTGCCCCGACCAGCATGATCGCGCCAAAGCCGATAATAAAGGTCAGAATATAGAAATAGCCCATAAAGCCGGTAGCGTAGAACACGCTTTTCCGCGCCTCACGCGCATCGCTCACGGTGAAGAAACGCATCAGAATATGCGGCAGACCGGCGGTACCAAACATCAGTCCGAGGCCCAGCGACAGCGCGGATATCGGATCTTTCACCAATCCACCCGGGCTCATGATGGCCGCCCCTTTCGGGTGTACCGCCATGGCTTCGCTGAACAGATTATTGAAGCTGAAGCCGACGTGTTTCATGACCATAAAGGCCATAAAGCTGGCGCCGCACAGCAGCAGAACCGCTTTGATAATCTGCACCCAGGTGGTGGCAAGCATGCCGCCGAACAGGACGTAGAGCACCATCAGCACGCCAACCAGCACCACCGCCACGTGATAGTTCAGGCCGAATAGCAGCTGGATAAGCTTGCCTGCGCCAACCATCTGCGCAATCAGATACAGCGCCACCACCACCAGCGAACCGCAGGCGGAGAGGGTACGAATTGGCCCCTGTTTCAGGCGATACGAGGCGACGTCGGCGAAGGTGTAGCGCCCGAGGTTACGCAGGCGTTCGGCAATCAGGAACAGAATAATCGGCCAGCCGACCAGGAAGCCAAGGGAGTAAATCAGCCCGTCGTAGCCGGAGGTGTAGACCAGCGCAGAAATACCGAGGAAGGAGGCCGCCGACATAAAGTCGCCGGCAATCGCCAGCCCGTTCTGGAAACCGGTGATATTACCGCCCGCCGTGTAATAGTCGTTGCGCGAGCGTACCCGTTTTGAGGCCCAATAGGTGATATACAGCGTGAGGGCGACAAAAATCAGGAACATGATGATCGCCTGCCAGTTTGTCGGCTGACGCTGCACCGCACCGGAAATAGCGTCAGCGGCACTCACGGAAAAAGGGAGTGTGGCGGCAATCGCCGTCAGGACTTTCTTCATGATGCGTGCACCTCGTTAATCACACTTTTCGTCAGGCGATCAAACTCACCATTTGCCCGCCAGACATAGATCCCGGTCAGTACAAAAGAGATAACGATAACGCCGATGCCAATAGGAATGCCTCGGGTGACGCTGGTGCCGGCATGCAGCGGCGTGCCGAGCCAGCCAGGGGCGAAGGCGATGAGCAAAATAAAGCCCACATAGATAACCAACATAATCAGTGACAAGATGGCGGCAAACCTTTGCCGGGTAGCAACTAACTCCCTGAAATGCGCACTATCTTCTATCCGCTGACAAATTTGTTCATTCATTACAGCGTCTCCAGAGGTATCCCTTTTGTCATCCACACGCCATTCAGCGGCAGCACTTATCCGCCCGGCAGCGCGCTGTCGGGAAGAGGGGGGCTTGCGCTGTCCTGCTACGTGGAATCCTTAGGGGCTATTATTTATGTCCTCTCCCCTGAAGGGGAGAGGGTGTAGGGAATGCGTTGGTTTATGACGGCATGGCGATGGCCTGCTTCTCTTCGAGCAGTTTTTCCACCACGCCCGGATCCGCCAGGGTTGAGGTATCGCCGAGGTTACTGGTATCGCCCGCGGCAATTTTGCGCAGAATACGGCGCATGATTTTACCAGAGCGGGTTTTCGGTAATGAATCGGTCCAGTGCAGCACATCCGGCGTGGCCAGCGGGCCAATCTCTTTACGAACCCAGTTGCGCACTTCGGCATACAGTTCTGGCGTCGGTTCTTCACCGTGATTCAGCGTCACGTAAGCGTAAATCGCCTGGCCTTTAATGTTATGTGGAATGCCGACCACTGCCGCTTCGGCAATTTTCGGGTGCGAGACCAGCGCCGATTCGATTTCCGCGGTGCCCAGGCGGTGGCCGGAGACGTTCAGCACGTCATCCACGCGCCCGGTGATCCAGAAATAACCGTCTTCGTCACGACGCGCGCCGTCGCCGCTGAAATACATATTCTTGAAGGTGGAGAAGTAGGTCTGTTCAAAGCGCTCGTGGTCGCCAAACAGCGTGCGTGCCTGACCCGGCCAGGAATCGGCGATTGCCAGGTTGCCTTCTGTCGCACCTTCCAGCGGAGTACCTTCGTTATCGACCAGCACCGGCTGCACGCCGAAGAAAGGCCGCGTGGCGGAGCCGGCTTTCAGCTCGATGGCCCCCGGCAGCGGGGTAATCATGAAGCCACCGGTTTCGGTTTGCCACCAGGTGTCCATCACCGGGCATTTTTCATTGCCGATCTTTTTCCAGTACCACTCCCAGGCTTCCGGGTTAATCGGCTCGCCGACGGAACCCAGAATACGCAGGGAAGAGCGGTCTGTGCCTTCGATTGCCTTATCACCTTCCGCCATCAGCGCACGGATCGCCGTCGGCGCGGTGTAGAGGATATTGACCTTATGCTTATCGACCACCTGACACATCCGTGCCGGGGTTGGCCAGTTTGGCACGCCTTCGAACATCAGGGTGGTGGCGCCGCAGGCCAGCGGGCCGTACAGCAAATAACTGTGACCGGTGACCCAGCCCACATCGGCGGTGCACCAGTAGATCTCGCCAGGATGGTAGTCGAAGACGTATTTAAAGGTGGTGGCCGCATAGACCAGATAGCCGCCGGTGGTGTGCAGCACCCCTTTCGGCTTGCCGGTGGAACCGGAGGTATAGAGGATGAACAGCGGGTCTTCGGCATTCATCTCTTCCGGCTGATGATCCGCGCTGGCTTGCTCAATCAGATCGCTCCACCACAGGTCGCGATTTTCCTGCCAGTCGATTTTGCCACCGGTGCGTTTGAGGACCACGACATGCTCGATAGTGGTGACGTTCGGGTTTTTCAGCGCGTCATCGACGTTTTTCTTCAGCGGGATCGCACGACCGGCACGCAGGCCTTCGTCAGCGGTGATCACCAGGCGAGAGCTGGAATCGATAATGCGCCCGGCGACCGCCTCAGGGGAGAAACCACCGAAGATCACCGAATGGATGGCGCCGATACGGGCGCAGGCCAGCATAGCGACGGCCGCTTCCGGCACCATGGGCATATAGATGGCGACAACATCGCCCTTTTTAATACCGAGATTGAGCAGGACGTTAGCAAAACGGCACACGTCGCGATGCAGTTCACGATAGGTAATGTGTTTGCTTTGGCTGGCGTCGTCGCCCTCCCAGATAATTGCGGTCTGGTCGCCGCGTTCGGCCAGGTGGCGATCGAGACAGTTCGCTGCGAGGTTCAGGGTGCCGTCTTCATACCATTTGATGGAGACGTTGCCGGGCGCGAACGAGGTGTTCTTCACGCGGGTATAGGGCTGCATCCAGTCAAGGATTTTGCCTTGCTCACCCCAGAAACTCTCGGGGTCAGTAATCGATTGTTGATAGTTTGCCTTGTACTGTTCCGGGTTAATCAGGCAGCTGTCCGCAATGTTAGCGGGAATAGAATGTTTATGTATTTGGCTCATGGCTTTTTTTCTCCTTTAGATTGTTAAATATATGTCAAGTAAACGTTAATTGTAGGGGCTTTAGCGGCTTTGTTTGCTATTTGGGGGGCAGATCACGCATTAATTCAACTGAATGAAAATCAATCAAATGAAACTTTGAAGTGGAATAATTTCGCTGATGTATTTATAGAAATTGAATTTATGAAAATTTTTTTATAACAAATACTTATGCAATATAAGTGGGGAAAGTTCGTGAATTTATGCACAAAACCAGCGGAAAGCCCTGTTCTTAAACGCTTGCGCAGCATGCCGTGCAAATGATACTGATACTGCGCGTTAAAAAACCCCATACAGCAACGCAACACAATTCATACCCCTTTCAGTGGGCATCATTACCTCTGGGAATGCTGCCTTTCATTGAGGAAGTCTGTAGTGAAGAAAAAAACAAACGTCAGTCTGGCCTGGCAAATTTTGCTGGCCCTGGTGCTGGGTATCCTTTTGGGCAGTTACCTGCATTATCACGCCGAAAGTCGCGAATGGATCATTTCGAACTTCCTGACGCCGGCGGGCGATATCTTTATCCATCTGATCAAAATGATCGTGGTACCGATTGTTATTTCGACGCTGATCGTCGGGATTGCAGGCGTGGGCGACGCCAAGCAACTGGGCCGTATCGGTGCCAAAACCATTATCTATTTTGAAGTGATCACCACGGTGGCGATTGTGCTGGGGATTACCCTGGCGAACGTGTTCCAGCCGGGAAGCGGCATTGATATGTCGCAGCTGGCGGCGGTGGATATATCGAAATATCAGAGCACGACGGCGGAAGTGCAGAACCATGCTCATGGTCTGATGGGGACTATCCTGTCTCTGGTGCCGACCAATATCGTCGCCTCCATGGCGAAAGGCGAAATGCTGCCGATTATCTTCTTCTCGGTGCTGTTCGGACTGGGGCTCTCTTCGCTGCCAGCGACCCACCGTGAACCGCTGGTCACGGTTTTCCGTTCTATCTCCGAAACCATGTTTAAAGTGACCCACATGGTGATGCGCTATGCGCCGGTCGGGGTGTTTGCGCTGATCTCCGTCACCGTGGCGACCTTCGGTTTCGCCTCGCTGTGGCCGTTGGCGAAGCTGGTGATTCTGGTTTACTTCGCGATCCTGTTCTTCGCGCTGGTGGTGCTGGGTACCGTGGCGCGGTTATGCGGGCTGAGCATCTGGATCCTGATCCGCATCCTGAAAGATGAGCTGATTCTGGCGTACTCTACCGCCAGTTCTGAGAGCGTGCTGCCGCGAATTATTGAGAAGATGGAGGCCTATGGTGCTCCGGCTTCGATTACCAGTTTCGTGGTACCGACCGGCTACTCCTTTAACCTCGACGGATCGACGCTGTATCAGAGTATCGCGGCTATCTTCATCGCGCAGCTGTACGGCATTGACCTCTCCTTGTGGCAGGAAATCACTCTGGTGCTGACGCTGATGGTGACCTCGAAAGGGATTGCCGGCGTGCCGGGCGTCTCCTTCGTCGTGCTGCTGGCGACGCTGGGTAGCGTGGGGATCCCGCTGGAAGGTCTGGCCTTTATTGCCGGTGTTGACCGTATCCTCGATATGGCGCGTACCGCGCTGAACGTGGTGGGCAATGCCCTGGCGGTGCTGGTGATTGCCCGTTGGGAACACAAGTTTGACCGTAAAAAAGCGCTGGCGTATGAACGCGAGGTGCTGGGCAAATTTGATAAGACGGCCCAATAAAATACCAGGCCCGGTGCCATCGCACCGGGCCTGTTTTTATCCTTTGCTTATTCTGTCGAACTCTTCACAACCGGTATCAAACCCTTCCTGACAGCTGACGTTCAACCAGTGCAGCGCTTTCTGGTGATTCGGTTCGATGAAACCTTTCTCTCCCTGCAGGAACATCATGCCCGCCCAGTATTCGGCATACCCGGTACGGGACAGCGAGGAGCTGCGTTTAAAATAGTCTGTCGCCATCGCGTCATCTTCCGCTGCCTGCACGCCGCTAGCGTAAATCAATCCCAGCAGCATCTGAGCATCAACGGCAGAGTCATTTTCCGGGTCCTGGGCGGCATCCTGCAGCAGCGAGATCGCGTGGGTATAATCCGTCTTTCCGGCCTGATGGTTGACCAGCACCCTGGCAAGGACGATCTCTCCGGCCTTGCTGCCGGTCTGTACCGATTTCTCGGCCAGCTGCCGGGCCAGTTTGTAATCGGCCAGCTGCGGGTTGCGAATTTTTAACTGAGCCAGCAGCGCCAGCGCGTCACCGTCGCCGTTATCGGCCGACTTTTGCGCCCAGTATTCAGCCTGCGGATAATCGCCGGAACTGACATAGGTATCCGCAAGATAGTATTGCGCCCGCGGATCGCCCGCTTCCGCCTGCTGTTTGTACTGGCTTCCGGGTTCCATGGCGCCAGCGGTGAGTGAAAATAATGCCAGAAGTAAATAGAGGTATTTCATTTTTTATTATCAGTCAGGGACACAGCGAGCAGTATAAAGGGAGGCGAAAAAGAAGAAAATGGCAGCAACTGGCAGGTTTGGTGAAACCCGGGTAGCGGCGTTACCACTTTACCCGGGCGATGGGGACGTGCAGTCCGGTAGCCCGGACAGGTGCGAAGCACCGCCTCCGGGGAGGCGGCGTGATTAACCCATTGCGCTTTCGCGCAGGCGGGCTTTCAGCTTGTTGTACTCGTCAATCACATACTGTTCGGCGGCGCGCTGATCGGCGATGCGTTCAACGTTCACGGCGCAGTACTTGTACTCCGGCGTCTTGGTAATCGGGCTCAGGTTCTCGGTCACCAGCTCGTTACAGGCGCCAATCCACCACTGGTAGGTCATATAGACCGCCCCTTTATTCGGCCGGTCGCTGACCTGCGCACGGGTGATGATCCGCCCTTTGCGCGAGTTGACCCACACCAGCGCTTCATCTTCAATCCCCAGACGCGCGGCGTCGGCGGTGTTGATTTGCGCATAGCCTGGTTCATCCGCCAGCGCGGCCAGCGCCGCACAGTTGCCGGTCATCGAACGGCACGAATAGTGGCCTACTTCACGCACCGTGGAGAGTACCATCGGGTACTCGTCGGTCAGCTTGTCAATCGGCGCAACCCAGTCGCAGGTATAGAACTGCGCCAGACCGTTCGGGGTATCAAACTTCTCTTTAAACAGATAAGAGGTACCCTGATCGGCGTCGGATTCGTCGCGACACGGCCACATGATGTAGCCCAGCTCACCCATTTTCTCGTAGGTAGCGCCGTAGAAATCCGGGCACAGATGCCGCAACTCGTCCCAGATCTCCTGGGTGTTGTTGTAGTGCATCGGATAGCCCATCCGGGTGGCGATTTCACTGATGATCTGCCAGTCGGTTTTCAGGTCCCACTTCGGCTCTACCGCTTTAAAGAAGCGCTGGAAACCACGGTCGGCAGCGGTATAAACCCCTTCATGTTCGCCCCACGACGTTGACGGTAAAATTACATCCGCCGCCGACGCGGTTTTGGTCATAAAGATGTCCTGGACGATAACCAGTTCCAGCTCTTCAAACGCTTTACGCACGGCAGATAGCTCGGCGTCGGTCTGGAGCGGGTCTTCCCCCATGATGTACGCTGCCCGCACTTCGCCATGCGCCGCACGGTGCGGCAGTTCGCTGATGCGGTAGCCGGTGTGTTCCGGCAGGCTGTCGACGCCCCAGGCTTTGGCGAACTTCTCGCGGTTCTCTGGGAACTTCACATACTGGTAGCCCGGATAGGTATCCGGCAGCGCACCCATATCGCAGGCACCCTGGACGTTGTTTTGCCCACGTACTGGGTTCACACCGACGCTCGGTTTACCGAGGTTGCCGGTCATGATTGCCAGGCTGGTAAGCGATCGTACGGTTTCCACCCCCTGATAGAACTGGGTGACGCCCATGCCCCACAGAATGGCTGCGGATTTGGCGCTGGCGTACATTCTGGCGCATTCGCGAATTTGCTGCGCGCTGACGCCGGTGATCGCTTCCACCGACTCCGGCGTGTAGCCTTCGACGATTTTGCGATACTCTTCGAAGCCCTCGGAACGGCTGGCAACGAAGGATTTATCGTAGAGATCTTCTTCGATAATGACATGCCCGATGGCGTTGAGCAGCGCGATGTTCGAGCCGTTTTTCAACGCGATGTGCATATCGGCAATGCGCGCGGTTTCAATTTTGCGCGGATCGCAGACGATAATTTTCGCCCCATTGCGTTTGGCGTTAATCACGTGATTCGCCACGATGGGGTGTGAATCTGCCGGGTTATACCCGAAGATAAACACGAGATCGGTGTTATCAATCTCTGTGATGGCATTACTCATGGCGCCATTACCGACCGACTGGTGCAGACCTGCAACCGAAGGGCCGTGTCAGACGCGCGCGCAACAGTCGACGTTATTGGTACCAATAACGGCGCGTGCGAATTTTTGCATCACATAGTTGGTTTCGTTGCCGGTCCCACGAGATGAGCCGGTGGTCTGGATAGCATCCGGGCCATACTTGGCTTTAATCTCGCTGAGGCGAGTGGCGACGTAGTCGAGGGCCTCCTCCCAGGAGACGGATTCCAGTCTGCCGCCACGTTGACGGCGGATCATCGGGGTTTTCAGACGCGGGGTGAGGATCTGGGTATCATTAATAAAGTCCCAGCCATAGTAGCCTTTCAGACACAGGGTTCCCTGGTTGGTTTTCCCCTGTGCCGCCTCAGCCCGGACGATTTTGCCGTTATCGACCACCAGGTTGATTTTGCAACCTGATGCGCAATACGGGCAAACCGTGACGACTTTTTTCATCGGTCTTGCTCCAGTTAATCAATGGGCGCCTACGCGCTATCTCGCCCTCAATATGCATCTTCTATGCCATGTTTTCATTGTGTGTATTCACTGATAATACGTCGATTTTTTGGTCTGAATGCTGACGAAAAGCAGGCAATCGTCAGTTTTGACGTGTCGACGCGCAGAGAGATGTGACATCGATTGAAGAAACGCGATCGCAGAATGGATTTGTCGCAGGGGCTTTGCTGAATTAATCAGACAGAGATCGTGGCGTGCGGGCAGAGGCGAGTGATGAAACCAGTCATATTAGTGGTGGATGACGACAGCGCGATTGGCGAGTTGCTCAGCGACGTGCTCAGCGCGCATGTGTTTGAGGTGCTGGTGTGTCAGCGCGGTGATGCTGCGCTGACGCTGGCCGCCCAGCGCACGGATATCGCGCTGGTGCTGCTGGATATGATTCTCCCGGACACCAACGGCCTGCTGGTACTGCAACAATTACAGCGCAGTCGGCCGGAATTACCGGTGGTGATGCTGACCGGGCTGGGCAGCGAGGCCGATGTGGTGGTGGGGCTGGAGATGGGGGCCGATGACTATATTGCCAAGCCGTTTAACTCCCGGGTGGTGGTGGCGCGGGTAAAAGCGGTGCTCAGGCGCAGTGGTGCCCTGGGGAGTGAAGGGGCCAGCGGTAGCGCGGGTCTGATGTTTAACGGCTGGCGGCTCGATACGTTGCGCTGTGAATTGTTCAATCCGCAACAGCAGGCCGTGCCGCTGACGCAGGGGGAGTACAGCCTGCTGCTGGCGCTGGCGCAAAACGCCCGTCGGGTCCTCAATCGCGAGCAGCTGCTGGCATTGACCCACAGCGAAAGCACCGAGGTATTTGATCGGACCATCGACGTCCTGATCATGCGCCTGCGGCGTAAAATAGAACGCAATCCCCATCAGCCGACGCTGATTAAAACCTTACGTGGTCTGGGCTATGTGTTCGCCGCGGATGTCACCCACGGCGATAAAGCGGCATAACCCCTGGCGTTCCCCGGTTGCATAAACCGGGAAGCGCCTGAGGCTATCGACTCTACATGACTTCGGGTTACTTCACGGTCCAGCCTTTGTAGCTGCCAATGTTGTTTTTGTCGATCATCATCACCGGGATCAGTACCGGTGCAGCCGGCGCCGGTTTACCCTGCAGAATGTCGTAACCGATCTCCACTGCTTTCGCCGCCATGACCTGCGGGTCCTGGGCCGGAGTGGCGACAAACAGTGAGTTCTTACGCTTGAGTGCCTCTTCACCGTCCGGGCTGCCATCGACGCCCACAATAAAGAACTCATGACGTTGCGCCTGTTTAGCGGCCAGATCGGCGCCGATCGCCGTCGGATCGTTAATGGCGAACACGCCATCAATTTTCGGGTTCGCGGCCAACAGAGAGGTCATGATTTCCAGTCCCCCTTCGCGGCTGCCTTTCGCGTTCTGGTTATAGGAGAGCACCTTGATATCCGGGTGGCGCTTAAACTCGGTCTGGCAACCTTCAACGCGGTTTTGTACCGCGGAAACCGGCGGCCCGTTAATAATCACCACGTTACCTTTGCCTTTCAGCCGGTCGGTGATGTATTTACAGGCCATTTCACCGGCCTGGGTGTTATCGGAAGTGATGGTGGCATCTGCACCTTCAGCGGCAACGTCCACCGCGACGACCACAATGCCCGCGTCTTTTGCCCGTTTTACCGCCGGGCCAATACCTTTGGAGTCAGCGGCGTTGAGGATAATCATGTCGACTTTGGCGGCAATAAAGTTATCGATCTGCGCCACCTGCTGGCCCAGATCGTAACCGCTGGAGACCAACGTCACTTTCACCTTGTCTCCGGCCAGCTTGCGGGCTTCCAGCTCTGCCCCTTTGGTGATTTGCACAAAGAACGGGTTGGCTAAGTCGCCCACCGTTACGCCGATGGATGTCAGCTCTTTTGCCTGGGCAAAAGGCGCGGAGGCAAGCAGCGCGCCGGCACAGAGCGCGGTTACTACGGGTTTCAAACGCATACTGTTTTCCTCTGTCTGTAGGGTATTGTTGTTATGCACTTTGATGGTGTCGGGTGCGGTATTTGTCGATCAGCACCGCGATGATGATCACCGCCCCTTTGATCACCAGCTGCCAGAAATAAGAGACCCCCATCAGGGTCATGCCGTTGTTCAGGGTGGCGATGATCAGCGCCCCCACCAGCGTGCCGGTGATGGTGCCGATGCCGCCGACGAAGCTGGTGCCGCCGAGAATCACGGCGGCGATGGCATCCAGCTCATAGCCCACGCCGAGGTTGCCGTTGGCGCTGTACAGGCGCGATGCGCTCATCACGCCACCCAGCCCTGAAAGTAGCCCGCTCATGCCGTAGACGAACAGCAGCACCAGCCACACTTTGATACCGGTCAGCCGCGCCGCCTGCATGTTGCCGCCGACGGCGTAGATATGAACCCCCAGGGTGGTGCGGCGCAGGATAAACCAGCACACCACCACCACCAGCAGTGCGATCACCACCAGCCACGGCACCGGCCCGAGATAATCGTTGCCGATCCATTCGAAGCTAATGTCGGAGTTAATCACCGTGGTGCCGTCGGCCAGCAGATAGGCCGCTCCACGCAGGGCGGTATAGGTTCCGAGCGTCACGATAAACGGCGGCAGTCCGGCAAAGGCGACCAGTGCGCCGTTAAACAACCCGAGCACCAGCCCAAGCATCAGCGCGGCGGGAATAGAGAGCAGCGACAGCTCTGGGATCAGTGACACCACCATCGCCGCTACCGCGGTAGTCCCGAGAATTGAACCGACGGACAGATCGATCCCCCCGGTGAGGATGATAAAGGTCATCCCGGCGGCGAGAACGATGTTGATGGAGGCCTGGCGGGTAATGTTCAGCAGATTGCTTTCGGTGAAAAAATTGGGGGCGATAAAGCCAAATACCGCCACAATCAAGATTAATATCGGCAAAATGCCGACAGTTTGTACCAAATCGCCCATCAGCATTTTCTTCGCCGATGCGGATTTATCCGTCGGCTGCGCGGCGCGCGTTTTCTGCATTGTCATGGCTGTACCGCCTTAAGGTGAGAGTCGTTAACGCCGGTCGCCAGCGTCATAATGCTTTCCTGACTGATGCCGCCGACCTGCAGTTCGCCGACGATGCTGCCTTCGCGCATGACATAGACCCGGTCGCTCATCCCGACCACTTCCGGCAGTTCGCTGGAGATCATCAGGATGGCAACCCCCTGGCGCGCCATCTGGTTCATGATGCGATAAATCTCGCTTTTGGCGCCGACGTCCACGCCGCGTGTCGGCTCATCAAGAATTAAAATGCGCGGGCCGATAGCGACCCAGCGGGAGATCAGCAGCTTTTGCTGGTTGCCACCGGAGAGGCCGCCGGCGCGCACCTGCGCATGCGGCACCCGGATATTGAGCAGGGCGATGGCCTCATCGGAGATGGTCTGTGCCTTTTTGCGGTTGAGCATCCCCCAGCTGGCATCCCGCTCCAGGGTGGCCATCGTGATGTTCTCCTGCGCCGCCAGCTCGAGAAACAGCCCCTGCTCCTTGCGGTTTTCGGTGAGAAAGCCGATCCCAAGGTCGATGGCTTCGCGCGGCGAGTGAATGACCACCGGCTCGCCATCGATTTCGATCACGCCGCCGGTGGCCTTGCGCACGCCGAAAATCAGCTGCGCCAGCTCGGATCGCCCGGCGCCAACCAGTCCCGCCAGGCCGACGATCTCCCCGGCGTGTACCACCAGGCTGCTGGCGCCGACTTTGCTGCCGTCGGTCAAATCCTGAACCCGCAGGCGCGGCTGACCGGGCGGGATATCGCGTTCTTTGTTGAATAAATCGCTGAGCGGCCGGCCGACCATCATCCGCACCAGTTCGGGAGCGTTGAGTTTGTCGCGGGTCAGGCTGCCGACATACTGCCCGTCGCGCAGCACGCTAACGCGGTCGGAGAGCTCATACACTTCAGCCATGCGATGGCTGATATAAATAATCGCCATGCCTTCGTCGCGCAGGCGCAGGATCAGCTCGAACAGGCGTTGGGTTTCACGGGAAGAGAGGGCGGCAGTCGGTTCATCCATCACCAGGATCCGGCTGTTACGATGCAGGGCGCGGGCAATCTCTACCTGCTGCTGTTCGGCAATGGTCAGCTTCATCACCAGGTCGCTGGCCCTGAACTGCGCGCCGAGGCGGTCAATGACCGCCTGAGCCTGATTAAGCATCTCTTTACGCTGCACCAGCCCGCCGCGCGCCAGCTCGCTGCCGAGGAAAATGTTCTCGGCGACGGTCAGATTAGGCGCCAGCTGCATCTCCTGGTAGATCAAGGTGATCCCTGCCGCCAGCGCATCTTTTGGCCCTTTAATGGCGTGCGGTTGCCCGTCGATCAGGATCTCGCCGCTGGTGGCGGTATAGGCGCCTGCGAGGATCTTCATCAGCGTGCTTTTACCGGCGCCGTTCTCTCCCATTAGCGCATGGATCTCGCCGGGCCAGACCGTCAGATCGACACCTTTCAGCGCGTAAAATTTGCCGAAGGCTTTGGCAATGTTACGCATGGACAGGACCGGTGTTCCCTGCATGGCAGACCTCCTGGGAAGATGAGCGATAGATGCACTCCACCACAGGCGGATAAACACACCATGTCAGCAGCCATTCATATTTGTCATATTGATGAATAGTTAACCTGGGTCACAATTACGTGATGTGACGCTCCCGGTCATTACCCGCAACCGCCAGGATAAATAAAAAGATCGCGGAGCTGACCATGCCATCCCATCGCTATCCGTTTTTTGCCAGCGCTCGCGGGCGTCTGCTGTCGTTTAATTTACTGATGGTCGCGGTGACGCTCATGGTCGCCGGGGTGGCGGCGCTGGGGTTTCGCCATGCCAGCCAGCTGCAGGAGCAGGTGCAGCGCCAGACCCTGGACGATATGACCGGCAGTATGAATCTGGCCCGCGATACCGCCAATGTCGCCACCGCCGCGGTGCGCCTCTCGCAGGTGGTTGGTGCGCTGGAGTATAAAAGCGAGGCCGAACGGCTGCTGGAGACCCAGCAGGTGCTGAAGTCGTCGCTATCCCGCCTTGCCGCCGCGCCGCTGGCGCAGCAGGAGCTGGCGCTGGTGGCCAGTATTATTCGCCGCAGCAATGCGCTTCAGCAGAGCGTGGCGGGCATGCTGGAACGGGGGCAGCAGCGTCACCTGCAACGCAATACGCTGCTCAGCTCGCTGTACCAGAACCAGAGCTATCTTCGGCATCTTCAGGATCTTAACGATCGGCCAGGCGCTGCGGCGATCGATCCCCGACGGTTGATGGAGATGGATCGGCTGATCGTCGCCGCCACCCATACTGCCACGCCGCGTTCGATCGTCCAGCAGCTGGATACGGTGCGGGTCTTCCTGCCGAAAACCAGTCGGGATCCGACCCAGGCCATGATTCTGGCGGACTTCAACGCGGAGCTGGCCAGGCTGGAGCCGCTGTCGGCGCAGCTGGAAGAGAGCGATCTGGCGATCGGCTGGTATATGTTTCACATCAAAGCGCTGGTGGCGCTGCTTAACAGCGATATTAATCTGTACGTGGCCCGGGTGGCACAGGCCTCTGAACTGCGGGCGGCGCAGAGCCACCAGCAACTGCGCTCGATCAGTACCTTTATTCTGCTGTCGGCGCTATTGGCGCTGGCGATCACCGGCTGTGCCGGCTGGTATATCTACCGCAACCTTGGCTCCAGCCTGACCGCTATTTCTCGCGCGATGTCGCGGCTGGCCCACGGTGAGGCGGAGGTCTCCGTTCCCGGGCTGCAACGACGCGATGAGCTGGGGGAGCTGGCGCGCGCCTTCAACGTCTTTGCCCGCAATACCGCCTCGCTGGCCCATACCTCCCAGCTGTTAAAAGAAAAAAGCACCTTGCTGGAGACCACCTTTCACGCCATGCGCGACGGTTTTGCGCTGTTTGATAATCAGGGGAAGCTGGTGGTGTGGAATCCGCAATATCCGCTGCTGCTGGGACTGGCGGCAAATGACCTGCAGCGCGGGGTGCACTATCAGCAGTTGTTGAGCCAGGCGGCGACGCTGGCGGAACATGTACGGGAAAACCTCGCCCGTCCGTTACCCAAACCGCAGGAGCTACAGCTGGCGGGAGATCGCACCATTGAGCTGCGCTTCAGCCCGGTCCCCGGACGCGGCCTGGTGAACGTGGTGCTGGATCGGACCGAACGAAAGGGGCTGGAACAGGCGCTGGTTCACAGCCAGAAAATGAAAGCCGTCGGTCAACTGACCGGCGGGCTGGCGCATGATTTTAATAATCTGCTGGCGGTGATTATTGGCAGCCTCGAGCTGGTGCAGCCGCAGGAGGCCGATGCGCCGCGGATCGCCCGGGCGCGGAAAGCCGCTGAACGTGGGGCGCTGTTAACGCAGCGGCTGCTGGCCTTTTCACGCAAGCAGTCTCTGCACCCGAACGCCGTGGCGATGCAGCCGTTGCTGGAAAACCTGAGCGAGCTGATGCGCCATTCTTTGCCGGCGACGCTAAGCCTGGAGATTGAAGCACAATCGCCGGCCTGGTCCGCCTGGATTGATGTCGGCCAGCTGGAAAACGCCATTATTAATCTGGTGATGAACGCCCGCGATGCGATGGAAGGGCGCCCTGGGGTGATCAAGCTGCGCAGCTGGAATCAGCGGGTGGCCCGCAGCGACGGGCGACGCCAGGATATGGTGGTGCTGGAGGTGATTGACCACGGCAGCGGCATGTCCCAGGAGGTGAAAGCGCAGGTTTTTGAACCGTTCTTTACTACTAAACCAACCGGTAGCGGCAGCGGTCTGGGTCTGTCGATGGTCTATGGATTCGTGCGCCAGTCCGGCGGACGGGTGGCTATCGAGAGCGCGCCGGGTCAGGGAACCACGGTGCGCTTACAGCTACCGCGTGCTGCGGTGCAGGCGGTAGCCGGTACGATGCTGGCGGAAAGCGAGCAGGAGTCCAGCGGCGAGCGGCTGGCGCTGGTGCTGGAGGATGAAGCCGATGTACGCCAGACCCTGTGCGAACAGCTGCATCAGCTTGGCTGGTTAACCCTTGAGGCCGAAAGCGGAGAGCAGGCGCTACAGCTGCTGGAGGCCTCGACGGAGATCGCGCTGCTGATTAGCGACCTGATGCTGCCGGGGCGCCTCGGCGGCGTGGAGGTGATTAACGAAACCCAGCGCCGTTTCCCGACGGTCGCGGTGCTGTTGATCAGCGGCCAGGATCTGCGTCCGGCGCACAACCCGGCGCTGCCGGACGTCGAATTACTGCGTAAACCCTTCACCCGCAGCCAGCTGAGCCAGGCGCTGCGGCAGGTGACGACAAATCACGTTGAGGACGCGGCGCAGCCGCGGATTTGAGATTCCTCCGCTACTCGCCGTGAAGGCCGTTGATTAACGTAGGGCCAGCCCCCCGAAGAGACTGGCCCTATGAAACCACGTTACGCTACTGCTTTGATCCTCTGTACCCTGGTGCTGAACAGCCCGCTGGCGCGCGCCGATATTATCGACGACGCTATCGGCAATATTCAGCAGGCGATTAACGACGCTTACAACCCCAGCAGCAGCCGCGCGGACGACGACGATCGCGACGATCGTTATGATGACGGACGCTACCAGGACAGCCGACAGCAAAGCAGCGATCGCCAGCGGCAGTATGACGATCGACAACGGCAGATCGATGACCGCCGACGTCAGCTTGACGATCGTCAGCGGCAGTTGGATCAGGATCGTCGCCAGTTAGAGAACGATCGGCGCCGGCTGGAAGAGGACTACTGATGAGCTCCTGTGCCCGGTTCGTGGGCCGGGCTTAATCCAGTACGATCTCCATGCCGTCGTAACCCGCTTCAAACCCCGACGGCAGCGCGTTCTCCATCAGCCAGAGATCAAACTGGTGACTGATATGGGTCAGGATGACCCGCGGGCAGCCAATCACCAGGTTGAGGGCCCGTACCGTATTTAAATCGCAGTGGTTACGCGGGGTCTGCGGACGCGGCTCGTGGCTACAGTCGATAATGATCACCTGCGGCTGGTTGTTCAGCAGGAACTTGAGCGTCTTGTCCGGCAGCCCGGCGGTATCCGACAGCCAGGCCACCCGGCTGTGAGCCGATTCCAGCAGATAACCAAAGGTCAGCTTCGAGTGGTTCAGCGGCAGCGGCGTGACCCGCAATCCCTGCAATTCAAACACCACAAACGGCTCAACGGTATGGCTGAAATCCAGCAGACCGGGATGGGTAAACAGATCGTCGCAGCCCATGCTGTCCGGCGGGCCATATACCGGAATGGTTGCCCCCACGCCCCAGCGCAGTGGAAAGAGTCCCTGCACATGGTCCATATGGTAATGGGTCAGCAAAAACTGCTGAAACTGGCCGGCGGGCCACTGCTCCATCAGGTCGGGTATTCCGGCATCCAGTAGGGTGACTGCCTCATTGAACTTTACCACCGCGCTGCAGGGGCGGCGGCGATGGGCGTCATGGCTACGCGCGCGCTGGCAGGCTGCACAGCAACAGCCGAAGACCGGGACCAGCTGGGCGCCGCCGGTGCCGGTTAAGCGGATAGTCAGGCTCATGGCTCCTCCTCACAGCGCTTTTTTAAAACGCAGGTGGCTTTGGGTATACCCTTCGCGGAGATAGAAACGGTGGGCATCGGGACGCGTCTTTCCGCTGGAAAGCTCCATCATCACGGCCCCGCGCTCATGGGCTTCCTGCTCTGCCCACGCCAGCAGCGCCTGCCCGACATGCAGGCCGCGCATCTGCGGCAGTACCACCAGTTCCTGGATTTCGCCAATCCAGGCGTTGGCATTGAGCGGGAACTGCAACTGTAGCCCAATCAGCCCGACCGTCTCTCCCTGCACCTGCGCTAGCTGATAGCGCAGGGTCTGATTTTGCAGATTCATGGCAAACCCGGCGGCGAAATGGCGGCGATCGTACGCTTTCTGCTTTAACTCGCAAATAAGCGCATAGACGGCGTCAAGGTCATCCAGCGTCGGTTCGCGGAGTTCACAGGCAGGCATACTGATCCTCTTGTTGGGCATACTGGCGACGTAACAGCGTGAAGAACTGCTCGACCGATTGCCCCAGGCTGCCGTTGTTGTTGAGGGTCAGGCAGTCGGTGGGGGTATAGCGTGATGCGCGTTCCAGGCGTTGGGCGATGTCGCTCTCGCTCTCCCGTCCGCGCTGCTCCAGACGCTGGCGCAGCACCTCTGGGGTGACCTGCAGACAAATGGGCAGCAGGGCGTCGGCGTAGCGCGCTCGCGCCTGTGGCAGGTGCGCGCGGGAGCCGTTCGCCACGACGTCAAAACCGGCGTGCAGCCACAGATCTATCTCGATACCGACCCCGTAATAATTGTTGTTGGCGTGCCAGCTGAGGGCAAAAAGCTGGCGCTCGGCGCGGTTAAAAAACTCCGACTTGCTGAGGGCAATATGGTTTTCACTGCCGGCGTTGAACGGGCGTGTGATATAGCGGTGCGCCACCAGCAGTTGGGGATGTTCGCGCTGGCGTAGCGCGGCCAGCAGACTATCTTTTCCGGAGCCGGAGGCTCCCATCAGCCAGATCAATTTTCCCGTCATCAGAAGACCCTCTTTCCTTGACGCCAGACATGGTCAATATGGATGTGATCGCCGCGACGGTGCGCCAGCACCATGTCGGCCCGTTTGCCTTCCGCAATCACGCCGCGGTCGCGCAAGCCCAGAGCCTGCGCCGGGTTTGTGCTTACCAGCCGGATGGCCTGCGGCAGGGTGAAGCTGTTGTGCTCGTCATCGGCGATACGGAATGCCGCATCCAGCAGGCTGGCGGGGTAGTAGTCCGACGACAGAATATCGAGCAGGTTGTCAGCGGCCAGGGCGTGGGCGGCGACGTTGCCGGAGTGCGAGCCACCGCGCACGATATTGGGGGCGCCCATCAGCACGTTCATACCGTGATGACGCGATGCGGCAGCGGCGGCTAAGGTGGTGGGAAATTCGGCGATCACGCTGCCAAGTTGATGCGATTCAAGCACATGTTCAGGCGTGGCATCATCGTGGCTCGCGAGGGCGATGTTACGTTCGCGGCAGATCGCGGCGATGGTCTGACGGTTTGGCTGTGACCAGGTTGCTGCCAGCGCCATCTGCTCCTCTTCGAAGCGGTCCATCTCTTCGTTGGTCAGATGATATTTGCCCTGATAGTAGTCACGGTACTTGCTGCGGTCGGCGTACTGGCGCTGTCCTGGCGAGTGATCCATCAGCGAGACCATGCTCACCGGCTCGCGGCCCACCAGTTTTTCAAACAACGGCAGCGTGGTGTGGTGCGGCAGTTCGCAGCGCAGATGCAGACGGTGCTCGGCGCGGTTGATACCGCGCTTCTGCGTCTCTTCGATGGCGTTGATCATCTTTTCCAGATTCTCCAGCCGGTCGCCGCCGTCACGCACATCACCAATGGCCACCGCGTCCAGCACGGTGGTGATCCCGCTGGCGACCATCAGCGCATCGTGGCTGCTCATCGCCGAGTGGGCCGGCCAGTCAACCTTCGGTCGCGGCGTGAAGAATTTATCCAGATTATCGGTATGCAGTTCAATCAGGCCTGGCAGCAGCCAGCCGCCTTCGCCATCGAGCGCTTGTGGCAGCTGGCTTTGACTCTCAGCGAAGGCGTAAATCGTGCCGTCCTGAACCTCCAGCGAACCGTGCACCACTTCGTCCTCAAGCACCAGTTTTACATTATTGATAATCATGCTGTGATTCCCATCGGGTGCAGCCGGTCAGCGACCTGGTTGCGTACCGTTTCATCATGGAAAATACCGACAATAGCCGCGCCGCGCGCTTTGGCTTCGTGAATTAACGCCACTACCGCGGCACTGTTTTTAGCATCCAGCGAGGCGGTGGGTTCATCGAGGAGCAAAATCGGGTAATCCACCGCGAAACCACGGGCGATATTGACGCGCTGCTGTTCTCCGCCGGAAAAGGTCGACGGCGCCAGATGCCACAAATGTTCCGGGACGTTCAGGCGCGTCAGCAGGCTGGCGGCCCGGGAGGCGCAGGTATCGCGTGGAACGCCGAGGTCGAGCAGCGGCTGCATCACCACATCGAGGGCGGAAATGCGCGGGATCACCCGCAGAAACTGGCTGACCCAGCCGATGGTGCGTTTGCGGACTTCAAGCACCTTACGCGGCGAGGCGCTGACCAGATCCACCCATTCGTCACCGTGACGGATATGGATGTGGCCGGTATCCGGAAGGTAATTGGCATAGAGTGAACGCAGCAGGGTAGATTTTCCGCTGCCGGAATGCCCGTGTAGCACCACGCATTCTCCGGCGTCGACGGTTAAAGAGGCGTCGGCAAGGACCGGCAGACGAATGCCATGTTGCTGATGCAGAACAAAGGTTTTGTGTACGTTTTCGACGCGGATCGCGTTCATTTTTAGCCTCTTTTGCATTTGTGCCTTCCCGGCGCGCTACGCCGGGGGTTAGTTCTGCAACACTGATGACACCAGCAGCTGGGTATAGGGGTGATGCGGGTCGTCCAGCACCCGGTCGGTGAGGCCACTTTCCACCACCTGACCCTGCTTCATGACCAGCAGTCGGTTGGCCAGCAGGCGCGCGACGCCCAGATCGTGGGTGACAATCACCACCGCCAGATTCAGCTCCACCACCAGGCCGCGCAGCAGGTCGAGCAGACGAGCCTGTACTGATACGTCCAGACCGCCGGTTGGCTCATCCATAAACACCAGCTTTGGCCGGGAGACGAGGTTACGGGCAATTTGCAGGCGCTGCTGCATCCCACCGGAAAAGGTGGTGGGCAGGTCATCGATGCGCGACGGTGGAATTTCCACATCATTCAGCCACTGCTCGGCGGTGGCGCGGATACTGCCGTAGTGACGCGCGCCGGTCGCCATCAGACGCTCGCCGATGTTGCCTCCTGCCGACACCTGACGGCGCAGGCCATCCATCGGATGTTGATGTACCACGCCCCACTCGGTGCGCAGCAGATGCCGACGTTGTGCTTCGCTCATGCCATACAACGAGCGGTTCTCGTAGCGCACCTCGCCCTGCTGCGGCGCCAGACGCGCGGAGATGGCTTTCAGCAGGGTGGTTTTCCCCGAGCCGGATTCGCCGACGATACCCAGCACTTCACCGGGCCATAGCTCAAAAGAGACGTCGCTGAAGCCTTTGCCCGGCGCATAGAGATGGGTCAGTTGATTGACCGCGAGTAACGGATGGCTCATTTGTTCAGCGCCTCACTCTGTTGGCGGCAATAGTCGGTATCGGAGCAGACAAACATGCGTTTACCGCTGTCATCCAGCACCACTTCATCAAGATAGCTGTGGCGGGAGCCGCAGATGGCGCAGGGCTCATCCCACTCCTGCACGGTAAACGGGTGGTCGTCGAAATCGAGACTTTCCACCGGGGTATACGGCGGCACCGCATAGATGCGTTTTTCGCGTCCGGCGCCAAACAGCTGCAGCGCGGGCATCATGTGCATCTTTGGGTTATCGAATTTTGGAATGGGCGACGGGTCCATCACGTAGCGGCCGTTTACCTTGACCGGGTAGGCATAGGTGGTGGCGATGTGGCCGAAGCGGGCAATATCTTCATACAGCTTCACCTGCATTACGCCGTATTCTTCCAGCGCATGCATGGTGCGGGTCTCGGTTTCGCGCGGCTCGATAAAGCGTAGCGGCTCGGGGATCGGCACCTGGAAGATCAGGATCTGATCTTCGGTCAGCGGCGTCTCCGGGATCCGGTGACGGGTCTGGATCAGCGTGGCATCGCAGGTCGCTTCGGTGGTGGCAACGCCGGTGACGCGCTGAAAGAACTGGCGAATCGATACCGCGTTGGTGGTGTCGTCGGCACCCTGATCGATCACCTTCAGGACGTCATGCTCGCCAATAACGCTGGCGGTCAACTGGATCCCGCCGGTTCCCCACCCGTAGGGCATCGGCATTTCGCGACCGCCGAACGGAACCTGGTAGCCGGGGATCGCCACCGCTTTGAGAATCGCCCGGCGGATCATGCGCTTGGTCTGCTCATCAAGATAAGCAAAGTTGTAGCCAGTGAGGGAATTAGCCACGTTCATTCTCCCGTTGCAGGCGTTTCAGCAGCGCCAGTTCGGCCTGGAAATCGACATAGTGGGGCAGCTTGAGATGCGAGACAAAACCGGCCGCCTCGACGTTATCCGCATGGGCGAGGACAAACTCTTCATCCTGCGCCGGGCCGGCGATCTCCTCGCCGTAGTCCGGTGCCTGGAGCGCGCGGTCCACCAGCGCCATCGCCATCGCTTTACGTTCGCTCATGCCGAACGTCAGGCCGTAGCCGCGGGTAAAGTGCGGCGGCTCCTGCTCAGGGGCGACAAAACCGTTGACCATTTCACACTCGGTCATCAGCAATTCGCCGATGTTGACCGCAAAACCCAGCTCTTCCGGCACGATGTCCACGCTGACGTAGCCGCTGCGGATCTCGCCGGCAAAAGGGTGGTTGCGGCCGTAGCCGCGCTGGGTGGAATAGGCCAGCGCCAGCAGGTAGCCCTCATCGGCGCGTACCAGCTGTTGTAATCGCGATGAACGGGAGCCTGGGTAGACCGGTGGGTCACGCGTGATGTCGTCGGGCGGGGTGTGGCTATCCTGCTCTGCTTTCGCCAGCCCTTCCTGCACCAGCAGGTTAAAAACATGCGGCGTGGCTTCCGGCGGCGATACGGCGGTGCGTAGCGGCGGCGTCTCGCCCTGTGCCAGCAGCGTAAAATCCAGCAGGCGGTGGGTGTAATCGTAGGTGGGGCCGAGCATCTGGCCGCCGGGAATGTCTTTGTAAACCGCCGAAATTCGCCGCTCCAGACGCATGCTGGCGGTATCGAGCGGTTCACTCACCGCCAGACGGGGCACGGTGGTGCGCCAGGCACGCAGTAAAAAAATGGCCTCGACGTTGTCGCCGCTGGCCTGTTTCAGCGCCAGTGCCGCCAGTTCGCGATCGGCGATGCCGCCTTCGGTCATCACGCGGTCGATGGCCAGGTGAAGCTGCTGGGCAATCTGGTCAACGCTCAGTTCCGTAAGCCCGCCATCGCCCCGGCGTTTATGTTCCTGTAAGGCGTGAGCGGCGACAATCGCCTTTTCCCCGCCTTTGACGGCAACATACATTAGCAAACCTCCACGTGAGTGGTACGAGGGATCGCCAGCAGCCGCTCACCGCAGGTCAGGATCAGGTCAATACCGAGCGGGAACGGGTGCGGGCGTTCGGTCAGTTCATCAATAATGCAGTCCGGCAGCTGCGGGGCGATCATCCGCTCTTCGGCGATACCGGCGCCGGTGAGGCGCAGCATGCGCCCACCGCTGAGGCTGGCGAGCTGGACGATCAGGGTGACGCCGGTTTCCGGGGCGGCGACGGTGCCGGCGGAAAGGACGTTAAGCTGCTCGCTGCTGATGCGATCGTCGGTGACGGCGAACACCGCCTGTTGCGGCAGTTCCACCAGCGGGGCGCCGGTATGAAAACGCAAATTCTGGCCGACCAGATCGTTATGCAGCGCCGAGGAGAGCCACACTGGCGTGTCGTGATCTGCCAGGGTCAGCAGCAGGCTGGTTGAGGCAACGTTCAGGGGTTGCCAGCCGTGCTGGAGCTGCTGCAGGGCGACAATCACGCCCGGCTCGCTCATGGCTTTCAGCAGACGACGAAAACTGTGTTGGGCATCCTGCACCGGTAGGGTAAAAGCGGTTTGTAAGGTCATGCGTTATCTCCGCGAACCAGAGTAAAGAAGTCGACCCGGCTGGCGTTGACTTCGGCGCGTCGGGCTTCAATGCGCGCGCTTCGTTGTGCTTCCAGCGGGGTAATCAGGGTTTCCATCAGGGTGTGAAAATGGTGGGGCGATTGCATCAGCGCGTCGATGGCGGCACAGCGCTCGGCGTGGGGACGATCGCGCCCCAGTATCCAGCTGTAGCCGATGGTGCCGTCGCTCAGGCGAACCGCCGCGCGGGTTAAGGTGGCATCGCCGGCGAAGAACCGGTCGCCGATCCCTCCCATGCGGGCCTGCAGCTGAACCAGGCCAGTTTCCGGCGTGCGAATCAGCTCATACGATGGTGCCAGCTTGAGGGCCTGCATCCGCGCTTCAAGTTCTTGTGGTTCACTGTGGGCCAGCACGGACATCCAGCGCTGGCGGGTGGCGGTATCAAAGTGCATTCAGTGCTCCATGGTGAATTCAATCATGTCCGCCCGGGTCAGGCTGACGGAGTACTCCGTGGCCTGCTGTTCGCCGGCCCGGTGGTTGAGAGTTCTTACGCACAGCAGCGGCGCCATGTTGGGGATCCCGAGAATGTTGCTCTCTTTGGCCTGGGCGCGGCGGGCGCTGATTTTGGTTCGCGTGCGGGTCAGTTCGACATTCAACTGCTGGTGCAGGAAATCGTGCAGCGAACCGTGGGTAAAGGTTTGCAGTGCGGGCCAGAAGTGCAGGTCGGCGAAGTAGTGATCGATCAGGCACAACGCGACGCCGTTGACGCGGCGCAGGGTGCGCAGATGGATGACGTTATCCCCTTCCTGAATGCCAAAAGCCTCGGCGACGTGGCTACTGGCCGGGCGCAGTACCGACAGCAGCTTTTCACTGGTCGGGTGGCTGCCCTGCTCGAGCAGGTTCTGGCTAAAGCGGGCCTGGGCGTTAAGCGGGTAATCGATAGGACGCATCAGCACCAGCACCCCGACGCCCTGGCGGCGCTGGACCCAGCCGCGCTCTACCAGCTGGTCGATCGCCCGGCGCAGGGTGTGGCGGTTGACGTCAAAGCGCGTTGCCAGCTGCTGTTCGGCGGGCAGGTAGTCACCGCAGCGATAGTGGTGACGCAGCTCCTGCTCAAGTTTGGCGGCTATTTCCTGATACCGGGTGGGATAACTGGTCGGATGTCTGGATAAGTGCATGTCAATCGAGCCTCACTGAGCAGAAGAAGGGATTTCCTTCTGAGAGTGGCCCGATCCTGACGCGTTTTTGTTACATTTCGGTTAACGCATAATGACCGATGGATGAAGAGTGAGTGCCGGCAGAATGACAGGGCGGGAGAGCCCGCCCGAGGTGGACTGTGGTCAGGGTTGTTTGACGACGTTGACCATCCACGGTACGCCAAAGCGATCGATGGCCCGGCCAAAACCATGGGCCCAGAATGTTTCCTGCCAGGGCATTTCGACGCGTCCACCGTCGGCGAGGTTATCAAACCAACGCTTCCCTTCGGCCAGGTCCTGGGTGTCGAGCACCAGGTTAAAGCCGACATAACGGCCGCTATCGTCGCCGGGGCTGTCGCCGAGCATCAGTTCGCTTCCCGCGACGCGCAGGCTGGCGTGGGCGATGCAATCCGGGGAGATTTGCAGGCCGGAAGGGCAGCCGTCCTGGGCATCCTGACTGTTCTGCGGCATTTCGCCGTAGGTGATCTGGTGGACTAGCTCGGCGCCTAGCGCGTGTTGGTAAAACGCTATCGCCTCCGCGCAGTTGCCACTGTAGGAGAGGTAGGGACTCAGGGACATGGTGATGACCTCAGATAACGAAAGACCCTTTAAGCGTAGAGGAAGATGGGCACTTCAGGCCAGGCGGTAAAGACCGGGTGTGGGCACGGCGTTACAGCGGAAATAAGTGGACGGTACTGCACTATGATATTCGTTAATTTAATCCGTCATCTTTTTCCGCCGCAGGGAAATAACGCCGCTGAGGGTAGGGAATAAGATTAATTCTTTTTCACGAATTCTGATTTCAGCTTCATCGGGCCAAAACCATCAATTTTGCAGTCGATGTTATGATCGCCTTCGACCAGACGGATATTCTTCACTTTGGTGCCAATTTTCAGCATCGAAGAGCTGCCTTTGACCTTCAGATCTTTAATCACGGTAATGCTATCGCCATCGGCGAGTAAATTGCCGTTCGCATCTTTTACCACCAGTGCGTCATTATCGTCAGATGGCTCGGCATTGTTCCATTCATGGGCGCATTCCGGGCAGATAAACATGCCGTTATCTTCATAGGTGTATTCAGATTGGCATTGTGGGCAGTGTGGCAGTTGCATGGCGTTCCTCGTGATGGCTGATGAAAACAGGGCGTTGGCCCTTTAAACAGCGGCTGATAGCCGAAAGTGGTGGTGATTATAGCCTATTCACGTACTTTTGTCGGGCCTTTTTTTATGATAATAGCACCAAGGAAATAGCCGAATTAACCCACAGTTATGCCAGAAATATGGCGTGCTGACGATCGCCCGGCTTATCCAGAAATAAACCTTTCTGCGCTCATATTCATGGAAGCTATTAATTTTTCTCGACTAAGTTATACGGCCTGCAATTTTTCGTGAAGTTGATCCCAAATTTAAACACTGTTAGGGTAAAAAAGGAGAGTTCGTAAATTCAGCAAATTTATGAGTAGCTCTATTTATTGGTAAATGCCAGAGCAGGCGTCAACAGGTTCGGTTGTACGGACTGTCAGCAGACAGTGCAGGCAAACCTGCTACGCTTGAGAAGAGGAGCACAGCAACTCGCCGCTCCCAACGCACAACGCCACGGCTTTGCCGTATGGCGGCGATCGGTGCGCTCACGGCGAAGTTTTAGAGGAAAAATATGCTTAAAAGAAAAAAAATAAAGCCAATCACGTTGCGTGATGTCACCATCATTGACGATGGTAAGCTTAAGAAAGCCATCACCGCAGCATCGCTGGGTAATGCGATGGAGTGGTTTGATTTTGGTGTGTATGGTTTTGTGGCGTATGCCTTAGGTAAAGTCTTCTTCCCCGATGCCGACCCCAGCGTGCAGATGATTGCGGCGCTTGGGACATTCTCCGTTCCGTTCTTAATCCGTCCGCTTGGTGGCCTGTTCTTCGGCATGCTGGGGGATAAATATGGTCGCCAAAAAATACTGGCCATCACCATCGTCATCATGTCGATCAGTACCTTCTGTATCGGCTTGATTCCGTCCTACGCCTCGATTGGTATCTGGGCGCCGATTCTGCTGCTGTTGTGTAAAATGGCGCAGGGCTTTTCGGTCGGCGGAGAGTATACCGGTGCGTCGATCTTCGTCGCCGAATACTCACCTGACCGCAAACGTGGCTTTATGGGCAGCTGGCTGGACTTCGGTTCGATAGCCGGGTTTGTGCTGGGTGCCGGCGTGGTGGTACTGATTTCGAGCGTGGTGGGTGAAGAGAGCTTCCTCGAGTGGGGCTGGCGTTTGCCGTTCTTCCTGGCGCTGCCGTTAGGGCTGATTGGCCTCTATCTGCGCCATGCGCTGGAAGAGACCCCGGCGTTCCAGCAGCACGTTGAAACCCTGGAACAGGGCGACCGTGAAGGGTTACAGGAAGGGCCGAAAGTCTCGTTCAAAGAGATTGCGACCAAACACTGGCGTAGCCTGCTGACCTGTATTGGTCTGGTGATTTCCACCAACGTGACCTACTACATGTTGCTCACCTACATGCCGAGCTATTTGTCGCATAACCTGCACTACTCGGAAGATCATGGGGTGCTGATTATTATCGCCATCATGATCGGGATGCTGTTCGTCCAGCCGATTATCGGCCTGCTCAGCGACCGTTTTGGCCGCCGCCCGTTTATTCTTATCGGTAGCGTCGCGCTGTTCGTGCTGTCAATTCCGGCCTTTATCATGATTAACAGCAATGTGATCAGCCTGATTTTCGCCGGTCTGCTGCTGCTGGCGGTGGTGCTTAACTGCTTCATCGGCGTGATGGCCTCATCGCTGCCGGCGATGTTCCCGACCCATATTCGCTTTAGCGCCCTGGCGAGCGCCTTTAACATCTCGGTGCTGGTGGCCGGTCTGACGCCAACGCTGGCGGCCTGGCTGGTAGAAACTTCGCAGAACCTGATGATGCCGGCGTACTATCTGATGGTGATTGCGGTTATCGGCCTGATGACCGGCCTGACAATGAAAGAGACGGCAAACCGCCCGCTGAAAGGGGCGACGCCTGCCGCATCGGATATCCAGGAAGCGAAAGAGATCCTGCGTGAGCATCACGATAACATTGAGCACAAAATCGAAGATCTCGACCAGGAAATCGCGGAACTGCAGGAAAAACGTTCCCGTCTGGTACAGCAGCATCCGCGTATCAACGAGTAATCGCTGTATCTGCTAAACATGCCGCCGTGGGTTCCCCCCGGCGGCATTTTTTTGCCCGGTTTATGGCTGGGACGGTAGCCCCTGTCGCCGCTGCTGGCTGAGTTTGCGGTACTGCTGCGGCGGCATGCCGACGTAGCGGGTAAAGGTGCTGTAGAAGCGGCTGCTGGAGCGAAACCCGGCGATCAGTGCAATATCGAGAATCGTTTTGTCGGTATCGCTGAGCAGGGCACGCACGTGGTTAATCCGCATCGCGGTGATGTACTGCTTCATGGTCTGCTGCATTACCCGCTGAAAAATCCCCATCGCATAATTCGCGTTGAGTTTGACGTGTTCGGCGACGTCGGCGACGGTCAGCGCCTGATCGTAGTGGCTGGCGATAAACTCGAGCATCTGGCTGACGTAAAACTGGGCATGACGCGAGACGCTGTGCTTGTGGGTGCGCGAGGTTTTATTCACCAGAATCGGCTGCCAGCCGGAAAGGCTAAAGCGCTTAAGCATCAGGGCGATTTCATCGATGGCCAGCTGGCGGATCTGTTCGTTGTCGCTGTTCAGCTCCTGCTGCCAGCGCTGCACTTCAAAGGCGCTGAGCTGCTGGGCGGAGAGCGATTTGATGACCATCCCGTGAGTGACGTTATTGATAAGCTCGCGGTCGAGCGGCCACGATAAAAACAGGTGCATCGGCAGGTTGAAGATCGCCATTTGCTGGCAATTGCCGGGGCGCGTCAGCTGATGCGGCGTACAGGCCCAGAACAGGCTGATATAGCCCTGTTTGATTTGCACCGCTTCGTTGTTGATCAGGTATTCCACATCGCCGTCAAAGGGGACGTTGACCTCAACCTGGCCGTGCCAGTGGCTGGTGGTCATGGCGTGCGGCGGGCGCAGTTCGATATCCATCCGCTGGTATTCGGAATAGAGCGCCAGCGGGCTGCGGGTGTCTTTCTCGTCGCTGCTGCTCATAAACGGATCGTGATGTTTTTCCATGCAGAAATAGGTTCCTGAATCGTCACAGTTGCTGTTTTTTTGCACCGGTATGCGCCTATCTTAGCGGAGAAAACGGCCCGTTTTCTCTCCTTTTCCGCCAATTTATTCTCATAAACTCAGATTTTGTGTGCGCCCACCGGCGATCTGAGTTTTCGGGAATGCTCCGTGGGGAAGGGGGCAGCGAGGCGAGCGGCGGGCATGCCACTCTACATGGACACAATGACATGATGGAGAACGCTCTATGTCTGCCCCAAAAATTACCTTTATCGGCGCGGGATCGACGGTTTTTGTTAAAAATATCCTCGGTGATGTTTTTCAGCGCCCAGCGCTGAAATCGGCCCATATCGCGTTAATGGATATCGACACGACGCGGCTGGAAGAGTCGCATATTGTGGTACGCAAGCTGATGGATTCCGTTGGCGCCGACGGTGAGATCAGCTGCCATCGTGACCAGCGAGTCGCGCTGCAGGACGCGGATTTTGTGGTGGTGGCCTTCCAGATTGGCGGCTATCAACCCTGTACCGTGACCGATTTTGAAGTCTGTAAGCTGCACGGGCTGGAGCAAACGATCGCCGATACCCTGGGACCTGGGGGGATCATGCGGGCGTTACGCACCATTCCGCACCTGTGGCAAATTTGTGACGACATGACCGACGTGTGCCCGCAGGCCACCATGCTGAACTACGTCAATCCGATGGCGATGAACACCTGGGCGGTGTACGCGCGTTACCCGCATATCAAGCAGGTGGGGCTGTGCCATTCGGTGCAGGGGACGGCGGAAGAGCTGGCGCACGACCTTGACCTCGACCCGGCGGATTTACGCTATCGCTGCGCGGGGATCAACCATATGGCGTTCTATCTGTCGCTGGAGAAAAAGCTGGCGGACGGCAGCTATGCTGACCTTTACCCGGAAATGCTGCAGGCCTACGCCGACGGGCGGGCGCCGAAACATCGCGAAAACTCGCGCTGCCAGAATATCGTGCGCTACGAGATGTTCAAAAAGCTTGGCTACTTCGTCACCGAGTCCTCTGAGCACTTCGCCGAATATACGCCGTGGTTTATCAAACCGGGGCGGGAAGACCTGATTACCCGCTACCAGGTGCCGCTGGATGAGTATCCGAAACGCTGCGTGGAGCAGGTGGCTAACTGGCATAAAGAGCTGGAGCTGTATAAATCCAGCGAACGGATTGAGATTAAGCCTTCTCGTGAATATGCCAGCACCATTATGAATGCGATCTGGACCGGTGAGCCGAGCGTGGTCTACGGCAACGTTCGTAACGAGGGGTTGATCGATAACCTGCCGCAGGGCTGCTGCGTGGAGGTGGCCTGCCTGGTGGACGCCAACGGCATTCAACCTACCAAAGTCGGGAAACTGCCGGCCCATCTGGCCGCCTTAATGCAGACCAACATTAACGTCCAGACGCTGCTGACCGAGGCGATCCTCAACGAAAACCGTGACTATATCTATTACGCAACGATGATGGATCCGCATACTGCGGCTGCGCTGGGGATCGAGGAGATCTATGCCCTGGTGGACGATCTGATTGCCAGCCACGGCGACTGGTTGCCGGAGTGGGTTCATTGTTAAGGGCATCGTTAAGGGCATCGTTAAAGAACCGTCGGGCCGTCTGGCCCGACGTTACTGTTGCGCGGGATTAGCCGTGAGTCAGAAAACGGGCCAGCTGTTGTTGCAGCAGTCGGTTCTCGCGGGTCAGGCGGGCGTTTTCATCCAGTAGCGTTAAGGCTACCGCGATGCCCGGCCAGTCCAGCTCCAGCTCCCGGCGCAGGCGCAGCGCGCGATGGACAATCACCACCGCGCTGTCATCGAACAGCCAGGCCTCAGCCTGCGGCTGGCGCGGCTCAATCACGCCCAGGCCGACGATCTCCCTCAGGTCATCCTCAGACACGCCGGTATGCAGACAAACTTCGCTTATGGTGAACGTCACCGTCATCTTAGCCATTATGCTTTCTCCCATGCTTTACGCGGCGCGAAGCCAGCCTCTGCATCGGCCAGCTGCTGCCAGAGTGCGCTGGTTTTGTCGTTCGGTTTCGGCGGCATGACGATTTTTATCACTGCATATAAATCGCCGGTCGTCGTTTTGCTTGCCAGCCCTTTACCTTTGATGCGCAGGCGTTGCCCCGCCTGGCTGCCCGGCGGAATGGTCAGCAGGATGCTCTCTTTGAGCGTCGGGATGGTGACCTTCGCACCCAGCGCGGCTTCCCACGGCGCCAGCGGCAGGACGATTTCCAGGTTATGCCCGACAATATCGAACAGCGGATGCGGGGCGATATGAATCACCAGCCACAGATCGCCATTTGGCCCGCCGTTTTCCCCCGGCGTCCCCTGGCCTTTCAGGCGGATACGTTGGCCGTCGCTGACCCCGGCGGGGATTTTCACATTCAGCGTTTTCGGGGTTTCGCTCTCGACCATCCCGAAGACGTTATAGACCGGCAGGGAATAGCTGATGGTGCGGGTCTGCTCGGCGAGGGTCTCTTCGAGGAAGACCGCGACTTCAATCTCCAGATCGTGGCCGCGCGCGGAATGCTGGCGGCGCGCGTGGTGCGCCTGCTGGCCGAACATCGATGAGAAGATATCGTCAAAGTCCTGCTGGCTGTAGCTCTGCTCGTGGGTCTGCTGCTGATGACTAAATTGCGGATCGTTGCGGTGCTGCCAGAGCTGGTCATACTCGGCGCGACGCTGTTCATCTTTGAGCACTTCCCAGGCTTCGGCGAGGTCTTTGAATTGCGCTTCGGCATTGGTTTCTTTGCTGACATCGGGGTGATATTTACGTGCCAGACGGCGGTAGGCGGTCTTGATGGTTTTTAGATCGTCCGTTGGCTTAACCCCTAGAATAGTATAATAGTCCTTTAATTCCATGGCGTTATCTCATTTGGATTGATGCGTGGTCACAGCTTTCACCTCTAAGCTTAGGGCAAATGGGGGCGTGTGGAGCAGGAATGTGCGGGAAACTTGACGCCGTCGGGGTTGACGGCGTGTGTCGCGGGCAGGGGGTTATTTGACCGGGCGGGTCCGGTAGTTGCGGCGTAGTCCTTCCAGCAGCACCAGCGCGGCGCCAAGGGCGCCGGCAATCAGCGAGAGCGAGTCTGGCGCGTGCGGGAACAGGCGTACAATGGTCGGGTCGGTCACCCACATCGACCCGGCAATCCAGCCGATTAGCGCGCCGCCCAGCAGGATCACCACCGGGAAGCGGTTGAGGATAGCCAGCACCAGTTTGCTGCCGGCAACGATAATCGGGATGCTGATCAGCACGCCCAGCGCCACCAGCAGCAGATGACCTTTACCGGCGGCGGCGACGGCCAGCACGTTATCCAGCGACATGATCACATCGGCGATGGTAATGGTGACGGCGGTACGCCACAGGCTGCCTGAGCTGCTGACTTCTTCATTCTCTTCCTGGTTGGCGACCAGCTTGATACCGATCCACAGCAGCAGCAGGGCACCAACAATTTTCAGCCACGGCAGTGACAGCAGGTAGAGGGCGATGGCCAGCAACAGAACCCGTGCCACGATGGCGCCGGCGGTACCAATAAGAATGGCTTTGGTCCGCAGTTCCGGCGGCAGCTTACGGCACGCCATGGCAATCACCACCGCATTGTCACCGCCAAGCAGCAGATCGATAGCGATGATTTGCAGCAAAATGACGACGATATCCCACTGATTAACTAACTCATTCATGCCTGACTCATACCATTAAACAGAGATCTCAACGGCAAAGCGTACCCCTGTTAGGCCATGTTGACCACCGCCAGGGCGTTTCCGTTCGGTTATTGCGTTATGGCACCCTGTTGAAAAATAAAGTTACTAATCAACGCATCGTGTCACGATGATTCCCTGGTAAAGAGTGTTACCTTGTCCCGTTAGGCTCACCTGCCGTTTTACTCATCGCAAGGATTACCCTCATGGCTGGTATGAAAAAATTACTGACTGGTGCCTTACTTAGCGCCACGTTACTTCCTGTTTTGGCAACGGCCGCAGAGGCTCCTGCCGCAACCTTTACGCCGGAGCAAGAAGCGCGCATTGGTAAAATTGCCGCGGATTATTTAGTCGCGCACCCGGAGGTGCTGCTACAGGCCAGCCAGAAGCTGCAGCAGATCCAGCAAGAGCAGCAGGCGAGTGCGGCGACCCAGGCAGTAATGAAAAATCAGGCTGCGCTGACCCAGGATAAAAATACCCCGACCTATGGCCCGGTAGATGGCAAGGTCACCGTTATCGAATTCTTTGATTACCAGTGCATTTACTGTAGCCGTCTGGCGCCGGTGATGGAGCAGGTCATTAAAGCGCATCCGCAGACCCGTTTTGCGTTTAAAGAGTGGCCTATTTTCGGCAGCCGTTGGGAAACCTCGCTGACCGCAGCGAAGACCGGCCTGCAAATTTATCAGCAGAAGGGGGCAGAGGCTTATCTGACCTACCACAACGGGATTTATGCTACCGGGCATAACGAAGGCAAGCTGACGGCAGCAGATGTCCAGCAGCAGGCGAAGAAAGTGAATTTCGACGCCAAAAAAGCGGCGGATGTTGACGCGGTACTGCAGAGCACCAACACGCTGGCCCAGGAGATTGGTCTGAGCGGGACGCCGGGCGTGATCGTCATGCCAACTACCGGTGCGACCGAAGCCACCATTACCGTCTTCCCGGGGCTTGCGGATAAAGACTCGCTGGAAGCGGCGATTAAGAAAGCCGGCGGCAACTGATCGTTGGTTATCGATAGAGCCACAAACCCGCCAAATGGCGGGTTTTTTTATCTGACGAACCGGGTCATGAACCACACCGCTGTAGCATCGACATAATCACCTGGAACAGCTCATCTTTCGCCTGCTGTTCCGTAATCATGCCGTTAACCACCGCGGCGGATAAGCCCTCAGCAGACCCCAGCATTGCCAGAATCGCCGCATCACCGGGAGGGTTTTGGCTACAGAATGGGGTAAACAATTCACGGCATCGGGCGCTAAATGTGACCGTATAATCCTGTTTAATCTTTTCCAGCTCAGGTGTGCCAGCAAGCGCTGCCATTACGCTGGGCATTTCGCGCCCCTGAAGCAGGACGCACTCGATGTATGAGGTGGCAATCACGGATGCGAGTTTCTCGGGATCGGGTTCTGTCCGGCGAATAATGTCATCCATCAGCGCCGTCTGACGGCGATCAAATTCGGTATAAAGCGTGGCAAAAAGCCCCGAACGGCTGTCAAAGTGATCGTAAACCACCGGTTTTGTGACACCAGCCTGTTTCGCCAGATATCCGAGCGTTAGCGCGTCAGTCCCTTCTTCGCGAATGATTTGCCAGGCAACATCCAGCAGCTGTTTATGCCGCTCTTCTCTTGATAAACGCTGCCGTACGAGGGGTTGAGGCATAGCGATATTCTCCCGTTGACATGCTTATATACTAAAGGTAAGTTACCAATGGTAGGTTACTGTTAGTATATAAGACTACGTCTGATATCGCTGCTGAGCAACTGGAGTATTCATTATGCATGCACTAATCGTGGTTTCTCACCCTCTCGATACCTCACTGACTCACCGTACCGCGACGGCGATCGCCCAAGGGATCGTGGAGTCCAGTCCGCATAACACCTATGAAATAGCCGATCTGACGCGGGAGAATTTTAATCCGGTGTTTTCAGCATCCGACATGGCCGCCTTCCAGCAAACCGGCGTGACGCCGCCAGATGTCGTGGATCAGCAGTCCCGTATCGATCGTGCTGACGCGCTGATTTTGGTGTTTCCGGTTTACTGGTGGTCGATGCCGGCACTGCTGAAAGGCTGGATCGATCGTGTCTTTTCAAATGGTTGGGCCTATGAAGAAACCGCTGACGGCAATGTGGTGAAGAAGTTGGGGCGCCTGCGGGTTCATCTTGTCGCACTGGGCGCCGCCAGCCAGAAAACGTATGACACGCACGGGTTTACCGATGCCTTCAATGCTCAAATTACTCACGGTATTTTTGATTACTGCGGCGCCCCGGTAGAACGTTCGCAAATATTGTTGATGCCGGAGCTGGGAACGGTGGACGCGCATCTGGAGGTTGCCCGCAAAACAGGAGAGGCGGTGTTTAGCCAAGTGACCTGTTAGCGTGGTAGAGGGTATTGTGCGCGGGGTAAGACCCATCGCAATACCCGCCACCGTCACAGCGCCTGTCCGCCGGGCATGGTGTCGCGAAGTAAAAATCCTTGTACCGCATCGGCGCCGCTTTCGAGGCTGAGAGCATAATCTTGCCGGGTCTCAACCCCTTCAATCACTACACGGCGGCCGACCTGGCGATAGCGGACGATCAGACTCGCCAGCTGGTGCTGGGCGGATCTGAACTGGTGGAACAGGGTGCTCGAGATTTTTACGGCACCAAAGCGCATCCCTGATGATTGCCAGGTGAGCAGTTGCTGCGGGTATAAATCATCGAGCCAGACGTGAAATCCCGCCCGACGGAGTATGCGCACTGATGTCAGCACATGTTGTTGCTCGCTGTGGCCAAGGTGCGCCATTGTGCCCGGATCCTGGATTTCAATGATAATCCGCGCCGGGTCCGCCTGGGTTATCAGGGACTGCACAAAGGTCGGCTGGGCGATCATATTGAGAGATAAATTGATCGAGAATCGGCCTGAAAGGGGGGTGACCTGCCGGATTTGCCACAAAAAGAGCTGCTGCTTCGCCTGAGCCGAGAGATGACGAAAGAACGCATCCAGTGAATCCGGTGTCTCCACCTGACTTAAGACTTCCTGGACGTTAGGTTCAGCATCGGCGAAGAAGTGAATCATTTCCAGGCGGATGCCGCAAATCGGATCCAGTTCACGATGGCGCTCTGTTACCGGCGGGGTCAGGGTATTTTCTCTCTGTCTGCTCATGTTAATCATTTCGTTGATTGAAAGGGCGTCGACCGTCCTGTAGCCAGGCAATCCGACGGTCAAGCGGGTATTCAAGATAAAACCGGGCCGCCAGCTGGCGTGCCGTGGTGACATCTTGCTGATGCAGGGCAATCAGAATGCATGTGAAAGCGACATTCGGATCGGGGTGAATGCGGAGGTAGTCGGTTGCCCAGCGGCGAAAGGCGAGGAGCCAGCGGACGTCTTTCGTCTGCTGGTAACGCTGCAGATAGCCCATGTTGATATCGAACTGATAGCGAGTCGCAAGCAGCCAGGCGCCTGGCGGGACCGGTGTCTGAAGTTGATACTGTTCGCCACGTCTTTCAAGGGCGGTCAGGTGCTGTTGGGTGTGCAGCGTAGTTAGCAGGAGCGGGATAAGCAGCAGCGTCAGGATTAGTGTTGTAATGCGGATCGTCGCCGTCGCGGTCCCGCTGAGTCGTTTTCCCTGAACCGGGCGATCGGCGCAGCGTACCAGGATGATCAGCAGCAGCCAGTGCGGTGTTGATTGCCAGACGGGGTATTCCGTCAGCATATGAATTAAGACCGGAGTCCCGGCCAGTAAACAGGCACGGCGCCAGATATTGCCAGTCAGCCAGAGCCAGAGGCCGCCGGTGATAAAACAGGCAACACCGAGTAGCCCGACAATGCCACCTTCCACCCACCACAGTATCAACTCGTTGTGCGGGTGCGAAATCCGGCTCAGCCCGGTGTGGCCAAACTGCGTCAGGAACAGGGAAGGAAAGCTGCCGACCCCGGAACCCAGCCAGGGATGACGGGCGATCAGCGCCCACGAAAAGCGCAGGATCTCCCAGCGTGTTGAGGAGGACGTCAGATGGTCAATTGTTGCGACGGACAACAGGCGGTGAACGGCTTCGCCGGCGGCGATCCCCAGTAACAGAAGCAGCAATAACCGGAGCAACGGCTGGCGTGCAGGAAACACCAGCAGCAGCAGGGACCAGCCGATAAACAGGGCCAGGTATCCGGTTTGCGACTGGCACCCGTGCACCACAAATCCCATCAGCAGCATGCCCAGACCGATGGCGATGCGATATCGGGGGCCGGTTCGCAGGGCCAGGATGGCGGAGATCAGCGTGCCGCTGGCCGTGAAGCTGGCCATCAGGTTGACCTGCTGGAAAATGCCATACGGCCGAGTCTCCCGCCATGCCGGGAACGCCCAGAGTTGTGCAAGAGGCAGATGCAGGTACTGAATAATAAACACCAGGCACTGGATCAGACAGGCTCCCCACAGCATTAAAAGCAGGGCGGTCAGCGTCTTTCCGGTGAGCGGTATCTGCAGCAGCACCAGGTAAAAGAGGGTTCCGCCGATGAGCGCGCCGGCGACGAGTGTAGCTTCTGCGCGCCAGATAGCCGCCGTCAGCAAACACAGCGCCGTCAGCAGGAGGGTGCCCGCGAACATAAAGCGCAGTGGCGTGGTGATGCGCCATGGGGGGCGGCGTAACACCCAGGAGACGCCTCCCATCACCAGCGCGACATAGAGCCAGGCGATGATATTCAGCGGTAGCGAGAGGCCACTTCCTCCGTTATTGGGCCAGTAAAGAGGGAGCGCGGCTCCCCAGAATGCCAGGCTCAGGCCCATCAGAACGCGGCGTGCCGGGGAGCGTGTCGGAGAAAAAAGAATACTCATGCTATTGATAATTCAGGGTCCAGGTTCCACTGGCGCTGAAAGGACCATATTCGATGGTCTGGTTTTTCAGGGCCTCGGGCTCTGCGGCCACCCAGCTCAGGAAGGTTAACTCCATGGGACCTTCGGTTATGGTCTGGCGGGAAGTGCTTTGACCCAGTTGAATACCGGTCCCATTCTCCTCACTCAGTCCAATGGCGATGCCGGATGCGCTGCCTGACCCCGCGGAATTTAACGCCAGGTGGTTGGGCAAGTTCGCATTCTCCGTGCCGTTAAAGGTGACGGACAAGGTGGCAAAAACGTCGGGATTACAATCCCGCAATGAGAGGGTGAATGCGTGTGGCTGGCTGCGCCCGGTCAGGTAGAGGTCTTTCACGGCGATATGGCCGAAATCAACTTCAATTTTGTCTGTGTTGGGCGCAAGGCTGCAGGCCAGCGCCATGACGGTGCCGTGAAAATGCATATCGCCGCCAACGAGTTTGGTGTCCGCCATGACGGTACGGACGGGCAGTAGCAGGAGTAACGTCATGAATATCCGGTATGTCATCAGGTACCTCACTGAAACTGTGCCACGACGGTGGCAGAGGCTTCAAATTCCCCCTCTTTCACACTGCCGACCCCGGGATTGGCGACAGGCGCGGCGGTGAGATTCCAGTCCCCCTGGTTTTGATAGAACCCTTTGACGTTATAGAACTGATTGGGTACTACGGTGCGGCCGCTTTCCTCTTTGAGGATGATGCCGAGATCGTCGCGCTTTTGTCCGTTACTCAGCGTGCCGAGAAACTGGTTGTTGAAACTGGCGGTTCCGGAGGCGGTACTGGTCTGGACCGCCAGATTGATATTCAGCGCGCCCTGGTCAAAACTCCCGCCCTCGCATTCAACATGGATGGGGATGGATTTGCTAAAGTTGGTGCCGTTGAGCTTATCGCCAGAGCCGGGTAAGTTACCGAATTCAATCGTGATTTTGTCACCGCGGTTAAAGGTGCATTTGTCCGGTACGGTAATAATCCCGGATTTAATCACCACGCGAGAAATGGACGTGGTCGGCGTGGGGCCGGCCGTGCCCATGCGTCCCGCTACGTCGAGCAGGGACTGAGAGGCGATGTTGATGCCGTTAATAATCGGTTTGGTGACGATAAAGACCACTTTCCCTTTGGAGCCGCTTTCCACGTTCCTGACTTTCGCGACACCCGTGCGCGTCGAACACGAATTGTTGGTCAGGCGATTGGAGACATTGGTGAAGGGGGCCCGGACGTAGTCGCGGTAATTTCCGGCAATCCACACCGACACTTCAACGTCCAGATATTCATTCAGGCGATAGCGATTAGGCCCCTCTGATGAGAGCGGCATGGTCGAAAGCGTGGAGTAATGGATAGCTCCCCGGCGAATATTCTCCAGGGGGCAGTGGAAATTGACCGTATACTGGCCGTTCAGATTCCAGGTGAAAGGGTTAGTCCGGCCACCGATATGGTTTTTG
Source organism: Klebsiella sp. R390 (assembly GCF_051131745.1). Lineage (NCBI taxonomy): Bacteria > Pseudomonadati > Pseudomonadota > Gammaproteobacteria > Enterobacterales > Enterobacteriaceae > Klebsiella > Klebsiella sp. R390. The sequence goes on along the minus strand of NZ_CP180445.1, from coordinate 2,291,043 downwards.
CTCATATCTAATGATTTCAGTTCGATATCATACTGATGCGGCATTCCTCCCTGCGGCTCACCTTCCCCTTGCGTGAATGCTGACGCGGCCAGAGGGCTGAGCAATAACGCCGAGCCGAGCAGCGCGTTGATAAATACGGTCATAAATACTCCAGCTGCAGTCTGACTAATCCGTGAAACTCACCCGCGCTGACCTCCGTCCCGGTTGATTCCAGCGCGGCGAGAAAGTGAATCGCATTATTGCCAGGTTTAACGATCCACATGCGTTGTGGCTGGCTGAGATGGATAAGCTGTTGGCCTTCATTCATCACGCGGATACCCGCACCCTGGACATCACCATGAATACGCGCGAGATCGCTATTCGCTGGCGCGCTCTCCGCCATTAACGTTAATGACACCCCTTGCCCGGTTGCACTGTGCGCGAACAGCGGGGCGGCAGAGGTTTGCCCGGCAACATCCTGGAGCTTGTGGCCCGACCCTTTCAGACAATCGTTGAGATTTAAGGTCACCAGAACCGGGTGGCTACGATCGCCTGCCTGATGAAAAGCCCTGGCGGAAATCTCCCCGAGGTCGATGCTTTGGTCACGCGATGCCATGTCCAGCACGCACGGAGAAACATAAACACGCCCGTGGAAGTGAACGTTGCCATATTCGCCAGAGACATGGCTCATATCCCGGCGGCCGTTATCGGCCTGAATGGCGCAGGCGTAGCCGGCCAGCAGCAGCGCGCATAGATGCTTTTTCATTATCGAATCCCCGATTACGCGTGTTACCTGGGCTGCTGAGCGGCCGGCAATGCCCGGCAGGTGTCGCCTGTGCAGCGGTATTTGAGTTCCGGATGACCGCCAAAATCATTCACGTACATCATGGTGAACTGGCTGATGCTGGTATCGGTGACGTTGAAATCCATCGAGGATTTGGGGGCCACCATCATTCCCGGGAAGTTCGTCAACCTGCCACTGCCTTCTGCTTCAGGTTTGCGACTGAGCCCAATCACGGTCACAAAGTAGGGGGTCGGATTTTCCACCGACCACTGGCGCCCTTTTTTGTGAAACACCACCTGGTTTTGCCACACCGCACCTGGCTCCTGCGGCACAATGGCGGCAGGGCGATAGAACAGTTTGATGCGGGACTGCATCGCTAGCTGCAGCACATTGGGTTTATCTGGCTTGGGGGGAATTTCGCGCACGTTTAGGTAGAACAGGCTTTCGCGGTCCTGCGGTAACGCGGTAATCCCACTGGTTTTAGTGACGCGGGCAATCCCTTTCTGGCCGCCATTAATGCGCTGTAAAGGCGGGAGTACCATCAGCGGCGATGTCACTTTGGCGCCGCTGGCATCCTCTACCCAGGATTGCGCAAGGAACGGGGTCGTGGGGCTGGTATTCGATAAATTAGCGCTCACCGAGCGATCGTTCCCGTTGATGATGAGTCGGGTGCGGTCAAGGGCAACGCCCGCCCAGGCGGAATCGACGGCGGCGGCCAGTAGCAGGCCGCATGTAACGGACATCAGCCAACGCCGGACAGATAAATAAGATTGTTTTTTCATCACGCTATTCATTTTGCTGGTTGAGAGAATTGGCAAGGCAGTAAGACATTGCCCTGCGGGTTGATTTGTCGGGGAACCTGCAGGTGACACTGCGTCCGGCCGCCCCATACAACGGAGAGTGTTTCATCCGGTTTAACGCCAGCGATCCAGCTTTCACCGTTGTCCATGACCATGGCGACGCTGACGCCGTTGGCATTAAACACTTCTGCGCCAAAAGGAGGGGGCGAACCGTCGGCAAGGCGCAGCATGGCCATCATCTTTTCCCCTTGCGCCACGGCAAAGCGTTGGTAGCCGATGGCTCCTTCCGTTAGCGTGCTGGTGACAATCGCTTTGGTGGCGGCGATATCTTCATCCATGGCATCGACGTCAATGCGGGTATCGAAGCTGTTGTAGCTGACGATGTCTGGCACGACCGCAATCCCATAGCGGTTTGAGTGTGCCTGTTCGCCATTGAGCGGGACGTTGGCGACCCCATCGGTATCGACCATCACACGTGCGGTATTCATCGAGGCCTGGCTGATGTGCAGAGCGGCACCGTGCCGCGTGGCGGTAAAACCACCGCGGACGGTTCCCCCGACGGAAAGGTAGCGATCCTGTTGCCAGCTGACGTTGGACTCCAGTTCCGCCATCATACTGCGGTGCTGATAGTAGCCATCAAAGGCCGTTCGCCCCTCATCTGACAGACCTGCACGTATGCGCCATGGGTTATTACGATCGCGGTTATCCGCATAGGAAACCATCTGGCTGGTCCGGTTGCCGCTGTTTTGTAGTTGATACTCTGTCGAGCGCCCGTCTCGCCACGGGATGGACAGGGACAGAGAAAGACTGTCATCGCGCTTTCCCTGGTATTCAGAACGATACGCCGCAAGGTTAGCACTGACCCCTTCCACTCCGGCGAGCGAGAAGGTATGCCCGACGGACAGGCCATAGCGGTCTTGCGAGCGCCGATCCCAGTAGTTCTGGTGGGAATAGGTCAGATATAGCGTGGTAGCAAGGCGCGGGTCGTCGGCAAAAAAAGTTTTATTCCCGGTAAGGGTATACATCTCTTTTTCACGCCCGGAGCTGTCGTTGTTCTCATACTGCTCATCGAGGAACTGCGAGAAAGAGCGGAAATTTCGCTGGGAAAAACGATATCCGGCAAAGGTAATGGCGCTGTTGTACTCGTCAAAGGTCTTGGCGTAGCTGAGCTTGAAGGACAATCCTTTTTGCTGGTTTTGATCTTTTACCCGGCTTATCGACTGGGTGACATCCGCCGAGAGTGCGCCAAGCAGGCTCAGGTCACGCCCTATCCCCAGAGACCAGGCGTTGTAGCGATTACCGGTTAACAGCGCGCCGCCATACAGAGACCAGGCGTTGCTGACCCCCCATGAGAAGTCACCGCTGTAAAAAGTAGGCCCCTGAAGGTCGTGATTGTAGCGGGAAGGTTTCCCGACCGAGGTGTTGTAACGTACATAGCCCGGGCGCGTCAGGTAGGGGATATCCGCGGTATTGACCTGAAAGGTCTGTACTGTCCCATCCTGTTCTTCCACCCGGACATCCAGAGTACCGCGGACTGAGCTACGTAAGTCTTCGATATTGAAGGGCCCGGCAGGGACGGTGGTTTGATAAATCACGCGTTGTTGCTGGCTTACCGTCACTTTGGCATTACTTCTGGCAATACCGTGCACCTGCGGAGCATAGCCCTGCAAATTCGGCGGCAGCATACGCTCATCGCTGGCAAGGTTAGCTCCAGTAAAGCGAATGGAGTCAAAGAGCTGTGAGTTCAGATAGATTTCGCCAAGCATGAGCTTTGCCGCCAGCATGGGCAGTGGACGATAGGCGTAAAACTGATCCCAGTCGAAGCGTGTGCCTTGCGTATCGGAGGTGTAATTAGCTTGATACTGGCTACGAAAACGCCAGGCACCGATGTTAAATCCCGTCTGACCATAACCGGACAGGGACTGGTAGCTGCCGCTATCCTGCTGATAGCGGGTTGCCTGCCCAGACAGGTTGTAGTCAAAAATGAGCCCGGTGATACCGTTGTCCCAACGCTCTGGCGGCGTCCAGTTTGGGTCGCTGTATTTCATCCACGCCTGGGGAATGGTGATATCCAGGACTCCGGCGCTATTGTTCAGCACAATACCGGGTAAGTGCGAGATGTCGAGGCAGCGTTCAGAACGCGCCTGGATGTATGTCAGCGCCTCTTCCTTTAGCGCTAACAGGCCGAGTTGTTCTGCGGTGAGGCAGGCCAGTGTTTTATGCGGGTGGTCGACATCGGTAATGTAGTGGATCTGCTGCTGAGCGATCTCCTGGCCGTTGATGTGCACATCCAGTAAATAATCACCCGGAGCGACATAATTACCTTCTGAAAAACGCTGTAAATCAACATTTTGTCGGTCGCTGGCATCCAGTACGGCAGTATTGAACTCTACGGCATCGTCAGCGGTGGCTGGAGAAGAACAGGCCAGAGTAATAAAAAGTGCCAGAAGCGTTTTGGATGTATTCAGACTAGTCATCTTTTGTACTCACTTTCAGGACCTTTATTACCAGAACTGCTTAGAGATAATTCACAACAAAATGCATGTTGGCGTTGAATTCACCGGAGCTGATATGTCCATCCTCGGAAATTAAATGCGCGGTAAATCTGAGCGTATTTTTCCCTGGGTTGAGCGTATAATCTGGCGAGGGAACTCCAGGTTGAATGGGGTTGCCATATTTATCAAATATCATGATTGATAAATATCCAGCATCAGTTTCGACACTTAAATGATCTTTGCTCTGGCGTTCTGAGACGCTATAAAAAGTAATGCTGGCACTATGAAATATACTTCCAGGATGTTGTGAATCACCTAATGAACATCCCAGTAAGTGAATGCTAAAATCATGCGCTGAAATATTTTTAGGTGAACCGCTAATATCTCTTGCTGAAATATTATTGAATTCCACTGTGAGATCCTGGTCATGATGATCAAGATAACAAGCGGCTTCGACTATTGTTCCCTGCAAATGCATTTTCCCCGGCGTGTTGGCGATGTTGCCGGTATTCGCCAGAGTCCATGCCGATGGAAGGAGAATAAAAAGCAAGAGCATTCGCCATCCAGGCATCACCGCACTCCCTTTATCGCATTGATAAAACGTTCTGAGCAGGTGCACTGAGGCACCTGCCCGATATCGTTACTGGTAATCGATCTGGAAGTTCACGGTGGACTCAAAGTCACCCGGGGTTACGGTATCGGAGGCGTTATTTGCCTGCAAATAAGCAACGAAGTCGATATCGGTTTCGCCATCAGTAATATTGACCTGGGATGCTGCTTCGCCCCATTTCACGTCCTGGTTACCGCTGTCAATCATGCCAATACCTGCGCCATGAGCAGTACCGGAGGTGAAGGCGGCGAGGGCGGCATTGTCAGGGTCGATGGTTGCCGGGGTATAAGTCACGGTTGCCGTTTTAGCGACGGTAGTATCGCAACCCTGCAGCATAATTTTTGCATGCTTAGTTCCGGCACGTTGATTGTCTTTTAATTGCGATGTCGGGATTTCACCAAAATTAACCTGTACCGGGCTGGATTCGGGAGCCAGACCGCATGCAGAGTTGACCAGAGTGCCGCTAAACTGAATTTTACCATTGGTCGGGTCAACATTTTTTGCCGCGAAAGCAGAGGTTGCAGTCATTGTCATACCGGCCATCAGCGCACAGGCGACAGCTACATTTTTCATATTCATGTTCATTCTAACCTTGTTTCTGTTTTGGGTTATTACAACGATGCTTCTCCAAAAGATATTTCTTCGCCAGAAATACCTTTTTAGCGAATGGTCACGTCAGTTTCTTTACACCTTCTGGCGAAGGTGGTGTGTTTGTCAGCCGGTAAATAATTAAAGTGCCATTATCATGAGCTGCCATGTGCATCGTTTCGGTGACCTATATTAAGTCGCTAAGAAAATGAGGCAATGCAAAGTTAGGGGTTGAATCAAACTCAGGGGAACCTGTTGTGGCAACGTTGTTGTGATGCGTTTTTATGCGATGTCAGCTTATTTTATATGCTTTCATTGGTGTTATGTCCTGTATTTATGTGTTTTTATGGTTTTTTTATCTGTCATTGTGATTTTTATTTATCAGCACATCCTCATCTTCAGGTATTTATAAATTCTTTGTAAATAAAAATAGTGAGATCAAAGTGTAGGGGTGACAATAAGATAGCCACTTTTTGCATGCAGAGTATTCAGTCATGAGTCTGGCGTTAATTAAATGTTATTAAGTAGATAATAAAGCGATCTTTGGCAAACACAAAAATTATAAATGAATTGTGATATGCTTACGCCTCAATCATTTATTCAGGGAGATTCCTGTATCAAGGAGACATCATTGGTTTCTCATATCCCAATATGCAAGATTAAATCTGTGATAATTGACGGCGGGATTGTGTTCAGGCCGCAAAAGAATTCGTTAAAAGACGTTGGGTCCGGGAAGACAGGCACGCTCAATAATGTCGCATCACAATTACTACTTTATTTGTTGCAAAACGGTAGTGAAGTGTCCACACGCGATGAAGTACTGCTGAATGTTTTTCAACGTAATGGTGCCAGGGCCACGGATGCGAATCTGAATCAGCATATCTCTTTTATACGTAAAGTGATTACCGCTATTGGCCATCCGGCTGAGGTGATTGTGACGGTGCCTAGAATAGGATTCAAAATCGGCGAGTTTGGTATTAATTTTCAGTTGCTGGAAGCTCCTGAAAACGATGAGGGACTCGCTGTTGGTGCCGGTAACGTAAAAGAGCACAGAAGGAAAGTAAGCCGCTGGGCGATCGGACTGACGGGATTAATTACCAGCATTGCGGTGCTGGCAACATATTGGTGGACCTGGATACCCAATAACATTCCTATGATTGACGTTTCTGTCCTGAGGACCATCGAGTGGCAACAATGCCAGATTCATATTCTCGGGAATGCCAGTACCGACAATATTACGGATAAAAGTGCTCAGGATATTTTTGAGGATACCGGGATTGCACCGGACTGTTCTGTGAAAAAGGACCTGTATCTCAATGCCTGGGCCAGTAATCATGACCTGATAAACTGGAAATTTGCTGCCGAGTGTGGGCGCAACAATGGCTATTACTATTGCCATAGTCAGTATCATCATCGCGAGGAGTGGTATGAAGACTGAGAGGGATCTGTCGCCATTGTTTTGGTCACTGGTGATCATCATTATTGGAGGGGCGGTGATAGCATTTTTACTGGTAAGCCGTGATGCCAAAAAAAATGAAATTAGCTTTTCCTGTTCATCTGAATTCAGCTCATCCCTTGATATACATAAATCAAAGATGGATCTTGAGGGGATTTTGTTGATTACCAGCTATCACTCCGGTGATTTTTCCTTGTCTGTACAGGGAGCGCTTAAAGCTGAAGGCGGCCAGTATGTTGTTAACCGTAAGCTTTTCTTTCGCTATTCCCGGCCACTGGGGCACGCGGCGGGAGTATATAACATCAATCCATCAGGTCGTGAAAAGTCGCCGGATGATAATGCGCCAGATGCTATCGATTATCTTTTCTTTGATGCCTATGAGCGTGCGGATAAGCTGTATATGGTCAAACGCATTGATAGCGAAACGGTGATCATTGGTGACCAGTTTTCACCACGCTACGCTTGTGTGATGAACCATTTTACGCACTAGGGCTCACGTCATATTTTCTGGCATAAGGACGACCCTGTAAGGGGCTATAGGGGGGATGGTGTGCTCTCCTCCCTGAGTTACTTTTGCTAAAGTCCGGGAGTCTGGCCGTCGGGTTGGCCCGGAAGGGAAAGGGGGAAGGGGTCAGCGGTTTAGCGCGAATATCTGCACTAAAAATTCCCGTATCAGTCTTGCCGTGGGTGCATCAAACCAAAGGTCAGTGAGCCGGAATTATTACGTGTGATACAGGGACGAATTGCCTAATAAACACTGTGTTAAAACACAGTATTGACAGTGGGTTAATAACGAGTAGATTGACCTTATGGCCGGTAAGGAATTAATTTAGTTAGAGTGTTATAACCGGTATGATTTATCAGGTAAAACTTACCTGATAAAGTAAGTCAGATGCGATAAAGGCCACGAAGTAATTGTTGTTTGGGCTCTTCAGCATTGAGCAGAAAGTTTATGCCATGTGTGAAGAGGTTTTAAGGCCACGTAGTAAAGCTCTACAATCGCATAATGTGGACGATGGCGCGATGATGTAAGGCCTTGTTGTTGAAAGTTATTTCGCGGTTCGATTGGTAGCTGTTATGGCAACCAAAAGATAGCGAAGATAGTAAGGCAACGCATCAAAGAGTATATATCGCGCGGGCGATGTACTTAATTGAGAAACGTCGTAAGGATAATTCTCAATGAAATAAACAGGATAGAAATTTGTCTACTAGGATTTCAGGAGGATAGCAGCATCTGAAGTACCGATATATCCTGTGAAAACATGTACATCTTTAGCAGTAGTATTAAATAATTAAGTTGATTAATGTTAGATATTAATTTGAAAGTATCATAAAAGCCCCGGTGTTTTATTGCTGGGGCTTTTTCATTTTGCGGCGAGTGGTGCCAGGACCCGGACTAACGCCGCAGGCGTTTGAACAGCGCGCTTGTCGCGCTGGCCCCGAAGGGGTGAGCGGCCTGCCGCGAATAATCGAACGGAGTTCGATGAAGAGTCCGCATCGCAGAAAGCAAAAAAACCGCCATAGGCGGATTCTTCTAAATAGTGGTGCCCGGACTCGGACTAACGCCGAAGGCGTTTGAACAGCGCGCCTGTCGCGCTGGCCCCGAAGGGGTGAGCGGCCTGCCGCGAATAATCGAACGGAGTTCGATGGAGAGTCCGTATCGCAGAAAGCAAAAAACCAGCCCTTAGGCTGGTTTCTTTAAATTAGTGGTGCCCGGACTCGGACTAACGCCGAAGGCGTTTGAACAGCGCGCCTGTCGCGCTGGCCCCGAAGGGGTGAGCGGCCTGCCGCGAATAATCGAACGGAGTTCGATGGAGAGTCCGCATCGCAGAAAGCAAAAAACCCGCCATAGGCGGGTTCTTCTAAATAGTGGTGCCCGGACTCGGAATCGAACCAAGGACACGGGGATTTTCAATCCCCTGCTCTACCGACTGAGCTATCCGGGCAACGGGGCGCATTAAACCGTAATCCACTCTGTGCGTCAACCAAATTTCTTGATTTTCCTGCTGATTGCTTAACTTTGCGGCAGTTACGTCGCAAAAGGGGCATTTTGGCGGCTTATCACATCATTCCGTTGTCGCCTTCACGGGGCTTCCAGCCGCTGATGGCTGAGATCACATGGCGCACGCCGGAAATGGTGTAGCCGCCGATGACGTCTTCATCTTCGCGGGGGGAGCTGATCATGATCTCGGCATCGACGCCGTGACGATAGGTACCGTGATGGCTAATCACCGTACCGATAAAGCATTTTCCGGCGATCCAGACGGGAATATAGGCCACCGTTTCATAGACATAGTAAGAGGCCACGCCGCTGTAGTAATTATCTGCTTCATCAGATGAGGTGCCGGGGGGGATCGGGCAGATTGGCTCATCCTCAGCTTTGCCTTTTTTATCTTTCAGCAGATTGCTTTGCATCAGATCCAGCGACTTGAGCAGGTCTGCCTGGTCCTGGGCATTCAGGGGCGGGGAGAGCGGCTGACCCTGTTCCGGCGAGCTCAGGGTTTTCAGCGCGTAACGATAGCGAATCGTCACCGCCGGCGTTCTGTCGGTCGGGCTGAAGGGGCGCAGCAGATAAAGATTGTCCTCGCCAAACTGGCCGTTGTACCACAACGCGTACACCTGGCCGTTGATTCTGACCCATTGGTTCCACTGATTGGCGCCGCGCCCGTTGAGTGAAAACAGCGCCCCGGGCACTCCGGCGTCAAAATCATCGTCGTCGTCGCTATCGCCTCTATCGACGCTATCAAACGTGCTGTCACCACGTCTCAGTACCCCGGTATAGCTGAACAGCCCGGTGCCGCCGATGTAGCTGTCGATAATTAAATCGCGCTTGCCGTCGTTATCCAGATCGACAAGCGTAAAGCTGACCTTGCCGTTTTCTGAGTCGGCATCGATATCGGAGTGGAGGAACGCCTGCCATTCATCGTCGCTGATATCTACAGCGGGTTTGTTGGTCGACACCAGGGAGTCATCCGCGTAGGTCAGCGTGAAGTTGGTGATATGCCCGGTCAGGGGGAACTGCTCGGCCACCTTTTTTAATGCCAGCTCAGGGTTGGCCTTCTGCTCTTTCAACACCGCGTTATACAGCGCCTTCAGCGCAATGTTATCGGCCTCTTTCTGTTGTTTTGGCCGAACCTGGCTGACGAAGGTTGGCAACATCCAGGTGCCACCGGGCGTGATTTCCCGGCACATGCCGGTGCTGTATTTCAGACTCTGAACAAAGGCGGTACCGTCCCAGACCCGCTCTTCGCCGCTGACGCAGTCGGCGATGCCGCGGCCTTTATTGAAGAAGGTGATCACCCCGTCGGCGTAGCTGGAGGCGTCGGTGGTAATGGCGACTGGCGGGGTACGCAGGGCGTTATCCACCACCCACATCGCGTAGCCGTCGTTATAGGCTGCACGCCAGCACAGTGCCTGAATGAGCGAATGGCTTTTATCCAGCGGCGTAGATGTTATCTGGCGCTCCTGCGCTGGAATTGCGTTGTTCTGCCAGTCGTCACAGCGGCTGTTCAGCTGCGGGACGAGCGCTGGCAACAGCTTCTGGCGCTGTTTTGCCGTCAACGGTTCGGCTGATGCGTTGTGTAGCGTTGGGGCGGCGATAATTTCCGGAGCAGGAAGGGCGTTAAGCGTGCCGCTATCGTCGGCATCGCCTTTGCGGACTAGCTCATCAGCGGTCCCCAGGCGTTGCTGAAACTCATCAATCTTCAGGAATACTGCGCTGCTGCCAGCGCTGGAGAGCGGCTTACGCTGGCCATTGAGAGAGATTTCGATCTGACGGCTGTGCTCCAGCGCCTCAATCAGCGCGGTGGTCTGGGTACTATCGAAACGGAAGTGGCTGTCGTCTTTCGCCTCCAGGGTACCGCGATCCTGATTGTCGATCAGCAGGCTTACCGTGGCATCGGAGGGAATATCATTATCGGTCTGGGCGAAGGTCACCTGGGCGTTTACGCGCTGCCCGGCGCCGGCGTCACGGGTCAGCAGGACGCTAATTTCACCGATGTTGACGCCATAACCCGCAGCCCGGCAGGTGCCGGTGTTATCGCAGGCGACTTCCCAGTCTTTATAGGCGAAAGAAAACCCTTGAAGTGGTGCTGCCTGGAGCAATGACGGACACAGCCCGATGATGGCAGCCCAAAGGAGACGTCGCATTTCAATCCCGGTAGACAGAGTGATGTAAGGGGATTATACGCTGCAGATATCAAGTTGCATCTGTGTTAGTCGGCCGTTCATTCCTCGTTTACTCACCAACGGGCGTCGCCTTGAGATGCAGGGGCGCGAAACAACGAACTGCCGACCACTATCAGGTTAATGCACCGCCGCTCCGGCATTGGGCAAAGCGCAGAATATCTTCTGCCAGTCGCTGAGCGGTATCGACATCTTCCTGGCTACGTTTGACCAGCATACGGCTCAGGCAGCCTTCGACGATCAGCTCCATCTGTTTGGCGACCATCGCCGGATCGTCCACTTCCAGCAGAGTCAGCAGCTCGTGAGTATAGGCCAGCGAGGCCTGCTTTTGCTGTTCCGCCAGTTGATGGACAGGATGTTGTGCATCCGGGAAAAAGGTGCAGGCGGCGATAAACAAGCAGCCGGGATAGCGATGGTTGCTCACGCATTTGGTCAATGCGCCGTAGCGAGCCAGCAGCTTTTGTTCTGGCGTAAGCGAATCGTCGAGCAACAGCTGCCGACGCCAGACGTCAACCTGATGGCTGAGATAGCGTAGTGCATCGTACAGCAGTGCTTCGCTATCGGGCCAAAAACGTTTGAGGTCATCGAGCGGGTAAGAGACGCGTTCGGCGACCATTTCCAGCGTGGTGTTGGCAATACCTTCGATTTCGAGAATTTGTATAGCTTCACCCAGGACATCTTCACGTTGCACGGTCTTCTCCTCCATTTTTCCTCCTAAAGTGTCGTTCACGGTTGCCAATCACGCAAATGGGCGCTGAATGCGGCTGCATCCATAAACCCGGTCACACGTTGCGCGGGCTGTTCTTCTCCCCGTGTATTAAAGAACAGAATCGTGGGCAGGCCGAGCACCTGCAGGTGCTTCAGCAATGCCACATCGTCGGCGCTGTTCTTCGTCACATCGATCTGCAGCAGAACGGTCCCTTTCAGGACCTGTTGTACTTCTGCGGCGCTAAAGGTGTATTTCTCGAACTCTTTGCAGGCTACGCACCAGTCGGCATACAGGTCGAGCATCACCGGCTTGCCTTTTGCTTGCGCCAGAGCCTGATCGAGTTCGGCGACGTTGCTGATGCGTGTAAAAGCGAGGTGCGCCTGTTGTTGCGCAGCGGGCGCACCAAATGCCCAGTCCTGCAGCGGGCGAGCGCTGACCAGCGCAGCGCCGAACATCATGATTTGCGCGATGCGCAGCCACGGACGGGTGGCGCCGAGCAAGGTAATAAAAGCCCAGCTAAAGAAGGCTACGCCCAGCAGCGACCACAGGCGCAGCCCCCAGGGTTCACCGACTATACGCTCCAGTAAAAAGACCGGCAGCGCCAGGATCACAAAACCAAATGCGCTCTTCACGTGGCCCATCCACGGCCCGCTCTTCGGCAACAGACGGTTGCCAAAAACGGTCACGAGGATCAGCGGCAGCCCCATGCCCAGCGCATAGAGATACAGCGTGCCGCCACCGAGCCACAGATTACCGCTCTGGGCAATATACAGCAGGATGGCGCTGAGCGGTGCGGTGGTGCAGGGTGAGCAGATCAGCCCGGCAATGGCCCCCATTGCAAAGACACCGCCGGGGGAACCGCCCTGGCGTTTATTACTCATCAGCGTCAGGTGGGTCTGCACGGCTGAGGGGAGTTGCAGGGTAAACAGCCCAAACATCGACAGCGCCAGCAGGATAAAGACCACCGAGAGGCCAATCAGCACATAGGGGTGCTGCAGCGCCGCCTGGAACTGTAAACCGGCAGCGGCAACCACCAGGCCCAGCGCGGTGTAGGTCAGCGCCATCCCCTGGACGTAGATAAACGCCAGCAGCAACGCCCGGGCGGTGGACAGCCGCTGTTTACCGCCGAGCACTATGCCGGAGATCAGCGGATACATCGGCAAGACGCACGGCGTGAAGGCGATGCCGATGCCGATCAGCAGCGCCCAAAGGGCAGAGAAGGGCAGGCTGGCCGGATCATCGCCGGCATCGCGCGTCTCCTGTGTCGGCTTCGGCTGGGCCGGTGGCGCGGTTTTGGCGACCAGCTCCGGGCGTTTCTCTACCGGCAGAGGCGGATTAAATTTCGGCTGCCTGACGGCAGGATGCGCTGCCGGAGCCGGCGTTGATTCATTGCCGGAGATCGCCAGCACTGCGCGAAGCGGGACGATTTTGGTCTCAGGTGGGTAGCAAAAACCGGCGTCGGCGCAGCCCTGGTAGGTGACGGTGAGCGTCGCGTCTTTTGCCGCCTGGCTGAAGGTCACTGGTACGCTCAGGCTCTGGCGATAGATCTCGCTCTTGCCGTAAAACTCGTCTTCATGCCAGGTGCCCGGCGGCAGCGTCGGTTCGACGAGTGTGGCCTCTGTCGCCGTCAGTTTGATCTGCTGGCGATAGAGGTAGTAACCATCCTTGATGTGCCAGGTCAGATTGACGTCGTGCTGGTTCTGCTGGAAATCAAAAGCAAAAGCCTGATCCGCAGGAACGAAATTAGAACGACCAGGGGCGTCAAATAACCCGGCGAAAGCGGATGTGCTGCAAAGCAGCAGAATCAGCGTAATGATGCGTTGAGCCATGAGAGGTAATCAGTGTCTCCGTGGGTAACGGGTAAAACCAAGAGTTCGGGCGTTTGATACGGGTGATGAGCCTTCAGGCATTCCAGTAAGGCCTGCTGGTGAGCCAGGTCGGTTTTCAGCAGCATTTGAACTTCATACTCCTGTTCCAGCTTCCCTTCCCAATAGTAGAGGGACGTTGCGCCAGGCAGGAGGGTGGCGCAGGCGGCGAGCTTTTCTGCCAGCACTTTTGCCGCCAGATCCTGGGCGGTGGCTTCATCGGGCGCGGTACAGAGAACAACAACAGCATCAGGCGTAGTCATCGTGAACCTCGTATCAGCGAAAAGAGGCACTATAGCACGCAAGGTGGAGGATTAATGAAACGGGCCAGGAACTGGCCCGAATTTAAGCAGATTTACAGCATGATGCCGCCGAAGATGAATCCCAGAATGACGCACAGGGTAATGGCAATCACCCCAGGGATCAGGAACGCGTGGTTAAAGACATATTTGCCGATGCGCGTTGAACCGGTATCGTCCATCTCAACCGCCGCCAGCAGCGTTGGATAGGTTGGCAGGACGAACAGCGCGGAGACGGCGGCAAACGAGGCGATAGCGGTCAGCGGGGTGACGCCGAGCAGCAGTGCCGCCGGCATCAACGCTTTGGTGGTGGCGGCCTGGGAGTACAGCAGGGTTGCCGCAAAGAACAGCACCACCGCCAGCAACCACGGATAGTTGTGCAGCAGATCGCCGGCCACGGCCTGGATATCGGTGATATGCGCTTTGACGAAGGTATCGCCGAGCCAGGCGACGCCCAGGACGCAAACACAGGCGCTCATCCCGGATTTAAAGGTGCTGGCGTTGAGCACTTCGCCGGTATCGATTTTACAGGTGATGCTGATAAGCGTCGCAATAGTCAGCATGAACACCACGATCGCTTCGTTACGCGGCAGTACCGGGTTCTGAATCAGTCCGACGGTATCGCTGATTGCCGTGGCGTAGAACATCACCGCGACAATACCGACCAGAAACAGCAGCACGGAGCGTTTTGCATGAGGTTTCAGTTCGAACACCTGACTGCCGCGCAGTCTCACTTCACCTTTTGCCAGGCGCTCCTGATAAATCGGATCGTCTTTCAGTTCACAGCCGAGGAAGTTACAGACCACAGCGGTGAGCATGACGGCAATCAGCGTGACCGGAATACAGATCGCCAGCAGCGTCAGGTAGCTGACGCCAAGCGGCTCGAGGATCCCGGCAAAAAAGACCACCGCGGCGGAAATCGGCGAGGCGGTAATCGCAATCTGTGAGGCGACAACGGCGATAGACAGCGGGCGGGACGGGCGAATACCTTGCTCTTTCGCCACTTCGGTAATCACCGGCAGGGTCGAGAATGCGGTATGTCCGGTTCCCGCCAGAACGGTCATAAACCAGGTGACCAGTGGCGCAAGGAAGGTGATGTATTTGGGATGGCGTCGGAGCATGCGCTCGGCCAGGCTGACCAGATAGTCCATGCCGCCGGCCACCTGCATCGCAGCAATCGCGGCGATAACCGCCATGATGATTTCAATGACGTCGAAAGGGATCGCGCCGGGTTTAATTTGAAAGATGAGCGTCAGGACGAGCACGCCCAGACCACCGGCAAAGCCAATGCCGATGCCGCCGAGCCTGGCTCCCAAATAGATAGCCAGCAGGACAACCACGAGTTCTGCTCCAAACATATGCGCCTTCCTTGTTTTTTAACAAGTTGATATTGAATTGTTGTGATTTGGTAAACCTAAGAATGCAAAAAAGGCATGTCATTGCTGACATGCCTTTTGGTAGTTTAACCCGAAAGCTTACTGTTCGCTTTCATCGGTATATCGCTTAGCTTTATAGGCCGGATGCATCAGGTTCTGGGCAGAGAAAATGTCGTCCAGCTCCGCTTCGGTGAGCAACCCGCGCTCCAGCACGACTTCGCGTACGCTCTTGCCCGTTTCGGCGCAAATCTTGCCGACGATATCGCCATTGTGGTGGCCGATAAACGGGTTGAGGTAGGTGACAATCCCAATCGAGTTATAGACATAGCCTTCACACACTGCTTTGTTGGCGGTAATGCCGTTGATGCATTTTTCCAGCAGGTTGTAGCAGGCGTTAGTCAGGATATGGATAGACTCGAACATGGCCTGGCCAATCACCGGCTCCATGACGTTCAGCTGCAGCTGACCGGCTTCGGAGGCCATAGTGACCGTGGTGTCGTTGCCGATAACCTTAAAGCAGACCTGGTTAACCACTTCTGGTACCACCGGGTTAACTTTGGCCGGCATGATAGATGAACCCGCCTGCAGCTCTGGCAGGTTGATTTCGTTCAGGCCAGCGCGCGGACCGGAAGAGAGCAGGCGCAGGTCGTTACAGATTTTGGACAGCTTCACCGCCAGGCGTTTCAGCGAGCTGTGGACCATCACGTAGGCCCCACAGTCTGACGTCGCTTCAATCAGGTCTTCCGCCGGAATGACCGGCAGGCCGCTGACTTCCGCCAGTTTTTGCACGGCCAACTGCTGATAGCCATCCGGAGTATTCAGACGTGTACCGATGGCGGTGGCGCCGAGGTTCACTTCCAGCAGCAGTTCAGCGGTGCGCAGAATGCATTTGGTCTCTTCATTCAGCAGAACGTTAAAGGCATGGAACTCCTGGCCGAGGGTCATCGGTACCGCGTCCTGCAGCTGGGTACGGCCCATTTTCAGGACGTCCTGGAATTCGACGGCTTTATGCTGGAAGCCTTCGCCCAGTTGGTTGATGGCGTCGGTTAATTTCAGCAGTGAGGCATAAACGGCGATACGGAAACCGGTCGGGTAGGCATCGTTGGTGGACTGGCATTTGTTAACGTGATCGTTGGGGTTCAGATACTGGTATTCACCCTTCTGATGGCCCATCAGCTCAAGGCCGATGTTGGCCAGAACCTCGTTGGTGTTCATGTTGACGGAGGTACCCGCGCCACCCTGGAACACATCAACCGGGAACTGATCCATGCATTTACCGTTATTCAGAACTTCGTCACATGCGGCAATAATGGTGTTTGCGACGCTTTTAGGAATGGTTTGCAACTCCTTGTTGGCCATCGCAGCGGCCTTTTTCACCATCACCATACCGCGCACAAACTCAGGTATATCACTGATTTTGCTATTGCTGATGTAGAAGTTTTCAATCGCTCTCAGAGTATGAACACCATAGTAGGCGTCAGCTGGAACTTCCCTGGTACCCAACAGATCTTCTTCGATACGAATGTTGTTTAACATGTGAACCTTCTTTTTCAAGCTGCCAATGAATTCACCAAATACACAGAATTTATGAGATTTAGCGTATTTTCTTGCCGAAGATTATTTCCTTAATCGGCCCGGTGCCCACGATCATATGCTGATGATAGCGAATGTCAGCAACCTTGATCACTTATTATGTATTGCAGGGTATAAGAATTATTAATATGTGAAATGAGTCACCGCTTTACCGTTCTTGAAAAAATTACCGTTTCCACAGATTGAAATGTTGTGTTTTAGCCCAATATTGGTGTGATGCGAAAAGCAAACTAATGACTGCGGGGGCCGATAATGGCCGCCGCTAATGAAGGAGACGCCGGTGCGTTGGATTCCGTTTATTGCCATTTTTTTATACGTTTACATCGAGATATCGATCTTCATCCAGGTGGCCCACGTGCTTGGCGTGCTGATGACGCTGATTCTGGTGATCTTTAGCTCGGTGGTCGGGATGTCGCTGGTGCGTAACCAGGGCTTCAAGAACTTGATGCTGATGCAGCAGAAGATGGCGGCAGGGGAAAGCCCGGCGGCCGAAATGATCAAAAGCGTCTCGCTGATCATTGCTGGTTTGTTGTTGTTGCTGCCGGGGTTCTTTACCGACTTCCTCGGTTTGTTGCTCCTGCTGCCGCCGGTGCAAAAACACCTGACTCTGAAGCTAATGCCGCATTTACGCTTTAACCGGATGCCGGGCGGTGGTTTTAGTGCCGGAACCGGTGGTGGTGAGACCTTTGACGGCGAATACCAGCGCAAAGATGAAGAGCGTGACCGCCTGGACCACAAAGACGACCGCTAAGCTATTCAGCTCGGCCGTCCATCGCCGGGCACAACAGTAGATGAGCCGGATACGCATCGCGCGGTCCGGCTTTTTTTATGGGTTTTTTATCGCAGATGGAGGCGTCCCGGCAGGTCGGTGGCGCTTCGGCAGCCACAACCAAAGGGCGGCCATCACCACCAGGGCATACAGACTTTTCCAACCGACCATCGTCAACAGCAGCAGGCATAGTCCGCTCCCGATGACCGCCAGCACCCGATAGCGTCCCTGTAGCAACCGACAGCCCGCCAGCATGCACAGCAGATAAATCATGATAAAGATGCCGTTGGCATAGACGATCAGCGCGTCGAGATTGATATCAAGCCAGTAAATACACAGCGTGCTGATGACACAGCAGCCCAGTACTGCATTAAGCGCATTGCGGGGAATACGCTGAGGCGAGAGTTGTGCGAGGTAGCTTTCGGGCTTGTACTGCGCCTGGGACCAGACCAGGCGGGCAAAGCTTTGGATATAAATATTGAGGCTGGCGAAGCAGGCGAGATAGCCGATCACGCAGGCGACCCACAGCGCCTGCACGCCAAATAAATGTACTACGATGGTCGGCAGCGACGCGGCAGCAGCCATATCGTCACCGAAGGCATGAAAATGGAGAACCAGCACGGTACAGGCCCAGTACACCGACCCGGCCAGCAGCAGGCCGATCATCAGTGCGCGGGGGAAATCGCGCTCCGGACGTTTAAATTCCGATGCCAGATGGGCAAAGGCTTCGAGACCGACAAAGCACCAGAACATCACCGACAGCGCAGAGAAAAGTTGGCTGCGGTCGATTTCCGTCGCCGCCGGAAAGGGAATGTGCGCAAGATGAATTCCACCGCGCCACCAGATGGCGGCGATCAGCGCGACGATAAGGATCGCGACCAGCGTTTGCAGGTTTGCGCTGGAGCTGGCGCCCCGGGAGCCAACCCACCAGACGATGGCCAGAGTGCCCAGCTCTGCCAACAATAACTGGCTGTCATGCCAGCCAAACAGTGCCTGACCGAAGCCGGTGGCGATATGCAGGGCGGCAGGTAGCCCCACCGGAATGACCGACAGGAACAGCCAGCCGGTGACGCGCTCCATACGGGAACCGAACGCCATATTGACGAAGTGCGCGACGCCGCCAGCGCTGGGGAAATGGCGACCCAGTACGGCGAAGACAATGGCAATCGGGAAGACCAGCAAAATCAGCGCGGGCCAGGCCCACAGGCTGTTGTCACCCGCCACCAACGCTGCCAGCGCGGGAACCGCGAAGACCCCGGTGCCAAGCAACGACGTCGAAAGCAGCCCCACTCCCTGAGCCAGACCTAATTCCTGCTTCAAACCACTCATGATGCAATCCTGTCCCCGAAAAAATCGATGGTATCACAATCGTTTTTACTTATGACGGCGGCCGTTTTTGTGCGTCAGCGCACGTGGAAAAATTTTTTTTTAACTTTGCCCCTTGAAGCGGGAAAACCTACCCCCATCTCTCAGGCACTAGCCGGAAAACCTTATATGGGCCGGTGTCACCCATAACTGATAATGACTTTCTCAAAGGAGAGCTATCAATGAGTATTCGTCCGTTACATGATCGTGTGATCGTCAAACGTAAAGAAGTTGAAACCAAATCTGCAGGCGGCATCGTTCTGACCGGTTCTGCAGCAGCCAAATCAACTCGTGGCGAAATCATCGCTGTCGGTAAGGGCCGCATCCTGGAGAACGGCACTGTGCAGCCGCTGGACGTTAAAGTTGGCGACATCGTTATTTTTAACGACGGCTACGGTGTGAAGTCGGAAAAAATCGACAATGAAGAAGTGCTGATCATGTCTGAAAGCGACATTCTGGCAATTGTTGAAGCGTAATTCGCGCGCGAAACTGAACGAATTTGAGGAATAGAAAAAATGGCAGCTAAAGACGTAAAATTCGGTAACGACGCTCGTGTAAAAATGCTGCGCGGCGTGAACGTACTGGCAGATGCAGTGAAAGTGACCCTGGGTCCGAAAGGCCGTAACGTGGTACTGGATAAATCTTTCGGTGCACCGACCATCACCAAAGACGGCGTGTCCGTTGCTCGTGAAATCGAACTGGAAGACAAGTTCGAAAACATGGGTGCGCAGATGGTTAAAGAAGTTGCCTCTAAAGCGAACGACGCTGCAGGCGACGGTACCACCACCGCAACCGTACTGGCTCAGGCGATCATTTCAGAAGGCCTGAAAGCCGTTGCTGCTGGCATGAACCCGATGGATCTGAAACGTGGTATCGACAAAGCTGTCGTTGCTGCTGTTGAAGAACTGAAAACGCTGTCCGTACCGTGCTCTGACTCTAAAGCTATTGCTCAGGTTGGTACCATCTCCGCTAACTCCGACGAAACCGTAGGTAAACTGATCGCTGAAGCGATGGATAAAGTCGGTAAAGAAGGTGTGATCACCGTTGAAGACGGTACCGGTCTGGAAGACGAACTGGACGTGGTTGAAGGTATGCAGTTCGACCGCGGCTACCTGTCCCCATACTTCATCAACAAGCCGGAAACTGGCGCTGTTGAGCTGGAAAGCCCGTTCATCCTGCTGGCTGACAAAAAAGTCTCCAACATCCGCGAAATGCTGCCAGTGCTGGAAGCCGTTGCGAAAGCAGGCAAACCGCTGGTTATCATCGCTGAAGACGTTGAAGGCGAAGCGCTGGCGACTCTGGTGGTCAACACCATGCGCGGCATCGTGAAAGTAGCAGCGGTCAAAGCACCGGGCTTCGGCGACCGTCGTAAAGCTATGCTGCAGGACATCGCAACCCTGACCGGCGGTACCGTTATCTCTGAAGAGATCGGTATGGAGCTGGAAAAAGCGACCCTGGAAGATATGGGTCAGGCTAAACGCGTTGTGATCAACAAAGACACCACCACCATCATCGATGGCGTGGGTGAAGAAGCTGCGATCCAGGGCCGTGTTGCTCAGATCCGTAAGCAGATTGAAGAAGCAACTTCAGACTACGACCGTGAAAAACTGCAGGAACGTGTTGCTAAACTGGCAGGCGGCGTTGCAGTTATCAAAGTCGGTGCAGCCACCGAAGTTGAAATGAAAGAGAAAAAAGCACGCGTTGACGATGCCCTGCACGCGACCCGTGCTGCGGTAGAAGAAGGCGTGGTTGCCGGCGGTGGTGTGGCGCTGATTCGCGTAGCATCCAAACTGAGCGACCTGCGCGGTCAGAACGAAGACCAGAACGTCGGTATCAAAGTTGCGCTGCGCGCAATGGAAGCTCCGCTGCGTCAGATCGTGCTGAACTGTGGCGAAGAGCCGTCTGTAGTCGCTAACACCGTGAAAGCGGGCGATGGCAACTACGGCTACAATGCCGCTACCGAAGAATACGGTAACATGATCGATATGGGTATCCTGGACCCAACTAAAGTGACCCGTTCTGCTCTGCAGTACGCCGCTTCTGTTGCTGGTCTGATGATCACCACCGAGTGCATGGTGACCGACCTGCCGAAAAGCGACGCAGCTGATTTAGGTGCTGCTGGCGGTATGGGCGGCATGGGTGGTATGGGCGGCATGATGTAATCGTGCGCTATACCCCTTAGAAACAAAGAAACCCCCGGGCAGAAATGCTCGGGGGTTTTTCTTTTTCTGCTCTTTTTAGTATAAGGTGTACATCCGGGCCAGCGCGTCCAGCTCATTGATCATGGGGAATAACATGCAGGTAAGATATTTAGCAGGGATTGTCGGCGCAGCACTATTGTTAGCGGGCTGTAGTTCCAGCAACGAACTGAGCTCAGGCGGACAGAGCGTTCGCTTTGTTGAAGACAAACCGGGTGCGGATTGCCAGCTGTTGGGGACCGCGACTGGCAAACAGAGCAACTGGTTGTCTGGTCAGAACGGGGATGAAGGCGGCTCCATGCGTGGCGCAGCTAATGCGCTGCGTAACCAGGCCGCGGCAATGGGTGGCAACGTGATTTATGGCGTCAGCAGCCCGACGCAGAATCTGTTGTCGAGCTTTGTGCCGACCGACAGCGAAATGAACGGTCAGGTCTATAAGTGCCCGAACTGATGTGACAGACGCCCCTTGTCGTACACAGGGGCATCTTTTCCCGCGACGAACTAGCGACGTCCGGTAGCAAAAGCTACCCATAAAACTCGCGATAATTTCATACCCGCAGACTCTCCTCCATGCTGATGCTTCATCCGGTCAGGCATGTCGCCACAACGCTTTGTTGTGCCGGCTCACCGCTTTATGGAAACCGTCAGCCCATCTCAGGCTCAGCTATGTAGTCATTCGTAGAACTAATGGCGGGTGGTGAATGGCAGCACCGTTTTTTGCGGGTTTAATGTGCGTATGTATGTCGTCAGCCATTTTGCCATATCCTGCCGGTTATGAAATATCCTTGTATATGATGTGAAGTTTCCTTCATGTTATTCATTTCGGTGTTGCTGTTTTATTATTAATCGATGATGTTAGTGAAGTTATGAATAACATTGTGAATGGGTAATGCTTCTTGCTATCAAGCTTATTTTATTGGTGGGTGATTAATAATTCTATTGGTTTTTTGTATGTATCTTATATTGGCATTATTTCCCGTATATGGGTGTTTGTCTCTGTATTCATGCTCTGTTTTGAGCTTATCCTGCTGAATTTTCTATAAAATATATTATCGATGGTAGAGCGATACTTCGCGTTTCATCTGCCATTTGTTCGTGTCCTTTATGATAAGAACATATATTGTGGTGGAATGCTGAATTTTCCGTTATCAGACCATGTTAGTACAAATACAGGTATGCATTCAGTTAGTTCACATTGAAGTTATGAATTTACTTCACGAATTTATATATTATCTTTTGCGGGTTCAGTTGTTCTTATTAAAATATTGAGGTATGTTAATTTTGTTTCGTGATAGCTAAGCGAGTATACAGCTCAGAGTATACAATGCATCAATAATAAATTGAGAGTTTTATCAGTTGCCGTAATGTATTGCATCAGTATGTCATGGTATTTGCCATCCGGGAATTTTCCTCAGGACATTACTTGCCAAATCACAATACAGGAAAATCGTTGTTCCGTATTTTTCGATACGAGCACAAAATCAGGGAGCGCTAACTGAGAGTATGCATAAGTTTTATATTCTTAATGAAATTGTTGAGTTTCATCCTGTCACTAGTCAATTGAGAAACATAGCAAATACCGGGCGGGTTGTGGTATTAAACTCCCCGGCGGCGCGTTGTCTACTGTTATTAATTGAAAGGGCGGGGGAAATTGTCACTCAGCAAGAGTTTATGGATACGGTGTGGGCTGGTCGTAGAATGCAGGTCTCGCCTAATACTTATTATCAAAATATCTGTATCCTCAGAAAGGGATTGAAAAAAATAGGGTTTGCTAGCGATCCTGTTGTCACGGTTCCTCGTATTGGATTGACGTTAGCCAGTGATATATTAGTTACGGTGAGTGATAAATCTTTCATCAAACCCTCAGGAGAGTCGGAACCGGTTGTTATTCAGAGCATATTGCCACCCAATGTTGACGCCGAAGGCGATTTGAATGATTTATCGAATTCCCGGAATATTGAACCGCTACCAGAGGTTACTCTGCCTGTTGTGCAAGCTACTGTACCCGTGGTTCTACAGGAAAAAATAACGGTAACCACGCTGTGTAAGCGTAGGCATTTACTGCTCCTGGGGTTCATGACGGTGATATTGAGTCTTGGCGGCGGGATTTTTCAGAGCCAGGCTGCACAGGATCGTCACTATTTCGACAGTTATCATTTCAATACTACTATCGAGAACTGCTATTTTTTTCTTTCCGAGAATATTCAGACCGCTGTCGGGAAAGCAAAAGCTATCGATTATGGAAAGCGTTTCAGGAAAAGCTGTGAAAGCTATCCATGGATTTATATCAATACTTATGCCACGTTACCACGCGTATCCGTCATCCGTTGTAATAGGCCGATGACTGAGCCTAATCGCTGCATTTCTGATTATTTTATTGAGGCCCACTAGCATGTTTCGTTATCATGTCGTGCAGTGCATCTTCGGTCTGTGTATTGTGACGAGCCTTGTGTCAACGGGTTATCTTCTGTGGGATCGGTTTACCGTTAAAGCGTTCTCCTGTCAGGCGCACTTTGTGCAATATTATCCCGATGATACCCTGGTGTTATGGATGACATATCATTTTGATAAAAAAAACGGTACGCTCAGCATCAGCGGTCATTCCACAACATATCCTGAGAAACGATTTAACCGTAAAATTGCATTTAGCCTGCAGAGAAAAAATAGTACCTATAGCCTGCATTCGGAGGAGAATATTGTTTTCCCGGATGAGACAGTCGATGATGCATGGCTTGAAAAATATGAACCCGGTTTTTTTGTTTATCCAGATAAGAATATAAACGTCAGAATTTACAAGCAGGTTAATTATAATTATCTATTTATATTCTCGAACCTGCCTACTTATGTCTGTCATAATGATTTAGAAGAGTAAAACAGGGTGGTGATGGTATTATTTCATGTTAGGTTAACTATCTGATTATGGATGTCTTAAATGTCGGTCCAGGAACGAGCACTGCACTATAGAAAGAGCTGATAGCCAAATAATACTGATGGATATGTTTCAAACCACAAAAGTGGACCGTCATAGAATATTAAATTTTAGATTGGTATTAAATGTACGCTCGATGCCGTGTTTTGTTTGATGCGCTGAACGATTGCAGTGGCCAGAGATTGCCTGATTTTGATGCTTATATTGATAACTCAGGTAACTGCAGTGTTGTTTGGGTTATTGATAGGGGGAATGTGAACGGCGGTTTGCGTAAGCAAAAAAAACATCACGCCAATCAGGAGGCTTCGAAGATTATCTTACGTATCGGCAGTGATAAAAATGGGGGATGTATTTCTTCAGTAATAGAAAGTTCAGGAATGATTGCGATCAATAATGAACAGTAGATTACATTATTACCCTTAACTGATGCTGCAATTTGTTGCATCTGGGGATTAGCGATTATCTTAATTATTGTTGATATGTGAACCCTGAAGATTTCACAAAACAAAAGTTGTTTCTTACTCATGTAACCATAAAAATAGATCCCGTCAACATGAGGTTGATAATACTAAAAGGGATATATATTTATGAAAGTACTGTCTATAGAAGAAATGAATAATGTTTCTGGGGCCTATGGCAATAATATGGTGGCCAACATTGGTGAGTTCATTGCCAGTGTCGCGCTTGGTGCTGCGGTGGGTAGCTCCATGTGGGGCTTCACCGGTGGTAAACATGGTGGTGACGGTGGTGGTCTGGTTGGCCTTGGTGCCTTCGGTCAGCTTGTTGGTATGACTGTCGGCTTATTATGGGGCGGTGCGACAATGGGGATTGCTGCCGGTCTGGTTGGCTGGGATGCGACCACTGAACTAATCGATAATATGTTCTCCAGCTGGTTTGATGGTACCTGGGTACCGTGATTGGTCATTAGTATAATTTCAGGCCCGACATCGTTCGGGCCTTTTTAAATGCAGGTAAGATATTCATGAGCCAAAAATTATTCCGGCAGGAAGCTATAGACCATCGAAAAAGTTATTGGAAAGGCAAGGTTATATTATTTAAAGGTGTTTCGCCGCTGATTATATCAGCCTGCTGTATAGCTTTTTTGACTATCATTATCTTAATGCTTTGTTTTTTTAAGTTCACACAGAGAATCGATGTCACTGGCGAGGTGATTACGCTTCCTCACCCATTGAATATTTCTTCACCGCAGGCTGGCTCAATATCTCAACAGTTGGTCCAGGTTGGGGATACGGTTGAAAAAGGAACGGTGCTGTTTGAGCTTGATGTCTCAAGAAATACCAACGCAGGAAACGTCAGCGATGCCAGTCTTGTAATAATAGAAGAGAAAATTACTAACGCTGAGGATATTATTAATAAGCTTAAAGCCAATAAGCAGGATTTTATTGCCACGACGCGTCGGCAAATTCAGCGCTATGAATACTCACTGGAAGAGAACGAAGGGTTGTTAGTAACCGCTAAAGACGGTTTATCGAAAATGGAACAATCGCTGAAGAACTATAAAGATTATCTTAGTCGCGGACTAATAAATAAAGATCAGTACAACAATCAGCATTCACTCTTCGTTCAACAGCAAAATGCATTTCAGACGTTTGCCGCACAAAAAATGCAAATTGAACTACAGCTGACACAGGCGCGAAGCGATTTAACCGTTAAATCTGCGGAAATGGATAATCAGATTACTGCACAACACAATCAACTGAGTGATTACCAGACGCAACTGCTTGAATATAGCGCTAACGGCAGGATTTTAATTAAGTCGACAATTGATGGTCGGGTCGAATCTGTTGCCGTTACCCATGGACAAATGGTTGATTCAGGCAGTAGCCTGGCACAGATCAAGCAACTAGACGGTATTAATTATTACTTACTGCTGTGGCTGCCTGATAACAGTCTACCCTATGTAAAAATCGGTGATACGGTAAATATTCGCTATGATGCTTTTCCTTCTGAAAAATTTGGCCAGTTTTCCGGGAAGATCATGTCTATATCGTCAATTCCAGCAACGCGCCGGGAACTTTCTGATTACAATAACAGTCAGGCTAATAATAATCCACCGCCCACGTTGTACAAAGCGATCATTAATATAAAAGAAAAAGAATTTATCTATAAAAATAAAAAGCTGATGTTATCCAATGGTCTTAAGGCAAGTAGCGTCGTATTCATGGAGGAAAGGCCGCTCTACCAGTGGTTGTTTTCACCAGTGTATAAAGTAGCACAAAGCTTGAAGGGGCCGGGTAATGAATAAAGACATCCTTGATACGATTTTCAAAAGAATTAACTTTTCTCTCAGGCGTAGCGTACCTGTTATTATTCAATCCGAGGCTACTGAATGTGGTAATGCCTGTTTATCGATGATCTGCGGTTACTATGGTAAAGACATTGATCTTTTTAACTTCCGTCAGTGCTATGGCTCATCATCGCAGGGGGCCACGTTAAATACGTTGAGTATTGTTGCGCAGAGGGCTGGCCTCAAAACACGGGCATTGTCTCTTGAGCTGAACGAAATTAAAGAACTGCGCCTGCCTTGTGTACTGCACTGGTCGCTGAACCATTTCGTGGTTCTTGTGGCGATAAAGGGAAATCGTTTCGTTATTAACGATCCGGCATTCGGCAAACGTACGGTGCAGAAAAAAGAACTGTCAGAAAATTTCAGCGGCATTGCGCTTGAAGTATGGCCGAACAGTGACTTCAAACAGGAAAAGCAGCGCTCGCGACTTCGTCTGCTTGATTTAATGCGCAATATTGTTGGCCTGAAATCCGCGTTGAGCAAAATTTTCATGCTCTCGCTGGTAATTGAAATGGTTAACCTTCTGCTACCAATGGGCACGCAACTGGTGACTGACCACGTCATCACCGCTCATGATGACAACCTGCTGATAGTTATCTGCGCGGGGCTGATGTTTTTCACTATTTTTAAAACCTGGGTAAGCATGATCCGCGCGTGGGTGTCTCTGAAGCTGAACACGCTGACCGATGTGCAGTGGAAAACCAGCTTTTTTGATCATCTGTTGAGCCTGCCGTTGGCGTTCTTTGAAAAGCGCCATTTGGGCGATATACAGTCGAGATTTTCCTCGCTTGATACCATTCGTTCCACCTTCACGAACAGCATAGTGACGGGGATTATCGATTCGATAATGACGGTAGGGCTGTTGGTTATGCTCAGCCTTTATGGCGGCTGGCTGACCTGGGTAGTGATTGGATTCACCGTGTGCTACGCCGTTATGCGCCTAATTACCTATAAATTTTATCGCACAATCAGCGAAGAGCTGATCGTTAAGCGTGCCCGTTCAGGCTCTCATTTTATGGAGACGCTGTATGGTATCGCGACGATTAAATCGCTTAATCTGAAAAACCGCCGCTCTCAGCACTGGCTCAATACCAATATTGATGTAAGCAATGTCAGCCTGAAGCAAACGCGTTTCGATATGCTGTTTGGCGGCATCAATACCTTCATTAACTCCACCGATCAGGTGGTGATTCTGTGGCTTGGGGCACTAATGGTAATGGACAATTCTATGACCATCGGGATGTTTATGGCTTTTAATGCCTACCGTGGCCAGTTTGCTCAGCGTGCCAGCTCGTTAATCGATCTTGTCATGCAGCTAAGAATGCTGTCATTACACAATGAACGTATTTCTGAAATCGTCTATAGCGAACCGGAAGTCGAATCACCGCCCAGGAAATTTTTCGAGGATAACGTTGGTATTGAACTGCAGGTACAGAATTTAGCCTATCAGTATGATCAGTTGGCAAAACCTGTCTTTTCTGATGTGAGCATCGAGGTTGCCGCTGGCGAATCTGTCGCTCTGATTGGGGCGTCCGGTATTGGTAAAACTACCTTGTTGAAAGTGATGTCAGGTCTGCTGACGCCGGAACGTGGTGAAATATTCATCGGTGGCCACGATATCAAGAAAATTGGCGTCAATAATTTCCGCAGTAGTATTGCCTGCGTACTCCAGGAAGATCGACTGTTTTCCGGGTCTATTGCCGATAACATTTCAGGCTTTGATGACGAAAGCGATCAGGCGATGATTATCGAGTGTGCAATGAAATGCAATATCCATGAAGAGATAATGCGTATGCCGATGGGCTATGAAACCATTATTGGCGAATTGGGAGCTGGGATTTCTGGCGGCCAAAAACAGCGTTTACTTATTGCGCGGGCGCTGTATCAGAAACCCAGTATTTTATTTATGGATGAAGCGACCAGCCATCTTGATGCCAATAATGAGAAAATGATCAATGCCTCTATTGAGGCATTAAATATAACCCGTGTCATTGTTGCACACCGCCCTTCAACCATCGCGTGTGCGGATCGCATTATTGATTTATCAAAATTTTCTACGCCGTCACAACGAATATTCACGGAGGCTTACTGATGAATACATTAACAGGAATTAACTCGGGTATTATTAAATCGCCACAGGGTGTGGTTGCGATCGCACTCAAAGCAAGTTGCGCCTCTGGTGCAGAGCATCTGCTTTATCTACCTCCCAATCAGATGCGGGAACTCATGTTCGCCATCAGTGCCTGTCATCGTGCCCTGCTGGAAAATTATCAGACTGAACCAGAGGTTGTAAAAGCACAAGTCACAGCCGCGACCAATATTCTCAGTGCAAACCCTCCGGTCATTACGCTTGAGGAAGTGCAAAACCCACAGGTTGAACTGCGTGTGACCAATTTTATTTTTAAACAGAATAAGGGTAAACCAACCTTCTTGTTTTTTTTGCAAAATGAAGGTGTTGTCTCTATTGAACTGTCGTTGGCACAAATTGAGTTTATCATCACTCTTTTTTTAATATCGATCAGGAAATCTGATGATGAGGGTTTTATTACGCTAATGACCGGTGCAAATGACTTTATTCCGCTGTATACCACCGCCGTTAGCACAACGCAAGGCGGAGGGTTAACATATCATCGCTTTAATATCCCTGAGTGGAAAATTGGTGTTTTGGCATGCTTTTATTCGCTCATATTTATTCAGCAGGATGGTCATGTTCCATGTGGGATCATATTTAAAGCAGGTGATACACTTGAGCCTTCCCGGGCAGAGAACATTGGCACATTGTTTTTGTCAGGTAACACCCTGCTGGCACCTTATAAGACTCAGTCGATGCATGTTGATTGCGTGAAATTGGATGTTAATGAAGATAATATGGAGTCCTTGTTGCGTGCCCATTTCAATCATCGGGCAACAAAGTTAAATTAAACAACGATCTTATAAAAACAATGTCACTATTTATTATTGCCGCAAGCTATTGTGGCATTTTTTTTGTCTGTGTATTTCCATCAGGTCTTGTTATTTTTTTTGTTTTTTTTTTTTGACGTGTTTACTTTACTAACGCAGACGTAAATTTCGTTTACGGAGCATCAGATAATCAACTTTCACCTTGTTACTGCCGCTATTTAACAACCGGCTCGATAGCTTAGCATTTGAGCTCCGGGGAAAAGGTGCGTATAGCCCTATGCGTTTTGAGACCACTTATATACCAGGTGAGTTAAGAAGTAATGATAGGTGAGGGGTGATGAGAAGATATATTTAACCGGCACCATCAGAGATGGTGTCGGTTAAGGAGGTTGATGCAGGAATAAACCAGATTATTCTTCCTGAATTATGACCTCCATCATTGCTCTGATGGTACCGGTGCTAATGTCATTAGTGACTTTATAATAATCCGCAGTGAAACTCAGAGACTGATTACTACTTACGCTGTTGATTTTATAGGTCGCATAATCAAAAAATTTAATTGGGTTCGCACCCTGCTTTATTATGAAGCCGACATCTTTGGCTCCGCCGGATAACTCGTTAATGGAATTGAGTAATACGCCGTTCTTGGCAGGCAAAACATCGGTAATTGCGTTGAACCAGTAGATGTATTTAAGTCCAACGGATGAATCAGGACAAGTTATGTCCAGGGTAAACTCTTTTTGTTTGCTAGTAGCAGCGCCCTGTGCCATACCACTGAGCACCGTAAGATTTATCGGCTGTAAATTTACTGTACCGCCGCCTCGAGGCGTTATATCACAAGACGATGCGCGATAGGTTAACGGGCCAATATCAATAATTAACCGGAACACACGAGATCTCACCGGCGCTGATGGTACTTTACTGATATCTTCAGACGGACCGGCCAGAAAATGTATTTGAATTTCTTTATTAGATGAAAAGTTAGTATCAATATTATCCCTGGTTTTAATTAACCAGACTGTCATTTGAGAAACGCGACTATAGATTAATCCATAGGCTGAAACCGTCTCCAGGGTTGCTGGCGCAGGGTTACCCACTTGACCCTCGGTTAACTTGGAGAATTCAAAACCAATTCCAGGGATCCCGGTTTCATATACTGGCCCGCCTTTCACACCGGTTACTCCAGGTGCTATGACCACACTAGGGTAGGCAATAATAGCATAAAGATCATTCACGCCACATTTGCCGCTAAAAGTTGGAGCACTTGCAACTTCCCCCCCAATAGTGCGTACCCCAAGCACTGACCCTGCGGGCAAAGTTGGGTCAGATAACACTTTAGTGAACCTGACCCTGGCATTAGTTTCAGTGTCCAGGGAACAGTTTGCCATCAGCGGAAGACTGACAAAGAATAAGCTCATAAAAACGATTATTTTTTTCATCATTGTTCGACGGTCCCTGTTAACGACAAACCGCAGTGGCTTGCACAATACCTTCATTTACAGCGGCTAAGTCATAAGTGGCTTTGCACTGCTGCCCGATTTTGCTTCCCCACTGCGCATGTATCTCACCGCTATCCTGTAGGCCAGACAAATAGACCATCCCGCCGTCAGATACGATACTGGCCTTAGCCTCTGGACGTGCAGCCAGCGTTACCGTCGATCCGTAAGGAACAACCTCACCCGATGCTCGCTTCAGGATCAGGAATGCACGGCGGCCAATGTTGCCCTGGAAATTGGCCCGTGCGATAGCACCACGGGTTGGAACGACTTTCTGGGTTGTATTCGGCAGTTCCATATCATCGCCCAGCGTGGCGGTGTCCAGGGTCACACTGGTACGGTGGTATGGCGTCACGTAAGGAATAATCGCATAGCCACGGAAGTCGGTTTTAATGGTCGAATCGTTCTCCAGCCTGACATTATCCAGCCCCGGTGCTTTGACCAGAATGCTCGTCTCAGCCATCTCCTGGCCTAAGGTAATGCCATCGGCATGAACCAGTACGCCACCGCTCAGACCATAGTTGATGAACTGGCTGTCTTTGCTATAGCTATAGCCGCCATTCATTGTGCCGAATGAGCCACGATAGGTGCCATATGCACCACCGCTGGCATCTTCTCTGTTGCTATAACCCTGCTGTACGTTCCAGTCCAGGCTGTTGTTTTCCAGTGCACTACCGCCTAACGAGACAAACTGCTCGGTGGAGCCTGGGTTGCTATTGGTGACGCTATAGCTTGCATAGGTACCTGGCAACCAGTCCGCTAACGGGATGGATACGTTTAATGAGAAGACATGATCGTCTTGTGCGGAACGGCTACCACCCTTGCTCCCCCAGGAGTAACGACTGTAGCTGTAGCCAACATAATAGTTGATACGCTGGAAACCACCGTTATACCCGAGGTTCAACGAGTTATTACGGCGGTGAGTATGCCAGTAATCTTCGAATACCCCTGATACAGAAACGCTGCCAAGACCAGACCCGAGGCTCTGGCTGACGGTGATATTTGTTCTGTTACGAATAGAGTAGGGGGAATAGGTGCCGTAACGATTATTATAGGTATTCAGGACTTCAGAAAGCGTATTATACCCGAGGGTCGAATAGCGATAACCTGCGACAGTAATATTAGTGCCGGTTTCGAGAATGTTTTTACCGTAACGAATTCGCCACGACTGGCCCGTTGTTTTATCCTCGTCTTTCTTTTTGGACCAGGCCTGGGTTACATCAGCAGAAATAGCACCAATATCCCCCATATTTTGCCCCACGCCGAAGGCCAGAGCTTGATAAGCCGACGCGGCCTGTAAACCACCATAGAGTGTCGTATTGTCCAACACGCCGTAGCCGATCGTGGCTTGAGTAAACGGTTTGTCTTCTATGTCGCCATTGTAGGGACGATATTTGCCGCTGGTAATTTCATACTCCATCTGACCTTCTCTGAGCATCAGTGGCAAAGAAGCATAAGGGACGACGAAGTTCTGACGAGAACCGTCGGCTTCTTCGACGGTGACATACAGGTCGCCATTGCCCCCTGTGGAATAGAGATCGTTAATTTCAAAAGCACCAGGGGCAACAAACGCCTGATAAATCTGGTAGCCATTCTGTTTGATGACAACACGGGCATTGGTTCTGGCAATACCGCGCACAATAGGCGCGAATCCCCTAAGGCTTTCGGGGATCATGTCCGTGTCGGTCGCGAGCTGGATGCCGGTGAAAGGGACGCTATCGAAAATACTCGACAGTGATGAGCTTTCACCCAGGACTAAGGTGCTTTGCAACGGAATAATACTGCGCTGAGCGTACATATAGACGGAGTCCCAGTCACCGCGACTCCCTGCTGATTTATTCCAGGTCATCAGATTACGAAGCCGCCATGCGCCGATATTCAAGCCTGACTGCAGGTTAACGTTATAGTATTCGTTTTTGGTTTCGTAATCTTTGCCAGAACTGAACTGATAGTTGGTCAGCAACGCATTAATACCGTCATCAAACTCTTCCGGTGGAACCATGCCTTGTGCGGCATTAGACAATGCTGCTTGGGGTATGGATATCAAAAGCTGCTGAGTATTGAAGTTAAAGTCGGTCATAAAGTCAGGAATACGAGCAGTATTTACACACCCGTTCTCATCTTCTGCCAATGACGGAAACGCCTCTACACGTAATCCATAGCCAGATAATTTCGCCATGCTCAGACAGGGGCCGAGTCTCAACTCACCGGTAACCGGATCTCTTTTCTCAATAAAATGAATATCGGCCGTTTCCTTTAGGTTATTGTTTAAAAAAACTTCAACGCGATACCCACCTGGTGCCTGTGCGTCTTTTGTCGCATATTGTGATAAGTCAGGTATGAGAGAGGAGTCAGTGGATTGATCAACAGATTTGATAAACTCAGGGTCAAAGAAATCACGGGCCAAAGCATGATTGCATAAACCGAAAGTAAATATCGGAAGAAAGACAAAAAGCGAGCGGGAAACACCCCAGGAAATACCATCCCTTTTTCTTATTGAAATAAACATACGTTCACCCTGGCCGTTCAAAAAGAACAGTAATTAAATCGATGACGAGTACGCAGAACCCGTACCACCATTATCGGTTGCAACTTTCCATACTATTTCTGAGCCATTAACACCGTCAGGTAATGAAAACTCTTTAGTCGAAAATGAATCTATATTATTAACGGTGCCACTCAATTCCTTGCCATTGATTTTGACTGATTTGAAATAGATGAAAAACGGCGTCGTATTTTTTAACATAATTTTATTGTTCGCCTTACGCCACTCTAGTTTTTTAGCCTCTTCGTTTATCGAAAGGTTTTGTATGGATAATGGGCGATAAATTAGTCTCATTCTATGGCGAACGGCTAACTGGACTCTATTCTTATCGTTATCGGCTTCGTTGGTTGGCGGAATTGACATTACGCTGAAGAAATAAACGGTTTCTCTGTCTTTCGGAGCATTAACGATATGCGCATTAGGAAAGACACGAACAGTATTCTTCTGTTTTGGTTCCAGGCGGAAAAGAGGCGGGGTCACCATAAAAAATGATGTATTATTTCCTTCCCGAGGTTCAACCCATGATTTGACCAGATAGGGAATATCATCTTTGTTTTCTATGTTAGCACTAATTTCACGCGAACCTTCTTTGTAAAGATGGCGCGTTGAATCGATAACAATACCGCTGTGGGCAACAAAGCTCGTAGAAATAAAAGAAATAACCACCACTTTCAATAATGATTTCAGCATAATTCAGTCCCTGAATAAAATAGTAGGGCTTACCGTAAGTAAGCCCTATTGCGTATTAGTAGCTGATGGTGAAAGTAGCTACGCCTTTAACTGCCCCGTCGGTTACGCCGTTTGCGGTTTTAACGTATGCTGCTTTATAGTATACAGTTGAAGCCTGGCCAGCGGTGAAAGGCACAACTTCAGGTGTCCCGCCAGTGAAGTTAATACGAGTCCCATTGGTCTTGAGTACGGTCACAGATGCATTAGTTGCTGCGCCTGCTGCGGTGTTGGTCAGTACATCTTCCATGCCGCTGATGTAGTCACCGGTTACGGTAACGTTCAGGTTACCGGTATAAGCAGTTGCGCCTTTCTGGCAATCTTCAATTTTGTACTCAATGTCGCCAGCCAGAGCCATGTGCGGGGTATTTACTGCCAGAGCTTCCAGTTCAGAAGCTTTTACATCAGACAGTTTTAAAACGCCGCCCTGAATCGCCAGCCCTGGCGTTACGTTACAGGATTCACCCGTGTCGGTAACGTTACCCAGAATTGTCAGATAGGCACTGTTCCCTGCGGCGAAAGCCTGAGTACCGAATACTGCGGAAGCAGCGATTGCTGCAGCAATGATTGTTTTTTTCATTTGTTTAATCCATTTATTAGATATAGGTCCTGAATAGATACCTGGCTCGGTTGCTATTTAATTTATGATTAATAGCCTTACCGCTATCTGTGCCTTGGCATCATGTGTTTTACTTCTGGCATAAACAATAAAAAGTAGGTGTATACTTCTTGAGATTTGTTGACAGAAGTGACGACAAACTTAAATCAGAGGTGGGAGGAATGCATGTGAATTCTCCCTGAATTTAAACTTCAGGTTTTAAGATGGCGTGGATTGCATTAAATTCATATGATTAATGAATGTATTGTTGATTACAAGCTAAGACTATTATGGTGCTGTCTGGATTTCCATGGCCGGCACTGTGTCTTTGTTCATGAAATTATCTATATTTTATAGGGTTACAAGGGAGTTGGCTGATTTTAAACGGTGAATTTGAACTTAATTCATCGTCAATTCATGTTGCTGATAAGGAGGATCGGAAATTATGACATTCAATGAATATATTATTAATGGTGAAGTTGTTTTTGATGTGAATGATAATGGGTTGCGACCTCTTGGGGAACATGGGGAGCGAGTGAGTTTAAATGCCCCGACGGCGCGTTGCCTTCAACTCTTACTGGAAAGTCACGGAAAAATTGTATCGCGAGAAGAATTTCTGGATACGGTCTGGAAAACCAGAGGGGTTGTTGTCTCCCAAAACACCTTTTATCAGAATATCTCATTGCTCAGGAGATCGCTGTCTAAAGCTGGATTATCGAAGGATATTATCTCTACGGTCAGGCAGCAAGGCTTTGTTCTTACTTCAGATTCACATATTATCTCTTCTTTTAAAACAGAGGATGTGCCGGCTGAACAGGAAGTTGATATTCAGGTAGCAGATGATGTTGTCGCTCCTCCTGATAATAATCATCACATTAAGGAGAGGCTCATTGAGGGGGAAGTAAAAGTCCAACATCATGATAAGGCGCAATACATATCCAGATTGCCCAGGTGGATATTGCCGTTGTTGGTTGCGGCTATTGCAGCAAATGCACTCTCTATATTTTGGTTGGTCGTTATTAATGAATGACGTTAGTAATTAATTTAACGTTAAAATGCGGTGAACTGCTATAAAGATAAAACAGTGAACGTTATGCGCTGGATTAATTATCGGTTTTCTTTTGTGTGTCTACTACCTATTACTTTATCGTCTGCCAGGTTGCGGCTGGCAGACGTTTACCGCTAACGCTGTTTCAGGCCTAAATCCAGCGGCGTCTTGCTGGGTTCTCCGCCAATCTCACGCGCCAGTTTTGGCACCATATAGCCTGACACCAGGGTCAACAGCTCGCGCATAATCGCCCTGGCTTCCTCGTCATCGACCATAAAATGGGCCGCGCCCTGCACCTTATCCAGCACGTGCAGGTAGTAGGGGATGACGCCAGCATCAAACAGGGCGTTACTGAGATTTGCCAGCGTTTGCGCATTATCGTTGACGCCACGCAGCAGAACGCTTTGGTTCAGGAGCGTGACGCCTGCTCTGCGTAAACGCTTCATCGCCTCACGGAAGTCGTTATCGATCTCATTGGCATGGTTAATGTGGTTCACCAGCAGGATCTGCAGCGACGATTGTTCAAAACGCGACACCAGCGTAGCGGTGATACGCGCCGGAATAACGATCGGCAGGCGGCTGTGGATACGCAGGCGCTTGATATGCGGGATACCTTCCAGCTGCGTTAGCAGCCAGTCGAGCTCATGATCTTTTGCCATCAGCGGGTCGCCGCCGGAAAAAATGATCTCATCCAGCTGCGGATGGGCGGCAATATACTCCAGTGCGGCCTGCCAGTTGCGTTTATTGCCCTGGTTTTCAGCGTAGGGGAAGTGCCGACGGAAACAATATCGACAATTTACCGCGCAGCCGCCTTTTACCAGAAGCAGCGCCCGGTTGCGGTATTTATGCAACAAGCCAGGCACTACGCTGTGCTGTTCTTCCAGCGGATCGGTGGAGTATCCAGGGGCGGAGACAAACTCTTCCTGCGAGGTAAGTACCTGACGAAGAAGGGGATCGTTGGGGTTTCCTGGCTCCATGCGAGCGATAAATGCCCGTGGAACACGCAGTGCAAACAGGCGCTTCGCATCACGCCCCGCCAATAAGTTTGCGTCAGCGTCTACATTTAAAAGATGCAGCAGTTCATCAGGACTGGTCACAACATCGGCAAGTTGCGTTAACCAATCTTCTCTGGATGGGGTATTTAGGGTTACAATATGCGCCATTTTGTGGCTTAGCTACCAATTAACAATTTCAGAGGGCCTTATGGCGACTTACTATAGCAACGATTTTCGTGCCGGTCTTAAAATCATGATGGACGGCGAACCTTATGCGGTTGAAGCGAGTGAATTCGTGAAACCAGGTAAAGGTCAGGCTTTTGCTCGCGTTAAGCTGCGCCGTCTGCTGACCGGTACCCGCGTAGAGAAAACCTTCAAATCTACCGATTCCGCTGAAGGCGCAGACGTTGTCGATATGAACCTGACTTACCTGTACAACGACGGTGAGTTCTTCCACTTCATGAACAACTCTACTTTCGAGCAGCTGGCTGCTGACGCGAAAGCCGTTGGCGATAACGCTAAATGGCTGCTGGATCAGGCTGAGTGCATCGTGACCCTGTGGAACGGTCAGCCTATCTCCGTGACTCCGCCGAACTTCGTTGAACTGGAAATCGTTGAAACCGATCCGGGTCTGAAAGGTGACACCGCAGGTACCGGTGGTAAACCAGCAACGCTGTCTACTGGCGCTGTGGTTAAAGTTCCGCTGTTCGTTCAGATTGGTGAAGTCATCAAAGTGGATACTCGCTCTGGCGAATACGTATCCCGCGTGAAGTAATTCATGTTCTGAGATGGTTGGCGCAGCAGTGTGCTGCGCCTGCTATTGCAGGCCAGGATATCCTAAGCAAGGAACGGACAAGCAGGGGAAGATGAATAACACGATTAAGCTTCTGGTATTGCTCTCCCTGAGCGCGGCTTTGCTGACCGGCTGTAATACTGCTCGCGGCTTTGGTGAAGATATCCAGGGGTTAGGGCATGCCATTTCCCGTGCTGTCAGTTAGGTGCGTTTGCCAGGCTACGTGATTCATCATCGTATTTGTTGTACCGTTTCACTTCCTTCTGCCGTTTCATCTCTCCTTTTCTCTTAAAAAACGCTGAGATCCCGCCATCCCGGGCCAGGTTGTCTATGCTTATAGGGCACGATAACTAAAACTGGTAATAAGGATGACATTATGGTGAAAAAAGCGATTGCAGCGTTCTTTACGGTTTTGGCCCTTTCTTCTGTGTTGACCGCATGTAATACAACACGTGGTGTTGGTCAGGATATTTCAGAAGGTGGTAGTGCCATCTCTGGGGCTGCGACTAAAGCTCAGCAATAGACCTCGACGGTACGGTTATCGGCCGTACCGTTCTTCCTCTCAGCGACGTAGTTGCTTATAATACCTGCGATTTTCACTCACCTTGCGGGACGACCCGTAAGCGTATCGCATCCGGGGACGGCCCCATCAAGGGGGTTCTGTGTCCTGGTTCGTTTTATTTATCGCCGGCCTGCTGGAAGTGGTCTGGGCGGTTGGTCTGAAATATACCCACGGTTTTAGTCGCCTGGTACCAAGCGTTATCACTATTGTCGCCATGGTGGTCAGCATGGCGATGCTGTCATGGGCGATGAAGACGCTGCCTGTCGGCACCGCTTATGCGGTCTGGACGGGTATTGGCGCGGTTGGTGCCGCCATCACTGGTATCGTACTGCTTGGTGAATCCGCCAGCGCTATGCGCATTGCCAGCCTGGCGTGCATCGTCATCGGCATTATCGGGCTTAAGATCAGTACACACTGATTAATAGTGCTGATTCACCCAGATAAGTTTACTGACGTCGAAACCCTGCCGGGTGGCAATGTCCAGCATCTGCTGTTTAACCTCCGGTGAGATTTGCGGCGAGCGGGCCAGCAGCCACAGATAATCGTGGTCTGGTCCGCAAACCAGCGCATGGCGATAGTCTTTATCCAGGGCGATAACGTTGTAGCCGCCGTAGAAAGGGCCAAAGAAAGAGACTTTCAACGCTGCGCGGGTCGGCGAGCCGGTAAAATAAGCCACTCCATCGGTTTTCTGCCACATCTCCCGGTCGGGGTTATAGCCTTTATTCACAACGTCCAGCCCACCATCACCACGCAGGCTGTAGGTGGCGGTAACTTTTTCGAGACCGCTTTCAAACGAGTGGTCGAGGCGGGCAATCTCATACCAGGTGCCAAGATAGCGCTGAGTGTCAAACGGGCTGACCACCGTCACGCCTTGCGGCGGTGTCGGCGTGCTACAGGCGACAACCAGAAACGACGCGGCAATAACCGCAATAATGGGCAGCACACGCATAGCATTTTCCTTGCTGGCTTTTTAGCTAAGTGTAGATTCTGCCTGGAAAAAAGCGGGGGATATTTTTTGCAAAAGAGAGCCCGGTAACAGAATGCTACCGGGCATCTGGGACGTTAAATAAATAACACGCCGATCAGCGTCACGACCGTCAGAATGGCAGCCAGGCCGTAGAAGACCCATTTACCGTTCGGAACGTGGATTTTCAGGTCATGCATGGCGTGATGGATACGGTGTAACCCGCACCACAGCGGCAGGACGATCATCAGGAAGATGAAAGCGCGTCCGACAAAGCTCTGCGCAAAGCCCAGCACGCGCTCGTAGCTGAAGGCATCGCCTGGCGCCAGACCTAATGGCAGCAGAATACCGACCAGCAGCACCATCACCGGCGCGACAATCGCGCCCCACATGCCACCGGCACCAAACAGCCCCCAGAATACCGGCTCATCGGAACGTTTCGGGTTGGGATTGATCATTTCAGTCTCCTTACCAGAACAGGGCAACAAACAGGATCACCACGGTCACCAGCGCGGTCACCACCCAAAGCCCCTTAATCACCGGCTCCGGCCCCATTTTTTCACCTTTAAGAATGATATTGGCGGCTTTCGGCGCCAGTTCAAACCAGGTTTTGGTATGCAGCAACGCGCCAGCCAGGGTGATCAGATTCAGGATCACCACCACCGGGTTTTGCAGAAAACCTACATAGCCCGCCCAACTTTCTGCACCGTGCTTCAGGGCAAACAGACCGTAAATCAGCACAATACTGAACCATACCGTCGGTACGGCGGTGCCTTCACGCACCATATAGAAGCGGTAAAACGGCAGCTTTTTCCACCAGGTGGAGGTCATTGGCCGCACATAGGGTTTGCGTTTCGTCGTCATCATGCACTCCTTAGCGTGGTTTCAGGGTGGCGATAAGAAAGTCTTTCGAGCTTTCTACTTTGCCCTGCTGAATGGCGGCCGCCGGGTCGACATGCTTCGGACACACTTCTGAGCAGTAGCCCACGAATGTGCAGGTCCAGACGCCATTCTGACCGTTCAGCTGCGCCATACGTTCCTTCTTACCGTGGTCGCGGCTGTCTTCGTTGTAGCGATGGGCGAGGGTGATCGCCGCCGGGCCGATAAACTCCGGATTCAGACCAAACTGCGGGCAGGCGGCATAGCACAAGCCACAGTTGATGCAGCCGGAGAACTGATGGTATTTCGCCATCTGCGCCGGGGTTTGCTTGTTTGGTCCCTGATCCGGGGTCCGCGGGTTGCCGATAATATAGGGCTTAATGGCTTCCAGACTTTCGATAAAGTGGGTCATATCGACGACCAGATCGCGCTCGATCGGGAAGTTAGCCAGCGCCTCAACTTTAATACCCTTGGTGTATTCACGTAGGAAGGTTTTGCACGCTAGTTTCGGCACCTTGTTGACCATCATCCCGCAGGAGCCACAAATCGCCATGCGGCAGGACCAGCGGTAGCTCAGGTCCGGCGCCAGGTTATCTTTGATGTAGCCCAGTGCATCAAGCAGTGAGGTTTGCTCATCATATGGGACTTCATAAAACACGCTGTGCGGTGCAGTGTCTACTTCCGGGTTGTAGCGCACCACTTCAATTTTGAGGTTTTTCATCTCAGCCATTTGCCGGCTCCTTCTTCTCGGCTGCTTCCGCTTCTGCACCATAGACACGTTTTGCTGGCGGCAGAGTGGTGATTTTCACATCGCTATATTCCAGACGTGTGTTGCCATCGGCATCGCGGAAGGCGAGCGTGTGTTTGAGGAAATTGATGTCATCACGTTCGGTGCAGCCTTCATCCAGGCACTGATGCGCGCCGCGCGACTCTTTACGGGCGATGGCGGAGTGCGCCATACATTCAGCAACGTTCAGGCCGTGGCCCAGTTCGATGGTGTAGAGCAAATCGGTGTTGAAGACGCTGGAGTTATCGGTGATGCGCACGCGCTTGAAGCGCTCCTGCAGTTCCGCCAGCTTATCGATGGTTTTCTGCATCAGTTCCGGCGTACGGTAGATACCGCAGCCTTCTTCCATCGACAGTCCCATCTCATCGCGAATTTTCGCCCAGTTCTCATTACCTTCCTGATTAACGAGCGTTTTAAGGCGTTTTTCTACGTCGGCAGCCTGGGCATCCAGCGCGGTGCCGTTAGCCTCTCCGGCTTCAGCGGCGCGCTGCATGGCTTGCTCACCGGCGAGGCGACCAAATACCACCAGCTCTGCCAGCGAGTTAGAGCCGAGACGGTTCGCACCATGCAGGCCGACGGACGAGCATTCACCTACCGCAAACAGACCCTTAATTCGGGTTTCGCACTGTTGGTCGGTATCAATGCCGCCCATGGTGTAGTGGGCGGTCGGGCGAACCGGGATGGGTTCTTTTACCGGGTCTACACCAACATAGGCTTTCGCCAGCTCACAGATAAACGGCAGGCGTTCAAGCAGTTTTTTCTCGCCCAGATGACGCAGGTCGAGATACACCACGTCACCACGCGGCGTGGGGATGGTGTTACCTTTACGCCATTCATGCCAGAAGGCCTGAGACACTTTGTCGCGCGGGCCGAGTTCCATATATTTGTTTTTCGGCTCGCCCAGCGGCGTTTCCGGGCCCATGCCGTAATCCTGCAGATAGCGGTAGCCGTTTTTGTTGACCAGAATACCGCCTTCGCCGCGGCAGCCTTCCGTCATCAGAATGCCGGAACCTGGCAGGCCGGTGGGGTGATACTGTACAAACTCCATGTCGCGCAGCGGCACGCCGTGGCTCAACGCCATGCCCATGCCGTCGCCGGTAACGATGCCGCCGTTGGTGTTATAACGATAGACGCGCCCTGCGCCGCCGGTCGCCATGACCACCGCGTTGGCGCGGATTTGCACCAGAGTGCCTTCCATCATATTCATCGCCACCAGTCCACGAGCCTGGCCATCATCGACCAGAATATCGAGGACAAAGTGTTCGTCGAAGCGTTGAATTTGCGGGAACTGAAGGGAGGTCTGGAACAGGGTATGCAGCATATGGAAGCCGGTCTTATCGGCGGCGAACCACGTGCGCTCGATTTTCATCCCCCCGAAGCGGCGTACGTTGACGCTGCCGTCCGGGCGGCGACTCCACGGACATCCCCACTGCTCAAGCTGGGCCATTTCCGTCGGACAATGATGGACGAAGTAATCGACGACATCCTGCTCGCAGAGCCAGTCGCCGCCGGCGACGGTGTCGTGAAAATGGTACTCAAAGCTGTCATGATCCTGCGCGACGGCGGCAGAACCGCCTTCAGCTGCCACCGTATGGCTGCGCATGGGATAGACTTTTGAAATCAGTGCGATTTTGGCATTTGGATTTGCCTGCGCCGCGGCAATTGCAGCGCGAAGACCTGCTCCGCCAGCGCCAATTACGGCAAGATCGGCTTGAAAAGTTTGCACGACATTCCTCCAGTTTTTGTTTATTTCGCCGCCGGACTGGCGAAAATGTATCACTGCTCCTTTATAGGTAAAGGAGTATAGCCGTAGGGTTGATGGGGAAAATTGATGTGTTCGATTTTTTTATCAATATGTGCGCCATGTGAGCCGGATTATTAGCTGTGATTATGGATCTTGAGTGGAGATAAATCCTTCGACTGATTTACCGGAGCCAGTTCGCACAAAATTTGTTTCACCCGACGGTTACGAGTAGACTTCGTGCCCTTGTATGAAATCGGAGAAAGTAACATGAGCGAAACGGCAACCTGGCAGCCGAGCGCATCCATTCCAAACCTGTTAAAACGTGCGGCGATAATGGCGGAAATTCGCCGTTTCTTCAGCGACCGTGGCGTGCTGGAGGTGGAGACGCCTTGCATGAGCCAGGCAACGGTGACAGATATTCACCTGTTCCCGTTCCAGACCCGTTTCGTTGGCCCTGGCTATTCGCAGGGGATGGATCTGTATCTGATGACCAGCCCGGAATACCACATGAAGCGTCTGCTGGCGGCAGGCTGTGGTCCGGTATTCCAGCTGTGTCGTAGCTTCCGTAATGAAGAAATGGGGCGTCATCACAATCCTGAATTCACAATGCTGGAGTGGTATCGCCCGTGCTACGACATGTACCGACTGATTAATGAAGTCGATGATTTGCTTCAGCAAGTGCTGGAGTGCCAGCCGGCGGAAAGCCTCTCTTATCAGCAGGCATTCCTGCGCCATCTTGAACTGGATCCTCTGTCAGCAGACAAAACGCAGCTGCGTGAAGCGGCGGCGAAGCTCGATCTGAGCAATATTGCCGATACGGAAGAAGACCGGGACACCTTATTGCAGCTGCTGTTTACCATGGGCGTTGAGCCGCATATTGGTAAAGATCGCCCGACCTTTGTGTATCATTTCCCAGCAAGCCAGGCCTCTTTAGCGCAGATCAGCACGGAAGATCACCGCGTCGCTGAGCGCTTTGAGGTCTACTACAAGGGAATTGAACTGGCGAATGGTTTCCATGAACTGACCGATGCGCGGGAACAGCAGCAGCGTTTTGAACAGGATAACCGCAAGCGTGCGGCCCGTGGTCTGCCGCAGCAGCCGATTGATACCAACCTGCTGGGTGCGCTGCAGGCCGGTCTGCCGGACTGCTCCGGCGTGGCGTTAGGGGTCGATCGCGTGGTGATGCTGGCGCTGGGTGCGGAAAGTATCAGCGAAGTGATTGCCTTTACCGTCGATCGCGCCTAGGTCCCGTCAGATACGCTGGCGTAGCGTTGAATAACGGAATCACATAGCCCGGCGTTCACTCTCGCCGGGCTATGTGAGAGTTAGCGGGATATCTCAAAAATGGCCGCCGAGCGCGGTGGCAAAGTGACCGTCAGGACCTCCTGCTCATTGTGCCAGACGGCTTCATGTTGCACGGTGGCTGGATAACCCTGTCGTACGCTGCCCTTAAGCCCGGTCAACGGTAGCGCGCAGCTCTCCTGCGATCCCTCTCGTCGCCAGACCGCCAGCCATACCTTACCTTCTGTAGACTTCATGCCCAGCGCCACCCACTCGTCGGTAAAGCTCGAGAGCCCCAGCGGCCAGAACGGCAGCGCGGTGTTGATGTGCTGACGCAACGTTTTGTAGTAGCGAATCGCCTCCTTGACCTGCTGAAAACCCCGATCGGAGAGCTCCGCCAGATGGCCGCTCTGGTGAATGCGCAGCAGCATCGCCGAGACCTGATTAAAGATGACCGCCTGTTCATCGTCATCGCGCAGCGGATAGGACCAGATGGCTGCCTGCTCCGGCGTTACGGCGGTAGGGGCATTGGCGGCAATGGTCGCGTACTTCAGGTAATCTTCTTGATCGCTGGTGGACTGGATAGAACAGCGGCTCAGCATGGCATAATCCATCCGCAGGC
This sequence comes from Klebsiella sp. R390, assembly GCF_051131745.1. Classification (NCBI taxonomy): domain Bacteria; kingdom Pseudomonadati; phylum Pseudomonadota; class Gammaproteobacteria; order Enterobacterales; family Enterobacteriaceae; genus Klebsiella; species Klebsiella sp. R390. The sequence goes on along the minus strand of NZ_CP180445.1, from coordinate 2,246,794 downwards.
CGCCGCTACCGCAGTTTTCAATGATCAACTGTGGATAGCGGGCAAACACGCGATCCAGCCACGCCAGCCAGGCCCGGTTGTGTTTCAACAGACCATCGCCGGCGCTATCAGCATTCTGTTCGGTGCCGATGCCGGGTTCAATGTTGTAATCCATTTTGATATAGCCGACACCATATTCAGTGACCAGCCGGTCGATCACTTCATCGGCATGGCGAATGACCGCCGGGCTGGTAAAGTCCAGCTGGTAACGGCTGCGATCAAACACCCGTTTACCGTGGCGCATGAAGAACCAGCTGTCGTCGGTTTCCTCCAGTTTAGGTGATTTCACACCCATGACTTCCAGCTCCAGCCACAGCCCTGGGATCATGCCTTTTTCGCGAATATAGCGAATCACATGCTGAATACCTTCAGGGAAACGCTCTTCGCTCGGCAGCCACTGGCCCACGCCGTTCCACCATTCACCTTTGTCATACCAGCCGCAGTCGATACAGAAATATTCGGCCCCCGCTGTAGCGGCGGCATCGATCAGCGGCAGTAGTTTTGCCGTCGTGGGATCGCCAAATAAGCAGTTCATGTAGTCGTTGAAGATAACGCCCAACTGCTGGTTATCATCATTGAGACGCCGGGTGCGGCGGCGATACTGGGTTAAGGTCGCCATGGCATCGGTGAAGCCCGCCTGGGTAACGCCTATCGCCACCGGAACAGAACAGAACGCGTCGCCGGGCTGCAGCTGTTTAAACCAGTGATGATAAAACTCATTCGGCCCACCTAACTGCAAATAGAGATGGTTGGCCTGATCGCCGATTTCCCAGTGCCATGAACCGTTATGCTCAATTTGCCAGAACAGGCCAGCGCCGGTACTGCTATCTTCCAGATAGCCCATCGGCAGGTATTCTTTGCTCGACCACGCGCCGGTATTACTGTAATGCAGCGGTTTTGATGAGCGCTGTAGCCCTTTCTGAATACAAGGCATGAAGCCTAATTCATCAAACCGGTACTGCCGCCATTGCAGTTCACGGGTCCAGCTGTTGTGGGGAATATGCAATGTGAAGTTATCACCCCAGTTTTTGGCGCTCTCTTTGGCGATGCCGTTAATCACGAAGCTGGAAAGATACTCTACGGTAAACGCCTGGTGGCCTTGATTACGAATGACGCTCCAGCTGCGGATCAGCGCCAGGTGAGTATAAAACTGATAATGAACCTCAACCTCTGCGGCGGTGTTGGTATCGTACAGGGTAAAAACCAGCTTGCGCCCGTCATGATTGCGTGAGTCCTGGTGCTGCTGGTAGCGCAGCGTATAGCCGGGTGCCGTGGCGGTGAATCCGGCACCATGTCGCTCAAGGGGTTTATCCAGCCCGGAAATATTGACCTCGACCAGATTAAAGCGCGATTGCTCATCGCGATGGGGACCGATGGTGTCGGCATTAAACGGCAGGGCAGAAAAATGCAGCAGACGCGCCCGGTCGGCTAAATCGAAAACCATGGTAATACCGTTTTCAATGACGGATAAAAACTCTGACATATCAACTCCTGAATCGCAGGGTTATACGGTTGGCGCGGGGTGCAGCACCCGATTGCGCGATAACGTGAAAACAGAAATAACGGTGAAGCACAGTGCGATAATGCCGAGGACGGTATAGGACTGTTTGAATCCCATCGCATCGTACATACCGCCGATGGCTGTGCTCATAAAGATTTGGCTGAACTGCTTGGAGAACTGGAAGCCGATTAAGTACACGGTGGCAGAGAGTCGCCAGTCGAAATTGGCGGAGATGTATTTCAGGGTGGCGATAATCAGGATCGAACTTTCGAAGCCGTGTAATAGCTTCATGGTCGAAATCATAATCGGGCCGGTAGCCATTGCGCTGCCGATAATACGGAAGGTCATGATAAAACCGCAGTACAGCAGGGCGTTTTTGGGGCCAATACGATTGACGATGGCCGGGGCGAAAAACATGGTTAATGCATCAAGGAAAATCTGTACGGTGTAGAGATAGCCAAATACTTCCGCCCCCCGTTCGCGGGTGGCGAAAAAGCTGCTGTAGTAGACGGCGAACTGCTGATCGTAGGTTTCATAAACGGCGCCAACGCCCACCATATACAGCACCAGAAACCAGAAGCGTCCTGTTTGCAGCAGGGCCAGCACATCGCCGCGGTCTATTTTTATCCTCTGCGGACTGAGCGCATCGTCCCGTACATGCAGGCCTGGGCGGAAGAAACAGAGCAGCACGGCGAGGATCAATCCGGCACAACTTGCCATGATAAAAATGTAGTTGGGGTTAATCGCGAAAAGCTTACCGGAAATAAAGGTACCGACTGCCGCCCCGATACCGCCCCACATTCTGGCACGGCCAAATTCAAACCCTTCGAGACGAGAAATTTTATCGATCCACGCCTCGCAGATCCCACAGCCGCAACCAAACGTCAGGCCGATGAAGACGCCGCCCGCCAGAGCCCCGGCGATAATATTGATTTTGAGTAACGGGGCGAAAACCCAGATCCACCAGGGGGCAAAAGCAATCATCAGCCCTGCCAGCATCCACATCAGGTGTTTACGAAAATTAAGTTTATCGGCAAGGATGCCGAAGACGGGCTGGAAGACCACGGCGACAATAGCGATGCAGGTATACACCATGCCGACTTCGGTTGAGCGAATGCCAATTTTTTCCGTTAGCCATAATGACAGCCAGGGAAAGCAAGAACCCCAGCCGATAAAGAAAAAGAGAAACCATATGCTCGAGAGCAGGTAGTTCTCTTGCTTCATACCCTTTGCCGGCAACATATACACCCTCATTTTTAGTAAACAAGATATTGTTACCTTAAAAATTAACTTATCGTTCTGGGAAGAAGGCAATCAGTGAAGCGTGAATAAGATCATGTTTCAAAACCAATTTAGCAATATATTTCATGCTGATAGCTAATATTTCCATATTAATCGCGGTGAGTTTTTGGACTTAAAACATCGAGGGTTGCTGTGGGTACGGCATAAATTTATAGTTAACGCAGTATGTTTATTTTTTATTGGGAGCAACATGACAAAGCCGGTCAGGATCAGAAGTATTGCCGAGGCGTGCGGGCTGTCCGTTGCCGCGGTATCCCGGGCCCTCAAAGGCCAACCGGGGCTCAAGGAAGACACCCGGCAGAGAGTCATCGCGGTGGCGAAGGAAATGGGGTACGACTTTTCCCGTCTGCGGGGCGATAAAATTAAGCGCGTCCTGTTTTTGCTCCATCGCCAGCATGATATTGCCCGTGCACTGCCCTTTTATTCCTTGCTGTTGCTCGGCGTGGAGGATCACTGCCGTGAGCAGGGGATCGCCATGAGTTTTCTCTCCATCGGGCCTGGCGATAATGTCGATGAACAAATTGCATTGCATCATCCTGATGCCCTGATTTGTGCCGGATATTTTGAAAGCACGTTGATCATGGCGATCCAGAACACGAAGCTGCCGATGGTGCTGGTCGATTTATGGGCTCCTGATCTGCCCTGTGTGAACCTGGATAACCAGCATGGTGGGTATCTGGCGACGCGTCATTTGATTGACGCCGGGCGCAAGCGTATTGCCTTTCTTGCCAGCACCGCCGCCCACTACAGTATTCGTCAGCGGGAAAAGGGCTATCGTCAGGCGTTATATGAAGCGCAGATGATGATGCCGCCGGAATATGAAGTGATTGCTTCACCGCTGGTGGATACCAACCAGTCGCTGGTGACGGCAATGAATGAACTGTTGTCGCTACCGGTACCGCCGGACGCCATCTTCGCCTATAACGACGTGACGGCGATTGCGGCTATGAATATTTGTGAACGACGCGGGGTCCGTGTCCCACAGGATATTGCCATTATCGGCTTCGATGATATTGCACCTGCGGCGTGGAGTCGCCCGGCGCTGACCACTATTGCGGTCGACAAGCATCAGCTCGGTTATCGCGCCGTGGGACTCTTGCTGGAAGGGGTGACGCAGGCGGATGAAATACTCCCCGTTACGCTGGTGGTGAGGGAAAGCACCGGGGGATAGCTCCCCCGGGTGGCGTTACAGACTTCCCGGCGCCCGGCCGGATTTCCCCGCTGAGGTTAACGACTTACTGGTTTTTAAACCGTCGATACTTTCCAGGCGCATCTGGAACGGCGGGAATGGCATGTCGATACCGTGTTCGCGATAGCCCGCCAGAATCAGCTGGTGGATCTCATGGCGCAGCGGCATCCGGTGTCCCATCTCGGCGGCGTAAATACGCAGTTCGAAAATCTGAATCCCCTGCTGCAGATCGACAAGGAACGCCTCCGGCGCAGGGGTGTCGATCACTAGCGAACAGCGATGCGCTGCGGCGATCAGGATCTGGGTAACCTCTTCGGTGTTCGCATCCGCCGGCGCAGGAATGGTTAATACCACGCGGGTGACGGAGTCGGATAGCGACCAGTTGATGAACTGCTCGGTGATAAAGGCCTTGTTAGGCACAATAATCTCTTTGCGGTCCCAGTCACTGATGGTGGTGGCGCGGGTATTGATTCGCGTCACGCTGCCGGTCAGATCGCGGATTGTCACCGTATCGCCAATACGTATCGGCTTTTCAAACAGAATAATCAGGCCAGAGATAAAGTTAGCGAAAATTTCCTGAAGGCCAAAACCAAGCCCGACACCCAGTGCGGCGACCAGCCACTGCAGCTTCGCCCATTCAATCCCTATCATCGAGAAGCCCATCAGACCCCCGATCAGCATCAGCAGATATTTGGTGATGGTGGTGATGGCATAGCCGGTACCCGGCGCGAGATCAAGGTGCTGCAGCACCGCCAGTTCCAGCAAGGCCGGGAAATTTCTCACCAGCTGAGTGGTGATGATCAGCACCAGAATGGCGATCAATACCGCGCCGAGGGTAATCGGCTCCAGGCTTTCAACGCCCTGTACCGTAGAGGTGACATCCCATAGCGAGATGTTCTCGAGGAAACCGAACGCGGAGTGAATTTCTGACCACAGCACGATCACCGACACCAGCGCGATGAGCATCAGCAGCGAGCGCACCAGGCGCAGTGACTGGGTACTGATGGCATCGAGATCGATCTCGCTGACTTCGTTCTCCGCAGACCCTTCCGGACTGCTGGTATGAACCACGTCATCTTCCCCGCGAGCACGCTGGGCGAGAATTTCCGCCCGCCGGTGTTTTGCACGGTCGAAGGCCAGCCGGCGACGCTGAATCAGCATCCAACGGCGGATAATATGGTACACCACCAGTAGCAGGAACCAGATAGCCACCGACGTTTCCAGCCTTGCCAGCAGCGCCTGTGCGGTGGCCAGATAACCGATCGCCGCCGCCAGCATGGCGATTAACGGCGCGCCAAGCAGCAGGTTCCACAGCATGCGGTTGATCATGTTGTCGCCGTTCCCGGATTTATCGAGATACAGCGGGATCCCGGCGTGTTTCAGGCTCCAGGTCACCAGCGCCAGCGCCCCGCAAATCAGCAGGAAGCAGAGGCGCCCGAGCGAGGCGGAAAACTCTCGGTCGTTAAGATTATCAAACATAATCAGCGCGATAATCAGCGGCACGATCAACCCGATGCTCATCAGGTAGTAGCGCATGGCTTTGGTGACCCGACTACGCGGCCAGCCAAAGTGGGCGATAAACAGGCCGTTTGGCCGGGCGAAGGTGGCGCACACCATCACGACCCACAGCAGCGGAACCGTCGCCGTGACGCTATCGCCGATCGCCACTGCCAGCGGAAAGGGCCAGGCGGATTGCAGACCAAAGCCCAGCGTCATCCACAGCACCGGCAGGGGAGACGCCACCAGAATCGACCAGAACACCGTGCGTAGCGTCAGCCAGAAGTGATCCTGAGTGACTTTGCCGACCCGGGCGCTGGAACGCTCCAGAAAACGGGTGAAATGGCGACGGGAGCTGATGCTGAAGCCCACCAGAATCAAGGCACCAAACAACGGAAGCAGCGTCTCTTTGCTGGTCAACATCATGGCGCTGGCTTTGCCAAGCTGGCTGACAGTATCGAGCGACACCAGACGACGCAGGTCGTGGACAATTTCCAGCGGCCATGAGAAACCGATTGGGCTGACGTCCGAGGTCCAGAACAGATAGCGGTGGGTCGCTTCGTTGATCTCTTTCAGCGCATCTTCCAACTGACTATTGGAAACTTTCAGCTTGGTCAGTTCCAGAATCAGCGTGTCGCCGCCCTGCAGTAGTGAATTAAGCAGCTCGTTCTGCGTGCGTAGCTGTGCTTCAAGAATGCGATTTTGTTCGCTGGTGAGCGGCTCACCGTTGGCCTGGCGAATGAGACGGAGCTGTGGCTGGTTGCCAAGCAGATCTTCAAAGTGCAGGCGCTGTACCCGCAGCTGCGCCATCTCGGTATCCAGCTGCTGCGGTTTTGGCATTTCCGGCAGGCGAGCCACCTGGGCACGTAAGGCTTCACCCAGCAGGTTCGACGACCCGAGCCACTGAGATTGCTCGCGCAGGGTATTCAGCGCCTGGCGTACCTGGAGCGTCTGATTGGTGGCCTGACGTTGCTGTGAGGCCACCAGATCCATTCGCTGGGCCTGCTGATTCAACGCCTGAGAGAGTTCACGGTTAACCTTAAACTGCTCTACAAGCTCCGGCGGCAGGTTTTCGCTGTTCTCAGCCAGCAGTTCGGTACTTTCCAGCGCTTTTTCCGCTTCGCGTTGGCGCTGGCTATTGAGCTGATTGCGTAGCGCCTGCAGGTAGCCGTCGAGGAGCTTGCTCTGCTTTTGCGCTAAATCACCACGCATGCGCGACAGCTCCTGACGATTGTTCGCCGAGAGCTGCGCCAGATCCAGTTCGTTTACCAGGGCTTTCAGGCGCGCGGATTCCGCCTGCAGGCCAAGATTCTGCGCCTGTGCCAGCGGCGTATTGCTGGTCTGCGTGCCGACCCGGCGTTCCACTTCATTGAGCTGGCGGCGTGCGTCGGTTTGCTGCTGTGGAAGCTGGTTCAGGGAGTCGGCGATATCGCGCGCGCGCTCCTGCTCTTGCTGTGCCTGACGGCTGGCTTCGAGCAGCTGGCTGCTGACCTGCAGGATCTCCTGGTTCAGGGCATCGGAAGAGAGACTGGTTGAGACCTGACGCGGTTCGTCGGACAGATTATTGAGCTGCGAGCGCAGCGTCTGGAAAAGCTTGGGGAAGTTGTCGATAACCTGCTGATACTGGCGCGCGCGCTCGAGGGAAGCACTTCGTTCCTCAAGCGCATTCAGTGCAGCTTGTAACGCTTCAACGGTACCAGGCTGGGCGGGTTTTGCCGCCTTCGCCTGTTCGAGTTCCTGAGCGATCTGTTTCGCGTCGGGGGCTGTCGCTGCGTACGCCCCGAAACTGAGGCTCCAGGCCAGCAGAAAAATAGATATCAGGCGCACGGCATAACCCTTTTTAGTCAGGAATTAACCTTCGTCTTGTGTGGCGTCGTTCAGTGGTGTGGCGTCGTCTTCGACCGCGGACGGGGTCTCGACGGCAGTCGCCAGCGGCTGACCGAGCTGCGTGACGGAGAGGCTTTGCAACTGCTCAACTAGCTTCACTTTACCCGGCGCGAACAGGTTGATAACGGTTGAACCGAGCTTAAAGCGGCCCATCTCCTGGCCTTTCAGCAGCGCGATAGAACCTTCGCTGTCGCCTGCCGGCCAGGTCCAGCGTTTGATGATACCTTCACGCGGCGGGGTGACCGTACCGGACCATACGGTTTCAATGCTACCGACAATCGTTGCGCCCACCAGAATTTGTGCCATCGGACCAAATTCTGTATCAAACAGGCAGATCACGCGTTCGTTACGGGCAAACAGATTCGGCACGTTCCGGGCAGTCAGGTGGTTCACGGAGAACAGATCGCCTGGCACATAGATCATTTCACGCAGGATGCCGTTGCATGGCATATGCACGCGGTGGTAGTCACGCGGTGACAGGTAGGTGGTGGCGAAGCTGCCGTTACGGAACAGATCGGCCATCTGGTAGTTGCCTGCCAGCAGGGCTTCCAGGGTGTAGTTGTGGCCCTTAGCCTGCAGAATTTTATTGTCTTCAATAGCGCCTAGCTGACTGATGGCGCCGTCGGCAGGCATGACCAGCACGTTAGGATCGGTGTTAACTGGACGCACTTCTTCGCGCAGCGGGCGCACGAAGAAATCGTTAAAGGTGCGGTAGCTGGCGGTATCAGGCTTCTGCGCCTCTTTCATATCGACCTTGTAGCATTTCACGAACAGATCGATGACCAGTTTCGTCAGCCAGCCCGCTCGCTTGCTCGCACCCCAGCCTGCGAGGCGGGTGAGCCACAGTTTAGGCAGAATGTATTGCAGTGAAAGTTTAAGATCGTTTAACAAGGTAGCCTCCAGGCCATGATTTGTCGTTCCTGACCCCGCAAACGCGCGGGGACCTGAAAAAAGGGGGACGATTCTAATGATGCTCAGCTTAATTGTCAGTCATCGGATGATGAAAAGCTTTTACGCGTTTTTACCTGTACCTGGGTCATGCTTTCCAGGATGCGGTGATAGTTTGCAAAACGGCTCTCAGCGATTTGGCCATTTTCGACCGCTTCGCGCAGCGCGCAGCCAGGATCGGTATCGTGCTTGCAGTCGCGATATTTGCAACGGCCTAAATAATCGTGGAATTCGACAAAGCCGTGGGTAATTTGTTCCGCTTCCAGATGCCATAAACCGAATTCACGCACGCCAGGGGAGTCGATCACATCGCCGCCGTGCGGGAAGTGATAGAGGCGGGCTGCGGTGGTGGTGTGCTGGCCCAGCCCTGAGTTGTCAGACACATCGTTGGTCAGGATCTGATCTTCATGCAGGCCCAGCAATGCGTTCAGCAGGCTGGATTTCCCCACCCCGGACTGCCCGGCAAAAATACTGATGCGGTCGGTGAGCGCGTCTTCAAGCGGTTTCAGACCGTCCTGTGTACGGCTTGAAACCATCAACACGCGGTAGCCGATACCGCGATAGATATCCATCTGCTCGTTAACGAAGGCCATGCCGTCGGCATCCAGCAGATCGGTTTTGTTGAGCACAATCAGGGGTTCAACATCCAGCGTTTCGCAGGCCACCAGATAACGGTCAATAATGTTTAATGACAGTTCGGGCAAAATTGCGGAAACAATCACGATTTGATCGATGTTGGCAGCGATAGGTTTGACGCCGTCGTAGAAGTCCGGGCGTGTCAGAACGGAGGTTCGGTCGTGTACCGCCTCAACAATCCCTTTGACGTTGACGCCGTCAGCGGCATCTTTGCCGGGTCTCCAGACGACACGGTCGCCGGTCACCAGTGAACGGATAGTACGGCGAATGTTGCAGCGGTGAACGCTACCGTCGGCGGATTCGACATCGGCATGCATACCAAACCGGCTGATCACGATGCCTTCGGACGTTTCGCCAAACAGGTTGTCATCGTAATCGGCCTTCTCCGAAGTCGTTTTCAGGCGGCGCTGATGATTGGCCTTCACGCGGCGCTGTTGGCCTTTGGAGAGCTTATTTTTACTCAATCGAACTGGCTCCTGGTCGCCCTGAGTGGGCAAAACCTCTATGATACACGCGATCTAAGATGAATATCGACCCGTCATCTTGCAAGATGCTGGTGCATTGTTCCGCCTGCATCCTGAAATTTTACGGGCCAGAATGGTAAAATTATGGGTGGAAAATAGCATGAGTGCAGATGAAAACAACCTGATTTGGATTGATCTTGAAATGACAGGGCTGGATCCAGAGCGCGATCGCATTATTGAAATCGCCACCCTGGTGACCGATGCACACCTTAACATCCTGGCAGAAGGACCGACGATTGCGGTACACCAGTCTGACGCGCAGCTGGCGCTGATGGATGACTGGAACGTGCGTACCCATACCGGGAGCGGCCTGGTCGAGCGCGTGAAGGCCAGCACTCAAGGTGACCGTGAAGCGGAGCTGGCGACGATCGAATTTCTTAAACAGTGGGTGCCGGCAGGTAAATCACCGATTTGTGGGAACAGCATTGGTCAGGACCGCCGCTTCCTGTTCAAATATATGCCGGAGCTGGAAGCCTATTTCCACTACCGCTACCTGGACGTCAGCACCCTGAAAGAGCTGGCGCGCCGCTGGAAGCCGGAAATCCTCGATGGCTTTAAAAAGCAGGGGACCCATCAGGCGATGGATGATATCCGCGAGTCGGTGGCTGAGCTGGCTTACTATCGCGAACACTTTATTCAACTGTAATCCTAACGCCGGGGTCAGACGGCCCCGGCGCAGATCTTCTATTTAAACCACTTCTGTTCCATGGCCTGGAAATCCGGCGAGGCTTTCACCACCTCCAGCGCGGCATTCATCGTATTGAGCAACTCCGGGTCGTCTTTACGCACCGCAATTGCGTATTGCTTACCGTAATAGCTCGGGTCAGTGGCACGTTCATCCATCATCGCGTAGTCAGGATTATCCGGCAGCCACTGGTCGAGGGTCGTCTGGTCACCCATCACGCCATCCACGCTTCCTGCTTTCAGGGCTCCGAGCGCGGTGTCGCTATTGGCGTAAATCTGCACGTTCACCCCTTTTTGTTTGTCCTGCAGGTAATGCTGGTGAATGCTGCCTTTGACGACGCCAAGCGTTTTGCCCTTCAGATCAGTGAAGTGATGGGCGGCACCTTTCGCGGTGACCACCACGCCAGAGAGCGCCTGACGATAGGGCTGGGTGAATGCCACCTGTTTTTCGCGCATTGGAATCACTTCGATACCGGCGATGATGGCGTCGAACTTTTTAAAGCGCAGCGCAGGAATCAGCGTGTCAAAGTGCTGTGGGGTGAATGTGCACTCGGCCTGCATTTGCTTGCAGAGTGCTTTGGCCAGGTCGATATCAAAACCTGAGGGCTGGTTTTTGGCGTTGACGGTTTCAAAGGGCGGATTGGCCGTGGTGGTACCAAAATGCAGCGTCGTCGCGGATGCTGTTCCTGCAGCAAGCGTGGTCAGCAGCAGGACCGAAAGCGCTCTTTTCATGTTAATTCCCTGTTTGTCATTGTGGTTGACCGTCTGCGGGTATCGCGACCCACAAATCTGAGCGATTTTGCGCCCTTAGCGGGGTCGGAAAAAGTTATTTTGCCTTGTTCGGCGCTTATTTGTACAATTTGACGCGTTGGTTGGCGATAAAGTGTCCATTCAGACAAAAAACGCAAAAAAGTGTTCGCCGGGGGGTTGCAGCTCCATCGAATTCTCGTATAATGCGCCTCCCGTGACGAAGCAGAAATGCAAATCACGACGCCGTAGAAATATGGCCAGAAATACCAAGAAGTACGCGGGAATAGCTCAGTTGGTAGAGCACGACCTTGCCAAGGTCGGGGTCGCGAGTTCGAGTCTCGTTTCCCGCTCCAAAATTTGAAAAGTACCATACCCAAGCGGGAATAGCTCAGTTGGTAGAGCACGACCTTGCCAAGGTCGGGGTCGCGAGTTCGAGTCTCGTTTCCCGCTCCAAAATTTGAAAGTCACCATACCCAAGCGGGAATAGCTCAGTTGGTAGAGCACGACCTTGCCAAGGTCGGGGTCGCGAGTTCGAGTCTCGTTTCCCGCTCCAAAATTTCTTCTCATCTTCAGTTTATCCACAGTGCAAATCGCATCTGCGATGCTTTTCAGCGTCACATCAAAAATACTGTAAACAGAGTTATCCACAGGTTAGCGTCTGTGCATTTCCAGATGAATAACTTCATTTTGTAAATAATATCAGCCCATCCTGTTGAAATTTAATAATAAAAATTCATTTCAAAGTGTTATCGCGATCACTTGACGAACGTCTGCATGTTGAAACGCAATGTGTTTTTGTTTTTATTCACAGCCTGTGAATGAATCAGGCATCCCTTGGTAGCCCTTTTTCAATCACCCGAACCAGCCGCTGTTTTTTCGGCAGCTGCACTTCAATGACGTCAGTATTTCGCTTCTCGATTTGCTGAGCGACCGCCCACTCAATGTGTTCATCAAGTAGTGGGTGCTCACCCCGGCGACTCTCCAGCGCGCTGAGATGCGCGTCATCCCAGGCGGCATTGCCCAGCGCAACGGCAATATTACGCAGCCAGCGCAGATGGCCAATACGGCGAATCGCGGACCCTTCGGTAACTTTCAGAAAATGCGCTTCGCTCCAGGCAAACAGCTCTACCAGCGGCGGCGCATGTAGCGCTTTACGCGGGCTGAAGTCCTCTTCATCTGTTAGCTGCGAAAAGCGGTTCCACGGGCAGATGAGCTGGCAGTCATCGCAGCCATAGATGCGGTTGCCAATGAGCGGACGAAACTCTTCGGGTATTGCCCCCTCCAGTTCGATGGTCAGATAGGAGATACAGCGGCGGGCATCGACGGTATACGGCTCAACGATCGCCCCGGTCGGGCAGATCGTCATGCAGGCCACACAGCGTCCGCACGCTTCCTCCACCGGGCTATCGATGGGAAGAGGGATATCGACCAGCAGTTCGCCGAGGAAAAAAAACGATCCGGCATCGCGATTAAGGATAAGCGAATGCTTACCTGTCCAGCCCAGACCGGCTTTTTCCGCTAACGGGCGCTCCAGAATGGGCGCAGAATCGACAAACGGTCTAAAATTGAGCGAAGTACACTGTTCCTGAATCATCTCGCCGAGTTTTTTCAGGCGGTTACGTAACAGCTTATGATAATCACGCCCAAGGGCATAACGGCTGACGTAACCCAGTGAGGGGTCTTTCAGGGTGCGGGCAAAAGCGGCGTTGGCGGGGAGATAATTCATCCGCACGCTGATCACACGTAACGTGCCGGGCTGGAGCTCATGGGGACGGGCGCGCATCATACCGTGACGCGCCATCCATTCCATCTCGCCGTGGTATTGTTTGTCCAGCCATGCCTGTAGTTTAGGTTCGCTGGTGCTGAGATCGGTGTCGGTAATGCCGACCTGCTGGAACCCTAGTTCAGTGCCCCATTGCTTGATTTGCTGCGCTAACGTATTGAGATCGAGGGGCTCAGACATGATGGACCATACAATGACAAAAAACCCTGTCAGTATACCACACTTCATTTGGCCTGCAGATGCGCTGCGACGCGCAGAAAAAGCGGCGGCGGACAGCCTCGGCCTGACGCTGTTTGAACTGATGCAGCGCGCCGGCGAGGCTGCCTATCAACATGCCCGAGCCCACTATCCTGCCAGCCAGCATTGGCTGATTCTCTGTGGCCACGGTAATAACGGCGGTGACGGCTATGTGGTGGCGCGTCTGGCGCAGGCCGACGGCATCCGTGTGACGCTGCTGGCGCTGGAAAACGACAAGCCGTTGCCGGAAGAGGCCGCTACCGCCCGTGAAGCGTGGCTGGATGCCGGCGGGACCATTCATGCGGCGGAGATCCCCTGGCCGCAGGATATTGCTCTGATTATCGACGGGCTTCTCGGCACCGGGTTACAGAGTGCGCCACGGGAAAACGTCGCCACGCTGATCCAGCGTGCGAACGCCCATCCTGCCCCGATAGTGGCGCTGGATATCCCCTCCGGACTCCACGCGCAAACGGGGACGACTCCCGGAGCGGTGATAGACGCAGCCTGTACGATCACGTTCATTGGTCTCAAGCCCGGACTACTGACCGGGAAAGCCCGGGATGTGGTTGGCCGGCTTTATTATCACGCCCTGGGGCTGGAAACCTGGTTGGCGGAGCAGACGGTGCCGCTACGGCGTTTCGATGCGTCACAACTGGCCCACTGGCTCCCGCCAAGACGCCCGACATCGCACAAAGGCGATCACGGTAAGTTGGTCATTATCGGCGGTGATTGTGGCACCGGGGGCGCGATTCGCATGGCCGGTGAAGCGGCGCTACGGGCTGGTGCCGGTCTGGTGCGAGTGCTTACTCACAAAGACAATATTATTCCCATTGTTGCGGCCCGGCCTGAACTGATGGTCCATGAACTAACAACTCAGAGTCTCGATGAGAGCCTGCAATGGGCCGATGTGGTAGCAATAGGCCCCGGGCTTGGGCAGCGCGAATGGGGGGCCCAGGCGCTGCGTCAGGTGGCGCACTTTAGTAAACCGATGGTCTGGGATGCGGATGCGTTGAACCTGCTGGCAATCACTCCCGATAAACGTCACAATCGTGTGCTGACGCCGCACCCCGGTGAAGCCGCCCGTTTGTTGAACTGCAGCGTGGCAGAAATTGAAAGCGATCGCTTACTTTCTGCACAGCGTCTGGTAAAACAGTACGGGGGCGTGGTCGTGCTGAAAGGCGCGGGTACGGTGGTGGCCAGCGAAGCAGGCGAGATGGGTATTATCGATGCGGGCAACGCAGGCATGGCCAGCGGCGGCATGGGCGATGTGCTGACCGGCATTATCGCCGCGCTATCAGGACAACGACTGACGCCGTATGATGCTGCCTGCGCCGGATGTGTCGCGCATGGCGAAGCCGCTGACCGACTGGCTGCCCGTGATGGCAGCCGCGGGATGCTGGCGACCGATCTCTTTTCCACGCTCAGGCGTGTTGTTAACCCGGATGTGATTGACCTGGACCATGATGAACCGAGTGATTCCTTTAGCTGACGAGCAGGCAACTTTAGACTTGGGTGACCGTATTGCGCAGGCTTGTTCCGGCGCCACGGTCATCTACCTGTATGGTGATTTAGGCGCCGGTAAAACGACCTTTAGTCGCGGTTTTCTCCACGCCCTCGGCCATCGCGGCAATGTTAAAAGCCCAACGTATACGCTGGTCGAGCCCTACACCCTCGAAAATCTGATGGTGTACCACTTTGACCTCTATCGTCTGGCGGATCCCGAAGAGCTCGAATTTATGGGGATCCGCGATTATTTTGCAAATGATGCCATCTGCCTGGTGGAATGGCCTCAACAAGGTGCGGGTGTTCTGCCTGAGCCGGATGTCGAAATCCATCTTGAGTATCAGGCACAAGGGCGTGAGGCGCGCGTGAAGGCGGTCTCCTCATTAGGTGAGTCTGTATTGACGCGTTTAGCCTGAGGGATAGCGGGATGATTCATCGTATAACCAGTTGGCTGGCCGCTGCGCTGATGCTGTTAAGCATTCAGGCCACTGCGGCAAGTCTGTCCGATATCCAGGTCTCCAATGGCGATCAACAGGCCCGTATTACTATCAGCTTTATTGGCGATCCCGAATACTCGTTTAGCGCACAGGGTAAGCGTACCGTGGCGCTGGATATTAAGCAGAGCGGCGCGCTTCAGGGGTTACCACTGCTGTTTAGCGGTAACAATCTGGTGAAGAGCATTCGTTCGGGGACGGCGACGGATCCCCAGACGCTGCGCCTGTTGGTCGATCTGACCGAAAATGGCAAAACACGTGCCGTGAAACAGCAAAATGGTTCGAACTACACCGTCGTCTTCACCATTAACGCCGACGCACCGCCACCACCACCGCCGGTAGTCGCTAAGCGGGTGGAAACCCCGATAGTGCCTGCACGTCCTGCTGCGCCGGCACGCAACCCATTCAGTGCATCGGGGAGCGATCGCCCCACCGCGATGACCAACAACCAAAGCACGACGCGCCCGGTAACACGCGCTGTGGCTACGGATGAAAAAGTCATTATTGCGATAGATGCCGGCCACGGTGGCCAGGATCCTGGCGCCATCGGACCTAATGGCACCAAAGAGAAGAATGTCACCATCGCGATTGCCCGCAAACTGCGCACGCTGCTCAATGCCGACCCGCTGTTTAAGCCGGTGCTGACCCGCGATGGCGACTATTTTATTTCGGTGATGGGCCGTTCAGACGTAGCGCGTAAGCAGAATGCGAACTTCCTGGTGTCGATTCACGCCGATGCGGCGCCGAATCGCGATGCCACCGGTGCATCGGTGTGGGTGCTGTCCAACCGCCGTGCGAACAGCGAAATGGCGGGCTGGCTTGAACAGCACGAGAAGCAGTCGGAGCTGCTCGGTGGGGCGGGTGATGTGCTGGCAAACAGCCAGTCAGATCCTTACCTCAGCCAGGCGGTACTGGATTTACAGTTCGGCCATTCTCAGCGCGTCGGGTATGATGTCGCGACAAACGTATTAAGCCAGCTGCAGCGGGTGGGCGATTTGCATAAACGTCGTCCGGAACACGCCAGCCTGGGCGTACTGCGCTCGCCGGATATCCCGTCGATCCTCGTGGAAACCGGCTTTATCAGTAACAACGGGGAAGAGCGTCTGTTGGGCAGCGATAATTATCAGCAGCAGATTGCCGAAGCCATTTATAACGGTCTGCGTAACTACTTTATGCAGCACCCGCTACAATCGGCACCCCACGGTGAGCCAGCGCAAACCGCCAGCGCCACGTCGCCTGGCAGGACGTTGATCAATTAAGGAGTCAGTCATGCCGATTCAGGTTCTACCGCCGCAGCTCGCCAACCAGATTGCCGCAGGTGAGGTGGTGGAACGTCCGGCGTCGGTAGTGAAGGAGCTGGTAGAAAACAGTCTCGATGCTGGCGCTACGCGGATTGATATTGATATCGAACGCGGCGGCGCAAAACTTATCCGCATTCGTGATAACGGCTGCGGTATCAAAAAGGATGAGCTGGCGTTGGCGCTGGCTCGTCACGCCACCAGTAAAATTACCACCCTTGACGATCTGGAAGCCATTATCAGCCTCGGTTTCCGCGGTGAAGCGCTGGCCAGTATCAGCTCGGTTGCCCGGCTGACGCTCACCTCCCGTACCGCGGAGCAGCAGGAAGCGTGGCAGGCGTATGCTGAAGGTCGCGATCAGGAGGTGACGGTCAAACCGGCGGCACACCCGGTTGGCACCACTCTCGAAGTGCTGGATCTGTTCTATAACACCCCGGCGCGACGTAAGTTTATGCGCACCGAAAAGACCGAGTTTGGCCATATTGATGAGATCGTCAGACGCATCGCGCTGGCGCGCTTCGACGTCACGATTAATCTCAGCCACAACGGCAAAGCGGTACGTCAGTATCGTGCTGTGCCCGAAGGTGGGCAGCGCGAGCGGCGGCTAGGTGCGATCTGCGGCATGCCGTTTCTGGAGCATGCTCTGGCGATTGAGTGGCAGCATGGCGATCTGACGCTGCGCGGCTGGGTGGCCGATCCGCTGCATACCAACCCGGCACTGGCGGAAATTCAGTACTGTTATGTGAATGGCCGCATGATGCGCGATCGGTTAATTAATCACGCGATTCGCCAGGCCTGCGAAGATAAGCTTGGGGCGGATCAGCAACCGGCGTTTGTCCTCTATCTCGAGATCGACCCACACCAGGTGGATGTGAACGTCCATCCGGCGAAGCATGAAGTCCGCTTTCATCAGTCGCGCCTGGTCCATGATTTTATCTACCAGGGCGTATTGAGCGTGCTCCAGCAGCAGCTTCAGGCGCCGCTGGTGGAGGACGATGACGAGATGGCACCGTCGCGGCCATCGATTCCGGAAAACCGGGTGGCGGCGGGAGGCAACCACTTTGCACAACCCGCGGTGGCTCGTGAGCCTGCCGCGCCTCGTTTTTCCAGCGATACGCCACGCGCGCCTACCAGCCCTGCCGCCGCGGGGGCTGCCAGCTGGCCGCATGCGCAGCCGGGCTACCAGAAACAGCAGGGCGCGCTCTATCGCCAGTTGCTGGATACTCCGGCTGCTGAGCGTAAAAACACTGTACCGACGCCGGCGGCGGAAGGGCTATCTGGCCACAGCCAGAGCTTTGGCCGTGTGCTGACTATTGTCGGGGGCGACTGTGCCTTGCTGGAGCGCGACGGTAAGCTGGCGCTGTTGTCGTTGCCGGTTGCGGAACGCTGGTTACGGCAGGCGCAGCTGACGCCAGCGGTCGAGCCGGTTTGCGCGCAGCCTCTGTTGATCCCCCTGCGTCTGAAAGCTTCCGCAGCGGAAAAAGAGGCGCTGGGTAAAGCCCAATCGGCATTGGCAGTGCTGGGTATCGATGTGCAATCGGACGCGCAACATTTAACGGTGCGCGCCGTGCCTTTACCCTTAAGACAACAAAATTTACAAATCTTGATTCCTGAACTGATAGGCTACCTGGCGCAGCAAAAGGCATTCGACGTCGGCAACATCGCGCAGTGGATCGCGCGTAATCTGGCGAGCGAACATGCGCAGTGGAATATGGCGCAGGCGATTACCGTTCTGGCAGACGTTGAACGTTTGTGCCCGCAACTGGTAAAAGCGCCGCCGGGTGGTCTGTTACAACCTGTTGATTTACATTCGGCGATGAATGCCCTGAAAGATGAGTGATGTCACGACGGCGAGCCTGCCTAAGGCAATATTTTTAATGGGCCCAACGGCCTCCGGTAAAACCGCATTAGCGATTGCATTGCGTAAAATTTTACCGATAGAGTTGATTAGTGTTGATTCCGCCCTTATCTATCGAGGAATGGATATCGGCACTGCGAAGCCGGATGCCATGGAGCAGAGTGCAGCACCGCATCGGTTGCTGGACATTCGCGATCCGGCAGAGGCTTATTCCGCGGCTGATTTTCGCCGTGATGCGCTGGCAGAAATGGCGGATATCGTCGCTGCCGGGCGCATTCCGCTACTGGTTGGCGGAACCATGTTGTATTTCAAAGCGTTGTTGGAAGGTTTATCGCCGCTACCGTCGGCGGACCCTCAGGTCAGGGCCAACATTGAGCAGCAGGCAGCAGAGCAGGGGTGGCACGCATTGCATCGGCAGCTACAGGAGATCGATCCCGTTGCGGCCGCGCGTATTCATCCAAATGATCCGCAAAGACTTTCCCGAGCACTGGAAGTTTTTTTCATTTCGGGTAAAACTTTAACGGAACTGACGCAAACGTCAGGAGACGCTCTGCCTTACCAGGTGCATCAGTTCGCCATCGCCCCGGCGAGCCGTGAACTGCTCCATCAGCGCATTGAACAGCGTTTTCATCAGATGTTGGCTTCGGGTTTTGAAGCAGAAGTACGGGCGCTTTTTGCCCGCGGAGATTTGCATACGGACATGCCTTCCATTCGTTGTGTCGGATACCGCCAGATGTGGTCATACCTTGAAGGCGAGATCTCGTATGATGAAATGGTTTATCGAGGTGTTTGCGCGACGAGACAGTTAGCTAAACGTCAGATCACCTGGTTGCGTGGCTGGGAAGATATTCACTGGTTAGATAGTGAACACCCTGAACAGGCGCTCAACAAAGTATTACAGGTAGTTGGTGCGAGCCAGGACTGAACGTGTACAATTAAACGGTATCGTGCGTAATTTTTTTTAAGAATCGTAAGGTTCTGAGTACAAAACAAGCATACATATAAGGAAAAGAGAGAATGGCTAAGGGGCAATCTTTACAAGATCCGTTCCTGAACGCTTTGCGTCGGGAACGTGTTCCGGTTTCTATTTATTTGGTGAATGGTATTAAGCTGCAAGGGCAAATTGAGTCTTTCGATCAGTTCGTGATCCTGTTGAAAAACACGGTCAGCCAGATGGTCTACAAGCACGCAATTTCTACTGTTGTCCCGTCTCGCCCGGTGTCTCACCACAGCAATAATGCTGGCGGCGGTACAAGCAACTATCACCATGGTGGTAGCGCGCAGGGTTCTTCTGCGCCGCAGCAAGACAGCGAAGACACCGAGTAAGGTTTAGCTGTTTTTCCATGCCGGGGAGCCAGGTTTTACCGATGCATTTCAGGTTTCAGGAAAGCGGCATGTAGTGACTCCCCAGTCATTTACGTTAGTGAATGACTGGGTACAACACATTTGTCAGACGCATATTGAAAGAGGTGTTTGGTGACCCGCATGGGTCAGAGCACCAACGCATGCGACCTGAAAGACGACGGGTAACTGGGTTCTCCGCTGGTATTTGATAAGGGGTTTATGCTTGTTTGACCGTTATGATGCCGGTGAGCAGGCGGTGCTGGTACACATCTATTTTTCGCAAGACAAAGATATGGAAGACCTTCAGGAGTTTGAATCCCTGGTCTCCTCTGCCGGTGTCGAAGCAATGCAGGTGATTACCGGTAGCCGTAAAGCACCGCACCCAAAATATTTTGTTGGTGAAGGTAAGGCTGTCGAAATTGCGGAAGCCGTAAAAGCGACCGGCGCGTCAGTCGTGCTGTTCGATCATGCTCTGAGCCCGGCTCAGGAACGAAACCTGGAACGCTTATGCGAATGCCGGGTTATCGATCGCACAGGTCTTATTTTAGATATTTTTGCCCAGCGCGCACGTACCCATGAAGGGAAACTGCAGGTTGAGCTGGCACAGTTACGCCATATGGCCACGCGCCTGGTTCGTGGCTGGACCCACCTTGAAAGACAAAAAGGCGGGATTGGTTTGCGCGGCCCGGGTGAAACCCAGCTCGAAACTGACCGTCGACTGCTGCGTAACCGGATCATGCAGATCCTGGGGCGGCTGGAAAAGGTGTCAAAACAGCGTGAACAAGGACGGCGGTCGCGAGCCAAAGCCGATATTCCAACCGTCTCGCTGGTGGGTTACACCAACGCCGGAAAATCAACGCTGTTCAATCAGATAACCGAAGCCGAGGTCTATGCTGCGAACCAGTTGTTCGCAACGCTGGATCCGACGCTACGTCGCATTGATGTCGCCGATGTTGGCGAGACTGTGCTGGCGGACACCGTCGGCTTTATTCGCCATCTGCCACACGATCTGGTTGCCGCGTTTAAAGCCACCCTGCAGGAGACGCGTCAGGCGACCCTGTTGCTGCATGTGATTGATGCAGCCGATGTCCGTGTACAGGAAAACATTGATGCAGTTAATACGGTACTCGCTGAAATCGAGGCCGATGAGATCCCGATGCTGCTGGTGATGAACAAAATCGACATGCTGGATGATTTTGAACCGCGTATCGATCGGGATGAAGAGAATAAACCAATTCGGGTCTGGCTCTCCGCCCAGACCGGGGTTGGCGTACCACTGCTTTTTCAGGCTTTGACGGAACGGCTTTCCGGTGAAGTGGCACAGCACACGCTGCGCCTACCGCCACAGGAAGGGCGGCTGAGAAGTCGGTTCTATCAGCTTCAGGCGATAGAAAAAGAGTGGATGGAGGATGACGGCAGCGTGAGTCTGCAGGTGCGCATGCCGATCGTTGACTGGCGTCGCCTCTGTAAACAAGAGCCAGCGCTGGTTGATTACGTGATTTGACCTTGCAGCTTGCCTGAAGATATTAACCCCTGTGGGGATATCAAAAACAAAT
Source organism: Klebsiella sp. R390 (assembly GCF_051131745.1). Taxonomy (NCBI): domain Bacteria; kingdom Pseudomonadati; phylum Pseudomonadota; class Gammaproteobacteria; order Enterobacterales; family Enterobacteriaceae; genus Klebsiella; species Klebsiella sp. R390. The sequence continues at coordinate 2,225,764 of NZ_CP180445.1, read as the reverse complement.
ATGGAGCATATACATGGCGTGGAATCAGCCCGGTAATAACGGACAGGACCGCGACCCGTGGGGGAGCAGCAATAACCAAGGCGGCAACTCCGGGGGAAATGGCAATAAAGGTGGTCGCGAGCAGGGGCCGCCCGATCTGGATGATATCTTCCGCAAGTTAAGTAAAAAACTTGGCGGTCTCGGTGGCGGCAAAGGGGGCCAGGGGGGCGGTAGCAGCTCTCAAGGACCACGCGGCCCGATGGGCGGACGCATTGTCGGCATCGTTGCCGCCGCTGCGGTAATTATCTGGGCAGCCAGCGGTTTCTATACCATCAAGGAAGCGGAACGTGGTGTGGTAACACGCTTTGGTAAATTCAGTCATCTGGTTGAGCCTGGTCTTAACTGGAAACCGACCTTTATCGATAACGTGCAGGCCGTTAACGTTGAATCGGTACGTGAACTGGCGGCTTCTGGCGTCATGTTGACGTCTGATGAAAACGTCGTACGCGTTGAGATGAACGTGCAGTATCGTGTGACCGATCCTGAGCGCTACCTGTTTAGCGTAGCCAGCGCAGACGACAGCCTGCGTCAGGCGACCGACAGCGCCCTGCGCGGTGTTATTGGTAAGTACACGATGGACCGCATTCTGACCGAAGGTCGTACCGTTATTCGTAGCGATACCCAGCGTGAACTGGAAGAGACAATTCGTCCGTACAACATGGGTATTACTCTGCTGGACGTCAACTTCCAGACGGCTCGTCCGCCTGAAGAAGTGAAAGCCGCGTTTGATGATGCTATTGCCGCTCGTGAGAACGAACAGCAGTACATCCGTGAAGCTGAAGCGTACACCAACGAAGTGCAGCCGCGAGCCAATGGTCAGGCACAGCGTATCCTCGAAGAGGCGCGTGCGTATAAGACTCAGACCGTCCTCGAAGCTCAGGGTGAAGTGGCTCGCTTTGCGAAAATCCTGCCAGAGTATAAAGCTGCGCCGGAAATTACCCGTGAACGTCTGTATATCGAAAGCATGGAAAAAGTGCTGAGCCACACTCGCAAAGTGCTGGTTAACGATAAAGGCGGCAACCTGATGGTTCTGCCTCTGGACCAGATGCTGAAAGGCGCTGGTACCCCAGCGGCAAAGAACAGTAGCAGTGGTGCCAGCGATCTGCTGCGCCTGCCGCCTGCATCAAGCTCAAGCAGTGCCAGTACGACGTCGACTACTACGGACGGCAATATCATGGACCAGCGCCGCGCTAACGCGCAGCGTAACGACTACCAGCGTCAGGGGGAATAACGATGCGTAAACCTGTTATTGCGATAGTGGTTATCGTGCTGGTAGTGCTTTACATGTCTGTCTTTGTTGTCAAAGAAGGCGAGCGTGGCATTACGCTGCGCTTTGGTAAAGTCCTGCGCGATAGTGAAAACAAACCGCTGGTCTATGCGCCGGGTCTGCACTTCAAGATCCCGTTCATTGAATCAGTGAAAACGCTGGATGCGCGTATTCAGACCATGGACAACCAGGCCGATCGCTTTGTCACCAAAGAGAAGAAAGACCTGATCGTTGACTCCTACATTAAATGGCGTATCAGCGACTTCAGCCGCTATTACCTGGCAACCGGCGGCGGCGACGTCTCCCAGGCCGAGGTTCTGCTGAAGCGTAAGTTCTCTGACCGTCTGCGCTCTGAAATTGGTCGCCTGGACGTGAAAGATATCGTGACCGATTCCCGTGGTCGTCTGACCCTGGAAGTCCGCGATGCACTGAACTCCGGTTCTGCGGGGACTGAAGATGAAGTCAGCACTCCGGCTGCCGACGATGCTATCGCCAAAGCGGCGGAGCGCGTGGCGACAGAAACCAACGGTAAAGTCCCGGTGATTAACCCGAACAGTATGGCGGCACTGGGTATTGAAGTCGTTGACGTTCGTATCAAGCAGATCAACCTGCCGGCGGAAGTGTCGGAAGCGATTTACAACCGTATGCGCGCCGAGCGTGAAGCGGTTGCTCGTCGCCACCGTTCACAGGGTCAGGAAGAGGCTGAGAAGCTGCGCGCTACCGCGGACTATGAAGTCACCAAGACGCTGGCTGAGTCAGAACGTCAGGGCCGTATTATGCGTGGTGAAGGCGATGCAGAGGCCGCCAAGCTGTTTGCGGATGCATTCAGCCAGGATCCGGGCTTCTATGCCTTTATCCGTAGCCTGCGGGCCTATGAGAACAGCTTCCAGAGCAATCAGGACGTGATGGTTCTTAGCCCGGATAGCGATTTCTTCCGCTATATGAAATCACCTGCGGCGACCACTCGCTAATAAGATGATGTCAGCAAAAAGGCGCCCTAACAGGCGCCTTTTTTATAACGCGACAACGGGGTTTAGTTACCGAGTAGTTTATTCAGCAGACCGCCGATAACCGGCACACCTGCCAGTGTGCTTTCAATCGCGCCACCAACTACCGATCCTGCAGTGTGGCCGACGTTTTTCCCAAGATCAGGTGCAATATCTGCAATATTTATTGAGCCAATAATCGGCAGGTCAACGGTCAGTACGTTGCCGCCGAGCGACCATAATGCCGCCCCTGCTTGCTCGCCCAGAGCGGCAAGTCCATCTTGCAGCCAGCCAGCGCCGCTGACGGCATCGAATTCAATTGTGGTTAATTCTCTCATGCTAATCATCCTAATTAGTTATGTTGTCCGCGTACCCCCATGGATACGTGATGGCATAGTTACAATTTTGAAAATAACCTTCAATACAACGAGTTATGAATTTTGTTTCATAAAAGCGGTTCATAAAACAGAGGAAATACCAGACAATATGAAATGAGGGTGAACACAACATGGGTATGCAGCGGGGCTTCTTCATCGCAGCGGGTTTGTTTTACAAATAAGGGTCAATAATGAATTCAACAATCTGGCTGGCACTGGCGCTGGTTTTAGTTCTGGAAGGGCTCGGGCCACTGCTTTATCCACGTGCCTGGCGGCGAATGATTGCGACGATGAGCCAGCTTCCGGATAATTTATTACGCCGTTTTGGCGGTGGTCTTGTGGTCGCCGGGTTTGTCATCTACTACATGTTGACGAAATCGTTAAACTGATCAAAAAGTGGTCAGACTTGCCTGATATTGACTGCAAAAAGTGCTGTAACTCTGAAAAAGCGATGGTAGAATCCATTTTTAAGCAAACGGTGATTTTGAAAAATGGGTAACAACGTCGTCGTACTGGGCACCCAATGGGGTGACGAAGGTAAAGGGAAGATCGTCGATCTCCTGACTGAACGGGCTAAATATGTTGTGCGCTACCAGGGTGGTCACAACGCTGGCCATACTCTCGTAATCAACGGTGAAAAAACCGTCCTCCATCTTATTCCATCAGGTATTCTCCGCGAAAACGTTACCAGCATCATCGGTAATGGCGTTGTGCTGTCTCCAGCTGCGCTGATGAAAGAGATGAAAGGTCTGGAAGACCGTGGTATCCCTGTTCGTGAGCGTCTGCTGCTGTCTGAAGCTTGCCCGCTTATCCTCGATTATCACGTCGCACTCGATGTTGCTCGTGAGAAAGCACGTGGTTCGAAAGCAATTGGTACCACCGGTCGCGGTATCGGCCCAGCCTACGAAGATAAAGTCGCACGCCGCGGTCTGCGCGTGGGCGATCTGTTTGATAAAGCCACCTTTGCTGACAAACTGAAAGAAGTGATGGAATATCACAACTTCCAGCTGGTGAATTTCTACAAAGCAGAAGCGGTTGACTATCAGAAAGTGCTGGATGATGTGATGGCGATTGCCGACATCCTGACTGCGATGGTTGTTGATGTGTCCGATCTGCTGGACCAGGCGCGCAAGCGTGGCGACTTCGTGATGTTCGAAGGCGCACAGGGTACTCTGCTGGATATCGACCACGGTACCTATCCGTACGTAACCTCGTCCAACACCACTGCAGGTGGCGTGGCAACAGGTTCCGGTCTGGGTCCGCGTTATGTTGATTATGTTCTGGGGATCATCAAAGCGTACTCAACTCGCGTTGGTGCAGGTCCGTTCCCGACAGAGCTGTTTGATGAAACCGGCGAGTTCCTGTGCAAGCAGGGTAACGAGTTCGGTGCCACCACTGGCCGTCGTCGTCGTACCGGCTGGCTGGATATCGTAGCGATCCGTCGCGCGGTGCAGATCAACTCCCTGTCTGGCTTCTGTCTGACCAAGCTGGACGTGCTGGACGGCCTGAAAGAAGTGAAAATCTGCGTCGGTTACCGTATGCCAGATGGCCGCGAAGTGACCACCACGCCGCTGGCTGCTGATAACTGGGAAGGCATTGAGCCGATCTATGAAATCATGCCGGGCTGGTCTGAAACCACCTTCGGTGTGAAAACACGTAGCGGTCTGCCGCAGACGGCGCTGAACTATATCGCTCGTATTGAAGAGCTGACCGGTGTACCGGTTGATATCATCTCTACCGGTCCTGACCGTACTGAGACGATGATTCTGCGCGATCCGTTCGACGCATAATTAATGACCTGGGGCGCCGTTCAGGCGCCCTTGTTTTTGCTGTTCACCCGCCCCATTTCAAATAAATTAGCGGCCTGAGCGCTGGCTGGTTTATCATCAATACAGTATCAATATCGTTTTTACCCGAGGATCAATGCTCTAAAGCATTCAGGATGCGCCTGTTCGCGCAGCAACCTGAAGCCCGAGTGCTGACCGTTCCCCCTTACCCTGAGGTTGATGTGCAGTTAACGAGTTTTACGGATTACGGATTACGTGCGCTGATCTACATGGCGTCGTTGCCGGATGGAAGAATGACGAGTATCTCCGAAGTGACGGAGGTTTACGGCGTTTCCCGTAATCATATGGTTAAAATAATCAATCAGTTAAGCCGTGCTGGTTACGTCATGGCCGTGCGGGGAAAAAACGGGGGGATTCGCCTGGGTAAACCAGCGCAAGCTATTCGTGTTGGTGATGTTGTCCGCGATCTGGAGCCGCTATCGCTGGTCAATTGCAGCAGCGAATTTTGCCACATTACTCCCGCCTGCCGCCTGAAAAAGGCGCTTGCTGAAGCTGCGCAAAGTTTTCTTAAGGAACTAGATAACTACACGCTGGCTGATTTGGTTGAAGAAAATCAACCGCTTTATAAATTATTACTGGTGGAGTGACGTAAACTCACATCAGAGATGACAACGGAGGAACCGACATGTCACAAGATCCTTTCCAGGACCGCGAAGCTGAAAAGTATGCGAATCCAATCCCAAGCCGGGAATTTATCCTCGATCATTTAACAAAACGTGAAAAACCGGCCAGCCGTGAAGAGCTGGCGATAGAACTGAATATCGAAGGAGAAGAGCAGCTCGAAGGGCTGCGTCGTCGTTTGCGCGCGATGGAGCGTGACGGACAGCTGGTCTTTACCCGCCGCCAGTGCTACGCGCTGCCGGAGCGTCTTGACCTGCTTAAAGGCACCGTTATCGGCCATCGCGATGGCTATGGCTTCCTGCGCGTCGAAGGACGCAAAGACGACCTTTATCTCTCTTCTGAGCAGATGAAAATGTGTATTCATGGCGATCAGATCCTGGCGCAGCCGCTGGGTGCCGATCGTAAAGGCCGCCGCGAAGCGCGCGTGGTGCGCATTCTGGTACCGAAAACCAGCCAGATTGTCGGCCGCTACTTCACTGACGCCGGCGTCGGTTTCGTCGTGCCGGACGACAGCCGTCTGAGCTTTGATATCTTAATTCCGCCGGAAGAGGTCATGGGCGCGCGGATGGGCTTTGTGGTGGTGGTTGAACTGACCCAACGCCCGACCCGTCGTACCAAAGCCATCGGCAAAATTGTTGAAGTGCTGGGCGATAACATGGGCACCGGCATGGCGGTCGATATGGCGCTGCGCACCCACGAAATCCCTTACACCTGGCCGCCGGCGGTGGAAAAACAGGTTTCGGTGCTGAAAGAGCAGGTACCGGAAGAGGCGAAAGTGGGTCGCGTGGACTTACGTGACCTGCCGCTGGTAACGATCGACGGCGAAGATGCCCGCGATTTCGATGATGCAGTCTACTGCGAGAAAAAACGCGGTGGCGGCTGGCGCCTGTGGGTTGCCATTGCCGATGTCAGCTACTATGTTCGCCCCGGCACGCCGCTGGATGCGGAAGCTCGTAGCCGCGGAACATCGGTCTACTTCCCGTCTCAGGTTGTCCCGATGCTGCCGGAAGTGCTTTCCAACGGCCTTTGCTCTCTGAACCCGCAGGTCGATCGCCTGTGCATGGTGTGTGAGATGACTATCTCCTCCAAAGGGCGCCTGACCGGATATAAATTCTATGAAGCGGTGATGAGTTCACACGCGCGCCTGACCTATACCAAAGTGTGGCATATGCTACAGGGCGATCAGGAACTGCGTGAGCACTATGCGCCGCTGGTGAAGCATATTGAAGAGCTTCACACTCTCTATAAAGTGCTGGATAGCGCCCGTGAAGAACGCGGTGGGATCTCATTTGAGAGTGAAGAAGCGAAGTTCATCTTCAACGCTGAACGTCGTATCGAACGCATTGAGCAGACGCAGCGTAACGATGCGCACAAGCTGATTGAAGAGTGCATGATTCTGGCGAACATCTCCGCCGCGCGCTTCGTTGAGAAGGCGCTGGAGCCTGCGCTGTTCCGTATTCACGATAAGCCGAGCACCGAAGCGATTACCGCGTTCCGCTCCGTGCTGGCGGAACTGGGGCTGGAGCTGCCTGGTGGGAATAAGCCAGAGCCGCGAGACTATGCTGAGCTGCTGATTTCGATTGCTGACCGTCCGGATCATGAAATGCTGCAGACGATGCTGCTGCGTTCCATGAAGCAGGCGGTGTACGATCCGGAAAACCGCGGTCACTTTGGCCTGGCGCTGCAATCCTATGCGCACTTCACTTCACCGATTCGTCGTTACCCGGATCTGTCGCTGCACCGGGCGATCAAGTATCTGCTGGCGAAAGAGCAGGGTCATAAAGGCAACAGCACTGAAACCGGCGGCTGGCACTACAGCATGGACGAAATGCTGCAGCTTGGCGCGCACTGCTCGATGACCGAGCGCCGTGCCGACGAGGCCACCCGTGAAGTGTCTGACTGGCTGAAGTGTGATTTCATGCTGGATCAGGTGGGCAACGTCTTTAAAGGCGTTATTGCCAGCGTAACCGGTTTTGGTTTCTTCGTGCGCCTTGATGAACTGTTTATCGATGGTCTGGTTCATGTTTCTTCCCTCGATAATGACTACTATCGTTTCGACCAGGTCGGGCAACGCTTGATCGGCGAATCCGGTGGCCAGACTTACCGTCTGGGCGATCGCGTGGAAGTCCGCGTGGAAGCGGTCAATATGGATGAGCGCAAGATCGACTTCTCGCTGATCTCCAGCGAGCGCGGTCCGCGCAACGTTGGCAAGACCGCGCGGGAGAAGACCAAGAAGGCGAACACCGCGGGTAAACCTTCCGGCCGTCGTCGTCAGGCGGGCAAGCAGGTGAACTTCGAGCCAGACAGCGCTTTCCGTGGTGATAAGGGTAAACCGAAGCCGGCGAAAGCGAAGAAAGACAAGGCCGCTAAAAAGCCGTCAGCCAAGACGCAGAAAATCGCGGCGGCGACCAAGGCGAAACGCGCGGCAAAGAAAAAAGTCGCTGAATAAGCATCGATCAATGTTGCAGACCGGGGCGCCCGGTCTGCAAAGCCGCAACGGCAATACCAACACGTAACGAGTACATCAATGAGTGAAATGATTTACGGCATCCACGCGGTGCAGGCCCTGCTTGAACGCGCTCCAGAGCGTTTTCAGGAAGTTTATATTCTGAAAGGCCGTGAAGATAAACGTCTGCTGCCGTTGATTCACGCCCTGGAAGCGCAGGGTGTGGTGATTCAGGTCGCTAACCGTCAGTTCCTTGACGAGAAAAGCGAAGGTGCAGTACATCAGGGGATCATCGCCCGCGTGAAACCGGGACGGCAGTATCAGGAGAACGATCTGCCTGACCTGCTGGCCTCCCTCGATCAGCCGTTCCTGCTGATTCTGGATGGCGTCACCGACCCGCACAACCTGGGCGCCTGCCTGCGTAGCGCGGATGCCGCCGGCGTTCATGCGGTGATTGTGCCGAGAGACCGCTCTGCACAGCTCAACGCGACGGCGAAAAAAGTTGCCTGTGGCGCGGCAGAGAATGTTCCGCTTATCCGTGTGACAAACCTGGCACGTACCATGCGTTTGTTGCAGGAAGAGAACGTCTGGATCGTCGGGACCGCCGGTGAAGCTGACCACACGCTGTTCCAGAGCAAAATGACCGGCCCAATGGCGTTGGTGATGGGTGCGGAAGGCGAAGGCATGCGTCGTCTGACTCGCGAACATTGCGATGAGCTGATCAGCATCCCGATGGCGGGCAGCGTTTCTTCATTGAACGTCTCGGTAGCGACCGGTATTTGCCTGTTTGAAGCGGTGCGTCAACGTAGCTAAACACATTGATCTGCTAACAGCAAAACGCAAAGCCATCCCTCGGGATGGCTTTTTTGTGACTGCTTTCGCGGGCGAGGTTGGTCCAGGGTGACCATACTTAATGGCAACGCCATTGAGGGAGGGATACACCATGCACTGGCAGACACATACCGTCTTTAACCAACCCACGCCGCTGTGCAATAGCAACCTGTTTCTGTCGGATACCGCCCTGCGCGAAGCGGTAGGACGCGAAGGGGCGGGATGGGATAGCGATTTACTGGCCAGCATCGGTCAGCAACTTGGAACTGCGGAATCGCTGGAGCTGGGGAGGCTGGCGAACAGCAACCCGCCGGAGTTGCTCCGCTACGATGCCTGCGGCAACCGGCTGGATGATGTCCGCTTTCACCCCGCCTGGCACCTGCTGATGCAGGGGCTGTGTGCCAACCAGGTACATAACCTTGCCTGGCAGGACGAGGCCCGTACCGGGGCGTTTGTCGCGCGTGCCGCCCGCTTTTTGCTCCACGCTCAGGTGGAAGCGGGAACGCTGTGCCCGATAACCATGACGTTCGCCGCCACGCCGCTGTTGCAGAGGGCCGTGCCCGAACCGTTCAGCGACTGGTTGTCACCACTGTTAAGCGATCGCTACGATCCGCATCTTGCCCCAGGCCCGCAGAAACGTGGGGTGTTGATTGGCATGGGAATGACGGAAAAGCAGGGGGGATCTGATGTTCTGGTTAACACCACCCGGGCAGAAAAAACGGCGGAAGGTTTTTATCTTCTGACCGGACATAAGTGGTTTTTCTCGGTTCCGCAAAGCGATGCGCATCTGGTGCTGGCTCAGGCGCCGGAAGGCCTCTCCTGCTTTTTCGTGCCCCGCCTGCTTCCCGATGGGCAGCGTAATGCGCTACACCTTGAACGGCTAAAAGATAAGTTGGGAAATCGTTCTAATGCCAGCAGCGAAGTGGAGCTTTTTGAGGCTCATGGCTGGCTGGTTGGCGACGAAGGCGATGGTGTGCGGCAGATCCTGAAAATGGGCGGTCTGACCCGTTTTGACTGTGCGCTGGGTAGCCATGCCTTAATGCGCCGGGCGTACTCGGTGGCGCTGTATCATGCGCTGCAACGTCAGGCCTTCGGGAAACATCTGGTCGATCAGCCGATGATGCGTCAGGTGCTGGGTCAAATGGCGCTGCGTCTGGAGGGGCAAACCGCCTTTCTGTTCCGTCTGGCACGGGCGTGGGATCGTCGTGATGACGCTAATGAGGTGCTGTGGGCCCGGTTATGGACGCCGGCGGCGAAGTTTGCCATCTGTAAAGCCGGGATGCCGTTCGTTGCGGAGGCGATGGAAGTGCTGGGCGGTATTGGCTATTGCGAAGAGAGTGAGCTACCGCGTCTGTATCGTGAGATGCCGGTCAACAGCATCTGGGAAGGCTCCGGCAATATTATGTGCCTGGACGTGATGCGGGTGTTGAGTAAGCACCCCGCGGCGCAGGAGCTGCTGGCGGCAGAGTGTGCGGAAGTGAAAGGGCGGAATCGTCATTTTGACCGCGCCTGGCGGCAGCTGCAACAGCTGTTACGGCGGCCCGCCGAAGAGCAAGGCAGAGAAATTACCCGTCTGGTTTATATGCTCGGTGTCGGGGCGCAGATGCTGCGTTACGCCTCACCGCCGCTGGCGGAAGCCTGGTGCCGTATGATGCTCGACACGCGCGGCGGTATGCGTCTGGATGCGCCGACGCTGGACGATTTATTGCTCCGTGCGATGGGACGAGGGCGCCAGGCACCTCAGGCGTAGAGAATCGCCTGTACCCGCCAGTTATCCGGCTGCTGCTCTTCGTACATCTGCACGATGCGGTACCACGACGCGCCTTGTTCATCGGCCTTCACGGCGATGGCGTGTTCAACGTCCTGCTGGCTGCCGGCAATGTTGTTCACGGAAATCAGGCCAATTTCATTTAGGCCAGTGACGCAATCCGCACTGGCGAATTCCGCTGATTGTGCCGTGGTATTGGCAGTTGCTGCGCTCAGCAGCAGACTGGGTAGGGTAAAAGATCGTTTCATCGTCAGCTCCATTTCACGTAGTCCTGAGGGCAGTCCGTTGCTAACGTTCTGCCAGGGTATGGCTGGCTGAACGTTATTATGCACAGGAGAACGTGAATGGATGCAAAGCAGTGTAAATCAGGGTTAAATTTCAACCGTTACTTACGGTATAAAATCGCCTGCGAATACCACTGGCCGGGAACCATGGTGTCATCAATCATAATGATGACATAGTAATCCGCTTTCGCTGTCTCTGCTTTGACTTTTAGCGCAGCTTCTACATCCATCGGTGAGCCATACAGTAATACGCTCACTGTCCCTATCTTCTGTAGACCCTGCGTCTGATTACGCTGGATCTCTTGCGGATGGTCGGTTGCGGGTGGCGGCGCTTCTGGCGTTCCCTGTAGGGCACTACAGCCAGTTAAGGCGAGAACCAGCAACCACGGTGTAAACCTACGCATAACCATATCTCGTTTCCTGATATTCATAGTGTAGTGGTAGCCTGAATGTCATTTCCGGGGAATGTTCCCGAAGTGTTATCTCGGACGCGAATTTCGAATGAAAATATCGTGAAAGCGTAATCTGGTTCTCAACATTATGAATCATCGTGAACCTGGTTTCCTGGTGAATATACCTGTCCTGGGTATATCGCCCCTTAGTGAAAGGAGATGGTCAATGATTGCTCTCGAAATACGCCACCTCGCGGGGGGAGAAGTGCTGCACGCCTGCCCGCAGGACGCACTGGATAAACCGTTGCCCTGCATCATATTTTATCATGGTTTTACCTCCTCGAAGTGGGTATATAGCTACTTTGCCGTAGCGCTGGCGGAAGCTGGTTTTCGGGTTATCATGCCCGATGCCGCAGATCATGGTGCGCGTTACGACGGGGATGAACGCGGGCGGATGCAGCGTTTCTGGCCGATTCTGCTGCAAAGCTTTAGCGAGTTTCCGGCGCTGCGCGAGGCGGTTTTCGAACAAGGCTGGGTCGAGGGCGAGCGGCTGGGAGTGGGTGGGGCGTCGATGGGGGGCATGGCCGCACTGGGGATCATGACTCATCATCGGGAGCTGAAAAGCGTGGCCTGCCTGATGGGCTCTGGCTATTTTACGTCTCTCTCGCAAAGCCTGTTTCCATCTCCGGAATTTGATGTTGGGCAGTTAGGGGAATGGGACGTTGACCACGATCTTAGCGCGGTGGCTGACAGGCCGCTGCTGCTGTGGCACGGTGAGGAGGATGAAATTGTGCCCCCAGACGGGACGTTCCGTTTGCAGCAGGCGCTGCAGCACAGTGCGGATCTGACCTGCGTCTGGCAGAAAGGCGTGGGCCACAGAATCACACCGGAGGCGTTAACGGCAACGGTGGCGTTTTTCCAGCGTCATCTGTAAACGCCAATCAGCTGAAAGCCGATCCTCAAACCGCTTGAGGATCGCTTTCTGTCCTGGCTTCCGGCTTAATGTTGCTGGTAAGCGGATGGCATACAGCGCATGCCAATCAGCGTCAGGACACAGATTATCGCGCCGGCGTAAAACGTCGAGGCGGCGCCAAAAACTTCCCACAGCACCCCGGCCCCGGCGCTCGCCAGCAGCAGCGCGATGCCGCTCATCAGGTTGAACATTCCGAAGGCGGTGCCGCGCAGCGCCGGCGGAGCAGTATGTGCCACCATCGCCGCCAGCAGACCCTGCGTCATCCCCATATGAATGCCCCACAGCGCGACGCCCGCAAGAAGCGTGCTCCAGTGGCCGCTGAGCGCCAGGACGATATCGGCGGCGATCAGCACCAGCAGGCCCCATTGCAGCATTTTACTGTGGCTCATGCTGTCCGATAACTTACCGAATGGATAGGCGGTCAGGCTGTAAACCAGATTCATCGCGACCATCACCAACGGGATGGCGAACAACGGGATTTCCATCTGCTGGGCGCGCAGAACCAGAAAGGCTTCGCTGAAGCGGGCGAGGGTAAAGATTGAGCCTATCGCTACCACCCACCAGTAGGCGGCAGACAACTTTTTTAGATTCTCGCGGCGCAGGGGATTCGTGCGTTTTTGGGCGACCGGCGTTTTTGGCTCTTTTAACCCAAAGCCCAGTAATGCGATAGAGAGCGCGGCGGGGATCACCGCGACCCAGAAAACAGACTGGAAATCGTTATCCCACAGGAACATCAGCGCGACGGCAAGCAGCGGCCCCAGAAACGCGCCAATGGTATCCAGCGCCTGACGCAGTCCGTAGGCGGCGCCGCGGATTTCCGGCGGCGTGACGTCGGCGACCAGCGCATCCCTTGGCGCTCCACGGATGCCTTTGCCGACACGGTCGATCATCCTGGCGCTAAACACCACGCCGGAGGTGGGAGCGATGGCGAAAAGTGGCTTGCTCAGGGCCCCCAGGCCGTAGCCGAGTAGCGCCAGCCCTTTGCGTTTACCTACATAATCGCTGATGACGCCGGAAAAGACTTTCAGCATCAGCGCGGTGGCTTCGGCAACGCCTTCGATAATCCCGATAATAATGACGCTGGCTCCCAGCGTGGTGGCCATAAACAGCGGGAGCAGGCTGTGGATCATCTCTGATGACACATCCATCAGCAGGCTAACGCCACCAAGAACCCACACGCCTTTGGGGATACGACTTAGCGTGGCAAAACGCGAAACCATGAATGACTCCGGATAATCATGCGATTAAAAGGGGATTAAATCAGGTTACGGTGATGCTGATAAGTCATAAATAAAATAATTATCAATCGCATTAAGACTTCGCCCCTGTGGCGAGGCGAAGCCAAAGATTCAGAGGGTTAGCGGTAAATTGCCGCTTCTGCATGTATCAGACCGTTGCTTTCCGGTTCGTGAATCAGGATTGGCTGGAAGTATTTTGCGCCTCGCGCATCGCTCAACTGATTCAGTGCCTGATCGGCCTCTTGTTCAGTCGCCATGTTATGGTTGATATAGATAACGCCAAGGCTCTGCACATCGTCCATATTCCGTGCCTGGCGCCCATCGATCTTGATGGCTGCCTGCGCGCTCGCGCTCAGTAATACGGCAGCCAATGCAGCAATGATGATGTTTTTCATACTCTACGCTCCTGACGTTCTGTCGGCCATGCTGGCGCTAATCTGGGGTCCTCTTGGGTTATCGATGGCTTTGACTTAAGTGTAATCTCTGGCTGTCGGGGCATCGCGACCATTTCTGATGGAGTTGTTCAAAAAAACGCCGCTACCGTTGTTGATTAATTTTAAATCACTGACTTAATACGGCTTTGCGGATAGTGCGAATTATTTGCGCAATTTGCTTGTCTTAATTGGCTTTCGTACGTATTATGACGCGTCAATTTTTCAGCCGCCCTTTAACCACGTTCCTTGCCTCCATGGGCCGCGGCTGACCCAGACAGGAGGCTGAATAATCCGTAAGGAGCAATTCGATGCGTCATTACGAAATCGTTTTTATGGTCCATCCTGACCAGAGCGAACAGGTTCCGGGTATGATCGAACGTTACACTGGTGCAATCACTGCAGCAGAAGGTACGATCCACCGTCTGGAAGACTGGGGCCGCCGTCAGCTGGCTTACCCGATCAACAAACTGCACAAAGCTCACTACGTTCTGCTGAACGTTGAAGCCCCGCAGGAAGCGATCGATGAGCTGGAAACAAACTTCCGCTTCAACGACGCCGTTATCCGCAGCATGGTAATGCGTACTAAGCACGCTGTTACCGAAGCATCTCCGATGGTTAAAGCGAAAGACGAGCGCCGTGAGCGTCGCGAAGATTTCGCAAACGAAACCGCAGATGATTCCGAAGCTGGGGATTCTGAAGAGTAATCCTGATGACCAATCGTCTGGAGCTGTCTGGCATAATATGCAGGACGCCAATTCGTAAGGTCAGCCCGTCAGGAATTCCACACTGCCAGTTCGTGCTTGAGCATCGTTCAGTGCAGGAGGAAGCCGGTTTTCACCGGCAGGCATGGTGCCAAATGCCCGTTATTATTAGCGGACACCAAAACCAGGCCATTACTCACAGTATAACGGTCGGTAGTGCAGTCATCGTTCGGGGGTTCATTTCTTGCCACAAGGCAAAGAACGGCCTGAGCAAAATGGTTCTGCATGCCGAGCAGATTGAATTGATAGATTCTGGAGACTAGCCAAATGGCACGTTATTTCCGTCGTCGCAAGTTCTGCCGTTTCACCGCGGAAGGCGTTGTAGAGATTGATTACAAAGACATCGCTACGCTGAAAAACTACATTACCGAAAGCGGTAAAATTGTCCCGAGCCGTATCACCGGTACTCGTGCAAAATACCAGCGTCAGCTGGCTCGCTGCATCAAGCGCGCTCGCTACTTGTCCCTGCTGCCATACACTGATCGTCATCAGTAATCGGCCGCTGTCTATTAACGACTTTAAGAGGATAAGGTAATGCAAGTTATTCTGCTTGATAAAGTAGCAAACCTGGGTAGCCTGGGTGATCAGGTTAACGTTAAAGCGGGTTATGCTCGTAACTTCCTGGTACCGCAGGGTAAAGCTGTTCCTGCTACCAAGAAAAACGTTGAATTCTTCGAAGCGCGCCGCGCAGAACTGGAAGCCAAACTGGCTGACGTTCTGGCAGCTGCTAACGCACGTGCTGAAGCAATCAATGCACTGGGCAACGTTACCATCGCGTCTAAATCAGGCGACGAAGGTAAACTGTTCGGTTCCATCGGTACCCGCGACATCGCTGACGCTGTAACTGCAGCTGGCGTTGCCGTCGCTAAGAGCGAAGTTCGTCTGCCGAACGGCGTTCTGCGCACCACCGGTGAGCACGAAGTGGACTTCCAGGTTCACAGCGAAGTATTCGCGAAACTGGTTGTTAACGTTGTAGCTGAGTAATTTATTACTGAGTTCGCGTCGAGACGCCGGCCTTGTGCCGGCGTTTTGCTTTTCTACATCACGACTTTGAACAATCTTTTCCTTGTATGGTAGCTATTCTGCGCGCTTTCTGGATAATAAAATAAAACGCTATTTTATTATTGGTGATGCGAATGGATGCCCCCTCAGTTTTTTCCCGTAAAAAAGTGGCTTACGCCTGTGCAACCTTATGTTGCTTATTGTGGGGAAGCTCTTATCCGGCAATAAAAAGCGGCTATGAACTTTTTCATATCGCCACCGATGATGTGCCGTCAAAACTCGTCTTTGCGGGCTACCGTTTCCTGTTTGCCGGGCTACTGTTATTGCTCTTTGCCATGGCACAACGAAAACCGGTTGCGCGCCTGAATCCCCGGCAATGCGCACAGCTGGCGATACTTGGCGTAACGCAAACCTCCGTGCAGTACATTTTCTTCTACATCGGGCTGGCGTTTACCACCGGCGTGAAGGGTTCGATTATGAACGCCACCGGGACCTTCTTTAGCGTCTTGCTGGCGCACTTTATTTATCAGAACGACAAACTGAGCTACAACAAGGCCATCGGCTGTATTCTCGGCTTTACCGGCGTGATGCTGGTGAACTTTAGCCATTCGCTGAGCGATTTTAGCTTTGTCTGGCAGGGTGATGGCTTTGTGGTGCTGGCGGCGTTTATTCTGTCGGCGGCGACGCTGTACGGGAAGCGTATTTCGCAAACGGTCGATCCTACGGTGATGACCGGCTGGCAGCTGGCATTTGGCGGTCTGGTGTTGCTGGCAGGGGGTTACTTTACCGGTGGTGAGCTGGTGATTCACAGCACCACGGCACTGCTGGTGCTCGCCTATCTGACGCTACTCTCTTCCGTGGCTTTTGCGGTGTGGAGCGTATTACTCAAGCACAATCGCGTCAGTATGATTGCACCGTTTAACTTTGTGATCCCGGTTGCCGGAACCGTGCTGTCAGCGATATTTCTCGGTGAGAACATTTTTGAGATGAAATATGTGATTGCTCTGGTGCTGGTTTGTGTCGGGATTCGGTGGGTGAACAGAGAAGGGACGCCACGCGCCAAAAAATCACAGCAGGCCGGGTGACACACCCGGCTATACCACGTGCTTTATCTCGCGTTATCGTGCGCGGATAAAGCTGCCATTCGCCTGGCGGGTGAATAGCACCTGCTGCCCGCTGCCGGTATCAATCGTCAGACCCGTCACTACGCCGTTCGCATTCTGGCGAATCTGTACCGTCTGCCCGGTTTGCAGCGAACTTAATGGTTTACCAGCGCCTTCGACCTGGGCCATCGCGTAGACGTCAGTCGGCGGAAGGTTATGGTCGCGGAACAGCTGAGCCAGCGTTTTACCCGCTTCGATGCGGTAGGTGCGCCACTGTTGCTCAATCCCCGGAGCGGATTGTTGTTGTTGTTGTTGTTGTTGTTGTTGCTGCTGTTGTGGCTGAGAGTAGGCCTGGCTTTGGCTTTGGCTTTGGCTTTGGTCCATCGGCTCATCCTGAACAGGCTCAGGCGCCACC
The DNA here is from genome assembly GCF_051131745.1 of Klebsiella sp. R390. Classification (NCBI taxonomy): domain Bacteria; kingdom Pseudomonadati; phylum Pseudomonadota; class Gammaproteobacteria; order Enterobacterales; family Enterobacteriaceae; genus Klebsiella; species Klebsiella sp. R390. The sequence continues at coordinate 2,208,980 of NZ_CP180445.1, read as the reverse complement.
GGGGCCATTTGGTCGGCATCACTGACCGTCGGCGTATTGGTTATCGGCGGCAGCGGCATGCCCTGCTGGGTCGACTGCGGTTGGGACTGTGATTGCAGGTCGATGCTGGCTTCACGGCCGTTTTGCATTGGGCTGCTGTTATCCTCTGAAGGCAGCAGTATGCCGATAATCACCAGCAACGCGCCGGCAATAATCCCCCGACGATGCATTGGCGGCAGCGGATCCATGATGCGAATATGATCCGGGGCGTGCCAGATCTTCGCCAGGGTAGGTGTGATATCAAAGCGCCCGGGCATGGCTTTCCTCCTGCTCCGCATATTTTTATCCTGCTCCGTAGAGTATAGATGGCTAACTTCCTGAAGGCCGAGACAAAGATATGTTTCGTGAGGTTAACCTGATATCTCCTATTGTTTCTGTTTCCCTTAGATTTGTCATCATCTCCGCGACAAAGTTTTACCCGTCGTGCTATGGCTGATATGCTTCCCACCACTTTATACCCGTCATACTTCAGGTTGCAGGCGCGTTGGCTGCATTCGAATTATCCAGGGTATCCATTCCGGCTTTTTCCGCTGCTGTCGCATGAAGCCGTGGAGTATGAAACTCTCACCCAACAAAGGAACAAAGATGGCAACCCCGACTTTTGACACGATTGAAGCGCAGGCAAGTTATGGTATCGGCTTGCAGGTTGGACAACAGCTGAGCGAATCTGGCCTGCAGGGGCTGCTGCCGGAAGCACTGGTTGCCGGCATTGCTGATGCGCTGGAAGGCAATCAGCCGCAGGTGCCGGTGGAAGCCGTTCACCGCGCGCTGCGTGAAATCCACGAACGTGCCGATGCCGTGCGTCGCGAACGTTTCCAGGAAATGGCGGCTGATGGCCAGAAATACCTGGACGAAAACCGCGAGCGTGAAGGTGTGAACAGCACCGAATCTGGCCTGCAGTTCCGCGTTCTGACCCAGGGCGAAGGCGCGATCCCGGCACGTACCGACCGCGTACGCGTGCATTACACCGGTAAACTGATCGACGGTACCGTGTTTGACAGTTCTGTCGCGCGCGGCGAGCCGGCTGAATTCCCGGTAACCGGCGTTATCGGTGGCTGGATTGAAGCGCTGACCCTGATGCCGGTCGGTTCCAAGTGGGAACTGACTATTCCGCACAACCTGGCCTATGGAGAGCGCGGTGCTGGTGCTTCTATTCCTCCGTTCAGCACCCTGATTTTTGAAGTTGAACTGCTGGATATTATCTAAACAGCAGGGGCTTCCTCTCCCGACAGGGGGAGGAAGCGACTAAAAATAGCGTAAAAAACTTAAGTTGAGAGTTTGTTGGTGTTTTATATCGCTTAGTCGTGCTTTGGTCGCGTTTTTGTGAGCTGTTTCGCGCGACAGGAGTGATATAACACTCACTTTAAACATATATTTAACATTATATCTAAATCATAGTATTCATCCCTCCGATTCTTACCTAATATCGATAAGCCCATTTTCAGGGCAATAGCGAATGACGGGCCATCAGAGCCTGAACAACACAGACAGGTACAACAGGAAGAAAATCACATGGTAGATCAGGTTAAAGTCGCTGCCGCAGAGCAGGCTCCGACTGAACAATCGCTACGGCGAAATCTTACGAATCGACATATTCAGCTTATTGCTATCGGTGGTGCCATTGGTACCGGGCTGTTTATGGGCTCCGGCAAAACCATCAGTCTTGCCGGTCCATCCATCATTTTTGTTTATATGATCATCGGCTTTATGCTGTTTTTCGTCATGCGCGCCATGGGCGAATTGCTGCTGTCGAACCTCGAATATAAATCGTTCAGCGATTTCGCCGCCGACCTTCTGGGACCGTGGGCAGGGTATTTTACCGGCTGGACCTATTGGTTCTGTTGGGTCGTAACCGGGATGGCCGACGTGGTGGCCATTACCGCCTACGCCCAGTTCTGGTTCCCTGGTCTGTCCGATTGGGTGGCTTCGCTGGCGGTTATCCTGCTGCTGCTGAGCCTTAACCTGGCCACCGTGAAAATGTTCGGTGAAATGGAGTTCTGGTTCGCGATGATCAAAATCGTCGCTATCGTGGGGCTGATTGTTGTCGGCCTGGTGATGGTGATGATGCATTTCAAATCGCCGACCGGTGTCGAAGCCTCGTTTGCCCATCTGTGGAATGACGGCGGCTGGTTCCCGAAAGGCCTCAGCGGGTTCTTTGCCGGCTTCCAGATCGCGGTCTTTGCGTTCGTGGGTATTGAGCTGGTGGGCACCACCGCTGCGGAAACCAAAGATCCGGAGAAATCCCTGCCGCGCGCGATTAACTCTATCCCGCTGCGTATCATTATGTTCTACGTCTTCGCGCTGATTGTGATTATGTCGGTGACGCCGTGGAGCTCCGTGGTACCGAGCAAGAGCCCGTTCGTTGAGCTGTTTGTGCTGGTGGGCCTGCCGGCTGCTGCCAGCCTGATTAACTTTGTGGTACTGACATCTGCCGCCTCTTCTGCCAACAGCGGCGTGTTCTCGACCAGCCGTATGTTGTTCGGTCTGGCGCAGGATGGTCAGGCGCCGTCGATGTTTGCCAAACTGTCGAAGCGTGCAGTACCGGCGAAAGGGTTGACCTTCTCCTGCATGTGCCTGCTGGGCGGTGTGGTGATGCTGATGGTTAACCCGAGCGTGATTGCGGCGTTCACCATGATTACCACGGTGTCGGCGATCCTGTTTATGTTTGTCTGGACCATTATCCTGTGCTCTTACCTGGTCTATCGCAAAAAGCGTCCGCAGCTGCATGAGCAGTCGAAATACAAGATGCCGCTGGGCAAACTGATGTGCTGGGTTTGTATGGCCTTCTTCGTCTTCGTTCTGGTGTTGCTGACGCTGGAAACTGACACTCGCGAAGCGCTGATTGTGACGCCGCTGTGGTTCATTCTGCTGGCGGTGGGTTGGTTCTTTGCCGGTAAGAAGCGCCTGGCGAAATAAAAAATCGTCGGGAGAGATTTTTAACGTTGCTTGCAACGGTCCGTCATAAAAAAAGGCCACTGCGGTGGCCAATAAGACTGACACTGTCGAGGGCGCCTGCGGGCGCCTTTTTTGTTAGTTTCCGGCAAGGGCGCGCGGGAACAACACATTGTTCTCCAGGCTGATGTGCTCCATCAGATCGTCGATCAGTTCATTGATGCCGTTGTACATCGCTTTCCAGGTAGTGCAGGCTTCCGGCGGCGGCGTCACATTGTTGGTGACGTGCTTAATCACCTCCAGCAGTTCGCCTGCCTCGTCGTGTTCGCTTTCCATGACGCTGACAGGCCCGGCGGCTTGCGTCCCCATGCCCTGTTTAATCATCGGAAACAGGATTTGCTCCTCTTTCATCATGTGGCTGGAGAGCTCCTGGTGCAGCATGGTCAGATATTTTGTCAGGCCGACGGGCACGTTGGGCTTGTCAGCATGCACGCGCTCAACTTTGGTGGCCTGCAGGATCAGCTCCGGCAGTTGCTCGCGGTGGCGGTCGTGGTAACGCACGATAATATGGTCGATGATTTCCGCGTACGGCACGACACGCCAGTCGCGCTCTACCGGCGTTTCCGCCAGTTGCGCCAGCTCGGCTTCAATCACCGCGACGTCCAGCTCTTTGCGCGTTGCCGCGCGATCCAGCGTCTGCTTGCCGCCGCAGCAATAGTCCATGTCATATTTACGGAATAACGCGGAGGCGCGTGGGATAGTCAGCGCCAGTTCGCCTAAAGGTTGGTCACGAAAAGCCATAGCGGATACCTCGTCTTTAAAAATATAAGATGCATATTAAATGCATCTTATAGATAAAGGAATACCCCTTTGGGATACCAGACTATTTTTTATGTCCGCAGACCGGCTCCAGCACCTGCAATTTTTGTGGTCGGGAGCGCACCGCGTAGACCACGCCGATCACCAGCAGCAGAATGCCGCTCAGGGTCAGCAGCGGTGGCATGCTTTGCCGCAGCAGGAAGGTATACAGCAGGCCGGCCAGCGTTTCGAAGACGATCAGCGGCCCGAGGATCACCGTGGGGAGCTTCTGGCTGGCGATGTTCCAGCACAAGGCGCCCACCCACGAGCAGAGTACGGCAATGGCCAGCATCAGCGTCACGAAAAGCACCGGTCGCGGGCCGAAGGGCAGCGGGAAGTCAGCCTGTTGAGCCTGCAGCCACCCGCAGGCAACCAGATAGCCCGCCAGTGACACAGGTAAGGTCACCAACGCCTGCGCCGTTGCCCACATCATCGGGTGCTTGTCCGGGTTTTCCCGCAGCCAGCGGGCGTTGCGTAAGGCGTACCACGCCCAGCAGGCTACGGAGATCAACGCCAGACCAATGCCGGAGCCATAGCGCCAGATGCTGAAATTGGGCAGGCCCTGGCGAAGTTCGGCGATGTTGACGCACACCAGGCCAATGGCAATGCAGGAGAGCGCCGGGAACAGGCGTCGCCACGGCAGTTTGCCATCACGCTGGCTGTAGAGCAGGTTTGCCATCACCGGCAGTACCACCGGCAGCGTGCCGATAATCATGGTCGATACCGGCGCGCCGGTGCGCTGGATGGCGCTGGCAAGGCAGACGTAATAGATAAGATTGCCCATCATGGTCAGGCCCAACGCCGTCCACCAGTCTCGTCCTGACAGCTGACGCAGTCGTGCACGACCCAGCCAGGCCAGCGGCAGCGCAATCAGCCCCAGCGCCAGATAACGTCCCATTGATTGAAGGACTGCCGGATATTCCGGTATCAGCACCGGGCCAACAAAGATCAGTCCCCACATCAGCCCTGCCAACAGGGCATACAACACACCGCTAATCATCACATCATCCGCACTCGTTTCAGTTGGCGTAAAGTGTAGAAGAGGGCGGGGCGGAAATATTGTATGAGGTTGCGCATTAGCGCCGGGCGACCTGCTTTTGATAGCGAACCGGGGTGATGCCGTAGCGACGGGTAAAGGCGCGGGTCAGATGCGACTGATCGGTCAGGCCAGCGGCGGCGGCGACTTCGGCGGCGGGCATACCGTGAGTGAGGAATGCTTTGGCTCGCCACAGGCGGATGGCCATCAGCATCTGATGCGGTGTGACGTGGAAGTGGGCTTTAAACTGGCGCTGAAAATGGTACGGGCTCAGGGCGGCAACCTGTGCCAGCTCATCCAGCGAGACGGCGTGCATATAGTTGTCGTGCAGATAGTCGCGCACCCGCTCGAAGCGGTGAGCTGCTTCAGCCAGCACCGGCGCATGATGGGCCAGCGGGCGGAAGGTATCGATCAGGTCCAGCAACAGTCCCTGCTGGGCCAGCGGGTCATCGGTGTGCCATAAGCCATAAATCAGCTGGCACAGCTGCTGCGAGCGCCGGGGATCCTGGCGTACCACCTCGCTAAACCACCAGTGGCGTACCCCGGTTATCTCTTCCAGCTTTTCAGGCTCCAGATAGACCATTCTGTAGCGCCAGCCGTCGGCGGTCGCCGCTTCACCGGTGTGCAGCTCATCGGGGTTCATGGTGACGATGGAGTTTACCGGGGCGACGTACTGGCTGCCGCGATAGCGAAAGCGTTCGGCACCCAGCTCTATCGCGCCAATACCGAAGGCTTCGTGGGTATGCGGTTCGAAGGCGTAGCGGGAAATATGGGCATGATACAGCTCAACGCCGGGCACCTGCGCCAGATGGCGAAAGCGCGCGCTGTCTCTCTCATCGTTGAACTGTTCCGGTACGCCCTGCATTGAGTCACTCCCGACGGATCTCCAGTTATTATTGGGGATGACCCGCCGGGATGCTACAAAAATTAACCTTTTTGCAACGGTTACAGAATGCCGCTGATGCTTTCTGCCAGCGATGTGGTCGGGCGGCCGATCAGCCTGCTCAGGGTACGGCTGTCGTCAAACAGGCCGCCTTTTTCGGCGCCGCTGTCTGAATCGGCGAGCATCTCTGCCAGTCCAGCCGGCAGGCCAACACCCTTAAGCGCCGCTGCAAAATCGGCTTCACTCAGGTTCTGATAGACCACGTTTTTACCGCTTTGCTTGCTTAGCTCTGCGGCCAGCTCGCTCAGGGTCCAGGCGCTATCACCGGCCAGCTCATACACTTTCCCGGCGTGGCCCTCTTCGGCGATCACGCGCGCTGCCGCTAAGGCATAATCGGCGCGGGTTGCTGCGGCGATTTTTCCTTCACCAGCGGCACCGATAAAGACGCCGTGCTCCAGTGCCGGCGGGGCGCTGGCAAGATAGTTCTCGGTGTACCAGCCGTTGCGCAGCAGTGCGTAAGGGATGCCGGAGTCGGCGAGTAATTTCTCGGTCTCCACATGCTCTACGTGCAGGCCCAGCGGAGAGGTATCCGCGTGCAGCAGGCTGGTATAGGCGATGAATTTCACGCCGGCCGCTTTCGCGGCGTTAATGACGTTACGGTGCTGCGGCGTACGCTGGCCGATTTCATTGGAAGAGATCAGCAGCAGCTTCTCCACGCCCTGCAGGGCAGCGGTAAATGCGGCTTCGTCGGTGTAGTCGGCCTGGCGAACCACCACGCCCTGCTGGCTCAGGGAATCGGCTTTCGCCGGGTTACGCACAATGGCCACAATCTGGCTGGCCGCGGTGGTCTGTAACAGATTCTGTAGTACCAGGTGGCCAAGCTGGCCGGTAGCGCCGGTAATTGCGATCATGGGTCTTCTCCTTCGTGTTCAGTGGCAGTTGTGGTAAGCTAACACCTTAGCTAACTTTTAGTAAGTACGTACAAAAAGGTAAGTATGAAGAACGTGAATCCCACCCTGAGCGAACAGATGCGCGACGGTAACCTGTTTGCCGAGCAGTGTCCGTCACGCGATGTGCTCAAACATGTGACCAGCCGCTGGGGAGTACTCATTCTGGTGGCGTTACGCGGCGGCACCCATCGTTTCAGCGAGCTGCGTCGCAAGATGGGCGGCGTGAGTGAAAAAATGCTGGCGCAGTCGCTGCAGGCGCTGGAGCAGGATGGCTTTATCAATCGGCTCTCCAGACCGGTGGTGCCGCCACACGTCGAGTATAGCCTGACACCGCTTGGTGAGCAGGTGAGCGAGAAAGTGGCGGCGCTGGCCGACTGGATCGAGCTGAACCTGCCCGCGGTTCTGGCAAACCACGAGCAGGTGGCTGAGGCTTAAGGTTTCGGCTGACCCAGATCCAGCTGGTAAATGGCAAAGCCGATATCGTCGGTGGCAACCTGGTGCATCGGATACTGCGCCTTCTCTTTGATAAACGCCGCCGCTTTCTCACCCGGCGAGGTCTCAAAGCGAATATCCAACGGCACCGTGCCGTGAAGCGGCGCCAGGCGCCAGTTGTTATCGGCAGACGGGTGAATGGCACCGGCTTTTTTCGATTCGGCGCCGATCCAGGCCGCCAGTACCGCGCGGTTTTCGTCAGGGGAAGCAAACGCAATATGGCTATCGCCGGTGCCGGCAAACTTGCCGCCGTAGGCGCGGTAGTTATTGGTAGCCACGAGGAAGGTGGCGGCCGGGTCAATCGGTTTACCGTTAAAGGTCAGATCCTTAATGCGTTCCGCCTGCGGGTTAACCATCTGGCATTCGCCGTCGTAGCGTGCCGGCTGGCTGACATCAATCTGGTAGTTCACGCCATCAATCACATCAAAATTGTAGGTGCGGAAACCGTCCCAGTTGATTAATGACTGCGGTTTGCTGCTGCTCAGGTCGATGCGATTGAACTGTCCGGCAGAACATTCCAGCCACTCTTTGACCTCTTTGCCGCTGACTTTCATCACCACCAGCGTATTGGGGTAGAGGTACAGGTCGGCGGCGTTACGGAAGGTGAGCTGGCCCTTTTCGACTTCGACGAAGCTGGCCGGGTCGTTCTTACGGCCGCCGACTTTAAACGGTGCGGCAGCGGAGAGCACCGGCAGTTTCGCCAGATCCGGATCGCCCTGAATATAGTGTTCGACATAGGCTTTCTGCGCCATGTTCACCACCTGCACGGTGGGGTCGTCCTGTACCAGCGCCAGGTAGCTGTACATGTTATCGGCAGACTGGCCGATGGGTTTGCTGACGAACTCGCGGGTCGCATCGTGATCGGCTTTGAGTACCTGCACCAGCTTCGCATCTTCTGCCGCCAGCGATTTCTTCGCCACCGCGTCATAGATCGGCCGCGCTTCGGCTTTGGCCTGCGCGACCCGCCAGTGGCCGGTATCGTTGTTCAGCACCAAATCCACGATACCCAGGTGGTCGCCCCACATGCCGGGCATTACGGCGGGAATACCGTTCAGCGTGCCTTTTTCGATATCCGCGCCCTTAATGCTGGCGAAATCTTTCCCCGGGAATACCGCATGCGCGTGGCCGAACATAATGGCGTCCACGCCGGGCACCTGGCTTAAGTAGTACACCGAGTTTTCCGCCATTGCCTGGTACGGATCGGCGGAGAGCCCCGAGTGGGCAATGACCACCACCACATCGGCGCCTTTTTCACGCATTTCCGGCACGTATTTCCGCGCGGTTTCGGTGATGTCGTTGACGCTGACTTTGCCGCTGAGATTCGCTTTATCCCAGGTCATAATTTGCGGCGGCACGAAACCGATATAGCCGATGCGTAGCGTCTGGGTTTTGCCATCGCTGTCCTGAACCTGGGTCTCTTTTATCAGGTATGGCGTAAACATCGGCTGGCCGGTTTTGCTATCGATAATATTGGCGTTCACGTAGGGGAATTTCGCCCCGGCCAGCGCTTTGTGCAGGAAATTGAGGCCGTAGTTGAATTCGTGATTGCCGAGGTTGCCCACCGTGTAATCCAGGGTATTCATTGCCTTATAGACCGGGTGAACGTCGCCTTTGTTGAGTCCTTTTGCCGCCATATAGTCACCCAGCGGGCTACCCTGGATAACGTCGCCGTTATCAACCAGCACGCTGTTTTTCGCCTCCTGGCGGGCTTTTTCGATAAGCGTGGCGGTGCGAACCAGACCAAACTTTTCGCTGGCGGCGTCTTTGTAATAATCGAAATCCATCATATTGCTGTGCAGATCGGTGGTTTCCATGATCCGCAGATCGACGGTGGCGGCGTTCACGCTGGCCGCGACCAGCGTGGCCAGTAACGTTACGCTAAACTTCATCATCAGAGGCATCCTTTTCATGAGCAATGGCACAGTAGAAAATGTATGTACATTCTGTTGCTTACAGAAGTGTGAATCATGCCGAAATTTGCACTATGAAACCGCCATTACTATCACAGATAGCGGAACTCGCACCGATGCGATATAACTAAAACAACGAGTTAACGCCACTGTAACCAGACGAGGTGGAGAATGTTAGAACAAGTATGTGAGCTTGCACGGCGTGCAGGTGATGCCATCATGGATGTCTATGATGGGAAGCAACCGATGGACGTAGCCAGCAAGAAAGATGATTCTCCGGTTACCGCGGCGGATCTCGCGGCTCACAGCGTGATTATGAGCGGTCTGCTGGCGCTGACGCCGGACATCCCTGTGCTGTCTGAGGAAGACCCGCCAGGCTGGGATGTGCGTCAACACTGGCAGCGTTACTGGCTGGTGGATCCGCTGGATGGCACCAAAGAATTTATCAAACGTAACGGTGAGTTCACCGTCAATATCGCGTTGATTGAAAACGGCAAACCGGTGCTTGGCGTGGTCTATGCCCCGGTCATGAAGGTGCTGTACTGTGCGGAAAACGGCAAAGCCTGGAAAGATGAGTGCGGACGGCGCAAGCAAATTCAGGTGCGTGATGGCCGACCGCCGCTGGTGGTCATCAGCCGCTCTCACGGTAACGACCCTGAGCTGCAGGAGTATCTGGAGCAGCTCGGCGAACATCAAACGACTTCCATCGGCTCATCGCTGAAGTTTTGCCTGGTGGCGGAAGGTCAGGCCCAGCTTTATCCGCGCTTCGGGCCGACCAGCACCTGGGATACCGCTGCCGGCCATGCGGTTGCGGTTGCTGCCGGGGCGCACGTTCACGACTGGCAAGGGCGTACTCTGGACTACACGCCGCGTGAATCGTTCCTCAACCCCGGCTTCCGGGTCTCTATTTACTAAGCAGTTTGTGCAGCAGCGCGACCACCTGCTGCACTTCTTCCTGAGTGAGTGCACCATCTTTGGCCCACTGCACGCGGCCCTCACTATCCAGCACCACGATGGCTGAGCTCTCTTCCTGCAGCTGCCAGGCTTTGCGGGCCAGGCCGTTGCTGTCGACAATAAACTGCGACCAGGGGTAGAGCTGTTTGTTGCTCTCAATGCTGCTACGCACGAACATACCGGAGCCTGGGATGGCGTCATCGGTGTTGACGATGGTGGTGGTCTGGTAGCGGTCGTGCGGGAATTTCGCCGCCTTTATCGCCTCGATCAATGTGGCATTTTTCTCTTTCGCCGAGGTGCGACCGGCGATGTGTTGCACCACGCGAACTTTTCCTGCCAGCTGCGAGCTATTCCAGTTTTTGTAGCTAAACTTATCATTATCCAGCATTAATTCTCCCCGGTCGGCAATGCCAACCGGCGCGACGCGCTGGCCATCAACAAAGTTATGCGCTGATGCTATCAGCGGGAACAGGAGGCAGGAAGCCGCCAGAAATGTACGTAGGGTCATGATGGGTCCTTATTATATGCAGGTGATCCGACCACTTGGTCTGGCTTAAGCATAAGTGCGATTTATCGGTGTGACACGCAATCAGAAGGCCAGTTTGCGTGTTAACGCACATATTCGAAGAAAATCGGCCACTTATACTCATTTCTACGTATGTTTGAAACGATAGTTCTTAATTATTGTCATCAAAAGGTAAATAAACTTATGCATGCTGGGTATTACAGAGGTTCTGAACTATAGTTTTAGGGCATTAAATTTGCGCTCCAGAATCGTGGGCTAAGTGTGGCACCACAAGAGCGTAACCCTGGCAGGAGACAACAATGAAAATTTTCCAACGCTACAATCCGCTGCAAGTGGCGAAGTACGTGAAGATCCTGTTCCGCGGACGGTTATACATCAAGGATGTTGGCGCTTTTGAGTTTGATAAGGGAAAAATCCTTATCCCGAAGGTCAAGGACAAGCAGCATTTGTCTGTGATGTCTGAGGTTAATCGTCAGGTTCTGCGTTTGCAAACCGAGCTGGCGTAACCTGAAAAACGATGTAGCTATGCGGTAAAAAAAGACGGCTCCCCACGGGAGCCGTTGATGTTTCTAGTCCTTCATCATTGCATAACGTTTACGGTACTCGCCCGGCGGGATGTCGTTATGTTTGCGGAAAATCCGGGTGAAATAGACCGGGTCTGCGTAACCGACCGACAGCGCAATTTTGTTCAACGGCAGTGATGTGCTCTGAATCAGCCATTTTGCCCGGTTGATGCGCTGCGCCTCGCGCCAGGCGTACACCGTCTGCCCGAGTTCATTTTTGAACAGGTGGGCCAGCCTTGACGGTGAGATGAAAACCATCGCTGCCAGAGTTTCAATTTTAACTTCCTGGGCAATGTGCTCGTTGAGATACGCACAGACGGCGTTAATCCGCGGGTCGTGAGCGTGGCGATTGCTGATGGGCTGAAGCTGAAAACAGTTAAGGATCAGGCGTTCCAGCGCATTCATGGCCAGCGCTTCCGACAGCGGGGCGCTGGCAGAATGGTGGCGAATGACCTCATAGAACAGATCGCGCAGATTTTGCTGTTGTTCGGGGTCGGTAATCGTGGTTTTGCCAATATTATGGGTCGTCTGGTCCCATTTCAGCCAGTCTATCCAGTAGGGGCGAGGAATAAAGTAGATCCACAGATGGTCCCAGTGATCGCTGTGTTCATCCCGCCCGTAATGATGCGGAACGCCGGGCGGAAAGAGCAGCATATCGTTTTCGCGACACAGCAGGGAGCCGTCACCGGCTTTGGCGCGGGCCTGGCCGCGCAGGGTGAAATTAATAATGTAGCCTTTCATCCCCTGCGGGCGGTTAATGTAATAATCCAGCGTTGAACCGCGGGTGATGGGCGTAAAGCCCGCGACAACCCAGGCGTTGAAGGTAAAGGTCTTCATCAACGGCGAGAAATTCAATAGCTCATTGATATCCAGTTCCATTGTTTCCTCGTCTGAGCGCCGCGATACAGTTAACTTTCGATGATACTAAATTCCCAGGCCTTGAGACGCAACGGCTGGCCGACGTGGACGCTTTCGCCGCTCAGTAAATTTTCCCCGGCGCTCTCGCTGATGAGATCCAGCGGGTCAGCGGAGTAGTTGAACAGAAAATTCACCAGGTTGCCGTCGCGATTGCGCATCTTTTTGACCACCAACGGATAGCGGTATGCCGACGTGCGCGAACGCAGTGTCTGGTCGGTGGTGAGTAAATCAAACAGTTGGCTGATGAGCCTCTTGTGCGGCAGGAAGCCCACATAGATGGCGCGGCCCTGGCCATAGTCTGCATCAGTGGCGGCGGCATATTCACCCCAGGCAGGGTGCTGATAGCGCAGCAGCGTGCGGGTGTTGGCCTCTGGGGTCAGAAGCTCCATCCACAGTTCGGCCTGGTTGTGCTCGCTACAATCAAGATGCGGGCAGCACGACGCCACGGTGGTCTCTTCCGGAAGCGAGAACTGGCTGTAGCTGACGCCGCAGGCCTGATGCAAAATCCCCGGTTGCGTGCTGTGACGTACCTTGACGTTTTCATCGCTAAAGCCTGATTTAAAGCCAATCAACGCTCTGCCGCCCTGGGCAATATAGCGATTGATACGGGTCAACAGGCCATCATCGGCAGCATAAAGACCCGGCACAATCAACGTGCGGTAACGCGAGGTCTCCTCGTTGACATCGTGGATGATGTCGAGGCTGATGTTGTGGTCGTACAGCGCATCATGGAAGCGGCGGAAAATATCGTTATAGACATTGCCCTGGGCATCACCTGGACGGAACTGATTCAGGGCGTCCATCGCGTCGTTGCTGACAAGCAGGGCGACGTCGTTTTCCGCCCGCAGCTCGGCCAGTTGCGGGGCCAGCCGGGCAAAGTCGGCGCCGATGGTGGTCGCCTCCTGCCAGGTGGGGTTACGCGAAAAATCGTGGCTTAACAACCCTTTCCAGTAGGTCTCAAACGAATTGTGGATCGAATGCCAGTGCCAGTAGGAGACCATCGTCGCGCCGGAGGCAATATGGCTGAAGGCCTGTAGCCGGAGCTGGCCCGGGAACGGCGTCCACTGGGCAAACCCTTGAGCCTGCGTCTCCAGCACGAAGTAGTTCTGTCCTTGCTTCAGCGAACGGGTGATGGCGCCACCAAAGGCGATTTCCCGCCCGGTAAGGTGTTGCTGGCTGGGGTGATAGATATCGACCCCGGCAATATCCAGCGCCTGCGCGGCGGCAGCGTGATCGACCCGCGGCTGAACGCCATAAGAGTAGCCCCGCCATTCAAAATCGAAGTTATGGGTGACAAACTGCTGCGGCTGCGCATACTCGCGCACGATCTCCGCCTGCCAGGCCAGATACTCCGTCACCTGTTGACGCTGATAACGCGAAAACGCGCAGGCGAGGCTGGCGTTGATGGTGTTTTCAACCGGCGGGAAATCCTGCCAGTTGTCGATGCGGTTGCTCCAGTAGTTCAGACCAAAATCGTGATTAAGCTGGTCGAGGTCCGGATACCGTTCCCGCAGGCTACGCACGAACCCTTCCTGCATATAGCGGCCAATATTATCGTAGTGCTTGGTTTCGTTATCCAACTGCCAGCCGATTATCGCCGGGTGATGCTGAACGTGCGCCATCAGGGTACGGATAATGTTCTCGGCATAGCGCCGAAAGGTCGGGTTGACGATATCCATAATTTGCCGCGGGCCATATTTCTGCTGCCCTTCGACGGTGGTGACCATAATGTCCGGGTGTTTCGCCGCCAGCCAGGCCGGGACGGCATAGGTGGGCGTGCCGATAATCACCGCAATGCCGGCTTCGTGCATTGCGTCCAGCACCCGGTCAATATGGTAGAAGTTGTAGACGCCCTCCCGAGGCTCCAGGGTACTCCAGGTGGACTCGGCAATGCGCACGACGTTAATTCCCGTTTCACGCATTAAGGCGATATCTTTCGCCAGACGATCCTCCGGCATATATTCGTCGTAATAAGCCACGCCATAAAATAATGTCGACATGCAGGTTACCTCCTTGAATTAATGAGCGGGCGCCGGTTGCGGAGCAAAAATGCGCGCGTTGTTCAGCGTAATGGCCGAGATCAGGGTGAAGCACAAGGCGATACTGCCCAGCACGATATAGCTGCTGGTAAAACCCATGCTCTGGTACATATGGCCGATACCGGTGGAAAGGAAAATAGAGCTAAAGCTTTTTGAAAACTGGAAGCCGATTAAATAAACGGTGGCGGAAAGTAGTGGATTGAAGTTGGCGGTGATATATTTCAATGCAGCAACCAGTAATACCGAACTTTCAAAGCCGTGAAGCAGTTTAATCAGGCTGATAGAGACCGGGCCAACGGCCCAGGCCGAACCAATGATGCGCAGGCTCATGATCATCCCGCAGTACAGCAGGGCGTTTTTTGGGCCGATTTTATTCACAAACCACGGGGCAAAAAACATCACCACGGCATCGAGGAAAATCTGCCCGGTGGTTAAATAGCCAAAGACTTCCGCGCCGCGCGCTTTACTTTCAAAGAAATGGCTGTAGTAGATGGCGAACTGCTGGTCGTAGGTTTCATACACTGCACCCACCCCGATCATGTAGATGGCGAAGAACCAGAATTTCTTCATCTTCAGCAACGAGGTAGCGTCCTGCAGGGTCACCGGCGTGGCTTTTCCTGATGACATTGCCCCTTGCGCGCGAGGGCTAATCTGCATTTTCCAGACAATCACCAGCAGGCAAACCCCGGCGCAGCTCGCCAGCCAGAAGATCATGTTCTGATCGATACCGTAGAGCTTGCCGGCGGCAAAGGTGCCGATCGCGGCGCCAATGCCGCCAAACATTCTGGCACGACCGAATTCAAACCCGGAGGCGCGACTGACTTTATCAATATAGGCTTCGCAAATGCCGCAGCCGGCACCATAGGCCATGCCGATATAGATGCCGCCGGCCAGCGCCCCGAGAAAGACGTTAATTTTTAATAATGGCGCGAAGACGTAAATCCAGTAGGGGGCGAATAAGGTAATAATAATGGCCAGCATCCACATCAGGTTTTTACGATAAACTAATTTATCGGAGACAAACCCAAATAACGGCTGAACGCAGACGGCAATAATAGCGGTAAAGGAATATACCAGACCAACGTCGGTGTAATTGATACCGATGGTTTCGGTCAGCCATAATGACAAATAGGGGTAGCAGCATCCCCAGCCTATAAAGAAAAAGAGAAAGAACAGACAGCTGATATAGTAATTTTTATTTGCTTCTATCATGATAACCCTCGTTTCCTGAGAATCGGAATATGATTGTAGAGACGCGAGCAAAGTTACCCTTTTGCGCAAAAGGGAGTCATGAACGTTTCGCTATGGAGCAGTAAAAATCTGCTATCGGCTGAGTGGCGTGAGCAGCTTCACATTCGGCAAATAAAAAAGGCAGAGAGAATCTCTGCCTTTCGTTTCAGGGAAGGGGGTTATGCGGGTTCTTTTTCGCTATCCGTGGATTCGGCCTGCTTTGGGACCAGCACCGTCGGTTTGTTGTCGATCCGCGTCACCAGCAGCTGGTCGATGCGGTAGTTGTCGATATCCACCACCTCGAACTTATAGCCGGAGAACTTCACCGCATCGGTGCGTTTTGGGATCTTACGCAGCATAAACATCATAAAGCCGCCGATGGTTTCATAATTACCGGACTGCGGGAACTCGTCGATATCCAGCACGCGCATCACGTCGTCGATCGGCGTGCCGCCGTCAATCAGCCATGAGTTCTCATCGCGCGCCACGATCTGCTCTTCCAGCCCCTGGCCGACCAGATCGCCCATCAGGGTCGTCATGACGTCATTAAGGGTGATAATTCCCACCACCAACGCGTATTCGTTCATGATCACCGCGAAGTCTTCACCCGCCGTTTTAAAGCTTTCCAGCGCCTCTGACAGCGTCAGGGTATCCGGAACAATCAGCGTATTGCGGATCTGCACGCCACCGGTCAGCACCAGGCTCTGGTTTGCCAGCACGCGGTTGAGCAGGTCTTTTGAATCAACGTAGCCGATGATATGGTCGATATCTTCGTTACAGACCAGAAACTTGGAGTGCGGATGTTCCGCCACCTTGCTCTTCAGGCTCTGCTCATCTTCGTGCAGATCGAACCAGATAATATTTTCACGCGAGGTCATGGAGGACGGAACGGTACGGGATTCCAGCTCAAACACGTTCTCAATCAGCTCATGCTCCTGCTTACGCAGCACCCCCGCCAGCGCGCCGGCCTCGACCACCGCGTAAATATCATCGGAAGTAATATCGTCTTTGCGC
The DNA here is from genome assembly GCF_051131745.1 of Klebsiella sp. R390. Classification (NCBI taxonomy): domain Bacteria; kingdom Pseudomonadati; phylum Pseudomonadota; class Gammaproteobacteria; order Enterobacterales; family Enterobacteriaceae; genus Klebsiella; species Klebsiella sp. R390. The sequence continues at coordinate 2,192,676 of NZ_CP180445.1, read as the reverse complement.
ACCATCGGTATTTTAAACAGGCGGAAGATATTGTTGGCCATGCCGTTGAACATCCACACCAGCGGGCGGAACACCATCAGGCAGAAGCGCATCGGGTTGATGATGCGCAAAGCTACCGCTTCTGGCGCAATCATACCGATGCGTTTCGGAGTCAGGTCAGCAAACAGGATGAACAGGCTGGTGACCAGGGTAAAGGAGATAATAAAGCTGAGCTGATCGGACAGTTCCGCTGACATATAGCGGCTTAACAGGCTGTTGAAAGCCGGTGAAAATGCAGCATCGCCGACGATACCGCCGAGAATGGCCACCGCGTTCAGGCCGATTTGCACGACGGTGAAAAACATCCCAGGGTTTTCCTGCATTTTGAGAACGCGCTGCGCGTTCACATTGCCATCATCGGCCAGCAGTTTGAGTTTGATTTTACGTGAGGCTGCCAGTGAGATTTCCGATATCGAAAAAAATGCACTGACGGCAATCAGACAAAGTATTACTAAAATACTGTTTAACATAGTTTATCTAGCCATGTGGCCAGATCCTCGGAAGGGAAGTTGATAACGCTAATGTGGAATACATAAAAAACCGGTCCGAAGGCACTGGACCGGCTATAACACAGGGTAGTATAGCGTAAGCTACTGTAAAGCCGCCAGAGCGTTAATTACTCACTTCAGCGATTCACCATTTCAGGCCTGCGGAGGCAGACAGACGCCAATCCCGCCAAGGCCGCAGTAGCCGTGCGGATTTTTGTGCAGATACTGCTGATGATCGTCCTCGGCATAGTAAAACGGTTTCGCTGAGGCAATTTCTGTGGTGATGGTACGGGTATCGTTGGCGTCGCGCATCGCCGCCTGGAAGCTGGCCAGACTGGCCCTGGCCGCCTGATCCTGCTCCGGGGTCAGCGTATAGATCGCCGAGCGGTACTGGGTGCCATGGTCGTTCCCCTGCTGCATCCCTTGTGCCGGGTCATGATTTTCCCAGAACACCTGTAACAGCTGTGCGTAGCTGATGACCTGCGGATCGTAAACGATACGTACCGCTTCGGCATGACCGGTTTCACCCGAACAGACTTCGCGGTAGGTTGGGTTCGGCGTGTAGCCGCCGGTATAGCCTGCAGCGGTGCTATAAACGCCAGGCTGCTGCCAGAACAAGCGTTCGACGCCCCAGAAACAGCCCATCGCGAACAGCGCAACGTCCATCCCGTCTGGGACATTGGTCATGGAGTGGCCATTGACTGCGTGAAGTGTTGCCACCGGCATGGGCGTGTTGCGTCCTGGTAGCGCATCCGCCTGGGCGACAAGATGCGTTTTATCAAATAGACTCACGGTTGGCCTCTCAAAAACATAAGTTGTGGTTAAGGTTGTAACGAAGCGTGTCTTTTTACACAATAAACGCGCTCGATACGTCTAGATTTATATATAAGAATTATTTGGGTTCGCGTCACTTTTTCAACCCTAAGTTGTTGGGGTTTTGTTAAGCCGTGGAACGGCGCTTTCGTTTCCTGCGGGGGGAAACAAGGATATTCAGGAGAAAATGTGCTACAAATCCGCCAGTTATGTGTCACCAGCCTTTTGCTGGTCAGCGGGGTCGCTAGCGCCGCAAACGTGCGTTTGCAGGTTGAGGGGTTGTCCGGAGAGCTGGAAAAAAACGTCCGGGCTCAACTTTCTACGATCCAGAGCGATGAAGTTACGCCGGATCGTCGATTTCGTGCGCGTGTGGATGATGCCATTCGCGTAGGGTTGAAAGCCCTGGGCTACTACGAGCCGACGATCGACTTCGATCTCCGCCCGCCACCGAAAAAAGGCCGACAGGTGCTGATTGCGAAGGTCACGCCCGGTGAACCCGTGCGCATTGGCGGCACGGAGGTGATTCTGCGCGGTGGGGCACGGACTGACCGTGACTATCTGGATTTACTCAAAAAACGCCCGGCCATCGGCACCGTGCTTAATCAAGGCGATTATGACGGTTTCAAAAGCTCCCTGACCCATGTTGCGCTGCGCAAAGGTTATTTCGACGGCGAATTCAATAAAAGCCAGCTTGGCATCGCGCTTGGTCGTCACCAGGCGTTCTGGGATATCGACTACAACAGCGGTGAGCGCTATCGTTTTGGTGATGTGACGTTCAGCGGGTCGCAAATTCGCGACGAATATCTGCAAAACCTGGTGCCCTTTAAACAAGGGGATTACTACACCTCTGAGGATCTGGCTGAGCTTAACCGCCGTCTGGCGGCTACCGGCTGGTTTAGCTCGGTGGTGGTGGCGCCGGAGTTTGATAAATCACGTAAGACCAAAGTGCTGCCGTTGCACGGCGTGGTCTCGCCTCGCAAAGAGAACACCGTTGAAACCGGGGTTGGTTATTCGACTGACGTCGGTCCGCGGGTCAAAGCAACCTGGAAAAAGCCATGGATGAACTCCTATGGCCATAGCCTGACCTCCAGCCTCAGCCTCTCCGCACCGGAACAGCAGCTCGATTTTAGCTACAAAGTCCCACTGTTAAAAAACCCGCTTGAACAGTATTACCTGATGCAGGGGGGCTTTAAGCGCACGGACCTCAACGACACCAAAGCTGACTCCTCAACGCTGGCGGTATCGCGTTACTGGGAGCTCTCCAGCGGCTGGCAGCGCGCCATCAACCTGCGCTGGAGTCTCGACCACTTTACCCAGGCCAACGTGACCAACACCACGATGCTTATCTATCCTGGCGTGTCGGTTAACCGTACCCGCTCGCGCGGCGGTCTGATGCCGACCTGGGGCGATTCTCAGCGCTATTCGGTGGACTACTCCAACACCATGTGGGGCTCGGATATTAACTTCATTGTCGCGCAGGCGCAGGATGTGTGGATCCGTACGCTCTACGACCGCCACCGTTTTGTGGTGCGTGGCAATCTCGGCTGGATTGAAGCCGATGACTTCAACAAAGTTCCGCCGGACCTGCGCTTCTTCGCCGGGGGCGATCGCAGCATCCGCGGCTATAAATACAAATCGATCTCGCCAAAAGATGACGATGGCAAGTTAATCGGTGCCTCCAAGCTGGCCACCGGCTCGCTGGAGTATCAATACAACGTCAGCGGAAAATGGTGGGGCGCCGTGTTCGTCGACAGCGGCGAAGCGGTGAGCGATATCCGTAAGAGTGATTTTAAAACCGGTGCCGGGGTCGGCGTGCGCTGGCAGTCGCCGGTTGGCCCAATCAAGCTGGATATTGCCGCGCCGGTCGGCGATAAAGACGAGCATGGTTTACAGTTTTACATCGGTCTGGGGCCTGAATTATGAGTTTATGGAAGAAAATAAGCCTCGGAGTACTGATCTTTGTGGTCCTGCTGCTGGGGACCGTGGCGTTCCTGGTCGGTACGACCAGCGGTTTGCATCTGGTGCTGAAGGCGGCGGACCGCTGGGTTCCCGGCCTGGAGATCGGCAAGGTCACCGGCGGCTGGCGTGATTTGACGCTGCAAAACGTGCGCTTTGAACAACCGGGCGTGGCGGTCACGGCCGGGCAGTTCCACCTGGCGGTCAAAGTCCGGTGCCTGTGGGATAGCAGCCTGTGTGTGAATGACCTGTCGCTGCGCGATATCTATGTGGCGATCGATACCAGCAAAATGCCGCCTTCTGCGCCAGTGGAAGAAGAAGACACGGGGCCGCTGAATCTCTCGACGCCGTATCCCATCACCCTGAGCCGTATTGCGCTGCAAAACGTGAACGTCAAGATTGATAACACCGCCGTGTCGGTGCGGGACTTCTCGACCGGCCTGAACTGGCAGGAGAAGAACCTGACCCTGACCCCGACCTCGTTGCAGGGGCTGCTGATTGCGCTGCCGAAGGTGGCGAAAGTGGCGCAGGAGCAGGTGGTTGAGCCGAAGATTGACAACCCGCAGCCGCAAGAAAAACCGCTCGGCGAGACGATGAAAGATCTCTTCTCGAAGCCGGTGCTGCCGGAAATGGCCGACGTGCATCTGCCGCTGAATCTGAATATTCAGGAGTTCCGTGGCGAGCAGCTGCGGGTCACCGGCGATACCGACATGACCGTCTACAGCCTGCTGCTGAAAGTCAGCAGCATCGACGGACATATGAAGCTGGACGCGCTGGATGTCGATTCCGATCAGGGCAAAGTCAACGCCTCGGGTAGCGCGCAGCTGCAGGATAACTGGCCGGTCGATATCACCCTCAACAGCACGCTGAACATCGATCCGCTGAAAGGCGAGAAGGTGACGCTGAAAGTCGGCGGCGAGGTGCGTAAAAAGCTGGACGTTGCCGTAGATTTAGCCGGCTCCGTCGCTATGACACTGCGTGCCGACGCACAGCTGGCGGAAGCCGGGCTGCCGTTGAATATGGAGCTGAAGAGCAAGCAGCTGTACTGGCCATTTAGCGGCGAAAAACAGTTCCAGGCCGACGACGTACTGCTGAAATTTAACGGCAAGATGACCGACTACACCATGGCGTTCAGTACCGCGGTGAAGGGGCAGTCGCTGCCGCCGGCGAAGATCACCCTCAACGCCAAAGGGAACGAACAGCAGCTTAACCTCGATAAGCTGACGGTGGCGGCGCTGGAAGGGAAAACCGAGCTGAAGGCGCTGCTGGACTGGCAGCAGGCGATCAGCTGGCGCGGTGAGCTGAAGCTCGACGGCATTAACACAGCCAAAGAGGTGCCGGACTGGCCGTCAAAACTGAACGGGTTGATCAAAACCCAGGGTAGCCTGTACGGCGGGAGCTGGCAGATGTCGGTTCCGGAGCTGAAAATCACCGGTAACGTGAAACAGAATAAGGTCGACGTCAGCGGCTCCCTGCAGGGCAACAGCTACATGCAGTGGAAAATCCCCGGCCTGCATCTGGCACTCGGTAAGAACAGCGCCGACGTGAAGGGTGAGCTGGGGGTCAAAGATCTGAACCTCGACGCCACCATTGATGCACCGAATCTGGATAATGCGCTGCCGGGCCTTGGCGGCACGGCGAAAGGGCTGTTGAAAGTCCGCGGTACCGTCGACGCGCCGCAGCTGCTGGCTGATATCACCGCCCGTGCGCTGCGCTGGCAGGAACTGACGGTAGCGCAGGTCAATGTGAAGGGTGATGTGAAGTCCAGCGACCAGATTGGTGGCAATCTGGATGTGCGGGTAGACCGTATCAGCCAGCCAGGGGTCAATATCAGCCTGGTGCAGCTGAACGCCAAAGGTAACGAGAAGCAACATGACCTGCAGCTGAAAGTCCAGGGCGAGCCGGTTTCCGGGCAGCTGTCGCTGGCGGGAAGCTTCGACCGCAAAGAGGAGCGCTGGAAGGGGACGCTGAGTAATACCCGCTTCCAGACTCCGGTCGGGCCGGTCTCCCTGACGCGCAACATCGCGCTGGATTATCGCAACCTTGAGCAAAAAATCAGTATCGGGCCGCACTGCTGGAGCAACCCGAATGCGGAGCTGTGCGTGCCGCAAACTATTGATGCGGGAGCCAGCGGGCGGGCGGTTGTGAATCTGAACCGCTTTGACCTGGCGATGCTGAAACCGTTTATGCCGGAGGCGACTCAGGCCAGCGGCGTGTTTAGCGGCAATGCCGATGTCAGCTGGGACACCACCAAAGAGGGGCTGCCGCAGGGCAAGGTAACGCTTAACGGCCGCAACGTAAAAGTGACGCAGGTGGTCAACGACGCGCCGCTGCCGGTGGCCTTTGATACCCTGAACCTTACCGCCGACCTGCATAACAACCGCGCCGAGCTCGGCTGGCTGATTCGCCTGACCAACAACGGTCAGCTGGATGGCCAGGTCCAGATCAGCGATCCGCAGGGGCGGCGTAACCTCGGCGGGAATGTGAATATCAACAACTTCTCGCTGGCGATGATTAACCCTATCTTCTCGCGGGGAGAGAAGGCGGATGGGAAGCTTAACGCGCACCTGCGTCTTGGTGGCAATCTGCAAAGCCCGCAGCTGTTCGGTCAGATGCAACTGGGCGGTATCGATATTGACGGTAACTTTATGCCGTTTGATATGCAGCCGAGCCAGCTGGCGATGAACTTCAACGGCACCCGTTCCACGCTGCAGGGCACGGTAAATACCAAACAGGGCCAGATTAGCCTGAGCGGTAATGCCGACTGGACCCAGATTGACAACTGGCGGGCACAGATTGCGGCGAAGGGCAGCCGGGTCCGTATTACCGTGCCGCCGATGGTGCGCCTCGACGTATCGCCTGACGTGGTCTTTACCGCCACGCCAAGCTTGTTTAGTCTGGATGGCAGCGTGGATGTACCGTGGGCGCGTATCGTCGTCAATGAGGTGCCGGAAAGCGCTGTTGGGGTCTCTTCGGACGAGGTGATGCTGAATAACGATCTGCAGCCGGTCAAGCCGCAGAGCGCCGGGATCCCGATCAACAGCAATCTGACCATTCATGTTGGCAACAACGTGCGCCTGGATGCCTTTGGTCTGAAGGCCCGTCTGACCGGCGATCTGAAAGTTGCCCAGGATAAACAAGGTCTGGGTCTGAACGGGCAGATTAATATTCCGGAAGGTCGTTTCCACGCTTACGGCCAGGATCTGATCGTGCGTAAAGGGGAGCTGTTGTTCTCCGGGCCACCGGATCAGCCGCTGCTGAACATCGAAGCGATTCGTAACCCGGATGCGACAGAAGATGACGTTGTGGCCGGGGTGCGGGTAACCGGTCTGGCCGATCAGCCGAAGGCAGAAATCTTCTCTGACCCGGCCATGTCGCAACAAGAAGCACTTTCTTACCTGCTGCGTGGCCAGGGATTGAGTAGCGAACAGGGTGATGGAGCAGCGATGACATCAATGCTTGTTGGCCTGGGGGTTGCACAAAGTGGTCAGGTTGTGGGTAAAATCGGCGAGACGTTTGGCGTAAGCAATTTGGCGTTGGATACCCAGGGGGTAGGTGACTCCTCCCAGGTCGTAGTCAGCGGCTATGTACTGCCAGGTCTGCAGGTAAAATATGGGGTCGGTATCTTTGACTCCCTGGCGACGTTGACTCTACGTTATCGTCTGATGCCTAAGCTATATATGGAAGCGGTGTCTGGCGTAGACCAGGCTCTCGATTTGCTCTATCAGTTTGAGTTTTAGCAATGCGAATATTTGTTTACGGCAGTTTACGACGCAAACAAGGCAACAGCCACTGGATGACTAACGCTCAGTGGCTGGGCGATCATAGTGTCAACGATTATCAGCTGTACAGTCTGGGCCACTATCCAGGCGCGGTGCCGGGCAATGGCACAGTACATGGTGAAGTGTATCGTATTGACGCATCAACGCTGGCCGAACTGGATGCGCTGCGCACCAAAGGCGGTGAATACGCACGTCACTTGATCCAGACGCCTTATGGCAGTGCGTGGATGTATGTCTATCAGCGGCCCGTAGAGGGCTTTACGTTGATAGAGAGCGGTAACTGGTTAGACAGAGACCAGTATTAATAACGACAACGCCACCTTCGGGTGGCGTTGTTTTTTTTAGCCCGGATAAGACGTTAGCCGCCACCCGGGAAAGAGGCCCGTGGCAGAAACAAAAACACCGCCCTGAGGCGGTGTTTTTCGCTAACCTGAGTGCGGCAGAATTACTTCTTAGCGCGCTCGAAGGAAGCAACGATTTCAGCTTTAGCCGCTTCAGCGTTGTCCCAACCGTCAACTTTAACCCATTTGCCCGCTTCGAGGTCTTTGTAGTGCTCGAAGAAGTGGGTGATCTGGGCTTTCAGCAGTTCTGGCAGGTCGTTCACATCTTTGATGTGATCGTACTCTTTGCTCAGCTTGGTGTGCGGTACGGCAACCAGTTTCGCATCTTCACCAGATTCGTCGGTCATCTTCAGAACGCCAACCGGACGGCAGCGGATCACAGAGCCTGGCTCCAGCGGGTACGGCGTCGGGACCAGCACGTCTACCGGGTCACCGTCCAGGGACAGGGTGTGGTTGATGTAACCGTAGTTGCACGGATAGAACATCGCGGTGGACATGAAACGGTCAACGAACAGTGCACCGCTCTCTTTGTCGACTTCGTATTTGATAGGATCTGCATTCGCCGGGATTTCGATCACGACGTAGATGTCTTCCGGCAGATCTTTACCCGCAGGTACGTTGAGTAAGCTCATGTCTGTTTCCTTTAAAATGTATGGCAAACAAGTGCCGGGTATTATAGCCAACTCACATCGAATGTCTTCGCTTCTTTTTGTTCCGCACAGCGTCCGGTTGTCTGAATTTTCCCGCAAAAAACGACCTGAAAATCCATAAACATAGCCGCATCCTGAATAAATTAATGTAACCGTTTACATTGTATCTGTTTGATTTCTCAAGATGGGTAAAATTTCACCGCGTACGTCGGTGGCCGCGCCCTGCGCGAAGCCTTATCCGCTCTCAACTGCCATAAACCCCGCTCTTTAACATTTAATTTACTTTTTCGAAGTGTGATGTAACGCATTCAGTTACATCACGGGTTGTCTATAGTTTGTCCGCAGATGACGATTTCACTCAACGTTACCCTACGAGGATCTTTTTATGTGGAAGCGCTTACTCCTTGTCACAGCAGTTTCCGCAGCTATGTCGTCTATGGCAATGGCTGCCCCTCTGACCGTAGGATTTTCACAGGTCGGGTCTGAATCCGGCTGGCGTGCCGCTGAAACCAACGTGGCGAAAGAGGAAGCCGCGAAACGCGGTATCACTCTGAAGATTGCCGACGGCCAGCAAAAACAGGAAAACCAGATTAAAGCCGTCCGCTCCTTTATTGCTCAGGGCGTCGATGCCATCTTTATCGCTCCGGTGGTTGCGACCGGCTGGGAGCCGGTGTTGAAAGAAGCCAAACAGGCCAAAATCCCGGTATTCCTGCTCGACCGCTCGATTGATGTTAAAGACAAAGATCTCTACATGACCACCGTCACCGCTAATAACGTGCTGGAAGGTCAGCTGATTGGCGACTGGCTGGTGAAAACAGTCGACGGCAAGCCGTGTAACGTCGTTGAGCTGCAGGGCACCGTGGGCGCGAGCGTGGCGATTGACCGTAAGAAAGGCTTTGCCGAAGCGATAGCGAAGGCGTCGAACATCAAGATTATCCGCTCGCAGTCCGGCGACTTTACCCGCAGCAAAGGTAAAGAGGTTATGGAGAGCTTTATTAAAGCGGAGAACAACGGCAAGAACATCTGCATGGTTTACGCGCACAACGATGACATGGTGATTGGCGCCATCCAGGCCATTAAAGAGGCGGGTCTGAAACCGGGCAAAGATATTCTGACCGGCTCTATCGACGGCGTACCGGATATTTATAAAGCGATGATGGCCGGCGAAGCGAATGCCAGCGTCGAGCTGACGCCAAATATGGCCGGGCCAGCGTTTGACGCGCTGGAGAAATATAAGAAAGACGGCACGCTGCCTGAGAAGCTGACCATTACCAAATCGACGCTGTATCTGCCGGACACGGCGAAAGAAGAGTTAGAGAAGAAGAAAGATATGGGCTACTGAGTAGCTCAAACAGGCCATGTTCCCGGTGGCGCTCTGCTTACCGGGATCCAGGTTTACCGCCGTCTACGGACCGGGTAGCCCGGACAGGCGCGCAGTGCCGCCTCCGGGATTTTCCCGATAGCGACAGTACGGCTGAGCCCCCTCTCCTCCCATCAGGAGAGGGTAAAGGTGAGGGGAGATCATGAACGGCGAATCACATCAGGAAATCCTTCGCACGGAAGGGCTCAGCAAGTTTTTCCCAGGCGTCAAAGCGCTGGATAACGTCAATTTTAACCTGCGACGCGGTGAAATCATGGCCCTGCTCGGTGAAAACGGGGCCGGTAAGTCGACGTTGATTAAAGCCCTCACCGGCGTCTATCACGCCGATCGTGGGGCGATCTGGCTGGAAGGGCAGGAAATATCGCCGAAAAATACCGCACATGCCCAGCAGCTGGGGATCGGCACGGTCTATCAGGAAGTTAACCTGCTACCGAACATGTCGGTGGCGGATAACCTGTTTATCGGCCGTGAACCGCGTCGTTTTGGCCTGCTGCGGCGCAAAGAGATGGAAAGGCGCGCCACCGCGCTGATGGAGTCCTACGGTTTCTCCCTCGACGTGCGCGAACCCCTGAACCGATTTTCGGTCGCGATGCAGCAGATTGTTGCCATCTGTCGGGCGATTGACCTGTCGGCGAAAGTGCTGATCCTCGATGAGCCTACCGCCAGTCTGGATACCCAGGAGGTGGAGATGCTCTTCACCCTGATGCGCCAGCTGCGCGATGACGGCGTCAGCCTGATTTTCGTCACCCATTTCCTCGACCAGGTGTATGCCGTCAGTGACCGGATCACCGTCCTGCGCAACGGCGGGTTTGTCGGCTGTCGGGAAACCCGCGAGCTGCCGCAGATTGAGCTGGTGAAGATGATGCTTGGCCGCGAGCTGGAGCATGATGCGTTGCACCGCGCGGGCCGTACTCTGCTTAGTGACAAGCCGGTTGCTGCCTTTGCCGGCTACGGCAAGAAGGGCGTTATTACGCCGTTTGACCTCGAAGTCCGCCCCGGCGAAATCGTCGGCCTGGCGGGGCTGCTGGGGTCCGGGCGCACCGAAACTGCCGAAGTGATCTTCGGGATTAAACCGGCGGACAGCGGAACGGCGTGGATCAAAGGTAAACCGCAGGGGCTGCGATCGCCGCATCAGGCTTCCTGTCTGGGGATTGGTTTTTGCCCCGAAGATCGTAAAACCGACGGCATTATTGCTGCGGCATCGGTGCGGGAAAATATCGTGCTGGCGCTGCAGGCTCAGCGCGGCTGGTTACGACCGATTCCACGGCGCGAACAAAATGACATTGCCGAACGCTTTATCCGCCAGTTGGGGATCCGCACGCCCAGCGCGGAACAGCCGATCGAGTTTCTCTCCGGCGGCAACCAGCAGAAGGTGCTGCTTTCCCGCTGGCTGCTGACCAAACCGCAGTTCCTGATCCTCGATGAGCCGACGCGCGGTATTGATGTCGGCGCGCATGCGGAGATTATTCGCCTGATTGAAACCCTGTGCGCCGATGGTCTGGCGCTGCTGGTGATCTCCTCGGAGCTGGAAGAACTGGTGGGTTACGCCGACCGGGTGATTATTATGCGCGATCGCAAGCAGGTCGCGGAGATCCCGCTGGCGGAGCTTTCCGTCCCGGCGATCATGAACGCTATTGCGGCATAAGGAGTAACCCATGATGCCAGGATCTCTTCCCCAAACCGGTCAACCAAAACGGCGCTTCAACTGGCCGAAAGGCATGCCACAAATTATCGCCCTGGTGCTGGTACTGGTGGTGGATAGCCTTGTGGCCCCGCACTTCTTCCAGATTGTGCTGCAGGACGGGCGCCTGTTCGGCAGCCCTATTGATATTCTCAACCGCGCGGCGCCGGTGGCGCTGCTGGCGATCGGCATGACGCTGGTTATCGCGACCGGCGGGATTGACCTGTCGGTGGGGGCGGTGATGGCCATTGCGGGTGCCACGGCGGCCTCGATGACCGTCGCCGGGCACGCCCTGCCGGTGGTGCTGCTGACCGCGCTGGCGGCAGGGGCGCTGGCGGGGCTGTGGAACGGCATTCTGGTGGCGATCCTCAAGATCCAACCCTTTGTGGCGACGCTGATCCTGATGGTGGCCGGGCGCGGCGTCGCGCAGTTGATCACCGCCGGGCAGATCGTCACCTTTGATTCACCGCACCTGGCGTGGCTCGGCAGCGGTTCGTTGCTGCTCTTGCCAACGCCAGTCCTGATTGCCGCCGCGACGTTATTGCTGTTCTGGCTGTTCACCCGCAAAACGGCGCTGGGCATGTTTATCGAAGCGGTGGGGATCAACATTCGGGCCGCGAAAAACGCCGGGGTGAATACCCGGATCGTCGTGATGCTGGCCTATGTGCTGAGCGGCATCTGTGCGGCGATCGCCGGGGTGATCGTGGCGGCGGATATTCGTGGCGCCGATGCCAATAACGCCGGACTGTGGCTGGAGCTGGACGCGATCCTGGCGGTAGTGATCGGCGGCGGTTCACTGATGGGCGGGCGCTTTAACCTGCTGCTGTCGGTGGTGGGCGCGTTGATCATCCAGGGGATGAATACCGGGATCCTGCTGTCGGGCTTCCCGCCGGAGATGAATCAGGTCGTAAAAGCGGTGGTGGTACTGTGCGTGCTGATCGTCCAGTCACCGCGCTTTATTGGTTTACTTAAAGGGGTGCGCGGCCATGATAAAACGTAATTTACCGTTGATGATCACCCTGGCCGTGTTTGTGCTGGGCTACCTTTATTGCCTGACCCAGTTTCCCGGGTTTGCCTCGACGCGGGTTATCTGCAACATCCTGACTGATAATGCCTTTCTTGGCATCATTGCCGTCGGGATGACCTTTGTGATCCTCTCTGGTGGAATCGATCTCTCGGTCGGGTCGGTGATCGCCTTCACCGGCGTGTTTCTGGCAAAAGCCATTGGCAGCTGGGGGATCAACCCGCTGCTGGCCTTTCCGCTGGTGCTGTTGATGGGCTGTGCGTTTGGTGCCTTTATGGGGCTGCTGATCGACGCGCTGAAAATTCCGGCCTTTATCATTACCCTCGCCGGCATGTTCTTTCTGCGTGGCGTCAGCTATCTGGTGTCTGAGGAGTCGATCCCGATTAACCATCCGGTCTACGACACGCTGTCCGACCTGGCGTGGATGATCCCCGGCGGTGGACGTCTGAGCGCGATGGGGCTGCTGATGCTGCTGGTGGTGGTGGCGGGGATATTTATGGCGCACCGTACTCGCTTCGGCAATGAGGTTTATGCCATTGGCGGCAGCGCCACCTCGGCCAATCTAATGGGCATTTCGACCCGCAGCACCACCATTCGTATTTATATGCTCTCCACCGGGCTGGCGACGCTGGCGGGGATCGTGTTCTCGGTCTACACCCAGGCCGGTTATGCGCTCGCCGGGGTCGGCGTGGAGCTGGATGCTATTGCCTCGGTGGTGATTGGCGGTACGCTGCTAAGCGGCGGCGTGGGAACGGTGCTGGGGACGTTGTTCGGCGTGGCGATTCAGGGGTTGATTCAGACCTACATTAACTTCGACGGCACGCTGAGCTCGTGGTGGACGAAAATTGCCATCGGCATTCTGCTGTTTATTTTTATCGCGCTGCAGCGTGGTTTGACGGTGCTGTGGGAAAACCGCCAGAACTCACCGGTCACGCGGGTGAGCGGTTCGGCACATCGCTAGCGGATATCCCCTCCCGGACGGGAGGGGAAGGGAATGCTTAGGCGTCCGGGAACGCTTTGATGAGGTTCTCGACGTCTTCAACCATATGGTCGTTACCGACGAAGAAAGAACGGCGCTGGTGCAGGCTGGTCGGGACGATATCCAGAATGCGCTCTTTACCGTCGCTGGCTTTACCGCCCGCTTGCTCCGCGAGGAACGCCATCGGGTTGCATTCGTACAGCAGACGCAGCTTGCCTTCCGGGTGGCTGGCGGTGCTCGGGTACAGGTAGATACCGCCTTTCAGCAGGTTGCGGTGGAAATCCGCCACCAGTGAACCAATATAGCGCGAGGTGTACGGGCGCTGGGTTCCGCTGTCTTCTTCCTGGCAGAACTTGATGTACTTCTTCACGCCCATCGGGAACTTGATGTAGTTCCCTTCGTTAATGGAGTAAGTATTGCCTTTTTCCGGGAAGCGCATGCGCTCCTGGGAGAGGCAGAACACGCCAAGCGAAGGGTCATAGGTGAAGGCGTGAACGCCGCAGCCGGTCGTATAGACCAGCATGGTCGAGGAGCCGTACACCACATAGCCGGCAGCGACTTGCTGGCTGCCCGGCTGCAGGAAATCTTCAACGGTGACCGGTGTTCCAACCGGGGTTATGCGGCGATAGATGGAGAAGATCGTCCCCACAGAGACGTTAACGTCGATGTTAGAGGAGCCATCCAGAGGGTCCATGAGCACCACGTATTTCGCGTGTTCACAGCCTTCAAAAACAACGATTTCATCTTCTTCTTCGGAGGCGATCCCCGCCACGATATCGCGTGCTCGCAGTGCAGCTTTTAATTTTTCATTGGCGAACAGGTCGAGTTTTTGCTGAACCTCACCCTGGACGTTTTCAGCACCGCTGGCACCCAGGATATCGACCAGACCGGCCTTGTTGATATCGCGGTGGATGATCTTGGCGCCTAACTTTATCGCCGACAACAAAGCAGTAAGCTCGCCGGTTGCGTGGGAGAACTCGTGTTGCTTTTCGACAATAAATTCACCTAACGTTTTCATAACCCGTTCCCTGCATGTTTATGTGAAGTAAAACGAACGCAACAATCTTAACAAAGAATAAAAAAAATACGCACAGGTGAATCGCGCCAGCAAAAAACGGAATCGCCTGAAATGCATTTCTCTGATGCCGTACATATGGGTAAAATGTGCGCCAGATTAAAAAGGGAAACGACGAATGCGCATTCATATTTTAGGTATCTGTGGCACGTTTATGGGGGGACTGGCCATGCTGGCTCGCTCCCTCGGTCATGAGGTAACGGGGTCGGATGCTAACGTCTATCCGCCAATGAGCACCCTGCTGGAAAACCAGGGAATCAATTTAATTCAAGGATATGATGCCAGCCAGCTGGAGCCCCGGCCGGATCTGGTGATCATTGGTAACGCGATGACGCGCGGAAACCCGTGCGTGGAAGCGGTGCTGGAAAACAACATTCCGTACATGTCTGGCCCGCAGTGGCTGCATGATTTCGTCCTGCGCGATCGCTGGGTTCTGGCGGTTGCGGGCACCCACGGTAAAACCACCACCGCCGGAATGGCAACGTGGATCCTTGAAGCCTGCGGCTATAAGCCGGGCTTTGTCATCGGTGGCGTGCCGGGTAACTTTGAGGTCTCCGCGCGTCTGGGCGACAGCCCGTTCTTCGTTATTGAAGCGGATGAGTACGACTGCGCCTTCTTCGATAAGCGTTCCAAATTTGTTCACTATTGCCCGCGCACGCTGATCCTCAATAACCTTGAGTTCGATCACGCGGACATCTTTGACGACCTGAAAGCTATTCAGAAGCAGTTCCACCATCTGGTGCGTATCGTGCCGGGCCAGGGAAAAATTATCCTGCCGGAAAACGACATCAATCTGAAACAGACCATGGCGATGGGCTGCTGGAGCGAGCAGGAGCTGGTGGGCGAGCAGGGCCGCTGGCAGGCGAAGAAGCTGAACGCCGATGCTTCGCAGTGGGAAGTATGGCTTGATGGCGAGAAAGCCGGGGAAGTGAAGTGGGATCTGGTGGGCGAACACAACATGCATAACGGTCTGATGGCGATTGCCGCGGCCCGTCATGTTGGCGTGTTGCCGGCCGATGCCGCCAATGCCCTGGGCGGCTTTATCAACGCCCGCCGCCGCCTTGAGCTGCGTGGTGAAGCCAACGGCGTCACCGTGTACGACGATTTTGCCCATCACCCGACGGCGATTCTGGCCACCCTGCAAGCGCTGCGCGGTAAAGTCGGTGGTACCGCCCGTATTCTGGCGGTGCTGGAACCACGCTCCAACACCATGAAAATGGGCGTCTGCAAAGACGATCTGGCGCCGTCCCTGGGGCGCGCCGACGAAGTGTTCCTGCTACAGCCCCAGCATATTCCATGGCAGGTGGCGGAAGTGGCGGAAGCCTGCGTCCAGCCGGCGCACTGGAGCGCCGATGTCGATGTGCTGGCCGATATGGTGGTCAAAACCGCACATCCGGGCGACCACATTCTGGTGATGAGCAACGGCGGCTTCGGCGGCATTCATCAGAAGCTGCTCGATAAACTGGCAAGCAAGGCCGCGGCGGCAGAATAACCGCCACATGCGCCTCTCTCTGCTCTCCCTGTGAGGGCAGATTTCTTTTTGTCCCTCAGGAATGGATGCCGTTATGCTCATATCGCGACACATCACCGCGACCGACGCGCCGCACTTTCCTGCCGTTGATGCCCTGTACGCCAATGCGTTTCCGTGGCATGAGCAGCGGGAGCCAGCGGCAAAGCAGCAGGCGCTGCGCGATCCGCACTATGCGCTGGAAGCATGGTTCGATGGAGAGTTGTTTATCGGTCTGAGCGGCTGCTGGCAGTTTGCCGGCTACTGCTACATTGAACATCTGGCGATTGACGCAACCTTGCGCTCCCGCGGCTATGGCAAACGCCTGCTGGCCGGGATCCTCGAGCGTGCGCCGTTAACTATTCTGGAAATCGATCCGTTAACGACGGAGATTGCCCGTAAGCGTCTGCGTTTTTATGAAACGATGGGTTTTCATGCCAACCGCTGGCCGCATTGTCATCCGACCTATCATGCGGGGCTGGCCGATCATGAATTGCTGGTGCTGAGCTATCCTCAGGCGATTGATGCCGGGCAATATCAGCGTTTTGCTCGGGATTTATGCGAGCGGGTGATGGCCGGGGTGGGCATACAGAAACCGTAGCCCGGATAAGGCGCAGAACGCCGCCATCCGGGACATTCCCCGGTCGCGCGAGGCTGACCGGGCTACAGGTATGGTACGGGATGGTAGCCCGGATAAGGCGCAGAACGCCGCCATCCGGGACATTCCCCCGGTGGCGCTACGCTGACCGGGCTACAGGCATGGTACGGGATGGTTGCCTGGATAAGGCGCAGAACGCCGCCATCCGGGACATTCCCCGGTCGCGCTACGCTGACCGGGCTACAGGTATGGTACGGGATGGTAGCCCGGATAAGGCGCAGGGCGCCGCCATCCGGGACATTCCCCGGTCGCGCGGGGCTGACCGGGGTGGCGGAAAGGGATTAGCTTTCGCCTTCGGCCAGCTCGCGTAGATACTGGAAGATCAGGCGCGCGGATTTTGGCGGCTTGTTGCCTTCTTTCTCTTTCTTGGCGTTACGGATCAGCGAGCGCAGCTGCTGACGGTCGGCGTCAGGCCACAGGTTCAATACTTCCGGTACCGCGTCATCGCCTTCGGCAATCAGACGGTCGCGAATCATCTCCAGCTTATGGAACAGCGCAACCTGCTGGTTGTGGCGGTTCTTCAGCTTATCTAACGCCTGGCGAATCGGATCGACATCGCGGCTGCGCAGCATTTTACCAATCAGCTGCATCTGGCGGCGGCGGCCTTCTTTCTTGATACGTTGGGCGAGTTCAATGGCGTCACGCAGGTCGGTATCGAGCGGGATCTTATCCAGCGCGTTTTTCCCAAGCTCTACCATTTCGGCGCCAAGACGCTTCAGTTCTTCAGCGTCGCGTTTAATTTCACTTTTACTGACCCAGATAATTTCATCGTCTTCATCTTCAACGTCATCACCGGGCACGTCGTCGAGCCAGTCATCGGGCTGCTTTGTCATCTCAGGCTCCTTAAAAAAAGAGGCTAATGTTACCAGTTAAGGCGCGCACTGAAAAACGGTTCTCTGTTAGACTTCAATTAACTCCTTCCTACATTATGGCATTAGCGATGAAAGTCATCTCTCAAGTTGCACAACAGCGTAAGGCGCTGGAAGAGGCCGTGACCACGGCGCTGGAACTGGCGGCAGGCAAATCAGACGGTGCGGAAGTCTCCGTCAGCAAAACCACCGGCATCAGTGTCAGCACCCGCTACGGCGAGGTGGAGAACGTTGAATTTAACAGCGATGGTGCGTTAGGCATCACCGTTTATCACCAGAACCGCAAGGGCAGCGCCTCCTCCACCGACCTCAGCCCGCAGGCTATTGCCCGCACGGTGCAGGCGGCACTGGACATCGCCCGCTACACTTCACCGGATCCGTTTGCAGGCGTGGCAGATAAATCCCTGCTGGCCTTTGATGCCCCGGATCTCGACCTGTTCCACCCGGCGGAAGTGACCCCGGATCAGGCGATTGAGCTGGCCTCACGTGCTGAACAGGTGGCGCTCCAGGCCGACAAACGTATCACCAATACCGAAGGCGGCAGCTTCAACAGCCACTACGGTATTAAGGTCTTTGGTAACAGCCACGGCATGTTGCAGAGCTACTGCTCAACCCGTCATTCGCTATCCAGCTGCGTGATCGCCGAAGAGAACGGTGACATGGAGCGCGATTACGCCTACACCATCGGCCGGGCGATTGAAGATTTACAGACCCCGGAGTGGGTCGGTGACGAGTGCGCCCGCCGGACGCTGTCGCGCCTGGCACCGCGCAAGCTTTCGACCATGAAAGCACCGGTGATTTTTGCCAATGAAGTGGCTACCGGGCTGTTTGGCCACCTCGTCGGCGCGATTGCCGGCGGCGCGGTCTATCGCAAATCGACCTTCCTGCTGGATTCTCTCGGCCAGCAGATCCTGCCGGAGTGGCTGACCATTGAAGAGCACCCGCATCTGCTGAAAGGCCTGGCCTCCACACCGTTTGATAGCGAAGGCGTGCGGACTGAACGCCGCGACATTATTAAAGATGGCGTGTTGACGCAGTGGCTGCTGACCAACTATTCGGCGCGTAAGCTGGGGATGACCAGCACCGGGCACGCGGGCGGCATCCACAACTGGCGGATCAACGGCCGCGGCCTGAGTTTTGAAAAGTTGCTTAAAGAGATGGGTACCGGGCTTGTCGTCACCGAATTGATGGGGCAGGGTGTCAGTGGTGTGACCGGTGATTATTCACGTGGTGCATCCGGTTTCTGGGTTGAGAACGGTGAAATTCAGTATCCGGTCAGTGAAATCACCATTGCAGGAAATCTGAAAGATATGTGGCGTAATATCGTGACCGTCGGTGACGATATCGAGACCCGCAGCAATATTCAGTGCGGTTCCGTGCTGCTGCCAGAGATGAAAATCGCCGGGCAGTAACGGCGTGATATACCGGATCATTCGAGATGCAGATTGAACAATCCGGTGTAGAGGGGCGCCCATGAGGCGCCTTTTCCTTGTGCTTAAATAATAAAAAAGGAAGTGAGCAATGCGTAAAAAACTGTTAGCAATGCTGGCTGTCTCAGCGCTGGCGATGAGCTCCGTGTCGGCGTTCGCGGCGGACCTGGGCGAAGATATGGATACCCTTGCAGAAAACCTGCAGGTGGTGCAGAAAACCTCCGATGCGGGCGAACTGAAAGCGGCGCTAACTAAGATGCGCACTGCTGCCGTAGATGCGCAGCAAGACACCCCGCCAAAGCTGGAAGGTAAAGCAGCGGACAGCGCCGAAATGAAAGATTACCGCCATGGTCTGGATATTCTGATCGGCCAGATTGACGGTGCGCTTAAGCTGGCGAACGAAGGGAAGGTGAAAGAGGCGCAGGCCGCCGCGGAAGAGTTTAAAACGACCCGCAACACCTACCATAAGAAGTACCGCTAAGTTCTGTTTCAGGAGGCATCCATCGATGCCTCCTGCGCCTTTCTCGCGATAAAACCCCATCGACATCACACTTTTCCCTTTTTCTTTCATGGTTATCCCAGCCGCCGCGACCCGCTATGCAGGCATTTTCTTGTGATAGCTATCACGTGATTTCGCTGAAAACGCCTCGATCAGCGCAATTTTGTGCAATCGATCACGCCCTCCGTGCGCCTTTCCACTTCGAAGTGGAAAACAACTCGCTACAAACTCCTGCCCCCCGGCGCTAGTTTTATCCCCAGAGACATCAACGGGGTAACACAAGTGAATAACGGAGCGGTAATAAACGACGTAGGGGAGCAGGCGACGCAAACTGAACAGCTGGCTGAGAAGATGCTGCAGCAGGTTTATGCACTGTTAAGTCGTCGCAATATCATCCCCAACGCCGTCCAGGAGCAGATGCTGACTTCCCACGTCCGGGCCATGGCCCACCGGTCGATTAGCGGCGAGCCGCTGCCGGAAGTGGATGCCAGCCTGTTTGAAGAGATTTCAGAAGATTCAATGATGCTTGCTCGCGAAGTGGTCGCGGAATTTGGCAACCTGCCAGAAGAAGAGTCCTGGCTGCTGTCAGTCCACTTCGAAGTCGCAAAAGACAACCTGTAAGGAGTAAAAAATGGAACAAATTACTATCGTAATCGGCGATCGTCTGGGAAAAGGCCAAAAAGTCGCTGCAGGTGCAGAGAAAGCCGGCGCGCGTGCCGTGGTGGTTCCGGGCGTTGCCGCGGATATGAAGCTGGGTGACGTGATGAAAGCCGAGAATGCCACCTTTGGCATCTCCTTCTGCGGCAGCGGTGGTGCAGGGGCGATTACCGCGCAAAACAAGCATGGCTATAAAGCGAAATATGGCATGCGTTCCGTGGATGAAGGCGTGACCGCCATCAACGAAGGCTACAACGTACTGGGTTTCGGCTTTATGGATAAAGAAGAGCTGGGCGAGCGCCTGGTAGAAGCCTGGAAAAAGAAATACGGCGCGTGAGTATGAAACAACAATTCACCACCACGGTGAGCGTCAAGGGCAAAGGCGAAAGCAAAACGCGCGCCTTTGCCGATGCCCTGAACCATGTACAGGCAGCGGTGATGGGTACTTCACCGCAGATCTTACTGCGTATTGAGCCACAGGATGTGAAGGTTGTTCATGCGCGTGAAGCGGTGCGTAAAGAAGCATTTCTGTTCTTCTTTCTGCGCCGTGAACGACGGACCTACAGCGTGGAGCTGGATGTCACCGTCACCGTGACGGCCATCAATGTCGATCAAGTGGATTTTGTCACGCAAACCTGAATCTCATCATAGGGTTAAACTATGTTCCTGATAATTTTAATAAAATCGCTCATTATCGGCGGCCTGGTCGGCGTCGGTGTGGGCGCCGGAGCGGCACGCATGTTTCATGCGCCTACCACCCAGGGGATGGGGGCGTTTCGTACCTTGGGCGAGCTGAATTCCTGTGAGGGCGATCCGGCTTCCCATTTCTCCTTTGGTCTGGGCTTCTTCTTTAACGCCTGGGCATCGTCCGTTGCAGCGGGGGCTTTCACCCAGGACGTCGACCACCGCATTATCCCGCACTGGGGCACCTCAGCCCTGATGCTCAAAAATCGTAACGTGGCAGAAACGCTACACGATCCGAAGAAAATGGCCATTGCCTGCGGCTTCATCGGCATGGTGGTGGTGGCATTCCTTAACTCTACGGCCTCCGCAGTACCGGAAGCGCTACAGGTCACGGCGGTGAAAGTGCTGGTGCCTGCGGCTAACCTGCTGGTGAACATCATCATGCCGGTTATCTTCTGGTTAGCCGCTATCGATGCCGGTAAGAAATCAGGCTTCTGGGCGACTATTTTCGGCGGCGCTGCGCAGCTGATTATGGGCAACGCCGTACCGGGTCTGGTCCTGGGCATTCTGATCGGTAAAGGCGTTGAAGACGCCGGCTGGAACCGCGTCACCAAAATCATGATGACGGCCATTATCGCCCTGTTCGTGCTGAGCGGCTTCTTCCGTGGATTCGACATGAAGATGATTGAGTCCTTCCACATGACCGTGCCGAACTGGCTGGATCTGCTGCATAGCGCGCTGAGCGGTAAATAAGGGGATAACGCATGGAACAGAATAAAGGTTTTTGGTACGCGGACTGGTCATTCCCGATCTTTGTCGGCCTGCTCTCTTCCGGGGTATTCGCCGGGACACACATGTACTACCTCTACGGCATCGGCGCGTTTAACGAAGTCGCCTTCGTCGCGATGCTGAAATCCGGGATCGACACCGGCGTGTACGGTGCGGTGGCGGCGTTTGGCGCGAGCTTCCTGTTTGCCCGCATCATCGAAGGTTCGCTGGTCGGTATTCTTGATATCGGCGGGGCGATTCAGACCGGGGTTGGCCTCGGGGTGCCGGCGCTGCTGCTGGGCGCGGGCATCATCTTCCCGGTGGCGAATTTTGCCGCTTCCCTGGCAACCGGCCTGATTATCGGCGTGGCCATTGGCTACATCATTATCCTGGCGCGTAAATTCACGGTTAACCAGAGTAACTCGACCTACGGCGCCGACGTCATGATGGGCGCGGGTAACGCCTCCGGTCGCTTCCTTGGGCCGTTGATTATCCTCAGCGCGATGACCGCCTCTATTCCTATCGGCATCGGTTCTCTGCTCGGGGCGCTGCTGTTTTACATCTGGCAGAAGCCGATCACCGGCGGCGCGATCCTCGGGGCGATGATTTTAGGTTCCATCTTCCCGGTTGCGCTTTGATACTCACGGGCGCTCAGGCGCCCGCCTTAACAGGAGATACGTATGTTTGATTTACTCCTGCGCCGTGCGCGCCTCGTCGACGATACCCTGACCGATATTGCCATCCAGGACGGAAAAATTGCCGCGCTGGGCGAGATTAACGCGCCATCGCACAAAACCGTCGAGCTGCAGGGTCATTATTATGTCAGCGCCGGCTGGATTGACTCCCACGTCCACTGCTACCCGAGCTCACCGATTTATCACGACCAGCCGGATAGCGTTGGCATAGCCTGCGGCGTCACCACCGTGATCGATGCCGGCAGCACCGGCGCAGACGATGTGGATGATTTTTATCAACTGACCCGTGAGGCGGCGACCGAGGTCTACGCGCTGCTCAATATCTCCCGCGTCGGGCTGATTGCCCAGAACGAACTGGCCAATATGGCCAATATCGATGCTGATGCGGTGCGGCAGGCGGTCAAACGCCACCCGGATTTTATCGTTGGCCTGAAAGCGCGCATGAGCAGCAGCGTGGTCGGCGAAAACGGCATTACCCCGCTGGAGCGGGCGAAAACTATTCAGCAGGAAAACGGCGATCTGCCGCTGATGGTGCATATCGGTAATAACCCGCCGAACCTCGATGAGATTGCCGATCTGCTGAGCGCAGGCGACATCATCACCCACTGCTATAACGGCAAACCGAACCGCATCCTGGCCCCTTCCGGCGAGCTGCGCGCGTCGATCACCCGCGCGCTGCAACGCGGCGTACGTCTTGATGTCGGCCACGGCACCGCCAGCTTCAGCTTTGAGGTGGCGCGTCGGGCCATTGCGATGGGGATCCTGCCGCACACCATCAGCTCCGATATTTACTGCCGTAACCGTATCGACGGTCCGGTCCGCTCGCTGGCGCTGGTGATGTCGAAGTTTCTCGCCATCGGTATGTCGCTGCCACAGGTGATTGACTGCGTGACCGCCGGGGCCGCAGAGGGTCTGCGCCTGAAGCACAAAGGGCGGCTGGCGGTCGGGTTCGATGCCGATTTAACGCTGTTTACCGTCGAGCATGCGCCAACCCTGCTGGTCGACGCGGAAAAAGAGAGCCTGCAGGCTGACAATATTCTGGTGCCGCTTGCCGCGATTCGCGCAGGCAAGGGCTATCTGACCGAACAAGGGAGCGCGGAAAATGCCTTCAATTTTTGAGAAATACAATCTAAAACAAGTCATTAATACATCCGGTCGCATGACGGCGCTGGGCGTTTCCACGCCGCGTCCTGAAGTGGTGGATGCGGTGATGAGCGGCATGAATCACTACTTCGAAATGAAAGATCTGGTGAACAAGACCGGCGAATATATTGCGAATCTGCTGGAAGTGGAAGGGGCTACCGTTGTCTCCTGCGCCTCGGCGGGAATTGCCCAGTCGGTCGCGGCGGTGCTGGTGAAAGACAGCGCCTGGCTGCTGGAAAACCTGCACGTCACGCCGATTGAAAACAATGAAATCGTCCTGCCGAAAGGCCACAACGTTAACTTCGGCGCGCCGGTGGGCTCGATGGTGGCGCTGGGGGGCGGCAAGCTGGTGGAAGCGGGCTACGCCAACGAATGTTCTGCCGACCAGCTGGCGGCGGCAATTACTCCACGCACGGCGGCGATTCTGTACATTAAATCGCACCACTGCGTACAGAAAAGCATGCTCAGCGTCGAGCAGGCGGTCGTGGTGGCGCGCAAGCATAACCTGCCGCTAATCGTTGATGCGGCTGCGGAAGAAGATCTGCAGTGCTACTACCGCGCCGGCGCTGACCTGGTGATTTACAGCGGCGCGAAGGCGATCGAAGGGCCGACCAGCGGTCTGGTGGTGGGTAAAACCCAGTATATTGAGTGGGTAAAACGTCAGTCGGCGGGCATTGGCCGGGCGATGAAAGTGGGCAAAGAGGGGATCCTCGGCCTGACCTGCGCCATCGAACACTATCTGACGGCGCGTAAAGAGAGCGGTGATGAGATGGTGGCCAAAATGACGCCGTTCATTAACCAACTGAATACCCTTGAGGGCGTGACCGGCCGCGTGGTCTGGGACAGCGCCGGGCGTGACATCGCTCGTGCCGAAATTAAATTTGATGAGGCCGTCACCGGCATCGCCACCGGCGAGCTGGTGGAGGCATTAAAGCAGGGTGAATACGCTATCTACTTCCGTGGCTACAAAGCTAACGAAGGGATTATTGAAGCCGATGTCCGCAGCGTGAACGCGCAGCAGCTGGAGATTGTCGCTCGTCGCATCGCCGAGGTTCTGAACAAGGAGAAAAAAGCATGAAACTGACCCCAAATTTTTACCGTGACCGCGTCTGCCTGAACGTCCTGGCGGGCAGCAAAGAGAACGCCCGTGAGATTTACGAGGCGGCAGAAGGTCACGTCCTGGTGGGTGTGCTCTCTAAGAACTATCCTGACGTGGCGAGTGCGGTGGCGGATATGCGTGAATATGCGCAGCTCATCGATAACGCGCTGTCGGTCGGTCTGGGAGCGGGAGACCCGAACCAGTCGGCGATGGTCAGTGAAATTTCTCGTCAGGTGCAGCCGCAGCACGTTAACCAGGTCTTTACCGGGGTGGCGACCAGCCGTGCGCTGCTGGGGCAGAATGACACCGTGGTGAACGGTCTGGTCTCGCCGACCGGCACGCCGGGTATGGTTAAAATTTCAACCGGCCCGCTGAGCAGCGCGGCGCCAGAGGGCATCGTGCCGCTGGAAACCGCCATCGCGCTGTTGAAAGATATGGGCGGCAGCTCGATCAAATACTTCCCGATGGGCGGCCTGAAGCACCGTGACGAGTTTCTGGCAGTGGCGCAGGCCTGTGCCCGCCATGATTTCTGGCTGGAGCCGACCGGCGGGATCGACCTGGAAAACTACAGTGAGATCCTGCAGATTGCGTTGGATGCCGGGGTCAGTAAAATTATCCCGCACATTTATAGCTCTATTATTGATAAAGAAAGCGGTCATACCCGCCCGGCGGACGTTCGCCAGCTGCTGGAGATGACTAAAGCGCTCGTTAAGTAGGATTGTCATCCTCGCCGCGCGCACGTACCGATCGCTAAACGTGCGCGTGGAAACACCTCATTGCACCCTCAAGGAGTCGCTATGCCAACCGCTCGTCACCTGCTTGCTGCATCACTTTCCCTGCTGGCTACCACCGCCTGTGCGCAAACCCATTATGCCTGGGTCGGTACCTATAATCCCAACGGGGAGGGGCTGTACCGGTTTACCGTCGACGCGAAAACCGGCGCGCTCCGTGATAAAGCGCTGGTCAGTTCGTTGCAGAACGTCGCGCAGTTGACCGTGTCGCGGGATGGTAAAACCCTGTATGCCGCTAGCGAAGTCGAAAAGGGCGTGGTACAGGCGTGGCGGATTGAATCCAATGGTGAGCTGACCGATCTCAATCAGGTCTCTTCGGCGGGGGCCGGGCCGGTGTATTTGTCGCTGACGCCGGACGGTCGTCATCTGCTGGTGGCGAACTACGTTAGCGGGTCGGTTGCGGTGTTGCCGGTGAAAGACGATGGCAGCCTGGGTGAGGCGGTGGATAGCCACCAGGACGAAGGCCCGGCCGGTGCGGAAAGCCCGGCGGCGGCCGTTGAGGGCAGCTTCGCCATCAGCGATCATAACGGCCCTCATGCCCATATGATCGCCGCCGATCCGAGCGGGCAATATGTGTTTTCCACCGATCTGGGGCTGGATCGTATCTATCAGTACCGGTTCGATAACCGCAACGGTACCCTGACGCCGAACGACCCGCCGTTTATTGCCGCGTCGTCGGAAGGGGCCGGGCCACGTCACTTTGTCTTTACGCCGAAGGGCGACGGCCTGTGGCTGATTAACGAAGAAGCCTCGACGCTGACCTTCTATCATCTGGATAAGAAAAGCGGGCTGCTGCGCGAGGGCAAAACGATCTCCGCGCTGCCGAAGGAGTACAAAGGCACCAGTTTCGCCGCAGGCCTGGTACTCAGCCCCGACGGGAAGCAGCTGTATGTCGCCAACCGTCTGCATAACAGCATTGCGCATTTTAGCGTGCTGGCCGACGGCAGCCTGAGCCATCAGGAAGATATCTGGACCCGTGGCGACTACCCCCGCACGTTGACCCTGGATAATCAGGGGCAATGGCTGTACGTCATGAACCAACGCAGTGATAATATTACCCGTTTTAGCGTTGCGGCCAGGAGCGGCAAACTGACTTTTGCTCCGGAATACACCCCGGTAGGCAGCCCATCACAGATGGTGATATCCGCTCAACCGTGAGCCGTAAAGAGAAGGAACTGACATGCGATTTCCCAACCAACGTTTAGCGCAACTGTTTACCTTGCTGCAAAACGAAACGCTGCCCCAGGATGAACTGGCGCAGCGGCTGTCGGTTTCTACCCGTACCGTTCGCGCCGATATCACCGCACTTAACGCGCTGTTAGAGCATTACGGCGCGCAATTTATTCTGACCCGCGGCAGCGGCTATCAACTGAAAATCGACGATCCGTCGCGCTATCAGACCCTGGAGGCCAGCGCGCCGAAACCGCAGCATATTCCGCGCACTGCCCAGGACCGCATCAACTTTCTACTGGTGCGCTTTTTGACCTCGGCGTTCTCTATCAAGCTTGAAGACCTGGCGGACGAGTGGTTCGTCAGCCGCGCAACTCTGCAAAATGACATGGCCGAGGTGCGCGAGCGTTTTCAGCGCTATCAGCTGGCCCTGGAGACGCGTCCGCGTCACGGTATGCGCTTGTTCGGCAGCGAAGTATCGATTCGCGCCTGCCTGACCGATCTGCTGTGGCAGCAGGTGCAGCAGGGCGGGCTGAACCCGTTGATGGATGAAAAAGCGTTAAATTCGGATGTCCAGGAACAGCTTGGGGGCGTGTTGCAGGAGATCCTGACCCGCCACCATGTTCGCCTGACCGATGAAGGGGAGCGTTTTATCCGACTGTACAGCGCCGTGGTGGTCCATCGCGTTAGCCAGGGCTATCCGCTGGCCGAATTTAGCGCTGAAGATGTGGCGCAAAACGTACGGGATGCCGCTCGGGATCTGGCCGCTGTACTGCAGCAGCAGGCGGGGAAAACCCTCTCGCTGGCGGAAGAAGAGTGGCTGTGCGTCCACCTTGCCGCCCGTCAGGTTCAGGACGTCGATCCGGGCACCATCAGCGCCGACGATGGCGAAGCGCTGGTGAACTACATCCTGAACTACATCAACAGCCAGTATAACTACAACCTGCTGGACGACGCCCAACTGCATGCCGACCTGCTGACCCACATTAAGACCATGATCACCCGGGTTCGCTATCAGATAATGATCCCCAACCCGCTGCTCGATAATATTAAGCAGCACTATCCGATGTCGTGGGATATGACCCTCGCCGCGGTGAGCAGTTGGGGTAAATATACCCCCTATACCATTAGTGAAAACGAAATTGGTTTCCTGGTGCTGCATGTCGGCGTCGGGCTGGAGCGTCATTACAACATCGGCTATCAGCGCCAGCCGCGGGTGCTGCTGGTGTGCGACACCAGTAACGCGATGGTGCGGATGATCGAGGCGATTTTGCAGCGCAAGTATCCGCAGCTTGAGATTGCCGCCACGCTATCGCAGCGGGAATATGAACAGCTGGAGAGCATCGCGGAAGATTTTGTGGTGTCCACCGTGTGGATTGGCGAAAAAGATAAGCCGGTCGTGACCATTGCGCCATTCCCGACGGATTATCAACTGGACCAAATTGGCAAGCTGGTGCTGGTGGACCGGACTCGCCCCTGGGTGCTGAATAAGTATTTCGATGAGGCCCATTTCCGGGTGATCGACGCACCTGTCGACCAGCAGACGCTGTTTGCCGAACTGTGCCAGCAGTTACAGCAGGAAGGTTTTGTCGATGCCGGGTTCCATGATTCGGTGGTGGAGCGTGAAGCGATCGTCAGCACCATGCTGGGGGACGGCATTGCGCTGCCTCACGCCCTCGGTCTGCTGGCGCAAAAAACCGTGGTCTATACCGTCATTGCGCCCAACGGTATCGTCTGGGGCGACGAAACCGCGCACATCGTCTTTTTGCTGGCGATCAGCAAGAGCGAGTATGAAGAGGCGATGGCGATCTATGATATTTTCGTGACCTTCCTGCGCGAACGCGCCATGGCCCGGCTTGCCACCACCCGCAGTTTTGACGAGTTTAAAACGGTGGCGATGGAGTGCGTCAGCCGCTTTTAACTCAACGCAGGTGGTGAACCACCTGATTGCTGCTGCCGCGCCAGATCAGCGCCGGATCTTTTAA
Source organism: Klebsiella sp. R390 (assembly GCF_051131745.1). Lineage (NCBI taxonomy): Bacteria > Pseudomonadati > Pseudomonadota > Gammaproteobacteria > Enterobacterales > Enterobacteriaceae > Klebsiella > Klebsiella sp. R390. The sequence continues at coordinate 2,164,512 of NZ_CP180445.1, read as the reverse complement.
ATCCTGCACAAATTTGCCGTCGATCAGCACGTTAATCAAATCCACTACCGCCATCTGTGCGTCGTTCAGCTCCGCCAGTTTGTAGCCGGTCCAGACCCAGATATCTTTCCCTTTGCATTCCGCGTGAATGCGCTTCACCAACCGCAGAATGTGCGGCACGTTCTGCGGGTGCAGCGGATCGCCGCCGGAGAGCGACAGGCCCTGGCGGGTGATGCGGGTGTCGTTGAGGTCGGCGATGATCCGGTCTTCCATTTCCTGAGTGAAAGGCTGGCCGGAGTTCAGCCGCCAGGTGCTTTTGTTGTAGCAGCCGGGGCATTCGTGGACGCAGCCGGAGACAAACAGGGTGCAGCGTGTTCCAGGGCCGTTGACGATATCGACGGGGTAGTATTGGTGATAATTCATTGTTTCCTCTTCTCATTTGACGCCGCAGCAGCGTTGGCTGCGCTCGCTCGCCCGGGTCACTTACTCCAGTAAGCTCCCCGGGACTGACTCGTTTGCCGCTTTGCTACAACGCCAACTGATTTGAGGAAACCTACGCTGGTGCGTTGTAGCCCGGACAGGCCGCTGGCGGCGCTATCCGGGGTGACGGTGGCGAGATTAGCCGAGTTGACCGTTGCCGAGGTGTTTGACGCGGCGTTTCACCTCTTCCTGCTTCCCGGCGTTGAACGGACGGGCGTCCGGGCTGCCTAAATAGCCGCACACGCGACGGGTCACCGACACGCGGGCGGCATCGTGGTTACCGCATTTCGGGCAGGTAAAGCCTTTACTGGTGCATTCGAACTCACCGGTAAAGCCGCACTCGTAGCACTCGTCGATCGGCGTGTTGGTGCCGTAATACGGCACGTGCTGATAGCTGTAATCCCAGACATCTTCCAGCGCTTTCAGGTTGTGCTGGATGTTCGGGTACTCGCCGTAGCAGATGAAGCCGCCGTTGGCGATTGGCGGATAGGCCGCTTCGAAGTCGATCTTATCGTACGGGTTGACCTTCTTCTCGACGTCGAGGTGGAAGCTGTTGGTGTAATAGCCCTTGTCCGTTACGCCCGGGATCACGCCAAATTCGGCGGTATCCAGACGACAGAAGCGATCGCAGAGGTTTTCGCTCGGCGTGCTGTAGAGGCTGAAACCATACCCGGTTTCGTCTTTCCATTGGTCCACGGCATCGCGCAGACGCTGCACGATAGCGACGCCTTTAGCGCGCAGCGCTTCGCTGTCGTACATGTGGGTGTCGCCCGCCAGCGCGTTAATGGTTTCGTGAATACCGATGTAGCCCAGGGAGATCGACGCGCGACCGTTTTTGAAGATTTCAGAAACGTCGTCATCGGCCTTCAGGCGCACGCCGCAGGCCCCTTCCATATACAGAATCGGTGCCACGCGTGCTTTGACCCCTTCGAGGCGCGCAATACGCGTCATCAGCGCTTTACGCGCCAGCTGCAGGCGCTCGTCCAGCAGCGTCCAGAATACCGCTTCGTCGCCTTTGGCTTCCAGGGCAATGCGCGGCAGGTTCAGGCTGATTACCCCGATGTTGTTACGCCCATCGTGAACTTCTTCGCCGTTTTCATTTTCCCACACCCCGAGGAAGCTGCGGCAGCCCATTGGCGTTTTAAACGAACCGGTCACCTTCACCACCTGATCGTAGTTGAGGATATCCGGGTACATGCGCTTGCTTGCGCACTCCAGCGCCAGCTGCTTGATGTCATAGTTGGCATCGCCAAACTTGTGGTTCAGGCCATCGCGAATCGCAAAGACCAGTTTCGGGAACACCGCCGTTTTGCGGTTTTTACCGAGGCCAGCGATACGATTACGTAGAATCGACTGCTGAATCAGGCGGGATTCCCAGGTGGTGCCGAGGCCAAAGCCAAAGGTGACGAAAGGCGTCTGTCCATTGGCGGTATGCAGGGTATTCACTTCGTATTCCAGCGACTGGAAGGCGTCGTAACACTCTTTTTCGGTGCGAGAATGGGCGTAACCTTCGGCATCCGGGATCTGCCACTCTTCGGCAATTTTACGATGCTTATTGAAGCTCTCGGTGACGAACGGCGCGAGCACTTCATCAATACGGTTAATGGTCGTACCGCCATAAATATGGCTGGCGACCTGCGCAATAATCTGTGCCGTGACGGCGGTGGCGGTAGAGATAGACTTCGGCGGTTCGATCTCGGCGTTACCCATCTTAAAGCCGTGGGTCAGCATGCCTTTCAGATCGATCAGCATACAGTTGAACATCGGGAAGAACGGCGAATAGTCGAGATCGTGATAGTGAATCACGCCACGTTCGTGAGCCATGACTACGTCGTGCGGCAGCAGATGCTGACGGGCGTAATGTTTGGCGACGATACCGGCCAGCAGGTCGCGCTGGGTCGGGATGACTTTACTGTCTTTGTTGGCGTTCTCGTTGAGTAACGCCGAGTTGGTCTGCTCAACCAGTCCACGAATCTCCTGGTTCAGCCGGCCGCGCTTTTCACGTTGGCTATCGCGGTCATGGCGATATTCAATGTAGGCGCGCGCCAGTTGCTTGTACGGACCGGCCATCAGCTGGTTCTCAACGGCGGTCTGGATCTCGTTGATATCAACCTGAGTGCGGCCTTGCATTTGCTGGCTAACGACTTCTGCGACGGTGGCGCAATAGTCTGCGTCATCGACTCCCGCTGCTTTAGCTGCACGCAGAATTGCTTCATTAATGCGCTCTGACTTGAACGGCACTTTACAGCCATCGCGTTTCATCACATGCGGTGTCATGATCACTCCATACTTTATAGAACAGGTTATCCACAGAGGCGGAAAGCTTGCCGAAGTCACTGGGGCTATACCTGCCGCCGTGTTGCTCCGGTTTTGGCCCTTTTTATCCACATCCCACCACCGCCAGAGTACGATGGGTTATGGTGACATAATAGACGATTGATACCATATGTAGGGCCGGGACGCATTTTAAGTTCTATATGTAGTGATTTGCATCAAAGATGTTTGCTATTTTATTGATGCAGGACAAAGTAAAAAGTCGAGAGTACGCAGGCTGGGCACCCGCGCGGAATGTAAATTTATCTGACTAAAAAACAAGCGGAAATTGGCAAGGAGAAGGCAAAAACGCTGGCACTGGCCAGCGTCACGTGATTCGCCCTTGTCCAGGCTGCGGGAACGGCACCCGCAGCCTGGTTAAGCGCAGCACTGGCCGGGGAAAGGTTACGCCTGCAGCCACCAGATGGCTTCAAACGGACGCAGCGTCATGGCCGCAGGGCGGTTCGCTGCCTCCGGGTAGTTGCTCATCAGTACCTGCCAGTCGCCGTCCATCTCGCGGTGATGCCAGCTCTGGAATTCGCGACTCAGGTTAGCCGCGACGACCAGGGTTTTGCCCTGCCACTGGCGGCGGTAGCACCACAGCGCAGGATGTTCCGGCAGTAGATCCTGATAATCGCCCCAGATCAGCACCGGCGTGGTCTTGCGTAGCGCAATCAGTTGCTGATAGGTGTAAAACACGGAATCCGGGTCAGCCAGCGCCGCTTCGGCATTGATGGTCTGATAGTTATCGCACAGGGAAATCCACGGTTCACCGGTGGTAAAACCGCCCTGGGCGCGGCGATCCCACTGCATCGGCGTGCGGCTGTTATCGCGCGACTTACTGGCGAGGATCGCCAGCAGCTCATCCGGCGCCTGTCCCTGCGCCGAGCGTTCAATAAACATGTTGTGGCTTTCCACGTCGCGATACGCGTTGATGTCCGAGAAATGCGGGTTGGTCATGCCAATCTCTTCACCCTGATAGATATACGGGGTGCCCTGCATGCCGTGCAGTACCATCGCCAGCATTTTCGCCGCCGGAACCCGGTATTCACCTTCATCACCGAAGCGCGACACAATGCGCGGCTGATCGTGGTTACACCAGAACAACGCATTCCATGCCCGGTTGTGCATCCCCTGCTGCCAGTGGCTGAACAGCGCTTTGAGCGCCACGTAGTCAGGGCGTGCCAGGGACCACTTTTCTCCGCCGGGATAATCGACCTTCAGGTGGTGGAAGTTAAAGGTCATCGACAGCTCGCGGCCGTCCTGCGCGGCATACTGCTGACAATGTTCCAGCGACGTGGAGGACATCTCGCCCACCGTCATCAACTGGCGCGGGGTGAAGACGTCGCGGCTCATCTCCTGCAGGAATTCATGAACCCGCGGGCCATCGGTATAAAAACGGCGTCCGTCGCCCTGGTCATCTGCCGGGAAGGTCTGATCTTTCGAAATCAGGTTAACCACGTCAAGGCGCAGGCCGTCGACGCCGCGGTCGGCCCAGAATTCGCACACCTTTTTGAGTTCTTCCCGTACCGTCGGGTTTTCCCAGTTGAGATCGGCCTGTTCCGTGGCGAACAGATGCAGATAGTACTGCCCGCTCTCGGCGTGCCACTGCCAGGCGTTGCCGCCAAATTTTGAGCGCCAGTTGTTTGGCGGCGTGGTGGGCTCGCCATCGCGCCAGATGTAAAACTGGCGGTAGGGACTCTCTTTGTTTAACGACTCGCGAAACCAGGCGTGTGCGGTCGAGGTATGGTTTAACACCATATCCAGCACGATGCGGATCCCGCGCGCTTTGGCCTCGGCCACTAGTTCGTCGAAATCATCCAGGGTGCCGTAGGTGGGATCGATGGCGGTATAGTTCGCGACATCGTAGCCGTTATCCACCTGCGGTGAGACGTAGAACGGGGTCAACCAGATAGCGTCCACGCCGAGAGTTTGCAGATAGTCGAGGCGTGAGGTGACTCCACGCAGATCGCCGGTGCCGCTGCCGGTCGTATCCTGGAAACTCTTCGGATAAATTTGGTAAATAACGCCGTTTTGCCACCAGTGGGGAAGGGTATTCATATCGCTTTCCTGCTACAACGAAGGGGCGCTATCGCGCCCCGAAAGATAAGATCAGACAATCTGTAAGGTGCCCTGACGGAATTTGCGCTGGTATACGATCGTGGTGAGCGTAATCGGCACGACCACTGCGATGACCATCGCTAACCCGAAGACCTGCCAGTAGGTTGGCTGGATGGAGAGGATCCCCGGCAGCCCGCCAACGCCGATACCGTTCGCCATCACGCCGTTCAGGCCACACAGCAGCCCGGCAAGGCCGGAGCCGATCATCGCGCAGAGCATCGGGAAACGGTATTTCAGGTTGATCCCGTACATGGCCGGTTCCGTGACCCCAAGGTAGGCCGAAATAGCGGCCGGAACCGAAATTTCACGCTCGTTCTGTTTGCGGCTGGCGATGATAATGCCGACGACCGCTGACGCCTGGGCGATGTTGGACAGGGCAATCAACGGCCACACCGGGGTGCCGCCCATGCTCTGAATCATCTGCATATCGATAGCCAGCGTCGTCTGGTGGACCCCGGTAATCACCAGCGGGGCATACAGGAAGCCGAACAGGGCGGCGCCAATCGGCGCAAAGCTGCCGGTCATCAGGTGACGTACTGCGAAGGCCACGCCGTCGCCGATCATGCGGCCAAACGGGCCGATAAAGGCGTGGGCAAGGAATACTGCCAGAATCAGCGAGCATACCGGCACCACCACCAGATAGAGGTAGTCAGGGACGATGCGTTTGAGGCGGGTTTCGATGAAGCCGAGCGCCAGGCCTGCCAGCAGCGCCGGGATAACCTGTGCCTGGTAACCGACCTTAGCGATGGTAAACAGACCGAAGTTCCACACTTCCGGCACCTGCTGACCCAGCATATAGGCGTTCATCAGTTGCGGAGAGACGAGGGTCACGCCGAGCACGATGCCGAGGATCGGCGTGCCGCCCATTTTCTTTACCGCTGACCAGCAGATACCGACCGGCAGGTAGAAGAAGATGGCCTCGCCAATCAGCCACAGGAAATCATAAATGGTTTGCAGCGACGGGTGCATTTGCGCCAGCGTCTGCCCGTTGCTCATCGGCAGATCGCCGATCACGTTACGGAAGCCAAGGATCAGGCCGCCGCTGATCAGCGCCGGCAGCAGCGGGAAGAAGATCTCGGCAAAATGCGAGATCAGCTGCTCGTGCCACTTCATATTTTGCCGCGCAGCCTGTTTAGCCTGCTCTTTATCAGCAGATGCCTGGCCGGTGGTTGCCAGCAGCGCCTTGTAGTAATCGTCCACTTCCGTGCCAATCACCACCTGGAACTGCCCGGCGTTGGTGAAGCAGCCCTTCACCATGCGCAGCTGTTCGATTTCTTTGGGTTTGGCAATGGCCGGATTGTTCAGCACAAAGCGCAGACGGGTAATGCAGTGGCTGACGGTAGCAATGTTATCGCGCCCGCCCACCAGTTCGATCAATTTATCGATGTCCTGCTGATTCACTTTACTCATGTTGAGGCCTCAAAACAGAGGGAAGAGATTGCGTAATGACCTGAGACGAATCCTAACGGGTTCGTGGGCATTTCAAAATGGGAACGTTCCCGAAACGCAGCGAGGATCACATAAATCCACCATCAGGGCTTAAATAAGCGCGGCGGGAATCACGATCTGGCGGGGTTCTGTCTGGCCGGCGATCTGCGCGATCAGCTGCTGAGCAGCCTGACGCCCGGCCTCGGCGTAGCCTGGGTTGACGGTGACAATCTCCGGGTGGAGAAACTTCATCAGCGGCGTACTGCCGACGCTGGCAACCTGCAGATGGGCAATCTGCTGCTCCTGCAAATACTTGCTGGCGCCAAGGGCGAGGGTATCGGTGGCGCACAGCAGCGCGCTGGTTTCCGGCGTCAGCACGCTGGCGACATTGTCGTAGCCCTGTTTCATCGCCAGGCCCGGCAGGGCGGCGGACGGGGTGAGCTGGTGCTGCGCGCAGAAATCGAGATAGGCCTGATGGCGGCGCTGCCCGGTGGTGACGTCGCTATGGGGCACCCCGAGAAAACTGATGTGGCGATGCCCGCTGTCGTACAGGCGCTGCATCAGCAGGTTGACCGCGCCGTTGTCGTCGTAGCAGACCGAGGCGAAGCCCGGCGCATCGCGCGCCAGCAGCACCATCGATGCGCGCCAGGGCGTCAGCATCTCTTCGGTGATGCCGGTAAAGCCAAACAGCACCACGCCATCGATATTGCGGCGGGCGAGGATCCGCAGATGCTCCCCGACCAGCGTCGGAGAGAACTGGCTCTCCATCATAATGGGATCGAAACCCTGCTCGTAGAAGGCCGGCAGCATGGTCTGTACGGCCAGGTTTTCCGACAGCGAATCAAGACGGGTAACGATAATCGCCACCACTTTGTCGCTTTGACCACGCATCGCCCGCGCGGAGCGGGAGGGCGAAAAACCGTGCTGCTGCATCACCGCTTCGACTCGTTCACGGGTGCGTTCATTCACGCCGCTTTCATTGTTGAGCACGCGGGACACCGTCGATTTCCCGACGCCGCTTAAGCGCGCGATATCTTTAATGGTCAGCCGGTTTTGCATGCAAGGTTCTCGTGGTCATCCGATGTAGTGAGCCTAATGCTACTCAACCAAACCGCAATGAGCAAAGTCTGGTTTACGTCTGGTTTAGTTACGCGGGGTTATCATTGGCGACAGCGGCTTCAACTTGCCCGCTGGTTGCGCTATAGTTTGCGCCGTTTTTCCTCACTTACCGGAGATTTTATGGACCCCGATCCCACTCCTCATCCTCGATGGAGTAACTCTCTTTTCCGGTAAGCCTGCTTAGCACTGCTTTACCGGAAGCGTAAAGCAGTGACGTCCTTGATGTCCCTGCCATAAAAAAATAATACCTGACAGGTAGAGTTTTGTTGCGCCTGTCAGTTGTGCTGCGTTCGCCCTGGCGAGCGCGGAGGGACTGTTTATGCTGAAAAATATGACCCGGCAGCTGTTTGCACAGCTCAGCCGCCATTTGCCGCGCCGACTGGTTCAGCGCGACCCGTTACCGGATGCCCGCCATCTGGCCAGTACGCCGATTCCAGAATCGTTAGGCAAACACTGCCTGAACGTAGCGGCAATGGACGACAATGAACTCTGGCGCGCCTTCGACAGCCACCCGGAAGGGCTGAACGATAGCGAAGTCGCAGAGAAAATCGCCCGCTTCGGCGACAATCAAATTCCGGCGCAGAAGCCATCACCATGGTGGGTGCATCTGTGGACTTGCTACCGCAACCCCTTCAACCTGCTGCTCACCGTGTTGGGGATCGTCTCCTATGCAACGGAAGATCTGTTTGCCGCCGGCGTGATTGCGCTGATGGTGGGGATCTCCACGCTGCTCAACTTTATTCAGGAAGCCCGCTCGACCAAAGCGGCGGATGCCCTGAAGGCGATGGTCAGCAATACCGCGACGGTGCTGCGGGTGGTCAACGAGCAGGGAGAAAGCCGCTGGTGCGAGCTGCCTATCGACCAGCTGGTGCCGGGCGATATCGTCAAGCTGTCGGCGGGCGATATGATCCCCGCGGACCTGCGTATCCTCCAGGCGCGGGATCTGTTCGTTGCCCAGGCCTCGTTAACCGGTGAATCGCTGCCGGTTGAAAAAGTGGTTCACAGCCGTGACCCACAGCAAAGTAACCCGCTGGAGTGCGACACCCTGTGCTTTATGGGCACCAACGTGGTGAGCGGTACGGCACAGGCAATCGTCTTTGCGACCGGCGGCAACACCTGGTTTGGTCAGCTGGCCGGACGGGTCAGCGAGCAGGAGAGCGAACCGAATGCCTTCCAGAAAGGCATCAGCCGCGTCAGCATGCTGCTGATCCGCTTTATGCTGGTGATGGCGCCGGTGGTGCTGCTGATTAACGGCTACACCAAAGGCGACTGGTGGGAAGCGGCGCTGTTCGCGCTGTCGGTGGCGGTTGGCCTGACGCCGGAAATGCTGCCGATGATTGTCACCTCGACCCTGGCGCGCGGGGCGGTGAAGCTCTCGAAACAGAAAGTCATCGTCAAGCATCTCGATGCTATCCAGAATTTCGGCGCGATGGATATTCTGTGTACCGATAAAACCGGTACCCTGACGCAGGACAAAATCGTGCTGGAGAACCACACCGACGTCTCCGGCAAGGTCAGCGAACGGGTACTGCACAGTGCCTGGCTGAATAGCCACTATCAGACCGGGTTGAAAAATCTGCTTGATACAGCGGTGCTGGAAGGGGTTGAACTCGACGCGGCGCGTCAGCTGTCCGAACGCTGGCAGAAAGTGGATGAGATCCCGTTCGACTTTGAGCGCCGCCGGATGTCGGTGGTCGTGAGCGAGCAGGAAGGGGTGCATCAGCTGATCTGCAAAGGTGCGCTGCAGGAGATCCTCAATGTATCGACTCAGGTGCGCTACAACGGCGATATCGTGCCGCTGGACGACACCATGCTGCGCCGCATCAAACGCGTGACCGATACGCTTAATCGCCAGGGACTGCGGGTGGTGGCGGTGGCGACCCGCTATCTGCCCGCCCGCGAAGGCGACTACCAGCGGGCCGATGAGTCTGACCTGATTCTCGAAGGCTATATTGCCTTCCTCGATCCGCCGAAAGAGACCACCGCGCCGGCCCTGAAGGCGCTGAAAGCCAGCGGGATTACCGTCAAAATCCTGACCGGCGATAGCGAACTGGTCGCGGCGAAGGTGTGCCATGAAGTGGGGCTGGATGCCGGCGAGGTGGTCATCGGTAGCCAGATTGAAGCGCTGAGCGATGACCAACTGGCCCAGTTGGCAAAACGCACCACGCTGTTCGCCCGCCTTGCGCCCTTGCATAAAGAGCGCATCGTGACGCTGCTGAAACGCGAAGGGCATGTGGTCGGCTTTATGGGCGATGGCATCAACGATGCTCCGGCGCTACGCGCGGCGGATATCGGCATCTCCGTGGATGGCGCGGTGGACATTGCCCGGGAAGCGGCGGATATCATTCTGCTGGAAAAAAGCCTGATGGTGTTGGAGGAGGGGGTAATCGAAGGCCGCCGTACTTTCGCCAACATGCTGAAATACATCAAAATGACCGCCAGTTCTAACTTCGGTAACGTCTTCAGCGTGCTGGTGGCGAGCGCCTTTCTGCCGTTCCTGCCGATGCTGCCGTTGCACTTACTGATCCAGAACCTGCTGTACGATGTATCCCAGGTCGCGATCCCGTTTGATAACGTCGACGATGAGCAGATCCGCAAACCGCAGCGCTGGAACCCTGCGGAACTGGGGCGCTTTATGGTCTTCTTTGGCCCGATCAGCTCGATTTTCGATATTCTGACCTTCTGCCTGATGTGGTGGGTATTCCATGCCAACGTGCCGGAAGCCCAGACGCTGTTCCAGTCCGGCTGGTTTATTGAAGGGCTGCTGTCGCAAACGCTGATTGTGCATATGATCCGTACGCGGCGGATTCCGTTTATCCAGAGCCGTGCCGCGTGGCCGCTGTTTGCCATGACCCTGGTGGTGATGGTGGTGGGCATCGCGCTGCCGTTCTCACCGCTGGCGGGCTATTTGCAGCTGCAGGCGCTGCCGCTGAGCTACTTCCCATGGCTGATTGCTATTCTGGTTGGCTATATGACGCTGACCCAAATGGTGAAAGGTTTCTATAGCCGACGCTACGGCTGGCAATAATCTCAAATAATGGCTGCTGCGGCAGCCATTTCTCTTTTTGCGCCCGCCAAAATAATCTCTCTGTCATTCTTTGTTTTATTTTTTTTGAAATGATAAAGGTGTGAGAGATCACAACTATGGTTCTCTTTCAGACATTATTTTTTCCGTAAAATGACCTTCGTTGCAAAAATGAAACAGCGTGCTGAAAATCTCTCGGCTATTCCTTCTTTTGTGAACATAATCATCGTAATAATTTGTTACAGAGGCTAACCTGCCCTGGCGTCATCAATAACAACATTCTTCCTGCTGCTTTTCATTAAGACCGTCATTGTTCCTGCAAACCGTTTGTTATTCGCGTTTATATGTCTCTGGAGAAGGTAAATGAAACTGAGAAAAACTCTTTTAAGTCTGGGCGTGGGGTGTGGACTCCTGCTTACCACGCAGATAACCGCGGCACAAACGCTGCGTGCGGCCGACGTTCATCCTGCTGATTATCCTAACGTAGTAGCGGTAAAACACATGGGAGAAAAACTCAGTGCCGCAACCGACGGACGGCTGGATATTAAAACCTTCCCCGGCGGCGTGCTGGGCGATGAAAAGCAGATGATTGAGCAGGCGCAGCTTGGCGCGATCGATATTATTCGTGTGTCGATGGCGCCGGTGGCGGCAATCTTACCGGAGATTAACGTCTTCACCTTGCCATATATCTTTCGCGATGAAGACCATATGCACCACGTGCTGGACGGCATGATCGGCCAGGAAATTGGTGACCGGCTGACCGCGAACAGCAAGTCCCGGCTGGTGTTCCTTGGCTGGATGGACGCCGGGACGCGCAACCTGATTACCAAAGATCCGGTCGCCAAACCGGAGGATTTAAAGGGGATGAAAATCCGCGTACAGACCAGCCCGGTGGCGCTTGATACCTTAAAAGCGATGGGAGCCAACGCGGTGGCAATGGGGACCAGCGAGGTCTTCAGCGGCATGCAAACCGGGGTGATTGACGGCACGGAAAATAACCCGCCAACCTTCGTGGCGCATAACTACCTGCCGGTAGCCAAGAATTATACCTGGAGTAAGCATTTTATTATTCCTGAGCTTTTTCTGTTCTCTAAACCAAAGTGGGACAAGCTGAAGAAAGAGGATCAGCAATTAATTATCAAACTGGCGAAAGAAGCCCAGGCCGAGCAACGTAAGCTCTGGGAAGCCTATAACACCAAATCGCTGGAAACCATGAAACAGCAGGGCGTTAAGTTTTATGACATTGACACCGATTATTTCTATAAAGCAACACAATCAGTGCGGGATAAATACGGTAAAGACCATCAGGATTTGATCAAGCAAATTCAGGATGTGAAGTAATTCATCAGGCGGATGGATTATTCCATCCGCCCTGAACTGATTATTCAGTCGAGGTAATGATGATGGGTGAATATTATTCATCGGTAATGGACATACTTTATCGAATTTCTATGTGGATTGCCGGGCTGGCGCTGCTGGTGATGGTGGCGGTGATCCCGGTTGGCATATTTGCGCGCTACGTGATGAACAGCGCGCTGTCATGGCCTGAGCCGATAGCCATATTGTGCATGGTGACATTCACCTTTATCGGGGCGGCGGTGAGCTACCGCGCCGGTTCACATATCGCCGTCAGCATGGTGACCGACCGTCTGGGCGATAGCGCGCGTCGTTTCTGCTCTGTCGTTGCCGATCTTATCCTGATGGCCATCTGTATTTTCATCCTCTGGTACGGCTCTTCACTGTGTATCGAACTGTGGGAACAACCGGTTGCGGAATTCCCACTGCTTACCGCCGGAGAAAACTACCTGCCGCTCCCGATTGGCTCGGCGATCACGCTGCTGTTCATCATCGAAAAGATCTGCCGTGGCGACCAGTATCAGCGTCCCATCGTCATGCTGGGTTCAACCAGTTGATCGTCGATCTGATTGCATAGAGGAAAACTGATGGATGCCTTTATTCTCGTTTTTACGCTGGCCATTATGCTGGCGATTGGGGTGCCGGTAGCGTACGCCGTGGGGATCAGCGCGATCGTTGGCGCCTGGTATATTGATATCCCGCTGGAGGCGGTGATGATCCAGCTGACCAACGGCGTGAACAAGTTCTCGCTGCTGGCGATCCCGTTCTTTATCCTTGCCGGGGCGATCATGGCCGAAGGGGGGATTGCGCGGCGGCTGGTGAACTTTGCCTATATTTTTGTCGGGTTTATTCGCGGCGGCCTGTCGTTGGTGAATATCGTCGCCTCGACCTTTTTTGGCGCAATTTCCGGGTCATCGGTGGCGGATACCGCCTCTATTGGTTCGGTGATGATCCCGGAGATGGATAAAAAAGGCTACCCGCGCGACTTTGCGGCGGCGGTGACCGCCAGCGGCTCGGTTCAGGCGATCCTGACGCCGCCGAGCCATAACTCGGTGATTTACTCGCTGGCCACCGGGGGAACGGTGTCGATTGCCGCGCTGTTTATCGCCGGGATCCTGCCGGGGCTGCTGCTCAGTTTTGCTTTGATGGTGATGTGCGTCGGCTTTGCCCACAAGCGCGGCTACCCGAAAGGGGAGCGGGTGCCGTTTCGCCAGGCGTTGACGATCTTTGTCGATACGCTGTGGGGGCTGATGACGGTGGTGATCATCATGGGCGGGATCCTCTCCGGCATTTTCACCGCCACGGAATCGGCGGCGATCGCCTGTCTGTGGGCCTTCTTTGTCACCATGTTTATCTACCGTGACTACAAATGGTCCGAGCTGCCAAAGCTGATGTATCGCACGGTGAAGACCGTCACGATCGTGATGATCCTGATCGGTTTTGCCGCCGCCTTTGGCGCCATCATGACCTACATGCAGTTGCCGATGCGCATCACCGAAGCCTTTACCAGCATCTCGGATAACAAGTACGTCATTTTAATGTGCATCAACATTATGCTGTTGCTGGTCGGCACGTTGATGGACATGGCCCCGCTGATTCTGATCCTGACGCCGGTGCTGCTGCCGGTGACCAACGCGCTGGGTATCGATCCGGTTCACTTCGGGATGATCATGCTGGTTAACCTCGGGATTGGCCTGATTACGCCGCCGGTCGGTTCGGTGCTGTTTGTGGCCAGTGCGGTGAGTAAGCAGAAGATAGAGCAGGTGGTGAAGGCGATGCTGCCGTTTTATGCGGTGTTGTTCCTGGTGCTGCTGCTGGTGACTTATATTCCGGCGATCTCGCTGTTCCTGCCGAAACTGTTTGGCGTGATGTAATGCGTGAGAAGTGGTGAATTTATCCGGCCTGAGCGAACAATGCAGGCCGGATAAGCCATCAGGCTATCCGGCTGTGACGCAGAGATTAGCGGCGAATAGCGATCGCTTCGATCTCGATTTTCACGTCTTTCGGCAGACGAGCAACTTCAACGCAGGAACGGGCCGGGAAGGTGGCCTGATGTTCGGTGAAGAACGCTTCATACGCGGCATTCACGGTGGCAAAGTCGTTCAGATCTTTAACGAAGACGGTGGTTTTCACAATATCGCCCACTTTCAGGCCCGCAGCTTCAACGATAGCCTTCACGTTGTCCAGAGACTGACGCGCCTGAGCGGCGACATCTTCCGGCACGCTACCGGTTTTCGGGTCGACGGGGATCTGGCCGGAAGTGATGATCATGCTACCCAGATCAACACCCTGAACGTATGGGCCGATTGCTGCTGGTGCATTTTCCGTCGCGATAGTTTTAGACATGAGTTCTCCTTAAAAACAGCATTATATACCCTTCATCCTGCGAGTTGCCTCGTCGCGGCAGGGGGCGAATGGTCCGTGCTGCCGGCAAAGACGCAGCTTGCAGCATTGCGCGTATGGAACCCGGCCATTATAGGGAGCCGGGTAGCCAATACCAACCTCAATTAATTGGCCAGAACCACATAATGTGAAAACTCTTTTTCACAATATTTGCACTTCAGCGCGATATCATTTTCACGTTTTTTGACCGCGAAGCTTGAGGAGACCGGCTCGGCGTGGCTGATGCAGTTGCTGTTCGGGCAGACCAGCACGTTGTTGATCCGATCCGGCAGGTTAGGGCGTAATTTGCCTACCACTTCATAATCATCGATACGGTTAACCGTAGCATGCGGGGCATACAGCGCCAGCTGGTTTACCTGCTCTTCGGTCAGGAAGGTATTCTCGATTTTCACCAGGTCTTTGCGGCCCATTTCGCCTGACGGCAGGTTCAAGCCGATGGTGATGCGCTGATCCGTTTCGGTCAGCTTAAACAGCGTCAGCAGCTTAAAACCAACCTGCGCAGGGATGTGGTCGATAACGGTGCCACGTTTGATGGCTTCTACCTGCAGTTTATTATCGTGTGTCATGGTCGTTTCCCCTTACAGAGCCAGCTCGCTATTGAGTACCAGTGCCAGTAATGCCTGGCGGGCGAAGATGCCATTCCCGGCCTGCTGGAAGTACCAGGCGTGCGGCGTTTTATCAACATCGGTGGTGATTTCATCAATGCGCGGCAGCGGGTGCAGCACTTTCATATTTTCGCGGGCGCCTTCGAGGTCGGCGGCGCGCAGGACAAACTGCGCCTTCACGTTGGCGTATTCGGACGGGTCGAGACGCTCTTTCTGCACGCGGGTCATGTAGAGAATATCCACCTCCTCCATCACTTCATCAATGGCGCTATGCACGCTCCAGGCGATACCTTTCTCATCCAGCATATCAAGGATGTACTGCGGCATGGCTAATGCGTCCGGGGCGATAAAGTAGAAGCGGTTGCCGTTAAACTTCGCCAGCGCCTGGGTCAGGGAGTGGACGGTGCGGCCATACTTGAGGTCGCCAACCATCGCGACGTTGAGGTTTTCCAGGCGGCCCTGGGTTTCCTGAATAGTGAACAGATCCAGCAGGGTTTGCGTCGGGTGCTGGTTGGCACCATCGCCAGCGTTGAGGACCGGAATGCCGCCGGAAAACTCGGTTGCCAGTCGTGAGGCCCCTTCCTGCGGATGACGCATCACGATGGCATCGACATAGGTGCTGATGACCGAAATGGTGTCGGCCAGGGTTTCCCCTTTTTTGCCCAGCGAGGTGTTGCTGCTGTCAGAGAACCCTACCACGCTGGCGCCAAGGCGGTGCATCGAGGTTTCAAACGACAGGCGGGTACGGGTGGAGGCTTCAAAGAAGCAGCTGGCGATAACCTTATGCTTCAGCAGTTCTGGCTGTGGGTTGGCTTTGAGTTTTGCAGCGGTCGCCAGCACCAGTTCGAGGTCTTCTCGGCTGAGATCGTTTATGGAAATGATATGTTTTTGATATAGCGGGTTAGCCATGTTTATCTCCTGACGCCTGGGCAAAAAAAAAGCCCCTTAAATAAGGGGCTTCGAGAATTCATTGAGCAACGGAAAGAAAAACGCTACGCCAGCGCCTGTGTTCAGACGCGGTAAGACAGAATGTCGTACGCAGTAGACCATGCTTCCTCCCGGCAAATCGACCGGCATTATACGCAGCTCAAATTTCGGATCAAGTGATTAGTCCACAAACAAGAAAACGATTGCTTCAGGAAGCCTGCGTCAGCGCAAAAAACCATAAAAAAGAAGTGGTATGGCAGTGCGAAGGGGCGTATAAAAACAAAAATGAAAAGCTGTTTTATATTTGAGGATTATTATGATCGTAGGTCACATTCATCATTTGCAAACCTGGCTGCCGGACGCGCTGCGTCAGGCGATTGAGCATGTTAAAGCGCATGTCACCGAGGAGACGCTGCCGGGAAAATACGATATTGACGGCAACAATGTGTTTTACCTGGTCTCGGAAGACACCACCGAGCCATTTGCTGCCCGTCGCGCCGAGTACCATGCGCGCTACCTGGATATCCAGATTGTCCTGCGCGGTCAGGAGGCGATGACCTTCAGTACGCAGCCTGCTGGCACGCCGGACACCGACTGGCTGGAGGGGAAAGACATTGCGTTTCTCGCCGCCGGCGAGCAGGAAAAAACCGTGATTCTTAGCGAAGGTGACTTTGTGGTGTTTTACCCGGGCGAAGTTCACAAACCGCTGTGCGCCGCGGGCGAGCCGGCCAAAGTGCGTAAAGTAGTGGTGAAGGTGCGGATGGCGTAACGGCGTTAACCCCGGTGGCGTTACGCCATCCGGGGATAGGCCACGTTATTTACTCAGCGTTGCGACCATCACCGCTTTGATGGTGTGCATGCGGTTTTCCGCCTGATCGAAGACGATGCTGGCGGGCGACTCAAAGACCTCGTCAGTCACTTCCATGCCGCCGTGCAGGCCGTACTCTTCGGCCATCTGTTGGCCCAGGGTGGTTTGGTCGTCATGGAATGCCGGCAGACAATGCAGGAACTTAACCTGCGGGTTGCCGGTCAGCGCCATCATCTCGCTATTCACCTGATAGGCACGCAGCAGCGCGATGCGCTCCGCCCACTTCTCTTTGGCTTCACCCATAGAAACCCAGACGTCGGTATAAATAAAGTCCGCGCCCTTGACGCCAGCGGCGATATCTTCGGTCAGGGTGATGTTGCCGCCGTGCTTCTGCGCCAGCGCCGTGCACTCGGCCACCAGACTCTCTTCCGGCCAGCAGTCCGCCGGGGCGACCAGACGCAGATCCAGCCCGGTCAGCGCAGCGGCTTCAAGCATAGAGTTACCCATATTGTTGCGGGCATCACCGGCATACACCAGCGTCATTTCGTTGAAGGCTTTGCCCGGCAGATGCTCCTGCATGGTCAGCAAATCGGCCAGCAGCTGGGTAGGGTGAAACTCGTTAGTCAGGCCGTTCCATACCGGGACACCGGCATAGCTGGCGAGCGTCTCGACGATCTCCTGGCCATGACCGCGATACTGAATACCGTCGTACATCCGCCCCAGCACGCGAGCCGTATCTTTAATCGATTCTTTATGGCCAATCTGGCTGCCGCTTGGCCCGAGATAGGTCACGCGGGCGCCCTGGTCAAATGCGGCAACTTCGAAAGAGCATCGTGTACGGGTAGAGTCTTTTTCGAAGATGAGCGCGATGTTTTTTCCAGCAAGGTGTTGGATTTCAATGCCGTTTTTTTTGTCGGTTTTCAGTCTGGCGGCCAGCGCCAACAGGGCAGTGATTTCTGCAGGGGTAAAATCAAGCAACTTTAAAAAATGTTTCTGATAAAACGCGGACATGGTTCCCTCGCTGGCTTAAGCCACTCATTGAATTAAAATTCAATTTATATGTATGAATATTCATTTGCAACCCCGTTTCACAAATCTTTTGCACAAAGGTGGAGGCAATCACGGCGGTATGTGACAATAGAAGTATCTGTCGCACATTATGAGGAACGAGCCATGGCAAACCCGGAACTACTGGAAGAACAGCGTGAAGAAACGCGTCTGATTATCGAAGAACTGCTCGAAGACGGCAGCGACCCTGACGCGCTGTACACCATCGAGCATCATCTCTCCGCCGATGACTTTGAAACTCTGGAGAAAGTGGCAGTAGAAGCTTTCAAAATGGGCTACGAAGTGACCGAGCCGGAAGAGCTGGAAGTCGAAGAAGGCGAAGTGGTTATCTGCTGCGATATCCTGAGCGAAAGTGCGTTGAAAGTGGAACTGATTGATGCCCAGGTGGAGCAGCTGCTGAACCTGGCTGAGAAATTCGGCGTTGAATATGACGGTTGGGGAACCTACTACGAAGACCCTAACGGCGAAGACGGTGACGAAGAAGACGACGAAGATCTCGTCGATGAAGATGACGACGGCGTTCGTCACTAAGCAAGCCTGCACGTCATCCATCAGGCACTTCTCTGTTGGCGATACTCAGAAACCCCGGCGACATAGCGACTATGCCGTCGGGGTTTTTCGCCTTAATGTACCTGAACGATCCTGCGTATCGTTGGCGTAGAGCAAGGAACTTTAATGGACTACCCGCAAATACTCGCCCCTGTACTCGATTTTCTCCACTGCCCGACGCCACAGGCATGGATTGATGAAGCCCGTAAGCCAGAAAATCTGCCGCTGCTGCTGACCGACCACATGGTCTGCGAGCTTAAAGCGGCGCAGAACGCATTGCTGCTGGTGCGCAAATATGTCGCCGATAAGAGCGGAGCCGACGAGCTGCTGGCCTGCCTGAAGCCGTATGAAGACTTTACCTATCGTTGGGGGCCTGAGCCGGATTTCGTCGCGCTGCATAAACAAATCAACAAAAGCACAATGCCGCAGACCGACGACCCCTGGGGGCGTCAGCTGGTGGACAATATGGTGCTGCTGATTAAAGAAGAGCTGCATCACTTCTGGCAGGTGCGGGAGATGATGCTGGCGCACGATATCCCTTACGTCAAAATGACTGCCAGCAACTACGCGCGCGGATTACGCAGAGAGGTGCGTTCTCACGAACCGGTGATGCTTATCGATAAACTGATTTGCGGGGCTTACATCGAGGCGCGTTCCTGTGAGCGTTTTGCAGCGCTGGCGCCGTGGCTGAACGACGATCTGCAGAAGTTCTATCTGTCGCTGTTGCGCTCCGAGGCGCGGCATTATCAGGATTACCTGGATTTGGCGCAGCAGATTGCCGACGAGGATATCAGCGAGCGTATCCGCCAGCTTGGCGAAGCGGAGGCGGCGCTGATTCTTGCGCCAGAAGCCGAGCTTCGCTTCCACAGCGGCGTGCCGGTCAGCGCCTGAGAGAGGATAATCCCGGAGGCGGTGCTCCGCACCTGTCCGGACTACCAAACCGCACGAACCTGTAGCCCGGTCTGCAAAGCGCCACCGGGGAGGATCACGGCGCTGAGAAGCTACAGCGCTTTGAGCATCCGGACTTCGCAGTCCACATGGCCGGTACGGCCCAGCGGCGCATCAATATGCAGGAAGCCGAGGTGTTCATATAACCCGACGGCTTCTTTCAAAAAGGCGGTAGTTTCCAGATAGCAGCGTTTGAACCCCTGCTCGCGGGCATGCTCCAGCGCCAGCAGCGCCAGCTTTTTAGCCAGCCCCTGGCCGCGGGCGGAGGTCATAAAATACATTTTCTGCAGCTCGCAGATATCCGCTTCACTATGGGCCAGCGGCGCCACGCCGCCACCGCCAACCACCCGGCCATCCAGTTCAACCACCCAATAGGCCGAGCCCGGTTGGCTGTAAAGCTCAAACAGCTCGTCCAGATTAGGATCGGCTACCGTATAGCCTTTATCTGCCGTCAGCCCATACTCCGCAGAAACCTGGCGGATAACCTGAGCAATAGCGGCATTATCTTCAGCGGTGATGCGGCGCAGCGACAATGTAGTGGTCGCGATCGTATTCATACGATGACTCATAGCAAATAAATAGCGGATGGTGTTGTTAATAACACCCTGTACGGGGGAAGCGCAAGCGGGGAACGCGGATAAAAAACGCCCCTTGCCGGATTGCGCAAGGGGCGGATGGGTTACAGCGCGGCGATGACCGCCTGCTGTTCAATCAGTTTGCTTTTCGCTTCCGCGTAGCCTTCCAGTTTCTCGCGCTCTTTGGCGATAACCGCTTCCGGGGCACGGGCCACGAAACCTTCGTTGGAGAGCTTGCTTTCGATGCGGCTGATTTCACCTTCGATTTTTGCCACTTCCTTCGCCAGACGCGCCAGCTCATCTTCTTTATTGATGAGACCCGCCATCGGGATCAGCAGCTCGGCGCCGTCGATAATCTTAGTGACCGAAACCGGGCCTTTATCATCGGCAGACAGCACGGTGATGCTTTCCAGACGCGCCATCGACTGCAGGAAGCTCTGGTTGTCGGTCACGCGACGCTGTGCGTCAGCGCTACAGCCGCGCAGCAGCAGTTCCAGCGGTTTACCCGGAGCGATGTTCATTTCCGCACGGATATTACGTACGGCGACGATCGCCTGCTTCAGCCATTCGGTATCGGCCAGCGCCGCTTCATCAACCTGAGACGCATCGTACTGCGGGAACGGCTGCAGCATGATGGTGTCCGCGGTCACGCCGCAAATCACCTTCACGCGCTGCCAGATGGTTTCGGTGATGAACGGAATGATCGGGTGTGCCAGACGCAGCAGACCTTCCAGTACGGTCACCAGCGTGTTACGGGTGCCGCGCAGCTCAGCGTCAGAACCACCGGTCATGACCGGCTTGGTCAGCTCCAGGTACCAGTCACAGAACTGGTTCCAGGTGAATTCATACAGAATGCCCGCGGCGATATCGAAGCGGTAGCTGTCCAGCGCATCGCGGTAGTTCTTGATGGTCTGGTTGAATTCCGCAAGGATCCAGCGATCGGCCAGAGACAGCACCATTTCGCCGCCGTTAAAGCCGCAATCCTGATCTTCGGTGTTCATCAGCACGAAGCGGCTGGCGTTCCACAGCTTGTTACAGAAGTTGCGGTAACCTTCCAGGCGTTTCATGTCCCAGTTGATATCGCGGCCGGTAGAGGCCAGCGCCGCCAGGGTGAAACGCAGGGCGTCGGTGCCGTGCGGCTCAATGCCGTTCGGGAACTGTTTCTCGGTGCGTTTGGCGATTTTCTCTGCCAGCTGCGGCTGCATCATGTTGCCGGTACGTTTTTCCAGCAGATCCGGCAGGGAGATGCCGTCGACCATATCCAGCGGGTCAATGACGTTGCCCTTGGATTTGGACATCTTCTGGCCTTCGTCGTCACGAATCAGACCGGTCATGTAGACGGTATGGAACGGAACCTGCGGCTTGCCGTTTTCATCTTTGATGAAGTGCATGGTCATCATGATCATGCGGGCAATCCAGAAGAAGATGATGTCAAAGCCAGAGACCATTACGCTGGTCGGGTGGAACTGACGCAGGGCGTCGGTGTTCTCCGGCCAGCCGAGGGTTGAGAAGGTCCACAGGGCAGAGGAGAACCAGGTGTCGAGCACGTCTTCGTCCTGGCGCAGCGCGACGTCAGCGGACAGGTTGTTTTCCTGACGCACTTCTTCTTCGGTACGGCCGACGTAGACGTTGCCTTCGTTGTCATACCACGCCGGGATACGGTGACCCCACCACAGCTGACGGGAGATACACCAGTCCTGAATATCGCGCATCCAGGAGAAATACATGTTTTCGTACTGCTTCGGCACGAACTGGATATCGCCGTTCTCAACTGCTTCCACAGCCGGTTTTGCCAGCACGTCGGCACGCACGTACCACTGGTCGGTGAGCATCGGTTCGATAACCACGCCGCCACGGTCGCCGTACGGTACGGTCAGGTCGTGCGGTTTAATCTCTTCCAGCAGGCCCAGCGCGTCGATAGCGGCAACGACGGCTTTACGCGCGGCAAAGCGTTCCATTTTCTGGAATTCTGCCGGGATCGCGTTCGAATAAACGTCGGATTCTTCGCCTTTGGTGTCATACACTTCCGCGCTTTCACGGATATCGCCGTCAAAGGTCAGAATGTTGATCATCGGCAGCTGATGGCGACGACCTACTTCGTAGTCGTTAAAGTCGTGCGCCGGGGTGATTTTCACGCAGCCGGTGCCTTTTTCCATATCGGCGTGTTCGTCGCCGACGATCGGAATGCGGCGGTCAACCAGCGGCAGCACGATGAATTTGCCAATCAGGTCTTTGTAACGTGGGTCTTCCGGGTTAACGGCCACGCCGGTATCACCCAGCAGGGTTTCCGGACGAGTGGTGGCCACCACCAGGTAATCTTTACCGTCTGCGGTTTTTGCGCCGTCGGCCAGCGGGTAGCGGATGTGCCACATCGAGCCTTTGGACTCACGGTTTTCCACTTCGAGGTCGGAAATCGCGGTGCGCAGTTTCGGGTCCCAGTTGACCAGACGCTTGCCACGGTAAATCAGATCTTCTTTGTACAGGCGGACAAAGACTTCTTTCACCGCATTGGAGAGGCCTTCGTCCATGGTGAAGCGCTCACGCTCCCAGTCCACGGAGTTGCCAAGGCGACGCATCTGACGGGTAATGGTGCCGCCGGATTCTGCTTTCCACTGCCAGATTTTATCGATAAAGGCATCGCGACCGTAGTCGTGACGGGTTTTACCTTCTTCAGCGGCAATCTTACGCTCCACCACCATTTGGGTCGCGATACCCGCGTGGTCGGTACCCGCCTGCCACAGGGTATTTTTACCCTGCATGCGCTGGTAGCGAATCATGGTATCCATGATGGTTTGCTGGAAAGCATGACCCATATGCAAACTGCCGGTGACGTTCGGCGGCGGGATCATGATGCAGAAGCTTTCCTGGCTTTCATTACCATTCGGTTTGAAATAGCCCTGCTTTTCCCAATGCTCGTAAAGCGGCTGTTCGATATCTTGTGGGTTGTATGTCTTTTCCATTATTTCCAGGTTGCCGTATTCAGGTTGAAACCAGCCATGCGGTACGCTTTGTAGCGTTCGCGCGCCAGTTGTTTCAGAGAATCTTCGTAAGGGACAAAGTCTACCACTTCTGTGAAAGCGGTGGCAAAATCTGCAAAATTAACCCGCAGACTGATCAGAATATCCCGTGGGCTGCTGTTGCGCTTTTGCGGCCAGGCGATTTCCACCGGGGCGCCGCCTCTGGGGCCTTCTCCCGCCAGATTGTGCGGGACGAAGCTTTCCGGTGGGCGCTCCCACAGCGCTTCATCAAGGCGAATGGCCTGTTGTTCATCTTCGCAGGCAATCAGCACACGTTTGCCGCTGCGCCAACGTTCTGCGGCAACGTCACACACCAGCTGTTCAACGGCGCTTAAGCCATCCTGTTGCGTATCATTGTCGAGCAGATAGAACGTTGCATTCTTCATAATCTATACCCATTGTCTTTCTGGCGGCCTCTTTGTTGGCTGCCCTCGCTCATCCCAGTCACCCCAGTGACATCGTTATCTATGATCCTGGGGATTCGTGCGTTTACCGCCGCGATGCAACCCGAAATCCAGAGGGTATAGAATGTAATGGGGGCACTGAACCCGGCAAGCAAGGCCTGCCGGGTACGCTTGATTTTACTCTTCGCCAGTAAACCCGGCGCGGTTGAGCAGGAACTGCGACAGCAGGGCGACCGGACGACCGGTGGCGCCTTTGGCTTTACCGGAGCGCCATGCGGTACCGGCGATATCCAGGTGCGCCCAGTTGTACTTACGGGCAAAGCGTGACAGGAAGCAGCCCGCGGTAATTGCACCGCCAGGACGCCCGCCGATGTTCGCCATATCCGCAAAGTTCGATTCCAGCTGATCGTGGAACTCGTCGCTCAGCGGCAGGCGCCACGCGCGGTCACCCGCCAGTTCAGAAGCACCAATCAGCTCGTGGGCCAGAGGATTATGGTTCGACATCAGGCCGGTGATGTGATGGCCCAGCGCAATCACGCAGGCGCCGGTCAGCGTCGCTACGTCGACTACCGCTTCCGGTTCGAAACGTTCAACGTAGGTCAGCACGTCGCACAGCACCAGGCGGCCTTCCGCATCGGTGTTTAACACTTCAACCGTCTGGCCGGACATGGTGGTCAGGACGTCGCCCGGACGATAGGCGCGCCCGCCAGGCATGTTTTCACAGCCGGCCAGCACCCCAATCACGTTCAGCGGCAGCTGCAGCTCAGCGACCATACGCATCACGCCGTAAACCGCCGCGGCGCCGCACATGTCGTACTTCATCTCATCCATGCCTTCGGCAGGCTTGATGGAGATACCGCCGGAGTCAAAGGTCAGCCCTTTGCCGACCAGCACGATCGGCCGCGCGTCTTCCGACGGGTTGCCTTTGTATTCGATTACCGACATCAGCGACTCGTTCTGCGAACCGTTACCGACCGCCAGATAAGAGTTCATGCCCAGCTCGCGCATCTGCTGCTCGCCAATCACGCGGGTGACGACATTTTTACTGTAGGTATCGGCCAGTTGACGAGCCTGAGAAGCCAGGTAAGCCGCGTTACAGATGTTCGGCGGCATATTGCCGAGATCTTTCGCCGCTTTGATGCCCGCAGCAATTGCCAGTCCGTGCTGGATAGCGCGCTCGCCGCTGGTCAGCTCGCGACGGGTCGGAACGTTGAAGACCATTTTACGCAGCGGGCGACGTGGCTCGCTTTTGTTGGTTTTCAGCTGATCAAAGCTGTACAGCGTCTCTTTGGCGGTCTCAACGGCCTGGCGTACTTTCCAGTAGTTGTTGCGGCCTTTGACGTGCAGCTCGGTGAGGAAACAGACCGCTTCCATTGAACCGGTATCATTCAGCGTATTTATCGTTTTCTGAATGACTTGTTTATACTGACGTTCATCCAGCTCACGTTCTTTGCCACAGCCAATCAACAGAATGCGCTCTGACAGAATGTTGGGCACATGGTGCAGCAGCAGCGTCTGGCCAGGTTTACCCTCCAGTTCACCGCGACGCAGCAGCGCGCTGATATAACCGTCACTGATTTTATCGAGTTGTTCGGCAATCGGGGAGAGGCGACGCGGCTCAAAAACGCCGACTACGATACAGGCACTCCGCTGTTTCTCCGGGCTACCGCTTTTTACACTGAACTCCATGCACTACGCTCCTGAATCTTAAAGACAACGACGGTGGCTACGGATAGAATTGAAAGCTTTCGTAACTCATGTCCGCTGTTGCGGTGACTTCGTGTTAATCTTAACGTTATTACGGCTTTGGTTCGTCAGAAAAAAAAACTGATACGCGGAACCAATGAGTCATTTAATCTTAGCGATGATTTCGAAGACCAAAGAGAATAAATGACGTTTAAGCCATGAAACAAGCAATTTTCCTGCAATAAGACGGGTTTTTACGGGCGTATTTATAGTGATAATCATAAGATATCTGGTTCGTGAGACGCTGAAAAGCCAGTTGGCGATCCTGTTCATCCTGCTACTCATTTTCTTTTGCCAGAAACTGGTCAGGATCCTCGGCGCGGCGGTAGATGGCGATATCCCGACAAACCTGGTGCTCTCGCTGTTAGGGCTGGGCGTGCCGGAAATGGCGCAGCTTATTCTGCCCCTGAGTCTGTTCCTCGGGCTGCTGATGACGCTGGGCAAACTGTATACCGAAAGTGAAATCACGGTGATGCACGCCTGCGGCCTGAGTAAGGCCGTGCTGGTTAAAGCGGCGATGATCCTCGCGCTGTTTACCGGTGCCGTGGCGGCCGTCAACGTGATGTGGGCCGGCCCCTGGTCGTCCCGCCATCAGGACGAAGTACTGGCAGAAGCCAAAGCCAACCCCGGTATGGCTGCGCTGGCCCAGGGCCAGTTCCAGCAGGCCAGCGATGGCAGTGCCGTCCTGTTTATTGAGAACGTCAACGGCAATCGCTTCCAGGATGTGTTCCTGGCACAGCTGAAGCCAAAAGGTAATGCGCGCCCCTCCGTCGTCGTGGCGGACTCCGGCGAACTGTCGCAGAAGAAAGATGGCTCGCAGGTGGTGACCATGAATCAGGGCACCCGCTTTGAAGGTACGGCGATGCTGCGTGATTTCCGCATCACCGACTTCAAAAATTACCAGGCAATTATCGGCCATCAGGCGGTCTCCTCGGACCCTGACGACACCGAACAAATGGACATGCTCACGCTGTGGAAAACCGATACTGACCGCGCCCGCGCGGAGCTGCACTGGCGCTTCACGCTGGTGGCGACGGTGTTCATTATGGCGCTGATGGTGGTCCCGCTGAGCGTGGTGAACCCGCGTCAGGGACGGGTGCTGTCAATGCTGCCGGCGATGCTGCTGTACCTGGTCTTCTTCCTGCTGCAAACCTCGATTAAGTCCAATGGCGGTAAAGGTAAAATCGACCCGATGATCTGGATGTGGGGTATCAACCTGCTCTATTTCGCGCTGGCCGTGCTGCTGAACCTGTGGGATACGGTGCCGATGCGCCGCTTCCGTGCCCGTTTTAACAAAGGAGCGGCGTGATGCAGGCGTTTGGCGTACTCGACCGTTATATCGGTAGGACGATTTTCAACACCATCATGATGACGCTGTTCATGCTGGTGTCGCTCTCGGGCATTATCAAATTTGTCGATCAGCTGAAAAAGGCCGGCCAGGGCAGCTATGACGCGCTCGGTGCCGGGCTGTATACCATTCTTAGCATACCGAAAGACGTACAGATATTCTTCCCGATGGCGGCGCTGCTTGGCGCACTGTTGGGGCTCGGGATGCTGGCACAGCGTAGCGAACTGGTGGTCATGCAGGCCTCCGGTTTCACCCGTTTACAGGTGGCGCTGGCGGTGATGAAAACCGCGATTCCGCTGGTATTGCTGACGATGGCGATCGGTGAGTGGGTCGCGCCGCAGGGCGAACAGATGGCGCGTAACTACCGTGCTCAGCAGATGTACGGTGGGTCGTTGCTGTCCACCCAACAGGGGCTGTGGGCGAAAGACGGTCATAACTTCGTTTATATTGAGCGGGTGAAAGGCAACGATGAGCTGGGCGGCGTGAGTATTTACGCGTTTAACGATCAGCGTCGTTTGCAGACCGTCCGCTATGCGGCCTCGGCGAAATTCGATAACGAGAACAAAGTCTGGCGTCTGTCGCAGGTCGATGAGTCAAACCTGACCGACCCGAAACAGATCACCGGGTCGCAGATGGTCAGCGGAACCTGGAAAACCAAGCTAACGCCCGACAAGCTGGGCGTGGTGGCACTGGATCCGGACGCGCTGTCGATCAGCGGCTTGCACAACTACGTGACCTACCTGAAGTCCAGCGGCCAGGACCCGGGGCGTTATCAGCTCAATATGTGGAGCAAAATCTTCCAGCCGTTGTCGGTGGCGGTGATGATGCTGATGGCCCTGTCGTTTAT
Source organism: Klebsiella sp. R390 (assembly GCF_051131745.1). Lineage (NCBI taxonomy): Bacteria > Pseudomonadati > Pseudomonadota > Gammaproteobacteria > Enterobacterales > Enterobacteriaceae > Klebsiella > Klebsiella sp. R390. Next base: position 2,137,446 of record NZ_CP180445.1, on the reverse strand, counting down.
CTTCGGCCCGCTGCGCAGCGTGGCGATGGGGGTGAGGGTGGTCACCGGGATCAGCTTTGGCTTTATCTTCTACGTGCTGGACCAGATTTTTGGCCCGCTGACGCTGGTTTACGGCATCCCGCCGATTATCGGCGCGCTGCTGCCAAGCGCCAGCTTCTTCCTGATCAGCCTCTGGCTGATGATGAAAAAGGGCTAGCACGATGTCCCCCGCGCGACCACCGCGCGGGGGACGATACTAGCGTTTTCGCCCGCCCAGTAAACTTCCCAGCATGCCTCTGACAATCTGATTGGTGATTTGCCGCGTGGCGCTTTTCGCTGCCGTTTGTACCAGACCATCCCGCTTGCCGCCTCGTGGTCCGGTAGTGCCGAACAGAATATCTTTTAGTCCGCCGAGCAGACCGTCGTCATCGCTGACCGTCTGGCCTTTGGCCGGTGGTGACGCCTGCTGATCCACGCTGGCCTGAACCCCTTTTTGCAGCATTTCAAACGCCGATTCGCGGTCGATTTCTTCTTCGTATTTGCCGTACAGCGCGGAGTGGTTAATCAGGCCGTTGCGCTCGTCGTCGGTCACCGGTCCCATCCGTGAGCACGGGGCGATGACCATGGCACGCTCGACCACCGACGGGCTGCCTTTTTCATCAAGGAAGGAGATCAGCGCCTCGCCGGTGCCCAGCTCCTGGATCGCCTGCTCGGTGCTGAAGGCCGGGTTGGCGCGCATGGTCTGCGCCGCGGTTTTCACCGCTTTCTGATCTTTTGGCGTAAAGGCGCGCAGCGCGTGCTGAACGCGGTTGCCCAACTGACCCAGAACCGCATCGGGAATATCCGATGGGTTCTGCGAGACAAAATAGACCCCCACGGCTTTGGAGCGAATCAGGCGGATCACCTGCTCGATTTTATCCAGCAGCACCTGCGGGGCATCGTTAAACAGCAGATGCGCTTCATCGAAGAAAAAGACCAGTTTGGGCTTATCCAGATCGCCGGCTTCCGGCAGACGCTCGTAGAGCTCAGAGAGCATCCACAGCAGGCTGGCGGCGTAGAGCTTCGGCATCTGATACAGCTTCTCGGCGCTGAGGATATTTATCACCCCTTTGCCGTTTTCATCGAGGCGCATCCAGTCCTGGATATCGAGCATCGGCTCACCGAAAAAGTGTTCCGCTCCTTGCTGCTCAAGGGTCAGTAAGCCACGCTGAATGGCGCCGACCGAGGCGCTGCTGATATTGCCATACTGGTTCTGGAAGGTTTTGGCGTTATCGCCGATGTACTGGGTAATGGCGCGTAAATCTTTGAAATCGAGCAGCAGCAGGCCGCGATCGTCGGCGATGCGGAAGATAATATTCAGCACCCCGGACTGAACCTCGTTGAGGTTCAGCAGGCGCGCCAGCAGCAGCGGCCCGAGGTCCGACACCGTGGCCCGCACCGGATGGCCTTTCTCGCCGAAAATATCCCATACCACCACCGGGTTGGCATGCGGCTGCCAGTCGCTGACGCCGATCTTCTCCAGCCGCGCCTGTAACTTCTCCGACGACTGGCCAGCTTCGGCAATCCCGGTCAGGTCGCCTTTAACATCGGCCATAAAGACCGGCACACCGATCTCTGAGAAGGACTCCGCCAGCTTTTGCAACGTGACGGTTTTACCGGTGCCGGTGGCGCCGGTAATCAGGCCGTGACGGTTGGCCATTCCTGGCAACAGGTGTAACTGCGTTTCCCGCGTGCGGGCAATCAGCAGGGGTGAGCTCATGTTCGATTCCTCCATTTATCCTGCGTCGATTATAGGCAACCTGGCCGAAAACCGACGTGAGAAATCTCCCCTCTGACAGAATACGCCGCGCTTTTCCTCAGCCGCAGTGCTGTTGAATCAGGGCGATGCTGCGCTCTGTCTCACGGCGGATATCAGCTTCATTCCATGAGGCCAGCTCCGGTGCAAAAGGCTCGAACGCGTACACGCCCCGGTAGCCGCGCGCTTCCAGTTGCTTGATTTGCTCACAGCTTTGCAGCCTGTCGTGGGCCGTCAGCATGATCCGCTGATCGTCGGTGAGGTTTTCCCGCGGGCGGGAGTCCTCCACGCCGGAGAGATGCACCAGGCCGATTTCCGCGACATCCAGTTGGGCAAATTCAGCCTCCGCCTGTGGGTAAAGATGGTGGTGGAAAGTATCGATCAGCAGCTTAAACGGCACCTGCGCGTCGCGGATTAGCGCCTGCGCCTGGGCGGCGGAACGCAGCGAGCTCTGCGGGAAGCCCAGGGGCTCCACCAGTCCCTGCACACCGTAAAAGGCAAACAGGGGTGATAGCTGGCGCAGCGCGTTCAGCGTCTCGCTGGCGGACACCTCGCGGCCATCATTCAGTGGGCACAGCACCAGCGATTTTGCGCCAATGGCACGGGCCTCTTGCAGCAAGGATTCGGTGAGGCTACGCACCTGTTCCGTGCAGCAGTTGAAAGGGTAGACGGCGTTAATGGTCAGGATCTCGATGTGGTAGCGCTCGGCCAGCTCGCGCACTTGTTGATGGCTCAGATCGTCGGTCACATGACCTGAGGGCAGATCATTACGTAGCTCGACCTTATTCAGCCCAAGACTGTTCACCAGACGGAAAAACGCCTCGATGCTCAGGGAAGGGGCGATCTTACGATTCAGACAAAAACGCTGCAGTGCGATAGCCATGTGGCTCTCCTGGAAACGGTAGGATGGGTTCGTTCGATTGCCTTTAAGTCAAAACATTTATTTCAAAATTATCAATAACTGAAATGGTGATTCTTTGAGCTGCTTCGCAATTAATCGTGCTTTCAGCCCCAGGCGGCCCTCCGGCACAGCTGGCGCGCTGCCTGAAGCGCATCGATCGCGCTTTCCGCTGAAAACTGAAGCCCTGTGGATGGGAAATGCGACAGTCATCACCAAAATAGAATTTCATTTCATATCGTCATTGAAATATACATTTCATTTTACTACGGTTATATCACAGCAAAATCGGAGACGGGCCGCAGCGTTGGCCTACCAACACCATGAGGCAAGAACATGACGATCACAGGAAACTTTATTGGCGGGAAAACCGTCACCAGCAGCAGCAATGAAACGATGCCGGTTTACGATCCGGCGACGGGGAAAGTGGTTCGCGAAGTCACGCTGTCGACCGCGCAGGAAGTCTCTGACGCCATTCAGGTAGCCCGTGAGGCCTTTGAAAGCTGGTCGCGTACCACGCCGCTGCGCCGCGCCCGGGTTTTGTTCAACTTTAAAATGCTGCTGGAACAACATGCGGAAGAGCTGGCGGGGATTATCGTCAGCGAGCACGGTAAAGTGTGGTCGGACGCGCTGGGTGAACTGACGCGCGGCCTGGAAGTGGTTGAGTTTGCCTGCGGGATCCCGCACCTGATTAAGGGCGAGTACTCCTCGGACGTTGGCACCGGAGTCGACAGCTATTCGCTGATGCAGCCGCTGGGCGTGGTGGCGGGCATTACGCCGTTTAACTTCCCGGCGATGGTACCGATGTGGATGTTCCCGCTGGCGCTGGCCTGCGGCAACAGCTTCGTACTGAAGCCCCCGGCGCTGGCGCCAACCGCAGCGGTGCGCATGGCGGAACTGCTGAAAGAGGCCGGCCTGCCGGACGGTGTCTTTAACGTGGTGCACTGCAGCAACGAGGACGCCGAACAGCTGTATACCGATCCGCGCATTGCGGCGGTGAGCTTTGTCGGCTCTTCCGGCGTTGCTGAATATATCTACAAAACCGCCAGCGCGCATGGCAAACGGGTACAGGCGTTTGGTGCGGCGAAAAACCACGCCATCGTGATGCCGGATGCGGACCTCGATGCCACGGTCAATGCGATTATGGGCGGTGCGTTTGGTTCTGCGGGCGAGCGCTGCATGGCGCTGCCGGTCGTGGTCGCGGTGGGCGATGAAACGGCAGACAAACTGATTGCGCGCCTGAAACCGCTGGTGGAAGCGCTGAAGGTCGGGCCGGGCTGCCTGCGCGGCAAAGACGAAAACGAAATGGGGCCGGTGGTTTCCGATACCCATCAGAAAAAAGTGCTGGGCTATATCGATAAAGGCGCCAGTGAAGGGGCTAAACTGGTGGTCGACGGGCGTAAGCTACGGGTGGCCGGTCATGAAGATGGTTACTATGTTGGCGGGACGCTGTTTGATAACGTCACGCCGGAAATGACCATCTGGCGCGAAGAGATCTTCGGGCCGGTGCTGGGGATTGTCCGGGTCGCGGACTACCACAGCGCGCTGGCGCTGGTGAACAGCCACGAATTTGGCAACGGCAGCGCCGTTTTCACCAGCAACGGCCATACCGCACGGGAATTCGTGCATGATGTGCAGGCCGGGATGGTCGGCGTCAACGTGCCGGTGCCGGTACCAATGGCGTTCCACAGCTTTGGCGGCTGGAAACGCTCGGTATTTGGTGCCCTCAACGTCCACGGGCCTGACGGCGTGCGCTTCTACACCCGTATGAAAACCGCCACCGTGCGCTGGCCGGAAGGGCAGCAGACCGTATCTGAATTCAGCATGCCGACATTAGGCTAATCGGCGAAGGAGAGCGCCATGTCGTTACTGGCTAAATCACGCAAAGAGGGGCAGATCCAGCACATTACGCCGCAAAGCGCCGGCTGGCGCTATATCGGGTTTGATGTGTGGATGCTGAAAAAAGGGGAAACCATCCAGCTGGAGAGCGGCGACCGCGAACTGTGCCTGGTGCTGGTGGCCGGGCTGGCCTCGGTCAAAACCACGCAGGCTGATTTCCCTAACCTGGGACAGCGAATGTCGCCGTTTGAACGCACGCCGCCGTGGTCGGTGTATGTGCCGCCACAGGACAAGGTTGAGGTGACGGCAGACTCCGATCTCGAGCTGGCGGTCTGCAGCGCCCCGGGCAAAGGGACGCTGCCGGCACGGGTGATTCGCCCGCAGGATGTTGGCGTCGAGCATCGTGGTAAAGGCCGCAACCAGCGCCGGGTGCACAATATCCTGCCGGATAATGCGCAGGCCGATTGTCTGCTGGTGGTGGAAGTCTATACCGATGAGGGGGCCACCAGTTCGTGGCCGTCCCATAAGCACGATACCGCGCAGCCGGGCAAAGAGACGCAGCTGGAAGAGACCTATTACCACCGTTTCGATCCGCCGCAGGGCTTTGCATTCCAGCGGGTGTACACCGACGATCGTAGCCTGGACGCCTGCATGGCGCCGTCTAACCACGATGTGGTGATGGTGCCACGCGGCTATCATCCGGTTGCCGCGATTGCCGGGTATGACAGCTATTACCTTAACGTGATGGCCGGGCCGGAACGCAAATGGCTGTTCACCTGGGAAGAGGATCACGCGTGGATTAACAGTCCTGATTATCCCCGCCACGACTGACGCAACATAGAAGTAAACATAGATGTAAACATGGATGTAAAAAGGTCGCTAAACCTGGTTTAGCGACCTTTTTTGTCTGGGGCAACCGGATGTGCTGTAGCCCGGATAAGGCGCGTGCGCCGCCATCCGGGAGGGCCGGTCAGGCGAGGTTCTGCTGAGCCTGAGGCTCTTTGCTGCTGTTCAACGCCAGCGAAACGGCGAGGGTCTGGGCCAGGCACAGGGAAGCGACCTGCGAGCGGAAACCGTCCACCTGCGCTTCACGCACTACGAAACAGACATCGCTGAAGGCCGCCAGCGGGCTGACCTGGCTGTCGGTAATGGCAATTTGCCGCGCTTTACGCTGGGCGCCCAGTTCTACGAGCTCAACCACTTCACGTGCATAAGGCGAGAAGCTGACGGCAATCACCACGTCTTTCGGTCCCACCAGGCTCAGCTGTTCGGTGAACATTCCGCCGAGGCCGTCGATCAGGAACGCCTTACGATCAAGGTGGCGCAGCGCATAGGTCAGATAGGAGGCGACGCTAAACGAGCGGCGCAGGCCAATTACATAGATGTTCTCGGCTTCCGCCAGCAGGCCCACCGCCCGCTCAAGATCGTCCCCGGAGGTCTGCATCGCCAGCTGCTGCAGCGCCTGGGTGTTCACCATGGTAAACATATTGAGGATTTCCGTCGGCGTTTCCGGCGGGGAGGTTTCATCGTTGGTGGTCTGACGGAACAGACGAGCACGCTCGGTATAGTTGGCGGTCTCTTCCATCAGATGCTGGCGGAACATTTGCTTCATTTCGTTAAAGCCGCTGAAACCGAACGCATTAGCGAATCGGATCAGCGTTGACGGCGGGACATCCGCCTGTTGAGCAATGGACGCGACGGTATCGAACGCGACGCTATTGCTGTTATCCAGAATATAACGTGCCACCTGCTTTAAGCGTTTGCTTAAGGTATCGTAGCGACGCCGAATTTCATCCTGCAGGATGGTCAGTTGGGTCGGATTATTAGCCATAGATTGCGCTCTGATAAAATGAAAGGAATATAACTTCCAGTGTACCAAATGAAGCGAATTTTTCATTTATTGCGATGAAATACGCGATTCATTTCACGAACAAACAGCAAAAAGCCCGCCCGAAGTGGGCGGGCCGCTGGGATCGGCGTTAGCCGCGGGCTTCGCGCCAGTAGCCGATAAGCGTCAGATAGTTACGTTTCACTTCGTCGATCAGCGCCTCATCGCTCAGCTCACCCTGCATCCAGCGACGCGACGGCTGACCAAAGATGGTGCGTCCGACGGCAAAACCTTTGATGATGGGGTGATTGGCGGCCTCGGCAAAACCGGCGCGCAGGCGGTCCGGCGGCGCATCCAGGCCGAGCAGCAGGATCCCACGACACCAGCTATCTTCCCGGGCGATCAGCGCGCTGATCTGCTGCCAGCAGGTGCTGGAAAGCGGCGGCAGCTTCCACCAGTCCGGCTGAATACCGAGCTGATAAAAGTGTTCCAGCATGGTGTAGTAGTGACGTTCGTCTTTTTCCGGGCCGTTTTCCGGGAGGATCACTTCCAGCAGCAGTTCGTGCCCGGATTTGTTGCAGGCCTGCCAGACCTCCAGCAGCAGCGCATCCTGTTCCGCCCGCAGCGAGGCCGGGTCCGCCGGGTGATAGAACACCAGGCATTTCACCACCTGCTCCAGCGGCCAGTCGATCAGCTGCGACCCGATACTGCCGTGTTCAAGGCGCAGCGGGCGAGAGCCCGGCAGTTCGATAGGACGGCCAATCCACCACCCTTTACCGGTAATGGCGTTCAGCGCCCGCTGACCGTAGGTGCCGTCAGCGAGGATCCCGCTGCGCTGGTCGAGCCCGGCTTCCTGCGCGGCGGCTTCTGCGGCGGACAGCAGCAGGAGTTTGAGCGGAGGAATACAGGACTCATCTCGTCCGGTTTCCCGGGCCAGATCCGCCAGCTGCTTACGATGATCAAAGGCAAAAATACACAGCTCCGGCCACGCCTGACGGCGGCTGGTGACCCGATGCAGGTGGTTCAGACGCGCATCGGTGTCCGGACGCGGGACCGACTCCGCACGTTGCAGATAGTCATCCAGCTCAACTTTAGTCGGCATCGCCGGCGCGCAACCGTGGCGTGAAACCACCAACGCGCCGCAGGCGTTGGCGTAGCGGCAGGCCTGAACCCAGCCTTCATCATTCAGCCAGCCGCGCAGCAGACCGGACATAAACGCATCCCCGGCGCCCAGCACGTTGAGCACCTCAACCCGCACGCCCTGCTGGAGCGGCACGCTGTCCCAGCTATCGGGAATATCACCTTCCAGCACCACGCAGCCCATCGGACCGCGTTTGCACACCAGGGTCGCCCTGGTGGAGTGGCGGACGTTTTTCAGCGCCGTCAGGGTATCAGTGCTGCCCCCGGCAATATGAAACTCTTCTTCTGTACCGACTACTAAATCGAACAGATGTAACACTTCCTGGAGCTGGCTGGTGACCGGATCGGATTCAATGAAACGCGTTTCACCGTCCCCCAGCGAGGTCAGCCCCCACAGTACCGGGCGATAATCGATATCCAGCGCGGTACGCAGGCCGTGGCGGCGGGCGTATTCCAGCGCTTTCAGCACGGCGGCACGGGTATTGGCGTGCGAAAGATGGGTGCCGGTCACCGCCAGCGCGCGGGAAGAGGCAATGTACTTCTCGTGAATATCCTCAGGCGCCAGCGCCATGTCGGCGCAATTATCACGGTAAAAAATGAGCGGGAAAGTCTCCTGGTCTTTAATTCCCAGCATCACCAGTGCGGTAAGACGCTGTTTATCGGTGATCAGGTATTCGGTATCAACCCCGGCCCGGCTGAGCGTTTCACGCAAAAAACGGCCATTGTGCTCATCACCTACGCGCGCCAGCATGGCGGATTTTAACCCCTGAATGGCGGTGCCATAGGCGACATTACCGGAAGACCCGCCCAGATATTTAGAGAAACTGGCCACATCTTCTAGCCTTGCACCAATCTGCTGGGCATAGAGGTCGACAGCCACCCGGCCAATACAGATGACGTCGAGCCGCTTTACTGCTGCATTCATAGCGAGGATTTCCTTTTGCATATCTGCTGTACGGAAGGGTCGGGATTCCGACAAGGTCTCCACAAACAGCCTGAAGGTGAACGGTTGTTCTTAGTGTGAGAAATAAATATTTCATTTGCAAACTTGTTCGAAATTAAAAAACCAAAAGTGTGAAGGATCTACCACTCTGCCGCGCCAGCCCGCATTCAGCAACGGATCGCCGGTGGTGACGGCTTTGGGGAGTGGGTGGTCTGATGAGCGAATGCTTTGTATATGATTTTTAACAGGATAGTGCCACGGTAAACCGCATGGCAAGTGCGCTGAAGGGGGGACGACGGGCGGTGAAATGGCTGAAACGAAGAGAGAGTTTGATCCCTCTCGCAAAATGAAATGTTTTTTCTGTATTCCTATTTAATGAAAAAAATGTTTGCCTATAATCCAAAAGTATTCCAGTGGACGTTAACGACATCCCAACCACCGTGCAAGCCGTACGGTGCGGGAAACGCGGCGAACCCACAGACAAAAGCTGAACAATAAGGATTGTGCAAGATGGGCAAACTGAGGCTGACAATGGCGCAGGCGCTGGTGAAGTTCCTTGATAACCAGTATCTGGAAGTGGATGGCGTAGAGCATAAATTTGTTAAAGGGATTTTTGCCATCTTTGGTCACGGCAATGTGCTGGGGTTAGGCCAGGCACTGGAACAAGACAGCGGCGAAATGCGGGTTTTCCAGGGGCGTAACGAACAAGGCATGGCGCACGCCGCCACCGGTTTTGCCCGCCAGTCTCTGCGTCGCCAGATTATCGCCTGTACCGCGTCCGTTGGGCCTGGCGCTGCAAACATGCTCACCGCGGCCGCGACGGCAACCGCCAACCGGATCCCGCTGCTGCTGCTGCCCGGTGATGTCTTTGCCACCCGCCAGCCGGACCCGGTCCTGCAACAGGTTGAGCAGAGCTACGACCTGAGTATCAGTACCAATGACGCCTTCCGGGCGGTCAGCAAATACTGGGACCGCATTACGCGCCCGGAACAGCTGATGAGCGCCTGCATTAACGCCATGCGCGTCCTCACCGACCCGGCGGAAACCGGCGCGGTGACGCTGTGCCTGCCGCAGGACGTGCAGGGCGAAGCCTGGGATTACCCGGACACCTTCTTCGCGCGACGCGTACACCGGCTCGATCGTCGCCCGGTCAGCGCGGCGCATCTGGCAGATGCCATTGCCGCCATCAAAGCCAGCCGCAAGCCGTTGATTATCTGCGGCGGCGGGGTGAAATATGCTGGTGCAGGTGAAGCGCTGTCCCGCTTTGCCGAGCATTACCAGATTCCGTTTGCCGAAACCCAGGCCGGGAAAGGCACGGTGGTGTCATCCCATCCGCTGAACGTCGGCGGCGTCGGGGAGACCGGCTGCCTGGCCGCCAACCTGCTGGCGAAAGAGGCCGATTTAGTCATCGGTATCGGCACCCGCTTTAGTGATTTCACTACCTCTTCAAAATGGCTTTTCCAGCACCCCGGCGTGCGTTATCTGAACGTCAACGTCAGCAACTTCGATGCCTGGAAGCTCGACGGTATTCCGCTGCTGGCTGATGCCCGTGAAGCGCTCACCGCGCTGGACGACGCGCTGGCTGACGCCGGCTGGCAGGCTGGCTGGGGCGCGCAGATCGCCAGCGTTCAGAGCAGCCAGTTAAAAGAGACGCAGCGCGTCTATCAGGCGCAGTGGCAGGAGAGTGGCTTTGTGCCTGAAGTTGACGATCGCCTCGATCGCGACGCGGTCTATCGCGAATTTCGCCAGATTACCGATTCCACGCTGACTCAGAGCAGCGTGCTGGGCGTGCTCAATGAGACGCTGCCGGCAGAGGCCGTGATTGTGGCGGCGGCGGGCAGCCTGCCCGGCGATTTACAACGGGTATGGCGCAACCGGGCCACCAACACCTATCACGTAGAGTACGGCTACTCGTGCATGGGTTATGAGGTGAACGCCGCGCTCGGCGTCAAGCTGGCGCAACCGCAAACGGAAGTTTACTCGCTGGTCGGCGATGGCTCTTTCATGATGCTGCACTCCGAGCTGGTCACCTCCTTACAGGAAGGGGCGAAGATCAACGTGGTGCTGCTCGATAACATGGCCAACGGCTGCATCAATAACCTGCAGATCGGCCACGGTATGGGCAGCTTCGGCACCGAATTCCGCTATCGCTCGGCGCAGACCGGGCAGCTACAGGGCGGGCTGATCCCGATCGATTTCGCCACCATCGCGGCAGGCTACGGCTGCAAAACCTGGCGCGTCACCACCCTGGATGAGCTGCGCCACGCGCTGGATGCCGCGCGCCGCGAAACGGTCAGTACCCTGATTGATATTAAAGTGCTGCCGAAAACCATGGTGCACTCGTACGGCAGCTGGTGGAACGTTGGCATCGCCCAGACGGCATTGTCCGAACGTATTCGCAAAGTGGCTGAAATAATTAATGAAAAACGCGCCCAGGCGCGGGATTACTAACCTATAACGCTTACCTTGAACCCTACAGAATCACGGAGAAAACCACTATGTCACTCAAATTAGGTGTCATCGGCGCTGGCGCCATCGGTAAAGAACATATCCGTCGTTGCACCCAGGTCTTACAGGGTGCCACCGTGGTGGCGGTGTCGGACATTAATGCAGAAAGCGCGCGTGCGGCAGTGGCGTTACCAGGAGTACAGGCGGAGATCTACACCGACGGTCATGACGTGATTAAGGCCAGCGATGTCGATGCGATCCTGGTGACCTCCTGGGACCCGACGCACGAAGAGTATACCCTCGCGGCGATCGCCGCCGGCAAGCCGGTGTTCTGTGAAAAGCCGCTGGCGATGAGCGCGGAAGGTTGCCGCCGCATCGTTGACGCTGAAATGAAAGCGGGCCGCCGTCTGGTGCAGGTTGGCTTTATGCGTCCTTATGATGAAGGTTATCTGGCGCTGAAAAAAGTCATCGATGATGGCGATATCGGCGCACCGCTGATGCTGCGTTGCGCGCACCGTAACCAGTCGGTGGGCGAGAATTACACCACCGATATGGCGATCACCAACACCCTGATCCACGAACTGGACGTGCTGCGCTGGCTGCTGGATGACGACTATCTGTCGGTGCAGGTGCGCTTCCCGCGCTCCACTTCCCATACCCATCCGCGCCTGAGAGACCCGCAGATTGTCTCGTTCGAAACGCGCAAAGGCACCCTGATCGATGTTGAAGTGTTTGTGAACTGCCAGTACGGCTACGACATCCAGTGTGAAGTTGTCGGCGAAACGGGCATTGCCCGTCTGCCGGAGCCGTCTGCGGTACAGATGCGCAAGAGCGCCAGCCTGTCGACCGCCATTCTCGTCGACTGGAAAGACCGCTTTATTAAAGCCTACGACGTGGAACTGCAGGCCTTTATCAATGACGTGAAGGCCGGCCAGCTGCAGGGGCCTTCGGCGTGGGATGGCTATGCGGCCTCGGTGGCGGCCGATGCCTGCATGCAGGCCCAGGAGAACAGCGGGCCGGTCGCGGTCGCGTTGCCTGAGTGCCCGGCGTTCTACCAACGCTAATCCCTTTCTCGCTTTCGGAACGTCTTTGAACAGGTAACGACGATGAAAATTGCTTTCGACGTTGATGTGATTCGGGATCTCGGGATTACCCGCATGGTCCAGCAGGTCGCGGAGTGGGGCTATCAGTACATTGAGCAGTCGCCCCATCCGCAGATTAACCCGTTCTACAAGCATCCGCGCGCCAGCCGGGAAATTATCGCCGAATATAAACAGGCGCTGCGCGATAACGGCGTGGAGATCTCTTCGTTTATCTGCGTTTACCGCTGGTCCGGTCCGGACGAACTGCGCCGTCAGGCGGCGGTAAAAAACTGGAAACGGCTGATTGAAGTGGCGGTGGAAATGGGTGTGCAGGTGATCAACACCGAATTTTCCGGCGATCCGAATCAGCCGGAAATCTGTGAAGAGATGTTCTATCGCTCGATGGAAGAGCTGTTGCCTGTGATTGAGCGCGAAGGCATCCGGCTGGAAATCCAGGCCCACCCGTGGGACTTCTGTGAAGAGCACAATGAAACCGTCGATATTGTGAAGTCGTTCCGCAGCGAGAATGTGAAGTACGTCTACAGCGTTCCGCACACTTTCTTTTATGACAAAGGGAAGGGAGAGGTGGAGAAAATGCTGCGTTATGCCGGCAACGATCTCTCCCACGTGCTGATTGCTGATACCCGAAATCATACCCGGCACTGCCGCTATATCGTCAATCCACCGGGCGTGGATGCTGCAGTTCATCAACATGTTGGCGTGGGTGAGGGCGACGTTGATTTTGACGCGCTGTTCCGCACCCTGCGCGAGATGAACTTTGCTGAACAGACCTTCAAGGTCGGCGGCCCGCCGATTGTTGCCGCGTCGCTGTTTGGCTACCCGGAGAAGATGAAATACCAGGCGGTGGAAACCCGTGAACTCATCGAACGTGAATTGCTGCGTCGCTAAGGTGCAGCAGCAGGAGCATTAACATGAACAAAGATAATGTGAAACTGGCGATTGCCCCGATTGGCTGGACCAACGACGATATGCCCGAACTGGGCAGCGAAAACACCTTCCAGCAGACGGTCAGTGAAATGGCGCTGGCCGGGTTTAGCGGAAGTGAAGTGGGCAGCAAATACCCGCGCGATCCGGCGGTCCTGAAGCCGATGCTCGATCTGCGCGGTATCCAGATCTGCAACGCCTGGTTCAGCACCTTTTTTGCCAACGGGCAGCGGGAAAAGACCATCGACGAGTTTGTGAATCACATGAACTTCCTCCATGCGATGGGGGCGAAGGTGATTGGCTGCTCCGAGCAAAGCGGCAGCATCCAGGGGCTGGAAAAGCCGATTCTGGGAGAGGTCAAACCTTGCTTCAGCGAAGAAGAGTGGCAGCGGGTTGCCGAGGGCTACAACACCCTGGGGCGTCTGGCCGCTGAAAAAGGGATGCAGGTCTGTCTGCACCACCATATGGGAACCGGTATTCAGACTACGGAAGAGATCGACAAATTTATGTCGCTGGTGGATGACAAGGTGTTCCTGCTGTACGACACCGGCCATGCCTGGTATTCCGAAGGTGGCGAAGCGCCGATGCTGGCGATCCTCGAAAAATACCTGCCGCGCATCAATCACGTGCACCTGAAAGATGTGCGCCCGGCAGTGATTGAGCAGGTGCGTCGTGAAGGGCTGTCATTCCTTGATGGGGTGAAAAAAGGCACCTTCACCGTGCCCGGCGATGGGGTGATCGACTTCCGTCCGGTATTTAAACTGCTGGATGATTTTGGCTACCGCGGCTGGATGGTGGTGGAAGCCGAGCAGGATCCGGCGCTGGCAAACCCGTTCGAATATGCGCTGAAGGCACGACAGTACATTCGTGAAACCGCAGGAATCTAATCGTTGATCCATTTTCAGGCCACGCCCCGGTGTGGCCTGCTTTTTTTCCCCTTCACGCTTATCACCACAATACTCGCTAATCAGACCGAACCGATTTTCCCCGGTGGCGTTGCGCTGACCGGGCTACCGGCTCACCGCCGTCTGGGGGCCTGTAGCCCGGACAGGCGCTACGCGCCGCCTCCGGGGCGTTTCTGATGGCTATAAATCATCTACGTTGCAGCATTTTGTGATCCAGCCTGAAAAATACACACTTCCGGCTTTCAGCCCATTTACCTTCCCTTTGTCGGCGGCATAGTATGAATCTTATATAAAAGAACACTGTTCTATAATGTAGAACAAAATGATTTAGCAAGGAGATCTCATGCAGCAAACCGCGCAGTTCTCGGGGATTATTCCTCCTGTCTCCACTATTTTTAGCGCCGATGGCCAGTTCGATCCTCAGGGCACCGCCGCGCTGATCGACGATATGATCTCCGCGGGCGTGGACGGCCTGTTCTTTCTGGGCAGCGGCGGGGAGTTCTCGCAGCTCAACGCCGAAGAGCGTAAAACCATTGCGGCATTTGCGGTCGCCCACGTGGATCGCCGGGTGCCGGTGCTCATCGGGACCGGCGGCACCAACGCCCGGGAGACGATTGAGCTCAGCCAGCACGCGCAGCAGGTGGGGGCCGACGGCATTGTGGTGATTAACCCCTATTACTGGAAAGTCTCGGAACAGAACCTGATCCACTACTTCCAGCAGGTAGCCGACAGCGTCACCTTGCCGGTGATCCTCTATAACTTCCCGGCGCTGAGCGGCCAGGATCTGACGCCGGCGCTGGTCAAAACCCTCGCCGATTCGCGGCGCAATATCGTCGGTATCAAAGACACCATCGACTCCGTGGCGCATCTGCGCAGCATGGTCCAGACGGTGAAAGCCGCGCATCCACACTTCTCGGTACTGTGCGGTTACGACGACCACCTGTTCAATACCCTGCTGCTTGGTGGCGACGGCGCTATCTCCGCCAGCGGCAACTTTGCCCCGCAGGTATCGGTGAAGCTGCTGCAGGCGTTCCGTGATGGCGACCTGGCGCAGGCGGCACAGTATCATCAGACGCTGCTGCAGATCCCCCAGATGTACCAGCTGGATACGCCGTTCGTGAACGTAATTAAAGAGGCGGTCGTGCTGTGCGGACGTCCGGTCTCGACGCATGTACTGCCGCCGGCCTCGGCGCTGGACGAAAGCAAAAAAAGGCAGCTTAAAACCTTGCTGCAACAGCTCAGACTCTGCTGAACCGGAAAAATAAGATGGCGATTGAGACGATATTCACGGCCCAGGACGATGCTTTTTACGCGGTTATCACCCATGCCGCCGGCCCACAGGGGGCGCTGCCGCTGACCCCGCAAATGCTGATGGAGTCGCCGAGCGGTAATCTGTTCGGCATGACGCAAAACGCCGGGATGGGCTGGGACGCCAACAAGCTTACCGGCAAAGAGGTGCTGATCATCGGCACTCAGGGCGGTATTCGCGCCGGAGACGGGCGCCCGGTGGCGCTGGGTTACCACACCGGGCACTGGGAGATTGGCCTGCAAATGCAGGCGGCAGCAAAAGAGATCACCCGCAACGGTGGGATCCCGTTCGCCGCCTTCGTCAGCGACCCGTGCGATGGCCGCTCCCAGGGCACCCATGGCATGTTTGACTCGCTGCCGTACCGCAACGACGCGGCCATTGTGTTCCGCCGCCTGATCCGCTCGCTGCCAACGCGCCGGGCGGTGATTGGCGTGGCGACCTGCGACAAGGGTCTGCCGGCGACGATGATTGCCCTGGCGGCGATGCACGATCTGCCGACCATTCTGGTTCCCGGCGGTGCGACGCTGCCGCCAACCTTCGGGGAAGATGCCGGGAAAGTACAAACCATTGGCGCACGCTACGCCAACCACGAACTGTCGTTGCAGGAGGCCGCCGAGCTGGGCTGTCGGGCCTGCGCTTCACCGGGGGGCGGCTGCCAGTTCTTAGGAACGGCGGGCACCTCGCAGGTGGTGGCAGAAGCCCTCGGGCTGGCGCTGCCGCACTCGGCGCTGGCGCCGTCGGGACAAGATGTATGGCTGGAAATATCCCGTCAGTCGGCCAGAGCGGTGAGTGAACTGGATAACCGGGGCATCACCACCCGCGATATTCTGACCGACAAAGCGATTGAAAACGCCATGGTTATCCACGCGGCGTTTGGCGGCTCCACCAACCTGTTGCTGCATATTCCTGCTATCGCCCACGCGGCGGGCTGTACTATTCCGGACGTTGAGCACTGGACGCGCATCAACCGTAAGGTCCCGCGGCTGGTCAGCGTGCTGCCGAACGGCCCGGACTACCACCCGACGGTGCGCGCTTTCCTCGCCGGCGGGGTGCCGGAAGTGATGCTGCATCTGCGCGATCTGGGGCTGCTGCATCTCGATGCAATGACGGTCACCGGGCAGACGGTCGGGGAAAATCTCGACTGGTGGCAGACCTCCGAGCGGCGTGAGAAATTCCGCCAGTGCCTGCGCGAGCAGGATGGCGTCGATCCGGATGATGTGATCCTTCCGCCAGCCCGCGCGCAGGCCAGAGGGCTGACCTCCACGGTGGCTTTCCCGGTGGGCAATATTGCGCCGGAAGGGTCGGTGATCAAAGCCACGGCCATCGACCCGTCGGTGGTGGGCGAAGATGGTGTTTATCGTCATACCGGGCGGGCGCGGGTGTTTGTGTCGGAAGCGCGGGCGATCAAGGCGATTAAAAACGGCGAGATTGAACAGGGCGATATCATGGTGGTGATCGGCGGCGGCCCGTCCGGCACCGGCATGGAAGAGACCTACCAGCTCACCTCGGCGTTAAAGCATGTGTCGTGGGGAAAAACGGTGTCGTTGATTACCGATGCCCGTTTTTCCGGCGTATCGACCGGCGCCTGCTTTGGTCACGTTGCCCCGGAAGCGCTGGCGGGCGGGCCTATCGGTAAACTGCGCGATAACGACGTGATTGAGATTGCGGTCGACAGGCTGGCGTTGACCGGCAGCGTGAACTTTATCGGCACCGCGCAGCAGCGGCTGACGCCGGAAGAAGGGGCGCGGGAACTGGCGGCTCGCGCTGCGCATCCCGAACTGCATGCCCACGATTTTTTACCGGACGATACCCGTTTATGGGCGGCGTTACAGTCGGTCAGCGGCGGTACCTGGAAAGGCTGTATATATGATACCGATAAAATTATTGAGGTGATTAACGCCGGGAAAAAAGCCCTCGGCATTTAAATAAAGTATCGCCCGTTAGTCGTCTGCGGAAATATTCCGCGGGCGGCTTTTCGCTGCCTGAAATAAATATTTTTATGAATTTTTTGTTATTTCATAACTTGTTAAAAATAAAAGCTTAACTATTTTATCGCGGCGTCATTTTTATAACGATGGTAATCACAAAAACCAAAAAACATAATTCATAAATTAAAAATGGTCATTGCCGTAAAAATGCGCATCTTCTTACACTCTGTTAACACGAAAACGTGAACCATAAGCACACGAATGATGGGTGTATTCCTGATGTGGCAACAGAAATTTATTCCTGTTTCAGGACTCTGACGTTTGCTCTATTCCACTCTTTAGGGTTGGGGATAAATATGCAATTAACCATGAAAGATAAAATCGGCTACGGCCTGGGCGATACCGCCTGTGGCTTTGTCTGGCAGGCCACGATGTTCCTGCTGGCCTATTTTTATACCGATGTGTTTGGCCTCTCCGCGGGCATTATGGGCACGCTGTTTTTAGTTTCCCGCGTGCTGGATGCCGTGACCGATCCGCTGATGGGCCTGCTGGTGGACCGCACCCGTACCCGTCACGGCCAGTTCCGACCGTTCCTGTTGTGGGGGGCGATCCCGTTCGGTATCGTCTGCATGCTGACCTTCTACACGCCGGACTTTTCCGCCCAGGGCAAGATTATCTATGCCTGCGTGACCTACATTTTGCTGACGCTGGTGTACACCTTCGTCAACGTGCCGTATTGCGCGATGCCGGGGGTGATTACCGCCGATCCCAAAGAGCGTCATGCCTTGCAATCATGGCGTTTCTTCCTCGCCGCGGCAGGCTCGCTGGCAATTAGCGGGATTGCGCTGCCGCTGGTGGGCATCATCGGTAAAGGGGACGAGCAACTGGGCTACTTTGGCGCGATGTGCGTGCTGGGGCTGACCGGCGTGGTGCTGCTGTACGTGTGCTTCTTTACCACCAAAGAGCGCTACACCTTCGAGGTGCAGCCTGGTTCGTCGGTGGCGAAAGATCTCCGGCTGCTGTTCGGTAACACCCAGTGGCGCATTATGTGTACCTTCAAAATGATGGCGACCTGTTCCAACGTGGTACGCGGCGGGGCGACGCTCTATTTCGTCAAATATGTGATGGACCATCCGGAACTGGCGATGCAGTTTCTGCTGTACGGCAGCATTGCCACCATGTTCGGCTCGCTGGCCTCGTCGCGCCTGTTAGGCCGCTTCGACCGGGTGAAGGCGTTTAAAGCGATTATCGTGATCTACTCGCTGATCAGCCTGCTGATTTTTGTGGTGCCGGCCGAACATATTGCGCTGATTTTTGCCCTCAACATTGTGTTCCTGTTTGTCTTTAACACCACTACGCCGTTGCAGTGGCTGATGGCCTCCGACGTGGTGGATTACGAAGAGAGCCGCAGCGGGCGGCGCCTCGACGGGCTGGTGTTCTCGACTTACCTGTTCAGCCTGAAGATTGGCCTGGCGATCGGTGGCGCGGTGGTGGGCTGGATCCTGGCCTTCGTTAACTAC
Source organism: Klebsiella sp. R390 (assembly GCF_051131745.1). Taxonomy (NCBI): domain Bacteria; kingdom Pseudomonadati; phylum Pseudomonadota; class Gammaproteobacteria; order Enterobacterales; family Enterobacteriaceae; genus Klebsiella; species Klebsiella sp. R390. Next base: position 2,118,887 of record NZ_CP180445.1, on the reverse strand, counting down.
TCCGCCAGCAACAGCGTGCAGCCGGTGGAGGTGCTTTCCACCATCAAAATTCTGTTCTGCGTGGTGCCGGTGGTGCTCTACGTCGGCATGTTCATCATGCTGTCACTCTACAAGCTGACCGATGCCCGCGTGGAGGCCATCAGCCAGCAATTACGTAAGCATCGCTCGGTGCAGGAAGAGGGTATTCCTGCCAACGCCGCCGCGACATCCAATTCCTAAGAAGGAGCCACTATGTACACGATTACCAATCCGATTCTGACCGGGTTTAACCCGGACCCGTCGATGTGTCGCCAGGGGGAGGATTACTACATTGCCACCTCTACCTTCGAGTGGTTTCCGGGCGTGCGCATTTACCATTCGCGAGATTTGAAAAACTGGTCGCTGGTGAGCACCCCGCTGGATCGCGTGTCGCAGCTGGACATGAAGGGCAACCCGGACTCCGGCGGCATCTGGGCGCCGTGCCTGAGCTATGCCGATGGGCAGTTCTGGCTGCTGTATACCGATGTCAAAATTGTGGATTCACCGTGGAAAAACGGCCGCAACTATCTGGTCACCGCGCCGTCCATTGAAGGGCCGTGGAGCGAGCCTGTCGCCATGGGCAACGGCGGTTTCGACCCGTCGCTGTTCCACGATACCGACGGGCGTAAGTACTATATTTATCGCCCGTGGGGGCCGCGCCACCACAGCGATCCGCACTGTACCATCGTGATGCAGGAGTTCTTCCCCCAGACCCAGACGCTGGCGAAAACGCGCAAAACCCTGTTTACCGGTACGGCGCTGCGTTACACCGAAGGCGCTCATCTGTACCAGAAAGACGGCTGGTACTATCTGCTGGTCGCCGAGGGCGGCACCAGCTACGAGCATGCGGTGGTGGTGCTGCGGGCTAAAAACATCGACGGCCCGTATGAGCTGCACCCGGACGGCACGATGATGACCAGCTGGCATCTGCCAGAGAACCCGCTGCAGAAAAGCGGCCACGGTTCGCTGCTGGAGACCCACACCGGCGAATGGTACATGGCCTATCTCACCAGCCGTCCGCAGCGTTTGCCCGGCGTGCCGCTGCTGGCTTCCGGCGGGCGCGGATATTGCTCGCTCGGGCGTGAAACAGGGATCGCGCGCATCGCCTGGCACGATGGCTGGCCGTCGGTGGAAGGGGGCAAGCACGCGCAGCTAACCGTGCAGGGGCCGCAGATGACCGAAAGCCGCGCCGTCGCCAGCGAGCACTGGCGGGATGATTTCAGTGGCCCGATTCTCGATCCGCACCTGCAGACGCTGCGTATCCCGTTTGACGACACTTTAGGCTCGCTCAGCGCGCGTTCGGGCTTTCTGCGGCTGTATGGCAACGATTCGCTTAACTCCACCTTTACCCAGTCGACGGTGGCCCGGCGCTGGCAGCACTCGGCCTTCCGCGCCGAAACGCGCATGGAATTTTCCCCGGAGAACTTCCAGCAGAGCGCCGGCCTGACCTGCTATTACAACAGCAAAAACTGGAGCTACTGCTTTGTGGATTTCGAAGAGGGCCGAGGGCGGACGATAAAAGTGCTGCAGCTGGACCACAACGTGCCGTCATGGCCGCTGCACGAGCAGCCGATTGCGGTCCCGGAAACGGCGCAGAGCGTGTGGCTGCGGGTTGACGTTGACCATCTTGTCTATCGCTACAGCTACTCGTTTGACGGTGAGCAGTGGCACACCGTGCCGGTTGATTATGCCGCCTGGAAGCTGTCGGATGACTATATCGGCGGGCGCGGATTCTTTACCGGTGCCTTTGTTGGCCTGCACTGCGAGGATATCAGCGGCGACGGGTGCTACGCCGATTTTGACTACTTCAGCTATGATCCGGTTGCTGGATAACGCCTCAGGCCGGGTAGCCCAGCGCGATCGACAGTTGGCGCCCGGCGCTTTCCAGCAGGGCACGAAAGCAGGCGAGCTCGTCGTCATCGACGCGGGAGGTGAGCGTTGACAGGCTCAGGGCGGCAATAACGCGCGATTCATGGTTCCACACCGGAACCGCCACGCAGCGCACGCCCTGTTCGTTCTCTTCGCTATCGAGGGCATAGCCGTTGGCGCGGGTTTGCGCCAGCGCCGCCAGCAGGGCCTCGCGGGAGGTGATGGTCGCGGGAGTGAAAGCCGTGTACTGATAGCCTTCCAGCAGGGGCTGGCGTTCGGCTTCGCTGAGCCAGGCGACCAGCACCTTGCCGATCGCCGTGGCGTGGATCGGCAAGCGCCGGCCGATGCGCGAGTAGGCGATGGCGGCGAGCTTGCCTTCGATTTTTTCGATATAAACCCCTTCGCGACCGTCAAGGATACCGAGATGGGTGGTCTGCCCGGTGTGCTGTGACAGTTCGGTCAGCCAGCTTTTAGCCTTCTGACGGATATCGATAGTCCCCACCACAAAATTACCGCGTTCGACCAGCTTCATGCCCAGGCGGTATTTGCCGTTCTCCGGGTTCTGGTCGATATAGCCGTGTAGCTGTAGCGTTTTGAGTAGCGAATGGAGGGTGCTTTTACTGAGGCCCATCTGTTTGCTGATATCGGTGATCTTGAGCTCCGTGGCCTGTTCGTTAAACAGGTCGAGGATCGTCAAGGCACGTTCAACAGACTGAATAATAGGCATAATGCACGACCGCTCACGCTAGGGGGAAGAGGGAAAACGTACCCTTTTTACGCTGAAAAATCAAACGGCTGGCGGTAGTTTCGGGGGATAGTTTTGTCCCGGAGGCGGCGCATTGCGCCTGTCCGGGCTACTCACTTCAGACAGTGGTGGGCTGGTAGCCCGGTCAGCGCAGCGCCACCGGGGAGTGAGTTATCCCGGAGGCGGTGCGTGGCGCCTGTCCAGGCTACTCACTTCATACGGTGGTGAGCTGGTAGCCCGGTCAGCGCAGCGTCACCGGGGAGTGTTGCATCCCGGAGGCGGCGCATTGCGCCTGTCCGGGCTACTACACCTCAGACGGTGGTGAGCTGGTAGCCCGGTCAGCGCAGCGCCACCGGGGAGTGTTGCATCCCGGAGGCGGCGCATTGCGCGTGTCCGGGCTACTCACTTCAGGCGGTGGTGGGCTGGTAGCCCGGTCAGCGCAGCGCCACCGGGAAGGGCAAGGGTTACTGCTGTTGCGCCAGGGCGGTTTTATCGACGTAGGGCTTCATCAGCGCGTCGGCCTCTTTCTGGGCGGCCTGTACCGCGGCTTCCGGGGTCACTTTGGCATCGTTGACCACTGCGGCCAGCTGGTTTTCCATGGCTTTACGCACGGCGACGGTCTCCCAGGTGGAGTACCACGGATGGGCGTACTTCAGCTGCTCCAGCGCAATCGTCGCGCGCGGGTCCTGCTGTAAATAGGCTTTCATTTCCGGAGTATCGTAGGCGGCTTTTCGCGGCGAGAAATAGCCGGTAAAGCGGCTCCAGGCGCCGTTCACCTGCGGGCTGACCAGATAGGTTAAGAACTGATATGCCGCCTTTTTTTGTTCCTCGGAAATACCTTTAAAGCTCACCAGGCTGGCGCCGCCGATCGGCACCGCCCGCTGCTCTTTTGCCGGCAGCATCGCCACGCCCAGCTCAAAATCCTTGCTGTTCTCACGCATAAAGCCCAGCGCGCCGGTGCTCAGCATCGCCATGCCCACTTTGCCGGAGAAGAAGCTGGCGCTGATCTGCTTTGAATTCAGCACGCCGGAGGGCATCACTTTGTCTTTGTAGATCAGATCCTGCCAGAAGCGCAGCGCCCCGATGGTGGTCGGCGCGTTGTAGTACACCTCACCCGGGTAATCTTCGTTGAAATATTTGCCACCGTTGGCCCGCACCAGAGCCGAGAAAATCCAGCCGCCGTAGTCGTCGTTGGTCGACGGCAGCATGATCCCCCACTGGCCCTTGCTCTCGTCGGTCAGCTTTTTGGCATCTGCCAGCAGCTCGGCCCAGGTCTGTGGCGGCTGCTTAATCCCGGCCTGATCGAACAGCGTTTTGTTGTAATAGAGGATCGGCGTCGAGTTATGGAACGGGATCGCATAGGTGGTGCCCATTACCTGGGCGTTCTTGTGCATCGCTGGCCAGAAATCCTGCACCAGGAAATCGCCGGCCTTCTGGTCGCCATATTTAAACAGCTCGTCCATCGGCAGGATCTCATCTTTCAGCGCCAGATCGGTGGTGAAGTTAGCGGACATGATCACCAGCGCCGGCGGCTGCCCGGCCTTCTGCGCCGACTCGGCCTTGATCTTGGTGGTGTCGTAGTTGCCGGTGAAGATCCCGCGCACTTCGACATCCTGCTGCGCGTCGTTAAAGGCTTTGATCACCCGGGTCATCTCCATGGTCAGCTTGCCGTCGACCGGCGCCGGGAACATGAAATCGATCTTCTCTTTCGCCAGCGCGCTGCCGCAGAGGGCGAGTGAAAGCCCGACCGCCGTCAGGGTTTTAAGCATGGTCAATCTCCTGGAGTAAATGCCTGATTCACAGGCTCATTAAGTTGTGCTGGTGCTCAGCATGAAAGAGATGAATATCGGCAGGCGCGAAGCCGAGGGTCAGCGTGTCGCCTTTCTCCGGCACCGTGCCGCGGTGGCGGCGACTAAAGCGCAGGGTGCCGATGGGGGTGCTGACGTGGAGCAGATAATCGGCGCCCATCAGTTCGCGTTGCAGCACGGTGGCGGAGAGGCGCATATGGCCTTCTTCCACGCGATCGCTGATATGTTCGGGACGAATGCCAAACCAGACGCGGGATTCGTCGCGGGAGTACGACGGCAGCGGGTAGCGCAGTTCGCCGAGCTGAACCTGGCCGTCGGCACAGGGCAGCGACAGCAGATTCATCGCCGGCGAGCCGATAAACCCGGCAACAAACAGGTTGGCCGGATGGGCGTAGAGGTGCTCCGGCCGCCCAACCTGCTGCACCTGACCGCCGTTCATCACCACGATACGGTCGGCCATCGACATCGCTTCGGTCTGGTCGTGGGTTACGTAGACGGTGCTGGTTTTCAGCTGCTGGTGGAGATCCATAATGCTGTCGCGTACCTCGCTGCGCAGCCGCGCGTCGAGGTTGGAGAGCGGCTCGTCCATCAGAAACAGACGCGGATTGCGCACGATGGCGCGGGCCATCGCCACCCGCTGACGCTGGCCGCCGGAGAGCTTCGCCGGTTTGCGGTCCAGCAGGCTTTCCAGCTGCAGCATCTGCGCGACTTTATCTACTCGCGGCTGCCAGCTGGCCTTGTCTTCCTTACGCACCTTCATACCGAAGGTGATGTTGTCCTGCACCGACAGATGCGGAAACAGCGCGTAGTTCTGGAAGATCATCGCGAAGTTGCGCTCGCGCGGCGACAGGGCGGTGATGTTTTCGTTGTGCAGCCAGATCTCGCCTTCGCTCACCGGCTCCAGCCCGGCCAGCAGCCGCAGCAGCGTGCTTTTGCCGCAGCCGGAGGGGCCGACCAGCACCACAAACTCGCCGTCGTGAATGTCGAGGGAGAGGGCGTTGAGCGCCGGTTTGCCGTCAAAGCGCTTACTGATGTTTTGCAAACTAAGCATGAGGATTAACGCTCTTCCGTTGGGCAGCTAATGTTTTCGTCATACAGCCACGGTCCGGCGTGGTGAGTCAGCGGGTGCTGGTAGCTGACCCACTGCTCGCCGACCTGACGGTGCATCAGGCACGAGGCTGGCGACAGGTCGTAGTACGGGCGGCTGTCTTCATGAAAATAGGGCACCTGATGGACGGTGCCGGGGATAGTGGAGATGATCGCCTGGCGGTATTGGGTCAGGGTCAGGCTGTGGTTATGGCCGCAGAAGATGCGCGTCAGCGAAGGGAAGCGCTCAACCAGCCCCAGCAGGCGGTAGCCGTTTTCACAGGCGATGGGATCCATCTGGGCGTTGCCCAGCGGCAGCGGCGGGTGGTGCATAAAGACCGTGGCCGGTTTGTCGCCGCCGTCGAACAACTGGGCTTCCAGCCATTTGATGGTCTCGTCGGTCAGCCAGCCTTTGGAGGTGCCGGCGCGGCTGGAGTCGATAAACAGCAGGCGGGTGGCAAAATCGTCCACCGCGTAATGCATGTTCTGCGCATCGTTACCGAGCTGCGGGCACAGCGGCTGCAGGTATTCCAGAAACAGCGCTTTGTCGTCGTGGTTGCCGGGGATCAGGTACAGCGGATAGTCCAGGCTGCCGAGGATCTGGCGGGCTACCTCGTACTCCTGCGGGCGGCCGCAGTTGACGATATCGCCGCTGATCACCACCGCGTCCGGGCGCTCGGGCAGGGCGTTCAGCTGGGAGACCACGTCGGCGTTGGCGGCGTTCACATCGATAAAGCCATACAGCTTCTGACCGTGGCTGCGAAAGTGGGTATCCGAGATTTGCGCTAACAGCATAGATAACTCCTTATTTGATCCCGGAGAAGCCGAAGCTTCGCAGGAACTGTTTCTGGAAAAGGATGAACGCCAGCATCAGCGGCAGACAGACCATTAAGGTACCGGCGCCGATGGTGCCCCACTGGCCGCCGGATTCAGCGCCCATAGCGAAGGAGACCAGCCCCACGGTAAGCACCTGTTTATCGGGATCGTTGAGCATCATCAGCGGCCACAGATACTCGTTCCAGTGGTAGGTAATGCTGACGGTGGCGAAGGCCAGCACCGACGGCCAGGACATCGGCAGCAGCACGCGGAACAGCACCTGCCACCAACGACAGCCCTCCATCAGGGCGGCTTCTTCCAGCTCTTTGGGGATGGCGAGGAACGCCTGGCGCATCAGAAACACGCCGAACGCCGAGGTGAAGTAGGGCATCATCACCCCGGTGAGGGTGTTGAGCAGGCCGAAGGTTTTCAGGGTCAGCATGTTCGGCACCATCATCACTACCGGCATGATCATCAGCTGCACCAGGAACAGCAGGAACAGCGTCTGTTTGCCGCGGAACTCGTGGCAGGCGAAGACGTACCCGGCGGTGGTGATGGTGAACAGCTGCACGATGAAGGTGCCGAAGGTGAAGATCAGAGTGTTGGCGTACAGGCTCAGCCAGTCGGCGCTGGCCCAGGCGTCGCGGAAGTTATCGAGGGTCAGCGGCGGGCGCGGCAGCAGCGAGGCCATGTCTTCGCCGAAGGTGGTGGCGCTGAAGGCGGTCGCCAGCATCCACAGCAGCGGGCTGACCCACAGCAGCGCCAGGCAGGCCATCAGCACGCTGAGGGTGAACGGCTGTGAACGACGCAGGCGCAGCCACAGCGGCTGCGAACGCTGCTGCTCTCGCAGCAGCGGCGGTGAGGCTTCAGCGCTCATAGTGCGCTCCTTTCTCCAGCAGTTTCAGGTTGATCAACGAGAAGGCGAACAGCCCGGCCAGCGTCAGGAAGGTGGCGGCTGAGGCTTTGCCGAGGTCGTGGGTATCCCACGCCAGATTCTGGATGTAGTAGAGCAGCACGGTTGTGGCGTTGTCCGGCCCGCCGCGGGTCATCACCGCCACGTGGTCAATCTGGGTGATGGAGTAGATCAGCGCGGTGGTGATGACGAAGCTGAGAGTCGGGCGCAGCAGCGGCAGGGTGACTTTAAAGAACACCTGGCTGCGGGTGGCCCCTTCCATTATCGCCGCTTCGCGAGTGGAGGCCGGGATACTCTGCAACCCGGCAAGGAAAAACAGCATGTAGTAGCCGGCAAACTTCCACACGCCAATCAGCGCCAGCGCCAGCAGCGCGCTGTTGCTGTGCCCCAGCCAGTTGGTGTTCATCGGGCCGAAGAGCTTTGCCAGATAGTGGTCAAGCAGGCCGAGGCCAGGCATAAAGATAAACAGCCACAGCGCGGCGGCGCTGACCATCGGGATGATCATCGGGAAGAAGAAGGCGGTGCGCAGCCAGCGGTTCACGCGGTGGTTTTCGCTGAGGGCTACCGCCAGCAGCAGGGCCAGGGTGACGCCGGGGATCACCGTCAGCAGGATGTAGAGCAGGTTATTGAGCAGCGATTGCCAGAAGACGTTATCGGCAAACAGGCGGGCGAAGTTATCCAGCCCGACGAAGGGCGCGCCGTCGCTGGCCATGCGGGTGTCGAACAGGCTGTCGTACACCGAACGGCCGAGCGGGAACCAGGTAAACAGCAGTAAAAACAGCAGAGAAGGCGACAGTATCAGCCAGGGGAGCCAGGTTTTTCTCATGGTGGCAGACGTCTCGTTCAGGCGTTTGTGGAAGCCCGGATTGTGGGAACGAATGACTGCAAAGGGATGGCGGGGAGATGACGGTTTGATGAAGTGGCAGCACAATGCCGGGCGCAAGGGGCACCCGGCAGGGGAGCGTCGCGCTTAGAAGTCGGCCTTCAGCACCACGCGGTAGCGGGCTTTGCCATCGCGCACGTGCTTCAGGGCGTCGTTGATCTGCGACATTGGGAACAGTTCGGTGGTCGGGGCAACTTTGCTGCGCCCGGCGAATTTCATCAGCTTGCGCAGTTCAGACGGGTTACCGGTGGCCGAGCCGGAGATGCTGCGGTCGCCGCCAATCAGGGTAAAGGCCGGGACCTGCAGGGGTTTCATCACCGCGCCGACGGTGTGGAAGTTGCCGCCGTAGGCCAGCGCTTCAAAGTACGGCTGCCATTCGAGGTCTACCGCGACGGTGTTGATGATCAGGTCAAACTGGCCGGCCAGTGCTTTTAAGGCTTGCGGATCGCGGCTGTTGACTACACGATCGGCACCCATTGCCAGCACTTCCTGCTCTTTCGCCGGGTTCGAGCTGAAAGCAGTGACTTCCGCGCCCATGGCGTGCAGCAGTTTGATGGCGATGTGGCCCAGGCCGCCGATACCAATGACGCCGACGCGGCTGGTGGCGGTGACGCGGTGCATCAGCAGGGGTTTAAAGACGGTGATGCCGCCGCAGAGCATAGGGCCGGCGGATTCGATGTCGATGCTTTCCGGCAGGGGGATCACCCATTGCCAGTCGGCGCGTAGTTTATCGGCGAAGCCGCCGCGGTTGATGATGGTCGGTACCGAGCCTTCCAGGCAGTTGATCTGGTTGCCGCTGATACAGGCATCGCAGTGCCCGCAGCTGCGGGCGGTCCAGCCGATCCCTACCTTCTGGCCGATCTTCAGTCCTTTATTCTGCGCCGCGCTACCCAGCGCTGAGACGCGGCCGATCACTTCATGGCCGGCAACCAGCGGATAGCTCGACATGCCCCATTCGTTGTCGATCATCGACAGGTCAGAGTGGCAGATCCCGCAGTATTCAACCTGCACTTCGACGTCCTGGGGCAGCAGTTCGCCCGCGTCGTATTCCCATAGCGACAGGTCGGCGCCCGCTTCTTTGGCGGCGTAGCTTTTAATGGTGCTCATGACGGTTTCCTTGGTTTGGCGTAGTGTGCGTTGTCTGGCCTGGTTCAGATAAACAGAAAGTGTAGAGCATCGGGCGGGTGGGCGCTTGGCAGAAGGAGGGGTGAGGGAGGTGGCGGCGGCGGTATATTGCGGGGCGCTGAGGGACTAAACGCTGTTTTTTTCAACACTTAGCGAGTCTGACACATGCTGGCGCTTGCATGGCGGCCATCGACAGGTATAATCCACAACGTTTCCGTATCCCTTCAGTGCCGAAGTGGCGAAATCGGTAGACGCAGTTGATTCAAAATCAACCGTAGAAATACGTGCCGGTTCGAGTCCGGCCTTCGGCACCAAAAGATACAATCAAGTCGCTCAAGGGCGGCTTTTTTTGTGTCTGGAATTCAGTGTCTGCAAGGCTTTCCTCGCTTTTTCACTCAACCTAAGTCAACCTGATTCAATCTACATCAACTTACTGATGCGGGTACAACTGCGGGTATATCTCGGTTCGATAATGTTTGTACCCATACAGACTGACCCTGACCCGAGATCCTGCTCCATTCAGAAACAGAATTCCGGCATGATGACTACTTCCCTGAGCGGAGGTTGTGCCGATGAAAAAGTCACGATTCACCGAAGAGCAAATTGTCTTTGCCCTGAAACAGGCCGAACTGGGTACGAGCGTGTCCGAAGTCTGCCGTAAGCTGGGCATCTCCGATGCCACGTTTTACACCTGGCGAAAAAAATACGGCGGGATTTCCCCTTCTGAACTGAAGCACATGTGACAACTTGAGGAAGAGAATCTCAGGCTGAAGAAGCTGGTTACCGATCTCAGCCTCGACAAGGACATGCTGCAGGATGTGCTGGCAAAAAAGAACTGATGCTGGCACGTCTGCGCGAATGGGGCCGGGACCTGCAGGCACGCTATGGAGCCAGCGAGCGGCAGGTCTGTTTTGCGCTACGGATCAGCCGCAGCTCATTCCGCTACCGTTCTGTGGCGGCAGACGACAGCGCGCTACGCCTTCGTATCAGGGAGATCACTGAAACCCGGGTCCACTATGGCTACCGCAGGGTTCACGTCATGCTCAGGCGGGAGGGCTGACGGGATAATCATAAACGTATTTACCGACTTTATCGCGAGCAGGGTCTGTCCCTGCGTCTCAAACGCCCACGCCGAAATAAATCGGCACAGTGGCGACAGCACCAGCCTCAGGGGTTGTATCCAAATCATGTCTGGGGCATGGATTTTGTCTCTGACGCCTTATTTGACGGGCGTCGGTTACGTCTGCTGACGGTCATTGATCTCTACACGCGCGAATGTCTGGGGATTTGCGTGGGTCAGAATCTGCGCTCAGCGGAGGTCGCAGAGATGCTGAACGCCATTGAGCTCAGACGTCCCTTACCACAATTGCTGAAAACCGATAACGGCTCTGAATTTGCAGGGAAAATGCTGGACAAATGGGTGTACGAAAGAGGGAACCGTATAGACTTCTCACGACCGGGAACGCCAACGGATAATGCCACAGTGGAGTCGTTCAACGGCAGGCTGAGACAGGAGTGTCTGAACGAAAACTGGTTCATGTCGCTGGAGGATGCACGGTGAAAAATCGAAGCCTAGCGCATACACTATAACCAGAGACGCCCTCATTCTGCGCTGGGCTGGATGACCCCGTCCGAATTTGCTGAAAAGTCTGCCGGTTGCCAGAACATGCAACCAACATGAAGCTGGTTATTCCTGATTATGACTGGAGCATATTCGGGGTCAGGGTCAGTCGAACTCACGTTGTTGATTTTCATCCGTTCAAGCGAGCTGCGTTTTGTCCACTGGTCAGAAGTAGATTTTGAAACGGCCATTTGGACGATTCCAAGTGAGCGTGAACCGCTGGAAGGTGTTAAACATTCACAGCGTGGTTCAAAGATGCGGACGCCCCATCTTGTTCCCTTATCGCGTCAGGCCTTAGCTATTCTGGAAAGGATCAAAGGCATGAATGGAAACCGAGAGCTGATCTTCGCACCAAAAGATACAATCATCTCGCTTAAGAGCTGACTTTTTGTGTGTTTTCCATTAAAACAACTCATTAGTTCCCGGTTTATCGATTTTCTGAACTTTCTGGGCCTATTCATTGCTATAGTTGTATCTGATATTTACATTTTCAATTATAGATAAAAGCTTAACATCTTCTTAGTATGTTTTTCTATTAAATCAAATGATTTGAATGATTTGAATGATTTTTTCAAGTCAACATTATCTGTCTTTCATTAGTGAACCTACTTAAATTTGGAGTTGGTGTCTATGCGGAAAGGATGTACGCTGATCAGCTTTGAGTTTTATTTCACCATATAAAATATCTTCCTATCATATTTATTCATTATGAAAATAAAAGGAGCATACTTTGAGTCATACAGAACATATATCAATACTTAAGTGTACTCCATGGTTAGTCAAATTTCTAAATCGTAGAAGTTTAAGAAAACCTGATAATCGCCCTCTTTATGAGTACCATGCAACGAGTGATGAATATGGTGAATTGAAGTGGTTGTTGAGGGCGATAGGGTTACCCGATGGTTACAAAAGTGATAAAGGATATGCAGCCTGTTTCACATTGTTCTGCTCAGAGTGGTATCGAAGAGATTATGAAAGGGAGTGTGGATGGGCATGGGATCCAATTTATAAAACGATAGGTGTATCAGCATCTTCCTCGGAAATGGGGAAAATAATCCCTAGAGGCCTGGACGAGTACTGGGGGCGCCCCGTGCGGTTCTATGATACAGAAAGGCGGAATTTTTTAGGGTCCTTATTCAGTGAAGGCGGTCTACCTTTCAGATTGTTGAAGGAGTCCAATAGCCGTTTTCAGTCGATGTTCTCTCTCATTCTCAATCAATACGATCAGGCCCAGTCTGCTAACATTTCCACGTTTGCGTTAGTTCATGCAGCGGTAGAAAAATCATTTCTGCCAGTCGTTTTTAAAGAGGATACTTCAGTCGAGCTTATTAGTCGTATGGCTGAACAGTTAGTTTCGCTTGTTCAAATATATGATCTGAGTAACCATACAGAACCCGTAAAAGAACTTGACCGTGTTCATCCTAAGTGGCGGGACAGTTTCCCTGTTCCTCTCGATGACGATACAGGGACCAGTTTCCTTAATGGACTTTTACGAACAGCTTCTACTGAATCCAAACCTCGCCTTCAAAAAAATAGAACAACCCTATGCCAGTTCTTATGGTCAGAAAATCATCCTGAGGCTTTACAGTCGCTCATTTCTCTTCCGGAAGAGCTGAGTTTTTCGATTGATAGTGCACCTTCTACAACACGTTTCGAACTTGCCATCTATGAAGATGGTAACGAAATTGCGAGCCTGGGGCCTGCCTATGCAACGCTGAGTAATTCACAGGCGAAAATGAGAGTTCGTAAGCGTGAAATTAAGTTTTTTCGAAAAAAGCCCGCTGCCAGCTTGTTTATTGTGGCGAGAGCCGGAGGGATGCTTGTCGGAAGCAGGTTGTTGGAAGGAAGTGAGGTTGCCGTTGGCGACGTGCCATTAGTTTTTGTTTTTGATAAAAGTGAATGGTTGCTACAAGGGCAAGCATCTTGCAGTGTACGTGGCAGCCATGTGCTCATTGTATTGCCAAAGGATGGTTGTCTGGCCTCAGAGCTCGAGGATTGTGAAACCGATTTTTCGGCTTTGGGATGCCGCGCTCTGATTGTCAAAGGGCGCCTGGATATCCTGATTGAAGGCGGTGAAACGTATCGGATAAAAACAGGAAGAGAGCAGATTATCCAGACAGGGTTCTCTTTCCAGGGGAAGCGGTTAAACTGGACAAGCTACCCGGATGAGCTCTTCCTTGGTGTTCCTGGCATTTCCCAAAATTCTGAGAATCTATTAACGCATCATTATAAACGTTTTTTCAACGGCACATTTATAGATAATTGTGATGTGCAAGAGAAAATGGGTGCTCAGTTTATTTCAGTACGTAACGAGAATAATGAAACGTTACTGCGCAAGAAAATAGGTATTCTTCCCAATGATTTTGGCCTGGAAATAAAAAATGGAGAACAAGCAAACGAAGGTTCTATCATTATTACTACCAAACATCCTTGTTTGTATAGTTTGAAAGAAAAATTATTGGAGATTGATAGGAAGCGATTACCCGGTAGCACAGAAATAATGATGAAAACTGAGGGGGTTCCTCCAGCATCGGTTTTATTACAAATAACGCCAAACCTTGCTGCAAATCCTATTGTTATTTCTCTCCCTTTCCCTGCCCGAGGTTGCCTTGTCTTCGATAAAGACGACAAACCTCTACCAAAAAATTTAACCATTAACGATCTTCTGGGAGCCAGAGCATACCTTTTCGGAAAAAATGGTGAGCCTACGCGATACCAACTTGAACTGCGTTTACGCTCCCGTAGCGGAATGCAGGCATGGTATGAGTGGCGCTATAGTGCGGGAGAAAGCCCGGTAGAGCTTACTTTATACAGCTTAAGAGAGCATATTGACAATTTACTTTCCCTGGAAAAAGGGATTGATCAAACGGTGGATATGCGTATTGAGGGCGGAGGTAGTTCCTTTACCTGGCAAATCAGACGCTATAAATATAGCCTTGAGTATGATCGGGAAATGCAGCTTCTTCTTGCTAATTCAGTGAGCAATCGTACGGGGCAGATCCCTTCACCCGTTATTATGTTACTCAGTGAGCCCGAAAGAAAAGCAATACCACTTGTATCGAGAATGAGCGAAGGTGTTCCGGTTGGTGAATTCGAATTAAGTTCGACAATACAAAATAATGGCCCATGGCTAGTTGTTCCCAAACAAGGTGAAGAAGCTTCATTTCGGCCTTGTTACATTGCAGGTGAGCCGGTAATCCAAAGCGAGACTATGGTAATACAGTCCCTGCAAAAAGCGACGCAGCTTTTTAATCCTCGGGCGGATGTAAATACCATTACGTTAGTTCTGGAACAAATGGCAAGCGACCCCGCACATTCAGGTTGGCAGTTCTTACGTAACTTATACGATCAGTTTGGATATTTACCGCTGGCTACCTTTGAGGTATGGCGTGCCTTGGTCCAGCATCCACAGGCATTGGCAATGTCACTGTTTAAATTTGAGATGTCCATTGATTATCTCAGCCGTATTGAAAGCGAATTTCCTGTTTTCTGGGAGTTTTTGCCTATCACTGAGGTTAAACATGCCGCAATGCGTTTTCGAACGTTTCTGACTCATAAAGGTGCTCCGGAGGAAATGCAGATAAAGTTGCTGGGTCGAATGTTCCAGCAATTAGGGACTGCATTTCCAACTTATGCCAGCGAGGTGCAAACATGGTTCGAGCAGGGAAGATTACCACCAGCTTTTCCGACACAAATGATAAAAGGCATCATTCATGAGTGGTATCAGGAACTCTTACGTGAACATGGTGAATCTCGTTGGCCAGAGTTTGGCGGGCCGGGTCTTTTCCGTTGGTACACGTCGCAACAAGATCCTGTTATAGAGATTTCACCCGATACCAGCTACCGATATTCTGTCACTTTGCTCCCCATATTTGCTGCCGCTGTTGCCTGCGGTAAAACAACATTTGACAGCGTTTTTGAAAATAAACCTGGTGCCGTATTTTTCTTAAGACAAGTCAGAGATTTTGACTCGCGATGGTTTAATGCCATTTTCCAGTATTGCTTATTGCGTAATGTGGCTGAAAAATAAAAAGGAATAAGGATGACTACACGCTATTTTTCTTCGCTGATTGAACAGTCGTTATCTCGTTCGACGGAAGCTACGCTGAGCATTATGGGCGTAACCAACCCGCATCTTCGCGAGCACCTTGCGCAGCAGATGGCGGCTGAATGTGGAAAGGATGGAACATTTCTGGCTTCTCCCGTATTTGAACAAACATTTGGCTGGAAAGAGTCAAATTTCACGATGAGGGATCTTGCCACAAAGCAAACGTTACTGAGTAAGGAGGTTGTTGATTCTCTCGATAACGAAGAAAACGGACGTTATCGTTTTGGCTCAACCTGGAAACCGTTCACACATCAGCTAGCCAGCTGGCAAGCATTACTTGATAAAAAACATTCGGTGGTTGTGACCAGCGGCACGGGCTCGGGTAAAACAGAGTGCTTCATGGTTCCGGTGCTGGAAGATCTTTATCGCGAACTACGGGACAACGGGAAAAAACCACTAATAGGCGTTAGAGCCCTTTTTCTTTATCCCCTGAATGCCCTGATCAATTCACAGCGTGAACGTTTAGATGCCTGGACCCGAGGTTTTGGAGCCGGGATTCGGTACTGTCTGTATAACGGCAATACTGAAGAGCTGCATGCCTCAGTAAAAAGTGAGCAGGCAAACCGGCCAAACGAGGTGCTTTCGCGTGAGAAAATGCGTGAGGAACCAGCTCCTGTTCTGGTCACAAACGGTACCATGCTGGAATACATGATGGTGCGTCAGGTTGATGCACCTATCATTCAGAAATCAAAAGCGGAAAAGTCATTACGCTGGATCGTTCTGGACGAAGCCCATACCTACGTGGGATCCCAGGCTGCTGAACTGGCTTTACAACTTCGTCGTGTCATGACGGCGTTTGGCGTTACGCCTGATGATGTTCGCTTTGTTGCAACATCGGCGACTATTGCCGGAAGTGATGCTGAAAAGCAGCTGAAAAAATTCTTATCTGAGTTGTCCGGTGTGTCACAGGAACGTATTGATGTTCTGGGCGGTAGCCGTGTCATTCCTGATCTGGAGCCGTGCCAGCATCTTTCTTTATCCCTGGATGAGCTTGAGCATATTCCTGATTCTGATGGGGCGGGTATTAGCCTTGAGCGCTATACCGCGCTGACCCACTCTCCGCAAGCGCGTCATCTCCGTGAGATGCTTGTGAGTCAACCCAGACCGATGAAGCTTGATGCGCTGACCTGGCGTTTGAATGAGCTAACAAAACATCAATACACTCAGCAGGATATTTTGCGCTGGCTCGATCTCTGTACCGGCACGCTTCCCAATGCGCAGGAACCGGCATTTCTGAAAGTCAGAGCGCATATTTTCCAGCGTAATACCCAGGGGATATGGGCCTGCGTGGATAAACATTGCTCTGCTAAACACAATACTACGCTGGAAAAAGGGTGGCCTTTTGGCAATGTGTATGTGAATCAGAGGCAAAACTGCGAGTGTGGCAGCCCTGTTTATGAACTCGCGTTCTGTAATGAGTGTAATGAACCGCATTTACTTGCCCGGGATAAAAAAGGAAAGCTTGTACAGTGGGATAATAAAGGCGGGGATGAGTTTTCGCTGCAGGATGAAGCACCTGATGATTTTGACTCTTCGAGTGAAAAAGTTCAAAAAGAACAGGTATTCCAGCCACCACATATTATTGCCGCGGAATGTAATACCGAAATGGGCTATATCGTGCAGCGCCTCGATCGTCAGACTCGGAGTATTGGCGTAGTCAACCCGGATAGTATTCCGCTGGCGATGAATGATATTGAGCAGGTCTGTAGTGCCAGCAACTGCGGTTATAGAGGGGGTAAAGGTAAACAACCCTTCCGGCGGGCACTGCTAGGCGGGCCTTTTTATGTGACGAATATCGTGCCTACCGTGCTGGAATATTGTCAGGACTTTATCAGTGATGAAGGTAAAGAGGGGGTTGGCCCGCTTTCTTTGCCTGGACGAGGGCGGCGACTGATTACATTCACTGATAGCCGTCAGGGAACGGCACGGATGGCGGTGCGGATGCAGCAGGAAGCGGAGCGTAGCCGTTTGCGCGGCAGCGTAGTGGATATTCTTGGATGGCACCAACGGAAACAGTCAACACATGCACCAAATGCCCTGGCTGACGTAACGAAGTTGACTGAGATGGCAGCACAGGCGCGTGAAGAAGCGAAAAATCTTCATGACTGGGGGATGCCGGAAGAAGCGATCCGTCGTGAAGAACAAGCTGAGCGCTTAGAGCACGCTATCCAGGTCGCCACTGGCGGAAAAGTTGATGCGGTTTTGATTTCTCTTTCCTGGCCTGAAATGGTCAAGGAATTGAAAGATAAGGCGGATATCAAGGGTCCTATCCTGCAGTATAACCACTATCTCAAGCCTGAAATCTTCACTGAAAATGGTGGCCCTTTAAAACTCGCTGAAATGCTGCTTTTCCGTGAATTTATGCGGCGCCCGAAACGCACCAATAGTCTGGAAACACAGGGGCTGGTTCAGGTGGGTTATCTGGGGCTGGAGAAGGCGCATAGCATCCCTGCTCATTGGCAAGATAAAGGATTAACTCTGGATGACTGGCGTGATTTTCTTAAGGTCACGCTGGATTTCTATGTCAGGGAAAGCAACTACACCCAGCTGGACGAAGATCTGAAAAACTGGATCGGTAGCCGTTTCTCTTCAAAATTTGTCCGTAATCCCGATTCGAAAGAGCCTGATGACAACCAGGTTAAACGCTGGCCGCAAATTCGTCACGGTAACGTCACGCAGCGTCTGGTCAAACTTTTGATCCTCGGAGCTAAATTCAGCAGCGTAAATACGGTCACAATCGATATCGTTAATGCGTGGCTAAAAGAGGCATGGCTTCAGTTGACGGGGTCATTAGCGGTATTGAAATCTGACGGCAACCGTTTTTATTTACCTAAAGAGCATCTGACATTCTCTCTGGTTCAAAAAGCCTTCATTTGCCCGGTAACCAATAAATTACTGTCGACGGCTTTCAGAGGCCTGACGCCTTATCTGCCGATGCATATTCAGTTTGAACGGCTGACCAGTGCACAATATGACGCCTTTGTCGCCCAGGCGGTGACGCTACCTGAGATTTGGCAGCATGATCGTTCTCAGGATGATTATGTCGATGGGTTAAGAAAAGTTCGTGACTGGCTGGGTCAGGACCTTCTGGTGGCGCAATTACGTTCGCAAAACCTCTGGACGGACATTAACGATCGCGTCGTTGAAGGTGGATTTTACTACCGCACGGCAGAGCATTCCGCCCAGCAATCATCCGAACGTCTGCAAAGTTATGAACGTATGTTTAAAAACGGACAGCTTAACGTTCTCAACTGTTCAACCACCATGGAAATGGGCGTAGATATTGGCGGGATTTCTGCTGTGGTGATGAATAACGTCCCGCCGCACCCCGCTAACTATTTACAGCGTGCCGGGCGTGCCGGGCGTAGCAAAGAGTCCCGCGCAATTTCTTACACGTTATGTAAAGGCAACCCGCACGATCGGCAGGTTTTTGCTAACCCTCTCTGGCCGTTTGAAACGGTGATCCCTGCGCCGATGGTGGCAATGAATTCTGAGCGTCTGGTACAGCGCCACGTCAATTCTCTGCTGCTGTCAGACTATTTGTGCCATGTCATCGGTGAAACCGAAAAAGAACGCACCAGCCTTAATAGTCAGTGGTTCTTTGGTGAAGAGCTTGAACAGTCGGTGTGTAACCGTTTCAAAGCCTGGCTGGAGCGTCCGACGCTGAGCATTGACGCGGCTTTGGTTCGTTTGGTTAAAGGCACCGCGCTTCATGGCGTTGCGGCAGAAAAGCTGCGGGATAAAACGTGCGATGCGATTGCGGTGCTGCAGAAGCGCTGGCTGGGAATTTATCGCGATCTTGTTAAGCAGGAAAGTGAATCACAGCCCAATACGCCGTATCGCAAACGTCTGGAGTTGGAGAAAAAACGGCACTGCGGCGAGTATCTGCTGCGCGATTTGGCAGCCAGAACCTTCTTGCCTGGATATGGCTTCCCAACGGATGTTGTCACTTTTGATAACTTCACCATGGAAGATTATATCCGCGAGAAAACGTACAAAGTCCGTGATAAGAGCGATCGTGAAGATAACGTCTCGCGTTATAAAGGCTTGCCTTCACGTAACCTTTCCGTGGCGATCCGTGAGTATGCGCCGGGCGCGGAAATTATCCTTGATGGTCGGGTCTTCCGCTCAGCTGGGGTGTCTCTGCACTGGCATAATCTTAATGCTGATACCAATGAAGCTCAGCGTCTGGATAGCGCCTGGCGTTGTCACAAATGCGGTACGTTAGGCTATGAGGAAGGTATTGGCGGTTCGGGAGATTTGTTCTGTACCAATGATGCGTGCGGTGAGCGCATCACGCCGGAAAACCGACGTCAGGTTTTACAGCCTGCGGGTTTTGTGACGGATGCGCACGATCCTGTGACCAATAACATTGAGACCATGAAATTCATTCCGGTTGTGCCGGCTTGGGTATTTGTTAAGGCCGAGCGTGTGCCGTTACCGAACCCGTTGATGGGCTTTATGGCTTCCGGGGCGGACGGTAATGTGTTCCAGCAAAGTATGGGGGAAGGCGGTCACGGCTATGCGCTGTGCCTGAGCTGCGGCCGTGCGGAGTCGATGCTCAACCTCACGGATGCGCCGAAATCCATGGAAACACACTATCCGCCACGCCCCGGAAAGGCCGACCGGGATAGCCAGAATCAGCGGATTATCTGCCCGGGTTCAACGGCGCTGAATAAAAATGTCACGCTGGGAGCGCTGGCCAGAACGGATGTCTTCGAGCTGATTGTCCGTCGCCCGCAGGACGGAGAATATATTGCTGATAACACGGAAGAAGATCGAATTGTTGCAATGACGCTGGCCGTGGCGCTGCGGCGCTCGCTGGCGAGCGTGCTGGGCGTTTCCGCAGCGGAGCTGGGCTACGCGGTGCGCCCGGTCAGGCTGGAGAACGAGCAATCCGTTCTGGCGGTACAGCTGTACGATATTATCAGCGGCGGTGCGGGCTTTGCTTCCAGCGCGCCATTGCACATTGAGGCTGTGCTGAAGGGAATGGTGAAGCAGCTGGGCTGCCACCACTGCGATACCGCCTGTAGCGAGTGCCTGCTCGATTCACAGACCCGCCACGATCACGATCTGCTGGATCGTAAAGCGGCGCTGGCCTGGCTGGGGGCGGATTTCAGCCACTATATTGGCTTGCCGGATGAGGAGAAATTCTCTTTGGCTGATGCACAATATTGCCCTGGGAGCATTGAAGATACTCTGCGACGGGCTATCAACGATGGGGGGCGAAAGCTCACGCTGTGGATGAGTGGGCCGTTGAATGAGTGGGATCTGTATGCCCGTCAGTTCCGCACCGCGATCCAGAATTACCGGCTAAAAGATGATGTTGAAGTGGTGCTGGTTATCCCGCGAAACATTGACGATCCGGAGATCCTTCTGGAACTCGCGCAGTTCACTGCGATAGGCGTGCAGCTGTGCCAGTCTGAGCAGGATACGGATACGCCGCTCGTTGCGCAGGTGACGTTTGACGATCGCCTGATGACGTTAATTTCTCGCAGCCATGACGCTACCATCCCCGGGCCGAGCTGGCATCTGAATAGCCAGATGGTTATTCGCAGCCATTTGCAGGCACCGATAGCGCTTTATAAAACCGAGTTGCCATCCGAGGATGCGGGCAGCAAAGGCCTGGTTAACGATATTGAAATCCATAAGCAGCTTAACGGCCCGGTTTCTCAGTTTGGCCAGCGCTTCTGGAACCTGCTGACCGAGTCTCAGGATAATATTCAGCGCCTGCTGACGGAATGCCGGGTGACGGGTATCCACTATAGCGATCGCTATCTGCAAAACCCTGTAGCGCTGGCGTTGTTAGGCGGGTTGTTGAAGACGTTGAAACCGATGCTGACACAAGAGGCGGAAGTGACGATTGATACGCTGTTCAGGAGTAAAGAGCGCCCGGGGAACAAACCTTTCCATGACTGGATGAGTGAAGCAGACTTCCAGGATTTCGCCGACCAGTGGTTTGCGGCATCCATGGGACGAGCCGTGGAGATTCAGACGTTCAACTCTGGCCGCGATATTCCGCACCACCGTAAGCTGATGGTGAGTTTCGATAATGGTCAGGCGCTGAAAATCCGCTTTGATCAGGGGATGGGATACTGGCGTATTAACTTTGCGCGAGCCTGGCGTGATTTTAACTTTAATGACGACGTCTCTTTCCAGCTGGGGAATATGGCGCAAGCCTGCGCAGAAGGCCTGGTAGTGAACAGCGAGGAGAGCTGGGCAACCGATGTGCTGGTGCAGGTTATTGCTCCTTAATCAGGAACCGCTCCCGACTCACGGTCGGGAGCGGTTAGCGTCAGGCGGAACGTTTACCTGAAATCACGTCGATAAAGTCCTGCACCTGCCGCTACTTACGGGCGGACAGCTTACCCACCCGATGAAAAGACTGAAGCAGCGTAGAGTCTTCCGGCTGCGGCGGCTTTGCCGTTAGCACAATACAGCCGTTCATCACCTTCACATCCACCTCGGTACCGGTGGCGAAACCGGCGGCTTCCATCCACTGGCCCTTCATGGTGAGCGCGTGGATACGGGTGTAATCGGGATAACGACTCGCATAACTTACGGTAAGATGACGGTTATTTGTTGGGGAGACTTCTGGATCGCACGGATCTGCAATAGAATGGACGGTAGTCATGATGGCTATTCCTTGAAAATAGTGATTGTGATGAGCAATATGGCCGTGTTCCCGCACGGCCATATCGCGCTAAATACCTGTACATAACATCCGTAAATAAAATAAAAGTCCAGCTAAAAATAGACTGTAATGGGAATATTCAGGAAGATACTGAATATATTTTTGATGGTTATAGTTACGGAAGATAATATACACAAAATCATTCGAGTTGCATCAATGCGGCAAGGGAACGAGTCCCCAGGAGCGTATATAAATACGTGGCTGGGGTGAGCGAACGCAGCCAACGCCGAGGCAGCTTGAAGGATGAAGTGTAAAAAAGCGCACTGTTCAGGTGCGCTTGAAAATAAAGGTCAGGCTTTTTTACGCGAGTTTTTTTTACCGCCGCTGGCGGCGCGTTCGGCCTTAATTTTTTCCAGCAGGGCGGCGGCGCTGTTTTCACCGCTGATAAGACTTGGGTGTTCAGCACGCCACTGGGCGGTAAGCTCGCCGCGGAACGCCTTCGCCAGTATCGACTGGGTGAGGCTGTTGACGCGGGTCAGGGCGCTGTTGACCTGCTTTTCAATGGTGTCGGCGTAGGCGAAGAGTTGTTCGACGCGGCGGACGATTTCGTGTTGTTCCGGGAGTGGAGGTATATGACAATTAAAATTTAGTATCTGTTTTCCGCTGATATGTGGTATATCACTACCTGTTTGATTTGGTTGAATATAGTTAATGAAAGCCAGATCTTTCAATAATAAATAAAGGTAGTCTGGTAACAGATTTTTAAATTCTTTAAACCTAGCAACACGCTGAACTAGAACACAAGGGATGTCATTTCTATTTGCTTTAGCAAGCTTTAATCCTGTAGATATTATTGGGCGGTCCATAGCTAAGATAATATCATTTTCTTTAATAAACAAATGAGAGAACCTTTGGAGCTTTTCTAAAGGAAACCTCTTTGTTTCATCCCAGCGTAATGAGCCTGGCTCAATGTTTTGTCCACGAAGTAAAGGAATACCATCTTCACTAAATTCAGAACTCTTAAAAGCATTACCAATATCAATAGATACAAATGAACCAAGTGCTAAAGATTTTTGTGTGTAGTCTTGATTGATGATTTTTCCGCTCACTGCCGCACCTAACAATGCCTGGCGAAAACGTTTCAGGATTTGTGGTATTTGCTCAAGACGTGCTTTGGTGCTGTCTACCTGTGCCAGCAGCGTATCGAGTTTTTCGGCGATGATTTTTTGTTCGGCTAGGGGGGGTAGAGGAAACGCATACAATTGAACATCACTTGACTTTGCAGCTGGGTATAATGCTCCCTGAACTAATCCTGAAATTGAGTCAATAAAATGGCGAGAACGAACCAGTGCAAAAATATAGCGACTTTCTACCAGAGTTGGCCGAATAACCTCGAAGCCGGTTGAGGCAATCTGTTCATCATATTTTTCGCTCACTAAAGCGACAGCATTTAAATTCGGTCTTGTTAGCGAAACAATGATGTCATGGGCTTTAATCTCTTTTCTTGCCCGGCTTGGAGCATCTTTACCAATAAGATATTGAGGGTTTTCAATTACCTTGAGCTCACGGTTTATGCTACCAATATCAACATAGATGAATTGCTCGTTTTCATCAGGCACTCGTTGTGAACATTTAACCGAAATGTCTCCAATAGTTGTGTTTACCCACCCCTCCGGCAATTTCCCCGCACTCATGCCTTCACCTTACCAAACGCTTCATTCAGCAACTGACGCTGCGCATCCGCCTCATCCCCCGCGCCCAGCTCGCGCATCAGCGCGTCCAGCTCGCCCAGCGCCTGCACCAGCTCGCCCATCGCTTCTGCCGCCAGCACGTCCGGCTCCGGCAGACTGTCGGCGTCGATGCTGTCCTTATCTTTCAGCCAGGAGATATCCAGCGAATCGGATTTTGCGCTGCGGATCCACTCGCGGGTGAACTTGCGCCAGCGGCTGGTGGCCTGGTGCTGGTCGGTGTTTTTGTTCTCTTCGCTGTCGGCGACTTCGCTCTCTTCGGCGTTAAAGCTCCACTCGCCTTCTTCACGCGGGCTTAAGCCGTACGGATCTTCGCCGTAGACGGTTTCAAACGGCTGCAGGTGCTGCTCGGTAAACGGCGTGCGCTTGCCGAAGCTCGGCATATTGGTCCGCAGGTCATACACCCACACGTCGTCGGTGCAGTTTTTATCCTGATTCGGATTGGCGACCGTGCCTTTGGTAAAGAACAGCACGTTGGTTTTGACGCCCTGGGCGTAAAAGATGCCGGTCGGCAGACGCAGGATGGTGTGCAGATGGCATTTGTCCATCAGGTCACGACGAATATCGGTGCCCTTGCCGCCTTCAAACAGCACGTTATCCGGCACCACCACCGCCGCGCGGCCGCCGGAGTGCAGTGTTTCAATAATATGCTGCATAAAGCACAGCTGTTTATTGCTGGTCGGGTGCACGAAGGTGCGGGTGATGTTGGTGCCTGCGGCGCTGCCAAACGGGGGGTTAGTGGCGACAATATCGGCCTGCGGTAAATTCTCGCCGTCGCTGCCCAGCGTGTTGCCCAGACGGATGGCGCCGCCGTGGTCGAGGTTGCCTTCAATATCGTGCAGCAGGCAGTTCATCAACGCCAGACGACGGGTGCCGGGCACCAGTTCGAGGCCGATAAACGCGCGGTGGATCTGGAAATCCTGAGTGTCGCCATCAAGGTCATCCAGATCGTTAGTCTGTGATTTCACGTAACGGTCGGCTTCAATCAGGAAGCCCGCGGTCCCGGCGGCCGGATCCTGCACCACTTCACGCGGCTGCGGCTTCAGCAGATGGATAATGGTTTTGATCAGCGGACGCGGAGTAAAATACTGGCCTGCGCCGGATTTGGTTTCGTTAGCGTTCTTCTGCAGCAGCCCTTCGTACATATCGCCGAAGTCATCGCGAGACTTACCGTGGCTACCGTTATACCAGTCCAGTGAGTCCATATTGCTCACCAGCTCGGTCAGTTGCTTCGGTTGGGTGATGGTGGTGTTGACGTTCTGGAACACCGCCTGCACCAGCTTTTTCTCGTCTGCTCCCAAATGCACCAGCAGGTTGCGGTAAAACTGTAACTGCTCCTGGCCAATGCGCGATTTCAGGTCATCCCAGCGGTAACCTTCCGGCAGGTAGTCCGCTTCCTGGCCGGTCTCTTTGCACATTTTCAAAAACAGTAGCGAGGCGAGTTCATTGACGTAGTTTTGATAGGAGACGCCGCCGTCGCGCAGGTTGTCGCACAGTTTCCACAGCTTGGCGACCAGATCGTTATTGTTCATTGAAGATCCCATGTAAAACAGCGGCCCTTATCGGGGCCGCAGAAGAAGAAATTGCCGGGGATGATAACGCGTCAGGCGAGCTCATCCCAGATGTAATCACTGAACTTATCCAGCACGCTGTCGAGGTTGTCGTCAAAGGTGCGTTGTAACATTGTCTTACCGCCGCGGCGATGGAAATTGCCGGTTTTGAACACGTCGTCGTCGAGCACCACTTTCTCTTTTAGCGCCTGCGCTAAACGGTCGAGCCAGCTTATCTGCTCATCGCTCCAGTCGTTCTCGCCCTTGATACGCGCCAGCGCGTGATCGACACGTTCATCGAACGGTTTGAGCGCATCGCCCACCGCCGCACGACGGATATGGCCAATCAACCTGGCGGCGATATCCTGATTGCGCGTCGCTTTCCACGCGCTGCGCAGGGAAGACTCTTCAAAATGCTGGCGGTCAAACCACTCCTGTAATTCCACCAGCCCTTTACGGGTGAGGTCGCGCGGGCGATTGATCACCGCCAGCAGTGCCGGCTGGGCGTTAGGAGCGTGCTGCACCAGCGCATCGAACGCTTCGAGGAAATCCTGCGGCGTGTCGTAATTGCCGTACAGCGATTTGACGCTTACCACCTCATCGTCAATATCGAGGAAAATAGGGGCCTCGCGCAGGGCGTTGATATCGGTTTTAAGCCTTTCGAGGCGGGCGATAAAGCCGGGAAGCTTGTTGAAAATCTCGGCGCTCCAGTGCGGCCCTTTTTCCCGCAGGCGCGAAGCCAGACCGCCGAAGTTGACGCCTGCAGCATCGAGGCACAGCTCGTCCAGGCGGCGGACCTGCGTATCCACCGTTTCGCTACGGTCGCGATTAAATGTGGCAAGACCGATAATCCGCTGCAGCTTGGCGACCAGTTGTTCATGGCTGTGCTCGGCAAAACTTCGGCCATCCGCTTCGATGGTTTTGTAGGTTTCTGAGTCGGTAATTTCATTGACCAGCGTTTGCAGTTCCACCTGCGGACGCACAACCACCGGGCGCATGGTGTCGACGCTTTCCAGCGAGCTGTAGATATCGACGCAGTCGAAAATCTTAAAGCTGGTTTTGCCCACCGACGGGCACAGACGCGTGGCGCGCCCCTTCATCTGCTCGTAGAGAATGCGGCTTTTGACTTTGCGCAAGAACACAATATTACAGATAGACGGGATATCGACGCCGGTGGTCAGCAGGTCGACGGTGACCACGATATTCGGCAGCCGCTCTTTGTTGAAGCGGACGATCATGCTTTGCACTTTCTTCGCGTCTTTATCGGCATCGCCGGTGATCTTGATGATCGCGTCGTGTTCCAGCTGCGGGTATTTTTTCTTGAACGCGGTACGCAGCTCGTCCACCACCATATCGGCATGGGCGTTGGTGACGCAGAACACCAGCGTTTTTTGCTGCCCGGTGGGATCCAGGTATTTGGTCAGCTCACCGCATACCGCGCGGTTAAACGCCGGGATCACCAGGCCACGGTTAAAATCAGCGACCTCAAAATCCTGATCGTCAGCCAATGTGTCGTTGATCAGCTCGCCCTGCGGGTTCAGGCGTTCCACCTGTTCACCCTCGGAAAGATAGACCCCATCCTGCGCGTTGCGTGTGACGATCTGAATCGGCGGATCCTGGTCAATCAAGTAGCCGTCGATCACCGCCGTACGGTAGGTGTAGCGGTAAACCGGCTCGCCGAAAATATCAACCGTGTGCAGCGCTGGCGTGGCGGTCAGGGCAATTTTTACCGCATCGAAGTGATCGAGAATGCGACGGTAGGCGGAAACGTAATCCAGCTGACTGCGGAACTGCAGCTCGCCTTCGGTCTGCTCTTTATCGAGAATGTAGCCGCGGTGCGCTTCATCGACGACGATACAGTCGTAGCGGCCGACCGGCATCGGTTCATCAGATTGCAGCGTACGCTTGACCAGCGATTGCACCGTGGCAACGTGAATTTTGGTGCTGTCTTCCGGGAATTTGTCGGTCAAGCCTTTGATATCAAAAATGCTGTTAAAGGTGTCGCCGTTAATCCGCGTATCTTCGAACGACCCCAGCGCCTGCTCGCCGAGCGAGCGACGGTCGACCAGGAACAGAACGCGTTTGAAACGCTGCGACTGGATCAGGCGGAACATCAGGGCGATGGCGGTACGGGTTTTACCGGTACCGGTCGCCATCGCCAGCAGAATTTCTTGCTGGCCGTTAACGATAGCCTTTTCTACCGCACGGACGGCATCTTCCTGGTAATAGCGCAGGCCGAGTTCGCTCATTCCGGGGTTTTCAGCAAACCACTGGTTTTGTTTCTGCGGATCGCTGCCCAGCATAGCCAGCAGCTCTTCCGGGCGATGCCATTCCGGTAGCGCTTTTGACATGTTGGTGGTGTGGCGGACGTCGCGATACCAGATGCCGCTTTTGGTCTTCATCGCCGCGCGGTATT
The DNA here is from genome assembly GCF_051131745.1 of Klebsiella sp. R390. NCBI lineage: Bacteria > Pseudomonadati > Pseudomonadota > Gammaproteobacteria > Enterobacterales > Enterobacteriaceae > Klebsiella > Klebsiella sp. R390. The sequence goes on along the minus strand of NZ_CP180445.1, from coordinate 2,091,547 downwards.
CGCGCCCGTTGGTGGAGTAGCAGAAAGGGATTTTAAAGCGCTGTTTACCGCTGGTGTCCTGCCAGCTGATTTCATACTCCGGCACGGCTTCGTGTACTTCGTCGGGAGCATAGTGCTCCAGCAGTGTGTCGCGTAAAAAGGCGTTATCGAAGTATTTGCTGTAGCGGTAAGATTCGTTGAGCTTGCTGGGCACATCGGTATTTTTGCGTTTAGCTTCAACGACGGCAATGGGCTTAAGGCCAACGAACAGCACGTAATCGGCAAAGCCTGTTTTACCCGTTTCATCTGTACCCGTCGGCCATTCGGCTATCGCTTTGTTGATGCCGGGTTCCGGGCGAGCGCCTTTGGCAAAGCGCAGCGTTTTACTATCGGCTTGCCAGCCCGCTTTACGCAGTTGGGCGTCAATCAGGAAGCGACTCTCTTCTTCGCTGAGATTCAGCGTGCGCTTGATAGCCTGGTCGGTGATCTCTTTGTGATAGGCCTTACGTTCCTGTTCGGTCTGTTTTGCTAACTCGGCATTTTTGGCAGCGAGCTGTGCTTCCAGGGCTGCCACACGCGCTTTGGTCTGGGCTTCGGTTTCCTGTTGCTTACCTTCGAGAACGGCAATGTAGCCATTGAGTGCAATCAAGCGTTGCTGCTGAGCTTCCAGCTCTGCCTGGCTGTGTGCTTTTTCCTGTGTCTGCTGCTCCAGCTGTTGTTTGAGAGTGAGAACTTCGGCGTGGTAGCGATCCTCGCCGTGTTCAGGCATCACAAACGTTGGCACCGGGAAATCGTAATCTTTGGTCACCAGCCTGTAGTACCAAACGGCAAGACGGAATCCGAGGCGCAGACACATCTGGGCATCATCGAGATCGTTATGGTATTCGTGAACGGCCTGATTACCGATACGGCGCAGCTTATGGAAAACGGAAAGAATGCTGTCGTCAATGAAGGCGATTTTGCCCAGCTCACGCAGCAGGTCGTGCTGGTTTTCGCAGGGAGGAATATCCAGTAATAACCCCAGGTGTTTGGCCGTCGCTTCGCCAAACATGCGCATTTTTACCAGTGTCGTATTCGGGTCGTCGGGGTAGTTGTTTTCCGCCGCGCAGGCAATGGCGTAAGTGAAATCGTTTACGCCTTTCAGGAAATCGAAGTTGGATTTGTTCATGCACGTTCCGCGTTCAGGCCAGCCTTCGGGATGCTGACGTATTAGGATAATCCGTTAATGGAGGAGGCATCAGTGCATGCTACCTCTCTCCAGTTGTACATTCAATCGTCAGAATTTAATGTAACTCACTATTTTGTAAGTATGTTATCAACTTCCTGCCCAACTTATTGTTCTGTGTTTAACAGGCAGTACTCACTTGTTCCTGTTTTTGTGCTTTTTTCATTAAGGTTTTTAATGCCTCAATAGTAAGTGAGGGTTTTTGTCTGTGGATCATGGCATGGCAATTGGGGCAGACAGGACGAAGGTCTTTTACGGGATCCAGTTTGTAGCGCTCTCCAATATCAGACAGCGGTGTAATATGGTGGACGTGAATATAATCCTTCCCGGTTTCACCATATGTTTCCTCAAAATCCATATTGCACACGCTGCACTGACAGCCGTAATGATCTATGCATTTGTCTCTTGCCGTTTTACTACGTTCGTATTTGTTAACTTTGATTTGCTTTACGGCACCTTCGTAAAAGGTTTCTGGAACATCATCTGGATAATCGATATTTAATCGGGTGGAAAGCGATTCTGCCTTTTTGATGCCATCTGGCGTGAGCTTCCAGACACCAAGGCCTGATTCTTTTGCATTGTGGAGATACTTGTAGTCAACAAGCTTTTTCCTTGCCCATTGGACCATGTTGTTCCATTGAGGGCGATTAGTATCATCAGGAAGTAACATGTTCATTTCTTCGTTTGTCAGGCCGAACTCCTTGCCCAACGGCTCGTAACATGAGGAGGAACTTACTTCTCCTCCTCTATTGTAGATATATAAAAGCAGGGGGATTTCTATCTCTTTATAACTTGGAAAGGGCATATTTATCACCAATGATTAGTTAAATTTTCTATTGTTATGTTCTGAAAACTTCTTGCTTATGCCACTCAATAAAGCGGTCTCTCGGGTAGTTCTCTTTTTCCTGCGGTAACCCAATCAGTTTTCCGTCAAAGTCCCAGAACAGTCTCCCGACGATGCCGCTACCGTTAACGGCTGGAGAAATCTGGACCCGCATATGCTCATCCAGGCCAATTGACCCTTTATCAAACGCCTTATGGTGAATGGCGCACAGCGCCAGACCGTTGGGAGTTTCACAGGGGCCGCCATGCTGCTTCCATTTGATATGGGCCGCTTCCAGCGCAACGGAAGTATTATCGTGGCGCATATTGAAGCCACAGATGGCGCACTCGTAGTTATAGGCCCTAAGGACCTGCTGGCGGAACTGCGGATCGCGTTCCCTACGGATTTGCTGGAGACTAAAACCCATCTCGTCGGCGATCTCTTCCTGGATACTCTCCGGAAAATGGGCGTCGAGGATCTGATGTGCAAGGGTGTTAATCAGCTTGTGGTTGACGGAGAGTAGCGAGTAATGCGCTTCGTCAAAACCTCCCGCAACATGGCAGGATTCCAGCTCTTTAGGCGGGGGCTGGTCGCTTCCTGTTGTCGAGCACAGTTCGGCGTTGTTAAGTTCCCAGAAGCCGTCGCCTTTTAAACGCCAGAAAGGCATATCCGGGCGGTATTGTGCACGCTGCGGGCCAAAGCGTTCCAGCAGACTACGCAGTTGATCGCGAATCTCAGACGTGTAATCAAACATCCGCGGGTGTCCACGCTGATATTGAGACAGCACGTGGAGTAACAACAGCGGCTTATGCGGTGCACGCTGCTCGCCTTTACGCCAGATTGTGATATTGGCAATCGCGTGTTGTAGGGTTTTACTGGAAGGCATCGCGTCAGATCGTGAGCTAAATAATTGCGATGATGCTCGCAAAACACCGTCTGTTCAAGCTTCTAAGCCCCGAGACTTAACGTCGGTCTCGTTTGATTCATAATTTGAATGCATGTATTAGAAAGTAACTTGCCGCTTTACGTATAATAAAGCCTCTTTCGACAACATTAATTCACTCTATGAAAACGCTGCCTGACCATCTACCACGCAAATATATCATCGAAGCCATCCACGCTTACGATGCCGGTGTCGTGCATCAATTCAAACCGGCGCGGTTGTATGAAGTGGAATTTGAAGGGCGTCGCTATCCCTCAAAAGCCATCGTGGGCATCGCCGCGACCCTGATGACGGGCGTGGAATTCACGCCGGCGGACTTTAGCGGTGGGGTTAAATCGAAGTGCGTCAGACTGCTGACCGAACAAGGGTTTCGGATCATTCATGGTCCTGAAGAAAATGACCCGGCTGATGAATATGTCTTCCCGGACGAATGGCGATCGGCGGCTGATTTTGTCGAAGGGGCGGCTACTCAGGTCCTGGTTAACCGCTACGAAAGGGATCGTCGCGCCCGGGAGGCCGCAATTCGCTACCATGGTTGTACGTGCAAAGTGTGCGGCCTTGATATGGAAAAACAATACGGAAATATTGGCAAAGGCTTTATTCACGTTCACCATCTGGTGCCGCTGTCGGCGATCAAACAGGATTACCAGCTGAACCCTAACACCGATCTCATTCCGGTATGTCCTAATTGCCACGCGATGCTGCACCGAACTCATCCGCCGTTAACACCGCAAGCATTACAACGCCTGCTGCAAGAAAATAAACGCTCCTGACCCATCAGGAGCAATGCTGATTACGCCCGCGCCCCTTTCCCCGCAATCACCCCAATAAACTCCTGAACCTGCTTTTGCTTTCTTGCCGACAGCTTTTCAACCCGGCGCATTGCCGCTTCCAGTTCCGGCTCGGGGTCAATTGCCGTCAGCACAATGCAGCCGTCCATCACCCGCACATCCACCTTGGTGCCCGTCGTAAACCCGGCTGCCTCCAGCCACTTGCCGCTCATGGTCAACGCCGAAAGACGGCTGTGGTCGGCAAAACGACGCACATAACCCACGGTTAACTGGCGCTTATTTTTTGGCAATACTTCTGGTTCACCCGAATCTGAAATACAATCCACATCAGTCATAATTTCTATTCCCTGTAAATAGTGATTGTGATGAGCGATGTGGACGTGCAGTCACACGTCCACATCGCGACTAAATAACGCCTGTAAATCTATCCAGTAATAAAAATAAAGTCCAGCTGAAAACAAAACATAATAAGAACCTTCTGCCTTGTTTTTAGAATTAAATAAAAATAATGATGTGGCTGGATGTATTATTGAAGAATAAATGAAGTGAATATAAATGTCTGACAGACTCGGTATCAGCGAACAAATAAAAACGGCGCTGCTGCGCCGTACAGGAACGTAAATTAATCGCGCGTTTGTACCCAGAACGCATGAATCAGACCGGGGATGTAGCCCAGCAGGGTCAGCACAATATTCAGAATAAATGCCCAGCCGAAGCCTTTACCTAACAGCACGCCGAGCGGCGGCAGAATAATCGTCAATACAATTCTCCAGAACCCCATATCTACTCCCTGGAAATAAAATCAATGAATTACAACGTGACGTTATCTTTAAGCATAGCCATTTTATCTCAGTCCTCCACTGTTCTTGCTATTTTTACTCGCTTTTACACATGCATATAATCCATGAATGAATTATGGCTATTTTGTCTGAAAAGCAACCCGTGCGAGGTTCCTGAACAGTTTCTCGTCATTTTCCAGATGAGGTCAAAGAACTGCAGGAATAATTTCACCTACTATGGCTGCCGATGTCAGGAAAAACAAAAAAGGAGAACTATCGTGATGTTTACTCTGGGTCAGGCAGTCAAAAAAACGATCGTAACGGGCGCTTTGCTCATGGCCTCCACGTCATTGTGGGCCGCTGAACACTGGATTGATGTCCGCACTCCCGACCAGTATCAGGCAACGCATGTGGAAGGGGCGGCAAACATTCCCCTGAAGCAACTGGAAGCACGCATTGGCGAAGTCACCAAAGATAAAGATGACACGCTGCATCTGTACTGCAATACCGGCAACCAGTCCGGTAAAGCGGAAAAGATGCTGCAGGAGATGGGGTATAAGCACGCCATCAATGAAGGCGGTCTGAAAGACGTCGAAAAAACGCAGAAGATGGTGCAGTAGCTCGCATTTCACCCGGTGGGCTCACGCTCCGGGGCAGTAAAAAGCCGGTTTTCGCGAGAGGGCGATACACCGGCTTTTTTGCTTGTAGTACTGAGCCGTGCGGCAGCAGGCGTGATGCTGCTGCCGACGGCGCTTGTCAGTTCAGAACGGTGGTGGGCTCTCCCGCCTTTGCCCGCTCCGGCGGCGTGTCGCACCACAGCGTGTCATAGCGGTAACCCGTCAGGTCTTCAACCACATGGCGTGCTTCAGGCGTCACTTCCTGCTTAAGACCGTTGGCCTTCAGGCGCTCAATCTCATCGACAAAAATCTTGTGCGTGCGCTTGTTCAGATGGAAGGTCAGCGCCTGCCACAACGCAATCAGCAGCAGCACGGCGGTGCCGGCAAACAGCAGCGTGGCGATGGTGTTGATGGCTTCCTGCGGCTGCGTCAGGCTGCCTTTCACGAAGCCGCCGCTTTGCAGCAGCAGACCCACGGCAAAGGTGGCGATGGCGACCGTCGTTTTCCGCGAGAAGGTCATCACGGCGGCAAACAGCCCTTCACGACGCTGGCGGGTGATCATCTCGTCAATATCGGGAATAAACGGGAAGACGTTCCACGGCGTAAATTCCAGCACGCAGCGGCCAACCTGGTACACGCCGGCGAGGATCACCAGCAGCATGACTTTATTGTCGGTCGGGAACTGATACACCAGGAAGAAGCCGCCGAGGCACAGCAGCATCAGGCAGTAGGCGAAAACATACAGCCGGGAAGGGCCATACTTAATGATTGCCACGCCCGCCGCCAGGGTTACCGGCAGCCCGACAATACTCATCGACAGCAGCGAACCTGCCAGTGAAGAGGAGACCTGCAGGCAGTAGACGCAGAAGAACACGAACACGGTGTTGTAGACATCTTTTGCCGTAAAGGAGAACAGATAGATCGCCAGGTGCTTACGGAACGCACGGACTTTCAGGGTCGAGGCATACTCCTTGAACAGGTTGCCAAAAGCGGCCAGTTTTTCGGCGCCGCTCTTTGGTTTCTGCTCTTTCTCCAGTTCCGCCAGCATTTCCGGCGTCAGCTCGCGTTCCCAGGTCACTTTCCACGAAATAAACACGCAGATCATAAACATCACGGCAAACACCACGCCGTTGATCAGATACGCATCGGCGTTGTTTTCCCCCAGCGCTGCAATCAACAGGCCCGGAATAAAGGTCGCCAGAAAGGTCCCGGAGGCCGACAGGAACATGCGGCAGGTGGACAGCTTGGTCCGGCCATTAAAATCTTTGGTCATCTCTGAAGGCAGCGTCTCCCACGGGATCAGCACCATGGCGGCGATGATCTCAAAGGCCAGATACACCGCGAGATAGAACCAGTAGTTCATACCGTCCAGCCACAGCAGGGTGTATACCAGCATCAGCGGCGCGCCGATCAGCAGGAAGAACCGGCGACGGCCGAATTTCTTACCGAGATAGTTTTTATAAAAGTGGTCCGTGAAGCTGCCCATAAACAGGCTCACGACGGCATCGACGATGCGCGCAATCGCCACAATCGACGCCGCTTCAATCGGCGACAGGCCGACAAACGTGGTGTAGAAGAACAGCAGCCAGGCGCCGATAACGGTAAATGCGCCGCCGCCCATGATGTCCGTCAGGCCGTAGCCGATACTGACGGGGATGGTTACCTTTCTGTTTTGACGAGTCATGTTTTATCCCTGTCTCTGGCGATCAAAAACGAAAATAACGGCGGGCGTTGTCCACGCAAATTCCGCGGATCATGGTGTCGAGGATGTCGCGATCGTCCGGCACTTCGCCACGCTCGACCCAGCCGCCCACCAGGTCGCAGAGGATCCGGCGGAAATAGTCATGGCGGGTATAGGAGACAAAGCTGCGGGAGTCGGTGAGCATGCCGATAAAGTTGGCCAGCAAGCCCTGATCGGCCAGCGTGTTCAGCTGGTTGACCATGCCGCGCCGCGTATCGTTAAACCACCACCCGGAGCCGAACTGCAGCGGCGATTTCATGCCGTCTTCACCGCTCTGGAAGTTGGCGATGGTGGAGGCCACCACGTCGTTGTCGCGGGCGTTGAGGTTATAAACAATGGTTTTAGGCAGGCCGTTATTCTCCACCATGGCGTTGAACAACGCGTTGAGGCTCTGCGCCAGATGAGTCTGATCGCCGATGGAGTCAAAACCGCAGTTGATGCCGACCTGATTGAACATCGGCAGGTTGTTGTTACGAATGGCGCCAAAGTGGATCTGCATGGCCCAGTCGCGCTGCTTGTACATTTTGGCCAGCGCCACAAAGATCATGCTGTCCCAGGCCTGACACTCGTCTTCCGTCAGCGCATTGCCAGCCAGCCGACGCTGAAACAGCGCGGCCTGAGCGGCGGCGTCGAGCGGGCGGAAGCGGATCTCCAGCGGCCCGTGATCCGACACGCGACAGCCGGTGTCGTGGAAAAAGCTCACCCGCGCCTCGAGGGCGGCAAGGAAGGTCTCCAGCGAGGTGATGGTCTGCTGCGTTTTCTGCGCCAGCAGCGAGACAAACGTCAGGAAGCGGTCGGGATGGGTGTCGAACAGCTCATCCGGGCGGAAAGTGGGCAGAACCCGGGGAGCGAAATCGGCTTTTGTCGCCAGCAGCTGATGCCAGGTCAGGTCGTCGAGCGGGCCGTCGGTGGTGCACAGCGCTTCGACGTTGGAGCGGCAGATCAGCGCCTGTGGTAAAAAATCGTCCTGACGCAATTGCGTATTACAGCGCGCCATAATATCGCGCCAGTTTTTACTGTTAAGTGTGTCGTCGATGCCAAAATAGTGTTTCAGCTCGAGGTGCGTCCAGTGATACAGCGGATTACCAAAACTGGATTCGACCGTCTGCGCCCAGGCGGCAAATTTTTCCTCCGCGCTGGCTTGTCCCGTAATGTACCGTTCGGCAATGCCGTTGGCCCGCATCGCCCGCCATTTATAATGATCGCCTTCCAGCCACAGCTGGGTGATATCGCGAAACGGTTTATTCTCCCAAATCGCTTTGGCATCAAGATGACAGTGGTAATCAATAATCGGCAATGCTTTTGCTACGTCAGAATATAACCGCTGCCCTGGCTCGTTGTTTATCATGAAATGATTATTTATCAGCGACATATCTACTCCATAAACGGTGTTGTTTGCGCTTAAGGTTCCCGCGGTGAGGCGGGGTTCGGTGCATTACGGGGCTTCAAGGAGGACGAGGGTAAACCCTTTATTTATTCTTAGTCTACTACCATACAAGATGCGATAATAAAAATGTGAGCTGCCGCATGTTATTACCTTTCGGGTAGGGAAAGGGCCTGGTAAATGTATTGATGTTTATTTTTCTGTTAATTAATAACGCTATTGCAGTGAGGCTAAAAAATGAAATTCGTTATTTTATTTTACAAATAAAAAACAATAAATCTCGGCGGTGGGCCTTCACGCGTCGCGTGCGGGAAATAGATTTCTTGCGTTGACGCACTCTTTTTTTATCAGGTGGTTGATCGTAAGAGCAATCCTGCATATGCTGTCAAATACTAGTATGGTACATACACATCAACATGCACTGATGCAACGATAAGGTGGATACGAAATGCAGATGACAATGCGCTGGTTTGGGCCACAGGAAGATAAAATCCCGCTGGAATATATTCGGCAGGTGCCGGGTGTCGAGGGGGTTGTGGGGGCGCTGTATGACGTGGCTCCCGGCGAAGTGTGGCCCGTCGACAAAATTCAGGCGCTGGTGAAACAGGCTCATGACGCGGGCCTGACGATGGAAGTGATTGAAAGCGTTAATATTCATGACGATATCAAAATTGGCACCCCCGAACGCGACCGCTATATCGAAAACTACAAGCAAACCATCCGCAACCTGGCGGGCTTTGGGGTCAAGGTCATCTGCTATAACTTCATGCCGGTGTTTGACTGGATGAAAACCGACATGAATTACGTCCTGCCGGACGGTTCCCTCACCATGGCCTTCGAAAAGCACGGCATTGATAAAAGCCTCGAAGAGGTGGTCAAAGAGGTGCTCGATAACTCCAACGGCTTTGCGTTACCGGGCTGGGAACCTGAGCGTCTGGCAAAAGTGCAGGAACTCTTCGCCCGCTATCACGGGGTGGATGACGATAAACTGCGTGAAAATCTGTTCTATTTCCTGCGGGAGATTATTCCGGTTTGTGAAGAAGTCGGTGTGAAAATGGCGATTCACCCGGACGATCCGCCGTATTCTATTTTCGGTCTGCCGCGGGTCGTTAAAAACCATGCGGATCTGACGAAGATTTGCGACGCCGTCGATTCACCGGCCAACGGCATTACGCTGTGCACCGGCTCGATTGCCGAAGACCCGAATAACAACGTCTATGAAATCCTTGCTGAATTTACGCGCCGCAAGCGGATCCACTTTGCCCACGTGCGTAATATCAAGCTGATAAAAGACAAAGACTTCTACGAATCGGCTCACCCTTCGCAGTACGGCTCGCTGGATATGTACCGTGTGATGCAGGCGCTGCACGATAACGGTTTTGATGGGTATATCCGCCCCGACCATGGCCGCTTTATCTGGGGAGAAACCGGGCGTCCGGGATACGGGCTGTTCGATCGCGCCTTAGGGGTAACCTACCTGATGGGGCTGTGGGAAGCGCTGGAGAAAAAGCGCGCCTGACGCTCGTCACCGGGGGAAGATGCCCCCGGTTGGCGCTGCGCGGCGGGCGGCAGGTGGGTTAGTGCCCGGCGCCAAAGCGCTGCATCAGGAAATCAATCACGCTGCGCAGCTTGGCTGATGGCCGGGTATCCTGGTGGTAAATAAGGTACATTGGCGTCGGTTTGTAGGCCCACTGCGGCAGCACCTGCACCAGCCGTCCCTCGGCGATATCCGCCGCCAGAATCGACTCCGGCTGCAGCACAATCCCGCAGCCATTGAGGGCGGCTATCCTCAACGCATCCCCTTGATTCGACGTAAATCGCCCTGTTACCAGCGCCTTGAACATTTCCCCGTCAGGGCCAATCAGCTCCCAACGATCCTGATGTACCCAATAGGAGATCCCCAGACAGCTAAAATTGCCCAGTTGGTCAGGGTGCTCCGGCGTTCCGTGCTGGCGAAGGTAGTCGGGGGAGGCGGCGAGGATCCGCTGATAGGCGCGCAGCGGCCGGGCAACAATATCTGGCTGGTTAATCTTGCCAATATGAATGCCTAATTCCACATTCCCCCGGTGCAAATTGGGCGTCTGGTTATCCAGCGTCAGCATCACGTTCACTTCCGGGTTTTGCGCCATGTAGACGCTCAACGCCGGCACCAGCACCTGGCTGCCGAAGCTGACCGGGGCCACCATCTGCACCAGCCCTTTGGGGGTTGACTGCAGCTCCATGGCGCTGTGTTCGGCGAGCGAAAACTCCGCCAGCACCCGGCGACAGCGCTCGTAGTAGAGCTGACCGACTTCGGTAAGCTGCTGGCGACGGGTGGTGCGGTGCAGCAAACGGGCGCCGAGCCGTTGTTCAATGGCCCTGATCTGCTTGGCGACCATGGTGGCCGATACGTCGCTGATATCGGCCGCGGCGGCAAAGCTGCCGCATTCGACCACTCTGACAAACATCTCCATGCCGGCCAGTTTATCCATGATTAACAACCTGTAGGTTCTGAATCACTTAACCTAACACACATTTATCCCGCTTCCCGTATCGGCAAAGATAAATCCGTCGACGCCAACAAGGTGCGTTACTACGAGGGAATAAAAATGCCTGTTATCCGTTTAGAGCTGCAACCTGGCCGTACGCCGGAACAAAAACGCGATTTTGCCCGGGAAGCGACCCGGGTGGCCGTGGAAACCCTGAAGTGCAAACCCGAGAGCGTGGATGTGGTGATCCTCGAAATCCCCCGGACCCACTGGGCGAAAGGAGGCGTATTGCCGACGGAGTAGTCTTGTCTCCGGATTGATCCGCAACCGGCACGGCAGTCGCTGTGCCGGCTACAGGTTGCGGCCATCCCGGTTTATCTTCTGCCGTACGCCTGTATTTCTGCATGCCACCTCACTCGTGTTGCAGTGGGCGTTTACCGGATACCTCACGATGAAAAATAGCTATTCAACCGGCGTGATCTGCTGCCTGATCGCCACGCTCTCCTGGGGAGCGACGTTTCCGGTCATGACCAGCGCCCTGACGCGGTTTGATCCTTATACCTTTACCACGCTGCGCTACGGTTTTGCCGGGCTGGCGCTAGCGATCGCGCTCTGTTTACGTGAAGGGCGAGCGGGCTTGAGCCTGCGCGGGCAACGGGTATGGCTGGCCTGGCTACTGGGCTCGGCAGGGTTTGTCGGGTTTGGTTTTTTGGTTTTTTCAGGCCAGCAGATGGCTGGAAAAACCGGGGCGCTGACGGCGTCGATCATGATGGCTACGATGCCGATGCTGGGCATTGTGGTTAACGGCATCCTCCGCCGTATTGTGCCACCGGTGCCTTCCATTGGCCTGATTATGTTGTCGTTTTTTGGCGTTCTCACCGTGATGACCAAAGGGCAATATGGCAGCGTGTTCAGCAGCCCCTCCGGCTATATTGCCAATGCGCTGATCATTCTGGGGGCGTTGTGCTGGGTGATTTATACGGTGGGCGCGGGCTATTTTCCCCACTGGTCGCCGCTCAAATATACGGCCGTCACAACCTGTCTCGGCATGACGAGCATCCTGGTGCTGAACGCGCTGTTGTATCTCACCGGCGCGGTGTCCGTGCCGGCACTCGCCGATGTAATCTTTGTGATCCCTCATGTCTTTTATACGGCGATTATCGCCGGCTTTATCGGGATCCTGTGCTGGAATATCGGCAATAAAATCCTGACGCCGCTGAATGGCGTGCTGTTTATGGATGTGGTGCCGATAACGGCGTTTTCTATTTCGGCCCTGTCGGGCGTGGCACCCACGGCCCCGGAAATCATCGGCGCCTGTATTACCGGTGCGGCGCTGATCCTCAATAACCTCTACCTGCGCTACCGTCATAGCAAAACGGCGAGACCCAGCCGGCCAGCGCCGACTTCACGCTGTGGCTGTTCGTGACGCGGCTGTCGCCACGCGGCGGACATGCTGCTGCTGTTAGTGCCAGCCCCGTGCCGCCGCCCGCTTGAGCATGGCGCGTACCACCAGGCGATGGAAGGGCGCAATCAGCGTAATATACAGCTTCCCGATCCGGTTATGGCAGTGCACCACGGAAGCCAGCACAATTTCTCTTTCATCGACTTCACCGCCGTGACGCTGCAGCACCGAGATCCTGAAATCCAGATGCCGGTCATTGGCGCCGATGATCAGCTCGTTGTTCTCTACGGCGATGACAGGAAAGAAATCGATGTGCGGCGTACCGTCTGCAACTAACGCGGTACGCATTTGCGTGGAGGAGAGGATGCCAAAGGGTTTGACCATGATATCCCGACAGGCCAGCAGCCATCTGAACCAGCGTGGTGGCCTCTCCAGAACCTGATGAGCCAGGATATTGATATCAGAAGGCGCATCCGGCGGCAGCGTGATGGCGAAAGCATCAGCAAGCTCGGGAGCTGCAAAGAGATTTACGATCCGGCTATCTCCGGGTAACGGCACGGTACGAACGGTTTGCAAGGCGATCCCTCTGCTGGTGGTGGCATCCGATGACCAGTGTAGTGCTATGCCCCGTTTTTGCGAGTGCCGAGCGTGCTATCCCGCGGTTATCAAAAAGGGCGCCGTGTTGACGCCCTTCTGATATCAAACGCTTACGATGACGCCGGTGCTTTTTGCCGGTGGCGGTACAGCCACATCAGCTTATAGGCCGCCGGAATGATAAACAGCGACAGCAGCGGGGCGGTGATCATCCCGCCGATCATCGGCGCGGCGATACGGCTCATCACCTCCGATCCCGCGCCGGTTCCCCATAAAATCGGCAGCAGACCGGCGATAATCACCGCCACGGTCATCGCCTTCGGCCGCACCCGCAGCACCGCGCCCTGATACAGCGCGTCGTCGAGCCGCTCGGCGCTGAAGGTCTGCGGATTTTCCAGCGTCGGATCCGCCTCAATGGCGTGGCGCAGATACATCAGCATCACCACGCCAAACTCCGCCGCGACTCCGGCCAGCGCGATAAACCCGGTGCCGGTCGCCACGGACAGGTGGAACCCCATCGCATAGAGGAACCAGATCCCGCCAACGAGAGCGAACGGCACGCTGGTGATGATCAATAAGGCTTCGCCAAAGCGACGGAAGGCCAGATAGAGCAGCACGAAAATGATCATCAGCGTCATCGGCACCATCAGCTTCAGCTTCTGGTTGGCACGCTCGAGCAGCTCAAACTGCCCGGAGTAGGAGACGCTGATGCCCGGTTTCAGCTTCACCTGCTGGGCGATGACCTGCTGTAGATCGTGCACCACTGAGACCATGTCGCGATCGCGGGCGTCGATGTAGATCCAACTTGCCGGACGGGCGTTCTCGGTTTTCAGCATCGAAGGGCCGGTTACCACCTTCACATCGGCCACGTCGCCGAGGGTGATCTGCTGCTTCAGCGGCGTCAGGATCGGCAGCTGGCGCAGGGCTTCCGGGCTGTCACGATAGCTCTGCGGGTAGCGAATGTTGATCGGATAGCGCTCAACGCCTTCGACCGTTTCGCCCACCATGGCGCCGCCGATGGCGGAGGAGACGAACAGCTGGACGTCACCGACGGTCATGCCGTAGCGGGCCGCTTTTTCGCGCTGAATATCGATATTGAGATAGCGCCCACCCACCAGGCGTTCCGCCAGCGCTGAGGTGACGCCCGGCACGGTACGGGCGACAACTTCGATCCGTTCGGCGACCTCGTCGATATCGGACAGCACCGTCCCGGAGACCTTAATACCGATCGGGCTTTTGATCCCGGTGGAGAGCATATCGATACGGTTGCGGATCGGCGGTACCCACAGATTCGCCAGCCCCGGCAGGCGCACGGTTTTATCCAGCTCCTCGATAATCTTCTCCATGGTCATTCCCGGCCGCCACTGATCCTGCGGCTTGAGCTGAATGGTGGTTTCGACCATTTCCAGCGGCGCGGAGTCGGTGGCGGTCTCCGCTTTACCGGTTTTACCGAATACCCGGGCCACTTCCGGCACGGTCATGATCAGCTTGTCGGTTTTCTGCAGCATATCTGCCGCCTGCGCCGCCGAGATCCCCGGCAGCGTCGAGGGCATATACAGCAGATCGCCTTCATTAATCTGCGGCAGGAACTCGCCGCCGACGCGGTTAAGCGGCCAGATAATGGTGAGGATCGACAGCAGGGCAATCAGCAGCGTGGTTTTCGGCCAGTGCAGGACCTTCAGCAGCAGCGGATGGTAGATGCGGATCAGGAAGCGGTTGAGCGGGTTGCTGGTTTCCGCCGGGATCCTGCCGCGGATCCAGAATCCCATCAGGATCGGGATCACCACGATCGCCAGCAGCGCCGCGCCCGCCATGGACCAGGTTTTGGTAAAGGCGAGGGGGCCAAACAGTTTCCCTTCCTGGCCTTCGAGGGTGAAAATCGGGATAAACGACAGGGTGATAATCAGCAGGCTGATAAACAGCGCCGGGCCAACCTCCACCGAGGCGTCGGTGATGATTTTCCAGCGCGTGTCGTTACTCAGCTTTTGCTGTGGATGGTGATGCTGCCACTCTTCCAGCCGTTTATGGGCGTTTTCAATCATTACGATGGCGGCGTCCACCATCGCCCCGACGGCAATAGCGATGCCGCCGAGCGACATAATATTGGCGTTCAGTCCCTGGAAGTGCATCACGATAAAGGCGATACACAGGCCGAGCGGCAGAGAGATAATCGCCACCAGGGCAGAGCGGATGTGCCACAGGAACAGGGCGCAGACCAGCGCCACCACGATAAACTCCTCCAGCAGTTTGTTGCTGAGGTTGTCGATCGCCCGGTCGATCAGCTGGCTGCGATCGTAGGTGGTGACGATCTCCACCCCGGGTGGCAGGCTGCCTTTCAGCGTCTCTAACTTATCTTTCACCGCGGCGATCACTTCGCGGGCATTCTTGCCGGAGCGCAGGATCACCACGCCGCCGGCCACTTCACCTTCGCCGTTCAGCTCGGCAATACCGCGGCGCATTTCCGGGCCAATTTGCACGCGGGCAACGTCGCGCAGGTAGACCGGGACGCCGTTTGCACCGGTTTTTAGCACGATATTGTTGAAGTCATCCAGCGTCTGCAGATAGCCGCTGGCGCGCACCATATACTCCGCTTCCGACAGTTCAACCGACGAGCCGCCCGCCTCCTGGTTCGAGGCATCCAGCGCCGATTTCACCGTCGCCAGGCTGATGCCGTACTGGGTCAGCTTCTGCGGGTCGACGACAATCTGATACTCTTTGACCACGCCGCCTACCGACGCTACTTCGGAGACGTTGGGGATGGTCTTCAGCTCATACTTCAAAAACCAGTCCTGCAGCGAGCGCAGTTCGGCAAGGTCGTGCTTGCCGCTGCGGTCGACCAGCGCGTATTCAAAGATCCAGCCGACACCGGTGGCATCGGGCCCCATCTCGGCGCTGACGCCAGACGGCAGCTTGCTCTGCACCTGATTGAGATATTCCAGCACGCGGGAACGCGCCCAGTAGGGGTCGGTACCGTCTTCAAAAATCACGTACACGTAGGAGTCGCCAAACTGCGAGAAGCCGCGCACCGTTTTGGCGCCCGGTACCGACAGCATGGTGGTGGTCAGCGGCCAGGTGACCTGGTTTTCAACGATCTGCGGCGCCTGCCCTGGATAGCTGGTTTTGACGATCACCTGCACATCGGAGAGATCCGGCAGGGCGTCGACCGGCGTATGCACGATGGTCCAGGTGCCCCAGATACTGAGAAACAGCGCGCCCATCATCACCAGAAAGCGGTTGGCCACCGAGCGACGGATTATCCATTCAATCATTTGTCATTTCCTCAGTGGGCGTGTGCCGCCGGGGCTGCACTTGTCGGTACCGTACTTGCCGGCGTCGCGGCGGGCGTCTGCGCGCGCATGCGATCCAGCGCGCCGGAAATATTGGCCTCTGAATCAATCAGGAACAGGCCGCTGGAGACCACCTTTTCGCCTTCGCTAAGGCCGCTGCGCACCGCGGTCATACCGTCGGATTGCTGGAAGACGTCGATGCGTTTTGGCACGAAGCGCCCGTCGCTATCGACGGTGATCACCCGTTGTTCGGAGCCGGTATCGATCAGCGCTTTGGAGGGGATCAGCAGCATTGGCTGACTTTGCGTGCTCAGTTGGAGCCAGGCGTTCATCCCCGGCTTCAGCGCTTCATCCGGGTTATCCACCTGCAGGCGCAGCTGGAGGGTGCGGGTCTCGGCATCGGCGCTGGGCAAAATGGTCCATTTGCTGATGGTGAAGGTCTTACCGGGCCACGCCGGAACCGAGATCGTAAACTGCGAGCTGTCTTTGAGCAGCCAGGCGATAGCTTCCGGCACCGCGGCGCTGATCCACACCGGATCCATCCCCTGAATCTTCGCCACCACGTTATCTTTGGTGATGTTCATCCCGCTGCGTAAATCAAACGCGGTAATTACGCCGTCGATGGGCGCTTTGAGGGTGAAGCGGGTCTGAATTTTTCGCGTCGCTTTGAGGCGGCGGATATCCTCTTCCGGCATCCCGGCGAGGCGCAGGCGCTCGAGGATCCCCTCCACCTGGGTGGCGGTGCCGCCGGTGTCCCGCAGCAGTAAATATTCACTCTGGGCTTCGACCCAGTCGGGGATCGTCAGGTCGACCAGCGGTGTGCCCTGGCGGATTTTATCGCCGACGGTCAGAGGGTAAACCTTGTCGATAAACCCCGCCGAGCGCGCCTGGACAATGACAAACTGATATTCGTTAAAGCTGACGCTCGCCGGAAGCCGCTGCGAGAAATGCAGCGGCTTCCGGCGCACGGGTTCGGTTTTTACGCCCAGGTTTTGGGTTTGCGTCGGGTCGATGCGCACGCCGGGCGTGCTGGATGATGCCGCGTCTTCATCGGCATATTTTGCCACCAGGTCCATGTCCATAAACGGCGACTTTCCTGGCTTATCAAAACGGGTGTTGGGGTACATCGGGTCATACCAGAACAAGACTTTACGGGCGGCGCGTTCGCCGCTCGCCGCCGCGCTGTCTGCCACGACGGGGGGCGAAAAATAGCGATACAGGCCTGCGGAGATAAGACCGCCAATCAGCATACTGCCGATGATTAGCGCACTGTTTTTGAGGGTGAACGATGCCATATCTTTATCCATATCAACGTTATTGGTGGTTATCTCCGTGGGCCGTTATTGCGCGAGATGGATGTCCTGTAATAAGGAGAGGTTGCCCTGCTGCACAAAGGTGAAGGCGACTTTGCTGCCGGTTTTAATGTCGTTGAGCTGGGTTTGCGGGGTGATGGTGAAGCGCATGGTCATCGGCGGCCAGTTCACGGCCGGGATGGCATCGTGGGCGATGGTGACTTTTTTGCTGTCCATATCAATGGATTTGACCTCGCCGGTGGCGCTGATGGCCTGCGCCTGCTGCGCGACGGGCTGGCTGTTCATCATGTCGCCATGCTGGTGCTCTGCGGCCTGGGCGCCAAACATCACTGCGGAAAGAAAGCCAAAAACGATCGTTTTCGTGACCTGATTCATGATTCATGCTCCTGAGAGTAAATAAAAAGTTATTCCACCCATCCGCCGCCAAGGGCGGTGAACAGCGTGATTTCGTTGACCTGACGGGCGTAGTTGAGGTCCAGCAAGGTTTGCCGCGTGGTGAACAGCGAACGCTCGGCGTCCAGCACTTCGATGTAGCTCACCGCCCCGTGCTGATAGAGCGTTCTTGCCCGCTGCTGGGTGATTTGCAAAGAGGCGAGGTAGCGCTGCTGGGCGCTGATTTGGTCGGCCAGGCTCTGGCGCAGGGCCAGCGCGTCGGCGACCTCTTTAAATGCGGTCTGGATTTTTTGTTCGTAATTCACCACCGACTGCTGCTGGCGGATTTCGGCAAGATCGAGGTTCGACTGGTTGCGCCCGGCGTTAAAAATCGGCAGTTCGATGTTCGGGACGAAATTCCACATCCCGCTGGCGGGGTTAAACAGGCGCGATAAGTCGGTGCTGCTGCTGGATAACGAACTGGTTAAGGTTATCGACGGGAAAAATGCCGCCCGCGCGGCGCCAATATTGGCGTTGGCGGCGCGTAAACCGTGCTCGGCTTCTAAGATATCCGGGCGCTGCAACAGGATCTGCGACGACAGCCCGGGCGGTAAGGCCACGCCGTTGATATCAAGCAGGCTGCTGGCCGCGTCATCGGGCAGATGCTGATAGCTGCCGAGCAGCAGCTGTAACGCATTGTTGGCCTGCGCCAGTTCGCCTTCACGCTTGGCGATATCGGCGCGGGTACTTTCGATCACCCCGCGAGCCTGCTCCAGCGCCAGCACGTTGGTGCTGCCGGTCAGCAGCTGTTTCTCCACAAAGGCGTAGGACTGCTGATAGTTCTGCAATGTTTCCCGGGCCACCTGTAGCTGAGCCCAGGCCAGGCGCTGGTTGAAATAGCTTTGCGACACATTGGAGATCAGCAGGATATGGACCGCCCGGCGGGCCTCTTCGCTGGCGAAATAGTTTTGCCGGTCCGCTTCGCTTAAATTTTTCAGCCGGCCAAAGAAATCGAGATCGAAGCTGAGGTTAAGCCCGGCCTGATAGTCACTTTTGGTGGTGGTATCACCTTTGAGCTTGCCGCTGTAGGTGGTGCTGGTGGCGCCATTCAGCTGCGGGTAGCGGTCGGCGTCGGTAACGCCATATTGCGCTCTCGCCTCCTGAACCTTGAGCGTCGCCATGCGCAAATCGCGGTTGTTCAGCAGCGCTTCGCCAATCAGCGATTTGACCTGCGGGTCGACGAAAAACGTCCGCCAGCCGGTATCCTGATAGTGGGCAGTGGCGGCGACCAGCTTGTTCTGGCTGAGCGAGAACTGCTGCGGCACCGGCGAGGCCGGCTGCTGGTACTCTGGTGCCAGCGAGAGGCAGCCGGTCAGAGCAAAGACCACGCTGAGCGTGATGAGCTTTAATGTGCGCATAGGGCAGGACGTTTTTTGGCGATGATTGAATGGCTGGTACTTTACAAAACCGCCTCTGTTCGACGCGTGACAGGAAAATGACAAAGCTGTCATTTTCCTGAGAATTCATTGCTATCCGGTCGCTCTCCACTAAAATTGGAAACCCGCACAAACGGCGGGTGAAGGAGCATGTCATGAAGATTTTGATCGTCGAAGATGAGAAGAAAACCGGTGAGTACCTGACCAAAGGGCTGACGGAGTCCGGTTTTGTCGTTGACCTGGCTGATAACGGCCTGAACGGCTATCACCTGGCGATGACCGGCGATTATGACCTGCTGATCCTCGACATTATGCTGCCTGATGTGAACGGCTGGGATATCGTCAGAATGCTGCGCGCCGCCGGGAAAAGCATGCCGGTTCTGCTGCTGACCGCGCTGGGCACCGTCGAACATCGGGTTAAGGGGCTGGAGCTGGGGGCGGATGATTATCTGGTGAAACCGTTCGCGTTTGCCGAACTGCTGGCGCGGGTAAGAACCCTGCTGCGGCGCGGGGCGTCGGCCATCGTCGAAAACCAGTTTCAGGCAGCGGATTTATTCGTCGACCTGCCCAGCCGCAAAGTGACCCGCAGCGGCGCACGTATCACCCTGACCAGCAAAGAGTTTACGCTGCTGGAGTTCTTCCTGCGTCATCAAGGGGAGGTGCTGCCCCGGTCGCTGATTGCCTCCCAGGTCTGGGATATGAATTTTGACAGCGACACCAACGCCATCGACGTGGCGGTGAAGCGGCTGCGGGCCAAAATAGATAATGATTTTGAGCCGAAGCTTATCCAGACCGTGCGCGGCGTCGGCTATATGCTTGAGGTGCCGGATGGCGAGTAAGTGGCTGCAGCGGCCATTTTCGCTGGCGACCCGGCTGACCTTTTTTATCAGCCTGGCGACGGTGGTGGCGTTCTTTGCGTTCACCTGGATAATGATCAACTCGGTTAAAGCGCACTTTGAAGAGCGTGACGTTCATGACTTAAAGCAGCTGGCGACCACCCTGGAAACGGTGCTTAATCACGGCGACGACTCGCAGGCGCGACGGCTGGAAATCCTGAAAAATGTCATCGATGGCTATGCCAATGTTTTTATTTGTCTGGATGATGCCAACGGCACGATCCTGTTCCAGTCGCCGAATGGCCCGGACCTGAGCCATATTCTGCGCACTCCTGGGCTGGCGGCGCAGCTGCAGGACGGCAGCGTGATTTCGTGGGCCGACCCGCACCCGCAGGTTATGACCCATGATAATCATCAGCTGCAGACCCGCGCCTGGCGGTTGATTATGCTGCCGCTCGGCAAGCAGGCGGATGGCAAACCGGCGTATCACCTGCTGATGGCCTTATCGATCGATTTCCATCTGCACTATATTAATGAGCTGAAGGCGAAGCTGATGTCGGCGGCGTCGGTGATCAGCCTCCTTATCATCTTGATTGTGCTGTTCGTGGTCTATCAGGGGCATAAACCCATTCGCCAGGTCAGCCGACAGATTCAGAACATCACCTCGAAAGATCTCGACGTGCGTTTAGATCCCGGTCGTGTCCCGGTTGAACTGGAACGGCTGGTGCTCTCTTTTAACCATATGCTGGAACGTATAGAGGATGTTTTTACGCGCCAGTCGAACTTCTCTGCTGACATTGCCCATGAGATCCGCACGCCGATTACCAATCTGGTGACGCAAACCGAAATCGCCCTCAGCCAGACTCGTAATCAGAAAGAGCTGGAAGAGGTGCTGTATTCCAATCTGGAAGAGTTCTCGCGGATGTCGCGGATGGTCAGCGACATGCTGTTTCTGGCGCAAGCGGACAACAACCAGCTGACGCCTGAGCAGAAAACCATGAATCTGGTCGATGAGGTCAATAAAGTGTTCGACTTCTTCGAGGCCTGGGCCGAAGAGCAGGCGGTGACGCTGCGTCTGAGTGGAAGTGCCGGCTGGGTGACCGGCGATCCGCTGATGCTGCGTCGGGCGATCGGTAACCTGCTGTCGAACGCCATTCGTTATACTCCGGCCCTGCAGGCGGTGACAATCCACATCCATGAACGCGCAGGGCAGGTGACGCTGGTGGTGGAAAACCCCGGCAAGCCGATTGCCGCTGAGCACTTGCCCCGGCTGTTTGATCGCTTCTATCGCGTCGATCCGTCCCGTCAGCGCAGCGGTGAGGGGAGTGGGATCGGCCTGGCGATCGTGAAGTCTATTGTGATTGCCCATCACGGCAGCGTGGCGGTGGAGTCCGACAGCCGCTCAACGCGGTTTATCCTGACGTTGCCAACGCAGCAGCTGTAACTGCCGGAAGCCGGGGCTTTCAGGCTCCCGGCTACCCGGCGGTGGTGCGGCGGGATTACTCTTCGAAGTACCAGTAGCCCTGGTTGATCAGGCGCGTCAGTTCCGTCACAAAGGCCGGGTTCTGCAGCGCATTGCCCAGCTCTTGCTGGCTCAGGGTGGTGTAGCGGCACAGGGCGTCCAGCGCTTGAGCATCGGTCGTTTCCAGGCGCTCGCTGTTCACAAAGAAGCTGTCACCGATATGCAGCACCCGCAGTCCGCTCAGGCGGCACAGGTTTTCCCCACCGGCCAGCGCATCGACTATTTCATCTTCAGCATAGGGCGGTTCCGCTGGGGCGACGTCCAGCTCATGACGTGGCGTGGTCGCGAAGCGGCCGAACCACTGGGTGAAGTCTGCCGGCTGGTTAATCATGTCGATCATCATCATGCGCAGGCGTTCGAGTTCGTACTCTTCTACCCGGCCAGGATGTTCGCGACAGGTGAGGTCCGGATCGCTGTAGTGTTCGCCGCCGAGGTCGTTTTCCAGCGCATAGTCCGCAAAGCTGCTGATCAGGTCGCGGCCATTAGGGCCACGGAAGCCCACCGAGTAGTTCAGCGCGGTTTCGTGGGTGATGCCATCGTGCGGGAATCCAGGTGGAATATAGAGAATATCGCCAGGTTCCAGATCTTCATCGATGATCGGTGGGAAAGGATCAACATGCAGCAGCGCCGGATGCGGGCAGAACTGGCGCATCGGCAGCTTGTCCCCAACGCGCCAGCGACGGCTGCCCATTCCCTGAATAATAAAGACATCATACTGGTCGATATGCGGACCCACGCCGCCGCCGGGTACTGAGAAGGAGATCATTAGATCGTCCAGGCGCCAGTCCGGCAGAACGCGGAACGGGCGAACCAGTTCCGCGGCAGGCATATGCCAGTGGTTCACCGCCTGGGCCAGCAGGGACCAGCCGGTCTCGCCCAGACCGTCGAAATGTTCAAACGGCCCGTTGCTGGCCTGCCACTGACCGTTGACCAGGCTCACCAGCCGACTGTCGACTTCCGGCTCCATGGCCAGGCCGGCCAGCTCGTCCGGGGTAATCGGATCGACGAAGTTCGGGAAAGCCTGCTTTAACACTACCGGCTGCTTTTGCCAGTACTTCTCTAAAAACTCGGGCCAGTTAATGTTCAGTTGATAAGCCATAGATTCACACCAGTCATGAAGAAACGGGCCTGATTATAGAAAGGTGTCGGTGACGGACGCTTTGTCATGCGTCAAAGCCGCTGCTTAATTGGCCATCGCGGAATGGCGTTTTCCGTTGCTATATAGATATGGGGATGGATGACAATGAGAGACGAACCGGAAGCGGCGAGGATAAGGCGTTCTTTTATCTGCGAGGGGAAATGACGTGAATGTGTCTGCAGGCCGCGTGGTGACTGGGTTTCTTTGTTGATATGCCAGAGCGGGAATAGCTGTTTAGTTTAAATAATGAGCGCTTGATAAGTTTTTTGTATTTTAGCGCTTGCCATCCAAAGAGAACTCCCTATAATGCGCTCCCACTGACACGGCAAATGTGAACAACTTCACAGAGTAAGCCGGGTCAGAAAGAGAAAACTTCTGAAAAATGAGTTGACTCTGAAAGAGGAAAGCGTAATATACGCCACCTCGCGACAGAGCGCTAAGCGCCGTCGCACTGCTCTTTAACAATTTATCAGACAATCTGTGTGGGCACTCAAAGTGACATGGATTCTTAACGTCCTCGGACGAAAAATGAATACCAAGTCTCTGAGTGAACACGTAATTCATTACGAAGTTTAATTCACGAGCATCAAACTTAAATTGAAGAGTTTGATCATGGCTCAGATTGAACGCTGGCGGCAGGCCTAACACATGCAAGTCGAGCGGTAGCACAGGAGAGCTTGCTCTCGGGTGACGAGCGGCGGACGGGTGAGTAATGTCTGGGAAACTGCCTGATGGAGGGGGATAACTACTGGAAACGGTAGCTAATACCGCATAACGTCGAAAGACCAAAGTGGGGGACCTTCGGGCCTCATGCCATCAGATGTGCCCAGATGGGATTAGCTAGTAGGTGGGGTAATGGCTCACCTAGGCGACGATCCCTAGCTGGTCTGAGAGGATGACCAGCCACACTGGAACTGAGACACGGTCCAGACTCCTACGGGAGGCAGCAGTGGGGAATATTGCACAATGGGCGCAAGCCTGATGCAGCCATGCCGCGTGTATGAAGAAGGCCTTCGGGTTGTAAAGTACTTTCAGCGAGGAGGAAGGCATTAAGGTTAATAACCTTAGTGATTGACGTTACTCGCAGAAGAAGCACCGGCTAACTCCGTGCCAGCAGCCGCGGTAATACGGAGGGTGCAAGCGTTAATCGGAATTACTGGGCGTAAAGCGCACGCAGGCGGTTTGTTAAGTCAGATGTGAAATCCCCGGGCTCAACCTGGGAACTGCATTTGAAACTGGCAAGCTTGAGTCTTGTAGAGGGGGGTAGAATTCCAGGTGTAGCGGTGAAATGCGTAGAGATCTGGAGGAATACCGGTGGCGAAGGCGGCCCCCTGGACAAAGACTGACGCTCAGGTGCGAAAGCGTGGGGAGCAAACAGGATTAGATACCCTGGTAGTCCACGCTGTAAACGATGTCGACTTGGAGGTTGTTCCCTTGAGGAGTGGCTTCCGGAGCTAACGCGTTAAGTCGACCGCCTGGGGAGTACGGCCGCAAGGTTAAAACTCAAATGAATTGACGGGGCCCGCACAAGCGGTGGAGCATGTGGTTTAATTCGATGCAACGCGAAGAACCTTACCTACTCTTGACATCCAGAGAACTTAGCAGAGATGCTTTGGTGCCTTCGGGAACTCTGAGACAGGTGCTGCATGGCTGTCGTCAGCTCGTGTTGTGAAATGTTGGGTTAAGTCCCGCAACGAGCGCAACCCTTATCCTTTGTTGCCAGCGGTCCGGCCGGGAACTCAAAGGAGACTGCCAGTGATAAACTGGAGGAAGGTGGGGATGACGTCAAGTCATCATGGCCCTTACGAGTAGGGCTACACACGTGCTACAATGGCATATACAAAGAGAAGCGACCTCGCGAGAGCAAGCGGACCTCATAAAGTATGTCGTAGTCCGGATTGGAGTCTGCAACTCGACTCCATGAAGTCGGAATCGCTAGTAATCGTAGATCAGAATGCTACGGTGAATACGTTCCCGGGCCTTGTACACACCGCCCGTCACACCATGGGAGTGGGTTGCAAAAGAAGTAGGTAGCTTAACCTTCGGGAGGGCGCTTACCACTTTGTGATTCATGACTGGGGTGAAGTCGTAACAAGGTAACCGTAGGGGAACCTGCGGTTGGATCACCTCCTTACCTGAAAGAACCTGCCTTTGTAGTGTC
Organism: Klebsiella sp. R390; assembly: GCF_051131745.1. Classification (NCBI taxonomy): domain Bacteria; kingdom Pseudomonadati; phylum Pseudomonadota; class Gammaproteobacteria; order Enterobacterales; family Enterobacteriaceae; genus Klebsiella; species Klebsiella sp. R390. The sequence goes on along the minus strand of NZ_CP180445.1, from coordinate 2,066,736 downwards.
CACACAGATTGTCTGATGAAAAATAAGCAGTAAAACATCTCTGCAGGCTTGTAGCTCAGGTGGTTAGAGCGCACCCCTGATAAGGGTGAGGTCGGTGGTTCAAGTCCACTCAGGCCTACCAAATTCGCTACCGTGCTGCGTTATGGCGACGCTCGCATACTTCAGTATGCTTCGTGTCACCACGCCTTGCCCGATATCGAATTACGGTAAACAGAGATGGCAATTACGATGGGGTTATAGCTCAGCTGGGAGAGCGCCTGCCTTGCACGCAGGAGGTCTGCGGTTCGATCCCGCATAGCTCCACCATCCTTTACTGCTGAATAACAAGAAAACTTCAGAGTGTACCTGAAAAGGTATACTGCGAAGTTTTGCTCTTTAAAAATCTGGATCAAGCTGAAAATTGAAACGACACACTGTTTTCTTTCTCCGTAATAAGAAAGGAAAAATGGTGTGTTCGAGTCTCTCAAATTTTCGCAACGCGGACTGTTTTACGAAACAGCTTCGGGTTGTGAGGTTAAGCGACTAAGCGTACACGGTGGATGCCCTGGCAGTCAGAGGCGATGAAGGACGTGCTAATCTGCGATAAGCGTCGGTAAGGTGATATGAACCGTTATAACCGGCGATTTCCGAATGGGGAAACCCAGTGTGATTCGTCACACTATCGTTAAGTGAATACATAGCTTAACGAAGCGAACCGGGGGAACTGAAACATCTAAGTACCCCGAGGAAAAGAAATCAACCGAGATTCCCCCAGTAGCGGCGAGCGAACGGGGAGGAGCCCAGAGTCTGAATCAGCGCGTGTGTTAGTGGAACGGTCTGGAAAGTCCGGCGGTACAGGGTGATAGCCCCGTACACTAAAATGCACACGTTGTGAACTCGAAGAGTAGGGCGGGACACGTGGTATCCTGTCTGAATATGGGGGGACCATCCTCCAAGGCTAAATACTCCTGACTGACCGATAGTGAACCAGTACCGTGAGGGAAAGGCGAAAAGAACCCCGGCGAGGGGAGTGAAAAAGAACCTGAAACCGTGTACGTACAAGCAGTGGGAGCCTACTTGTTAGGTGACTGCGTACCTTTTGTATAATGGGTCAGCGACTTATATTCTGTAGCAAGGTTAACCGTATAGGGGAGCCGCAGGGAAACCGAGTCTTAACTGGGCGTTAAGTTGCAGGGTATAGACCCGAAACCCGGTGATCTAGCCATGGGCAGGTTGAAGGTTGGGTAACACTAACTGGAGGACCGAACCGACTAATGTTGAAAAATTAGCGGATGACTTGTGGCTGGGGGTGAAAGGCCAATCAAACCGGGAGATAGCTGGTTCTCCCCGAAAGCTATTTAGGTAGCGCCTCGTGAACTCATCTTCGGGGTAGAGCACTGTTTCGGCTAGGGGGTCATCCCGACTTACCAACCCGATGCAAACTACGAATACCGAAGAATGTTATCACGGGAGACACACGGCGGGTGCTAACGTCCGTCGTGAAGAGGGAAACAACCCAGACCGCCAGCTAAGGTCCCAAAGTCATGGTTAAGTGGGAAACGATGTGGGAAGGCACAGACAGCCAGGATGTTGGCTTAGAAGCAGCCATCATTTAAAGAAAGCGTAATAGCTCACTGGTCGAGTCGGCCTGCGCGGAAGATGTAACGGGGCTAAACCATGCACCGAAGCTGCGGCAGCGACACTTAGGTGTTGTTGGGTAGGGGAGCGTTCTGTAAGCCGTTGAAGGTGGCCTGTGAGGGTTGCTGGAGGTATCAGAAGTGCGAATGCTGACATAAGTAACGATAAAGCGGGTGAAAAGCCCGCTCGCCGGAAGACCAAGGGTTCCTGTCCAACGTTAATCGGGGCAGGGTGAGTCGACCCCTAAGGCGAGGCCGAAAGGCGTAGTCGATGGGAAACAGGTTAATATTCCTGTACTCGGTGTTACTGCGAAGGGGGGACGGAGAAGGCTATGTTAGCCGGGCGACGGTTGTCCCGGTTTAAGCATGTAGGCGGAGCGTTTAGGTAAATCCGGACGCTTATTAACGCTGAGGTGTGATGACGAGGCACTACGGTGCTGAAGTAACAAATGCCCTGCTTCCAGGAAAAGCCTCTAAGCATCAGGTAACATCAAATCGTACCCCAAACCGACACAGGTGGTCAGGTAGAGAATACCAAGGCGCTTGAGAGAACTCGGGTGAAGGAACTAGGCAAAATGGTGCCGTAACTTCGGGAGAAGGCACGCTGATGGTAAGTGAAGCGACTTGCTCGTGGAGCTGAAATCAGTCGAAGATACCAGCTGGCTGCAACTGTTTATTAAAAACACAGCACTGTGCAAACACGAAAGTGGACGTATACGGTGTGACGCCTGCCCGGTGCCGGAAGGTTAATTGATGGGGTTATCCGTAAGGAGAAGCTCTTGATCGAAGCCCCGGTAAACGGCGGCCGTAACTATAACGGTCCTAAGGTAGCGAAATTCCTTGTCGGGTAAGTTCCGACCTGCACGAATGGCGTAATGATGGCCAGGCTGTCTCCACCCGAGACTCAGTGAAATTGAACTCGCTGTGAAGATGCAGTGTACCCGCGGCAAGACGGAAAGACCCCGTGAACCTTTACTATAGCTTGACACTGAACATTGAGCCTTGATGTGTAGGATAGGTGGGAGGCTTTGAAGCGTGGACGCCAGTCTGCGTGGAGCCAACCTTGAAATACCACCCTTTAATGTTTGATGTTCTAACGTAGACCCGTAATCCGGGTTGCGGACAGTGTCTGGTGGGTAGTTTGACTGGGGCGGTCTCCTCCCAAAGAGTAACGGAGGAGCACGAAGGTTAGCTAATCCTGGTCGGACATCAGGAGGTTAGTGCAATGGCATAAGCTAGCTTGACTGCGAGCGTGACGGCGCGAGCAGGTGCGAAAGCAGGTCATAGTGATCCGGTGGTTCTGAATGGAAGGGCCATCGCTCAACGGATAAAAGGTACTCCGGGGATAACAGGCTGATACCGCCCAAGAGTTCATATCGACGGCGGTGTTTGGCACCTCGATGTCGGCTCATCACATCCTGGGGCTGAAGTAGGTCCCAAGGGTACGGCTGTTCGCCGTTTAAAGTGGTACGCGAGCTGGGTTTAGAACGTCGTGAGACAGTTCGGTCCCTATCTGCCGTGGGCGCTGGAGAATTGAGGGGGCTGCTCCTAGTACGAGAGGACCGGAGTGGACGCATCACTGGTGTTCGGGTTGTCATGCCAATGGCATTGCCCGGTAGCTAAATGCGGAAAAGATAAGTGCTGAAAGCATCTAAGCACGAAACTTGCCCCGAGATGAGTTCTCCCTGACTCCTTGAGAGTCCTGAAGGAACGTTGAAGACGACGACGTTGATAGGTCGGGTGTGTAAGCGTAGCGATACGTTGAGCTAACCGATACTAATGAACCGTGAGGCTTAACCTTACAACGCCAAAGCTGTTTTGGTGGACAGAGAGAAGATTTTCAGCCTGATACAGATTAGTTGGGGTGCTTTTAGCATCCTGATAACAGAATTTGCCTGGCGGCGATAGCGCGGTGGTCCCACCTGACCCCATGCCGAACTCAGAAGTGAAACGCCGTAGCGCCGATGGTAGTGTGGGGTCTCCCCATGTGAGAGTAGGGAACTGCCAGGCATCAAATAAAACAAAGAAACCTCATGCGAAAGCATGGGGTTTTTTTGTTTATCTGCTGTTTGTCGGTGAGCGCTACTTACCCGATTCCTATCGCATTTTATATGTTCGCCCCGCCATTTTTATATATCCTCGCTATTTTAGTGCTCCCTTTATCTTGTCTAAATATACGGAATTATGAATATTGACCATGCACCAGTAATATATAAATTAAAAGATAAAAATATTTAAATATATTGTCAGTATTTTTTCGGTCGCTTAATATTTATTTCGGTATATCAGCAGGAATTTATTCTCATATTTAACGACCTGTGCGGTTGTTACTGGACTTTTTAGGTAAAATGTTTTAGTGTCATTAACACTTTGTTAACTTGGCCGTTTTTTAGTTCCCCCATTTTCGATAAAAACAGCGTGTGTCGTGGCCGGAAGAAGAGTATCGAGCGGCACGATGAGAATACTAATGAAGAACCTGCTAACATGGTCGCCCCTGCGCCCGCTCATAAGTTACCTGCAAGAACGCTTCACTTTTTTAGTTCTGCTATGCTGGCCGGCGATTATTTGGGTCGTTTGCCGGGGATGCGTCTGGGCCATCGAAAGCGTACTGCTGCTGATGGGAAAGCCGCTCAGCGAGTCGTTTACCGTGCACCTTCAGCCACTGATGACCTTCAGCGCCTTAGTGCGTATTTCTCTCAGTTGGGTGGCGCTGCTGTTTATCCTGTTTAGCATGGCGATGGGATTTACCTGGCTGCTACGCCGGGTGATGAACCGCAAACCATGAACCACAATCAGCGTTACCCCTGCGAATCCTTGATGGCTGCCAGCATCGTCCTCACCTGCTGAATTTTCAATCTGGTTGACCAGAGCGAACTGTTGTATGATCTTCAGCCTTAAAATAGATCCTAATCGGTGAGTGCTTTATTCAATGAGTGATGAAAGCAAGAAATATATCTCCGTTATTTTCAAGGAATGGCTGCCGCTGTATGACGGTTTGACTCCCGATGTGAAGGCTGTTCTTAAAAATATTGCCTCTGAGCAGTCAGAAGCACTGGCAGCCCGATTTTATGACTTTATTTTTCAGGATCCTGATATTGCCCGCCACCTGACCTATGATCTGGTGCAGGAGCGCCTCAGTCGTTCGCTGGCCGCATGGGTAAAGGATATTTTAACCTGCGAACGGGATGGGCTGCAGGCGCTGGCAGAACGGCAATATTTTATCGGCAGCATCCACGCGCGCATTGGTATTCCCGCCGAGGCGGTACTGCGCGGAGCCCGCCAGCTCAAGGCCGGGCTGATAGAGTACATTCGCGATCGTGACGACATTGGCCACCAGACCGCGCTGGCGACGCTCCATTATTCGGTCATGGCGATTAACATGGCCATCGAGATGATGTGCCATGCCTACACCTTATCGCACTACCGGGCGACGAAAAATGAAGAGGCTTACCGCCTGTATAGCCTGATGGATAATATCCCGATGGAATACGGCAAACAGCAGGCTTCGCTCTCCGGTTGGGAAAATAGTACGATTTTTAATATCGTCAGCGAAAATACAGCCGCGATTAACGGTACATTATTATCGGAATCCGAATTTGGCCTGTGGTTCCGTCATAAATGCGTACGCTATTTCAATAAAAATGCTCAGATGGCAGAGATCACCGACGTCATTGAGCAGGTCGATCGCTTAATTATCGACTGGAAATCATCACCGGATCGTTCCGGGTATAAAAACACCCAAAGCCTGCTCCAGAGCATCCATATCCATTGCCAGCAGATAGGTCACCAGCTGGAAGTGATCTTTAGCAGCCTGTCGCAGATGCAAAATGGCAAGGATTCGCTGACCAGCCTGCTAAACCGTCGTTACCTGCCGGTGGTCCTCAAACATGAGGTCACCCTCGCCATGGAGCATGGGCTGCCGATGACGGTAGCGATGGTGGATATCGACCATTTCAAAGAGATTAACGATAACTGGGGTCACGTAGTGGGCGACCGGGCGATCAAGCACGTGGCCGACCTGCTCAGCGATAATATTCGTTCCAGCGACTATATCTTCCGCTATGGCGGCGAAGAGTTTTTACTGGTTCTGGTGGAAACCAACGCCGGTGAGGCCTTTACGCTGCTGGAACGCCTGCGAAAAAGCATCAGCCAGCTGCAGTTTGACGTTGGCGCAGAGACCCACATTGCCATCACCGTCAGCATCGGCTATGCCGTGCATAGCGGCCACCCGGATTACAATCGACTGTTGCGCGATGCCGACAGCGCACTGTACACCGCCAAGCGTAGCGGGCGTGACTGCGTGAAGCTGCATCAGGGCGGGCACGGCGAATCACACTGAGTCGCCATGCCCCGGCTTTTCAGAACAGTACCGGCAACCCTAACCCCCGCATGACCTCATGCAGCGTCTGCTGCGTGAGGTGCTGCGCTCGCTCACTGCCCTGGCGCAGCAGCTCCAGCAGCATCCCTTTATCAGCGATAAACGTAGCCCGGCGTTCGCGAATCGGTGCCAGTAGCGTCTGCAGGCACTCTTCCAGCACATTCTTACACTGCCGATCGCCCAGTCCGCCACGCTGGTAGTGGGCTTTCATCTCGGCAATCAAGGCGTGGTCGGGATGGAAGGCGTCCAGGTAAGTAAAGACGACGTTGCCGTCGAGTTGGCCTGGATCGCTGACGCGCAGATGGTGTGGGTCGGTATACATCGCGCTGACCGCACGATGGATCTCCTCTTCACTGGCGGAGAGCGTCAGCGTATTCCCCAGCGATTTTGACATTTTGGCACCGCCATCAATGCCCGGCAGGCGGCTCACATCGCTGAGCAGCGCTTTGCAGTGCTGCAATACCGGCGTCGTCGTCAGGCTATTCATTTTGTGGACGATCTCATTGGTCTGCTCAATCATCGGTAGCTGATCGTCGCCCACCGGCACCAGCCCGGCTTTAAAGGCGGTAATGTCCGCCGCCTGGCTGATAGGGTAGGCGAGAAAGCCGACCGGCAGTGAACGGGAAAATCCCTTCTGCGCGATCTCATTTTTGACCGTTGGATTACGTTCGACGCGGGCGACGGTGACGATATTCATATACAGCGCGCTCAGTTCAGCCAGCGCGGGAAGCGCCGATTGCAGACAAATCGTGGTATTGCGCGGGTCGATTCCCACCGCCAGATAGTCCGCCAGCACCTCGCAGATATTGCGGCTGATTTTCTGCGGATCGCTGCCGTTATCCGTTAACCCCTGCAGGTCGGCGACCAGAATAAACTGCTGATGGTCATGTTGCAGCTCGACCCGCTGGCGCAGCGAGCCCACGTAGTGGCCGAGGTGTAGCTGACCGGTGGGGCGATCGCCGGTAAGAATGGTGGGTAATGTGTTCATCAGAGACTCCTTAGGCTGCGGTAAGCCGAAAGACGTCGCTAAGAAACAATTAAGCCGCCTTCCGGCGGCTTAAAAATTGGAAAACATAAATCGTGCCGCCTGTTATGCAGGCAGCCACCAACGGCATGAGCGGGAGATGACAACGATTCTGTTCATGACAATTATCCTGACACGAAAAAGGCGTGGGGTAAACCCACGCCTGGTCATGTTTAGCGGATTACATGGTGGAGAAGACGTTCATGATGATGCCGCCAGAGATGATCAGCACCATGGCGAAGATCGCCGGCAGATCCGGTTTCTGCTTGTACAGGATCATCGAGCAGATGGTGACGCCGACAATGCCGAAGCCGCACCACAGCGAGTACGCTACACCCACCGGGATGGTGCTCATTGCGCGAGTGAGGGCGAAATAACACAACCCGTAAGCGCAGACGACCAGTGCGGAAGGCGCCAGTTTGCTAAAGCCGTTGGTTTTTTTGATCATCGACGTACCGGTAATTTCTGAGCCGATGGACAGCGCCAGCCATAAGAACCCGAGATTAAACATATGCTATTCCTTTTCTGTTAGTTGGCGATCTTGCGATCCAGTGGCGTTACCGGTTCGGCAGGCGCGTCAGTGCTCTCTTCGCTGCCCATTTTTGAAAACAGATTCATGATCACGATACCGCTGGCGATAATTGCCATGCCGATAATGGCTGCGGTATCCGGATGCTGGCCATAAAAGGCCATCCCCAACGTCGATACCACCAGAATGCCGGTTCCGGACCAGGTGGCGTAGGCCAGGCCGACGGGAATATCTTTAACCGCACGGGACAGCGAGTAATAGCAGGTGCAATACAGAACAATCAGCAGCCCGAGCAGCAACATTTTGGTGGAGCCTTCGCTGCTACCGAACATCTTGAGGGTGGACGTCGCCGAGGTTTCCGAAAGGATAACCAACAGCATCCATAGCCAACATTTTGTTTTTGAAGACATAATAAACTCCGGATCTATTTATTAAGGTAGGGTTCTTTATTTCTGTTTTTGAGAAAATCACTCGCGGCATCGGTTAACACGGCATCGCTGGCGGCGGCCAGCGCCGGATTATTGACGATGTCTGTGACAGTGAGATAACGACGCGCCCCGCCGACCGGCGTCGGAACGGACGCTCCCGGCCCGGCGACCAGCTTTGCCAGCAGTTCATTCATTGAGCACAGCGTGACGCCGCATGCCGTCAAGCGGGCCAGGGTCGCGTGCATCTGACTGGCGTATGGCGTCTGGCTCGCCGCGCCGCACAGCTGGTTCAGCTCGCTGTCCGGGTCGCAGTGATAGCGCAACGCCAGTACCGGCAGGCCGGCCAGCAGCACGTCGTGCAGCCGCCGGGCAACCGGGCTGCGCAACGTGCCGTTTGCCAGATCGGCCGCCAGCGGATAATCGAGATACGGCACTATCACGGCCCGCCAGGCCATCGACGGCAGCGCCGCCTGCCAGGTCCCGTACGGGATAATCTCGCCGATCGCCTGCCACTGCGCCGCATCTACTATTCCGTCTTCCAGCGCGAGGTGCAGACGCTGCCCACATCCCGCCAGACGACGGCGGATGAGCGGGCGATAGCCCTCCGCCGCGCCGACCATCACCAGCACCGGCGGCTGCAGCCGCTGGATAACCCGCGTCACCAGGTGGTCGATCTCTTCCTCGGTCATGGCTGGCCCCCGTTATGCAATAAGCGTGACCTGCGCGCCGTTTTTTAATCCGGCGGCGTTGGCTTCTTCGGTATCGATATGCAGCTCGAGGACAAAATCGTCCCGCACCCGCACCACCACTTCATCAAACGTCAGCTGGCGTTCGCCACGGCTGCCGACCTTGACCTTCTGGCCATGGCTGACGTTCAGGCGCTGCGCATCCTGCGGTGACATATGAATATGCCGCCAGGCACAGATCACCTGGGAGCGGAGCTCAACGTGGCCCGCCGGGCCAATCAGCAGGGCATTGCCGGCCTGCTCCAGTTGTCCGGATTCGCGTACCGGTGCCTGGATCCCCAGCGTAAAGGCGTCGGCGCGAGAGATTTCCAACTGGGTCACCGGACGAGTGGGGCCAAGCACGCGCACGCGGGTTAGCGAGCCTTTTGGCCCGACCACGGTCACGCACTCCTCGGCGGCAAACTGCCCCGGCTGGCGTAGTGGTTTGAACGGCGTCAGCGCATATCCCTTGCCAAACAAGGCTTCGACATCCTGCTGTGACAGGTGCACGTGACGGTTGGAGATCCCGACCGGAATATCCGGCGCGATGCGGGTCAGTCGGGCGCTAATTTTTTCCTGTAGCAGGGTGTCGATCATGCCTTCTTCCCTTTCTTGAACGCGGCACTTTTATCTTCCGCCTCGCCGGGTGTTGGTTGGGACGGCGGCAGCTCCGGTCCGCTTTTTTCCACCGACGTCGGGACGACGGCGGGTTCTGCGATGGCGGGTTTTACTGCCGCTGGTGTCGCAGGGCGCGGCGGACGGCCTTTTAATTTGCCCAGCGCCTCAACTACGCTGCGTTCCGGGCGGGCGATGACCAGTGAACCCACTACCTGGTCTGCGGCAACCACGGCAATACCGCGCTCAATGGCGGTGTGGATGGCGCTGATTTCGCCCTCGAAGCAGACGCTGACCAGCCCCGACCCGACTTTGCGATAACCAATGCAGGTCACGCCTGCAGCTTTACAGGCGGCATCGACGGCCTGAATGGCGGCGACCAGCCCTCGCGTTTCAATTACGCCTAAACTTTTCATTGTCGGCTCCTGTTAATGGCGGACTAAGCGGATATCAAAATCGAACTGCGTGAAGAACGTCTCCAGTTGGCTCAGCTCATCGGGTGAATAAGACGGGTCCTGGGTAATGGGATAGGGCATATCCAGACGCTCATATTTTTTGCGCCCCAGTTGGTGATACGGCAGCATGTCGATGCGGCGGATATTCCCGCGCTTCGCCAGCTTCTGCACATAATCAATGGCCCCGGTAATTGCATCGAATGAGTCGTTATATCCCCGCACCAGCGGCATGCGCACAATTACGTTGGCGCCGGAATCCACCAGCCATTCCAGATTGCGGCGAATACCTTCATTGCCGATGCCAAATAACGCTTTATGGTGCTCGCTGTTAATTTGCTTAATGTCGAATAAGAACGTGTCGGTAACCGGCGCCAGCTTTTGATAATTGGCCAGCGAGGTGGTGCCCTGGGTTTCGACGGCGGTATTGAGCATCATCTTTTTGCATTCGCTGAACAGGGCCACGGCAAAATCGGTCTGCAGACTCATCTCGCCGCCGCCGATGGTCACACCGCCGCCGGAGGCGATATAGAAGTCATAATCCTGCATGATGACCTCCATCAGCTCGCTGACGGTGACGTCTTTGCCCATAATATCCAGCGCGTTCTGGGTACAGATTTCTTCGCACTTGCGACAGCCGATACAGTCTTTATTGCGGTCGACGAAATGCTTCATCTCGCCGTTTTCTTCCGCCCGATAATGGATCCCGGCCGGGCAGACGTTGACGCAATCGCCACAGTTAATGCATTTGTCGTGTGAGAACATCACCTGAAACTGGCTGGTCAGCCCTTCCGGGTTGGCACACCACGGGCAGCGAATATTGCAGCCTTTGAAAAAAACCAGCGTGCGAATCCCATCGCCGTCGTAGATCGAATATTTCTGAATATTGAAGATTCGCCCGGTTAATTCTTTATTCACGCTTGCCTCCAGAAAAAATAGCCAGGACATCCTTGTCCAAAAACGTCCGTGTCTTTATCAGAACTTCTCGATGACCGTACGGCTGATAATCTCGTCCTGAACCTCTTTGCACAGCTCCACGAAGTAGGCGCTGTAGCCGGCGACGCGGACGATCAGGTCGCGATATTTTTCCGGCTCCTGCTGGGCTTTTTTCAGCACTTCGTTATCGACATAGCTGAACTGCATCTGGCCGTTGCCGAGAATCGACGCCGTGCGCAGCAGGGTGATCAGGCCATGGCGTCCTTCCGGGGTGTCGAGCAACCCTTTGAGGAACTTGAAGTTATGCACCATGCCGATGTTCATGGTCTCGACGTTCATCTTGCTCACGGACTTGATGATGGCGGTAGGACCTTGCTTGTCCGCACCCTGCGTCGGGCTGATGCCGTCGGAAAGCGGCATCCAGGCCAGGCGGCCGTTCGGCGTGGCGTTGGTCAGTTCGCCAATTGGCGTGTTGTTGGAAATGGACAACGTGCCGTGGCTGAGGGTGGAGTAGAGCATCTGGTACTGACGGCATTCACGCTCGGTCCACTCGGTGATATCCAGCGCGTACTGGTCAACGTAGTTGTCGTCGTTACCGTATTTCGGCGCGTTCAGGCAGTCGCGGCGCAGCGCCTCGAAGCCCTCGAAGTTCGCCAGCATCGCGTCGCGCATCTGCTCGAGGGTGTATTTTTTATCCTCAAACACCAGCTTGCGGATGGCGGCGAGGGAGTCGACGTAGGTCGCCAGGCCGGAGAAGATAAGCCCAGGCCCGTGGTTGACCATCGCACCACCGGCGGCGACATCTTTGCCACTTTCCATGCAGCCTTCCACCAGCAGCGACATCAGCGGTTTCGGCGCCACGTCGCGGTGTACGCGCTGGCTGATCACGGTGCCAATCGCCGACAGACGCACGATATGGGCAATCTGCTTCTTCACTGCCGCATCAAATTCTTCGAAGGTGCGCAGGTCGCGCAGGTCGCCGGTATCCAGCCCCTGATAGCTATCAAACAGCACCATCCGGCCGCGGTTGAGCACAAACTCGATGGCAATAGGCCACTGGGTGTAGCCGGTGGAGGTCCACTGGTAGATACGGCCGGATTTCTGCGGCTCGACGCAGCCCATCAGGCAGTAATCGCGGGCGTCTTCAAAGTCGAAGCCCTTGCGCAGCATCATCTTGATATGCGAATCATCGAAGTGACAGGCCGGGAAGCCCATGCCCGCTTTCACCACGTCGACGATTTTTTCCATATATTTTTGCGGCGACTGGTTGTGAATACGGCAGGCCAACGATGGCTGGTAGACCTTCACGAAGCGCACGGCATCCATAATCAGGTAGGTCAGGTCGTTACAGGCATCTCCGCCGCTGCGCTTCTGACCGCCGACGGTCAGGTTAATAAACGGCTGGTAGCCGGCAAAGTATTTCGCCCCCAGCTCGCTGGACATCCACATCAGCTCGGCGCACTTGATAATAAACGCCTGCATCATCTCCAGCGCAGTGTCGTGCGTCAGGCGACCTTCGCGAATATCGGCTTCAAACATCGGGTAGCAGTACTGGTCAACGCGGCCCAGCGACAGACCGGTCTGGTTCTCTTCAATTTCGAACAGCGACTCCACGGTCCAGATGCTTTGCAGCGCTTCCTGCAGCGTTTTCGGCGGGTTTGCCGGGACATTCTGGTTTACCTCGGCAATGGTCAGCAGTTCGGCGCGACGCTGAGCATTCTGCTCAAGGGCGGCCAGCTCACGGGCGCGGGCGGCAATACGGTGAGAGTAGTTAATCACCCCTTCGCAGGTTTCAATCGCCGCTTTGTAGTAGTAGATGCGGTCGATATCTTCCGGGTTCTCCATGCTCAGCTGCGCGAGATGCGCCTCGGCATCGGCTTTAATACCGTTCATCCCTTTGGTGAACAGCAGCACGTCATAGCCCGGGCAGGTGTCGCCGCCGCCGTTGATCTGGTGGTAGGAGAGGTCGCTGACGAAGGTCTCGCCGCTAAACGCCCACACGCCTGCTTCGCGGTACTGCGCTTCGCAGATCTCGTCCAGCGAACGGCCTTCCCAGAACGGCACGATCTCTTCGCGAATGGTTTTTTTATCTGCTTCGCTGATCTCAAACGGATCCTGCGGGCGGGTGCTCATGGTATCGAGCTCGTCGCGCACCCAGCGCCAGGCGATATCCGGTGAGAAGGCGCCGGCACGCGGTTTGCCGCACGGATGGCCGACGATCAGTTCGTCGTCCTGAATCAGGATCGGCGCGGTTTCGCAGGCGTGACGGAAGGCTTTGGCACGCAGCAGAATTGTTGGCATGCCCGGGTTGGCTTTCACCACCTCGGTAAAGGCCAGCGCGCGATAGATGGACACGCTCGGGCGTACCGTCAGGTAATGGTTGCGCAGGCGTTGCATACGCGGAGTCAGTCCCTCCACCGTCGGGGTGTTGCTCTCGGCGGCAAACGGTATGGATGAGACGCTTCCGGCGCCGCTGAACAGGCGAACCGGCAGGTTCAGCGCGCTCAGGTTGCGCTGCGCGCAGAGGAACAGGCCGGAGAGTTCGTTGATGATGAGGTTGGCATCATCGAGTTGCGCGCCGTGCAGCAGGGCATCGAACATCGGGTAGCCGTCGATCGCGCAGGGGGCGCGGACGTCGCTCAACTGTGCCAGTTTGAACCACAGGCACTCGACGATTTCATATGCCTGCTGTGGCGTCAGGAGACCGCTGGCAATGTCGCGTTGATACCACGGCAGCAGAACTTTATCGGCGCCTTCCGGGTTGACCGCGTAGCTGCCGTTGTCCAGCTGCAGCGCCAGCTGGAACAGATAAAAGGCCTGGCAGGCTTCTTTAAAGTTGCGTGCCGGGTGGGCTGGTACCTGATGCAGGATCGTCGCGCTCTCGCGCAGTTCGGCCTGACGGTAGGGGTTACTTTCCGCCGCGGCCAGCGTTTCGGCGCTGGTGGCCAGCTTTTGTGCCAGGGTGAGCAGCGCGTCGCAGGCATACAGGGCGGCGCGGCAGCCGTTTACTTCATCCATGCCGCTGCGGCTGACGGCGCTGCCGAGGCTGCGGGTTTTCTCTTCCAACTGGTGTTTAATCGCCAGCACGCCCTGCTCGACAATCAACCGGTAGTCCGGTGAGTCCAGTTCACTGTTAAGATTGAGGAAGCGGAACGCCGACGGGCGCTGGGCGGCGCTTTCATCGTGGAAAATGGCGCCGCGCGGTTTGCGGGTCTGGTCGCCGACAATCAGCTCATCGGGGCTGATGCCAACCGGCAGCTGGCGCATCAGCTCATAGAAGCGGCGCGCCGGTTTGACGACGGCGGGAATGCCCGCGATATCACCATCCAGGGCGTTCAGCGTGGCGGCATGCTCGGTGCACAGGGTACTTTTTTGTGAGAGTAAACGTTCAGCCAGCACGGTGACGCGCGGCGTTAAGCTGTAGTGTGCCATGGGTAAGGTTCTCCAAATCTTGTTATCAGTCGCCCTGAACGGCGACGCCGCTCTGGTGCCCGGTCCAGGCCCGGCGATAAATCCCGGTTAACGCGCTGGCGTCCGGCGTACGTGGATTGGTCGGCGTACAGCTGTCGCGCAGCGCCTGGCCAACCATCTCTGCCAGTCGTTGTTCAAATTCGGCAGCGTCGACGCGGGTCTCCCCAATGCCGGTCGGCATGGTCATTTCATCTTTTAGCGCCTGAATCGCCACCAGCAGGCTGGCGACGCCCTGACGCGTGGTGGCGGCAGGCAGGTCCAGCAGGTGGGCCAGTCGGGCATATTTGTGGGCGGCGGCGGTGTCGCACTGCCCCTGATAATCCGCGTTCCATGCCACCACTTCGGCCATTAACAGGGCGTTAGCGCGACCGTGCGGAACATGGAAGATGCCGCCAAGCGCATGGGCCAGACTGTGGGTGATGCCCAGCGATGCGTTGGTAAACGCCATCCCCGCCATGCAGGAGGCGTTGTGCATCTTTTCGCGTGCCAGCAGGTTGTCACCGCTCCGCCAGCAGGTAGGCAGATAGCGGAACACCTGCTGCACTACTTTTTCAGCCAGCGCATCGGAAAAGTCGCTGGCGGCGCGGGAGACATAGGCCTCCAGCGCGTGGCACAGCACGTCCATTCCGGTATCGGCGGTGATAGCGGGCGGAACGGAGGCAACCAGCGCCGGGTCGAGCAGGGCGATATCCGGCAGCAGCGTCGGGTCGACCAGCACCAGTTTTTCGTTGTGGGCTTTCACCACCGAAAACGCCGTCACTTCAGAACCGGTGCCGCTGGTGGTCGGGATCGCCACAAAGCAAGGGCGCTGGCGTTCGGCCTGTGGGCGGGTCTGTGCCAGGGCGAAAATAACCGCTTTGGCCGCATCAATCACCGATCCGCCGCCCAGCGCCACTACCAGATCCGGATAACAGGCATCCATCAGTTTCATACCGCGCACGATGGTGGCAATATCCGGGTCGGCAACCACGTCGTCCCAGACCTGGAAGGCGATACCGCGCTGGCGCAGGATCCGCGTGACGCGATCGGCGAGGCCAAACGTGATCATCGCCTGGTCGGTGACCAGCAGAACGTGGCGGGCGGGCAGCTCGTTCAGGACCGACAGGGCGTCCTGGCCGAAGCAGATCCGGGGTTTCAGCAAAAATTCACTCATTGGGTTATTCACTCCTTAAGCGTCCCGAAACACGTTCTCGACAATGGCAACCACCGACATGGCTTTGTAGTGCGCCTGGTTGAGCGAGAAATACGCTTCTGCCAGGACAATGTCGTGCATGCCAGCGCCAACGCTATCGACGGCGACCCAGGTCTGGTCCTTCATTGGCTGCTGGTTATCGTCTAATTTGACGATCAGCAGCAGGTTGCTACCGCGTAGCTCAGCGCATTTCTGCGTGGCGACGACATGGCCGACTACCTTTGCGAGAATCATCGTTTTTATCGCCTTATATCAAAGTGTTACTTACCAAGGCGTTCCAGCACCTGGCGGATGACGCGTTCCACGTTTTGCTCGTTAATCTCGCTCTGCATCCCGGCGATTGCGGGAACGGCAAAGCGGTCATCGGCCTGGGCATCGTGGGTCACCGCCGTCGGTGCGCGGAAGCGTTGATCGTCGACGATGCTGTGATGCGGGTTACTGCTCGGGGTGACGATGGCTGGCTGCGGTTCCGGGCGGCTGCCTGGGGCGCGTAGTTCATCGATAGATCGCACGCCGTAGCCCACTTTGCGGATGTTAAGCAGGTTCATCGGCCCGACGTTATCGGAGCTGGAGCCGCCGCCGACCGCACCGCAGCCGAGGGTTAGTGCCGGGGTGATATTGGTGGTCGCCCCAATGCCGCCCAGCGCCGCCGGGGTGTTGATCAAAATACGGTTCACGGGTTTTTCGAGGCAGAACTGGCGAATCACATCCTGGTTGCGGGTATGGATAACCAGCGTGTGGCCGAGCCCTTCGTTGGTCAGCAGCTCCATCACGCGATGGCAGGCTGCTTTCCAGTCCTCTTCGACATACAGGCCGAGTACCGGGCACAGCTTTTCACGAGAGTAGGGATTCTTGTGGCAGACGGTGGTCTGTTCGGCGATCAGTACTTTGGTGCTGGCAGGTACGCTGAAGCCGGCAAGCTGGCTGAGATAGAGGGCGGTTTTGCCGACCACTTTCGGGTTAATGGTGCCGTTCGGGCGCAGCAGCAGCGCCGCCATTTTGGCCGCTTCAGCTTCATTCATGAAGTACGTGCCCTGGGCTTCCAGCTCACGGTGCACTTCATCATAAATGCAGCGTTCGACGATGATCGACTGCTCAGAGGCGCAGATCACGCCATTATCGAAGGTTTTACTGGTGATAATATCTTTCACCGCATGGTGAATATCGGCGCTACGTTCGATAAAGGCCGGGCCGTTCCCCGGGCCGCCGCTGATGGTTGGCGTGCCGGAAGCGTAGGCCGCCCGTACCATGCCTTCACCGCCGGTGGCGAGGATCAGCGAGACCTCTTTGCTGTGCATCAGTTCAGAGGTGGCATCCAGCGTCAGTTCGGTAATGCCGCTGACGCAGCCTGCCGGTGCGCCTGCCGCTTCGGCAGCGCGGGCGACTATCTCAATCGCTTTCCAGCTGCACTGGCGTGCCCCTGGATGCGGAGAGAAGATAATCGCGTTGCCGGCTTTCAGGGCGATCAGCGTTTTATAGATAACGGTAGAGGTTGGGTTGGTCGAAGGGACCAGCGCACAAATCACCCCCAGCGGCACGCCCACGTCCATCACTTTTTTAAGCGGATCGTCATGAATGATGCCGACGGTCTTCATATCTTTGATGGCGTCGTAGACGCGCAGCGAAGCGAAACGGTTCTTCAGCACCTTGTCCTGCCAGTTGCCGAACCCGGTTTCTTCCGCGGCCATTTTCGCCAGCGTTTCGGCGTGGTGCGCTGCTTCCTGGGCCACGTTTTTCACGATGGCGTCGATTTGTTGCTGCGAAAAGGTGGCCAGAATCGCCTGAGCCTTTTTGGCGCTGCGCACCAGTTCCCGCGCGTTCTGGCGGGACTGCAAATCGTTATCCAGTTCAATCATGAGTCTATCCTTCATCAGACGAAAAGAGTGGGGACGGGGCGTGCCCTGTCAGGTCATGCCTTGTGCTGCGACGCGATTTTTTCGATATCGTTATGCGGGCGGGCAATGACGCGAGAGGTGACCACTTCGCCGATGCGTTTTGCCGCTTCCACGCCGGAGTCAACGGCGGCGTTAACGGCGCCGACATCGCCTTTCACCATCGCGGTGACCAGCCCGGAGCCGACGTTTTCATAGCCAATCAGCTCGACGTTGGCGGCTTTGCACATCGCATCTGCCGCTTCAATACAGGCCACCAGACCTTTGGTTTCAATGAGACCAAGTGCTTCTTTCATCATGTTGTCTCCCGTTATTCCGCGACTTTGTAATGCGCGACAATTTTGTTGATGTCGTTATGTGGACGGGCGATAACCAGTGAGGTCACCACTTCCCCGATGCGCTGTGCGGACTCCACGCCGGAATCCACCGCTGCCTTGACCGCGCCGACATCGCCTTTCACCATCGCGGTGACCAGCCCGGAGCCGACGTTTTCATAGCCAATCAGCTCGACGTTGGCGGCTTTACACATCGCATCAGCCGCTTCAATACAGGCCACCAGACCTTTGGTTTCAATCAGACCTAATGCATCACCCATTTGCGTTCTCCCGGCCTTAAGCCTTGTGTTTAATGACGATTTTGTTGATGTCGTTATGCGGACGGGCGATAACCAGCGAGGTCACCACTTCGCCGATGCGCTGCGCCGATTCCACGCCGGAATCGACTGCGGCTTTGACGGCACCGACGTCGCCCTTCACCATGACGGTGACCAACCCGGAGCCGATGTTTTCATAGCTAATCAACTCGACGTTGGCGGACTTGCACATCGCATCCGCCGCTTCAATGCAGGCCACCAGGCCTTTGGTTTCAATAAGCCCCAATGCATCACCCATGGTGATCTCCTCCAGAACAAGTTTTGTGATTCGGGAAAACCGTCCGCGTCACGGCGTCAACACGCGGTAGCGGCGTTCGAAAGTCACTATAGGGCGTAGGGATATAAGTGAAATTTAAATTCGCAAGACGTCTGTTTTTAGTTTTTTGTTCTGCAATTTAGCGTTTGTGAATACTGTATTTATCTGTTTGTGCTGATGCGCTGGGAGTGATTTGGCGCTGGATATGGCGGTTTTTGCTGTGCAGAACCGGGCGATGGGGAATGTTAACGGGATGCTAATTTATTGCGGAGAAGGGGTAATTTAACCCTCGTGAAAGTGTGGCTACGATCGTATTTTTTCGCGGAGGCTAAAAGCAAAAAGTGCGGTTTCCTGAGCTGGAGCGGCGAGCAATATTATGTGGTGGGGTTAATCGAGCTGGCTGCCGGATTTCAGCGTGCAGACAAACAGCGGCGAATTGATGGAGCTGAGCAGGATTGCTTTCTCGTTGAGCTTCTGGGCATTGAGAAACAGGCCGTCATGGCTGTCTGACATTTCACGCATAAAGTAGGCAAAGATAACGTCCGGAGACTCGTCGATGGATGACGCGCTGGATTCCCACTTGCTGATGCGGTAGTGGCGCTCGGTGGGGGAGATGCGTTGGCTGCTGTAGTTAAATTTGACGTAGCGTTGCAGATAGAGCCAGCCGGCGGCGGAGTCGGTATAACCCTCCACCACCATTGAGCCTTTGCCGCCTGTGGCAAAAGTGAAATGAATATTGCCGTTGACGTTCTCTTTATCCATGTTTTCAAAGCGCATGATGGCTTTGGTTGAACAGCTCATCACGCCCTCTTTTTCTACGGGCAGCAGTTTCCAGGTGCTGACGCCGGCGGCGGCGATAAATACCAGGGTGGAGAAGGCGAAGAAGGAGCGTGGCGCGAGTTTCATTGCGGCTTCCAGGAGTAGTAGAAATAGTTATCGCAATAGCTGAACGGGTTGTCTTCATGCATGGCGCAGTGGGCAAGGAACACCCGGCCGAGGCCATTGGTTTCCAGTCTGTCGCCGTAGAAGAAAACAAAACGTTCGCCGGGCTTGCACTCCAGCTTCAGTCGTTGGCGCACCTCATCAAAGTTTGCGCCGTAGGCGGTGGCCGACACGGAGCGCAGCATCTCATCACTGGCCAACAGTTCACACTGGCTATGGTGCATCTGGGTCAGCGTAATCGGTCGGGGTGGCGAATGGCCGACGAAAGCGCTCATCACCAGCAGCAGGGCGATGACCAGCAGGCAGACGCCGGCAAGGTACCAGCAGGTGCCCCGGCGATGGCCTGGCGGTGCCGTTTTTGGTGTTTCTGCTACCGGGGCGCTGGGCTGCGGGAGCGGTTGCGCATCGGGTGCGTTATTCACCTCTGCGGCGGTGATGGCCGTTGCCAGGGGTATCGCCGGTGCGGCGTCCATGAGGTCGATGGTGAGCTCGGGATTGAGCTGTAACATGCCGCGCGATACGGTGACGATGATGTTATCGATATCGTAGTGGCGGAAGGTTTTACGCAGCATGCTCAGATACTGGTTGAGATTGCTGTTTGATGAGGTTAAGCCATTGTCATCCCATACTTTTTTCAATACCTCATTGCGGCTGATAACGCCGGTGTGGCACAGGAAATAGTACAGCAGCGCGCTGGCGGTGATGGACAACTGGCTGTCTGGTTCATTGCTCCCCGGGAGGGTGAGGGTGCCGTCCGTTGCATCATAAATCAGACGGGCATTGATGTTGTAGCGCATCGCGGCCTCGATCTCAGCGCCTGTCTCATCAGGCTATGTTGTTATCAGTCTGGCGCCGGATAGTGTTTACGCCGGCAGCGTCATCATCGTCAGATCGCTCACCAGCGACTGGCGATGATCGGCGTTCATGGTGGGCCCCTCCGTTAGCTCTGACAGCCAGATGCCGTCTGCGGCATAGCGCACCAGGGTACCGGTGTGGCTGTTATCCAGCGCATCGCCCTGTGCCAGATGGGCCAGCATCCAGTCGCGCCAGCATTTTCGCAGTACCGGTTCATCCGGCATCGCCAGCGACAGTACCATCAACTGACGGCTTTCGTGGGTGCCGGTCAGTTCAGGGGCAGACAGATAATGCAAATACGCGCGGGTAAAGCGACCGTAAGCGATGTTATCGGCAGCCATGAGCTCCGCGATGGCCTTTTCCATAATGGCCAGCAGCCGGGCAAACAGGGCGAATATCAGGGCCTGCTTATTGGGAAAATGGTGTAAAAGACCACCTTTGCTGACCCCGGCTTCACGCGCGACGGCGTTTAATGAGAGTGCGGCAATGCCATCTCTGCCGGCAATCATCGCCGCGGACTCAAGCAGTTGGCGATGCAGGCGGACGGGATCTTTTTTGCGATGCTGAGCTTCCGTTTTCATGGACGAGATCATACCGACCAGACGGTATGATTATTCTTGATAGCGATCAAGATGAGGGCCAGCGTCATGAGGTGGATTGTCGTTATTGCGTGGAGGCTCACAATTAACATTATTCATGTTGGTGGTATTCGTTGTGCGCGAATACCACCATGAAAGATTCACATCGTGTTCAAATGGATTGCCAGCCCGCTTTCCCCGGCTGCCAGTTCCGGGCGAAGCGCCAGGGATGGGATTAGGTAGTCGCCGTGATTTTGCCGACGGAACGGGATTGGCGTGGCTTCCCCCAGCGTATCTAGTCGCAGTCCCAGCTCTCGGCACTGTTGCGCAAAGCGCTGCTGGTCTGTTTTTTCCGTACGGTAAAACACCAGTGGTGGCAGCACCTCAAAGCCGGGGTAAAACAGCATTCCGTGCTGGATCGGAAACAGAATATCGTTAATCGGTCCGTTAATTCCCCGTGGGGCGTAATGTTCCTCCCATCCGCCGGTAGTGACAACCAGCATTGCCCGTTTACCGGTCAGGGTACCTTCGCCGTAACGGTCGCCCCAGTGGCGGTCGCTGTGTTCCCCGACACCATAGGCAAAACCATAGGCGTAAACCCGGTCAATCCAGCCCTTCATTATTGCCGGCATCGAGAACCACCACAGCGGAAACTGGAAAACCACCGTATCCGCCCACAGCAGCTTCTCTTGTTCCGCAACGATATCCGCGCTTTGGGTTCCCTGTTCAAAGGCCTGCTTTGAATCGAGCGTCGAGCGCCAGAACTCGCCGACCGGCGGAGCCGTGCTGTCGTCAGCATCAAAACCTGCTTTCCAGCGCATGGCGTAGAGATCGGAAACCTGCACCTCATGACCGGAATTTTGCAGATGCTGGACGGCAAAATCTTTGAGCGCACCGTTCAGGGAGCGCGGCTCCGGATGGGCGTAAATCAGCAGTACTTTCATGATAATCACCTCTGAGTGATGGAAAGCTGCAGAGTAGGTGGTTGGTCGCTATAGTAGAAATTAATTACTTAAATCCCAGGTATAGCTGTGATTAATTTACATCGTCTGGATCTCAACCTGCTGCGCACGCTCGATGTGTTGCTGAGTGAGAATAACGTCACGCGCGCGGCGCAACGGCTCAATCTGTCGCAGCCGTCGGTCAGCATCCAGCTGGCGCGCCTGCGGGAAATTTTTGCCGACCCGCTGCTATTACCAGGGCCACGTGGGATGCTGCCCACCGCCCGTGCCGATGCGCTACGCGGGCCGCTACGTGATGCCCTACTGGCGCTGGAGTTGGCGGTAGCTCCCGCCGACATCTTCGAACCGCTGACGGCGACACAGACCTGGCGAATTGCGGCTACGGACTATATGGCCTCGGCGATTGTGCTGCCGGCGCTGAAAACCCTACGTAGCGCTTCCCCGTCAAGCCGACTGGCTATCTTCGAGCTCCAGCCTTCCCGTCTGGTCCAGCAGGCGGAGCGTGACGAGGTCGATCTGTTCTTTCATACCCGTGACGGCGCCCCGCAGGAGCTACATCAGCGGCTGTTGTTCAGCGAGCGTTACGTGCTGGCGGGCAGAGCGGGACATCCCGCGCTGCAGGCGTCTTTGGATCTGGCGCAGTTTTGCCAGTTGGATCAGGTTATTGTCTCTCCGGACGGCGGTGGTTTCAGCGCCGCAACCGATACTGCACTGGCCAACCTTGGGTATTCGCGGCGGGTTGTCCTTTCAGTGCCACATTTCCTGTTTATGCTGGAAACGCTGCGTAGCAGCGATTTGGTTGCTATGTTGCCGGAGCGGCTGCTGCGCGGGATGAGCGGACTGACGGTTATCGAACCACCGCTGGCAATTGCCGGGTTTGATATGCTGATGCTGTGGCACGAGCGCTGGCACCGTGACCCGGCGCACCGCTGGCTGCGCCAGCAGATTGTGAGGTCATTAGAGGATAAGTCATGTTAAGCGGATTAAATCATCTGACCCTGGCGGTCAGCGAGCTGGCGTCGAGCGTCGTATTTTATCAGCAGCTGTTAGGGATGAAACTGCACGCCCGCTGGGACAACGGTGCCTATCTTTCCTGTGGCGATCTGTGGCTGTGCCTGTCGCTGGATCCGCAGCGGCGCGTGACCCCACCGGAAGAGAGCGACTACACCCACTACGCGTTTAGTGTTACCGAGGCCGATTTCGCCGGGTTTGCTGCGCGACTGGAGGTGGCAGGAGTGGCGGTGTGGAAGGTGAACCGCAGCGAAGGAGCATCGCATTACTTCCTCGACCCCGATGGCCACAAGCTGGAACTACACGTTGGTAACCTTGCCCAGCGCCTGGCGGCATGTCGTGAGCAGCCCTATAAAGGCATGGTGTTTTTTGATGAGTGAAGGGAAGTGCGTCGTGGGCAGAACCGGTGAGCGCCACTCCCCGGAGGCGGCGCTTTGCGCCTTGTCCGGGCTACCAACGGCGGGGGTGTCTGTAGCCCCGGTCAGCACAGCTCCCCGGAGGCGGCGCATTGCGCCTTGTCCGGGCTACCTACTACCAACGGCGGGGCATCTGTAGCCCCGGTCAGCACAGCTCCCCGGAGGCGGCGCTTTGCGCCTTGTCCGGGCTACCAACGGCGGGGCATCTGTAGCCCCGGTAAGTACAACTCCCCGGAGGCGGCGCTTTGCGCCTTGTCCGGGCTACCAACTACCAACGGCGGGGTATCTGTAGCCCCGGTAAGCACAACTCCCCGGAGGCGGCGCTTTGCGCCTTGTCCGGGCTACCTACTACCAACGGCGGGGTATCTGTAGCCCCGGTCAGCACAGCTCCCCGGAGGCGGCGCTTTGCGCCTTGTCCGGGCTACCAACGGCAGGGCATCTGTAGCCCCGGTAAGTACAACTCCCCGGAGGCGGCGCTTTGCGCCTTGTCCGGGCTACCTACTACCAACGGCGGGGCATCTGTAGCCCCGGTCAGCGCAGCGCAACCGGGGTTCAACAGGCGATAACCTTATTCTGGCGCCTGCTCCATTGCGACTTTTACCGCCATCCCCAGTTGGACCATCACCTCCCGGTGCTTTTCAACTGGCGGCAGCGCGCAGTTGATTCGCAGACAGTTGCGGTATTTCCCTGAGGCTGAAAACAGCGATCCCGGCGCGACCTGGATTTTCATACGGCACAGTTGCTGGGCGACGCAGACCATGTCGACATGTTCAGGCAGCTCCACCCACAGCATATAGCCGCCTTTCGGGCGGGTAACGCAGATCCCGCAGGGGAAATATTCCCGCAGCCAGCAGGTGTAAATCTCCATGTTGCGCTGGTAGATCTGGCGCATCCGCCGCACGTGGCGATGGTAGTGTCCTTCACGAATAAAGGTGGAGGCCGCCAGCTGCGTGGAGGGTACGTTAGTACCACTGGCGGCGTATTTCATCTGCAGCAGGCGATCGTAATAGCGGCCCGGTGCGATCCAGCCGATGCGCAGACCCGGTGCGATAGTCTTGGTAAAAGAGCTACAGAGTATCACCCGGCCGTCGATATCCCAGGAATGGATCGTGCGCGGACGGGGATAATCGGTGGCCAGTTCGCCATAAATATCATCCTCGAATATCACGATATCGTGGCGCTGGGCGAGGGTCAGGATCGCGCGCTTACGGGCATCCGGCATGATAAACCCCTGCGGGTTATTGCAGTTAGGCACCAGAATCACCCCTTTGATCGGCCACTGCTCCAGCGCCAGTTCCAGCGCTTCAATACTGATCCCGCTGTCCGGATCGGTTGGGATTTCAATGGCTTTGATCCCCAGTCCCCGAAGCAACTGCATCGTGCCGTAATAGGTCGGCGATTCAACGGCGACGATATCACCGGGCTGGCACACCGACAGCAGGGCCAAAGACAGAGCGTTGTGGCAGCCGCTGGTCATCACCAGATCGTTGGCGGTGACCACGGAACCGCCGTCGAGCATCAGGCGGGCAATCTGTTCACGCAGTTCACGACGCCCCGCCAGTTCATCATAGTTGAGCACTTCGCTGAGATTATGTTGTATCACCCGGCTGAGTTCGCGCCAGAGTGGTTTCAGGCTGGGCTGGGTAACGTCCGGTGAGCCGCCGCCGAACGGAATAATCGATTTGTCGTTACGCGCGTCGAGCATAGTCAGCACCTGATCCCATTGGGTGATCTCGACCGGGCGCTGAACCGGACGCGACATCGGCGGCACCGGCGGCTG
The DNA here is from genome assembly GCF_051131745.1 of Klebsiella sp. R390. Taxonomy (NCBI): domain Bacteria; kingdom Pseudomonadati; phylum Pseudomonadota; class Gammaproteobacteria; order Enterobacterales; family Enterobacteriaceae; genus Klebsiella; species Klebsiella sp. R390. The sequence continues at coordinate 2,042,026 of NZ_CP180445.1, read as the reverse complement.
GGCTTTGCGCGGGGCCACAAAATAGCCGGAGCGAGGCTGCGGGGTGATCAGCCGCTGTTGTTCCAGGGTCTGGTAGGCCTGCTGAACGGTACTGATGCTGACGCCGTGCTCCTGACTCAGATTGCGCACCGAAGGCAGCTTTTCGCCGTCGCGATACAGCCCTTGTTCAATACGTTCCGCCAGCAGATTGGCCAGATGTTGGTAACGCGTCATGCTGTATCCCTTGTAGTCGCCATACAGATAAATAAACCAGTACAGATGGCTGGAAAAAACGCCACGCAGATACCGTTTTAGCCAATCTGTATGTTAAAGAAAAGTGATTTGTGCATCTGTATTGTCAGGCCTCGGATCCGCGAAGATAAAGCCTCTGGCAAGGTGAGGAGGTAAAGGATGGAATTTCATGAGAACCGGGCAAGACAGCCGTTTATCGGCTTTATTTTAGTAGGGCGGATGATCAGAAAATGGTGGATCAGGCAGAGAACGCGGCGGGTTTTGCAGCGAATGAGCGACGAACAACTAAAAGATGTAGGGTTACGACGGGATCAGGTCAATTAAAAAATGCTACCTGGCTTGTCCCCCGGTTTGTCGCTCCGGTAAGCGTAGCGCACCGGGGGATCCCCGGATGGCGGCGCGGACGCCTTATCCGGGCTACCGTTATCCGGCAACCTCGCGATAATGCATTCACAATATTTATCAATTGATGCTGCTACATCGGCTGTTTCTTGATACTTACCCTGATAAGTATTATTTTCTTGTCAGCTAACTGAGGAAAGAAACATGACCGAAGACGAACTGTTTGCCCGCCGCCCGATGGGGATGCGAATGGCGATGGTGGTGCGCCAGTGGCGCGCAACTATCGACGCTGCCATCACCGATACCGGCCTGACTCAGTCAAGCTGGACGGTACTGATGCAGCTGCATCAACTGGGGTGCAACGTCTCGGTCAGCGAACTGGCGGAAGTGCAGGGCATTGAACTGCCGCCGCTGATGCGCACCCTCACGCAGCTTGAAAACCAGGGCTACCTGGTGCGTTCAACCTCTCCCTATGACAAACGCATACGTCTGCTGACGCTCACGGCGGAAGGTCGCTCGACGCTGGAAACGCTGAACCGCGTGATTGAGGTTTATCAAGCCCGCGTCACCCGCACCATTCCCGAGGCCGACCTCGAGACTTTCAGTGCCACATTAAATCAAATCGCCTGCAATTTGCGGACAATCCGCGAAGAAGATAACAAGATCTAACACACTATGATGACGCCAGAACAAAAGTTTGCCCGTTGGGTAAGGGTAAGTATTGCCGCTTTCCTTGTCATATTCGCCTGGTTTATTGTTGCCGATATCTGGATCCCGCTGACGCCGGATTCAACCGTGATGCGGGTGGTGACGCCGGTATCGCCCCGGGTCTCCGGCTATGTATCCCAGGTCTATGTACACAACAATAGCCAGGTGAAAAAAGGCGATCTGCTCTATGAGCTGGATCCCACGCCGTTTATCAACAAAGTCCAGGCCGCGCAGATCGCCTTTGAACAGGCGAAGCTGAGCAACCAGCAGCTGGATGCGCAAATTGCCGCCGCGCGTGCCAACCTTCGCACGGCGCAATACACCGCCCGCAACGACAAAGTGACGCTTGACCGCTATCAGCGCCTGAGCACCATGCAAAATGTCTCGCAATCGGATCTGGATAAGGTGCGCACCACCTGGCAGACCAGCGAGCAATCAGTCAGCGCGCTGAATGCCAGCATTCAGAACCTGCTCATCCAGCGCGGAGAGCGCGACGATAGCCGTAACGTGACGCTGCAAAAATACCGCAACGCCCTGGAAGAGGCGCAGCTCAACCTCGGCTGGAGTAAAGTCCATGCGGAAACGGACGGAATGGTAAGCAACCTGCAGCTCAATCCGGGACTGTATGCTACGGCAGCCACGCCGCTGCTGGCGCTGGTCAGCAACCATACCGATATCGTCGCCGATTTCCGCGAGAAAAGCCTGCGCCATACCGCCGTGGATACCGATGCCGCCGTCGTCTTTGATGCCCTGCCGGGCAAGGTGTTTCCGGCACACGTCACCAGCAGCGACGCCGGGATTTTAGCCGGACAGGAAGAGGTCAATGGCCAGCTATCGCAGCCGGAACAATCCACGCGATGGGTACGTGATGCCCAACGTATGCGCATTCATGTCGCCCTCAATGAGCCGCTGGAGAAAGCGCTGCCGACCGGTGCGCGAGCCACGGTACAGCTCTACAACAGCGATGGCCCGTTTGCCCGCACCTTTGCCGGCGTACAGATCCATCTGGTGAGCCTGCTGCACTATGTCTATTAATACGCTGGCGCGCGTCTTCACCCCGCACGGCAATATCGTCTACACGGCAAATGATTTTCGCCAGACGTTGCGTATCGCCTTTGCCGGGATGATATCGCTGAGCATATCGACCTTCTACGATGTGCAGTATGGCGTTTTCTTCGTGGTCTATCCGCTGATGCTGCTGTCGCTGGTGCCGGTATTCAACCGGCACGTTGCCAGACAGTTTATCTTCAGCGCGGCAGTGAACTGCGTTGAAATGGTATTGATTGTCGGGTATCTGTCGCAATGGCCGATCGTCATGACGCTGGTGGTTTTTGGCCTTTACGTAATGCGCTTTCGGTTTATGAGCCAGGGGCCGCTGTTCCTGCTGGGGTCGATGGGCGTGGTCTGTCAGAGCACCATGCTCAACTTTATGAGCTACACCAGCAGCAACTGGCACACGCTACTGTTTTCGAATATGGAAGCCTGCGTGATGGCGGTGGCGCTCAGCGCCTTGATGCATTACCTGATCCCTGACGTCGAACCGCGTAAGCCACCGCCGCGAATCGAGAAAGACGCCGCCCGCGTGCGCCATGAATCGCTCCTCTCTGGTACCGTTGCGACGCTGATTTTTGTGGTTTTCCAGATGTGCGATCTGAGCGATTCTCTCTCGGCGCTGATGGCGGGGATCCTGATTTTATTCCCGATGCACTATCGCGGCGCGGTGATAAGTTCAGTATGGCGCGTGGTGGGCGTGGTGCTCTCTTGTCTCTATATCCTGGTAGTGCAGCTGGTTATCTATGATTTCAGCAATCATATGGTATTGATGATGCCGCTGATTGGCCTGGGCCTGGCCTTTAGCGCCCGCCTGCATGTGATGGAAAAGGTTGGTGCAGGGGTGGGCTTCGCCAGTATCACCACTATCGGGATTATGTTCGGTCAGAACCTGCACCCGGACCAGGATCTGATCTTCAGCGATCTCTACCGCATCACTTCGGTGACCACGTCGCTGATCGTGACCCTGACGCTGGTCTTCCTCGTACACCGTATTCTGAACTGCTTTGCACCGACGCGGTTTGTTATTACCGATTAGCATCAACCCGGCCAGGCCACGCTGTCTGACCGGGAAGCCCCTGTGGCGCATTTTGTCCGGCGCTAATAGACCTTTTTCAAATCCATCTCTTCCTGAATGCGCTCGCTGTAGGCGACGTGGGTGCGGATCGCCTCCTCAATCCCGGCGTTATAGAACATGGGCCCCAGCTCTTTTGCGATAAAATCGACAAAGAATTCGGCGTCAAACTGCTCCAGTTCGAGGTCAAAATTATTCTCACAGTAGGTGCACAGCTTTTCGCGTAACAGGTCGCGTTCGGCGGAGGTCAGGTTGATATCAGCCATTTTTAGCTCCTTAAAAAGGGGTCAGAAGTCACCACAAAATACGGATCGCGGGACGCCGGTGCTAGTGCGGGATCCAGTTGTCCCATGCCGGCACCGGACCTAATTCTGCCACCAGAAAATCGATAAACGATCGTACCTTAGGATTGCTGTATTTGCTGGGGAAATAGAGCGCATACAGTGTATGCGTTTCGCAGGTAATGGTGCCATCGAGGATCAGCGGCGTGATTTCTTCTTTCTGAATATGATCGCCGATTAAATAGGTGGGCAGATAGGCCACACCTTGATCTTCCAGTACTGATTTTAACAGTACCAGGCTGCTGTTGGCCTGGATCGGCATGTGCAGCTTCAGCTGATGCAGGCGATCCTGCTCATCTGCCACCTTCAGGACCGGCGTCAGACCGGGGTAAACCAGGCAATCATGATTCACCAGATCGCTGCGTCGTACGGGCATGCCTTTCTTCGCAAGGTAGCCAGGCGATGCGCAATAGGCCCAGCGGATGGGGACCAGTTTACGCATGGCGTAGTTTTGCGGTGGGGCGGTGGAAATACGTAAGGCGATATCAAAATCGGTGTCATTAAGATTGACGAAATTATCGTTCAGATCAATATACAGATTTACATCCGGATATTGCTGACGATATTTATCCACCAGGTTGACCAGCCGGGAGTAACCAAAGGCAATAGAGCAGGTAATACGTAATTCACCCTGCGGATTATGATAATAGCCGGAGGTGGTATTTAAGGTGTCATCAAACTCTTTTAGTAACTTATTGGCGCGATTAAACAAATATTGCCCGGCATCGGTCAGGGTAATACTGCGGGTCGTGCGCTTAATTAAAGTGGTTCCCAGGGTATCTTCCATCGCGGAGAGGCTTTTGCTAACCGCCGAGGGGGAGACGTTAAGCTGTGCGGCGGCCTCTGATAATCCTCCGCAGTCGACAATCTTGATAAAAAACTCCAGATGCTTTAACGAGATGGGGTTGCTCATTCTTTCCTTTAATTCACAAGTGATTTGCAAAAACGGTACGAATGAGCCGTTACATTCGTGCGTAAAACATGTGACTATTGAATCACAGGAAACAACTTGCTGGCAAAATGAAAAAATAACAAGTTAAGTGAGTTGCATCACAAAATACAAGGAGGCGGCACGAAAAGTTATTACTTTGTGAATTTCATCTCATCAATATAATTTTAATTAAAGGTACCGGTTATGTGGTCACGACTCGAACCCTACAAATCCTCTATTATTTTATTAATTGCTCTGGTGATTGGCGGCCTGACTGGTATTTACGCCCCGGGGCTGGCTGGTAAGCTGCAACCGATAGGTCAGATATTCCTCAACCTGTTATTTATGATTATTGTTCCGCTGGTGGGTATCAGCGTCATGTCGTCGATTGCCAGTATGACCGACCTGAAAAGGCTGGGGCGTATTATGGCGATTATCTTTATTGTCTCGATCGCCATGGCATTTATTCCGGCGGCAGGCATCGTTGCGCTGGCGTTATGGTACAACCCGGCGCAGGGCGTCACTATCGATCTCTCGCAGTCGGTACAGGCGGGCAGCGGGCAGATGGATTTTGTCAGCATGATTACCACCAGCGATTTTATCGGGCTGTTTTCAAAGTCCAATATTCTGGCGCTGATCGTGATGGCGATTATTGCCGGCGTCGCCATTGGGCAATCGGAGCAGGCGGGTAAACGCATCGCCTCGCTGCTGGAAGATGCCAATACCGTCATTATGAAGATTGTCTCAATCATTATGAAAGTCGCGCCAGTCGGCCTCGGCTGCTATTTTGCCGCGACGATGGCCAGCCAGGATTCCGCGCTGCTGCTGACCTTTGCGCGGGCGATTGGCCTGTTTATGGTGGCCACGCTGGTCTATTTTATCTTCGGGTCCATTTTATATTCCTGGATCGGGGGTGGTATACCGGCGGTGAAGGCGTTCTGGCGCAATGCGGTGGAGCCTTCAGCAACCGCACTCGGGACCTGCTCCTCATTAGGGACGTTGCCTGTGACGTTGCGCGCTGGTAAAGCGATGGGCATTAACCCGGAAATCGTCGATGTCTCTATTCCGCTACTGGTGAATCTCAATAAAGGCGGGGTGGCAATGATTGCCGCGCTGAAGATCGTCTTTATCTATTCGGTGCTGGGGATGGAATTCACCACCGAAACCTTCTTCCTGACCATGCTGATCGCCGTGCTCTCCGCCATTATCGTCGGCGGCGTGCCGGGCGGGGCCTTCCTCGGGGAAATTTTTATTGTCACCACGCTGGGACTGCCGATGGAAGCGATCCCGATGCTGGTGGTGCTCGGCACCATCACCGATGCCCCGGCTACCCTGATCAACGTGATTCATGATTTGAACGCCGCGCAAATTGTGGAGCGCTTCGCCGGAAAAAAGCAGGCACAGGCTGAGCTTAATTCCACAGCAGCTGCTGCATAAATTTGCCCACGGATAAAAGGATGTCACAGGAGACGTTATGAACAAGAAACTCAAACTCGACACGCAGTTAGTTATCGCCGGGCGCGACAAGCGCTACACCCAGGGAGCGGTGAATCCGGTGATCCAGCGCGCCTCTTCGCTGGTCTTTGAGACGGTGAAAGACAAAAAATTTGCCACCGCCAATCGTGCCAATGGCGAGCTGTTTTACGGCCGCCGCGGGACCTACACCCATTTTGCCTTTCAGCAGGCAATGAGCGAGCTGGAAGGCGGTGCGGGCTGTGCGCTCTATCCCTGTGGCGCGGCGGCAGTGACTAATGCCATTCTGGCGTTTGTACAAAGCGGCGACCATATCCTGATGACCGGCGCGGCTTATGAACCGACGCAGGACTTTTGCAATAAGATCCTCAGTAAATTCAACGTTGAAACCACCTATTACGACCCATTGATCGGCGCTGATATTACCCGGCTGCTGCGTCCTGAAACGAAAGTGGTCTTTCTGGAATCCCCCAGCTCGATCACCATGGAGGTACAGGATGTGCCGGGCATGGTGAAAGCGATCCGCGCGGTGAATCCGGAGATCGTCATTATGATCGATAACACCTGGGCGGCAGGCGTGCTGTTCAAGGCGTTGGATCTCGGCGTGGATATTTCTATTCAGGCAGGTACCAAGTACATCATTGGTCATTCGGATGCGATGCTGGGGACGGCGGTGTCCAACGCCCGCTGCTGGGATCGTTTACGTGAAAACTCCTACCTGATGGGCCAGACGCTGGATGCCGATACCGCCTATAACGGTAGCCGTGGGTTACGCACGCTGGCGGTGCGCCTTAAACAACATGAAGTAAGCAGTATCCAGATTGCGCGCTGGCTGTCGGCGCGACCAGAGGTGGCGCGGGTGAATCACCCGGCACTGGCCGAATGCCCCGGACATGCCTGTTTTCAGCGTGACTTCACGGGCAGCTCAGGCCTGTTCTCCTTCATCCTGAAAAAACGGCTGACCGACGAGCAGTTGGCGGCGTTTCTCGATAACTTTACCCTGTTCCACATGGCCTACTCCTGGGGCGGGTTTGAGTCACTGATTCTGGCGAACCAGCCGGAGGAGCTGAACAGCATTCGCCCGGCCGGGGATGTTGACTTCAGCGGGACGCTGATCAGGGTACATATCGGGCTGGAAGATGTTGATGATCTGATTGCCGATCTGGATGCCGGCTTTACCCGTATCGGCTAATGACAGGGCCCTGCCAGCGCGGCGGGGCCACTGTTTTCTCCGCTTAATGCAGGAACAGCGCCGGGATCTGCGAAAGTAACCACAGGACCAGGCCGATGCTGCCGCCGACAAGGGTGCCGTTAATGCGGATATACTGCAGATCTTTACCAATATTGAGTTCAATCTGCCGTGACATATCCCGTGCATCCCAGCTCTTCACCGTATCGCTGATATGGCGGGTCAGGAAGGTGGCAAACTCCGGAGCAACCCGATGTGCCGCCTGCTCAAGGTGTTCGTTCAACGACTCGCGTAGCGCCTCATCATGGACTAACGTCTCGCCGAACCACTGCCCGGCATCGGCAATCCGCTGCTGTATCCGCGAGTCGTCACTGCTGACATCGTTTTTAATCCACGCCCGTAGGTCGGCCCACACCTCGCCGAGATAGCGGTTAAAAGTCTCATCGTTTTTCAGCCAGGCCTTCATGTTCTCCGCTTTTTCCGCCATTAGCGGATCGGTTTTCAGGTTGTCGATCAGTTTCAACGTCGCCCGATCGAAGGCCTGGCGGATCTGATGGCTGCGATCCTGGGTAACCTCGTCGAGCAGCGTATTCACCGCATCGGTGACCATTTCAGCACTGTGCTCGCCCAGCCATTCGGTAGGCAGGATTTTGGCCTTCAGCGGGTGCTCGGTCTCCAGCCAGCGGACGATCCCGCGGGCCACAAAGGCACGTGAACTGTCGCGCTGCAGCAGCGTGATAAGCTGGGAAATCAGCGAGTCCAGCAGCTTCTGATGACGGTTATTGCGGGTTAATCCCTCCAGCATCATGGCGCTGGTTTGCGTCAGGTCGACCTTATCTATGGCCTTATGTACCGCCCGGCGCAGCAGGCGCTGAATGCGTGCGTCGTCGGTCAATTCCAGAAAACCGCTCATCACCTGTAGCAGGTGGTGGCCCACCCGCCGGGCGTTTGCCGGCTGGCTGAACCAGTTACCGAGCATCAGGGCTGGTTCATAGCGGCGAATCAGCGCCACCAGCGATGGGGTATCGAGAAACTTCTCCTGCACGAAATAGCCGAGGTTATCAGCGATCCGATCTTTATTGCGCGGAATAATTGCCGTATGCCGGGAGATAAACGGCAGCGGAATTGGGCGAAACAGTGCCACCACCGCAAACCAGTCGGCCAGCGCTCCGACCATCGCCGCTTCGGAGACAGCCTTCAGCGCGCTGACCCACGGCGTCGGCGGCAGCAGCAGCGTGGTGATAAAAATGGCGACCGCAATCAGCAGTAGCGACAGTGCCAGGAGTTTGGCGCGTTTCAGTTCAGCGAGTTTTTCCATAGGCTTTAAGCATATAACCTGACGGCGGACTCATGCAAAAACTGCCACATAATCCACAGGCCAAAGCCCATCAGTACCGCGCCCGCCGCCCGCTCGACGCGCCAGATTATACCGGATAAGCGATGCTGGACTGGCCCCAGCGCCATTAGCGACACCAGCAAGAGATCCCATATCAGCACCACGCTGACCATCCAGATACCGCAGCTTGTCTGCTGGAGCAAGGTGACATCGGGACCGAGCAGCGAAGTCATTAATGCCAGATAAAACAGGGCGTTCTTGGGATTGAGCAGCGACGAACCTAGCCCCAGCAGCAGCTGTTTACCCGCCGAGGGACGGGTATCGCGCGCGGCCTGCCACGCCAGGGGGGCCGGGGCGCTTTTCAGCAACTGGCGGCCAATCCACAGTAAATACGCCGCGCCCAGCAGTTCAACCACCGTAAACAGCAGCGGCGCCTGACGCAGTACGCCCCAGCCGATAATCGCCAGCACAATGTACAGCCCGTTGCCGACGGCGATGCCAAGGCACAGGCCGACGCTGCCGCGCAGGCGATAGCGCAGGGCGTAACCCATCAGTAAAAAGAAATCGGGCCCTGGACTGAGCAGGGCGACGAAGTGGGAGAGGGCCAGCGCCGGAAAGGCGGGCGGAAAAAACGACGTAAATATATCCATAGTGACCTCTGAATAAATCAGCGGTCAGCCTACGTCAGAGAAAACATAACTTATTGTTTGATATTGATCGGCCTTGCGGCGTACTGACCTGGTGTGGCGGCGGTGTAGCTGACAAAGGTTTTATGGAAGTGGCTCTGGTCGGCAAAACCGGCCTGATAGCCGACGTCGGCTATCTCATCCCCGGCGCGCAGCCGCGCTTTGGCAAATTCGATGCGCGTCATGTTCATATAACTGACGGGCGTCAGGCCGGTATCCTGCTTGAAGGTGCGGATCAGCGTCTCTTTACGCAAGGCGAACTCGTGGGCCAGGACATCGAGCGAAGGTGGAGCCTGCGGGTCCGTTGCCAGACGATGAGAAAGCTGCGAGCTGGTGTCGCGCAGCGGCGGCACCGCGGCGGCGTGCAGCGGCAGCGAGCGGAGCAACTGCGCCACCAGCGTGGGCAGATTTGTTGTTTGCTGCTGCGCCATCAGGGCCACTATCTGCTGATAGCGGTCGAAAAGCTGGCGGTTCCGGATCACCGGTTGTGGCGCATGCAGCTGCGTCTGGGGCGGGAGAGGCGGCAGCTGTTGCAGGCACCACGCCATGTCGAGGTACAACATATGGTAGCTGCGTGGCCGACCCTCGCACGGGTTACAGCTGTGTGGCGCGTTTGCCGGGATAACGATCAGATCGCCCGGCTGCAGCAGATACGTTTGCCCGTCGCACTGGCAGCAGGTTTCCCCGGCGATAATGGCCCCCAGCGACAGTTGCGGATGGCGATGGCGTTTATAGGCCTGACGACTGTGCCGGGTGCTGCGCAGTTCCAGCCAGGGCAGTGTTTCATCGCGCCAGAAGGCCTGCACAATGTCACGGGTAAGGCTCACGGCATGCTCCTTTGCTGAGGGGATGGCTCGTTTATAGCACGCCTGCCCGGGGCTGTCTTCGGTCTGGTCTCGTGAATTTCTGCGAGCAGGCTGCAGAAAATATGTCGTTATTACCATCGGGGAAAAAGCGTTTCCGGCCCGGCTCGTAAACCCTGAAACGGTGAGGTGTTTTAAGGTTTGCTGGCAGGTAGAGTCGTGGTCATTATCCGTCGCACGGGCAGGCCACAATGAAAAAAAATGCAACGTCGACGCCGCATGATGCGGTTTTTAAGCGATTTTTGCGGCATCAGGATACGGCTCGCGATTTTCTCGAGATCCATCTGCCTGCTTCGCTACGCCAACGTTGCGACCTAGAGACGATGCAGCTTGAATCCGCGAGCTTTATTGAAGAGGACCTGCGCGCCTGTTACGCCGATGTGCTGTGGTCGCTAAAAACGACCGCTGGCGATGGTTATATTTATGTCGTTATAGAGCACCAAAGTTCGCCGGACGCGCATATGGCGTTCCGGCTGATGCGTTATGCCATTGCCGCTATGCAGCGCCATCTCGATGCCGGGCATCAGCGCCTGCCGCTGGTGATACCGATGCTGTTCTATCACGGTATCGCGACCCCATATCCTCACTCGTTATGCTGGCTCGATGACTTCAGCCATCCGGCTGAGGCCCATGAACTTTATGCCACGGCTTTTCCGCTGGTGGATATTACGGTGATCCCAGATGACGAGATCGCCCGGCACCGCCGCGTCGCGCTGCTGGAGTTCATGCAAAAGCATATCCGCCGGCGCGATCTGTCGGGGTTAACCGAGCAGCTTATTTTCATTTTGGTTAAGGAATATACTAATGACAGCCAGTTGAAAACGCTGTTTAATTATCTGGTGTATTCCGGCGATACTCGCCGTTTTGGCCAGTTTATTCAGGAACTTGCCCGACGGGTGCCGCAACACAAGGAGGAGCTGATGACGATTGCGGAAAGACTTCGTGAAGCAGGACGCCGAAAAGGAAAGCAGGAAGGGCGGCTTGAAGGGCGGCTCGAAGGCCAGCGTGCGGAAGCGGTGCGTATTGCCCGCACCCTGCTGGCAGAAGGACTTGCGCTGGAGAGGGTTCTGCGAATTACCGGCCTGCCCGAAGAAGAGATTATCAGGTCGCGATGACCGGGCGATACTCGCCCGGAAGCCACGATAACCAACGCCGGTTGGAGCGGTTAGCGACGCAAGCCGGCAAACGCCGCGCGGATCTCTTCTTCCGGCAGATTAATGCCGATAAACACCAGCGTACTGTGTGGCGTTTCGTCGCCCCAGGGGCGGTCCCAGTCGGCGCTGTACAGGCGCTGGACGCCCTGGAACAGCAGGCGGTTCGGCTCGCCGTCAATCCACAGCATCCCTTTATAGCGCATCAGCTGTTCGGCGAAAGAGAGCAGCAGATTTTCCATTACCCTGGAAACTGCGCTGATATCGACCGGGTAATCCAGCTCGACCACGATAGAGGCGACGTCGTTCTGTTTATCTGCCATAAAGTGGAAGCGCGGTTTATTGTTGACCACGTTCTCTTCCAGCATAAAGCCGCTGGTATTAAACAGCAGGCTCAGATCGATATCGCCATGGGTCACGGTATAAACCGGCGCCCGGGCGTTGATGCGCGTCAATCGTTCCCGTAAGGCATCGCTGTTGCCTGCGACGTCGGTTTTGGTCAGCAGAATACGGTCGGCGTAGCCCACCTGCGACTGGGCAATGGTGAACTGGCTCATCCGCTGGTCAGCATGGACCGCATCCACCAGCGCAATCACGCCGTCCAGCAGATAGCGCTCGCACAGTATCTCATGGGAGAAAAAGGTCTGAATAATCGGGCCGGGGTCGGCCATGCCGGTACACTCAATCACCAGCCGGTCAAAATCAATTTCGCCGCGATCGCGGCTGTCGAGCAGGTCGAGCAGCGCATCTTCCAGCTCGTTCGAGCGGGTGCAGCAGATGCAGCCGTTAGTCAGGGTTTTGATCTGGGTGGCGCGGTCGCCAATCAGCTGGTCATCTACCGCGACTTCACCAAATTCGTTTTCAATGACGGCAATCTTAAACCCGTGCTGTGCATTGAGAATATGGCGCAGCAGGGTGGTTTTTCCCGCGCCAAGAAAGCCGGTCAACAGGGTCACTGCAATCGGTGCCATTTTGCCTCCATTTAACAGCAGCGCACGCCACCTTTGCCGTCACCGCCGTAGCGGGCCTGCTGGCGCTCGCGAAAGAATTCATCGTAGGTCATGTACGGCTTATCGGGATGGTTGGCTTTCATGTGTTCGACATAATTATCGTAGTCCGGAATGCCAATCAGCATCTTCGCCGCCTGACCGAGGTATTTTTTTGCCTGACCCAAGTTACCAAACATAGTGCCATCCAGATATACCCTTTGTCTTTCGGACTGCCTCTGCGTTGCCGTCTCGATGCCGCCCGAAATCCATTGGATATAAAGATAAAACCCGGTGCAATCAGCTGCACCGGGCATGAGGGGTTAGTGATGCGAAGAGGTCTTCACGCCACCTTCCGGAACCGGTACGTACGGCGTCTCTTTGTCGGTGCGCACTTTATTGTTACGCACGTTGAGCCAGGTTTTGATGCCGTAGAAGATGATGCTGTAAACCACCACCAGGAACAGAATGCTCAACCCGGCGTTGGTGTAGTTGTTCACCACGATATGGTTCATGTTGGCAATCTGCTGCGCGCTCAGTTCACCGCCGGCGGCAATCTTCTCTTTGTACTGCTGAGCCATGAAGAAGAAACCTTCCATCTGCGGGTTGGTGCTGAACAGTTTCAGACCCAGCGCCCAGGTGGTGCACAGCAGCAGCCATGCCGCCGGGATCACGGTAACCCAGATGTATTTAGTACGCTGCATTTTGACCAGCACCACGGTACCCAGCACCAGCGCCACGGCAGCCAGCATCTGGTTCGAGATACCAAACAGCGGCCACAGGCTCTTGACGCCGCCCAGCGGGTCGACAACGCCCTGATACAGCAGATAACCCCACAGGCCAACGCAGCCAGCGGTGCCGACAATCCCGGCGACCAGCGAGTCGGTTTTCTTGAGGAACGGTACGAAGTTACCCAGCAGATCCTGGAGCATAAAGCGACCGGCACGGGTACCGGCATCCAGCGCGGTGAGGATAAACAGCGCTTCAAACAGAATACCGAAGTGGTACCAGAAGCCCATATCCGCCATCGGGATGATTTTGTGGAACACGTGGGCGATACCGACGGCCAGCGTTGGTGCGCCACCTGCGCGGTTCAGTACCGACGGTTCACCGATATCTTTCGCCGTTTGCAGGATCTGCTCAGGGGTGATGACGAAGCCCCAGGAGCTGACGGTTGCCGCCGCGTGAACGGTGACTTCTTTCAGTTGTGCAGCGATCATTGCCGCATTTTCGCCACCCATTTCGTGCAGGTTTGGCATCACAATGCCCAGACCGGCCGGCGGGGTATTCATCGCAAAGTAGAGGCCTGGTTCAATGATAGAAGCTGCTACCAGCGCCATCACCGCCACGAAGGACTCCATCAGCATTGCACCGTAGCCGATAAAGCGGGCGTCGGTTTCATTCGCCAGCAGCTTCGGCGTAGTGCCGGATGCGATCAGCGCATGGAAGCCAGATACTGCACCACAGGCGATGGTGATAAACAGGAACGGGAACAGCGCGCCTTTCCACAGCGGACCGGTACCATCGATGTACTGGGTCACCGCCGGCATTTTCAGGTCCGGGTTGAGGATCACGATGCCCAGTGCCAGACCGACGATAACGCCGATTTTCAGGAAGGTGGCGAGGTAGTCACGCGGTGCCAGAATCAGCCATACCGGCAGCAGAGCGGAGATAAACGCATAGCCAATCAGGGTGAAGGTAATGGTGGTGTCTTTAAAGGTCAGCGCCGGGCCCCAGTACGGGTCATGGGCAATCACGCCGCCGAAATAGATAGAGGCCACCAGCAGTACGATACCAATCACCGATACTTCACCCACGCGACCGGGGCGCAGGAAGCGCATGTAGATCCCCATAAACAGCGCGATCGGCACGGTCGAGCAAACGGTAAAGACGCCCCATGGGCTCTCTGCCAGCGCTTTTACTACGATCAGCGCCAGTACCGCGAGGATGATGATCATAATCAGGAAGCAACCAAACAGAGCGATAGAACCCGGAATCGGCCCCATCTCTTCTTTGATCATTTCCCCGAGGGAAGACCCGTTACGGCGCGAGGAGATAAACAGCACCATAAAGTCCTGCACCGCCCCCGCCAGCACCACGCCCGCCAGCAGCCATAGGGTGCCGGGCAGGTAACCCATTTGCGCTGCCAGCACCGGGCCGACCAGCGGACCCGCCCCGGCAATGGCGGCAAAGTGGTGGCCGAACAGCACGTAGCGGTTGGTGGGAACATAGTTCAGCCCATCGTTGTTGATGACCGCCGGCGTCGCGCGCGTGGGGTCAAGCTTCATCACCTTCTGGGCGATGTACAAGCTGTAGTAGCGATAGGCCACCAGATAAACGGAAACCGACGCCACGACAATCCACAGGGCACTGACGTGCTCACCGCGGCGCAGGGCGACGACCGAGAGGCAAAATGCCCCGATGATTCCAAGAATCACCCAGGGTATGTGTTTAAAGAGTTTTTTTGTGTCCATAGTAGACCCGGTTTTTTGATTAATAACTGGCCGAAACCGTTTAAGGTTGAGTAAGGTTTGAGGAGGTATTGATTGCTCTGTCAGACGGCATTCTGCCAGAACGGTGGCTGCGTAAAGTTGGGTAAGTTTGTGAGTGGTTATATGGGGGGCTGAGCGGTCACTTGGCGGAATAAGCGGTTGGGCAGGAAATGAGCAGAACGGTAATATGTGATTGAGATCACATGTCTTCTTGCGAGTATTCCCTCCCCACTGAGGGGAGGGAAAAGTGACTGCGGTAGCAGGCGGTCGGCGAGTGAATCAGACCGCGACTTCCATCTCCATCATCACCGGATGGAAACGGCGCTTGAAGTAAATCAGTCCGTGGCCTTCCTGACTCAGGATGATGTTTTTGATCTCAACCAGATAGACCAGGTGGCTGCCGATGGTCTGCACCTGGCTTATCTCACCTTCAAGGCTGGCCAACGATCCTTTCAGCAGCGGTTGTCCCAGCGCTCCTTTTTGCCAGCAGGAGAGGCTGAAGCGCTCTTCCATGGCCATGCCGGTCATGCCGGCGAAGTGGCGGGCCATCACTTCCTGCTCATGGTTCAGTACGTTAATGCACAGTTTGCCGTTCCCCTGGAACACCGGGTTCATGGCGCTATTGGCATTGATGCAGACCATCACCGACGGCGGCGTATCGGTTACCGAGCACACCGCCGTGGCGGTGATACCGCAGCGGCCGGCCTCGCCTTCGGTGGTAATAACATTGACCGCAGCCGACAGGCTGGACATAGCATCGCGAAAACGCAGGCGTTGTTCATCTAATTGCATTGTGACCTCCTGCTGCGAATTACTTCAGCAGCTTATCCAACATATTGATATCAGAGTTGTTGTGCAGGTGCGGCACCGTCCAGCCATGCTGGTCGTACTCGGACAGACAGCGGTCAACCATGGCCATCATTTTGTCCATATTGCCGGAGCTTTGTGCCTGCCGCAGACACTGCAGACGGATCTCGTCCTGGCTCCCGGAATAGTTGATTTCATACAGTTCATGACGGCCACCGAATTCGCTGCCGATGGCGTCCCACATCAGTTTGAGGATCTTGATACGTTCGACGTGATCCATGCCGTTAGAGCCGCGGACATATTTTGCCAGGTACTGGTCGATCTGCGGGTTGTTCAGATCGCGGGCGCTGGAAGGCAGGTAGATCAGGCCGCTGGTGACGTTACGTTCAATGATATTTTTGATCTTGGCGTAGGCCATTGGCGCCATCACGCGGTAGGTTTGCAGTGCCGCATGATCCGGCAGCCAGGCTCCATTCACCCACGGGGTGGCTTCTGAACACATCGAGTCGCTCAGCGCCCAGAACATATTGCGCCACGCGACCACTTCGCCGAGATCAGCCTGCACGCCGCGGAATTCCATGGTGCCGGTACATTCCAGAGAGCGCTTGAGCAGGGCGGTGATAAAGTCGAGTTTGACCGCCAGGCGGACGCAGGCCTGCAGCGGATACATACGGGCAAAGCCGCCTTCCATTGTCCAGCGACGGCAGCGATCGAAGTCGCGATAGATCAGCACGTTTTCCCAAGGGATCAGCACTTTATCCATCACCAGGATCGCATCGTTTTCGTCAAAACGGCTGGAGAGCGGATAGTCGTACGGCGATCCGGTGGCGCCGGCAACCATCTCGTAAGAGGCGCGGGAGATGAGCTTCACGCCTTCGGCATCCATCGGGGCGACGAACATCAGGGCGAAGTCCGGGTTTTCACCCATCACCTGCGCAGAGCCAAAACCGATCATGTTGTAGTGGGTCAGCGCCGAGTTGGTGGCAACCACTTTTGCGCCACTGACGATGATCCCGGCGTCGGTCTCTTTTTCCAGCTTGATGTAGACGTCTTTCACCTCGTCTGCTGGTTTATGGCGGTCGATCGGTGGGTTGACGATCGCGTGGTTAAAGTACAGGCCGGTTTCCTGAATGCGGGTGTACCAGTTGCGGGCGTTCTGTTCGAACTGGCCGTAAAACGCTGGGTTAGCGCCCAGAGCACAGCCGAAGGCGGCTTTGTAATCCGGGGTGCGGCCCATCCAGCCGTAGCTCAGGCGGGACCATTCGGCGATGGCATCGCGCTGCTGGCGCAGGTCGTTGGCGCTTTTTGCCACGCGGAAGAATTTGTGGGTATAGCCGCCGCTGCCGGTATCGGTGTTCCAGCACAGCGAGTCCTGCAGCTCCGGTTTGTGCAGGGCGTCATACAGCTGGCCGACGGAGGCGGCGGCGTTGCGGAATGCCGGATGAGTGGTGACATCTTTGACGCGTTCACCGTAGATATAAATTTCGCGGCCGTCCTGCAGGCTCTTCAGGTACTCTTCACCGGTTAACGGGCGTTTAGCGTCTGCGCGGAAATCTTCAGGTTTCATAGGGGCCTCTTCAGTATTCATCGGAATCTCCCGTCCTGCTTCAGGTCGCCGTAGTGTGGCGGTATCTGAAGGCTTTCAGGGGATAAATGTTAAATTTATGTATTGTTTTTGTTGTTCAATTGAAGCGGTTAAACGTGGTTTCGTGAAGAGACTTTTGGGTCAACGGCAGGTACTTTTCAGGCTGGGTTTGGTTCTGTGATCCAGGCGATGTTTTCAGCCTGGAGGCGCCTGTTTTCCCCGGTGGCGCTGCGCTGACCGGGCTACGGACTGGTACTGGTAGGTAACCCGGATCAGGCCGCCATCCGTGATGCTTCCCCGGTGGCGCTGCGCTGACCGGGCTACGGACTGGTGCTGATAGGTAGCCCGGATCAGGCCGCCATCCGGGACATTTCCCCCGGCGTTGGCATCGGTGGTAGCCCGGACAGGTGCGCAGCACCGCCTCCGGGATGGTCTTAAGATACCGGGACTTTTTGCGTTCTGTACGCGCTCGGCGAGCAGCCCACCAGGCGGTTAAAAAAGCGGGCGAAATAGGCGGGGTCTTTAAAGCCGAGCTGCCAGGCGATCTCATTGACCGCGCTGTCGGAAAACAGCAGTAACCGTTTGGCTTCACGCAGCTGACGGTCGAAGATCAGCCGCTTTGGCGGCCGGTTGGCAAAGCGGCGGCAGATATCGGTCAGCCTTGATTCGGTGACATGCAGCTCACTGGCATAGTCCGGCACCGTCCAGTGCTGGTGGTAGTGGCTGTCGATCATCTGGTTAAAACGCTGAAACAGCTTCAGTTCGCCGCGCATCCCGCTGGCGGCATGATCGTCGAGCCTGGCGTTGCGTAGCAGCAGCGTGAATACCGCCTGCGCCAGCAGCGCCAAAGTATGTTCACGCCCTGCCAGCTGCGCGGTCGACTCGCGTTTAATCAGCTGCCAGTAGTGCGCCAGCGCCGTCAGCTCATCGGGTTTATCGGCCAGCGACAGGCACATTCCCGGCAGGCCGAAGGCTTCCCGTGTACCGGGGTAGAGCACCTCCAGCAGCGGCCAGATCAGATCCTCATGTACCGTCAGCACATGCCCGTCGCTGTCGGACTCGGTGATAAACGCGTGCGGCACCGACGGTGGCGTCAGGACAAACAGCGGCGCCTGCACCGAGTAGCGGTGATCGTCGAGCTGTAGCTCAATCTGCCCGGTATCGAGAAAATGCATCTGAAAGTACCGATCGTGCCGATGCGCTTGCATATCGCGGCCAAAAAAGGCCGCCATACGGGCAAACGACTGGTAGTGCACGTCTTCGGTCCCCAGACTCTCATCGTAATCTTTGTTGATATCGATATTGGCGATTGAGGGCTGGCACATGAGCACTCCTTAATGGCTTTTTTGTGCGGCGAGTCCGGCCGCCGCCGCGGCATCTTCCCGCTGGCTCATCGGGATCCTGGTCAGCACCAGCGCACCGACGATCAGCAGTCCGGCGACAAACCACAGCCCGGAGCTAAAGCTGCCGGTGGTGTCGCGCAGTATGCCGATCAACAGCGGACTGACGGCGGATCCAATGTTGCCGATGGCGTTGATCACCGCCAGCGCCACCGCCCGGGATTGCAGGCTAATCACGCGATCCGGCGTGGTCCAGAAAATCGCCATCGCGGTAAAGGATCCGACGGACGCCATGATGATGCCGATAAGCTGAACCATGCTGTGGTTGGTGGCAGAAGCCAGAAGCCAGCCGGCGGCGGCGAACAGATAGGGCAGGATGGTGTGCATCTTGCGTTCTTTACGCCGGTCGGATCGCCGGCTCCACCACAGCATCCCGAAGATGGTACAGAACTGGGGGATCGCCGCCAGCAGGCCGATCACAATATTGCTGCTGCCGGTATTGAAGCTTTGCAGGATCTGCGGGGTCCAGATATTAATCGCGCTCAGAGTATTGGTCAGGCAGAAGTAGGCGAGGGTGTACATCAGCACCGCCGGCGTCAGCACCTCGCGCAGCGTTGAGCGGCCCGAAGCTGGCAGCACGGTGGTGCTTTCGCGCTCGCGTTCAATCATGGTTTTCAGCGCCTGCTTCTCCTCCTGATCCAGCCAGCTGGCCTGATCCGGGGTGTCGTTCAGGTAGAACCAGGTGACGACGCCAAGCACCACTGACGGCAGCCCTTCCAGCAGGAACAACCACTGCCAGCCCTTCAGGTTCCACAGGCCGTCGAGCGCCAGAATATAGCCTGAGAGGATTGAGCCGAGCATCATGGTCACCGGCATCGCTATCATAAACAGGGCGTTAGCGCGGGCCCGGTGATAGGCCGGGAACCACCAGGTCAGATAGACGAGGATCCCCGGCAGGAAGCCGGCCTCGGCAATACCTACCAGCATCCGCAGGAGATAAAGCGTATGCGGGTTAGTGGCGAACATTGTGCAGGTTGAGGCGATCCCCCACACCACCATGATCCCAGCGATCCAGCGGCGTGCACCGACCTTCGCCAGCATCATATTGCTGGGGATCCCACACATCACGTAGGTGACGTAAAACAGCGTGGCGGCGAGGCCGAACATGGTGGAGGTCAGACCGAGGTCTTTACCCATCGTCAGGCCGGCGAAGCCAATGTTGATACGGTCGAGAAACGAGAAGACAAAGAGCACAAACAGGAACGTGATAAGGCGACGGAACAGTTTCTTGATCACCCGTTGTTCGGGGGCGTTATTATCACTATTTTGTAGGGTTGAGGTTGTCATAATGCGCTCCACATTATCCGTTTAATAGACGGATTTATTGTTATCGGTTGTGGTGGTTGCTGCGTCGGTAAAGCGTGCCGCCAGCGCTTCTGCACTGCGGGCCAGCAGGGTGGTATCTACGCCAACGGCGACAAACAGCGCGCCGAGTTCGAGATAGCGTTTTGCCAGCTGCTCGTTGGCCATCAGAATGCCCGGGGCTTTGCCTGCCTGGCGAATCTGGACGATGGCGCTTTCAATGGCCGCCTGCACTTCTGGGTGCTGCGGGTTGCCGCCGAA
Organism: Klebsiella sp. R390; assembly: GCF_051131745.1. Classification (NCBI taxonomy): domain Bacteria; kingdom Pseudomonadati; phylum Pseudomonadota; class Gammaproteobacteria; order Enterobacterales; family Enterobacteriaceae; genus Klebsiella; species Klebsiella sp. R390. Next base: position 2,021,817 of record NZ_CP180445.1, on the reverse strand, counting down.
GCCCATATCGGCACTGAGATCCGCCGGGCCGATAAACACCCCGTCGACCCCTTCCACGTCGAGGATCTGCGGCAGATTTCTCAACGCCTCGCGGGTTTCAATCTGCACCAGCACGCACATGGCGTCGTTGGCCTGATGGAGATAGTCCGGAACACGATTCCAGCGGGAAGCGCGCGCCAGGGCGCTGCCCACGCCACGAATACCGGCCGGTGGATAGCGGGTGGCTTTCACCGCCAGCCGCGCTTCATCGGCGTTTTGTACCATTGGCACCAGCAGGGTTTGTGCGCCAACATCCAGCAGCTGTTTGATTTGCACCGGGTCGTTCCACGACGGGCGCACCACCGGCTGGCTGGGGTAAGGCGCGATGGCCTGGAGCTGGGTCAGCACGGTCTGGACGCTGTTTGGCGCGTGCTCGCCGTCGATCAGCAGCCAGTCGAATCCGGCCCCGGCCAGCAGCTCGGCGCTGTAGCTGCTGCACAGCCCCAGCCATAAACCGATTTGCGGACGACCGGCCTGCAGCGCCTCTTTAAAGGTGTTATTCATCTCTTTCCCCTTACACAAAACGGCAGCTAATCGCGCCCATGTTGCCGTAATCGACGTGGAAGGTGTCGCCCTTGCGCGCCGGTACCGGACGGGTAAATGAGCCGCCGAGGATAATCTGCCCGGCTTCCAGCTGAACGTCGTGGGCTGCCAGCTTATTCGCCAGCCAGGCGACGCCATTGGCCGGGTGATTCAGCACGCCTGCGGCAACGCCGGTCTCTTCGATGACCCCGTTGCGATACATCAGCGCGGAGATCCAGCGCAGATCCAGCTCATCGGGTTTAATCGGCCGACCGCCAAGGATCACCCCGGCGTTGGCGGCGTTATCGGAGATGGTGTCGAACACTTTGCGCGGGCGCTGGGTTTCAGGATCGATGTTGTGGCAGCGGGCGTCGATCAGCTCCAGCGCCGGGATCACGTAATCGGTGGCGTTGTAGACGTCGAACAGCGTGCAGTTCGGCCCGCGCAGCGGTTTCGCCAGCACGAAAGCCAGTTCAACTTCAATGCGCGGCACGATAAAGCGGTCGGTAGGAATATCGCTGCCGTCGTGGAAGAACATATCGTCGAGCAGCGCGCCGTAGTCCGGTTCGCTGATTTGCGAACTGGCCTGCATTGCTTTGGAGGTCAGGCCGATCTTATGGCCTTTGAGCACCCGGCCTTCAGCGATCTTCATCTCGACCCATTCGCGCTGGACGGCGTAAGCATCCTCAATGGTGATCGACGGGTAATCCAGGGAGATCGCGCGGATCTGTTCACGCTGCTTTTCAGCCTGATTCAGCCGTTGGGCGATCAGCGTGCGGGTCTGTTTATCGAGCATAGTGGCTTCCTGTAGCATTACCGGAAAATGGGCATCATCGGGTAGCCCGGCGAATCGCCGCCGGGACCGGCTTCGGGCGCTATTTAAAGAGCGCGTGCACGTTGTTCTGTTTGTAGTTCAGCGTCGGGTGCAGCTCTTCAATCTCAAAGGAGAGCGCCAGATAGCGGCTTTCCATCAGGGCGGCGAAGTGGGCTTTGATCAGCCCAAACAGCATTTCGCCGACCTCCTGCCGGCTCTCCAGGCTGCGCCCGCTGCCGATTTTCAAGGTCATGTGCACAAAGGCGTAATCGTGCTTTCCGTCGGCCATCTGCCAGGTATCCAGCCAGTGGGCGCGGCTGCGGATCCCGCCAATCGGGAAGATGCCGGTGGCGGCCAGCGCCTGGTTCACCTGGGCGAACAGGCCGGGTAAATCGGCTTGTTCGCGGATGTTGTCGCTACATTCGGCGATAAAGTGCGGCATAAAGGCTCCTTACGCCTGGGCCGGAAGCGGGAATACGGCGTTGACCTGGCCGGTGCCGGAGCTGGCGAACAGGTCGGTAATAAACTCCACCTTGCCGTCGTATTTGTCCCAGCCGAGCACCCCAAGCAGCATGACCGTGTCGTGCATATTGCCTTCGCCGTAGCAGTAGTCGGCGTACTCCGGCAACATGGTGCAGAACTCTTTGAACTTGCCTTCACGCCACAGCTTCACCACGCGTTCATCCATCTGATGGTCAAATTCGCGGGTGTAGCTGTTCATCCCTTCTTCGGCGCGCTGGTCGTCAATAAAGCGGTGCGACAACGAGCCGCTGGCGAACACCGCAACGGTCCCGTCGTATTGTTCGATGGCTTTAACGATGGCTTCGCCCAGCTTGCGGCTGTCGGCAAAATCGTGAACGGTGCAGAACGCGGAGATCGACACCACTTTGAAATGTTTATCGCTGTTCATGTAGCGCATCGGCACCAGGGTGCCGTACTCCAGCTTCAGGCTGGGGATGTTATGCGCTTTGGCGCGCACGCCCAGTTTGACCGCTTCGTCGGCAATCAGCTGACCCAGCTCCGGGTTGCCGTCGTAGTCGTAGGTCATGTCGCGAATAAAGTGCGGCAGTTCGTTACTGGTGTAGACGCCTTTAAAATGGTCGGCGCAGTTAATGTGGTAGGCGCTGTTAACCAGCCAGTGGGTATCGAACACGATAATCGTATCGACGCCCATTTCGCGGCAGCGTTTACCAATTTCTTTATGACCGTCGATGGCCGCCTGACGGCAACCATGGTTTTTCCCCGGCAGTTCTGAGAGGTACATCGACGGCACGTGAGTGATTTTGGCGGCTAAGGCTAATGTTCCCATGCGGTGTTCTCCTTACATAACCTGAATAGTTTGAGCCGCAGTCAACGTTGATGCGGCTCGACGGATGACGGTTACACGCCCCATTTCGGGATCGGATGGTCACCCATGGAAATACAGACGTTCTTCATTTCGGCGAACACCTCGAAGCTGTACTCGCCGCCTTCACGGCCGGTACCGGAGGCTTTCACGCCGCCAAACGGCTGGCGCAGATCGCGGACGTTCTGGGTGTTGACGAACACCATGCCGGCTTCAATACCGCGCGCCAGGCGCAGAACCTTGCTGATGTCCTGGGTCCAGATATAGGACGCCAGGCCATACTCAATGTCGTTTGCCAGGCGCAGCCCTTCCGCTTCGTCTTTGAACGGCAGCAGGCAGGCCACCGGGCCAAAAATCTCTTCCTGCGCGACGCGCATCCGGTTATCGACGTCCGCCAGCACCGTCGGGCGCAGGAAGTTGCCGTTTTTCAGATGGGCAGGCAGGTCGGACGGTTTGTCCGGGCCGCCGGCCAGCAGGGTGGCGCCTTCTTCGATCCCCAGACGGATGTAGCCGGAGACTTTCTCCCAGTGCTGCTGGCTGATCAGCGCCCCGACCTGGGTCGTCGGATCGGTCGGATCGCCGACCCGCAGGCGGTTAGCGCGTTCCGCAAAGCGTTTAACAAACTCCGGGTAGATGCTCTGCTGAATGAAAATGCGCGAGCCGGCGGTGCAGCGCTCGCCGTTGATCGAGAAGATGGTGAACAGCGCGGCATCCAGTGCGCGCTCGATATCGGCATCTTCAAAAATCAGCACCGGTGATTTGCCGCCCAGCTCCATCGAATACTTTTTCAGCCCGGCGTTTTTCATGATGTTGCGCCCGGTGGCGGTGCCGCCGGTAAACGACACGGCACGGATGTCATGGTGACGGACCAGCGCATCGCCAGCGCTGGCGCCGTAGCCCTGCACCACGTTAAGCACACCGGCCGGAATACCCGCTTCCAGCGCCAGTTCGCCCAGACGATCGGCGGTCAGCGGCGACAGTTCGGACATCTTCAGCACGGCGGTATTGCCCAGCGCCAGGCACGGAGCGACCTTCCAGGTGGCGGTCATAAACGGCACGTTCCACGGCGACACCAGCGCACAAACGCCGACCGGCTGCACGAGGGTGTAGTTGAGCATCTTGTCGTCAACCGGGTAGGTCTTGCCGTTCATCTGCTGACACACTTCGGCGAAAAACTCGAAGTTGTGCGACGCACGCGGGATCAGCACGTTTTTGGTTTGATGGATCGGCAGGCCGGTATCGGCGGTTTCCATTGCCGCGATCTCCGGGACGTCGCGATCGATCAGATCGCCCAGGCGACGCATCAGACGCGCGCGCTCTTTCATCGGCAGGTTAGCCCATTTCGGGAACGCCTCTTTGGCAGCGGCCACGGCCTGATTCACTTCGGCTTCACCGCCGGAGGCGACTTCAGCCAGCACCTCACCGGTCGCCGGGTTGGTGGTATGGAAATACTCGCTACCCGCGACATTTTTGCCGTTAATCCAATGGTTTATTTTTTTCATGACAGCTTCTCCTCATACGCCTGCTGGCTGATGATGCGATTGACCAGACGGCCGACGCCTTCGACTTCGACGATCACCTCGTCACCCGGCACCACATCGGACAGCCCTTTCGGCGTGCCGGTGGCGATCATGTCGCCGGGTTGCAGGGTCATAAATTCGCTCAGGTACGCGATCAGGAACGGGACGCTGAAGATCAGATCCGCCGTGGTACCCTGCTGGCGCAGTTCGCCGTTGACCCAGGTGCGCAGGGTCAGATTATGCGGATCCGGGATCGTCTCTTTCGCCACGATCCACGGCCCGATAGGGGTTAAGGTGTCGCGGCTTTTCACCCGCAGGTTCGGACGGTAGTAGTTTTCCAGGTAATCGCGGATGGCGTAGTCGTTGCAGACGGTATAGCCGGCGACGTAGTCCATGGCGTCAGCCTCGCTGACGTGGCGCGCAGTTTTGCCAATCACCACCACCAGTTCGGCTTCGTAATGCATGTACTCAACGTTGTCCGGACGTACCGATTCCTGCTGATGGCCGATAAAGGTGTTCGGCGCTTTGATAAAGACCAGCGGCTCTTCCGGCGGCGTAAACTCCAGCTCGCTGGCGTGATCGGCATAGTTCAGGCCCAGCGCAAACAGGGTGCCGTCAGCGGGAGGCAGCCAGCGGAATTCACCCGCCTTCAGCAGGGTGCCATCGCTGAGGCGTACCTGCTCACGTTCGTCAACCTGGACGTCGTGCCGCTGACCTTGCCATTCAATACGTGCCTGTTTCATGCCAGCTCTCCTTCTGCAACCACCGGGTTTTCCAGCGCGGGAAATCCTGCGGCGAGGATCCGCACGCGATCGCCTGGCTGCAGCGTCACGCGGGTGTGTGGGGTGCCGATCAGAATGGCATCGCCGGGGTTCAGGGTGGCGAACTCGCTCAACGCGCTTAACAGTTCGGCGGCGTTACGCTGCAGATCGCCGGTGTTCCAGCTGTCCGCTTCGCGGCCGTTGATTTCGGTAACGATGGTCAGATTGTCCACGTTGTGGACCGGGGCCAGGTCGCCGAGCGGGCAGAAGCCATCGCGGCATTTCGCTTTGATCGCCGGGCGATAGAAGCTCTCTTCCGGCAGGCTGACGTCATTGGCCAGGGCATAGCCGGCAATGAACGCCGCGGCCTCGGCGACGGGAACCCGACGCGCGGTTTTGCCGACAATCAGCGCGATGGTGGCGCCGCTCTGCACGGTTTCGCCCTGTGGATGTGGAATCGCCTCGCCGCTACCAATCACGGTATTACGCGGTTTGATAAACCAGACCGCGGTCTTCGGCGGCGTTTTGTAAGGGGCCTGTTGGAACGCATCGCGCCAGGCGTCGAGCTGGCTACGATGGTTGAGCGCAACGGCGAAGATAGTACCTTTCATTCACCACTCCTCTGGTACGGATGTCGGATGCTAAGTGTCATTCATTAATATGTTAATGATCATCTTTTATTCCTTGTGGCAAGGTTTGGCAAACAGAAGTGAATGTTTTGTGATCTGATTAACAATAAATTTACACCTGAAAATTTTATTTGTTTATAATCATGTTGTTATTAAATTTTACGCCTCAGACTGGTACTTTTCAGGTGCAGAAACCGGTTGCGTCATGGCAGGATAGGCGCTAATTATTAACTTATTAATAAAGCTGGGTGTGTGACCTTGAGGGTATGTAATGCATGATTCGTTAACCATTGCGCTGTTGCAGGCGCGGGAAGCCGCGATGGGCCATTTCCGGCCGATCGTCAAACGCCACAATCTCACCGAACAACAGTGGCGTATCGTGCGCATCCTCGCGGAAAACCCGTCGATGGACTTTCACGATCTGGCGTTTCGCGCCTGTATATTGCGCCCGAGTCTGACCGGTATTTTGACCCGCATGGAGCGTGACGGCCTGGTGCTGCGCCTCAAGCCGGTTAACGATCAGCGCAAGCTGTACGTGTCGCTGACACCGGCGGGCAACAAACTGTATGAAAGCGCGCAGGCGCAGGTCGAAGAGGCTTACCGCCAGATTGAAGCCCAGTTCACCCGGGAAAAAATGCAGCAGCTTACCGGGTTACTGGAGGAGTTTATTGCGCTCGGCGGCGGTCAGCAGGCCGGGCGCGGTGACGAAGAGGAGTAGATCAGCGCTCCGCGCGGTGTCCGGTTAGCGCAATCAGCGTTTCGGTGCGGGCGGGAGAGAGCGGTTCCCGCGGTTGCGGTAATGGCCAACCGTACAGCCAGCGGGCGGAAGCCGCGCAGGTTCTGCCCTGACAGGCACCCATGCCGCAGCGGCGGCTCAGTTTCGCCTGCTGCCAGCTTTCGGCATCGGCGATCTCGCCGCAGCGCACATCTTCGCAGCGGCACAGCAGGCTATCCGCCGTGGCGGCGCTTTTCAGGCTGCCCGGCAGGGCAAAAGTCCGGTTTACCGCGTCGGCAAAGCGTTGCCAGCGCTCGCGACGGGTGAAGAGGGCCTGCGCGGGTGCCTCGGCGTCAGCTGCCGCAAAGCCGGCAATTTCTCCTTCGATCAACGCCAGTTCGCTGCCGCCAAAGCCGGTGCATTCGCCGGCGGCATAAATATCCGCGATGCTGGTCTGCTGCCAGCGATTGACCTTAATGGCCTCGCCGGCAATCTCACAGCCGAAGAGCAGCGCGGTTTCAATATTGGGCACCAGGCCATAACCGATTGCCAGCCGTTGGCAGGGTATTGTCCGCTCATTCCCACGGTGGCGCAGCGTCACCGCTTCCAGCTGCGTCTCTCCGTGGGCACGAATGACCTGGCCGCCGCTCAGATAGCGCCGTGGGGCGAGCATTGCCAGCTGACGCAGTTTTTCCGGCCAGCGCCACAGGCCAGCACCAAAACGTACCAACGTGCCGAAGGGGGCCTGCTCGACGATCTGCTGTACCTCGCCGCCGCTTTTTATAACCGTGTCGGCCACCGCCAGCAGCAGCGGGCCGCTGCCGGCGATCACCACCTTCTGTCCCTGTAAGTTCAGGCCGTGTTTGATTTGCGCCTGCAGCCCGCCGGCGCCGGTGACGCCGGGTAAGGTCCAGCCGGGGAACGGCAGCGAGAGCTCGCGCGCCCCGCAGCAGAGGATCAGCTTTTGCCATTCAACGATCCCGCAGGTTTCTGCAGTTTCAAACAGCACGCTGCAGGCTGACGGGCGGGCGATGAGCCGGGCACCGTTTAACACGGTGATGTTGGGCGCGGCGGCAACGGCCGCACGGTAGCGGCGCGCCAGGGCGGGAAGAGCAACCTGCGGGCCATCGCGCCAGATTTGCCCGCCGGGGTGCGGGTTATCGTCGAGGATCACCACCTGTTTGCCGCAGGGGGCAGCAGCCAGCGCGGCGGCAAGACCCGCCGGGCCGGCTCCGAGAATGAATATGTCACAACGCAGCCTGTGCATGGGGACTCCTTTCAATGGTCATTTCCGGCTGGCACAGCGTCTGGCAGGCCAGCATCCGCCGTCCGTTGACGGTCACCCGGCACTCCTGACAAATGCCCATGCCACAAAAAGGGGCGCGGGACTGACCGCCGACGGCTACCCGGGTGGTGGGGTCCGCGGTTAATGCCAGCGCCGCCGCGACGCTGATGCCAGGCGGCACTTCGCAGCGCTCGCCTTCAATCACTACCGGGATAGTTTCACTCATGCGATAGCCTCTTTCTTCAGCAGGCGCTCCGGCAGCCAGGCGTCCGGGGCGAGCGGACAGCGTTCGCCCAACAGCTGGGCGGCGAGCAGCTCTGCGCTGGCAGGCGCGGTGGTCACGCCAAGCCCTTCATGGCCTAGCGCCAGCCACACCCCCTGGCGCGTCGGGTGCGGGCCAATCAGAGGATTGCCATCCTGCGAGGCGGCACGAAAGCCGCTCCAGCAGCGGATAATATTCAGCTCGCCCAGCGCTGGCAGGAAGTACCTGGCGCGGTCGAGCATCTGCGCCAGCAGCGATAAATCCAGCTGGCGATCTGTGGTATCAAACTGCCGTGATGAGCCGATCAGCAGCTGGCCGGTTGGACGCGGCTGAACGTTGAACGCCACCGAAGTGCCGCCGCTGTGGGCGCTGGCGCCGTAGCCCAGCTCGACCAACTGATGATGGAGCAACGGGCCATAGCGGTCGGTGATCGCCAGCTGGCCTTTCTTGGGCCGTAGCCAGTTTTCCGCCAGCAGCGTGTTGGCGGCAAGCCCGCAGGCGACCACGATCGCCGCGGCCCGCAGCCGTTTTCCACTGCTCAGCACCACCGTCGGTTCGTCGAGCTCTGTGGCGCTTTCTGTCAGGCAGGTCAGGTTGTCTCCGGCGTCGGCAATAAACCAGCGGGCGACTTCGGGGGCATACACGATGCCGTCGCCGGGAACCCACAGCCCGCCGTGCAATCCTGCTCGCAGCTGCGGTTCGCGCTGCATCAGCTGTGCGGGCGTCTGCATCTCGCTGGCGGCCTGGTATTCCGCCATGCGCCGCTGTTTTTCCCGGGCAATCTCCAGCTCCTGCGCCGTTTCCGCCAGCCATAAGGTACCGCAGCCGCGCCAGGCGCAGCGCTCGGGCATCCGGGGAGTGAGGGCGCGCCAGCGCGCCAGTGACCATGCGGAGAGCGCCAGTTCGGCGGGATCGTCGTCCATGCACACCAGATGCCCCATGCCAGCCGCGGTAGCCCCCGGCTGGCGATCGTCAAGCAGGATCACGCTCTGCCCGCGTTTTGCCAGCTGCCAGGCGCAGGCGGCACCGACGATCCCGGCGCCGATCACGATGACATCGCAGTGGGTCACGGCACGATCCCCCAGCAGAAGGGATCGTCCGGGTTGAGGATCAACCGCGTATCGCCACACACCCAGGCTGCACCGCGGATCGTGGGAATAATGTCGCCGTCGCGACGAGCATAGTGGGCGCTAAACTGGCTGCCGATAATGCTGGCCTGGTGCCAGCGTTCGCCGGGCTGGAGCTTACCGTCTTCTGCCAGGCAGGCCAGCTTGGCGCTGGTTCCGGTACCGCAGGGCGAGCGATCCCAGGCTTTCCCCGGACAGAGCACAAAGCTGCGGCTATCGGCCTCGGCGTCGTCGGCAAACAGTTCGATATGGTCGATCTCGCCGCCGTCATCGCCACGGATCCCGGCGGCTTCCAGCCCTTCACGTACCGCCCACGCATAGTCGGTGAGGGCCGGGATCTGTGCCGGTTCGAGGGTAAAAGGGTGATCGTTGATGAGGAAAAACCAGTTGCCGCCCCAGGCGATATCGCCGGTGACGGTCCCCACCGCGGTGCTGAGGCTGATCTGTTTTTTCCAGCGCCGGGCCGGGACGTTTTCCACCGAAACGCTACCGTCTTCATGCAGCGTGGCGCTGACGTTGCCTACCGGCGTTTCAATCAGATGCGTGCCGGGCTGGATCCGCCCAAGCCATGCGAGAGAGGCGATAAGCCCGATGGTGCCATGCCCGCACATGTTCAGGAAACCGGCGTTATTGAAGAAAATAACCCCCGCCGTCGCCTCGGGCGAAACGGGTTTACACAGCAGCGCGCCAACCAGCACATCGTTGCCGCGTGGCTCAAGGATAACGGCCTGACGCCAGTGGTCGAAGTCGCGGGCAAAGCGTTCACGACGCTGGGCCATGCTGCCGTCGCCGAGGTCCGGAAAGCCGTCGACAATCAGCCGGGTCGGCTCGCCGCCGGTATGAGAATCGATGGCCCTGAGTTCAATAGCGTGGCGTGGCACAGTCATGATGCGCTCCGAAAGTTAACAGTATGTTTCATCATGCTGGCGCAACATTCCGTCTCCTGCTTGAGCGCTTTCATCAAAGAAAATGACGAAATTAGCACAATCGCCGTGTTCTCTTACTCGAGGAAACCATAATTATTTATTATTAATCATTCGTTTAATGCTGTGGTAAACCGAAAGTCGTCAGAACGCCAGCGACGTATTAAGGGGAAAGCAGAAACCGCAGTCAGGATCGCAAAACGCGGTGTTGCTGCTTGATGTGTTACTGGTATGTGAATAAATATCCTCCCGTCACCCGCCATGAGGAAGTCTTATGTTCTGCATTACTGCTGCTGCACCGGAGCTTGCTCCGGCTGATACGACGGATCTGGCCGTCGATGAGCTGAGTCAGATTTGTGAAGGGCTGGCGCGTCAACGTCCGGAAAATATGCCGGCATTGCTCAATGCGCTGGCGTTAATCGCGCCGCTGTTGAATGCGATCCCCAACGTGGTTTTTTTTATCAAAGATGCTCAGGCGCGCTATCTGCTGGCAAACCTGACGCTGGCCCGCCGCTGCGGCTTTAAAAGCGTCACCTCGCTGCTGGGGAAAACCTCGGCCGACGTCTTTCCATCGGCGCTGGGGCAGGGCTATACCGAACAGGATCTGCGGGTGCTCAGAGAGGGCGTGACCCTGCGCGACCAGTTGGAAATGCACCTCTATAACGGGCGCGAGCGTGGCTGGTGCCTGACGCAAAAGCTGGCGCTGCGTGATATTCACGGCCAGGTGATCGGCATGGCAGGGATCTCTCACGATCTGCAGGAAGCGCATGCCCGCCATCCGGCGTGGCAGCGGCTGGCGATCGTCGACGATCATATTCGCCGCCACTATCATCGACCGATCTCAATGGAGGAGCTGACGGTATTAAGCGGCATGTCGGTGGCGCAGATCGAACGTTACTGCAAACGGATCTTTCACCTCACGCCCCGGCAGATGATCCACAAAGTTCGCCTCGAAAAAGCCACCGAACTGCTGGCAGGAGAGACGCCGATTACCGACATTGCGCTGCAGTGTGGCTATACCGATCACAGCGCGTTCAGCCGTCAGTTTAAGGCGATGACCGGCTCCACGCCGCGGGATTTCCGCCTGACGCTGGCGGGGTAATCGCCGGCTCACACTTTTGGTGATTGTGCTAATTTCGTCATCGTATTGGAAGAAAACCGACAAGCCGCCGGGTCCATGAAACGTCAATCTGTCAGTGAAAATTCACCATTCATTCACTTCGACTTAACAAAATGACGACAAGGAACCGAGCATGAGCAATAAAGCGATTCACTGGAGCGGCGTATTTCCGGCAGTCAGCACGCAGTTTCGTCAAGATTACTCCCTCGATTTAGACGCCACCCATGCGGTGATGAAAAACCTGGTCAGAGACGGTGTTTCCGGGCTGGTGGTGTGCGGCAGCGTCGGCGAAAACACCTCGCTGACCACGGCGGAAAAACTGCAGATTATCGAAGTGGCGAAGGACGCGGCGGGCGGCAAAATCCCGGTGATCGCCGGCGTTGCGGAGTTCACCACCGCCTTTGCGCAGAAGATGGCGAAAGAGGCTGAGCGGGTGGGCGTCGACGGGATTATGGTGATGCCGGCGCTGGTTTACTCGTCAAAACCGCATGAAACCGCCGCCCACTTCCGCAGCGTGGCCTCCGCCACCGACCTGCCGATTATGGTTTATAACAACCCACCGATTTACAAAAACGACGTGACGCCGGACATCCTCGCGACTCTGGCCGACTGTGACAACATCGTCTGCTTCAAAGACTCCTCCGGCGATACCCGCCGTTTCATCGACCTGCGCAATACCGTGGGCGACCGCTTCGTGCTGTTTGCCGGCCTCGACGACGTGGTGGTAGAGAGCATTGCCGTAGGGGCTGAAGGGTGGATTTCCGGCATGTCGAATGCCTTCCCACGCGAAGGCGAGACGCTGTTCCGTCTTGCCGTGCAGAAACGCTATGACGAAGCGATGGCCCTGTATCGCTGGTTTATGCCGCTGCTGCACCTCGATGCGCGCCCGGACCTGGTGCAGTGCATCAAGCTGTGCGAAGCACTGCTGGGCCGCGGCAGCGAGGTGACCCGTCCGCCACGTCTGGCGCTGGAAGGGGAGACCCGTCAGCAGGTCGTGAAGATTGTGGAGCAGGCGCTGGCGACGCGTCCTGTGCTGCCGGATGTGGGTCTGTGAGTCAGGGGGCGATGATGAGCGACACAGCGATGACGGCGGGGCGGCAGTTTATTGCCGGCCGTCGTATAGCCAGCGGTGAAGCTACCCTGCTGAGCCTGCGGGCGGCGGATGGCGAGACCACTGGCCAGCGTTTTTATCCGGCCTCCCGGGAGGAGGCCGCACTGGCGGCTGAAGCGGCGGCGCAGGCGTTTAGCGTCTATTCCGCGGCGTCACCAGAGCAGCGGGCGCATTTTCTCGACACCATAGCCGATGAGCTGGACGGGCTGGGGGAGGCGTTTTTTGCCCTGGCCCACGCCGAGACGGCGCTGCCATTGGCGCGCCTGCAGGGTGAGCGGGCGCGAACCAGCGGCCAGTTGCGTCTGTTTGCCGACGTGCTGCGGCGCGGTGATTTTCTTGGGGTGCGCATTGATACCGCACTGCCAGAACGACAGCCCCTGCCGCGCCCGGATCTGCGTCAGTTCCAGAGCGCGTTAGGCCCGGTGGCGGTGTTCGGTGCCAGCAATTTCCCGCTGGCGTTTTCTACCGCCGGCGGCGATACCGCTTCGGCGCTGGCGGCCGGCTGCCCGGTGGTGGTGAAAGCCCATCCGGGACATATGGCTACCGCAGAACAGACGGCGCTGGCTATCGTCAGGGCGGTGACGAAATGCGGCCTCCCCGGCGGCGTCTTCAATATGATTTTTGGTCACGATATTGGCGCCGATCTGGTGCGTCATCCGGCGATCCAGGCGGTGGGGTTCACCGGCTCGCTGGCGGGGGGCAAAGCGCTGTATCAGCTGGCGCAGCAGCGTCCTCAGCCGATCCCATTGTTTGCCGAAATGTCGGCGATTAACCCGCTGATTATTTTGCCGCAGGCGTTGGCCGCACGGGCGACATCGCTGGCACAAGCGCTGGTGGGCTCATTTACCCTCGGCGGCGGGCAGTTTTGTACCCGGCCCGGGCTGATTCTGGCGCTCAAAGGAGAGGGGCTGGCGACGCTGAAAGCGGCGCTGTGTGAGCAGGTACAGGCGGCTCCCGCTCAGGTGTTACTTAACGCGCCTACGCTACAGCACTACCACGCGGGGATTGATGCACTCGACGTTTGTCCTGGCGTGCAGCGGCTGGCCAGCGGGATAGCGCCTGGAGCTCAACAGGCGCAGGCGCTGCTGTATCTGGCGACGGCGGAGCAGCTGCTGGCGCCGGATAGTCTGCTGCATCGCGAAGTGTTTGGTCCGCTCTCCGTGTTGGTGGAAGTGGCGGACGAGGCCCAACTGATGGCCGTGGTTAACGCGCTGCAGGGGCAACTGACCGCCACGCTGCATGCGGAGGCGGACGATCGCCTGCTGGCCGGGCGCCTGTTGCCGTTGCTCAGTGAAAAAGCCGGGCGGGTGCTGTTTAACGGCTATCCCACCGGTGTGGAAGTGTGTGACGCGATGGTTCACGGCGGCCCCTGGCCGGCGACCACCGATGCGCGTGGCACCTCGGTAGGGACCCGGGCGATAGAGCGTTTTCTCCGACCGGTTTGCTTGCAGAACGCCCCCGCTGCGTTGCTGCCACCGGCCTTGCAGGATGCTAACCCTTTGAACCTGCTGCGCCTGGTGAACGGCCAGTGGACCCGGGAAGCCATTTCCCCTTCATGTTGACGCAAGGGCATCACGATGACTATTCACTCTACGCATAACAGTCAAACCCGTGTGGCTGAGTCGGGTAAGTTTAAAAAGCAGCTGACGTTAACCGATCTGACGTTTATTGGCCTGGGGGCGATTTTTGGTTCCGGATGGTTATTTGCCGCCAGCCACGTGGCGTCGATCGCCGGACCGGCCGGGATCGCCTCCTGGGTGATTGGCGGCGTGGCGGTGCTGCTGCTGGGTATTGTCTACTGTGAACTGGGCGCGGCGCTGCCGCGTGCCGGGGGAATTATCCGTTATCCGGTCTTTTCCCACGGCGAGCTGATGGGCTATCTGTTGGGGTTCATTACGCTGATCGCCTTTTCAAGCCTGATTTCGATCGAGATCGTCGCCGCCCGTCAGTATGCCGCGGCCTGGTTCCCGGCGCTGACGCAACCGGGATCCAGCTCGCCAACTCTGCTGGGCTGGGTGGTGCAGTTTCTGCTGCTGTGCTTTTTCTTTAGTCTGAACTACTACAGCGTCAAAACTTTCGCCCGTTCGAATAACTTTATCAGCGTGCTGAAGTTCCTCGTTCCGCTGCTGGTGGTCATCACGCTCTTCACCTTCTTTAAGCCGGAAAACCTGCATGCCCAGGGGATTGCTCCGTTCGGTATGTCCGGTGTGGAAGCGGCGATCAGCGCCGGGGGGATCATTTTTGCCTATCTGGGTCTGACGCCGATTATTTCCGTCGCCAGTGAGGTGCAGAACCCGCAGCGTACCATCCCGGTGGCGCTGATTCTGTCGGTGGTGCTGTCGACCATTATCTATGTGCTGCTGCAGCTGGCGTTTCTCGGCAGTATTCCGACGGAGATGTTAAGCGGCGGCTGGGCGGAGGTGAGCAAACAGTTCTCGCTGCCGTATCGTGATATTGCGATTACGCTGGGGATGGGCTGGTTGGCCTTTATGGTCATCAGCGATGCGATTATCTCGCCGAGCGGCACGGGCAATATCTATATGAACGCCACGCCGCGCGTTATCTACGGTTGGGCGAAAGCCGGGACCTTTTTTAAAGCCTTTACCTACATTGATAAGGAGTCCGGGATCCCGCGCCCGGCGCTGTGGCTGACCTTTGGTCTGTCGATCTTCTGGACGCTGCCGTTTCCTTCATGGGAGCAACTGATTAGCGTGGTGTCGGCCGCGCTGGTGCTGAGCTATGCGATCGCGCCGGTCACCGCCGCCGGGCTGCGCCGCAATGCGCCGGATCTGCCGCGTCCGTTCCGCGTGCGGGCGTTCGCTATTATTGGCCCGGTGTCGTTTATGATCTCGGCGCTGATTGTCTACTGGTCCGGCTGGAATACGCTCTCCTGGCTGCTGGGGCTGCAGATCGTCATGTTTGTGGTCTACATCCTGTGCAAAAGCAAAGTGCCGGTACATACCGTCAGCCTGGCGCAGCAGGTGAAGTCCTCGCTGTGGCTGATTGTCTTCTACGCGCTGATCATGCTCTTTTCCTGGGCCGGCAGCTTTGGGGGGATTAATGCGTTGCCCCATCCCTGGGATACGGTGATAGTGGCAGTGATGTCGCTGGGCATTTATTACTGGGGCGCGCGCAGTTGTCTTCCCCAGGCTAACTTTAGCGGAGACGAAGAAGAGTAGAGGAGAAGGTCATGGATACGGTAACCCTTTCGTTACCCGAAGCTTACGCGCTGGCAATGCGGGCGCTGAGCAGCAATGGATTCAGTGAGGAACACGCGGCGGCAGTAGCGCGCAATGTGACCGGCGGGGAGCGTGATGGCTGCGCTTCCCACGGCCTGTGGCGGCTGCTGGGGATTATTGACACCTTGCGTAAAGGCAAGGTGTCTCCCGATGCCGAACCGCAGATCGATGACCGGGCGCCGGGGATTGTCCGGGTCGACGCCGGCGGTGCCTTTTCACTGCTGGCGTTTGAGCGGGCGCTGCCGCTGCTGGTGGAGAAGGCGCGTCATAGCGGGATCGCCGCGCTGGCGATCAACCGCTGCGTGCATTTTTCGGCGCTGTTTGCCGATATCGAACCCTTAACCGAGGCCGGTCTGGTCGGGCTGGCCTGTACGCCGGGCCATGCCTGGGTGGCGCCAGCCGGCGGGACTTTGCCGCTGTTTGGCACCAATCCCATCGCCTTTGGCTGGCCGCGGGGCGAGGCGCCGCCGTTTATTTTTGATATGGCGACCAGCGTGGCGGCACGCGGTGAGATCCAACTGCATCAGCGTGCCGGAAAATCGCTGCCGGAAGGGTGGGGAATCGACCGCCAGGGTCAGCCAACCACCGATGCCGGGGAGGTCCTTTCCGGAGCGATGCTGACGTTCGGTGGCTATAAAGGCTCGGCGCTGGCGGCGATGGTGGAGCTGCTGGCCGGGCCGCTGATTGGCGATATGACCAGCACGGAGTCGCTGGCCTGGGATAACGGTGCGGGCGGGCTGCCCTACGGCGGGGAGCTGATTCTGGCGCTGGATCCGCAGCGTTTTCTTGGCGCGGAGGCCGATGCGCACCTGGCCCGCGCGCAGACGCTGTTTACCAACATGCAGGCACAAGGCGCCAGGTTACCCGGTGAACGGCGCTATCTCTGTCGTGAGGAGAGCGAACGATCCGGGGTGACCATTAACCGTTCGTTGTTTGATGAGATTGCCGCATTGAGCGAGTAGTCGAGCGGCCCGGTGGTTTTTGGGCCGTCGGCATGGATTCCCCGGTGTCATACCGCCACCGGGGAGCCCGATCAGAACAGGGTGTCCAGCTCTTCCAGCACGGTGTACTCGTCATCGACCAGCAGCAGGGTTTTCCATTTGTCGAAGGTCAGGCACGGGTGCGACGTGCCAAAAACGATAATGTCACCGACCTGCACATCGCAACCTGGAGCCAGGCGCAGCATACAGTGCTGATCCATAATCCCGACGCTGACGATCTCGTTGGCAGGCAGCGGCAGCGCGTGGCCGTTGCGATAGTGGGCGACAGGCTGTGGAAGCCCGGCATCAAAGGCGCAATCGCGTTTGCCAAAATTGACCACCGCGCGATCCGCCTCCGGAACTGACTGTACCATCGCCATCAGCTCCAGCGCAGAGGTCAGATCGCCCGCCAGATCGCAGGCGATCGGATCGCGGGCGATCAGTTCCCGTTGGGCTATGTCGTAGATCCCCATGTCATGGGTGATGTAGCAGCCCGGGCGGATCACTATCCGGCAGCGCGGTGGTTTCTGCGCGGCCAGCCACACGTTGCAGACCACGTCATACCAGACGGTTCCGGCGCCGGTCAGAATAAATTCCCCGTCAACCAGCGGCGCCATCCGGCAGGCAAGGGTGGCGGCCTGCTGTAACAGCGCCTCCACCTGGGGCTGCGGATCGTCGCCGTGCAGTACCCCTTCGTACAGCTCCAGCCCGCGTAGTGTCAGGCCCGGCAGATCGGCCACCAACTGGGCCAGCGCCAGGGCATCTTCCACGCTACGACAGCCACAGCGCCCACCGGGAACGCCCAGCTCGATCAGAACGTCCAGCGTCTGCTGACGGGTGCTGAAGAACGCCGACAGGGCGCGGGCGTTGGCTGCACTATCCACACAGCAGATAAAATCCACCGCCCGGTAATGCGCTTTCAGCTGCGAGACCACCTGCATGTTGGCTTTGCCGACCAGCTGATTAACCATCAGGACGCGCTGAATACCGCTGGCCATCGCCGCGCTGGCCTGCCAGGCGCTGCCCACTCCGATAGCCCATGCCCCGGCCTGCTGCTGCGCCTGAAAAATCCACGGCGTCATCGTCGTTTTACCGTGCGGCGCCAGCGAGACACCGCGGGCATCGGCATAGCGCTGCATCCAGCTGATGTTATTTTCCAGCGCCGTTTTTTTCACCAGCGCGGCGGGCAGGCAGACGTCTTCTGCCAACAGGTTCGCCGGGGAGGCCATCACGGCAGATTTGTGCGGGACAAGCGTAGCGGAATGGTATTTCATAACACTATCCTTTCAGGTTTTATACTCGATGTTTATCAGGGTATCATTTATATATTGTTGATTATTATTGATTTAATACTTAAATGTTATTCGTTATGAATAAAAGTATCACAAAACGATCTGGATTTTGCGTAGTTTTCCACTGTTTTTTCACCTTGTAAATGGTTAACTTGTCGGCAGAGTCGAAAGGGAGTAATTGCTATGAAGGTTGACTGGCTGTTCAAGAATGTCACGGTGATTGACGGGAGCGGTGGGCCGCAGTATCGCGGTGATGTGGCGGTGAAGGGCGATCGCATTGTGGCGATTGCGCCGGTGCTGAAGGTGGACGCCGGGCACGAGATTGACGGCGAGGGCCGCGTGCTGGCGCCCGGGTTTATTGATGTGCATACCCATGACGATATCAACGTCATTCGCATGCCGGAGTATCTGCCAAAACTGAGCCAGGGCGTGACCACGGTGATCGTCGGGAACTGCGGGATCAGCGCCGCCATGGCGACCATGCGCGGTGATGTTCCCGATCCGATGAACCTGCTGGGTGAACAGGATCAGTTTATCTACCCTACCGTTGAGGCTTACGCCCATGCGGTAGAAGCCGCCCGGCCGTCGCTTAACGTCGGCACGTTGATTGGCCATACTGCGCTGCGTAATAACCATATGGACGATCTGTTCCGTCCTGCCACGGATCGCGAAATTGCCGGAATGCGTGTCCAGCTACGTGATGCGTTACGTCAGGGGGCGCTGGGTCTGAGTACCGGCCTGGCCTATGCCAGCGCGTTTCAGTCCACCACTGAAGAAGTGATGGCGTTGGCGGAAGAGCTGGCGGCGGAGAAGGGTATCTATACCACCCATCTGCGTTCTGAATTCGAGCCTATTCTGGACGCCCTTGACGAAGCGTTTCGCATCGGTCGCCACGGCAAAGTTCCGGTGGTGGTGTCGCATCATAAGTGCGCCGGGGCAAAAAACTGGGGCCGCACCCGCGAGACGCTGGCCTTTTTCGATGAGATGCGCCAGCACCAGGAGATAGCCTGCGATTGCTACCCTTATTCCGCCAGCTCCTCAACGCTGGACATGAAACAGGTGACCGATGAGTTCGATATCGTGATTACCTGGTCGGAATCCCGACCGGAACAGGCGGGTAAAACGCTCAAGCAGATTGCCAGCGACTGGCAGATGAGCCTGCATGACGCGGCGGCGCAGCTGATGCCGGCCGGCGCTATCTACTACAACATGGACGAACAGGATGTCCGTCGGGTGATGCGCTATCCGGTCACGATGATCGGCTCCGATGGGTTACCCAACGATCCGATGCCGCATCCGCGTTTGTGGGGTGCTTTCCCTCGCGTACTGGGCCATTACAGCCGTGATGAACAACTGTTCCCGCTGACCACGGCGATTCACAAAATGACCGGGCTGTCGGCTGCGCGTTTCCGCCTGCCGCAGCGTGGGCTGGTTAAAGTGGACTATTTTGCCGATCTGGTGCTGTTCGATCCGCTGACGGTGCGGGATGTTGCCAGCTTCTCTGACCCGAAACAGCCCGCGGAAGGGATTGAGGCGGTGATGGTGAATGGTGTGATGAGCTACGGCAGCGATAAAAAAATTACCGGGCGCGCAGGGCGTTTCCTGCGTCGCCAGATGGACGAAGGAGTGAAGAATGAGCATTAAACGTTATGGCGTCGAAGGCGGAACCGGAACCGGCGGTCAGCATCTGCCTTTCGCACGGGCGGTAGAAGCCGGGGGCTGGTTGTACGTCTCCGGCCAGACGCCGATGAAAAATGGCGAAGTGGTTGAGGGCGGCATTGTTGAGCAGTCGCGCCTGGCGATTCAAAATTGCGTCGATATCATGACCGAAGCCGGCTACACCCTGGCGGATGTGGTGCATGTGAAAGTGATTTTGACGGACTCACGCTATTTCCAGTCATTCAATAAAGTGTTCCGCGAGTTCTTTGGCGAGAATCCGCCCGCGCGTATTTGCTGCGTCGCCGATCTGGTGGTGGATTGTAAAGTCGAAGTAGATGTGACCTGCTATAACGCCGCGCGCGGATAAATAATAACGCCCCACCATCGGGTGGGGCGTCAACCATAAAAATGTGATAGTCGTGCCAGATTGAATACCTCAATCGGCGCGAGCAGGGTTACTTTGCCTTTTTTCTGGCATCGTTACGATTAACTCATAATATTCAGCGGTACGAATATTATTTATTACGCCTGGATGTGAGCAATGAATAATATGTCATTCCTGATTTGGTTTTCCGTTTATGCCTGCGCGATGATTACCCTCGGCTGGTATGTGTCACGTAAACAGAAGAACGGTGATGATTTCTTACTGGGTGGCCGCTCCCTGCCGATGTTTCTGACTCTCGGCTCGACGGTGGGTACGATGGTCGGTACCGGTTCGAGCGTCGGGGCCGTGGGGTTTGGCTACAGTAACGGCTGGGCGGGGATGCTGTACGGCCTCGGCGGTGCGGTGGGGATCCTGCTGGTGGCGTGGTTATTTGCCCCGGTGCGTAAATTTCGCTTTATGACCATGAGCGAAGAGATGTCCTATTATACCGGCGGCAGTAAAATTATTAAAAACCTGGTGGCGATCCTGATTTTTATTGCCTCAATTGGCTGGCTTGGCGCCCATATATTAGGGGGCGGCTTATATCTGGCATGGGCCAGCGGTATTGATATTAATGTCGCTAAAGTTATTATTGCGCTGGCGTTTGTGGTGTATGTCGGTATTGGTGGTTACTCTGCGGTGGTCTGGATCGATACCGTCCAGTCGATCATTCTGTTCGTCGGTTTTATTTTGATGGCGATTTTTGCCGTCCAGCACGTGGGGGGCTGGAGCCATATTCAGCAGGCGGTCGACCCGGCGGCGCAAAGCCTGTTTGCCGTCGATAAACTCGGCGTGCTTCCTGCGCTGTCACTGGCGGTGGTTATCGGCGTCGGTGTACTGGCAACACCATCCTATCGTCAGCGTATCTACTCGGCGAAAACCGTCTCTTCTGTTCGCCAGTCCTTTACCATCACCGGCCTGCTGTACCTTGGTTTCTCCTTCCTGCCAGCCATTATCGGCATGGCGGTGTGGACCATGAATGCGAACCTCGAAAACAACGGTTTTGCTTTCCTGTTTGCCACCCAGGTGCTGCCGCCGGTGCTGGGTATGGCGATCCTGATTGCCGGGATGTCGGCCAATATGTCTTCCGGTAGCTCCGATGCCATTGCCGCAGTGTCGATTATGTTGCGCGACCTCTACACCCTGGTGACGGGCCATATGCCCGCGCCGGAGAAAGCGATTCGCCTGTCGCGGATGTTCCTGGTGCTGGTTATCGCCCTGGCGCTGCTTTTCGCGCTGACCTCTAACGACATCATCAGCTACATCACCAAAATGATCTCGATGATCATGTCCGGGATGTTTATCTGCACTATTCTCGGCCGCTTCTGGACGCGCTTCAACTGGCAGGGGGCGGTCGCGGCCCTGGCCGGTGGTGCCGGTGCCTCGGTAGCGGTGCTGCTGGACAGCGACTGGCTGGCCTTCTGGGGCAATCCGTGTATCCCGTCGGTGCTGACCAGCCTGGTGGCCTCCGTAGTGGTAACCCTGGTGACACCGGCCAGCAGCATGAGCCGTGAAGAGGCGCTGGAGATGATCACCCGCGAACGTGAAAGCCGCCCGGCGGCCCCGGCGCTGCCGATTGGCAAACGTCATCCGTCGCAGAGCTAAGGGGAGCGTTATGCACAGTTATATTGCCGTCGACTGGGGGTCGACACAGCTCCGCGGCTGGTTGATTCGTGATGGGAAATGTGTGGAGACCCTGCAGCACCCGCTCGGGATTGCGCGTTTGAACGGGCAAACGCCGGAGGCCGTGTTTCACCAGTATCTGGCACCCTGGCGTGGCGACACGGCGCTGCCGGTCGTGATGGCCGGCATGGTGGGCAGCGATGCCGGCTGGCAGTCGGTGCCTTATCTGGCCTGCCCGGCGGCGCTTGATGCGCCGGGGCGCCAGCTGACGGCCGTGGCTGACAAGGTGTGGATTGTTCCCGGTCTTAAGGTTGAGCAGGCCGGTGACTGCAACGTGATGCGTGGCGAAGAGACGCAATTGCTTGGTGCATCGCAGATGGCGCCGGCGGAGTGCTACGTCATGCCCGGCACGCACTGTAAATGGGTGCAGGTTGACGGTGGGGTGGTTCGTCATTTTTCTACCGCGATGACCGGGGAGCTGCACCATCTGCTGCTCAGTCAGTCGCTGATTGGCAAACAGCTGCCCGACCAGCAGCCCGATGAGGCGGCGTTTACGCTGGGGCTGGAAAAAGGCATGGCGATGCCGTCTCTGGTGGCGAACCTGTTCGGCGCCCGTGCGGCGCGGGTGTTGGGCGTTCTGCCGCCGACATCGGTCAGTGACTATCTTTCAGGGCTGCTGATTGGCTCTGAGGTGGCGACGTTCAGCGAGCGCTATCGCGCGACGCAGGTAACCCTGGTGGGGGAACCGGCGCTGAGCGGACGCTACCGACAGGCACTGGCAGCCCGGGGAGTAAAGGTTAACGGCTGTCTGGGCGACGAGGCATTTTTACACGGTATTGCGAGGATAATGAATGAACAGGCTTAAACTGGTCGCGATCTTGCGCGGCATCCGTCCCGCAGAAGCCGCGGAACATGTGGATACGCTGATCGGCGCTGGCTTTCGGTATATTGAAATCCCGCTTAATTCACCGGACTGGCAGCAGAGTATTCCACAGATGGTGCAGCAGTTTGGCTCGCAGGCGATGATTGGCGCAGGCACGGTACTGAATGTCGGGCAGGTGGAGGTGCTGGCTGAGGCCGGCGCGAAACTGGTTGTAACGCCCAATACGCAGCCGGCGGTGATCCGTCGGGCGGTCGCGCAGGGCATGTTGGTTTGCGCCGGATGTGCCACCGCGACAGAGGCGTTTACTGCCCTGGATGCCGGGGCGCAGTGGCTGAAGATTTTCCCTTCATCCAGCTTCGGACCGGATTACATTCGCGCGCTGAAGGCGGTGTTGCCGCCGGAAGTGCCGGTGCTGGCCGTCGGTGGCGTGACGCCGGAAAACCTGGACTGCTGGGTGCAGGCAGGGTGCGCCGGAGCAGGGCTGGGCAGCGATCTTTATCGCGCCGGGCAATCGCTGGATCGTACCCGCGAGCAGGCCGGACGCTTTATTGCCGCCAGCCTCGGTTAATCGCCTAAGGGCTGGCGGTCAACGCCACCGCGGTGGCTGTCCAGCGCCAGCTTGATGCGGCGCAGCCGATCTTTCGCCTGCGGTTTGTTGGCCATCGCCAGTTCGGTGGCCAGCACATCCACCATCGCCAGCATGGCATAGCGGGAGGTGCTGGGTTTGAAAATATAGTCGTTTTCACGCACCAGCAGCGGCAGTACCAGATCGGCTTGTTCCGCCAGCGGGGTTTCTGCCGGAGTAATCGCGATAACCTTCGCACCATACTGCCGGGCGATAGCCGCGCTCTCAATCATCTCTTTGGTATACCCGCCGAGCGACAGCACAATCACCACATCTTTGGGCGTCACGGCAGAGCTCATCATCCGTACCAGCAGGCCGTCGTTCTGGCTGACAACCGGCAGACCAAGGCGGAACAGGCGGTACTGGATCTCCTGGGCGCAGATAGTTGAACCGCCTCCCATGCCGATAGCCAGAATTTGCCGCGCGTCGCTGAGCCAGGAGACGGCTCGCTTTAACGCCTCAATATCCAGCGCCCGGCGGTTGGTTTCCAGTACGCCGATGATCGACTCGTAAATGCCCTGCACGCCTTCCAGATCCGGTACATCGAGAATAAAACGCTGGCCGACCGCCAGCGACTGCGCCAGCTTCATCTTGAGCTCGCGGACATCCTTGCACCCTAACGCACGGGCAAAGCGGGTTACGGACGCCTGGCTGGTTCCGGTTAAACGGGCGATTTCGGCGATCGGCAATTCTGCCGCCGCGGCGACATCATCGAGGATAAACTGGGCAATACGCTTTTCGCTGACGGTCAGCTCGAGAAAGCGATCGGTGATGCAGGAGATGATATCTATCGAGTAGGCCATCGCAGGTACCAGGCGGAAAATTCAGGATGATACTTTGTACCATATTTAGCCAGTAAACGCAGTACTGGCGGGGAAGGCGTGCAGGATGAGCCGCATGGTGCGGAACGCTCAATGGCTGGCAGCCGCACAATATCGCTCTCCTGAGTCGGGCGAAATGTCGCCGTGGCGATTATAGTATTGGCTTTCAACAGTTCAGCATCACAGCGTTCGGGAGCAATATATGGAGCTCATCGCCGTTCCTGCCACCCGGTTCAGTAGCGACCGGCTGGCAGCTATTCTCAGCGATTGTTTTGAGGATTATCTGGTCCCCGTCACTCTGTCGGTGGAGATATTTGTTCAGCGTTTTAGCGCCGAAGGCATGAGCCTGCTGGACTCCTGTGTCTGGCTGGACGGCGATGTGCCTGCGGCAATGGCGGTGATTTCCCGGCGTGGTGATGAGGCCAGATTAGCGGCATTTGCGGTGCGGCCCGCGTATCGTGGAAAAGGAGTGGGTCGCCAGTTGATGACGCCGCTGATGGCTTCGTTGCGGGAGCAGGGCGTGCGGCGGATGTGGCTCGAGGTGATCCGCGATAACCTGGCGGCAGTGGCGTTATACCAGGCGCTGGGGTTTACGGTACGCCACGGGCTATGCGGCTTTGTCAGCACCCAGCCGCAGAATGAGAGTGCGGCGGGGCTAACGGTGTGTGATGGCCTGACGCTGATCCGTAAAGCCGGCGCCGAGGTCAACGGTCGGCTGCCGTGGCTGATGGATCCGCTGACCTTCGCCACGCTGCCGTGTCGGACGCTGACGTTACATCAACAGGCCTTTGTGGTGCTGGCGACCCTGAATCATAAACCGCAGCTGCAGTTCTTGTGGGTCGAGCCCGCTGCGCGAGGCCGCGGGCTTGGGCGGGAAATGCTCACCACGCTGGCGCGACAATATCCTGGAATAAGTACCACGGTGACCATCCCGGAATCTTTTACGCCACTGTTCAACGCCGCAGGATATGCGACTCTGACGCTGAAGCAATATGAAATGAGCGTGACGCTGCGAGCATGATCGCCTGCAGCGTCGTGAGTGCGCTTACCGGCACTGAGCTTAACCGGCGCTGTTCACCACTTTGATATCCACCATGCCAATTCCCAGCTGACGCGGCGAATGGCCGAGGATATTGCCCTCGTTAGTGGATTGCGGGTCCGGCGGGACGATAATCAGCGTATCGCTGCGCGACGGGTTGTCGAAATGCAGCGTGGTGGTGGAGACATCGTTGGCCAGGGTCAGGGTTTGTTCGCTGTTGCCGACGCGCACCGGGATCGGTTTATTGGCGTTCGGCCCGTAGGCCTTGGCGGTGATCACCAGATCGAATTTTTCCGGTAACGGCTGCTTAAACTCAATTTTGACTTCGCTGCCTAGCTGGGCGTTGGACCAGCGGCCCCACGATTCCGGGCGAGAGATGCCGCTGAACTGTTTGACCTCTTCCGGGGCGCCGGCAACGTTAAAGACAAAGCTGTCCGCTTTGTAGCGAATATCGTTATCGACAATCTTCAGCGTATCGACGTTGCCTTTATAGCGCTGCATATCGATCACGGTATCTTTGAAGGCCGTTTTGCCCTGCCACTGAGGTTTATCGACATGCTGCACGGTTTGCTCGCCGCCGAGCTGGCCCTGTGAGACGCACCAGTCGGTTGAGAGCGCCAGCTCTGGCGACCACAGCTGGCCCATTTTGTAGCAGCGGTCGACCCAGACGAAATTATCTCGCGGAGCGAAATCTGCCAGCTGGAAGCGCAGCGGGGCGGAATATTCACTCTCTGGCAGCGGCTCGACACGTTTATCAGACACCCGCAGCAGCAGCGGCAGGCGGAAGTGGCTACCGGAGAACGAGATCATGTTCTTCTGGGCATCGACGGTGAAGTTTTTCATCTCTTTCGGGAAATTCCACAGACGGATGACATCCGGCTTCCATGCCAGCACTTTCTCTTTCATATTCATGAAGATGCCGGACAGCGACTGCCCGGAGAGGCTGCTGCGGCCCAGGCCGATAAAGTTATCGCCGCCGAGGATGTCCAGCACCGTGGCGCCGTTGTCCATGGTGTTGCGCTTAACGGCCAGCGTATCCTGCTGCGGCTGGTCGCCACGCAGAATAAAGAACAGGTTGCTGCGGTCCTGCTTATTGAGATAGTCCCAGGCGGAGTTTTTCATTGCCAGGTGGTCGGAAGAGACCACGATCACCGTGTTTTTAAAATAGGGTGAGGCTTTGATCTTGTCGATCAGCGCGGCGATATGCTCCTGGCTGCAGGTCACGGCGCTAAAGGAGAGGTTCTTTTTCCCGCCCATGTCATAGCTTTTACGCTGGCAGGTGCGGGAGATAAAGCCGTCCGGGTGATGGGTATCGACCGTCAGCGCAAAGAGCGAGAAGCGTTTGCCGGACTGGGAAAGCTGTTCGAATTTTTTCCAGGTTTCATCGAGTACGGTGTCATCGTAGAAGCCCCAGTCATTGCGGTAGGTCGGGTCCGCCACCGTGGTTTTCAGCTCTTCGGCGCCGTAGAGATGGTCGAAACCGTGTGATTTCAGAAACACGTCTTTCCCGGCAAAGCGCAGGTTAGCGCCCTGCACGAAATAGTTTTCATAGCCGGAGTTTTTCAGAATATCGCCGAGGCAGATATTTTGCGGGAAGAAGCTGGAGACCGAGGCCGACGCGTTGCCTTCAAACGGCGCAAACAGCGGAATGCCGCACTGCGACGCCACCATGCCGGCGATGGTGTAATCGGTACCCGGAAGCTGGGTGGTGTTGCTGAAGTCGAGGCCTTCGTTTTTGAGTTTGCCCAGCTCCGGCGTCAGGTCAGGGAATGCGTCGTTATCGAAATAGGTACGCTCGAGGCTTTCTCCGTAGATGTAGACCAGATTCAGCTTCGGATCGGCAATGCTTTTCGCCGGCTCTTTGTAATAGGCGGCAAAGTCGGGATCGCCATCGCGGGACTGGGATTTAACCAGTTCGCTGATCTGGCGGAATGCCGGACTGGCATCAACGGAGGCCAGCGCCAGCACCAGCGCCAGCAGGCTGTAGCCAAAGTGATGTGGGTGATGACGACGACGGCGCAGCACCCAGCCTAACGCGCTGAAGACGGCGACCAGCGCCGCGACAAGCCCGACGCCGGGAAGAATATATTTGCCGATACCGGCACCGGTCAGGCTGTTGGTCAGGGTATAGAGGACCGCGTCATTGATCCCAGCGCCGGTGAAATAGTCGCTGGCATAGAGGGTGATGTTGAGCACCACAAACAGGCCCAATACCGTCAATGTGGCGGCAAACCACCAGGTATTGCGACCCGCTTTTAAGGCATAGATCACCACCGAAGTGAGAAACAAGGCGATGGATAACAACTCTGACACAGTACGTACACCCTCTAAATGGTACCTGTTGAAAACCGGCAGGAGAGATCACTTTCCACGGTACACTGTAATTGCAGTGCCATATCGCTGCAATTGTAGAGTCATGAAAGTGTGCTGTGGTTCAGAATTGGTTTAGAAATTGTCATTCCAGGACAATGACTCATCCTGTGTTGCAGGGGGAGGCAGAACGAAAAAGGGTGAAAATCGAGACTGCAGCCGCGTTGTCGGCCCTAAGGCGTTAAACGCGGCCTCTGAAGCGGAGATCAGGAGAGGAAGCTAACACCTTGTTTTAAGACCAGATCGCAGGCTTTGGTTTTCACTTTCTCAGCCATTGAGCTGCTGCCAAGACTGTTGAGATCCAGTTTCTGGCCGCTGTTGCTGCTCAGAAGCCCCTGCAAACCGTCAAGGTAGCTGGTGTCCTCTTTCTGTTTTTCCGGGGTGCTGAGGCCCAGTTTATCCAGCACCTGGTTTTTCACGTTTTCAGTGTTGGTCACCGAAGACAGTTTCTGCTTCGCGCAATAGGACATAATCCCGGCGGCATTATTCATGCTGCTGGAGGTCAGAGACTGGTTGCCGTTGCTCAGCAGGCTGGTCAGGGAGGAGACTGACATACCGCCACTCTGCTGGGCGTCGCCCTGGCTGCTTAGCTGGCTGGCCGCGCTGGAAAGGGAATCCTGCCAGGAGGCAGCATGGACGCCGGCGCTAAGAAAAACACCGGCAATCAAGGTAGTGCGGATCAAAAATTGAGCAGATTTCATGAGTGTACTCGTCATAGTTACTTAAGCATCCTTGTAGTATAACCCCGCCCGGACTCGGAAATATCTTAATACTCTTTACCGGTAACACGATGACGATAGCTGTCCCAGTTGAAAATAACCCACAGGCTATTACCGAGACGCATACGGTCCATGACGCGTTCGCCGAGCAGCTTGTTCATCTCTTCCATGTTGCTGTTGGTAAGCATGCCGGTCGGGCGTTTCGAGGAGGAACGGCGGTCGACAATCTGATTAATGATCACCTTCTCGTAGCGCGATTCTGTCTGCATGCCGATCTCATCAATGACCAGTAGGTCGACCTTGCTCAGGTCGCTCAGCAGTTGCTCTTCGCTGACTTCCCGGTTGCCGAAGGTGTCTTTCATGGCTGACATAATATCGGCGACGGTAATGATTAACACCGACTTCCCGCGCAGCAGTAGCTCGTTACAAATGGCGGCAGCCAGGTGGTTTTTCCCGGTGCCGGGCTTGCCGGAAAAGATAAAGCTGGCGATATTGCCATCGAACTCTTCAACATACTGGCGCGCCCGGGACAGGGCGTTCATCTGGCCTTCGCACTCAACCCGGTAGTTCTCAAACGAACAGTTCTGATGCAGTGGCCGGATGCCGGAACGGTTAAACGTACGCTGCATCTTCATGGCGCGGTTTTCGCGCTCCAGTGCCTCAGAACGCAGCTTACCTTGCTCCTTTTGCCAGGCCAGCAGCTCTTCGCCGGTTTTAAACGCCGGTTCGACATGGGCCGGCATCATTTTTTGCAGACGCTTCATCAGGTCGCCAACGTTTTTCATGCTCATCCTCTGAAACCTCGTGGAATATGGCTATCCGGTTCACTGACCGTATTCACATCGCGTCGCGGCTGGCCGCCGTTGCTGGCCCGGCCGATTTGGACGCTGCGTGCCAGCTTTTGCTGCCATTGCACATGATGAAAGACTTTGCCTTCTGCTTGCCAGTAAGCGACGAACGCCGCCAGCTCTTCCGGGGTAACCGGCTGGCTGAGGGCGATGCCCCAGAGCGCAGCGAGGCGCTGAAAATCTGCATCCGGCTGCCAGTCGGCATACATGGCGAATTTCCCCATGGGGATGGCGGTTGGCGCGGCAGCAGGCTCATCAAAAAACTGAGTATCCAGCGCCACATCGCTGCCGGGACGTGCCAGCTTTGCTTCCAGCTCAAGCAGCTCAGCCAGACGTTCCGGCGTCAGCGCATAGAACGCCGGAGCATTGTTGGCAAAAACGGCGACGGCGCCGCTGGCCGATTTTGCGAGTACGGCTGCAGGGTCCTGGATGAAATCATCCAGGCCGCTAAAATCGGTGGTTAACATTCGCGAAGACATAATGCTATCTCAACTCTGAACAACATATACACCCGTCATACTTCAAGTTGCATGAGCGTTGGCTTTTCTGCAACTCGAATTAGTTCGGCTATAGAGGGGGTTAAACCGATTGTCTTTACAGTTGTTTTTGACTGGCGGCGCCCGGTGGACGGCATCGCTTAGTCCAGTAAGCCGATCGGCGCCGCAGTAAAAAAAATCGAAATCTATTGGCTATAGTAGCACAGGGTTCAGCCAAATCTCTGTGCTATACCCGCGGGCGCTTACGGTACAACCAGAGGCCCGGGATAGAAAGGCCAATGGAGAGAGCACCGACAATAGAAGAGGCCTTCAGGAAATTGCTCAGCAGCATGATCATCAGCTCATCGGAGTAGCCAAAGTGGCTGATTTTTACCGCCGAGATCATCGCGGTGTAGGCCGAGATACCGGGGAACATCGGGATCACTGCCGCGACGGTGAAAATCTTCGGATGCGCCAGATACCAGCGGGACCATTGAATACCGATGCTGCCAACCAGCAGCGCGGCGAGAAACGTTGCCCACTCAATATTGAACCCGACATCCATCATCACCATACGTGAGCTGTGGCCGATGGCGCCGAGCAGCGCACACCAGCGCAGCGCGCGCTGTGGGACGTTAAACACCATCGCAAAGCCGGCCGCCGGAATAGCTGATAACGCCATATCCTGCAGCAGTGCAAAAACATACGTCATTATACCCATCCTCGCAGCCCCCACATGGTCATCGCCATTACGACGCCAATACAGGTGGCCAGCGTCAACAGGCTGGCAAGCGCCCAGCGCGCCAGGCCGGTATTGATATGCCCTTTAAACATATCCGCCACGGCGTTGATTAAGGGAAAGCCGGGGACCAGTAGCAGGACGCTGGCGGCCATTGCGACCGTTGAGGTGGCGGTAAACGCCGGCAGACGTAGCATCAGCCCGGAAATGGTGGTGGCGACAAACGCCGTAATGCAGAAGTTAATCTGCGGGTGCATCGAACGGTGGGTCAGGAGCTGGCGAATATACATTGCGACGGTGCTGGCGCAGAAGGTCACCAGCGCGCCGTCCCAGCCGCCTTTATTTAACTTGCAGAAGCAGGCGCAGGATAAGCCGACCATCAGCACCACCAGCCAACGCGGGTAGCGCAGCGGTTTGATCTGGGCAAAGCGCTTCTCTACGTCTTTATAATCCAGCAGCTTATGCTCGGCCATAATCACAATATGCTGCACTTCCGTCACCACGTGCATATTGATGCCGCGATCGACGTTCTTGCGCGTGGAGGTCAGGCATTCGCCATCTTTAATCGTCGTGAGCACAATGGCATTCGAGGAGATGGCGCTTTCGACGCTGTCCATACCCAGTGCCCGCCCAAGGCGGGTTGAAAGTTCCTCCACCAGGGCGCTTTCGGCGCCGTGCTGCAATAAGAAAAGCCCACACTGAATGCACAACCGCGTAATAGCGCGCTGAACTGCCCGATCTGCTTGCATAAGTACCTGCTGTTCCCCACGTCCAATCCCAAAGTGTTTGTCGATACTTTAACCTGGACTCCCGTGGTATCTGGGGGGGACGGGATCAAACAATGTGCAAAAAGACGCCACGGGCGGACGAAATGAAATTTGAGCGCTGCCACACTTTCGCAAAACTGTTGGAAAGTGCAATTTTTGAACGAATTATGGCCTTCTTTTTCACGTCTGAGTTATCAAAAATGCAGCAAGGAACTTTTATTAAACAAAAAACAAACAAATAATTAACCATCTGAAAGTGAGACAACCCTATGAAAACACAAGTCGCGATTATTGGCGCTGGCCCCTCCGGGCTGCTGTTAGGTCAATTACTGCATCTTGCCGGCATCCGTACGGTTATCCTCGAGCGGCAGACGCCGGAATATGTACTGGGGCGTATCCGCGCCGGGATCCTCGAAAGCGGGACCGTCGAATTACTGCGCGAAGCGGGTGTATCACAGCGAATGGATGCAGAAGGCCTGGTGCATCATGGGGTGGAGTTTTTGTTTGAGGGGCAGCGGGTGCCGGTTGCCCTGAGCGAGCTGACCGGGGGGAAAAGCGTGATGGTCTACGGCCAGACCGAAGTGACCCGGGATTTAATGGCGGCGCGTGCGGACAGCGGGGCACCGATTATTTATGGCGTCAGCGACGTGGTGATTGAAGAGGCGAAGAGTGACCGGCCGTCAGTCACGTTTGTCAGCGGTGGCGAGACCTGCCGGCTCGAGTGTGATTTTATCGCCGGCTGCGATGGCTTTCACGGCGTGTCGCGCCAGAGTATTCCGCGCGAGATCCTCAAAGAGTACGAAAGCGTCTGGCCCTTTGGCTGGCTGGGGCTGCTGGCGGATACGCCACCGGTGAACCCGGAACTGATTTATGCGCACCATGAGCGCGGGTTTGTGCTTTGTAGTCAGCGCTCACTAACACGCAGCCGCTACTATTTGCAGGTGCCGCTAAGTGACAAGGTGGACGCGTGGTCGGACGAACGTTTCTGGGAAGAGCTGAAGTGTCGTCTGCCGGACGAGCTGGCTGGCAAGTTAGTGACTGGTCACTCACTAGAGAAGAGTATCGCTCCGCTGCGCAGTTATGTGGTTGAACCGATGCAATATGGGCGGCTGTTCCTGGTCGGGGATGCGGCGCATATCGTACCGCCCACCGGGGCAAAAGGGCTGAATCTGGCCGCTTCGGACGTCAATTATCTGTGGCGGATCCTGCGTGAATATTACCATCGTGGCCGTGCCGACCTGCTGGAGAGCTACTCGCGCTTTGCCCTTGACCGGGTGTGGAAAGGTGAGCGATTCAGCTGGTTTATGACCCGTCTGCTGCATGACTTCCCGCAGCAGAGTGAGTTCGATAAAAAAATGCAGGCGGCGGATCGCCGCTATTATCTGGGCTCGCGCGCCGGGTTGACCACCATTGCGGAAAACTATGTCGGTCTGCCAATGGAGCGCGTGGCATAGCGTTGAATAAAGCAGGAGTTGCCATGCAGGTTGCGAATACCGTTCCCGTTTTTACCTTGTATGGCGAAGAGCGTGACTGGCCTACGCCCGACCTGCTGCACTGTGAGTCGATTTTGCAGCGCAGCAGCCTGTATGAGTGGCATATCCGGATGCATCAGCATGCCGGGATGGTGCAGCTGCTGTACCTGCATAAAGGTCGGGCTGAAATCGAAATAGAAGGGACGATAACGGTGATGACCGACGCCTGTATTCAGGTCGTGCCTGCACTGTGCGTTCATGGGTTTCGTTTTTCGCCAGGCACTCAAGGCTATGTGTTATCGCTGGCGCTGCCGTTGCTCAGTCGGTTTGAAAGCCAGTTTGGCCGCCAGCTTGATGTCCTCAGCCAGCCGCAGTGTGTACCGGTTAAACAATCCCGCGGGCACGTGCGTGCCCTTTTTACCGCGTTACGTGAAGAGTATTGCGAAGAGCGAGATGCTCGGGAAATGATGCTGCATTCACTGCTGGGCACGCTGCTGGTGTGGTTGAACCGACAGTGTCTGCCAGCGCCGGTAGCGGAAGGGAGAGCGGAACGAAAGCGCAGCGTCATGCGCCATTTTTCTCGTCTCATTGAAAGTCATTATCGCGAACATCTGCCGTTGGCGGAGTATGCCCGGCTGGTCGGGCTATCGGCGACCCATCTTAATTATTTGTGTCGTGAATTCCATGGCGGTAGCGCACTGAGAGTTTTACACCAGCGATTGATGCTGGAAGCGCGGCGTAATTTACAATATACCACGATGACAGTGACGCAACTTTCTGATTATTTAGGTTTTTCTGATGTGACTTATTTTTCGCGTTTTTTCCGTCGCTATAGCGGCGTTTCACCAAAAACATTCAGGAATGAAATTAAATAAAGTCAGATGGTGTGATTCGGAATTTTTATTTCTAATAAATGCTTTCATTTATTCTAATTTATTGTTGGCCGTAATTTATGCTAGTGTCATTTGTTGTTAAGGCCAAAAAAATATATTTTAGATTTACCATAAAAAATATGTACCTGAACGTACGGCCGACGTTCGCCAGGGGTGATAAAAATTCACCTGGCAAATAAATTATGGTTGCCAGGCGCCCATCTGTTTTATGCCAGCGTGAATCTTCTACAAAACAGGGAGGGTTTATGTTACCAGGACAGGGTAAGTACGGCATTATCATCAGCAAAATACCGGTGATGCAATCCGGATTAAACACAATAACCAGTGAGTACCTTCCTCATTATATCTTCAGTCATTGTTATTCACTGGAGACGCTTACGCAGCTTCCGATAAATATGGCAACGGTGGTTATTGTTGATTTATCCGGTGAGATAGAACGGCCGCACGAGATATGTCGGTACTATTGTTCACTAATGGTTCGCTTTAAACATATTCATTGGATCTATGTGGTTGGTCGTGCTTGCTCTGCCCATGCTGAAACATTATTGGTCAGGCCTGAAAGCACATGTGTTTCCGACAGTGACCCAGTGACACGTCTGGGTGAAGCGCTCTGCGTCAGGGAAGCTGCCAGTGCGGGGGCAGAGCCGGGTGTTCCCCCTGTGCACCCGGTGGCTGCAGTGGGTGCGAGAGATTTTACCATTAGCCAGGAGAAGCTGAGGGTGCTGACCTTCTCGGAGCGTAAGGTGCTCCGACTGCTGGCAAAAGGCTGGGGCATTAATCAGATTGCTTCGTTGCTGAAGAAAAGTAATAAGACCATTAGCGCGCAAAAGAATAGCGCGATGCGGCGCTTATCTTTATGCAGCAACGCGCAAATGTACGCCTGGATTAATAGCACACAAGGAATGAAAGAGCTGAATGTACACTCAGCTTATGGAGAGTAGCCGCAATGGGACAACGGAACACAACATGCTGTATCGCAGTGGTAGAACCCTGTACGATGACGGCGATAGGGCTTCGTCATATACTGAATGAGTGCAGCACCGAACAATATTGTGTTCATTTTTTTAAAGATGTTCAGTCATTAAGACGCACTTTACACTTTCGGAATATCGCTGCGGTTATTTTTTCACTTTCGGGTCAGCGCTGGCTTCGGGTTGATAGTCTGCTTTACCTGCGTGATATTGCTTATTCTCATCCCGAAGTCCGGCGGATCATTTTGGCGAAGGACAATGGGGAAGTAAATCTCATCAAGAAACTGACGCCTTCTGGCCTGCACGGGATTATCAATAAAATGACGTGTCGTGAGATATTGCAGCAAGAATTATTCCGGCTGCTGCCCCGACACGCTCAACCTCTGGGCCAGCCGCTCATTAGCCAGATTGCAGTGCATCAACTCCTGAGCCCAACCGAGCATAGCATTCTTTGCTATATGACTTATGGTTACTCCTTGCCGGAAATCGCGCTGCAGCTGGATCGCAATATCAAAACCATTCGCGCCCATAAGTGCAACGCGATGACCAAGCTGGGGATCAGCTCCGATCTTGGTTTGATCAGCGCGGGCGATATTTTGATGCGTCTCCTGCCGGACAGAACAACCATCACGCATGCCATTGTCGCATAGCTGGTCGGCAACATTTTACTGACAGACATCAACCCAGGTGGCATCCGTCAATTGGGCCATTCTGTCAGGAGAAATGCGAACCGCACTATGAATGGCGCCGGCCGCCGGTAACACTTCCGGGTACTGCTTCAGCGAAATATCGCAATAGATCACCAGCGGGTTTTCCAGCCCGAAAGGGCAGACACCGCCGACCGGGTGCCCGGTAAGCATGACCACTTCATCACTGCTGAGCATACGTGCTTTCGCGCCGAACGTTTCCTTCAGCTTCTTGTTATCCAGCCGGGCATCACCGCTGGCGACCACCAGAATCACCTGCTCCTTCACTTTTAAAGAGAGGGTCTTCGCAATTTGGCCAGGCTCAACGCGATGTGCTGCAGCAGCGAGGGCGACGGTTGCGGTACTTTGATTGAGCTCGATGATTTCGATATCGGGGGCATGGCTGGCAAAAAACTGCCGCACGGACTGCAGACTCATGGGGATCTCCTGATTCATGTCCGTGTCAATCTGTCACAAGCCTGGCGGAGTGTAAATATTGTCGATGGGTAATCCGGAATTATTCCAATTTCTGGATCTTCTTCACAATCACCGTAACCGGTTACTGTAACCGGTTGCTGTTATCGTCACTCAGATGAATACTGAACGGGTAACTACCCTGTATCACTTATAACAAAAGAGCCGTGTATGAATCGTGCTGATCTGAACAGTATAGCCTATGAGATGGCCGCAGTGGGGAGCCGTTCACAGAACATATTTCATCGCCACGGCAGGATAATCGTTGTTGGGCCTGTGTCTAAAGCCTGTCAGGAGGGCTGCTATGTCTGCTAACCATGCTGCGTTTAATCTGATATTTCGCTTTGTAGAAAATTATATTAGCCCTGTTGCCGGGCGGATCTCATCACAGCGTCATGTGATGGCGATTCGTGACGGCTTCATCTCGGCGATGCCGTTTATGATTGTCGGCTCGTTCCTGCTGGTGTTTGCTTATCCGCCATTTTCGCCAGATACCACCTGGGGATTTGCGCGTGCCTGGCTGGATTTAGCGAAAGAGTTTGAAGGGCGTATTCTGACGCCGTTCGATATGACGATGGGCATTATGTCTATCTACATTTGTGCTGCCATCTCCTATAACCTCGGCAAGCACTATGAAAAATCTAATCAGCTCGATCCTTTCATGTGCAGCATGTTGTCAATCATGGCATTCCTGCTGGTGGCGGCGCCAAAAACCAATGGTAACCTGCCGGTCGATAGCCTTGGCGGTACGGGGATCTTTACAGCGATCCTGGTGGCGGTCTACTGCGTTGAAATGATGCGCTTCCTGAAGGCACATAATATCGGTATACGCCTGCCGGATCAGGTGCCGCCGATGATCAAAAACTCTTTCGACCTGCTGATTCCAGTGCTGGTTGTTGTACTGACGCTGTATCCGCTGAGCCTGTTTATTCAGCATCACTTTGACATGCTGATCCCGCAGGCCATCATGGCTATCTTTAAACCGCTGGTGTCCGCAGCGGATTCATTGCCGGCAATTTTACTGGCGGTGCTGATTGGCCACCTGCTGTGGTTCGCTGGGATCCACGGTGCGGCCATTGTTTCTGGCATGCTGCAGATGTTCTGGTTAACAAATCTCGGGATGAACCAACAGGCGCTGGCACAAGGCGCGCCGCTTCCGCATATCTTTATGGAGGCGTTCTGGACATTCTTCATTGTCATCGGGGGGTCTGGTGCCACTATGGGCCTGGTCTTCTGCTACCTGCGCAGTCGTTCGGCGCACCTGCGATCTATCGGTCGTCTGAGTGTGGTACCCAGCCTCTTTAACATTAACGAACCGGTTATTTTCGGGACGCCTATCGTCATG
The DNA here is from genome assembly GCF_051131745.1 of Klebsiella sp. R390. Lineage (NCBI taxonomy): Bacteria > Pseudomonadati > Pseudomonadota > Gammaproteobacteria > Enterobacterales > Enterobacteriaceae > Klebsiella > Klebsiella sp. R390. The sequence continues at coordinate 1,985,299 of NZ_CP180445.1, read as the reverse complement.
AACCCGGTGTTCTTTATCCCGTTCCTGCTGGCGCCGATGGTCAACGCCGTGCTGGCCTGGGCGGCAATGAAGCTCGATCTGATTGGGCGGGTAATTTCAGTGGTTCCGTGGACGGCTCCGGCACCGATTGGCGGCGCGTGGGCGCTGGGATGGGATTTCCGGGCGGCGATACTGGTGGTGGTCCTGGCCTGCGTCTCGGCGATTATTTACTTCCCGTTCTTCAAGGTCTATGAGAAGCAGCTGTTAGCGCAGGAAGCTGAAGAAGCGGAACGCGTGGCGCAGGAGAGCCAACAGACCGCGTAACAACGCTGGCGGGCGGCACTGTTGTCGCCCGCCGCATCGGGATTATTTTAACGTGCAGTCTCCGCACTGCTGAACGTCTGGCAGGCGGTTACGTTGGCAGCAGGTTCGCCGCACCAGTAACCCTTCGCGCAAGATTACCGTCCGCCACAGCGGGTTGTCCTGGCCGTCAGAAAACTGCTTTTCAAAGAAACAGTGCTGGCGAAGGGCGGCAACCTGCTCATCCCCCAACAGCGCTTTCATCTCACCGAGATACCAGTTAATCAGATAGCCGGTATTGCTCCAGATAAGCTTGCCATTGATATTGCCGGTCGCTTCCAGAGCCTGCACCACCGGCTGCAGGGCGCGGACGATCAGCATTTCCATCCGGGCCTGCGGGGAATCGACCTGGGCGGCCGGTTCGGCATGCACGTCAATCCAGAAGCAGGCTGCCCGGCCCGTTTCGTGAAACTCCACGCGGAAGTATTCCGGCATCAGGCTGATAGCGGTTTTTTCTGTAAGCAGCGCCAGCATCAACGGCGGCACCAGTAAACCGATATACCACTGCGCCCACAGTGACAGCAGAGGCTTCTGCTCGCGCGGGAGCGTCGGTTGATGGCGGTAAATATGATCGGACCAGGTCGCCAGCAGCGAGCTGAGCGCGCCGGGAGCTGACCACTCAGCCAGCGTTAGCGCGTGATGTGGCGCTTCTTCGTCCAGGCGGAGAAAATCCAGCAAATGGGGGCGTAGGGCGGTGATTTTTTCCCGAATGGCATTCGCCAATGCGCATTCAGCCTGGCGGAACGGCGCCTGCCAGATGATCTCATTGCTGAATGAAAGGGAACGGTATGCCATCAGATTGCCAGATATTAATCTAAATGATAATGATTAGTAATACTAGTTAGTTGTCTGGATGATGGCAAGCGGTTTGTCTGCGCCGTATTTGCTGGACCTGAGCAGGGATTAGCTGGCGAGAATAATGTTGCGTCCGAGGCTTTTCGCTTCGTACAGCGCGGTATCGGCTCTTTTCAGTGCGCTATCGATATCCGCATCAATCAACGGGGTCATCCCGATGCTTATGGTGACGTTGGTGGCGACGCTTTCATTGAACATGTGCGGGATTTTTAAATCATAGACCTGCTGGCGAATACGCTCAGCGGCCAGTGAGGCAGTCTCTGCGGTGCTGTCGGTCAACAGGACCATAAATTCCTCTCCGCCAAAACGGGCCACGATGTCACGTGAGCGCACAGCATTGCGAATGGCTGCAGAGACCTGAATCAGCGCCTGATCGCCCATCATATGCCCATAGTGGTCGTTATAGGCCTTAAAGTGGTCGATATCCAGCAGCAATACGTGATGGCGCATGTCGTTTGCAGCCAGCATGGCATCCAGTCGGTTTTGTAAGCCACGCCGGTTATATAAGCCAGTGAGGGGATCCAACATACTGAGATCGTTCAGCGTGTTACGTTCCTGCAGCAGTTTATCCATCAGCCCCTGGGTAAAAGTATCGCTACGTTTTTGAATCATATTCTGTAGCGTAATGCCGGCGATAGGGAGGGCAAAACAGTAAAACATCCGGGGCCATTGTGCGGTTTCAGCAAAAACCAGACTAACGATAAACGTGGGTAAAGTGTGTAGCGTAAACGCAATGATATTATTGGGAAATGCGATAGTGCCAATAAACAATATACTTAATAAGGCAATAACTAAAAAGTTAAATTGCGGTGGCGCCTGTAACAGGGCTTTATCTGCGACGTGCCATGCCCACAACACACCAAATATCAGAGAAATAAAAGAAATATTAATTTTGCGTTGTGAGTACTTCCAGTGCCAAAGCATTAAGGCAGTGCTTAACAGCGCTATCAGGGTGCAGGGCAGCGTGAATCGGGTGCTGATAAACAATGGGCTAGCCAACGCAAAAAGCGCAGAAATGAAATTCAACAGCAAAAATAGCCGTAAGGAATATTGATATTTTTTTTCGTAATGCTTTTGCCAGGATTGTGCAGTCATATTGAACGTGTCGCTATTAGCCATAAATTTCAAAATGATGGCTGCAAAGAAAGAACGTTAAAAAACAATATTTCGAGTAAGGTTTTTGTTAAATTATCAGGTAATTTAATGTATTGCTGTTGCTCGTGTAATTTATCACCTTCACGAATGTATGTCATTAGCGCGAACGTAAAGAACCGGTCATCCTGATGGTCATAACATGACAAATGATAAATATTATCATATGATATTGGTTATCATTATCGTCTTGGGGGGAGGCATGTTACAGCGAACTTTAGGCAGTGGATGGGGAGTGCTGCTTCCTGGCGTACTGATTGCTGTTCTGGGATTTGCCGATCTGTCGGCAGATGCCTGGCGTGGGCTGGTGACGGTCGGGCTATTATTGTCGGCATTGATGATTTGGCACCGTCAATTGCGCCACTTTATTCTGCTGCCATCATGCGTTGCGTTGATCAGTGGGATAATGCTGATGACGTTGAATCTAAAGCTGATGGGATAGTTCGGGGAAGGTTAAGAATATTGGTGCGAGGGGGGGGACTCGAACCCCCACATCCTAAGGACACTAACACCTGAAGCTAGCGCGTCTACCAATTCCGCCACCTTCGCACAGTATTCTTAATTGTTGATATCGCCTCGTTGGTGCGAGGGGGGGGACTCGAACCCCCACATCCTAAGGACACTAACACCTGAAGCTAGCGCGTCTACCAATTCCGCCACCTTCGCACAGTGCGAGCGATATCTATGTAGTATATGGTGCGAGGGGGGGGACTTGAACCCCCACGTCCGTAAGGACACTAACACCTGAAGCTAGCGCGTCTACCAATTCCGCCACCGTCGCATACCATCGATACTCAGAAAGTATCGTTACTACGGAGGCGCATTCTAGTGGTTTTCAACTTTTCGTCAATAGTTAATTGTGTCGCGCGGATTGATTGTTGCAAAAATGGTCGAGCGGGGCAGAACGGTAACGGCGGCGTGGTGACCCAGCCGCCGATGCGTGCAGGGAACTACTTTTTCGCCTGACGGGTCATGACGGTACGGTAAACTTTAAAACGACCGGTCTGGGCAATTACTTCATGGAAACCGAAGATTTCATCCAGCACATCCGGATACGGCAGGAAGGCGTTGGCCACGATACGCAGTTCACCACCGCTGCTCAGATGACGTACTGCACCGCGAATCAGCGCTTGTGCCGCTTCCTGGCTGGTTTGCAGGCCATCATGGAATGGCGGGTTAGAGATGATCATGTCGAAACGACCGTTCACTTCCGAGAACACGTTACTGGCGAAAACTTCACCCTCAATGCCGTTGGCGGCAAGGGTCGCGCGGCTGGCTTCGACCGCTGGTGCACTGGCGTCACAGAGCGTCAGGCGCACTTTCGGGGAATGGCTGGCCAGCACGGTTGCCAGGACTCCGGCACCGCAGCCGACATCAAGCACTTTCCCTTTGGTGTGCGGCGTCAGGGTGGAGAGCAGCAGCTGACTGCCGATGTCCAGTCCGTCACGGCTGAAGACGCCAGGCAGGGTTTTGATCGTCAGGTTTTCCAGCGGGTATTCACCCCAGTATTGCTCTGGATCGAAGGTCGGCTGTTTTTCCAGACGCCCGTGATACAGCCCGCAGCGGCGCGCGCTGTCGATTTTGGTCAGGGGGACGTATTCGGCCAGCATCTGTTCTGCGCTGCGAACGCCGCTGCGGTTTTCGCCAACGACGAAAACATCGGTGCCCACCGGCAGCAGTGACAGCAGGTTCATCAGCTGGAACTGTGCTTCTGGCTTGTTTTTCGGCCAGTAGTAAATCAGCGTATCGCAATCAGCCGCGTCCTCGGCTTGCGCGACCAGGCTAAAGCGAGCGTTATCTCCCATCTGGCCATTAAGGAGCTGCCAGTGGTGAAATTGTTGGGTATGGGCACGGCTGGCTGCGGTGTCCAGACGTGCTGGCAGGTCATCCTGCAGGTCACCGGCAAACAGAACGCGTGCGGGTTCGAAATCATCACTGTGGCGCAGCAAGACTTCACTTGCCGGGGTAAAAGCAGACATGAAACACTCCTTCATTAAGACTGGCGCCGATTATACACGTTATCCATAACGCTGCCTCTTTGTTGGCGCTTTCGACAGCGCGTTGTTCGGTCTGACTCTCCCGGCATGATGGCAGACGGGTCGGCGTGCGTGATGTACGTTGTTTGTTGGCGCAGATACGACGAATTTGCTATATTGCGCGCTTGATTAACAGGAGTGTTTCGCTATGACTTCCCGACGAGACTGGCAATTACAGCAGCTGGGTATTACTCAGTGGTCGCTGCGTCGCCCCGGGGCGTTGCAGGGCGAAATCGCTATCTCGCTTCCCGGGCATATTCGGTTGGTGATGGTGGCAGAACCAATGCCGTCGTTAACGGAACCGTTAATCAGCGATATTTTACGGGCCCTGGCCCTGACGCCGGATCAGGTGCTGCAGCTTGCCCCCGATCGCGTCGCCATGCTGCCGCAGAATAGTCGCTGCAACAGCTGGCGGCTGGGTACCGATACGCCGTTGTTGCTGGCGGGCGCACAGGTCGCCACGCCTGCTTTTGATGAACTCCAGACCAGCGTGCCTGCCCGAATGGCGCTCTGGCAACAAATCTGCGCACATGAACACGATTTCTACCCTCAACACGGCTGATTTGCCCCGTGCCTGGCAAATAGAACAACGCGCCCACGCTTTTCCGTGGAGTGAACAAACCTTTGCCAGTAATCAGGGTGAGCGCTATCTCAATCTTCAACTGACGGTTGATGGCGAGATGGCCGCCTTCGCGATTACGCAAATTGTGCTGGACGAGGCGACGTTGTTTAACATCGCCGTCGATCCGGCTTTTCAGCGGCGTGGCCTTGGGCGTGCGCTGCTGGAGCGGGTTATTGATGAGGTCGAACAGCGTGGCGTCGTGACGCTGTGGCTCGAAGTTCGTGCCTCCAATGCGGCCGCCATTGCGCTGTACGAGGATATCGGTTTTAACGAGGCAACCATTCGTCGCAACTATTACCCCACGGCCGACGGGCGTGAGGATGCGATCATCATGGCGCTGCCAATCAGTATGTAGTGGCCGGCGCCGGGAGATTTCCCGGACCGGTTGTAACAACATGCCTGCGGGCGAGCAATGACAGGGTGATATGATGAAGTGGGACTGGATTTTCTTTGATGCCGACGAAACGCTGTTTACGTTTGACGCTTTCAGTGGCTTACAGCGGATGTTTCTCGACTATTGCGTGACCTTTAGCGCCGAAGATTTTCAGGACTACCAGGCCGTGAATAAGCCGCTGTGGGTGGATTATCAAAACGGCGCTATCACCGCATCCCAGCTACAATATCAACGTTTTGATAACTGGGCCGAGCGCCTCAGCGTGCCGCCGGGCGAGCTCAACGACGCATTTATGAATGCGATGGCCGAAATCTGCTCGCCGCTGCCGGGGGCGGTATCGCTGCTGAATGCGCTGCACGGCAAGGTGAAAATGGGCATTATCACCAATGGGTTCACGTCGCTGCAGCAAATTCGTCTGGAACGTACCGGTTTACGTCATCACTTTGATTTACTAGTTATTTCTGAAGAGGTCGGCATTGCTAAGCCCGATGCGCGTATTTTTGATTACGCGTTAGCGCAGGCGGGCAATCCCGATCGTTCTCGCGTGCTGATGGTGGGGGATACGGCAGAGTCGGATATTCGCGGCGGCGTCAACGCCGGCCTGGCGACCTGCTGGCTGAATGCTCATCAGCGCGAATTGCCTGCGGACCTCCAGCCTGACTGGACGGTGACCTCGTTAAGCGAACTGGAGCAGCTCCTGTGTAAACACTGATTGCCTCCCCCCTGTTGATGAGTAAAATAGCCGCAATTTTGGATTCCACATGCGTGGCCCGCTAGCCGCGTTTACTAAGAAGATTGAATTATGACGTTGTCTCCTTATTTGCAAGAGGTGGCTAAACGCCGCACTTTTGCCATTATTTCTCACCCGGATGCCGGTAAAACGACCATTACTGAGAAAGTGCTGCTGTTCGGACAGGCGATCCAGACCGCCGGTACGGTAAAAGGCCGTGGCTCCAGCCAGCATGCAAAATCAGACTGGATGGAGATGGAAAAGCAGCGTGGTATCTCGATTACCACCTCGGTGATGCAGTTCCCGTATCACGACAGCCTGGTGAACCTGCTGGACACCCCGGGCCACGAAGACTTCTCCGAAGATACCTACCGTACCCTGACGGCAGTGGACTGCTGTCTGATGGTTATCGATGCGGCAAAAGGCGTTGAAGATCGTACCCGTAAGCTGATGGAAGTTACCCGTCTGCGCGATACGCCAATTCTGACGTTTATGAACAAACTCGACCGTGACATCCGCGATCCGATGGAGCTGCTGGACGAAGTTGAGAACGAGCTGCGTATTGCCTGCGCGCCGATCACCTGGCCGATTGGCTGCGGTAAGCTGTTTAAAGGCGTCTACCATCTGTATAAAGACGAAACCTATCTTTATCAGACCGGTAAAGGCCACACCATCCAGGAAGTGCGGATCGTGAAAGGGCTGAATAACCCGGAACTTGATACGGCGGTGGGAGAGGATCTGGCACAGCAGCTGCGCGACGAGCTGGAGCTGGTGCAGGGTGCGTCAAACGAATTTGATAAAGAGCTGTTCCTTGCCGGTGAAATTACGCCGGTCTTCTTTGGTACCGCTCTGGGCAACTTCGGCGTGGATCACATGCTGGATGGTCTGGTGGAGTGGGCGCCAGCGCCGATGCCGCGTAAAACCGACACCCGCGTTGTGACGGCAGAAGAAGAGAAATTTACCGGCTTCGTCTTTAAAATTCAGGCCAACATGGACCCGAAACACCGTGACCGCGTGGCCTTTATGCGTGTGGTCTCCGGGAAGTATGAAAAGGGCATGAAGTTACGCCAGGTGCGTACCGGTAAAGACGTGGTAATTTCTGATGCGCTGACCTTTATGGCGGGCGACCGTTCTCACGTGGAAGAAGCCTGGCCTGGCGATATCATCGGCTTGCACAACCACGGTACCATTCAGATCGGCGATACCTTCACCCAGGGCGAAACGATGAAGTTCACCGGTATCCCGAACTTCGCGCCGGAACTGTTCCGTCGTATTCGTCTGAAGGATCCGTTGAAGCAGAAACAGCTGCTGAAAGGGCTGGTACAGCTTTCAGAAGAGGGCGCGGTGCAGGTCTTCCGTCCGATTGCCAATAACGACCTGATCGTTGGCGCGGTGGGCGTGCTGCAGTTTGATGTGGTCGTGGCCCGACTGAAAAGCGAGTACAACGTCGAAGCGATTTATGAGTCCGTAAACGTGGCGACCGCGCGTTGGGTGGAATCCACCGACGTGAAGAAATTTGAGGAATTTAAGCGTAAAAACGAAATTCAGCTGGCCCTGGATGGCGGTGATAACCTGACCTATATCGCCCCAACCATGGTGAACCTGAACCTGACTCAGGAACGTTACCCTGAAGTTCTGTTCCGTAAAACTCGCGAGCACTAATCCCTCCCGGAGCGCGGTATTCGCCGCGCTCCACGCTATTTTTTCTCGTTAATTTCTCCTGATTTGCGTTATAGAAAGTTCTTAAAGATCCGCCTTGTCGTGATTTTTTGTGCATATTTCCCGCCTCTCTCATCGCCTTCTACTATATTTAATAAGTAATTTTTAAGATTCTGGCTTAATACGCTACTTATTTAGCTTTACCCGTATAGAAATAACGAGGACATGATAATGACAAGACTAAAGAATGCCGGAGCGCTGGTGGCTCTCTTCTTAGGCTCAGCCATGATAAGTGTCTCGGCATATGCAGAAAACTCAACGACAGACAGTGCGAAATCGGTAGCTAATAGCGCCGGTCAGGCGGTTGACAGCTCACTGAATAAAGTCGGCGACTTTATGGATGACAGCACCATCACCGCCCGGGTGAAAGCGGCGTTGATTGACGATAAAAGTATTAGCAGTGCCGGTATTTCCGTGAAAACGGAGAATAAAGTGGTGACCTTAAGCGGTTCAGTCGACAGTACTGCCCAGAAGGAGCAGGCGCTGAGCGTGGCGAAAAACGTTAAAGGCGTCACCACGGTCAATGACAAACTGAGCGTTAGTGAAGAGCAGTCTGCCAGCCTGAAAGGGTATGCCGGTGACACGGCTATCACCAGTCAAATCAAAGCGAAACTGTTGGCGGATGACATGGTGCCATCGCGCAACATCACGGTGGAAACCAGTGACGGCGTGGTACAGCTATCCGGCAGTGTAGAATCTCGCCAGCAGGCGGATCGCGCAGCGGATATTGCCAAAGCCGTTTCCGGCGTGAAAAGCGTCGAAAATAATCTCAGCGTTAAATAAAACCATTCATTTAATAATGTTATAGCCATTTTATCTCCAGGTTCTGCATTACGGACGAGCGGCAAACGGCAATATTTCCGGGCGCGCATTGGCGCGGTTGACCCGGAAAAACGGATACCGCTTTGATGGCCGTAATATGAAGTATGGCGAACAGCCGTTGAATAAAAAGAGCACGACAGGGTTGATACCCGCGCGTCTTCTGCGTGTGGCAATGCAACCGTTACTCACTATGGTAAGGAGTAGACTATGTTTCGATGGGGCATTATTTTTCTGGTCATCGCACTGATTGCCGCAGCGTTAGGATTTGGTAGCCTGGCAGGTACAGCAGCCTGGGCGGCGAAAATCGTCTTTGTCGTCGGTATTATTCTGTTCCTGATCAGCCTGTTTACCGGGCGCAGGCGTCCATAGCAAGCGTGTTTTCCCTGCCGTCTAACCGGCGAAATGCCGTGGCATGACATAGCGTTTTACATAAAGCCAGTCCTCAGGACTGGCTTTCGTGGTTTCTGGGGGGTAATAATTGCAGGTCATCGTGGTGATGATTGTTGGCCGGGCAGGTTGTCGTGCTGGCTGCTTGTCGTGCGGCAGATCATTTTTGCGCTTTTAGAATCAACAGAACAGGAAAGCAGGGTGGGGCATCGAATTCCCGTAACGCTTGGCAATATCACGCCGTTATCCGTAGAGCCGTTTCGTCCGGGCAAACTTGGCCTGGTGTGCGAGGGTGGCGGTCAGCGGGGTATTTTCACCGCCGGGGTGCTGGATGAGTTTATGCGCGCTGGGTTTAACCCCTTCGACATTATGCTGGGGACCTCCGCCGGGGCGCAGAACCTGTCGGCCTATATCTGCAACCAGCAGGGCTATGCCCGCAAGGTGATCACGCGCTATACCACCGCCCGTGAGTTTTTCGACCCGATGCGTTTTGTCCGTGGCGGAAACCTGATTGATCTCGACTGGCTGCTGGAGGTGACGGCGCAGAAAATGCCGCTGGCGATGGATTACGCGCTGGAACGGTTCGCCCAGGGTAAGGAACTGTGGCTGTGCGCCTGTCGTGGCGATGATTACACGGCCAGCTACTTCTCCCCGACGCAGACCACCTGGCTTGACCTGATCCGCGCCTCTAGCGCGATTCCCGGTTTTTATCGTAGCGGCGTCACCCTGGACGGCATCAGCTATCTGGATGGCGGCGTCAGCGATCCCATACCCGTTCAGGAAGCCGCCCGTCGCGGGGCGCAAACCATTGTGGTGATCCGCACGGTTCCCTCGCAGATGTACTATACCCCGCAATGGTTTAAGCGGATGGAGCGCTGGCTGGGAGAGAGCAGCCTGCAGCCGTTGGTGAACCTGGTGCAGCATCATGAAGCGACCTACCGCGCCACCCAGCAGTTTATCGAGACGCCGCCGGGTAAGCTGCGGATCCTTGAAATCTTCCCGCCCAGGCCGCTAAAAAGCATGGCATTGGGCAGCCGTTTACCGGCGCTGCGGGATGATTACAAGACCGGGCGTCAGTGCGGCCGCTATTTTCTGGCGACGATGGGGAAACTGCTTGCCGACAGCCCACCGCTGGTGCGTCATCTGCCACGCGTTACCAAGCCGACGGCGGTGGTCGTGCCGCCAGCAGCGGTGGCCAACGATCCGCAGCCGGCTACTTTTATCGCCACCGAGCAGGCGAATGATGCCCGCTTCGATAACGAGGACCTGGCATGACGCTGCGCTTTATCGATACCCATTGCCATTTTGATTTTCCCCCCTTTAGCGGTCATGAAACCGAGAGCATCGCCAGGGCGGCGCAATCAGGGGTCACGCGGATTATTGTTCCGGCTATTGAAGCTGACCATTTCCAGCGCGTGCTGGCGCTGGCGGAGCAGCATACGGCACTGTATGCCGCCGTAGGGCTGCATCCTATTGTCATTGAACGGCACGATGCACACAGCCTTGAACAACTTGAAACCTGTTTGCAAAGGCGTCACCACAAGCTGGTGGCGGTGGGGGAAATCGGCCTCGATCTGTATCGTGAAGACCCGCAGTTTGACCATCAGGTATCGATCCTGGAGGCGCAACTGCGGCTGGCGAAGCGTTATGATCTGCCGGTGATCCTACACTCTCGGCGCACCCACGATAAGCTGGCGATGCTGCTGAAAAAGCATGCCCTGCCACGGACCGGGGTGGTCCACGGTTTTGCGGGTAGCCTGCAGCAGGCGGAACGTTTCGTGCAAACCGGTTACAAAATCGGTGTCGGAGGGACGATTACCTATCCGCGTGCCAGTAAGACCCGCGAGGTGATGGCGCGACTGCCGCTGTCGGCGCTGCTGCTGGAAACGGATGCCCCGGATATGCCGCTCAATGGCTTTCAGGGAGAACCTAATCGCCCTGAACAGGCGGCTCGGGTGTTTACTGTTCTGTGCGAGCTCCGCCGCGAGCCGCCAGAGGTGATCGCCCAGGCCTTGCTCGATAATACCACCGCGTTGTTTGCCCTGACGTAAATCCCTTTTGGTGATAAGAGTCTCATTCTTGCCTTTTTATCTCATTGTTTTGCTTTAAAACTGAGAGTTAAGGCAAGAAAGATAGTTTCATGCCGTTATAATCCTGTTTTTAGTGCTGAACTATCAATACACAGGGACTCTGTATGCAAATCATCATGGGACTTATCGGCATGGTAGTGCTGTTAGCTATTGCCGTGCTCCTCTCCAATAACCGAAAAGCGATTAACCTGCGAACCGTCTTTGGCGCCTGGATGATTCAGGTGGGAATCGGGGCGTTAGTGCTCTATGTTCCTGCCGGACGCAAGGTGCTGCTGGCGATGTCTGAAGGCGTCGCCAACGTCATAGCCTATGGCAATGAAGGTATCGGCTTTATCTTCGGCGGCCTGGTCTCCGACAAGATGTTTGAAGTCTTTGGCGGCGGCGGGTTTGTCTTCGCGCTGCGCGTCCTGCCGGTTATCGTCTTTTTCTCCTCGCTGATTGCCGTGCTCTACTATCTGGGCATTATGCAATTCGTTATCCGCATTCTGGGTGGCTCGCTGCGTGCGGTATTAAAGACTTCGCGTACGGAATCCCTGTCCGCGACGGCGAATATCTTCGTCGGGCAGACAGAAGCGCCGCTGGTGGTTCGTCCTTATATCGCGACCATGACCCGTTCTGAACTCTTTGCGGTGATGTGCGGTGGTCTGGCTTCGGTGGCGGGTTCGGTGCTGGCCGGCTATGCCCAGATGGGCGTGCCGCTTGAATATCTGATTGCCGCCTCCTTTATGGCAGCGCCGGGTGGTTTGCTGTTTGCCAAAATAATCGTGCCGGAAACCGAGACCCCTGACGACCGACCTTCTCGTGACAAAAACGTTGCGGATCCGGATGCGCCGGCAAACGTACTGGATGCGGCGGCGTCCGGCGCGGCCTCCGGTATGCAGTTAGCCCTGAACGTCGGCGCCATGCTGCTGGCCTTCATCGCGCTGATTGCGTTGCTTAACGGTATTCTGTCCGGTGTCGGCGGCTGGTTTAATCATCCGGATCTGTCGCTGCAGATGATCCTGGGCTGGGTCTTCTCGCCGCTGGCGTGGGTGATTGGCGTGCCATGGCATGAGGCCAATGTCGCCGGTTCCTTTATCGGCCAGAAGCTGATTATTAACGAGTTTGTGGCCTACATGAACTTTGGCGAGTACCTGAAAGCCGATGCTGACGTTGCTGCGGCGGGCCTGCAGGTGATCTCGGCCCAGACCAAAGCCATCATCTCCTTTGCGCTGTGCGGGTTTGCCAACCTGTCGTCTATCGCGATTTTGATTGGCGGACTGGGCGGCATGGCGCCGAACCGTCGCCAGGAGATTGCACAGCTTGGTTTACGTGCAGTGGCCGCGGGGACCCTCTCCAATCTGATGAGTGCCACCATCGCCGGGGTGTTCCTCGCCCTGTAGTGAGGTTACCGGCATCATGCCGGTAGCCGTACCGGCGGCAATATGCCGCCGGATTCCTTTCTTTATGTGATAATTCCATCACGTCTGACTGTGAAATAAACCTGCTTATTTTCAAGTGGTAACTCTGTTTTTGCCTGTTTTCTATGCGACGTGTTGTTGTTGTTGTCGAGATTGCTCACATCTTTATGTTATTATAATAACATCATCACGCGATGAGGAAATCTGGTTATGCTTAAAGCAGACTTAAAGAAATCCTGTCGCTCGCAGGAGAGATGCTGCGCTTTTTAAAGTGATGAGTGTCACATTAAAGTAATGCAAATTCGCAATGAGTTTTCATTAACTGTGATGAATGTCGAAGTGTAACCGCGAGGCGATGTTACAATAGTAACAGACTCGCAAGGTGAACAAACCATTGAACGGCACTACGCCCTCGGAGTATGAAATGACCGATTTATCTGCAAGCAGCCTGCGCGCGTTGAAACTGATGGACCTGACTACGCTGAATGACGATGACACCAATGAAAAGGTGATCGCGCTGTGCCATCAGGCGAAAACGCCGGTAGGAAATACCGCCGCTATCTGTATCTATCCGCGCTTTATCCCTGTTGCCCGTAAAACGCTGAATGAGCAAGGTACCCCGGACATCCGCATTGCGACGGTAACCAACTTCCCGCACGGTAACGATGATATCGATATTGCGCTGGCAGAAACCCGCGCGGCTATTGCCTACGGCGCGGATGAAGTTGACGTGGTCTTCCCTTACCGCGCGCTGATCGCCGGTAACGAGCAGGTCGGGTTCGATCTGGTTAAAGCCTGTAAAGACGCTTGTGCGGCGGCGAACGTGCTGCTGAAAGTGATCATCGAAACCGGTGAGCTGAAAGAAGAAGCATTAATCCGCAAAGCCTCTGAGATTTCAATCAAAGCGGGTGCGGATTTTATCAAAACGTCTACCGGTAAAGTGCCGGTTAACGCTACGCCAGAAAGCGCACGCATCATGCTGGAAGTGATCCGCGATATGGGCGTTCAGAAAACCGTTGGCTTTAAACCTGCAGGTGGCGTGCGCAGTGCCGAAGACGCGCAGCAGTTCCTGGCGATTGCCGACGACCTGTTTGGTGCCGACTGGGCTGATTCCCGCCACTACCGTTTTGGTGCATCCAGCCTGTTGGCGAGCCTGTTGAAAGCGCTGGGCCACGGCGATGGCAAGAGCGCAAGCGCATATTAATTGTCCTTTCGCGGCGGTTTTTCCGCCGCACTTAACCTGATTCCTCGGGGGGTACCGTGTTTCTCGCACAAGAAATTATTCGTAAAAAACGCGATGGTCACGCGCTGAGTGATGAAGAAATCCGTTTCTTTATCAACGGCATTCGTGATAACACCGTGTCGGAAGGGCAGATTGCCGCCCTGGCGATGACCATTTTCTTCCATGATATGAGTATGCCGGAACGCGTCTCGCTGACCATGGCGATGCGGGACTCCGGCACCGTCCTCGACTGGAAAAGCCTGAACCTGAACGGCCCGATCGTGGATAAACACTCCACCGGCGGCGTGGGTGATGTGACGTCACTGATGCTGGGCCCGATGGTGGCAGCGTGTGGCGGCTATGTGCCGATGATCTCCGGGCGTGGTCTGGGTCATACCGGGGGCACGCTCGACAAACTGGAAGCCATTCCTGGCTTCGATATCTTCCCGGATGACGCGCGTTTCCGCGACATTATTAAAGATGTTGGCGTCGCAATCATCGGGCAGACCAGCTCGCTGGCGCCGGCCGACAAACGTTTTTATGCCACCCGCGATATTACCGCGACGGTGGATTCTATCCCGCTCATCACCGCCTCTATTCTGGCGAAGAAACTGGCGGAAGGCCTGGATGCGCTGGTGATGGATGTGAAAGTCGGCAGCGGTGCGTTTATGCCGACCTATGAACTCTCTGCGGCGCTTGCCGAAGCGATCGTTGGCGTCTCCAACGGCGCCGGCGTGCGTACAACCGCGCTGCTGACCGATATGAATCAGGTGCTGGCATCCAGCGCCGGTAATGCGGTCGAAGTGCGCGAAGCGGTACAGTTCCTGACCGGTGAATACCGTAATCCGCGTCTGTTTGATGTGACCATGGCGCTGTGCGTCGAAATGCTGATCTCCGGCAAGCTGGCCCAGGACGATGCCGACGCGCGGGCGAAACTGCAGGCTGTGCTGGACAACGGCAAAGCGGCAGAGGTCTTTGGCCGTATGGTTGCCGCCCAGAAAGGGCCGAACGATTTCGTTGAAAACTACGCGAAATACCTGCCAACCGCCATGCTGAGCAAAGCGGTCTACGCCGATGGCGAAGGGTTTGTGGCCGAAATGGACACCCGTGCGCTGGGAATGGCCGTGGTCGCGATGGGCGGTGGCCGTCGTCAGGCGTCTGACCTGATTGATTACAGCGTCGGCTTTACCGATATGGCTCGTCTGGGCGAAAGCATCGACGGACAGCGACCGCTGGCGGTGATCCACGCGAAAGACGAAAACAGCTGGCAGGAAGCGGCCAAAGCCGTAAAAGCGGCAATTAAACTGGACGATAAGGCACCGAAAGAAACCCCGACGGTCTATCGCCGAATCACCGAATAGCGGTATACTGATCTGATCGCTTTTTTGCAGCGCAAAAGGTACGGAGAATAATATGAAACGTGCATTTATTATGGTGCTGGACTCTTTCGGCATCGGTGCGACTGAAGATGCCGCTCGCTTTGGCGACGTCGGCTCAGACACCCTGGGGCATATCGCTGAGGCGTGTGCAAAAGGGGAAGCTGACCATGGCCGTCAAGGCCCGCTGAATCTGCCAAACCTGACTCGTCTGGGTCTGGTGAAAGCCCATGAAGGCTCTACCGGTAAAATTGCTGCGGGTATGGACGGCAACGCCGAAGTTATCGGCGCATACGGCTGGGCCCACGAGCTCTCATCCGGGAAAGATACCCCGTCAGGCCACTGGGAAATCGCCGGTGTGCCGGTACTGTTTGACTGGGGCTACTTCTCCGATCACGAAAACAGCTTCCCGCAGGAGCTGCTGGACAAACTGGTTAAGCGTGCCAACCTGCCGGGCTACCTCGGCAACTGCCACTCCTCGGGTACCGTGATTCTCGATCAGCTGGGTGAAGAGCATATGAAAACCGGCAAGCCGATTTTCTATACCTCTGCTGACTCGGTGTTCCAGATCGCCTGCCATGAAGAGACCTACGGCCTCGATAAGCTGTATGAGCTGTGCGAAATTGCCCGCGAAGAGCTAACCGAAGGCGGTTACAACATCGGTCGTGTTATTGCGCGTCCGTTTATCGGCGACAAAGCCGGTAACTTCCAGCGTACCGGTAACCGTCATGACCTGGCGGTTGAACCACCGGCGGCGACGGTCCTGCAGAAACTGGTGGACGAGAAAGACGGCCACGTGGTGTCGGTAGGGAAAATCGCTGATATCTATGCCAACTGCGGGATCACTAAAAAAGTGAAAGCGACGGGCCTGGATGCGCTGTTTGACGCCACCATCACCGAGATGAAAGAAGCAGGTGATAAGACTATCGTCTTTACCAACTTCGTTGATTTCGACTCTTCCTGGGGCCACCGTCGCGATATCGCCGGTTATGCTGCGGGTCTGGAGCTCTTTGACCGCCGTCTGCCGGAACTGATGGCGCTGGTGGGTGAGGACGATCTGCTGATCCTGACCGCTGACCACGGCTGCGACCCGAGCTGGCAGGGTACCGACCACACTCGTGAACATATTCCGGTGCTGGTGTACGGCCCGAAAGTTAAACCCGGTTCGCTGGGCCACCGTGAAACCTTCGCGGATATTGGCCAGACGCTGGCGACGTACTTCGGTACTTCAGCCATGGACTACGGCAAGAACATGCTGTGATTGATTGCCCGGTGATGCTTCGCTTACCGGGCCTACGGTTTTGCAGGCCGGGGAAGGCGCCGCCGCCCCCCGGCAAAAACTACAATGTAAAAGGAACTGAAGATGGCAACTCCTCACATTAATGCAGAAATGGGTGATTTCGCTGACGTCGTGTTGATGCCTGGCGACCCGCTGCGTGCAAAGCATATTGCGGAAACTTTCCTTGAAGACGTACGTGAAGTGAACAACGTGCGTGGCATGCTGGGTTTCACCGGCACCTATAAAGGTCGCAAAATCTCCGTCATGGGTCACGGTATGGGTATCCCGTCCTGCTCCATCTACACCAAAGAACTGATCACCGATTTCGGCGTGAAGAAGATTATTCGTGTGGGTTCCTGCGGTGCGGTCCGTGCCGACGTGAAACTGCGTGATGTGGTGATTGGTATGGGCGCGTGCACCGACTCTAAAGTCAACCGTCTGCGCTTTAAAGACCATGATTTTGCTGCTATTGCCGACTTCGGTATGGTGCGTAACGCTGTTGATGCAGCGAAAGCGCTGGGCGTAGACGCGCGCGTGGGTAACATTTTCTCCGCCGACCTGTTCTACACGCCGGACCCGTCAATGTTCGACGTGATGGAAAAATACGGCATCCTGGGTGTGGAAATGGAAGCTGCCGGTATCTACGGCGTGGCGGCAGAGTTCGGGGCGAAAGCGCTGACCATCTGTACCGTTTCCGATCATATCCGTACTCACGAGCAGACTACCGCTGCCGAGCGTCAGACCACCTTCAACGATATGATCAAAATCGCGCTGGAATCCGTTCTGCTGGGCGATCAAGAGTAATCGTATCTCGTCCCTCTCCGTGGGAGAGGGGCAGTATTTCCCGCGGCGCGACTGATGCTGTCGCGGGAACGTCACCTGTCAGTACTACCGCACCGCGCCCGCTATCCATGTGGCCAGCTCATGCAGCTCTTTTTCCTGCTCCGGGAATGCTTCCCGTAACGTTTCGCACGTCTGTTGCAACACTTCGGCACGATACGCGCAGCCCTGTAATCGCTCAGCCAGCGCCTCCAGCGGGGCCGGATTCAGGCTATCGGTAAAGACCTGAGCTCGGGTGATGTGCCCCTTCTCTACGTCGAAATGTAGCTCGACGCCGCCCCAGATGAAACGTTCATCCAGCAGATGGGAGAAGGCGGGCGCCTGACCGAAATTCCATGCCCAGCTGCTCTGGCGCGCGAAGGTGTCGGCAAAATTTGGCAGGTCCGGCGTCTTATCCGGAGAAATCACTTCTGCGGTGACGCGCTCGCCGTAGTAGTCGAAAAAAGCCTCTTCAATCGCTGAGCAGACCTGCTGGTGCGTAATACCCGGCAGCAGGTCGACCAGGTTTGCCACCCGTCCCCGAACCGAGGTAATGCCTTTTGCCTGAAGCTTTTTCTTGTCCGGGTTGAGGTAATTGGCCAGACGGCTCAAATCGGCATTCAACAGCAGCGTACCGTGGTGAAAGCCGCGGTCGATGGTTTCGCGGTAGGCGGAGCCGGAGACTTTACGATCCCCTTCGGCAGTTTTCACCACCAGGTCATTGCGCCCGGATGCTTCTGCTGTAACGCCAAGCGCGTTGAGGGCGGCCAGCACAATCCGGGTGGAAACGGTTTTGTCGTACTCCGGTTTGCCGGCCATAAAGGTAAAGCAGGTATTGCCCAGGTCATGGAATACCGCGCCGCCGCCGCTGCTGCGACGGGCCAGGCGCACGTTATCCTCTTCCATACGGCGAGTGTTGCACTCTTTCCACGGGTTTTGCGCCCGCCCAATCACCACCGTGTCGGCGTTGCGCCACAGGAACAGTACCCGTTGAGTGGCGGGCATCTGACGGAAAATACACTCCTCGACCGCGAGGTTAAACCACGGATCCGTGGAGTCTGAGAGCAGTAAACGGAGCGTCGACATCAGCGATTTCCTTATTCTGATTCATCTTTGTCTTCGTCCTGTACCGGCTTATTCGCGGTCAGCAGGAAGGGAGATTGTTGCCAGCGGGTGCGTTTACCCTGTAGCAGGGTACGGGTCAGCACCACGCCGATAGCCAGCGAGAGCAGGAGCATCAGGCGTAAAATGTTGGTGGTATTATCCACCTGTTTTGCCTCGGTCGCTAAGGTATGGGTGTCCAGAGTCAGGCGCAGGTAGCCGAGCGGGCCGTTTTTGCCTTCGATCGGCTCCACGATTTGCTGATTGAAATAGCCACCTGCTTTTTTGCCATCCAGCGCCAGCCGGTCACGGACATTCACGCCTTCGCCAGAGCGCGCAACCAGATCGCCCTGATCGTCATAGACGCCGGCATCAAGGATCCGGCTTTGCCGGGTGAGCTGCTCCAGCAGCTGGCCGATGCGTTTTTCATCAGGTGTTTCGCTACGCATCATCGGCGCCAGATTCAGAGTAACCTGCTGCGCAAGAGTGCGAGCCAGTTCTTCTAACTGTGGATTACGTTGCTTTTGGCTGTTCTGGCTGAACCACGACGCGCCCTGCATCAGGGCAACGAGCAGCGCGAGACAGATAAGAACAATGACCGCGCGATGCAGTCGGAATTTCAGTTTTGCGCGTACCATATTCCACCTTTAATATTTACAGCTTAATGTTGCCAGAAGCGCTGGTTACAAGGTAGCCTCATGCGTTATTTTCCTGGCTTGAATAAAGAAATGTGGAGCCGTAATGCCAAACAGTTTGACCTGGTGCGATCTGCCCGAAGATGTTTCCCTGTGGCCTGGATTACCGCTTTCGCTGAGCGGTGATGAGGTCATGCCGCTGGATTATCACGCCGGACGTAGCGGCTGGTTGCTGTATGGGCGCGGCCTGGATAAACGCCGCCTGACGGACTGGCAGCGTGAGCTGGGGGCCGCGCTGGTGATTGTGGCTTCCTGGGCGGTCGACGACTATCAGGTGATTCGTCTGGCGGGCTCCCTGACGCAGCGGGCAACCCGTCTGGCTCACGAGGCGGGGCTGGATGTTGCGCCGTTAGGCAAAATTCCTCATCTGCGCACCCCGGGGCTGCTGGTGATGGACATGGACTCAACGGCGATTCAGATCGAGTGTATCGACGAAATCGCGAAACTGGCCGGCACCGGTGAACTGGTGTCGGAAGTGACCGAACGCGCGATGCGCGGCGAGCTGGATTTCACCGCCAGCCTGCGCCAGCGCGTAGCAACCTTGAAAGATGCCGACGCCGGTATTTTACTGCAGGTCCGTGAGTCGCTGCCGCTGATGCCGGGCCTGACTCAACTGGTGCTGAAACTCGAAACGCTGGGCTGGAAGGTGGCGATTGCTTCCGGCGGCTTCACCTTCTTTGCCGAATACCTGCGCGATAAGCTGCATCTTGATACCGTGGTTGCCAACGAGCTGGAGATCATGGACGGCAAGCTGACCGGCAACGTCATCGGCGATATCGTTGATGCGAAATACAAAGCTGCGACCCTGAAGAAACTGGCGGAAAAATATGAAATCCAGCCCACGCAAACCGTGGCAATTGGCGATGGCGCCAACGATCTGCCGATGATCAAGGCGGCGGGGCTGGGGATCGCCTATCATGCCAAGCCAAAAGTGAACGAGCAGTCGGAAGTGACAATCCGTCACGCCGATCTGATGGGGGTCTTCTGTATCCTCTCGGGCAGCATGAATCAAAAGTAAGAGGTAACACGTGGCGAAAGCTCCAAAACGCGCATTTGTCTGTAATGAATGTGGTGCGGATTACCCGCGCTGGCAGGGGCAGTGCAGCGCCTGCCAGGCCTGGAATACCATCACCGAGATGCGCATTGCCGCTTCGCCGCAGGTGGCGAGAAACGAGCGTCTGACGGGCTACGCCGGGAATGCCGGCGTGTCGAAAGTGCAAAAACTGTCGGAGATCAGCCTTGAGGCGCTCCCGCGTTTCTCCACCGGCTTTAAAGAGTTCGACCGCGTTCTGGGCGGCGGCGTGGTGCCAGGCAGCGCGATTCTGATTGGCGGCAGCCCCGGTGCTGGTAAATCAACGCTGCTGCTGCAGACGCTGTGTCGGCTGTCTGAAAGTATGAAAACGCTGTATGTCACCGGGGAAGAGTCGCTGCAGCAGGTGGCGATGCGAGCGCATCGTCTGGGGCTGCCGACGGCCAATCTCAACATGCTCTCGGAAACCAGCATTGAGCAAATCTGCCAGATAGCCGATGACGAAAAGCCGCAGCTGATGGTGATCGACTCGATCCAGGTGATGCATATGGCTGACGTGCAGTCGTCGCCGGGCAGCGTCGCTCAGGTGCGTGAAACGGCTGCCTATCTGACCCGGTTTGCCAAAACCCGCGATGTGGCGATTATCATGGTTGGTCATGTGACCAAAGACGGCTCGCTGGCCGGGCCGAAGGTGCTGGAGCACTGTATCGACTGTTCGGTACTGCTGGATGGTGATGCCGACTCACGCTTTCGTACTTTACGCAGCCATAAAAACCGTTTTGGCGCGGTGAATGAGTTAGGTGTCTTCGCGATGACCGAGCAGGGGCTGCGTGAAATCAGCAACCCGTCGGCGATTTTCCTCAGCCGGGGCGATGAAGTGACGTCCGGCAGCTCGGTGATGGTGGTCTGGGAAGGCACTCGTCCGCTGCTGGTGGAGATCCAGGCGCTGGTCGATCACTCAATGATGTCCAACCCGCGCCGCGTGGCGGTGGGGCTGGAGCAGAACCGTCTGGCGATTTTGCTGGCGGTACTGCATCGCCATGGTGGTTTGCAAATGGCTGACCAGGACGTGTTTGTGAACGTTGTAGGCGGAGTCAAGGTCGCGGAAACCAGCGCCGACCTGGCACTGCTGCTGGCGATGGTCTCCAGCCTGCGCGATCGCCCGCTGCCGCACGATCTGGTGGTGTTTGGCGAGGTGGGGCTGTCCGGCGAAATCCGCCCGGTGCCGAGCGGCCAGGAGCGTATTTCCGAAGCGGCAAAACACGGTTTTCGCCGTGCCATTGTTCCGGCAGCCAACGTGCCGAAAAAAGCACCGGAAGGGATGCAAATCTTTGGTGTGAAAAAGCTTTCAGACGCACTAAGTGTGTTTGACGACTTATAATTAAATACCCGTCGCCTTTCCGGCGGCTGAGGCACAGGCGGCGTTCGTTTTTCCGCGAGACTGAGTTTACCTCGCGCCCGGTTCACCCGCCGCTGCCCTCCAGCCAGGCCGAAACGCCTCGGGTATTTTCTTTATTTTTGCTAAAGCAGGAGGCTCTTGTGTCATCGTTCGACTATCTCAAAACCGCCATTAAGCAGAAGGGCTGTACACTGCAGCAGGTTGCGGAAGCCAGCGGAATGACCAAAGGCTATTTGAGCCAATTGCTGAATGCCAAAATCAAAAGCCCCAGCGCGCAGAAGCTGGAAGCGCTGCACCGTTTTCTGGGGCTTGAGTTTCCGCGCCGACAAAAAAGCGTAGGCGTGGTGTTTGGCAAGTTTTATCCGCTACACACCGGACATATCTATCTGATTCAGCGCGCCTGTAGCCAGGTGGATGAGCTGCATATCATCATGGGTTACGACGATCCCCGTGACCGCGAGCTGTTTGAAAAGAGTGCGATGTCGCAGCAGCCGACCGTGCCTGACCGTCTGCGCTGGCTGCTGCAGACCTTTAAATATCAAAAAAATATCCGTATCCATGCCTTCAATGAAGAGGGGATGGAGCCTTATCCGCACGGTTGGGACGTCTGGAGCCATGGGATCCGCGCCTTTATGGATGAAAAAGGCATTGAGCCCAACTGGATCTATACCTCGGAGGAGGGTGATGCGGCGCAGTATCTCGAGCATCTGGGAATTGAAACGGTCCTGATCGATCCGAAGCGTACCTTTATGAGCATCAGCGGCGGGCAGATTCGTGAAAACCCCTTCCGCTATTGGGAATACATCCCGACGGAAGTGAAGCCGTTCTTTGTGCGCACGGTGGCGATCCTCGGCGGCGAATCGAGCGGAAAATCGACGCTGGTGAACAAGCTCGCCAATATTTTCAATACCACCAGCGCCTGGGAATATGGCCGCGATTATGTGTTTTCGCATCTGGGCGGCGATGAGATGGCGTTACAGTATTCTGACTATGACAAAATCGCATTGGGTCATGCGCAGTATATTGATTTTGCAGTAAAATATGCCAATAAAGTGGCGTTTATCGATACGGATTTTGTCAGCACCCAGGCATTTTGCCTGAAGTATGAAGGGCGCGAGCACCCTTTTGTTCAGGCGCTGATCGACGAGTACCGCTTCGACCTGGTGATCCTGCTGGAGAACAACACGCCGTGGGTAGCCGATGGCCTGCGCAGTCTGGGGAGCTCGGTGGATCGCAAAGAGTTCCAGACGCTGTTGATATCGTTGCTTAAAGAGAACGAGATCGACTTCGTGCATGTGAAGGAGTCGGACTACGATGCGCGCTTCCTGCGTTGTGTCGATCTGGTGAAGCAGCTCATGGGTGAGCCGGGGTGAAAAAAAACGGGTGGCATTTGCCACCCGTTTTTATTACTTCGCAATACGCTTGTACTTGATACGCTTTGGCTCCAGCGCATCGGCGCCGAGGGTGCGTTTCTTGTACTCTTCGTATTCGGTAAAGTTACCTTCGAAGAATTCAACTTTACCTTCATCCTGGTAATCCAGAATGTGGGTCGCGATACGGTCGAGGAACCAACGGTCGTGCGAGATAACCATGGCACAGCCCGGGAACTCTAACAGGGCGTTTTCTAACGCGCGCAGGGTTTCGATATCCAGGTCGTTGGTCGGTTCATCGAGCAGCAGTACGTTGCCGCCAACCTGCAGCAGCTTCGCGAGGTGCAGACGACCGCGCTCACCGCCGGAGAGTTCACCCACGCGTTTACCTTGATCGACACCCTTAAAGTTAAAGCGCCCGACGTAGGCACGGCTTGGCATCTCGGTGTTGCCAATCTTCATGATATCCAGACCGCCGGAGACTTCTTCCCATACGGTTTTGCTGTTATCCATCGCGTCACGGAACTGATCGACAGACGCCAGCTTCACGGTTTCACCGAGGGTGATTGAACCGGCATCAGGCTGTTCCTGACCGGACATCATGCGGAACAGCGTAGATTTACCGGCGCCGTTCGGCCCGATAATCCCGACAATCGCGCCTTTCGGTACAGAGAAGGTCAGATCGTCAATCAGCACGCGGTCGCCGTAAGACTTACGCAGGTTGCTGACTTCAACGACTTTGTCCCCCAGGCGGGCTCCAGGCGGAATAAACAGTTCGTTGGTTTCGTTACGCTTCTGGTATTCCACGTTGTTAAGCTCTTCAAAGCGCGCCAGACGGGCTTTGCCCTTCGACTGACGGCCTTTCGCGCCCTGGCGTACCCACTCCAGCTCTTTCTCAATGGATTTACGGCGGGCCGCTTCCTGAGACGCTTCCTGAGCCAGACGCTGATCTTTCTGCTCCAGCCAGGAGGAGTAGTTGCCTTCCCACGGAATGCCTTCGCCACGGTCCAGCTCGAGGATCCAGCCGGCGACGTTGTCGAGGAAGTAACGGTCGTGGGTAATCGCCACAACGGTCCCTTCGAAGTCATGCAGGAAGCGTTCCAGCCAGGCCACGGATTCGGCATCCAGGTGGTTGGTCGGTTCGTCGAGCAGCAGCATGTCTGGTTTTTCCAGCAGCAGGCGGCACAGCGCCACGCGGCGGCGTTCACCACCCGACAGGGTGGCGATTTTCGCATCCCAGTCCGGCAGGCGTAGCGCATCAGCCGCACGCTCCAGCTGAACGTTCAGGTTATGACCATCGTGAGCCTGAATGATCTCTTCAAACTTGCCTTGTTGCGCGGCGAGTTTATCGAAGTCGGCATCCGGCTCAGCATACTTCGCGTACACCTCATCCAGCCCTTTCAGTGCGTTAACCACTTCGGAAACTGCTTCTTCCACGGATTCACGAACGGTTTGCTCCGGGTTCAGCTGTGGTTCCTGCGGCAGATAGCCAATTTTCAGGCCAGGCTGCGGGCGGGCTTCACCTTCGATATCGGTATCGATGCCGGCCATAATGCGTAGCAGGGTAGACTTACCTGCACCGTTCAGACCGAGAACACCGATCTTTGCGCCAGGGAAGAAGCTCAGAGAGATATTTTTCAGAATATGACGTTTCGGCGGAACCACTTTGCCGACACGATGCATGGTATAAACGAATTGAGCCACGTTGGACTTCGCCTCTTTTATATACTCTTCATCCTTCAGGCCGCCTCGGTGTTGGTGACGTCTGAAAACGCCGGTCACATAGTTAGCTATGCTCCCTGGGAATTCCTCTGTTGCCGCCCTGATGCAGTCAGAATGATGTTGAGTAGAGTAGTGAATAGTTTTCAAAGGCGAAGTGTAGCCTTTTTCGCACGGTAATCCCAGAGAGGCGATAGGATTCACAGAAGCGTAAAAAAATGTCCAGGACGTGGCACGTTTGGCGTTGTCTGGTTAGCATATCTATATGCGACACTGGGATATTTTACACGCGGCACGATGCTGCTCTGATGTAAACAGATGTACTTAATATAGGGGAAGAGCTTGTGGAAAAAGCCAAAACAATGGCATGGCGTCTTCTGGCGGCCAGCATCAGTCTGCTGACGTTCAGTCAACTGGTGCATGCGGACTCACTGGATGAACAGCGCAACCGCTATGCTCAAATTAAACAGGCGTGGGACAGCCGGCAGATGTCCGTTGTCGAACAGTTGATGCCGACGCTGGCGAGCTATCCGCTATACCCCTATCTGCAGTACCGGCAGATAACTGATGATTTGATGAACCAGCCAACGCTGGTGGTGAAAAACTTTATTGAGGCGAACCCGACGCTGCCGCCGGCTCGCTCGCTGAAATCACGCTTCGTCAATGAACTGGCGCGCCGCACCGACTGGAGCGGGCTGCTGGCGTTCAGCCCTGAAAAACCAACCAGTACCGAAGCCCAGTGTAATTACTACTACGCGAAGCTGAGCGTGGGCCAGACGCAGGAAGCCTGGGATGGTGCGAAAACGCTGTGGCTGACCGGGAAAAGCCAGCCTAATGCGTGTGACGCGCTGTTTAGCGCCTGGCGTGACTCCGGGAAGCAGGACCCGCTGGCGTACCTCGAGCGTATCCGCCTGGCCATGAAGGCTGGAAATACCGCTCTGGTGAGGGTGCTGGCGCAGCAGATGCCGCCGGAATATCAGACCATTTCGTCAGCGGTTGTCGCGCTGGCAAACGATCCCAATACCGTGATGACCTTTGCCCGAACTACCGGGGCGACGGATTTCACTCGTCAAATGGCGGCGGTAGCCTTTGCCAGCGTGGCCCGTCAGGATGCCGAAAATGCCCGCCTGATGATCCCGTCGTTGGTGCAGGCGCAGCAGCTTAATGACGATCAAACCCAGGAACTGCGGGATATCGTCGCCTGGCGTCTGATGGGCAATGATGTCACCGAAGAGCAGGCTATCTGGCGCGATGATGCCATTATGCGCTCGCAGTCTACCTCCCTGGTGGAGCGTCGGGTGCGAATGGCGCTGGGGGCCGGGGATCGTCATGGGTTAAACACCTGGCTGGCCCGCTTGCCGATGGAGGCGAAAGAGAAAGATGAGTGGCGTTACTGGCAGGCGGATCTGCTGATGGAGCGCGGGCGCGACGACGAGGCGAAAGCGATCCTCCATTCATTGATGCAGCAGCGCGGTTTCTACCCGATGATTGCCGCCCAGCGTCTGGGAGAGGATTTCGTCTTCCGCATCGATAAAGCACCGGCGACGCTCGATCCTGCGCTGACCTCCGGACCGGAAATGGCCCGGGTACGTGAGCTGATGTACTGGAATATGGACAACACCGCGCGTAGCGAGTGGGCCAACCTGGTGACCAGCCGGACCAAAGATCAGCAGGCGCAGCTGGCGCGCTACGCGTTCAACCAGCACTGGTGGGATCTTAGCGTCCAGGCGACGATCGCCGGAAAACTTTGGGATCAGCTGGAAGAGCGTTTCCCGTTGGCCTACAACGATCTGTTTTCTCGTTACATCAGTGGCAAAGATATCCCCCAAAGCTATGCGATGGCGATCGCTCGCCAGGAGAGCGCGTGGAACCCAAAAGTCCGTTCACCGGTTGGTGCCAGCGGCCTGATGCAAATCATGCCGGGGACGGCGACCCACACGGTCAGTATGTTTAACATCCCTGGCTACAGCAGCCCGTCGCAGCTGTTGGATCCGGAAACCAATATCAATATTGGTACCAGCTATCTGCAATATGTTTACCAGCAGTTCGGCAATAACCGTATCTACGCTTCCGCGGCCTACAACGCCGGCCCGGGAAGAGTTCGCACCTGGCAGGGCAACAGCGCCGGGCGTATTGATGCGGTGGCGTTTGTCGAGAGTATTCCTTTCTCGGAAACCCGTGGCTACGTGAAGAACGTGCTGTCCTATGATGCCTACTACCGTTATTTTATGGGACAAACGGCTCCGATGCTGAGCGACGCGGAGTGGAAACAGCGCTACTGATACCCTGAGGTTTCGCGTCATGTACCCGGCCTGCCGCCGGTGGATGGCGCGAAATCCATAGAGTATTGAGCGGAGTATGTTATGCTTTGTACTCGTTAGTGAGTACATCGACAGGCGGCCATGGTCGCCTGTTCCAACAAGGTGGCGTAACATGACCCAACAATCCCCTTATTCAACGGCTGTGGCCGAACAGCGTCATCAGGAATGGCTGCGCTTCGTTGCCCTGCTTCAGCAGGCGTACACCGACGATTTGCATCTGCCTTTACTGCAGCTGATGCTGACCCCGGACGAGCGTGAAGCGCTGGGCACTCGTGTGCGCATCATTGAAGAGTTGCTGCGTGGAGAAATGAGCCAGCGGGAGCTGAAAAGCGAGCTTGGCGCCGGGATTGCCACCATTACACGCGGTTCCAACAGCTTAAAATCGGCGCCGCCCGAGCTGCGACAATGGCTGGAGCAGGCGCTGCTGAACGCTAACGGTAAATAAGGTTATGGAACG
Source organism: Klebsiella sp. R390 (assembly GCF_051131745.1). Taxonomy (NCBI): domain Bacteria; kingdom Pseudomonadati; phylum Pseudomonadota; class Gammaproteobacteria; order Enterobacterales; family Enterobacteriaceae; genus Klebsiella; species Klebsiella sp. R390. The sequence continues at coordinate 1,957,965 of NZ_CP180445.1, read as the reverse complement.
GGCTGAGCGCCAGCACCACCGCCTGGTGATAGACGCTGCTGCGGGTGAGTTTACCTGCGGTAAAGACGCCTATAGCCCCTTCTTTACGGCCAATCTCATCAATGCCGGTCTGTTGCGACATCACCGGCCCTAGTGCTTCGCCAGCGCGGACTTTTTCCAGAATGACGGCGGGCAATGGCAACGTTGCCGATCGCGCTTCTCCGCGCTGATGACGATCCTCAATCACCACCCAACTGAACGTGCTGCCATCATCGATCCCTGCTTCAATCGCGACCCAGTAGTCAGCATCTGGCCGTGCAGCACGGGCATTGGCGACCCTGTTTCGTGCGCCAGCGCGCGTTTCCTCATTACCAAAGGGCTGTTCGGGCACACCGCTCTCGACGGAGACGGACTCAATGTGGCAGGATCCTTCGCCGAAGATCTCGTTAAAAGCCTGTTGAATTGCGCGAATTTTGGCGGGATTAGTGGTAGCTGAGACAACATGGTGCATAATCAAACGACTCAGAATAAATTTACGTCGTCGTAGTATATACCCTAAATAATTCAAGTTGCATAAAGGCGGCAAGGCCGCAAATCCCCAGGAGCTTACACCGGTAAGTGACCGGGGGCGTGGGTAACGCCAGCGCTTATGCCGCTTGGAGTATGACGGGTATACTCCAAATCGTTTTCGTTGCAGCGTGAGAGACCTGCAGCCGAAATTATGAAGAGCACAGAACGGAAAAATAGCATGTTACAGGTACACCTTGTTCGCCATGGCGAAACGCAGTGGAACGCCGAAAGGCGCATTCAGGGCCAGTCAGACAGCCCGTTAACCCCCCACGGTGAGCGACAGGCCTGGCAGGTCGGTGAGCGCGCCAGAACGCTGAACATCACGCATATCATTGCCAGTGATTTGGGGCGTACGCGCCGGACGGCAGAAATTATCGCAGAAGCCTGCGGCTGTGATGTTGTTCTGGATTCGCGGCTGCGTGAACTGGATATGGGGGTTCTTGAGAAGCGCCATATCGATTCACTGAGCGTGGAAGAAGAGACATGGCGCCGTCGTCTGGTCGACGGAACCCCGGATGGTCGCATTCCTCAGGGTGAATCTATGCAGGAGCTGAGCGAGCGCATGCACGCGGCACTGGCCTCCTGTCTGGAGCTGCCTGCCGGAAGTCGTCCGCTGCTGGTCAGTCACGGTATTGCGCTGGGCTGCCTGGTGAGCACTATCCTCGGGCTCCCGGCACATGCAGAGCGTCGTCTGCGCCTGCGTAACTGCTCAATTTCTCGTGTGGATTATCAGGAGAGCCTGTGGCTGGCGCCAGGCTGGGTGGTGGAGACGGCGGGGGATATTTCACATCTTGACGCCCCCGCCATGGATGAGCTGCAGCGTTAACGACGAATTGGGATCAGGTATTCACAACGCAGTTGAATCGGTGTTTCCTGGTCCCGGCTGTCATCCTCAGGGAAAAAGCGCTCGATATCCAGACCTTTGCGACGAGTCAGGTTCAGCATTGGCATGCAGGTGCCATAAACTGTCAGGATGAAATCCTGTAAGCCGGTGCCTAAGCCTTCGTAGGTGAACATCACATACTCGCCGCCTTCCAGCATGACCGGGTGGGAGTTTTGCAGGTGACCGTTGGCCATCTCTGGTGTCAGCGCAGTGGTATAGAATACCTCCTGCTCATCGTCTTTCTCGAGGCTCGGGCGCGGTTCATGCAGACCGTATAGCGTTGGCGGAATCGACGGTGAATTGCCGAGGAAATCGCGCCAGAACTGCACGCGCATCTGGCTGCGGAAGTCGGAGATCTCCTCCAGCTTGCAGGTGTAGCTCTGGGTTACGCCCAGCAGTGGTGTGTTGCTTAGCGTGACGAATTCATGCTTCGGCATGGTGAACTCGCCCAGACGCAGCGGCGGGCGCATTCCGTAAGAGCTCCAGTCCGGCGAGCGACGGTACAGCGCGGGCGTTAAAGAAAACTGCTTTTTAAACGCACGGGTGAATGTTTGTTGTGAATCAAAGCGATACTGCAGCGCAATGTCGAGAATAGGGCGGGCTGTCAGGCGCAGGGCGACTGCTGATTTTGATAAACGACGAGCGCGGATATAAGCACCGATGGCATGGCCGGTTACGTCCTTAAACATTCTTTGCAAATGCCACTTGGAATAACCCGCCTTGGCCGCCACATTATCCAGTGAAAGTGGCTGATCGAGATGACCTTCCAGCCAGCTAAGGAGATCGCGAATAATCCCTGCTTGATCCATAAAATGTCCTCATCCATAAACTCAGGTGCCTGCTACTAAGGTAGCGGATAATAGCATTTTTTGATCTTTTAGCATTCAGTGTTTTTTTTGCTTATAAATGCGATTTATCGGCGAGAGTTATACTTTTATTTGTAACGTTGTGATCTTTAAATATTTTCTGCTGAGTCGACGATCGTTATTTAGTGAAATTTTAATACAATGGTAACAATATGAAATACAAGAAGTTAGTTGCTGGGCTGCTGTTACTGGCGGGGTCTCAGGTTGTTCATGCGGAACAAATTGGCTCCGTGGATACCGTATTCAAATTTTTTGGTCCCGATCATAAGATCGTCGTAGAAGCGTTTGACGATCCCGATGTTCAGAACGTGACATGCTATATCAGCCGGGCGAAGACCGGTGGGATCAAGGGCGGCCTCGGGCTGGCGGAGGATACCTCTGATGCGGCGATTTCTTGCCAGCAGGTTGGGCCAATTGAACTGAATGACAAAATCAAAAACGGCAAATCCCAGGGCGATGTGGTGTTCCAGAAACGCACCTCTCTGGTATTTAAAAAACTGCAGGTGGTCCGTTTTTACGACAGCAAACGTCATGCGCTGATCTACATGAGCTACTCGGATAAAGTGGTCGACGGTTCGCCGAAAAATGCCATCAGCGCCGTGCCGATCATGCCGTGGGGTGTTGAGGCGCATTGATGTCAGTGGCGCGTGATCTACCGCGCTGCCGCCGGCGATCCTCCGACGATGGTTAGCGTCAGGATAGGGTCAATCAGCGGGCCTTCTCGGTTTTTTGCTAAGTTTGCCAGAGACCACAGAATCGCCCGCTGAGTTATCTGGACCCGGTCCAGTTCAGGACGCTTTTCAAAGAGGCAATAGGGTGCAGGTCAGGGGTGAGAAAGGGGATATGCGGGGCAGGTCAAGGGGCAACGTGGGACTGGAAGCCGAACATATAGAAAACGACGCCGAAGCGCCGTGTTTCTAAAATACCGTCTTATTCCTGCAGATCGCCACAGAAACGGTAACCTTCGCCGTGAATGGTGGCGATGATTTCCGGCGTATCCGGAATAGATTCAAAATGCTTACGAATACGACGGATGGTTACGTCTACGGTACGGTCATGTGGCTTCAGCTCACGACCGGTCATTTTCTTCAGCAGTTCAGCACGAGACTGAATTTTTCCTGGGTTTTCGCAGAAATGCAGCATCGCACGGAATTCACTGCGCGGCAGCTTGTACTGCTCGCCCTGCGGGCTGACCAGTGAACGGCTGTTGATATCCAGTTCCCATCCGTTGAACTTGTAGCTTTCTACGCTGCGACGTTCTTCGCTCACGGTGCCCAGGTTCATGGTGCGGGAGAGAAGGTTGCGTGCGCGAATCGTCAGTTCACGAGGGTTAAACGGTTTAGTGATATAGTCATCTGCGCCAATTTCGAGGCCAAGAATCTTATCAACTTCGTTGTCACGACCGGTAAGGAACATCAGCGCGACGTCAGCCTGTTCACGCAGTTCACGCGCCAGCAGGAGACCATTTTTACCTGGCAGGTTAATGTCCATAATCACCAGGTTGATATCATTTTCAGACAGGATCTGATGCATTTCCGCGCCATCGGTGGCTTCGAACACATCGTAACCTTCTGCTTCGAAAATACTTTTTAACGTGTTGCGTGTTACCAACTCGTCTTCAACGATAAGAATGTGCGGGGTCTGCATGTTTGCTACCTAAATTGCCAACTAAATCGAAACAGGAAGTACCAAAGTCCCTGACCTGCCTGGTACATGTCGCAAATTAACATGTCCGGCGTAACATGACTAAAGTACGTAATTGCGTTCTTGATGCACTTTCCATCAACGTCAACAACATCATTAGCTTGGTCGTGGGTACTTTCCCTCTGGACCCGACGGTGTCAAAAACGGCTGTTATCCTAACCATTTTAACAGCAATATAACAGGCTAAGAGAGGCTGAACACCCAATAAAACTACGCTTCGTTGACATATATCAAATTCAATTGTAGCACGTTAACAGTGTTGTGAAATCATCGTGTTGAAATGCTATTTATAGTCACAAATTTTACACGACTCAAATGGTTACGTTGGTAAATTAATAAATATACTGAACCTAATGCTTGTCCGAAGGTGCTGCGCTAAATTTCATTGGCAAACATATGGATAAATGCGTTCTGTTAACATACCTCGGGTCGTGGTTAGATGGAAATAGTTTAGGCTTTTTTAACGGTAATCAACGGCAATTTTAGTGATTTTTGTTGCAATTTTGTAAATTTTCGACGCGTAAAATGAGATGATTTTCATTTACGCGCCGTATGAGAGTAGAAGAGACCACAATGCGCATATCTATCATATTGGTGGCCCCGGCCAGGGCTGAAAATGTCGGCGCGGCGGCACGCGCGATGAAAACGATGGGCTTTAGCGACATGCGTATTGTCGACAGCGAAGCCCATCTGCAACCTGCGGCACGTTGGGTCGCACACGGTTCCGGCGATATTCTCGATAACATCAGCACCTACCCAACGCTTGAACAGGCATTGCATGATGTCGACTTCACCGTTGCGACGACGGCACGCAGTCGGGCGCGTTTCCATTACTACGCCACACCGCAGCAACTGCTGCCGTTGATGGAGGAAAAGGCGCAGTGGATGAACCATGCGGCGCTGGTATTCGGCCGCGAGGATTCCGGGCTGACCAACGATGAACTGGCGCTGGCGGATGTGCTGACCGGGGTGCCGATGGTGGCGGACTATCCGTCGCTTAACTTAGGGCAATCGGTGATGGTCTACTGCTATCAATTGACCACTTTGCTGCAGCAGGCGTCGGTCGTTCCCGCCAGTATCGATGATAATCAGCTCCAGGCATTACGCCTGCGGGCGCTCGACTTATTGACCCGACTGGGAGTTGCTGAGGACGTCAAACTGACCGACTGGCTGCAGCAGCGGATCGGGCTTTTGCAGCAGCGCGATACGGCAATGTTGCACCGATTACTGCATGATATTGAAAAAAACCTTCCAGAATAAAGCTCTGATATAAGTTTTGATTATGGTGATACATGCCGATCTGAAACGGTGAAAGTTGGCGGATCAGGATGTTTTATCAGGTCGTTGTGGCGCATTGCCCGGATGTGTCTGAAAGGGTGAAATGTAGAAATTCGTTGACTTAGACCGGCAGATACTTTAACCAATATAGGCAGGACACAGACAGATAACAATGACAGAGCACACAACATCCATGAAACGCATCAGCATGATGACAACCATTATCACCATCACCATTACCACAGGTAACGGTGCGGGCTGACGCGTAAAGGAAACAAAGAAAAAAGCCCGCACCTGAACAGTGCGGGCTTTTTTTTCGACAAAAAATCTAGGGGTAACAACCATGCGCGTGTTGAAGTTCGGCGGTACATCAGTGGCAAATGCAGAACGTTTTCTGCGGGTTGCCGATATTCTGGAGAGCAATGCCAGGCAGGGGCAGGTAGCAACCGTCCTGTCTGCCCCGGCGAAAATTACCAACCATCTGGTCGCGATGATCGAAAAAACCATCGGTGGTCAGGACGCGCTCACCAATATCTCCGACGCTGAACGCATTTTTGCTGAACTGCTGCAGGGCCTCGCCGACGCGCAGCCGGGGTTCCCGCTGGCACAGCTGAAAGGGTTTGTCGCCCAGGAATTTGCCCAGATTAAACATGTTCTGCATGGGATCAGCTTGCTCGGCCAGTGCCCGGATAGCGTTAATGCCGCGCTGATTTGCCGCGGTGAGAAGTTATCGATCGCCGTTATGGCGGGCCTGCTCGAAGCCCGTGGCCACAAAGTTACCGTGATCAACCCTGTCGAAAAACTGCTGGCTGTCGGTCATTACCTCGAATCTACCGTCGATATCGCGGAATCTACCCGTCGTATCACCGCCAGCCAGATCCCCTCTGACCACATGGTCCTGATGGCCGGGTTTACCGCTGGCAATGAGAAAGGCGAGCTGGTGGTGCTGGGGCGGAATGGCTCAGACTACTCTGCTGCCGTGCTGGCCGCCTGCCTGCGCGCTGACTGCTGCGAAATCTGGACCGATGTTGACGGGGTATATACCTGCGATCCGCGTCAGGTGCCCGACGCCCGTTTGCTGAAGTCGATGTCCTATCAGGAAGCGATGGAGCTGTCTTACTTCGGCGCGAAAGTGCTGCACCCGCGTACCATTGCCCCTATCGCTCAGTTCCAGATCCCGTGCCTTATCAAAAACACCGGCAATCCGCAGGCGCCGGGTACGCTGATAGGTGCCAGCGTCGATGAAGACGGTCTGCCTGTGAAAGGCATCTCCAACCTCAATAATATGGCGATGTTCAACGTCTCCGGTCCGGGGATGAAAGGCATGGTCGGCATGGCCGCCCGCGTCTTCGCAACGATGTCCCGCGCCGGGATCTCCGTGGTCCTGATTACCCAGTCCTCTTCTGAATACAGTATCAGCTTCTGCGTGCCGCAGAGTGACTGCGCACGTGCGAAACGGGTGATGGAAGAGGAGTTCTATCTGGAGCTGAAAGAAGGGCAGCTGGAGCCGCTGTCGATCATGGATCGTCTGGCGATTATCTCCGTTGTGGGTGACGGAATGCGTACGCTGCGCGGGATCTCCGCGAAGTTCTTCGCGGCGTTGGCTCGCGCGAATATCAATATCGTCGCGATTGCCCAAGGGTCGTCAGAGCGCTCGATTTCCGTGGTGGTCAGCAATGATGATGCCACCACCGGGGTGCGTGTGACCCACCAGATGCTGTTTAACACCGATCAGGTCATTGAGGTCTTTGTTATCGGCGTCGGCGGCGTTGGCGGCGCGCTGATTGAGCAAATCAAGCGCCAACAGGGCTGGCTGAAGAACAAACATATCGACCTGCGCGTTTGCGGCGTGGCCAATTCGCAGGCCTTGCTGACCAATGTACATGGCCTGAACCTTGAAAACTGGCGTGCGGAACTTGCTGAGGCGAAAGAGTCGCTGAATCTGGGCCGTTTGATTCGTCTGGTCAAAGAGTATCACCTGCTGAATCCGGTAATTGTCGATTGTACCTCCAGCCAGGCGGTTGCCGATCAATACGCCGACTTCCTGCGTGAAGGTTTCCACGTCGTCACGCCAAACAAAAAGGCCAATACGTCCTCGCTGGATTACTATCATCAGTTGCGTCATGCTGCCAGCAGCTCACGTCGCAAGTTCCTCTACGATACTAACGTGGGCGCGGGCTTGCCGGTCATTGAAAACCTGCAGAACCTGCTGAACGCCGGCGATGAACTGCTGCACTTTTCCGGCATTCTTTCTGGTTCGCTGTCGTTTATCTTCGGTAAGCTCGATGAGGGGATGAATCTCTCTGAAGCGACGGGGCTGGCGCGTGAGATGGGCTATACCGAACCCGATCCGCGTGACGATCTTTCTGGCGTCGACGTAGCCCGTAAGCTGCTGATCCTGGCCCGTGAGACGGGTCGTGAGCTGGAGCTGTCGGATATTGTCATTGAGCCGGTGTTGCCCGCGCAATTTGATGCCAGCGGCGACGTCGAGAGCTTTATGGCGCGTCTGCCTTTGCTCGATGACGAATTTGCCTCGCGCGTCGCCAAAGCGCGTGATGAAGGTAAAGTGTTGCGTTACGTCGGTAACATCGAAGAGGATGGCACCTGTCGGGTAAAAATTGCCGCGGTTGACGGTAACGACCCGCTGTTTAAAGTGAAGAACGGTGAGAACGCTCTGGCCTTTTACAGCCACTATTATCAGCCACTGCCGCTGGTGCTGCGCGGCTATGGTGCGGGTAACGATGTTACGGCGGCCGGTGTGTTTGCCGATCTGCTGCGCACCCTGTCATGGAAGTTAGGAGTTTAAGATGGTCAAAGTATATGCCCCGGCTTCCAGTGCCAATATGAGCGTCGGGTTTGATGTGCTGGGCGCGGCGGTAACGCCAGTCGATGGTACGCTGCTGGGGGATAACGTCTCGGTTGAGGCGGCAGAGCACTTCAGTTTGCAAAACGTTGGCCGCTTTGCCAGCAAGCTGCCTACCGCTCCGCAGGAGAACATTGTTTACCAGTGCTGGGAGCGCTTCTGCCAGGAGAACGGTAAAAAAGTACCGGTTTCGATGGTGCTGGAAAAAAACATGCCGATCGGTTCTGGCCTTGGTTCCAGCGCCTGCTCCGTCGTTGCCGCGCTGGTGGCGATGAATGAATTCTGCGGCAAGCCGCTGAATGAAACGCGCATGCTGGCGCTGATGGGCGAGATGGAAGGGCGTATTTCCGGCAGTATTCACTATGACAACGTCGCACCGTGCTACCTGGGCGGGATGCAGTTGATGATTGAAGAGAATGGCATCATCAGCCAGCAGGTTCCCGGTTTTGACGAATGGCTGTGGGTGCTGGCCTATCCGGGGATCAAAGTCTCGACGGCGGAAGCGCGTGCAATACTCCCGGCGCAGTATCGTCGCCAGGACTGTATCGCTCACGGTCGCCACCTGGCGGGCTTTATTCATGCCTGCTATACCCGCCAGCCGCAACTGGCAGCGAAATTGATGAAAGATGTGATTGCCGAACCGTATCGTACCAAACTGCTGCCGGGCTTCAGCGAAGCGCGACAGGCGGCGATGGAGATCGGCGCGCAGGCCTGCGGCATCTCTGGCTCAGGCCCAACGCTGTTTGCGTTGTGTGATAAGCCAGAAACCGCGCAACGCGTTGCCGACTGGCTGGCGACACATTATCTGCAGAATCAAGAAGGCTTCGTTCATATTTGCCGGCTGGACACGGCGGGCGCACGCGTAGTGGGATAACCAATGAAACTCTATAACTTAAAAGATCATAACGAACAGGTCAGCTTTGCGCAGGCCATCACGCAGGGGCTTGGCAAGCAACAGGGGCTGTTCTTCCCGCACGATCTGCCGGAATTTAGCCTGACTGACATCGACGACATGCTGGAGATGGATTTGGTCTCCCGCAGCGCCAAAATTCTCTCGGCGTTTATTGGCGATGAGATCCCGCAGGATGTGCTGAAAGCGCGTATCGCGGCGGCATTTACCTTCCCGGCACCGGTTAGCAAGGTGCAGGATGATATCGGCTGTCTGGAGCTGTTCCACGGTCCGACCCTGGCGTTTAAGGATTTCGGCGGCCGCTTTATGGCGCAGATGCTGACCCAAATCGCTGGCGACAAACCGGTTACCATTCTGACGGCAACCTCTGGTGATACCGGCGCTGCGGTTGCGCATGCATTTTACGGTCTGCCGAATGTGAAGGTTGTGATTCTCTATCCGCGCGGCAAGATCAGCCCGCTGCAGGAAAAACTGTTCTGCACCCTGGGCGGTAATATCGAAACCGTGGCCATCGATGGCGACTTCGATGCCTGCCAGGCGCTGGTGAAACAGGCCTTTGACGATGAAGAGCTGAAGCTGGCGCTGGGCTTAAATTCGGCGAACTCCATCAATATCAGCCGTCTGCTGGCGCAAATTTGCTACTACTTCGAAGCGGTGGCCCAACTGCCGCAGGACGCGCGCAACCAGCTGGTGATTTCGGTGCCGAGCGGTAACTTTGGTGACCTGACTGCCGGTCTGCTGGCGAAGTCATTAGGTCTGCCGATCAAACGCTTTATCGCGGCGACCAACGCCAATGACACGGTGCCACGCTTCCTGCAGGATGGTCAGTGGGCGCCAAAAGCAACGCAGGCGACGCTGTCCAACGCCATGGACGTCAGCCAGCCTAACAACTGGCCGCGCGTGGAAGAGCTGTTCCGTCGTAAAGTCTGGCGTCTCAATGAACTGGGCTACGCGGCGGTGGATGATGAAACCACGAAATCGACCATGCGTGAGCTGCAAGCCATTGGCTACACCTCGGAACCGCATGCGGCGATTGCCTACCGTGCACTGCGTGACCAGCTGCAACCGGGTGAATACGGTCTGTTCCTCGGCACCGCGCATCCGGCTAAGTTTAAGGAGAGCGTGGAAGAGATCCTGCAGGAGACGCTGCCGCTGCCGAAAGCGCTGGCCGACCGCGCTGATCTGCCGCTGCTGTCGCATAATCTGCCGGCTGATTTCGCCGCGCTGCGCCAGCTGATGATGGGCAAAGCATAACGGCGATTGTCGCTGTGCGATGTTCGCAAACCGGGCCTCAGCGCCCGGTTTTTTTATGGGCGAAAAAGGAGAAATTATGCAGATAAGCGGCAGAAAAAATGGATGAATGACCATTAAATGCCGACGCGCAAAGATTAGGATTGCGGAGAATAACGTGCGGTGTTGTACGAGGTTAATCTTTTGTTATCGCCCCTTCGAGGGGACCGTTAAGAAAGGGGAAACCTATGTCTACACTGAAGTCTGTGATCCTTGCGCTTTCGATGTCGCTGGTGGCTCCTGCTGTGGTTCACGCATCTGAAATTACGCTGGTACCAGCAATTAAACTGCAAATTGGCGATCGCGACAATCACGGAAACTACTGGGATGGCGGTCACTGGCGCGACCACGAATGGTGGGGTCGTCATTACGACTGGCGTGATAACCACTGGCGTCCGCATGACGATCGTCGCTATGACCACGATCGTCATGATGACCACGATCGCGGGCGCGGCCCGGATCGCGACTGGCGTCATCACTAATGCGCTCTCCCCGGCCTGCCGTTCGGTGGCCGGGGAGAGGATTAACGTTCGTGGCGCTTAAAGACTATCTCACCTGCGCCGGAAGCATCGGCATCATAGAAGTAACCTTCGCTGTCGAAGCGGGTAAGCTGCTCCGGATGGCTCAGGCGGTTCTCGATGATATAGCGGCTCATTAAACCGCGAGCCTTCTTCGCGTAGAAGCTGATCACTTTAAACTGGCCGTTTTTCTCATCGAGGAACACCGGCTTAATCAATGTACCCTGCAGCTGTTTTGTTTTTACCGACCTGAAGTATTCGTCAGAGGCCAGGTTAATCACGATGTCATCGCCCTGGGCTTGCAGCGCCTGATTCAGCGTATTGGTAATCACGTCCCCCCAGAACTGGTAGAGATCTTTGCCTTTGGCGTTCTCCAGTTTTATCCCCATTTCCAGGCGATAGGGCTGCATCAGATCCAGCGGGCGCAGCACGCCATACAAGCCGGAAAGCATGCGTAAATGTTGCTGGGCAAAATCAAAATCAGCTTCGCTGAGGGTTTCCGCCTGCAGCCCGGTGTAGACGTCACCTTTAAAAGCCAGAATCGCCTGACGGGCGTTTTTCGGCGTAAAGTCCGGGTGCCAGTCGTGAAAACGAGTGGCGTTGAGGTCCGCCAGCTTATCGCTGATACTCATCAGCTTGCCGATCTGTGGTGCAGAGAGCTGGCGCGCGATGCCAATCAGCTGCTGGGAGTATTCCAGCAGTTCAGGCTGCGTGTAGCGCGATGTCGCCAGCGGGCTTTGGTAATCGAGCGTTTTTGCCGGTGAAATAAGAATCAGCATATCCAGTCCTTGCAGGTGTTTTATCCGTGACTTTAACAAAAAAAGGTCACGGAGGGATCGATAGCTGCGATTGCCGCATTATTCATGCGGCAGGTCATTCCAGGTGCCGGGCGCCAGCTGCTGATTGATTTCCGGGTACCGCGTGGCGTCAAAAGTCGGCTGTACGCCCAGTCGCCGCTGGCGGAGATAGTCGCCAGCGAGGATCCGCACCGTGGGTGATAGCAGTAAAATAGCGGTCAGGTTAGTGATGGCCATCAGCGCCATGATGGTATCCGCCAGCTGCCAGACGACCGGTAAACCGACCAGCGTGCCGCTGAGGACCATCAGTATGGTGACTATTCGCAGCACCCAGATATGGCAGGGGCGGTTAAGGCGCAGAAAGATAAGGTTATTTTCGGCGTAAATATAGTTTGCTACGATCGAACTGAAGGCGAAAAACAAAACGATGATTGCCACAAAACCCGCACCGCCGCTGCCGACAATGCCGGTCATGGCGTGCTGTATCGCCTGAATGCCGTGGGTGCTATTTTCCACCTCTGACGGCGGGGCCAGCATAATAATCACCGCGCTGGCGGTACAGATGACGATAGTATCGATGAAGACGCCGATCATCTGCACGATCCCCTGGGCCGCCGGATGCGGTGGCCATGAAGCGGCGGCGGCTGCAGCGTTAGGGGTCGAGCCCATCCCGGCTTCGTTCGAGAACATACCGCGCTGAAAACCGCTGGTGAGCGCCTGGCTGATGGTGTACCCCACCGCGCCGGCGGCGGCTTCCTGCCAACCGAATGCGCAACGGAAGATGGTGTCGAAAATAGCCGGCAGCGCCGTGATATGCCACAGTCCAATGAGCAGGCTGGCGGCAACCCAGAGCAGGGCCATCAGCGGCACAATCCACTGCATCAGCCGCGCCACGCCTCGTATACCGCGCATTATCACCAGTAGCGTCAGCACAGCGAGCGCCCCTCCGGTCAGTACAGAAGGCAGTCCGAAGGCATAGGACATGGCATGGGCGACCGAGTTGGCCTGCACGGTATTAAAAATAACGGCATAGGCCAACAGCAGCAGAATAGAGAACATCACCCCCATCCAGCGCATTCCCAGGCCTCGGGACATATACCAGGCCGGGCCTCCACGGAATTGCCCCTGCGCATCGCGCTCTTTATAGAGCTGGGCGAGGGAGCATTCGGCAAAGCTGCTGGCCATGCCGAGCAGGGCGGAAACCCACATCCAGAAAATGGCACCGGGCCCGCCCGCCGAGATAGCCAGCGCCACGCCGACCAGGTTACCGCTGCCGACGCGGGCGGCGAGGCTGGTACACAGGGCCTGAAAAGCGGTCAGTCCATCGGGTTGTGGCAGGAGGCTCTTTTTTAGACTTTTCCCAAACTGGCGGACATAGCGAAACTGCACGTATTTCGTTTGCCAGGTAAACCAAATGCCGGCGCCCAGTAACAGATAAATCATTACCGAGCCCCAGAGTATTTCGTTGATAAAAGAGAAAAAGTCAGGCATCAATTATCCTCTTGTCCATGCAGGCCCGCTAATGTAAGCGTTACCATTTTAGTGACAATCCCTTAGCATTCAGAGAATTAATTTATCCAGTTTATCACACTCTGCGCTCTTGCATGGTCCGCTGTTGCGCTGAAGATGCAGCGTGTTATCATCTTGGCAGACCGGTTACATCCCCTTAACTGCTGTTTAAGAGAAACACTATCATGACGGATAAATTGACCTCTCTGCGTCAGTACACCACTGTCGTAGCTGATACCGGAGATATTGCGGCAATGAAGCTGTATCAGCCTCAGGATGCCACAACTAACCCTTCTTTGATTCTCGGCGCGGCTCAGATCCCTGAGTACCGTAAGCTGATTGATGACGCTGTCGTATGGGCTCGTAGCCAGAGCAGCGATCGCGCGCAGCAGATTATCGATGCTTCCGATAAGCTGGCGGTGAACATTGGTCTCGAAATTCTTAAGCTGATTCCAGGCCGTATTTCGACTGAAGTTGATGCGCGTCTTTCCTATGACACGCAGGCTTCTATCGCCAAAGCGAAACGCATCATCAAGCTGTACAACGACGCAGGCATCGGTAACGATCGCATTCTGATTAAACTGGCTTCTACCTGGCAGGGCATCTGTGCCGCCGAGCAGCTGGAAAAAGAAGGAATCAACTGTAACCTGACGCTGCTGTTCTCCTTCGCTCAGGCTCGCGCTTGTGCGGAAGCAGGTGTATTCCTGATCTCTCCGTTTGTTGGCCGTATCCTCGACTGGTACAAAGCAAACACGGATAAGAAAGAGTACGCGCCGGCTGAAGATCCGGGCGTGGTGTCCGTCAGTGAAATCTACGAATACTACAAGCAGCACGGTTATGAAACCGTGGTGATGGGTGCAAGCTTCCGTAACGTCGGCGAAATCCTTGAGCTGGCTGGTTGCGACCGCCTGACCATCGCACCGGCTCTGCTGAAAGAGCTGGCAGAAAGCGAAGGCGCTATCGAGCGTAAACTGACGTTCAGCGGCGAAGTGAAAGCACGCCCGGAACGCATCACCGAATCCCAGTTCCTGTGGCAGCACAACCAGGATCCGATGGCGGTAGACAAACTGGCGGAAGGTATCCGTAAGTTTGCAATCGACCAGGAAAAACTGGAAAAAATGATCGGCGATCTGCTGTAATCATTGCGGCGTGACCGGGCTCCCGGTCACGCTACTTCTTTTGAGCCCTGTCTGTATTTCCTTCCAGCGTGTATCATTCCGTCTAATTGCACAGTTTGAACGGAATAACGATGAATACCTTACGAATCGGCTTAGTTTCCATCTCCGATCGCGCCTCCAGCGGCGTCTATCAGGATAAAGGCATCCCGGCACTGGAAGAGTGGCTGGCGCGTGCGCTGACGACCCCCTTTGAGCTGGAGACCCGCTTAATCCCTGATGAACAGGTGATTATTGAACAGACGCTGTGTGAACTGGTTGATGAGATGGGCTGCCATCTGGTGTTAACCACCGGCGGGACCGGTCCTGCCAGACGCGACGTCACGCCGGATGCGACGCTGGCTATTGCCGATCGCGTTATGCCTGGTTTTGGCGAGCAAATGCGCCAGGTTAGCCTACACTTTGTGCCAACGGCGATCCTTTCTCGTCAGGTGGGCGTGATCCGCAAGCAGGCGCTGATTTTGAATCTACCAGGCCAGCCAAAAGCCATTCAGGAAACGCTTGAAGGCGTCAAAGATGCCGAGGGCAAGGTTCTGGTGCATGGGGTTTTCGCAAGTGTACCTTATTGTGTACAGCTACTTGAAGGGCCATATGTCGAGACAGACGGCGATGTTGTAGCGGCTTTTCGCCCTAAAAGCGCAAGACGCGAAACTTTATCCTGAATTTAATACTTTCCTGACATAACCTGCATTGTCAGTGGTGTGCCGTTTTATTTACGATATAGTGTTTTTTACTTTACACATTGCGTGATAACTCTACACACCTCTGGATGAACTGCTCGTTATGTCACAACATACCCGACCTCTGAATCGACAGGATTATAAAACGCTGACGCTGGCTGCATTGGGTGGCGCGCTGGAGTTTTATGACTTCATTATCTTCGTCTTCTTCGCCGCCGTTGTCGGCGAACTGTTTTTCCCGGCTGATATTCCAGAATGGCTGCGCCAGGTTCAGACGTTCGGCATTTTTGCCGCCGGCTATCTGGCTCGTCCGTTAGGCGGGATTATCATGGCCCACTTTGGCGATCTGGTCGGGCGCAAAAAAATGTTCACCCTGAGCATTCTGCTGATGGCATTGCCGACGCTGGCGATTGGCCTGCTGCCGACCTATGCGTCGATCGGGCTTGCGGCACCGTTACTGCTGTTACTGATGCGTCTGCTGCAAGGGGCGGCCATTGGTGGTGAGGTGCCTGGCGCCTGGGTGTTTGTTGCCGAACACGTTCCGGAAAAACGGATTGGCATCGCCTGCGGTACCCTGACTGCCGGTCTGACGGTCGGTATTCTGTTGGGTTCGGTGGTGGCCACCCTGATAAATACCAGCATGACGCCACAGGGCGTTCACGATGGCGGCTGGCGTATTCCTTTCCTGCTGGGCGGCGTGTTTGGCCTGGTCGCGATGTATTTACGCCGCTGGCTACAGGAGACGCCGATCTTCCTTGAGATGCAGCAGCGTAAAGCGTTAGCGCAGGAATTGCCGGTTAAATCGGTGGTGCTGAAGCATCAGAAAGCGGTGGTGGTTTCCATGCTGCTGACCTGGCTGTTATCCGCCGGTATCGTGGTGGTGATTCTGATGTCACCGGTGTGGCTGCAAAAACATTACGGCTATGCGCCGGCGATAACCCTACAGGCCAACAGCATTGCGACGATTATGCTGTGTTTCGGCTGCCTGCTGGCGGGGCTGGCGGCAGATCGTTTCGGGGCCAGCCGCACGTTCATTGTCGGCAGCCTGTTACTGGCGGCTTCCAGTTGGGCGTTCTACCACCTTTCAGGAGACAGTCCCGAGCAGCTGTTCCTGCTGTATGGCACGGTGGGATTGTGCGTTGGCGTAGTGGGGGCGGTGCCTTACGTGATGGTTCGGGCCTTCCCGGCAGAAGTGCGTTTTACCGGTATCTCTTTCTCTTATAACGTCTCTTACGCGATCTTTGGTGGCCTGACGCCAATTGCGGTCACCATGTTAATGGGGGTCTCGCCGATGGCTCCTGCCTGGTACGTACTGGCGCTGTCGCTGATGGGGTTAGGGTTGGGGATCTGGCTGCGTCAGGGAAAGTATCGTGATGTGGCGGCAAAAGGCGCTGAGGTGCCGAACTAGCCTTAACCCGTGATAACCCTCGTCCCACCGGGACGAGGGTATGTGCTATCAGTGAGGTGCGCCGATAGGCAGTACGGTGCGACCAAACTGCTCGTTCAGGACTTCCCCCATCGCCAGATAAATAGCGCTACCGCCGCAGACTAAACCAATCCAGCCCGCGATTTTTACGATGCCTTCGTTATCAGCCAGGTGACCGATTGCCAGCAGTGCAAACAGTACGGTCAGGCTCAGGAACACGAACTGCAGCATACGTGCAGCTTTCAGCGTGCCGAAG
This sequence comes from Klebsiella sp. R390, assembly GCF_051131745.1. NCBI lineage: Bacteria > Pseudomonadati > Pseudomonadota > Gammaproteobacteria > Enterobacterales > Enterobacteriaceae > Klebsiella > Klebsiella sp. R390. Next base: position 1,941,261 of record NZ_CP180445.1, on the reverse strand, counting down.
AACATAAACAGGGTAAAGACGCCCCACAGTCCGAGATACATGCCCAGGAAGTGCGCATTCGGCGTTTCTGCCAGGCCCATTTTCGGCATCAGGAGAATGGCAACCAACGTCAGCCAGAAGGCGCCGTAGGAAGTAAAAGCCGTTAAACCAAAGGTATTGCCTTTTTTAAATTCCAGCAGGCCTGCGAAAATCTGCGCAATGCCGCCGTAAAAAATGCCCATCGCCAGGATAGCTACATCAAACGCGAACAGGCCGCTATTTGCCAGGTTAAGCAGAATAGTGGTCATGCCGAAACCCATAAGGCCCAGCGGTGCCGGATTAGCCAACTTAGTGTTGCCCATAATTCCTCAAAATAATGATTAGAAAGGGAAGCATTACCCCGCGACTCGGTGGCGGGGCGCGGCATAATAATGAGGCGCGGGATAACTGTCTATGATCTGGCGAGGTATTTTTCGCCAATTTACGCAGGTACCGGAAAATGCGGAAGATTCATCGCCAGCTGTCTGGCTCGATCGCCGTCTGACGGGGTTATCGTCGGCGTTGGTTCTTACTTTTTCACCTGCTATTTATGCCGATATCCTGAATTCTTACGCCCCACTTAATGAGAGAAAGATAAAAAATTTTTAATCTCCCCCCTTGATGAAGCGGCAGGCGACCCCATCTTGTAGTCAACCGCAGTGAATGAACCTGAAAAAAATCATGACCGGGCAGTTGAAACCGTAGGTTTCGCCCTTATTACAGGTTCACAACCACATGTTGATCGAATTTTTAGTGGAGACGTTTAGATGGGTAAAATTATTGGTATCGACCTGGGGACAACCAACTCTTGTGTCGCGATTATGGATGGTACTACTGCTCGTGTGCTGGAGAACGCCGAGGGCGACCGCACCACGCCTTCTATCATTGCTTACACTCAGGACGGCGAAATCCTGGTAGGTCAGCCGGCTAAACGTCAGGCAGTGACTAACCCGCAAAACACACTGTTTGCGATTAAACGCCTGATTGGTCGCCGCTTCCAGGACGAAGAAGTTCAGCGTGACGAATCCATCATGCCGTACAAAATCATCGGCGCCGACAACGGCGACGCATGGATTGATGTAAAAGGTCAGAAAATGGCACCGCCGCAGATCTCTGCTGAAGTGCTGAAAAAAATGAAGAAAACCGCGGAAGATTACCTGGGTGAGCCGGTAACTGAAGCTGTTATCACCGTACCTGCTTACTTCAACGATGCTCAGCGTCAGGCAACTAAAGACGCCGGTCGTATCGCAGGTCTGGAAGTCAAACGTATCATCAACGAACCGACCGCCGCTGCACTGGCCTACGGTCTGGATAAAGAAGTTGGCAACCGTACTATCGCGGTTTATGACCTTGGTGGTGGTACTTTCGATATCTCTATTATCGAAATCGACGAAGTTGACGGCGAAAAAACCTTCGAAGTTCTGGCGACCAACGGTGATACCCACCTGGGTGGTGAAGACTTCGACAGCCGTATGATCAACTACCTCGTTGACGAGTTTAAGAAAGATCAGGGCATCGACCTGCGTAACGACCCGCTGGCGATGCAGCGCCTGAAAGAAGCGGCTGAAAAAGCGAAAATTGAGCTTTCTTCCGCCCAGCAGACCGACGTGAACCTGCCGTACATCACTGCAGATGCCACCGGTCCGAAACACATGAACATCAAAGTGACTCGTGCGAAACTGGAATCCCTGGTCGAAGACCTGGTGAACCGTTCCATCGAGCCGCTGAAAGTTGCTCTGCAGGACGCGGGCCTGTCCGTTTCCGATATCCAGGACGTTATCCTGGTCGGTGGTCAGACGCGTATGCCAATGGTTCAGAAGAAAGTGGCTGAATTCTTTGGTAAAGAGCCGCGTAAAGACGTTAACCCGGATGAAGCTGTGGCGATCGGTGCTGCGGTTCAGGGTGGTGTACTGACGGGTGAAGTGAAAGACGTTCTGCTGCTCGACGTTACCCCGCTGTCTCTGGGTATCGAAACCATGGGCGGCGTGATGACTGCGCTGATCAACAAGAACACCACTATCCCGACTAAACACAGCCAGGTGTTCTCTACTGCAGAAGACAACCAGTCTGCGGTAACTATCCATGTGATTCAGGGTGAGCGTAAACGCGCCTCTGATAACAAATCACTGGGTCAGTTCAACCTGGATGGGATTAACCCGGCACCGCGTGGTATGCCGCAGATCGAAGTCACCTTTGACATCGATGCTGATGGTATCCTGCACGTGTCCGCGAAAGACAAAAATAGCGGTAAAGAGCAGAAAATCACCATCAAAGCTTCTTCCGGTCTGAACGAAGAAGAGATTGCTAAAATGGTTCGCGATGCGGAAGCGAATGCTGAATCCGACCGTAAGTTCGAAGAACTGGTTCAGACCCGCAACCAGGGTGACCATCTGCTGCACAGCACCCGTAAGCAGGTTGAAGAAGCAGGCGACAAACTGCCGGCTGATGACAAAACTGCGATCGAATCTGCATTGAGCGCGCTGGAAGCTTCCCTGAAAGGTGAAGATAAAGCCGATATCGAAGCGAAAATGCAGGCGCTGGCGCAGGCTTCTCAGAAGCTGATGGAAATTGCTCAACAGCAACACGCTCAGCAGCAGGCTGGCGGCGCTGAAGCTTCCGAAAGCAACGCGAAAGACGACGACGTCGTTGACGCTGAGTTTGAAGAAGTGAAAGACAAAAAATAATCGCCCTTTGAACGGGTAAAACACTGGCACGGGCGAAGAGGTTTCCTCTCCGCCCGTGCACGCATGTTAAGGGGCTGAAAAACACCAATGGCAAAGCAAGATTATTACGAGATTTTAGGCGTTTCCAAAACAGCGGAAGAGCGTGAAATCAAAAAGGCCTATAAGCGCCTGGCGATGAAATACCACCCGGACCGTAATCAGGGTGATAAAGAAGCCGAAGCGAAATTTAAAGAAATCAAAGAAGCGTATGAAATCCTGACTGATGACCAGAAGCGTGCGGCCTACGATCAATACGGCCACGCTGCCTTTGAACAAGGTGGCATGGGCGGCGGCGGCGGTGGTTTTGGCGGCGGTGCCGACTTCAGCGATATCTTTGGCGACGTGTTCGGCGATATTTTCGGCGGCGGTCGTGGGCGCCAGCGTGCGGCACGTGGCGCTGACCTGCGTTACAACATGGATCTTACGCTGGAAGAAGCCGTTCGCGGCGTGACCAAAGAGATCCGTATCCCGACGCTGGAAGAGTGCGACGTCTGCCACGGCAGCGGCGCGAAATCTGGCAGCAAACCGCAGACCTGTCCGACCTGTCATGGTCAGGGCCAGGTGCAGATGCGTCAGGGCTTCTTCGCTGTTCAGCAGACCTGTCCGCACTGTCAGGGGCGCGGTACGCTGATTAAAGATCCGTGCAACAAATGTCACGGTCACGGTCGCGTTGAGAAAACCAAAACCCTGTCGGTTAAAATCCCGGCGGGTGTGGATACCGGCGATCGTATTCGTCTGTCAGGTGAAGGGGAAGCGGGCGAGCACGGTGCTCCGGCGGGCGATCTGTACGTTCAGGTCCAGGTTAAGCAGCACGCTATTTTTGAGCGTGAAGGCAATAACCTGTACTGCGAAGTGCCGATTAACTTCACCATGGCAGCCCTCGGCGGCGAGATTGAAGTCCCGACGCTGGATGGCCGGGTGAATCTCAAAGTGCCTGGCGAAACGCAGACCGGCAAACTGTTCCGCATGCGCGGTAAAGGTGTGAAATCCGTGCGTGGTGGTGCTCAGGGTGACCTGCTGTGCCGCGTGGTGGTTGAAACACCGGTCGGACTGAACGACAAACAGAAACAGTTGCTGAAGGATCTGCAGGAAAGTTTTGGCGGACCAACGGGTGAGAAAAACAGCCCGCGCTCCAAAAATTTCTTTGATGGCGTGAAGAAATTCTTCGACGACCTGACCCGCTAAGCTTCTGCAATTTAAAAAAGCCACTTCATCGTTAAGTGGCTTTTTTGTTTCTGACCCACGCCACGTTAGTAATGCCGATTTCCGTGTTGCACTTTGATGATGTGCTACGATTAGATCGTTAAAGCCGATCTATTCAGCAATAATAATCTTATTTTTTCGAAATGTTATGGCGACTAGAATAGTTTAATCGATGAATTAGCCTTAATAGAGAGAGTAAAAGTGAAACATCTGCAGCGTTTTTTCAGTAGCGATGCTTCAGGGGGCATTATCCTCATTTGTGCGGCCGTGCTGGCGATGCTGCTGGCTAACACCAGCGCTACCACCGGCCTGTATCACTCCTTTTTAGACACTCCCGTACAGCTGCGTGTTGGCGCATTAGAAATAAACAAGAACATGCTGCTGTGGATTAACGACGCGCTGATGGCAATTTTCTTCCTGCTGATTGGTCTGGAAGTGAAGCGTGAAATGATGCAGGGCGCGCTGGCCAGCCGCCGTCAGGCCATTTTCCCTGTCGTGGCCGCGTTGGGTGGCATGGTGGTTCCTGCACTGGTGTACCTGGCGTTTAACGCCCAGGATCCGATTACCCGAGAGGGGTGGGCGATCCCGGCGGCAACCGACATCGCGTTTGCCCTGGGCGTGCTGGCACTTCTGGGCAGCCGTGTACCGCCGGCGCTGAAAATCTTCCTGATGGCGCTGGCGATCATCGACGATTTAGGGGCAATCATCATTATCGCCCTGTTTTATACCAACGATCTTTCCGTATTGTCGCTGGTTGTCGCTGCAGGGGCCATCATTGTGCTGGCTGCCATGAATCTGTGCGGCGTGCGGCGTACCGGTATCTATATTCTGGTGGGCGCAGTGCTGTGGACCGCGGTATTGAAATCTGGCGTTCACGCGACGTTAGCCGGGGTGATTGTCGGCTTTATGATCCCGCTAAAAGAGCAGGGCGGCAAGTCACCTGCGAAGCAGCTTGAGCATGTACTGCACCCGTGGGTGGCGTATCTGATTCTGCCGTTGTTTGCCTTTGCGAACGCCGGAGTCTCGTTGCAGGGCGTGACGATTGAAGGACTGACCTCGTTACTGCCGATGGGCATCATTGCCGGGCTGTTTATCGGCAAGCCGCTGGGTATCGGCCTGTTCTGCTGGCTGGCGCTGAAATTAAAGTGGGCTTCATTGCCTCAAGGCACCACCTGCAAACAAATCGTGGCGGTCGGGATTCTGTGCGGCATCGGCTTCACCATGTCGATTTTCATCGCCAGTCTGGCCTTCGGTAACGTCGACCCTGGACTCATCAACTGGGCTAAGCTGGGTATCCTGATTGGCTCCGTCCTCTCGGCGGTTACCGGGTATATGATCCTTCGCCAGCGCGTCGTGAATACCGCTGCGGTCTAACAATCGAGGGAGAGCCTGTGGTGGCTCTCCCTGACATTATCAGGGAGTGAAACATGTCGCATATTAACTACAACCATCTTTATTACTTCTGGCACGTTTATAAGGAAGGCTCCGTTGTTGGCGCGGCGGAGGCTCTGTTCCTCACGCCGCAAACCATCACCGGGCAGATCAAAGCGCTTGAAGAGCGTTTACAGGGGAAACTGTTTAAGCGTAAGGGCAGGGGGCTCGAGCCGAGTGAACTAGGCGAACTGGTGTTTCGCTACGCGGACAGGATGTTCACCCTCAGCCAGGAAATGCTCGATATTGTGAATTACCGCAAAGAATCTAACCTGCTGTTCGACGTTGGCGTCGCCGATGCCTTGTCGAAACGTCTGGTGAGCGGCGTGCTGGATGCGGCAGTGGTTGAGGATGAGCAGATTCATTTACGCTGTTTTGAGTCGACCCACGAAATGCTGCTGGAGCAGCTCAGCCAGCACAAGCTGGATATGATTATCTCTGACTGTCCTATCGACTCTACTCAGCAGGAAGGGCTGTTTTCGGTACGTATCGGCGAGTGCAGCGTGAGTTTCTGGTGCATGAACCCACCGCCAGAGAAACCCTTCCCCGCCTGCCTTGAGGAGCGCCGGCTGCTGATCCCTGGTCGCCGTTCGATGCTTGGTCGTAAGCTCCTCAACTGGTTTAATTCGCAGGGGCTACAGGTTGAGATCCTCGGCGAGTTTGACGATGCGGCACTGATGAAGGCATTTGGGGCGGCACATAACGCAATTTTTGTGGCGCCAACGCTTTATGCTCACGATTTCTATCAGGATGAGTCAATTATTGAGATCGGCCGGATGGATAATGTGATGGAGGAGTACCACGCCATTTTCGCCGAGAGGATGATTCAGCATCCGGCGGTGCAGCGTATTTGTAATCGTGACTACTCGTCGCTCTTCACCGTACCGCAGCCGTAAAGTATTGCGCGAGCGGCGTTACCGGGCGCAGAAAACAGACATAAAAAAACCCGCTTTCGCGGGTTTTTTTCAAAGCGATAACAGACGGGCGATTAAGCCAGTTTGTTGATCTGAGCGGTCAGGTTTGCTTTATGACGCGCAGCTTTGTTTTTGTGGATCAGACCTTTAGCAGCCTGACGGTCCACGATTGGTTGCATTTCGTTAAATGCTTTCAGTGCAGTAGCTTTGTCGCCAGCTTCAATAGCTGCGTATACTTTCTTGATGAAAGTACGCATCATAGAGCGACGGCTAGCGTTGTGCTTGCGGGCCTTTTCAGACTGAACGGCGCGCTTCTTAGCTGATTTGATATTAGCCAAGGTCCAACTCCCAAATGTGTTCTATATGGACAATTCAAAGGCCGAGGAGAATGCCCGTTTAGCCTTCTTTTGTCAATGGATTTGTGCAAATAAGCGCCGCTTAAAACAACAACGCTTTATTACGTAGTGATGGCGCAAGATTCTACCAGCTTGTTGCTGGCGAATACAGCCTTTCCACCATAAAAATCGATGACCCCGGCGAGTTTTTGCCGCATTCCTACGCTGAGTTGATGAATTACCGGGATCTTTCGGTGAAGAGGTGCAATCGCTGGTTAACGTCGTCAGTTGTACAAGGTATACTCGGACGATTTTCACTGTTTTGAGCCAGACATGAAGCTGATACGCGGCATACATAATCTCAGTCAGGCGCCGCACGGGTGCGTGCTGACCATTGGTAATTTTGACGGTGTGCATCGCGGGCATCAGGCGCTGCTGCAGCGTTTGCGCGCAGAGGGCCGCCAGCGTGGTTTACCGGTGGTGGTGATGATTTTCGAACCACAGCCGCTGGAGCTGTTCGCAGCCGACAAGGCACCCGCGCGTTTAACGCGGCTACGGGAAAAACTGAGCTATCTGGCTGAGAGCGGCGTTGACTATGTGCTGTGCGTGCGTTTTAACCGACGCTTTGCCGCGCTGACCGCCCAGGATTTTATCAGTGAACTGCTGGTGCGCCGTTTGGGCGTGCAGTTCCTCGCGGTCGGTGATGATTTCCGCTTTGGCGCTGGTCGCCAGGGGGATTTCTTGCTATTACAAAAAGCAGGAACAGAATACGGCTTTGACGTGACCAGTACCCAAACCTTCTGTGAAGGTGGTGTGCGTATCAGCAGCACCGCGGTGCGTCAGGCGCTGGCGGATGACGATCTCGAACAGGCTGAAACCCTGCTGGGACATCCTTTTGCAATTTCCGGGCGAGTGGTTCACGGCGATGAGCTGGGACGCACCATTGGTTTTCCGACGGCGAACCTACCGCTGCGCCGTCAGGTTTCCCCGGTGAAAGGGGTCTATGCGGTTGAAGTAACAGGCTTAGGCGACAAACCGCTAGTGGGCGTCGCCAATATTGGCACCCGTCCAACGGTTGCTGGCGTGCGTCAGCAGCTGGAAGTGCACCTTCTGGACGTTGTAATGGACCTCTATGGTCGCCATATAGATGTAATACTGCGTAAGAAAATACGTAACGAGCAGCGATTTGCGTCGCTTGACGAGCTAAAGGCGCAAATTGCACGTGATGAGTTAACGGCCCGCGAGTTCTTTGGGCTGGCCAGGCAGGCATAAGCCTGTTGGTGTTTATCAAACCGAAATACGGAACCGAGAATCTGATGAGTGACTATAAATCGACCCTGAATTTGCCGGAAACAGGGTTCCCGATGCGTGGCGATCTCGCCAAGCGCGAACCGGGAATGCTGGCGCGTTGGACTGATGATGACCTGTACGGCATCATCCGTGCAGCGAAAAAAGGCAAAAAAACCTTCATTCTGCATGATGGCCCTCCATATGCGAATGGCAGCATTCATATTGGTCACTCGGTTAACAAGATTCTCAAAGACATTATCGTTAAGTCCAAAGGGCTGACGGGCTATGATTCCCCTTACGTTCCGGGTTGGGACTGCCACGGTCTGCCGATCGAGCTGAAAGTCGAGCAGGAATACGGCAAGCCGGGTGAGAAATTCACCGCTGCGGAATTCCGCGCCAAGTGCCGTGAATACGCGGCGACGCAGGTTGATGGACAGCGTAAAGATTTTATCCGCCTGGGTGTACTGGGTGACTGGTCGCGTCCGTACCTGACCATGGACTTCAAAACCGAAGCCAACATCATCCGTGCGCTGGGTAAAATCATCGGCAACGGTCACCTGCACAAAGGCGCGAAGCCGGTGCACTGGTGCGTAGACTGCCGTTCCGCGCTGGCGGAAGCCGAAGTGGAATACTACGACAAAACGTCTCCGTCTATCGATGTGGCTTTCAACTCGGTAGACAAAGCGGCGGTGCTGGCGAAATTCGGCGTGGCCGACGTCAACGGTCCGGTTTCCCTGGTTATCTGGACCACAACCCCGTGGACTCTGCCAGCAAACCGCGCTATCTCCCTGTCTGCGGAATTCGACTATGCGCTGGTGCAGGTTGACGGTCAGGCGCTGATTGTGGCGAAAGACCTGGTTGAAAGCGTGATGAAACGCGCGGGCATAGCGGATTACACCATTCTGGCGGCAGTGCAGGGCGATCAACTCGAACTGATGCGCTTTAAGCATCCGTTCCTTGGCTTTGACGTGCCGGCAATCCTCGGCGATCACGTGACTCTGGATGCGGGTACCGGTGCGGTGCATACCGCCGGCGGTCACGGTCCGGATGACTACACCATCAGCCAGAAGTACGGTCTGGAAATCGCCAACCCGGTAGGACCGGATGGCGCGTACCTGGCGGGAACTTATCCGGCGCTGGACGGCATTAACGTCTTTAAAGCTAACGACATCATCGTTGAGATGCTGCGTGAAAGCGGTGCGCTGCTGCACGTTGAAAAAATGCAGCACAGCTATCCATGCTGCTGGCGCCACAAGTCGCCGATCATCTTCCGTGCGACGCCGCAATGGTTCGTCAGCATGGATCAGAAAGGCCTGCGTGCGCAGTCGCTGAAAGAGATCAAAGGTGTGCAGTGGATCCCGGACTGGGGCCAGGCGCGTATTGAATCAATGGTCGCTAACCGCCCTGACTGGTGTATCTCTCGTCAGCGTACCTGGGGCGTACCGATGTCCCTGTTTGTACACAAAGAGACTCAGGAGCTGCACCCGCGTACGCTGGAGCTGATGGAAGAAGTTGCTAAACGCGTAGAAACCGACGGCATTCAGGCCTGGTGGGATCTCGACGCGCGCGACATCCTTGGCGCCGACGCCGATAGCTACGAGAAAGTGCCGGATACCCTGGACGTGTGGTTCGACTCCGGGTCTACCCACTCCTCCGTCGTTGACGTGCGTCCGGAGTTCTCCGGTCATGCCGCCGATATGTATCTGGAAGGTTCTGACCAGCATCGTGGCTGGTTCATGTCCTCGCTGATGATTTCCACGGCGATGAAAGGCAAAGCGCCTTACCGCCAGGTACTGACCCACGGCTTCACCGTCGATGGCCAGGGCCGTAAAATGTCCAAGTCCATCGGCAACACCGTTTCGCCGCAGGATGTGATGAACAAACTGGGCGCTGACATTCTGCGCCTGTGGGTGGCTTCCACCGACTACACCGGCGAGATGGCGGTCTCCGATGAGATCCTCAAACGTGCTGCCGACAGCTATCGTCGTATCCGCAACACCGCGCGCTTCCTGCTGGCGAACCTTAACGGTTTCGATCCGGTAAAAGACATGGTGAAACCGGAAGAGATGGTGGTGCTCGATCGCTGGGCGGTAGGCTGCGCGCAAGCGGCACAGGAAGACATCCTGAAAGCCTATGAATCTTACGATTTCCATGAAGTGGTGCAGCGCCTGATGCGCTTCTGCTCCATCGAAATGGGCTCGTTCTATCTCGACATCATCAAAGACCGCCAGTACACCGCGAAAGCGGATAGCGTGGCGCGCCGCAGCTGCCAGACCGCGCTGTTCCATATCGTGGAAGCGCTGGTTCGCTGGATGGCACCGATCATGTCCTTCACCGCTGACGAAATCTGGGGTTACCTGCCGGGTTCCCGCGAGAAATACGTCTTCACTGGTGAATGGTATGAAGGTCTGTTTGGCCTGGCCGACAACGAAGTGATGAACGACGGCTTCTGGGACGAGCTGCTGCAGGTGCGTGGCGAAGTCAACAAGGTTATCGAACAGGCGCGTGCCGACAAGCTGGTAGGTGGTTCTCTGGAAGCCGCGGTAACGTTGTATGCTGACGCCGAACTGGCTGCGAAGCTGAACGCGCTGGGCGAGGAATTACGATTTGTCCTGTTGACCTCCGGGGCGAAAGTTGTCGAAGATGCTCAGGCTCCGGCGGATGCCTGGCAGAGTGAACTGCTGAAAGGACTGAAAGTCGTGTTGAGCAAAGCCGAGGGCGAAAAATGCCCGCGTTGCTGGCATTACACCAGTGATATCGGCAAGGTAGCGGAACACGCAGAAATCTGCGGTCGCTGTGTCAGCAACGTCGCCGGTGACGGCGAACAACGTAAGTTTGCCTGATGAGTAAATCTGTCTGTTCAACGGGGCTACGCTGGCTTTGGGTCGTCGTAGCCGTGCTGATTATCGATCTGGGCAGCAAATTCCTGATCCTCCAGAACTTCGCTCTGGGGGATACAGTATCGCTGTTCCCGTCGCTTAATCTGCATTATGCGCGTAACTATGGTGCGGCCTTTAGCTTCCTGGCCGATAGCGGGGGCTGGCAGCGCTGGTTCTTCGCCGGCATCGCCATCGGTATCTGCGTGATTCTGGCGGTATTGATGTACCGCTCGAAAGCCACACAAAAGCTGAACAATATTGCCTACGCGCTGATTATTGGCGGCGCGCTGGGGAATTTGTTCGACAGACTGTGGCACGGCTTTGTCGTCGATATGATCGATTTCTATGTCGGGGACTGGCACTTCGCCACGTTCAATCTGGCCGATACCGCGATTTGCATCGGCGCGGCGCTGATTGTGCTGGAAGGCTTTTTACCAGGTACGGCCAAAAAAACCGCCTGATGATCCCTGCCGGGTCGCGTTCGCGCTGGCCCGGCCTTCATGATAAGTTCGCCCTGCCAGCGCGCCATTCGGCGTGGCGGGGTGGATACAAATAAAAACTTAGAGCAAACCTGCATGTCTAACTCTGTACAGAGCAACAGCGCGGTGCTGGTGCACTTCACGCTGAAACTGGATGATGGTTCCACCGCGGAGTCTACGCGTAATAACGGTAAACCTGCGCTGTTTCGTCTCGGCGACGGGTCCCTTTCTGAAGGCCTGGAGCAGCATCTTCTGGGGCTGAAAGCGGGGGATAAAACCACCTTTTCCCTGGAGCCGGATGCCGCATTTGGCGTGCCAAGCCCGGATCTTATCCAGTACTTCTCACGTCGTGAATTTATCGACGCGGGCGAGCCGGAAATCGGCGCAATTATGCTCTTTACCGCAATGGATGGCAGCGAAATGCCTGGCGTGATCCGTGAAGTGAACGGCGATTCAATTACCGTTGATTTCAACCACCCGCTGGCCGGGCGTACCGTCCATTTTGATATTGAAGTGCTGGAAATCGATCCGGCGCTGGAGGAGTAAAATGCAGATCCTGTTGGCTAACCCGCGCGGCTTTTGCGCCGGCGTTGACCGCGCTATCAGCATTGTCGAAAACGCGCTGACCCTCTATGGCGCGCCGATTTATGTGCGCCATGAAGTGGTGCATAACCTCTATGTGGTCGACAGCCTGCGGCAGCGCGGCGCTATTTTTATCGAGCAGATCAGCGAAGTGCCTGACGGCGCGATCCTGATTTTCTCCGCGCACGGCGTATCTCAGGCGGTACGTAACGAAGCCAAAAGCCGCGACCTGACGGTCTTTGACGCAACCTGCCCGCTGGTGACCAAAGTGCATATGGAAGTCGCCCGTGCCAGCCGTCGTGGTGAAGAGTCGATCCTGATTGGTCATGCCGGTCACCCGGAAGTCGAAGGGACGATGGGCCAGTACAGCAACCCGCAAGGGGGAATGTACCTGGTAGAGTCTCCGGATGATGTCTGGACGCTGGATGTGAAAAATGACGCCAAACTGTCGTTTATGACCCAGACCACGCTTTCGGTCGATGATACTTCTGAGGTCATTGATGCCCTGCGTGAACGCTTCCCGAAAATCGTCGGGCCGCGTAAAGATGATATCTGCTACGCCACCACCAACCGTCAGGAAGCGGTCCGCGCGCTGGCTGAACAGGCGGATGTGGTGCTGGTGGTGGGGTCGAAAAACTCCTCTAACTCGAACCGCCTCGCGGAGCTGGCTCAGCGGATGGGGAAAGCCGCCTATCTGATTGACGACGCGACTGATATTCAGGAAGCGTGGGTCAAAACAGCCACCTGCGTGGGCGTGACCGCGGGCGCATCGGCACCGGATATTCTGGTACAGAACGTCATTTCGCGCCTCCAGGAGCTGGGCGGCGGTGAAGCGGTGCCGCTGGAAGGCCGTGAAGAGAACATTGTTTTCGAAGTGCCGAAAGAGCTGCGGGTTGACGTCCGTGAAGTAGAATAAGTTCTTTCGTCCCCTGTTGTGAGAAGATGCCAGACTCAATGTCTGGCATTTTTTTTGGAGAAACAATGCGCTTACCGATCATTCTTGATACCGATCCCGGCATCGACGATGCGGCGGCAATAGCCGCGGCGTTGTTTGCCCCCGAGCTGGATCTGCAATTGATGACCACCGTAGCAGGCAACGTGTCGGTGGAAAAAACGACCCGCAACGCGCTGCAGCTGCTGCATTTCTGGGGAGCTGATGTGCCGCTTGCTCAGGGAGCGTCAATGCCGTTGGTACGTCCGCTACGCGATGCTGCCTCGGTGCACGGTGAATCCGGCATGGAAGGGTATGATTTTGTCGAACACGATTGCCAGCCGCTGCCGAAACCGGCCTTCCAGGCGATTCGCGATGCGCTGATGCATGCACCTGAGCCGATCACGCTGGTGGCGATTGGCCCGTTGACCAATATTGCGCTGCTGCTGACGCAGTATCCGGAATGCCGCTTTAATATTCGCCGACTGGTGATCATGGGCGGGTCGGCCGGGCGTGGTAACTTCACGCCCAACGCGGAGTTTAATATTGCCATTGACCCGGAGGCGGCAGCCCAGGTGTTCCGCAGCGGTCTGGAGATCGTCATGTGCGGTCTGGACGTGACGAACCAGGCACTGTTAGCGCCGGACTATCTGGCGACGCTGCCGGCGTTGAACAAGACCGGTAAAATGCTCCATGCGTTATTCAGCCATTATCGCAGTGGCAGCATGAGTAGCGGCCTGCGCATGCATGACCTGTGTGCGATTGCGTGGCTGGTTCGCCCGGAACTGTTTACGCTCAAGCCGTGTTTTGTGGCGGTAGAAACGCAAGGAACCTGGACCGCCGGCACTACCGTCGTCGACATCGAAGGACGCCTGGGACAGCCTGCGAACGCTCAGGTGGCACTGGATCTGGATGTCGCCGGATTCCAGCGCTGGGCTGCGGAGGTCCTGTCTCTGGCACCGTAGCGGCGCTAGCGACGGTAAATCTTCTCGCTCAGGTAATCGATCATGGCCCGCATTCTGGCGGGCATATGTTTATTGCCCGACCACAGCAGCCACAGCTGACCGCTATAGCTGCTGATAAACTCCCATTCTGCCAGAACCTGTACGATCTCCCCGCGCTCCAGCGCTTCGCGGGCGGTAAACAACGGCAGGCTGCCGATCCCCAGATGTTGCTTCACCGCGTCAAGACGGACCGCAGTGTGGTTGGCGGCGTAGCGTCCGTGAGTCTGAATCGTGTCCGTTTTTCCCGCCAGACGGAATTTCCAGCGTGAGTCGGCCGGCGTTTCGCCGAGGCTAATACAGCTGTGATCGCGCAGGTCAGCCGGCGTCTGCGGCGTGCCGTGCTGGCGTAAGTAGTCTGGAGTGGCGCAGATAATGTGCGTCACCGGCATTAACGGCTTGCCATGCAGCCCTGGAGAAGGCGTTTGGGTAATGCGCAGCGCCAGATCGATACCATCATCAATCAAATCCAGATAGCGGTCTTCGAGCCGCAGGCAGACATCCACTTCTGGATAGCGGTCGAAAAACTCGGTCATCAGCGGATGGATCACGAAACGGCCGACGGCTTTGGGCACGCTGAGCGTGAGCTTGCCCTGCGCTACCTGCTGGGTACTGCTGGCGGAGTCCATCGCCTGACGGGCGGACGCCAGCATGTCCAGCGCGTGGCGATAGACTGATTCCCCGGCCTCGCTCAGGCGTAATTTACGTGTACTGCGTTGCAGCAGTTTGCAACCCATCTCATGTTCAAGCCGCGTGACGCTGCGACTGATAGCCGATGGGGTTACCCCGTTGAGCCGGGCGACGGCGGAGAAGCTGCCGTGGTCGACAATCTGCACAAACAGGGCAAGGTCGGGCAGTAAACTAAGATTCATTTGTGCTCATCAGGCAAAGGTCCATTGATGGATGACAGGATTATCGTCATGCGTAATATCAATATACTGTCCTGACAGCGAGGAGGACAACCATGACTGAACGACTTTATTACACCAGCGATGCGACCGAAGGGCGCGCACAGGTAGTGAACTGCCAGCCTGAAGCCGATGGTCGCTACGCCATCACCCTGGATCAGACCCTGTTTCACCCGCAGGGCGGCGGGCAACCGGCCGATCGCGGCTGGATCGGCGATACTCTTGTAGAGAGCGTGAGCGCACGCGGCGATGGCATTGTGCATATTGTTTCGCAGCCGCTGCCCCTGGGGGAGGTCACCATTCGGGTGAGTGCTGCCGAAAGGCACCTGCACGCCCGGCTGCATTCTGCGGGGCATCTGATTGGTCAGGCCGGAGAACGCTTTGGCTGGCAGCCCATTAAGGCTCATCACTGGCCTGGTGAAGGGCGGATCACCTTCAATGCAGGCGCGAAGGCGTCGCTGCCTGAAGCCGGCGCGCTGCTGGAGCAGGTTGAAATCTGGCAGGCGGAGAATTTGCCGCGTCAGATCTCTTTTGCTGATGGCCTGCGCAAGGTCGGGTTCGGCGACATGCTGAGCTATCCCTGTGGCGGTACGCACGTCGCGAGCCTGGCAGAACTTGGCAAGGTGACGATACTGCAGGTGAAAATGAAAAAAGGGCAGTTAATCGTTAACTACACGCTGGAATAGCAACAATGTTGCAGCGTATCAGCCCATTTCCACGATAAAACCCCCATATTTCCTGCCAGCGCTGTCTGGCAATTTTGCCTGCCTGCTTATAGTTTTTACTGATATCGATCGCGGTTTGTCATAAATTTCTAATTATCGGTGTTTTTGAGTAGCGGCCCACCGTTGGGCTGGTTACTCTGAAAACTATTTACGTGAAGTTAACAAAAGAGAATAGCTATGCATGATGCACAAATCCGCGTGGCCATCGCGGGCGCGGGCGGCCGGATGGGACGCCAGTTGATTCAAGCGGTACAGCAGATGGACGGCGTGGCGCTGGGCGCGGCGCTGGAGCGCAAAGGCTCCTCCCTGCTCGGCAGCGACGCGGGCGAACTGGCAGGCGCAGGCCACATGGGCGTCACGGTGCAAAGTAGCCTGACCGCAGTCAAAGATGATTTTGACGTGCTGATCGATTTTACCCGCCCGGAAGGCACCTTAAACCACCTGGCGTTTTGCCGTGAGCACGCGAAAGGGATGGTAATTGGTACAACGGGTTTTGATGACGCGGGAAAACAAGCCATTCGCGATGCCGCGCAGGATATTGCCATTGTTTTCGCGGCGAATTTTAGCGTCGGCGTTAACGTCATGCTGAAGCTGCTGGAAAAAGCGGCGAAGGTCATGGGTGACTATACTGATATCGAAATTATCGAAGCTCACCACCGCCACAAGGTCGATGCGCCGTCAGGCACAGCGCTGGCGATGGGCGAGGCGATTGCCGGTGCGCTGGACAAGGATCTGAAGGATTGTGCGGTCTATAGCCGTGAAGGCTATACCGGAGAGCGCGTACCGGGCAGCATCGGCTTTGCCACCGTGCGCGCGGGTGACATCGTCGGGGAACATACCGCGATGTTCGCCGATATCGGCGAGCGCATTGAAATCAGCCATAAAGCCTCCAGCCGGATGACGTTTGCCAATGGCGCCGTTCGTTCCGCATTGTGGCTGAAAAGCAAGAAATCAGGGCTTTTTGATATGCGAGACGTCCTGGAATTAAACAGTTTATAAGGTTTATTACCCATCGTGATGTGGTTGTTGCATTCAATATGTGATTGATTGCAAAGGGCAATGTTTTATTGCCCTTTTTATTTTTAGTTGTTTCATTAATATTTCTTGGTTAATCCTTTATAATTTCACGTTATATCTTCTTTTTCTGTTGTGTTATTGTAAATTTTGACCATCTGGTCTACTTTTTCACACTCAGACCCGCATTTTTTCAATCTTCCTGGTCCGCAAGCGTTTTCTTAGCATAGTTAGTTGATCTTTTTGCCTGCTAAAGCACTGCGAAGTGCCCAGTGACGTAAAAATAGATTAAAAATATCGGCTTTAAGTTGACTTTTGCCCGACATCTCTCCAGAATGCCGCCGTTTGCCAGAAATCCATAGGTAAGCAAATTTGCATTGATTCGTGCTATCGCTATGCATTAATATGCAAATAAAGTGAGTGAATATTCTCTGGAGGGTGTTTTGATTAAGTCAGCGCTATTGGTTCTGGAAGACGGAACCCAGTTTCACGGTCGGGCCATCGGGGCAACGGGCACGGCGGTTGGGGAAGTCGTTTTCAATACTTCAATGACCGGTTATCAAGAAATCCTCACTGATCCCTCCTATTCCCGCCAAATTGTCACTCTTACTTATCCCCATATCGGTAATGTCGGCACCAATGCCGCCGATGAAGAATCTTCTCAGGTACATGCTCAGGGTCTGATTATTCGTGACCTGCCGCTGATTGCCAGCAACTTCCGCAATACTGAAGACCTTTCTTCCTACCTGAAGCGCCATAACATCGTGGCGATTGCCGATATCGATACCCGTAAGCTGACCCGTTTGCTGCGCGAAAAGGGCTCACAGAACGGCTGCATCATCGTAGGGGATAACCTGGATGCACAGCTGGCGCTGGAAAAAGCCAAAGCGTTCCCGGGCCTGAACGGCATGGACCTGGCAAAAGAAGTCACCACTTCAGAAACCTACACCTGGACGCAAGGAAGCTGGACGCTGGCGGGCGACCTGCCGGAAGCGAAAGCGGAAAGCGAACTGCCGTTCCACGTTGTGGCCTACGATTTCGGTGCCAAACGCAACATTCTGCGCATGCTGGTAGACCGCGGCTGTCGCCTGACCGTCGTGCCGGCACAAACCTCTGCGGAAGAGGTGCTGAAGATGAATCCGGACGGGATCTTCCTGTCCAACGGTCCTGGTGACCCGGCGCCGTGCGATTACGCTATCGACGCGATTGAGAAATTCCTCGAGACCGACGTTCCGGTGTTCGGCATCTGCCTCGGCCATCAGCTGCTGGCGCTGGCGAGCGGAGCGAAGACCGTGAAGATGAAGTTCGGCCACCACGGCGGCAACCACCCGGTCAAAGATATCGATAATGACGTGGTCATGATTACCGCACAGAACCACGGTTTTGCGGTCGACGAGGCATCTATGCCGGCTAACCTGCGCGTGACCCACAAGTCACTGTTCGACGGCACCCTGCAGGGCATCCACCGCACTGACAAACCGGCGTTCAGCTTCCAGGGACACCCGGAAGCGAGCCCAGGCCCGCATGATGCCGCGCCGTTGTTCGACCATTTTATTGAGTTAATTGAGCAGTACCGCCAGTCCGCGAAATAATCAGGAGAAAAAAGCCATGCCAAAACGTACAGACATAAAAAGCATCCTGATTCTTGGCGCTGGCCCGATCGTTATCGGCCAGGCTTGTGAATTTGACTACTCTGGCGCTCAGGCTTGTAAAGCCCTGCGCGAAGAAGGTTACCGCGTCATCCTGGTGAACTCTAACCCGGCCACCATCATGACCGACCCGGAAATGGCCGATGCGACCTACATTGAGCCGATTCACTGGGAAGTGGTTCGTAAAATCATTGAAAAAGAGCGCCCGGACGCGGTTCTGCCGACTATGGGCGGCCAGACGGCGCTGAACTGTGCGCTGGAGCTGGAACGTCAGGGCGTGCTGGAAGAGTTCGGCGTGACCATGATTGGCGCCACCGCCGATGCGATTGATAAAGCAGAAGACCGCCGTCGCTTCGATGTGGCGATGAAGAAAATTGGGCTTGATACCGCGCGTTCTGGTATTGCACACACGATGGAAGAAGCGCTGGCCGTTGCTGCCGATGTGGGCTATCCGTGCATCATTCGCCCGAGCTTCACCATGGGCGGTACCGGCGGCGGCATCGCCTACAACCGCGAAGAGTTCGAAGAAATTTGTACCCGCGGTCTGGATCTCTCTCCGACCAACGAGCTGCTGATTGATGAATCGCTGATCGGCTGGAAAGAGTACGAAATGGAAGTGGTGCGCGATAAGAATGACAACTGCATCATCGTCTGCTCCATCGAAAACTTCGACGCCATGGGGATTCACACCGGTGACTCCATCACCGTGGCGCCGGCGCAAACCCTGACCGACAAAGAGTATCAGGTGATGCGTAACGCCTCGATGGCGGTACTGCGTGAAATCGGCGTGGAAACCGGCGGCTCTAACGTTCAGTTCTCGGTGAACCCGAAAGATGGTCGCCTGATTGTTATCGAAATGAACCCGCGCGTATCACGCTCCTCCGCACTGGCATCGAAAGCGACCGGCTTCCCGATTGCAAAAGTGGCGGCGAAACTGGCGGTAGGTTACACCCTGGATGAGCTGATGAACGACATCACCGGCGGTCGTACCCCGGCATCGTTCGAACCATCCATCGACTACGTCGTCACCAAAATTCCACGCTTCAACTTTGAAAAATTCGTGGGCGCGAACGACCGTCTGACCACGCAGATGAAATCTGTGGGTGAAGTAATGGCGATTGGCCGCACCCAGCAGGAATCTCTGCAGAAAGCGCTGCGTGGCCTCGAAGTGGGCGCCACCGGTTTCGACCCGAAAGTGAGCCTCGACGACCCGGAAGCGCTGACCAAAATCCGCCGCGAGCTGAAAGACGCTGGCGCCGAGCGTATCTGGTACATCGCCGATGCATTCCGTGCCGGGCTGTCTGTGGATGGCGTCTTCAACCTGACCAACATCGACCGTTGGTTCCTGGTGCAAATCGAAGAGCTGGTACGTCTGGAAGAGAAAGTGACCGAGCTCGGTATCACCGGCCTTACCGCTGACTTCCTGCACCAGCTTAAGCGCAAAGGCTTTGCCGACGCGCGTCTGGCAAAACTGGCGGGCGTGCGTGAAGGCGAAATCCGCAAGCTGCGCGACCAGTACAATCTGCATCCGGTCTACAAGCGCGTGGATACCTGTGCGGCGGAATTTGCGACCGACACCGCCTACATGTACTCCACCTACGACGAAGAGTGTGAAGCGAACCCGTCCGTTGACCGCGATAAAATCATGGTCCTCGGCGGCGGCCCGAACCGTATCGGTCAGGGTATCGAATTCGACTACTGCTGCGTACACGCCTCGCTGGCGCTGCGTGAAGACGGTTACGAGACCATTATGGTCAACTGTAACCCAGAAACAGTGTCGACCGACTACGACACTTCTGATCGTCTGTACTTTGAACCGGTCACCCTGGAAGACGTGCTGGAAATCGTCCGTATCGAGAAGCCGAAAGGCGTCATCGTGCAGTACGGCGGCCAGACTCCGCTGAAACTGGCGCGTGCGCTGGAAGCGGCTGGCGTACCGGTTATCGGCACCAGCCCGGATGCGATTGACCGTGCGGAAGACCGCGAGCGTTTCCAGCAGGCGGTTGACCGTCTGAAGCTGAAGCAGCCGGCTAACGCCACCGTTACCGCCATCGAGATGGCCGTTGAGAAGGCAAAAGAGATTGGCTACCCGCTGGTGGTACGTCCGTCCTACGTCCTCGGTGGTCGGGCGATGGAAATCGTCTACGACGAAGCCGACCTGCGTCGCTACTTCCAGACCGCAGTCAGCGTTTCTAACGATGCGCCGGTGCTGCTGGACCGCTTCCTTGATGACGCGGTAGAAGTTGACGTTGACGCGATCTGCGACGGCGAAATGGTGCTGATTGGCGGCATCATGGAGCACATCGAACAGGCTGGCGTACACTCCGGCGACTCCGCGTGTTCTCTGCCGGCCTACACCCTGAGCCAGGAAATTCAGGATGTGATGCGCGAGCAGGTGCAGAAGCTGGCCTTCGAACTGCAGGTTCGTGGCCTGATGAACGTCCAGTTCGCGGTGAAGAACAACGAAGTCTACCTGATTGAAGTCAACCCGCGTGCGGCACGTACCGTCCCGTTCGTCTCGAAAGCCACTGGTATCCCGCTGGCCAAAGTGGCGGCGCGCGTGATGGCTGGCCAGACTCTGGCACAGCAGGGCGTAACCAAAGAGATTATCCCGCCGTATTACTCGGTGAAAGAAGTGGTGCTGCCGTTCAACAAATTCCCGGGCGTTGACCCGCTGTTAGGGCCAGAAATGCGCTCTACCGGGGAAGTGATGGGCGTAGGGCGTACCTTCGCCGAAGCGTTCGCCAAAGCGCAGTTGGGCAGCAGCTCAACCATGAAAAAACAGGGGCGCGCGCTGCTCTCCGTTCGTGAAGGTGACAAAGAGCGTGTGGTTGACCTGGCAGCGAAACTGCTGAAGTTTGGTTTCGAACTGGATGCTACCCACGGCACCGCGATTGTGCTGGGTGAAGCCGGTATCAACCCACGTCTGGTGAACAAGGTGCATGAAGGCCGTCCGCACATTCAGGACCGTATCAAGAATGGCGAATACACCTACATCATCAACACCACCGAAGGTCGTCAGGCGATTGAAGACTCCAAGCTGATTCGCCGCAGCGCCCTGCAGTACAAAGTCCATTACGACACCACCCTGAACGGCGGTTTCGCGACGGCAATGGCGCTGAACGCCAACGCTATCGAGAAAGTCACCTCGGTACAGGAAATGCACGCGCAGATTAAGAAGTAATCTTAGCTGCCCGTAAAAAGCGCCTCCGGTGGTCGACACCGGGGGCGTTTTTTTTGCACAGCGATCGGCTTTAAACAAAAACAAGGACATCCGCGTGAAAACACCACTTCGGAGAGTTCTGGTGTTCTCTCCCGGTTTGGTCAGCTAGCCTGAAGTGGTTAGGAAATGATTAATTTGACTGAATAACGGGAGAGAAACACGATGCAATACAATAAACCCCTCACCGCTGCTGTTTTCGCCGCCGCTGCACTGTTTACCGTCGCCGGGTGTTCATCCAATCAGTCGCTGAAAACTACCGATGGCAAAACCATTGTGACCGATGGCAAACCGCAGGTGGATGATGATACCGGCATGGTGTCTTACAAAAATGCGGAAACCGGCCGTACCGAACAGATCAATCGCGATCAGGTTAAGTCGATGGATGAACTGGATAACTAAGAGACAAATTATGTGGCCCCGCATGGAAGGCTGCGGGGCCGATGGCTGGCTGATTAAAGCAGCGCGTGGTCAATTTTGACGATAATCTTGCGCAGCGGAGCGCCGGCATCCATGGCGCTCATTGGCCGATGCAGCTCACCGGGAAACAGGACGGCCAGCTCTTCAGGATGCAGATGAATCAGCGTTTCGCTGCTGATCCCCTCACAAAAGCCAATATCGTGGGCGTCCTTAAACGGCCCGTCCGGGACAATCTCCAGGCCCTTATTACCGGCCCCGATAATCTCCTCGCCTTGCAGCACAATATGAATATCGATGTACTGACGATGGAACTCCGGGCGCTGTTCCGCCAGCGGTTTCGTGCTGCCTTCGACAACGGTAAAAAACAGATTATCGCCATCGACGGTGTATTTCCCCGGTGGCAGAGCGTGCGGCTCCTGCTGCAGTACCGCCTGTAACGCTTTGCGGATAACCGGCGGATAAAAGTTGTTTTTAGCGGCGGCGCTTAAGGTATCGATAATCATGCCGGGACTCCCTGCGTGGGTTGCGGGTTAAGTAATGTGATGGAGTGCGCCACAATGCTCGCGACATCGGGGGCGATATCCACCGCGACGATATCGCCTTCGCTGGCGTCTGGGGTTTCCAGCGCGGCAAACTGGCTGCGCAGCAGGGCCTCCGGCATAAAGTGGCCCTTACGTGCCTGCATCCGTTGCAAAATGCAGTCGTAGTCGCCGGTCAGCCACAGGAAGCGTAAATGGGGATTCCCCTCGCGCAGCTGGTCGCGGTAGCGCTTTTTCAGCGCCGAGCATACCAGCACGCCGGATTCGTTCTTCTGCCCAAGGCTGAAAATCACATCGCCAATGCGTTCCAGCCACGGCTGGCGATCGTTATCATCCAGCGGCTGACTGGCGGCCATTTTGACGATGTTCTGCCGGGGATGAAGATCGTCACCGTCGATAAATTTAGCGCCAAGCGCCTGGGCCAGCGCCTGACCCACGGTGGTCTTCCCGGTGCCCGATACGCCCATCAAAATAATGCATTGCCCTGCCATAATGCGCTCCTTAATCAGACGGCAACCAGCATGCCGCCGTCGACGAATAACAGATGTCCATTGACGAAATCGGATGCTTTGGAGGAGAGAAACACGGCGGCGCCAACCAGCTCTTGCGGATCGCCCCAGCGTGCGGCAGGCGTGCGTTTACATAACCAGTCGGTAAAGGCCCGATCGTCCACCAGGGCCTGGGTCATGGCGGTTTTAAAATAGCCCGGCGCAATACCGTTGACCTGAATATTATCGCGCGCCAGTTCGACGCACATGCCGCGAGTCAACATCTTCACTGCGCCTTTGGCGGCGGCATACGGGGTAATGGTGTCGCGACCCAGTTCGCTCTGCATGGAGCAGATGTTGACGATCTTGCCGCGCCGGCGGCTGACCATGCGTTTGGCTACCGCCTGGGAGACCAGGAATACCGCGGTCTGGTTGACGGAAATAACGTCATGCCATTCCTGCACCGGAAATTCGGTAAAAGGGTGACGGCGCTGAATACCTGCGTTATTAAATAACACGTCAATTGCACCGATATCGGTTTCAATTTTCGCAATCGCATTTTCTACCGCGTCGGCATCGGTGACATTAAATACCGCGGTGTGGGCGATAGCACCTTCATCACGTAATTTCATGACCGCATCATCCGCACGAGACGCCGAAATATCGTTGACAATAATTTCTGCGCCATATTGTGCAAGGCCTTGCGCCATGACAAAACCAATTCCTTGTCCTGCGCCAGTAATTAAAATACGTTTGCCTTGTAAGCTGAAAAGATCTTTCATCTTGATATCCTGATTAACGGCTGAATATAAATGATGTGGTGCGTGTTAATGCCGCTGATGGCAAAACATGACCCGCAACAACCTGTGCTCTATCTCACGGATTTTTGTCGGGTAAATCTGTGATGAAGATCACTCAAAAGGGTGTTACGAAAAGGGGTTACGCTAAACGTGATGTCGGGTGGAAATTACCGCGGCTCAAGGGGTTAAGCGCAGAATGGCGTGATTCTCTTTTTCCTGAACGGCAGGCATAATGGCCTGATGCAGTGGATGTATTTGACGGGTCGATAGATGAAAGCACAACGCATTACGCTCAATGATATTGCAGCGCTGGCTGGCGTAACCAAGATGACCGTCAGCCGCTATTTACGTACGCCGGACAAAGTCAAACCGGAGACCGCAGAACGTATCGCCAGCGTGATTGCGGAAATCGGCTATGAACCCGATCCCGATAATCCGGCGATGACCAGCGTCGTCGTCCCGCGCATTGGCGTCTTAATTCCCTCTTTTCATAACCAAATCTTCGCCGACCTGCTGGCGGGGATCGAATCGGTGACCGCGGCGCATGGCTACCAGACGCTGGTGGTCAACTACGATTACGACCGCCAGCGCGAAGAGGAACAGATCGCGGCGGTGCTGGCGTTTCATGTCAAAGGCCTGCTGCTGACCGAGTCGGTTCACACCCTGCGGGCGGATAAGTACCTCAACGCCGCCAAAATTCCCATCGCCGAAGTGATGGGGCTGGCGGAGAATCCCGGGCGCATCAACGTCGGGTTCGATAACTTCAAAGCCGGTTTTGACATGACCACGATGCTGCTGGCGAGCGGCAAGCGGCATATTATCTATTTCGGCTCGATGTCTGACGTGCGCGACGAGCAGCGCTACGCTGGCTATTGCCAGGCGATGGAGAATGCCGGACTGGCGACCGGGCGTATTGCACCGAATAAGGTGTCGTCGGTGTCGATCGGCACCGGCATGATGAATCTGGCGCGGCAGATGTATGCCACCATGGACGGGATCCTCTGTACCAATGATGACCTGGCGGTTGGGGTGTTACAGGAGTGCCTTGCATCGGGTATCAATGTCCCGCAGGAGCTGGCGATCGCCGGCTTTCATGGTCTGGAGATCGGCCAGATCATCACCCCGCGGCTGGCCAGCGTGCTGACTCCGCGCTTTGAGATGGGTAAGGTCGCTACTGAGATTTTAATCAAAAAAATCAAAGGACTGCCAACCATCGAGAAAGTTGACCTGCACTACCGCCTGTCACTGGGGGAAACGATCTAACCCCGTCTAACGTGCGACGCCACGGTGTTAGCAAACCGTTAACGCCATGTCCCGCGTCGCAGCCGGATACGCTGGTTTTGTCTTAGGGATCACGTAGAGGGTAACAGCTATTTTTAACACGATTCAGCGTGATACAGATCGCAAAACGCCCTGCTAAAAACCCGTTTGATAGTGACTACCGTCGTAACGAACCGTCAAACAGGTGATCTGATGAAGAGTACTCTTACCCGCGCCGTCCTTTTAGTGGCCCCCGTTATTGATGCACTGCAGGAGCAACTGGCGGCCCATTTCCCGCTGCTGCGTCTGTACGAGCAGGACGATCCGATAAGTTTTCTGCGTGAACAAGGCGAGAACATCGCCGTTGTCGTTACCCGTGGAGACATCGGGGTGCAAAACAGCGTCCTTGAGTTGCTGCCGCACGTTGGCCTGATTGCCATTTTCGGCGTCGGCACTGATGCCGTTGATGTGGAATATGCACGTAGCAGACAGATTAAGATCTCCATCACCTCCGGCGTGCTGACCAATGACGTAGCGGACCTGGCGATGGGGCTGCTGCTGGCCGCGTCCCGCAATCTGTGCCAGGGCGATCGCTTTGTCCGGGAAGGGCGCTGGGAGAAGGGCGGGATGCCGCTGGCAACTCAGGTCAGTGGTAAACGCATTGGTCTGTTGGGGATGGGGAATATCGGCCAGGCGATTGCCCGTCGCGCCCGCGGCTTCGACATGCAGGTGCTTTACACCGACCGCAAACCGGTGCCGGGGCTTGATTATCAGTGGTGCGCCGATCTGCATACCCTGGCCCACGAGAGCGATTTCCTGGTGATTGCAGCCTCCGGTGGCGAAGCCAATCGCGGGCTGATCGATTATTCGGTGTTTAACGTCATGCCGAAACAGGCATGGCTGATCAACATCGCCCGCGGCTCGCTGGTGGATGAGAAAGCGTTGATTCAGGCGTTACAAAACGGTGTTATCGCCGGGGCGGCTCTCGACGTGTTTGAAGATGAACCGCATGTGCCGGCGGCGCTGATTGCGCTCGATAACGTCGTGCTGCAGCCGCACGTGGCCAGTGCGACCCATGAAACCCGACAGAAAATGAGTGATGTGGTTTTTGCCAACGTGGCGGCTTATTTTGCTGACGCGCCATTACCGAACGCGATTAATTAATTTCTCTCTCTTATTTCTGTACCCAGCTCGTATTTAATGACAACAATAACCTCTGCATAGAGAGCGCGAAATATGAATGATAAAATTCCCAGCACCCGCTGGTGGCGTATTATTACGCCGGTGTTGATCGCCTGTATTATTTCGTTTATGGACCGGGTTAATATTAGTTTCGCATTACCCGGTGGAATGGAAGAGGACTTAGGTATTACCAGCCAGATGGCCGGTGTTGCCAGCGGCATCTTTTTTATTGGCTATTTATTTCTACAAATACCCGGTGGGCGAATTGCGGTAAACGGCAGCGGTAAACGTTTTATTGCCTGGTCGCTGATGGCTTGGGCGGTGGTTTCGGTTGCTACCGGCTTTGTGACTCATGAATATCAACTGCTGGTGCTGCGTTTTATCCTCGGCGTGTCTGAGGGCGGCATGTTGCCGGTGGTCCTGACGATGGTCAGCAACTGGTTCCCGGAAAAAGAGCTGGGGCGCGCCAACGCCTTCGTGATGATGTTCGCTCCATTGGGCGGCATGCTGACCGCACCGGTATCCGGGGCGATCATCGCCGCGCTTGACTGGCGCTGGCTGTTTATTATCGAAGGTCTGCTGTCGGTGGTGGTGCTGGCGGTATGGTGGTTCATGATCAGCGACCGTCCGGAAGAGGCCCGCTGGCTACCGGAAAAAGAGCGTCACTACCTGGTCACGACGCTGGCCGCCGAGCGGGCGGCGAAACTGGCGGAAGACGCAGTCAGCAAGGCGCCGGTCAAAGATGTTTTCCGCAACGGCGGACTGATGAAACTGGTGATCCTCAACTTCTTCTATCAGACCGGCGATTACGGCTACACCCTGTGGCTGCCGACCATCCTCAAAGGGCTGACCGGCGGCAGTATGGCCAGCGTGGGTCTTCTTGCGGTATTGCCGTTCGTGGCGACGCTTGCCGGGATTTATGTCATTTCGTTATTCAGCGATCGCAGCGGTAAACGTCGTCTGTGGGTGCGCTTCTCGCTTTATAGCTTTGCGGCGGCGCTAGTGGCCTCGGTATTGTTGCGTGAGCACGTCGTGGCGGCCTATATCGCACTGGTGATTTGCGGCTTTTTCCTCAAATCAGCCACCAGCCCGTTCTGGTCGATGCCGGGGCGGATCGCCTCTGCGGAAGTGGCCGGTAGCGCTCGCGGGGTGATAAATGGCCTCGGTAACCTTGGCGGATTCTGCGGTCCCTATCTGGTGGGGGTGATGATCTATCTGTATGGCCAGAACGTGGCGGTTTGCGCCCTGGCGGGATCGCTAATCATTGCCGGGACCATGACCTTCCTGCTGCCGAAACGCTGCGATCTCGACGTCAGCGAACCCGAGGTTACCGCCAGCCCGCAGCCACATAAGGCCGGCAGTCCGCAGACATAAAATCAGGTTATGATTGTAAGCGCTTCGATTAACTGACTACACTCTTGCAGATTACAACGAGAGTTAACGCAGGCTAATCAATGATTCTGATAATTTATGCCCATCCCTATCCGCATCACTCGCATGCGAATAAGCGGATGCTGGAGCAGGCAAGGACGCTGGATGGCGTAGAAATACGCTCCCTCTATCAACTTTACCCCGACTTTAACATCGACATCGCCGCCGAACAGGCGGCGCTGGCGAAAGCCGATCTGATTATCTGGCAGCATCCGATGCAGTGGTACAGCGTTCCGCCGCTGATGAAGCTGTGGATGGATAAGGTGCTGTCGCACGGTTGGGCTTACGGTCATAACGGTATTGCGCTGCAGGGAAAATCCCTGATGTGGGCGGTGACCACCGGCGGCGGCGAGAGCCACTTCGATATCGGTGCATTTCCTGGCTTTGAAGTGCTGTCCCAGCCGCTACAGGCCACCGGGCTGTACTGCGGCATGAAGTGGCTGCCGCCGTTCGCCATGCACTGCACGTTTATCTGTGATGATGAAACCCTTCAGGCGCAGGCGCGCCACTATCGACAACGTTTAATTGAATGGCAGGAGGCGCACCATGGATAGCCATACGCTGATACAGGCGCTGATTTATCTGGGGTCTGCCGCCCTGATTGTGCCGATTGCCGTGCGTCTTGGGCTGGGGTCGGTGCTGGGTTATTTGATCGCCGGGTGCATTATCGGGCCGTGGGGCCTGCGCCTGGTGACGGACGCCGAGGCGATTTTGCATTTTGCCGAAATTGGCGTGGTCCTGATGCTGTTTGTGATTGGCCTGGAGCTTGACCCGCAGCGTCTGTGGAAACTGCGGGCGTCGGTGTTTGGCGGGGGTGCATTACAGATGGTGGTGTGCGGGGCGCTGATTGGCCTGTTTTGCATGCTGCTGGGGATGCGCTGGCAGGTTGCGGAGCTGATTGGCATGACCCTGGCGCTGTCGTCGACGGCCATCGCCATGCAGGCGATGAACGAACGTAACCTGACGGTCTCGCAGATGGGGCGCAGCGCGTTTGCCGTTCTGCTGTTTCAGGATATCGCGGCGATCCCGCTGGTGGCGATGATCCCGCTGCTGGCCGCCAGCGGCGGTTCCACCACCCTCGGCGCTTTTGCGTTGTCCGCGCTTAAAGTCGCGGGGGCGTTGGTGCTGGTGGTGGCGCTGGGGCGCTATGTCACCCGTCCGGTACTGCGTTTCGTGGCCCGCTCGGGCCTGCGCGAAGTATTCAGCGCCGTGGCCCTGTTCCTGGTGTTCGGCTTTGGCCTGTTGCTGGAGGAAGTGGGGCTGTCGATGGCGATGGGGGCGTTCCTCGCCGGGGTACTGCTGGCGAGCTCGGAGTATCGCCATGCGCTGGAAAGCGATATCGAACCGTTTAAGGGCCTGCTGCTGGGGCTGTTTTTCATCGGTGTCGGGATGTCGATCGATTTCGGTACTCTGATGAGCCATCCGCTGCGGATCCTGATTTTACTGGTCGGTTTCCTGGTCATTAAAGGTGTGATGCTGTGGGCGATCGCCAAACCGCTTGGCGTGCCGCGTGCGCAGCGCCGCTGGTTTGCGGTGCTGCTGGGGCAGGGGAGTGAGTTTGCCTTCGTGGTCTTCGGCGCAGCGCAGCTGGCGGACGTACTGGACAGCGAGTGGGCGAAGGCGCTGACCTTAGCGGTGGCGCTGTCGATGGCGGCCACGCCGATCCTGCTGGTGCTGCTGACCCGGCTGGAGAAATCCTCCAGCGGCCAGGAGCGTGAAGCCGATGAAATTGATGAAGAGCAGCCGCGGGTAATTATTGCTGGCTTTGGGCGTTACGGGCAGATTGCCGGGCGTGTGCTGCTTTCCGGAGGGGTGAAGATGGTGATCCTCGATCACGATCCGGACCACGTGGAGACGCTGCGTAAGTTTGATATGAAAGTGTTCTATGGTGACGCCACGCGCGCGGATCTGCTGGAGTCAGCAGGGGCGGCAAAAGCCGAAGTGCTGATTAATGCCATCGACGATCCGCAGGCCAGCCTGCAGCTGGTGGAGCTGGCGAAAGAGCACTTCCCGCATCTGCAGATTATCTCCCGCGCCCGCGATGTTGATCACTACATCCAGCTGCGTCAGGCTGGCGTAGACGCCCCGGAGCGTGAAACCTTCGAAGCGGCACTGAAATCCGGGCGTATGGCGCTGGAGGCGCTGGGACTGGGTGCCTATGAAGCGCGTGAGCGTGCCGATCTGTTCCGTCGCTTTAACCAGAAAATGGTGGAAGAGATGGTCGAGATGGCGGAAAACGATGCGGCGTCTCGCGTGGCGGTGTTCAAACGAACCAGTGACATGTTGACCGGGATTATCAACGAAGATCGTAACCATTTATCGTTGGTTCAGCGCCACGGCTGGCAGGGAACCGAAGAGGGTAGACATACCGGCAATATCGCCGACGAACCCGACAATAAGCCGGCATCCTGAGGCGAAAACGCACTGTTACGTTTTGTTTACAGTTAACATTTTGTTTTCAATTTAAATCCGCAGCTGGCGGTTCACGTGGCTTACGTGGGCTCGCCAGCAAATCTAAAAATTTTCTTATTCTTTACTCTCCACGCAGTCGACGAAGTATTACGCTTTCCGTATAGTGGCGGCAATTTTTTGCATTCGGGAAATTTTCAATGATCAGTCTGATTGCGGCGTTAGCGGTAGATCGCGTCATCGGTATGGAAAACGCCATGCCATGGAACCTGCCTGCCGATCTCGCCTGGTTTAAACGTAATACGTTAAACAAGCCGGTAGTGATGGGGCGCCTGACCTGGGAGTCTATTGGTCGTCCGCTGCCAGGGCGGAAAAATATCGTTATCAGCAGCCAGCCGGGCACCGACGATCGCGTGCAGTGGGTGAAATCGGTGGATGAAGCGATTGCTGCCTGCGGCGATGTTGACGAGATGATGGTGATCGGTGGCGGTCGCGTGTATGAGCAGTTTCTGCCGAAAGCGCACAAGCTGTATCTGACCCACATCGATGCAGAAGTGGAAGGCGATACGCATTTCCCTGACTACGATCCGGACCAGTGGGAATCGGTATTCAGCGAATTCCATGATGCCGACGCGCAGAATTCACACAGCTACTGCTTCGAGATCCTCGAGCGCCGTTAAGGCTATCCCCGGTGGCGTCAGGCGCGCCGGGGAGCTTTTAGCGCGCGAAAGCGTTGCCCGGATAGCGCCAGTTGGCGGTCATCCGGGACGCTCTACTTAAGACGCGATCGCGTCGCCTTCGGTTTGATCTTTCTGCCGGTTTGATGGCTGAGTAAAGTACTGCTTGTCTTCCCAGCGCAGGCAGGTGAGATCCCCGCCCCAGCAGCAGCCCGTATCAAGGGCATAAATCCCCTCAGGCGTACCGCGGCCTTCCAGCGAAGCCCAATGTCCAAACGCAATACTGTATTCACTGGCGACCGGACCCGGGATCGCAAACCACGGCTTTAACGGCGCGGGGGCGTTTTCCGGTGCCTCTTTGGCATACATATCCAACTGACCATTCGGGAAGCAGTAACGCATGCGGGTAAAGGCGTTGGAGATAAAGCGCAGACGGGCAAGGCCGCTCAGCTCGTTGCTCCAGTTATTCGGCATATCGCCATACATCGCGTCGAGGAAGAATGGATAGGAGTCGCTGGAGAGGACGGCTTCGACGTCGCGTGCGCACTCTTTTGCCGTCTCCAGATCCCACTGCGGCGTGATGCCGGCATGGGCCATCACCAGTTTTTTCTGTTCATCGATTTGCAGCAGCGGCTGACGACGTAACCAGTTGAGCAGGTCGTCGGCATCCGGTGCTTCAAGCAGTGATTTCAGGCGATCTTTCGGTTTGTTGCGGCTGATCCCGGCGAAAACGGCCAGCAGATGCAGGTCGTGATTACCAAGGACCAGACGAGCGCTATCGCCCAGAGATTTGACGTAGCGTAAGACCTCAAGTGAACCCGGGCCGCGTGCGACGAGATCGCCCGTGAGCCACAGCGTATCGTTCCCTGGGGTAAAGGCCACCTGCTTTAATAACGCGATCAGTTCATCGTAGCAACCGTGAACGTCGCCAATAAGATATGTAGACATTATTTAGTGAATGAGCGTTGGTACTGCGAGACGGAAAACAGGGATATCGATCGAGAACGGCACGCCGTTCACATCGATCATATCGTAATGTCCCTGCATGGTGCCCAGCGGCGTTTCAATGACGGCCCCGCTGGTATATTGAAATTCACCGCCTGCGGGAATATGCGGCTGTTCGCCGACAACCCCTTCACCCTGAACTTCAGTCTCACGACCGTGGCCGTTGGTGATAAGCCAGTAGCGGCCAAGAAGCTGAACCTGAGTCCGCCCCAGATTGCGAATAGTGACGGTATAAGCGAAGACGTAGCGCTCCTCTTCCGGGGAAGACTGCGATTCGATATAGACGCTTTGCACCTGGACGCAAACTCGAGGCGAATTGATCATGGTTAGCTCTCCTTGGTGGGCGCGTTGTCGGATAACCAGTTGGCTAACTGACAGTATTGCGCCACGGAAATATTCTCTGCACGTTTTGCCGGGTCGATGCCCAGCTCGGTCAGCACGTCAACGCTGAACAGATTACCGAGACTGTTACGAATCGTTTTCCGACGCTGATTGAACGCTTCGGTAGTAATTCGGCTCAGTACACGCACCTCTTTCACCGGATGCGGCAGCGTGCGATAAGGCACCAGGCGCACAACGGCAGAATCCACTTTAGGCGGTGGGGTAAAGGCGCTCGGCGGCACTTCGAGTACCGGGATAATCTGGCAGTAGTACTGCGCCATGACGCTCAGACGACCATATGCCTTGCTGTTCGGTCCGGCCACCAGGCGATTGACGACCTCTTTTTGCAGCATAAAGTGCATGTCGGCAATGGCATCAGTATAGCTGAACAGATGGAACATCAGCGGCGTCGAGATGTTGTACGGCAGGTTGCCAAACACGCGCAGCGGCTGACCCATGGTCTGCGACAGCTCGCCGAAATTCATGGTCATGGCATCTTGCTGATAAATCGTCAGCTTCGGTCCCAGGAAGGGGTGCGTTTGCAGACGTGCGGCCAGATCGCGGTCGAGCTCGATAACCGTGAGCGCGTCAAGGCGTTCACCGACCGGCTCGGTCAGTGCGGCGAGACCCGGACCGATTTCGACAATAGCCTGCCCTTTTTGAGGGTTAATGGCCGAGACAATGCTGTCGATCACGAACTGATCGTTGAGAAAGTTTTGCCCGAAGCGTTTACGAGCTAAGTGGCCCTGATGGACTCGATTATTCATTGCGTATTAACAATCATTTTGATGGCGAGATTAAGCGCCGTGATAAAACTGCCGACATCCGCTTTTCCCTGGCCCGCCAGTTCAAGCGCGGTACCGTGGTCAACGGAGGTTCGAATAAAGGGTAAACCGAGCGTAATGTTCACGCCACGGCCAAAGCCCTGGTATTTTAGCACGGGAAGGCCCTGATCGTGGTACATCGCGAGTACCGCATCGGCATGGTCGAGATATTTAGGCTGAAAAAGGGTGTCTGCCGGCAGCGGACCGCTCAGATTCATACCCCTGGCGCGCATTTCTTCCAGTACCGGAATAATGGTATCGATCTCTTCGGTACCCATGTGTCCGCCTTCGCCGGCGTGCGGATTTAGCCCGCAGACCAGCACATGCGGCTGGGCGATACCAAATTTATGGCGCAGATCGTGGTCCAGGATGGTGATCACCTCACGCAGTAAATCCGGCGTGATTGCCTCGCTGATGGCCTTCAGCGGTAGGTGAGTCGTCGCCAGGGCGACGCGTAGCTCTTCCGTTGCCAGCATCATCACGACTTTGCTGGCGTGCGAGCGCTCTTCAAAGAATTCGGTATGGCCGGTGAAGGCGATCCCCGCGTCATTGATATTTCCCTTATGCACCGGCCCGGTAATCAACGCTGCAAATTCACCGTTCAGGCAGCCGTCGCAGGCGCGAGCCAGCGTCTCCACCACATAGTGTCCGTTAGCCACATTCAGTACACCAGGTTCCACTGGGGCGTTTAACGTGACGGGAAGGAGCGTCAGGGTGCCAGCGCGTTGCGCTGTGGCGGGAAGGGAAGCATTGTAGGGCAGGAGAGATAAAGGAAGACCGAGCTGTTGGGCCCGGTCAGATAACAGTGCGCCATCGGCGCAAACCACCAGCTCTACCGGCCAGTCGCGCTGTGCAAGCTGCACCACAAGGTCGGGGCCAATTCCGGCGGGCTCGCCGGGGGTGATAACAACTCGATTCATACACTTCATCCTTCAGGACGTCTTTTTTGGCAACGCCAGCGGGACCCGCTCACAGCCTGAGCGGCACCGGGAGCCGCTGGCGCGCCGCCTCAATACGCCCCGAACGCTGCCGGGATATATTGAGGCCGTGGTATTAGTTGTTCAGAACCTTGACGTAAGCGCTGGCGCGTTGTTCCTGCATCCAGGTCGCCGCTTCTTCCGAGAACTTACGGTTCATCAGCATCCGGTAGGCGCGGTCTTTCTGCGCGGCATCGGTACGGTCGACCTGACGGCTGTCCATCAGTTCAATCAGGTGCCAGCCGAAGGAGGAGTGAACCGGCGCGCTGGTCTGGCCTTTATTCAGGCGCAACAGAGCGTCACGGAATGCCGGGTCAAAGATATCTGGCGTAGCCCAACCCAAATCACCGCCCTGGTTGGCAGAGCCTGGATCTTCAGAGAAATCTTTCGCCGCTTTCGCAAAGGTGGTTTTCCCGCTCTTAATGTCTGCTGCGATCTGCTCCAGTTTCGCCCGAGCCTGGTCGTCGTTCATGATCGGCGATGGCTTCAGCAGGATGTGACGAGCGTGAACTTCGGTGACGGAGATGTTTTTGCTGCCACCACGCATATCGTTCACTTTCAGGATATGGAAACCGACGCCAGAACGAATCGGGCCGATAATATCGCCTTTCTTCGCGGTGCTCAGTGCCTGGGCGAAGATCCCCGGCAGCTCCTGAATACGGCCCCAGCCCATCTGGCCGCCTTTCAGCGCCTGCTGGTCAGCAGAGTAGGTGATAGCCAGTTTACCGAAGTCAGCGCCGCTGCGTGCCTGCTCAACGATGGAGTTTGCCTGCTGCTGAGCGGCAGCTACGTCGTCAGAAGACGGGTTTTCCGACAGCGGAATCATGATGTGGCTCAGGTTCAGTTCAGTGCTGGCATCGTTCTGATCGCCAATCTGCTTCGCCAGGGATTCAACTTCCTGCGGCAGCACGGTAATACGGCGACGAACTTCGTTGTTGCGCACTTCCGAAATCAGCATCTCTTTACGGATCTGATTGCGGTAGGTGTTGTAGTTCAGACCTTCGTAAGCCAGACGGCTACGCATCTGATCCAGCGACATGTTGTTCTGTTTTGCGATGTTAGCAATAGCCTGATCGACCTGATCGTCAGTGACTTTTACGCCCATTTTCTGGCCCATCTGCAGAACAATCTGGTCCATGATCAGACGTTCGAGGATCTGATGACGCAGGGTCGCGTCATCCGGCAGCTGTTGACCGGCCTGGCCAGCATTGAGCTTAACCGATTGCATCAAGCCATCGACGTCGCTTTCAAGAACAACGCCATTATTGACGACAGCCGCTACTTTATCGACAACCTGTGGGGCAGCGAAACTGGTATTCGCGATCATGGCGATACCGAGAAGCAGCGTTTTCCAGTTCTTCATACTTTTTCCATTTCAATTAACCGCAAGTGCGGATTACGTTTTAAACCAGCCACATCACAGGGAGTTCTGGTACGGTAAAATGTTCGAACGCAGCATCTGCTGGGTGCCGAGACCGTAGTTGGAGCTCAGGCCACGTAGCTCAATGTTGATGCCAAAGGTGTTGTCGTATTTGCTCTCGCCGTTGCCGTTCGAATCCCAGCCGTTGATCTTACGTTCGTAGCCAAGGCGAATAGCGTAGCAGCAGGAGTTATACTGGACCCCTAACATCTGGTCGGCGCTCTTTTTGGTATTGGTGTCAAAGTAGTATGCACCGACGACAGACCAGCGATCGACAATCGGCCAGCTGGCAGTCATGCCCACCTGAGAAATACCATTTTTGTACTGTTCAGCGGTGGAATACGAAGGCAGCGTGGCCTGAATGTATTCCGGGCTGGCGTAACGATAGTTAAGCTGTATTAAGCGGTTTTCATCGCGACGGTATTCCACGGTGCCATTACCGGTAGCGACGTTATCCAGACGCGTATCGTACTGAATGCCTCCGCGTAAACCCCAGTTATCGGCGATGCGCCAGTAAGTATCTCCAGCCCATACCAGTGAACCCGTTGTGTCGTCATTCTCCCAGTTGATGTTGTCATCACCGGTCCGGGACTCGGTGAAATAATAGATTTGACCAACGGAAATATTAAAACGTTCAACGGCAGCTGAATCATATACGCGAGAGGTGACACCGGTGGTGAGCTGGTTCGCTGAAGCAATGCGATCCAGGCCGCTGTAGGTACGGTCGCGGAACAGGCCGGTATAGTCTGATTGCAGCAGCGTGGAGTCGTAGGTACCGATCTGGCTCTGGTCACGATACGGGATATACAGATACTGCATGCGCGGTTCCAGCGTTTGGGTGTAACCCTCCTGCATGTCGCGCTCGAAGACCATTTTACCGTCGATTTTAAACTGCGGCATCACACGGTTGACGGACTCTTTATAGTCAGTGCCATTGGCCGCATTGTAGTTATCGAGGTTGCTCTGCTGGTAATGAGTCGCCAGCAGTTTGGCTTCGGTATTGATACTGCCCCAGCCATTCGACAGCGGTAGGCTGATCGTCGGTTCAAAGTGAACACGGGTGGCTTCTGGCATATTGCCGTTAGTGTTGACGAAGTGCACCGCCTGCCCATACAGGTGGGTGTCAAACGGACCAACATCGTTCTGGTAGTAGTTAACGTCGAGCTGCGGCTGCGCGGCGTAGGAGTTGCTCGATTCGCGGTTAAAGACCTGGAACTGTTTGGTCGACACGGTGGCGTCGAAGTTCTGAATAACGTAGCCGGCGCTGAATTTCTGCGTGGCATAGCCATCGGTACTGGAACCGTATTTAGAGCTGAAGTCGTTAAAGTAGTCCGCATCGCTCACTTTGGTGTAATCAGCGTTCAGGCGCCATACCTGATCGATAACACCCGAGTGGTTCCAGTAGAACAGCCAACGACGGCTGTTGCTGTCGCTGGAGTGATCGTCCTGGTAGATTTTATCGGAAGGCAGGTAGTCAAACTCGAACAGACCCGCGCCCGCTTTGGTCAGATAGCGGAATTCGTTTTCCCACATCACGCCGCCACGCTTGCTCATGTAGTGCGGCGTCAGCGTTGCGTCGAAGTTAGGCGCAATGTTCCAGTAATAGGGGAGTGAAAACTCCACGCCATTCTTGGTGCTGTATTTGGCGTTCGGGATCAGGAAGCCAGAACGGCGTTTGTCGCCTACCGGCAGCTGCAGGTAGGGGCTATAAAACACCGGCACTGAGCCGATTTTAAAGCGCGCGTTCCAGATTTCCGCAACCTGCTCTTCGCGGTCATGGATGACCTCACTCCCGACGACGCTCCAGGTGTTCGACCCAGGCAGACAGGAAGTAAAGCTGCCGTTTTCCAGAATGGTGTAGCGGTTTTCACCGCGCTGTTTCATCAGGTCTGCGGTGCCCCGCCCCTGACGGCCAACCATCTGGTAATCGCCTTTCCAGATATTGGTATCTTTGGTATTCAGGTTTGACCAGCCTTTAGGGCCTTTCAGAATGACCTGATTATCGTCATAGTGCACATTGCCGAGTGCATCAACCGTACGTACCGGTTGAGGCTGGCCCGCAGCCTGCTGCTGATGAAGTTGAACTTCATCCGCCTGGAGACGGCTATTGCCCTGGTTAATATCGACATTGCCGGTAAATACCGCGTTGTCAGGATAATTACCCTTCGCATGATCGGCATCGATCGTCACCGGTAGCTCGTTGGTTTTTCCTTCAACGAGAGGACGATCGTAGCTTGGCACGCCAAGCATACATTGCGTCGCGAGATCGGCGGCGAGGCCTTGCTGGCTGTACAAGGCGCTGGCGATCATGGTGGCCAGGAGGCTGGGAATACGTTTTTTCATACGTTGTATTTGTTGTTCCGTCATCTTATGGCAGCGGCTTGCAAACGGTCAGAGCCTAACGTACTCATCTTCATCGCGCTAGTGTTAATCCTGCCGGTTTGGATCCCGAGCGTTAGGCACCGTGTAGAATGACGAGTATGATAAAGCAAAATATAGGCTATGTCCCACAATTGACCGAAGCGTCAGTGCTTTGTAACGTGCGGTCATATATAGCTTAACTGGCGGCGTAAATATTGGGGAGTCTATGCAGTATTTGGGTAAAATAATTGGGGTTGCAGTCGCGTTAATGATGGGCGCAGGCTTTTGGGGCGTGGTACTCGGGCTATTGGTCGGTCATATCTTTGACCGCGCACGAAGCCGTAGAATCAATGTGTTTGCCAACCAGCAAGAGCGCCAGGCGCTGTTCTTTGCCACCACCTTTGAGGTGATGGGGCATCTGACCAAATCCAAAGGCCGCGTCACCGAAGCCGATATTCATGTCGCCAATGTCCTGATGGATCGTATGAACCTGCATGGTGAGTCGCGTACTGCGGCACAGCATGCATTTCGGGTAGGTAAATCAGACGATTATCCGCTGCGGGAAAAAATGCGCCAGCTGCGTAGCGTCTGTTTCGGCCGCTTTGATTTGATTCGGATGTTTCTGGAAATTCAGCTGCAGACCGCTTTCGCCGACGGTGAGTTACATCCTAATGAACGTGATGTGCTGTTCGTCATTGCCGAAGAACTCGGGATCTCGCGCGCCCAGTTCGAACAGTTCCTGCGCATGATGCAGGGCGGCGCTCAGTTTGGCGGCGGAGGTTCTCAGCAAGGCAGCTACGGCCAGGGCGGCGGCAACGCTGGCTGGCAGCAGGCGCAGCGTGGACCCACGCTGGAAGACGCCTGCAACGTGCTGGGCGTGAAGCCTACCGATGATGCCGCCACCGTGAAACGTGCTTATCGTAAGCTGATGAACGAGCACCATCCGGATAAGCTGGTGGCGAAGGGGTTACCGCCAGAAATGATGGAGATGGCAAAACAGAAAGCGCAGGATATTCAAAAAGCCTGGGAACTGATCAAAGAACAACGCGGCTTTTAAGCACCAGCCCCGGGCCTGTCAGCGCCTGGGGCCTCTCTTACAGCCGGGAGAGGCCTTATGAGGCGCTGGCGACGCGGCGGTACATGCGTCGCGGGTGACCAATCTTACCGTACAGCATATCCACTTCCAGAAAGCCAATCTCCACGCAGTGCTCCAGATAGCGACGGGCGGTGGTTTTACTTAAGCCGGCATCGTTCACCACCTCATCCACGGAAAAACTGTGTGCTTCCCGGTCATTGAACAGGCTCTGCACCAACGCCAGGGTCTTCTCCTCGATCCCTTTGCTGCCGCTATCGGTACGGTAGTTCTTCGCCTGCAGTTGATAGAGGGAGTCGACGTTTTGCTGGTCGACGATTTTCCACTCGCGCTGCTGATCGTAAAACTGCACGAAGCGCTCCAGCGACTGGCTCAGGCGCTTCCATGACACCGGTTTAAGGATGTAGTCGAAGGCGCCGTTACGAATCGCCTGGCTACAGGTTTCCATATCGCTGGCGGCGGTAATAAAAATCACCGAACAGGTAGCGTCCGCCAGAATCGGGTCGGTCATCAAGGTCACGCCTTTACCGTCGGGCAAATAGTTGTCGAGCAGCACCAACTGGGGAAGTTGGGCATTGAGCATGTGCCGTGCCTGGCTAAGCGATGCCGCGATTCCGATCAGCCGCATCCGCGGATGTTTTTGAATCAGCTCGGCATGCAGCCGCGCCAGTTCACTCTCATCTTCGATGATTAACACATCGACCAGGTCATGATGCATAGTTGGCCTCTTGTTGGGGATGGGCGGGACCGTCTGCAGGGATAAACAGCGTAAATATCGCTCCTCGCGGTGCGTTGTCTGCGACCTCAATGGTGCCGCCCGCCTGGGTGACATAATGTTCTATAAGATACAGGCCGATGCCGTGATCGCCACGGGTTTTGGTGGTGATGCCGCGTTCAAATATACGATCGCGGATAGCCGGGTGAATACCGATGCCGCGGTCGGCCACTTCAATCATCAGCTCCCGGGCATTTAACTGGATTAACACTTCAACCGGCTCGTGCGGCAGCTCGGCACGCTGCGTGGCTTCAATGGCGTTGTCCAGCAGGTTGCCAATAATTGAAATCAGCTCTGACTCCATTAAGGACGGCAGGGGGCGATCGATATGACAGGCCGGGTCGAAACTCAGCTCCACTCCTTTTTCCCGCGCCCGGGCGGCTTTACCGAGCAGCAGCCCGCAGAGCGTCGGCGATTTGAAGCGCGAAGAGATAAAGTCCAGCAGCTCCTGCGCATGTTCGGATTGGGCCTGAATATAGCGGATCGCGTCGTCATAGTGACCCATATGCAGCAGGCCGGAGAGCGTCGTCATGCGGTTCAACTGCTCGTGGCGCATGATGCGCAGGTTATCCACGTAGCGTTTGACCTGGCTCAACTGGGCGCTGAGGGAGTTGATTTCGTCCCGGTCACGAAAGGTGATCACCCAGCCCTGCAGTGAATTTTCCAGCATAATGCGTACCCGGCTGGCGAGGACGGTCAGCTGATTGAAGCGACACAGCTCATCGTGAGTGTCGTTCTCCAGCATGTCGCCGCTGGCGAAAAAGGGCTGTGGCACAATCACGCTGTCGATGGATCTGCCGCGCAGCAGATGGGCCGGCTGGCTCAGCCCCAGCAGGCTCCGCGCCGCATGGTTGATGACTTCAATACGCCGGTGGTTATCAA
The DNA here is from genome assembly GCF_051131745.1 of Klebsiella sp. R390. Taxonomy (NCBI): domain Bacteria; kingdom Pseudomonadati; phylum Pseudomonadota; class Gammaproteobacteria; order Enterobacterales; family Enterobacteriaceae; genus Klebsiella; species Klebsiella sp. R390. Next base: position 1,901,035 of record NZ_CP180445.1, on the reverse strand, counting down.
TGACGATCACCCCTTCGTAGATTGACTCCATCATCGCCTTCTGCTGGCGCACCAGCAGGCCGATCTCCCGCGGCTCCAGGGAAAAAATCTGCTTTTTAATGCTGCGGGTAAAGTACCAGGAAAATATAAACAGGGCGATCAGCAGCAGGATCGCCGCAATGAAGATATTGATCACTTTGGCCAGGGTGATGCTGTCGAGATAGCTGGTCAGATAGCCCACCGAGACAATCCCCACCACCTGGCCGGCTTCATTAACGATGGGCGCCTTGCTGCGCAGCGACACGCCGAGCCCGCCTTTACGGATGGTGGTGGTGCTCTCACCTGCCAGTACCGCCTGATTATCACCGCCGACCAGCCGGGTACCAACCCATTCCGGGTGAACGGAGTGGAACAGATGCACGCCGCGCGCATCGCCAACCACGATAAAGCTGGCATCGCTATGGGCGGCAATATCGCGCATAAACGAGGTCAGCGCCTGGGGATCGTCGCGGCTAACCTGGCGACGAAGCTCCGGCATCAGCGCAATCTCTTCGGCCTGTATTCTGGCGCGGGCGCTCATCTCCTGATACAGCTGGTGACTGGCATCAACGTAGTAATAGGCTCCCAGCAGGGCGAACAGGACGGAGAAGAACGCCACCAGCGAAATGAACAGCTTAAACTGAAAGGAAACCTTCATAAGTTCTGTACCGCGTCTGTGTGGTATCGGCACGGTAACCTCTTTCCTGATGACGACAGGAATGGTGCGGGAAACGCGCGGGCCTTTTTGTCTGGATGAACCACCAGAATTATCTACCAGCGGATATTTATCAAGATGGCGCGCGATCCCCCTTACTCCACGGGACTGACAAGCGCGGCAACAGCCCGATCCTGCTGTGGGTAGCGGTGGCGGGGCATATCGTCTGTGCTCGCCGGGTCATGTCGCCAGCAAGAGAGCATAAAAACCATAAAAACCACGCTAATAAATCAGATAAATATCACGTAGATGAATAGAAACCATAAAAACCATAGTGACCATTAAAACTTCATTTCTAATCCGCCGCGCCTCACATTAACTCTGCCTCAGGCTCCCTACTCTGAAAATGAATAATAACGAAAGGGCCAAAACCTATGAGCACCACAGACAATGCATTCTCTGCGACCCTCGACCCCATCAATACGCCAAAAGCGACGCTGAAACAGCGCTGGTGGCACGTGATGGACACCATGAAAGTCGGGATTATCCCGTTACCGCTTTTTCTGTTAGCCGGGGGATTGATTGCCCTCGACTGCCTTAATGGCAAGCTGCCGAGCGATATAGTGGTGATGGTCGCGACGCTGGCGTTTTTCGGTTTTGCCTGTGGTGAATTTGGCAAACGCCTGCCGATCCTCGGCAAACTAGGGGCGGCAGCAATCTGCGCCACCTTTATCCCTTCCGCGCTGGTTCACTACGGCCTGCTGCCGGATGTGGTGGTGGAATCCACCACCAAATTCTACAAATCCACCAACATCCTTTATCTCTATATTTGCTGCATTATCGTTGGCAGCATCATGAGCATGAACCGGACCACCCTGATTCAGGGCTTTCTGCGTATCTTTTTCCCGATGGTGTGTGGTGAGATTGTAGGGATGCTGGTCGGTGTTGGCGTCGGAACCGCTCTTGGGCTGGAACCGTTTCAGGTGTTCTTCTTTATTGTCCTGCCGATTATGGCCGGTGGCGTCGGGGAAGGGGCTATTCCACTCTCTATTGGCTATGCCGCGCTGATGCATATGGATCAGGGTGTTGCGTTAGGCCGGGTATTGCCGATGGTGATGCTGGGCAGTCTGACGGCGATTGTGATCTCCGGCTGCCTGAATCAGCTGGGTAAACGTTTCCCGCATCTGACCGGTGAAGGCCAGCTGATGCCAAACCGCAGCAACGAAACGCATCGTGAAACCCAGGATGTCGATACGAAGACCGATGTCACGACCCTGGCTTCGGGGGCGCTGCTGGCGGTGCTGCTGTATATGCTCGGCATGCTCGGGCAGAAAATGATAGGGCTGCCGGCCCCGGTGGGAATGCTGTTTCTGGCGGTGCTGCTTAAGCTGGTCAACGGCGTCTCTCCGCGCCTGCAAGAAGGGTCGCAGATGGTCTACAAATTCTTCCGTACGGCGGTGACCTACCCGATCCTGTTTGCCGTCGGCGTGGCGATTACTCCGTGGCAGGAGCTGGTAAACGCCTTCACCATCGACAATCTGCTGGTGATTGTCAGCACCGTCTCGGCGCTGGTGGCGACCGGCTTTTTTGTTGGTAAAAAGATTGGCATGCACCCGATTGATGTGGCGATTGTCTCCTGCTGTCAGAGTGGCCAGGGTGGCACCGGTGACGTGGCGATACTGACGTCCGGCAACCGCATGAACCTGATGCCGTTCGCCCAAATCGCCACCCGTATTGGCGGTGCGATTAATGTTTCGCTGGGTCTGCTGTTCCTCAGTCACTTCCTTGCATGATTTAGCTCTGTGCTAACAGGATAATCTGCAATTTTCGACCACAGGACGAAGAAAATTTCTTTGTCCTGTATCCTAAATTCTGTCTGATTAGCGCTACAATCAGCGCCGAAATTCGCTATTGCGACGGCAGCCTGACCGCTGTCATTTTTTAAGTGAAGGAGAGGAACAAATGTCAGTGGATACTCTCGCCCGTGAGGGCGTAAGCATGGAAGCGCTGCTGGCGGCGAAAGCGCAGCGTGCGGCTCGTCAGGCCGACTGGATCGCCCATTATCAACAGCCGGTGGTTTCGCTGACCCTGGTGACCCCGGGGGCGGTAAAAGACAGCATTCGCTATCGTAATATGATGGGCGTGGCGCTGCAGGCTTGCGATCAAATGCTGTGGAAACATCGCTGGCAAACGCTGGACCGTCAGGCGTTGTGGTTGCCGACCGGGCCAGAAGCCCTGTGGTGCGTGGCGCATCCGGCCAGTGAAATCAAAGCGTTGTGTGACGAACTGGTGCAGACGCATCCGCTGGGCCGTTTGTGGGATATCGATGTGATTTCCCCGAAAAAAGGCCTGGTGAGCGGCCAGTCTGAAGGCGCACATCGGCGTCAGTGCCTGCTTTGTGACGCACCGGCACAGGAGTGCGCTCGTAGCCATCGTCATGAAACTGAGCAGCTTGTGGCACATGTCGATCGGATGATTGATGCGTGGTTTGCCCGCGATTAACGCGAGGTTTTAGCTTGTCGCATTGCTGACAGAAATGCCCGGGTAGGCCGCTGGCGGCACAACCCGGGGCAGACCGCGACGATTCAGAAGTCGACGGGGGCGCGGAAGGTCATCGCGTTGCCGAAAGCCGGATGGGTGATGGTCAGCGTTTCAGCATGTAGCAGCAGCCGTGGTGCCATGGCCAGCGCTTCTGGCGTCGCATAAAAGCGGTCGCCAAGAATCGGGTGGCCCAGCGCCAGCATATGCACACGCAGCTGATGTGAACGCCCGGTAATCGGCTTCAGGCGTACGCGGGCGCTGTTATCGTCGGCATACTCCAGCACTTCATACTCGGTCTGCGCCACTTTACCGGTTTCAAAGCAGACTTTCTGCTTCGGTCGGTTCGGCCAGTCGCAGATCAGCGGTAAATCCACCATACCTTCTGCTTGTTGCGGATGTCCCCAGACGCGGGCGACGTACTGCTTCTTAGGCTCACGCTCGCGAAACTGGCGTTTCAGCTCACGTTCTGCCGCTTTGGTCAGCGCCACGACGATCACGCCGCTGGTAGCCATATCCAGCCGGTGTACCGACTCGGCCTGCGGGAAGTCGCGCTGAACGCGCGTCATCACGCTGTCTTTATGCTCTTCCAGCCTCCCCGGGACGGACAACAAGCCGCTCGGCTTGTTGACCACCATGATGTGTTCATCCTGATAGAGGATGACCAGCCAGGGATCCTGGGGCGGATTGTAGTTTTCCATCGGCATCGTCATCGACATCGTCGTGTTCCGTTACTGGTGGGTGACCACAATTAAACGCAACGCGTCGAGACGCCAGCCTGCCTGCGCCAGGGCGTCCATGACCTGCTGACGGTTGCTCTCGATGGCGGAAAGTTCGTCGTCACGAATGTTCGGGTTAACGGCTTTCAGGGCTTCCAGACGAGACAGCTCGGCCGACAGCTTATCGTTGGCTTCATTGCGGGCGGTGTCGATCAGCGCCTGTGCCGCCTTGGCCACCTGCGCTTCGCCGAGCTGGAGGATCGCATGGACGTCCTGCTGTACCGCGTTGACCAGCTTGCTGCCGGTATGGCGGTTCACGGCGCTCAGCTGACGGTTGAAACTTTCAAACTCCACCTGGCCGGCGAGGTTATTGCCGTTTTTATCCAGCAGCATACGAACCGGCGTGGCAGGCAGGAAACGCTTAAGCTGTAGCTGCTTCGGCGCCTGAGCTTCCACCACGTAAATCAGCTCCAGCAGCAGGGTACCCACCGGCAGCGCCTTGTTCTTCAACAGGGAGATGGTGCTGCTGCCGGTATCGCCGGAGAGGATCAGATCCAGACCGTTGATGATCAGCGGGTGCTCCCAGGTCACGAACTGGGCATCTTCGCGCGACAGAGCGACATCACGTTCGAAGGTGATGGTGCAGCCATCTTCCGGTAGACCCGGGAAGTCCGGGACCAGCATATGGTCGGATGGCGTCAGGACAATCAGGTTTTCACCGCGATCGTCCTGGTTGATACCGACAATATCAAACAGGTTCATGGCAAAGGCGATCAGATTGGTATCGTCATCCTGCTCTTCAATGCTTTCGGCCAGCTGCTGGGCCTGTTCACCGCCGTTGGAGTGGATCTCCAGCAGACGGTCGCGACCCTGCTCAAGCTGCGCTTTCAGCGCATCATGTTGCTGGCGGCAGGATTTAATCAGCTCATCGAAGCCTTCGGTGGTTTCCGGCGCGGCAAGATAGTTAATCAGTTCGTTATGCACGCTGTCGTAGACGGTGCGCCCGGTCGGGCAGGTGTGCTCGAAGGCATCCAACCCTTCGTGATACCAGCGAACCAGCACGGATTGCGCGGTGCGTTCGAGATACGGCACGTGGATCTGAATATCGTGCGCCTGACCGATACGGTCGAGACGACCGATACGCTGCTCCAGCAGGTCCGGGTTGAAAGGCAGGTCGAACATCACCAGGTTGCTGGCAAACTGGAAGTTACGACCTTCGGAGCCGATTTCAGAGCACAGCAGCACCTGGGCGCCGGTATCTTCTTCGGCGAACCAGGCGGCGGCGCGGTCACGTTCGATGATCGACATGCCTTCATGGAAGACCGCCGCACGGATGCCTTCACGCTCGCGCAGGACCTGCTCCAGCTGCAGCGCGGTGGTGGCTTTGGCGCAGATCACCAGCACTTTCTGAGAGCGGTGGCTGGTCAGGTAACCCATCAGCCACTCAACGCGCGGATCGAAGTTCCACCAGGTACCGGTATCGCCTTCAAATTCTTGATAAATCTGCTCTGGATAGAGCATGTCGCGAGCGCGTTCTTCGGCGCTTTTACGGGCACCCATAATGCCAGAGACTTTAATCGCCGTCTGGTACTGGGTCGGCAGCGGCAGACGAATGGTATGCAGCTCGCGTTTCGGGAAGCCTTTCACGCCGTTACGGGTGTTGCGGAACAGGACACGACTGGTGCCGTGACGGTCCATCAGCATGGAGACCAGCTCCTGGCGCGCGGCCTGGGCATCATCGCGGTCGCTGTTGGCAGCCTGCAGCAGCGGTTCGATATCCTGCTCGCCGATCAGATCGCCAAGGGTGTTCAGCTCGTTATCGCTCAGCTTATTGCCTGCCAGCAGCAAGGCCACGGCATCGGCTACCGGACGGTAATTTTGTTGTTCTTCAACGAACTGCTCGAAGTCGTGGAAGCGGTTCGGATCCAGCAGACGCAGACGGGCGAAGTGGCTTTCCATCCCCAGCTGTTCCGGGGTTGCAGTCAGCAGCAGCACGCCCGGCACGCGTTCGGCCAGCTGTTCAATGGCCTGATATTCGCGGCTTGGTGCGTCTTCGCTCCAGACCAGATGGTGTGCTTCATCGACGACCATCAGGTCCCATTCCGCGTCGCACAGGTGCTCAAGACGCTGTTTGCTGCGGCGCACGAAGTCCAGCGAGCAGATAACCAACTGTTCGGTTTCAAACGGGTTGTAGGCGTCGTGCTGGGCTTCGGCATAGCGCTCATCGTCAAACAGTGAGAAGCGCAGGTTGAAGCGGCGCAGCATCTCCACTAGCCACTGGTGTTGCAGGGTTTCCGGGACAATAATCAGCACGCGCTCGGCAGCGCCGGCGAGCAGCTGTTGATGGAGGATCATCCCGGCTTCGATGGTTTTCCCCAGACCTACTTCATCCGCCAGCAGCACGCGCGGCGCGTGACGACGGCCGACGTCATGGGCGATATGCAACTGGTGTGGGATCAGGCTGGTGCGCTGGCCGCGCAGGCCGCTCCACGGCATCCGGTACTGCTCGCTCTGGTATTTGCGTGCGCGATAGCGCAGGGCAAAACGGTCCATGCGGTCGATCTGCCCGGCAAACAGGCGGTCCTGCGGTTTGCTGAAGACCAGCTTGCTGTCGAGCAGCACTTCACGCAGTGTGACATTGGCTTCTTCGGTGTCGAGACGCGTGCCGGTATAGGCCAGCAGACCGTTCTCTTCATTTACTTCGTCAACCTGGAGCTGCCAGCCTTCGTGGCTGGTGATGGTATCACCCGGGTTAAACATCACGCGGGTGATCGGGGAATCATTGCGCGCGTACAGACGGTTTTCGCCGATGGCGGGGAAAAGAAGGGTTACCATACGCGCATCCAGCGCCACTACCGTCCCTAATCCCAGTTCGCTCTCTGTGTCGCTAATCCAGCGTTGACCAAGTGTAAAAGGCATATATGTTCAGCTCTTTGTTCTTAAATTGCAGGCAATAGTTGATCATCTCCGGGTAAGTCAGAGAGGGATCAAAATTGGGTCCAGGAATGGAAAGGGCGCTATATTACTGGATGGCAGGTCGTTCGTCACGTCCTCGTCGCCCTTCAATTTGCAGAACTGTCGGCTGGAAATTGCAGGGGGGCGAAGAAATCAAAATAGCCCCAGTTGCCCTGTCATTATTGTAGCAAAATCGTCGTCGACAAAGGGAAGAATTCCTTCCGCAACCGGCTGAAGCTGCTTTGACAAATAGTGCTCATAATCGAGCGGCGACCGCTGGTAGTCCACCGGTTCAGGGCCGCCGGTGGTCCAGACATATTTTATGCTGCCGCGCTGTTGGTACTGCTGCGGCCTGCCGAGGCGGACGTTTTCCTCGTCTGCCAGCCGCGCCGCGCGCACGTGCGGCGGAACGTTGCGCTGATACTCCGCCAGCGGGCGGCGCAGGCGCTTGCGGTAAACCAGCCGATCGTCGAGCTCACCGTTCATCAGCTTATCAATGGTTTCCAGGATGTAATCCCGGTACGGCTGGTGGCGGAAAATGCGCAGATATAGCTCCTGCTGGAACTGCTGCGCCAGCGGTGTCCAGTCGGTTCGCACCGTCTCCAGCCCTTTGAACACCATCCGCTGCGCGTCGCCCTCCTGGATCATGCCGGCGTAGCGTTTTTTACTGCCGGTATCGGCGCCGCGAATGGTCGGCATTAAAAAACGGCAAAAATGGGTTTCGAACTCCAGTTCAAGGGTGCTGGTGAGCTGCTCTTTATTCAGCTCCGTGGCCCACCAGTCGTTAACGAAAGCCACCAGCGACCGGCCGATTTTCGCCGCTTCTTCTTCGCTATGCGGGCGTTTAAGCCAGACAAAGGTAGAGTCGGTATCACCATAGATCACGTCATAACCCTGCGACTCAATCAGCGCTTTAGTCTGGCGCATAATCGCGTGTCCCCGCATGGTAATAGAGGAGGCCAGGCGCGGGTCGAAAAAGCGGCAGGCGCTGGTGCCCAGGACGCCGTAGAAGGCGTTCATGATGATCTTCAGCGCCTGAGACAGCGGTTTATTGTGCTGGCGTTTGGCGTCGTCGCGGCCATGCCAGATTTGCCCGACAATGCCCGGCAGGCAGTGCTTCTGTCTGGAGAAGCGCGCGCCGAGAAACCCCTCGGTGCTGTGCTCTGGTTCCGGGTGGGCCATGCCTTCAATCAGCCCCACCGGATCGATCAGGAAGGAGCGAATAATCGACGGGTACAGGCTTTTGTAGTCGAGAACCAGCACTGAATCATAGAGGCCAGGGCGCGAATCCATGACGTAACCGCCGGGGCTGGCCTGCGGCGGCACCTCGCCAAGATTCGGGGCGACATAGCCCAGCCGGTGCATACGCGGAAAATAGAGATGGCTGAAGGCGGCCACGGATCCGCCGTGACGGTCGGCAGGCAGGCCGTTGACCGTGGCGCGCTCCAGCAGAAAGGGCATGATCTCGGTTTTGTGGAAGACACGCGTCACCAGCTCGCAGTCCTGCAGGTTGTAGGCTGCCAGCGCCGGTTTGTCTTGGTGAAAACGACGGTCAATTTCGTCCATCCGATCCCATGGGTTATCGATGGCTTTCCCTTCGCCCAGCAGTTCACGGGCCACCGTTTCCAGGGCAAAAGAGGAGAAGCTCCAGAAAGCGGATTTCAGCGCCTCGATGCCGTCAACGATCAGCCGGCCGTTAGCCTGGGCGAAGAACACGCCATTCTTAAACCCGTGTTCGCGCCACTCCAGTTCGCTATTGCCGCGACCGAGCATTAACGGAATACGGTAACGTTCGGCATGTTTTTGCAGGACCCGCAGATCGAACTGGATGACGTTCCAGCCGATCAGCACGTCAGGGTCGTGCGCGGCAAACCAGGCGTTAAGCTTTTCCAGCAGCTGTGGGCGGCTGGCAACATACTCCAGCTGGAAATCGACGGCGGGCGAGGGCGTTGGCTCAGGCCCGAGCATGTAGACCACCCGCTGGCCGCAGCCTTCCAGCCCGATGCAGTACAGCTCGCCGTGGCGGCTGGTTTCGATATCCAGCGACACCCATTTCAGCGGTGGACGGTAGTCGGGGCTGGGCTTCATGCGGGCGTTGACGATCTGGTGGCCCACGCTATCGCCTTCGACCCAAACCGGCGCGGTGATAAAGCGCTCCATCAGATAGCGTTCCGGCGGGCGGATATCGGCTTCGTAAACCGTGACGCCGTTTTCCCGCAGCTTTTTCTCCAGGCGCATCTGCTGGCGATGCGCGCGGCAATAGAGGCCAAATACCGGCTGGCGGTGAAAGTCTTTTAAGCCGAGGGGGGCAAGGCGCAGGCCGTTTTCGCCCTGCAGCAGGCGTTCGACCAGCGGGCGCTGGGCTTCGGGAATAAACGCCACGGACTCCTGCGGCGGTAGCATGACCTCAAGTGGGCCATCATCGGTGGCGAGCCAGAAAGACAACACGGTGCCCTGCGGGGTATCCCGCCAGTGACGGGTCAGTAAAAAACCTTCTCGTGGCTGGGTCACGCCGTGCTCTCATCAATAAAAACCAGGCCTGATTATAGCCTGGTTTAATAGATGGTGCTGGGGTTTTATACAGGTGTGGTGTTTATCCCGGAGGCGCATTGTACCGTAGTCCGGTCAGTACAGCACCACCGGGTAAGACAGCAGCCTTACTGCCCGTAATAGGCTTTTGCCCCGTGCTTGCGCAGGTAGTGTTTATCCAGCAGCGTCTGCTGCATATCCGGCAGCTGTGGCGCCAGCTGGCGGCAGAAAATGCCCATGTAGGCAATCTCTTCCAGCACGATGGCGTTATGCACCGCATCTTCGGCGTTTTTGCCCCACGCAAACGGGCCGTGGGAATGCACCAGCACGCCGGGCATCTGAGCCGGGTCGATACCCTGTTCGCGGAAGGTTTCAACGATCACCGCGCCGGTTTCCCACTCATACTCGCCGTTGATCTCGTCGTCGGTCATCAGACGCGTGCAGGGCACCGCGCCATAAAAGTAATCGGCATGGGTGGTGCCGGTAGCCGGAATAGACTGCCCGGCCTGCGCCCAGATGGTGGCGTGGCGCGAATGGGTATGGACGATGCCCCCCAGCGTCGGAAATGCCTGATAAAGCAGACGGTGGGTTGGTGTATCAGAAGAAGGTTTCTTTTTCCCTTCAACGACTTCGCCGGTTTCCAGACTCACCACTACCATATCGTCAGCCTGCATCACGCTATAGTCGACGCCCGATGGCTTAATCACCAGCACGCCGCGCTCGCGGTCGACGGCGCTGACGTTGCCCCAGGTTAAGGTCACCAGATTGTGCTTTGGCAGCGCCAGGTTGGCTTCCAGCACCTGACGTTTCAGATCTTCTAACATTGTGTGCTCCGAATGACAGGAGAATACGGATTTCCCCTCTTCCCGACGGGCAGGAAGAGGGGAGGCACGCTTAGCGTTTTGAACCGTAATAAACTTCGTTCCAGCGCAGGGCATCTTTAAAGGACGGCAGACGCGTTTCTTCGTCGATCACCGTCAGCTCGATATCCTGCAGTTCGGCGAACTGGCGCATATCGTCGAGGGTCAGCGCATGGCTGAAGACGGTATGGTGCGCGCCACCGGCGATGATCCAGGCTTCTGACGCGGTGCGCAGATCCGGCTGAGCTTTCCACAGGGCGTTGGCAACCGGCAGTTTCGGCAGATCGTGCGGCGTTGGTACGGTTTCCACGGTGTTCACCAGCAGGCGGAAGCGATCGCCCAGATCCACCAGGCTTGCCACCAGCGCCGGGCCGGTCTGGGTGTTAAAGATCAGGCGGGCCGGATCGGCTTTGCCGCCGATGCCCAGCGGCTGGACATCGAGGATCGGTCTGTCTGCGGTGGCGATGGTCGGGCAGACTTCCAGCATGTGCGAGCCCAGCACCAGATCGTTGCCATTGTCGAAGTGGTAGGTGTAATCCTCCATAAAGGAGGTGCCGCCCTGCAGACCGGTTGACATCACCTTCATGATGCGAAGCAGAGCGGCGGTTTTCCAGTCGCCTTCGCCAGCGAAGCCGTAGCCTTGCTGCATCAGACGCTGTACGGCGAGACCCGGAAGCTGTTTCAGGCCGTGCAAATCTTCAAACGTGGTGGTGAAGGCGTGGAAACCACCCTGCTCCAGGAAGCGCTTCATCCCCAGCTCAATGCGGGCGGCATCCAGCACGTTCTGGCGTTTATCACCGTGAATCTGCGCCGCTGGCGTCAGGCGGTAGCTGCTTTCATACTCGTCAACCAGTGCGCTGATGTCGCCATCGCTGATGCTGTTGACCACCTGCACCAGATCGCCCACCGCCCAGGTGTTAACCGAGAAGCCGAATTTGATCTGTGCGGCCACTTTGTCACCGTCGGTCACCGCCACTTCACGCATGTTGTCGCCGAAGCGGCACACTTTCAGATGGCGGGTATCCTGCTTCGATACCGCCTGGCGTATCCAGGAACCAATACGCTGATGCGCGCCTTGATCCTGCCAGTGGCCGGTCACAACGCTGTGCTGCTGACGCATACGCGCGCCGATGAAGCCGAACTCGCGGCCGCCGTGCGCGGTCTGGTTCAGGTTCATAAAGTCCATATCGATGCTGTCCCACGGCAGGGAGGCGTTGTACTGGGTGTGGAACTGCAGCAGCGGTTTATTCAGGATAGTCAGGCCGTTGATCCACATTTTGGCCGGAGAGAAGGTATGCAGCCACACCACCATACCCGCGCACTTGTCATCGTAGTTGGCATCGCGGCAGATATGGGTGATTTCATCTGGCGTGGTGCCAAGCGGCTTTAACACCAGCTTGCACGGCAGTTTTGCTTCGGCGTTCAGGCTGTTCACCACATGTTCAGCATGTTTGGTCACCTGACGCAGCGCTTCCGGGCCATACAGATGCTGGCTGCCAATCACGAACCATACTTCGTAGTTATCAAAAATTGTCATTGTCGTGTCCTTAATGGGTGAGGGCTGCCTGAGAATGCGGGGCTTTTTCCGCCTTCACAGCCGAAGGGAGATACTGTTGTTCGGCGCTGACCGACCACTGCTGGTAGCGCTGATAAAGTTGTTCAAAGCGTTGTGCCTGCTGAGGGCGCGGCTGCAGGGTGCTTTCGACCTGGCTTGCCATATGGTGCTGGGCTGTCGGGATATCCTCATACACTCCCGCGGCGACGGCGGCGAAGATCGCCGCGCCGAGCGCGCAGCACTGATCGGATGCGACAATCTGCAGCGGCCGGTTCAGCACGTCGCAGCAGGCCTGCATGATCACCTGGTTTTTGCGGGCGATGCCGCCCAGCGCCATCACGTTGTTGACCGGGATACCCTGTTCGGTGAAGCACTCCATAATGGCGCGAGCCCCGAAGGCGGTGGCCGCTACCAGACCACCAAACAAGGCTGGTGCATCGGTGGCGAGGTTGAGATCGGTAATCACCCCTTTCAGGCGCTGATTAGCGTTGGGGGTACGGCGACCGTTGAACCAGTCGAGGACCACCGGCAGATGTTCGAGAGACGGGTTTTTCGCCCAGGCTTCGGTTAGCGCCGGCAGCAGCTGTTTCTGCTGGGCGCTAATCTGTGATTTCAGTTCCGGATGTTGTTGCGCTAACTGTTCCAGCGGCCAGCCGAGAATACGGCCAAACCAGGCGTAAATATCACCGAAGGCAGATTGCCCGGCTTCCATCCCGATAAAGTCAGGCACCACGCTGCCATCAACCTGACCGCAGATCCCTTTCACCGTGCGGTTGCCGACGCTCTGTTTATCGGCGATCAGGATGTCGCAGGTGGAGGTGCCGATCACTTTGACCAGCGCGTTTGGCTGCGCACCGGCGCCGACGGCACCCATATGGCAGTCAAATGCACCGCCGGAGAGGATCACCGTTTCCGGCAGGCCAAGGCGTTCGGCCCATTCGGCGCACAGCGAGCCGACCGGAACATCGGCGGTCCAGGTGTCGCTGAACATCGGCCACGCCAGGTTCTGGTTGATAATCGGATCGAGTTCATCGAAGAAGCTGGCAGGCGGCAGGCCGCCCCAGCTCTCATGCCACAGGGATTTGTGCCCGGCGCTGCAGCGGCCGCGACGCAGATCCTGCGGGCGGGTGGTGCCGGAAAGCAGGGCCGGAACCCAGTCGCACAGCTCTACCCACGACACCGCGGCCTGCGCGACGGCGCTGTCCTGACGGGTTACGTGGAGTATTTTTGCCCAGAACCATTCGCTGGAGTAGATCCCGCCGATATAGCGGGAGTAATCCTCTTTGCCCGGCTGGTGGCACAGGCGGGTAATGGCTTCAGCCTCTTCAACCGAGGTGTGGTCTTTCCACAGCACGAACATGGCGTTCGGGTTATCGGCAAACTCGTCGCGCAGCGCCAGTACCTGACCTTCGGCATCGATCGGTGCCGGTGTGGAACCGGTGCTGTCGACGCCGATGCCAACCACGCTGGCACGCTGTTCGGCGCTTAATAACGCCAGCACACTTTTCAGTGCGGATTCCATCGACTCAATGTAGTCGCGCGGGTGATGGCGGAACTGGTTATTCGGACCATCGCAGAACAGACCCTCCTGCCAGCGCGGGTACCATTCTACGCTGGTAGCGAGTTCGGCGCCGGTGGCACATTCCACCGCCAGGGCGCGTACTGAATCACTACCAAAATCGAGGCCAATCGCAATTGCCATGCTGTTACTCCATGCAGAAAACCATTAATGGTGAAACAGTAGATATTCATGGCAAAAACCGTCAGGCCGTATTCGCTAATCTTATGGATTATTTTGCTATAGCATCGCAAAGTGTGACGCCGTGCAAATATTCAATGTGGACTTTCCTGTCGTCCATATAGACACACCTGTTACCCGGTGAAAGTGCTTTAAATGTGCGCTATCATCGGTTTTTGCTGTGAGGTGGCGGGTTTTACTCTAAATTTCAACCGCCGTCCCAGTACGGAGTAATGGGTTAGCAGTACAATGTTGAATATGGACAATTGGTTTCCATGTGATATCCAGGAGAGCCGATCTTATGGCTGAAACACAGAACGATCCGCTATTGCCGGGCTACTCTTTCAACGCCCATCTGGTGACGGGGCTGACGCCAATTGATGCCGATGGCTATCTGGATTTCTTTATCGATCGTCCGCTGGGCATGAAGGGCTATATCCTCAACCTGACCATTCGCGGTGAAGGGGTGATCAACAATCACGACCAGCAGTTTGTCTGCCGGCCGGGGGATATTTTGCTCTTTCCGCCGGGGGAGATTCATCATTACGGGCGCCATCCTGACGCCCGGGAGTGGTATCACCAGTGGGTTTACTTCCGCCCACGCGCTTACTGGCATGAATGGCTGAACTGGCCGACTATCTTCGCCCATACCGGTTTTTTCCGTCCTGACGAGCCGTGGCAGACGCGTTTTTGCGAGCTGTTTGGCCAGATTGTTGAGGCGGGGCAAGGGGCCGGGCGTTATTCGGAGCTGCTGGCGATCAATCTGCTGGAGCAGCTGTTGCTGCGGCGCATGGAGGCCATTAACGAGTCGCTGCATCCGCCGCTGGACAATCGCGTGCGCGATGCCTGCCAGTACATTAGCGATCACCTGGCAGACAGCCATTTCGACATCGCCAGCGTTGCCCAGCACGTTTGTCTGTCGCCTTCGCGGCTGTCGCACCTGTTCCGCCAGCAGCTGGGCATCAGCGTGCTGGGGTGGCGGGAAGATCAGCGCATCAGCCAGGCGAAGCTGCTGCTCAGCACCACCCGCATGCCGATCGCCACGGTGGGGCGTAATGTCGGTTTCGAAGATCAGCTCTATTTTTCGCGGGTGTTTAAAAAATGTACCGGCGCCAGCCCGAGTGAATTCCGTGCGGGGTGTGAATAAAACGTAAATAAAATGAAATGTTGCGCCGGAAAATTGTCACAACCAGTAAACTATTTGGACAATTGATGGCTTGACGAAGGCGCGACGGCTCTGGAAAATCCGTGCTTCGTTTTGAAACCGGGCACATTATGCAAGCATTGCTGGAACATTTTATCACCCAATCCACGGTCTATTCCTTGATAGCCGTGATGCTGGTCGCCTTCCTTGAATCGTTGGCGCTGGTGGGGCTGATATTGCCGGGAACGGTGATGATGGCCGGTCTTGGGGCGCTCATCGGTAGCGGTGAAGTCAACTTCTGGCAGGCGTGGCTGGCGGGGATTGTCGGCTGTTTACTCGGCGACTGGATCTCCTTCTGGCTTGGCTGGCGGTTTAAGAAACCGCTGCATCGCTGGTCGTTTATGAAGAAAAACAAAGCGCTGCTGGATAAAACCGAGCACGCGCTACATCAACACAGCATGATAACCATTCTGATCGGGCGCTTTGTCGGCCCGACGAGGCCGCTGGTACCAATGGTGGCCGGCATGCTCGACCTTCCGGTGATGAAGTTTATCCCGCCGAATATTATTGGCTGCCTGCTCTGGCCGCCGCTGTATTTTATGCCGGGGATTCTGGCCGGTGCGGCGATTGATATCCCTGCCGATGACCACAGCGCCAGCTTTAAGTGGCTGCTGCTGCTGGCCGCGTTGCTGGTGTGGCTGGCGGGCTGGCTGTGCTGGCGACTGTGGCGGAGCGCGAAAACGCGCGATCGCCTGACGCGCTTCCTGCCTCGACCCCGTTTGCTTTGGCTGGCTCCCCTGACGGTGGTGCTGGCCGGCGTGGCGTTAACCGTGGTGATTCGCCATCCGCTGATGCCGGTCTATCTCGATATTCTGCACAAGGTTATCGCGCGCTGATCCCTAACAGGTGAGAGGCGCTGCTGTTCCCGCGAAGTAAGGTGTCGGTGTCGCCGTCCCAGGCGATGCGTCCGTCAGCCACCACCAGCGATCGTGGGGCGATGCGCGCGGCGTCCTCGACGCTGTGCGACACCATCAGCAGCGTTAACTGCTGCTGCTGGCACACGTCGCTGACCAGCGCCAGCATCTCCTGACGCAGCGCTGGGTCGAGCGCGGAAAACGGCTCATCCAGCAACAATACCGGTTGTTCCCGAACCAGACAGCGGGCCAGCGCGGCGCGCTGACGCTGGCCGCCGGAGAGTTCTCCCGGCAGCCTGTCCAGCAGCGCGTCAATCCCCATTTGTCCGGCGATGGCCTGCAGGCGGGCGGTCTGCGCGGCGGTGAGCTTCAGCCCCGGATGCATCCCAAGGCCAATATTCTGGCGAACGGTGAGATGATGAAAGAGATTGTTTTCCTGGAATAACATCGACACCGGACGCCGGGCCGGTGGCGTATCGCTATGTGGCTGACCGTCAATAATGATCGTGCCGCTTGCCGGTAGCAAAAAGCCGGCAATCAGGTTCAACAGCGTGCTTTTACCCGCGCCGCTGGGGCCGAGCACGGCGATGCGCTCACCCTGCTCAACGGAGAGCGTGAACCGCATCGGCAGATGCTGATAGAGCCAGGTTACATCATTCAGTTTTAACATCACGCCCCGGAAGTTTCTCAATCACGGTAAAGAGGACAAAGCACAGCACCAGCAGCAACAGGGCGGTCACCGCGCCATCCTGGCTGCGGTAGGCGCCAATCTGCTGATACAGATAGAACGGCAGCGTGCGGAAGGTGTCGTTCCCGAACAGCGCGACGGCACCAAAATCACCGATCGACAGCACGCAGGCAAAGGCCAGCGCCTGGGCCAGCGGGCGTTTTAAGGCGCGCAGTTCGACCACCCGCAGGCGGGTAAAACCTCCCATGCCTAAAGAGTGGCACAGCTGACCGTAGCGCACGGCGATGTCGCGCATCGGATTTTCCAGCACCTTCAGAGCATAGGGAATGGCCATCAGCGCGTTGGTGCAGATCACGATTCCGTCGGCGGATTCAGGCAGACCGATACTGTTATTGAGCAGTAAAAAAAAGCCGGTCGCCAGCACGATCCCCGGCATGGCGAGGATCAGCATACCGCTAAGCTCCAGCGTTTGCCCCGCCAGAGGCTGGTTACGCAGGCGCAGTTCACGACTGCTCCACAGCAGCATCATCGTCAGAATAACGCTGAGCACGCCGGCGCACAGCGCGATGCGCAGCGAGATCCAGAATGCCTGCCACAACGCCGGGCGGGCCAGCACGCTGAACAGATTGCTATTCAGGCCGTCGACAACAACCGCCAGCAGCGGCGGAAGCAACAGCAGAAGCGCGATGGTAATTAATACCGCGTCGCTGAGGCGGCTGTGCAGGCGATCGTCCGGATCGCGCCAGCCGTGAACATGGCTCACGCCGATGGCAACCGCTTTACTCAACCGCTGGGCGAGCAGTACCAGCCCGAGGCAGCAGATCATTTGGATCAGAGCCAGCATTGCCGCGCGGGCCGGGTCGTAATCAAAACTTAACGCCTGGTAGATAGCCAGCTCAATCGTCGTGGCCCGCGGGCCGCCGCCGAGCGACAGTACGGTGGCGAAACTGGCAAAGCACAGCATAAAGATCAGCGCCGCGACGGGGGGAATTTGCCGTCGTAGCCACGGCCATTCCACCAGACGGAAAAAATGATAGCCACGCATGCCCAGTTGGGCCGCTATCTGGCGCTGTTCGCCGGGGATATTCTCCAGCGCCTGCAGCAGCAGACGGGTGGCCATCGGCATATTGAAGAAGACGTGCGCCAGCAGAATGCCTTGTAACCCGTAGGGCGAGAAATCCCACTGCCAGCCGAGGGCATTAAACAACGCCGCCAGCCAGCCCTGGCGACCATACACGCTAAGAATGCCGAAGACCGCCACCAGTACCGGCAGAATCAAGGTCATTGCGCACAGGCGCAGCAATAGCGTTCGTCCGGGAAAACGCCGGCGGTAGAGCGCCCGGGCGAGAAACAGGGCCGGTACGACGGAGAGGAGCGCCGAGAGAAATGCCTGCCAGAAGGAGAAACGGATAACGTGCCACAGGTAGCTATCGTTCAACACCGAAGACCAGGCGGTCTCCGGCGCGCTGCTCCAGAGCGCCAGAAACGCCGACAGCGCCACGACGACCAGCAATGCGCTGGCCGCCAGGCCCGGTATCAGCCAGCTAAGACTTAGCGGCTGACGGCGCGTTGCCATGCATTAATCCAGTTCTGACGTTCTGCGGCGACCTGCTGCGGGGTAAATTGCAGGGTAGTTTGTGGTTTTTGCAGGGCGTCAAAGCCTGCAGGCAGCGCTACCTGGGTAACCGGATACATCCAGTTGCCGGTAGGGATCGCGTTCTGGAAGGCCGGTGACACCATAAACTTGAGGAATTTCTCAGCCAGCTCGGGTTGCTTGCTGGCGGCGGTGCGTGCGGCGACTTCAACCTGCAGGTAATGGCCTTCGGTAAAACCGGCGGCCGCATACTGGTCTTTTTTCTCTTCGATAATGTGATAGGCCGGCGAGGTGGTATAGCTGAGCACCAGATCGCTTTCCCCTTTCAGGAACAGACCGTAGGCTTCGCTCCAGCCTTTGGTGACGGTGACCGTTTTCGCTGCCAGTTTCTGCCAGGCTTCCGGGGCCTTATCGCCATAGACTTTCTGCATCCACAATAGCAGCCCAAGTCCTGGGGTGCTGGTGCGTGGATCCTCGTAGATCACCCGCCATTTTTGATCGCTTTCCACCAGCTCTTTCAGGCTTTTCGGCGGGTTTTTCAGCTTGTTTTTATCGTAGACGAAGGCGAAATAACCATAATCGAACGGTACGAAGGTGTCGTTATCCCAGCCGCCAGGCACCGTAACCGCGCTGGCCGGCACCTGACTTTTGGCGAACAATTTGCTCTGGGCGGCCGCTTCCAGCAAATTGTTATCCAGCCCAAGCACCACGTCGGCTTTGCTGTTTTTGCCCTCCATCCGCAGACGGTTAAGCAACGACACGCCGTCTTCCAGCGCCACGAACTTCAGCTCGCAGTTGCAATCGGCTTCAAACGCCTTTTTCACCACCGGGCCAGGGCCCCAGTCGGCGGAAAAAGAGTCGTAGGTATAAACGGTAAGGACAGGCTTCGCCAGCGCGGGTGTGGCGACCAGTACCAGCAGCGGGAGTAATTTTTTCAACACTTTGCACCTCATAAAAAAGGGTGGCAAAGGATTTTGAGTCGGCCCCAAATCCCTTCGCCGGCGTTATCCGGATCAGGTTCGACGGGTATTTTCTCAGCCTGTACACGTCATCCTTCGCGCTGCCTCTGCGTTAGCGTCGCGTGTTCACCCCAGTCACATAGTTTTCTATGCTCCTGGGGACTCACCCGCTTGCTGCCTTGATGCAACCCGAATGATTTTGTGTACACACGTCATCGAGCGCGCTGCCTCTGCGTTAGCGTCGCGTGTTCACCTCGGTCACATAGTTTTCTATGCTCCCGGAGATTCACCCGCTTGCTGCCTTGAGGGAGTCCGAACGATGGCGTGTATGTTTAATAGCACCCCGTTGAGAACGGCGAATAGTGTAATGATTTTGTTAGTTGACTGAAAGCATTACGGCTCCGGCGGGGCAAACCATGCGGATTTGAAATCAAACCAGCCGAGCGTATTCATGCGCACGCCGCGCATACTGCGCTGTCCCTGGATCATCAGCCAGTGGTGGATCAGCGGAACGACGGTTTGATTGGCCAGCAATTGCTGACTCCAGGTGGCGGGGTTTAATTCGCCGGCGTGCCAGCGCCGGGTTTCCTGCTCCCAGTCGATGGGAATACAGTGGCGAATCAGCGGGACTTCGTACAGCAAGGCAAAGAGTGAAAAATCGATCGGCAGGGTAAAGTTGGCGCTGTTCAGCCAGATATCGCTGACCACTTCACCGCGGTGCCACTCCTCGTACTCCAGCTCCTGAATCACCAGTTTTACCTGATGCTCCGCCAGCAGCTCCGCCATGATGCCGCCCATCACACGGTGTTCGACGTGATCGCGATAATAGGTCAGGGTAACGGATTCCAGCCCCGCTGGTTTTTCACAGGCGTGGCTGCGCGCATGGTGCCAGCGAGGAAGCAGGCCGTAGGCCGGGAACCAGTTGCCCTGGTAATGTTCGCCGGCATGGTAGAGCAGCGTGGCGGGCTGGAACAGATAACTGAGCCATTGACGTACCGCGCTGTTGTTGCCTAGCGGGCTGCGGGCATCAAACAGCAGGTAGTAACACCCTTCCTCAAGGCGGCTCTCAACCGCTTTCTCACTTTGGGTGGTGCCCTGCAGCGTTAAGCCGCCGTTGGGTTCTTCGCTAATTTCCGGTAGCACCCAGACGTTGACTTCATCGATCAGTGCCCGGTAGCCAAAATAGTCATCGAAAGCGTGGATCTTCAGCTGATTTTGATTGTTGCGTACCACCGCATATGGCCCGGTGCCGACCGGCATACTGGCGAAATTGTCCATCGACTGCCATTCCCGCGGCAGCACCACCGCCGACACCTGGCCCAACAGCCAGGGTAGCCAACGGTCTGGCTGCGTCAGGTGAATGTCCAGAGTCCAGGCGGTGGGGGAGACAATACGTTCGATGTGCGCATAGAGCGGCAGGGTGTTGCTGCGCTGCAAGGAGGCAATCACATCCTCCATCTCCAGCTCTCTGCCGTGGTGAAAATGAATGCCGGGGCGAAGAAAGAATCGCCAGTGGGTCGGCGAAATCTGCTGCCAGTGGTGGGCAATATCGGCTTCGAGTTCCCCGTTTTCCTCATTTACCCGGGTCAGCGCGCTGAAGATCTGCCGGGCAATATGGTTTTCCGAGCGCCGCAGCGCGCTGCCGGGGAGCAGGTTTTTCATCGGCCGGTAGTAGAGCACCCGGAGGATATGCCGCCCTTGACGAAAGCTGCGGCCGAGGTGCGACACCAGCATCTGGCGTACGGCGGCTTTATCACCCACCAGTTGAACCAGCTGATCGATCCGATCCTGCTCCAGTAGATCTTCCGCACGTTGCTGCTGCAGTGCCAGGCCGGTATAGAGGAAGGCCAGCCTGGAACGTTTGCCACGCCCGGCTTCCGCCTCCCAGGTTAACCATCCGCGGGCTTCCATCATGTTCAGCAGCGTGCGCATATGGCGGCGAGAACAGCACAGCATCTCCGCCAGTTCGTTAAGCGTCGTCTCCTGCGATTGGCCTTCGCAGCACTGCCAAAGGCGGATGAACTGTTGTTGCAAACGAGCAGAAGACATAAAAGGGGAACTCCTGATGAAAAGTCAGCAATTTATTAATCCCTATATTAGGCCAATAATCCACTTCGATGAAGCGAGGAGGTGAATATGATGAGGTCTACCGCGAAACAGTTTTACCAACGCTACTTTTCTGCGACGCAGGATGCGTCATGGCTGGCCCGCTTGATGGCAGGGAGACAGCAGAAGATTCTTGGCGAACTGATGCAGTGGGGAGTTACGTCACAGACCTCTGCTCATGACCTTGCCGATATCATGTGTGACTGAGTATTGGTGTATACCTGTCCGCTTTCAAACGCTGGCCACTCGGCTGAAACCAAAACGTTTTGGTCGCCTGTCTGTCACTTGAAATAGATAGAGTATAAAATCACCTGCCAGCAGATTGCTTCTGCTGGCTTTTTTCGTTTCTTCGCGTGCTTTAAGGACATGACATGCTGTGGTTAATGACGATGGGACGGCGGCTGAACGGCGTCTACGCGGCTTTTATGCTGGTCGCGTTTATGATGGGCATTGCGGGCGCGCTACAGGCTCCCACCCTCAGCCTGTTCCTCAGCCGCGAAGTAGGCGCACAACCTTTTTGGGTCGGCCTGTTTTATACCGTTAACGCCATTGCCGGGATTGCGGTAAGCCTGGCGCTGGCAAAACGATCCGACAGTCAGGGCGATCGCCGTCGGCTGATTATGTTCTGCTGCCTGATGGCGGTGGGTAACGCGCTGTTGTTTGCCTTCAATCGCCACTACTTAACCCTGATCACCTGCGGCGTGATGCTGGCGTCAATCGCCAATGCCGCGATGCCGCAGCTGTTTGCCCTGGCGCGGGAATATGCCGACAGCTCGGCGCGGGAAGTGGTGATGTTCAGCTCGGTGATGCGTGCTCAGTTGTCGCTGGCGTGGGTTATCGGGCCGCCGTTGGCCTTTATGCTGGCGCTGAATTACGGCTTTACCACCATGTTCTCGATTGCTGCCGGTATTTTTGTGATAAGCCTGGCGCTGATCGCGGTGAAGCTGCCCTCGGTGGCGCGGGTGGAACAGCCTTCGGAAGCGGACGGGGCGTCGATACCGGCGGGGGGATGGCAGGATAAAAACGTGCGCATGCTGTTTATCGCCTCGACGCTGATGTGGACCTGCAACACCATGTATATCATTGACATGCCGCTGTGGATCAGTAGCGATCTCGGTTTGCCGGACAGTCTCGCTGGGATCCTGATGGGGACGGCGGCCGGGCTGGAAATTCCGGCGATGATTCTGGCTGGCTACTATGTGAAGCGCTGGGGCAAACGAAAAATGATGGTGGCAGCGGTGGCGGCCGGCGTGCTGTTCTATGTCGGGCTGATTCTGTTTCACCATCGTACCGCGCTGCTGGTGCTACAGCTGTTCAATGCCATATTTATCGGGATTGTCGCCGGGATCGGCATGCTGTGGTTTCAGGATCTGATGCCGGGACGAGCGGGAGCGGCAACCACGCTGTTTACGAACAGTATTTCGACCGGGGTGATTCTGGCGGGCGTGCTGCAAGGGGCGCTGTCGCAAAGCTATGGTCACGCCAGCGTCTACTGGGCTATTGCGGTGATTTCTGTGCTGACGCTGTTTCTGACCAGCAAAGTTAAAGATATCTAGTCCTGATGCCGCATCGCGGATGACGGCGATGCGGCACTTCGATCAACTCAGAGCACCATACTCAGGAGAGCAATTCCATCAACTCCCGCAGCTTGCCGACGGCAATCTGCCCCGGCGCGGATGCCTGTCCTACGCTGCCGAAGGTCATCGCCGATCCGAACAGACGCCCGGTTACCCGGCTCACTCCGCCCATTTTCCCCATCGACATGGTAATTAACGGGCGGGTGGCGTGCTGTTCTTTCATGGTCAATGTCGCGCTGAGGAGCGTCAGCACGTCCTGCGGCGACTGCGGCATGACCGCGATTTTGGGTAAATCGGCGCCCAGTTCCTGCATCCGGCACAGCCGGTCGACTATCTCATTCTGCGGCGGTGTTTTCTGGAAATCATGATTGCTCATGATCACTTTCACCCCGGCGGCATGGGCGTCAGCGACCAGCGCCCGAATCTGCGTTTCCTCATTGAAAAGCTCAATATCAATCAGATCGACCAGCCCGCTGGCGACGGCCAGGCGGTTGAGCGCAAAGTAGGCGTCATCGTCGAGTTCCGTTTCGCCGCCCTCTTTGTGGCTGCGAAAGGTGAACAGCAGCGGGATCGTCGCGAGTATCTGGCGGATCTCCGTTAGCGCCAGCCGGATCTGCTTGTCGTCCCGGACGCCGGTAAAGTGATCGACGCGCCATTCGATAAGATCGGCACCGGCCTCTGCCAGGGTGTGAGCATGAATTTTCAGCTCGTCGAGGGTTTTACCGATCAGCGGAACGCAAATTAGCGTCGTCCCTTCCTGAAAGGTGATGTTTTTCACGGTTATCGCTTGTGTCATTTGTAGGGTCCATCGGTAAAAAAATGCCCGGTCATAGGACCGGGCAGGGTAATCAGCGGCGTGGTTAGTTCATAAAGGCCGGCAGTTTGTTCTCGTAGGCCGAAATCGCCGCTTCGTGCTGCAGCGTCAGGCCGATGCTATCGAGGCCGTTGAGCATGCAGTGGCGGCGGAAGGTATCGATGTTAAAGCTGTAGGATTTATCACCCGCTTTCACTACCTGGGATTCCAGGTCGACCTCAAAGCTAATGCCTGGGTTAGCCTGTACCAGCGTAAACAGTTCATCGACCTGCTCGTCGCTCAGCGTGACCGGCAGCAGCTGGTTGTTGAAGCTGTTACCGTAAAAGATATCGGCGAAGCTGGGGGCGATAACCACTTTAAAGCCGTAGTCCGTCAATGCCCAGGGCGCATGTTCACGAGAAGAGCCGCAGCCGAAGTTCTCCCGGGCCAGCAGAATCGATGCCCCTTTATACTGCGGGAAGTTCAGGACAAATTCCGGGTTGGGTTGCTGCCCCTGGTCGTCGAGAAAACGCCAGTCATTGAACAGGTGTGCGCCAAAGCCGGTACGGGTGACTTTCTGCAGGAACTGCTTGGGAATGATCGCATCGGTATCGACGTTTGCGGCATCCAGCGGAACCACCAGGCCCGTATGTTGGGTAAATTTCTCTGCCATGATGGTTTCCTTATTTGATGTCGCGGATGTCGGCGAAGTGGCCGGTAACGGCGGCGGCGGCGGCCATTGCCGGGCTGACTAAGTGGGTACGTCCGCCGCGGCCCTGACGGCCTTCAAAGTTACGGTTGCTGGTTGATGCGCAGCGCTCGCCTGGGTTCAGACGGTCGTTGTTCATCGCCAGGCACATAGAGCAGCCCGGCAGGCGCCATTCAAAGCCGGCGTCGATAAAAATCTTATCCAGCCCTTCGGCTTCCGCCTGGGCTTTTACCGGACCAGAGCCTGGAACTACCAATGCCTGTACGCCCGGCGCGACTTTGCGCCCTTTAGCGATTTCTGCCGCGGCGCGTAAATCTTCAATACGCGAGTTGGTGCAGGAGCCGATAAACACTTTATCGATAGCCACGTCGGTTAACGGGATACCCGGCTTCAGGCCCATATAGGCCAGTGCTTTTTCCGCACTGGCGCGTTCGACCGGATCGGCAAACGAGGCCGGGTCGGGGATCATATCGGTGACGGAAATCACCTGGCCCGGGTTGGTTCCCCAGGTAACCTGCGGGGCAATTTCTTCAGCCTGCAGGGTCACCACGGTATCAAATGTGGCGTCAGCGTCGGTTTGCAGGGTTTCCCAGTATTTCACCGCGGCGTCAAAGTCTTCGCCTTTCGGCGCATGCAGACGGCCTTTGACGTAGTTAAAGGTGGTTTCATCCGGCGCGACGAGGCCCGCTTTAGCACCCATCTCAATCGCCATATTGCACAGGGTCATACGACCTTCCATGCTCAGGTCGCGAATGGCTTCACCGCAGAACTCCACTACGTGACCGGTACCGCCGGCGCTGCCGGTTTTACCGATGATCGCCAGCACGATATCTTTGGCGGTGATGCCCGGTGCCGCTTTGCCATTAACGGCAATTTTCATGGTTTTGGCGCGGCCCTGTTTCAGGGTCTGCGTCGCCAGCACGTGCTCAACTTCCGAGGTACCGATACCGAATGCCAGCGCGCCAAATGCGCCGTGGGTTGCGGTATGGGAGTCGCCGCAGACGATGGTCATCCCCGGCAGGGTAACCCCTTGCTCCGGGCCCATCACGTGGACGATACCCTGATACGGGTGGTTCAGGTCATACAGTTCCACGCCGAACTCTTTGCAGTTCTTGATCAGTTCCTGCATCTGAATTCGCGCCATTTCACCTGACGCATTGATGTCTTTGGTCTGGGTGGAGACGTTGTGATCCATGGTGGCGAAGGTTTTGCCCGGCTGGCGTACCGGGCGGTTGTGCGCGCGCAGGCCATCGAAGGCCTGTGGGGAGGTCACTTCGTGCACCAGATGACGGTCGATGTACAGCAGCGGGGTTTCATCTTGTGCTTCATAAACCACGTGAGCATCAAACAACTTTTCGTATAAGGTCTTCGCCATGATTACACCCCTTCAGCGACATAGCGGGCAATGATATCGCCCATTTCATCGGTACCGACGGCCGTCGTGCCGCGTGCCAGATCGCCGGTGCGTACGCCTTCTTCTAATGCGCGGTTAATCGCACTTTCGATAGCGGTTGCTGCGGCTTCGGCATCCAGGCTATAGCGCAGCAGCAGCGCCAGGGAGAGGATCTGCGCGATCGGGTTGGCGATGTTTTTGCCAGCGATATCCGGAGCGGATCCGCCTGCAGGTTCATACAGGCCAAAACCTTGTTCGTTGAGGCTGGCGGAGGGCAGCATGCCCATCGAGCCGGTGATCATCGCGCATTCGTCAGACAGAATGTCGCCGAACAGGTTAGAACACAGCAGCACGTCAAACTGGGACGGATCTTTAATCAGCTGCATGGTGGCGTTGTCGATGTACATGTGCGACAGCTCAACGTCCGGGTAGGATTTTGCGATCTCGCTGACTACTTCGCGCCACAGAATAGATGACTGCAGCACGTTGGCTTTATCGATAGAAGTCACTTTATGGCGACGTTTGCGCGCGGACTGGAACGCGATGTGCGCAATCCGCTCGATTTCGAAGCGATGATAGACTTCGGTATCAAACGCTTTCTCATGCTGACCGCTGCCTTCACGACCTTTCGGCTGGCCGAAATAGATGCCGCCGGTCAGTTCACGGACGCACAGAATGTCGAAGCCGTTAGCGGCGATATCCGCACGCAGCGGGCAAAACTCTTCCAGTCCCTGGTACAGTTTCGCCGGACGCAGGTTGCTGAACAGTTTGAAATGTTTACGCAGCGGCAACAGCGCACCGCGCTCTGGCTGACCGTCTGGCGGCAGGTGTTCCCACTTCGGGCCGCCGACGGAACCGAACAGAATCGCATCGGCTTGCTCGCAGCCTTCCACTGTGGCCTGCGGCAGCGGGGAGCCCTGACGGTCGATGGCGGCGCCACCGACATCATATTGGCTGGTGGTAATGCGCATATCAAAACGGGTACGGACAGCTTCCAGTACTTTCATCGCCTGGCTCATGACTTCCGGGCCAATGCCATCACCTGGCAACACAGCAATATGGTAATTCTTCGACATTACACAGTTTCCTTCTTGTTCTCGTTATTTTGAGCTTTGCGTTGCAATTCTTTTTCGACTTCAGCGGCGCGCCAGATGTTGTTCAGAACGTGAATCATCGCCTTCGCGGAGGATTCAACGATATCGGTCGCCAGACCGACGCCA
The DNA here is from genome assembly GCF_051131745.1 of Klebsiella sp. R390. Taxonomy (NCBI): domain Bacteria; kingdom Pseudomonadati; phylum Pseudomonadota; class Gammaproteobacteria; order Enterobacterales; family Enterobacteriaceae; genus Klebsiella; species Klebsiella sp. R390. The sequence continues at coordinate 1,874,371 of NZ_CP180445.1, read as the reverse complement.
TGGAAGCGACGGCCGTTGTAGTTCACCACGATGTCGACCTGACCCAGCGCATCTTTACCGTGGCCTTTGGCGCTTAAGCCATATTTAACCAGTTCGATCTCATAGCCAGTGACGCGGTTGATGGCCTGATATACGGCGTCGACCGGGCCGTTGCCGTTGGCGGCTTCGGCTTTCACTTCATCACCGCAGACCAGCTTGACCGAGGCAGTCGCGATAGCGTTGGAGCCGGACTGAACGCTGAAGTAGTCCATACGGAAATGTTCTGGCTCTTCCTGCTGCTTGTTAATGAAGGCCAGCGCTTCCAGGTCGTAGTCGAAGACCTGACCTTTTTTGTCCGCCAGCTTCAGGAACGCGTCATACAGGTGATCCATGTTGTAGTCGCTGTCTTTGTAGCCCATCTCTTCCATGCGGTGTTTAACCGCAGCACGGCCGGAGCGAGAGGTCAGGTTCAACTGTACCTGATTCAGGCCGATGGATTCCGGAGTCATGATTTCGTAGTTTTCGCGGTTCTTCAGTACGCCATCCTGGTGGATACCGGAGGAGTGTGCGAAGGCGCCGGTGCCGACAATGGCTTTGTTGGCCGGAATCGGCATGTTGCAAATCTGGCTGACGGTCTGGCTGGTACGCCAGATTTCGTTGTGATTAATGCGGGTACGGACATCCATAATGTCTTTACGCACTTTAATCGCCATGATCACTTCTTCCAGCGAGCAGTTACCAGCACGCTCGCCAATGCCGTTCATGGCACCTTCGACCTGACGTGCGCCAGCGTGGACGGCAGCGATGGCATTGCCGACGGCCAGACCTAAATCGTCATGGGTGTGAACAGAGATAATGGCTTTGTCGATATTTGGCACGTGGTCATACAGGCCGGTGATGATGTTGGAGAACTCGAACGGCATGGTGTAGCCGACGGTGTCCGGGATGTTGATTGTTGTCGCGCCGGCGTTAATGGCGGCTTCGACCACGCGCGCCAGGTCGGCAATCGGCGTACGGCCTGCATCTTCACAGGAGAACTCGACATCGTCGGTATAATTGCGTGCACGTTTGATCATATAGACCGCGCGCTCAATGACCTCATCCAGCGTACTGCGCAACTTAGTCGCGATATGCATTGGCGAGGTGGCAATAAAGGTATGAATACGAAACGCTTCCGCAACCTTTAAGGATTCTGCGGCGACATCAATGTCTTTCTCTACACAGCGCGCCAGGGCACAAACGCGGCTGTTCTTGATGGTGCGCGCGATAGTTTGTACGGATTCGAAGTCGCCAGGGGATGAAACCGGGAAACCGACCTCCATCACATCAACGCCCATACGTTCGAGGGCTAAGGCAATCTGCAGCTTCTCTTTCACGCTCAGGCTGGCCTGTAACGCTTGCTCACCGTCACGTAAGGTCGTATCGAAAATAATGACTTGCTGGCTCATGGTTTAGATCCTTAATCGGTGTCCTGGGCGCCTTGCTGACGAGCATAAAAAAACCCGCGCAATGGCGCGGGTTTTATAGTCTTGCTGGAAGATGACTTAACGCTGAACGTCGCCCAACAGCCTACCGCGCACAAGGGATGCGTTTAGTAGTAGTAGGCTGATGAAACGAGTAGTGCGAATCATTGCGTCATGCTCCAGATGAAATCGTTATGCTCTTAGAGTTACTGGATACGCCTTTTGATGTCAACCCTTGAACAGGAAAAACCGCTTTTCACCTTCGGGAGTGATTAGCTAATTGTGCTGATGAATGGGCGTTTTTACCGATGATAGTTTTTCTGCAGGTTGCACCGGTGAGGTGATGCAAAATCATTGTCGCAATTTATTATCATGTTAAACATAGCGGCTGATATTTTCGCTCTGAGGATATCTTGATGAAACGCATGGGTTATTTATTTTTTTAATGAGTTCGTGCGACTCTATAAGAGTAATCAATGATATTGAGATGTTAATGTTTAGCGATCGCTGGCAGCGTATTTTAATAATGCTTAAATTTAAGTTAACGGGTGCTGGTGTTGTTTATCTCTGTGGTTTATGGATAAACTATATCTTATAAAGAAATTGATATGTTTTATATTTCACAGGTGTTCCAGCATAATGGTAATGCTGCATATCTGAGCTTAATTATAACGTTTGATGTATTCCTAAAATGCATCCACTCCCTTCTGCAAATGAGATGTGTATGGTAATAATTATTTACTGTTTTACTGACTCTGTCTTTTGAAAAGGGAATTTCGCGTAATGGTGGATCTGGATATGACTATTGAAACTGCTGAACCTAAATCCTCCTCCGAGGGGGAAATCGTCAAGCCACAACTCAGAACTGTCGATCTTAATCTGTTGACGGTTTTTGATGCCGTCATGCAGGAGCAAAATATTACCCGTGCGGCGCAATCACTCGGCATGTCACAGCCCGCAGTGAGTAATGCGGTTGCGCGTCTGAAGGTGATGTTTAACGATGAGCTGTTTGTGCGCTACGGGCGGGGGATCCAGCCGACGGCGCGCGCGTTCCAGCTGTTTGGTTCAGTACGTCAGGCATTGCAGCTGGTACAGAATGAGCTGCCAGGTTCTGGTTTTGAACCGGTCAGCAGCGAGCGGGTATTTACGCTGTGTGTCTGTAGTCCTCTGGATAACTATTTGACCTCCGTTATTGTCAATAAAGTGAACGCTGTAGCGCCGAATATTCATTTGATTTTTAAGGCTTCACTGAATACCAATACGGAACACCAGTTACGTTATCAAGAGATTGAATTTGTTATCGGCTATGAGGAGTTTCGTCGCCCGGAGTTTTCCTGTGTGCCACTATTTAAAGACGAAATGGTATTAGTTGCCAGCGATAAACACCCTCGTATTTCCGGACCACTTTCTGAAACGGATATTTATCAGGAAGAACATGCGGTGGTTGCCTTAGATCGCTTTGCCTCATTTAGCCTGCCATGGTATAGCTCCGTCAATAAACAGGCTCGTATTGCTTATCAGGGAAATGCCATGGTCAGCGTATTAAATGTGGTTGCGCAAACAAATATGGTCGCGATTGCGCCGCGCTGGCTGGCAAATGAGTACGCAGATAAACTGGGGCTGCAACTTTTGCCGTTACCACTGAAGGTAAATAGCCGTACCTGCTATCTTTCCTGGCATGATGCGGCCGGGAAAGATAAAGGACACCTGTGGATGGAAGAGTTGCTGGTGGGTATTTGTCAGCGCTAACCCTTTTGTGACACAAACGAGAGCCGGCGCTCTCGCTTTGTGTGAATAATCCCACAAAATGCAGAATATTATTCTGTTTACTTCCGAAGGGGCTGCTGAACGCCAGGTGAAAAATGGATGATTTTCTGCCAACAGACTATTTACCCGAGTAATGCCCACGCGCGTTTCTGGTTTGCGAAGCTTTTAACCACAATTCATATCAAATTGTTATCTTTTATGCTTTTAATGGCCTGTATGCCTCTGAGGCAGCTAATTGCCTGCCCGTTGGCGAGCAGTTATGGTAATGGCACGCAGTCCATTCACCTCAATGCCGGGCGACGATTCCCGGCTTTGTGCGAACGCGCGGAAATTGAATTCTGCTGTCGTTAAAAACAATAAGCCTGGAGGCAAACCATGGAGATGTTGTCAGGAGCCGAGATGGTCGTCCAATCGCTTGTCGATCAGGGCGTCAAGCAAGTATTCGGTTACCCCGGGGGCGCGGTCCTCGATATCTATGATGCGTTGCATACCCTTGGCGGTATCGATCATATTCTGGTTCGCCATGAGCAGGCGGCGGTGCATATGGCGGACGGCCTGGCTCGTGCGACCGGTGAAGTGGGCGTCGTCCTGGTGACGTCAGGCCCGGGGGCGACCAACGCCATTACCGGTATTGCGACGGCATACATGGATTCCGTCCCGCTGGTGATTCTCTCCGGGCAGGTGGCGACCTCGCTGATTGGTTATGATGCCTTCCAGGAGTGTGACATGGTCGGTATCTCCCGGCCGGTTGTGAAACACAGCTTCCTGGTTAAGCAGACGGAAGACATTCCCGGGGTGCTGAAAAAAGCGTTCTGGCTGGCGGCCAGCGGCCGTCCGGGTCCAGTGGTGGTGGATTTACCAAAAGATATCCTCAACCCGGCAAACAAACTGCCGTACGTGTGGCCAGACAGCGTCAGCATGCGTTCCTATAATCCGACTACCAGTGGTCACAAAGGGCAAATCAAGCGTGCCCTGCAGACGCTGGTCGCGGCGAAGCATCCGGTTGTTTATGTCGGTGGCGGGGCGATTAACGCCCAATGCGAGCCGCAGCTGCGTACCCTGGTGGAAAAACTGAACCTGCCGGTGGCCTCGTCGCTGATGGGCCTGGGCGCTTTCCCGGCGACCCATCCGCAGGCGTTAGGCATGCTGGGGATGCACGGTACCTACGAAGCCAATATGACGATGCATCATTCCGACGTGATTTTCGCCGTCGGCGTGCGTTTTGACGATCGCACCACCAACAATCTGGCCAAGTACTGCCCGAATGCGACGGTGCTGCATATTGATATCGATCCTACTTCGATCTCTAAAACGGTTCCGGCTGATGTCCCGATCGTCGGCGATGCCCGTCTGGTGCTGGAACAAATGCTTGAGCTGCTTGAGCAAGAAGAGGCACATCAGCCGCTGGATGAGATCCGCGACTGGTGGCAGCAGATCGAACAATGGCGCGCGCGTCACTGTCTGCAATACGACACGCAAAGCGACAAGATCAAACCGCAGGCGGTGATCGAGACCATCTGGCGCCTGACCAATGGCGATGCCTATGTGGCGTCCGATGTGGGCCAGCATCAGATGTTCGCTGCGCTTTATTACCCGTTCGACAAACCACGACGTTGGATTAACTCCGGCGGCCTTGGCACGATGGGCTTCGGGTTGCCCGCCGCCCTCGGCGTTAAGATGGCCCTGCCAGCGGAGACCGTGGTTTGCGTGACCGGCGATGGCAGCATCCAGATGAATATTCAGGAGCTGTCTACCGCGCTGCAGTACGAGCTGCCGGTGCTGGTGCTGAACCTCAACAACCGCTATCTGGGGATGGTGAAACAGTGGCAGGATATGATCTATTCCGGCCGTCATTCACAATCCTATATGGAGTCGCTACCGGATTTTGTCCGGGTTGCAGAAGCCTATGGCCATGTGGGGATTCGAATCAGCGAACCGCAGGAACTGGAGTCTAAGCTGGCCGAAGCGCTAGAGCAGGTACGTAATAACCGTCTGGTCTTCGTGGATGTGATGGTAGACGGCAGCGAGCATGTGTATCCCATGCATATCCGCGGCGGCGGCATGGATGAGATGTGGTTGAGCAAAACGGAGAGAACCTGATTATGCGCCGGATATTATCTGTATTACTGGAAAACGAATCGGGCGCCTTGTCGCGCGTCATCGGGCTCTTTGCGCAGCGCGGATACAACATTGAAAGCCTGACGGTGGCGCCGACAGACGATCCGACACTCTCCAGAATGACCATTCAGACCGTCGGCGACGAGAAAGCGATCGAGCAGATTGAAAAGCAGTTGCATAAGCTGGTGGACGTGTTGCGCGTCAGCGAACTCGGGCAGAACTCGCACGTTGAGCGTGAAATCATGCTGGTGAAAGTGCAGGCAAGCGGTTTTGGTCGGGAAGAGGTGAAGCGTAACACGGAGATTTTCCGCGGGCAGATCATCGATGTGACCCCGTCGATTTATACCGTCCAGCTGGTGGGCACCAGCGATAAACTGGATGCCTTCCTCGCATCACTGCGCGACGTAGCGCGCATCGTTGAAGTGGCACGATCGGGAGTCGTAGGACTGTCGCGCGGCGATAAAATAATGCGCTGAGTACCTGAAACTGACGTAAAAATAGCCCGACACAATTTGTCGGGTTATTTTTTTGCGAAATCGGTAGGAACTGTAGACAAAACCGGTTGCTGCGCTAACTATTCTGCGTTTAGATGTTATCAAAATGAATCCATAGCTGAAGAAAGGTTATGTTCTGTACTTATTACCCAAGGGGCAATTGTGAAACTGGATGAAATCGCCCGGCTGGCCGGTGTCTCGCGAACCACCGCTAGCTATGTGATTAACGGTAAAGCGAAGCAGTACCGCGTGAGCGACAAAACGGTCGAAAAAGTGATGGCCGTCGTTCGTGAACATAACTATCACCCGAATGCGGTTGCTGCGGGCTTACGTGCAGGACGCACGCGTTCTATTGGCCTGGTTATTCCCGATCTGGAAAATACCAGCTATACCCGCATTGCTAACTATCTGGAGCGTCAGGCACGCCAGCGTGGCTATCAGTTGCTGATTGCCTGCTCGGAAGATCAGCCTGATAACGAAATGCGCTGTATTGAACATTTGTTACAGCGCCAGGTGGATGCGATTATCGTCTCGACGTCACTTCCGCCAGAGCATCCGTTCTATCAGCGTTGGGCTAACGATCCTTTCCCGATTGTCGCCCTTGACCGTGCGCTCGATCGTGAACACTTCACCAGCGTGGTGGGTGCCGATCAGGATGATGCCGAAATGCTTGCCGCCGAACTGCGTAAGTTCCCAGGCGAAAGCGTCCTGTATCTTGGTGCATTACCGGAGCTGTCGGTAAGTTTCCTGCGCGAGCAGGGTTTCCGCACCGCGTGGAATGACGATCCCCGTGAAGTCCAGTATTTGTATGCCAACAGCTTTGAACGCGAAGCGGCGGCACAGCTGTTCGAAAAATGGCTCGAGACACACCCGATGCCGGAAGCGCTGTTCACGACTTCGTTCCCGCTGTTGCAGGGGGTAATGGATGTCACTTTACGTCGCGAAGGCAAGCTGCCATCGGAACTGGCGATTGCGACCTTTGGCGATAATGAGCTGCTGGATTTCCTGCAGTGTCCGGTACTGGCCGTAGCCCAGCGCCATCGCGATGTCGCCGAACGGGTGCTGGAGATTGTTCTCGCCAGTCTTGACGAACCGCGTAAGCCGAAACCGGGGTTAAGCCGTATTCGCCGTAATCTGTATCGTCGGGGAAGCCTGAACCGTCGTTGAGGTACCTGCAGCCAGGATTATTCTTATAAAAAAGTAAGGATAATTGACGCACCGCTCGCCAGACGAAGAACGTCTGGCGATAATCCGTACAACTTTACTCTGAAACAGTAAAATGAAATCGCTTTCAGACAAATCCCTAAACTTCTTTACGCATTATTTTGTTTTATTCTGGAGTAGGGGATTTCTGGCATCCGCTGGCTATAAAAAAAGATAAATTGGCCTTTATTTGTATTATTTTGTTACATTCATTAAATTAATCGCTGAATTAACAATCATTTCACGCTGTAATCAGACTCGTTTCTCTCTGTACCCGCAGCAAGCGCACCTCTCCGACAGCAACAGGCACTGTTAACGGACATCATAATGGCCTAAAATGCCGCTCGCGTCGCAAACTGACACTTTATATTTTCCCGCCGAAGATATTTTGTTGCTTTTTACTGTTACGAATTTGTTGGTTGTTTTCTTACACGTATTCATAACGTTAATTTGCCTCGTTTGTTGATGATTATTTCATCAGGCCTAATATCTGCTGCAAATAATGGGTTTTTGAGCTCCGTTGGTATTCGTGCTGGCTTGACAAGCTTTTCCTCCGCTCCGTAAACTCCTTCTGGTGGGAATTTGTGGGTTAAAGTGGCGAAAAGGGGTGAGGCTGGCATGTTCCGTGGGGCAACGTTAGTCAATCTCGACAGCAAAGGCCGTCTGGCCGTACCGACGCGATACCGCGACGGGCTGATCGAAGACGCTTCCGGTCAACTGGTGTGTACCATTGACATTCATCACCCGTGCCTGCTGCTTTATCCCTTGCCTGAATGGGAAATCATCGAGCAAAAATTGTCGCGTTTATCGAGCATGAATCCCGTTGAGCGACGCGTACAGCGTCTGCTGTTGGGTCATGCCAGCGAATGTCAGATGGATAATGCCGGGCGTCTGTTGATTGCTCCGGTGTTACGGCAACATGCCGGGCTGACAAAAGAAGTGATGCTGGTCGGACAGTTCAATAAGTTTGAACTGTGGGATGAAACGACCTGGTATCAACGGGTCAAGGAAGATATCGACGCTGAGCAGTCCGCTACCGGGGAGCTATCGGAGCGACTGCAGGATTTGTCTCTATAAGATGATGGAAAATTTTAAACACACTACGGTACTGCTGGATGAAGCCGTCAATGGCCTGAATATTCGTCCTGATGGTATCTACATCGATGGGACCTTTGGTCGCGGCGGACACTCGCGTCTGATCCTTTCCCAACTGGGAGCGGAAGGACGGCTGCTGGCTATCGATCGCGATCCGCAGGCTATCGCGGTGGCGAAGACCATTGATGATCCCCGCTTTTCCATCGTACATGGACCTTTCTCTGCGCTGGCTGACTATGTAAGTGAGCGCGGACTAACTGGCAAGATCGACGGGATTCTTCTCGATCTTGGCGTCTCTTCACCACAACTTGATGATGCGGAACGCGGCTTCTCGTTTATGCGCGATGGCCCGCTGGATATGCGCATGGATCCGACACGCGGTCAGTCAGCCGCTGAATGGCTGCAGACTGCCGACGAAGCCGATATCGCCTGGGTGATTAAAACCTTTGGCGAAGAGCGTTTCGGCAAGCGAATTGCTCGCGCCATCGTTGAGCGTAACCGCATTGAGCCCATGACCCGCACCAAAGAGCTGGCGGAAGTGGTGACGGCGGCGACGCCGGTGAAGGACAAATTCAAACATCCCGCGACCCGTACCTTCCAGGCGGTGCGCATTTGGGTGAACAGTGAACTGGAGGAGATAGAGCAGGCGCTAAAAAGCTCGCTCAGCGTGCTGGCCCCAGGCGGGCGGCTGTCGATCATCAGTTTCCATTCGCTGGAAGACCGTATTGTGAAACGCTTTATGCGTGAACAAAGCCGCGGTCCGCAGGTTCCGGCAGGGTTACCGATGACCGAAGAGCAGCTCAAAAAACTGGGCGGCCGTGAGTTACGAGCACTAGGCAAGTTGATGCCGGGCGAAGAAGAGGTGGCAGAGAATCCACGGGCCCGTAGTTCAGTTCTGCGTATTGCAGAGAGGACGAACGCATGATCGGCAGAGTGACAGAAGCCTTAAGCAAAGTTAAAGGATCGTTAGGAAGCAACGAGCGCCATGCCTTGCCTGGCGTCATCGGGGACGATCTTCTGCGGTATGGGAAGCTGCCACTCTGTCTGTTCATTTGCATCATCATTACGGCGATTACCGTGGTGACGACGGCACACCATACCCGTCTGTTAACCGCGCAGCGCGAGCAGTTAGTTCTGGAACGTGACGCGCTGGATATTGAATGGCGAAACCTGATCCTCGAAGAGAACGCGCTCGGCGATCACAGCCGGGTTGAGCGGATCGCGACGGATAAGTTGCAGATGCAACACGTCGATCCATCACAAGAAAATATCGTTGTACAAAAATAAGGATTATTGCGACGCATGAAAGCAGCGCCGAAAACGCTAAAACCAAAACGTCAGGAAGAACAGGCCAACTTTATCAGTTGGCGTTTTGCGTTGCTGTGCGGCTGTATTCTGCTGGCTCTGACTTTCCTGCTGGGTCGTGTGGCCTGGCTACAGGTGATCAGCCCGGACATGCTGGTTCGTCAGGGCGACATGCGTTCTCTACGCGTGCAGGAGGTCTCTACCGCGCGTGGCTTGATTACTGACCGCTCCGGTCGTCCGCTGGCGGTGAGCGTACCGGTGAAGGCCATCTGGGCTGACCCGAAAGAGCTGCATGAAGCGGGTGGTGTCAGCATTGATAATCGTTGGAAAGCGTTGGCTGATGCGTTAAACATGCCGCTGGATCAGCTGGCATCACGTATCAATACCAATCCGCGGATGCGCTTTATCTACCTGGCGCGCCAGGTCAATCCGGACATGGCGGATTACATCAAGAAGCTCAAGCTGCCGGGCATCCATATGCGCGAAGAGTCGCGCCGTTACTACCCGTCAGGGGAAGTTACTGCTCACCTCATTGGCTTCACTAACGTGGATAGCCAGGGGATTGAAGGCGTTGAGAAGAGCTTTGACAAATGGCTTACCGGCCAGCCTGGCGAGCGCATCGTGCGTAAAGATCGCTATGGCCGCGTCATTGAAGATATCTCTTCAACCGACAGCCAGGCTGCGCACAACCTGGCGTTAAGCATTGATGAGCGCCTGCAGGCGCTGGTCTACCGCGAACTGAACAATGCCGTGGCGTTTAACAAAGCGGAATCGGGAAGCGCGGTGCTGGTGGATGTCAGCACCGGTGAAGTGCTGGCGATGGCCAACAGCCCGTCATATAACCCGAACAATTTCTCCGGTACGGCCAAAGACATCATGCGTAACCGCGCCATTACCGACGTGTTTGAACCGGGTTCTACGGTCAAGCCGATGGTGGTGATGACCGCGTTGCAGCGCGGGATTGTCAACGAAAATACCGTGCTGAATACCATTCCCTACCGAATTAACGGCCACGAGATTAAAGACGTGGCGCGCTACAGTGAATTGACCCTGACCGGGGTACTACAGAAGTCGAGTAACGTCGGTGTTTCCAAGCTGGCGTTAGCGATGCCGTCCTCAGCGTTAGTAGATACTTACTCACGTTTTGGGCTCGGAAAAGCGACCAATTTGGGGTTGGTCGGAGAACGCAGTGGCTTATACCCTCAAAAACAACGGTGGTCTGACATAGAGAGGGCCACCTTTTCTTTCGGCTACGGGCTAATGGTAACGCCGTTACAGTTAGCGCGAGTCTACGCAACGATTGGCAGCTATGGCATCTATCGTCCGCTGTCGATCACCAAAGTTGATCCGCCGGTTCCCGGTGAGCGCGTGTTCCCGGAACCTCTCGTTCGTACCGTTGTGCATATGATGGAAAGCGTGGCGCTGCCCGGTGGCGGCGGCGTGAAGGCGGCAATCAAAGGTTACCGCATTGCCATCAAAACCGGTACCGCGAAGAAAGTGGGGCCGGATGGCCGCTATATCAACAAATATATTGCTTACACCGCAGGCGTTGCGCCCGCCAGCCACCCGCGCTTTGCGTTGGTGGTGGTGATCAACGATCCGCAGGCGGGTAAATACTACGGCGGCGCCGTTTCCGCGCCGGTCTTTGGTGCCATCATGGGCGGCGTACTGCGCACGATGAACATCGAACCGGACGCGCTGGCAACGGGCGAAAAAAGTGAATTTGTGATTAATCAAGGCGAGGGAACAGGTGGCAGATCGTAATTTGCGCGACCTTCTCGCTCCGTGGGTGCCAAATGCGCCGGAGCGAATTCTGCGGGAAATGACGCTGGACAGCCGGGTGGCTGCTTCCGGCGATCTCTTTATCGCGGTTTTGGGTCATCAGGCGGACGGGCGTCGTTATATCCCGCAGGCGATAGCGCAAGGTGTTGCTGCCATTATTGCTGAGGCCAAAGATACGGCTGAAGATGGCGAAATCCGTGAAATGCACGGCGTGCCGGTCATTTATCTCAGCCAACTCAATGAGCGCTTATCGGCGCTGGCCGGGCGTTTTTACCATCAGCCTTCGGCTCAGCTGCGTCTGGTAGGCGTCACCGGGACCAACGGTAAAACCACCACCACGCAACTGCTGGCGCAGTGGGCCAAACTGCTTGGCGATACCAGCGCGGTGATGGGAACGGTCGGCAACGGCCTTCTGGATAAAGTCATTCCGACGGAAAACACCACCGGGTCTGCAGTTGATGTGCAGCATGTGCTTTCCGGCCTCGCAGGGCAGGGGGCAACGTTTGCCGCCATGGAAGTCTCTTCTCACGGTCTGGTACAGCACCGCGTAGCGGCGCTGCAGTTTGCCGCCTCGGTCTTTACTAACCTGAGCCGCGATCACCTCGATTATCACGGCGATATGGAACATTACGAAGCGGCAAAATGGCTGCTTTATTCCACGCACCACTGCGGTCAGGCGATTGTTAACGCGGACGATGAAGTGGGCCGTCGCTGGCTGGCTAAGCTGCCGGACGCGGTCGCGGTGTCGATGGAAGATCACATTAACCCGAACTGCCACGGCCGCTGGCTGAAGGCGACGGCGGTGAGCTATCACGACAGCGGAGCGACAATTCAGTTTGATTCCAGCTGGGGCAAGGGCGAAATAGAGAGCCGCCTGATGGGCGCCTTTAACGTCAGCAACCTGCTGCTGGCGCTGGCAACGCTGCTGGCGCTGGGTTATCCGCTGGACGAACTGCTGAACACGGCGTCTCGTTTGCAGCCGGTCTGTGGGCGTATGGAAGTGTTCAGCGCGCCGGGTAAACCGACCGTAGTGGTGGATTATGCTCACACCCCTGACGCGCTGGAAAAAGCGTTGCAGGCGGCGCGTTTGCACTGCAACGGTAAACTATGGTGCGTCTTTGGCTGCGGCGGCGATCGTGACAAAGGCAAACGTCCTCTGATGGGGGCCATTGCCGAAGAGTTTGCTGACATTGTCGTCGTGACCGATGACAACCCGCGTACCGAAGAACCACAGGCGATCATCAACGATATTCTCGCTGGGATGCTTGATGCCGGGCACGCGAAAGTGAAAGAGGGCCGGGCTGAAGCGGTGACCAACGCCGTGATGCAGGCACAAGAGGGTGATGTGGTCCTGGTTGCCGGGAAAGGCCATGAGGACTACCAGATTGTTGGCAATCGTCGCCTTGACTACTCCGATCGCGTCACCGTGGCCCGTCTGCTGGGAGCGGTAGCATGATTCGCTTTACGTTAAGCCAACTCTCCGACATCACACACGGCGAATTGCATGGTGGCGATCTGGCCATCGATGAGGTGACTTCGGACACCCGTAAAATCACCAACGGCTGCCTGTTCGTGGCGCTGAAGGGCGAACGTTTCGATGCTCACGACTTTGCCGAGCAGGCGAAGCAGGCCGGCGCGGGTGCGCTGCTGGTCAGCCGCCGTCTGGCGTGCGATTTACCGCAGGTCGTCGTGAACGATACTCGGCTGGCCTTTGGTGAACTGGCTGCCTGGGTTCGCCAACAGGTGCCAGCGCGCGTCGTGGCGCTGACCGGTTCCTCCGGGAAAACGTCGGTAAAAGAGATGACCGCGGCGATCCTGAGCCAGTGCGGCAATACCCTGTATACCGCCGGTAACCTGAATAACGACATCGGTGTCCCGATGACGTTGCTGCGTCTGACTAAAGAACATGATTATGCGGTGATTGAATTAGGCGCTAATCATCAGGGCGAAATTGCCTGGACCGTCAGCCTGACGCGTCCGGAAGCCGCGCTGGTCAACAACCTGGCCGCTGCGCACCTCGAAGGTTTCGGTTCACTGGCCGGTGTGGCAAAAGCGAAAGGCGAAATCTTTACCGGTCTGCCTGAAAACGGCATCGCGATTCTTAATGCCGACAATAACGACTGGCTGAACTGGCAAGCGGTTATCGGCGCACGCAAGGTCTGGCGTTTCTCGCCTGACGCGGCGCAGAGCGACTTTACCGCCACCAATATCCATATCACCAGCCACGGTACAGAATTTACCCTGCAAACTCCGGTGGGGAGCGTGGATGTTCTGCTGCCGTTGCCGGGCCGTCACAATATCGCTAATGCGCTGGCAGCAACTTCGCTGGCGATGGCGGTGGGCGCCGATCTCAGCGCAGTGAAAACCGGTCTGGCACAGCTGAAAGCGGTGCCGGGGCGCCTGTTCCCGATTTCGCTCAGCGAGACCCAACTGCTGCTCGATGACTCCTATAACGCCAATGTTGGTTCAATGACCGCAGCGGTGCAGGTGCTCTCCGAGATGCCGGGTTACCGCGTACTGGTCGTTGGCGATATGGCCGAACTGGGTGCAGAGAGTGAAGCCTGCCATCGCCAGGTCGGCGAGGCGGCGAAAGCGGCAGGAATTGACCGTGTTCTCAGCATCGGCGTGCTGAGCGCAGAAATTAGTCGCGCCAGTGGCGCAGGTGAACACCTTAGCGATAAAGCATCGCTGGTGGCGCGTCTGCGTGAACTGACGTCAGAACACAAGATCATCACCATTTTAGTGAAGGGTTCACGTAGTGCCGCCATGGAAGAGGTAGTACGCGCATTACAGGAGAATGGAACATGTTAGTATGGCTGGCCGAACATCTGGTCAAATATTATTCCGGCTTTAACGTCTTTTCCTATCTGACGTTTCGCGCCATCGTCAGCCTGCTGACCGCGCTGTTCATCTCGTTGTGGATGGGCCCGCGCATGATCGCCCGTCTGCAAAAACTCTCTTTCGGCCAGGTCGTACGTAACGACGGTCCGGAATCTCACTTTAGTAAGCGCGGTACCCCGACCATGGGGGGGATCATGATCCTCACCGCAATTGTGGTTTCGGTGCTGCTGTGGGCCTACCCCTCTAACCCGTATGTGTGGTGCGTTCTGACCGTCCTCATCGGCTACGGTATCATCGGTTTCGTTGATGATTACCGCAAAGTGGTGCGTAAAGACACCAAAGGGTTGATTGCCCGCTGGAAGTACTTCTGGATGTCGGTGATTGCGCTGGGCGTCGCGTTCGCGCTGTATATGGTTGGTAAAGATACCCCAGCGACCCAGCTGGTTGTGCCGTTCTTTAAAGACATCATGCCGCAACTGGGGATCCTCTACATCCTGCTGGCCTACTTCGTGATTGTCGGCACCGGTAACGCGGTCAACCTGACCGATGGTCTTGATGGTCTGGCGATTATGCCAACCGTATTCGTGGCAGCGGGCTTTGCGCTGGTGGCATGGGCAACGGGTAACATGAACTTTGCCAACTATCTGCACATTCCTTACCTGCGACACGCCGGGGAGCTGGTTATCGTCTGTACGGCGATTGTCGGCGCAGGACTGGGCTTCTTATGGTTCAACACCTACCCGGCACAGGTCTTTATGGGCGATGTCGGATCGCTGGCACTGGGCGGCGCGCTGGGTATTATCGCCGTGCTGCTGCGCCAGGAGTTCCTGCTGGTGATTATGGGTGGCGTATTCGTTGTGGAGACCCTGTCGGTCATTCTGCAGGTCGGCTCCTTTAAGCTGCGCGGTCAGCGCATCTTCCGTATGGCGCCGATTCATCACCACTATGAACTGAAAGGCTGGCCGGAACCGCGCGTGATCGTGCGCTTCTGGATTATTTCGCTGATGCTGGTGCTGATTGGCCTGGCGACGCTGAAGGTACGTTAATCATGGCAGATTATCAGGGTAAAAAAGTCGTCATTATTGGCCTGGGCATGACCGGGCTATCTTGCGTGGACTTCTTCATGGCGCGCGGCGTGACGCCGCGGGTGATGGATACTCGCGCCACGCCGTCAGGCCTCGACAAGCTGCCTGAAGCGGTTGAACGTTACGTTGGCGGGTTGAACAGTGACTGGCTGCTGGCGGCGGACCTGATAGTGGCAAGCCCTGGTATCGCGCTGGCGCATCCTGCGTTGAGCGAAGCGGCGGATGCTGGCGTGGAGATCGTTGGCGATATCGAACTGTTCTGCCGTGAAGCGCAGGCGCCGATTATTGCCATTACCGGCTCTAACGGTAAAAGTACCGTGACGACCCTGGTGGGCGAAATGGCGAAAGCAGCCGGCGTGAACGTCGGCGTTGGCGGCAATATTGGCCTGCCAGCCCTGATGCTGCTCGATGCAGATCGCGAACTGTATGTTCTGGAACTCTCCAGCTTCCAGCTGGAGACCACCTCCAGTCTGCGGGCGGTTGCGGCGACGATCCTCAACGTTACCGAGGACCATATGGACCGCTACCCGCTGGGTTTGCAGCAGTATCGCGCTGCCAAACTGCGGGTGTATGAAAATGCGAAGACCTGCATCGTCAATGCCGATGACCAACTGACGATGCCGGTTCGTGGCGCCGATGAGCGCTGCGTCAGCTTTGGTGTGGATGTCGGTGACTATCACCTTAACCGTCAGCAGGGCGAAACCTGGCTGCGGGTTAAAGGTGAAAAGGTGCTCAACGTGAAAGAGATGCACATCACCGGCCAGCACAATTACAGCAACGCCCTGGCGGCGCTGGCGCTGGCGGATGCTGCCGGCCTGCCGCGTGCCAGCAGCCTCAAGGCGCTGACCACCTTTACCGGCCTGGCGCACCGTTTCCAACTGGTGCTGGATCATAACGGGGTTCGCTGGATCAACGATTCCAAAGCGACCAACGTGGGCAGCACCGAAGCGGCACTGAACGGGCTGCATCTCGACGGTACGCTGTACCTGCTGCTGGGTGGCGACGGTAAATCTGCCGACTTTACGCCGCTGACGCGCTATCTGACGGGAGATCATATCCGTCTGTACTGCTTTGGTCGTGATGGCGAACAGCTGGCAGCGCTGCGCCCGGACGTGGCAACCCAGACTGCAACGATGGAAGAGGCGATGCGTCAGATTGCGCCGCTGCTGAAATCGGGCGATATGGTATTGCTATCCCCGGCATGTGCCAGCCTCGATCAGTTCAAGAGCTTTGAACAACGTGGCGACGTTTTTGCCCGTCTGGCTAAGGAGTTAGGCTGATGCGTTTATCTCTCCCGCGCCTGAGAATGCCTCAGTGGAGACTGCCGCGCCTGCCGGGGATGTTTATCTTCTCCTGGCTGTTTGCTGCGCTGAAAGGCTGGGTGATGGGCTCGCGTCAGAAAGATAACGATAGTCTGGTGATGTATGACCGCATGCTGTTGTGGCTGACTTTCGGCCTGGCAGCTGTCGGTTTTATTATGGTGACTTCGGCGTCGATGCCAGTCGGACAGCGCCTGGCCAACGATCCCTTTTTGTTCGCCAAGCGTGACGGATTATATATTTTGCTGGCGCTCGGGCTGGCGATGGTGACCCTGCGTCTGCCGATGGAGTTCTGGCAGCGGCACAGTACCGCAATGCTCATCGCCTCTATCGTGATGCTGCTGATCGTACTGGTGGTCGGCAGCTCGGTAAACGGTGCCTCGCGCTGGATTGCCCTCGGCCCACTGCGTATTCAGCCTGCGGAATTTACCAAGCTCTCGCTGTTTTGCTACATCGCCAACTATCTGGTGCGTAAAGGGGATGAGGTCCGTAACAACCTCCGCGGCTTCTTAAAGCCGATGGGCGTGATTTTCGTCCTCGCGATTCTGCTGCTGGCGCAGCCGGACCTCGGTACCGTGGTGGTATTGTTCGTGACGACCCTGGCGATGCTGTTTCTCGGTGGCGCTAAGCTGTGGCAGTTCATCGCCATTATCGGCATGGGGATCTCGGCGGTGGTGCTGCTGATCCTCGCTGAGCCCTATCGTATTCGCCGCGTGACCTCCTTCTGGAACCCGTGGGAAGATCCGTTCGGCAGCGGTTACCAGTTAACCCAGTCGCTGATGGCGTTCGGCCGCGGTGAAATGTGGGGGCAGGGCTTAGGTAACTCGGTACAGAAACTGGAGTATTTACCGGAAGCTCATACCGACTTCATCTTCGCCATTATCGGCGAAGAACTCGGTTATATCGGTGTGGTACTGGCCCTATTAATGGTATTCTTCGTCGCCTTTCGCGCCATGTCGATTGGGCGTAAAGCGCTGGAGATCAACCATCGCTTCTCCGGTTTTCTGGCATGTGCCATTGGTATCTGGTTCAGCTTTCAGGCACTGGTTAACGTCGGGGCGGCGGCAGGTATGCTGCCAACCAAAGGTCTGACGCTGCCGCTGATCAGTTACGGTGGCTCCAGCTTGCTGATTATGTCAACGGCCATCATGTTGCTGTTGCGAATTGATTATGAAACTCGTCTGGAAAAAGCCCAGGCGTTTACACGGGGTGTTCGATGAGCGGTCAGGAAAAGCGGCTAATGGTGATGGCGGGCGGTACCGGTGGACACGTGTTCCCGGGGCTTGCGGTCGCGCACCATTTAATGGACCAGGGCTGGCAGGTTCGCTGGCTGGGTACTGCCGATCGTATGGAAGCGGATTTAGTGCCGAAGCATGGCATTGATATTGATTTCATCCAGATTTCTGGCCTGCGCGGAAAAGGCCTCAAAGCGCAGTTACAGGCACCCGTTCGCATCTACCACGCCTGGCGTCAGGCGCGGGAAATCATGAAACGGTTTCAGCCGGATGTGGTGTTAGGCATGGGCGGGTACGTTTCCGGCCCGGGTGGTCTGGCAGCGTGGTCGCTGGGTATCCCGGTCGTGCTGCATGAACAAAATGGCATTGCTGGCCTGACCAATAAGTGGCTGGCGAAGATTGCAAAGAAAGTGCTGCAGGCGTTCCCTGGCGCATTCCCGCATGCCGATGTTGTGGGCAACCCGGTGCGTACTGATGTGCTGGCGCTGCCGTTACCTGAGCAGCGCCTGGTCGGACGCCAGGGGCCAACACGCGTGTTAGTGGTGGGTGGTTCTCAGGGCGCGCGCGTCCTGAATCAAACCATGCCGCAGGTGGCAGGGAAACTGGAAGGCGCGGTGACCATTTGGCACCAAAGCGGTAAAGGTGCTCAGCAAACGGTACAGCAGGCTTATGCGGATGCCGGGCAGCCACAGCATAAAGTGACTGAATTTATTGATGACATGGCTGCAGCGTATGCCTGGGCTGATGTTGTTGTGTGTCGTTCCGGTGCGTTGACGGTGAGTGAAATTGCCGCAGCAGGTTTACCGGCGTTATTTGTGCCATTTCAGCACAAGGATCGTCAGCAGTACTGGAATGCACTGCCGCTGGAGAAAGCGGGCGCAGCGAAAATTCTCGAACAACCTCAGTTTACCGTCGATGCCGTGGTGCAGACGCTGGCAAGCTGGGATCGGGAAACGCTGCTGGATATGGCGGAACGAGCGCGTAGAGCCTCGATTCCGGATGCTACCGAACGGGTAGCAGAAGAAGTGAGCGCTGTAGCACTGGCGCGCTAATCGCGGTGAATCTCACCGTCCGTATAAAGATGTAGATGGCGTAAAGAATGAATACACAAGATCTGGCGAAACTGCGTTCCATAGTGCCCGAGATGCGTCGCGTCCGGCACATTCACTTTGTTGGCATTGGCGGTGCCGGTATGGGCGGTATTGCCGAAGTTTTGGCTAACGAAGGCTACCAGATTAGCGGCTCCGACCTGGCGCCGAATCCGGTCACGCAACAGTTGTCGCAACTTGGCGCCACGATCTATTTCAACCATCGCCCGGAAAACGTGCGCGATGCGAGTGTGGTGGTGGTGTCCAGCGCCATTTCCGCGGAAAACCCGGAAATTGTCGCGGCACATGAAGCGCGTATCCCGGTTATTCGCCGCGCAGAGATGCTGGCGGAGCTGATGCGTTTTCGCCACGGTATCGCCATTGCCGGTACACACGGCAAAACCACCACAACGGCGATGGTTTCCAGTATTTATGCGGAAGCGGGCCTTGACCCAACTTTCGTCAACGGTGGGCTGGTGAAAGCCGCCGGGGTTCACGCCCGTCTCGGCCACAGCCGCTACCTGATTGCCGAAGCTGATGAGAGCGATGCGTCGTTCCTGCACCTGCAGCCGATGGTCGCTATCGTGACCAACATCGAAGCCGACCACATGGACACCTACCATGGCGACTTTGAGAACCTGAAGCAGACCTTTATTAATTTCCTGCACAACCTGCCGTTCTACGGACGTGCGGTGATGTGTGTGGACGATCCGGTCATTCGTGAACTGCTCCCGCGCGTGGGTCGTCAGGTCACCACCTACGGTTTCAGCGACGATGCCGATGTGCGCGTCGAAGAGTACCGTCAGGTTGGCGCTCAGGGTCATTTCCGCCTGGTTCGCCAGGATAAAGAGCCGCTGCAGGTGACGCTGAATGCGCCGGGTCGCCATAACGCGCTGAACGCAGCCGCTGCGGTTGCTGTGGCGACGGAAGAAGGGATTGACGATAGCGCGATCCTCAGAGCGCTGGAAAGCTTCCAGGGAACCGGTCGTCGTTTTGATTTCCTCGGCGAGTATCCGTTGGCTGCGGTCAACGGGAAAAGCGGCAGCGCGATGTTAATTGATGACTACGGTCATCACCCAACGGAAGTGGATGCCACGATTAAAGCCGCACGCGCGGGTTGGCCGGATAAAAATCTGGTGATGTTATTCCAGCCGCACCGTTTCACGCGTACCCGCGATCTCTACGATGATTTCGCCAACGTGCTGACTCAGGTTGATGCGCTGCTGATGCTGGATGTCTATTCCGCTGGCGAGGCGCCTATTCCGGGAGCCGACAGCCGTTCGCTGTGCCGTACCATTCGCGGTCGCGGTAAAGTCGACCCGATTCTGCTCTCCGATCCGGTACAGGCAGCTGAGATGCTGGCGTCAGTGTTAACCGGCAATGACCTGATCCTGGTGCAGGGCGCAGGAAACATAGGAAAAATCGCACGCCACCTGGCTGAAATCAAACTCGTGCCGCAAAAAACGGAGGAGGAGCAGCGTGGCTGATAAAATCGCGGTTCTTTTTGGCGGCACCTCTGCTGAGCGTGATGTTTCACTGAATTCGGGCACCGCGGTGCTTGCTGGCCTGCGCGAAGCGGGCGTGGACGCCCATCCGGTTGACCCTCGTGATGTGGATGTGACCCAGCTGAAACAGATGGGGTTTAAGAAAGCGTTTATTGCGCTGCATGGGCGTGGTGGTGAAGATGGTACGTTGCAAGGGCTGCTGGAACTGATTCAGCTGCCTTATACCGGCAGCGGCGTGATGGCATCGGCCATTTCCATGGACAAAGTTCGCAGCAAATTGCTGTGGCAGGGCGCGGGTTTGCCTGTCGCACCGTGGGTAGCGTTGACGCGCGCGCAGTTCGAGAAAGGCCTCTCTGCCGGGACGGAAGCACAAATTGCTGCCCTTGGGTTGCCATTGATTGTTAAACCGGCTTGTGAAGGTTCAAGCGTCGGCATGTCGAAAGTGAGCGAAAGTTGTGCATTACAGAGTGCATTGACGCTGGCTTTTCAGCATGATGAAGACGTTCTGATTGAAAAATGGCTGAGTGGCCCCGAATTTACCGTCGCTATCGTCGGTGAAGAAATTTTACCGTCAATTCGTATCCAGGTGGCTGGAACCTTCTATGATTATGAGGCGAAGTATCTCTCTGATGAGACGCAATATTTCTGCCCTGGTTGTGAGGATCCCGTCCGTGAGTCAGAAATTCAGGCTCTGGTGCTTAAAGCCTGGAATGTTCTCGGCTGTAAAGGTTGGGGACGCATTGACGTGATGCTGGACAGCGATGGCCAGTTTTATTTGCTGGAAGCGAATACTTCCCCTGGCATGACCAGCCACAGCCTGGTGCCGATGGCGGCACGTCAGGCAGGAATGAGCTTCTCGCAACTTGTCGTTCGTATTTTGGACCTGGCGGGGTGATATGTCGCAGGCTGCGCTGAATACGCGAAACCAGGAAGAAGAAGAAAACGCTTCTTTGCGCCGGAGTAATGGAACTCGTCTGGCCGGGATTTTCTTCCTGCTAGCGGTGCTAAGTACCGTATTGGTCAGCGGGTGGATGGTTTTGGGCTGGATGGAAGATGCACAGCGTTTACCTCTGTCCAGAATGGTGGTTACCGGTGAACGTCACTACACGCGCAATGATGATATTCGTCAGGCGATTCTGGCGTTAGGTTCGCCGGGCACCTTTATGACCCAGGATGTCAACATCATCCAGAGTCAGATCGAACGTCTGCCGTGGATTAAGCAGGCGAGCGTTAGAAAGCAGTGGCCAGATGAATTGAAGATTCATCTGGTTGAATATGTGCCGATTGCGCGTTGGAATGATCAACATATGGTGGACGTCGAAGGAAACTCTTTCAGCGTCCCAGCGGATCGTACCAATAAGCAGAATTTACCGATGCTGTATGGCCCGGAAGGCAGTGAGAACGAAGTGTTGCAAGGGTATCGCGACATGGGGCAGGTGCTGGCAAAGGATAAATTCACGTTGAAAGTCGCGGCGATGACCGCACGTCGCTCCTGGCAGTTGACGCTGAATAACGATATTAAGCTCAACCTTGGTCGCGGCGACACCATGAAACGACTTCAGCGCTTTATGGAACTCTACCCGGTTCTTCAGCAACAAGCGCAGACCGACGGCAAACGGATTAGCTATGTTGATTTGCGTTATGACTCGGGTGCGGCAGTGGGCTGGGTACCTGCTCCCGTAGAGGAAACTAACCAACAACAGAATCAGGCACAGGCAGAACAACAATGATCAAGGCGACGGACAGAAAACTGGTAGTTGGGCTGGAGATTGGCACCGCAAAGGTTGCCGCTTTAGTAGGGGAAGTTCTGCCCGATGGCGTGGTCAATATCATTGGCGTGGGCAGTTGCCCTTCGCGTGGTATGGATAAAGGCGGAGTGAACGACCTGGAATCCGTGGTGAAATGCGTACAGCGCGCCATTGACCAGGCCGAACTGATGGCGGATTGCCAGATTTCGTCAGTGTATCTGGCGCTTTCAGGTAAACATATTAGCTGTCAAAATGAAATCGGTATGGTGCCGATCTCAGAAGAAGAAGTGACGCAGGACGATGTTGAAAACGTGGTGCATACCGCGAAATCAGTCCGCGTACGCGATGAGCATCGTGTTCTGCACGTCATTCCGCAGGAATATGCCATCGATTATCAGGAAGGGATTAAAAATCCGGTGGGTCTGTCCGGCGTGCGTATGCAGGCTAAAGTCCATCTGATTACCTGCCATAACGATATGGCGAAAAATATTGTTAAAGCGGTTGAACGTTGTGGTCTGAAAGTAGACCAACTCATTTTCGCCGGTTTAGCGGCTAGTTATTCCGTCCTGACGGAAGATGAACGTGAGCTGGGTGTCTGCGTGGTGGACATCGGCGGTGGTACAATGGATATCGCCGTGTATACCGGCGGTGCGCTGCGTCATACCAAAGTGATCCCGTATGCGGGCAATGTGGTGACCAGCGATATCGCCTACGCCTTTGGTACGCCGCCGAGCGATGCCGAAGCGATTAAAGTTCGCCACGGTTGCGCGCTGGGTTCTATCGTCGGCAAAGACGAAAACGTCGAGGTGCCGAGCGTTGGTGGACGTCCGCCGCGCAGCCTGCAGCGTCAGACGCTGGCAGAGGTTATTGAGCCGCGTTATACCGAGCTGCTCAATCTGGTTAACGAAGAGATCCTGCAGCTGCAGGAGCAGCTTCGCCAGCAAGGGGTGAAACACCATCTGGCGGCGGGGATTGTATTAACGGGCGGCGCGGCGCAAATTGAAGGTCTTGCTGCCTGTGCTCAGCGGGTGTTCCATACGCAGGTGCGTATTGGCGCGCCGCTGAATATTACCGGATTAACGGATTATGCCCAGGAGCCGTATTATTCGACGGCGGTTGGGTTGCTGCACTACGGGAAGGAATCTCATCTTAGTGGTGAAGCAGAAGTAGAAAAACGCGTAACTGCATCAGTTGGCTCGTGGATTAAGCGACTTAATAGCTGGCTGCGAAAAGAGTTTTAATTTTTTCAGAGAACGCAGAAAATTAGCGTTCTCAGGCGACAGGCACAAAACGGAGAGAAACTATGTTTGAACCTATGGAACTGACCAACGACGCGGTGATTAAAGTCATCGGCGTCGGTGGCGGCGGCGGCAATGCCGTTGAGCACATGGTGCGCGAGCGCATCGAAGGTGTTGAATTCTTCGCGGTGAACACCGACGCGCAGGCACTGCGTAAAACGGCTGTTGGCCAGACTATCCAGATCGGTAGCGGTATTACCAAAGGTCTGGGTGCGGGCGCTAACCCGGAAGTGGGCCGTAATGCGGCTGACGAAGACCGTGAAGCGTTACGTGCTGCTCTTGATGGTGCAGACATGGTGTTTATCGCCGCAGGTATGGGCGGTGGTACCGGCACCGGTGCAGCACCGGTTGTGGCTGAAGTGGCGAAGGATCTGGGTATCCTGACCGTTGCGGTAGTCACTAAGCCGTTTAACTTTGAAGGCAAAAAACGCATGGCGTTCGCCGAACAGGGGATCACTGAGCTGTCCAAGCATGTGGACTCACTGATCACCATTCCGAACGACAAGCTGCTGAAAGTGCTCGGTCGTGGTATTTCTCTGCTGGATGCTTTCGGCGCGGCAAACGACGTGTTGAAAGGCGCAGTACAGGGTATCGCCGAGCTGATTACCCGCCCGGGCCTGATGAACGTCGACTTTGCGGATGTGCGCACGGTGATGTCAGAGATGGGTTACGCGATGATGGGTTCTGGCGTCGCAAGCGGTGAAGACCGTGCGGAAGAAGCTGCTGAAATGGCGATCTCTTCTCCGCTGCTGGAAGATATCGACCTGTCCGGCGCGCGCGGCGTTCTGGTCAACATCACGGCAGGCTTCGACCTGCGTCTGGATGAGTTCGAAACCGTGGGTAACACGATCCGTGCTTTCGCATCGGATAACGCGACCGTGGTTATCGGTACTTCCCTTGACCCGGACATGAACGACGAACTGCGTGTAACCGTTGTTGCTACCGGTATCGGCATGGACAAACGTCCGGAAATCACCCTGGTGACCAACAAACAGGTTCAGCAGCCGGTGATGGATCGCTACCAGCAGCACGGTATGGCACCATTAACTCAAGAGCAGAAACCGGTCGCAAAAGTGGTGAACGACAACACGCCGCAAACTGCGAAAGAGCCGGATTATCTGGATATTCCAGCTTTCCTGCGTAAGCAAGCCGATTAAGAATTGGCTGGAAGTTGGGCATCAGCGCTCTTTGTGCTAAACTGCCCTCCCGAATGTATAATATACTTCGGTTGGATAGGTAACTTGGCGAGATTATACGATGATCAAACAAAGGACTCTTAAACGTATCGTTCAGGCGACTGGCGTCGGTTTGCATACCGGCAAGAAAGTCACCCTGACGTTACGCCCTGCGCCGGCAAATACCGGGGTCATCTATCGTCGCACCGACTTGAATCCACCGGTTGATTTTCCGGCTGATGCCAAATCTGTGCGGGATACCATGCTCTGTACTTGCCTGGTGAACGAGCATGACGTGCGGATTTCAACAGTCGAGCACCTGAATGCCGCACTGGCGGGCCTGGGCATTGACAACATTGTGATTGAAGTCGATGCGCCGGAAATTCCAATTATGGATGGTAGTGCTGCGCCGTTCGTTTATCTGTTGCTGGATGCCGGCATCGATGAACTGAACTGTGCGAAGAAATTTGTCCGCATCAAAGACACCGTGCGTGTTGAAGATGGCGACAAATGGGCTGAATTCAAACCGTACAATGGTTTTTCGTTGGACTTTACCATCGACTTTAACCATCCGGCGATTGATGCAAGCAACCAGCGCTACGCGATGAACTTCTCTGCTGATGCATTTATGCGCCAGATTAGTCGCGCTCGTACTTTTGGTTTTATGCGTGATATCGAATATCTGCAGTCCCGCGGCCTGTGCCTGGGCGGCAGCTTCGATTGTGCCATCGTTGTTGACGATTATCGCGTATTGAACGAAGACGGTTTACGCTTCGAAGATGAGTTTGTCCGCCATAAAATGCTGGATGCGATTGGTGACCTGTTTATGTGTGGTCACAATATCATCGGTGCATTCACGGCGTTCAAATCTGGTCACGCGTTGAATAACAAATTGCTGCAGGCCGTCCTGGCAAAACAGGAAGCCTGGGAATATGTGACTTTCGAAGACGAAGCAGAACTGCCGCTGGCGTTCCGCGCACCGTCAATGGTTATGGCGTAAGCCTGGCCATTCAGTAAAATCGACTGGTAACCTGGTACCCTCTCCGGCCAGGGGACCAGTCTTTTTTCTTTTTTAGCCTTTCCCTCCTATGACTGCTGTC
Organism: Klebsiella sp. R390; assembly: GCF_051131745.1. Classification (NCBI taxonomy): domain Bacteria; kingdom Pseudomonadati; phylum Pseudomonadota; class Gammaproteobacteria; order Enterobacterales; family Enterobacteriaceae; genus Klebsiella; species Klebsiella sp. R390. Next base: position 1,848,771 of record NZ_CP180445.1, on the reverse strand, counting down.
ATTCTTCGGCGCTGTTCATTGTTCGTTCGCTGTTTTATTGAGCGCTTTTGACTTGCCAGAGCTGTCATTCATGCTGCCGTAGCGCAGTATTAATGGTAGTATTTGGGCGCAAAATTTTTTCCTGGGGTTGCTTCAACTAAAGGTAACGTACGTGAGTGGATTGCTGACGCGCTGGCGACAGTTTGGCAGACGATATTTCTGGCCGCATCTCCTGTTGGGGATGGTCGCGGCTAGTCTCGGCTTGCCGGCGCTTAGCAATAGCCACGAAACCGCGTCACCGGCGAAAGCAACGGCCAGTAACCATAATCCAACGAAAGTTAACTTCTCCCAGCTGGCGCTGCTGGAAGCCAGTCGTCGACCTAACTTTACCGTCGATTACTGGCATCAGCATGCAATACGCACGGTCATTCGCCATCTGTCATTTGCCATGGCGCCACAGGCGTTGCCGGTTGCGGAAGAATCTTCGCCATTACAGGCGCAGCACCTGGCTTTACTCGACACGCTCAGCGCACTGCTGACGCAGGAGAGCAAACCGCCGGTTGCCGTCCGTCTTCTGGCCTACAACCCGTCCCATTCCGCCTTTAGTATCTCGGCCTGGATCAGCCAGGTCGCCGGGATACGCGCAGGGCCTCAACGTCTCAGCTAAACGAAAAACGGATTATTCTTTTTTGTGACTCCGCGATGCGGGGCGTTTGAGATTTTATTATGCTAATCAAATTATTAACTAAAGTTTTCGGTAGTCGTAACGATCGTACCCTGCGCCGTATGCGCAAAACCGTTGGCGTGATCAACGCCATGGAACCGGCAATGGAAAAGCTCTCCGATGACGAGCTGAAAGGTAAAACTGTCGAATTCCGTGCTCGCCTTGAGAAAGGTGAAAGCGTTGAGAGCCTGATCCCTGAGGCCTTTGCGGTAGTACGTGAAGCCAGTAAACGTGTGTTCGGGATGCGTCACTTCGACGTCCAGCTGCTGGGCGGTATGGTGTTGAACGATCGCTGCATTGCGGAAATGCGTACTGGTGAAGGTAAAACCCTGACCGCAACCCTGCCGGCGTATCTGAACGCACTGTCGGGTAAAGGCGTCCACGTGGTTACCGTCAACGACTACCTGGCACAGCGTGATGCTGAAAACAACCGTCCGCTGTTCGAGTTCCTCGGGATGACCGTCGGCATCAACATGTCCGGTCTGCCTGCGCCAGCCAAACGCGAAGCGTACGGTGCAGATATTACCTACGGTACTAACAACGAATACGGCTTTGACTACCTGCGTGACAACATGGCGTTCAGCCCTGAAGAACGTGTACAGCGTAAGCTGCACTATGCGCTGGTGGATGAGGTGGACTCCATTCTCATCGATGAAGCGCGTACTCCGCTGATCATTTCAGGTCCGGCGGAAGACAGCTCAGAAATGTACAAACGCGTTAACAAGATCATCCCGCACCTGGTGCGTCAGGAGAAAGAAGATTCCGACACCTTTACCGGTGAAGGTCACTTCTCTGTCGATGAGAAAGCGCGTCAGGTTAACCTGACCGAACGCGGTCTGGTGCTGATTGAAGAATTACTGGTGCAGGAAGGCATTATGGACGAAGGAGAATCACTGTATTCACCGTCCAATATTATGCTGATGCACCATGTGACGGCTGCGCTGCGCGCCCACGTGCTGTTCACCCGCGACGTTGACTATATCGTTAAAGATGGCGAAGTCATTATTGTCGATGAGCACACCGGTCGTACGATGCAGGGTCGTCGCTGGTCTGATGGTCTGCATCAGGCCGTTGAAGCGAAAGAGGGTGTGGATATCCAGAATGAGAACCAGACGCTGGCCTCCATCACTTTCCAGAACTACTTCCGTCTGTACGAGAAGCTGGCAGGGATGACCGGTACTGCGGATACCGAAGCCTTTGAATTCAGCTCTATCTATAAACTGGATACCGTGGTCGTGCCGACCAACCGTCCGATGATCCGTAAAGATATGGCGGATCTGGTTTATATGACCGAAGCGGAAAAAATTCAGGCGATCATCGAAGATATTAAAGAGCGTACTGCTGCTGGTCAGCCGGTGCTGGTGGGTACTATTTCGATTGAAAAATCAGAAGTGGTTTCACATGAACTGACGAAAGCCGGTATCAAACACAACGTACTGAACGCCAAGTTCCACGCCAGCGAAGCGGATATCGTTGCTCAGGCGGGCTACCCGTCAGCGGTGACCATCGCCACCAACATGGCTGGTCGTGGTACCGATATTATGCTCGGCGGCAGCTGGCAGGCCGAAGTGGCAGCGCTGGAAGATCCGACGCCAGAACAAATCGAGCAGATTAAAGCTGACTGGCAGATTCGTCACGATGCCGTACTGGCTGCCGGTGGTTTGCACATTATCGGTACCGAGCGTCATGAATCGCGTCGTATCGATAACCAGCTGCGTGGCCGTTCTGGTCGTCAGGGTGATGCCGGTTCTTCCCGCTTCTACCTGTCGATGGAAGATGCCCTGATGCGTATCTTTGCCTCCGACCGTGTCTCCGGCATGATGCGTAAGCTGGGGATGAAACCGGGCGAAGCGATTGAACACCCGTGGGTCACCAAAGCCATCGCTAACGCCCAGCGTAAAGTGGAAAGCCGCAACTTTGATATTCGTAAGCAGCTGCTGGAATATGATGACGTGGCGAACGATCAGCGTCGTGCCATCTATAGCCAGCGTAACGAACTGCTGGACGTATCCGATGTTAGTGAAACCATTAACAGCATCCGCGAAGACGTTTTCAAAGCGACCATCGATGCTCATATTCCGCCGCAGTCGCTGGAAGAAATGTGGGATGTTGAAGGCCTGCAGGAACGTCTGAAAAACGACTTCGACCTTGAGCTGCCGCTGAAAGAGTGGCTGGATAAAGAGCCGGAACTGCATGAAGAGACGCTGCGTGAGCGTATTCTGCAGAGCGCGGTTGAAACCTATCAGCGTAAGGAAGAAGTGGTTGGCACCGAAATGATGCGTCATTTCGAAAAAGGCGTCATGCTGCAGACCCTGGACTCCCTGTGGAAAGAGCACCTGGCGGCGATGGACTACCTGCGTCAGGGGATCCATCTGCGTGGCTATGCGCAGAAAGATCCGAAGCAGGAATATAAGCGTGAATCCTTCTCCATGTTCGCCGCGATGCTGGAATCCCTGAAGTATGAAGTGATCAGCACCCTGAGCAAAGTTCAGGTCCGCATGCCGGAAGAAGTGGAAGCGATGGAGCAGCAACGTCGTGAGGAAGCAGAACGCCTGGCGCAGATGCAGCAGCTCAGCCATCAGGATGACGACACTGCCGCCGCCGCCGCGCTGGCTGAGGAAACCGGCGACCGTAAAGTGGGCCGTAACGATCCTTGCCCGTGCGGTTCTGGTAAAAAATATAAACAGTGCCATGGCCGTCTGAGCTAATCTCAGAGAGTAAAAAATAAAGGCGCAGATATCTGCGCCTTTTTTATGGAATGAAGACAATGAAAAAACTGCAAATTTCCGTCGGCATTATTCGTAATCAGCTGGGCGAAATCTTTATTACCCAGCGGGCATCCGATGCCCATATGGCCAATAAACTTGAGTTTCCCGGTGGCAAAATTGAAGCCGGAGAAACCCCGGAGCAAGCGCTGGTTCGTGAGCTTCAGGAAGAGGTCGGGATTACGGTCGAGTCCTCCCGTCTGTTTGATACCCTGGAGTACCAGTTCCCGGACCGTCATATTACGCTGTGGTTCTGGCTGGTTGAGGACTGGGCTGGAGAACCGTGGGGGAAAGAGGGGCAGCCAGGGCGCTGGATTGCGCAGCGGGCATTAGTCGCAGACGCGTTCCCGCCGGCGAACGAACCGGTGATTACCAAACTAGTGCAGGCGGCCTCGTAAATACTGTCGCCCGGCCTCTTATCATATGGCCGGGCTAGCGCGATTACTGTTGCTGTTCTTCGCTCCAGTCATCGCTGTCGGACAGATCGCCTGCGCTGGGAATACGTTTTTCTTCCGCCGCCCACTCGCCGAGATCGATCAGCTGGCAGCGCTTAGAACAAAATGGCCGAAACGGGCTTTGTTCATTCCAGGCTACGGTCTTACCGCAGGTAGGGCAGTTGACTATTGTCTCTTCTGACATTTTTACTCCTTAACAACACGCCAGTTCAAAATCATAACGCTCAGGAACCACTCCAAACTCGCTATCCAGCGGCAGGAAACGAATCGCAAAACGGCTCTTATGGCCGGAAATTTGTGGGTAGAGCTGGCTGGCAATATCCAGACGCAAGCGCAGCAGGTCGGCATCTTCACCGTTATCCTGATAAAAGCCGTTAAGGCTGGTTTGCTTGCGGAAAGGGGCAGAGTTGCGGATCAGGTCAAGGATCAGCACCAGCGATTGTGTCAGAGGCTCGAGGCTGGCTAACCATTTTTCGACCTGCTCGTCACGATGTGCCTGGGGCATATGCAGCCAGATGTGCAACGTCGGAAGGTCAAAGCTGCAGCAGCCACCAGGAATGCTCAGTCGCTGCCGTACCAGGGCTATCAGCCGGTCTTCGCGCAGAAACTGGCCGATGCGCGGGGCGGATATCAGGACGCTGCCGCACTGTTTGAGCTGCTGACGCAAGGCGCCAATGCGCTCTTGATCGACACCGGGGACTTCAGCCCAGGACTGCAGTTTACGCTGCTGGCGTTCTAGCTCTTTCAGCATATCCGTTCGGACTTCGCCGCGTTCCAGAACATCTAAAAGATCGCCCGCGTTGCGGAAAAAATGGAGCGCATCAGCATAGGTGGCTAACGTCGGGTGAACGGACAGCTGCTGCGTTAAGAATTCAATGCGCAGCCAGGTGCGCATTTTCTCGTTCAGTGGATGTTCAAACAGAACAGGGGTGTGCATTACGATTTTTCCTGTGAGGCGGCCTGCGATGCCAGGAGTAGATACCGGTCGTGCAGGCGGGCAACATCCGATGCGATGGCATCCGGAGTGCCTGTGTTTTCAATGACATCATCCGCAACGGCGAGACGCTGTTCGCGCGTCGCCTGGGCGGCAAGAATATGTTCTGCATGTTCACGGCTGACCCGGTCACGTGACATCGTCCGTTCAATCTGCGTCTCTTTTGGGACATCAACGACCAACACACGATCGGCCTTCGCGGCCAGGTGGTTTTCAACCAGTAAGGGGACAACCCAGAGAATGTAGGGGGAGCTCGCCGCCTGCATCTGTCGGCGTGTTTCCTGCTGAATAAGCGGATGCAGGAGGGCGTTAAGCCAGGTTTTATCGTCGGGGTGGGCGAAGATCTTTTCGCGTAATGCGCGGCGGTTCAGCGTACCGTCATCATGGAGCATCCCTGAGCCAAAATGAGCGGCGATAGCCTGCAGTGCCGGGGTTCCGGGTTCAACCACCTGACGAGCAATGATGTCGGCATCAATAACGTTCACCCCAAGGTGAGAAAATGCATCGGCCACGGTACTTTTACCACTGCCAATACCGCCCGTTAACGCTACCGTATACCTCATACACTCCGTATCCCGATCTGACCAATGAACACATTACATTCCAGTGGCGCTGGTCGTACACGCCCCGATGCTCTTGCGAGCGAAATCCCATCACGATGGCGCAGGCCAACAGAGTGGGTTAAAACCTATACTGGTTTATTTTGTATATATAAATCAAGTGGTTAAAATTAACGCATTTCACGTTGCTGCTCGCGACCGCGTTATTCACTGTTCACCAGGTAAATTTATACAATTGTAGCGTAAAAAAAGTGAAAATCGCAGTCTTGCGCAGCCATGATTCGTGCGTATGATAACGTCACTGGAGTTGTGCTCTCACAATAATGCAATTAACCCCAGGAATTCGCACATGCGTATTGAAGAAGATCTGAAGCTTGGTTTTAAAGACGTTCTTATCCGCCCAAAACGCTCTACCCTCAAAAGCCGTTCTGATGTTGAGCTGGAACGTGAATTCACATTTAAACATTCTGGCCAGTCATGGTCCGGCGTGCCGATCATTGCCGCTAACATGGACACCGTCGGGACGTTTGGCATGGCGAAAGCGCTGGCATCTTTCGGCATTCTGACCGCGGTTCACAAACATTATAGCGTTGAAGAGTGGCAGAGTTTTGTGCAGTCATCTTCTGTGGATGTGCTGAAATACGTCATGGTGTCCACCGGGACTTCTGATGTTGATTTCGAAAAAACCAAACAGATCCTCGCTCAAAATCCACAGCTGAACTTCGTCTGCATCGATGTGGCGAATGGCTACTCTGAGCATTTTGTGCAGTTCGTTGCGAAAGCACGCGAAGCCTGGCCGCAGAAAACCATCTGCGCGGGTAACGTCGTCACCGGCGAAATGTGCGAAGAGCTGATTCTCTCTGGCGCTGATATCGTGAAAGTCGGTATCGGCCCGGGTTCCGTATGTACCACTCGAGTGAAGACCGGCGTGGGTTATCCGCAGCTTTCTGCCGTGATTGAATGTGCCGATGCGGCGCATGGGCTCGGCGGCCAGATCGTCAGCGATGGCGGTTGTACAATGCCGGGTGATGTAGCAAAAGCCTTTGGCGGCGGTGCCGATTTTGTCATGCTCGGTGGCATGCTGGCTGGTCATGAAGAGAGCGGCGGCAAAGTGGTTGAAGAAAACGGCGAGAAATTCATGCTGTTCTACGGCATGAGCTCTGAGTCCGCGATGACCCGTCACGTTGGCGGCGTTGCGCAGTACCGCGCAGCGGAAGGTAAAACCGTTAAGCTGCTTCTGCGTGGCCCGGTTGAGAATACCGCACGCGATATCCTCGGCGGCCTGCGCTCTGCCTGCACCTATGTGGGTGCCTCGCGTCTGAAAGAACTGACCAAACGCACCACCTTTATTCGCGTACAGGAACAAGAGAACCGCGTGTTCAACAGCCTGTAATGCCAGATGCTGGCGCGCTACGCGCCAGCATTTATCCCGCCATACCGCTAATCGCGTCGCCCAGATGAAAAATGGGTAAATACATCGCCACCACCAGTACGCCAACAATTATCCCGGTTATCAACAACAGCATAGGTTCCAGCAACGTCGCCAGGTTTTCAGCCTGATAATGCGTCTGCTCACTATGGTGCCGGGCGAGATTGTCCAGCATGGTGTCCAGTGAGCCGGATGCTTCTCCGGTGCGGATCAGCTGCAAGCATAATGGTGTAAAACCACCGCTGCGATCGAGAGCCTGCCAGATAGGAACACCCTGCGTAATGTGCTGGTGCACCTGCTGGATCCGCTGGCGCCATAACGGGCAGGCTAGCGTATCCTCGACGCTTTCCAGACCTTGCAGAAAACTGATGCCGGCGCGCTGGGTGAGGGCAAGCACGGTGAAGATCTGGCTCAGCAATTGCCCGCGGATAAGCTTTCCCACTACGGGCAGAGCATGTAGCATTTTCTGGCGCTGCAGCAGCCACTGTGGCCGACGGTGGGAGAGCTGATTGAGGGCGAGGGGTAAAATAACCAGCAAAATCAGCCAGGGCCAGTGACGGGTCAGCCCTTCACTGGCGTGAATCACGAGCTGCGTCAATAACGGCAGCGGCGTATTGAAGGTTTGATAGATAGCCGCAAACTCTGGCAGAACAAAACAGAGCATCGCCATCACCACCAGCAGGGCCAGGCCCAGGATGATGACGGGATAGCGCACCGCTTTTTTCACTTTCTCTGCCAGTTGCTGCTGCTCCTGTTGCTGACGCGCCAGCTGCAGGCAGCAGAAATCGAGTTTACCGGTGAGTTCTCCGGTGCGGATCATTGCCAGATAGAGCGGTGAAAAGGCCTGAGGCCACTTTTCCAGCGCCGCAGAGAGTGAGGTACCCTGCGCCAGCTCCTGAGACAGAGTGCTGAGCAGTGCCTGCCACTGGGCGTTGGGCTGCTGTTGCGCCAGCAGCACCAGGCCTTCTGCTAACGGAAGCCCGGCTTGCAGCAGGGAGGCGAGCTGGCGCACAACCTGGCCACTATAGCGTGGGTGCCAGAGTGCGTTTTTGACCGCGCAGCGGCGAACCGCCAGCGGAATGATTCGTTCATGAGTCAGCGCCTGACAGATGTCCAGCCGACTTTGGCTCCACTGGGTTCCCTGGCAATGTTCTCCTTGTGTATCAACTCCTTGCCAGCGCCAGAGACGGTTAGTAGCCATGAGGGATCCCCAGTACGCGGATAACCTCTTCAAAGCTGGTTAGCCCTTGTTCCACCGCTTCGCAGCCGCTTTCAAACAGCGTCATCATTCCCGCTTCGCGCGCCATAGATTCAATTTCTATGGCATTAAGGCCGCGAGCAATTGCCTGACGCAGTGCGGTGTTCACTGGCAGCAGTTCGAATAATGCCTGACGACCATAGTAGCCGTGATAGCAGTGCTGGCAGCCCATGGCTTGCCAGCGAGGGAGCGGACGTGGCCACAACGTGCGCGGGACATCGGCATGCTGGCCGGTTTCGCATCGGCAATGCACGCAGAGCTTTCGCACCAGACGTTGCGCCACGACCAGGGAGAGCGCGGAAGAGATCATCCAACTGGCGACGCCCATTTGCTGCAGGCGGATCAGGCTTTCGCTGGTCGAGTTGGTATGCAGCGTAGACAGGACCAGATGCCCGGTTTGCGCGGCTTTAATGGCAATTTCCGCGGTTTCGGCATCGCGAATTTCCCCGACCATCACAATATCCGGATCCTGACGTAACAGCGCCCGCAATACGTTCTGGAAGTTAAGCCCGGCACGGGGGTTAATCTGTGTCTGGTTCATACCGACGATCGGGATCTCGAGCGGATCCTCGACGCTACATATATTGACGGCGTCCTGATTGCGGGCCTGCAGCGCGCTATAGAGCGTCACAGTTTTACCGCTACCGGTAGGGCCGGTAACCAGCATCAGGCCTTGCGGCTGCTCCAGCGCGGAGCGAAAGACTCTGAGCTGCTCTGGTGCCAGCCCCAGGGCGTCAATGTCGAGCGCTTGTTCAACTTGATGCAACAGGCGCAGCACGATTTTCTCTCCGTGACGGCAGGGCAGGGTGGCGATACGAAACGAGACCGGGCGGCCAGCAAATATCAGCGTGAACTGACCGTCCTGCGGCAGGCGGTGTTCGGCGATATCCAGATTACCGAGCACCTTAAGCCGCGCGGTAATTGGGGCCGTGAGTTCAGGCGACAGAAATGGCAGCGGGTGCAGGACACCGTCGATTCGCAGGCGAATGCGCAGATGACGTTCCTCCGGTTCAATATGAATATCGGAGGCGCGCTGGTGTAAGGCCTGCTCAAGGATCTGATTGACCTGCTTAATAACGCCTGACGTCATATCGTTACCGGCGGGTAGCAAAGGTTGACCGGTCTGCAGGCGCTTGTTCATCTGATCCTGGCTCCAGCACTCAATATCGATTCGCTTCTGGGTTGCGAAACGCAGGGCTTCCATCAGTTCTGGTGCTGGGTTATCGACCACCGCGATGACGATGGTGTGCTCATCGCTATTGAGCAGCAGGGCATGATAGCGCTGGCAGAGGGTGACCAATTGTTCGGTTTTCATCGTGGTGGCCTCAGTTTATGCGAAAGACATCTTCACAGGCCTGCTTGAGCGAACTGTTACTGGCAATATTGCATACGCGTTGCCACCCGGTGATGCCGTTGGCATTGTCCCAGCCGGGCGTCAGGGTTACGCTCAGGCCCGTGAGGCTCTCTTGCCCGTCGAGGGTGACGATGCCTTTGGCGACGCTCATGGTGGCGACGTAGCGCGTAGTGGCGGGGGACGGTATCCCTTGGCTACCTGCATCGCAGGTGGTGAGGCCGCCGTGTTCGAGGGCGCATAATTCGATGGCTGTACGGTAGGGTACGAACGTTTGTAGCATGTCGGTCAGGGCGGCTTTACGCAGATAATTCTGGTAAGCCGGAATACCGATGGCGCTCAAAATAGCGATGATCCCGATAACCACCATCAGTTCGATCAGAGTAAATCCGCGTTGTCTGTCCATAAGTGCTCCTTGTGTTGTCAGGAGTACAGTGACGGGCTTCGGCGACGGCGGCGAATAGTAAATAATAGGGTGGGAAACGAGGTTCCAGGCTTTCTGGTGATGTTACACGGATGGCAGGCGAGAAATGCTAGCTGCTTCGCAAATGATAGCCCCGGTGCCGGACGGGCACCGGGGGCGTCAATCAACGAAAGCGCATGGAGAGATCGAGCGCGCGCACGTGCTTGGTGAGGGCGCCGACAGAGATGTAATCCACGCCGGTTTCGGCATATTCGCGGATAGTATCAAAGGTCACGTTGCCGGAGACTTCCAGCGCGGCCTGGCCCTGGGTCCGCTGCACGGCTTCACGCATCAGGTCGGTGGTGAAGTTGTCGAGCATAATGATATCCGCACCTGCTTTCAGCGCTTCGTCCAGTTCATCCAGCGATTCCACTTCCACTTCGACCGGCACGTCCGGATGCAGCCAGAAGGCTTTTTCCACCGCCTGGCGTACCGAACCGGAAGCGATGATGTGGTTTTCTTTGATCAGGAAGGCGTCGGATAATCCCAGACGATGGTTGGCGCCGCCGCCGCACAATACGGCGTATTTTAATGCGGTACGCAGGCCTGGCAGAGTTTTACGCGTATCGAGCAGCTGGGTTTTAGTGCCCGTTAGCAGATCGACATAGCGGTGCACTTCGCTGGCGACGCCGGACAGTGTCTGCACGAAGTTCAGCGCAGTACGTTCCCCGGTCAGCAGGACACGGGACGGGCCGTCCAGTTCAAACAGCGGCTGATCGGCTTTAATCATATCGCCATCCGCGACGTGCCAGGTGATGCTGACATCGTCGCCGGCCAGTTGAATGAAGACTTCTTCCACCCAGCGTTTACCGCAAAATACGCCATCTTCGCGCGTAATAATGACCGCATGCGAGCGTGCGTCTTCCGGCAATAATTGGGCGCTAATATCGTTGTTGGCATTCACTTCGCCACCGAGGTCTTCCCGCAAAGATTGGGCGACGGCATCCGGGATATCGAGGTTAATGCGTTCCAGCAGCGCGTCACGGCGGCGGTCGGGATTGTAGCGACGAGGCGACATGATAAAGCTCCAGATAGATAAGATTCAGCAATGGGAAACATGCTAACCTGAACCGTGTTTTTACACCATATACACTTGGTGGTTCCTGGCGCCTGGCCCGTTGGTTTTTCCCTGCGTTGGCGTTGAATATGCAGGGATGTTGGCGGCAGGCCGAACAATTTTGTGTATGATAATCAGCATCCTTTGGCCAGTGGAGGCCCGGGAGCACCAGCGAGTGAAAGGAGAGGTCACATGCAGTTGAATGGGGGATGGCTGATAGAGGCGCGTCGGGTTCCTTCGCCGCACCATGATTGCCGTCCGGAAGATGAAGCCCCTTCGTTATTGGTGGTGCATAATATTAGCCTGCCGCCTGGGGAGTTTGGTGGCCCGTGGATTGACGCGCTGTTCAGTGGCACTCTTGATCCCAACGCCCATCCTTTCTTTGCTGAGATCGCGCACATGCGTGTTTCCGCACATTGTCTGATTCGCCGTGATGGCGAAATCGTGCAGTATGTTCCTTTCGATAAACGGGCGTGGCATGCGGGCGTCTCCCTGTATCAGGGGCGAGAGCGTTGCAATGACTTTTCTATTGGTATTGAGCTGGAAGGGACAGACACGCTGGCCTATACCGATGCACAGTACCAGCAACTGGTGGCCGTGACGCGGCAGCTGATCGCCCTGTATCCGGCCATCGCCGACAATATCACCGGCCACAGCGATATTGCGCCGGTACGGAAAACGGATCCCGGCCCGGCTTTTGACTGGGCAAAATTCCGCGGTCTGCTGACCGCTTCGTCAGAAAAGGAGATGCCATGACGTTGTTTACTACGCTGTTGGTTCTCATCGCTGAACGTCTGTTTAAGCTGGGTGAACACTGGCAGCTCGATCATCGACTGGAAGTGCTGTTTCGTCGGGTGAAGCATTTTTCGTTCGCCGCTACCCTGTTAATGACGGTGGTCGCGATGGCGGCGGTGTTTATTATTCAGCGCCTGTTGCACGGAGTGCTGTTTAACGTACCATTGCTGATTTTCTGGATTCTGTTGGGACTGCTGTGTATTGGCGCCGGTCGGGTACGACTGCATTATCATGCGTATCTTAAAGCGGCATCCCGCAACGATAGCCATGCCTGTGATGCGATGGCCAGCGAGCTGACGCTGATTCATGGCGTACCGCCCGGCTGCGATAACCGCGAATTTCTCAGCGAGCTGCAAAACGCGCTGCTGTGGATAAATTACCGGTACTACCTGGCACCGCTGTTCTGGTTTGTGGTGGGCGGCAACTGGGGGCCTGTCACGCTGATTGGATACTGCGTGCTGCGTGCCTGGCAAACATGGCTGGCGCGCTATCAAACGCCTCGCCATCGTCAACAGTCGGGGATTGATGCGATTTTACACGTGGTGGACTGGCTGCCGGTGCGTCTGGTCGGTGTGGTGTATGCGCTGGTGGGGCACGGTGAAAGAGCGTTGCCTGCCTGGTTCGCTTCGTTGGGCGATCGCCATTCATCGCAGTATCAGGTATTGACCCGTCTGGCGCAGTACTCTCTGGCGCGCGAGCCGCATGTCGATAAGGTCGAGACGCCAAAAGCTGCGGTCTCGATGGCCAAGAAAACCTCGCTGGTGGTGGTGGTCATCATGGCGCTGCTGACGATTTACGGCACCTTGATTTAAGCCCCTGCCCATATCCGGGCAGGGGGGGCGTTTTACTCTGTGTCCGCAGCCGGGATGCCGAAGTCAGGCATCCCGTTTTCTTGCCAGCGCACCAGCTTTAGCCGGGTATGGCGATTGGGGTCGTACAGCGGGTCGCCTTCAATTTCGGTGTAGTTCCGGGCGTGATAGACCAGTACATCTTCCCCTTCCGGGGTTTGCGTAAAGCCATTGTGACCGGGGCCGTACTGACGGTTCTCATAGCTGGTACGGAACACCGGCTCCGGTGATTTATGCCAGTTTTCCGGGCGCAGCGGGTCGGCCTGCAGGTCGATCCACAGCAGCCCCATGCAGTAATTCTCATCGGTGGCGCTGGCAGAATAGCTGATAAACAGCCTGTCGCCGTGCACCAGTACCGCTGGACCTTCATTGACCTTAAAACCGCGGCATTCCCAGTCAAACTCTGGTTTGCTCAGCATTACCGGTTCGCCTTTCAGCGTCCAGGGATTCTCCAGCTCTGCCAGATACAGGTTGGAGTTGCCTGCAATATGCGGGGCCTTCTGCGCCCACAGATACCACTGCTTACCCTGATGCTGGAAAGTGGTAGCGTCGAGCGCAAAGGTATCGAACGGCGTGTGCACCTGGCCTTTTTCCACCCAGCGGCCGCTCAGCGGATCGCTGTCGGCACATTCAAGGACAAACATCCGGTGCTGGAACATCCCGAGTTCATCGAGGTCGTGGGTGTGGGTGGCGGCATAATAGATGTACCACTTGCCGTTAATTTCATGCAGCTCCGGCGCCCAGATCAGCTGGCTCATCGGGCCGCTTTCCGGTTTGCGCCAGACCACCACCGGCTTCGCCTGGCGCAGACCTTCCAGCGTGGCGGCGCGGCGGATCTCCAGCCGGTCATATTCCGGCACTGAGGCGATAAAATAGTAGTGGTCCTGATGGCGCAGAATATACGGGTCTGCGCGCTGTTCAATAAACGGGTTGGGCCAGTTGTTCATCAAGCTTTCCTTACGTGTTCACTGGTTTTGTGATCCTGCCAGGTATTGAGTTCGCTGTAGTTTGTGCGGCGCTTTTCCAGGTCCGACTGGATTTGACGCATAAATTCGCGATTGACCTTCAGCATGCGTACCACGCCGGCGGTGATCAGATAGCCGATGCCGGGGATCACGCTGAACAGCAGCACAATGCCGTTAACCGCTGAGGCGCTCTGTTCTTTTGCGCCCGCATCGTAGCCGTACCAGGAGAGCAAGAAGCCAACCATCGCCCCTGCTACCGCCAGCCCAACTTTAAGGAAGAAAAGGTTACCAGAGAAGCTAATACCGGTGATGCGTTTACCGGTTTTCCACTCGCCGTAATCATCCACGTCGGCCATCAGCGACCAGTGCAGCGGCGATGGGATCTGATGCAGGATATTGAGCAGGAAATAGAGCACCATAATCATCATGGTGGCATGCGGGTCGAAGAAGTAGAAGGCGCAGGAAAAGATCGCCAGTACGATATTGGTCCAGAAAAATACCTGCAGTTTGCACCAGCGGTCGGTCAGCACTTTTGCCAGCATGCTGCCGATCATCATCCCGACCACGCCGAGGCTGATAAACAGAGTCGCGAAGTGGGTGCTTTGCTGCATGACCCAGGTCACGTAGTACATGGTGGCCGCCATGCGAATAAAACCCGGGCAGACGTTGCACAGCGTCAGCAGCAGGATGCGTACCCACTGATCATTCTTCCACACGTCCTTAAGGTCTTTTTTCAGTTCATCATTGGTTTGAACCGCCGGCTGCACGCGTTCGCGCACGGTGGCGAAGCAGAACAAGAACATGCACATTCCGATGAGCGCCAGCACGGTCATCGCCATCTGGTAGCCTTTGGCTTTATCAGCGCCGCCGAACCAGTCCGCCATTGGCAGCAGCGTTAGCGACAGCAGCAGGGTGGCAATGCCGACCATTACGAAGCGGTATGACTGGCAGGCTACGCGTTCCTGTGGGTCATTAGTAATCACGCTACCCAATGAACAATAGGGAATGTTGATCGCCGTATAGGTCAGGGAGAGCAGAAAGTAGGTGACGAAGGCATAGATAACTTTGCTGTTATAGGTCCATTCTGGTGTGGTGAACATCAGCACGCTGAACAGCGCATAGGGGAAGGCTATCCACAGCAGCCAGGGGCGGAAGCGGCCATATTTACTGCGGGTACGGTCGGCCATCGCGCCCATAATGGGGTCCGTTACCGCATCGATCACCCGTACCGAGAGTAGCAACACACCGACCAGCGCCGGCGTCAGTCCAAAGATGTCTGTGTAAAAATAGTTAACAAACAACATGATGGCGCCGAAAATAATATTACATCCGGCATCACCCATCCCGTAGCCAATCTTTTCTCTGACTGAAAGTTTATTGCCTGCCATCTGGCGATCTCCCCATTACGATATGGAGAGAATTATTTGCTGAGTAACGGATAAATGCGTTGCAGTATTAGGTTAACGATATGGATAAATATGCTATGGAGAGGAAAGTGTGAACCAGCTAACAATGCGCTGTGCCCGCCAGTTCAGGGCGGACACAGCCTTGGGAGATGTATTATTGTGCTTTTACAGCACTGGCACTTTTCTGTTTAAACAGGTATCCGACGCCAAGAATCGCAATCCAGACCGGGATCAGGTAAACGGAAATCGCCATTCCCGGGGTCATCAGCATGATCACCAGCACCGCCAGCATGAACAGCAGGCAGACCCAGTTACCGACCGGGTAGAACAGCGCCGGGAAACGTGAAACGACACCCTGCTGCTGTTTTGCACGACGGAATTTCATGTGTGCCAGGCTAATCATTGCCCAGTTGATGACCAGGGCGGAGACAACCAGCGCCATCAGCAGGCCAAACGCCGACTCCGGTGCGAAGTAGTTAATCAGTACGCACAGTGCGGTCACCACCGCCGACACGATGATGGTGTTGACCGGCACGCCGCGTTTATCAACGCTCATCAGCGCTTTTGGCGCGTTACCCTGCTGAGCCAGGCCAAACAGCATGCGGCTGTTGCAGTAAACGCAGCTGTTGTATACCGAAAGCGCGGCGGTCAGGACAACCACGTTCAGCGCGTTGGCGACAAAGGTATCGCCCAGCTCGTGGAAGATCAGGACAAACGGGCTGGTATCCGCGGTCACACGCGTCCATGGCAGCAGCGACAGCAGGACGGCCAGGGAACCCACATAGAAAATCAGGATGCGGTAAATAACCTGGTTTGTGGCTTTTGGAATGCTCTGCTCAGGGTTATCGGCTTCAGCGGCGGTGATGCCGACCAGCTCCAGACCGCCAAACGAGAACATGATTATGGCCATCATCATCACCAGCCCGGTGAAACCATGCGGCAGGAAACCGCCTTGATCCCACAGGTTGCTCACGGTTGCCTGCGGGCCGCCGTTGCCGCTGAACAGCAGCCAGCCACCGAAGAGGATCATGGCGACAACCGCGACAACTTTAATAATGGCGAACCAGAACTCCATTTCCCCGAACACTTTCACGTTGGTCAGGTTAATCGCGTTGATGGCAACAAAGAACACCGCAGCGGAGACCCAGGTTGGGATCTCAGGCCACCAGAACTGGATGTATTTCCCAACGGCAGTCAGTTCCGCCATGGCCACCAGAACGTACAGCACCCAGTAGTTCCAGCCGGAGGCAAAGCCGGCAAACCCACCCCAGTACTTATACGCAAAATGGCTGAATGAACCTGCTACCGGCTCTTCGACAACCATTTCGCCTAACTGACGCATGATCAGGAAGGCGATAAAACCAGCGATTGCATAGCCCAGAATGATCCCGGGGCCTGCAGATTGAATCACCGATGCACTGCCCAGAAACAGGCCGGTACCGATAGCACCGCCCAGGGCTATAAGCTGAATATGGCGGTTTTTCAGGCCGCGCTTAAGCCGATCGCCATGCTGTTGACCTTCCATCATGAAACCTCGTGTGTGGTTATTATGTTTATACGCGTCGTCCTTCAGGTTACTGCTGCGTTGTCTGTCCCTGCCAAATAGCATAGCTATCTATATTCAAGGGAGTTTTAGTCAGTACAGTCCCGATGGATTTGGCTGTCATATTGTTGTGGTGTGTAATTATGAAATTCCGTTTTCGTATTGATTTCTTTACGCAAGGCGCAGCATGAAATCGCCTAAAGGCCTTTCGTATCCTGGAGAATAGTGGTAAGCGCGGGTGAATGCACCTGCTTTATGAAGGGATGATGACGAAGCGAACAAAAAGAAACCATTTGTAAATGGCGCCGCGGCAGGGGTATTGAGCAGGTTGCGCTGTAATATTCATTTTGTGTGAATAAATAACCGTTTTTTTCAGAGTTGAATCGGTTCAGATAGCCTAATTTTTCGTTTCATAAACGTTAATACTACCTCTAATGGGGTAAACACATCATTTGTGTGAAGTTACAATTCTGAAATGTTATTTCTGTAAGGTTGTTAAAATGTGCGTGGTTTACTGATTTCAATCAAAACCTGTATGGACAGAAGGTGAATACTTTGTTACTTTACCGCTACGAACTGCGAATTGGTAAGACCAATTGACTACGGGCTAATGGCAGAGACAGGGAATATGGCCTACAGCAAAATCCGCCAACCAAAACTATCTGATGTGATAGAGCAGCAGCTTGAGTTTTTAATCCTTGAAGGGACGCTGCGTCCCGGTGAAAAACTCCCGCCTGAACGCGAACTGGCAAAACAGTTTGACGTTTCCCGTCCCTCGCTGCGTGAGGCGATTCAACGCCTCGAAGCCAAGGGCTTGTTGCTTCGTCGCCAGGGCGGTGGAACTTTTGTTCAAAGCAGCCTGTGGCAGAGCTTCAGCGATCCGCTGGTAGAGCTACTGTCCGATCACCCTGAATCCCAATTTGATCTGCTTGAAACCCGTCACGCGCTGGAAGGCATCGCGGCTTATTATGCGGCACTGCGCAGCAATGAGGCTGACCGTGAGCGTATTCGCGAACTGCACCAGGCAATTGAGCGGGCTCAGCAGTCTGGCGACCTTGACGCCGAATCAGACGCCGTCGTCCAGTATCAAATTGCTGTCACCGAAGCCGCACACAATGTCGTGCTCCTCCATTTGCTACGCTGCATGGAGCCGATGCTGGCGCAAAACGTTCGTCAGAACTTTGAATTGTTGTACGCCCGTCGGGAAATGCTCCCGCAGGTCAGCAATCATCGCACTCGGATTTTCGAGGCGATAATCGCCGGGGAGCCGGAGCAGGCGCGTGAAGCGTCGCATCGTCACCTGGCGTTCATTGAAGAAATTTTGCTGGATCGTAGCCGTGAGGAGAGTCGTCGAGAACGCTCACTGCGTCGTTTACAGCAACGGAAAGATGAGAACTCCGGTTCTTAAGCGCCATTTTTAGAGCGCGGCAACTAAACGCAGAACCTGTCTTATTGCGTTCTTCGCTTCAGTTGCCCAAAGTAATTCGGCTTGTATCGCGGCGGCAAGCGTCGAATTCCCAGGAGCTTACTAGAGTAAGTGACTGGGATGAGGACGTGAAGCCAACAATGAGACAAGTCGAAGTATGACGGGCAAGAGCGCAATGGGACAGGTTCCAGATTAATCAACGATTAGATAGATAAGGAATAACCCCCATGTCAGAACGTTTACCAAATGACGTGGATCCGATCGAAACTCGCGACTGGCTACAGGCGATCGAATCGGTCATCCGTGAAGAAGGTGTTGAGCGCGCTCAGTATCTGATTGACCAACTCCTTTCTGAAGCCCGCAAAGGCGGGGTGAAGGTTGCTGCTGGCACATCTACAGGCAGTTACGTCAACACTATTGCCGTTGAAGATGAACCGGAATACCCGGGGAATCTGGATCTGGAACGTCGAATTCGTTCTGCGATTCGTTGGAACGCCATTATGACCGTTCTGCGCGCATCGAAAAAAGATCTCGAACTGGGTGGCCACATGGCGTCCTTCCAGTCCTCCGCGACTTTCTACGAAGTGTGCTTCAACCACTTCTTCCGTGCGCGTAACGAGCAGGACGGCGGCGATCTGGTGTACTTCCAGGGCCACATCTCTCCGGGCGTATACGCACGTGCCTTCCTTGAAGGTCGTCTGACTGAAGAGCAGATGAACAACTTCCGTCAGGAAGTTCACGGCAACGGTCTGTCCTCTTATCCGCACCCGAAACTGATGCCGGAATTCTGGCAGTTCCCGACCGTATCTATGGGGCTTGGCCCGATCGGTGCTATCTATCAGGCTAAATTCCTGAAGTATCTGGAACACCGTGGTCTGAAAGACACCTCTAAACAAACCGTTTACGCCTTCCTGGGCGACGGTGAGATGGATGAGCCGGAATCTAAAGGCGCCATCACCATCGCGACCCGTGAAAAACTGGACAACCTGGTCTTCGTCATCAACTGCAACCTGCAGCGTCTGGACGGCCCGGTCACCGGTAACGGTAAAATCATTAACGAACTGGACGGTATCTTCAGCGGTGCTGGCTGGAACGTGATCAAGGTTATCTGGGGCGGCCGTTGGGACGAACTGCTGCGTAAAGACACCAGCGGTAAGCTGATTCAGCTGATGAACGAAACCGTTGATGGCGACTACCAGACCTTCAAATCCAAAGACGGCGCCTACGTGCGTGAGCACTTCTTCGGTAAATATCCGGAAACTGCCGCACTGGTAGCTGACTGGACTGACGAGCAGATCTGGGCCCTGAACCGCGGTGGTCACGATCCGAAGAAAGTCTTTGCTGCACTGAAAAAAGCGCAGGATACCAAAGGCAAAGCGACCGTCATCCTGGCACATACCATTAAAGGGTATGGCATGGGCGATACCGCTGAAGGTAAAAACATCGCTCACCAGGTGAAGAAAATGAACATGGACGGCGTACGCTACGTCCGCGATCGTTTCAATGTACCGGTTGCCGATGCTGACATCGAAAAACTGCCGTACGTAACCTTCCCGGAAGGTTCTGAAGAGCACACCTACCTGCACGCTCAGCGTCAGAAACTGCACGGTTATCTGCCGAGCCGTCAGCCGAACTTCTCTGAGAAGCTCGAAATGCCGACGCTGGAAGATTTCGCACCGCTGCTGGAAGAGCAGAACAAAGAGATCTCTACCACGATCGCTTTCGTTCGTGCCCTGAACGTGATGCTGAAAAACAAATCCATCAAAGACCGTCTGGTGCCGATCATCGCCGATGAAGCGCGTACTTTCGGTATGGAAGGTTTGTTCCGTCAGATTGGTATCTACAGCCCGAACGGCCAGCAGTACACCCCGCAGGACCGTGAGCAGGTTGCTTACTACAAAGAAGACGAAAAAGGTCAGATCCTGCAGGAAGGTATCAACGAACTGGGCGCAGGCGCATCCTGGCTGGCGGCGGCAACGTCTTACAGCACCAACAACCTGCCGATGATCCCGTTCTACATCTACTACTCCATGTTCGGTTTCCAGCGTATCGGTGACCTGTGCTGGCAGGCTGGCGACCAACAGGCTCGCGGCTTCCTGGTCGGTGGTACTTCCGGTCGTACAACGCTGAACGGCGAAGGTCTGCAGCACGAAGATGGTCACAGCCATATTCAGTCTCTGACTATCCCGAACTGTATCTCTTACGATCCGTCTTACGCGTACGAAGTCGCTGTGATCATGCACGACGGTCTGGAACGTATGTACGGTGAGAAACAAGAGAACGTTTACTACTACATCACCACGCTGAACGAAAACTACCACATGCCGGCAATGCCAGCAGGTGCTGAGGAAGGTATCCGTAAAGGTATCTACAAACTCGAAACCGTCGACGGTAGCAAAGGTAAAGTTCAGCTGCTGGGCTCCGGTTCTATCCTGCGTCACGTTCGTGAAGCAGCACAGATCCTGGCGAAAGACTACGGTGTAGGTTCTGACGTTTACTCCGTCACCTCCTTCACTGAACTGGCGCGTGATGGCCAGGATTGCGAACGTTGGAACATGCTGCACCCGCTGGAAACCCCGCGTGTACCGTACATCGCTCAGGTGATGAACGACGCTCCGGCTGTGGCATCTACTGACTATATGAAACTGTTCGCCGAGCAGGTTCGTACTTACGTACCGGCTGATGATTACCGTGTACTGGGTACTGATGGCTTCGGTCGCTCTGACAGCCGTGAGAACCTGCGTCACCACTTCGAAGTTGATGCTTCCTATGTGGTTGTAGCGGCGCTGGGCGAACTGGCTAAACGTGGTGAAATCGATAAGAAAGTGGTTGCAGATGCCATCACTAAATTCAACATCGATGCAGAAAAAGTTAACCCGCGTCTGGCGTAAGAGGTAAAAGAATAATGGCTATCGAAATCAACGTACCGGATATCGGGGCAGATGAAGTTGAAATCACCGAAATCCTGGTCAAAGTTGGCGACAAAGTTGAAGCTGAACAGTCGCTGATCACCGTAGAAGGCGACAAAGCCTCTATGGAAGTCCCGTCTCCGCAGGCTGGCGTCGTGAAAGAGATCAAAGTCTCTGTCGGCGACAAAACCGAGACCGGTAAACTGATTATGATTTTCGATTCCGCCGAGGGTGCAGCAGCTGCTGCACCTGCGCAGGAAGAGAAGAAAGAAGCGGCACCGGCAGCAGCACCTGCTGCGGCAGCGGCGAAAGACGTTCATGTACCGGATATCGGCGGCGACGAAGTTGAAGTCACCGAGATCATGGTTAAAGTCGGCGACACCGTTGCGGCAGAACAGTCCCTGATTACCGTAGAAGGCGATAAAGCCTCTATGGAAGTCCCGGCTCCGTTCGCGGGTGTGGTTAAAGAGATCAAAATCAACACCGGCGACAAAGTGTCCACCGGTTCTCTGATCATGGTCTTCGAGGTGGCGGGTGCTGCACCTGCTGCGGCGCCAGCACAGGCAGCTGCTCCGGCAGCGGCGGCGGCACCAGCCGCCAGCGGCGCGAAAGACGTCAACGTACCGGACATCGGTGGCGACGAAGTTGAAGTCACTGAAGTGATGGTGAAAGTGGGCGACAAAGTTGCCGCTGAGCAGTCACTGATCACCGTAGAAGGCGACAAAGCCTCTATGGAAGTTCCGGCACCGTTCGCGGGTACCGTGAAAGAAATTAAAATCAGCACCGGCGATAAAGTTTCTACCGGTTCTCTGATCATGGTCTTCGAAGTGGAAGGCGCTGCGCCTGCTGCGGCTCCGGCTCCGGCTCCGGCTGCTGCTGCACCAGCACCTGCGGCTGCCGCACCGGCACCGGCTGCAAAAGCAGCGGCTCCGGCAGCGAAAGCGGAAGGCAAATCTGAGTTTGCGGAAAACGACGCTTACGTCCATGCAACTCCGCTGATTCGTCGCCTGGCGCGCGAATTCGGCGTGAACCTGGCGAAAGTAAAAGGTTCCGGTCGTAAAGGCCGTATCCTGCGCGAAGACGTTCAGGCTTACGTGAAAGACGCGGTAAAACGTGCAGAAGCCGCTCCGGCTGCAGCCGCCGCTGGCGGTGGTATCCCGGGCATGCTGCCGTGGCCGAAAGTTGACTTCAGCAAGTTTGGTGAAGTTGAAGAAGTGGAACTGGGTCGTATCCAGAAAATCTCTGGTGCTAACCTGAGCCGTAACTGGGTGATGATCCCGCACGTTACCCACTTCGACAAAACCGACATTACCGATCTGGAAGCGTTCCGTAAGCAGCAGAATGCTGAAGCTGAGAAACGTAAACTGGATGTGAAATTCACGCCGGTGGTGTTCATCATGAAAGCCGTAGCCGCTGCTCTTGAGCAGATGCCGCGCTTCAACAGCTCTCTGTCCGAAGATGCACAGCGTCTGACGCTGAAGAAATACATCAACATTGGTGTTGCGGTTGATACGCCGAATGGTCTGGTTGTTCCGGTCTTCAAAGACGTGAACAAGAAGAGCATTACCGAGCTATCTCGTGAACTGACGGTGATTTCTAAGAAAGCGCGTGACGGTAAGCTGACCGCTGGCGAAATGCAGGGCGGTTGCTTCACCATCTCCAGCATCGGTGGCCTGGGTACAACCCACTTTGCGCCGATTGTTAACGCGCCGGAAGTGGCTATCCTCGGTGTTTCCAAGTCCGCGATGGAGCCGGTGTGGAACGGTAAAGAGTTTGTGCCGCGTCTGATGATGCCTATCTCTCTGTCCTTCGACCACCGCGTAATCGATGGGGCTGACGGTGCGCGCTTTATCACTATCATCAACAATACGTTGAGTGATATTCGCCGCCTGGTGATGTAAGTGAAAAGCCGGCCTGACGGCCGGCTTTTTTCTGGTAATCTGGTCATCGTTTCGGGGTTACCAGCAACAAAGGACAAAATCGTTTGCCGTTTGTTGTTTCAAAATTGTTAACAATTTTGTAAAATGCAGGCGGATAGAACGTCCCGGTGGACATGGGCGTAAAAACAATAGCGTCAGACCCGCCGGATACAAACTACAGAGGTCATGATGAGCACTGAAATTAAAACTCAGGTCGTGGTACTTGGGGCAGGTCCTGCAGGTTATTCTGCTGCCTTCCGTTGCGCTGATTTAGGTCTGGAGACCGTCATCGTAGAACGCTACAGCACCCTCGGCGGTGTTTGCCTGAACGTCGGCTGTATCCCTTCTAAAGCACTGCTGCACGTTGCGAAAGTTATCGAAGAAGCGAAAGCGCTGGCCGAACACGGCATTGTTTTCGGTGAGCCGAAAACTGACATCGACAAGATCCGCACCTGGAAAGAAAAAGTGATCACTCAGCTGACCGGTGGTCTGGCTGGCATGGCTAAAGGCCGTAAAGTGAAAGTGGTCAACGGTCTGGGTAAATTCACCGGGGCTAACACCCTGGAAGTGGAAGGCGAGAACGGTAAAACCGTGATCAACTTCGACAACGCCATCATCGCAGCGGGTTCCCGCCCGATCGAACTGCCGTTCATTCCGCATGAAGATCCGCGCGTGTGGGATTCCACCGATGCGCTGGAGCTGAAAACCGTACCAAAACGCCTGCTGGTTATGGGCGGCGGTATCATCGGTCTGGAAATGGGTACCGTGTACCATGCGCTGGGTTCAGAGATCGACGTGGTTGAAATGTTCGACCAGGTGATCCCGGCCGCCGACAAAGACGTAGTCAAAGTCTTCACCAAACGCATCAGCAAGAAATTCAACCTGATGCTGGAAACTAAAGTGACCGCCGTTGAAGCGAAAGAAGACGGCATCTATGTTTCCATGGAAGGTAAAAAAGCGCCGGCAGAAGCACAGCGTTATGACGCAGTGCTGGTGGCTATCGGTCGCGTACCGAACGGTAAAAACCTCGATGCAGGCAAAGCGGGCGTTGAAGTTGACGAGCGCGGCTTTATCCGTGTTGACAAGCAGCTGCGTACTAACGTGCCACACATCTTCGCTATCGGCGATATCGTGGGTCAGCCGATGCTGGCGCACAAAGGTGTTCACGAAGGTCACGTTGCCGCTGAAGTTATTTCCGGCCTGAAGCACTACTTCGACCCGAAAGTCATCCCGTCAATTGCCTACACCGAGCCAGAAGTTGCCTGGGTTGGCCTGACCGAGAAAGAAGCGAAAGAAAAAGGCATCAGCTACGAAACTGCCACCTTCCCGTGGGCAGCCTCTGGCCGTGCTATCGCTTCTGATTGCGCAGACGGTATGACCAAACTGATCTTCGACAAAGAGTCCCACCGTGTTATCGGCGGCGCGATTGTCGGTACCAACGGCGGCGAGCTGCTGGGTGAAATCGGTCTGGCTATCGAAATGGGCTGTGATGCTGAAGACATCGCACTGACTATCCACGCGCACCCGACTCTGCACGAGTCCGTTGGCCTGGCGGCGGAAGTCTTCGAAGGTAGCATTACCGACCTGCCGAACGCGAAAGCGAAGAAGAAATAAGTTTTCTTTTCGCAACAGAATATAAGCGGCTCTCAGAGCCGCTTTTTTTATGCCTGATGTTTAGAACTGTGTCTGCGTAAACAAATGGGCACATCTTATAAATACTTCCGAAATAATTACAGACTAAACTTATAGGCAGTTAATTATTAGTGAGGTGTGTCATGAAACTCTTTTTAACAACTGCGCTGTTAGCCGCTACGATGGTCTCCGGCCTGGCCTGTGCCGCCGATCCTTCCATTCCCTGGGCCGACAACAGCGGTGGGACGGAAAATACGCATATTGCCAACATGGGGCAAAATCTGAATTCACAGCACCAGATGATCAGCAAATCGTCGGAAGGCGTGTGGGCCGCAAACTCCGGCAGCATTCATCAGGATGAAGCGGCGTTAAGCAGCACCAGGCCGGCATTCAACGGCTATCCGCAGCTGATGCCGCACCAGGGCTAAACCGCGTTCAGACTCTCAGGATGCCCGGCGGCAGATGACTGCGCCGGGCATTTTTTATTGCGTGATAGCCTGCCATTTTGCATCCGGGGCAAACCGGGTAATCGCCTGAGCGAGCGTCTGCGTATCCTCACCTAAATTAGCCTGATACACGCGATCGTTCTGATCAACCATAAAGCTCATCACGCCGGTTTCACCCCATTCAACGGGCCAGGCCAGTAGGGCAACTGCCTGCTTGCCACCGCCGTCAATGATACGGAAACGATAGCCGTGATAGCCTTCACCAGGCTCGACGGGGCTGAAGGCTGGTCCAAGTGGGCTAGGCTCTTCGCCGGGCTGAGTTGGCCAGTACAGGCCGTCTTTCGCCCCCGTGCCACTGAACAGCTTTTTGGCATAGGTCTGGAAGTGCTGGTAATACTCATTTTGAGCGTCAACATAGGCATGCATTGCCTGGATCGCCGACAGCTCATTACGGCCGATTTCACGCGTGTGGATCTCATCTTCAGCCTGCGCCATATCGAAGTGCCAACCTTCGGCGGTTTTCAGGATTGGCAGCGGCAGCTGCCACTCTTCACGACCGACGTTCAGGTGCGCCGTGTCACCCTGCTCGACAATCTTATGTCCGACTTTCCAGTCACGCAGAAAACGGGCGACGGCTTCCGGATCGGCCTCCCGCTGGGGCAGGTACTGACGCCAGTTATCTCCGAGCAGGTCGTTGAGCGCCGCCTCGTTTTGCGTCGAAATGGCATCCTCCAGCGCGATGGCTGCTTTCTCCGGAGTGGCAAAATGTTGTTGGGCAAAAACGGGGAAGGCGAAAAGTGCCAACCAGCCAGAAATCAGGACTTTTTTCATGACCGCTCCTTAGCGATGACGCAGTTCGCGATGTTGGCCCGCGTGCTGTTGCACCGCCGCACGCTGATTATTGTTAAGGTGCGCCGAATTCCGGCTCTGCGTACCTCGCTGGCGCTGGGCCTCCCACGACGGCGACCGACTGTCGTTGCCGCTGAACGCATTCGAACGGACATTCTGCACTTTCTGCTGGCGCTGCTGCGGCGTGGTATTGGTCCGGTGCTGCTGAACCTGTGATTTCGCCGTTTCGCGATGCTGTTGCTGCTGAGCCGTTGGGTTCTGGACATGCGACTTCACATTTTCACGTCGCTGTTGCTGTGCTGCTGGCTTTTGCAGCTTCTGTTTCGCCGCGCTGCGGTTTTCCGGGGTGTCATAGCCACGGTAGTTGCTGCGTTGAGTAATTTTATTGAGCTGCTGCGAGGCTGCCTGACGCTGAGAATCCCGGTTGCCCGCTGCTGCCACGCCGCCTGCGGTCAGGCCTTTCGCCGCGCCGTTATGGGTGCTGTGCTGGAACTGATCAAGTGCCGCCTGACGCTGGTTGGTCAGATTCGCCGGGTTGCGCTGCGTGGCACTGAGACCTCCAGGAACGTTGGTCTGGTGGAAACGCTGCGCCACATTATTGTTCGGGTATGGCACGTTATTGCGAAACGCCGGGTTGTGCTGCCAGTTGGTGTTTTTGCCGTCAAATCGCTGGTTGTTGAAATGGTTGAAGTTATTGACGTCGATATTGATATTGTTGTTCCCGCCGCCGTGGTAGCCGCCGTGATTCCAGTCATCGTCGTGATGGTGATAGTCGTCATCCCAGTCGATGCTGCTAAACAGTGCATAGGTTGTTGCGATACCCAGGCTGAAGCCGAGGCCGTTGACGAAGCTGTCGGTGAACTGCTCGCCCGGCGTTGGCGGTAAGTATACCGGCGGGTAAGCCGTGTTCGGCCAGGTGCCATAAACCGTATTGGGGTTGTAGGTTGGCACATACACCACGTTCGGATCGGTAGATTCAATCTTGATGATTTGCGTTGTGGGCGCCGGCTCAACCACGGTGGTGGTGCTGGTTTTTGCGGTTGTCGTTGCCGGTGGCGGCGTTATCTGGGTGGTCGTCACTTTCTGCTGCGGTGACGATTTCAGCGTCCCGGTTTGCTGGGCGATAGCGCGCAGTTTCTGCACTGAATTCATCACATCTTGTGGTTGAGCAAGAAACGCGTTACCCAGGTCCTGAACCCACTGCGGATTTTCCCCCATCAGCGACAGCAGCGCCGGGAAGGCGACCAGGGATTTCACGCTGGGGTCCCACGGCTGGTTCGCTACGGCTTGCACGGCGGCATCACCCTGCATCGTGGGGTTATCCTGTGACCACTGGACGGCCTGCAACACGTTGCTTGGGTAGGTAGACGCCATTAACACCTGCGACAGCAGGTTATCCGGATACAGGGCGACGGGCGCCACCCACTGATCGATTTGTGCCGACGTGTAAGTGGCGGTAGCTGGCTGAGCTGCCGGAGCAGGGGCCTGCACGGCAGCAGGTGCGGCAGGTTGGGCGACTGGTGCAGGTGCGGGCGGTGTTTCTGCGGCGCGGCTTTTGACATACAGGGTGCCGGAGGCGGCTAATAACCCTGCACTGCAAATCAGTGCAATCATGTGGGGTTTCAAAGGTCTTATCATGTTAGCTCCCGGCGCAATAGTTTGGCCTGTTTCCACTGAGTATCGCCGAAAATAGCGCTCGTGACGGAGTATAAGCAGGTCTATTTTTGGTTTTTGATGTTTGTTGGGTTTTTGGTCAGCAATCTTGCACAGAATTAAATTTATATACCGGGAAATGTGGGGAAAGCCTGTAAAATCCTGCCCTTAACGATTCAGCTAAATTTTAATGTTGCTTTTTTGTAAACAGATTAACACCTCGCCAAAATCCTGCTATGCTGCCGACGCGGTATCGGGCATTTACCCTACAAACTGCTGTCTCACAGGAGCGTGAAGAGAATCGCCTACCGCATTTTACAATGAGAGCGAGGAGAACCGTCGTGCTAGAAGAATACCGTAAGCACGTAGCTGAGCGTGCAGCCGTTGGGATTGTTGCCAAACCCCTAGATGCTACCCAAATGGCCGCGCTGGTAGAACTGCTGAAGAGCCCGCCTGCGGGTGAAGAAGAATTCCTGTTAGACCTGTTAATCAACCGTGTACCACCGGGCGTCGACGAAGCTGCCTATGTTAAAGCCGGATTCCTTGCCGCTATCGCCAAAGGCGAAGCGACCTCCCCACTGGTCACTCCTGAAAAAGCCGTTGAACTGCTGGGCACCATGCAGGGCGGTTACAACATTCACCCGCTGATCGATGCACTGGACGATGCCGCACTGGCACCGATTGCTGCAAAAGCGCTCTCTCATACGTTGCTGATGTTTGATAACTTCTACGATGTTGAAGAGAAGGCAAAAGCTGGTAATGAGCATGCGAAGCAGGTGATGCAATCCTGGGCCGACGCTGAGTGGTTCCTGAGCCGTCCGCAGTTGGCTGAAAAAATTACCGTGACCGTTTTCAAGGTGACCGGTGAAACCAACACCGATGACCTCTCGCCGGCGCCAGATGCCTGGTCCCGTCCGGATATCCCGCTGCACGCCCTGGCGATGTTGAAAAACGCCCGCGAAGGCATCGAGCCGGATCAGCCGGGTTCAGTTGGCCCGATTAAGCAAATTGAAGCGCTTCAGCAGAAAGGCTTCCCGCTGGCCTACGTCGGTGACGTGGTCGGTACCGGCTCTTCGCGTAAATCTGCCACCAACTCGGTGCTGTGGTTTATGGGCGACGATATCCCGAACGTGCCGAACAAGCGCGGCGGCGGCCTGTGCCTGGGTGGCAAAATCGCACCTATCTTCTTCAATACCATGGAAGATGCTGGCGCACTGCCGATTGAAGTCGACGTGAATGACCTGAACATGGGCGACGTGATTGACGTTTACCCGTTCAAAGGCGAAGTCCGTAACCACGAAACCAACAACCTGCTGGCAAGCTTCGAGCTGAAAACCGACGTACTGGTTGATGAAGTGCGCGCCGGTGGCCGTATTCCGCTGATTATCGGCCGTGGTCTGACAACCCGTGCTCGCGAAGCGCTGGGTCTGCCACACAGCGATGTTTTCCGTCAGGCGAAAGACGTTGCTGAAAGCAGCCGCGGTTACTCGCTGGCGCAGAAAATGGTGGGCCGCGCCTGTGGCGTTGCCGGTATTCGTCCGGGCGCTTACTGCGAACCGAAGATGACGTCTGTTGGTTCTCAGGATACCACCGGTCCGATGACCCGTGATGAACTGAAAGACCTGGCGTGCCTGGGCTTCTCTGCCGATCTGGTGATGCAGTCCTTCTGCCACACTGCCGCTTATCCGAAGCCGGTTGACGTGACCACGCACCACACGCTGCCAGACTTCATCATGAACCGCGGCGGTGTTTCACTGCGTCCGGGCGATGGCGTTATCCACTCCTGGCTGAACCGTATGCTGCTGCCGGATACCGTTGGTACCGGTGGTGACTCCCATACCCGTTTCCCTATTGGGATTTCCTTCCCGGCAGGCTCTGGTCTGGTGGCGTTTGCCGCTGCAACCGGCGTGATGCCGCTGGATATGCCGGAATCGGTGCTGGTCCGCTTTAAAGGCAAGATGCAGCCGGGGATCACCCTGCGCGATCTGGTTCATGCGATCCCGCTGTATGCGATTAAGCAGGGCCTGCTGACCGTTGAGAAGAAAGGTAAGAAAAACATCTTCTCTGGCCGCATTCTGGAAATCGAAGGTCTGCCGGATCTGAAAGTTGAACAGGCATTTGAGCTGACCGATGCTTCCGCCGAGCGTTCTGCGGCTGGCTGTACTATCAAACTGAACCAGGCGCCGATCGTTGAGTACCTGAATTCCAACATCGTGCTACTGAAGTGGATGATTGCCGGTGGTTATGGCGACCGTCGTACGCTGGAACGTCGTATCCAGGGCATGGAAAAATGGCTGGCGGATCCGCAGCTGCTGGAAGCGGATGCCGATGCTGAATACGCTGCGGTGATCGAGATCGATCTGGCTGATATCAAAGAGCCGATCCTCTGTGCACCGAACGATCCTGACGATGCTCGTCTGCTGTCCGACGTGCAGGGTGAAAAAATCGATGAAGTGTTTATCGGTTCCTGCATGACCAACATCGGTCACTTCCGCGCGGCAGGTAAACTGCTGGATAGCCATAAAGGCCAGCTGCCGACCCGTCTGTGGGTGGCTCCGCCAACCCGTATGGATGCGGCACAGCTGACTGAAGAAGGTTACTACAGCGTGTTTGGTAAGAGCGGAGCACGTATCGAAATCCCTGGCTGTTCCCTGTGTATGGGTAACCAGGCGCGTGTTGCCGACGGTGCGACGGTGGTTTCCACCTCAACCCGTAACTTCCCGAACCGTTTAGGTACCGGTGCTAACGTCTATCTGGCTTCTGCTGAGCTGGCGGCGGTCGCTTCTCTGCTCGGCAAACTGCCGACGCCGGAAGAGTATCAGACCTTCGTCGCCCAGGTGGATAAGACCGCGGCGGATACCTATCGCTATCTGAACTTCAACCAGCTGGAAGAGTACACCGAGAAAGCTGACGGCGTGATTTTCCAGACCGCGGTATAAGCGAATCAGTCCTGCTACACAAAGCCACTCCTCGGAGTGGCTTTTTTCTTGCTGCGTGACCTGTCACGTTAAGCGCATCAAATGTCTATTACTGCCGCCAGGCGATTCCTTAACCTCTCCTGTATCACGCCGTGTCAGAACATCTCAATGTATCGACAGGTCCTGAATTCCCAGACAGGAAGGAGAGAGATATGGTTTCGTTACAACGTCAGACCGTGGCAATTATCGGCGGCAGTTCGGGGATTGGTTTTCGCGTTGCACAGCTGGCAGCGGAGGCCGGCGCTAATCTGATCGTGATCGGACGTGATACCGGGCGTCTTGCCGAGGCGAAAAAGACGCTGGAGTTAGCGGGTACGACGGTTAATACGTATGCCGCGGATGCTCACGATCATCAGGCTCTGGAGGCACTCTTTGCCGGACTGCCTAACGTTGATCACCTTGTGTCGATGGTTGGTGATGTGATGGGCGGCGGCTTTCTGTCTGCATCGCTGTCCACGATTCGCCATGTAATGGAATCGAAATTCTTCACCAATGTGATCATTGGCCAGCTGGCGGCGAAGAAACTGAATACCGGTGGCAGCCTGATCTTCACTTCCGGCACCGGTGGGCGTGCCCAGGATGCCTGTGCTAGCTACGTTGGCAATCTTGGCATTAATGCGCTGGTCGAGGGGCTGGCGGTAGAATTGGCTCCGCGCGTGCGGGTTAACGCCGTCTCGCCGACCTGGACTATTACGCCGTTCTGGCGTGATATGCCGGCCGAACAGCTGGAAGAGACCCGGCTGCGTTTTGCGGAGTCGATCCCGTTGGGACGTACCGCGACCATTGATGAGCTGGCCGGCGCCTACCTGTTCTTACTGCAAAATACCTTTATTACCGGCCAGCATCTGGCGATCGATGGTGGAATTATGCTCGGCAGTTGATGCTAAGACGACCGGTTAGCAGGCCGCAACGCTTTTATTTGCTGTAGCCCAGTCTGCTCCACTTTTTTTCTGCCCTGGTACTGCGATAATTACCCTATGGGTACAATGTAGCGGTGACGCATTGCCCTTGCAGAGGAAGACACTATGGATTACGAATTTCTGCGCGATATTACCGGAGTGGTAAAGGTGCGAATGTCGATGGGCCACGAGGTCGTTGGGCACTGGTTTAATGAAGAAGTGAAAGAAAACCTGGCCCTGCTGGATGAAGTGGAACAGGCAGCACGTACCGTAAAAGGCAGCGAGCGTTCCTGGCAGCGTGCCGGTCATGAATACACGTTATGGCTGGATGGCGAAGAGGTGATGATCCGCGCCAATCAGCTGGATATTGCGGGCGATGAGATCGAAGAAGGGATGAGCTATTACGACGAAGAAAGCTTCTCTCTATGCGGCGTCGAGGATTTTCTTCAGGTGGTGACGGCGTACCGCGAGTTTATCGGCAAAGCCTAGCCGCCCTTCATGTGTTCACGCCGGGAGCCTGTCTCCCGGTTTTTTTTTGCAATTGATGATTATTTGATTTTTTATAATCATATTAAATCTGTGATCGCGGTCTGTTGTGGTTTGTTATTGATTAAATATAATCAATATGATTTTATTTAATCACATTGATGACAGGCGGCACGACATGAACATCAAGAAAACAATAGAACGAGTACCTGGCGGCATGATGGTTGTGCCACTGGTTATTGGGGCGATCATCAATACGTTTGCTCCTCAGGCGCTGGAAGTTGGCGGATTCACTACCGCCTTATTTAAGAATGGTGCGGCACCGCTGATTGGCGCATTTTTGCTGTGCATGGGGGCGGGCATCAGCGTCAAAGCCGCCCCTCAGGCGTTGCTACAGGGCGGGACCATCACGCTCACAAAACTGCTTATCGCGATTGCGTTGGGACTGGGTGTTGAGCATCTTTTTGGCGCCGAGGGGATCTTTGGCCTGAGCGGTGTGGCGATTATTGCGGCGATGAGCAATTCCAACGGCGGGCTCTACGCGGCGCTGGTGGGAGAGTTTGGCAATGAACGCGACGTTGGGGCTATCTCTATTCTGTCGCTGAACGACGGTCCTTTCTTCACCATGATCGCGCTGGGTGCGGCCGGCATGGCCAACATTCCTCTGATGGCGCTGGTTGCGGTACTTATTCCACTTGTTGTTGGCATGATCCTCGGCAATCTTGACGCCAATATGCGTGATTTTTTGACCAAAGGTGGGCCTCTGCTCATTCCATTTTTTGCCTTTGCGCTGGGGGCCGGGATCAATCTCGAGATGCTGCTCCAGGGCGGGCTGGCAGGCATCCTCCTCGGCGTTCTGACGACCTTTATTGGCGGGTTTTTTAACATTCGCGCTGACAGGTTAGTGGGCGGAAGCGGTATTGCTGGCGCCGCCGCGTCCAGTACCGCCGGAAATGCGGTGGCCACACCGTTGGCGATCGCTCAGGCCGACCCTTCACTGGCATCCGTTGCCGCAGCGGCAGCACCGCTGATTGCGGCCTCGGTGATCACTACCGCGATCCTGACGCCACTCCTGACTTCCTGGGTGGCAAAAAGGCAGGCACGTCAGCTGGCGGAGGAAAAAAACGCATGAAAATGATCGTTATCGCCGATGATTTTACCGGATCCAACGATACCGGGGTCCAGTTGGCAAAAAAAGGCGCGCGGACGGAAGTGATGCTAAGTGCGGCCCAGAAGCCTTCCCGCCGTGCCGATGTGCTGGTGATTAACACTGAAAGCCGGGCGTTGCCGGCCCCACAAGCCGTAGACATGGTTCAGACGGCGCTGGCTCCCTGGTGCGATACGCCAGACGCACCGCTGGTGTACAAAAAGATTGATTCTACTTTTCGGGGCAACGTGGGGGCCGAAGTGGCTGCGGCAATGAAAGCCAGTCGCAGACGTCTCGCGGTCATTGCCGCAGCGATCCCTGCTGCCGGGCGCACGACGCGGGATGGCCAGTGCCTGGTTAACGGTGTCCCGCTCGTGGATACCGAATTCGCCAGCGATCCCAAAACGCCGATTATCTCTTCTCGCATTGCCGAGCTGATCGCGTTGCAAAGTCAGATCCCTGTTCATGAAGTCCATCTGGAGGGGCTTCGTCGCGGGCGGCTCAGTGCGCTGCTGGAGGCATGGGCCGCGGAAGGCGAGTGCATGGTTGTGGTCGATGCACTGGAAGATCGGGATTTGACGCTGATTGCACATGCGATCTGTGAACAAACCCAGATACCGCTGATGGTGGGGGCGGCCGGGCTGGCGAATGCGCTACCCGGCTGGATGTTCAAGCAGGACAAGCTGGCACTGCCCGTGCTGGTGGTGGCGGGATCGATGAGTGAAGCGACGCGCCGACAGGTTGACTATGCGCTCAGCCAGGGGCGAGCAGAGATCGTGGACATTGATGTCTCTCGTCTGGTGTCGCCCTTCTGCGCCCAGGAGATGGCAGCGGTAGTGGAACAAGCCTGCGCGCTCCTGAGCCGACAGCGGCATACGATCCTGCGCACCAGTCGCCGGATGGAGGACCGACAGGGCATTGATACGCTGTGTGCCACTACCGGCATGAGCCGCCAGCAGTTGGGCGAGACGCTGAGCCTGCATGTGGGAGAGATAACGTTAAAGATCCTTGAGCAGGCACGCATCGGCGGCCTGTTTTTGACGGGAGGGGATATGGCCACTGCCGTCGCCAGCGCACTGGGCGCTGAAGGTTATCGGATTCAGAGCGAAGTCGCGCCCTGTATCCCC
Organism: Klebsiella sp. R390; assembly: GCF_051131745.1. NCBI lineage: Bacteria > Pseudomonadati > Pseudomonadota > Gammaproteobacteria > Enterobacterales > Enterobacteriaceae > Klebsiella > Klebsiella sp. R390. Next base: position 1,814,708 of record NZ_CP180445.1, on the reverse strand, counting down.
TGCGGCACGTTTATTAACAGTGATATCGACGATCTACCGGTGATCACCAAGGCTGGGGGATTTGGCTCCGATCGTACGTTGTGCGATGCGCTTTATTTTATTGAGGAGATGTACTGTGGGCATTAAGACTGTGGCAATTACAATGGGAGATCCGGCAGGGATTGGGCCGGAAATTATCGTTAAGGCGCTCAGCGAAGATCGGTTAAATGGCGCACCGGTAGTGGTAGTTGGCTGTTTCCAGACGCTGAAGCGATTGCAGGAGAAAGGTCTGGCAGAAGGCGTTGAGTTCCGCGTTATCGACGACGTGGCGGCGGCTCGCTTTACGCCCGGCGTGATCCATGTGATCGATGAACCTCTGGCCGATCCGCAGGCGCTTGAAATTGGTAAGGTGCAGGCGCAGGCAGGCGATCTGGCTTATCGCTGTGTGAAGCGGGCGACGACGCTGGCGCTGAAGGGCGATGTCCACGCGATAGCGACCGCGCCGTTAAATAAAGAGGCGCTGCATCTCGCCGGGCACCATTATCCGGGACACACCGAACTGCTGGCTACGCTGACAGAGACGCGCGACTACGCGATGGTGTTATTTACGGAAAAGCTGAAGGTCATCCATGTCTCTACCCATATTGCGCTGCGTAAATTCCTTGATACGCTGAATACGCCGCGTGTCGAGACGGTCATTGATATTGCGGATACCTTCCTGAAACGCGTTGGTTACCAGCAGCCGAGAATTGCTGTTGCCGGGGTGAACCCCCATGCCGGAGAAAACGGTCTGTTTGGCGACGAAGAGGGACGTTTCCTGGCGTCGGCGATTGCACATGCAAAGGCCAAAGGGATCGCGGTTTACGGCCCTTGCCCTCCGGATACCGTCTTTCTCCAGGCTTATGAAGGACAGTACGATATGGTGGTCGCCATGTACCACGATCAGGGACATATTCCTTTGAAACTATTGGGATTCTATGACGGTGTCAATATTACGGCCGGTCTGCCGTTTATCCGCACCTCTGCCGATCACGGGACCGCTTTTGATATCGCCTGGACGGGAAAAGCAAAATCTGAGAGCATGGCGATATCGATAGGACTGGCAATGCAACTGGCGTAATTCCCTGTTATGAAAGGACAACCCCGTCTGGATAAAATAGTGGCGTATCTGAAAAACCATACGCTGGTTACGGTAGAGGAACTGGTTGAGGCGGTAGATGCTTCTCCGGCCACTATCAGACGTGATTTGATCAAGCTGGACGAGCAGGGCGTTATCAGCCGCAGCCACGGCGGCGTAGCGTTACGCCGCTTTGAACCAGTGCAGCCAACCACCAATGAAAAACAGCTGCGATCGCCTGCCGAGAAAAGGGCGATCGCTCGCTATGCCGCCTCTTTGGTGCATCCCGGAGATGCAGTGGTGCTGGATGCCGGGACCACCATGCTTGAACTGGCGAAGTGCTTAACGCATTTGCCACTGCGGGTGATTACCGTGGATTTGCATATCGCCCTGTTTTTATCTGAATTCAGGCAAATCGAAGTGACCATTGTGGGTGGTCGAATCGACGACAGCAGCCAGTCTTGTATCGGTGAGTATGGCCGTAAAATGCTGCGCAGCGTTTTCCCTGATATTGCGTTTATGAGCTGTAACTCCTGGAGCGCGGAAACCGGTGTCACAACGCCGACGGAAGAGAAAGCCGGACTGAAGCAGGAAATCATTGCCAATGCCCAGCGCAAGGTGCTGCTGGCCGACAGCAGCAAATACGGCGCACATTCGCTATTTACCGTAGCGCCGCTGGCTGACTTTAGCGAGGTGGTGACGGACGTCAATCTGCCGCAGTCAGTACAAAGCGTGCTAAAAGGGCAGCAGGTGCCTCTCAAACTGGTTCAGCCGGAGTAACAGCGCCCGTGGGCGCTGTCATCAGCTCAGATACCCGGGATATTTCTGGCGTAATAGATTTCGCGCATCTCTTTCCATAACAGGCTGGTAATGGTTTTGCGCTCTTCCTCGGTCAGGTCTTCTGGCCGGGTGTGGAACATGTAGTGCTTCAGATCGAACTCTTTCAGCAGCATCTTGGTGTGGAAGATGTTTTCCTGATAGACGTTAACATCCACCATGTCATACAGCGCTTTCATATCGTCGGACATGAAATTCTGAATTGAATTGATTTCATGATCGATGAAGTGCTTCATTCCATTGATATCTCGGGTAAAACCGCGAACGCGATAATCAATAGTGACGATGTCAGATTCCAGTTGATGAATCAGATAATTCAGCGCGTTAAGCGGCGAAATCACCCCGCAGGTCGATACTTCAATATCAGCGCGGAAGGTGCATAGCCCGCCTTCCGGGTGGCTTTCCGGGTAGGTATGCACGCAAATATGACTCTTATCAAGATGAGCAACCACGGCGCTTGGCAGCGGGCCCGGATGTTCGGTCTGATCGATAAGCTGTGGGTCAATGGGCTCTTCACTGACAAGAATGGTGACGCTTGCACCCTGAGGTTCATAATCCTGACGCGCGATGTTCAGAATGTTGGCGCCAATAATCGAGCAGGTCTCTGACAATATTTCGGTCAGGCGGTTGGCGTTATAGAGTTCATCGATATAGGCAATGTAGCCATCGCGCTCCTCTGCCGTTTTGGCATAGCAGATATCGTAGATGCAAAAACTCAGGCTCTTGGTGAGATTATTAAAGCCATGCAGCTTCAGTTTTTTCAATTCGTTCACCCCCTTACTTAAGTTCGCTGGCAGACAGAGTATCCAGCAAATATTGCGGTAGGGCGAAGGCCGCCTTATGAATCGCCGGATTATAGTAACGGCACTTCAGATTAGTTTTGTGAAAACGCGCCTGGATAATTTCATTGGACAGGTGGCGTAGGGCGTCATTATCCGTCGCCCAGGCGAAGGTCATGATGCCGCCATAGTAGGTTGGGATGGCGGCCTGATAGAAGCTGACATCGCTGAAATAGTGGCTGAGCTTGCGGTGACTATCGAGGGCTTCATCCTGTTGCAGGAAGCAGACGCCGTTCTGGGCAACAAAGATTCCGCCAGGGTTAAGGCAGCGCTTACAACCTTCGTAAAAGGCGGAGGTGAACAGGCTTTCTCCGGGACCAATAGGGTCGGTACAGTCGGAGATGATCACATCAAACGTTTGCGTCGTCTGGTTAACAAAATTGACGCCATCGTCAATAACCAACGTAAACCGCGGATCGTCGTACGCGCCTGCGCTGTGGTTAGGCAAATACTGGCGGCAGAACGAGACCACACCAGCGTCAATTTCCACCATGGTGATGGTGTCGATAGTGCTGTGACGAGATACTTCACGCAGCATGGCGCCATCACCGCCGCCGATGATCAGCACATGTTTTGCCCGGCCGTGGGCCATCAGGGGCACATGGGTCATCATCTCGTGATAGATAAACTCATCGCGTTCGGTGGTTTGAACTACGCCATCCAGCGCCATCACGCGGCCAAAGGCGGCGTTCTCAAAAATGATCAAATCCTGGTGATCGGTTTTTTCGTGGTACAGCACCTTATCAACTGTAAAGTACTGACCAAAATGGTCGTGCAGCGTTTCATGCCACAGATTGCTATCGGCCACTGGCTGATCCTCCGTTGTTAACACCCGTTACGCCTGTATAAATAAGCGCAACATCATAGCCAACTATAGATGAGGATGCACGGTTGGTATTTCAGCAATGCGGTCAGTGAACGTAGCAATGCAAAAACGAATAATGCCTCCTTTTTTCAGGAGGCATTGGAGTCAGGGTTTTTTAGCGGTCTGCGGTTCTGCCGCTTTAACATCGACGATGCGGATTGTGTAGACCATGGTTGAGCCTGGCGGAATTTTAGAAGGGATACCTTCACTACCGTATGCTTGCTCAGGTGGGATAACGACAGTAATCACACCATGATTGCTCAGGCGCTTTATCGGCCCAAGGAAAGTGGCTGGGTATTTATTGAGTTCCTGGGACCAGACTTTACCTTCGGCTTCCATATCATTAATGACGGTTCCGTCGATAAGCATCTCTTTGATGGTTATCGTGACGATATCATTGTCGTGAATTTTGCCTTTCCCGGCATAATCGATACGGCTGTAGATCCCGTCTTTAAACAGTACGCCTTTTTGTTGGCTGAACGTCTTCTGATATTTTTTTCCTTCTCCGATCGCTTGTTTCTCGATTTTATTCAGGTTCTGGAACAGTTTATTGGAGACATCAAATAAGGCTTTGTTGCGTTCTGTCTCATCCAGCGCAATCTTGCCGGAGAAGGTGTCCATGATGCCTTGCAGCACGATACTTTGGTTTATTTTTACACCCTGGGTATTACGTGTAGACAGGACTTTTAACGCCTCATCGCCCATGGATGTCCCGATCGCATAATCCTGCAGCTGTGACTCTTTCGTCAGGTCAAGCGCGGCAGACTTTCCGCCGTCATCCGTTTTGGTCTGCACCAGTTTTGCTTTCAGTTGGCTAATTTCATCCGTATTAGCCTGTAACTGGGCTTTGGCTTTTTCTGCCTCAAGCTTTAGGGTATTTTCAGTATTTATCGCCTGCTGTCTGGTGAGATTAAACGAATCTACTTTTGCCGTCAGCGCGAGTTTTTCCATCATTGCAGTCGCTAATTTTGTGGCAACATCTTGTTTTTCTTCCGTTGTTGTTTTCAGCTTTGCGGTGAGTACCTGAGTGTCCGCGAGGGCGGCACTGAGTTTTGTCTCGAGGGCTTGTTTTTCGGTTTCGCTGGCGGAGAGTTTGCTGGCGACGTCCTGCCTGTCGGGGGCCGTCGCGACTAATTTAGCGGCAAGGGCCTGCTTCTCTTCTGCTGAGGCTTTCAGTTTTGCCGTGAGATCCCTGATCATCGAAGTGGCGGTAGCCAGTTTTGCGACCTCGGTTTTATTTTTCGCCTGTGCGGCGGTCAGTGTTGTCGTCAGCGCCTGTTTTTCTGTTGTCAGAGCGGCCAGCTGAGCGACAATCTTTTGCTTTTCTGATGTCATCGCAGCAAGCGCGTTCTTTGTACTTTCATTCGCGTCGGGCTGTACGGCATGCACTTTTTTATCATTCAACGCTGAACGGGCCTTTGCGTTCTCAGCCGTCGCCTGGTTTAACTTTGCCTGCAAATCGTTAATTTTGGTCAGTAGCGCTTTCCGGTCGCCAGAATTAGCGCCCTCCGCCGTAGTTTTCGCTTTCAGCTGCGCCTGAAGCTGCCGGATTGTTTTGTCTTTTTGTTGAATAATAACGGAGTACTGGGGTACGGAAGGCTTTGTTTGAGGGGGCGTTTTTTTGCCCAGACCATTATTATCGTTAGTCAGCTCAGCAGGCTTTGATGGTTCTTTTTTCTCCTGCTGTTGAACATAATTGAGGAACGTTGGTGCTGAGTTATTACTCTGTGTATTAGCCGTTACGTTAACGAGCGCACCATTTTCTGCAGTAACACTCTGCGTAAAAAATAACGCCAGCATTAGCGAGATGGCGCGTGTTACCGTCCTGGAATTCACCGCCGTTGAGATATTCATAGCTGCGTATTTTCACCACGTTTAACCAGGCTGTCTATCAGCTCCTTTTCAATATCAGCACACAGCTTGATTGATTTGAACTGATACATAGAGTCAATGCCTTGTTTGGTTGGCTCGGCAACCTTATTACGAACTGAATTGTACTGCGAAGCGGCGCTGACTAACGCTGTAAAATCATTGCCGAATTTTGCAGCCTGTCGTGGATTCACTTCTTTCAATGATTCCAGCGCCTGACTGCAATTATTCATACGCTCCTGTTCTGCCGCTATTCTTTGTTGCTCAATTTGCTGCTGGCTGGCGGTAGGATCTGTTAATGCTGTTGTTATATGGTTTGATTTCCGGGTTGATGTGCTATTGCAGCCAACCAACAGCATTACGGCAAACGGAGCGACGCGGGTAAATAAAATGGTATTCAAAATTTCAGTCCATTTGAAAAATAAGAGTCATTAGCCGGCGATAATAGTGTGATGAAAATGAGAAGGCAATAAACGGCTTCCTCATTTTTTATGGTGACATATGATTTTATATTTATTCAATTAGTGGAATCGTTAATGAATTTAGGTTGATTTGATGGGTTGATATATGAACTGGCAGTTGCGGCGTGGGAGTGAAAAGATATACAGGATATCTGTAGCCGTGTTTCATCGGCTACATATTAGACACAGGGCAATGACATGAATTTTATTTGACGTATGCCAGCAGACTTAATGAATCACGGGCCAGCGCTTTACATTTTTTCGTCGTTGAAATCTTAATGCCGCTGAGATCGCGGTAGCTGTCTTCACCGAGCGCTTTCATGTTGAAGCTGTCGTAGTTGCTCAGATCCCACTGGTTTTGCTGGGCAAAAAACACCAGCGCCCGACGGATTTGGGTATTGGGGAGGTTCTGGTATCCGCAGTCGTTTTTCAGAAAGACAAATACCGCCGTTAAATCAGCCATATCTTCCGCTTCGGACTCGCTTAACGCATAACTATTGCTGGAAAGAGTAAGCAGGCTGCCGAGCACTACCGTTCTGAAAAGCGTCTTCATTTTTTTTACCATTGCATCACGGACGCTCAACGTTAGCATACTTCGTTACAGTGCGCAGAGCTTTATTCTTACTCTTCTGCTTGACCTTCCCGTTGGTGGAAGGTTTAAGCTCAAATGTTCACCAGCAGAATAAAAGGATGTGAAAATGCAACGTCGTGAATTCATCAAATTAACCGCTGCAGCCGGCGTATTGAGTGCTCTTCCGCTCTGGAGTCGCTCAGCATTTGCCACCAGCCGTCCGGCTCTGCCGGTACCCAATCTTTTGACCGCCGACGCACGAAATCGCATCACCTTAACGATCCAGGCCGGAAAGACGCAGTTTGGTCCCCATCAGGCGGCCACCTGGGGTTATAACGGCACTCTGCTGGGCCCGGCGCTGAAACTGAAAAAAGGTGAGGCGGTGACCGTCGATATTCATAATCGACTGGCGGAAGAGACCACCGTACACTGGCATGGCCTGGAGGTTCCCGGGGTGGTTGATGGCGGACCGCAGGGGATTATTGCATCAGGCGCGTCCCGCAGCGTGAGTTTTACCCCCAGCCAACGGGCCGCGACCTGCTGGTTCCACCCGCATCAGCATGGCAAAACCGGCCATCAGGTTGCCATGGGACTGGCGGGACTGGTGCTGATATCTGATGAGGAAAGCGAACGACTGCTGCTGCCGAAGCAGTGGGGGATCGATGATGTGCCGGTGATCGTGCAGGACAAACGTTTTACCGCGGCCGGCGAGATCGACTACCAGCTCGACATCATGAGCGCTGCCGTGGGCTGGTTTGGCGATACGCTGCTGACGAACGGGGCGCTCTATCCGGAACATGCTGCACCGCGCGGCTGGCTGCGCCTGCGTTTGCTTAACGGTTGTAATGCCCGCTCGCTCAATTTCTCCACCAGTGATAACCGACCGATGTACGTTATCGCCAGCGATGGCGGCCTGCTTGCCGAACCGGTGAAGGTGAATGAGCTGCCGGTGTTAATGGGCGAGCGTTTTGAGGTGCTGATAGATACCCGCGACGGCAAAGTGTTTGACCTGATCACGCTGCCGGTGAGCCAGATGGGGATGGCGATTACGCCGTTCGACAAGCCACAGCCGGTATTGCGCATTCAGCCGCTGACGATTCAGGCATCCGGTACGCTTCCAGATTCACTGGTCAGCATGCCCGCGCTGCCGTCGCTGGAAGAGCTGACCCAGCGCACGCTGCAGCTATCGATGGACCCAATGCTCGACATGATGGGCATGCAGGCGCTGATGCAAAAATATGGCGACCAGGCGATGTCCGGTATGCACCATGGCGGCATGATGGATCACGGCAAAATGGGCAACATGGGACAGATGAATCACGGCGATATGGGGAACATGACGCATGGCAATATGGGGCAGATGAACCATGGCGCTGAGCGCTTTGATTTCCATAATGCCAACCGGATTAATGGCAAAGCGTTTGATATGAATACGCCGATGTTTGCCGCGACCAAAGGGCAATATGAACGCTGGGTGATTTCAGGCAAAGGCGACATGATGCTGCACCCGTTCCATATTCACGGCACCCAGTTCCGCATTCTGTCTGAAAATGGCGCCGCGCCTGCCGCTCACCGTTCGGGCTGGAAAGATACCGTGCGGGTGGAAGGCGAGGTTAGTGAAGTATTAGTGAAGTTCGACCATGACGCGCCGAAAGAACATGCCTATATGGCGCACTGCCACCTGCTGGAACATGAAGATACCGGGATGATGCTCGGCTTTACGGTCTAGCTTGTCTCCCTAAAGGGACATTCTGACAGCAATAAAAAAGCCCGGATAATCCGGGCCTTTTGCGTATGACGTCAGCGCTTATTTCGCGTCGTCAGGCAGCGCATAGGCGACGATGTAGTCGCCCATTTTGGTACCAAACGAGCCGTGACCGCCGGCGGAGATGACAACATACTGCTTGCCATTCACTTCATAGGTCATCGGCGTTGCCTGGCCGCCAGCTGGCAGGCGGGCCTGCCACAGTTTATCACCATTGCTCATGTTATAGGCGCGCAGGTAGTTATCGGCGGTGGCACCAATAAACAGCACGTTACCGGCGGTGGAGATTGGGCCGCCCAGCATTGGCATGCCGAGGTTAAACGGCAGCTGGACCGGCATCGGGAACGGCAGGCTATCCTGCGGGGTACCGATACGTTTTTTCCACACCACTTCGTTGGTTTTCAGATCCAGCGCTGAGATATAGCCCCACGCCGGCTGTTTGCACGGCAGGCCAAACGGCGACAGGAAAGCATTAAGGGTGACGCCGAACGGCACGCCGTACTGCGGCTGGATGCCGGATTCAGTACCAGAGCCTTTGGCATCTTTCGGCGGTTCCATCGGGTTGCCTGGGCCGCGTGGGATCAGTTTCGAGACAAACGGCAGCGCCATCGGGTTAGCAATCGCCACCTGACGGTTTGGATCGACGGAAATACCGCCCCATTCAAACATCCCCAGGTTACCCGGGAACACCAGGGTGCCCTGTTCAGACGGCGGCGTGAAGATGCCTTCATAACGCAGCTGGTGGAAGATAACGCGACACACCAGCTGGTCGAACATGGTGGCGCCCCACATATCCGCGCCGGTCAGATCTTTCTTCGGACGGAAGCTCAGGTCGGAGAACGGCTGCGTTTTCGAGACGTAATCGCCTTTCGCGGCGCCCTGCGGAACCGGTTTTTCCGGCGCCGGAACGACCAGCTCGCCATTACGACGGTCGAGGACGAAAATATTACCGGTCTTCGCCGGCGCGTAGATCACCGGAACGGTTTTGCCGTTAACGTCGATATCCGCCAGCGTCGGCTGGGACGGCATATCCATGTCCCACAGGTCATGGTGAACGGTCTGATAGCTCCAGGCCAGTTTACCGGTCGTCGCATTCAGCGCCACGATAGAGCTGGCGTAGCGTTCCTGTTCCGGCGTACGGTTGCCGCCCCAGATATCCGGAGTGGTGACGCCCATCGGCAGGTACACCAGATCCAGCTTCGCATCATAGGCCGCCGGTGCCCACGAGTTCGGTGAGTTCAGCGTAAAGTGGTGTTCATCATCCGGAATTGCGTTTGGATCTTTCGCACCTGGATCGAACACCCACATCAGCTTACCGGTGTTGACATCGAAGCCACGAATGACGCCTGACGGCTCGCGGGTCGAGAAGTTATCGGTTACTGCACCGGCAATGATAATGGTGGTGTCGGTCACGATCGGCGGGGAGGTTGGTTCGTACATCCCCGGCGTGGTCACCGGCATATTGGTCTGCAGGTTGAGGATCCCTTTGTTGGCAAAGGATTCGCACAGCTGACCGTTATCGGCGTTAATGGCGAACAGACGACCATCGTTGACCGGCAGAATGATACGGCGTGGGCAGTTGGCGACGACGTCAGCCGGCGCGCTGTCTGCTTTTGCTTCGTGGTAAGAGACGCCACGGCAGGTCACGTGCTGGAACGACGGGTCAGAATTCAGCTGCGGATCAAAGTGCCATTTCTCTTTACCGGTAGCCGCATCAAGCGCGAACAGACGCTGGTGAGCGGTACACAGGTACAGCATGTTGCCCACTTTAATTGGCGTCACTTCGTTGGTGATTTCGCCCGGGTCGTTCGGCTGCTTCAGGTCGCCGGTGCGGAACACCCAGGCTTCCTTCAGGTTTTTCACGTTATCGGCGTTGATCTGCTTCAGCGGTGAGAAACGCTGGCCTTCCTGATTGCGACCGTAGGCCGGCCAGTCACCATCGGCTACGGCGGAAATCGGTGCGGCAGGCGTAGCGTCGGCACTCAGAGTACCGTTGACTTCCTGCGGGTCATTGAACGCCGCCCAGGTCAGGATACCGCCGCTGATCAGCAGAGCGACAACCAGACCGGCAACCGCGCCGCCAGACGGGAACGGCAAACGACGCCAGACAAAAGGCAGAATCAGCCAGATGCCGAAGAAGACCAGAATATCGCTACGAGGTGTCAGCGCCCAGAAGTCAAAGCCGACTTCCCAGACGCCCCAGAGCATGGTGGCGAGCAGCAGTGCGGCATACAGCCAAAGAGCTGAACGCTTACCACGCAGGAGTTTCACGGTAACGGCCAGCATCACCAGACCGGCGATGGGGTAGTACCAGGAACCGCCAATCGCTGCCAGCCAGACTCCACCAATGAGAAGATACAGGCCACAGAATGCAGCAAAGAGCGCCGTCAGTGTCACGAGTAATCGTGATTGTTGAGATTTTGTTTCTGCCATAGAAAGAGACTCGGTTGTTTGTTAATTTTTTAAGTGCAATTAATTATAGGATTTAACAAGTGTGATCGGAATCACAAAATGGGCTTTATTATTCCCTGCATCGGATATTTCTTTTTACTGGTATACTGCATAGCTTGCCGGTCAACGTCGGTGCGCTCGCAGCGGCTTTGATGATTTATCCTAAGAATCAAATGGTTAGTTTTATGAAACATACTGTAGAAGTGATGATCCCGGAAGCCGAGATCAAAGCGCGTATCGCCGAACTGGGTCGTCAAATCAACGAATGCTATCAAGACAGCGGCAGTGAAATGGTGCTGGTGGGGCTGCTGCGCGGCTCATTTATGTTTATGGCCGACCTGTGCCGTGAAGTTCAGGTCCCGCACGAAGTCGATTTTATGACCGCCTCTAGCTACGGCAGCGGCATGTCGACTACCCGTGATGTGAAAATCCTGAAAGATCTGGATGAAGACATTCGTGGTAAAGATGTACTGATTGTCGAAGACATCATCGACTCCGGTAATACGCTCTCGAAAGTGCGCGAAATTCTCAGCCTGCGCGAGCCGAAGTCACTGGCGATTTGTACTTTGCTGGATAAACCAAGCCGCCGTGAAGTCAATGTCCCGGTTGAGTTCGTTGGTTTTGCGATTCCGGATGAGTTCGTGGTCGGTTACGGGATTGATTACGCCCAGCGCTATCGCCATCTGCCGTATGTCGGAAAAGTTGTACTGCTGGACGAGTAAGGTTTCATGTGACCCCGGACGATGGCGCGCTGCGCTGCCGGGGTTTTCGAAACGGGCGGGTTACTTGTGGTTGACGTGTTTGATTTTGAGGTTGGAAATCCCATGTCGATAGCGCTGCTCGAGGGTTTCACGGCTGACGGCGGTAACATCAAGATCGCGTAACAGCCCGTCGTGAATACCGTAAGCCCAGCCGTGAATTGTCACTTTCTGACCGCGCTTCCATGCCGACTGCATAATGGTCGAATGCCCCAGGTTATAGACCTGCTCCATCACGTTCAGCTCACATAATGTATCCAGCCGACGATCTTCCGGCATTTCGCCCAGCAGCGAACTGTGCTTGAACCAGATATCGCGGATATGCAGTAGCCAGTTATCGATAAGCCCTAACTCTGTGTTATCAATCGCCGACTGTACGCCGCCGCAGCCGTAGTGGCCGCAGATAATGATATGCTCGACTTCCAGCACATCGACGGCATACTGCACCACGGACAGACAGTTCAGGTCGGTATGAATCACCAGATTGGCGACGTTACGATGAACAAACAGTTCGCCTGGCTCAAGGCCGGTTAACCGTTCAGCGGGAACACGACTGTCAGAACATCCAATCCACAGAAAGCGTGGCTTCTGCGCTTGCGACAATTTTGCGAAAAAGCCAGGGTCTTCTTCCACCAGCATTTTTGACCATAGTGCATTATTGCTGATGAGTGTATCTATATCGTTCATGGACGTTCACGGCCTGTAACCAAGTAAGTGCGTTGGGCTAATATAGGTTAACCTTACTTTTTTTAAAACAACCCATCGCGTGCCATCACGCGAGAAGAGAAATTTAATGACCATTGCTCTTGAACTAAAACAGCTCACCAAGACCTACCCCGGCGGGGTTCAGGCGCTTCGGGGGATCGATCTGCAGGTGGAGGCGGGGGATTTTTATGCGCTTCTCGGTCCAAATGGCGCGGGGAAATCGACCACTATCGGCATCATCAGCTCGTTGGTGAATAAAACCTCCGGTCAGGTCAACGTGTTTGGCTACGATCTGCAAAAGGACGTGGTGAATGCCAAGCGCCAGCTCGGGCTGGTGCCGCAGGAGTTTAACTTCAACCCGTTTGAAACCGTCCAGCAGATCGTCGTTAACCAGGCCGGTTACTATGGCGTCGAACGTAAAGACGCGCTGCTAAGAAGCGAAAAGTATCTCAAACAGCTCGATCTGTGGGAAAAACGCAACGAACGTGCACGGATGCTGTCAGGTGGGATGAAGCGCCGTCTGATGATTGCCCGTGCGCTGATGCATGAACCGAAACTGTTGATTCTCGATGAACCGACCGCGGGTGTGGATATTGAACTTCGCCGCTCGATGTGGGGGTTCCTCAAGGATCTGAACGATAAAGGCACCACCATTATCCTCACTACCCACTACCTGGAAGAAGCGGAGATGCTGTGCCGCAATATCGGGATTATTCAGCGTGGTGAGCTGGTGGAAAACACCTCGATGAAGGCGCTGTTGTCCAAGCTGAAATCAGAAACCTTTATCCTCGACCTGGCGCCCAAAAGCCCGCTGCCGACGCTAGAAGGCTATCAGTATCGTCTGGTAGATACCTCAACGCTGGAAGTGGAAGTGCTGCGTGAGCAGGGGATCAACAGCGTCTTTACCCAGCTGAGCGCTCAGGGCATTCAGGTATTAAGTATGCGTAACAAAGCCAACCGTCTGGAAGAGCTGTTTGTCACGCTGGTGCATGATCGCAAAGGAGAATCAGCATGATGCAGCTTTACTGGGTCGCGCTGAAAAGCATCTGGACCAAAGAAATTCACCGTTTTATGCGCATCTGGATCCAGACGCTGGTGCCGCCGGTGATCACCATGACCCTCTATTTTGTCATTTTTGGCAACCTGATTGGCTCGCGGATCGGTGAAATGCATGGCTTCACCTATATGCAGTTTATCGTACCGGGTTTGATCATGATGGCGGTGATCACCAACGCCTACGCCAACGTGGCCTCCTCCTTCTTCAGCGCCAAGTTCCAGCGCAACATTGAGGAGCTGCTGGTGGCGCCGGTGCCAACGCACGTGGTCATTGCCGGCTACGTGGGCGGTGGGGTAGCCCGCGGGCTGTGCGTGGGGATTCTGGTGACCGCGATATCGCTGTTCTTTGTGCCGTTCCAGGTCCACTCGTGGCTGTTTGTGGGACTGACGCTGGTATTGACCGCGGTGCTGTTCTCGCTGGCGGGGTTGCTGAACGCCGTTTTTGCCAAAACCTTTGACGATATCAGCCTGATCCCGACCTTCGTACTGACGCCGTTGACCTACCTTGGCGGGGTGTTTTACTCCCTGACGCTGCTGCCGCCATTCTGGCAGGCGCTGTCGCACCTTAACCCGATTGTCTACATGATCAGCGGGTTCCGCTACGGCTTCCTTGGGATCAACGATGTGCCGCTGATCACCACGTTTGGCGTGCTGGTAGTCTTTATCATCGCGTTTTATGCGCTGTGCTGGTATCTGATCCAGCGTGGACGCGGTCTGCGTAGCTAGCAGCGTCTCCTCGTTAGCGCTTCACGCTGCTATTAGGTGAAGCGCTATCCGCTAATCTTGACGGCCATCACTCATCCGCCTTACTCCCTTTGCTACAGTAATTCCCTGCTAAGTAAGGAGGCTGTCGATGCTAGGTTGGGTGATTACCTGTCATGATGAGAAGGCACAGGAGTGGCTGGATCGTCTGGAGAAAAAGTTTGGACCGCTGGCGCAATGCCGGGCGGTTAATTACTGGCGTAATTTGAGCAGTAACATGCTGAGCCGGATGATGTGCGATGCATTGCACGCCACGGACAGCGGTGACGGCGTGATTTTCCTGACCGATAAAACCGGTGAAGCTCCCTATCGCATTGCCGCGCTGATGAGCCACAAACATACTCATTGCGAAGTGATCTCCGGGATTAGCTATTCATTGCTGGAGCGAATGTATCTTCTGCGTACCAGCCTGAGCAGCGAAGCCTTTCGCGAGACTATTGTGAGCAGCGGAGGTCCGGTGGTCAGCAGTCTCTGGCACCAACAGCAAAAAAATCCACCTTTTCGTCTGCTGCATGATGCCTTCGGGAATTAAGCGTTGGTATTGATGCCGCTTTTGTTACAATGGCGGCTGATTTCTTCACCGGCCCGCCATGCATGTTTGCCCGCATTTTTGCTCTGTTCCTGTTGCTGACGTCGGTCAGCGCCTCCGCCAGCCTGTTAAGCCAGCAGGGGTCTCCTGCACGTTATATGCAAACCACCGAAGATGCGATTATCTGGGCGCAGGTCGGCAATGATGTGGTGAGCGTCGGTAATATTCGCGGCGGGCAAATTATCGCGGTGGTGCCGACGGCGGCCGACTATTATGAATTTAACTTCGGCTTCGGCACCGGATTTATTGATAAAGGCCATCTTGAGCCTGTTCAGGGTAAGCAGCGAGTGGAGGATAACCTCGGTGATTTACATAAACCGCTGAGTAACCAGAACCTGCTGACCTGGAAAGATACCCCGGTCTACGATGCGCCGTCCGCCGGCAGCGCGCCGTTCGGCACGCTGGCCAATAATGTGCGCTACCCGGTGATCAGCAAGCTGAAAGACCGTCTGAACCAAACCTGGTTTCAGATCCGCATCGGTAACCGCCTGGCGTGGATCAGCAGCCTTGATGCTCAGGAAGATCGTGGTATTCCGGTACTGACCTATCACCATATTCTGCGTGACGAAGAGAACAGCCGTTTTCGGCATACCTCCACCACGACCTCGGTTCGCGCCTTTAGTAACCAGATGACCTGGCTGCGCGATCGAGGCTACACCACGTTGAATATGTATCAGCTGGAAGGCTATCTGAGGAACAAAATCAATCTGCCGGCCCGCGCGGTGGTGATTACGTTTGATGATGGTCTGAAGTCGGTAAACCGCTACGCTTATCCGATTCTGAAACAATACGGCTTTCACGCGACGGCATTTATTATCTCGTCACGCATCAAGCGCCATCCGCAAAAATGGGACCCGAAATCGCTGCAGTTTATGAGCATTTCCGAACTGCGCCAGATTCAGGACGTCTTTGATATTCAATCTCACACCCACTTCCTGCACCGGGTCGATGCCCAGCGTCATCCTATTTTGCTGAGCCGCAGCTATCACAATATCCTGTTCGATTTTGAACATTCCCGGCGCGCGCTGTCGCAATTTAATCCGCACGTGCTGTACCTCTCTTACCCTTTCGGTGGCTACAACGCGACGGCGATCCAGGCGGCAAACGATGCGGGCTTTCATATGGCGGTCACCACGGTGAGAGGGAAAATTAAGCCGGGGGATAATCCGTTCTTACTGAAAAGGCTCTATATCTTGCGTACGGATTCGCTGGAGACGATGTCGCGGCTGATCAGCAACCAGCCGCAGGGATAACCCGAAGCCCCGTTGAACCGGGGCCTGGTGAGGGTTCAGGCAACCTGAACCGGAATGGCTTTGGCCTGGCGCTTCATTTCGTTGTCGCCTTCGAAATAGGCTACTTTCGGCTGCCAGCGGCGGGCTTCTTCATCAGGCATGGTGACGAAGCTGGCGATGATCAGAATGTCTCCGACGCTGGCGCAGTGCGCGGCGGCGCCGTTCACCGAGATGATTCTGGAGCCACGTTCTGCCGCAATGGCGTAGGTGGAGAAACGGTTACCATTGGTCACGTTCCAGATGTGGATCGCTTCGTTCTCAAGAATGCCGGAAGCATCGAGAAAATCCTGGTCAATGGCGCAAGAACCTTCATAGTGCAGGTCAGCCTGCGTGACTTTAACGCGGTGGAGTTTACCCTGCAGCATATTACGAATCATGATATCTACCTTTATTCCCGTGGTGCATCAGCGTGCGCTGGTCGTCTGGATGCGTCAGGGGTTATACCTTAACGATACGAAGCGGATTTAACATCCGCCTGGCGTAAATGCCCGGCAATATTGCCAGATTTTTAACCCTTGTCTACTGGCTCAGCGCCACGATGTGGTTATCGATCAACCGTGCCTGGCCCAGCCAGGCTGCCATCAGGATCACCGCGTTTTTGCTGGTCTCCGTCAGCTCCAGCAGCGTATCCGCATCGCGGATCTGGATATCGTCAGCGCGGAAGCCTTTCTCGTTCAGCTCCTGCCCGGCAAGGGTGATGATTTCATCGAGGTTACGATCGCCGGCGGCAAGCTTATCGGCCACGGTGCTCAACACCTTATACAGACCCGGCGCAATCTTACGCTGTTCCGCGGTGAGGTAGCCGTTGCGTGAGCTCAGCGCTAAACCATCTTTGGCGCGAATAATCGGCACGCCGATGATGTCGATGTCGTAGCCCATATCGGCCACCATTTTACGAATCAACGCCAGCTGCTGGAAATCCTTCTCACCAAAGCAGGCGATGTCCGGCTGAATCAGGTTAAACAGCTTGCTGACGATGGTCGATACACCGCGGAAGTGGCCCGGACGGCTGGCGCCTTCCAGCATGGTCGACAGACCGGGAACATCGACATAGGTCTGGCTTTCGGTACCGTTGGGATAGATCTCTGCAACTGCCGGGGCGAAAACGAAATCTACCTTACGCTTGTTCAGCTTTTCGCAATCATCCTGCAGCGTCCGCGGGTAGCGCTGCAGATCCTCGGGGCGGTCAAACTGCATCGGGTTGACGAAAATACTGACCACCACGACATCCGCGCTGGCTTTCGCTTTATCCACCAGCTGCATATGGCCGTCATGGAGATTGCCCATGGTGGGCACCAGCGCGATACGCTTACCTTCCTGACGTAAGCGGCGGATATGCTGGCGCAGCAGCGGCAGAGATTCAATAATCAACACAACAAGACTCCTTAATGGAAACTGTGTTCTTCGCCCGGATAGACGCCGGACTCCACTTCGGCAATATACTGCCGCACGGCGGCGCGCATGTCGCCCGCTTCAGCAAGGAAATTTTTCGCAAATTTCGGGATATGGCCACCGGTAATGCCGAAGGCGTCATGCATGACGAGGATCTGCCCGTCGGTCACGTTACCTGCGCCAATACCAATTACCGGAATTGTTAGGGCTTCGGTGATCCGCTGTGCCAGCGCCACCGGGACGCACTCAAGAACCAGCAGCTGCGCACCGGCCGCTTCCAGGGCCAGCGCGTCTTCAAACAGCGACTGCGCCGCATCGCCACGGCCCTGTACCTTATAGCCGCCAAAAATGTTGACCGACTGCGGGGTCAGGCCCAGATGACCGCAGACCGGGACCGCGCGTTGTGCCAGCATTTTCACGGTGTCTGCCAGCCATGCGCCGCCTTCCAGTTTGACCATGTTGGCCCCGGCCCGCATCACCAGAGCGGCGTTAGCAAAGGTCTGTTCCGGCGTGGCGTAGGCCATAAACGGCAGGTCAGCGAGCAGCAGGCAATGTGGCGCGCCACGACGGACCGCCTGGGTGTGATAGGCAATGTCTTCCACGGTCACCGGCAAAGTCGAGTCGTGCCCTTGTACCGTCATGCCCAGCGAGTCGCCTACCAGCATCACGTTGATCCCTTCATCGGCAAACAGCTTCGCAAAACTGTAGTCATAGGCGGTGATGGTGGCGAAGCGCTGCTTCTCCTGTTTGCATTTCTGCAGCAGGGCGATAGTGGTCGGTTTCATAACGTTTCCTGATGATGAAAGTCATTTTAACCGGCATTCTAACAGTCGCATTGAAGGGGGCAATGGTTTTAGGCAACCGATTACCCCGATAGCCAGAATGGTTAAGCCTGGGAAGAGGGGAGTGACCAGATAGCCGGCTTGTCGGCGGCAAGATTTTCCAGCACCTGACGCAGGGAGATGCCGTCCGGGAAGCGGAGCGTCGGGGCGATTTCAAACAGCGGCCAGAGCATAAAACCACGGTTTTTCATGTCGTAATGCGGCACCGTCAGACGTTCGGTGTTGATGACGGCATCGCCAAACAGCATGATATCGAGGTCCAGCGTGCGCGGGCCCCAGCGTTCGGCTTTGCGCTCGCGGCCCTGCTGCAGCTCGATGCGTTGAGTATGATCCAGCAAGGCTTCCGCCTGGAGTTCGGTCTCCAGCGCAACGGCGGCATTGAGGTAATCAGGCTGATCCTGCGGCCCCAGCGGCGGGGTGCGGTAAAACGAAGAGGTGGCAATCACCCGGCAGTCGGGAATCGCCGCAAGGGCGGCAACGGCAGCATTTACCTGCTCCAGGGGAGAGGCCAGATTGCTGCCGATGGCGATGTAGACGCGGGTCATGCGTTGCCGTGGCGCGGTGCGCGCTTGCGCGGGCGACGATGGCGACGGCGCGGTGCCGGCTCGTCATCAAGGTCGTTCAGCATATCTTTTTGATCTGGTGGCGCAGCTACCTGGAACTCGCCCCACCATTTGGTCAGACGCTGCAGTTCGTTATTCTTTTCAGCGCCGGCACGCAGCTCAAGCAGATCGTAGGCCGCACGGAATTTCGGATGCTCCATCAGCTTCCAGGCGCGTTTGCCCTGGCGACGCGACATACGCAGCTGCAGCTGCCAGATGTCGCGCACCAGCGTGGTGATCCGCTTCGGAATCGCCAGCGTACGGCAGGCTTCATCCAGCACATCGTTCATCGCCAGCGCGAAGGCGTCGTTGTAAGCCAGACCACTTTCCTGGGTAATTTTCTGCGCCATTTCCAGCAGCGGATACCAGAACATCACGGCAAACAGGAACGCCGGGTTAACGCGCATGTCGTTATGGATGCGGTTATCGGTATTCTTCAGCACCTGGGTAATGATGTGTTCCATCGGGCTATCGCCACGCTCGGTGAAGTAGCGGGTGATGGTCGGGAACAGCGGCTGGAACAGGTTGTATTCGCGCAGCAGCATGTAGGTGTCATAGCCGTAGCCAGCCTGCAGCAGTTTCAGCACTTCTTCGAACAGACGCGCCGGAGGCACATCGTGAAGCAGCGCGGCAAGACGCGGTATCGGCTCTGAGGTATCGGCGCTAATGCTCATGTTGAGCTTGGCGGCAAAGCGCACCGCGCGCAGCATGCGGACCGGATCTTCGCGATAGCGGGTTTCCGGATCGCCAATCAGGCGAATGACGCCTTCTTGCAGATCTTTCATGCCGCCGACGTAGTCGCGCACGGTAAAATCGGCCACGCTGTAATACAGGCTGTTAATGGTGAAGTCGCGACGCTGGGCATCTTCCTCAATGGAGCCGAAGATGTTGTCACGCAGCAGCATGCCGTTCTGGCCGCGCTGGGAGGTCACACGGTCGGTGGTGTGGCCTTCATGGTGGCCGCGGAAGGTGGCGACTTCAATGATTTCCGGCCCAAACATCACGTGTGCCAGGCGGAAGCGACGGCCCACCAGACGGCAGTTGCGGAACAGTTTACGAACCTGATCCGGCGTTGCGCTGGTCGTCACGTCAAAATCTTTTGGTTTTTTGCCTAACAGAAGGTCACGTACGCCACCGCCGACGAGATAGGCTTCGTAGCCCGCCTTGTTCAGTCGATAGAGCACCTTGAGGGCATTATCACTGATATCTTTGCGGGAAATTGCATGCTGTTCACGCGGGATAACCGTCATATGCGTTTGTTCAACGGCGGCTTCTGCCTCGCGCTCCTCACGGCTTAGCACCTTGCGGCAAAAATTAGCGACTCGGGTAAAAATGTTGCACCTCGTAGTGTCAGACGGACTTCAGATCAAAATATTACTCTATGCGTTTCGGGTTGCAGCAAGGTGGCAAACTTGTGAGTCCCAGCAGCATAGATAACTATGTGACTGAGGTGAACAAGTGCAGCCAATGCAGGAGCAACTTGAAAGGCGACGAGAAAAATAGCGGCTAATCATAGCTCAGCAAGAGTCATTTGAGAATGCTGGATTTTTTTCGGGTTCCAGTTCGCTACCGCATGCTTGAGTAAATCCTCAATATTGAGCGCTCGCCATTCCTGATCAATATCCTGATTCAGAAACATTAACGCCCGCATAATTTCCGGGCGTGGATCGCCTGCCGGCAGCGCCGGGGCGTGATTTTGTTTGGAGAGTTTACTCCCCTCAGCATTCAGGGCCAGCGGCAGATGGACGTAGTCCGGGGCCTGCCAGCCAAAGTGGTGATACAGGGAAATCTGCCGTACCGTCGGCTCGATAAGATCGGCACCGCGCACAATTTCGCTCACCCCCTGGAAATGATCGTCCACCACCACCGCAAGATTATAGGCGAACAGACCATCGCGGCGATGGATAATAAAATCTTCGCGCGCCAGCGCTTCATCGGCGACGAGGGTCCCGCGCAGCTGGTCGTAAAAATCGAGGACCGGTTGCGTCTGGCGTAACCGCAGGGCGGCATTGTGCGCCCCGAGCTGTAAATCCCGGCAGTGGCCATCATACACGCCGCCAACTTCGTGGATGCGCGCTCGCGTGCAGGTGCAGTAATAGCACAGTCCCTGGTCGTGCAGCCAGGCAAGGCGTTCGCGATAGGCTTCGTGGCGCTGCGACTGCCACAGGACTTCTCCGTCCCAGTGCAGGCCGTAGTGTTCTAACTGATGCAGGATGGTACTGGCGGCGCCGGGCACTTCACGTGGCGGATCGATATCTTCAATACGCACGCGCCAGATTCCATGTTGTGCACGGGCCTGGAGGTAGCTGCCGAGGGCGGCAATCAAAGAGCCGAAATGAAGTTCGCCGGACGGTGAGGGGGCAAAGCGGCCAATATAGTGTGAGTCATTCATGGGGTGACTATTAAAGCATGTAGGCGGGAGAGACTCCCGCCGGAGATACGATAGCGAAGCGGATTAGCCAGCCATCTGTTTTTCGCGAATTTCCGCCAACGTTTTGCAGTCGATGCACAAGTCAGCGGTCGGGCGCGCTTCCAGACGGCGAATACCAATCTCAACGCCACAGGATTCGCAGAAGCCAAAATCTTCGTCTTCGACTTTCTTCAGCGTTTTTTCGATCTTTTTGATCAGTTTACGTTCGCGGTCGCGGTTACGCAGTTCCAGGCTGAACTCTTCTTCCTGTGCGGCACGGTCTACCGGATCCGGGAAGTTTGCTGCTTCATCCTGCATGTGCGATACGGTGCGATCCACTTCATCCCTGAGTTGATTACGCCATGCTTCAAGAATACGCTTGAAGTGCGCCAGCTGGGCTTCGTTCATATACTCTTCGCCTGGCTTCTCTTGATACGGCTCCACCCCAGCGATGGCGAGAATACTCAGGGACGATGTTTTACGGTTTTGCCCTTCTTGCATGTTGCTTCTCCTTAACACGCACTATCGATCCCCATGTTGGGGGAAAAATCAGGCCGCTATAAATAGCAGATGCTTTTCCGGATAGCAATTATGTAAACGTTACACTTGACAACCCTGTGAAGAAAAGCGTATTTGCGCTCGCGACCCGGACATTATTTAGCCGTTTATTTACCGGGGGTTAACACCGCGGTAATCGGCTTATTCAGAGTCATCATCTCGGTAGAAAGTTCCGCCTTATAAACGAGAATTTCCACCCCCTTGGTTTGCGCCTCAATCAACAGCTGTGCGTATCTGGCATCAATGTGATGCGCGGGTGAGAAACGGTCAATCGCCGAATGGAGTACGGCGAACAAAATGACTGCCCGGTCGCCTGCCGCCGCCACGCTCATGAGCTCCCGCAGGTGCTTTTGACCGCGTTCGGTGACCGCGTCGGGGAAATAACCGCTTTCTTTATCCGCCAACGTAACCGATTTCACTTCAATATAGCAGTTTTGTCGCGCTTCTGCCTGTAACATAATATCAATACGGCTTTTCTCTTCGCCATATTTAACTTCACTTTTCAATATGTTATAGC
Organism: Klebsiella sp. R390; assembly: GCF_051131745.1. Lineage (NCBI taxonomy): Bacteria > Pseudomonadati > Pseudomonadota > Gammaproteobacteria > Enterobacterales > Enterobacteriaceae > Klebsiella > Klebsiella sp. R390. The sequence goes on along the minus strand of NZ_CP180445.1, from coordinate 1,792,471 downwards.
CAGAAAGCTGCGGGATGTTCCCGGCCAGTATGGCCTCTTTCGCCAGTATATTCGCGCGTAGCGTATTAACACAAATTATTGCCCCCTGCTGGGTTTGCGTTAATTCCCAGGTATGGGCGTATTTGCGTTTGGGATTATCTGACGTGGAATACCAGACGGTATCGCCGGGAGTTGCGCAGCCGGTCATGGCGCCGGTGTTCGGGCAGTGGAGGGTAAGCTCCTGACCCTCTGGGGTCACCACATCTGCCAGAAATCGTTTGTAACGTTTAATCAGGGTGGCGGACTGTAACGGAGGAGTGAACTGCATCAGCTTTCCTTGTTGAAGGGATAACGTTCCAGGGCGGTATAGCGGGTACGTCCGCGCGTAAAACTGGACTCATAGAGAACGAACTCGCTGGCGGCAAAGGTCCACGCAAAACCCGGCGGCGGGATTGGCACCGCATGGCGGGCATCGCGCAGCAGGGTAATATGCGGGTGGAACGGTTGCGGGCTTTGATAGCAGCCGCTGCGGGCCGCCTGAGCGCGCAGCATGTCCGCCAGTTGCAGCAGGCCGCGTGCTGGCCGACGAGGGCCAAGCCAGACCACCCGTGAGCGCAGCCATTGCCCGGCATCGTCGAGGGTGAGCGTAAAGCCTGGCTGCTGGATCCGTCCGGCCATCGCCGCCAGCGCGCGCTGTTTCTCCGCGCTGACCTCTCCGAGAAACGCCAGCGTCAGATGCAGATGGCTGGCCGCGACCGGCCGCCCGGCATCTTCCGCAAAGTGCGCGGCGCGCCACTGCACGATGTGCTGCTGGACTTCTTCAGGCAGTTCAAGGGCGAAAAACAGCCTTTTCGGCTCGGACATGATAGAGACTCGGTTATGAATTATCAGGATGCTACAATGCTTGCCCTCAAATGTTAACCTCCGGAGCCTTTCGTGTCCCCATTGCCGGTTGCCGCCGTCCTTCCAGAACTTCTTAATGCCCTGCAGCAGGCACCGCAGGTGCTGCTTAATGCGCCAACCGGTGCCGGTAAATCAACATGGCTGCCGCTGCAAATTCTTGCCTCGGGCCAGATTGAGGGACGCATTATCCTGCTGGAACCCAGGCGCTTAGCCGCGCGCAACGTCGCCCAGCGCCTCGCGGAGCTGCTGGATGAGAAACCCGGTGCGACCGTCGGCTACCGGATGCGAGCGGAAACCTGCGTCGGGACGCAGACGCGCCTGGAGGTGGTCACTGAGGGGATCCTGACGCGGATGATCCAGCACGATCCCGAGTTGAGCGGCGTCGGGTTGGTGATCCTCGATGAGTTCCACGAACGTAGCCTGCAGGCGGATCTGGCGCTGGCGCTGCTGCTGGATGTCCAGCAGGGGCTGCGCGACGATCTGAAACTACTGATTATGTCCGCGACGCTGGATAACGATCGCCTGCAGCAGCTGTTGCCCGAGGCGCCGACTATCAGCTCTGAAGGGCGGGCGTTTCCGGTGGAAAAACGTTTTCAGGCCCTTGCCGCGCATCAGCGTTTTGATGAGGCGGTGGCGATCGCGGCCGCCGAGTTACTGCGCCATGAACAGGGCTCGATGCTGCTGTTTCTCCCGGGAGTGGGGGAAATCCAGCGGGTACAGGCACAGCTGGCCGAGCGGGTGGCCGACAATGTGGTCCTCTGCCCGCTGTACGGTGCGCTACCGTTGAGTGAACAGCGAAAAGCCATTCTTCCTGCGGCACCAGGCCAGCGTAAGGTCGTTCTGGCGACCAATATCGCCGAAACCAGTTTAACCATCGAGGGCATTCGCCTGGTGGTGGACAGCGCTCAGGAGCGAGTCGCCAGCTTTGACGCCCGGACCGGGTTAACCCGGTTGGTGACCCAGCGTATTAGTCAGGCGTCAATGACTCAGCGCGCCGGTCGTGCCGGGCGCCTGGAACCAGGGATTTGCCTGCACTTAATCGGCAAAGAGCAGGCGGAACGGGCCGCGGCACAGAGCGAAGCGGAAATACTGCATAGCGACCTGTCGGCGCTGCTGATGGAGCTTTTACAGTGGGGATGTCGCGATCCCGCACAGCTCAGCTGGCTCGATCTCCCCCCTGCCGCCAACCTGGCAGCGGCCCGGCGTTTGCTGACGGCGCTGTCGGCACTGGAGGGGGAAGGGCTATCGGCGCTCGGTCGCAAAATGGCGAGCATAGGCAACGATCCGCGGCTGGCGGCGATCCTCACGGCAGCGAACGATCCTGACGATGCGGCGACGGCGGCAAAGCTGGTGGCGATCCTCGAAGAGCCGCCGCGCGGCGGAAGCGGCGATCTCGCGGCGGCATTTTCCCGCCAGCAGCCAAACTGGCAGCAGCGTGCGCAGCAGCTCTTAAAACGGCTCGCCAGCCGCGGCGGACATCCTGATGCTCAGCGCCTGGCGGCGCTGCTGGCCCCGGCGTTTGCCGATCGTATTGCCCGACGCCGTGGTCAGGAAGGCCGTTATCAGCTCGCCAATGGTATGGGGGCGATGCTGGATGCTGACGACGCGCTGGGACGCCACGAGTGGCTGATTGCCCCGCTGCTGTTGCAGGGCAGTAGCGCGCCGGATGCGCGTATCTTGCTGGCGCTGCCGCTGGATATTAACGCGCTGATGACACAATGCCCGGCGCTGGTGCAGCAGTCTGATACCGTCGAATGGGACGAGGCGCAAGGTACTCTGAAGGCGTGGCGGCGTACCTGTATTGGGCAACTGGTGGTGAAAACGCAGCCGCTGGCAAAACCCTCGGAAGCGGAGCTACATCAGGCGATGCTCAACGGTATCCGGGATAAAGGCCTGGGCGTACTGCACTGGACTCCGGAAGCTGAGCAATTGCGCCTGCGCCTGCACTGTGCGGCGCAATGGTTGCCGGAGGAGGCGTGGCCCGCGGTGGATGATGCATCGCTGCTGGCTTCGCTTGAAGCGTGGTTGCTGCCCCAGATGAGCGGCGTTCATTCGTTGCGGGCGCTGAAGGCGCTGGATGTGCGTCAGGCGCTGCAAAACTGGTTACCCTGGTCGCTGCGCCAGAAGCTGGAGAGCGAACTGCCAACGCATTACACCGTGCCTACCGGCAGCCGGATCGCCATACGTTATCATGAGGAAAACCCGCCGGCGTTGGCGGTGCGCATGCAGGAGATGTTCGGCGAGGCCACGACCCCGACCATCGCCCAGGGGCGGGTGGCGCTGGTGCTGGAGCTCTTATCCCCCGCGCAACGACCGCTACAAATCACCCGCGACCTTGGTGCCTTCTGGCAGGGGACCTACCGGGAGGTGCAAAAAGAGATGAAAGGGCGTTACCCCAAGCACGTCTGGCCGGACGATCCGGCGAATACGGCACCAACCCGGCGCACCAAAAAATATTCGTAGCCCGGTGTAGCCGGCTAAGCATCGCGCCGGCCGGGAGCATTCCCTGTGATTGCCGTAACGGTTACAGCGTCTGGTTCCACAGGAACAGCCCGCTGCCGGCCAGTGCCAGCCAGGGACCGAAAGCCAGTGGCTGATCCAGTGACTGAAGCGTGATGCGGCGTTGCAGTAAGGTCCAGATCAGCCCGCTGGCAGACGCACACAGCAGCGTCTGCGGCAGAAGCTCCCAGCCTGACCACGCGCCGAGCGCGGCCAACAGCTTAAAATCCCCGTAGCCCAGTGCCTCCTTGCCGGTCAGCAGGCGAAACAGCCAGTACAGCGCCCACAACGATAAATATCCCGCCATGGCGCCGATCACCGCATCCACGAGCGGGACAAAGGTCCCGTCAAGATTAAAGAGCAGGCCGGCCCACAGTAGCGGCAGGGTCAGGCGATCCGGCAGAAGCTGCGTCTTCCCGTCGATAATCGCCAGCACCAGCAGCGTGGACAGCAGGATCAGACCTCCCAGTAGCGGTAATCCCGGCGTCAGCAGACTGCCCGCCAGCACAAAGATCAGCCCGCTGGCCAGCTCCGTCAGCGGATAACGGCGAGAAATTGGCAGCTGGCAGCAGCGCGAATGCCCCTTCAATGAGAGATAGCTCAGCAGGGGAATGTTATCCCGCCAGAGAAGAGGACGTTGGCACTGCGGGCAGAAGGAGGCGGGCACGCACAGGTTGAATTGCGGGTTATCTTCTTGCTGCATCATCAGCGGTAAACGGTGAATGACGACGTTAAAAAAACTGCCAAACGTCAGGCCGAAAAGAAACAAAAATCCGCCCCAAACCAGGGGAAACTGCAGCGAAAATGCATTAAATAGCGTCATGATATCTCCTGGAGGTTACCATTTTCCCTGCAGCTGCCAGGGAATACGTCCCTGCTCATCTTTGCGCTGATTTTGGCTCATCAGCAGGGCGAGCAGTGCTGGGGTTGACTGGCGGGTCTGAAGCTGGCCGTGAAAGGCGTAGCGTCCGTCGGGGCTCAGGGTACCTTGCCCGCTGAGACTGAGCTGATGCGAATCCTGGCTGAGGGTCAGCGCCAGCGCGCCGGCGGGCGTGCAGCGAAATGTGCCGCTCACCTTGACCAGCTCCAGTGAACCCGCCGGGGAGCGTAATTGCGCTTGCTGCCACTGCGCACGGCCTCCGGAGACCTGCTGACAGCCTGCGCGGTTAAAGCGGCCTTCCGATAGGTTCAGGGTGAGCAAGCCGCTGGCCTCCACCGGCAGCGTCGGCGTCAGCCAGCCGCTGGCGAGTCTGGCCGGCATCGTAAGGGAACCGTTTTGCACGCTGAGCGCCGACAAGGCGTACAGCGAGAGCTGACCGCGTAAACCGTCGGGATCGTGAAACGTGATCCGCCAGCCTGGCAGGCCGGAAGAGAAGGTCAGCGCCCAACGGAGATGATTGAAGCGCATGCCGCGCCAGCTCAACTGCCGGGCTTCACCTTGCCACAAGGTTCCGGAAAGCCCGCTGACGTTGACGTCCGCTGGCAACACGAGAGTCAACAAACGGGCTGGCGCGCTCACCAGCAGCCAGAGCAGATAGATCCCCGCAAACAGCACGCCGGGCATGATTTTATTGCTCATGCTGACGCTCCAGTATCAGGGTATTGACCGTCACCCAGCCGGGCCGGGTAGGGTCGGCGCTGACCGCCAGCGTCGGGGCGAGTATTCCCTGCCTGGCGAGGAGGTCCAGCCAGGTCATTAGCGCCTGAAAGGTACAGGGCTGGAGCGTCACGTTGACCCTTGCGCCCTGTGGCTGTAGCCGGACGATGGTCAGCGCCTGGCGGGTGGCCTCCCGCATGACGACGGCGGAAAGCGCTTCCCGGGTTGCTGTGGCCGGAACGGCGGGTTGTTGGCGGGCGAGCTGCTGGAGTCGCGGTGTTTGCTGCTGCATCCAGCGCAGGCTGGCCTGCTCTTTGGCGAGCGTTTGTTGCCATTGCGCTTCCCGGTTGAGCCAGGGCTGCCAGATGGCAGACCAGATCATTCCCACAAGCAACAGCAAGCCCATGCCGACCAGCAACCTCTGTTCCCGGCGGGTACGCTGTTGCCATAACACTCGAACATCAGCCATCGTGGCCCTCCAGCGTCAGGCGCCCGTCAATGCCATCTGGGCGGGGTTTCATTTCTCCCGTGCGTACGCGAAATCCCGCCTGTGCACGGGTGGTGAACTGCTCCAGCGCCCGCGTAGAGACCGCGGAGATATCGAGCTGCAGTATGTTGCGGGCGGCGTCCCAGCTCAGCGTTCGCAGCTGGATCCCCGGCGTGTCAGAAACAACATTTTGCAGGGTGCGGATATGGTCAATCAGTGGTGATGTCGTGGTGGTGCTTTCCAGCTGGCGCAGGTGCTGCTGCATCTGCAGCCGCGGGTTGATGACGTTTTTATCGTGATTGAACCAGTGGCGATAGAATGCCAGGCTGGCCTCCCGGGCGGCACCCGCCTGACGGCTCAGGGACAGATGATCGATCACCGCGTTGGTACTCCACAGCAGCGCCAGCGCCACGGCGGCGAACAGGGACGGACGCCAGCGTTGAGCGGCAGGCTGCCAGCGACGCTGTGGGGCAAAACTGCCCTGACGCACGCATATGCTGAGGGCCGTCGGGTTCGCCGCTGCCAGCGCAAGCACATCCTGCGGCGCGAGCACCTGCCAGGGGGCGGCGGTCGTGGGGGGCGGAGAGTAGCAGTCGATTGGCGGCAGGGTTTCCCAGCAGGCAAGCAGTGCCGCAAGCCAGCTATCTTCCGCCGCCATGCCGCGGCTGGCATTCTGGCGAATCAGCCATTGGCCGTCGGTCCGGACCGCGCTCCAGCGATCGGGGTGGCAAGGCAGGGTTAATACATCCGGCGTTAGTGCCAGCAGCGTTAGCCCCAGATTGTCGCAGCGGGCCAGCCAGTCGGCCATTTTCTGCCGCGCAATCGCCACCACCGAACAGTGCTCTCGCTGGCGATGGATCAGGGCGAAGTGGGTCTCTTCAACGTCGGTGGCCAGCTGCTCTTCCAGCAAAAACGGCAACACCTGCAGCGGCGGTTTGCGTAGCCCAGCCGGAAGCGTGACGTCATGAAAGGCGCAGTCGCTGGCCGGTATCAGTACCCAGGCGGGGACGCGTTCCGCCAGACCTGGGAGCGTGGCGTCATCGCCGGAGGCGGACCATTCGCCAGCGCGCTCCTGCCGCGGGTCGTCCGGGCAGATCAGTCGCCAGGCGATGGGCGCTTCGGGCGCGGCAAGGCGTACAATGAGCATCGCGCGGTGCGCTGTTTTATCGTGATTCATCGGCCATCCTATAGCGTCCATATTGCCGCTGGATAATGCGGAACGTGCGGCCTTCTTTTTGCAGGACGCTACGTTGTTGATACTGGGTGCTACCCATCGCCACGGTAAAGGCGGCGACAAAGCGCTCGCTGCGAACCGCCAGCCAGGGGCGGGCGGCGGCGGTATCGCTTTGTTGTAAGGCCGGCAGAGCCAGGAAGGCGGCGACGCTGTTCCAGCCGCTCTGTGGGCGATCCCGCAGCAGTTGCTGCGCCTGCTGAAGATTCACACCGCTGGGAAACAGCGCCATCAGCAGCCGCGCCTGCCCGAGCCTGAGGGTATTGACGTTGATCTGCAGCGTGTCGTCCGGCAGGGCGCACACGTAGGGCAGCAGGCGTTGATACAGCGCCGCGTCCATTCCGTTAAGCAGCCGCAGTTCACTGACGTCCTGCATCTTCTGGTTGGCGGCAAGATATCCCGGTGTTCCCGCCATATAGACCTCATCTTCGCCGCCGTTAAGCCGTGGCTCACGATCGCTGTCAATCCAGTCACCAAGCGCGGCGGTGAGCTGGCGCGCGCGCAGCGGCTCTTCCCCGAGGTTCTCCAGCAGGCGGATAAAGGTCGCTGCCGGCCAGGGGGTCTCTTCGTTCTCCTCAGCGCTCTTCTGGTTGATTGCGTTCAGGTTGAAGCAGGCCTGACCATCGCGGATCGTGGCGCCGATCTCGCCGCCATCGACCGTGAAACGCCGCCCTTCCTGGGCCCAGTTTTGCCCGAGATGCGTTTGATTAGGGGAGTCCAGTGCATCGCGTTGCAGCAGGGCGGCAGCCATGGTTTCTGCACCAAGCGCGTACCATTTCGCCTGCAGGTTATCGAGGGTGGTGGCGGTCTGCTGATAGAGCCGCGCCGTTCGCTCGGTGATGGCGCTCGCCAGCACCATCATCAGGGCCAGAATCAGCAGTACCATCAGGAGCGCGACTCCGCGCTGACGGTGATTCATTGGCTGGATCCTGGGGTTATTAGAAACAGACGAGTGATGTCGCCATAGCCGTCCAGCGTCAGGGTCACTTCGAGTCCCTGGGGCAGGCTTTGGGTGTTGTCCCAGCGTTCTTGCCAGCGGCCGCTGGCGTAAAAGCGCAGGCGGAAGGCCTGGACGCCCTCTTGCACCACCTCTACCGTCGGCTGCGCACCGGTAAGCGGATCCTGTTGGTCATAACTCAGGCGTTCAAGGCGCTGTTGACGCAGGCGATAGCTGACGTTCTGGATCTCCGATCGCGGTAGCATTCCCAGCGGGTTCGGCCAGCCGTTGCGGCTGAAGCTTAGCGCCCAGTCCTCACTGTTAAGCTGGTAACGTCCGGCAAAAAAGAGGCTGCTGCTCTCGCGGCTTCGACGCGCAATGATCTGGTTGATGTCGGAGGACATCTGGCTGAAGGTGTGCTGTAGCGCCTGCATCTGCTGTGTCCTGTCGCGAGTCAGGGTATCCGCGCGGATAACGTTTTGCAGCACCGCCATTGCCGCCACGCTCAGCGCCGCCAGAATCGCCAGCGCCAGCAGCATTTCCACGAGGGTGAAGCCGTGCATCTTGTGTCTGATCATGGCTGAGTCACGTAGGTGCGCAGGGAGGCTACCGGCGTCTTGTCACGCTTATCGTGACGGACTTCCACATCCAGCGCCCGCAGCTGTGGGAGCTCCGTTTCCACCCCTTTCCAGCGGATATGCCAGCGGCTTCCCGCCGCCTGGACCGTGGTTTCTGAGTCACTCAGCGCCGGCCAGTGGTTTTCCAGTTTCAGCTGTACCAACTGGTTATCCGCGAGCCAGCTGGCGAGGGTTTTCTCCTCCATTCGTCCCAGATGGCGGGTCTGCTGGAGCGTTGCCTGCATCACGGACAGCCCGGCCAGAGCGAAGACCACCAGCGCTACCATGACTTCGAGGAGCGTCATCCCGGATTGTGATTTCATGGTGTGTCGTCCTGTTGTGCCGGTTGGATGGCGCCGCGGGCATCGACGGCGATCCCCTTCGTCCCGTCGAGCTGGAGCTGGAACGGCGTCACTTCACCGCCGGGAAACAGCAGGACATCGGGCTGTTCCCCCGGGGTCCATTGGGCATCATGCGGGAAGATCAGGGTGAGTTTTCCCGACGGGACCTGACCGGCGGTCGCGACGCGGTCGGATGGCAGCGGCTGCCAGTGATAACCGGACCAGTTGTCGTCCGAGATGTTATCCGGCTGACGGTCATCCTGCGGTTGCAGCAACATAAATTGCCAGCGGTCGGGGTGAACCGAGATGCCAAAGAACTGCCCGGTCTGTAGCCCGCGCTCGCGGATAACTTGCAGCTGAGTCTGGAAGCGCTCAAGGGTCTGCGTGGCGTCATCGTCGCGTGCCGTCGGAAAGGCCAGCAGCACCATGCTCGCGCTGATGCCCATCAATAGCAAAATGAGCATCATTTCCAGTAACGTGAAGCCGCGCTGTCGCACTATTTTTTCCCGATAGTCCAGTTGCCGATATCGTCATTGGTATCCGGCACGCCATCAGGACCGACGCTAAACACATCGATCTGACCGTGCTGGCCCGGACTGAGCAACTGATAGTCGTTGCCCCACGGGTCCTGAGGCAGACGGCGGATGTATCCCCCCTCCGGATAGTTGCGCGCCTGCGGCTCGGCGGTGGGGCGGCTGACCAGCGCCTGCAGCCCTTGTTCACTGTTGGGGTAGCGGCTGTTATCCAGCTTGTACATATCCAGCGCGCCCTCCAGCGCCACCAGGTCGCTGACCACCTTCTGGCGATCCGCTTTTTCTTTGTTGCCCATTAAGTTGGGCACCACCAGGCTGGCAAGAATGCCGAGGATGACAATCACCACCATGATTTCGAGTAACGTGAAGCCGCGCTGCCGTTGCATATTTTTCTCCATTAAGACAATTACATACTCATAAGGGTGTTGAGCTGAAGGATCGGTTGCAGGATTGCCAGAACGATGAACAACACCATTCCGGCCATTACCACCACCAGCAAAGGTTCAAACAGGCTGAGCGCCATCTGTATCTGTGCGCTCAGCTCACGGTCCTGATTGTCGGCGGCACGCGCCAGCATGCCGTCGAGTTCTCCGCTCTGTTCGCCGCTGGCGACCATGTAACGCATCATGGGCGGGAAGAGGGCGGTCATTTCGAGTGCGCGGTGCAGGCTGATGCCTTCACGGACTGATTCCGTGGCGGCCTCCAGCTGGCGGCGCGCCCAGGCGTTGCTCAGCACTTCCGCACTGATGCGCATTGCCAGCAACAACGGAACGGCGCTGGCATTCAGAATGCTTAAGGTCCGGGCGTAGCGGGCGCTGTTGATGCTGCGCGCCACCCGGCCAATCAGCGGCAGGCGCAGCAGCTGTTTGTGCCACAGCAGGCGACGCGCTGGCTGGCGCAAGAGGTAGTGCAGCAGCACACCGCCGGCGAGAAGGATCAGCAGCAGCCAGGGGCCAGCGGTGCGGACGATATCGCTGAGAGCCATGAGTAGTCGGGTGGAAAACGGCAGCGCCTGCTTCAGATGGATAAACTGGTCGACGACTTTGGGCACGACCGTGGAGAGTAAAATGGCGATGACGCTGACGGCGACCAGGGTCAGAACAATGGGGTAGATCATCGCCTGCAGCAGGCGGGCGCGTAGCTGCTGGCGCTGTTCGGTATAGTCCGCCAGACGGTTAAGCACGCCGTCGAGATGGCCGGAGGTTTCGCCTGCGGCCACCATGGCGCAGTACAGCCGATCAAAACATCCCGGATAGCCGCGCATGGCATCGGCCAGCGAATGGCCTTCCAGGACCTTGCTGCGTACGCCTGCTATCAGGGTTTTGAGGTGCGCTTTTTCACACTGCTGGGCCACGGCATCCAGCGCTTTCTCTAACGGGATAGCTGCTGCCACCAGAGTGGCCAGCTGACGAGTCAGCAAGGCCAGATCGCTGGCGCTGGTGCGGCGGGTGAATAGCGGGCGGGCGGCGCCTGGCGAGGCGCGGTCGACGGCGTGGATCTCCAGGGGCAACCAGCCTTTATCGCGCAGGAGCTGACGGGCGTGACGGGCAGAATCGGCCTGCTGCACGCCGCGCTGGGTTTTGCCCCGCGCATCGAGCGCCTGATAGCGGAAAATAGCCATCTTAGTCTGCTTCCGTTGTTCGTTGTTCGGTCACCCTGAGCACCTCTTCCCAACTGGTGATACCGGCCAGCGCCTTCGCGCGCCCGGCATCCCGTAGCGTGGTGTAGTCTTCACCCAGTTGCTGAATCAGCGTGACTTCGTTTTCTCCCCGATGGATTGCCCTGCGTACGCGGTCATCAACCCGCAGCAGTTCATGGATCCCCGTACGACCGCGATAGCCGGTGAAACTGCATTCCGCGCAGCCCACCGCCCGCCACAACGGGGTTCCCGAGGGGATCGCCATCTGGCTGGCGGTATGAGCATCGGCCGGCTGCGGCTGGCGACAGTGCGGGCAGAGTCGGCGCACCAGCCGTTGCGACATCACCGCCAACAGTGAGGTGGAGAGTAAAAACGGCTCAACCCCCATATCCTGCAGACGTGAAATGGCTCCCAGCGCGCTGTTGGTATGGAGGGTGGAAAGGACCAGATGCCCGGTCAGCGAGGCCTGGACGGCAATTTGTGCCGTCTCGCCATCGCGGATTTCACCGACCAGCACCACGTCAGGATCCTGACGTAGGATCGCCCGCAGACCGCGGGCGAAGGTCATCTCCACTTTGGCATTCACCTGAGTCTGGCCAATGCCTTCCAGTTCATATTCGACCGGGTCTTCAATGGTCATAATATTGCGCTCACGGGCGTCAAGCCGGCTGAGGGCGGCGTACAGGGTGGTGCTCTTGCCTGAGCCGGTCGGGCCGGTGACCAGAATAATGCCGTGCGGACGGGCCATCAGATCGTCGACCTGCTGTAGCAGCGCCGGCGGCATCCCGAGGGTCAGCAGATCGAGGTTGACGCTGTTTTTGTCCAGCAGACGCAATACCACGCGCTCGCCGTAGCTGGAGGGCAGCGTTGAGACGCGAACATCGATCGCCCGTCCGCCGATGCGCAGCGCCATCCGTCCATCCTGGGGGATGCGTTTTTCCGCGATATCGAGGCTGGCCATGACTTTTATACGTGAGATCAGCAGCGCGGCGAGGCGACGCTGTGGGCGCAGGATCTCACGCAGCACGCCATCTACGCGAAAGCGAATTTGCAGGTGGCGTTCGTAGGTTTCGATATGAATATCTGAGGCTTTTTCTTTGATGGCCTCGGTCAGCATAGCGTTAATCAGGCGGATGATTGGCGCGTCGTCGTCGCTGTCCAGCAGGTCATCGGTGTCCGGTAGTTCTTCTGCCAGGGTGTAGAGATCCAGCTCATTGCCGATATCGGCCATCATACGTCGGGCTTCCGCCGAGTCACGCTGGTAGCTGAGCACCAGCAGTTTTTCAAACGCTTCGCTGGTGAGGTGCTCGACGGCAATCGGGCCGTCGGCCACCCGCCGGGCCTCCTGCAATGCCTGCGCGGACGTGCTGCTCAGGCAGTGGACCAGGCACGAGATGCCATCGTTAAGCAGCACGATATTGTGGGTGCGGGCATAGGCAAAAGGCAGCAACGGGCGAGGTTCGGTCACCGGCATCATGGGGTGCCTCCAAGGTTGAAGGCATCGATGGCGGCGCTGATCTGGCGAAATGCCACTGTGTCCTGCCGGGGATAAATCTGTAGCTTCTCTTCGTTCAGCAGCGCCTCGTTGTTCTCTTTGCCACGTTGTTTAGTCTGGGCTTCGTTAAAGGCCTCGTACTGGCCGGACGAGGCCCGACGGTAGCTATCCCGATCGCGAATGATCGTCGGGCGGATAAACAACATCAGATTACGTTTGGAGACTTTTTTGTTGCTGGAGCGGAACAGGGCACCAATCACCGGAATATCGCCGAGCAGAGGCACCTTATCGGCCGTGTCGGTGACGCTTTTATCCAGCAGTCCGCCGACGACGACGGTTTCGCCGCTGCCCACCAGCACCGCATTGTTGACCGTGCGGGTATTGAAGGTCGCCCCCAAATCCGAGCTGGTGCTGGAGGCGGAGTCGGCGACGCTGGAAACTTCTTGTTCGATTTCCAGCAGCACCGAGTCACCTTCGTTGATCTGCGGTTTGACCTTCAGCTTGATGCCGACGGTTTTACGTTCCACGGTGTTGAAGATGTTATCCCCGGAGGTGGTTTGCGAACCACTGAGTACCGGCACTTCCTGGCCGACGTTAAAGGTTGCTTCCATGTTGTCGAGGGTGACGATGCTGGGGGTGGCGAGGATATCGTTTTTGGTGCTGCTGGAGAGCGCGGTCAGCAGCATGGCCCAGTTTCCCTGATAGAATCCGGCAGCGATGCCGTTAAACGAGCTTAAGGCACTGGACAGCGAGCTGGTGAGGGTGCCGTCCTGGTTGTATTGGTTGGCCCCGGCGACCACCGTCGAGATGGGCAGGCCGCTGTTAGTGAACTGGGTCATGCCGGCATTTTTATTGGCCCACTGGACACCCAGATTGAGGCCGTCGGCGTCCTGAACTTCGGCAATAATTGCCTCAACCAGCACCTGCGGGCGGCGAATATCCAACTGGGCGATGACCCGTTCAAGGTCATTCATGACGTCAGGTGCGGCGGTGACAATCAGGGCGTTGGTCTGGCTATGGGCCTTGATAATGATATTTTTATCGAGCGCAGCCACCGGTTTGGCGCTCTGTTTTTCGCTTTGCATCGTGCTGCTGATCCCGGTTAACACCTCCACCAGATCGGCCGCTTTGGCGTACTTCAGATAGATAACTTTGGTGTTTCCCTGCACCGCCTGCTGGCGGTCGAGCTGCTTAATCATGGTGATAATGCGCTGACGAGAGTTCGGCTCGCCGCTGACCAGCACGGCGTTGGTCCGTTCGTCGGCCACCACGTTTGCCACCATCGAGCCGGGAAGGGCAGATTTGCTGGTGTCTTTGTTCAGCTCGTTGACCAGTTTGACCACGTCGGCCGCCGAGGCCCATGACAGCGGAACCGTTACCACACTGCGATCGCCTGCATTATCAACGCGTTCTACGATGGTTAACAGGCGCTTGATCACCGCGGCCCGTCCGGTCATCAGCAGGACGTTAGACGGTTCGTAGTGGACCACGCTACCGGCACCAGCGTTATCGTTGAGCTGGCGCAATAGTGGCGCCAGATCGCGGGCGGCGACGTTGGTCAACGGCACGACCCGGGTCACGACCTCATCCCCTTCACCTGGAGCGGCATCGCTGGCTACCGGAACTGCCGCGGTTTTGGCATCTTTTGAGCGGACCACTTTCAGCACGCCGTTATTCATATTGATGACGGCGAAACCATAGACATCCAGTACGCTAAGGAAAAACTGATAATATTGCTCTTCATTGAGCATATCGTAGCTGCGGACGGTAATTGTCCCGCGTACGCTGGGGTCAATGATCACCGTTTTATTCAGATTTTTACTCACCGTATTAATAAATTCCTGAATATCCGTTCCTTTAAAACTGGCGGAGAATTCTTCAGCCCCGGCAGGTCTGAATAACAGCGAACTGAATATCATCAGGGTGATGAGCATCAGGCGGAAAATCGTTGCATTTGCCAATTATTCATCCCTCAAAGCTAAATAGATATCGTGTCGCTGGCCTTCGCGTTCGACGGTAAGCGTTATTTCGTTAAGCTCCGGAAGCTGTTTTAATGCCTGCTGAGCCTGTTGTTTATCACGGAGATCGAGACCGTTTAAGGCCACCGCCAGATCGTTTTCATGCAAACCTGACTCACGGAAAAGCGTGGGGTCTTTACCGGGGTTGAGCCGATATCCGCTGAGTTGTTCATTGACCATGACTGCGGAAATGTTGAGGTAATTAAGTATATTCTGTGGCTGCTGGCGAATCTGGCTAAGACGTGGTGTCTGCGGAGGTACGGAGGACGTCGCCGCTTTTTCCGGCGCGTCGTCATTCAGCAAAATAGCTTCATTGCGCCCGCGGTAGTTCACAATAATGCGGTCGGCCAGAATCGCGATAATACGGGCTTCATTACCCGGTGTGCTGTCGCCGGTCATCAGGCTAACCTGTTGATTCCCTTTTGCGATGATCGCAATCGATCGCGATGCATCGCTGCTGGTGAGCAGGCCGGTTATCCGCAGCTTAAGCGCAGAGAGCGGGGCCTGTTCAAGGCTGCCACCATGGGCAGATGACGGCGCTTTTTGCTCTGCGCGGCCAAACAGCGTCAGGCGCGGTAATTCCGTAGTGGTTGCCGGGAGAATAGCGGAAGGTACGGGGGTATCGTTAATCTCAATATCTGGAGCGGTCGCCGGGACGATCGCCCACCAGCTTAATTTAGCCAGTTGTTGGGCGGTCAATAATAAAATGATGAGCATGACTATTGACGAGGCTTGAGGAATATTTTTTTTATTTATTATTGTTAACCGCATCACAGAAATATATCTTTTTATTTTGTCGCTCATTTTATTTCCCTCGAGGCAGTACGGTCTCCCTACCTGTATTGGTGGGTGATTTTTTTATATTGCGAGCTGGTATTTCGAGAAACCGAACGGGTCGTCGCGAATCATAATGAGTTTCACGATCCGGGTCGTCATTCCCTTTTTGTTTTTACTCCCCCGGCCGCCTACGCCCCCCCATTAATTGGTAATGGATGATTGAACCGGAGAAAACAAAAATATCTAATTGCGACGCTTCACAGATAAACATCTTTTCTTACCTTTCATAAATTATTAAGCATATTAGGGACTATCGAATGCTCAGATATACCTGTAATGCCCTATTCCTTGGCTCGTTGATTTTACTTAGCGGCTGCGATAATAGTTCTTCATCTTCTTCCTCTGGCTCACCTGATAACCCTGGCAATCCTGATAATCAGGATGTCGTTGTCCGTTTACCCGATGTGGCGGTGCCTGGCGAAGCCGCCACGGCGACGGCGAACCAGGCCGTCATCCACCTGGTCGATATCGCGGGTATCACCGGAACGGGCACGGTGGATTACAGCAGTAAGAACCTTTATCTCTGGAATAATGAAACCTGCGATGCACTAAGCTCACCCGTCGCTGACTGGAATGATGTCAGCACCACGCCGGCCGGTAGCGATAAATACGGCCCGTACTGGGTTATTCCGCTGAATAAAGAGAGTGGTTGCATCAACGTCATCGTCCGGGATGGCACTAACAAACTGATCGACAGCGATCTGAAGGTCTCGTTTGGTGACTTTACCGATCGTACCGTATCGGTCATTGCCGGCAGCGGCACGCTCTATGACTCCCGTGCCGAGGCGTTCCGCGCGGCCTTCGGGGTGGCGCTTGCTGAGGCCCATTGGGTCGATAAAACGACGTTGCTGTGGCCGGCGGGTGAAGATAAGCCCATCGTGCGTTTGTACTACAGCCACAGCAGTAAGGTGGCGGCCAATAGCGAAGGGAAATTTACCGACAGCTACCTGAAGCTGACGCCAACCACCATCAGCCAGCAGGTCAGTATGCGCTTCCCGCAGCTTTCCAGCTATGCGGCGTTTAAACTGCCGGATGACGCCAAAACCGACGAGCTGCTACAAGGCGAAACCGTGGCGATTGCTGCGGAGGAAGACGGGGTACTGATCTCCGCCACTCAGGTACAAACGGCTGGCGTGCTGGATGATACCTATGCGTCGGCGGCTGAAGCGCTGAGTTACGGTGCGCAGATTGAGAATGGCGGAGTCAATTTCCGCCTGTGGGCGCCAACCGCCCAGCAGGTCGATCTGGTTATCTACAGTGCCGATAAAAAAGTACTGGCCAGCCATCCGATGAGCCGCGACAGCGCCTCCGGTTCCTGGGCGTGGCAGGGCGGCAGCGACCTGAAAGGGGCGTTCTACCGCTATGCGCTAACGGTCTACCATCCGCAGTCGCGGCAGGTTGAGCAGTATGAAGTCACCGACCCGTACTCCCATAGCCTGTCGACTAACTCAGAATACAGCCAGGTCGTTGACCTTAACGACAGCGATCTCAAGCCGGAAGGCTGGGATAGTCTGACCATGCCTCATGCCCAGAAAACCAAGGCCGATCTCGCCAAAATGACGATTCATGAATCGCATATTCGCGATCTGTCTGCCTGGGATCAGACCGTGCCGGCCGAGCTGCGTGGTAAGTATCTCGCGCTCACCGCGCAGGACAGCAATATGGTGCAGCATCTGAAAAAGCTCTCCAGCGCAGGTGTCACCCACGTGGAACTGCTGCCGGTCTTCGATCTGGCGACGGTTAACGAGTTCAGCGATAAAGTCGCCGATATTCAGCAACCGTTCAGCCATCTGTGCGAGATTAACAGCGCGGTGAAGAGCAGCGAATTTGCCGGTTATTGCTCAAGCGGCTCTACCGTTGAAGAGGTGCTCAACCAACTGAAGCAGAACGATAGCCAGGACAATCCGCAGGTGCAGGCCCTGAACACGCTGGTGGCGCAGACGGACTCCTATAACTGGGGTTACGATCCGTTCCACTATACGGTGCCGGAAGGTTCGTATGCGACCAACCCGGAAGGGACGACGCGCATTAAAGAGTTCCGCACCATGATTCAGGCGATCAAGCAGGATCTGGGGATGAACGTCATCATGGACGTCGTGTATAACCATACCAATGCCGCGGGACCAACTGACCGCACATCGGTACTGGATAAAATCGTCCCCTGGTACTATCAGCGTCTGAACGAGACCACCGGTAGCGTTGAGTCGGCGACCTGCTGCTCGGATTCTGCGCCGGAGCACCGCATGTTTGCCAAGCTGATCGCTGACTCTCTGGCGGTATGGACCACCGACTATAAGATCGATGCCTTCCGTTTCGATTTAATGGGTTACCACCCGAAAGCGCAGATTCTGTCGGCGTGGGATCGGGTGAAAGCGTTAAATCCGGACATCTACTTCTTCGGTGAAGGTTGGGATTCAAGCCAGGGCGACCGCTTTGATATTGCCTCGCAAATCAACCTGAAAGGCACCGGCATCGGCACCTTCTCCGATCGTCTGCGTGACGCAGTGCGCGGCGGTGGTCCGTTTGACTCAGGTGATGCGCTGCGCCAGAACCAGGGCGTCGGCAGCGGCGCCGGGATTCTGCCTAACGAGCTGACCCAGCAGAGTGAAGACGATGCGCGCCACCTGGCCGATCTGACCCGTCTCGGCATGGCCGGCAACCTCGCCGACTTTATTCTGATTGATAAAGACGGTGCGGTGAAAAAAGGCAGCGAGATTGACTACAACGGCGCGCCTGGCGGCTATGCGGCTGACCCAACGGAAGTCGTTAACTATGTCTCCAAGCACGATAACCAAACCCTGTGGGATATGATCACCTACAAAGCCGCGCAGCAGGCTGACCTGAATACCCGGGTGCGGATGCAGGCGGTATCGCTGGCGACGGTGATGTTGGGTCAGGGGATTGCTTTCGATCAGCAGGGTTCGGAACTGCTGCGCTCGAAATCCTTCACCCGCGATTCCTATGATTCCGGCGATTGGTTTAACCGCGTGGATTATGCGATGCAGGACAATAACTTTAATGTCGGGATGCCGCGCCGTAGCGACGATGGCGATAACTACGATCTGATCTCCCGCGTGAAAGAGATGGTCACTACGCCGGGCGAGGCGGAACTGCAGCAGATGACCGCTTTCTATCAGGAACTGACTCAACTGCGTAAATCCTCCCCGCTGTTTACCTTAGGTGACGGAAGCGCGGTCATGAAGCGCGTTGACTTCCGCAACACCGGGCCTGAACAGCTGGCGGGTCTGCTGATCATGACAATCGACGATGGCGTGCAGGCGGGAACGAGCCTTGATAGTCGGGTTGATGGCCTGGTGGTGGCGATTAACGCCGCACCTGAAAGCCGGACTGTCGATGATTTTACGGGGGAGAATCTGCAGCTGAGCCCGATCCAACAGACGGCCGGTGACGCGTCGCTGGCAAACGGCGTGGAGATTGCGGCCAATGGCGCGATTACGTTGCCAGCCTGGTCTGTGGTGGTTCTGGAAAAACCGCAGGGCGATGCCCAGGGGACCGGCCTGCCGGTGAGCAGTAAGTAACACAGTAACCCAGGGCGGGTTGCAACGCTTTGCAAACTGCGCCAGATAGCCCGGCGAACGTTGCCGGGCTATCGTTATCAGCGATAAGGAGTGCCTGTGATCGTACCTGATGAGAAAACCTGCCGCTTGCCTGCGTTACTGGCACCCGTGGAGGAAGAGCCGCCGCTGGTGATCGGGCGTATGGTGCAGGTGCCGTACCTGACCGTGCCGTTTTATGCGGCGCTGCTGATTGCCCTCGGCTGGTTTGCGGGCGAACAGTGGCGCAATACTTCCGTGGCGCCAGCATTGATGGTGCCGGTGGCGCATGCAGCGTTGGTACCGATGACACATCCTGCGCCAAAAGCGCGCCAGCCGGAACCGGCGTCGTCACCTGAGAAAATGAAACCGCAGGCGGAGCGTATCGTCGATGATGATAATTTGCCGGCATTACGCTACAGCGCACATGTCTACGCCTCATCAGCGGAGAAGCGCAGTATCGTGTTAAATGGTCAATCCTGGAAAGAGGGAGAGTCGCCGCTGCCAAATCTGGTGATTGAGCAGATTCAGCAGGATGTCACGCTGTTTAGTTTTAACGGCAAAACGTTCACGCTGGCGGCGCTGGACGACTGGCCGGGAGGCATTATTGAAGATAGCCCGCAAGGGGAATAAATCGGCGTGAAATAAAAAACAATTTACTTATTTCGGCTTTTTATTGCTGACGTAGGCTGGCAATAAATGGCGCGAGCTGACGATTAAACTGGCTGCATTTTGTGGTTTCCGGCGTACTGTCCTGCTGGAGTTGTTGGTACATTTGCGTGCTGCGCTGACTCAGCGTGGCGTAATCAATATTATCCCATCCCCTTTTTTTACCGACATTCCACGCTGCACGATCGATAGTTTCATCTGTCGGGAGATCGCTCCGGCTGCATTTGTTTTTCAGATAGCGCGCACCAGCTGCCACCGAGGAGAGCTGCTCCAGCTGGGCTTCATTGCTGACGGTGGGACTGAGCGTAGACGAACGGTTTTGCTGGCAACCTGCCAGGGCGCTAATCATCAGAAGCGGAAATATAACGGAAGTTCGCATAATATATTAAACAGGTCGGGTTAACTGGCTGACAGTTTAACAAATATTTCCAGGCTGTCATCATGAAATATTATTATATATATTTGTTAAGGCGCTCTCATTTTTATCCCCGGATGGCTTAAAGTTTCGCTTTACTTCTTGTCGAATATTACCGGCTACAATCTGAATATAATATTTAGCGACAACGCCATTTTTAGCGATCGGCAGCTCCCGGACGGTATGCCGCGATGATGTACTGTCTGTAATATTTTTATGTTATTAAAAAACATAATATTTTCGATTTTGTCATGCCATGGGGGCGTAAAATGCTGGTTAAGCCGGCCCCGGTTTAGTGCTATCCTGTGTGGCCTGGACTATTCGTGCTATGGCCCTAAATTTTCGTCAGGCGTTGTGCGTAACATGATGATTTATTTCATGAATAATGAAGTTAAGGCTTAAGCTGACATCATGACCACGCCGCGAGACGCGTCAGTGATACTGAGCGGGTCGCCTGCAGGGGTAAGATCCCCAGGCGTGAATTTGAGAGATATCTTCTTCCTCTCTCAAGAGGAAGCATTGAGAATCAGGCTTTTACGCCTGAAAGTTGCGGAGAGTAAGCATGGCGGGAGATGACCGCGAGCCTATCGGACGTAAGGGAAAAGCCTCGCGTCCGGCAAAACAAAAAGTGACTCGTCGTCGGGTCCGGGATGAGGACTATGACGACGATTACGATGATGATTATGAGGACGAAGAGCCAATGCCAAAGAAAGCAAAGGGCAAAGGTAACAAGCCTCGCCGTAAACATACCTGGCTATGGCTGTTGTTCAAGCTGGGTATCGTCATGGCGGTGCTGGTTGCGGCTTATGGCGTCTATCTTGATCAGAAAATCCGTAGCCGCATCGACGGTAAAGTCTGGGAACTTCCGGCAGCGGTATATGGCCGGATGGTTAACCTTGAACCGGATATGCAGGTCAGCAAAAACGAGATGGTGCGTCTGCTGAATGCAACGCAGTATCGTCAGGTCAGTGCCATGACCCGCCCGGGTGAATATACCGTGCAGGCCAACAGCATTGAGATGATCCGCCGTCCGTTTGATTTCCCTGACAGCAAAGAAGGGCAGGTACGCGCGCGTCTGACCTTTGATGGCGATCGGCTGGAAAAAATCGAGAATATGGAGAACAACCGCCAGTTCGGCTTCTTCCGTCTCGATCCGCGTCTGATCACCATGCTGCAGTCGGCTAACGGGGAGCAGCGCCTGTTCGTGAAGCGCAGCGGCTTCCCGGACCTGCTGGTGGATACGCTGCTGGCGACCGAAGACCGTCATTTCTACGAGCATGACGGGATTAGCCTCTACTCGATTGGTCGTGCGGTGCTGGCGAACCTGACCGCAGGACGGACGGTGCAAGGGGCAAGTACCCTGACCCAGCAGCTGGTCAAAAACTTGTTCCTCTCCAGCGAACGTTCTTACTGGCGTAAGGCGAACGAAGCCTATATGGCGCTGATCGTCGATGCCCGTTATAGCAAAGACCGCATCCTTGAACTGTATATGAACGAGGTCTACCTCGGTCAGAGCGGCGACAATGAAATCCGCGGTTTCCCGCTGGCGAGCCTTTACTACTTTGGTCGTCCGGTCGAAGAGCTGAGCCTCGATCAGCAGGCGCTGCTGGTAGGGATGGTGAAAGGGGCGTCGATTTACAACCCGTGGCGTAACCCGAAGCTGGCGCTGGAACGACGCAATCTGGTTCTGCGTTTACTGCAGCAGCAGAATGTTATCGACCAGGAACTGTACGACATGCTGAGCGCTCGTCCGTTGGGCGTGCAGCCGCGTGGTGGGGTGATCTCTCCGCAGCCGGCCTTTATGCAGATGGTGCGTCAGGAGCTGCAGGCTAAACTGGGCGATAAAGTGAAAGATCTCTCCGGCGTGAAGATCTTTACCACCTTTGACTCGGTGGCGCAGGATGCGGCAGAAAAAGCGGCGATCGACGGTATTCCGGCCTTGAAAAAGCAGCGTAAGCTGCCGGATCTGGAAACCGCGATGGTGGTGGTTGACCGCTATACCGGTGAAGTCCGGGCGATGGTTGGTGGTGCGGAGCCGCAGTTTGCCGGCTATAACCGTGCGATGCAGGCGCGTCGTTCGATCGGTTCTCTGGCGAAACCGGCGACCTATCTGACGGCATTAAGCCAGCCGAATCAGTATCGTCTGAACACCTCGATTGCCGATGCGCCGATTACCATTCGTCTGCCAAACGGCCAGACCTGGTCTCCGCAGAACGATGACCGTCGCTTTAGCGGTCAGGTGATGCTGGTTGACGCGCTGACGCGTTCGATGAACGTCCCGACCGTGAATCTGGGGATGGCGCTGGGCTTACCGGCCATCACTGATACCTGGGTCAAACTGGGGGTACCGAAAGAGCAGCTTAATCCGGTACCGGCGATGATTCTGGGGGCGCTGAACCTGACGCCGATCGAAGTCGCCCAGGCGTTCCAGACGATCGCCAGCGGCGGTAACCGCGCGACGCTGTCGGCGCTGCGTTCGGTCATCGCTGAAGATGGCACCGTGCTGTACCAGAGCTATCCGCAGGCAGAACGTGCGGTACCGGCTCAGGCGGCGTACATGACGCTGTGGACCATGCAGCAGGTTGTCCAGCGCGGGACCGGTCGTCAACTTGGCGCGAAGTATCCTGGTCTGCACCTGGCAGGGAAAACCGGGACCACCAACAATAACGTCGATACCTGGTTCGCCGGCATCGACGGAAGTCAGGTGACGATTACCTGGGTGGGACGCGATAACAACCAACCGACCAAGCTGTATGGCGCCAGTGGTGCAATGTCGATTTACCAGCGCTATCTGGCGAATCAGACGCCGACGCCGTTGGCGCTGACGGCGCCGGAAGATGTGGTTGATATGGGTGTCGACAGCAGCGGTAACTTCCTGTGCAGCGGTGGGGTCCGTTCGCTTCCGGTCTGGACCACTACGCCGGATGCGCTGTGCCGCCAGGGCGAGCAGATGCAACAGCAGCAGCTGGAGCAACAGCAGCAGAACAATCCGTTTAATCAGTCCGGACAGCAGCAACAGCAGCAGCCGGCAACACAACAGCAGCAACAGCAGCCGCCGAAGCAGGAAAAGAGCGATGGTGTAGCGGGCTGGATTAAGGACATGTTCGACAGCAACTGATTTCCCGCCTGACCAGGCCCTCTGATGCAAAAGTATCAGAGGGCTTTTTTATTTCCGCACATTAGTTAACAGTCACTTAACCCCACAATAACTGCCTGGTTATTATTTCATCCTTCGGTATTCAGAGCGGCCATATTGCTTGCCTTGCATTCGGCGTTTCGCCTATTATTGCATTGGTCATAATAATAATTCTCGTTTACGTTATCATTCACTTTCATCAGAGATATACCAATGGCGCGTCCAAAAACTGCTCAGCCAAATCACTCGCTGCGTAAAATCGCAGTCGTAGTAGCCACGGCGGTTAGCGGCATGTCTGTCTACGCACAGGCGGCGGTTGAACCGAATAAAGAAGAAACTATCACTGTTATCGCGGCACCTGCCGACCAGGAAAGTGCCTGGGGTCCGGCACCGACGATCGCGGCTAAACGTTCAGCTACTGCCACCAAAACCGATACCCCAATCGAAAAAACACCGCAGTCTGTCTCCGTGGTGACCCGTGCTGAGATGGATATGAAGCAGCCAACGACGGTAAAAGAAGCGCTGGCCTATACGCCGAGCGTGTTCTCCACCCGCGGCAGCTCCACCACCTATGATGTGGTAACCATTCGCGGCTTCACCTCCTCATCCACGGTTAACACCAACCAGTATCTGGATGGCATGAAGCTGCAGGGCAATAACTACTCCGAAGCGTCGATGGACCCTTACTTCCTCGAGCGTGTGGAAGTGATGCGTGGGCCAACCTCTGTGCTGTATGGCAACAGTAACCCAGGCGGCATCGTCAGCATGGTGAGCAAGCGCCCGACCACCGAACCGCTGAAAGAAGTGCAGTTCAAAATGGGGACGGACAACCTGTGGCAGACCGGCTTTGACTTCAGCGATGCCATCGATGATGCTGGCGTGTGGTCCTACCGCCTGACCGGTTTAGGCCGCAGCCAGGATGCGCAGCAGCAGATGGCAAAATCGACCCGCTACGCGGTCGCGCCGTCCTTTAGCTGGCGTCCGGATGATAAAACCGATTTCACCTTCCTGAGCAACTTCCAGAACGACCCGGATGCGGGTTACTACGGCTGGTTGCCTCGTGAAGGGACCGTGGTGCCGTATTACGACGCCAACGGCAACGCGCATAAGCTGCCGACGGATTACAACGAAGGTGAGCCGGATAACAAGATGTCCCGCCGTCAGCAGATGGTTGGCTACAGCTTCTCGCATCAGTTTGATGATACCTTCACCGTACGTCAGAACCTGCGTTATACCGACGTGAAGACCCTGTACCGTTCCGTATACGGCAATGGCTATTCGGCGCCGGGGCAGATCAACCGTGCCTACGTGCGTTCTGATGAGCATCTCAATACCTTTACCGTCGACACTCAGCTGCAGTCTGACTTCGCGACCGGTGCGGTCAGCCATCAGTTACTGACCGGTGTTGACTACTCGCGCATGCGTAACGATGTGAATGCGGACTACGGTTCAGCCGATTCGATCAGTATGAGCAACCCACAGTATGGTGATGCTAACGTCAACGTGAACTTCCCGTATGCGGTGTTGAACCGCATGGAGCAGACCGGCCTGTACGCTCAGGACCAGATGCAGTGGGACAAATGGGTGATGACCCTCGGCGGTCGTTACGATTACGCGATGGCTTCAACCCTGACGCGCTCTACTGGCGATGAGGCCAAAAACCACGATCAGCAGTTTACCTGGCGTGGAGGTATTAACTATCTGTTCGACAACGGAATCTCTCCGTACTTCAGCTATAGCCAGTCCTTCGAGCCGGTGTCAGGGTCTTCCCTTGATGGTAAGCCGTTCGATGCGTCCCGCGGCGAGCAGTATGAAGCGGGTGTGAAATACGTACCGAAAGATATGCCTGTGGTGGTTACCGCAGCGGTTTATCAGCTGACCAAAGATAAAAACCTGACGGCGGATCCGAATAATTCCGCGTTCAGTATTCAAACCGGTGAAATTCGTTCACGCGGCTTTGAGCTGGAAGCGAAAGCGGCGGTCAACGCCAATATCAACCTGACCGCGGCCTATAGCTATACCGATGCTGAGTACCAGCATGACACCGTATTTAACGGCAAACGTCCGGCGGAAGTCCCGCGCAACATGGCATCGTTGTGGGCGGATTACACCTTCCACGAAACCGCGTTAAGCGGTCTGACGATTGGTGCCGGGGCGCGTTATGTTGGCTCCACGGTCAGCTACTACAAAAATGACACGGACTCCGGGAAGAAAAACGACTCCTTCAACGTGGCCGCTTACGGCCTGATGGATGCGACGGTGAAATATGATTTAGCGCGCTTTGGCATGCCAGGCTCGTCGGTTGGGATCAACGTCAACAACCTGTTCGATCGTGAATACGTCTCCAGCTGCTACAGCGAGTATGCATGCTACTGGGGCGCAGGTCGTCAGGTCATTGCGACCGGAACCTTCCGTTTCTAATCACTTAATGGGCGCGGTTCGCCGCGCCTTTCACCAGGTCGCCGCTATGCAGGAACAGACTCCGCACACCGATACCACGTTCTCACTGAACCGCGTCACCTTTCGCGTACCAGGCCGTACGCTGTTGCATCCTCTCTCCTTAACGTTCCCGGCAGGAAAAGTGACGGGCCTGATTGGCCATAACGGATCCGGCAAATCCACACTGTTGAAAATGCTGGGTCGCCATCAGCCACCTTCGGAAGGGGATGTGCTACTGGACGGGCAGCCGCTGGATAGCTGGAGCAGCAAAGCCTTTGCCCGCAAAGTCGCCTACTTACCGCAGCAGCTGCCTCCGGCAGAAGGGATGACGGTACGTGAGCTGGTGGCTATTGGTCGCTATCCGTGGCACGGCGCGTTGGGGCGTTTCGGCAGCGCCGATCGGGATAAAGTGGAAGAAGCGATTGCGCTGGTGGGCCTCAAACCGCTGGCGCACCGACTGGTGGACAGCCTGTCCGGAGGCGAACGTCAACGTGCGTGGATTGCGATGCTGGTCGCCCAGGACAGCCGTTGTCTGTTGCTGGATGAACCCACCTCGGCACTGGATATTGCGCATCAGGTTGATGTGCTCGCACTGGTGCATCGTCTGAGCCAGCAGCGCGGCTTAACGGTGATTGCGGTCCTGCATGATATTAATATGGCCGCCCGTTATTGCGATTATCTGGTCGCTTTACGCGGTGGTGAGATGATTGCCCAGGGCACGCCAGCGGAGCTGATGCGTAGCGAAACGCTGGAGCAAATTTACGGTATCCCTATGGGCATTCTGCCGCATCCGGCGGGCAACGCGCCGGTAAGTTTTGTGTATTGATGGACAAGACCGATTTCCTTACGCGTCGTCGCCTGTTGACGGCGATGGCCTTGTCGCCACTGCTGTGGCAGATGCGGCATGCGCAGGCTGCGGCGATCGACCCGCAGCGCATCGTGGCGCTGGAGTGGCTGCCGGCAGAGCTGCTGCTGGCGCTCGGCGTGACGCCCTACGGCGTTGCCGATATTCCGAACTATAACCTGTGGGTGAACGAGCCTGCATTACCTGCCTCGGTGATTGATGTTGGGTTGCGCACGGAGCCGAACCTTGAGCTGCTGACGCAGATGAAGCCGTCATTTATCGTCTGGTCGGCAGGCTACGGGCCGTCGGCGGAGAAGCTGGCGCGCATCGCTCCGGGACAAGGCTTCACCTTCAGCGACGGCAAACGCCCGCTGATGATGGCCCAGCAGTCCCTCAACGAGATGGCCGAACTGATCGGCCGACAGCAGGCGGCGAAACGCCATCTGGCGGAATTCGATGCGCTGATGGAGAATTTGCGTCCCCGGTTTGCTCAGCGTGGCGATCGCCCGCTGCTGATGATCACTTTGCTTGATCCCCGCCACGTATTGGTTTTTGGGCATAACTGCTTGTTCCAGGAGGTGCTCGATCGCTTTGACATTAAAAATGCCTGGCGCGGCGAGACCGCCTTCTGGGGGAGCGTCAGCGTCGGGATCGACCGGCTGGCCGCTTACAAAGACGCAGACGTTATCTGCTTTGACCATGGTAATCATGCCGAGATGACGCAATTGATGGCGACGCCGCTATGGCGGGCGATGCCGTTTGTGCGCGAAGGCCGTTTCCAGCGTGTACCGGCGGTGTGGTTCTATGGTGCGACGTTGTCGGCGATGCATTTTGCCCGCGTGCTGGCGGATGCTCAGGGAGGTGCAGCGTGAGATCGCGAATTTCTCCTCTGACGGCGCTGCTGCTGGCGGTGCTGGTGATTGCCGCTTTTACCCTCAGCCTGTTCAATCTTCATGCCGCGTTGCCGCAAAGCCAGTGGTGGCAGGCGTTACGGCAGCCGGATATTGATAATATTGCCCAGATGCTGTTCCACTACAGCCTGCTGCCGAGGCTGGCGATATCGCTGCTGGTCGGCGCCGGTCTGGGGCTGGTCGGCGTATTGTTCCAGCAGGTGCTACGCAACCCGCTGGCGGAACCGACGACGCTTGGGGTGGCTACCGGCGCCCAGTTGGGGATGACGGTGACGACGCTCTGGGCGATCCCTGGCGTACTGGCATCGCAGTTTGCCGCGCTGGCCGGGGCCTGCCTGGTCGGGGCGTTGGTCTTCGGCGTCTCCTGGGGCAAGCGGTTGTCGCCGGTGACCCTGATTCTTGCCGGCCTGGTGGTCAGTCTTTACTGCGGAGCGCTGAATCAACTGATGGTGATTTTCCATCACGATCAGCTGCAAAGTATGTTCCTGTGGAGCACCGGTACGCTGACGCAAACCGACTGGAGCGTAGTGCAACGGCTGTGGCCGCAATTGCTTGGCGGCGCCATATTAACCCTGTTGCTGCTGCGTCCTCTGACGCTGATGGGGCTGGATGATGGCGTGGCGCGTAACCTCGGACTGGCGCTGTCGTTGGCGCGTCTGGCAACGCTGACGCTGGCGATTGTCATCAGTGCGCTGCTGGTGAATGCGGTGGGGATTATCGGTTTTATTGGCCTGTTTGCGCCGCTGCTGGCGAAAATGCTCGGCGCCCGTCGCCTGCTGTCGCGTCTGCTGCTGGCGGCGCTGATTGGCGCTCTCATTCTGTGGCTGTCGGACCAGATTATTCTGTGGCTGACCCGGGTGTGGATGGAAGTCTCTACCGGTTCGGTGACGGCGCTGATTGGTGCACCGTTACTGCTGTGGCTGTTGCCACGCCTGCGGAGTATCAGCGCGCCGGTGATGAACGTCGGTGACAAGGCGTTGGTGGAACGGCAAAATGTGCAGTGGTTTGCCCTCGGCGGCTTGCTGATTCTGCTGCTGGCGATCGTCGTTGCCCTGACTTTTGGCCGGGATGCTCAGAGCTGGCAGTGGGCGAGCGGTACGCTGCTGGATCAACTGATGCCGTGGCGCTGGCCGCGAGTATTTGCCGCGCTGTTCGCCGGAGTGATGCTGGCGGTCGCCGGTTGTATTATTCAGCGGCTGACCGGCAACCCGATGGCAAGCCCGGAAGTCCTTGGGATCAGCTCCGGCGCGGCGTTCGGGATTGTCATGATGTTGTTTTTCGTCCCTGGCAACGCGTTTGGCTGGCTGCTGCCCGCCGGGAGCCTCGGGGCGGCGGTGACGCTGCTGGTGATCCTGATTGCCGCCGGACGCGGTGGCTTCTCGCCGCACCGGATGCTGCTGGCGGGGATGGCGCTCAGCACCGCCTTCACCATGCTGTTGATGATGCTGCAGGCCAGCGGCGATCCGCGGATGGCGCAGATCCTGACGTGGATCTCCGGGTCAACTTACAGCGCGACGCCGGAGATGGTGATGCGCAGTGGTATCGCTATGGTGGTGCTGCTGGCGCTGGCTCCGCTGTGCCGACGCTGGATGACCATTCTACCGTTAGGCGGTGAAGCGGCGCGTGCGGTGGGCATGGCGCTGACCCCGTCACGTATTGGCCTGTTGATGCTGGCCGCGTGCCTGACGGCAACCGCTACGCTGACGATTGGCCCGTTGAGTTTTGTCGGCCTGATGGCACCGCATATTGCACGTATGATGGGATTCCGCCGCACGATGCCGCAGATGGTGGTGTCCGGATTGATCGGGGGCCTGCTGCTGGTCTTTGCCGACTGGTGCGGACGGATGATGATGTTCCCGTATCAGATCCCGGCCGGCCTGCTGTCGACTTTTATCGGCGCACCGTACTTTATCTATTTGCTGAGAAAGCAGAGCCGCTAAGCGATTCCCCGGCGGCGGTTTCCGCGCGCCGGGGATAAAACATGATTACAGTTGCGCGAAGGCGCGGCGTGCGGCGGCGATGGTATCGTTGATATCTTCGACGCTGTGAGCCACGGACATAAAGCCTGCTTCAAATGCCGACGGCGCCAGGTAGACCCCTTCTTCAAGCATCAGATGGAAGAAACGTTTAAAGCGCTCAACGTCGCACTTCAGTACATCCTGATAGCTGGTGACCGTTTCGGCATCGGTAAAGAAGAGGCCGAACATCCCGCCCACATTGTTAACCACCAGCGGAATACCCGCGTCGCGTGCCGCATCCAGCAGTCCTTGTGCCAGTTGGTTGGTCAAATCCGTCAGCGTTTCGTGAACGCCCGGCTGCGCCACTTCGCTTAAGCAGGCAAAACCGGCTGCCATGGCAATCGGGTTACCGGAGAGGGTCCCGGCCTGATAAACCGGGCCGGTCGGGGCCAGGGCATCCATGACGTCGCGGCGGCCGCCAAATGCGCCGACCGGCATGCCGCCACCGATGATTTTGCCCAGGCAGGTCAGATCAGGCACTACGTTGTAGTACGACTGCGCTCCCGCCAGTGCGACGCGGAAGCCGGTCATCACTTCATCGATAATCAGCAGCGCGCCAAATTCATCGCATAGCGCGCGCAGACCCGGCAGGAACTCAGGCAGCGGCGGGATGCAGTTCATGTTGCCGGCAACCGGCTCCACAATAATGCAGGCAATCTCTTGCGGATACTGCTCGAACGCCGCCCGAACGGACGCCAGATCGTTGTAGGTACAGGTCAGGGTATGTCTGGCGAAATCGGCCGGTACGCCTGGAGAGTTCGGCTGACCCAGCGTCAGGGCGCCAGATCCTGCTTTAACCAGCAGGCAGTCGGCGTGGCCGTGGTAGCAGCCTTCAAATTTAATAATCTTATCGCGACCGGTAAAACCGCGGGCCAGGCGAATGGCGCTCATTGTCGCTTCGGTGCCGGAGTTCACCATGCGCACCATATCCATCGTCGGGACCAGTTCCGTTACCAGTTCCGCCATTTTGACTTCCATCTCGGTCGGGGCGCCGAAGCTCAGGCCGCGTTCTGCTGCTTCAATTACCGCGTTGCGAATGGCCGGATGGTTGTGGCCCAGCACCATTGGCCCCCAGGAGCCGACATAATCGATATAAGCTTTACCATCGACATCATACAGTCTGGCGCCGTCAGCGCGTTCGATAAACAGCGGGGTGCCACCAACGCCGCTAAAGGCGCGTACTGGCGAGTTCACGCCGCCGGGGATGAGTTCACGTGCGGCGCTATAGAGTGTTTCAGATTTGCTCATTGCGATGATCCTGGTTCGTGATAAATGTTTTGCTGGTTATTCTAAGTTATTCCAGGATAGTTATGAAAGTTTTGCCCAATTGAAACAAAGCGCAGCCGATGAAATTTTTCCGCGACGCGGGACGTGTGGAAGGCTAAAATATCCACCTCGTATTTGTATGACTATTGACGATAAGAGTATGAAAATAGCAGCCTCAACTTTTGAAGCAAAACAAATCGTGCGCTTGCGTCGTGGCGATATGGTCCGTCGATTAGTTCAGCGTGACAAGACGCCACTGGCAGTATTATTGATGGCAGCGGTGGTCGGAACCCTGGCAGGATTGGTGGGGGTCGCGTTTGAAAAGAGCGTCAACTGGGTGCAGAACATGCGTATTGGCACCCTGGTGCAGGTTGCCGATCACTGGTTTCTGATTTGGCCGCTGGCCTTTATTTTTTCCGCGCTGTTGGCAATGGTCGGCTATTTTCTGGTGCGGCGTTTCGCGCCAGAAGCGGGAGGCTCTGGGATTCCGGAGATCGAAGGGGCGCTCGAAGAGCTGCGTCCTGTTCGTTGGTGGCGCGTGCTGCCGGTCAAATTTATCGGCGGCATGGGGACCCTGGGCGCCGGGATGGTCCTTGGCCGCGAAGGGCCGACGGTGCAGCTGGGCGGTAACGTCGGGCGAATGGTGTTGGATATCTTCCGCATGCGTAGCCCCGAAGCCCGCCATACGCTGCTGGCCACCGGGGCCGCGGCGGGTTTGTCCGCTGCCTTTAATGCGCCGCTGGCGGGGATACTGTTCATTATTGAGGAGATGCGCCCGCAGTTCCGCTATAACCTGATTTCGATTAAGGCCGTCTTTACTGGCGTGATTATGTCGAGCATCGTGTTTCGGGTATTTAATGGCGAGTCGGCGATCATCGAGGTTGGCAAACTGAGTGATGCGCCGGTCAATACTCTGTGGCTGTACCTGATTCTGGGGATGATTTTTGGCTGTATCGGCCCGCTGTTTAACCGCCTGGTGTTGAGTACCCAGGATATGTTCCAGCGCTTCCATGGCGGCGATACGAAAAAATGGGTGCTGATCGGCGGGGTCATCGGTGGGCTGTGTGGCGTGCTCGGGCTGATTCAGCCGGCAGCGTCGGGAGGCGGATTTAACCTGATTCCCATCGCCGCGGCGGGTAACTTTTCCGTTGGCCTGCTGCTGTTTATCTTTGTTGCCCGTGTGATTACGACGTTACTGTGCTTCTCCTCTGGTGCCCCTGGCGGTATTTTTGCGCCGATGCTGGCGCTGGGAACGCTGTTGGGCACGGCCTTCGGCATGGCGGTTACACCGCTGCTGCCGGCCTATCATCTGGATGCCGGGACCTTTGCGATTGCCGGTATGGGCGCGCTGCTGGCGGCCTCCATTCGTGCGCCACTGACCGGTATCGTGCTGGTGCTGGAGATGACGGATAACTATCAGCTCATTTTGCCAATGATTATTACCTGTCTTGGCGCAACACTACTGGCACAATTCCTTGGCGGTAAGCCTTTGTATTCCACTATCCTTGAACGAACCCTGGAAAAGCAGGCCGCGGAGCAAGCGGCGAAAGCGCAGCAGGTTGCCGGGGAGAATACTTGAACGATTTACCAGGGTATTAGATAATGGCTCAAAAGGTCGGGTTATTCTTTAACCGACCAGAAGTATCAATGGGAGCATAAAATGAGTGATGACATCGCGTTGCCGCTGGAGTTTACTGAAGCCGCAGCCAAAAAAGTAAAATTCCTGATTGCCGATGAAGATAACCCGAACCTGAAGCTGCGTGTTTATATCACCGGTGGCGGTTGTAGTGGTTTCCAGTACGGCTTCACCTTTGACGATCAGGTTAACGAAGGTGATATGACCATTGAAAAACAGGGCGTTGGCCTGGTGGTCGATCCGATGAGCCTGCAGTATCTGGTCGGCGGTGCCGTCGATTACACGGAAGGTCTGGAAGGTTCGCGGTTTATCGTGACCAACCCGAATGCGAAAAGCACCTGCGGCTGCGGGTCTTCATTCAGCGTCTGATCTCGTCGTCTGATTCTCGCCCCGGTACAGGTTGCTGCCGGGGGAGAACGTTCGCGTTTATCGTCCGCTCTCGTCGAGCGCAAACGTCGGTAGTTTCAGGTGCCAACGGATAGCCGCAAGGCGAATGATCAACGTGACGCACATTCCCATCATCGCCGCATTTTCCAGCGGAACATGAAATGTATCATAGGCCGTGGCGTGAACGATCCCGCCAGCAATACAGGCCGTGGCATAGATTTCCGTACGTAGAATCATAGGAATTTCGCGAGCCAGCACGTCGCGAATGATCCCCCCGCCCACGCCGGTAACCACGCCCATACAGATCGCTACCAGCGGGCCGCTGTGCGCCAGAAAGGCCTTATTCACGCCAATGCCCACAAACACCGCCAGGCCAACGGCATCCAGCACCGGCAGGATCCATTTCGGCAGGCGGCGCGGCTGACGGACCAGCAAAATAGTCATCATGCTGGTGACCATGGCCACCACCAGGTCGGTGGGGTCTTTGACCCAAAATACCGGGCCGTTGGCGAGTGCCATATCACGAATCGTTCCGCCACCCACGGCGGTCACCACGCCAAGCACCAGCACGCCAAAAGGGTCCATACGGAGTTTACCGGCCAGCAATACGCCCGAGATTGCAAATACGGCGGTGCCAATAATATCCAGCCAATAGACAAGCATCGTCAGTTCTCGTTTCGCGCCCGGTTCCTTAGGCTATTTTATTCATCATGGTGAATCCGGCGACGCCCACCTACCGTACCGATAAGGCGTAACGCTGCCGGGATGACGCTGTTGTACTGCGTAAACGGTGCTATTTGACCTGTTCGAGCGCAGTGCAGAGCTGTTTAGCGGCGAGGATAATACGCGGGCTTGCGCGTTCAAACCAGTCGCCATGCACTGCAATCAGGGAAATTTTTAACTGATTATGCCAGTAACGTTCCACGTCGGGGAGACGGCTGTCGTCACCGGCGATAACAATCGCCTGAGGCTGCCTTGCCAGAACCTGTTCGCGGCTGACCTGCGGCCAGGGGACGGTGCTGGAGGCGAAAATATTTTCACCACCGCAGAGGGTCAGGACCTGATCCTGAATGGAGCCCCGGCTGCTGGTAAAAAGCGGGTTGGAGCCAAACTGCATGAAGACGCGCTTCTTCGGCGTGTTGGCGTAGCGAGTTTTGAGGGCCGCGTAGTCGTCCTGCATTTGTTGGGCGGCTTCACGGGCTTTTTCCGGTTGCGGGCTCCACTGCGCCAGCTGGCGGAGCGTCGCGATAATCTCTTCGATCGTCGCGGTATTGACCCACAGCACTTTGATGCCTAACGCTCGCAGCTGATTCACCTGCCGTTCCGCGTTGCCGCCGCGCCAGGCGAGGACCAGGTCGGGCTTCAGCGCGACGATCCGTTCCAGATTCATCCCCTGCCAGCTGGCAACCTGTTCGATAGCGCTGGCCTGTGGTGGATAATCGGAATAGCTGCTGACGGCAACCGGGGTGATCCCGGCAGCAAAGGCCAGCTCGGTATTAGATGGTGACAGCGTGATGACCCGCGGCGCGGCGAGGAGCCACGCCGGGACAAGCAACAGCAGGGCGCTAAGCGCCAGGGTGAGCGACTTAGCCACGTGCCAGATTCTGCACCAGCTTTTCCACCATCAGGGTGGACTGTTTCGCGGCGACGGCCAGGAACTCATCGAAGCTCAGATGAGACTGTTGGTCGGCAACATCGGAAATGGCACGCACGACCACAAAGGGTACGCCGAAGTTATGGCAGACATGGGCAATGGCGGTAGCTTCCATTTCTACCGCGACGGCCTGCGGGAAGTTGTGACGAATTTTCGCCAGCCCGACGGAACCGTTGATGAATGCATCGCCGCTGACGATCAGGCCGCGTACCGCATTAAGGTTCAGTGCTTCGATGCAGGTCTGCGCGGCGGCGATGAGTTTATCGTCTGCTTTAAAGCCGGCCGGACAGCCCGGTAGCTGGCCATATTCGTAGCCAAATGCAGTGACGTCGGCATCGTGGTAGCGGGTTTCGTCGGAGATGACGATATCGCCCACTTTCAGCGTTGGCGCGAGACCGCCTGCAGAACCGGTGTTGATGATGACGTCTGGCTTACAAATTTCCAGCAACAGCGCGGCACCCATGGCGGCCGCTACTTTGCCAATTCCTGATTTTAACAGCGCAACATCGGTGCCGTTCAACTGACCGGTGTAGATTTCGCTGCCGCCCAGTGTCAGGGTCTGGCGGTTTTCGATTTTGTCGCGCAGAAGGGTCACTTCTTCTTCCATAGCGCCAATAATGCCGATTTTCATAGATTTACTCGCGATGTGTCAGGTTTAGTTGCATAGTCTATCATGCACTCAGAAGGAAACGTTATTGCTCGCGCGGGAGAGGCCATGGCAAAAATTGATTTTCGCAACAAGATTAACTGGCGTCGACGCTACCGCTCACCGCAGGGTGTCGAAACGGAACGTGAAATTCTGCGCATCTTCGAAAGCGACCGCGGGCGGATTATTAACTCGCCGGCGATCCGCCGTCTGCAGCAAAAAACGCAGGTTTTTCCGCTGGAACGTAATGCAGCGGTGCGCACTCGTTTAACCCACTCCCTTGAAGTTCAGCAGGTTGGCCGCTATATCGCCAAAGAGATCCTTAGCCGCCTGAAAGAGCAGCGCCTGCTGGAAAGCTACGGGCTGGATGAGCTGACCGGACCGTTTGAGAGCGTCGTCGAGATGGCCTGTCTCATGCACGACATCGGCAACCCGCCGTTTGGCCATTTTGGCGAGGCGGCAATTAATGACTGGTTTGGACAGCGGCTTGTGCCCGATGACGCTGCGGGAGAACCGTTAGCGCAGGACCGTTGCACGGTTGAAGCGTTGCGTTTGCAGGTGGGGCAGACGGAGCTGAATACGCTGCGGAGCAAAGTTCGCCAGGATCTGTGCTGGTTTGAGGGAAACGCCCAGGGTATTCGTTTGGTCCATACGCTGATGCGTATGAATCTGACCTGGGCGCAGGTTGGCTGCATTTTAAAGTACACGCGACCGGCGTGGTGGCGCGGTGAACTGCCTGACAGCCACAGTTATTTAATGAAAAAACCTGGTTATTATTTAGCCGAAGAGGGCTATATTGCGCGGTTACGTAAAGAACTTGATCTGGCACCTTACAATCGCTTTCCATTGACATGGATTATGGAGGCCGCGGATGATATTTCATATTGCGTGGCCGATCTTGAAGATGCGGTAGAAAAACGAATTTTCAGCGTCGAACAGCTTTATCAACTGCTGTATGAGGCGTGGGGCCAGCATGAAAAAGGCTCTCTGTTTTCGCAGGTGGTCGAAAATGCGTGGGAGAAATCGCGCGAAAATTCCCTCAGTCGAAGCACTGAAGATCAGTTCTTTATGTATTTGCGGGTCAATACGTTGAATAAACTGGTGCCGTATGCGGCGCGGCGATTTATCGATAATTTGCCTAAGATCTTTACCGGTGATTTTAATCATGCGCTGCTTGAAGATGATAGTGACTGTAGCCAGTTGCTGGAGTTATATAAAAATGTCGCTATAAAACATGTTTTTAGCCATCAGGATGTCGAGCAGCTGGAATTGCAGGGCTATCGTGTTATTAGCGGACTTCTGGATATCTATGCGCCGTTACTCAATTTATCACTGGAAGACTTTAGTTTATTAGTTGAGAAAGAGCGGGTAAGAAGTTTCCCCATTGCTTCACGCTTGTTTCAGAAACTTTCGACGCGTCACCGACTGGCCTATGTTGAGGCGGTGAATAAAATTTCTCGCGATGATGAGGCGTTTCCGATAATGGAATATTATTATCGCTGTCGGCTGATTCAGGACTATATCAGCGGCATGACGGACTTGTATGCATGGGATGAATATCGTCGCTTAATGGCGGTAGAATAGGTACAGGTTTTGTAAAGATGGACAATAAATTTTTACTTTTTGCCAATGCTTAATTCCGGAACTTAGCGCGATAAAATGACTCTGATAGTCACTTACATAGCAATTGCGTTATCCAAAATCGAGATTGAGACATGATGAAAAAAACCACGTTAGCAATGAGTGCACTGGCTCTGAGTTTAGGTCTGGCGTTATCCCCGCTCTCTGCGAGCGCGGCAGAAACGTCCTCTTCAGCCCCCAACGCGCAGCAGATGCCGAGTCTGGCACCTATGCTGGAAAAAGTGATGCCGTCAGTGGTGAGCATAAATGTTGAGGGCAGCACGACGGTAAATACCCCGCGGATGCCGCGTAACTTCCAGCAGTTCTTCGGCGACAACTCGCCGTTCTGCCAGGATGGTTCACCGTTCCAGAGTTCACCCTTCTGTCAGGGGGGTGGACAGGGCGGCGGAGCGCAGGGTGACGGCGGTCAGCAGCAGAAATTTATGGCGTTAGGTTCCGGGGTGATTATCGACGCGGCGAAAGGCTATGTCGTGACCAACAACCACGTTGTCGACAACGCCACCACCATCAAAGTCCAACTGAGCGATGGCCGTAAGTTTGATGCGAAAGTCGTTGGTAAAGATCCACGTTCCGATATCGCGTTGATCCAGATTCAGGATCCGAAGGACCTGACGGCGATCAAACTGGCAGACTCCGATGCGCTGCGCGTGGGTGATTACACCGTCGCTATCGGTAACCCGTTTGGCCTCGGTGAAACGGTGACCTCGGGTATCGTTTCTGCTCTGGGTCGTAGCGGACTTAACGTCGAAAATTACGAAAACTTTATCCAGACTGATGCCGCTATCAACCGCGGTAACTCC
The DNA here is from genome assembly GCF_051131745.1 of Klebsiella sp. R390. Classification (NCBI taxonomy): domain Bacteria; kingdom Pseudomonadati; phylum Pseudomonadota; class Gammaproteobacteria; order Enterobacterales; family Enterobacteriaceae; genus Klebsiella; species Klebsiella sp. R390. The sequence continues at coordinate 1,755,342 of NZ_CP180445.1, read as the reverse complement.
GGCGGGGCGCTGGTTAACCTGAATGGCGAGCTGATCGGTATTAACACCGCGATCCTGGCGCCGGATGGCGGCAACATCGGTATCGGTTTTGCCATCCCGAGCAACATGGTGAAAAACCTGACCGAACAGATGGTCAAGTATGGCCAGGTGAAACGCGGTGAGCTGGGTATCATGGGCACCGAGCTGAACTCTGAACTGGCGAAAGCGATGAAAGTTGACGCGCAGCGCGGGGCGTTCGTCAGCCAGGTGATGCCAGGATCTGCGGCAGCGAAAGCCGGTATCAAAGCGGGTGATGTGATTACCTCGCTGAACGGCAAACCAATTAGCAGCTTCGCCGCACTGCGTGCTCAGGTCGGTACGATGCCGATTGGTAGCAAGGTCCAGCTGGGCCTGGTGCGCGATGGCAAGCCGGTGAACGTCACCGTCGAGCTGCAGCAGAGCAATCAGACTCAGGTTGACTCCAGCAGCATCTTCAACGGCATTGAAGGTGCGGAAATGAGCAACAAAGGTCAGGATAAAGGTGTGACGGTCAATAACGTGAAGGCGGGGACTCCGGCGGCACAAATTGGCCTCAAGAAAGGTGACATTATCGTCGGTGCTAACCAGCAGCCGGTGAAAAATATTGCCGACCTGCGCAAAATATTCGATGCCAAACCTTCGGTGCTGGCGCTGAATATCCAACGCGGCGACGCGACGATCTATCTGCTGATGCAGTAATCGTTCACCGTGAAATCTGCCCCTTCTCCTCGTTGAGGGAAGGGGCTTTTTTTTTCCCGTATTTACCCTGCGTTTTCATTCTGTGACCCCACCCGCAACTCCACACTTCTCCGTCCTGCTTTATGCATATGCACAATGCGAGGCACACTGAACTCTTTTATGCTGGAGCCCTGCTTACGGGAGGGTTACATGGCTGGCTGGCATCTTGATACCAAAATGGCGCAGGATATTGTGGCGCGCACGATGCGCATCATTGATACCAATATCAACGTAATGGATGCCCGTGGGCGGATTATTGGCAGCGGCGATCGCGAGCGGATTGGGGAATTGCACGAAGGCGCGCTGCTGGTGCTCTCCCAGGGGCGAGTGGTGGATATTGATGATGCGGTTGCCCGCCATCTGCACGGTGTCCGTCAGGGGATCAACCTGCCATTGCGTCTGGAAGGGGAGATTGTCGGGGTGATTGGCCTGACCGGCGAACCCGAAACGCTGCGTAAGTATGGCGAACTGGTGTGCATGACCGCCGAGATGATGCTCGAGCAGTCGCGGCTGATGCACCTGCTGGCTCAGGACAGTCGTCTGCGTGAAGAGTTGGTGATGAACCTGATTCAGGCGGAAGAAAATACCCCGGCGTTAACGGAGTGGGCGCAGCGTTTGGGGATCGATCTGAACCAGCCGCGGGTCGTCGCGATGATTGAAGTGGACAGCGGCCAGCTTGGCGTCGATAGCGCCATGGCCGAACTTCAGCAACTCCAGACCGCGCTGACCACTCCCGATCGTAATAATCTGGTCGCTATCGTTTCCCTGACGGAGATGGTGGTTTTGAAGCCAGCCCTCAACGCTTTTGGCCGCTGGGACGCCGAAGATCATGGTAAACGGGTTGAGCAGCTTATTGCCCGGATGAAAGAGAACGGGCAGCTGCGGTTTCGCGTCGCGCTGGGTAACTTTTTTACCGGCCCTGGGAGTATTGCCCGTTCGTACCGTACCGCCCGTACCACCATGATGGTCGGCAAGCAGCGGATGCCTGAAAGCCGCAGCTATTTTTATCAGGATCTGATGCTGCCGGTGTTGCTTGATAGCCTGCGCGGCGGCTGGCAGGCCAATGAGCTGGCTCGCCCTCTGGTCCGGCTGAAGGCCATGGATAATAACGGTTTGCTGCGTCGGACGCTGCAGGCGTGGTTTCGCCACAACGTGCAGCCGCTGGCGACCTCAAAGGCGCTGTTTATTCATCGCAATACCCTGGAATATCGGCTTAACCGAATTTCGGAGCTGACCGGACTGGATCTGGGAAACTTCGACGACCGTCTGCTGCTGTATATTTCGCTGCAGCTGGATGAGCAGCGCTAGACGATAATCGGCCCGGCTGTCATTGAAATTGCCCCGGCGGGCATGACCGGCCGGGGAGAGGAAGGCGTTATTTGTTGCGGGTCAGTTTTTCCAGATCGGCTTCAATTTCGCTGATCTTATGGGTAACGACGCTTTCCAGGTGACGCAGATCGTCAAGGATCTTGCGCTTAAGATCGACTTCGGTGCGATCGCGCTGGCAGATTTGGTCCAGCTCATCAATAACGTAGCGCAGGTTTGGGCTGATTTCCTGGACTTCTTTATACCCCTGGCCGACGCCATCGGCGACCACGGTTTTACGCTGACGCGGGTATTTAAACTTCACGCTTTTGGCGAAGAATTCGCCTTTGTCCTTCTGAAAATAGATTTTCAGAATGTCGTTGTTGGCTTCTTGCCGGAGGCTATAGCGATCGATCTCATCAGGGTTGGTAATGCCCAAACTTTTCAGATTATCGTACATAACGGTATCCTTGAATTAAACATAACCTTTGAATAATTAACGAAAAAATGTCTTTTCGCCAGCGGCAGATACAAAAAAAGCGGGGTTGCCCCCGCTTTTTAAACGACTTGCTTAGTCGATGGTACGCAGTAGTTCGTTGATGCCGACCTTACCGCGGGTCTTCGCATCGACTTTCTTCACAATCACGGCGCAGTACAGGCTGTATTTGCCATCTTTCGACGGCAGGTTGCCGGAAACGACTACGGAACCCGCCGGAACGCGACCGTAGAACACTTCGCCGGTTTCGCGGTCGTAAATTTTGGTGCTCTGGCCCAGGTATACGCCCATGGAGATAACGGAGCCTTCTTCGACGATCACGCCTTCAACCACTTCAGAGCGCGCACCGATGAAGCAGTTATCTTCGATGATGGTCGGGTTAGCCTGCAGCGGCTCCAGAACACCACCGATGCCGACGCCGCCGGACAGGTGAACGTTTTTGCCAATCTGCGCGCAGGAACCTACGGTCGCCCAGGTATCAACCATGGAGCCTTCATCAACGTAGGCGCCGATGTTAACGTAGGACGGCATCAGGACGGTGTTACGAGCGATGAATGCCCCCTGACGCACCGCGGCCGGAGGCACCACGCGGAAACCTTCTTTCTGGAAACGCGCTTCGTCATAGTCAGCGAATTTCATCGGTACTTTATCGAAGTAGCGGCTTTCCGCACCGTCGATAACCTGGTTATCGTTAATACGGAAAGAGAGCAGAACCGCTTTCTTCAGCCATTGATGGGTGACCCACTGGCCATCGATCTTTTCAGCGACACGCAGCGCGCCGGAATCAAGCAGAGAAATCACCTGGTTAACCGCTTCGCGGGTTACGGTATCCACATTTGCCGGCGTGATGTCGGCGCGACGCTCAAAGGCGGACTCAATAACATTCTGTAATTGCTGCATTGTTTACTCTTTCTCTTTACACATTAAAAGTTCGTCACCCTTTATCGTTTGGATTGAGGGCCTCTGTCAACCGTTGTTGTACTTCTTGTTGTAGCTCATTATTAAGCCCACGCCGGTCTGCCGTCGCGATTATAAATAAATCTTCTACTCGCTCACCAATTGTCGTAATTCTGGCCCCATGGAGTGAAATATTGAGGTCAGCGAACACTTGCCCGACGCGCGCCAGCAGTCCGGGCTGATCGAGGGCAATCAGTTCAAGGAACGATTTTCTGTCGGTATGCGTCGGTAAGAAGTTGACTTCGGTTGCCACGGAGAAATGACGCAGTTTTGCGGCCTGTCGGCGTGGCGCCGGTGGCTGCCAGCTGCGTTGGGTGATGGTCTGTTCGAGGCCAAGCCGAATCATCTCATGGCGGTCGGCGGAAAGCGGACTGCCGTCTGGTTCAAGGACGATAAAGGTGTCCATCGCCATCCCGTCACGGGTGGTAAAGACCTGGGCATCGTGGACGCTCAGGTTACGACGATCGAGTTCGCCGCAGACGGCGGCAAACAGATAAGGCCGGTCCGGGCTCCAGATAAAGATTTCCGTTCCGCCGCGGGTAGCCTGTGAGCTGAGCAGGATCATCGGCTTGCTGAGATCGTGCTTGAGCAAATTGCGGGCGTGCCAGGCAAGCTGGTTTGGCGTATGGCGAACGAAGTAGTTGGCGCGACAGCGGTTCCAGATTTGATGCAGCGCCTCTTCGTTAATGTTTTCCATCCGCAGGAGCGCCAGCGCCTGTAGCTGATGATGGCGAACCCGCTCGCGCATATCCGGTGTGCTTTGCATCCCCCGGCGCAGCTGTTTTTCCGTTGCGAAGTAAAGCTCGCGCAGCAGGCTCTGTTTCCAGCTGTTCCACAGGGTTTCGTTGGTTGCGCAGATATCGGCGACGGTCAGGCATACCAGGTAGCGCAGGCGGTTTTCCGTTTGTACCTCTTCGGCAAACTGCTTGATGACTTCGGGATCCTGAATATCGCGGCGCTGTGCGGTGACCGACATCAGAAGATGATGGCGTACCAGCCAGGCGACGAGCTGGGTTTCCCTGGAGTTGAGTCCGTGCAGCTCAGCAAATTTCAGTACGTCCTGCGCGCCGAGCACCGAGTGATCGCCCCCCCGGCCTTTGGCAATATCATGGAACAGCGCCGCAATCAGAATCAGCTCCGGGTGGGTCAGGCGTGGCCACAGCTCGACGCACAGTGGATGGCGGCTGCGGGTCTCTTCTTTGGCGAAACTTTCCAGCTTCAGCAGCACGCGGATCGTATGCTCATCGACGGTATAGGCATGGAACAGGTCAAACTGCATCTGGCCGACAATATGCGACCACTGCGGCATGTAGGCCCACAGTACGCTGTGGCGGTGCATCGGCAGTAGCCCACGGCTGACAGCGCCCTGATGGCGCAGCATGCTGAGGAAAATACTGCGCGCTTCCGGGATATAGCACAGCGGTTGCGTCAGGTGGCGCCGGGCGTGTCGCAGGTGGCGCAGGGTCGTGGAGTAGATGCCGGTGATGTTGCTGTTCCGCACCATAATATAGAACATACGCAGGATAGCCTGCGGCTCGCGGATAAACAGCGTGTCGTCGCGTAGATCGATAAGCGTGCCACGCAGCTGGAAATCATCATCGATGGGCCGCGGTTTTTCATCTTCCGTGAGGGCGAGGATTGCTTCATCGAACAGCTGGAGCAGCATGTGATTCAGCTCGCCGACCCGGCGGGTGACGCGGAAGAAATCCTTCATCATGTACTCGATCGGCTGGTTTCCCTCGCCTTCGTAGCGCAGGCGACGGGCGACGCTGAGCTGGCGATCAAACAGCAGGCGGTTGTCATAGCGGGTTAGCTCCAGGTGCAGAGCAAAACGGATCCGCCAGAGCTGGTGCAGGCATTCGTTAAGCTCGTTGCGCTCCGCTTCGGTAATAAAACCGAAACCGACCATTTCATCCAGCGAGGTGGCGCCAAAGTGGCGACGGGCAACCCACTGCAACGTGTGAATATCACGCAAGCCGCCGGGGCTACTTTTTACATCCGGTTCGAGGTTATAGCTGGTGCCATGATAACGCTGGTGGCGGATCTGCTGCTCTTCGACCTTGGCGGCAAAGAACTTCTCTGAAGGCCAGAAGCCATCGCTGAAGATATGTTTCTGGAGTTCCAGGAACAGGGCAACGTCACCGATCAGCAGGCGTGATTCAATCAGGTTAGTGGCGACGCTGAGGTCGGATAGCCCTTCCAGAAGACACTCTTCCAGCGTACGAACGCTGTGACCAACCTCCAGCTTGATGTCCCACAGCAGCGTCAGCAGTTCACCCACTTTCTGCGCCTGGTCATCGGCAAGTTTTTTGCGGCTGAGGATCAGAAGGTCAACGTCGGAGAGGGGATGCAGCTCACCGCGACCGTATCCACCAACCGCCACCAGCGCCAGGTCGTTGACCGGCCCAAAGCCGTAATCAACCCACAGCCGCTGAAGCAGTTGGTCGATAAATTCGGTTCGCGCTTCGATCAGCTGTTCGGCGGCGATGCCGCTATCAAACGCCTCGCCTAGCCAGCGCTGGAAGCTATCAAGATGCGCCTTTATGGCGGCACAGTTCAGATCACCCTGCGGCCAGGTTCCCGGATTCTCAGGCTGGCCGGAAAGGGGAGGGGAGACAGTGTCAGGTAAAGGGTTGCTCATTGCGTCACCATATGAAAAAACTATCGCCCATAAAAAATCGCCGGGAGCGATTTTTAACGTCGCCTGCGGCGGCCCGAAGGGTGACGGGCAGGAAGCCCGTCATAATAAATGCCGGGAGCGATTTTTAACGTCGCTTGCGGCGGCCCGAAGGGTGACGGCAGGACGCCTGTCATAAAAAAGCCGGCGGGCGCCGGCTTTTCATTATGCGTCGTGCGAGATTATCGCCGGGATGGTGTCATCCTTGCGTAACGTCAGAATCTCACAGCCGTTCTCTGTCACCACAATAGTATGCTCGTACTGTGCAGACAAGCTCCGGTCTTTGGTTTTCACCGTCCAGCCATCTTTCATGCTGCGGATCTCTTTTTTACCGGCGTTGACCATCGGCTCAATGGTGAAGGTCATGCCCGGTTTGAGCACCACGTTGGTTTCCGGGGAGTCGTAGTGCAGCACCTGCGGCTCTTCATGGAAGCCGCGGCCGATGCCGTGACCGCAGTATTCGCGTACGACCGAGAAACCTTCAGCCTCAACGAATTTCTGGATAGCGGCGCCAATCGCGCGCAGGTTGATTCCCGGCTTGACCATCTTCAGGGCCAGATACAGGCTTTCCTGGGTGATGCGGCACAGTCGTTCGCCGAGGATCGTCGGTTTGCCGACGATAAACATCTTTGAGGTATCGCCGTGGAATTCATCCTTAATCACCGTCACATCAATGTTGACGATGTCGCCGTCTTTCAGCAGTTTTTCGTCATCAGGGATGCCGTGACAGACGACCTCATTAATAGAGATGCACACGGATTTCGGGTAGCCGTGGTAGCCGAGGCAAGCTGAGATGGCTTGCTGGTTGTTGACGATATAATCGTTACAGATACGGTCCAGTTCGCCGGTGCTGACGCCCGGTTTCACGTAAGGTTCGATCATTTCCAGCACTTCAGCGGCCAGACGGCCGGCCACGCGCATTTTTTCGATGTCTTCAGGTGTTTTAATAGATATAGCCATGGTGGATTCTGTCCAGCTGCGCCGATTTTTTCGACAATAATAGAGTAAGTCCTGACAATGTTAACAGTCCGGGCGACCTGGTGCCAAATTGAGAATCATTAACAGCACGTGACGTCAACAAGAGTTGGTATCCGGTCTGGTTTTGTGGTATAAAGCGCGCCGGACTTCCGTTCCATTCGAACTACACAGGATGGACTGAAGCGACAAATCTCATTTTGTGTAAATAACACACACGTATCGGCACATATTCCGGGGTGCCCTTTGGGGTCGGTAATATGGGATACGTGGAGGCATAACCCCAACTTTATCTATAGAGGTTTTAAACATGGCAACTGTTTCCATGCGCGACATGCTCAAGGCTGGTGTTCACTTTGGTCACCAGACCCGTTACTGGAACCCGAAAATGAAGCCTTTCATCTTCGGCGCACGTAACAAAGTTCACATCATCAACCTTGAGAAAACTGTACCGATGTTCAACGAAGCTCTGGCTGAACTGAACAAAATCTCTGCACGTAAAGGTAAAATCCTTTTCGTCGGTACTAAACGCGCTGCAAGCGAAGCGGTAAAAGAAGCTGCTAACAGCTGCGACCAGTTCTTCGTGAACCATCGCTGGTTGGGCGGCATGCTGACTAACTGGAAAACCGTTCGTCAGTCCATCAAACGTCTGAAAGACCTGGAAACTCAGTCCCAGGACGGTACTTTCGAGAAGCTGACCAAGAAAGAAGCGCTGATGCGTACTCGTGAGCTGGACAAGCTGGAAAACAGCCTGGGCGGTATCAAAGACATGGGCGGCCTGCCGGACGCACTGTTTGTTATCGATGCAGACCACGAACACATCGCTATCAAAGAAGCAAACAACCTGGGTATCCCGGTATTTGCTATCGTTGATACTAACTCCGATCCGGACGGCGTAGACTTCGTTATCCCGGGTAACGACGACGCAATCCGCGCAGTTAGCCTGTACCTGGGTGCTGTAGCGACTACCGTGCGTGAAGGTCGTTCTCAGGATCTGGCTTCTCAGGCGGAAGAAAGCTTCGTAGAAGCTGAATAATAAGGTCTATCCCTTATTTAGTACCGTGTATAAATAGGGGCCTATATTTGGCCCCTTTTTCACTTTTAAACCTGTCTGGTTCTGCGAACCGGGCAGGTCATCTCTCCCGAGGATTAAAGAATGGCTGAAATTACCGCATCCCTGGTAAAAGAGCTGCGCGAACGTACTGGCGCAGGCATGATGGATTGCAAAAAAGCGCTGACTGAAGCTAACGGCGACATCGAGCTGGCAATCGAAAACATGCGTAAATCCGGCGCGATCAAAGCGGCGAAGAAAGCAGGCAACGTTGCTGCTGACGGCGTGATCATCACTAAAATCGATGGCACCTACGGCATCATTCTGGAAGTTAACTGCCAGACTGACTTCGTTGCTAAAGATGGTGGTTTCCAGGCATTTGCTAACAAAGTTCTGGACGCAGCTGTTGCTGGCAAAATCACTGATGTTGACGTTCTGAAAGCTCAGTTCGAAGAAGAGCGTGTTGCGCTGGTTGCTAAAATCGGTGAGAACATCAACATTCGTCGCGTTTCTGCTCTGGAAGGCGACGTTCTGGGTTCATACCAGCACGGTGCACGTATCGGTGTTCTGGTTGCTGCTAAAGGCGCCGATCAGGAGCTGGTTAAACAGCTGGCAATGCACATCGCTGCAAGCAAGCCTGAGTTCGTTAAGCCGGAAGACGTTTCTGCTGAAGTCGTAGAGAAAGAGTACCAGGTTCAGCTGGACATCGCGATGCAGTCTGGTAAGCCGAAAGAAATCGCAGAGAAAATGGTTGAAGGCCGCATGAAGAAATTCACCGGCGAAGTTTCTCTGACTGGCCAGCCGTTCGTAATGGACCCGAGCAAATCTGTTGCTCAGCTGCTGAAAGAGCACAACGCTGACGTAACTGGCTTCATCCGCTTTGAAGTGGGCGAAGGCATCGAGAAAGTTGAGACCGACTTTGCAGCAGAAGTTGCTGCGATGTCCAAGCAGTCTTAATTTTCACAAGGAGCCGCCTGAGGGCGGCTTCTTTTTGTGCCCGTTTTGTAAATTCAGCGCAATGCTTATAGTGACTGTGCTGAAAAGCGACATACAATGTCGCCAGAATTAACTCATCTCACTTGTTACCGTCTCAGGAAAGAAACATGGCTACCAATGCAAAACCTGTCTACAAACGTATTCTGCTTAAGTTAAGTGGCGAAGCTCTGCAGGGTTCGGAAGGCTTCGGTATTGATGCAAGCATACTTGACCGTATGGCTCAGGAAATCAAAGAACTGGTTGAACTGGGTATTCAGGTCGGCGTCGTGATTGGTGGTGGTAACCTGTTCCGTGGTGCTGGTCTGGCGAAAGCGGGTATGAACCGCGTTGTGGGCGACCACATGGGCATGCTGGCAACGGTGATGAACGGCCTTGCAATGCGAGATTCTCTCCATCGCGCCTATGTGAACGCTCGCCTGATGTCAGCGATTCCGCTGAATGGCGTGTGTGATAATTACAGCTGGGCGGAAGCGATCAGCCTGCTGCGTAACAACCGCGTGGTGATTCTTTCTGCCGGTACCGGTAATCCATTCTTCACTACCGACTCTGCAGCCTGCCTGCGCGGTATTGAAATCGAAGCCGATGTCGTGCTGAAGGCCACTAAAGTTGACGGTGTATTTACTGCTGACCCGGCCAAAGATCCGACTGCAACGATGTACGAGCAACTGAGCTACAACGAAGTGCTTGATAAAGAACTGAAAGTCATGGATCTGGCCGCCTTTACCCTGGCGCGTGACCATAAATTGCCGATTCGCGTCTTCAACATGAATAAACCTGGCGCACTGCGTCGCGTGGTGATGGGCGAAAAAGAAGGCACTTTGATTACAGAATAATTCCCGTCAGCGCCAAATCCGGGTAATATTCCGCTTTACTTTCGCGGGCGTATTGCCCGGTGATTTGCATTAAACCTGACTATACTTAGCTCACTTTTGCGGTGAGCGACCGTCTGGTCTGTCTGAGACAAGTTTTCAAGGATTCGTAACGTGATTAGCGATATCAGAAAAGATGCTGAAGTACGCATGGAAAAATGCGTCGAAGCGTTCAAAACCCAAATCAGCAAAATACGCACGGGTCGTGCTTCTCCCAGCCTGCTGGATGGCATCGTCGTGGAATACTACGGCACGCCGACGCCGCTGCGTCAGCTGGCAAGCGTAACGGTAGAAGACTCACGTACTCTGAAAATCAACGTGTTCGATCGCTCTATGAGCCCGGCCGTTGAGAAAGCCATCATGGCTTCTGACCTCGGCCTGAACCCAAGCTCCGCGGGTACCGACATTCGCGTACCGCTGCCGCCGCTGACGGAAGAACGTCGTAAAGATCTGACCAAGATCGTACGCGCAGAAGCCGAGCAGGCTCGCGTGTCAGTACGTAACGTTCGTCGTGATGCCAACGACAAAGTCAAAGCGCTGCTGAAAGACAAAGAGATCAGCGAAGATGACGATCGCCGTTCTCAGGACGACGTGCAGAAAATGACTGACGCCGCCATTAAGAAAGTTGATGCGGCGCTGGCAGATAAAGAAGCGGAACTGATGCAGTTCTGATTCTCTGCTAAAGCGACTGCTGCGCATCACTGCTGATGGGCTGCGGTCGTCAAGTCTGAAACGCCGTACAGAAGACCGAACGCTTAGTTCCTGGGAATGAGTTAAACGGGTTGCCTTTAACGCTTGTTAAAGGCGATCTTGTGCAAAACCATTCCCATATTACTGATGTGTAAGGGCTTGCTGGCGGCGTTTTTCTTTTTATCCTGTCTCAATTCTTCTGGACATCTCATGAAGCAATTAACCGTTCTCGGTTCGACCGGTTCAATTGGATGCAGCACGCTGGATGTGGTGCGCCATAACCCCGAACGCTTTTCCATCGCCGCGCTGGTCGCGGGGAAAAATGTCGACCGCATGGTTGAACAATGTCTGGAATTCTCCCCTGGCTACGCGGTCATGGACGATGCGCAAAGTGCGGATATGTTGCGCATCCGGCTGCGTGAAAGCGGTAGCCGTACTGAAGTATTGAGCGGCCAGCAGGCTGCCGCTGACGTTGCTGCGATGGAGCACGTTGATCAGGTGATGGCCGCGATCGTGGGTGCTGCAGGACTGGTGCCGACGCTGGCGGCAATTCGTGCCGGTAAAACGGTACTGCTGGCAAATAAAGAATCGCTGGTGACCTGCGGGCGTCTGTTTATGGATGCGGTGCAGCAGTCCGGCGCGCGTTTATTACCCGTTGATAGTGAACATAACGCCATTTTTCAGAGTATGCCGGTAACCGTTCAACATAATCTTGGATACGCTGATTTAACGCAGAATGGCGTTTCGTCGATTCTGCTGACCGGTTCGGGTGGTCCTTTCCGGGAGACAGCAATAGCCGACCTGGCTGCAATGACGCCAGATCAGGCCTGTCGCCATCCTAACTGGTCAATGGGACGCAAGATTTCCGTGGATTCCGCCACCATGATGAACAAGGGGCTGGAATATATCGAAGCCCGCTGGTTGTTCAATGCCTCGGCCCGGCAGATGGAAGTGCTGATTCACCCGCAGTCCGTGATCCATTCTATGGTGCGTTATCTTGACGGTAGCGTTATTGCGCAGCTTGGAGAACCAGACATGCGCACGCCTATCGCCCATACGATGGGGTGGCCAGAACGCCTCAATTCCGGTGTACCAGCGTTAGATTTCTGCCAGTTGAGTCACCTGAGCTTTTCCGCGCCGGATTATGGACGTTACCCCTGTCTGAAACTGGCGATGGATGCATTTGAGCATGGTCAGGCGGCGACTACGGCGCTGAATGCGGCCAATGAAATCTCCGTGGCCGCCTTCCTGGCGCAAGAAATTCGCTTCACCGATATTGCTGCGATCAACCAGGCCGTGCTGGATCGACTGACGCTGGATGAACCTCAAAGCATTGAGGAAGTGCTGGCCATTGACGCCCATGCCAGGGTGAGCGCACAGCAACAGATTAAACATCTGATAACGCGGGTCTGAACCTCAGCGACACGCTGTGATATTTGTGGGCGCTGGGCTTCGGTGATATAGTCTGCGCCACCCAATCGTTGCATATTGATGTAATAGATTGCGGTGGCCGTGGAAAAACACGGCTTTTTTGCGTAAAGCTTTTGGTTGTTCTCTGCGATTAGCTGCAGCTTCGGCACTGGATAAAAATGCGTATACAGCGCTGACCTGTTGCTTGCGTTTAGTGGCTTGGCTAATCCTTATTATGGACTTAAAACGCATATATGTTGTCTGCTAATCACACTGTCAGCGAAGGGGCGCTTGCTCATGGCTGCCGTCATGTCGCCATTATTATGGATGGCAACGGTCGTTGGGCTAAGCAACAAGGAAAAATTCGCGCATTCGGCCATAAAGCCGGGGCGAAATCGGTTCGTCGTGCGGTTTCTTTCGCGGCGAACAATGGTATTGAAGCGTTGACGCTATACGCATTCAGCAGTGAGAACTGGAACCGTCCCGCGCAGGAAGTCACGGCATTGATGGAACTGTTTGTCTGGGCACTGGATAGCGAAGTCAAAAGTCTGCACCGGCACAACGTCCGTTTGCGGATCATCGGCGATACAACGCGTTTTAATTCCCGTTTACAGGAGCGTATCCGCAAAGCGGAAGCGTTGACGGAAAACAACACGGGCTTAACGCTGAATATTGCAGCGAACTATGGTGGGCGCTGGGATATTACTCAGGGCGTCCGCCAACTGGCTGAACAGGTACAGAAAGGGTTACTTCAGCCCGCACAGATCACCGAAGACATGCTGAGTCAGCAGGTCTGTATGCATGAGCTGGCACCTGTAGATTTAGTTATTAGGACCGGGGGAGAGCATCGCATCAGTAATTTTTTGATTTGGCAAATTGCCTATGCCGAACTTTACTTTACCGATGTTCTTTGGCCCGATTTTGCTGAACAGGACTTTGAAGGTGCACTCCATGCCTTTGTTAATCGAGAGCGTCGTTTCGGCGGCACTGAGCCGGGTGGCAATCATGCCTGATGGGGGTCACTTTTGCTGAAGTATCGCCTGATATCGGCTTTGGTCTTAATTCCCGCGGTGATTGCGGCGCTTTTTCTGTTGCCGCCGGCGGGTTTCGCTATTGTCACGCTGGTTGTCTGCATGCTCGCGGCATGGGAATGGGGACAATTTAGCGGTTTCACTTCTACCTCACAACGCATCTGGCTGGCGCTGCTTTGCGGCTTGCTGTTAGCGTTGATGCTTTTCCTGATGCCAGAATACCACTATGACGTTCATCAACCTTTGGTTGAGGGATCGCTGTGGGCATCGTTTGGCTGGTGGATTGTGGCGCTGCTGCTGGTGCTGTCTTACCCGGCATCTGCTGCATTCTGGCGAAACTCAAAAGTTCTGCGCCTGATCTTCGGCATTCTGACTATCGTTCCCTTTTTCTGGGGCATGCTGGCGTTGCGCGCATGGCACTATTCCGATAATCACTACAGCGGCGCGCTGTGGTTGCTGTACGTGATGATTCTTGTCTGGGGTGCCGATTCCGGTGCCTATATGTTTGGCAAGTTGTTCGGTAAGCACAAGCTGGCACCGAAGGTGTCTCCGGGGAAAACCTGGCAGGGTTTCTTCGGTGGCCTGGTGACCGCCGCAGTGATCTCCTGGGCCTACGGTCTGTGGGCAAATCTCGATGTGACCCCAACGGTACTGCTGATTTGTTCGGTGGTAGCCGCGCTGGCATCAGTACTGGGTGACCTGACAGAGAGTATGTTTAAGCGAGAGGCCGGCATTAAGGATAGCGGTCATCTGATTCCCGGACACGGTGGAATACTGGATCGTATCGATAGCCTGACGGCGGCGGTACCGGTGTTTGCCTGTTTGCTATTGTTGGTCTTCAGGACGATTTGACGGAAGGTTTTATGCTAAGCGTACTCTGGAATTTGGCTGCCTTTATCATTGCGCTGGGCGTATTGATTACCGTGCATGAGTTTGGTCATTTCTGGGTGGCTCGTCGCTGTGGCGTTCGCGTTGAACGCTTCTCCATTGGCTTTGGCAAAGCGTTATGGCGACGATACGACAAGCAGGGGACTGAATTCGTCATCGCGCTTATCCCACTCGGGGGTTACGTCAAGATGCTCGACGAACGCGTCGAGCCGGTGGCACCTGAGATGCGACACTACGCGTTTAACAACAAAACCGTCGGTCAGCGGGCGGCGGTGATCGCCGCCGGGCCTATCGCCAACTTCATTTTTGCCATCTTTGCCTACTGGCTGGTCTTTATTATCGGCGTCCCTGGTGTTCGCCCTGTCGTTGGCGAAATAGTACCCGATTCGATTGCCGCGCACGCACAAATTGCAAAAGGAACGGAACTTAAAGCGATAGATGGCATCGAAACGCCTGATTGGGATGCCGTGCGTATGGCGCTGGTGACGAAGATTGGTGATGAGCAAACAATAGTTTCGGTCGCCCCTTTCGGCAGCAGCCAGCGTCAGGATAAAATCCTCGATCTGCGACACTGGGCTTTCGAACCGGATAAACAAGATCCGGTAACGTCGTTAGGTATTCAGCCTCGTAGCGCGCAGATTGATACGGTGCTGGCTGAAGTACAGGCAAACTCGGCTGCGAAGAAGGCTGGTTTGCAAGCGGGCGACAGGATCGTTAAAGTCGATGGTCAGCCGTTAACGCAGTGGATGATGTTCGTTAACCTGGTGCGTGACAACCCAGGCAAGGCGCTGGTGTTGGACATTGAGCGACAGGGGACACCCTTATCTGTTACGCTGACGCCGGATACGAAGTCCGCGAAAGGTAAGACTGAAGGGTTTGCAGGAGTGGTACCAAAGGTCATTCCGCTGCCCGATGAATATAAGACAGTGCGTCAGTATGGGCCGTTTGCGGCCATTGCTGAAGCCACGGATAAAACCTGGCAACTGATGTCGTTGACGGTCAGGATGTTGGGTAAATTGATAACCGGTGATGTCAAACTGAACAACCTCAGCGGGCCGATTTCTATCGCCCAGGGGGCTGGAATGTCAGCGGAGTTTGGGTTGATTTATTATCTGATGTTCCTCGCGCTGATTAGCGTGAACCTCGGAATAATCAATCTGTTCCCGCTTCCCGTCCTGGACGGGGGGCACCTGCTGTTTTTGGCAATTGAAAAGCTGAAGGGCGGGCCGGTATCCGAGCGAGTTCAAGACTTTAGTTATCGCATTGGCTCAATACTGCTGGTGTTGTTAATGGGGCTTGCACTTTTCAATGATTTCTCTCGGTTGTAAGAGAGTTTGTTAGGAAGAACGCATAATAACGATGGCGATGAAAAAGTTGCTCATAGCGTCGCTGCTGTTTAGCAGCGCAACCGTATACGGTGCTGAAGGGTTCGTGGTGAAGGACATTCATTTCGAAGGCTTGCAGCGTGTCGCTGTTGGTGCGGCCCTTCTCAGTATGCCAGTGCGTCCTGGCGATACGGTAACCGATGATGATATCAGTAACACCATCCGTGCTCTGTTTGCCACTGGCAACTTTGAGGACGTCCGCGTCCTGCGCGATGGTGATACCCTGTTGGTGCAGGTGAAAGAGCGCCCAACGATTGCCAGCATCACCTTCTCCGGTAACAAATCGGTGAAGGATGACATGCTCAAGCAAAACCTTGAGGCATCCGGTGTTCGTGTCGGGGAATCTCTTGACCGCACGACGCTTGCTGATATCGAGAAAGGGCTGGAAGATTTCTACTACAGCGTCGGTAAATACAGCGCCAGCGTAAAAGCTGTCGTCACACCGCTGCCACGTAACCGTGTCGACCTGAAACTGGTGTTCCAGGAAGGCGTTTCGGCGAAAATCCAGCAGATTAACATTGTCGGTAACCATGCATTCAGCACCGATGAACTGATCTCAACATTCCAGCTGCGTGATGAAGTGCCGTGGTGGAACGTGGTCGGCGACCGTAAATACCAGAAACAGAAACTGGCAGGGGATCTCGAAACCCTGCGCAGCTACTATCTGGATCGCGGCTACGCACGTTTCAACATCGACTCCACGCAGGTAAGCCTGACGCCAGATAAAAAAGGCATCTACATCACCGTCAACATTACAGAAGGCGAGCAGTACAAGCTTTCTGGTGTACAGGTGACGGGCGATCTGGCAGGTCATTCGGCGGAAATCGAAGCCTTGACCAAGGTGGAACCGGGCGAGCTGTATAACGGTGCCAAAGTGACCAAAATGGAGAATGATATTAAGAAACTCCTCGGTCGCTACGGTTACGCCTATCCGCGCGTACAGTCCCAGCCGGAAATCAACGATACCGATAAGACCGTGAAGCTGCACGTCAATGTTGATGCGGGCAACCGCTACTACGTGCGTAAAATTCGCTTCGAAGGCAACGACACGTCAAAAGACTCCGTTCTGCGTCGCGAAATGCGTCAGATGGAAGGGGCCTGGCTGGGCAGCGATATGGTCGATCAGGGTAAAGATCGTCTGAATCGCTTAGGCTACTTTGAAACGGTAGATACCGATACGCAGCGCGTGCCAGGTAGCCCGGATCAGGTTGATGTTGTCTATAAGGTCAAAGAACGTAACACCGGTAGCTTCAACTTCGGTATCGGTTACGGTACGGAAAGTGGCGTAAGCTTCCAGGCTGGCGTTCAGCAGGACAACTGGTTAGGTACCGGCTATTCCGTTGGAATTAACGGCACCAAAAACGATTATCAGACCTATACTGAACTGTCGGTAACCAACCCGTATTTCACCGTGGATGGCGTGAGCCTCGGTGGTCGTATCTTCTATAACGACTTCGACGCGAATGATGCGGACCTGTCTGACTATACCAACAAAAGCTATGGTACAGACGTCACGCTGGGCTTCCCGGTTAACGAATACAACACCCTGCGTGCAGGCCTGGGTTATGTCCATAACTCCTTGTCCAACATGCAGCCGCAGGTGTCAATGTGGCGTTACCTGAACTCAATGGGTCAGAATCCGGGCACGACGGATGATAATAACTCATTCAGCGCGAACGACTTCACCTTCAACTACGGGTGGACCTATAACAAACTCGACCGTGGCTTCTTCCCAACGGAAGGTTCGCGAGTCAACCTGAATGGTAAAGTGACCATTCCAGGTTCTGATAACGAATACTACAAAGCTACGCTGGATACAGCGACCTACGTACCGATCGATAACGACCACAAGTGGGTTGTGCTGGGACGTACTCGCTTCGGTTATGGTGACGGTATTGGCGGTAAAGAGATGCCGTTCTACGAGAACTTCTACGCCGGTGGTTCAAGCACCGTTCGTGGGTTCCAGTCGAACACCATTGGCCCGAAAGCGGTATATTTCCCGGCCAGCAATCGTCATGATGACGATGACAACTATGACAGCAACTGTAAGAGCACTGAATCTGCACCGTGTAAATCGGATGATGCGGTGGGCGGTAACGCCATGGCTGTGGCCAGCCTTGAGCTGATCACTCCTACACCATTTATCAGCGATAAGTATGCTAACTCGGTCCGTACCTCGTTCTTCTGGGATATGGGTACCGTGTGGGATACACATTGGGATTCAAGCGCTTACGCGGGTTATCCGGATTACGGTGACCCGAGCAACATCCGTATGTCCGCCGGTATTGCGGTACAGTGGATGTCGCCGTTGGGGCCGTTGGTCTTCTCCTACGCCCAACCGTTTAAAAAGTACGAGGGAGACAAAGCCGAACAGTTCCAGTTTAACATTGGTAAAACCTGGTAATTGTGGGCAGCAAAGGAATGTAAGTGCAGTATAGCGCTGACTTTAGGCGATAACCGCGGTTATCGCCTGGCCACGCAAATAACGGTACCCCTGGGTACTCATGGGATGGTAAGGAGTTAATTGTGAAAAAGTGGTTATTAGCTGCAGGTCTGGGTTTGGCAATGGTAACTTCCGCGCAGGCGGCAGATAAAATTGCAATGGTTAACATGAACAGCCTGTTCCAACAGGTAGCCCAGAAAACGGGTGTTTCTAATACGCTGGAAAACGAGTTCAAAGGCCGCGCAAGCGAGCTGCAGCGTATGGAAGGCGACCTGCAGTCCAAAATGCAGCGTCTGCAGTCTATGAAGCCGGGTGCCGACCGTACCAAGCTGGAAAAAGACGTTATGGCTCAGCGCCAGACTTTCTCTCAGAAGGCACAGTCTTTTGAGCAGGATCGTTCACGTCGTTCCAACGAAGAACGTGGCAAACTGGTTAACCGTATCCAGACCGCTGTGAAAAGCGTAGCGAGCAGCCAGAGCATCGACCTGGTTGTTGATTCTAATGCCGTTGCATACAACAGCAGCGATGTGAAAGACATCACCGCTGATGTGCTGAAACAGGTTAAATAAGTAATGCCTTCAATTCGACTGGCTGATCTTGCGCAGCAGTTGGATGCAGAATTACACGGTGATGGCGATATCGTCATCACCGGTGTTGCGTCCATGCAGACTGCCAAAGCAGGCCATATTACGTTCATGGTAAATCCTAAATACCGTGAACACCTGGCCGCATGCCAGGCTTCTGCCGTCGTGATGACGCAGGACGATTTACCTTTTGCCCAAGGCGCCGCGTTGGTAGTGCGTAACCCCTACCTGACTTACGCGCGCATGGCTCAAATTCTGGATACTACGCCGCAGCCGGCGCAGAATATCGCACCCAGCGCGGTGATTGATAGCACGGCGAAGCTAGGTAAAAACGTTGCGATTGGCCCGAATGCCGTTATCGAATCTGATGTTGAGCTTGGCGATAACGTCGTGATTGGTGCCGGATGCTTCGTCGGTAAAAAGACCAAAATTGGCGCAGGCTCCCGTTTGTGGGCCAACGTGAGCATTTACCATGAGATTGAGATCGGTGAGAATTGCCTGATTCAGTCCAGTACGGTGATTGGCGCAGATGGCTTCGGCTATGCCAACGATCGTGGTAACTGGGTGAAGATCCCACAATTAGGTCGCGTGATTATTGGCGATCGTGTGGAGATTGGTGCCTGTACGACCATTGACCGTGGCGCGCTGGATGATACCGTCATCGGTAATGGCGTGATTATTGATAATCAGTGCCAGATTGCGCATAACGTTGTGATTGGCGACAATACGGCCGTTGCTGGTGGCGTGATCATGGCAGGCAGCCTGAAAATTGGCCGTTACTGCATGATCGGCGGCGCGAGCGTCATCAACGGGCATATGGAAATCTGCGATAAAGTCACCGTTACCGGAATGGGTATGGTGATGCGTCCTATTACCGAGCCTGGCGTCTATTCATCAGGTATTCCGCTGCAGCCGAACAAAGTCTGGCGTAAAACAGCAGCGTTGGTGATGAACATTGACGAGATAAGCAAACGTCTCAAATCAATCGAACGGAAGGTTAATCAGCAAGATTAACGTCTCTGTTAACACACGGCATCATGTAAGCGATATCGTAACGGCGGTTGCTGCTGACAACGATGTGGCCTAAGAGATGATGTGTAAAAATTTTCGGCCTGTTGCATTCATAAGATTGCAGCAGGCCGTGTTATTATTGCATTTTAGTATATTTAGACAGGAAGAGTATTTTGACTACTGAAACTCATACTCTGCATATTGAAGAGATTCTGGAACTTCTGCCTCACCGTTACCCGTTCCTGCTGGTAGACCGTGTGCTGGATTTTGAAGAAGGCCGTTTTCTGCGCGCAGTAAAAAATGTTTCTGTTAACGAGCCGTTTTTCCAGGGGCACTTCCCTGGTAAGCCGATTTTACCTGGCGTGTTAATTCTGGAAGCGATGGCTCAGGCCACCGGGATTCTGGCATTTAAAAGCGTGGGTAAACTCGAACCTGGCGAACTGTATTACTTCGCGGGGATTGATGAAGCGCGTTTCAAACGTCCGGTAGTACCTGGCGATCAGATGATTATGGAAGTCACTTTCGAGAAAACCCGCCGTGGCCTGACGCGTTTCAAAGGTGTGGCACTGGTTGACGGTAAAGTGGTTTGCGAAGCAACGATGATGTGTGCGCGTAGCCGGGAGGCCTGATACGTGATTGATAAAACCGCCTTTATTCATCCTACTGCCATTGTGGAAGAGGGCGCCATTATTGGTGCTAACGCTCACATTGGCCCGTTTTGTATTGTTGGTGCTCACGTCGAAATCGGCGAAGGTACCGTACTGAAGTCTCATGTTGTTGTTAATGGCCACACTAAAATTGGTCGTGATAACGAGATCTATCAGTTCGCTTCCATCGGTGAAGTTAACCAGGATTTGAAATACGCTGGCGAACCGACCCGGGTGGAAATTGGCGATCGCAACCGCATTCGCGAAAGCGTCACCATTCATCGCGGCACAGTACAGGGCGGTGGATTAACGAAGGTGGGCAGCGATAACTTGCTGATGATCAACGCGCACGTTGCACACGATTGCACGGTCGGCGACCGCTGTATTCTGGCGAATAACGCCACGCTGGCCGGGCATGTTTCACTGGATGATTTCGTTATCATCGGTGGCATGACCGCAGTGCATCAGTTCTGCATCATCGGCGCGCACGTCATGGTAGGCGGCTGTTCCGGCGTCGCACAGGACGTACCGCCGTTCGTGATTGCTCAGGGCAACCACGCGACGCCGTATGGCGTCAATATTGAAGGCCTGAAGCGCCGTGGCTTTAGCCGCGAAGCGATTACCGCAATTCGTAACGCCTATAAACTGTTGTATCGCAGCGGCAAAACGCTGGACGAAGCCAAACCGGAAATCGCCGAGCTGGCCGCTCAGCACCCTGAAGTACAGCCATTTGTCGATTTCTTCGCCCGTTCTACACGCGGCCTGATTCGTTAATGTCTGCACAGCGTCCCCTGACGATTGCCCTTGTCGCCGGAGAAACCTCCGGCGATATTCTTGGTGCAGGTCTGATCCGCGCGCTCAAAGCACGTATCCCCGATGCTCGCTTTGTTGGCGTGGCGGGACCGCTTATGCAGGCCGAAGGCTGTGAAGCCTGGTACGAAATGGAAGAGCTGGCCGTGATGGGCATTGTTGAAGTGCTCGGACGACTGCGCCGCCTGCTGCATATTCGCGCCGACCTGACCCGACGGTTTACCGAGCTGCAGCCCGATGTGTTCGTTGGGATTGATGCGCCTGATTTTAACATTACCCTTGAGGGTAACCTGAAAAAACAGGGCATCAGAACCATTCATTACGTCAGCCCGTCAGTGTGGGCATGGCGCCAAAAACGCGTTTTCAAAATTGGCAGAGCGACCGATCTGGTGCTGGCATTTCTGCCTTTCGAAAAAGCGTTTTATGACCGGTTTAACGTTCCCTGCCGGTTTATCGGCCACACCATGGCTGATGCGATGCCGCTGGATCCGGACAAAAACGCCGCACGTGAGCGTTTAGGTATTGCCCGGGATGTCCACTGCCTGGCGCTGCTACCGGGCAGTCGTGGTGCTGAAGTGGAAATGCTCAGTGCCGACTTTCTGAAAACCGCGCAGATTTTACGCGAAGACTATCCCGACCTGCAGGTACTGGTACCACTGGTGAATGCGAAACGCCGGGAGCAGTTTGAACGCATTAAAGCGGAAACGGCACCGGAGCTCACGGTACATCTGCTGGATGGACAAGCGCGTGATGCGATGATTGCCAGCGATGCGGCTCTGCTGGCCTCCGGTACCGCGGCACTGGAGTGTATGCTGGCGAAGTGCCCGATGGTCGTGGGCTATCGCATGAAGCCGTTTACCTTCTGGCTGGCGAAACGGTTGGTGAAAACCGACTATGTCTCCTTACCGAATCTGCTGGCCGGGCGGGAACTGGTGAAAGAGCTGCTGCAGGACGAGTGCCAGCCGCAGTCACTGGCCGATGCGCTGCGGCCGTTGCTGGCTGATGGCAAGACCAGCCATGACATGCACGACACCTTCCGGGCGCTGCATCAACAGATTCGTTGCAATGCCGATGAGCAGGCAGCGGATGCAGTACTGGAGCTAGCAAAATGATTGAGTTTGTTTACCCACATACCCACCTGGTGGCTGGCGTTGACGAAGTCGGCCGTGGGCCGTTGGTTGGCGCGGTGGTCACCGCCGCGGTGATCCTTGACCCGGAAAAGCCGATTGTGGGCCTCAACGACTCGAAAAAATTAAGCGAAAAGCGTCGACTGGCGCTGTTCGACGAAATCAAAGAAAAGGCACTGTGCTGGAGTCTGGGTCGCGCGGAACCCCATGAAATTGATGAGCTAAATATCCTTCATGCAACGATGCTGGCAATGCAGCGTGCCGTTGCTGGCCTGACTGTGGTGCCGGAGTTTGTGCTAATTGATGGCAACCGTTGCCCGTCGCTGCCGATACCTGCTCAGGCGGTGGTCAAAGGCGATAGCCGGGTGGCAGAAATCAGCGCAGCGTCTATTCTGGCTAAAGTCGTGCGCGATGCGGAAATGACCGCTTTGGATCTCGAATTTCCGCAATATGGCTTTGCACAGCATAAAGGCTATCCTACCGCTTTCCATCTGGAAAAACTGATCGAACATGGCGCAACCGAACACCATCGGCGTAGTTTTGGCCCGGTAAAACGCGCGCTGGGCCTTGCGTCCTGATTCTTGTGTCGAGAAATAAGTAAACCGGAATCTGAAGATGTCTGAACCACGTTTCGTCCACCTACGGGTGCATAGCGACTATTCCATGATCGATGGGCTGGCAAAAACCGGGCCGCTGGTGAAAAAGGCGGCCGCGCTTGGCATGCCTGCTCTGGCGATCACCGATTTTACTAACCTGTGTGGTCTGGTGAAGTTCTACGGCGCGGGACATGGCGCGGGGCTGAAACCGATCGTCGGGGCGGATTTTCACGTCCAGAGCGAGCTGATGGGTGATGAGTTCACCGAATTAACCGTTCTGGCGGCCAACAATACCGGTTATCAGAACCTGACGCTGCTGATTTCCCGCGCCTATCAGCGTGGTTATGGCGCGCTGGGGCCCTATATTGATCGCGACTGGTTGATTGAACACCAGGAAGGGCTGATTTTGCTGTCCGGCGCCCGCAAAGGTGACGTCGGTATCAGCCTGATGCGTGGCAATATGCCGCTGGTCGAACAGTGCGTCGCTTTCTACGAAGAACATTTCCCGGACCGCTACTATCTGGAGCTTATCCGCACCGGCCGTGCCGATGAAGAGGCATATTTACATGCCGCCGTGCAGCTCGCCGAAGCGCGCGGGTTGCCGGTTGTGGCCACCAATGATGTCCGCTTCCTCGAAACCGGCGACTTCGATGCCCATGAGATCCGCGTCGCGATCCATGACGGTTTTACCCTCGATGATCCAAAGCGCCCACGTAACTATTCGCCGCAGCAATATATGCGCAGCGAAGACGAAATGTGCGAGTTGTTCTCCGATATTCCCGAGGCGCTGGAAAATACCGTCGAAATAGCCAAGCGCTGCAACGTGACCGTGCGTTTAGGCGAATATTTCCTGCCGCAATTCCCGACAGGAGAGATGACGACAGAAGATTTTCTGGTCCTGAAATCGAAAGAAGGTCTGGAAGAGCGTCTGGAGTTCCTGTTCCCGGATCCGGCTGTCCGTGCGGAGAAACGTCCCGCCTATGATGAGCGTCTGGACATCGAGCTCCAGGTGATTAACCAGATGGGCTTCCCCGGCTACTTCCTGATCGTAATGGAGTTTATCCAGTGGTCGAAGGATAACGGCGTGCCGGTCGGGCCTGGCCGTGGTTCTGGTGCCGGCTCATTAGTGGCTTACGCCTTAAAAATCACCGATCTGGACCCGCTGGAGTTCGATCTGCTGTTCGAACGTTTCCTCAACCCGGAACGTGTCTCAATGCCCGACTTTGACGTCGATTTCTGCATGGAGAAACGCGACCAGGTTATCGAACACGTGGCGGACATGTACGGCCGCGACGCGGTATCGCAGATCATCACCTTCGGTACGATGGCGGCGAAAGCGGTTATCCGTGACGTGGGGCGCGTGCTTGGCCACCCGTACGGGTTCGTTGACCGTATTTCAAAACTGGTGCCGCCAGACCCGGGCATGACGCTGGCAAAAGCCTTTGAGGCTGAGCCGCAGCTGCCGGAAATCTACGAAGCCGACGAAGAAGTGAAAGCGCTGATCGACATGGCGCGCAAACTGGAAGGCGTCACGCGTAACGCCGGTAAACATGCCGGGGGCGTGGTTATCGCGCCAACCAAAATTACCGATTTCGCCCCGCTGTACTGCGATGAAGCCGGGCTGCATCCGGTCACCCAGTTTGATAAAAACGACGTTGAATATGCCGGGCTGGTCAAGTTTGACTTCCTCGGTCTGCGTACGTTGACCATCATCAACTGGGCACTGGAGATGATCAACAAGCGGCGGGAGAAGCAAGGCGAAGCGCCGCTGGATATTGCGGCGATCCCGCTGGATGACAAGAAAAGCTTCGACATGCTGCAGCGCTCGGAAACCACCGCGGTGTTCCAGCTTGAATCGCGCGGCATGAAAGACCTGATCAAGCGTCTGCAGCCTGACTGCTTTGAGGATATGATCGCCCTGGTGGCGCTGTTCCGCCCCGGCCCCCTGCAATCGGGGATGGTAGATAACTTTATCGACCGTAAGCATGGCCGCGAGGAGATCTCTTACCCTGACGTACAGTGGCAACATGAATGCCTGAAACCGGTACTTGAGCCAACTTATGGCATCATCTTGTATCAGGAACAGGTCATGCAGATCGCCCAGGAGCTTTCTGGCTACACGTTGGGCGGCGCGGATATGCTGCGTCGTGCGATGGGTAAGAAAAAACCCGAGGAGATGGCCAAGCAGCGCGGGACCTTCGAGGATGGGGCGAAGAAAAACGGCGTCGACGGCGAGCTGGCGATGAAAATCTTCGACTTGGTAGAGAAATTTGCCGGTTATGGGTTTAACAAATCGCACTCGGCTGCCTACGCGCTGGTCTCATACCAGACGCTGTGGTTAAAGGCGCACTATCCAGCCGAATTTATGGCGGCGGTTATGACCGCAGATATGGATAACACCGAGAAAGTGGTCGGGCTGGTGGATGAATGCTGGCGAATGGGGCTGAAAATCCTGCCACCGGATATTAACTCCGGGCTGTACCATTTCCACGTCAATGACGACGGTGAGATAGTCTACGGCATCGGCGCGATTAAAGGCGTCGGCGAAGGCCCCATTGAAGCGATTATTGAAGCGCGTAACGAGGGCGGTTATTTCCGCGAGCTGTTTGACCTGTGCGCCCGTACCGACATCAAAAAACTGAACCGTCGGATACTGGAAAAATTGATTATGTCCGGGGCATTTGACCGCCTCGGTCCGCATCGTGCGGCGTTAATGAATTCGCTGAGTGATGCGCTGAAGGCCGCCGATCAACATGCGAAAGCCGAGGCGATTGGTCAGGCAGATATGTTCGGGGTGCTGGCAGAAGAGCCGGAACAGATCGAACAATCTTATGCCAACTGTCAGCCGTGGCCGGAGCAGGTGGTGCTGGACGGTGAAAGGGAAACGCTCGGTCTGTATCTGACGGGGCACCCCATCAACCAGTATTTGAGAGAGATTGAGCGCTACGTGGGTGGCGTGAGACTCAAAGACATGCATCCGACCGATCGTGGTAAAGTAACCACGGCGGCGGGGCTCGTGATTGCCGCGCGGGTAATGGTCACCAAGCGCGGTAATCGTATCGGTATCTGTACGTTGGATGACCGTTCCGGGCGTCTGGAGGTGATGTTATTCACCGACGCGCTGGATAAATATCAGCAATTGCTGGAAAAAGACCGCATACTTATCGTCAGCGGACAGGTCAGCTTTGATGACTTTAGCGGGGGGCTTAAAATGACCGCCCGTGAAGTGATGGACATTGACGAAGCCCGGGAAAAATATGCTCGCGGGCTTGCTATCTCGCTGACGGACAGGCAAATTGATGACCAGCTTTTAAACCGACTCCGTCAGTCTCTGGAACCCCACCGTTCGGGAACTATTCCAGTACACCTCTATTATCAGAGGGCGGATGCACGCGCGCGGTTGCGTTTTGGTGCAACATGGCGCGTCTCTCCGAGCGATCGTTTACTCAACGATCTGCGTGGCCTTATCGGCTCGGAGCAGGTGGAACTGGAGTTTGACTAATACAGGAATACTATGAGTCTGAATTTCCTTGATTTTGAACAGCCGATTGCAGAGCTGGAAGCGAAAATCGATTCCCTGACTGCAGTAAGCCGTCAGGATGAGAAACTCGATATTAACATCGACGAAGAAGTGCATCGTCTGCGTGAGAAAAGCGTAGAACTGACGCGCAAAATCTTCGCCGATCTTGGTGCATGGCAGGTTGCTCAACTGGCTCGCCATCCACGTCGCCCGTACACCCTGGATTATGTCCGCCTGGCTTTCGACGAGTTTGACGAGCTGGCTGGTGACCGTGCTTACGCTGACGACAAAGCTATTGTCGGGGGCATTGCACGTCTGGACGGGCGTCCGGTGATGATCATCGGCCATCAGAAAGGGCGCGAAACGAAAGAAAAAATTCGTCGCAACTTCGGGATGCCGGCACCGGAAGGCTACCGCAAAGCACTGCGTCTGATGGAGATGGCCGAGCGTTTTAAAATGCCGATCATCACCTTTATCGACACCCCAGGGGCTTACCCGGGCGTCGGCGCAGAAGAGCGCGGCCAGTCTGAAGCGATTGCTCGCAACCTGCGTGAAATGTCACGTCTGAGCGTTCCGGTCATCTGCACCGTGATTGGTGAAGGTGGCTCCGGTGGTGCACTGGCGATCGGCGTTGGCGACAAGGTCAACATGCTGCAGTACAGCACCTACTCGGTTATTTCACCGGAAGGCTGCGCGTCCATTCTGTGGAAAAGCGCCGATAAAGCCCCGCTGGCTGCCGAAGCGATGGGGATCGTGGCCCCGCGCCTGAAAGAGCTGAAGCTTATCGACTCTATTATTCCGGAGCCGTTGGGCGGTGCGCATCGTAACCCGGAAGCCATCGCGGCAAGCCTGAAGGCGCAGCTGCTGGCCGATCTGGCGGATCTCGATACGCTGAGCGAAGAAGAGCTGTTAAACCGTCGCTATCAGCGCCTGATGAGCTACGGTTA
The DNA here is from genome assembly GCF_051131745.1 of Klebsiella sp. R390. Classification (NCBI taxonomy): domain Bacteria; kingdom Pseudomonadati; phylum Pseudomonadota; class Gammaproteobacteria; order Enterobacterales; family Enterobacteriaceae; genus Klebsiella; species Klebsiella sp. R390. The sequence goes on along the minus strand of NZ_CP180445.1, from coordinate 1,728,171 downwards.
CGCCTGATAATCTCCCGGCTTAACGCATATCAGGGGTCGGATTTTCCGACCCCTTTTTTATGTGCCATACGCCAGCGCGATTGATATGATGCCTGACTTAGGTTAATTCCAGGAGGAAAGCGTGAATATCATCGCCATCATGGGGCCACACGGCGTCTACCATAAAGACGAACCGATCAAAGAGCTGGAAGCTGCCCTGCAACGGCAAGGCTTTCAGACCATCTGGCCGCAAAACAGCGCCGACCTGCTGCAGTTTATTGAACATAATCCTCGGATCTGCGGAGTCATCTTTGACTGGGATGAGTACAACGTCGATCTGTGCAGCGATATCAATCAACTGAACGAATACCTCCCGCTTTATGCCTTTATCAACGCGCACTCGACGATGGACGTCAGCAGCCAGGATCTGCGGATGACGCTGTGGTTCTTCGAATATGCGCTGGGCCTGGCACCAGAGATAGCCACACGTATCGCCCAGTACACCCGTGAATATCTGGATAACATCACGCCGCCGTTTACCAAAGCGCTGTTCAACTATGTGCAGGAGGGAAAATATACCTTCTGTACGCCGGGGCATATGGGGGGAAGTGCATACCAGAAAAGCCCGGTTGGCTGCCTGTTTTATGACTTCTTCGGCGGCAATACGCTTAAAGCCGATGTCTCTATTTCGGTGACCGAGCTGGGGTCGTTGCTTGATCACACCGGCCCGCATCTGGAAGCGGAAGAGTATATCGCTCGCGCTTTTGGCGCGGAACAGAGCTACATGGTGACCAACGGGACGTCGACCTCGAACAAGATTGTTGGCATGTACTCAGCGCCGGCTGGCAGCACGCTGCTTATCGACCGTAACTGTCATAAATCACTGGCCCATCTGCTGATGATGAGCGATGTCGTTCCGCTGTGGCTGAAACCGACCCGCAATGCGCTGGGCATTCTTGGCGGCATACCGAAACGCGAATTCACCCGCGACAGCATTCAACAAAAGGTTAACGGGACGGGGGGCGCCGCGTGGCCGGTGCATGCGGTGATCACCAACTCCACCTATGATGGCCTGCTCTATAACACCACCTGGATCAAAGAGACGCTGGATGTGCCGTCGATCCATTTTGATTCCGCCTGGGTGCCCTATACCCACTTCCACCCGATCTACCACGGGAAGAGCGGAATGAGCGGCGATCGCATTCCCGGTAAGGTGATCTTCGAAACGCAATCCACGCATAAAATGTTGGCAGCGCTGTCGCAGGCCTCGCTTATTCATATTAAAGGTAGCTACGATGAAGATACCTTTAATGAAGCCTTTATGATGCATACCTCAACGTCACCGAGCTATCCCATTGTCGCCTCGATAGAAACCGCAGCGGCGATGCTGCGTGGCAACTCCGGTAAACGTTTGATTCAGCGTTCAATTGAGCGGGCACTCGACTTCCGCAAAGAGGTTCAGCGCCTGCGCGAAGAGTCTGACGGCTGGTTCTTTGATATCTGGCAACCGGAAGACATCGAACAGGCGCAGTGCTGGCCAGTGGCAAGTGGTGAGAGCTGGCACGGTTTTAGCGATGCTGACGACGATCATATGTTCCTCGACCCGGTGAAGGTGACGATCCTGACGCCGGGTATGGACGAACAAGGCAAGATGGATGATGAAGGTATTCCTGCCGCGCTGGTGGCAAAATTCCTTGATGAGCGTGGCGTGGTGGTGGAGAAAACCGGCCCGTATAACCTGCTGTTTCTGTTCAGTATCGGTATAGATAAAACCCGGGCAATGGGGCTGCTGCGCGGCCTGACCGAGTTTAAGCGCGCCTACGATCTTAACCTGCGGGTGAAGAACATGCTGCCGGATCTCTACGCAGAAGATCCCGACTTCTACCGCAACATGCGCATCCAGGATCTGGCGCAGGGGATCCACCGTCTGATCCGCCAACATCAGCTACCGCAATTGATGCTCAGCGCCTTTGATGTTCTGCCGGAAATGAAGATGACGCCGAATAAGGCCTGGCAGCGGCAAATTAAAGGCGAAGTGGAAACCATTGAGCTGGAAAATCTGGTCGGTCGCATCTCAGCGAATATGATTCTGCCTTACCCGCCGGGCGTGCCGCTGCTGATGCCCGGCGAGATGATTACCGAAGAAAGCCGGACGGTACTCGATTTCCTGCTAATGCTCTGTTCAATTGGCCGTCATTATCCCGGATTTGAAACGGATATCCACGGAGCGAAGCGTGATGAGGATGGCGTATACCGGGTACGAGTCTTAAAAAATGGCTAACGGCTTGCGCCGTGATGAGCGGCGCGAGTAACCTGGTCAGTAATAACAGAAGGAGTAGATATGCTGGGTTTAAAACGGGTTCACCATATTGCCATCATCGCCACCAACTATGCGCAGAGCAAAGCCTTCTACTGCGACATCCTGGGTTTTACATTGCAGAGCGAGTTCTACCGCGAAGCGCGTGACTCCTGGAAGGGCGATCTGGCGTTGAACGGCGAATATGTGATTGAGCTGTTCTCGTTCCCGTTCCCGCCGGCCCGACCCAGCCGCCCGGAAGCCTGTGGCCTTCGTCATCTGGCATTTAGCGTGGATGATATCGATGCGGCGGTTGTCCATCTTGAGGCACACGGCGTGGCCTGTGAAGCGGTGCGTGTCGATCCTTTCACCGGTAAGCGCTTTACCTTTTTTAGCGATCCCGACGGCCTGCCGCTCGAGATTTATCAACAGTAGCCCTTGTCAGAGAACGTCCTGCCCGGTAACGTGCCGGACTATCTCTCCCCAGCCAGCACTATCATGATGATGACGCCCGATATTGCGCAACGCCTTCAACCGTACCGCCAGTTTTTAGTCGCCTTCAGCGGCGGCCTGGATTCGACGGTACTTCTACATCAGCTGGTCTGCTGGCGCGAGCGGGACCCGACGCTGCAGCTGCGGGCTATCCATATCCACCATGGCCTGAGCGCCAATGCCGATAGCTGGGTGGCGCACTGCCAGCAGCTTTGCCAGCAGTGGCAGGTGCCGCTGCTGGTTGAGCGTGTGACCCTTGCTGATGAGGGGCTCGGTGTAGAGGCGCATGCCCGACAGGCGCGTTATCAGGCTTTCCGGACGGCGTTGCTGCCGGGCGAGGTGCTGGTAACCGCTCAGCATCTTGATGACCAGTGTGAAACCTTCCTGTTGGCGCTCAAACGAGGCAGCGGCCCGACCGGACTGGCGGCGATGGCGGCATCCTCTGAGTTCGCCGGCACCCGTCTGCTGCGTCCGTTGCTGAACTGCCGCCGCGAGGCGCTGCTGCAGTGGGCGCTAAGCCATCAGCTCCAGTGGATTGAGGATGAGAGCAATCAGGATGATGCCTACGATCGTAATTTTCTTCGTCTGCGCGTGGTCCCGCAGCTGAATGCACGCTGGCCTCACTTTAGTGAAGCGGTGGCCCGCAGCGCCGGGCTGTGCGGCGAGCAGGAACAGTTGCTGGATGAACTGCTTGCCGAAGATCTGGCAAAGCTGGTGGCCGCGGATAGCTCGCTGGCTATCGAACCGCTAATCGCCATGAGTGCGCCGCGGCGCGCAGCGCTGCTGCGGCGATGGCTGGCAGGACAGAGCGCGCCGATGCCCTCCCGTGAGGTACCGGAGCGTATCTGGCGTGAAGTGGCCCTGGCGCGTGAAGATGCATTTCCCTGCCTGCGGCTTGGGGACTTTTCCGTACGCCGCTATCAGCAGCGTCTGTGGTGGGTGAGATTCCTGCCGGGTCAGGCCGAACTCACCGTGCCGTGGCCCGATTACCGTCAGCCATTAGCGCTGCCGGAAGGATTGGGAGAACTGGCATTGCATACCGGTGGGCCGTTGCGTAGGCCGCGTCCGGAAGAGGCGGTGACGGTACGCTTTCGTGCCAGCGGCCATCTGCATATTGTCGGTCGTCACGGCGGCCGTAAGCTGAAAAAAATCTGGCAGGAATTAGGCGTCGCCCCCTGGCGTCGCGATACCACGCCGCTGCTGTTTTACGGCGATACGCTGATTGCGGCCGCAGATGCGCTGTTTGTTACCCGTGAAGGGGAAGTGGGTGATGGCGAAGGGATACAGCTGATATGGAGGAAAACGGGCGGCTGAGCCACCCGTTTTTATTCAGGACTCACTCACCACCACGGTACCGATTTCCGGGTGGCTGAAGCTGGCGATTTTATCCAGACGTAGCTCACGAGCATTCCCGCTCAGTTCCACTACCAGATACTCGATATTTTTGCGTGAGATAAGATCGGTTGCCTTAGCCTGCAACTGCTCACCATCTTTGAGCGTCAGAACAAGCACCAGATGGTGCTGGCAGGCAAGCTCGAGATTGTCATAATCATCACAGTTGATGGGTTGATAAGTATCATTCATTGACATAATCGCTCACCAGTAAGTTTGCTGCCGCATACGCGGCCTTTTCCCTGACTGACTCCGAAAGGGCCTCATCCGCCGCAATTTCATTCAATACTTTCAACACGCAACCCAGCGCATTCGGGATATACCCCAGGTCTCCGCTGGCTATTTCCGCATATCGCTTGCGTATTAACTCACAATATTGCTCCACATTCCCTCCTGTCAGTATGCTGACTCAACCGTGGGATGCAAGTTTAAGCCTACGAAGATACACTCTGTTTAGCAAGGTGACTATACCATAGTCATTTAAGCAATATCAGCAGGATGAAAAGGGGACCGCGGATTGTCGGCAGCCTTTTGTCGTGAGTTTCGCTACAATGTACGCCATTTTTTTCGGGAGTTTATTCATGGCGCTGAAAGCGACAATTTATAAGGCAACGGTGAACGTCGCCGATCTGGATCGTAACCAGTTTCTGGATGCCAGCCTGACGCTGGCACAGCATCCGTCGGAAACCCAGGAGCGCATGATGTTACGCCTGCTGGCGTGGATCAAATATGCCGACGAGCGACTGCAGTTTACCCGTGGCCTGTCGTCTGATGATGAGGCTGAGCTATGGTTGCTCAACGATCATCTCGGCGTTGATCTGTGGATTGAACTCGGTTTGCCGGATGAGCGCCGGATAAAAAAAGCCTGCTCGCGTTCGCAGGAAGTGGTGTTGTTTACCTACAATAGCCGGGCGGCGGAAATCTGGTGGCAGCAAAATAAGAGCAAAATGGCACAGTTCAGTAAGCTGACGGTGTGGTATCTGGATGATGCTCAACTGGCCCAGCTCAGCGCATTTGCCGATCGCTCGATGGTATTACAGGCCACGATCCAGGACGGCAGCATCTGGTTATCGGATGCTAAGAATAATCTGGAAATTAATCTGACGGCGTGGCAACCGTCAGCATGATTACGATTAGCCGCAGCGTTGCTATTCCCGATGAAGAGGTGACTCTTTCGGGGATCCGCGCGCAGGGCGCGGGCGGTCAGCACGTCAATAAGGCGTCAACCGCCATCCATCTGCGGTTTGACATTAAAGCTTCAAGCCTGCCTGAGTATTATAAAGAACGCCTGCTGACCGCCAGCCACCACTTAATTTCTGCCGACGGTGTGGTTATTATTAAGGCTCAGGAATATCGCAGCCAGGAAATGAATCGCGAAGCGGCACTGTCTCGTCTGGTTGCGTTAATTAAAGAATTAACCGTAGTGCAAAAAAGCCGTCGTGAGACCCGGCCGACCCGGGCGTCAAAAGAGCGGCGCCTTGCCTCGAAGGCGCAAAAATCCTCAGTCAAAGCACTGCGTGGGAAAGTTCGTCAGTAAGCGCTAAGGCGAACCGGTGGAATGGATTATAAGGAATTAACAGTGAAGAAAATCGTACTCTCAGTGGCAGCGGCGTGTTCGCTCTTTGCGCTATTTGGTTGTAACCATCGTTCGGATGTTGAAACGCTGCAGCCAGCGCCGATGGAAGAGCTGAAGCCGATGCAGCAAAGCTGGCGCGGTGTTTTGCCCTGCGCTGATTGTGAAGGCATCGAAACCACGCTGTTCCTCGAAAAAGACGGTAGCTGGGTGATGAACGAGCGCTATCAAGGGGTCAACCGTGAGCCGTCATCATTTGCCTCATACGGCACCTGGGCGCGGACTGCGGATAAGCTGGTACTGACCGACAGCAAAGGCGAGAAATCCTATTACCGGGCGAAGGGGGACTCGCTGGATATGCTCGATCGTGAAGGCAATCCGATTGAGTCGACGCTGAACTATACCCTGAAATCGGTTAAAGCCAGTCTGCCAACCACGCCGATGACCATGCGTGGCATGTATTTCTATATGGCGGATGCGGCGACCTTCACCGACTGTGCAACCGGTAAGCGGGTTGCGGTGGCGAACAATGCTCAGCTGGAACGCGATTATGCGGCCGCTCGCGGCAACCAAACGCATCCGGTTCTGCTGGTGGTGGACGGACACTTTACCCTGGAAGCCAACCCTGACAGCGGTGAAATGGTGAAAACCCTGAAGGCGGATAAAGACATTAAATTTGTCCCCGGTAAAGACTGTAATCAGTAACCAGCAATGGCCGTATTGCTGGTACCACGGACATAAAAAAGGCCCCGCATTTGCGGGGCCTTTTACATTCATCAGCGGAATTAGCCTTTGATAGCGCGAACCAGATAGTCCACGATGTCACCGGTTTTAATCAGCTGCTTCTCGCCGTTGCGACGATATTTATATTCGATATCGTCGTTGTCGAGGTTACGATCGCCGAGCACGATGGTATGCGGAATACCAATCAGCTCCATATCAGCAAACATGACGCCCGGACGCTCTTTACGGTCGTCCATCAGTACTTCAATGCCCTGAGCACGCAGTTCAGCATACAGCTTCTCAGCCAGTTCCTGCACACGGTAAGACTTGTGCATGTTCATTGGCAGGATTGCGACCTGGAACGGTGCAATGGCATCAGGCCAGACGATACCGCGATCGTCAAAGTTCTGCTCAATGGCTGCCGCAACGACACGCGTCACCCCAATACCATAGCAACCCATGGTCAGGACCTGGTTACGGCCGTCTTCGCCCTGTACGGATGCGTTCATCGCCTGGGAGTACTTGGTCCCCAGTTGGAAGATGTGACCGACTTCGATGCCGCGTTTAATCAGCAGCGTACCCTGACCATCCGGGCTCGGATCGCCTGCGACCACGTTACGGATGTCCGCGACTTCCGGGGTGGCGACGTCGCGATCCCAGTTGATGCCAAAGTAGTGTTTGCCATCGATATTTGCGCCGGCAGCGAAATCGCTCATGACGGCAACGGTACGGTCGATAACCACCGGAATCGGCATATTCACCGGGCCCAGCGATCCAGGGCCTGCTTTAACGATGGCGCGGATCTCGTCTTCGGTCGCGAAGGTCAGCGGGCTGGCAACCTGCGGCAGTTTTTCCGCTTTCACTTCGTTCAGCTCGTGGTCGCCGCGTACCAGCAGCGCAACCAGCGGGTAGCTTCCACCTTCAACGGCTTTAACCAGCAGCGTTTTGACGGTTTTTTCAATCGGCAGATTAAACTGTTCAACCAGCTCAGCAATGGTTTTCGCATTCGGCGTATCGACCAGGGTCATCTCCTGGGTGGCAGCGGCGCGCGGCGCTTTTGGCGCAACGGCTTCTGCGAACTCGATGTTGGCGGCGAAATCAGAGCTGTCGGAGAAGATCACGTCATCTTCGCCGCTCAGTGCCAGAACCTGGAACTCATGCGATGCGCTGCCGCCGATGGAGCCGGTGTCAGCCTGTACCGCGCGGAAATCCAGACCCATACGGGTGAAGATTTTGCTGTACGCGGTGTACATCGCGTCGTAGGTTTCCTGCAGCGATTCCTGAGAAGTATGGAAAGAGTATGCATCTTTCATCAGGAACTCGCGCGAGCGCATCACGCCAAAGCGCGGACGAACTTCGTCACGGAACTTGGTCTGGATCTGGAAGAAGTTCAGCGGCAGCTGCTTGTACGAGTTCAGCTCGTTACGAATCAGGTCAGTGATGACCTCTTCATGCGTCGGGCCAAGGACAAACGGACGGTCGCCACGATCAACGAAGCGCAGCAGTTCCGGACCGTATTGCTCCCAGCGACCGCTCTCCTGCCATAAATCCGCTGGCTGAACCACCGGCATGGACACCTCGATAGCACCGGCGTTGTTCATCTCTTCACGCACGATGTTTTCGACTTTTTTCAGGACGCGCAGGCCGGTCGGCAGCCAGGTGTACAACCCGGAGGCCAGCTTACGGATCATCCCGGCGCGCAGCATCAACTGATGGCTGATGACTTCGGCGTCGGCAGGTGTCTCCTTTTGAGTGGAGAGCAGGTATTGGCTAGTACGCATGTTGTTACGGTTCCATTTGGACGATCGGAACAGGCTGGGGACCAGCCTGAAACAAAAAAAGTGGTTTAGTTTACCAGTGTGGCAAAGATGCCAAAAGAGAGGAAAATAAAATTACCGTGGTTCAAGGGCAAAGACTTCAAAACCCGACGGGATAACACGCCAGCGGACGTTGAAATCAAGCAGCCAGACGGCATAGGTTTTTCCCGCTTCTTCCTCTTTACGATAGGCAGGACGCGGATCCTGCGCCAGCACTTCCCGGATAAACGCTCTAAGGTGCGGATAGCGCTTTTCCAGTGTGAAAAGCTGCGTGTCCAGCTCAGGCGTAAAGCTCACCGTCATCTCCGCCAGCGGTGCCTGCTGGGCATAGCTGGCGCTGGCATCCGGCAGCGCTTCGGCAAACGGCAGATAAGGTTTGATATCCACCACTGGGGTGCCGTCCACCAGGTCCAGACTCCCGAGCTGCAGGATGACCTGCTCTTTCTGGCAGTGGATACCTTTGAGTTCGACCAGCGACATCCCGATGGGATTAGGGCGAAACGTTGAACGCGTGGCGAACACGCCCATACGCGCATTCCCGCCGAGGCGGGGAGGGCGCACGGTAGGGCGCCACCCACCTTCCATTGTCTGATGGAAGACAAACAGCACCCACAGATGGCTAAAGTCTTCCAGACCGCGTACGGCGTCCGCTTGATTATAGGGCGGCAGCAAATGTAGTTCGCCACCACCATTTTTGACCAGACCTGGCTGGCGCGGCACGGCAAACTTTTCTTTATAGGGCGAACGAATCACACCTATCTGCGCGAACTGGAAAGCACTCATTGCGCCGAAACGTTAAGCGCGGAACCCAGACAAACGGCCTGACGATAGCATCCCGGTGTACCGCTGGTGACTTCACAGCTGTGCAGAAGGACCGCGTTAGCTTTCATTTTGGCCGCATTAATTTGCAGACGTTTGCGGGCGGTCGGGATATTTGGCGGTGAGTCCTGATTGCTGGCCTGGCAAGATTCGCCAGTCACTTCACCCAGATCGCGGAAAGGCTTGCCGACCAGTGCGGATGCATCGGTGTAAATTCTTACCGGCGCCGGACGCGATGCTTTCGGTTTTGCCGTTTCCGTTTTAGCAGGGGCAGTTGCGGTGCTTTGTACAGGTTCGACGGGAGATCTGCTTAGCATTGAACAGCCGCTTAACATGAGCGCTAACAAACAGACCGGTAAAGCACGCATAGGAATTCCTCAAAAAATAATCAAACAGGGCGCTATTGAATCAGGCGCTTGCATAAATGACAAGACGGGCATTAAGCCCGTCCTGAATGATATTACGGTGAAAAAAGATTACCAGCCTTTCACAGCACCACCGTTAAAGATTTTGTTCGCCGCTTCGTAAACTTCATCGCTCTGGTATGCCTGAACAAATTTCTTCACATTTTCGGCATCTTTGTTGTCTTCGCGAGCAACAATCAGGTTCACGTACGGGGAGTCTTTATCTTCAACGAAGATACCATCTTTCGCCGGAGTCAGGCCGATCTGGCTGGCGTAGGTGGTGTTGATCACTGCCAGAGAGATTTGCGCGTCATCCAGAGAACGTGGCAGCTGCGGTGCTTCCAGCTCAACAATCTTCAGGTTTTTCGGGTTTTCAACGATATCCAGAGAGGTCGGCAGCAAGCCAACGCCTTCTTTCAGTTTGATCAGGCCCACTTGCTGCAGCAGCAGCAGGGAACGGCCGAGGTTAGTCGGGTCGTTAGGAATAGCAATCTGGGAGCCCGGCTGCAGCTCGTCCAGAGATTTGATTTTCTTGGAGTAACCGGCAATCGGGTAAACAAAGGAGTTACCGACGGCAACCAGCTTGTAGCCACGGTCTTTAATTTGCTGGTCGAGGTACGGTTTATGCTGGAAGGCGTTGACGTCGATGTCGCCTTTGCTCAGCGCTTCGTTCGGCAGAACGTAATCGTTGAAGGTCACCAGCTCTACGTCGAGACCGTATTTCTCTTTCGCCACTTTCTGAGCAACTTCAGCAACCTGCTGTTCTGCACCCACGATGACGCCGACTTTGATATGGTTCGGGTCTTTCTCATCCTGACCACAACCCACCAGAGCCAGAGAACCGATTAACGCGCCGACCGCCGCAAAGGTTTTAAAATTAAAGGCCATGTTATTTCCTTTCTGTAAGAGTCTTTGTGTACACGAGTCATCAGACCGCCCAGAGACGGCCCACATGATGGTGTGTTGTGTGTTATTTGTGAGTCACAGCCCGGACGATACGATCGCCAGAGAATTGGATTAAATAAACCAGAATAACCAGTAATACCAGCACCGTATTCATTACCGTTGCGTTGTAGCCGATGTAGCCGTACTGATAGCCAATCTGCCCAAGACCGCCGGCACCCACCGCCCCGCCCATGGCGGAATAACCTACCAGGGTAATCAGGGTGATGGTGGCGGCGTTCACCAGTCCCGGCAGCGCTTCTGGCAGCAGCACCTTGCGGACGATCTGCATCGGTGTTGCGCCCATTGCACGGGAGGCTTCAATCAACCCGGTCGGAATTTCCAGCAGCGCGTTTTCGACCATACGGGCGATAAACGGCGCGGCGCCAACCGTCAGCGGTACAATCGCCGCCTGCAGGCCGATGGAGGTACCAACAATCACGCGGGTGAATGGAATCATCCATACCAGCAAGATAATGAAAGGAATAGAACGGAAGATGTTAACCAGCGCGGAGAGCGTCCGGTAAAGCTTCGCGTTGGCGGCAATCTGTCCTGGACGGGTCACGTACAGCAGCACACCGACAGGCAGGCCGAGGACAAAACCGAAAAAGCCGGAGACAAACGTCATGGCCAGCGTTTCCCATACGCCGCGCAACAGCAGCCAAATCATTGCCTCAGACATAACCCAGTACCTCTACTTTTACATGGTGTTCCTGCAACCAGGCGATAGCGGCCTGGGTATCTTCCTGCGTGCCGTGCATCTCGGTCAGCATAATGCCGAACTTCACGCCGCCGGCGTAATCCATCTGCGCGCTAATAATGTTGTTATTCACATTAAAGCGACGGGCGGTTTCAGAGAGCAACGGGGCATCAACAGAGTGGCCGGTAAACTCCATGCGCAGCATTGGCACGCTATCCGGTTGCGCGGTTGGTTTCAGGCGGGCCTGATAATCGTCCGGAATATCCAGATGCAACGTGGACTGAATAAACTGCTGTGCCAGCGGGGTCTTCGGATGAGAGAAGACTTCACTCACCGTATCCTGCTCGATCAACTGACCGTTGCTGATGACCGCGACGCAATCGCAGATGCGTTTGACGACGTCCATCTCGTGGGTGATCAGCAGAATCGTCAGGCCAAGGCGACGGTTGATATCTTTCAACAGCTCAAGGATGGAGCGTGTGGTTGCCGGATCCAGGGCGCTGGTGGCTTCATCACACAGCAGCACCTTCGGGTTGCTTGCCAGGGCGCGGGCAATCGCGACACGTTGTTTCTGCCCGCCGGAGAGGTTGGCCGGGTAGCTGTCATGTTTATCGGCTAGACCAACAAGATCCAACAGTTCGGTCACGCGACGTTTAATCTCTGCTTGTGGAGTGTTGTCCAGTTCCAGCGGCAGTGCGACGTTGCCAAAAACGGTACGGGAAGCCAGCAGATTAAAGTGCTGGAAAATCATGCCAATCTGGCGGCGTGCGCGGGTCAGTTCTTTTTCAGAAAGCGCAGTCAGTTCCTGACCGCCAACCTGAACGCTACCTTCTGTCGGGCGTTCAAGCAGGTTCACGCAGCGAATAAGCGTACTTTTACCAGCACCAGATGCGCCGATAACGCCATAAATTTGTCCGGCAGGGACATGCAGGCTGACATCGTTCAGCGCCTGTATGGTGCGATTCCCTTGCTGGAACACTTTGGTGATATTCGAAAGTTTAATCATCAGTTATTTATTATCGTTTAGCCGTGTGCCGTGGCATTTTCTTCTGCCGTGTCCAGGCGATGCCTGTCAATGAAATGGATGTTAAGGCATCCAGACGTCTAAATCAATCCAGCAGCTGAATAATGAGCACTTTCTTGCATAGCGAAACATGCGATACTAATCAGACTAGCCTTTATCAGGAGCATAACGGTGGCAAAGTCAGTACCTGCAATTTTTCTTGACCGTGACGGCACAATTAATGTCGATCATGGCTATGTCCACGAAATCGACAACTTTGAATTTATCGATGGTGTTATTGATGCGATGCGTCAATTAAAGGAGATGGGTTTCGCCCTTGTGGTGGTTACCAATCAATCCGGCATCGCGCGCGGAAAGTTCACGGAAGCGCAGTTTGAAACGCTGACGGAATGGATGGACTGGTCACTGGCCGATCGCGGTGTTGATCTGGACGGTATCTATTATTGCCCGCATCACCCGCAGGGGACGGTGGAAGAGTATCGTCAGACCTGTGATTGCCGTAAGCCGCACCCGGGGATGTTTATCTCGGCGCGTGACTACCTTCATATCGATATGGCCTCTTCTTATATGGTTGGCGATAAAATTGAAGACATGCAGGCTGCAGCGGCTGCTTCTATAGGGACTAAAGTACTGGTACGCACCGGCAAGCCTGTCACGCCAGAAGCGGAAAATGCCGCTGATTGGGTATTGAATAGCCTTGCAGACCTGCCTGAAGCTATCAAAAAGCAGCAAATATAAGCGTTACGTATAAAAGATGAGCGGTTGAAATAAAAATGCATTTTTCCGCTTGTCATTCCCGGCTGGCTCCCTATAATGCGCCTCCATCGACACGGAACAACGGCAAACAAGCTGCCGGGTTGAAAGAGAAAACTTCTGAAAAATGAGGTTGACTCTGAAAGAGGAAAGCGTAATATACGCCACCTCGCGACAGAGCGCTAAGCGCCGTCGCACTGCTCTTTAACAATTTATCAGACAATCTGTGTGGGCACTCAAAGTGACATGGATTCTTAACGTCCTCGGACGAAAAATGAATACCAAGTCTCTGAGTGAACACGTAATTCATTACGAAGTTTAATTCACGAGCATCAAACTTAAATTGAAGAGTTTGATCATGGCTCAGATTGAACGCTGGCGGCAGGCCTAACACATGCAAGTCGAGCGGTAGCACAGGAGAGCTTGCTCTCCGGGTGACGAGCGGCGGACGGGTGAGTAATGTCTGGGAAACTGCCTGATGGAGGGGGATAACTACTGGAAACGGTAGCTAATACCGCATAACGTCGCAAGACCAAAGTGGGGGACCTTCGGGCCTCATGCCATCAGATGTGCCCAGATGGGATTAGCTAGTAGGTGGGGTAATGGCTCACCTAGGCGACGATCCCTAGCTGGTCTGAGAGGATGACCAGCCACACTGGAACTGAGACACGGTCCAGACTCCTACGGGAGGCAGCAGTGGGGAATATTGCACAATGGGCGCAAGCCTGATGCAGCCATGCCGCGTGTATGAAGAAGGCCTTCGGGTTGTAAAGTTACTTTCAGCGAGGAGGAAGGCATTAAGGTTAATAACCTTAGTGATTGACGTTACTCGCAGAAGAAGCACCGGCTAACTCCGTGCCAGCAGCCGCGGTAATACGGAGGGTGCAAGCGTTAATCGGAATTACTGGGCGTAAAGCGCACGCAGGCGGTTTGTTAAGTCAGATGTGAAATCCCCGGGCTCAACCTGGGAACTGCATTTGAAACTGGCAAGCTTGAGTCTTGTAGAGGGGGTAGAATTCCAGGTGTAGCGGTGAAATGCGTAGAGATCTGGAGGAATACCGGTGGCGAAGGCGGCCCCCTGGACAAAGACTGACGCTCAGGTGCGAAAGCGTGGGGAGCAAACAGGATTAGATACCCTGGTAGTCCACGCTGTAAACGATGTCGACTTGGAGGTTGTTCCCTTGAGGAGTGGCTTCCGGAGCTAACGCGTTAAGTCGACCGCCTGGGGAGTACGGCCGCAAGGTTAAAACTCAAATGAATTGACGGGGGCCCGCACAAGCGGTGGAGCATGTGGTTTAATTCGATGCAACGCGAAGAACCTTACCTACTCTTGACATCCAGAGAACTTAGCAGAGATGCTTTGGTGCCTTCGGGAACTCTGAGACAGGTGCTGCATGGCTGTCGTCAGCTCGTGTTGTGAAATGTTGGGTTAAGTCCCGCAACGAGCGCAACCCTTATCCTTTGTTGCCAGCGGTCCGGCCGGGAACTCAAAGGAGACTGCCAGTGATAAACTGGAGGAAGGTGGGGATGACGTCAAGTCATCATGGCCCTTACGAGTAGGGCTACACACGTGCTACAATGGCATATACAAAGAGAAGCGACCTCGCGAGAGCAAGCGGACCTCATAAAGTATGTCGTAGTCCGGATTGGAGTCTGCAACTCGACTCCATGAAGTCGGAATCGCTAGTAATCGTAGATCAGAATGCTACGGTGAATACGTTCCCGGGCCTTGTACACACCGCCCGTCACACCATGGGAGTGGGTTGCAAAAGAAGTAGGTAGCTTAACCTTCGGGAGGGCGCTTACCACTTTGTGATTCATGACTGGGGTGAAGTCGTAACAAGGTAACCGTAGGGGAACCTGCGGTTGGATCACCTCCTTACCTGAAAGAACCTGCCTTTGTAGTGTCCACACAGATTGTCTGATGAAAAGTAAATAGCAAGGCGTCTTGCGATTGAGACTTCAGTGTCCCCTTCGTCTAGAGGCCCAGGACACCGCCCTTTCACGGCGGTAACAGGGGTTCGAATCCCCTAGGGGACGCCACTTGCTGGTTTGTGAGTGAAAGTCGCCGACCTCAATATCTCAAAACTGGTTCTCCGGAATCACGTTTGAGATATTTGCTCTTTAAAAATCTGGATCAAGCTGAAAATTGAAACGACACACTGTTTCCTTTCTCCGTAATAAGAAAGGAAAAGCGGTGTGTTCGAGTCTCTCAAATTTTCGCAACGCGAACTGTTTTACGAAACAGCTTCGGGTTGTGAGGTTAAGCGACTAAGCGTACACGGTGGATGCCCTGGCAGTCAGAGGCGATGAAGGACGTGCTAATCTGCGATAAGCGTCGGTAAGGTGATATGAACCGTTATAACCGGCGATTTCCGAATGGGGAAACCCAGTGTGATTCGTCACACTATCGTTAAGTGAATACATAGCTTAACGAAGCGAACCGGGGGAACTGAAACATCTAAGTACCCCGAGGAAAAGAAATCAACCGAGATTCCCCCAGTAGCGGCGAGCGAACGGGGAGGAGCCCAGAGTCTGAATCAGCGCGTGTGTTAGTGGAACGGTCTGGAAAGTCCGGCGGTACAGGGTGATAGCCCCGTACACTAAAATGCACACGTTGTGAACTCGAAGAGTAGGGCGGGACACGTGGTATCCTGTCTGAATATGGGGGGACCATCCTCCAAGGCTAAATACTCCTGACTGACCGATAGTGAACCAGTACCGTGAGGGAAAGGCGAAAAGAACCCCGGCGAGGGGAGTGAAAAAGAACCTGAAACCGTGTACGTACAAGCAGTGGGAGCCTACTTGTTAGGTGACTGCGTACCTTTTGTATAATGGGTCAGCGACTTATATTCTGTAGCAAGGTTAACCGTATAGGGGAGCCGTAGGGAAACCGAGTCTTAACTGGGCGTTAAGTTGCAGGGTATAGACCCGAAACCCGGTGATCTAGCCATGGGCAGGTTGAAGGTTGGGTAACACTAACTGGAGGACCGAACCGACTAATGTTGAAAAATTAGCGGATGACTTGTGGCTGGGGGTGAAAGGCCAATCAAACCGGGAGATAGCTGGTTCTCCCCGAAAGCTATTTAGGTAGCGCCTCGTGAACTCATCTTCGGGGGTAGAGCACTGTTTCGGCTAGGGGGTCATCCCGACTTACCAACCCGATGCAAACTACGAATACCGAAGAATGTTATCACGGGAGACACACGGCGGGTGCTAACGTCCGTCGTGAAGAGGGAAACAACCCAGACCGCCAGCTAAGGTCCCAAAGTCATGGTTAAGTGGGAAACGATGTGGGAAGGCACAGACAGCCAGGATGTTGGCTTAGAAGCAGCCATCATTTAAAGAAAGCGTAATAGCTCACTGGTCGAGTCGGCCTGCGCGGAAGATGTAACGGGGCTAAACCATGCACCGAAGCTGCGGCAGCGACACTATGTGTTGTTGGGTAGGGGAGCGTTCTGTAAGCCGTTGAAGGTGGCCTGTGAGGGTTGCTGGAGGTATCAGAAGTGCGAATGCTGACATAAGTAACGATAAAGCGGGTGAAAAGCCCGCTCGCCGGAAGACCAAGGGTTCCTGTCCAACGTTAATCGGGGCAGGGTGAGTCGACCCCTAAGGCGAGGCCGAAAGGCGTAGTCGATGGGAAACAGGTTAATATTCCTGTACTCGGTGTTACTGCGAAGGGGGACGGAGAAGGCTATGTTAGCCGGGCGACGGTTGTCCCGGTTTAAGCATGTAGGCGGGAAGTTTAGGTAAATCCGGACTTCTGTTAACGCTGAGGTGTGATGACGAGGCACTACGGTGCTGAAGTAACAAATGCCCTGCTTCCAGGAAAAGCCTCTAAGCATCAGGTAACATCAAATCGTACCCCAAACCGACACAGGTGGTCAGGTAGAGAATACCAAGGCGCTTGAGAGAACTCGGGTGAAGGAACTAGGCAAAATGGTGCCGTAACTTCGGGAGAAGGCACGCTGATGGTAAGTGAAGCGACTTGCTCGTGGAGCTGAAATCAGTCGAAGATACCAGCTGGCTGCAACTGTTTATTAAAAACACAGCACTGTGCAAACACGAAAGTGGACGTATACGGTGTGACGCCTGCCCGGTGCCGGAAGGTTAATTGATGGGGTTATCCGTAAGGAGAAGCTCTTGATCGAAGCCCCGGTAAACGGCGGCCGTAACTATAACGGTCCTAAGGTAGCGAAATTCCTTGTCGGGTAAGTTCCGACCTGCACGAATGGCGTAATGATGGCCAGGCTGTCTCCACCCGAGACTCAGTGAAATTGAACTCGCTGTGAAGATGCAGTGTACCCGCGGCAAGACGGAAAGACCCCGTGAACCTTTACTATAGCTTGACACTGAACATTGAGCCTTGATGTGTAGGATAGGTGGGAGGCTTTGAAGCGTGGACGCCAGTCTGCGTGGAGCCAACCTTGAAATACCACCCTTTAATGTTTGATGTTCTAACGTAGACCCGTGATCCGGGTTGCGGACAGTGTCTGGTGGGTAGTTTGACTGGGGCGGTCTCCTCCCAAAGAGTAACGGAGGAGCACGAAGGTTAGCTAATCCTGGTCGGACATCAGGAGGTTAGTGCAATGGCATAAGCTAGCTTGACTGCGAGCGTGACGGCGCGAGCAGGTGCGAAAGCAGGTCATAGTGATCCGGTGGTTCTGAATGGAAGGGCCATCGCTCAACGGATAAAAGGTACTCCGGGGATAACAGGCTGATACCGCCCAAGAGTTCATATCGACGGCGGTGTTTGGCACCTCGATGTCGGCTCATCACATCCTGGGGCTGAAGTAGGTCCCAAGGGTACGGCTGTTCGCCGTTTAAAGTGGTACGCGAGCTGGGTTTAGAACGTCGTGAGACAGTTCGGTCCCTATCTGCCGTGGGCGCTGGAGAATTGAGGGGGGCTGCTCCTAGTACGAGAGGACCGGAGTGGACGCATCACTGGTGTTCGGGTTGTCATGCCAATGGCATTGCCCGGTAGCTAAATGCGGAAAAGATAAGTGCTGAAAGCATCTAAGCACGAAACTTGCCCCGAGATGAGTTCTCCCTGACTCCTTGAGAGTCCTGAAGGAACGTTGAAGACGACGACGTTGATAGGTCGGGTGTGTAAGCGTAGCGATACGTTGAGCTAACCGATACTAATGAACCGTGAGGCTTAACCTTACAACGCCAAAGCTGTTTTGGTGGACAGAGAGAAGATTTTCAGCCTGATACAGATTAGTTGGGGTGCTTTTAGCATCCTGATAACAGAATTTGCCTGGCGGCGATAGCGCGGTGGTCCCACCTGACCCCATGCCGAACTCAGAAGTGAAACGCCGTAGCGCCGATGGTAGTGTGGGGTCTCCCCATGTGAGAGTAGGGAACTGCCAGGCATCAAATTAGCAGTGAAACCGGGGCAATAAACCGGTTGTTGTAAAGAAATTCGGTGGAGCGGTAGTTCAGTCGGTTAGAATACCTGCCTGTCACGCAGGGGGTCGCGGGTTCGAGTCCCGTCCGTTCCGCCACTTATTATTCAGGTTGTTTTTATACATCCTGTCTTATTAAGAAGCCGTATCGCTGTAAAGCGATACGGTTTTTTTTCGTCTGAAATTCGTCCCCCGTTTACAACTGAACTATCCCTTAACTTTTGCTGTATTAGCAAAAATCTTCTGCTTTTATCGATCTTTTTCTATCGCTGTATCGTGAACATAATGACCTTAATTCGCCTGTATAAAGAAAAACGAGGACATTTATGACAATCCCTGCATTTGGTCTTGGAACCTTCCGTCTTAAAGATGAGGTTGTTATCGCGTCGGTTAAAACGGCTCTGGAACTGGGATATCGTGCGATTGATACGGCTCAGATTTATGAAAATGAAGCGGCTGTCGGTCAGGCCATTGAGGAAAGTGGCGTTGCTCGTGATGAGCTGTTTATCACCACCAAAATCTGGATTGAAAACCTGGGCAAAGACCAGCTTATCGCCAGCCTTAGAGAGAGTCTGCAAAAGCTGCGGACCGATTATGTCGATCTGACCCTAATCCACTGGCCATCCCCCAATGATGCGGTGGCCGTCGAAGAGTTTATGCCAGCCCTGCTGGAAGCGAAAGCGCTGGGCCTGACTCGCCAGATCGGTATCTCCAACTTTACGATCCCGTTGATGGAGCGTGCAATAGCAGCCATTGGTGCGGAACATATCGCGACCAATCAGATAGAGCTCTCCCCGTATTTGAAAAACCGCAAAGTGGTGGAGTGGGCAACAGCGCACGGTATTCATATCACGTCGTACATGACGCTGGCATATGGTCATGCGCTGAAAGATGAGGTGATTAACGCGATTGCAGCCAAACACAACGCGACACCGGCACAGGTCATTCTCTCCTGGGCAATGGGGGAGGGCTATGCCGTTATACCTTCATCGACAAAGCGCGAAAATCTGGCCAGTAATCTGATCGCGCAGGATCTGCAGCTGGATGACGACGATCGTCAGGCGATCGCCGGGCTGGAGTGTAACGATCGGCTGGTAAGCCCGGAAGGCCTTGCGCCCGCGTGGGATTGATCGTTAAGACCGCACGCAACTTTCTCAATAAAACGTGATTACAGCTCCTGCGGGAGCTGTTTTGCATGCTCACTCAGGAAGTCGATAAAAGCTCTGATGCGCGTGCTGACGGCTCTGTCACTGTAATAGACCGCGCTGAAGGGCATCTCTACCGGTAACCGGTGCTCCGCCAGCAGTTCAACAAAGTCCCCGCTCGCAATTTCCTCATTCACCATATAGTCCGACAGGCAGGCAATGCCATTTCCCGCCAGGCATAGCTGCTTAACAGTCTCTCCGCTGTTTGACGCGATTTCACAATTTACTTCCAGCAGCTGACCGTCGCAGCAGGATACGGGCCACGTATTCAGCGAGACAGGTTCGGTAAAGCCCAGACATTGATGATCCTTCAGGTCAGCAACCCGCTGTGGCATGCCGTGACGCGCGAGATAGTCCGGCGAGGCGATAATTTTCCGGTAGCTGCTAAAAAGCGGACGCGCTCGAAGGCTGGAGTCCGTCAAGGTACCGGCGCGGATCGCCACATCAACTTTACGCTCAATCAGGTTAATGAAGGTTTCCGATGACACCAGAGCCAGAGTCATCTCCGGATAGCGTTCACGAAAAGGTTTGATGAGGGGCATCAGGAAATGCAGCATTACAGGCGTGGCGGCATCCACACGCAACAAACCCCTCGGCGTCGTCCTGGTCTCCAGCAGTTCGTTCTCTGCTGCTGCCATTTCCTGCAGAACCACCTGCATGCGGCGGAAATAGCGTTCTCCTTCCTCGGTCAGACTAAGCTGACGAGTCGTCCGGTTTAACAGACTGACGCCAAGTTTCGATTCCAGTTTTTTTACCGCCCGACTGACGGCGGAATTGGCGTGACCCAGTTGCTCTGCCGCCCGGCTAAAGCTGCCGCTTTCAACGACGGCGATAAAGATGGCAATCTCTTCTGACGTGGCTCGCATTGTTGCACCTGTGGCAAAATTCTATTGAGATTTTGATGGTTTTTGTTATTTAAACATCGCCGCATACTGCGTGTCATCTTAATCCTGATGATACGGAGTGAATTATGCCACTGGCGCTACTTGCTTTAACTATCGGTGCCTTTGCTATTGGCACCACAGAGTTTGTGATTGTGGGCCTGGTTCCCACCATTGCACAACAACTTGCGATCTCGCTGCCTTCTGCCGGCCTGCTGGTTTCTATTTATGCCCTGGGTGTGGCGATTGGTGCCCCGGTGCTGACCGCACTGACCGGGCGTATGCCGCGTAAACAACTGTTGCTGGCGTTGATGGTGCTGTTTACCGCCGGTAACCTGCTGGCCTGGCAGGCTCCTGGTTATGAAACCCTGGTCTTTGCCCGCCTGTTGACCGGCCTGGCGCATGGCGTGTTCTTCTCCATCGGTTCTACGATCGCCACCAGCCTGGTGCCGAAAGAGAAAGCCGCCTCGGCCATTGCCATTATGTTTGGCGGTTTAACCGTAGCGCTGGTTACCGGCGTGCCGGTCGGGACCTTTATCGGTCAGCATTTTGGCTGGCGTGAAACCTTCCTGGCGGTATCGATCCTTGGCGTCATTGCCCTGGTGAGTAGCCTTATTCTGGTGCCGAATACGATTCCTGCCCGCGCCAGTGCGAGCCTGCGGGATCAGCTTAAAGTCCTGACTCAACCGCGTTTGCTGATGATTTATGCCATTACGGCATTGGGATATGGTGGCGTCTTCACCGCGTTTACTTTCCTCGCCCCGATGATGCAGGAACTGGCCGGGTTTAGCCCCTCCACGGTGAGCTGGATTCTGCTCGGCTACGGTATCTCTGTTGCGATTGGTAACGTCTGGGGCGGCAAACTGGCCGATAAGCATGGGGCCGTGGCAGCGCTGAAGCTTATCTTTGCCGCGTTGGTGGTTCTGCTGCTGGTATTCCAGTTTACCGCCAGCATTCAGTACGCGGCGCTGGCGACGGTGCTGGTGATGGGCATTTTTGCTTTCGGCAATGTGCCGGGCCTGCAGGTGTATGTGGTACAGAAAGCGGAGCAATATACCCCTGCGGCCGTTGACGTTGCCTCCGGCCTGAATATTGCGGCGTTTAACATCGGTATCGCCTTAGGTTCACTCATTGGTGGACAAACTGTCGAACGTTATGGGCTGGCCGAGACGCCATGGATTGGCGCGGTGATAGTGCTTGCAGCGCTGCTGCTGGTTGCCCTGAGCGGGCGCCTGGATAAGTCCCAGCCAGCAAAGGTTGCGACGGTAGAAGGGTAAAGGTTTCTCGCGAATTGCATTGAAAGTGCCTGCGAAAGTCCCTATAACAGAAGAACCAGCCGCAGTCAGGCTGGTTCCCTGTTATTGAGGTTTGATGCCTAAATTGCGAAAGAATACTTATGCCATGCGCTACGTCGCCGGACAGCCCGCGGAGAGAATTTTGCCTCCGGGGTCGTTTGCTGGCGTGACTCCGGCATTCTCTAGCGGCGTGCCGTTAAGCACCGATGAAAAAATCCGCGTACTGGTGTGGAATATCTTTAAGCAGCAGCGTGCTGAGTGGAAGTCCGTTCTCAATAACTTCGGTAAAGACGCGCATCTGGTGCTGTTACAGGAAGCGCAAACCACCCCTGAAATGGTGAGGTTTGCCACGACGAATTATCTGGCGGCCGATCAGGTGCCTGCTTTGGTCCTGCCGCAGCATCCCTCCGGCGTGATGACGCTGGCTTCGGCTCATCCGGTCTATTGCTGCCCCCTGCGCGAGCGTGAGCCGATTCTGCGTCTGGCGAAATCTGCGTTAGTCACCGTTTATCCGCTGCCGGACATGTGTTTGCTGATGGTCGTTAATATTCACGCGGTTAACTTCAGCCTGGGCGTCGATGTCTACAGCAAGCAGCTGTTGCCCATTGGCGATCAGATTGCCCACCACAGTGGACCGGTGATCATGGCCGGTGATTTTAATGCCTGGAGCCGTCCGCGAATGAACGCGCTCTATCGCTTTGCGCGCGAAATGTCGCTGCGTGAAGTCCGTTTCCCTGACGATCAGCGCCGCCGTGCGTTTGGTCGTCCGCTCGATTTTGTGTTCTATCGTGGGTTAAGCGTGCACGATGCTTCCGTGCTGGTGACTCGCGCCTCAGACCACAACCCACTACTAGTCGAATTCAGTCCCGGCAAACCTGATTAATAGAGGTACGTCAGGTCTGCCATGGGGCGGACCTGCACCACCAGTCGTCCGCCTTTATTATTCAAACAACCGAAGGACAACAACACCATGACAACACGCTCTCATCATGACAACGTCGAACAGCAGTTTGGTTCACAGGCCAGTGCGTACCTGACCAGCGCCGTCCATGCATCCGGACGCGATCTGCAACGCCTGGCCGAACGGCTGGCTGATTTCCCCCATGCCCATGTGTTGGATATGGGATGCGGTGCCGGGCATGCCAGCTTTGCCGCCGCGGGTCAGGTAGCCAAAGTCACGGCGTATGATTTATCCAGCCAGATGCTGGAGGTGGTCACCCAGGCCGCTCAGGATAAAGGGCTGTCGAATGTCGTGACGCAGCAAGGCTATGCCGAAGCGCTGCCGTTTGCGGATGCCAGCTTTGAGGTGGTGATAAGCCGTTATTCTGCGCACCACTGGCATGACGTTGGTCAAGCGTTGCGCGAGGTAAAACGCGTTCTGAAGCCTGGCGGGGTGGTGATTATGATGGACGTCATGTCTCCCGGGCACCCGGTACGTGACGTATGGCTGCAAACCGTTGAAGCACTGCGCGATACCTCCCACGTACGTAATTATTCCAGCGGTGAGTGGCTGGCGCTGACTAATGAGGCCGGGCTGGTGACCAATCATCTGCTGACCGACCGTTTGCCGCTGGAGTTCACCTCATGGGTGGCGCGTATGCGCACGCCAGCGCCGCTGGTGGAAGCCATTCGTTTATATCAGGAGAGCGCGTCCGCAGAGGTAAAAGCCTATTTCGCATTGCAGGAAGATGGCTCATTTACCAGCGATACAATCATGTTTGAGGCGCATAAAGCGGTATAAAACAAAAAGGCACCGGGATCCGGTGCCTTTTTTTTCATTCAGCCGTATCAGGAATCAGGCCGGTTGCTGTTTTTCACAAACAGCGTCAGCTGATCGCCTGGCTTCAGATCGTCAGTGCCGTTATTCCAGCGCATCAGATCGCGTGTATTCACGCCGTGACGTTTTGCAATGCTCGACAACGAATCACCTTTACGCACGCGATAGGTGATGCTACCGCTGTTGCTGGCAAGACGTTCAGCACTGCTGCCCGCGCCAATTACCAGATTCTGACCGACTTTCAGTCCTGACCCGCGCAGCTTATTCCACTGCTGCAGATCTTTCGTCGAGACACCAAGACGAGATGCAATCCCGGACATGGTATCGCCTGAACGGACTTTGTAGCTCCGACTGGTCAGCGGCGTGTTGTCCGCAAGCTCCGTGGGCTGCACGGCAGCAATGTCACCAGATGCCAGAGATTCACGCAGCTGAGCAGCGTGCTTCTGTGGCACCATGACATACTTTGGCCCACTTGCGCCCAGCGTTGAGCCTTTGACGCCTGCATTGAACGTTTTCAGCTTGCCGACAGGCATACCCGCCATGTCTGCCAACTGGCTAATATCAACCGGACTGTCGAGGCTAACACGTGCCAACGCGCGGCTTTCGTCTGCCGTCGGCAGCTTCACGCCATAACGCTTGCTGTTTTTGAGAATATCGCTCAACGCCAGCATTTTTGGAACGTACACCTTGGTTTCTTGCGGCAACGGAAGCGACCAGAAATCAGTGGGTTTACCACGTGAACGGTTCGACTTCATTGCTTTCAGAACCCGACCTTCGCCGCTGTTGTACGCCGCGACGGTTAATAACCAGTCGCCATCGAACATCTTGTTCAGACGCTGCATCATGTTTAAGGCCGCCGTAGTAGAAGCGACGACATCACGACGCGCATCATAGCTGCGGGTCTGTTTCAAACCATAATTGCGCCCGGTGCTCGGAATGATCTGCCAGATGCCTGCGGCATTGGCGCCAGACGTTGCGTGCGGGTCAAAAGCGCTCTCCACTATGGGTAGTAATACCAGTTCCATTGGCATGTTACGTTTCTTAACTTGCCCGGCTATCCAGTACATATACGGCTCTGCCCGTAAAGTTACATCGTGGAGATAGCTCTTATTACGTAAATACTTCTGTTTTTGTTCGCGAATCCGGGGATTTTCCGGAATTCCCATCTTTAGCTCGTCGCCTATCGAAGCCCACAGATCCTGGTCTTGCGCGTAGAAGGTTCCATCATCTAACCAGCGCGCTTGACTTGTGAACTTACCTGCTTCCCCTTGACTAGCCGCAGAAAGGCTCTGTGCGTGCTGTTGTACGTTACCATCCCGATTGGCCTGGCAACCTACAAGCAGGACAGAGGCGAGTAATATCGCTCGTGCCTTCATGTGTGTGGTCAATAGTTGCTTAAAAGACGAGCAAGAATAACGGTGAAGGCTACGAATGACAAGCGTTAAATATCAGAAGTTATCTTTCTTTGACCTTAACCATGCAAATCTCTGTACAGAGTGTTGCAAATTTGTTTCTTTTGAAATTTCTTTAATTAAATCATCATCATCTGTACGTAAAAATACATTTATACGTCGCTCATTTTTCAGAGTAACGGGGAGTGTTTTTTGTTTTTTTGCACGTAACTCATTAACTTTATGATAGTAATCATTTATATCCACATCATATGGCAGGACACTCAACGAAAACTTCATGTTTGCTAAAGTATACTCATGCGCGCAACAAATCAGTGTCTCGCCTGGAAGTTCGTTTATTCTTGTAAGTGATTGATACATTTGCTCTGGTGTTCCTTCAAAGAGCCTGCCGCAACCGCCTGAAAACAAAGTGTCGCCACAAAAAAGATAAGGTTTGCTGTAGAAACAGACGTGTCCTAAAGTGTGACCTGGCGTGGAAAAAATAGAGAATTCGTGGCCCAGGATAGTCAGCCGATCGCCATCATTGACCAACTGGGTTGCACCTTTATCCTGGGTTTCTGCCGGTCCGTAAACCACTATCTCTGGGAAGGCATCACACAGTTGTTTGACGCCGCCAACATGATCGTGATGGTGGTGGGTCAGCAAAATGGCTTCCGGCTGCCAGTGGTTTTCCGCAATAGCGGCCAGCACCGGTGCCGCGTCGCCCGGGTCGACGATCAGACAACGGCCGCTATCCTCACTAAGAACCCAGATGTAGTTGTCCTGAAATGCGGGAATGCTGATAAGATTCATTAATTACCTCTCAAAGCGAAGCGGAAGGTTGCGATGAAGCCGGCAAGGGTACCTCAGACTGTCACAGCGCCAGAGCATTGGTCGAGTATGCCCTGGGGCGAATACTATCGCGAATCGCTGGAACGGGAGATGAAACCGTGGCTGGCTAAATTATATGGCTTTCATTTGCTTAAGATTGGCAATCTGAGCGCTGAAATCAACACCGAAGCTTGCGCTATCTCCCATCAGGTTAATGTCTCCCTACAGGGTAACCCGATGCAGGTGCAGGCCGATCCGCTCCATCTTCCCTTTGCCGAAAAGTCGGTGGATGCCTGCCTGCTGGCGCACACGTTGCCGTGGTGCAACGATCCGCACCGACTGTTGCGCGAAGCTGACCGGGTGTTGATTGATGATGGCTGGATCATTTTGACCGGTTTTAACCCCGTCAGCCTGATGGGTCTGCGTAAGGTGATGCCGGTATTACGTAAAGCCACGCCTTATAACAGCAGGATGTTTACGCTAACCCGCCAGCTGGACTGGCTGGCGTTGCTGAATTTTGAGGTGCTGCACTATGGTCGCTATCAGGTTCTGCCCTGGTCCCGGCACGGCGGCAAGCTGCTCAGTGCGCACCTGCCGGCGCTTGGCTGTCTGCAGCTCATCATTGCCCGCAAACGTACTATTCCATTGACCTTAAACCCGATGAAATCCGGGAAAGCAAAAACCCAGCTGCGCCAGACGGTCGGCGCCACGCGGCAGTGGCGTAACGGGCAGAATTAGCTTTCCGGCTGGTAGCCAACATCGCTTTGCGTTGGGCTGGAGGCGGCTGCTCGCGCCAGCTCATCACAGCGCTCGTTTTCCGGGTGTCCGGCGTGGCCCTTGACCCATTCCCAGCGGATTTGATGCTGGCCGAGCGCGGTATCCAGGCGTTTCCACAGATCGACATTCTTGACCGGTTTTTTGTCGGCGGTTTTCCAGCCGCGTTTTTTCCAGTTATGGATCCACTGGGTAATTCCCTGGCGCACGTACTGGCTGTCGGTACTGAGGATGACTTCGCACTGTTCTTTCAGCGCTTCGAGCGCGACGATCGCCGCCATCATCTCCATCCGGTTATTGGTGGTAAGGTGATAGCCCTGACTAAAAATTTTTTCCTTGCCACGATAGCGTAAAATCGCACCGTAGCCGCCAGGTCCTGGATTTCCCAGACATGAACCATCGGTGAAAATTTCTACCTGTTTAAGCATCTCTGGTAGACTTCCTGTAATTGATATCGATAGATAAACGGCAAGTCTGACATAAATGACCGATATGAGCACTGCAATTACACGACAGATTGTTCTCGATACTGAAACCACTGGTATGAACCAGATCGGTGCGCACTACGAGGGACACAAGATCATTGAGATCGGCGCGGTGGAGGTGATTAACCGCCGCCTCACCGGGAACAATTTCCATGTTTATCTGAAACCGGACCGGCTGGTGGATCCGGAAGCCTTCGGCGTCCACGGGATTGCCGACGAATTCCTGATGGATAAACCGCTGTTTGCGGATGTCGCCGACGAGTTTATGGACTATATCCGCGGTGCGGAGCTGGTCATCCATAACGCATCGTTTGATATCGGCTTTATGGACTATGAATTCAGCAAGCTGAATCGCGGTATTGCGAAAACGAACACCTTCTGTAAAGTCACCGATAGCCTCGCGCTGGCGCGGAAAATGTTCCCCGGCAAGCGCAACAGCCTTGATGCGTTATGCTCCCGCTATGAAATAGACAACAGCAAGCGAACGTTGCACGGGGCATTACTCGATGCCCAGATCCTGGCCGACGTCTATCTGATGATGACCGGTGGTCAGACGACCATGGCATTTTCAATGGAAGGTGAGGGGCAGCAGCAGGCTGGTGAAATGGGAATACAGCGGGTTGTCCGTGCGGCCAGTAAATTGCGCGTCGTTTATGCCACCGATGACGAGATCGTGGACCACGAATCCCGACTCGATCTGGTGCAGAAGAAAGGCGGAAGCTGCCTGTGGCGTGCCTGATGTGCTGGAAAATGCTGTAAAAATCATCTGTCGGGCGATTTTTGCAGCAACTGATTCAAAAGTGTAGAAAAAGCGTTGACGAGATTACGGGGAATCCGTAATATTCGCCTCGTTCCCAAGGGAACAGTAAGTGGAGCGGTAGTTCAGTCGGTTAGAATACCTGCCTGTCACGCAGGGGGTCGCGGGTTCGAGTCCCGTCCGTTCCGCCACTATTCAGAAAGCCTGAATCAGCAATGATTCAGGCTTTCGTCGTTTCAGGAACTAGAGCCCGGGTTCATCAACCTCATTTCATGTATTTCAACTGTTTACGAATGTGATGCTGCATCACCGCCAGCATACAGGCGCCGGACAGACCGATCATCAACGCACCGTTAACCGCCTCCAGCGGGCCCAGCAGTTTCCATCTGACGCTCATGACCACATCGCCATACCCCAGCGTCGCGAAATTAACGCCGGAGTGATACACCGCCTCCAGCAGCGTCGGAAACTCGCCCAGCCAGACAAACAAGACTCCCCACAGCAAAATTTGCAGCAGATTGCCCATCAAAATAATGATGATCGTCCCAAAAAGCGCCAGTACCCCGGCAAATAACCCCTCTTTGCGCTGAAACCGCTTGAGATAAAAGCGGATACACCACACGGAAACCAGCGATTGCAGAAGCATATTACACAGAATGACGGGCATGCCCGTCAGCAGCGGAAGCAACATTTTACTCTCCAGGATGCGGTGCTGTTGAAGGGGAGGGCAGAGGACGCCAGCGCTCCAGGAGGGCGATACAGGCCCAGCCATACAGCGCGATGATGATATACAGCGCACAACGCATGGCGGCGGCGGTCCAGACATCCTTGCCGGAGGCGCTATCCTGGATTGCCGGGCCAAAGAGGATCAGCGCGGTTATCCAGACGTTACTCCAGAAAGAGGGGGGAAAGCGGCTCGCGCTCAGGCGAACCAGACGGCGGGCGACCCACAGGCTTGCCAGCCCCAGCCAGAGGACCAGCATCAGCAGCGATGGCCAGAGGCTAAGGCCGAACCATAACCCCAGCGCCAGTAACGCCCCCAGTAGCGTTGACAGTACCAGCTCTCTTCCTGACGTTTTGCTTTCAAGCGTCGTTGCCTGCTGCGCCAGCATGACGGTTTTCATCACCGCCGGGATGTAAAACGTTGGGTGGCTCAAAGCCAGCAGCCACACCGGCAGCACAATTATCACCGCACGTAATGCTCTGGCGTGCACTGCGCTGACCGTCGGGAGCGGAGGGACGGGCGGAGCCGAAGCGGGTTGTGGCAGTGGAGGGAACAACGCCACCGCCAGGCCATTAACCAACGTCCCGGTGATAAAGCCGATCCCCAGCATCTGCGCCAGACCGATTGCCAGCGCCTGATCGACCAGCCCGGCGACAGGAATGATTGCGACCGCGACCACCAGCAGCATCGACAGCGTGGCCTTGCCGCTCAATCCCATGACCATAAGCTGATATAGCAGCAGCGCCGTGAGCAGGACGGCAGGCAAGGCATAATAGGTGAGTAGTGGCACCATCAGAACGCCGCCCACCATGGTGACGCTCAGTACACAGCCGATTACGATGCCCTTCTTCAGCGGCAATGGCTTCCCCTGGCACAGCACGATCCAGGCCATGATACAGCCGAGGTGCGGCATGGGCAGCGCGCTAGCGAAGCAGACCAGCGTCGCCACGGCGGTGCCTGCGCCGATCCTCAGTACCGCACGGTCTGCGTTATGCATCATTCACCTTAATAGAGCCAGGAAAACAGGCTCATTACGCGGATATAGAGCGAGCCCAGGGCGTTGAGTAGCCAACTGGTGCTGGTGTACACCACAATATCGGCCTGCCCGCCGACCCGCAGGCTGGTGGACGGGGGCATATCATTGCTGACGAAAGCTATCTTTACCGGAAAACGTTGCGCCTGGCGGAGCCAGTCGCGGTTGTTCTCCACCGTGGGGAGCACGCCAGCCGGCTGGGCTTGCGAGGCATTGATGCCATAGCCGATGCTGACGATCTCCCCTTTGAAAAGCCGCCCCGGCATGCTGTCGAGCAGAATCTCCACCTCGTTGCCGGGCCGGATGTGCCCGAGATTATTTTCGGTCATGTCAGCGTTGATCCAGACATCATTGATGGCGATCAGCGTCATGACCGGGGCTCCTGCCCCCACAAACTGACCGACTTCGCTGCGTAAATCGGTAATCAGTCCGCTGCTGCCGGCGAGCACGGTGCTTTTATTACGGTCCAGCTCGGCTTTACGTACCGTCGCGGCGGCGCTTAACAGCTGCGAATTATCGTCTCCGGCAGCGCCAGCCGCTTCGATGGCCCGGCGCACGTCGGCGGCTGCAGCAGCCATCTGGCTGCGCGCCGTCTCCCGGGTGGCCTGGGCAATTTCGAGGCGGCGCACGGAAATAGTGCCGGGGTCTTCACGGTAGAGCCGTTCCTGACGCTCGGCATCTTTGGCGGCATTCTGGTAAGCGGTGGTGGCAGCCTGCAGACCGGCCTGTGCCGCCACGACGCTTTGGTTGCCGGCTTTTACCGAACTGAGCACTGTGGTGTAGTCCGAGCGCGCACGCGCCAGGGCGATATCATAGGGTTCAGGATCGATTTCAAATAACGGTTCACCTGCGGTAACCCGCTGATTGTCACGAACATAGACTTTCTTTATCTGCCCGGTGACTTCTGCCGCCACCGGGATCACGAAGGCCTGGACCCTGGCCTGGGAGGTATAGGGCGTTAGCCTGTCGGTGACTAAATATCCGCACAAGAGCAGCACGATCAGGATAACCAGGCCGATAGCCGTGCGACGGCTGGCCTGGCCTGCTGAAGAGGATGACGCGTTCATGGCGAAAAACCTTCTGTAGGGGCGGTAGCGGAAGGAAGCGGGGTATTCAGCAGCGGCAGCCAGTTATCACGCTGGCGCAGGTGCGATTCGGTTTCGGCATCGACGATCGGGCGCTCTCGCCCTTTTTCCCATCCGCCGCCCAGCGCTTTATACAGGGCGATCAGGTCGCGCATTGCCGCGCCGCGGCTGCTGACCAGGCGTTCTTGTTGGTTAAACAGCGCACGCTGTGAATCGAGCACGCGCTGAAAGTCGGCCATCCCCTCACGATACTGCGTGTTGGCAATCGCCAGGGAGCGGCTGGCCGCGCTCCCCGTCTGGATCAGCAAGGCGATCTCGTCTTTATCATTGGCATAGGCAATGGCCGCATCATCGACCTCGCGCGCGGCCTGAAAGACGGTATCGCGATAGCGTTCGTGCAGCTGAAGAAAGCGGGCATCCTGCACCAGCACCTGATTACCCAGTCTGCCGCGATCGAGCAGATTCCAGCTGAAGGTCGGCCCGACCGCCCAGCTCAGTGCGCTACTGGTTTGGGTTTGCCCGCTGATCCCGACGCTGCCGATCAGTGAAATTGACGGATAGAGTTCGCTCTCTGCGACGCCGATCAGCGCTGACTGGGCGGCCAGTTGCCGCTCTGCGGCTCTGACATCGGGGCGCCGACGCAGCAGGTCGGCCGGAATTTCGGAGACTAAAGCGAGTTCTCCCAGCGGGATCTCGCCGGTCCGGGTTGCCATCTCAGGCAGCGGGCCAGGTTTCCGCGCCAGCAGGGCGCCCAGGGCGTTCTGGCTTTGTGCCAGAGCGGTTTCCAACTGGGGAAGGGTGGAGAGCGTTGAGAGGTATTGCGTTTTTGCCTGCTGGACGTCCAGTTCAGCGCTGTTGCCGCTGAGGAATAGCCGCTCGGTGATCTGCAGGCTACGCTGCTGGATCTTCGCATTGCTGCGGGTAATGTGCAGCCGGGCTTCCAGCATGCGGATGTTGACGTACCACTGTGCCACCTGGGCGGCCATCAGCACCTGAATATCGTCATATTGTGCGAGGGTAGCAAAATAGCTGGCGTCAGCGGACTCGACGCCACGCTGAAACTTGCCCCAGAAGTCAATTTCCCACCCGAGGTTAACGCCAGCGCTGTAGCGACTCCCCGAGCGGTAATCGCCCGAACGCTGTTGCCCGGTACGGAGCAGATCGCCGCTGGCGATAGTCGCCTGTGGCCCCAGTAAACTCTCCGCGATCCCCAGTTGCGCCCGGGATTCCAGCAGGCGCAAACCAGCAATTTTAACATCCGGGTTCTTGCGCAGGGCTTCGTTGATCAGCGCCGTTAGGGTTGGGTCGTTGAGCTGAGTCCACCACTGGGTGTAATCGGCGTAGGTTGAGCGGGACGCGATCCGCTGCGTCGCCGGTTGCCACTGCGTCAGCTCCGGCGTTTTCGGCGGATGATAGTCAGGTCCCAGCGTCGTGCATGCGCTGATGACAAGGCAGGCGCCTCCGGTGAACAGGAGGCGCCTGGCATGGCCGTCATGGAGCATCTTTGTCGTCCGGTATGACGACGGTCTGGCCATTGGCAATCTGCCCGTCGTCGACCCAGGACATAAAAATACGGTAGCCAAGAGAGAGCAAGGTTGCACCAATAAACATGCCGAGTATACCGCTGGCGGCCATCCCGCCTAAGGCGCCGAGCAGCACCACCGGCATCGGGGCATCCACGCCGCGACCGAGCAGCAGGGGCTTAAGCACGTTATCGGCCATCCCGGCAATGATCAGTAAAATGGTATAGACGATATCCATGACGGTGCCGTGATCGCCGAAGCTCCACATCAGGGCAATGGCCGGAGCCGTCACCAGAATCACCGGAATTTGCGCGATCCCGAGGATCAGTGCCAGAACAAAGAAAATCCCCACTGCTGGAATGCCTGCCACGATCATGATGACGCCCACCAGCAGCGCCTGGATCAGCGCGACACCGATGACGCCCTGGGCCACCGCACGAATCGTGCTGGTGCACAATTTCACGAGTGACTGGCCCTTTCTCTCATCTGTCAGACGGATGGCGATACGTCTGGCGCTATTCGCGCCGGAAGCTCCCCACGCCATGATGATACCGGCCACGATAAACGAGAGAATAAAGCCCAGGATGCCTCCCCCCATGCTGGCAAGCACGCTGAGGATACCTTTGGCGACATCGCCTATTTGCGTGCGGTAGCTGCTAATCAGCCCCGGCAGATCGCTGGAGGCTTTCAACCACAGGGTACTTATTTTTTCTCCAACGATAGGTATGGCGGCGACTTTTTCCGGCGGTGGCGGAACGGCAAAGGATTGACCGCTGAGTTTATCAATCATCGCGCTGGCACTCTCGGCGAGGGAGCTAATCATCAGCACCGTTGGCGCGACGATCAGCACAATACCAAGCAGGACAATTAACGTTGAGGCCCAGCCCTGTTTTCCGCCCAGTCTGGCGGCAAAATACTGGTGTAACGGATAGAGAGTGACTGCGAGGATCACCGCCCACAACATCATATTAATAAACGGTGAAAATACGGTATAGCAGAAGGAGGCTAATGCCAGGATAAGTCCAAAGCGAATGAACATATCCATAAAACGGGCAACCAGTCTTTTTTCAACAATAAGCAGATTATTATTTTCCATAATGGTTTTTTCTCGCTGAGCATGCGCGCACAACCGAGCCGGCCAGGGGGAAAGCCGGACCAGGACTGAGATGGAATCATTTTAAAAAATACTGAAAGTCATGAAAAAATGGGACACGTTCTTGTTGAATTTTATCCACTTAATGAGTGTAGAACAGAAATAATCCGTCCAGAAAAATATTATTTATACCCGTCATACTTCAAGCTGCATAGGTGTTGGCGGTACCCGCGCACCCCAGTCACTTACCTGTGTAAGCTCCTGGGGATGCACGGCCTTGCCGCCTTTATGCAACTTGAATTATTTAGGGTATATGACGGTTATTATTGTTGCCGGCGGGCAAGAAAAATGCCGGGCAGGGCGAGTGGATAAACGACAGGTTTCCCCCCGACCAGCGGGGGGAGGCGGGCGATTAGTTCAGGGTGAACGGATCTGCGTCCTGCCAGGCGGGAAATTTCTCGCGGTACTCTTTCAGCGCGCTCAGCGATAGTTCGGCGTCCAGGCGGGTGGCCTGGTGGGGATCCGCGGTAGCCAGAATTTCACCCTGCGGGCTGATAATTCGGCTATCACCACGGTAGTGATGACCATTGCCATCCGTACCGACACGGTTGCAGCCGGCAACGTAGGCCTGGTTTTCGATGGCACGAGCCACCAGCAGGGACTGCCAGTGCAGCGAGCGCGGGGCTGGCCAGTTGGCAACGTAGAGCGCTAAATCATAGTCGTTATGATTACGCGACCATACCGGGAAACGCAGGTCATAACAGACCAGCGGCAGAATCCGCCAGCCGCGCCATTCAAACACCACCCGCTCGTTACCCGCCTCATAATGATGATGCTCTTCGGCCATGCGGAACAGGTGACGTTTATCATAGAAGTGGAGGGTGCCGTCAGGGGTTACCAGCAGGAAGCGGTTTACCGGGCCACGTTCGGTTTGCAGGGCGGCACTGCCGGCAATCAGGGCGTTGGTTTGTACCGCTTTGGCCTGCATCCAGTCAATTACCTCGTGCTGTGGCATTGACTGCTTTGCTGCCTCCATGGCAAATCCGGTGGTGAACATTTCCGGTAAAACAATGATGTCACGTCCGGTAATCCCTTCCAGTTGACGGTCGAAATGGCGCAGGTTGGCTGGACCATCCATCCACACCAGCGGTTGTTGCAACAACGTAATTTTCAGGCCAGGCACAGTGGTGAACTCCATCATCATTAGGGCATCAGGGTAATTTTAACACCATATCAGTCTCTCGATATCTTGCGGAATTTTTTGTTAAAAAAATGAAAAAAGGCGGGGGAACTCCCCCGCCCTGGTGGTGCTCGTGATGTGGTTAGTGTCTTATTTTATGCTGCTTCAATCTTACGGAACTTCTCTGGCCGCTTTACCGGCCTGGTGGCTAACTCCTCAGGGGCAAAATCGTCAACGTTAATGCTGCGCAGACGGCTGGTTTCCGCACGAGTCAGGATATTGGCTTCGTCCTGATCGATTAACCCTTTGGCCAGCGCGTTGCGGGCCAGCTCATCAAGACGGGTAAACGGCAGGTTTTTACCCAGCTCTTTGCAGATGCGCTGATGAATTGGATCGGCAGCCATCACATCCAGCAGCGCGGCTTCCAGCAGACCAACCGGGTTGTGCTCGTCCGGCGTCAGGTACTGACCACGACCGATGCGAGAACGCGTGGCGCTCGGCTCCTGCAGAATTTTTGCTACCTTATGGTCCAGCTTATCGGACGGCGCCTGATAGTGACGACCGGTCGGGAAGATTGCGAGGCGCAGGGCGCCAGCCACCAGACGATTCGGGAAGTTCTTCAGCAGTTCATCAATGGCCTGCTCTGCCTGATACAGTGCATCCTGAACGCCCCAATGGACCAGCGGGAGATCGGCTTCATTGCGTCCTTCATCGTCATAGCGTTTCAGCACTGCCGAGGCGAGATAGAGCTGGCTCAGAACGTCGCCCAGGCGGGCAGAAATACGTTCACGACGTTTCAGACTGCCGCCAAGCACCGCCATGGAGACGTCGGACAGCAGCGCCAGGTTGGCGCTCAGACGGTTCATGTGCTGGTAGTAACGGCGTGTGGTATCGCGAGTCGGGGTACTGCTGGTACGCCCGCGGGTCAGCCCCAGCCAGAAACTACGGACTTTATTGCTACCAACATGGCCGATGTGCTTAAACAGCAGCTTGTCGAAAGCCGTCACATCATTGTTCTGCGCGGCGGCCATTTCATCCAGCACGTACGGATGGCAACGAATCGCCCCCTGGCCGAAGATCATCATGCTGCGGGTCAGAATGTTGGCCCCTTCCACGGTGATGGCGATCGGCGCCCCCTGATAGGCACGCGCCAGGAAGTTACCTTCGCCGAGCATAATGCCTTTCCCGCCGGTGATATCCATCGCGTCGATGATCGAGCGTTGGCCACGGTGGGTACAGTGATACTTCACGATAGCCGACAGGACTGCCGGTTTTTCGCCAAGCATAATGCCGTAAGTAATCAGAGATGCTGCGGCATCCATGACGTAGGCGTTACCGGCAATACGTGCCAGAGGCTCTTCAATGCCTTCCATTTTGCCGATGGAGATTTTGAACTGGCGACGAATGTGGGCATAGGCCCCGGTCGCCATCGCAACGGATTTCAGCCCGCCGGTGGCATTGGACGGCAGGGTGATGCCGCGCCCTACGGACAGGCATTCGACCAGCATCCGCCAGCCCTGACCGGCCATGGTTGGCCCGCCGATGATGTAATCGATAGGGACGAAAATGTCTTTACCCTGCGTAGGACCGTTCTGGAACGGGACGTTCAGCGGGAAGTGGCGACGGCCAATTTCAACACCTGGGGTGGTGGTTGGGATCAGGGCGCAGGTGATGCCCAGCTCCTCTTCACCGCCAAGCAGACGGTCCGGGTCAGAAAGTTTAAACGCCAGCCCGAGCACGGTGGCG
The DNA here is from genome assembly GCF_051131745.1 of Klebsiella sp. R390. Classification (NCBI taxonomy): domain Bacteria; kingdom Pseudomonadati; phylum Pseudomonadota; class Gammaproteobacteria; order Enterobacterales; family Enterobacteriaceae; genus Klebsiella; species Klebsiella sp. R390. The sequence goes on along the minus strand of NZ_CP180445.1, from coordinate 1,692,069 downwards.
ATAGGCGCGAGGGTGATATAGCGTTTGTTCCAGCTCAGACGCATACCCAGCACCTGCTCGCCTTGCCATTCACCCATGCAGACCACGCCGGTATCCGGGATGGCGCCGGCATCAGAACCCGCTTCCGGGCTGGTTAGAGCAAAGCACGGAATTTCCTGACCACGTGCCAGACGCGGCAGATAATGGTTTTTCTGCTCGTCGGTACCATAATGTTGCAGCAGTTCGCCCGGGCCTAAGGAGTTTGGTACGCCGACGGTAATCGCCAGAATGCCGGAAACACCGGAGAGCTTTTGCAGCACGCGAGACTGCGCGTAAGCCGAGAATTCCAGGCCGCCGTACTCTTTTTTAATGATCATCGCAAAGAAGCGATGCTCTTTCAGATAGGCCCACAGTTCCGGCGGTAAGTCGGCCAGCTCGTGGGTGATTTCAAAATCGTTTGCCATACGGCAGGCTTCTTCGACCGGGCCGTCAATGAACGCTTGCTCTTCAGCGGTCAAACGCGGCTGCGGATAGTTGTGCAGCTTCTGCCAGTCCGGCGTACCGCGGAACAGGTCGCCTTCCCACCAGGTGGTCCCGGCATCGATGGCTTCTTTCTCGGTCCGTGACATCGGCGGCATAACCTTGCGGAACGCCCGGAATGCCGGCGCCGAGAACAGTGATTTGCGCATTGGCGCAAAGTTAAACGGCAGCAGAATAATCGCCAGCGGCAACAGCAGCCAGATATTCCACAGGCCGGCAACGCTGAGCGCCGCGGTCCAGGCAAGCAAAATCGCACTGCTCAGCAGCAGATTGACCCGGTGGTAGAACAGCGCACCGAGCAGAACAACGGTTGCAACAATACTCAAAATCATCATAGAGAAATGCCCCTGTCTTGTAGGAGGTCTGACCACTTGTGATGATATGGTTGTAGTGGATGTGATTCTCTTTAGCAATGTGTTTACAAAATAATTACAACCTTGCTCACATTGTTGTTCGTAAAAGCGGCACGTAAAATCAAAAGCGCGGTGGATAACGCTGCCTGCTGCTTCTCGCCTCGCCGGCTATCCGGTACACTGCCAGGGTTATTCCACTCATACTGAAGGATTATCCTCATGTACCAGGATCTTATTCGTAACGAACTGAACGAAGCTGCGGAAACGCTGGCTAACTTTCTGCAGGATGACGCCAATATCCACGCGATTCAGCGTGCTGCGGTACTGCTGGCAGATAGCTTTAAGGCCGGCGGTAAAGTCCTTTCTTGCGGTAACGGCGGTTCCCACTGCGATGCGATGCACTTTGCGGAAGAACTGACCGGGCGCTATCGTGAGAATCGCCCCGGCTACCCGGCGATTGCGATTTCAGACGTCAGCCACCTGTCCTGCGTCAGTAACGATTTTGGCTATGAGTACGTTTTCTCCCGCTACGTCGAGTCCGTGGGTCGCACCGGCGACGTGCTGCTGGGGATCTCCACTTCTGGCAACTCCGGCAACGTGATTAAGGCTATTGAAGCCGCCCGTGCGCAGGGGATGAAAGTCATTACCCTAACGGGTAAAGATGGTGGCAAAATGGCAGGGTCCGCCGATGTTGAAATCCGCGTACCGCATTTTGGTTATGCCGATCGCATTCAGGAAATTCACATTAAAGTGATCCATATTCTGATCATGCTGATCGAAAAAGAGATGGTTAAAGCTTAAAAGGCGAGTGGGTTCGCCATGCTCTTGCGGGCAGCGCTGTTGGCTGCTAACGGGCAACAAGCCTGGCCGCATCCAGACGGAGAGAACCCATCCTTTTGTGTGTAAGCTGCGTGGTATGAGGTGATGTATGTGCGAATTGCTCGGGATGAGCGCGAATGTGCCCACAGATATTTGTTTTAGCTTTACCGGGCTGGTTCAGCGCGGCGGCGGAACTGGCCCGCATAAAGATGGCTGGGGTATCACCTTCTATGAAGGTAAGGGCTGTCGTACATTCAAAGATCCTCAGCCAAGCTTCCAGTCGCCCATCGCGAAACTGGTGCAAGACTATCCCATCAAATCATGCTCGGTGATTGCCCATATTCGCCAGGCGAACCGCGGGATTGTCGCGCTGGAAAATACCCATCCCTTTACCCGTGAACTGTGGGGCCGCAACTGGACCTATGCGCATAACGGCCAGTTGGAAGGTTATGAATCCCTGGATACGGGCAACCTTCAACCCGTGGGGGAAACCGACAGCGAAAAAGCGTTTTGCTGGTTACTGCACTGCCTGACGGAGCGTTATTCGGGGACGCCGGATGACATGGTTGAGGCATTCAGTTATATCGCCACGCTGGCGGGAACGCTGCGGGAAAAAGGCGTATTCAATATGCTGCTGTCGGATGGGCGTTACGTGATGGCGTTCTGCTCAACGAACCTGTACTGGATTACGCGACGCGCGCCGTTTGGTGTGGCAACGCTGCTGGATCAGGATGTCGAAATCGATTTTCAGCGAGAGACCACACCGAACGATGTGGTCTCTGTTATCGCGACTCAGCCGCTGACCGGCAATGAGACCTGGAATAAGATCATGCCAGGTGAGTGGGCGTTATTTTGCCTGGGGGACCGTGTAGTTTGATGCCAGCTGCGGCTGGATAACTTCATGGCTCAGCGGTTTGCTCACCACGTAACGGCCGTCCATCACCGAGATAACCGGTGGTTTGTGGGTTTGCTGGAAATAGTCGTAGCCTGGCTTCAGCTGTTTCCAGAAATCCGCAAAGTAAGAGTATTTATGACGTTCCATATTGGCGTTGGTCATACGGAAAGGATAAATGCTGACCTGGACGTTTGACTGGCCAAACACTAACGCGCCGGTGACAAACTGGAAAATCTCATCAATACCGTCATCGGTCATGGCATAGCAACCCACCGACACACAGGCACCGTGAATCATCAGGTACTTGCCTTCATAGCCATGCGCGCGATCGTATGCGTTCGGGAAGCCGATATTAATCGCTTTATAGAACCGGCTATCCGGCTTGAGCTGGCCGCGTGTGATGTTGTAAAAACCCTCAGGACTTTTGAAGTCGCCCTGACGCTGCTTCGGCCCAAGACCACCGGAATAGTTACAGATTCGGTAGCTGTCGAGGAGCTGGTAGGTTTCACCCATTTTGACGTAAAGATCGAGCATGCGCTCTTCTTTGAAGATCTCGATGTAAACCGGGGAGCCCATCAATTGTTGCTTATATTCTTTGCTAACCGGCGTCGTCGAGCCACCATTGCTGAGTAACCCAGCAAATGAAACGCACGGCAACAGAAGCATCGCAATAAACAATGCGATTTTGCGCATACTGCATGTTCCTTGATAAACCAAAAACAATATTGCCAGGACGGCAAGAGAGACCCGAAATCAGACTTGTCTGGATTTAGAGCGCTCACATTAGCATCACGGCAGTTTTTCGCAAGCGCAGCGTTGCTGCTTTTACAATTTAGTTCCCCTTTATAACTAATCCCGGATGAAAGCGCAGTCAGAACTTTGCGCAACATGTCTCATTTTGTTGCTACGCTGTCACAGTTTATCTATAGCTGGTACGTATGAAATGTTACACTTGCCCCGCTTAACGATCAGGGTAAGAAAGGATGCTTCTCTCCCGTCTTGTGAATCGCCAGGACCACGCTTCTCCTTATTTCTCTGATTTCCCATCAATGTTGCTGGCCTCGGTCTGATACCGGGGTTTAGGTTACGGATACCTGCTAACGATATGATTAAAATCACGAAAGGGCTGACTTTGCCCATAGCTGGCATGCCATCACAGCAGATAACTTCACAGGTTGCGGTTAAACGCGTCGCGCTGTTGGGCGAAGAGTACGTCGGCATGCGTCCCTCATTAGCCGTCCGTGAAGGTGACCGGGTGCAAAAAGGGCAGACGCTGTTCGAGGACAAAAAGAATCCCGGCGTCTGCTTTACCGCGCCAGCCGCAGGCGTGATTAGCGCCATCCATCGCGGCGAGCGCCGGGTTCTGCAATCCATTGTGATCGATGTTGACGGCGACGATGCCGTTCAGTTCCCCCGTTATGCGCCTGACGATCTTGCCGGGCTGTCGCGGGAAACGGTGCAGCAGCTGCTGCTGACTTCCGGGATGTGGACCGCGCTGCGGACGCGTCCGTTCAGTAAAACCCCGGCACCGAACAGCGTTCCGGCGGCGATATTCGTTACCGCCATCGATACCAACCCGCTGGCCGCCGATCCTCAGCCGATTATTTTCGCCCAGCGCGAAGCCTTCGACGCCGGCCTCACCCTGCTGGCGAGTCTGACGGACGGCAAAGTGCATGTTTGCCAGGCCAGCGGCGGCAAGCTTGGCGGCCACCGCTCGGGGCAGGTGACCTTTAACCAGTTCGCCGGGCCGCATCCGGCGGGGCTGGCGGGCACCCATATCCATTTCCTTGAGCCAGTCAGCCTGACAAAGCAGGTCTGGCACCTGAATTATCAGGATACGATCGCCATTGGCCGGCTTTTCCTCGAAGGAGAGCTCTCCAGCGAGCGGGTAATTGCGCTTGGCGGCCCGCAGGTCAAAGAGCCGCGGCTGATAAAAACCTGCTGCGGCGTGAGCCTGGATGAACTGCTGGCCGGTGAGCTGCTCGACGGCGAGAACCGTGTTATTTCAGGCTCTGTTCTGAGCGGGACCCGCGCACAGGGGCCGCATGCGTTCCTTGGACGCTTCCACCTGCAGGTGAGCGTGGTCAAAGAGGGCCGAGAAAAAGAGCTGTTTGGTTGGGTGATGCCAGGCAAAGACAAATTCTCGATTACCCGCACCACGCTTGGCCATTTCCTCAAGCATAAGCTGTTCAACTTCTCGACCGATACCAACGGTGGCGAGCGCTCCATGGTGCCGATTGGCAACTATGAGCGAGTCATGCCGCTGGATATTCTGCCCACCATATTGCTGCGTGACCTGCTGGCGGGTGATACCGACAGCGCGCAGGCGTTGGGCTGCCTGGAGCTGGATGAAGAAGATCTGGCACTGTGCACTTACGTCTGTCCCGGCAAGTATGAGTATGGCCCGGCGCTGCGTAGCGTGTTAACCCAGATTGAGCAGGAAGGATAAGTGATGGGCTTGAAGCAACTGATCGACAAAATTGAGCCGCACTTTACACATGGCGGTAAGCTGGAAAAATACTACCCGTTGTTCGAAGCGACGGCGACGCTGTTCTATACCCCAGGTCAGGTGACCCGTGGCGCGGCGCACGTCCGTGACGCCATCGACCTCAAGCGCATGATGATTCTGGTCTGGTTTGCGGTGTTCCCGGCCATGTTCTGGGGGATGTACAACGTCGGTCTGCAAACCATTCCGGCGCTGGACAAACTGTACGGTGCGGAACAGCTGCAGCAGGTTATCGCCGGTAACTGGCACTACAGCGTGGCCCAGTGGCTGGGGGTAAGCTTCAGCGCAGATGCGGGCTGGCTCAGCATGATGACGCTGGGCGCGGTGTTCTTCTTCCCGGTCTATATCACGGTGTTCCTGGTCGGTGGGTTCTGGGAGGTGCTGTTTGCTATCGTGCGCAAGCACGAGATCAACGAAGGTTTCTTCGTCACCTCGATTCTGTTCGCCCTGATTGTTCCACCAACCTTGCCGCTGTGGCAGGCGGCGCTGGGGATAACCTTCGGTGTGGTCATCGCTAAGGAAATATTCGGCGGTACCGGGCGTAACTTCCTCAACCCGGCGCTGGCGGGGCGTGCGTTTCTGTTCTTTGCCTACCCGGCGCAGATCTCCGGTGACCTGGTGTGGACCGCGGCGGATGGATTCTCCGGTGCGACACCGCTGTCCCAGTGGGCGAGCGGCGGCGGCGAAGCGTTAGTCAATGTCACCAGCGGCCAACCTGTAAGCTGGATGGATGCTTTCCTGGGCAATATTCCCGGCTCTATCGGTGAAGTCTCGACGCTGATGATCCTGATCGGCGGGGCGATTATCATTTTCGGGCGCATCGCCTCCTGGCGCATCGTCGCCGGGGTCATGATTGGCATGATCGCCACGGCGACGCTGTTTAATTTCATTGGCTCCTCCACGAACCCGATGTTTTCCATGCCGTGGTACTGGCACCTGGTGCTGGGCGGTTTCGCCTTCGGCATGATGTTTATGGCGACGGACCCGGTGTCCGCGTCATTTACCGATAAAGGGAAATGGAGCTATGGCCTGCTGATTGGCGTGATGTGCGTGCTGATCCGCGTGGTCAACCCGGCCTATCCGGAAGGGATGATGCTGGCGATCCTCTTCGCCAACCTCTTTGCGCCGCTGTTTGATTACCTGGTGGTGCAGGCCAATATTAAGCGGAGGAAATCGCGTGGCTGAGAAAAAAAGTAACGATAGCATCGGCAAAACGCTGCTGGTGGTGCTGGTGCTTTGCCTGGTCTGCTCTATTGTGGTTGCCGGATCTGCGGTTGGCCTGAAGTCGCGTCAGCAGGAACAGCGCGCGCTGGATAAGCAACGCAACATTCTGGCGGTCTCCGGGCTGATGAAACCGGACATGACCACGGATGAGGTGGCTGCCGTTTTTGCCGCCCGAATCTCCCCGCGGTTGGTGAATTTAACCACCGGTGAGCTACTGGACCAGGACCCAGGGAAATTCAATCAGTCGCAGGCGCTGAAAGACCCGGATCAGAGTATCGCGCTTGAAGCCAGCCAGGATCCGGCAGGGATTAAGCGCCGCAGCAATCTGGCGGAAATCTACCTGGTGCGTGATGAGAAGCAGCAGGTTCAGGAAGTGGTACTCCCGGTCTACGGCAACGGTCTGTGGTCGATGATGTACGCTTTTGTGGCGATGGACACCGATGGTCGCACGGTAAAAGGCATTACCTATTACGATCAGGGCGAAACGCCGGGGCTCGGGGGGGAAGTCGAAAACCCGAACTGGCGCCAGCAGTTCGTTGGCAAGCAGGCGCTGGATGACAACGGTCACCCTGCGCTGAAAGTGGTGAAAGGCGGGGCACGGGCGGGTGATATTCACGCCGTTGACGGGCTGTCCGGTGCGACGCTGACCTCAAATGGCGTGCAGCATAGCTTTGATTTCTGGATGGGCGAAATGGGTTTTGGCCCGTTCCTGAAAAAGGTTCGTGAGGGGGTGCTGAATAATGGCTGAACAGGGCGAAATGAAAGAGATGAAGCGGGTGCTGGTCGGGCCGCTCGTCGCGAACAACCCGATTGCATTGCAGGTGCTGGGCGTCTGTTCCGCACTGGCGGTGACCACTAAACTTGAGACCGCATTTGTGATGACCATTGCGGTGACGCTGGTAACGGCGTTCTCCAGCATGTTTATCTCCATGATCCGACACCATATTCCCAACAGCGTGCGCATCATTGTGCAGATGGCCATTATTGCCTCGCTGGTTATCGTGGTCGATCAGCTGCTGCGTGCTTTTGCCTACGAGATCTCCAAACAGCTGTCGGTATTTGTCGGGCTGATTATCACCAACTGTATTGTGATGGGGCGTGCTGAAGCCTATGCCATGAAGTCGCCGCCGATGGCCAGCTTTATGGATGGTATCGGCAACGGCCTCGGCTATGGCGCGATCCTGATGATTGTTGGCTTCCTGCGTGAGCTTATCGGCAGCGGCAAGCTGTTTGGTATCACCGTGCTGGAAACGGTACAGAACGGGGGCTGGTATCAGCCAAACGGGCTGTTTTTGCTGGCGCCGAGCGCGTTTTTCATTATCGGTCTGCTGATCTGGGCGCTGCGAAGCTGGAAGCCTGAACAGCAGGAAAAGGAGTAACCGATTATGGCTCATTACATTAGCCTGTTTGTTCGCGCCGTGTTTGTTGAGAATATGGCGCTGGCCTTCTTCCTCGGGATGTGTACCTTCCTTGCGGTGTCGAAAAAGGTCTCCACGGCGTTTGGTCTGGGCGTTGCCGTCACGGTGGTGCTGGGGCTGGCGGTGCCGATCAACAATCTGGTCTATAACCTGGTGCTGCGCGACGGCGCGCTGGCGGACGGTGTCGATCTTAGCTTCCTGAACTTTATCACCTTTATCGGCGTTATCGCCGCGCTGGTGCAGATTCTGGAGATGATCCTCGATAAGTATTTCCCGGCGTTGTACAACGCGCTGGGGATCTTCTTACCGCTGATCGCCGTGAACTGCGCCATCTTCGGCGGCGTCTCCTTTATGGTCCAGCGTGACTACAACTTCCCTGAATCCATCGTCTACGGCTTCGGTTCCGGCATCGGCTGGATGCTGGCCATTGTCGCGATGGCGGGCATTCGTGAAAAAATGAAGTATGCAAATGTGCCCGCCGGTCTGCGCGGGTTAGGGATCACCTTTATTACCACGGGTCTGATGGCGCTGGGCTTTATGTCATTCTCCGGTGTGCAGCTATAAGGGCGGAAAGTATGGAAATTATTCTTGGCGTCGTGATGTTCACGCTGATCGTGCTGGTGCTGTCGGGGCTGATCCTGGTGGCGCGATCGAAGCTGGTCAACGCCGGTGATGTGGTCATTGAAATCAACAATGAAGCGGATAAACAGATCCGTACTCCGGCGGGCGATAAGCTGCTGAACACGCTGTCCAGCAACGGTATCTTTGTCTCTTCGGCCTGCGGCGGTGGCGGTTCCTGTGGCCAGTGTCGGGTCACGATAAAAGAGGGGGGCGGCGATATTCTGCCCACCGAACTGTCCCACATTACCAAGCGTGAGGCAAAAGAGGGCTGTCGTCTGGCCTGCCAGGTCGCGGTAAAACAAAACATGAAGATCGAACTGCCGGAAGAGATCTTCGGGGTGAAAAAATGGGAGTGTGAAGTTATCTCGAATGATAACAAAGCGACTTTCATTAAGGAGCTCAAGCTGCGGGTGCCGGATGGCGAAGCCGTGCCGTTCCGCGCCGGTGGTTACATTCAGATAGAGTGCCCGTCGCACAAAGTAGCCTACGCGGACTTTGATGTGCCGGACGAGTACCGTTCTGACTGGGATAAATTTAACCTGTTCCGCTACGTTTCCGACGTCAAAGAGCCGACGCTGCGCGCCTACTCTATGGCGAACTACCCGGATGAGAAAGGCATCATTATGCTTAACGTGCGTATCGCCACGCCGCCGCCGAAGGTACCGGACGCCCCGCCGGGGATCATGTCTTCGTATATCTGGTCGCTGAAAGCCGGTGATAAGGTGACGATTTCCGGGCCGTTTGGCGAGTTCTTTGCCAAAGACACCGACGCTGAAATGGTCTTTATCGGCGGTGGTGCGGGTATGGCGCCGATGCGATCGCATATTTTCGACCAGCTGAAACGGCTGCACAGTAAGCGTAAAATCAGCTTCTGGTACGGTGCGCGCTCGCTGCGTGAAATGTTCTACGACGACGAGTTTGAACAGCTGGCCCGTGAAAATCCGAACTTCACCTTCCACGTGGCCTTGTCCGACCCGCTGCCGGAAGACAACTGGAACGGTCATACCGGCTTTATTCACAACGTGCTGTATGAAAACTATCTGCGCGATCACCCGGCCCCGGAAGACTGCGAGTTCTATATGTGCGGGCCGCCGGTGATGAATGCCGCGGTGATCAAGATGCTGAAAGATCTTGGCGTTGAAGATGAAAACATCATGCTGGATGATTTTGGAGGTTGATGATGTTGACGGCGTTTGTGGCGACCTTTGTGATTTTCGCGCTGGTGGTCCTCGGGATGTCTCTGGGGTATCTGATCAAGCGTAAAAGCATCCAGGGCAGCTGTGGCGGTATCACTGCGTTGGGAATCGAAAAGGTGTGTGATTGCCCTGAGCCGTGCGATGCGCGTAAAAAACGCCTGGCCCGCGAGGCGCAACGCCAGCAAAACCGTATTCTCTAAGCGTCTCTTTCTTCCTGATGCCCGGTAGCGCATGGCGATGCCGGGCATTTTCTTTCTGTCAGCGCGATCCCCGTACACTTCTCATAGACCTTATTTATGCTGTATACTTGTCCAGTGGTAAGTGGGGGCTCACTATGCGTAAAATCATTCATGTCGATATGGACTGCTTCTTTGCGGCGGTCGAGATGCGTGACAACCCGGCGCTACGGGATATCCCGATCGCCATCGGCGGCAGTCGGGTACAGCGCGGCGTTATCAGTACGGCCAACTATCCGGCGCGTAAATTTGGCGTGCGTAGCGCCATGCCTACCGTTATGGCCCTCAAACTGTGCCCGCATCTGACTCTGCTGCCCGGCCGCTTTGATGCCTACAAGGCCGCCTCATCGCATATTCGTGAAATATTCTCACGCTACACTCCGCTGATTGAACCGTTGTCGCTGGATGAAGCCTATCTCGACGTCAGTGACAGCCCTCGCTGTCAGGGATCTGCCACGCTGATGGCTGAAGAGATCCGCCAGACCATTTTCGACGAACTTCAACTGACCGCCTCCGCCGGGATCGCCCCGGTCAAATTTTTAGCCAAGATTGCCTCCGATATGAATAAGCCCAATGGTCAGTTTGTGATCGCGCCACATCAGGTCGCGGAATTTGTGCGCACGCTGCCGCTGGCGAAGATCCCCGGGGTGGGCAAGGTCTCGGCCGCGAAGCTGGAAGGCATGGGGCTACGTACCTGCGAAGACGTCCAGAAAAGCGACCTGGCCATGTTGCTCCAGCGCTTTGGCAAGCTTGGCCGTATCCTGTGGGAGCGTAGTCAGGGGATCGACGAGCGGGAGATCAACAACTCCCGGCAGCGTAAATCGATTGGCGTTGAGCGCACCCTGATGGAGGACATTCATGAGTGGGCCGACTGCGAAGCGATCATCGAAAACCTCTACCAGGAGCTGGAGCGGCGGCTGGTGAAGGTTAAACCGGACCTGCTGATTGCCCGTCAGGGGGTTAAGCTGAAATTTAATGATTTTCAGCTGACCACTCAGGAGCATGTCTGGCCGCGGCTGAACAAGGACGATCTGATTTCAACGGCCCATAAAGCCTGGCATGAGCGGCGGGGCGGCCGCGGGGTCAGGCTGGTGGGATTGCACGTCACGTTGCTTGATCCGCTGCTCGAGCGACAGCTGGTATTAGGATTATAACGATGCTGACGATCGGGCTTTATCAGGAAAACGACTTTGCGGCGCTGTGCGCCCTCTTTCTGCGGGCGATTCAACAGACCGCCTGCCACGATTATTCCCCATCGCAGATTGCCGCCTGGGCCCAGGTGGATGAGGCGCGCTGGCGGCAAAAAATGGCGCAGTCTCGGGTATGGGTGGCGCTGCTTGATCAGCAGCCGGTGGGGTTTATTACCGCGGTGGATCACTATATCGATTTATTGTTCGTTTCCCCGGACCATAGCCGTCAGGGCATTGCCAGCCGGTTACTCGAGACGCTTTCTGCGCAGATCCCGTCCGGCACGCTGACGGTGGAGGCGAGTATCACGGCCAAACCGTTTTTTGAGCGACATGGATTCAGGGTAGTGCAACAGCAACAGGTGGGCGTGCGCGGCGAGACGTTGATTAACTACCGAATGGAGAAGGTGAGGTCGCCCGGATAAGCCATCATCCGGGCGAGGTTGACTCAGGTAAAACTTACTTTGCCGGGATCGCTTTCAGCAGTTCCGTCAGCAGCGTCCAGTACTGGCCCACGCTTTCGATATGCACTTGCTCATCCGGAGAGTGCGGACCGGTAATGGTTGGCCCGATAGAAACCATATCCATTTCCGGGTACGGTTTTTTGAACAGACCGCATTCCAGCCCGGCGTGGATAATCTGGATATTCGGCGTTTTGTTAAACAGACGCTGGTAGGTTTCACGTACCAGATGCATCACCGGTGAGTTAGCATCCGGCTGCCAGCCAGGGTAGGCGCCTTTCGCCTGGGTTTTTGCCCCGGCCAGTTTACCCAGTGAATCCAGCATGCTGACGACATAATCTTTGCCGCTGTCGATCAGCGAACGGATCAGGCAGTGGATCTCAACGTTGTCATCGGTCATGGTGACGACGCCGACGTTCAGAGAGGTTTCCACCACCCCTTTGGCCACGTCGGAATTACGGATAACGCCGTTTGGCGTAGCGTTCAGCAGACGGACAAAACCATCACGGGACGCTGCCGCCAGCGCGGCTTTATCGTTGGTGACCGCATCCAGCAGCAGCACGAGGTTCTTCTCTTTCGCCGCCAGCTCATTTTTCAGGATATCCTGATAGGTATTCACCAGCGTGGTCAGATGTTGTACCTGGTCAGCCGCCACAGCGAGGGTGGCGAATGCTTCACGCGGAATAGCGTTACGCAGCGTACCGCCGTTGAAATCCACCAGGCGCAGGTCCAGCTCTTGCGCATGAGCGGCCAGGAAGCGGGCCAGCAGCTTGTTGGCATTGCCCAGACCAACGTGAATTTCACCGCCGGAGTGGCCGCCTTTCAGCCCTTTTAAGGTCAGCTTGAAGCTCTGGAAGCCTGCCGGAATCGCTTCACGGCTCAGGGCGAGGTTCGACGTAAAGTCGATACCGCCGGCGCAACCCATATAGATTTCGCCCTCTTCTTCAGAGTCGGTATTGATCAGGATGTCTGCCTGTAGCCAGTTAGCCTGCAGGCCGAACGCGCCATCCATGCCGGCTTCTTCGGTCATGGTCAGCAGCACTTCCAGCGGGCCGTGGACCACGCTGTCATCAGCCAGTACCGCTAACGCGGACGCCATACCGATGCCGTTATCCGCGCCCAGAGTGGTGCCGCGCGCTTTAACCCACTCGCCGTCGATGTACGGCTGGATAGGATCTTTGCTGAAGTCGTGAACGGTATCGTTATTTTTCTGCGGCACCATATCGAGGTGCGCCTGCAGGACCACCGGTTTACGGTTTTCCATCCCGGCAGTGGCAGCCTTACGAATCAGAATGTTGCCAACCTGGTCGCGTTCTGCGTGTAAGCCTTTTTCTTTTGCCCAGCCCATGATGTGTTCAGCGAGTTGTTCTTCGTGATAGGACGGATGGGGAATGGAGCAGATTTTGGCAAAAATATCCCATAGCGGTTGCGGGGATAATTGAGACAATTCAGACACGATGAGTCTCCTTACGATCGCCTGCAAAAATCTTTTACAGGTCGAGGGTTAGCAATAAAAAGCACAACAAGCGCAGGCTTGCGCAGTGGGGTTGAGAATACCACTTTCCACGGCGACTGGTAGTGTAAACCGCGCAAAAAGCGTCGCGAATACCGCTTAACACTGGTTTTTAGCGCGTCAGATCTCTATAATCTCGCGCAACCATTTTCCCCCTCGAACATCATTTAAGCCGTATTACACAGGCTGGGACACTTCACATGAGCGAAAAATACGTCGTCACCTGGGACATGTTACAGATTCACGCCCGCAAACTGGCCAATCGTCTGATGCCTTCTGAACAATGGAAAGGGATTATTGCCGTCAGCCGTGGTGGTCTGGTACCAGGTGCATTACTGGCGCGTGAACTGGGTATTCGTCATGTTGATACCGTTTGCATCTCCAGCTACGACCACGACAACCAGCGTGAACTGACCGTTCTGAAACGCGCTGAAGGTGATGGTGAAGGCTTCATCGTTATTGATGACCTGGTTGACACCGGTGGTACCGCTGTTGCCATTCGCGAAATGTATCCAAAAGCTCACTTTGTCACCATTTTCGCTAAACCGGCTGGCCGTCCGCTGGTTGATGATTATGTTGTTGATATTCCGCAGGATACCTGGATTGAACAACCGTGGGATATGGGCGTGGTGTTCGTACCGCCGATCTCTGGTCGTTAATTTCCAAACGAAATGCTAATTACCACGCCCGGTTATGCCGGGCGTGGTTTTTTTTCGCCGTATGCAGGTTACAATGACCAGAGTGGCAACACGATGGAGACTGCACATGTCACAAGCTAACCTTAGTGAAACGCTGTTTAAACCACGATTCAAACATCCAGAAACCTCTACGCTGGTGCGCCGGTTTGCCTCGGGCTCGCAGCAGCCGATCCAGTCCGCACTTGATGGCACCAATGTTGATCACTGGTATCGTCTGATCAACCGCCTGATGTGGATCTGGCGCGGCGTTACTCCTCAGGAGATCCTCGATGTGCAGGCGCGCATTGTGATGAGCGATGCAGAGCGTACCGATCCCGACCTTTACGATACCGTCGTCGGCTATCGCGGCGGGAACTGGATCTTCGAGTGGGCGAAGCAGGCGATGATTTGGCAGCAGGCTGCCAGTCAGGAGGCCGATCCGCTCCTCAGCGGGCGCCACTGGCTTCATGCGTCGAACCTCTACAGTATTGCTGCCTACCCGCATATTAAAGGTGATGAACTGGCCGAGCAGGCCCAGGCACTGGCCAATCGCGCTTATGAAGAGGCGGTGCTTCGCCTGCCGGGCGAGATGCGTGAGCTGGAGTTTCCTGTACCCGGCGGTGCGCCGGTGACCGGCTTCCTGCATATGCCGAAAGGTGAGGGGCCGTATCCGGTGGTTCTGATGTGCGGTGGCCTGGATGCGCTTCAGACGGACTATTACAGCCTGTATGAGAAGTATTTTGCACCGCTGGGGATCGCCATGCTGACGTTGGATATGCCATCAATTGGCTTCTCGTCAAAATGGAAACTGACCCAGGACACCAGCCTGCTGCACCAGCATGTGCTGAAGTATCTGCCGAACGTGCCGTGGGTCGATCATACCCGGGTGGCGGCGTTTGGTTTTCGTTTTGGCGCCAACGTCGCCGTCCGCCTGGGCTATCTGGAGCCTCAGCGTTTGAAGGCGGTGGCTTGCCTTGGCCCGGTAGTGCACAGCCTGCTGGTGGATCCACTGCGTCAGGGACGGGTGCCGGAAATGTATCTGGACGTCCTGGCATCGCGACTGGGAATGCACGATGCGTCTGATGAGGCCTTGCGCGTAGAGTTGAACCGCTATTCGCTAAAAACTCAGGGGCTGCTTGGGCGCCGCTGCCCAACCCCGATGCTGTCCGGCTTCTGGAAAAACGATCCGTTCAGCCCGGAAGAGGAATCGCGTTTAATTACGTCGTCTTCGGTTGATGGCAAGCTGCTTGAGATCCCATTCAAGCCCGTTTATCACAATTTCGATCGCGCTCTTCAGCAGATCGCCCGGTGGATCAGCGATAGATTTAGTTAATATATTGCTAAATTTTATTGATTTGGTAAAACAGTTGCATCACTAAAGGAGATCGCAATGACGTTACCAAGTGGACACCTGAAGAGTAAGCTGATTAAGAAATTCACGGCTCTTGGCCCTTATATTCGCGAAGAGCAGTGTGAAGACAACCGCTTCTTTTTCGATTGCCTGGCAGTCTGCGTCAATGTAAAACCGGCGCCGGAGAAACGCGAGTTCTGGGGATGGTGGATGGAGATGGAAGCACAGGCATCGCGCTTCACCTACAGCTATCAGTTTGGCTTGTTCGATAAAGAAGGGGTCTGGCGCCCGGTGGCGATCGACGATCCTGAAGTTAAAGAGAAGCTTGAGAAGACGCTCCTTGATTTCCATGATCGGGCTAAAGCGTTACTGACGACATTCAGCCTGAAGCTGGAAGCCGCCGACGACGTGAGCGAGCCCCTCAGACTTCGTGCCTGACGCGCTAACGGTTCCATGAAAAAATCCACGCTATCTAGCGTGGATTTTTTATGCGTTCGTTACCTGTTTAACGCGCAATCCAGGACGGGTCACACAGGTAAAAAAGCTCCGAAGGGCTTCTGGACGCTATGCTAACAGGACGAATAATTTCAGTAATTCGGCTGCCATGTTTACAGTCGTCTTTTCACCATTAGGAAAATGGAAGATTATTTGGGTTCGTATTCATCCCATTTTGTCTCTTTAAGATGACTGGGAACCAGGTCCGGTCTTTGGACATAAATTTTTGCGCTAATGTTAAGTAGACATGAATATATTTTAGCTATCTCTACGAGCGTAAAGTCTGGATTTAGATCATATTCATGCGTCAATAGGTCAGCAAGGTCTTGCACTTGAGATTCAATGTTTTGAATCCTTTTATGGATAATATCAAGATTTGTATCTTTCATATTCGGTTACCTAATGAGGAAAATACCTGGTTCTGAGTGTATGCGAAGAAATTATAATTTTATTCTTCATTACAATGTTATCCTTGCCTTGCCTTGCCTTGCCTTGCCTTGCCTTGCCTTGCCTTGCCTTGCCTTGCCTTGCCTTGCCTTGCCTTGCCTTGCCTTGCCTTGCCGTGCCCGGTTGGTATTTTATCTGACAGTTAATGTTATGATTTAGCCTTGATTAGGTTATTGGAAGTCTATGTTTACTTCTGTTGTATGGATCTTTTTTATATATAGAATTAATGAATTTATAGGCTTCGTGTTATTTATTGATGAAATGAATTGCTCTCGATTAATCATTATCGGATAGTTTCTGTATTATTGGATTAATGAAGCCTGCAACGTTCTCTGGTGGGGCTGTTTCCACCGCATAAAAAGGCCCAAAGCGTGATGGCAAATAACACGTTTTGGGCCTCAGATACGGCGTTAAACCAGCCTACTTTACAGGCTAATACACATGTATTTGATTTCTAAGTAGTCCTCAATGCCGTATTTCGAGCCTTCACGCCCCAGGCCGGAGGCTTTGACTCCGCCAAACGGGGCCACTTCATTGGAGATAAGGCCGGTATTGATGCCGACAATCCCGTACTCCAGCGCCTCGCCGACGCGGAAGACGCGGCTCAGGTCACGGGCATAGAAATAGGCTGCCAGGCCAAATTCGGTATCGTTGGCCTGATGGATCACTTCCGCTTCGTCTTTGAAGCGGAACAGCGGCGCCAGCGGGCCGAAGGTCTCTTCTTTTGCCACTTTTGCACTGTCGGGAACATCGGCCAGAATGGTTGGCTGGAAAAAGTTTCCGCCCAGCGCATGCACGTTGCCACCGGTGATAATCCGGGCGCCTTTTGCGACGGCATCGGCGATGTGTTCCTGCACCTTGGCCACCGCTTTCTCATCGATCAGCGGTCCGGTCGTCACCCCGTCCTGTAGACCATCGCCAGGACGTAGTTTATTCACCGCCTGCTGTAGTTTTTCAGCAAATTGCTCATACACCCCATCCTGCACGTACAGGCGATTGGCGCAGACGCAGGTCTGCCCGGCGTTGCGGAACTTGGAGGCCATTGCGCCTTCGACCGCTTTATCGAGGTCAGCATCATCAAACACGATAAACGGCGCGTTACCACCCAGTTCGAGCGAGACTTTTTTAATATCCTGGGCGCATTGCGCCATAAGCTGACGGCCGATGTCGGTAGAGCCGGTAAACGACAGTTTACGCACCAGCGGATTGCCGGTCAGCTCGTTGCCGATGGCGCTGGCAGAACCGGTCACCACGTTGAACACCCCGTCCGGGATCCCGGCACGGGTTGCCAGTTCGGCCAGCGCCAGCGCAGAGAAGGGGGTCTGACTCGCGGGTTTGAGCACCATCGTACAGCCGGCCGCCAGCGCCGGACCGGCCTTGCGGGTGATCATCGCCGCCGGGAAATTCCAGGGGGTGATCGCGGCGGTCACGCCGATCGGCTGCTTGATGACGATCAGGCGTTTATCCGCCTGATGGCCGGGAATGGTATCGCCGTAGATCCGTTTACCCTCTTCGGCAAACCATTCGATAAAGGAGGCGGCGTAAGCAATTTCACCTTTGGCTTCCGCCAGCGGCTTACCCTGCTCCAGCGTCATCAGACGCGCCAGATCGTCCTGGTGCGCCATGATTAAATCGAACCAGCGGCGCAGGATCGTCGCGCGCTCTTTGGCGGTGAGCTGGCGCCAGGCGGGAAGGGCACGACTGGCAGCAAGGATGGCGTCACGGGTCTCTTCGGTCGCCATTTTCGGGACCGAGCCCAACGCTTCGCCATTGGCGGGGTTCGTTACGGTAATCACATCGCCGCTGGTGGCATCGCGCCACTCTCCATTGATAAAGGCCTGTTGGCGAAACAAATCCTGGTCATTCAATTGCATGATGATGTCCTGTTTCAGTGCGTTTAACGGGAAAGCGAGTGGTTCGTTAGTCACTCCCTTCTCTGTTAAGTGTAGACGCCTGAATCTGGCATTAACGGCATTTATGAATCCTGCTCATAGTCCTTATCCCAATCCCGGGGATTATCCACCGTTATCTCCGGGTTACTATAATCCAGAAACACATTCCTGACAGGAATGTCAGAAAAATGTCAGCCAGATGACGGGTGTGAAACGTTAACATTGCTTGTGTTCTCGGGCTGGACTCAACGAGAGGGAATAAGATGCGCTTGCTATTAGTTGAAGATGAAGAAAAAACATCGAGTTACCTCAATCGCGCACTGGGTGAGTCAGGCTTTACGGTTGATGTCTCCGCGGATGGTGCAGAGGGTCTGCATTACGCACTGGAATTTGATTATGACGCGATCATCCTCGACGTCATGCTGCCCGGCATGGACGGCTATCGGGTGCTGGAAGGCATTCGGGCCAGCAAACAGACGCCGGTCCTGATGCTTTCAGCCCGCGGCGCCGTCGATGAGCGGGTCAAAGGGCTGCGGCTGGGGGCGGATGATTATCTCCCCAAACCGTTTTCGCTGATTGAACTGGTGGCCCGCATTCAGGCGCTGGTACGCCGGCGTGCCACGGATGGCGCCGATATTACGCAGCTACACATTCACGATTTGCAGCTCGACCTGCTGGCCCGCCGGGTATTTCGTGCCGGAGTCCGTCTGGAGCTGACGGCGAAGGAGTTCTCTTTGCTGAGCCTGCTGGCGCGCCATCAGGGCGAGATTTTATCCAAAATGATGATTGCCGAGCAGGTCTGGGATATGAATTTCGACAGCGATGCCAACGTGGTGGAAGTGGCCATCAAGCGGCTGCGCGCCAAGGTCGATGCACCGTTCGACGTCAAACTGCTGCATACCGTTCGCGGCATGGGGTATGTCCTTGAAGTCAGGGCAGAACCGCAGAGTTAAGCACAGGAGTTAAGCATGTCCAGGCGTTCTATCTCCGTCCATATGGCGTTGATGTTTGCGTTATCCGCCTTACTGATTGTCGCGGCCATCGGTATTTTGCTGAGAAGTTCGCTGCATGACTCTTTACGACGGCAGATGCATAACGAGCTGCATTTTCGCGAATCCCTGATGAGCCCGTGGATCACCGCGCGAACGTCGGCGGACGGCTGGTCGACGCTGGCCAATAAATTTACCGTGCTCGCCAGTTCGGAAGGCGAGCGGGTGCGCTACTGGATCGTCAGCGATGATCCCCGCTTTAGCGTGGGCGGCACCCCGCCGGTCGGGGTGCAGTGGGCGTCGCTGAAAGAGGGCTTCAATACCGTGCCCGGGGCGACGGATAATGCCTGTTCGCTGTTTCTGCTGGTGAAAACTATTCCCGCCAACGGCGAACGGCCTGCTCTGCGCTACGTCGTCGCTATTGATTCCACGCCCTATATGGGCACGCTCAATGCCTTTACCCATACGCTGCTGATTATTACCGTGTTGGGGGTGTTGATTGTCGCCGTGCTGGGCTATGCGGCAAGCCGAATTGGCCTGCGGCCGGTGGGGGCGTTAAGCCATCAGGCGCGCCATCTGGTGCCGGGAGACCATGGTCAACGCCTGGACACCGAAGCATTACCAGTAGAGCTCCAGCCGCTGGCCTCATCTTTTAATGGCGTGCTTGAGCGCCAGGAAATTGCCTGGCGGCAGCTCGAAAGTTTTAATGCCGATGTAGCCCACGAATTGCGCACGCCGCTAACCAATTTGATCGGTCAGACCCAGTTGGGGCTGTCACGGCGGCGTTCGCCTGAAGAGCTGGAAGAGCTGCTGGGATCCAACCTGGAGGAGCTTGAACGCATGGCCTCCATCGTCAACGACATGCTGTTTTTGTCGCATGCTCATGCGGGTGAACATGCCTCGCAGCTGACCCGCGTCTCCCTGCGTGAAGAGACCCTGAAAACCGCTGAGTATGTCGAGCCTTCATTTGCTGAAAAGCAGCTTTCGCTGGAGGTTGAAGGCGAGGCGATTGCGCATATAGACCGCCGCCTGTTTCACCGTTCGCTGGCAAATTTGCTGGAGAACAGCGCCCGACACTCTCCGCCACACGGCACGGTGACCGTCAGGCTTAGCGAACAGGACGATCGGGCCTGTGTGGCGGTGTCGAACCCCGGCGAGCAGATTGAGCCCGGGCATTTGCACCGCCTGTTTGAGCGTTTTTACCGGGTCGATTCCTCACGGGCGAAAAGTGATACCCACCACGGTCTTGGCCTCTCTATTGTGCGAGCGGTGGCGATTATGCATCGCGGGGACGTGTTTGCCCGTAGTGAAGGAGGCATCAATACCTTTGGGATCACCTTTGCGATGTTGCCGAACCCTGACGCCGTGCGAAACCGCGTGCCCTATTCGGATATCGCCGCGGTACCGGAGCCGGCCGACGCTATTGCCCGGCATACCTCTGCCTGACAACCGGCAGAAGTGTTGAGCTGCTATGGCAGCAGCTCGAAGGTGATCGATATTAACGTAGTGGGGTGGATCGCCTCCGGCGGCGGGTTATAGAGTGAACCCGCCTGACCATACAGGGTGACCGTGCCGCCTTTAAAGCCGGACGACAGGACTTTATCCATCAGCGGATCGGTTTGTTTGTCATACACCATGCTGGAGTTCATGGTGTTTAATATCGGCGTACCGTCTAGTTTCTTCTCCAGAATATTCATGGACAGCAACTCGTCAGGCTTGTATTTTTCCTTACCTTTCTTATCCACCACAAAATAGACGCCGTTCGGTAAGATTTCGTATTTTTTATTCTTTATTTTCGCCATGATTTTATTATCGATATCAACAATCTTTGCCGACATCTGGTCGTTCAGGGCGTTAACGGTTTTTTCAATCTCACTCTCTTTTATTTTCAGTTTTTGATGGTAGGCATCGTTAAATCCAAATACCAATGCCGCTGGGGCGAGCTTGATCCCGTTATCGGTCATTTTTTCCATCGCCGATAAGGCCTGAGTCAGATAGAAAACCCCTAAGGCATAGGCGTTTTTATTGTTTTTATCTGCAAGGTTAAGCTTGTCGTCTTTTACCGCCACTTGGTCGAGGGCTGACTGTAACGTTTTATTTTTATCGGTTAATACGGCAACCGCAGCATCGTGTTTCTTTTTCGCGGCTTCGGCGGCGGTTGTCAGCTCTGCATTCTTTATGCTCAGCGCGTTCAGCTTTTCGTTCTGGCTACCGTCAGGCGCCGTGCTTCGGGCTTCCAGCGCGGCGATCTGCGCCGTTAGCGTGCGGGTGGTCTCGTCACGCCTTTTCTCTGCCGCTTTGACTGCGGCACTCAGCTCGGCATTCTGTTGCCGCAGAGCCGCAATCGTATTATCTGCTTTACTGTTCTGGCCGGCGGCCTTTCTGACGGAGGCTGGCTTCTGAGAGGCTTGTTGGCTGGTTATACTGCCGCCTCCCGGCCGCTGCTGGCCCGCGGGCGATTCTGCGGCTCCGCTATCTGAGGGCGGCGGATGCTGGATCTCGAGTTTAGAAATATTCTCGAGGAAGTCCTCCCCCGCAGAATGCGCAGGGGGGAAAACAAAAAGGGTCGAGAGCACAACGGCGAGCGTCAGCAGATGACGATCGTATGCCTGCAATATCCCCGGACGGTGGATCATCTGGCGATCCCGTCATTGAGATCGGCTTTTTTCGCCCGGTTTTCAAATTCTTTTATTAGCTTCTGCGAAATGCTATTACATTTATCGTTGATCTTGTATTCAAACAGCGGGGTGATGGTGGCTTTTACGCTCGCCGACGTTTGTCCTGAAACCGAGGCATAGAATTTTGCGTCGTTAATTAAGCCATACAGCTCGCTGGAGTCTTTCTGGAATTTTTTATCTAACTTAACCAATGCGTCAGCATCCTGGATACACTGTTGCAGGGCGGGTAATTGGGCCGGTTGTTCTTTTTTCGCAGCAGGCGTACTCATTAACGCGCTGTCTGATTTTTTTATATTGGCACAACCCTGTAACAGAGCCGCGGAAATACAAACCAACGTTAGCAGGTTATTCCTTGTCATGATTTCCACCATAATAAATACTATTTGATAAGTTATATTTATCGACACTAGCAGAAAGGATTTTAAGTCACAACGATGGCGCTTTGCTTTTAACTTAATTCAGATTAAGCACCTCAAAGGTTGTTTTTTTAACCAAAAGGCGAGAATTATCCTGGTGAAATACAATATCGTTATTATCCTGGTATTCTCCACGCCAGATACATGGCCTGAATCCGTCTGCGGGCGGGCGGCAGACGCCTGCTTGATTAATGAATGCATCTAATAAACCCTAGTTCATTCCGCTATCTAATCGAATAAATCACTCTGCGTTATGCTTCTATCACACAACAGCTGAAGGATAACGTCATGCAAACGGTAAAACTGAATAATGGTATGGAGATGCCCCTGCTGGGCTTTGGTGTCTTCCAGATGACGGATGCCGCAGAGTGCGAGCGTGCCGTGCTGGATGCCCTTGATACCGGCTATCGCCTGATTGATACCGCCGCCTCCTATCAGAATGAAACCCAGGTGGGGAATGCGCTCCGGCAGAGCGGCATTGCGCGTGATGAGCTTTTTGTCACCACCAAACTGTGGCTCCATGACACCAGTTATGCAGGGGCGAAGGCGCAGTTTGAACGCTCGCTGAACCGCCTGCAGCTGGATTATGTTGACCTGTACCTGATTCACCAGCCTTACGGCGACGTGCACGGGGCATGGCGGGCGATGGAAGAGCTGCAGCAAGCCGGGAAAATCCGCGCCATTGGCGTGAGTAATTTTCACCCGGACAGGCTCGCGGACCTGATGGCCTTTAATCAGGTGGTACCGGCGGTCAACCAAATTGAAGTTAACCCGTTCCACCAGCAGCTGCAGGCGGCGCCGTGGATGCAGAGCCGTGGTATTCAGCCTGAAGCATGGGCGCCTTTTGCCGAAGGGCGAAATGGCCTGTTCCAGCATCCGGTGCTGACGGCGATCGGGGAAAAATATGGCAAAAGCGTCGGTCAGGTCGTTTTACGTTGGATCTACCAGCGCGGCATTGTCTCGCTGGCGAAATCCGTGCGTAAAGCGCGGATGGAAGAGAATATCAATATCCTCGATTTTGAGCTGAGCCCGGAAGACATGGTGCACATTACCGCTCTGGATACCGCGACCAGCGCCTTCTTCTCGCATCGCGATCCGGCGATGGTGGAGTGGCTGACCGGCCGCAAACTCGACGTCTAAACTCAATAAAAGAGGAACTTGTCACATGCAAAAACGCTCTCTTGGTCAATCAGGTCTTGACGTCTCTGCTCTGGGTTTGGGGTGTATGGGGCTCAGCTATGGCTACGGCCCGGCGACGGATACCCGTCAGTCGATTGAGCTGATCCGTGCTGCCGTGGCGCGCGGTGTGACCTTTTTTGACACCGCGGAAGTCTACGGCCCGTATCTGAACGAAGAGGTGGTCGGCGAAGCTCTGAAACCGTTTCGCGACCAGGTGGTGATCGCCACCAAATTTGGTTTTACCTTCGGCGACGACAACAAGCAGCAGATCCTCAACAGCCGTCCGGAACATATTCGCGCGGCGGTCGAGGGGTCGCTACGCCGCCTTAAAACGGATGTCATCGATCTGCTCTATCAGCACCGGGTTGATCCGGATGTGCCGATCGAGGACGTCGCCGGCACCGTAAAAATGCTGATCGCGGAAGGCAAGGTTAAGCACTTTGGCCTGTCAGAAGCCGGGGTTGAGACCATTCGCCGGGCGCATGCCGTTCAGCCGGTTGCTGCGCTGCAAAGCGAATATTCGATGTGGTGGCGCGAGCCTGAGCAGGCAATTTTACCGCTGCTGGAGGAACTGGGGATCGGGTTTGTCCCCTTCAGCCCGCTAGGTAAGGGGTTCCTGACCGGCGCCATTAAGCCTGGGGCGACTTTCGGGGCCGATGATTTCCGCAGTAAAGTGCCGCGCTTTGCCGCTGAGGCCATCGCGGCGAACGAACGGCTGATTGCGTTGCTCGGCGAGCTGGCCGCGGAGAAAGGCGTGACGTCGGCGCAAATCGCGCTGGCATGGCTGCTGGCGCAAAAACCGTGGATCGTGCCGATCCCGGGGACCACCAAACTGCATCGTCTGGAGGAGAACCTGGGGGCGGCAGATGTTGTCCTTTCGTCGGCGGATTTGCAGCAGATTACCCAGGCACTCGATACCGTGAAGGTAGTTGGTGAGCGCTATCCCGCAGAGATGCAGGCGCGAGTGGGACGGTAACCGTAGCGGGCTGGCGGATAGCCGTCGGCCCGTTAATCGCAATCGTTACTCGTTAAAGCGCAGTGCATCAATCATCAGGGCGAACGCCGGCGGATGCTGCTTTCGGCTGGGGTAGTAGAGGTAGTAGCCAGGGAAAGTGGGGCACCATGACTCCAGCACCTGAACCAATGTGCCGCAACGGACCGACTCCGCAATCACATCTTCCGGCACGCAGGCGATGCCAAAGCCGGACTGCGCCGCATCAATCCTTTCTGACAGCAGGTTAAAAGTCAGCTGTCCCTCAACCCGCACGCGCAGCGGTTTACCTTCGCGCTCAAACTCCCAGTGATACAGGCCACCGGCGGTAGGCAGACGCATATTGATACAGCGGTGATGCTGCAGGTCATGGGGCGTTTCCGGGGTGCCGTTGGCAGCAAAATAGTCGGGGGAGGCTACCACTGCCATACGCATATCCGGGCCAATTCTGACGGCTATCATGTCTTTATCGACGCTTTCCCCCAGCCGCACGCCGGCGTCGAAACGGCCGTCCACAATATCCACGAAGCCGTTATCCACCACCAGCTCAACGTTGATTTCCGGATACTCCCGCAGAAACGGTTTTAGCTTTGGCCATACCAGACTGCGAACGGCATGTTCACCCGCGGACAGGCGGATATTGCCTGACGCGGTGCCGTTCAGCTGCAGCAACATCTCCAGCTCTTGTTCGAGCTCGGCAAGGCGTGGCTCCAGGCTGGCGATGATGCGTTCACCAGCCTCGGTAGGGGAGACGCTGCGGGTGGTTCGGGTCAACAGACGCAGGTTTAAACGCGCCTCCAGCGCCTTGATGGCGTGGCTGAGCGCGGATTGTGAGACGCCGAGCTTGCCGGCCGCGCGGGTGAAACTCCGCTCCCTCGCCACCGCCAGGAAGATTTGCAGTTCGTTGAAGTTCTCTTTAAGCATCGGCGATTTCCTTATTGCGCCTGGTCAGCTGCAGGCCGCACTCATGAAGACCGTTCATAGACGCAATCATTTTAGCCCGGTTACTGAGAACAATGGCAAGCGGTATCCTGTTTTTAACGTCATTTTGGTTACTGAATACAGAAGGTGTTCCATGAAAGTTCTTATTGCAGGCGCGACCGGTAGCGTCGGTCTCCCGGTGGTCGAGACCGCCATCGCCATGGGCCATCAGCCCAGAGCATTGGTCAGAAACCGGCAGAAAGTGCGGGTGTTACCTCGTCAGACCGAGGTGTGCTACGGCGACGTGGCGCTGCCTGAGACGCTGACTGAGGCGGTGAAGGAGATTGATGCGGTGATTTTCACCCTCGGCTCTGACGGCCAGGGGCGTATCGGCGCCAGGGCGATTGATTACGGCGGCGTGCGTAATATCCTGCGCCTGCTGGAGGGAACCCAGGTGCGGATCGCCCTGATGTCGACCATTGGGGTCACAGAGCGGCTCAGCAGCTGGAATCAGCGTACCGAAGTCCATGACTGGAAACGACGCGCAGAACGTCTGGTCCGCGCCAGCGGTCATCCGTATACCATCGTCCGGCCGGGCTGGTTTGATTACAACAAGGATGATGAGCACCAGCTTGTGATGCTGCAGGGCGACCGTCGCCATGCCGGTACGCCGGATGATGGCGTGATTGCGCGGGCGCAAATTGCGCAGGTGCTGGTTTGTGCACTCACCAGCGATGCAGCGAGAAACAAAACCTTCGAGCTGGTGGCGGAGAAAGGAGAGGGGCAAGCGGATCTCACCCCGCTGTTCGCCGCGCTTCAGGCGGATCGGCCGAAAAATATCGACGCTATTCTGGATATCGACAATATGCCGCTTGCTGAGGAACCTGCGGGGATTGTTAGTGAGCTAAATTGTTTTCTGAATCAATACGATGAAGTGAAGTCTCTTTCCTGACAAAGATGTCAGGGTCTCGTCAGGTCTCCGACAGGCGGGATCCGTATACTGTTTTCAAGGATGTAAATAATGACGCAGAGACGTTTAATTTAAACGTGGCGGAATATATCCCCTTTCACTTTTTTATTTAACGAGGTATCCGCTATGAAAGCGATCTTAATTTCCGCAGTACTTATTAGTTCAGGCCTGTTTAATGTAGCCAGCGCGGCCCAACTGGTGAATGACGCCGCCGGTAAAGAGAAAATCGGCGTTGTCTCCGCCAGCAATGCGCTGACGCTGGATGAGCTGTCCGATGCTTTATCTCAGAAGGCTGATAAGCAAGGCGCCAGCGCGTATAAAATTCTGTCGGCGACCGGTAATAATCGTCTGCACGGCGTCGCCGAAATCTACAAATAACAGATTTACGGCGTCTTCGGCTGATATCGTTGTTTCTCTAACGTGAGTGCTTATTTATGTTTAAAACAGAAGATATCATCGAAGAAATTACTGACTGGATCGACCGGAATATACATCAACCGCTGAAGATCGAAGATGTTGCCGCCCGTGCGGGATATTCGAAATGGCATCTTCAGCGTGTTTTTGTTCAGGTGATGAACGTCAGTCTGGGGAAATATATCCGCGAGCAGAAACTGAATCTGGCGGCAAAGGATTTAGTGGAAACCGATGAGGCGATTATCAATATTGCCTGCAAATATGGTTTTGATTCGCAGCAGACCTTCACCCGGGTGTTTTCACAGCATTATCGCCTGCCGCCCTCGCGTTACCGACATATGAACCGGTTTCAGAGCTAAATAGCCGACACGTTCCAGACCGTCTTTTGAACGATCTGACCAGGTTTTTGAGTCGTTATTTGATGTAGGAGTCCAGTACCTTCAGCACAATATCAAGGTCGTCTTCTCGTTTTACTTCATCACTTTCATGAACGATGTGTTCAGTCAGATGACCTTTTATCACTTCCCGCATTAAGCCATTCACCGCGCCACGTATCGCGGCGATTTGCTGGAGAACAGCAGCACATTCATGCGGCTCATCAAGCATCTTTTTCAGTGCCACTACCTGGCCCTGAATCTTACTTGCTCGTGCTTGAAGTTTTTGCTTATCGCGGATTGTATGAGACATGGTGGCCCCTCCTCAGAATGATTTCAGGTGAGTATAAAGTTAAAGATCTACTGGGGGGTAGTATTTGATACTGGGGGGGAGTAGAATCAGGCCGTCAATCCGCAACTAAGAACTATTCTCATGAACGAATTCACATCACTATTGCAACAAGGCAATGCGTGGTTCTTTATTCCCAGCGCCATTTTATTGGGTGCTCTTCATGGCCTGGAGCCCGGGCATTCAAAAACAATGATGGCCGCTTTTATCATTGCGATTAAAGGCACGGTTCGTCAGGCCGTAATGCTTGGGTTGGCGGCAACGCTTTCCCACACCGCCGTCGTGTGGCTGATTGCTTTTGGTGGCATGTATGTCAGTAATAAATTCACCGCAGAATCAGCCGAACCGTGGTTACAGTTGGCGTCTGCCGTGATTATCCTTGGCACTGCATTCTGGATGTTCTGGCGTACCTGGCGAGGGGAAAGAAGTTGGCTGGAAGAGATGCAGCAGGGTGAGGAACATCATCATGATGACTTACGGATTATTGATACCGGACATGGCAGCGTAGAGCTTTCAATCTTCGAAGAAGGGCAATCTCCACGCTGGCGCTTACGAACGCTTAGTGGCAGAAAATGGGAAGCTAACGATGTTTCTCTGGTAACACATCGGGGGAAAGGGGCGTTCTCGCAGGTTTTTGATTTTGCAGACAAAGGGGAATATTTAGAGTCGGCATTGGCTATCCCTGAACCGCACAGCTTTGATGTTCGCTTGTCGCTAGGTCATCGGGGTCATGTCCATGATTACGACGTGGCGTTTCATGAGCATGGTCACGATCATGATCATTCGGCTTTGGAAGGCCTGGATGTTAATTCTAAAGAGTATCAGGATGCACATGAACTGGCTCATGCTAATGATATCAAGCACCGTTTTACCGGGAAGGAGGTTACAAACTGGCAGATTTTGTTATTTGGCCTCACGGGTGGATTAATCCCTTGTCCTGCGGCGATTACCGTGTTGCTCATCTGCATTCAACTTAAAGCATTAACTCTCGGCGCCACTCTGGTCGTCTGTTTCAGCATTGGCCTTGCTTTGACCTTAGTGACTGTCGGTGTTGGTGCCGCAGTCAGCGTTCGTCAGGTCGCAAAACGCTGGAGTGGGTTTAATACTATTGCTAAAAGAGCGCCTTATTTCTCAAGTATCCTAATCGGACTAGTTGGGCTATATATGGGCTTTCATGGTTTAGTGGGTATCGCCGGCTAACTTTTGATGAGGCCCGATAGGGCTTCTTTTCTTTGAACTAGCCAGTACCAACAATTAACCACAGCGGCAACGCCTACTGACAGAATCACTCAGAAAAAATCATATGTTCAGAAAGGGTATCGACGTCATTGATTTGAAATATTTTTAGGTGATGGTGCCGATAATAGGAGTCGAACCTACGACCTTCGCATTACGAATGCGCTGCTCTACCAACTGAGCTATATCGGCCCTTAGAGGGGCGTGATCGCCAGGCGAATCACGGGGTAAAAGGTTAAAACTAAGTGGGTGACGCGTCAATGGCCTTATGAATCAAACGGCTACTTTTGCATCACCCGCTTAGCATTAAGCACGAATCGTATCGTCGCCGAAGCCGATCCATTTATAGGTGGTTAACGCTTCCAGGCCCATCGGGCCGCGGGCGTGCAGCTTCTGCGTGCTGACCGCCACTTCCGCGCCGAGACCAAACTGGCCGCCGTCGGTGAAGCGGGTAGAAGCGTTGATATATACCGCTGAGGAGTCCACTTCGTTGATAAAACGGTTGGCGTTGCTCAGGGTACGGGTCAGGATGGCATCCGAGTGCTGGGTACCATGCGCACGAATGTGCTCGATGGCTTCATCCAGGCCGGCAACCACTTTCACGTTCAGATCCAGCGACAGATACTCGTCGTCGTACTGCGCCGCTTTCACCGGCTCGACGCTTGCCGGACCAGCCTGCAGTACCGGCAGCGACAGGGCGTCGGCATGCAGCGTTACGCCGCTCTCCGCCATCTGTTGGCTGAGGGCCGGCAGGAAGCGCCCGGCGATATCCTGATGCACCAGCAGCGTTTCGGCAGAGTTACAGGCACTCGGGCGTTGAACCTTGGCGTTGACGATAATTTTCAGCGCCTCGGTGATGTCGGAAGAATCATCAATATAGATATGACACACGCCGATGCCGCCGGTGATCACCGGAATCGTCGACTGCTCGCGGCACAGTTTGTGCAGGCCAGCGCCGCCGCGCGGGATCAGCATGTCGATATACTTATCCATCTTCAGCATCTCGCCGACCAGCGCACGATCCGGGCTCTCAATGGCCTGGATGGTTGCCGCCGGTAATCCGCACTCCTGCAGGGCCTGCTGAATAACTTTCACCGTTGCGGCATTGGTTCGCCACGTCTCTTTTCCGCCGCGCAGAATCGCCGCGTTACCGGTTTTCAGGCACAGGGAAGCGACATCAACGGTGACGTTTGGACGCGCTTCATAAATGACGCCAACCACCCCTAACGGGACGCGACGACGTTCGATCCGCAGCCCGCTATCCAGCAGACCGCCGTCGATGACCTGGCCGACCGGATCCGCCAGATTACAAACCTGGCGTACATCGCTGGCAATGCCGCTTAACCGTGCCAGGTTGAGTGCCAGACGGTCGAGCAGGGCGTCGCTCAAACCATTCGCGCGTGCTTCCGCCAGATCCTGCGCGTTCGCGTGCAGGATCTCATCGGTCTGCGCTTCAAGATAATCGGCAATTTTTTCCAGAACCTGATTCTTTTCGCGACTGGAAAGCTGCGCGAGTTTGTATGAGGCCGCTTTGGCAGCAATGCCCATTTGTTCCAGCATTTGAAGCTCCTTAACGGATGATCATATCGTCACGATGGACCGCTACCGGACCGTATTCATAGCCCAGAATGGCATCAATCTGCTGCGAGTGTTGCCCGGCAATCATGCGCAGCGCATCGCTGTTGTAACGGCTGACGCCGTGGGCGATATCACGACCTTCGCTATTACGAATGCGGATAACCTCGCCACGGGAGAAGTTGCCCGTTACGATTTTGATCCCTTTCGGCAGCAGGGAGCTGCCTCTTTCCAGAATGGCCAACGTCGCACCAGCATCGACGGTAATTTCACCCGCCGGCGGGGCGCCAAAGATCCAGCGTTTGCGGTTCTCCAGCGGTGATTCCTGTGCATGGAAACGGGTCCCGACCGACACGCTCTCCATGACATCGGCAATCACGCCAGGGCGGTTGCCAGCAGCAATAATGGTGTCGATACCCGCGCGGCAGGCGACATCGGCGGCCTGCAGTTTGGTGCCCATTCCGCCGGTTCCCAGACCGGAAACGCTATCGCCGGCAATGGCGCGCAGCGCGTCATCAATGCCGTAGACGTCTTTAATAAGTTCTGCCTGCGGGTTATTGCGCGGGTCTGCGGTGAACAGCCCCGGCTGGTCAGTCAGCAGCAGCAGTTTGTCGGCACCGGCCAGAATAGCCGCCAGTGCGGAAAGATTGTCATTGTCGCCGACTTTAATTTCAGCGGTGGCCACGGCGTCATTCTCATTAATGACCGGCACAATATTGTTATCCAGCAGCGCGCGCAGGGTATCGCGGGCGTTGAGGAAGCGCTCACGGTCTTCCATATCGGCGCGGGTCAGCAGCATCTGGCCGACGTGAATACCGTAAATAGAAAACAGCTGTTCCCACAGCTGGATCAGACGGCTTTGTCCTACCGCCGCCAGAAGCTGTTTTGACGCAATGGTCGCAGGCAGTTCCGGGTAGCCGAGATGCTCACGTCCGGCGGCAATGGCCCCGGAGGTCACGATGACAATACGGTGGCCCATTGCGTGCAGCTGCGCGCACTGGCGCACTAATTCGACGATATGGGCGCGGTTCAGGCGACGGGATCCGCCTGTTAAAACACTGGTGCCCAGTTTTACCACCAGCGTCTGGCTATCACTCATGATTCTCTGCCGTTCAAAAGGAATATCGATATCGAGCTGATGTTTTAACAGGACTCACGCCGCTTGCCAACACTTGCCGTGTCGGGCGAACCACTTTATTGCGCGAGATCGGGCATTGTGGCGATGCATCATGACGAATTTATGACAGAAACATCTAAATACTCTTTTTTATAAAAAGTTCCACATTGTCATAAATTTTTAATATCTGAGCGTTAAAAAACCTCCTGTTTTCACGGGGGCCTTCGCCCGGAATTGATTAGCGCGTATAAATAAATCACCAGGATTGAATAATGAAAAAGAGCACACTGGCATTAATGATGATGGGTGTTGTCGCATCTTCCGCTACACAAGCAGCAGAAGTTTATAATAAAGACGGCAACAAACTGGACGTCTACGGCAAAGTCAAAGCGATGCACTATCTCAGCGACTATGACAGCAAAGACGGCGACCAGACCTATGTGCGTTTCGGTATTAAAGGTGAAACCCAGATTAACGATCAGCTGACCGGCTACGGTCGCTGGGAATCTGAGTTCTCCGGCAACAAAACAGAAAGCGACTCCACTCAGAAAACACGTCTGGCGTTTGCCGGTGTGAAACTGAAAAACTACGGCTCTTTCGATTACGGTCGTAACCTCGGTGCCCTGTACGATGTTGAAGCCTGGACCGATATGTTCCCGGAATTCGGCGGCGACTCTTCCGCACAGACCGATAACTTTATGACCAAACGTTCCAGCGGCCTGGCAACGTACCGCAATACCGACTTCTTCGGGGTGATCGACGGTCTGGACCTGACTCTGCAATATCAGGGTAAAAACGAAGATCGTGACGCCAAGAAACAGAACGGCGACGGTTTCGGCACCTCATTAAGCTATGACTTTGGTGGCAGTGATTTCGCCGTCAGCGCGGCCTACACCAGCTCTGACCGTACCAACGACCAGAACCTGCTGGCACGTGGCGTAGGCTCCAAAGCCGAAGCCTGGGCTACCGGCCTGAAATATGACGCCAACAATATCTACCTGGCAACCATGTATTCTGAAACCCGCAAGATGACGCCAATCAGCGGCGGTTTTGCTAACAAAGCGCAGAACTTTGAAGTGGTGGCTCAGTATCAGTTCGACTTCGGTCTGCGTCCGTCCCTGGGTTATGTCCTGTCGAAAGGCAAAGATATCGAAGGTATCGGCAACGAAGACCTGGTCAACTATATCGATGTCGGCCTGACCTATTACTTCAACAAAAACATGAACGCCTTTGTTGATTATAAAATCAACCAGCTGAACAGCGATAATAAGCTCGGCATCAATGATGACGACATCGTGGCGCTGGGGATGACTTACCAGTTCTGATGAGACGCTCACCCGCAGGGATGAGCGAGGCAGAAATACAAACCGCAGCCTGATGGCTGCGGTTTTTTTATGGCGGGCAATTAATGATTTTTTGCCAGATGCTGCGTATCGCTATTCATCGTGATCTGCGCGTTATACTCCTTCGGCAGGCGGCGTGCCTGATAGAATACCGAGTTCCAGTACGGGTTATCTAATGAGGAACGCATTACCCCCTGGCTGCTTGAGGCGTGCAGGAAATTGTGCTCCGTATCGTAGAACCCGACGTGCATCCCGCCGTGGATCCGGAAGAACACCAGGTCCCCCGGGCGCAGCTGCTGGCGGCTTACGCGAACGCCCATATGCAGCAGATCGCCGGTGGTCACGCGTTCCATCGGCAAATTGAAACGGTCTTTGAGCGTGCGCCAGACAAAGCCTGAACAGTCGACGCCGCTTTGTGCCGTGCCGCCCCATTCATAGGGTGTGCCGTCCCAGGTGTGCATTTGATCGTGCAGGGCCGCGACGACCGGGATCAGATCGTCCGATCCGCTATCGATCGGCTCATAGTGATGGTGGGCCGTCGTTTTGGGTGGTTTTTTAGATGACGATGAACATCCTGCCAAAATCAAAAAAGGAATAAATAATAAAACAAGGGACAGTTTAGGCTTCATATCATTATTTTCATGTCAGGGGATCGACCGTCGTCTTTTATAGCGTATTCTCCATATCGCCAGAAAGGGTTAGTGAAAAATTTACGAAACCTTACGTAGGGAAAGCCATCATATTTCTGTTTTTTAACATGTTGATTAAATATCCGGGAGCGAACAGTGTCGTTGTTTATTAATAAACAATTTCACGCTGAAACCATATTGAGTGAAAAATAATAAGACTCATCTTATTTAACTTTATCTCCCGGCGGTGAGGCAGGTGAAAGATCCTCATCATCCCGCCATTGCGCGACGGGGCTGGCGTCCAGTACTTTGTCCGTTCAGGGAACTTAAGAGGCCAACTTATGCATCTGGATTTTCGCCAACTGCGCAACTTTGTGGCGTTGGTAGAATATGGCAGCTTTCACCGCGCGGCAGAGGCGGTATGCCTGTCGCAATCGGCATTCAGCCGCAGCATTCAGGCGCTGGAGCAGAGCGTCGGCCATCCGTTATTCGACCGGCAAAGTAAACTGCCAACGCTGACGCTGCACGGACAAAAGCTACTGCCTTACGCTCGGCGTTTCCAGGAGCTGAACGTTGAGCTCAGCAGCCTGCTGTGTGAGGCGGATGACGACCAGAATGGTGAAGTGGCGTTCGGCTGTGGGCCAGCTCCCGCGGCACGCCTGATCCCGGCAGCCATCGGGGCGTTTCATCGTCGTCTGCCGCAGGCCAGAGTGCGGTTTCAGGTCGATAACTGGTTTGCCCTGCATCATGCGCTGACCACCCAGCAGTATCCTTTCGTGGTGGCCGATAGCTGGCACGCCGAGTTGGATCCGCAGCTGCGGGTTCAGCCGCTTAGCCCACAACGTTGTTTCTTCGTTTGCCATGCCGATCATCCTCTGGCCCGCCGGGGGCCGGTCTCCATTCAGGAGATGCTGCGCTACCCCTTTGCCGCGCCGTACCTGCCGCCGGGCGTCAGAAAAGTGCTGGCGACCCTCAGCCAGCAGCAGGATTTCACGCCGACGATCCAGTGCGATCACATCTATGCGCTGCTATCGACGCTGGCGGCGACTCAGGCTATCAGCTTTGCCAGTGAGGATGGCTTTGCTCTGTGCCAGCACAGCCATCGCCTGGTGAGGCTGGAGCTCAGCGACCTTCCTGAAGAGTGGCGGCTGATGCAGACCCGGTTTGCCATTATTTCTCCGGTGCACGCCGCCCGCCTACCGCTGGTGGACGCGCTGATCGATATTATTCTGCACACCGACCGCCAGCATCAGATCGCGCTGCTGGCGCAGGAGGAGGGGGCTTAACCGGCGTGTGCCGCCTGGCCTTTCGCATCGTACTGCGGCCAGTGATTTTCCAGCTGTTGCGCCTTCAGGGCCTGTTCGACAAACTGGCCGTCTACCCACTGGCTGACCTCAACGCTGTTACGGATCAATCGGCCCGATTTGGCCTGCTCAACGCTGCTGCTGAAACTGTCGGTGAGGAAAGGATCGATCCGCGGCGAGGTGGTAAAGTTGAGATCCTCCGGGCGCAGATCTTCAAGGAACAGCGCCTGCGGGATCTGGCTCTGCTGCGCCATCTCCGCCGACCAGGCTTCGCGATTGGCCGGATCGCTGATTTCGGCCGCGTTTTTCACTAGCACGTCAATAATTTGCTGGGTAGCCTGCGGCCAGGCCTGGATAAACGCCTGGGTGCCGAGGAAGCCCGCCTGGGTTGTGTTCTGGCGGCCTGAATCACCGCTTTTCACTACCACCTTAATCTTATCGCCACGCAGCGCCAGCAGGGAAACGCCGCCCCATACTGCATCAACACGGCCGGCCGCCAGCGCGGCTTTTCCGGCGCTCCAGTCAAGGTTGATGACCTGCATACTGCGTTCGCTCAGCCCGACGGTTTGCAGCGCCCGGTCGAAGGCCAGCTGGTCCGCCGTCCCGCGATAGACCGCCACGCGCTTACCTTGCAGATCCGCCAGCTGCTTAATTCCCGATGCCGTGGTCGCGGCGAGGTAAGAATCAGAACCCCGGCTGCCCAGCAGCAGGCGCGTCGGGAGGCCGTTGGCCTTGCCGATTATCGCCGCCAGGTCGCCGAGATAGACAAAATCGAGCTGGCGGTTCGCCAGTGCTTCATTCACCGCCGGGCCCGCCCCTTTAAAAAACTGCCACTGCACCTCTATGCCCTGCGGTTTAAACACCGCTTCCAGCTGATGGCGGATAAACGCCATGCCGACCGGGCCTTCAATGAATGGTTTGCTGCCGGCGCTCTGATCCGGCACGCCGATACGAATGGTGCGCAGGCTGTCGGCCTGCGCGCTGGCGACCAGGGCGATGACGGCGGTTATCGCGACGGCGGTACGGATCAAAAATGCTTTCATCATAAAGGGTGACTCCTGAGTTTTTTTCTCACCCTAAAGAGGCTAACTGCCTGCTGTTAAATGCTTTTATTGGCAGAGCAAAGGTAAAAAAAAGCTAAATCACGGTCCGCGTGGTCGCCAGGCTGAGATGCATTTTCTGCATCGGGATTATTCAACAAACGCAATGGTGATAGACGGCATAACACGTTTTTATAGCCACATGATTTCACAACACGTGGACCGTTATGTCGCTGATTCTCATGAAAAGACGCAGATTTTTCTGGCCCACCTTCAGTCTGAACGGTTGGCCCTGGCTGCTGCCCGCGCTGGTGTTGGGGTTGTGGTACCTCGCCGCCGCCGGGCACTGGATGCCGGAACAAATTCTGCCGGCACCGGCGGTGGTGGCAGATACCGCGCTGTCGCTGCTGGGGAGCGATCTGATTGGACAATGGGGCGTCAGCCTTCAGCACCTGGCGAGCGGGCTGCTGTTGGGGGTGATGGCGGGCACTCTGCTGGGGGCGCTGTTTGGCCTGGTACCGGGCGCCGCCCGACGCATTGAGCCGCTGTTTTATGCGCTGGCGCAGATCCCGACCCTCGGTTGGATCCCGTTGTTTATGGTGCTGTTTGGTATCGATAACGGCCTGAAGCTGGCGGTTATCGTCAAAACCACCATCGTGCCGATGACCATCAACACCCAGCAGGCGGTGACCAGCGTGCCATTAACGTTGGGGGAAGCGGCGCAGGTGATGAACTTCTCCCGCTGGCAGCGCCTGCGCTGGCTGGTGATCCCCGCGAGCCTGCCGGGCTGGTTCACCGGTCTGCGGCTGGCGCTTTCTCAGGCCTGGGTCTCGTTGATTGTGGTTGAACTGCTGGCCTCTTCCGAAGGCATCGGCTACCTGATGGTCTGGGGCCGTCAGCTGTTTCAACTGGATATTGTCTTCGTCACCATCGCGGTGGTGGGCCTCAGCGGCTTGCTGATGGAGTGGGCGACCAACCGTCTCTACACCCGGCTGGTGTTCTGGCCGCAGCCTGCGACCGGTCGGCTGGCCTGGAAACCGCAGGCCAGCTGGCAGGCGTTTCAGCTGCCGTTAATACTGCTGGCGCTGTGGCAACTGGCCAGCCAGTGGGGGTGGCTTGATACCGCCTTGTTCTCATCGCCGCTGGCGGTGGCGCAGCGCGCGCTTGCAGGAATGCTCAGTGGTGAGTTGACCGCGGCGATGCTGGCAAGCCTGGGGCGGGCCTGTGCCGGCGGTGCGCTGGGGATTGTCGCCGGGCTGCTGTGCGGATTGCTGCTGGCCTTGCGTCCGCGCGCCGGACAGATATTCACCCCGACGCTGAACGTCCTGCGCCATATCGCGTTGTTTGCCTGGCTGCCGCTGCTGACGGCATGGGTGGGTAACGACAACGGCGGCAAAATCGTATTCATCGCGCTGGCGGCTTTCTTTCCCATGTTCTTCAGTACGTTACAGGCCGTCGGTCAGCGCGATCCGCAGCTTGACGACGTGGCCAGGGTATTACGTTTTGGCGCTGTAACCCGCTTGCGGCAGCTGATTCTGCCGGGAGCCGCGCCGGGGATCTTTGCCGGCCTGCGTCTGGCTTTGATCTACGCGTGGCTTGGCAATATCGGTGCGGAATATTTCATGTCCTCCGGGACCGGCATCGGCAGCCTGATGATTAATGCGCAGCAGCTGCTTGATATGCCGACCATCCTTTGCGGGATGGTGCTGATTGGCCTCACCGGAGCGGCGCTGGATAAAGCCGGACGTTTACTGGAATTTCGCGCCACCCGTTGGCGCCAACAGGAGCAACGATGACCGCATCGACTTTGGTCTCTTTTCACCATGTGCGTAAGTCCTGGCAACAGGTGACGGCGCTACACAATTTTAGCCTCGATATTGCCGCCGGCGAGCTGGTGGCGCTGGTCGGCAGCAGCGGATGCGGTAAATCGACGCTGCTGCGGATGCTGATTGGCCTTGAACCGGTCACGCAGGGGGAGATCCGCGTGAACGGCCAGCCGGTGGTTGGGCCAGGAAAAGATCGCGGCATCGTGTTTCAGGAGCCGCGGCTGTTTCCCTGGTTGAAGGTTATCGACAACGTCATGCTTGGCCTGGCGGATGAACCGCTAAGCCGGGCGGAGAAGCGCCAGCGCGCGCTGGAGATGCTGGCGCGCGTTCAGCTGACAGAGTTCGCTGATGCGCTGCCGGCGCAGCTTTCCGGCGGCATGGCCCAGCGGGTCGCGATTGCTCGCGGGCTGATCGCACGTCCGCAAATTCTGATGCTTGATGAACCCTTCGGCGCGCTGGATGCCCTGACACGCCACACCTTGCAGCAGGAGCTGCTGCGCATTCACCGGCAGGCGGGGACCACCACGTTGCTGGTGACCCACGATGTGGAAGAGGCCGTGGCGCTGGCCGACCGGGTGGTGGTGCTCTCGCCGCGCCCGGGGCGGATCCGTGAAGTGGTGACGCTGGCGCTACCGCATCCCCGTCAGCGCGACGAGGCGGGCTTCGCTGCCGCCTGCCGCCAGATTCGTACATTGATTACTACTGCCTGATTTGACTATTTAAGGAGTGACAACATGGGACATCCTTCCGTCTACCCGACCGGGGCCACGCTTTACGATCCGCAGCGGGCGTGGAGCGGCTATACCGTTTTCCAGGCGACCGAACATGGCGCAGTGCTGGTAGACATGAACGGCAACGTGGTCCGCGAATGGCCTGAGCTACATGGCTTTCCGAATAAAATCCTGCCCGGCGGGGCGATCCTTGGCCACAGCGGCGAGCGCGATCCCCGTTACGGCATGCAGGATATGCTCGATCTGATTCAGGTAGACTGGGAAGGCAATATCACCTGGCGATTTGAGCGCTATGAGCAGGTCAGCGACCCCGGTCATCCGCCGCGTTGGATGGCACGTGCGCACCATGATTATCAGCGGGCCGGGAACCCGGTGGGCTATTACGCGCCGGGGCTGGAGCCACAGGTAGAGGGCGGCAATACCTTAATTCTTGCCCATACCAACCTGGTTAACGAGGCGATTTCCGACAAGCTGTTGCTGGATGACACCATCATCGAAGTCGACTGGCAGGGCAACGTGGTATGGGAATGGCGATGCAGCGATCATTTTCACGAGCTGGGCTTTGACGAGGCGGCGCGGACGGCGTTACGCAATAACCCCAATATGCGTGCCAGCGGCGGCGGCATGGGCGACTGGATGCACATTAACTCGATGTCGGCGCTGGGGCCCAACAAATGGTATGACGACGGCGATGCGCGTTTCCATCCAGACAACATCATCTGGGATGCGCGGGAATCCAATATCATCGCCATCATCGACAAACAGAGCGGGCGGATTGTCTGGCAGCTGGGGCCGGACTACAGCAAGCCGCAGCTGAAACATCTGGGCTGGATTATCGGCCAGCACCATGCGCATATGATCCCTCAGGGCTTACCGGGCGCTGGCAATATTTTGATCTTCGATAACGGCGGCTGGGCCGGATACGGCGCCCCCAATCCGGCGTCGGCGGACGGCGTGAAAAATGCCTGGCGCGACTATTCGCGGATCCTCGAGATCAACCCAGTGACGCTCGATATCGAATGGCGCTATTCGCCGTATGAAGCGGATCTTCCGCAGCCGACCGATTCGTACCGCTTCTATAGCCCTTATATCAGCAACATGCAGCGCCTTGAAAACGGCAATACCTTGATTAACGAAGGGTCCAACGGACGTGTTTTTGAAGTCACCCGCGATCATGACATCGTCTGGGAATACATCTCACCGTTCTGGGGAAAAACGTTAAATAACAATATGGTTTACCGCGCCTATCGGATTCCGTACCACTGGATCCCGCAGCTGGCGCCGCCGGCAGAAACCGCGATCGCGGCGGTGGATGTGCGCACCCTGCGCCAGCCCGGCGCGGCGGCGGCAGGTCCGGCTCAGAGCGTGGTGCGCGTTGCCGGTGTGCAACCCTACAGCAAAAGCGCCGATGCGCTGTGTGTAGCAACCGACAACGATACCCTGCTACGCAGCCCGAAACTGTTCCGCGTTGCCGAGAGCCGCTTTGAACCTGTGAGCACGCCAAGTGAACTGGCTGGCGAGCATCCGATCCTGCTGTTTGTCGGGGCCGAGCGCTGCGTTCACTGCCGTAAGCTGTGGCAACGGCTGAGCCATGAGACGCTCGCCGACCAGATTGCGCCTCTTGAGACGCGTTACCTCGATGCCGATCGCCATCAGGCGCTGGCGCAACAGCTTGGCGTTCGCGGGTTGCCGGCGCTGCTGGTGCTGAAATCTGGCAAGCCGACGGCGCGGGCCCCGGCGGACCCGTCCGTGGACAGCCTGATTAACTGGCTGCAGAGCGCGGTACTGTAAGTCTGGCGCGTCAGGCGCAGACAGAGCAGGGCGGCCCGCGATCGTGGCGGGCCGCCGTCTGGCAAATGTGACCGTTTTGCCGTTCGTTTTGCTACCCTTTGCCCTACGTACAGGCGAGTCATTCTCCTGTCATCTTCGTTAAGCATGCTCTGGCGAGCCAATTTTTGCTGAGTAGGGAAAGTGCATCATGTCCAACAATCTGACGATTTTCGACCTGGATAATACCTTGATTAAGGGCGACAGCAGCACGGTCTGGAGCCGCTTTCTGGTACGGGAAGGTTGGGTGAGCGATCCGGCGTATCTGGCGCGGGAAACCCTGCTGATGGATGATTACGATCGTGGTGAGATGAATATCGCCGACTATGTTGCGTTACTGCAGGCGCCGCTGATCGGCGTGCCGCAGGCTGAGGTTGACGCGCTGGTGGCCCGCTGCGTGCGCGAAGAAATTATGCCGCGGGTCTACCCGCAGGCGTGGGATCTCCTGCAAACCTTACGCGCACAGGGCGAACAGATGCTGGTGATTTCGGCCTCGGTGAGTCTACTGGTTCATGCGGTGGCGCAGGCATTGGGGATTGAGCAGGCGCTGGGTATCGATGTGGAGATGGCCGATGGCGGCTACAGCGGCGTGATTGCCGGCACGCCGAGCTATCAACAGGGGAAAGTGGTGCGGCTGGCAGCGTGGCAACGGGCCCATCCTGAATATTCGGGTGAGGTGACCTTCTACACCGATTCGATTAACGACCTGCCGCTGTGCCTGCATGCCGACCATGTCCGGCTGGTCAATCCCTGCCCGCAGCTCACGGCGGCAAATGCCCGGCACCAGTGGCCGGTGCTGGAGTGGCGGCTGTAATCTCCCCGGAGGCGGTACTGCGCACCGGTCCGGGCTACCAGACTGCACTGGCCTGTAGCCCGGACAGGCGCATTGCGCCGCCTCCGGGAAACGCTAATCAGCTTTAAATAGCGGTACCACGCTGCCGCCAATATACCGGCGGCGCAGCCACGCGGAGAGCGTATCCATCGCCATCACCACCGCGACCAACAACAGAGTAATAAACATCACCACGTCCCAGTTCCACAGGCGCATATTCTCCGCATAAATCAGGCCGATACCGCCGGCGCCGACGAAACCTAACACCGCGGCGGAACGGGTATTCGACTCAATCTGATACAGGCTCAGCGCCAGAAACGTCGGGAACGACTGGGTAAAAATGCCGAAGCGATGTTTCTGCAAGCCGTTGGCGCCCACGGCGGTCAGCCCGCGCCCTGGCGAACGGTCGACCGCTTCATGCCCTTCGGCATACAGCCGCCCGAGCAGCCCGGTATCCTGCATGATAATCGCCAGCACCCCGGCCAGTGGCCCCAGCCCCACGGCACGCACAAAAATCAGCCCCCAGATAGCCATATCAATACCGCGCAGGACGTCAAACAGACGGCGCATCAGCAGAGCGATAAAGCCGGGGATAAGCCCGCGCATGATGTTGCGCGCCGCGAGGAAAGAGAGCAGCAGCGCAATAACCGTAGCGGTCAGGGTGCCGACGAAGACAATCGCCAGCGTGATGCCGATTTGCGTGAAGTAGTAGCGGAAGGGCCAGTTCCAGAAATCATGCCAGACAAACATCCGCAGCAGATAACGGCTGATTTGCTGCAGCCCGGTCGCCAGCTGCTCGCTGCTGATACCGAACTGCATAAAGAACCAGATGTAATAGAGCACGCTCGCCAGCGTCAACAGCCCGACGAAACGCAAATAGCGCCCCTGAGCCCGATACAACTGCCGATGCTGCCGACGGCTGGCGGCCACATCCGGTTGGTTTTGCCATTGACTCATTTTTTCCCCTCGAGAACCCACTGTCGCAGGCGGCCGGACAGCATATCCAGCAGCGACACCACGATAATAATCAGCAGCAGCGTGATGCTGACTTGATCGTAACGATCCAGTTTGATGT
Organism: Klebsiella sp. R390; assembly: GCF_051131745.1. Lineage (NCBI taxonomy): Bacteria > Pseudomonadati > Pseudomonadota > Gammaproteobacteria > Enterobacterales > Enterobacteriaceae > Klebsiella > Klebsiella sp. R390. The sequence continues at coordinate 1,650,443 of NZ_CP180445.1, read as the reverse complement.
TGGTCATCAGTTCCTGGCCGATCCCGCCGGCGCCCACCAGCCCCAGAATGGTGGACGAGCGGAAGTTAATCTCCAGGCGCATAAAACCGTAGGAGAGAAAGATCGGTTTGACCTGCGGCCACAGCGCAAAACGGATCCGCTGTATCGGCGAGGCACCGCACGCCAGTAGCCCGCGCACCGGCTTGTCCTGAGCACTCTCTACCGCTTCGTAAAACAGCTTGGTGAGGCTGCCGACGGTGTGCAGCATTAGCGCCAGAAAGCCGGGAATTGCGCCAATGCCGAAGGCCATCACGAAAATCACCGCCCACGCCAGCTCCGGCATGGTGCGTAAAAAGGCCACCACCACACGGATGGCAAAGCGCAACGGCGGCGGTGACCAGGCGTTGTTGGCGGCAAGAAACGCCAGCAGGGTGGCGAGAGCTACCGCCACCAGCGTCGACGCCAGCGACAGCTGTAAGGTTTCCCAGATCAGCGGCAGCTGAATCGGCAGCCGGTAGCCCCAGTAGGCCAGCGAGCCTTTAGTGTGGGCGTCGGCAAACAGGGTGCTGATATGGAGCGTCGGCAGCGTCTCATACATGTAATCGAGAAAATTCGGCAGCGAGTGCCAGATGGTGAAGAGATTAAATTCAGCGGCGCTGCCGGCGGCGAAGTAGAGCACCAGTAAGAGCAAGGACCAGCCAAAGGTGTCGCGCTTTTGCCGCGACCGTACCTGCTGGTAATAACGTTCAAATTCGGTGTTCGATATATTCATACGTCGATGGGTCTTCAGCATGCCGCCGCCTCACGCTGGTGGTCGCGGAGGCGGCGTGGGGGCGGGATTAACGCGCGCTCACCAGCTCGCGTTTCATATCGATAATCTGCTGGAAATCGGCCACGCTGCCCGGGCCGATATGCTGGGTACCGCCCATGGCTTTGATAAAGCAGGCGTGGTCTTCGGTATCCAGTTTTTTGATCGCGGTGACCACTTTGGCTTTGAAATCAGCCGGCAGCGCATTGCTGACCAGGATCGGGCCGTTGGGGATCAGCGGCGATTGCCAGATGATGCGGATCTGCTTCATCAGATCGGGATGATCCATACGAATCAGGCGGTTAAAGGCGCCAACGCTGTAGCCGCTGTTGTAGTCGCCGACCATCGAGGTCCAGGTGACCGCCCCTGCGAACTGGCCGTTCAGAACGCCGAGAATGTCCTGCTCGTGGCCGCCGGAGAAGGTGACGCTGGAGAAGAAGTTTTTGTATTTATCATCCGACGTGCCACCGAATTTCTGTTTAAAGGCGTGGTTCGGGATCAGGAAGCCGGAAGTGGAGTCCGGGTCAGCGAAGCCAAACGCTTTGCCTTTCAGATCGTCTAACGTTTTGTACGGGCTGTCGGCTTTCACGATCACCACTGAGTGGTAGCCGCGGGACTGATCTTTATCATCCACGGCGATCCCGACAATATCGACCGCTTTCGGGTTATTGATATAAACGGAAGCGTAGGACGAAGGCGACATGCTCAGCACCACGTCAACTTTACCGCCCAGCAGACCCTGGATAACGCCGGAATAGTCGGAAGAGTTACGTAATTTAGTATCGACGTTCAGCTCTTTATCGAGGAACTGTTTGACGCACTGGTTATCACCAATTTGCTGGGTGGCGTTCTGGCCCCCAAGGATCCCCAGATTTAATTCTTTTGGCTGTTCCGCAGCACCTGCCTGCCAGGCCATCATTATTCCCGCAACCGCTGCGGATAAACGAACTGCACCAGTGATGTATTGTTTCATTATGTTGTCCGTGTGAGTGGCAATTAATGCAATTGGCTAATTTCATCCCCGTACAGCTGATGCAGAATGTCCTGCGTCAGCCGTGAAGGATGGTCGTCAAAAATAATGTTGCCCTTCGCCACGCCAATAACCCGCGTGCAATACTCTTTCACCAGCTCCACCGAATGCAGGTTCACCATCACGCTGATGCCCTGTTCGCTGATTTCGCGCAGGACATTCATGATGCGCTGCGTATTTTTGGGATCGAGAGAGGCAACCGGCTCGTCGGCCAGTAAAATGCCAGGGTTCTGCATCAGCGCGCGGCAGATGGCGACGCGTTGCATCTGGCCGCCGGAGAGATTTTCTGCACGCTGTAGCGCGTGGGGCAGCATGTTCATCCACTCCAGCAGCGAAATGGCGCGCGCCCGGTCGGCGTCAGGGAAGATCTTAAACAGGGATTTCAGCGTTGAGGTCTGGCTCAGGCGGCCCAGCAGCACGTTGGTCAGCACGTCGAGGCGTGGCACCAGGCAAAAGTCCTGGAATATCATGCCGCATTCGCTGCGCCAGGCGTTTAACGCCCGGCCCGTCAGCTTCGCCACATCGTGGGGCATGCCCACTTCCGGGTAGCTGAGGATCTCGCCGCCGGTGGCGCTGTGGGTGCCGTTCAGCACATGCAGCAGGGTGGATTTCCCGGCGCCAGAGCGGCCGATCACCCCCACCAGTTCGCCGGCATGGAGATCGAAACTGATGTTATCCAGCACGGTTTGCTGCGCGCTGTAAGACTTATTCAGGTTGCGCACGCTTAAGACTTTCCGCTGCCGGGCGCCATCCGGCTGAACCGCTGGCGGATAATCGCTGTCGCTGACCATGGCAAGAGAACTATTCATCAGAGTGTCCAGATTCGTCATTAAACTGGGCACTATTAATGGTGTTTTATGTGATCGTTATATGACGGTAAGGCGAAAGAATGGTGAACGGCGCGGTTATTGCGTGAGCACAGACGGCGAAACCGACAGGGAAAAACGGGCCCTGGCGCAGGATGCCAGGGCCAGGCAGACGGCCCGTCAGGCGGCCTGGCCGCGGGCGTGGCGTCGGGTAAAGCGGCGGTTGGCCAGCAGGCTCAGGCCACAGCACAGCAGATAGTAGACCACGCCGGTGAAGACAAAAATCGCCAGCGGGTAGATCTGTACCCGGTTGTTGACCTGACCGGCGACGGTGGTCAGCTCCGGGACGTTAACGATAAACGCCAGCGACGTGTCTTTCAGCAGATTGATAAAAATCCCCACCAGCGACGGCTGCACGTTGCGCAGCGCCTGGGGCAACAGGATAAAGCGCAGCGTTTGCCCGGCAGAAAAGCCCTGGCTGCGCGCGGCTTCAGGCTGACCGGCGGGTAACGACTGCAGGCCGGCCAGTACCGAATGCATCACCGACGCGGCGGTAAACCACGCCAATGCCAGGGTGACCGTTACCGCGCCCGGCAGGTCGCTCCCGGTGAGCATCGGCAGCAGATACCATAGCCAGAAAATAACGAAAATTAGCGGAATACCGCGAATTAGCTCGGCCCACAGAAACAGTACCCGACGCACCGTGCCGCCGTAACGCCAGGCAGCCCCGGCCAGCACAATGCCGAGAGGCAACGCCAGCGCCGCCGCGCCAATCGCCATCATTAGCGTCAGGGCAACGCCGCCGGGAATGCCTTCTGCCAGTCGGCCCCACAGCAGGTAATCGAGGTTATCGGCGATCACCGCCAGATTAGCGTTCATGCGACAGGCTCCTGAGCGGCGTTTTGCCCGGGCCGAGACGCGTCAGCACCATCCCCATGATCACCCCGAGCGCCAGATACAACGCCGTACCGACGGCAAAAGCCTCCAGCGCGTGGGCGTTATAGCTCTCGATTTGCCGTACCTGGTAGGTCAGTTCAGCAAAGCCGATGCCGCTGGCGAGCGACGAGAGCTTCATCAGGTTCAGATACTGGCCGACGATCGGCTGCCAGGCGTTACTCAGCCCCTGGGGCAGCAGGATATAGCGCAGTTCGCGCCACGGCGTGAAGCCTTGCGCGAGGGCCGCTTCCCGCTGGCCGTGGCTGACGGCACGTAGCCCGGAGGCGATCTCTTCCACCAGAAACGCCGAGGTGAACACCCCCAGCCCCCACATGGAGCAGAGAAACTCCGGCGTCAGCCACCAGACGTTGCCCGGCAGAATGGACCAGGCGTGGTCAGCATTAATGAAATCCCGCACCGGCAGCGGCAGCAGGTTCCAGGCAGCGAAATACCAGAACAGCAACTGCACCAGCAGCGGGGTGTTGCGAAACAGCGAAACCCAGCAGGCGACCAGGCTGCGCCCGGCTCGCCCGCCGCCTAAACGCAGGGCCAGCAGCACAATGGCCAGCAATGTGGCCAGCAGGATGCCGGCGACGCTGACCCACAGGGTGGTGAGAAAGCCGGAAATAATCCACTGTAGCGGCTGCCCGCTCAGCACGCCGTGCCAGTCGAGTAGCGGGGTCATTCGAGGCTCTCCTGGTGCAGCGGATCCAGTACTTTTTGCAGAAAGCGCCGGGTGCGGGCGTGCTGTGGCCGGGCGAAAAAGTCCGCCGGAGGTGCCACTTCGAGAATATCGCCGCCGTCGATAAACACCACCCGGTCGGCAATATCGCGGGCGAACTGCATCTCGTGAGTGACCACTACCATGGTGATGCCGCTGTGGGCCAGCTGTTTCATGACCAGCAACACTTCGCCAATCATTTCCGGATCGAGCGCTGAGGTTGGCTCATCGAAGAGGATAATTTGCGGCGAGGAGGCGAGCGCCCGGGCGATAGCGACGCGCTGTTGCTGGCCGCCGGAGAGCTGAGAGGGCATATGTTGCGCCTTGTCTTCCAGCCCGACCTGTTGCAGCAGCTCCAGCGCCCGCCCGCGGGCGGCGTTTTTTTGCCAGCCGTGGACGCGCTCCAGCGCGAGGGTGATATTTTCCTGTGCCGTCAGATGGGCATAGAGATTGAACTGCTGAAACACGAAGCCGACGCGGCTGCGTAGCTGACGCAGGGCGCTGCTCGTCAGCTGGCGGGTGGGTTTCCCGTCGATCAGTATCTCGCCGCTGCTGAGGGATTCGAGCTGGTTGATCAGGCGGATCAGGGTTGATTTCCCCGATCCCGACGGGCCAAGGATCGCCACCACTTCTCCCGGCTCAATCTGCAGGTCGATCCCGTTGAGGACCTGATGGTCGCCGTAACGCTTGGCCGCCTGGCGAAATTCGATACTGGCGCGCTGCAAATGCGAAAAATCCGCGGCCGAAGCCGCGGAGCGTGAAAACAGACCCGATAACATATTATTTCGCTTCTATGGTAAACGCGCGCGGCTGTGGGGTTTTGGTGGCAGGACCAAACCAGACATCATAGATTTTTGCCGCCTGGCCGGACTGCTCCAGCTTCACCAGCTCGTCGTTGACCGCCTTCAGCAGCGCGGGTTCACCTTTTTTAACCCCCACACCAATCTCCTCTTTGCTCAGCAGGTCGGGGATGATTTTAAAGCTGGCTTTGTCCGGGGCCTCCGCCAGCAAACCGGCCAGAATGGTGCTGTCCTGGGTAATGGCCTGGACGTTGCCGTTGCGCAGCGCGGTCAGCGCCAGCGGAATATCGTCATAGGAGAGCACTCGCGACTGCGGGAAACGTTGGTGCAGCGCCTGTTCGCCGGTGGTGCCTTTGACCGCGCCGATCCGCGCCTTGCTGTAGCTGTCGAGCTGGTCCGGCGATTTGACCGGCACGAGGAACTGCTGGCCGGTAACAAAATACGGTGTTGAGAAATCAATCACCTGAGCGCGTTCCGGGGTGATAGTGATGTCGGCGACGATCAGGTCAGCCTTGCCGGACTGCAGCAGTGGAATACGGTTGGCCGGGTTAGTCGCGACCAGTTCCAGTTTTACTCCCAGCGACGTTGCCAACGCTTTGGCAAAATCGACGTCATAGCCCACCAGCTGGTGGGTTTTTGGATCAACCGAGCCAAACGGCGGGTTGGCATCAAAAGTGGCGACTTTGACCACGCCTGCGGCCTTGATATCGGCCAGTTGGTCTGCCTGGGCCTGGGTGGTCAGCGCCAGAATCCCCAGTGCTAACGCGAGTGTTGTTTTTGCCATGCGCATAATCTATTCCCCTGAATCCCTGTTTTTATGTTGTGGCTATTACGCTCCCACAGATTCACCAGACCGGGCAAAGAAGAAAAAATGCTTATTTATATCGAAATACACATAAGGAAGTTATGGGTATCGCTGCGCCGGCTATGTGGACATACCGGGCGATGGGATCGCGGGCAATATGCATCTTCTGGGATTCGAAACCCGGAATTGATATTTCCCGCCCGACGTCATCTGTGGTTGAAATAACGTCAGACACTTTGCGTCCCAACGGAGGAAAAATGAAAGTAGCACTTTGGCAACGGATCACGGGCTGGCTGGCGTTTTTATCTAACGGTGAAGCCGGGCAGCAAGATACCCAACGCATGATGGAGGCAATATTGCCGGTCGCCAGCCTGTACGGCGTGGATATCGCAAATGTTGAAACCGGGTGGTTCCGTCATGATAAAACATACTGAGCGACGCAGGACGCGTGAAGCCTACTGGAATGAGGTGTGCTTTGTGTAGCGCGAGGCTACTGGCGGTTGCGGTAAACGGGACAGAAGCCGCAGCCGCCAGCAGCTTTAATTGTTGCCAATCCCTAACGGTTTGACCTTGCCATGCAGCGCCGGATTATCGCTTTCATCTTTGAGATGCACGCCGGTAAGACGACGTAAAAACGCCTGCTCCAGCAGCCACGCCAGCTTAAAGGCGGCGGCTTCATATCCCAGCCCGTCCGGGCGAATATTCGAAATACAGTTGCGCTCTGACTCCAGCCGCTGACGATGCGGTTGCCAGGTCAGATAGACCCCGAGGCTGTCCGGAGACGAAAGCCCCGGGCGCTCGCCAATCAATATCGCCACCGCTCTGGCCCGCAGCGTTTCGCCAATATCATCGCCCAGCGCCACCCGCGACTGGTGGGCCAGCACCACCGGCGCCAGGCTGATGCCCAGCGTCTGCAGGTAGGGCAGCAGGGCGCGAATCAGCGGCAACGCCTGACGGTGTACGGCATACGATGACAACCCGTCGCCAATCACCAGCAGCAGGTCCGCCGGACGGGCACCGCTGGCGGCCAGATCGGCACGGCTGGTATCGCTCAACCGCCGTCCGAGATCGGGGCGATTAAGGTAAATATGGCGATCGCTGGCGGCGCTGTGCACCGTTAACGATGACAGCCCCATCTCCGCCAGCGGCGGCTCCAGCTGCTCACTTTCAAATGGCCGATGAATCGCATCGCGGGCCCTGGCATGGGCAAGGCCGAAATTGAGCACTTCACGAGTGGGCAGGCTGGCGCCGCTGCGCCCCAACGCGATCCGCGCATCGGTAAATTCGCGTAGCGGGTTCCAGGCATCGGGTCGGTTCATACGGGGGCTCCTTGCGGCAGGACGGAGAGCAGCGGATGGCGGGCATCGGTCAGGCGCAGGGTGCCGTCCGGGTCGATAATCTGCATTTTCGCCAGCCAGGCGGCAAACTCAGGGGCGTGCTTTAGCCCCAGCAGGCGGCGGGCGTACAGCGCATCGTGAAACGAGGTGCTCTGGTAGTTGAGCATGATATCGTCGGCGCCCGGCACGCCGATGAGAAAGGTCAGCCCGGCGTTGCACAGCAGGGTCAGCAGCGTGTCCATATCGTCCTGGTCCGCTTCCGCATGGTTGGTGTAGCAGACATCGCAGCCGATCGGCAGCCCCATCAGCTTCCCGCAGAAGTGGTCTTCCAGACCGGCGCGGATAATCTGCTTACCGTCGTAGAGATACTCCGGGCCGATAAATCCCACCACCGTATTGACCAGCAGCGGCTCGAAATGACGGGCCACGGCGTAGGCGCGGGCTTCGCAGGTCTGCTGATCGACGCCGTGATGCGCGTTGGCAGATAGCGCGCTGCCCTGTCCGGTTTCGAAATACATCACGTGGTTGCCCAGCGTGCCGCGATTGAGGCTCAGGGCGGCCTCGCGCGCCTCCTGCAACAGTGCCAGGTTGATACCAAAACCGCTGTTGGCCGCCTCGGTGCCCGCCACCGACTGAAACACCAAATCCACCGGCGCCCCGCGTTCAATCAACTGCAGGGTGTTGGTGACGTGGGTCAGAATGCAGGACTGGGTCGGGATGGCGAAGCGCTGGATAATATCGTCAAGCATATGGTTGAGCTGCGCCAGGACCGGCAGGCTGTCGCTGGCCGGGTTGATGCCGATCACCGCATCCCCCGCGCCGTACAGCAGGCCGTCAAGCATACTGGCGGCGATCCCTTTCATGTCATCCGTCGGATGATTGGGCTGCAGGCGGACGCTAAGGTGCCCCGGCAGGCCGATGGTATTGCGAAAGCGGGTGATGACCCGACACTTGCTGGCCGCAAGGATCAGGTCCTGATTGCGCATCAGTTTGCTGACCGCCGCCGCCATTTCCGGAGTGATCGCCCGGGCCACCTGTTGCAGGGTGGCGGTATCGGTGGCGTCATCCAGCAGCCAGTCGCGAAAATCCCCCACCGTCAGGTGACGAATGGCGGCAAATGCCGCGCTGTCGTGGGTGTCGATAATCAGCCGGGTCACCTCATCCTGCTCATACGGAATGAGAGGATTGGCCAGAATCTCCGTCAGCGGGACGTCCGCCAGCGCAATTTTCGCCGCCATCCGTTCTTCGGCGCTATCGGCGATCACCCCCGCGAGGGCGTCGCCGGAACGGGCTGGCGACGCCTTTGCCATCAGCGTTTTCAAACTATCAAAGCGCCATACCTGGCCCGATAGCGTGGTTTTATACATGCCGACTCCTTACGAAACGATGCGCAGCTGCGGATCCAGCAGAGCGCGTTCACGGGCTGAGGCGGTTTTGCGAAACCACAGATAGCCGCCCAGCATCATGGCCGCGAAAATCAGCGCCAGTAGCGGGTTATACCAGACCATCGCGACCAGGCAGAGCACCGCCATCGCCAGCGCGAAGGCCGGAGCCCACGGGTAGAGCGGCGCACGGAATGGACGAATCAGGTTCGGCTCGCTGCGGCGCAGCTTAAACAGCGCCGCCATCGAGGTGATATACATAACAATAGCGCCAAATACCGACATCGTGACGATGCAGGCGGTCAGCGGCATACCGCTGATAGTGATCAACGAGTCGGAGAAAATCGCCGCAATGCCGACCACGCCCCCGGCCAGGATCGCCAGATACGGGGTGCGGGTGCGGCGGTTGAGGGTGGCAAGGCTGGCGGGCAGGTAGCCGGCCCGCGCCAGGGAGTAGATCTGGCGCGAATAGCCCATAATGATGCCGTGGAACGACGCCACCAGGCCAAACAGCCCCAGCCACACCAGCATATGCAGCCAGCCGCTGCTGCTGCCGACCACCATTTTCATCGCCTGCGGCAGCGGATCGTTGATATTGGCGAGAGTGCGCCAGTCGCCGACGCCGCCGGCAAACACCATCACCCCGATAGCCAGTACGGTCAGGGTCAGAATGCCGCCGCCGAGCGCGCGTGGAATGGTGCGCTGCGGGTCTTTGGCTTCTTCGGCCGCCATCGACGCGCCCTCAATGGCCAGAAAGAACCAGATAGCAAAGGGAATGGCGGCAAACATTCCCGGCAGCGCCAGGCCGCTGAAGCTTTCTGCTCCTGCCCAGCCGTTGGCGGTAAAGTTGCTCCATGAGAAGCCCGGTGCGACGACCCCCATAAACACCAGCAGCTCGAAAATCGCCAGCAGGGTGACAATCAGCTCGAAGGTGGCGGCAATCCCGACGCCAAGGATATTCAGCGTCATAAAGACCACGTAGGCGCCGCAGGCCACCCATTTGGGATCCAACGCCGGAAACTGGACGTTAAGATAGGCGCCGATCGCCATGGCGATAGCCGGGGGCGCAAAGACGAATTCAATCAGTGTGGCAAATCCGGCAATAAAACCGCCGGTGGGGCCAAAGGCGCGGTAGGCATAGGCAAACGGCCCGCCGGCGTGCGGAATAGCGGTGGTCAGTTCGGTAAAGCTAAAGATAAAGGCGCAGTACATGGCGGCAATCGCCAACGCCACAATCATAAAACCCATCGTCCCGGCCTGGGACCAGCCGTAGCTCCAGCCAAAATACTCGCCTGAGATCACCAGCCCGACGGCTATCCCCCATAAACGGAAACTGCCGAGCGTTCTTTTTAATGTTGTCGTTTGCCCTGTCATATTCACTGCCTCGCCAGATGAAGAGACTTATAGCGTTGCAAAGAGAATGCCATCTTCCCGGCATGGACTTGCGCGCGCTGGCGTGAGGCGATGCGCAAAAAAGAGGCGGCCTGCACGACGATTGACAACCGTTATGGTGCAGACCGCCTGTTGAGGCTCAGGCGGTGGGCGAGCGGGGTTATTCGCTGACGATGGCGCCAGCATCTTTGCGGATTGCCGGGCCGCTTTTCACCTTCAGAGTGAGGCCTTTGGTCTCCAGTTCGGCGTTACGCACCCGGATGCCGTTCTCGGCTTCAATATTGACGTTGGTAAAATGGAAGCCGCTGAGCGGGGCTTCCGGCGTCCCGATGATATAGGCCGCGGCTTTGCTGTTGCCGGTCGAGGTTAAATTTTCGACGGTGATATTGCTAAAGTGCGGCGTTTTGTACGGGTCGAACGGCTGTTTTGGATCGCTGTCCGGCGGATAGATCTGTTCGCCGAGGGTAAAACCGCCCGCCTGCAGCTGTTTATCGACTTCCGCCTGCACAATTGGTGCCGCTTTGTAGTACGCGGAGAACACCAGCGGGACCTCGACGTCATGCATTTTGGTATTGCGGTAAACGATGTTCTTCACCTCGCCGCCTTTGCCGCGCGGGCTTTTAATGCGGATGCCGTACATCGAGCCCTCAAAGGTATTATTTTCCACCACGACGTTATTGACCCCGCCAGAGCTTTCGCTGCCGATGGAGATCCCGCGTCCCTGCTTCAGGGTGTTGTTGGCGATGTAGATATTACTCACCACCCCATCAGGGAAACGCGGGTCGGCTTTCTCTGCTTTGATGGCGATATGGTCGTCATTGCAGTCGATGTAGTTATTGGTAATGCGGATATTCTGGCTATCAATCGGGTCGATAGCATCGGTATTCGGCGCATGCCAGGGCGAAAGAATGCGCGTGCCGTTGATATCGACATCGTGGGCGTAGCGGGTCACCACGTGGAAACTTGGCGAATGGGTCAGGGTGACGCCGTCGATCAGCACGTTGTTCGCACGGGTGATGTAAATCAGCCGTGGTCGGTCGGTGCCGCCTTTCTTGCCGGTGGCGCGGATATTTTCCCGCCAGCGTTCCCACCACACCGCGCCCTGGCCGTCGATGGTGCCTTCGCCGACGATCGCGACGTTTTGCGCATCGGCGATGCTAATAAACGGCAGCCAGCCATTTTCCGCTTCGGCATATTTGGTTTTGTCATCGCCGCGATAGGCCGCGACTTCGGTCGACGCCACCAGGGTGGCCTCTTTTTCCAGCTTGAGCTGAATATGGCTTTTCAGAAACAAAGGGTTAGTCAGATAGTTGCCCTTGGGGACCAGCACGGTTCCTCCGCCTGCGGCGGCGCAGTCATCAATTGCTTTTTGGATGGCTTCGGTATTGAGCGCAATTTGCAGGCGGTGGCCCTCCGCGCCGTAGCGGGTGATATCACAGACTTTATCGGGAAAGGTTACCTGACTTGCCGCCTGCGCGGGCACAACCGGCAGGATGCCCGCCGCGGTCACGGCAGCCAACAGAGGAAGAGTACGGCGTTTCATGAATGCGTCCTTTTTTGGTTTTGTGTTTTATAAAATTAGCACTCGCATTTTATTATTAGGCATGCGGCGATCACGATTTACGCTTTGTGGTTAATTTGCCTGAATATTGCGCGTTTTTTTCTGGCGTATGCCCATCAAAAAATCGCGCTGGCGGCGAGAATGTGCGGGGGGTTTTGCAATTTGACGTGGGGCAGGGTATAACAAATCCTCTTTGGATGTTTAGATGTCCATACGTTTAGAAGGTAATATGCAAACAACACCACAACAAGGTGGGCAGTTAAAGCGCACCATGAAGACCCGCCACCTGATCATGCTGTCATTGGGGGGCGTTATTGGCACAGGGTTATTCTTCAATACCGGCTATATCATCTCCACCACCGGCGCGGCAGGTACGCTACTGGCCTATCTGATCGGTGCGCTGGTGGTGTGGCTGGTGATGCAGTGTCTGGGCGAACTGTCGGTGGCGATGCCGGAGACCGGCGCGTTTCACGTCTACGCCTCACGATATCTTGGCCCGGCCACCGGGTATACCGTGGCGTGGCTGTACTGGCTCACCTGGACGGTGGCGCTCGGTTCCAGCTTTACCGCTGCCGGATTTTGCATGCAGTACTGGTTTCCGCAGATCCCGGTGTGGATCTGGTGCGTGCTGTTTTGCGTGATTATCTTTGGCCTGAACGTGATTTCTACCCGCTTTTTTGCCGAAGGGGAGTTCTGGTTCTCGCTGGTGAAGGTGATCACGATTATCGCGTTCATTATTCTCGGCGGCGCCGCGATTTTCGGCATTATTCCGATGCAGGATGGCTCGCCGGCTCCTGGTCTGCATAACATCACCGCCGAAGGCTGGTTCCCGCACGGCGGGCTGCCGATCCTGATGACCATGGTGGCGGTGAACTTTGCGTTCTCCGGTACCGAGCTGATTGGCATCGCGGCGGGAGAGACGGAAAACCCGCATAAAGTGATCCCGGTGGCCATTCGTACCACCATCGCCCGGTTGATTATCTTTTTTATCGGCACCGTCTTTGTGCTGGCGGCGCTGATCCCGATGCAGCAGGCCGGGGTGGAAAAAAGCCCGTTCGTGCTGGTGTTTGAAAAAGTCGGTATTCCGTATGCCGCGGATATTTTTAACTTCGTGATCCTGACGGCTATCCTCTCAGCGGCGAACTCCGGGCTGTATGCCTCCGGGCGGATGCTGTGGTCGCTGTCGAATGAAAAAACGCTGCCGGCGTGCTTTGCCAAAGTGAATAAAAACGGCGTCCCGCTGACTGCGCTGTCGGTCAGTATGCTAGGCGGCGTGCTGGCGCTGTTCTCCAGCGTCGTGGCGCCGGATACGGTCTTTGTGGCGCTGTCGGCGATTTCCGGTTTCGCGGTGGTGGCGGTATGGCTAAGCATTTGCGCCTCGCACTTTATGTTCCGCCGTCGCCATCTGCAGCAGGGAAAAGCGCTGAGCGACCTGCACTATCGTGCGCCGTGGTATCCACTGGTGCCGGTGCTGGGCTTCATTTTATGCCTGGTGGCCTGCGTTGGCCTGGCGTTTGACCCCAGCCAGAGAATTGCGCTGTGGTGCGGGATCCCATTCGTGGCGCTGTGCTATGGTGCCTACTATCTGACCCGTTCACGGAAATTGACCCAGGAGCCTCAACATGTCGCAGAATAATCCGTTAACCGCCATCCTCGCCAGCCAGCCCTTTGTCCTGCTTGATGGCGCAATGGCGACGGAGCTGGAAGCTCGCGGCTGCAATCTGGCCGACAGCCTGTGGTCGGCAAAAGTGCTGCTGGAAAACCCGCAGCTGATCCGCGATGTGCATCTCGATTACTTCCGCGCCGGGGCGCAGGTGGCGATCACCGCCAGCTATCAGGCGACACCGGCCGGGTTTGCCGCCCGCGGGCTGGATGAGGCCCAGTCGAAAGCGCTGATCAGCCGTAGCGTTGAGCTGGCGCGCAAGGCGCGGGAGGCTTATCTGGCGGAGAACCCGCAGGCCGGCACGCTGCTGGTGGCCGGTTCCGTTGGGCCGTACGGCGCGTTCCTGGCGGACGGATCGGAGTATCGTGGCGACTATGTGCGCAGCCGCGAAGTGTTTCAGGATTTTCATCGCCCACGCGTAGAGGCGCTGCTGGATGCCGGGGCCGATTTGCTGGCCTGCGAAACCCTGCCATCGTTTGCTGAGACAGCCGCGCTGGCGGCGTTGCTGAGTGACTACCCAAGCGCGCGGGCCTGGTTCTCGTTCACCCTGCGTGACAGCGAACATCTGAGTGACGGAACGCCGCTGCGTGAGGCAATAACTCTGCTGCAGGGCTACCCGCAGGTGGTGGCGGTGGGGATTAACTGCATCGCGCTGGAAAACACCACCGCAGCGCTGGCGTATCTGCAGAGCCTGACTCCGCTGCCGCTGGTGGTGTACCCGAACTCCGGTGAGCATTACGACGCGCAGAGTAAAACCTGGCATCATCATGGCGAAAGCTGCGCCACGCTGCAGGATTATCTGCCGCAATGGCTGGCGGCAGGGGCGAAGCTGATTGGCGGCTGCTGCCGGACCACGCCGAAGGATATTGCCGAGCTCAACGCACGGCGCTGAGGTCGCGTCGACTTACCCGACCTGCTGCTGTTACGCGCTGCAGGCCGGGTAAGGCGTCAGCCGCTATGCATCACGCCGCATCGGCTAAGACAAACATCCCGTAGGGGTGGATTTCAAGGTAGTAGTGCTCGCCGACGTCCGGCTGCAGGCGGGTGGCGTTGACCTGCAATAAGATCTCCTGCCCGTGCCACTCCACCGTCACCTCATACTGCGGCCCCATATACGCCACGTGGCGGATCACGCAGCGCTGGCTCTCCTCGCCACGATCGCTCAACGTAATCGCTTCCGGACGCACGCCGACGGTGCCCGCACCTTGAGTGACAAAATGCGCTGGTCGCGGCAGACGGTAGCCGGAGATATCGACCACCTCCTGGTGGAAGGTGGCCGGAAACAGGTTGGCGTCCCCCATAAAGCTCGCCATAAAGCGGGAGGCGGGCTGGCGGTAGAGATCCTGCGGCGAGCCCATCTGCATAATATGCCCCTTGTTCATCACCAGCACGGTATCGGAGACCGCAAAGGCTTCGCTCTGATCGTGGGTCACGTACAGCGAGGTGATATCAAACTGCTTTTGCAGCTCGCGGATCTTGTCACGCATGCTGCGGCGCAGGTTGGCGTCGAGGTTGCTCAGCGGCTCATCAAATAACAGCACTTTCGGCTTGAGGATCAGCGCCCGCGCCAGCGCCACGCGCTGCTGCTGACCGCCGGAGATCTGATCGACATAGCGGTTTTCGAATCCTTCCAGATCCACCATCGCCAGCGCCTCTTTGACGCGGGTTTTCACTTCGCTGCGCGATACGCCCAGCATTTTCAGGCCATAGCCGACGTTTTCTCCCAGCGACATATGCGGGAACAGGGCGTAGGACTGAAAGACCATGCAGATATCGCGCTGCTGAATCGAACGATGAGTCACGTCTTCGCCATCAATGAAAATCTGCCCTTCACTGGGTTTTTCCAGCCCGGCCACCAGGCGCAGTATGGTGGTTTTCCCGCAGCCGGAAGGGCCGAGCAGGGTCACCATTTGCCCCTGGGGGATCGTCAGGTTGATGTTGTCGATAACCATGTTGCTGCCGAATCGCTTGGTGACGTTGCGCAGTTCAACAAAATTTTTCTGGCTCATAGTGCGCTCCATTACGCCTGGTTTTTGGCTTTTGAGCGGGAGATGCGTGCTTCCCCGATCAGCCAGTCAAAGATGAAAATAATGGTCAGCATGACCACGATCAGAATCGAACCGTAGGCGATCGCCACCCCGTACTCGCCATCCTCCACCCGATTGAGGATGTAGGCCGTCGCCACGCGGGTATCCGGCGTCACGAGGAACACGATGGCGCTGACGGTGGTAATGGCGCGCACAAAGCTGTAGATCAGCGCCGAGAGGATCGCCGGGCGCAGCAGCGGCAGCAGTATGTGGGTGATGGTGCGTAAGCTCCCGGCGCGCAGGCTGAGGGAGGCTTCGTCCAGCGACTTATCAATCTGGCCTAACCCGGCGATCCCGGCGCGGATCCCGACCGGCACGTTACGCATCACCATCGAGATAATCACGATGGCCGCGGTGCCGGTGAGATACACCGGGGCGCTGTTAAAGGCGAGAATATAGGAGACGCCCGCCACGGTGCCCGGTACCGCGAAGCACAGCATGGTGGTGAATTCGATGGTCTTTTTGCCTTTGAACTGCTGGCGCACGACGACCCAGGCGATCAGCAGGCCGAAGGCGGCGGTGATCGGCGCGGCGATCCCGGCATACAGCAGGGTGTCGAGCAGGGAAGGCCAGGCTCCGTCGCTCATGCCCTGGCCAAACAGCTTGATAAAGTTATCCAGCGTCAGGGTGTAATCGACCCCCCAGTTGACGGTAAAGCTGCCGTAGAAAATGCTGCCGTAGAGCAGGGCGTTAAAGGCGATCCACACCGCCAGAATGGCAATCACGCTCCACACCAGAGTGACCGGCAGCGGCTGAACGTCGCCGCGGTAGGACTTACCCGATACCGTGACGTAAGAGCGCTTACCAATCCACATATACTGGATGCAGAACACCAGCAGCGAGAACAGCAGCAGGAAGGCGCCCAGGGTGCTGGCGGCCTGATAATCGAGCTGCGAGCCGGTGATATAGAAGTAGATTTGCGTCGCCAGTACGTCGAAGTTACCACCAAGCACCAGCGGGTTACTGAAGTCGGCTAGCGACTGGACAATCACAATCAGGAAGGCATTTGCGAGCGCCGGTTTTAGCAGCGGGACAAACACGCCATTAAAGGTTTGCCAGCGGCTGGCGCGCAGGGTGTACGACGCCTCCTCCAGCGAAGGATGAATGGTTTTGATTGCCCCATCGAGGATCATAAAGGCCATCGGGGTGAAGGCCAGCACCTGCGCCAGCCAGATGCCGGTAAAGCCGTACAGCCAGTTGGTGTTGGTCAGACCGAACCACTCGACCATAAACTCGGTGACGTAGCCGGAACGGCCCATCATCAGCGTGACGCCCAGACCGACGACGAACGGCGGGGTGACGATGGGCAAAATCGAGAAAATGCGGCCAATAATGGCGCTTCGCTGGGCGATGCGGGTGGTGTAAATCGCCAGCACCAGGCCAAAGAAGGTGCAGCCGACGCCGACCGCCATCGACAGGGCGATGGAGTTGAGGATCACCTGGACAATGTGCGCCTGCGACAGCACGGCCATAAACGCCAGCGGAGCAAACTCGCCCGCCTCATTGGTGAACATCGGGATGAAAATAGCGATGCTTGGCCAGACGATAAACACGCCAATTAACGCCACGATGGTGACCAGAGAGCCAATCACAAAGCGATCGCCGCCCAGCCATTCGAGGCGCGTCAGGGCGGTGGTCATAATGGCGCCCAGCGCGACAAACAGGACGATGGTGGCGTAGCCCAGGCCGCGGCCGGCAACGGTGGCGCTGATAACGATAAACGCCATGCACAACAGCGCCCAGCCGGCATCGAGGTAGTGACGGCTGCGCTGCTCGCGCCTGGCCTCGTGGAACGGACGGATCAGCAGCAGGCTCGGCAGCAGATACCACAGCCAACTGACCGTGAACTGTGACCAACCGTAGGCCGCGAGAATTTCATCGCTGGTGGACTCCAGCAGACCGTAATCCAGGCTCCAGCTTGGCAGCAGGGCAAACGCCAGCCAGCCGAGCAAAACCCAAAGGAATATCGCATCCCGTTTTTTCGCGGGATGGAGTGCAAGTGTGTGTGACATAGCGATTCCGGTAAGGTTGGCCGGGTAAGGCGCTGACGCCATCACCCGGCAAATGAACGCAATGCGGGTTTATTTACCCATCTTCACTTCGCTAACCCACTTATTGATCAAGGCTTTACGAACATCGGTAGAACCGTATTTATCCATGTCGTAGTTGATAAGCTTCAGGTCATCGAGCTTCAGCGAGTTTGGCGAGGTTTCGGCAGTGGTGTTGGTCAGGATCTGATAGGACTTGCCTTTCTTCCATGCCAGCTCCTGGGCCTCTTTCGACAGCACCCAGTCAACAAACAGTTTGGCGTTGTCGAGGTTGCGCGCGCCCTTCAGAATGCTGATACCGCCAATTTCATAGCCGGTGCCTTCACATGGGGAAATGAGCTCCAGCGGGGCGCCCTGTTCTTTTTCCAGCGAGTAGTCGTGCAGGAAGCCGATGCCGATGGCCGTTTCACCGCGGGCGGCGTTGCGCGCCGGGGCAATACCGGATTTGGTGTACTGAGAGACGTTGGCGTTGAGCTGCTTCAGGTAATCAAAGGCCTGATCTTCCCCCCACAGCTGGGCGAAGGTTGCCAGCGCGGTGTAGGCGGTGCCGGAACTTTGCGGGTCGGCAATCTGAATTTCGCCTTTGTATTCCGCTTTGGTCAGATCCTTCCAGCATTTCGGGACCGGCAGGTTTTTCTCTTTCAGGCGCTGGGTGTTGACGCCGAAGCCGAGAATACCGACGTACACCGCCGAGGAGTAGTTACCTTTCAGCTTCGCCGGATCGCGAAACTGCTCCATCACCTGCGCCAGGTTGGGGGATTTATAGGGCTGCAGCAGACCCATTTCACCGGCCTGAGACTGCGGGTCAAGGGTGCCGCCGTACCAGACGTCCGCCTGCGGGTTTTTCTTCTCGGCATCGACCTTCGCCAGGGTACTGCCGGAACCGTTGCGGATGAATGACGTTTTCACGTCATATTTTTCTCCGAAGGCTTTGGTTTCGGCTTCACACATTTCATTGGTGGCGCTGCAGTAGACTACCAGGCGACCTTTGGCATGTGCCGCGCCGCTCAGGGTGGCCAGCGCAATGCCGGAAGCTATCAGGGTAGTGACCAGAGTTTTTTTCATTGTTTTATCCTTTGACCAGAAGCGGGGGTCATGCCCGCCATCAGCAGCGGCATCAGCAATAGCCCCATAAGTACTGCCGCGACCGAGAGCGAACTGAACATCCCGGGCCAGCCGTAGCGTTCAATAACCAGTGACAGCGGCCAACCTGCCAGCGCCGCGCCCAGATAGGCGAACAGGCCGAGAAAACCACTGATCGAACCCGCCGCCGCTTTGTGTCCGGCTTCCACCGCCGCGAGGCCAATCAGCATCTGCGGGCCAAACACGAAGAAGCCCACCGTAAAGAAACAGATCGCCAGCAGGGCATAGTGATGCACGGGAGCCAGCCACAGGGCGGCGACGGACACCATCAGCCCGAGCGTAAACAGCAAAATCATCGGCGCCCGCTGGCCGCTGAACAACAGATCCGAACCCCACCCGGCAAACAGCGCGCCGAGTAAACCGCCGGCTTCGAACAGCATCACCGTGGCATTGGCGCTGAGCAGGTTGACGCCGTGGCTCTCCGTCAGCCAGATGTTGCCCCAGTCGTTAAGCGCAATGCGGATCAAATAGACCAGCACATACGAGACGCCCAGCAGCCAGAGCATCGGGTTGTTGAGCATCGTGGTGCGCCACATTTCCCACAGCCCCATTGGCGGGCTTTGCTGCTCCTGACGCAGCTCTAACGGGTCGTTACGCCAGCGGCCAACCGACGGCAACCCCTCTTCCTGCGGCGTGCCTTTGAGCTGGAGCATCAGCCATAAGCCCGCGGCCATGCCAATGGTTCCGGGGGCCAGCATCGCCGCCTGCCAGCCCCACCAGTGGGCGGCGAAGGCGCTAATCAGTGGGATAATCGCCCCGCCGATGTTGATCGACATATTCCAGCATCCCCACCAGAAGCCGCGTTCATTGCGCGAATACCAGTGGGTCAGCAGCCGGGCGCAGGGCGGCCATCCCCAGCCCTGAAAAAAACCGTTCAGCGTCCAGACCGCCAGCAGCAGCGTCAGCGACTCGCCGAAGGCGAACACCACGTTCAGCAGGCCGGTGGCGAACAACCCAATGCCCATAAACCAGCGCTGTCCATGGCTGTCGTGCCACAGCCCGGCGGTAAATTTCGACAGCCCGTAGGTCAGATAAAACAGCGACCCCAGCAGACCGATATCGCCTTTATCCAGACCGAGATCCGTTTGTAACGCCGGAAGCACGTAGTTGACGCTTTTTCGCGTCAGATAAAACGCCGCATACCCGATGACCATGCACATCAGCAGCCGTGGGCGAAGCGCCCGGTAGCGTTGGTTGATCTCGCGTGTTGTGCCTGAGTGCATGGCCGCCTCCGTTGGGCTGACTATAAGAAAGGGACGACGAAAGGGGATGAGATAAAGTCCGGAGTCGCTAAGACTTTTTCCTGGTCAGGTGCCGCTTAGTTGCAAATTTGTGGGCAGGTTAACAATTACCCGCGTGCCGTGCTGCGATTCGAGGCTCAACGCTCCGCCGAGGGCGCTGACCCGTTCGCGCATCCCCTGAATGCCAAATCCGGCTATTTTGTCAGGGCTGATACCGACGCCGTTATCCTTCACTTCCAGGCGTAACGTCTCGCCCTGCTGAAGCAGGGTAATCACCACTTCGCTGGCACCGGCATGTTTGCAGATGTTATTCAGCAGCTCCTGCAGCAGCCGGTAGAGGGTAAAGCGCACGGTTTCGCTTTCCGGCGTGGCGGTCAGGCGGTAGTCAAACTGACAGCGAATGCCGCGTTCGGCAAACGCGCAGTCGTTAAGCAGGTGCAGTAGCGCCTCTCTGAACGACAGCTCGTCAAGAGCCGGCGGGCGTAGCTGGCGCAGCAGCTGGCGGGTGGAGTGATGGATCCGCCGGGCGAGATCGTTAATCTGGCTGGCGGCCGCCTGGGTCTGCGCCGGATCCTGCGAGCGCTTAACCAGCTGGGACTGAATCTGAATGGCGGTAATGTTTTGCCCGATCTCATCGTGCAGCTCACGCGCCAGGCTTTTGCGGGTGTCTTCTTCGGTGTGGATCAGCTTTTCGGTCAGCGCCCGCCGCGCGGCCAGTTCGGCCTCCAGCCGCTGGCGGTAGTGGTGCAGGTTCTGCGCCAGGTGCTGCTGGCGGCTGATGGCGATGCCCAGCCCGATACCGAGCAGCGCCTGGGTCGCCAGAAAAATCTCCAGTTCAACCAGATTGCTGAACCCGACGCCAACCTGGCGGGCGATGGTGATCATCATGCTGCCCAGCAGGCCGGAGAGTACGCCGCCCTGCCAGCCAAACTTCCAGGCCATCACCACGTTGGGGAGAAACACCACGATCAGCAACAGCCGCTCAATTTCCGGCGACAACACCATCTGGGTGCCGATGCCGATGATAAAGAACAGGCTGCACCAGATAATCAGCGAGGTGCGAAGCGGTGGATTACTGGTATCCAGCCCCAGCAGGTGGTAGCGGTGCTGCTGGCGTAAAAATTCAAAGATCAGGTAGACGAACGGCGTCAGCAGCACGCCGCCGGTAAAGGCGGCCAGCCCGAGCAACATTGCCGGGCTTTCCACCAGCGGCGACAGCAGGGCGGTGTTCAGTAACGCCGCGGCGGTTACCGTCGCCAGCAGCAGCGTCAGCCGCTGCCAGTACAGGGGAAAACGGTGCCAGAAGGTCTGGGCGAGGCGAGCGGGAAGCAGATTAATCAACGGGCTGGCCAGCAGGGCATAGCCGCTGAGCAGCTGTTCGCCGTGTAGCCACCACAGCATTACCATGGGCGGTAGCATCAGGGCCGGCCAGTAGCGGCGGGAGAGGAGGATCAGCAGCGCCAGATAGACCCCGTGCGGCAGGAACAGCGCCGCCTGTTGGCCGTTGTGGGTCAGGTAAAATCCCAACGTCCACAGCATTAGCCAACCGCTCCCCCAGGCCAGCACGATGAACAGCGAGATCACCCAATAGCGGAGATTGCGCGACATCAATGGCCGGTCAGCAGCTGGTGATCGAGGGCAAAATGGACCAGATCTATCGTGCTCTGGCACTGTAGCTTGCCTAACACGTTCGCACGATGCACGTGCACGGTTTTATGGCTAAGCTCGAGGCGGTAGGCTATCTCCTTGACGCTATCGCCTTTCACTAACAGATCAAACACTTCACGTTCACGTGGCGTGAGGATGTCCAGTACCGGTGACGGCTGTTGCCCGCCGCGCAAAGCGCGCAGCGCATCGGCGCACAGGTAGTGGCCGCCTAGCCCGACAGAGCGCACCGCCTGCACCAGCTCTTCCGGCCCGCAGCGCTTGGTTAAATAGCCGCTGGCGCCGGCATCCAGGGCGCTCTGCACAAAGGTCGGGGTATCGTAGATACTCAGGATGATGGCGCGAAAGTCGGGTTTCTGGGCGCGCAGGCGTTTCAGCAGGCTCAGGCCGTTTTCGTCCGGCATGGCGATATCGATCACCGCCACGTTGATGTCATCGCGCAGCAGGGCTGGCCATGCCTGCGCCGCGCAGCTGTACTGGCCCGCAACATCAAGGCCCTCTTCGAGACTGAGCAATTGCGCAAAGCCGGAGCGCACCACCACATGATCGTCAACCAGCACCACTCGAATCATGTTTCTTCTCTCTTAGCAGATCATGGCGCCTATGATGCCTGCCGCCGCTGCGCTGGCAATCAGTCTGGTGCAGTTATGCAATGAATGTAACAAAATCGTAATACACGTCATCCTTCCCGCGGCCTCTTTGCCGCTTCCTGAATGAATTTTTGTATAAGCATTGCCGGTTTTTTTCTAAAAACGCTTTGTTCTTAGCAAGAATTTTTAATTACTTCATCAAACGCATCAGGCCGGAAATACTGCTCCCATAACATACACGTCCCTAAATAATTCGAGCGCAGCCAACGTGCATGCGGCTCGAAATATGACGGGAGATAAGGGAAGCAGACACTATGGCATTAACATCGCGCATCACACTGATTACCGCCCTGGCCCTCGCCGCATTCCAGGCCCAGGCGGTCAACGTCACCGTGGCCTATCAGACCTCTGCTGAACCGGCGAAAGTCGCGCAGGCGGATAACACCTTTGCGAAAACCAGCGGCGCTACCGTGGACTGGCGCAAATTCGATAGCGGGTCGAGCATCGTGCGCGCGCTGGCCTCCGGCGATGTGCAAATCGGTAACCTCGGTTCCAGCCCGCTGGCGGTGGCCGCCAGCCAGCAGGTGCCGGTTGAAGTCTTCCTGCTGGCGTCGAAGCTTGGCAATTCCGAAGCGCTGGTGGTGAAAAAGAGCATCACTAAACCCGAAGATCTGATCGGCAAACGTATCGCGGTGCCGTTTATCTCCACCACCCACTACAGCCTGCTGTCGGCGCTGAAACACTGGGGCATTAAGCCTGGCCAGGTGCAGATCATCAACCTGCAGCCACCGGCGATTATTGCCGCCTGGCAGCGCGGTGACATTGACGGTGCCTACGTCTGGGCGCCGGCGGTGAACGAGCTGGAAAAAGAGGGTACCGTGCTGACCGATTCGTCGCAGGTGGGCGAGTGGGGCGCACCGACGCTGGATGTCTGGGTGGTTCGCAAAGATTTTGCCGAGCAGCATCCTGACATCGTGAAAGCCTTTGCGAAGAGCGCGATCGAGGCCCAGCAAGCCTACATCGCCAATCCGGAGCAGTGGCTGAAGCAGCCGGATAACATCAGCAAACTGGCGCGCCTGAGCGGCGTGCCGGATGTCGATGTTCCGGGGCTGGTGAAGGGCAATACCTATCTGACCGCCGCCCAGCAGGCGCAGGCGCTGAATGGTCCGGTGAACGAGGCGATCGTCGATACTGCGAAGTTCCTCAAAGAGCAGGGCAAAGTGCCCGCCGCCGGTAGCGACTACAGCCAGTTCGTCACCGATCGTTTTGTGAAGTAAGGGGGCTTTGATGCTGCAAATCTCGCATCTTTCTGCCGATTACGCGGGTAAACCGGCGCTGGCAGATATCAACCTGACGCTGGACAGCGGCGAATTGTTGGTGGTCCTCGGGCCATCCGGCTGTGGCAAAACCACGCTGTTGAACCTGATTGCCGGATTTGTGCCTTACCAGCACGGCAGCATCACCCTGGAAGGAAAGCGGGTTGAGGGACCGGGCGCCGAACGCGGCGTGGTGTTTCAACATGAAGGGCTGCTGCCGTGGCGTAACGTGCAGGATAACGTTGCCCTCGGGCTGCAGCTGGCGGGCGTGGACAAAACCGTGCGCCGGGAAACGGCGGCACGGATGCTGAAAAAAGTCGGGCTGGAAGGGGCGGGGAAACGCTTTATCTGGCAACTCTCCGGCGGCCAGCGCCAGCGGGTCGGCATTGCCAGAGCGCTGGCGGCAAACCCGCAACTGCTGTTGCTCGATGAGCCGTTTGGTGCGCTGGATGCTTTCACCCGCGAACAGATGCAAACCCTGCTGCTCAGCCTGTGGCATGAGACGGGAAAACAGGTACTGCTGATTACTCACGATATCGAAGAGGCGGTGTTTATGGCCACCGAGCTGGTGCTGCTGTCGCCGGGGCCGGGGCGGGTGCTGGAGCGTTTGCCGCTCAATTTTGGTCGCCGTTTTGTTGCCGGGGAGTCCTGCCGCAGCATCAAATCCGACCCGCTGTTTATCGAACAGCGTGAATACGTCCTGAGCCGGGTATTTGAACAACGGGAGGCCTTCTCATGAGCGTCGTGATCAATGATAAACCGCGCCCGCGGGCGTTGAAGTGGCGCTGGCCGCTGTCCCGTCAGCTGACGTTGAGCTTCTCGACGCTGGTGGTGCTGCTGGCGGTCTGGTGGGGCGTGACCGCCGTTGGGCTGATTAGCCCGTTGTTTCTTCCGCCGCCGGAGCAGGTATTTCATAAGCTGCTGGTGATTGCCGGGCCGCAGGGCTTTATGGATGCCACGCTGTGGCAGCATCTGGCCGCGAGCCTGACGCGGATCGTGATCGCCCTGGCGGCGGCGACGATCGTTGGCATTCCGGTAGGGATCGCGATGGGGCTGAATCCGACGGTGCGCGGGATCCTCGATCCTCTCATTGAACTGTATCGCCCGGTGCCGCCGCTGGCGTGGTTGCCGCTGGTGATTATCTGGTTCGGGATCGGCGAGACGCCAAAAATATTACTGATCTATCTCGCGATTTTCGCCCCGGTGGTGATGGCGACGCTGGCGGGCGTGAAAAGCGCCCAGCCGGTACGCATTCGCGCGGCGCAATCCTTAGGCGCCAGCCGGGCGCAGGTGCTGTGGCTGGTGATCCTGCCCGGCGCGTTACCGGAAATTCTGACCGGGCTGCGTATCGGGCTTGGGGTTGGCTGGTCAACGCTGGTGGCCGCGGAGCTGATTGCCGCCACCCGCGGCTTAGGTTTTATGGTGCAATCTGCTGGTGAATTCCTTGCCACCGATGTGGTGCTGGCCGGCATTGCGGTGATAGCGATTATCGCGTTTCTGTTAGAACTGGGACTGCGCGCGTTGCAGCGCCGACTGACGCCCTGGCATGGAGAAATACAATGAGTGAACGTCTGAGCATTACCCCGCTGGGGCCGTATATTGGCGCGCAAATTACCGGTGCCGATCTGGCCCGTCCGCTGAACGATAACCAGTTTGAGCAGCTGTATCATGCGGTGCTGCGTCATCAGGTGGTGTTCCTGCGTGGGCAGCACATCACCCCGCAGCAGCAGCGCGATCTGGCGTTGCGCTTTGGCGATCTGCATATTCATCCGGTGTATCCGCACGCGCCGGGCGTGGATGAGATCATTGTGCTCGATACCCATGACGATAATCCGCCGGATAACGATAACTGGCATACCGATGTGACGTTTATTGAGACGCCGCCTGCCGGGGCTATTCTGGCGGCGAAGGAGCTGCCGGTGACCGGGGGCGATACGCTGTGGACCAGCGGCGTGGCTGCTTACGAGGCGCTCTCTGCACCGTTTCGTCAGCTACTCAGCGGGCTGCAGGCGGAGCATGATTTCCGTAAATCGTTCCAGGAGTATAAATACCGCAAAACCGAGGCGGAGCATCAACGCTGGCTGGAGGCGGTGAGCAAGAACCCACCGCTGTTGCACCCGGTGGTGCGTACCCATCCGGTGACCGGCAAGCAGGCGCTGTTCGTGAACGAAGGGTTTACCACCCGCATTGTCGACGTGACGGAAAAAGAGAGCGAGGCGCTGTTAAATTTCCTGTTTGCCCATATCACGAAGCCGGAGTTTCAGGTGCGCTGGCGCTGGCAGCCTGACGATGTGGCCATCTGGGATAACCGGGTGACGCAACACTACGCCAATGCCGATTACCTGCCGCAGCGGCGCATCATGCACCGGGCGACTATCCTTGGTGACAAACCCTATTACCGGGCTACGGCTCAGCGTGATGTTGAGGCTTTGTAGCCCGGCTGGCGTAACGTGCGGCCTCCGGGAAGAGAGCCGTTACGCCGACTTTTGCGCGTCCAGATGGGTGCCAATATAGCGCTGGTAGCGATTCGCTTTCAGATAGGTCAAATCCACCAGCACCAGGCCATCGACGCAGTTGTTGAAATCCGGGTCGCTGCCGAAATCGATAAACTGCACGCCGCCCGGTTCGCAGACCTCAGAATACTGTTTATACAGTGGTGGAATGGCGCAGCCGAGATTGCCTAACAGCGACTTCAGCCTCGTCAGATCCTCGTTATAATCTTCGCCCCCGAACTGCGCCAGAACGTCGGGCAGCGAGGCGGGATATGGCCGACGGGACTCCGCTAGCGGATGCGTGGCCGGGAACCACAGGCGATAAAAAGCCACCAGTAGATCGCGTGCTGCAGGCGGCAGGCCGCCGGAAATAGAGACCGGGCCAAACAAGTACCGGTAGTGCGGGTAGCGCGCCAGGTAGGCCCCGATGCCGGACCACAGGTAATCGAGCCCACGGCGTCCCCAGTAACGCGGCTGGATAAAGCTGCGCCCCAGTTCGATGCCGTGAGTCAGGATATCCTCCATCCTCGCATCGTAATGAAACAGGCTGTAGCTGTAGATCCCTTCCAGCCCGCGTTTTTCCCGCTGCTGGCCGGTGGGCATAAAACGGTAGGCACCAACGATCTCCAGGTCTTCTTCATCCCACAGAATCAGATGCAGATAATCGTCGTCATACCCGTCGACGTCGCGTCGTTTGCCGCTACCTTCACCGACCGCACGAAAGGCAATTTCTCGCAGGCGGCCCAGCTCGCGTAGCAGCGGGGCATCCTCCTGCTCCTGACGCTGCCACAGATAGATCATTTTGCCGTCTGCCGTGCGCCCCAGGCATTCGGTCTGGCTGAGCTCGCGCTTGAGCAGCGCACGGTCTTCCGGTCGGGCAATCGCGCTTTCGGTTTTAAATATGCCTGGCAGGCCCTTGCCCAGCCGTTCGACATGGCGATAACAGCGATCCGCCAGTTCGCGGGGCGAGGCCTGCGGCTGGTACCAGGAGGACCAGGCAATTTGTTGGCCGATGCCGATCGGCAGGCTGCTGTTGCGGCGACGGAACATCTGCTGCATCAGCAGCAGCATCGGCAGGTTGTCGGAGAGCAGCGTGCTGGCATAAAACAGCGCGCTGTTATGGGCGCGGATCGAGACCGGAAGCAGCGGGGCGCGGTATTTGGTGGCCAGCTTGATAAAACCGGGGTGCCATTTTTTATCGCGAATACCGCGACGCGTCAGGCGCGAGACCTCGCCCGCCGGGAAAAAGATCAACACGCCGCCGTTCTGGAGCTGATGATCCATCTGCTGCAGGGCGGCTTTGGCGGTACGCCCGTTGATGTTATCGACAGGAATAAACAGCGAGCTGAGCGGCTCCAGATGGCTTAACAGGCGGTTGGTGACGACTTTGACATCGCGGCGCACGCGGGAGACTGCATAGAGTAGCGCGAGGCCGTCAAGCGTGCCGGTGGGATGATTTGAGACGATCACCAGCGGGCCGTGTTCGGGGATTTGTTCCAGATCGTGTGCCGAAATGGCGCAGCGGATATTGAGATGTTCGAGCACCTGTTCGACCGTATCAAGCCCTTTCAGATGGCGATGGCGAGCGGCAAATTGTTGAAACTCGTCTTCATGCAGTAATTTTTTGAGTAGTTTTTTTTGCCAGGGGGCAGGCCTCGCCTGAGGCCACAGGTCGTCGAGTACATTGTCGAGACTAAACATAGCGCTTCCTCCTCCGTCCTGCCCAGACAGTAGAAGGTGCAAATGTCGCTCAGATTACAGTTGGGTGAACATTGCGTATCGCGGTATGCAGGTATGTTCCCGGATGGCGGTGCAGGCACCTTATCCGGGCTACAGTGCACGAGTATGTAGCCCCGGTCAGCGCAGCGCCACCGGGGGAGATGACCTTCAACGCTCTCCGCAGGGGAAATCATCCTTCTCTCCGCCCCAGTCTGCAGGATATAACCCTAACCGCACATCCCGATGAAAGGTTGAAAAAGGCCAGTCTTGTACCTGGTGTACCCAGCCATGTTTGAGCGGATTCATGTAGATATAGTCAATATGACGCCGGTAGTCCTGCTGATGTCGAATCGTGTGTTCCCAGAATCGAGGCTGCCAGACCCGGTGCAGTTTCAATGCACGGGTAAACCCTCTTTTTATGTCCCGCCAGCGAGCAGAAAAATCACAATCATGTTCAGGCAACGTCCAGATGCAATGCAGGTGTTCCGGCAGGACGACCCATGCATCGATAATAAACGGCTTGCGTTGTTTGACGGTGAGAATCGCGCGGCGTAATTCCCTGATTTCCTGAGTCAGAAGTGAGCTTCTTCTGTTGCGCAAATTGACGGTGAAAAACCAGGTTCCACCTTGAATGTAGTTACGACGATAGGCGACCACGGCGAGCTCCTTGCTCAGAACGGATTACGTGAGAGCAGGAAGATAAATGCGGAGAGATGCAGAAACAACGACCACGGGAAAAGAATGGAAAGGCGCTCGTAAAATACCCGTAACCGCAGCGAGACCAGGGCATCCCCGGAGGCGGCGCGTGGCGCCTGTCCGGGCTACAAGGCTACATCATCGCGGTGGGCTGTAGCCCCGGTCAGCGTAGCGCCACCGGGGGGGCCTGACGGGAAATTAACGCAGGATTTTCTTCTCGGCCAGATCGAGGGCGAAATAGCTGAAGATCAGATCTGCCCCGGCACGTTTAATGGCGCCAAGACTTTCCAGTACCACTTTTTCTTCATCAATAGCGCCTGCCTGGGCGGCAAACTTGATCATCGCGTATTCACCGCTGACCTGATACGCACCGAGCGGCAGGTCACTGCGTTCACGGATATCACGCAGGATATCCAGGTAGGCGCCAGCCGGTTTGACCATCAGGCAATCTGCTCCCTGGGCCTCGTCCAGCAGGGATTCACGAATCGCTTCGCGGCGGTTCATTGGGCTCATCTGATAGGTTTTACGATCGCCTTTCAGCGCGGTGCCGGCTGCTTCACGGAACGGGCCGTAGAACGATGAGGCAAACTTGGTGGAGTAGGACATGATGGCGGTATTGGTGAAGCCAGCAACGTCCAGCGCGTGGCGAATGGCCTGCACCTGACCGTCCATGGCGGCGGATGGCGCAATAAAATCGGCGCCAGCGGCTGCGGCAACCACCGCCTGCTTACCCAGATTCTCCAGAGTGGCATCGTTGTCGACGCCGTGGTCGCACAACACGCCGCAGTGGCCGTGTGAGGTGTATTCGCAGAAGCAGGTATCGGACATCACGATCATCTCCGGTACCGCGTCCTTACTGATGCGGGACATACGCGCCACCAGGCCGTTCTCATTCCAGGCATCGCTGCCGGTTGCATCGGTATGGTGGGAAATACCGAAGGTCATTACCGAGCGGATACCGGCGTTGGCGATGCGTTCGATTTCGCGGGCCAGGTATTTCTCTGGAATACGCATCACGCCAGGCATCGCTTCGATGGCTTTGTAATCGTCGATTTCTTCTTCAACAAAGATCGGCAACACCAGGTCGTTCAAACTCAGTGTTGTCTCTTCAAACATAGCGCGCAGGGAAGCAGATTGACGCAAACGGCGGGGGCGAGTGATTAAATCTGTCATGGTTTGCCTGATTTTGTGAAATGAAAAACCGTAGTATACCTGAACCAGGGTACGAACGTTTTACGAAAGTGGCTTAAACCCGGCCTTGCCAGGGGCGATCGTTGAGCCGAATAGTGCACGTCAGACTGTAATGCATATCATGATTATTATATTTACAGCTTATGAATTCATTATTTTTCTATTTTAAATAATTATTTATTTTATTTTTACATGCGTCGTGGGTTATTTATTTGTTGTTGTTTTATTTACTGTTGAATATATCTATGTATTGAATGGATGCCTTTTTGATGGTTAATTAAATGAAATTAATGCCTTTAATTTATGAAGCCTAAAGGTGTGTTGGTGGGTTAATTGTCCGGATTCGGACTTTGTCTAAAGAATAATTGAACCTTTCGTTGCGGTCGCCGCATAATCGCTCTTGCGAAGTGTAATATTCTTCTATGCATTGATAATTGATGGATCAACTATATTACGTCCCTGAGGAGGGATGACAAATGCACCTTTGGAAAAATAAATTTGTAGTTTCACAATTAGCATTTGCCTGCACATTGGCAATCACCTCTCAGGCAAGTGCTTTTACTAATCTATCTGGAACTGACTACACCACCTTTAGCCACCATAACGACGCATCCTATACGGATGATGTTTACTATAAAGGCTACGTCGGCTGGAATAACTATGCGACGAATAGCATTTATAACGGTGATATTTATCCGGTAATTAATAAGTCTG
Organism: Klebsiella sp. R390; assembly: GCF_051131745.1. Taxonomy (NCBI): domain Bacteria; kingdom Pseudomonadati; phylum Pseudomonadota; class Gammaproteobacteria; order Enterobacterales; family Enterobacteriaceae; genus Klebsiella; species Klebsiella sp. R390. The sequence goes on along the minus strand of NZ_CP180445.1, from coordinate 1,620,321 downwards.
TCGTTCATGGCGTTATTTCTACCTACTATCTGGATGATGGCCTTTCTACCAACTCAAATAGCAATAGCCTGACCATTAAAGACAGCACCATTCACGGGATGATAACCTCTGAGTGCATGACGACCAACTGTACGAATCGTGATGCCACGGGTTATGTTTATGATCGTCTGGCGCTGACCGTTGATAATTCGACTATTGATGATAACTATGAGCATTATACCTATAACGGCACGCACGCTGATGGTTCTGCAGATACTCATGTTGTCGACATTTACGATCTGGGGACCGCAATTACTCTGGATCAAGAAGTTGACCTGGTCATTAAAAATAACTCCCACGTGGCGGGGATCTCGCTGACTCAGGGTTATGAGTGGCAAGATATTCACGACAACACCGTCAGTACAGGCGTTAACAGCAGCGAAGTGTTTAACAACACGATCGATGTTGCGAACTCCACCGTGACTTCTGGTTCATGGTCAGACGAAGGGACCTCTGGCTGGTTTGGTAACAACAATAACGCCAGCGATTACAACGGCTCTAACGGGAATGGCGTTTTTAACGCCGATGATGTCGCGATCTCTGCGATTGCCAATCCGCATGCGGATAACGCGATGCAGACGACCGTTAACCTCACCAACTCTACCTTAATGGGGGATGTCTTATTCTCCAGCAACTTTGACCATAATTTCTTCCCGAACGGCGCGGACAGCTATCGTGACACCGATTCTGCGGTAGACACCAACGGTTGGGATGGCACCGATCGTATGGATGTTACGCTGAATAACGGCAGTAAGTGGGTCGGTGCTGCCATTTCCGCGCATCAGGTTGATTCTGATGGTGATGGCGTTTACGACAGCTTTGACGTCGGCACCGAAGCGACGGCAACGTTGCTTGATATCACAGCGAACAGCCTGTGGCCATGGTCAACCTATGGGATCGACAACAGCAACTCGGCCTATAACGAAGGCGACCACATTGTTGGCAACGAAGTCTATCAGAGTGGCCTGTTCAATGTGACGCTGAACAACGGCTCACGCTGGGACACCACCAAAACCTCTCTGATTGATACGTTGAACATCAACAGCGGCTCTCTGGTGAACGTCGCGGATTCTACGCTGGTTTCTGACGCTATCTCTCTGACCGGCGGCTCTGCGCTGACGATCAAGGAAGACGGTCATGTCGCGACCAACGCGTTGACTATCAACAACAGTACCGTAACGATTGCCGATGATGTAGCTTCTGGCTGGGGGGAGGGTGATGCCGCGCTGTATGCCAACACCGTTAATATCACTAACGATGGTGTTCTCGATGTGGGCAAGAGCACCGCGTACGCGCTGCACGCCGATACGCTGAACCTGACCAGCTCGACGGATGCAAAAGGAAAAGTCCATGCTGGCGTGTTCAATGTTAACAGCAACCGTTTCGTACTGAACGCCGATCTCACGAACGATCGTACTCGTGATACTACTAAGTCCAACTACGGTTACGGCATTATCGCCATGAACTCTGATGGTCACCTGACCATTAACGGCAATGGCGATGCCGACACCACTTCCGATCAGTCTGAAGTGGATAACGCGGGCGATAAAGTGGCGGCGGCGACCGGCAACTATAAAGTTCGTATTGATAACGCAACGGGTACTGGTTCTGTCGCCGATTACAAAGGCAAAGAGCTGGTCTATGTTAACGACAAAAACAGCACGGCTACCTTCTCTGCGGCGAACAAAGCCGATCTCGGCGCCTATACCTATGAGGCTAAGCAGGTGGGCAACACCGTCGTGATGGCGCAGCGGTCACTGACCGATTACGCGAACATGGCGCTGAGCATCCCGTCTGCTAACACCAATATCTGGAATCTGCAGCAGGATACCGTGGCAACACGTCTGACCCATTCTCGTCATGGTCTGGCTGACAACGGCGGCGCCTGGGGTAGCTACTTCGGTGGTAACTTTGACGGTAGCAACGGCACCATCAACTACGATCAGGATGCTAGCGGCGTCATGGTGGGCCTGGATACCAAAATTGATGGTAACTATGCCAGGTGGATCGTCGGGGCGGCTGCCGGCTTTGCCAAAGGCGACCTGAAGGATCGTACCGGCAAAGTAGATCAGGACAGCCAGACGGCTTACCTTTACTCGTCTGCGCGCTTTGCAAACAACGTCTTTGTTGATGGTTCTTTGAACTACTCTCACTTCAACAATGACCTGTCTGCCAATATGAGCAACGGCCAGTATGTCGATGGCAGCACCTCTTCTGATGCCTGGGGCTTCGGTCTGAAACTGGGTTACGATGCAAAACTGGGTGATGCAGGTTATGTGACGCCGTACGGCAGCATATCGGGTCTGTTCCAGTCTGGTGACGATTATCGTCTGAGCAATGGCATGAAAGTTGGCGATCAGTCTTACGATAGCCTGCGCTACGAACTGGGTGTTGATGCCGGTTATTCCTTCGCTTACAGCGATGACCAGGCACTGACGCCTTACTTCAGACTGGCCTACGTTTATGACGACGCGAATAACCACACCAGAGTCAACGGCGATTCTATCAATAACGGCACCGAAGGTTCTGCGGTACGTGTTGGGCTGGGTACTCAGTTCAGCTTTACCCGTAATTTCAGCGCCTATACTGATGTGAATTACCTCGGTGGCGGCGATGTTGATCAAGACTGGGCTGCGAATGTCGGGGTTAAATACACCTGGTAAGTTGGTTTGCCGTGATATAAACATCGACAATGAGTTAATCTAAAATACGCCCGTCAAATATTTGACGGGCGTATTATCTTCAGGAGTGTGTAATGCTATTGCTGAATAAACCACTCAATGAATTTGATCGGTTAAATCGGTGTTTTTCAACCTATGGCACCCATTTCGATTTTTATGGTGAAAAGCAGGTTATATTCTCGAACGATATATATTGCAACAACACGATCGTGATTTTATCTGGCACCGTCTCTTTGCACAGAGACGAAAGCATACTCGTTGGTATCGCGCAGGCCCCCTTTATTATTGGTCTGGCAGAAGGGGTAATGAAAAATGAGGCGAAATATACGTTAATGACCGAAGGGGAGTGTACGGGATTCAGCCTGCCATCCTCACAGGCAATGACGCTCATTGATCAGAATAATTTGTGGCGCGACGCATTTTGCTGGCTGGTATGGCATAGCCGCATTATGGAACTCCGCGACCAGCAACTCATTGGTAATAATTCCTACGAGCAAATTCGCGCCATGCTACTGTCGATGAACGACTGGGATGAGCAATTACGTTCTCGTATTGGTGTTATGAATTATATCCAGCAAAAAACCTGTATCTCACGTTCTGTGGTGGCTGAAGTGCTCGCCGCCCTGCGTAAGGGCGGCTATATCGAAATGAAGAAAGGCAAGCTGGTTTGTATCAATCATTTGCCTTCGGAGTACTGATCAGGATTCAGGCGCCGGAGCCGGCTGTCCGCCGCTCAACTCGCTGACCAGGTCGTTGATACCGTTGCTCATATTACTAAAGCGGGTCAACGATGAGCGGGTGACGACGACAAACGCACCGATGTTTGCCTGTGGATTCATCGCCATATAGGTAATAAACCCGCCACCGCCGCCGGTTTTCTGAATAATGCCCGGCTGACCATTTTTAGGTTTCATATAGACCCAACCGAGACCGAGCGCATCGGCTTTGCCCGGCACGTCCATCCCGATAACGCGGGTGAGCTGACTACGTTGATAAATCAGCGTTTGCATACGGTCGGCCTGTTGTCCGCGGGTATAAAAATCGGAGGAGAGGAACTGCTGCATCCAGCGCATCATGTCGCCCGGCGTCGAGTACACGCCGCCGCTGCCGATAGCCGCCAGGGTATTGTTACACGGGCTGGCGCCTTTCTCGGCAACCATCAGGCGTCCGCACTGGTTCGGTGACGGCGTAAAGGTGGTGTCTTTCATCCCCAGCGGACGAGTGATCTGCTCTTCAAACAGCTGCGGGTAGGGTTTACCAGACGCGGTGGAGAGGGCGTCTGCCAGCAGATCAAACGCGAGGTTTGAGTAGGCTGCCTGAGTGCCGGGCGCTGCTTTCAGCGATGCCGTTGACAGCCATGACCAGCGTTGATCGCGGGTTGGCCAGACGAAGACCGGACGATGTGCTGCCCCGCCCGGCTGCTCACGCGGTAGGGCGCTGGTATGGGTTGCCAGGTTTACCAGCGTAATCGGGGTTCCCTGGTAGGTCGGAACCCGGGCTCCCGGCGGCGCATATTTGCTGAGCGGATCGTTAAGCTTCACGACGCCCTGATCGAGCATCTTCACCAGCATCTCGCTGGTCATCAGTTTACTTAGTGACGCAATGCGGATCACCGAATCCAGCTGCGGATGCTCATTGTTGCCCGGGCGCGTTTCGCCAAAACTGCGGAAAACACGCTGATTACCGTCGATAACCACCAGCGCCATACCGGTGGCACCGCTGCCGTAATAGATATGGTTGGCGTAACGATCGACAACATCGGCAGCAAATTCAGGGTCAACGATCGGTTGAGCTGCCTGGACCGAGGTCCACGACGCCGCGCAAAGTGCAGCAAAAACAAGCAGACTACGTTTCAACGGTGGTATCCATAATGATGAGTAGAAATATAGAACGTATTTATACTACGAAGTGAGGCGGAGCGATGTGCAATAACGACAATATTTCGCGGAAAAACGTAACCGTGGGTAAAAAGGATTTTTTTATGATTTCAGATATTCGCATTGCCCGGCGGACGCGTATGATGAGTCTTTGATTTATCAGGTCATGAGAGAGAAAAATGGCGGCTCAACGGGTGGTAATGGTAGTTGATATGCAAAATGGCGTTTTTGCGACGCCGCGCATTGAGCGTGAGCGCTGCGTTACCCAGATTAACCATCTGATACGCGCCGCGGATCGCGTTATTTTTATTCAGCATGCTGAGGACGGCGGTCTGGAGGAGGGCAGTGACGGGTTTGCACTGCTGGCGGAGCTGGAACACCCTGCAGACTCCATTCATGTCACCAAAACAGCCTGCGATGCCTTCTATAACACTCGACTTGAACAGGTCTTGCGCGAGCAGGGGATCCAGCAGTTCGTGATTTGTGGCTGCGCGACTGATTATTGCGTCGATACCACCATCAAAAATGGCGCCAGTCGCGGCTATGCCATCACCGTTGCCGAAGATGCGCACACCACGGCCAATCGTCCCGCTGCGCCGGCTAAAATACTCATCGACCACTACAACGACGTCTGGCGTACCTTAACCGTACCCGGCAATCCTTTACATGTGAAACCCGTAGAAACAATTCTGACTGAATGGCGGACGAACTAAGCCACTGATTTTCGGTCTTATCACCCAACCACTTTCCACGGCTGCCGCCACTATGCAGCAGGTATACTCGTGGTACACAGCATAGCCAGAATGATAAAGCAGTTAGCAGGAGTACATGATGTTTAAATCTTTTTTCCCCAAACCGGGGCCATTTTTTCTCTCAGTTCTTGTCTGGTCGCTGATTGCCGTGATCTTCTGGCAGGCGGGAGGAGGTGACTGGCTGCTGCGTTTAACCGGAGCCTCGCAGAACGTTGCCATCAGTGCCGCGCGTTTCTGGTCGCTGAACTATCTGGTCTTTTACGCTTACTATGCGCTCTGCGTGGGTATTTTTGCTCTGTTCTGGTTTATTTATAGCCCGCATCGCTGGCAATACTGGTCGATTCTCGGGACCTCGCTGATTATTTTTGTCACCTGGTTCCTGGTAGAAGTCGGGGTGGCGATTAACGCCTGGTATGCGCCGTTCTACGATCTTATCCAGACCGCCCTGGCGACGCCGCATAAGGTCAGCATTAACCAGTTTTATCAGGAAATTGGCGTGTTCCTCGGGATTGCCATCATTGCGGTAATCATTGGGGTGATGAACAACTTCTTCGTCAGCCACTATGTCTTCCGCTGGCGTACGGCGATGAACGAACACTATATGGCGCACTGGCATCATCTGCGTCATATCGAAGGTGCTGCCCAGCGTGTGCAGGAAGATACCATGCGCTTTGCCTCCACCCTTGAAGATATGGGCGTCAGCTTTATCAACGCTGTCATGACCCTGATTGCCTTCTTGCCGGTACTGGTAACCCTGTCCGAACATGTGCCGGATCTGCCGATTGTCGGCCATCTGCCCTATGGCCTGGTGATTGCGGCGATCGTGTGGTCCCTGATGGGGACTGGCTTGCTGGCGGTGGTCGGGATCAAGCTGCCGGGGCTGGAATTTAAAAACCAGCGTGTCGAAGCGGCGTATCGTAAAGAGCTGGTGTACGGGGAAGATGATGCCGCGCGCGCTACGCCGCCGACGGTGCGGGAGCTGTTCAGCGCCGTGCGTCGCAACTATTTCCGCCTCTATTTCCACTACATGTACTTCAACATCGCGCGGATTCTGTACCTGCAGGTGGATAACGTTTTCGGTTTGTTCCTGCTGTTTCCGTCGATTGTTGCCGGTACCATAACGCTGGGTCTGATGACGCAGATCACCAACGTTTTCGGTCAGGTACGCGGTTCGTTCCAGTATCTGATTAGCTCGTGGACCACGCTGGTGGAACTGATGTCCATCTACAAACGTCTGCGCAGCTTTGAGCGCGAACTCGACGGTAAAGATCTGCAGCCAGTGACCCAAACGTTGAGTTAACCCTGAAACCCCCATGACAGAGGCAGACTGAAGGATGATGCGTAGACAAGGAAAGTGCAGGACCACCGCGGTACCACGTCGTGTTTCGTGCGCGCTGACGCTGCTAGCCGGGGGGATCCTCAGCGCCTGTACCAGCCAGCAGGCGCCGGTGCTGAAAGAGGGTGAAAAGGCCGTTGACGTGGCGACGGTGGTGCGGCAGAAAATGCCCGCCAGCGTCAAAGACAGGGAGCAATGGGCGCAGGCGATAGCCAAAGCTTTTGAGAGCCAGAAGCTGGCCCCGACGGAAGAGAACGTCTGCTCGGTGCTGGCTGTCGCCCAGCAGGAATCCAACTATCAATCGGATCCGGCGGTGCCAGGGCTCAATAAAATTGCCTGGCAGGAGATCGACCGCCGGGCTGAGAAACTGCACATCCCGGTGTTCCTCGTGCATACCGCGCTGAAAATTTCTTCGCCCAACGGCAAGAGCTACAGCGAGCGGCTGGACAGCGTGAAAACGGAGAAACAGCTCAGCGCCGTGTTTGATGATTTTATCGGTATGGTGCCGATGGGGCAGAAACTGTTTGGCTCACTCAACCCGGTACACACCGGTGGCCCGATGCAGGTGAGCATTGCCTTCGCCCAACAGCATACCGATGGCTATCCGTGGAAAATCGACGGGACCGTGCGTCAGGAGGTGTTCAGCCTGCGCGGTGGCCTGTGGTTTGGGACCTATCATCTGCTCAACTACCCGGCGAATTATAGCGTACCGTTATACCGCTTTGCCGATTTCAACGCTGGCTGGTACGCCAGTCGGAATGCCGCGTTCCAGAATGCGGTCAGTAAGGCGACTGGCGTGAAGCTGGCGCTGGATGGCGATCTCATTCGTTATGATAGCGATGAAGCAGGAACGACGGAGCTGGCGGTACGCCGCTTAGCCGGGTCCCTGAAGATGAGCGATGATGATATCCACCGTCAGTTGAAACAGGGCGACAGCCTGGCGTTTGAAAAAACCGATCTCTATCAGCAGGTTTTCCGTCTGGCGGATAAGAAAGCCGGCAAAGCGCTGCCGCGCGAGATACTGCCTGGGATCCAGCTTGAGAGTCCTAAAATTACGCGTAATCTGACGACGGCGTGGTTTGCCAAGCGGGTAGATGAACGACGCGCCAGTTGTATGGCGCGCCGCTAGCGGTTGTTGCTCCAGCGCAGGATAAGCCCTAACACCCCAATCAGCATGCAGCCGAGCAGAAAAGGGATCAGCCCAAACAATGTCCCCACCGCCAGGCCAATCTGGATGCGCGGTGCGTTGTTGTCCTGGATTTGCATCAGGTGCTCAAAAACGCCAGGAGCATGCACCAGCATGCTTAACATTTGCGCGCCAGCCCAGAAGCAGAACAGGACAAACAGGGTGTAGGCGATATTGCTGCTGGTGATGGCCCCTCTTTTTTTGCTGCTAAAAATAGATTTTGAAAAGGCGAATTCAGCCATTTAACCCTCCGAACCTCACTGAGCTGCTGCCTTTACATAGCAGCATGTCGATGATTCTGGCAGCGAGCGCGCGCAGGCAGTATCAGATTGCTGCTAATTTCCGACCAGGAATAGTCCTGTTTTTTGCCCGGCATCCTGCTGAAGACCAGGCTGCGAAAAGTAGAGCGGCATCCCAATGTTTGATAATTCTCCGCGCCGCTACAGACCGCGAATTCCGGCTGTGCGAAGATGCGTTTTTTGTTGTCGGAGTGGTTATGAAACTCACTGAAAAAATCCGCCGTGACTGGCATTACTATGCGTTTGCGCTGGGGTTAATTTTTATTCTGAACGGCGTGGTCGGGCTGGTGGGGTTTGAAACGCAGGGCTGGCAATCCTATGCCGTCGGGCTGGTGACCTGGGTGATTAGCTTTTGGATCGCGGGGAAGATTATTCGTCGTCGCCAGACCGAAGAGGCCTAGCGCAGGCTGAGGACAGTCCGGGTAGGGCGACACGCGCCGCTACCCGGGAAGCACATTAGTTCATTGATGTTTTGAGCGCGCGGTCTGCCGCATGGCGCTCCAGCGCCAGTTCAATCAGGCGGCTGATCAGGCTGGTGTAGTCCAGCCCGCTGGCCTGCCACAGTTTCGGATACATGCTGATGTTGGTAAACCCTGGCAGGGTGTTGATTTCATTGATGATGACTTCATCGTCCTGGGTCAGGAAGACATCGACGCGCGCCATGCCGCTGCAGCCCAACGTCTGATAAGCACGCACGGCAATTTCACGGATCTTATCGTTGATTGCGTCAGAGATAGCGGCAGGAACCACCACTTTGGCTCCCTGATCGTCAATATACTTGGTGTCGTAGGCGTAGAACTCGCTGTTGAGAACGATTTCGCCACAGGTACTGGCCTGCGGATAGTCGTTGCCCAGTACCGCACATTCAATTTCACGCCCCTTAATTCCTTGTTCAACGACAACTTTATGGTCGAATTCAAAGGCCAAATCTACCGCTTGCTGATATTGCGCTTCGTTGTTTACCTTGCTGACACCAACCGATGAACCCTGATTCGCAGGTTTGACAAACAGCGGCAGGCCCAGTTTTCCCTGCACCTGCGCGAAGCTGAGCTGCTGACGGTTGGCGCGGGTTAAGGTGATGAATGGGGCAATCGACAGCCCGGCGTCGCGCAGCAGACGCTTGGTCACGTCTTTATCCATGCAGGCCGCGGAGCCGAGCACATCGGAACCGACGAACGGCAGGTTGGCCATGCGCAGCATACCCTGCAGTGAGCCGTCTTCTCCGAGGGTGCCGTGAACGATCGGGAAAATCACGTCGATGGCGGCCAGCGGTTGCCCGCTGTCGGCATTGATCAGCTGCTGTGCCTCACGACCTGGGATTTGCGCCAGCGTGACGTCTGAAGGACGTAGCGCGATACGGGCTGGATCCTGCGGGTTTAACAGGTAGTTACCGGCGTCGTTGATATGCCAGAGTCCCTGTTTATCAATTCCGAGCAGAACCACGTCAAAGCGCGTTTTATCAATCGCTTCCACGATATTCTTCGCTGACTGCAGCGACACTTCATGTTCTGCCGACTTGCCGCCAAAAACGATCCCAACCCTCATCTTAGCCATTTCAACTTCCATCCAGATAACATCAAAGCACATAACATAGCATGTGAAATGACGGCATGGCTGCCAGAATCTCACTCTCTGAAAGCAGGGGGTTAAAAGCTGTGCGTTGAATCGGCTCCCGGGTCCGTTGGTGGGGTGGTCTCAGCACAACACGCTGAGGGTTGGCCGGTTGGTGCTTATTTTCCCCGACGAAATAACGTATTGGACGATAAAGCACTAAACTCATCGTCAGCGCATCTCTGGTAATACGTCGCCGCCAGGAAATTGCTAAGCTAGATAATAATTCACAAAAAATTAATGAATACGTGTAGTTATGGAATCCTGGAAGGTCAATCTTATCTCCGTCTGGTTCGGTTGTTTCTTTACCGGTCTGGCGATCAGTCAAATTCTCCCCTTTTTGCCGCTCTATGTTTCTCAGCTCGGCGTGACTTCGCATGAGGCGCTGTCAATGTGGTCGGGGCTGACGTTTAGCGTCACTTTCCTCGTGTCGGCGATTGTCTCCCCCATGTGGGGCAGCCTGGCGGATCGAAAAGGGCGCAAGCTGATGCTGCTGCGTGCCTCCCTCGGCATGGCGATTGCGATTCTGCTCCAGGCCTTTGCGACCAACGTCTGGCAGCTGTTTATTCTGCGCGCGATAATGGGGCTGACCTCTGGCTATATCCCGAATGCCATGGCGCTGGTGGCCTCTCAGGTTCCGCGAGAGCGCAGCGGCTGGGCGCTCAGTACGCTCTCCACCGCGCAAATCAGCGGCGTGATTGGTGGGCCGCTGCTCGGCGGTTTTCTCGCCGACCACGTTGGCCTGCGGGCGGTGTTTTTCATCACCGCGATCCTGCTGACGGTGAGTTTCCTTGTCACTTTGTTCCTGATTAAAGAAGGGGTCCGCCCGCAAACCAGCAAAGCCGACCGCTTAAGCGGCCGGGAAGTATTTGCCTCGCTGCCGTACCCTGGGCTGGTCATTAGCCTGTTCTTCACCACCCTGGTGATCCAGCTCTGCAATGGCTCCATCGGGCCTATTCTGGCGCTGTTTATCAAATCGATGGCGCCGGACAGCAACAATATCGCCTTTCTTGCCGGGATGATTGCCGCAGTGCCGGGGGTCTCCGCGCTGATATCCGCGCCGCGTCTGGGCAAACTTGGCGATCGGATCGGTACCTCACGAATTTTACTGGCGACGCTGGGCTGCGCAGTAGTGATGTTCTTCGCCATGTCGTTTGTCACTACGCCGCTGCAGTTAGGGATTTTGCGCTTTTTACTGGGCTTTGCCGATGGCGCGATGCTGCCCGCGGTACAAACCCTGCTGCTCAAGTACTGCAGCGATAACGTCACCGGGCGCATCTTCGGCTATAACCAGTCGTTTATGTACCTCGGTAACGTCGTCGGCCCGCTGATTGGCGCCTCGGTCTCGGCGATGGCTGGTTTCCGCTGGGTGTTTATTGCAACCGCCATTATCGTGCTGATTAACCTCTGGCAGCTGGCCGTGATGTTGCGCCGCAGCCGCCGTACCGCCGCGTAATACTGCTTCCCACGGCGTTTACGCGAGAGCGTAAATGCCGTGGCGAGATCGTTTCCTCCCGCAAATGCATCACCGATCACAAATTGATCATTTTCCCTTCAGGTATGCTTTAATTTTCTACTGTTACGCGTATACAGTTACGCATAACAGTCACAGAAAAAGACATTTCTATGAAAAATCTATTCGATTTATCCGGCAAGCGTGCCCTGATTACCGGCTCCGCCCGGGGGATTGGTAACCTGCTGGCCGAGGGATTAGCCGAGTACGGGGCGGAGGTGATTATTAATGACCGTACTCAGGAGAAAGCGGATCGTGCGGCTGAGGCGCTGGTCGCCCTCGGGTACCGTGCGACGGGGGTAGCCTTTGATGTCACCCGCCGTGTCGAAGTCGAGCGGGCCATCGGCCACATCGAAGCAGAGATCGGGCCGATTGATACTTTGATCAATAACGCTGGGATCCAGCGCCGCTATCCGTTTAGTGAATTTCCTGAAGAAGAGTGGGATCAGGTAATCGAGGTCAACCAGAAAGGCGTATTTCTGGTCTCACAGCAGGTGGTGAAATATATGATGGCGCGCCGGGGCGGTAAAATTATCAATATTTGTTCCATGCAGAGTGAATTAGGACGTAAGACCATTACGCCGTATGCCGCATCGAAAGGGGCGGTAAAAATGCTCACCCGCGGCATGTGTGTGGAGCTGGCGGAATATAATATTCAGGTTAATGGTATCGCCCCTGGCTATTTTGCAACGGAGATGACCAGCGCATTAGTGAATGACCCGGAGTTTTCTGCCTGGTTATATCAACGCACCCCGGCCGCCCGCTGGGGAAAACCGGAAGAGTTAATTGGCGCCGCGGTGTATCTGGCCTCCCCGGCGGCAAATTTTGTTAATGGCCATCTGCTGTTTGTTGATGGCGGGATGCTCGCCGCCGTGTAACCGTGTAACCGTGTTGTCGTGTATCGGGCAGCTCTGCCTGCCTGATATACGGTGAAACCCAGAATAATTAAACCCATTTGATTACATCGTTAATCTGAGGATGGCATATGCAAATGCTCGCCAAATTACCAGCGCGCCGCTGGTGGTATTTAATGCCGATTATATTTATTACCTATAGTCTGGCCTATCTCGACCGCGCGAATTATGGTTTTGCCGCTGCGGCAGGTATTGAAAATGATTTAGGTATTACCAAAGGTACCGCGTCACTAATTGGTGCATTATTTTTTCTGGGTTATTTCTTTTTCCAGGTTCCCGGTGCGATATATGCCGTAAAACGCAGCGTGCGGAAAATGATATTCGTCAGTCTGATTTTATGGGGCTGCTGCGCGGCGGCCACCGGGTTCGTCAGCAATATTCCGATGTTAATGGCTATCCGCTTTATTCTCGGGGTGGTGGAAGCGGCGGTTATGCCGGCGATGCTGATTTATATCAGCAACTGGTTTACCAAAACCGAGCGCTCCCGGGCCAATACCTTCCTGATCCTTGGTAACCCGGTGACGGTGCTCTGGATGTCCATCGTCTCCGGCTACCTGATTCAGGCCTGGGGCTGGCGTGAAATGTTTATTATTGAAGGCATTCCGGCGGTGCTGTGGGCCGTTTGCTGGTGGATCCTGGTCAGGGATAAGCCCGAGGAAGTCTCCTGGTTGAATGCCGGGGAGAAGCAGGCGCTGCAGGAAGCGATGGACCGCGAGCAGAGCGCGATTAAGCCGGTACGTAACTATGGTGAGGCGCTACGTTCACGTAATGTCATTATGCTGTGCGCCGTCCATGCTCTGTGGAGTATCGGGGTATATGGCTTCATGATGTGGATGCCGTCAATTCTGAAAAATGCAGCGCAGATGGATATCGTGGCAGTAGGCTGGCTGGCAGCGGTGCCGTACCTGGCGGCAATTTGCCTGATGCTGACGGTCTCCTGGCTCTCGGATAAGTTCCAGAACCGTAAACTGTTCATCTGGCCGCTGTTGCTGATTGCCGCGCTGGCATTCTTTGGTTCCTGGCTGATCGGTGACCACGCATTCTGGTTCTCCTACGCCTTGTTAGTGATCGCCGCCGCCTGCATGTATGCCCCATACGGACCGTTCTTCGCACTTATTCCTGAGCTGCTGCCACGCAACGTCTCCGGGGTGTCGATGGGGCTTATCAACAGTTTTGGCGCGCTGGGCGCTTTCCTGGGTGCCTGGCTGGTGGGCTACCTGAATGGCGTGATGGGCGGGCCTGGTGCCTCATATACCTTTATGGCTATCGCGCTGCTGGCCTCGGTGGTGTTGATGTACAACGTGCGGGCCAATGACGATCGCACGCCGGCGTTAATGACCACAAATAAGCTTGCGGGTTAACAGAAACGAAGCGCCTGTGGTAAGGTTCTCTGCGAGCATATGAGTCGTTTGTCGCAGAGAACCCGATGAAAAACAACCGGATGACATTACAGGATATCGCCAACCTGGCCGGACTGAATAAAATGACGGTCAGCCGTTATTTAAGAGACCCAGGCCAGGTGTCGCAGCGCAGCCGCGAACTGATTGCGAAAATCATGGAAGAGCATAACTATATTCCCAATCGGGCGCCGGAAATTTTGCTCAATGCACGCAGTAAAACAATCGGCGTGCTGATCCCTTCCTTCCGGAATCAGATTTTCGCCGATGTCCTCGCCGGGATTGAATCCGTCACCTCCGCCCACCAGTATCAGACCCTGATTGCCAACTACGGCTATGATCCGCAGCGTGAAGAGCGCGAAGTGCTCAATTTGCTCTCCTACAACATTGACGGGCTGATTCTGACCGGAACGCAGCACAGCGAGCGCATGATTCAGTATGTCCGCGCCAGCGGGATCCCGGTGGCGGAGCTGATGGATATCGGTGGGCAGCCCCTCGATATTCAGGTCGGGTTTGATAACGAGAAAGCCGGCTGGGATATGACCAACGCTTTCCTCGACAGCGGTAAACGAAAAATCGCCTTTTTTGGTTCGATGGACGACCCTCGCGATCTGAGCCGTTTTCGCGGCACCGAACGCGCCGTGGCGGCCTATGGTCTGAAGGCATATCACATCACGCCGCGCAGTATCTCGTCGGTGGCGCTGGGTCGCCAGATGTTCCTGCAAATGCAGCACTCGCACCCGGATATTGACGCGATTTTTTGTACCAATGACGATCTGGCGGTCGGCGTGCTGCTGGAGTGTCAGGCACAGGGCATTGCCGTCCCGGAGAAGATAGCGATTGCCGGTTTCCACGGGCTGGAAATTGGTCGCGCACGCCTGCAAAAAATTGCCAGCGTCATTACTCCGCGTTATGACATTGGGAAAACGGCGAGTGAAATACTCATTGCCCGGCTTGCCGGTAAAGACGCGGCAGATAGCGTGAATATGGCTTACCAGATTTATTATGGCGATACGTTATAATTACCAACGAAATCGCAATATATTTTTTTATTATTATCTATTGAATTTTTTTTATGAAACGTATTTCTCTGGTGTTGAGTTTATTCTTGGTGCTTCACCGAAAGAGCAAAACGTTTCGCTTATTATTATGCGGGATCAGGAATCATTTTTAAAAAATAATACTGGTATCCAACGGCGAATGTATGACATAACTAGCGAATAATGGAACTCGCATAAGGATACCGTGCTGTGAAGAATCTCATTGCCGAACTACTGGTGAATCTGGCTCAAAAGGAAGAAGAGGCAAAGGAACTGACGGTGCAGGTTGAGGCGCTGGAAGTTGTCGTAACAGCGTTACTGCGCCATATGGCACAGGACAAGCAGCAGGCATTAATTCATGATATTGAGGACGCTATTGCCCAGGCCAGCCCCGGCCCGCTGGTGGACGATCGCGATGCGCAACGGTTGCAGCAATATATAAAAAAGCTGTTGCGGCATCCGCGTAGCTAGTTCTTTTGATCGGACACGGATGCCGTCATTTTACTGTCACAACACTTTTATAAAGTCTTCTTCGTTTTGATTTTGAATATTTTTATACCCTAAATAATTCAAGTTGCATAAAGGCGGCAAGGCCGCAAATCCCCTGGGCTTACACCGGTAAGTGGTTGGGGGCGCGGGTGCAGACAACACCTATGCCGCTTGAAGAATGACGGGCACACATGGAGAAGACTAAAGTGAAATTAAGTGTGATATTTATTGCCCTGTTACCTCTGCTAGGCTCCACGGCTATTCATGCCGAAACAACTGCAGCCCCGGTTCTGGAAAATCGTGCCGCTCAGGGCGATATCACCACGCCTGGCGGTGCACGCCGGTTAAGCGGCGATCAGACCGCCGCACTACAGGCCTCGTTAATCAACCGGCCGGCAAAAAATATTATTCTGCTGATTGGCGACGGGATGGGTGATTCAGAAATTACCGCCGCACGCAATTATGCCGAAGGCGCGGGCGGTTTCTTTAAAGGGATTGATGCCCTGCCGCTAACCGGCCAGTACACCCACTATTCTCTGGACAAGAAAACCGGTAAACCGGATTACGTGACTGACTCTGCGGCATCCGCTACCGCCTGGACCACCGGCGTGAAAAGCTATAATGGCGCGCTGGGGGTCGATATCCATGAAAAAGATCACCCGACGATCCTGGAAATGGCCAAAGCCGCTGGCCTGGCCACCGGTAACGTCTCCACCGCAGAACTGCAAGACGCGACGCCAGCAGCGCTGGTCGCCCATGTCACCTCGCGGAAATGCTATGGTCCAAGCGTGACCAGTGAAAAATGCGCCAGCAATGCGCTGGAGAAGGGCGGGAAAGGTTCAATCACTGAACAGCTGCTTAATGCTCGCGCCGACGTCACTTTAGGTGGCGGGGCCAAAACCTTCGCAGAAACCGCCACCGCCGGCGAATGGCAGGGAAAAACGTTGCACGACCAGGCCGTAGCCCGCGGCTACCAGATGGTCACCGACGCCAGCTCCCTGGCCGCCGTACGTGAAGCAAATCAGGACAAACCGCTGCTGGGTCTGTTCTCTGATGGCAACATGCCGGTACGTTGGGAAGGGCCGAAAGCCTCCTTCCACGGCAATATCGATAAGCCAGCGGTGACCTGTACTCCGAACGACAAACGCGATGCCTCCGTTCCGACGCTGGCGCAGATGACTGAAAAAGCGATCGATCTGCTGAGCACTAACGAGAAAGGATTCTTCCTGCAGGTGGAAGGCGCCTCCATCGATAAACAGGACCATGCGGCGAATCCGTGCGGCCAGATCGGCGAAACCGTTGACCTGGACGAAGCGGTACAGAAAGCGCTGGAGTTTGCCAAAAAAGAGGGCAATACCCTGGTCATTGTTACCGCTGACCATGCTCACGCCAGCCAGATTATCCCGGCAGAGACTAAAGCACCCGGCCTGACCCAGGCCTTAACCACCAAAGATGGTGCGGTGATGGTCATCAGCTACGGCAACTCTGAAGAAGCCTCGATGGAACATACCGGCACGCAGCTGCGTATTGCCGCCTATGGTCCTCATGCGGCAAACGTGGTGGGCTTAACCGATCAAACCGATCTGTTCTACACCATGAAGGACGCGCTGGGCCTCAAATAACCTAATGCCGGTAGCGAATTGTCGCTATCGGCTGGTATTTTTGTCATCAGCGACCAGACTTACAGAGATTGACTGACAGAAGGATGGTGTAATGAAAATAACATTTCTTGTAACCCTACTTTTTGGTTTGATCTTTGTGACAGCGGTGAGTGCCGCGGAGAAAGCGCAAACGCCCCAGCAGCAAAAAATGACGGTCTGTAACAAAGAGGCCTCATCGAAAGCGCTGAAGGGGGATGAGCGTAAAACGTTTATGAGCCAGTGTCTGAAGAAAGACGCCCCGGCGAAGGACGGTAAAGCGTTGACGCCTCAGCAGCAAAAAATGGGCGAATGTAACTCGCAGGCCACTCAGCAGTCTCTGAAAGGGGACGATCGTAATAAGTTTATGAGCGCCTGCCTGAAAAAACAGGTCTGATGCGTCTGAGACCGACATAACCTACGGCAACGGGTGAGGCCTGGCCTCACCCGATATGACGACAGGGATCAGGAACGGCTCAGTTTTTCTGATTTTTCCATGCATTTCACCATCGCTTCGATCACCGCAGAACGGAATCCTTTCTCTTCCAGCACTCGTACCGCTTCGATGGTGGTCCCGCCAGGCGAGCAGACCATATCTTTCAGGGTACCCGGATGTTCTCCGCTTTCGAGCACCATTTTGGCCGAGCCCATCACCGCCTGAGCGGCGAATTTGTACGCCTGGGCGCGCGGCATTCCGCCGAGGACTGCGGCATCCGCCATCGCTTCGATAAACATAAAGACGTAGGCTGGCGCAGAGCCGCTGACGCCCACTACCGGGTGGATCATCGGTTCGGCAATAATTTCCGCCTGGCCAAAGCAGCGGAAGATCGTCAACGCTTCGGCGATTTCTTCGCTGGTGACCAGCGCGTTAGGGGTGACGGAGGTCATACCGGCGTTGACCAGCGAGGGCGTGTTAGGCATCGCACGGACGATCTTACGGTCGTGGCCCAGCGCTCGCGCCAGCTGATCGAGCGTCACACCGGCAGCAATAGAGATAATCAGCGAGTCTTTATTGAGGCTTGAGGCGACCTCGCTCAGTACTTTAACCATGATCCCCGGTTTTACTGCACCGAAGACAATATCCGCCACCTGGGCCACTTCCTGGGCACTCTGAGCAGCATTGATGCCGTACTGGTCGTGCAGGGCCGCCACTTTGTCCGGCGATGGGGTATAGACCCAAATTTGCCCCGGCTGTACCTGCCCGCTTGCGATCAAACCGCCCAGAATGGCTTTACCCATATTCCCGCAGCCGATAAAGCCAATTTTCTTCTCCATCACCATTCCTCTTTGCTTAGTTTATCGTTCGCCACTAGCTTATCACTCTGGCGCTTTTCTGGGAGACAAAAGCAGGTGACAATGATCACTCACTTTTTCATCGACAGGAGCCGACATGGCTATTTGGGTTGATGCGGACGCGTGTCCGAACGTCATTAAAGAAATATTGTTCCGCGCGGCGGAGCGTACACAAACCCCGATGACGCTGGTCGCTAACCAGGCGCTACGGGTGCCGCCATCACGGGTGATCCGCACGATGCGCGTGCCGCAGGGATTTGATGTGGCCGATAACGAAATCGTTCGGCTGTGTGAACCGGGTGATTTGGTGATTACTGCGGATATTCCACTGGCGGCGGAAGTGCTGGCCAAAGGGGGAGCCGCGCTGAATCCGCGTGGTGAGCGCTACAGTGAAGCGACAATTCGTGAACGCCTGACAATGCGTGATTTTATGGAAACGATGCGGGCCAGCGGCGTGCAAACCGGCGGCCCGGATAGTTTATCGCAGCGCGACCGGCAACAATTTGCCGCCGCGCTGGAAAAGTGGCTGCTAGAGACGAAACGCGATCAGGGTTAGACCCAGCTGTCGTCATCGCCGCTGAAATCGTTGTCGTTGCCGAAACCCGCGTCGAAATCGTCGTCGTAGGTGTTGTTATCCGCGAGGAACTGATTATCCTCCTGGCGGAATGGATCGGCCGCGTCCTGGGTCTGGCTGAGATCGGGCTGCGGATTCTCTTCGATAATATTGACGATCTCCTGCGGATGGGAGCCGCTGAACATATTGGTCAGCATATTACCCAGCACTACGCCGCCTGCCACACCCGCTGCCGTTTGTAGCGCGCCGGCCATAAAGCCGCCGCCGCTACGTGCCGCCTGCGCCGCGACGTTTTGCTGTGGCATCTGTGGGGCATATTGCGCCTGCGGGCGGCCATATTGTTCCGCGCCGGGAATCGGGTCCGCGCCGCGGCTCTGGCTGCCGCCAAACAGGCCGGCGAGGAAGCCGCCGCTGCTCGGTTTAGCCGCCTGCAGCTGGCTGACCTGGCTTTCCAGCGCCTGGATACGGTCGTTGAGCTGCTTAATCGCGGCTTCCTGAATCAGGATGGTTTGCGCCATGTAATAGGGGGCAGCAGGCTGCTCTTTCAGATGTTGCGCAATCCGCTCCTCGGCACTGGCATCGCGCGCTGCGCTCTGCGTTCCGGCCTCTTTGAGGCGGGAAAACAGTCCATCGATAAGGCGTTGCTCTTCAGATTGCATGGTACTTTCCTCTGTCATACTGGTCGTTTAGCGTCAGAGTGCGTCCGATTGACCCATGCTGTAAATATGTTGTTGCGTAAAGCTGTGCATAAATGTGTTACCGTTTACGCCAGCTCGTGGTGGAAAAATAATCCGCAACAGCAAGTAAATATGGAATAACACATAATGCAATGATAGGTTTACACATCAAATCCTTTAGCCATAAGAGCTGAGGGGAGTGTGTTATTTTAACGTAACGTTTATTTTACGGTTATGGTTGGGCGATTTTGCAGGTATCATGGCTGACTTTTCGCATTCATTTTCCCGCCAAAACGCGGAACCAGGGGGTCTTCGGTAATGACACTGCCAATCTTTCTCATCGGGCCACGCGGCTGCGGTAAAACGACGGTCGGCCATGCGCTGGCGCGGGCGTGTAATTACCCATTTACCGATACCGATCATGCGCTGCAGGAGCGTGAGCAGCGCACGGTCGCGGCTATCGTTGAACAAGAAGGTTGGGCGCGTTTTCGTGAGCTGGAGTCCGAGGCACTGAAAGCGGTCACCCGGCCACAAACGGTGGTGGCGACCGGTGGCGGTATTGTGCTGGCTGAAGGCAACCGGCAGTTTATGCGGGAAAACGGCGTGGTGATTTATCTCCAGGCCTCGGTGTCGGCGCTGATCGACAGGCTGGAAGCATACCCCAAAGCGGAACAGCGGCCTACGCTGACCGGTAAGCCGGTGCGTGATGAAGTCGGTGAAGTGCTGGCGCAACGAGAAGCGCTGTACCGCGCAACCGCGCATCATATTATCGATGCCACCGCGACGCCGGATGAGGTCGTCAGGCAAATTCTGGCAACTCTGCACCCACTCTCTGCTCTCCCACAGACCCCGTGCGTCGAGGCGGCACGCGAGCAATAAGCCATTCGAGCCGCAGGCGCTCGCTGTGGCGACTCCGCTTCCCTCTGCTTTGTTATCTCCAGACCCGGGATCCTTTCTGACAACAAGAATACCGGGCATCTGTCACATTTTTCATTCATCAGTAGGGTTAATGAATACCTAAGACGCGGATTTTTCAGCAACGCGCTGAAGGCGTCTCAATCTTTACACTCCGCATGGGGAGTAAGCTGCTACGCTTCTGAACGGTTGTTTTTTAGCCAACAAGGGGGCGAATGTGGTTTGCGGTAAGCCTGTGCTGAAGCAGTGGTGGTGAAAAGGTATGTGATATGAGTACAACGATGGCAATTTTAAGCGTTGGCGTGGTTCCGGTAGGGGAAGTCCTGCCGCTATTAACCGAACATATCAGGGAAGATCAGATCACACATATTAGTCTGTTAGGCAAAATGACGCGTGAAGATGTGATGGAAGATTACGCCGTGGATTCCGGCGATGAGTGTCTGCTGACGCTGTTGAATGATAACCAACTGGCGGAGGTTTCCCGCCAGAAGGTCGAGCGGGATTTACAGCATGTGATCGCCATGCTCGACCGGCAAGAATATGACGTTATTTTGTTTTTGAGTTCAGAAATGCTCAGCGGCCTGACGGCGAGCAACGCCATTTTACTGGAGCCGCAGCGGATTATTCCGCCGCTGGTGGCATCGATCGTTGAGGGCCATCAGGTGGGGGTGATTGTGCCCGTCGAGGAGGTGTTGCCCATGCAGCAGCAAAAATGGCTGGCGTTGGAGAACGCGCCATACTACGCCTTAGCCAACCCGATCGACGGCAGCGATAGCGATTTGCTGATGGCCGGGCGGGAATTGCTGGAGCAGGGGGCTGATGTGCTGGTGCTGGATTGCCTGGGCTACCATCAGCATCATCGGGACGTATTGCAAAAAGCGCTGAATGTCCCGGTTTTGCTGTCAAATGTGCTGGTTTCGCGGCTGGCGGCAGAACTATTAATTTAACATGCTGCACGCACGTAATTTTGCGTGACAGGGGCAAGGAGCGCCCCCTATATTGAGACTTCAACAAAAGATCATAAGGGCTTGTTTATGCTTCAAAGTAATGAATACTTCGACGGAAAAGTGAAATCTATTGGCTTCACCAGCAGCAGCACCGGTCGCGCAAGCGTCGGGGTGATGGCGGAAGGGGAATATACCTTCGGAACCGCACAGCCGGAAGAGATGACGGTCGTGAGCGGTGCGCTGAATGTGCTGCTGCCAGGGGAAACCGAGTGGAAAGTCTATTCTGCGGGTGAAGTATTCAACGTTCCGGGCAGCAGCGAGTTCCATCTGCAGGTGGCTGAAGCAACCTCTTATCTGTGCCGCTATCTGTGATGACTCACCTTCCTGCCATCGCAGGAAGGTGTTTTAGCCGATCTTTCGGGTTTGCTCAGGGCTAATTAGCGCTGCGCTTCGCCGCCCAGACCTTCCACCAGATTTTGAATCAAGGCCGCCAGTTCGCCGGTCATCAGAATAAAGTCAGCATCGAAGCGCTGGGCAAAATCTTCCCGGTCGATGTCTTCATTTTGATCGCGCAGTTCATCGCAGAACTTCAGGCGCTTGATCGACGCATCGTCACACATCAGGAACTGGATCCGCTGCTGCCAGTCGAGCGCCAGTTTGGTCACGACCTTCCCGGCTTCAATATGCACCGCGATCTCGTCGCTGACCAGATCCTGCTTCTTGGCGCGGATCACGCCGCCATCTTCGAGCATCGCTTTCAGTTCGGCTTCGTCCAGCAGCTGGAAACCTTGCGCGACGGTACCGGAACGGACCCATTCGGTCAGCGTCAGCTCGATCGGGTTTTCCAGCGTCAGCGGAACCACCGGCAGCGAGCCTAACGTTTTACGCAGCAGCGCCAGCGTATCTTCCGCTTTCTTCGCGCTGGCACAATCCACCATGATCAGCCCGTTGACGGTATCGATCCACATCATGGTCTGGCTGAAGCGGCTAAAAGCACGGGGCAGCAGAGAATGCAGCACTTCGTCTTTCAGCGAATCTTTTTCCGTTTTTTTCAGCTTACGGCCCTGATCGGCTTCCAGCTTGAGGATCTTGGCTTCCAGCGCCTGTTTGATTACCGGCGATGGCAGGATCTTCTCTTCCTTGCGCGCGCAGATCAGGATCTGTCCGTTGTTCGTATGCGTCAGCGCGTCGCTGTGCGATCCCATCGGCGATACCCAGCCGGTTTTCGCCATATCCTGGCTACCACAAGGGGTAAATGTCAGCTCGGCCAGCTGTTTTTCCATCTCTTCGGCCTGCAATGAAATGTCGCGGCTGAGACGGTAAACCATTAAATTTTTGAACCACAGCATGATAATTTCCACGGCGTTGTCGTTAAATCCAGCGGGCATGATAGCGAATTGTCGCTATGCTTGCATTGTTAATCGGGGAGAGGAGCCTACTGTGCGTATTGGTATTGATCTGGGTGGAACAAAAACAGAAGTCATTGCCCTGAGTGACCGGGGAGAACAGCTATTTCGCCACCGCCTGCCCACGCCGCGGGAGGATTATCGTCAGACCATTGAGAATATCGCCACGCTGGTTGAGATGGCGGAGCAGGCTACCGGGGAACGCGGCAGCGTCGGGGTCGGGATCCCCGGGTCGATTTCGCCCTATACCGGGGTGGTGAAAAACGCCAACTCGACGTGGCTCAACGGTCAGCCGTTTGACCGCGATCTGAGTCAGCGGCTGAACCGCGAAGTGCGGTTGGCCAATGATGCCAACTGCCTGGCGGTCTCGGAAGCGGTGGACGGCGCCGCTGCCGGGGCGCAGACCGTGTTTGCGGTGATTATCGGGACCGGCTGCGGCGCGGGCGTGGCGATCAATGGACGCGCCCACATCGGCGGCAACGGTACTGCAGGGGAGTGGGGGCATAACCCGCTGCCGTGGATGGATGAAGATGAACTGCGTTATCGCGCCGAGGTGCCGTGCTACTGCGGTAAACAAGGGTGCATTGAAACCTTTATTTCCGGCACTGGTTTTGCCACCGATTATCAGCGTCTGAGCGGTCAGGGGCTTCCGGGCAGTGCGATTATGCAGCGGGTGGACGAGCAGGATCCGCTGGCGGAGCTGGCGCTCACGCGCTACGAGATGCGGCTGGCGAAGTCGCTGGCCCATATCGTCAATATTCTTGACCCGGATGTGATCGTACTGGGCGGCGGAATGAGCAACGTCGAGCGCCTCTATCAGACGGTGCCTGAGCGCGTGAAACCGTGGGTATTTGGCGGCGAATGCGAAACGCCAATCCGTAAAGCGCTGCATGGTGATTCCAGCGGTGTGCGCGGCGCGGCGTGGCTGTGGCCGCTGTAGCCCGCGAGTGACGGGCGTCTCCCCCGGCGCTGTTATTAGCAGGGGGAGACGCCAGACCGTTACTCTACGGCAAAGGCCTTTTCCAGCCGGCTGTAGCCCAGCCCATTAATTTTCTTCACCTTGATCTGTACCGGGATCCGCTCCTTCATGGCTTCGACGTGGCTTATCACGCCAATGACTTTTCCGCTGGCGTTAAGGGCATCCAGCGCATCCAGCGCGGTATCGAGGGTTTCGCTGTCGAGGGTGCCGAACCCTTCGTCGAGGAACAACGAGTCAATCCGCGTTTTGTGGCTGACGAGGTCGGAGAGCGCCAACGCCAGCGCGAGGCTGACCAGGAAGCTTTCACCGCCGGACAGGGTGCGGGTGTCGCGAACGGCGTCCGCCTGCCAGGTGTCCACGACCTCCAGCTCCAGCGCTTCGCTGGCCTTACGCTGCAGCTGATAGCGCCCGTGCAGACGATTAAGCTGGTGGTTCGCCAGCCACACCAGGTTATCCAGCGTTAAGCCCTGGGCGAATTTACGGAATTTATCCCCCTCTTTTGAACCGATCAGCGCATTCAGCCATCCCCAGTCTTCCAGCTGCTGGGTCGCGAGCGCGATCTCCTGCTGCAGTGCCTGCTGGCGCTGTTGATTCTCGGTGTTCTGCTTCAGCTGCTGGCGAATTTCCCCCTGACGCGCGCTATTCTCCCGCAGCAGCGGCGCCAGCTGTTGCAGGCGAGTCTGTACCGGTTCCAGCGGCTGGGTGGTGTCGACCTCTGCCGGCGGCTGCTGTTGATGCTGGTTCAGCGCGTCGCGGGCGCGCAGGGAGAGAGCACTGGCCTGCTGTAAGGCGCTTTCCAGCTCCTGCTTACGCTGCTCCAGATGCTGGCGAGTGTCGGCGTCGAGCAGGGCGTCAAGGAACGCCTGACGATCGGCAAACGGGCTGCTGGCTAATGCGGCGGCGAGCTGGTTCTGCGTCTCCAGCAGCGCCTGCTGCTGCTGGCTCTCCTGTTGGCACAGGGTTTGCCACTGGCTTTGCAGGGCCAGGCAATCGTCATGGACCTGGCGCCAGCCCGTGAGCGGCGCAGGTTCGGCGGCCTCGCTGGACTCCGGCAGGGTTTCCAGCAGCGGGGTCAGTTGCTGAAGCTGCTCCTGAAGGGCGACGGATTGGTTCTGTTTTTCCTGCCACTCACGGGTCTCTTGTTCCCGCTGCGCCAGCCAGCCCGTCGCTTGATCGGCCTGTGGAAGAGTGAGGGCGAAAGGCGCCAGTTCCGCTGTCAACTGCACCCGGCGCTGTTCCTGACTCTGCAGGCTCTGCTGCAGCTGCTGCTGGAACGCCTGCTGTTGTGCCTGGCAGGCCAGCCGCTGCTGGTGCTGGTACAGCTGCTGTTCACGCTCTTCCTGCGCCGCCAGCCAGCCGGGAATATCGTCCTGCGGCTGCAGTTCACAGTGCAACGCGCTGACGGTGCTCTGCCATTGTGATGTAAGTGCTTGCTCCTGCTGGAGAAGGGATTCCAGCTCCTCTTTCTCTTTAAGCTGTTGTTTTAGCAACGCCTCCAGCTGACCACGCAGCTGGGCGCCTTCTTCAGCCAGCTGTTTTACCTCGCGTTCGAGGCTATCCCGGCGGGCCTGGTTAACTCCCGGCTCCAGCGCCCGATATTCCGCGACGGCAGGATGTTCGCTGGATCCGCAGAGCGGGCACGGTGTGCCGGGCTGCAGGCGCGCGCGTTCTTCTTCCAGCCCGGCAATACGGGCTTCCAGCTCGCAAATGGCTTTCACATCGCTGAACTGCTGGTTTTTCTCTTTATAAGCCAGACGGCGCTGGGCCAGCGTCGTTTCGAGCTTCTCCTGCTCCTGCTGACGAGCCTGGCCGGCGGTTTGCAACTGCTGCTGGCGCTGGCGCAGCGGCAGCAGGCGGCTATGCAGCGTAGAGAGCTGCTGGCGTAGCGGGCGGGCGGCGGCGTGCTGTGCCAGGCTGGCGCTGACCTCGCCGGCATCCAGCGTCAGGGTTGTCGGGGGCAGGCCGGCCAGGGTGCGTTCGGTGTCGACCAGCCGTTGCTGCAGTTGCGCGTGCTGCTGTTCTTCGCGAGCCTGCTGTGCGAATGCCTCTCGCCAGCCTGCCAGGGCGTTTCCCCACTGGCGGTAACGGTCGTGCTCCTGCAGCCACGCCGTGAGGGTGTGCTGGGCGGCCTGCAGCTGGGTCAACTGCTGGCTCGCGGCAAGGCGAATCCCCGCCCGTAGCCGCAGTTGGCCATGTAAGCGAGTGTTTACTTCTTCCACCTGACGGCGGGTGTGCGCCAGCGCGTTGGTCTGGTCTTGCTCGCGGTTCCACAGCGGGCGCATCTGCTCTGCCGGCTGGGCTTTGAGTAAGGTAGAAAGCTGCGGCTGAGCCTGCTCCAGCGCCTGCTGCGCTTCCTGTAGCTGACGCTGGGCCTGGGTGGCTTCCGCACTCAGCTCTTGCTGGCGCAGCAGCCACTGCAGGGTGGTTTGCAGGCGAGTTTGTTCACTCACGAGTTGATGTTCATCATCAGTAAGTGCTTGCAAACTTTGTTGCAGCGCCTGCTGCTGTTCGGCGCTCAGAAGCAGCACGCCAGAGGCCTGCGCCTGGCGTTTATCCAGCTCGCTGCGGGCAAGTTTATGCTTTTCAAACACCTGAGCTGAGATTTGACCGTAGATTTCGGTACCGGTCAGCTCCTCCAGCAGTTCCGCACGCTCTTTGGGTTTGGCGTTAAGGAAGGCGGCAAACTGGCCCTGAGAAAGCAGCATTGAGCGGGTAAAACGGCCGTAATCCAACCCGGTAAGTGAGGCGGTAAGCTCCAGCTTATCTTTGACTTTGTCGGCGAGGATCTGGCCATCGTCGCAGCGGGCCAGCTCAACGCGCGGGGCCTGCAGGTTGCCTTCCGGCTGGTTACGGGCGCGATTCTGGCTCCAGAAAGCGCGATAGGCCGTCCCTTTGACCTCGAATTCCACCTCCGCCAGGCACTCGGCGGTGTCGCGGGTCATCAGATCGTTTTGCGATTGTGAGACGCTGCTCAGCCGCGGGGTTTCGTGATACAGCGCGAGGCAGATGGCGTCCAGTAGCGTGGTTTTCCCCGCACCGGTTGGCCCGGTGATGGCGAACAGTCCGTTGCTGGCGAACGGTTCAGCGGTGAAGTCGATTTTCCATTCGCCTTTCAGCGAGTTGATATTCTTCAGGCGCAAACTCAGAATTTTCACAGGTGCTCCTCACCGTGCAGGCTATGCAACGTTTCGTTAAACAGCTGCTTCAGGCGCTGCTGCTGCGTCTCTTCCAGCGTTTCCTGTGCCAGACGGCGTTCAAACACCTCTTCTACCCGTAATTCGCTGAGCGTTTCGCGGCGCTCTCCGGCCAGGATCCGTTCGCGCTGGGCGCGGCTGCGGCGGACCAGCAGCACTTCTACCGGGAGGTCATCGGCCTGGGCCTGAATTTTACGCTGGATATCATGCAAATATTCGTCGCTGGTGATTTCAATATCCAACCACGTGACGGGGTCTGCCGGGGCGTCACGCCACTGGCCTAACTGCTCGCTGATGCTGGCGAAATCGCCTTTCAGGACCGCTAACGGCTGGGTAACCGGCACCGTCAGCGGGCTAACGTCTGTCAGATGGCCGTCAGCAAACATCACCAGATTGACGCTTTTACTTTTTCCGGTCTCGTCAAAGCTGAGAGAAATCGGTGAGCCGCTATAGCGAATATGTTCGTTGCCGCCGACCAACTGCGCCCGGTGAATATGACCGAGTGCAATATAGTCAACCGGCGGGAAATGGCTGGCGGGGAACGCTTCCAGGGTGCCGATATAGATATCGCGTACGGCATCACTTTTGCTGGCGCCGACGGTGGTCAGGTGGCCGCTGGCAATGATCGGCAGCGGCCGGTCGCCGCGCAGGGCACAGGCCTGCTGATACTGCTGTTGATAATAGTCGCTGATAGCGATTAACAGCTGCTGTTGCTTCTCGCCGCTGGAATGGCCGGCCTGGCTGGTGACCAGCTCGCGTGGGCGCAGGAAAGGCACCGGACAAAAAACAGCGCCGGGAGTGCCGTCACGCAGGGGCAGGATAAAGGGGGCATGGCCCGCGTTGGCCACCACCGTGGTTTTCAAAAAGGCCAGGATGTCGCGGGATTCATTCAGGGTCGCGACCGAATCATGGTTGCCGGCCAGCACCACCAGCTGGCAGCCGGTCTGCTGAAGCTGCACCACAAAGTGGTTATACAGTTCGCGGGCGTAGCTGGGTGGCGATCCGGTATCAAAAATATCGCCGGCGACAATAATGGCATCGACCTCGTGCTGCTGGGCAATGGACAGCAGCCAGTCGAGAAAGGCCGAATGTTCGGCGGCACGGCTTTTACTGTAAAAATTCTGACCCAGGTGCCAGTCAGAGGTATGAATGATGCGCATAATGATTTTTTCCTGACGAAAAAGCATGAGCGCATTATACCCTTCATCCTTCAAGTTGCTTGGGTGTTAGCTGCACCCGTTCACCCCGGTCACTTACCTGAGTAAGCTCCTGGGGATTATGAGCCTCATTGATGATGAGGCTCACCCTTCGGGCCAGCGCAAGCGCTGTTCAAATCGGTTAATACCGATTTGTCACGGCCTTGCTGCCTACAAGCAACTCGAATAATTTTGGGTATATATTCTTCATCCTTCAGGTTGCCTCCCCGAGCCGCGATCGGATTGTCGGTTACTCCTTGTCATCATTCGAAATCTACGATCATCAGACGGTCATTTTTTTCATAAATCTGTCACAAAACTGACGCATAATGACGCCGCACTCTATACTGATGGCTAAAAAACACAGGGTAAATAATGGCGAGAAGAATTCTGGTCGTTGAAGATGAAGCTCCGATCCGCGAAATGGTCTGCTTTGTTCTGGAGCAAAACGGCTTTCAGCCCGTCGAGGCGGAAGATTATGACAGTGCGGTGAATCAACTCAATGAACCCTGGCCTGATTTGATTCTCCTTGACTGGATGTTGCCGGGCGGGTCGGGTCTGCAGTTTATTAAACAGCTGAAGCGCGAAGCGATGACCCGGGATATTCCGGTGGTGATGCTGACCGCGCGCGGCGAAGAAGAAGACCGCGTTCGTGGCCTGGAAACCGGGGCCGACGATTACATCACCAAGCCTTTCTCACCGAAAGAGCTGGTGGCGCGCATCAAAGCGGTGATGCGTCGAATTTCGCCGATGGCGGTAGAAGAAGTGATTGAAATGCAAGGGCTTAGTCTCGACCCTTCTTCGCATCGCGTGATGACCGGTGAAAGTCCGCTGGACATGGGGCCAACGGAATTTAAATTATTGCATTTCTTTATGACTCACCCGGAACGTGTGTACAGCCGAGAACAGTTGCTGAACCATGTCTGGGGGACAAACGTGTATGTAGAAGACCGAACGGTGGATGTGCACATTCGTCGTCTACGTAAAGCGCTGGAACTTAGCGGCCATGACCGGATGGTACAAACGGTTCGCGGCACGGGGTATCGTTTCTCCGCTCGTTTCTGAATATCGACAGGAGTGTGAACCGTGCTGGAACGGCTGTCATGGAAAAGGCTGGCGCTTGAGCTTTTCTTATGTTGTATACCGGCCCTGATCCTTGGGGCGATTTTTGGTCACCTGCCGTGGTTTTTGTTAGCGGCGGTGACGGGCCTGCTGATATGGCATTTCTGGAACCTTATGCGCCTGTCGTGGTGGCTGTGGGTTGACCGCAGCATGACGCCGCCGCCGGGGAGCGGCAGTTGGGAACCGTTGCTGTATGGCCTCCACCAGATGCAGATGCGTAATAAAAAGCGCCGACGCGAGCTGGGCAGCCTGATCAAACGCTTTCGTAGCGGGGCCGAGTCGTTGCCTGATGCGGTGGTGCTGACGACGGAGGAGGGTGCCATCTTCTGGTGTAATGGCCTGGCGCAGCAGATCCTGAATCTGCGCTGGCCGGACGACAGCGGACAAAACATTCTCAACCTTCTGCGTTACCCTGAATTTGCCAACTACCTCAAAAACAGAGACTTCTCCAAACCTCTCAATCTGGTGCTGAACACGGCTCGCCATCTGGAGATCCGCGTGATGCCCTACAGCGACAAACAGTGGCTGATGGTGGCACGCGACGTCACGCAGATGCACCAGCTTGAAGGGGCGCGACGCAACTTTTTTGCCAACGTTAGCCATGAGCTGCGCACGCCGTTGACGGTGCTGCAGGGCTATCTGGAGATGATGCAGGAGCAGGTGCTGGAAGGGATGACGCGCGAGAAAGCCCTGCATACCATGCGCGAGCAAACTCAGCGCATGGAAGGGCTGGTCAAACAGCTGTTAACTCTGTCGCGTATTGAAGCCGCACCAACTCTGGCGATGAATGACAAAATTGACGTGCCGATGATGCTGCGGGTGGTGGAGCGCGAAGCTCAGACCCTTAGCCAGCAGAAGCACAGCCTGCATTTCGCGGTGGATGACGGCCTGCAGGTGCTCGGCAACGAAGAGCAGCTGCGTAGCGCGATATCCAACCTGGTGTATAACGCCATTAACCATACGCCCGCCGGAACGGAGATTACCGTTAGCTGGCAGCGGGCGCCGCACGGCGCGCTGTTTAGCGTCGAGGATAATGGCCCCGGTATTGCGCCGGAGCATATTCCGCGTCTGACCGAGCGGTTTTATCGCGTCGATAAAGCCCGTTCGCGCCAGACCGGCGGCAGCGGCCTGGGGCTGGCTATCGTCAAACATGCGGTCAATCATCACGACAGTCGACTGGAAATTGAGAGTACCCCGGGCAAAGGGACGCGGTTTAGCTTCTTGCTCCCGGAACGTTTAATTGCCAAAAAAAGCGCCTGATCGCCTGCCTGTCAGCATTACTTGCCAATGACCAGCTTCGGCTGGTCATTTTCGTTTGCAGTCACTTTTTCCCCGCGTAATTAATGAACGCCTGCTGCTTTTTTGTTCGCATGATTAGCCATGGGTTTTCTATCAATATGGTGAATAGTTTTGGGTGACAATGTAGAGTCAGCATAATCATCTGCTTTCACGATCCCGCCTTGCATTAAAACGTTATAAGCGTTTAAATTGCCCCCCATGCAGTCGCAGACAGACTGTTTTTGCGTGGTAATTCAAAAAACAATTCTTTCCCACGCCGCTTCGGGAGCATATCTCGCTGAGTTTTCCGGCAATCGCCGCTGTATCATCCCAAGGGGAAAGCACGGTATTTCCGTTTGTTAATAACACCACATCCACAGGCAGTAATGAATTTATGACCCATCAGTTAAAATCGCGCGACATCATTGCGTTGGGCTTTATGACCTTCGCGTTGTTTGTTGGCGCCGGCAACATTATCTTCCCTCCGATGGTCGGTTTACAGGCTGGTGAACACGTCTGGACTGCGGCAATTGGCTTCCTGATTACGGCGGTGGGTCTCCCTGTCCTTACGGTCGTGGCGCTGGCGAAAGTCGGTGGTGGTGTTGAAAGCCTGAGCACGCCGATCGGTAAAGTCGCCGGTGTTCTGCTGGCGGTCGTGTGCTATCTGGCCGTCGGGCCGCTGTTCGCGACGCCGCGTACTGCCACGGTTTCCTTTGAAGTCGGCATTGCGCCGCTGACCGGCGACGGCGCGCTGCCGCTGCTGATTTATAGCGTGATCTATTTTGCGCTGGTGATTCTGGTTTCGCTGTATCCGGGCAAACTGCTCGATACGGTGGGCAACTTCCTGGCGCCTCTGAAAATCGTTGCCCTGATTATTCTTTCCGTGGCGGCGATTGTCTGGCCGGCCGGCCCGATCAGCAACGCGATGGAGGCGTATCGTACCGCCTCATTCTCCAACGGTTTCGTTAACGGTTACCTGACGATGGATACCCTCGGCGCGATGGTCTTCGGTATCGTGATTGTTAACGCCGCGCGTTCTCGTGGCGTAAGCGAAGCGCGCCTGCTGACCCGCTACACCGTTTGGGCCGGATTAATGGCCGGTGTTGGCCTGACGCTGCTGTATCTGGCGCTGTTCCGCCTCGGTTCCGATAGCGCGAGCCTGGTGGATCAATCCGCTAACGGCGCGGCGATCCTCCACGCTTACGTGCAGCACACCTTTGGCGGGGCGGGCAGCTTCATGCTGGCGGCGCTGATTTTCATCGCCTGTCTGGTCACCGCGGTTGGCCTGACCTGCGCCTGTGCTGAGTTCTTCGCGCAATACCTGCCGTTATCCTATCGCACGCTGGTGTTTATCCTCGGCCTGTTCTCGATGGCGATCTCCAACCTCGGTCTGAGCCATCTGATTCAGATTTCGATTCCGGTGCTCACGGCCATCTATCCGCCGTGTATCGCACTGGTAGTATTAAGCTTTACCCGCAACTGGTGGCATAATTCGACCCGCGTTATTGCGCCGGCCATGTTTATCAGCCTGATGTTTGGTATCATTGACGGCATTAAATCGTCGGCGATTGCGGATATGCTGCCGGCCTGGACCGCACGTCTGCCGATGGCGGAACAAGGCCTGGCCTGGTTAATGCCGACCGCGGTGATGGTGGTTCTGGCGATTATCTGGGACCGTGCTGTTGGGCGTCAGGTGACTTCCAGCGCACACTAACCGGCGTTTTTAAGCAGTGTTAAGCCACGGGACTTCGGGTCCCGTGGTTTTTTGTTTTTTAAGTCATCCCCTTTTGGTTTTTGCCCCCGCGAAGGCCCAAAGAGAAAAACGGCATGGAATACGATGGAAAGTAACAACAAACTTAAGCGCGGGCTAAGTACCCGGCATATTCGCTTTATGGCACTGGGATCGGCAATTGGTACCGGCCTGTTCTACGGTTCGGCGGACGCCATTAAAATGGCCGGACCGAGCGTGCTGCTGGCCTATATTATCGGCGGCGTGGCGGCGTACATCATCATGCGCGCCCTCGGTGAGATGTCGGTACATAACCCCGCCGCCAGCTCATTTTCACGCTATGCGCAGGACTATCTTGGTCCGCTGGCGGGCTATATCACCGGTTGGACCTATTGTTTTGAAATCCTGATCGTGGCGATTGCCGACGTGACGGCTTTCGGCATCTATATGGGGGTGTGGTTCCCGACGGTGCCGCACTGGATTTGGGTGCTGAGCGTGGTGCTGATCATCTGCGCCGTTAACCTGATGAGCGTCAAGGTGTTCGGCGAGCTGGAGTTCTGGTTCTCGTTCTTTAAAGTTGCCACCATCATCATCATGATTATTGCCGGCTTCGGCATCATTATCTGGGGTATTGGTAATGGGGGACAGCCCACCGGCATCCATAATCTCTGGAGCAACGGCGGCTTCTTCAGCAACGGCTGGCTGGGAATGGTGATGTCGCTGCAGATGGTGATGTTCGCCTACGGCGGGATTGAGATCATCGGTATTACTGCTGGCGAAGCCAAAGACCCGGAGAAATCCATCCCGCGGGCGATTAACTCCGTACCGATGCGTATTCTGGTGTTCTATGTGGGCACGCTGTTTGTGATCATGTCGATTTACCCGTGGAATCAGGTAGGAACCAACGGCAGTCCGTTCGTGTTGACCTTCCAGCATATGGGCATTGCCTTTGCTGCCAGCATCCTCAACTTTGTGGTCCTGACCGCCTCGCTGTCGGCGATTAACAGTGATGTGTTCGGCGTTGGCCGGATGCTGCACGGGATGGCAGAGCAGGGCAGTGCGCCGAAGTTTTTCGCGAAAACCTCGCGCCGCGGTATCCCGTGGGTGACGGTGCTGGTGATGACCGTGGCACTGCTGTTTGCGGTCTATCTGAACTACATCATGCCGGAAAACGTCTTCCTGGTGATTGCTTCACTGGCGACCTTCGCAACCGTCTGGGTGTGGATTATGATCCTGCTGTCGCAGATTGCCTTCCGCCGTCGTCTGCCGCCTGAAGAGGCGAAAGCGCTGAAGTTTAAAGTCCCTGGCGGTATCGCCACCACGGCCGTAGGGCTGGTGTTCCTGGTGTTTATTATTGCGCTGATTGGCTATCACCCGGAAACCCGCATCTCGCTGTACGTCGGCTTTGCGTGGATTGCGCTGCTGTTGGTGGGCTGGACGTTCAAAACCCGCCGCGACCGCCGCCTGGCACAGGCACAGTAAGCTTGTCCCTGGCCTGCCGGATAGCCAGACGCTTTCCGGCAGGCACATTCTCCGCCCCCATTATCCTCCCCTAATAATTCCTGCGATGATGAGTCATACGCCTGTGCGCTATGGCAAGGTGTGCCTATTCTGAACAAAGAGGAACGACGATGTTGAAGGCATGGCACCTGCCTGTAGCTCCCTTTATCAAAGAGCAACAGGAACGACTCTTTATCACGTTATGGTTGAGCGGCGATGACCTGCCGCAGCGGGTCACGCTGCGTGCAGAAGAAGATAATGAAGAGCTGTCGCTGACCATGCACCGGCTGCGGCAGGAACCGCATCCGGGCGTCGTCGCGTGGCGCGGCGAGATCAATCTTGCCAGCGGGCAGCCGCGTCGGCGCTATAGTTTTAAACTGCTGTGGGCGGACCGTCAGCGCTGGTTCACCCCGCAGGGATTACAGTCTTTCCCACCGGCGCGTCTGGAGCAGTTTGCCGTCGACCTGCCGGACAGCGGCCCGCAGTGGGTCGCCGATCAGGTCTTTTATCAAATCTTCCCGGACCGTTTTGCCCGCAGCGAGCCGCGGGAAGCAGGGCAGGATCAGGTCTATCATCACCACGCTGCCGGGCACGATATCGTGCAGAAGGCGTGGGATGAACCGCTCACCGGTGAAGCGGGTGGTTCGACGTTTTATGGCGGCGATCTTGATGGCATCAGCGAGAAGCTGCCGTACCTCAAGCAGCTTGGCGTCACCGCGCTGTATCTGAACCCGGTGTTTGTCGCACCGAGCGTGCATAAATACGATACTGAAGATTATCGTCGCGTCGACCCGCAGTTTGGCGGCGATGCCGCGCTGCAGCGTTTGCGCCACAATACGCAACGGGAAGGGATGCGCCTGATCCTTGACGGCGTGTTTAACCATTCCGGGGATTCCCACGCCTGGTTCGACCGCCATCAGCGCGGGAGCGGCGGCGCCTGTCATCATGCGGATTCGCCGTGGCGTGACTGGTTTACGATCTCTGAGGAAGGTGAAGCGCATAACTGGCTGGGCTATGCCAGCCTGCCTAAGCTGGACTATCGCTCCGAGAGCCTGGTGAATGAAATCTATGCCGGGGAAGACAGTATTGTGCGCCACTGGCTGAAAGCGCCGTGGAGCATGGACGGCTGGCGGCTGGACGTGGTGCATATGCTGGGGGAAGGCGGCGGCGCGCGGAATAACCTGCAGCATATCGCCGGCATTACCCGGGCGGCGAAAGAAGAGCAGCCAGAGGCTTTTGTTTTTGGTGAACATTTTGGTGATGCTCGCCAGTGGTTGCAGGCCGATGCCGAAGATGCGGCGATGAACTATCGCGGGTTTACCTTCCCGCTGTGGGGCTTCCTCGCTAATACCGATATCTCGTACGATCCGCAAAAAATCGATGCGCAAACCTGCGTTGCCTGGATGGAGAACTATCGCGCCGGACTGTCTCATCAGCAGCAGTTGCGGATGTTCAACCAGCTGGATAGCCACGATACTGCACGATTTAAGTCGCTGCTGGGGAAAGATGTGGCTCGCCTGCCGCTGGCGGTCGTGTGGCTGTTTTGCTGGCCGGGTGTTCCGTGCATTTACTACGGCGATGAAGTGGGCGTCGACGGGAATAACGATCCGTTCTGCCGCAAACCCTTCCCGTGGGACCCGGCGCTGCAGGATACTGCGCTGCTGGGGCTGTATAAGCGGATAGCGAAGCTGCGTAAAGCCAGCCAGGCATTGCGCTACGGTGGCTGCCAGGTGATTTATGCCGAGGAGAATGTGGTGGTCTTTGCCCGCGTCTACAAGCAACAACGGGTACTGATTGCCATCAACCGGGGCGAAGCCTGCGAGGTGGTGGTCGAGGATTCACCGCTTCTGAATGTCGAGGAATGGTTGCTGAAAGAGGGTGCTGGCGTGCTGCACGACGGGGTGCTGGCATTGCCCGCGATCTCTGCCAGCGTGTGGTTCAGCCGTCAGGCGTAAAGCTGACTGAGGAACGATTCATGGAGAAGGGCCTCGCGCCACCAGCGCTGGGCCAGTCCGTCGTTATCGCTGCGCCAGGCAATATAGGCCAGATCTTTTTCGCGGCAGGAGATGACGGACTTCTCAAGCAACTCGCCGCTCTCCAGCCACGGCTGAGCGATATGGCGGGGCAGAAAACCGCAGCCCACGCCAGCCCGCAGCAGCGCCACCTTACTGGCAAAATCGTCGACGCGAATCTGAAGCTGCTCGGTGAGCAGGTTGCTGTTCAGCGGCTGACAATAGCGGGCGCTGTCGCTAATCACCACCGCACGGTGCAGGCTGAGCTGTTTGTTGCTGAGCGGCTGCGTGGTGGCGGCCAGCGGATGGTTGGCCGCCACGACAAAGACGTTATCCAGCGTACCGGCCATTTTCCATGACCACTCGGCTGATGTCGGCGGTTCGTTAATGGCACCGAGGATCATATCGGCGCCGTTGCGGGTCAACTCTTCCCAGGATCCGGCCAGCGTATGGTGGGTAAAGTTGAGCCGGGTCTGCGGATTTTGCGCGTAAAAGGCATCGATCAACGGCAGCAGGCGATCAAAAGGGAAAGAGGCGTCGAGGGCGATCGCCAGATCCCGTTCCCAACCGGCGCTCAGCTGTTTGGCCTGTTTTTCCAGATCTTTAGCGGCATTGATTAACAGCCGCCCCTTCTCCAGCACCATTCTGCCGGTATCGGTAAATTTCGCCCGGTGACCGCTGCGATCCAGCAGGGTGATGTCCAGATCGCTCTCCAGCTTCTGGATCATATAGCTCAGGGCCGCTGGCGTTTTGTAGAGTGATTCTGCGGCGGTGGCAAATGAGCCATGGGTTTCTAAAGCATCCAGAATAAGCAGCACATCAAGGTTTAAGCGCATCAATGAGTTACCGGAAAAAATAGGGTGACTCAGTTTTACCGAACCCGACATTCAATGCCAGTGAATAATTTAGAACCCTTTCGCGTAATTTTTTGATAAATATCGCGATCGCTGTTCATTAACACTTTGGTTTCATACTTTCTTATTTTCGAAATAGCACAGTGAATTTCTTTAATAACTCGTTAGAAATTACTGACTATACTCAGCATGCTTTATCCGTCACGATCCGACCCACAACAGTGTTTGTTATATCTCTTTAACTTATTGATTAAGAAGGTATTCATGTCTATTCGGGAACTGATCGACCCAACCAACTCCGCCCTTATCTTTATTGACCATCAACCGCAAATGTCCTTTGGCGTAGCCAATATTGACCGTCAGACACTTAAAAATAATACCGTTGCCCTGGCGAAAGCCGGCAAGATTTTTAATGTCCCGGTGATTTATACCTCCGTGGAAACCAAAAGCTTCAGCGGCTACATCTGGCCGGAATTACTGGCCGTCCATCCGCAGGTTAAACCGATTGAACGTACATCGATGAACTCCTGGGAAGATGCCGCTTTTGTTAAAGCAGTGAAAGCGACGGGTCGCAAAAAATTGATTATCTCCGCGCTGTGGACCGAAGTGTGCCTGACCTTCCCGGCGCTGATGGCGCTGGAAGAGGGATTCGAAGTCTACGTGGTCACCGACACCTCCGGCGGGACCTCCGTGGATGCCCATGAGCGTTCTATCGATCGCATGGTGCAGGCTGGCGCAGTACCGGTGACCTGGCAGCAGGTTCTGCTCGAGTACCAGCGCGACTGGTCCCGTAAAGAGACCTACGATGCGGTGATGGATCTGGTTCGCGAACACAGCGGTGCTTACGGCATGGGCGTGGATTATGCCTATACCATGGTGCACGGCGCGCCGGAACGTAAAGCCTAAATACACTTCCCCCTTCATGCTGCGTCTTTGTTGGTTTCGTTTGCCACCCTCGACGCAGCATGAATGATTTTGTGTATTGTCATTCATGGCGAATGGTGGGGCCACCCGCGATTCGCCTGCAGCAAGGAGCCCGGTAATGACGCAGCAGAAATCGGTGACCCTGGTGATAAGCCATATGCTCGACCCCGAGCACGGGGAACGCTATGAACAGTGGCTCGGTAAAATTATGCCCATCGCGGCGGAGTTTCCCGGCCATCTTGGCGCTAACGTAATTCGCCCGACTCCCGGGCAGAATCTCTGGAGCGTCATTATTCGTTTTGACACCATTGAACACCTCTACGCCTGGACGCAGTCATCAACGCGTCACGAGCTGGTGGCAGAAATCGCGCCGCTGCTCAATGAAGGCGATCGCACGGAAATTCGTACCGAACCGGCGTTCTGGTTTACCCCACCCGTCACCAACGTGCGCCAGCCGCTGCGCTGGAAGCAGTTTCTGATCACGCTACTGGTGATTTTCCCCAGTACTAATCTGGTGCCCTGGCTGACCGGGATGTTCCTTCCCTCGATGCGGGGGAGCTTGTTGCTGCATTTGATAAATGATGCCTGTGTGGTCGCGCTGGTGGTCTGGTTCTGGATGCCCATCGTGACCCGTCTGTTTGCTGGCTGGTTAAAGAAAAACTGAGCCAGACGCCTGGAGGAGAGCGTTATGTCGCAAACTGCCACACTGATCCTGACGAATGGTCGCATTCATACTCTCGATCAAAACAATCCGTTGACCGAGGCGATCGCCATCGCCGACGGTAAGATCCTCGCCACCGGCAGCCGCGATCGGGTCATGAGTTTTGCTGCTGAAGGGACGCAGATCGTCGATCTGCAGGGCCATACGGTGATCCCGGGGCTGAACGATTCCCACCTGCACCTGATCCGCGGCGGGCTGAACTATAACCTTGAGCTGCGTTGGGAAGGGGTTCCGTCACTGGCGGATGCGCTGAGGATGCTCAAAGATCAGGCCGATCGCACGCCGTCGCCGCAGTGGGTTCGCGTGGTCGGCGGCTGGAGCGAGTTCCAGTTCGCCGAACGGCGGATGCCGACCCTCGAAGAGCTAAACGAGGCAGCACCGGATACCCCAGTCTTTGTGCTGCACCTCTACGATCGCGCGCTGCTGAACCGCGCTGCGCTGAAGGCGGTGGGCTACACCAAAGAGACGCCGGACCCGGCCGGGGGCGAAATCGTGCGCGATAGCCGCGGTAACCCCACCGGGATGCTGATCGCCAAACCGAACGCCATGATCCTGTACGCTACGCTGGCAAAAGGGCCGAAGCTGCCGCTGGAGATGCAGGTTAACTCGACGCGCCAGTTTATGCGTGAGCTGAACCGGCTTGGCCTGACCAGCGCCATTGATGCCGGGGGCGGTTTCCAGAACTACCCGGAAGATTATCAAATTATTGAACAACTGCATGCGCAAGAGCAGATGACCGTGCGCATTGCCTATAACCTGTTTACCCAGCGTCCTAAACAAGAGCTGGACGATTTCGAGCGCTGGACCGATATGCTGAAACCGGGGCAGGGGACCGACTTCTTCCGCGCCAACGGCGCTGGCGAAATGCTGGTGTTCTCGGCGGCAGACTTTGAAGATTTCCTGCAGCCGCGTCCGGATCTGCCAGAAGGGATGGAAGACGAGCTGGAACGAGTGGTTCGTCATCTGGTGGAGCATCGTTGGCCGTTCCGCCTGCATGCCACCTACGATGAGTCGATCAGCCGAATGCTCAACGTCTTCGAGAAGGTG
Source organism: Klebsiella sp. R390 (assembly GCF_051131745.1). NCBI lineage: Bacteria > Pseudomonadati > Pseudomonadota > Gammaproteobacteria > Enterobacterales > Enterobacteriaceae > Klebsiella > Klebsiella sp. R390. Next base: position 1,581,182 of record NZ_CP180445.1, on the reverse strand, counting down.
AACCGCGATATTCCGTTTAACGGTCTGCACTGGTTCTTCGACCATGCCGAAACCATCACCGAGCGGAATATTGAGCGCGTGAAGGCGCTGGGCGGTGGGATCGCGGTACAGCACAGGATGGCCTTCCAGGGGGAATACTTTGTCGACCGCTATGGTAAAGATGCGGTGAAACATACCCCGCCGGTGGCGAAAATGCTGGAACTGGACGTGCCGGTTGGGCTAGGGACCGATGCGACGCGGGTCGCGAGTTACAACCCGTGGACCGCACTCTACTGGCTGGTCTCCGGGCGTACCGTGGGCGGCATGGCGATGTATGACGAGAGTAACCGTCTGCCGCGCGACGTGGCGCTGGAATTGTGGACGGCGGGCAGCGCCTGGTTCTCCAGTGAGCAGGGTAAAAAAGGGCGGATCGAGAACGGCCAGCTGGCGGACCTGGTGGTGCTGTCAAAAGACTATTTCAGCGTGCCGGAAGAGGAAATCAAAGGTATCGAATCGGTGCTGACGGTGGTTGACGGCAAAGTGGTGTATGCCGCCGGACACTTCTCGCCGCTCGCACCGCCGCCGATTCCGGTGGTGCCGGACTGGTCGCCGGTGGTCAAGGTGCCGGGCCACTATCGTTCCGCACCGCCTGCGGCGGCGAAAATCGGGGCAATTGTGCAGATGCATCAGTGCTGCGGCAGCTGTGGCGTCCATGGTCATCAGCATGATATCGCGCGTAAGTCGTCGATCCCGGTCTCCGACGATCGGGCTTTCTGGGGCGCGCTGGGCTGCTCCTGCTTCGCGTTTTGATTAGCGGATAACCAGCGGCGGGTGTGCAGGCCGCGGGATCAAAAAAGGCTCGCAGATGCGAGCCTTTTTTTAAACGCGAGCCGATTACAGGCTGGAGACGTTCTCGGTCAGGTATTTTGCAACGCCTTCCGGAGACGCAGCCATACCTTCTTTTCCTTTTTCCCACTGTGCCGGGCAAACTTCACCGTGCTCTTCGTGGAACTGCAGCGCGTCAACCATGCGCAGCATCTCGTCGATGTTACGGCCCAGCGGCAGGTCGTTAACCACCTGGTGACGAACAACGCCGTTTGCGTCGATCAGGAAGGAACCACGCAGTGCAACGCCTTCGTCCGGATGCTCGATACCGTAAGCTTTCTGGATTTCACGTTTGATGTCAGCCACCATCGCGTATTTAACCGGGCCGATACCGCCCTGGTCAACCGGGGTGTTACGCCATGCGTTGTGAACGAATTCGGAGTCGAAGGAGACGCCAACGACTTCTACGCCGCGTTTCTGGAACTCTTCATAACGCTTGTCAAAAGCGATCAGCTCTGACGGGCACACGAAGGTGAAGTCCATCGGCCAGAAGAACAGTACGGTCGCTTTACCGTTGGTGTGCTGTTTGAAGTTGAATTTCTCAACGATTTCGCCGTTACCTAAAACTGCTGCAGCGGTAAAATCCGGAGCCTGACGAGTGACCAGAACCATATGATTCTCCTGTTAATAGTAAGGTTAATTGGTACGCAACGGTGGCAAGTATAGGGACAGGCTTGTGCGAACTCAACGTGACGCTGACAATCAATGAGATAGGTTTAGCCTATCAATATGTATTAGAAAACGAGGTTCAGAATAGCCTTTCTGTGAGAAAGCGCAATCTTTTAAAGTTCGCGGCTGGTCGCCTGGGCCATCATGCGCGGATAAAACTGCCAGAACTGTTGCTCCAGCTTGTCGTAGTGGGTATCCAGGTCTTGCCAGGAGTCGCGCAGGGCATCAAGACGTGGCCGACGGCTGGCCATACCGTTGAGGACGCGCTGAATAAAGTCCATGTCTTTATAGCGTTCCAGCCAGCGCTCCGACCATAAATAGTCATTGAGATTGACGAAGCGCGGCGGCGAATCGGGCAACACCGGCGTCACCTGCTCCTCGGCATAGCGCACAAATTCACTGAGCGGCAGGTCGGGCGAAATTTGCGCCCAGTGGTGTGACAGGAAATGATCCCACATGACGTCCAGCGTAATCGGCGCGACACGGCGCGTTTCGGGACGGAACCACTCTCGTGCCGTTTTGACCTCTGCCAGATTGTCGGTCATGACATCAATGCGGCGATGCATAAAGATGCCGTCGACGATATCCGCCGGGTAGTCCGCCTGCGGGTTGCCGCGAACGAAATCGGCCAGAAGGTTGCCGGGAAGAGAGCTATTGGCGAGATGAGCTAAATGCAGGTGTGCGAGAAAATTCATAATACTCGTTATTCTTCAGGTTGCAGGTGCGTTGGCTTCAACGTGACTCGTCTCATCAATGACGTAGAGTATTACATCTCTCCTGAGGGGTAAAGGTTGCAGGGAACACGCCCCGGCACTAGACTACCCGCCTCTTTATTTAGGCCGAGCCACCGTCATGCGCGTTACAGATTTTTCCTTTGAACTACCCGAATCCCTGATCGCCCACTACCCACAGCCGGAGCGCAGTAGCTGTCGCCTGCTGTCGTTAGACGGACCGACGGGGGCGCTGACGCATGGTATTTTCACCGATCTTCTCGACAAGCTGAACCCTGGCGATCTGCTGGTATTCAACAATACCCGGGTGATCCCGGCGCGCCTGTTTGGCCGTAAAGTCAGCGGCGGCAAGATTGAAGTCCTGGTTGAGCGGATGCTCGACGACAAACGTATTCTGGCCCATATTCGCGCTTCCAAAGCGCCGAAGCCGGGAGCGGAGCTGCTGCTGGGCGACGATGAAAGCATTCGTGCCACTATGGTGGCGCGTCACGATGCGCTGTTTGAAGTCGAGTTTAACGACGAGCGCCCGGTGTTGGATATCCTGAACAGCATCGGCCATATGCCGCTGCCGCCGTATATCGACCGCCCGGACGAAGACGCCGACCGCGAGCTGTATCAAACCGTCTATAGCACCAAACCAGGGGCAGTGGCCGCACCGACCGCCGGCCTGCACTTTGACGATGCGATGCTGGATAAGCTGCGTGCCAAAGGTATCGAAATGGCGTTCGTGACGTTGCACGTCGGCGCCGGAACCTTCCAGCCGGTGCGCGTGGATACCATCGAAGACCACATCATGCACTCTGAGTATGCCGAAGTGCCGCAAGAGGTGGTCGACGCGGTGCTGGCGGCGAAAGCGCGTGGTAATCGCGTTATCGCGGTGGGTACCACCTCCGTGCGCTCGCTGGAAAGCGCGGCGCAGGCGGCGAAAAACGACCTGATTGAACCTTTCTTTGGTGATACGCAGATCTTTATCTATCAGGGGTATCAATATAAGGCGGTCGATGCGCTGGTGACCAACTTCCATCTGCCTGAATCGACTCTGATTATGCTGGTTTCGGCCTTTGCCGGTTACCAGCACACCATGAATGCCTACAAGGCTGCGGTAGAACAAAAATATCGCTTTTTTAGCTACGGTGACGCGATGTTTATCACGTACAATCCGCAGGCTATTTTTGAGCGTGTCGGGGAATAACCTCCGCGGCATGAGTGTTTAACGTCAGACTGTTTTTCTGACGCAGGAGTGAAAATGAAATTTGAACTGGATACGACCGACGGACGCGCTCGCCGCGGCCGCCTGGTATTTGATCGTGGCGTAGTTGAAACGCCAGCCTTTATGCCCGTTGGGACTTACGGCACCGTCAAAGGGATGACGCCGGAAGAAGTTGAAGCCACCGGCGCACAAATTATCCTCGGCAACACGTTCCACCTGTGGCTGCGTCCGGGCCAGGAAATCATGAAGCTGCACGGCGATCTGCATGATTTCATGCAGTGGAAAGGGCCAATCCTGACCGACTCCGGCGGTTTCCAGGTCTTCAGCCTCGGCGATATCCGTAAGATCACCGAGCAGGGCGTCCACTTCCGCAACCCGATTAACGGCGATCCGATTTTCCTCGACCCGGAAAAATCGATGGAGATTCAATACGATCTCGGCTCCGATATCGTGATGATCTTCGACGAATGTACGCCGTACCCGGCGGACTGGGACTATGCTAAACGTTCGATGGAAATGTCCCTGCGCTGGGCGCAGCGTAGCCGTGACCGTTTCGACAGCCTGGGCAACAAAAATGCGCTGTTCGGCATTATTCAGGGAAGCGTTTACGAAGATTTACGCGATATATCCGTTAAAGGTCTGGTAGACATCGGTTTTGATGGCTACGCTGTCGGCGGTCTGGCTGTCGGCGAGCCGAAAGCAGACATGCACCGTATCCTGGAGCACGTTTGCCCGCAGATTCCGACCGACAAACCACGCTACCTGATGGGCGTCGGGAAGCCCGAAGATCTGGTTGAAGGGGTACGCCGCGGTATCGATATGTTCGACTGCGTGATGCCGACGCGTAACGCGCGTAACGGCCATCTGTTTGTTACCGACGGCGTGGTGAAGATTCGTAATGCGAAGCACAAAAGCGACACCGCGCCGCTGGATGCTGAATGTGATTGCTATACATGTCGCAATTATTCACGCGCTTACTTGCATCATCTCGATCGTTGCAACGAAATATTGGGCGCGCGCCTCAATACCATTCATAACCTTCGCTACTATCAGCGCTTAATGGCTGGTTTACGTAAGGCTATTGAAGAGGGTAAATTAGAGAGCTTCGTGACCGATTTTTACCAACGTCAGGGACGACCTGTTCCTCCTGTGAACGTTGATTAATTTTAATAATGAGGGAATTTGAATGAGCTTTTTTATTTCTGATGCGGTAGCAGCAACCGGTGGCGCGGCGCAGGGTAGCCCGATGTCTCTGATCCTGATGCTGGTGGTGTTTGGTCTGATTTTCTACTTCATGATCCTGCGTCCACAGCAGAAGCGTACCAAGGAACATAAAAACCTGATGAGCTCCATCGCGAAAGGCGATGAAGTGCTGACGAATGGTGGTCTGGTCGGTCGCGTCACTAAAGTTGCGGAAAGCGGATACATTGCTATCGCGCTGAACGATACCACCGAAGTGGTTATCAAACGTGACTTCGTAGCTGCCGTTCTGCCGAAAGGCACTATGAAAGCGCTGTAATCCACTTTTCCCTAAGGGAACTGCCGTGTTAAACCGTTATCCTTTGTGGAAGTACATCATGCTGGTCGTCGTTATTATCGTCGGCCTGATGTATGCACTCCCCAACCTGTATGGTGAGGATCCGGCCGTTCAAATCACTGGCGTGCGCGGTGTCGCCGCCAGTGAGCAAACGCTGATCCAGGTCCAGAAAACGTTACAAGAAGAAAAAATTACCGCTAAGTCTGTGGCGCTGGAAGAGGGCACCATTCTTGCGCGCTTCGACACCACCGACGTCCAGTTACGTGCACGTGAAGTGCTGATGGGCGTATTGGGTGATAAATACGTCGTGGCACTGAACCTTGCACCGGCAACGCCTCGCTGGCTGGCGGCCATTCATGCCGAGCCGATGAAGCTGGGTCTTGACCTGCGTGGCGGCGTACACTTCCTGATGGAAGTGGATATGGACACCGCGCTGGGTAAACTGCAGGAACAAAATATCGACAGCCTGCGCAGCGAACTGCGTGAAAAAGGCATCCCTTACTCCACCGTGCGTAAGGAAGACAATTTTGGTCTGAGCATTGCGTTTCGTGATAGCGCAGCACGCGATCAGGCTATCTCCTGGCTGAGCCCGCGTCACCGCGATCTGGTTATCTCCACTCAAGGCACGACCGGCCTGAAAGCCGTGATGACCGATGAGCGCCTGAAAGAAGCCCGCGAATATGCCGTGCAGCAGAACATCAACATTCTGCGTAACCGTGTTAACCAACTGGGTGTTGCCGAGCCGCTGGTACAGCGTCAGGGCGCCGACCGTATCGTGGTTGAACTGCCGGGTATTCAGGATACTGCGCGTGCGAAAGAAATTCTTGGCGCCACCGCGACGCTGGAATTCCGTCTGGTGAACAGCAACGTCGACAGTGCTGCTGCCGCTTCAGGCCGCGTCCCTGGCGATTCCGAAGTGAAAGACACTCGTGAAGGCCGGCCAGTTGTGCTGTACAAGCGTGTGATTCTGACCGGTGACCATATCACCGACTCCACTTCCAGCATGGATGAGTACAATCAGCCGCAGGTTAACATCTCGCTGGATAGCGCAGGTGGCAACATCATGTCTAACTTCACCAAGGACAACATCGGTAAGCCGATGGCGACCTTGTTCGTGGAGTACAAAGACAGCGGTAAGAAAGATGCTAACGGTCGTGCGGTTCTGGTGAAACAGGAAGAGGTGATTAACATCGCCAACATCCAGTCTCGCCTGGGCAACAGCTTCCGTATTACCGGTATCAGCAACCCGAACGAAGCGCGTCAGCTGTCTCTGCTGCTGCGTGCTGGTGCGCTGATTGCGCCGATTCAGATCGTTGAAGAACGTACCATCGGCCCAACCCTGGGTATGCAGAACATCAAACAGGGTCTGGAAGCATGTCTGGCCGGTCTGGTGGTTTCTATCCTGTTTATGATTTTCTTCTACAAGAAATTCGGTCTGATCGCGACTTCCGCGCTGGTGGCTAACCTGGTGCTGATCGTCGGCATCATGTCCCTGCTCCCAGGGGCAACGCTGAGTATGCCGGGGATTGCGGGTATCGTGCTAACCCTTGCGGTGGCGGTCGATGCTAACGTACTGATCAACGAACGTATTAAAGAAGAGTTGAGCAACGGACGTTCTGTTCAGCAGGCGATTGACGAAGGTTATAAGGGCGCATTCAGCTCTATCTTCGATGCGAACATTACGACCTTGATCAAAGTTATCATCCTGTACGCGGTCGGTACCGGTGCAATTAAAGGGTTTGCGATTACCACCGGTATCGGTGTTGCAACCTCGATGTTTACCGCTATCGTCGGCACCCGTGCCATCGTGAACCTGCTGTACGGCGGCAAGCGCGTTAAAAAGCTGTCTATCTGAGGAGTGCGTTGTGGCACAGGAATATACTGTTGAACAATTGAACCACGGCCGTAAAGTCTATGACTTTATGCGCTGGGACTACTGGGCTTTCGGCATCTCCGGTTTTCTGCTGATTGCCGCCATTGTCGTGATGGGCGTGCGTGGGTTTAACTGGGGTCTGGATTTCACCGGTGGTACGGTGATTGAAATTACCCTCGAAAAACCTGCGGACATGGACCAGATGCGTCTGGCGCTGCAGAAGGCGGGCTTTGAAGAGCCGCAGCTGCAGAACTTCGGTAGCAGCCGTGACATCATGGTACGTATGCCGCCGGTACATGATACCAACGGCAGCCAGGAGCTGGGCAGCAAGGTCGTTAATGTGATTAACGAATCGACCAGCCAGAACGCAACCGTCAAACGAATTGAATTCGTGGGACCGAGCGTCGGGGCAGACCTGGCACAAAGCGGCGCCATGGCGCTGCTGGCCGCCTTGATCTGTATCCTGGTCTATGTTGGTTTCCGCTTTGAGTGGCGTCTTGCTGCCGGGGTCGTTATCGCCCTGGCGCACGATGTGGTTATCACGATGGGTATACTGTCGCTGTTCCATATCGAGATCGATCTGACCATCGTCGCGTCACTGATGTCGGTCATCGGCTACTCGCTGAACGACAGCATCGTGGTATCAGACCGTATCCGTGAAAACTTCCGTAAGATCCGCCGCGGTACGCCGTATGAGATCTTTAACGTGTCGTTGACCCAGACGCTGCATCGTACCTTGATCACCTCAGGGACCACCTTGATGGTTATCCTGATGCTGTTCCTCTTTGGCGGCCCGGTGCTGGAAGGCTTCTCGCTGACCATGCTGATCGGTGTCTCTATCGGTACAGCTTCTTCTATCTACGTGGCGTCGGCACTGGCGCTGAAGCTGGGCATGAAGCGCGAGCATATGCTGCAGCAGAAAGTCGAGAAAGAAGGTGCGGATCAGCCGTCCATTCTGCCGTAAGTCAGAACGGTACTGAGAACGCAATCCCGGTCGCAAGGCCGGGATTTTTTTATTACAGGGCCCCCGAATTTCGCTACTCTCCTTGCATTGTTTTTAATGAGATGGAGATACGCCCATGGCCACGATAGCCCTTTCCACCGTCGCCCCGCCGACCGTCTGGCACGACCTGCCTTCCGTCACACTCAGCGATGAGACCTTACGTCAGCGTAAAGCCAACGTGCTCGCCCGGATGGCCTGCGACGGGTACGACACGCTGGTCATCTATGCCGATAAAGAGCACGGCGGCAACTTTGAGTATCTCACCGGGTTTATTCCGCGGTTTGAAGAGGCGCTGCTGGTGCTGCATCGTGAGGGGGAGGCGGTACTGGTTCTGGGCAATGAAAACCTCAAGCTGGCGGCCTTTGCCCGGCTGGAAAACCGGGTGATCCACGCCCCGTGGTTCTCATTACCGAACCAGCCGATGAGCACGGAGAAAAGCCTGCCGCAGCTGTTGCAGGATGCGGGGATCGTGGCGGGGAAAACCCTGGGGCTGGCGGGCTGGAAGCTGTTTACCGGCGATGCTGATGACCGGGCTCAGATGTTCGACCTGCCCGCGTTTATCGTCGACGCCATTCGCCAGGCCGCGGGGCCTCAGGCGGTCCTGCGCAATGCTACGGGGGTATTTATCGCCCCGGACTGCGGGGTAAGAACGGCCAATAATGCCAATGAACTGGCCCATTATGAATATGGCGCGAATCTGGCATCGACAGCGGTTCTGACCGCGCTCGACGCCATTGCTCCCGGCAAAACCGAAAAGCAGATCGGCGCGTTACTGGCGGCGCAAGGGCAGCCTAATACCGTGGTGATGATTGCCGCTACCGGGGATCGCTTCGCCCATGCCAACTTGTATCCTGGCGATAAGACCATTCAGCGTGGCGATAAATTCTCGCTGACCACCAGTTACAAAGGCGGCCTGAGCAGCCGCGCCGCCTACGTGGTGAGCGACGACACTGAGCTGACGCCGGAAGTAGCGGACTATCTTGAGGTGGTGGCGAAGCCCTATTTCAATGCGGTGGTTAGCTGGCTGGAGAATTTACGCATCGGGATGCGTGGCGGCGAGATGTACGCGCTAATCGAGAGTGTACTGCCGAAGGCGGAATATCACTGGCATCTGAACCCTGGCCATCTGGTGGCGGACGAAGAGTGGCTGTGTTCACCCATCGGGCCTGATTCTAACGCCTGCATCCGCAGCGGTATGCTGCTGCAAATCGATATTATTCCCTCACGGACGGGGTATGCTGGCGCCAGCATCGAAGACACCGTGGCGGTGGCCGATAAGGCGCTGCGCGACGCACTGGCGCAGGATTGGCCGCAGCTGTGGCAGCGAATTGTCACCCGTCGCGCCTGGATCCGCCAGCAGTTAGGGATAGCGCTGCCGGAAGAAGTCCTGCCGTTTTCCAATACCGTCGGCTATCTGCGCCCGTGGCTGCTGGATCGCACCCGCGCGTTGGTGTGTACCAGCTCGAGGGGTAAAAGTAGTTAAACACTCCTGACAGTATGCTGTCAGGAGGCCTGTCATACACTCCTCCTGAACCCACACAATGGACAGGAGGATGTATGAACAACGTAATTAACTGGTTTGAAATTCCGGTCGCCGACATGGATCGTGCCGTGGCGTTTTACGAACCGGTGATGCAGGTGACGCTGAAACGGGAAAATATGGACTGCGCTCAACTGGCGATATTTCCTTATCAGGATCCGGCTCCCGGCGGGGCGCTGGCAAAGTTTGACGGTGTTAAACCCGCCGATCAGGGCTGCATTATCTATCTGCATACTGACAATCTGACGGCGACGCTTGACCGGGTGAGCTCTGCGGGAGGGCGCTGTGTTTTTGGCCCGCTGCAGCTGGCGAAGGATATCGGGACGATTGCCCTGTTTATCGATAGCGAGGGGAATCGAATTGGCCTGCATCAACCAGCATAAATGAGATTACGCTTATGAGCCGACGCGCCGACCGTCTTTTTCAAATCGTCCAGATCCTGCGGGGGAGAAGATTAACCACCGCCGGGCTGCTGGCCGAGCGGCTCGGCGTGTCGGAACGCACGATTTACCGCGATATTCGCGACCTGTCGCTCTCCGGCGTCCCGGTTGAGGGAGAGGCCGGCAGCGGCTATCGACTGCTGGCAGGCTACGATCTGCCGCCGCTGATGCTGACGACCCAGGAGTCGGAGGCGCTGGTCGCGGCGATTCGGCTGCTGCAAACCTGGGGCGGCGTTTCGATGTCCCAGGCGCTGGAATCGGCACAGGAAAAAGTGCTGGCCATACTGCCGGCGGAGAGCCGACGCCAGGCAGAGCAGTCGCGCCTGTTCGCCCCGGACTTTGGTTCGCAGGGCTACACCAAAGAGCAGTTTGATCTGGTGCATCGGGCAGTCTCCGGCCAGCAGGTATTGGATCTGCACTATCGGGATGAAGGCGGAAAGGTATCACAGCGTGAAGTGCTGCCGCTGGGGCTTTTTTTCTGGGGAGAGCGCTGGCTGCTTGTGAGCTGGTGCGAATTGCGCGTTGATTATCGCTGTTTTCGCCTCGACCGATGCCTGAATATTGTGGCGACCGGGCGCCATTTTAGCGAACGGGCTGACCGTTCATTGAGTGATTTCTTGCGTAAGGTAAAGTGTGAGGAGCGCTAAGGCCTGGCAATCCCCGGCGTTGCCGCCGGGGAAAATCAGCAGTGATTAGAAGTTGTAGCCGACAACAAAGTAACCACCCCAACCGGTGGAACGGACATTGAAGTCGCCGTCGCCGAAGTTCAGCTTCGCGTCATCCGCCCACTGACCACCGTTGTGCCAGTAACGAGCAACCACCGAGTAGTGCCAGTGCGCATAGTTCAGCGCCAGGATGTGGCTGGACGCGATGGAGTTGCTGGTGCGCGCGTGCTTGCCGTTCATATCGTAGAAGTTGTCATCGCCCAGATCGGAACCCCAGTCAAAGTTGGTGAAGCCGATGTAGCTCAGAGAACCGCCCCACAGGTCGGTCAGCGGAACAAAGTATTTCACTTTGAAACGGTAGCCATCCCACTCGTTTTCGTTGGAAGCACCGTAGTTCTGCCACTGATATTTCGCATAGACGTTCAGGGACAGGCTCATCGGCAGGCCGGTATCGATATCGGTACCCAGACCCATATACCAGGTGCTCTGCTCCTGAGAATCGTTACGACCCATATCGTAGATATAGTTGTTCGCGAAATACCACTCTTTGAACGGGCCGAAGCTGAGGTCGGTGTTGGTCAGCTTGTCGATAGAGAAACGCGGTTCGATTTCCATAAACAGCGGGGAACCGTTGTTCCAGATACCTTTCGCGGTGCTGTTACCGCCAAAGAATACCGGTGCATCGATATAACCGTAGAAATCAAACCAGTCTTTTTTGGCGAACGCTTCGTATTCCAGGTAGGTATCGTTACGGATCTGCGGTCCAAAACGGGTGTGGTAGCTGCCCACCACGTTCACACTCTGGTGCCACCAATCAGACAGGTACTGAGGTTTGTCGTTTTCTGCCGCGCCAGCAGTGAAAGATGCGGAGAGTGCCAGGACCGCGCTTGCTGCCAGTAATGTTTTTTTCATAATGATGCCACTGTTTAAATTAAGCCAAAAGGCGTTAAGAACGTTGCCGAAGCGTTTCTAAATATTTCGTATTTCTGTGGCGTCTATTATAGAAATCATTGCTCACAAAAATATGTGTTGTTTCACATAAAGTAAACACACGTAATCGATTGCGTTCACGATTCTATGCATTTCCTGACAAAATGCCACTGAAATTCATCAATGGCGTCAATTTTCACTGAACTGTTCGCAAAAATTGTAAATGGATTTTTGGCGGTGAAAACGGGTGTCAAAGACACCCGATGGGAGAGGTTATTGCGGGGTGGCGGGCTGGATGTCGTGAATACGCAGGAAACCAAGCTGTTCCGGAGAGATACCTTTCAGGCGCAGCGGAATATCCACATCGCTGGGGGCCAGAATGCTGGCAGGGGCGCTGATCAGCTGTTCCTGCACGTTCACTTCCTGATAGCTCTGGGTGGTGCCGGTGATCTGCCCGGAAGCGACGGTGGCGCTAAATGCCGGAAGCGGATCGTTGGATTCACCCTGAATACGCAAGGTCAGACGGGTGCCGTCGCCATCGGCGGCAATATCCCGCAGCGACATGCGTAACGTACCGATCTGGCTCTCGAGCCGTGCCGGCGTTTTGGCGCCAGGCAGAAGATAGACGCCGCTGCTGGATTTCGCATTCAGGGAATTTTGCTGGGTAATTTTCACCGTTTGCTGATTCAACTGGGTCATCTCTTTGCTCAGCGTGCTCACGCTTTGATTCATCTGTCGGACTTCACTTTGCTGCGCGCAGGCGCTGAGCGTGAACAATGTCGTCAGTATCGCCAGCTTCAAATAACGTCTTGTCATAGTAAGGGATTCCGTCAAAAGGGGATAACTCATGGTAGATCGTCTGTGATAACCAACCATAGATCCTTTGTCTCAAAAGCTCTTTCTTTGTAGTCGGGTCACTTCGCGGTAAACTGTCCTTCAGTTTAACTTCATATCAGGACGCGCCATGCATTGCCCATTCTGTTTCGCCGTAGATACCAAAGTGATCGACTCCCGTCTGGTGGGAGAGGGCTCCTCTGTGCGTCGTCGTCGGCAGTGCCTGGTTTGTAACGAACGTTTTACGACGTTTGAAGTGGCGGAGCTGGTGATGCCGCGGGTGGTCAAAAGCAACGATGTGCGGGAACCTTTCAACGAGGATAAGCTGCGCAGCGGAATGCTGAAAGCGCTGGAAAAACGCCCGGTTAGCGCCGACGACGTAGAAATGGCGCTTAACCATATCAAAACGCATCTGCGCGGCACCGGTGAACGCGAAGTACCCAGCAAGATGATCGGTAACCTGGTCATGGAACAGCTGAAAAAGCTCGATAAAGTCGCCTATATCCGCTTTGCCTCGGTCTATCGTAGCTTTGAAGACATCAAAGAATTTGGCGAAGAGATCGCCCGCTTACAGGATTAAGTCATGCATGACGAAATGTACATGGCGCGCGCACTGAAGCTGGCGCAGCGCGGGCGTTTTACCACCCATCCCAATCCTAACGTCGGTTGTGTGATCGTCAAAAACGGTGAAATCGTCGGCGAAGGTTTTCACTATCGTGCCGGTGAGCCGCATGCGGAAGTACATGCGCTGCGGATGGCCGGTGAACAAGCCCGAGGGGCTACCGCCTACGTGACGCTTGAGCCGTGCAGCCATCATGGCCGCACGCCGCCGTGCTGTGACGCGCTGATCGCCGCTGGCGTGACCCGCGTCGTGGCCGCCATGCAGGATCCTAACCCGCAGGTGGCGGGACGAGGCCTGTACCGTTTGCAGCAGGAAGGTATCGACGTCAGCCATGGCCTGATGATGAACGAGGCCGAAGCGCTGAATAAAGGCTTTCTGAAGCGGATGCGCACCGGTTTCCCGTATGTACAGCTCAAAATGGGCGCTTCGCTGGATGGCCGTACCGCCATGGCCAGCGGAGAAAGCCAGTGGATCACCTCCCCACAGGCGCGCCGCGACGTGCAGCGTCTGCGCGCGCAGAGCCACGCCATTCTGACCAGCAGCGCCACCGTGCTGGCTGACGACCCGGCAATGACCGTGCGTTGGCAATCGCTGGACCCTGATACTCAGGCGCTGTATCCGCAGGACAACCTGCGTCAGCCGCTGCGTATCGTTATCGACAGCCATAACCGCGTGACCCCGCAGCACCGTATCGTGCAGCAGCCGGGCGAAACGCTGTTTGCCCGTACCCAGGCTGACGATCGCGCGTGGCCGGAAAACGTGCGCACGCTGCAGGTACCGGAACACAACGGCCATCTCGACCTGGTGCTGTTGATGATGCAGCTCGGCAAGCAGCAGGTGAACAGTATCTGGGTGGAAGCCGGCCCGACGCTCGCTGGGGCGCTATTGCAGGCAGGTGTGGTGGACGAGCTTATCGTCTATATTGCGCCTAAACTGTTAGGCAATACGGCGCGTGGATTATGTGCGCTGCCGGGGCTTGAGAAACTACAGGATGCCCCCCATTTCAAATTCAATGAGATACGCCATGTTGGCCCGGATGTGTGCCTGCATTTAGTGAACGCCTGATCTCCCGATTCAACAGGGAAGGCTTTTTTACGACGCAACATCATTCCACTGCCAGCGACAGCGAGGCAGTTTGAAGGATGAAGTGTATAAATTATTATGATAGAATCCGCCCCCCTTGCGGGGCTATATGAACCCGAAGGAACAGTATGAACATTATTGAAGCTAACGTTGCTACCCCGGACGCTCGCGTCGCCATCACCATTGCGCGTTTCAACAACTTTATCAATGACAGCCTGCTGGAAGGTGCAATTGACGCCCTGAAGCGCATCGGTCAGGTAAAAGATGAAAACATTACCGTTGTTTGGGTTCCAGGCGCGTATGAGCTGCCACTGGCGGCTGGCGCACTGGCAAAAACCGGTAAATATGACGCAGTGATTGCTCTGGGTACGGTGATTCGTGGCGGTACCGCGCACTTTGAATATGTGGCTGGCGGTGCAAGCAACGGCCTCGCGCATGTCGCGCAGGAGAGCGAAATCCCGGTAGCCTTTGGTGTTCTGACCACTGAAAGTATTGAACAAGCCATCGAGCGCGCTGGTACCAAAGCCGGTAACAAAGGCGCAGAAGCTGCGCTGACCGCGCTGGAAATGATTAACGTATTGCAAGCCATCAAGGCCTGATTTTTTTGTAAGGGGAATTCCGTGAAACCTGCTGCTCGTCGCCGCGCCCGTGAGTGTGCTGTCCAGGCGCTTTACTCCTGGCAGTTGTCCCAGAACGACATCGCTGATGTTGAATACCAGTTCCTGGCGGAACAGGATGTCAAAGATGTCGACGTTCTGTATTTCCGTGAACTGCTGTCCGGAGTGGCGACTAACAGCGCATACCTCGACGGCCTGATGAAGCCGTACCTGTCCCGTTTGCTTGAAGAGCTGGGCCAGGTGGAAAAAGCGGTACTGCGTATCGCCCTGTTCGAGCTGTCAAAACGTGACGATGTCCCGTACAAAGTGGCGATTAACGAAGCTATCGAACTGGCGAAAACTTTCGGCGCTGAAGACAGCCATAAGTTTGTTAACGGCGTGCTGGACAAAGCAGCCCCGGCAATTCGTCCCAACAAAAAGTAAACCCCAGGCCGGTGGTATCGGGGATTCTCCCCGAGAAACCGTCCACAGAACCTGCTTCAGCCGGCAACTAAACTCGCCAGCTGAGACAGGTTCTTATTCTTTTCTTTTGCTGAGGCATAACGTATGGCATGCGGCGAATTCTCCCTGATTGCCCGTTATTTTGATCGCGTAAAAAGCAGGCGTCTCGATGTGGAGACCGGCATCGGCGATGACTGCGCTCTCCTGAATATCCCCGAGAAAAAAACGCTGGCAATCAGCACCGACACGCTGGTGGCGGGAAACCATTTCTTACCTGATATCGACCCTGCCGACCTGGCCTATAAGGCGCTGGCGGTCAACCTGAGCGACCTCGCGGCCATGGGTGCTGAACCCGCGTGGCTGACGCTGGCGCTGACCTTACCCGACGTGGATGAAGCGTGGCTGGAATCGTTCAGCGACAGCCTGTTCATGCAGCTCAACTATTACGATATGCAGTTGATTGGCGGGGACACTACCCGTGGTCCGCTGTCGATGACCCTGGGGATTCACGGCTTTGTCCCGCCGGGACGCGCCCTGAAACGCTCCGGGGCGAAGCCCGGAGACTGGATTTACGTCACCGGGACTCCCGGGGACAGCGCTGCCGGGTTGGCAATATTGCAGGAGCGACTGAACGTCGAGTCTGCGGCCGATGCCGACTATCTGCTGGCGCGTCATTTGCGTCCGATGCCGCGGATACTGCAAGGACAGGCGCTGCGCGACCTCGCCAGTTCGGCAATCGATCTTTCCGACGGGCTGATCTCCGATCTTGGCCATATCCTGAAAGCCAGCGGCTGTGGGGCTCGGCTCGATCTCGACGCGATGCCGTTGTCCGATGCGATGCTGCGTCAGGTGGCGCCGGAGCAAGCCTTGCGTTGGGCGCTGGCTGGCGGGGAAGATTATGAGCTGTGCTTTACCGTACCGGAGCTGAACCGCGGCGCGCTGGATGTCGCCATCGGCCAGCTGGGGGCGCGTTTTACCTGTATTGGCCAGATTTGTGCGGAAGCGGACGGCCTGCAGCTGCTGCAAGCCGGCAAACCGGTGACGCTGGATTTAAAGGGGTACGATCACTTTGGCGCGTAGTAAAGATGTCGCAAAAAGCCGCCTCAATATGCGCAATCCCTGGCATTTGCTGGCCACCGGTTTTGGCAGTGGTTTAAGCCCCGTGGTGCCGGGCACCATGGGCTCGCTGGCGGCAATCCCGTTCTGGTATTTGATGACCTTCCTCCCCTGGCAACTCTATTCGCTGGTGGTGATGATGAGTATCTGTATCGGGGTCTATATCTGTCATCGCACGGCGAAAGACATGGGAACCCACGATCACGGCAGCATCGTCTGGGACGAGTTTGTCGGAATGTGGATCACCCTGATGGCGCTACCGACGCTCGACTGGCAATGGGTGGCCGCCGGGTTCGTTATCTTCCGTATTTTCGATATGTGGAAACCGTGGCCGATCCGCTGGTTCGATCGCAATATCCACGGTGGTATGGGGATCATGGTCGATGATATCGTCGCCGGCGTGATCTCCGCCGGGGTGCTGTACCTGGTGGGACACCACTGGCCGATTGGTCTTCTGTAAGGCTATCTCCCCGGCGGCGTGCTGCGCGCCGGGGGCACAGGCTTATTTAAAGCCGACAATCGGGTGCGGTTGGTAGGGGGCTTCCAGCTTGTCGACCTGCTCGGGCGTAAGCGTGATATCCACTGCGTTGAGCAGTTCATCGAGCTGCTCTTGCCGCGATGCCCCAACGATCGGTGCCGCCACGCCAGGCTTGCTCAATAGCCACGCCAGCGCGACCTGCGCGCGATTGACACCAAGCTCCTCTGCTACCTCAGCAAGATTCTGCGCAATCAGTGCATCGTTGTCATCCGCGGCGCTGTAGAGCGATTTGCCCACCTCATCAGAAACCAGACGCGCGGTGGTTTCCCCCCACGGGCGCGTCAGGCGACCGCGCGCCAGCGGACTCCAGGGAATCACCGACACGCCAGCCCGCTGACACAGCGGCAGCATTTCGTTCTCTTCTTCGCGATAGATCAGGTTGTAGTGGTCCTGCATGGTGACGAAGCGCGCCCAGCCGTTTTGCTCCTGTAACTGCAGCGCCTGGGCAAACTGGCGGGCGTGCATCGACGAGGCGCCGATGTAACGGGCTTTCCCTGCTTTCACCACTTCATCGAGCGCCTCCAGCGTCTCTTCAATCGGCGTGGTGTAGTCCCAGCGGTGGATTTGCAGCAGGTCGACATACTCCATCCCCAGGCGTTTCAGGCTGTCGTCAATGGAGCGCAAGATCTGTCCGCGCGAGAGTCCTTCCGGCAGATCGCCCACCGGGTAATAGACCTTCGTGGCGACCACGACCTCATCGCGACGAGCAAAATCACGCAGCGCGCGGCCGACAATCTCTTCGCTGCTGCCGTCAGAGTAGCTATTGGCGGTATCGAAAAAGTTAATACCGTTTTCCAGCGCATGCTGAATCAGCGGGCGGCTGCTCTCTTCAGGTAAGGTCCAGGCGTGATTGCCGCGATCCGGTTCACCAAAGGTCATACAGCCGAGGCACAGTCGGGATACCTTGAGTTGGGTTGCTACTGGCGTGATGTAATGCATGAACGGCTCCTGCTATCAGCAAAAAGATATCCTTTAAGCATAGCAGGCGCCGTTAGTGCGGGAGGGATCAGGCCAGCCAGTCCGTGATTTTCGCGGTGATACCGGCAGCATCAAGACCGAGGTCGGCACGCACTTCTTCCTGTGTCCCCTGCGGGATGAAGAAGTCTGGCAGGCCAATATTCAACACCGGAACCGCGCGACGATGCGCCATCAGCAGCTCATTCACACCGCTGCCTGCGCCGCCCATAATGGCGTTCTCTTCGAGGGTCACCAGCACGTCGTGCTCCGTGGCCAGCTGCAAAATCAGGGCATCATCAAGCGGCTTCACAAAGCGCATATCGACCAGCGTCGCGTTGAGCGTCTCCGCTGCCTGAGCGGCTTCCGGCAGCAGGGTGCCGAAGTTGAGGATCGCGATTTTTTCACCGCGGCGTTTCTCCACGCCTTTGCCGATTGGCAGCGAGGCCAGCGGTTCCAGCGTCGCGCCGGTACCGGTGCCGCGTGGATAGCGGACTGCGCTCGGGCCATCGTTGTAGTGATAGCCGGTGTAAAGCATCTGGCGGCACTCGTTCTCGTCGCTTGGCGTCATGATCACCATTTCCGGGATACAGCGCAGGAAGGAGAGATCGAACGCGCCCTGGTGCGTTTGTCCATCGGCACCGACGATACCCGCGCGGTCGATGGCAAACAGCACCGGCAGTTTCTGGATGGCGACGTCGTGAATCAGCTGATCGTAAGCCCGCTGCAGGAAGGTGGAGTAGATGGCCACCACCGGCTTATAGTCACCGATCGCCAGACCCGCGGCGAAGGTAACCGCGTGCTGTTCGGCGATCGCTACATCGAAATACTGGTCAGGGAATTTTTTGGAAAACTCGACCATCCCCGAGCCTTCACGCATCGCTGGGGTGACGGCCATCAGCTTGCCGTCTTTCGCCGCCGTTTCGCACAGCCAGTCGCCGAAAATCTTCGAATAAGAGGGCAGGCCGCCGCTGCTTTTCGGCAGGACGCCGCTGGTGTGGTCGAATTTAGGCACCGCGTGGAAGGTAATCGGGTCTTTTTCTGCCGGCTCATAGCCGCGACCTTTTTTGGTCATAATATGCAGGAACTGCGGCCCTTTCAGGTCGCGCATATTTTTCAGCGTGGTGACCAGCCCCAGCACGTCGTGACCGTCCACCGGGCCAATATAGTTAAAGCCCAGCTCTTCAAACAGCGTGCCGGGAACCACCATCCCTTTGAGATGTTCTTCAGTGCGCTTGAGCAGTTCTTTAATCGGTGGCACACCTGAGAAGACCTTTTTCCCGCCTTCGCGCAGCGATGAGTACAGTTTCCCCGACAGCAGCTGCGCCAGGTGATTATTCAGCGCGCCGACATTCTCGGAGATCGACATTTCGTTATCGTTGAGCACCACTAGCAGATCGGGTTTGATATCGCCCGCGTGATTCATGGCCTCAAACGCCATGCCCGCGGTAATGGCGCCGTCGCCGATAACGCAGACCGCGCGTCGCTGTTTGTCTTCTTTCGCGGCGGCAATCGCCACCCCGATGCCGGCAGAAATAGAGGTTGATGAGTGACCGACGCTCAGCACGTCATATTCGCTTTCGCCACGCCACGGGAACGGATGCAGACCCCCTTTCTGACGGATGGTGCCGATTTTATCGCGGCGGCCGGTCAGGATTTTATGCGGGTAGGCCTGGTGACCAACGTCCCAGATCAGGCGGTCAAACGGCGTGTTATAGACGTAGTGAAGCGCCACGGTCAGTTCGACCGTGCCGAGGCCGGAGGCAAAATGCCCGCTGGAACGGCTGACGCTGTCCAGGAGGTAACGCCGCAGTTCGTCGCACAGTTTCGGCAGGCTATCTTTCGGCAACAAACGCAACTCCTGGGTGGAATCTACCAGCGCCAGGGTCGGGTATTTGGCAATATCAAAACTCATCAGAGACTCTTATTGTTTATTTATCACGCTGAATTATGTAATTCGCGAGCGCTTCCAGTGCCGTCGTATCCAGAGATTGTGCGGCCAGTTCATTGAGCGACTGACGAGCATCTTCAATCAGGTCATGCGCTTTGGTGCGAGCTTGCTCAAGCCCCAGAAGCGCGGGATAAGTACTTTTACCTAACTGCTGGTCGGCACCCTGGCGTTTGCCAAGCGTCGCAGTATCCCCTACCACGTCAAGAATGTCATCCTGGACCTGGAAGGCGAGACCGATATTTTGCGCAAAGCGTTCAAGGGCCGGCAGGGCCGCACGACCACGTTCGCCAGCGCTCAGCGCGCCCATTCGCACCGCGGCGCAAATAAGGGCTCCGGTTTTGTGGCGGTGAATACGCTCCAGCGCCTGCAGATCAACCTGATGACCTTCCGCTTCGAGATCCAGCGCCTGTCCGCCGCACATACCCGCAACGCCGCTGGCGTGGGCCAGCGTTGACACCATCGCCAGACGATCGCGGTCCGGCACTTCGGGCATGGGCGCATCACTCAGTATAGAAAATGCCAGCGTTTGTAGCGCATCACCGGCAAGAATTGCGTTCGCTTCGCCAAATTTAACGTGACAGGTTGGCAAACCACGGCGCAGATCGTCATCGTCCATCGCCGGGAGATCGTCATGCATCAGAGAATAAGCGTGGATGCATTCAACGGCCGCGGCCGGGGCATCCAGCGTTGTACGACTGACGCCGAACATGTCACCGGTGGCATAGACGAGGAACGGGCGCAGGCGTTTGCCGCCTAATAATGCGCCATACTGCATGGCTTCAACCAGTGGAGTGTTCTGAAAAGGCAGTGGCGCAAGAAAACGGCGTAGTGCATCGTTGGCCTGCTCAACGCAGGCCTGGAGCTGTTGCGAGAAATCCATTTATTCAGCGTCCGGCGTAAAAGGCGTGAGTGGGCTCTCTTCGCTGTCGGCCAGCAGAATCTGTACACGTTGCTCGGCCTGTTGCAGTCGGGCCTGGCCCTGGCGCGCCAGCTGTACGCCACGCTCGAACTCGCTGAGCGCTTCTTCTAACGGGAGCGCGCCGCTTTCCAGACGATTAACAATCTGCTCCAGCTCGCCCAGGGCGGTTTCAAAGCTGGCCGGGGCCTCATTTTTCTTTGGCATAGTGAATGTAGACTCTTGTTATGTCGCGACACCAATATGGTAACGAAGTCACGTGGTTAAGCAAATACAGACGTCGTCCTTTCGCGGATTTGTTCGCGAAAGCGTGCGCAACCGCTGCCAACAGGCTCGTCGCGTGCCTGTAGCGATAGCCTGTCCCGAATGATTTTATGTAAAACCCGCAATGGTGATATACTGCGCTCCCTGGATGCAGGCACTACGGTGCGCTGCAGTACATCTTTTGCTTAAAGCCCGTCGGGCTTGCCAACGAACTATTGTCGCTATGAAGTTTATCATTAAATTGTTCCCGGAAATCACCATCAAAAGCCAATCCGTGAGATTGCGCTTCATTAAAATCTTAACCGGGAACATTCGTAACGTTCTCAAAAACTATGATGAGACGCTGGCCGTTGTCCGTCATTGGGATCATATCGAAGTTCGCGCGAAAGACGAAAATCAGCGTCCGATCATCCGCGATGCGTTGACCCGAATCCCCGGCATCCACCATATTCTGGAAGTCGAAGACGTGCCGTTCACCTCGTTGCACGATATTTTCGAGCAAACGCTGCCGCTGTGGCGCGAAGCGCTGGAAGGCAAAACCTTCTGCGTGCGCGTCAAACGTCGCGGTAAGCATGAGTTTACCTCTATTGAAGTGGAACGCTACGTCGGTGGTGGCCTGAATCAGCACATCGAAACCGCGCGCGTGAAGCTGACTAACCCGGATATCACGGTCAATCTGGAGATTGAAAACGATCGTCTGCTGCTGGTGAAAGGGCGCTATGAAGGTATCGGCGGTTTCCCGATCGGGACGCAGGAAGACGTGCTGTCGCTGATTTCTGGCGGTTTCGATTCCGGCGTTTCCAGCTATATGCTGATGCGTCGCGGCTGCCGCGTGCACTACTGCTTCTTTAATCTGGGCGGTGCCGCCCATGAAATCGGCGTTCGCCAGGTGGCTCACTATCTGTGGAACCGCTTCGGTAGTTCTCACCGCGTCCGTTTCGTGGCGATTAACTTTGAACCGGTGGTCGGTGAGATCCTCGAAAAAGTCGACGATGGTCAGATGGGCGTGGTGCTCAAGCGCATGATGGTTCGCGCGGCGTCGAAAGTGGCTGAACGTTACGGCGTACAGGCACTGGTGACCGGTGAAGCCCTGGGCCAGGTTTCCAGCCAGACCCTGACCAACCTGCGGTTGATCGACAACGTCTCCGATACGCTGATTCTGCGTCCGCTGATCTCACACGATAAAGAACACATCATCAACCTGGCGCGGGAAATCGGTACTGAAGATTTTGCCCGTACCATGCCGGAATACTGCGGCGTGATCTCGAAGAGCCCGACCGTGAAAGCGGTGAAGGCGAAGATTGAAGCGGAAGAAGAACACTTCGACTTCAGCATCCTCGATAAAGTGGTTGAAGAAGCGAATAACGTCGATATTCGCGATATCGCCCAGCAGACCCAACAGGACGTGGTAGAAGTCGAAACCGTAACCGGCTTTGGCCCGAACGACGCGATTCTGGATATCCGCTCTATTGACGAGCAGGATGACAAACCGCTGAAGCTCGACGGCGTAGAAGTGGTGTCGTTACCGTTCTATAAGCTGAGCACCAAATTCGGCGATCTGGATCAGAGCAAAACTTACCTGCTGTGGTGCGAGCGTGGCGTGATGAGCCGTCTGCAGGCGCTGTATCTGCGCGAGCAGGGCTTTGAGAATGTGAAGGTGTATCGCCCGTAACCACGACGAGCCACGGTCATCCCGGATTTCGGCATTGCTATGCCTTATCCGGGTATCCGGGCGACTAAAGCCATGCTGGTAGTACTCGCCCCGCTAAGCGCAACGCCTGCGGGGTAATCTCGGTCACAGCCCCAGGCCTGTCAGGCTTCGTAGAAGTTATAAATCCCCGCCGCCATCACCAGCTGTGAGGCGACCTCATAGGCGGTTTCACGCCCGACCAGCAGATCGATCATTTTGAGCGCAAAATCAATCGAGGTTCCCGGCCCCTGGCTGGTGAGCAGGTTGACCCGCGGATCCCAGACGACACGCTTATCCTGCCACTGATCCGGCGGAATGCGATCCTTTAACGCCGGAAAGCCCGTCATATTGCCGATCGGGAAAAGGTTATGTGGCACCAGCACGGTGGCGGCAGCGGCGCAGATGGCGGCAACAATGCGCCCGGAGAGATGAAACTGCCTGACCGTCTCCACCAGCAGCGGGCTGTCGCGGAAATATTCCGCGCCTTTAATGCCGCCTGGCAGGACGATAATGTCGTAATCGCCATCCGCCACTTCCACTAGCGGGGCATCGGCCAGCAGCTTCACGCCGCGCGAACAGACCACGGTCAGGCTTCCATCGCTGGCGACGCTGGCGGTGGTCACCTGCACGCCGCCACGGACCAGCAAATCGATGGTAGTGACCGCTTCGGTCTCTTCGCTACCAGGGGCGAGGCAAATCAGTGCCGACGCGCTCATATTCATTCTCCTTACGCTTTACCAGTTCAAACAAGCGGGCATTTTCCGGTACGGCAAGCCCGTGGGCGCGAGCGCGCTTTAGCAAAAAACCGGTGATATAGTCGATTTCCGTATGACGCTGCGCGCGAATATCCTGCAGCATCGAAGAGATGTTTTCTGCCGTACTTTCAATGACCTGATGAACATAAAATAACAGGTTTTCCGGTGAAGTATGAATACCTTCACGTTCCATGACCGCTGCCACCTCGCGGCAAATCACCTCGACTTCCTGCGGATAGTGGCGTAAATCGCCATTCCGGCACTCTTTTAACGCAGTCAGCGGGTTGATGACACAGTTGACCGCCAGCTTGCTCCACGTTGCCGGCAGAATATTATTGTGCCAGGCGACGTCTGGCAGAACGTTTTGCAGGACGTCGGCAAGATAGCTGTAGTCCTCCGGATAGGGCTTTGCCGGGCCAATATGGGTGGTGCCGTTGGCGACGTGAACAATCACGTTACCATCGCGGCGCGCGGCCTGGGTGGTAGAGGCCAGCAGCAGCGGCTGCTGCACGCCTTTTAGCTCATCGACGGTGCCCATACCGTTATGGATAAGCAGGATTGGCGACGAAGCGGGCAGGGTAGACGCCAGGTTTTTTACCGCAGTAGAGACCTGCCAGGCCTTTAAGGTGACCACCAGCAGGTCGCTGCTGGCGAGAAAGTCGGGATCGTTAGCAGTGAGCGATTCATTAAAGATAGTGCCGTCAGTCTCTACCAGGTTGACGCTACAGAAGGGTTGCGGGACGCGTAACCAGCCCTGGACTTCGTCTGCGTGTTTGTACAACGCGGTAAGCCACAGTTGCCCCAGTGCACCGCATCCAAGTACGGTTACTTTCATTATTCCTCCTCACCTGCGACGTCCTCAGGCATTCATAGCTAAAGTATATACTCGTTGCCTTTCCGGCTGCAGCCTGGCACGGGTTTAGTATGACATCATCGGCTATGCTTGCGGGATAAGCAGTTGAGTTATGCCGCGTTGCGGGTATTATGCAACGCAAAAGCAACAGAAGGAGAGGAAAAGATGCCATCTTTCGATATTGTCTCTGAAGTCGATCTTCAGGAAGTTCGAAACGCCGTAGAGAATGCGACCCGTGAAGTTGAGTCGCGTTTTGATTTTCGTAACGTTGAAGCGAGCTTTGAGCTGAACGAAAAAAACGAGACCATCAAGGTCCTCAGTGAATCTGATTTCCAGATTAACCAGCTGTTGGATATTCTGCGCGCGAAGCTGTTAAAACGCGGTATTGAAGGCAGCTCTATCGAAGTGCCTGACGAGTTCGTGCACAGCGGTAAAACCTGGTTTGTTGATGCCAAACTGAAGCAGGGTATTGAGAGCGCGATGCAGAAAAAAATCGTTAAGCTCATCAAAGACAGCAAGCTGAAGGTGCAGGCGCAGATTCAGGGTGAAGAGATTCGCGTGACCGGTAAGGCGCGTGACGACCTGCAGGCCGTGATGGCGCTGGTGCGCGGTGGCGATCTGGGGCAGCCGTTCCAGTTCAAAAACTTCCGCGACTAAGTCGGGATTTTTGCCACGCTGGCGCGAGTGCTTTTCGCCGAACGCCAGCCAGTAAAAAGCGGGGAATTCCCCGCTTTTTTTACGCCCCTTTGATGGCCTGCTCGATCTCGAAGCGGTTGGTCACCTTGCTGTCGATCTTGATATACACCGAGCGTTCGTCGGCGATAACCAGCGCCTGCTTGACGCCATCTTTCGCCAGCAGCCGCTCCTGTAGCGTTGCATCGGCCACCACATCCTCAGGGATTTCGACCCGCAGGCTGCTGACATACGGTGGTTCACTCATCGTTCCGGCCACCAGCAGCCACAGCATCGCCAGCAGCGCGCCGAGCAGGAACACGGTTTGCGAATCAAAATAGCCGTCGACCCAGCCGCCCAACGAACCGCCAATCGCTACCCCGAGGAACTGGCTGGTTGAATAGATCCCCATGGCGGTCCCTTTGTAGCCCGCCGGCGACTCTTTACTGATAAGCGATGGCAGCAGGGCCTCCAGCAGGTTAAAGGCCAGGAAGAACAGCTGAACACCGGCCACCAGCTCCCAGAAGTAACCCCCGGCGCCCCACAGTACGATTTCAGCTACCAGCAGAATCGCGACGCAGAACACGAAGACATGCTTCATCTTGCGCTTCACTTCGGCGTAGATGATAAAAGGCACTACTGAGACAAACGACACCAGCATGGTGACCAGGTAAATTTTCCAGTGCTCGGCGGCCGGGAAACCGGCGGCCTCGAGCTGTCCCGGCAGGGCGACAAACGTCGACATCAGCATGATGTGCAGACACATGATGCCGAAGTTAAGCTTCAGGAGTTTGGGTTCGGCAAGCACTTTACTGAAGCAGCCTTTCACCATCCCGGATTCACGGTTCAGGACATGATTATGGCTGTTGGGCACGACCCACAGCGTCAGCAGGATACCGATGCTGGCGAGAATAGCGATCATCCAGAACAGAGCGTGCAGGCCCAGTTGGTGGGTGATAATCGGCCCCAGCACCATGGCAAGCGCAAAGGTAACGCCAAAGCTGACGCCGATAAAGGCCATCGCCTTGGTGCGGTTCTGTTCGCGGGTTAAATCGGAAAGGAGCGCCATCACCGCGGCGGCAATCGCGCCGGACCCTTGTAACGCGCGCCCGAGGATAATGCCCCAGATGGAGTCGCTGAGGGCCGCGATAATACTGCCGATCACGAAGATAAGCAGCCCACCGATAATCAGTGGTTTACGGCCAATACGGTCGGAAAGCAGGCCGAACGGGATTTGAAACACCGCCTGCGCCAGACCATAGATGCCAATGGCCAGGCCAATGAGCGCCTCGCTGGCGCCTTGTAAAGCCATACCGTAGGTGGTCAGAACCGGCAGAACCATAAACATGCCGAGCATACGCAGCGAGAATACGGTTCCCAGACCCCAGGTTGCGCGCAGTTCACCTGGCGTCATTTTGTTATCGTTCATTACCACCTCAATCTAAAAACTGCGACTAGTGTAGTGGTGGCGGCCAGAAGCGTAAATAAATGTTTGTTTAACAGATATTACGGCTCTGTTGCAGGGTGAGGTAAGCATGGGGAAAATAACGAAACCAGTGGGGAAGCCCCACTGGCCGGTAGCACTTATTGTAAATTAAAGTCAACCCACTGGCTGCCCGCGTCGGCGGATTTGACGCACTGTTCAACCCAGTACACCCCGTGCAGGCCCGCCTCAACGTCCGGATACCAGAAGTTTTCCAGGAAGGCGCGATCGTTGCGGTCCATGGCATCTATGGCCAGCGCATAGCGACGATAGAGGTTCGCCCAGGCCTCAAACAGCCCCTCGGGATGGCCGCCGCCAATGCGGTCCTCTGCCAGCGCTGCGGGACTGAGATAATTCATGCCGCGCTCGAGGACCCGCGCCGGTTCACCCTGCACCTCATAGCTCAGCTGATTGGGGCGTTCGTCCCACCATTCGATACTGGCTTTTTCACCGACAACCCGCACCTTTTGCGAGTGCATCGCCCCGCTGTTAACCGCGCTGGTCCACATGGAGCCGACGGCGCCGTTGTCATATTCCATCAGCACAAAGGCGTTATCTTCCAGCGGCGCCCGGGATTTCACGAAGCTCTGGCGGGAACACATCAGACGGCGAATGTTGAGATGGGGCACCATGGTTTCGGCGACAAACAGCGGGTGGGTGGCGAGGTCGCCCAGCACATAGCTTGGACCGGCATACTTCGGGGTCACGCGCCAGCGGGTCGACTCCGCCTGCAGTTCAACGGCTTCATTATGGAATCCGTGGGCGAACTGCATTGTGATAATACGGATCTGCCCGAGCAGGCCGTCCGCAATCATCTGGCGCGCCTGCTGAATCATCTGATAACCGGCATAGCCGTAGGTGACGCCGACGATTTTGTTGTGTTTTTTACTTAAGGCCAGCAGTTCCTGAGCTTCGGCGGCGGTAAAGCACAGTGGTTTTTCGCACACCACATGCAGCCCTGCTTCCAGCGCCGCTTTGGTGATAGCGAAATGGGTGTTGTTCGGCGTGGTCACCGAGACGACTTCAATCCCGTCAGGACGCTGCGCTTCTTCGCGAAACAGCGTCTGGTAATCGGCGTAGCAGCGTTCCGGCATCACCCCAAGCTGTTCGCCAAACTGGCGCCCGCGTTCAGCATCAATATCAAATGCGCCGGCCAGCAGGGTGAAGACATTGTCGCGCAGCGCGGCAGAGCGGTGGCTGTAGCCAATCTGGCTGGTGGAACCGCCGCCGACCATGCCCCAACGCAGGGAGCGAGACAGGGGTTTGGTGCCGTTTAACATGGTGATCTCCTGTATAGAAACTAGATATAGAAACGCAAACAGCCGATAGCAGAGCAATCGCGACCCACGTACCGGTTGTGGTCGTGAGTCGCGCGATGAGTGGCGCTTACTGCCGGGTTACATCTCGCCGCGTGCCTCGCGCCGTTTTAACTCGTCCATGATCTGTGGATACTGGCGGTCCAGACGGTAAAACAGCAGGGTAATAATGACGATGATCCACAGGAAGAATGAACCGTAGACGTAAACGTGGTTGATCATATCGATTGCCGTTTGCGGCTGAATGCCGGCACCGCTGCTGGAGCTGACGTAGCCAGCCATGCTGAGCAGGCCGGAGATCACCGCCGCCGCGATCCCGGCGCCAAGCTTGGTCCCGACCGAGCCGGCGGAGAAAATCATTCCCTCTTGTCTGACCCGGGTCTTCCACTGGCCGAATTCGACGGCATCCCCACAAAAGCCAAAGAGTACGGCGTTCAGCGGCGCGAAACCGATGCCGCGAATAATGGCGTTTGCCAGGGTGGCGTGGTAGTCGCCGGAGCTAAACATAAACATCACCTGACCCAGCGTCGCCAGCACAATGCCGCACAGGGCCACGTTGCGTTTACCGTATTTACGGATCGGGATAGAGCTGAGAAAGGTGAAAATAATGATACAGGCGGTTTCAGCCACGAAAATGGAACTGTAGAAGGTGTCGTCGCCGAGCACATAGCGGCAGTAGTAGGGCATGGCGATCCCCACCACGGTGTAGTAGACGCTCTGGGCGGTCCACAGAATGGCACTGGCCCAGAAATACTGGTTACGGAACAGAGCGCTGAGCTGGGTTTTAACCGGTACTTTCCCCTGTTTTTCCCGTGCTTTGATCACCACTTTCTCTTCACACTGATAGAAACAGAACAGCAGCAGCAACAGCGCCAGAAATGCCCAAATCGCCATGGTTTTGATCCATGCGGCCTGGTCATCGCCGAAATATTTCACCAGTGGCAACGTACAGGCAACGGCGAGGATGCGCCCGAAGGGGGACATCGACATACGGGTGATACTGAGTAAATCTCTCTCCCATGACGTACGGGTCATCATGGCCGAGAGGCTGCCGTAAGGGAGATTGATCGCGGTGTAACAAATGGTGGTGCAGAAGTTATAGGCCACCAGCAAATAGATGAACTGCAGCGTGGCGGTGGTCTGTGGCACGGTGAACAGCAGGATCGCCGACAGGGCGTAGGGAACGCTCATCCACAGCAGCCAGGGGCGAGATTTGCCCCATTTTGAATTGGTGCGCTCAACGACCAGGCCCATGATCACATCCGAGACGCCATCAAACAGGCGCGATATCAGCATCACCAGGCCGACCGTGGCGATGCTGATACCGACATAATCGGTATAGAACAGCGTTAACACCGTGCCGATCATGCCAAACACGACGTTGCAGGCGGTATCGCCACCGCCATAGGCGATTCGGGTGGTCCAGGTCAGTTTATCGCCACGCGTTGCTGTGGGAGAGAGAAGGAGCTGTTGTTCACTCATAGTCTATTCCTTAGTCGGGGAACACGTAAGGACCTCTGTGCCGGCGCCACCGACACAACCTCATCCTGAAGAATGGTTAGCAATAAATAAAAATGTTTATTTCATTTTATTATTATATGAAATTAAATTTTTATTTATGAGATGAGGATCTAAAAATGATAAAGATCATAAACAACGTTTAACAGTTTAATAAAAACGGTTAAACATCGCTAATAGCGCAGAAAAACAGCGTATTATCCATGGGGTTATTAATGAGGCTGGCTAGAGTACAACAGGATGCTGGGGAAAATGTGAGGTGAATCGATAAGGCATGATATTTTCATTTTAAAACATATTGAAATTTATTTTCTTTTTTACTGTGGTCAGCGGATGAAAAAACAGGTACAGCGGGCGGCTGTACCTGCCTGGGATCAGGCGGCTTCGCCTGCCGCCTGTTGAATGGCGGCAATCACCTCCAGCGACCGGAGCGCGTCGGCGGCGTCGATCAGCGGTTGTTCATCACCGGCGATCACCCGAATAAAGTGGCGCAGCTGCAGCTCGAACGGATCGATAGCCTCGACGCTGAGCCGGTCGCTCTGCAGCGGATGAAGCCAGCCGCGCTCTTCGCCGTAGCGCCACCACTGCATCTGCGGGATCGCCAGCGCGCCGAGGGTGCCGGAAATCAGATAGCAGTTTTCCGGAGTGTGGGCGTAGATGGCATTTTCCCCGGAGTTCATCTCCCAGCTCCACGGGCCGACGCCGCTGTCGGTAAGCACCGCGCTACCTAACGCCCCGCTGCTGAAACGCAGGTTAACCACCGCGCTGTCTTCATTGGCGAACTGCCGCACGGCGTGAGACGTAAAGGCCTGTACCTGCTCGATTTCACCGAACAGATAGCGCATCAGATCAATATCATGTACCAGGTTGACCAGCAGCGGCCCGGCGCCGGGCTCGCGTCGCCAGGCGACATCAAAATAGTCGTCCGGCTTTTGCAAAATCCAGTGCGCGGAGACGCTGACGATGCGGCCCAACTGGCCGCCGTCAATCAGCGCCTTAGCGGCGGCGATAAGCGCGTTATGCCGCCGGTGATGGCCCACCAGTACCGGTACCTGATGGCGCGCGGCGGCATCGACCAGTGCTCTGGCACCTTCCGGAGAGTCGGCGACCGGCTTTTCAACCAGCACCGGGATCCCACGTTCAATACAGGCGAGGGCGCAGGGGACATGCAGTTTGTTGGGCGTGGCATTAATGACGCCCTGAGGCCGCGCGGTTTCCAGCATGGCCTCCACGTTGTCATACCACGGTACGTCCAGAGACTGTGCTAGCGCCTGTGCCTGCGGCGAAGGATCGGCGAGGGCCACAAGCTCCACCTGCGGATTGTTGCGGATCACCGCAATATGTTTGCGCCCGATGGCACCCGCGCCGATAACGGCAAGACCTATTTTGCTCACGACAAGCTCCTCAGTGAGGGAGAAGAAGGGGAGGCGGGTTGCGCATCGGCATCCGTGGCAAACAGCCCTTTGATGAGTAGCCCAATCACGGTTAACGCCGCCGGGATCCCGAGAATTAAGAACACATGTTCGAAGCTGAGATTCAGCGCCATCATTTCTGCACCGGCAAAGGCGCTGAGGATCGCGCCGATCCGGCCAACGCCGTGCATCCAGCTGGAGCCGGTGGCGCGTGCCTGGGTCGGATAGTAGCGAGCGGAAAGCGCGTTCATGCCGGTATTGGCGCCGTTAAGGCAGGCCCCGCTGACAAAAGCCAGCAAGCACAGCAGCGTAAAGCTGGCTGCGGCATAGCCCATCGCCATGGTAAACAGGCCACCGATGGCATAAATCAACCCCAGCGCCCGATGTGGGTTAATGCGGTCCATCAGCCATCCGGCAAACAGGGAACCGACGGTACCGCCGGCCTGATAAATGGCGGTCATGATGGCCGCCTGGCTGACGGTCAGTCCAACCTCTTTTACCAGCGTCGGCAGCCAGCTGCCGAGGATATAGACCAGAAACAGCCCCATAAAATAGACCAGCCACAGCATCATGGAACCGAGGCGATACTGGCGAGAGAGGACAAGGCGCATAGCGCTGCGATGAACGGGCTGGGTCGGGAGGGTGAATTCGGCATCATCGGCGATCTGCCCCGGATAGAGCTGCTGCAGGATCTTGCGGATACGCGCCGCGGGTGCGCCTTTGACCACCAGAAAACGCACCGACTCCGGCAGCAGCCAGATCAGCAGCGGCGCGAACAGCAGCGGCAGGATCCCGCCGAGCGCCATCAGCGAATGCCAGCCAAACTGCGGGATCAGCCACGAGGCGGAAAACCCGCCCGCGGCAGCGCCGAAGGTAAACCCGCAAAAAATCACCGTAATCAGAAAAGAACGCTGGCGTTCAGGGGCATATTCCGACACCAGAGTGCCGATATTGGGCATGGCCGCGCCCAGTCCCAGCCCGGTCATAAACCGGAAGAAAATCATCTGTTCGATGTTGTGGGAAAAAGCAGTGGCAATGGTCCAGAAGCCGAAGAAAAAGACGCTGTTGATGA
This sequence comes from Klebsiella sp. R390, assembly GCF_051131745.1. Classification (NCBI taxonomy): domain Bacteria; kingdom Pseudomonadati; phylum Pseudomonadota; class Gammaproteobacteria; order Enterobacterales; family Enterobacteriaceae; genus Klebsiella; species Klebsiella sp. R390. The sequence continues at coordinate 1,549,613 of NZ_CP180445.1, read as the reverse complement.
TGATTTTTTTGCGCCCCAGCCAGTCGGCGAGTGGCCCGGACAACATCGCCCCCAGCGCCAGGCCAATCAGCGCGGCGCTAATGACAAAACCGAGCTCATAGTTGCTGACGCCCCATTCATGTTTCAGCGTCGGGGCGATAAACCCCATGATCGCAATATCAAAACCATCGAGGGCAATCACGCAGAAGCCTAAGAAAACCACCAGTTTCTGAAAGCGGCTGAGCGGGTTGCGGTTGATTAACTCTCTGACATCCAGGCGTTGGGTCTGTGTCATCGGCTTTTCCTTATGCGCAGGGACGCAGGTATGCCTGCGCGGCGTTGAACAGTAACTGTGCGCGGGTGAGGGCAGGCAATGCGCCCTGGTCACCACTTAACGGCACTTCCAGCGATACCGGCAAGGTGGTCGGCAGCGCGGACATCAGACCGTGCAGATCCAGTCCGCCTTCGCCTGGGACGTTGCGTGCGGACCGCGCCTGGCGGATTAACTCTTGTTCGTTATCGGGGATCTGCGCTGGGGCATCGCACAGCTGCATATAGTTGAGGCATGACGGCGGCAGGGTGGCGAGGCTGGAGAGCGACTCTCCGGCGCGCCAGAAATGGATCGCGTCAACCAGAATACCGACGTCCGAACGCCCGCTGGCGGCAATCAGCCGTTGGGCATCGGCGAGGGTGCGTAATTGGGTCCACGGCATTGGCTCCAGATTCATGGTTAACCCGTAGGGCTGGCCCGCTTCTGCGAGCGCGGCAAGGTTCTGCCCACTGCGCGTCAGGTTGTCGTCGTTGCCGGCCACCAGCACCTGGCGGGCCCCAAGCCGCGCGGCGGTTTCGAGAAAACAGTTCAGCCGTGCGTCGAGCGCAAAGTCGTGAGTCAGTCGCAGGATTTCAACGTCCGACACCTGGATACCGGTCTCCATTAACGCCGCCAGCGTGCTGCGCACGGTGGCGGTATCGCCGAGCATATCGTAGTCAGGATCGGTCGGCGTGGCGGGAAGCAGGCGCAGGCCGACGTGGGTAAAACCGGTTTTTGCCGCGATCCGCACCTGTTCCGGGGGCGGAACGTCGAGCACGGTGAGGGCGGCGAGTGACAGGGTACGCATGTTCATAGAAGACTCCGGTACAGTTACAGGTGATTGTTGTTATGTGTACTGCCGTCCCTGGTAAGGTGCTGTTTATTAAGTTGTTTTTATTGTTTTTGCTGCCAGTTTTTACCGACCAGATAGCCAAAGGTCATCGCCGGGCCGAGGGTGATACCGCCGCTGGGGTAGTAACCCTGCATCACGCTCGACATATCGTTACCAATGGCATACAGGCCTGAAATGGGTTGCTGCTGCGCATCGAGAACCCGTGCCTGTTCATCGGTTTTCAGCCCGCTAAACGAGCCCAGTGAACCGGGCAGAATACGCACGGCATAAAACGGGGCCTGGGTCAGCGGCCCGAGCGTCGGATGATGCGGATGGCTGGCATCGCCCTGCGCCCGGTTGTAGGCCGAGGCACCGCGTTGAAACTCCGGGTCTTCGCCTTGGGTGGCAAAAGTATTAAAGCGGGCCACCGTGGCGGTCAGTTGCCCGGCATCAATGGCGCATTGCTCCGCCAGCCCGGCCAGCGTATCCGCCGTGCGGAGATAGCCCGTGCGCAGCCAAGCCTTCGGTGAAAAGGGATATGGCCGCGCATGGCCCAGCCCGTAACGGCGCAGGGCCCGACTGTCGGCGATAAGCCACGCGTGTGGCTGTTCACCTACGGGGGTGGCGGCCAGCAGCGCGGCGATAAAGTCATGATAAGAGTCGGCTTCATTGGTGAAGCGCGTGCCGTCGGGCAGGACGGCGATAAACCCCGGTTTCGCCCGTTCGACCAGATGCGGGAAGACCAGCTGCAGCCCGCTGGCGAGGGTCACCCGGGAGACCGGCGCCCAGGCCATAGCATGATGCAGCGTAGTGTCGAACTGACCGCCGACCGACTCCCCGAGGCGAATCCCCTCGCCCTGATTGCCCGGCGGGGCGGCGGAGAAGTGGCCATAACCATCCGCGGCGTGCGGAACATGCTGCGCCAGACGCTGGCGATCGTGAGGGAACCCGCCGCAGGCAAGGATCACCTTGCTGGCGTGAACCGTCATCTCACCGTCATCAGTACGCAGCACCGCACCGTTGACGCCGTCAGCGGTGGTCAGCAGTCGCACCACCGGTGCATTCAACATCATGGTGACGCCGGCATCGAGCGCTGAGCGCAGCAGACGCGCCATCAGTGCGTTGCCGTTAACCAGATGCTGCCCGCGCCCGGCGCGCAACCGTTGCCAACCGTGGCGCAGCAGACGCCGGGTGGCATACAGCGCCGATCGTGGTGAACGAGTCGCGTTAAAAAAGTGCGCCATATCGGCGCCGCCGGCGATGCCCATGCCGGCAAGACTGATGGTTTCCAGCGGCGGGCGCAGGCGATGCAGCCAGTCGCCCAGCAGGCGTCCGTCGTAGGGTTGCGCCGTCACCGAGCGTCCGCCCTGAGCGTAGCCCGGCGAAGCGTGAAAGTCGGGCATTTTGCTACCGGAGAGGAACTGCACCGCGGTATGGCGGCGGAAGAAGTCAATCATCTCCGGGCCATACTGCAGGAAGTTGAGCAGGCGGGCATCGGCGGGCTGTCCGCCCATTTCATGCTGTAAATAGGTCAACGGTGCGTCGTCATCCTCGTGAATACCCTCTTCACGGGCCAGCGGATTATGCGGGATCCACAGCCAGCCGCCCGACCAGGCGCTGGTGCCGCCAATCACCGACTCCTTTTCCGCCAGCAGCACGCTGGCACCGTTGAGGGCAGCGGTTACCGCGGCAGCAAGTCCCGCGGCACCGGAGCCAACGACCAGCACATCCACCTTTTTATGCCCGCTCATCTCCGGCCCCTTATTGCAGTGGTGAAAAATCAACGGGGCGCAGCAGCACCGACTCCAGCCGCTCAACGGCTGCCAGTTCACGGTTTTTGCGCGAGAAGGTCAGCCAACGATCGTCCTGCGCCATGCGCCCGCGGCGAACCAGGCGATCGTCGAGGCTCTCGTAAGCCCAGATATGCACCACCTGATTGACCACGCCGATTTCGGTGAAGAAAAAGCCGATCAGGGTGCCCAGGTGCTCGGTCTGTACGGCGTAGGCATCGCTTTTGTACAGCGCCAGCCAGTCGGCCATTTTTAACGGGTTAATGGTGTAGGTGCGTTTTTCATAGATCATGATGTTCTCCTGTTGATGATGAGGTGTGGTGCGCCATATGGCGGGCTGAAAGGTAGCCGAAGGTCAGCGCCGGGCCGAGCGTGATCCCGGGGCCGGGATAGGTTCCCGCCATCATGGAATCCATATCGTTGCCGACGGCATAAAGGCCGGGGATCGGCTGGTTGTGCTGATTGACGACCTGGGCATTTTCGGTAGTGACCAGACCGCGTGAAGTGCCCAAATCGCCGGTGTACAGGGTGATGGCATAAAACGGAGCGTTGACCAGCGGTGCGTTACAGGCGTTGGGCTGGTGCCCCGGATCGCCCATCGCCCGGTTATAGCTGTTGCCGCCTTTGGCGAATTCCGGGTCCTGACCCTGGGCGGCGTCGCGGTTGTAACGGGCGACGGTATCGACCAGGGTTTGTGCGTCGATCCCTAACTGCTGCGCCAGCCCGGCAAGCGACTCCGCTTTATGCAGGTAACCGGCTTTTACCAGCGCGTCGTTGTTGACCGGGGCCGGGCGCGCCAGGCCCAGCCCGTAGCGTTTCATCGCCTGGGCATCGCCAATCAGGAAGCATGGGGCATTGTCGGGATGGCTTTGCATGGCGCTGGCAAAGTGGTGATACGAGTTCGATTCATTGACGAAGCGTTTCCCACGCTGGTTGACGGCGATGACGCCCGGCTTGGCCCGGTCGGTGACCAGGTGCGGGAAACGTTCTTCGCGACCGTCGGCGTGGCGCAGCACCGAGACCGGCGCCCAGAAAAAGTTAGAGGGTAGATCGGCGCCTTCCTGCGCGTTGACCGTGCTGGCGAGACGCAATGCGGCCCCGTCGTTGGCGGCGGGCGACATGGAGTAATGCTCGCGGGTATGCGGGCGGTATTGCGCCGCCAGTTGCCCGGCGGCAAACCCGCCGGCGGCCAGCACCACACCACGGCGAGCCAGCAGCGTCTCCTGTTGCCCGTTGTGCTCAATGGTGACACCGGTGACGGCACCATCTTGCTCCACCAGGGACAGGACGTTGATGTTCAGGCGCAGCGTCATGCCTTTGCGCAGTGCCACCGTCGCCATGCGGGCAATCAGTGCGTTGCCCATCGCCAGGCGGGTGCCGCGATGATGTTTGAGGCGGTCGCGGCCGTAGCGCAGCAGCAGCTTTGTGCAGTGCGATAACGAGCGTAGCGAGCGGCGCATATCGAGGAAATGCTGAATATCAACGCGGTTCACCATCATGCCGCCAAACAACAGCATGCCCGGCGGCGGCGCGCGGAGATCGCGAAAGCGCTCGCCGAGCAGGCGGCCGTCATACTCGACCACTTCCAGCGCGCGTCCGCTATCGACCGCGCCGGGTTCATCAGGGTAATAGTCCGGCGAGAGTGGGCGCAGGCTGTACTTTACTGCGCCCTCTTGTTCGAGATAGGCCAGCGCCTCGCGACCGGAAGCAACAAACGCTTCGACGAACTCCGGGCGGTAATGCTGCTCACCGATAATGGTCTTCAGATAGGTTTTGATCTCCTCACCGGTGCCGCTTTTCCCCTGTGCCCGCGCCTGGTCGGTATCGTTGATCCACACTGCGCCGCCGGAAATGGCCGAGGTGCCACCAAACTGTGGCGCTTTTTCCAGCATCAGCACCGACAGCCCCTGGCAGCAGGCGGTGACGGCGGCAGCAAACCCGCCGGCGCCACTGCCGATGACAATCACGTCCCAGTTGTTCATGCCGCGGCTCCTTGCGCCTGCGGGATCGCGCCGATGAACTGCCCCATCAGCTGCATTTGCGCCAGCGCCATTTCCGGCCCGGTCTGGACTATGCAACCGCGGGCCTTGGCAAAGGTCAGCAGGGGCGTCATCACCGGGGCGGTGACGACGTCGGCGACGTGAGTTGTCGCGTCGAGTGTTTCCAGCAGGGGCTGCGGCAGCGGCAGCGGATCGAAATTGGCCATTCCCGCCGGAGAACCGTTCACCAGCAAATCAATGCCGCTCAGGGTGTCGGGCAGGGAAGTGAGGAGCACCTCAGGGAAGTGGGTCGCGAGGCGGTTATGCAGCAGCTGTAAGGTGTCCGGGTTCTGGTCGTGCAGCGCCAGCTGGCGGATGCCGGCTTCGCACAACCCCCATGCAATAGCGCTCCCGACGCCGCCGCAGCCGGAAAGCAGCGCGCTTTTTCCCGCAGCCTGAAAACCGTGAGCGTCAGCGGCAAGGGCGAAGCCAACGCCGTCCAGCATATCGCCCTGCAGACGGCCATCCGCCAGCTTGCGTACCACATTGACGGCGTTGAGGTGACGGGCGCGGGGCGTGAGCTCATCAACCAGCGCGGCGGCGCGCTGTTTGTGCGGCACGGTAACCAGTACGCCGCTCATGTTTTGCCAGCCGCGCAGCGCCTGCAGATAGTCAGCCACCGACTCGGGGGCGATATCCACCGGGATCATCACGCTGTCCATCTGCTGGTCAGCGAAATAGCGGTTGAAGTTCTCCGGCGATTTTACCTGGGTAATCGGATGGCCGATAACGGCGACGACCTGCGTGAATCCACTGACCATTTCAAACCTCATTTGTTAAATGAATGTTGTGAAAGTATTTCAGTGGAACCTGAGAGCGACAACGCAGAATTCGGACGTATTGGTTGTTAATCGCACCACCACTGCGATAATCGCAGTGAATCGATGTCAATGTTGCAGAAATGTGAGCCAATATGCAAAACACCATCCATCCACGTGATTTGATTGTCGGCCTGCAAAAGGGGCTGGCATTGATCCAGCTTTTTTCCAAAGATTTCCCCCGACTTAGCGTGCCTCAGGCGGCGAAAATGAGCGGCCTGACCCAGAGTGCCGCCCGGCGTTTTCTACTGACCTTACTCCACGAGCGTTATCTGCAGACCGATGGCCGTTACTATTGGCTGACGCCGAAAGCGCTGCGTTTGGGGCAGGCCTATGTTGATTCGGCGCAGTTTCCGCGGATGGTGCGACCGATCGTGGAGTACATTGCCAGCCGGACGGAGGAACACGCTTCGGTGGGGGTGATTGATGAAGATGAGCTGGTGTATATCGCGCGCAGCAAACATACCCCGTTTAACTCGACATCGGTGAGGTTAGGGGAGCGGGTACCGATATTTTGTACCGCCGGGGGACGACTGTGGCTGGCCTCGTTACCGGAAGAGGAGTGTGAAGCAATTCTGCAGCGGAGCAAACGTGAACAACGCACACCCTATACGGTGACGGATGTGCCGACGCTGATGGAACGGATTGCGGCGGTACGGCGTCAGGGTTATGCAACCATCGAACAAGAGTTTGAAATTGGCATGCTGGTGCTGGCGGTACCGTTATCCGACAGGGAAGGGGCCTACTGGGGGGCGTTGAGCCTGACTTCGCATCAGTCACGGACTTCTCTTGAGGCGCTGTGTCGTGACCATCTCGACTTGCTTTACAGCGCGCAGGCGATGCTGGTGGGCTAAGCATTACGCTTACAGCAAATGAGGTAAAAAATGGGCAGGTTGTTAACCTGCCCGGGGTATTACGCGACAGAGACGGTAATAAAGTTGTTCCAGTCATTCCCTGCATTAGTCACGAAAGTGGACCAGCTGTTTGATGCCGTGCTGACAAAGGTGTTCCAGTTGTCATGTCCGGCGGAAACAAAGGTGTTCCAGTTAGACTGACCGTTAAGAAAATTGCCGAATTCCCCTACGCTGCTCACCACGAAAGTGGCGAAAGATGTTCCTGATGTGGCGGTAAAATCCGCGAACCCACGCGCGGAGTTGACTACAAAGTTTGTAAAGCCAGAAGCCGCGTTCACCAGATTAAAACCACCAGAAACGTATTCCATTTCGCTAATAGTTAACTCTTTCATTTATATTCCTTTATTTAACGGATCGTGTATTTAACGGACCCTGATAGGTGAGCAATGCGCTCACAACGGAAGACTAACATCGTGGCAAAATATTAGGCGGGTGTGGATGTTGATTTTTTCATCATTTTTACATGAACATTTCAGCGAAAAATTCATACTGGTCTTCATAAATATGAAATTATATTGGTGATTTCTTGCCTGAAGTGAACACGATTCGAGTAGGGGAGGGCGTTCAGGGGGATGAATAAAAAAACAGCCCCCGGTCTTGCGAGCGGGGGCTGCTGAGCGATGACTTAATGCATTCTTATCTGACGTAGGCCAGCAGACTGTGTGAATCAGGCACCATAAAGTCGACGGACATCATAACCGACAGGGCGGTAATGGCGACGATGGAAAAGACGAACAGCTTACGCGCCCAGACTTTATCATCCGCCACTTTGTAACCGCGCAGGGCCATGCCCAGCCACCAGACGCTCACCGCGGCTGCCACGACCAGGTATTTATACCCGGCGTAACCGCCCAGAGAGAGCATCAGCGTGGCGACGGCAAAGGCCACGATGTACAGCGTGATGTGGTTTTTCGCCACGGAGATGCCTTTCACTACCGGCAGGACCGGAATGTTCGCCGCCTGATAATCCTTGAAGCGGAAAATCGCGATGGCGTAAGAGTGAGGCATCTGCCAGAGGCTGAAGATCGCCAGCAGAATCGCCGCGCCACTGTCAAAATTACCGGTGACCGCACAGTAGCCAATCACCGGCGGCGCTGCGCCGGAGAGTGAGCCAATCAGCGTGCCGTAAACGGAGTGGCGTTTCATGTACAGGCTGTAGACGCCGACATAAACCACGAACCCCATCACCCCCAGCCAGCAGGCCAGTGGATTAGCGCCGAACCACAGGAGCATAAAGCCAGCAATACCCAGCAAGGTGGCGTATACCAGCGAAACTGGTGGCGAGATCAACCCTTTGACCAGCACCCGGTTTTTCGTCCGTTCCATCTTACGATCGATGTCACGGTCGATGTAGTTGTTGAATACACAACCCGAGGCGACCACCAGGGACACTCCAAGGAGTGTCCATGCAAACAGCGGATAGTCGATGTGGCCTTTGGAGGCCAAAAGGAAACCGCCGATCACGGAGATCAGGTTGCCAAAAATGATGCCAGGTTTCGTGACTTGCAGGTATTGCTTAAACATACTCGCCGCTCTTAGTGCATCATCATGTTGTAGTTCAGGTTCCACATAATCCAGATGGAGCCTACCACTACGATTGCAATGATGATTACGGTGAAGATAAATGCGGTCAGGTTCCAACCCTCGTCAGACTTGCTGTTCATGTGCAGGAAGTACACCAGGTGTACGACAATCTGCACAACAGCAGTGACCAGGATGGTCCCCAGAATAGCCGCATGCGATGCGGAGCCACTCATGACCATCGCAAACGGAATCACCGTCAGAATGATCGACAGGACGAAGCCTGTCATGTAGCTCTTTACGCTGCCGTGAGAAGCGCCGTTATGATCGCTAGAATGACTCATTACATTGCCCCCATCAGATAAACAACCGAGAACACGCAGATCCACACTACGTCCAGGAAGTGCCAGAACAGACTCAGGCACATGATACGGGTGCGGTTAGTTGGGGTCAGGCCGCGACGAGAAACCTGTACCATCAGAACTGCCATCCAGATCAGACCGGAAGTCACGTGCAGACCGTGGGTACCAACCAGCGCGAAGAACGCTGACAGGAAGCCGCTACGATCCGGGCCCATACCTTCAACAATCAGGTGATGGAATTCATAGATTTCCATCGCGATGAACCCTGCCCCGAAGAGGAAGGTCAGCGCCAGCCAGGAAACAACCTGGCTCTTGTTGTTTTTGTACATGGCGATAGCCGCCATGCCGTAGGTGATGGAGCTGAACAGCAGCAGCGCGGTTTCAACCAGTACGAACGGCAGTTCGAAAATATCTTTGCCGGTCGGTCCGCCCGCCGTGCCGTTCACCAGAACGGCATAGGTAGCAAACAACGTGGCGAAGATAATGCAGTCGCTCATCAGGTAGATCCAGAAACCGAAGACTTTCATCGGTCCTGTATCATGGTGCCCGTGTTCGTGCGCGTGGGCGTTATGCGCAAGAGTATCAGTTGCCATTTTTCAGCCCTGCTTTGTTAATCTCGTCGAAATGCTGATTTTCCAGTTTCTCGACTACTGCAACCGGCACGTAGTAATCCACGTCCTCGTCAAAGCTCTTAATAATCCAGGTCACCAGGATGCCGACGAAGCTTGCAATCGCCAACCACCAGATGTGCCAGATCATTGCGAAACCAAACACCGTTGCGAAGGCGGCAATAACGATGCCCGCGCCGCTGTTTTTCGGCATGTGAATTTCTTCATAGCCGGCTGGTTTCTTGTACGCTTCGCCTTTTTCTTTCATTTCCCAGAACGCATCACGCTCGTGAATCTGCGGAACGATGGCGAAGTTGTAGAACGGCGGAGGAGAAGAGGTCGCCCACTCCAGCGTACGGCCGCCCCATGGGTCACCGGTCAGGTCACGGTTCTGATCGCGGTCGCGGATAGAAACGTAGAACTGAATCAGCTGGCACAGGATACCGCAGGCAATCAGCGCTGCACCACAAGCTGCGACAACCAGCATCGGGTGGAACTGCGGGTCAATCTGCTGGCTCAGGCGACGGGTCATACCCATGAAGCCCAGCACGTACAGCGGCATAAATGCAACGAAGAAGCCGATGATCCACAGCCAGAACGCGCGTTTACCCCAGGTTTCGTTCAGGGTAAAGCCGAAGGCTTTTGGCCACCAGTAGGTCAGGCCAGCGAAGCAACCAAATACCACACCACCGATAATAACGTTATGGAAGTGGGCAATCAGGAACAGGCTGTTGTGCAGAACGAAGTCTGCGCCCGGTACCGCCAGCAGTACGCCGGTCATACCACCTACTGAGAAGGTCACGATAAAGCCAATCGTCCACAGCATTGCGGAGTTGAAGACGATACGACCCTGATACATGGTAAACAGCCAGTTGAAGATCTTCACCCCGGTCGGGATGGCGATAATCATAGTGGTAATACCGAAGAAGGCGTTTACGTTTGCGCCAGCACCCATGGTGAAGAAGTGGTGCAGCCAGACGATGAACGACAGGACGGTAATACACACGGTTGCCCACACCAGCGAGGTGTAGCCAAACAGACGTTTACGCGAGAAGGTTGCAGCGATTTCGGAGAAGACACCGAATACCGGCAGAACCAGGATATACACTTCCGGATGGCCCCAGGCCCAAATCAGGTTGATGTACATCATCATGTTGCCACCCATATCGTTGGTAAAGAAATGGGTGCCCAGATAGCGATCCAGGGTCAGCAGCGCGATGGTGACGGTCAGAATTGGGAAGGAGGCGATAATCAGGATGTTGGCGCACAGAGATGCCCAGGTAAATACCGGCATCTTGAACATCGTCATGCCAGGGGCACGCATCTTGATAATCGTCACGAAGAAGTTAATACCGGTCAGCGTAGTACCAATACCGGAGAGCTGAAGTGCCCAGATCCAGTAATCGACCCCGACACCCGGGCTGTACTCAATTCCCGACAGCGGCGGATAGGCCAGCCAACCGGTCTGTGCGAACTCACCGACGCCCAGAGACAGGTTAACCAGAATCACACCGACAACGGTGAACCAGAAGCTCAGGTTGTTGAGGAACGGGAAGGCTACGTCGCGCGCACCGATCTGCAGCGGAACCACGAGGTTCATCAGACCGATAACAAACGGCATCGCTACGAAGAAGATCATGATAACGCCGTGGGCGGTAAAGATCTGGTCGTAGTGGTGAGGCGGCAGGAATCCTGCTTCCCCGGCCGAGGCCAGCACCTGCTGGCTACGCATCATAACGGCGTCAGCAAAGCCACGCAGCAACATCACGATTGCTACGATGACATACATGATACCAAGTCGTTTGTGGTCAACCGAAGTCAGCCACTCATTCCAAAGGTAGGACCACTTACCGAAGTAAGTGATTGCCGCCAGAAGCGCCAGTCCCCCGATGATAATCGCAGCCACCGTAACCACAATAATGGGTTCATGGTAGGGCACTGCATCCAGTGTAAGTTTTCCGAACATCGTTTTCTTCCTCGGCCCCTTAGTGAGCGGTTTCCGCGTGGCTCATGTCCATGCCTTCCATTCCTTCGTGCGCTGCGTGCTCGCCTTCCGGGTGGGACATCTCCATGCTCTTACCGTGAGACATAAATTTGTTAACAACATCTTTGAACAAATCAGGTTTCACGTCAGAGAAGTATTCCACTTTGTTGTATTCGCTAGGCGCAGCCAGTTTGTCGAAGGTCGCCATGGAATCCATTGCGTTCGATGACTGTTTTGCTTTCGCTACCCACTGATCGAAGGTTGCACGATCCGGCGTGGCGATAGCTTTGAACTTCATACCTGAGAAGCCCGGGCCGCTATAGCTTGCGGAGATACCGTCATAAGTACCAGCTTCGTTCGCGATCAGGTGCAGCTGAGTCTGCATCCCGGCCATTGCGTAAATCTGGCTGCCTAAACGTGGGATAAAGAACGAGTTCATCACGGAGTTGGAGGTTACTTTAAAGTGTACCGGTACGTTCGCCGGGAAGGCGATTTCGTTGACGGTAGCAATACCCTGTTCCGGATAAATAAAGAACCATTTCCAGTCCATCGAAACGACTTCGATGACGATCGGTTTCTCTTCGTGAGCAAGCGGTTTGCTTGGCTCAAGCGCGTGCGTGGTTTTCCAGGTCAGAACGGCCAGGAACAGGATAATCAGAATAGGAACCGTCCAGACCACCGCTTCAACTTTGTTGGAGTGTGACCAGTTCGGGCTATACTTCGCATCTTTATTGCTCGCACGATACTTCCAGGCAAATCCTACTGCCATTAAGACGGCGGGAATAACGACAATCATCATCAGGCCAAAGGCCGTCAGGATCAAAGAACGTTGCTCCAGTCCAATCTGTCCTTTTGGGTCAAGGAGCGCAGAATCACAACCACTGAGTAATACAGTACCTGCGATTAATGACATCCATCCCAAACTTTTATTGTATTTCCTAAGTCTCATTGAACGACCTCAATTCCACGGAATCTGGTGGCGCTTAAAGTGTACGGGCATTTTACGGGAAGGTTGCATTACTGTAAACATGATTGGAGCAGTGTCAGTTCCGTGTTAGTGGGTTCTGCTTGCTTTGTCACATATGTAACTGAGTATGACGACATCGCTTGCAAAGCCCGATATACGTAGGATCTACGAAGAAAGCGATAAAAATGGATGGGTTTATAGATGAATGGGTATAACCATCAGTAAAATAGAACAAATGATTAACAATTAATTATCAAATAAAAGACATTGGGCAGGGAAAATATTAAACCACTTTTGCTGAATCGGTTAAATTATTTAATGTTTTGAATAAAAGTTGTCAATAATTTCCGAAAATGTTAAGCGCACAAAACAACAAATGAAAAATGGAAAATATAGGATCGTTAATAAACCGTTATAATTACGTTGAGTAACTACAACGGTTTATTAGGCAGACCTGTACATTAAATCAGCGCCGTCTTGCGTAATGCCAGATAATCGAGAAGGCTGCCGAGCAGGATGCCGCCGACGGCTGTCAGCGCCGCCACTTCCAGCAAGCCTGGCAGGAATGAAAATGCGGTGAAATCCAGCGCATTCAGCACCAATAGCAGCAGCCATATTCCCAACATCAATGTTCCGAGGGCGAGGATCAGCAGCGCCAGCCTGTAGGTCTGCGCGTATTCCGTGCGCGGCAAGAAGGTTCCGCTGCGTTGGGTGTGTTCGAGTGTGCTGCGACACAACAGCAGCAGCAGGATACCGGGCACTGCCGCAAATACTGAGAACAGATAAAACGTTGGCCAGCCGTGGGCTTCAACAAACCAGCCGGCAATCGGCCCAACATAGACACGCCCGACTGCTGACAGCGCTGACAAGAGGGCAAACTGAGTGGCGGAAAAAGATTTATTGCACAGCGTCATTAATAGCGCGACAAACGCCGCTGTTCCCATGCCGCCGCACAGGTTTTCGAAAAAGACCGCCGTCGCCATCGAGTACAGATGTTTGTCTGTTATCGATAGCAGCCAGTAACCGGCATTTGATACGCCCTGTAGGATCCCGAAAATGAGCAGGGCGCGGAACAGGGTAAGGCGTTGCATTAATATGCCGCCGTACAGCGCGCCGACGATCGTGGCGAACAGACCCAGCGTTTTATTTACCATCCCGACTTCGCCAGCATCGAAACCGACGCCGCGGATCAGGAAGGTCGTGGTCAGACTCATGGCGAAAGCGTCGCCGAGCTTATAAAGGACGATCAACAACAGAATCAGCCAGGCGTTGTTGCGTCCGAAGAAATCGCGCAACGGCTCCGCGACAGCCTGCTCGAGGCTCCTCGGGACCGGAATAACGTCGCTCGGCTCCGGTGCCAGCAACGTGGCAATAATGCAGGGGATCAGCAGCGCGGCCATCAGCCAGTACATGCCCTGCCAGCCCAGCCAGCGATCGGCCAGCCACAGCGCCAGTCCGCCAGAAACCAGCATCCCTAAGCGATAGCCCAGTACGCTAATCGCTGCGCCGGTACCACGCTCTTCTGCCGGAAGAATATCGGTTTTCCAGGCGTCGAAGACAATATCCTGGGACGCAGAACAGAAGGCGATAACCACCGCCAGGGCAGCCATCCAGCGCAACTGAGTCGCGGGCTCAAGGAATCCCATCGCCGCAATGGCAATCAACAGCAGGCATTGTGTGGTCAGGAGCCAGCCGCGGCGCCGGCCAAGGAACGGCGGTGTGTAGCGGTCCATTAAGGGCGACCAGAGAAACTTAAAGACGTAAGCCTGGCCAACAAGAGAGAAGAAGCCGATGGTTTTCAGATCGATATTTTCAACCGTCATCCACGCCTGGAGCGTGCCTGAGGTCAAAGCAAGCGGTAAACCAGAAGCAAAACCGAGAATCAGCAGGATAGCTGATTTAGGCTGCTGAAAAATGCGTAAATAATGATTAGACATGGCTTATAGCGTAAACCCGGCGCGAGGCCGGGTTTACCAACAGATTAACGTGCGTTTTGCTTGATGAAATCGTGAATGCTGGTGTCCTGCGCCATATCGGCGATGGTATCGGTCAGGACGCTGTTGACAGCATTAGCAATGTTCTGGTTAGAGGCCTGGAAGGCACCTTCAACAGAATAGCTGGCGCGATAATTTTTGGTCATCTTAGTGCCGTTAGCGGCGGTAGCGATAATCGCAATATCGGCCTTGGTGGCGATGTTGTAACGCACGTTACCCTGGGAGACATCGGCATACAGTTTGTTGACGATGATCTGCAGGTCAACGGCACCGTTCGGTCCGATCATATAACCGCGAGCGGTCATTTGTTTTTCAAGCACTTCCTGCAGCAGGAAACGCAGATCGCGGGAGGCGGTCAGTGTGACCTGCTGGTTATCGCGCGTCACTTTTGCCAGCGCCTGGTCCGGACGCTGGTCAGCGCCGTTAATGCTGACGGTTACGCCCATCAGGCTCGGATCCTGCTGTGGCAGGCTCATTTTCGGCGATACATCAATGGTGGTCGGTGGCGTAGCGCATCCTGCCAGCATAAACAGCGCGACCAAAGGAAAAAGAATTTTCTTAAACATGTTCAGGGTCTCAACGCAGGGGGTGGTTTTACTCGTCATATTTGATGCTACAGGGGCGTTAGCGGCTGTTGCTGTAGTTCAAGCTATGTCGGGTAATTGAGAAAGATTCCCGCCATCATAACATTGCCAACGGCGAGGGGAAGTGGCAACGCATGTAATTTCATCGCGTTGTCTGTTTTATGACCTTTACCCATTTTTATCGCGATCCTGGCGGGCGTTCTGGCGTCAACAGTGAGTAAACTAAATACTTTTGAATGAAAATATAAGAAGAATGCTAATTTTTTGTTGTTTTCCCCTAATGGAAGCGGTAAAAGCGGCTAACATTTAAAAGGAATGGCGGCATCTCAGCGTTGTCGGAGGAGAAAATTCATGATGATACGTGAGCAGATCGAAGCAAAACTTAGAGCAGCGTTCGACCCGGTGTATCTCGAAGTCGTGGATGAAAGCTATCGCCACAATGTGCCTGCGGGTTCTGAAAGTCATTTTAAAGTGGTGTTGGTTAGCGATCGTTTTACCGGCGAGCGTTTCCTTAATCGTCACCGGATGATTTACGGTACGTTGACCGAGGAACTGTCGAGCACCGTGCACGCGCTGGCGTTGCATACCTATACGATTAAAGAGTGGGAAGGGCTTCAGGACACCATCTTTGCGTCTCCTCCTTGTCGCGGAGCAGGAAGCATCGCCTAGAAATCGCATTTGCAACTGCCGGAGCTTTTCCAGTATGTTGCGTGAAGATTTATCCAAAAACGGCCTACGGGCCGTTTTGTTTTGCCTGAAAATGTGCTCAGTGGGCACTTTTTAAGGCAAATTTGCGCGGGAATTGTGAAAAATGCCGCAGCAGTGGGCGACAACCGTTCTCGACTCACAAAAGTGATGCCGCTATAATGCCGCGTCTTATATTATGAATGTCTTCGGGATGATTCTGACGACAGGGAATGTGTTTCTGATTTGAAGAGGGCATCCCGGTTCTGCGAAGCCACTGACACGCGCTTCCAGAGTTGACCGAGCACTGTGATTTTTTTGAGGTAACAAGATGCAAGTTTCAGTTGAAACCACTCAGGGCCTTGGGCGCCGTGTAACGATTACTATCGCCGCTGACAGCATCGAGAATGCTGTCAAAAGCGAGCTGGTCAACGTGGCGAAAAAAGTTCGCATTGACGGCTTCCGTAAAGGGAAAGTGCCGATGAATGTTGTTGCTCAGCGTTATGGCGCATCCGTTCGCCAGGACGTGCTGGGTGACCTGATGAGCCGTCATTTCGTTGACGCTATCATCAAAGAGAAAATCAATCCGGCCGGTGCGCCGAACTACGTTCCAGGCGAATACAAGCTGGGTGAAGACTTCACCTACGCGGTAGAATTCGAAGTTTACCCGGAAGTTGAACTGCAGGGTCTGGAAGCAATCGAAGTTGAAAAACCGGTTGTTGAAGTGACCGAAGCTGACGTCGACACCATGCTGGACACCCTGCGTAAGCAGCAGGCTAACTGGAAAGACAAAGACGGCGCTGTTGATGCAGAAGATCGCGTCACCGTTGATTTCACCGGTTCTGTTGACGGCGAAGAGTTCGAAGGCGGCAAAGCGACTGACTTCGTACTGGCAATGGGCCAGGGCCGTATGATCCCAGGCTTTGAAGACGGCATCAAAGGTCACAAAGCTGGCGAAGAATTCACTATCGACGTGACCTTCCCGGAAGAATACCACGCAGAAAACCTGAAAGGTAAAGCAGCTAAATTCGTCATCAACCTGAAAAAAGTTGAAGAACGTGAACTGCCGGAACTGACTGCTGAATTCATCAAACGTTTTGGCGTTGAAGATGGTTCCGTAGAAGGTCTGCGCGCTGAAGTGCGTAAAAACATGGATCGCGAGCTGAAAGGCGCCGTGCGTAACCGCGTGAAGTCTCAGGCTATCGAAGGTCTGGTCAAGGCTAACGACATCGATGTCCCGGCTGCACTGATCGACAGCGAAATCGACGTTCTGCGTCGTCAGGCTGCTCAGCGTTTTGGTGGCAACGAGAACCAGGCGCTGGAACTGCCGCGCGAACTGTTTGAAGAGCAGGCTAAACGCCGCGTTGTTGTTGGTCTGCTGCTGGGCGAAGTTATTCGTACCAACGAGCTGA
Source organism: Klebsiella sp. R390 (assembly GCF_051131745.1). Classification (NCBI taxonomy): domain Bacteria; kingdom Pseudomonadati; phylum Pseudomonadota; class Gammaproteobacteria; order Enterobacterales; family Enterobacteriaceae; genus Klebsiella; species Klebsiella sp. R390. The sequence continues at coordinate 1,532,815 of NZ_CP180445.1, read as the reverse complement.
AAGCTGACGAAGAGCGCGTTAAAGGCCTGATCGAAGAGATGGCTTCCGCTTACGAAGATCCGAAAGAAGTTGTTGAGTTCTACAGCAAAAACAAAGAACTGATGGACAACATGCGTAACGTTGCGCTGGAAGAGCAGGCTGTTGAAGCCGTTCTGGCAAAAGCCAAAGTGTCTGAAAAAGCCACTACCTTCAACGAACTGATGAACCAGCAGGCGTAATTTCGCCTACCAGGTTTAACGTTCAGGTAAAACCCGTTGCCGAGAGGCGCGGGTTTTTTTTATCGCAACGATAGCCTCAGGATGAGTGTGAAAACGCGATATCAATGATAGCGTTACGACAAAAGCTTGTTATGCTTGAATTATGATTGCATCGTCCCCATTACGAGGAGACGAAACTGCACATGTGGAATCATGCATAATGACGACACGTGATTTCCCAGAATTGTTCAGGTTGCCGGCATTCGTCTGATATCCAGCTAATTTGAGCGATGACGGGTAGAAGGCTCTGGCTGATAATCCGTCCATAAGGTTACAATCAGTGCGGCAGGTTTATTCAAATTTTATCCAGGAGACGGAAATGTCATACAGTGGCGAACGAGATAACTTTGCACCCCATATGGCCCTGGTGCCGATGGTCATTGAACAGACCTCGCGCGGTGAACGTTCTTTTGATATCTATTCCCGTCTGCTCAAGGAACGCGTCATCTTTCTGACCGGCCAGGTAGAAGACCACATGGCGAACCTGATTGTGGCGCAGATGCTTTTTCTGGAAGCAGAAAACCCGGAAAAAGACATTTATTTATACATTAACTCTCCGGGCGGGGTGATCACCGCCGGGATGTCGATTTACGACACCATGCAGTTCATCAAGCCTGACGTGAGCACCATTTGTATGGGCCAGGCGTGTTCAATGGGCGCCTTCCTGTTAACCGCAGGGGCAAAAGGCAAGCGTTTCTGCCTGCCGAACTCTCGCGTCATGATCCACCAGCCGCTGGGCGGCTATCAGGGTCAGGCGACGGATATCGAGATTCACGCCCGTGAGATCCTGAAAGTGAAGGGTCGGATGAATGAACTGATGGCACACCATACGGGTAAATCCCTGGAGCAGATTGAGACCGACACCGAGCGTGATCGTTTCCTTTCCGCCTCTGAAGCGGTGGAATACGGCCTGGTCGATTCCATTTTGACCCATCGTAATTGATGCCCCTGGCGTGAGGGTGCCGCTATACTTGTCTGGAGTAAGGCGGCACAACGCTGATGAGCGGCTTGCGCCTGAGAATGGCATTTGCGTCGTCGTGTGCGGCACAAAGAACTTAATAAGAGGTTTGGACTCATGACAGATAAACGCAAAGATGGTTCGGGCAAACTGTTGTATTGCTCTTTTTGCGGCAAAAGCCAGCATGAAGTGCGTAAGCTGATCGCCGGGCCATCCGTGTATATCTGCGACGAATGCGTTGACTTATGTAACGACATCATTCGCGAAGAGATTAAAGAAGTTGCGCCGCATCGCGAGCGCAGTGCGCTGCCGACGCCGCACGAAATTCGCCACCATCTGGACGATTACGTTATCGGTCAGGAACCGGCGAAAAAGGTGCTGGCCGTCGCGGTCTACAACCACTACAAACGTCTGCGCAATGGTGACACCAGCAACGGCGTTGAGCTGGGTAAAAGTAACATTCTGCTGATCGGGCCGACTGGCTCCGGTAAAACGCTGCTGGCCGAAACGCTGGCGCGCCTGCTGGATGTTCCGTTTACGATGGCGGACGCCACCACCCTGACTGAAGCCGGTTACGTGGGTGAAGACGTCGAAAACATCATTCAAAAACTGTTGCAGAAATGCGACTACGACGTGCAGAAAGCACAGCGCGGTATCGTGTATATCGATGAAATCGACAAGATTTCTCGTAAATCCGATAACCCGTCGATCACCCGTGATGTATCAGGGGAAGGCGTGCAGCAGGCGCTGCTGAAGCTGATCGAAGGTACCGTGGCTGCTGTGCCGCCGCAGGGTGGCCGCAAGCATCCGCAGCAGGAATTCTTGCAGGTTGATACCTCCAAGATTCTGTTTATCTGCGGCGGGGCGTTTGCCGGTCTGGATAAGGTCATCTCCCACCGCGTTGAAACCGGCTCAGGTATTGGTTTCGGCGCGACGGTGAAGGCGAAATCCGACAAAGCCAGCGAAGGCGAGCTGCTGTCCCAGGTTGAGCCGGAAGATCTGATCAAATTTGGTCTGATTCCGGAGTTTATCGGCCGTCTGCCGGTCGTAGCGACCCTGAACGAGCTGAGCGAGGACGCGCTGATCCAGATCCTGAAAGAGCCGAAGAATGCCCTGACCAAACAGTATCAGGCATTGTTCAATCTGGAAGGTGCGGAGCTGGAGTTCCGTGATGAAGCGTTGGATGCGATCGCTAAAAAAGCGATGGCGCGTAAAACCGGTGCCCGTGGCCTGCGTTCAATCGTTGAAGCTGCACTGCTGGATACCATGTACGATCTGCCGTCGATGGATGACGTCGAAAAAGTGGTGATTGACGCTTCGGTGATTGATGGCCAAAGCAAGCCGCTGCTGATCTACGGTAAACCGGAAGCACAACAAGCATCTGGTGAATAATTCACCAAATTGCTCAAGCAGTTAACCAAAAAGGGGGGATTTTATCTCCCCTTTTATTTTTCCTGCATTCCTGCCGTTGAATGTGTGGAATACATCCCCATATACTGGTTTACATATTAACAGCGTCGCGATGGAAGGTCGTGCCGCTGGCTACCTGGCGGACTTTAAACTAAGAGAGAGCTCTATGAATCCTGAGCGTTCTGAACGCATTGAAATCCCCGTATTGCCGTTGCGCGATGTGGTGGTTTATCCGCACATGGTCATACCCCTGTTTGTAGGGCGGGAAAAATCTATCCGTTGTCTTGAAGCGGCTATGGACCATGATAAAAAAATCATGCTGGTTGCGCAGAAAGAAGCTTCGACGGATGAGCCGGGTGTAAATGATCTTTTCACCGTCGGGACCGTGGCGTCAATTTTACAGATGTTGAAGCTGCCTGATGGCACCGTCAAAGTGCTGGTTGAAGGCCTGCAGCGCGCGCGTATTTCTGCGTTATCTGACAACGGCGAGCATTTCTCTGCTAAAGCGGAGTATCTCGAATCGCCAGCAATCGAAGAGCGCGAGCAGGAAGTACTGGTGCGCACCGCGATTAGTCAGTTTGAAGGCTACATCAAGCTGAACAAAAAAATCCCGCCAGAAGTGCTGACGTCGCTCAACAGCATCGACGATCCTGCACGCCTGGCCGACACCATCGCTGCCCACATGCCTCTGAAGCTGGCTGATAAGCAGTCCGTCCTCGAGATGTCCGACATCAACGAACGTCTGGAATATCTGATGGCGATGATGGAATCGGAAATCGATCTGCTGCAGGTTGAGAAGCGTATTCGCAACCGTGTGAAAAAACAGATGGAGAAATCTCAGCGTGAGTATTATCTGAATGAGCAGATGAAGGCCATCCAGAAAGAGCTCGGCGAGATGGACGATGCCCCGGACGAGAACGAAGCGCTGAAGCGTAAGATCGACGCGGCGAAAATGCCGAAAGAGGCAAAAGAAAAAACCGAAGCGGAACTGCAAAAACTGAAGATGATGTCACCGATGTCGGCGGAAGCGACCGTCGTACGTGGCTATATCGACTGGATGGTGCAGGTGCCGTGGAATGCGCGCAGCAAAGTCAAAAAAGATCTGCGTCAGGCTCAGGAAGTCCTCGATACTGACCATTACGGCCTTGAGCGCGTGAAGGATCGTATCCTTGAGTATCTTGCAGTGCAGAGCCGCGTGAACAAGCTCAAAGGGCCAATTCTGTGCCTGGTAGGGCCGCCGGGGGTGGGTAAGACCTCTCTGGGCCAATCTATCGCCAAAGCCACCGGACGTAAGTACGTGCGTATGGCGCTGGGCGGCGTGCGTGATGAAGCGGAAATTCGCGGCCATCGTCGTACCTACATTGGCTCCATGCCGGGCAAATTGATCCAGAAAATGGCGAAAGTGGGCGTTAAAAACCCGCTGTTCCTGCTTGATGAGATCGATAAAATGTCTTCTGACATGCGCGGCGATCCGGCTTCGGCGCTGCTGGAGGTGTTGGATCCAGAACAAAACGTGGCCTTTAACGACCATTATCTGGAAGTGGACTACGACCTCAGCGATGTCATGTTCGTGGCAACCTCTAACTCCATGAACATTCCAGCACCGCTGCTGGATCGTATGGAAGTGATTCGTCTGTCCGGTTACACCGAAGATGAAAAACTGAACATTGCCAAACGCCACCTGCTGTCAAAACAGATTGAGCGTAATGCGCTGAAAAAAGGCGAGCTGACCGTTGAGGACAGCGCGATTGTCGGGATTATTCGTTACTACACCCGTGAAGCTGGCGTGCGTGGACTGGAGCGTGAAATCTCCAAACTGTGCCGTAAAGCGGTGAAACAGCTGCTGCTGGATAAGTCCCTGAAGCACATCACGATTAATGGCGAAAACCTGCATGATTTCCTCGGCGTACAGCGCTACGACTACGGTCGTGCGGATAGCGAAAATCGTGTTGGCCAGGTTACCGGTCTGGCGTGGACGGAAGTGGGCGGCGATCTGCTGACCATTGAAACCGCCTGCGTGCCGGGTAAAGGCAAGCTGACCTACACCGGTTCGTTGGGTGAAGTGATGCAAGAGTCTATTCAGGCGGCGTTGACGGTGGTGCGTTCTCGTGCGGATAAACTGGGTATTAACTCGGATTTCTACGAAAAACGCGACATTCACGTCCACGTTCCTGAAGGGGCAACGCCGAAAGATGGTCCGAGTGCCGGTATTGCCATGTGCACCGCGCTGGTCTCCTGCCTGACCGGGAATCCGGTACGCGCCGATGTCGCGATGACCGGGGAAATTACCCTGCGTGGCCAGGTGCTGCCGATCGGTGGTCTGAAGGAAAAACTGCTGGCAGCGCATCGCGGTGGCATTAAGACTGTTCTGATTCCTGATGAAAATAAACGCGATCTGGAAGAAATTCCTGACAACGTTATCGCTGATTTAAACATTCATCCGGTGAAACGAATCGAAGAAGTTCTGACACTTGCGTTGCAGAATGAGCCTTTTGGCATGCAGATCGTCACCACAAAATAGTGATTTCGCGCAAATAGCGTTAAGAAAAGTGGGGCTGGGAAGTAAAATCGTACTTGCCAGCCTTTTTTTGTATAGCTAACTTAGATCGCTGGCAGGGGGTCATCTACAACTCTGTTGTAAGGGCATGACAGTCCTGATATAACTGCTGCGCGGTCGCACCACGAAGGATTCTGGTGCGATATAAATTATAAAGAGAGGAAGAGAACAGTGAATAAATCTCAACTGATTGACAAAATTGCTGCGGGTGCGGACATTTCTAAAGCTGCAGCCGGACGTGCGTTAGATGCTTTAATTGCTTCTGTTACTGAATCTCTGCAAGCTGGGGATGATGTTGCGCTGGTTGGGTTTGGTACCTTTGCGGTAAAAGAGCGCGCTGCCCGTACTGGCCGCAACCCGCAAACCGGTAAAGAAATTACTATTGCCGCCGCTAAAGTTCCGGGTTTCCGTGCCGGTAAAGCGCTGAAAGACGCAGTAAACTGATCAAGTTCCCGTCAGGGAAGGTGACGAAATACAAGGGCGCATCGTGAGATGTGCCTTTTTTCTTTGTCCAGAACCCGACTTTATGTGTGTTTATGCGCACTTGTGGGCTGACAATCACCCCATTTTCTTGTCAAAATAGGTCCTCACGCGCGGCAGCCATCACGTGCTATGCTGCGCGAGCTAAAGTCATCTACAGCGGAGCGTTGTTACACCATGATGGACAACCTACGCACGGCCGCGAACAGCGTCGTGCTCAAGATTATTTTCGGTATCATCATTGTCTCGTTCATATTGACCGGGGTAAGTGGTTACCTGATTGGCGGCAGCAGCAACTATGCCGCGAAAGTTAATGACCAGGAGATTGGTCGTTCACAGTTTGAGAATGCCGTTGCCAGCGAACGTAATCGTATGCAGCAGCAGCTTGGCGATCAGTTTTCGGAACTGGCAGCTAACGAAAACTACATGAAAACCATGCGTCAGCAGGTGCTGAACCGTCTGATTGATGAGTCCCTGCTGGATCAGTATGCCCGCGAACTAAATCTGAGCGTCAGCGACGCCCAGGTCAAACAGGCGATCTTCCAGACCCAGGCTTTCCAGACGGACGGCAAATTTAGTAACGAACGCTTTGGCAGCATCGTGGGCCAAATGGGGATGACTACCGACCAGTATGCACAGGCGCTGCGTAACCAGCTGACCACGCAGCAACTGGTTAACGCCATTGCCGGCACCGACTTTATGTTGACCGGTGAGTCCGATGAGCTTGCAGCGCTGGTTTCGCAGCAGCGTGTGGTGCGTGAAGCGACCATTGATGTTAACGCGCTGGCGGCGAAACAGACGGTGACCGATGCGGAAGTTGACGCATACTACCAGCAGAATCAGGCGCGTTTCATGGCGCCAGAGCAGTTCCGTGTTAGCTACATCAAAATGGATGCCGCTAGCATGCAGGAAAACGTTTCTGACCAGGAGATTCAGTCCTGGTATGACCAGCACCAGGATCAGTTCACTCAGCCGCAGCGTAACCGCTACAGCGTGATTCAGACCAAAACCGAAGCCGATGCCCAGGCCGTGGTTGACGAGCTGAAGAAAGGGGCTGATTTCGCCACCCTGGCGAAAGAAAAATCTACCGACATTATCTCTGCCCGCAATGGCGGCGATATGGGCTGGATGGAAGATGCTGCAACGGTGCCGGAGCTGAAAAATGCCGGCCTGAAAGAGAAAGGCCAACTGTCCGGCGTGATCAAATCCTCTGTCGGCTTCCTGGTTGTGCGCCTTGATGACGTTCAGCCGGCGAAAGTGAAACCTCTGGCTGACGTTCGTGATGATATCGCGGCGAAAGTGAAACAGGAAAAAGCGCTGGATGCCTACTACGCACTGCAGCAAAAAGTAAGCGATGCGGCCAGCAACGATAACGAATCACTGGCAGGCGCGGCGCAGGCTGCGGACGTGAAAGTGAGCGAAACCGGCTGGTTTGGTCGCGACAATCTGCCGGAAGAGCTGAACTTTAAACCGGTTTCCGATGCCATCTTCAACGGTGGTCTGGTGGGCGAGAACGGTTCGCCGGGTAGCAACTCCGATATCATCACCGTGGATGGCGATCGCGCATTTGTTCTGCGTATCAGTGAGCATAAAGCGGAAGCGGTCAAACCGCTGGCGGACGTGAAAGATCAGGTTACCGACATCGTGAAGCACACCAAAGCTGAACAGCAGGCGAAACTGGATGCAGATAAATTGCTGACCGCGCTGAAAGACGGTAAAGGTGACGAGGCGTTGAAAGCCGCTGGTTTAAGCTTCGGTTCCGCACAGACGCTGGCACGTACCGGTCAGGATCCATTAAGCCAGGCAGCGTTTGCACTGCCGTTGCCGCAGCCGGGTAAACCGACCTACGGTATCGGTAGCGATCTGAAAGGTAACGTGGTTCTGCTCGCGCTGGACGAGGTGAAACCGGGCGATATGCCGGAAGCGCAGAAAGCCGCGATGGTTCAGGGTATTACCCAGAACAACGCTCAGATTGCTTTCGAAGCGCTGATGAGCAACCTGCGTAAGACCGCGAAAATTAAGCTCGGCGATACCATCGACCAGCAGCAGTAATCTCGTGACGCTTCGCAAAAATCAGTAACGTGATGTAATCCTCAAAGGCCGCTTTCGCGGCCTTTTCCATTTCTGTCGATCGGCTTTTGCTCGCTTTTTTCTCCCTCGCTATGGTGTCCGTGCTGTCTACACACAAGGAGATCACAGCATGAAACAAGATGTTAAAACGATGATGGCCGCAACCGTGTTACTTTGGGCGGCGGGAAGCCAGACGGTGCTGGCGGCACCGACCAGCGATAAAGCGGCAGCGGCGGTCAAGCACGAGAGCGTGCCGTCGCCGCAGGCAAAAGCACCGGCGGCGTTAAAAGCCGCAGCGGGGGAGGCCAGAGTCAGCATCAACAGCGCCAGCGCGGAAGAGCTGATGCAGGCGATGAACGGCGTCGGTCTGAAAAAAGCCCAGGCGATTGTCAGCTATCGCGAAGAGTTCGGGCCATTTAAAACGGTGGACGATCTCAAGCAGGTGCCCGGAATGGGGCTCTCTCTGGTAGAGCGAAACCTGGCGCATCTGATGCTGTAATTTTTCGTTCCGGGCTTGCACAGCCGCAAATCTTTGCCAGACTAAAGAGGTCACGAAAGTGGTGTGACCTCTGACCTCAATATGACAATAAGACTAAGGCATTTGCGCTATGCAGACACAAATCAAAGTTCGTGGATATCACCTGGATGTTTATCAGCACGTCAATAACGCTCGCTACCTTGAGTTTCTGGAAGAGGCGCGTTGGGATGGCCTGGAAAACAGCGCCGCGTTCCACTGGATGACCGCTCGCAACATCGCCTTTGTGGTGGTGAATATCAATATTAACTATCGTCGCCCGGCGGTGCTGGGGGATGTGTTAACCGTGACCAGCCATCTGCAACAGCTTAATGGTAAAAGCGGCACCTTAAATCAGGTGGTTACCCTGAATCCAGAGGGCGACGTGGTGGCCGATGCGGCGATCACTTTTGTCTGCATCGATTTAAAAACTCAAAAGGCACTACCGCTGGACGGCGAGTTGCGCGAGAAGCTTGAAGAGATGGAGATGCGCTGAGAGCGGTGGTCGATTGGTTTATAGCCTCGCCAGCGGGGGGATTCCCGAAGGCGGGGCTGCGCACTTGGTTGGCTACGCGTCCTCAGCAGACTGCGATCCGATAGCCCGGGCAGGCGCGTCGCGCTGCCCCGGGAAATAACCGGTTATTTTAGCCCGGTTTTCTGCTTCATCAGCGCCATTACGGCAGTTTTATCGTCCTGGTACTGTTTCAGACCGTTGGCGCGCAGGTTACAGGCGGCACATTGCCCGCAGCCATCACCTTTAATCCCGTTATAGCAGGTCAGGGTGTCATTGCGCACCAGTTCCAGTTGACCCCAGTAATCAGCCAGGGCCCAGGTTTCAGCTTTATTCAGCCACATCAGCGGCGTCTCGAAGCGGATATCTTTTGCCATGCCCAGGCTGACCGCATGGTGGAGTGCCTTGACGAACTCGTCGCGGCAGTCCGGGTAGCCGGAAAAATCGGTCTCGCAGACGCCGGTGATGATCGCTTCAGCCTTAACCTGATAGGCGTAAATTGCCGTCAGCGTTAAAAACAGGATATTGCGTCCAGGCACGAAGGTATTTGGGATACCGTCGGCATTCGGCTCATAGTCCGGTACCGGGATGCTATCGCGGGTCAGGCTGCTGACGGCTAGCTCGTTGAGCAGCGTGACGTCCAGCACCTTATGCGCCACGGCACCCAGTTTCAGCGCCAGTTCACGAGCGACGTCAATTTCCGCGCGGTGGCGTTGGCCATAATCAAAAGTGACGCAGTGCACTTCATCATACTGTTTCAGAGCCTGCACCAGGCAGGTCGTTGAATCTTGTCCTCCGCTGAAGACAACTACGGCGCGTTTCATAGCAATTCCTGACAATCAAAGTGAAAGCAATATGGTAGCGCTTGATGGGCGCGGCGACCAGCTTCATCACGGCGCAGATGCCGGTAGCCAGGCGCAGGTGAAATCGAACCAGCCGCGCGCATTAAGCTGCAGGCCGTTCACCCCCGGCGGAGCACTAATACGATAATTGTAATTGAACAGCGGCGTCATAATGGCGTCGTCCATCAGTCTGTTGAACACGTTGCGCAGGGCGTCGTTACGGCTGCGTTCTTCTGGCTGGGTCTGAACGGCGTCGAGGGTCGCCTGTAAATGGGCATATTGCGCTCCGGTCAACACATTGGGCCACATTGCATCGCAGCGTAGCCACTGCTCCAGAGTGTATTCCGGTGATTCACCGATTAGACGATCGCCCATAATGAGATCCGCCTGCGGCAGATCCTGGCAACCCTGCCAGTTTTTCGCATCGTAAAAAATGAGCGTCAGTTCGCAGTCAAGTGCGGCAAGCCGTAGGCGAAGCTGTTCTGCCATCGTATGCAGTTCGACGGGCAGGTGGTACAGCAGCGTAAGTCGTTTTGGTAACGGGACATCCTGGTTCTCCGGTCCATGAGGGATCGCCCATCCGGGAAGAACCTCGTTGCTGGGAGTGATCAGATCTTCGTCAAGAGGAAGGGTTTCCAGCAGTGAAGAACGATGAATTAACGACACCAGACGCTGTGCCTGGGCGTTGCTGAGCCGGGGGCTCTGGTGCAGCGCCAGATAACAAAAACCGAGGCTGATGCTGTTGCTGACCTGGCGCAGATTAGTAAGCTCATCCGGATCGCCAATGGTAATTTGCACCGGGTGGCGACAGCTGGTGCCAAGGTTTTGTTCAAATAACTGGGGGGTTATCCAGTACTCCACCGCCTGAATCAGGGGGTGGTTCAGATGATAACGCGGATGATTTTCCAGTCGAACCAGTTCAGGGCTGAACAGCGCCAGGCGGAACGGACCGCTACCGACCGTCGGATCGTCGGGATGGGCCAGTACGCTACAATAGCTGGCGAGGCGAAACGGCAGCCAAAAGTCCGGGCGAAACAAGGTGATCGTCAGGCACTGAGCATGCGTCACATCGATCTGTTTAATGCTGGCAAACAGCGTGCGCAGGGCCGGTATCCTGAGCAACATGAGTAAACGCTGCTGGATCTGCGCGGTTTCCAGAGAATCGCCGTTATGCCAGAACAGCGTTGAGCGAATAAAGAACTGCCAGCGCAGGCCGTCAGCTGAAATCTGCCAGTGGTGGGCCAAATCTCCGACTGGAGAGCGGCTTTGCGCATCAAATCGCGTCAGGCCAGAGAAGACCTGTCCGGCCAGATGCTGTTCCGCGCGACCAGGTAAGAAACCCGGCTGAAGCGGATCGAGCGGGCGATAATAGGGAATACGCAGGGTCGGCGTATTGTTCTGCCACTGGCCGCCAAGAAACGGTGAGAGCAGGGCCTTAAGCTCGCCCGTCGCCAGTTGAGCCAGCTCCAGCGCATTTTTCTGCTGCCCGTTGTTCAATGCCAGCTCCATCATCTCGTTCCGTAGCGTTTCCGGCGAGCGATGAAATGTCAGGGTGCCGCGCTTCCCACGCCCGGCGCTGGACTGCCAGCTCAACCAGCCGGCCTGCTGGGCCTGGCGAAGCAGGGTTCGAATATGGCGCTCGCTGCAAAAACAACGGGCAGATAGCTCGCCGACGGTGACCTGCTGCGGTGCGCCGGACGAGGGCTGCCAGAGGCGCTGGTACTGGTTCAGGCGATTTAATAACCTCATTACACGTTATCCTTTTAGCTGCCTCTGAGGCCAGTGATAAATCCGGAACAATATAATCTATCTATTCACTATTACTTCCGTATATCTCAGGCAATACTGGAACTCAAGCAAAACTCATCACGCTCTGGGGAGCAGAACATGGCAAGACTCGCTGCATTTGATATGGACGGCACGTTGTTGATGCCGGACCATCGTCTGGGAACGACGACGCTCGCGACGCTCAGACGTCTGCGTGAGCGTGATATCACCCTGACTTTTGCCACGGGACGCCATGCGCTGGAAATGCGCCATGTTATCGGTGAGTTTGCGCTGGATGCCTACTTAATTACCGGCAACGGTACGCGGATCCATACTCTGAACGGCGAAGAGCTGCACCGCAGCGATCTGACCCCGGATGTCGCGGAGACGGTGCTTCACCGTCACTGGGACACCGCAGCCAGCATGCACGTATTTAATGACCAGGGCTGGTTTACCGGGCAAGAGATGCCCGAGCTGCTGAAAGCGCATATTTTCAGCGGCTTTCGCTATCAGATTGCCGATCCAAAGCGGATGCCGGGCAATAAAGTCACCAAGGTGTGCTTCTGCGGCGATCACGACGATCTCCAGCGCCTCCAGGTTCAGCTGGCTGAAGCGCTCGGCGAACGGGCACATATCTGTTTCTCTGCGTTCGATTGCCTGGAAGTGCTGCCGAATGGCTGCAATAAAGGCGCTGCGCTGGCGGTGCTTGGCCAGCATATTGGCGTGTCGATGCAGGATTGTATGGCGTTCGGCGACGCCATGAACGACCGCGAGATGCTGGGAAGCGTCGGGCGCGGCGTGATTATGGGCAACGCGATGCCGCAGCTCAAAGCCGAGCTGCCGCATTTACCGGTTATCGGGGACTGTCGCCACGAGGCGGTCTCTCATTTTTTAACGCATTGGCTGGATAATCCTGATCTTCCTTATTCCCCCGAATAAATAGACCCTTCCAGCAGCCAGACACCTCGGTGTCTGGCTTTTTTTATTGTCCGTTTACCATCGCCGTAATTTTTGCCTGCCACGGCGCGATATCGCCAATATGGCTCGCCACCCACTGCGGGTTGTAATAGCTTTCGAGATAGCGCTCGCCGCTATCGCACAGCAGGGTGACAATGGAGCCGCTGCGTCCTTCTGCACGCATTTGCACGGCAAGCTCGAGCACGCCCCACATATTGGTCCCGGTAGAGGCACCAACCTTCCGACCCAACAGCGTTTCCAGCCACAGAGCGGTGGCGACGCTGGCCGCGTCCGGCACCCGCAGCATGTCATCGACTACATCCGGGATAAATGACGGTTCGACCCGCGGGCGACCTATCCCCTCGATTTTACTTCCGATGGTGCTGCGCAGTGTGCTATCGCGGCTCTGCCAGTAATCGAGGAATACCGAGTTTTGTGGATCAACGACCAGTAACTGCGTGTCATACCCCTGACAGCGGATATAGCGGCCAATGGTCGCTGAGGTTCCCCCGGTACCGGCGCTCATCACGATGTAAGAGGGCTGCGGATGTGGTTCATGGGTCATCTGGCGGAAAATGCTGTCTGCAATATTGTTGTTGCCGCGCCAGTCTGTTGCGCGCTCGGCGAAGGTAAACTGGTCCATATAATGGCCGTTCAGTTCGCGGGCCAGCATCTCGGAGGCGGCATAGATTTCACACGCACTTTCGACGAAATGGCAGCGGCCGCCATAAAACTCAATTTGTTCGATTTTGCGTTTTGCCGTGCAGGACGGCATCACGGCGATAAACGGCAGGCCCAGCAGACGAGCAAAATAGGCTTCAGACACGGCGGTTGAGCCGGAAGACGCTTCAATGATCGTGGTGCCTTCCTTAATCCAGCCATTGCACAGGCCGTACAGGAAAAGTGAACGGGCCAGGCGGTGCTTCAGGCTGCCGGTAGGATGGGTGCTCTCATCCTTCAGATAGATCTGGATACCTGGGAACCCGGGCAGCGCCAGGCGAATAAGGTGCGTGTCGGCGGAACGCTGATAATCGGCGTTAATTTCACTAATGGCATGTTTTACCCAGGCGCTATTCATCGTTGTTTCCTGTTTGTCATTTTGTGCCCAGCTTAGCGGAAGTGTGAGGAAAAATTGTTGCTATTTAGCCTTTCGATTACACTGTAGGGAGTGAAATTTTCTCCGAGAGCGCCCAATGTTAGATAAAATTGACCGTAAGCTGCTTTCTCTGCTGCAAACCGACTGCACCCTCTCTTTGCAGGCGCTGGCCGATGCCGTTAATCTGACCACCACTCCCTGCTGGAAACGGCTGAAGCGCCTGGAAGATGAGGGTATCCTGCGGGGGCGCGTGGCGCTGCTGGATGCAGAAAAACTGGGCCTTGGTCTGACGGCATTTGTGCTGATTAAAACCCAGCACCACAGCAGCGACTGGTACTGCCGCTTTGTCAGTGAAGTCACCCAGATGGCGGAAGTCCTTGGCTTCTGGCGTATGGCAGGAGAGTACGATTACCTGCTGCGAGTGCAGGTGGCGGACATGAAACGCTACGATGATTTTTATAAACGGCTGGTGAACAGCGTGCCGGGGTTGTCTGATGTCACTTCGAGTTTCGCGATGGAACAGATAAAATACACTACGGCCTTACCTATTGATTAGCGGCGCTTGCCGCGACGATTGACACACTCAGGATTTTACTGCTTGCGATTATTTGCCCAACTCAGCTGGTACTTCCGCCGGGAGTGGCGCCGTTATCTCGGTGCCATTGCCTTGCTGATCATTATCGCCATTTTACAACTGATCCCGCCGAAAGTCGTAGGGATCGTGGTTGATGGCGTCACCAGACAACATTTTAGCGCCGGGACGATTTGGTTGTGGATCGGCTCGTTGGTGCTGATCGCGGTGATGGTCTATCTGCTGCGCTACGTCTGGCGCGTACTGTTGTTTGGTGCGTCCTATCAGCTGGCGGTGGAGCTGCGGGAAGATTTTTATCGCCAGCTTAGCCGCCAGCATCCCGCCTTTTACCTGCGCCACCGTACCGGGGATCTGATCGCGCGTGCGACCAACGACGTTGACCGGGTGGTCTTTGCCGCAGGGGAAGGGGTGTTGACCCTGGTAGACTCACTGGTGATGGGCTGCGCGGTGTTCATCGTGATGTCGACGCAGATCAGCTGGCAGCTCACGCTGCTGGCGCTGCTGCCGATGCCGGTGATGGCGCTGGTGATTAAGCGCAACGGCGATGCGCTGCATGAACGTTTCCGCGTTGCGCAGGCGGCGTTCTCCAGCCTGAACGACCGAACCCAGGAGAGCCTGACCAGTATCCGCATGATCAAAGCGTTTGGTCTTGAAGATCGCCAGTCGGCGCAGTTCTCTGCCGATGCAGCGGATACCGGAAAGAAAAACATGCGCGTGGCGCGCATTGATGCGCGATTCGACCCGACGATTTATATCGCCATTGGCACCGCGAATCTGCTGGCAATCGGCGGAGGGAGCTGGATGGTGATACAGGGCAGCATGACGCTCGGCCAGTTGACCAGCTTTGTGATGTACCTCGGGCTGATGATCTGGCCGATGCTGGCGCTGGCGTGGATGTTTAACATTGTCGAGCGCGGCAGCGCGGCCTATAGCCGCATCCGCACGATGCTCGAAGAGGCGCCAACCGTCAACGATGGTAGTGAACCGGTGCCTGAAGGTCGCGGCGTGTTGAATGTTGCGGTGCGCGAGTTTATCTATCCGCAGGCGCATAAGGCTGCGCTGGAAAAGGTGAGCTTTGTGCTTCAGCCAGGGCAGATGCTGGGTATTTGCGGGCCGACCGGCTCGGGAAAAAGTACTATCTTGGCGCTGATCCAACGTCACTTTGATGTCACCCAGGGGGATATTCGTTTTCATGATATTCCCCTGACCCAGCTGCAGCTCGATAGCTGGCGCGCCCGGCTGGCAGTCGTCAACCAGACGCCGTTTCTGTTTTCCGATACCGTCGCTAATAACATTGCGCTCGGCAGGCCTGATGCGACGCCGGAGCAAATTGAGCGCGCGGCGCGGCTGGCCAGCGTACACGACGACATTCTGCGTCTGCCTCAGGGGTATGAAACGGAAGTGGGTGAACGCGGCGTGATGCTCTCCGGGGGGCAGAAACAACGTATATCGATTGCTCGTGCGCTGTTGCTTGAGGCGGAGATCCTGATCCTTGATGATGCATTGTCGGCGGTAGATGGCCGGACAGAACACCAGATCCTGCACAACCTACGGCAATGGGGCGAAGGGCGCACGGTGATCATCAGCGCCCATCGTCTGTCAGCCTTAACGGAGGCCAGCGAAATTCTGGTGATGCAGCACGGGCATATCGTCCAGCGCGGTCGCCACGACGGGCTGGCGGCTCAACCTGGCTGGTACCGCGATATGTATCGTTATCAGCAACTGGAAGCGGCGCTGGACGATGCGCCGCAAGAACACGAGGAGGCCACCGATGCGTAGTTTTGCCGAACTCTGGCCCACCTTAAAACGCCTGCTGGCTTACGGTTCTCCGTGGCGTAAGCCGCTGATTATTGCGGTGGTGATGATGTGGATTGCCGCCGCTGCTGAAGTCAGCGGTCCGCTGCTGATCAGCTATTTTATCGATAATATGGTGGCGAAGAATTCGCTGCCGCTGAAGCTGGTGTGCGGTCTGGCGGTGGCCTATCTTGGATTACAGATCCTCGCGGCCACCCTGCACTATAACCAGTCGCTGCTGTTTAACCGTGCCGCCGTCGGCGTGGTACAACAACTGCGAAGCGATGTGATGGATGCGGCACTGCGCCAGCCGCTCAGCGAGTTTGACACCCAGCCGGTTGGGCAGTTGATCTCCCGTGTGACCAACGACACCGAAGTCATTCGCGACCTGTATGTGACCGTGGTGGCGACCGTACTGCGCAGCGCCGCGCTGATTGGCGCGATGCTGGTGGCGATGTTTAGCCTCGACTGGCGGATGGCGCTGGTGGCGCTGGCCATCTTCCCGGCAGTGTTGATTGTCATGCTGATTTATCAACGTTACAGCACACCTATTGTGCGGCGAGTACGTGCGTGGCTGGCGGATATCAACGATGGCTTTAATGAAGTGATTAATGGCATGGGCGTCATCCAGCAGTTCCGCCAGCAGGCGCGGTTCGGTGAGCGGATGCGTGAAGCCAGCCACGCTCACTATCTGGCGCGTATGCAGACGCTGCGCCTTGACGGTTTCCTCCTGCGTCCGTTGTTGAGCCTGTTTTCAACCCTGGTGCTCTGCGGGCTGCTGATGTTGTTTGGATTCAGTGCCGTCGGCACGATTGAAGTCGGGGTACTGTATGCCTTTATCAGCTACCTTGGGCGCCTGAATGAGCCGCTGATTGAGCTGACGACGCAGCAGTCGATGCTCCAGCAGGCGGTTGTTGCCGGCGAGCGAGTGTTTGAACTGATGGATCGCCCGCGCCAGGCGTGGGGACAGGATAATGCCCCGTTGCGCAGCGGCAGAGTATCCATCGAAGATCTGTCGTTTGCCTACCGCGGCGATCGGCTGGTGCTGAAAGAGATTAATCTGGAGATCCCCTCCCGTGGTTTTGTGGCCCTGGTGGGCCATACCGGCAGCGGGAAAAGCACCCTGGCCAGCCTGATGATGGGCTACTACCCGCTGACCCAGGGGGAGATCCGCATCGACGGGCGTCCGCTCGCGTCGTTAAGCCACAGCGCCTTGCGCCAGGGCGTGGCGATGGTGCAGCAGGATCCGGTGGTGCTGGCCGATACCTTTTATGCCAACGTCACCCTCGGTCGTGACATCAGCGAGGTGCAGGTTTGGGAGGCGCTGGAATCGGTGCAGCTGGCAGATCTGGCGCGCAGCATGGATGAAGGGATCTACACCCAGTTGGGCGAGCAGGGGAATAATCTCTCCGTAGGGCAGAAGCAGTTGCTGGCACTGGCACGGGTGCTGGTCGATACCCCGCAGATATTGATTCTCGATGAGGCGACGGCAAATATCGATTCCGGTACCGAGCAGGCGATTCAGCAGGCGCTGGCCAAAGTACGCCAGCACACCACCCTGGTGGTGATTGCGCACCGCCTGTCAACGATCGTGGAGGCCGATACCATTCTGGTGCTCCATCGCGGACAGGCCGTTGAGCGTGGTAATCATCAGCAACTGCTGGCGGCAAAAGGGCGCTACTGGCAGATGTATCAGCTGCAGCTGGCCGGTGAAGAGCTGGCGGCCAGCGCGCAGGAAGAGTCGCTGACCGCCTGATGCACCATAAACAGGCAGTGGTTTTGTGGCGAATAAATGTGGTGCAAAAATGCAACGCGTCGCGCACCGTTTTGGTGCGTTTTTGGCCGAAACGGATGCTTTTCTGAGGCATTCTTCCCCCATTCTTGTCTTTTCGTTGTGAAAAGGGCCGCTATGCGGTCCTTTTTCATTTCTGGCATAGCCCTTGCTTTATTCCCTGTGTGTTAGCTGCTGCCATTACGAATTCTGAGCGGAGGGGACTTATGAAGCTGGTTACCGTGGTAATCAAACCATTCAAACTGGAAGATGTGCGTGAAGCGTTATCTTCCATCGGCATTCAGGGCCTTACGGTCACTGAGGTAAAAGGGTTTGGCCGTCAAAAGGGTCATGCTGAGCTGTACCGTGGTGCCGAATATAGCGTCAATTTTCTGCCAAAAGTGAAGATTGACGTCGCGATTGCCGACGATCAGCTTGATGAGGTCGTTGATGTGATTAGTAAAGCGGCCTACACCGGAAAAATTGGCGATGGCAAAATTTTTGTCGCCGAACTGCAACGCGTTATTCGCATCCGCACCGGCGAAGCCGACGAAGCGGCACTGTAACGACCAGACCACACAGTGATGGGGATCGAGAAAATGAAAATAGCGACAATGAAAACGGGTCTGGGTGCGCTGGCACTTCTTCCGGGGCTGGCCATGGCCGCACCGGCAGTGGCAGATAAAGCTGACAACGCCTTCATGATGATTTGCACCGCGCTGGTGCTGTTTATGACAATTCCGGGCATCGCGCTGTTTTACGGCGGCCTGATTCGCGGCAAGAACGTGCTCTCAATGCTGACTCAGGTGATCGTCACCTTTGCGCTGGTGTGCGTGTTATGGGTGGTTTATGGCTATACGCTGGCCTTCGGGACCGGCGGCAGCTTCTTCGGCAGCTTTGACTGGGTGATGCTGAAAAATATTGAACTGAAAGCGCTGATGGGCACTTTCTATCAGTACATTCATGTGGCGTTCCAGGGCTCCTTTGCCTGTATTACCGTTGGCCTGATTGTTGGTGCGCTGGCTGAGCGTATCCGCTTCTCCGCGGTGCTGATTTTTGTGGTGGTATGGATGACGCTCTCCTATGTGCCGATTGCGCATATGGTCTGGGGTGGCGGTCTGCTGGCAACCCATGGTGCGCTTGACTTTGCCGGCGGTACCGTCGTGCATATCAACGCCGCGGTGGCCGGGCTGGTAGGTGCTTATATGATGGGCAAACGTGTTGGCTTCGGCAAAGAAGCGTTTAAACCACATAACCTGCCAATGGTCTTCACCGGTACAGCGATCCTCTACGTTGGCTGGTTTGGCTTTAACGCCGGTTCTGCGAGCGCGGCGAACGAAATTGCGGCCCTGGCTTTCGTCAACACCGTGGTGGCGACCGCTGGTGCGATTCTGGCCTGGACCTTCGGCGAATGGGTGACTCGTGGTAAACCCTCTCTGCTGGGTGCTTGTTCCGGTGCCATTGCGGGTCTGGTTGGTGTGACGCCAGCATGTGGTTACATCGGCGTCGGCGGCGCACTGATTGTCGGTATCGCCTCGGGTCTTGCGGGTCTGTGGGGTGTCACCGTGCTGAAACGCTGGTTACGTGTGGATGACCCTTGCGATGTCTTTGGTGTGCACGGCGTGTGCGGCATCGTGGGCTGTATTCTGACCGGTATCTTTGCTGCCACCTCTCTGGGCGGTGTGGGCTACGCAGAAGGCGTCACCATGGGCCATCAGCTGCTGGTTCAGCTGGAAAGTATCGCTATCACCATCGTCTGGTCCGGTATTGTCGCCTACATCGGCTACAAAGTGGCGGACATGACCGTGGGCCTGCGTGTACCGGAAGAGCAGGAACGCGAAGGGCTGGACGTCAACAGCCATGGCGAGAACGCGTACAACGCCTGATAATTTGAGTTGTCTCCTGTAGTAGCAAAGCCTCCCGACGGGAGGCTTTTTTTATGCGCTACGCTTACGCATTACGATTGCGCATAACTCCTTCCTGCACCGTTGAGGCTACCAGGGTGCCATCCTGGGTATAAAACTCTCCGCGCACAAAGCCGCGGGCGCTGGAGGCAGAGGTGCTCTCTACGCTGTATAGCAGCCACTCGTTGATGTTGAACGGGCGGTGGAACCACATGGAGTGGTCGATCGTGGCGACCTGCATGCCAGGTTCAAGGAACCCGACACCGTGCGGCTGCAGGGCCACCGGCAGAAAGTTAAAGTCTGAAGCGTAGCCCAGCAGATACTGGTGGATACGGATATCTTCCGGCACCGCGCCGTTGGCCCGGAACCACACCTGGCGGGTCGGTTCTGCCACATGGCCTTTCAGCGGGTTATGAAACTCTACCGGGCGGATCTCCAGCGGTTTATCGCTGAGAAACTTATCTTTGGCCTGCGGCGGCAGCAGGTGGGCCAGCTTGCGTGCGATATCCGTTTCGGACGGCAGTCCCTCCGGCGACGGGGCGGCCGGCATGGATTTCTGGTGTTCGTAGCCCGGCTCTGGCGCCTGGAAAGAGGCGGTCATATAGAAAATCGGCTTACCGTTCTGAATTGCCGCCACCCGGCGAGCGCTGAAGCTATTGCCGTCGCGCAGGACTTCGACGTCATAAATAATTGGTTTCTGGCTATCGCCAGGACGCAGAAAATAGCTATGAAACGAGTGGATCAAGCGATCGGCAGGCACGGTTTCTTTGGCGGCATACAGTGCCTGACCGACGACCTGGCCGCCAAATACCTGACGCAACCCCAGATCTTCGCTCTGCCCTCGGAATAACCCTTCTTCAATTTTTTCCAGATTCAGCAATGCCAGCAGATTGGTTAATGCCTGACTCATATTTATCCTCAATCAGTAATAACTGCGTCGCGCAGCGCGTATTGAGGGCAAGTATAACCTGGAATCGCAAGTGGTCCGATGGGTTCAATAATCTGAATAAAGGGTCATTTGCAGGAAGATAACTGAGATCTGTGCCACACTTATGCACGATAGAAATGTTCCAGCTCGCCAGTCGGCCGGACATACTCCTGTAGATAAAGGGATGAAAAGGAGAACATAATGAAATTTGCCTATATGTTTAGTGCTTTAGCTGTTGCCGCTACACTGACCGCCTGCGCGAATAATCACAGCGCCTCGACGACCAATGCAGCTGCTGCCCCCGATCCTTATGGTATTGCTTCGCTGAGCTCTTCTCAGCAGCAGCCTAATGTTTCAGGCACCATCGCTATCCGGCAAAAAGTAGCATTACCGCCGGATGCGGTACTGACGGTCACGCTGGCTGATGCTTCTCTGGCCGATGCGCCGGCACAGATCCTGGCGCAGAAAGCGGTACGAACCGAAGGCAAACAGCCACCGTACAACTTTGTCCTGCCGTATAACCAGGCAGACATTAAGCCGAATGCGCGTATTTTGTTGAGTTCGGCAATTACGGTGAATGGTCAGCTGATGTTTATTACCGATACCGTACAGACGGTGGTGACTCAGGGAGGGAATCGCGCCGACCTGCTGCTGGTTCCGGTGCAGCATACCGCCGTTCCGGTTGCAGGCGATACCGGCTCAACGACGACCGCACAGTAACCTCTACACACGCCCCTGTTCAGGGGCATTTTTTTGTCTTCAGTACACCCAGCGATAGTGCTGCAGGTCAATATGGCCGCTGCCGGATACCTGCACACCTTCCGCCAGCAGCGCCTGGCGCTGGCGCTGCAAATCCGGGCCGGTAAGCGAAATATCGCCGTAGCGATTGACGACCCGATGCCAGGGAAGCGTTGAGCCTTCGGGCAGTCGTTTGAGCACGCCGCCCACCTGACGCGCGGCGCGCGGTGAGCCTGCCAGTCGGGCAATATCGCCGTAGGTCGCGACGTAGCCTTCCGGAATGGAGGCCACAATCTGCCAGACCCGTCGGGGAAATGTATCGAGAGAATCCATTGTTGGTCCTGTCACCGGGAAAGGGTCAGGATAAGCGCTGGCAGAGTCGCTGTACAGGGACGGGCATTATGCCGGTTTCGCGACGGTGAATTCGAGTGACAGGCCGAGGATCTGCATGCCGTGGACGTTATCATCCGGGGTCATGGCAACCAGGCTTTCAAAAAATTTCAGCCGCCGGGACTGGCCATTGATGATCAGTTTTGCCCGTAGGGAAGGAAGTTGCTGAGAACTGATCGGATAAATGACGCGACCGCTGACCTCGATAGGCAGCTTGCGCAAATCCAGGCGTTGCAGGACACCGACCGTGGAATAGAGCAGCGCAACCGGGGTGATGGCCAGCAGAGTGCCGCTGCTCACGCTGACAAAATCCAGCACCAGTTCCGGGCGCAGAAAATGTAGCCCCTGAAAGGAGAGGGTGACGCCGTCAATCTCTGGCATCGCCAGAGTCGTTGTAAAACGCGGTGATTCGCTCATGCCATTACCATTGAGATAAAATACTGATTCATAAACCTGTTATTCCATGTTGTCAGTATGGATGCATACCGGGAAATGTACTGCGATAACGCTCGCAATACCTTGATCTCTACCCGATAGCGCCAGGCAGAACCTGGCCGGCTCGGGCAATGCAGCGGGTGTTGCACAATAAACCAGCATCCGGTCGGCGTTAGCTTGCAATTCGCCGGTGCAGTAGGGATAATGCGCCAGCGCGTTGGGTAACAACGCTCTCAATGGGGGCTCTGTTGGTTCTCCCGCAACGCTACTCTGTTTACCAGGTCAGATCCGGAAGGAAGCAGCCAGAGCAGACGACGTGTGTGCCGGGATGTAGCTGGCAGGGCCCCCACCCAATTCTGCTAAACGCATGATGTCCATCCTCTGTTTTGTGCATTGAAAGTGCAGTGATATAACTTCGATGTATCACTTAGGACGCCAATCAATGTCATATCTTATACTTTTCTGTCACAGGATCTGGCTCTCAATTTCGTGCTGAAAGTTGATGGGGTGTTATCTCTTCTATGCCCTTAAAATGGTGAAGCATTCAGGTAGATTGTCGTTGAGTAGCTCACCCCATTGGTGAAGCGGTACACGTCGCCTTTTACATCCAGATGAATACCACTATCAATTATATCAATCTTTGTGTTTCCATCAGATGTTGATAAGAAGGGCTGATATTTATCCCCTATATCTTTCAGGAAAGCCTCTTTTGTGACTTCTGCAGGGACTAAATAAAACTGGTACACAAATTTCGTCGTCGCACCCGCGCTACCCTCAGTGACGTAGAGCGACACTTTAGTGTTAACTTTCTCAACCTTGTAAACAGTCTGGTCGATTGGTGAGTTGAGTACCTTGTATGCACTGTAGCAAGCCACAATAAGCAACAGCACCACAACCCACTTAAAAACCTGAACGTTTCGCATAGTCTATCCCTGCTCTGATCCAGGTCTGGTCTTGGGGATCATCACCATATGAGTCTGGACCTGGATAATCTGCAAACTCAGGGCGGCTGGTACCGGCGAGAATTTGCGCTGCGCCTGCACCACGTAGCAAGACCTGATCCGGAATACCCGCTGCTGCTCCAACCGCACCATAGTTAAAGTTACCAAAGGCTGCGTATTTACTGCCACGCTGCTTATAGTCCCACGGCCCATGATTCCTTACCTGATAGTAAAACCAAACATAGGTTAGGGCTGAAGGCCCACGATGAAAACGCGCCATCATCATGTTATTAACGACATTTACACCTGGCGGGGTGATAGCGGAGATATCATACGGTGGGTGAGGGTTTGCGGCTAGCGTGGGATATCTCATGCTTGTGCTCGTTCATTCCAGCAATCGGTGAACATAATATTGCCGTCGCAGTGCTTCCAGGTGATCTTCTCATAGCGGAACTCAACACATTCAAGGTGGTTATGCTTTTCTTTGCTCGCATCTTTGGTGTCGTGCATTACAGGAGAAACACCAACAATCCTCACACCTTCAAGCAGCATGTTGAAATATTCCGCTTCCTGCCCAGCATCGTTGATCTTGTACCATTTGAACTCAGCAGACTTTAGCGTTTGACCTGTGGCAACCGCTTTGTAGAGGTAAGGTGAGGAACTATCAAATTCCTTTTGGATAATTAGCGCGGAGTGTTTGCGAGTCCCCGTGATCTTCCCGGTCATTGGGTCTGTTGGGATGTTCAGGCTGTGGGAGAAACCGTTGACCTCAATGCTGCCGTCACGGTCTTGGACGTCTACGGACCCCTTGATATCCGCGCCACCGTCATCTTTAAGCCATAGGTAAGCTGGAATAGCCATTTTCTCTTTTTCCTCATGTTGTAATGAAAAGCCACAGGGAAAGTGTACCTACTGAAGGGGGAGTGGTAAATGAAAAAAAATGAATAAAATCATCAATTTAGTTTTTATTAGGTTTGAATTAAGTGGTTCTTACTTTTGCTGCCCAGTTAGTGGGTTCAGCTGCTCTCTCAGCTCATGAAGAACAGTAAAAAATTTGGTGAGAGCAGTTATTCGCTTCAATGCTTTTGAGTACATTGAAATGCAGGGTTTTTATTCGAGAAGTCTTGGCCGGCAGGGCCCGCCCCCACCCAATTCTGGGGATCCTCGCTGTTTTTTTCATTTTCATTCAACGATAGCCGAACGCCACAACAACGCACGGTTTACGCCCCTTTTTTTGCAGTACGATGCCGGTGAACATGGGCCTGCAACGCTTTCCGTTTCCCGATCCCCCCTCTGCTTCTGTGCTATTATCGCTAACTATTACTTCTAAACAGCACTAATTTTTATTCTTTAAAGCTATATGTAATATTTCTGCAATGTTATTGAAATATTAATGTCATTTTTATGACACAAATAACAGGCAAATTAATTGTGCTAATTACTACCAGGTAACAAGTCTGAAATATATGTCTGGATCGGTTTGTTAACTTCGTGTATTAATTATTGTAAATTTTTTGCACGGGAAGCATGGCGATGACCACAGTTGTATTAAACGTAAAAATTGATGCAGAGTTAAAAGAAAAGCTGCGTCATTACGCGGAAGTAAATAACGAGAACCTGGGTACTGCAACGGAGAAACTGCTGCTGCTGGCTTTCCAAATAGCAGATTCGGCAGACGAGGCGGGGGTTTCGGAAGAAGATATTGATAGTCAGCATACCGAAGAAGAAACTTCTCCATTAACCCCTAAAGAAATCAAAGCGTTAAGAAAAATTCTGAAGAAGAAAAAATGAAACAACAACTCTCTACAGCCAGCAACTATAGCGAAGCCTGCGACATGTTACGTTCGGGGTATGTTAAGCATGTTCGCCTCAACTGGAATATCGGTAGTGATGAGTTTTTTCGCATTGCCTCCGACTGGTGTGACACCGGAGCAAAAATTAAAAAAGATGAAGACGGGTTTATTATCTCGTTAAAAAGTTTTCCTATTCCACGCCAGCATTAATGACATTCATTCATCGGTGTCATCGGGCTGACACATAGTCCTGACATGATGAAGTGCAATTTATAAAAAACATCTCAAATGCGTCATGGATGATGACTTTTTGACGGGCTGATGCCAGCCCGTCGATATTTTATTATATTATTTTCCGCATTCTTGAATTTTCATTCTGTTGTGAAATCCCAGCCCACAATGGCTGCAGCGTCGTAAAGGCACTGCGCAACTCCTCATCCGCCAGGGTGAAAGGCAAACGCAAATAACGATCGAAGGCACCCGCCAGACCGAAACGCGTGCCGGTACCAATATGAATCCCATGACTTTCTGCCCTCGCTGAGAACAGCGTCGCCAGCATTCCCGGTAATTCTACCCAAAATGACAGCCCGCCTTCCGGTGATGAAAAGCGCCACTGTGGGAAGAACTCTGTCATCAGCGCGCTGCACATATCACGGCGTGCGGCGAGCATCTCCCGACGTGCGGGCAGCAACGTTTTCTCATGTTCCAGCAACCAGCTACAGGCCAGTTGCTCAAGCAACGGCGTACCGAGGTCGAGCGAATCACGGGCCTGCATTAACGAGGCGATGGTTCGTGAAGAGGCGCGGATCCAGCCAATACGTAATCCTCCCCAGAAACTTTTTCCGGCAGAACCAATGGTAATCACCGGTGCATCAGGGTTGAAGGTCGCTAGCGGCGGGGGTGGCGGCGCGTTATACCACAAATCGACCATCGTCTCGTCGACGACCAACGTGGTGCGCGTTTGTGCCGCGATATCGGCGACCCGCTGACGGGTGGCGTTGTCCATGCAGCGACCGGTGGGATTGTGAAAATCTGGCATTAGCCAGGCCAGGCGGGGGGCCGTTTGGGCAATGGTCGCCGCCAGGCCATCGCAGTCCCAGCCTTGCTGCGGCAGAGCGACGCCGACCGGCCGACAGGAAGCACCCTGAATGGCGCTGATAGCCATGGGATAGGTTGGGGCATCGACCACAACCCGGTCGCCTGGCCCGGTCAGCAGCCGTAAAACCAGCGCAAAAGCGCTCAATGCACCGTTAACGATCATCACTTCATCGCTGCGAGTGGGAAGCCCTCGCTCGCCGTAGCGGCGGGCTATGGCCTCACGCAAAACCTGTAATCCGTGCTGATCGTAACCGGTATTCGTGAGGTACTGTGGCATCACGGTTAATGCCTGTTGGTAAGCCTGATGGATCTCCGGCCCGGCGCTCAAGGCGGCGGTTGCCAGATTTATCGATGACGGACGGAAGGCCACATCTCCTGCTGCGCCCGAACGTTCCGGTAGCGCAATGCGCGAACCGCTACCCTGACGGCTGTAAAGATAACCTTCCTCACGCAGCTGACCCAGCGCACTGGCAACGGTGGTGCGGCTGACGTTCAGGGCGCTGGCTAGCTCCCGTTCGCCGGGCAGGCGCGTTTCGAGGGTCAGGCGACCATCGAGGATCAGCAGGCGCAGGGCTTCCGCCAACTGGCGCCAGAGCGGCGTGCGGCCAGAAGGCGCCTGCCAGTGGCCCAGTAGACGAACCAGAGATTGCGTACCAAAGCGACGAGAAACCATAGCGATCCACTTTTCTAAAACTGGCCATTAATTATCAATCCATTTTTATCGATGATGGGGTTGTCCGCAATCATCCAGAGGTAAAAAATGTTACGTCGATTAGTGCAGCTTTATGTCGGTCTGGTCCTGTACGGCGTGTCGACCGCGTTGTTTGTTCATGCCAATCTCGGCGCTGACCCGTGGGATGTGTTTCATCTTGGCATCGGTAAGCAGCTTGGTCTCGATTTTGGCACGGTGATGATTCTGACCGGCGCCGCGGTGCTGCTGTTGTGGATCCCGTTGCGCCAGATGCCGGGGCTCGGGACCATCAGCAATGTCATCGTGCTGGGGCTGGCGGCCAACGCCACGCTCGCCGTTCTACCGCCGCTGGATTCGCTGGTGGTGCGCAGCCTGATGCTGGTCGGCGCTATCGTCATGAATGCCCTGGCGACCGGAATGTATATTGGTGCTGGTTTTGGTCCCGGACCCCGTGATGGGCTGATGACTGGCTTACATGCTCGTACCGGCTGGTCTTTACGTGGGATCCGCACGGCGATTGAGGTGTCGGTGCTGGTGATTGGTTGGGCGCTGGGTGGGACTTTCGGGGTCGGAACCGTGCTGTATGCCTTAACGATCGGCCCGCTGATTCAGCTGTGTCTGCCGTGGTTCCGTCAGCCGGTACAGACAGAACCGGCGGTCAGTCGTGGCGAAGTGGCCTCTTGATATGAGGCCACTGTCGGGAAAGGTAATGACCTCAGGGGAATCGGCACATTTTGAGGTTATTTTCCGCCCACTGGATAAACTCATCTTTCGGTAATGCCGGGCTGTACAACCAGCCCTGCGCATAGAGCACATCGTGCTCGCACAACCAGTCCCGCTGGCTTTGGGTTTCAACACCTTCGGCAATGGTCACCAGGTTAAGGGCTTTTGCCATCTTGATAATATGCGGCGTGAGCGGTTTGTACTCGAGGGCGTCGACGAAGGATTTATCAATTTTCAGCGTATCGACATCCAGTTTTTGCAGATAGCTCAGGCTGGAATAGCCGGTGCCAAAATCATCGATCGACACGCTGTGTCCCACCTGACGATAGCGGGCGATCACCGGCAGAGTGGTGGCGGGATCGATGAAGCCGCGTTCCGTCAGCTCAAGGGCGATTTGTGCCGGGGTAATTTTCCATTGTTCAAGCTGCTGCTGCATCAGTTTGGGCAGCCTTGGGGAGCGCAAATCATCCACCGAAAGATTGATTGAGATGTGGAGGTCCGGTTGATTATGCAGCCATGACCCCAGGTCGGTAAAAATCTTGCGGACGATATCTTCCGTTAAATGGGTGATCAGCCCGGTCTGTTCGGCAAGAGGAATAAAAATGTCCGGCGATAAAAAACTGCCGTCGGGCTGTTGCCAGCGGGCCAGCGCTTCGGCCCCAACGATTTTGCCATCCTTCAGCGAGACTATGGGCTGGTAATGGACCCGAATTGCGTCTGAGTGGAGCGCATCCAGCATGCCATAGCGCGGTGAGCGCAGGGTACGCAGCAGCCGTAGCAGCAAAAATGAGGTCAGCAGACTGATAAACAGACCAAGAGGCAGCCACAACATCAGCTGATGGCGAAATTTTTCCTGCAGCGGCAGCGTGGATGACCAGGTCGCGATAGCCAGCCCCAGTTCGGGAATACGGTGAAGGCGATAAACGGTATCGTCTAAGGTGAGCGTCTGGCTGTCGAGCTTCCAGATTCGCTCCCAGACTATCGGATCGAGGGGTTCGCTGCTGGTAATAATCTGCTTGAATTTAATGCCGAACAGGATTGCATGAATATTTTCCTGACCGAGCGGAATGATATCGATAAATGAGGCAGGGTCGATCATCACGATATGATGCTTACTGCCTAACGCCGTCATCTTGTGCTTCAGACCGATGTCGCTCACCGAGGTGAGCCAGGCGCGATAGCCGTCGGCGGTGATATGATCGGGTTCAGGGAAGGTGACAGGCGTACTGTGATCTTCAAGAGAAGAGCATTGCGGAATCGAATCCTTTACCCACAGGACTTCCTGTACATAACGATGGGTATAGGCGATGCGGCGCATGGCGAGCAGGTGCTGTGGACTGCAGGTTACAGCACTTTGGGTATCAGCTTCCTGCAGCGCTTCTCTTGCCTGATTTGCTACCTGTTGAATACGCGCCACGACCCGCGAAGAGTAGTTATCCAGTTCGGTATAAAACAGCATTTTTGCCTGGTTTGTCGCCAGCCAGATGCTTAAGGCTATTGGCACAATGACGGCAAGTATCAACACCCCGGTAACCAGACTCACCAGATTCCGGGTCGTCATGTGCATATCCTTATATTATGGGGGGTTTGTTGAGTATATCCGATAGTTGAGAAAGCTCGCAGACGAGACGTTATTTTTATTGTATTTAAAAAATGCCCGAATCACGTATGACGATGATATCGGGCAAACAGTGGATGATCCGTAGCGTTAGAGGCAATGAGCGATACGGAATAAAACGAGGGCTGTGGCTGGCATATTGGCAGCCTTCGCTACCAGCATCCGACATCAGTATAAAAGCGGTTCATGACAACCAGATGTTGTTAATGCGCATCCGGGGCCGTGATATCAGCACTGATCCGCTGATTGCTTTCATCAAAGACCATACAGAAGCGGTCGTCGAACGATACGTCGATTTTCTGCCACGGGCGGAAATGCACGTCGCCGGGCAGCAAAATTTTGACGTTGTCATGGCCGTAACACTGGCCGAACAGATAGGTGTTATTCCCCAGACGTTCCACCACTTCGCATTGAAACTCCACCACCGTGCCGCTGCGCACGTCGGTTGACAGGTGTTCAGGGCGGATCCCCAGGGTCACCGCATCGCCAGCTGTTAACGGCGTGGTGGTGATGTTTAGCGTCAGGCTGTGCTGTTGCGCCATCTGTACGGTGAGCTGCCCGGGCTGCCAGGCGGTCACGGTGGCGGGTAAGAAGTTCATCTTGGGTGAGCCGATAAAGCCGGCGACAAACTTATTGACCGGGTTGTAGTACAGCGACATCGGTGAGCCCATCTGCTCGACTTTCCCGTAATTCATTACCACGATTTTATCGGCCAGGGTCATGGCTTCAACCTGGTCGTGAGTGACATACACCATCGTGGTTTTCAGTTCATGGTGCAGTTTGGCAATGTGCAGGCGCATTTCGACGCGCAGTTCAGCATCGAGGTTAGAGAGCGGCTCATCAAACATGAAGACGCGTGGGTTGCGCACGATGGCGCGCCCGATCGCCACACGCTGACGCTGGCCGCCTGAGAGCTGCTTGGGTTTGCGATCCAGCAGGTGAGTTAACTGGAGCGTTTTGGCGACCATTTCGACCTGACGACGGATCTCATCTTTAGGGACTTTATTGACCTTCAGGCCATAGCCCATGTTTTCAGCCACGGTCATGTGCGGGTAGAGCGCGTAAGACTGGAAGACCATTGCCACACCGCGATGGGCAGGCACCACGTCGTTCATGACTTCATCGCCAATCAATACTTCACCATCGCTGACATCTTCGAGCCCGGCGATCATGCGCAGCAGGGTCGATTTCCCGCAGCCTGACGGCCCGACAAAGACTGCAAATTCACCGTCTTCGATATCAAGATTGACCTGGTGCAGCGTCACGGTGTCACCAAACCGTTTGGTGACATTCCTCAGTCGTATATTGGACATCAACATTCCCCGGGGTTAGTAATCGTTATATGCCGTTGGGAGTAGGGTTGCAGCAGTGATTGTATTACGTGTAACAATCTGACTGAACTATGCTCAACAGCGCTGAAATCATGTGACGACTATAACTTCCAGCATTTTCGTGCCCTACACCGATGTTTCATTTCTGCAATCATGATCACACAACTGGTAGCTTTAGGTGGTTTTGTTCGCACTCAAAGCGTAGCGTATAACAAATCATGAAAATCTGATTATGTCGCTGTAAACCGCCATTTATGAACAGATTCAGGAATGTTGATAAGTGGCAATGTCGAATAAAAACCAATAAATTGTTATACCTTCACATGAGGTTGATAATGAAAAAGAACACTCTTGCTGCGCTTATCCTCACTACGCTGGCCGCCGGACAGCTCGTCAGCCTGCAGGCTCAGGCCGCCGGACAACTGAACGTCTGGGAAGACATTAAAAAATCCGACGGCATTAAAGCCGCGGTAAGCGATTTTGAAAAACAGTACGACGTTAAGGTCAATCTGCAGGAGATGCCGTATGCGCAGCAGCTGGAAAAACTGCGCCTTGATGGCCCTGCGGGTATTGGTCCGGACGTTCTGGTCATCCCTAACGACCAGCTGGGTGGCGCGGTAGTGCAGGGGCTGTTGTCGCCGCTGACGCTGGCGGCGGACAAGCAGGAGGTCTTTACCCCGGCTTCGATTAACGCCTTCCGGATGGATAACGTGTTGTACGGCGTGCCGAAAGCGGTGGAAACCCTGGTGCTGATTTACAACAAAGACCTGATCGACAAGCCGCTGGACAGCCTGCAGGCGTGGTTTGACTATTCGAAAGCGCAGCGGGCGCAGAACAAATATGGCCTGCTGGCGAAGTTCGATCAGATCTATTACAGCTGGGGCGCCATTGGCCCGATGGGCGGCTATATCTTTGGTAAAAACGACAAGGGTGGATTTAATCCGCAGGACGTCGGTCTGAATAAACCTGGCGCGGTTGAAGCCGTCACCTTCCTGAAAAAATTCTACAGCGAAAAAGTCTTCCCGGCCGGGATCCTCGGCGATAACGGGCTGAACGCCATCGATTCCTTATTCACCGAGAAGAAAGCCGCGGCGGTCATCAACGGTCCGTGGGCTTTCCAGCCGTATGAAGCCGCGGGGATTAACTACGGCGTCGCACCGCTGCCGACGCTGCCTGACGGCAAGCCGATGAGCTCGTTCCTCGGTGTTAAAGGCTATGTGGTTTCGACCTGGAGCAAAGACAAAGCGCTGGCCCAGCAGTTTATCGAATTTATCAACCAGCCTCAGTACGTGAAGGCGCGCTATGTGGCGACCGGCGAGATCCCAGCCCTGAAAGCGATGATTGACGATCCGCTGATCAAGAATGACGAGAAAGCCAGTGCGGTCGCGGTGCAGTCCGCACGCGCCACGGCGATGCCGGGCATTCCGGAAATGGGCGAAGTGTGGGGGCCGGCAAATGCCGCGCTGGAGCTGAGCCTGACCGGAAAACAGGATCCGAAAGCGGCGCTCGATAATGCCGAAAAACAGATCAAGATGCAGATCGAGGCTATGCAGGCCAGCAACCAGTAATCGCGATGTTGGTCATTTACCGGTGACAGGCGTGAGCCTGTTTTCCGGAACATCAGGGCTTAGAGGTAAAGAAACGGGGGGCGCTCCTCCCGTTTTCAGAAGGAGTGGTGTGTGATTATCAATCCCAGCGAAAATATTGCCGAAGCACGCGGTGCAGGGCGCCATGCGTGGTGCAGTCTGCTGCTGGCTATCGTACCGGGTTTTGGCCAGTTTTATCACCGCCAGTGGCTGAAGGGGCTTGTCTTCCTGGTGCTGCTGAGCAGTTTCATGGGAATTTTTTATGACTTCCTGCAGGAAGGTCTGTGGGGGCTTTATACCCTAGGCGAAGAAGTGCCGCGGGATAACTCTATTTTCCTGCTGGCGGAAGGGATCATCAGCGTGCTGATCGTCGCTTTCGGTCTGCTGGTCTATTACCTTTCACTGCGCGATGCCTGGGTTAACGGTAAAAAACGCGATGAAGGTGTGGCCCTGAACAGCGTACGTAAACAGTACCAAATGCTGTTAAACGCTGGCTTCCCTTATCTGATGATTAGTCCCGGCTTTATTCTGCTGGTCTTCGTCGTCATTTTCCCCATTCTGTTTGGTTTTGCTATCGCCTTTACGAACTACAACCTGTACCACACGCCGCCGGCGAAGCTGGTGGACTGGGTTGGTTTTAAGAACTTCGTGAATATTTTCACACTCTCTATCTGGCGCTCGACCTTCTTTGACGTCCTGCAGTGGACGGTGGTGTGGACGCTGCTGGCGACGACCCTGCAGTGCACCGTCGGCGTGCTGCTAGCGATCCTCGTGAACCAGAAAGACCTGCGTTTTAAGCCGATGATTCGCACCATTTTTATCCTGCCGTGGGCGGTTCCGGGCTTTGTCACCATTCTGGTGTTCGCGGGGATGTTCAACGATTCGTTCGGGGTGATTAACAACGCGATTCTGTCGTTCTTTGGCATTGGACCGAAGGCGTGGCTGACCGATCCGTTCTGGACCAAAACAGCGCTGATCATGATGCAAACCTGGTTAGGATTCCCGTTTGTGTTCGCCATGACGACCGGTGTATTGCAGGCGATCCCTGACGATCTGTATGAAGCCGCAACCATGGACGGCGCCAGCGCCTGGACGCGTCTGCGGACGATTACCCTGCCGCTGGTGCTGTACTCGATTGCGCCGATCATCATCACCCAGTACACCTTCAACTTTAACAACTTCAACATTATCTATTTGTTCAACAACGGTGGGCCAGCGGTGGCGGGTTCGAACGCCGGCGGGACGGATATTCTGGTGTCGTGGATCTACAAGCTGACGATGTCCTCTTCGCAATATGCCATTGCGGCAACCATTACTATTCTGCTGTCGATTTTTGTCGTCGGCCTGGCGTTGTGGCAGTTCCGCGCCACCAAATCCTTCAAAAACGACGACATGGCGTAAGGGAAGTCACATGGCTAAATCACCCAGTATTAAACGCGAAAAGTGGATCCGCCTGTCACTCACCTGGCTGATTGTTATTCTGGTCTCGGTGGTGATTATTTATCCGCTTATCTGGACGGTCGGGGCGTCGCTGAATGCCGGAAACAGCCTGCTCAGCACCTCGATTATTCCTGAGAATCTGTCATTCCAGCACTATGCCGACCTGTTCAACGGTAATGTGAACTACCTGACCTGGTACTGGAACTCGATGAAAATCAGCTTCATGACCATGGCGCTCACCTTAATCAGCGTCAGCTTTACCGCCTACGCCTTCTCTCGTTTTCGGTTTAAAGGGCGACAGAACGGGCTGATGCTGTTTCTGTTGTTGCAGATGATCCCGCAGTTCTCTGCGCTGATTGCGATCTTCGTGCTCTCGCAGCTGCTGGGGCTGATCAACAGCCACCTGGCGCTGGTGCTGATCTACGTGGGCGGCATGATCCCGATGAACACCTGGCTGATGAAGGGCTATCTCGATGCGATCCCGAAAGATCTGGATGAGTCAGCGCGTATGGATGGTGCCAGCAGCTTCCGTATCTTCTTTGAGATAATCATGCCGCTGTCAAAACCGATCCTTGCGGTGGTGGCGCTGTTCTCCTTCACCGGCCCGCTGGGCGACTTTATTTTGTCGAGCACCATTTTGCGTACGCCAGACAAATACACGTTGCCGATCGGTCTTTACAACCTGGTCGCGCAAAAAATGGGCGCCAGCTACACCACCTATGCAGCAGGGGCGGTGCTGATTGCCGTTCCGGTCGCGATTCTCTATCTGGCATTACAAAAATACTTTGTTTCCGGCCTGACCGCTGGCAGTACAAAAGGATAACCCCATGAAAAGATTAACACCCGCTGTGCTTGCTGTTTGTCTGGCATGCAGTTTTTCCCCCGCTGTGCTGGCCGCGGAAGCACTGCAAACGCGTGCATTTAACGCGATGCCTGCAGACTTTATCAAAGGTGCGGATATCTCCACGTTGCTGGACGCCGAAAAGCACGGCGCCAAATTTTATAACCACAACAACCAGCTACAGGATCCTATCGCCATCCTGAAAGCCGATGGCGTGAACTATGTACGCCTGCGCCTGTGGGTCGATCCGAAAGATGCTCAGGGTCAGGGCTATGGCGGTGGCGATAACGATCTGGCGGCAACCCTGGCGCTGGCTAAACGGGCAAAAGCGCAGGGCATGAAGCTGTTGCTGGACTTCCACTACAGCGATTTCTGGACCGATCCAGGTAAACAGTACAAACCCAAAGCATGGGAGAAAATGGATTACCCGCAGCTGAAAACGGCGATCCACGACTACACCCGCGACACCATCGCCCGCTTTAAGCAGGAAGGTGTGTTGCCGGATATGGTGCAAATCGGGAATGAGATCAACGGCGGCATGCTGTGGCCAGAAGGCAAAAGCTGGGGGCAGGGCGGCGGCGAATTTGACCGCCTGGCAGGATTGCTGAATGCGGCAATCGACGGGTTGAAAGAGAACCTCAAGCAGGGTGAGCAGGTGAAAATCATGCTGCATCTGGCGGAAGGAACCAAGAACGATACCTTCCGCTGGTGGTTCGATGAAATCAGCAAGCGCAATGTGCCCTACGACATTATTGGCCTGTCGATGTACACCTACTGGAACGGTCCGATTAGCGCGCTGAAAGCGAATATGGATGATATCAGCAAGCGCTATAACAAAGATGTTATTGTCGTGGAGGCGGCCTACGCCTATACCCTGGAAAATTGCGATAACGCAGAAAATAGTTTCCAGGCGAAAGAAGAAAAAGATGGCGGTTATCCAGCAACGATTCAGGGGCAATATAATTATATTCACGACCTGATGCAGGCCGTTATCGATGTTCCTGAACATCGCGGTAAAGGTATTTTTTATTGGGAGCCGACCTGGATTGCGGTGCCTGGAAATACCTGGGCCACTCCGGCGGGCATGAAATATATCCATGATGAATGGAAGCAGGGAAATGCCCGGGAAAACCAGGCGCTATTTGATTGCCAGGGAAAAGTCTTGCCATCGGCGAAAGTCTTTAATTAATCGTAAAGTTTGACATTTCAGGATATTTATTATGAATAAGTTTTCGCCTTTGAGCCCAAAGGTCAACGCGCTATTGCATGGTGCTGACTATAACCCAGAGCAGTGGGAGAATTACCCCGATATTATCGAGAAAGATATTGCCATGATGCAGCAGGCTAACTGTAATGTCATGTCGGTGGGGATTTTCAGCTGGGCCAAACTTGAACCTCAGGAAGGCGTATTTGAATTTGGCTGGCTGGACAGCATTCTGGATAAGCTGTATGCCGCCGGGATTCACGTTTTTCTGGCGACGCCGAGCGGCGCCCGCCCGGCGTGGATGTCGCAGGCTTACCCGCAGGTGCTGCGGGTGGGACGCGACCGCGTACCGGCGCTGCATGGGGGACGGCATAATCACTGCATGACTTCGTCGGTTTATCGGGACAAGATTTTTAAAATCAATAGCCTGCTGGCAGAGCGGTATTCACAGCATCCGGCCGTACTGGGATGGCATATCTCCAATGAATATGGTGGCGAATGCCATTGCGATCGCTGTCAGGCGCGCTTTCGCGACTGGCTGAAAGAACGTTATCAGACGCTCGATAACCTTAACCATGCGTGGTGGAGTACATTCTGGAGCCACACCTATAGCGACTGGTCACAAATTGAATCTCCGGCGCCGCAGGGGGAAGTCTCGATTCACGGGCTGAATCTCGACTGGCGTCGCTTTAACACGGCGCAGGTCACCGATTTTTGCCGTCATGAAATTGCTCCGCTGAAGGCAGCGAATGCCGACCTGCCGGTGACCACCAACTTCATGGAGTATTTCTACGATTACGACTACTGGCAGCTGGCGCAGGCGCTGGACTTCATTTCCTGGGATAGCTACCCGATGTGGCATCGTGACAAAGATGAAACCGCGCTGGCCTGCTATACCGCGATGTATCACGACATGATGCGCAGCCTGAAAGGCGGCAAGCCGTTCGTCCTGATGGAGTCAACGCCCGGAGCCACCAACTGGCAGCCGACCAGTAAGCTGAAAAAACCGGGGATGCATATTCTCTCCTCTATGCAGGCGGTGGCGCACGGGGCCGATTCGGTACAGTACTTCCAGTGGCGCAAAAGCCGCGGCTCGGTGGAGAAATTCCACGGTGCGGTCATTGACCATGTCGGTCACCTGGACACCCGTATCGGCCGCGAGGTTAGCAAGCTGGGCGAGATGCTCAGTCGCTTACCGGGTGTAGTGGGCTGTCGCACTGAAGCGAAAGTGGCCATCGTTTTCGATCAGCAAAACCGCTGGGCGCTGGATGATGCTCAGGGGCCGCGTAATCTCGGCATGGAGTATGAAAATACCGTCAATGAACACTACCGGCCCTTCTGGGAGCAGGGGATCGCGGTCGATGTCATTGATGCGGATGGCGATCTCAGCGCCTATCAGCTGGTGATTGCGCCGATGCTGTATATGGTTCGCGATGGCTTTGCTGAACGGGCCGAGGCTTTTGTCGCTAATGGCGGGCATCTGGTGACCACCTACTGGACGGGAGTGGTGAATGAATCTGACCTTTGCCATCTTGGCGGTTTCCCGGGGCCTCTGCGCAACCTGCTGGGCATTTGGGCGGAAGAAATTGACTGCCTCAACGATGGCGAGCGTAACCTGGTGCAGGGCCTGGCCGGTAACGAAGGAGGCCTGCAAGGGCCATATCAGGTACGGCATCTGTGTGAACTGATTCATGCCGAAAGCGCACAGCCGCTGGCGACCTACCGGGATGATTTCTACGCGGGACGCCCGGCGGTCACCGTGAATCACTTTGGTAAAGGCAAAGCCTGGCATGTGGCATCACGTAACGATCTGGCCTTCCAGCGTGATTTCTTTGCCACCATCAGTAAAGAGCTGGCGCTGCCGCGGGCCATCGATAGCGAGCTTCCGCCGGCGGTAGTGGCGACGGCGCGCACCGATGGCGAAACGACCTACGTGTTCCTGCAAAACTATAGTGCGCAGCAGCACAGCGTCACCCTGCCGCAGGGCTACCAGGACAGTCTGACCGGCGCCGATATCACTGCGCCACTGACTTTAACCCCCTGGGATTGCCGTGTCCTCAGTCGTAAAGCGTAATTGCGCTTTCTCCGAACCTGCTCCTGGGAGCAGGTTTTTTTTTATCTGTACTTAATCAGGAGTGAACTATGGTGAGCTTAAAATCCTTTCTGCATTATTTCTCCGCACCTCGTCAGCCGGTGCCGTTGAATGACGCCGAGAAACAGCAAATACAGGGGTTAATTCAGGCCTTCGGCGGAGAGGAGAATATCGTGAATGTCGATGCCTGTATTACCCGTTTGCGGGTCACGGTGAATAACCTGGCAACGGTCGACTCTCAGGCTTTACAACAGCAGGGGGCCTTAGGGGTTATTATTCTCGGGCAACAGGTTCATGCTATTTTTGGCAAGCAATCGGATGCCCTGCGTCAATTGCTGGATGAGCATTTTACCAGCCGTAAATAAAGAAAAAGGGATAACTCAATCGCTGAGTTATCCCAAAATAAAAGCAATATTCCCGTCATGCTACAAATTACATTATTCCGGGCAATAGCAATGGCAATAATCATTACCGGAGGGTAATTACGACCTTACAGTGGAGATAATACAGGTACAAAAATTAATAGAACGATTACCACCAGGCCTCGACCTGGACCCCGAAGTTCCACGTATTGCTGGCAGTTTGATCTTCAAACGGTTTACCGTTCTCGGAATCATTAAGGTACGAGGCGAAAATACGTAATTCCGGGCGTGACATAAAGTCCGGACCATCTGCCAGACCCAGTGCAATTGTGTATTTCTCACCGGCTTGCTTGTAAGAGGTATTGTTCTTGTAGCTGTCTTTCTGGTAGAAACCACCCACTTCGCCAATCAGACGCACATAGTCTGTGAACTGATACTGGCCACGCGCAACGAGCGAGAATAGACGCGTTTTATCGGTGTAGTCGGTGATGTCGTCAGCAGAACCCCAGGTCAGTACATGGTTAATCGAGAATTTTTCGGTGATTGGGATCAGGCCGGTGTTGATGACGCGATAGCCGGTGGCATCGTTGACCTCGTTCCACATGTCATACCAACCGCCGCCCTGGGAGACCATATTCTGTGCCAGCCCTTTGTTCGCGTACTGCAGCACCAGTTTGTTGTAGCCGCCCAGCATATCCTGGCTGATTTCACCGGTCAGCATCACGCCGTTATCAGCATCGTACAGCCCGCCGTAGCTATCCTGCTTCTTGGTGGTGTTAGGCATGGCGTAGTCGATACCGAACTCCGTCCATGAACCAGACCACGGCTTCCAGCCTGCATAGCGCAGGTCGATATAGTTAATATTGACGTCGTTGTCGCCGTCGACGCGATAATCGACATCGTTGGCGTCACCGCGGATCCAGGCCAGAGAAACGGCACCCGGGCCTACGGTGTAGTTTTCGATACCGGCACCGGAGCCGGAGATGTTCCAGTATTTGGTATCAATGATGTGCAGATCGTGACGTTGATAGTAGCGTTTACCGCCCCAGATGACCGCATTAGGATCGCCAGGGATCAGGCCTTTGATCTGCAGGTTTAACTGACGCAGGCCAAATTCCGCGTCGTCATTGAGGGTCGATTCGTTATCGTTAGACCCGTCAGAAACCATGCTGACCATGCTGTCGAGATAGAAGCTGACATCGTCCTTTTTGTACACCTCTGAACCCAACTCCAGCTCGCCATAGGTATCGGATTCGTTACCCAGACGGCCAATTTTATTCTTTTGCCATTCGGCCTGGCTACCGTCACCGGAGACCCCAACTCCGGCTCGCAGATAACCATGAAAATCAATGCCAGGAACAGAGGCGGAAGCGGCCAGCACGGAGGGAGAAACCAGTGCAGCAGCTAACGCAACAGAAAGGGCGCGCAGCGTAGTGTTCATGTCAATCCTCTTATTGTTTTGTATTACGTTCACATTAACGCTGTCATGAAATGCCTAAATGTAAATCAAGGCAAATGAACGATCGCGATTGTGTGATAAACTGCAAATAAAATGGCGTAAATTGTTACGGTTGGTGAGAGTATTCACAATTTGCTGTGTTGTGAGCGTCATACTTTTCGTGTCTAATTATCGCAATGGAATG
The DNA here is from genome assembly GCF_051131745.1 of Klebsiella sp. R390. Lineage (NCBI taxonomy): Bacteria > Pseudomonadati > Pseudomonadota > Gammaproteobacteria > Enterobacterales > Enterobacteriaceae > Klebsiella > Klebsiella sp. R390. The sequence goes on along the minus strand of NZ_CP180445.1, from coordinate 1,493,481 downwards.
TTGAGAAGAGCGTTTTTTCAAATGGCCCCTGTTACAATCCAGGGATAACAACATAAGGAACCGGACCATGAAGTCTAAAAGCGCAACGTTAGAAGACGTCGCTCGTCATGCGGGCGTCTCTTATCAGACCGTGTCCAGGGTGCTGAATAAATCTGCCAATGTATCTGAAGCCACACGGCACAAGGTGGAGAAATCCATTGAGTTGCTGCGGTATGTCCCGAACCGCCTCGCACAACAGCTGGTGGGTAAGCAGAGCCGAACGGTAGGGCTGGTGACGATTTCACTCTCCCTGCACGCCCCTTCACAGGTCGCCGCGGCGGTAAAACGCTATGCGAATGTCGAAGGTTATCAGGTGCTGATTTCGATGATTGATGAGAGCGTCAATCAAAGTATCCAGGAATCCATCAATGAGCTGAAGTCTCAGCTGGTTGATAAGGTCATTATCAACGTGCCCCTGGAGACCGAAGAGGCCCAGAAAATCGCGGCTGACAACGATGACATCGTCTGTCTTTTCCTCGATGTTGACCCTTACAGTTCGGTGTTTAACGTTTCGTTTAACCCGGCCGATGGCACCCGTGCGAGCGTCAAATATCTGTTTGAGATGGGGCATCGGGATATTGCGTTGCTGGCAGGCCCGGAGAGCTCGGTATCGGCAACGCTGCGCCTGAAAAGCTGGATGGAGACCCTGGAAGGATATGGTTTGCAGCCGGTCACGGTAATTCGCGGTAACTGGGATGCGCAGAGCGGCTATGCCGGGGCGTTACAGATGCTGCGTGAGACGCCGAAATTCTCGGCAGTACTGGTAGGAAATGACCAGATGGCGCTGGGCGTGCTGAGCGCGTTCCATCAGCATCAGGTACCGATCCCAGGTGAAAAATCGGTAATTGGCTACGATGATACCTACGAAAGCTCCTTCTTCTATCCGGCGCTGACGACGGTTTCCCTGGACCTCGATTTGCAAGGCAAAGAGGCCGTGCGCCGTCTTCTCGATAGCGGGGATAGCGATACATCGCATACCTCGTCGATTTTGCCTGCCAGACTGGTGGTGCGTCACTCTACCGGGCCGAAAACCGAGCAGGGGAAAAACCTGCAGGCTATTGCCGAACAACTGCGCGCACTTGCTCATCAGCTCAATCCGTAATCCGCCACGGGCGGCCCACGCCGCCTGTTATTCTGTCTTCTGGTTCTGCTTTCCTGGTTTTGACTTGCTATTCCATGAACTTTTCAGGGTTGATCTTTGCGTTGGTGCGGCGTAACCTTGCTGTTATGTTATAACATATCTAGTGGGGTTAACATGAAAGCCAATATCCACCCGCATTACCGTACCGTGGTGTTCCACGACACCAGCGTGAATGAATATTTTAAAGTGGGATCGACGATCAAGACCGAGCGTGTGATTGAACTGGAAGGGGTGACCTATCCCTATGTCACCCTGGATGTGTCGTCAAAATCGCACCCGTATTACACCGGTAAACAGAAAGCCTTCAACAACGAAGGCAGTACGGCGCGTTTCCGCCAGCGTTTCGGCGGTTTTATTGATGCGAAAAGGAACTAACGATGCAGGTACTCAACTCGCTGCGTAGCGCCAAACAGCGCCACCCGGACTGCCAGATTGTGAAACGCAAAGGGCGGCTGTACGTGATATGTAAGAGCAACCCTCGCTTTAAAGCCGTACAGGGGCGCAAAAAGCGGCGTTAATCTTCCAGCGCGCGGAAATTCTCCAGCGTATGGCGCTGTTGGCCATCGGCACTAAAATTCTCGCTGGCCAGCCACTGTTGCATCGCCTTATCCACCTGCGGCCACTCGCCGTCGATTATCGAGAACCAGTCGGTATCGCGGTTGTGGCCCTTTATCACCAACGCCTGACGAAAGCGTCCCTCGAAATGAAACCCCAGCCGCAGCGCCGCCCGGCGTGAAGGTTCGTTCAGGCTGTTGCATTTCCATTCATAACGACGATAGCCGAGCGTATCGAAGGCGTAGCGCATCAGCAGCCAGTGGGCTTCCGTTGCCATGACCGTCCGGCTGAGCAGCGGTGAGAAATGCACATGCCCGACTTCAACCACGCCATGATTCGCATCGATACGCATCAGCGCCAGCGAGCCAACCGGCTGGTTGGTCTGCCGATCGATCACCGCAAAATGCATGGGATCGCGGAGATTCTCCACGCTGGCAACCCAGGCGCTATATTCCTCCACGCTGCTGTCCGGCTCGCGCAGCAGCCAGGTCCAGCTGCGGGTATCCGGAGCCAGTTGATGTGCGGCAAAGAGTGCACCGGCATGAGCGGTAGTCAGCGGTTCAAGGTGGCAGTTGCGGCCCTGTAGAACGAGGCGCTCCGGGTAAGGGCGTGGTTGCCAGTCGGGCAAGGCTTCGCCAACGGGTTGACCGAATGCGTTTTGCTGATTCATGGGATTTCCTTGTCTGGATGAGTAGGGTGAGACTACGGTTTTACTGGTTCCATAAAAAGAGCCATCAGAGTATGTTTTGATGGTGCCACGAGGAGCCGCGATGAATATCCCTGACGATGCCTTTTTCACCCTGCTGGAACACTCCCTCAACCGCCGGAGCCACGGAACCCTCCAGCGCACGCTTTATCACGCGCTGCGCGAGGCGATTCTGCAGGGCTCTCTGGTGGGGGGAAGTCGTCTACCCGGTTCGCGGACCATTGCTGAACGACTTAATCTGTCGCGTAATACCATCAACGCAGCGCTGGATCAGTTGGCAATGGAGGGTTATCTGTCACGTAGTCGTCAGGGCACCTGGGTGGCGAGGCAGCTTTCTGCTGGTGAGAGCGAAGGACCACCTTGTGCTATTGCGCTGCCGGAGAGGCTGCTGGCGTTGCCAGCGGGGACCCGCCGGGATTCACCCGTGCTGGCGTTTACCCCTGGTACGCCAGCGATAAACTATTTCCCCTTGCCCGTCTGGCGGCGGCTACTCGACCGGGTGCTACGGGAAGAGGGCTATGCGCTGCTGGGGTATGGCGATGCGGCGGGCGATCCTGCGTTGCGGGAGGCTATTGTGCGCCATCTGGCGCTGTCACGTGGGATCCGCTGTGATGCCCGGCAGGTGGTGATCACCGAAGGCGCGCTTGAAGGCGTGAGCATTTGTACGCATCTGCTGAGCGTGGCGGGTGATACCGCGTGGGTCGAAGAGCCGGGTTATCCTGGGGCGAAGAGCGTATTTCTGAAGGCCGGACTGCGTATCAAAGGGATACCGGTTGATAGCGAAGGGATGTGCCCGGATACTAACGCCAGTACGACGCCGCGCCTGATTTTCACCTCGCCTTCACACCAGTATCCTTGTGGAGCAGTCATGAGCGCGCGACGGCGTCTGGCGCTGCTGGACTATGCCCGGCAGCACGATGCGTGGATTATTGAAGATGATTACGATAGCGAGTTTCGCTACAGCGGTGAGCCGATTCAGGCGATGTCAGGCATGCTAAAGCAGGCACCGGTGGTCTATCTCGGTACCTTCAGCAAAACGCTGTTCCCGGCACTGCGTGTCGGTTTCGTGGTGATGCCTCCTGCGCTGGCGGAAGCGGCACAGGGAATCGTCGGGTCGCTGCTACGCGGCGGCCACCGCGCCGAGCAGCGTGCTCTGGCGTTGTTTATTGAAGAGGGGCACTACGCCCGTCATCTGGCGGCGATGCGTCGGCTGTATCGTGGGCGGCAGCTGCAGTTGCGAGAGGCCCTTGAGACGGAGCTTACCCAACCCTGTGAGATTCTGGGCGGGGAGGGCGGTTTGCATTTGACGGTGGCCATCGACGGGATTGACGATGGCGCGATAGTTGAGAAGGCGCGGCAGTTTCAGCAGGCACCGGCGGCGCTAAGTCGCTTTTACCTTAATGCCGCACAGGCGCGAAGTGGGTTGGTGCTGGGGTACGGTAATACCTCTGCCTCGCACTTTGGCCCGGCGATCCGGACGTTAAATCGTCTTATTGTGCAGTCCCGACGCGGGTCAGGCTGAAGACATCGTAAAACGATAGCTCACCTTTGGTGGCGACCATTTTCTCAAGCTGGCTTTTCTGCTCGCCGGCAACGCGGGGCGATTGCAGAATGCGTTCAATCAGCTGTTGCGGTACGTAACGCGTGTTATACCATTCGCCGTTGTAACAAACGCGAAAATCCAGGACATCGATATCTTCGTAGCGATAGCGCGGGTAGACGTCGAAAAAGAAGAAACCGTTGAGCAGGACAAACAGCACAACCAGCAACCAGACGGAATCTGCCAGCGTTTCTGAACGCCACATGACCACGAAGGTCGCCAGGAAGGCGGCGTACATCGCGACGAACAGCCACGGATGGTTGCGGATAAAACTGATACTAAAGCGCGGACGGTTGTCACGCTTCTCTTGCGCATTGAGTTCATCAATGGTGTTGGTCAGCAGTTGCTGTATTTCTGTCATTTTGCTCCCCGGTTCTGCTTCATAACGCGCTAGCCTGAAGGCTATTTTATGTTGCAGTAATCTCTCGGGAAAGTAACAGATCAGTTGCAGAAAAGCATAACAGTTACGATTTTTGCGCTGTCAGCATCTTGATGATTTGCGCCGGGTTGCCACCGACGACGGCGTAAGCCGGAACATCTTTCACCACCACGGCACCGGAGGCGATAACCGCGTTGTCGCCAATCGTCACGCCGGGATTAATCACCGCCCGTCCACCAATCCAGACATTATGGCCGATCGTCACGGGTTTGCCGTATTCTTTGCCGCTGTTGCGTTCATCCGCATCCAGTGGATGCGTGGCGGTATAGATATGGACGCCGGGCGCCAGCATGCAATTATTACCGATATGAATCGGGCAAACGTCGAGCATCACGCAGTCAAAATTGGCGTAAAAATTGGTGCCGAGGAATATATTGTAACCATAATCACAGCGGAAAGTGGGTTCAATATAGGCGTCATGATCCCTGCCAAATAGCTCGGTAAGGCATGTTGCCCGCCATTCACGTTCATCGGGTGCCGAATGGTTGTAGCGATGCAGTAATTGCCTGGCGTGCAGGCGATCGGCTCGTAACGTTGCGTCTCCTGGCTGATACAACTCGCCAGCGATCATTTTGCGTTTTTCTTCACTCATGGTGCTTTCCTTAATGAAATGGGCACCATAATATAAAAAAAGAGACCGGTTTCATAAGTGTTATTAATGACTTATGCGAGAGATATCACAATTAAACCCTGCGTCAGAGGGGCAATTCAATTAACCTGCGTATTTATACGTAAAATGAATTAACGAATGAATTTCCACACAGATGTTGGGATTTTGTCGTAAAGCTTATTCATGGTCAATTCCGCAAGACGATGGTCGGCCGCTGAGTAAAATACAGCCAGTTCGTTATCGGAAAGTTCATATTTGTTTTTTTCAATTACGCGTTCCAGCGTATCAATTGTCTGACAGCGACGTAAGCGCATCAAATAGTCTGTTTTGGTTAATGGTTCACCAGACATAAAATCACCTTTAGATTGTAATAATACTAACAAGAAAGACTTGCCGGGTTCTCCCGGCTGGCATTCACGAAACAACGGAATAACCGATTCCCCGATTTACGCCATTTCTGGAGATCGCCCGTGTTAATGCCATAACTACTGAACAACATAAACGTGTCATCCAGGTATTCGTCCAGCTGAGCAATCAGTTTATTATCCTCAGCGTACTTAATTTTATAATTAAGCGCGAACGTGGCGATGTGTTCGATCAATTCATTAATCTGAAGATTGACAGCCGACGTCGGGTCATTCACCCAGCCGTGGTTGATCTCTTCCAGGTTTGCAAGGCAGTCATGATACAGGGTTTCGCAGAGAAATCGAAGTTGCGCGATATCATGTCTTTTTGGCGAGTATTCGTCCATAACGCATCCCCTTATGAGTGGTTTAAACGACGACCAGCAAGCACCGTTGTGGGATGAACACGACTAACAGACCTGACACATACATTGTAATCCTGTTGTTTTAACTATAATCCACTCTTAAAAAGATTTCACCGTGCTATTACGAAAAATTACAATTATCGCGGTTAATTTATCTTAAAAATATCCGAATTTATTATTACAGCATCCGGTCTGGGGTCTGCAGTGGGCAGCAAGGCTTTTGGGTCATTGATTTATCTAATGATTTCCCGCAGTCACAAGACTATCCGGAACGAATTCAGGGTTAAGAATATTCTTATCTCTGATAAGCCTGGAAAAGAAAAATCCGAATGGAATAAAGCAAAGCTTATCGCAAGAAATTGTATATCAGAATGTAAAATAAACCGTGGCATTGCGTGCGCTTTAATATAGGGCAGCGATCTTGCTGACTCAATGAGTCGGGAAGTGCTCTGAAACACATAAAAAAAGGGCCGCATGTGCGGCCCTTAGTCATGGGAGATTAATGATGCTCAACCGGATGGCTGTGCTCAATGTCTTCTGTTTTCTTACTGAAGCGGCGGCGAACCACCACGAAGAACACAGGAACAAAGAAGATTGCCAGTACCGTCGCGGTCACCATCCCGCCCATTACGCCCGTACCTACGGCGTTCTGTGCACCGGAGCCTGCGCCGGAACTGATAACCAGCGGCATAACCCCGAGGATAAATGCCAGTGAGGTCATCAGGATAGGGCGCAGACGCATACGTACCGCTTCCAGCGTCGCCTCTATCAGACCTTTGCCTTCTTTATCCATCAGATCTTTGGCGAATTCGACGATAAGTATCGCGTTCTTCGCCGACAAGCCAATGGTTGTCAGCAGGCCCACCTGGAAGTAAACGTCGTTTGTCAGGCCACGGAACGTTGCCGCCAGCAGGGCGCCGATGACCCCCAGTGGCACAACCAGCATAACCGAGAACGGTATCGACCAGCTTTCATACAGTGCTGCCAGACAGAGGAATACCACGATAAGTGAAATGGCATACAGCGCTGGCGCCTGGTTACCGGACAGACGTTCCTGATAGGACATACCGGTCCAGTCATAGCCAATACCCGAAGGCAGTTTGCTGGCCAGCTCTTCCATCATGGTCATCGCTTCACCGGTACTTCTACCCGGTGCCGCCTGACCGAGGATTTCCATCGATGGCAGACCGTTATAGCGTTCCAGACGAGGTGAACCGTACTCCCAATGAGACGTTGAGAAGGCCGAGAACGGCACCATCTGCCCGTCACTACCGCGTACGTACCAGTTGCCAATATCTTCTGGCAGCATACGGTATTTCGCTTCGGACATGACGTACACTTTCTTCACACGACCGCGGTCGATGAAGTCGTTGACATAGCTACCGCCCCAGGCCGCGCCCAGTGTGGTATTGATGTCACTGATAGATACGCCCAGCGCCTGCGCTTTCTCCTGATCGATATCCACCTTGAACTGCGGTGTATCTTCCAGACCGTTCGGACGCACGCCGACCAGCAGATCAGGGTGCTTCGCCACTTCGCCAAACAACTGGTTACGTGCCTGGGTCAGTTTTTCATGTCCCAAACCGCCCTGGTCGATCAGCTGGAAGTCGAAGCCGGTTGCCGTACCCAGTTCCACGATAGCCGGCAGGTTAAAGGCGAAGACCATCGCATCTTTAATCTGCGAGAAACGGGCCATTGCACGACCGGTAATCGCTTCAACCTTGTTCTCTTTACCTGGACGTTCACTCCAGTCTTTCAGCGAGACGAACGCAATACCGGTGTTCTGACCACGACCAGCGAAGCCGAAGCCGTTAACGGCAAACACCGACTCAACGTTGTCTTTTTCTTTGGTGAGATAGTAGTCCGTCATCTCATCGAGCACTTTCTGCGTACGTTCCTGCGTCGCGCCAGCCGGAAGCTGCGCCATGCTCAGGAATACGCCCTGATCTTCATCAGGTAAGAACGAGCTTGGCAGACGAACGAACAACCACGCCATTCCGACGACGATGATCAGATACAGCACCAGGTAACGACCAGTACTGCGCAGAATGTTACCTACGCTATCGGTGTAGTGGTGCGTGCTCTTATCGAACATGCGGTTAAACCAGCCAAAGAAGCCTTTGTGCTCGCCGTGACCGCCTTTAGCGATAGGTTTCAACATCGTGGCGCACAGCGCCGGGGTCAGGATCAACGCCACCAGTACCGACAGCGCCATCGCGGATACGATAGTGATGGAGAACTGACGGTAAATTGCCCCGGTTGAACCACCGAAGAAGGCCATTGGGATAAATACCGCCGACAGCACCATGGCAATACCCACCAGTGCGCCCTGGATCTGGCCCATGGATTTACGGGTTGCTTCTTTCGGCGGCAGGCCTTCTTCCGCCATCACACGCTCGACGTTTTCGACCACCACGATGGCGTCATCGACGAGCAGACCGATCGCTAGCACCATACCGAACATGGTGAGGGTGTTTATCGAGAAGCCGAAGATGGCGAGGATGGCGAAGGTCCCCAGCAATACGACCGGTACTGCGATGGTTGGAATCAACGTCGCGCGGAAGTTCTGCAGGAACAGATACATCACCAGGAATACCAGGATTATTGCTTCTACCAGCGTTTTCACTACTTCGTGAATAGAGATTTTCACGAACGGCGTGGTGTCATACGGGTAAACAATTTTCAGGCCTGACGGGAAGTACGGCTCCATTTTTGCCAGTTCGGCACGAATGGCATTTGCCGTATCCAGCGCGTTCGCGCCGGTTGCCAGTTTAATACCCAGACCAGAAGCCGGCTGGTTGTTAAACTTCGCTACGATGTCGTAGTTTTCGCCACCCAGCTCAACCTTCGCCACATCACGAAGACGAACCTGCGAACCATCCTGGTTCACTTTCAGCAGAATATTGCTGAATTCGTCAGCGGATTTCAGACGGGTCTGCGCGATGATCGAGGCGTTCAGCTGCTGGCCTTTCACCGGCGGCGTACCACCTAACTGACCGGCTGCAACCTGGGCGTTCTGCGCTTTAATCGCGCTGATCACATCAACCGGCGTCAGCTGGAAGTTGTTCAGTTTGTTCGGATCCATCCAGATACGCATCGCGTACTGGGAACCAAACAGCTGAACGTCACCCACACCAGACGTACGGCTGATCGCATCTTTCATGTTGGCGCCCACGTAGTCGGAAATATCCTCCTGCGTCATGGTGCCGTTGGTGTTGATAACGCCGACAACCATCAGGAAGCTACTGGAGGATTTCTCCACGCTCACACCCTGTTGCTGTACTTCCTGCGGCAGCAGCGGCATGGCGAGCTGCAGTTTGTTCTGCACCTGTACCTGCGCGATATCTGCATCAGTGCCTGACTGGAAGGTCAGGGTTATCTGTACTGTACCGGTTGAGTCACTGTTGGAGGACATGTACATCAGGTTATCGATACCGTTCATGTTCTGTTCGATAACCTGTGTCACGGTGTCCTGCACCGTTTTTGCATCAGCGCCAGGGTAGGTTGCAGTGATCGAAACGGCCGGTGGCGCAATCGTTGGATATTGCGCAACTGGCAGCTTCATGATCGCAAGACCACCCGCTAGCATGATGATAATGGCGATCACCCATGCGAATATGGGGCGATCGATAAAGAAATTAGGCATGTCTTAACGGCTCCTGTTTAAGTTAAGACTTGGTTTGTTCTGACTGTGCGTTACTGGCAACTTGCTGTTTATCGTCAGAGCTCACTTCCTGCGCTTTTACCTGCACGCCTGGTTTTACTTTTTGCAGCCCGGTAACGATCACGCGATCGCCGGATTTCACGCCGCTGGTCACCAGCCATTTATCGCCGATTGCCTGCGTTGCGTTGACCTGGCGGGTTTCAACTTTATCGCCTTCACCCACCACCATCACGCTGGCATCGCCACGTGGTGTACGGGTGACGCCCTGCTGTGGAACCAGCAGCGCATCCGGGTTGGTGCCTTCCTGGAGACGAGCACGCACGAACATACCTGGCAACAGCGTGTGGTCCGGGTTCGGGAAGACAGCACGTAAAGTGATTGAACCGGTTGTCTGGTCAACGGTGACATCGGAAAACTCAAGCGTACCGGCTTGCGGATACTCAAGCCCATCGCTGGTCACCAGTTCGACTTTGGCTTTGCCGTTTTCTTGTTTCAGCGTGCCGTTTGTCAGCTCTTGGCGCAGACGCAGGAAATCGTTGCTCGACTGAGTCACGTCAACGTAGATCGGATCCAGCTGCTGAACGGTTGACAGGGCGGTGGTTTGACCGTTCTGCACCAGCGCGCCTTCGGTGACCGCGGATTTACCAATGCGGCCGCTGATCGGCGAAGTCACTTTGGTATAAGCCAGGTTAATACGTGCAGTTTCTACCGCGGCTTTCGCGGCGACAACGGCAGCATTGCTCTGCTGAGCATCGGCGACCGCAGTATCATAGTCTTGTTGACTGATGTACTTGGTGCCAAGCAGCTTCTGGTAACGTTTAACGGTCAGCTGAGCGATATTGGCCGCCGCTTGTGCTTTGGCTAAATCGCCTTTCGCACTTTCATAGCTGGCCTGATAGGTCGCGGGGTCAATCTGATAGAGAGACTCGCCGGCCTTGATGTCGCCACCTTCCGTAAAGTTACGTTTCAGAATAATACCACTTACCTGAGGGCGGACTTCTGCAATACGGTAGGCGCTGGTACGGCCCGGTAGCTCAGTGGTGATTTGCAGAGGTGCGGATTTGAGCGTCACTACACCGACTTCCGGCATATGCTGAGCCCCTTGCTGAGCCGGTTTGTCGTCACATCCTGTTAGCGCTAAGCTGCCTGAGAGCATCAGAACGACCGCCAGAGGCGTTAACCCTCTGTTTTTGTTCATATGTAAACCTCGAGTGTCCAATTTCAAATTGTTCAGTGGCTCAAACGACCACAAACCCACTACTGTGTTTCTATTATGGTCATGCTATGGTACATACATTCACAAATGTATGTAAACGTAACCTCTGTAAACTCATCAACCTATGGCACGAAAAACCAAACAACAGGCACTTGAAACCCGGCAACACATCCTGGATGTGGCTTTGCGTTTGTTTTCGCAGCAAGGCGTATCATCTACCTCGTTAGCAGCAATTGCAAAAGCTGCCGGGGTGACGAGGGGGGCTATCTACTGGCATTTTAAGAATAAATCAGATTTATTTAACGAAATCTGGGTGCTGTCGGACGCAAGTATTAGCGATCTTGAAGTTGAGTATCGGGCAAAATTCCCCAGCGATCCACTCTCTGTTGTCCGTGAGATCTTAGTTTATATCCTTGAAGCTACGGTGACAGAAGAGCGTAGACGACTGATGATGGAAATTATATTCCATAAGTGCGAATTCGTTGGTGAAATGGCGGTAGTGCAAAACGCACAACGCAGCTTATGTCTTGAAAGCTACGACCGCATCGAACATACACTCCGTGAATGTATTGCAGCCAAACTGCTGCCCGCCAATCTGCTCACCCGTCAGGCCGCTGTTTTAATGCGCAGCTATCTCTCCGGCCTGATGGAGAACTGGCTTTTTGCGCCAGACTCTTTCGATCTCAAAAAAGATGCGCGTAACTATGTTTCTATTCTTTTAGAAATGTACCAGCTCTGTCCTTCGCTTCGAGAGCCAGCGGAAATTAAGAATTAACTGAGCTGGTAGAACGAAAAAGGTGGTTTTTTGCTGCTGCTGACTGCTATTCGCGCGGTGGCAGAAGTGCTATTCTGCGCGCTGTAACGATCCCCGGTATTCTCCGGCTTTTGCAACCACTCGTGCTAACACTATGCTGCATACTATTCGTAGGCGGAATGCTACTTCCGCGTTTGTCATTCTACTGTTGTTATTTGTTGGCTGCCTTAGCATTAATCAGGCCCAGGCTGCTGATGTTCCCGAACGTTCTGATGTTCAGAATCAACTTAATACCCTGAATAAACAAAAAGAACTGACTCCGCAGGATAAGTTGGTTCAGCAAGACCTGGTTCAAACGCTTGAAGCACTCGATAAAATCGAGCGGATTAAGGCCGAAACTACCCAACTACGCCAGCAGGTGGAACAAGCGCCAGCGAAGATGCGTCAGGCGGTCGACAGCCTCAACGCACTCAGCGATGTGCCTGACGATGAGGCCACGCGCAAAACGCTCAGTACGCTCTCTTTGCGTCAGCTTGAATCGCGGGTCACTCAGACTCTGGACGATCTCCAGACCGCCCAGAACGACCTGGCAACTTACAACAGCCAACTGGTCTCCCTGCAAACGCAGCCGGAACGTGTGCAAAACGCTATGTATTCGGCGTCCCAGCAGCTCCAGCAAATACGTAACCGGCTCAATGGTACTTCTGTTGGCGAAGAGGCGTTGCGCCCGAGCCAGCAGGGATTGCTGCTGGCACAGCAGGCTTTGCTGAATGCGCAGATCGAGCAACAGCGCAAGAGCCTCGAAGGAAACACGGTCCTGCAGGATACCCTGCAAAAACAACGTGATTACGTCAGCGCCAACAGCAACCGCCTGGAGCATCAGCTGCAGCTGTTGCAAGAAGCAGTCAACAGTAAACGCCTGACGCTAACGGAAAAAACGGCTCAGGAAGCGGTGACTCCCGATGAGACAGCACGTATTCAGGCCAACCCGCTGGTCAAGCAGGAGCTGGAGATCAACCACCAGCTCAGCCAGAAGCTGATCTCGGCGACGGAAAACGGCAACCAGCTTGTGCAGCGTAACATTCAGGTCAAAAACTGGCTCGATCGGGCGCTGCAATCTGAACGCGATATCAAAGAGCAGATTTCCGTCCTCAAAGGGAGCCTGCTGCTGTCCCGTATTCTCTACCAGCAACAGCAGACGCTGCCGTCGGCTGATGAGCTGAGCGATATGACCAACCGGATTGCCGATCTGCGTCTGGAGCAATTTGAAGTCAACCAGCAGCGTGACGCGCTGTTCCAGAGCGACAGCTTCGTGGCCAAACTGGAAGAGGGGCACAGCAATGAGGTGACGCCAGAGGTGCATGACGCGCTGCTGGACGTCGTGGATATGCGCCGTGAGCTGCTCGATCAGTTTAATAAGCAGCTCGGCAACCAGCTGATGATGGCGATTAACCTGCAGATCAACCAGCAGCAGTTAATGAGCGTCTCCAGCAACCTCAAAGCGATCCTCACCCAGCAGATTTTCTGGGTAAACAGTAATAAACCGATGGACTGGGACTGGATTAAATCCTTCCCGGAAGCGCTGAAAGGGCAGTTTAAGGCGATGAAAATCACCGTAAACTGGGAAAAAGCCTGGCCTGCGGTGTTTGTTGCCTTCCTTGCGGGCCTGCCATTGTTGCTGATTGCCGGTGTTATTCGCTGGCGTCTGCAGTGGTTGCGTAACTACCAGGCTAAGCTGGCGTCGCAGGTCGGGCAGTTGCGTAACGATACGCAACTCCATACACCGAAAGCGATTCTGATCGACCTGATCCGCGCATTGCCGGTGGTGCTGCTGATTCTGGCTGCGGGTCTGATTCTGCTGACTATGCAGCTGAATATCAGCGAACTGCTGTGGGCCTACAGTAAAAAACTGGCCTTGTTCTGGCTGGTGTTTGGGCTGTGCTGGAAGGTCCTGGAAAAAGACGGTGTGGCGGTCAGCCACTTTAATATGCCTGCCCAGTTGACCAGCCACTGGCGCCGACAGATTGTCCGCGTGAGCCTGGCGCTGTTGCCGCTGAACTTCTGGTCGGTCGTGTCTGAGCTGTCGCCGCTGAACCTGATGGATGATGTGCTGGGGCAGTTCGTTATCCTGATGAACCTGCTGCTGATTGCGGTGCTGGTGTGGCCAATGTGCCGCGAGAGCTGGCGCGATAAAGAATCACACAGCCTGCGCCTGCTCACCGTCACCGTGCTCTCGATTGTGCCGGTTGCGCTGATGGTGCTGACGGCGACGGGTTACTTCTATACCACCCTACGCCTTGCGGGCCGCTGGATTGAAACTGTCTATCTGGTGATGCTGTGGAATCTGCTGTACCAGACCGTACTACGTGGCCTGAGTGTTGCCGCGCGGCGTATCGCCTGGCGCCGTGCGCTGGCCCGTCGTCAGCACCTGGTAAAAGAGGGGGCTGAAGGGGCCGAGCCGCAGGAAGAACCGACGATTGCTCTGGAACAGGTTAACCAACAAACGCTGCGTATTACCATGCTGGTGATGGTCGCTTTGTTTGGCGTGGTGTTCTGGGCGATTTGGTCCGATCTGATTACCGTGTTTGCCTATCTCGATAGTATTACGTTGTGGCATTACAGCGGGACCGAAGCGGGCGCCAGCGTGGTGCGTAACGTGACGATGGGCAGCCTGCTGTTTGCCATTGTCGCGTCGATGGTCGCCTGGGCGCTGATCCGCAACTTACCGGGCCTGCTGGAAGTCCTGATCCTCTCGCGGCTGAATATGCGCCAGGGGACATCCTATGCGATTACCTCGATTATGAACTACGCGATCATCGCCATCAGTGCGATGACGGTGTTCGGCGCGCTGGGGGTTTCCTGGGATAAATTGCAATGGCTGGCGGCGGCACTCTCCGTTGGTCTGGGGTTCGGCCTGCAGGAGATTTTCGGGAACTTCGTTTCCGGTCTGATCATCCTCTTCGAACGCCCGGTGCGCATCGGCGATACGGTGACGATCGGCACCTTCTCGGGTACCGTCAGCAAGATCCGTATTCGCGCCACCACTATTACCGACTTCGACCGTAAAGAGGTGATCATCCCGAACAAAGCGTTTGTGACCGAGCGCCTGATCAACTGGTCGCTGTCCGATACCGTGACGCGCGTGGTGATCCGTCTTGGGGTGGCGTATGGATCCGATCTCGATAAGGTGAAAGAGGTGCTGCTGCAGGCAGCGCACGAACACCCGAAAGTGATGCAGGAGCCTGCGCCATCGGTATTCTTCACCACTTTCGGCGCAAGCACGCTGGATCATGAGCTGCGTTTGTACGTGCGTGAACTGCGCGATCGCAGCTACACGGTGGACGAGCTGAACCGGGCGATTGACCGCCTGTGCCGGGAGAACAATATTAATATCGCCTTCAACCAGCTGGAAGTGCATCTGCGTAATGAAAAAGGTGATGAGGTGACCGAGCTGAAACGGGAAGTCAAAGGCGACGATCCGTCACCGGCTATCGGTTAAGGTACGGCAGATTGACGATCGACAGGGGCGGCCAGAGAGCCGCCCCGTTGATGACTGGCGTGGGTTAGCGTCGTTTCATTCGCTGGTCTGGGTGCCTGACTGGCTTAGTTTAGTTTCATAATCACGTTTGATTATCTCCAGCGCACCCAGCACCGTCTGCGCCGGGATCTGGTTCTCTTCGAGCAACATAATCAAATCAACGGCCAGCTTGACCTCATCCGGGGCGGTTTCCAGGGACATTACGTTTCCTTTTGTTAGCGCGTTATACGTGCCAGTACGGCTTCTATTTTTTCCAGTGCATCGCGACAGCGCGCCAGACGTCCGGCATAGGCGTCCACCTCTTTTGCCAGGCGCTGTTGGTCCTCAAGCGTTGTCGCTTGCGCCAGTTGACGCTGGCGATCGTTTCGCATCGCCAGCAGCCGACGTTCATACTCCTGATGCTGTAATCGCCGCCGCTGCCAGCGTTGCAGTCCTGGGGATGCGCTATCCCATTGACGCAGGGACCACGTTGCCGCCTCACGATTCAGGGCGGCGATTTGCGCGACCAGCCGTTCCGCCAGCCAGCTCACCTGCGGCAGCTGCTGGTTCTCTACTGCCTGGCGCAGCTCAGCAAAATGCTGTTGCGCCTCCTCAAGACAGGCCTGCATCAATGTACTGCGGGTACGAAACAACTGGCGATCGAAACGGGCGCTGAGCGTTGCATGCTGCGCCAGCGGTGCAAGCTGTACCGCCAGCTGAGCCAGCTGATTTTCCAGCGTTTGTAAAAGCCGGGTTGTTTTCAATGAACTCCTCCCTACCTCGATAAACAACTGTGCTACAGTAGCCATCTCTGCTTGATAACGATTCGCATTATGCCACGTATTATTTTAATCATCATTGGCTGGCTGGCGGTAGCCCTGGGGACGCTGGGCATCTTTTTGCCTTTGTTGCCAACCACGCCGTTTATTCTGCTGGCGGCCTGGTGTTTTGCCCGTTCATCACCGCGTTTTCACCACTGGCTGCTGTATCGTTCCTGGTTTGGCGGCTATCTTCGCCACTGGCAGCAGTACCGTGCGATGCCGCCTGGCGCCAAGCCGCAGGCGATAGTCATGATACTGCTGACCTTTGCCCTTTCGCTGTGGCTGGTTAAGCTTACATGGGTGCGCATCTTGCTGCTGGTGATACTGACCTGCCTGCTGATATTTATGTGGCGCATTCCGGTGGTTGATGCAAAGCAACAAAAGCACTGATGCACAATAATGAAGGTTGCAATTGTCGCTGACAGACAGTAAATTCTGGCGTTTTCGAGCGCGGGCATGCCTGGTCAAAGGTTGAACAAATGTTTCTTTGGCCCATTTTGCACGCCCGTGAGTAACACTGTTTTAATCAGGCATAAACTTATGACCGCAACTGCACAGCAGCTTGAATATCTGAAGAACAGCATCCAAAGCATCCAGGACTACCCGAAGCCTGGCATCCTTTTCCGTGATGTCACCAGCTTACTGGAAGACCCGAAAGCCTATGCGCTCAGCATTGAACTTCTGGCCGAGCGTTATAAAGACGCGGGTATTACCAAGGTGGTTGGGACCGAAGCGCGTGGTTTCCTGTTTGGCGCCCCGGTTGCGCTGGCGTTGGGTGTGGGCTTTGTGCCGGTACGTAAACCCCGTAAGCTGCCGCGTGAAACCATTGCCGAGAGCTACGAGCTGGAATACGGCACCGATCAGCTGGAAATCCACGTTGATGCGATCAAAGCCGGTGATAAAGTGCTGGTGGTCGACGATCTGCTGGCAACCGGTGGCACCATTGACGCTACGGTGAAGCTGATCCGCCGTCTGGGTGGCGAAGTGCATGATGCGGCCTTCATTATCAATCTGTTCGATCTGGGCGGCGAGCAGCGCCTGGAAAAACTGGGTATCAATTGCTATAGCCTGGTTCCTTTCCCGGGCCACTAAGAGCCTGCACATTAGACTATTTTGCTTGTCATGTTGAACCTGGGCAGTGCTCGAAACCCTCACGTACTTACGGGTACGCTCCGGTTTTTCCGCGCTGTCCGTGTTCAAACTGCCTGCGCCAATGACGTCTACTGGGACAGGCTCGAAGCATTTCCAGATACATAGCCTCGCCGATCGGGCGGGGCTGTGATAGCATGACCCCCTCGTGATTTCACCTTCCAGCGTTTCAGAGCCAGCCCATGAGTTATCAGGTCTTAGCCCGTAAATGGCGCCCACAAACCTTTGCTGACGTCGTCGGCCAGGAACATGTGCTGACCGCACTGGCGAATGGCTTATCGTTAGGGCGCATTCATCACGCTTATCTCTTTTCCGGCACCCGTGGCGTAGGGAAAACCTCGATCGCCCGCCTGCTTGCGAAAGGATTGAACTGCGAAACCGGTATTACCGCCACGCCGTGCGGTGTGTGCGATAACTGCCGGGAAATAGAGCAGGGGCGCTTTGTCGATCTGATTGAGATCGATGCCGCCTCTCGAACCAAAGTCGAAGATACCCGCGACCTGCTGGATAACGTCCAGTACGCGCCGGCCCGTGGCCGCTTTAAGGTCTATCTGATCGACGAAGTCCATATGCTGTCGCGCCATAGCTTCAACGCGTTGTTAAAAACGCTGGAAGAGCCGCCGGCGCACGTCAAATTCCTGCTGGCGACCACCGATCCGCAGAAGCTGCCGGTGACGATCCTGTCGCGCTGCCTGCAGTTCCACCTGAAGGCGCTGGATGTCGAACAGATCCGCCATCAGCTTGAGCATATTCTCGGTGAAGAGCAGATTGCCTTTGAATCCCGCGCGCTGCAGCTGCTGTCGCGTGCGGCGGACGGCAGCCTGCGCGACGCGTTAAGCCTGACCGACCAGGCGATTGCCAGCGGCGATGGCCGCCTGACGGCGGAATCAGTCAGTACCATGCTGGGTACGCTCGACGACGATCAGGCGCTGTCGCTCATTGAAGCGCTGGTGGCTGCCGATGGCGAACGCGTTATGGCAGGCGTGAACGATGCTGCTTCCCGCGGCGTTGAGTGGGAAGCCTTGCTGGTTGAAATGCAGAGCCTGCTGCACCGCATTGCGATGGTTCAGCTGTCGCCTTCGGCGCTGGGCGCGGACATGGCCGCCATTGAACTGCGTATGCGCGAACTCGCGCGCACCGTACCGCCAACTGATGTCCAGCTATACTATCAGACGCTGCTCATCGGCCGTAAAGAGCTGCCCTATGCGCCAGACCGACGCATGGGCGTGGAAATGACGTTACTGCGTGCGCTGGCGTTTCATCCGCGCACGCCGCTGCCAGAACCCGAGGTGAAGCCCGCTCCGGCGATACCTGTCGCCCCGGCGCAGGCGGCAGCACAGTCAGCCCCTGCCGGACAGCCGCAACCGCCGCAGCCGTCACCGCAGAATTTGCCGCAAACCACCAGTCAGGTGCTGGCGGCCCGCAGCCAGCTGCAGCGTGGTCAGGGAGCACCCACACCAAAAAAGAGTGAACCGGCAGCCGCATCCCGCGCGCGGCCGGTGAATAATGCTGCGCTGGAGCGCTTAAGTTCGATTACCGAGCGCGTGCAGGCGCGTCCTGCCGTCGCGGCGGTACAGGAAAAAACACCGGCTAAAAAAGAAGCCTATCGCTGGAAAGCGACCACCGTCGTCGAAACCGTGAAAGAAGAGGTGGCGACGCCGAAAGCGCTGAAGAAAGCGCTGGAGCATGAAAAAACGCCGGAGCTGGCGGCTAAGCTGGCGCTGGAAGCCGTCGAGCGCGATAGCTGGGCGGCAGAGGTCAATCAGCTTGCGGTACCGAAGCTGGTAGAGCAGGTGGCGCTGAACTCCTGGAAAGAGCAGGAGGGGCAGCGTATTTGCCTGCATCTGCGTCCGAGCCAGCGACACCTGAATTCCGCCGGTGCACAGCAAAAGCTGGCCGAAGCGCTTGGCATATTGTACGGTTCACCGGTTGAACTGACCATCGTAGAAGACGATAATCCTGCGATGCGCACGCCGCTGGAGTGGCGGCAGGCAATTTATGAAGAGAAGCTCGCGCAAGCGCGCGAAGCCATTATTGCGGATAACAACATTCAGACGCTGCGTCGGTTCTTCGATGCGGACCTGGATGAAGAGAGTATTCGCCCCATTTGATTGCAAGTTTGACTTGTGGTCAGCATCCTTAACGATGACCTACTGAGAGAGAAGCCTATGTTTGGTGGAAAAGGCGGCCTGGGTAACCTGATGAAACAGGCCCAGCAGATGCAAGACAAAATGCAGAAAATGCAGGAAGAGATCGCCCAGCTGGAAGTCACCGGTGAATCCGGTGCCGGTCTGGTTAAAGTGACCATCAACGGTGCACACAACTGCCGTCGCGTGGAAATCGACCCGAGCCTGCTGGAAGACGACAAAGACATGCTGGAAGACCTCGTGGCTGCGGCATTCAACGATGCGGCACGTCGCATTGAAGAGACCCAGAAAGAGAAGATGGCGTCCGTCTCCTCCGGTATGCAGCTGCCGCCTGGCTTTAAGATGCCATTCTGATGCAAACCAGCCCGCTGTTAACTCAGCTTATGGAAGCATTGCGCTGTCTGCCGGGCGTTGGCCCGAAGTCAGCGCAGCGCATGGCGTTCACGCTGCTTCAGCGCGATCGTAGCGGCGGGATGCGTCTGGCGCAGTCGTTAACGCGTGCAATGTCGGAAATCGGCCACTGTGCCGATTGCCGTACTTTCACCGAGCAGGAAGTGTGCAATATTTGCAGCAACCCGCGCCGCCGTGAAAACGGGCAGATCTGCGTAGTAGAAAGCCCCGCAGATATCTACGCGATTGAGCAGACCGGGCAGTTTTCGGGCCGCTACTTTGTCCTGATGGGCCACCTGTCACCACTCGACGGGATTGGGCCGGATGACATCGGGCTCGATCGTCTGGAACAGCGCCTGCGTGACGAATCGATGCAGGAAGTGATCCTCGCCACCAACCCCACGGTGGAAGGTGAAGCGACCGCCAATTATATCGCCGAGCTCTGCGCGCAGTATGGCGTGGAAGCCAGCCGCATTGCCCATGGCGTCCCCGTCGGTGGCGAACTGGAAATGGTCGATGGCACCACGCTGTCCCACTCCCTGGCCGGGCGACATAAGATTCGTTTTTAACCAAACGGAGGCGCTTTTCGGGGCCTCCGCTTGAAAATGTCTCCTCCCGTCCCCATCTCCCCTTCATCGGTTTTTTTACCATTAACAATGGCATTGTTGAGGTTGATTTAGATGAAAGGACAAGAAACTCGTGGTTTTCAGTCAGAGGTTAAACAGCTTCTGCACCTGATGATCCATTCTCTTTATTCCAATAAAGAAATTTTCCTGCGTGAACTGATTTCCAACGCCTCCGATGCGGCTGACAAGCTGCGCTTCCGCGCGCTGTCCCAGCCCGACCTGTACGAAGGTGACGGTGAACTGCGCGTGCGCGTTTCGTTTGATAAAGACAACCGCACCCTGACCATCGCCGATAACGGTATCGGGATGAACCGTGATGAGGTTATCGATCACCTTGGGACCATTGCAAAATCCGGGACCAAATCGTTCCTCGAATCAATGGGCTCCGACCAGGCCAAAGACAGCCAGTTGATTGGTCAGTTTGGCGTCGGCTTCTACTCGGCGTTTATCGTGGCGGATAAAGTCACCGTGCGTACCCGCGCGGCGGGCGATAGCGCAGAAAACGGCGTGTTCTGGGAGTCAGCCGGTGAAGGCGACTACACCGTGGCCGATATCACCAAAGCCGATCGCGGTACCGAAATTACCCTGCACCTGCGTGAAGGCGAAGATGATTTCCTGAACGACTGGCGCGTACGTTCGATCATCAGCAAATACTCCGACCACATTGCGCTGCCGGTAGAGATCGAAAAACGTGAAGAGGTTGACGGCGAAACCGTGATCTCCTGGGAGAAAATCAACAAAGCCCAGGCGCTGTGGACCCGTAATAAGTCGGAAATTAAAGACGACGAATACAACGAATTCTATAAACATATTGCCCATGACTACAGCGACCCGCTGACCTGGAGCCACAACCGTGTGGAAGGCAAGCAGGAGTACACCAGCCTGCTGTATATCCCTTCCCAGGCGCCGTGGGATATGTGGAACCGCGATCATAAACACGGTCTGAAGCTGTACGTGCAGCGCGTCTTCATCATGGATGAAGCCGAGCAGTTTATGCCGAACTACCTGCGCTTTGTCCGTGGCCTCGTGGACTCCAACGATCTGCCGCTCAACGTTTCGCGTGAAATTCTGCAGGACAGCAGCGTCACCCGCAACCTGCGTACCGCGCTGACCAAGCGTGTGCTGCAGATGCTGGAGAAACTGGCGAAAGACGACGCTGAAAAATATCAGACCTTCTGGCAGCAGTTCGGTCTGGCGTTGAAAGAAGGCCCGGCGGAAGACAATGCGAACCAGCAGACTATCGCGAAGCTGCTGCGTTTTGCGTCTACTCATACCGACTCCTCCGCGCAGACCGTGTCGCTGGAAGAGTATGTCTCCCGCATGAAAGAAGGGCAGGAGAAGATTTACTACATCACCGCCGACAGCTATGCGGCAGCGAAGAGCAGCCCGCACCTGGAGCTGCTGCGTAAGAAAGGGATCGAGGTCCTGCTGCTGTCTGAGCGCATCGACGAGTGGATGATGAGCTATCTGACCGAGTTCGATGGCAAAGCCTTCCAGTCAGTCGCGAAAACCGACGAGTCGCTGGAAAAACTGGCCGATGAGGTGGATGAAAGCACCAAAGAGGCAGAAAAGGCGCTGGAGCCGTTTGTTGACCGCGTGAAAACCCTGCTGGGCGAGCGTGTGAAAGAGGTCCGTCTGACGCACCGTCTGACCGATACCCCGGCCATCGTCACCACTGACGCGGATGAAATGAGCACCCAGATGGCGAAGCTGTTTGCCGCTGCGGGCCAGTCTGCACCGGAAGTGAAGTACATCTTTGAACTGAACCCGGCGCACCCGTTGGTGAAACGCGCGGCGGATACTCAGGAAGATGCCCGGTTCAGCGAGTGGGTTGAGCTGCTGCTCGATCAGGCTCTGCTGGCGGAGCGCGGTACGCTGGAAGATCCGAACCAGTTTATTCGCCGCATGAATCAGCTGCTGGCATCGTAATTTCCCTGCCGTTTGCCCTCAGCGGCCCCGACTCATCAGAGACGCGGGCCGTTGAGGGCCACTTCTCTAATCATCTAAAATCTGCCTTTCAGGCAAAATAAACCCTCCATTAACCGTTTCAGCCGCTCCGCCTTCCTTGAGCCTTCTGCGTTCTGGTGGTATGGTTTAGCGTTTTTGAAAAATTGAATCGACTTTTGAGGGGATTTTCGTAATGCGTATTATTCTGCTTGGCGCTCCGGGCGCGGGTAAAGGAACTCAGGCTCAGTTCATCATGGAGAAATACGGTATTCCGCAAATCTCTACCGGTGACATGCTGCGCGCTGCTGTGAAATCTGGCTCTGAGCTGGGTAAACAGGCGAAAGACATCATGGACGCAGGCAAGCTGGTGACCGACGAACTGGTTATCGCGCTGGTGAAAGAGCGTATCACTCAGGAAGATTGCCGTAACGGCTTCCTGCTGGACGGTTTCCCGCGCACGATTCCGCAGGCTGACGCCATGAAAGAAGCGGGTATCGCGGTTGATTTCGTGCTGGAGTTTGACGTACCGGACGAGCTGATCGTCGATCGCATCATCGGTCGTCGCGTACATGCGGCTTCTGGCCGTGTTTACCACATCAAATTCAATCCGCCGAAGGTGGAAGGCAAAGACGACGTGACCGGTGAAGACCTGACCACGCGTAAAGATGACCAGGAAGAGACCGTACGTAAGCGTCTGGTGGAATACCATCAGATGACGGCTCCGCTGATCGGTTACTATCAGAAAGAAGCTGAAGCGGGCAACACCCAGTACGCGAAAGTAGACGGCACCAAAGCGGTTGCTGAAGTCCGCGTAGAACTGGAAAAAATCCTCGGTTAATCCCGTTGGTTCTCATCCTGCCCCGGCGGGATGAGAACACCTCTCATTCTACCTTTTTCTATGATTGGTTCCGTTTAGCGCCATTTCAGCTACAATTGTCAGCGATTCAAATGGTTAAGAGGCGGTAATGCAGCAGACGAAAACAGGTATCTTGTTAGCCAACTTAGGCACTCCCGATGCGCCCACGCCCGATGCGGTGAAGCGCTACCTGCGACAGTTTCTCAGCGACACGCGCGTGGTGGATACGCCTCGTCTGCTGTGGTGGCCGTTACTGCGTGGCGTGATCCTGCCGCTACGTGGACCACGGGTCGCAAAACTATATCAATCGGTATGGATGGAAGAAGGCTCTCCGCTGCTGGTCTACAGCCGCCGGCAGCAGCAGGCGCTGGCCGCACGTCTGCCCGACACGCCGGTGGCCTTGGGCATGAGCTACGGCTCACCTGCGCTGGAAAGCGCGGTGGATGAACTGCTGGCACAGGACGTAGAGCACATCGTGGTGCTGCCAATGTATCCGCAATACTCCTGTTCCACCGTGGCGGCGGTGTGGGATGAACTGGCGCGCATCCTGGCCAAAAAGCGGGCGATTCCGGGCATCTCGTTTATTCGTGATTACGCCGATGACACCAGCTACATCAAGGCGCTGGCGGAAAGCGTTCGCGCCTCGTTTGCGCTGCATGGCGAGCCTGATGTATTGCTGCTTTCCTATCACGGTATTCCCCAGCGCTTTGCCCATGAAGGGGATGTTTATCCGCAGCGCTGTCGCGATACTACGCGTGAACTGGTGTCGGCGCTGGGTCTCTCTCCGGACCGCGTAATGATGACCTTCCAGTCGCGCTTTGGCCGCGAACCGTGGCTGACTCCCTATACCGACGAGACCTTAAAAATGTTGGGGGAGAAGGGGGTCAAACATATTCAGGTTATCTGTCCGGGCTTTGCTGCCGACTGCCTCGAAACGCTGGAAGAGATTGCCGTACAGAATCAGGAAATCTTCCTGGAAGCGGGTGGGCAGAAATATGAATATATTCCGGCGCTCAATGCCAATGACGCGCATATCGAAATGATGGTGAACCTGACGGCGGCGTATCGCTGATCGTGCGTGGCACGGGGAATATGCTATTATTCCCCGCTTGTCCACAGCCACTAAATCACCACTATGAAATTTCCCGGTAAACGCAAATCCAAACACTATTTTCCCGTTAACGCGCGCGATCCGCTGCTGCAACAAATTCAGCCGGAAAATGAATCTAACATCGCCTGGGTGGTGGGTATCGATCAAACGCTGGTCGATATCGAAGCGAAAGTCGATGAGGCGTTTATCCTGCGCTATGGCCTGAGTGCCGGCCACTCTCTGGTGATTGAAGATGACGTCGCCGAAGCGCTGTATCAGGAACTGCTCCGCGATAACCTGATTACCCATCAGTTTGCCGGTGGGACGATCGGCAATACCATGCACAACTATTCCGTGCTGGCGGATGACCGCTCGGTGCTGCTCGGCGTCATGTGCAGTAACATTGAAATCGGCGGCTACGCCTACCGCTATCTGTGCAACACCTCAAGCCGTACCGACCTGAACTACCTGCAAGGGGTGGACGGGGCGATTGGTCGCTGTTTTACCCTGATTAGCGATGCTGGCGAACGCACCTTTGCTATCAGCCCGGGTCACATGAATAAGCTGCGCCCGGAAAGCATCCCGGAAGCGGTGATTGCTGGCGCCTCCGCGCTGGTCCTGACCTCTTATCTGGTGCGCTGCAAGCCGGGTGAGCCGATGCCGGATGCCACGATGAAAGCCATCGAGTATGCCAAAAAGCATGACGTGCCGGTGGTGTTGACGCTCGGCACCAAGTATGTGATTGCCGATAACCCGGAATGGTGGCAACAGTTCCTGACGGAGCACGTCTCCATTCTGGCGATGAACGAAGAAGAGGCGGAAGCGTTAACCGGCCTGTCCGATCCGTTGCTGGCCTCCGATAAGGCGCTGGAGTGGGTGGATCTGGTGCTGTGTACCGCGGGACCAGCGGGCCTGTATATGGCTGGTTTCACGGAGGAGGAAGCCCGGCGTAAAACCCAGCATCCGCTGCTGCCAGGGGCGATTGCCGAATTTAACCAGTTTGAATTTAGCCGCGCGATGCGCCATCAGGATTGTGAGAACCCGCTGCGGATCTACTCGCATATTGCACCCTATATGGGCGGCCCTGAGAAAATCATGAATACCAACGGCGCCGGTGACGGCGCACTGGCGGCGCTGCTGCATGACATTACGGCTAACAACTATCACCGTAATAATGTCCCGAACTCCAGCAAGCACAAGTGTAAATGGCTGACCTACTCGTCGCTGGCGCAGGTGTGCAAATATGCTAACCGGGTGAGTTATCAGGTCCTGAACCAGCATTCGCCGCGCTTAAGCCGTGGGCTGCCGGAACGGGAAGACAGCCTGGAAGAGGCATACTGGGAACGTTAAGTGCATAGTCCCCTCGCCGGGCTGGAGGGGAACTACAGGGACAGACATCCTTTGCGCAAGCGCCTCTCCGTTCTGGAGAGGCCTGCTAAGACGCCATAAATAATTGTTACCCGGTGACCACTTCACCTGCTGGCGGCGTTTCCAGCAGCAACAGCATCGCGCGGGCAATTTCTCGCTCGCCCATGACCACCTGATTCGCCCCACGTTCGGTAATATAGTCCACTTCATCATCGTAATGGGCGCGGGCAATAATTTCGATGTTCGGGCATTTCTCTCGCGCTGAGGCGACGATCTCTCCGGCCTCATAGCCGTTAGGTATAGTCAGCAGCAGCCAGCGGGCGCAGTCTAGGTGCGCCAGGTTCATGATCTCTTCATTGGCGGCATTGCCCAGCACCGCACGGATACCCCGTGCGCGCAGCTCGTCCACCCTGGTGCGGGAGGTTTCGATCACCACCAATGGGATCCCCTGCGCCATCAGTTTTTCACCTAACAGACTCCCGACGCGCCCGAAGCCGACCAGCAGCGCGTGGTTGCATATATCAACCGGAATTTGTTTCTCTTCTTCGAGAACTTCTTCGAGGGTTTGCTCGTCGAGAGTTTCGGTTTTATCGAGGTATTTTTCCAGCAAGGTGAACAGCACCGGGTTGAGCATGATCGAGATAATCGCCCCGGCCAGCACCAGGTTTTGCCCGGCCTGCGGCAGCAGATCCAGCGCCATGCCAAGCCCGGCAAGAATAAAGGCGAACTCACCGATTTGCGCAAGGCTGGCGGCGATAGTCAGCGCGGTGCGTGGCGAGTGGCCGAACATCCGCACCAGGAAAAAGGCGGCGACAGACTTACCGAAGATAATGATCGCCAGCGTTGCCAGTACCGCCAGCGGTTGTTCCAGCAGGATCATCGGGTCGAACAGCATGCCGACGGAGACGAAGAACAGTACCGCAAAGGCATCACGCAGCGGCAGCGTATCGTGCGCGGCGCGGTGGCTGAGTTCGGATTCATTCAGCACCATGCCGGCGAAGAAGGCACCGAGCGCAAAGGAGACGTCGAATAGCTCAACTGCCCCGAAGGCGATGCCGAGCGCCAGGGCCAGCACCGACAGCGTAAACAGTTCGCGGGAGCCGGTGGCGGCGCTGCGGGACATAATCCACGGCACCAGACGACGGCCCACCAGCATCATAATGGCGATAAAGGCGATCACTTTCCCGATGGTGATACTCATGTCGACGGCCAGCGAAGCCAGGCCGACGTCGCCTTTTTCCGCCATGCCGGCGACGGCGGGCAGCAGAACCAGGGTCAGCACCATCACTAAGTCTTCGACGATCAGCCAGCCGATGGCGATTTGCCCTCGTTGACTGTCAATGAGTTGCCGTTCTTCCAATGCGCGCAGTAGCACCACGGTACTGGCGGTAGAAAGACACAGGCCAAATACGATGCCGGTCATCAACGACCAGCCCAACATGGCTGACAGCGCCATACCCAACAGCGTTGCCACGGCTATCTGGGCAATCGCGCCGGGAATGGCGATGGACTTTACCGCCATCAAATCCTTTAAGGAGAAGTGTAACCCGACGCCAAACATCAGCAAGATGACGCCCAGTTCGGCCAGTTCCGGCGCAAGTTTGGTATCGGCAACGAAGCCCGGAGTAAAGGGACCGGATAACACGCCCGCTAACAGATATCCCACCAGTGGAGAAATACGTAACTTATTGGCAATCATGCCGAAAATAAATGCGAGGACCAGCCCGCCGACAATGGTGGTGATAAGCGGTGTTGCGTGGTGCATTCCGTCTCCTTGTATGTGGTGAGCTAGTCCATTTTCAGGCACTGCATCCGTCAGGCGCCTCTGCGTTCGCTTTGCGCGTTTATCTCAGCCGTATAGTGGAGCTATGCGTCTGGGGAGTCATTCGCCCGCTGCTTTGACTAACCCGAATGATTTTGCGTATAAACCTAAAAACCGAGTAATAGTTTATGACAGTTTTGGCTGTTTTGTTTATGAATAATTGTTGAACTGTGCAGAAAAAGGGTATTAGCACGAAAAAAAGCACAGACGGGAAAACGACGACAGATAATACGCACAAGTGCTGATGGTATCAGGGATGATGGCGGCCAAAGTTTCACTTTAGCCGCCGGATATTTAAGATTTATGGCGGTTGTCAGGGAGGAATATCGTCAATATGCCGATAAGTGGCAGGAAAGCACAGATTTTATAGACCAGCTCGATGCTGGTATGGTCCGCTAACAGCCCCAGCACCGCAGCGCCAAGGCCACCCATCCCAAAGGCAAAACCGAAAAACAGACCAGAAACCATGCCAATACGGCCCGGCATCAGCTCCTGGGCATAGACTAAAATAGCGGAAAACGCTGATGCGAGGACAAAACCAATAATCACGGTCAAAATCCCGGTCCATTCCAGCGTGGCATACGGCAAAATAAGGGTAAAGGGTGCGACGCCGAGGATAGAGCCCCAAATAACATATTTACGCCCAATTTTATCGCCGACAGGCCCGCCAATCACCGTGCCTGCGGCAACGGCAAACAGGAAGATAAACAGGTGTATCTGGGCATTCTGGATCGATAATCCGAATTTGTGCATCAGATAAAAGGTGTAATAGCTGCTAATGCTCGCCATATAGAAATATTTCGAGAAAATCAGCATCAGCAGGATCCCGACCGCCAGAATCACCTTGTTCTTTGGCAGCGGGCTGGCGACGATGGTCTTTGGTTTACCTTTATTCATTTGGTGCTGCGCGGCATACCAGCGGCTGACTTGCAGCAGCACCACGATAGCCAGCAGCGCGGCCAGAACAAACCATGCGACGTTGCCTTTACCGTACGGGGCGATAATCACCGCGGCCAACAACGGACCCAGAGAGCTACCGAAGTTACCGCCCACCTGGAACAGCGACTGCGCCAGCCCGTGACGACCGCCGGAGGCCATGCGTGCTACGCGTGACGACTCCGGGTGGAACACCGAAGAGCCGATACCCACCAGCGCGGCAGCGAGCAGCACCATCCCAAAACTTCCCGCCAGCGCCAGAAGCACCAGACCACAAAGCGTGAAGCACATGCCGACGGGTAATGACCACGGCATCGAGTGTTTATCGGTCCAGTAGCCGACCACCGGCTGCAGCAGCGAGGAGGCCAGCTGGAAGGTCAGGGTGATCATGCCGATCTGCACGAAGGTCAGGGAAAATTCCGACTGTAGCAGCGGGTAAATCGCCAGAATCAGCGACTGGATCATATCGTTAAGCAGATGGGAAAGGCTGATAGCCCCCAGAATTCCAAACGACGTGCGTGCTTTTTGCGGCGCAGCAGCGGGGCCGGATAAGGGTTGGATAGTCTGATTCGTCGCCATAGGTTCACTTAGAGAGTGTTAGTGTGGATGCAGGTGTAATTATTATCTGACTAACATACCTGCCCCTAAGGTTTGAAGGAAGTCTCAATTCGGAAAACATATTTGTCAGGGGATGTAACTCGCTATACTTTCAGCACTTGTTTATTGAGTCAGGGAGAGAGAGATGCATTTTTTAAAACGAAGCGTGGCGCTGGGGTTACTCGCCGCGCTGTCGCTGGGAAGCTTGTCTGCACAGGCTTACGAGCAGGATAAAACCTATAACATCACCATCCTGCATACCAACGATCACCACGGCCATTTCTGGCGAAGTGATTACGGGGAGTATGGTCTGGCCGCGCAAAAAACGCTGGTGGACGGTATTCGCAAAGAAGTGGCGGCAGAGGGTGGGAGCGTCCTGCTGTTATCCGGCGGCGATATTAATACCGGCGTACCGGAGTCAGATCTGCAGGACGCCGAACCGGATTTTCGCGGCATGAACCTGATTGGCTATGACGCGATGGCGGTGGGTAACCATGAATTTGATAACCCGCTCAGCGTGCTGCGCCAGCAGGAAAAGTGGTCTAAATTCCCGTTCCTTTCTGCCAACATCTACCAGAAAAGCACCGGCGAGCGTCTGTTCAAACCCTGGGCGCTGTTTAAACGCGGCGGACTGAAAATTGCGGTCATTGGCCTGACGACCGATGACACGGCCAAAATCGGTAACCCGGAGTATTTCACCGACATTGAATTCCGCAAGCCGGCGGATGAGGCCAAACTGGTTATCCAGGAGCTGCAGCAGACTGAAAAACCGGATGTGATCCTGGCGACCACCCATATGGGCCACTATGACAACGGGAATCACGGTTCGAATGCCCCGGGCGATGTCGAAATGGCCCGCAGCCTGCCGGCGGGATCGCTGGCGATGATCGTTGGCGGTCATTCTCAGGATCCGGTATGTATGGCGTCGGAGAATAAAAAGCAGGTCGATTATGTGCCGGGAACGCCGTGCGCGCCGGACAAGCAGAACGGCATCTGGATCGTTCAGGCCCACGAGTGGGGTAAATACGTGGGCCGCGCTGATTTTGAGTTCCGCAACGGCGAAATGAAGCTGGTGCACTATCAGCTGATCCCGGTCAACCTGAAGAAGAAGGTTACCTACGATAACGGCCAGAGCGAACGGGTGCTTTATACGCCGCAAATTGTGGAGAACCCGCAGATGCTGTCACTGCTGACGCCGTTCCAGAATAAAGGCAAAGCGCAGCTACAGGTGAAAATCGGCAACGTTAACGGGCATCTGGAGGGCGATCGCAGTAAGGTTCGTTTTGTGCAGACCAATATGGGGCATCTGCTGCTGGCGGCACAAATGGCGCGCAGCAATGCTGATTTTGCCGTGATGAGCGGGGGCGGTATCCGTGATTCCATCGAGGCCGGAGACATCACCTATAAAGATGTGATGAAGGTGCAGCCGTTTGGCAACGTGCTGGTGTATGTCGATATGAACGGCCAGGAAGTGATGCAGTATCTGACGGCAGTGGCGCAGATGAAGCCGGATTCCGGCGCCTATCCGCAGTTCGCTAACGTTAGCTTCGTGGCGAAAGACGGCAAGCTCAATGATCTAAAAATTAAAGGTGAACCGGTCGACCCGGCGAAGACCTACCGTATGGCGACGCTGAGCTTCAACGGGACCGGCGGTGACGGTTATCCGCATATTGATAGCAAACCTGGCTACGTCAATACCGGGTTTATCGATGCCGAAGTCCTGAAAGAGTATATCCAGAAGAACTCGCCGCTGGATGCGGCAGCGTATGAGCCGAAAGGTGAGGTGAGCTGGCAGTAACGCCGGAGGCACTTCCCGGTGGCGCTGCGCTGACCGGGCTACAGGCCTGTGCGGTTTTGGGTTTTGTCGCCCGGACACGGCGCTTGCGCCGCCTCCGGGAATGCCCCGGTGGCGCTGCGCTGACCGGGCTACAGGTCTGTGCGGTTTTGGGTTTTGTAGCCCGGACAGGCGCCTGCGCCGACTCCGGGATTTCCTGATTTATACGCGGATGAGAGATTAGTCGCGACGAGCGATATCGGCGAAGGTTGCCTCGAGGGTCTTCGCCAGATCGCTGGCCGCCAGCTCAATATCCAGACCGCGTTTGCCGCCGGAAATATAGATGGTGGCAAACTCCTGGGCGGGCGCATCAATCACCGTTGGCAGGCGCTTCTTCTGCCCAAGCGGGCTAATCCCCCCCACCAGATAGCCGGTGACGCGCTGGGCGACCATCGGGTCTGCCATATCTACTTTCTTCGCGCCCAGGGCTTTGGCCACCTTTTTTAAATCCAGTTGTCCGGCCACCGGCGTCACCGCCACGGCCAGATGCTTCATATCCCCGTTGACCGCGACCAGCAGCGTCTTATACACCTGGTCTGCATTCAGCCCCAGTTTGCGCACCACTTCGTCACCAAAGTTGGTTTCATTGGGATCGTGATCGTAGCTGTGAATCTTAAACGCAATCTTGTTTTTTTCGAGTAACTTAACGGCGGGAGTCATATCTGTCCTTCTTACCAACCGATCTCAGGTGCGCTCAGGATACGCCTGTCGAATGTGTAAAAAATAGTACTATCTTGCGCAATAGTATTGGCAGTGATGGTTACTTTGAGCGACAATCGAACGATCCGGAATGTAAATTCCGGGATAATAATAATGATGAAATTCCTCTTTGACGGGCCAATAGAAATATTGGCCATTTTTTTACGTCAGCATATCTGGCAGGTTTCCTTCCCCGTATAAATGCAGCGCGCCAACGGCGACGACATAACGCCCCGGCGGCAGCGCCAGCAGCGTCTCGCGCCATGCCAGGTTACGCTGGTGCATCAGCACATCGTACAGCGACTGACTGAAGGTGGTCGGCAAGACGGTTGCACCTTTGGCCGGCGGTTGTTCCAGCCACCAGCCGATCATCACCTGCAGAAGACGGGCGTTAGTGCGCCAGTGGGTCAGCGTGTCGTCCAGCAGCGCCAGACCGCCATCCGGCAGGTCGCGCAACAGCGCTATCTGACTGTCGGTGCCTTCAAGCTCCATCACCGGCACATGATGTTCGCGTGCCGCCATCAGCAACTGGTAATCAATACCGTAATCCGGGCGTAGTCCCAGCTTCTGAGCCTGAGTGGCCTGTAAGACCATAGCGACCTGCCATAACGGCTGGCTGTCAAACAGCGCCGTCGAAAGCCCCATTTCCGCCGCGCGGGATTCCAGTTCAACGATTTGTTCCGCGGTTAAACGCTCCGCAAGAGGAGGGCAGGCGGGAAGGTCGCTGAAGGGCGTGTCATTGCCGGTAATATCCGCCTCGACGATGAGCGCATCGGCCTGGCGAATTTTCTTCAGCAGTCTGGCGGGTGGGGGGGACATGTCGCGGGTGCCCATATGGATGCTGCCAACCAGATGCAGATAACGCTTTCCGGGAAGGGTAATATCCAAAGCAGGCCAGGAATAAGACGAGCCGACGGCGGCTCGCCACAGCATTTTTATTCGGTTTAACAGGCCCATACGCGCTCCGTAGTGTGTAGCCTTCATGCTAGCGCGTATGGGTCAGAACATCTAGTCTTTCGGTTTAAAGCGCAGCAGACGGTTAGCGTTGCTGACCACGGTAATGGACGACAGCGCCATGGCTGCGCCCGCCACTACCGGGTTGAGCAGGGTTCCGGTCAGCGGCCATAAAATCCCGGCGGCAATCGGAATGCCCAGCGAGTTGTAAACGAATGCCCCCAGCAGGTTCTGCTTCATGTTGCGCAGCGTAGCTTTCGAAATGGCCAGCGCATCGGCGACGCCGTTCAGGCTATGGCGCATCAGGGTAATTGCTGCGGTCTCAATGGCCACATCGCTGCCGCCACCCATCGCAATGCCGACGTCAGCCTGGGCCAGTGCCGGGGCATCGTTGATGCCGTCGCCCACCATCGCCACCTGGTGCCCCTGACTTTGCAGCCGCTTGATCGCATCGGCTTTACCATCCGGCAGCACGCCGGCAATGACTTCGTCAATCCCTGCCTCTTTGGCGATGGCATTGGCGGTTGTCGGGTTGTCCCCGGTCAGCATTACCAGACGGTAGCCCTGGCGATGCAGACGGGCCAGCGCGGCGACGCTATCGCTACGCAGCGGGTCGCGAATGGCGAACAGCGCGGCAACCTGACCATCAACCGCCAGCAGCACCGGCGTGGTCCCTTGCGAGGCCTGAACGGTTATTTCGCGCTCGACCTCGGCGGTGGCAATATTTTGCTCATTAAGCAGCGCCTGGTTACCGAGCAGCAGCGCGCGGTCTTCTGCTTCGCCGCTGACCCCTAGCCCGCGCAGGGTCCGGAAGTTATTGACTACCGGCAGTTGGCTGTCGGCTGCTTTATCCAGAATCGCTCGTGCCAGCGGGTGGCTGGAACCTTGCTCCAGGGCCGCCGCCAGGCGCAGCGCGGTAGTCTCATCTATGCCGGCAAAGGTTTTCACCGCCACGACCTGCGGTTTACCTTCGGTCAGGGTTCCGGTTTTATCAAATACGATAGTATCCAACTGGCTGGCGCGCTGGAGTGCATCGGCGTCGCGGACCAGCACGCCATACTCAGCGGCACGACCGACCCCGGAAATAATCGACATCGGCGTCGCCAGGCCCAATGCACAAGGACAGGCAATAATCAGCACCGTGGTGGCAATCACCAGGGTGTAGACAATTTGCGGCGCCGGCCCGAAGAAGTACCAGATGGCCGCGCTGAACAGCGCAATCGCCACCACAGCCGGCACGAACACGGCAGAGATTTTATCTGCCAGCTGGCCGATTTCCGGCTTGCTGCTTTGTGCCTGGCGCACCATGCGAATGATACGGGCGAGGGTGGTCTGGCTGCCGACGGCGCTGGCGGTAAAGAGCACGCTCCCGTCCTGGACAACCGTACCGGCATGCAGTGTATCGCCGTCCGCTTTCTGCTGGGGGATCGGCTCGCCGGTTAGCATCGCTTCATCAAGCCAGGCTTCGCCCTGACTTATCACGCCATCCACCGGGACGCGGTCGCCGGTGGTCAGACGCAGGGTCATCCCCGGCTGCACCTCGGCCAGCGGTACGCTTTTTTCGCCTTCTTCGGTGACAACCCGTGCCGACGGTGGCGTCAGGTCGAGCAGTTTTTCCAGCGCTTTGGAAGAGCGCTGGCGAGCGCGGGCCTCCAGCATATGGCCGAGGTTAATCAAACCGATGATCATCGCGCTGGCTTCATAATAGAGATGGCGCGCTTCCATCGGGAACCATTGTGGCCACAGGTTGACGCTCATCGAGTAGAGCCAGGCGACGCCGGTTCCCAGCGCCACCAGCGTATCCATGGTAGCGGTGCCGTTTCTCAGGCTTTTCCACGCGCTGCGATAGAAGTGTCCGCCGGCAAAGACCATTACCGCCAGGGTGATCAGACCGATAACCAGCCACAGGGAACGGTTATCATCGGAGACCATCATGTTGTCGCCGATCATCCCCCAGACCATTACCGGGATGCCCACCAGCAGGGCGACTATCGCCTGCCAGCGGAAGCGTTTCATGGTGGCGATGGCGGTTTCCTGCTGCCGTTCGCGGCGTTCCAGGTCATCTTCGATCGCTTCTGCGCCGTAGCCGGCCTTCTCCACCGCCTTCACTAATTCGGTGGCGGACGCGCTGCCCATTATCAGCGCAGTGCGTTCCGCCAGATTTACCCGTGCCTGTACCACGCCCGGCACCGCGGCAAGCGCGTTTTGTACCCGGGAGACGCAGCTGGCGCAGCTCATGCCGTTGATCAGCAACTGTTGACTGTCATCTTCATCATGGGCTACCGGAAGCTCAGAAGAGGCCGCTGTCAGTGCTTCCGACGGGGTAATCGATTCCGCCAGCGGTTTAGCCTTTGGGTGGCTGAGCTCCGCACCGTATCCGGCTTTCTGAATGGTGTCGATTAACGCCTCTGCGCTGGCGCTGCCGGTAACGTGCGCTTCGGTGATGGTCACCTCAGCCTGTTCAACGTCAGGACGTTGCTCCAGGCTCTCTTTAACGCGTTTGACGCAATGACCGCAGCTGAGGCCGTCGAGCGTCAGGTCGATAGTGTTAGACATACTAAATCTCCTGTATAATTACCCGGTCAATGACTGACCGAACCAACCCTTTCATCGAGTATTATGAAGGTTAAACCTTCCAGCAAGGGGAAGGTCAAGGGGGAAAAATGAATATCAGCGATGTGGCAAAAAAAACCGGCTTAACCAGTAAAGCGATCCGCTTTTATGAAGAGAAGGGGCTGGTCACGCCGCCGCTGCGAAGCGAAAACGGCTATCGGAGCTACAGCCAGCGGCATCTGGACGAACTGACCTTACTGCGCCAGGCGCGGCAGGTCGGGTTTAATCTTGAGGAGTGCCGCGAGCTGATCTTTCTGTTTAACGATCCGTCACGGCATAGCGCCGATGTCAAACGGCGAACGCTGGAGAAAGTAGCCGATATCGAGCGGCATATCAGCGAGTTGCAAAGTATGCGTAGCCACCTGCTGGCGCTGGCGGAATCCTGCCCCGGCGATGACAGCGCGGACTGCCCGATTATCGACAATCTTTCCGGCTGCTGCCATCGCAAGGCTCAGGCTTAGCTACGGGGCGTCACGGCACGGATCCGCAGCGTAATCCCTTCAACGGCCAGCACTTCAATGCGGCTGCCTGCGGCAAGGTCCTCATCGGCGAGCACCGGCCATGAGCTGTCGCCGATGCGAACATGACCGCGACCGTTCACTAAGGCACTCTCCAGCATAAAGGTGCGGCCAATCAGCTGATTACCACGCTGATTGAGCTGCGCGTCGGCCGGCTTCTGTCGCGCCACCTGCCTGCGCAGCCAGTGCGACCACAGCCAGGCTGCCAGCAGGGTCAGGGTGGCAAACAGCGTCCCTTGCCACTCCCAGCTTACAGGTAACAGCCAGGTCACCAAACCGGTAACCACGCCGGCGACGCCGCTCCAGAGCAGATAGCCGTTGCCGCCCAGCATTTCCGCCGCCAGCAGCAGCCCGCCGAGGCTCAGCCAGAACAGATGCGGGTGGGCAATAATCAGCGCAATCATGATTTTTTCCGTTCGCCGGACCCTTCTTTGATCAGCTCGCTGATCCCGGCGATCGACCCCATCAGGCTGCTGGCATCAAGCGGCATCATCACTACTTTGCTGTTATCGGCGGAACCAATTTTCTGCAGCGCATCGGTATATTTCTGGGCAACGAAGTAGTTAATGGCCTGAATATCACCGGAGGCAATCGCCGACGAGACCATCTGCGTCGCGCGGGCTTCCGCTTCGGCGGAACGTTCGCGGGCCTCGGCCTGCAAGAAGGCCGACTGGCGTTCACCTTCCGCCTTGAGGATCTGCGACTGCTTTTCCCCTTCGGCTTTGAGGATTTCCGCCTGGCGTATCCCTTCGGCTTCAAGAATGTAGGCTCGTTTGGTTCGCTCGGCCTTCATCTGGGCGTTCATCGAGGAGATAAGCTCCGCCGGTGGGCGCACGTCGCGAATTTCAACGCGGGTAATCTTCACGCCCCACGGGTTAGTGGCTTCATCGACAATATGCAGCAGGCGGGTGTTGATGCTGTCGCGCTGGGAGAGCATTTCGTCGAGTTCCATCGAACCAAGGACCGTACGTATGTTCGTCATCGCCAGGTTGATGATGGCGAGTTGCAAATTACTGACCTCATAGGCCGCTTTTGGCGCATCAATAACCTGAATAAAACAGACTGCATCGATAGTGACGTTGGCGTTATCGCGGGAAATGACCTCCTGCGAGGGAATATCCAGCACCTGTTCCATCATATTAATTTTACGGCCGATGCGGTCCATAAACGGCACCACCAGGCTCAGGCCCGGCTGTAGCGTCATGGTATAGCGACCGAAACGCTCGACGGTCCACTGGTAGCCCTGCGGGACAATTTTTACGCCGGCGATCACAATAACCAGTGCGACAAAAATGAGGACTGGGATAAAAATCAGCATCAAAAACCTCCTGTTTTATAGCCTGATGACGCGCCGGGAAAAAAGCGCATGTTTAAACTAAGTATATCTTTCTCCTCATCCTGGTGAAAGAAAAGTGGAGTAAACTAGCCGGGTTTTGCAAACTTAAGTGGATCAATAATGACGGACAATAACGCTATTTTGCGTCTTGAAAATGTGGGTTTTCGCAGTGATGAGACGATCATCCTGAATAATATCAATCTCCAGCTTCGGGCGGGCGAATTTACGCTGATCACCGGACCTTCCGGCTGTGGAAAAAGCACGCTGCTGAAAATTATCGCGTCGTTACTCAGCCCAACGTCGGGGCAGCTTTTTTTTAACGACCGGGATATTACGACGCTCTCTCCGGAAACTTACCGCCAACAGGTCTCTTATTGCGCTCAGACCCCGGCGCTGTTTGGCGACTCGGTGTATGACAATCTGATTTTCCCCTGGCAGATTCGCCAGCAGCAGCCAGACCCTGCTGCGCTGATCGCGGATTTACAGCGCTTCGATCTGGCGGCGAATACGCTGGAAAAATCGATCCACGAGCTTTCCGGTGGTGAAAAACAGCGTGTGTCATTAATCCGTAATCTGCAGTTTCTGCCTCAGATTTTACTCCTCGATGAGGTGACCAGCGCGCTGGATGAAAACAATAAACGCAACGTCAACGATATTATTCATGGTTATGTGAAGGAAAAAAATATGGCGGTGCTGTGGGTCACCCACGATAGCAATGAAATTGCCCATGCCGATGAAGTGATAACCTTGCAGCCGGCGGCGGGTAATGTTCAGGAGGGGAACCATGAACGGGCATAATATTACCAATGAGTCGCTGGCGCTTTCGATGGTTCTGGTGCTGATCGCTATTATCGTGAGCTATCGGGAAAAGCTGGCGCTGGAAAAAGATATTATCTGGAGCGTCTGTCGGGCGGTCGTTCAGCTGATTATTGTCGGCTACGTTCTGAAATATATTTTTAATGTTAACCACGCGCTGCTGACGTTGTTAATGGTGCTGTTTATTTGCTTTAACGCGGCGTGGAATGCGCAAAAGCGCAGTAAATATATTGATAAGGCTTTTTTATCGTCATTTATTGCGATTACTACCGGCGCCGGGCTGACGCTGGCGGTGCTGGTCTTCTCGGGGTCGATAACATTTGTACCGATGCAGGTGATCCCCATCGCTGGCATGGTGGCCGGCAACGCGATGGTGGCGGTCGGGTTGTGTTACAACAATATGGGCCAGCGCTTTAGCAGCGAGCAACAGCAAATTCAGGAAAAGCTCAGTCTTGGCGCCACGCCGAAAATGGCGGCGGCAGGGCTCATTCGCGAAAGTATTCGTGCCTCGTTGATACCGACGATTGATTCGGCCAAAACGGTTGGCCTGGTGAGCTTGCCCGGCATGATGTCGGGGCTGATTTTTGCCGGGATCGACCCGGTAAAGGCGATTAAGTATCAGATTATGGTGACGTTTATGCTGCTGTCTACCGCCAGTCTGTCGACGATTATCGCCGGGTATCTGACCTACCGGAAGTTCTTCAACGCCCGCCATCAGCTGGTGGTGACGCAGTTGAAAAAAAGTGCATAAGTTACAGCCCCGGAGGCGGTGCCGGGCTACTGGGTAAGATCCGTAGCCCGGTCTGACGATCAGTACAGCAGGGAATAGAGCTGACGGCGATACTTCGCGGCTAACGCATCGCCGGTACCCAGTGCGGCAAGGATCTCCTGCAGCATTTTACGAACCTGACCGTCACCGGCGTCCAAATCTTTCTGCAGGTGGCTGAACAGCAGCGCCAGGGCTTCGTCGTTACGACCGACCTGATGCAGCTGCAGTGCCAGCTGGGCTGCCAGGGACGCATCATCGGGATTCTGCTCAACCTGCTGTTGCAGCTGCTGAATTTCCGGGGTGTCCGCCGCCTGTTTCAGTAGTTCAATCTGCGCGACCAGCCCCTGGAAACGGGTGTCCTGATCCTGCATTGGCACGGTTTTCAGTACCGCTTCGGCTTCATCAGAGCGCTGTAACTCGATCAGCGTTTCCGCCAGCAGCAGGCCAATCTGACTGTCCTGATTTGACAGCTGCCACGCCTCTTTCAGCAGCGGCAGCGCTTCCAGATATTTCTCTTCCTGCATCAGCGCCAGCGCTTGCTGGGCTTTGAGTTCTTCTTCACGCGGCAGGACTTTATCCAGCAGCGCGCGGATGGCTGATTCCGGCTGCGGGCCTTCGAAGCCGTCAACCGGCTGGCCGTTCTGGAACAGGTAAACCGTCGGGATGGAGCGCAGGCCAAACTGAGAGGCGAGCCTCTGCTCGGCGTCGCAGTCCACCTTCGCCAGGGTAAACTGACCGTTGTATTGCGCGGCCAGTCCTTCCAGAACCGGCGTCAGCTGCTCGCAGTGCTGGCTGCGTGCTGACCAGAAATAAAACAGTACCGGCGCAGTCGTGGATTGTTCCAGCGTCTGGTGCAGGTTAGCTTCGGTAATATTGATAACATTCTGTACTGACATGAGCGCATCTCTTTAGTCGATTTTGGGTATACCCTTCATCCTTCAAGCTGCTTGGGTGTTGGCTGCACCCGTTCACCCCAGTCACTTACCTGTGTAAGCTCCTGGGGATTTACGGCTTTGCCGCCTACAAGCAACTCGAATTATTTTGGATATATACATGGGGGCGGCAGCCGGAGCTTCAACTCAGCCCTGAATAATTTTGTCCATCATCCGCGTGGGCAGCAGACGCTTAAGCAGCGTCACCGCGTGGGTCACCATGGTGACCGGATAGCGCAATTTCGGTTTCTCGCTGGTGAAAGCATGGCGCACTTTTTCTACTACCGCTTCCGGGCCGAGGGTAAAGCGTGCGGCGATACCCGGGTTTTCCACCGGTTTATCGCGTTGGGTCTGGTTAACGTTCGTGGTAAAGCGGGTGCTGATGGGGCCGGGCTCAATCAGGCTGACCTTAATGCCGCTGTAGCGCAGTTCCATGCGTAGCGCATCGGACCAGGCTTCCAGCGCATATTTACTGGCCGCGTAGGCGCCGCGACCGGGGCTGGAGATGATACCCATCACCGAGGAGGTCATGACAATACGCCCCTCGCCGTGTGGCTCCATGGCCGGCAGCAGCAGCATCGTCAGTTGATGCGCGCCAAAAAAGTTGGCGGAAAACTGTGCTTCCATCTGCTGGCGGCTGATGGTGGCGAGCGGGCCGTATACCCCGTATCCGGCATTGTTAAACAGGCCGTACAGACGGTTATTGGTCAGGGCGATGACCTCTTCGGCGGCGCGTTCCACGCTCTGCGGATCGTCGAGGTCCAGCATCACACCGGTCAGCCCGAGGGTCTGCATCCGCGCCACGTCCTCTGCTTTGCGGCAGGCGGCCAGCACGTTAAAGCCCTGACGTTTTAAATCGAGCGCACTTTCAAGACCAATACCGCTGGAACAGCCGGTGACTAAAACCGATTTTTGCATAACTTTACCTGCAAGCGACGCCTGAGGATCAGGAGTCATGATTAACTAAGGGAGCCAACCGGGTTGCCATCCAGTCGGCAATAAAAGGCTGGGCATCACGATTAGGGTGGATCCCGTCATCCTGCATCCATTGT
This sequence comes from Klebsiella sp. R390, assembly GCF_051131745.1. Taxonomy (NCBI): domain Bacteria; kingdom Pseudomonadati; phylum Pseudomonadota; class Gammaproteobacteria; order Enterobacterales; family Enterobacteriaceae; genus Klebsiella; species Klebsiella sp. R390. The sequence goes on along the minus strand of NZ_CP180445.1, from coordinate 1,453,199 downwards.
GGTTTCAGATAGACCTCCTCCATAAAAAAGGGCAGCAGAGGAATATCAAACTCTTTGGCCAGGGCCGGATAGATAGCGCCAAAGGCTTCATTATAGCGACGGCCATAGTTCGCGGGCAGGCGAATTTGCATCAGCAGCGGCTGGGCGTTGGCGGCTTTGATATCCTTGATAACGGTACGCAAGGTTTGTTCGGTTTGCTGCGGCGGGAAACCACGTAATCCGTCGTTGCCACCCAGTTCGACCAGCACCCAGCGTGGTTGATGCTGTTTGAGCAGCGCGGGCAGTCTTGCCAGCCCTTGCTGTGACGTGTCGCCGCTGATGCTGGCGTTGATCACCGGCGTTTTGTCCTGCCACTTGTTATTGAGCAATGCAGGCCATGCGGCGGTGGCCGCCATCCGATAGCCCGCGCTCAGGCTATCGCCAAGCACTAATAGCTTCTCTGCCGCCGTGGCGCGGCAGACAAAAAAAATCAAAAACAGGAAAGGCAAATGCCAGCGGAAAACATACTTGAAGTTCATCATCTTAAGAAGTCCGTCGGTCAGGGAGAGCATCAGCTTTCCATCCTTACCGGAGTTGAGCTGGTTGTCAAACCGGCGCAGACCATCGCCCTGATTGGCGAGTCGGGTTCCGGTAAATCCACGCTGCTGGCCATTCTTGCCGGACTGGATGACGGCAGCAGCGGTGAAGTCTGCTTACTGGGGCAGCCGCTGCATACCATGGATGAAGAGGCGAGGGCGCGCCTGCGAGCGAAGCATGTCGGCTTTGTCTTTCAATCGTTTATGTTGATTCCAACCCTCAACGCTCTCGAAAACGTCGAACTACCCGCGTTGTTGCGCGGCGAGACCGATAACCAAAGCCGGGGCAGCGCCCAGGCGCTACTGGAGCAACTGGGACTGGGCAAACGTCTTCACCATCTCCCGGCGCAGCTTTCCGGCGGCGAACAGCAGCGGGTCGCCCTGGCTCGCGCCTTTAACGGTCGTCCGGCCCTGCTGTTTGCTGATGAACCGACCGGCAACCTTGACCGCCATACCGGTGATAAAATTGCCGATCTGCTGTTCTCCCTCAATCGCGAACACGGCACCACGCTTATCCTGGTGACCCACGATCCGCTGCTGGCGGCCCGCTGTGACCGGCGCCTGCGGCTAGTGGATGGCCAGTTACAGGAGGAAGCATGATTGCCCGCTGGTTCTGGCGCGAATGGCGCTCGCCCTCGCTACTGATCGTCTGGCTGGCGTTAAGCCTGGCGGTGGCCTGCGTGCTGGCGCTGGGGTCGATCAGCGATCGGATGGAAAAGGGACTCAGCCAGCAAAGCCGGGAATTTATGGCCGGAGATCGCACGCTACGCAGTTCACGTGAAGTGCCCGCTGCATGGATTGATGAGGCGCGTCGGCTCGGCCTGACCGTCGGCGAGCAGCTCAACTTCGCCACCATGACCTTTGCCGGCAACACGCCGCAGCTGGCGGATGTGAAGGCGGTGGACGATACCTATCCGCTTTACGGCAAGCTGGATACCCAGCCGCCGGGCCTGAAACCGCAGGCCGGCAGCGTGCTGCTGGCGCCGCGTCTGATGGCGCTGCTGAATCTCAAAACCGGCGATACCATCGACGTAGGTGACGCTACGCTGCGGATTGCCGGCGAGGTGATTCAGGAGCCGGATGCCGGGTTTAACCCTTTCCAGATGGCTCCCCGGCTGATGATGAATACCGCCGACGTGGCGAAAACCGGGGCCGTACAGCCCGGCAGCCGCGTCTCGTGGCGCTATAAGTTTGCCGGGACGGCACCGCAGCTGGCGGCCTACGAACAGTGGCTGCTGCCAAAACTGGGGTCGGAACACCGCTGGATTGGCCTCGAGCAGGATGACAGCGCCTTAGGTAAATCGCTGGAGCGCTCGCAGCAGTTTTTACTGCTGTCGGCGCTGTTGACGTTGCTGCTGGCGATTGCGGCGGTGGCGGTGGCCATGAGCCATTACTGCCGCAGCCGTTATGACCTGGTGGCGATCCTTAAAACCCTTGGCGCCGGGCGGGCGCAGCTGCGTAAGCTGATTGTCGGCCAGTGGCTGATGCTGCTGGCGCTGGCGGCAATCGCTGGCGGTGCGTTGGGGGTAGGGCTGGAGCACATCCTACTGGTGATGTTAAAACCGGTACTGCCGGCCGCGCTGCCGCCTGCCAGCGGCTGGCCGTGGCTGTGGGCCATCGGTGCGATGTTAGTGATTTCTCTGCTGGTGGGATTGCGTCCGTATCGACTGCTGCTAGCTACGCTGCCGCTGCGGGTATTGCGCCAGGATGTGGTCGCCAACGTCTGGCCGCTGAAGCGCTATATTCCGCTGGTCTGCGTGATTGTGGTGATCCTGCTGGCGTGGCTAATGGGCGGCAGTCCGCTGCTGTGGGCGGTTCTCGCGGGGGCGGTGGTGCTGGCGCTGCTGTGTGGCCTGCTGGGCTGGGGGCTGCTGTGGCTGCTGAAACGGGTGACGCTGAAGGCGCTGTCGTTGCGTCTGGCGGTGAACCGTCTGCTGCGTCAGCCGTGGTCGACGCTGAGCCAGCTGGCGGCGTTCTCGCTGTCGTTTATGTTATTAGCGCTGCTGCTGGTGCTGCGCGGCGATCTGCTGGATCGCTGGCAGCAGCAACTCCCGCCGGAAAGCCCTAACTACTTCCTGATTAACATTGCGCCAGAGCAGATCGACCCGGTGAAAACGTTCCTTGCCGGGCATCATGTGACGGCCACCGAGTTTTATCCGATCGTGCGTGCGCGCCTGACGCAGATTAACGGTCAGTCGGCAGAGGGCAATAAAGACGAAGCGTTGAACCGCGAGCTGAATCTTACCTGGCGCAGCGAGCGGCCGGACCATAACCCGTTGGTGGCCGGCACCTGGCCGCCAAAAGCCGGGGAAGTGTCAATTGAAGAGGGGCTGGCGCAGCGGCTGGGCGTGAAGCTCGGCGATAGCGTGACCTTCACCGGCGATACCCAGGATTTCAGCGCGAAGGTGACCAGCGTGCGGAAGGTGGACTGGGAGAGCCTGCGGCCAAACTTCTTCTTTATTTTCCCGCCCGCCGCGCTCGACGGTCAGCCGCAGAGCTGGCTGACCAGCTTCCGCTGGGATAACGGCACGACGCTGTTGACCCAGCTTAACCGCGAATTCCCGACGGTCAGCCTGCTGGATATTGGCGCCATTCTGCGTCAGGTGGGCCAGGTGTTGACTCAGGTCAGCCGGGCGCTGGAGGTGATGGTGGTGCTGGTGACCGCCTGCGGCATTCTGTTGCTGCTGGCACAGGTGCAGGTAGGCCTGCGCCAACGCTATCAGGAGCTGGTGGTCTGGCGCACGTTGGGGGCCGGAAAAACCCTGCTGCGAACGACCTTGTGGGCCGAGTTCGCGCTGCTGGGGGTGGTCTCCGGGGTTGTCGCCGCCATCGGCGCAGAGGTGGCGCTGGCGATGCTGCAAACGAAAGTGTTTGATTTCCCGTGGACGCCTGACTGGCGGCTGTGGGTGATGCTCCCGTTGTGCGGGGCATTCCTGCTCTCGCTGTGCGGCGGCTGGCTGGGGTTGCGCCTGTTAAAAGGCAAGGCGTTGTTCCGCCAGTTCAGCCACTAGTTTCGTGACAGTTTAATGATGCGCCCGCAGAAATGTTGGCGCATTTTTTTTAAGGGCACAAAATGATAAGTTACTGATTTTTAACAGCACTAAACATTAAAAACCCGACAACACGTCATGCCAATTCGCGGGTAAGATTCGACTTGAAACTATAAGGTTGCTTATTACTCAAGGAAAAAGCATGGCACATAAAATAAAAACGCTGGCAATAACGATCGGCGCAGCACTGGCGTTAACGTCTTTTGCATCCCAGGCCGAAATTACGCTGTTAAAGCAGGACCCGCAGGCCGGCGATCCGCTGAGCCGCCTGAACTTTACCGTCGGCGGTAGTATTCGCCCGCAGTTCAATATGATGTCTGGCGACGGCGATAAAGGATCCTATAAGCGCAACGGGTTTGATGGCGGGACCCGTTTCCGCTTCGCCGCTGACTACTATCTGTTTGATGATATTAGCTGGATCAGCTATTACGAGCTGGGGGTGAATATTCCGGCGCTGTTTGACTGGGATAACCACTATGCAGAAGGCGCGAACAATACCACCCGTCGTATGCTTTATACCGGGCTGAAGAGTGATACCTGGGGGACCCTAACCTACGGCCAGCAAAACAGTATTTATTACGATGTGGTCGGGGCGAAAACCGATATCTGGGATTACGATATGGTGGCCCAGGCGCCGGGGAACGGGATCAATGGCGATTACGATGGTTCCTACCGTTCGCGTAATATGCTGAAGTACAAGAAGAGCGCGGGCGATGTCGATCTCTACGCCTCTTATCTGTTTGAAGATAACGAATATCTGCCGGGAAATGGCCTGCGCTATAAACGTAAAGGCGGCGGTTCGGTGGGTGTGGATTATCACATCACCAAGGACCTGACCTGGGGTACCGCGTGGAACTACACTCGCGCCGAAATGCGTGACCCGTCAACCTCGGACAACAAAACCTATGACCAGAATATCCTCGGTACTGCGCTGAGCTGGAAACCGGATAACTGGACTTTCTCCTTCGGCGGCGGTTGGTATCAGAACTTTATGACCACCAAGAAAACCGACGTTTATGACTATTTCGCCGGGGATGCCTGGGGGATTGAGTATTTCGCCGGTTATACCTTCCCGATTGGTCAGTACGCGGTGAAAACCATTCAGCCGTACTTTATGGGGGACCGCCTGGAATACGTCAATGGCCGCAACTATCAGCGCATTGATAACGGTCTGGGGATCAGCTTCCAGCTGGATTACGGCTTCCGCGTCGATTACGAACACGTCTTTACGTCCAGCACCGACAATCTGGGGGATATGAACCTGGTACGTCTGCGTTACGACTTCTAAGTCACCCTGCATCCCGGCTGGCGCTGTGCTCAGCCGGGATGCAGATTCATACTAATTATCCAGCCAGGCGGCGACCTCGTGCCAGCTGCCGCGGAAGATAATGTTGCTCGCTTTTTTACTCAGCTGATAGCGATACATCGGATCGTAATACTCGTTCAGCAGCGGAACCAGCCAGGCGAAATGGGCGTCGGTGCTGGCGCTGCGCAACTGCTCCGCCAGCGCCCCGTCGAGCAGGGCGGTAAGCTGGGCAAAACGCTGCAGCCCCAGGCGACGGCGGATGGCAAACAGACCGTGGTGCAGATATTCACTGTATTCCTGCCAGCCTTGCTCCTCACCATATGCCGCCATAAAGTCACGGTGCATACGGTCAAAATACTCTTCCCGCAGGCGCTCCAGGCGGATATCAAACGGGTCTTCCACCACCGCCAGCGGCGATTGCGCCATCCGGTTACGCATACACTCCGGCAGATGGTTGGCACCAATCATATGGCCTTCATCTTCCAGCACCCACCGACGATGCTCTCCGGCCTTTTTCAGCATCTCTACGGCCAGGTGATTTTCAAAGGTGGCCTGCGCGTACTGCTCTCGCAGAGTGCGGCCGAAGGATGAACCGCGATGATGGGCGAGGCCTTCGAGGTCAATACCGTCGGGCCGGGAGCAAACCAGCTGGGTCTTGCCGTTGCCGGTGCAGCCGCCGATCAACACGATCGGGCGCTGGACCAGCTCTTCAGTGGCCTGGATCGCGGCCTGGCGCAGCGCTTTGTAGCCGCCGACGATCAGCGGGTAGTCAATCCCGGCTTCGCGCAACCACTGCTGCACAATGTGCGAGCGCTGGCCGCCGCGGGCGCAGCACAGATAGCCCTGCGGATAACGTAAGCAGGCTTCACGCCAGGCGGCGAGGCGACTTTCCCGAATCTCGCCGTGAACCAACTGATGGCCCAGCGCCAGCGCGGCATCGGCACCCTGACGTTTATAGCAGGTGCCGACGGCGGCACGTTCTTCGTCGTTCATCAGCGGCAGGTTAAGCGCGGCAGGCAGCGCGCTTTGCTGGAATTCTACCGGAGCGCGGACGTCAATGAGTGGCGTATCCGCCGTGAGAATGGCGCGGTAATCCGTCCCATTTTTCATGGGTCATCCTTTTGAAGTCAAAACTGAAAGCATTTTTAAAGCAAGGAGGGGATTCTACGCGCCAGACGGCATGCCGGGGAAGGGTGAAGATCAATTCCCCGGCAAATAGCCGTTATCATGCGGGCGGCAGAGGCGTTGCCCGCATTTGCCACCCGAACGGCTCAGGAGAGCGAGGTGAGCTGAGACTGCGCCCAGAAGATACCGCTCGCATACTCCGGCGGCAGGATCGGTTTCAGGGCTTCCAGGGTGGCGCTCAGGCGATCGGTGTCGCTGTCGGTCAGGTTCAGGTGCCCGACTTTGCGGCCCGGACGCACTTCTTTGTCGTACCAGTGCAGATGCACCAGCGGCAGCTTCAGCCAGTCGTAGTTCAGATCGGTTCCAATCAGGTTGATCATCACTGAAGGGCTGTTCACCACCGGCGGCGGCAGCGGCAGGTCGGTAATGGCCCGCAGATGCAGCTCGAACTGGCTGATAGACGCGCCGTTCTGCGTCCAGTGCCCGCTGTTGTGTACACGCGGCGCCAGCTCGTTAATCAGCAGGCCTTCGGCGGTGACAAAACACTCCATCGCCATCACGCCCACGTAGTTCAGTTCGTTCATAATGGCGGTCAGCATGCTTTCCGCCTGGTCCTGCTGGCGGGCATTAGCCTGCGGGAAGGCTACGCTGGTGCGCAGAATGCCATCCTGATGCAGGTTGCGTGTCAGCGGGTAGAATACCGTGCTGCCATCATGGGCGCGGGCGCCAACCAGCGACACTTCACCAGAAAAGTTGATGCCTTGCTCAACGATGCATTCACCGTAGTTTTCGTCCGGCAGCTGGGCGATGTCGTCTGCGCGCAGGCGCCATTGCCCACGTCCGTCGTAACCACCGACGCGGCGTTTCACAATCGCCAGTTCGCCAAGACGCGCGAAGACCGCCGGCCATTCATTTTTATCCGCCAGCAGCTGCCACGGCGCGGTGGCGAGCCCCAGCTTATCAAACAGCTGTTTTTGTGTCAGACGGTCGGCGATGATCGGGAAGACGTCGCGGTTAACAAATGCCGGATGGCGTGCCAGTTCGCGGGTCAGCGCCGTTTCCGGCCAGCGTTCGATTTCAGCGGTGATCACACTTTGCTGAAACGGCACCGCTTCAGGGTCAGCCTCGAGGCCGACCGGCCAGACGGCGATACCCAGCGGTTCACCGGCCTGGCGCAGCATGCGCCCTAACTGACCGTTACCGAGGATGCAAACCTGCTTCATGCCGCACCCCGCGGGTCCGGGTTCTCGAGGACTTCATCAGTCTGGGCCTGGCGCCAGGCGCTCAGGCGCTGATGCAGTTCCGCGTCATGCTGTGCCAGAATCTGCGCGGCCAGCAGGGCGGCATTGGCGGCACCGGCTTTGCCGATGGCAAGCGTACCAACCGGGATCCCGCGCGGCATCTGAACAATAGAGTAGAGGCTGTCGACGCCGCTTAATGCCGCGCTTTGAACCGGGACACCTAATACCGGCACCAGGGTTTTCGCCGCAATCATGCCCGGCAGATGCGCCGCGCCGCCCGCACCGGCAATAATCACCTGATAGCCGTTGCTTTCTGCGCCTTCGGCGAAGCTGAACAGTTTATCGGGCGTCCGGTGTGCGGAGACCACTTCAACATGGTACGGAACGTTCAGGGCATCAAGGATTTCTGCGGTAAACTGCATGGTAGCCCAGTCGCTTTTGGACCCCATCACGATGGCGATACGCGCCGAATTATTGCGGGAAGACATGCGTCTTAAAACTCCTGTGGGTGTGCTTCACACTGCTTTAGAGGCCACAGAGAATAACATGATCTTTCGGTAAGGAAAACGGTTGCGTCACCTGAGAAGCGGTGAAAATACGGCGGAAATTAAAACGGGAACGGGATCAGTTCGACGTCGTCTTTGGTGACTTTGACCATCGAGCCTTCGTTATGCCAGGCGCCGAGGACAACGCGAAACGCCGGCTGGCCGTTGGCATCTAAGGTATGGATTGCCGGGCGATGAGTGTGCCCGTGAATCAACCACTGTACCTGATGGCGCTGTAGGGCATCGACCACGGCCTGCGGGTTGACGTCCATTATCTCCAGCGATTTGCTGCTGTTGGCGGCTTTGCTGTCGGCGCGCATTCTGGCGGCGATGCGACGACGAATAAACAGCGGCAGGGCCAGAAACAGTCGCTGGATCCACGGCGTATGCACTTTGGCACGAAACGCCAGGTAGCCGGCATCGTCGGTGCACAGCGTATCGCCATGCATGATCAGGACCTGACGACCGTAGAGGTCGAGCACCTCTTCTTCATCCAGCAACGTCATGCCGCAGGCGCGGGCGAAGCGCTGGCCGACGAGAAAATCGCGATTGCCGTGAATAAAGTAGCAGGGCACCCCGGACTGGGTTAAGGCACCGATCGCTTCAGCGATCTCCTGATGCAGTGGGTTGGGGTCATCATCGCCGATCCAGGCTTCAAACAGATCGCCAAGAATATACAGCGCATCCGCCTTGCGGGCTTCACCGGCTAAAAAGCGTAGAAAACCGGCGGTGATCGCCGGTTCTTCTGTTTGCAGATGCAAATCCGCAATAAAAAGTGTCGCCACGAATTACTCGCTGACGGTGACGCTTTTGATCACAACATCTTCTTTCGGCACATCCTGGTGCATGCCGCTGCGACCGGTCGCAACTGCTTTGATTTTGTCGACCACGTCCATGCCTTCAACCACTTCGGCAAATACGCAGTAGCCCCAACCCTGCAGGTTTTCACCAGAGAAGTTCAGGAAGTCGTTATCAGCCACGTTGATAAAGAACTGTGCGGTAGCAGAGTGCGGCGCCTGAGTACGGGCCATTGCCAGAGTACCACGGGTGTTTTTCAGACCGTTGTTGGCTTCGTTCTGGATCGGGGATTTGGTGTTTTTCTGCTCCATGCCCGGCTCAAAGCCGCCGCCCTGGATCATGAAACCGTTGATAACACGGTGGAAAATGGTGTTGTTGTAGAAACCTTCGCGGCAGTAGTCCAGGAAGTTTTTAACTGTTTCCGGCGCTTTGTCGTCAAAGGTCTTGATTACGATATCGCCATGATTAGTGTGGAAAGTAACCATTTTTGCATCCTGTTCCGGTGATTGTGGTGCTTAAGCCCGAATTGGGCATGACATAGGGGGCTGTTATAGCATAACCGCAGGGTTCGATCACCTTGCATTGTGTGCTGCTTCGGGGTTGAATTAAGGTTAGAATACGCGACTTATATCCACACACGTCTACACGGAATCTTCGATGTTAAAAATTTTTAATACACTGACGCGCCAAAAAGAAGAGTTTAAACCTATCCATGCCGGGGAAGTGGGCATGTACGTGTGTGGAATTACCGTTTACGATCTCTGTCATATTGGTCATGGCCGTACCTTCGTCTCTTTTGACGTGGTGGCGCGTTATTTGCGTTTTCTTGGCTATCAGCTGAAGTACGTGCGCAACATTACCGATATCGACGATAAAATCATTAAGCGCGCTAATGAGAATGGCGAAAGCTTTGTGGCGCTGGTCGATCGCATGATTGCCGAAATGCACAAGGATTTCGATGCGCTCAACATTCTGCGCCCGGATCTTGAACCGCGCGCTACCCATCATATTCCCGAGATCATTGAGATCACCGAGCAGCTGATTGCCCGTGACCATGCCTATGTGGCGGACAACGGCGACGTGATGTTCTCAGTCCCGACCGATCCGAACTACGGCCAGCTGTCACGCCAGGATCTCGACCAGCTGCAGGCCGGCGCTCGTGTTGATGTGGTGGATGTGAAGCGCAACCCGATGGACTTTGTTCTGTGGAAAATGTCGAAAGAGGGCGAGCCGAGCTGGCCATCCCCGTGGGGCAACGGTCGTCCGGGCTGGCACATCGAATGTTCGGCGATGAACTGCAAGCAACTGGGCAACCATTTTGATATCCACGGCGGCGGTTCGGATCTGATGTTCCCGCACCACGAGAACGAAATCGCCCAGTCGACCTGTGCGCATGACGGTGAGTACGTTAACTACTGGATGCACTCCGGGATGGTGATGGTTGACCGCGAGAAGATGTCAAAATCGCTGGGTAACTTCTTCACCGTGCGTGATGTGCTGAAATATTACGATGCCGAGACCATTCGCTACTTCCTGATGTCTGGCCACTATCGTAGCCAGCTGAACTACAGCGAAGAGAACCTCAAGCAGGCACGTTCGGCGTTGGAGCGTCTGTACACCGCGCTGCGTGGAACCGACCCATCGGTCGCAGCCAGCGGCGGCGAAGCCTTTGAAGCGCGCTTTATCGAGGCGATGGATGACGATTTCAACACCCCGGAAGCCTACTCTGTGCTGTTTGATATGGCGCGTGAAGTCAACCGCCTGAAGACGGAAGATGCGGCGGCGGCGAATGCCCTGGCCGCGCATATGCGCAAGCTATCCGGCGTACTGGGTCTGCTGGAGCAGGAGCCGGATCTGTTCCTGCAAAGCGGTGCGCAGGCTGACGACGGTGAAGTGGCGGAAATCGAACAGCTGATTCAGCAGCGTCTGGATGCGCGTAAAGCGAAAGACTGGGCCGCGGCGGATGCGGCGCGTGACCGTCTGAATGAGATGGGGATCGTGCTGGAAGATGGCCCGCAGGGCACTACCTGGCGGCGTAAGTAAGCGATAAAAAAATGCCCGGCAAGCCGGGCATTTTTATTTTTCAGGTTCAGGCGGTAACGGTCACGCTCTGGCCTGCAAAACTCACCGTCTGGCCGGCGACGATTTTGCAGCGTTTGCGGGTTTCTACCGCACCATCTACTTTCACCAGACCATCGGCAATGGAAATTTTTGCCTGCGCACCGCTTTCACTCCAGCCTTCCAGCTTCAGTAAATCGCACAGTTCAACGTGTGGGTGTTTGCCCAGAGAAAAGTTCGCCATCTCAGGCCTCCTGTATGTCGTGATATTCTTCGCACGCCTGCAGCGTGTTCTGGATGAGTGTCGCAACGGTCATCGGACCGACGCCGCCGGGCACTGGTGTAATGTAAGAGGCGCGCTCTGCGGCGTCTTCGAAGACCACGTCCCCGACCACTTTGCCGCTTTCCAGACGGTTGATACCGACGTCAACAACGATGGCGCCTTCTTTGATCCACTCACCCGGAATAAAGCCAGGCTTACCAACGGCGACGATCAGCAGGTCGGCATTTTCAACGTGCTGACGCAGGTTTTTGGTAAAGCGGTGGGTGACGGTGGTGGTGCAGCCCGCCAGCAGCAGCTCCATGCTCATCGGACGGCCCACGATGTTTGACGCCCCAATAACCACAGCGTTCAGGCCGTAGGTGTCGATGTTGTAACGCTCAAGCAGGGTGACGATGCCGCGTGGCGTGCACGGGCGCAGGCGCGGGGCGCGCTGACACAGACGACCGACGTTGTAAGGGTGGAAGCCGTCGACGTCTTTGTCCGGGGCAATGCGCTCCAGTACCTTGACGTTGTCGATACCCGCAGGCAGCGGCAGCTGGACCAGAATACCGTCGATGGTGTTGTCGGCATTCAGGGTATCAATAAGCTCCAGTAACTCCGCCTCGCTGGTGGTTTCCGGGAGATCGTATGAGCGGGAGATAAAGCCCACTTCTTCACACGCTTTGCGCTTGCTACCGACATAAATCTGCGATGCCGGGTTGCTGCCGACCAGCACGACGGCTAACCCTGGGGCGCGTTTTCCGGCCGCAGTGCGAGCCTTCACTTTTTCCGCAACCTCAGAGCGTACCTGCTGCGCAATCGTTTTACCGTCAATAATTTTTGCTGCCATCAGAGAGAGGATTCCATCTGTATCGTAACGAAAGGGGGATGCGGATATTTTGTCAGAAGCCAGCCTCGCTGTCAGTCCTCGTTTAAGATTTTATCCCTCTTTGACAGAACAGAAGCCCAAAGACACTCTTTTTAACAGGGGTATTTGGGCGATAAATGGCCTGTTTTGGCGGTTTATTGTCGATAATGGCGAAGAAGTGCTGAAAATCAGCCTTGGCTGAACTTTGAACAACCTTTGCAGTATATCCAGGCAAGTTAGCGTTATCGCGGCAGTATGATGGCAAAAGGCATTGACTCACCGAGCGTTGACCGTATAATTCCAGGCGGTTTCACTCCACGAAACCCCCGCATTTCAATGCGCCCTTAGCTCAGCTGGATAGAGCAACGGCCTTCTAAGCCGTAGGTCACAGGTTCGAACCCTGTAGGGCGTACCATTTTCACTTCTCTTAACGTCTCCTGAAGTCTACTAAATCCAGCATACGCGCGGCATTCGCCAATATCTCATTATCTCAACGTCTACTATGGTCTATTGAAATCCACATTCATGTGGGGGTACATTTGGGGGTAGATTCCTGTTCAATGAAATGAGATACCCCCAAAATGAAGCTCACAGCCCGCCAGGTCGACACATCCAAGCCCAAGGACAAACCCTATAAGCTGTCTGATGGTGGCGGTCTTTACCTGTTGGTGAACCCCAATGGCTCGCGATACTGGCGCCTGAAGTACCGCATCGCTGGTAAAGAGAAACTACTGGCGTTGGGGGTATATCCTGATATCACTCTGGCGGAAGCCAGACAGAAGCGTGCGGATGCAAAAAAGATTCTTGCTGCTGGTGGTGACCCGGGGCAGGAGAAGCAGGAAGAGAAACAAGCGAAAGAGCAGGCTGTGGCAAACAGCTTTGAACGCCTGGCTATGGAATGGCATACCCATAAAAGCACATCATGGTCTGAAGGCTATGCTGAGCATCTCCTGATGTACCTGAAGAAGGATATCTTCCCCTTCATCGGGCAAAAGGCGATTACGGATATCAGCCAGGTTGAAATGCTTAACGTCCTGCGAAAGTTGGAACAACGCGGCGTTCTGGATAAACTCAAGAAAACCCGTCAGGCCTGCCGGCAGATATTCACCTACGCCATTATTACCGGTAGAGCGGAGCACAACCCTGTATCCGATCTGGCTGGCGCGCTGAAGTCGCCAAAGCAGCAGCACTACCCACACCTTTTAGTCGACCAGATCCCGGATTTTCTCCGTGCGCTAAGTGAATACAGCGGCAGCACCATCACCCGCAACGCCACTCGACTATTAATGCTTACCGGGCTCAGGACAATTGAGCTCCGTGCTTCTGAATGGGTTGATATCGACTTTGACAAAGGCGTTTGGAATATCCCCGCAGAGCGAATGAAGATGCGGCGCCCACATCTCGTTCCTCTCTCGAGTCAGGTTCGCGAGTTGCTGGAAGAGATCCACCAGCTTACCGGGCGAGGGAAGTATGTTTTTCCGGGGCGAAATGATGCCGGCAAGCCAATGAGTGAAGCCAGCATTAACCAGGTGATTAAGCGTATTGGCTATGACGGTAAAGCGACCGGGCACGGCTTTCGCCACACCATGAGTACCATCCTCCATGAACAGGGCTATAACACCGCCTGGATTGAAACCCAACTAGCACACGTTGATAAGAACTCTATTCGCGGTACCTACAACCATGCTCAGTATCTGGACGGCCGCCGGGAAATGCTCCAGTGGTATGCCGACTATCTGCAGGCGCTGGAGAATGGTGAAAATGTGGTCCATGGCTCGTTCGGGAAACGTGCCTGACTGGATGCATAGACAGTATATACAGACGATAGTAGACTTAGGTAGACGAACAAAGAATAGGCTATGTCTAGGCTGATCCCCGAAAACCCGTACACCTCTGCGGGCTGGCATAGCCGCCAAAATCAGAGGGCGCGAGGTGGCGTTGATGTTGAATACAGGTTCGTTAAAAAATTGCCATAAGGTTATATCGACTATACGTCGAAAGGAATTATTATGGGTACCAAAAAGACACTTATGTACCCAATTAAGCTTTTATGATGGAAGAACGCCTATACACCCTGGTGCAGTACATGGCCTGATTAAAACACATGATGATTTTCATGAGTATTTGTCTGTCATTGATCAAAGTATTACTGAGTACCTACCCAAAGAAAGTTTAGTTTCCTGTAATGATGTATGGAATGCTATTCGCTCAGATAAATATATTAAACAATCTTTAACTAAATCTAATATTCCATTTGAAAGCACAATTGAACCAGTCAGATACGTCAAGTATAGAATTTTAGCTGGGCGTCTTAAAAGCTCAGAAAATAATCGGATGTATGATTATTGGAAAGAACTCTATGACTTTAGTAAAGATGAAATTAATATTTTTAATCATGTTTATCTTCGTTTTCATGAGCGGTTAATTGCAATCATGTATGGTTACATTTCTGGAGAACTTCGTATTGCATATGCCAATGGTGCTGATTCCATTAGTAAATATAAAATATTGTTGAAGCAGTTGGCTGAAATAGAGAGTGAGTTTGTTTTTAAGTATGTATTTGATGGGAGCAGGAAACTAATCACCGATCTGGAGTGGGATTTAATGATTGCTGATAATGTGTCTGAATTTATAGTGACAAACAGAAATGATGAAACACTTTCTGAACGCGCTCTTGTTACTGAACTCCTTAAAATTTTTATGGAGTATGGCGAAGGAAATTGCGTATCGGCTGTTTATCGATTTACTCGTTCAGCATTCATAGTGAACGACATTGAAAGAAAAACTATCCAGCGATGCTGGGAATCCTTATGCAAAGCGGTGGAAGTAAGAGATTCCGCAAGATCTGCATATGTTCAAGAAGCCAAGAGGTAGATTGGTTTTGAGACAAAGTTCCATCTCGAACGTTTATCTTTGACATGACATAGTTGCAAAAAAAAGCCTCTTGCTTGTCATGTCAAACTAAGCTTTTTTAGCTTGTTTTTTGGTATTTCAAAAAAAACATATGCACCTCATTCTACCTCTGTCCATAGTCGTATATTGAGGTGCATATGTCTCTAAAGTTTATCCGTTTTTCCGAAGTTCAACGGCGCACAGGCTATAGCAAGGCATGGCTTTACCGTCTTATGAGTCAAAAAAAGTTTCCATCCTCCGTGAAAATCGGCTCCCGTTCTATCGCATTCATTGAGAGTGAAATTGATGAATGGATTAATCAGCGCATAGCAGAATCGCGTGGTGAGGTGGCGTAATGGAAATGAAAAAAACCAGGCGACCAAGCGCCATAACGCATTGAGTCAGGCTTTTGTGCAGATGAATTTCGCTGCCGATTATAGTATCGGCCAGTTAGCGTACATATCATCCTAAAAAAGCACCGTAATACTGCCGAATAACGGAGCCTGTAAATGAAAATGAATAATGTGACCTCATCCGGTCAGGGCCTCGCTCAACCTGAAGCCAGCCAGAATGACATTCTAATAAATTATAAATCCGAGCCGCGCATTGATTCTCGAGTCATTTCGGAGCGGGCCGGAATACAGCATCAAAGTCTAGGTGCGACGATTAAATCGCACCAAGACAAATTCCGTGAGTTGGGATCGCTGCCCCGTCAGTCTCTCAAGGAATTACCCGATTTGAAATCGGGAAAAGCCGGTCGCAAACGTGGGCGTCCCGAGATCAGCTATCTGCTGAATGAACCCCAACTCGACTATTTGCTGCGAATCATCCGTGGGCGTGATCCTAAGCGTGTTAACCAGCTCAAGCTGGATGTCACTAAGGCATTCACCGGTCGTCGCGCCACCCAGCCTGTACGCCGGGAATATCTGCCCGGTTATCATGAAAGTCGTGATGGCTTAAAAGCACTGGGGGCGCAGCGACACCACTACATCAATCTGGCGCGCGCTGAAAACCGAGTTGCTGGCCTGTCAGATGGTAAACGTGGCTCCGCTGATGCGCAGCAGCTAGGTGTACTGATCGTTATGCAGAAAATTGAGCAGGCCGCATTTCAGGAAGCGATTAATAGCGGCATGACACCGACAGATGCGGTGAGGGAGGTAGCTAAGCGCATGGAGGCATTCGCCAGCCTTATGAGTGGCAACGCCATTCTGGGGGGAGGTCATGCGTAAAAATGCCATAAATCACATTTTGCACCCTATTCCGAAAAATGGCTTGCCGTTTATCCCTTACGTCGTCTATGTTTATAGGACATCAGCAAAATCTGGTGTCAGGATTGGCGTCCTGGAAAAGTACAAGGCGACATATGACGCGCCTAGCGTCTTTTTTTATGTCCTCACATTTGCTCACCATTTTTTCAGCGCTGCGGTTATAATCCGTGCCGCTTGCAGAGTTATGGTGAGTTGGATGGGGGCGGAGAAATCCGCGCCGGTTACCTTGTACGCCGGTTACGCCAACCCTGTTCAGCTCACCACCAGTGAAATTGGCGTTTCCGGTGGTGGGATCAAATCCCAGTACAAGGAGGCTGCCATCATGGCTACTACCCCTACCCAAAATCCACAATTTATCTGGATCATCGCTGCTATACGCCGCGATAGCCAATCCGTCACTGTAAAAATCTTCCATGTCACCGCAATATCTGAACGCGAAGCCCGTCGCACTTTAGTGCGTAATCACGTTTGTTTTTTCGCTGGCCGCATCTGTCTGACGGAGGTGGATCATGCGTAATAACTCCTTTCCCACAGTCATCACCGAGAATCCTTATCTGCTCGATGAACTGACCTACGAAACAGAATGCGTGTTGGCAATTTTGCGAACAATTAACGATGTCAGTGATCCACACACCAAAAGTTACCTCGTAGATGCCGCGGAACTTATTGGCACTCAGTTGTTGAAAAAGCTAGAGCACAACGCACGTTTGGAAGATGGTGATTGCAAATGAAAAATATCGACCTCATTCGCGAAGTTACCCATGCTGCAGCTGATCGCTGGCTATCTGTTCTGGCTGGGCTACACATCAACGTGCCAGATTCACCGAGAAAACACACAGCCTGCCCGGCCTGTGGCGGTAAGGATCGCTTTCGTTTCGATGATGGCGGCCGCGGCAGCTTTCTCTGCAACCAGTGTGGTGCCGGTGACGGCCTCGACCTTATTCGCAAGGTGAATAAATGTGACACCACGGAGGCAGCCAGGCTGGCGGCTGATGTGCTGGGTATTGATTACCGGGCAGCAGTACAGGACGAAGCCACCGCCAGACAGAGACTGGAGCAGTTGAAAGCCGAGCGTACACAACTGGAGCAGGAGCGCCTGAAGCGGGCGGCAGGGGACGCACAGCAGCGCCGGGCTACGTTTACCCGTCTGTACGATGAGAAACGCCAGAGCGCTAATCAGGGCGAATCTGAATACCTGACTGGTAAGGGGCTGGACGGCTTCACCTTCCCTGTGCTGCCCGATGGATCAATCCTCCTGCCGCTGGTGGATGAGTCTGGCGCAGTCACGGCAGCGCAGACCATTACCACACAGGGTGAGAAGCGACTCCTGACGGGATCGGCAAAACGCGGAGCATATCACGCCGTGAACTCCCAGGAGCAGCCGCAGAGCGTAGTCATTGCCGAGGGGCTGGCTACTGCTCTGTCTGTTCATCTGATGCGCCCGGAGGCGCTAACAGTCGCTGCTATTGACGCAGGTAACCTGCTACCTGTCGCGGAAGTTATGCGCCGGCATTATCCGTTGGCACAGATCGTCATTGCCGCCGATAACGACTACCACGACGACCAGCCGAACACCGGCAAGCTGGCGGCGATTAAGGCAGCGCAGTCCGTAGGTGGATGGGTGACTATGCCGCCAGGCGATTATAAAGCCGACTGGAACGACTACCACCAGCAGCAGGGGCTTGAAGCTGCTACTGCTGCGTTTAATTATTCAATGTATCAACCTCAGGAGCCTGAAGTGTCTGCGAAACTGCAAGTGATCAACGGAGGGAAGAAGGGCGCATCAAAACCTGAATCCCTGCGACCTCATATCCAAAGCCGTATTGATGGCGTGTACTGGGTTGAACCCAAATCAGATAAAGATACCGGGGAAATAATCAGCCGTGAAAGCTGGTTGTGTTCTGCTCTGAAGGTCATCGGTATTGGCATTGATGACAGTAAAACCCGTTACCTGATCCTGCGCTGGCAGGCATTTGGTGCGAAGAGTGAGACTGTCCAGGCAATACCGCTTGCCGATATCGGTGAACGCGAAGGCTGGCGAACGCTCAAGGCTGGTGGGGTGAACGTCACAACCAAAAGTGGTTTACGTGCAACGTTGGCCGACTGGCTGCAGAGCTGTGCCAATGGTGAGGTATGGCGCATTGCGCATGCTACGGGCTGGCAGTGTGGTGCCTACATCATGCCGGATGGTGAGATCATTGGTACTCCAGAGCAGCCGGTGCTGTTTAACGGACGAAGTTCTGCCGCGTCTGGTTACACCACCAGCGGTACTGTTGAGAGCTGGCGGGAGAGCGTTGGACGTCTGGCCTTTGGCAACTACTCGATGATGACTGGTGTGGCCGCAGCACTGGCAGCTCCATTGATTGGCCTTGCCGGCGCGGATGGTTTTGGTATCCATCTTTACGAACAGTCGAGCGCGGGTAAGACCACCACTGCCAATGTGGCATCCAGTCTCTACGGCAATCCGGATGTACTGCGCCTTACCTGGTACGGCACCGCGCTTGGGCTGGCGAATGAGGCCGCTGCACATAATGACGCGCTGATGCCGCTTGACGAAATCGGCCAGGGCGCTGACCCGGTGGAGGTCTATAAATCGGCCTACGCGCTGTTTAACGGCACGGGAAAACTGCAGGGAGCGAAGGAAGGGGGGAACCGCGACCTGAAGCGCTGGCGTACTGTGGCCATCAGTACCGGTGAGATGGATCTGGAGACCTTCATTGCCAGTGCCGGCCGTAAGGCTAAAGCGGGTCAATTAGTTCGTCTGCTGAACATCCCGATGCGTCGGGCAGTGCGCTTCCATGAGCATACCAATGGCAAACACCATGCCGACGCTCTCAAGGATGCGTATCAGCATCACCACGGAGTGGCTGGGCGAGAATGGGTTAAATGGTTAGCAGACCACCAGCCGGAAGCGGTGAGCTCAGTCAGAGCAACTGAAGAACGCTGGCGTAGCCTTATCCCGTCTGATTACGGGGAACAAGTTCACCGCGTCGGTGCCCGGTTTGCCATTCTGGAAGCCGCACTGCTATTGGGTAAGGTGATCACCGGCTGGGATGAGCAGACGTGTCGGGATGCTATCCAGTACAGCTATAACGCCTGGCTGCGTGAATTTGGGACCGGGAACAAAGAACATCAGCAAATTATCGAGCAGACAGAGGCATTCCTGAACGCCTACGGGATGAGCCGCTTTGCACCGTTCCCGTATGACCCGACCAGCCTGCCCATCTCTAACATGGCGGGATACCGGCAGAAAGGCGGCCATGATGCCGACCCGATGGTGTTCTACACCTTCCCGGCTGCCTTCGAAGGGGAGATTGCCCGCGGCTTTAACTCCCGTCAGTTTGCGGAGGTATTGAAGAAAGCCGGCATGCTGACACCGCCGACTTCAGGCCGGGGGTTCCAGAGAAAGTCGCCACGCATTGATGGGCGACAGATTCGGGTTTATGTCCTGCAGTATCTGCCAGACGATGACCAGCCAGAGTAAAAGCATTCTTCATGTGTGTAGTTTAGGTGTTGGTTCAGTTGGTTCAGTTGCCTCAGTAGTTATATGTATCTGTTTAATAAGGTTTTATGTTTGAAAAATGAACCAACATTGAGGCAACAAACTACCATTTTGAACCAACACTGAATCAGGTACAGGGCATCAGAAGAGAGGATTCAAGCGATGACCGCTCAAATTTCAGCATATGGCCGGCTGGTGGCCGACCCACAGACCAGAACAACTGGAAAAGGTACGAACATGGCTATGGCCCGCCTGGCGGTCTCGTTGCCGTGCAATGCCGCAGAGGATGGTCAATCCACCTTCTGGCTGGGCGTTATTGCCTTTGGTAAGCAGGCTGATGCGTTGGCCAAACACCGTAAAGGCGACCTTGTCAGTGTGGCGGGCAATATGCAGCTCAATCAGTGGACTGGTCAGGATGGCGTTACTCAGCAAGGCTATCAGGTCATTGCGGACAGTGTACTCAGTGCCAGAACGGTACGCCCAGGAGGTAAAGCGGGGCAACAAGGACAAGCTACTGATGCCCTACGTCGGGCCCATGAGCAGCAACAGCCCGCGACCGGCTATGAAGGATACGACCAGACGCCGCTGTATGACGATGATTTTTAGATAGTAAGCTGAATGCTTGGCACTTGAGTGCTCCCTTTGCAAAAAAATGGAAGAGTTAAATACATGGCTGGGGGATAAATTTTTGGATTTTGATAAATATTTTCTGGATTTATAATAAAATAAGGCACTTTTTGAGTGCCTTATTTTTAAATGGCAGGGCTAATAAAGTCACCAAGGGTTTTCGGTCGTAAGCTAATGTATTCCACCCGCCACTGGTCCATCCTTCTCAGGTCGTACAATGTAAACCCTTGATCACTTACAGGCAGGCAAGACTCCAAAGCAATAGTGGTAGCTTGCTCTGGCTTTCCATGTATAGCATGTACTTTTGACGTTATCTCTGTACAGATTTTCTCAGCATTTTCTCTACCCTCAACTGCACCTTCAATAGAGTCATAAACTACAACGATGTTTAGTTCGTATGGTTCTCCAATGTTTAATTCCTTGTGCCGGTCTTCGCCTAAGTCGAAAAATATACCGATGATGAATTTAGCGTTTCTTTCAACAACTTTCGCAATTGACTTAATTAGGTTGCCGTTCCCTGGTACGTTTTGTCTAAGTCGTTCTTCGAATTCATCAGGAAAAGCTGGTCGTCCATATCTTGCAGCAAGCCATAGCTTAAGTGCTTGTTTTTCAATGGCTGTTATTGAAAATTTTTCATCAGCTTCACTAGCTGTAAATTGTACTCTTTCAAACTTAATTTTTTCTTCGTGTTTAAGCTCTATAGCATTGCCAGAGTGGGTCCCTTCATTTAAAGCGAGGTGTAATGTCCTCGGATGTTTACCATTGGAAAAATTCCCATCAAGATCAACAAGTTTGCCTTTTATAAACTCAATTACGGAGTCTGCTTCATCATTTTGCAGGTCACAGTCATGAGTGATCATCAGTATTTTATGTGCAGTGTCCTCTACATCAAGTAGCCCTAGGGACACTGCATCTTCGTGTTTTAACACCTGGCCTTGACGCCAAGTAGATCCTGACTCAAGCATCCAACGTGTTCCTATTCCTTAGTAAATGAACCGGGAATTGATAATGATGATTGCCAGGTGTCTGTCGGAGCAGCCTTACTTTGAATTTCTGAAGCTGCTTGAGTCGCCTGATTCATAATCTTTGCCTCTCTTATCAAAAGGTCAACCGGACCCTGCCAGTCGGCACCTTCCTTGATAAGGCTCATTAGGGATTTTCCATCAAACGCTTTCATTTTAACTAAAATTTTTGAATTGGTGATATCGGCTTCTTTGAAGGCATCCGCAACTAAGCTGAGCGTTTTAACATAGTTCATCTTCATGTCGTCATCAGGTCTACTTTCACCAGCAAGCCATTTATAAACTGCTTGACGAGTCACCCCTAAGTCTTTTGCTAACTCTGACATCGATGGGTTGATTACTGACCGAATATTTTCCATATGGGATACTATCGATCTGATATCTATATCGTTTGATGCCGATGTATTTGTCATTACATCTAATATAAACGTCTCAAAACTCCTGCTTGGAGACGTTTTCGACTCAATAAATCGAATGCATTTAGCCATGTTCTCAACAAGATAACCTCTACCCGTACCTTGATAATGAGTAACAGAAGCCCCGTGAATTCCGATATTCATAAACGGGTGAAAATTCAATCGTTCAACATTGCTACCTGTAGCAGTTGCCAGCATGGATAACCTCCTTTACTTCTAAGCCCATTTTTTGAGTGCATAAGGGGAAACTATCTGATCGAAAGATTTCCTGACTACTTCGTACAAGGACAGTAGTTGCTTTTGCACATCTTCTAATGAAGGCTGGACCATGCCTTCGCTATAGTGGTCTGTATCTATAATACAATGCCACTGAAAAGGGGTGTTTTTAAATCGATCTTTTACTATTACCCAGCTAGGAACCATATCTGGCGGGAAAGAAAGATTCCCATGCATTTTATGAACACGAGTAACTATCACCCCGTTTGGTAACAAAGGACCAATTTCCGTTTGGAAAACTTGTTCATTTGATGATTGTAGCGGATTCAAATGGAGCTGGACACCATGCAACCCCTCACAGAGATAATTCTCTATATTTTCTCCTGGCTCAGGCAATACGGCATCCAAGTAACGCATTCCTAAGCGAGTTATCAGCGTTGGTTTAGCATGAGCCATGACTTGCTTCAGACCAAGCATAAAATCTCTAATGAATTCATTATGTGATTTGTAGTCGGTTGTCTGAAACGTTATTGAATCCGTAGACAAAATAAATCCCGAATTTGACTCTACATTAGTCATAAACCACTGCTTAACGCTTTCAATGTTAGGAGTCACGGGTTCATTCGGCGCGCCAGCTTCAAACCTGAATTGCTGCACTACGGTTTCTTGGTACATAGGATAACCTTGCAAACGCAAAGCATCCTGAATATCCTCAACATACCTGTTCATAGCGGTCACAGGAGTAAACTTAACCTGTATCAGTGCATAGTAAACGGGTGCATTGGTCATAATTCTTGCTTGTACCATGTCGCCCTCCTATTTTAAGTTCGTTATCATTAATCTAATACGTGTCAGTTTACACATTGGTTGACACTTTCTCTACACCATAGTTCACATCTCATGACTTAGATGCTTTAAAAAGGCACATAAAAACCAATTAAATCTCCCGATAGTGGTCTGTTGCCTCGTATCCCCGCCAAGCCTCCCCGCTTTCTGTAGCAGTTTTCATGCACCTGCATGGGTTATGCAAAAACTACCAGAAATGGATGCAAAGGCAGGTGATGAGGAGTGTTCAGCTCAATAGGGGGGGCTTTTTGTCTACCTGAATGCGAGCCTTGGGATGATAAAAGACTATCTGATTGTGGCCTACCTGACGACAGTTGCCGCCTGGGCAGTCACGCTGACGCTAATTGATCTCTCTGCAGGAGCGGCACTCTGTACGAAGTGCAGGATGCTGGGTGTTGCCCTTGTGGTTCTGTTCATGCTGGTGGTCATCGCATGGTAGTTTGAACATTACACCGAGAATCGAACCATCTTATAAATTGCCTATATCTTATTTATAGGCAAATGAGTTGTGTTTTGCCTATGTATGGCAGAAATGGTGTGCTCTGGCTATGTATAGGCATAAGTGACGTATTTTGCCCATGAGTGTTGATATCTCTTAGTGTTAACTTGCTGCGCTGGGAGGGATCGGGTATCTCAGGTCTATTTGTGGCGCATCACTTAGAAGCCGGCCAGATTTTGCCATCAGGTATCCGGCGATTTCTTCAGGCGTCAAATCTACATGAAGCATGTCTTCGTCCTGGAACCATTCATTAGGCCAGTAGATGAGATCGGACGGATTGGCGTTAAAGTTTTTCTCCAGCAACTATTGTCTGGAATAAAATCTTGTTGGGATAGGCTTTTAGTCCCATTAGTAACTTTTCTTAGAGAAGTTACTAATGGGACTAACGCATCATTAGTGACTTTTTTCAAAAAAAATACTAATGAGATCACTGCCCTCCCTATCCCTTCATTAGTAACTTTTTCATAAATAGTTACTTATGTATAAGGGTAACTAAAGCGCAGTTTGATGACAGATGCCAACGGGCTTCCTTTTTCGCTGGTCGTCGCAGCAGCGAACACGCATGACATCAAACTGGTTGGGATACACTCAAAACCCTCCAAACGGGTCGTACGGGACAAAAACCCAGGCTCTGCCCGGACAAAGACTACTAAGCAGGCAGGCTGAGCCGCCGCGACGAGCCGCATATCCAGTCCCGTAATGAGGGACACAAGGGTTTCAAAGCCCATCGTTAGGTCGTCGATAGGACTCATAGCTGGATGAATCGCTTTCGTCGGGTCCTGAACCAATGAGAAAAGAAGGTCGAAAATTACGAGGCCATGTTGCATTTTATCTGTGGTCTTATCGTCTGGGATAAAGTCCTATTGAGATAAGATCTAAGTTGAGGATCAGCAGCAAGTCATTACGCAATCTTCGTCAAACACTCGTCAAGATCCTATAAAACAATCAACTCCCCTTCTGGTAACGATCGAAATTATTCTTTCATTAATTGCAATATAAGCAATGATCATTTCAATATGTGAAATTATAATGACTGTATAAATATCAGGAGGTGGTCATGTCGAAACAGTCCGTCAAACCTGTCTTGCTCAGCGAGGCACAGATTCAGGCAATCAGAAAAATTCAGGAAAAGCAGCGCCAGCAATCAGGTATTGGCGTTGCGCCAACTATCCATGAAATCGCAAGGGGGCTGGTGGACAAAGCCTTGCAACAGCATTTGGGGTAAAGGCTCTAACTTGTTGATACAAAGAAAAATAACCAACTGCTTATTATTCATGCAGATGTTCAGTGTTTTGGGGCTAAAAAAGGTAACTATGAAATGAATATCACTGACGAAGAGTTGCTTCAGCAAGTTCAAACACAGGCTGATAAATTACCACCTGAAGAACGACAACTCATTTTAGAGTTACTTCACCGTTACAGCGCTGTCTACAGCGTTGCTCAATCATACATTCCGGATTATCCACGCGGTGTTTTGGATGCTTTATGTTTTATCCAAAGAAACAAACCATAAGGAGGTCTCGTTATGCCAACAGTGCCAACTGTACAAGGCCGCCAGGTTGAAAGTCGCGGCGTTTCATCTCCGGGATTCCAGACCTTCGAGCAGCCCAATATCAGCGATGCGCTGGTAAGTGTCGGCAGCCAGGCTCTGGATGTGTTCGGGCAGGCCAAACAGCAAGCGGACCTTGCACTGACCCAAGATGCGACTCAAAGGCTTTATGCTGTTGGGAGCGGATTGATGGATGATCCCAAGGAAGGTCTGATGACTCTCCAGGGGAAAAATGCAATTGGTCAGGCTCCTGGGTATATCCAGAAATTTGATAACGAGATGCAAACTATTGCTGGCACGTTGCCTGAGTCCGCACGAAATGTGTTCTTAAAGCATGCTCAACAGCAGCGAATGCAATTTGCCACCCAAGCAGAGCGGCATGAATTAGGGCAACGTAGGCAGTATGAGTCTGGTCAGCAGGACGGTTATTTATCCTTGCAAGCTCAGCAAGCTATATCTAATCCACAGTTGTTCAACCAATCAGCTTTGAATGCCAGAGCCTCAATTATGGCTTATGGCCAAGCGCATGGACAAAGCCCTGAAGAAATCGAGGCAAACTGGGGGCGGTGGCGCGAGCAGGCCGCGAACCGTGCTAGCGAGGCATGGTATAACCCGATCTACCAGCAGATGATGGGGCCGGAAGGGAAAATAGAGGTCACCAACACGCCGCAAGAGGCGCAGCTCTTTTCATCGATTATCTGGCAGGAGAGTGGTGGCAATCAGTTTGGTAAAGATGGTGCACCGCTGGTGTCACCGAAAGGTGCTGCTGGCGCCGCGCAGGTTATGGAAAGTACCGGCCCGGAGGCTGCTAGCCTCGCTGGTCTTCCGTGGGATCGCGACAGATGGCTGAACGACCCGCGATATAACGTGCAGCTTGGTAAAGCATATTTCGGAGCACAACTGAAAAAATACGACAACAATCCGGTTCTGGCGGTTGCGGCGTATAACGCCGGACCAGGAGCAGTTGATGGATGGATTAAGCAATTTGGTGATCCGCGAGACGGCACGGTTTCGAATGAGCAATTCGCCGCGGCGATCCCCTACGAGGAAACGCGCAACTACGTGGCGAAAGTTACCGGCAGCGCCGGCGCGATACCAGGCAATGCCACCATTGAGAACCTCGTAAACCAGCCATTCTGGAATGCGATGAGCCCGCAGAAAAAATCGGAGATGCTGAGCAAGCAGTCTGGCCTCTATGATATGCAGGCTGCAGCCGGACGCGTCTCTTTGCAGGCACGCATGCAGGATGATCTGGTTAAGCTGGAAGCGGGGCTGGAAGTCAACCCTATCACGGAACATGAATGGGCTGCGGTTATGCCACTGCAGGCCAGTCCTTCAGAGCGCATTCAGTTGCAGCAGTCCTTCGAGCAGTACCAGCAGGCGATGATGCTTCAGCCAGTCTACAAGACGATTGTTCAGGGTTCTGCTCAGCAGGGTATTGCTGCGGTACAGGCCATGATTCCGCAGGAATCAGACGCTGATTTCAAATTCAAGCAGGGGCTGTACGCGACAGCGCAGTCCAAGCTTAATGCCACGCTTAAGGCACGGGAGTCCGACCCGGGAACCTGGCTACAGACTCACTCACCGGTGGCAAAAAATGCCTTCGACCAGTACAGCAACGGTCAGGCATCTGGCGAATGGTTGGTGTCCCGTCTTCAGTCTGAGAAAGACCGCCTCGAGATCCGTAGCAAAAAGGTACTGCCTGATTCAATGGTCAACAGCCTGATCGCCCGCATTGACAACAACCAGGAATCGAGCGTCGCTGCCATTCAGCAGATGGCACAGTCCTTCGGGAAATACTCTGGTCAGGTTATGCAGCAGGTGCAGAAAAGCGCATACCCTGCGCTACAGGTCATTATGGCTGTCGACAACCCACGCGCAGCGAATGCCCTCTGGCAAAACAGAACGCTAAAAACTCCGGACTTGCGCAGCAGCTTCGAGAAGACCGCCGCCGACAGCGCAGATTCGACATGGAACGATCAGGCGAAAGACTTCGCCAGCACAATGGTCGTTCAGCCAGGAGGGTCTGCTGTGTGGAACAACTTCAACGAACAGGGAAAGCGTCTTACTTACATCAACATGCAGCGAGGCATGTCGCCCAACGTTGCCGCCAAGCAGGCCTATAAAGACATCCTAGGCGATCAGTATCAGACCAGCGGCACATGGCGTATGCCAGTCAACGCCGGGCAAGATATTCACGACGTCACCGATGGTGCAAATGAATACCTCAAATCTCTGTCACCCGAAAGCATCATGCCTCTTATCGGCGATCCGCGTCTGCCTGACAGCGTCAATCGTGAGCAGAGCCTCAGCCGTATCCGTGATAACGCGCAGTGGGTCACCAACAGTGATGAAAGCGGGCTGACACTGATGATGAACGGCCTACTGATAAACAACGCTCAGGGGCAGCCAATAACCGTGACGTTTGCTGATCTGGCGAAGATTGGCGCTGGTAACCGCACCACCTGGAACAGCCTGACCAAATTCGTACAGACGCCGGTTAAATATACGCCGGGCCAGTCGAAGAATTACACGGTGGAAAGTCAGCGTGAAAACTTGATCAACATTATCCAGAACGGACAGCAGGCGGGGCGATAACATGCCGATTTATACAGATGATCTAGGGCAGGGTATAAACCAGCCGCTGTCTAATGCCCCGTCAGGGCTTGGTGAATCCCTGCTTACTTCCCTCAAAGAGGGGTTCAAAGAGGGGCCGGTGATGTCGGGATATCGGTTCTCTCAGGCCGATCAGTTGGCAAATGACCCAAATTCGAGCATTGTCAGCAAATCAGATGCGGAAACACGTCTGAAAGAATACGGCGTGAAAAGCATTAACATACCGGACAGCGGCGTTACGCAAACATTCCTCGACCATGTGATCAGCGAACGCCGGGAAACGCTGGCGAAGCAGCAGATCGCCATGTCTGCGCCGTCAGGATGGGTTGCCACTCCTCTTAACTTTGCTGCAAACCTTGCTGGTTCAATGGCGGATCCCGGTAACGCGGCACTGGCGCTGGTCCCGTTTGGTGGAGAAGCGAAAGCGGCAACTATGCTCGGGCGCTTCGGTGAACGTCTGGCTATCGGCGCACGGCTTGGCGCCGGGCAGGCCATTGCCACCGTACCGCTGACGGCGCAGGCAGCCGCGGCAGAAGGCGGTGACTTCAACTACGGAAACGCGCTGGAGAGCACATTCTTTAACACGCTGGCTGGTGGGCTTATGCACGCTAGCGGAGGCCTGATAGCTGATGTAGTGCGATCCCGCAGAGCGGGGGCCAGTGAAAACTCTTTTACACCGCCGGATGTTCAGTCCGTTACTGACGCACAGCCTACGCCAGTGGCGACACCTGACAACATCCCGGCTGGAGTTAACATCCCAGATTCCGGCACTAATGCCGATCTGTCAGCGGCAATCGCGCGCGATGCAGAGGCATACGCCTACAGTCGCGCCTATGATGACGTCGTGCCTGAGTATCTTTCCCGCCAGCAGGAGTTACAGACGGGACGCATTGACAATGTTGCGGATCTGCGCATCGAGCTGGCGGCCAACAACCGGCAAAGTGATGTGCTTGACGCAACGTTAGCCCAGCGCACGGCCGAGTATCAAGCGCAACGCATGAACTTCAGAGCAGCCCGTGCTAGGGCACAGCGAGATATTCAGAGTGAGAAAGACGCCATCGCCGCGCACAACCAGGAGCTTACGCAACAGATTGAGCGCAACGCAGCCGCTGAACAGGCAAAAGGCAGAGAAACTCAACTATCGCGCAAAGAAATCCCAGACGACCTGGCGCCGGTAATCGCCATGCGCGCACAGCAGATCCGAGAAAGCATGCAGATGTCGCCGGTCGCTGGTGCTGTCCGTGCCGCATCGTCAGCAGTGCGGGAGGCCGACTGGAGCGTAAACCAGCAAGCGTACCGCAGCGCGTTAGCGCATATGATGGAAGGTCGGTCTCCGGACATTGAGCCATTCTATGATCTGCATAAGCCAGCCCTGCGTGAGCGGGCTATCCAGCGCATCCAGAATCCAATACACCAGGCTGATGAAGGTGGTCGTGCCGTCAGTGAAAGCGCTGATCTTGTGTGGCAGGATACACAGAAGACTGGCCATGAAATATCTGCGGCCACCGCCGACCTGGAAAACGAATTTAATATCAGCGACGCGCTGCTCAATGACATCGCCACGGACAACCCGGAACTCGCCACATCAATGCGTGAGAACATCGCCGCCATCCGGGCGGAGGCGAACGATGATTCACTCGGCAAAGCTTTCCGGGCTTTCGCCGCTTGTATGATTAACCGGGGGCTGTAATGGCTAACGAATTTCTTACTCAATGCGAAATGACCGTCAATACTGCTGCAGGGCGAAAGCTGTCTGAGGACGAAATGGAATCTCTGGTGCGCGACATGAACGATACTACCAACCGTATCCTAGCTGGTAACGAAGCCCTGTCACTGGAAGATGCGGCGATGCGAGCTGCGCAGGAGCTTGGCAATCGCGAGCAACTGGCGAAAGTTATTGAGGCCCGTAATAAGGCGATTAATACCCGCATTGCAGCGCAGCGCCTGGCCGAGCTTCGCCGGACGTGGGAAGACCGTCCTGACATCGGGCTGGAGGCCATGCTGGTGGGGCGCAACGACGCACGCACTGGCTCCCGTCGCTCGGTGTCTTCTGAGGTGGCGCAGTTGCGCGGGAAGTATCACGCTGGTATCAACTATGATTTTGACCAAGCAGGGCTGGTTAAGTTTATCGCCAGCGGCAGTAACGATCGGGAGATCGCCGACGCCATGTGGCGCATCGGGCGCGGTCAGAAAACGGACGATATGACACCTCAATCCGTCAGTGCTGCGAAGATCATCATGAAGTGGCAGGAAACTGCGCGCGTGGATGAAAATCGCGCTGGTGCATGGATCGGCAAGATGCCAGGCTACATCGTCCGGCAGTCACATGACATACTGGAAATACGCGCTGCCGGTTATGAGGCTTGGAGAAATTCCATTCTTCCACGTCTGGATGATGTCACCTTTGACGGGATAACAGACCGAGAAAGCTTTTTGAGTGACGTTTATGATGGACTGGCATCTGGAGTACACCTTACCTCTGAAAAACCTGACTGGATGAATGGTTTCAAGGGATCGGCAAACGCGGCGAAGCGGGTCAGTCAGGAGAGAGTTCTGCACTTCAAGGATGGTGTAGCGTGGCATGAATACAACGAGCAGTTCGGTACAGGAAGCCTGCGTGAGGCTGTATTCGGCGGCCTGAACAGCGCCGCGCGTACTACTGGAATGATGCGTGTACTCGGAACCAACCCGCAAAATATGTTCAATTATCTGGCTGACACCATTGAAAAAGATATCAAAAAGTCAGGAAATCCTGCTGCATTGGCTGACTTTAATACCAAAGTAAAACGTATTAACCGTACAGTAATGCCGCAGGTTGATGGTTCTCTAAACATACCCGGCAGTGTGGGATGGGCCAACGCTTCCGCTAACGTGCGCGGCTGGCTGCGTATGAGCCAGTTGGGTGGCGCGGTCATTTCGTCTTTCAACGATGTGCCGATCTCGGCTACCGAAATGCGGTACCAGGGTCAGAACTTTATGCAGGCGCTAACCGGCGCAATGAAAGGGCGTTTATCCCGTTACACAAGTGATGAACAAAAGGAGATCCTGTCGTCCATCGGTGTTTACTCTGACACGATGACACAGGAGATAATCCGGCGTATGTCCGGCGACGATAGCATGAGCGGAAAGATGGGGCGCGCGCAACAGCTTTTCTTCAAATACAATCTCATGAACTTCTGGACACAATCCGGGCGTAACAGCAACGCCATGATGATTACTAACTGGCTGGCGAAGAATGCAGACCATCAGTTTTCTGCACTTCAGGAAGATTTGCAGCGCGTGCTGGACCTGCATGGCATCGGGGACGCTGAGTGGAATATCTATCGCAACATGGATATGGCCGATAGCGAAGGAAGAAAGTTCATGACTAGCAGCGGTATCCGCGGCGTGCCAGAAGATGTGATCGCTTCCTATGTCGAAGGGAAAGGGATTAAACCAACCGAACGATCCATAGCTGATGCCAGAGATACACTGGAAGGTCAGTTGCGTGGATACGTTCTAGATCGGCTTAACATAGCGATGTCGGAGCCTGGCGACCGCACCCAATCACTTATGAAGATGGGTACAGTGCCAGGTACCGTCCCAGGGGAAGCAATTCGTTTCGCCGGGCAGTACAAATCTTTTACTGCCAGCTTCATGCAGAATGTTCTTGGCAGAGAGGTATTTGGTCGCGGATACACTCCCGCAGGCCTTGGTGAATCGAAAACCGGATCGCTGACCAATGCGCTTTTGCGTAATGGAAAAGGTGCCTTCATGGGGGCTGCAAACCTGTTTGTATGGTCCACGTTGTTCGGATACGTCTCACTGCAGACCAAGTTGATGCTGAAGGGGCAAACCCCGCGACCTGCAGATGCTAAAACATTCCTTGCGGCAGCGGCGCAGGGTGGTGGACTTGGTATCTTTGGTGATTTCATGTTTGGTGAAGTTAACCGGATGGGGGCAGGTCCGGTAACGTCGCTGATGGGGCCTGCAGCTTCTAATGCCGACAGCATCATCACGCTATTGCGACAGACAACGCGTGGTGAAGCAGACCTGGGTGACTGGTATCGCACCTCTCTGGACAATACACCGTTCCTGAACGTATTCTGGCTGCGAACAGCAATGAACGGTCTGATATTGAACCGTATACAGGATGCGCTTGACCCAGGCTCTTTGGAACGATATCAACGACGGGTTGAGCGTGAGCAGGGGAACGACTTCCTGATCCCACCCTCACAATTCATGTTAGGGAAATAATAATGAATGCCAAATATATTGCTTGCGCTCTTTTCTGCGCATTTTTAGCCCCTGCAGAAGCAAAGTTTTATGATGGCCAACAGCTATACCTATATGCTCAAGAGTATAAAAAAGCTGAACAAGGTGGACCCAGTACGCCTGATAATCAGCTTCAGGCTGGCGTATTCATGGGATATGTGGCATCAATGATTGATGCCTATGGTAATGAAGGGGCTCAGATTTTTTGTCAGCCTAATGGGCGGTTACAGACATATGCTGATGTTGTTTATAAATACTTAAACGATAACCCTGACAAGCGAGTTAACTCAGCTGAGAGCTTGGTCATAGCTGCTATGCAGGCATCGTTTCGTTGTAAAGAGCCACCAAAATGGATGAACAATAAATAGCGTGACATGTCACGAGGGGTGCTAATGCGCAATTTCATTATTTTGTTTTGCTTGGCCTTACCTTTATCAGCATCGGCAATCGTTATGGGAGGAAGCAATCTCGGATTCGGTGGATATCCTGAATTCACTGAGATAGCCCCCACACCGCCATACACTGATGACCAATATTCGTGGGAGAATTACCGGCGAGAAGTCGAGGATTACACAACGAAAGCAAAGCAATACCTGGAGGATGCTGATTCTGATATTCAGAGGATTCAGGAGGCTCAGCAGGATGCCATCCGCAAAGCTAATGAAGTAGTTCAAGAGTACAACCGGAATTCACACCAATAAAAAACCCGCATAGCGCTGATTTATGGGGAGCCCTCAGCGCTATACTGGCCTATCTGATTCGGATGGTAGAAAGTGGTTAACTCCGCTGCGGTGTCAGAGCTGTCAGGCTGTATTACTCACTGGCCGATATTTTCTCTTTGTGACGTCAGGCTTTGTGCCACCAAATTCTTTGGGGCTATTGGCCTTACGCTCGTCGAGCCACTGCTCGATCTCGTCACCATCCCAGGCGCAACGCTTATCAGTGATGTACCAGCGCTTCGGGAACTCGCCATTTTTTTCCAGTCTGTCGATAGTACTCATGCAAAGACAGACTTTTTCAACCAGTTGTTTTTTATTCAACGCATATCTCATCAATTTACACCAGTGAGTTAGAAGACGTGTTTTTTTACCAGCCATAACCCTTTGTATGCATTGGATTACTCCTGGTTGAGTGTCTGTGGATTCGATTGGACAAATATCATCCATTTGTTGTCCAAGGTTAACCCTTTGGCCTCTTCTGGAGATGGTCAACGCGGCACGTAAGCAGTGCTGGGAGCCTCCTGTACGCAATAACAAGTTCATTGAGAAAATCATTGATGAACTTGAGGGGGAGACCTACACAAAAAGTGTAGGTCTCAAAAATGGTGCTGAAATTGAAATCGCCGAAATGTCCATTAAGCAGAAACTGTGTTTAGGGGAGTTGTAACTGGGCTGAGCACGCCCTTTGTCATCAAGGTAATCTCCTAAAAATTTAGGAGATGATTCGCCAAGTATTTTCGCCACTTTTGGAAGAAATCTTTTATGTTGAAGCCGGCGATATTTCTTGCAGGAGAATTTAAGGCCCAGAGCCTCCGCAGATAGCCGTCATGACAGCGTTAAACGCACTATCGAAAGACTAGCCGCCGCTGGCGTAATATCCCAACCACCAATGGTGGATGGGAAAAATCGGCCAATGGTGTTGTGGCGAAGGTGTGTATTTTTGAAGGCGAAAAAGGAAAGCGCGACAGCATCATTGTTGTCACCCAGACCGGAATTTACGACGTTGATATCAATACTGATGAAGAAGGTCGCTTCAACCTGAATGCATTACACCGGGCAAGCGGTGGAGATAATAGCAAGCGCCCTTCATTATGGCTGGCTAACAAACAAGCACAGGAGCTGATTACAGAGCTAAGCAGGAATTCCGGCTTAGGTCAGGAAGTAATCAAAACCCAAAAAGGCGGCGCCTCTCCTGGAACTTTCGCCCACGAGTTGCTGGCTATCGAGTATGCCGGGTGGATCTCACCGAGATTCAGCACAAGCACATCCCCGGCTAAAACGCCGTTGGTATTAGGTGAAATGCACTCAGCAAAATTTTTCGCTCAGTACTCAGATAGCACGGGGAGAAAGCTGCCTTGTTACTTCTATCCAAAACGTGAAACCTTCCTGTACGCAACGTCATTTTCTCAGCTGATGTTGGTTCACTTCGTTAAATGTTGGTTCAAAATTAGGTGGTGTTGGTTCAATTTTTTGAAAAATATTCAAACAAAACAATGGTCTTTACGTTTTGAGGCAACTGAACCAACCGAACCAACACATTTTGCATGTATATAGAGAAATTTTCCGTGTGTAAATTATGATGCGGTTTTGGACGGGTGAATATTAGCGGTATAGCAGAAAGCACCTGGCACCCAATATTGCGCGATAAATAGTCAATGTTCGGCCATAGAAAAATATATGGGGGTATATTTGGGGGTATGTATGATTTTGATAACCTACATAGTTAAATAAAATCATGTTGTTATGCGTCTATATCGAATCCTGTAGGGTACCATTTAATCTCCATTGCTCATCATGTTTGTTCTGTCTTTATCGGGCATCTCCTTAAATAAAACCGCAAATATCGCCCCATTTTCCCTTACCTGCCCCCTTCAACGATCTGGTCTGATAACAACCATCGATGTTGCAGAAAAATCTTAATGAAACCCCCTCTCTGACATGACTTGCATCAACGTCTGTCTTTTTCAGATCGCGGATATTCGCTCGCGGATTAACAGGCCACCAGAGCCGACGTCCACAACTGAAAACACGTTAATGAGGGTTGCATGAAAAAGTTAATCATTATTGCATCAATGGTGTCGGCGCTGGCCGGCTGCTCAAGTGAAGCCTCCCGCATGGCAAATTGTGAGGCGAAAGGGGTCAGCCGCGATGCGTGCTATATCGCAGAACAGAATCGCCAGGCCGCCATCATGAACG
Organism: Klebsiella sp. R390; assembly: GCF_051131745.1. Classification (NCBI taxonomy): domain Bacteria; kingdom Pseudomonadati; phylum Pseudomonadota; class Gammaproteobacteria; order Enterobacterales; family Enterobacteriaceae; genus Klebsiella; species Klebsiella sp. R390. The sequence goes on along the minus strand of NZ_CP180445.1, from coordinate 1,418,749 downwards.
CGGCGGAAAAACAGGCCTTAGAAAATGCCCAGGCCATGTATCCGCAGAAAGCGCAGGCGGCCAAAAAATCTGTTGCGTTCACCAGGCACTATGACGGAATGACGATTAAGCGTGACGCGACGGGCATCCTGACGGTAGATGGCAAGCCGGCCGCGCAGGATGAGGTGAATGCCAAAGCCACGACCTATTCCCAGGGGCTGTACACCATTATTGCCTACACGAACGGCAAAGTTGCGGTGATGAAAGAGGGGCAGTTTTTAGGCTACGCAAAATAGGGTCACCTTCTGGTTATTAAACCGCCTGCGGGCGGTTTTTCTCTGGCTGTTTGCGCGAGTTATCATCCATAAATCGTACCGTTTACTCTCCTTGTATTAGCTGTTTCCCGCCTGACCGCTGTTTTGTGTAAAACGATAAGCTTAAATCTCGTTTTTTGTGAACTCTATCAATTAATTACGGATAATTCATGCTCATGATAATAGTAAGAATTGTCTTGCCAGGGAGGGAACAAATGAACACACCTATTTCCATTATTCTGTTCATCTTGCTTGCTTTCGCGGCACTGATTGAATTAGGCATTCTTTAGCGTCTGCTCTCTGCTGGCTTTTAGGCGCACCATGCTAGCGAATGCACAGGGCAATCAGCGCCACCACCGCAGGCAGCGCCTGCACATACAGTATTTTCCGACTGGCGGTCATGGCACCGAAGATCCCGGCGATAATCACGCAGGTCAGAAAGAAAATTGTAATCTCGAATCCCTGTTCCCCGCGCCACAATCCCCACAGCAATCCGGCAGCTAAAAAACCGTTGTACAGCCCCTGATTGGCGGCCATTACCCGGGTATCGCGGGCAAAGTCGGCGCTAAGGTTGAAGGCCTTGCGGCCGGTTTTGCTCTGCCATAAAAACATCTCCAGAATCAGGATGTAGATATGAATGGCGGCGACGATAACAATGAGTGTATTGGCTAACACGGCGGTCCTTACTCAGTGATGATCATATTGATGGGCTAAAACCCGCTTTTATCACGCTTTTAACCGTTTATATCAAAGAATAGCCGCAGCACTCTGGCTATGTTGGAAATTCGGCCTGAAGAATGGCTTCAGGGCGCTCACGATATGCTGCAGAGGGGGAATTGAAAAGATGGGGACTACGCCAGTAACACTTTCTTTGGATGGGCAGCAGTCCATCCCCCTGAATACGGTGTCCGGAACGCTGGGTCAGGTCGGTCTCGATGCCCGCGCGCTCGCATCGTCAGGAATGTGCAGCTTTGATCCCGGCTTTAGCAATACCGCCGGGTGTGAGTCGGCTATTTCCTATATTGATACCGAAAACAGCGTCCTGCTGCACCGGGGTTATCCGGTCGATCAGCTAGCGCGACAGTGCGACTTCCTTGAGGTCGCCTGTATTATGCTGCAAGGGGAAGCGCCCGATGAGGCTAGCTATCAAGCCTTCCGGGAGAAAATCACCCGTCATACCCTGGTCCACGAGCAGATGTCGAAAATGTGCAGTGGATTCCGCCGCGATGCCCATCCGATGGCGCTAATGTGCGCCATGGTGGGGGCGCTGGCAGCGTTCTACCATGACGTGCTGGACGTCGAAAATCCAGACCATCGCGCGCTGGCTGCCACCCGTCTGCTGTCCAAAATGCCGACCATCGCGGCAATGAGCTATAAGTTTTCCATCGAACAGCCGTCGGTCTACCCAAAGAACGACCTGGCGTACGCCGGGAATTTCCTGCATATGCTGTTTGCCATCCCGGCGGAAAAATACGTTGTGAATCCGGTGATTGAGCAGGCGATGAACCAGATTCTGGTTCTCCATGCCGATCACGGGCAGTGTGCTTCCACCACGACGGTACGGGCGGCGGGTTCCTCCGGGGCTAACCTGTTTGCCTGCGTGGCGGCCGGTCTGGCCTCCATGTGGGGGCCGATGCACGGCGGCGCTAACGAGGCGAGCATGCAGATGCTGGACGCTATCGAGAGCGTAGACCAGGTACCGGCGTTTATGAGCAAAGCGAAACGGGACCCGCAGGCCTTCCGTCGCCTGGGCTTTGGCAACTCACGCTACAAACATCTCGATCCGCGGGCCGCGATCCTGCGTGAAACCTGCCATCGGGTACTGGCAGAACTCGGGATGTCCGATCAGCTGCTGCAGGTGGCGATGGCCCTTGAAGAGGTGGCGCTGAGCGATCCGTACTTTATCGAAAACGGCCTGTCGCCGAGCGTGGACTTCTACACGGCGGTGATCCTGAAAGCGATGGGTCTGCCTGCTTCGATGTTTGTGGTCATTACCGCCGTTGGACGTACCCTGGGCTGGGTCGCACACTGGAACGAAATGTATGAAGCGCCGCTGAATATCTACCGTCCGCGGCAGATTTACACCGGGGAAGCACCTCGGGACTACGTTTCACGCCGCGTGCAAAAGTAGCGTCGTTACGCCTCTGTCACAGGAGCAACGCCGGTGAGCCAGGTCGCCACCGGCGTCAGGGCCGGAAGGGAATTATCATGCATCGCGGTGATGAACTTCATCACAGCGCCTATAATTTATACGGGTATGTGGCTGGTTGGAGGTAAATCGCATGATTACGCACCCGGAAGTTCGGCGCTGGGCATCGGTGATGCTGATGTCGGCGCTGCGCGGAGAGATGTCCCAGGAGGAAATATTGACCCAGGTTCATCGGATTTGTGAGAACCATGGCTCAGCATGCCTTGAAGACGTTATCGATGAAATTTTAATTGAAGCAGGCCGGATTGGGTCTGGACACAGTGACGGCACCCTGTATCGGCACTGATATAACGCATTGATATTGAAGGGAACGGTCACCATTGTGCGACCGGCGTATGGCATGACCCCGCAAAAACGCCTTTTGATCGGAGATGGTACGCGTCTTTCGCCGTTCTCACCATCTCCTGATTTTTCTCTCCCTGAATCGCTGCGCCGTGGACGCTTTGCCATCGGCAGCATGATCTGTGTGTTTTTTAATCAGCCAATGCTATGATAAACCACACTCAACCAGCGGGTAAGGTCTATGTCATTCTTTGATAACGCAGTGAAGCGTTTTCGTTCCTCTGCAGGGACGACGGTAAGATGTCCGGAGTGCCGACATAAATCACGGCATCCGCTCAGCAAGGTTAAAAACGGTGCCGCCCTGATGTGTCCGCGTTGTAAATCGTTGTTTGTCGTCACACCCTGACGGATTGGCGCCTGACCATTCATGCCACCCGGGCAGCATGAATGGTTGAGTGGCATTCAGGCGTGTGCGAGGGTAGGGAACATCAGTTTACGGTCTTTGAAAATATTCTCTTTTGCCGAATAGATGAACAGAAAATCATCGATCTCTATCTTGTCATATTCACCGGCCCGGTCTTCCTTCGGGGTAAAACCTAAAATAACCTGCCGGGTCTGATCCGCGGCCAGTTCATTCACAATGGTGGACATCGAACTCGTACTGTCACAGAAAATATCAAAGCACAGTAGCGCATGTTCGCTCTGCATCGCTATTGCCACGGCTTTATTTTTCTCCGAGTAATAGATGCAGTGTTTCATAAACGCTGAACAATAAAACATCAACAACCCGAAGTTATTGTGCGCTGTGAGTTGAGAAAACGGATTGGATTTCTGGTAGTAAGATTTAAGCAATTCAACATCGCCCGCGTTATCCATATCGAGCTTGCGAAAATCCCCCGCGGTCGGCATAACCGGCAGGGTGTACTGGTATTCATCCGTGCGCTCAAAGCCAAATCGTGGATAAAAATCAACGGTGGTGGAGTTGGCAAACAGAAAAATCCCGTCGACGCGATCCTGCCAGTCCGCCAGAATCTGGTTAATCAACTGGCTGGCTAAGCCTTTTTCCCGATGGTCGGTGGCGGTCATAACGGTGCCAATCTGAATATAGCGCTTAGGCTGGCCTTGCCACTGCAGGTCGATGATATTGGCGGAGGCATTGGCAATGACTTTATTATTATTGTCGACGAAAGCATAAGGAATATAGGATTCAGTCCAGTAGCCTTGCTTGTACCATGACTTAAAAGAGAGCTCAAAGGTCTTAATGGCTAAGTTAATGAAGCTGTTTCTTAAGACATCATCATGGACCACTTGCTTAACTAATTTATATTTCATTGGTCTGTATTCCTTCTTATACATTTTGAGACCCGACATTACTACGGCCAAATTAATATCAAAACAATGGCTTATTTATGTCGTTGAGTATGGCCTTTTCCCGATGTTTGTACAATCTGGACCCCCCAGCGGTGTCTCAGGACGTTGACTCGGTCACAGTACGATGAGCCGGAGGGGGGCAACCGCAAGATGCCGGTGGCGAAAAGTGAATCGTAATGCCTCGTCCATCCCCCTCTCAATGGCCTTATCACCCGGTAAAAGTTTCACTGGTAAAACTTATTCAGGCGAAAAATTAAATTCTATTAACCCTCACGCATTCCACTTTAAGCATGCTTGACAATAAATTTTCTCGTTGCTAATAGTTAAGCCACATCTTAAATAATAAACAAAGTTTAATATATGAAACTCAGCGCCGGGAGTTATGACAACAGCACTACCGTAGATAATGAAGCGGAAATACTGGCTGATTTTCAGCGGCGGAGCCAGCAGGCTTATCAACGTTGTAAAAATATCATGACTTTTTCTTATGGTGAAAAGGTGCGGGAGGATATTGACTGGTTTATTTCCCCGGAAGAGAAAGTAGGAACAATAGTATTTATCCACGGTGGCTACTGGCAATCCTGCAATAAAGAGGATTTTGCCTTTATTACCGCAGGGCCGCTGGCGCTGGGGTTTGATGTAATGCTGGTGGAATATTCGTTAGCGCCGCAGGTCACGCTGACGACGATCCACCAGCAAATTGGCGCGGCGCTGGATGCGATTGCTCGCCAACCGGGCGTGGCGGGGCCGCTGTATCTCAGTGGACATTCTGCCGGAGGGCATCTGGCGGCCTGCTGGCAGGCTCATCCGGGCGTGGAGGCGGTCCTGGCGATCAGCGGTATTTTTGAGCTCGAACCGCTGCTGACCACCGCGGTGAATCAACAATTACAGCTGACGGCGCAGGAAGTGCGCGAGCTCAGTCCGCTGCGCCACGTGCCGGTACAAGCCGCGCCACTAACGCTGTTTTACGGCAGTCTCGAGCGACCAGAGCTGATTGCACAGAGTGAATACTATGCCCGGCAGCTGTGCCAGCAGGGACGAACGGTCGGGAAAATGGCGATAGAGAATGCCAATCACTACTCCATCCTTGATGCGCTGTTTGCCATTGATGGCGCACTTTTAAGCGTACTTTGCGAACACAGGAAGCCTTTATGCGAGACGTAATCCAGACCGACCTGCCGGATATCGGTCAGCCCTTTTCCTGGGCGACGCGTGGCGGTGGGATGCTTTTTACTGCACACGGCCCGGTCCGCACCGATGGCAGCATTGAAACCGGTGCGGCGGAAAAACAGATCACATTGACCTTTGATAATCTCGCCCGCACGCTTCAGGCGGCCGGGAGTCATAGCGATAATGTATTACAGGTCATTATTTATCTTACCGATGTTAACGATGTAGCGATGCTGGATAATATTTACCGACGCTACTTCAATGCACCTTATCCGAATCGTTCGACGGTTATCGTGGATAAATTAGTGGTGCCTGGCATGAAAATAGAGATTACCGTCAGCGCGACGGCTTGAAAACAACAATAAATATTCACCTGCTGGCCATAATTTATTATGGCTAAGGATACCTATGTTCTCAGAAATTAAACCATCGACTCCCGATCCTATTATGTCGCTGATGGAGGCGTATTTACAGGACCGCCATCCGCGAAAAGTGAATTTAGGCATTGGCTTATATTACGACGAGCGCGGGGCTATTCCGCTGCTGGATACCGTTCAGCAGGCAGAGCAGCAATTGCTGGCGTTGCAGCAACCGCACGGTTACCCGCCGATTGAAGGCAGTGCGCGTTTTGCCAGCCAGATCCAAACGTTGTTATTGGGGCCAACCGCTGCGCAGCACGCGCTGGCGACGGTGCAAACCGTGGGCGGTTCGGGGGCATTAAAGCTGGCGGCAGACCTGCTGGTGCACTTTTTACAGCGTAAAGAGATTTGGGTTTCCGACCCGACCTGGGCTAACCATCAGGCCATTTTTTCCGGCGCGGGACTTCAGGTCAACCATTACCCCTATTTCGACAACCTCAGCGGCGAATTGCGCTTTGCCGAGATGCTGGCGCTCCTGCAGACATTGCCCGCCGGGACCGCGGTGCTGTTACATCCGTGCTGCCATAACCCGACCGGCACTGACCTGAGCCACAGCCAGTGGCAGACCCTGCTGGCCATGATGCAGACGCAGCGGCTGTTGCCCTTCTTCGATATCGCCTATCAGGGCTTCGGTGCCGGCCTGGAAGAGGACTGCTATGCGCTGAGGCTGGCGCTGGAGAGCGATCTTGATTTTATCGTCGCCAACTCGTTTTCGAAAAATATTGCCCTGTATGGCCAGCGCGTTGGGGGACTGACGGTCCGCTGTGCCAGCGCCAGCGACGCTGCCAATGTTCAGGGGGCGCTCAAAACCCTGATTCGCCGGAGCTACTCCTGCCCGCCGACCCACGGTAGCCGCATAGTTGAGACGATATTAGCCGATACACAACTGTGCCAGCAGTGGCAGGCGGAGCTCGCCACCATGCGTGAGCGGATCCAACTGATGCGCCAGCGTCTGTCCGCCGGGCTGGAGCAGGGGGCCTCTGCGCTGGACTACCGGCGCATCCGCGATCAGCGAGGTATGTTCAGCTATACCGGCCTTAACGAGCGTCAGGTCAGCGAACTGCGTGAGCGCTATTCCATTTATCTGGTGGCCCCAGGGCGCATGTGTCTGCCCGGCCTTAATGGTGACAATATTGACTACGTCACCGCCGCGATCCTCGATGTCACCACCGCCCGTCGCTAAGGCAGGAACCGATGAAAGATCGTAAGCGTTTTGATGAGATTGCGCAGCGCCAGGACGGGCTGAAGAAGCAACTGACCGCCGGGCAGATGTCGATGCTGGCGATTGGCGGGGCGATTGGTACCGGGTTGTTCCTCGGCAGCGCCTATGCGATTCAGATGGCCGGGCCGTCGGTGTTGCTGAGCTATCTGATTGGCGGCGTGATCGCGCTGCTGTTGATGGGCTGTCTGGCAGAGATGACCTCAGAGCATCCCACTCCTGGCTCCTTCGGCGACTATGCCGAGTTTTACCTGAGCCCGCTGTGCGGATTTCTGGTGCGCTACTCCTACTGGTCCTGCGTGGTGCTGGCGGTGGGAACCGAAGTCACTGCGATCGGGATGTATATGCAGTTCTGGTTCCCGGATACGCCGGTCTGGCCGTGGGTGCTGCTGTTCTCCGCCGTGGTGATTGTGATTAATGTTATCGGTGTGAAATGGTTTGGTCAGGTGGAGTATGCGCTCTCGACGGTCAAGGTGCTGGCGATCGCGGCGTTTATCCTGATTGGCCTGGGGATCCTCGCCTTCTCTGCCAATCCTACCTACGGCCTGCATAATTTTACCGCCAGCGGTGGGTTTATGCCGTTTGGGGTGAGCGGTATGTGGTTTGCGACCATCGTCGCTATCTTCAGCTATCTCAGCATCGAAATGATTGCCGTGGCGGCAGGCGAGGCTAAAAACCCGGTGGTGGCGGTGAAGTCGGCGTTTAAAGGAACCATCCTGCGCCTGTTTATCTTCTATATGCTGTCGATTGCGCTGATGCTGGCGATTGTGCCGTGGCGTCAGTCCGGCACCAGCGAAAGCCCCTTCCTGGTGGCGATGAACGTAATTCATCTGCCGTATGCCGGCGGTATTTTTAACTTTATTGTCCTGATTGCGGCGCTCTCGGCGATGAACAGCCAGCTGTATATCACCACCCGCATGATGTTCTCATTGTCGCGGGCTCGCCAGGCACCGGCGGGATTTGGCCGGATCAGCACGCGCGGGATCCCGGTGAATGCGCTGGCCATCTCGTGCGTCGGGATTATGATCTCCATCGTGCTGAGCGTGCTCTACCCGCAGCAGGCATTTGCCGCCATGATGTCCATTTCGGTCTATGGCGCCTGTTTCACCTGGCTGATGATCTTTATCACCCATCTGTTCTTCCGCCGTCAGCACCGGCAAACGGCGTTGAAGTTTCGGCTGTGGGGCTATCCCTGGACTCCGTTGCTGGGGGCCAGTCTGATGCTGGCGCTGCTGATCTCAACGGCGTTCACCGATTTCTTCCGCATGACGTTATGGTTCGGCATTCCGTTTACCTTGCTGCTGATCGGCATATATTACTATAGCCACCGCTCACGAACGGTCCTGACGAGCTTGCCAACGCCGGACGCGGATCGGGTGCACTAACGCCAATTCGCCGTTCGCCTCATTCAGGGGCGAACGGCTGTTCACATGTTGAATGGCAGCCACAGCGAATAATTAAGATGTTATCCACTTAGCGCCTGTCCCATTAGGCTCTTATTCTCAAAGATATTTTTATGTGGGCTGGCGATATGCTATTTCATGGATGACTGAATAATTTAATTAATAATAAATTTGTTACACACAACAGAGTATCCTGCGCCCGGTTCAGCGATATAATTTTATTCTTATTCGCACGACAATATTGCCATCGATTAAATAAAACCGCCTCCGCTGCGCGATATTCCGCGTGTGCCATGCCATGTTGTCGAGTTTCCTATATTGAATAAACAGGATCCCCATGTCGCCTTTACCACAATTTTCGCGCTCTTTTTTTCACCCTAAATACTGGCTGATATGGCTGGGGGCGGGTTTGTTATGGCTGGCGGTGCAGCTACCTTATCCGCTCATCTATCGCCTTGGCACGGCGATGGGGCGCCTGGCGATGCGCTTTATGAAGCGTCGTGTCAGTATTGCCGAGCGCAATGTCGAACTGTGCTTTCCTGAAATGAACGATGTTCAGCGCCATGAGATGGTGCGACGAAACTTTGAATCCCTGGGAATGGGGTTGATGGAAACGGGTATGGCGTGGTTCTGGCCCGCGAGCCGAATTGCCCGCTGGAGCGAAACCAGCGGCGTGGAGGAAGTGATTAACCTGCAGCAACAAAAGCAGGGGGTGCTGCTGATTGGCGTGCATTTCCTCACCCTTGAGCTGGGGGCACGGATGTTCGGCATGCATACGCCGGGCGTTGGCGTATACCGTCCCAACGATAATCCGGTGCTGGACTGGCTACAGACCCGCGGGCGGTTACGTTCGAACAAGACCATGCTGGATCGCAAAAACCTGAAAGGGATGGTACGTGTCCTGAAAGAGGGGGAGATCCTCTGGTACGCGCCGGACCACGACTATGGCCCGGAAAGCAGCGTGTTTGCCCCTTTTTTTGGCGTCGAGCAGGCGGCTACAACGACCGGAACCTGGATTCTGGCTAAAATGTCGAAAGCGGCGATCGTGCCTTTTGTTCCTCGTCGCAAACCTAATGGTGGTGGTTATGAATTGATTTCGTTGACGCCGGAATCAACCCCGCCACTTGAGAGCGCAGAAAGTACGGCCAGCTGGATGAACAACATTATTGAACAGTGCATTCTGATGGCACCAGAGCAATATATGTGGCTCCATCGGCGTTTTAAAACCTGCCCTGATGGGGTCCCTTCCCGCTATTAAGTGGTTGTTCCTGCGCCGAAACTTTTAGCTTATGATGATTCACCTGCACGCAGTCATCATATAAAAAGCAAGAAGGAATGCCACGATGGCGGACAAACACTGGGCGATAACCGAACGCCTGCACCAGACGGTCAAGAACCCGAATATCATTATTCACGGCACCCATAGTTACTACAGCGATTTCTGGGATCGGGGCTTTGAACGTGGCGTTGTACGTCACCTGCATGACGATAGTGTCAGCGAGGAGTGGGGGCCGCTAGGCCATGTGGATAAGCTCATTATCGGCAATTTTGTCTGCATCGCCGCGGAAGCGGTCATTCTGATGGGCGGCAACAGTACCCACCGACTCGACTGGGTCAGCTTCTATCCATTTGCGGCTTCCGTCAAAGAAGCTTATCAACCGCGCGGCGATACCGTGCTGAAAGATGGCTGCTGGATTGGCATGCGGGCGATGATTATGCCCGGCGTCACAATTGGCGAAGGGGCGGTGGTGGCCGCAGGGGCGGTGGTGACCAAAGATGTCCCGCCTTATACCGTGGTGGGGGGCAATCCGGCCTGCATGATTAAGCGGCGTTTTCCCGAAGCGGATATCGCGCGACTGTTAAAGCTCAGGCTCTATGAATTAACGGAAGAGACGTTGCTGCACCTGCAACCGCTGTTATCCAGCCCGGATATTGGCGCCCTGGAGCGCGCGGTGGCACAGTATCGCTAACCTCACTTTCTGGAGCAATAACGGCGGTATCGATCGGTATTCCTGAACGATTTATTCATAAAGCAAGCAGGAGTTAATAGGTCATTGATTGGGATGTCTGGACATAAAAACTGGATAAGTTAAATAATTGTAGATTGATATAACGCGTTCAAGGTAATGACCCCTATCATAATTAGGTATGGGAAATGTGCTATCATCCCGCCTTTCCCTCTTCGTTTTGGGCGCTTTTTTATGCAACAACCTGTTGTACGCGTGGGAGAATGGCTGGTTACCCCTTCCGATAACCAAATTAGCCGGAAGGGGCGTCAGCTTACTCTTGAACCGCGTTTAATCGATCTTTTGGTCTTTTTTGCTCGCCATCCCGATGAAGTTCTCAGCAGGGACGAGCTGATTGATAATGTCTGGACTCGTAACGTGGTCACCAGCCACGTCGTGACACAGAGCATCTCTGAACTCCGTAAGTCACTGAAAGATGGGGATGATAGTAGCCCCGAATATATTGCGACCGTGCCCAAGCGCGGCTATAAGCTCACGGTGCCGGTGATCTGGTGTACGGAAGAGGGGGAAGCCCCCGCGCCGGTTATCCCTCCTTTGATGCCTGCTCCGGCGACGGCCGCAGCCACCGCTCCGGTGGCGGTGCCGGGCGAGCCGGCTACGCCAGAACTCTCTGACGAGGGGCTACAACGTCAGCCGGTGCCGGTAAAATCGGAAAAGCGCCGACGCATCACCACCTTCGGCGTCTGGATCCTGTTCCTGCTGGCACTCGGGACCTGCGTGGCATTGGTGGCGCTGTCGACGATGGAGTCGCGACCGCCGGTCACCAAAGCCCGTCTGCTGTTGAACCCGCGTGATATCGATATTCACCTGCTGAAAGGCGGCTCCTGTACTAACTGGGCGTCGCAGCACGCCTATGCGGTGGGGTTAGGTAGCCTGGTGGCGACTTCGCTCAACACCTTCTCGACGTTTATGGTGCATGACAAAACCGACTACAACATCAACGAACCCAGCAGTTCGGGAAAATCGTTGACTATTGAGTTCGTCAACCAGCGCCACTATCGCGCGCAGCAGTGCTTTATGTCCGTGCAGATGGTCGATAACGCCGACGGCTCGATGATGATGGACAAGCGTTATTTCATCACCAGTGATAACCAGCTGGCGATTCAAAACGATCTGCTGAGCAGCCTGTCGGAAGCGCTTAAGCAACCCTGGTCCGATCGCATGCAGGCGATGTTGAAACAATATCAGCCATCGCACAGCACGGCGCTCACTCAGTTCTACGAGTCACATCAGCTATTAATGAACGGCGATGTCGACTCATTAGGTAAGGCCAGTGCGCTGCTTGATGATGTGACGAAAGACTCACCGGAGTTTTGTTATGCCTATGCCGAAAAAACGCTGGTGGATGTTTTACGTCATTCGCAGCAACCGTTGAATAAAGAACAGCTCAACGCGCTGTATGCCGAAATTGCGCGAGTCGGCGAGATGCCGGGGATAAAAAACACGGCGGTGTTTTATCAAATTAAAACGGTGGATTTGTTAGGTCAGGGAAAAGTTGACGAGGCGTATGAAGCTATTAATACCGGGATCGATCTGGAAATGTCGTGGGTGAATTACGTGCTGTTAGGCAAAGTCTACGAAATGAAAGGAGAGAACCGGGAAGCTGCCGATGCCTATCTGACCGCATTTAATTTACGTCCTGGTGAAAACACATTGTACTGGATTGAAAATGCGGTATTCCAGACCTCAGTGACCCGCGTCGTGCCATATCTTGATAACTTCCTCTCTGCAGAATAGGAGCAGATCCCGTAAGGCATCTATTGTTGCAGTCAGTTTGGGCACGGACAGCGTGGAACCACCGAAGCGTACACGAAGTACGAGCGAATAGTATTCGCTTCGCTCACCCTTCGGGTCGCCCTGAAGGGCGTTCAAAGATAAATCTTGTGAGCACTGCCCAGGGCCAAAATGGCAAATAAAATAGTCTAATGGGATAAGCGCTAAGTAAACCCTCATCATGTTCAATATTATGAGCATGATGAGGTTAAATTTATGTTTCTTCTGAGCGCTTGAGTTGTTATATTTATTGAGCAATAAAACCCTCGCCAATAACACAATTCCAACATTAAATTACCCATCTAAGCTGTTGTTTTTAATCAATGTTTATCTTTTTATGATATCAACATGTCATCCTGATATGTTGCCATAAAAATGTCAAAATATCATTTGTCTGATGTTTGTGGTTATTTCACTTTATCTTTAGGACTTTTTACCTATGAATCCTTAATCTGGTTGGCAGTTGGTCGGGTCAATTAAAGGTTCTATATCATGATCTGTACCTCCAAAATAAACTTAGGAGAAAAGCAAACATGAGTTCTGCCAAGAAGATAGGGCTATTTGCCTGTACCGGCGTGGTCGCTGGTAATATGATGGGGAGCGGTATTGCACTATTACCTGCGAACCTTGCCAGCATCGGTGGTATTGCTATCTGGGGTTGGGTTATTTCTATTATTGGGGCAATGTCGCTGGCTTATGTATATGCCCGACTGGCAACCAAAAACCCACAGCAGGGTGGCCCAATTGCATATGCCGGGGAAATATCTCCCGCGTTCGGTTTCCAGACCGGTGTCCTTTATTATCATGCAAACTGGATTGGTAACCTGGCAATCGGTATTACCGCCGTCTCTTATCTTTCGACCTTCTTCCCGATTCTGAATAACCCGATTCCAGCCGGTATTGCGTGTATTGCGATCGTCTGGATATTTACCTTCGTGAATATGCTCGGCGGTACCTGGGTCAGCCGTCTGACCACCATCGGTCTGGTACTGGTATTGATTCCGGTCGTAATGACTGCGGTTATCGGCTGGCACTGGTTTGATGCAGCCACCTATCAGGCGAACTGGAACACATCCAGTACCCCGGACAGCCACGCGGTTATCAAAAGTATTCTGCTCTGCCTGTGGGCCTTCGTGGGTGTTGAATCCGCGGCCGTCAGTACCGGTATGGTGAAAAACCCGAAACGCACCGTTCCGCTGGCAACCATGCTCGGTACCGCAATGGCTGGTGTGGTTTATATCGCGGCAACTCAGGTTATCGCCGGTATGTACCCTGCCGCTCAGATGGCGGCTTCCGGTGCACCGTTCGCCATCAGTGCTTCGACTATTCTCGGTGGCTGGGCTGCGCCAGTGGTTTCCGCTTTCACCGCCTTCGCCTGTCTGACATCTCTCGGTTCCTGGATGATGCTGGTGGGCCAGGCCGGTGTACGTGCCGCTAACGACGGTAACTTCCCGAAAGTGTATGGCGAAGTTGATAACAACGGTATCCCGAAAAAAGGCCTGCTGCTGGCCGCGGTGAAAATGACCGCGCTGATGGTGCTGATCACGCTGATGAACTCCAGCGGTGGTAAAGCGTCTGACCTGTTCGGTGAGCTGACCGGTATCGCGGTACTGCTGACCATGCTGCCTTACTTCTACTCCTGCGTTGACCTGATTCGCTTCGAAGGCATTAACATTCGCAACCTTGTCAGCCTGATTTGTTCCGTACTGGGCTGTGCGTTCTGCTTCATCGCCCTGATGGGGGCAAGCTCCTTCGAACTGGCCGGTACCTTTATCGTCAGCCTGATCATCCTGATGTTCTACGGTCGCAAAATGCACCAGCGTCAGCACGAAAATGACAACACTGACAGCTCTACCGCCAGCGCACATTAATCAGTAACCCCTTTTCCTGGAGCTCCTTCCTGCACCTGTCACCACGTGACGGGAGGGGCTCTCCATATCTGGAGATTCGACTATGAACGTTATCGCAATCATGAATCACATGGGCGTCTACTTTAAAGAAGAGCCTATCCGTGAACTGCATCGCGCCCTTGAACGCCTGGACTTCCGTATTGTCTATCCGAACGACCGCGAAGATTTACTGAAGCTGATCGAAAACAACGCCCGCCTGTGCGGCGTGATCTTCGACTGGGATAAGTACAATCTCGAACTGTGCGAAGAAATCAGCAAACTGAACGAATATATGCCGCTGTATGCTTTCGCCAACACCTATTCAACGCTGGACGTCAGCCTTAACGATCTGCGGATGCAGGTGCGCTTCTTCGAATATGCACTGGGCGCCGCTGACGATATCGCCGATAAAATCAAACAGAATACCGATGAATACATCGATACTATTCTGCCGCCGCTGACCAAAGCGCTGTTCAAATATGTCCGTGAAGGCAAATATACCTTCTGTACCCCTGGCCACATGGGCGGTACTGCCTTCCAGAAAAGCCCGGTAGGTAGCATCTTCTATGACTTCTTTGGTTCTAACACCATGAAGTCTGATATCTCGATTTCCGTCTCTGAACTGGGTTCACTGCTGGATCACAGCGGCCCGCACAAAGAAGCGGAAGAGTATATTGCGCGTGTCTTCAACGCGGAACGCAGCTACATGGTGACCAACGGTACTTCAACCGCGAACAAAATCGTCGGTATGTACTCTGCTCCGGCCGGCAGCACCGTGCTGATTGACCGTAACTGCCACAAATCGCTGACGCATCTGATGATGATGAGCGACATTACGCCGATTTACTTCCGCCCGACCCGTAACGCTTACGGGATCCTCGGTGGTATTCCGCAGAGCGAATTCCAGCACGCGACCATCGCCAAACGTGTGAAAGAGACGCCGAATGCCACCTGGCCGGTGCACGCGGTTATCACCAACTCCACCTATGATGGTCTGCTGTACAACACTGACTTCATCAAGAAAACGCTGGATGTGAAATCCATCCACTTTGACTCCGCCTGGGTGCCTTACACCAACTTCTCGCCAATCTATGCCGGGAAATGCGGGATGAGCGGTGGCCGTGTTGAAGGGAAAGTGATTTACGAAACCCAGTCTACGCACAAACTGCTGGCGGCATTCTCTCAGGCTTCGATGATTCACGTAAAAGGTGATGTCAACGAAGAGACCTTCAACGAAGCCTATATGATGCACACCACCACCTCTCCGCATTACGGTGTAGTGGCATCAACGGAAACCGCTGCCGCAATGATGAAGGGCAACGCCGGTAAACGTCTGATTGATGGCTCTATCGAACGTTCTATCAAGTTCCGTAAAGAGATCAAACGTCTGAAAGGCGAGTCTGAAGGCTGGTTCTTCGATGTCTGGCAGCCGGAACATATCGATGGCCCGGAATGCTGGCCGCTGCGCTCCGATAGCGCATGGCACGGTTTCAAAAACATCGATAACGAACACATGTACCTCGACCCGATCAAAGTCACTCTGCTGACTCCGGGGATGAAGAAAGACGGCACCATGGATGAGTTCGGTATTCCGGCGAGCATCGTGGCGAAATACCTCGACGAACACGGCATCGTGGTTGAGAAAACCGGTCCGTACAACCTGCTGTTCCTGTTCAGCATCGGGATCGACAAAACCAAAGCACTGAGTCTGCTGCGTGCGCTGACCGACTTCAAACGTGCCTTCGACCTGAACCTGCGTGTGAAAAACATGCTGCCGTCACTGTATCGTGAAGATCCAGAGTTCTATGAAAACATGCGTGTTCAGGAACTGGCGCAGAACATTCACAAACTGATCTCGCACCACAACCTGCCGGACCTGATGTTCCGCGCATTCGAAGTGCTACCGGCCATGGTGGTCACGCCATACGCTGCGTTCCAGAAAGAGCTGCACGGTAAAACTGAAGAAGTGTATCTCGAAGAGATGGTTGGCCGTGTCAATGCCAACATGATCCTGCCGTATCCTCCGGGAGTACCGCTGGTTATGCCGGGTGAAATGATCACCGAAGAGAGCCGTCCGGTCCTGGAATTCCTGCAGATGCTGTGCGAAATCGGCGCCCACTACCCGGGCTTCGAAACCGACATCCACGGAGCCTATCGTCAGGCGGATGGTCGTTACACCGTTAAAGTGCTGCAAGAAGAAAACAATAAGTAATTGAAGCTCCAGGGGAAGTGGCTTGCCACTTCCCTTTTTTCACGCTGCAGGAGACCTCATGAAAACACCCTCACAACCGCGCGCGATCTATTACATCGTAGCGATCCAAATCTGGGAATACTTCAGCTTTTACGGCATGCGTGCCTTACTCATCCTCTATCTCACCCATCAACTTGGCTTTGATGACAGCCACGCCATCAGTCTGTTCAGTGCTTACGCTTCTCTGGTTTACGTGACCCCCATTCTCGGCGGCTGGCTTGCCGACCGCCTGCTCGGCAATCGCACGGCAGTTATTGCCGGCGCGCTCTTGATGACGCTCGGCCATGTGGTGCTGGGCGTTGAATCCGATGCCACCTGGAGCTTGTACCTCGCGCTGGCGATCATTATCTGCGGCTATGGTCTGTTCAAATCCAACATCAGCTGTTTGCTTGGCGAGATGTACGCCACCGACGATCGTCGACGTGACGGCGGTTTTTCACTGCTGTACGCGGCGGGGAACGTGGGCTCCATCGCGGCGCCGATTGCCTGCGGCCTGACGGCGCAATGGTACGGCTGGCATATCGGTTTTGCGCTGGCGGGGATTGGTATGTTTATCGGGCTACTGATTTTCCTGAGCGGCCATCGGCATTTCAGCCACACCCGCGGCGTCGACAAACAGGCGCTGTGCGCGGTGAAATTTGTGTTGCCGACCTGGGGCTGGCTGGTGGTGATGCTGTGCGTCGCGCCGGTTTTCTTCACGCTGCTGCTGGAAAATAACTGGTCTGGCTATCTGCTGGCTATCGTCTGCGTGTTCGCCGCCCAGATGGTGGCGCGGATTATGATCTCCTCCCCGCAGCACCGCCGCGCGCTGTGGCAAATCGTACTGTTGATGCTGACCGGCACCCTGTTCTGGGTTCTGGCGCAGCAGGGCGGCAGTTCGATCAGCCTGTTTATCGATCGTTTTGTCGATCGCCATCTGCTGAATATTGAAGTGCCGACGGCGCTGTTCCAGTCGGTGAATGCGGTGGCGGTGATGGCTGCAGGGGTGGTGCTGGCGTGGCTGATGCGCCCGGAAGGCAGCACCCGCTCGGCGCTTCGCGTCTGGCTGAAGTTTGCCTTTGGGCTGGTGCTGATGGGCTGCGGGTTTATGGTGCTGGCCCTCAACGCCCGTCACGGTGCCGCCGATGGTCAGGCCTCAATGGGGCTGATGGTCACCGGACTGGCGCTGATGGGGTTTGCCGAACTGTTTATCGATCCGGTGGCGATGGCGCAGATCACCCGCCTGAATATGCCTGGGGTGACCGGCGTGCTGACCGGGATTTATATGCTGGCGACCGGGGCCGTTGCTAACTGGCTGGCAGGGATCGTCGCGCAACAGACCACCGAATCACAGCTCAGCGAGACGGCAATTACCGCCTGGCAGCATTTCTTCTCGCAAATCGGGGAATGGACGCTGGGGTGTGTCGCGATCATTGTCATCCTGGCCTTCGGCGCGGTCTTCAGCGTGGGTAAACGCCGGGTCACCGACGGCGCAAGCCTGTAGCCCGGTCAGCGTAGCGCCACCGGGGGAATCCTTGGGGGCAAACAGGTGGTTGTCCCGGAGGCGGCGCGTTGCGCCTTGTCCGGGCTACCAATAGTGCAAGCCCGTAGCCCGGTCAGCGTAGCGCCACCGGGGGAATCCTGGGGGGCAAACTGGCCGCTGTCCCGGAGGCGGCGCGTAGCGCCTTGTCCGGGCTACCAATAGTGCAAGCCCGTAGCCCGGTCAGCGTAGCGCAACCGGGAGAATCCAGGGGCAAACTGGCCGCTGTCCCGGAGGCGGCACGTAGCGCCTTGTCCGGGCTACCAATAGTGCAAGCCTGTAGCCCGGTCAGCGTAGCGCCACCGGGGGAATCCTGGGGGCAAACAGGTGGTTGTCCCGGAGGCGGCGCGTAGCGCCTTGTCCGGGCTACCAATAGTGCAAGCCCGTAGCCCGGTCAGCGTAGCGCCACCGGGAGAACCCTGGGGGCAAACAGGTGGTTGTCCCGGAGGCGGCGCGTTGCGCCTTGTCCGGGCTACCAATAGTGCCCGGTCATGCCGTTGCAAGGCGCACGCCGATCTGCGCCTTGCATCATTCATCTGTTAGGAGGAGGATATTCTGGCGGTACGGTTAGCCAGTGAATGAAAAAGCTTTAATTCTTTAATTGCTGAGTGATATCAGCCTTAAGTAAAGCCAGGATCGTAAATATTCTATCGTTCGCTCTTTGGCGATAACGTCTGAGAGTGGCGGCGTACTGGTGCAGAGACCCGCACGCACCAGGCTGAGCCGGATAGTGGCCTGGTTCAATTTATCGAAGCAAGATTGAAAGCAGGGTTATGAGGAACCAACATGTCTGAACAACAAGCACAAAGTGCCGATGAGGCAATTGACCTTAATAATGAACTGAAAACCCGCCGTGAAAAGCTGGCTGCGCTGCGTGAGCAGGGCATCCCGTTCCCGAACGATTTTCGTCGTGACCATACGTCTGACCAACTGCATGCTGAATTCGATGGCAAGGATAACGACGCGCTCACCTCGTTGGATATTGAAGTCTCGGTAGCGGGTCGTATGATGACGCGCCGCATCATGGGGAAAGCCTCCTTTGTCACCTTGCAGGACGTTGGCGGCCGCATCCAGCTGTACGTGGCGCGCGACGATCTGCCGGAAGGCATCTACAACGAACAGTTTAAAAAGTGGGACCTCGGCGACATCATCGCCGCACGCGGTAAGCTGTTTAAAACCCAGACCGGCGAACTCTCGATCCACTGCACCGAACTGCGCCTGCTGACCAAAGCCCTGCGCCCGCTGCCGGACAAATTCCACGGCCTGCAGGATCAGGAAGTTCGCTACCGTCAGCGCTACCTGGATCTGATCGCCAACGACGAATCGCGTCACACCTTTAAAGTCCGTTCGCAGATCCTCGCGACGATGCGCCAGTTCATGGTCGCCCGTGGCTTTATGGAAGTCGAAACCCCGATGATGCAGGTGATCCCCGGCGGCGCGTCTGCCCGTCCGTTCATCACCCATCACAACGCGCTGGATATGGACATGTACCTGCGTATCGCGCCGGAACTGTACCTGAAGCGTCTGGTGGTAGGTGGTTTTGAGCGCGTGTTCGAAATCAACCGTAACTTCCGTAACGAAGGGATCTCCGTTCGCCATAATCCAGAATTCACCATGATGGAACTGTACATGGCGTATGCGGATTACAAAGATCTGATCGAGCTGACCGAATCGCTGTTCCGTACTCTGGCACAAACCGTGTTGGGTAAAACGCAGGTGCCTTATGGCGAGCAGACCTTCGATTTCGGCAAGCCGTTTGAAAAACTGACCATGCGCGAGGCTATCAAGAAATACCGTCCGGAAACCGAAATGGCGGATCTGGATAACTTCGACGCGGCGAAAGCCATCGCCGAATCCATCGGCATTAATGTTGAGAAGAGCTGGGGCCTGGGCCGTATCGTCACCGAGATCTTTGACGAAGTGGCGGAAGCGCACCTGATTCAACCCACCTTTATTACCGAATATCCGGCAGAAGTTTCTCCGCTGGCGCGTCGTAATGACGAGAACCCGGAGATCACCGACCGCTTTGAGTTCTTTATCGGCGGGCGTGAAATCGGTAACGGCTTTAGCGAGCTGAACGATGCGGAAGACCAGGCGCAGCGTTTCCAGGATCAGGTCAACGCGAAAGCGGCCGGTGACGACGAAGCGATGTTCTACGACGAAGACTACGTGACGGCGCTGGAATATGGCCTGCCGCCGACTGCGGGTCTGGGGATTGGTATTGACCGGATGGTGATGCTGTTCACCAACAGCCATACCATCCGCGACGTGATCCTGTTCCCGGCGATGCGTCCGCAGAAATAAACGGCTCTGAAAGACCACGCCCCTTGCGTATTTATGGCGAGGGGCGTTTGTGAACATCCCCCACGCCTAACCCTACCAACCTGCACGACCTTAACCAGCGTAGGCAACGCCCTGGGCCCAGCGGGATTGCCAGTGGGCGATAAACTGTCGGGTCAGCGCCTTCTGATGATGGATAACCACGACGTTTTCGCTGTTCTCCGTTTCGGCGGACGGGGCATAGTTAAATGACCCGGTTTCCACGGTGTCGCCATCGGCAATCATCATCTTGTCGTGCTGAATGTGATAGTGGCCGTCCACCCGCAGCGCCACGCCGCCCTCAACAACATATTTCATCATGGCCTGGCTGGCCTTTACGCGATTACGTTTTTTATCGACCACGATCTGCACATTCACTCCGCGGGCCGCGGCGGCTACCAGCGCGCGGGCGATATCGGGTGCCTGAAACGCGTAGGCGATCATCTGGATCGAGGTGTGGGCCTGGTTGATAGTGTGCAGCACCAGCGTCCGGGCCGAGCCTTCCGGTGAAAAACCCACTTCAATATCTGGCGCAGCCTGCGCCAGCGCGGGCAGGGTGAGCGCCACGGTCAACAGGGTGAGCTTAAGCGAAAATCGACGGGACATGGCAGGTTGCCTGCACCAAATGATGACGGAAGCGAGCAGTCTATGCCTCTGCGCCGGCTTTGGGAACCTCACCGTCACGGCTGGGTAAAAATGGCGCATGGCGTTTCAATTAACCTTGTAGTGAGTGTGTGAAATCTTCTTTGGTTAAATGCCACCTGCCGGGCGCTGACTTGTGCGCAATCTGTAACCTGCCTCTCATTTTTTGCTCGTTTATGCAGCAATGTTAGATATCTGTCAAAGTTCTGTTACCAGGCGGTTTTAAAATTTTCATTTCAGTTATTTAATTATAAAAGTTTCATATTTGATGTTAATGAAACAAAACAACTGAATTGAGGCTGTCGACAAATCGCATGGTTAATGAACTACTGTTTTAATAATTCATTAAAAATCAACTGAATTTAGCAGTATTCATAAACATGAACAAAAACAGGGTCCTCAGAGGCCGTCCCTCTGTTCCTGGCGTCGATCGGCATCAGAAAGCGACATGACGAAATGAATTTTTCATTTTATCTCAATGCACCGGCAAATCACCGAACCCCAAGGATCAACTATGAACATCAAGAAAACGATTGTTGCCTCTTTGTTAATCTGTATGTTGCCCGCCGCCGTGATGGCCAAAGACCTTTCCGTGGGCGTCTCGATGGCGCTTTTCGATGATAACTTCCTGACTATTCTGCGTACCGCGATGCAGAAAGAGATGCAAAAAGAGGGCGTGAAATCGCAGGTTGAAGATGCCAAGGGCGATGTCGCGCAGCAGCTTCAGCAGGTGCAGAACTTCATAGGCCAGGGTGTCGATGCGATCATTGTCAATCCGGTCGATACCAACGCGGTGAAACCGATTATTGACCAGGCGACTAAAGCCGGTATTCCGCTGGTGTTCGTTAACCGTCGTCCGCAGGTGCCGCTGACCGACAAAATGGCCTACGTCGGCTCCGATTCTGTGCTGGCCGGCCGTCTGCAAATGGAAGCGCTGGCGAAAGCAATGAACGGCAAAGGCAACGTGGCGATTCTGCTGGGCGACCTGGCTAACGAATCTACCCGTGACCGCACCAAAGGGGTGGAAGAGGTTGTCGCAAAATACCCGGATATCAAAATCGTCCAGAAACAGACGGCCAAGTTTATGCGCAACGATGCCGTGGACGTGGTGAGTAACTGGATGACCAGCGGGGAAGATATTCAGGCCATCGCCTCCAACAACGATGAGATGGCGATCGGCGCGCTGCAGGCGTTGGGCAGCAACCCGAACCACATCCTGATTGCCGGCGTCGATGGCACCCCAGATGCGTTACAGATGCTGAAAAACGGCAAGATGATCGCCACCATTTTCCAGGACGCGAAAGGGCAGGGCGAAGGCGCGGTGGATGCGGCGGTGAAACTGGCCAACGGCGAGAAGGTCGAAAAAATCATCGATGTGCCTTACCAGCTGATTACCAAAGAGAATATGTCTGACTTCGTCAGCCGTAACCAAAAATAATCAGGCCGGGAACGGCGGTACGGAGGGTGAGATATGAACGCTTTTGCACTTGAAGCCGAAGGTATCAGCAAGTTCTTTCCCGGCGTGAAGGCGCTCGACAATGTCTCATTACGCGTGCGTCCGGGAACGGTGCACGCGCTGATGGGGGAAAATGGCGCTGGAAAATCCACGTTGATGAAGTGCCTGATTGGGATTTACCGTCCCGATAAAGGCGCGATTCGGGTGAAGGGGGAGCCGGTGCAGTTCCAGGATACGATGGATGCGCTGCGCTCGGGGATCTCCATGATCCACCAGGAGCTGAATCTGGTGCCGCATATGACCGTGGCAGAGAATATCTGGCTGGGTCGGGAGCCGATGAAATACGGCTTTGTCGACCATCGTCAGCTGACCCGTCAGACGCAGGCGTTGCTCAATAAACTGAACATCCGCCTCTCCGCCGAGGCGCTGGTGGGCGACCTGAGCATTGCCGCCCAGCAGATGGTGGAGATTGCCAAAGCGGTGTCGTGGAATGCCGATATCGTGATTATGGATGAACCGACTTCTGCGCTGACCGAAGGGGAAGTGGCCCACCTGTTCACGATCATTCGTGATTTACGCGAGCAGGGCAAAGCCATTATCTACATCAGCCATAAGATGGACGAGATTTTCACCATTACCGATGAAATTAGCGTCTTTCGTGATGGCGCCTGGGTCAGCAGTAAACAGACGGCGGAATTTACCCGCCAGTCGTTGATTACCCAGATGGTGGGCCGCGAATTAACCCAGCTGTTCCCGAAATTCAATAACACCATTGGCGAGGATGTTTTAACGGTTCGGCATCTGTCGCGCAAAGGGTATTTCGATGACATTAACTTCAGCGTCCGGCGGGGGGAGATCCTCGGGGTCGCGGGGCTGGTCGGCGCCGGACGAAGCGAGGTGATGGAAAGCCTGTTTGGTATGACCCACTTTGACAGCGGCGATGTGCTGATTGATGGCCTGCCGGTCACGATTAGCTCGCCTTCCGTGGCGATCGAAAACGGGATGGCGCTACTGACCGAAGACCGCAAAAAATCCGGGCTGTTCCTGGTGCTCTCGGTGATGGAGAACATGAGCATCGTCAATATGCCGGAATATGTTGGCAAGAGCGGGTTCGTCAAACATATGAAGATGGCGGAAGACTGCATGGAACAGATCCGTCGGCTGAATATTAAAACCCCGACCATGGATCAGATTATTAATAACCTCAGCGGCGGCAACCAGCAAAAGGTCTTAATTGCCCGCTGGCTGTTAGCGCAGCCGAAAATATTAATACTCGATGAACCCACCCGCGGCATTGACGTGGGGGCGAAAGCTGAAATTTATCATTTGATTAGCGAGCTGGCGAACCGCGGTGTCGCCGTCATTATGGTCTCTTCAGAACTCCCGGAAATTCTTGGCATGAGTGACCGCGTGATGGTCATGCACGAAGGGCGGATCACCGGCATCCTCAATAAAGACGAGGCCGATCAGGAAACCATTTTGTCGTTGGCATCCCATTGAGGCGTAGAGAATGAGCAATATGAAATTGACCGCAGCACCGGCAACTGAGCGTCCCTCTTTTCTGGGCAATTTGCGCCATAAACTGCCGAAAGATACCGGAATATTTATCGTCATGGTGGCGATTGCCCTGACCTTTGAAATTGCCGGCTGGTTTGTCCGGGATCAGTCTTTCCTGATGAACACCAACCGACTGATCCTGATTGTCCTGCAGGTGGCGATTATCGGGATTATTGCCGTGGGGGTAACCCAGGTCATTATTACCACCGGGATAGACCTTTCCTCCGGCTCGGTGATTGCCCTCGCGGCCGTGGTGGCGGCCAGCCTGGCGCAAACCTCGGACAGCCTGTCACCGATGTTTCCTGCGCTGGTGAATCTCCCTGCGGTGATCCCGATTTGCGCCGGGATTGGCGTGGGGCTGCTGTGCGGGCTGACCAACGGTTTTCTGGTTACCCGCACCGGTATTCCGCCGTTTATCGCCACCCTCGGGATGATGGTCTCTGCACGTGGTCTGGCACAGTATTACACCCAGGGAAACCCGATTAGCTTCCTGTCCGACAGCTTTACCTCGATTGGTCAGGGCGCGATGCCGGTAATTATCTTCTTCGTGATTGCCGCCCTGTTTCACATTGCGCTGAAGCATACCCGCTACGGTAAATATGTGTACGCCATCGGCGGAAACATGACCTCGGCAAAAGTGTCCGGCATCAACGTAAATAAGTACCTGGTGATCGTCTATACCATCGCCGGGGCGCTGTCTGGCCTTGCCGGTGTGGTGCTGGCGGCGCGCGTTAGCAGCGGCCAGTCGAGCATGGGGATGTCCTATGAACTGGATGCCATCGCCGCGGCGGTGATCGGCGGCAGCAGCCTGATGGGCGGGGTCGGGCGAATTACCGGCACCCTGATTGGCGCGATGATCCTCGGCTTAATTAAAAGCGGCTTCACCTTTGTCGGCGTGGATGCTTACGTTCAGGATATTATCAAAGGGGTTATTATCGTCGCCGCGGTGACGATTGATATGCGCCGTAACCGTAAGAAGCATTGATCGACCGGGCCGCAGATCCTGGCGTGATGCCGGGTTCTGCGGCTCTGGCGGCACTCAGGGGAGGCCGCAAATCCGGTCGCGGCCGCTGTTTTTGGCTTTATACAACTCGCTGTCGGCCTGCGACAGCAGCTCGGTCAACGGGCACTGCCAGCCCCGGGATACGCCAAAACTGGCGGTGACTTTAAAGGTGTGATTCCCGGTAGTATGGAACGTCAGCTTGCGGATTTCCTGCTGAATGGTAGTGGCGTAACGGGCAACCTCATCCGCGGTTTTGGCTAGCAGCAGCACCGCAAACTCTTCTCCCCCCAGACGTCCCACCACGTCCTCCGGGCGGCTGCACTTCTGCAAGGTATTCGCGAGAGCAACCAGAACCTCATCACCCATCGGGTGTCCCCAGTTATCGTTAATCGACTTAAAGCGATCGACATCCAGCATGATTAACCACGCCGGAAGCGCTTTGCTGGACTGGCTGATGCGGGCATTGGCCTGGTTGGTAAAGGCCCGACGATTATACAGGTGGGTCAGCGGGTCTTCTTCCGACTCACGCTGGTACTGACGGCTGCGCAGGGCATCTTCATGCAGTTTTTCCCCTAAAGTACCCAGGGATGAAAACAGTTCCTGTACCTCTTCGGCGGTATCGTCATCGATCTGCACATGCAGCTGTTTGCCGGCAATCAACGCCGCGGCGATATCGTTTAAACGCAGAATCGGGCGCAAGACTCGCGAACGAATATAGAAAATCATCGCGATAGTC
This sequence comes from Klebsiella sp. R390, assembly GCF_051131745.1. Taxonomy (NCBI): domain Bacteria; kingdom Pseudomonadati; phylum Pseudomonadota; class Gammaproteobacteria; order Enterobacterales; family Enterobacteriaceae; genus Klebsiella; species Klebsiella sp. R390. The sequence goes on along the minus strand of NZ_CP180445.1, from coordinate 1,393,211 downwards.
AGGGCATAGATCAGCCCCAGCACCACCAGACGCAGGAGGAAATTCCGCAATGCCTGATGCTCGGCGGCGGTGTAGTGATCCTTAACGCCGGTCATATAGGTATCGAGTAAATTGTCGAAAGAGCTGAGGCTGGCGTGGTAGAGAGTGGCAAAACCTTCGGCATCCACGCTGTAGGGTATGCCCTTATCACTCTCCGTTTTTAGCTGGTTAATTAAGGCAATACCCTCCTTTTCGAAAGCGCGGCGTGTCGTATCCAGCTTACTCTGGAACATCGGCAGGTAGGTGGATTCATCGCCCTGGGTTTGCAGTATCCACCAGGCGGTATTGATTCTCTCGATACCACGGATCAGCGCTTCCCGGTTGGCCTGGGGGATTGGGGTATGGGTGGCGAGCGGAATTAACACCTGTGAGCCCAGCCGGCCCGTGGCGTCACGCAACTCTCCCAGGGCCTGAGCGCGCAGAATCGGGCCGAGGGCGCTGGGCTCCAGCAGGAGAAACTCAGAGGTTCGCTCAAACAGCGCCCTATGGTAAAAGTCGGTGGCCACGACCATATCGAGAATCGTGTGGTTGGCGGTATCCGGGTCGCTCAGTACCTGGGTACGGAAGGCGCTGGCAAGGAGACGGGAATGCTCCAGCTGTTTTACCATATCCACCATCAGGGCCGGTGAGAGCAGGTCTTTTGGGATCGTCTGCAGGTCGCGGTCGGTGATTTTTTGGTGTTCGATAAGCGCCTGCCAGCGCTGTTCTTTTTCTGCCGCCGGGCTAAGCACCAGCTCATTGACAAAAGCACGCTCGCCGGCCAGGTCATTGGAGACCTGCAGCACACGGTAAAAAACATCAAACTGGATGACGTTGTTATGGGCGCTTTTCCACATCGACCATGAACCGGAAAGGAGCCAGAAGGACGTTATGGTGGTTAAAAAAATTGTCGCCAGCGCGGAGCCCCAGATATAGCGCAGGACATTGGACGATGTTGTGGATTTCTTTTTAGTTTTCACACGTACCCGAAGCGTCAGCAGTAAAAAAGAACAAATTGAGCGTGGTTACACGAGATCACAATGACGAGCTGTGGCGTTATCTACGCTCAGTGACTCTACTATATGTTATCTATTGCCTGATCTTAGCAGAAAATACAGAAATAAATGTGTTTTAGGCGATAGGGTTAAACAATATAACTTATTGTTTTGATTTAGTTATGCTTGATGTTGTCGATCCCTGAACGCAGGTAGCGAACATCGTGGCGCAACTGAGGGTCGTCATGGCACCGGGTGGCGCCATGACGACCAAGAGACAGGATGGTTACTTTTGCGACGCGGCGAGCACCAGGCTGTGCAGCAGCACGTTGGCCCCTTTCTCTGCCCAGGCGGGCTGAATGTTCTCCGCTTCGTTATGACTCACCCCCTTCTCGCAAGGGATAAAAATCATGCTGGCGGGCGCAACCTTGCTGATATAGCAGGTATCGTGGCCGGCGCCGGAGACCATCGGTCTGGCGCTGTAGCCCAGCGCCGCGACCGCCTGCTCGCTACGTGCGAGGCACCCGGCATCAAAGGAAATGGGGGCGTAATCGAAAATCCGCTCGACGTTTGCCGCCACGCCGCGCGCTGCCAGCGCTTCAGCGGCACGATGCAGCGCCAGCTCCATAGCTTCCAGCGCCGGGGTCTGCGGATGGCGAAACTCGACGCTGCACTCCACGCGTCCCGGCACTACATTGCGCGAGCCTGGGATCACCTGCACCATCCCGATGGTCGCCCGGCCGTCGGGGTGGTGAGCGATGCCGATTTGCTCAACCGCCAGCGCCAGTTCGGCGAAGGCGGTCAACGCATCGCGACGGCTGCCCATCGGCGTGGTTCCGGCGTGGGCGGAAAAACCCTCCAGCGAGACGTTGAACCAACGCTGGCCCATCGCCGCGTGGACGAGGCCGATATCAATACCTTCCTCTTCCAGAATCGGTCCCTGTTCGATATGCACTTCGTAGCAGGCGTGCAGCGGGAAGGCGGCGGTCGGGCGGTCGCCGCGATAGCCGATAGCCTCCAGCGCCGCGCCGACGCTGATGCCATCGCGATCTTCTCGGGCCAGCGCGAAGGCTTCGCTGAACTGCCCGGCCCAGACGCCGGAGGCGAGCATCGCCGGGGCAAAGCGCGCGCCTTCCTCGTTCGTCCAGTTGACCAGCAGAATATCGCGTTCGGTCTCAACGCCGCGATCGTTAAGCGTGCGCAGCGCTTCCAGTCCGGCCAGCACGCCGTAAATACCGTCATAGCGGCCGCCGAGCGGTTGAGAATCGACGTGTGAGCCGGTCAACACCGGGGCCAGCTGCGAATTTTTACCGGCGCGGCGGATAAACATATTGCCCATGCTATCGACTTCGCAGGGAAAACCGGCCTCACGCGCCCACTCGCGCAGCAGGTCGCGCGCCCGGCGATCCTCGTCGCTGAGCGTCAGTCGGGTCACGCCACCGGCCGGCGTGGCACCAATCCTCGCCATATCGTTAAGCGTTGACCACAGGCGCTCGCCGTTGACGGTTATCATGGTTTGTCCTTTTTCACGCGATAGCGAAAGTCGCAGCACGAGCCGCCCTGCATAATGGTGGTGGTGCGGGTCAACTCCACCTCCGGCGCGTAGCCGACGATAAATTTGTCATCGCGGGCGCAGGAGAGCAGGTGGCCAATCTCCCCCAGCCCCATCTCGTGATACATCTCGGCGTAACGGCAGCGGTTGACGTTGTAGTTATACTGCTGGTCGTCGGCGTCCAGCACCTTGACCTCCAGGGCGTTGTCTTTCTCCCACAGATATTGCAGGGCGACAAAGCTCTGGATATTCGCGCCGTCAGGTTCCTGACTGGCAAAGGTTTTTCCCGCCTCAATGGCGGCGTTTTCAATGGCTTCGCCGATGACGGCCTGGGCGCGCGCTTTACCTATCTCGCGCACCAGGATGTCGTAAATCGGCTTGATTATTTCTGCTTCAATTTTGCGGCGGGCGAGAATGCCCAGCTCATTATTATCACTCATCACATTGCCTCACTGCGTTACTGCGTTTTTGCGCCGCCGAGTACGGTTTGCGGCTGCCATTTACCGTCGACGACTTTGTAAACGGTAAAGGTTGGCGCTTTCAGGTTGCCCTCTTTATCAAAGGCGATTTGTCCGGTGACGCCGGAATAGCTAATGGCGCGTAGCGCGGGCAGATAGTCGGCCGGGTCGACGGAGTCGGCTTTTTCCATCGCTGCGACCAGCACGCGGGTGGCGTCGTAGGCGAACGGGGCATGTAGTTCGATGTGGGTGTGGTAGCGTGCCTGATAGGCTTGTTCGAACGCTTTGCCGCCGGGCATCTGGTCGACCGGCAGTCCCGGCTCCAGTGCGACCACGCCGTCGCCCTCTTTCTGCGCCAGCTGGAGGAAGGTCTGGCTGACAAAACCGCCCGCGCCCATCAGAGTGGCGTTCATGCCCAACTGTTTGATGCGGCGCGCCAGCGGTGCGGCCTGGCTATCGACGCCGCCGAAGAAAATCAGGTCGGCATTTTTGCTGCGAATGGCGGTCAGTACGGCGCTGAAGTCCACGGTTTTGTCGTCAACGTACTGGCGATCGACGATTTTTATTCCCTGCGCTTCCAGCGACTTAATAAACTCATCCGCCAGTCCCTGACCGAAGGCGGTACGGTCATCGATGACCGCAATGCGTTTAGCTTTCAGGGTTTGTACCGCGTACTGTCCGGCAAACTGGCCGCCGTCATCGTCGTGGCCCATGACGCGGAAGCTGGTGTCGAATCTTTGTTTAGTATAGGCGTGCCCGGTGGCGACCGGCGCCACCTGGGCAATCCCGGCATCATGATAGACGCGCGCGGCGGGAATGCTGGTGCCGGTGTTCCAGTGACCGACTACGCCAGCGACGCCGCTGTCGACCAGGCGCTGGGCGACGGCAACGGCAGTACGCGGGTCGGACTGATCGTCTTCGGATTGCAGCTTGAAGGTTACCGCTTTGCCGCCGATGGTCGGGTGCTGCTTGTTGATGTCGTCAATGGCGAGCTGCGCGCCGTTTTCCAGGTCCTTACCGATACGTGCGGAAGGGCCGGTCAGCGGACCCGCCAGGCCAATGATGACGGTTTCTTGTGCCTGCGCCCACGCGGCGGATGAGGCAAAACCACTGAGCAGAATAGCGGCACTGAGCGCACTGATTTTTACTGTTTTCATTGTTTTTCCCTGAGGCTGGTTGGTGTGTTAAGCGGGCATTTCGCCCAAATAAATTTGCGCAATCCGGTCATCGGCAAGCAGCGTCTGCGACGGACCGCGCTCGACAATGCTGCCGCTGTCCATGACCCAGGCGCTGTCGGTCGCCTCCAGCGCCAGACGGGCGTTCTGCTCAATCAACAGCAGGGCCACGCCACGCTGGCGCAGGGTGGCAATCACCCGAAAAATGTTCTCTATCATCAACGGCGCCAGACCCATCGACGGTTCGTCGAGGATCAGCAGACGCGGCTGGCTGAGCAGGGCGCGGTTAAGCGCCAGCAGCTGTTGTTCACCGCCGGACAGCAGTCCGGCCAGCTGATGTTGACGCTCGGCAAGACGCGGGAAGGCGGCGAAAATGTCGCTCATTTCCTGACGGACCGCGGCGCTATCGCGACGTAGCCAGGCGCCCATTTGCAGGTTTTCCAGCACCGTCATACGGGCAAAGATGCCGCGTCCTTCCGGCACCATCACCAACCCTTCGCGCAGCAGGGCCTCGGCCCGACGCTTTCGTATCGGCTTGCCGTTGAACAGGATGTCGCCGCTAAAGGGCTCCAGCCCGGTAATGGCGCGAACGGTTGAGCTTTTGCCTGCACCGTTGGCGCCGATCAGCGTGGTCTGCTCACCCTCTTTAACGCTGAAGGAGACGTCGCGTACCGCCTGGATGCCGCCGTAATGGACGCCAAGCTGGCTAACGGTTAATAAATCAGACATGGATATTGCCTCCCAGCCAGGCGGCGATCACGGCCGGATCGCGGCGAACGGTATCCGGCGTGCCGCTGGTTAACGTTTTGCCGTAATCCAGCACCATCAGGCGATCGCAGATCCCCATCACCAGCTTGACGTCATGCTCAATCATCAGCAGCGTTTTGCCGTCGTCGCGAATGCGCAGCAGCAGTTCGCCAAGGGCCATCTTCTCGGCGGCGTTCATGCCGGCGGCGGGTTCATCCAGCGCCAGCAGGCGCGGATCGGTGGCCAGCGCACGGGCAATCTCCAGCCGACGCTGGTGGCCATAGGCGAGGTCGCAGGCGCGGTAGTGGGCGAACTGCACGATGCCGGTATACTCCAGCCAGTGCCACGCCAGTTCACGGGTCTGCGCCTCTTCGGCACGGGCGCGTTTATGGCGGGAGAGGGCGGCCCACAGACCGTTGCGGGTACGCACGTGACGGCCAACCATCACGTTTTCCAGCACCGACATTTCGTTGAACAGCCGCACATTCTGAAAGGTACGGGCGATACCGGCGGCGGTGACCTTCTCAATATTTTTCGGCGAATAGGGCTCTCCGGCGATGGCAAATTCGCCGCTGTCCGCCGGGTACAGTCCGGTAATCAGGTTAAAGCAGGTGGTTTTTCCCGCGCCGTTAGGGCCAATCAGGCCATAGATTTCGCCATCATCGATCGTCAGCGACACGTTATCGACGGCCGTCAGGCCACCGAAGCGCTTGGACATATGGCGTACGCTTAACAGGCTCATGCTTTGGCTCCTTGATGACGCGCAGGCCAGATGCCCTGCGGGCGGAGCAGCATCACCAGCACCAGCGCCAGGCCATAAAAGAGCTGGCGCAGAATTTCCGGGTCGATCAGCACTTCGCCAAATAGCGCCTGTTGTAGCGGGGCGGCCTGGCTACGCAGCAGCTCCGGTAGCGCAGTGAGCAACACCGCGCCAAGGATCACCCCCGGAATGTGGCCCATTCCGCCCAGCACCACCATCGCCAGCACCGCAATCGACTCTTGTAGGGTGAAGGACTCCGGCGAAACAAAGCCCTGAAATGCGCCGAACAGTGCCCCGGCGATGCCGCCAAAAGAAGCACCGATGGCGAAGGCCAGCAGCTTGTAGTTGCGCAGATTAATACCCATGGCGCGGGCGACGTCTTCGTCTTCACGAATGGCGTGCCAGGCGCGGCCGATACGCGAATGCTGCAGGCGCAGGCAGACGAAAATAATCACCACGATGACCAGCATCAGCAGGTAGTACCACAGCCACAGCGCCGGGATTTTAAAACCGAACCAGTGATAGACGCCGCTAAACTTCAGGCCGAACAGATTCAGCGTATCGACCCCGGAAATACCTTTGGCGCCGTTGGTAATGTTGACCGGGCGGTCGAGGTTGCGCATCAGGATACGGATAATTTCACCGAACCCGAGGGTGACGATAGCCAGGTAGTCGCCGCGCAGCTTCAGCGTTGGCGCACCCAGCACGATACCGCAGCCCGCCGCCACCAGCGCGGCGAGCGGAATAATCACCAGCCACGAGGTGTGCAGGCCGTCCGGGAACCACTGATTTAAGACTGGGAACACGTCCAGCAGATGCGGCGAGGCCAGCAGTGCTGCCAGATAGGCGCCGACGGCGTAAAAGGCGATAAAGCCCATATCCAGCAGGCCGGTGTAGCCGACCACGATGTTCAGCCCCAGCGCCAGCATGATGTACAGCAGGGCGAAGTCGATGACCCGCACCCAGTAGTTACCGCCAAGCTGGCTGGCGACGACGGGGGCGATCAGCAGCGCGCAGATGAACAGGGTCATACCGGACCACAGGCGGCAGGAGGTGTCTGGTGTAGCGAGTTGTGCTGTTGTCATTATTCTCTCCTAAGCCCGGTGCGCGACGCGTTCGCCGAGCAAACCGGCAGGGCGGAAGACCAGCACCAGAATCAGCACCATAAAGGCGAAGATATCCTGATAGTTGCTGCCGAAGACGCCGTTGGTCAGATCGCCGAGATAACCGGCGCCCAGGGATTCGATCAGGCCCAGCAGCAGGCCGCCGACCATAGCTCCACGAATGTTGCCGATGCCACCGAGTACCGCAGCGGTAAATGCTTTAATGCCGGGCAGAAAGCCCATCGAGAAGCTGGCATTGCCGTAGTTGCTGGCCATCATGACGCCGGCCAGGGCCGCAAACGCGCCGCCAATGGCAAAGGTCAGGGCAATAATGGCGTTCGGGTTAACCCCCATTAACGTGGCGATACGCGGGTTTTCCGCGACCGCGCGCATGCCGCGACCTAAGCGGGTGAATTCCACCAGCAGCCACAGGCCCAACATCACCGCCAGCGCCAGTACAACGGTGACGATGCCGGTCACGGTGACGATCGCCGGCGGATGTCCAACGCTGCCCTGGGTTACGGCAATGGGATCCATCGGCAGGATCTGCGGAAACATCAGGGGATTACGGGACCAGACGATCATCGCCACGGTTTGCAGCAGCACCGAAACGCCGATCCCGGAGATCAGCGGCGCCAGGCGCGGAGCGTTGCGCAGTCGACGGTAGGCAAAGCGCTCCACCGCCATTGCCAGCAGGCCGCAAACGATCATGGCCAGCATCAATGCCAGAATCAGCTGCGCCAGCGGCGACAGGCCGGGGAAATGGGCATTCAGGGCATTCATCCCGGAAAGCGTGGTCAACGCCCCCACCATCAGGATATCGCCGTGGGCGAAGTTAATAATGCGCAGAATGCCATACACCATGGTATAGCCCAGCGCGATCAGGGCATAGATGCTGCCGAGCATGACCCCGTTGATAAGTTGTTGTATGAGAGTGTCCAACTGAATAACCCGACAATGAGCTCAAATTACGGCTACCATCTAATAAATGAATTAAATTGTAAAATACGGATATATTCTTTCTTATGAAGTTTGTGATTATTTGTATCTTTATGATTTTTAATCATATTAAATGAATGGCAAAAACCTGTACTGCACTAAGAAAATCAATATATGAAAAAAGCAGAATCATTGACGGGGCCGGAACTCACTACGGAAAGCACGTTGACCAACGATCCGCCGCTGCGTGCGGTGCGCGCGTTTGAGGCTATCGCCCGCCTGGGCAGCGTGACGCAGGCCGCTCGGGAGCTGGCTATCTCGCCTTCGGCGGTGAGCCATCAGCTGAAAGTGCTGGAGGAGTACCTGAAAATTTCGCTGACTGAAAGACAGGGCCGGCGGCTGACCCTGAGCCAGCAGGGCAGGGAGTATTATCGCTCGATCCGCGCGGCGTTTAATGTACTGCGCCAGGCCACCGAGCATCTGGTGGATCAGGTACAAACTCAGCAGGTCACGATCAGCCTGATCCCACTGTTCGGGATGGGCTGGTTTATTCCTCGCCTGCCGTCTTTTGTCCACGCCAATCCCCAAACCGAAATCAACGTGGTGTATGCCAACCATCGCAACTATTTGAGCGATGCATCGGACATGTCGATTCGTTTTGGCGACGGGCAGTGGGCCGGATATCAGAGCGAAAAGTTGATATCCGGCAGAATGGTGCCGGTATGTAGCCGGGCGTTTATTCGCCTGCACGGACATATTGATACGCCGGAACAGCTGCTGCAGATGCCGTTGCTCCATGACGAGGAGCGCACGACGTGGAATCAGTGGTTTGTTCAGCAAGGGGTAAAACGCCCGCCGCGCTCGACGGGACCGCTGTTTGAAGATGGTCTGTTGACCCTGGCGGGCGTTCAGGCGGGCCTCGGCTGCGCCCTGATGCGGGAGCCGCTAATCGCCCCCTACCTGAACAGCGGAGAGCTGGTGAAAATCATCGATGCCACGATCGACGATGGCCGGGATTACTACCTTTGCGTTCGTCAGGACAGTGATATGACGGCGAATGCGAAGCGCTTACAGAGCTGGTTACGCCAGCAGGCCCTGGGGTAGCTGGCTACTCATCCAGCGTGGAAGTTTGCGCATAGAGGATAACGATGCCCAGCGCGTTGCTGCGTTTTATAACCGTAATCCGGTTGTCATCGGGATAGTAGCCAAAGGGATAGCAGATGCGGATCTCTTTTTGCAGCTGCGGATCTTCAACGTAGGCTCCGGAGCAGCTGCGCGACCCGCCGGAGGTATACTGGTAGGGTACGGTATAGGTGGACTCCTCGCCGGGCAGCAGCCAGGTCAGGGTGGTCAGTATCACATGTTGGATCAGCATCGCCAGGCCAAAGGCCAACAACACACTGCCGCCCGCGACGGTCAACCACTGGCGAGGAGAGGTGTTACGCGTGTCGCCCTTGCGGATGATAAACCAGATAAACAACGCGCTGCCCAACAGCGCCAGCCCCAGGGCAACATACAGCATATCGCGGATCATGGCCGGATAGAGAAACGTGACCCGATCGATTTCGACTCGCCATGTCACGCTGAAAAAAATCACCAGCAGGGTCACGACGGTGACGGATATTAACCATGGGTAGCTGTATTTTTTCATTGATTAGCCTCCTTGCTGGAAGATGTATTCGCTTAAGAATTTACTTAATCCAGTTCACACTTTTGTTCGGTCATCATTGAAATCGGCAAAGGCCACTTAGATAATCCGCCGAAATAACCCATTTTTATGATGGCGTGCTACTGCGAAAGCAGGCAAGACCAAAATAGGAATGCTCTCCCGTACAGTGGGGAGCGTCTCTGTTTTGGTCTTTTTTTTTGCCCCAACACCAGGGAATACTATGAACTATAACGAAACAGCAGAAAAAATCCTTCACTCGGTGGGCGGTGCGGAAAATATCCGTATGCTCACCCACTGCGCGACCCGGCTGCGCATGGAGTTTAACGACCGCGCGCAGGTCAACGATGCCCAGATTGGCTCGATTCCCGGCGTGATCAGCGTGGTGGAGAAAGGCGGCCAGTTCCAGATAGTCATCGGCAATGAAGTGCAGCAGGTGTACCGCTTGCTTAATAAAGCGCTGCCGGAGAAGAAAAACCCGGCAGGCGCTGATAAAAACGGCAAACCGGCGGGTATCGTCGCGCGCATTATCAGCGTCATTTCCACCACTTTCACCCCGGTCATTCCGGCAATAACCGGCGCGGGGATGATCAAAGCGCTGCTGGCCATTCTCAAGCTAACGGGACTGATTAGCGAAACCAGCTCGACATACCAGCTGCTGAATATTATCGCCGATGCCGCTTTTTTCTTCCTGCCGGTACTGCTGGCCTACGGAGCGTCGCTGAAGTTTGAATGCAACCCGATTCTGGCGATGACCCTCGCCGGCGTGCTGCTGCATCCGGGCATCGGCCAGATGCTGGCGGCCGGTAAAGCGGTTGATTTTGTCGGCATTAACGTGCTGCTTTCTGATTATGCCGGGTCGGTGCTGCCGATAATCCTGACGGTGTGGTTGATGTCGTGGGTGGAGCGCTTTGCCGAAAAAGTGTCGCCCTCGATTATCAAGTTTTTCATTAAGCCGATGCTGATCCTGTTGATCACCGCGCCGCTGGCGCTGGTGGTGGTGGGGCCGGCGGGCATTTTACTTAACGATCTGGTTGCCGCCGGGGCAGGCGCTATCGACCGCCACGCCAGTTGGTTAATTCCGATGCTGATGGGCACCCTGCAACCCTTCCTGATTATTACCGGCACCGCCTGGGCGATGACGCCGATTGCCACCGGGCAGCTCAGCAAAAATGGCTTCGAAATGATTAACGGCCCGGGGATGCTGGCGTCAAACGTGGCGATGGGCGCTGCGACGCTGTGCGTGGCGCTGAAAACCAAAAATAGCAACCTGCGCCAGCTGGCCTCTTCATCGGGCTTTACCGCGCTGCTGGGCATCACCGAACCGGCGCTGTACGGGGTCTTGCTCAAGTTCCGCCGCGTGATGATCGCCGCGATGATCGGCGGCGGTTGCGCCGGGATGTACGCGGGCTTTAGCGGGCTGGTGCGCTATGCCTTTGTTTCTCCAGGTCTGGCGGCGCTGCCGGCGTTTATCGGTGAAAATCCGATGAACATCGTCCATGCGCTGGTGACCTGTGCGATTTCCATTGTCGTGACCTTTACCCTGACCTGGTTTATCGCCTTTAAAGATGCGCCCGAGGAGCAAGAAGTGGCTGACGTGACGCCACCACCTGCCGTCAGCCCGAAAGGCGAAAGTGACATTGCGGTGCTCAGCCCGCTGTGTGGTCAGGTCGTGCCGTTAAGCGAGGTGAACGATGATGTCTTCGCCAGCGGTCTGCTGGGGCAAGGGGTGGCGATTCGTCCGCAAGAGGGGTGCCTGAAAGCGCCGTTTAATGGCAAGGTGATGATGTTCCTGCCGTCATGCCATGCGGTTGGTTTACAACATGAAAGTGGACTTGAACTGCTGGTGCATATCGGGATTGATACCGTCAACCTCAACGGCCAGCACTTCAGCTCTTCGCTGAAGGTCGGGGATGTGGTGGAGGCCGGGCAGGAACTGATCCGCTTTGATATCGCCGCTATCGAGCGTGCCGGATACGATATGATCACCCCGGTGGTTGTGGTCAATGGCGACGAACATAGCCAGCTCAGCGTGACCGCCGCCGCGCAGGTGAATTATGGTGAGCCGCTGATGGTGCAATCCACGAAGGAGGCTCAGGCATGATCTATCAACAGCAGGCCCGGTTCCCGGAGGGTTTTTTGTGGGGGGCATCGACCTCAGCCTATCAGGTTGAGGGGGCGTGGAACGAAGACGGTAAAGGGCCGTCGGTTGTTGATATGCTCAGCCACCCGCCGGGAACGGCAGATTTTCGTGTCGCCAGCGACCACTATCATCGCGTGGAGGAGGATGTTGCTCTGATGGCGCAGATGGGGCTGAAGGCCTACCGCTTCTCGGTGGCCTGGTCGCGGGTGATCCCGGACGGCGACGGCCCGGTAAATCCTGCCGGGCTGGCATTTTACCACCGTCTGATTGATGCACTGGTCCGCCACCAGATCACGCCGATCGTCACGCTGTACCACTTTGACCTGCCGTGGGCGCTGGAACTCAAAGGGGGCTGGATGCGGCGTGAGACCGGAGAGGCATTTGTCCGCTATGCCCGGCTGCTGTTCAACGAGTTTGCTGACAAGGTCCCGCTGTGGCTGACGATTAACGAACAGAACACCATGATTCTCCACCCGGGTGCAATTGGCGTGCCCGCCGATCGCGCGCTGCCGGACAAAAAGGCGCTGTACCAACACAACCACCATATGATGCTGGCCCAGGCGCAGATTTTTGCCCTGTGCCACCGTGAATTCCCTGGGCTGCGCATCGGCCCGGCTATCAATACCACCTCGATGTACGCCGGCAGCTGTAAACCGGAAGATGCCATCGCCGCGCATAACTGGGAAACGTTGCGTTGCTGGAGCTTTCTGGATGTTGCGGTGCACGGGCGCTACAACGCCCTGGCGTGGGCCTATCTAAAGGACCGCGGTCTCGCGCCGGAAGTGCAGCCGGAGGATGCCTTGATCTTACAGCAGGGGCGCCCTGATTTTATCGCCATCAACTACTACTCGACGGCCACTATCGTGGCCAGCCGGGGAGACGGCAATGATGTCGCGCCCCGCGCCGGCGATCAGCAAATTATGCTGGGGGAAACCGGGGTCTACCGACCGGCCGAAAATCCGTGGGTTGATAAAACACCTTACGGCTGGGTGGTTGACCCGGTCGGCCTGCGCCTGACGCTGCGTAAAGTGTGCGAGCGCTACGGTCTGCCGATTCTGATCAGTGAAAACGGCATGGGGGCGCCGGATAAGCTGGAGCATGACGGGACGGTGAATGATGATTACCGCATCGCTTTCCTTGCGGCGCATATCGAGCAAATGCGCCTCGCGATTGCCGACGGGGTCGAACTGATGGGCTACTGCCCGTGGGCGGCAATTGATGTCGTCAGCACGCACCAGGGCTACGCCAAGCGCTACGGTTTTATTTATGTCGACCGCGGCGAGGACGCGCTGAAGAGTCTGCAAAGGATCCGCAAGCGCAGCTTCTGGTGGTATAAGGATGTCATTCGTCAAAACGGCAACCACCACGAGTCTCAACCATGATTGTTCAGAAGGTGCTTAATAATAGCCTGGTGCTCTCTTCCGACGACGATAACCGGGAGGTTATCGTCATGGGAAAAGGCATTGGCTTTAACAGCCGACCGGGAGATGAGATAGCGGCGGAGAAGATCGAGAAGCTGTTCGTGACCCAGACGCTGGGCACACGCAGTGGCTATCTGGAGGCGCTCTCCGCGATCCCGGATGAGGTTATCGAAATGGCGGCGATGATCATTTCCCGCGCCAATATGCAGCTGGCCAACAAGGTTCGCGAGCAGATTTTCTTTACCCTCGCCGATCACCTGACGTTTGCCATCGAGCGTAGCCGCAAGGGGATCGCCATTCAAAACCGCCTGCTGCCGGAAGTCAGGCGCTTTTACCCGCAGCAGTTCCGCGTCGCCAGCGAGGCGGTGACGATTATTCGCCAGCAGTACGCCATTGAACTGCCGGAAGAGGAAGCCGGCAATATCGCTTTTCATCTGGTCAACGGCCAGAGCGAGGGGGACGACGTGGCGCAGACCATGCAGTCGGTGAAAATGCTGAAGGATATTTTTAATCTCGTGCAGTACCACTTTAAGCAGGAGATAGACACCGAATCGATTAACTACTCGCGCTTTCTGGTCCATATGCAGTTCTTTCTGCAGCGTTTACAGGAGGGGGAACTGGACGGCGCGCGAGACAGTTTTCTGCTGGTGCAGGTGATTAAGGAGTACCCGGAAGCCTACCGCTGCGCGCTGCGGATCCGCGATTACGTCAAGGCCCAGCTCGATATGACCCTCGGCGGGAACGAGCTGCTGTGGCTCACCGTCCACCTGGTGCGGATCACCGGCCTTGATGCATAAATCAACGATGGCGAATTTGCAGCGTCGCCGGCAGGTAGCGCTGTAGCGGCTCGGGTGTGTTGCCCTCAATCAGCTGGCTTATCAGGTCGTAGCAGTGCCAGGCCAACTGGCGGTTGTCCTGCTGCACGGTATCGATACGCAGCGACAGCGAGTCGTACAGATAGTGGTCGTCAAAGCTCGCCAGATGGATCCCGGAATCCAGTAAATGGTGCTGGCTCATATAGCGCAGCACTCCTTCCAGAAGGCCGCAGGCCGCGGTAAATAGCGCCTTTGGCGGTCGTCCGAGACGCGCGCAGAGTGAGGCAAACATCTCGTAGCCGGAGCTGGGATGATAGTTGCCGTTAATCACCCACTCGGGGCGTAGCTCCACCCCGGCGTTCGCCAGCCCTTGCGTAAAACCGGCCAGGCGATCGCGCGATGGCGACAGCCGCGGCTGCCCGCCGAGGAACCAGAACTCGTCGCGGTGCTGTGGCGCAATGCGGGAAATCAGTTCCGCCGTCGGGCTGACCGAGTCGGTCATCACCAGCGGCAGCGTGCTTTCACTGGGGCAGCGGTCGAACAGCACCACCGGCAGCTGCTCGCTGAGCTTAAGGTAATCGGCATCATTGTGCATGCACGAGGCGACAATCAACCCGTCAACCTGGCGGGCAATCATGTTGTTGACCACCATGCTCTCCTGGGCGGGATTTTCATCAGTACAGGAGATGAGCAGCTGAACGCCAGCCTCACGACAGAGCATTTCCAGTTCGTGGGAGAAGACGGCAAACCCGTAGTTGGTGATTTCAGGAACCACGAGGCCGATGGTATGGCTACGGTTATCCCGTAGCGAGCGGGCGTGAATACTGGGCTGGTAATGTTGTTCGCGGGCGATCGCCAGCACGCGGTCGCGGGTTTCCTGCGCCACGCGGAGCTCTTTACCGCGACCGTTCAGCACCAGGCTGGCGGTCGCCTTTGAGACACCCGCCAGCTCGGCGATATCTTTAATAGTAACGCGTTTGGTTTTCATCACGACAACATGCGCCTGAAAGTAAAACGCTTATACTACCATGCATGACCTCAGCGACCAGTAGCAGAATGTCGCCGGCGTCGCACCGTTGAACACGACTTCCCCTGGATAGCGTGGGAAGAAGCGGCTGCTCATTACCCCTGCACCGTCATTAATGAAGATTTCCACGCTTGAACGGTCGATGAAAATCCGCAGCGTCTGAATATCACCGCGCCAGTAGCGATAGAGCATCTCGTCGCTGACGAGGCTGCGCCGCGCGAGACGAATGCCGTGGGCATCGCGCTCCAGCGTTAATGCGCCGCCGAAATCGATGCTGAACGCCGCGTCGTCGGCGGTTGCCAGTTCGATTTCCATCGGCTCCAACGGTAGGGGCTGCGGCTGCCAGCCGTGGGCCTCGCCGCGCAGGGCGGTCAGCTCGCGCAGCGGGCGTTGATACAGCGTGCCGTTGTGCCACTCCAGTTCGCGCAGGCAGGTCATCTGATGGATCCAGCCGTTGGCCAGCGTCGGCTGGTGCATCTCTTCACCATCCGGAACGCCCATCCAGCCGACCAGCACCCGACGGCCGTCGGGAGTCTGCATGGTTTGCGGGGCGTAAAACTCGAACCCGGCATCCAGCTCGTGCAGTTCACCGTGGCTGAAGCGGGCGCTGGCATAGTCGACATCGCCGGCCATCCACACCGCCGGGTAGCTGTTGAGAAAACGTTCCGCCTCGCGGGTCACGCCCTGTGGGCAGCAAATCAGGATCTGCTGGTCGCCGAGGGGAAACAGATCCGGACATTCCCACATATAGCCCGCGTCGTCGAGATGGTTAATCCCGTAGCCCGCGATTTCACCTTCGTGGGTCCACTGGTGCAGATCGGGGGAGCTGAACAGCAGCACTTTGCCGTGCTTTTGCCGATCCTGGGCGCCCAGCACCATGTACCATCGCCCCTCGTGCTGCCACACTTTAGGGTCGCGCACGTGCCCGGTGTAGCCTTCCGGCAGCGGCAGCACCGGACCCAGTTTGCTGAAGGTGCCGTCGGCATTTTCCGTCGCCAGGCACTGCCAGGCGGTCCGGCTGCCGTCGCTGAATTTGACGTTACCGGTGTAACACAGGGTCAGCGTCCCGTTGTTATCCACCGCGCTACCGGAGTAGCAGCCGTTGCGGTCATACTCTTCGTCGGGCATCAGGGCGATAGGTTCATGCTGCCATTGCAGCAGATCGGCAGAACTCCAGTGCGCCCAGCACTTGAATTTATGATCGCAGGCGAGCGGGTTCCACTGATAAAACAGGTGGTAGCGACCGTCGAAGGCCACAAAGCCGTTGGGATCGTTCATCAGTCCGGTCACCGGCGCATGGTGCCAGCGAGGATAGTGCTCGTCGGCCAGCGCGCGCGGCTGGCCTTGCATAACGGCCTGCAAAATCGCAGGCAGCCGTGAGGGAAGTGACATTATTCAGCGTCCGTTTTGTATTTCAGCAGCAGAGAGACGGTAAAGGCAACGCCGAAGGCGATAACCATCCCAATAATGTAGTTCAGCAGCGAGCTGGCCTGCACGATCGCCATGCCGGGGATCGCCGTCAGGCCGACCGCCGTCATATAGACATGCATCGATACCACCCAGGCGCCGCCCGCCGCGCCGCCGATTAACGCGGCGATAAACGGCTTCACAAAGCGCAGGTTAATCCCGAAAATCGCCGCCTCGGTGATCCCCAGCATCGCAGAAAATGCCGACGGCAGGGTAATGGCTTTGATTTTGGCATCTTTGGTTTTAAACCACACCGCCAGGCAGGCGCCCCCTTGAGCGACGTTAGCCATGGCCCAAATTGGCAGCAGGAAGTTCACGCCAATGGCCGGGTTGCCCAACAGCCCGGCCTCGATGGCGTGGAAGCTGTGGTGGATCCCGGTAATGACGATCACCGAATAGAGACCGCCAAACAGCAGTCCTGCCAGCCAGCCGGCATGGGTAATCAGCGTGCTGAGGACAAACGAAATGCCGTCACCCAGCGCGCGCCCTGCCGGGCCGATAATCAGCAGGGCAATAAAGCCAGAAATAATCACCGTCAGGAACGGCGTGAGGATAAGATCCAGCGCGTCTGGGATCACCCGGCGCAGCTGCTTCTCGACGATGCTCATAAACCACACCGCCAGCAGTACCGGGAACACGGTCCCCTGGTAGCCGATCATCGCGACTTCCAGACCAAAAAAGTTCATGGTATGGAAGCCCGCCGCGACGCCCCAGGCGTTGGTCAGCGCCGGGTGGGTCAGAATGCCGCCGAGCGTTGCTCCCAGATAGGGGTTACCGCCAAACTCCCGGGCGGCGGTAAAACCAATCAATATTGGCAGAATAATAAACGCCGCCGAGCTGCACATATCGAGAATAATGTAGATAGCGTTGCTCGGGTCGACCCAGCCGTAGGTTTTGACCATTCCCAGAAGGCCCATCAGCAGGCCGGAGGCGACGATCGCCGGAATGATCGGCACGAAGATGTTCGACAGCAGGCGGGCGATACGCTGGAACGGATTCAGTTTTTTCGCCGCTATATCGGCAGCTTCCGATTTACTGGATTCGCCCACCCCTGCCACCTGGATAAAGGCGGCGTAAACCTTATTCACCACCCCGGTGCCGAAAATAATCTGCATCTGTCCGGCGTTACGAAAACAACCTTTTACCCCTTCGATTTTGCCGATAGCCTGCTGGTCGGCGAGTGAGTCATCGACCAGCACCAGACGCAGGCGCGTGGCACAGTGCGCGGCGCTGGCGATGTTTTCCTTACCTCCCAACAGGGGAAGCAGCGAGCGGGAAATCTGTTCAAAATCCATAGTACCCTCTGAATGTACGCCTACTGGGATAGGCTCTTAGCTATTGATCCCGTCTTCACGGGGGCGCAGTGTCTGCGTCATTATTGTTCCGGGGCGGCACAAGGTGCGTGCGGCCCCGGGTTTCTCTGGTGTCAGGCGTGGTTCATCAGAACCAGGTTTCCATCTGCATACCGAACGACCATTCGCCGCCGGATTTAAAGCCGCTGCTGCCCAGCGAGTCGTCGCTGGCGTAATTATCCAGTTTTTTGCTCCAGTCCATCCACGAGGTATAGAAACGGATCTCCGGGCGGGTGAAGAAGTCACCGATGTTACCGACCTTGAAGGTCGGGGCGAAGGTGAGTTTATAGAAGCTGCCGTTCACCGCATTGCGGTCGTTATAGCCTTCCGGTTTGAGATCCATGTACTGATAGGTACCTTCGTAAGCAAGCGCGAAGTTCGGGTTGATCTCCTGAATCAGGCGCATGTTGACGGTTGCCCACTGGTAGCTGTCGCCGTCGACATAGCGGTCTTTGCTGCTCTGAGCGAGGATTGCCGGAGCGATAGCCCAGTTTTTGCTGAGCGGCGTAGTGCCGTAGCTGGCGAAGCGCCAGGTATTGGCCCCCGGGCGCAGGGCGCCGTCGGAACCGATGCTTTTGACTTCAGCACCCAGCCCATGTCCGTAGAGCAGGGCGGTTTTGCTGGTGCCTTCACGCAGGCCGTAGAAACTGTCGTTGTGCAAACCGAGCACCGCATGCACCCCGGTATTTGCCGCGTCCCCTTTCACCAGATTACCGTTGGTATCTTTACGATCGTCATTGTCTTTCGCCCGCAAGCCGCTGACCATCATCTGCACCGGTCCGGCGAAGTTGTTCATGGTGACGATGTAGTTCTGGACGCTGTTACTGGCCTCATCGATATCGCCGAAGTTGCGCCCGTAAAGCGAGAAGTTACTGCGCAGGCTGTCGTTCCACTTCACGTCATAGATCCCGCCGCCGGTCCCGGCGAGGAAGACCACGTCGGAATCGATCCAGTGAATATCGAAGTTGTCGCGGTCGAAGCGTTTCCCGGCCCACAGGGTGGATCCTTTGAACGGGCCTTCGAAGGTGGGCAGGTTACCCAGTTCGACAAACGCCTGGCGGACGTTGAGATCGCTGGTGCTGGCCGTCCAGTCGTTGTAGCTGCTTTGTCCGTCGGCCACCATCACTTTGAAGCGGGTCGTCGCGCCGTTTTCCAGGGTCTGTTTATGTTCGAGATTCATTTCAACATAGGTGTCGGCCTGGTTGCCCAGACGGCCGATGGCTCCGCCGGTTTCCCCTGCCGGCGTCATGTAGGCCCCGGACTGCGTGCTGGCGCCGGAATCATTCATGATCACCCCGGAACGGGCATAGCCGTGGAACTCAAATCCGCTGGTCTCGGCGGATTTTTTCTCCAGTTTCGCGGTACGCTGCGCGACCTCCTGGGTGGTGTCCTGGGTTTGTTGCTGCTGAGTGGTCAATTGCTGGACTTTTTTCTCTGCCGACTCGGCGCGGTTTTCCGCCGTCTGTGCCCGGTTTTCTGCATCCTGCAACCGTTTTTCCAGCGCGATTAAACGTGCTTCGATGCTGCTGAGGTCGGTTTGCGCATGGGCTGATCCGGCGCCGGTTAGCAAAGCGATAAGAACTGCGAGTGTGCTTTTTTTGAACATTCTGGTCGCATCCCAAAAGTGAAAATGAAGATTGTGTGTTTTTTGCTAAACCGGTTTAGGTGCTATGTTAAACGCGATAATTACGCGCTGGGAATATAATTTGCTAAACCGGTTTAATAATTGTGATGGATGCAACAAAGTGGGCCGCAACGGGCGGCCCGGGGGATCAAAACTGGCGCTGAAGATCGTGCTGATAAGGCAGGGCGGTCATCGCCCCTTTGGCGGTGGTAGCGAGCGCCCCACAGGTTTGTGCGAGGGTGATGGTAGGTTCCAGCGCCTCAAGCGTCTCCGGCATCCCATGGGCGGCAAGGCTGGCGAGCAGTCCGGCGACAAACGCGTCTCCAGCTCCGGTGGTATCGACGCTGACCACCGGCTTCGCGCTGAAGTGCACCCGTTGCTGCTGGAACACTGCCTGTACGCCGGCTTTTCCTTGGGTGACCAGCAGTAAATCGGGTTGATAACGCTGGCTCAGAATCGCGATGCCCTTGGCTAAATCAGGGCTGCCGCTGATCAATTCCAGCTCTTCTTCGGAGAGCTTTACCACATTCGCCAGGCGTAGGGCGCGGTCGAGACAGGCGTGCAGCTGCGTCGGATCCTGCCACAGGTCCGGGCGGATATTGGGGTCAAAACTGACCCGTCCGCCGGCCTGTTTGATCTGCTCCATTGCCGCGAAGGTGGTGCTGCGGCTGGGCTCGGCGCTGAGGGCGATCGAGCAGACGTGCAGCCACTCGTTGGCGGCAAAGACTGGCAGGTCGTCCGGCTGCAGGAACAGGTCGGCGCTGGGGCGTACCATAAAGGTGAAGCTTCGCTCGCCCCTTGAATCAAGCTCAACCACCACGGTAGAGGTACGATGATGCTCGTCGAGCCGCATATAGCTGACGTTGACCTGCTCCTGTTGCAGGGTGTGACGCATAAAGCGGCCAAAAGGGTCGTTGCCGACGCGGCCGATAAACCCGCTATGGCCGCCGAGTCGGGCGATCCCGACGGCGACATTGGCCGGGGCGCCGCCGGGGCATTGCAGCAGGCGACCTTCCGATTCCGGCAGCAAATCCACCACGGCGTCGCCAAGTACCCATACGTTTGTTTTCATGTTCATTCCACCTTCTTGCTAAACTTAATTAAAACGGTTTAGCTAATTAAAGCATAGCCTGCCAGCGATCGGAATGCCGTGGCTGATAAAGTGCGAGGCAGGGCAAGAAACGAGCCTGTGGAGGCGATAAAACAAGACGGTAGCGGCAGAACTCCAGCTGTGGACTTTTACTGCCTGAGGTTCTTCTGTATATTTTGTGCAGCAATAATTTGCCCGCTACCGGTTGGTAAAGGAGAGCGCACGATAAGATGACGAGTCGTTTTGGCAATATCCACTCTTTTTACCAGACGCTGGAGCTCACGACCCACTTGCCTGAGGTTATCGCCTGTGGCGAGTCTGTGGAGCTGGCCGCCGGCGAGCGTTTCCAGCCCGCAGAGGGGTTTATCTACTTTGTGCTGGAAGGGCAAATGACCCTTGCCGTTGACGATGAGCAAAACCTGCTGGGCATTGTTATCGAAAATATGCCGCTGGGCCTGCTGGAGCACTATTGCCCGCCGGTTGAATTCGTCTACCAGTGCAAGGAACATTGCCGCTTTAGCAAAATCACCGCTAGCGATTTTGAACGCATTTTCTATCACTCGTCGCCGCGGTATATGAAAGAGCTGGCCACGATTCTGATCTATATGGGCATCTTTGTGCTGGATGCCAGCAATGAAAGAGGCAACTTATCGGGGTTTCAGACCATCAGGTCGATGCTGTTTCGTTATCTGTATCGCAACGAAATTGATACCGGAAAACGTGAAAGCTTGTCCGCGTTTATTATTAAACGAACGAACCTTTCAAGAAGCTATGTTTATCAGGTGCTGGCGGCGTTAAAAGCGGGAGGATATATTACGGTGAAAAAAGGGCAGCTTATTTCTATTGACCGGAAAATCCCTGAAAAATTCTGATTAATAGCTGAGCAGGAAATAACAATTAATTATTTCCTGGGATCGCTACATCTTAATTCAGCTTTCTGTTTTATTTTAAATTTACTCTGGAGTTATTCTATGACCCTGGATTACGTAGCATTGGCTATCCTGGTTGCGGTAGTCCTGATCCTGTTTTACGGGATCATTGTTATTCACGATATCCCTTATGAAATTGCGAAAAAAAGAAACCACCCGCATCAGGATGCGATCCATTATGCAGGCTGGGTGAGCTTATTCACTCTGCACGTGCTGTGGCCGCTGCTGTGGATTTGGGCCACCCTGTGGCGCGATGACCGCGGCTGGGGCATGAAAAGAATCGAAGATAACCAGGACGATCTGCATCAGCGTCTTGAAACGGTACTGGCCCGCCTTGACGGGGTCCAGCAGGAATTAACGCTGCTGAAAGAGAAGGAGGCAAAATAATGGAAACGTTAATGCTTCTGACCTATGCCGCACTGTGTATTGCGATATTTAAAATATTTCGCATTCCGTTAAATAAATGGACGGTGCCGACCGCGGTATTGGGCGGCGTTATCCTGATTGGTGGGGTGATTTTTGGCATGAATTATAATGCGCCGTTTACCGAGGTGGGGAATCAGGTCTTTCGTACCGTCCCGATTGTTTCACAGGTGCGCGGTCGTGTCTTAACGGTGCCGGTGAAAGCCAATCAGATGCTGCATAAAGATGACATCCTGTTTACCATCGACCCGACGCCATATCAGTCGAAAGTGGACGATCTGGAAGCGCAGGTTAAACAGGCCAGCCAGAACGCGCTGTCGCTGAATTCTGCACTGAACAGCGCGCAGGCCAACCTGAATAAAGCGGTGGCTGAACGCGACCAGGCGCAGCGGGAATATGCGCGTTATCAGGAAGGGCACAACAAAGGCGCCTTTTCCGATCAGATGGTGGATACCCGCCTTCAAACCTGGAAAGCGGATGAGGCCAGCGTCAAGGCCGCACAGGCTGAAGTGGTGCGGTCGAAGAACGATTTGAACTCGGTTGTGAACGGGGAGAATACCACCGTCGCCTCGCTGCTGGCGCAGTTGCGAAAGGCTCAGTTTAAACTCGACAACACCGTGGTGCGTGCGCCATCCGACGGTTATGTCAGCACCGTTGGCCTGCGTCCAGGCACCATGTCGACCGCGCTGGGACTGGCGCCGGTGATGACGTTTGTGCCGATGGTGGCACCTGCAGACAGACTGTACGTGGCCGCCTTTCGTCAGAACTCACTGCAGCGCCTGGAAAAAGGTGAAACGGCTGAGCTGATGTTCCCGGCGATCCCGGGTACCGTCTTCCAGGGCGAAGTGGCTGCTGTACTGCCGGCAATTGGTGAAAGCCAGTTCCAGGGGCAGGGAAAACTGCTGACGACCGCGGCGTTAAACACCCAGGGGCGTGCGCTGGTGGTCATGAAAGTCACCGACGACCGCTTCAAAAACTACACCCTGCCGCAAGGGGCGACGGTTGAAGCGGCGGTCTACTCCGACCATATGAAAGAGCTGCTGCTGATCAGAAAGATCCTGATCCGCATGAAGAGCTGGGAAAACTATCTCTATCTCGACCATTAATCGGCAGACGACAAACGGCCCGGGCGATAAAACCCGGGCCGTTTGTTTATCCCGCTGGGGTGGCCAGACCGTCAATAATCACCTGCATGATCCCCTGTGAACAGGGTTCCACGCGACCACGAACGCCATACACCGCGGCTAAAATTTCCGGCGTAATGACCTGGGACGGCGGGCCATCGGCCAGCAGTCGCCCCTCTTTTAGCATCACGACATGATCGGCATGCCGCAGGGCAATATTAATATCATGCACCACCACCAGGGTGGTGATATGCCGACGGCGCGTCTCCTTACGCACCAGGTCCATCACGTGGAACTGATAGTTTAAGTCCAGTGCGCTAAGGGGCTCATCGAGCAGCAGTAATGCCGGCTGGCGGATCAGCGACTGGGCCAGACCGACGAGCTGTTTTTGCCCGCCTGAAAGCTGATCAAGGTAGCTGAGCGCCAGATGCTCAATGCCCAGCAGGCGCAGCAGAGACATCACTTCTGCCGGGTTATCTGCCTGGCGAAGACCGCCGGCCGCACGCTGGGCGACGATAATCGACTCCAGTACATGCAGATGCACCCCGGCCGGCAAGGTTTGCGGCAGGTAGACCACTTTTTCCGCCCGCCGGGCGAACGGCAGCGTCAGCAGATTTTCCCCGGCCAGCGACAGTTCCCCCGTGGAGGGACCGAGACCCGCGATGGCCCGCATCAGGGTCGATTTACCGCTGCCGTTAGGGCCGAGCAGGGCGGTAATTTTGCCGCGTGGCAGGTGGCGAACCGTGAGGTCGCGGATCACCTGGCGTTTGGGATAACCGGCATTGAAATGGCCGATGGTCAGTCCGGTTGCTACCGGGTCATGCTGGCTCATACGTTCCCCCGATGGCGCAAAATAATGCTCAGGAAGAAGGGGACGCCAACCAGCGAGGTGACGATGCCGACCGGAATAATGGCGCCGGGGAGCAGATTTTTCGAGGCTACCGACGCCAGCGAGAGCACCAGTGCCCCGATACAGGCGCTGGCGGGGAGATAAAACCGGTGATCCTCGCCAAACATCAGGCGCGCGATATGGGGGGCCACGAGCCCGATAAAGCCAATCGGCCCAACGAAGGCTACCGACAGCGCCGACAGAATACTGATGCGTAGCAGCGTGGTCAGACGCAGGCGGCGGACGTGAATACCAAAGCTGATGGCCCGGTCTTCACCGAGGCGCAGTGCGGTCAGTTTCCAGGCGTTGAGCATCGACAGGGGCATCACCACCGCCAGCACCGCCAGCAAAATCCCGACTTTTTGCCACGAGGCGCGATCGATACTGCCCATGGTCCAGAACACCAGGCCCTGCAGAGTATCTTCGTTAGCGACAAACTGCAGCATCGACACCAGCGCGTTGAAGGTAAAGACCAGCGCGATACCAAACAGAATCACTCCTGAGGTGGCGACCTGGGTCCAGCGGGTGATGCCGTCCAACAGCAGCGCCGCCAGCAGGGCGAAGATAAAGGCGTTGGCTGAGACAAACCACTGGGCGGGGATGCCGGGGAGACCGATCCCCAGCACGATGGCCAGTGCCGCACCAAATGCCGCCGCTGAGGAAACGCCGAGGGTGAAAGGGCTGGCGAGGGGATTATTGAGGATGGTCTGCATCTCGGCCCCGGCAAGCCCCAGCGCGAGGCCGACTACCACCGCCATCAGCGCGTAAGGCAGGCGGATGTCCCAGACAATTACCTCGGTTCCGGCGCCGGTGCTGCCGGGAGCGGTCAGCGTTTGCCACAGGGTATGCAGCGAGAGTCCGGACGGCCCGAGGACGAAGTCGAGCAGCAGGGACGCGACAATCAACAGTAACAGGACCAGCATCAGGCCGAGGCGGCGGCGCAGGATGCGGCGGTAGTGCGTCATGACGTCATCCGCGTCGGCGGTCGCCGTGCGGATGCCGGGTTCGGTGGCTGAACTCATGCGGGGTTACTCACCTTGTTTCCAGGAAAAGACGAACGGCAGATCGGGCAGGGTGGTGAAATGGCGCACGATGTAGTGGTAGGTCTCATTCGGATCGAGGGTGCTAAAGGACTGCGGATAGATATCTTTCGCCAGATACTCCATCCCGACGATATTCCACGGGTGGTTGTAGAAATGGTGATAAACCCCGTAAGCGTGCTGGGCTTTTACCGCCGGGATAGTGCTGACGCCGGTGCGTGACAGCAGTACCTGAGCCTGGTCATTAACCGTCTGCGGGTTGACCTGATAACCCAGCGGCAGAACCTGGCTGTTGCCGCGTTTGGAACCGGTCATGATGTAAGCGTCGGGCTTCATGCTGATAATTTTTTCCAGCGACACAAAGCCGGAGGCACCGGGCAGCACCTGTGAGCCAATATTATTGGCGCCCACCGCCTCGACCAGACCGCCCCAGCCGCTATGACCATGGGTGAAGCAGCAGGCGTCGCTATTCCCGGCCAGTGCTTCAACAAACACCGTTGCTTTCGGGGTGATAGCCGCCGTTTTCTGCACAATGGCCTGCAGATGCTGGCGGTAGTAGTCGGTATAGGCTTTGGCGTTGCTTTCGCGGTTGAGGACCTGGCCTAACAGGTCGATGCTGGGTGCGGTGTCCCTGGCTGGATTGATCTCATAATCGACAAACAGCACCGGTATGTTCAACGCCGCCAGTTTGCTGATAATGCCGCTTTCCGTCAGCGCCGGCTTCGCACGCAGCTGGGCAATCATCAGGTCTGGCTGGCGGGAGAGCACGCTTTCCAGGTCAACATTGCCTTTGTCGCTAAACCCCATATCCAGAATCGTGGCCGACTGCGGCCACTTTTGCTTGAGCATCTCCCAGGTGGCAATATCCTGTTTTTTCGCAAGATTATTCCACGCCACCACCCGTTTAAACGGGTTATCGCGGTCCAGTAGCGCCAGCGCCATCAGATCCCGTCCGTCCTGTAAAATAATGCGCTGTGGTTCATGCTGGAGGGTAATGGTTCTGCCGTCGAGGTCGGTGACGGTAAGCGGGTACTGGCTGGCGTAGCCAAGCAAAGGCGTGCCGATGAGCGCGGTGAAAAATATGAGCGATCTTACTGATTTTATTGCCATAAATGAGTACCGTTGCCAATTTATAATAGAATGATTTTGATAATTATTCGCGTATGAAAATAAACAGCAGGTATATGAAAATGGATTTTAATGGAATGTTACAAACTTACTGGAAGATATAGGCCCGTACCGGAAGTGCAGGGGCTTCAGCCTGAAAACGGGTGAAAATCGCATTAAATAGTTTTAAGAACTATCCCTAAAGTCATGAGCGGAATGTTATGCCATGCTGTAGGTGACTCATAACATTAAGAACGTTAGAGAGGACATGATGAAAAAAGCAATGATTGCATTATCTGCGATTCTGGTAGCAGCCCCGGTTTTTGCTGCGACAACACACGCAACTGATGATACCGTCGCGACGGCTCATGAACAGGCGAATACCGCCAAGGAAAAACTGCATCAGGCCCAGAACGAGGGCGATGAGCTGAAGCTGAAATCCGAACATGCGGCGCAAGGCAAAAGCGATAGCGTCGGCAGCCAGGTGAGCGAAGGCGCGCAAAAAACCTGGAATAAGACCAAGGAAGGGACGGAAAAGGGCTGGGATAAAACCAAAGAAGGCACGGAAAAAGGCTGGAATAAAACCAAAGCCGCCACTGAAAAAGGGTGGGATGCCACCAAAGATGGCGCAGCTAAAGGCTGGGACGATACCAAAAAGGGCGCTGAAGACTTAAAAAATAAAGTCTCTGAATAATCAACGTCACTGAATCTGTTCTGTACTGAAGATGTCCCTGATAAAGGCCGCGAAAGCGGCCTTTTTTATTGCCGAGAGTTTTTTTCGGTTCGCCGCGGCGGCTGGTTTCACGCGCTTCAAATCAGCCAGGAATCCTCCTGGATATCCTGATACTCACTATTCCTCCACATTCTGGCGGTAAAAATAAAGCCATATCAGGAGGTGTACTATGAAAAAGATGATTTCTCTCGCCGTCATGTTAGCGTGTGCGTTCAGTTCGCTGGCCTACGCCGATGGCCCGAATGACAGCTACAAACCCGGCCAACAGCAAGAGTGGCAGAAGGGCGACAATCGTGGTGGCCAGGATGCTCATCGCCAGCAGGGGCCCGGTAATAATGGTCCTCAGGGCAACGGCGACAACCATCGTCAGGGCGGTGATAATCGTGGCCCTGGCCGCGACCAGCACGCCGATAACCGTGGACAAAGTAAGCCGCATCAGGATCGTCATGAGCAAGACCACTTTGCGTGGAATGGCCATGATTTCCGTAAAGGACAGCCGGCACCGGAACATTACCGCGGCAACGATTATCGGGTGAATGACTGGAACGCTCGCGGTCTGCCGGCCCCTCCGCAGGGCCAGCACTGGTCCTATATCGACGGCAACTATGTGCTGATTGCGGCGGCAAGCGGCATCATCACCTCGATTCTGGTGAACGGGTTATTGTCGCACTAAGCGATAGTCAGCCGGTATTTCACGCCATCCCCCAGGGCAGCTTTGTGCTATTTGACAAGGCTGCCCTTATATTTTATCTGACCCCTGCCGTTGATACCGAGTAAATAGCGACGGCCACAGTGCGAGTCGTCAGCGGTGAAATATATTGTCGTTTTATCTTCGATAACCGATCATAATTCCCATGGATGGAACGATGCAGAGAAGGTGACGCAGATGATTTGCGCTGTGGCACCGAGGCATTAACTGAAAACCGCGAATAAAATGAACGACACGACTTCCCCGCAACATACCGCTGGCACCACCAAAAAGAAGAAAAAGAAACAAACAATGTCTCCCGGGCGCGTTGAGCGCCGCCGTCGTGAAGTACAGGAACGGATCCGCAGGATAATGGACTCTAAGCTGGCACCCCGTCAGACTGGAGCGGGCCAGCCGGAAGCGACGCTGAGCATTGCGGAGCAAAATGCACTCTTAGCCGAAATTCGCACCAGTATCTCCCCGAATGGCGAACCCATTCCACAAACCATGACGGAGCAGCAGGCCAGAACCGCGCGTAAAAAAGCCCGTAAGCTGGCAAAACAGGGGCTTCATTCGCTTCGCGGCACGACCCATAGTGTAACCCCGGCGGCGAGCACATCAACAGCCGTCAATAAAGCGACGACTAACGCTGCTCCGACACCTCTCAATCCGTCTGCCAGCGCTGCCAAAAAGCGCCACGTGGCGGAGTTAGGGGCGCTGATTATTCAGCACATTCCTGCCGGTCAGAGACATGCATTCAGTATGTGGTGTTTTCAGCGGCGTAATGAAGCATTGACTCCCCGTGAGCTTATTAATGCTTTTTTAGCAGAGGTCACGCCAGCACCAACGCCGATAGCATCAACCCCGATAGCGACGCCGATACAAGACTGGCAGGAGCCGATTTCTGTGCCGGTACGCCTGCCAGTGAAACGAAAAGGGGCCGCTGTACAGATGTTGAGTCGGCCTGACCAGGCCGCTTTTGCTGCCAGCGTGCGTCTCAACTGCCGCGGAACGTGCGTCGTGACGGGGGCAACGCTGACGCAGCGCTGCCAGGCAGCCCATCTGGTTGAGCACCGCCATGGTGGAGTCGATCACTATACCAACGGTCTGTGGATGCGTACGGATATTCACGCACTTTTTGACGCGGGTTTCTGCGCAATCGATCCGCAATCCCTTCGCCTCTATTTCACAGCCAGGGCGCTGGCCGCCGATCCTGATTTACAGCAGTACCATGGCAACGTTATCACTCCGACACGCAGAGCGATTAATCGGGATTTTTTACGCCAGCGCTGGAAGTTATTTGAAAGAGTTAAAATCTGAATACTGTCGACGGGGGCTTTATTTTGAGCACAGGCTGACGCAAGAGGTTGCATGACAACCCCTTGCGCTGACCATAATGATGATTACTTGTTTAGCTCGTCATCTGGCCAGTATTTATAGCCATTGAGCATCGCCTGCGCGGCTAAGCCTTTCTCGGTGATTTCGTAAACATTTACCTTCGACGGCAGCGAAGCGGTGTCTTTCGCTACGCCGTTGGCCGACGCGGCGACCGGGGCAACGCCTTTATCGTCATATTTGGCGGCCGCGTTGGCATCGGCTCCGACCACGTAACCCTTGGTGATAAAGTGATTCAGCGCCTCTTTATCATGGAATACCAGCACGGTCCGCTGCTGCTTCACGCCTATTCCAAGGCCCGCGCCACCCTGGGCCATTTTCATATAGGTATCTTTGCCGGTGTGGGTATTTTTTACCACGCCATAGCCGCTACCAAATCCGAAGACTAAAATTTTGCTGCTGTTGCTGGAAAATACCGCATAGCCGTCGGAGTGCTGAATATCGCTGCGTGCTTCCGGGTGCAGCGTATAGAGTTTGCTCAGCGTGTCATTACGTATTTTCTGGATACTGGCGCGTTGCTGACTGGCAGTGTCGCCCTGTGCGCTACAGCCGGCAATCGCCAGTGCTGATGCAAGGATAAGAGCCTGATATTTCATTATTGAGTTCTACTGTATTCGGCAGGTCATTCATAAAGCGCTGTCATTATCTCTCTCCCTCACGGGGCCTGCATAACGCCACGTGGTGAGCGCGTCTGTGTGTCCTGCAACCATGACGCTATCTGAATTCATCCCTGCTAATGATGCGCTGATTTAAGACCGATGATCGTAGAGTAAAAACGCGTTAATAATCCAAATATTAAAAGTTTATATTTAAATTTAGGCTTAACTCTGGTCTTTTTGACTGAAAAATACCGAATTTATGGCGTGGGTGATTCGTGTTGATTCGCGGCATTATGGCTGCCTTATTTTTAACAAGGCGGAAAGATAACATGCTGAATAATCATGAGTAAATGCGATGAGGTCGGTTGCAGAAATCAGAAATCCTACTTGCATTAAATAGTTATCCAGATAAGTTAATTAGTCTGAACCTGTTCGTTGACTCTACTGCTTCCAACTTTTTCGCTTAAGCCTGATTTATTCAGGATATGTATTCCTTATTCCCGGAGACCGGCATGACCGATTTTGTGATTCCAGAAATTAAAGCCGCTGAAGATGAAATGATTGCGATCCGTCATTATTTACATGCCAACCCGGAATTAAGTCTGGAGGAGTTTAATACCAGCGAGCTGGTGGCGGAAAAACTGGCTGAATGGGGCTACGCGGTCACGCGCGAATTGGGTAAAACCGGCGTGGTGGGCTCATTAACAAAAGGCCTGCCGGGGCGCACGATTGGGCTGCGCGCTGACATGGACGCGCTGCCGATCTTTGAAACCACCGAACTGCCGTGGGCCAGCACTGTCCCTGGGAAAATGCACGCCTGTGGCCATGACGGGCACACCACAATCCTGCTGGCGGCAGCGAAGTATATTGCGTCGCCAGCCTGCCAGTTTAACGGCACCGTGCACCTGATTTTCCAGCCGGCGGAAGAGGCCATTGGTGGCGCGGACCTGATGATTAAAGACGGTCTGTTTGAACGTTTCCCCTGCGACAGCGTGTTCGCGCTGCACAATATGCCGGGGCTGCCGGTCGGCAAGCTGGGCTTCTATGCCGGTAACTTTATGGCCTCGGCGGATACGGTGAAGATAACCATTCACGGTTACGGCGGCCACGGCGCCCATCCGGAACGTGCCATCGACCCGATTGTGGCCGGTTCGGCGTTGGTGATGTCGCTGCAAAGCATCGTCGCCCGCAACGTGCCGCCGGGGGAAACCGCGGTCGTCACCGTTGGGACCTTCCAGGCCGGTATTGCTTCCAACGTCATCCCGGAAAGCGCGGTGATGGAGCTGACCGTGCGCGCGATGAAGCCGGAAGTGCGCGATCTGCTGATTAAACGCATCCACGAGATCGCTGACTTCACAGCTAAAAGCTATGGCGCAACCAGCGAGGTTGCGGTCTACGACTCTTATCCGGTGCTGACCAATAGCGATGCGGAGACGGCGTTCGCCAGATCGCTGGCGCTGGAGGTCTTTGGCCCCGAGCAGGTGCTGCCTTCGGTGGCCCCGATGAACGCCAGCGAAGATTTTGCTTTTATGCTGCAGGCGCGTCCCGGCTGCTACTTCCTGCTGGGCAACGGCGAGAAGGGCGGTAAAGGGAGCTGCATGGTGCATAACCCTGGCTATGACTTTAACGATGACATTATTACCACCGGCGCGTCATTCTTCGCCCGGTTAGTTGAAACACACTGCCGTTGATCTCTGGAGTTGATAAAAAATGAAAAAATCTCTTCTGCTGTGGGTTGCGCTGATGGCGTCAACATCGGTGCTGGCCGCAGGGCAAAAGGAAATTCGCTTTGGCGTCGATCCCACTTTCGCGCCCTTTGAATGGAAAGACCCGCAGGGCAAGCTGGCGGGGTTCGATATTGATTTAGGCAACGCGATCTGCGCGCAGCTCAAGGCGAAATGCGTGTGGGTCGAGAGCAATTTCGACGGCATTATCCCGGCGCTGAAGGCGCGCAAATTCGACGCCATTCTCTCCGGCATGTATATGACCGAAAAGCGTAAAGAACAGATTGGCTTTACCGACAAGCTGTACAACGGCCCGGTGTTCCTCGTGGCGCGTAAAAACACCCTGACGGGCAATACGCCGGAGCAGCTGAAAGGCAAAACCATCGGCGTCGAGCAAGGGTCGGCGCAGGAAACCTACGTTAACCAGCACTGGCGTCCGGCGGGCATCAATATCGTGGCCTATCAGGGGGCTGACAGCGTGGTGCGGGATCTGGAATCCGGGCGTATCGATGGCGCGGTACTGTCCGGGATGATGGCGGACTATAGCTTCCTGCAGCAGCCTCAGGGCAAAGATTTCGCCTTCGTCGGCGGAAGTCTGCAGGATAATACGCTGTTCGGCGCCGGTGCGGCGATCGGCCTGCGCAAAGAAGACGACGCCCTGCGTCAGGAAATTAACGGCGCGATTGCCGCCATTCTTGCCGACGGGACCTATAAAAAACTGTCGGGTAAATATTTTAGCTTTGACGTCTATTCCGGAACATAATGTGGTAATGCGTCCGGCGGGCACGGATTAGCCCGCCTCAAGATTCCTTTTCTTAGTATCCCAGATTGTCCTTTACCAGCCCTTGTGGTGTACCGAAGGATGCAGAATATAAGCGATAAGGAGTGAACGGCATGAATACACGTCCCTTGGGCAAAACCGGATTTTCCATCGCCCCGCTGGTCTTTGGCGGCAACGTTTTTGGTTGGACCTGCGATGAGAAAACCAGTTTTGCCATTCTTGATGCTTTCGTTGATCACGGCTTTGACGCCATTGATACCGCCGATGTCTACTCCCGCTGGGTGGATGGCAATCAGGGCGGCGAATCTGAAACCATTATCGGCCGCTGGCTGCAGGCGCGTCCCGGCATGCGCGATAAGGTGAAAATCTTCACCAAAGTGGGGGCTGATTTAGGGCTTCCGAGGCAAAAAGGGTTGAAGAAAGCCTGGATCCAACAGGCGGTGGAAGCATCGCTGTGCCGTCTGAATACCGATTATATCGACCTCTATTTTGCCCACTGGCCGGACCCGGAAACGCCGGTTGCTGAGACATTAGAAGCGTTCCATGCCCTGCAGCAGAGCGGGAAAATCCGCGCTACCGGCGCGTCCAATCTTGATGCGCTGCAGCTTTCCGCCGCGCTGGAGGTGGCTCGCAAAGAGGGGCTGCCGGCCTGGCAGGTACTGCAACCGGAGTACAATCTTTATCACCGTTCGGCGTTTGAAGGCGCGCTGTGCGACCTGTGCACCACGCGCGATATTGGCGTCGTCACCTACTACAGCCTGGCTTCCGGCTTTTTAACCGGTAAATACCGCCAGCAGTCCGATCTGACGCAAAGCCAGCGCGGTGGCGGCATTGGCAAATATCTCAACCCGCGCGGTATGCGGATTCTCGATACTCTGGATGAGGTGGCCGCCCAGCACAAGGCGAAACCCGCTGAAGTCGCGCTGGCCTGGCTGATGCATCGTGAAGGCGTGAGTGCGCCGATCGCCAGTGCGACCAGCGTGGCTCAGGTGGAAAGCTTTGCTCGTGCGGCGCAGCTGACGCTCAACGCCGCGCAGCTGGCGCGTCTGGAAATTGCCAGCGCCTGATGGCCGCGTGTACCGGAGCCGCCGGGCTCCGGTATTTTTCTCAGGCCGAATGATCCGTTACATTCAGAATCTGCGCGCGGGCTCCGACCGGGAAATTGCTCAGGGCGGCAAAGTCGCTTCCCTGATAGCCCAGAATTTTACCGTCGGTGCGCATTTGTTGTAGATCGATAAGGATCACCCCCAGCGTCGGTATAATTTTCTCGCGCCAGACGAACAGATAAAGATCGTCGGCAACCGCCACGTAATGACAGCGATCGACATCCGCCAGCCCCTTTTCCACCCCATCCAGACACTGCCAGGCATAAAAATTATCGTTGAGATAAATATGTTCGTAGCGCTCGGTCGGGCTGTAGGTGTACTGATTGCGCATCCCCACTAACGCCCCGGTAAAGGCCGGCAGCGGCCCCGGTTCGTGGTTCAGGCGGGCAAAATGAAAGTTCACCTCAACCGACGTCAGCGGCAGACCCTGCTCGACGCGGCTGAAGGCATCCAGGCGCGCAGCCTGCTCGGTGGGCAGCGCGCCGTAAACCAGAGTGGCGTTCTGTTGCGTCAGATTGCACACCGCGCTGATGCTGGCATGCCGTTGGTCGGGATCGAGAAAGTCGATAAACAGCACGTCGGGGCGCAGGGCGGTGATGCGCCCGGCAACCGGCTGCCCGTTCCAGATAACGCTGTGCGCATCGGTAATTTGCAGCTGATGGCGGGTACCATCCGGCAGATAAAAGGTCAGGGATTCCCCGGCGGGTAACGTGGCGACGGGTAATACGTTGCCGTGCGGGGCAAAACCATCGGCCAGGGCGCCGACCTGAATAAATACGGCTTCTGCGGTCATGTGAGTTCCTTTTTGTTTATTGACTAAGGGGAAGAGAACGCCAGGGTCGGGACATCCACCGCGCTGGCGCCGCCGTCGGCAACCAGGGTGGCACCGCTGATGATCGATGCATGTTCAGAGCAGAGAAACTGACAGGTGAGGGCTATCTCCTGGGCGCTGGCCGGGCGGCGCAGCGGCACATCGCGACACACCTGGCGATAGGCCTGCTCAAGGCTGATACCCTGGGCGGCCATCAGCGGCTGCATCTCCTCATCGGCCATCGGCGTGGTGACCCAGCCGGGGCAGATAGCGTTGGCGCGTACGCCCTGCGGGCCATAATCCCGGGCAACTGAACGCATCAGGCCGATCAGCGCATGTTTGGCCGTGACATAGCCGCAGGCCTCAGGCCCGGCGGCGAGAGAGGCGATCGAGGCGACAAACAGCACGTTGCCACGGCGGGCAATCAGCGACGGCAGGCAGGCGCGGACGCTGGCGAAAGCGCTGTCGAGATTGCTCTCCAGTGCCTGACGCCACTGCTGGTCGCTGGTCTGCGCCGCCGCGCTGTTGCCCATCCCGCCGGCGCAGCACAGTAAGACGTCGATACCGCCCGCTTGCGCGAGGATGGCCGGCAGCAGATGGTTCTGCCAGTCGCTACCGCTGGCGGCATCGCCGGTCAATGCCAGCGCGCCGGTCTCTTGCGCCAGGGCCTGCAGAGGGGCGAGGCGGCGGCCAATAATAAATACCGTATCGCCCGCCGCCGACATCTGCCGCGCGCAGGCGGCGCCGATGCCGGTTCCACCGCCCGTGATCACCACCACTTTACTCATCCAGCTTCTCCCGTTACCTGCGTTTTTCCTACCTTAAAAAGGGGCCCAGATCCCGGCTATCGCCCGGAAGAACGAGAGCCGGGGCCGATCAGTTGCCCTGGCTCACAGGAATCGCCTGCGGGGCCGGAACTGACTCCATGGTCTGGGGATCGACGGCGAGGTAGCGGCCGGTTTTACTGTCAATGCCGGCGTAGTCAATTAGCTTGCCGTCGGCGTGGACCACCATGGTACGTTTGGCAAACGCGGCATAGGCCTCGCTCATCGCCTGCACCCGCTGCGGATATTGCGCCGCGACATCGTGGGTCTCCAGCGGGTCGCGCTTAAGATTGAACAGCCCCCATGGCGCATCGCCAGCCTGCGGGAAGGTTTTTACCAGCCGCCGCAGCTTCCAGTCGCCGTCAACCCAGGCCGCCTGATTATGCAGTTCGACGCCGTAAGACGAGCGTGGCGGCTGCTGGGTTTCGCCAGTCAGATAGCGCTTAAAGCTGACCCCCACCATCGGCAGCACCGGCTTTTTCGCCAGCGGCTTAGTCGCATCGATACCCGCGAACTCGTATAAGGTCGGGGCGACGTCGTACACCGCCATGGTGGAGGTGTCGATCTTACCGTTATGCACAATCCCGGGAGCGGAGATCATAAAGTCGGTGTTGATCCCCCCCTGACCGCTGGTGGTTTTGTGGTAACGGGCGTAAGGGGCGTTGCTGACGTTGGCCCAGTGCGGACCGTAGGAGACGAACGAGCCTTTGCGCCCGATGTTCTGGTAGCTGTTGTCGAACTGTTTCCAGAACGACGGTTCCGATTCGTAGTAAAAGCCTTCCGCCGGGTTGGCACCGTTATCGGTTAAAAAGAGCAGCACGGTGTTTTTATCACGCCCTGTCTGCTTCAGCGTCGCCATCACCGAGCCTATCTGCGCGTCCATATTGGCGATCATCGCCGCGTACACCTGCATCACTTTGGCGGTATATTTTTGCTGCTCCGGCGTCAGCGCTTCCCACTCTTTATCGAGATCGAGGCCAGGAAGCGGCGTGTCGTCATGGAGGATCCCCAGCGCCTTCAGGCGGGCAATGCGCTGGCGATAGACCTCGGCATAGCCTTGCTCGTACTGACCCTTAAAGCGCGCGATCCACTCATCCGGCGCCTGCAGCGGGTCATGTGGGGCGGTAAAGGCCAGCCAGGCGAACACCGGCTGCTCCGACGGTGTCTGTTTGATCCACGCATTCATCTGACTGGCGTAGGCTTCGCTGGAGTAAAAGTTGTCGGGGAGCGAAACGCGCTGGCCATCGCGGGTGTAGTAGGTGTGGAACGCTTCGACCGTACCCAGCGGTACCGCGTCGTTAAAATGGCTGGTGCCGCCGCCCATAAAGGCGAACGAGTGGCTAAACCCGCGGTCCTTTGGCGTGGCGCCGGGCACGAAACCGAGGTGCCATTTCCCGGCCATCAGGGTGTTATAGCCGGCATCTTTAAAGCGTTCCGCCATGGTGGTGACGCGGTCGGTGAGGCGTAGCTCGTAGCCCTCTTTGCCGAGGGTGCTGTCGTACCACCACATACCGCCCATACCCGCCTGCTGATTGGTATTGCCGGTTAACAACATCGAACGCGCCGGTGCGGACATTGGCGAGGTGTAATACTGGCTCATGCGTACGCCCTGTTCGGCCATCGCCTGCAGATTGGGCGTCGGGATTTCGCCACCAAAGGGGCTGATATCGGAATAGCCCATATCGTCGGCGATAATGACGATCACGTTCGGGCGATCGGTCTGCGCACTGTGCGCAGCCCCGGAGAGGATCATCCCCAGGGTGGCGGCCACGGCTGTTTTATTCACTGCGTATTCTCCTGTTCTGGCTCGGAAGGTGCGCACCTAAGCAGACGGCGCGACACGGGAGTGGTATCGGCTAACCAGTAAACTGTTGGCTGTCGACAAAGGCGGCTCGCCAGGCGCGCAGGCCGTTCATGTCCCGGGAATACGGGCGCAGCGGGGCGAGGATTTCGTTAAAAAAGCGGAAGTAGCCGGCGCACAACCGGTTGTAACCGGCGTCGTTAAGATGGGCGGGACAGCCGCCCTGGCAGACCATATTTACCGGGCAGTGCTGGCACTCCCGGCGGCGGCTTTTTTCGCGGCCGAAGGGCAGGTGCGTGGCGTTATCGACCGCCTGCGCCAGCGTCTGTTCCGTGAGCGCGCCCAGGTGATGGCGATCGTTAATCAGATGATCGCAGGCGTACAGCTGACCGTCTGACTCCATCACCAGGTTGCTGCCGCAGCGGGCTGCGTGGACGCAGGTGGCGCTGGTATGGGTAAAATATTGCCCCCACGCGTGCTCGATATTCATCACGAACACCCGCCCCATATCGCAGCGTTTGCGCCACTGATGCCAGATAGCCACCATAAACCGTCCCCAGTTGTCGGCGCTCAGCTGATAGCCCTGCTGCAGGGCGTCGCCTTCGCTCATCAGCGGCTGAAATTGCAGATAACGGGCGCCAAGGCTGACAACGTGGTCGTAAATGGCGGCAGCATGGCGGGTCATCGCGTCATGCACCACCACCAGTAAATTGAATTCCACCTGATGTTGATGCAGCAGGGCGATGCCGCGCAGCGCCGCCGGATAGCTGGCCTGGCCGCGTTTATCCGGGCGGTGCTGGTTTTGCAGCGTTTCGCTGCCCTCGAGGCTGACGCCGATGGTGAAACGATGCTCATGAAACAGACGGCACCACGCATCGTTGATAAGCGTCGCGTTGGTTTGCAGGCTGTTACTGATCGTCACTCCCGGCGGGGCATACTGCTGCTGTAACGCCAGCGCTTTTTTATAAAAGCTCAGTCCGGCCAGCAGCGGCTCGCCGCCCTGCCAGACAAAATTGATCTCCCGCACGCCGGGGGGCTGAGCGGCAATATAGCGGCGAATGAACGATGCCAGCATCGCATCATCCATTTTCTGCACCGGGGTATCGCCCTGCGGGTAGTAACAGTAGCGGCAGGCGAGATTACAGGCCGGGCCAATCGGTTTGATCAGAATATGAAAGGGCACCGTTGCCCGGGGTTCAATCACCAGCGGAATTTGCTGCTGGCGTAGCGAGGCGATATTCAGCATCGATGGCTCCGTATTTATTTTCCCGGTGAACGCTATTATTTAGGCAGCACAAAAGCTGCGCTTCCGGGAATGGTTAAGCGCCTGATAAGCATGTCCTGCACAATATTTATTAGGTATAGAGTAGCGCTTAAAAAAATCACTCGTTCTAAAGGACGAGTAACCGGTGAAAAAAAACGGGAGCAAAACCCTGACGCGGTCACCGGTCATGAGGTTAATAACTTTTGTTTATGTTTTAATGTTATGGCGATAACGACAGGATATATTGATTATTAATTCTTTAATTAACAGTGTGTTGAATAATTTTTTGTAACCCATATCACATTGTTAATATGTTAATGATTGTGTTACTTAAATGTGAAATGTATGCTTCATCTATCGGTCTTCATCCGCGTTTAACGCACTTTCACCTCGACGGGAGGGGAATCATGTCTGCTTTATTAAAAGCCAGTCGTAATGATGCGATAATTGCCCGTTGTTTACAGACTATTTCACAGTTAATTCCACTGTCATCGGCGGTTTTTTATCGGGTTAATCAGCGTTTAAAACCCGAAGACTATATTTTGCATAATATTTCGGCCAATACGCATCAACAATATCTGGAATGTTTTCAGCCGCTGGATCCGCTGTTGCCGTCCCGTTTTAGCCACCAGACGATTACCATGGCGGCGATGACGCCGGGGGTATGCGATCGCCACCGTCATTATTATCACGAGTTTATGCTGCCGAATAACGTCCGCGATATGACGGAAGTCTTTATCCGTCGCGACCGACGCATTATTGCCGGCATCTCCTTAATGCGCGATGCGCCGTTCTCCAGTGAAGAGCGCCTGCGTGCCCAGGCGGTACTGCCGCTGGTGGAGCTGGCTATTCATGACTGTCTCGAGCAGGAGGATGACCTGCCGGCGATGCTGACCGCCAAAGAGCGGGAAGTGGTCGGCATGGTGCGCGAAGGGGCCAGTAATAAGCTGATCGCCCGCCAGATGGATATTTCGCTCTCCACCGTGAAAACCCACTTACGCAATATTTTCGCCAAGACCGACGTGGTCAATCGTACCGAGCTCGTTTCCCGAACCTGGATGCCATCCGCTCAGCGCACGCTGCATCTGTAATCTGACTCATCACATCCCGCGCGCCGCCGACGGCGGCGTTTTCCTGATACCAGAAGGTATCACTCCCTGGGCTTTTGTCCGGGGGGCAGTTTTTTTGACTGGAGCACGCATCACGATGTCGAGTACACCCGTTACTGAAAACAGCTTATCCCGGCCGACCGGCCTGGTGTTTACCGCACGTCTGCTGTGCGCCATCGTGATTTTTGCCGCGATCGCGCCGGGGATCTTGATGACCGCCCCGGCGGTTGCCGCTCAGTTAGCCAGCGAGTGGCGGCTGGCTCCCGGGCAGATAGGCTATCTGTTCTCCGCTGAACTGGGGGCGATGAGCCTGGCGACGCTGCCGGCATGGTGGTGGATGAGCCGTCTCAACTGGCGCCGCGTGGCGCTGGGGGCCGGGGTGGTGTTTCTGCTGGCGAACCTGGCTTCGGCGGCGGCGAGCCACTATGAAACGCTGCTGCTGGCCCGCTTTATCGCGTCGCTGGCCGGCGGCACGCTGATGATCCTGTGCATCAGCTGCGCGGCGGGCACCGCCAATCCTTCGCGGGTTTATGCCTTCTGGGTGCTGGGCCAGTTGCTACTGGGGATGGTAGGGCTGTTGATCCTCCCCGGTCTGTTTGCCAGTTTCGGCCTGAAGGTGGTGTATCTGATCCTCGCCGCCATCATGCTCTGCTGCCTGCCGCTGGTATCGGCATTTCCATCGCGCTTTCAGCCGATGTCGGCAACCCGCCGGCAGCCTGCCGTCGCGCCGCTGCGTAAGCTCCTCGCGGTGCTGGCGGTCCTGACTTTTTATATCAGCCTCAGCGCGGTATGGACCTTTATCGGCACTATCGGTAGCGCGGCAGGGCTGACGGCGTCGCAGATTGGCCTGGTCCTGGCGGTGGCGACGGTGTTTGGCATTCTTGGCGCCGGTGGTGCGGCCTTACGCGGTACGCAACGCCCGGATCGTATGGCGGTGTGGCTGGGCTACGGGCTGCTGATCCTCAGTATTGCTCTGCTCATCAGCCACCCGCTACTGCTGCGCTTCGCGCTGGCGGCGGTGCTGTTCAAATTCACCTGGACCTTTGTCCTGCCGTTTATTCTCGCCCGCGTCGCCGGGCTGGATAACAGCGGTCGTCTGATGAACAGCATCAATTTGGTTATTGGCGGCGGTATGGCCGCCGGTCCGGCGCTGGCCGGGACGCTGCTGCAACATTTTTCCAGCGCCGACGCGCTGCTGGCCGCAGCAGGCGGCTGCGCCTTGCTCTCGGCAGGATTGATTCTGGCGGCATCGCCCGCTGGAAAGGATGATCTAACAGGAGGATAGAGTGAAAAGAAATACCGGTTTCTTCTTTGATGAACGTTGTTTCTGGCACAGCACCGGCCTGCATGCGGTGACTTTACCGGTCGGGGGCTGGGTACAGCCGCCGGCAGGGGGTGGCCATGCCGAATCGCCTGAGACTAAACGGCGAATGAAAAATCTGATGGATGTTTCGGGGCTGACTGCTCAGCTGCAGCTTTATAGCGCGGCTGCCGCGAGTGAGGAGGACCTGCGGCGCATCCATCCCGCCCATTACCTTGAGCGCTTTAAGGCGATCAGCGATAACGGCGGCGGCATGTTGGGTAAAGAGGCGCCGTTGGGGCCGGGCAGCTATGAGATAGCATCGCTGTCTGCCGGGTTGGCCAGCGCGGCGGTAGAGGCGGTATTGCGCGGTGAACTGGATAATGCCTACGCACTGTCGCGACCGCCGGGACACCACTGCCTGCCTGACCAGTCGATGGGCTTCTGTTTCCTGGCCAATATCCCCATTGCCGTTGAGCGGGCGAAGGCGCTGCACGGTCTGGGCAAGGTGGCGATCCTCGACTGGGATGTGCACCACGGCAACGGGACGCAGCATATCTATCTGCAACGTGACGATGTCCTGACCATTTCGCTGCACCAGGACGGCTGCTTCCCGCCGGGTTACGCCGGGGAAGAGGATCGCGGTAGCGGCGCGGGCGAAGGCTATAACATCAATGTTCCGCTGATGGCCGGAGCGGGGGACGACAGCTGGCGCTATGCGCTGGAGACCATCGTGATCCCGGCGCTGACGCGTTTTGAACCCGAGCTGATTATCGTGGCCTGCGGTTATGATGCGAACGCCATGGACCCGCTGGCGCGGATGCAGCTGCACAGCGACAGCTTCCGCGCGATGACCGAACAGGTGCAGGCGGCGGCGGATCGTCTGTGCGGCGGTAAACTGGTGATGGTTCACGAAGGTGGCTATGCCGAATCCTACGTGCCGTTCTGCGGGCTGGCGGTGATGGAAGCGTTAAGCGGCGTGAGAACGGCGGTGGAGGATCCGTTGCTGGAATTTATTCAACAGCAGCAACCGCGTGAAGCATTTCGTACTTTCCAGCGCCAGGCGCTTGATACCCTGGCGCGTCAGTTTGGCCTGAACTAACGCCCCACGCTTCTCCGCCATCAGCGCGGAGAAGCGTTCTCCAGTGAACTACTCTTCTGTTGTTACCGTCTGCTGCATCCACTGATTGACCGCCTGATGCATCATGTTCATGACGCTCAATAGCAGCATGCGCTGCTGCTTTTCGAGGCGCAGATAGCGGCGTAGCGGCGGCATTTTGCACACCACTTCACTGGCGGCCCACGGCTCAATGCAGCAGCGCCAGCGCTGGTCGTCGAGGGTAAAGGTGAAGCGACGATAGTCCAGTTCGCTGAGCGTTTGCTGTAAACGGGGAAAGCCGTTGAGATAACGGGCGAGTTCAACGGCGGTTTTACTGCCGCGAAAGATGACCGGCTGACGTTTCAGCCAGCCGGATTGATGGGCGCGAATCTTCCCCTGAGCGGGCCGGGATACCGGCCCCTCTACGACAAATTCGCAGCTGTGAATGCTCGCCATAAACAACCGTTTCTGGCGAACGCTGACGGTGACATCGGTGCTGGCGTTAAGGTGCAGTACCGCGCTGCGCTCGTTGAGCTTTTCGCCGGGCCAGCCGGCGAGATCGCGCTGTACTGCATTCATCAACGGTGTGCTAAATGAGGGGGCGGAGGACATCGGGCGTCATCTCCCCATGGTTTTGTTTCTCATAGTTGCCAATAGCACGTTCCACGACCTCTTCGACGGGGACCGGGCGGAATGGGTTGACCCGCTGCACGCACACCGTCCAGAACAGCGCGTAGGCGGCGGTTAACCCAAGCATAATCCCGAACGGCACCAGCACGTCGCGGCTGTCCATACCCGGCGGGGTGATGTTGATGATGGCGATAATAATCCCGACGCTGGAGATAATCTGCGGCAGCGGAAACCACGGCGAGCGGTAGGCCCGCGGTAGATCCGGGCGGCGAATACGCAGCAGCACCACCGACAAGGTGACCAGCAGATAGGCCACGCCCCAGGCGCATACGGCGGCGAGGATCAGCGGCACGATACGGTCGATGTCACCGTTCAGATACCAGGCGT
Organism: Klebsiella sp. R390; assembly: GCF_051131745.1. Taxonomy (NCBI): domain Bacteria; kingdom Pseudomonadati; phylum Pseudomonadota; class Gammaproteobacteria; order Enterobacterales; family Enterobacteriaceae; genus Klebsiella; species Klebsiella sp. R390. The sequence continues at coordinate 1,351,096 of NZ_CP180445.1, read as the reverse complement.
GCAGGCAGGGGATTGCCACGCCGATGGCAATGGCGATAACCGGCGTCTTAAAGCGCGGGTGCAGCCAGGTGAGGAAGCGCGGCAGGGCGCCGTCCAGCGCCATTCCGTAGATAATGCGCGGCACGGCGGCCATCAGCGTATTGATGGTGGCGCAGCCCGCCAGCAGCAGCCCGACGCCGAGCCAGTACTGACCCGCATGGCCCATCACTCGCTCGGCAAAGGCCGGGATCGCCATCGGCGTATCCAGCAGATGGACGTTGGTCGCCGCATCCAGCACCACGTTTTCAACCTGGCGGTTAATCGCCGCGCCGTAGATAAACATGCAGCTGGCGACGCCGAACAGACCGAGCGCCATAGCGCGCGGAATGGTGCGGTGGGCCTGTTTAATTTCCGGGGCCATCGGCGTGACCAGCTCGCAGCCGACGAACATAAACATCGCCATGCCGATATAGCCGAACAGGCCGGAGAGGTCGCTGACGTTCAGCGGCGTCCCGAACCAGCCGGAAAGGTGGGTCACCGGCGCCATAAAAATACCGCACAGGCCGAAGATGGTCAGGGTGCTCCACATCCCGAAGGTCAGCACCACTTCAACCTTGCCGAAGATCTCCACGCCAATGGCGTTCAGCAGGCCGAACACCACCACCATCCCGACCCCGACCATCCAGGTGTTCTGGTGCATCGCCATCTGGCTGCTGATGGATTCGAAGTTCACCAGCGCCATGACCCCCGCAAGAATGGTTTCTGCGGTCCCGGCAAAAATATGGACGATCAGATAGGCGCACAGCGCGCCGGTGATCGCGAAAAAACGCCCCATCCCGCAGGCGATATAGTCATAGACCGAACCGGTGGTGGGGATCAGGGTAGCCGCTTCGGCAAAGGTGGTGACCTGTGCCTGCATCATGATAAACGCCAGCAGAACCGCCAGCGCGAAGGTGTCGCCGCCCATGCCAAAACCGCTGGTCACGGTGAGGATCACCGGGCTGGCCATAATCAGCCCGACGGAGCTGGCGAGGGTAGTGGGAAAGCCGACGACGCCGCGTTCGAGATGGCTGGCGAGTCTTTTACTGAACATAGTCAACCTCTGCACAAAATAGGGAAGGGCAGGGAGTGGCGCAAAGCGAAGCGCCATTCCGGATAGTCATAATTTAGGTTGGCATCCGGCTCAATGAATATCGTCCTGAAGGTGGAGAACGGCGGTTGATTCTGTGACGTAGAGCAGATGCCACTCTCCGCCGCCGTGCGCCGGGGAGTGGCTGGGGAGATTAGCGGCTTTCGACGTTGGCCAGGTAGTGCTTAACGAAGCGCGGCGTCAGGATTTTCCATTCCACTTCGGTACCCTGTTTAACAAACCAGCTGTCGCCCGCAACAAAGCGCTGCGGCTGACCACCGGCGACGGTCAGCTCCACTTCGCCTTCCAGTACGGTGGCATGTTCGGTGAACGGATAGGTCATGGTAAAGCTCCCCTGGGTGGAGGAAAACAGACCGCAGGTAAAGGCGTCCTGCGGTTCACCGTAAATCATGGCGCCCGCTACCTGCGGGTCGCCGGCGGTTGGCGTCGCGCCCAGCAGGCTGACGCTGCCGATAGGCTGCAGTTCGGGAACCGGTTGATCGAGTTTAAATGCGTGCATGATGCTCTCCTGGTTAACTCCGGCCTTTCCAGTAGCCGGCGGTTTGATGCATGAGTTTTCCGGCGGTGACCAGCAGCATGCGCAGGCTGTCACGACCGTGTATTGTCGCGTGGGGAATACTGCTCATCAGGCGGTAACGATCGGAGCCGCCATTAATTCCTTCGGCAAGAATTTTGCAAACGATATGCGAGGGGGTGACGCCGAATCCGGAATAACCCTGAACGTAGAAGACGTTATTGTGATCGCGCAGGGTGCCGATTTGTGGGAACAGGTTAGCGCTACAGGCCATCGGGCCGCCCCAGGCGAAGTCGATTTTGACATCCTTCAGATAGGGGAAGACCTCCGCCAGCAGCGTACGGTTCCAGGCGGCAAAATCGTTAGGGGTATATTCAAGATAACGGGTGGCGCTGCCAAACAGCAGGCGGTTTTCCCGGGTAATGCGGTAGTAGTTGATCACCGGGCGAATATCGCTGAAGGCACCGCGCAGCGGGCTGATACGGTCGATTAGCGCATCGGACAGCGGCTCTGTCGACACCTGATAGGAGTAGGTCACCAGGGTCTTGTTGTAGATCTCCGGCTCCATATTGTTGAGGAAGCTGTCGCAGGCCCACAGCAGTTTGGCGGCCTTCACGCTGCCCATCGCCGTGCGGACGCGGACCGTTTTACCGTACTCTACCTCAACCACCGGGGAGGATTCGAAAATCTTCACTCCCAGAGAATGCGCCGCCTGTGCCGACCCGAGCAGCATATTCAGCGAGTGGATCTGCCCGCCGCCCATGTGCTTGAGCGCGCCGCAGTACACTTCAGAGCCGACCACCTGCTGTACTTCGCTGCCGGTATAGAGAGCGATATCTTCATCCGGGGTGGCGGCCTTGAACTCTTTCTCCCACTGGCGCAGCGTCTTCAACTGGCGTTGGTTGTAGGCCAGATAGCCGTAGCCGGGGACGAAGTCGGCATCAATATTGTATTTTTTAATGCGATCGCGAATGATCCCCGCGCCAAGGTTAGAGATTTTAAACAGCGTCTCCAGCCCCTCTTTACCCACGTGTTTTTTCACTGCTTCAATGTCGTGACCAATACCGGCCATCACCTGACCGCCGTTGCGCCCGGTGCCGCCGTAGCCTAAATGACGGGCTTCCAGCACCACCACGTTGGTAATGCCCTGTTCCGCCAGTTCCAGCGCGGTGTTGATCCCGGAAAAGCCGCCGCCAATGATCACCACGTCGGCTTCGATATCGTCCTGCAGCGCCGGAAAATGCAGCTGGTATTTTTTGGTGGCGCCATAGTAGTTCAGCGCATCGATTTTGATATTCATAGCGTTACCCTGTCTCGCCTGGCTAAGGCACCCATCACAGCATGGCGGCGGGGGGCTGAATATCGTCCGAAAGAATGACGTTCTTTAGAACGATAGGCCGCGCGCAGTGGATATGGTGGGATGGGGGACATTTTCTGAAACCACGGGTGCCACCGATGAGCGACGTAACCTTGCTTGCTGAAGTAACTGCTTTTTTACGCCAACCCCACGGGCAGTTTATTGCCGGGGAAGCCTTGCCGGGCAACGGACCGACGCTGACGGTCATCAACCCCGCCACCGGCAAAGCGATAGCTAACGTCACGTCCGCGGACGCGGAGCAGGCGGAGCGGGCGATGGCCAGCGCCAGCCAGGCGTTTGTATCCTGGCGTGAAATGCCGGCGCTGCAGCGCGGTACGCTGCTGCTGAATCTGGCGGATCGGCTGGCAACGCATCGCGAGGAGCTGGCGCAGCTGGAGAGCCTGTGCTCCGGAAAAACCATCTCCCTGGCGCGGATGCTCGAGCTGGACCAATCGGTGGCGTTCCTGCGCTACTTTGCCGGCTGGGCCGGGAAAGTCACGGGGGAAACCCTGGATGTGTCGCTTCCGTCGATGGCCGGCGAGAAGTACACGGCATTTACCCGCCGCCAGCCGTTGGGCGTGGTGGTGGGGATCGTGCCGTGGAATTTTTCGATTATGATCGCTATCTGGAAGCTGGCGGCGGCGCTGGTGTGCGGCTGCACTATCGTGCTTAAACCGAGCGAATATACGCCGCTGACCCTGCTGCGGGTGGCGGAGCTGGCTAAAGCGGCGGGGATCCCCGACGGCGTGATTAATGTGGTGAACGGCGCCGGCGGTGACATCGCCCAACGGCTGATTACCCACCCGGACTGCGCGAAGGTCAGTTTTACCGGCTCGGTGGTTACCGGCGGTAAAGTTCAGCAGTCGGCGACCGGGGCCGGGAAACGCGTCACACTGGAACTGGGGGGCAAAAACGCCGCCTTGTTCCTCGACGATTTGACTCCTGAGGCGATGGCCGACGGCATTATCGAAGCGGGCTATCTCAATCAGGGACAAATCTGCGCCGCCGCCGAGCGATTTTATCTGCCGCAAGGCAAGCTGGATGCGGTGCTTGAGCTACTGAAGCAACGGCTCGCTGCGCTGCGTCCCGGCTCACCGCTCGACGAGCAGACGCCAATGGGGCCGCTGGCCAACCGGCAGCAGTTTGAGAAAGTCCTGCAGCTGATTGAGACGGCGCGGGAAGAGGGCGACACCATCGTCTGCGGCGGCGAAGCGCTGCCCGGCGACGGCTATTTCGTCCTGCCGACGGCGGTGAAGGTGCGTAGTGAAAACAGCACCCTGATGCAGGAGGAGACGTTCGGCCCGGTGTGTAGCTTTATTGGCTACCAGAGCGAAGCGGATGCGCTGTCCCGCATCAACGCCTCGCCGTTTGGCCTCGCTGCCAGCGTCTGGTCGGATAACATCCGCAAGGCGCTGCGCTACTCCGAGGCGATTAACGCCGGGATCGTCTGGGTGAACATGCACACTTTTCTCGACCCGGCGGTACCGTTTGGCGGCATGAAAGGATCGGGCACGGGGCGTGAATTCGGTAGCGCGTTTATCGATGATTACACCGAACTGAAATCGGTGATGGTGCGCTATTAAGTTATCCCTGACGTTACTCTGATGATCTTCAGGCCGCACATGTCGATGGTGCGGCCTGTTTCTTTTCCCCTTCGCCGTTCTGGCGACCCCTCTGACTTAGCGGCAGCCTCGTACTAAAGGTCCGGTTATCAGCAGATTATCGCTTTTACCTTCCGGCGGCATAATTCGGCTTGTGCGCTACAAGATAATGCGTATAGTTCTCATTCTTCTTTTTGTTTGCAGGCTAGGCATGGACTGACCTGCGCCAGTGACTTGCTCACACGGAAACAGCGAAGGCACAGGGTGGGGCTCACTCTCGTCAGGCCGGAAAACCATAATATCGGCGCGGAGCTACCACCGGTTCATTGATTTTGTTAAGGATCTCCACAATGAAATACACCATACCGGTATTAGCTCTGGCGATTTCTGCTGTCTTAAGCGGCTGCGCTGCCAACCGCGCCGCCCCTGTCACCCCGCCTGCGGTAGAGAAAATCACCACCAGCGCACAGCCGCTCAAACGCGAGCTGGCGGAGGGGCTGTATGAAATGGCGCTCAGCCCGAAGGGCGATGCTCTGTATGTTGCCAGCGCGGAAGGGTTTAAAGATGTGCAGGGCGGGGCGGTGTATAAGCTCGACCCGACAACCCTGAAGACGATCGGCCTGAGCCACACCGACCTGAAAAACTTTGCGGTCCAGATAACGCCTGACGGCAGCACGCTGTTCGTCACGAACTCGCTGGATGGCGGCATCAGCGCCATCGACACCGCTACCGGTAAAGTGAAAAAACGCCTGCTGTTTAGCGAGCGCAATGACAAGGATATGCCGTACGGCGCGCGGCAGATCCTGCTGCTGGATAACACCCTTTATGTCGGCGCCGTTGCCGATCCGGCGCAAATCTGGGTGGTGGATGCCACCACGCTGAAGCTGAAAACGCGGATTAAAAACACCGGGAAATGGATGACGGGCCTGCACTATTCCGCATCAACCGGGCGTCTGTATGCCGCCAACGGCAGCGGTGAAATTCTGGTGATCAACCCGCGTAACAACCGGATTGAACAGCGCTGGAAACCGCTCGGCGACAAGCCAGCGTTGCTGCTGAACCTTGCTGAAGATAGCAAAACTGGTCGCCTGTTCGTCACCGACAACTCGCAGGCCAAAACCACCCTGGTGCTGGACATTCATAGCGGCAAGGTGATTAAGCAACTGGACGTGGGCGACTCGCTGGCGGTGCAGTTCAACCCGGCACGCAATGAGATTTATATCTCCCAGCGCGAATCCGGCAAGGTTATCAGCCTCGATGGCACCAGCTATGCGTTGAAGCACACGTGGGAGATCCCGGCGAACCCGAACAGCCTGCTGCTCTCCGCCGACGGTCAGACGCTGTTTGTCACCGTCAAACAGCCGTTTAACAAAGATCATTCGACCAAAGGTCCGGACAGCGTTGTCCGCATCGACCTGCAGGCAAAATAACGATTTCTGGCCCGCTTGCGGGCCATTTGTTTTATTTCTTTATGCGATGGGATCATTATGCACACCACCCTTACCACACTGCCGCTGCGCAAGACGTTGCTGGCACTCACGATCGGCGCCATTACCCACGGCGCAATGGCGGTTGATGGCACCGCTGCCAACCAGAAAAACGAAGAGGTTATGGTCGTTCAGGCCAGCGAAGGCGACGATTTTAAAGCCGGCGGCGATCTGGTGGTGCCGGCCTTCCTCGACGGACAGATTGCCCACGGCGGCCGTCTTGGCATGCTCGGCGAACAAAAAGCGATGGACGTGCCGTTCAACGTCATCGGCTATACCGCGAAACTGATTCAGGACCAGCAGGCGCACACTATCGCCGACGTGGTCAACAATGACGCGGGTGTCCAGGTGGTACAGGGCTACGGTAACTTTGCTCAGACTTATCGCATTCGCGGTTTTAAGCTCGACGGCGACGACATGACCATGGGCGGCCTGGCCGGCGTGGTTCCGCGTCAGGTGATGGATACCCAGATGCTGGAGCGGGTGGAAGTTTTCAAAGGGGCTAACGGTCTGCTCAATGGCGTCGCCAGCAGCGGCGTCGGCGGGATGATTAACCTCGAACCCAAACGGGCAGAAGATGTGCCAACCGCCAGGGTGGGCGTGGACTACACTTCCGACTCCCAGGTCGGTGGCAGCCTTGATCTTGGCCGTCGTTTTGGCGATGACAACCAGTTTGGCGCTCGGGTAAACCTGGTGCACCGTGAAGGGGAAGGGGCGGTCGATAATGACAAACAGCGCACGACCCTGGCCTCTCTGGGACTGGACTATCGCAGCGACCGCTTGCGCTCCTCGCTCGATTTCGGCTATCAGAAAAAGACTTTCCACGGCGGGACCATGGGGGTCAATATCAGCGGCGTCGATTTTATCCCTGCGCTGCCGGATAACAGTAAAAACTACAGCCAGAAGTGGGGCTACAGCGATATCGAGAGCGAGTTCGGCATGGCCAAAGCCGAATATGACATGAGTGATAGCTGGACGCTTTACGGCGCACTCGGCGGCCAGCACTCGCATGAAACGGGCACCTACAGCGCCCCGAAACTGCTGAACGCGCAGGGTGATGCCACCGTCGGACGCCTGGATACCAACCGTATTATTGACTCCATCAGCGGTATGGGCGGCCTGCGCGGTGATTTTGCCACCGGCGCCATCTCGCATCAGGTGAACGTGGGCTATGCCGCTCAGGTCAGAACCGATGCTACCGCATGGCGTATGTCCGCCAAAAACCCGACCACCAATATCTACGATAACCACGATGTAGCGATGCCGGATAACGCCTACTTTGGCGGTAACTATTTCGACCCGCTGACCACGTCCCGCAGCCGTACCCAGGGCTGGTTGTTAAGCGATACGCTGGGCTTCCTGGATAACAAGGTGCTGCTCACCGCCGCCGCGCGTCATCAGAAAGTGGTGGTGCGCAACTACAGCAATAAAACTGGTCTGGAGGATACCTCCTCGCGCTATACCCAGAGCCGCTGGACGCCGACGGTGGGGCTGGTCTACAAACCGTGGGATACGCTGTCGCTGTACGCCAACCACACCGAAGCATTACAACCTGGTAGCGTCGCCCCGAGCACCGCGGCTAACGCCGGACAGAGTACCGGGATCGCCCACTCGAAGCAGGATGAAGTGGGGGTGAAGATTGACTACGGCACCCTTGGCGGTTCGCTGGCGCTGTTTGAGATTAAAAAGCCGAACGCGATTTCTGACGCCAACGGCTACTACGGCCTGGATGGTGAACAGCGTAACCGTGGGGTAGAGCTGAACGTCTTTGGCGAGCCGACGCTGGGCCTGCGTCTCAACGGCAGCATGCAGTGGCTGGATCCGGAGCAGACCAAAACGGCGAATGGCACCAATGACGGTAAAGATGCCGTGGGGGTGTCCCGCTTCTACGCCGTTCTGGGGGCAGAGTATGACATCAAGCCGGTTGAGGGCCTGACGGCGACCGCGCGGGTCAACCATACCGGTTCCCAGTACGCCGATGCGGCGAACAGCAAAAAACTCGACAGCTATACCACCCTCGACCTGGGCGTTCGCTACCGCCTGGCGCTGAATCAGAACCAAAACCAGATGGTCCTGCGTGCCGGGGTGGATAACGTCACCAACGAGAACTACTGGTCGGGCATTGATGATACCGGCACCTATCTGTTCCAGGGCGAACCGCGTACCGTTAAGGTCTCGATGAGCTACGATTTCTAACCCTTCAAGCCGGGGCGGGCTGCAACTGCCCGTCCCGCCTGTCGCTGTTTTCTCCCGCCGATCTCCCGTCTTCACCACGCCGGCCAGCGCATCTGTAACTTGAAGTAGGGCCAGCAGAAGTGTAAAAAGGTGCCCCTTCATAAAAACTAACAGGTGATCGACGTGAAAGACGCGTCAACGCAGCCAGATACCGCAGCAGAAAGCGGTCCGGCGCTTCATCGCGGTTTACAGAACCGACATATTCAGTTAATTGCTCTGGGCGGCGCCATTGGTACCGGTCTGTTTCTCGGAATTGGTCCGGCGATCCAAATGGCTGGTCCGGCGGTGTTAATTGGCTATGCGATCGCCGGGATCGTGGCGTTTTTGATCATGCGCCAGCTCGGTGAAATGGTGGTGGAAGAGCCGGTATCCGGATCCTTCGCCCACTTTGCCTATAAATACTGGGGCCCGTTTGCTGGTTTCCTCTCCGGCTGGAACTACTGGGTGATGTTTGTGCTGGTGGGCATGGCTGAGCTGACCGCTGCCGGCATCTATATGCAGTACTGGCTTCCCGATGTCCCCACCTGGGTCTGGGCCGCGGCCTTCTTCGTGATTATCAACGCCGTTAATCTCGTGAACGTCCGCCTGTATGGCGAGGCGGAGTTCTGGTTTGCGTTGATCAAAGTGCTGGCGATTATCGGTATGATCGGGTTTGGCCTGTGGATGCTGTTTGGTGACCACGGCGGCAGTAAAGCCGGCTTCGATAACCTGTGGCGCCACGGCGGTTTCTTTGCCACCGGCTGGCATGGCCTGGTGATGTCGCTGGCGGTGATTATGTTCTCCTTCGGCGGTCTGGAGCTGATCGGTATTACCGCGGCGGAAGCGCAGAACCCGGAAAAGAGCATTCCGAAGGCGGTCAACCAGGTGGTGTACCGTATTCTGCTGTTTTATATCGGTTCGCTGGTGGTCCTGCTGGCGCTCTACCCGTGGGTAGAGATCAAATCCGACAGCAGCCCGTTTGTGATGATTTTCCACAATCTTGACAGCAACGTGGTGGCTTCTGCGCTGAACTTTGTCATCCTGGTGGCATCGCTGTCGGTGTATAACAGCGGCGTCTACTCCAACAGCCGGATGCTGTTCGGCCTGTCGGTACAGGGCAACGCTCCGACGTTTCTCGCCCGCGTCAGCAAGCGCGGTGTGCCGGTGAATTCGCTGATCCTCTCCGGGGTGATCACCTCGCTGGTGGTGCTGCTGAACTATCTGCTGCCGCAAAAAGCGCTGGGTCTGCTGATGGCGCTGGTGGTAGCAACGCTGCTGCTGAACTGGATCATGATCTGCATGGCGCACCTGAAATTCCGCGCCGCGCAGCGACGTAAAGGCCGCGAGTCGAAGTTCAAAGCGCTGCTGGCGCCGGGGGGCAACTATCTGTGCATTGCTTTCCTGGCATTGATCCTGGTGCTGATGTGTACCATCGACGGCATGCGCCTGTCGGCCATTCTGCTGCCGGTCTGGATCCTGTTCCTGTTTGTGGTCTTCAAACTGCTGCGCCGTCCGGCGTAATGCCTCTTGCCCCGGCATCCGTCGGGGCACTCTGCTTATTATTGTGATCGTCTTCGCGCTTAAGGTATTTCGCTAAGGATCTTCTTTTTGTAATCGATTACTTTCTATTTCGAGATGATTTGTAATCGATTACTTTTTGAGGGCGTGAACATGGTATCCACAAGTGAAGGTCGTGAAAGTACCTGCGTGCAGCACCGGTTTCTGGTGCCGCGTTTGTCGCTAATGATGTTTATGCAGTTCTTTATCTGGGGAAGCTGGTCGGTGACCCTGGGGCTGGTGATGACTCGCTACGACATGGCGTTGCTGATTGGCGATGCTTTCTCTGCCGGGCCGATTGCCTCAATCCTGTCGCCGTTTGTGCTGGGGATGTTGGTCGACCGCTTCTTTGCCTCGCAGAAGGTGATGGCGGTGATGCATCTGGCGGGGGCGGTGATCTTGTGGTTCGTCCCGCAGGCGCTGGTGGCGCAAAATGGCGCGCTGCTGATCGGCCTGCTGTTTGGCTATACGCTGTGCTATATGCCGACGCTGGCGCTGACCAACAATATCGCCTTCCACAGCCTGAGCAATGTCGATAAGACCTTCCCGGTAGTGCGCGTCTTTGGCACCATCGGCTGGATCATTGCCGGGATCTGTATCGGCGTCACCGGGATTTCTGACACCACCGCTATTTTTAATCTGGCGGCGCTGTGCTCGGTGGTGCTGGCGGTCTATAGCCTGACGCTGCCGCATACGCCGGCACCGGCCAAAGGCATCCCGGTGAAATTTCGCGATCTGCTGTGCGCCGACGCTTTTGCGCTGCTGAAGACGCGCCACTTCTTTATTTTTTCGCTCTGCGCCACGCTGATTTCTATTCCACTGGGGACCTACTACGCCTATACCGCTTCGTATCTGGCGGATGCGGGCGTGGCGGATGTCAGCACCGCGATGTCATTTGGTCAGATGTCGGAAATCGCCTTTATGCTGGTGATCCCACTGCTGTTCCGCCGTCTGGGGGTGAAGTACATGCTGCTGGTCGGGATGGTGGCGTGGTTTGTCCGTTACGCCTTCTTTGCCCTCGGCGTGAGTGAAGAGGGGCGCTTCCTGCTCTATCTCGGCATCCTGCTGCACGGCGTGTGCTATGACTTCTTTTTTGTCGTCGGCTTTATCTATACCGACCGCGTGGCGGGGGACAAGGTCAAAGGCCAGGCGCAAAGCATGATCGTTATGTTTACCTACGGCATCGGCATGCTGCTGGGCTCACAGATTTCCGGCGCGCTGTATAACCAACTGGTGGCCGGGCAGACCGTGCCGCAGGCGTGGGTCACCTTCTGGTGGATCCCGGCGGTGGCGGCTGCGGTTATTGCACTGATTTTCCTTTTCTCTTTCCAGTACAACGAGAAAGAGCAGCACTGATTTTAAGGAGGGGGTATGAAAACGATCAAGGGACCGGGGATTTTCCTGGCGCAGTTTATCGGGCCGCAGGCGCCGTTTAACACCCTGGATGGGATCGCGGCCTGGGCCGCCGGATTGGGTTATCAGGCGTTGCAGATCCCGTGTAATCATCCGGCGATTTTTGATGTTGAGCAAGCGGCGGCGAGCCAGACCTACTGCGATGATATTCGCGGACGGCTGGCAGAGCACGGCCTGACCATCAGCGAGCTGTCCACGCATCTGGAAGGGCAGCTGGTGGCGGTTCATCCGGCCTATGATGCGGCGTTTGACGCTTTTGCACCGGCGGTACTGCGCGGTCAGCCACAGGCGCGGCAGCAATGGGCGGTGGAAAAGGTACGCCAGGCGGCTGTTGCCTCGGGGCGCCTAGGCCTGCAGGCCCATGCGACCTTCTCCGGCGCGCTGGCGTGGCCGCAGTTTTATCCCTGGCCGCCGCACAACCCGACGCTCATTGATGAGGCCTTTGATGAACTGGCGCGCCGCTGGCGGCCGCTGCTCGATAGCTTTGATGAGCAGGGGGTCGATCTGTGCTACGAGATCCATCCCGGTGAGGACCTGCACGACGGCGTGACCTTTGAGCGCTTCCTGCAGCGGGTGGATAACCATCCGCGCTGCAATATGCTCTACGATCCCAGCCATTTACATCTCCAGCAGATGGACTATCTGGCCTATATCGACATCTATCATGAGCGGATCAAAGCCTTTCATGTCAAAGATGCCGAGTTCCGCCGCGACGGGCGCAGTGGGGTTTACGGCGGCTACCAGAACTGGCTGCAGCGAGCCGGGCGCTTCCGCTCGCCGGGCGACGGGCAGATTGATTTCAAAGGTATTTTTAGCAAGCTCACCGAGTATGACTTTGACGGTTGGGCGGTACTGGAGTGGGAGTGTTGTCTGAAGGAGGCTGAAACCGGGGCGCGTGAAGGCAGTGAGTTTATTCGTCGCCACATCATTCCGGTCTCCGGGCGGGCATTTGATGATTTTGCCAACGGCAAGGAGGCGCAAGGATGATTCAGGTCGGCATTATTGGCACCGGGTTTATCGGCCCCGCGCATATTGAAGCCCTGCGCCGGGTAGGGGATATCGAGGTCGTGGCGCTGTGCGACAGCGACCTGGCCCAGGCACAGCGCAAAGCGCAGCAGCTAAATGTCGCTCACGCCTACGGGCAGGTTGAGGCGCTGCTGGCGCACCCGGGGTTGCAGGTGGTGCATAACTGTACGCCGAACCATCTGCACGCGGAGATTAACCGTCAGGTGTTGCGTGCCGGACTGCATCTGTTCTCGGAAAAGCCGCTGTGCATGCTGCCGGATGAGGCGCGTGAGCTGGTGTCGCTGGCGGAAAACGCTGGCGTGGTTCACGGCGTGAGCTTTGTCTACCGCCAGTTTGCCATGGTTCAGCAGGCCGCCAGCATGGTGCGCGAAGGGCAGGTCGGACGGCTGTTTTCAGCACACGGCAGCTATTTGCAGGACTGGATGCTGTGGCAAACCGACTACAACTGGCGGGTGGAATCGGCGCTGGGCGGCGCCTCGCGGGCGGTGGCGGATATCGGCTCCCACTGGTGCGACACGGTGCAGTTTATGACCGGGAAACGCATCACCGAGGTGATGGCGGATCTCTCTATCGTCTGGCCGACGCGACAGGCGGCGGTGGCGGGCGAGGCCACCTTCAGCCAGACAGAGAAAGACAGGCAGTATGAAGCGCGGCAGGTGGATACCGAAGATATGGGGTCGGTGCTGTTTCGCTTTGAGGACGGCAGTAAAGGCTGCTTTACCGTGTCGCAGGTCAGCGCGGGGAGAAAGAACCGCCTGGCAGTGGAATTAAACGGCAGCCAGTGCTCGCTGGCGTGGGACCAGGAGGTCCCGCAGCGTTTGTGGATTGGTCAACGTGCGCAGCCAAACCAGCTGCTCAGCGACGACCCCGGACTGATGCAGCACGATGTCGCCGCCAGCGCCCATTTTCCGGGCGGGCATATTGAGGGCTGGCCGGATGCCTTTAAAAATATGATGCTGAGCTTTTATCAGGCAGTGCGTGCCGGGAGGATGCCGGAGGCAGAGCACCGGCGTTTCGCCTCGTTCTATGAAGGGGCTGATGTGATGTATATCATTGACGCCATTCTGCAAAGTCACCAGCAGCAGCGCTGGGTTCGCGTCGCGCGATAGCAGGAAAACGCTGCGCCACCGGGTGGCGCAGAGGGCGTTATTTCACCCCGAGATAACCATCCAGATAGGCGCCGGAAAGTTCGTTGCCGAACAGCACGGCGTCTTTATTCTCCATTTGATGTTCCCATTTGTCGCTGCTGTTGCCGTTAAAGGCGTGCTGCGTCTGGCTCCCTTTGGCGATCTGCTGCTTGATCGCCTCGGCATTGCTGCGGGCTGCGCTTTCGCTGACGCCGCTGCTCCGATCCTTCTGTCCGCGCTGGTACGCTTCGGTGAAGGTCGGGAGATTGAGGCGGTAGTTCTCCTGGCGGTTCACGGCGTAATTGCCGCCGACAAAATCGGAACGGTGGGCAATGAAATAGTAAGCGTGACGCTCCGGTGAGGATTTAGACGAGGTACAGCCGGTGAGCGCAATGAGTGAACAGCCGATAGCAAGAAGCGTGATTTTAACCTTCATGGTGGCATCATCCTTAACGTAATTATTATGTCAGGCCAGGTGGAACAACAGCACCATCCCGGCGCTCAGATTTACGACGCTATCATCGCGCTGACCGCGCCTGAAAAATAGCCCCGATTATTTGTTGTTTTCCCCTAACGGCTGGCGCCAGGCCGCGGTGAATATCGCGATTTCTCCCGCCACGCCTCCATCGACGGCGTATTTATGATAGCCTGCGCACAATAACTTTTATCGCAGGAAATGCAGCCGTTATGTCAATTCAGAAGATTGCTCGCCTGGCGGGGGTGTCGGTGGCCACCGTCTCACGGGTGCTGAATAACAGTGATACCGTGAAACCGAAGAACCGTGAACGCGTGCTGCAGGCGATAAAAGAGAGCAACTATCAGCCGAACCTGCTGGCGCGCCAGCTGCGCACGGCGCGGAGCTACATGATTCTGGTGATGGTGTCGAATATCGCCAACCCCTTCTGCGCGGAAGTGGTGAAGGGGATTGAAGAAGAAGCGGAAAAGCACGGCTACCGCATCCTGCTGTGTAACTCGGGTTCCGATCTGGCACGCTCCACTTCGGGGTTGCGGCTGCTGTCGGGCAAAGTGGTTGACGGTATTATTACCATGAACGCCCTCGCCAGCCTGCCGGAGCTGACGATGATGATCGGTGAGGCACCCTGGGTGCAGTGCGCCGAATACGCCGATAGCGGCACAATTTCCTGCGTCGGCATCAACGACATTGACGCGGCGCAAGGGGCGGTCTCACGCCTGGCGGAGCGCGGGCGTCAGCGCATCGCCCTGATCAACCACGACCTGAGCTATCGCTATGCTCGCCTGCGCGAACGTGGGTATAAAAACGTCCTGCATGTCCGGGGGATGGGTTATCAGCAGGTGGCCTATGCCAGCGATCTCAGCGCCGCCGCGGGTAAAGCTGCCATGGAGACGCTGCTGGCCGCGAAAGAGTTGCCGGATGCGGTGTTTGCGGTGGCGGATTCGCTGGCGGCGGGGGCCTTACGCGCGATTGCTCAGGCCGGGCTGCGGGTGCCGGAAGATATTGCGGTGATGGGGTTTGATGGCACCGAACTGGCGGAGATGGTCTCGCCGCAGTTGACCACCGTTGAACAGCCATCCCGTGAGATTGGCCGTACCGCGGTGACGCTGCTGTTGAAGAAAATCGATAATCCTGACGCCGCTGCCGAGCGGGTGATGATGGACTGGCGCGTCATCGACCGCGCCAGTACCTGATCGTTAGCTCCTGCCTACCGCCGCTAACGAGCGGATATCGTTGCCAGTCGGCGACTGATGGATCCGCAGGCCAAATTCGTCAACCACGGCGAAGATGTGGTCGAAAATATCGGCCTGTATTTCCTCATACTCAGCCCACACCACCGTACTGGTGAAGCAGTAAATTTCAATCGGCAGGCCGTCGGCGTCCGGTGCCAGCTGGCGGACCATCATCGTCATATCTTTACGCAGTCGTGGGTGATTGCGGAGATATTCCTGTAAATAGGCGCGAAAAGTACCGATATTGGTCATTTTACGCAGATTC
Organism: Klebsiella sp. R390; assembly: GCF_051131745.1. Taxonomy (NCBI): domain Bacteria; kingdom Pseudomonadati; phylum Pseudomonadota; class Gammaproteobacteria; order Enterobacterales; family Enterobacteriaceae; genus Klebsiella; species Klebsiella sp. R390. Next base: position 1,335,699 of record NZ_CP180445.1, on the reverse strand, counting down.
AGTACCGAATTGTCGGCGGCGTGCTGCTGATTCCACTCGCTGATTTCCTGATGGCGCGAATCCATGTAGGGCTTAAGCAGTTTTGCCTGAATTAAGCGCTGTTGCTCCTGTTCATCAAGGAAATGGATGCTGGTGGTATCGATATTCAGGCTGCGCTTAATGCGCCGACCGCCCGAGGCGGACATGCCGCTCCAGTTTTTAAAGGAGTCTGAAACCATCGACCAGGTGGGGATGGTGGTTATGGTGTTATCCCAGTTACGCACCTTCACGGTGGTCAGGCCAATATCAATCACCGCGCCGTCGGCGCCGTATTTCGGCATCTCCAGCCAGTCGCCGAGTTTTAGCATGTCGTTGGCAGAGAGCTGAATCCCGGCTACCAGGCCGAGGATCGGGTCTTTAAAGACCAGCATCAGTACCGCAGCCATGGCGCCCAGGCCGCTGATCAGAATGGCCGGTGACTGGCCAATCAGCAGCGAAATTACCAGAATGCCGATGATAATGGCGCTGACCAGCTTAATGCCCTGGAAGATCCCTTTGAGCGGAAGCTGCGAGGCGGTGGCGAACTTCTGCGATAAATTGAACACCACATCGAGCAGCGAAAAGAAAGAGAGCAGGGCATAGATCATCACCCACAATTGGGCGGCGGTGGTGACGATGTCGGCAGCTTCACTGCCTTTTTGTAGCCACAGGACCGCCTGAACATTGACGATAATCCCTTGCAGGGTAAAGGCCAGACGGTGAAACAGTTTGTTCTGAGTAATGATTTGCAGCCACAAATGGCTACTGGCCCGCGCGCGTTTTTCGAAGGCGCGCAACACCACTTTGTGCAGTATGAAATGAACGACGATCGCCGTCAGTAAAATAATGCCGAAGATAATGACGAGTGAAGTAGTTGCGGTGATTTTGATGCCTAATGCGGCAATTTGCGATATTAATTCCTGCATAACGTCTCCTGTACATCCAGCGGTTATGATGACCGCTGGATGTATATTATGCAAATCAGACGTGATGCACCGGGTTTACGAGGCGGCCGCCACCGGGTGAACGCTCAGATGATGGCGCATTCGCAGGGCAATGGCGCCTAATAGCAGCATCATCACCACCTCTACAGCCAGGAAGTCGATCAGCGCCTGGGGATAGTTACCGCCGCTGCGCTGGGCGAGGGTTAAAAACAGCGAACCGAGGATCGCCGGGCCTAATCCCAGCGTTGCCTGCTGTAGGGTGCTCAGAATCGCGCTGCCGGCACCGGCATCGCAGGCGCTAATATCGCGCATTCCGATACGATAGAAGCTATTGACGATCAGTGCCTGGCCGTAGCCGATAAGCGCGGTCGACGGCACCATCGCCAGCGCGGCGGTGTGCTGGCCGAAGTGTTGAAAGGTGGCTATCAGCAGCAGCAGGCCGGCTATCTGTATCCCCAGGCCGGTCAGCAGAATGCGTCCCATGCTGTAGCGTGCAATCAGCTTCGGTGCATATAACGCAGAGACAAAATAGGCGATCCCAAGGGCGATAAAGCTGTTGCCCGACTGCCACGGGGACATCCCCAGTCCGGACTGCATCGTCAGCGCCATGCAGAACATAAAGCCGGACCAGGCGCTAAAGAACAGCAGGGCGATCGCCATACCGAAACGGATGCTGGTGAGCTTCAACAGGCGCGGAGGCAGCAGCGGCTGCTCGCCGCGTTGCTGTTTACGCAGCGCGCTTATCCGCATCCAGACCAGCAGCGGCAGCACCGCCAGCAGCATTAGCTGCAACGTCCAGGGCCAGTGCAGCTCCGGGCCCAGCGCCATTGGAAACAGCAGACAGCAGAGGATCAGCGCCAGGCTGAAAGTACCCTGCCAGTCAATGGCGGCGTGGGCCTCACGCCGGGTTTCCGGCACAAAGCGCTGACTAAACGCCAGCACCAGCAGGCAGATCGGGACATTAATAAAGAACGCGTTACGCCAGCCCAGCCCGGCGATATCGGCCGATACCAGCCAGCCGCCGCCCATCTGCCCGACAATAAATGCAATCCCGCCGATCCCGCCGTACAGGCTAATGGCGCGGGCATGGGCGGTCCCTTTCAGGGTGACGTGCAGGGTGGCGAGAACCTGCGGCACGATCAGCGCCGCCCCTGCGCCCTGCAGCGTGCGGGCCGCCAGCAATTCGCCGATGGAACCCGCCATGCCACACAGCAGGGAAGCGAGGCCAAAAAGCACCACGCCCCACATAAACAGCCGACGGCGGCCGTAGTTATCGCCCAGCTTGCTGCCCATCGCCAGGCACACCGCAAACGAGACGCCGTACAGCGCCACAATCAGCTCCAGTTGGGTGGCGCTGGCATCGAGGGAGTGGGTTATCGAATCCAGCGCTACGTTAGTAATTGAGGTGTCGATCAGCGGCAGCATCTGGCCGGTCAACAGCAGCAGTAAACCGGCACGGCCGGGTGAAACAGCAGACGAATTCATCGGATCGCTCCATTGCGTCATTCAGCGGATGGTCGTAGCATTACCGATAAATTAAACGGGTACCAGTTCCTGTCTATACTGGTATTGGTACTACCATGCTGGAGGATATATGACGGGAATGCCGCAACGGGAAGCACTATCAATCGCACCCGATGACAGCCGTAAGCAGCTGGGGGCATTTCTGCGCGCCCGCCGCGAGAGTCTGGATCCGCAACGGCTTGGTCTGCCGCGGGTCGGACGACGGCGCACGCCGGGTCTACGCCGTGAAGAAGTCGCAATGCTGGCGGATGTCGGCGTCACCTGGTACACCTGGCTGGAGCAGGGGCGCGAGGTGAACCCGTCGGAAGCGGTGCTGGTGGGGGTGGCGAACGCCCTGCAGTGCAGCCCGCTGGAAACCCGCCACCTGTTCGTGCTGGCCGGCCTGACGCCACCGGAGGCACCGTCGGCGGCGGTCTGCGATGCCATCAGCCCGGGAACCCGTCGGCTGATTGACAGCCTGATGCCGCAGCCGGCGAGCATTCAGAAACCCAACTTCGATATTGTCGCGTGGAACGACAGCTTTTGCCGCCTGATGGGGATTGATTTCGCCCAACTCGCCGAAGAAGACCGCAACTGTATTTATCTCTATCTGACCAACGACATCTGGCGCAGCCGCATCGAAAACCGCGATGTGCTGCCGACCTTTGTCTCCTATTTCCGCGCGGCGATGGCCGAACATCGGGGCGATCCGCTGTGGGAGAATAAACTGGCGCGCTTCTTTGCCGCCTCCGCCGAGTTTGAAACGCTGTGGCACCAACGTTATGAAGTCCGCGGCGTGGAGAATCAGGTCAAACACTTCAACCATCCGCAACTCGGGCGTTTCAGTCTGCAACAGATGTACTGGTATTCCGCCCCGCGTAATGGCGCACGGCTGTTGGTTTATCTGCCGATGGACGAGTCTGGCGAACAGGCGCTGGCATGGCTGGATAAGCAGGATGCACTCTACTGATAACCACAGGGAACGCAGATGAACGTAACCAGGAAACAACATCGGGTGATTGCCCGGGCGCTGGATGAGTGGCAGTCCGCAGGGGCGTTGAGCGAGGCAGAACGCCAGCGGCTGGCGGGCACGCTGGAGGTGACGCCTTTTGACTGGCAGCGCCTGAGCCGCTACGCCTTCTGGACGGCGCTGGCCTGCCTGTTGATCGCGTTGGGCAGTCTGTTTGCCGACAGCGAACTGCTGGCCTGGCTGGCGGTTCTGTTCCGTGATTCGGCGCTGGCGCGGATCGTACTGCCGTCGGCAATTGCGCTCGGCTGCTACCTGTGGGGCTTTCGTCGCCAGCGGCGGGAGCAGCACTGGCACTACAGCACCGAGGCGATTCTGTTTGTCGGGGTGGTCTTTACCGCGGTGGCCATTTGGCAACTTGGCGAGCGGCTGGATAACGGCAGCGGCCATATCGCACCGCTGTTTCTGGTGGGCTGCGCTATCTATGGCGCCATTGGTATCGCCGCCCGCTCCGGGCTGGTGTGGCTGTTTTTCCTGCTGGCGTTGGGCAACTGGTTTGGCGCGGAAACCGGCTATGTATCGGGGTGGGGAGCTTACTGGTTAGGCATGAGCTACCCGCTGCGCTTTGTGCTGTTTTCCGGGGTGATGCTGGCGCTGTGCTGGCTGTTACGCCACTGGCTGGGGCAGCGTCGGCTGCTGACCGTCAGTAAAGCGATGGGGTTGACCTGGCTGTTTATCGCCCTGTGGATCCTGTCGATATTCGGCTATCACGACCCCGACCATTGGTACAGCATTTCTCAGGCGCAGCGGCTGCCGTGGGCGCTGTTATTTGGTATTGCGGCTGGGATCTGTATCTACATCAGTCTGAAAACCGAGGACGGGATGCTGCGCGGGTTTGGCCTGACGTTTCTCGGCATTAACCTCTACACCCGTTTTTTCGAATATTTCTGGGAGAGTATGCACAAGGTGGTGTTCTTCCTGATCCTGGCGGTATCGCTGGCGATCCTGGGGCGGTATGCAGAGAAAATCTGGCACGCCGGCGAGCGGCGTGCGCGGGAGGGTTAAATCTCGGTGATGGTCGTCGCCTGTGGCAGGCGTGATTTCGGCAGTGCGGCGTTGAAATCTTCGACGCTGTGGTGACCCACCGGAACGATGACCACGCTGGTAAGTCCTTGCTCGGTTAAGCCAAACTCGGCATCGAGGATCGCGGCATCGAAGCCTTCAACCGGCACCGCGTCCAGCCCCAGAGCCGCCACGCCGAGCAGGAAGTTACCGACGTTGAGGTACACCTGTTTCGCCATCCAGTGATTGTCATCCTGCAGCTCTTTGCGGTGCATATCGGCAAAGAACACGCGGCCTTTATGGTTCGCGGCTTTGGCTTCCGGGCTGGCGAAACGGCCGTCGGCCTCTTCCTGGTCAACCACACGGGTCAGCCAGGCATCGTCCATCGCGGTCTTCGCACAGAACACCACCACATGAGACGCATCGAGGATTTTACGTTCGTTGAAGACGTAGGTGCCGCTGGCGGCTTTCGCGACCCGCGCTTTCCCTTCGTCGGTGCTGGCGACAATAAAGTGCCACGGCTGAGAGTTGGTGCTTGACGGGCTGAATTGCAGCAGGGTTTTCAGGCCGTTGGCTTCCGCCTCAGTCAGTTTTTTAGAAGCATCAAAGGCTTTCGTGGAGTGGCGCTTTAAGGCGACGGAGATAATATCCATAACTCTTCCTCACTGCTTATGCTCAAGGTAATTTGAGTGCTCCCGGACGGAGCGGTTAGTGACAGCAGAGTACAGCGAAGGCGAGGGAATGATAAGAGACAAAAATGCGATAACACTTATCGTGTTAGCCTGAAAATCGCTCCGGGCGTAATCGTTTCTGATCGCGTTTTGCCAGCTTGTTCACCACCTGATGCCAGGAATCATCAACCAGTTCAGCCAGCAGATCCTCACTGATATCCTCGCCGGGCACCACCGTGATCCAGTGCTTTTTATTCATGTGATAACCCGGCTCAATGCTGCGGTAAATCTGTTGATTGAGCAGGGATTTTTGTGGTTCGGCTTTCAGATTGACCAGCGCACGACCGCGAAGGGTCATGGTGATCATAAAAATGCGCCCGCCCACTTTAAAGACGTCGTACTCCGGGCCAAACGGCCAGCAGTGCTCGGTAAACGGGTAGGCCAGGGCCAGACGATGGGCGCTGGCGTGCAGCGAGATATTATCCATTATTCATCTTTCACGTGGAGGGCCAGCCACATGGTTTCAAACCCGAGGGCGATGATTTCAGGCGCCCGTTTCACGTCATGGCTGGCAAATTCGATGGTGGTTTCCGCCAGAGAAAGGAACAGCGCATCGCCAAAGGCACCGAAGGTTTCACTCTGAAAGACCGGTTTAACGGAGGTCTGGCACATCTCGTTGAGTTCGGGAAACATCTCTTTGACCCGGGCCCGGGTTTCGTCGGTGATGCGCTCGCTCAGCGACATCCGGCGGATCGCTTTGTGCTCCATCGGGTGGCGAATACTCCAGTCGATATAGCTGTTCCAGATGTTGCGGGCGTTCTCTTTCGGCCGTTTTTCATTTGGCGTCAGCCCGTTCACCATCGACTGGACTAAGCCGCTTTTAATCGCGAGGTACAGTTCGTTGAGTAACTCATCCTTGGTGGCGAAATAGCGGAACAGCGTTCCCTCGGCCACCCCGGCACTGCGGGCAATGGCGGAGGTTGAGGCGGCGATGCCCGACTGGGCAAAGGCGGCGGTTGCGGCCTCCAGTAACGCTTGCTTTTTATCTTCACTCTTAGGACGAGCCACTACAATTTACCTCACATGTGATGAAACCCCGATCTAAGCATGCCTGGACATGCCACTGCAACGGCGTATGTCAAAATTTGAAAATCGTCTTGACGACTTTCGCTGCTTTCCTAATAATGAGTGCTTACTCACTCATAATCAAGTGTTATCACACAACCCTCAGGATAGAGGGTTTCATCTGGTCAGGTTATGAACCGTGTCACTCTAAGCGTGGTCGCCATCATGTTATTAGCCTCAGCAACCGCTTTGCCGTTTGTGTTAAATGCCGGGTTTGGTCGTGCGCCGCAGGGTGCTCAGCTTAGCCTGGTGGAACAGTCGCCGAACTACCGTGACGGCCAGTTCCATAATCAGCTGCCCACGCCAGGTTTTACCGGACAGAAAAATATGCTGGCTGCCTGGTGGGAGTTTCTGGTCGTTAAGCGCGAAAATGCGCGCCCGGCACAGCCGCTGCCGCTGGTGAAAACCGATCTTGCCAGCCTGCCGGTAGGGCAGGATGCGATGGTGTGGCTCGGCCACTCTTCCTGGTATCTGCAACTGGCCGGCAAACGGATCCTGATCGACCCGGTCTTTAGCAACTATGCCGCACCGTTCTCTTTCCTCAATAAAGCCTTCCCCGGTGACTATCCCTGGCGGGCAGAGAACATGCCGGAGATCGACCTGCTGATTATCTCCCACGATCACTATGATCATCTCGATTACGCCACCATCAAAGCGCTGATGCCGAAAATCAGACACGTGGTGACGCCGCTCGGTGTCGGCTCACATCTGCGTTACTGGGGAATGGACGGCGCGAAAATCAGCGAGGCTGACTGGAATGAAGCAGTACCGGTCAGTGATGAACTGACGGTCCATGTGCTGCCAGCGCGTCATTTCTCCGGGCGTGGGCTGAAACGCAATCAGACGTTGTGGGCCAGCTTTATGTTCGTCACCCCGCAGCAGAAGATTTACTACAGCGGCGACAGCGGCTACGGCCCGCACTTTAAAGCCATCGGCGAACAGTTTGGTGCCGTGGATCTGGCGATTCTGGAGAACGGTCAGTACGACCAGGACTGGAAATACATTCATATGATGCCTGACGAAACGGCGCAGGCCGCCGACGATCTGCGCGCTCGGGCGGTATTGCCGGGACACGCGGGGCGCTTTGTGCTGGCAAAACACAGCTGGGACGACCCGTACATCAAGCTGGCTGAGGCGAGCAAAGACCGACCATGGCGGCTGTTAACGCCGATGCAGGGCGAACCGGTTTGGGTTGCCGATCGCACACAATCATTTCATCGCTGGTGGCGGTAATTGCCAGTGTGTTTCAACGGGGGAGAGAACTGATGACTATTTCCGCTCAGGTCATTGAGACGATTGTCGGCTGGATCGATGATAATTTGCATCAACCGCTGCGTATTGACGATATTGCTCGCCACTCCGGTTATTCGAAATGGCATTTGCAACGTCTCTTTTTACAATACAAAGGGGAGAGTCTGGGACGCTATATCCGCGAGCGTAAGCTGCGGATGGCGGCGCGTGACCTGCGTGACACCGATCAGCGGGTCTATGATATCTGCCTGAAATACGGCTTTGATTCGCAGCAGACGTTTACCCGCATTTTCACCCGCACGTTCCATCAACCGCCGGGTGCCTACCGCAAAGATAACCACAACAGCGCCCACTAAAAGCCCGCCGCCGGGTAACCGGCGGAGCGTCAACGGACTGGTCATCGCTATGCGTGTTATTGCAAATCATTACCATTTGCATTAGCGTTACTGGTAAATTCTGACAAGGATAAACCGGGCGATGAAGAGGGCATGGAGTGGTCTGCAGGTAGGGGAGAGTGCTCTGCCTGCGGCGGCGATCGACGGCGAGTCCCCCTCTCTGCAGGGGGAGTTGCAGGGAAAATTCGATGCCAGCGGTGAGGTCTGTTTTGATCTGCCGACGTTGGGTGTGAATTACGTTACGGCAACGATTTACGGGGTGACCGACGCCCGGTTACTGGATGAAAATAACCGTCGCCTGCGTACGCTGCTGACGGACGGGCCGCCGGACGGTGAACAGTTGTTGCTGTTTTCCCTGCCAGTGAATCGTCCTTCGGCGTTGGTTTTCCACGGCCAGGAAGGGGCCCGCTGGCGTTTTTGCTGGCGGATGAAAGAGACTACCGCGTTGAGCAAAAGCCAGACGCAGGATCCCATCAGCCCGCGTTTGCAGGCGCTGAAGCGGACCCTGGCGGCGGGCGGTTGTACGGCGTCTTTCTGGCACGAGCGAGAGCTTGAAGGCACGCCGATGGTGGAGCCGGTAGATGCAGGGTACAAGCGGGTCACTTTCCTGTGGCGCGGGGCGCAGAACAATGTCTTTGTGCTGGGATCGCCCGCAGGAGAGCACGAGCCGTTATTCCGGCTTGGCGGTTCTGACGTCTGGTTTCGCAGCTATGTTGTTCCGGCCGATACGCTGATGCAGTATCAGCTGGCGCCGGATGTGCCGCTGGTTGACGGGGTAGGAGATGAGCTACGGCGAGCGATTCTGATCAGCGCTCAGGCCGATCCGCTCAATCCACACACGATCAACCACGCCAGCGATCGCTGGGGCCGCCATTCTTTGCTGGCGCTGGATCCGGCACGCTACTGTACTCCACGCCGGATGGCGCAACCGCTGCGCTATGGCACCCTGACCCGCCACCCCCTCCGCAGTGATTATCTGCAAAATACCCGGGAAGTTCGGATCTATCGGCCACGCCTGCCACAGCCCGCGCGCTGGACGCTGCTGCTGCTTGATGGCAAAACCTATCAGGATGAATACCGTTTTGCCAACGTGCTGGATAATCTGATTGCCCACCATATGGTGCCGCCGGTGAACGTGGTGTTTATCGATAGCCTCGATCAGGCGCGACGGATGAAGGAGCTGCAGCCGAATCCCTTCTTTGCCGACTTTATGGCCCACGAACTGCTGCCCTGGCTACGCCAGCAGGGGCTGAACCTCACGCGGCAAAAAACCGTGGTGGCGGGCGCGAACTACGGCGGGCTGGCGGCGTCCTGGGTGGCGCTGCGCTATCCGCGCCAGTTTGCCAATGTCCTCAGCCTGTCGGGAGCTTACTGGTGGGCGCCAAAAGATGAAGAGGCCTGTTGGTTAACGCGCCAGTATCAGCAGTCGCCGCGCTACCCGGTGCGTTTCTGGCTGCAGGCGGGCCGCTTTGAAAGCTCTGGGGCTAACGGCGGGGTATTCTGTCATACCCGCGCGTTTGAGCAGGCGCTGCGTGAAAAAGGCTATCGGGTCAGCTTCCATCCTTCTTCCAGCGGCCATGACTATGCGGCCTGGTGCGAGGCGCTGGTGGCCGGGCTGCGTGATTTTACCGGCTTAGCGATCCAGCGAAAACCAGCGGCGCCAGATCCAACGTAACACCACATATTCGACCGTACCCAGCACCAGGAACCACAGGCAAAAAAGCAGGGTGTAAAACTGGTTGAGATCCATCAGATGGAAGGTATCGACCAGCTTTTGCGCCAGCGTCAGCCCGAGTGAGGGCGCTGGCAGCAGTAAACATGAGAGCAAGGCCAGCAATAAAATACCGGCGGCAGACAGTAGCGTTTCGAGCGGATGCTTCATTATTTTGTTAATCATCAGTTAAAAAACATATTGTCCGGGAAAAAACCGGCTAACGCAATATGCTTTCCCTCGTTATTATTCTACGTTGTTCGTCGTAGCTCTTATATTATTTATCCTTACACCCTCGTTAATAATTTGAGTATTATTTGTAATTAAATTAATAGCATTAAAATGTCAGTTAACGTCATTATCCGGCCATCAGTTTTACAAAAGTATAGGTGCTATATCCCACCAGGGTGGCGATAATGATGGCTAGCAGGATGTACAGTGCCAGGCGGCGTCCGCGATAGATTCCAAACATGTTAACCTCGTTTGATGATGGTTTAATATTACTCTGCGATATTTACTATGAAGAATTAACTTATCATAGTTTTTTAATTTTGCGAGGGTTTAAATATTGCATTGAATCACGTTAGTTCGTGTCCGCTTGCGATGTATTTATTCATTGGCCAGAAATGATTTCAGGCTTTCCGATTCACGGAATTTAAAAGGAAAACTTATTTTGACCAAAATGATGAACTCTAATAATACAACTCCCGCTGGAGATGCCACGCCCCGACAGGCGTACCAGCAGAGCGTTGACGAGGTGCTGATCCAGAAAAAAAGCCGCGCTGAGGGCCTGTGTAGTGCCGATGCGGCTGAGCGCCTGAAATCTTTTGGCCCTAACGCCCTCCCTGAAAAGAAAAGCAAGCCGGCCTGGCTGCGTTTCCTCGCCCACTTTAACGACGTCCTGATCTTTGTCCTGCTGGCTGCTGCCGTGCTGACGGCCGCGATGGGGCACTGGGTGGATACCCTGGTGATCCTCGGGGTTACGGTTATCAATGCGCTGATTGGCCACGTTCAGGAGAGCAACGCCGAAAAATCATTGCAGGGTATTCGCAACATGTTGTCGAGCAACGCGCGGGTGCAGCGTAACGGCAAGCACGAAACCTTGCCGACTCGTGAACTGGTGCCGGGCGATATCGTCATTCTGCGGGCGGGCGACCGCGTGCCGGCGGACATGCGTCTTATCGAAACCCACAACCTGCGGGTGGAAGAAGCCATCCTCACCGGCGAATCGACGGTGGTGGATAAAACCACCGCCGCGCTGCAAGGGGAGTTGCCGCTCGGCGACCGTACCAACATGCTCTTTTCTGGCACCACCATCAGCGCTGGCGGCGGCGTTGGCGTTGTGACCGAGACCGGGCAGGATACCGAGCTTGGGCACATCAACCAGATGATGGCGGGTATCGAGAAACACCGCACGCCGCTGCTGGTGCAGATGGATAAGCTGGGTAAAGCGATTTTCGTCATTATCCTCGCGATGATGGCGGCCCTGTTTGTCTTCAGCCTGGCGCTGCGCGATATCCCGATGGGCGAACTGCTGCTGTCGCTGATTAGCCTTGCGGTGGCCGCCGTACCGGAAGGGTTGCCGGCCATTATCTCCATTATCCTCTCGCTGGGCGTTCAGGCCATGGCGCGTAAACACGCCATTATCCGTAAGCTGCCGACGGTCGAAACCCTGGGGGCGATGACCGTGGTCTGCTCGGATAAAACCGGCACCTTGACGATGAACGAAATGACGGTGAAAGCGATTATCACCGCCGACTGCTGCTATCGCGTGGAAGGTAACAGCTACGAGCCGCAGGGCAATATCTATCTCGAGGGCAGCGACGAGCCGGTACAGATTAAAGCAGGTAGCGTGCTGGATACGTATCTGCGCACCATCGACCTGTGCAACGACAGCCAGCTGGTACAAGACGCGCGCGGCCTGTGGGGGATCACCGGCGGGCCTACCGAAGGGGCGTTAAAAGTGCTGGCGGCGAAAGCCGGACTGCCGGCGGTAGCAACCCAGCTGGTGGCTAAAATTCCGTTCGACTCACAGTACAAGTATATGGCGACGCATCAGAAAATCGATCGGGAAGAGCGGGTGCTAATCACCGGCGCACCGGACGTTCTCTTTGCGATGTGCCGCCAGCAGATGACGAAGCAGGGTGTCGTACCGTTCGATCTGCAGTACTGGGAGAATGAGATCTCCCGTTTCGCCAGCCAGGGACTGCGAATGGTCGCCGCCGCATGCAAACCGGCTGCTGCTGGCAGCACGACGTTGACCCATGATGACCTGCGTGAGGGACTGGTGTTCCTCGGTATTGCCGGGATGATGGATCCGCCGCGCCCGGAAGCCATTGATGCGATCCATGCCTGCCAGACCGCAGGGATCCGCGTGAAGATGATTACCGGCGATCACCCGCAGACGGCGATGAGCATTGGCCAGATGCTGGGGATCACCAACAGCAGCCAGGCGATGACCGGCTATCAGCTGGAGCATATGGATGACCGCGAGCTGGCCAAAGCGGCGGTGGAGTACGACATTTTTGCCCGCACCAGTCCGGAGCATAAACTGCGGTTGGTGAAAGCGCTGCAGGAGAGCGGCGAAGTGGTCGGAATGACCGGCGATGGCGTCAACGATGCCCCGGCGCTGCGCCAGGCCGACGTCGGTATCGCGATGGGCATCAAAGGGACAGAAGTGACCAAAGAAGCCGCCGACATGGTGTTGACGGACGATAACTTCGCCACCATCGCCAGCTCGGTCAAAGAGGGACGTCGCGTCTACGACAACCTGAAGAAAACGATCCTGTTTATCATGCCCACCAACCTGGCACAGGGGCTGCTGATTATCATTGCCCTGCTGGCGGGGAACATTATTCCGCTGACGCCGGTATTGATTCTGTGGATGAATATGGCGACTTCCGCCACGCTCTCCTTCGGCCTGGCGTTTGAAGCCGCAGAGCGCAATGTGATGCACCGCCCGCCGCGTAAAACCGGTCAGCATGTGATGGATGCCTTCGCCGTCTGGCGTGTTGCCTTCGTCGGCACCATGATTGCCGTGGCCGCCTTTATTCTTGAGGCCTGGCTTGCGCCACGCGGCCATAGCCCGGAGTTTATCCGTACCGTGTTGCTGCAGATGCTGGTCACCGCCCAGTGGCTGTACATGATTAACTGCCGCAGCAGCGAGAGCTTCTCGTTGAATATCGGCCTCCTGCGCAACAAAGGGATCTGGATGGTCAGCGGCGTGCTGCTGCTCCTGCAGCTGGCGATTATCTACCTGCCGTTTATGCAGACCATGTTTGGCACCGAGTCGCTGCCGCTGCGCTACTGGCTGATCACCCTGGTCATTGGCCTGGGGATGTTCCTGGTGGTGGAAATTGAAAAGCGTCTGACCCGACCGTTACGTAAAACCGTCTGACCTGCCAGCGCCCTCGTCATTCGGGGGCGCTGCACCATCTGCAAGGAATCGCAATGAGAAAAATTATGCGCCTGGTCCTGGTGACCGTTGGCCTGACCGGTTGCGCCTTAACGGCAACGGCTGCCCCCGCAACGCCGGTCCGCGCGACCGCCGTCGAACGCCAGTCCTATACGGCCGAGCGCCAGATCCCCGGCCGTATCGAAGCCATTCATGACGTAGAAATCCGCGCGCGTACCGAAGGCAGTATTGTGCAGCGCCACTTCCAGGACGGGCAGTACGTTAAGCAGGGCGACCGGCTGTTTACCCTGGATGACGCCCAGCCGCGCGCCGCGCTGGCGCTGGCCAACGCCGAGCTGAAAAGCGCCCAGGCGTCATTACGCCAGGCCCAGCAACTGCTGAACCGCTATCAGCAACTGAAAAATAACCACTCCATCAGCCGCAACGATGTCGATAACGCCCGGATGCAGCGCGATGTAGCCGCCGCCGCCGTTGAACAGGCCAAAGCCCGCGTGACGACGCAGCAAATCACGCTCGATTACACCCGAATCGACTCCCCGGTAAGCGGGCGCATCGGCCACAGCCGCTTTCATGTTGGCAGCCTGGTGGGGCCGGGCAGCGGCATGCTGGTCGATATCGTGCAGCTTGACCCGGTTCGCGTCTCTTTCGCCTTAGATGAAGCGGCGTTTTACAGCAAGGCCGGGCAGCATGCCGATATCAGCGCGCTGAAGCAGGCGTGGGTCGCGCAGATTGCCCCCGAGGGGACGCGTGAAGAGGGGGTTTTGACCTCCGTCGATAACCGGATCGACAGCCGTACCGCCAGCGTGGTGTTGCGGGCGGAGTTTGCTAATCCGCAGCATCGCCTGCTGCCAGGCGGCAGCGTGTCGGTCATTTTCAGCCCGCGTCAGCCGCAGGAGAGCCTGATGGTGCCGGTGGCGGCCGTCCAGCAGGATGCGCAGGGGTTCTTTAGTTGGGTGGTGGCGGATAACGGCACCGTCGCCCAGCGTCGTTTAACGCTCGACGGACAGCAGGGACAGCAGTTTGTCGTCACCAAAGGGTTAAGCGCCGGCGAGCGTGTCGTGACCGAAGGTGCTCAGCGCCTGCGTGACGGCGCCAGCGTTCAGCTGTTGAACCAGGGAAGGTAAAAGGATGCTAACGTTTTTTATTCGTCGTCCTCGTTTTGCGATGGTGATCGCGCTGTTGCTGACGTTTGTTGGCGCGGTGGCGCTGAAGGTGATTCCGGTTGAGCAATATCCGCAAATTACGCCACCGGTGGTGAATGTCAGCGCCAGCTGGCCCGGCGCCAGCGCGGCGGATGTGGCGGAGGCCATCGCCGCGCCGCTGGAAACCCAGCTCAACGGCGTGGACCATATGCTGTATATGGAATCCACCAGTTCTGATGAGGGCAGCTACAGCCTGAGCCTGACCTTTGCCGCCGGCACCGATGCCGATCTGGCAGCGATTGACGTGCAAAACCGCGTCTCCCAGGCGCTGGCGCAGCTGCCTGCCGATGCGCAGCAGAACGGGGTGCAGGTGCGTAAGCGGGCGAGTAACCTGCTGATGGGCGTCAGCCTCTACTCACCGCTGGAAACCCTCTCGCCGCTGTTCGTCAGCAACTATGCCAGCACCCAGGTGCGGGAAGCGCTGGCTCGTCTGCCCGGCGTCGGCGAAGTGCAGATGTTCGGCGCCCGCGACTACAGCATGCGGATCTGGTTGCGGCCGGATCGTATGAATGCCCTCAACGTGACCACCGATGATATCGCCCAGGCGCTACGCGAACAGAACGTACAGGGGGCCGCCGGCCAGGTCGGGACGCCGCCGGTATTCAACGGTCAGCAGCAAACGCTGACCATCAACGGCATCGGGCGGCTGAACGATGCGCAAAGCTTTAGCCAGATAATTATCCGCAGCGGTGAACTGGGGCAACTGGTGCGCCTTAGCGACGTGGCGACCATCGAGCTGGGAGCGCGCAGCTACAGCTCTGGGGCGCAGCTGAACGGCAAAGACTCTGCCTATCTCGGCATTTACCCGACGCCAACGGCGAATGCCCTGCAGGTCGCGGCGGCGGTTCGTGCCGAACTGACGCGTCTGCACAGCCGTTTCCCGGCCGATATGACCTGGGAGGTGAAGTTCGATACCACCCGTTTTGTGGCGGCGACGATCAAAGAGATTGGCGTCTCGCTGGCCCTGACCCTGCTGGCGGTCGTGGTGGTCGTTTCGCTGTTCCTGCAGAGCTGGCGGGCCACGTTGATCGTCACCCTGGCGATCCCGGTGTCGCTGATTGGCAGTTTTGCCGTGCTTTATCTGCTGGGCTACAGCGCCAATACCCTGAGCTTATTCGCCATTATTCTTGCCCTGACCATGGTGGTGGATGACGCCATTGTAGTGGTCGAAAGCGTAGAGACGAAGATGGCTGAAGGGGTCGCTCGTCAAGAGGCGACGGCGCAGGCGCTGCGGCAGATCGCCGGGCCGGTGGTGGCCACCACCCTGGTCCTGCTGGCGGTGTTTGTGCCGGTGGCGCTGCTGCCGGGCATTGTTGGCGAACTGTACCGGCAATTTGCCGTCACCCTGTCGACGGCGGTAACGGTATCGAGCGTGGTGGCGTTAACTCTGACGCCGGCGCTGTGCGCGCTGCTGTTGCGCCCGCGCCCCGCTCAGCCGACGGCGGTCTGGCGCGGGTTTAATCGTGGCCTTGATAAGGTCCGCGATGGCTATGGTGCGCTGATCGGGCGGATGAATCGTCGCCCGTGGCTGGCGCTGATGGCGACGGTGGCCGCCGCTGCGGTAGTGGTGTTCAGCTTTATGCATATGCCGAAGGGATTTTTGCCGCAAGAGGATCAGGGTTACTTCTTTGCCAGCGTGCAGCTGCCGGAAGCCGCTTCACTGGAGCGTACGGAAGCGGTGATGACCCAGGCGCGAGAGCTGCTGCTGGCGAACCCGGCGGTCGAGGATGTGATTCAGGTTTCAGGTTTCAATATCCTTAACGGTACCAGCGCGTCCAATGGCGGGTTTATTTCGGTGATGCTGAAAGCGTGGGATCAGCGGCCGCCGCTGGAGACGGTAATGGACAGGCTGCAGGGTCAATTGCTGGGCTTGCCGGAAGCGACGATCATGACCTTTGCGCCGCCGACGCTGCCGGGGTTGGGGACCGCATCCGGCTTTAATTTACGTATTCTGGCCCAGGACGGGCAGTCTCCGGCGGAGCTGGAACAGGTGACCCGTCAGGTACTGCAGAAGGCGAACCAGCACCCGCAACTGAGCCGGGTGTTCACCACCTGGAGCAGCAATGTACCGCAGCTGACGCTCAACATTGACCGTGACCAGGCGGCGCGGCTGGATGTACCGGTATCGCGGGTCTTCAACAGCCTGCAAACGGCATTTGGCGGTACCCGCGTCGGCGATTTCAGTATCAACAACCGGGTGTACCATGTGGTGATACAAAACGAGATGCAGTGGCGCGAGCGCGCGTCGCAGATCGGCGAGCTCTTTGTGCGCAGCAACAGCGGCGAGCGCATTCGGCTGAGCAATCTGGTGACGATCACGCCGACCGTAGGTGCACCGTTCATCCAGCAATATAACCAGTTCCCGTCGGTATCCGTCAGCGGTTCGGCGAGTGAGGGAGTCAGCAGCCGCACGGCGATGAACGCCATGGAGCAGATTTTACAGGCCCATCTGCCGCAGGGGTATGACTACGCGTGGAGCGGGATTTCGTGGCAGGAGCAGCAAACCGGGAACCAGGCGGTGTGGATCGTGCTGGCGGCGGTGGCGATGGCGTGGCTGTTCCTCGTGGCGCAGTATGAGAGCTGGACGCTGCCGGCCAGCGTAATGCTGTCGGTGCTGTTTGCTATCGGCGGGGCGCTGCTATGGCTGTGGCTGGCAGGATATGCCAATGATGTGTATGTGCAGATCGGGCTGATATTGCTCATCGCCCTGGCCGCCAAAAATGCGATTCTGATCGTTGAGTTTGCGCGGGCCAGGCGAGAAGAGGGGATGTCGGTGGTCGACGCCGCCCGCGAAGGGGCCACCCGGCGTTTTCGCGCGGTGTTGATGACGGCGGTGTCGTTTATCATCGGGATTATCCCGATGATGCTCGCCACCGGCGCCGGGGCGCAGAGCCGACGCATCATCGGCACCACCGTTTTCAGCGGTATGCTGGTAGCGACGGTGATTGGCATCGTGTTCATCCCCTCACTGTTCGTGCTGTTCCAGCGCCTGCGCGAATGGGGGCATCGGCGGATATAGGCGGTGCCACCAGGATTAGCCTGGCCTGCGCTACGCTGGGCCGGGCTACGGTCTGGTGGTACAGGCTGAGTTATTTACGCTCTACTGCTATCAGGGTGACGAACGGGTGGTACTGCCACGGGATGCTGCCGCCTTTCTGGTACATCTTTGAGATGGTGCCGTCGAGATAGAGCATCTGGCGCACGTTGAGGGTGGACTGCGCATAGCAGGCAAAATCATAGAAATTGGTTTCGCGTTCGCTCAGCATAAACACCACTTCTCCCTGGCGGTTAATGCCGACGCCGTTGCGCAGCTTGCGCGAGCTGGCGG
Organism: Klebsiella sp. R390; assembly: GCF_051131745.1. Classification (NCBI taxonomy): domain Bacteria; kingdom Pseudomonadati; phylum Pseudomonadota; class Gammaproteobacteria; order Enterobacterales; family Enterobacteriaceae; genus Klebsiella; species Klebsiella sp. R390. Next base: position 1,318,107 of record NZ_CP180445.1, on the reverse strand, counting down.
AAGGCTTCAGCCGCCAGTTGATCTTACCGTTTTCAATTAACATCGGGCCGGACTGCACGGCGTAGGTGACCGCTGGTGAGGGCGTAAATTTATCGAGGCTGGCGATCCCTGCTTTTTGCCCCTGAAGATAAAACACCCCGCCGGGACGGATAAAAAAGTTGCCGCCGCCGGAGGCGCGGTTGAGCGGAACCTTCTGTACCCCTTTTTCGATATACAGCCCCAGCGGGGCGTAGGCCTTATCGTAAATGCCGCCGTTCATTGCCATCTGGATACGATCGGCCTGAGGGCTATCCGCCAGCAGCGCGCGCAGTGAGCCAAAGGCCTCGCCATCCGCTTTTTTCCAGTACATCACGATGCGCTCGCGCTGTGGATTAACGGTATAGCTTTGCAGCGTCAGCGTGGGATCGGTGAGGGTACATTTACCGCTGGCAACGGCGGGCAGAGAGACAAGCAGCAACGGCAGTAGGGCAGAGAAACGCACGGTCATCGGGTCCTTAAGATCGGCAATAATCGACAGTATACCTGTTTCTAAATTAATAACCGGGCGCGGATTATGAATTTATTTTATATAAGGTCACGCACCGTGATGATATCGGCTGCAGGAAAATCGGCTGGTGCAATTCTGCAACAGAATTCCCGCTGGCGGTGCAAAAAGATAAGTCAGGTTTATTTTTTCAGATAAATCATTGGGATAATATAAGGCATCCTTATTTTATCCATTATTTCCCACTTATTTCACGGCAATTCAGATCTGGTATGCATCTTGCCTGTTAAATAACGAATATTTATTTAACAGGGACAATGTGATGCTGATGAAAAAATTATGCTTACGCAAATGCCGTCTCGCCGTTGCGGTCAGCGGGGCACTGGCGCTGTTTTCCGCGTTACCCGCCCACGCCTCGACGCTGCGGATCGCCATGACCGCGGCCGATATTCCCCTGACCCTCGGCCAGCCCGATCAAGGTTATGAAGGGAACCGCTTTACCGGAATTCCGCTGTACGATGCCCTTGTGGAGTGGGATCTATCACAAGGTGAAAAGCCCAGTGGCCTGGTGCCCGGCCTGGCGACGGAGTGGCACGTTGACCCGCAAAATCAGAGCCGCTGGATCTTTACCCTGCGCCCGGGCGTGAAATTTCATGATGGCACTGAGGTCAACCCTGATGCCATCGTCTGGAACGTCGATAAGGTACTGAACAAAGCCGCGCCGCAATATGCCCCTGGACAGATTGGCAATACGCTGTCGCGCATGCCGACCCTCACCGGAGCGGAAAAGATTGATGACCACACCGTCGCGTTGACCACCTCAGAACCGGATGCGCTGCTGCCGTACAATATCACCAACCTGTTTATTGTCTCACCGACCGCCTGGCAGAAACTGTATGACGCGGTGCCGGCCAGCACCGGCGATACCGCCGCGCGCAGTAAGCTGGCCTGGACCGAGTTTGCCGCCCATGCGGTGGGCAGCGGTCCGTTCAAAATGGAAAAACTGGTTCCCCGTCAGCAGCTGATCCTCGATAAAAACCCCGACTACTGGAACAAAGATCGCATCCCGCGGGTGGATAAAGTGGTGCTGATCCCGCTGCCGGAAGCCAACGCCCGCACCGCGGCGCTGCTCTCTAAACAAGTTGACTGGATCGAAGCGCCGGCCCCGGATGCGGTGGACCAGATTAAAGCCCAGGGCTTTAAAATCTACGCCAATACCCAGCCACACCTGTGGCCGTGGCAGTTCTCCTTCGAAGAGGGCTCCCCGTGGAAAGATATTCGGGTGCGCAAGGCCGCCAACCTGTGCCTGAACCGCGCCGAGCTGAAAAGCTACCTTGGCGGCTACATGACCGAAGCCACCGGCGTCTATGAAGCCGACAGTCCGTGGCATGGCAAGCCAACCTTCCAGATTAAGTATGACCCGGAAACCGCCCGCAAGCTGATGACCGAAGCCGGATTCAGCGCCAGCAAACCGCTGCACGTCACGGTGGCGACCTCGGCCTCTGGCTCCGGGCAGATGCAGCCGCTGCCGATGAACGAATACATCCAGCAGAGCCTGAAAAGCTGCTTCTTTAACGTCGATATCAAAGTGAACGAGTGGAACACCCTGTTCACCAACTGGCGTCTCGGGGCGAAAGATCCCGCGGCGAAAGGGATCGATGCGATCAACGTTAGCGCCGCGGTCAACGATCCCTACTTTGGCCTGATCCGCTTCTCCACCGCCAAAGCCTTCCCGCCGGTCGCCACCAACTGGGGCTATTTCTCAACCCCGGAAACCGAAAAGCTGGCCACCGCCGTGAAGCACGCCTTTACCCCGGCGGAAATGGACAAAGCCGCCGGTGAACTGCACGCCGCACTGGTCGATCAGGTGCCGTTCCTGTTCGTCGCCCACGACGTTGGGCCGCGGGCGATATCTCCGGCGGTCACCGGCGTGGTACAGCCACAAAGCTGGTTTATCGACCTCAGTCTGGTGAGCAAGAAAGAGTAATCGCAACGGGAGCTACCGATGATCAATACGCTGCTATATCGCATCCTGCTGGCCATCCCCACCATGCTTGGGGTGGCGGTGATCTGTTTTATGTTGGTGCAGATAGCGCCGGGAGATCCGCTGGTCTCGGTGATGCCGCCGGATGCTTCCGAAGCCCTGCGTCAGACCTTAATGCAGGCCTACGGCTTTGATAAACCGCTGCCGCTGCAATTTGTTCACTGGCTGTGGCGGGCGCTACACGGTGACCTGGGGATGTCGGTAGCGACCGGTCGGCCGGTGATCGGCGAAGTGATGACCGCCGTTGGCTACTCGCTGCGCCTGGCGCTGCTGGCGACGGTGATCGGCTTTGTGCTGGGCAGCCTGTTTGGCTTTGTCGCCGGTTACTTCCGTAACAGTATTGTTGACCGTCTGGCTTCTGTGCTGTCGGTGTTTGGCGTCAGCGTGCCGCACTACTGGCTGGGGATGCTGCTGGTTATCGTCTTTAGCGTTAAGTTCGCGCTGCTCCCGGCGACCGGCGGCGGGCCGATTGGTGAAGTGGGCTGGCAGTGGGACTGGGAGCACCTGCAGTTCATGCTGCTCCCGGCGATCACGTTGTCGGTGATCCCCACCGGGATCATCGCCCGCACCGTGCGTTCGCAGGTGGCGGACATTCTCAGCCAGGAGTTTATCGTCGGCCTGCGCGCCCGCGGGCTTAACGAGTCACGGATCTTCTTGCACGTGGTGAAAAATGCCGCCCCGACCGCACTGGCGGTGATGGGATTGCAGGTGGGTTATCTGATGGGCGGCTCGATTCTGGTGGAGACGGTCTTCTCCTGGCCCGGCACCGGCCTGCTGCTCAATACCGCCATTTTCCAGCGCGACCTGCCGCTGTTGCAGGGCACCATCTGGGTGCTGGCGCTGTTCTTCGTGGTGCTCAACCTGCTGGTGGATATGCTGCAAACCAGCCTCGACCCGCGCATTAAGAGGAGCTGACGATGGTGGATACTGTGACACCCAAAAGCATTGCCGTGACGTCGGTTACCCCTGCCCGACAAGGCTACTGGCGCGGCGTGATACGGCGTTTACTGCGCGACCCCGGCGGCGTCTTCGTCGGGGCCATTATCCTGATCCTGTTGGCGCTGGCGCTGTTTGGCCCGTGGCTGATCGTAAAGGACCCGTATCAGACATCGATGTTTTTACGCCTCAAGCCAATCGGCACCGACGGTTTCCCGCTGGGCTCGGATGAGCTAGGGCGCGATATGCTCTCAAGGCTGATCCTCGGCACCCGTCTGTCGCTGTTTATGGGGATTGTGCCGGTGGTCTTCGCCTTCTTTATCGGCGGGGCGATCGGCATTATCGCCGGCTATGCGGGCGGGAAAACCAACACCCTGATTATGCGTACCGTCGACGTTTTCTACGCTTTCCCTTCCGTGCTGCTGGCAATAGCGCTCTCCGGGGCGCTGGGAGCGGGCATCGGTAACGCGCTACTGTCGCTGACGCTGGTGTTTGTCCCACAGGTGGCGCGCATCGCCGAGAGCGTCACCGCCCAGGTACGGCATATGGACTATATCGAGGCCGCCCGGGCCACCGGCGCCAGCGCGTTCACCATCATTCGCGTTCAGGTGCTGGGCAACGTATTGGGGCCGATTTTTGTCTTCTCCACCGGGCTGATTTCGGTATGCATGATCCTCGCCTCCGGGCTGTCGTTTCTCGGCCTCGGGGTGCGTCCGCCAGAGCCGGAGTGGGGCTTGATGCTGAACACCCTGCGCACGGCGATCTACACCCAGCCGTGGGTGGCGGCGCTGCCTGGCCTGATGATCTTTATTACCTCCATTTCGTTCAATATCCTCGCGGACCGCCTGCGTGCGGCAATGGCGATTAAGGAGTAAGCGATGCAACCCTTTATCAAGACCGACCTTGGTGGCCCGGCCCAGCCGCTGCTGAAGGTCAATAATCTGCTCAAGCACTTTCCTGCCGGCGGCGGCAAAGGCCGCGACGTGGTACAGGCGGTGGATGACGTCAGTTTTACGGTGCTCAAAGGCGAAACTCTCGGTGTAGTGGGGGAGTCGGGTTGTGGTAAATCAACCACCGCGCGCCTGCTGATGCAGTTGCTTAAGCAGGACAGCGGCGAGCTGATCTTCGACGGCCAGGAGGTGGGGTCATCGCGCCTGCCGATGAAAGCCTATCGCCGCCAGGTGCAGATGGTCTTTCAGGATAGCTACGCCTCGCTGAATCCGCGCATGACCATGGAAGAGAGCATTGCCTTTGGTCAGCGGGTGCATGGCGTCAGTGCCAAAGAGGCCAGCGAATATGCCCGCTATCTGCTGGCTCATGTTGGTCTTGAGCCGGGTCGCTTTGCCCACCGTTACCCCCATGCGCTCTCCGGCGGCCAGCGTCAGCGCGTGAATATCGCCCGCGCGCTGGCAATGAAACCCCGGCTGGTGATCCTTGATGAAGCGGTCTCGGCGCTGGATAAATCGGTGGAAGCCCAGGTGCTGCAGCTGCTGCAGGAGCTGAAACGCACCCTCGAGCTGACCTATGTGTTTATCAGCCATGACCTGCACGTGGTGCGCTGGCTGTCGGACCGGATCCTGGTGATGTATCTCGGCGAAGTGGTAGAGGTTGGCCCCGCGGAACAGCTGTTTACCGCCTCGGCACACCCCTATACCCGTGCGTTATTAAGTTCGATGCCGTCGATGGATCCGCAGCACCGCACCCTGACTTCGCCATTGAACGGCGATCCGCCGAGCCCGATTTCCCCGCCCTCCGGCTGCCGCTTCCATACCCGCTGTCCGCATGCGAGGGCGGTGTGCTCGCAGGTGAAGCCGAAGCTTGAAAACATTGGCGAGGGGCATCAAAGCGCCTGCCTGATGGCGCAGCCCGCCTCGCCCTGGCATCAGAATATCGCTATCCAGGAGGTGAGCCATGTCGCATGACGCTTATGTCCACATCCGCGATTTGCGGGTCGAGTTTCGCCGCGACGGGCAGACGGTCAACGCGGTCAACGGCGTCTCTTTCGATGTGCAAAAAGGCGAAGTGATGGCGTTGATTGGCGAGTCCGGTTCCGGGAAAAGCGTGACCTTGCGCGCCCTGATGCGTCTGCATCCGCCGAAAAGCAGCGTCCTTTCCGGCACGATGCGGGTGGGGGGCGAAGAGGTGTTGACCATGAGCGCCTCACAGCTACGACGCTACCGTGGTGCACGCTGTGCGATGATTTTCCAGGAACCGCTGCTGGCGTTCGACCCGGTCTACACCGTCGGGCAGCAGATTGTTGAAGGTCTGCGCCGCCACGAAGGGCTGTCGCGTCAGGCGGCGCGGGAGCGGGCGCTGGAGGCGTTGCGTCAGGTGCGCATCCCCAGTCCGGAGCGGCGGCTGGATGCCTATCCGCACGAGATGTCCGGTGGTATGCGCCAGCGGGCGATGATTGCCCTCGCGCTCTCCTGTAATCCGCAGCTGCTGCTGGCGGATGAACCGACTACCGCGCTGGATGCCACGGTGCAAATCCAGATCCTGATCCTGCTGCGGGAGCAGCAAAAGCAGCGCGATCTGTCGATTATCTTTGTGACTCACGACATCGGCGCGGCGGTGGAGATCGCTGACCGGGTGGCGGTGATGTATGCCGGGCGCATCGTCGAGGAGGCGTCGATAGAGGACATTTTATATCGTCCTCGCCACCCCTATACCCAGGTGCTGCTGGGCAGTCGTCCGAAGGAGGGGCTGAAGAAGGGCGATGCGCTGCACTGTATTCCCGGTGCGCCGCCGGATCTCTCGCACCTGCCGCCCGGCTGCGCCTTTGCCGAACGCTGCCCGCACGCGCAGCCTGCCTGTTCGCAGAGCCAGCCCACTACCGAGCAGGTTGGGCCGCGCCACGTGGTGAGCTGTCATCGCTGGCGGGCGTTGAGCCCGTCCGTTGAACACCGGGCGCTGTACGCCTGAAGCAAAGAGGAAACCACTATGCAGGATGATCTTCGCGCCTTTATGCCCTATCCGGCGCATCCGGTGGCCCATGCGTTAAGCGGGCCGCTGAGCGGGATGACCTTTGCGGTCAAAGATTTGTTCGATGTGGCGGGCTACCCGACCGGCGGCGGCAATCCGCATCTGTTGGCGCTGTCCGGAATAAAAAACCGCACCGCGCCGGTGGTGCAGACGTTGCTGGACAACGGCGCGCGCTTTATTGGTAAAACCCACACCAGCGAACTGGCGTACTCCATGAGCGGGCACAACGTGCATTACGGCACGCCGCGCAACGGCGCCGCACCGAACCATATTCCCGGCGGTTCGTCGTCCGGGTCGGCGTCGGCGGTGTCGAATGACGCCTGCGATTTTGCTCTCGGCACCGATACCGGCGGGTCGGTACGCACGCCGGCCAGCTACTGTGGGTTATACGGCCTGCGTCCAACCCACGGCCGTCTCTCCCTCGACGGCTGTCAGCCGCTGTGTGCCAGCATGGATACCTGCGGTTTTTTTGCCCGCTCAGCGGCGGTCTTCTCCGCCGTGGCCGACTGCCTGCTGGGTGAGGCGTCTGCGGATATCGCAAACGTGCGGTTGGCCAGTCACGATGGCCTGTTTTCCCGCTTGCCGCTGCGCAGTCTGCAGGCATTGCAGCCGGTGCGTCAGCGAGTCAGCCGTGAGTTCGGGCCGGTCACCGTGTTGAACGCGCCGCTGCCAGAAGTGGACGAGATCTATCTCGCCTTTCGCCAGATTCAGGGCTACGAGGCGTGGCAGTCGCAGGGCGAGACCATTGAGCGCTATGGCCTGCAGTTGGGACCGGACGTGCGCGAACGCTTTTTCTGGGGCAAGGCGGTGACCTCCGCGCAGTTTGAAGCCGCCTGCCAGCAGCGCGAACGTTTTAGCGCCTGGTGGGACCAACAACTTGGCGATGCGGTACTGGTGATGCCGACCGTTCCCGACGGGGCGCCGTTGTTGACCGCGCAGGCGGAGGAGATCGAAGCGGTGCGCCGTCTTTCCCACGATCTGCTGTTAATTTCGGTGATGACCCGGCGCCCACAGGTGACGCTGCCGGTCGCTCAGGTGGGCGGTCTGCCGCTGGGCATCTCACTTTTAGGGCCACGTGGCAGCGATCGTCTGCTGGTCGCGCTGGCCAGCGCATTGATGCAAGGAGACCAATATGAGCAGTGATGTCCTTTTTACCCCAGTAACCGAAACCGCCGCCTATCGTATCAATGGCGAACGTCTGTGGGATTCCCTGATGACGCTGGCGGAAATCGGCGCCACGCCGAAGGGCGGCTGCTGTCGCCTGACCCTGACCGACCTCGACCGTCAGGGGCGGGATCGGGTGATTGGTTGGGCGCAAGCGGCCGGGATGAGTGTCACCGTGGATAAAATCGGTAACGTGTTTATGCGCCGGGAAGGGCGTAACCCGGCGTTGCCACCGGTGGTTTCCGGCAGCCATATCGATACCCAGCCAACCGGCGGTAAATTTGACGGCAACTACGGCGTGCTGGCGGCGCTGGAGGTGGTGCGCACCCTGAACGATCTGGAGATCGAAACCGAGGCGCCGATTGAAGTGGTGTTCTGGACCAACGAAGAAGGGTCGCGCTTTGTGCCGGTGATGATGGGTTCCGGGGTCTTTGCCGGGGTCTTCCCACTGGAGACGATCTACGCGGCGCAAGATAGCGAAGGCAAAACCGTCGGCGAAGAGCTGGCGCGTATCGGCTATATCGGCAGTCAGACGCCGGGCGATCATCCGATTGGCGCCTACTTCGAAGCGCATATCGAACAGGGACCGATTCTGGAAGATGAAGAGAAAATTATCGGTATCGTGCAGGGCGTACTGGGGATCCGCTGGTATGACTGCGTGGTGACCGGCCAGGCTTCCCACGCCGGGCCGACGCCGATGCGTCTGCGCCAGGATGCATTGCAGGTGGCGACCCGCATAATGCAGGAAGTGGTGGCGATTGCCGGACGCAGCACAGAAGGGCGCGGCACGGTGGGAATGGTGCAGGTCCATCCGAACAGCCGCAACGTGGTGCCGGGTGAGGTGGCGTTTTCCATTGATATGCGCAATCTCAGCGATGCGCTGGTGGATGAGATGGATCGCCAGCTGCGGGCGTTTATCGATCGCGTCGAGCAGGAGAGCGGGCTGACGGTGGCGCTGAAAGAGGTCAGCCACTATCCGGCGGCACCGTTCCACCCTGAGTGTCAGGCGGCGATTGCCGGGGCCGCGCAGCGTCTGGGGTATCCGGCGCGGGAGATTGTCTCCGGGGCCGGGCATGATGCGGTATATATGAGCTATCTGGCGCCCACCGGGATGATTTTTATCCCCTGTAAGGACGGTATCAGTCACAACGAGATCGAGTATGCGTCGCCGGAGCATGTCACCGCCGGGGCGAACGTGCTGTTACAGGTGATGTTGCAGTACGCGCAAGCGGTATAGGCGACGCCTGGAACCATTCCCGGTGGCGCTACGCTGACCGGGCTACGGGGTTACCGCCGTCTGGGGGTTGGTAACCTGGGCACCACACCCCGGTGGCGCTGCGCTGACCGGGCTACGGGGTTATCGCCGTCTGGGGGTTGGTAACCTGGGCACCACACCCCGGTGGCGCTACGTTGATCGGGCTACGGGGTTACCGCCGTCTGGGGGGGGTAACCTGGGTACCATTCCCCGGTGGCGCTGCGCTGACCGGGCTACGGGGTTATCGCCGTCTGGGGGTTGGTAACCTGGGCACCACACCCCGGTGGCACTACGCTGACCGGGCTACGGGGTTACCGCCGTCTGGGTTTTGTAGCCCGGACAGGCGCAACGCGCCGCCTCCGGGAGAGGTACTGCGGCGGCCGCTAACCCATTTGTGCCAGCTGCCCGCGCAACACGTCGACCCCTTGCTCAATGGCGTCGGGGTTAATGGCGTGGAACCCCATGCGGAAGAAGTTACCCGGTGGTGCATCGCTGAGAAAATGCCGCGCGCCGGGCTCAATCAGCACACCCGCATGGGTGGCGCGCCAGGTCAATTGCTGGGTGTTGATCTGCTCAGGGGTCGCCAGCCAGAAGGCGTTGGCGTGTTCACTGCCGGCAATAATCCGGCACTCTGGCAGATAGTGTTGCAGGGCATTATGGAGGCGATCCCAGCGCTGGGCGGAGTCGTAATGGTAGCGCCGCAGATGCGTTTCGTAGTGGCCCTGGGCGAGGAAATGGGCCATCTGATACTGAATATTGGTGGGCGGATGACGATACATCAACCGGCGCAGCGCCCGCGCTTCGTCAATCAGGTCCGGGTCGGCAACCATAAAGCCCAACCGCAGGCCCGGCGACAGCGCTTTTGACAGGCTGCTGACGTACACCACTCTGCCGCTACGGTCGCTGGCCTTCAGCGCCGGGAGCGGGTTGAGCATAAAGTTACTTTCCGAGTCGTAATCATCCTCAATAATCACCGCGTCGTGGCGCGCGGCGTGCTCCAGCAGCTGGCTGCGTCGCGCCTTGCTCATCGCCACGCCGGTCGGCACCTGGTGGCCCGGGGTAACGTAGTAGTAATCGCAGGGGGCGTCGTTAAGGACAATGCCCTGTTCATCCACCGGGTGCGGCACAATATCGGTATCGGCGAGCAGGAAGGTGTTGATGGCCTCGCGAAAGCAGGGGTTCTCCACGCCCACACGGGTCTTCGCTGACATCAGCAGGCGGGTCAGCAGGTACAGCGCATTCTGCGAACCGAGGGTGATCAGGATCTCATCCGGCGCTGCCACAATCCCGCGTTTCGGCAACACCCGGGTGCGGATCTGCTCAATCAGCATCGGCACATCCTGGTCGATATGGTCCACCACCCATGCCGGGTCGCGCACGCCGCCGTGCAGCCAGTTGGCCGCCGAACGCCAGGTCGCTAGCGGGAACTGGCGGGTATCTGGTTGACCGTAGATAAACGGATAGCGGTAGTTCATCCAGCCTGCCGGTTTGAGAATCGACTCCTGTTGGCTGGGGGTGATTTGCAGCCGCGCGCCCCATCGTGGTGCAGAACTCTCGCGTTGCGGTGCAGTTTCCACGGTGGCAGCAGAGGAATGCTGGTAATCCGGATGCAGATAATACCCGCTGCGCGGACGGCTGATGAGGTAGCCCTCGTTCACCAGACTTTCAAACACCAGTGCCGTGGTATTGCGCGATACCCGTAGCTGGCTGGCCAACTGGCGGCAGGAAGGGAGCGGGGTATCGGCGGAAAAAATCCCGCCCAGAATGGCGTTAATCAGCGTCTCGCGCACCTGCTCCTGCAAACCGCGGTGCGGGTCGAAATCAACATGTAACAGGTGTCGGATCATGCTCAGCTCCTTACGCAAACGCGTGCTGCAGGAACTGGAGCAAATTCCATACCACCCTGAAAATGACTGACACATCCCCGCAGCGAATCTGGCTCTATCGAGAAATTTAAAACCGTCCCTACAGTAAAAATGTATTCATCAGCCGCGGACCGGAGCTTCCATCGGCACATATTTTGCAAAACCTTTTCATGTTCGGGAATGAACACGTCTGGCGAATTAATTTAGGGGTGGATTGATGAAAAAATCATTAGGTTCAATGTGTCTTGGCGCCGTTATGGCAATGGCCTTTTCTTATCACGCAGTCGCCGCAGATCTTCCGGAAATTGAAAAGTCCGGCACCCTGAAAGTCGCGACGGAAGATGATTACGCGCCTTTTAACTTTATGAATAACGGCCAGGCTGACGGCTTCAACAAAGATATGCTAGATGAATTGCGCAAATATGCAAAATTCCATGTTGAGCAAAGTATTTTACCGTGGACCGGATTATTAGCAGCGGTCTCAACCGGTCAGTACGATATGGCCTTAACCGGTGCGGTTATTACCGACGATCGTCTGAAAGTATTTGATTTCACCCCACCGTGGGCCTCTGCCCAGCACTATTTTGTTAAACGTGCCGGCGATAACTCACTGAATACTATTGCTGACCTCAGCGGTAAAAAAGTGGGGGTTCAGGCGGGTAGTGCGCTGCTGGCGCGTCTGCCGGAGCTGAAAGCGATGCTGGAGAAAGGCGGCGGTAAACTGGGGCCGGTGGTGGAGTACCCCTCCTACCCGGAAGCCTACGCCGACCTGGCTAACAAACGCCTCGATTACGTGATTAACGTGGTTATTTCGGTTAACGATCTGGCCAAAGCCAAACCGAAGGTCTTCGCCAAGGGGCTGCCGGTGTCGGGTCCTGGCTATATGGCCTGGCCGATTCCGAAAAACTCACCGCAGCTGTTGGCCTATATGACCAAATTTATGAACCATATGCGCGAAACCGGCAAGCTCGCCGAGCTGCAGAAAAAATGGTTTGGCGAAACCTACGATGACCTCCCGACAGAGCCGATTACCAACCCGGAACAGTTCCATAAGCTGGCTGGTTTCTGACAAGTTGCGGCGGGTAACCGCCGCGTGTTAATGCGAAGGAGGGCTCTATGGACGCAATTTCCTGGCAGTTACTGATTGAAGGCGCATGGACGACCCTCTGGATTTCGGCTATTGCGATTACTTTTGGCGTAGTGATTGGTTTGCTGATTGCGCTGGTGCGGATGTTACGCCTGCCGGTTATCGATCAGCTGCTGGTGGTGTATATCAGCCTTGCCCGCGCCACGCCGCTGGTGACGCTGGTGCTGTTTCTGTTTCTCTCGTTGCCCACCGTGGGGATCAACCTCGACAAAAACATGGCGGCTATCGTCGCGCTGACCCTCAACACATCGGCGTTTAACGCAGAAATCTGGCGTAACGCCTTCCGCACTTTCCCCCGTGAACAGCGCGAGGCGGCAGAGTCCGTCGGGATGGGACGCTGGACCTATTTCCGCTACATCATGCTGCCGCAGATGTGGATCGAGAGCCTGCCAGCACTGGTCAACGAAATGTCTTTCCTGATTAAAGGCAGCCCGGCGATCGCGGTGATCGGCGTGGTCGATTTGACCCGCGTGACCAACCGTATTTCATCCGTCACTTACGAACCCTTGTCGCCGATCCTGGCGGCGGGCCTGCTGTACGTCGTGCTTATCGGTACGCTGCTGAAATTGCAAAGCATGGCGGAACGTAAAGCCAAACGCCTGGCGCGATAATCACAGGAGGATCTATGAATCAGTGGGCCGTTATCTGGTCAGTGCGCGACAGCTTTATCGCTGGATTGCTCGCCACCCTTGAGCTTTTTATTACTGCAGCAGTCGTTGGATTTATTGCCGGAATCGTCTTGTGTTATTTAACCGAATATCAGAAAAAGACCCTGAACCGGTTAATTGTTGGCTTTGTCAGCTTAATGCGGGCCATTCCTTTTCTGATTCTGGCTTATTTGCTCTATTACGGATTACCGGAAGTCGGGATCAGTATGGAAGCATGGACCGCCGGGTTAATTGCATTAATTATCTACCATGGTGCCTATTTCTTTGAAATATTGCGCAGCCAGCGCCGGGTATTTTCCGGGGGCTATATCGAAGCCGCCGTCGCCCAGGGTTTTTCGCGTTATCAAATTTTTCGGCGGATTATTTTGCCGAATATCGTCTCATCAGCCTTACCGCTACTGGGTAACCAGTTGATTATTTGCCTGAAGGATACTGCTTTTCTGAGCATTATCACCGTTCAGGAGATTACCGCCGCGGCCAACAGCGTCCAGGCGACCTATTTCATCCCGTTTAACGCATTTATTGTCGCCATTGCGCTGTACTGGGCCGTCAGCATTGTGCTGGAGCTGCTGATCAAACGATTGAGCGCTCTGGGAGCCAAAAGAGGAATGAGTCATGCCTGATACAACGGCTGTGAGTATTAAAAACGTCTCCAAGCAGTTTGATAATATTGAGGTGCTGCGCGATATCAACCTGACGGTTGAAAAGGGGTCGGTGGTGAGTATTTTAGGCTCGTCTGGCTCCGGTAAATCGACGCTTCTGCGCTGTATGAACTGGCTGGAGCAGCCGGATCGCGGCGAGATCCATATCGGTGGCCAGCGTCTGGGAATTGACGAACAAAACGGTAAGGCCATGTCCCATCGTCAGCTGTCGAAGATTCGCGAGCGGGTGGGGATGGTGTTCCAGAGCTTTAATCTGTGGCCGCACCTGAGCGTGCAGCAGAATGTCAGCGAGGCGTTGCTGCGTGTCAAAGGCATGAAGCGCGATGAAGCCAATGCTATCGCTCTGCAGCAACTGGAAAAGGTGGGGATGGCGCACAAAGCTGATGCCTGGCCGATTACCCTGTCCGGCGGTCAGAAACAGCGGGTGGCGATTGCCCGTTCGCTGGCGATGTCGCCGGAGGTTATCCTGTTTGATGAACCGACGTCGGCGCTGGATCCTGAGCTGGTCAATGAGGTGCTGGGAGTCATGAAGGCGCTGGCGGCAGAGGGGTATACCATGGTGGTGGTGACCCACGAAATGGATTTTGCCCGGCAGGTGTCAGATGAAGTGGTGTTTCTTGAAAAAGGATTGCTGATTGAGAAAGCGCCACCGGAGAAGTTTTTCACCAACCCGGACTCCGAACGCGTCAGACAGTTTTTACAAAGCAGCCGCTAATCAATGCAGTAGCCCGGACAGATGCTTGAGGCGCCTGTCCGGGCTACAAACCCTAAAACCTCAATCGCGGTCAATGGCGAACGGCTGCCAGGCCTGACGTACCGGCATGACTTCAACCCGGTTGATATTCATATGGTCCGGCAGGGTGGCGATGTAAAACATCTGTTCGGCAATATCCATCGCGCTCAGCGGGGTGGTGCCGCGATACAGATTATCCGACGCCGCCTGGTCGCCTTTGGTGCGCACCAGGGTAAATTCCGTTTCGGCAATGCCCGGAGCCAGGTCGGTGACGCGCACGCCGGTCCCGAGCAGGTCGCAGCGCAGATTGTAGCTAAACTGCTTCACAAAGGCTTTGCTGGCGCCATACACGTGGCTGCCCGGATAGGGCCACTGGCCGGCGATAGATCCGATATTGATGATGCTGGCGCCCGCGCCGTGGTTAATCAGCGTCGGCAGCAGCGCGTGAGTGACGTTCACCAGCCCGGTGACGTTGGTATCGATCATCGTTTTCCAGTCTTCCAGTTCGACCTTCTGCGCCGGCAGCGGCGATAGCGCCAGCCCGGCGTTATTGATAAGCGTGGTCACATCGGCAAACTCAGCGGGAAGGGCCGCCACCGCTGCCGCCACCGCGTCGCTGTCGCGGACGTCAAGTTCGATAATATGCACCGGGACTTGCGCGGCGAGCTTATCCTGTAATGTCTTCAGTCGCTCAAAACGACGTCCGCTGAGGACCAATGACCAGCCTGCCTCGGCAAAGACCTGTGCTGCTGCCTCCCCAAATCCCGAGGTTGCCCCGGTAATAAACACCACTTTGCTCGTTGTCATTTCATGCTCCTGTGCAGGTTGTCGTCCCACTATAAAAAAGCCTTCCTGACGGGCACAGAGCCAGTCGCGCTGTGGCGATGTGACACGGTGTCACATCATTTTCCTCGCACTGGCTCTATCCGTTTTCCCGCTATGCAGCCAATGATGAATCCAACAACAACGACATGAGAGAGGGCAGGGTATGAAGCTGGCATTACAGAACGATGTTACGGTAAGCAACGATGAAGTACGCCAACTGGATCGTGCTTATGTCTTTCATTCGTGGTCAATACAGGGCAACGTCAATCCGCTGGTGATTGCCGGGGCTAAAGGCTGTGAACTGTGGGACTACGACGGCAATACCTACCTTGATTTCAGCAGCCAGCTGGTGAACGTCAACATCGGCTATCAGCATCCTCGGGTGCTGGCGGCCATGAAAGCGCAGATGGATGAGCTGGTGACCATTGCGCCAGCTACCGCCAACCTGGCGCGTGGCGAGGCGGCAAAACGCATCGTTGAACTGGCGCCGGAAGGCTTCAGCAAGGTGTTTTTCACCAACGCCGGGGCGGATGCTAACGAGAACGCCATCCGCATGGCGCGACTGTACACCGGGCGCGATAAAGTGCTGTCGGCCTACCGTTCCTACCACGGTAATACCGGTAGCGCGATTGCCGCCACCGGCGACTGGCGTCGCGTACCGAACGAATATTCACGCGGACACGTGCACTTCTTTAACCCGTATCTCTATCGCAGCGAATTTAATGCGCTGACGGAAGAGGAAGAGTGTCAGCGTGCGCTGGCTCATCTGCGCAGAATGATCGAGTGTGAAGGCCCAACCGCCATCGCCGCGATTCTGCTGGAGTCGATTCCGGGGACTGCCGGGATCCTGGTGCCGCCTGACGGCTATATGCAGGGCGTGCGGGCGCTGGCCGATGAGTTCGGCATCGTGCTGATCCTCGATGAGGTGATGGCCGGCTTTGGGCGCACCGGTAGCTGGTTTGCCTTCGAACAGGACGGTATCGTGCCGGATCTGGTGACCTTCGCCAAAGGGGTGAACGCCGGGTATGTGCCGGCAGGCGGAGTGTTGATCAGCGATCCTATCGCCCGCTACTTTGACGACCATTTCTTTGCCGGAGGGCTGACCTATTCCGGTCATCCGCTGGCGATGGCGGCGATTGTTGCCACCATTGACGCGATGAAAGAAGAGAAGGTGGTGGAGAACGCGGCGACCATTGGCAATGAGGTACTGCGTCCGGGGCTGGAAGCGCTGGCAGAGAAGCACGCGATTATCGGCAACGTGCGCGGGCGTGGCCTGTTCCAGGCGTTGGAACTGGTCAGCAATCGTGAGCAGAAAACGGCGTTAACCGCGGCGGATATGGCGGCGATTAAAGGGGCGTTAACCGAGGCTGGCCTGCTGGCGTTTGTGGTGGAAAACCGCATCCACGTAGTGCCGCCGTGCACCATCAGCGCCGAGCAGGTGGCGAAAGGGCTGGCGATTTTCGACAGCGTCTTCAGCCGTTTTGCCAGCCTGGCGAAGTAACGCCCGCACGCTACGATTCCCGGATAAGGCATCGACGTCTTACCCGGGAAAACCTTATCCCATCCGATGTTCACCGTTCATCAGCGCTTTGCGGTCGAAGAAGCGCTGAATCACCCCTTGCGCCATAAAGGCCGCCCGGTCTGACATATGGGCAATCACATCGGCATCGTGGCTGACCAGCAGATAGGTCATTCCATGCTCCTGTTTCAGCCGGTTCAGCAGATTGAGGATCTCCGCCTGCACCGACATATCCAGCGCCGAGGTCGGCTCATCCAGCAGCAGGATCTGCGGGCGCAGCAGCAGGGCGCGGGCAATTGCCACGCGCTGACGCTGGCCGCCGGAGAGCTGGTGAGGATAGCGTTGGACGGCATCCGCCGGTAGACCTACCTGTTCCAGCGCGGTGGTCACCCGCTGCGTAATTTCACCGATACCATGAATTTTCAGCGGCTCTGCCAGGGTGCGCCACAGCGTATGATTGGGGTGCAGCGACGCGTAAGGATCCTGAAACACCATCTGCACGTTGCGCCGCAACGCCCCTTGAAAACGCTCGCCGGGGGTGATGGCCTTATTGAAGAGCTCGACGCGGCCGTGCCACTCGCGCTGAAGACCGGCGAGCACCCGTAAAATAGTTGACTTCCCGCAGCCGGAGGCGCCGATCAGGCTGAAGGTTTCCCCCGCCTCAACGCTGAAAGTGGCCGCAGAAACTGCCGTTTTATCGGCAAAATTGACCTGCAATGCATCGAGATTAACGACTGCCATGTGCCGCCTCCGTAAAATCCAGGGTTCGGTTGAGCGTCGGCAACATCTGGCCATAGGTGCCGGCATCGGGACGGCAGGTCCAGAGCGTGCGGGTATAGGGATGGCTCGCCTGCGGAAGTTCCCGCGCCGGCATCTCATCTACCTGCATGCCCTGATACATCACCAGCACCCGGTGGCAATGTTCAGCCACCAGCGGCAGATCGTGGCTAATCAACAGCATCGCCATTTGCCGCTGCTCGCACTGCTCCACCAGCAGTTCGAGTATCTGGTTACGCAGCCGGGAGTCGAGCGCCGAGGTGGGTTCATCGGCAATCAGTACCTTCGGGTTGTTAAGCAGTGCGATGGCGATCATCACCCGCTGTCCCATCCCGCCGGAGAGTTCGCCGGGATAGCGGCGCAGCACCGGGAGATCGAGGCCGACCGCATCCACGGCGGCTTTCACCGCCTCCAGTCGGGCGCGGCGGTTCAGACGCTGATGCAGCGTTAACGCTTCTTCCAGCTGATCCTGAATGTTTTGCACCGGGTTCAGCGCATAGCGCGGGTCCTGCAAGATCATGGCGATATCGTTGCCACGCAGCGCCCGCCAGCCGCGGTCGTTAAGGGTCAGAAGGTCGTGCCCCAGCACGTTCAGCGTTTCCGCGCTGACCACCCCCGGTTTGCGTACCAGCCCCATCAGAGCGCGGGCGGTCATGGATTTGCCCGAACCGGACTCACCCACCAGCGCCAGCCGTTCGTTGCCGAGAGTAAAATTGACGTTATTCACCACCCGGGCGGCAGGGTAGTCGATGCACAGCCCGCTAACGGAGAGTCGGGTATCAGTCATGTTGTGGCTCCAGAACATCGCGCAGGCCGTCGCCCAGCAGGTTAAATGCCAGGCTGGCGATCAGGATCACCGCGCCAGGGGCGGCGGCAATCCACCACTGATCGAAAATGACCTGCATGCCGTCGGCAATCATCGCCCCCCATTCCGCCATCGGCGGACGCGCGCCGAGGCCAAGGAAGCCCAGCCCGGCGGCGGCGAGAATAATTCCCGCCAGGTCCAGCGCCAGACGCACGATAGCAGAAGGCAGGCACAGCGGCAGAATATGGCCGACCAGCAAACGCCAGCCGCGGATCCCCATCATTTCGGCGGCGGCCAGATAATCACTGTGGCGCAGGCGCTGTATTTCGCTTCGTGCCTGACGGGCATAGGCCGGCCAGGTGGTGAGGGCCAGCGCCAGCGCGCCGTTGACCAGCCCCGGCCCGAGCATGGCAACAAAGGCAAAGGCGAGGATCAGGCGCGGCATTGACATCACCACGTCGGTGAAGCGCATCAAAATACGCTCCAGCCAGCCGCCGTAATAGCCGGACAAAATCCCCACCAGCAGGCCAACGGGCAGGGTGATAAGGGTGACCAGCGCCACCAGCCCCAGCGCCGGGCGCGCGCCGTAAATCAGACGTGAGAGCAGGTCGCGGCCATAGCTGTCGGTGCCGAGCCAGTGCTGGGCACCCGGCCCCTGCAGCCGCGCGGCGGCATCCTGCCAGTTAGGGTCGAGCGGCGCCAGCCAGGGGGCGAACAGCGCCACCAGCAGCAGCAAGGTGATAATCACCAGCCCGCAAAAGGCGGCGGGGGAGCGACGCAGGCGACGCAAAAACAGATAGGTCGGCATCAGCGTACCCTCGGGTCGGTCAACCGGACCAGCAGGTCGGTGAGGTTATTAATGAAGACAAAACTCGCGCCAATCAGCAGCGTACCGCCCATGATGGCGGTGGTATCGCCGGCAAACAGTGCGGTGGTCAGGTAGCGGCCAATTCCCGGCCAGGAGAAGACGGTTTCGGTCAGGACCGCCCCTTCGAGCATCGAGGTCCAGGCCAGCGCGATGACCGTCAGCAGGGTGCCACGGATGTTCGGCAGCACGTGGCGCAGCAGAATCGTCATCTCGCTGGCGCCTTTGGCGCGGGCCAGCAGGATGTACTCTTTGTTCATCTCGCTAAGGCAGGCGGAGCGGGTCAGGCGGGTAATACTGGCCAGCGAATAGTATCCCAGCAGCAGCACCGGCAGCAGCAGATGGCCGATGGCGTTTTTGAACGCCGCTTTATCGCCGGAGAGCCAGGTGTCGATCAGCACGAAGCCGGTCCGGGGCTCGACGGTATATTGATAAATATCGTCCAGCCGACCGGGACCTGGCGTCCACTGCAGTTTGGCGTAGAACAGCGCCAGCATCAGCAGGCCGAGCCAGAAAATAGGTACCGAGTTGCCGATCAGGGTAAAGGTGCGTACCGCCAGATCCCATGGTGACCCCACGTAGCGCGCGCACAGTACGCCAGAGATCACCCCAAGCAGCGCGCCAACGATCAGCGCCAGCGTGGCCAGTTCGAGGGTGGCGGGAAAGGTGGCGAGCAGATCCTGCAGCACCGGCTGACCGGTGGAGCTGGCAATGCCCAGATCGCCGTGCGCCAGGTTGACCAGGTAATGCCAGAACTGCACCGGCAGGGCGCGATCCAGCCCAAGTTGATGGCGAACCTGATCGTAGGTGGACTGGCTGGCATGATCGCCAACGATTTGCAGCACCCGGTCAACCGGCGACAGGGCCGAGAGCGCAAAGGTGACCAGCAGCAGACCGAGCAGGGTCAGCGCCAGGGTGAACAGCCCCTGAAACAATGCGAGCAGAGGGCGCGTGCTGCGCCGCTCTGCTCTGGTAGGTAAAACAGCAGACATGGTTATTCCGTCGGTAAAAATGCAGTGTTATCAGTTGGTGCGATTTGTTGTTGTAGCCCAGTCAGCGTAGCGCCTGCCCGGGCCACCTGGGTTACTTGGTCACCCGGTCATACCAGACCATGTCGGCGTTCAGGCCCTGCTGATAACCTTTGACGTTATCGCGGACCACGATCTGGGTTTTCCCTTGATCAACGAAGACGTAAGGCGAGCTGCGCTGCAACTCTTCCTGCATTTTTTTATACAGATCGAGGCGTTTTGCCGGGTCCGCTTCGGCCACCGCGGCCTGGGTCTCTTTGTTCAGCTGCGGGATCTGCCAGCCGTTCAGGCCGGCGACGGTGCTGGATTTACCGTCATTCCAGGCGAAGGCGCTGGCGTTAGAGTGGGCGTCGAAGTAGTCGGGGATCCACAGACGAATAGCCGCCTGGTGCTGCTTCGCGCGCACCCGGGCATACACCTGGCTACCGGCAGCCGGCAGCAGATCGATCTTCACGCCGCCCTGGGCAAAGCTGGCCTGCATTGACTGGGCGATGGTGATGAACGGTGGTTTGTTTTCAACATCAAGGGTGAAATGAGCATCTTTGATCCCGGCTTTGGCGAGGATGGCTTTGGCTTTCTCAGGGTCAAACTTAAAGGGATTGTTGTCCAGCGCGCCCGGCAGACCCACCGGCAGGAAGCTCTGATGGACGAAATACTGGCCCTTGAGCAGATCTTTGGTAATGCCGTCGTAGTCCACCAGCCAACGTGCTGCTTCCCACAGGGCCGGATTTTTCAGCAGCGGGTTAGCGCTGTTGCCGGTGTTGAACGCCAGGTAGTTCTGCTCGGCGGACGGAATGCTCAGCACCGTGACGCCCGGCTTGCCCTGCAGAGCGGCTATCTGATCGGCCCCGAGATCGCGGGCGACATCAGCATCGCCCTGCTGAATCAACAGGCGGCGAGACGCCGGGTCGGGGACGTTTTTAATAATCACGTTTTTCAGTTTTGGCGCACCGGTCGGCGAGCTGTCGTTGGCTTCCAGCACGATGGCCTGATGCGGTTGATAGACGCGCATTTTGAACGCGCCGCTGCCCGCGGAGTGCATTTTCAGCCAGCTGTTGCCGAAGTCGTTATCTTTGACGTTCGGCGCCACCAGTTTTTCATCGACGATGGAGGCGATCGGCGTGGAGAGAATATTCAGCGCAACCGCCGGGCTGACGTCGGCGGTCCAGTGCAGCTCCAGGGTGTGGTCATCCACCTTTTTCAGCTGGCTGGCGATGTTATCCGGCTGCCAGCCGAGAACGTTAAGGATAAAGGCCGGGGATTTGTTCAGCGTCACCGCGCGGGTGTAAGAGAAAATAATATCTTCCGGGCGCAGCGGGTTACCGGAGGCAAATTTAGCATCGGGCTTGAGCTTGATGGTCAGCGTTTTGGCTGCCGGATCTGCCTGCCAGCTTTCTGCCAGAATCGGGGTGATTTTTTCAGGGTTATCGCGGTCCGGTTGAACCAGGCGTTGATAGAGGCTCGGTACCGTCTGAATACTGGACAGCTCATTGGCTTCCGCCGGGTCGAGGCTGACAATATCGTCGAGTCCCTGGGCAACGACCAGGGTAGTTGGCGGTGTAGCGGCATGGACGGCAGCGGAGAGCGCGGTCAGCACCAGTAAAGACAGCAGTTTTTTGGTCATGAGCAATCCCTGAAAAATGTTGTTTTGATTATTTATGCTTCGCTACGTTAGGCCGCTTCACTGTCGTCGTAAAGTCAAAATACCAATAAGCTTATGCATAAAAAGAATAATCAATAGGCTTGAGTTATAAACGGAAAAAATGACGGCGCGGTTTCCGGGTTTATCGCAACTTGATATAACTATTTGGTTACCAATCAATGGGGTAAGGTCATGCCGGAAATCAATCAGTATGGTCAGTGGGTGAACGACAGGGTCGCCGACTGGCAAGGTGCCAGCCTCCTTAAGCGTCTGCCATTGGGCGGGCGTTTTTGCCAACTGGAGCCGCTGGACGTACGCCGCCATGCCGCCGATCTGTTTGCGGCCTACGCGCAGGGCGACGAGAGCTACTGGACCTGGCTTGCCAGCACACGGCCGGAGAGCCTTGAGGCCACCGCCCACTGGGTTGCCGGGAAAGTGAACGATGACGCGCTGGTGCCGTATGCGGTTATCGACCGACATAGCGGGCGAGCGCTGGGGCTGGTCAGCTATATGGCTATCGACCGCGGGATGGGGACGGCTGAAATCGGCCATGTTACCTGGTCACGGCAGATGAAAAATACCCCGTTGGGAACGGAAGCGGTGTGGCTGTTGCTGCAACATGCCTTCGAACAGGGCTATCGCCGACTGGAGTGGAAATGCGATTCGATGAATGTTGCGTCGCGGCGGGCGGCGGAGCGTCTGGGCTTCACCTGGGAAGGGTGCCTGCGACAAAAGATGGTGCGTAAAGGGCGCACCCGCGACAGCGATCAGCTATCGATTATCGATAGCGAATGGCCGGTACGGGATGCGGTGCTGCGCAGGTGGCTGGCCGCGGATAATTTTGATGACAATGGAAGACAGCGGAAACGGCTGGAAGCGTGTCGCGAATGAGCGATAGCTGACCACGCGTGTTTTTCTGGCATTGCCGGGCAAGGCGCCCGGCATGCATATCAGCACAGCTCAGAACAGCTCAGCACAGTCCAACGTGACTTCAATACTGTTGTCATGCTCAGCGCCGAACCGGTGCGCCATTCGCGACATAATAGGTCGCGGTGCTTTTTGGCAGCGGCTGACGACCGCGAATGGCATCGGCCATTTTTTCGCCAATCATGATAGTGGTGGCGTTAAGATTGCCGGTAATAATCTGCGGCATTATCGAGGCGTCGACCACGCGCAGGCCTTCCAGCCCGTGCACCCGGCCTTCACTATCGACCACCGCCATCTCGTCGTAGCCCATTTTGCAGGTGCCGCAGGGGTGGAAGGCGGTCTCCGCGTGGTTGCGCACGAACTCATCCAGTTCAGCATCGCTCTGACAGTCCAGACCCGGGCTTATCTCCCTACCGCGATATTTATCCAGCGCCGGCTGATTCATGATGTCGCGGGTAATGCGAATCGCGTCGCGGAACTCCTGCCAGTCCTGTTCGCTGGACATATAGTTAAACAGAATGGCCGGATGATCGTGCGGGTCGCGCGATTTGAGCCGAACGTGGCCGCGGCTTGGGGAACGCATGGACCCCACGTGGCACTGGAAACCGTGTTCCTTCACCGCGTTGGAACCGTTGTAGTTAATCGCCACCGGCAGGAAGTGGTACTGAATATTCGGCCAGGTAAACTCATCCCGGCTGCGAATAAATCCGCCCGCTTCAAACTGGTTGCTGGCGCCGACGCCGGTGCCACCGAACAGCCACTCGGCGCCGATCTTCGGCTGATTCCACCACTGTAGCGCCGGGTAGAGCGACACTGGCTCTTTGCATTCATACTGCAGATACATCTCCAGATGATCCTGCAGGTTTTCGCCGACGCCGGGCAGGGCGTGAACCAGCGGAATATCGAACTGACGCAGCAGTTCCGGGCTACCGACGCCGGAGCGTTGCAGGATCTGCGGTGAGGCGATGGCGCCGGCGCAGAGCAGCACTTCTTTATTGGCGGTGGCTGTTGATGGCGCGGTGCTGTCGCCCTCCAGCCATTCGACGCCAACGGCGCGCTTGCCGGCGAAAATAATATGATCGGTCAGCGCGTGGGTGCGGATAGTCAGATTAGGACGCTCGCGGGCCTGGTCGAGATAGCCGCGGGCGGTGCTGGCGCGACGTCCCTGGGGCGTCACGGTGCGATCCATCGGGCCAAAGCCCTCCTGCTGATAGCCGTTAAGGTCATCGGTGCGCGGATAGCCGGCCTGCACGCCGGCTTCCACCATCGCGTGGAACAGTGGATTGTTGTCCTGCTTTGGCGTGGCGACGCTTACCGGTCCATCGCCGCCGTGATAGTCATTGGCGCCGATATCGCGGGTTTCCGCTTTGCGATAGTAGGGCAGGCAGTCGAGGTAGCTCCACTGCGCCAGTCCCGGCGCGGTGGCCCAGTTGTCGAGGTCCATGGCGTTGCCACGGATATAGCACATGCCGTTAATCAACGAGGATCCGCCGAGGCCTTTTCCGCGTCCGCACTCCATGCGGCGGTTGTTCATATGCGGTTCCGGCTCGGTCTCGTAGGCCCAGTTATAGCGTCGGCCCTGCAACGGGAAGGCCAGCGCGGCGGGCATCTGGGTACGGAAGTCAAAACGATAATCCGGGCCACCGGCTTCCAGCAGCAGGACGGTGGTGTCGGGATCTTCCGTCAGTCGTGTCGCCAGTACGTTACCGGCGGAACCGGCACCAATAATGATGTAGTCAAATTGCAAAAATGACCTCCTGGTTAAAATATGGATTGAAACTGACCCATCTCAACCTGGATGGATTTTACCTGGGTGTAGTTCTGCAGAGTCTGGACACCGTTTTCACGGCCAATACCGGAGTGCTTGTAGCCACCGACCGGCATCTCCGCCGGGGATTCACCCCAGCTGTTGATCCAGCAAATACCGGCTTCCAACTGGTGGATGATGCGGTGGGCTCGGTTGAGATCCGGGGTGACGACACCGGCGGCGAGGCCGTACTCGGTGGCGTTGGCGCGGCGAATCACTTCGGCCTCGTCGTCATAGGTCAGAATCGACATCACCGGGCCGAAGATCTCTTCGCGCACAATGGTCATCCGATCATGACAGTCGGTAAAAACGGTCGGGGCAACCCATGCGCCGTGGTCGAACGCCGCCCCTTTCAGTACATCGCCGCCGCACAGCAGGCGTGCGCCTTCTTGTTTGCCGCTCTCGATGTAGCGCAGCACGTTTTCGCGGTGCGGAAAACTCACCAGCGGCCCGAAGTTGGTGCTTTCCGCAAACAGATCGCCGGGGCGGATGCGTGCCACGCGGGTGAGGATTTTCTCTTCAAACGCCGCTTTAAAGCGCGTCGGAATAAATACGCGGGTGCCGTTGGTGCAGACCTGGCCTGAACTGTAGAAGTTGGCCATCATCGCGATGTCGGCGGCGAGGTCGAGGTTGGCGTCTTCGCAGACGATCAGCGGTGATTTGCCCCCCAGCTCCATGGTCACTTCCTTCAGGGAGGAGGCGGCGGAGTTAGCCATCACTTTTTTGCCGCTGGCGATGCCGCCGGTAAAGGAGATTTTGGCGATATCCGGGTGTTCGGTGAGGTACTGCCCGGTTTCGGCACCGATCCCTGGCAGCACATTAAACACCCCTTCCGGCAGGCCCGCTTCGCGGTAGATTTCTGCCAGCTTCAGGGCGCTGAGCGGGGTGACCTCGCTCGGTTTAAAGATCATGGCGTTACCGGCGGCCAGCGCCGGGGCCGATTTCCATAAGGCTATCTGGATCGGGTAGTTCCAGGCGCCGATCCCGGCGACTACGCCCAGCGGTTCCCGTCGGGTATAGACGAATGAACTCTCGCGCAGCGGGATCTGGCTGCCTTCCAGCGCCGGGATCAGGCCCGCGTAGTACTCCAGCACGTCAGCGCCGGTGGCGATATCAACGGCGGCGGTTTCGCTCAGCGGTTTGCCAGTGTCGAGGGTTTCCAGACGCGCCAGTTCGTCATTGCGCTGGCGCAGAATATCGACCGCGTTGCGCAGAATGCGCGAGCGTTCCATGGCGCTCATTGCTGCCCAGATTTTTTGCCCTTTTTGGGCGCTTTTGACCGCCCGGTCGACATCTTCGCGACCGGCTGCCTGGACGATAGCCAACACTTCCCCGCTGGCGGGGTTGATGGTCTCGAAGGTTTTACCGCTGGTGGCGGAAACATAACCACCGTGGATATAAAGCTGTTGTTCGGCCATTCGGGACATGGGTCCTCCGTTAGTGAGAAGTCGGTGGCAAATACTGGCTGATGAAGTGCTCGGCGAGCGTATCGGCGCGGGCTTTATCCAGCGGCTTACCGCTTAGCGCTGCGCGTAGCCACAGCCCGTCGATCAGCGCGGCGAGACCGTAACCGGCCTCCTGCGCCTTTTCACGCGGCAGGGCGCGCTGAAACTCATAGACAATATTCGAGAGCAGTCGCCGGCTACAGACCTGCTGCAGGCGATAGAGCATCGGTTGATGCATGCTGCTGGCCCAAAAGGCGAGCCAGGCTTTCATCGCCGCGTTGCTGATCTGGCTGTCGTCGAAATTGCCCGCCACGATAGCGCGCAACCGCTCCTGTGGAGAGGCTTCGGGCAGGGCGTGCAGGCGGCTCAGTACCGCCTCGCGCAGCTGGCCGGTGATATCACGCATCGTTGCTTCCAGCAGCCCGTTCTTATCCTTGAAATAGTGGCTGATGATGCCGGTCGAGACCCCAGCGCGTCGGGCAATCTGCACGATGGTGGCATCGTGCATTCCCACTTCATTAATGGCGGCCAGCGTGGCGTCAATCAGCTGCCGCTGCCGTATCGGTTGCATCCCCAGTTTGGGCATTTTTCAGACTCTATTCATCAGCTTTGTTTATATATTAAAGCGGTTTTTGATTGGACGTTCAATATAAAGTGTGTCTTAATTGTTGCGGATTTTGATTCTAATAGTTGCAAAAACAGTAAGGAGAATGGATGACAGACCTTTCGCCGAGCAGAGAAAAGGACAAAGTCAATCCGGTGGTTTTTTATACTTCCGCGGGACTGATTTTGTTGTTTTCCCTGATGACTCTCTTCTTCAGCGATTTTTCCGCGGCCTGGATTGGCCGTACCCTGAACTGGGTTTCAAAGACCTTTGGCTGGTACTACCTGCTGGCCGCAACGCTGTATATTGTGTTTGTGGTGTGCATTGCCTGCTCGCGCTTCGGTTCGGTGAAGCTCGGGCCGGAGCACTCGAAACCGGAGTTTAGCGTGCTGAGCTGGGCGGCAATGTTGTTCGCCGCCGGGATCGGCATCGACCTGATGTTTTTCTCTGTCGCCGAGCCGGTGACCCAGTATATGCAGCCGCCGGAAGGGGCGGGGCAGACCATGGAGGCGGCGCGCCAGGCGATGGTGTGGACGCTGTTTCACTACGGGCTGACCGGCTGGTCGATGTATGCTCTGATGGGGATGGCGCTGGGATACTTTAGCTATCGTTATAATTTACCGCTAACCATCCGTTCTGCGCTCTATCCTATCTTCGGCAAAAAGATTGATGGTCCTATTGGCCACAGTGTGGATATCGCCGCCGTTATCGGGACGATTTTTGGTATCGCCACCACTCTCGGGATTGGCGTCGTGCAGCTTAATTACGGCCTCAACGTGCTGTTCGATATTCCGGATTCGCTGGGTGCGAAAGCGGCACTTATCGTGCTGTCGGTAATTATTGCCACCATTTCTGTGACCTCCGGTGTCGATAAAGGCATTCGCATTCTTTCCGAGTTGAATGTGATGCTGGCGCTGGGGCTGATTCTGTTCATCCTGTTTATGGGGGATACCGAGTTTCTGCTCAATGCGTTGGTGCTTAACGTCGGCGACTATGTGAATCGTTTTATGGGCATGACGCTGAACAGTTTCGCCTTCGACCGCCCGGTGGAGTGGATGAACAACTGGACCCTGTTCTTCTGGGCGTGGTGGGTGGCGTGGTCACCGTTTGTCGGGTTGTTCCTGGCACGTATTTCGCGCGGACGCACCATTCGTCAGTTCGTCTTGGGAACGCTGATTATTCCGTTCACCTTTACGTTGCTGTGGCTGTCGGTGTTCGGTAATAGCGCGCTGTATGAAATCATCCATGGTAATGCGGCCTTTGCCGCAGAGGCGGTAGCGCATCCGGAGCGCGGCTTCTATAACCTGCTGGCGCAATATCCGGCGTTTACCTTTAGCGCCTCGGTGGCGACAATCACCGGCCTGCTGTTCTATGTTACCTCCGCCGATTCCGGGGCGTTGGTGCTGGGTAATTTCACCTCGAAGCTGAAGGATATCAACAGCGATGCGCCGAACTGGTTACGGATTTTCTGGTCAGTGGTGATTGGTTTGCTGACTCTCGGGATGCTGATGACCAACGGCATCTCTGCCCTGCAGAACGCCACGGTAATTATGGGGCTGCCGTTCAGTTTCGTGATCTTCTTCGTGATGGCTGGGTTGTATAAATCATTGAAAGTGGAAGATTATCGCCGCGAGAGCGCCAACCGTGATACCGCCCCTCGTCCGTTGGGTGTGCAGGATCGCCTGAGCTGGAAGAAGCGCTTGTCGCGGCTGATGAACTACCCCGGTACGCGCTATACCCGCCAGATGATGGAGACGGTCTGTTTCCCGGCGATGGAAGAGGTGGCGCAGGAGCTTAAGCTACGCGGCGCTTACGTCGAGCTGAAAAGCCTGCCGCCGAAAGAGGGGGGCAACCTGGGCCACCTCGACCTGCTGGTTCATATGGGCGACGAGCAGAACTTTGTTTATCAGATCTGGCCGCAGCAGTATTCCATTCCCGGCTTTACCTACCGGGCGCGTAGCGGGAAGTCGACTTACTATCGTCTGGAGACTTTCCTGCTGGAAGGGAGCCAGGGCAATGACCTGATGGACTACAGCAAAGAGCAGGTGATCACCGATATTCTCGATCAGTACGAACGCCATCTGAACTTTATCCATCTGCATCGCGAAGCGCCGGGAAACAGCGTGACCTTCCCGGGGATGTAGGCCGTCTGAACGTTTTCTTAAAAAGGAGTTTAGCTGGTTAAATAGCCAGTGGTATGCGCAGGGAAGCGTATGATGACGACGGGTGCCTGAGGCTTTCTGAGTTCAGGCTGAGGTGAGGATTCAGAAAGACGAAGCCCCAGGAGATGTTCCCATCAACCTGAGGCCTACAATCCAAACCCAACACGTTGGATAGTAGCCTCTTCTTCGCATGGAGGCAACGAGATGCTGACAAAGTATGCCCTGGTGGCAATCATGGTGTTATGTCTGACAGCACTGGGATTGACGTTAATGGTACGCGACTCGCTGTGTGAGTTAAGTATTAAAGAACGTCATATGGAGTTTAAGGCGGTTCTCGCTTACGAAACGAAGAAGTAGCCGGTATGCGGGGAGCGATCCCCGCCTATCCGCAGGCTGGGTAAGGAACCTTCAGGCACCTTTTTTAACCATTCTGTCCTGGCGTAAACATCGCTTTTCTGGCCTGATTTAACGGCCCCATTCAGCACGTAAAGACAGGATCTTCTCTGAGTTCTGGTCAGTCTGAACGTTTTCTGAAAAATAATTTTCGCTGGTTAAATAGACAGTGGTATGCGTAGGGAAGCGTATGATGATGGCGGGTGCCTGAGGCTTTCTGAGTTCAGGCTGAGGTGAGGATTCAGAAAGACGAAGCCCCAGGAGATGTTCCCATCAACCTGAGGCCTACAATCCAAACCTAGCACGTTGGATAGTAGCCTCTTCTTCGCATGGAGGCAACGAGATGCTGACAAAGTATGCCCTGGTGGCAATCATGGTGTTATGTCTGACAGCACCAGGATTGACGCTAATGGTACGCGACTCGCTGTGTGAGTTAAGTATCAAAGAACGTCATATGGAGTTTAAGGCGGTTCTCGCTTACGAAACGAAGAAGTAGCCGGTATGCGGGGAGTAATCCCCGCCTATCCGCAGGCTGGGTAAGGAACCTTCAGGCACCTTTTTTAACTGATGAAGGCGCAGGATGGACGGCAAAAGAAAATAGACCGGTTAACAGCAATAGCGCCGCCACCCTGCATAATACGGTAATGACACGCCCTGCATCGTGGTATGTGCAGAAGGCTTACCAGCAGACAAAACCGCCATCAACCACCAGATCAACGCCGGTGCAAAATGAGGCGGCATCGCTTGCGAGGAACAGCGCCGGTCCTGCCATCTCTTCGACTTTCGCCATACGCTGAATTGGCGTCTGGCTTTCAAATTCACGGGTCTGATGGACCATCTCAGGGCGGGTGTTCATCGGCGTAGCGGTGTATCCCGGGCTGATGGAGTTAACGCGGATCCCTTTACCGACCCATTCCATGGCGAGGCTTTTTGACAGGTGAATAACGCCCGCTTTGGAACAGTTGTAATGAGCCTGATCCAGACCGCGGTTAACGATAATACCGGACATAGAGGCGATATTGATGATCGACCCACCGCCGAACTCCTGCATCAGTTCGGCTTCTGCCTTGCAAGAGTTCCACACGCCAGTCAGGTTAATATCAATGACCCGCTGCCATTGTTCGGTTTCCATCTCCAGAGCCGGGTTGGCGTTAGCGATACCTGCGGCGTTGACGGCGATATCAAGGCGGCCAAAGCGATTTTTGGCCAACTCGACACCCTTACGTAAATCGCTCAGCTGGCGTACATCTCCGGTATAAAAACAGGCCTGTCCACCAATAGCCTCGATATTGTTAACCGTTTCAGCAAGGCCGCCATCTTCGCGGAGATCAAAGCAGACGACCCGGGCGCCCGCGCTGGCGAGTCCGTAGGCAATCATCTGACCGATACCGCTACCTGCGCCCGTTACAAAGGCTACACGGTCCTGCAGATTAAACAGTTGCTGGGCAAAATCTTTCGCAATCATAGTCATTACTCTCTGAATAAATATCTTGTGGCGCATCAGGCAATGAGGGTTTTCTGAAGCGGCGTGTAGCCCGGGTTAGGTGTTAGCCGCAACCCGGGGGCGACAGGCTAGCGGTTTACGACATAATCAGGCCGCCATCGATATTGATGGTCTGTCCGGTGAGATAGCGGG
This sequence comes from Klebsiella sp. R390, assembly GCF_051131745.1. Lineage (NCBI taxonomy): Bacteria > Pseudomonadati > Pseudomonadota > Gammaproteobacteria > Enterobacterales > Enterobacteriaceae > Klebsiella > Klebsiella sp. R390. The sequence continues at coordinate 1,287,732 of NZ_CP180445.1, read as the reverse complement.
CATCATCTGACGCCAGGAATGCCACCAGGCCAGCGACATCCTCCGGTTTACCGGCGCGTTTCATCGGAATACCTTCGACCCACTCCGCCATGAGTTCACCTTTGCCATAACGTTTTTGTTCGGTGCTGAGGACTTCTCCCCATACGCGGTCGTTGTAATCCCACATTTCGCTTTCAATGATGCCCGGGCAGAAGGCATTAACGGTGATATTCCATGGCGCCAGCTCGTGCGCCAGGCTTTGGGTAATACCGATGACGCCCATTTTGCTGGCGGCATAATGTGGCGTGTAGATAAATCCCTGACGGCCCTGGCCAGAAGAGGTATTAATCAGGCTGCCATGGTTTTGTTTCACCATGTATTTAGCGGCTTCACGGCAGCACAGCCAGACGCCGGTGGTGTTAACGGCCAGCACTTTTTCAAAGTCGGCTTTCGGCATGCGATCGAAATAATCGATGGTGATAACGCCTGCATTCTGGATTGAGACATCAATAGAACCGAAACGCCCCGCGGCCTGCTCATACAGTGACTGAACCTGCGCCTCATCGGTCACATCCACTTGCAGCGACAGAATGTCGGCCTGGTAGCGTTGACGCAGAACTTCTGCCGTTTCGTGGACGCGTTCGGCATTAGAGACCATCACCAGGTTGGCGCCATCACGCGCAAAGCGCTCAGCAATGCTGGCACCAATTCCGCGGCATGCGCCGGTGATAACAACCGTTTTGTTGTGGAAATTTCTTTGCATCTTTTTTCCCTCATGTAGGCCGAACGTCAGTGGGTCCGGCGGGGTAATAAAAACCTTATTAACTGGTGGCCCCGGCCGCTGCCAGCTTTTCATCATGGCGGCGCATCAGGATCACTTTGTTCTGTAGTTTTTGCTGGAACTGGTCGACGACGACGGCGGTGACAATCACCACGCCCTTAATGACCATTTGCCAGAAATCGCTGACCCCCATCATCACCATGCCATCGGCAAGGAAGACGATAACGAAGGCGCCGATGATCGATCCGGTAACCCGGCCACGGCCTCCTGCCAGCGCGGTTCCACCGAGAACGGTGGCGCCGATGGCGTCCATTTCGAACATATTGCCGGTCATCGGGTGGGCAGTTTGCAGTTGCGAGGCGACGATTAAGCCAACGAACGCGGAACACAAACCGGAGAAGGCGTAAACAAACACTTTAGCTTTAACAATAGGAACGCCGGCCAGACGAGCAGCGGATTCATTACCGCCAATCGCGTAGATATAGCGGCCCAGAGGCGTTTTGGTGGTCAGCCAGTAGCCCAGCAGCAGGAAGGCAATCATCAGCCAGATTGGCAGGTATATCCCCATCAACGTTCCGGAACCCAGCGTCGCGAAACCGGTGTTGCCAAGCGCCTCCATGCCGTTAAGGTTGGGGTAGGTGCTACCATCGTTAAACAGCAGAGCGGAGCCTCTGGCGACATACATCATGCCCAGCGTGCAGATAAAGGGCGCAACGCCGAAACGGGTGATCACGGCACCATTAATGAAACCGACGATCACCCCGAAGAGGGCAACGCAGAGAATAACTTCCGGCACATTGAAGAAAATAACGCTGCCATTCCATAACGGCAGGCCGTTAGTTAATAGCGCTCCCGCGACCATTCCGCAGATCCCGGCGACGGCACCGACGGAGAGGTCTATCCCCCCGGTGAGGATCACCAGCGTCATGCCGATGGCCAGCAGGCCGGTAATCGCCACGTGCTGCGTCATAATCAGCAGGTTAGATGTGGTCAGGAAATTCGGTACCATCACGCTGAAGAATGCAATAACCAGCAGCAGAGCGATGAACGTTCTGGCCTTCAGCAGGTACATATAAATCATATATTTCTGGTTCATGATGGGTTCCAGCCTGATTAATCTTGAGGTGTTGAAGCCGCGATTAATTTTTCGCGGGTAACGGCATGACGCGGTAAATCGGCGGTAATACGGCCATCGGCCATGACCAGAATTCGGTCAGCCAGCGCCATGACTTCATCCAGTTCAGATGACGAAAACATCACTGCCAGACCCTGCTGGGCCATTTTGCCGATAAGATGGTAAACGTCGGTTTTAGCGCCGACATCGATACCGCGGGTCGGCTCATCAAGAAAAACGACCTCAGGCTTCGTCATTAATGCTTTGCCGAGCACCACTTTTTGTTGGTTGCCACCGCTTAAAGAGGTAATTGGCAGGTCGGGGTCGCTAACCTTGATAGCCAGTTCACGAATCATCTCTTTGACGCAGCTGATTTCTTTCTGCGGGTTCAGCCATTTCCACGCCCGGCGAAAACCCTGCAAACTAAAATCAGATAAGGTCATGTTCGATTGAATCGACATCATCTGCACCACGCCTTCGCCCTGTCGATCTTCAGGAACCAGCGCCAGCCCTTTTTTCAAGCGTGCCTGAAAGGGGGATTTTTCAATATTTGCGCCATTGAGCCGAACGCTGCCATTCTGGCAAGGCATGAGCCCAACCAGTCCTTTAAATAGCTCTGTTCGCCCAGCGCCAAGCAAACCATAAATACCAATGACTTCTCCCTTACTTAAGGTAAAGGTCACGTCATTAAGTTTGTAGCCTCCACTAGGGTGCAGGGCCGTCAGGCCGTCGACAGAAAGAACGGTTTCTCCCTGTGGCGCGGGCTGATAGTCGAAATGTTTTTTCTTATCGCCGACCATTTGTTCGATAATCCAGGGAATACTGGCATCGTTAACCTGTCGTTCACTGATAAAACGTCCATCGCGGAAAATGGTAATGTGATCGCCAATTTCCATCAGTTCTTCCAGACGATGAGAAATATAAATAATGGTAACGCCGCGGCGTTTGAGTTGTTCAATAACGTTAAACAGGATTTTGACTTCCGACTGGCTGAGTGCGGAAGTGGGTTCATCCATGATTAATACGCGCGTATCTTTGGAAAGCGCACGTGCAATTTCGACCATCTGTTGGTGGCCGATGCCCAGTTCACCAAGTTGAGTGTAGGGGTCAACATCGAGTTCCAGCCTTTCCAATAAATTTTTGGCTAGCGCATATTGGTATTTTTCGTTGATTTTGCCTTTCTGAAAAAATTCGTTAGCCATGAAAATATTATCCATGACGTTCATGTTAGGGAATAAGTTTAATTCCTGAAAAATAATGCTAATGCCGTTCTTTTCTGCCTGATGGGTAGAACCAAGGGTGACTGGCGTGCCATCAAGAATAATTTGACCGGATGAGGGAGTTTCAACACCAGCAAGCATTTTCATCATGGTGGATTTACCAGCACCATTTTCACCGATCAGAACGTTAACTTTATTTCGATAGACCCGGTAGTTCACATTATCTAAGGCTATTACACCCGGATAAACGCGAGATAATTCGCGGGTTTCGATAATAACTTCAGATTCGACTGGTTGGGGAGTGACGAGTTCTTGCCGTTGCATGTTATTGTCCTCCCAAACGAACAATCTTCGCTGGCGTAATATCAGGGATGGTTTGCGGCAGATCCCAGGCTGAGAATACGCCATAGACTTGTGTTGATTCGCCCATTTTAACTTGCGCAGCGGCAATCATTTTTACCGCCTGCTCGTTAATTGCCCGACCATATTCACCAAAGAGAACCTGGTCGTTAAAGTCCTGATAACTGGCCCCCTGATAACCATCACGCAATAGCGTGCCACGCAGGGTTGGCCCAATCTGCACAACAACATTGCTGCCACTGGCATCGTGAATTGTCATTTTTCCACTACGGGAAGTGGAATCGATATTGGTGATATTGCCTTCAACTTTCACGTAAAAAATGCACGGGTTTTCATCCTGCGAGCGATAGCCTAAATCTTTACAGGCACTATCGATATCTTTCGCCGAACGTAGGGCGGTCATTAATTCAGCAACGGGACGAGCCTTAGCAACGACCTGAGGAACCACCTGGTCTTGCCAGGTCTGGTCGATATTAGCCATGTGCGGATTGGGCGGGGATTTAAGGTCGGCCAGCTCCTGCTGAGAGACAATACGACAGCCTCCGAGCGTAAGAACAGCCAGTGCCAGCCAGGTTTTTTTATACATAATACTCTCCTGTGCGCCCCCGCAGGGGCGCAACAACCCGAACTCAGGACTTGATATTGAAGTCCTGAACTTTGTCTGCATTGTCTTGTGTGATCAGAATGCCGCGGAACATAACGCGCTGCTTCGCCGGTTTTTCCCCTTTTTGCAGGTAGTTATCGAGGTCGGTAACGCCCTGAGCGGCGATAGCCTGAGCCTGAAGCATGACGGTTGCCTGCAGCGTTCCGGCTTTCACCGCATCGCGCTCATCGTTGCTGCCGTCGATACCGACAACCACAACATCAGTGCGATTTGCGGCTTTCAACGCGGCAATCACACCGAGGGCGACAGGACCGTTACCGCAAATCACACCTTTTACGTCAGGATGCGCTTGCAGAATGCTGTCCATAATGCGTTTGCCGTCGATTAATGTCCCTTTAGCATCTTGTTTTGCAACGCTGACCATATCCGGGTACTGATCGATGACCTGATGGAAGGATTTAGAACGCGTAACGCAGTTATTATCGGCAAGGTTACAGGTCAGTTCGGCATATTTCCCTTTCTCCGCCATTTTTTCTACAAATACGTTGGCGACTTCCGAACCCGCCTGGAAGTTATTATGTGTAATTTGCTCAAGCGCAACATCATCGACAGGGATTTCGCGGTTGATTAATACGACGGGAATGCCCGCTTTTTTGGCTTTTTCAATGGCGGCGACGCTAGCGGTAGAATCAGCATTATCCAGAATAATGCCCTGAACCTTTTTGCCGATGGCGGTATCAATTAGTTCATTCTGTTTTTTTACATCTTCGCCATGGGACAGAATGGTGGTCTGATATCCCAGCTCTTTTGCTTTCTCGCTGGCACCCTTGGCTTCAGAAGCGTAATACGGGTTATCCAATGAGTTTACCATGATCATAATAGTGCCTTTTTCTGCAGCATGGGCGGCAAAAGAAAAGGCGGTCAGGGTAGCTGCAGTTAAAAGCGTTAAACGTAATTTCATGACAATTATCTCTCTTGGTTGTTATTGTCGGGTACGGTGAAACAACGTAAGGCCTGAAAATCAAATTTATGGGCCGGAAGTCTCCTTTTGTTAGTGATTAAGGGTCGTCATACACGAGATTCCCTGGTGGGTATCAGGCGGACGTTGCCGGTTTCCATAATGTTCTGTTCACTGCATGGCGCCACTCCTGCCATCTTTTCTGCAAGCGTTGGTGGCGGGCCATGTCGGGGATGAATTCGCTATGTTCGGTTAAGAAGGCTTTCAGGTCGGTCACGGAACCTGGATTCAGAGCTTTGCGGGCGAGCAAGGCTGCGCCGATCGCTGAAAGTTCAGCGATGTCACTGCGCATTACCGGGCAGCCCAGCAGATCGGCCTGATACTGCATCAGCCAGTCGTTTTTCGTCGGGCCGCCGTCGACCATTAATGCCGTCAGCTGAAAGTCATCCTGTTGGCGCATGGCGACGACCACGTCGGCGATTTGATAGGTAATAGACTCCAGCGCGGCACGGATCAGATGGGCTCGTTTGACGCCGCGGCTCAGGCCACAAATCACGCCACGGGCGCTGTCGTCCCACCACGGAGCGCCCAGCCCGGTTAAGGCTGGTACAAAATAGACGCCCAGCGTAGATTCCACGGAGGCGGGAAGCGTATTGAGTTCGTGAGCCAGTTCGGCATCGGATAGTTCACTCAGGCCGGTGCTATCAGCCATCCACGCAACGGCATCTCCGGTATGCGGAATATTACCTTCCAGTCCGTAAGTGATGCTGTCGCCGTCGTGCCAGGCGATGGTGGTGGCCAGTGCGCCGATGTCGCACTGTGCGGATTTTACCGGCGCCATCACCGATGACCCCGTACCGTAGGTGGCTTTTACACAGCCTGGTTCGCCAAGAGCATGGCCGAAAAGTGCCGCGTGGGAATCGCCAACCATCGCCATCACCGGAATACCATCGGGAATGGCGTTAAGCCCGCGGGTGTAACCAAATAATCCGCTGGAGGGTTTAATCTCCGGCAGTGCGGCACGCGGGATCTGAAACAGCGCCAGCATCTCGTTATCCCACTGCCCGGTTTGCAGATTCAGCAACTGGGTACGTGCGGCATTGGAGTGATCGCAATAGAAGGCTTCACCTTGGGTTAAATTCCACAGCAGCCAGCTGTCGATAGTGCCAAGGCAGATCTCTCCACGTTCTGCCTGCATGCGGCCTTCAGGAACGGATTCCAGTAACCAACGCATTTTTGAGGCAGAGAACAGGGGCGCAATCGGCAAACCGGTGGTGGTTTTGATCTGTTGTTCTTTGTTGTTGCGACGCAGTTCATCGCAAAACGTCGCGCTGCGCGTACACTGCCAGGTGATGGCGGCGTTAATTGGTTTGCCGCTCTGACGGTACCAGCCGATGGCGGTCTCTCGCTGGTTGCTGATGGCTAATGCGGCGATATTATCTGCACCCACGTGCTCAACCGCTTTAGCGATAACGTCAAGTGAGGCCTCAACCAGACCTTCGCCCGACTGCTCTACCCAACCATCTCGCGGCGTTTGAATGGCCAGCGGCTGAGAGAATTTTGCCACGACGTGGCCGCGGCTATCGAGCACGACAGCTTTGGCGTTAGTGGTGCCTTCGTCCAGTGCAATAATGAACTCTTTACATGTTACCTGCATGAGGTTGTCTCCTGAGTCACACTTCGTCCTGGCGCAGAGAGGGTAAGCAGGGCATTCCTCTTTATCGCAATGCGTCTTAGCAGGCCATGATGTGACATTTCGTTTTCACTTTTTTAATCACTGAATATATATTCGATAGTGATTATTTATTTGATACCTTAGCCAGAAACTTCTCGTCGGGCTACAGGCAAAGTCATCAATTGTGCTGGCAATCACACTTATCCGATCGGTGATGCATGCGAGAGGGGGTGGGAAAGATAGTGGTTTTTTGTGTTTATCTGTTTGAAAGATAAATATTTATTTGCAGTTCCTTTACGCTCATCAGAAAGCGTAAAGGCTGCGGTAAAGTGGTGGAGATAAAAAATTAACCGGCGATAAGCAATCTTGCGGTGGGATAGTCGGTGACTAAAACATCGATATAACCACCTGATAACGCGCCTTTGATAGCCGCAACCTTATCACTGCCGCCGGCGAGGGCAACTACGTTAGGACACTTCTTCACCTTCTCAAGGGCCATGCCGATAACAGGATCTTCATCGTCGCTTAACACTGGCTGACCGTTTTTATCGTAGTAGTGCAGGCATATGTCTCCAACTGCACCACGTTCAGCCAGTACCTGAAGCATATCTTCGTGGTAGTAGTTTCCGGACGTTTTCAGTAGCTGCGAAGGCTCAAGAATACCAATCCCGACGATAGCAATGTCCACTTCGTCGAAACGTGCGATGACATCGGCGACATCTTTACTGGCGACGAGACGATTTTTCTCCTCGATAGAGCCTTCAATGCTCTGGGAAGGGAGCAGCCAGGCCTCGCAGTTAAGATGTTGCGCCAGAGTTTGGGTAAGGATTGTCGCCTGCACGTTACCGTTGGGACCTACGCCGCCCAGCAATTGGATAACGCCGCTGGCCTTAAGATTTTGTGCGTGCACTTCATCCACCATCGCGCGGATGGTTGAGCTCCACGAGGAGACGCCGATCAGATCTTTCGGGCGCAGCCGTGTTTCCAGATAGTGAGCTGCCGCAGAACCGATAGCCCGCTTAATTGTGTGATCGCTGGCGTCCTCTTCGGTATCTACCACGATGGCTTGCTTAATTCCGTAGCGATCCTCAAGCCCTTTTTCGAGATTAAGGAAAATATTCGATGGCTGAACAACGCTAATTTTTACAACGCCTTCTTTTTGACAACGGGTAATCGCTCGGGAGACAAATGACTGAGAAAGCGAGAGAAGTTGAGCAATGTCGGACTGCTTGCGTCCTTCAAGATAGTAAAGCGTGGCAATCTTAACTAATAGCCGTTGTTCATCCTGCTTAGCCATATATTTCCCCGAAAATCATTTACGTGCAGCCATTATGTTAGAGCTCATTATCATACGCGAAAAGAGAAGACATTTAAGTGTGATGGATATCTAACTTTCGCCAATCCTCAAAATCAGCTATGGACAAAAACAAAACAGTGATAGCATAATTGAATAAAGAATCGATAATGAATATATATTCAATCGACTTTCAGATCAACTAAAAAGTACCCAGGCGCAGATCTGCCTGGTAGTAAGGAGGCAGAATGTTCCTGAGTATGATGCAGCGGCGGAAGAGTTGCGATGCGTTGGCTGGGGATGTCTGGTTTTTTTAGTCCCTGGTGGAATAAATATTCCAAGTTGAAAATAAATTCAGAGGTATTAAATGAATCCCTATAGCTATGATGTTCAGGCACTAGAGCGTGAAGCGCGCGCAGTGCGTCGTCACATTGTCAGGCTTAATGCCAACAGCCCGGCCGGCGGGCATACCGGAGCCGACCTGTCACAAGTTGAACTGCTCACCGCGCTCTATTTCCGCATTATGAACGTTGCGCCGGACCGTCTGGCTGATGAGCAGCGCGATATCTATATCCAGTCGAAAGGTCACGCGGTGGGCTGCTATTACTGTGTGCTGGCCGAAGCCGGTTTCTTCCCTGTTGAGTGGCTGGAAACCTACCAGCACGCGAATTCACATCTTCCGGGCCACCCGGTTCGTCAGAAAACCCCTGGTATTGAGCTGAACACCGGAGCGCTGGGGCACGGTTTGCCTGTCGCCGTAGGGCTGGCGCTGGCGGCGAAGAAAAGTAACAGCTCCCGCCGCATCTTTTTAATTACCGGCGATGGTGAACTAGCTGAAGGCAGTAACTGGGAAGCGGCGCTGGCTGCTGCTCACTATGGGCTTGATAACCTGGTCATTATTAATGACAAAAACAACCTGCAGCTGGCAGGCCCGACTCGCGAAATAATGAATACCGATCCGCTGGCTGAGAAATGGAAAGCCTTTGGTATGGCAGTAACCGAATGCCAGGGGAACGATATGGCGTCGGTGGTTGCGACCCTGGAAGCGCTGAAACAAGAAGGTAAACCGAACGTTATTATTGCCAACACGACGAAAGGTGCTGGTATTTCCTTTATCCAGGGGCGTCCGGAATGGCACCACCGGGTACCGAAAGGCGAAGAAATTGCACTGGCACTGGAGGAACTGAAAGATGAGTAATGCAGAACATCTGGCGACCGTGATGGTTCAGGCGTTTATTGATGCTGTTGAGCGTGGTGTCGATCTGGTACCTGTGGTCGCTGACTCAACGTCAACCGCGAAAATTGCTCCGTTTATTAAACAATTTCCAGGCCGCCTGGTTAACGTGGGTATCGCCGAGCAGAGCATGGTCGGAATGGCCGCAGGGCTGGCGCTGGGCGGAAAAGTGGCGGTGACCTGTAACGCCGCGCCGTTCTTGATCTCTCGCGCTAATGAGCAAATCAAAGTCGACGTTTGCTATAACAACACCAACGTCAAATTGTTTGGTCTTAATGCTGGTGCCAGCTACGGCCCTCTGGCGAGTACTCATCATGCGATTGACGATCTGGCAGTGATGCGCGGTTTCGGCAATATTCAAATTTTTGCTCCTTCTTCACCGCGAGAATGTCGGCAGATTATTGATTACGCTATTGGGTATCAAGGGCCGGTTTATATTCGTCTCGACGGCAAAGCATTGCCGGAGTTACATGATGAAGATTATCAGTTCGTGCCGGGGGCCGTGGTGACCTTGCGCGAAGGCGAAGATATTGCACTGGTGGCAACCGGTTCTACGGTTCATGAAATCGTCGATGCCGCGCAGATTCTGGCCGATGCCGGGATTGCGGCCAAAGTGGTGAGCGTTCCGTCAATTCGTCCTTGCGATACCGCCGCGCTGCTGGCTGCGTTGAAGCCGTGCAAAGCGGTGATTACGGTGGAAGAACATAACGTCAACGGTGGTTTGGGCGGCCTGGTGGCAGAAGTGCTGGCAGAAGCCGGAGCGGGTATGACGCTTAAGCGCCTTGGCATTCCGGACGGCGAGTATGCTGCAGCGGCAGATCGCGGCTGGCTGCGCAAACACCACGGTTTTGATGCAGCGTCCATCGCTGAGCTGGCAAAGCAGATGCGCTGATTTTATCGCCGCGTTAGCTAACTAACCCGTACGGAAAACCGCGCGGGTTTTCGTTTTTACGACGCACATAGCGTAATGACGTAATCATCCTCCATCATCCATGACAGCCAATACTCCCCGGTAGATAACCGAAGTAGCAAACGTCCTTCCTTTATATGCACCAACTGAAAGTCGCTAAAACCGATTCCGGTTTGTGTCTCCGGATGACTCGCCTTAAACCCGCTCTCCTTCGCCGAAAATGCCAGCGTCAGGGCCAGTTCAAAGGGCAGCCCGCTCGCGTTTAGCACCGTGCGCTCCGCTGGGGTGATAATGCTGCTTTCCAGCTCCGATGCCAGAGATGGCGAGAACTGTCGCTCAATATCCACGCCGACCGGACGGTCAGCGACCACCGCCAGCGCGCTATGTTCGCAGTGGCTGATGCTGCCGTACCACGGCGCGGGCCACAGTGGCTGGCGCTGCTCGCCAATTCCGGGGATCGATTTTACGTCCACTTCCCGCAGGGCGTAAACCGCGGCGATGCGGCCGGCAAGATGTTCGGTCTGCCGTTTACGCGCACCGTTAGCGAGCCGGGCATGATGAGGGAGCCACAGGAGATCGGTGGCCTGAAACGTCGCCGGATCGAAATCAACCCGATGAAGCGAATGGCCGGCAAGCTGGATTATCGTGTGTTGGATGTGCATCGAGAGATGTTAACAGATTCCTCCCTCCGCCCTCCATGAGAAGAGGGCGGGGGGAGATCAGGCGAGCAATCAGAAGTGGGTATTGACGCTCATGTACCAGGTACGGCCCGGTTCGTTGAAGGTCTCTGCCCCTGCGCCGTACATATAGCCGGTCGCACCGCCGGTGGTCTGGGCATTACCGGCACGCCAGTGACGCTTGTCAAAGACGTTATCCACGCCGCCGGTCAGACTGACGTATTTGGTGACGTCCCAGGTCGCGCTCAGGCCGAGGATGCTATACGGGCTAACCTCGTTTTTCTCGCTGCCGGTGACCGGCTGACCTTTGTAGTTATATTTCTTCGGCTGCTGTTTGCCGTACCAGGTGAAGGTCGACTGGACGGAAACGTCTTCCTGAATCTGCCAGCTCAGGGTGGAGTTCAGCGTATATTCCGGAATAATCGACAGACGATCGCCTGTGGTTTTATTCTTACTCTGCAGCATATAGGTGATGTTGTTGGTCCAGTTCACCGCTTCAGTAACCGGTACGTTCAGGGTTCCTTCCAGGCCTTCAACAACCGCTTTAGGGACGTTTTCCCATTTGTAGAGATCGGTGCCGCTACCGTTGGTGTAAACCGGTGAATAGCCCGCTTCAATCTTGTTACGGTAGTCGTTGCGGAACCAGGTGACGCCCGCCAGCCAGCCATCGCGTTTAAACTCGAGGCCAACTTCTTTGTTGATGCTGGTTTCTGCTTTCAGGTCTTCATTACCCTGCAGGTAACAACCGGCCTGGCTCGCATAGCAACCCTGACCGCGGCTGTAGAGAATGTAGTTCGGGTTGGTCTGATACAGGCTTGGCGCTTTGTAGGCGCGGGCGATGCCCATTTTCAGCGTGAAGTCATCCCAAAGGCCCTGGGACAGGTTCAGAGAAGGACTCCAGTTATTGCCCACAATGCTGTGATGATCGAAACGCAGCGCTGGCGTCAACATGGTGGTGTCGGTTAACTCCATGTTGTCTTCAGCAAACAGGGAGAAAATCTCGGCTTTTGAGTACGGGCTACGACCGGTGCTGTCATAGCCTGGGATGGTGCCGCCCATAAAGGTTTGGGTGTTTGATGCCTTATCCTTCATGCGCTGCTGGTTCCATTCGGTACCCAGCGTCAGGTTCTGATTCACTAACAGATCGAACGGAATGCTGATTTCGCTGTGCAGCATTACGTCGGACAGGTCGATATCAGAGAACTGATTGCTGCTGAAGATCCCCTCGGTTCCCCCGGCCAGGCCTTCGCCTTTACGTGAGTTGCGGGTATGTTCGTACTGCGCCCAGTTGCTGGTGGTAATACCGTTATCCCAGGCACCGTTCCAGGTCACCGAGTAGGTGTTACGGTAGATACGGTTGGTCTCTTTACCGTAGTTCTCTTTCACCAGGTCGTTGGAGTTGGTGTTCTGCGTATCACCGGAGTAGAGGTTGCCCTGGCGGCTGTAGCCCGCTTCGAACTCCAGGGATTGCATCGGCGCGAAATCCCAGCGCACGACGCCGTCGATATTCTTGTTTTTAACCCCTTCGCGCCCGGCGGGCAGGGTATCGGAATAAATGCCGGTACGCTCGGACTGATGGCCCTGGTTGATGTCCCAGGCATCAGCCTGGGTTTTGTCCAGGTTGCCTAACAGGCGGAAGCTGAAATCGCCGCCCAGCGGGCCGCTGAGGCTGAAGTTGGTACGCTTGGTGGAGCCTTCATCTTTGTGCTCCGGGGCGTTCATGTAGGTGTTCCATGAACCGTGCCACTCATCGCCGCCTTTTTTGGTGATGATGTTGACCACGCCACCTGCCGCGCCGTTACCGTAGCGGGCGGCGGCCGGGCCACGAATGACCTCGATGCGCTCGATCATTTCTGGTGGAACCCAACCGGTGTCACCGCGGGTGTCGCGCTCACCACGCCAGCCCAGACGCACGGAGTTACGGCTGGTGACCGGTTTGCCATCGATCAGGATCAGAGTGTTTTCCGGGCCCATGCCGCGAATATCGATCTGACGGTTGTTACCGCGCTGGCCGCTGGTGGAGTTACCGGTCAGGTTGACGCCCGGCATGGTACGAATGATTTCTGAAACATCGCGGGCCGGTGGACGTTTACGAATTTCATCGGCGGTGATGGTCGAGACGCCAGGCGCCTGCAGGTTTTGTTCGGCGGCAGTCACCACCATGGTTTCTTCGGTGGCCGTTTTTTGGCTATCGAGGGTCTCTTCCGCACACAGCGGGAAGGCCGCACCGTAAATTCCCAGATTGACCAGTAAGGCCAATGATTTGATTTTGTTATTCATTTTACGTCCTGCTTTTCGTTGCCGCCTTCCCCTGAAGCCCCATCCCACCGGGAGGGGAGGCCGCAAAAAATGTCGTCAGTAGAGGGCCCTGGCATTCCGTCGCTAACCAAACGACCTTCTCTGACCTGTGTAATTAGAAGTGACTCTCCCAAAGGGCGGTAATACGCTATTGCAAATGCAAATAGTTATCAATAATATTATCAATAAAAATTACGTTTGTTGAGAAAAATCACGATAAACATAGGGTTAATGACGGGATGTTAATAACAGGAAGTGATGAATGGTGGCAGACGCTCTCCGGACCGCAGTCCGAGGCCCGTGATGACCGCTGTTTAGTGACATTCTGGTGGCGGGATCCGGCGGGTCGTGAAGAGACCTCTTCGACCCGGCGAGTGTGGATTTATATCACCGGCGTGACCGACCATCATCAAAATGCCGTACCGCAAACCCTCACGCGGGTGCCTGGCACCGATGCCTGGTGCTGGCAAACGACCCTGTCGCCGACCTGGCGCGGCAGCTACTGTTTTATTCCCTCCGATCGTGAAGACGACTTTGCTCCCGAGATTTTCAACGGTGGCAGCCCGGACCGCATGCTGCTGCGCGAAGGCTGGCGAAAACTGCTGCCGCGTGCGATTGCCGACCCGTTAAACCCTCAAAGCTGGAAGGGCGGGCGCGGTCATGCGGTGTCGGCGCTGGAGCTGCCGCAGGCGCCGGAACAACCGGGCTGGTCGCCGCGCACTACTCACGCGTCTGCGCCGGTTTGCATTGAGTGGCGCAGCGCCAGGCTGGGCAACACCCGGCGAATATGGATTTACACAACCGGCGATGACGCGCCTGAAGAACGCCCGCTGGCGGTGCTGCTGGACGGCCAGTTCTGGGCCGAAAGCATGCCGGTCTGGCCGGCGCTGGCCGGACTGACGCAGGCGGAAAAACTGCCTCAGGCGGTCTACCTGCTGATTGATGTCATTGATAACGAACATCGTGGCCGGGAACTGCCCTGCAATGCGGAATTCTGGCTGGCGGTACAGGAAGAACTATTACCCCAGGTACGCTACATCGCCCCCTTCAGCGATCGCGCCGATCGTACCGTGGTCGCCGGGCAGAGCTTTGGCGGCCTGGCAGCGATGTTTGCCGGACTGTACTGGCCGGAACGCTTTGGCTGCGTCCTGAGTCAGTCTGGCTCTTACTGGTGGCCGCATCGCGGCGGCGCCGGAACGGGCCTGCTGATTGAGCGCCTGAGCCGGGGGGAACTTCATCCGCAGGGGCTGCGAATCTGGCTGGAAGCCGGTGAGCGTGAGCCGCTGATTTTTCGCGCCAACCAGGCGCTTTTATCGCAATTACAACACACACAGCAGACGATTTTCTGGCGTCAGGTTGACGGCGGGCACGATGCGCTTTGCTGGCGTGGCGGGCTGACGGCGGGATTAATCCAGCTATGGCAGCCGTTGAGCCACGACCACTGACAAAGCGCGCTTCAGACTCAACATCATTGCGACGGCGTGATGGCGACAGCCCGCGCCTGAGTAACGTAATGGATGGCGAGTAAAGACAGGAGTTTGGTATGCAATTCAGCAACCCCTTCGATAATCCGCAAGGGCAGTTTTATATTCTGCGCAACGAACAGCAGCAGTACAGCCTGTGGCCGCACCACTGCGCTCTGCCGCAAGGCTGGACGGTGGTTTGCCCGCCGCAGCCTTCAGAGGCATGTCATGCCTGGCTGACTGCGAACTGGACAACCCTCACCCCCGCAGACCATGCACGTTAAGGAGTCGAAGATGACCACTCGTTTACCGTTGGTGGCGGCACAGTCTGGGATCTGGATGGCGGAGCGACTCTCTACGCTGCCCGGCGCATGGAGCGTGGCCCACTATGTTGAACTGCGCGGCAACCTTGACCCGGCGCTGCTGGGACGCGCTATTGTCAGCGGTCTGGCGCAGGCCGATACCCTCAGCATGCGGTTTTGTGAAGACAACGGCGAAGCCTGGCAATGGGTTGATGAGCGCCGCACTTTTGCTGAACCTGACTCTCACGATCTGCGCGATGCGCACGATCCCCATGCCGCCGCGCTGGCGCTAATGCAGGCCGACCTTGGACAGAACCTGCGGGTCGATGGCGGCAATCCTCTGGTTTGTCACCAGCTGATGCGGGTGGCGGATGATTGCTGGTACTGGTATCAGCGTTACCATCATTTACTGGTGGATGGCTTCAGTTTTCCTGCTATTACCCGCCAGATCGCCGCAATTTACCGCGCCTGGCAGCGTGGGGAAGAGACCCCTGAATCCCCCTTTACGCCTTTCGCCGAGGTGGTGGAAGAGTATCAACACTATTACGGCAGCGACGCCTGGCTGCGGGATAAACAGTTCTGGATGGAGCAGCGAAAAGCGCTGCCGTCTCCGGCCTCGCTCTCGTCTGCGCCGCTGGCAGGACGTGCGACCAGTACCGACATCTGGCGGTTAAAGCTGGATGTCGACGCCGGTCTGTTCAGCCGCCTGGCGACCAGCCTGCCGCAGTGCCAACGTGCCGATCTGGCGTTGGCGCTGACGACCCTGTGGCTCGGTCGCTTATGCAGCCGGATGGATTATGCCGCCGGGTTTATCTTTATGCGGCGTATGGGATCCGCGGCGCTGACGGCAAGCGGACCGGTGCTTAACGTGCTGCCGCTGGCGGTGCATATCGACGCTCAGGAAACCCTCGCCGATCTGGCGCTGCGCCTGTCCGCGCAGCTGAAAAAAATGCGTCGCCACCAGCGCTACGACGCTGAACAGATTGTCCGCGATAGCGGTAAAGCCGCCGGCGATGAGCCGCTGTTTGGCCCGGTACTCAACGTTAAAGTCTTTGATTACATTCTGGATATTGATGGCGTTGAGGCCGTAACCCACACCCTGGCGACCGGCCCGGTCAATGACCTTGAGCTGGCGCTGTTCCCGGATGAGTCCGGCGGCTTGTCGCTGGAAGTGCTGGCCAATAAAGCCCGCTATGACGAAGCGACGCTGCGCAACCACGTGGCGCGCCTGTCTGCGCTGCTGGCCCAGTTTGCCGCCGATCCGGCGCTGCGCTGCGGCGAAGCCGATATGCTGTCAGGCGACGAAACGGAACAGCTGGCGCAGGTCAATAACACCGGCGTCGCGCTCCCGGTGACCACGCTGAGTGCGCTGGTCGCGGCACAGGCGGAGAAAACCCCCGATGCCCCGGCGCTGGCGGATGCCCACTGGCAGTTCAGCTACCGCGAAATGCGACAACAGGTGGTGGCGCTGGCGCAATTGCTGCGCGAACGCGGTGTGAAACCGGGTGATAGCGTGGCGGTGGCGCTGCCGCGCTCGGTGTTCCTGACCCTCGCGCTGCACGGTATCGTCGAGGCCGGTGCGGCCTGGCTACCGCTGGATACCGGCTATCCAGATGACCGTCTGCGCATGATGCTGGAAGACGCGCGTCCAACCTTGCTGATTACCGCCGAGGATCAGCTGGCGCGCTTTAGCGATATTCCGGGCCTTGACAGTCTGTGCTATCAGCAGCCGCTGCCGGCGGGCGATGCCGCGCCGCTGGCGCTGTCACAGGCCGATCACACCGCCTATATCATCTTTACCTCTGGTTCCACTGGGCGCCCGAAAGGGGTGATGGTGGGACAAACCGCGATCGTTAACCGCCTGCTGTGGATGCAGAATCACTACCCGCTCAGCGCCGACGATGTGGTGGCGCAAAAGACGCCATGTAGCTTCGATGTGTCGGTCTGGGAGTTCTGGTGGCCGTTTATTACCGGCGCGCGGCTGGTGATGGCGGAGCCGGAAGCGCACCGCGATCCGCTGGCGATGCAGCAGTTCTTTGCCCGTTACGGGGTGACCACGACCCACTTTGTTCCGTCGATGCTGGCCGCCTTTGTGGCCTCGCTGGATGATGACAACGTGGCGACCTGCCGCACGCTCAAGCGCGTCTTCTGCAGCGGTGAAGCGCTGCCGACCGGACTGTGCCGCGAGTGGGAAGCGTTGACCGGCGCACCGTTACACAATCTGTATGGCCCAACGGAAGCGGCGGTGGATGTGAGCTGGTATCCAGCCTGTGGTGCGGAGCTGGCGGCGGTCACCGGCAACAGCGTTCCTATTGGCTGGCCGGTGTGGAACACCGGGCTGCGCATACTTGATGCCAGCATGCGTCCGGTTCCGCCGGGCGTGGCGGGTGATTTATACCTGACCGGTATTCAGCTGGCACAGGGATATCTGGGCCGTCCGGATCTGACCGCCTCGCGCTTCATTGCTGATCCGTATGCCGCCGGCGAACGGATGTACCGGACCGGTGACGTAGCGCGCTGGCTGGAGAACGGCGCGGTGGAGTATCTCGGGCGCAGCGACGATCAGCTGAAAATTCGCGGCCAGCGTATTGAACTGGGTGAAATCGATCGGGTGATGTCTGCGCTACCGGATGTTGCTCAGGCGGTGGCGAATGCCTGCGTCTTTAATCAGGCGGCGGCGACCGGGGGGGATGCCCGTCAACTGGTGGGATACCTGGTATCAGAGTCCGGGCTGCCGTTAGATACCGGGATGCTGAAAGCGCGCCTGGCTGAGCAACTGCCGCCGCATATGGTGCCGGTGGTGTTGATACAGCTGGCTGAACTGCCGCTGAGCGCTAACGGCAAGCTGGATCGTAAAGCGCTGCCGCTGCCGACGCTCGGCAATGAACAGCGTGGACGTCCACCGGAGCCGGGGATTGAAACCACGGTCGCCCAGGCGTTCAGCCAGTTGCTGGGTTGCGAGGTCAACGATATTGAAGCCGACTTCTTTGCCCTGGGTGGTCATTCGCTGCTGGCAATGCGCCTGGCGGCGCAGCTCGGCCGTGAACTGGATCGTCAGGTCACGCCGGGACAGGTGATGGTGGCGTCGACGGTAGGGAAACTGAGCGCGCTGCTGGCCTCCGATCTCAGTGATGAACAGGCCCAGCGTCTGGGCTTTGACGCGATTCTGCCGCTGCGGGTGAGCGACGGGCCGACGCTGTTCTGTTTCCATCCGGCATCGGGCTTCGCCTGGCAGTTCAGCGTGCTGGCCCGCTATCTCAGCCCACGTTGGTCGATTACCGGCATTCAGTCGCCGCGACCGGAAGGGCCGATGATGCGTGCGGCCAGCCTGGATGAAGTCTGCGAGCAGCATCTGCAGACGCTGCTGGCACAGCAGCCGCACGGGCCATATTACCTGTTCGGTTATTCCCTCGGGGGAACCCTGGCGCAGGGCATCGCCGCCCGTTTACGTCAGCGTGGCGAAGCGGTGGCCTTCCTCGGATTGTTGGATACCTGGCCGCCGGAGACGCAGAACTGGGCGGAAAAAGAAGCCAACGGTCTGGATCCGGAAGTGCTGGCGGAGATCGATCGCGAGCGTGAAGCCTTCCTTGCCGCTCAGCAGGGGCAGGCCTCCGGCGAGCTGTTCAGCGTGATCGAGGGCAACTATGCCGATGCGGTACGTCTGCTGACCACCGCACACAGCGCTAAATTCGACGGCAAGGCCACGCTGTTTGTGGCGGAGAAAACCCGTCAGGAAGGGATGGATCCGCAGGTAGTGTGGGGGCCCTGGGTGGGAGAGCTGGAGGTCTTTAGCCAGAACTGCGCCCACGTGGAGATTATCTCGCCGCAGGCCTTCGAGTCGATTGGCCCGGTAGTGCGGGAGATACTGGGGTAATCCTGAGTCTGTTCCCGGATAGCGGCGCCAGCGCCTTATCCGGGCTACTGTATCTCGATGCTGTCATTGAACCGTAGCCCCGGTAAGCGTAACGCGACCAGGGTTTTTTATTGCCGAGTGCGGTGGAAAAGCGAGGTGTTTAACGCCGTCCCAGCGGAACGACCAGCGGGGTATGGGCCACCGGGTCATCGATGATCGTGCAGCGCAGGCCGTAAATCTGTTCGATCAACTCGGCGGTGACAATCTCTTTCGGAGCCCCCTCGGCGACAATTTTTCCGTCGCGTAGTGCAATTAAATGGGTCGCATAGCGGCAGGCCTGATTGAGATCGTGCAGCACCGCCGCCAGGGTATATCCCTTCTCGCGATTCAGCTCGCTCAGCAGCTCCAGCAGATCGATCTGATGGCTGATGTCCAGCCAGGTGGTGGGCTCATCCAGCAGCATAATGGCGGTTTCCTGCGCCAGTACCATTGCAATCCATGCCCGCTGTCGCTGTCCCCCGGACAACGTATCGACGCTCTGCTGCGCCAGGTCGGTGATGCCGGTGGCCTTCATTGCCTTGTTGACCGCGTCATCATCCTCTTTGCGCCAGCGGGTAAACATTGGCTGATGCGGATAGCGACCGCGGGCGACCAGTTCCTGCACCGAAATATCGCCAGGGGTGGTGGCGTTCTGCGCCAGCAGGCCGATGCGTTTCGCCACCTCTTTACTGGCGTAGCGCTGGATCTGCTCGCCATCGAGATAAACATGGCCGCTGACCGGGGTCATCAGGCGGCTCAGGGTTCGCAGTAGCGTGGATTTACCGCAGCCGTTGGGGCCAATAATCGCGGTGAAATGGCCATCAGGAATGGTGACGTTCAGCGATTCGGCGATGATCTTTTTGCCGTACGCCAGGGTGAGCTGGTCGCCACGCAAACGGGTCGTTTCAGCGGTCATTTTTTGCGGGACTCCTGAATTAACAGCGCGATGAGATAAATGCCGCCGAGACTGACGGTCACGACGCCCACCGGTAATTGATAGGGCATAAACAGACGCTGGGCGCTGTAATCCGCCAGCGCCAGCAGCAGCGCGCCGCAGAGCGCCGATTGGGTTAATCCCCAGCGCGCGGTGCCGCTCAGGCGGCGGGCGATATGCGGTGCCACCAGAGCGATAAACGAAATCGGCCCGGCCAGCGCGGTGGCGGCGGCGGTGAGCACCACCCCCACCAACATCATCAACAGACGCGAACGTTCAACCCGTACGCCGAGCGCGCAGGCGGTATCGTCACCCATCTCCAGCAGGCGCATCCGGCGCACGAGCAGCGCCGCACATACCAGCATCAGCAGAATCAGCGGTGCGGAAGGCCAGGTTTTTCCCCAGGTCAGCCCATTGAGCGAACCGGCATTCCACAGCCCGGCGGAGAGGGCGGTTTCCAGTGAGGCGCGCAGCAGCAGCCAGGTATTGAAGGCGACCAGCATCGCGCGCACGCCAATACCGATAATAATCAGACGAAATGTTTCAATGCCGTTGCGCCACGCCAGCAGCCAGACCACCAGCGCCGTCAGCACGCCGCCAACCATTGCCGCCAGGGCGATAGCCGTCAGGTTCTGACCGAATATCACCATCGCTACCAGCACGCCGCTCCAGGCGCCGGTATTGAAGCCCATCACGTCCGGGCTGCCGAGGGGGTTGCGCATCAGTGACTGAAAAATAGCGCCGCTGACGCCAAGGGCCGCGCCGATAAGCAGCGCCATCAGTACCCGCGGCAGGCGCCATTCGGTCACCACCATAGTGATATTGCGCGGCGCGTCGCCCAGCAGGGCGGAAACCACCTGATTGACGCTGAGCGGCACCAGACCGCTGCCGAGTCCCAAAAGTGAGACGGCCAGGCTGGCGGCAAGCAGAATCAGGCAGCTGAGCAGCAGACGGCGGGAAGGCGTTTTCACATGACACCTCCGCGTGACTGGCGGCGCACCAGCCAAATCAGCACCGGCGCGCCGATAAAGGCGCTGACCACCGATACCCGGAGTTCACCGGGGACCAGCAGACGACCGAGGACATCGGCGAACAGCAGCAGGGCAGGGGTAGCCAGTAAGGTTACCGGCAGCGACCAGCGATGGTCCGCCCCCACCAGCCAGCGTGACATATGCGGCATCATCAGGCCGATAAAGGCGATGGGACCAACCACCGCGGTGGCGCTGCCGCAAAGTACGGTAATGGCCAGCAGGCCGATAAACTGGGTGCGAGCGACCCGGCTACCGAGCGCGGTGGCGGTATCGTTGCCAAGGCTCAGGCTGTTCAGCGCCCGGCTTAACAGCAGGGTGACGGCTGCAGCGATCAGCACCGGAAGCAGGACGATTTTCAACGTTTGCAGGGTGCGAATATCCAGCGAGCCGGCCTGCCAGAAGCGCAGCTGGTCATAAACTTCAGGGTTGAGCAAGGCAATACCGTTGGACAGCCCTTCCAACACGGCCGCCAGCGCCACGCCGGCCAGCGTCAGGCGTACCGGGCTGAGCTGGCCGCCTCCCTGGCTACCGGTAAAGGCCACCAGCAGCGAAGCGCCAAACGCGCCGCAAAACGACATCAGCAGCTGTTCTTGTGGAGAGTGGATACCAAACAGCGCTGCACCCAGCACGATGGCGAAGCTGGCACCAGAGTTGACGCCGAGTATGCCGGGGTCGGCCAGCGGGTTGCGGGTCAGGGTTTGCATCAGCGAACCTGCCAGGCCCAGCGCGGCACCTGCCAGCAGCCCCGCGAGGGTTCGTGGCAGTCGGGCATCGAGTACGATGGTGCAGTCGGCGGTGCGGCAGGTACCCGAAAGGGCATCCACAACGACGTGCAATGGAAGCGGTTTGGCCCCGACGAGCAGACTGAGGGCGATAGCAACGGCTAAGACCAGTAACAGACCAGGCACGGCGACGGCGCGCGCCCTGGTCACAGGAAACGACATAATTCACATCCCTGATATGATAATGATAGTAATTATCGTTATCGATTCTATTCAGTTATGTTAGCATGATCGCCCACAAGAATGGTATATACCCGGCATACTTCAGGTTGCCTTGATGTTGGCTGCACCCGTTCACCCTGGTCACTTACTTGCGTAAGCGCCTGGGGATTGACGGCTTTGCCGCCTACAAGCAACTCGAATAATGTTGGGTTTACGCAAAATCAATCAGAATGCATCGCGGCACCACATGCACGCCTGCCTGGAAGTAACGCTAACCGTATGACCGGGATAAAAAAGTGCAGCCAACACAGACGCAGCCTGAAGGATCGCGCGTAGATGGAAAATAATAACAAGGCGCTGTAATGAACCGACAATCCCGGCTGCTGAACCTCAGCCTGCTGAAGACCCACCCGGCGTTTCGCGCCGTCTTTATTGCCCGTTTTATCTCAATCTTATCGCTGGGCCTGCTCGGCGTGGCGATCCCGGTACAAATCCAGATGATGACCCATTCGACCTGGCAGGTGGGGCTGTCGGTGACGTTGACCGGCTGTTCGATGTTTGTCGGCCTGATGGTAGGCGGGGTACTGGCGGATCGCTACGAGCGTAAGCGTTTGATTCTGCTGGCGCGCGGCACCTGCGGCATCGGGTTTGTCGGGCTGTGTCTCAACGCGCTGCTGCCTGAACCGTCGCTGATTGCGATTTATCTGCTGGGCATCTGGGATGGTTTCTTTGCTTCGCTCGGCGTCACGGCGCTGCTGGCGGCCACGCCAGCGCTGGTCGGGCGCGAAAACCTGATGCAGGCCGGGGCGATCACCATGCTGACGGTACGCCTGGGCTCGGTGATTTCGCCGATGATCGGCGGTCTGCTGTTGGCGACCGGCGGCGTGGCCTGGAACTATGGCCTGGCGGCGGCGGGCACCTTTATTACCACCTTAACCCTGCTGCGCCTGCCGCTGCTGCCCCCACCGCCGCAGCCGCGAGAACACCCGCTGAAGTCGCTGCTGGCGGGGCTGAAATTCCTCTTCAATAGCCCGCTGATCGGCGGGATTGCTCTGCTTGGCGGCCTGCTGACAATGGCCAGCGCGGTACGGGTGCTGTATCCGGCGCTGGCCGACGGCTGGCAGATGTCAGCCTCGCAGATTGGCTTTCTGTATGCGGCGATCCCGCTGGGGGCCGCGCTCGGGGCATTGACCAGCGGCCAGCTGGCGCAAACCGCCCGACCGGGCGCGTTGATGCTGATGACCACGGTTGGCTCATTCGTCGCGATTGCGCTGTTCAGCGTGATGCCGGTCTGGGCGCTGGGGGCGCTGTGTCTGGCGTTGTTCGGCTGGCTGAGCGCCATCAGTTCGCTGCTGCAGTACACCCTGATTCAAACCCAGACGCCGGAAGCGATGCTCGGACGTATTAACGGTCTGTGGACCGCGCAGAACGTCACCGGCGACGCTATTGGCGCAGCTTTGCTGGGCGGACTGGGGGCGATCATGACTCCGATGGCGTCGGCGAGCGCCAGCGGTTGGGCGCTGGTGATTGTCGGCGTGATCTTGATGGGACTGTTGAGTGAACTGCGCCGGTTCCAGCGCCCGGAAGCGGTCAGCGAAAGTTAAGTCGATGGAAATATCCCGGCCAGGCGTTGCGCCAGCCGGGAAGGGCCGTTAGCCGAACAGAGAAGAGAGACGCTGCAGCACCAGCATGGCGCTGTAGTAATCGAGGCGGAAGGTTTCGATACCGAGCGGATAAACGCGCTTGTTCTCTACCGCAGGCAGGTGTGCCAGCAGCGGATTGCTGTAAATCGCCCCGGCATCTTTCTCGTCACCGGCAAACAGGAACAGGCTCTGGCCGTTGAGGCCTGCCGCTAAATTCTCACCGCCCAGCTGCACGATGTCGTGGCGTTTGCCCTGACTCTGGCTGGCATGCAGCCCCTCAGGCAGGGTGGCGAGGGTGAAGCCCAGTTGCTCAAGCATCTGGCCCTGGGCGGACGCCGGCGTCCACAGATTGGCTGTATGGGCGGCGGCGGTATAAACCAGCGCGCTTACCGGCTGTGGCGGCAGTTTCATCTGTTGCTTCAGGGTGGCGAGCTGCTTATCAAATTCAGCAATCCGCTCGGCGGCCTGCTTTTCCTGACCGGTGATCTGTCCGAGGTCGGTCAGCAGCGCCTGCCAGCTTTTATCGTCGTAGTTAATGATAAGCGTCGGGGCGATGGTCGACAGCTGGTCATACAGCGCCAGCGCAGAATCGCCGCCGGTGGCGCTAATCAGGATCAGGTCCGGCATCTGTGACGCCACCGCTTCGGCGCTGGGTTCGCCGATATACAGACGCGTCAGCTTGCGCGCTTTGGCGACGCTGCTCCACTGGCGCAGAAAGCCCTGGTCATCGGCCACGCGGTTGTTTGGCGTGGTCGCGCCGCTGGCGACAACCGGCGCATCGATGGCCAGCAGGGAGCCGGTGAGGGTCACGCTGGTGGAGACGATCCGCAGCGGTTTGCTTTCCAGCGTATGCACGCCGTGGCTATCGGTTATCTGGCGCGGCCAGTCGGCGGCCAGCACTGAGGACATTCCGAAAATGGTCAGCCCGCAGGCCAGTAAGGTACGGCGGCAAAAAGTGGACAAATTCACGAATTCGCATCCTGATTAGGTTGAAATAAATGCGTCTCATTTTCAACTTTGTACCGTGCGGATGCAAGTCTAAGTAGCACAACATGCTGTTTGTATGGTTGACATGCCAGGCAATACCTTTTAGGTTAGCCAACCAAAATATAAATGATAATTATTCGTAATATCTTTATCGTTTTTGGAGGATGATATGGAAACGTCACTGGCCGAGGATGTGCGGGAACAAAAAATGACCCTGTCACCGGAAAGCTTCTTCTTTATGTCGCCGTACCGCAGTTTCAGTACCGCGGGATGTTTTAGCCGTTTTACCCACTCTGCCGCGGATGGCGCGTCGCTTGATGGCGCTTTCCAGCAGAAGATGGCGGCAGCGTTCAGGGAGGCGAAGGCCGCCGGGATCCGTAAACCGGTGATGGTCGGCGCTATTCCGTTTGATACCCAGCAGCCGTCCGAGCTGTTTATCCCCGAACGTTGGGAAAACTTCTCCCGTACCGCAAAGCAGCAGTCGGCACGCTACGCGTCGGCTCAGGCACCGATGGACGTGGTGGAACGCCAGGAAATTCCGCAGCAGGATACCTTTATGGCGATGGTCGAACGCGCTGCTGCGCTGACCGCCACGCCGGAAGTTGACAAGGTCGTCCTGTCGCGCCTGATTGATATTACCACCCGCGATCGCGTCGACAGCGGCGCGCTGCTTGAGCGCCTGATCGCGCAAAACCCTGCCAGCTTTAACTTCCACGTGCCGTTATCAGATGGCGGCGTGCTGCTGGGCGCCAGCCCGGAGCTGCTGCTGCGTAAAGAGGGCGAGCATTTCAGCTCTCTGCCGTTGGCCGGTTCGGCCCGTCGTCAGCCGGATGATGTGCTGGATCGCGAAGCTGGCAACAAACTGCTGGCATCAGGAAAAGATCGCCATGAGCACGAGCTGGTGACCCAGGCGATGAAATCGGTGCTGGCACCGCGCTGCCGCGAGCTGTCGCTGCCTGACTCGCCACAGCTGGTCAACACGCCGACCCTCTGGCATCTGGCGACACCTATTGAAGGCACGGCGCTGGCATCGGAAAACGCGATGTCGCTGGCCTGCCTGTTACACCCGACGCCGGCCCTTAGCGGTTTCCCGCACCAGGTGGCAAAACGCCTGATTGGCGAACTGGAACCGTTCGACCGCCAGCTGTTCGGCGGTATCGTCGGTTGGTGTGATGATGAAGGTAACGGCGAGTGGGTGGTGACGATTCGCTGCGCCCGTCTGCACCAGCGCACGCTGCGCCTGTTTGCCGGCGCAGGGATTGTACCGGCTTCTTCCCCGCTGGGTGAGTGGCGCGAAACGGGCGTCAAACTGACGACCATGCTGAACGTGTTCGGCTTGAACTAAGAGGCGATGATGATTGAATTTACCCGCTGGCCGGAGAGCTTTGCCGCCCGCTATCGCGAAAAAGGTTACTGGCAGGATCTGCCGCTCACCAATTTGATTACCCGTCACGCCAATAACGACGCTATCGCGATTATCGACGGTGATACCCGCTACAGCTATCGCCAATTTAATCAACAGGTAGATAATCTGGCCTCATCGCTCCAGCGTATGGGGTTGAAGCGTGGCGAAACCGCGCTGGTGCAGCTCGGCAACGTCGCCGAGTTCTACATTACGCTGTTTGCGCTTCTGCGCATCGGGGTGGCTCCGGTGAATGCGTTGTTCAGCCATCAACGCAGTGAACTTAATGCCTACGCCACGCAGATCGAGCCGGCGCTGCTGATTGCCGATCGCGAGCATGCCCTGTTTGCCGACGATCAGTTCCTGAACGGCTTTGTGGATCAACATGCATCGGTACGGGTGGTACTGCTGCGTCAGGATCGTGGCGAGTACGATCTGGCGGCGGCGATCGCCCAGCCGGCGGATAACTTTATTGCCAACCCCACGCCTGCCGATGAAGTGGCTTTTTTCCAGCTCTCCGGCGGCAGCACCGGTACCCCCAAGCTGATCCCGCGCACCCATAACGACTACGACTACAGCATCCGCCGCAGCAACGAAATTTGCGGCATCAGCGCCGGGACGCGCTACCTGAATGCGCTGCCCGCGGCCCATAACTACGCGATGAGCTCGCCGGGTTCCCTTGGGGTGTTCCTCGCCGGCGGCCAGGTGATCCTGGCCAACGATCCCAGCGCCACGCTGTGCTTCCCGCTGATTGAGCAGCATCAGATCAACGTGGCGTCGCTGGTGCCCCCGGCGGTCAGCCTGTGGTTACAGGCGATCCGCGAAGGGGCCGGCAACCAGCAACTGCGTTCGCTGGAGCTGCTGCAGGTCGGTGGCGCGCGGCTGTCAGCCACGCTGGCGGCGCGGATCCAGACAGAGATTGGTTGCCTGCTGCAGCAGGTTTTCGGCATGGCGGAAGGGCTGGTGAACTACACCCGTCTCAACGACAGCCAGGAGCGCATCATCAATACCCAGGGCTGCCCGATGTGCCCGGACGATGAAGTTTGGGTGGCGGATGCCGAGGGTAACCCGCTGCCGCGCGGTGAAGTGGGCCGTCTGATGACCCGCGGTCCGTACACTTTCCGCGGATATTACAAAAGCCCGCAGCACAATGCCGATGCCTTTGATGCGGACGGTTTTTACTGCTCCGGGGATCTGATCTCGATCGACGAGGACGGGTACATCACCGTGCAGGGACGTGAAAAAGATCAGATCAACCGCGGTGGCGAAAAGATCGCGGCAGAAGAGGTGGAAAACCTGCTGCTGCGCCACCCTGAGGTGATCCATGCCGCGTTGGTCAGTATGGAAGATAACCTGCTGGGCGAGAAAAGCTGCGCCTGGCTGGTGGTCAAATCGCCGCTGCGCGCGGTGGCGGTGCGCCGCTTCCTGCGTGAGCAGGGAGTCGCAGAATTTAAACTGCCGGATCGCGTGGAGTGCGTCGATGCGCTGCCGCTGACGCCGGTGGGCAAAGTCGATAAAAAACAATTACGTCAGCAGCTGGCCGAACGCAAGCCGGGCTGAAGGAGAAGACAGAATGGCCATCCCTAAATTACAGGCTTACGCATTGCCGGAAGCGAACGATATCCCGGCAAACAAAGTGGACTGGCGCTTTGAGCCGTCCCGCGCCGCGCTGCTGATCCACGATATGCAGGAGTATTTCCTCAACTTCTGGGGTGAAGACAGCGCCATGATGGCGAAAGTGGTCGCCAATATTGCCGCCCTGCGTGACTTCTGCAAACAGAACAACATTCCGGTTTTCTACACCGCCCAGCCGAAAGACCAGAGCGATGAAGATCGCGCGCTGCTCAATGATATGTGGGGACCGGGCCTGACCCGTTCACCGGAGCAGCAGCAGGTGATTGCGGCGCTGGCGCCGGATGAAGACGACACCGTGCTGGTGAAGTGGCGCTACAGTGCGTTTCATCGCTCGCCGCTGGAGGCAATCTTAAAAGAGAGCGGTCGCGACCAGCTGATCATTACCGGCGTCTATGCCCATATCGGCTGTATGACTACCGCCACCGACGCCTTTATGCGGGATATTAAACCGTTCTTCGTTGCCGATGCGCTGGCTGACTTCAGTCGTGAAGAGCATCTGATGTCGCTGAAGTATGTCGCCGGTCGCTGTGGTCGGGTGCTGATGACCGAAGAGCTGCTGCCGCTGCCGACGTCGAAAGCGGCGCTGCGGGCGCTGATTCTGCCGTTGCTGGATGAGTCCGATGAACCGATGGACGATGAAAACCTGATCGATTACGGACTGGATTCGGTGCGCATGATGGCGCTGGCCGCGCGCTGGCGTAAAGTGCACGGCGATATCGACTTCGTGATGCTGGCGAAAAAACCGACCCTTGATGCCTGGTGGGCGCTGCTCAGCCGTGAGGTGAAATAATGGCCGCGCTGGATTTTCAGGGACAGACCGTGTGGGTCACCGGCGCCGGTAAGGGCATCGGCTACGCCACGGCGCTGGCATTTACCGAGGCCGGCGCCAACGTCACCGGCTTTGACCTTGCGTTTGAGGGGCAGGACTACCCGTTTGCCACCCAGACGCTGGATGTTGCGAATGCACAGCAGGTGGCTGAGGTGTGCGGACGGCTGCTGGCGGGCATCGCCCGGCTTGATGTGCTGGTCAATGCGGCGGGCATTTTGCGCATGGGGGCCACCGACGAGCTGAGCCAGGAAGCGTGGCAGCAGACCTTTGCGGTCAACGTCGGCGGGGCGTTTAACCTGTTCCAGCAGACGATGGCGCAGTTCCGTCGTCAGCAGGGCGGGGCGATTGTCACCGTGGCTTCCGATGCAGCGCATACGCCGCGTATCGGGATGAGCGCCTATGGCGCCTCAAAGGCGGCGTTGAAGAGCCTGGCGCTGACCGTTGGCCTGGAGCTGGCGGGATCCGGCGTCCGTTGTAATCTGGTTTCTCCGGGCTCTACCGATACCGATATGCAACGCACGCTGTGGGTCAGTGATGATGCCGAGCAGCGCCGTATTCGTGGGTTTGGTGAGCAGTTTAAGCTCGGGATCCCGCTGGGCAAAATCGCCCGCCCGCAGGAGATTGC
Organism: Klebsiella sp. R390; assembly: GCF_051131745.1. NCBI lineage: Bacteria > Pseudomonadati > Pseudomonadota > Gammaproteobacteria > Enterobacterales > Enterobacteriaceae > Klebsiella > Klebsiella sp. R390. The sequence continues at coordinate 1,258,941 of NZ_CP180445.1, read as the reverse complement.
CAGCACCATCCTGTTCCTCGCTTCCGCTCACGCCAGCCATATCACGTTGCAGGATATCGTGGTCGATGGCGGCTCGACGTTGGGGGCGTAAATGGCCTGGAAACGTCAGCTAACGCTGGAGGCGCTGAATGCGACCAGCGAAAATACGATGGTGGCGCATCTGGGGATTGTCTATACCCGCCTGGAAGACGGACTGATTGAGGCGGAGATGCCGGTGGATGCCCGCACCCATCAGCCGTTTGGTCTGCTGCACGGCGGCGCGTCCGCCGCGCTGGCGGAGACGCTCGGGTCAATGGCCGGCTGGCTGATGACCGAAGAGGGTCAGTGCGTGGTCGGCACCGAGCTGAATGCCACCCACCATCGGGCGGTGTCCAGCGGTCGCGTGCGCGGCGAATGCCGTCCGCTGCATCTCGGGCGGCAGAGCCAGAGCTGGGAAATAGCGGTGTTCGACGAGCGCGGTCGCCGCTGCTGTACCTGCCGGTTGGGCACCGCCGTACTGGGTTGATTCCCCCGGTGGCGCTACGCTGACCGGGCTACGGGTCACCGCTGTCTGAGGGACGGTGGCCCGGACATCCACCCAATGAACATACTACTGCGGCTGATTCCCCGGTGGCGCTACGCTGACCGGGCTACGGGGCCACCGCTGTCTGAGGGACGGTGGCCCGGACATGCACCCAATGAACATACTCTGCGGCTGATTCCCCGGTGGCGCTACGCTAACCGGGCTACGGGTCACCGCTGTCTGAGGGACGGTGGCCCGGACATGCACCCAATGAACATACTCTGCGGCTGATCTCCCGGTGGCGCTACGCTGACCGGGCTACGGGTCACAGGTGTCTGGGGGGGAGGGTAGCCCGGACATGTACCCAATGAACATACTCTGCGGCTGATCTCCCGGTGGCGCTACGCTGACCGGGCTACGGGTCACCGCTGTCTGAGGGACGGTAGCCCGGACATCCACCCAATGAACATACTACTGCGGCTGATTCCCCGGTGGCGCTACGCTGACCGGGCTACGGGTTACCGTTGTCTGAGGGACGGTGGCCCGGACATCCACCCAATGAACATACTCTGCGGCTGATCTCCCGGTGGCGCTACGCTGACCGGGCTACGGGTCACAGGTGTCTGGGGGGAGGGTAGCCCGGACATGTACCCAATGAACATACTCTGCGGCTGATCTCCCGGTGGCGCTACGCTGACCGGGCTACGGGGCCACCGCTGTCTGAGGGACGGTGGCCCGGACATCCACCCAATGAACATACTACTGCGGCTGATCTCCCGGTGGCGCTACGCTGACCGGGCTACGGGTCACCGCTGTCTGAGTGACGGTGGCCCGGACATCCACCCAATGAACATACTACTGCGGCTGATCTCCCGGTGGCGCTACGCTGACCGGGCTACGGGTCACAGGTGTCTGGGGGGAGGGTAGCCCGGACATGTACCCAATGAACATACTCTGCGGCTGATCTCCCGGTGGCGCTACGCTGACCGGGCTGCGGGTCACCGCTGTCTGAGGGACGGTGGCCCGGACATCCACCCAATGAACATACTACTGCGGCTGATCTCCCGGTGGCGCTACGCTGACCGGGCTACGGGTCACAGGTGTCTGGGGGGAGGGTAGCCCGGACAAGGCGCGTTGAGCGCCGCCTCCGGGAATCAACCATGATGCAGTTGCAGATTATCCCCCCCGTTTACATTCTTTTTCCTGCCAGAAGTGATCTCGCTAGCAATGTGAGATAAATCCTTGTCTCTGCACGACATCTGCATGGTTTCAACGTTGTTAAACTCCGGGTTGTGTTCTAGAAACAAAATGTAACATTCTGATTACTCTACCGGTGGAACGCTACGATGAATAATTCAGGGAAATACTTCTTCTGGGCATTGCTCTCCGTCATCGGAGCCTTTGCTCTTGGCTACATTGCCTTAAACCGAGGTGAACAGATTAATGCGCTATGGATTGTCGTCGCGGCAGTCTGCATTTATCTGATCGCCTATCGTTTCTATGGCCTCTACATCGCCAAAAACGTGCTGGCGGTTGACCCCACACGCATGACTCCCGCGGTGCGACATAACGACGGCCTCGACTATGTTCCGACCGATAAGAAAGTGCTGTTCGGTCACCATTTTGCGGCGATTGCCGGGGCCGGACCGCTGGTGGGGCCGGTGCTGGCGGCACAGATGGGCTACCTGCCGGGGATGATCTGGATCCTCGCCGGGGTGGTGCTGGCCGGTGCGGTACAGGACTTTATGGTGCTGTTTGTCTCGACCCGCCGTGACGGCCGCTCCCTTGGGGAACTGGTAAAAGAAGAGATGGGGCCGACCGCCGGGGTACTGGCGCTGGTGGCCTGCTTTATGATCATGGTGATCATCCTCGCGGTACTGGCGATGATCGTCGTGAAAGCGCTGACCCACAGCCCGTGGGGCACCTATACCGTCGCCTTTACCATTCCGCTGGCGATTTTTATGGGGGTCTATATTCGCTACCTGCGTCCGGGACGCATTGGCGAAGTGTCGGTGATTGGCCTGGTGATGCTGGTGTTCGCGATTGTCTCTGGCGGATGGGTCGCGGAAAGCCCGACCTGGGCGCCGTGGTTTGATTACACCGGCGTCCAGTTGACCTGGATTCTGGTGGGCTACGGCTTTATTGCCGCCGTGCTTCCGGTGTGGCTGCTGCTGGCTCCGCGCGATTACCTCTCTACCTTCCTGAAAATCGGCACCATTGTTGGGCTGGCGATCGGGATTCTGATCATGCGCCCGACCCTGACCATGCCTGCCCTCACCAAATTTATTGATGGCACCGGTCCGGTGTGGTCCGGCAGCATGTTCCCGTTCCTGTTTATCACCATCGCCTGCGGCGCGGTATCCGGCTTCCACGCCCTGATCTCCTCCGGCACCACGCCGAAAATGCTGGCCAACGAAGGCCAGGCTTGCTTTATCGGCTACGGCGGTATGCTGATGGAATCCTTCGTCGCCATCATGGCGCTGGTGGCGGCCTGTATTATCGACCCGGGCGTCTACTTCGCCATGAACAGCCCGATGGCGGTGCTGGCACCGGCGGGGACCACCGATGTGGTGGCGTCCGCTGCCCAGGTAGTCAGCAACTGGGGCTTTAGCATCACGCCGGATACGCTGCGCCAGATAGCCAGCGAGGTAGGTGAGCAGTCAATTATCTCGCGCGCAGGTGGTGCACCGACGCTGGCGGTGGGGATGGCCTATATCCTGCACGGCTCGCTGGGCGGGTTGATGGATGTTGCCTTCTGGTATCACTTCGCGATTCTGTTTGAAGCGCTGTTTATCCTGACCGCGGTCGACGCCGGGACACGTGCGGCGCGCTTTATGCTGCAGGACTTACTGGGGGTAATAAGCCCGGGGCTGAAGAAAACCAACTCGCTGCCGGCGAACCTGCTGGCGACCGGGCTGTGCGTGCTGGCCTGGGGCTACTTCCTGCACCAGGGGGTAGTTGACCCGCTAGGCGGCATTAACACCTTGTGGCCGCTGTTTGGTATCGCTAACCAGATGCTGGCGGGGATGGCGTTGATGCTGTGCGCAGTGGTACTGTTCAAGATGAAGCGCGAGCGCTATGCGTGGGTGGCGCTGCTGCCGACGAGCTGGCTGTTGATCTGTACCCTGACCGCCGGCTGGCAGAAGTCGTTTAGCACCGACACCAAAGTGGGCTTCCTGGCGATTGCCAATAAGTTCCAGGCGATGATCGACAGCGGCAATATTCCGCCGCAGTACACCGAATCGCAGCTGGCACAGCTGGTGTTTAACAACCGTCTGGACGCCGGCCTCACCATCTTCTTTATGGTGGTCGTGGTGGTACTGGCACTGTTCTCGATCAAAACCGCGCTGGCGGCGTTGAAAGAGAACAAACCGACGGCGAAAGAGACGCCGTACGAGCCATTGCCTGCCGATGCGCAAACGCTGGGCACTCAGGCCAAGAGCGCACATTAAGATGTTGCCCCTTTCCGTTCGCGGAAAGGGGCCGTTAAGAGAGACCACTATGTTTGATACGCTTTCAAAAGCCGGGAAGTACCTGGGCCAGGCGGCGAAAATGATGATTGGCGTGCCCGATTACGATAATTATGTCGAGCATATTCGCCAGACCCATCCTGAGCAGACGCCGATGACCTATGAAGAGTTTTTCCGCGAGCGCCAGGATGCCCGCTATGGTGGTAAAGGGGGGGCGAAGTGTTGCTAAGCCGCCCTCTCAGGCATTAAGCCCCCCATCGACATCCAGACCGGTGCCGGAAATTTGCCCGGCGGCCGGGCTGGCCAGAAAGGTTACCGCGGCAGCCACATCTTCCGCCTGGCCATACTTCCCTAACGCAATCAGCTGACGCTGTGACTCGGCCTGCTCACCGTCCGCCGGGTTCATATCGCTGTCGGTTGGGCCAGGGTGTACGAGGTTAACGGTAATGCCGCGCGGGCCGAGGTCACGTGCAAGGCCGCGGGTCAGCGAATTGAGAGCGGACTTGGTCATGGCGTAGACCGCAATCCCCGGCGAGGCCACGCGGTTAGCGAGGCAGCTGCCAATGTTGATAATCCGTCCGCCATCGGGCAGATGCGCCAGCGCCGCCTGAGTCGCGACGACGACGCCACGAATATTGACGTTGATCAGCGCATCAATATCTTCCAGCGATAGCGACTCCAGCGGGCCACCGCGGGCGATCCCGGCGTTATTCACCAGAATATCCAGCCCGCCAAGGGTGGCAACCGTCTGGGCAACGGCCTGCTGAATTGCCTGGGCGTTGGCGCTGTCGGCCTGAATCGCCGCGCCCTGGCGGCCAAGGGCGACGATCTCGTCGGCAACGTCCTGCGCTTTCCCGGCGGACTTCTCATAAGTAATCACTACATCGGCACCCGCCTGTGCCAGTGATAATGCAATCGCACGACCGATGCCGCGACTGGCTCCGGTGACCAACGCCTTTTTACCCGTTAAATCGATCTGCATGATGACCTCGTACAATGAGTGGGAGAACCATCATTAGGTATAGAGCGAGAACGCGCTTCGTCAATGTACCTGTCGGCGGAAGTTTTCCACTTTCTCAAAGGCCGCAGCCAGCCGCTGTGGCGTGAGCTCCACCGGCAGGAAGTGAATCGACTCCACCGGGCGCAGGGTATGCGCAATCACCTTGTCCAGCTCGCCCCGGTTATGGATATCCACGTCCAGCTCCGCCAGCGTCGTCGGCAGGTTGAAGCGACGGTAAGCATTCACCAACTGGGCCAGAACCTCGTCCTGATCCAGCAGGGCGCTCTGCACCAGTATGCCGTAAGCGACTTTGGTGCCGTGGAGGAACTTCTCGGTCTGCGGCAGTACGGTCAGACCGTTATGTACCGCGTGCGCGGCGGCGACACGGGTATAACGCTCGCCTAAACCACCAACCATCCCGCCGCCGGCGATGATGGCATCGATCACATCGCGAAACGCCTGCGACAGTTCAGCGTGCTGCTGATCTGCCAGTGCGGTTTCGCTGTTTTCCAGCAGCACATCACGGATCGCCAGCGCGGCGTTAATCCCAAGGCGCACGGTCAGCGGCAGGGTGTCTGGTTTCGGTGCGAGGACCACCGCTTCGTACCATTTCGCCAGGGTATCGCCGATACCTGCCAGCAGATACTCCGCCGGGGCGTTGAGAATAATCTCCGGCTCCACCAGCACCAGGAAGTTGGCATCATCGAAGATTTCAAACTGCAACGCCTGGCCGGCATCGTTGTACCACACCGACAGCGGGGTCCAGGCGGCGCAGGTGGCGGCGATGGTCGGGATGGCCACCACCGGCAGGCCTAAGCGCCGGGCCAGCGCTTTGACCGTATCCAGCAGCGCACCGCCGCCGATGCCAATCACCACGCTACGGTCATCGCCGGCGTCATCGACCAGTCGCGCGACGTCGCTTTCGCTACAGTGCCCTTTAAACAGCACCTTCCTGGCCCCTTCGGCGTGAAATGCCGCCGGCAGGAAGGGTTCCGCGCCGGCAATGGCGCGTTCGCCGTAGATCCAGATGGCCCGGGAGAGCTGCTCGTCGCTGAAAAAATCATGCAGCCGGGCGAGGCTACCGGGATGGGAAAAATAGTTGGCCGGGCCGGGTACCACACGGATATCGCTGTTGCTCATGAACGCTGTCCTTATCTCGTTTTGCTAACCTGATGTTATGTCTGGACATCCGGATGGCTAATATTATTTCGTTTTATCTTATGCCTTTTACGCAGTTGTCAGTCAAGGGCAGCTGTGAAAAATTCGTTAAATCAGAACATTAATAGCAAAGGTTGCGGGGGACGGCAGTGAATCGTCTGGAGATGAACAGCATTAACCTGGCCTTTTCCGGCTTCAGGGCGCTCAGTCAGGTCGCCTTCACCTTGCGGGGCGGGTCGGTGCATGCCTTGACCGGCGCCAACGGCGCGGGGAAATCGACGCTAATGGCGGTGCTGTGCGGCACGCACGCCCATTATGAGGGTGAGATTGTTATCAATAACCAGCCGGTGAGTATTCGTTCCCCACGGGATGCGAAGCTGCTGGGTATTCATCTGGTGCAACAAGAGGTGGATGTGGCGCTGGTGCCGGGCCTGACCATTGCGGAAAACATCATGCTGGATCGCCTGGCGGAGCCGGGGCTGCGTTTTCGCTGGCGTCGGGTACGCGAGCAGGCGCGTGAGGCGCTGGCCCAGCTGGATATCAGCCTTGACGTGCGGCGCACCATCGAGAGCTGCACCCTGGCGGAGAAACAGCAAATCCTGCTGGCCCGCGCGCTGTCGCATCATTGCCGCTTTTTGATTCTTGATGAACCTACCGCTCCGCTGGACCAGCATGAAAGTGAGCGCTTGTTCACGGTAGTGCGTCGCCTGCAACAGCAGGGGATTGGGGTGGTGTTTATCTCCCACCGTATTCACGAACTGAAAGCGATCTGCGACACCCTGACGGTCCTGCGCGACGGCAAGTTGATTGAAAGCGGCCCGATGGCGGAGCTCAGCGGGGAGCAGATCGTCGAGAAGATGCTCGGCCACGAACTGCAGGATATTTTCCCGCCGCCGCGCCCGCCCCACAGCGAAGAGATTCTGCTGCAGGTCGAGGGGCTGCACGACGAGGGGCTGCTGCAGGACATTTCGCTGCGTCTGCGCAAAGGCGAAATTCTCGGCATCGCGGGGTTAGCCGGGGCCGGGAAAACCGAACTGTGCAAAGCGCTGTTTGGCGCCAGTAAGAGTCGTTTGAACCACGGCGAGCTGAACAGCCAGCCGTGGCGACCGCGTGACCCGGCGGATTCGGTGATGCGCGGCCTGGCGCTGGTGCCGGAAGAGCGGCGCAAAGAGGGCATTTTTATCGATGAACCAATCGGCATGAACCTGTCGATCAGCGCCGATCGCAGCTTTTCACGCTGGAGCCTGTTCGGGCATCGCCAGGCGTGGCGCTGGGCGGAAGAGGTGATTGCCCGCGTGGGAATCCGCACCACCGGTCCGGCCCAGACTCTGCGCCGCCTCTCCGGCGGGAATCAGCAGAAGGTGGCGATCGGCAAATGGCTGCGCGGTAGCGCCAACGTTCTGATCTTCGACGAACCGACCAAAGGCGTCGATGTGAAAGCAAAAACCGACCTGTTCACCCTGATCGATGGGCTGGCACGAGAGGGAAAAGGGGTGATCTACGCCTCGGGTGAATTCTCAGAGCTGGTGGGGTTGTGCGACCGTATTTGCGTGTTGTGGGACGGGCGCATCGTGGCAGAAATACCGGGCGCTGACGCCCGGGAAGAGACACTTCTTTATTACTCCACCGGAGGAGCAGCAGCGTGAGTAAGGCCCTGGCAGTGAACGCGACGGTATCGGGCCGTCAGCGGTTTTTTGATTTTCTTTATAAGTGGGGCATGTTGCTGACCGTGGTGCTGCTGATTGCGGTGTTTGGTCTCGCGTCGGATAACTTCCTCGATCCGTTCAACATCATCAACATTTTGCGCTCCATCGCCATTGTGACGGTGATTGCCATCGGCGTGTCCATTTCGCTGACCATCGGTGGCTTTGACCTGTCGGTGGGGTCGACGGCTTCTCTGGCCAACGCGCTGGTGATTTCACTGTTTGTCTGGCACGGCTTTGGCACTACGGAAGCCATCCTGGTCACTCTCGCGCTCTGTACGTTGGTGGGGCTGTTTAACGCCTTTTTAATCGTCATTCTGCGTATTCCTGACATGCTCGCCACCCTTGCCAGCCTGTTTGTGATCCAGGGCGTGGCGATGACTTACAGCTACGGCGGCTCGATCACCGAGAACATGGTGTTGCCGAGCGGCGATATGGCGGAAGGGTCCATTCCGGCGGCCTTTGGCGCGCTGGGGCAGGTCCCGACGATTGTGATCGTCATGCTGGTGGTGACCGTGATTGCCCAACTGGCACTCTCTTTCACCACCCACGGGCGCAGAATGTACGCCATCGGCGGCAACCCTGAGGCCGCGCGTCTCTCCGGCCTGCGCATTACCCGCTATAAAGTGGCAGCCTACGTGATTGCCTCTTTACTGGCCGGGCTGGGTGGCATTTTGCTGGCGTCACGCATTGGCTCTTCACAGGTGAACGCCGGCAGCGGCTATCTGATGGATGCGGTGGCGGCGGCGTGGATCGGCTTTTCACTGGCGGGTTCCGGCAAACCGAACGCGCTGGGTACGTTGGTGGGGGCGGTGATTCTTGGCGTGCTCTCCAACGGCCTGGTGATGCTGTCGGTGCCGTATTACGCGATGGACATTATTAAAGGGCTGGTGCTGGCTGGCGCGCTCGCACTGACCTACTTTCAGCGCCGCACATAAAAAATGGCAGGGTAAACACCATGAAAAAGATAACGTATTCACTCATCGCATTGGGGTTGTTCAACTCTGCGGCGGCTTTTGCTGAAACCCCGACGCCGGTCCCGGCGGCGATTGCCGGGCATGAGGGGCCGATTCGTATCGCGGTCATTCGCAATCTTGGATCCGACGATAACACCACTCAGTTTGTCTCCGGGGCGATTCAGGAGGGCAAAAAGCTCGGCTTTAAAGTGAGCTCCTTCCTCAGTAACGGCGACGACGCCAAATTCCAGGACTTCGTTAATCAGGCGATTAGCCAGAAGTACGACGGCATTATTCTCTCCCAGGGGCGCGATCCGTACTCCACCGCGCTGGTGAAAAAGGCGGTGGACGCCGGCATCAAAGTGGCCGTGTTCGATACCGCCGTCAGCGGGGAGATCCCGGGCGTGACCGTGACCCAGCAGGATGATGCTTCACTGACCGATCTCTCCTTTGGTCAACTGGTGAAGGATTTCAACGGCAAAGCCAACATTATCAAACTGTGGGTGGCCGGCTTCCCGCCGATGGAGCGCCGCCAGGCCGCTTACCAGACTCTGCTCAAGCAAAACCCAGGGATTAAAGAGCTGGAGTCGATCGGCGCGGTCTCTTCCGACGTGCAGGGCGATACCGCCAATAAAGTCGGTGCCATTTTAGCCAAGTATCCAAAAGGCAAAATCGATGCTATCTGGGGCACCTGGGATGCGTTTAGCCAGGGAGCTTATAAGGCGCTGAAAGAGAACGGCCGCACCGAAATCAAACTCTACAGCATCGATATTTCGAATCAGGATCTGCAACTGATGCGTGAAGCCGGCAGCCCGTGGAAGGTGAGCGTCGCGGTGGATCCGAAACTTATCGGGGCGACGAACATTCGGCTTATTGCCAACAAAATTGCCGGCGAGCCGACCCCTGCGACCTATGACTTCAAAGCTGCGGCTATTCCGCAGGCGCTGCTGACGGCGCAGCCAGGTGCAGTTAACGTGGCCTCGTTGGGCAAAATTATTCCGGGCTGGGGTCAGACCGAAGACTTTATCGCCCCATGGTTCGCCACGCTGGAAGCGAAACACAAATAAGGAGCAGGTATGGCGACGGCACTCCCGCGCCCCGACTACAGCCGCAATATGCGGCTGATTGGGCATAGCGATCAGGGGGGGCGCCCTGACGGCGTCCAGCTGATGGTACATCGTGGTTATGCGTATATCGGCCATATGGTATCGCAAGGTTTTTCGGTGGTGGATGTGCGCGACCCGTGCCATCCACATACGGTGAACTACATTGCCGCACCGCCGGGAACCTGGAACGTCCATTTGCAGGCCCATGACGATCTTCTGTTGGTGATCAACGCCCGGGATCTGTTTGCGGATACCCGTTTTGCCGACGAGAAGGTGTATTACACCCGTTCGGTGGGAGAGACGGTGAGCGATGTGCAGGATCGCGGCTGGAGCGCCGGGATGCGGGTGTTTGATATCTCCCGTCCTGATGAGCCGCGCGAAATTGGTTTTCTGTCGCTCGACGGGATCGGTATCCACCGGATCTGGTACGTTGGTGGCCGTTGGGCCTATGTTTCGGCGCTGATCGACGGTTTTAGCGACTACATCTTCCTGACTATCGACATGGCGGATCCGCGCAAGCCGGAAGTGGCCGGGCGCTGGTGGCTGCCGGGGATGCATCAGGCGGCGGGGGAGACGGCGGACTGGCCTGAAGGCAAGCGCTACGCGCTGCATCACGCCATTATCGCCGGGGATACCGCTTACGGCAGCTGGCGCGACGGCGGCCTGACGCTGTTGGACGTGAAGGACCGCACTCAGCCGAAGCTGATCAGCCACCGTAACTGGAGCCCGCCGTTTGGCGGTGGGACCCATACGGCGCTGCCGCTTCCGGACCGCGATCTGCTGGTGGTACTGGATGAGGCGGTGCTGGATAACCAGCAGGACGGCGAGAAGCTGATCTGGTTGTTTGATATCCGCGAGCCGGCCAACCCGGTGAGTATTTCCACCTTCCCGCAGCCGAGCGAAACGGACTATGTGGCGAAAGGGGCCCATTTTGGCCCGCATAACCTGCATGAAAATCGCCCCGGCAGCTTTGTCAGCTCAACGTTGATTTTCGCCACGTACCAGAATGCTGGCGTGCGGGCCTATGATATTTCGGACCCTTACCGGCCGGTGGAAACCGGGGCGCTGGTGCCTGCCGCGCCGGCGACCATGATGGATACGCGCCCGGGCCGTCCGCAGGTGATTCAGTCCTGCGATGTGTTCGTGGATGCCGGGGGGATTATTTACAGCACCGATTATAACGGTGGGCTGTCGGTGATCGAGTATCTGGGATAGGTGCTGAACGGTCGCCCCGGCAAGCAGCGTGCCGCCGGGGATCGTATTGGTGGGCTCAGCCGTACTGACGAATACGGGCGATCAGATCGTCGGCATTCTCAATGCGATCGGCAATGACGATCAGCGCTTTACCGAGGGTGATGGCGTGGCGCAGGCAGTCATGGCGCATGGCCGGATCCTGGATGGTCTCGATATCGGCCACGTGGGAGAGGCCGACACTGCGGCGAATCAACTCGCTGCCGCAGAAGCCAATGGCATCATGCCAGACTTTTTTCAGGAACAGGCTGGCGTAGCCGGGGCAGGAGAGGGCCGCGTCGCGGGTTTTCTCCGTCGCCAGGGACTGGAAGCGCTCGGCAAAAGTGTTCCACAGTACCTGAATATCGCGCAGACGCTGTTCACGGGCCGCGTCCGCATCGCGGATCCCCAGGTGTCCCGGCAGCCCGCAGTAGTTAAGCAGCAGGTTGCCAATGGCGGTGCCGATATCAAAGCCGATCGGGCCGAAAAAGCCGAATTCCGCGTCGATGGCTTTAAAGCTACCCTCGGCGACAAAAATGGATCCGCTGTGGATATCGCCGTGCAGCAGGGCTTCGGCATGAGAGAAGAAGCGATGCTTCAGCGACGCTACCGCCAGTTTGAGCTGTGCGTCGTCGCGCAGGGCGGCAACGTCGGCCTCCAGCTCTGACGGGTAGTTATTGCGCTCGTGAATCTGGTACGGGTCGTTGAAGAACAGATCCTCGGTGATCTCGCACATTTCCGGGTTCGTAAACCGGGCGACCTGCGCTTTTTTATCATGCGGATGCAGATAGAAATCGCTGGTATGGAACAGCACCTGAGCAAGGTATTCACCCAGCTGGCCCGCGGCCTGCGGGTAGTCGACGTTACGAATTAATTCGCCGCGCCAGATTCGGTGATCGGAGAGATCTTCCATCACCATGACCGCCAGTTCCGGATCGAAATGGTGGATTTTCACCGTGTGCTGCGGGCTGTGCTGATAGTGCTCCACCAGCGTCTGCGCCTCGAGGCGGGCGCGGTCGAGGGTCAGAGGCCAGGATTCGCCGACGCAGCGGACGTACGGCAGGGCCTGTTTCACCACGATGCGGCTCACGCCGTGGAGATCGTAAATCTTAAAGACCAGGTTGAGGTTGCCGTCCCCCACTTCCTGCGCGGACACCAGTTCCGACGGGTTATCGATGCCGCCAAATTGTTGTGCGTAAGCCACGGCATCGCCGGGGGTGAAGGTATGGTATTGCGACATTGCCTCGATCCTCAAAAGTTCTGATTAAGCCGTTCAGACGTCTATACTTCTGGAATTCATCCTGACACAATGTGATACAACAACGCAACAGGGATTTAACGATATGCAGACACTACAGACCACCAGCCTGCGGGTAAGCGAAAATCAGCTTTTTATTCTTGATCAGCAGGCCTTGCCGCAGGAAAAACGCTGGCTGGCGGCGGATAACGTTTCGTTGCTGGTGGACCATATTCACGCGCTGCGGGTGCGTGGCGCACCGCTGATCGGGCTTTCTGCCAGCCTGCTGCTGGCGCTGCTTGCCGGGCGTGGCTTGAGCCTGGATGAACTTGGACAGGCGCTGGAAACATTACGTGCGGCGCGCCCGACGGCGGTGAACCTGATGAATAATCTCGACCGCATGAAGCTGGCGCTGGCGCAGGACAACTATATCCAGGCGCTGGAAGATGAAGCCCTGCGGCTGATCGCCGAAGACAAACAGCTGTGCGCCCGCATTGCCGAAACCGGCTGCGCGTTGGTGAAACCGGGCAGCCGTCTGCTGACCCACTGCAATACCGGTGGGCTGGCGACCGCGGGCGTGGGAACGGCGCTGGGGGTGATTGCGCTGGCCCATCAGCGCGGGCAGGTTGACATGGTCTGGGTCGATGAGACGCGCCCGCTGTTACAGGGTGGGCGTCTGACCGCCTGGGAGCTGGGTGAACTGGGCGTGCCGTATCAGCTGATTACCGATTCAATGGCCGCCAGCCTGATGGCGAAAGGGCAGGTTGATGCGGTGTGGGTCGGCGCCGACCGGATTGCCGCCAACGGGGATGTGGCGAATAAGATAGGCACCTATTCGCTGGCGGTTCTGGCGAAGTATCACGGTATACCGTTCTACGTAGCGGCGCCGCAGACCACTCTCGATCGTCATTGTCCTAACGGCGAGGCAATTCCGATTGAGCAACGTGCGGCGGCGGAAGTAACCGGCGTCGCCGGCAGCTTTGGCGCCGTGCAGTGGGCGCCGGAGAATGCGCCGGTTTACAACCCGGCGTTTGATGTAACCCCGGCAGCGCTGATTGATGGCTGGGTGCTCGACAGCGGCGTGGTGACGCCTGAAGCGGTGGCGGCCGGGGTTTTTGCTCCGTCTGGCAGCTGATCGTTGGCGTGTCTGTGTGACGATGAACGGCTCGTCGCCGGGATGTCCGCAGCTCGCCTGATACCTGTGAGATTCGGTAGCGTCACCGGATCTCACAAGTGAGGGGATTACGCCAGGCGCGGGTAGGCATCGGCAATATCATTGCCGGTAAACTGCGCTATCCAGCCTTCGGGGTTATCAAAAATGCGGATCGCAGTGAAGTCAGGCTCCGAACCCATGTCAAACCAGTGCGGCGTGTCGGCCGGCACGGAAATCAAATCGTTCTTTTCACAAAGCACCTGAAACACTTCATTGCCGATATGCAGGCAGAACAGCCCGGCACCTTCCACAAAGAAGCGGACTTCATCTTCACCGTGGGTGTGTTCGTTGAGGAACTTTGCACGCAGCGCCTCTTTTTGCGGGTTGTCCGCGCGCAGGCTGATGACGTCCCAGCTCTGATAGCCTTTCTCCGCCACCAGCCTGGCAATCGCGTGCTGATAGGCTTCCAGTACCGTTTCCGCCGTCGGGGAGGCGCCTAAATCACGGTCGGCCTGCCAGCGTTCGAAGCGAACGCCTTTAGCGTTAAGCTGCTGCTGGATTTCATCACCATTCACGCTATGCCAGAGAGGCGTGCTGGCGTCGTGGTCAGAATAAATCGTTAATGCGCTCATGCGGGGATCTGCTCCGGGTGAATGTCGTCAAAACGCTGAACCTGCGGATGGTGGCTGGCGGGATCGCGGTCGCCACGCACCAACTGAATGGTACGAAAACCGGCGGATTCTGCGGCATCCAGCTCCTGATGAATATCGGAGAGGAACAGGATATTCGCCGGATGCAGCCCCAGCTGTTCAGCAATATTACGGTAGGATTGCGTCTCACGCTTGGCCCCTACCAGGGTATCGAAATAGCCATTGAACAAATGAGTAATATCACCTTCATCGCTATAGCCAAATAACAATTTCTGCGCGGCGACCGAGCCTGAGGAATATACATATAAATCAATTCCCTGCGACTTCCATTTCTCCAGGGCCGGCAGGACATCCGGGTAAAGATGGCCGGTAAAGTCGCCGTTGGCATAGCCTTCGCGCCAGATAATACCCTGCAGTGCTTTCAGCGCCGTCGATTTGCGGTCCTGGTCCATAAAGGCGAACAGCGTCTCGATAAGCTGTGCGGTGCTGGCGCCGGGATCGCTGATTTCTGTACGCAGATTATCGAGGATCGTCTGCACCGGGTCGGCGTATTGCTGGGCGGTGACAAAGCCTGCCAGCCGCTCGCGGGCGTACGGGAACAGAACGTTATGGACAAAGGAAATGTCGCTGGTGGTGCCTTCTATGTCAGTCACGATAGCGCGGATCATGGTCTCTCCAGAGTGTGCGGCACGCCGTGCTGTGGGCGGCGTCAGGCGGTAACCGATATAACATTAGCATTTAGACGTCTAAGCGTCTTGATTGCCAAATATTAACATCGTGTTATAGTGGCTTCAACAACAGCATTACAACTGGTCATCACATAATGAGCAATAAGCCACTGATTCCTGAAAGTAAACTCCCTTCACTGGGCACCACTATTTTTACGCAGATGAGCGCCCTGGCGGCGCAGCATCAGGCGATTAATTTGTCCCAGGGATTCCCGGATTTCGACGGGCCGCGCTACCTGCAGGAGCGCCTGGCACACCATGTAGCACAGGGTGCTAACCAGTATGCGCCGATGACCGGCGTTCCGGCGCTGCGTGAAGCGATTGCCGATAAAACCGCAGAGCTGTATGGCTACCGTCCGGATGCGAACAGCGATATTACCGTCACGGCAGGCGCCACCGAAGCGCTGTATGCGGCGATCACCGCGCTGGTGCGTCGCGGCGACGAGGTGATCTGTTTTGACCCAAGCTACGACAGCTACGCCCCGGCGGTGGAGTTATCCGGCGGGGTCTTGAAACGCATCGCCCTTCAGCCGCCGCATTTTCGCGTGGACTGGTCACAGTTCGCCGCCGCGTTGAGCGAGCGTACCCGTCTGGTTATCCTCAATACCCCGCACAACCCGTCGGCGACGGTCTGGCAGCGTGAGGATTTCGCGGCGCTGTGGCAGGCGATTGCTGAGCATGAAATCTATGTGATCAGCGACGAGGTGTATGAGCATATCTGTTTTGCGCCGGACGGGCATGCCAGCGTGCTGGCACATCCTCAGCTGCGCGAGCGGGCGGTAGCGGTGTCGTCATTTGGTAAAACCTTCCACATGACCGGCTGGAAAGTGGGCTATTGCGTGGCGCCCGCGGCGATAAGCGCCGAGCTGCGCAAAGTGCATCAGTACCTGACCTTCGCGGTGAATACGCCGGCCCAGTTGGCCATCGCCGATATGTTGCGTAATGAACCTGAGCATTATCGTCAGCTCCCGACGTTCTATGGTGAACGCCGTGACCTGTTTGTGGAAGCGCTGCGCGCCAGCCGTCTGGAGATTTTACCTTGCGAGGGGACCTACTTCCTGCTGGCTGATTACAGCGCTATTTCCGATCTTGATGATGTAAGCTTCTGTCGCTGGCTGACGACCGACGTTGGCGTGGCGGCCATTCCGCTGTCGGTATTCTGTGCCGATCCGTTCCCGCACAAGCTGATACGTCTGTGTTTTGCCAAACAGCCGGCGACCCTGCTGGCTGCCGCAGAACGCCTGTGCCAGCTGTAGTTATTTGACGGTCCACGCCTGAGAAAATTGCCGGTCGCCGAACAGTTCGACCAGACCATTGATTTGCTTCAGGCGTAGTACTTCATCGGCATCCATCCCCAGCTCTTGACTGATTTTATCATCGGACCAGCCGAGTTTGGCCAACTCCTGGACGATGTCTGACATCGCATGGATCTGATGGCGGCCCCGGGCACGATTATGGCGAATGGTCGAGGCCATTAAGGTATCGCGTCGTGAGGTGTCACTCTCCAGGCAGGTGACCGGGATGTAACCATTGAGCTGTTTTTTTAGCGGGCTTTTGCTTTTGGCCAGCGCGTGACGATGAAACCCGTCCACAATGGTGAAATGCTCATCGTTTTTCCTGATCACCACAACCGGCTGGGTAAAGCCGTCCGATTGCAGCGACGTTAGTAGCAGACGCTTTTCAGGCGGTGCAAGGTTGTTGGGGTTGTAATCATTGGGGGAAACGTTATCGAGGCTGACCCAGAGCACGCAGTCTATCGGGTGCGATTTGAATGGACTGTACTGGTGTAGAAGCTGGCGAAAGGCGTTCAGCGCTTCGACTTTTTGATCCTCTTCCGTGTTGTCCAGGTAGTTGGCAAGGTCATGCATTATTTGTTGTCGCATAGGATTCCCCATTGTTTGCGTTTTTGATTCATGCGTTCACGGTAGCGTTTATAGTGGCGGGATTTGGTGGGGCTGAACGAGAGCATGCGGCACCAGTAATCGTTATTCAGCAGGACCTTGCAGATGCGCCGCCACGAGGGGATGTCTTTGCTGCCGATATCCGCCTTCTGGAAATCAGGAATGTCCTTCATTCCCTGTTTCTGATACCAGTGCAGGTAGACGGCAATTTTATTGCGATAATGTTCGGCGGTGTTTTCCGGCATGCTGTCGAGTAAAAACAAGGCGTAGCTTTTCCAGCTATGATTCTCCGGCTTATCGAGTTTGCGATGTCCGTAGAACTGGTTGTCCTGACCGGCATAGATCCCCCCGCAGCGCGCGCCATTCACCCGCTGGCACATACTCGCCCAGCGCTCGGGTTCCAGTACGTGATAAAGCCAGAGCCCCTGGCGCTGCTCCGGACCAAAAGGCTCACAGATGCGCATGTAGCGAATCGGCACGCCGGCCTGATACATCAGGTCGTAAAGCGGGTTGTAGGTCAGCCCGCTTTTGGCAAACCAGGTCCAGATATCGGCGGTTTTCCAGTCATACAGCGGGTAGGCATACCACGAGTGACCGCCCGGCGCCGCGGTGGTCCAGGGTTTGTCATCGGCGAAGCGCTGTTTGCGCCGCGAGGAGATGGACATAAACCGGTTAAGGGATTCATCAGCCCGGATCCCAACTAAAACTGCCGCCGGGCGATGATGGGAAAACCAGTCGGCGAATTCGCGGACAAAGGTTTCAAAATTCATGCCCGGATAGTAGAACGAAAAATAATGCGGGTCGGTAATGGCGTGCGCTGGCGGTTGGCGAACCCAGCTTGCTCCAGGCTCCCAGCATTGCCATTCCGGGGCGAACTGACTGAGTGAATTCTGGGTGGTTAACGGTAGGGCGACCCAATAGAATTGCTCAATGACGTCCTGATACTCCAGGCGCAGCGCCTCGCAGTGGGCAATGGTGCAGGAGAACTGTGCCTCCCAGTCGATAAACAGCACGCTGATTTTTCGGCCTGTCTGCCGGGCCTGAAGTGCGGTCAGGTGCAGCATCGTGGTGGAATCTTTACCGCCAGAAAAAGAGACGCAAACGCGCTGGAAGTTTTCCAATATCCAGCCAATGCGTTGTTGAGCCGCCTGCAGAACGGATTCTGGTAGCGGATGTTTTATTAATGTCACGGCGATCGTTCCTTGAATATGGAAAAATTATTTATTGAATAGCTTGTTATTGCGGGAAATAATTTCCGGCGTTAGGGGTTTTGTTTATTTGACGGTTTTATTAGTTGCTGTTTTATTATTTGTATGGCTTTGTTTTTTAGCAGCGAAGAAAAGGGTGGCGTATTCATTCTGGCGCGGCTGTAAATAAGGTAAGTCATTATCGACGGCAGTGGAATGGGCAGCACTTGCAGATTAAAATTAAATGACGGCTGGTCGAAAACAGTTTTCGGGATAAAACCAATCAGATCGGTGTGATTTATCATATTGATAATCGCTATTAACGAGTCGCTACGAAAGGCAATGGTGCGCGATGGAAATAATTTTTTCATCTGCGAATGGAAGGTTTTTACGCCTGGATCGTTTGAGAGATAGCTGGTGAAGCTTTCCTCACGAAGCGCCTCTGCCGAGGTCATCACCGCCGTCCGTGGATGATGCTGGCGGCACACCAGCGCCATTTCAACCTCCTGAAAGGGCTGGCACAGGGTCTCCGGGCTTTCGTACGGTGATAAACTTAAAATCAGGTCCGCTTTGCGCTGTGAAAGCAAGGTTTCAACCGAACCCGCCGCGAGCTGCAAGTCGTGGTGTTCGACCTGCATGTTCGGGTGCTGGTACAGGGCGCTGATTAACCGTGATGACTCCGGGGTATTGACGAGCTGTGGGCTATAAATAACAAAGCGTTTTCTTAGGTCGGTATCGCTGGCGAGATTGATCGTCTGCTCGAGCTGGCTAAGGTTTTTTTCAAGCAGGATATGTAGCCTGGCGGCAGTTTTTGTGGGCGTTATCCCTTTACCGGCGCGGATAAACAGCGGGTCGTTGAGCTGATTTCTCAGCCTCTGCAGTGACTGGCTGACTGCCGAGGGAGTAATAAACAAGGTTTCCGCCGCCCGGCTGATGCTCAGGTGCCGGTAAACGCATTCAAAAATAACCAACAGGTTAAGATCGAATTTTTTCAGTCCATAGAGATTCGCCATGGCTAATATCCATATTCAGTCGTGGTGAGTGTTATTTATAATTCGCATTTTATTTGTTTTAATAATTGCTGGTATGAATAAGTCATGATGTTAGCGATGAATCATCGCAGTAATGTATATTACTCGTGCCTGTTTAGCCAGGCTCTTTTAGCGCAAGAGCCCGGCGGGACATGGTATTTAGCGCCGGCTATTTATCCCCCATGATAGCCGGTAATTTATCGGCTTCAGGTAACCCGACCACCTGCTGCAACATATTCTCTTTATTCATGTAGTAAATCGCCGGCGTAGCGTTGGCCCCGAGTTGGTCCATGAGCTGTTGATTTTCGCTGACGATCTTCATTTTGTCCGAGGAAAGGTTGCCGGGGATATCAATTTTCACTTTTCCCCCGGATTGCTCGTAATCATGCCAGGTTTTTGCCGGGTCAGCGGTAGCCAGAATGGCGGCAGCGGTTGCCTGGCTTTCTGGTTTGATCACGCCGACTAACAGGGTACGGATCTGAACTTTACCTGACTCGACCCACGGGCGGGCCTGTTGCCAGAATTGCAGGCAGTAGGGGCAGAACGGATCGGCAAAGACATACAGGGTAACCGGCGCCTCTTTTTTTCCTTCCAGCAACCAGTTAGCCGCTTCCATTTTTTTCCACATAGCCTGTCCTGCCGGGGTGTAGAGCTCTTTCTGGAACAGTTGCTCGCTGAGGTTGGTGCCGTTTTCATCGTACATATAGCCGGAAATGGCATGCTTGCCGTCTGGCGTCAGATAGATGGCGACGCCCATGTCCTGGTATTTCCCCAGCCAGCCTTTCACGCCACCTGGCGCCTCGAAGGGTTTGATAATGGTGATACCCTGTTTCTCTATCGCTTTTACGGGTGCCGGAAGATCTTCTGCCTGGCTAAAAAAGGGTAAAAAGCTCAGAAAAAGCAGACGCTTAAACATAGTTGTTCCTTGTTAAATCAATGCGTAAGGTGAAGGCATGGTGCAGCCTATTACAGTTATAGGTAAGACCTGCTGACGGGCCGATTGCCCTTTGAATCTCCGGATGGTGTAATCGGCCTGCTGTTACATTAAGGTTAATGTAGAGCGCAACGCATAGCCAGCTTGTCTGGCACTGAACCTACCTGCGGGTATTTCAGGTAACGGGGCCGCCTGAATAAGGTGGCCTTTTTACGTTCAGGGCTGTGGGATGCAAAAGTAGCGAAAAGTGGCGTTCGTCGCGACAGGTTCACAAAGTTGTCTTGTTGCGGTTGTTAGATATCGCTTATTGATTTGATAATGCAAACGCATTGGTCGAATCAGGAAAAGTTCGTTAACTTAGACCTCAACGAAAACACGGAGGAAGTATAGATGTCCTTGATTAACACTAAGATCAAACCTTTTAAAAACCAGGCATTCAAAAACGGTGAGTTCATCGAAGTCACTGAGAAAGACACCGAAGGCCGTTGGAGCGTATTCTTCTTCTATCCGGCTGACTTTACCTTCGTATGTCCGACCGAGCTGGGCGACGTTGCTGACCATTACGAAGAACTGCAGAAACTGGGCGTAGACGTGTATTCCGTTTCTACCGACACCCATTTCACCCACAAAGCATGGCACAGCAGCTCTGACACCATCGCAAAAATCAAATATGCGATGATCGGTGACCCGACTGGCGCCCTGACCCGTAACTTCGACAATATGCGTGAAGATGAAGGCCTGGCTGACCGTGCCACCTTCGTTGTTGACCCGCAGGGTATCATCCAGGCCATCGAAGTTACCGCTGAAGGTATCGGCCGTGACGCTTCTGACCTGCTGCGTAAAATCAAAGCGGCTCAGTACGTTGCTTCTCACCCAGGCGAAGTGTGCCCGGCTAAATGGAAAGAAGGCGAAGCGACGCTGGCTCCATCTCTGGACCTGGTTGGCAAAATCTAAAATTTCCATGTCTTTCACGCCATGGCGGCGTTGGCGTCACCTGGTCACCCCGGTCACTTACTTGAGTAAGCTCCGGGGATTCCCAGGCTAGCCGCCTTGCCCTGACGGGAAATTCAAAGAAAATTCGTTTTATTCAACGGGTGCATCGCTGTGCCCGTTTTTTCAAATACCATGATGCAAGCCGCATTCAGGTTGTCTTATGAGGCAGCTTGCATGATGACGTTTTTAGAGAGGGAAGAATCATGCTCGATACCAATATGAAAACCCAGCTTAAGGCCTACCTTGAGAAACTGACTAAGCCGGTTGAACTGATTGCCACGCTGGATGACAGCGCCAAATCGGTGGAAATCAAAGAACTGCTGGTTGAAATCGCCGAACTGTCGGAAAAAGTGACCTTCAAAGAAGACAACAGCTTGCCTGTCCGCAAGCCTTCTTTCCTGATCGCCAATCCTGGTTCGCTTCAGGGGCCGCGTTTTGCCGGCTCCCCGCTGGGACACGAGTTCACCTCTCTGGTACTGGCGCTGCTGTGGACCGGCGGTCATCCTTCGAAAGAGACCCAGTCTCTGCTGGAGCAGATTAGCGCGCTGGACGGTGATTTCGAGTTCGAAACCTACTACTCGCTCTCTTGCCACAACTGTCCGGATGTGGTGCAGGCGCTGAACCTGATGGCGGTGCTGAACCCGCGTATTAAGCATACCGCGATTGACGGCGGCACCTTCCAGAACGAGATTACCGATCGCAACGTCATGGGCGTGCCGGCTGTGTACCTCAATGGTAATGAATTTGGTCAGGGTCGTATGACGCTGGCGGAAATTGTCGCGAAGGTCGATACCGGCGCGGAAAAACGGGCGGCAGAAGAGCTGAATAAACGTGACGCCTATGACGTGCTGATTGTCGGCTCTGGCCCGTCAGGGGCTGCGGCTGCGGTCTACTCTGCACGTAAAGGTATTCGTACCGGTCTGATGGGGGAGCGTTTCGGTGGCCAGGTGCTGGATACCGTTGATATCGAAAACTATATCTCGGTACCGAAAACGGAAGGGCAGAAGCTGGCCGGGGCGTTAAAGGCCCACGTCAACGACTATAACGTCGATGTGATTGACTCGCAGAGTGCGGCGAAGCTGATCCCGGCAGCGGTTGAAGGCGGCCTGCATCAGGTTGAAACCGCCTCTGGCGCGGTGCTGCAAGCGCGCAGCGTGATCATTGCCACCGGTGCAAAATGGCGCAACATGAACGTGCCGGGTGAAGACCAGTATCGTACCAAAGGGGTGACCTATTGCCCGCACTGTGACGGCCCGCTGTTTAAAGGTAAGCGCGTGGCGGTCATCGGCGGCGGTAACTCCGGCGTTGAGGCGGCCATCGATCTGGCCGGACTGGTTGAGCACGTTACGCTGCTGGAGTTCGCGCCGGAGATGAAAGCGGACCAGGTGCTGCAGGATAAAGTCCGCAGCCTGAAAAATGTCGATATCATTCTGAACGCGCAGACTACTGAAGTGACCGGGGACGGCAGTAAAGTGACCGGCCTGCAGTATCGCGATCGGGTAAGTGGCGATGAACACCACATTGCGCTGGCGGGGATTTTCGTGCAGATCGGATTGTTGCCGAACACCACCTGGCTGGAAGGCACGATTGAGCGCAATCGGATGGGTGAAATTATCATCGACGCGAAATGCGAAACCAACGTCAAAGGCGTGTTTGCCGCGGGTGACTGCACCACCGTGCCGTACAAACAGATTATTATCGCCGCGGGCGAAGGGGCGAAAGCATCCCTGAGCGCCTTTGATTATCTGATTCGCACTAAAACAGCATAAAAAAAAGCGTAAGACTATACCTGCAAATCAAAGAGGCTACCCATGGGTAGCCTCTTTTCTTTCTGGTACGCCCGGTAACGCTTATCTGACCACCATTACTGGAATATGGGCATGGCGAATAACGCTCGAGGCATTAGAGCCCAGCAGGTGGGTACTGATTGACGGATTGCGGGAACCAATCACCACCACATCGGCTTTAATTTCGTTCGCGAGTTCGTTCACCATATCGCGTACGTTGCCAAAACGGACGTGCATTTTTATCCGCGACGGGTCGATGCTGAAATGACCGGCCATGGTTTTCAGCCGGGTCTCCGCCTCGTGCTGTAAATGCTCTTCAAAGCGACGCAGATCGGCGGTAAAACGGCTCATCGTGAAGCTGGACGATCCGGGTAATACGTGGAGCAGGTGAATAATCCCGTCCTGCTGGGCCAAAAACTCCGCGTGGCGGACGGCCTTGTCGCTCAACTCCATCTCAAAAACATCAACTGGCATAATGATAGTGTTATACATATGCATTCCTCCTTGTTCGACTGTTTCTATATCAACACATTATACAAGCTTATAGTGTCATTCAGGTCGCAAAACTGTCGGCGTAGGCGCAAAGGGGCGTAAAATTTTGTCAGGCGTCAGAAGGGGTAAGGCGAGGGGCAGAAACGAGGGGCAGAAAGAGGATGCGGGGCATCCTCTGAATAAAGCATAATGCTTCAGGCAGCGGAGGAATTAACGATGAAACTCACCGGCGGCTTCTGGTTGGTACAGTAGCTCAAGTACTTCAAGGTGTGCCGCGGTGCCACCTGGTAATTCCCAGTGAATGGCGCTGCCGACTTTCAGCCCGAGCAACGCCGCGCCGACGGGGGCGAGTACCGAAAGCTGAGTCGCGCTATCGGTGACCTGCGACGGAAACACCAACGTCCGCACGCGCTCTTCGCCGCTGCTCAAATCACGGAATCGGACCTTGCTGTTCATACTGACAACATCGTGCGGCATTGCCGCCGGTGCCAGCATTTGGGCGCGATCCAGTTCGTCGTTCAGCGCGTCGGCGACCGGGGAATTGGCATAAGCCGGCTGCTCGAGCAGCTTGTCGATGCGTTCGGCATCGAGCTCATTAATGATGATTGCGGGTCTGGTCATCGCATACTCCATGTTATCCAGGAACCTGTCCGTAAAAGAAAACCCTCACCGAAAAGGGCAAGGGTTAATGTCATCCCATCATACTGAGACTTGTCGGCAGTTTGAAGTGATTAAACGCACATTAACTCACGTTCACTGTGAGGTTACGCTGACATTTTTCCGTTCATGTTGCCCGTGCAGCGGTCAGTTACCGGCTTTATCAATAATAAACTGCTGGCCGCAATTCCCTGGATGTGGCTGGGGCAGGAACGCGTCGGCAGAGAGCGGCTGGTTGATGGCCGTCGCTTTGATGGCGATTTGCATTTCGGTCAGATAGGCCGGATTGCCGTTGCAGGTTAGCTTGAAGGCTTTGACGCTTTGCTTACCGTAGGCCTGGGCGACTGCCGCATCGAAGTCGTCACGGCTGACCTTTTGCCCGTAGTGTTTCACCAGGAAAGCGCCCAGCGAACTGCGTTTCACATCTTCATCAAGACGTACCATCGTCCCGAAGTAGCTATCGGGGTCAAAACCAAAACAGACGCCGTGTTTGGCGTATTCATAACGCTCAAGGCACGAGTTGCCGCCTGCGCCGGGCATCACGCTATTGAGTTTGTTCGCCATCTCCAGCGACAAGCCGGTCTCGGCGGCCTGGCATTTTTTGCCGCCTTTCACTTCCGGCATGTTGGGCACCGGGCGAGTGGCGCAACCAAAACGCATCCAGCGTCGCTCGTCAACGCCACGGGCCGCAACGGACTTCGGCAGCCCCGGCCAGAGACCGTGAACCGTTAAGAAATCAGCTTTGTTGGGAAGTTCCTGCTGCAAACGGCACTCTTCTGGTTCGCTGCGGTTGCGGTCATGCATGCTCTGGCAGAACCCCGTTTGCCATGATAAAGCCAGCACGTAGCGGTCAAAATCACCATATTGCGTTGCGCTGAGCGGTTCAGCACCGGCCTGGGTTGCCGTTAATAAGAGGGCAAGGGCGGCGAAATCCTTCCTGAACATGTTTATTCCTGGTGGTGGATGACAATGATTTACAGGAAAATATTAAAGCACAAAAAAGGCGCCTGCTGGCGCCTTTTCGCGTTTATTACATGGCGCTGCCGGGGACCAGCACTTCGGTGGCGATAATCACCACCACCAGCCCGACGATCACCGGGACGGAGGTGCGTTTCACCACTTCAAACGGCGATATTTTCGCCATGCCGGCCACCGCGACCACGACGCCAGAAACCGGTGAAATCGTGCGGCCGAGGTTGGAGGCCTGCAGCATTGGAATCGACAGGTAAGCCGGGTTGATACCCGACGAATGGGCCAGCTTCGGGATCATCTCTACGAAGGCATAGAACGGGGCGTTACCGGAACCGGTGGTCATGGCTGCAAGCATGGTGAGGATCACCAGCACCAGCATCAAAATAATGCTCGCCGAACCAAACGAGGTGGCAATGGAAATCAGGCTGTTAATAAAGCCGATGGTGCTCAGCCCCTGGGCGAAGACCCCGGCGGCGACTAACAGCATAACCACACCGGCGAAAGCATCGGCCATTCCACGGTAGGCGACTTCCAGCCCCGCGAAGACGTTTTGCGTATTGAAGCCGCGGAAGAATTCCAGCACCGCAGCCAGCAGCATGCAGATCACCAGAATGGCGATAATATGCAGCTCCGGCCCCCATTTGCCGTCAAAAATCAGCACGCCGATAATGGGTGTAAACGGCAGCAGGGCATAGAAGGAGGGCGCGGTGGTGGTGATTTCATTCACATCGAGCATTTCATGAACAACGTTTTCTTTTTTATCCAGATAGCGTTGCCAGAAGAAATGGGCAATGGCCATGCTGATAATTGCGACGATGGAAATCGGCAAGGTGGTTTTAAAGGCAAAGTCGATTAGCGGCATTTCCGCTGCTTTGGCGGCCAGCACCACGTCACCAGAGGTCGGCGAGAGAATAATCGCGGCCGGTGAGGCGCAAATAGCGGCGGCGGCGCCACGACTGATCCCGACGTTAACCATCACCGGGAACAGGGTTGCCATCAGCAGTACGCCAAGGCCGGTAGCCGATGAGACGGCCAGCGACATCAGGCAGGCCACGAAGTAGGCAGCAATCATCAGCAGATAGGGAGAGTTAATGTAGCGCAGCGGTTTTGAGGCCAGCTTAACCACCATATCGTTGGCGCCAATATGGGTCATGTAGGTGGCAAACCCGCAGAGCATCATGATCATCATGCCGAGATCGCCGCCGCGGCTCATCAGCAGGATTTTGACGTATTCGATAATGTCCGTTGCGGAATAACCGGTGCTTTTTGTCTCACCCGGTAAAATCTTATGTCCCATCAACGCGCTGACGATCAGCAGTGTCAAACCGCCAACAAACAGCACGCCGGTGGCGGAGTACCCTTTGATGATATAGCGGGCCACCCCCACAATGACCACAATCCCAATAAGGATTTCAACTAGCGTAAGCATTATTTACCCCTAAGCCCTTAACCAAAAGAATCTGCTAATAAATAAACTGAAGAAAAAATTAAGTGAGCGAATGTGCCGAAAAAATGGGCTAAACATGCTGATGCAAATCAATAAATCGATGAGAACCCGGCGCTCATCAACGAAGGGGAGGCGATCATCACAAAATGGGAAACACGAATGCGGGGATTTGCGTGGGGCAAAAACAGGAATTTGCCTAATTTCGTTAAGGTAATATTAAGTTTATACTTGCTATCTTTGTGAGCTTTAGCATAGAAATTGGTAATAAATAGTGTTGAAACAACGTCAGGTCGTACCGTTTTTCCTCGTCTTACTGGGGATTTTGCTCTCTTGCCGCGCGGCGAATGCGTCGTTTAGTTCGACGATTAGCGACGGGTATAACACCTTAAGCAATAATGTGGCGCAAACCTGGCAGGAACCTGAGCACTACGATCTCTATGTTCCCGCGATCACCTGGCATGCCCGCTTTGCTTACGACAAAGAAAAAACCGATAAGTACAACGAACGTCCCTGGGGGGCGGGGTTTGGTGTAACGCGTTGGGATGACAAAGGGAACTGGCATGGCCTGTACCTGATGGCGTTTAAAGACTCATTTAACAAATGGGAGCCCATCGGCGGCTACGGCTGGGAAAAAACCTGGCGCCCGTTGGCGGACGATAACTTTCATCTTGGCCTCGGCTATACGCTGGGTGTGACGGCCCGAGACAACTGGAACTACATTCCGATTCCGGTGATATTGCCTTTGGCATCAATCGGTTATGGTCCTGCCACTTTCCAGATGACCTATATTCCCGGCACCTATAATAACGGCAACGTTTACTTCGCGTGGGCCCGTTTTCAGTTCTGATTCTGGCATAACTTAGCAATAAAAGAGATAAACCGTCTCTCTTGTGCAAAAACAACAACTAAGCCGCGGCCCCCTAAAAAAGATAGCGACTTTTGTCACTTTTTAATAAAGTTAGGCTGGACAAAAGGCACCGCAATTGGTGTACTGGTGTCCGACACAGATTAGTGTCTTTTTTTCATATAAAGGTAATTTTGATGTCTAAGATTAAAGGTAACGTTAAGTGGTTTAATGAGTCCAAAGGATTCGGTTTCATTACTCCGGAAGATGGCAGCAAAGATGTATTCGTACATTTCTCTGCAATCCAGTCCAACGGTTTCAAAACTCTGGCTGAAGGTCAGCGTGTAGAGTTCGAAATCACTAACGGTGCCAAAGGCCCTTCTGCTGCAAACGTAAACGCTATCTAAGCATTGCGTCAGTAGAATATAAAAACCCGCTTTTAGCGGGTTTTTTTTTGCCTGTCGTCAGCGACTGGCGTGGGAAAAAATCCAGAATGCCGCCGCTGTCATGGCAAATGAGCCTAACAGATTGACCACGATATTCAGCAGCGCCCAGCTGAAGCGGCCCTGTTGCAGCAGGAACACAACTTCTGCAGAGAAAGTAGAAAAGGTGGTCAGTCCGCCGCAGAACCCGGTGGTGATCAGCAATTTCCACATCGGGTCAACGTCGGTCAGGCGATTGAACCATGCCAGCCCGGCGCCAATGATAAACGCACCTAGCAGGTTCGCCGTCAGCGTACCAATGGGAATGGCGTGATGCATTGGATTGAACTTCATACCTAACCACCAGCGCAATACGCTGCCGGTGCCGCCGCCAACAAAAACGGCTAAAAGTAGTTGTGACACACTCATTCCCTGCTAATTAGTTAATATAGGATCGAGTGTAGCGCGCACAATGCGTGGCTGGCTACGAAATACCTGAGGGGAGACAACGATGTTGGCTGCAGCTGGACAATTTGCCGTCACGCCGGACTGGAAAACCAATGCGCATACCTGCGTTGAATTAATGAAGCAGGCGGCCGGGCAGGGAATATCCTTGCTGGTTTTACCGGAAGCATTACTGGCTCGTGACGACGGTGACCCTGATTTGTCGGTCAAATCGGCGCAGGAGATTGATGGTGGCTTTCTGCAGCTCTTACGTGAAGAGAGCCGCAATAACGCGCTCACCACGGTGCTGACGGTGCATGTCCCTTCCGGCCAGGGACGGGCAACCAACACGCTGGTGGCCATACGCCAGGGTAACGTCATTGCGCAGTACCAGAAGCTCCATCTCTATGATGCCTTCTCGATGCAGGAGTCGCGTCTTGTCGATGCGGGACAGCAGATCCCTCCGTTGATTGAGGTTGACGGGATGCGGGTTGGCCTGATGACCTGTTACGATTTACGTTTCCCTGAGCTGGCGTTAGCATTGGCGCTGAAGGGGGCTGACGTGCTGGTGTTACCGACGGCGTGGGTGCGAGGACCAATGAAAGAGCATCACTGGGCTACGCTACTGGCGGCGAGGGCGCTGGACACGACCTGTTACCTTGTGGCGGCAGGAGAGTGCGGTACCCGCAATATCGGCCAAAGCCGGATTGTCGACCCGCTGGGGATGACACTCGCAGGGGCGACGGACCGGCCGCAGATGATTGTCTCGGACCTGTCTGTCGACGTGATTCGCCAGGTACGCGAGCGTTTGCCGGTCTTAATGAACCGCCGCTTTGCGCCACCGCAATTATTGTGACGTTTTTTTAAACAAGGCTTGATTCACCTTGTTACAGATTGCTATTGTGTCCGCGCGTCAAATAGCCGTTAATTGTTCGCGTGTATGATGGCGTATTCGCAGCGTGTATTAGAGAAGAAGGTTGTAAGCTATGGGTGAGATTAGTATTACCAAACTGCTGGTTGTCGCAGCACTGATTATCTTAGTGTTTGGTACCAAAAAATTACGTACGCTGGGTGGAGACCTGGGTTCCGCTATCAAAGGCTTTAAAAAAGCCATGAATGATGACGATGATAGCGCGAAAAAAACCAGTGCGGAAGCAGACGCTCCGGCACAGAAACTCTCTCATAAAGAGTAATTAAAGGCGCGTTCCCCGACGACGGGAAGGTGTAACCGTCAGGCATGAGCCTGAACGTCAGAAGAGGCTGCAGCGCAAACCGCTGTGGCCTTTTTTATGGCCGTATTTTGGTGAAGGTGAAAGACTAAAGGCCCAAAAATGCAAGCAGGTGTTACAAGGGACGGTAAGAGGGAGAAATAAGGCTGGAAGGGGAAAACAGACCGCTGCGCGAAGGGGCTCACGCAGCGGTAAAGGCACGGTGAAGGTTACTTCACTTCCATCCCTTTGGCTTGCAGGTCGGCGTGGTAGGAAGAGCGTACGAACGGGCCACAGGCTGCATGGGTGAAGCCCATTGCCAGCGCTTCGGCTTTCATCTCTTCGAACTCATCCGGGCTGACGTAACGCTGAACCGGCAGGTGGTGACGGCTCGGTTGCAGGTACTGACCCAGGGTGAGCATGGTGACGCCATGACGACGCAGGTCACGCATGACCTCGATGATCTCTTCGTTGGTTTCGCCAAGACCCACCATCAGACCTGATTTGGTTGGGATCTCCGGATGCGCTTCTTTAAAACGCTCCAGCAGCTTCAGCGACCAGTTGTAATCAGCGCCCGGACGAACCTGGCGATACAGACGCGGCACGTTTTCCAGGTTGTGGTTAAACACGTCTGGCGGCGTCACGGTGAGGATATCCAACGCACGATCCATACGGCCACGGAAGTCAGGAACCAGCGTTTCGATCTTGATCGTCGGGTTTTTCTCACGGATCGCGCTGATGCAATCGGCAAAGTGCTGAGCACCGCCATCGCGCAGATCATCGCGGTCAACGGAGGTCACGACGACATAGCGAAGCGCCATATCGGCAATGGTTTGTGCCAGTTTCTGCGGTTCATTGGCATCGGGGGTAACCGGACGACCGTGGGCGACGTCGCAGAACGGGCAACGGCGGGTACAAATCGCGCCGAGGATCATAAAGGTTGCGGTACCGTGGTTAAAACATTCCGCCAGGTTTGGGCAAGATGCTTCTTCGCACACGGAGTGCAGGCCGTTCTTACGCATCGCTGCTTTGATACCCTGGATACGGGATGAGTCAGCCGGAAGTTTGATTTTCATCCATTCCGGTTTTCTGAGCAGAGCTTCACGCTCAGTTGCCACGTTTTTCACCGGGATAAGGGCCATTTTATCGGCGTCGCGGTACTTAACACCGCGTTCCATCACAATGGGTTTACTCATAGCGTGCGTGTTCCAGTTGCGAGTCACGAGAGAAAGCGAATCAATTCAAGGAAATGTTGTATTTATCAACTATTTTTGAATTAAGGACAGGCAGTATATCATCGATATGGGACAGAAAGCAGCCTGCCCGTTCGGCAAATTGTAAAATAGTTGTTGTTTTCTGCTTCCCCTCACGAGTTTTCCTGCCGGAACGCCTGACGGACCGTCTCGATAATTTCATTCAGCAACGATTCCTGGGCGCTGAGTCGGTTGTAATGCAGCGAGACATCAATACGTTCCTGCTGCAGGCGCGGGTAGTCGATCGCCACAAGTGGCCAGCTTTGCGACATCATGGCAAACATGCGTTCCGGCATCAGGCCAAGCATATCGCTGTGACCGATCATGGCCGCCTGGGTAAACAGATTGTAACTGCTGAAACCACAACGGCGATCCCCCAGATGCTCCTGCAACTGGCGGTGGATGGCGGGGTAGCGCTGGCCTTCCGGCAGGATCAGCGCAAACTCATAGCGCTGCAGGTTCTCATCGCTCAACGGCATCTGCAGAACCGGATGTCCTTCCCGGCAGTACATCACCAGTCGATCCTGAAACAACAGATGGTGGGCGATAAGCTGACCGCTGTGGGCGAAGCTGTCGATCAGTAAATCAACCTGACGTTGATTCAGCTGGCTGGCGGCATCGGTAATGGCGACGTTATGCAGCAACACCTGCGGAAAGCGTTGTTTCAGCACCTTGGCGATATCGGGAAGGATCAAGGCCCCAATGTTCGGCGAGGTCGCCACGGTAATGACGCGCTGCTGATGGGCGCTACCGGCCAAATCCAGCGCGCTCAGAAACGACTCCATCCCCTGACTGATGTACTGGTGAAGATGGGTGGCGTAAGCCGTGGGCGTGACGCCCTGTCCTTTACGGATAAACAGGGGATCGGGGAAGAGGGTGCGGAGCTTGTTAATCGACTGGCTGATGGCCGAGGGGGTGATATTCAGAACTTTTGCGGCATTAACGATACCCTTATGAACGTACACCGCTTCAAAAATAGTCAGCAGGTTCAGATCCACATTGCGCAACACGCGCAATACCTGGCGGTCGTGATGTCGCTCCTGCGATATGGGTAATTCGGGTGAAGGCTTGTTATTGTCCACTCAGTCGTTCCTGTGATCGTGCATAGCGCAAGTATAGCGGTCAGTCGCTCGGTCGTGAGTGGCATTTAATTGCAAATATAATGACTTAACGAGAAATGATGGCAGGATATTGCGCCCCAGAGGGCGCAAAGAGAGAAAAATGATTATGCGGTCACAAACTCGTGTGGCGGATCGCCGAGCAGGGCCAGCAGACTGGTTACCAGATGTGGTGCCACCATCGTCGGCGTGATATCGGGCCGCCACTGACGCATCTGCGCCATCTCCATTCCGGCATATCCGCAGGGGTTAATGCGCTGGAACGGTGACAGATCCATGGCGATATTTAACGCCAGGCCATGGAACGAACATCCCTTACGGATGCGTAAACCGAGCGAACAGATTTTTTGTTCACCGACATAGACGCCTGGGGCATCGGCGCGCGGATGTGATGCAATCTCGTACTCCGCAAGGGTGTTCACGACGGTTTGCTCCAGCAGCGTCACCAGTTCGCGTACGCCAAGCTTGCGGCGCTTGAGATTCAACAGCACGTACATCACCTGTTGTCCCGGCCCGTGGTAGGTCACCTGGCCGCCGCGGTCGCTTTGAATCACCGGGATATCACCGGGCACCAGAACGTGTTCGGCTTTTCCTGCCTGGCCCTGGGTAAAGACCGGATGATGTTCTACCAGCCAGATTTCATCCAGAGTTGTTTCATCGCGGGTGTCGGTAAAGTCATGCATTGCCTGCGAGACAGGTTCATAAGGTTGCAGGCCAAGTTGACGGATAAGGATTTTATTATGCTGCAAAACAACGTCTCCGCAGAGAGAGAAGTGACTTAAGGAGGCGAGTATATCACAGCAGGGCGGGAGAGAGATGACCCGGCACCAGGGCCGGGTCAGGGAATCGATTACAGCACCATCCGGACGATTTCAATGTTGCCCAGCTCTTCGTACAGGGTTTCGACCTGCTCGATATGGGTAGCGTTGATGGTGATGGAGACCGAGTGGTAGTTCCCCTTGCTGCTCGGTTTTACTTGCGGAGAGTAATCACCAGGCGCATGGCGCTGTACCACTTCCACCACCTGATCAACCAGCTCAGGCAACGCCTGCCCCATTACTTTGTAAGTAAATGGAGTAGGGAATTCAAGCAGTTCGTTAAGTTTGGTTTTCATGTCAGCTCCGGTGTTACGACAAAAAATAATAACTCCCACGTGGGTGGGAGTTATCAGGTTACTTTGATGATTAGTATATGGGGATGTAAATCACACTTTCAAGTGTTCGATTTTTAACCAAACCAGTGGTGGAACATTAATTTAATGTAATCAATCATTTTGCCGAAGAAATTGCCTTCCGGAATTTCCTGCAGGACCACCAGCGGGCGTTGATCGATGGTTTTGCCATCCAGCTGGAAGTTAATGGTGCCGACGACCTGGTTTTTCTGCAGCGGCGCGTGCAGTTCGGTATTGTTCAGAACATAGCTGGCTTTCAGGTCTTTCATGCGTCCGCGTGGGATAGTCAGATAAACATCTTTATCAACACCCAGTGAAGCACGATCGCTGTCGCCAAACCAGGCTGGCTCGGAAGAGAACTCTTTACCAGCTTTCAGCGGGTTAACCGTTTCAAAGAAGCGGAAGCCCCAGGTCAGCAGCTTTTTGCTTTCGGATTCACGACCTTTAAAGGTGCGACCACCCATCACCGCGGAGATCAGACGCATCTGGCCTTCGGTAGCGGATGCCACGAGGTTGTAGCCTGCTTTGTCGGTATGGCCCGTTTTAATGCCGTCAACGTTCAGGCTGTTATCCCACAGCAGACCGTTACGGTTCATCTGACGGATACCGTTAAAGGTGAACTCTTTTTCTTTATAGATGGTGTATTCGTTCGGCACGTCGCGGATCAGTGCCTGACCAATCAACGCCATATCGCGCGCGGAGCTGTACTGGCCCTCAGCGTCAAGACCATGAACGGTCTGGAAGTGGCTGTTTTTCAGGCCCAGTGCGTTGACGTAGCTGTTCATCAGGCTGACAAACGCATCCTGGCTGCCGGCAACATAGTCGGCCATCGCCACGCAGGCATCGTTACCGGACTGCAGGTTGATACCACGGATCAGCTGAGATACCGGGACCTGCATGCCAGGCTTCAGGAACATCAGCGAAGAACCTTTAAACACCGGGTTACCGGTCGCCCACGCATCGTTACCGACGGTAACCAGATCGGATTCTTTAAATTTACCCGCTTTCATGGCCTGGCCGATAACGTAGCTGGTCATCATTTTGGTCAGACTGGCTGGGTCACGACGGGCATCGGCATTGTTCTCTGCCAGCACTTTGCCTGAGTTGTAATCGATAAGGACCCAGGACTCTGCATCGATCTGCGGTGCGCCTGGGATCATGGTTTTGAGGTTCAGGTCATCGGCGTGGGCAGCGGAGGAGAGCGCCGCAACGGAGAGGGCCGTAGCGAGTAAACGTGCGGTGAAAGAGGTCTTCATGGTCTGAACAACGGCATCCGTGATCGAGTTTAAAAAAGTGCCTTACTATAACAAATGCTCTGTGGGCCTTCATCCGAGATTGCGCATGACTTTGTTAATGACTTTTTCATGCGCATAACAATCTGGATAGCGGCCACGCGTGTTTAGTTGGCGTGAGTAATAAATGATTGCAGCTGGGCTTCGCTTTGCAGACGCTGTTGTACGGTGCTGGCCTGTGCTTTGCTGGCGAACGGGCCTAGCTGAATGCGCCATACTGCGCCGTTTTGCATCACGCGGCCCGGAACGGAAAACTGCTGGCTGAGGCGCTGCTGATATTGCTGTGCGCGAGCCTGGTCGCTGACGGCACCAACCTGAACGACAAAGTCGCCGCTGGCGCTGGTCGTCGACGCTACCGCTGCGGTGGTTGCTGTCGCCGCGGCGGCGGCTGCCGGAGCTGGCGTGACGCTACCCTGAACCGAGCCTGGTGCGGTAACCGGTGCGGTCTGCACCGCCGGTTCGCTGCTTTCCAGTACGCCGCTGTTCAGCGGTGTCGGCGCGCCAAGAAAGCCGCTGCTGTTCACCGGTGCACCCATATTGTCTTCCGGTTTCAGCGTGGAGTTGCTGATGGCGCGTACGTTATCCTGTGTTGCCGGGTCGGCCGAGACGCTGCCGCCACCGTCCAGGTCAGGACGGGCAGGCAACGCATAGGTTTGTTTGGCGACCGTGGTACAGGCCATACCCGGGCCCGAGAGCGAGCCGTCTGGTGCGACGATGATCGGATCGATACGCACTTTGGTGTTGTTCGAGGTGTTCAGTCGATCGGCGGAGGCGCGTGAGAGCGAAATCACGCGATCGTTGCCGTACGGGCCACGATCGTTAATGCGCACCACGATCATACGACCGTTGGCGACGTTGGTTACCCGCACGTAGCTCGGGATCGGCAGCGTAGGGTGCGCGGCGGTGAGCTGCGTCGGATCGAAAGCCTCGCCAGAAGCGGTCAGGTTGCTGTTGGGTTCAGCGTCATAAATGGCGGCCAGACCGGTCTGAGTAAAGTTAGACGGATCCTGGACGATTTTATAACTTTTCCCATCGCGCTCGTAATCCTGATTCGCCGTGGCATTGGGCGTTTCATAGTGCGGATCGGCACCGCTGATTTCCACGCTTGGGCCATTACAAACCGGCGGCTGTGGCGTGCTGACCGTTTTCTGTTGAACGTCTTCACCCGAACATGCCGCTAGCAGCCCTGCTGCTATGCAGATCCCCAGCCATTGCTTACGCATCGCAAACCCCTTAAACGCTTTTCGACAACATTTTTCTGTGGGTGTGGATCGACATTACGATACCAAACCCGGCCATCAATACGATCAGGGCGGAGCCCCCGTAGCTGACCAGCGGCAACGGTACCCCCACCACTGGTAAAATACCACTCACCATACCAATATTTACGAAGACATAAACGAATAAAATCAACATTAAACCACCGGCCATGACGCGACCGAAGGTGGTTTGCGCCTGGGCGGCAATCCACAGCCCGCGCATGATCAGCAGAATATAGAGCGCCAGCAGAACCAGTACGCCAATCAGACCAAGCTCTTCTGCCAGGACCGCAAAGATAAAGTCGGTATGGCGTTCTGGCAGAAACTCCAGCTGTGACTGGGTGCCGTGCAGCCAGCCTTTGCCACGTAGCCCGCCAGAACCGATCGCTATCTTCGACTGGATGATGTGATAACCGGCGCCCAGCGGATCGGTTTCCGGGTCGAGCAGCATCATCACGCGCTGACGCTGGTAATCATGCATCAGGAAGAACCACAGAATCGGGATGAACGCCGCAACCAGCACCACCGCCACGCCAATCAGACGCCAGCTCAGCCCGGACAGGAACAGCACAAACAGGCCCGACAGGGCGACCAGAATCGAGGTTCCGAGGTCGGGCTGCGCGGCGACCAGCAGCGTTGGCAGGAAAATCAGCACCAGCGCGATAGCGGTGTTTTTCAGCGAAGGTGGGCAGACGTCACGGTTAATAAAGCGCGCGACCATCAACGGCACCGCGATTTTGGCTATTTCCGACGGCTGAAAGCGGACGATGCCGAGATCCAGCCAGCGCTGCGCCCCTTTGGAGATGGCACCAAAGGCATCAACCGCCACCAGCAGGATAATACAGAAGATATAGAGATAGGGCGCCCAGCCTTCATACACCCGCGGCGGGATTTGCGCCATGACGATCATGATAACAATCCCCATGGCGATCTGGCCGATCTTACGCTCCATCATCCCCATATCCTGACCACTGGCGCTCCAGATAACCAGTGCGCTGTAAGTCAGCAGCGCCAGCAGGATAAGGAGCATGGTGGGGTCGAGATGGATTTTATCCCATAACGATTTTTTGTTCGGATTATCGGTCATTATTGATCCTCGCCCGCCGTCGCTGCCGGGCTTTCACTCGGCAGGTTTGTGTTGTTGTCACCCAGCATTATGTGGTCGAGAATCTGGCGCATGATGGTACCGACCGCTGGGCCAGCACCGCCGTTCTCAAGAATAATGGCAACCGCAACTTCGGGGTTGTTATAGGGGGCAAACGCCGTCATGAGTTTATGGTCACGCAGACGTTCGGCGATTCTGTGCGCATTATAGGTTTCATTGGCCTTCAGGCCAAAGACCTGCGCAGTACCGGATTTAGCGGCAATTTTATAGGGTGCGTTGGCGAAGTATTTATGTGCGGTACCGTTGCCACGGTTGGCTACGCCGAACATCCCATCCTTGGCGATTTCCCAAAAACCGGAGTGAATATCGCCGACCGGTGGTTCGTGCGGCTGTACCCAGGGCACCTGTTTGCCGTCTTCGACCGTGCTCTGCAGCAGGTGCGGCACTTTGACCACGCCATCGTTAATCAGGATCATCAGCGCCTTGTTCATCTGAATCGGGGTGGCAGTCCAGTAGCCCTGACCGATACCGACCGGAATGGTGTCGCCCTGGTACCAGGGTTTCTTAAAGCGTTTTAGCTTCCATTCACGGGTGGGCATATTCCCGGAACGCTCTTCCGACAGGTCAATCCCGGTGTAGTGGCCGTAACCGAATTTGCTCATCCACTCCGAGAGACGGTCAATGCCCATGTCGTAGGCCACCTGGTAGAAGTAGGTATCCGCAGACTCTTCGAGCGCTTTGGTCACGTTCAGATGGCCGTGGCCCCATTTTTTCCAGTCGCGATAGCGTTTGTCAGAACCCGGCAGTTGCCACCAACCTGGATCGAACAGGCTGGTATTGCGGGTAATGACGTTAGCGCTAAGTGCCGATACTGCCACGTAAGGTTTTACCGTCGATGCTGGCGGATAGACCCCTTGCGTCGCACGGTTGACCAGCGGGGTGTTGGGGTCGTTCAGCAGCCCGGAGTAGTCTTTGCTGGAAATGCCGTCAACGAACAGGTTCGGGTCGTAGCTCGGCGTGGAGACCAGCGCGAGAATGCTGCCAGTGCGCGGGTCGGTAACGACCACCGCAGCACGGCTGCCGGCCAGCAGCGTCTCAATATACTGTTGTAGCTTAAGGTCGAGGGTCAGGTAGATATCGCGCCCGGCCTGCGGCGGCACCTCTTTAAGCTGGCGAATGACGCGGCCACGGTTGTTGACCTCGACCTCTTCATACCCGGTCTGACCGTGCAGCACGTCTTCATAATAGCGTTCGATCCCCAGCTTGCCGATGTCGTGCGTTGACGCATAGTTGGCCAGCTTGCCCTCTTTATCCAGGCGGTCGACGTCTTTATCGTTAATTTTGGAGACGTAGCCAATCACGTGGGTCAGGGCGGAGTTATAGGGATAGTAGCGGCGTTTGTAGCCTTTGACTTCTACGCCGGGGAAACGGTACTGGTTAACCGCAAAGCGTGCCACCTGGACTTCGCTGAGGTTGACCTTAACGGGGATAGAAGTGAAGCGGTGAGAACGCGCGCGCTCTTTCTTAAAGTTGGCCACATCGTCATCGGTCAGGTCGATGACATCGCGCAGAGCATCCAGCGTTTGCTGCACGTTATCGACTTTTTCCGGCATCATCTCCAGTTGGTAGATCGTGCGGTTCAGCGCCAGAGGGGTACCGTTGCGGTCATAGATAATACCGCGGCTCGGCGGGATCGGGACCAGCTTAATACGGTTTTCGTTTGAGCGTGTTTGATAGTCGGTGTAACGCACGATTTGCACGTTATAAAGATTGGCAACCAGTATGCCGGAAAGCAGCAAAATCCCCAAAAAAGCGACCAGCGCCCGGCGCACAAACAGCGAGGATTCAGCCGAATAGTCGCGGAAAGAATTCTGTAATTTCATTCGCTGCTTAGTCTACCCTGGTCATCATTATTCACGGTGGTAAGGGTGGTTGGTGGTAATGCTCCACGCACGATACAGGCTCTCAGCGACCAGTACACGAACCAGTGGATGAGGCAACGTGAGCGTGGAGAGCGACCAACTCTGTTCCGCGGCGGCCTTGCAGGCCGGGGAGAGCCCCTCCGGACCGCCGATCAACAGACTGACATCGCGGCCATCCTGTTTCCAGCGTTCCAGTTCGCGTGCCAGCTGCGGTGTATCCCATGGCTTGCCCGGAATATCCAGGGTCACGATACGATTTTTCCCCGCGGCCGCCAGCATCATTTCCCCCTCTTTATCGAGGATGCGCTTGATATCGGCATTTTTACCGCGTTTGCCAGCGGGAATTTCCAGCAGCTCGAACGGCATATCTTTCGGAAAACGACGCAAATATTCACTAAAGCCGGTCTGAACCCAGTCCGGCATTTTGGTGCCAACGGCCACCAGCTGCAGCTTCACGCATTAACTCCAGAGTTTTTCCAGCTCGTACAAATGACGGCTCTCTTCCTGCATGACGTGAACCATGACGTCGCCAAGGTCGACAACAATCCAGTCGGCGGCGCTTTCGCCTTCAACGCCGAGCGGCAGCATACCTGCAGCGCGGGATTCTTGTACCACGTGATCGGCAATAGACATGACATGGCGCGTGGACGTGCCGGTGCAAATAATCATGCAATCTGTAATGCTGGATTTGCCATGTACGTCAATGGCAACGATGTCCTGACCTTTCAGGTCATCAATTTTGTCGATAACAAAATCCTGGAGTGCTTTACCCTGCAAGAGTTCCCCCTGGGTGAGTGAAGAGTGATAATTGTAAAGAGCCTGACAGTATACCCGATCTTACTTAAAAGTCGGGATAAATGTCGGCTGCCAGGCGCTGAAGGCGGCTATCATCCCATCCATCGCCCGCGATTGCATCGCCATTTTTGTAAAACAATTTCTGCAAACATCGTTTAGCGGATGCGTTCAGGCTGCGGAGAATAACAGTCTGATCTGACCTGTCAATGGTCTGCACGGAATTCTTCTTCTGCCACCCAGACGGCCTGGCTATTTAGTACCCGCAGGGTGACAAAATCAGGGCGCACGTCGAGCGCGCTCCACGCCCCATGCTCGATTGGGAAATGCCACATCGCCTGCGCGGGGAGTTTCATTAAGGTGGTCATTAGCAGGCTAAGGGCACCTTTGTGACCGACGATCAGCAGATGGTCAAGATGGGCGTAGTGGGGCAGGTGCGCGGCGAAATCGGCAACGCGTCGGGAGAACGACGGGAAGTCCTCGCCGTGAGTCGGTGCCGCATGCTGCCAGTCCGCGCACCACGCGGCGTAGTTTTCCGCATCTTCGTGCTGTAAATCCCGGTGGTGGCGCATCTCCCAGTCGCCAAAAAACATTTCGTTGAGATCGGGGACGATCTGGCGTGGGATCTCCCGGCTGCCGAGCAGCAGATCGGCCGTATGCTGGGTTCGTTCCAGCGCGCTACAAAATACGCGATCGAACGGCACGCCCTGCAGCATGCTACCGAGGGTCTGCGCCTGGCGCTGACCGCGCGCGGTTAACGGGGTAGGAGCGTGTCCGCTGTACAGGCCGGCAACGTTGGCCTCGGTCTCGCCATGACGAACTAACCATAATCTCACGGTATACAGGCCTTCTGACAATGCGAATGAGGGTGAGTAGAAGAGTATAAGCTCCCCGGATGCACTGGGGATGCATTAATGAAGGTCTAGCAATAGAGCTTGTGCTGATGGATATAGTCCAGCACCGCAGCCGGCAGCATGTCGGCGCAGGATTCACCGCGCTCCAGGCGCTGGCGAATAAGGGTGGCGGAGATATCAAACCACGGCGTCTCGGCCAGATAGATCGCCCCGGCAGGGCGGTTGTGCAGCTGTTCTACATCATGCGTTAAATGCTGATCCAGCCAGCGCTGATCCGCTTCCTGCTTCATCACCAACGGGTAGCCCGGGCGACGGCACACGATCAGATGGGCATTATCCAGAATGGTGGCGTAGTTGTGCCAGGTCGGGAAGGTGAGCAGCGAATCCTGGCCAATAATAAACGCCAGCGGTCGGTCTGGCCCCTGTTCCTGTCGCCACTCGGCCAGCGTCAGCGCGGTATACGACGGCGTCTGGCGCTGAAGCTCACGTTCATCGAGGACAAATAATGGCTTATCGGCAATAGCCAGCTCCAGCATCTGTTTACGCTGGGCGCTGCTGGCCTCAGGCTGCGGGCGATGCGGCGGGACATTATTCGGCACAATAATGACTTTCCCCAGCCCGATCTGGTTCGCCAGAATTTCAACCGGTTTAAGGTGTCCATAATGCACCGGATCGAAGGTGCCGCCGTACATTGCCTGCAACTGATTCATATCAACCATCAATAAACACGTCTGCCAGCGCTTTATGGCAGAGCAACAAAGAAAGGCTTTCTAATTCCGGCCAGATGTCGCTGCCGTAATCCTGCTTAAAGGTGATCTCGGCCCGGGCCAGCAGAGTGACGGCCTGGCGCAGCTGGTCCTGACTGAGGCGCGTAAGCGCATCGCTCAACAGCTGGCGACGGTTTTGCCACACCCGGTGTTTATCAAACAGGCTGCGCAGCGGCGTATGGGCCGACTGGCGTTTCAGGTTGACCAGCAATAACAGTTCGCGCTGGAGCGTGCGCAGCAGAATTGCCGGCTCGCTGCCTTCCAGACGTAGCTGTTGCAGGATATGCAGTACCCGTTTGCTTTTGCCGGCCAGCAGCGCATCAACCCAGTGATAGGGGGTAAAGTGGGCGGCATCGTTGACCGCCTGCTCGACGCGAGGCAGCGTGAGCTTGCCGTCCGGCCATAGCAGAGAGAGACGTTCCAGCGCTTGCGCCAGCGCCAGCAGGTTGCCTTCGTAGCAGTAACACAGCAGCTGGCTGGCCGCATCATCAAGCTGCAAATGATGCTGTTTGGCACGCGCCGCCAGCCAGCGTGGCAGCTGGGCATATTCGGGCGTTTGACAGCTGATCTGCACCGCCCGGCTGGCAAGGGCCGTTACCCAGGCGGCATTCTCCTGGGCTTTGGTCAGCTTGTTCCCACGCACAATCAACAGCAGATCGTCATGCAGCATGCCTACCAGGGTGGCAAGCTGTTCGTTGATCGCCGCATTGGGGCCGTTTTCCGGCAGCAGCAGCAGCAGCGTTTGCCGGCTTGAGAACAGGCTCATTGCCTGGCTGAGTGAGAATAAGGCAGGCCAGTCGGTGCTGGCGTCGATGGTCGCGGTATGGTGTTCGGTAAAGCCCTGGCTGGCAGCGGCTTGGCGAATCGCGTCCTGACTTTCCTGCAGCAGCAGTGGATCGCTGCCGAGTAATAAATAAGCCGCGCGCAGCCCTTCGGAGAGCTGCGCGCGGAGTTGTTCTGGGTACAACCGAATCATCAGTTACCCAGCGTGGTGGAGACGCGATTGCCAGACGTTGAGGTTGCTGGAGACGGCGTGACCGTCGTCTCTCCCTCTTTCGTCGCTTCGACATCAGCAACATGGACGCTTGGCAGCTTACGGATCAGCTGTTCAGCGGCTTTGTCATACATCTCCTGGATGATCATGTCCTGCTCGGCATCTTTCGCTAACGCCGCCTGCGGGTTATCGAAGAACGAACGGTAGACCTTCGTGGAGATCGGATAAATATCATGACCTGGGATCAGCACACTGGCCTGCACCGTCATCACCATCTGGTATTCAGCGGTACGACCGTCCTGGAAAATAGAGGCCGTATCTTTCTGAATGGACGATGAATCCAGACGCAGGGAAGGGATGTCCTTACGCAGCGTGGTGCCATCGATCAGCTCAACGCCGTTCAGGCGCAGCTGATTACGTACGGCACGACTTAACGGACCGTTCGGATCGCTCGACTGAAAGATCATGCTCTTCATCGCGGTAGGAACCTGCGTGGTACTACGCAGATGCCAGCCGCAACCAGCGGTGAATAACACCGCCAGAGATACCAACAATGTTGCCAGATATCGCACGCTTCCTCCTGTGCTTAGCCAACGACCAGATTGAGCAGTTTACCCGGGACGTAGATCACTTTACGCACGGTTACGCCATCGAGATACTTCGCGACCAGGTGTTCCTGACCCGCACGTTCACGAACCTGCTCTTCGGTTGCATCGACAGGCACGGTAATTTTACCACGGACTTTACCATTGACCTGAACCACCACCAGCGTGGTGTTTTCAACCATGGCGCTCTCATCGGCTACCGGCCACGGCGCGTTGTCGATATCGCCTTCACCGCCCAGTTCCTGCCACAGCGTGAAGCTAGCGTGTGGGGTGAACGGGTTGAGCATGCGCACGACCGCCAACAGAGCCTCACGCATCAGCGCGCGATCCTGTT
The DNA here is from genome assembly GCF_051131745.1 of Klebsiella sp. R390. Classification (NCBI taxonomy): domain Bacteria; kingdom Pseudomonadati; phylum Pseudomonadota; class Gammaproteobacteria; order Enterobacterales; family Enterobacteriaceae; genus Klebsiella; species Klebsiella sp. R390. The sequence goes on along the minus strand of NZ_CP180445.1, from coordinate 1,216,263 downwards.
CGCTTTCCTGCGGTGCTTTCGCCAGTTTGTTCATCAGCTCCATGATCGCGGCGATCGCGGTGTTGAAGGTCTGACGACGGCCGATATCATCGGTTACTTTAGCGATGGTTTTATGGACATCGCGACGCAGCGCCTGCTGATCTTCGCTCAGGCTGGCCGCGTCCAGTGCAACGGTCGGGCCCTGGTTGGCGTGTTCATAGGCCAGTTTCCAGACACGTTTCAGGAAGCGGTTAGCCCCTTCAACGCCGGACTCTTGCCATTCGAGCGTCATGTCTGCCGGTGAGGCGAACATCATAAACAGACGCACGGTATCGGCGCCGTAACGCTCAACCATGACCTGTGGGTCGATGCCGTTGTTCTTCGACTTGGACATTTTGCTCATGCCGGTATACACCAGCTCGCGGCCCTGTGGGTCGAACGCTTTCACGATACGGCCTTTCTCGTCACGCTCGACGGTCGCATCAACCGGGGAGACCCAGTTGCGCTCGCCGTTTTCGCCGACGTAGTAGAAGGCATCAGCCAGTACCATCCCCTGACACAGCAGCTGTTTTGCCGGCTCGTCGGAGTTCACCATGCCTGCGTCACGCATCAGTTTGTGGAAGAAGCGGAAGTACAGCAGGTGCATGATCGCGTGTTCGATCCCGCCGATATAGATATCAACCGGCAGCCAGTAGTTGGCGGCTTTCGGATCCAGCATCCCGTCGTCGTACTGCGGGCAGGTATAGCGCGCGTAGTACCAGGAGGATTCCATAAAGGTATCGAAGGTGTCGGTTTCACGCAGCGCAGGCTGACCGTTGACGGTGGTTTTTGCCCACTCCGGGTCGGCCTTAATCGGGCTGGTGATGCCGTCCATAACCACATCTTCCGGCAGAATAACCGGCAGCTGATCGGCTGGGGTTGGCATCACGGTGCCATCTTCCAGGGTCACCATCGGAATCGGTGCGCCCCAGTAACGCTGACGGGAAACCCCCCAGTCGCGCAGACGGTAGTTAATTTTGCGCTCGCCAACGCCCATTGCCGCCAGTTTGTCGGCGATAGCGTTGAAACCAGCTTCATAGCTCAGGCCATCGAACTCGCCGGAGTTAAACAGGACGCCTTTTTCGGTCAGCGCCTGCTCGGACAGGTCCGGTTCAGAACCGTCGGCTGCCAGGATAACCGGCTTGATGTTCAGGCCGTATTTGCTGGCAAACTCGTAGTCGCGCTGGTCGTGGCCTGGAACCGCCATGACCGCACCGGTACCGTACTCCATCAGGACGAAGTTGGCTGCCCACACCGGGATGGCTTCACCGGTCAGCGGGTGAATGGCTTTAAAGCCGGTATCGACGCCTTTTTTCTCCATCGTCGCCATTTCAGCTTCGGCGACTTTGGTGTTACGGCACTCTTCGATAAACGCCGCCAGTTCCGGGTTGCTCGCTGCCGCCTGTTGCGCCAGCGGGTGACCTGCCGCAACGGCCAGGTAGGTACAACCCATGAAGGTGTCCGGACGAGTGGTGTAGACGGTCAGCTTGTCGGCATAGTCGTTAACGTTGAAGGAGATTTCTACCCCTTCAGAACGGCCGATCCAGTTACGCTGCATGGTTTTTACGGTATCTGGCCAGTGATCCAGAGTATCCAGATCGTTGAGCAGCTCATCCGCATAGGCGGTGATTTTGATAAACCACTGCGGGATCTCTTTGCGTTCAACTTTGGTATCGCAGCGCCAGCAGCAGCCGTCGATAACCTGTTCGTTGGCCAGCACGGTCTGGTCGTTCGGGCACCAGTTCACCGCAGAGGTCTTCTTGTACACCAGACCTTTTTTATACAGCTCGGTGAAGAACTGCTGTTCCCAACGGTAGTATTCCGGGGTACAGGTCGCTACTTCACGGCTCCAGTCGTAGCCAAAGCCCAGCTTTTTCAGCTGGTTTTTCATGTAGGCAATATTGTCGTAGGTCCACGGTGCCGGTGCGGTGTTGTTTTTCACCGCCGCGCCTTCAGCCGGCAGACCAAACGCATCCCAGCCGATTGGCTGCAGTACGTTTTTGCCCAGCATACGCTGGTAGCGGGCAATCACGTCGCCGATGGTATAGTTACGCACGTGGCCCATGTGTAGTCGACCAGAAGGATAAGGAAGCATCGACAGGCAGTAATACTTCTCTTTGCTCTCGTCTTCAGTTACTTCAAATGTACGATGATCGTCCCAATGAAGCTGGACTTTCGATTCTATCTCTTCCGGGCGGTATTGCTCTTGCATGGCAGCCAGTGGTCCTGTTTTCAAACCGCTACAAAGTGTAGCCAATGGATGTGTTATCAGATCGCCATAGCATAGCCCAAACGCCCACGTCAAAACAGCCTTTCGCACATTAACATCGGCAAAAGCGGCACAGACTATTTAGTGACTCTGTGGGCTAACTGGCAAAGCAGATAACAAATAAGGTCTATCATTAGAAGAAGTTAACCACACCGGAGGCGAAATGATGAACAAGGTTGCTCAATTCTACCGTGAACTGGTGTCGACGCTCAGTGAACGGCTACGCAATGGCGAGCGGGATATCGACGCCCTGGTGGAACAGGCGCGGGCGAAAATTAGCGAGTCGGGTGAGTTAACGCACCGCGAAATTGAGACCCTGACCAAAGCGGTCAGACGTGACCTGGAAGAGTTCGCGCGCAGCTACGAAGAGAGCCAGGATGAGCTGACAGATAGCGTGTTTATGCGGGTAATAAAAGAGAGCTTGTGGCAGGAGCTGGCGGATATTACCGATAAAACCCAGTTGGAATGGCGCGAGGTGTTTCAGGATCTGAATCATCATGGGGTCTACCATAGCGGCGAAGTGGTAGGGCTGGGGAATCTGGTGTGCGAACACTGCCATTATCATCTGGCGGTCTATACCCCGGATGTGCTGCCACGCTGCCCGAAATGCGGCCATGACCAGTTCCAGCGCCGTCCTTTTGAACCCTAATCCAAAAGGCGGTGCGGCAATCTTATCGCACCGCCTTACTTGTTAAAGGACGGTATTAATTACGGTGCTTTTGAAGTTCTGAGTACCGCCCATTTCTTGTGCAAAGGAATGAGTAGAGTTAAGAATCAACTGATTGGCGTTCAGCGTGCCTGTGCCGCAGGAGAACCAGTTGAACAAACCGCAGCCGTAGCCACCGTTGTCGACCTTGCCGGTCGTCATCGTGAGGATGCCGCCAGCCGTAATCGTGTTACGGTTAGTAATATTGCCCTCTTTACCAGTGATCAACTGCATATCGTTAACGGCGGTCAGTTTGCCTTCATTCAAAATCTGGTTGCTGGCCGTGATAGTGATCGCATTAGCATCAATATCTTTTTTGTTCTGCATCTTCGCGCTGGTGATGTTTAAGGTGTCGGCTTTTATCGTCCCGTTATTCAGGAAAGTATTACCGTTGGCAATCAACATTCCAGAGGCGTTGATAGTGCCGTGCTGATTGATATTACCATTGGTTTGCAAGGCTATATTGGTGCCGGTGAGCTTACCGGAATTAGTGATCTGGCCCGTGGAGAGGGCGTTATCTTTTGCCGACTGCACGATCAGGGTGTTTGTTCCTGCCATTTCTCCTGAAACGGTAAGGCTCGATCCCCCGAAGGCCACTCGCGTGATTTGGCTGCTGATCGTACCAGCGTTATCCACGTTATTTGCCGCGGTAACCATAATCTGATTATCAGAAAGCAGGCTCGCGCCAGAGGTATTAGTAACATTGCCGCCAGAATTTACGCTCAGAGTGCCAGTACCTTTAACCGTTCCCTTGTTCTCAAAATTACCCGCAGAGGTGACCGAGAGCTGCGTATCGCTTTGAATCGTGCCGGTATTGGAGAATGAACTCGCGCTGTTCAGTGTGGTGGTGTTGTTGGTCTTAATGCTTCCGGTATTTTTAATGGATGCACCGAGCAACTGGGTGCTGATACCGTTGCTGGTGATGTTTCCTTCATTAACCAGCGCGCCGTTGCTCAATATGACCAGCTTTGACGTTGCTGCAATGGTTCCCTGGTTACGAACACCAAATCCAAGGTTATTGCCTACCATCGTAATGCTATCGGCTTTCACGCCGCCCAGGTTGCTGATATCAATGCTGTTCTGTGAGAGGTTACCCGGTTTTTTGCCCGCTGGCGCGATAGTATCTTTGGTGGTGTCATAGGTGAAACTGCCTGCGGCAATCAGCGCATTGGTGGCGTTAACCGTTCCGTTCAGAGTAACGGCTTCAGCCAGCAGGATGGCGTAGCTGTCCTGAACATTCATGCCACCATTGTTCACGGTCAATTTACCGCCGGTTACGGTGATGTCTTTAAGCGCACCGGTATCGTCCAGCGCCACGTTACCGGTGGTTAGAACAGTTCTGTTGGTGTTAATAAAGCTACAGCCGGAGCAGGTGATACCGTTCGGGTTTGCGATGATCACATCGGCTTTTTGACCGTTGACTTCGAGGAAGCCATTTAGCGTACTTGCCTTGTTCGAGAGTACTTCGTTGAGGATGACGCTGGCAGCGCCATCGGTCAGGTTGTTATTTTTGGGGATGTTGCCCAATGTCGTGTGTGAAACGTCAGCCGAGCTGTTATTCAGCACAACGCCTTTGCTATCAACATTGAATTCCCGATACATATTATGGGAAACACCCGCAGCGTTAGGCTTTTCGATATCAATAACCTTCGTTCCGGATATATGGGTGTAGCTTGATGGATCGGCCCAGGCCACAGAAGATGTTAATGCTGCTACTGTTAATGCAATACTGGATATTTTAAATTTGAACATACGTTTATTCCTTTTGATATGATTTTGCTGTGTTGAGAAATGATTGCGTCAAAATCGCCTTTGCAAGGAAAAACCTAAATTAAGCGAGTTTGTCTGAAAGCTGTCTGGTTTTGCCAGCGGCATACCAATGAACAAATCGTATTGCGTTTGTAGAAGGTTTCCGCGTAACCCGCTAACGGCGCCGGAAAGGACTTTCCCTTCCTGATAGCGGTCATTGCCAATAATTCTTCCTGCATCGATGCCTATATAAAACTGTTGGTTGGCAACCGGTAAATCCCAGATGAAATCATTTCGTAAGAACCATCCCTGGCTGCTTGATAATGTTCTTTCGCCGTCGAAACCACGAACCGTCCAACGGTTGCCGATATTAAAGGTATTATCTGATGATAAGCGGTCAGGGCTCAATTGCGCGCTAAAGTAGGGCGCATAGCTGAACTTATCTCCGGTAATATCAAATTTCATTAATGACTGAAGATCAACGTGCACGACTCTGGCGTATTTATCATATAACCCCGCTTTTTCCTCGGGAGTAGGGGAAGAGCTTATCCAGCCAAACCGGTTCTGTAAGCCCAGACTTACATCGACAATTTTTTTATCAAAATAGTGCTGGTGGCGTAATATGACCTCCAGGCCTGGGGTGCTCTTGCGCATGACTGCTAGCTCGGTACCGCCGAAGTAATAATGTGAATTACTCTTAAAAACTCTGATGTCAGCTGATGTTTTTTGTGAGCGCGTATGCGAAAGAAGTCGTGACAGCGTGGCACTGTAGTAGCGGTTTTCACTTTTGTAGTCCGTCGTAGACCACTGCCCCTTAAACTGTTGGAGGTATTCACTTTGTGAAGCGTACAGGCTTAGATCCCAGTAGCCAAAGGGAATGGAATAATAGATGCTGGAGTTATTATTACCTTTATAGTCCTTGTTAAATTCGACATCACCACCAGCAGAAATATAAAAAATATCATTCAGGGACGTCAGGTTATAGAGATAAAGCGCCGCCCCGGCCTGGTAACGTCCACTGGTCTGGCTGCCGGCATCATTGAGCCAGACGCCAAGTTGCCAGGGTTTACCCGCTTTGCGTGTGATCTCAATGTCACTTTCCCCTTGCTGCTCACCGGGTAGGATCTTCATATGCGCAGCAGAACCAGGTATGCGCTGTAAGTTAGCCATACCTTGTTCAAGGTCAGGTAAATAGAGGCGTTCTCCTTGGCCGGTAGGAAGCGAATTCCACAACTGTGTCGTATCGTTTTTGTCGTCTGAATAGGTAACTTTCTCTATCTTCCCGTAGGTTAACGTTAAATGTAAGATACCTTCCTTGAGGGATTGCGAAGGAATATCAATAAGAGATGTGATATATCCCTTTGCAATCAACTCATTTTGCATCTTACGTGCCAGTAATTTAAAACCGTTAACGCCTAAACATTTTCCTTTGGCTTCTGCCATCAGCTTTTCTAACAGCCGAACGGTATGTTTATTATCATCGGACTCAATAATGACCTCGTTGATATATTTGCATTGTTCCTCGTCGGGGAAGGTGATTTTAGCCTCGTGTTGTTTGCTCTCGGCTGGCCGGTACTCCTGCTGCTGCGGTGCCAGTGCATCTTTGCGGGCTCTATCCTGTTCGTTCTGATTAGCCATAGTGTCGCCGTTATTCACAGCCGCGCCGGTACTAAAACATAGCAGGACGTATGTCATTAAAGCCATAATGCTATTTTTGTTTTTAATATGCATAAAACCCTTTATTTATTATTTTGATTAACGTGCGGTGTTGTTCTCTCCTTTCCTAAAGGAAGTCGTTTTTCCGTCATTTTTAGGTTAAGGCAAGCCAGGTGTGGCACATAATAATGCCGTCTTTCGATGCGTGATGTTGTTGGCGGAATTTAAACAGTGAAGTCATCAAGGCAATCGCATCATAGCGAACTCATCTGGTGTGTTCTATATATTGTTTCTTATTTAATTTGAAGTTGAAGGGGGTTGTGAAGTGAAGTTCATTTGGTTTTATTAATTCATAATAACTTTTATTAATTTATGGTTGAGGCAGGTGAAATTAATATTTACTCACAGTAATGTCGCGGCCAGCGCATTCAACCTCAGCGTTGCATTGCCGCAAGATTTACGCTCTGTAATGAAATCGGTGAGAGACAGATATCAACAATGTGAAGTAGTGCGCAATCAGCCGATTGCGCACCTGATGAAGGGATTAATGCAGGATTTTTGCGAGGAAGTCTTTGGCGCGATCGGACTGCGGATTGGCGAAGAACGCCTCTTTGTCTGAATCTTCAACAATCTTACCTTCATCCATGAAGATCACCCGGTTAGCCACCTTGCGGGCAAAGCCCATTTCGTGGGTTACCACCATCATTGTCATGCCTTCGTTCGCCAGTTCGACCATGACATCCAGCACTTCGTTGATCATTTCGGGATCCAGCGCAGAGGTCGGTTCGTCAAACAGCATGGCGATCGGATCCATACACAGCGCACGGGCGATTGCCACACGCTGCTGCTGGCCGCCGGAGAGCTGGGCCGGGAATTTGTCGGCATGGGCGGACAGGCCCACACGCTCCAGCAATTTCAGGCCTTTGGTCCGCGAGGCCGCTTTGTCGCGGTTAAGCACTTTGACCTGTGCCAGGGTCAGGTTGTCGATGATCGACAGATGCGGAAACAGTTCAAAGTGCTGGAACACCATCCCGACGCGGGAGCGCAGTTTGGCGAGGTTGGTTTTTTTATCGTTCACCTTGGTGCCATCCACGGTGATCTCGCCCTGTTGGATCGGTTCGAGCCCGTTGACGGTTTTAATCAGCGTCGATTTACCCGAGCCGGACGGCCCGCAAACCACCACGACTTCACCTTTCTTCACTTCCGTGGAGCAATCGGTCAGCACCTGAAAGTGACCATACCATTTTGAAACGTTTTTCAGGGTAATCATTACACAGTCCTTTTCTTCAACCAGCTGACCAACAGCGATGCGCTGAGACTAATGACAAAATACACGGCACCTGCGAACAGGATCATCTCGACCTGCGTTCCGTCGCGCTCGCCAATGGTGGAGGCGGTACGGAAGAAGTCGGCCAGGCTCAGGACGTAGACCAGTGAGGTATCCTGGAACAGAACAATCCCCTGCGTCAGCAGCAACGGCACCATGGCGCGAAACGCCTGCGGCAAAATAATCAGCTTCATGGATTGCCAGTGGGTCATACCCAGCGCCAGCGCGGCGCTGGACTGGCCGCGGGAGATGCTCTGGATTCCCGCGCGAATAATTTCCGAATAGTACGCCGCCTCAAACATCGAGAAGGCCACCATGGCGGATATCAGCCGGATATCACTCTTCGGCGACAAACCTAGTACGTTCTGCAGAAAGCCGGGAACGATCAGGTAGAACCACAGCAGGACCATGACCAGCGGGATCGAACGGAACACGTTGACGTAGGTTTTCGCGAACCAGGACAGCGGCAGGAAGCTCGACAGGCGCATGACCGCCAGCAGGGTCCCCCAGACGATACCGATAATAATCGCGGTGACGGTGATTTTCAGGGTAATAACCAGCCCGGCCAGCAGGTAGGGCATGGAGGGAACGATAGAACTCCAGTCAAAATCGTACATGATTATTTGCCCCCCAAATTGCCCGGCAGGCGGACCTTACGTTCAACCACATACATTATCAGCATAATCACAGCGTTAATCAGCACGTAAGCGAGGGTTATCGCCGTAAAGGATTCCCACGCGTGAGCGGAGTAATCCAGCAGCTTACCCGCCTGCGCTGCCATATCCGCCAGCCCGATGGTTGAGGCGATGGCCGAGTTTTTCACCAGGTTCATCATCTCGGAGGTCATTGGCGGCACGATGACGCGGTAAGCGTTGGGCAGCAGTACATAACGATAGGTCTGCGGCAGCGTCAGGCCCATTGCCAGGCCGGCATTTTTCTGCCCGCGCGGCAGCGACTGAATTGCGGCACGAACCTGTTCACAGACGCGAGCGGCGGTAAACAGCCCCAGGCACAGCATAGAAGAGACAAAGAACTGAATATTGGGATCCAGTTCGGACTTGAACCACATGCCGATATCTTCCGGCAGGAGCTCAGGCACGACCAGATACCAGGTGAAGAACTGGACGATCAACGGTACGTTACGGAACAGTTCAACGTAGCAGGTGCCGATGCTGGATAACCAGCTGTTGGGGACGGTACGTAAAATACCGAACAGCGAGCCGGCGAGGAAAGCGATGACCCAGGCGCTAATCGATAAGGCGATAGTGACCTGAAAGCCGCTCCATAGCCAGCCCAGATAGGTGGTGTTGCCGAACGGGGCCTGTTGCAGGAATATTCCCCAGTTCCAGTCTATTGACATAAATGACTCCTGGAAAAAAAAGGGTAGCATCGCTACCCTCGAAGATTATTGTTCAGCCTGTTTCGGTATTCGCGGCGGCTGGGGAACGACCAGCCACCGTATAGTCTGTCCGTGCTGTCACAACAATCGGAAGGGCAAGTCGCTTTGCCCCTTGTTTTTTTAATTAGTTAAGAGCTTTGTCATTTGGTGATTTGAACAGCGCCTTCATGTCGTCGGAGAGGTCAAAGTTGATGTTCATCCCTTTTGGTGGGATCGGATTTTTAAACCAGGTATCAAACCACTTCGCCGCTTCCCCTGAGGTTTGCGCCTGCGCAATGGTATCGTCTAACAGTTTTTTGAATTCCGGGTCGTTTTTACGCAGCATGCAGCCGTAAGCTTCATGGGATTGCGGTGTCCCGAGAATTTCCCAGTTGTCCGGTTTCTTCGCCTTCGCGCGCTCGCCAGCCAACAGCGCATCATCCATCATAAAGGCCACTGCACGACCGCTTTCCAGGGTACGGAAGGAGTCACCGTGATCTTTCGCGCCGATGATACGCATGTTCATTTTCTGCTCGTCATTCAGCTTATGCAGCAGAATTTCCGAGGTGGTACCGGAGGTGACAACGACTGCCTTGCCTTTCAAATCGGCGAAGTCTTTAATCGGGCCGCCTTTTTTCACCAGCAGACGCGTACCGACAACGAAGATGCTGTCGCTGAAGGCGGCTTGTTTCTGGCGTTCCAGATTGTTGGTGGTTGAGCCGCACTCAAAATCGAAGGTTCCGTTTTGCAGCAGCGGAATACGGTTTTGCGAGGTAATCGGGATCAGTTTGACTTCCAGATTTGGTTTGTTCAGCTTTTTCTTAATGGCGTCAACGATGGCGTTGGAGTAATCCTGAGAGTAACCCACCACTTTCTGCTGGTTATCGTAGTAAGAAAACGGCACCGATGATTCGCGGTGGCCGACGACGATAACATCGTTTTTAGCGATTTTTTCAAGGGTAGGCATCTGCTGTTCCGCAGGCGGTTGCCCGGCATCAGCGGCCGGTTTGGCTTCTTCCGCATGTGCCAGGCCGGCGGTCATACCCATGACCAGCATTGCTGTGGTCAGTTTACGTAATTGCATATCCAACTCCTTATCCGCAGCGTCACTGACGCTTTTGATACCCATTGTGAATGTGTGTGTGCGTTATTATTGCTGCGATATTTGTGTGCAGCATTTGTATGTGTTTGTTAGCATTTAGTTTGGCTTAATGTAAAGATTTTGCTGTTATATTGTTTATTTTTGCGAACTACTCCGCACCGTTTAAAGGCAAAAATCGTCCATTGCACCAAATTAGTGCCGGGTCGGTATCGTGCTGGTGCAACCGGGTTATACCAGTACACGATGGCGTGGTGACCTGAGTTTATTAAGCAAGGGGCGTGCCAGATTAAGGCGAGGGAGAGATTTGCCCCGGCGACGAATGTCGACCGGGGCTAACAGCGAGGGACTGCGCTTTCAGGTAAGAATGCCTATCGGCGGCGTTGACGCAGGCTCATGATCAGGGCGCCAAAACCGAGGAGCGCGGTGAGCGCCCACAGTGGCCAGTTGCCGGTACGCGCATACGGTGTCAGACCGCTGGTCGGCGTGACCCTGGTGGTCAGAACCGCACGGGTGAACTGCGGGATCATGTCCTGAATTTCACCGCGTGGCCCAATTACCGCCGTAATGCCGTTATTAGTGCTGCGCAGCAGGGGACGAGCCAGCTCGAGGGCGCGCATACGTGCCATCTGGAAGTGCTGCCACGGGCCGATGGACTTACCAAACCAGGCGTCGTTTGAGATGGTCAGCAGGTAGTCGGTGTCCGGGCGGAAATTATCGCGCACCTGTTCACCGAGAATAATCTCGTAGCAGATTGCGGCCGTCAGCTTCATGTTATGCGCCACCAGCTGCGGCTGAACGTAAGGACCACGGCTGAATGAGGACATCGGCAGATCGAAGAACGGTGCCAGTGGACGCAGAATCGACTCCAACGGTACGAACTCGCCAAACGGCACCAGGTGATTCTTGTTGTAGCGGTCTTTGGAGTCGTAGCTGTACGGGTTGTCTTTACCGAGGGTGATGATGGTGTTGTAGGTATCGTAACGGTTTTGCTTATTCAGACGGGCGTCGACGATACCGGTGATCAGCGAGCTGTTTTTGGCGCGCAGCAGGTCGTCCATCATGCTAAGGAAATGCTGCTGGTTAATTTCCAGATCCGGAATGGCTGACTCCGGCCAGACGATCAGCTGAGACGAACCCATATGCGGCTGTGTCAGGTCGAGGTAGGTTTTCAGCGTATTGACCAGCTGGTTTTCATCCCATTTCAGTGCCTGAGGAATATCCCCCTGTACTAACGAGACCTGGGTTGCGCGTTCCGGCAGCAGCTGATACCACTGGATATAGCGCAGCGGGAAGGGCAACGCGAACAGCACCACGGCGGCGATCAGCGGCTTCAGGTTGCGCTGTACCAGCGCCAGCACCAGCAGGCCGCTTACCACCATTAACAGGAAGTTAATGGCCTCCACGCCCATTACCGGCGCCAGCCCTTTCAGCGGGCCGTCAATCTGGCTGTAGCCAAACTGTAGCCACGGGAAACCGGTCAATACCCAGCCGCGGAGGAATTCGGTAATCTGCCAGACCACCGGTGCGGCAATCGCAACGCGTAGCCAGTTGGTTTTCGGCCACAGGCGCGACAGCAGGCCGGCGAACAGCCCGGTATACAGCGACATATACGCCGCCAGCAGCACCACCAGGAAGACGTTGACCGGGCCAGGCATACCGCCAAACTGCGCAATGCTGACATACACCCAGTTGATGCCGGAGCCGAACAGCCCCATTCCCCAGAAAAAGCCGATCGCAGCGCTTTGCAACGGACGACGATTCAGAGTCAGCCCCTGCAGACCGATTAATGAGACAATCGCCGCGGGCCAGATATCATAAGGAGAAAAAGCCAGCGTTCCGCTGGCTCCGAATAATAGCGCCAGCAGCAAACGTACGCGCTGGCGTTCGATAAGAGAGGCAAATACCATTTAGGCTAATCGTCCCGTGTAATTAGTCTTCCAGCTTCGGCTGCGGTGCGTCATCAGGAAGTTTGACATGAACCTGGATGATACGTCGGCTGTCGGCCATAGCGACCTTGAATTGGTAACCATCAATGTCAACCGACTCGCCACGCGCTGGCAGATGACCAAAGGCCTGCATCACCAGCCCACCAATGGTGTCGACTTCTTCATCGCTGAAATGGGTACCATAGGCTTTATTGAAGTCTTCAATCGGAGCCAGAGCGCGCACCGTCCAGGTGTGGCGGCTCAGCTGACGAAAATCGATGTCTTCTTCTTCATCGTATTCGTCTTCGATTTCACCAACGATTAGTTCGAGAATGTCCTCAATGGTCACCAGACCAGAGACGCCACCGAACTCATCGATCACGATAGCCATATGATAGCGTTGGGAGCGAAACTCCTTCAGCATGCGGTCAACCCGCTTGCTTTCAGGCACGACAACCGCCGGGCGTAACACTTTTTCCATGCTGAACGCTTCAGAGTCACTGCGCATAAACGGCAGCAAATCTTTGGCCATCAGAATCCCTTCAATGTGATCTTTATCTTCACTGATCACCGGGAAACGCGAGTGGGCGGACTCGATGATCACATCGAGGCATTCGTCCAGGGTCTGGTTGCGTTTCAGGGTAATCATCTGCGAGCGGGGGATCATGATATCGCGGACGCGTTGGTCGGCGATGTCCATTACCCCTTCGAGCATATCGCGCGTATCTTCGTCGATAAGGTCGTTTTGCCCGGAATCACGGATCAGCTCCAGCAGTTCATCACGGTTTTTGGGTTCTCCGTGAAAAAGCTGGCTGAGTAACAGGGAGAAGAATCCCTTTTTGCTGTTTACTGTGTCACTACTGTGTGAATTGTCGTCGCTCATGGCGTCGTGTGGGTTCTCATGTTAGTTAAATGTCGCTCGTCGCGCGTATGCTCAGCGCCGGACGGCACGGGTGCTGCTCGCCGGTCAGACCGGCGGCAGGCTATTCCTTCTCGGCAATGTACGGATCCTCATAGCCCAGAGCAAGCATTATCTCTGTTTCGAGGGCTTCCATCTCTTCCGCTTCTTCATCAATGATATGGTCATAGCCCAGCAGATGCAGACTGCCGTGGATAACCATGTGCGCCCAGTGCGCCTCCAGCGGTTTCTCCTGCTCTTTGGCTTCCTGTTCAACTACCTGACGGCAGATGATCAGATCGCCCAGCAGCGGCAGTTCGATCCCCGGTGGCGCTTCAAATGGGAAGGAGAGCACGTTAGTGGGTTTATCCTTGCCGCGATAGGTCAGGTTCAGCTCGTGGCTTTCGGCTTCGTCGACCAGGCGAATCGTCACTTCTGATTCTTCCTGGAACTGAGGGATCACCGCATCGACCCAGTGTTGGAACCGGGCTTCATCCGGCAATCCGCCGTTATCTTCGCAAGCCAGCTGTAAATCGAGAATAACCTGACTCATTTTTGCTCCTGTTCCTGGGCTTCGCGTTTGCGCTCGGCGGCCAGTTCTGCTCTACGTTTTTGATCGGCTTCTTCCCATGCTTCATACGCATTGACGATACGGGCAACCACCGGATGGCGGACCACGTCTTCGCTGTGGAAGAAATTGAAGCTGATTTCATCGACTTCGGCCAGCACTTCAATGGCGTGGCGCAGGCCGGATTTGGTGCTGCGCGGCAGGTCAATCTGTGTGACGTCGCCGGTGATCACCGCTTTGGAGTTAAAACCGATACGGGTCAGGAACATCTTCATCTGTTCGATGGTGGTGTTCTGGCTTTCATCGAGAATAATAAAGGCATCGTTGAGCGTACGGCCGCGCATATAGGCCAGCGGGGCGACTTCGATAACGTTGCGCTCAATCAGCTTTTCGACTTTCTCGAAGCCAAGCATTTCGAACAGCGCATCGTACAGCGGGCGCAGGTACGGATCGACTTTCTGACTCAGATCTCCTGGCAGGAAGCCCAGTTTTTCCCCGGCTTCCACGGCAGGGCGGGTCAGCAGAATACGACGCACATCCTGACGTTCAAGCGCATCAACCGCCGCAGCCACTGCCAGATAGGTTTTCCCGGTCCCGGCCGGGCCGACGCCGAAGGTAATATCATGGTCGAGGATATTGGCGATGTATTGCGCCTGATTTGGCGTACGTGGCTTGATGACGCCACGCTTGGTCTTGATATTGATGGCCTTGCCATAGTCCGGCACGCTCTCAGCGCTTTGCTCCAGCACCCGGGCTTCTTTGATGGCCAGGTGGATCTGCTCCGGTTCAATATCCTGAATCTGGCCGCGCATAGGGGCGGTATCGACGTACAGGCTGCGTAAAATATCGGCCGCTGCGTTCACGCAGATCATGCGTCCGGTCAGTTTGAAGTGATTGTCACGACGATTAATTTCGATGCCCAGGCGGCGCTCCAGTTGCTTGATGTTGTCATCAAACGGGCCGCACAGCCCCAACAGGCGTGCGTTATCCGCTGGCTCCAGGGTTATTTCACGGGTTTCTATGTTCAAGCTGTTCCTCTTTACACGTTTTGCCGGACGGCGAACGTCTCCGGCCAGTAAGGAAATTATTCACGTCATGGAAAAATGGCGCAAGCATTGCGATAAATATTGGGCCAGGGAGAGGAAAAACAAGGCCCGCCAGGTTTGGCAGGCCTCTGCGGATCACGGCTGGTAAGTGCTCACGCCAAGATCGTTTTCTTTGCGGGTACGGGCGATAACGGATTCCGGAGATTCCACGATACGCAGCCCCATTTCCTCTTCAGTACGCACAATTTTGCCGCGTAGCGAATTGGTGTAGACGTCCACGATTTCGACATCGACAAACTTGCCAACCATATCCGGGGAGCCTTCAAAGTTGACCACGCGGTTATTCTCGGTGCGCCCGGAAAGCTCCATGATGCTCTTACGCGAGGTGCCTTCCACCAGAATACGCTGGGTGGTGCCGAGCATGCGTCGGCTCCAGGCCATGGCCTGCTGGTTGATGCGTTCCTGAAGAATATGCAGACGCTGTTTTTTAACCTCATCCGGCACGTCGTCAACCATATCAGCCGCCGGCGTACCCGGACGCGCGGAGAAGATAAAGCTGTAGCTGACATCCATATTGACGTCAGCAATGACCTTCATGGTTTTTTCGAAATCGTCGTTGGTTTCACCCGGGAAGCCGACGATAAAGTCGGAACTTATCTGGATGTCCGGGCGGGCTTCGTACAGCTTGCGGATGATGGCTTTATATTCCAGTACCGTGTGCGTACGGCCCATCATATTCAGTACCCGGTCAGAGCCGCTTTGTACCGGCAGGTGCAGGAAGCTCACCAGCTCTGGCGTATCGCGATAGACGTCAATGATGTCATCGGTGAATTCGATCGGATGGCTGGTGGTAAAGCGGATACGGTCAATGCCGTCGATCGCGGCCACCAGACGCAGCAGGTCGGCAAAGCTGCCGGTGGTCCCGTCGTAGTTCTCACCGCGCCAGGCGTTCACGTTCTGGCCCAGCAGGTTGACCTCACGGACGCCCTGAGCCGCCAGTTGGGCGATTTCAAACAGGATATCGTCAGAAGGGCGGCTGACTTCCTCACCGCGGGTGTAAGGTACCACGCAGTAAGTGCAGTATTTGTTGCAGCCTTCCATGATGGAGACAAAGGCCGTCGGACCTTCGGCTTTTGGTTCCGGCAGTCGGTCGAATTTTTCGATTTCCGGGAAGCTGACGTCGATGATCGGCTTACGATGATCGCGCATGCCGCGAATAGTGTCGATCATTTCCGGCAGACGGTGCAGAGTCTGCGGGCCAAAAATAATATCGACGTAATGCGCGCGCTGGCGGATGAGTTTACCTTCCTGAGACGCCACGCAGCCGCCAATGCCGATGATGACATCCGGGCGTTTGGCCTTAATCAGCTTCCAGCGTCCCAGTTGGTGGAAGACTTTTTCCTGTGCCTTCTCACGAATTGAGCAGGTATTGAGCAGCAGCACATCCGCTTCTTCAGCCACTTCGGTCAGTTGATACCCGTGCGTGGCATCCAGCAGGTCGGCCATCTTTGATGAATCGTATTCGTTCATCTGACAGCCCCAGGTTTTAATATGGAGTTTTTTTGTCATCGACTTGCTCATGCTTAATGATAGAAATTCAAAATGACGGGTACGTATACTTTTATTCTGTGAATGTCGAATTGCAGGAAGGCGGCAAGTCCGGGAAGCCACAGCAGTAGAGAAAACGTTCTCACTGAGGCCGGCGGGTGCTGCCAACACGTCTGCAATTTGAAAGACGACGAGTAAGCCCGAATTGCAGGACGGGTATTGTAATGCTTTGGTCGCGCCCTGACCAGTACGAGCGTTATCACCGCAAGGTGACGGAAAATCCGGTAAACTGAGCAGATTCTGGTTTAAGGATAATCACCATGACAATTCATGCAACAGATGTCGCCATTGTCGGTGGCGGAATGGTGGGCGGCGCCCTGGCGTTGGGGCTGGCGCAACACGGGTTTACAGTGACGGTCATTGAGCCGTCGATACCGCCGGCATTTGACGCTTCAGCAGCGCCGGATGTGCGTATTTCGGCCATCGGTGCCTCGTCGGTCGCGCTGCTCAAAAGCCTCGGCGTCTGGGATGCGATGCGCGCAATGCGCGTGCATGCCTATCGCCGTCTGGAGACCTGGGAGTGGGAATCTGCGCATGTGACGTTTGATGCGGCGGAGCTGAAGCTGCCCGAGCTGGGCTATATGGTTGAAAACAACGTGCTGCAGCTCGCCCTGTGGCAGGCGCTGGAGGCGCATCAGCTGGTCACGCTGCGGGTCGGGTCTGCGTTGCAGGCGATGCAGCGCGAGCCTACGGGCACGACGCTGCGACTGAACGATGGCAGCGAGTGTGCTGCGGCACTGGTGATCGGGGCGGATGGCGCAAATTCTCAGGTACGCCAGCTGGCCGGCATCGGCGTCCAGGCGTGGCAGTATCGGCAATCCTGCATGCTCATCAGCGTACAGTGCGCAAACGACCCCGGAGACAGTACCTGGCAACAGTTTACACCAACGGGACCGCGGGCTTTTCTGCCGCTGTTTGACGACTGGGCGTCGCTGGTGTGGTACGACACGCCAGCGCGTATTCGCCAGCTGCAGACTATGAGTATGCAGCAGCTACAGCTGGAGATTATGCGTCATTTCCCTTCGCGGCTTGGTCAGGTGACACCGCGTAACGCCGGAGCCTTTCCGCTGACCCGCCGCCATGCGATGCAGTATGTTCAGCCGGGACTGGCGCTAGTGGGGGATGCGGCGCACACCATTCATCCGCTGGCAGGGCAGGGCGTTAATCTGGGCTATCGGGACGTCGATGCGCTGTTGGACGTGCTGGCTGAGGCGAAAAGCCACGGCGAGACGTGGGCGGGGGTATCCGTGCTTGAGCGTTATCAGGCGCGACGTCGGGCGGATAATTTAATGATGCAGTCGGGGATGGATCTGTTTTACGCCGGCTTCAGCAACGATCTGCCACCTGTGCGGGTGTTGCGTAATATCGGCCTAATGGCGGCGGCCCGCGCCGGCGTCGTTAAGCGTCGGGCGTTAAAGTATGCGTTAGGTTTGTAATCCCGGGCTCCCGGCTGGCGTTGCGCGCCGTCGGGGGCTATCTAAAATGACCGACAGCAGAAAGCAAAAAAGCCCGCCGAAGCGAGCTTTTTTACTATAAGTGGCTGGGGTACGAGGATTCGAACCTCGGAATGCTGGTATCAGAAACCAGAGCCTTACCGCTTGGCGATACCCCAACGGGTGCGCTCACAGTGTGAACGACTTTTTAAATTGGCTGGGGTACGAGGATTCGAACCTCGGAATGCTGGTATCAGAAACCAGAGCCTTACCGCTTGGCGATACCCCAACAATTTTTTTAGATTTATCGAACTGAATCAATAAATACTTTATATGGTGGCTACGACGGGATTCGAACCTGTGACCCCATCATTATGAGTGATGTGCTCTAACCAGCTGAGCTACGTAGCCAAATACTATCATATTCTTCGATGGCTGGGGTACCTGGATTCGAACCAGGGAATGCCGGTATCAAAAACCGGTGCCTTACCGCTTGGCGATACCCCAATGACCGTCGCGGTGAACCGCAAATATCGAAGAAATATGGCTGGGGTACCTGGATTCGAACCAGGGAATGCCGGTATCAAAAACCGGTGCCTTACCGCTTGGCGATACCCCAACAGAAAATCTTTTACTGCCAGAAGAGGTATCTACAAACTTATTGCCGGTAGCCTTATGGCTATCTTACAACCAGGAGATACCCCATCCGTGCAACGCTTTGGGTGAATGGTGCGGGAGGCGAGACTTGAACTCGCACACCTTGCGGCGCCAGAACCTAAATCTGGTGCGTCTACCAATTTCGCCACTCCCGCAAAAAAGATGGTGGCTACGACGGGATTCGAACCTGTGACCCCATCATTATGAGTGATGTGCTCTAACCAGCTGAGCTACGTAGCCATCTTTTTTCGCGTTACCTTATCGGCGTTGCGGGGCGCATTATGCGTATTGGGCCTGCGAGCGTCAACCCCTTTTTCACGGAAAATCGCCGGAATGTGACTGTTTGGTTAGGTTGCGAACAGCGTGATGCAATAATCGGCAATTATTAGTTATTTCTCGTTTTTTATGCGGAAAAAAACCATAAAAAAAACGGACCCCTGAGGGTCCGTTGTCGCAGTAAAACGCTTATTTGTACGCTGACTGGTGAACGCCGACGGCGCGTCCTGATGGATCGTTCATGGTTTTGAACGCTTCATCCCATTCAATCGCTTTGGCGGAAGAACAGGCCACGGAAGGACCACCAGGCACGCATTCAGCGGCGCTAGGAACCGGGAACAGCTCTTCGAAGATTTCGCGGTACAGGTACGCCTCTTTTGATGACGGCGTGTTGTACGGGAAACGGAAGCTGGCGGTTTCCAGTTGCTGGTCAGTAACCTGTTTCGCTGCGACTTCTTTCAGCGTATCGATCCAGCTGTAACCTACGCCGTCAGAGAACTGCTCTTTCTGGCGCCAGGCGACGCTGGCCGGCAGGTAGGATTCAAAGCATTCACGCAGAATATGCTTTTCCATTTTGCCATTGCCGCACATTTTATCCTGCGGGTTGATGCGCATCGCGACATCAAGGAACTGTTTGTCCAGGAACGGTACGCGGGCTTCCACACCCCAGGCCGACATCGCTTTGTTGGCACGTGCGCAGTCAAACATATGCAGCGACTGGAGTTTACGCACGGTCTCTTCATGCAATTCTTTGGCGTTCGGGGCTTTGTGGAAATAGAGATATCCACCGAACACTTCATCAGAACCTTCGCCGGACAGCACCATTTTGATGCCCATGGCTTTGATTTTACGCGACATCAAATACATCGGCGTGGAAGCGCGGATGGTGGTCACATCATAGGTCTCGATGTGGTAGATAACGTCACGAATGGCATCAAGGCCTTCCTGCACGGTGAAGTGGATCTCGTGGTGTACGGTCCCCAGATGGTTTGCCACTTCCTGCGCGGCTTTCAGGTCCGGTGAGCCCTGCAGGCCGACGGCGAAGGAGTGCAGCTGCGGCCACCAGGCTTCACTGCGTTCCTGATCTTCAACCCGGCGCGCGGCAAATTTTTTGGTAATAGCAGAAATCACCGATGAATCCAGGCCGCCAGACAGCAGTACACCGTAAGGGACGTCGGACATCAGATGGCTTTTGACGGATTCTTCCAGCGCCTGGCGCAGTTCGTTTTTATCGGTGACGTTGTCTTTTACCGCGTCATAGTCAAACCAGTCGCGCTGATAGTACTCACGGATTTCACCGTCTTTGCTCCACAGGTAGCTACCTGCCGGGAACTCTTTAATGGTGCGGCAAACTGGCACCAGCGCTTTCATTTCAGAAGCAACGTAGAAGTTACCGTGTTCGTCGTGGCCCATATACAGCGGAATGATACCGATATGGTCGCGGCCAATCAGGTAGGCGTCCTGCTCACTGTCGTACAGGGCGAAGGCGAACATCCCCTGCAGATCGTCGAGGAATGCCGGGCCTTTCTCCTGATACAGCGCGAGGATCACTTCGCAGTCAGAGCCGGTCTGGAAGGTGTAGCGGTCGCCGTATTCTGCGCGCAGCGCCTGGTGGTTGTAAATTTCACCGTTGACCGCCAGGGCGTGGGTTTTTTGTTGGTTGTACAGCGGCTGAGCGCCGGCGTTCACGTCAACGATAGACAGACGCTCATGGACCAGAATTGCTTTATCACTGGCGTACACACCGGACCAGTCAGGACCGCGGTGGCGCATCAGGCGGGAAAGTTCCAGTGCCTTTTTACGCAGTTCGACCGCGTCAGTTTTAATATCCAGTACGCCGAAAATTGAACACATAACCTTCTCCATTACCCTATCGTGTTGTGATGTTGTGCAGACGTCGTCTTACTGCGATGTCTTAGTGCATGGATAAGAAAATGCCGCAAAGGAGAGAGGGGCGCAAGGGATTTAGGGTCGCTAAAACAAAAAACGCAATGACGATTGTTGAATAGTAAAAAAAGCACATCTTTTGAGCTTGTTTATTGACGAATTCTCAATAGTAAGACGTTTTTATTGGATGGGAGGGGTTTCTGGTGAGTTGTAAATGAAAAACCACGTCCTGAGACGTGGTTTTATTCAGAAAACATCAATTTCGGCGACGGAAGGATAGATCCACGATGGTCGGAACGGCAGGCTGTCGATATCGTCGAGGGTCGAGACGCCGGAGAGCACCAGGATTGTCTCCAGGCCTGCCTGGAACCCCGCCAGGATATCGGTCCGTAAGTTATCGCCGACGATGACCGTCTGCTCGGAATGCGCCTGCATTTTATTCAGCGCAGAGCGGATAATCCACGGGCTCGGTTTGCCCACGTAGAAAGGTTTGCGTCCGGAGATTTTCTCAATACCGGCACAGAGCGCGCCGCAGGCCGGGTAGAAACCGCGCCCGTGCGTATCCGGGTTGGTGGCAATAAAACGTGCGCCATTAGCGACGAAGAAGGCGGCTTTATGCATCATCTCCCAGTTAAAGGAGCGGGTCTCACCGACAATAACAAAGTCCGGATTAACGTCGGTAATGGTGAAGCCGGCTTTATACAGTTCGTGGATCAGCGCGCCTTCTCCGACGACGTAGGCTTTCTTGCCTTCCTGACGACGCAGGAAGTCCGCCGTCGCCATCGCGGAGGTGTAAAAGGCGCTATCCGGTACATCGATCCCGGCGGTGGCGAAACGGTTTGCCAGATCCTGTCCGGTCTGAGAAGGGTAGTTGGTCAACATCACCAACGGCATCCCTTTATCGAGGATACGTTTGATAAATTCAGCCGCGCCCGGTACGGCCACGTTGTCGTGCATCAGCACGCCGTCAATATCACAGATTACGTTTTGAATGGTCATCGACTGTCCGACATCATTAAAAGAAAGGCGAAACTATATAGCCGCATCAGCTTTCCAGCAAACGCTGGAGCAGAATACCGTTGAGCATGGCGCGTTTCACCAGGGCAAAAGCGCCGATGGCAGAACGATGATCCAGCGTGGATCGCACCACCGGCAAGTTTTTACGAAACGCCTTCAACGCCTGCGCATTAATGCAGCCTTCGATCGCGGGTAACAGCACTTTCTCTGCTTCGACAATCTCGCCCGCAATCACCACTTTTTGTGGGTTAAACAGGTTAATCGCAATCGCGATGGTTTTCCCGAGGTGGCGACCGACGTGTTCGACGACTTCACAAGCCAGCGCATCGCCCTTATTGGCGGCTTTGCAGATGGTTTTGATCGAGCAGTCATCGATGGTCAGCCGGCTCTGGTAACCCTGTTCGAGCAGGTGCTGTACGCGGTGCTCAATAGCAGCATTCGCCGCCACGGTTTCCAGGCAGCCGAAATTGCCGCAGTGGCAGCGCTCGCCGAGCGGGTCGACCTGGATATGGCCGATTTCACCAACGTTGCCGTTACGGCCGATAAAAATACGGCCATTGGAGATAATTCCCGCGCCGGTCCCGCGATGAACGCGCACCAGAATTGAGTCTTCGCAGTCCTGGCTTGCACCAAAATAGTGTTCTGCGAGTGCCAGACTACGAATGTCGTGTCCGACAAAACAGGTGACTTTAAAGCGTTTTTCCAGCGCTTCGACCAGCCCCCAGTTCTCGACCGGAATATGCGGCATGTAGCGAATCACACCGCTTTCCGGGTCAACCAGACCGGGAAGAATCACCGAGATGGCGATAAGCTCGCGGATTTTGCGCTGACAGCGTTCAATAAAGGCGGCAATGATGTTGAGCAGGGCGTGCTCCAGGGTTTCCTGGGTGCGCTCCGGCAGCGGGAAGTGCTCTTCTTCCAGCGTCTTACTGCTCAGATCGTACAGGGTCAGGGTGGCGTCATGGCGACCAAGACGTACCCCGATTGCGTGGAAATTACGGGTTTCCGCAATAATAGAGATGGCGCGGCGGCCTCCGGTGGAGGCCTGCTGATCGACTTCTTTGATCAGTCCGCGTTCAATCAGTTGACGCGTGATTTTTGTCACGCTGGCAGGGGCAAGCTGGCTTTGTTCCGCAATCTGAATGCGTGAGATAGGGCCGTGCTGGTCAATAAGCCGGTACACGGCCGCGCTGTTCAGCTGTTTTACGAGATCAACGTTACCAATTTGAGCATGTCCGCCTGCTGTCATACTTTACTTACTCAGTGACGACCTCGTTACCATTAACGATGGTCTTGATGATTTTATAATCGCGGGTAAAGGCGGTCAGGTTAGCGACCATTCCCGGTGCGATGCTGCCGAGCTGCTGTTCTACGCCGATTGCGCGTGCAGGGTAGAGGGTTGCCATTCGCAACACTTCGTCCAGTGCAATACCGCAATGTTCGACGAGGTTCCGGACACCTTCAATCATGGTCAGTGAAGACCCGCTGAGGGTACCGTTTTCATCTACGCACAGCCCATTCCGGTAGTATATTGTTTTACCAGCAAAAATGAACTGCTCAATCTCTGCACCCGCCGGG
Source organism: Klebsiella sp. R390 (assembly GCF_051131745.1). NCBI lineage: Bacteria > Pseudomonadati > Pseudomonadota > Gammaproteobacteria > Enterobacterales > Enterobacteriaceae > Klebsiella > Klebsiella sp. R390. The sequence goes on along the minus strand of NZ_CP180445.1, from coordinate 1,193,165 downwards.
GCGGTGGCATCGGTAACGAGACACAGCTTGTCGCCTTTAAGGCGTTTTGCATTCCGCACGTTAGCATAATCGACGTGCATGCCGTCGACGATAATACCGCAGTAAACGTCCGGCTCGTCAAAAATCGCGCCCGCCAGGCCTGGTTCACGCCCGGTAATATACGGCATAGCATTATACAGGTGCGTGGCGAAGGTGATGCCAGCGCGGAAGCCTGCTTTTGCCTCTTTCAATGTGGCGTTGGAGTGCCCGGCGGAAACGACGATCCCGGCCGCGACTAACTGACGAATCACTTCGCTGTCGACGCGCTCAGGCGCAAGCGTCACCTTGGTAATCACATCGGCGTTTTCACACAGGAAATCGACCAGCGCCGCATCCGGTTTGCGAACAAAATCCGGGTTGTGCGTGCCTTTCTTCACCATGTTCAGCCACGGGCCTTCGAGGTGCAGGCCCAGCGCCTGGTTCGGATGTTTTTGCAGGTACTCGCGCATCACGCGCACGCCCTGTTTCATCAGGTCGTCGCTGGAGGTGATAAGCGTTGGCAGATAGCTGGTGCAGCCAGAACGTTCGTTGGCTTTTTGCATGATTTCCAGCGTGTCGACAGTGACCGCATCAGGGCTGTCGTTAAACTGCACGCCGCCGCAGCCATTCAGCTGGACGTCGATAAAACCGGGGGCAAGAATGGCGCCATTGACCGAGCGTTGCTCAATCCCAGACGGTAAATCAGCCAGTGAACAGATACGTTCGATAAGGCCATCAGCGATAACAATCGCATGGTCATCCAAAATTTCATGACCGGTATAAATCCGGCCTTGGGTTAATGCATACATTACGACCCCCGGTTCACACACGCTCCTGCCGCTGGCGTCTCCAGGTCTGGCCTGGGGCGCGCGAGGGGAGCGGGCGCATCAAAAAAATGAAATGTCCCGCGGACGTGCCGCAGGACCAGACTACCTTACAGCCCTTTGACGTTTTCGGCTTCTAATTCATTGAAGTATTTCAACGTCTTCACTTTCAGCTCCATGGTGGACGGTTCGTCACAGACCACAACCGCTTTCGGGTGCAGCTGCAGACAGGTGATGGTCCACATATGGTTGACGTTGCCTTCTACCGCCGCCTGCAGCGCCAGCGCTTTCTGATGGCCCAGCACCAGAATCATCACTTCTTCGGCATCCAGCAGAGTACCGACGCCAACGGTCAGGGCGTATTTTGGTACCAGGTCAACGTCGCCGTCGAAGAAGCGGGAGTTTGCCACGCGGGTGTCATGGGTCAGGGTTTTAATGCGGGTACGGGAAGCCAGAGAAGAGGCTGGTTCGTTGAACGCGATATGTCCGTCGTTGCCCACGCCGCCCATAAACAGGTTAATTTTGCCGTAAGAGCGGATTTTTTCTTCATAACGACGGCATTCTGCATCGATATCTGGCGCGTTGCCATTCAGAAGGTTAATGTTTTCCGCAGGAATATCAACGTGATCAAAGAAGTTACGATGCATGAAGCTATGATAGCTTTCCGGGTGCTCTTTCGGCAGACCAACGTATTCGTCCATGTTGAAGGTGACAACATGCTTGAAGCTGACCTGGCCTGATTTGTGCATCTCAACCAGCGCTTTGTAAGCGGTCAGAGGGGTACCACCGGTAGGCAGACCGAGGACAAACGGACGGTCCGCTGTCGGTTTGAACGCATTGATGCGATTAACGATATGGCGAGCGGCCCATTTGCCAACTTGTTCAGCGGTTACCAGGGGGATCAGTCTCATTCTTCACCTCTATAGTTAAATTAGAACCTGGCGGATTGGCGCCAGCATACTATTAAGAGTATTGCAGTCTCTACGCCGACCGGGGTCAATCCGTGTTGATTTTTTGAATGATAAAATAAGTTTTCGAAGTTAGCCAGTCATTGGGAGGGGTTAATACGATATTTGGTGATTATAGTCACAAAAAATACGTAATTAATTTGCGATACGAATTAATTTTCAACACACTTTACCAGTAAGTTAAAAATCTGACCTGGTTACACAATAAAAAAATGGCTTTACACGAGCCTTACGGGGTCTAATAGGGGGAATAAAGTGAGCATTCTAGGCTATTTACAAAAGGTTGGTCGCGCACTGATGGTGCCGGTCGCCACGCTGCCAGCGGCAGCGATCTTAATGGGTGTCGGTTACTGGATTGACCCGGTTAGCTGGGGTGGGGACAACGCACTTGCGGCGCTGTTCATCAAGTCCGGTTCTGCCATCATCGACAACATGTCCGTACTGTTCGCCATTGGTGTGGCTTATGGTATGTCCAAAGATAAAGATGGTGCTGCGGCACTGACCGGTTTTGTGGGCTTCCTCGTGTTGACCACGCTTTGTTCTCCTGCTGCGGTCGCGATGATCCAGAAGATCCCTGCGGACCAGGTTCCTGCTGCTTTCGGTAAAATCAGCAACCAGTTCGTTGGTATTCTTGTCGGTATTATCTCCGCCGAGCTGTATAACCGCTTCAGCGGCGTTGAACTGCCGAAAGCACTGTCGTTCTTCAGCGGTCGCCGTCTCGTGCCGATCCTCACCTCCTTTGTGATGATTGTCGTCGCGTTTATCCTGATGTACATCTGGCCGGTCATTTTTGATGGTCTGGTAAACTTCGGTGAACACATTCAGAAACTCGGCTCTGCTGGCGCAGGTATCTATGCGTTCTTCAACCGTCTGCTGATCCCGGTTGGTCTGCACCACGCGCTGAACTCCGTATTCTGGTTTGACGTTGCCGGTATCAACGATATTCCTAACTTCCTCGGCGGCGCACAGTCTATCGCTGCGGGTAAAGCGGAAATCGGTATCACCGGTCGTTATCAGGCGGGCTTCTTCCCAATCATGATGTTCGGTCTGCCGGGTGCGGCGCTGGCAATTTACCACTGCGCGCGTCCTGAGAATAAAGCGAAAGTGCTGGGTATTATGATGGCGGGTGCATTTGCTGCCTTCTTTACCGGTATCACCGAACCGCTGGAATTCTCCTTCATGTTTGTGGCGCCGGTGCTGTATTTCATCCACGCCGTACTGACGGGGATCTCCGTATTTATCGCGGCGAGCATGCACTGGATTGCCGGTTTCGGCTTCAGCGCCGGTCTGGTGGATATGTTCCTGTCCACCCGTAACCCGCTGGCAACTCACTGGTACATGCTGATCCCTCAGGGTCTGGTGTTCTTCGTGATTTACTACGTGGTGTTCCGCTTCACCATCACTAAATTCAACCTGATGACCCCGGGTCGTGAACTGGCGGTTGCCGGCAGCGAAGCGGATGGTCAGGATGTGAATGTGAGCGGTGATAAAGAGCAGGATGTTGCAGGCCTGGCGCGTCAGTACATTGCCGCCGTCGGCGGTTCTGACAACCTGACCGGTATCGACGCCTGTATCACCCGTCTGCGTCTGAACGTCAAAGACTCCGCATTAGTGAATGAAGCACTGGCGAAAAAACTGGGGGCTTCCGGCGTGATTCGCCTGAACAAAACCAGCGTCCAGATCATCGTAGGCTTCGTCGCCGAAAAAATTGCTAACGCGATGAAGAGCACGGGTCCGGTTGCAGCAGCAGCGGCCACGGCAAGTGCACCCGCAGCGACAGCGGCCGCAAAACCGCAGGCTGTGGCGAATGCTAAAACTATCGAGGCGCTGGTATCGCCAATCACCGGTGACATCGTGGCGCTGGAGCAGGTGCCTGATGAAGCCTTCGCCAGCAAAGCGGTCGGCGACGGTGTGGCGGTGAAACCGACGGATAAAACCGTGGTCGCACCAGCAGCAGGTACCGTGGTTAAGATCTTCAATACCAACCATGCGTTCTGTCTGGAAACCGAAAACGGCGCGGAAATTGTAGTCCATATGGGCATCGATACCGTCGCGCTGGAAGGCAAGGGCTTCAAACGTCTGGTAGAAGAGGGGGCGGAAGTCAAAGCCGGCCAGCCAATTCTGGAAATGGATCTCGACTTCCTGAATGCCAATGCACGCTCAATGATCAGCCCGGTAGTCTGTAGCAACAGCGATGACTACAGCGCGCTGGTGATTCTGGCGACCGGTAAGGTTATCGCCGGCCAGACGCCACTGTATGAGATTAAAGGCAAGTAAGGCTCCTGAGTAGAGTTTATGCCTGAGCGGCGGGGGGAAACCTCCGCCGCTTTTTTTTGCCGCAAATGACCCCATAATCATCTTCAGATAGCGATTTTGCGTAACTAATAGTTGTCACTACGCCCTGCTTGTAAGATCATGTGCCGTTATACGTTGTTTACGCTTTGAGGAACCCACGATGAGTGAGGCAGAAGCCCGCCCGACTAACTTTATTCGTCAGATCATTGATGAAGATCTGGCTACTGGTAAGCACACCACCGTTCACACGCGTTTCCCACCGGAACCGAACGGTTATCTGCACATTGGCCATGCAAAATCTATTTGCCTGAACTTCGGTATTGCTCAGGATTATCAAGGCCAATGCAATCTGCGTTTCGATGACACCAACCCGGTGAAAGAAGATATCGAATACGTTGAGTCGATTAAAAACGACGTGCAGTGGTTAGGTTTCCACTGGTCCGGGGAAGTTTGCTACTCGTCTGATTATTTTGATCAACTGCATCAGTATGCCGTTGAGCTGATTAACAAAGGCCTGGCCTATGTTGACGAACTGTCGGCGGATGAAATTCGCGAGTACCGTGGTTCGCTGAAAGCGCCGGGTAAAAACAGCCCGTACCGCGATCGCAGCGTCGAAGAGAACCTGGCGCTGTTTGAAAAAATGCGTGCCGGTGGTTTTGAAGAGGGTAAAGCCTGCCTGCGTGCGAAAATCGATATGGCCTCGCCGTTTATCGTGATGCGCGATCCGGTGCTGTACCGTATTAAATTCGCCGATCACCACCAGACCGGCAGCAAGTGGTGCATCTACCCGATGTACGACTTTACCCACTGCATCAGCGATGCGCTGGAAGGCATTACTCACTCGCTGTGTACTCTGGAGTTCCAGGACAACCGTCGCCTGTATGACTGGGTGCTGGATAACATCAGTATCCCGGTTCACCCGCGTCAGTATGAATTCTCGCGCCTGAATCTCGAATACACCGTGATGTCTAAGCGTAAGCTGAACCAGCTGGTGACCGAGAAACACGTTGAAGGCTGGGATGACCCGCGTATGCCGACCATTTCTGGTCTGCGTCGTCGTGGCTATACCGCTGAGTCCATCCGCGAGTTCTGCAAGCGCATTGGCGTGACCAAGCAGGACAACACCATTGAGATGGCGTCGCTGGAATCCTGCATCCGTGAAGACCTCAATGAAAACGCTCCGCGTGCGATGGCAGTGATCGATCCGGTTAAACTGGTTATCGAAAACTACCCGCAGGGCAGTAGCGAAATGGTGACGATGCCGAATCATCCGAACAAGCCGGAGATGGGCAGCCGTGACGTTCCGTTCAGCGCCGAGATCTGGATTGACCGCGCTGACTTCCGTGAAGAAGCCAACAAGCAGTACAAGCGTCTGGTGCTGGGCAAAGAAGTGCGCCTGCGCAATGCCTACGTGATCAAAGCCGAGCGCGTAGAGAAGGATGCAGAAGGTACTATCACTACCATCTTCTGTACCTATGATGCCGATACGCTGAGCAAAGATCCTGCCGATGGCCGTAAGGTGAAAGGCGTAATTCACTGGGTGAGCGCAGCACACGCGCTGCCGGTTGAAATCCGTCTTTACGACCGTCTGTTCAGCGTGCCGAACCCGGGCGCAGAGGACGATTTCCTGACGGTTATGAACCCGGAGTCACTGGTGATTAAGCACGGCTTCGCGGAGCCGAGCCTGGCGGATGCACAGGCCAGCAAAGCCTATCAGTTCGAGCGTGAAGGCTATTTCTGCCTCGATAGCCGTTATGCTACCGCTACCCATCTGGTGTTTAACCGCACCGTGGGCCTGCGTGACACCTGGGCGAAAATCGGCGCATAATCCGCGTCGCAGATTGCCATCAAAAACGCCGCGCTGAGCGGCGTTTTTTTTATCTCACCGTAACGACCTCTTCGCCGATAACAGCCGTTCAGACGAAGCCTGACGCATCCAGCCAGCCATTCCCGTCGCTAACTTAATAACCCGGCCCCGACATTTACCGATAGACCAAGAATAATGAGATTAAAGATGAATGAGATAACCGACTGGAGCAGGGTTATTTTACGCATGTCGGTGGTCCCGGTGGCCACATCTGCGGTTTGCGAGGCCACGGCGATAGTAAAGGAGTAGTAGAGAAAATCCCAATAACCCGGCGCGTCGGGCTTTTCCGGGAAAATCATCGGCGTGACCTTATCACTGAGGGTCAGGTAATGTCGGTGAGCGTAGTGCATGGCGAAAGAGCTTGGTAATAAGGTCCAGGAAGCAATCAGCGTGGTTGCCGTCAATACCAGATGCAGTACCCGGGTGCCACCGGTAAGGTCCTTCAGGGTGGAAAGCTCGCTGAGAATGGTAATGATGCTGGCCGAACAGGCCAGTATCATCAGGGTTAATACCAGCGTCGCGCTCTGGTCTTGTATTCTGGCAATACGCGGGATGTCGGTGACGTTGGTTAACAGCATTCTCAACCACATAAACAGCAGATATAGCCACGCCAGTACGTTCCAGCTAATCAACGCGCGCTGAATAGTCCCCAATCCTCGCGGTAGTAAGAAATAGCTTATTAATGCCGCGCACACCGCCAGCAGCAGCCAGAATCGCCCCTGAAAATAGGTCGTTAACTCAAAACGCATGGCTTCAATAACTTTATAAGGCAATGAATAGATTAACTGTAGATCATTGAATTTCGCCGGGAGGAGGGGACGACAAATATTCCCGCTGAAACGATGCGCCAACAAGCAGGGGCAGTAATTTTCGTGATGCGAATTAATCTTGTTTGCAGCTGGTTGAATTTTCCGCCGGGTCTGCCGGCGATGTTGGCGTGAAAAAGCGTTGTAAGCGCTTTCATTTCTTTTTTGTCCTGATTTTGCAAGCACTTCCGCGATAAAAGTATGACGGCTAATATTGTAACAAAAAGAAATAGAATATGTGCGCTTTGTCATAATCTTAAGCTTTGGTCGGCGAAAGAGATTGATAATTCGCGTCACGAAAAATAGTCTATCAATAGTGGTTATGCGGATTTTTACCGCTCCACTTTTTAGCAGTCTTATTTATTTTTTCGCGGTTTGCCCTTGGCACCGCTTTTAAAACGTCAAAGAGGATATGCACATGCGTACGTTTAGTGGCAAACGTAGTACGCTGGCGTTGGCTATTGCCGCCGTCACCGCGATGTCGAGCTGGATCGTTGTTCCGCAGGCCAGCGCAACAGGATTTATTGATGATTCCACATTAACCGGCGGTATCTATTACTGGCAGCGTGAGCGTGACCGTAAAGATGTGACCGACGGCGATAAGTACAAAACTAACCTTTCTCACTCCACCTGGAACGCCAACCTCGACTTCCAGTCTGGTTATGCTGCCGATATGTTCGGTATCGACGTGGCAGCCTTTACCGCCATCGAAATGGCGGAAAGCAGCGAAAGCGGACACCCGAACGAAATTGCCTTCTCTTCACGAAATAAAGCGTATGACGAAGATTACTCTGGCGATAAGAGCGGGATCAGCCTGTATAAGGCCGCGGCGAAATTTAAATACGGCCCGGTATGGGCGCGTGCTGGTTATATCCAGCCAACCGGGCAAACGCTGCTGGCTCCGCACTGGAGCTTTATGCCGGGTACCTACCAGGGTGCTGAAGCCGGGGCCAACTTTGATTACGGCGACGCCGGTGCGCTGAGTTTCTCCTACATGTGGACGAACGAATATAAAGCGCCGTGGCACATTGAGATGGATGAGTTCTATCAGAACGACAAGAAAACCAAAGTCGATTATCTGCACTCACTGGGCGCCAAATACGATTTTAAAAATGACCTCGTGCTGGAAGCGGCGTTTGGTCAGGCTGAAGGCTATATCGACCAGTATTTTGCCAAAGCCAGCTACAAATTTGATATTGCCGGTACGCCGTTAAACACCAGCTACCAGTTCTACGGTACGCGTGACAAAGTCAGCAACGGCGGCAGCAACGATATTTACGACGGCACCGCCTGGCTGCAGGCATTGACCTTCGGTTACAAGGTCGCTGATGTGCTTGACCTGCGTCTGGAAGGGACCTGGGTGAAAGCCGACGGTCAGCAGGGTTACTTCCTGCAGCGTATGACCCCAACCTATGCGTCGTCCAACGGTCGTCTTGATGTGTGGTGGGATAACCGCTCTGACTTCAACGCCAACGGTGAAAAAGCGGTGTTCTTCGGCGCGATGTATGACATGAAAAACTGGAACATGCCGGGCTGGGCGTTTGGCGCGTCATACGTTTACGCATGGGATGCTAAGCCGGGCAGAATGTCCACGCCGGACGCTTATTACAACGCGGATACCCGTCTGAAAGAGTCTGCCTACAGCCTGGATGCCATGTATACCGTCCAGGACGGGCGAGCCAAAGGTACGCTGTTCAAACTGCACTTTACGCAATACGACAACCACTCCGATATCCCGAGCTGGAGCGGTGGTTATGGCAACATCTTCCAGGATGAGCGTGACGTGAAATTCATGGTTATTGCCCCGTTCACTATTTTCTGATGCCGTCGCGGCAGGCCTGAACCTGCCGCAACTCTGAGAGGTTAATGATGAAGAAACTATTGCTCATCGCACTAATGGCATCAGGGCTGGTAGCCTGTACGCAGTCTCCTGCGCCGAAAGAAGATACAAAACTGAAAGATGCCTACAGTGCCTGCATTAATACGGCGGAAGGTAACCCGGACAAAGTCCAGGCCTGCCAGAGCGTGCTGGATGTGCTGAAAGAAGATAAGCAGCATCAGCAGTTCGCCAACCAGGAAAGCGTACGAGTCCTCGATTACCAGCAGTGTATTCTGGCGACCCGCACCGGCAACGATCAGGCGGTTAAGGCGCGTTGCGACCAGATCTGGAAAGAGATCCGCAGCAACAATACCAAACCCTGATAATCTCCCGCCAACTTCGCATAATCAGTGCATAAAAAAAGCCAACCGTCAGGTTGGCTTTTTGCTGTTTGCACGCGGGAAACTTATTTTTCCACCGCGTCGTGTGCATGCTCATCTTCGCGGCAATCGCCTTCTGCACAGTGGCCGTACAGGTACAGGCTGTGGTTGGTCAGACGGATGCCGTGACGGGTAGCGATTTCACGCTGGCGCGCTTCAATAGAGTCATCACTGAACTCGATCACTTTGCCGCAATCGAGGCAGATAAGGTGATCGTGATGATGCTGCTGCGTCAGTTCGAAAACAGATTTACCGCCTTCGAAATTATGGCGGGTAACAATGCCTGCATCATCAAACTGGTTCAGTACGCGGTAAACGGTAGCCAGACCAATTTCTTCACCCATGTCGATCAGGCGTTTGTATAAGTCTTCCGCACTGACGTGATGGTTATCCGGTTCCTGCAAAACTTCCAGGATTTTTAATCGTGGAAGTGTGACTTTCAGGCCAGCCTTCTTTAATGCGGTATTGTTGTCAGTCATGCGGAATCTGTCCTGTTGCTAATCGATCTACTTCCATCAGCGGAAGTAATACAGAGAATCACCCGATGTAATGCGTCTCATTATAGAACTGCCATGTTGAAATGAAAACCGCAAGCATCGTGCCTTGTATGCTGTTAAAAACGAGGTGCCAGTTACAAACTGCGTCACCTGACCTCATCGAATCAGAGGACATTGTACAGATATGTGGTTAAAAGTTAAAAACTTGTAGCTATTAGTTTTATTGCTTTTACCTATCAAAACGGCGAAACCATAAGGTAACGCCGTTTGATCATTATGCGTTTTTGATTTCTTCGAGATGCAGCTCTTCAGAAACCTGCTTCACCCACTGCGAGACACGTTCGTTGGTCAATTCAGGCTGGCGGTCTTCATCGATAGCCAGACCGACGAAGTGGTCGTCATCTGCCAGGCCTTTAGAGGCTTCAAAATGGTAGCCCGCCGTCGGCCAGTGGCCCACGATAGTGGCGCCGCGCGGCTCGATAATGTCGCGAATGGTGCCTAATGCATCACAGAAATATTCTGCATAGTCTTCCTGGTCGCCGCAGCCAAACAGCGCAGCCAGTTTACCGTTGAAGTCGACCTCTTCCAGTGTAGGGAAGAAATCGTCCCAGTCACATTGTGCTTCACCGTAGTACCAGGTAGGAATGCCGAGCAGCAGAATGTCGTAGGCTTCCAGATCTTCTTTGCTGCTCTTGGCAATGTCGTGAACATCAGCAACATCTTTACCAAGCTGCTTCTGAATCATTTTTGCAATATTCTCGGTGTTGCCCGTGTCGCTGCCAAAAAAGATGCCGATGATTGCCATGAGTAAAATAACCTCTTGAAACTTAATAATGTGGTAGTGGCGTAATGCCCGCAGATAACGGCAATCATAGCAGAACAGGCGAGGGCGCGGAAACAGCAATCACGCCCGACTGCACACTCTGCTACATGAAAGCGCTTTTTTGAGGATTTTCAGGCTTTATCCTGGTGATGCAGGGCTGCCAGCTGAGTCATGAGTATCTCTTCGATCAAATCGCTGCGGTTCATATTGCGTGCTTCCGCCAGCTCATTGAGTGCGTCTACTGCCTCCGCGTTGAGTTTTAGCTCAACACGCTTCAGCCCGCGAACTTTATCGCGCTTGAGCTGGTTACGTTTGTTGATGCGCAGCTGTTCATCGCGCGCAAGCGGATTGGTCTTTGGTCTTCCCGGGCGCCGCTCGGTTGCGAACAAATCTAATGTCGTACGGTCCGTTTGTTCTTTTGCCATGATTCTGAGTGACTTCGGGGAAACAGGTTGTCGGGCTATAGCCGACACAGATAGCGCGCCATAATACATCAGGCGAACCGCTGCGCCAACGACCGCGGGCATTCTGCTGCGCGGTCGGGCAGTTTTTAGCCAGTTAGGCCTGTCGCGTGCTCAGATAGCGGCGAATTGCGCGTAAAACGGCCTCCGGTTTCTCGGCATGGACCCAGTGACCGGCTCCGGCAATCACATGGGCCCGCGCCTGCGGGAACTGGGCGAGCAGGGTGTCACGATAGGCATCGGTGACGTAAGGTGAATTCCCGCCTGGGATAAACAGCGCCGGATGCGGCCACGCCGGGATGGGTTCCCAACCCACAATATGCGGGTACTGATCCCATAACACCGGCACGTTAAAGCGCCACTGGCCGTCGACGAAGGATTTCAGCAGGAACTGAATCACACCTTCTTCCTGCAAATGTTCACGCATAACGGCCGCTGCCTGCTGGCGGGTGGTCGCGGCGGCGGCGGTGACGGCATTAATGGCGGCAAAAATTTCGTCGTGGCGCCGCACGTGATAATCCACAGGGGCAATATCGATAGCGACCAGGCCATCAATGCGCCCGGCTGCCACGGCGCTGAGCGCCATCACTGCTTTGCCGCCCATCGAATGACCAATAAACGTGGCTTTCTCAATCTGCCGATCGTCCAGTGTATCGATCAGATCCTGCGCCATTGCCGCGTAGGTCATCTCTGACGAACGTGGGGAAAGCCCATGATTGCGCATATCAACCTGCACAACATCGTGGTCACTGACCAGATCGCGAGCGAGGATCCCGAGGTTGTCGAGACTGCCGAACAGACCGTGGACGAGGATAACAGGAGAATTATTGTGCGGATTTTGTGCAGATTGCGCGCGGCTATTTAATTTCATGGCAAAGTTCTTTTTTTCGCTTCGTCGGGTTAGGGTATTATGTTGGACATTCTGCCATCCGGCTGCAAGACCCAGAGCTATCTGAGTTTTACCGCCATCCTGGTTTGACGCTATTCGCGGTCAGGATTTGTCCTTATAATCCTGACAACTTGTATTCAGAATAAGATATCGCACTGGATTAAGATGAAAACAATTGAAGTTGATGATGATCTCTATCGCTATATTGCCAGCCACACCCAGCATATTGGTGAGAGTGCATCCGACATTTTACGGCGCATGCTGAAATTTTCCGCCGCTTCCCAGACTACCGCACCGATCGCGAAAGCGGTTCCGGCACCGTCAGCGACTCCTGTCGTTGAGGTTAAACCTGCGAACCCGGCGAAAGATAAAGTCCGCGCCATGCGTGAACTGCTGTTATCAGATGAGTACGCCGAACAAAAACGCGCGGTTAACCGTTTTATGTTGATCCTGACGACGCTCTATTCTCTGGATAATAAAGCGTTTTCCGAGGCGACCGAGTCTCTGCACGGACGTACCCGCGTCTACTTTGCCGAAGATTCACGGATCCTGCTGAAAAGCGGCAACCAGACCAAGCCGAAACAGGTTCCGGGTACGCCGTGGTGGGTCATCACCAATACTAATACCGGCCGCAAATGCAGCATGATCGAACACATCATGCAGTCGATGCAGTTCCCTGCGGAATTAATTGAGAAAGTCTGCGGCACGATCTAGTTTTATTCACCTTGCATCAGAAGGATCAGGCAATGGCAATCGATAAGCGTGCGGGGCAACCTGCACAACAGAGTGATTTGATTAACGTCGCTCAGTTGACCGCGCAGTACTATGTACTGAAGCCGGAAGTGGGCAATGCAGAGCATGCAGTGAAGTTCGGGACCTCAGGCCATCGCGGTAGCGCGGCTCGCCATAACTTCAATGAGCAGCACATTCTGGCGATCGCTCAGGCGATTGCGGAAGATCGCGCGAAGAACGGTATCACCGGTCCATGCTACGTTGGTAAAGACACCCACGCGCTCTCTGAACCTGCTTTTATTTCCGTACTGGAAGTGCTGGCGGCGAACGGTGTTGATGTTATCGTGCAGGAAAACAACGGTTTCACCCCGACACCGGCCATTTCCAACGCTATTCTGGTGCACAATAAAAAAGGCGGCCCGCTGGCTGATGGCATCGTGATTACGCCGTCCCACAACCCGCCGGAAGATGGTGGCATCAAATACAATCCGCCAAACGGCGGCCCGGCTGATACCAACGTCACCAAAGTGGTTGAGAATCGTGCCAACGAACTGCTGGCTGCCGGCCTGCAGGGCGTCAAGCGCATCTCTCTCGACGCGGCGCTGGCATCGGGTCATGTGAAAGAGCAGGACCTGGTGCAGCCGTTTATCGAAGGGCTGGCGGATATCGTCGATATGGCGGCAATCCAGAAAGCTGGCTTGAAGCTCGGCGTCGACCCGCTGGGCGGTTCCGGTATCGAATACTGGAAACGCATCGCTGAATTCTACAAGCTTGATCTGACCATCGTTAACGATCACGTCGATCAAACTTTCCGCTTTATGCACCTCGATAAAGACGGCGCGATCCGTATGGACTGCTCCTCTGAGTGCGCAATGGCGGGCCTGCTGGCACTGCGTGATAAGTTCGATCTGGCCTTTGCCAACGATCCGGATTATGACCGCCACGGTATCGTGACGCCGGCTGGCCTGATGAACCCGAACCACTACCTGGCAGTGGCGATCAACTACCTGTTCCAGCACCGTCCGCAGTGGGGACAGGATGTGGCCGTCGGTAAAACGCTGGTCTCTTCAGCGATGATTGACCGGGTGGTAAACGACCTGGGCCGCAAGCTGGTGGAAGTGCCGGTTGGCTTCAAATGGTTTGTTGACGGGCTGTTCGACGGCAGCTTCGGCTTCGGCGGCGAAGAGAGCGCCGGTGCATCGTTCCTGCGCTTTGATGGTACGCCGTGGTCGACCGACAAAGACGGGATCATCATGTGCCTGCTGGCCGCTGAAATCACCGCGGTCACCGGTAAAAACCCGCAGCAGCACTATGACGAACTGGCTGCCCGCTTCGGCGCGCCGAGCTACAACCGTCTGCAGGCATCGGCAACCTCCGCACAGAAAGCGGCGCTGTCGAAACTGTCTCCGGAAATGGTCAGCGCCAGCCAGCTGGCAGGTGACCCGATCACCGCCCGTCTTACTGCGGCACCGGGCAACGGCGCCTCGATTGGTGGTCTGAAAGTGATGACCGACAACGGCTGGTTTGCCGCGCGTCCGTCAGGCACGGAAGATGCCTATAAGATTTACTGCGAGAGCTTCCTTGGCGAAGCCCACCGCAAGCAGATCGAGAAAGAAGCGGTTGAGATCGTCAGCGAAGTGCTGAAAAACGCCTGAGTCAGGTGACAATCTGGCGCATGGGTTAAGCGGCAGATCGTGATAAAAGGGTTCCATGATTTTCATGGAGCCCTTTTTTGTTGCACCCGGATTACGGCATAAAGCGATAACCGATGCCGGTTTCGGTCAGCAGATGCTGCGGACGCGCCGGATCGACCTCCAGCTTTTGCCGCAGGTGCCCCATATAAATGCGTAAATAGTGGCTGTGTTCTACCGCATTCGGTCCCCACACCTGATTGAGCAGGTGACGTTGGGTGAGCACTTTGCCGGGATTACTCAACAGGGCGGTCAGCAGCCGAAACTCAATGGGCGTCAGGTGAATCTCTTCCTCGCCGCGAACAATTCGCCGGGCCGGGATATCGACCTGGATATCCGCGAAACGCACCACCGGCTCATCCGCCTGGGTCCCGCCGTGGCGGCGCAACGCCACCCGCAGTCGGGCCTGCAGCTCACCGATACCAAAAGGTTTACTGAGATAGTCATCGGCCCCAGCGTCCAGCGCCGCGATTTTATCGTGCTCCTCGGTGCGGGCCGACAGCACCAGAATCGGCATCTGGCTCCACTGGCGCACCTCACGGATAAATTCATTGCCGTCGCCATCGGGCAGGCCAAGGTCAAGGATCGTTAAGTCGGGTTTGCGGGTGGCGGCCTCAATCAGGCCCCGTTGCAGGGTATCGGCTTCAAATACGCGCATGCCGTCGGCTTCCAGCGCGGTGCGCAGAAAGCGGCGGATGGCATGTTCATCTTCGATAATGAGTACGTTAATCACCAGTTCTTCCCGTTCAGACAGATAAGCGATACTGCGCCTGAAACGCCCAGGATAAACACGGACTCGTACCGGGGAATGTCACCGCTGCCGGGTCAGGCAGCACCATGCCACTCATCCAGCTCCGGGGGCGTTTCTCGCGGCAGTGTAACACGGAAGCAGGCGCCGCCTTCCGGTCGCGTGTGGGCGCTGATGGTTCCACCGTGTACTTCGACGATTGCCCGGCAGATAGCCAGCCCCAGCCCAACCCCCGGGATTGCCGACTCTTTATGGCCGCGGGCGAACTTATCAAAGATAGCCTGTTCCTTGCCGCTTGGGATCCCGGGGCCGTTATCCCACACGCTCAACAGTAGCTGGTTCTCGTCGGCCTGTGCGGTAATGCCGATCTGCGCCTGGGAACCCGCATATTTCCAGGCATTCTCCAGCAGGTTGATCAGCACCCGTTCAAACAGCGGGCCATCGACGTGAACCAGCAGCAGCGGGTCGGGTAACGCCAGCTGAATATGTTGACCGCCAAGGCCCGGCTCCAGCATCCGTAAGGCACTGCCAATGACCTCTTCGAGGGTCAGCCACTCTTTATTCAGGTTAAAGCCGCCGGACTGGATGCGTGCCATATCCAACAGATTGTTCACCAGCCGGGTGGTGTTCAGCACGTGCTGGCGAATTTCATTGGCCTGGGGCGCATGTTTCGAGCCCTCGCTGGCGAGGTCGAGGGTCAGAATTTCCGCCTGGCCGAACAGCACGGTCAGCGGCGTACGTAAATCATGGGAGAGGGCTGCCAGCAGTGAGTTGCGTAAGCTTTCCCGCTCGCTGTTGAGCCGGGCCTGCTCCTCGCTGGCGGTCAGCGTCAGGCGCTCCAGCGCGCTGGCGACCAGCAGCGTAAAGGTCTCCAGCAGGCGCTGTTGTTCGGGGATCATTAACTGGCGCAGATTATCCGGCTCAACCACCAGCAGGCCCCAGGTGCGGGAGGCGCTTTTCAGCGGTAAAATTTGATAGGGAACGCCGGGCAGCGTGTCGGTACCGGCCCCGGCCGGCTGGCCCTTATCGAAGCTCCAGTGGGCGATGGCATCATCCCACGAGCTCAGGCCGGGCTGTTGGGTCAGCGGATGCAGTTTGCCGCTGCCGTCGGGCAGCAGTAGCTGGCCGCGGGCCTGAAAGGTCGAGGCGATAAAGCGCTCGCTGGTGGCGGCAATATCATCCTCGCTGCGCCCGACAGCCAGCGCTTTTGACATCTCATACAGATGACGGGTGCGCTGCTCGCGGTAGCGCGCGACACGCGCCTGATAGCGAACGCCGGCGGTGAGATTGCCGATCAGCAGGCCGACGGTCAGCATCACCCCGAAGGTCAGCAGGTATTGCACGTCGGAAACCGCGAGGGTGCCACGCGGCGAGACAAAGAACAGGTCGAAGCTGACCACGTTAATCACCGTCGCCAGCACCGACGGCCAGCGCCCGTACAGCAGGGCGATGATCACCACGCCGAGCAGATAGAGCATTACCAGGTTGGCGGCTTCGAAACCGACCAGCCATTGCATTGCCACCAGCGTAATCACTGCGCATAGCGCGAGTGCCACAAAGCAGCCCTGGATCTGCAGGCGCCACTTTTCCATGGTGGTTCGGCTATCGTTCGCCCGTGCGGGCAGGGGGGCGCTTTTTTCATCGAGGGCGATGACCACCAGATCGAGATCTGGCGCATAGCGCGCAAGGCGGTCTGCAAACCCGGTACGGTTCCACCAGCGGCGTTGACCCTGGCGGCCGATGACGATTTTGCCGAGGTTATGCTCCCGGGCGTAGTGCAGCACCGCCTTTTCTTCGTGCGGGTCGGAGAGGGTCGCCGTTTCCGCTCCCAGTTCCTGCGCGAGCCGCAGGGCCGCAAGGATAGCCCGGCGTTTGGCTTCCGGCAGGCGGTGCAGGGACGGGGTTTCGACGTACACCGCGTGCCAGATGCTGCCGAGTCGGGCCGCCAGACGCGCGGCGGCGCGCACCAGTTTTTCACTGCCGGTGTTGTGGCCAATGCACAGTAAAATGGTATCGCGGGTATGCCAGACTTTCTCCTGGCCCTGGTGGTCGCGCCAGGCGCGCATCTGTTCATCCACCCGGTCGGCGGTGCGCCGCAGCGCCAGCTCACGCAGGGCGATCAGGTTTCCTTTGCGGAAAAAGTTTTCGATAGCCCGCTCGGCCTGGCCGCCAATATAGACCTTGCCGTCGTTCAGGCGCTGGCGGAGATCGTCCGGAGGCAGGTCGACCAGCACCACGTCGTCGGCGGCGTCAAAGAAGGGATCGGGGACGGTTTCGCGCACCTGCACGCCGGTAATGCCGCTGACGACATCGTTCAGGCTCTCCAGATGCTGGACATTTACCGTGGTAAAAACGTCGATCCCGGCATCAAGCAGCTCTTCGACATCCTGCCAGCGTTTGGGATGACGCGATCCCGGGGCGTTGCTGTGGGCCAGTTCGTCCACCAGGATCAGTGCCGGGCGACGTGCCAGTGCGGCGTCGAGATCGAACTCGTGAACGTAGCGCCCACGATGCGAAAGGCGGCGCTGGGGGAGGGTACTAAGCCCCTCAAGCATCGCCGCGGTTTCTTTACGGCCGTGAGTTTCCGCCACGCCGATTAGAATATCCAGCCCCTGAGCGCGGAGCCGCTGCGCTTCCGCTAACATGGCCCAGGTTTTTCCGACCCCGGCACAGGCGCCAAAGAACACTTTTAGCTTGCCGCGATGCGGCTCGCCGGTATGTTGCAACAGGCGGTCCGGGTCAGGGCGCAGCGGCTCGTCACTCATGTTACTTATCCTTCAGGGCATCCAGTGCCATATTCAGTTGCACTATATTTACCACAGGTTGACCAAGAAAACTGACCAGCGGTTTTTGGGTTGCCTCATTGACCATCCGGGTTAGCTGTTCAGCGCTGAGGCCGCGGGCTTTGGCGATGCGCGGCACCTGCCAGAGCGCCGCCGGTGGCGTAAGATGATTATCCAGTCCGCTCGCCGACGCGGTGACCAGCTCTACCGGAACGCGTGGATCCGCATCCGGGTTGGCCTGACGCAGCGCGGCGACACGCTCGCTGATAGCCTTGTCCAGTGCTGGATTACTGGCGGCGAGGTTACTGCCGCCGGAGGCCAGCGGATTATCCGGCGTCCCGGAGGTGGCAGACGGGCGCCCCTGGAAATAGCCCGCGTCGGTAAAATTCTGGCCAATCAGGCTGGAGCCGCGCACTTCACCGGCGATACGGATCAACGAACCGTTGGCCTGCTGCGGGAACCACCACTGCCCGAGCGCGGTGGTCAGCAGGGGATAGACGCCGCCGGTGATCAGCATTAACAGAATAAATAGCACAAGTGCCGGTCGAATCAATGTCATGGTCATTTCCTCACAGCAGCCCGGTCAGGGTCAGTAACAGATCGATAGCTTTGATACCGATAAACGGCACCAGCAACCCGCCGAGGCCATAGACCCACAGGTTGCGTCGCAGCATGGCCGAAGCGGACAGCGGACGGTAGCTCACCCCCTTCAGTGCCAGCGGGATCAGGAAGACGATAATCAGCGCGTTAAAGATAACCGCGCTCAGAATGGCCGACGCCGGCGAGTGCAGGTGCATGACGTTCAGCATCGCGAGCTGCGGATAAACCGCGGCAAAGGCGGCCGGAATAATGGCAAAATACTTCGCCACGTCGTTGGCGATACTGAAGGTGGTTAACGAACCTCGGGTCATCAGCATCTGCTTACCGATATGGACCACTTCAATCAGCTTGGTCGGGTTCGAGTCGAGGTCCACCATGTTACCGGCCTCTTTCGCCGCCTGGGTACCGGAGTTCATCGCCACCGCCACATCCGCCTGCGCCAGCGCCGGGGCGTCATTGGTGCCGTCGCCGGTCATTGCTACCAGTCGTCCTTCGGATTGATACTGGCGAATCAGCGCCAGTTTGGCTTCCGGAGTCGCTTCGGCAAGGAAATCATCGACGCCCGCTTCGGCGGCAATCGCCGCGGCGGTCAGGCGGTTATCACCGGTGATCATCACCGTTTTGATGCCCATCTTACGCAGCTGAGCAAAACGTTCTTTAATCCCGCCTTTGACGATATCTTTCAGCGAAATGACCCCCAGCACGCGTTCACCTTCGGCCACCACCAGCGGCGTTGCCCCCAGACGGGCAACCTCTTCCACCTGCTTATCGACATCGGCCGGAAAGTGCCCGCCGTTGGCCTCAACGTGGCGACGAATGGCGTCGACGGAACCTTTACGGATCATGCGGCTATCGATATTAATGCCGCTCATTCGGGTCTGGGCGGTAAAGGGGACAAAGGTCGCGTGCAGCGACTGCAGATCCCGTTCACGCAGGTTAAAGCGCTGTTTCGCCAGCACCACGATGCTGCGTCCTTCCGGTGTTTCATCCGCCAGCGAGGAGAGCTGGGCGGCATCGGCGAGGGTTTTTTCTTCCACCCCCTGGGCCGGCAGGAAAGCCGAGGCCTGGCGGTTACCGAGGGTGATCGTACCGGTTTTATCCAGCAGCAGTACGTCAACGTCACCCGCCGCTTCCACCGCCCGCCCGCTGGTGGTGATGACGTTGGCACCCAGCATGCGGCTCATCCCGGCGACACCGATGGCGGATAGCAGACCGCCGATGGTGGTGGGGATCAGGCACACGAGCAGGGCGACCAGCACCGTGACGCTGACCGCGCTACCGCTCCAGGCCGAGAACGGCCAGATGGTGGCGGTGGCGAGCAGGAATACCAGCGTCAGGGCGATCAGCAGGATCGTCAGCGCAATTTCGTTGGGGGTTTTACGGCGTTGCGCGCCTTCCACCATGGCGATCATCCGGTCGAGGAAGGTTTCCCCGGGGTTGACGCTGCAGCGGATCACCAGCCAGTCAGAGAGAATGCGCGTCCCGCCGGTCACCGAGGCAAAGTCGCCGCCGGATTCGCGGATCACCGGCGCGGATTCGCCGGTAATGGCGCTTTCGTCCACCGAGGCGCCGCCTTCAATCACTTCGCCATCACACGGGATGATATCGCCGGCTTCTACCAGCACGATGTCGCCTTTGCGTAAATCGTCGGCCGGAATATGGTCGATGGGGGCATCATGCTGCGGCGCGCGCAGCTTACGGGCAAAGGCGGTCTTTTTAACCCCTTTGAGGCTATTGGCCTGAGCTTTACTGCGACCCTCGGCCATGGCTTCAGCGAAGTTGGCGAACAGTACGGTAAACCACAGCCAGATACTCACCGCGGCAGTAAAGCCGGCGCTGCCGGTGAGATGCCCGCTGGCCATCGCCACCGCCAGCAGGGGGGTGATCAGGCTGCCGATCCAGACGATGAACATCACCGGATTTCGCCACTGAACCATTGGGCTGAGTTTCTTCACCGCGTCCAGCAGCGCCTGGCGCACCAGCGTCGGCTCCAGCAGGGCTAATTGTTTGCGACTCATAACAGATTGCTCCGCATCACTTAAAGTAAGGAAAAGTGTTCCGCCAACGGGCCGAGCGCCAGTGCGGGAATAAAGGTCAGGGCGCCGACCAACAGCACGGTGCCAATCAGTAGACCGACAAACAGCACGTCGTGGGTGGCGAGGGTACCGGCGCCGGTGGGCTGGATTTTTTTCGTCACCAGCGAGCCGGCGATAACCATGACCGGCACGATGACGCCAAACCGACCGACCAGCATGCAAAATGCCAGCAGCAGGTTCCAGAACGGGGTGGCGGCGCCGAGACCGGCAAAGGCGCTGCCGTTGTTGTTGGCGGCGGAGGTCACGGCGTACAGCACTTCGCTAAAGCCGTGAGGGCCGGGGTTAAACATCCCTGCGCGTCCGGCGTCGGTCATCATCGCCAGCGCGGTGCCCAGCAGGACCAGCGTTGGCGTGACCAGGATCGCCAGAGCGATCATCTTCATTTCACGCACGTCGATCTTCTTACCGAGATATTCCGGCGTACGGCCGATCATCAGCCCGGCGATAAACACCGCCAGCATGACAAACAGCAGCATGCCGTACAGACCGGAACCGACGCCGCCGAAGACCACTTCACCGATCTGCATCAGCCACATTGGGACCATGCCACCGAGGGCGGTAAACGAGTCGTGCATGGCGTTCACCGCGCCACAGGAGGCGGCGGTGGTGATAACCGCAAACAGGCTGCTGGTTAAGATGCCAAAGCGGCTCTCTTTACCTTCCATATTGATGCTGCTGTCCGCGCCCAGCGTCAGCAAGTGCGGGTTACCCTGGGTTTCCGCCCACATCACCACCGCCACGCAGACGATAAAGATCAGGGTCATGGCCCATAAAATCGCATGTCCCTGGCGGCGATCGCCGACCACGTCGCCAAAGGCAAAGCACAGCGCCGCGGGGATCAAGAAGATCGCCAGCATTTGCACCATGTTGCTCAGCGCGGTGGGGTTCTCAAACGGGTGGGCGGAGTTGGCGTTAAAGAAACCGCCGCCGTTGGTGCCGAGCATTTTGATCGCTTCCTGTGAGGCGACTGGCCCCATGGGCAGCGACTGATGCAGGCCTTCCAGCGAGGTGAAAGCCTGATACGGCAGGAGGTTCTGCGGCACGCCCTGCTGGATAAAGAACACGGCAATCAGTAAGGAGAGCGGCAGCAGCAGCCACAGGGTGATGCGGGTGAGATCGACCCAGGCGTTGCCCAGGGTCGTGACCTGCTGGCGGGACCAGGCGCGGGTAAAGGCAAAAATCACCGCGATGCCGGTCGCCGCTGAGAGGAAGTTCTGTACCGTCAGCCCGACCATCTGACTGAGGTAGCTCATGGTGCTTTCCCCGGCATAGGCCTGCCAGTTGGTGTTGCTGATAAAGCTTACCGCGGTGTTCAGCGCCAGATCCCAGGAGAGTCCGGGCAGATGCTGAGGATTGAACGGTAGCGCCCCCTGGCACAGTAACAGGACGAACAGCACCAGCAGCCCGAGCGCATTGAACAGCAAAATGGCCAGCAGATACTGGCACCAGTTCATCTGCCGGGTGCCGATACCTGAGATCCGCCATATTCCACGTTCAATACCGGCAAGACCCGGGAGCGGGGTATCGTTGATCATCCTGGCAAGCAGCATCCCTGTGGGACGTGCCAGTACCATCAGCAGCAAAAGAAAACTGGCGATAAGTAAAAATCCTTGTGCGGCCATCAGAATGCCTCCGCATTTATCAAGGCGTAGACCAAATAAGCCAGCAACAGGAATACCAGCGTAACGCCAGCAATGACGCCTGCACTCACAATCCACCTCCGGGTGTCTTTACGATTTACCCGGAGGATAGGAATTTTGGTGCAAAGATTTTGCAAAAATCAGAATCGGCGGTGTAAAAAAAATATAAAAATTGCAAAAACCACAATTTAACCAATGGTTAGTATTAATTTAACCGTTTCGTAACTTATTTACCTGATGAATGTAAATAAAGGCTAAATCGACAGCTTTTAGTGGTCGGATGAGTAGTAAAATTACACGCAAAGCGGTATTATTTTAGCCAGAAAGACATTGTTACTTTACCGGCGTCGATTGCCGGCCTGACAAAGGGGAGAGAAATTATGACGTTGTACAAAAATTATCCTGCTCACGTAATCTTTTTACGTCGTGCCTTCGCCGTTGTGGCTGGCGTAGCGGCATTTCCGCTGATGCTGTTCTGGAAAGATCGCGCCCGCTATTACAGCTGGCTGCACCGCGTCTGGGCGAAAACCAGCGAGCAGCCGGTGTGGATGGCCCAGGCTGAAAAAGCCGCCGCTGACTTTTATTGATCGTCTCCGCCAGACACCACGACCGCCGGTTTTCCGGCGGTTTTTTTATGGTTTCTGACTACACTTATGGCGTGCAACCTTAAGGAGCAGCAATGAGTGAGAGTTGGTTAGAGGACGATGATAAAACCCGTTTGTACACCCTGCATGAACTGGATGCGCTACAGCGCGAGGGCCTGACCCGCGGCAAGCTGATCGATTTCCACAGTCGCTATAAACTTATCCTGCTGGCCCATTCACAACCTGAATATCGCAAAATCGGGCCGTTTGTTGCCGATATCGCACAATGGCCGTCGCTGGAGGCCTTTTTTGTCGCCTACCGTGAACGTCTGGTGAGCCTGCTGGCACACCCGTCAACCCGCCGCAATCATACTAACGTGCTGATGCACGTTCAGGGCTATTTCCGTGAGCATTTGAGCGCGTCGCAAAAGCAGGAGCTGGTCGCCTTGATTGATGACTATCGCCTGGGCCGACAGCCTCTGCTTGCGCCGGTGCGCCTCCTGCAACACTATATGACTGAATTTCCTGATACTTACCTTGCCGGGCAGCGTTATTTTAATCCCTGGCCGGAAGCATCGGACTAACACGACGTCACTGATTGCAGGAGTTTTATGGCCACTCATTTGGTCTGGTTTCGTGCGGACTTACGTATCCATGACAACCTGGCGCTGGCTGCGGCCTGTCGCGATCCCCACGCGAAGGTACTGGCGCTGTTTATCGCCACGCCGGAACAATGGCGCCAGCACGGCATGGCGTCGCGCCAGGCGGCATTTATCACTCAGCACCTGCACAGTCTGCAACTTGCGCTGGCCGAGCGCGGTATTCCGCTCGAGGTGATTGAGGCCGACGACTTCGCTGCCAGCGGCGAACGACTGGCGGCGTACTGCGATCGGCAGCAGGTGAGCCACCTGTTTTATAACTACCAGTACGAAATTAATGAGCGTCAGCGCGATGCACAGGTGGAAAAAAGGCTGAGCGGCCTGGTGTGTCAGGGATTTGACGATGCGCTGCTGCTGCCACCCGGCAGCGTGATGACCGGCAATCGTGAGATGTACAAGGTGTTTACGCCGTACAAAAATGCCTTCCTGCGCCGGCTACGCGAGGCGCTGCCGGAATGTGTTGCCGCGCCAAAAGTCCGTCCCGACGGGCCGTTGCAACCGCTGCAGCTGCCGGAGATTCGCTACCCGCAGCAGGCGTTTGATGCGCAGCTGTTTGCCGCCGACGAAAAAACAGCCATTGCCCGGCTACGCACCTTCTGCCAGCAGCAGGTCGCTGACTATGACCAGCAGCGTGATTTCCCCGCCCTGGAAGGCACCAGCCGGCTGTCGCCCTGTCTGGCCGTTGGCGTACTTTCTCCGCGTCAGTGCCTGCATCGCCTGCTGGTTGAGCAACCCGCGGCGCTCGATGGTGGGGCAGGGGCGGTGTGGCTGAATGAGCTCATCTGGCGTGAGTTTTACCGCCATTTAATGGTGTTCTACCCACGGTTATGCAAAGGGCGACCGTTTATCTCGTGGACCGATAACGTTGCGTGGCGGGACGATAAACAGGGGTTACAGGCGTGGCAAAACGGCCAGACTGGTTTTCCGATTGTCGATGCCGCCATGCGTCAGCTCAATGCCACGGGCTGGATGCATAATCGTCTGCGGATGATTGTCGCCAGTTTTCTGGTGAAGGATCTGCGCATCGACTGGCGTGCGGGCGAACGCTATTTTATCAATCAGCTGATTGATGGCGATCTGGCGGCCAATAACGGTGGCTGGCAGTGGGCCGCATCGACCGGTACCGATGCGGCGCCCTATTTTCGAATTTTTAATCCCACCACGCAGGGGGAGAAGTTTGATAAGGCGGGAGCGTTTATTCGTCAATGGCTGCCTGAGCTGGCGGAGGTGCCGGAGAAAGCGCTGCATCAGCCGTGGCTGTGGGCGGATAAGCAAGGCGTGACGCTGGCGTATCCGCGACCGCTGGTCGATCACAAGCAGGCGCGGCTGGAGACGCTGGCAGCCTGGGAGGCCGCCAGCAAAGGGTCTACTCCACCGCCAGCGCGCGAGTCTTAACGCGCAGGGCAGAGTACAGCCAGATCGCCAGCACCAGACCGACGCAGGCTAAGGCGCCCCAGGTGATCTGGCTGAAGACATGAATGTAGGCATCAATGGCGTAACCGGCCGCGCCGGCTTCATCAAAGGAACCCTGGGCGGTCTGGTCAGCAATCACTCCCGCCAGATAGTTGGCGATGGCCCCGGACAGCAGCATATAGATGCCGGTCAGCACGCCGGTCACGCCGGGGATCTCGATGCGGGTGATTTGCGCCATCGCCACCGGGTCGATAAACAGTTCGGCAAAGCCCATCACCGCCAGACCCAGCACCATTAACGGCATCGAAGACTGGCCGTAGGTCGCTGACCAGCGGGCGCTTAGGGTCAGAATGCAGAACCCGGCGCTCATCAGGCCGAGGCCGAGTGCAAACTTACCCCAGATCCGCACGGTGCGATTCCCGCTAACCGTCTCTTTCACCAGCCAGGCCAGCACCATTCCACAGAGCATCACCGCGAAGGCGTTCACCGACTGGAACATGGCCGTCGGAACTTCGTAGCTCATCACATGACGGTTAACAAAGCGGTCGATATACAGGCTGATAGAGCTACCACCCTGCTGCGCAAAGGCCCAGAACAGCAGACTGAAGCCGGTCAGAACGATAATCAGCCGCAGGTCGCTGCGCTGTTTTGCCGTTTCTGCCCGCCGATAAATACGGGCCAGCACCAGCAGACCAATGACGGTGGCGACAACCAGCGCATAGACCGACCACTCTTTCCAGAACAGAACGGTAATTAGCAGCGGTGCGGCGACCAGCAGCACCAGCAGCCAGCCCCAGTTCGGCAGCAGAAAGTGGCGTGCGCGCAGGGCTTCGCGATTGACGCCGGCGGTATGGCGGAAATGGCGGCCACCGCAGAGGAAGATAACCAGCCCGGCAATCATCCCGATGGCGGCGAGGGCAAAGCCCATGGCCCAGCTGTACTCTTCCTGTACGTAACCGCAGGCGATCGGGGCGACGATCGAACCGATATTCCCCGCGGCGTACATCAGCGAGAAGCCGCCATCGCGGCGCGGATCGGTCGGTTCATACAGTTCGCCCAGCAGGCAACTGACGTTGGATTTAAACAAACCGTAACCGCAGACGATGATCGCCAGCGACAGGTAGAGGAAGGTCGGGGCAATTTCGCTGGCGCCTAGCACCAGATGGCCGATGGCCATCAACAGCGCGCCAAGCATCACAGCCATCCGGTTGCCGAGCAGCTTATCGGCCAAAAATCCGCCGAGAATTGGCGTGACGTAAACCAGAGAGCAGTAGGCGCTGAACAGGGCATAGGCGTGGTTATCGTCATACTTAAGCTGATTGGTGAGGTATAAAATCAGCAGTGCCCGCATGCCGTAGAAACTGAAATACTCCCAGATTTGCAGCGCGACAACGTAATAAATTGCCCGCGGCTGCGATGATTGTCTGTTCATGTAACGTTTTATTCCTGCCAAAAAATGAAAGTCGATCTTTCTGCATGAATAGCGATTTCGTAGTGATATTCATGGCTTACCAGGCTTTCTGGTTATTTAATATGCTTTAATAGTGCATAAATATACACTAATGCGTTGCGGGGTGGGTAGACAAATTGCGGGTTTACGCTAAAAGTCAACATAGCGCGTGTTGCGCAGGTGCTATCGACGACCTCCGTGGATCCCGTTATGTTATGCCTGTGCACACGATGATGACCTGATGGAGCGGCAATGAAAAATAGCGAACTGGAACAACTGATTAACGAAAAGCTTAACAGCGCGACATTCAGCGACTACGGGCCAAACGGCCTGCAGGTCGAGGGGCGTGAAACGGTGCAAAAGATTGTCACCGGCGTGACCGCCAGCCAGGCGCTGCTGGATGAAGCCGTGCGCCTGCAGGCGGATGCGGTGATTGTCCATCATGGTTACTTCTGGAAGGGGGAATCGCCGATCGTTCGCGGCATGAAACGCCAGCGTCTGAAAACGCTGCTGGCTAACGATATCAACCTCTACAGCTGGCATCTGCCGCTGGACGCCCACCCGGAGCTGGGCAATAACGCCCAGCTGGCACAGCTTCTTGGCATCAACATCATGGGCGAAATTGAACCGCTGGTGCCGTGGGGCGAGCTGTCGATGCCGGTTTCCGGGCTGGAGCTGGCGTCGTGGATTGAGGCGCGTCTGGGGCGCAAACCGCTGTGGTGCGGCGATACCGGACCGGATAAAGTCGCACGGGTGGCCTGGTGTACCGGCGGCGGCCAGGGATTTATTGATAGCGCTGCCCGTTTTGGGGTGGATGCTTTTATTACCGGTGAAGTGTCGGAACAAACTATTCACTCCGCTCGCGAACAGTCCCTGCATTTTTATGCCGCCGGTCACCATGCCACCGAACGTGGCGGTATTCGCGCTTTAAGCGAGTGGTTGACGGAAAATAGCGATCTGGATGTGACCTTTATTGATATCCCTAACCCGGCCTGATGAGAGAGAAAAAAGTGCAGCGAGCGCGTTGTTATATGTTAGGCGAAACCGCCGTCGTCCTCGAACTTGAACCTCCGGTGACGCTGGAGAGCCAAAAGCGCATCTGGCGCCTGGCCCAGAGACTGGCGGATCACGAAGAGGCACTGGATGCGATTCCGGGGATGAATAATATTACCGTCGTCCTGCGCGATCCGCAGACGATGGCATGGGATGCTATTGAGCAGCTGCAACGCTGGTGGGAAGAGAGCGAAGCGCTGGAGCCGGAGTCCCGGGAGATGACGATCCCGGTGATCTACGGTGGTGAAGACGGGCCTGATTTGGCAGAAGTGGCGCGCCACTGCGGGCTGAGCGAGAAACAGGTGGTTGAGCTGCATTCCTCGGTCGAATACGTGGTGTGGTTCCTTGGCTTTCAGCCGGGATTCCCCTATTTGGGCGGGCTGCCTGAACAGCTGGCTACGCCGCGTCGGGCGGAGCCGCGACTGCTGGTTCCAGCAGGATCTGTGGGTATTGGTGGTGTGCAAACCGGGGTCTATCCTCTGGCCACCCCAGGAGGCTGGCAGCTGCTGGGCCGCACGCCGCTGGCGCTGTTTGACCCCACGCGACAGGAGCCGGTGCTGCTACGTTCCGGCGATAAAGTTCGCTTTGTACCGCAAAAGGAGGGGGTATGTTGAAGATGATCCGCGCCGGCATGTATTCGTCAATACAGGACGGTGGACGCGAAGGAAAGCGACAGTCGGGGATCAGCCTCTGTGGCGCTCTGGATACCCCCTCACTGGTGACCGCCAACCTGCTGGTGGGTAATGACCCCAACATGGCTGCGCTCGAGATTACGCTTGGCCAGGTCGATATCCAGTTTGAACGTGACTGCTGGTTTGCGTTGACCGGTGCCGCCTGTGAGGCGCTGCTCGACGACAAACCGGTGTGGGTGGGCTGGCGAATGGCAGCGAAGGCCGGCCAGCATCTGATATTGAAAACCCCGCAGTACGGTATCCGTAGCTACCTGGCGGTAGCTGGCGGCATCGATGTGCCGGTGGTGCTGGGGTCACGCAGTACCGACCTGAAGGTGGGCATTGGCGGCCTCGAAGGACGACGCCTGCAGGATGGCGATCGGCTGAAGCTGGGTAAAACGTCCCGTCAGTTCAAGGCGGCGCGCGGGGTTAAACAGCTGCCGTTGAGTAATCGTATTCGAGCGTTACCGGGGCCTGAATACCAGGAGTTTGATACGCCGTCTCAGGGGTCGTTCTGGCGTTCGCCCTGGCAGCTGAGTCCCCAAAGCAACCGGATGGGCTACCGTCTTCAGGGCCAGCCGCTCAAACGTACCACCGATCGCGAGATGCTTTCGCACGGCCTGCTGCCGGGCGTGGTGCAGGTTCCGCATAACGGTCAGCCGATCGTGCTGATGAACGATGCGCAGACCACCGGGGGCTATCCGCGTATCGCCTGCATTATCGACGCCGATATGTACCAACTGGCGCAAATTCCGTTGGGTCAGCCGATTCATTTTGTCCCCTGCACCCTGGAAGAGGCGTTGAAAGCGCGTGCCGATCAGCAGCGTTATCTGGAACAACTGGCGTGGAGGCTGAGCGATGATCATTGATTTGAATGCCGATCTGGGAGAGGGCTGTGCGAACGACAGCGCGTTGTTACAGCTGGTCTCCTCGGCCAATATCGCCTGCGGGTTCCACGCCGGCGATGCGTTGCTGATGCATCAATGTGTCCGTGAGGCGTTGAAAAACGGCGTCGCCGTTGGTGCCCATCCCAGTTTTCCCGACCGGGAAAACTTTGGCCGCACGGCGATGCAGCTGCCGCCGGAAACGGTTTACGCCCAGACGCTGTATCAGATTGGCGCGCTGGCGGCGATCGTTCGCGCTGAAGGCGGTGAGCTGAAGCACGTCAAACCGCACGGTATGCTCTACAACCAGGCGGCGAAAGAGGTGCCACTGGCCGAGGCGATTGCCAGAGCCGTACGCGATTTTGATCCAGCGCTGATCCTGGTGGGGCTGGCGGGCAGCGAGCTAATTCGCGCGGGCCAGCACTACAAGCTGACCACGCGGCAGGAGGTGTTTGCCGACCGTGGATATCAGGCCGATGGCAGTCTGGTGCCGCGTTCGCAGCCCGGCGCGCTGATTGACAGCGAAGAGCAGGCGCTGGCGCAGACCCTGGATATGGTCCAGCACAACCGGGTGCGCAGCATCACCGGGGAATGGGCGCCGGTGATTGCAGAAACCGTTTGTTTGCATGGCGATGGTGCGCACGCGCTGGATTTTGCTCGCCGTTTACGGGCCGCGTTTGCCGGACGCAACATTCAGGTCAGCGCGGAAACAACAGCATAAAACTATAATTATTAAGTCGTTAACAACACAACCAACACAACAACTAACAGGACGTTATTATGGGAGAGGCAATATCTCTTTGGCCACTGATCGGCATTGCCGTGATTGTGGTCGGGTTTATTCTACGTTTTAATCCGGTGCTCGTGGTCATTGTCGCCGGGATCGTCACTGGTGTGGCGGCACATATGCCGATCGCTACCATTCTGGAAAAGCTGGGGGAGGGGTTTCTCAACACCCGCAACCTGCCGTTTATTCTGTTGCTACCGCTGGCGGTGATTGGCTTGCTGGAACGGCACGGTCTGAAAGAACGCGCCCAGGCATGGATCGCGAAGATCCACAGTGCTACCGCTGGACGCCTGCTGATCGTTTATCTGTTTGTCCGTGAAGCGACCGCCGCGTTGGGCTTAACCAGCCTGGGGGGCCACCCGCAGATGGTGCGTCCGCTGCTGGCGCCGATGGCGGAAGGGGCGGCGGAAAAAACCTTTGGCCCGCTGCCCGGTAGCGTGCGCTATCGCCTGCGGGCAATGTCGGCGGCGACCGACAATGTTGGCCTGTTCTTCGGTGAGGATATTTTTGTCGCCTTCGGGGCGATTATCTTCATGCACAACTTTATGCTGGAATCCGGCGGCATCCAGACCGAACCATTGCACATTGCACTGTGGGGGATCCCTACCGCTATTTGCGCCTTCCTGATCCATTCCGCCCGTCTGTGGCGCCTCGATCGTCATCTTCAGCGTGAGCTGGATAAGGTTAACGCCGGGCAGGCAAAAGGCGGTGCGGTATGAATTTCCAACAAAACTGGCTGTACTGGCTGGCAGGACTGGTGCTGCTGGCAGTCGCGGTGATGTCCTGGCGCGACAAAAGCAACCCTCGTCGTCTGACTACCGGCCTGTTCTGGGGGCTGTATGGCGTGCTGTTCCTGTTGGGCGACTGGACTTATCAACTGGCGGGCGATAAGCGTACCATTCATATTGCCGTCGGCGTGGCGGTGGTGGTGCTGGCGCTGATTGCCGGCTTTGGCGGCGTGCGGTTGGGCAGCTATCACCAGCGCACTCAGGAGGAGCGCAGCGCCAGCGCGTCTCGTTTGGGTAACCGCTTATTTTATCCGGCACTGGCGATTCCGGTTGTCACGGTGATCGGCGTGCTGATGTTTAATAACCTGCCGTCGTGGCAGGTCTGGGTGTTTGGCCCGGGCAACCATGCCACGCTGATTACCCTGTTCTCGATGACCGCCGGCACGCTGATTGGTCTGGTGATGGCTATCCGTATGACCCGGGAGCACGTTGCTCAACCGCTGCAAGAGGCTCGTCGGCTGCTCGATTCAGTCGGCTGGGCCTTTATCCTGCCGCAGATCCTGGCGGTACTGGGATTGCTGTTTACCTCGGCCGGCGTGGGCAGCAGCATCGCCTGGCTGACCGAGCACTACCTGGCGGTGGATAGCCGCTTTATTGCCGTGGTGGTCTACACCCTCGGCATGGCGCTGTTGACGATGGTGATGGGCAATGCTTTTGCGGCGTTCCCGATTGTGACGGCGGGTATCGGTATTCCGATTCTGGTGCTCCAGCACGGCGGTAACCCGGCGGTGATGGCGGCAATTGGGATGTTCTCCGGCTACTGCGGTACGCTGATGACGCCGATGGCGGCCAACTTCAATATCGTACCCGCGGCCCTGCTGGAGCTGCCGGATAAAAACGCGGTCATTAAGGCGCAGATCCCGACCGGCGCGCTGCTGTTGATCGTCAACGTATTCTTACTTTATTTCCTGATGTTCCTGTAAGGAGGGGCGATGGCGGGCGTATTAATTACCGGATTTGAACCGTTTGGCGGCGAGGCCGTTAACCCTTCATGGGAGGTGGTTCGTCAACTTGATGGCGTCACTCTTGCCGGCGAGCGCGTGGTGGCGCTGCAGTTGCCCTGCGTCTTTGGCGAGGCGCTGGCGGTGTTGAGTGCGGCGTTAGAGGCGCAACAACCGCGGCTGATCATCGCGGTGGGGCAGGCAGGTGGCCGTGTCGACATTACCGTCGAACGGGTGGCGATCAACGTCGATGATGCGCGCATCCCGGACAATAAAGGCCAGCAGCCCATCGACGAGCCGATTGTCGCGGGTGGGCCAGCGGCGTATTTCAGCAGCCTGCCGGTTAAAGCCATTGTTGCGGCGCTGCGCGAGCAGGGGATCCCCGCTTCGGTGTCGCAAACGGCGGGGACGTTCGTCTGCAACCATGTGATGTATGGCCTGCTGGATGCGCTACAGGATAAAACCGGAACCAAAGGTGGCTTTATCCATATTCCGTACCTGCCAGAACAGGCGGCAGCCCACCCCGGTGAGGCGAGCATGGCGGTCGGGACGGTACGGGCAGCGCTGGAGACGGCAATCGCCGTCTCGCTACGGCAGGACGGTGACGTGAAAGCGGTCGGTGGGGCAACCCACTAATCGCCAGAACAAAAGGATAAGATGATGCCGGAAGGTCCGGAGATCCGCCGGGCGGCGGATAGCCTGGAGCAGGCGATCAAAGGCGAACCTCTGACCGAAGTGTGGTTTGCCTTTGCCGCGTTACAGGATTTTCAGTCGCAGCTGGTGGGCCAGCGGGTGACGCACATAGAAACCCGGGGCAAAGCTCTGCTGACGCACTTTTCCGGCGGGTTGACGCTGTACAGCCACAATCAGCTGTACGGCGTCTGGCGCGTGGTGGAGGCCGGGGAACAGCCGGTGACTCAGCGGGTGCTGCGGGTCAGGCTGCAGACCGCAGAGAAGGCGATTTTGCTCTACAGCGCGTCAGATATTGCTCTGCTGACGCCCGCACAGCTTGCGGTGCATCCGTTTTTGCTGCGGGTGGGGCCTGACGTGCTGGATATGCGCTTAACGACGGACGCCGTCAAAGCGCGTTTACTGTCGACCACCTTTCGTCGCCGACAGTTTGCCGGCTTATTGCTGGATCAGGCTTTTCTGGCCGGGCTGGGAAATTATCTCCGCGTTGAAATTCTCTGGCAGGTTGGGCTAACCGGGCGACATAACGCATCAGAGCTTGATGATGAGCAACTTGATGCGTTGGCCCATGCGCTGCTGGATATTCCTCGCTTGTCATATCGCACCCGCGGGACGGTAGATGAGAATAAGCATCATGGTGCGCTGTTCCGCTTTAAGGTTTTCCATCGTAATGGAGAGGCCTGTGAACGCTGCGGTGGGATTATTGAGAAAACGATGCTGTCGTCGAGGCCGTTTTACTGGTGTCCGGGATGCCAGCGTTAGCAACAGGGTGAGTCACAGGATCGCTCTTTTTTAGGCATCGGTCCCGTTTTACGCGAAAGTGGTCTATCGCGTAGGTTCCGTGGAGTATATCGTTCACTTTTGTGGCATGTTCCGTTCACGGTGAATCCGGCACTTTTCTCACACCCGCAGCGGGTGAACGGCATGGGGGGCGTTTCGCTCGCCCCCCATGGCCCCCGGCATTGCGCTGAAAACGGCCGCTACGCGGTATGCTCCACTCCGGCTTCATCTGGCGGACCGGGTCGGACTCGACGTCCCTGTCTCGACCGACCCTCTGACCACCGTCCTGGTGGTCAGTCCTGGATGTGCACCTGCGTTCCCGCCCGTTTTCTTGACGCGCCTTAACCCCCGAGCTGTCATACCTTGGCTGTTCCGACGCAGTATCATTGCGGCAGGAAACTGTCGCGTGCGGAACCTCACGTGAACGGAATATTCCACAGAACACATGCCCCGAAGTACGAAAATGACTTTCGCGCAAACTACCGTTTACCGGCATTCCTCAGGTCAGCGATTAGCCAAAAAAAAGCTGGCCACCTTAGGTGACCAGCTTTCCGCCCGAAGGCGTGCTTTTTTGCTTCAGTTCCGGACTTAGCCTTTGGCCACGTCGGATTTGAAATCGCGTTTTTCGTAGCCGGTATACAGCTGACGCGGACGCGCGATTTTCATACCGTCGCTGTGCATTTCGTTCCAGTGTGCAATCCAGCCCACGGTACGCGCCATCGCAAAGATAACGGTAAACATGGAGGACGGAATGCCCATCGCTTTCAGGATGATACCGGAGTAGAAATCGACGTTCGGGTAGAGTTTCTTCTCGATGAAATACGGGTCGTTGAGCGCAATATGCTCAAGCTCCATGGCCACTTCCAGCAGATCGTCTTTGGTACCCAGCTCTTTCAGCACTTCGTGGCAGGTTTCACGCATCACGGTGGCACGCGGGTCGTAGTTTTTGTACACGCGGTGGCCAAAGCCCATCAGGCGGAAAGAGTCGTTCTTGTCTTTCGCGCGACGGACAAATTCCGGAATGTGCTCAACGGAACTGATCTCTTCCAGCATCTTCAGTGCAGCTTCGTTCGCGCCACCGTGCGCCGGTCCCCACAGGGAAGCGATACCCGCGGCGATACAGGCGAACGGGTTCGCGCCAGAAGAGCCTGCGGTACGGACGGTAGAGGTCGATGCGTTCTGTTCGTGGTCAGCGTGCAGGATCAGAATACGGTCCATAGCGCGTTCCAGTACCGGGTTAACCTCATAGGTTTCACACGGTGTGGAGAACATCATATTCAGGAAGTTGCCCGCGTAGGAGAGGTCGTTGCGCGGATAGACGAAAGGCTGGCCGATTGAATATTTGTAACACATGGCTGCCATTGTCGGCATTTTAGACAGCAGACGGAACGCGGCGATATCACGGTGGCGTGGATTATTGACATCCAGGGAGTCGTGATAGAACGCGGCCAGCGCACCGGTAATACCGCACATCACCGCCATCGGGTGAGAATCGCGGCGGAACGCGTGGAACAGACGGGTGATCTGCTCGTGAATCATGGTGTGGCGGGTAACGATAGTCTTGAATTCTTCGTACTGTTCCTGGCTCGGTTTTTCACCGTTCAGCAGGATGTAACACACTTCGAGGTAGTTGGACTCGGTCGCTAACTGATCGATCGGGAAACCACGGTGGAGCAGGATACCTTCATCACCGTCGATAAAAGTGATTTTAGATTCACAAGATGCGGTTGAAGTGAAACCAGGGTCAAAGGTGAAAACCCCTTTTGAACCAAGACTACGAATATCAATTACATCCTGACCGAGCGTGCCCTTTAGCACATCTAGTTCGATAGCAGTATCACCGCCTAGGGTGATTTTTGCTTTAGTATCAGACATTTATGGTCTCCTTAGCGCCTTTATTGCTTAAGACTGCCTGGGGTGGATTTGCCTTCGGCCCGCGTCTGCTTACGTTACCAGTTTGTTATGTTGCACACAGCTCTGCGTCAGCGAAATGGGCAGGGTACAGAGCAAAGGCGCTTGATGGTACGTCTTCAGTCTACGACGAAATAGCAGCAAATCAGCGTTTTAGCAGTCCGAATTTGAAAATCTGTATACCACTAATAACTGTCCTGATTACATCGGTCAATACCAACACACTGTTGCATAACTTATTCTCAGGTGAAAGAGTGACCCCATAACTTTTGAGCATTATTGCATTTATCTGGTAATGGTTGTAACAAGAATGTTTAATATTTGTCAAATCAGGTGATTAAATTTTAAAATAATGTTGTTATCGTGACCTTGATCACTGTTCGGGACAAAACCCGACAAACTATATGTAGGTTAATTGTAATGATTTTGTGAACGTCCTATACTGCCGCCAGGTCTCCGGAACACCCTGCAATCCCGAGCCACCCAGCGTTGTCTGGTCACGTTTTAGCTCTTAATTAAGGGTTTAATCATGACCACAGGTTATAGAAAGGACGCTGTCTGACCCGCAAGCAGACCGGAGGAAGGAAACAATAAGAACAGCATGTGGGCGTTATTCATGGTAAGAAATGTGAAAAAACAAAGACCTGTCAATCTGGATCTGCAAACGATCCGGTTCCCAATCACTGCGATAGCGTCCATTCTCCATCGCGTTTCCGGTGTGATCACCTTCGTGGCGGTCGGAATTCTGCTTTGGTTGCTGGGCACCAGCCTTTCCTCTCCCGAAGGTTTCCTCGTGGCGTCATCCATTATGGATAGCTTCTTTGTGAAGTTTATCATGTGGGGCATTCTGACCGCGCTGGCATACCACGCCGTTGTGGGCATCCGCCACCTGATGATGGATTTTGGTTACCTGGAAGAAACCCTCGAAGTAGGGACACGCTCCGCTAAGATTTCTTTTGTTATTACTGTCGTGCTTTCACTTCTCGCAGGAGTCCTCGTATGGTAAGCAACGCCTCTGCACTGGGACGTAACGGCGTACATGACTTCATTCTGGTCCGTGCTACCGCCATCGTTCTGACCCTTTACATCATCTATATGGTCGGCTTCTTTGCCATCTCAGGTGACATTACATGGGAAGTCTGGACAGGCTTTTTCTCCTCCGCGTTCACAAAAGTCTTCACCCTGCTGGCTCTGATCTCCATTTTGATTCACGCGTGGATTGGGATGTGGCAGGTATTGACGGACTACGTTAAACCACTGGCTGTGCGCTTAGTTCTGCAACTGGTTATCGTTGCGGCGCTGGTGGCTTACGTTCTTTATGGATTTGTTGTGGTGTGGGGTGTGTGATGAAATTGCCAGTCAGAGAATTTGATGCAGTTGTGATTGGTGCCGGTGGCGCAGGTATGCGCGCGGCACTGCAGATTTCCCAGAGCGGCCAGACCTGTGCGCTGCTCTCCAAAGTGTTCCCGACTCGTTCCCATACCGTTTCCGCGCAGGGTGGCATCACCGTTGCGCTCGGTAATACCCATGAAGATAACTGGGAATGGCACATGTACGACACCGTTAAAGGGTCGGACTATATTGGCGACCAGGACGCCATCGAATATATGTGCAAAACCGGTCCGGAAGCGATTCTTGAACTGGACCATATGGGCCTGCCGTTCTCACGTCTTGATGACGGTACCATTTATCAGCGTCCGTTTGGCGGCCAGTCGAAGAACTTCGGCGGCGAGCAGGCGGCACGTACTGCGGCGGCGGCTGACCGTACCGGTCACGCACTGCTGCACACGCTGTACCAGCAGAACCTGAAAAACCACACCACAATTTTCTCCGAGTGGTATGCCCTGGACCTGGTGAAAAACGCCGATGGTGCCGTGGTGGGTTGTACCGCGCTGTGTATTGAAACCGGCGAAGTGGTTTACTTCAAAGCCCGTGCGACGGTGCTGGCGACCGGCGGTGCAGGTCGTATCTATCAATCCACCACCAACGCCCACATCAATACCGGTGACGGCGTCGGTATGGCTATCCGTGCCGGTGTTCCGGTACAGGATATGGAAATGTGGCAGTTCCACCCGACCGGTATTGCCGGCGCCGGGGTTCTGGTCACCGAAGGCTGCCGTGGTGAAGGTGGCTATCTGCTGAACAAACACGGTGAGCGCTTCATGGAGCGTTATGCACCGAATGCTAAAGACCTGGCGGGTCGTGACGTGGTGGCGCGTTCCATCATGATCGAAATCCGTGAAGGTCGTGGCTGCGATGGTCCGTGGGGCCCGCATGCGAAACTGAAACTTGACCACCTGGGTAAAGAAGTTCTGGAATCCCGCCTGCCGGGCATCCTTGAGCTCTCCCGTACCTTTGCCCACGTTGACCCGGTGAAAGAGCCGATTCCGGTTATCCCAACCTGCCACTATATGATGGGCGGTATTCCGACCAAAGTAAGCGGCCAGGCGTTGACCGTGAACGAGCAGGGCGAAGACGTGGTGATTCCAGGGCTGTTTGCGGTCGGTGAAATCGCCTGCGTATCGGTCCACGGTGCGAACCGTCTGGGCGGCAACTCGCTGCTTGACCTGGTGGTGTTTGGTCGTGCGGTGGGTCTGCATTTGCAGGAATCTATCGCCGAGCAGGGTGTACTGCGCGACGCCACCGAAGAAGAGATCGATGCGTCTCTGGAACGTCTGAATCGCTGGAACGGCAACCGTAACGGCGAAGACCCGGTCGAAATCCGCAAAGCGCTGCAGGAATGTATGCAGCACAACTTCTCGGTCTTCCGTGAAGGGGATGCGATGGCTAAGGGCCTTGAACAGCTGAAAGCGATTCGTGAGCGCCTGAAAAACGCCCGTCTGGATGACACATCCAGCGAGTTCAATACCCAGCGCGTTGAGTGTCTGGAGCTGGATAACCTGATGGAAACCGCTTACGCCACTGCGGTGTCTGCAAACTTCCGTACCGAGAGCCGTGGCGCGCATAGCCGCTTCGACTTCCCGGAACGCGATGACGAAAACTGGCTGTGCCATTCCCTGTATCTGCCAGAGTCGGAATCCATGACGCGTCGTAGCGTCAACATGGAGCCGAAACTGCGTCCGGCATTCCCGCCGAAGATTCGTACTTATTAATGCGGAGACAGGAATATGAAACTCGAGTTTTCAGTTTATCGTTATAACCCGGACGTAGACGATGCTCCGCATATGCAGGATTACACCCTGGAAGCGGAAGAAGGTCGTGACATGATGCTGCTCGATGCCCTGATGCAGTTGAAAGAAAAAGACCCGTCTCTCTCTTTCCGTCGTTCCTGCCGTGAAGGGGTCTGTGGCTCCGACGGTCTGAACATGAACGGCAAAAACGGTCTGGCGTGTATCACGCCGATCTCCGCGCTGAATCAGCCGGGTAAGAAGATTGTCATCCGTCCGCTGCCTGGTTTACCGGTGATCCGCGATTTGGTTGTGGACATGGGGCAATTCTATGCACAATATGAGAAGATTAAGCCTTACTTGTTGAATAATGGGCAAAATCCTCCGGCTCGTGAACATCTGCAGAAGCCAGAGCAGCGTGAAAAGCTCGATGGCCTGTATGAGTGTATTCTGTGCGCATGTTGTTCAACGTCTTGCCCGTCGTTCTGGTGGAACCCGGACAAGTTCATCGGTCCGGCCGGTCTGCTGGCAGCGTATCGTTTCCTGATTGACAGCCGCGATACCGAAACCGACAGCCGCCTGGAAGGGTTGAGCGATGCTTTCAGCGTATTCCGCTGTCACAGCATTATGAACTGCGTCAGTGTATGTCCTAAGGGGCTGAACCCGACGCGCGCCATCGGCCATATTAAGTCGATGCTGCTGCAGCGCAGTGCGTAAGTAGTAAGAGGGGAGCGCAGCTCCCCTCATCCTGACCCTTTCCCTAAGGGAGAGAAGACAGGTAGCAGGAAATCTTTAAAAACCGCCAAATATGTACCAGTAATCAAGGCGTTCAGAGCGAGGTAAGACGGCAACTGAGCGCATCCCCGGGAGCATAGTGAACTATGTGACCGGGGTAAGCGAAGGCAGCCAACGCAACCGCAGCCTGAACGCAGAAGATTAATGGCAGTTTTTAAAGGTTCCTTAGCGGATAGAACCACAACTCGTCCGCGACAAGTGAACCCCGGCACGCACAATTATTGTGCGTGGTAGTTTCTACGGCGAAATAAGCATATAAATGCTTAAGGGATCACGATGCAGAACGGCGCAATGAAAGCCTGGCTGGACTCTTCTTACCTCTCTGGTTCGAACCAGAGCTGGATAGAACAGCTCTATGAAGACTTCTTAACCGATCCTGACTCTGTTGACGCCAACTGGCGTTCTATGTTCCAGCAGTTACCTGGCACCGGAGTCAAACCGGATCAATTTCATTCGAAAACGCGTGATTATTTCCGTCGACTGGCGAAGGATGCCTCACGTTACACTTCTTCGATTTCCGACCCTGATACCAATGTGAAGCAGGTTAAAGTCCTGCAGCTCATCAACGCATATCGCTTCCGTGGTCACCAGCATGCGAATCTCGATCCGCTGGGACTGTGGAAACAAGACAAAGTAGCGGATCTCGATCCTGCCTACCACGATCTGACTGAGGCCGATTTCCAGGAAAGCTATAACGTAGGTTCTTTTGCCATCGGTAAAGATACGATGAAGCTGGGCGATCTGATCGCCGCGCTTAAGCAAACCTACTGCGGCGCAATCGGCGCAGAATACATGCACATCACCTCTACTGAAGAAAAACGCTGGATCCAGCAGCGTATCGAGTCAGTAGCAGGGAAAGCCAGCTTTACCGCCGACGAGAAAAAACGCTTCCTGACTGAACTGACCGCAGCGGAAGGGCTGGAACGTTATCTCGGCGCAAAATTCCCGGGTGCTAAACGTTTCTCGCTGGAAGGCGGCGATGCGCTGATCCCGATGCTCAAAGAGATGATTCGCCACGCTGGCAAGAGCGGTACCCGTGAAGTGGTTCTGGGTATGGCCCACCGTGGTCGTCTGAACGTACTGGTCAACGTGCTGGGCAAACGCCCGCAGGAACTGTTTGACGAATTCGCGGGCAAACATAAAGAACACCTCGGCACCGGTGACGTGAAGTACCACATGGGCTTCTCTTCTGACATGGAGACCGAAGGTGGCCTGGTGCACCTTGCCCTGGCGTTTAACCCGTCGCACCTCGAAATCGTTAGCCCGGTAGTTATCGGTTCCGTGCGCGCTCGTCTGGATCGCCTCGACGAACCAAGCAGCAATAAAGTACTGCCGATTACCATCCACGGCGATGCCGCAGTGACCGGCCAGGGCGTGGTTCAGGAAACCCTGAACATGTCCAAGGCGCGTGGTTATGAAGTTGGCGGTACCGTGCGCATCGTTATCAACAACCAGGTGGGCTTCACCACCTCGAACCCGCTGGATGCGCGCTCCACGCCATACTGCACCGACATCGGTAAAATGGTTCAGGCTCCGATCTTCCACGTTAATGCAGACGATCCGGAAGCGGTCGCTTTCGTTACCCGCCTGGCACTGGATTTCCGTAATACCTTTAAACGCGATGTCTTTATCGACCTGGTGTGCTACCGCCGTCACGGCCATAACGAAGCCGATGAGCCGAGTGCAACCCAGCCGCTGATGTATCAGAAAATCAAAAAACATCCGACGCCGCGCAAAATCTACGCCGACAAACTTGAGCAGGATAAAGTGTCGACGCTGGAAGATGCCACCGAACAGGTTAACCTCTACCGTGATGCGCTGGATGCTGGCGAATGCGTGGTTGAAGAGTGGCGCCCGATGAATCTGCACTCCTTTACCTGGTCGCCGTACCTCAACCACGAATGGGATGAGAGCTACCCGAGCAAGGTAGAGATGAAACGTCTGCAGGAGCTGGCCAAACGCATCAGCACCGTGCCGGACAGCATCGAAATGCAGTCTCGCGTGGCGAAGATTTATGGCGATCGTCAGTCAATGGCTGCCGGTGAGAAACTGTTCGACTGGGGCGCTGCTGAAAACCTGGCTTACGCCACGCTGGTTGATGAAGGGATCCCTATCCGTCTGTCCGGTGAAGACTCCGGTCGCGGCACCTTCTTCCACCGCCACTCGGTCATTCATAACCAGGTGAACGGTTCAACCTACACTCCGCTGCAGCATGTGCATAACAGTCAGGAACATTTCAAAGTCTGGGACTCTGTGCTGTCTGAAGAAGCGGTACTGGCCTTTGAATACGGCTACGCTACTGCAGAACCACGCACGCTGACCATCTGGGAAGCGCAGTTTGGTGACTTTGCCAACGGCGCTCAGGTCGTTATCGACCAGTTCATCAGCTCCGGTGAGCAGAAGTGGGGCCGTATGTGCGGTCTGGTGATGCTGCTGCCGCA
Source organism: Klebsiella sp. R390 (assembly GCF_051131745.1). Taxonomy (NCBI): domain Bacteria; kingdom Pseudomonadati; phylum Pseudomonadota; class Gammaproteobacteria; order Enterobacterales; family Enterobacteriaceae; genus Klebsiella; species Klebsiella sp. R390. The sequence continues at coordinate 1,152,193 of NZ_CP180445.1, read as the reverse complement.
CGGTTACGAAGGCCAGGGTCCGGAGCACTCCTCCGCACGTCTGGAACGTTATCTGCAGCTGTGTGCTGAACAAAACATGCAGGTTTGCGTACCGTCAACCCCAGCTCAGGTTTACCACATGCTGCGTCGTCAGGCGCTGCGCGGTATGCGCCGTCCGCTGGTGGTGATGTCGCCGAAATCGCTGCTGCGCCACCCGCTGGCGGTTTCCAGCCTCGACGAACTGGCGAACGGGACCTTCCAGCCGGCTATCGGTGAGATCGACGATCTCGACCCGAAAGGCGTGAAGCGTGTTGTGCTGTGCTCTGGTAAGGTTTACTACGACCTGCTGGAACAACGCCGGAAGAATGACCAAAAAGATGTCGCTATCGTGCGCGTAGAGCAGCTCTATCCGTTCCCGCATCAGGCGGTACAGGAAGCGCTGAAGCCTTATGCTCACGTCCATGACTTTGTCTGGTGCCAGGAAGAACCGCTCAACCAGGGCGCGTGGTACTGCAGCCAGCATCACTTCCGCGAAGTGATTCCATTTGGGGCCTCTCTGCGTTATGCAGGCCGCCCGGCCTCTGCCTCTCCGGCAGTAGGGTATATGTCCGTTCACCAGAAACAGCAACAAGATCTGGTCAATGACGCGCTGAACGTCGATTAATTAAAGGATACATAATGAGTAGCGTAGATATTCTGGTTCCCGATCTGCCTGAGTCCGTCGCTGATGCGACCGTTGCGACCTGGCATAAAAAACCGGGCGATAGCGTCCAGCGTGATGAAGTGCTGGTAGAAATCGAAACTGACAAAGTGGTACTGGAAGTACCGGCTTCAGCGGACGGCATTCTGGATGCAGTACTGGAAGATGAAGGCGCCACCGTGCTTTCTCGCCAGATCCTTGGTCGCCTGCGTGAAGGCAACAGTGCGGGCAAAGAGTCTGCCGCGAAAGCCGATGCGAAAGAGTCCACTCCGGCTCAGCGTCAACAGGCGTCCCTGGAAGAGCAGAGCAACGACGCACTCAGCCCGGCGATCCGTCGCCTGCTGGCTGAGCACAGCCTCGATGCTAACGCGATCAAAGGTACCGGTGTTGGCGGCCGTCTGACCCGTGAAGATGTTGAGAAACATCTGGCAGCGGCACCGGCGAAAGCTGAAGCGAAAGCACCGGCAGCCGCAGCGGCTGCTCCAGTTGCACAGCTGGGTCACCGTTCAGAAAAACGTGTTCCGATGACCCGTCTGCGCAAACGCGTCGCCGAGCGTCTGCTGGAAGCGAAAAACTCTACCGCCATGCTGACGACCTTCAACGAAGTCAACATGAAGCCGATTATGGATCTGCGTAAGCAGTACGGCGATGCCTTCGAAAAACGTCACGGTATCCGTCTGGGCTTTATGTCCTTCTACGTGAAAGCTGTGGTTGAAGCGCTGAAACGCTACCCGGAAATGAACGCGTCCATCGATGGCGATGACGTGGTTTACCACAACTATTTCGACGTCAGCATGGCTGTGTCCACGCCGCGCGGCCTGGTAACACCGGTTCTGCGTGATGTTGACCTGCTGGGCATGGCGGACATCGAAAAGAATATTAAAGAGCTGGCAGTGAAAGGCCGTGACGGCAAGCTGACCGTAGATGACCTGATCGGCGGTAATTTCACTATTACCAACGGTGGCGTCTTCGGTTCTCTGATGTCCACGCCAATCATCAACCCACCGCAGAGCGCCATTCTGGGTATGCATGCCATTAAAGATCGCCCGATGGCGGTCAATGGCAAGGTAGAAATTCTGCCGATGATGTACCTGGCACTCTCCTACGACCACCGTCTGATTGATGGACGTGAATCGGTAGGCTTCCTGGTTGCTATCAAAGAGCTGCTGGAAGACCCGACTCGTCTGCTGCTGGACGTGTAGTGATAATGGCCCGGTAGCGTTCAGCTCACCGGGCCAATAAAAACATCATCAGCGCTGTGGGCCTGCGGGCTTTACAGACTACATGATAACGATTACCTGAAGGATGGACTGAACACATGAACTTACATGAATATCAGGCAAAACAACTGTTTGCCCGCTATGGCTTACCGGCGCCGGTGGGTTATGCCTGTACTACTCCGCGTGAAGCAGAAGAAGCTGCATCAAAAATCGGTGCGGGTCCGTGGGTAGTGAAATGTCAGGTTCACGCTGGTGGCCGCGGTAAAGCGGGCGGTGTGAAAGTAGTTAACAGTAAAGAAGACATTCGCGCCTTTGCCGAGCATTGGCTGGGCAAACGCCTGGTGACCTACCAGACAGATGCTCACGGTCAGCCGGTTAACCAGATCCTGGTTGAAGCTGCGACTGATATCGCGAAAGAGCTGTATCTCGGTGCTGTTGTGGACCGTAGCTCCCGTCGCGTAGTGTTCATGGCGTCCACCGAAGGTGGTGTGGAAATCGAAAAAGTGGCGGAAGAAACGCCGCACCTGATCCACAAAATTGCGATCGATCCGCTGGCCGGCCCGATGCCGTACCAGGGACGTGAACTGGCGTTCAAACTGGGTCTGGAAGGTAAACAGGTTCAGCAGTTCACCAAAATCTTCATGGGTCTTGCGACCATTTTCCTTGAGCGCGACCTGGCGCTGATCGAAATCAACCCGCTGGTTATCACCAAGCAGGGCGACCTGATCTGCCTCGATGGCAAACTGGGTGCTGATGGCAATGCGCTGTTCCGCCAGCCGGATCTGCGTGAAATGCGCGACCAGTCTCAGGAAGATCCGCGTGAAGCACAAGCGGCTCAGTGGGAACTGAACTACGTTGCACTGGACGGCAACATTGGCTGCATGGTTAACGGCGCTGGCCTGGCGATGGGTACTATGGACATCGTTAAGCTGCACGGCGGCGAACCGGCTAACTTCCTGGACGTTGGCGGCGGCGCAACCAAAGAACGCGTTACTGAAGCGTTCAAAATCATCCTCTCTGACGACAACGTTAAAGCGGTTCTGGTTAACATCTTCGGCGGTATCGTTCGCTGCGACCTGATTGCTGATGGCATCATCGGCGCGGTTGAAGAGGTGGGTGTTAACGTTCCGGTTGTCGTACGTCTGGAAGGTAACAACGCCGAACTGGGCGCGAGAAAACTGGCTGACAGCGGCCTGAATATTATTGCAGCGAAAAGTCTGACGGACGCAGCACAGCAGGTTGTTGCCGCAGTGGAGGGGAAATAATGTCAGTTTTAATTAATAAAGATACCAAGGTTATCTGCCAGGGCTTCACCGGTAGCCAGGGTTCATTCCACTCTGAACAAGCCATTGCTTACGGTACTCAGATGGTTGGCGGCGTTACGCCTGGTAAAGGCGGCACCACACATCTGGGCCTGCCGGTGTTCAACACCGTGCGCGAAGCCGTTGAAGCGACCGGCGCAACTGCGACCGTTATCTACGTTCCGGCTCCGTTCTGTAAAGACTCCATTCTGGAAGCGATCGACGCGGGCATTAAGCTGATTATCACCATCACCGAAGGTATCCCGACCCTGGATATGCTGACGGTTAAAGTGAAACTGGATGAAGCTGGCGTGCGGATGATCGGTCCGAACTGCCCTGGTGTTATCACCCCGGGCGAGTGCAAAATCGGCATCATGCCGGGTCACATTCACAAACCGGGCAAAGTGGGTATCGTTTCCCGTTCCGGTACGCTGACCTATGAAGCGGTTAAGCAGACCACCGACTATGGCTTCGGCCAGTCTACCTGTGTCGGTATCGGCGGTGACCCGATCCCAGGCTCTAACTTCATCGATATCCTGAAGATGTTCCAGGAAGACCCGCAGACTGAAGCGATTGTGATGATTGGTGAAATCGGCGGCAGCGCTGAAGAAGAAGCGGCAGCCTACATTAAAGAGCACGTGACTAAGCCGGTTGTCGGCTACATCGCGGGCGTTACCGCGCCGAAAGGCAAGCGTATGGGCCACGCAGGCGCCATCATCGCTGGCGGTAAAGGTACAGCGGATGAGAAATTCGCAGCGCTGGAAGCGGCGGGTGTGAAAACCGTGCGCAGCCTGGCTGATATCGGCGAAGCGCTGAAATCCATCATCAAGTAAACCCTCTCTGCTCTTTGTGAGCAGTTAAATGTCCGATTTCGACATGGTTGGCCACCGTCAGGTGGCCTTTTTTCTGCCTGTATTTCCCCGCATCAACCATCGTGACCGGGCTTTCACCGGAGCGTTTTTATCTTTCCTCTCAAAGAAACCTTTTCTATTGTATTGATTTAACACCTTATTTTTATAAATATTGCACGATTATTTCCAGGAAGGGGAGGGCATGAGCCTCGTGACTATTTTTGGTGAAAAAAGTAAAAGATAAAAATGATGACTTAATTGATGCCGTCTATTAGGCAAATTACTGTGAGGCGTCTAACATTATTCAGATCACCATTTTTTTCACTGAATTCGCCTTAACGTTAAAACGTATTACCTGTAATTCTCATATCTCTCTTTTTGGTAACTATTGTTGGCATGTTTTAAACATGTATTTAACATTAGATTCACCATTATTCTTTGTTGGGATACATAATTAACATGGATGGAAAAAATTGATTTATATCAAGACTTAAAGCTTGGAAAAAATCCCAAAAAATCGTTAAATTGTCGCCAATCAAATTGGCCTAAACCGGGCAAATTCGCTATATATTGATCACTGTCGTAAATGTAAAACAGATTCAATAAAATCCTGTTTATTGTAAGGTTATTGCGGCGTAATATATTGGGGAATCAATTGGGTTTTTCGTTAACGTATTTGTAACCTTTGCGAGGAGCTGTTTCATCTGGTGACGAAACGGTAACGAAGCGGGAAGCAAGTTATTTTGTATTGGGGCATGCGTATGAGCTTACTGCGGTGGGTTCATTCTCGGAGTCTTCATGCGATGAGCAAGGAGTCATGATGTTAGATATAGTCGAACTGTCGCGCTTACAGTTTGCCTTGACCGCGATGTACCACTTCCTTTTTGTGCCACTGACGCTCGGTATGGCGTTCCTGCTGGCCATTATGGAAACGGTTTACGTCCTTTCCGGCAAACAGATTTATAAAGATATGACCAAGTTCTGGGGCAAGTTGTTTGGGATCAACTTTGCGCTGGGTGTGGCAACCGGTTTGACCATGGAGTTCCAGTTCGGGACAAACTGGTCGTATTACTCTCATTACGTGGGCGATATCTTCGGTGCGCCGCTGGCGATTGAGGGCCTGATGGCCTTCTTCCTGGAATCTACCTTTGTCGGCCTGTTCTTCTTCGGCTGGGATCGTCTGGGTAAAGTGCAGCACATGGCGGTAACCTGGCTGGTGGCGCTGGGCTCCAACATGTCGGCATTGTGGATCCTCGTCGCTAACGGGTGGATGCAAAACCCGATCGCATCAGACTTCAACTTCGAAACCATGCGCATGGAAATGGTCAGCTTCTCCGAGCTGGTCCTGAACCCTGTTGCCCAGGTGAAATTTGTTCACACGGTAGCCTCCGGTTATGTCTGCGGTGCGATGTTCATTCTGGGCATCAGCTCCTACTACATGCTGCGCGGTCGTGACTTCGCCTTTGCTAAACGCTCCTTTGCTATCGCAGCCAGCTTCGGTATGGCGGCTATTCTCTCCGTTATTGTCCTCGGTGACGAATCCGGTTACGAAATGGGCGACGTGCAAAAAACCAAACTGGCAGCCATTGAAGCCGAATGGGAAACACAGCCGGCTCCAGCGGCCTTTACCCTGTTTGGTATTCCTGACCAGGATGCACAAACCAACCACTTCGCGATTCAGATCCCTTACGCGCTGGGTATTATCGCCACTCGTTCGGTTGATAAGCCGGTCATTGGTCTGAAGGACCTGATGGCACAGCACGAAGAGCGTATCCGTAACGGGATGAAAGCTTACAGTCTGCTGGAAGAGCTGCGTGCTGGCTCCACCGATCAGGCGGTTCGCGATCAGTTCAACCACGTGAAGAAAGATCTGGGCTACGGTCTGCTGCTGAAACGTTATACCCCGAACGTTGCAGATGCGACGGAAGCTCAAATCCAGCAGGCAACCAAAGACTCTATCCCACGCGTTGCGCCGCTGTACTTCGCATTCCGTATCATGGTTGCCTGCGGCATCCTGATGCTGGGGATCATTGCCGCTTCCTTCTGGACGGTACTTCGTAATCAGGTTGGCGAGAAGAAATGGCTGCTGCGCATCGCGCTGTATGCGATTCCACTGCCATGGATTGCTATCGAATCCGGCTGGTTCGTGGCGGAATACGGCCGTCAGCCGTGGGCGATAGGTGAAGTGTTGCCGACTGCGGTGGCAAACTCGTCGCTGAGCGTGGGCGATCTGCTCTTCTCGATGCTGCTGATTTGTGGTCTGTACACCCTGTTCCTGGTGGCTGAATTGTACCTGATGTTCAAATTCGCACGCCGTGGACCAAGCAGCCTGAAAACTGGTCGCTACCACTTTGAGCAGTCTTCCACGACTACTCAGCCGGCACGCTAAGACAGGAGTCGTGAAATGATCGATTATGAAGTATTACGTTTAATCTGGTGGCTGCTGATCGGCGTACTGTTGATTGGTTTTGCCGTCACCGATGGTTTCGACATGGGGGTGGGCATGCTCACCCGCTTCCTCGGTCGCAATGACACCGAGCGTCGAATCATGATTAACTCCATCGCCCCGCACTGGGACGGAAACCAGGTGTGGCTGATCACCGCGGGCGGCGCGCTGTTTGCGGCCTGGCCGACGGTGTATGCTGCGGCGTTCTCCGGCTTTTATGTGGCGATGATCCTGGTGCTGGCTTCCTTGTTCTTCCGTCCGGTAGGCTTTGACTATCGCTCGAAGATTGAAGATACCCGCTGGCGTAACATGTGGGACTGGGGCATTTTCATCGGTAGCTTTGTACCGCCGCTGGTGATTGGTGTCGCATTCGGTAACCTGCTGCAGGGTGTACCGTTCCATATGGACGAGTATATGCGCCTGTACTACACCGGAAACTTCTTCCAGCTGCTGAACCCGTTTGGTCTGCTGGCCGGTATTGTTAGCGTGGCGATGATCCTGACCCAGGGCGCGACTTATCTGCAGATGCGTACCGTGGGTGAACTGCACCTGCGTGCACGCATCACCTCGCAGGTTGCGGCGCTGGTTACGCTGGTGTGCTTCCTGTTGGCAGGGGTGTGGGTGGTTTACGGTATCGATGGTTACGTGGTGACCACCGCTATCGATCACTCTGCGCCATCTAACCCGCTGACGAAAGAAGTCGCTCGCCAGGCTGGTGCATGGCTGGTTAACTTCCAGAACATGCCGGCACTGTGGATTATCCCGGCGCTGGGTGTAGTTCTGCCGCTGCTGACCATTGTGACTTCACGTCTGGAAAAAGGTGCGCTGGCGTTTGTCTTCTCTTCCGTGACTCTGGCGTGCATCATCCTGACCTGTGGGATTGCCATGTTCCCGTTCATCATGCCGTCCAGCACAATGATGAACGTTAGTCTGACTATGTGGGATGCAACCTCCAGCCAGCTGACGTTGAACGTGATGACCTACGCGGCGATTGTCTTCGTGCCGATTATTCTGGCGTACACCACCTGGTGTTACTGGAAAATGTTTGGCCGCATCACTCGCGAAGACATCGAAAAGAACACCCACTCGCTGTACTAAGGTAAGGAGCTATAAATGTGGTATTTCGCATGGATTTTGGGAACGCTTCTTGCCTGTGCTTTTGGCGTGATTACTGCGTTAGCGCTTGAGCACGTTGAAGCGACCAAAGCAGGTAAAGAAGAACATTGATGAGTAAAGTTATCGCAATGATGTACGCGATAATGGACAAGCGCCCGTTAAGGGCGCTTTCCTTATTGATGGCGCTGCTGCTGGCAGGGTGCATCATGTGGGATCCGTCGCGCTTCGCGGCGAAAACCAGTTCACTGGAAATCTGGCACGGGTTCCTGCTGATGTGGGCCGTGTGTGCCGGGGTTATCCACGGTGTGGGTTTCAGCCCGCGAGCCGTCCACTGGAAAGGGATTTTTTGTCCACTTATCGCTGATATTGTCCTCATTACAGGGCTGTTTTTCTTCTTCTTTTGAAAGAGAAGAGAATAAGAGAACTCTGTTATCCTTATGGGCTTGCATAAGCCCATAAAAATTTACTCGCTGTTTACTTTCTCCCATTCCCAACCACGTTCCCCGCGCGTATAGTAGCGAAGTTTGAAAGCACTACTCTTTTTTTGCATTACCGGGATGTAAAGTGAATACAACGCTGTTTCGATGGCCGGTACGTGTCTACTATGAAGACACCGATGCCGGTGGTGTGGTTTACCACGCCAGCTACGTCGCTTTTTATGAAAGAGCACGCACAGAGATGCTGCGCCACCATCACTTCAGTCAGCAGGTTCTGCTGGCTGAACGAGTTGCCTTCGTGGTTCGCAAAATGACGCTGGAATATTTTGCGCCCGCCAGACTCGACGATATGCTCGAAATCCAGACAGAAATCACCTCAATGCGAGGCACCTCTTTGGTTTTCACGCAGCGAATCGTCAACGCAGAGAATACAGTTTTGAATGAAGCTGAAGTTCTCATTGTGTGCGTTGATCCACTCTTAATGAAGCCTCGTGCGCTTCCCAAGTCTATTGTCGCGGAGTTTAAGCAGTGACTGACATGAATATCCTTGATTTGTTCCTGAAGGCGAGCCTTCTGGTTAAACTTATCATGTTGATTTTGATTGGTTTTTCTATCGCTTCCTGGGCTATCATTATTCAGAGAACGCGTATCCTCAATACGGCAAGCCGCGAAGCGGAAGCTTTTGAAGACAAATTCTGGTCGGGCATCGAGCTGTCGCGCCTGTATCAGGAAAGCCAGGGGCGTCGCGATAACCTGGTGGGGTCTGAACAGATTTTTTACAGCGGTTTCAAGGAGTTCGCTCGTTTGCATCGCGCAAACAGCCATGCGCCTGAAGCCGTGGTTGAGGGCGCGTCGCGTGCGATGCGTATCTCCATGAACCGCGAGCTGGAAACCCTGGAAACGCATATTCCGTTCCTCGGAACCGTCGGCTCCATCAGCCCGTATATCGGTCTGTTCGGTACCGTCTGGGGGATTATGCACGCCTTTATTGCACTCGGTGCGGTAAAACAGGCGACACTGCAGATGGTTGCACCGGGTATCGCGGAAGCGCTGATCGCCACGGCAATCGGCCTGTTTGCGGCAATCCCGGCGGTCATGGCCTATAACCGTTTGAACCAGCGCGTGAACAAACTTGAACTGAACTACGACAACTTTATGGAAGAGTTCACCGCGATTCTGCACCGTCAGGCGTTTACCAGCAGCGAAAGCAATAAGGGGTAAGCCATGGCCAGAGCACGTGGACGCGGACGTCGCGAACTGAAGTCCGAGATCAACATCGTTCCGCTGCTGGATGTCCTGCTGGTGCTGTTGCTGATTTTTATGGCGACCGCGCCGATCATTACGCAGAGCGTAGAGGTCGACCTGCCGGATGCGACGGAATCACAAGCGGTGAAAAGCAATGATGATCCGCCGGTGATCGTTGAGGTTTCCGGCATCGGGCAGTACAGCGTAAAAGTGGGCCCGGAGACGCTGTCGCAGCTGCCGCCAGAGCAGGTTATTGCTGAAGCGAAACGCCGACTCGACGCGAACGAGAAAACGGTGTTCCTGATCGGCGGTGCGAAAGACGTACCTTACGATGAAATTATTAAAGCGCTTAACCTGTTGCATAGCGCAGGGGTTAAATCGGTTGGCTTAATGACCAAGCCTATTTAATCGCTTCAGATATGTGCGCCCGTGAGGCCGTTGGCGGCGAGAGTGACTGGCTCGCTGCCAGCGAGAATAGCGGGAACAGGCGAACAGTTTTTGGGAACCGATAGTGTCAAAGGCAACCGAACAAAACGACAAGCTTAAACGAGCGATCATAGTTTCAGTCGCGCTGCACATCATTCTGATCGCGCTGCTGATCTGGAGTTCGTTCGATGAGCATCTGGATACCTCAGCCGGTGGCGGTGGGGGCTCCTCCATTGATGCAGTAATGGTTGATCCTGGTGCGGTCGTGAATAACTACAACCGTCAGCAGCAGCAGCAGGCCAGCTCGCGTCGTGCCGCTGAGCAGCGCGAAAAGCAGGCTCAGCAGCAGGCGGAAGAATTGCGTGAAAAACAGGCTGCAGAGCAAGAGCGTCTGAAGCAGCTTGAGCAGGATCGTCTGCAGGCGCAGGAAGCCGCTAAAGAAGCAAAAGAACAGCAGAAGCAGGCTGAAGAAGCGGCGGAGAAAGCGGCCGCTGCCGCGAAAGCCAAAGCAGATTCTCAGGCCAAAGAAGCGCAGGAAGCAGCAGCAAAAGCTGCGGCTGACGCGAAGGCGAAAGCCGATGCTCAGGCGAAAGTAGCGGAAGCTGCGGCAGCTAAAGCCGCTGCTGATGCGAAGAAACAGGCTGAAGCCGAAGCGGCAAAAGCGGCTGCAGATGCTCAGAAGAAAGCGGAAGCTGTAGCAGCGAAAGCCGCCGCCGATGCCGCGAAGAAAGCACAGCAGCAGGCTGAAAAGCAAGCTCAGCAGGAAGCAGCCAGGCAGGCAGCGGCCGAGAAAGCCGCGGCTGAAAAAGCCGCCGCCCAAAAGGCCGCTTCTGAGAAAGCTGCCGCGGAAAAAGCAGAAAAAGCCGCAGCAGCCAAAGCCGCAGCAGCGGAAAAAGCCGCCGCGGATAAAGCAGAGAAAGCTGCAGCAGCCAAAGCAGCGGCAGCGGAAAAAGCTGCTGCCGATAAAGCTGCTAAGGCCGCCGCTGCAAAAGCAGCAGCAGCGAAAAAAGCGGCTGCCGCCAAAGATGCTGATGGCGTCGACGACCTGCTGGGTGACCTGAGCTCAGGTAAGAATGCGCCGAAAGGCGGCAGTGCAAAAGGTCAGGGGCAACCTGCCAATGCGGCAGGAACATCGGGCAGTAATGGTGGGGCTTCTGGGGCTGATATCAGCGCTTATGCATCGCAAATTCGAAATGCTATTCAAAGCAAATTGTATGGTGCAGACCTGTATGCTGGTAAGTCTTGTGTGTTGCATATTAAGCTAGGATCTGATGGTCAACTGCTTGATGTTCAACAAGAAGGTGGGGATCCGGCGCTTTGTCAGGCTGCGGTGACAGCCGCGAAGACGGCGCGAATTCCTAAGCCGCCTAGCCAGGCTGTTTATGAGAAAATTAAAGATGCCAAACTAGACTTTAAACTGTAATGATTTCCCCCGTGCAAGCGGGGCAAAACAATCTATGGTAGTCACTGGGTTTTGGTAGTTTTGTATATTTGAGTTTGTTAACATTCTGCTAAATTATCGTGGGCCTTCCGCCCGGATAAGGGAGATATGATGAAGCAGGCATTACGAGTAGCATTTGGTTTTTTAATGCTGTGGGCGGCTGTGCTGCACGCAGAAGTACGTATCGAGATCACCCAAGGGGTGGACTCGGCACGCCCGATCGGCGTTGTGCCGTTCCAGTGGGCTGGGCCGGGTGCTGCACCTGAAGATATTGGCGGTGTCGTGGCGGCTGACCTGCGTAACAGCGGTAAGTTCAACCCACTGGATCGCTCGCGTCTGCCTCAGCAACCGGGTACGGCACAAGAAGTGCAGCCGGCGGCATGGTCTGCGCTGGGTATCGATGCGGTCGTGGTTGGTCAGGTCACTGGTAACCCGGATGGTTCGTACAACGTTGCGTACCAACTGGTCGATACCGGTGGTGCTCCGGGGACAATTCTGGCGCAAAACTCTTATAAGGTCACTAAACAGTACCTGCGCTATGCGGCTCACACCGCCAGCGACGCGGTATTTGAGAAGCTGACTTCTATTAAAGGTGCGTTCCGTACTCGTATTGCTTACGTGGTGCAGACCAACGGCGGCCAGTTCCCTTACGAACTGCGCGTCTCTGACTACGATGGCTACAACCAGTTCACCGTTCACCGTTCACCACAGCCGCTGATGTCTCCGGCATGGTCTCCGGACGGTTCTAAACTGGCTTACGTCACCTTCGAAAGCGGTCGTTCGGCGCTGGTTGTGCAGACGCTGGCTAACGGCGCGGTACGTCAGATTGCCTCTTTCCCGCAGCATAACGGTGCGCCGGCTTTCTCGCCGGATGGCTCTAAACTGGCCTTTGCGCTGTCAAAAACCGGTAGCCTGCAGCTGTATGTGATGGAACTGGGATCTGGCCAGATTCGTCAGGTAACCACCGGTCGCAGCAACAACACCGAGCCAACCTGGTTCCCGGACAGCCAAAACCTGGCCTTTACATCTGACCAGGCCGGTCGTCCGCAAGTGTACAAAGTCAGCATTGGCGGCGGTACTCCGCAGCGTATCTCCTGGGAAGGTTCTCAGAACCAGGATGCGGATGTCAGCAGCGACGGTAAATTTATGGTAATGGTGAGCTCGGCCAGCGGTCAGCAGCACATTGCCAAACAAGATCTGGTAGCGGGTGGCGTACAAGTTTTGTCGTCAACGTTCCTGGATGAAACGCCAAGTCTGGCACCTAACGGCACTATGGTAATCTACAGCTCTTCTCAGGGGATGGGATCCGTGCTGAATCTGGTTTCTACAGATGGGCGTTTCAAAGCGCGTCTTCCGGCGACTGATGGACAGGTCAAATTCCCTGCCTGGTCTCCGTATCTGTGATAATAAATAATTGATTATTAAAGGAATCAAAGAAATGCAACTGAACAAAGTGCTGAAAGGGCTGATGATCGCTCTGCCGGTTATGGCAATCGCGGCGTGTTCTTCTAACAAGAATGCCAGCAACGACCAGAGCGGTGAAGGCATGTTGGGTGCCGGCACTGGTATGGATGCTAACGCTAACGGTGGCAACATGTCTTCCGAAGAGCAAGCTCGTCTGCAAATGCAGCAGCTGCAGCAGAACAACATCGTTTACTTCGATCTGGACAAGTACGATATCCGTTCTGACTTCGCTGCAATGCTGGATGCGCACGCTAACTTCCTGCGTAGCAACCCATCCTACAAAGTGACTGTTGAAGGTCACGCGGATGAGCGCGGTACTCCGGAATACAACATCGCTCTGGGTGAGCGTCGTGCTAACGCCGTTAAGATGTATCTGCAGGGCAAAGGTGTTTCCGCCGACCAGATCTCCATCGTTTCTTACGGTAAAGAAAAACCTGCAGTACTGGGTCACGACGAAGCGGCTTACGCTAAAAACCGTCGCGCCGTACTGGTTTACTAAGAGAATTGCATGAGCAGTAACTTCAGACATCATCTGTTGAGTCTGTCGTTACTGGTTGGCATAGCGGCCCCCTGGGCCGCTTTTGCTCAGGCGCCAATCAGTAGTGTCGGCTCTGGCTCGGTCGAAGACCGCGTCACTCAGCTCGAGCGTATTTCTAACGCTCACAGCCAGCTTTTAACCCAACTTCAACAACAGCTCTCCGATAACCAAAATGATATTGATTCCCTGCGCGGTCAGATTCAGGAAAGCCAGTATCAGTTGAATCAGGTTGTTGAACGCCAGAAACAAATCCTGCTACAAATCGACGCTCTTGGTAGCGGCGGTGCAGCAGCAGGTGCCCAGACCTCATCGTCTGCGGGTGATCAGGGCGCAGCAGCAGCTACCGCGGCGCCAGCAGCCTCCTCAGGCGCTCCGGCGTCGAGCGGTGATGCAAATACTGATTACAACGCGGCGATTGCGCTGGTGAAGGATCCTTCGCGCCAGGATGACGCGATGGCGGCATTTCAGACTTTCGTTAAACAGTACCCGGATTCAACATATCAGCCGAACGCCAACTACTGGCTCGGTCAGTTGAATTACAATAAGGGGAAAAAAGACGATGCCGCGTACTATTTTGCTTCCGTGGTGAAAAATTACCCGAAATCCCCTAAAGCGCCAGATGCGATGTTTAAGGTTGGCGTGATCATGCAGGACAAAGGGGATACGGCGAAGGCAAAAGCCGTCTACCAGCAGGTCGTGAGTAAATTTCCCGGCACCGATGGTGCAAAACAAGCTCAGAAACGTCTTAACACGCTGGGATGATTATGGCATGACCAGAAATCGCATTATTTCTGGTCTTGTCGCGTGAATCCTAAGCAGTCAGATGTTTTTTATCGAAATACTTGTTGCGCTGAATTCTTAAATCAGTAATATATGCCGCCGTTGCCAAGGGATATCGAACAAGCCTGAAGCGGCAAAAAAAGTGGGTCGTTAGCTCAGTTGGTAGAGCAGTTGACTTTTAATCAATTGGTCGCAGGTTCGAATCCTGCACGACCCACCAATTAAAAAGTGGAATGCGGTAGTAAAACGTGAAGGATAACGTTGCGAAAGCAACGGCCCGTAGGGCGAGGCGAAGCCGAGTCATCCTGCACGACCCACCACTAATTAGCAGTATCCAGCGTAGTATCGGGTGATTAGCTCAGCTGGGAGAGCACCTCCCTTACAAGGAGGGGGTCGGCGGTTCGATCCCGTCATCACCCACCACTCGGGTCGTTAGCTCAGTTGGTAGAGCAGTTGACTTTTAATCAATTGGTCGCAGGTTCGAATCCTGCACGACCCACCAATTTTATTGGTGACGAGTGAAGAATAATTCAGGTTGTACCCGAGCGGGTCGTTAGCTCAGTTGGTAGAGCAGTTGACTTTTAATCAATTGGTCGCAGGTTCGAATCCTGCACGACCCACCAATTTAACATCGAATGTTGATGTTAAACGTGAAGGATAACGTTGCACAGCAACGGCCCGTAGGGCGAGCGAAAGCGAGTCATCCTGCACGACCCACCATCCTGAATGATTAAAGCATCAAAACCCGAAAGGGGTCGTTAGCTCAGTTGGTAGAGCAGTTGACTTTTAATCAATTGGTCGCAGGTTCGAATCCTGCACGACCCACCAATGTAAAAAGGCGCCCTAAAGGCGCCTTTTTGCTATATACAGAATTTGAAGATTCGAACCTGCCGCAGGTTCGGGTCAAGCGCAGCGAGACAACGGAGCCGTTTACGGCGACGGCCCGAAGGACGAGCGATAGCGAGTCATCCTGCACGACCCACCAATGTAAAAAGGCGCCTTTTTGCTATGCGCCGTTTTCTCCCGTCACATGCTTATCCTCCTGCTGTAGCCCCTGGCTGACCGCAAATTCCACACGACATTTTCTGTACAATCCGTTATCTTGTTTAGCATATAAAACACCACAGCCGTCGCTATGCCATCTTCGGGCATATTAACGGTTTTTTCGTTAAGCCAGTAAAACGAGATTGCAAGATGAGCGTAATGTTTGACCCTGAAACGGCGATTTATCCTTTTCCGCCCAAACCGTTGCCACTCAGCCGCGACGAAAAGCACTTTTATCGTGAAAAGATTAAACGTCTGCTGCGTGAACGTGATGCGGTCATGGTTGCCCACTACTATACCGACCCAGAAATTCAGCAACTGGCAGAGGAAACCGGCGGGTGCATCTCTGACTCACTGGAGATGGCCCGGTTTGGCGCCCGCCACCAGGCATCAACGCTGTTGGTCGCCGGGGTGCGCTTTATGGGTGAGACGGCAAAAATCCTCAGCCCGGAAAAAACGATCCTGATGCCAACCTTGCACGCCGAGTGCTCGCTGGATCTCGGCTGTCCGATCGAGGAGTTTTCCGCATTCTGCGATGCGCACCCTGACCGCACCGTCGTGGTCTACGCCAATACCTCTGCGGCGGTCAAAGCACGCGCCGATTGGGTGGTGACCTCAAGCATTGCGGTGGAACTGATTGAACACCTTGATAGTCTGGGCGAAAAAATTATTTGGGCGCCGGACCGCCATCTCGGCAATTATGTGCAAAAACAGACCGGTGCCGACGTACTGTGCTGGCAGGGCGCCTGTATTGTGCATGATGAGTTTAAAACCCAGGCGCTGACGCGGATGAAAGCACTGTATCCCGATGCCGCTATTCTGGTGCACCCGGAGTCACCGCAGTCGATCGTGGATATGGCGGATGCGGTAGGCTCGACCAGCCAGTTGATTAACGCCGCGAAAACCCTGCCGCAGCGCCAGCTCATTGTGGCAACCGACCGTGGGATTTTCTACAAAATGCAGCAGGCCGTCCCGGATAAAGAGCTGCTGGAAGCGCCGACCGCGGGCGAGGGGGCAACCTGTCGCAGCTGCGCTCACTGTCCGTGGATGGCAATGAACGGCCTGAAAGCTATTGCTGAAGGGCTGGAGCGTGGGGGCAAGGAGCATGAAATCCATGTAGATGAAACGCTGCGCGCCGGTGCATTAATTCCGCTTAACAGAATGCTGGATTTTGCCGCTACACTTCGGGGATAGTGGTTTATCACATCATCAATACTGTTCGGGGAAAATATGGACTTTTTTAGTACACAGAACATCCTGGTGCACATACCCATCGGTGCCGGAGGATACGACTTATCATGGATTGAAGCGGTCGGTACGGTTGCCGGGCTGCTGTGTATCTGGCTGGCGAGTCTGGAAAAGATCAGCAACTATGCTTTCGGGCTGATCAACGTCACACTGTTTGCCATTATTTTCTTCCAGATTCAGCTGTATGCCAGCCTGCTGCTGCAGGTGTTTTTCTTCGCGGCCAACGTGTACGGCTGGTATGCCTGGTCCCGTCAGACCAGCAGTCATGAAGCGGAGCTGCAGATTCGCTGGCTGCCTCTGCCTAAGGCGCTGGGCTGGCTGACGGCCTGCGTCGTGGCCATTGGCTTGATGACGGTGTTCATTAACCCGGTGTTCGCGTTCCTGACGCGGATTGCGGTCACGCTGATGCAGGGGCTTGGGCTGCAGGTCACGATGCCGGAACTACAGCCGGATGCCTTCCCGTTCTGGGACTCCTGCATGATGGTGCTGTCGATTGCGGCAATGATTTTAATGACCCGCAAATACGTCGAGAACTGGTTACTGTGGGTGATCATTAACGTCATCAGCGTGGTGATTTTTGCGCTTCAGGGCGTCTATGCCATGTCGCTGGAATACCTGCTGCTGACCTTCATTGCTCTCAACGGTAGTCGGATGTGGATGAACAGCGCGCGTGAGCGAGGTTCTCACGCGTTTTCCCGTTAGTGATGGTGGTGATGCTCATGCCCGGCATGCGTCATGTTGAGACGGCATTCCGGGCCACTGCAGGGCTGATACTCCATCTGCACGGTCACGTGTTCAATCGCATATTTGTGATGTAAAAATTCCTGAATGCGGTTAAGCAAGGCGTCGTGATCGTGCGGGGGGACCACCTGCACATGCAGCGTCATCACCGTTTTTTCGCCAACCAGCCATACGTGCACGTGATGGACGTCGCGGACTTCCGCAACGGAGCGGCGCAAATCCCGCTTGAGTCCCTCAACATCCAGCGAGCGCGGCGCCCCTTCCAGCAGTTCGTTCATACTCTCCTGCAACAGCCGCCAGGCGCTGCGCAACACCAGACACGACACCAGCACCGACAGGATCGGATCAATCGGCGTCCAACCGGTGGTGATAATCACGATGGCGGCGACGATCGCCCCGACCGATCCCAGCAGGTCGCCCAGGACGTGTAATGCGGCGGCACGCACGTTGAGATTTCGCTCCTCACTACCGCGATGGAGGATCCAGAATGCCAGGATATTCGCCAGCAGCCCGGCCACGGCGATCACCATCATGGCGGTGCCCGCCACCGGCTGCGGATGATTGAAACGCTGAATCGCTTCCCAGACGATCAGGATAGTGATTACGACCAGCGCAATGGCGTTAACGAAAGCCGCCAGGGTGGTCAGGCGCAGCCAGCCGAAGGTATGGCGGGTGTTAGGCGGGCGGCTGGCAAAGCGCACTGCCAGCAGCGCAAACAGCAGGGCGGCTGAGTCGGTCAGCATATGACCGGCATCGGCCAGCAGCGCCAGAGAACCAGAGACGACGCCGCCAATAGCTTCAATAATCATAAAGCCGGCGGTGACGATGAAAGCCTGAAGCAGACGTTTTTCGTTACCGTTATCCGTGGTCTGCGAAGAGGTATGAGCGTGGGCCATCGAAGCATCCTGTCATTATGTTATCAGTGAGTATCCGACCTGCTGACAGAGTAGCGGTAATTATGCATCGATTCCATCAGACCATATCATCGGTGATGTGCGCCGGGTTTTCATAACAGTCTGGCACGATAAAATAGTGAAAACAGAAGGCCCGGAAGCATGATTGTATGATGACGTAAAATAGGCGATATATAATATTTATTCACGCGTTGTTTGTAGTGTTTATTACTGATTATGCGCTTTGTTTTTCGCTAATTCTTACTGTTTGTATTGTTTTTTTCTATTTAATCAGTGAATTAATGTGCTGACTGTAAAATCCAGTTTACACTTTTCTGGCGGCGAGTTAGATTGAAAGCATTGCACTCAATTGATTAAGTATGGCAACGCTGGAAATAAAATGAATTATCAGAACGACGATTTACGTATTAAAGAGATCAACGAATTATTACCACCCGTTGCGCTCCTGGAAAAATTCCCCGCTACCGAAAATGCTGCTAACACCGTGGCACACGCACGTAAAGCGATCCATCAGATCCTGAAAGGCAATGACGATCGTTTGTTGGTGGTGATTGGCCCATGTTCTATTCACGATCCTGCCGCGGCGAAAGAGTATGCGGAACGTCTGCTGGCGCTTCGGGAAGAGCTGAAAGGCGAACTGGAAGTCGTGATGCGCGTCTACTTTGAAAAGCCGCGTACCACGGTGGGCTGGAAAGGGCTGATTAACGATCCGCATATGGATAACAGCTTCCGCATCAACGACGGCCTGCGCATTGCCCGTAAGCTGCTGCTGGAGATTAACGACAGCGGCCTGCCTGCTGCGGGTGAGTTCCTTGATATGATCACCCCGCAGTACGTTGCCGACCTGATGAGCTGGGGCGCCATCGGCGCGCGTACCACCGAATCTCAGGTGCATCGTGAACTCTCTTCAGGCCTCTCCTGCCCGGTTGGTTTTAAAAACGGCACGGACGGCACCATTAAGGTCGCTATCGACGCCATTAACGCCGCCGGTGCGCCGCACTGCTTCCTGTCGGTGACCAAATGGGGTCACTCGGCGATTGTGAACACCAGTGGGAACAGCGATTGCCATATCATCCTGCGCGGCGGTAAAGAGCCGAACTACAGCGCGAAGCATGTGGCTGAAGTGAAAGTCGGGCTGGCAAAAGCCGGCCTGCCATCGCAGATCATGATCGATTTCAGCCATGCCAACTCCAGCAAGCAGTTTAAAAAGCAGATGGAAGTTGGTGCGGACGTTTGCCAGCAGATTGCCAACGGCGAACAGGCGATTATGGGCGTGATGATTGAAAGCCACCTGGTCGAAGGCAGCCAGAGCCTGGAAAGCGGTGAACCGCTGACCTACGGCAAGAGCGTTACCGATGCCTGTATTGGCTGGGAAGATACCGATATCATCCTGCGCCAGCTGGCGGAAGCGGTAAAAGCCCGTCGCGGTTAATACGGCTTACCATCGCCCGGCGGCAATGACGGCGGGCAAATAAAAAGGCGTGGACGAATCCACGCTTTTTTTATGGGGGTCAGCGACGATTACTTCGCTTTACCCTGGTTTGCTACTGCTGCAGCTTTAGCGGCGATTTCATCCGCGTTGCCCAGATAGTAGTGTTTGATCGGCTTGAAGTTTTCATCGAACTCATAAACCAGCGGTACGCCGGTCGGGATGTTCAGTTCGAGGATTTCGTCTTCGCCCATGTTGTCCAGGTATTTCACCAGGGCACGCAGGGAGTTACCGTGAGCGGCGATAATCACGCGCTCACCGCTTTTCAGACGCGGCAGAATGGTTTCGTTCCAGTAAGGCACGACGCGCTCGATGGTCAGCGCCAGGCTTTCGGTAACCGGCAGCTCTTTATCGGTCAGTTTTGCATAACGCGGATCGTGGCCCGGGTAGCGCTCGTCGTCTTTGGTCAGCTCCGGCGGAGTAATGGCAAAGCCACGGCGCCACTGTTTAACCTGCTCATCACCGTATTTTTCCGCGGTTTCAGCTTTGTTCAGGCCCTGTAATGCACCGTAGTGACGCTCGTTCAGTTTCCAGGACTTCTCAACCGGCAGCCAGGCCTGATCCAGTTCATCCAGCACGTTCCACAGGGTGTGGATGGCACGTTTCAGCACAGAGGTGTAAGCAAAATCGAAGCTGAAGCCTTCATCTTTCAGCAGTTTACCAGCGGCTTTTGCTTCACCAACGCCTTTCTCAGACAGATCAACATCGTACCAACCGGTGAAACGGTTTTCGTTGTTCCATTGGCTTTCGCCGTGACGAACCAGTACCAGCTTAGTTACAGCCATACACTTACTCCTCAAGCTTTGTTTGAATGATAACAATTCTCATTATATTGCCGTGATTTGCGTCTCGGCAATGCTTATCCCTAACCATAGCGAAAATAGTGGCTCAGTGTAAGATCCATGTAAATCGACGGTTATGTTTTTGTCTGTAAGTGGCGTATTTTTCAACGAAAGGGCGAAAAAAAAGCCCTCCAACAGGAGGGCGGGGGATTATCCGGCGATAAACTGATATTCCGTCAGGCTGACGTACTCCTCGCCCGGGCGTAATACGCAGTCGGGTTGCGGCCATTCCGGATGATTGGGGGAGTCCGGCAGGAATTCACTTTCCAGCGCCAGGCCTTGCCAGTCAACGTACGGTTGCTCCGTTCGTGACGGGGTGCCGCCCAGGTAGTTGCCGGAATAAAACTGCAGCGCCGGGGCGGAGGTATACACCGTCATCTGTAGCTTTTTATCCTGTGACCAGACATGGGCCGCTGCGTTGCGGGCATCGCCTTTCGCCTGCAGCAGGAAGGCGTGATCGTAGCCCTTCACCTTGCGCTGATCTTCATCACGCAGGAAATCGTCCGCCACCGTTTTCGGCGTGCGGAAATCAAAGCTGGTCAGGGTCACATTCTGCAGTGGTCCGCCCGGAATGCCGTCGCTCTCAACCGGCAGATAGCTGTCGGCAAAAATTTGCAGCTGGTGGTTGCGAACGTCCGTTTGCCCGCCGTCGAGGTTGAAGTAAACATGGTTGGTCAGGTTGACCGGGCAGGGCCGGTCAACCGTGGCACGATACTCGATGGCAATGCGGTTATCTTCTGTAAGACGATAGTGCGCCGTCGCCGTCAGGTTGCCCGGGAATCCCTGGTCGCCGTCATCGGACGTTATGGCAAACAGCACCTGATGCTCATCGGCGCTGACGATTTGCCAGCGACGTTTGTCAAAGCCGTCAGGCCCGCCGTGCAGCTGATGACCGGCCTCGTTAGAGGGGATCAGATTGACGGTCTGCCCATCGAGGCTAAAGCGGCTGTTGGCGATACGGTTGGCATAGCGGCCCACGGAGGCACCAAGATAGGCCGCCTGGCGGGTGTAATCTTGCGGCGACGCGCACCCAAGCAGCGCTTCACGGACTTCACCATCGGCCAACGGCACCTGGGCGGAGAGCAACGTAGCGCCCCAGTCCATTAGGGTAACGACCATCCCGCCGGTATTACGCAGGACGATCAGATTCCACGGCTGCCCGTCGGGCGCCCGTTCTGTTGTCTGGTTTAGCACTGGCCGGCCCCCTGGGATGGTTTGCACACATAGAAGGTCTCTTTAATACCGGTTTTGGCTTCATACTGCTGCGCTACGGCCTGCTGAACGGTGGCCACCAGATCTTCCGGCACCAGCGCCACGATGCAACCGCCGAAACCGCCGCCGGTCATGCGTACGCCACCTTTATCACCGATGGTGGCTTTGACGATGTCAACCAGGGTGTCAATTTGCGGCACGGTGATTTCAAAATCATCGCGCATTGAGGCATGCGATTCGGCCATCAGCTCGCCTATGCGTTTCAGATCGCCTTTTTCCAGCGCGGTAGCGGCTTCGAGCGTCCGGGCGTTTTCGGTCAGTACGTGGCGGACGCGTTTCGCCACCACCGGGTCCAGTTCACTGGCGACGGCATTGAATTCGGCAAGGGTGACGTCACGCAGTGCCGGCTGCTGGAAGAAACGCGCGCCGGTTTCACACTGTTCGCGGCGCGTGTTGTATTCGCTACCCACCAGAGTACGTTTAAAATTACTGTTGATGATCACTACCGCGACGCCTTTCGGCATGGAGACGGCTTTGGTGCCTAACGTACGGCAGTCGAGCAGCAGGGCGTGATCTTTTTTACCCAATGCGGAGATCAACTGATCCATGATGCCGCAGTTACAGCCCACGAACTGGTTCTCTGCTTCCTGGCCGTTGAGGGCGATTTGCGCGCCGTCCAGCGGCAGATGGTACAGCTGCTGGAACACGGTCCCGACCGCCACTTCCAGCGACGCAGAGGAGCTTAAGCCCGCCCCTTGTGGGACGTTGCCGCTGATGACCAGATCCGCACCATTGAACTGGTTGTTACGCTGTTGCAGATGTTTCACGACGCCGCGGACATAGTTTGACCACTGCTGGTTGTCGTGGCTGACGATCGGCTTATCCAGGGAAAATTCGTCGGTCTGATTATCGTAATCGGCCGCAATCACCCGCACGATACGGTCCGTACGCGGCGCACAGCTGATCACCGTCTGGTAATCAATGGCGCAGGGCAGCACGAAGCCGTCGTTGTAGTCGGTGTGCTCGCCGATCAGGTTAACGCGACCCGGCGCCTGAATCACGTGGGTGGCAGGGTAGCCGAATTTTTCAGCAAACAGGGCTTGGGTGGTTTCTTTCAGACTCATTGTTATTCTCCGGATTCGCGAAAATGGACGTCGCTGACTGCCCGCAGGCTCCCGGCGGCTTGTTCTGCCGTCAGGTCACGCTGGGTTTCGGCCAGCATTTCGTAGCCGACCATAAATTTGCGCACCGTCGCAGAGCGCAACAGCGGCGGATAAAAGTGAGCGTGCAGCTGCCAGTGATGGTTGTCTTCGCCAGTAAACGGTGCGCCGTGCCAGCCCATGGAGTAGGGGAATGAACACTGGAACAGGTTATCGTAGCGGCTGGTCAGCTTTTTCAACGCCAGCGCAAGATCGCTGCGCTGTGCTGGGGTTAAATCGGTCAGACGCAACACATGCGCTTTCGGCAGCAGCAGCGTCTCGAATGGCCATGCGGCCCAGTAAGGCACTACCGCCAGCCAGTGTTCAGTTTCCACCACCGTGCGGCTGCCGTCGGCTAATTCACGCTGCACGTAATCCACCAGCATCGGCGAACCCTGTTCAGCGAAGTAGGCTTTTTGCAGACGATCTTCGCGTTCGGCTTCATTTGGCAGGAAGCTGTTCGCCCAGACCTGGCCGTGCGGGTGCGGGTTGGAGCAGCCCATCGCCGCCCCTTTATTTTCAAACACCTGCACCCACGGGTAGCGTTGACCCAGTTCGGCGGTCTGTTCTTGCCACGTTTTAACCACGCCTTCCAGCGCTTCTACGCTCAGCTCAGGCAGCGTTTTGCTGTGATCTGGCGAGAAGCAGATGACCCGACTGGTGCCACGGGCACTCTGACAACGCATCAGCGGATCGTCGCTTTCAGGTGCATCGGGGGTATCGGTCATCAATGCCGCAAAGTCATTGGTAAACACGTAGGTACCGGCGTAATTCGGGTTGGTGTCGCCAGTGACGCGGGTATTCCCCGGGCACAGGAAACAATCCGGATCGTGCGCCGGCAAGGTCAGCCTGGCCGGCGTTTCCTGCGCCCCTTGCCAGGGGCGCTTGGCGCGATGCGGTGATACCAGAATCCACTGCCCGGTTAACGGGTTATAACGACGATGCGGATGGTCGACGGGGTTAAATACGCTCATGACGGTTCCTTAGTCTGGGTAACCCTGAGGATGACGGGACTGCCAGTGCCAGGTGTCCTGCGCCATCTCGTCAAGGTTGCGCGTAACGCGCCAGTTAAGCTCGCGGTCGGCCTTTTCGGCATCCGCCCAGTAGGCCGGGAGGTCGCCATCGCGGCGCGGCGCGAAGTGGTAATTAACAGATTTGCCGCAGGCTTTGCTGAAGGCATTGATGACGTCCAGGACGCTGCTGCCGACGCCTGCGCCGAGGTTATAAATGTGTACGCCTGCACGATCCGCCAGTTTTTCCATGGCGGCAACGTGACCATCAGCCAGGTCCATGACGTGGATATAGTCACGCACGCCGGTACCATCTGGGGTCGGATAATCATTGCCGAAGACCGCCAGCGAGTCGCGACGACCGACCGCCACCTGGGCGATATACGGCATCAGGTTGTTCGGGATACCCTGCGGGTCTTCGCCCATGTCGCCTGACGGATGCGCGCCAACCGGGTTGAAATAACGCAGCAGCGCAATGCTCCACTCCGGCTGGGCTTTTTGCAGGTCGGTCAGGATTTGCTCGACCATCAGTTTGCTTTTGCCGTACGGGCTTTGCGGCGTACCGGTCGGGAAACTTTCGACATAAGGGATCTTTGGCTGATCACCGTAGACGGTGGCGGAGGAGCTGAAGATGAAGTTCTTCACGCCAGCGGCGCGCATGGCGGAAACTAATTTGAGTGTACCGGTGACGTTATTGTCGTAGTATTCCAGCGGCTTCGCGACGGATTCGCCGACGGCTTTCAGTCCCGCGAAGTGGATAACCGCTTCAATCGCGTGATCGTGAAGAATTTCGGTCATCAGCGCTTCATTACGAATATCGCCTTCGACAAAGGTGGCCGTTTTCCCGCCAAGACGTTCAATGATCGGCAGGACGCTGCGCTTGCTGTTGCAGAGATTGTCGAGAATAACCACATCGTGTCCCTGCAGTAGCAGCTGAACGCAGGTATGACTTCCAATGTAACCGCTACCACCTGTAACCAGTACTTTCATGATTCGCTCCAATAGGCTTATCGTGTGTGATGAAGATAGCATATCAAAGAAGTCAAAAGTGTGACACAGGCCAAATTGGTGGAATCGTTTACACTAAAATACATAATGCAAATATTTAAATTTTTTTGTTTAAAAACAGTATGATGTGGTGGTTTTTAGATGTTTTTCTGAAAATAGACCGGGGCCTGCAGACCCCGGTATTGCCTTAATCGGTGAGTGGACCGACCTCGTAAGTGTAACCGTCTCCACTACGGATAAACGCCAGACGGTGGGTAATGCAGTCCGGCGCATCTTCGGCATGGTGGGAGACAAACAGCAGCTGGGTAGCGCCTTCGCTAATCAGCACATCAACAAAACGACGCACCAGCTGGCGGTTGAGCGGATCCAGCCCCTGCAGCGGCTCGTCAAGAATCAACACCGTTGGGTGTTTTACCAGCGCCCGGACGATCAGCGCCAGCCGTTGCTGCCCCCAGGAAAGGCTATGGAACGGCGCATCGGCAGTGCGCCTATCGATACCCAGAATATCCAGCCAGTTCTGCACCAGCTTGTGCTGCTTATCTGAAACCGCCTGGTAAATGCCAATAGAGTCAAAATAACCCGACAGAATCACATTACGCACCGTTGTACTGACACGGTACTCAAGATGCAGGCTGCTGCTGACATAGCCAATATGCTTTTTAATATCCCAGATGGTTTCACCGCTGCCGCGGCGGCGGCCAAACAGAGAGAGATCGTTGCTGTAGCCCTGCGGGTGATCGCCGGTGACCAGGCTCAGCAGGGTCGATTTGCCGGCGCCGTTAGGGCCGACGATCTGCCAGTGTTCGCCGGGGTTAACCGTCCAGCTCAAATGGTCGATGATCGGCCGATCGTTATACGACACCACGCCATCTTTCAGCACGATAAGCGGCGCGTCGGCATCCAGGGCGTGACGGGCGGCCGGGGCATCCGGCTCAGGCAGGGTCATGCCATCCAGTTTTTCACTGTGCGCCAACTGGGCAATCAGCGCCTGTTGCAGCAGGCGCTGCTTTTCGCCGGTTTCGGTCAGGGTGCAGTCCGCCAGCACGCCGGCAAACTGAATAAACGACGGAATTTCATCGAAGCGATTGAGCACCAGCACCAGGGTGATCCCTTCGCCGTTCAGCGTCTCCAGTAGCCCGGCAAGCTGCTGGCGGGAGCCAACGTCGAGGCCATCAAAGGGTTCATCGAGGATCAGCAGATCGGGCTGCGCCATCAGGGCCTGGCACAGCAGCGTTTTCCGTGTTTCCCCGGTGGAGAGGTATTTAAAGCGGCGCTGGAGCAGGCCGGAGATGCCAAACAGCTCGGCAAGGTGCGCGCAACGCCCGGCATCTTTAACCTCTTCCTGGATGATTTCCTGCGTCGTGCGGCCGGTGTCTTCTTCGCCAGGACTGAGCAAATCGGTATTGTTGCGCTGCCATTCGTCGCTGACCAGTTTCTGCAACTGCTCAAACGACAGGCGGGTAATGCGGGAGAAACGGCTTTCACGCTGGCCGGTGAGCAGGGTGAGCTCGCCGGAAAGCGCGCGGGCCAGCGCGGATTTCCCGCTGCCGTTGCTGCCGACGAAAGCCCAGCTTTCACCCGCGTTCACGCTGAGGTGTTCGATAGCGAGCGTCTTTGTATCGCTCAGGCGAAATATGCCTTGCGAAATTTGCAATGATGACATTGTGTATCCCATTTTTTGCAGCGAGTTGTCACAGGGATACGACGTCACGGGTCTGATGTCAATCCCGTCAGCACAACGTGGCGAGAATGATTCGATCGGCGTTAAAATATGCTATTGCCTCAGCACCTTCTTCCAGTTTTCGGGTCTGTTCCAGCGGTAAGGTCGCGCACAAACTCTGACCGTCCGGCAGCGCCATCAGGACTTCACACTGCTCCGGGCCGTATTCTATATGGCTGATTTTCCCGGCCAGCTGGTTATCGGCCTCCCTGGCAACCGCCGGATCCAACGTGATCCCCACCCAGGGCGCCTTCAGCAGTACCAGCACTTCCTGACCTTCATCCAGGCCAAGGCGCTCTGCGCTTTGCGCGGTAATCGCAACTTTAAAGCGGGTCTGGCGATCGGCAAGCAGTACTTCGACGTGCTGCTGCACCTGCTGGTGGTCGCGGCCGGTAATGGTGCCGAACCACTGATTACGAGCGCTGGTCTGCAGCGAGAAGCGTGAAATAGCGGCCAGCAGACTGTCGAGGGGCAGGGCGTCATCGTCGCTCAGCACGTCGAAGGCTTTCTGCTGAATCTGCGCCAGCAGGTCATACAGCTGAATCAGTCGTTGGCCGTAGCGTGTCAGCACCGCGCCGCCGCCGCCTTTGCCGCCGGTGGCTCTATCGACCAGCGTCTGTTCGCTGAGCTGATTCATCTCGTTGATGGCATCCCAGGCGCTTTTATAGCTGATGCCGGCGTTTTTGGCCCCCTGGCTGATAGAGCCGGTGATATCGATTTGTTTTAACAGAGCGATACGGCGAGGATCGGCGAACAGGCGCTGCTGTAACTTGAGGGTCAGAAGAATTTCGGCCTGCATAATGATATCCTGGCAAAAAAGAGTATTGTGACCGATAGTGGTCATCTTGCAAGGTGCATCTGTCATCGTTGTCGGCCAGCCACCGCACAAATGGGGCGTGTTTTTCCCGCTGAAGCGGTTACAATAAAGCATTCGTACTTTCTGGAGCCAACCATGTTAGAGCTATTGAAAAGTCTGGTTTTTGCCGTTGTGATGGTCCCGGTGGTGATGGCCATCATTCTGGGCCTGATTTACGGCCTTGGCGAAGTGTTCAACATCTTCTCCGGCGTCGGTCACAAAGATCGCGGCCAGCAAAATCATTGATTTCCCAACGCCCGGTTCTCCGGGCGTTTTTATTTTCCCTCTCTTTTCCTCCTGTCTTTGATCCTCCTCTACCTACTCCCAATTCGCGCTGGGAAAACCCCATTCTTGTCGCTATATTAGCTCCTACATAACGCACATAAAGGAGTTTCAGATGGCACGTCAATGGTTACGCTTGTTTGCCGGAGCAACGTTAACGCTCTCCGTTGCTGGTCATGCGCTGGCGGACGAAGGGAAAATTACGGTGTTTGCTGCTGCATCGTTAACGAACGCGATGCAGGATATTGCGAAGGCCTATAAGAAAGAGAAAAACGTCGATGTTGTCTCGTCGTTTGCCTCTTCATCGACGCTGGCACGGCAAATTGAAGCGGGCGCGCCTGCGGACCTGTTTATCTCTGCCGACCAAAAATGGATGGATTACGCGGTTGAGAAAAAAGCGATTGATACCGCCTCGCGTGAAACGCTGCTGGGCAACAGCCTGGTGGTAGTGGCCCCAAAAGCCAGCGCGCAGGGTGATATCACCATCAACAGCAGCACCGACTGGACCAGCCTGCTGAAAGGCGGCCGCCTGGCGGTTGGCGATCCGGAGCACGTCCCGGCAGGTATCTACGCCAAAGAAGCGCTGCAGAAACTGGGTGCCTGGGAGACGCTGTCCCCGAAACTGGCACCGGCTGAAGACGTACGCGGTGCGCTGGCGCTGGTGGAGCGTAACGAAGCTCCGTTGGGGATCGTTTACGGTTCCGACGCAGTGGCGAGCAAAGGGGTGAAAGTGGTCGGGACGTTCCCGGAAGATTCCCACAAGAAAGTTGAATATCCGCTGGCGATCGTCGACGGGCATAAAAACGCGACCGTTACCGGCTTTTATGACTACCTGAAAGGGCCACAAGCGGCTGCCATCTTTAAACAATACGGATTCACCACCCGCTAATGTTCTTAAGCGATCCCGAATGGCAGGCGGTACTGCTGAGCCTGAAAGTCTCATCCCTGGCGGTGGTATTAAGTCTGCCTTTTGGGATCTTTATCTCCTGGCTGCTGGTGCGGCGCAACTTTCCTGGAAAGGCGCTGCTCGACAGCATTATCCACCTGCCGCTGGTGCTGCCGCCGGTGGTGGTGGGGTACCTGTTGTTGATTGCCATGGGACGACGCGGTTTTATCGGCAGCTGGCTGTATGACTGGTTCGGTCTGACCTTTGCCTTTAGCTGGCGCGGGGCTGTGCTGGCGGCAGCGGTGATGTCGTTTCCGCTGATGGTGCGGGCCATTCGCCTGGCGCTGGAAGGGGTGGACGTTAAGCTGGAACAGGCGGCACGGACCCTCGGCGCTGGACGCTGGCGGGTCTTTTTCACCATTACGCTTCCGCTGACGCTGCCGGGCATTATTGTTGGCACCGTGCTGGCCTTTGCTCGTTCGCTAGGGGAATTTGGCGCCACCATTACTTTTGTCTCCAACATTCCCGGCGAGACGCGGACCATTCCTTCCGCGATGTACACCTTGATCCAAACGCCGGGCGGCGAAGGCGCCGCGGCGCGCCTGTGCCTGATCTCTATCGTCCTGGCGCTGATTTCGCTGCTGGTCTCTGAATGGCTGGCGCGGCTCAGTCGGGCGCGGACGGGGAAATAATTATGCTCGAACTCAATTTTACCCAGACGCTGGGGACGCACTGCCTGAGCATCAATGAAACGCTGCCCGCCAGCGGGATCACCGCTATTTTTGGCGTTTCCGGCGCGGGGAAAACCTCGCTGATAAACGCTATCAGTGGCCTGACCCGGCCACAGAAAGGACGGATCGTACTTAACGGCAGGGTGCTGAATGATGCCGATAAACGGATCTGCCTGGCACCGGAAAAACGACGCGTTGGCTATGTCTTCCAGGATGCGCGGCTGTTTCCGCACTACAAGGTGCGCGGCAATCTGAAGTACGGCATGGCGAAAAGCATGGCCGGTCAGTTTGATAAGCTGGTGGCGCTGCTCGGCATTGAAGCGCTACTGGATCGCCTGCCGGGCAGCCTGTCCGGTGGGGAAAAGCAGCGGGTGGCGATAGGCCGGGCGTTACTGACCGCCCCGGAACTGCTGCTGCTGGATGAGCCGCTGGCGTCGCTGGATATTCCGCGTAAGCGCGAACTGCTGCCTTATCTCCAGCGACTGGCCCGTGAAATTCATATCCCGATGCTGTACGTCAGCCACTCGCTCGATGAGATTCAGCATCTGGCGGATAACGTGCTGGTGCTGGAAGCCGGGAGCGTAAAAGCGTTTGGCGATCTGGAAACGGTGTGGAGCAGCAGCGTGATGCACCCCTGGCTGCCGGCGGATCAGCAGAGCACGATCCTCAACGTGGCGGTGGTCGCCCAGCATCCACACTATGCGATGACCGCGCTGGCTCTTGGCGAGCAGCGGATATGGGTGAACCACCTTGACCGGCCTCTCGGTGAAGCGACGCGTATTCGTATTCAGGCGTCAGATGTATCGCTGGTGCTGGCACAGCCGCAGCAGACCAGCATTCGCAATATTTTGCCGGCGCGGGTGGTGCAGTGCATCGATGCCCACGGGCAGATTGAAGTTCAGCTCGATATCAGCGGCCGCACGCTGTGGGCTCGCATCAGCCCATGGGCGAGAGATGACCTGGGCGTTACGCCAGGCCAATCTCTGTATGCGCAAATTAAAAGCGTGTCGATTGCCGCCTGATTACAGCAGGTGGCGGTTGATGTAGTCGGCAATACTGTTTTTTTCGTTGTCGCCAATGACCACATTGGCGCGCGTTTTTACCTCTTCGACCGCATTGCCCATCGCCACTCCGGTGCCGGCGGCTTCCAGCATGCTCAGGTCATTATAGTTGTCGCCAAAGGCCACGACGTCCTGCATCGACAGCCCCTGGGCGGTGACCCATTGCGCCAGGCGCTTGCCTTTGCTGTTGCCGGCGCGGGCGATATCCACCTGATCGTGCCACGACCATTCGCACTCCAGACCGAGGGTTTTACCGACATCCAGGGAGAACTGCTGCAGTTTCGGGATATCTTCGTCGGTCAGGGCAAACTTCCATACCGCCTGCACGTCGCGTGCGGCCTGGGCCAGGGAATCAACCTGCGTGAAGACCGGGCGCTGATCGACCGGCAGAGACTGCGCCCAGTTGGTGGTGCGAATCACATGTCCGGTCGGGCGTTCATACAGCATGGCGTCGTCAACGTACATCAGGCCATGGATATCGTGGGTCGCCAGCATTTCGGTCAGGCTCAGGGCTTTGTCCACCGGCATCGGATCGGACTGCAAAACCTTTTTTGCATGATAATCATACAAATAAGTGCCATTACAACAAATTGCAGGTGTATCCAGAGCCAGTGCCTGATAAAAAGGATGAATCGCAACGTGATGTCGGCCTGTGACGACGATCACCTGGTACCCCGCGGCTCGGGCGCGCGCCAGCGCTTCCAGTGAGGCGGGCAGGATAGTTTTGTGAGAGGTGAGTAGGGTGCCGTCTAAATCCAGTGCAATCACGCGTGAAGTCATGTGTGGTTTCCGGTTAATGGTGACAAGTAAGCAGGCCATGATGGTACACCGCTCTGCTTCAGGGGCAAATTTTTCAGCATCGACCGTTAAAAGAGTTATACATTGCATCAATGCAGCAGACAGATGAATGCGTTGATGAACAAAAATGCATACCCTAAATAATTCGAGTTGCAGGAAGGCGGCGACGCAGGGAATCCCCAGGAGCTTACTAAAGTAAGTGACTGGGGTGAACGAGGAAAGCCAACGCACATGTAACTTGAAGTATGACGGGTATTTACGTTTTCCATGTGCAGTGAGGAAAGGAGCAGTCATGAAACAAACCGTTTATACCGCCAGCCCGGAAAGCCAGCAGATTCATGTCTGGAGTCTGGATCATGAGGGTAACCTGAAGCTTGTACAGGTGGTGGATGCCCCAGGCCAGGTTCAGCCGATGGTGGTAAGCCCGAATAAAGAGTATCTCTATGTTGGCGTGCGTCCGGAGTTTCGCGTCCTGGCTTACCGCATTGCGCCTGATAACGGTGCGCTGACCTTTGCCGGCGAAGCGGCTCTGCCGGGTAGCCCGACGCATATTTCGACCGATCATCAGGGGCGTTTTATCTTCAGCGCCTCTTACAACGCCGGCTGCGTGAGCGTGACGCCGCTGATTGACGGCCTGCCGGGTGAAACGGTTGCGGTGGTGGAGGGTCTGGAAGGGTGCCATTCGGCCAATATCTCCCCGGATAACCGCACTCTGTGGGTTCCGGCACTGAAGCAGGATCGTATCTGCCTGTTTACCCTCAGCGACGATGGGTTCCTGGCCGCGCAAGACCCGGCGGAAGTCACGACCGTTGAAGGCGCTGGCCCGCGCCATATGGTGTTCCACCCGAATCAACAGTACGGCTACTGCGTGAATGAGCTGAACAGCTCCGTCGATGTGTGGGAGCTGAAAGATCCGCACGGTAAGATTGAGTGCGTCCAGACGCTGGATATGATGCCTGCTGGCTTTAGCGACGTGCGCTGGGCGGCGGACATTCATCTGACCCCGGATGGCCGTCATCTGTATGCCTGTGACCGTACCGCCAGCATTATCACCGTCTTCAGCGTGTCCGAAGATGGCAGCGTGTTGTCTATTGAAGGCTTCCAGCCGACCGAAGCGCAACCGCGTGGTTTCAACCTCGATCACAGCGGTAAATATCTGATCGCCGCGGGGCAGAAATCGCACCATATCGCGGTCTATGAGATAGCCGGTGAGCAGGGGCTGTTGACAGAGAAAGGGCGTTATGCGGTTGGTCAGGGCCCAATGTGGGTGGTGGTTAACGCGTATTAACCGGTGGACAGAATACCCTTCAGTGGGCTGTTCCGTTCACGATGGGTCCGGCATCTTTTCTTAACGCCGTTGCGGGTGAACGGCCAGGGGGGCGTTTCGCTCGCCCCCCTGGACCCCCGGCATTGCGCTGAAAATTGCCGCTTCGCGGTGTGCTCCACTCCGGCTTCATCTGGCGGACCGGGCTGGACTCGACATCCCTGTCTCGACCTGCCCTCTGGCCACCGTCCTGGTGGCCAGTCCTGGATGCGCACCTGCGTTCCCGCCAATTTTCTTTATGCGCCAACCCCCTCGCTGTCAGATCGTAGCCAACAACATTTCCCGCACGGCGGTGGGATCGAGTAAACATTGCGGGGTCAATGACCTCCAGGACCCCATACCCATTGCGCTATGTCAGTGAGACCCAGCGTTTCCCCACGAGCACCGTCAGCGCCACTATCGTCACTATCGCCGCCAGGTGCATCACAAAATCCATCGCGTGCAGATGCACCGGATGACAAAACGCCAGCAGGCTGACCGCCATGCAGGCGACCCCCAGTCCGGCGGTCACCAGGCTGCGCACCGGATGCAGCGAGCGGCTGCGGCGCAGGCTGGCAATCATCAGCACCATCATCGGCAGGCTGACCACCAGTAAAAAGGTAAAACAGGTTACGCTGTCGCTTTCCACTACCGGTAGCGACGGATGCGGAATGCTGCTGAGACTCAACCCCAGCCACAGCAACCCAATCGGCAGCAGCGCTTTCCAGCTTAGCGTGCGGCGACCGGCGATGCTGAGAGTGAAGGCGCTGCGGATTGCCAGCGTGCCGAGCAAAAAGGCCAGCAGCAGCTGAAATACCGCCATCAGGGCGCCGGGCTGCGACCAGTCGGTCGGGCTGCGCTGTACCAGAAAACTGGCGGCAACCGCGCACGGCAGCGCCGCTGCCAGCCAACGCAACACGCGCCAGCCGGTTGAAGGCAGTCGTTTTACCGGGCGCATATCGCGCCCCAGTTTTTCAATTAACAGGTCATGATTGGTCATGGTGAGCTCCAAAACGGCGCAGGTTTTTCAGCGCCCGATGCAGCAGTGATTTCACTGCTGCGACACTCAGATTGTTATGCGCGGCCGCTTCCGTCAGGCTCATTTCACGCAAATGGACATGTTCAACAATGGCTCTTTGGCGTGAGGGGAGCTGGCGTAAATAGCCTGCCAGCTCCTCCCGGCTATCCCGTTTTTGCAGCTCCGGAGAGGTTACCGGTTCCGGCAGCGTCTCTTCGGGGATCTCCCATTGCTGATAGCGGCCGCGGCGGCGCAGCGCATCCACGGCGCGGGCGGAGATAATAGCCATCAACCAGGGCAGAAAAGGGAATGCCGGATCGTAGGTATGACGCACCCGATGCACCGTCAGCAGCACATCCTGAACCACATCTTCGACCAATGCCCCATCGGCGATGCGCTTGCGAACCTGCGAACGAATTACCGGCACCAGCGCTTTTAACAGCCGGGTGTAGGCGTGCTGATCGCCCGCCTGCGCCTGCTCCATTAGCGCGGGCCAGCTTTCACGCGCGCTATCATTTGTTTCCATAATCCGCCTTGTTGCGTTTACGCTTTTTTGCCGATGGCCTGGTTCAGCGCGTTCACGACAATGCCTGGCGTTAGCACCTGCGGCAGCACTGTCGGCGGTCCGCCGTCGGCAGGGTAGACCACGTACAGCGGCAGGCCGCCCTGACCAAACTGATTCAGCGCATCATCGACGTCCGGATTAAATTTAGTCGAATCTGCCACCATATACAGCGTCCCGGTTTTCGCCAGCGCATCTTTGACCGTCTGGGTTGAAAGCGACGTCTTCTCATTCACCTGGCAGGTGATGCACCAGGAGGCGGTAAAGTTTACAAAGATGGCCTTGCCGTGTCCGCGCTGCGCCGCGACGGCCTGTGGCGTCCATTTCTCCGCGGCGGTATCAGTGGCCGCCACTGTTTGTGCGCCGGGCGATGCTGAACCGGGATGAATCAGCCCGGCCAGTGGGGCAATGACCACGATGGCGAGTACGGCGGTGACGGCGAACAGGCTCCTGTGTCCTTTGCCTTGAAAGCGCCGACGCTGGGCGATGCCGTACAGCCAGGCGGCGAAGCTCAATACCACGGATACCGCGAGCAGCGTCGCCAGCGCACTGCTACCGGCCTGCTGCGCAAGCACCCAGACCAACCAGGCGTAAGCGCCAAACATCGGAAATGCCAGCGCGCGTTTGAGGGTGTCCATCCAGGCCCCCGGACGTGGCAGCCATGACGCCAGGGCCGGAAAGAGTGAGATCAGGGTGAACGGCGCGGAAAACCCCAGTGCCAGAGCGAAGAAAATGACCAGCGCTGTGGCCGGAGGCTGCACCAACGCGTAGCCAATCGCGCTGGCCATAAACGGCGCAGCGCAGGGGGTGGCGACCACGATAGCTAGAGCGCCGGTCATCGCCGAGCGGAAAAACGCGCCACGACCGATATCCAGCGCGCCGACCCGCTGCGCCGAGAGTCCGACTTCGAACACACCCAGCAGGTTGAGTGCCGCGGTGAGGATCACCAGTGAAAGCAGGGCAATCACCAGCGGTGACTGCAGCTGGAACCCCCAGCCGACGGCCGCACCACCCGCGCGTGCGGCCAGCAGAATACCGGCCAGCAGCATCATGGTGACGATCACGCCGAGTAAAAACGCCAGCCCTTCACGCCGCGCGCTGGCGGCATTGTCTGAGTGACGCAGAAGACCGAGCGCTTTCAGGGAGATCACCGGAAAAACGCAGGGCATAAAGTTGAGTATGATGCCGCCAATAAAGGCGGCCAGCATGGCGGTGAGCATGGCTGGCCTCCTGGCTTAGTGAGCTTGTGGATGTGCGGTGTCGTACTGTTTGACCGCCGCCAGGGTTTTCTCAATATGGCTGTCCGGGTTTCTGTCGGTAAAGCTGAGCAGAATCGTGCTGTCTGGCGCAATGACGTACGATGTCCGGTCAGAGACGGTCTTGCCTTTCATCTCCATCAGCGTTTGATACTGCGCCGCCACTTTGGCGCCCGGATCGGCGGCGACGGCGAACTTATCCCGGCACTCAAGTTTAGAGAAATCGCTCACCTGGTCAGTGTTCCCGGCGGTCACGCCAATGACGGTGGCACCCATCTTTTTGAACTCATCGGTGGCTTCGGCAAAATCGTGGGCCTCAATGGTGCAGCCTGCGGTAAATGCCGCCGGGAAGAAATAGAGTACCACCGGGCCTTTTTGCAGGGCCTGCTGCAGGGAGAAGGTAATCGGCTTGCCGGCCAGCGCCCCTTGCAGTTCAAAGGTCGGGGCTTTGGCGCCAACGGGCAGTGCCGCATTTGCGTTAAACGCAGTGGTGGACAGGCCCAGTGCGGCAGTCAGGGTGAGGATACGAGCAACGTTTTTTATCAGTTTCATTATCAGCTCCAGCGATGTCAGGGCGTTATGGTCAGGTGACTCTGTTAATCAGTTCGCCAGAGTGAGAGCGAAAGTTTCGCTGGAGCAAAAATAATTAGCGGTCGGTAGCGTAACCGCCTTTCTGGCGAAATAGTTATGCCAGTAAGCTCTGCAATGTGCGCGCGTCATCGTGCAATTGCGCGGCAGGATTGCGGCCAATCAGCACGAACTGGTATCCGCGGGCGTACCACCAGGCGAGATTCATCCCATGCCGTTGTTCGGTACTCACCTTCCCACCGCCCAGTGAGTCAGCCGGTGAAATACACAGCGCCATCGGACCATATGCCGCATGGATCCAGGCAATCTGTGCGATAGCCGTGCGCTCGTAGCGCAGCATGCGCACCATTTTTAACTCGGCACCCGGGAGTATGAGCTGCCGCTGGTTGAGCGGGAGACCGATATCCTCGACGGTACGCGCCAGGCCGCGCTGGATAACTGCCGGTGAACTGTCCATGTCGAGCAGCGTTTCCGCGCTGTAGAGCGACATGTAACGGGCTTCAAGATCGCGAATGTTCTCGCTCTCGTCAGGCTCGCCGCTGCCCGGCTGGGCCAGATACCCTAAGCCGCTGCCAAGTAGTAAAAAAGTGAGCGAGGCGGCAATCATGGCACGGCGACTAAAGGCCGAAGGGGGGATGGCACTTTCCGACTCAGGCAGCGTGGCCAGCCAGGTATTAAGTCGCTCCTGCATCCTGGGCACGGGAGCCTGTTCGAGCAGTGAGGCAAACGCCTGCGGATAGTTTCGATTGCTGCGCATTAATTCGTCTGCGCGGGCAGCCAGCTGACGATCGTCTCTGAAGGCCGCCTCAAACCGGCGGGCGTCGGAGGCATTCATTTCGCCATCCAGCCAGGCGACGATGGCTTCGTCGCTATAGGGAGGGGTAAACACGGATGATTTCATGAGCGTTTCTCCCTGGATGAGGTCGGGGCCGCTGTCGATTTTACGAGCGTCAATCGTGCCGCCGCCAGCCGGCTCATCACCGTGCCGATGGGGATTGATAGCGTGTCGGCCGCCTCCTGGTAGGTAAAACCTTCGACATAAACTAAAAAGACGGCATTGCGCTGGGCTTCCGGAAGGGCGCTAACCTGGCGCATAAGCTGCTGATACTGGAGGCGATCTTCATTCATCTCGCGGTCATCGGGGGCGAGCAACTGGTCACTTTCCGCGAAGCCTTGTCCCATCCGGACATGACGCGCCCGCAGCTCGGAAATCCAGATCGAGTGGAGAATGGTGAACAGCCATCGGTCGATGCGGGTGCCTGGCGTAAACTGCGCGCTCTTTTCGAGCGCGCGCACGCAGGTCGACTGAACCAGCTCTTCGGCAATATCGCGATTGTGCGACAGAATCAGCCCGTAGCGCCAAAGACGGGCCAGATGGGCAGCAAGCTGTGAGCGAACTTCGCTGGTTGTAATTTTCTTACCCTCGCGACGGTCTTCAGGATTCCGGATGCCCGTTTATGGCGGCCTGCAAATCGCGATACTCTTCGCAGCTTTGACCGCAAATACCGGCAATGACGTTAAGCTGCTCCTGCGCCAGATCCCGGCGGCCTTTTATCATCCAGGCTTCGCCCAGATACTCGCGTGCTTTCGCGTAGTTGGGCTCAAGCGCCAGCGAGCGTTGATAATAACCAATCCCTTCATCCGTGCGTCCGAGCTTACGGGTGGCATAGCCGCGATAGTTCCAGGCTTCTGCCGTGTTGCCGTTTTTCAGCGAATCCAGCAGATTCAATGCCGCCTGATATTCCCCTTTTTTGGCCAGGTGGTAGGCGTAGTTGGTTTTATCCTGGTCACTCAGGCTACTGGTTTTTTCCGGTACGCATTTTTTGCTGACGCTGTCGTAAACCTGTCCACTGGGGCAATCCGGGGTTTTGCTCTCAGTGCTGTTATCACCCATGGCAAACGACGGAGATGCATATAACAAACATAGCAGTGCCGGCACCACTAAGCGGCGTGACGTCGGCAGAATTGATGAGGTGAGCGCGTTCATTTTTCGTCTCCAGAAGCGGCGAAGCAGGTAGCCAGACGGCATGTCATATACGGCAATGGGCCATACCGAAGGGCGGTGTGTTCTTACAGTGAGTAAACGCGGCTGCGGGGATTTTTATTCGGAAGATATTTTTGGTTATCAGACCTGAGGTTCGGTCGAGGGCGTACAGCGGGATAGCAGAAAAAGGGGGAGAGGCTCCCCCTTGATAAGATTTACTGTTTTGGCTCGGCGACAATCACGCTGCCCACGCCGCGGTTGTTGTATTCCCACATGCGGTTGAAGCTGTTGTCGTTGAGATTACGCTGCACAGCGCCTTTCTCGTCTGCTGCACCGGTGTTGCCGCTAAATGCGCGGTTCGATACCGTCGCATCGGCCCACGGTCTGGCGACGTTGAAGCCTTCGTTGATCGCGCTGTCGCGGATAACAACCTGACCATTGGTGTTGCCGTCGACGTCCAGAGAACGACCCAGCTGCGCCACGCCATCGCCGGAAGCGGTAAAGCGGCTGTTGACGGCCAGGAAGCCATAGGTGACGCTCTTCAGGGTTGCCGGCGCAAAGACGTAGGCTTCTTTCTGCGTGCGGGAATTGACGACGCGGAACTCGGTGTTATCAAACACCACGGCGCCGCGGCCGGCCACGATATCCACATCGCCTTCAATGTAGCTGTTGCTCACCAGCGTGCGGGTCTGACGATCGTTCTGCAGACGGTTCTGCACGCCGCTGTTGGTGACGAAGAAGGTGTTCTGACGACCGAGGATGTTGACCTTGTTAACCTGCACCTGGTCACCGTCGCTGCGCAGGGCAACCGCCTGGTGAGTACCGGCATCGACGCTGTCGCCCAGGTTGTTGGCGATGGTCAGGTTCTGCAACTGCAGGCCGTTGTTCTGTGACCAGAATACCGCTGAGCACATCACGCCCACGGTGGCCGCGCGTTTGCTCTGGCAGCTGTCAAACATGTACCACGCCGGTTTGCCCGGCATATATTTACCGGCCGGGTTGACCAGATGGCGCCAGGTGTTCAGGTCCATCTCGGAATCAATGGCCTGGCTGATTTTTACGTCCAGCGGTTTTTCGCCGGTACCGTACAGGGTCAGCGCGCCAGGGGCGGCCGGAACATACACGGTGCCTGCGTATTCGCCAGGCAGGATCGCAATATACTGACGACGGTCAGAGTGGCGTGCGATAGCGGCATCTACCGCGGCCTGGATGGTGGTATGGGTTACGCCCTGGCCGCCTGCCGGGCCGACCACGAAGTCAGGCTGTGCCGGTGTGCTGATAGCCGATGGGGTCCACGCCGCCGCATTCGGATCCAGAGACTGGAAATAGCTGGCCTGGGTGAAGTTTTTCGCTTCATCGGCGGTTAATACCGGGCGAGAGGCGGTACCCGGCGCAGCCTGCGTCGAAGGCCGTTGGTCGGCAGGGGTTGAGCTACAGGCGGACAACGTCACGCCGAAGGCCAGTGCCAGCGTCAGGCGAGATACTGAGAATGTGTTCATGTTGCTCCGGGCAAGAATCAATTAACAAGACCTGTCATTCTTCAGGTTGCCTTTCTATCGGCGCAGGTGTTGATTTTCGCCTTAAAGCAACCCGAATGATTTGGGTAGGCATTATACAAAAAACATCCAGACGGCGTCAGGCCGATAAGGAATGAATTACGCGTATAACGTCCTTTAAAACCTGCTTTTTATACTAAGTTAAGCGAAACGGGAAGACGCAGCGTTAAAAAGTTAGCGTAAATCGTTGAGATTCACCGGGCTTCCCTCGTGTTTGGTCACAAAAAAATAACAATTACCCCCGCGTTGATTGACATTCCACGCGGAATGAAAATAAATGTCTATACAACCCATGACAAGTTGACCGGTATGACTGAAGCCACCTCCGAACGCGTTATCTGGCGAAATGCTCGCCTCGCCACCCTGAACCCTCACGACTCACAACCCTATGGCTTGCGGGACCACCACGTGCTGCTGGTGCGCGATGGTCGGATTGAAGCCATTGTGCCTGAACATGACGCCCCGGCCGGGCGGAGCATCGATCTGGGCGGCAGATTGCTGACGCCGGGGCTGATTGACTGCCATACCCATCTGGTCTTCGGCGGCAGCCGGGCGCAGGAGTGGGAGCAGCGGCTGAACGGCGTCTCTTACCAGACGATCAGCGCCAACGGCGGCGGCATTAACTCCACGGTGCGCGCTACCCGCGAAAGCAGTGATGAACAGCTGCTGGCTCTGGCCCAGCAGCGGCTGGACCGCCTGCTGCGCGAAGGGGTGACCACGCTGGAGATTAAGTCCGGCTACGGGCTGGATCTGGAAAACGAACGCAAAATGCTGCGGGTTGCGCGCCGGCTCGGCGAAAATAATGGGCTGGAGCTTTCGCCAACGCTGCTGTCCGCTCACGCCACGCCGCCGGAGTATAAAGACCGCCCGGACGACTACATTACGCTGGTGTGCGACACCCTGCTGCCGACGCTGTGGCAAGAGGGACTGTTTGAAAGCGTGGACGTGTTCTGTGAAAACGTCGGCTTCAGCCCGCAGCAAACCGAACGCGTCTTCCAGGTCGCTCAGGCGCACGGTATTCCGGTTCGCGGTCACGTGGAACAGCTTTCTTCCCTTGGCGGGGCGCAGCTGGTGAGCCGCTATCGTGGCCTCTCTGCCGACCATATTGAGTATCTGACGGAAGAGGGTGTCGCGGCGATGAGCCGCAGCGCGACGGTGGCGGTGCTGCTGCCCGGCGCGTTCTACTTCCTTAATGAAACCCGCAAACCGCCGGTCGAACTGCTGCGGCAGTATCAGGTCCCGATGGCGGTGGCGACCGACTACAACCCGGGTACCAGCCCTTTTGCCAGCCTGCATCTGGCGATGAATATGGCCTGCGTGAAGTTTGGCCTGACGCCGGAAGAGGCGTGGGCCGGGGTGACCCGTCATGCCGCGCAGGCGCTGGGGCGGCACAACAGCCACGGCCAGCTGGCTGAGGGGTTTGTCGCTAACTTTGCTATCTGGGACGCCGAACATCCGGTGGAGATGGTGTATGAACCCGGGCGCAGTCCGCTCTGGCATCGCGTCGTGCGAGGAGAAATACAATGATGTTATGGCAACCAACGCCCACGGATATCTGGCAAGGGCGAGACGACAGCGCGGAAGCCGCTAATGCGCTGCGCCTGTTTCAGACCATCGTGCGCGCCGAAGCCTTTACACCCGCCGCGCTGGCAGGGGATATCGCGCTATTGGGATTCGCTTGCGATGCCGGGGTACGACGCAATCGCGGGCGCACCGGTGCGGAAAAAGGGCCGGAGGCTTTACGTCGGGCGCTGGCGAATATGGCCAGCCATCGCGGTCACGAGCGCTGCGTGGATATGGGGACCATCAGCGTTGTGGGTGACGCGCTGGAGGCGGCCCAGCAGGCGTTGCGCGACGCGGTAATGGCCTGCCAGCAAGCAGGCAAGCGTACGCTGGTGCTGGGGGGCGGGCATGAAACCGCCTTCGCTCATGGGGCCGGGGTGCTTGACGCTTTTCCGGGCGAAAAAGTCGGGATTATCAACCTCGATGCGCACCTGGATTTACGTGTGAGCGAGCAGGCCAGTTCGGGAACGCCGTTCCGCCAACTGGCACTGACCTGCGAGGCGCAGCAGCGTGGTTTTCACTATACCTGCATAGGCGTCAGCCGGGCGGCGAATACCCAGGCGCTGTGGGACGAAGCCGCGCGCCGTCAGGTGCAGGTGATTGAAGACCTCGAGGTGCTGGAAGCTTTTGAATCACGCGTGATGCCGGAAATCGCGCGCAATATTGCGTGCTACGACAGACTCTACCTGACCATCGACCTGGACGTGCTCCCGGCGCGCGAAATGCCGGCGGTGTCGGCGCCCGCCGCACTGGGCGTGCCGCTGGCGACGCTGCTGCGGATCGTCGAACCGCTGTGTCGCAGCGGGAAGCTACAGGCGGTGGATCTGGTGGAATTTAATCCGCAGTTTGACATCGACAGCCAGGGCGCCCGCGCGGCGGCGAGGCTGGCGTGGCAAATCGCCCATTGGTGGCGCTGACGATTCAGTATATTGTGATCGTTTTGCCGCCCATTGCGAATAAGGAAAGCCAGGCTATGTTTTCACCACAACCTCGAACCGCGCCTGCCCCGTTCTATGAAAAGGTTAAGCAGGCGATCAGCGAAAAGATCCAACGTGGGGTCTGGCGTCCTCATGACCGAATTCCCTCCGAGGCGGAGCTGGTGGCGCAGTTTGGCTTTAGCCG
This sequence comes from Klebsiella sp. R390, assembly GCF_051131745.1. Lineage (NCBI taxonomy): Bacteria > Pseudomonadati > Pseudomonadota > Gammaproteobacteria > Enterobacterales > Enterobacteriaceae > Klebsiella > Klebsiella sp. R390. The sequence goes on along the minus strand of NZ_CP180445.1, from coordinate 1,110,256 downwards.
TATGACCATCAATCGGGCGCTGCGTGAACTCACGGATGAAGGTTTACTGGTCCGGTTGCAGGGGGTGGGCACTTTTGTGGCGGAGCCGAAGGGACAGTCTGCGCTGTTTGAAGTCCGCAGCATCGCCGACGAAATCGCCGCCCGTCACCATCAGCACCGCTGCGAGGTTCTGCTGCTGGAGGAGACCGAGGCGGATCTGGTTCAGTCGGCGGCGCTGAACGTCGCCGAGGGGACGCGGATTTTCCATTCGCTGATGGTCCATTTCGAAAATGATATTCCGGTGCAGATTGAGGACCGCTGCGTGAACGCGGCGGTAGTCCCGGCGTATCTCCATCAGGACTATACCCTGACCACCCCGCATGATTACCTGTCGCTGATTGCGCCGCTCACCGAAGGTGAGCACATTGTCGAAGCGGTGCAGGCCAGCGCACGAGAGTGCGAGCTGCTGCATATCCATGCCCACGATCCCTGCCTGTTGATCCGTCGTCGCACCTGGTCTACCACCCACATTGTCTCCCACGCCCGTCTCCTGTTCCCAGGCAGTCGTTACCGGCTGCAGGGGCATTTTGGCTCCTGATAATACCCGGCGTCAGTAAAACGTGATTGCTGACGCAATATAGCAAAATTGTATCATTTCTGTTAAATCCTGGCTTGCGCATGCTTGTATAGACAAGTATATGTATCTACATCAACAACGTTCATTGTCAGGAGAACCCCCGATGTCGCAAAGCAAATATCGCCAGCAAGACGTACGTGCACCGCGAGGCACAACGTTGAATGCCCGGAGCTGGTTGACCGAAGCACCGCTGCGCATGCTAATGAATAACCTTGATCCCGATGTTGCCGAGAACCCGCATGAGCTGGTGGTCTACGGCGGCATTGGTCGCGCGGCGCGCAACTGGGAATGCTATGACGCTATCGTGAAGGCGCTGAAAAACCTGGAGAGCGATGAGACACTGCTGGTGCAGTCCGGCAAACCGGTTGGCGTTTTTAAAACCCATGAAAATTCACCGCGCGTGCTGATTGCCAACTCCAACCTGGTACCGCACTGGGCCACCTGGGAACATTTCAACGAACTGGACGCGAAAGGTCTGGCGATGTACGGACAGATGACCGCCGGCAGCTGGATCTATATCGGCAGCCAGGGCATCGTGCAGGGCACCTATGAAACCTTCGTCGAAGCGGGTCGTCAGCATTATCAGGGCAGCCTCAAAGGGCGCTGGGTACTGACTGCCGGTCTGGGCGGCATGGGGGGCGCGCAGCCGCTGGCGGCGACCCTCGCCGGGGCCTGCTCGCTGAACATCGAATGCCAGCAGAGCCGCATTGATTTCCGTCTGCGTACCCGCTACGTCGACGAGCAGGCGACCTCGCTGGATGATGCGCTGGCGCGTATCAAGAAATACACCGCAGAAGGCCGGGCTATCTCCATCGCGCTGTGCGGCAACGCCGCCGAAATCGTGCCGGAAATGGTGAAACGTGGCGTGCGCCCGGATATGGTCACCGACCAGACCAGCGCCCACGACCCGCTGCACGGCTATCTGCCGAAGGGCTGGAGCTGGGAAGAGTATCAGGAAAAAGCGGTCTCCGATCCGCAGGGCACCATTGAGGCGGCCAAACGCGCCATGGCTGACCACGTTCAGGCGATGCTGGCCTTCCATGAAATGGGCATCCCGACCTTCGACTACGGCAACAACATTCGCCAGATGGCCCAGGAGATGGGGGTGACAAACGCCTTCGACTTCCCTGGTTTCGTCCCGGCCTATATTCGTCCGCTGTTCTGCCGCGGCATCGGCCCGTTCCGTTGGGTGGCGCTTTCCGGCGATCCGCAGGATATCTATAAAACCGATGCCAAAGTGAAAGAGATCATCAGCGACGATCATCATTTGCACCACTGGCTGGATATGGCGCGTGAGCGCATCAGTTTCCAGGGGCTGCCGGCGCGTATTTGCTGGGTGGGACTGGAGTGGCGGCAGAAACTGGGGCTGGCCTTTAACGAAATGGTGCGCAGCGGTGAAGTTTCCGCGCCGATTGTCATTGGTCGTGACCATCTGGACTCCGGCTCGGTAGCCAGCCCGAACCGTGAAACCGAATCGATGCGTGACGGGTCGGACGCCGTGTCCGACTGGCCGCTGTTGAATGCGCTGTTGAATACCGCCAGCGGCGCCACCTGGGTGTCACTGCACCACGGCGGTGGCGTAGGAATGGGCTTCTCACAGCACTCCGGGATGGTTATCGTCTGTGACGGTACCGACGATGCCGCCGCGCGCATCGCCCGTGTGCTGCATAACGACCCGGCGACCGGGGTAATGCGCCATGCCGATGCCGGTTATGACATCGCGATTGAGTGCGCAGCAGAACAAGGTCTGAATCTTCCTATGGTGGCAGCAACGCAGGGGCAACGCTGAAATGAAAAACTTAACACTGATTCCTGGTCAACTGAGTCTGGCGCAGCTGCGCGAGGTATATCTCCAGCCGCTGACGCTGACCCTGGATGAACGCGCGTTTGCCGCCATTGATGAGAGCGTAGCTTGCGTCAACGCGATTCTGGCAGAAGGGCGTACGGCCTACGGCATTAACACCGGTTTTGGTCTGCTGGCGCAAACGCGGATTTCGACGGACGACCTGGAAAACCTGCAGCGCTCGCTGGTGTTGTCCCACGCGGCGGGGATTGGCGAACCGCTGGATGATGAGATGGCGCGCCTGATTATGGTGCTGAAGATCAACAGCCTCTCTCGTGGCTTCTCCGGTATTCGTCTGAGCGTGATTCAGGCCTTGATTCAGTTGGTGAACAAAGGCGTTACGCCGTGGATCCCGGCGAAAGGATCGGTTGGTGCTTCCGGTGACCTGGCGCCGCTGGCTCACATGTCGCTGACCTTGTTGGGTGAGGGCAAAGCACGCGTTGACGGCGAGTGGATGCCCGCTCGTCAGGCGCTGGAAAAAGTCGGCCTGGCGCCGATTACCCTTGCGGCAAAAGAGGGGCTGGCGCTGCTCAACGGCACTCAGGCGTCAACGGCGTTTGCCCTGCGTGGCCTGTTTGAAGCGGAAGATCTGTTTGCCGGAGCGGTGGTGTGCGGTGCATTAACCACCGAAGCCGCGCTAGGCTCCCGTCGTCCGTTTGACCCGCGTATCCACGATGCGCGTGGCCAACGCGGGCAAATTGATGCAGCGGCACTGTATCGCCACGTGCTGACCGAGGACAGCGAAATTTCCCGGTCGCATCATAACTGTACGAAAGTCCAGGACCCGTACTCTCTGCGCTGTCAGCCGCAGGTGATGGGCGCCTGCCTGACCCAGATTCGCCAGGCCGCTGAGGTTCTGCTGGTTGAAGCCAACGCGGTCTCCGATAACCCGCTGGTCTTTGCCAGTGAGAACGAGGTTATCTCTGGCGGCAACTTCCACGCCGAGCCGGTGGCGATGGCCGCAGACAATCTTGCGCTGGCGATCGCTGAAATCGGTTCGCTGTCAGAGCGCCGTATTGCGCTGATGATGGACAGCCATATGTCGCAGCTGCCGCCGTTCCTCGTCAAAAATGGCGGTGTGAACTCCGGCTTTATGATTGCCCAGGTCACCGCCGCCGCGCTGGCCAGCGAGAACAAAGCGTTGTCGCATCCGCACAGTGTTGACAGCCTGCCGACTTCGGCAAACCAGGAGGATCACGTTTCTATGGCACCGGCTGCCGGGCGTCGTCTGTGGGCGATGGCTGAAAACACCCGCGGCGTGCTGGCCGTCGAGTGGCTGGCCGCGGTGCAGGGGCTGGACATGCGCGAAGGACTGGCCAGCAGCCCGCTGCTGGAAGAGGCCCGCCATCTGCTGCGTGAACGGGTCTCGCATTACACCCAGGATCGTTTCTTCGCGCCGGATATTGAACAGGCTATCGCCCTGCTGGCGGCACGCCACCTGACCCGACTGCTTCCTGCCATCTTGCCTGGTCAGATCTGACCCTTCGTATTTCTGTACCCGTGTTGGGGGGATAATCTCCCCCCGACCGTCCTACACGCATATTTGTCGTCATACAAAAATTATCAGGACACTCGCATATGCAACAACAACCATCGCCACAAAAGCCACACCTGCTGCGCGGGCTGAATGCCCGACATATTCGTTTTATCGCGCTGGGTTCCGCTATCGGGACCGGGCTGTTTTATGGTTCTTCGGCCGCGATCAAAGCCGCGGGACCGGCGGTCCTGCTGGCCTATCTGATCGGCGGCCTGGCAGTATTTATCGTCATGCGTGCGCTGGGGGAAATGGCGGTACGCCAGCCGGTTTCCGGCTCCTTCGGTAGCTATGCCCGGCAGTATCTCGGGCCGCTGGCCGGGTTTATTACCGGCTGGACCTACACCTTCGAGATGGTGATCGTCGCTCTGGCGGACGTCACCGCGTTTGGTATCTACATGGGGCTCTGGTACCCCGATGTGCCGCGCTGGATTTGGGTGCTGAGCATTATCTTCTTCATTGGCGCGATGAACCTGTGCCACGTGCGCATCTTCGGCGAAATGGAGTTTTGGCTGTCGCTGGTGAAAGTCGTGGCGATTATCGCGATGATCGTCGCGGGCGGCAGCATCATCTTCTTTGGCTTTGGTAACAGCTTCCCGGCGACCGGGCTGGAAAACCTGTGGAGCCACGGCGGTTTTGCCCCGAACGGCTGGCAGGGGATAATCGCCTCGCTGGGGATCGTGATGTTCGCCTTTGGTGGCGTTGAAATTATCGGCGTCACCGCCGCCGAAGCGCAGAACCCGAAGAAGGTGATCCCGCAGGCCATCAATACCATCCCGCTGCGTATCGTGCTGTTCTACGTCTGTACGCTGGCGATCCTGATGGCGATTTTCCCGTGGAACAGCTTCGGCGAGCAGGGCAGTCCTTTCGTGTTGATTTTTAGCGGCCTGGGGATCCCTGCGGCGGCAACCATCCTGAATATCATCGTCATCAGCGCCAGTATTTCGGCGATTAACAGCGATATCTTTGGCGCCGGTCGCATGATGTACGGCATGGCCAAAGAGGGGATGGCACCGAAAAGCTTCCTGCGCATCGCCAGCAACGGCGTGCCGTGGATGACGGTGGTGGTGATGGGCGTGGCGCTGCTGGCGGCGGTGGTGCTGAACTACCTGATGCCGGAGCAGGTGTTCGTGCTGATTGCCTCTCTGGCGGCATTTGCCACGGTGTGGGTGTGGTTGATGATCCTGCTGTCGCACTTTGCCATGCGTCGCGGTTTGTCGGAGCAAGAGCGTCGTCAGATTGAGTTCCCGGTGCCGTTCTGGCCGGTGGCACCGCTGCTGACGCTGCTGTTTATGGGGATGGTTATTGCGGTGCTGGGCATGGTCGAAGAGACGCGTATCGCGCTGATCGCCGGTCTGGTCTGGCTGGGGCTGCTGACCACGGTATGGTTTGCGCGAGTGCGCAAAAATGCCGTGCTGGCGGTAACAGAGTAGTCATTGTTTTGGTTTTCCCGGGTGGCGGCTGACGCCTTACCCGGGCTACCAAATCGCACGAATCTGTAGCCCGGATAAGGCGTTTACGCCGCCATCCGGGGGTTAGATAAACAGTGCGGTGAGGGATGCGCTGCCCAAAGAATGGAAATGGACGTTAAAGCCAACCATCGCGCCGCTGGCGCCTTCATCGACATCAATTTTATCAACATCCAGCGCATGTACGGTAAAGATATAGCGATGGCTTTCTCCCTTCGGCGGCGCCGCGCCGCCGTAGCCCGGCAGGCCGAAATCGGTGCGGGTCTGAATCGCTTCTTCGGGCAGTTCCGCCTGACCTGAACCGGCACCCTGCGGCAAAACGCGGGTATCAGCAGGAAGGTTGGCCACAATCCAGTGCCACCAGCCGGAGCCGGTCGGCGCATCCGGGTCAAAGCAGGTCACCACGAAGCTTTTGGTTCCCTCAGGGACTTCGTCCCACGCCAGATGGGGTGAAATATTGTCGCCATCGTAGCCCATGCCGTTGAATACATGACGATTGGGCAGCTTTGCGCCATCCAGCAAATCATGACTGATTAATTTCATCGCCTCTCCTCAGGTTAATCTACTGATTAGCAAAGAAGTGTAGCGCGTGTGGCGCAGCATTACCGTCCCTTATTCGCTAAAAAATATTTCTTCCTGAACCGCAGCGTTCACCGCCTGCGTCAGGCGACTCAATTGTTCTGGCGTAATGATATACGGCGGCATCAGGTAAATCAGGCGGCCGAACGGGCGGATCCATACCCCTTGCTCGACGAAGAACCGCTGCAGTGCCGCCATGTTGACCGGGCGGCGGGTCTCCACCACCCCGATGGCGCCCAGCACCCGGACATCGGCCACCAGCGGTGATTCCCGCGCCGGGGCCAGTTCGGCGTTGAGCTGTGTTTCAATGGCCGCCACCTGCTGCTGCCACTCGCCGGTCTGGAGGATGCTCAGGCTTTCAGCCGCCACCGAGCAGGCCAGCGGGTTGCCCATAAACGTCGGGCCGTGCATAAAGCAGCCCGCTTCACCATTGCTGATGGTCTCCGCAACGTCCCGGGTGGTCAGGGTGGCCGACAGCGTCATGGTCCCGCCGGTCAGCGCTTTACCGAGACACAGAATATCCGCCGCAATTCCTGCGTGTTCGCAGGCAAACAGCTTGCCGGTACGGCCAAATCCGGTGGCGATCTCATCGGCAATCAGCAGGATGCCTTCACGGTCGCACATCTGACGAATGCGCTTCAGCCACTGCGGGTGATACATCCGCATTCCGCCCGCCCCCTGGACTATCGGTTCGAGGATCACCGCGGCAATCTCTTCGCGATGGGCCGCCATCAGTCGGGCAAATGCCACCATATCCCGCTCATCCCATTCCCCGTCAAAGCGGCTCTGGGGCGCCGGGGCAAACAGGTTATCCGGCAGATAACCCTGCCACAGGCTGTGCATGGAGTTGTCCGGATCGCAGACCGACATCGCGCCAAAGGTGTCGCCGTGATAGCCGTTGCGGAACGTCAAAAACCGTTGGCGCGGCTGGCCTTTCGCCTGCCAGTACTGCAGGGCCATTTTCATTGCCACTTCCACCGCCACCGAGCCGGAGTCGGCGAGGAACACGCACTCCAGCGATGCCGGGGTCATCGCCACCAGCTGACGGCACAGTGCGACTGCCGAAGGGTGGGTAATGCCGCCAAACATCACGTGTGACATCTGGTCAATCTGCGCTTTCATCGCCGCGTTCAGGCGCGGGTGATTGTAGCCGTGGATCGCCGCCCACCATGACGACATGCCGTCAACCAGCTGCTCACCGCTGGCGAGGGACAGCTCGCAGCCGTGAGCAGCCACCACCGGATAAACCGGCAAAGGGGAAGTCATTGAGGTATAGGGGTGCCAGATGTGGCGCCGATCGAAGGCGAGATCGTCCGTTGTCATAAGCGACTTGTAAACCATTATGAAAACATTTAGGTTTACGAGTATAAACCGAACCGACAATTAACAAAACCCTTTGGAGAGGCCAATGGCTCACCACGCACGCTGGACAATGTCGCAAGTTACTGAGTTATTTAATAAACCATTCCTGGAGCTGCTGTTTGAAGCGCAGCAGATCCACCGCCAGCACTTTGACCCGCGCCAGGTCCAGGTCAGTACGCTGCTGTCGATTAAAACCGGCGCCTGCCCGGAAGACTGCAAATATTGTCCGCAGAGCGCACGCTACAAAACCGGGCTGGAATCTGAGCGCCTGATGGAAGTGGAGCAGGTGCTGGAATCAGCGCGTCAGGCGAAAAACGCCGGTTCAACCCGTTTTTGCATGGGGGCCGCGTGGAAAAACCCGCACGAGCGCGATATGCCGTATCTCGAGCAGATGGTCAAAGGGGTCAAGGCGATGGGGCTGGAGTCCTGTATGACCCTCGGCACCCTGACCGATGACCAGGCACAGCGTCTGGCGGGAGCCGGTCTGGACTACTACAACCACAACCTGGATACCTCACCGGAATTCTACGGCAACATCATCACTACCCGTACCTACCAGGAGCGTCTGGATACCCTCGACAAAGTGCGCGATGCCGGGATTAAGGTCTGTTCAGGCGGGATCGTCGGCCTCGGCGAAACGGAGAAAGACCGCGCCGGGCTGCTATTGCAACTGGCAAACCTGCCGACGCCGCCGGAAAGCGTCCCTATCAACATGTTGGTCAAGGTTAAGGGGACACCGCTGGCCGATAACGACGACGTCGATGCCTTTGATTTTATTCGCACCATCGCGGTGGCGCGCATCATGATGCCATCCTCCTATGTGCGACTGTCCGCTGGACGTGAGCAGATGAGCGAGCAGACCCAGGCGATGTGCTTTATGGCTGGCGCCAACTCGATTTTCTACGGTTGCAAACTGCTGACCACGCCAAACCCGGAAGAGGACAAAGACCTGCAGCTGTTCCGCAAGCTCGGACTTAATCCGCAACAGACGGCGGTTCTGGAAGGCGATAACGAACAGCAGCAGCGCCTCGAGCAGGTATTACGTACTCCGGACACTGAGGAATATTACAACGCGGCGGCGCTATGAGCTGGCAGCAACGTATTGACCAGGCGCTGAGCGAGCGACGGGAGGCGGATGCCTTTCGCCACCGTCAGCCGGTGGAGCAGGGAGCCGGACGCTGGCTTACCCGCGACGGCCAGCGCTGGCTCAATTTCTCCAGCAATGATTATCTTGGGCTGAGTCAACACCCGGAAATTATCGCCGCCTGGCAACAAGGGGCGATGCGCTACGGTGTTGGCAGCGGCGGCTCCGGCCATGTCAGCGGCTACAGCGAGGCGCATCACCAGCTGGAAGCGTCGTTGGCGGAGTGGCTGGGCTATCCGCGCGCGCTGCTGTTTATCTCCGGATTTGCCGCCAATCAGGCGCTGATTGCCGCGCTGCTCGGCAAGGACGACCGCACGGTGGCGGACCGGCTGAGCCATGCTTCTCTGCTGGAAGCCGCCAGCCTGAGTCCGGCTGCGCTCAGGCGTTTTGCGCACAACGACGTGCAGCAACTGAGCGAATTACTGAACAAGCCACTGGCGGGACAACAGCTGGTGGTGACGGAAGGGGTATTCAGCATGGATGGCGACAGCGCTCCGCTTGCCGCCGTTGCTCAGGCGACCCGGGCCGCCGACGGTTGGCTGCTGGTGGATGATGCCCACGGAATTGGTGTGGTGGGTGAGGAGGGGCGCGGTAGTTGCCATGCGCAGAACGTCCGCCCTGAGCTGCTGGTGGTGACCTTCGGTAAAGCTTTTGGCGTCAGCGGCGCGGCGGTGCTGTGCGACGACGCGCTGGCGGACTATCTGCTGCAGTTTGCCCGTCACCTGATTTACAGCACCGCGATGCCGCCGGCTCAGGCAGTGGCGCTGAGCGCCGCGCTGGCGGTGATCCGCAGCGATGACGGTCAGCAGCGGCGGGAAAAACTGGCGCGTCATGTGGCGCAGTTCCGCGACGGCATGGCCACATTCCCAGGGATGCTGAGCGCATCACGCAGCGCGATTCAACCGCTGATTGTCGGTGACAACGGCCGGGCCTTACGGCTGGCGGCGCGTCTGCGTGAACAGGGCTGCTGGGCATCGGCCATTCGTCCTCCGACGGTACCGACGGGAAGCGCGCGCCTGCGCCTGACGCTGACCGCCGCGCATGACGACACTGACATCAGCCGACTGCTGGAGGTGCTGCATGGCGAGGGTCAATAAACACGCGGTTGCCGCAGCCTTTGGCCGGGCGGCCAGCCATTATTCGCAACACGACGCGCTCCAGCGCATCAGCGCCGCACGCCTGCTGCATCAGCTCAATGGTCGGGCCTTTACTGCGGTGCTGGATGCCGGCTGCGGTCCTGGCAGCATGAGCCGCTACTGGCGCGAGGCGGGAAGCGAGGTCACCGCACTGGATCTTTCGGCTGAAATGCTGGCCCAGGCGCGGCATGACCAGTGCGCCGACCGTTACGTGGAGGGCGATATCGAGTCGCTGCCGCTGCCTGATGCCTGCGTCGATCTGGCTTGGAGCAACCTGGCGGTACAGTGGTGCGACAGCCTTGTCGGCGCTATTGACGAGCTGTGCCGAGTGGTGCGTCCCGGCGGCAAGGTGGCATTTACCACGCTGCTGTCCGGTTCTTTGCCGGAGCTGAATCAGGCCTGGCGCGCCATCGATAATCATCCGCATGCCAATCGCTTTCTCAGCGAGCAGGCGGTGCGCGAGGCGCTGAACGGGCGGCGGGCCGTCGGGCAGGTCCATGAGATCAGCTTGCCGTTTGTCGATGCCCTGAGCGCGATGCGCTCGTTGAAAGGGATCGGCGCCACGCATCTGCATCAAGGGCGCCATACCGCACCGCTGAGCCGGGGAAAACTGCATCAGCTGCAGCTGGCCTGGCCACAACAGCAGGGCCAGTGCCCGCTGACGTACCATCTTTTTACAGGAGTCATCGAACGTGACTAAACGTTTTTTTGTCACCGGAACCGACACTGAAGTCGGGAAAACCATCTCCAGCTGCGCGTTATTACAGGCGGCGAAGCTGTCGGGGCTGAAAAGCGCGGGCTATAAGCCGGTAGCGTCCGGAAGCGAGCTGACGGCGCAGGGGCTGCGCAATGACGATGCGCTGGCGTTGCAGCGCAACAGCGCCGTGGCGCTGAGCTACGCCCAGGTGAACCCGCTGACCTTCGAGGAACCGACGTCACCGCATATCGTGAGCGCGGAGGAGGGGAGGCCGATTACGGCCGGGGCGCTGTCTGCCGGTCTGCGCGAGCTGGAAAATCTTGCCGAGTGGGTGTTGGTGGAAGGTGCTGGCGGCTGGTTCACGCCGCTATCTCCTACGCTGACCTTTGCCGACTGGGTACGCGATGAGCAGCTGCCGGTTATTCTGGTGGTGGGCATCAAACTGGGGTGCATCAACCATGCGCTGCTCACCGCCCAGGCGGTACGCCAGGCGGGGCTGCCGTTAGTCGGCTGGATCGCCAACGATATTCAGCCGCCGGGCAGGCGCCATACCGAGTATCTGGCGACCCTGAAACGCCTGCTGCCGACGCCGTTTTTGGGGGAGATCCCGTGGCTTTCGGACGCCGCGCAGCGCGACGACCTCGGACAGTATATTGACCTTAACGCGCTGGATCAGGCGTCATCCATTGCGCCAGCAGCGGTTCATCCAGCTGAATAACGCTGCCCTGCGCCACGTTACGCCCACGGTGTAGCAGGCAAAAACGATCCGCCACCCGGCGAATAAACGGCAGGTGCTGTTCAGCGAGCAGCACCGTTAAGCCGATATCGCGGTTCAGACGCACCAGTAAGTCCCCCAGCTTATGCATGAAGTGATGGCCGCTGCCGCGCGACGGTTCATCAAGGATCAGCAGGCGCGGCTGGACAATCAGCGCTCTGGCCAGCGCCAACTGGTACTGGTCATCCTCGGTCAGCATCGCGCCTTTATGCTGGCGCTGACCGTACAAATCCGGGAATAAATCGTAAATCTCACCTTTCACCACCGCCCCTGGGTTGCCGCCGGCTGCTAGCGCAATATGCAGATTATCTTCCACGCTGAGCTGTGAAAAAATCCGCTTGTCCTGCGGCACATAGCCGATGCCAATAATCGCCCGGGATTGCGCGGAGAGCGGCGTGATATCGCAGGGTGGCGAACCGATCTCTTGCCAGGTCATGCTGCCGCTGGCGACCGGGAGATGGCCGGTAATACAGTTAATGAGCGTGGTTTTCCCCATTCCCTGAAGTCCCATCACACAGGTGCACTCGCCGGACCGTAGTTCAAGGTCGACATTCCATAGTGTGTGCTGGCTTCCGTAATACTGATTGACTGCGCGTAGACTCAACATAGACGTTTTCTCCTTTTCGGGGATAGTGAGCGACATGAAGATTCTGCAAATCTCTTGCCAGGAAAAAGATGTTCCGGTTTTTTCTGTCAGAACAGGTATCACAGGCCATGACGGCGCTGGGTCAACGAGACGGTTGCACTTTCCCGGTGCTAAAGCGCATGAAAAATGGTGCAGAAAGCAACAAAAAGGCAGGCGTCTTTAGCTGATAAATATCAAAAATAATTCGATAATTTTTTTTAGGCGCTGGTTTTTGACGGCCGGTCGATTTCGGCGGGGTGGCAGTGGTCTTGGGCTGCAGACACTTATCCACTATTCCTGTGGATAACCTTGTGTATTAGAGTTAGAGAACTTGCGGTAAGCTAGAGATTACGCGGCCTGCGGCTGAATTGGCGCGAAACCCATCTTTTGTTTAATATCATTAAATATCAAATAGTTGAATAAAAGCAATGGCTGTAAGGAAAGTGTCACCTGCTGCCATAAAAGATTCATTACCTTGCTTGACAAATGTTAAATGATAAATTTTTCTGGGGATAACCCTACTGTCTGGCGGATTATTCTGCAAGATGGTCAGCTTTCACCCCAAAATGAGTCATCTTCCCGCCACGGTAAGCATAAACAATAATGCGATACTGGTTTTATGTACAGTATTATTTGTTGGCAAAAGCTGGCGCGAAGGGTAGAATTAAACACCTGCCGCATACCACCAGGCGTACCATCCTTCTTCAGGGTCAGACATATGAGTAAAACGTTCACGCTGCATTCCCCATTCCGTCCCTCTGGTGACCAGCCGGAAGCCATTCGGCGTCTGGAAGAGGGGCTGGAAGATGGCCTGGCGCATCAAACCCTGCTGGGGGTGACCGGGTCGGGTAAGACCTTCACCATCGCTAACGTGATTGCCGATCTCCAGCGCCCGACCATGGTGCTGGCGCCGAACAAAACGCTGGCGGCACAGTTGTACGGTGAAATGAAAGAGTTCTTCCCGGACAACGCGGTGGAGTATTTCGTCTCCTACTACGACTATTATCAGCCTGAAGCCTACGTGCCGAGCTCTGACACCTTCATTGAGAAAGACGCGTCGGTGAACGAACACATCGAGCAGATGCGCCTCTCGGCGACCAAGGCGCTGCTTGAGCGGCGCGATGTGGTGGTGGTGGCATCGGTGTCGGCCATTTACGGCCTGGGCGATCCGGATCTTTACCTGAAGATGATGCTGCACCTGACTACCGGGATGCTCATCGACCAGCGCGCGATTTTGCGCCGGCTGGCGGAGCTGCAGTATACCCGCAACGATCAGGCCTTCCAGCGCGGCACCTTCCGCGTGCGCGGAGAAGTAATTGACGTCTTCCCGGCAGAGTCAGACGACGTTGCGCTGCGGATCGAACTGTTTGATGAAGAGGTCGAGCGGCTGTCGCTGTTTGACCCGCTCACCGGCCAGGTTGAATCCACCATCCCGCGCTTTACCATCTACCCGAAAACGCACTACGTCACGCCGCGTGAGCGTATTGTGCAGGCGATGGAAGAGATCAAAGTCGAGCTGGCGGAAAGGCGCAAAGTGCTGCTGGACAACAATAAGCTGCTGGAAGAGCAGCGGCTGTCGCAGCGTACGCAGTTTGACCTCGAGATGATGAACGAGCTGGGGTACTGCTCCGGCATCGAAAACTACTCGCGCTATCTCTCCGGGCGTGGTCCGGGCGAGCCACCGCCAACGCTGTTCGATTACCTGCCGGCAGACGGTTTGCTGGTTATCGATGAATCCCACGTCACCATCCCGCAAATCGGCGGCATGTATCGTGGGGACCGGGCGCGTAAAGAGACTCTCGTGGAGTACGGCTTCCGACTGCCTTCCGCGCTGGATAACCGTCCAATGAAATTTGAAGAGTTTGAGGCGCTGGCGCCGCAGACTATCTACGTGTCGGCAACGCCGGGGCCGTATGAGCTGGAAAAATCTGGCGATGAGGTGGTCGATCAGGTGGTCCGTCCGACCGGGTTGTTGGATCCCATTATCGAAGTGCGTCCGGTGGCTACCCAGGTTGATGACCTGCTGTCAGAAATTCGTACCCGGGTGGTCATCAACGAACGTGTACTGGTGACCACCCTGACCAAACGCATGGCGGAAGACCTGACGGAGTACCTCGAAGAGCACGGCGAGCGCGTGCGCTACCTGCACTCTGATATCGACACCGTTGAGCGCATGGAAATCATCCGCGACCTGCGGCTGGGCGAGTTTGACGTGCTGGTGGGCATCAACCTGCTGCGTGAAGGGCTGGATATGCCGGAAGTCTCACTGGTGGCGATCCTCGATGCTGACAAAGAAGGTTTCCTGCGTTCCGAACGCTCGCTGATTCAGACCATTGGCCGTGCGGCGCGTAATATCAACGGTAAAGCGATTCTGTATGGCGACAAGATCACCGCCTCGATGGCGAAAGCCATCAGCGAGACGGAGCGTCGTCGTGAGAAACAGCAGCGCTATAACGAAGAGCACGGTATTACCCCGCAGGGGCTGAATAAAAAAGTGGTCGATATTCTGGCGCTGGGCAGCAACATCGCTAAGACCAAAGCCAAAGGGCGCGGCAAATCACGTTCGCCGGTCGAGGCAGATACCCCGGAAGTGGTGCTGACGCCGAAAGCGCTGCAGCAGAAAATTCACGAGCTGGAAGGGTTGATGATGCAGCACGCGCAGAACCTCGAGTTCGAAGAGGCGGCGCAGATACGCGACCAGCTGCATCAACTGCGCGAGCTGTTTATTGCCGCTTCGTAACCTGGATTGCGGAAATCATCGCGCTGGACCGGCAGTACGGTGTGACGGCGCGTTGATTTTTTACCTTTCGTGCTGCATTTACTGGCTGGCTTAATGTCAGCTTAATCTTGCCAGGCGACACTATCCTCATACTGATGAGGATAGTGTCATGCAAAAATCAAACTTCCGTGAATACCTGGCCGTCACCTGTGCGTTTATCGTGGTGGTCGCCTTTTTCCATCAGTGGGTTTTGACCTTCTGACGTGAGACTTCTGGAAACAGAATCCAGCCCCGTACACCAGGGCCCGGCTGGCGGTTATGTAAAAAGAACTGGGCATCATGTAGCTGGACGATGCGTGTCACAATACTTAACCCCAGACCAATCCCGCCATAGCGGCTGTCCATGCGCACAAACGCTTTGCTCAGCTCACCGCTTTTCGCTTCATCAATCCCCGGCCCCTGATCTTCCACCGCGATAACCGGCGTGGCGCCCGCCTGAATGGAGATTCTGACTACCGACTCTGTCGGGCTGTAACGATGGGCATTTTCCACCAGATTACGCAGCGCTACCCGCAATAACGTCGCGTCGCCGGAGACAATCACGTCCTCACAGCCACTCTCAGACAGGCAGACGACTTCCAGCGTTTGCTGGCGTTGTTCGAGCATCGTCTCCAGCTCATCACGAACCGGTTCAATCACATCTTCGCGCAGCGCAACACGCTGATAGCTACCGGCGGAAAACGACTGACCAACACGGGCCAGCTGCAACAGCTGCGAGATGCTGTTGGTCATCAGGTCCAGACGTTGGATCAGCGGCGTCACCTCGACGTTGTGTGCCCTGGCCATCAGCTCCAGGTGCAGGCGCAGACCGGCTAACGGCGTGCGCAGCTCATGGGCGACATCGGCGGTGAACAGCCGTTCACGGTCGAGCGTCAGGTTCAGTCGGGACACCAGCTGATTGATGGCCGTCGTCACCGCCGTCACTTCCGGTACCGACTCCGTCAAGGTGATGGGCTGCAGGTTGTCCGGGGTGCGGCTTTCGAGTTCACATTGCAGCGTCGACAGCGGACGGGTGATCTTTCTCACCGCCAGCATGCTGATGTACAGCGCCAGGCCGACGATCAGCAGGCTGGGGATCAGTAAGCTGGCAACCGCTTCACGCACTTCGTGCTCAACGTGTTTCTGGTTGTTATGTCCTTCAATGGCGCTAGCCACCAGCAGCTGGATCTGCTCTTTGCTTTCATGCCACAGCCAGAAGACGCTGATCAGTTGGCAGACCACCAGAATGGTGCCAATGGTCAGCAGCAGGCGATGACGCATCGTCCAGTTTTCACTATTGAACAGTGCCATGGCGTTATTCCGTCTCTGATTGCTTCACCAGCATATAGCCAAATCCCCGGACCGTACGAATACGGGCCTTGCCGACTTTATCGCGCAGGTTATGGATATGCACCTCCAGCGTGTTGGTGGCCGGCTCGTTGTCCCAGCTGTAGATATCGTTGTAGAGGATTTCGCGATGCACCGGGCTACCCGCTTTCATCATCAGGCGTGAGAGCAGGGCATACTCTTTCGGCGTCAGATCCAGCGCATTATCCCCCAGCCAGACCTGACGACGGGTGATGTTCAGCCGCAGATCGCCGACGGACATCTCATTGTCGCCCTGGTTATTATGGCGGCGGAGCAGGGCGCGGATGCGGGCATTCAGCTCCTCCAGGGCGAACGGTTTCACCAGATAGTCATCTGCCCCGGTATCGAGACCGCTAATCCGATCGTCGACGGTGTCGCGGGCGGTAAGGATCAGTACCGGCTGGGTGAATTTTTCCCGGCGCATGCGCGCCAGGAAGTGCAGGCCGTCTTCATCCGGCAGACCCAAATCCAGCACGATCAGGCTGTAGTGGTTGCTGGCAAGAGACAGCGCGGCCTCATGGGCGGTGGCGACGCCATCGCAGACGTACCCCTCGCTTTGCATCGCCAGAATCAACCCTTGTAACAGGAGTGCGTCGTCTTCAATGACTAAGATTTTCATCAACCGGCCTCGCTTCTGCATGGCGTTAAAATATCGTCAGTTGCCCGGTACTCGTGGGTGTTGACCCCCAGCAGCCCGAGCAGGGTGGAGAACAGATTATCCTGAGAATAAGAATCTGTTTTAGCTCTCTGTTGCAGACACTGGTTGGAGACGCCATAGCGCTGCTGGTAATCCGGGGACAGCCAGATCAGCATCGGCACATGTTTTTGCGTATCCGGCGCGATGGACCACGGCAGTCCGTGTAAATAGACTCCATCTTCGCCCAGCGACTCACCGTGGTCGGAGAGATACACCAGGCTGGTGGTAAATTTATCCTGCTTTGACTGCAATAATTTGATGGCTTTATCCACCACATAATCGACATACAAGATGGTGTTGTCGTATGTATTGGTCAACTGCTGCTGGCTACAACTCTGGATTTCGTTGGTCTCGCAGGTTGGGGTAAATTTCTTGAATTCAGCAGGATAGCGATTGTAGTACGTCGGACCATGGCTGCCGATAGTGTGCAGCACGATAATACCGTCCTGTTGCAAATTATCGATGTAGCTCTCCAGATTATGGAACAGCACTTCATCGTAACATTCGCCATCGATGCACTGACCGGTCAGCTTCAGATCGGTGACATTCTGATGGGGTACGCGGTCACAGGCGCCCTTACAACCGCCGTCATTGTCGTTCCACAGCACCTGAACGCCGGCGCGTTGCAGGATATCCAGCACGCCTTCCTGATGGTGCGCCAGTTCTTCATCATAATGGGCGCGCGGCATATTGGAGAACATGCAGGGTACTGATACCGCGGTGGCGGTACCGCATGAGGTGGTGTTGGCGAAGTAGGCCACATCGTCTTGTTTCAGGCGTGGGTTGGTTTCGCGCTCGTAGCCGCCGAGGGAAAAGTTTTGCGCTCGTGAGGTTTCGCCGAGCACCAGAATGGTTAAATTCTTGCGCGGCCCCTGACGCATTTCCGCTTTCTGGGTGGCATCTTCGCCAATTTTCACCAGCGGCAGATTGTCCATCTTGTTATGGGAATACCACGAGTTAATCGCCACGATGCTGTTCGACGGGCTCAGTGACTTCACCAGCTCTTTGTTATTGCGAAATACCGAGGCGTAATCTTTATAAAACAGCGCCGCGACCACCATAATCAGCAACGCAGAGACAACGATGCTCAGCAGGCGCATCAGGATGCCGCGCCATACCGTCTTCGGCTTAGCAATTTTTACCCACCAGGCCAGCGCGACCATCAGTACACCGGACAAGCCAAGCGTCAGGACCATCTTGCCAGACATCAGGGCAAAGCTTTCTGCCGGCGTGGTATCCAGAATGTTGGTGATCATGGCGCGGTCAATCACCACTCCGAAGGTCCAGATAAAATACTGTGCCGAAGCGCTGAGCAGAATGAACAGGCTAATAACCAGACGGTCGAGCTTAAGGAAAGAGGCCAGTGTCGTGAGAATATTCATCACGCTGAAAGCGACCACCGGCATGCTGAGGAACACCAACCAGTTATGCAGGCTGTTGACCGGCAACAGCGTGAAGACCTGGCGATAGAACGCGAGGTTCAGCAGCAGCCCGATATACAGCGCAAAGAGAATCAGATACAGCGTCCGGCTCATGATCGGCCGACGTAGAGACAAAAGCGACATAACAACTATCCTGGGAGTATGATAGTTGCCATGGTGCCACTGTTTATTTAAGACAACCTTAAGATTTTAAGATAACGATGGCAGCCCTGGCGTCACCGTTATCTTATGGTTCATCAACCCATTGCCTGGATGGCTTCCTCCAGCGCGTTGCGCAGGCGCGCCCGGTCATGACGATAGGGAACATCAACCGCATCCAGCCGCGTCTGAACGATGGTCCGGTTCTCCAGACCGCTGATATCGGTGTTCTGCCCGACGATCAGCGCATCAATCACCTGCTTGCCGATATAGTGTTCCATAATCCCGACGCGGTCTGCCAGCGTCAGGCTGGCGGCCGGGCTGTGCTCTTTGCCAAGGTTGTCGATAAACACCATCGCGGCGGGCGTGCGGCGCAGGGCCTGGGCCATCTCATCCAACAGAAGAATAGGCAGCAGGCTGGTGTAGAAACTGCCCGGCCCAATCAGGATTAAATCGGCTTGTGCAATGGCCTGCACTGCTTCACGGGTGGTGGGCACCGGTGGGAAAAGCATCAGTTCTCGCGGGACGCAGGGCAACTGGTCAATATTGACCTCGCCGTAAACTTCATGGCCTTCATGGTCAATGGCCATCAAATCCACCGGTTGTTCCGACATCGGGATCAAAAAGGCGTCCACTTTCAGCAGATTTCTGATCAAATTGATGGCCTCTAAAGGCCGCACGCTCAGGTGGTCGAGCGCCTTTAACATCAGATTTCCGAGGTTATGGCCTGAAAGTTCGCCATTACCGGCAAAACGATACTCAAACATTGCCGACGCGATGCTGGGTTCGGCGATCAACTGGTTAATACAGTTGCGCATATCACCCCAGGCAATACCGCCCTCGGAGCGACGAATACGACCCGTCGAACCGCCGTTATCGGTGGTTGTGACAATACCAGTCAGGCGCGATCCGAGCGAAGAGAGCGACGACATCACCCGGCCCAGACCGTGCCCGCCGCCCAGTGCCACCACGCGATCGAGATCGGCGAACGTACGAGTACGCATAGAGATTCCTTAATATCAATTAAACGGGCTCACAGTAACCGATCTACCCCTAAAAGACGATGGGCGGATCCTGACAAACTGACCGATATCAATGCAAAAGCCTGGTTTTTGGCTATTCTGTAACGAAAATGCACGATCGTATCGATATATACATAATTATATAACGAAATGGAAAATGGCGAAACCGTCGTATCCGCGCTACTATCGGCATTAACCTGTTAACACTCTAGCCCCTGTACCTGTGTCGCAAGATATGGTGCTTTGGCCGTGACGGCTCCGCCTGTCACCAGGGCGTGGAAAGAAATGACCGCGTCTCCCGTATTTGGAAAGGTGTATATGGCTTCCCAGCTTACCGACGCGTTTGCGCGTAAGTTTTATTACTTGCGCCTGTCAATTACCGATGTGTGTAACTTTCGTTGCACCTACTGCCTGCCGGATGGCTACAAGCCCGGCGCGGTCACCAACAAAGGCTTTCTCAGCGTTGACGAAGTGCGTCGCGTGACGCGTGCCTTTTCGTCCCTCGGCACGGAGAAAGTGCGCCTGACCGGCGGTGAACCGTCGTTACGTCGTGATTTTGCTGACATTATTGCCGCGGTGCGTGAAAACAGTGCTATTCGCCAGATTGCGGTTACCACTAACGGCTATCGTCTGGCGCGTGACGTGCAGCAGTGGCGTGACGCCGGGCTGACGGCGATTAACGTCAGCGTCGATAGCCTTGATGCGCGTCAGTTTCACGCGATTACCGGCCAGGATAAATTTCAGCAGGTGATGGACGGTATCGACGCCGCCTTCGCCGCCGGTTTCGAAAAAGTGAAGGTCAATACCGTGCTGATGCGCGATGTGAACCATCATCAGCTCGACACCTTCCTGGCGTGGATCCAACCGCGCCGCATCCAGCTGCGCTTTATTGAACTGATGGAAACCGGCGAGGGCAGCGACCTGTTTCGCCGTCACCATATCTCCGGCATGGTCCTGCGCGATGAGCTGCTGCGCCGCGGCTGGATCCACCAGATTAGCCAGCGCAGTGACGGCCCGGCGCAGGTGTTTTGCCACCCGGATTATGCCGGTGAAATTGGCCTTATCATGCCGTACGAGAAAGATTTCTGCGCCACCTGTAACCGGCTTCGCGTCTCCTCGGTGGGTAAACTGCATCTGTGTCTGTTTGGCGACGGTGGCGTGGATTTACGCGATCTGCTTGCCGAAGACCAGCAGCAGGCGGCGCTGGAAGCACGCATTTCTGAAGCCTTAACCCATAAAAAGCAAACCCATTTCCTGCATCAGGGCAACACCGGTATTACGCAAAACCTGTCGTATATTGGCGGATAATTGATTCTAAAGGAGCGAACAAATGAGTCAGGCCAGCGCTGAGTTTACCCCGACCCGTATTGCTATTCTCACCGTATCCAGCCGTCGTGGCGAAGAGGACGACACCTCAGGCCACTGGCTGCGTGACGCGGCGCAGGAGGCGGGCCACCACATCGCCGATAAGGCTATCGTGAAAGAGAACCGTTATGCCATTCGCGCCCAGGTGTCAGCGTGGATTGCCAGCGATGACGTCCAGGTGGTGCTGATTAACGGCGGGACCGGTTTTACCGATGGCGATCAGGCGCCGGAAGCGCTCCGGCCGTTGTTCGATCGTGAAGTGGAAGGGTTTGGTGAAGTCTTTCGCATGCTCTCCTTCGAGGAAATAGGCACCTCGACTCTGCAATCCCGGGCCATTGCCGGGGTGGCGAACCATACCCTGATTTTTGCCATGCCGGGTTCAACCAAAGCCTGCCGTACCGCATGGGACAACATCATTGCCCCGCAGCTGGATGCGCGCACGCGCCCGTGCAACTTTATCTCTCATCTTAAGAAATAAGCGATGTCACAACTGACGCATATTAACGCCGCTGGCGAAGCGCACATGGTGGACGTCTCCGCCAAAGCGGAAACCGTACGTGAAGCCCGGGCCGAAGCCTGGGTCGAGATGCAGCCAGCGACGCTGGCGATGATCGTCGACGGCAGCCACCATAAAGGCGATGTTTTCGCCACCGCCCGTATTGCCGGTATTCAGGCCGCCAAACGGACCTGGGAGCTGATCCCGCTGTGCCACCCGCTCATGCTGAGCAAGGTTGAAGTCAACCTGCAGGCGCTGCCGGAACAGAACCGGGTACGCATCGAGACGCTGTGCCGCCTGACCGGGAAAACCGGGGTCGAGATGGAGGCGCTGACCGCGGCCTCCGTCGCGGCGCTGACGATTTACGATATGTGCAAAGCGGTGCAAAAAGATATGGTGATTGGCCCGGTTCGCCTGCTGGCGAAAAGCGGCGGCAAATCCGGTGATTTTAAGGCGGACGAGACCCATGATTAAGGTTCTGTTTTTTGCTCAGGTGCGCGAACTGGTCGGTACCGATGCCCTGACGCTTGAGGCCGACGCGCCGCTGACGGTGGAAGCCATTCGCCAGCAGCTCGCCAGCCAGGGCGATCGCTGGGCGCTGGCGCTGGAGGCGGGCAAGCTGCTGGCGGCGGTCAATCAGACGTTGACCCGCTTTGACCACCCGGTGACTTCCGGTGACGAAGTGGCGTTTTTCCCACCGGTCACGGGGGGTTAAGATGACGCAGACCCGCATTGTCGTCAGCCCCGCACGCTTTTGCGTGGGTGACGAATACCCATGGCTGGCCGAACGCGATGAAGACGGCGCGGTAGTGACCTTTACCGGCAAAGTGCGTAACCACAATCTTGGCGATAGCGTGAAGGCGCTGACCCTTGAACACTATCCGGGGATGACGGAAAAGTCGCTGGCGGAAATCGTCGAACTGGCGCGGGAGCGCTGGGCGTTGGGTCGGGTGACGGTGATTCACCGCATCGGCGAAATGTGGCCGGGCGAAGAGATTGTGTTTGTCGGCGTGACCAGCGCGCACCGCAGCAGCGCTTTTGAGGCCGGGGAGTTCATTATGGACTACCTGAAAACCCGTGCGCCGTTCTGGAAGCGTGAAGCGACACCGGAAGGCGAACGTTGGGTGGACGCCCGCGATAGCGATCGTCAGGCGGCAGAGCGCTGGTAGTGTGATACGCTTAGAGCCTATCCCAGTAGGCGTAGATTGTTGCAGCTAGTTTGGGCTCGGACAGCGCGGAACAACCGGAGCGTACACGCAGTACGTGAGGATGGTGAGCACTGCCCAGGACCAAAATGGCAAATAAAATAGCCTAATGGGCCAGGCTCTTAATCAGAGATACCGTGTTAATCAGGAGATAGCCATGGACAGATTCCCACGTTCAGATTCCATCGTTCAGGTGCGAAGCGGCCTGCAAACCTATATGGCTCAGGTTTACGGCTGGATGACGGTCGGCCTGCTGCTGACCGCCTTTATTGCCTGGTTTGCCGCCAATACCCCGGCGGTGAGGATGTTTATCTTCTCCAGCCAACTGGTCATTATCGGGTTGGTTATTGCCCAACTGGCGCTGGTTTTCGTGCTTTCCGGGATGATACAGCGGCTGAGTGCAGGGGTGATGACCACGCTGTTTATGCTCTATTCGGCGTTGACCGGGCTGACGCTATCCAGCATTTTTCTGGTCTACACCTACTCGTCAATTGCCAGCACCTTTGTGATCAGCGGCGGAATGTTTGGCATCATGAGCCTGTACGGCTATACCACTAAACGCGATCTCAGCGGCTTCGGTAACATGCTGTTTATGGCCTTGATTGGTATTGTGCTGGCGTCGCTGGTCAACTTCTGGCTGAAGAGTGAAGCCTTGATGTGGGTGATTACCTACATCGGGGTGATTGTCTTTGTCGGCCTGACCGCTTATGACACCCAGAAGCTGAAAAACATCGGCGAGCAGATCGATACCCGCGATGGTTCAACGCTACGCAAGTACGCTATTCTCGGCGCCCTGACGCTGTATCTGGACTTTATCAACCTGTTCCTGATGCTGCTGCGTATTTTCGGCAACCGCCGTTAAGAGACGCCCACCAGCGTTATCAGCCCCGGGACCTGTCAGGTGGCCGGGGCGATATCTCCTTCACATCATTGCCTGTTATTACACTTCCTGATTTTGTGCGTCCAGCCGATCCTGGGTTTCCATTTCCGGCTGAACCGGCGGGTTGACCCGCGCCAGCTGTGGCGTATGGGCTGGCAGCCAGCCGACCCAGGCCGGGAAGTGGCGTAAAAAGTGGAAGGCAATCACGCTCTGACCCAGGTTCCACCAGCTGCGGGTCGGGAGCATCGATTTATCCACCTGCTTGCAGTCCCGGGCAATCAGCCCGTCAAGGTTGTCGCGTAGGGTCTGATTAAACTCGCGATCGTGGATAATCAGGTTCGCTTCGAGGTTTAACGACAGGCTCAGCGGGTCGAGATTGCTGGAGCCGACGGTGGCCCAGTGATCGTCCGCGAGGGCCACTTTGCCGTGCAGCGGGCGGCGGCGGTACTCAAATATCTGCACCCCCCCTTTGACCAGATAGCGATACAGCAGGCGGGCGCCGACTTTGACAATGGGAATATCCGGCTCGCCCTGCACAATCAGCTTTACCCGCACGCCGCGGCGGGCGGCATTGCGCATCGCATGCAGCAGCCGGTAGCCGGGGAAGAAGTAGGCATTGGCGATAATGACCTCCCGGCGGGCACTGGTCAGCATTTTCAAATAATGTCGCTCAATATCATCACGATGTTCATGATTATCCCGCCAGACAAACAGCGCCTGGGCTTCTCCGGGGCTGCGGTTAACTTCCGGTGGGTGTCGGCGGCGCAGCCAGCGGCGACGGGTAGAGGCGTTATCCGGCAGGTTTTCCAGCTCAAACTGCAGAATATCCAGAACCACCGGCCCTTCGACCTGTACGGTATAATCCTGTTTCGCTTCCGGGCCGTAATCGGTCATGTGTTCGGCGGAGTAGTTGATACCCCCGACGAATGCTGTCGTTTCATCAATTACCACGATTTTGCGATGCATGCGGCGAAACAGATTGGTGCGCATACCGAGCAGTCGCGGTCGCGGATCGTAGTAGCGAAAGATCACGCCAGCGGCGCTCAGTTCATCGACGAAGCCCGCACTAAGGTCGGGTGAGCCGTAGCCGTCGAGCAGCACTTCCACCTGGATCCCACGCCGGGCGGCCTGGAGCAGCGCCGCGTGGAGCCGCCAGCCGACGTCATCTTCAAACCAGATAAAAGTTTCGAGGATCACTTTGCGCTGCGCGCGCGCAATGGCGGCGAACAAGGCCGGATAGTAGTTATCACCATTCTCCAGTAGGCGGATGCGGTTTCCTTCCTGCCAACGGCATTTCATAGCTGAATCTCCACGCTTAGCGGAGCATGATCCGACAGGCGACGCCAGGGATGACGCGCCAACGCGGTTGGGTGGCTGGCGCGGGTATTTTTCACGTAGATCCGATCCAGGCGCAGCAGCGGAAAACCTGCCGGGAAGGTTCTCGCCGGGCGACCGTGGGCGCGGGTGAAGATCTCCTCCAGCCCGGCCTGGGCCTTCAGCGGATGATTAGCCTGCTGGCGCCAGTCGTTAAAGTCCCCGGCAACCACCACCGGTTCTGCGGCGGGCAGGCGATTAACCCGTCCGGCGAGCATCGCCAACTGGGCGCGCCGCTGCCGGGCGCTCAGGCCAAGGTGCACGCAGAGCAGGTGCAGCGCCACGGTGCTTTGCGGAACCGCTATCCGACAGTACAGCAGGCCGCGCTTTTCACTGTCGCCCACGGAAATATCGATATTTTCATCATATTCAATCGGAAAACGGGAGAGGACAGCGTTGCCGTGGTGCCCTTGCGGGTAGACCGCATTGCGCCCGTAGGCGTAATCGCTCCACAGCGAATCGGCCAGAAATTCATAATGGGGGTCGTCTGGCCAGTTATCGACATTCTGTGGGTGAATAGTATGCTCGCCGGTAACTTCCTGCAGACACACGATGTCGGCGCTGACGCTTCTGACGGCGTCACGCAGCTCCGGCAGCATGAAGCGTCGGTTAAACGTCGTAAACCCTTTATGAATGTTAAGGGTCAGTACATTGAACGACCATCCGTGCGATTTCTCGACCATATTTCTCCAGTCAATGTCACTTTCCTGAATGAAATAGTGTAGTAGGTGTCACAAAAAGATGCGGTGTTACGGAATTTTCCGTAAAGTGCGGTACTCTGAGCTATAGATAAAGATCCTTCAGGAGAGAAGCCATGAAGTGGCAACAACGTGTACGCGTCGCAACTGGACTCAGTTGTTGGCAGATTATGTTGCATCTACTGGTCGTGGCAGTACTGGTGATGGGTTGGATGAGTGGCGTGTTGGTGCACGTCGGATTAGGGCTGTGCGTGCTGTATGGCGTCACGTTACTGTCGATGCTGTTTTTACAGCGTCACCATGATTCACGCTGGCGTGACGTCGGTGACTTCCTTGAGGAGCTCACCACCACCTGGTACTTTGGCGTAGCGGTAATTGTGCTGTGGCTGCTGTCTCGCGTGCTGCATAACAATCTGCTGCTGGCCGTGGCTGGCCTCGCGATTCTGGCAGGTCCGGCGGTGGTATCACTGTTGGCGAAAGATAAAAGCCGCTACCCTAAAGCGTTCGGACTGCATCAGGGTAGCAACCCCGCAAATCCGCATAAACACAGATAGCTGTGTGGCCGGGTTGGTCAGACTAGCCAACCCAGCCACAGCCTGAACGATGACGGCAATCCCCTAAAGCGTTCAGGCTATTTTTCTGCGAAACATCGCATACGCCGCCGAGCCGGTAGTCGCGGCAATCACCAGCAACGGCCACAAACTTCCCCACACAATATCCAGACTCGCATCCTTCAAATAAATCTGCTTGGTAATGTCGGTAAAGTGACGGATCGGGTTTATCCAGGTCACGTCCTGCAACCACTGCGGCATATTCTCCACCGGCGAAACGTAGCCGGAGAGCAAAATCGCCGGCATCATAAAGACGAAGACGCCGATAAAGGCCTGCTGCTGCGTCGAGCACAGGGATGAAATCAACAGTCCAAAGCCCACCAGCGATAATCCGTAAACCACCATCGTAAAGTAGAACAGCATCAGCGATCCGGCGAAGGGGATTTGATAGGCCCAGATGCCGATCGCCAGCACGATGCTGGCCTGAAGGGTGGCGACAATCAGCGCCGGTACCGCTTTACCGACGAAAATTTGCCAGGTGGCCAGCGGCGACACCAGCAGCTGATCGAGGGTACCTTGCTCGCGCTCGCGGGCGACCGACAGCGACGTGACGATCATCACCCCGATAGTGGTGATCATGGCGATCAGCGACGGCACCACGAACCACTTGTAGTCGAGATTCGGGTTGTACCAGTTGCGGACGATCAGCTCGCTGTTGTTGGGTTTCGCTTTCCCTTCCAGCAACTCCTGCTGATAGTTTTTGACGATCTGCTGCAGATAGTTGGCGGCGATCTGCGCGCTGTTCGAGTTGCGCCCGTCGAGCAGCAGCTGGAGCGGCGCGGTCTGGTTGGTGTCGAGGTTGCGCGAGAAATCCGCCGGGAAGCGGATCAGCAATAACGCTTTTTGCTCATCGATGGTCGGGCGGATCTCCTGCGGACTTTTCAGCAGCAGCACGTGGGTGAATGCCTTGGCCCGGGCGAAGCGCTGGGTCAGTTCTACCGCATGACGACCGTTGTCTTCGTTGTAGATGGCAATGGTGGCGTTGGTGACCTCCAGAGTGGCGGCGAAGGGAAACAGCAGCACCTGAAGCAGGACCGGCATAATCAAAATCGCCCGCGTCTGCGGTTCACGCAACAGCGACTGCAGCTCTTTGCGGATTAATGTCCATAAGCGATGAAACATAGTCAGTCCTCTCTATGGATAGGCTCTAAACGGCCTGTTATTCCCGGATGATGCGGCATCTTAATCCAGACGTCGTTTGGTCTTCAGCCACGTCAGGCCGATAAACATCACCGCCGAGGCAATTAAAAACAACGTGTTCACCAACAGCACCACCGAAATGTTGCCCGCCAGAAACAGGCTCTGCAGGGTGCTGACAAAATAGCGCGCCGGGATCACGTAGGTCACCGCGCGGATCACCGCCGGCATGCTGTCGATCTGGAAAATAAACCCGGAAAGCATAATCGACGGCAGAAAGGCGGCGTTGAGCGCCACCTGCGCGGCGTTAAACTGGTTGCGGGTGATGGTCGAAATTAACAGCCCCATTCCCAGGGTGCTGAGTAAAAACAGGCTGGTTATCAAAAACAGGATCACCAGCGAACCACGAAACGGCACGCCGAGAATAAAGACCGCCACCAGCATGCACAGCAGCATTGCCAGCATGCCAAGGAAATAGTAGGGGATCAGCTTACATAACAGCAGTTCGGCGCGGGTGATCTCGGTCGACAGCAGCGCCTCCATAGTGCCGCGCTCCCATTCGCGAGCCACCACCAGCGAGGTCAGAATGGCGCCGACCACCGTCATAATGATGGTAATCGCCCCGGGAATAATAAAGTGCTGGCTGATGGCGGCCGGGTTGAACCAGTAGCGCATCTGGACATCAATCAGTGGTTCAAAGGTTTCCCCGCGATCCTCCGCCCGCTGCTGCTGCCAGATTTGCCAGATGCCCTCGATGTAGCCCTGGGCAAAGTTGGCGGTATTGGGCTCGCTGCCGTCGGTAATCAGCTGAATCGGGGCATCGTCGCCGGGGCGCGCCATCTTCTGGTCGAAGTCGACCGGGATAACCACCAGGCCACGAATTTTCCCCGCCTGCATCAACTGAATTAACTGCTGACGATTGTCGCTGACCGTGGCGTCAATATAGGGCGAGCCGGTCATGGTATGCACGAAGTCCAGCGCCTCTTCGCTACGCTGTTCCAGCAGGACGCCGACTTTCAGCTTGCTGGAGTCGAGGTTAATACCGTAGCCAAAAATAAACAGCAGCAGCAGGGGAATGACCACTGCAATCAGCCAGCTGCTGGGGTCGCGGATAATCTGTCGCGTCTCTTTGACACACAGGGCGCGGACGCGTCGCCATGACAGGATCTTAGCGCTCACGGGCATGCTCCTTATCCCAGTCGTGAATCAGGGTGATAAACGCCTGTTCCATGGTGGGATCGGGCTGTTCATCGTTCGCCGCCAGCGCCTTCAGGGCATCCGGCGTGCCGCTGGCGATCAGCTTGCCGTGGTACACCAGGCCAATGCGATCGCAATACTCGGCCTCGTCCATAAAGTGGGTGGTGACCATCACCGTGACCCCTTTATCCACCATGCTATTAATATGCAGCCAGAATTCACGGCGGGTGAGGGGGTCAACGCCGGAGGTTGGCTCATCGAGAAACAAGATATCCGGCTCGTGCATCAGCGAGCAGGCCAGTGCCAGACGCTGCTTGTAACCGAGCGGCAGTTCATCGGCGGCATGGCTGGCGATGCTTTGAAGGCCAAAGGCGTCGCTCATGCGGGCTATTTTCTCGTTCTGCGCCCGGCCGCGCAGGCCGTATACGCCGGAGAAGAAGCGCAGGTTTTGCTCCACGGTCAGGTTGCCGTACAGCGAAAACTTCTGCGCCATATAGCCCAGGTGCTGGCGCGCCTTGCCGGATCCGACTTTCAGATCCATGCCCAGCACCAGTGCCTTGCCGGAGGTCGGCACCAGCAGGCCGCACATCATCTTGAAGGTGGTGGATTTCCCTGCGCCGTTGGGGCCGAGCAGGCCGAAAATTTCCCCGCGCTTAACGCTGAAATCGACGTGGTCGGTGGCGGCAAAGTCGCCAAATTTTTTGGTCAGGCTTTGGGCTTCAATGACCGTCTCATCGTGGTTTCCCTCGACGCGATGGATTATCTCGCCCAGCGGTGATTCGGCGGTAGCGGCGCCGCCCAGCAGGTCGATAAAGGCATCTTCAAAGCGTGGGGTGGTTTCGGCTATTTCCAGCGCCGGCATCTGGCTGTTGTGCTGCACCTCGTCAATGGTGGCCTCTTTTTTGAGGATCAGCCGGACCGATTTCCCCTGGATTACGCCATCGCTGATCTGCGGCAGCTTCAGCGCGCGCTGCAGCAGGCGACGGTTGTTCTCCTCGCGGCTGGAGACCAGGAAGCTGCGCCCGGCCATGGTCTGGGTCAAGGCTTTCGGCTCGCCCTGGTACAGTAGCTGGCCTTCATTCATCAGCAGCACGTCACGGCACTGCTCCGCTTCATCAAGGTAGGAGGTGCTCCAGAGGATCAGCATCCCGTCCCCCGCCAGTTCGTGCACCATTTGCCACAGCTCACGGCGCGAGATCGGGTCAACGCCGACGCCGGGTTCATCGAGCAGCAGCACTTTCGGCTCGCCCACCAGGGTACAGGCGAGGCCCAGTTTCTGTTTCATCCCACCGGACAGCTTCCCTGCCAGCCGGTCGGTAAAGGGGCCGAGGGAGGTAAACTCCAGCAGCCGGGCGAAGGTCTGTTTGCGCGCCTCACCGGTGACGCTGCGCAGATCGGCATACAGCGTGAGGTTTTCCATTACCGTCAGGTCCTCATACAGGCCGAATTTCTGCGGCATGTAGCCGAGGATCGCGTGCAGCGCGCTGTCGTCGGCAATCGGATCGAAACCGAGCACTCTGGCGCTGCCGTCGTCGGCCTTCAACAGCCCAGCCAGCATGCGCATCAGGGTGGTTTTCCCCGCGCCGTCAGGGCCGACCAGCCCGGTCACGTAACCGGCATGGATGGTGCAGTTAAGCGGCGCTACGGCGGGGCGATCCATGCCGGCAAAGCGACGGGTCAGCCCGCTGAGGGTGATAACATCCTCATTCATGACCGTTCCCGTTGCTGAAGGTGATGGTAACCGGCATCCCCTGGCGCAGCGTGTCATCCGCATCGGTGACAATGATACGCAGACGATAGACGAGGTCAGTACGTAAATCCGGCGTCTCTACGGTCTTTGGCGTAAATTCAGCCGTCGGTGAGACGAAGCCGATTTTGCCGTGCCAGGGCTGGTTCGGGCGGCTATCGGTATACAGCAGCACTTCACGCCCGGGCGTTGCCTGACCGAGATTTTTTTCATCGATGTAGGCGCGAACCCACACCGGATGGGTCAACGACAGCGTCATGACCGTGCCGCCGGCGCTGAGCATGCTGCCCGGCTCGACGGCGCGGGTCATCAGCATGCCATCGGACGGGGCGACTAACGTCGTATCGTGCAGATCAAGTTTCGCCTGCGCTAAAGCGGCCTGTGCTTGTTCAAGGCTGGCTTTGGCCTGGGCAATTTCCTGCGGGCGGTTCCCAGCGCGATACTGACGCAGTTTGTCCTGCGCGGACTTCAGCGTTGCCTGCGCCTGGTCACGGGAAGAACGCGCGTTTTCAAGATCGTTCACCGAGATAGCGCTGTTCTGGCGCAACCCCAGCTGGCGCTGATAGAAGTTCTGCGCGTAGTCATAGGCGGCCTGCGCCTGTTTAACCGCGGCGGCGGCCTGAGCTATCTCTTCCGCCCGGTAGCCCGCCATCATCAGGTCATATTGCGCCTGGGCGGTGGAGACATTGGCCTGCGCCTGCTGTAAGGCGTTTTCATAAGGAGCGCGATCCAGTTGGCCCAACGTCTGCCCGGCCTGAATCTTATCGCCCTCATCAACGTTCAGCGATGCCAGCCGCCCGCCGACGCGGAAGCTCATGTTGACGGTCCGAATATCGACGTTGCCATACAGGGTCAGCTCCCGATGCTGACTGCTTTGATACCACCACCAGCCGCCGCCGCATGCGGCGATCAGCAGCAAAACTACCAACACGATAACGACGGGTTTTTTCATGATCCCAGACTCCTTTGCGATAACCCTTGCAGAACAAAATCAATATGGCAGGCGATAACCTGGTAAATTTGCTCAGTTTTTTCTTCGTCAAACTGCACCCATCCGGTGCGCAGCAAAATGGTTTCCCGGCCGAGACGGAACGCGAGAATCTCCCCCAACAGCGCGTGGGTGTGCAGAATCATTTGTGTGTCATCAGCGTCCAGACCAGTAAACGCGGCGATTAAACGGGTCAGGTAGCGGTGAAGCGGGGCAATCACCTGGCTGTGGATCAGCTGATAGGCCGGGGTTGGCGAAAGCTGCTCGCGAGAGATGAATTTGCTGAGATTCACCGTGTCGTCCTGGGTCAGCAGTAAAATCATGTTCTGGCAGGCGCGCAGGATCAGCCCGCGAATGGCGGCCTTATCCGGTGACGGGGTATTCAGCAGCGTTTCTGCCGCGTCGGCATGAGGGTGAAAATTATGGCTGATGAAATCGGCAATCCACTGCGCGCAGGCGAGATACAGGTCATCTTTCGATCCGAAATAGTAGGGGATCGCGGCGATATTTTGCCCGGCCAGCGCGGCAATATCACGAGTGGTAGCATGCTGACCGTATTCACCAAACTGGGCGATCGCGGCGGCAATTAGCTGGTTTTTGGCTTGTT
Organism: Klebsiella sp. R390; assembly: GCF_051131745.1. Taxonomy (NCBI): domain Bacteria; kingdom Pseudomonadati; phylum Pseudomonadota; class Gammaproteobacteria; order Enterobacterales; family Enterobacteriaceae; genus Klebsiella; species Klebsiella sp. R390. The sequence goes on along the minus strand of NZ_CP180445.1, from coordinate 1,078,746 downwards.
CGCCTTTGGTGGTTGCTGGTGTCGTATTCATCGCGGTATAAAAAATTAATCAATCGATTGATTAAGAGTATATCCGGTTCGCGGAACTGTCCAGAATGGTGAATACTCTCTGTGAACTTCTGTGACATCCGATGTTGCCAGGCAGGGGTGACGAGGATTATCCGGCGGAAAAACCCCGAGGGGATATTTTATGCGCTACGTCACAAAACCTGCTAGACTGCGCCCCTTCATGGCATTGTGGTTTTTGCCATCTCTTTTGCAATAATCTCCCCGAAAACTACGCCTGTCATGGGCCGGGGCGGTTTGGAGTTGTTATGTCTTTTGATTCCCTTGGCCTGAACCCTGATATCCTGCGCGCCGTCGCCGAACAAGGTTACCTTGAGCCAACCCCAATTCAGCAGCAGGCGATCCCTGCGGTGTTGCAGGGTCGCGATCTGATGGCCAGCGCCCAGACCGGCACCGGCAAAACGGCGGGCTTTACGCTGCCGCTGCTGCAGCATCTGATCCAGAAAGAGCCGCATGCTAAAGGCCGTCGCCCGGTGCGTGCGCTGATCCTTACGCCAACCCGTGAGCTGGCTGCCCAGATCGGCGAAAACGTACGCGACTACAGCAAGTACCTGAACATCCGTTCGCTGGTGGTCTTCGGCGGCGTGAGCATTAACCCGCAGATGATGAAACTGCGCAGCGGCGTTGATGTGCTGGTGGCGACTCCTGGGCGTCTGCTGGATCTTGAGCACCAGAATGCTGTCAGCCTCGATAAGGTTGAAGTGCTGGTCCTGGACGAAGCCGACCGCATGCTGGACATGGGCTTTATCCACGATATTCGTCGCGTACTGGCGAAGCTGCCGGCCAAACGACAGAACCTGCTGTTCTCCGCCACCTTCTCTGACGATATTAAAGCTCTGGCGGAAAAGCTGCTGCATAACCCGCTGGAGATCGAAGTGGCTCGCCGTAACACCGCTTCCGAGCAGGTGACGCAGCACGTGCATTTCGTTGATAAGAAGCGCAAGCGGGAACTGCTGTCACAGATGATCGGCGAAGGTAACTGGCAGCAGGTGCTGGTCTTCACCCGCACCAAGCACGGCGCCAACCATCTGGCCGAGCAACTGAATAAAGACGGCATTCGCAGCGCAGCCATTCATGGTAACAAGAGCCAGGGCGCCCGTACTCGTGCCTTAGCCGATTTTAAATCCGGCAGCATTCGCGTGCTGGTGGCTACCGATATCGCCGCGCGCGGTCTGGATATCGAAGAGCTGCCACATGTGGTGAACTACGAGCTGCCAAACGTACCGGAAGATTATGTTCACCGTATCGGTCGAACCGGTCGTGCTGCCGCTACCGGCGAAGCGCTGTCGCTGGTCTGCGTCGACGAGCATAAGCTGCTGCATGACATCGAACGTCTGCTGAAAAAAGAGATCCCCCGTATCGCCGTTGCGGGCTATGCGCCGGATCCGTCGATCAAAGCCGAGCCGATTCAGAACGGTCGCCAGCAACGTGGCGGCGGCGGTGGTCGTGGTCAGGGCCAGGGCCGCGGTGGTCAGGGTCAGGGGCGTAACGCTCAGGGTCAGGGCCGCAGCCAGCAGTCTGCTCCACGTCGTCAGGATGGCGAGGCGCCGAAAGCCGGGGCTAAGCCTTCTCGTCGTATCGGCGATGCGAAGCCGACCGGCGAGCAGCAGCGTCGCCGTCGTCCGCGTAAACCCGCGGCGGCTGAGTAACGGCACCTCCCGCAGTTTACTTCATCGGGTCGTTGCCTGGTGAAGTAAACGTCCCCTGGATGGTGGCAATTACGCCGTCATCCAGGGCGTTTCCCTGCTTGCCCTGCGACTCGCGCCCGGGCGTTATCAAATCCCGAGCCTCATTCCACATTACGCAGAAAGAAATTCCTCCCGGCAGGCAAAAAGTGTCACAATAGTGGCTGTTTATACAGTATTCAGGTTTTCTCATGGCTTTGACCTCTGCGCTAAAAACGCAAATCGCCGCCTGGTATAAGGCGCTTCAGGAACAGATTCCGGACTTTATTCCCCGTCCACCGCAGCGGCAGATGATTGCTGATGTGGCGAAAACGCTCACCGGGGAAGAAGGGCGACACCTGGCAATTGAAGCCCCCACCGGCGTCGGGAAAACCCTGTCTTATCTGATCCCCGGGATTGCTATCGCACGTGAGGAGCAGAAAACGCTGGTGGTGAGTACCGCCAACGTGGCGCTGCAGGATCAGATCTACAGCAAAGATCTGCCGCTACTGCGCAAAATCATCCCCGACCTGCGTTTTACCGCCGCTTTTGGGCGCGGGCGCTACGTGTGTCCGCGTAACCTGACTGCGCTGGCCAGCACCGAGCCCACGCAGCAGGACCTGCTGGCGTTTCTGGATGACGACCTGACGCCGAAGAATCAGGCCGAGCAGGTGCTGTGCGCAACGCTGAAAAGCGATCTCGACAGCTACCGGTGGGACGGCCTGCGCGATCATACCGATAAACCCGTCGACGATGCGCTGTGGAGCCGTCTGAGCACCGATAAAGCCAGCTGCCTGAACCGCAACTGTCACTACTACCGCGAATGTCCGTTTTTCGTCGCCCGGCGCGAAATCCAGGAGGCAGAAGTCGTGGTGGCGAACCATGCGTTGGTGATGGCGGCGATGGAGAGCGAAGCGGTGCTGCCGGAACCGAAAAACCTGCTGCTGGTGCTTGATGAAGGCCATCATCTCCCGGACGTCGCCCGCGATGCGCTGGAGATGAGCGCCGAAATGACGGCCCCGTGGTACCGGCTGCAACTGGACCTGTTCAGCAAGCTGGTGGCGACCTGCATGGAGCAGTTCCGCCCTAAAACCACGCCGCCGCTGGCGAATCCCGAGCGTCTGACCAGCCACTGTGAAGAGCTGTATGAGCTGATCGCCTCGCTGAATAACATTCTTTCGCTGTATCTGCCCGCCGGTCAGGAAGCCGAGCATCGCTTCCCGATGGGCGAGCTGCCGCAGGAGGTGATGGACATTTGCCAGCGGCTGGCAAAACTCACCGACATGCTGCGCGGGCTGGCAGAGTTGTTCCTCAACGATCTTGGTGAGAAAACCGGCAGCCACGATGTGGTTCGCCTGCACCGGGTACTGTTGCAGATGAACCGCGCGCTGGGGATGTTCGAAAGCCAGAGTAAGCTGTGGCGGCTGGCATCGCTGGCCCAGTCTTCCGGTGCGCCGGTGACAAAATGGGTCACGCGCGATATGCGTGACGGGCAGGCGCATATCTGGTTCCACTGCGTCGGCATTCGCGTCAGCGATCAGCTCGAAAGATTGCTGTGGCGCAGCGTGCCGCATATTGTCGTCACCTCCGCGACGCTGCGCTCGTTGAACAGTTTTTCACGTCTGCAGGAGATGAGCGGGCTGAAGGAGAAAGCGGGCGACCGTTTTGTGGCGCTGGATTCCCCCTTCAACCACGTCGAGCAGGGCAAAATCATTATCCCGCAGATGCACTACGAGCCGCTGATCGATACCGAAGAGCAGCATATCGCCGAAATGGCGGCCTATTTCCGCGAGCAGGTCGAGAGTAAAAAACACCTCGGGATGCTGGTGCTGTTTGCCAGCGGCCGGGCGATGCAACGTTTTCTGGAGCACGTCACCGACCTGCGTTTACTTCTGTTGGTACAGGGTGATAAACCACGCTACCGGCTGGTGGAACTGCATCGCAAACGGGTTGAAGGCGGCGAGCGCAGCGTGCTGGTGGGGCTTCAGTCCTTTGCCGAAGGGCTGGATCTCAAAGGTGAGTTGCTCAGCCAGGTGCATATTCATAAAATCGCTTTTCCGCCGATCGACAGTCCGGTGGTGATTACCGAAGGGGAATGGCTCAAAAGCCTGAATCGCTACCCGTTCGAGGTGCAAAGTCTGCCCAGCGCCTCTTTCAATCTGATTCAGCAGGTCGGCCGCCTTATCCGCAGCCATAGCTGCTGGGGCGAAGTGGTGATTTATGACAAGCGTCTGTTGACCAAAAATTATGGTAAGCGTCTACTGAATGCATTACCCGTTTTTCCAATAGAACAGCCTGCCGTCCCTGAGGTTACCGGCAAAACGAAAGCCAAACAGACCCGCCGTAAACGGCGATAATAATGCGATGTCGGCGATGTGAGCAGCTAACAGGAGTCTTCGATGGACTACAGCAAGATCATTAAAGAAGTCGGGCGCGGGAAAAATCACGCGCGTGACCTGGATGTGGATACTGCCCGCGCGCTTTACTCGCGAATGCTCGATGGCGACGTAGCCGAGCTGGAGCTGGGCGGGATTTTAATCGCCCTGCGCATTAAAGGCGAAGGCGAAGCGGAAATGAAAGGCTTCTATGAAGCCATGCAGCAGAAGACCTTGCGTCTGACGCCACCCGTCGCCAGGCCGATGCCGATCGTGATCCCCAGCTATAACGGTGCGCGTAAACAGGCCAACCTGACGCCGCTGCTGGCGGTGCTGCTGCATAAGCTCGGCTTCCCGGTGGTGGTTCATGGCGTCAGCCACGATCCAACCCGGGTACTGACCGAAACGATTTTTGAGCTGATGGGCATCCCGGCAACGAGACATGCCGGCCAGGCGCAGGCCAGGCTGGACAGCCACGAGCCGGTCTATATTCCGGTCGGCGCATTCTGCCCACCGCTGGAAAAGCAGCTGGCTCTGCGCTGGCGGATGGGGGTGCGTAACAGTGCCCATACTCTGGCGAAACTGGCGACGCCGTTTGCTGAAGATGCGGCGCTGCGTCTGTCGAGCGTCTCGCATCCGGAGTATGTCGGCCGGGTTGCCGCCTTTTTTGCCGAGACCGGCGGCCGGGCGTTATTGATGCACGGCACGGAGGGTGAAGTCTATGCCAACCCGCAGCGTTGTCCGCAGATTAGCCTGATTGCTGGGGCGCAAGCGCAGGTATTGTATGAACGGCAAACCGAGGCCGCGGAGGCGCCTGTCGTACTCCCGGAATCGAAAGATCCGCTGGTGACCGCTCGCTGGATCGAGCGCTGCATGGCAGGGAGCGAACCGCTGCCGCCGTCGCTGCGCATTCAGCTGGCATGCTGCCTGGTTGCCACTGGCGAAGCAGCCACGCTTGAGCAGGGGCTGGCGAAAGTCGCAGAGCACTGGTAGCCCGCGAGTTACATACAGGTTGTTTGCAGGGTAGCACGCAAAAAAAAGCCCGTCCGGTGGCACGGACGGGCAAAACAAGGGTATTTCAAGGGTTTTTCAGGGGGTAATACTGTATGGCTGTGCGTCGCGCTTATTTATAGATAACCGCGGTACCGCTCAATTTGTTGTTGCTGTTTGCAGAAGTGATGCTGTAGCCGGTTGCGCCAGCAGCACTTGCTTTCTCAGCCAGTTTTGCTTCCAGACCGTCCAGCGTCGTTGCGCCTTCCGCAGAAACAACACCGATTTTGTTCATGCTTTCAGCCTGAGCCGACGTTACCGGCTGAGCGGCAAAAGCACCAAAGGACAGGGCAGACAGAGCAATAGCAGCGGCAGCATATTTAATGGTTTTCATAGTCAATCTCTCGCAGGTTATTTTGTTAAGGGGACGATGTTCCGTCGATGTGATAAGTATCACGTTTTTTTGCGAGATATAAAATCGAAGGAAATTAACAGTCTCCATCAATTTTTTTGAACCATTATTAATTTATTGAATATTAATAAATTATTTGCCACGAAAGTCACCGCAAAGGCGACAGCGGCGTGAAGAAACTTTGAAGGGCACAGATTGCTACTTTATTCGCCAAAAAACGTGCGCGAAAAGATAACGCCTTCTGCGGTAATGAACGGTAAAGGAGAGTCAGCGAAGCTGGCTGTCCTTGGATCCTCTGCGATTATATCCTGAAAATGTATTGTTATGTAAATCTTTATCCTGCTGGCACTTCACGCAGAACCTGACCCCCGGGATCGCCTTACGCCGGGCCTCCGGAATCGGCTCTCCGCATTCATCACAAAATTTGTGGCTCTCGCCGCTGGGAAGCGCATTTCTCGCCCGCGCGACCGCATCGTCGATGGTACTGTCGATTTGATCCTGTACCGCGCCGTCGTTTGCCCAGCCTGATGCCATGCTGCACCTCTATTCAGCGTTACTTAGTAGACTATTTTATTTGCCATTTTGGGCCTGGGCAGTGCTCACAAAGATTTATCTTTGAACGCCCTTCAGGGCGGCCCGAAGGGTGAGCGAAGCGAATACAATTCTCACGTACTGCGTGTACGCTCCGGTTGTTCCGCGCCGTCCGTGCTCAAACTGGCTGCAACAATCTACGTCTACTGGGATGGGATATGAATATCAGTATAGAAAAGCGGGCGCAGAAAAAGCATCGATAAAGGTCAGATTTCTGACCATTCTCGCAGCAGGTTGTGATACAGGTTGAGCAGGGACAGCACTTCATCACTTTCGCCGTGGCGGCTTTTCAGGGTCTGAATATTGCGATCCAGCTCAAACAGCATGCCGCGTCGTTTGTCGTCGCGAATCATCGACTGCACCCACAGAAAGGAGGCCACGCGCACGCCCTGAGTGACCGGCATCACCGAGTGCAGGCTGCTGGAAGGGTAGAGCACCAGATCGCCGGCCGGCAGTTTGACCGAATGCTGACCATAGGTGTCATTAATCACCAGCTCGCCGCCTTCATAGCTCTCCGGGGCGCTCAGGAACAGCGTGGCGGAAAGATCGGTGCGCATCCAGCCGTTCTGCGCGTGGCTGCGTACTGCACCGTCAACGTGAAAACCGTAGGTTTCACTCTGCTGGTAGCGGTTAAACAGCGGGCTGGAGATCGTTTTTGGCAACGCTGCGGCGAAAAACAGCGCGCTGCGATTTAGCGCCGCCAGCACGTGGTTCTGCAGTTCGTCATACAGCGGGCTACGGGTATCCACCTGCTGGTTTTTCTTCACCTGCGCGCCCTGATCGCCGGTAGTGGCGCGACCGTCTACCCATTCGGCCTGCTGCAAGCGCTGGTTAAACGCGGCAACGTCCTGCGGACTGAGGACGGCGGGAATATGGTACATCATCTTTGGTTCTCCAGAGAAAACGGGGCGTTAACGCCCCGTATCGGATCAGAAATGCACATTGGCGGTCAGCAGGAACGTACGTGGCTCGCCCGGGTGATAACGGTAGCCGCTCTTGTTGATGGAAGCGACGTAATGGGTATCAAACAGGTTATAGACATTCAGCTGCAGATCGACGTTACGGTTGATGCGATAGCCAACTTTGGCATCGGCCACCCAGTAACCTTCGGTGTGGGACGGCGTCCCGACGGCACCATCGCTTCCGCGACGCATGCTGCCAACGTAACGTGCACCCGCGCCAAGCGCAATCGCATCGCTGGCCTGGTACTGGCTCCAGACGGTAAAGGCGTGCTCCGGGGTGTACGGTAACGCGCTGGTACCGTCCTGGGCCACGTTAGCCCCTTCACTGATGCTGGCACGCTGCTGGGTATAGCCGCCGATGACCTGCCAGTCCGGGGTAATATTGCCGGCCAGAGACAGTTCATAGCCTTCTACCCGCTTTTTACCGTACTGCGAGTAAGTGCCGTCGTCGTTTTGCTCGACTTCATTCTCAATGTCGGTACGGAAAATCGCCGCCGTCAGCAGCAGGCGCTTATCCATTACTTCCCACTTGGTGCCCACTTCGCTGGTTTTCGCTTTTTGCGGCTTGAAGTCAGTGCGGCTGGCGCTGTTGCCGGTACCGCTCTGTGCCAGGGCGAAGTTGTTGCCGCCCGGTGGTTGCTGCGAGATAGCGTAGTTGACGTAGATGTTGCCGCTATCGGTCAGGTGATACAGCGCCCCGGCTTTCCAGTTAACCAGGTTGCCGCTGGTGGACGTATCGACGGTGGTGACCGGGGTATTTTTCGCCACGCCGGTCGGGCAGGCGATGGCACCACGGCCGGTACCGCCACACAGGCTTGAGCTGTCGTATTTGGTCTGGTAGCTGTCCAGACGGATGCCACCGTTAATCTCGAAATCACGGGTGATCTGCAGCGTGTCGAAGGCATATACGCCGAAGGTATCCGTCTGCCCGTTGGCATTGGCGCCGCTGGGGTTCAGACCGCCCACGGAAACGCCGCTGTTCGGGTGGTAGATGTTCACCGGTGGCGCGGTAATCGGGTAAACCCCGTAGTTGACCTGGGTTTCGCGGGTGAACTCGATGCCCGTGCTGACGTCATGCTCCACCGTACCGGTGTAGAAGGTCGAGGTCAGGTTCGTCTGGTTGGTGACGATTTTGTTGCTGACGTCTTTGGTGTTCATGTTGCGCGACCAGGTCCAGGTACCCACGTCGTTCGGATCGGGCTGGGTGATGTTGGACGCACCGCCCATGATGGCGGTCATCAGGTAATCCTGTTTCACGCGCGACCAGCGGGTGGTGTTGCGGATCGTGGTGGTATCGTTCAGATCGTGCTCGAAGCGCATGGTCACGGTATCGGTAGTGGAGTCGTCGTAATCGGAATCCGTACCGTAGAAATTGCTGGTGGCAACTTTGCCTGAGCTGTTGAGGGCGGCGGTGCCAGCGGATGGTGCAGAATACCCCGGCAGGCCAATGGTCGGGATGCCGCCGTCAGGCGTATTGTGCTGGGTGACATGCAGATAGTTAAGATACAGGCGCGTTCCGGTGTCGAGGCCAAAAGCGATCGAAGGCGCCACGCCGTAACGTTCATTTTCGACACGATCCCGTCCGGCATCGTGGTTTTTCTCACCCATCAAATTCAGGCGCACGGCGCTGGTGTCGCCAATTTCCTGGTTAATATCCAGCGTACCGCGGCGGGACCAGGCACTACCTGCGCTGACGGAGGCATCAATGCCGGAGGCAAGACGAGGTTGTTTACTGATCATATTGATCGAGCCGGTTGGTGCGCTGCGTCCGTAGTCGGAACCGGACGGGCCTTTGATCACTTCAACCTGCTCGGTATTGAAGGTGTCGCGGGTGACGCTGCCGATATCGCGAATACCGTCAACGTAAATGCTGTTGGAGGTGTCGGCCCCGCGCATGTAGATCGTATCACCGGTCGATGAGTTGCCGTTTTCACCGGCATAGAAGGCCCCGACCCCCGGGACGTTTTTGAGCGCATCGGTCAGGTTAGTGACGCCCTGATCTTTCATCACCTGCTCGGAGACCACCGTAACCGTTCGGGTCGTGTCAACGATCGGGCGGGAAAACTTCGGATCGGCGGATTGTGCCGGGGCATATAACGACGGGGTTTGCGCTTCAACAATTAGCGTTTCGTCGGCATGTTGTTCAGTGCTGTCGGCTGCCAGTACCTGACCTGTTGGAGAAAGGCTGAGACACAGGCCGGTGAAAATTGTCAGCGAGCTAAAGCTACTGAACGGTAGCTGATGTTTTTTATCCATTTTCAATGAGCAACTTATTGTTTTAATTAGTCATTATGACCACTGGCAAAACAATGCTTCGTGGTGTCCACTGCAGGTGATTTGTTAAAATAACAATGCGTTTGATAATGATTTTGATAACTATTATCAAATGACGGCGAATTTTTATCACTCATTAATAGAAAAATAAACACATTTATTTACATGAACTGCATTTTTTCTACATAAATAGAGATACCGAACCACGGCGGGCCTGTGGGCGATGGCAGGGCCAGCGAGCTGGTCGGGCTGGCCCGTAAACATGAACATTACTTATAGATGATGGCGGTGCCCGACATTTTATTGCTGCCGTTGGCAGCGTTGATGCGCCAGGCGACAGCCCCTTGTTCCCGGGCCTTTTCCGCCAGTTTCGCTTCTAAATCATCGAGATTGCTGGCGCCGGAAGCCGATACGCTACCGACCGGACGTAACGGGCCGCTCTCGTCGCTGACCGACGATGGGGGCGTCCCGGCATGGGCAATAAAAGAGAGGGTGACAAAGACGATGGGGATGAGTAACAGCGGATGTCTTTTCATGAGCATATCCTCATTAACAGCATGGGACATACTCTAAGTTTAGGTCTTTCTGGCAGGAGCGGTGGGATAAATCAGCGAAACCAAAGGTTTTTTTGGGCATCAGACGGGCAGAAAAACCTGTTGCCTGACCAGCCGGCCGGGCAACAGAGGATGGCGGCACCGCAGGCGCTAGCGGGCGTCCGGGCGGATCAGATCGAAGCGCAGGCTCTCATCAATCGTGTAGTAGGCGCTTGGCCCACCGGCACGCAGAATCGGCCGGGCCTTCGCGGTCTGATAGATGCCATTTTCCAGTAGAGCATCGTCGATATGCACCGCCACGACTTCCCCCAGAACCAGCCAGCTATCGACAGCGTCACCATCGGCGGTGGTCAGGCGAATGCATTGCGAAAGCCGGCATTCGAAGTTTACCGGGCTTTCTGCGACCCGAGGTGCGGCGACGAGGCGGCTGGCTGCAGGGGTCAGCCCGGCACGCGTAAACTCATCTTCGCTGCGCGGAATGCTGGCCGAGGTTTCGTTCATGGCTTCCGCCAGCTCGCGGGTCGCGAGGTTCCAGACAAATTCTTTGGTTTCGACAATATTCTGTACACTGTCTTTCCATCCGCTGCTGGCAAAGCCAATAATTGGTGGCCGATAGTTAAAACAGTTAAAGAAGCTGTATGGAGCAAGGTTGCGCTGCCCGGCGGCGTCCAGAGAAGAAATCCAGCCGATGGGCCGTGGTCCGATAATCGCGTTGAGCGGGTCGTGCGGCAGGCCATGTCCCTGTGAAGGTTGATAGAAATACATAGAACACCCGTAACCGAAGAGTAGATATCCAGACTCCCTTATTTACCGCGCCGCCGTCAACGGGTATCTTACGCGGCTGTTCAAAGGAGATTGCCATGAAAGCCCAGAAACCGGGATTACACCCGCGTAACCGTCACCATCAACGTTATGACTTGCCCGCGCTATGCCAGGCTCACCCTGAGCTGCAAGGCTTTATCACCCTGAATCCCGTGGGCGAGCAGACCATTGATTTTGCCAATCCACTGGCGGTGAAAGCGCTGAATAAGGCCCTGCTGGCGCACTTTTACGCGGTGAAACACTGGGATATTCCGGACGGCTTTTTATGCCCACCGGTGCCGGGAAGGGCGGATTATATCCACCATCTGGCCGACCTGCTGGCGCTGGATAGCGGCACGATCCCCGAGAATGCCAGCATCCTGGACGTCGGGACCGGTGCCAACTTAATCTATCCGTTGATTGGCGTACATGAGTATGGCTGGCGTTTCACCGGTAGCGAGATCAGCCAGGAAGCGCTCTCCAGCGCGCAGGCGATCATCAGCGCCAATCCTGGGCTCAGTCGTCAAATCCGTCTGCGTCGGCAGAAAGAGAGCGGCGCAATCTTTAGCGGAATCATTCATAAAAACGAGACCTTCGAGGCGACGTTATGCAACCCGCCGTTCCACGACTCTGCCGCCAGCGTGCAGGCCGGCGGTGAGCGCAAGCGCCGTAACCTGGGGCTGGGGACGGACAGCGTGTTGAACTTCGGCGGCCAGCAGCAGGAGCTGTGGTGTGAAGGTGGCGAAGTGGCGTTCATCACCCAGATGATCCGTGAAAGCCAGGCCTTTGGTCGCCAGGTAAAATGGTTTACCTCGCTGGTTTCACGTGGCGATAACCTGCCGCCGTTGTACCGTGCACTGACCGACGTTGGGGCGGTGAAGGTGGTGAAAAAAGAGATGGCCCAGGGGCAGAAGCAGAGCCGCTTTATCGCCTGGACCTTTATGGATGAGGCCAAACGCCGCCGTCCACTGTAATACTGGCCTGAGAGCCAGCGCGAATGGTCAGCCCAGGCGGGCTGACACTATTACGTTGGCTCTGAAGGCATCGGCGGTGCCACGGGGGCTGAAATCGCGGCGGGCATCGGCAGCACCTGATAGGTTTGCACCGGTGCGCGAACCCCGGCCAGGTCGAAGTGCTTTTTCACCTGGGTGTCGAGGGCAAAGCGGACCGTCCACTGTTTCAGCGGCAGGGTGGTGAAGGTGACCCGCAGCGTAAACGCCGTATTGCTCAGGCCGACCAGTCCGGCATAGGACGGCTCGCCGATCACCAGCCCACGAATCTCCTCCTGATCCATCACATCCGCTACCGCCGCTTTCAAGGCCTGAGCGGCTTTATCCAAATCTTCCTGTCTGTCGACGTCGTAGTTGGCAACCACCGAACCAATACCGCGCACGAAGTTGGCGAAGGTGGTGATCGAAGACCACGGGATAATATGGTACGCGCCGGTATCCTGACGCACGCCGACGGACCGAATCGACATCCTCTCCACGGTACCGGTTAACGGACCGATAGTTACCAGATCCCCGGTGTTCATCCCATTCTCAAACTGGATAAAAATACCGGTGATAATATCTTTCACCAGCGTCTGGGCGCCGAAGGAGATGGCCAGACCCAGCGCGCCGGCACCGGCCAGCAGCGGGGCAATATTGACCCCCACTTCCGACAGCAGGATCATGACCGTAATGGTGCTGATGATGACCGCCAGCGCGTTGCGAAACAGCGTCAACAGCGTACGGGCACGGGCGCCGGGCAGCGGGCGACCGTGAATATCGGAAGCCAGGCGGTTCTCAATCAGGCTGGCAAGCAGCGTCCAGCCGATGGCGGAGAAAAAGAGGATCAGCGCAATGCGGATCAGCACATCCACCGCTTTTTGCCCGGCACCGTGTTGTATCCAGTTCCAGAAATCGAACAGACCCCAGGCGCTCAACAGCAGCATCACGGCGACGCAGACCACCAGGATGCGGGCCGCCTTTAGCGAAACCGAGATCCAGCCGTTGAGGCGTTTTTGCAGTTCCGGATAAAGACGCTGCGTTTGCGCCGACAGGGTGATGGTTTTGGCAATCCAGCGTGACAAAATGCCGGAGAGCAGCGCCGCGGCGCCGATGATTGCCAGGCTGCGCACCGTCGCCCCCATCATAAATTTCAGGCTGTTGCCGGGGTCGAAGAGCGAAAAGAAAAACAGCACGATAAAGTAGGCGCAGGCCAGCCAGTGCCAGACCAGCGCAAACGCGCGGATGAACAGGCTAAAGAAGGCCAGCGAGCGGTCTGCCAGTTGGATTAGCCCGAGGGTAATCATTTTTTTATTGTGAAAAATGAGGTACAGCGCCCACAGGGTGATGCACAGCATGATGATTACGTTCGCCAGCGCCCCGACCTGCACATTGACCTGGTTGGAGATAATCGGCACCGCCACGATCAGACCGTAGCCGATCAGGCTGCTGAGTGCGCTCAGGCGCAGGTTCCAGTATTTTGCCCCCTCATCGCTTATCGCAAAGGGCCGAAGTTCCGCCACCCGCGGGCAGAATATCAGCCGCAGTATGGCTTTAAAGAACTCAATCAGGGCGAAGGCGTTGAGAAACAGACTTTGCTGGAAGGCGATGGTCCGGTTGCCGCCGTTAAAGCGATCGCTGAGCATCTGGCCGACAAACAGCGTCAGTGCCAGCAGCAGCAGGTCGAAGATAAACGCCCCGGCGATGGTTGCCGGGAGGTGCAGCCAGTTGCTGCGGTCGTGGTTTTTACGCCGTCCCCACTGGCCCATTTTGCGATACAGCGGCAGGGCTGCCAGACGCACCAGCCACCAGAAGGCAAATACCAGCGAGGCCAGCAGCAGGAAGTAGCTGGCGGCGTTGCGGAAGGTGTCGGCATGGAAAGGTTTGTGGGTCGAGGCGGTGATATTGCGCCACAGCTGCGAGAACCGTGAGGCAAAGCGCTCCCCGTACTCGCGGCTAACCTGAGTGACGTTTTCCAGCACCGTGCGTTCATCGGTCACTTCCGGCGGCGTCAGCGCCGGGGTGCTGGCCGGCGGCGGCGTGGCGGCGGCGGAGCGGAGCTGGTCGATTAGCTCCTTGCGCGCGCTCTCATTTTCCAGTACGTCAGCCAGCGCCGCATAGGCCGCTTTTTTGGTCTCAAGGTCGGGTTCGCTGCTGGCGGGTGCTTGTTCAGCGGTGGCCGCCGCAACGCCTGGCAACGTGGCTGCCGACAGCGGAGCGGCAAACAGCGAGGCGAGCAATAACAGGATCCACGGCACGGGAGACTCCTTTCTTCTTCAAAACGATTAAGTATAGAAGTTGAAAGGCGTGAGAGTAATCTGGAAAACGGCTCCCCTGGGTGGGGAGCCGTTGGAGACATCAGGCGACGTGTTGCAGGAACTCGCGCAGACGCGGGCTCGGCGGGTTCTTCACCAGCACCTGTGGGTCGCCATCTTCGGCAATGCGCCCTTTATCGATAAAGATCAGCCGCGATGCCACTTTCTCAGCAAAACCGATTTCGTGGGTCACGATAACCATGGTCATGCCTTCTTCGGCCAGATCCTGCATCACCTTCAGTACTTCGTGACGCAGCTCCGGGTCGAGGGCTGAGGTCGGTTCATCAAACAGCATCATTTTTGGCTTCACCGCAAGGGCTCGGGCGATCGCCACGCGCTGCTGCTGCCCGCCCGAGAGCTCGGAAGGGTAGTGATGAGCGCGTTCGGCGAGGCCGACTTTCTCCAGCAGATCTTTCGCCAGTTTTTCGGCGGCTTGTTTGTTGGCACCACGCACGCGCAGCGGCCCGAACATGACGTTCTCCAGCGCGGTCAGATGTGGGAACAGGTAAAACTGCTGGAATACCATGCCCGCTTCCTGACGAATCAGGCGCTCGTCGACTTTCGGATCGTTGACCTTCAGACCATCGACAATCAGTTCACCGCTGGTGATCTCTTCCAGCTTGTTGATGCAGCGCAGCAGGGTTGATTTGCCGGAACCGGACGGCCCGATAATCACCACCACTTCGCCTTTGTTGATCTTCAGATCGATATCGTGCAGCACCTTGGTCGGGCCAAAGTGCTTGGAAACATTTTTAAATTCAATCACAGGATTTTCATCCTTCTTTCAAGACGACGCAGAATAAAGCTCAACACCAGGGTGATGATCAGATAAATCACGGCAACGGCGCTCCAGATTTCCAGCGCGCGGAAGTTACCGGCAATAATCTCCTGGCCCTGGCGGGTCAGTTCAGCCACGCCGATGACGATAAACAGCGAGGTATCTTTGATGCTGATGATCCACTGGTTACCCAGCGGCGGCAGCATACGGCGCAGCGCCAGCGGCAGAATCACGTGGCGGATGGTTTCGCGACGGGACAGGCCGAGGGCCAGGCCTGCTTCACGGAAGCCTTTGTGAATAGAGAGCACCGCCCCGCGGGTGATTTCTGCGATATAGGCACCGGAGTTGATCATGATAGTCACCACCGCCGCCGAGAACGGGTCAATACGTAAATCATTAAACGCCATTGGCAAGGCGAAGTAGATAAACATGACCTGGACGACGATGGGGGTGCCGCGGATGATCTCAATGAAGACTAACGCTACGTGGTTCGCAATCCAACCGCCAAAGCAGCGGGCGAAACCGGCGACGAGGCCGATTATCAAGCCGCCAGCCAGGCCGAGGACGGAAATCCACAGCGTCATTTTGGCGCCTTCCAGCAAAATTGGAATGGCGGGCCAGATGGCACTCCAGTCAAACTGCATAATGTGTTCCTGTTACCGTGTCGAACAACAGAGGTCACCCTCTGTGAAAAAATGACTCAGGTCTGCGGTGAGATGATGCCCGGATAGCGGATTGTGGCGGTATCCGGGGAGTCAAACCTCAGCAGACCTGTAAGAAGAGATGCTGATTATTATTTTGGCTCAGTACCGAACCATTTTTTATAAATTTCGTTGTAGGTGCCGTTTTCACGCAGTGTTTTCAGCGCGCCGTTCACCTTTTCACGCAGTTCGTCGCTGCCTTTCGGGAACGCGATACCGTAGTCCTGCGCTTCCAGAGAACTCCCGACGGCTTTGAATTTGCCCTGGCCTGCCGTTTTGATGAAGTAAAGGATGTTCGGGGTGTCATGCAGGACCGCATCGGCACGTCCGGTACCTAACTCCATATAGGCGTTATCGATGTTCGGGAACTGACGCAGGTCTTTGGTCTTGATGTTGGCTTTGGCATAGTCAACGGAACCGGTGCCGCCTTTAACCGCGACCACTTTACCGTTCAGGTCTTTCACATCTTTGATGTCGTTGTTGTCAGCTTTCACCATCACCAGCAGACCGCTCTTATAGTAGCCATCGGAGAATTCGATCGCTTTCTTGCGTTCTTCAGTAATGGTAATCCCCGCCAGCGCGAGGTCGATGTTTTTGGTTTGCAGCGCCGGGATGATGCCGCTGAAATCCATTGGCTTCAGGGTGTAGTCCAGTTTCAGCTCTTTCGCGATCGCGGCCCACAGGTCAACGTCGAAGCCGACGTATTTATCACCTTGTTTAAATTCAAACGGAACAAACGCCGTATCGGTTGCAACAATCAGTTGCTTTTCAGCGGCCTGGGAAGAAACCGCAAAAGCCAGGGTCAGTGCAGCCAGTGAAACTTTAAATACAGACTTCATAGCATTTCCTTTTATATCCACGGGACGATCCCCTGCGAGAACGGGTAACCATATGAAAAAATCGTGCCAGTTTTACAACTTGTTGTTTTATAACAAACGAAGCGAATCCTGTTGCACGATTTAGGGTAAAGAGAACGGCAAATGCACCGTTGTGGGGCGTCGTTTTGGTGCGCCATTAACGCATCGCTTAACAAGTGCATTTTTAACGCAAACAGCAGGTGGAAACAATCTTACCGTAACGATTGTGTGAGGTAATTATTACAATTGATTTACTTCAGTGCGCATTTTGTTCAATGACATGCACTAAAATGGTGCGGATAACGGCGGAGGAGATAAAAAGACGAATATCTGAGGATAATCTGAAAAAGCCGCCAGCGAGGCTGACGGCGACAGGCGAGGATCAGGCGATATTGGCTTCAATGAACCACAGGAATTTATCCAGATCGCGAGATGCCGCGGTGAAGATATCGGCGGTGTCTTCGTCTTTAGTTTCTGCGATCGCTTTACGCACGTCATTGGCCACAATGGCGTAACGATCGGCCAGCTCTTTCAGGTGATCCTGAACGGTGTGAATATCCAGCGGATAGCTTTTCAGCGGGGTCTGGCTGTTAATCACCTGCGTGGTGCCCAGCGCGACGCCACCAAGCTGGACGGCACGTTCTGCCATGGTATCGAGATGCTCTGTCAGCGCGGTGCGGAAACCGTCGAGCATTTCATGGACGGCGATAAAGTTAGCGCCGCGCATATTCCAGTGGGCCTGTTTGGTAATCAGCGACAGGTCGATGAACTGGACGACCTGACGATTGAGCAGCTCGATGGTGGCCTTCTTCTCCTGATCTGCCACATCGTTGCGGGTATAGAGCAGGTTGGATGCTTTCGTTTTAACCAGTTTTGCAGTCGTCATCGTGTCATTCCTCTTGATATTGAAACTCGTCATACATCAATTTTGCATTGACCGGAGTAAGTGTAGTCGGTCACTGATGGGACTCATTATAACAACGGATTGGGCAACGCGGAGGGCGGTAGTCTCTATCGGTTTGATAGCGTAGAGTTGTTGACTGTTCTGTAAAGTGTATAAAATCAAATAATTAACTTTGAATATTGCCGCTCTGCATGGCTCCTGTGGTTATGCAGAGCGGCCTGCAACGTTAGCTGATATCGACTTTCTCGATTTTGCTGTCCCGACGCATGGTTAAGGTGGAACCCATCGACGCGAGGATAATCGCGCCCAGCGCCAGAGTTTGCGTTGCCGTCAGCATCTCACCGAGGAATACCATCCCGGAGAGCGCAGCAAGGGCCGGCTCCATGCTCATCAAGGTGCCGAAGGTTCGGGTGGGCATGCGGGTGAGGGCGATCATCTCCAGAGAGTAAGGCAGCGCCGTAGAGAGTACCGCGATAGCCAGACCCAGCGGCAGCAGCGCCCACTGGAACAGCGTATCGCTGGCCTGGATCATGCCGAGCGGCACAAAAATCACCGACGCAATCAGCGAACCCATGGCTACCGTGGCCGGGCCGTGTTCTTCCCCGGCGCGCTGACCGGTCAGAATATAGACCGCCCAGCAGGAACCGGCGCCGAGCGCCAGCAATGCCCCTGTCAGATCAATCTGGGAGACATCTTGCCCCAGCGGCAGCAGAAACCACAGCCCCAGCACCGCCAGAACCACCCACACGAAATCGAGCGGACGCCGCGAGCCAAATAACGCAACCGCCAGCGGGCCGGTAAACTCGAGCGCCACCGCAATCCCCAGCGGAATGCGCTGAATGGATAAATAGAAGAGGTAGTTCATCGCTCCCAGCGAGATGCCGTAAAAGAGCAACGGCAGGCGTTGCTCTGCGGTGAAGCGCAGGCGCCAGGGCTTAAAGACGATCGCCAGAATGAGCGTACCCAGCGCCAGACGCAGCGCGGTGACGCCCGGAGCGCCAACGAGCGGGAACAATGATTTTGCTAACGATGCACCGCTCTGAATAGAAACCATCGCGATTAAAATAACCAATATCGGCAGCCATGCCGGTACTTTGCGGGACGAGCCGGGCATCCTTTCTCCTGTCAGGGTTTGTCAAATGAGGTAAAGGTTCCAGTGTAAATGAAGAACCCATCTACGGTTTAGCTATTGTTGAAAAAAACGCAGAAGAGATGCGTACAATGCAGCGCAACGGGTAGATTAAACGACTATCAGATTAGGAATTATCTGGATGCACGCCCTGTGAGTAATGCGCGTTAATAGCAGGGTCTTCGATTAAAACAGTTGTTTTCCAGATTGTTACAGAATTGCGGAAACTTTTGGTTACAGGAAAAGCACGGTTAGACAGTGTAAAGTGAAAAGAGTTTCTCGAAAGTTTTTGATATATTTAAAGCTTAGGACTTATTAGAAACACATTTGAGGTGGTTATGAATAAAATTGCACGTTTTTCAGCACTGGCTGTTGTACTGGCAGCATCCGTAGGTACCGCTTTCGCTGCAACTTCTACCGTTACCGGTGGTTACGCGCAGAGCGACATGCAGGGTGAAGCCAACAAAGCAGGCGGTTTCAACCTGAAGTACCGTTACGAGCAAGACAATAGCCCGCTGGGTGTTATCGGTTCCTTCACCTACACTGAAAAAGATCGTACCGAAGGCGGCGTTTATCAGAAAGGCCAGTACTACGGTATCACTGCAGGTCCGGCTTACCGTCTGAACGACTGGGCTAGCATCTACGGCGTAGTCGGTCTTGGCCACGGTAAATTCCAGGACAACAGCTACCCGAACAAGCACGACATGAGCGACTACGGTTTCTCCTACGGTGCTGGTATGCAGTTCAACCCGATCGAAAACGTTGCTCTGGACTTCTCCTACGAGCAGTCTCGTATTCGTAACGTTGACGTTGGTACCTGGATCGCTGGCGTTGGTTACAGCTTCTAATCACTTCGGTGATATAAAAAATCCGCCTCACAGGGGCGGATTTTTTTTGCCTGAAATTTGGCTGACACTCTGCGGTTAGCCGCCGCTGACGGGCGGCGAGCGGCGCTAGCGAATGGTGAAGGCGTCAGTACCCAGATGGCTATACTCCACCTTCTGCAACTGGAAGTTGGTGATAAAGGTTGGCCCGGCACCCTGTTCAGAGATAAAGCGATAGCGCGGGGTAATCTCCTGAGCGCTTATCCCGGTCCACTGCGAGAAAAAGGCGAGGAAATCGTTGGCAGAACGCTGGGCCTTAATGACCTTATGCGCTTTATCATCGCTGGATAACACCATAAACGGCACCTGGAAGTTTTGCTGATACTTGTCGTCGTGCGCCAGGTACTGCACTTCTTTGCCGCGCTCTTTAAAGGCCAGACCGTGATCGGAAAAATAGGTCATCGAGAAGCTATCGCCAGAATTTTGCAGTTGATGATAGAGCTTGCCCAGCAGCGCATCGGTTTGCGTCATGCTGTAGAGGTAACAGGAGGTCTCTTTCGATTGTACGAAGACGGTATATTTGCCCTTGGTACGATCGCAGGCCTGCGGATGCGAACCCATCAAATGCAGAACGATCAGCTGCGGCTGAGTGCGCTGCACCGAGAGCACCTGTTCGGTCAGCTTTAAGAGCTGCTCATCCTGAGTGTTTTTATTGGCTTCAAAATCGCCATTTTTGAGGAACTGCACCTCATCCGCGCGTTTGGCAATGCTGGCGATCGCCGTATCGTATTCGCCAATTTGTCCCTGATTGGAAAACCACCACGTCTGAAACCCTGCACGGTTCGCCAGGGTAACAAAGTTATCCTGATACAGCGGTTTCCCGTCGACGACCCGATTGAGCGTCAAGCCGAGTGATTTTTGCGTCGAGCCGCTGGCGGCAATGTAGTCATTAAACAGGTAGCCATTTACGGAACTGGCAAACGGTGTATTGTCCCAGTGTCCACCAAAGGCCCCGAGCGCATCGCGGCGCGCGCTTTCACCGATCACCACCACATAGAGATGGTATTTGGGTTTGACCGCCATCACGTGCCAGCTGTCTTTCATATTGGCGAGCTGCGCCATACGCGACTGCTCGTCCCGCACTTCATTATTATTGACCACCACGTCTTTCACGAAGCGAAAGGCAGGGTAGCCGGTATCGATCACTTTAAACACGCCGCCCCAGGCCAGATTCTGCACCGGCTGCAGGAAGAAAATCGCGATACTGAACAGCACGCCGAGTAATTCTACTTTATTCAGGCGTTTGGGTTCTTCCGGTTTACGACGCACGGCAATCACGCCGAGCGCAAAAATAAAGACCGCCAGCAGGTAGTTGTACCAGGGGAAGATGGTCAGAATTTCCGTCGACTCTTCGACGTTGGTGGCGTGCAGCGCCAGAAGCGTATTGAAGTTAGGCGCGCCGTAGGCCTGCCCGAATGGATAGTAGAGCGCGGCGAGCAGGGAATAGCATCCCACCACGACTTTTTGCGCGCGCGGGAACGTGCGCCAAAGCAGATGTAGCACGCATGTAAAAGCGACGGTATAGAGCAGACTAAATTCGTAGCCGAGGGCCAGGTTAATTAACAGAGACTGTAAAAAATAAAATCCTGTCCATGGATTGGGGACTAATCCCCGGGCGACCAGCGTTTCTTTCAGGGTGACATTCATAGTTAGTAATCAAAAAGACGCCATGTGCATCCCCTGGCATCAAGGGGTAAAACCTGCTGGACAGTGCCTGAAGAGGGTCTCTGTGAGCCGCAGTAGTGGCAGGGCTGACAAACGATAGGGCTTGCAAATGATAAGGTCAACCAGGCATAACGGATTGTTTTGAGAGAAAGCTTACAAAACTTGAAAAAAGAGGCGGGAAAAAGGTGAAACGAGACAGTATGACGGCCAATTATGACGGAAAAATGAAGCGGCGTGCCGCGACGCCGCGTTACTGGTTGGGTTTTTGCTGACGATTTTTGCCGTTCATCATGTCACACAGCATGCTAATCAGCATTAAGCGAACCTTGAATGGGGAATGAGTAAACACGCGTAAACACCTCTTAAATTCGTTCATGGGACCTCCTGTAGTTTCGCCCTTCGCTCCTTGAAGGATGCCTGCATTACATACAGATATAGCACAGGCTATATCTTATAGCTATGGCTAAAACGTTAATTTTTTGTGCTACGGGCCCAATCATTTACAATGGGGATCTTTTGAGATGATGCTTGATGCGTCACTGGTATGAGGAAGCACAATGAACCGTCGCGCGGGTAAACCTATAACAAAAAAAGTGACGCAGCTTGTTAATGTCGAAGAACACGTTGAAGGGTTTCGCCAGGTGCGCGAAGCCCACCGTCGGGAGCTGATTGATGACTATGTCGAGCTGATTTCTGACCTGATTCGTGAAGTGGGTGAAGCCCGTCAGGTGGATATGGCCGCCCGTCTGGGGGTATCGCAGCCGACGGTCGCGAAAATGCTCAAACGACTGGCCAGCGTCGGCCTGATCGAACAGATTCCGTGGCGGGGCGTATTCTTAACTCCGGAGGGCGAGAAGCTGGCCCACGAGAGCCGCGAACGTCACCAGATCGTCGAGAATTTCCTGCTGGTGCTCGGCGTCAGTCCGGAGATCGCCCGCCGCGATGCTGAAGGGATGGAGCACCACGTCAGTGAAGAAACCCTGGTGGCATTTCATCAGTTCACCCTGAAACACGGGTCGCAAGGAGAATGAACCTGCCCTTTGTTCAGTCGCTGGCGCGCGACCGCTTTTTACATCTGTTGCTGATCGTTGCCGGCGGCTTAAGCTTTTTTGTGCCCTTTGCGCCGAAAAGCTGGCCCCAGGCCATCGACTGGCACACGATTATCACGCTCAGCGGGCTGATGCTGCTGACCAAAGGGATTGAGCTCAGCGGTTATTTTGATGTGCTGGGCCGCAAAATGGCGCGCCGGTTTGCCACCGAACGGCAGCTGGCGCTGTTTATGGTGCTGGCGGCGGCGTTGCTCTCGACCTTTCTGACCAACGACGTGGCGTTGTTTATCGTCGTACCGTTAACCCTTACTTTGAAGAAGTGGTGCGCGATCCCGGTGAACCGGCTGATTATTTTTGAGGCGCTGGCGGTCAACGCCGGCTCGCTGTTAACGCCGATCGGTAATCCGCAAAATATCTTGTTATGGGGGCGTTCGGGCCTCAGTTTCCTGGGCTTTATCGGGCAGATGCTGCCGCTGGCGACGGCGATGATGTTGACGCTGCTGGCGTTGTGCTGGTGCTGTTTTTCCGCTACCCGACTGCATTTTCAACACTCGGACCGGACGCCGTCGTGGCAGCCAAAGCTGGTATGGGGCTGCCTGGCGTTTTATCTGGTCTTCCTGGCGGCATTAGAAATGAAGCTTGAGCTGTGGGGGCTGGGGCTGATTGTCCTCGGCTTCCTGCTGCTGGCGCGCGCGGTGATTATCCACGTCGACTGGTCGCTGCTGCTGGTCTTTATGGTGATGTTCATCGACGTGCACCTGCTGACTCAGCTTCCCGCTCTGCACCAGGTCCTGAGCGGCGTCGGCCAGCTGTCAGCGGGCGGTCTGTGGCTGACGTCTATCGGACTGTCGCAGTTTATCAGCAACGTACCTTCCACTATTTTGCTGCTCAACTATGTTCCCCCTTCAACGCTGCTGGCCTGGGCGGTTAACGTCGGCGGCTTTGGTCTGCTGCCCGGCTCGCTGGCGAATCTTATTGCGCTACGCATGGCCTCAGACCGGCGGATCTGGTGGCGTTTCCACCTTTATTCTCTGCCGATGCTGCTGTGGGCGGCGCTGGTGGGGTATCTCCTGCTGCACTGCGTCGCCTGATGTTCAGAGAATTGGGCAAGAAACAGACAGAATCACCACATTCGCACTCTCTCACTCTGGCGTATAACTAACACGCTGAGCGTAAACATCCTGATGAGGAGAGTGCAATGCGTTATCAAAAACTGGGAAACACCGGTCTGTTTGTCTCGGAGCTGTGCCTGGGCACCATGACCTTTGGCGGCGAAGGCGGCATGTGGGGCAAAATCGGTCAACTGCGCCAGGCCGAAGCTGAACAGCTGGTGGGCAGCGCGCTGGATGCAGGCATTAACTTTATTGATACGGCAGACGTCTATTCTGAAGGCCGTTCGGAAATGTTAACCGGCCAGGCGCTGAAAAACCTCAAAATCCCCCGCGAGAACGTGGTGGTGGCGACCAAAGTCTTTGGGGAAACCGGCACCGCCGGCGTCAATTCCCGCGGCAGTTCCCGCTATCACATCATGGGCAGCGTCAAAGAGAGCCTGCGGCGGCTACAGCTCGATCACATCGACCTGTATCAACTGCATGGCTTTGATCCCGCGACACCTATCGAAGAGACGCTGTATGCCCTGGATAATCTGGTGCAGCAGGGGCACGTGCGCTATATCGGCGTGTCGAACTGGGCGGCCTGGCAAATCGTTAAAGCGTTGGGGATTTCCGAACGTCTGGGGCTGTCGCGCTTTGCCTCGCTGCAGGCCTACTACACCATTGCCGGGCGCGATCTGGAGCGCGAGATGGTGCCGATGATGCAGAGCGAAGGGCTTGGATTGATGGTCTGGAGCCCGCTGGCAGGTGGGCTGCTAAGCGGCAAATACGATCGCGACGGGCAGGGGGAAGACGGAGGTCGTCGTCAGACCTTTGATTTCCCGCCGGTGGAAAAAGAGCGGGCGTTTGACTGCATCGATGTGATGCGGGAAATCGCCGGGGCCAAAGGGGTGTCGGTGGCCCAGGTAGCCCTTGCCTGGCTGCTGCATCAGCCGGCGGTCAGCAGCGTGATTATCGGCGCCAAACGGCGTGAACAGCTGGCGGATAACCTCGCTGCGGTCGATATTCGTCTGAGTCAGGAAGAGCTGGCGCAGCTTGATGCTGTCAGCGCGCTGCCGCGAGAATATCCGGGCTGGATGCTGGAGCGTCAGGGCGAATATCGTCGCGATCAGCTCGCGCAACAATAAACGACCGTGGTGCCCTCGCCGGGGGCGCAGATTGCACGCCGGATCGGTTTACGCCGATCCGGCGTTTTTTATTTGTGCCGCTCACAAAAAACGATCCTTTATTTGCCAGCCTCAGGGATTTCAGCTATATGACTAGTCATGAAATTTAAATGACTAGTCATATAGGGGCGAGAGATGAACAAAGCACTGCCGGCTGATTTTTTGTGGGGTAACTCGGTCTCCAGCATGCAAACGGAAGGGGCATGGAATGAAGGCGGCAAGGGGATGTCGGTGTACGACATTCGCGAGCCTGCGGAATTCGCCTCTGACTGGAAGGTGGCCACCGACTCCTATCATCGCTACCGGGAAGATTTCGATCTGATGCAGGACCTCGGTATGAACTGCTATCGCTTCCAGATTGCCTGGAGTCGGGTGTGTCCTGAGGGGGACGGTGAGTTTAATGAGGAGGGGATTGCCTTCTACCATCAGTTTATCGACGAGCTGATCGCCCGCGGTATTGAGCCGATGATCTGCCTGTATCACTTCGATATGCCGCTGTCGCTGGCGGAGCGCTATAACGGTTTCGCCGACCGTCGGGTGATGGAGGCGTTCATCCGTTACGGGCAGAAGATGATCGCGTGCTATGGCGATAAGGTGAAGTACTGGCTGACCTTTAACGAGCAGAATCTCTACCATATGCCAGAGGCGTTTCTGATCACCGGCTACCTGCGTGGCGAGAAAACCCTGCGCGAGCTGTACCAGATTCAGCACCATGTGATGATGGCCCACGTGCAGGTGACCGATTATCTGCATCAGGCGAAGCCGCAGTGCCTGATGGGCGGTATGCTGGCGCACGCCCAGGTCTATCCGGCGACTTGTAAACCGCGGGATGTGCTCTGCGCCCAGCAGTTGGATGAGTTCTTCAATCAGAACCTGCTGCGTGCTTTTGCCGGGGAAGGTTACAGCCCGGAAGTGATGCACTTTGTGGCAAAAGAGGGGTTTAGCGACATCTATCGCGAGGACGATCTGGCGCTGATGGCGACGGTGAAAGTCGACTATCTGGCCTTCAGCTACTATGCCAGCCGCACTCTCGACAGCGATCCGCTGCCTGCAGGTACGCCGGTGAATTATTATATGTTGTCCGGCGACAAGCCTAATCCCTGGCTGAAAGCGACGGAATGGAACTGGCAGATCGACCCGCTCGGTTTTCGGATGATCATTACCCGCTATTACAACGACTGGCGGCTGCCGGTGTTTCCGATTGAAAACGGCATCGGCGTGATTGAGTCCTGGGATGGCGAAACGCCGGTGGCTGATGATTACCGCATTGCCTATCACCGCGATCACATTAACGCGATGAAAGAGGCGATGTTTGAAGATGGCGCCGAGGTGATCGGTTATCTGGGATGGGGATTGATTGATATCCTCAGTTCGCAGGGCGATATGCGCAAGCGCTACGGCGTCGTTTACGTGAATCGCGAGAATCATGACCTGAAAGATCTGAAGCGGGTGCCGAAGAAAAGCTATGCCTGGTTAAAACAAGCGATTCGTAGCCAGGGTCTGGAGATGTAGAGGCAGAGCGACGGGCAGGCATTTGGTGTATGCTTAGGCCTGCCTTTGTTCGCATCTGAGAACAGAGAAAGACCAGTAAAAACAATCAATAAAAGGACGGGGAATGACGGCGAAGTATCTTGCGATCGCGCGGGAAATTAAGAAGCGAATTATCAGCCAGCAGTATCCCGCCAGCGCCCCGTTACCCGACCAGTTTGCGCTGGCAGCGGAATTTAACACCAGCAGGATGACCATCCAGCAGGCCATCCGCCAGCTGATCGTCGAAGGGCTTATCTATACCCGCAAGGGGCAGGGGACCTTCGTGCGCAAGAACTTTCTCCAGCTTACGCAGTGGGAACTGCCGGGGAGCGACTATTTTGGCGCCACTAAAACCTGGGAGCATCTGGGCGAGGTGGCCAGCCAGATCATCCGCTTTGAACTGCGCTTTGCGACAGAAAAAGAGCAAAGCTCGCTGCTGATCGATGCCGATGCGCCGGTCTATGATTTTGTCCGCTTGCGGGTGCTGAATGGCGAACCGGTGTCGCTGGATATGACGGTGATGCCGGTGGCATTGGTTCCGGGGCTGAATAAAACCCACCTGGAAAGCTCGGTGTTTCGCTACGTCCAGGAGACGCTGGGGCTGAAGCTGATGGGGTCGCATCGGGTGGTGCGGGCCATGAAGCCAGATGCGCTGGATCAGCAGTATCTCTGTTGTACTGAAAGCGACCCGGTGCTGGGTGTTGAGCAGGTGATCTATCTGGAAGACGGGACGCCGCTTGAGTACGCCCACTGCCATTACCGCTACGATCATGGCGGGATTATTCTGGTCAACAACGGGTAGAAAAGGGCGGGCATCAGGCCTGATGTTGCCGCTGGGCTAAACCGACGCCATTAAAAAAGGGTTCATGATTAACATGAACCCTTTTTCTTTCAGCCAGCGGATGGGCATCAGTTGCCAGACCCGCCTTTTTCAGGCCGCTGCGGCAAGGCTTAGTTCAGACGAATCGGCATACCGGAACGGTTCTGGACCGCCTGCTCAACCACATTTTGATCAACATCAGGCTGACCGGTGACCGCCTGAACTTCTTTGGTCAGCGTAATCGGTACCACTTCGCCGTCCTGGAACTGTGCTTCCGTGGTGGACAGTGGATTATGGACTTCCACATAGCGGCTGCCATCAGGCTCGGTGGTTGCTTTTACCGGCTCATCGATAAATTCAACGCGGGTGTTGACCGGCACGTTTTCAAACAGGAATTTGATGTCTTCGTTACGCAGACGAACGCAGCCGTGGCTCACGCGCAGACCGATACCAAAGTTAGCGTTGGTACCATGGATGGCGTACAGACGACCAATGTACAGTGCGTACAGGCCCATCGGGTTATCCGGACCAGCAGGGACAACGGCTGGCAGCGGGTTACCATCAGCCGCATATTCTGCGTGCATTTTCGCCGTCGGAGTCCAGGTCGGGCCTGCTTTCTTACGTTCTACTTTGGTGACCCATTTGATCGGCGTATCTTTACCCAACTGGCCGATACCGATCGGCAGTACGATCACGGTATTGGTGCCTTTCGGGTAGTAGTAAAGACGCATTTCCGCGCTGTTGATCACGATGCCTTCATGGACGGTGTCCGGCAGAATCAGCTGCTGCGGGATATTCAGAACGGTACCGCCTTTCGGCAGGTAGGTGTCCACGCCCGGGTTCGCTTCCAGCATGTTGGACAGCCCCATCTGATATTTCGCGGCGAAATACTCCAGCGGCTGTTTATTGTCTTCAGGAACCGTAATCACCTGGTTCTGACCAATCAGTCGGCTACCGTCGGTCGGTAGCGGATAAGTCACTGCGGAGGCAGTGTTGCAAAAGCCGACGAGAGCGAAGGCTGCCGCTAAAAGTGTCGATATTTTCATATTCGTTATGTCGTGTGCAGTGTCAAAGCCACACAGGCCTTTGTCAGATTATTCAGCTAATAGATGGGAGCGCATTATATGTGCATTCCCGCCAACAGGGAAATCAGATGTGTACGAAATCACACTTTTTTGCCGGTTGTTTCAAGTCTCGTGCCCAGGTCTTATCAATCCTGAGATAGTGCAGTGTGATAAAACATAGTGACTATCCCTCCAGAAGCCTTGAGCGAAGCGCCTCTCGCGCCTGTGGCGTCAGTTGATACTCTTGCTCCAGCCAGAGATCGATACTGGCATAACGCTCATGAATGGCTGACAGCGCCGCCGCGAGATAGGACTCACGCACCGCGATGATGTCTGCCAGATTCTGCCGTCCACGATCGTTCAGTTCATCGCCGAGCGTGTCGAGCAGATGGGCTTCGACCTGGCTTAACATCCCGTGGGTCAGCAGATACTCCTCCATCACGGTATGGTTATCGCAGCCGAGGGCGAACAGCGTCAGCGCGCAACCGACGCCGGTGCGATCTTTACCCACCGCGCAGTGCTGCAGCAGCGCACCTTCGAACGGTTGCATTAGCCAGCCGGCCAACTCGCGGTAGGCGGCATTGTTGAACGGCAGATGACGATAGAGTTGCAGCATAAACTGTTCGCCGTTGATGGCGTTCAGCGTGGCGGCGTTCAGCTCCGTTACTTTGGCATCAACATAGGAGATCCGCGGGTTAGCAGGGGCGTTGAGGTAGGTGGCCCGGCCATTCAGCTTATCGGGGCTGCGCTGTGCTTCATGCGGATCGCGGTAATCAATGACCTGAGTCAGCGGAAGGGTGTCCAGATGGTCAAGGTCTTCGGTGGTCAGCATATGCAACGAGCCGGAGCGCAGTAATTTTCCCTGGCGCAGACGGCGACCGTCGACGGTGGACAGACCGCCGAGATCGCGAAAATTGATCCCGCCCTGGAGCGATAAGAATGCCGGATGGCGCGAGTGTGTCGTCATAGGTTCCTTCCAGATTGAGGGAAAAATCAGGTTTCAGGCACAAAAATTGGGCAATATTACGCAGACCGTACCACAGACTGTGCCTATGATTTTATGGCAAACCGTGAAAAGTGATGGTTTTGCTGGCATAATGTCCGATGTATCACACTTCTCATTCTCTTTTTCAGGATAACCCCGTGCTAGTATCCAGCAACGTCACCATGCAGTTTGGCAGTAAGCCGCTGTTCGAAAACATCTCCGTCAAATTTGGCGGCGGCAACCGTTACGGCCTGATTGGCGCTAACGGTAGCGGTAAATCCACCTTTATGAAGATCCTCGGTGGCGACCTTGAGTCGACGCTGGGCAACGTTTCCCTCGATCCGAATGAACGTATCGGTAAGCTGCGTCAGGACCAATTCGCCTTTGAAGAATTCACCGTGCTGGATACGGTCATCATGGGCCACGGCGAGCTGTGGGAAGTGAAGCAGGAACGCGACCGTATCTATTCTCTGGCTGAAATGACCGAAGAGGACGGCTACAAAGTGGCCGATCTGGAAGTCACCTACGGCGAAATGGACGGCTATTCTGCTGAAGCCCGTGCCGGTGAACTGCTGTTGGGTGTCGGGATCCCGGTCGAACAACATTACGGCCCAATGAGCGAAGTGGCTCCAGGCTGGAAGCTGCGTGTGCTGCTGGCACAGGCGCTGTTTTCTAACCCGGATATTCTGCTGCTCGATGAACCGACGAACAACCTCGACATCGACACTATCCGCTGGCTGGAGCAGGTGCTGAACGAGCGTGACAGCACCATGATTATCATCTCGCACGACCGTCACTTCCTGAACATGGTCTGCACCCATATGGCGGATCTCGACTACGGTGAACTGCGCGTCTATCCGGGCAACTACGACGAGTACATGACCGCCGCGACCCAGGCACGTGAGCGTCTGCTGGCCGATAACGCCAAGAAAAAAGCGCAAATCGCTGACCTGCAATCCTTCGTCAGCCGCTTTAGCGCCAACGCCTCTAAATCTCGCCAGGCGACTTCACGTGCCCGTCAGATTGACAAAATTAAGCTGGATGAAGTGAAAGCCTCCAGCCGTCAAAACCCGTTCATTCGCTTTGAGCAGGATAAGAAGCTGTTCCGTAATGCGCTGGAAGTGGAAGCGCTGTCGAAAGGCTTTGAAAACGGTCCGCTGTTCAAAGGGGTTAATCTGCTGCTTGAAGTCGGTGAGAAACTGGCGGTCCTCGGGACCAACGGCGTGGGTAAATCTACCCTGCTGAAAACCCTGGTGGGCGAGCTGGAAGCCACCAGCGGTAGCGTCAAATGGTCTGAAAATGCGCACATTGGCTACTACGCGCAGGATCACGAGTACGAATTCGACAACGACATGACGGTCTTTGACTGGATGAGCCAGTGGAAGCAGGAAGGCGATGACGAGCAGGCGGTGCGTAGCATCCTCGGTCGTTTGCTGTTCAGCCAGGACGATATCAAAAAGCCGGCAAAAGTGCTGTCCGGTGGTGAGAAAGGTCGCATGCTGTTCGGTAAGCTGATGATGCAAAAACCGAACATTCTGGTGATGGATGAACCAACCAACCACCTGGATATGGAATCAATCGAATCGCTGAACATGGCGCTGGAGATGTATCAGGGCACCCTGATCTTCGTCTCTCATGACCGTGAGTTCGTCAGCTCGCTCGCCACCCGCGTGATTGAGATTACGCCGGAACGCGTGATCGACTTCACCGGTAACTACGAAGATTATCTGCGTAGCAAAGGCATCGACAACTAATGTCAGCCTCCCCGGCGCGCCTGCGTGCCGGGGTTATTTTTCCCGCCTTTTGTTCAACCTTCCCGCAACCAGCCCGCACTGCCATCATTTTTCCATCTTTACTGCACAATGCTGTGAATTAATAGCAATCTGATGTGGCATCACGGCACAACCGTATCCCCGGCGCTGTGAAGCTGAACAGAGAGGCGTGCAATGATTATTATTTTGACCGTGCTGATTCTGGTGCTGTGCTGTGTGGTAATTGGTTTTCTGATTGCCGCGGTTTGAGGTGACGGGCAGCCGGGTCGGTACGCTAAAACGTCCCGCCCGGAAAACAGGCCCTATCTTAGCGATGGTGTACGGTTACGGCGGGAGCGAAGAAGCCACCGCTGGTTGTGGCGCTGCTGGTAAACGTTCCGGGTCCATAAGCCTGAGTAATCGCCGTATCGTTCTCATCGGCTGCAAAACGGCTGAGGGCCGTAGTTTTGGCCGATGTCGATGATGGTAAGGGCATTTCGGGTGAGGGCTTTTCCTGAAATGCCAGCGCACTGGCGGAACACAACGACAGAGAAACAAGCAGAGCAGTCAGTACTTTCATCGTCAGAAGTCCGAATAAGGGAAGGGGCATTCTTACGGTATAGCCGACGCATAAAAAACGCCACGCGGGTTTACCATTGTGGCGTAGTTAGTTACAGGTGGACATCAATTCGTGGTGCCCCTCCCGAACGGGAAGGGCGCGGGGGGTTATGACGGACGCCACTCGCTGGCAGCTTCACCGTTGATGAGCAACTGGCGCTTTTCACCTGCTGGCAGAGTGACGTTCAATACTTGCCACGCCGGGCGATAATGGCCGCGCGGGGTCACCTTCAGGTTAATCGTCTGGCCGTCGCAGACCATTTCCCAGGTCAGCCATAGCGCATTTCCCTCTTGATAACCCCAGCTTTCACCGTCGTCTTCAAACAGCAGTCCGCTGGTGGTTCCGACGCCTTTGAGCGGGAACAGCTTCAGCTCGCGGCTGTCGTCCTCTGCCGCAGCCACATGTGTGATACGCTCGCTGAGCGGCAGACCTGCGCCGGCGCGTACCAACAGCGGCAGTTTTTCCAGCGGCGCGTCCAGGGTGATCCACTGGCCGCCGGCAAACCACTCGCCACGATAAAAATCGTACCAGCCGGAGGCATTATCCGGCAGCCATACCCGGCGTTGACGCAGGCCAGGCTCCACCACGCTGGCGACCAGAATGTCGCGGCCCAGCAGGAAATCATCGCACTCTTCAAAGGTTTGCGGGTCGTGCTCGTGGTCGAGGAAGGTCGGACGCAGCATCGGTTCATCGTCGGCATGGGCCTGCCACAACAGAGTGTACAGATAGGGCAGCAGGCGATAGCGCAGTTCAATCGCGCTGCGAATCGCCGGCGTGACTGCCGGATACATCCACGCTTCATTGACCGTCCGATCGTCGTTCCACGAGTGGATCGTAAAGCGCGGGTGCATCACCCCGTTCTGGACCCAGCGCACGAACAGCTCGGCATCCGGTTTATCGCCGGAGAACCCTCCGACGTCATGGCCCACGTTATACAGGCCAGAGAGGCTCATCCCCAGCCCCATGCGGGTGTTATAGCGCAGGGTATCCCAGTTGGTCCGGTTGTCGCCGCTCCATGTCTGTACGTAGCGCTGCATCCCGGCGCAGCCGGAGCGGGAGATCAGGTACGGCCGCTTTTCCGGGGCGAAACGCTGCTGGGCTTCCATCGAGGCGCGCATCATCAACAGCGGCATCACCGGGCGAATATGTTTGATGGCGATAGTTTGACCAAAGCCGTGACAGCGCGCTTCGCCGTCCCAGACCTCAAATTCGTTGTTATCGTTCCAGGTGGAGTCGATACCCATCTCCAGCAGCTGGCGGGTCACGCCCTCCTGCCACCAGGCGACGGCCTGCGGGTTGGTGAAATCGAGATGCGAGCCTTCGTCATCCCAGAAGCTGGAGCGTTCCGGCGCATCAATTTCGGAATCGCGGATAAATAATCCTTTTTCCGCCACTTCGCCATAGCGCGGGTGGTCCTGGAGCAGGCAGGGCTTAATGTTGGCGGCGAGCTTTATCCCGGCGTCATGGAAGCGCTGGCTCATCACCGTGGGCTGCGGCACCTTGTCATAGTTCCAGTTAAAGACGTAGCGCTTGCCGTTGATCGAGGTGTAGCCGGAAGAGAGCTGGAACGAGTCGCAGGGAATCGCGTGCTCCTCACACAGGCGGATAAAGTTCATCAGCTGGTTTTGCGCATCTGGCGCATCGGTGTAATGCATGGTGGAACCGCTGTAGCCAAGGCTCCATTTCGGCCCAAACAGCGTTTTACCGGTCAGGCGGACAAACGCCTTGGTGACGTCGAGGGCGCGGCGGCCGGTGAACATGTAGTAATCGATGTCGCCGGCTTCCGCCTGCCAGCGGCGATAGGCGGTGTGATAGTTATCAATTTCATTGCCCAGGTCCAGCCAGCAGCTGCTCAGGTTGTCGTAGAACAGGCCATAGCTGATGTCGCTGCGCTGGGTGAGGGTAAAAGGAACGTGCTTATACAGCGGGTCGGTGCTGACCGCGTTATAGCCCATCGCATCGAGGTTACGCATCTCGTAGCGTTTACCGTTGC
This sequence comes from Klebsiella sp. R390, assembly GCF_051131745.1. NCBI lineage: Bacteria > Pseudomonadati > Pseudomonadota > Gammaproteobacteria > Enterobacterales > Enterobacteriaceae > Klebsiella > Klebsiella sp. R390. The sequence continues at coordinate 1,045,746 of NZ_CP180445.1, read as the reverse complement.
GCTGCAGATCGCCGGCTTTTTCGCCCAGCCCGTAAAAGCGTTCGTCTTTGCGGCGGCTCAGGTAGTGCGCCACGCCGTCGCCGTGGGTATTGAGTAAATAGGCGCTGGTTGGACGGTCGCTCACCAGCGGCTGCCACTCGCCGTCGTCGTGGCGATAGCTCCACTCCAGCCACAGCGGCTGGTGGACGGTGACGCGCAGTTGTTCGGTGGCGATCGTCAGGCTGTCGCCCTGCTGTTCAAGGGTCCAGGCGGGGAGGCTAAAGCCGCTCAGGTCATCGCGTTGGCGCCCCTCCCACGGAACATCCTGCTGCGGTGCAATGCTCCAGGTGCGGTCCAGCGCCAGCCCGCCTTTGCGCTTCAGCTGCACGCGGAACAGGCTCTCTTCCAGCACATACAGGCACAGCGTGTGCTGCCCGTCGATAGTCAGCTCAACATGATGGGCAAGCTGTTGATGTAAGGTCCAATGTTTAAGCGTTTTCATCTTTATATCCACTCTCAGGCGCGTTTGGCGCGACGTTCAGCAATAAATGTCACCAGGAAGATGGCGCCAATCAGGTCAAAGAAGCCCATGGCGATAAACAGCGGGTTGAAGCCAATTTTGTCGGCGGTCACCCCGATTAATAGCGAGAACAGGAAGCTGGCAATCCAGGCGGCGGAACCGCGCATGCCGTTGACGGTGGCCATCTGGCCTTTATCGAATGACTCCACCACCAGCGCGCTGAGCATGCAGGAGATAATCTGGTGGCCGAAGCCGCCGATGGAGATCAGCACGATAGTGATATACGGGTCGCGGGTAATGGCGACGAGGGCCAGCGAAATCATCAGGAAGGCGCCGGTAACCGAGCTGGCGACCACCGAGTTCACTCGGGTACAGCCGAACCAGCGGGTATACAGTTTTGTCAGATAGCCGCTGGCGACGCTGCCGAGGTCGGCGGCGAGGAACGGCAGCCAGGCGAACATGGCGATCTGTTTCAGATCCATTCCGTGCTCTTTTGCCAGGTAGAGCGGCACCCAGAAGCTCAATACGGCCCAGGCCGGTTCCGCCATAAAGGCCGGGATCGCAATCCCATAGAAGCGCTTATTTTTCGAGACGGTTTTCAGCGCGGTGAAAAAGGGCAGCTTCACCGCCGGTGGTTCATTATCCTGACGAATAAACTCGAGTTCACTTTTGCTGAGATTAGGGTGCTTATCAGGGTTGTTGTAAAACACCCACCACAGCACCACCCACAGCAGGGCCAGCACCCCGGTGAACATAAACGCCCCTTGCCAGCCGAAGGAGGCGTGGGCGAAATAGATAATCGGCGGAGCCAGCATGGCGCCGATGGAGAACCCAACGCCAGCCCAGCCGGCAGCAATCGGGCGTTCAGATTTCGGGAACCATTCGCCGATGGTTTTGGCGTTGGCCGGCGTGGCCGCGGCTTCCGCGCCCCCCATAAAGAAGCGCAAAATCGCCAGGTGCAGCCAGTTGCCTGCCCCGGCGTGGGCGATACAGGCAATGGCCCACAGGGTGGCACAGATCATAAAGCCGAGCTTCAGGCCGATCACGTCGATCAACCAACCGCACAGCGGCTGGAACAGGGTATAGGCCAGCTGAAACGCGCCGACGATCCAGGAGTACTGTTCGGTGGTAATGCCCAGAGTATCTTTCAGTTCCGGGGCAATGATCCCCAGCGAGTTGCGGGTGATGTAGTTGACGGTGACGCCGAGTAAAAACAGGACCAGCATCCACCAGCGTAGATTTTTGACCACCCGGCGAGATTTGCTGGCGGCCATATCGTTGTTGAGGCCTTGGCTCATAGAACTCTCCACAAGATTTTTATGTAGGGGGACATGACCAGCTCATTCCCTGAGTTGTCACACCAATTCTTGTAATGTATTGAATAATATTGTTTTATTTATATCGCTGTCCGCGTGACTAGTATGGAAGTTATCGGACCAATTCAGGTTAAGATAGAACACAGGTGGGCAGTAGCGTTATTTATGAAAGCTTTTTCATAAGGTGGCGAAATGCTCACAACAGAGCCAAACCTTTGCTTGATAGACTGGGTTTACCGCCAATGAAAATTCTTTCATTTTGAAGATGGAGCTGGATCACAAAATGGATAAAAAGCTAAAAATTGCCGATATCGCCGCCCGCACCGGCATGTCGGCGAGCACCGTCTCCCGGGTACTGGCTGGCAAAGCCAACACCAGTGAAAAGGCCCGACAGGCGGTGCTGACCTGCGCCCGTGAGATGGGGGTGATGGACGGCATTGCCGCCGGGCGTATGCTGCTCAATAGCCTGGTGGTCTTTGCACCCCAGCGGGCGTTTGATGAACGTTCGGATATCTACTACTACCGGGTGATCCAGAGCATCCACCAGGCGCTGGGCGCCCATGAAGTGCGCCTTCGAACCTGCGCGCTGGAGGAAAACGACAGCGATGCCAACCTGTTCCTGGCCCGTATGAACGAACCCGAAACCGAAGCGGCAATCCTGCTGGGCATTGACGATCCGCATATTCACGATCTGGCGGCGGATCTGGCGAAACCCTGCGTGCTGATCAACTGCCGTGACGACGGGATGCGCCTGGCGTCGATTGCGCCGGATCACCGGCTGATCGGCCAGTTTGCCGCGCAGTATCTGTTTGAAATGGGTCACCGGGCGGTGCTGAATGTGATGTGCCTGCGCCGCTATACCATGGAACTGCGGCTGGCCGGCATTAAAGAGGCCTGGCGCGGGCGCAATATGCGGTTTGCTGATGGGCGGGATCTGCTCACCGTCGCCAGCTTTAGTGCCAAAGATACCCAGGCGCGGGTAGAGGAGTGGCTCGATGCCCAGGCGGGTAAGCCGCTGCCGACGGCGTTTCTGGTCGGCGGCGATTTCATGGTCGCCGGTACGGTCAACGCATTGCAAAAGCGCGGATTGCGGGTGCCGCAGGATATTTCGGTGATGAGCATCGATGGGTTTAATCTGGCGGCGATTCAGGATGTGCCGCTGACGGCGGTGCACGTCCCACGGGATGAACTGGGTATTGAAGCGGTGCACATGCTGCAACAGCGGCTGATCCGCCCGGATGCACCGCGTGGGTCTTTGCTGCTGCACGGCACGCTGGTGGTGCGCGATTCGGTACGGCGGATACGCTCCGGTAACCGCCATACCGCCGTGGTGCAGGCTGGGTTGTATGACGACTAGACTGCTATGCCCAGCGCCCGTTTCCCGTGGATGTTCAGGTCGGCAAGGGTAAAACGCTCCTGCCAGTCGGCTTCGTAATCTTCGCGAGGGAAGTCCCCCGGCGATGCGCCGTTTTCCAGTGCCACTTTAACCTTGTGCGCGTAGGCAAGGTTTTTCTCACACATCGGCGCGGCGGGAATGTACATCACGTTGCCCCAGCCCTGCTGGTTTTCCACCGGCGCCACCGAGTGAATGACATCGCAATGCCACCAGACCGAATCACCCGCATTGAGCGCCGGAATGGAGCTGAGCGCTTTGATCAGCAGCGGGTGCCATTTCTCTGAAATGGGCAGCACTTTGCCCGGCGCCACGCCGCACAGCTCATCATCCGGGACATCGTCCAGCAGCGGGCGCAGCAGGACATAGGCCATCGCTTCCGGGATCGGCACGACGTGCAGCAGCCCCTGATCGGGGATCATGTCAGAGAGGGCGGTCCAGCCCTGGAAGGTCCGGAAGACCGAGCATTTGGTGGTGTTATCGACGGTGTACTCTTCCACCTCGGTACGGTGTGCCGCATCCCACGGGTCGTAAGCATCAATATTGCCGTTAAAGACGCTGGCAAAGACCTGCTGATAGGCCGGGAGTAACCAGCGTTCCAGCGCCCCGGAATCGGTGTGTGCGCCCAGCCCCTTAGAGGTGGTGCCCGGCGGACGACGGCGGATACGGTCCGGGTAAATCACGCTGACGTCCGGGTCAAACCACTGCTTACCGTCGTGGTTAAAGGTCCACAGGCGGTTCAGGAAGGATTGTACCGCTGCCATCTCATCACTTTGTCGCGCCTGCATCTGCGCCTGTGACCAGTAAATTGGGTAAATTTCCGGGCGGGAGGCATCGAGCGAGCCGAAGAAGGTGTCACCAGGGCCTTTGTAAACCTCATCGAAATGGTTGTGGTCGAGATATTCCAGCATGGAATTATCCCAGGCCAGCGCCCGCTCGCGTGTGAAGTGGCCTTTAATAACCGCACAGCCGCGACGTTTGATCGCCTCGCGCTGGGCGTGGCTGACCTGGCCCTGCGCAATGTCGCTGAACGGGATCACCGGCCAGACATCGTCGCCCCGGGCTTTCAGCGTGTCGATCTCTTCGAGACGGGCCGCGATCCGCGTGCTCAGCCGGTCGAATACCGCCTGGACATCGCCAATTTGCGCACGCAGATGCTGTTTCATGTGTCGAATCGCCGTTTTGTGGTCGGCGGGTAATGTTTCGTGGGTATAGATATCAGCCATGGTGACCTCACTCATCTTTCATTCGAAAGTATCAAATCTTACAAACGATAATTTAAGTTAAAATAAAGTTAATGCAAGTTTAAAAAGTAGAGTGGGCGCACAAAATAGAAAAGCCGGGGCAGGATGCCCCGGTTAGCGGTCAGTCTGTGAAGGGAGTGGTCCGATCGAGAACGGCCTGAATGACCTTCAGCGCCCCGTGATGGTTGTTATCATCGGCGGCGTATGACGAGATGGCTTTGATGCTGTCAGCGGCATTGCCCATGGCGAAAGCGTATTTTACCAGTTTCAGCATTTCCGCATCGTTGCCGCTGTCACCAATGGCAACGCACTCCTGCGGCGAGACGTGCCAGCGCTTAAGCAGACGGCTGATGCCGTTGGCTTTGTGCAGGCCGGGAATGATTAAATCGACAAAGCCGAAACCGCTGGTGACGGGCTTCATGATGCCGTCCAGCGAGACATGCAGTTTATCGATAAGCTGCGGAATTTCGCTATCCGGCAGATTCAGGGAGAACTTGAACAGCGTGTCGTCAATGGCCTGGTAATCGCTGATGCGCTGCAGGCGATGGTAGTGCTTTGACATCAACGCGACAAACGACTCGGGCGCTTTATCGCTGACGTAAGCGCTCTCCAGACCGCAGGCAACAAAATTCAGCTGACGGTCTTTCAGCAGTTCGCCAATCACCACCTGGGATTCGTGACGGGTCAGTTCGCCGTGGAACAGTTGCTTGCCGTGTTCGTAAACCAGCGCACCGTTCTCGGCGACAAACGAGATCTGCTCGCGGATTTCCGGGAAAAATGAGATCAGCTGGTAGTACTGGTTGCCGCTGGCGACAACAAATTCAATACCTTGCTGCTGAAGCTGCGCGAACTGCGCAAGAAAACGCGGGCGATCGTACTGCTTGGCGTCATTGAGAAAAGTTCCGTCCATATCAGTGACGATAACTTTAACGGTCATAACAAAGGCTCCTGGCTAACTTCGACCAGCAACATTCTAATTACAATGTGACCTGAAGCACAAATTTATTTCGAATGAAAGTCATTAACACCCCGGAGGCGGAGCCGATCAATGTGGGCTGGGGTTAATCCCGGAGGCGGCGTGACCGCCTGTCCGGGCTACGGGGCTTGTGCCTGGGTGTAGCCCGGACAAGGCGCAGCGCGCCGCCTCCGGGAAGGTGCCTTACAGTGTATGCTCGGTACGGGCGATGATATCGTCCTGGGCATCCGGCGACAGGGCGGTGAAGAAGGCGGAATACCCGGCGACGCGGACCACTAAATCGCGATACTGGTCGGGGTGTTTCTTCGCTTCCAGCAGCGTTTCACGCGACACAATGTTGTACTGGATATGCCAGCCTTTATGCACCTCGAAGAAGGTACGCAGCAGCACCATCAGCTTCTGTTTATCGGACTCGTTCTCCAGCGTAGCGGGGTTCAGCTTCTGGTTAAGCAGCACGCCGCCGAGGATCGAACCGGTAGGCAGTTTGCCGACCGAGCTTATTACCGCCGTTGGCCCCAGATGGTCCGTCCCGGACGCCGGGCTGGCTCCTTCCGCCAGCGGTGAATGTGCCTTACGTCCGTCCGGCGTCGCCATGGTCTGGGCGCCAAACGGTACGTTAGCAGAGATAGACGAGGTCCCGGCATAGTAGGTACCGCCAATTGGCCCCCGGCCATAGCGCGGGTTGTGGTACTGCTTCAGCTCATCGATGTAGGTCTGGTAGGCGCGCGCCAGCAGGGTGTCCACGCTGTCATCATCGTTACCGTATTTCGGTGCGCCGTTAATTAAGCGCTGACGCAGCTGCTCGTGGGTCAGACCGTCGAAATCTTCCGCCAGCGCTTTTGCCAGCTGCTGTTGGCCGATTGCCCCCTGCTCGAACACCAGTTTCTTGACCGCCACCAGACTGTTGCCGAGGTTGGCGATCCCAACCTGCAGGCCGGAAACCCAGTCGTATTTCGCGCCGCCCTGTTTAATGCTTTTCGCCCGCTCGATGCAGTCATCCACCAGCGCTGAGCAAAGAATGTCATGGACGTTCTCCTCCAGCATGGTATCCACGACGTACTCTATTTCGATCGATTTGCGGGTGTAGTAGCGAATTTGCGTATCCCATGCCGCCATCACTTCATCGAAGTCAGTGAAGTTGCCTGCGGACAGGGCTTTCACCTGCGGCAGGAACACTTCGCCGCTGGTGGCGTCGCGACCGCCTTCCATCGCCGCCAGCATCACCCGGGCGAAGTTAATAAAGCTCATGCCGGTGCAGCGATATCCCCACTTGCCGCCGACCGCGGTTTCGATGCAGCCGATGGCCGCGTAGTCATAGGCGTCCTGTGGCTCGATGCCGAGTTTGATGAATTCCGGGATCACGATCTCGTCGTTATTGAACGCCGGCATCCCGAAGCCGCAGCGAATCACCTGGACGCAGGCGTCGAGGAAGTCGTTGCTCATCCCGGCATGGTAGCGCACGCTGAGGTTCGGCTGAGTAGAACGCAGACGACCGCAGGATTCCAGAATTGCGTAGGAGAGCGGGTTCACTGCATCCTGCGGGGTGCCGTTTATCAGGTTTTGTCCGCCGATGGTGACGTTCTGGTACAGCGGGCTGCCCGCCGAAGCTTTTGAGTGTGAACCGGAGCGAATTTTGTTCACTTCCAGCAGCTTCAGCCAGCAGCTGTGCAGCAATTCAATGGCCTGCTCGCGCTCCAGTGATTGCTGCAGCTCGACGTCGCGACGGTAGAACGGATAGAGATACTGGTCCATGCGGCCAAAGGAGACCGAGTGGCCGTTGGATTCAATCTGCAGGATCAGCTGGATGAAGTAGCACAGCTGCAACGCCTGCCAGAACGTTTTTGGCGGTTCGTGGGCGATAAGGTCGCAGTTTTCCGCGATTGCCAGCAGCTCGTCCCGGCGGCTTTCACGCGTCTCTGTCGCCGCCATTGTCCGCGCCAGTTCGGCAAAGCGCTTGCTGTGCTGACTTACCGCCTCCAGCACGATATCAATGGCTTTCAGGAACTGTTCGCCATGCAAATCTTCCAGCACGGTGAGGTTGATGCGTGAACGGCGCTCGGCCACTTTGGCGCGCATCCCGTCGAGACCCTTTTCCAGCAGCAGCGCATAGTTAACCGCGAGGTGCGCATCGCCGGAGGTCATATTGCCTTCGGCTTTAATAATGCCGGTCGCCAGCAAGGCTTTTTGCTCATCGGTAAACATTCCGTAGCAGCGATCCTGGACGGTTTGTCCACGCCACCACGGGCAGATTTCATGCAGCACCCGTTTGTTTTCTTCACTGACCGCAAAGCCGGCGCCAGGACGATCGGCGAGGTCATCGATCTCTTTTTCGATCCAACTGACGGTATATTCCGGGAAGATTGGCGCGGCGCGGACTTCGCTGGCCTGGTTGCCAATGATCAGTTCGTCGTGCTTGATCCAGATAGTGCGCTCGGCCAGGTGATGGGCCAGCGCCAGCGCGCGACGCACCGGGATCGGCTTATCCAGGTGCTGCTGATAAGCGGTGGTGTAATGCTGCGCCCGCTCGGTGCACACCGGCGGCTTAACGATATGTACCAGTGCCATTTTGTGCGCCTGAATGCGTGCGCTCAGCGTATCAAGTTTCAGGGTGGTCATGGGGTTATCCTCGTAAAGTAGCCGTTAAACCTTTGCTCTGAGCATAGTGCTGCGCGAAGGCGAGCAGCTCGGGTGCAGCAAGCGGTTTATCCGGAGCGGTATAGGGCTGATTGAGTAACTGGTATTTGTTCATGCCCAGCGTGTGGTACGGCAGGAAATGAATCTCCGCGACCTGCAGGCGGTCGGCGGCAAAATCGGTGATGGCGGTAATGGCGGCTTCATCGGCGTTGAACCCCTGAATCAGCGGCACGCGAATGATAATTTTCTTGCCGGCCTGCGCCACCCGTTGCAGGTTATCCAGCACCCGACGCGCGCTGCCGTCGGTCCACTGGTTGAAAATGGCCTCGTTGACATGTTTCAGGTCGGCGAGAAACAGATCTGTCCACGGCAGCGAAGGGGCAATGTATTTCCACGGCACATGCAGGCAGGTTTCAACCGCGGTATGGATCCCGGCTTCATGGCTGGCCTGCAACAGCTGCTGCGCCAGCTCAGGATTCATAAACGGCTCGCCGCCGGAGAGGGTGATCCCGCCGCCGCTGCGATCGTAAAAGGGTTTATCGCGCAGCACGGTTGTCATAATCTCCGCCACGCTTTTCTCTTCACCGCAGACGCTGAGGGCGGTGGTCGGGCAGCATTCGCGTAGCCGGGCGTAATGGTCGTCGGTGAGCTTTTCGCGATGGATAATCAGACCGTCGAGAGTGCGGCTAATCACGTCCGGTGCAGCCTGCTGGCACAGGTCGCACCCGTCGAGGCACAAACGCGCGTCGTACAGCAGGTCGGCGCTGCGGGCGCGGCTTTCAGGGTTTTGACACCAGCGGCAACCCAACGAACAGCCTTTCAGGAAGACGACGGTGCGAATCCCCGGACCGTCATGAGTAGAATAGCGCTGAATGTTGAAGATCATGATTTGCCCTCTTTTTTGCATATGAAGATTAAGTTACTTTCGAATGAAAGTGACATTGATGCAAATCAACAAGCAGAAGGGATCTGATCAGGAAGAAGAGGGAAAGGCGGAGCCGATCACACATTATCCGGCGGCGGGCGCCGCCGGTTGGCTAATGAGTGGTGCCGCACACTTCGCACTGCGGGTCACGCAGCAGCTTCATTTCGCGAAACTGGCAGGTCATCGCATCGTACATCACGATTTTCCCCGCCGCCGGAGTGCCGTAGCGGGTGAGCACTTTGATCGCTTCCATCGCCTGGATCGCGCCGATAATCCCGACCAATGGCGCCATCACGCCCGCCTCAACGCAGGTCAGGGCGTTTTCACCAAACAGGCGGCTCAGGCAGCGATAGCACGGCTCACCCTCCTGCCAGGTAAAGACGCTGATCTGGCCTTCCATGCGGATTGCGGCGCCGGATACCAGCGGCGTTTTGCGCAGGAAACAGCCGGCGTTCAGCTGGTTACGAATCGTGACATTATCGGTGCAGTCGAGCACCAGGTCGTGGGCGGCGGTCTGCGCTCGTAAGGCCTCTTCATCCAGCAGGGCATTCACTGGGGTGAGCTGAACATGCGGGTTGATACGCGCCAGTGCGTCGCGGGCCGAGTCAACTTTCGGCTGGCCGATGGTGGCATCGCTGTGCAGCGTCTGGCGCTGTAAATTGGAGAGCGCGACGGTATCGAAATCCAGCAGCGTCAACTGACCGACGCCCGCTGCGGCCAGATACTGCGCGGCGGCGCAGCCGAGCCCGCCGAGCCCGACTACCAGCACCCGCGAGGACTTCAGCTGCTCCTGACCGTCAAAATCGAACCCGCGCAGGATGATTTGTCGGTTGTAGCGCAGCATCTCCTCATCGCTCAGCTCGATGCTCATTACAGTCCCCCGAACAGATGGTTGAAGGGCTCGACTTCCACCCATTCACCGGCTTCAACAGGGCCGCGTTCACGTTCGAGCACAATAAAACAGTTGCCGAGGCTGAAAGAGCTGAAAATATGCGAACCCTGGTGACCGGTAGAGCTGACCACCAGTTCACCTTCCGGGGTACGCTGCAGCACGCCGCGCTGGAAGTCGAGGCGCCCCGGCGATTTTTTCAAGCGGGCGGCGGCGCGTACGCGCAGACGGGTAGGCTGAGCCTGGCCGTGGTTGCTGCTCAGCTTCGCCAGCAGCGGCTGCACCAGCTGGTAGAAGGTCAGGGTTGCGGAAACCGGGTTTCCAGGCAGACCGCAGAACCAGCTGTTGTTCAGTTTACCGAAGGCAAAAGGTTTGCCCGGTTTGATAGCCAGCTTCCAGAAGCCAATTTCGCCCAGCTCTTCGAGGATGGTTTTGGTGTAATCCGCTTCTCCGACGGAGACGCCGCCGGAGCTAATCACTACGTCGGCCTGCTGGTCCGCCTCGATAAAGGCGGCACGTAGCTTGTCCGGGTCATCAGGGATAATGCCAAGATTAATGACGTCACAGCCCAGCTGTTGCAGCATCAGGTGTACGGCCAGGCGGTTGGTATCGTAGATTTGCCCGTCGCCAAGCGGTTGGCCCGGCAACTGGAGTTCATCCCCGGTTGAGAACACCGCGACGCGCACTTTGCGTACGACCTCGACCTGCGCAATCCCCAGCGATGCCAGAACCGGTAGTTCGGCGACGGTTAAACGGGTCCCCGCCGGGAATACCACCGCGCCGGCGGCGATGTCTTCCCCACGCAGGCGAATGTTTTGTCCGGCTTTCACCGGCGCAAGGAAACGCACACCGTCGTCGGTCTGTTCGGTCTCTTCCTGCATTACCACCGCATCGCAGCCCGGCGGGATTGGCGCGCCGGTCATAATGCGAATGCAGCTTCCGGCAGGCCACGGCGCGTGGAAAGGTTGCCCGGCGAAGGCTTTACCCGCTACCGGCAACGCGGTGCCGTCGGCGAGGTCGGCCAACCGCACGGCATAGCCATCCATCGCCGAGTTATCAAAGCCAGGTACGTCCAGCGGCGAGCTAAGATCATGGGCAGTTACGCGCGAAAAGGCCTGCAACAGCGGTACGGTTTCCACCGCACTCAGCGGCGTAATTCGATTGAGCATTTCTGTCAGGGCTGTGTCGAGGGGCATCAGTCCGGCGTTAAAATCCATGGGGCTCTCCTGCGGGTAAAACTGCGAAAGGGGCATTATGCCAGAAAAGCTTCTCCTGCTATATGGCTTCACCGTTTGTGCTTTATGCCCGTCATACTTCAAATTGCATGAGCGTTGGCTTTCCTCGCTCACCCCAGTCACTTACTGCAGTAAGCTCCAGGGGATTCCCAGCGTCTCCGCCTTCCTGCAATTCGAATTATCTAGGGCATACACCGCAAGATGCGCTTTCTATATTCAAAAATTGTATAGGACTGTCAGCACGATAATGATATTTATACATAAAATTATCCATGGACACTCTTTGCCACTCAGTGGTGGTTTACAGGATGTCAGGCTAAGACTCACATCGTTAAAGGATCGCTGAATGGGCAAGGCGGTGATAGCAATTCATGGCGGGGCGGGCGCATTGACGCGCGCGACCATGACACCGGAGCGCGAGCGGCAGTATGTGGCGGCGCTCTCGGAGATCGTCGACAGCGGGCAAAAAATGTTGGCGGCAGGAGCCAGCGCGCTGGATACGGTGACTGAAGCGGTGCGGCTGCTCGAAGAGTGCCCGCTGTTTAATGCCGGGATTGGCTCGGTCTTTACCCGCGACGCCACTCACGAACTGGACGCCTGTGTGATGGACGGTAACCAGCTGCAGGTTGGGGCGGTTGCGGGGGTCAAGCATCTGCGTAACCCGGTACTGGCGGCGCGTCTGGTGCTTGAGCGCAGCCCACATGTGCTGCTGATTGGCGAAGGGGCCGAGGCGTTTGTCGCCTCTCAGGGGATGGCGCAGGTCGACAACGATCTGTTTTCGACCACCGAACGTCTGCTTCAGCTACAGCAGGCCCAGCGTGACGATGCCATCGTGCTCGATCACCACGCCGCACCGCTGGATGAGCGGCAAAAAATGGGCACCGTCGGTGCCGTGGCGTTGGATCTGAACGGTAATCTGGCTGCCGCGACCTCGACCGGCGGCATGACCAATAAACTGCCCGGCCGCGTTGGCGACAGTCCGCTGCCGGGGGCCGGGTGCTATGCCAATAACGCCAGCGTGGCGGTCTCCTGTACCGGTACCGGTGAGGTGTTTATCCGCGCCATGGCGGCCTACGATATCGCCGCGCTGATGGAGTATGGCAACCTCAGCCTGTTCGATGCCTGCGAGCGGGTGGTGATGGAAAAACTGCCGGCGCTTGGCGGCAGCGGCGGGCTGATTGCTATCGACAGAGAAGGCAACGTGGTGCTGCCGTTTAACAGCGAAGGCATGTATCGGGCCTGGTGCTATGCCGGCGATACGCCGACGATTGGGATTTATCGGGAATAAGGAGGAAGCGCGTTGCCGCATAGTCAAGATATCGACGCCAGTGACGTTCTGGTGGTACGCGATCTGAACGTGGCCTTTCGCCAGGAGCAGGCGACCTTTGCCGCGGTGCAACACCTTTCGTTCACTCTACGGCGCGGTGAGACCTTAGCCATCGTCGGGGAGTCCGGCTCGGGCAAATCGGTGACCGCGCTGGCGCTGATGGGCCTGCTCGACCAGGCGGCGAGCCAGGTCAGCAGCGAGGCGCTGAGACTGCGCCGTCGCAACGGCCAGGTCATCGCCCTCGACGCGCTATCTGACGCCGGGATGCGCAGCGTGCGCGGGGCCGACATGGCGATGATTTTCCAGGAGCCAATGACCTCGCTGAACCCAGTGTTTACCGTTGGGGAGCAGATCGCCGAGTCCCTGCGTCTGCACCAGGGGCTGGGGCGTGAGGCGGCGCTGCGGGAAGCGAAGAAAATGCTCGATCAGGTACGTATTCCCGAAGCGGAAACGATGCTCTCGCGCTATCCCCATCAGCTTTCCGGCGGAATGCGCCAGCGGGTGATGATCGCGATGGCGCTGTCGTGCCGCCCGGCGGTGCTGATCGCCGATGAACCGACCACCGCGCTGGATGTCACCATCCAGGCGCAGATTCTTCAGCTCATTGCCGTGCTGCAAAAAGAGATGGCGATGGGGGTGATTTTTATCACTCACGATATGGGCGTCGTGGCCGATATCGCCGACCGCGTGCTGGTCATGTACCGCGGCGAAGCGGTAGAGAGCGGCAGCGTCGAGGAGATTTTCCGCGCGCCGCAGCATCCTTATACCCAGGCGCTGCTGGCGGCGGTACCGCGGCTGGGGGCGATGCGCGGAAGCGTGTTGCCACGCCGTTTCCCGCTGTTAGCACAAGACCCGCCGGAAGCGGAACAACAGAACACGGTAGGGACCGGCGAGCCGATTCTCAAAGTGCGCGACCTGGTGGCGCGCTTTCCGCTGCGTAGCGGCATTCTGAACCGTATCACCCGGGAAGTTCACGCGGTGGAAAAGGTCAGCTTCGATTTGTGGCCGGGGGAAACCCTGTCGTTGGTCGGCGAGTCCGGCTGCGGCAAGTCAACCACCGGGCGCGCGTTGCTGCGGCTGGTGGCGACGCAGGGCGGGTCAATTATCTTTAACGGTGAGCGCATCGATACCCTGGCCAACAGCAAGCTGCAGGCGCTGCGCCGCGATATCCAGTTTATTTTTCAGGATCCGTTCGCCTCGCTCGACCCGCGACAAACGATCGGCTATTCGATTATGGAGCCGCTGCGTATTCACGGGATGCTTGAAGGCGAGGCCGCACGCCAGCGCGTCAGCTGGCTGCTTGAGCGTGTCGGCCTGCAGCCGGAACACGCCTGGCGTTATCCGCACGAGTTTTCCGGCGGTCAGCGTCAGCGCGTCTGCATCGCCCGCGCGCTGGCTCTCAATCCGAAAGTGGTCATTGCCGATGAAGCGGTATCGGCGCTTGATGTCTCGATCCGCGCGCAGATTATTAATCTGATGCTCGATTTACAGCGCGAAATGGGCATCGCCTTTCTGTTTATTTCGCACGATATGGCGGTGGTTGAACGCATCAGCCACCGCGTGGCGGTGATGTATCGTGGGCGCATCGTTGAGATTGGCCCACGTCGTGCCGTGTTTGAAAACCCGCAGCATCCTTATACCCGCAAACTGATGGCCGCCGTACCGGTAGCCGACCCGGCGCATCGTCACCCGCAGCGCGTACTGCTGTCTGACGAACTGCCGGGCAATATTTACAAGCGCGGGGAAGAGGTCATCAGCACGCCGTTACAACAGGTGGGACCGGGGCATTATGTCGCCAGAGAACCCGTCGCCGACGTGCTGGGAAGATAACAACGACACCAACAAAACAGTATTCAGGAGAACAACATGACACAACGCGTATTACGCAAAGGGTTGTTGACGCTGGGCATCGTGTCGGCGCTGGCTGCAAGCCCGGCCTTTGCCGCCAAAGATGTCGTCGTGGCGGTCGGTTCTAACTTTACGACCCTTGACCCTTATGACGCCAATGACACGCTGTCACAGGCGGTCGCGAAGTCTTTTTATCAAGGCCTGTTTGGTCTTGATAAGGAGATGAAGCTGCAGAACGTGCTGGCGGAAAGCTATACCATTTCGCCGGATGGCCTGGTGTATACCATTAAGCTGCATTCGGGCGTCAAGTTCCAGGACGGCAGCGATTTTAATGCCGATGCGGTGAAGGCCAACCTCGACCGCGCCAGCAATCCGGACAACCATCTCAAGCGCTACAACCTGTATAAAAATATCGCCAGCACCGACGTCGTTGACCCGACGACGGTGAAGATCACCCTTAAGCAGCCTTTCTCTGCGTTCATCAACATCCTTGCCCACCCGGCAACGGCGATGATCTCCCCGGCGGCGCTGAAAAAATACGGCAAGGAGATTGGCTTCCATCCGGTAGGAACCGGGCCGTATAAGCTCGACACCTGGAACCAGACCGACTTTGTCAAAGTGACGAAGTTTGCCGGTTACTGGCAGCCAGGCTTGCCGAAGCTGGACTCGATCACCTGGCGTCCGGTAGTGGATAACAACACCCGTGCGGCAATGCTGCAAACCGGCGAGGCGCAGTTTGCCTTCCCCATCCCCTACGAGCAGGCCCCGCTGCTGGAGAAAAACAGCAAGCTGGAGCTGGTGGCCAGCCCGTCAATCATGCAGCGCTACATCAGCATGAACGTCACGCAAAAGCCGTTCGATAACCCGAAAGTGCGGGAAGCGATCAACTACGCCATTAATCGCCAGGCGCTGGTGAAAGTCGCTTTTGCCGGCTATGCCACCCCGGCGACCGGCGTCGTACCGCCGTCGATTGCCTATGCCGAGAGTTTTAAACCATGGCCGTACGATCCGGCGAAAGCGCGCGAGCTGCTGAAAGAGGCCGGGTACCCCAATGGTTTCAGTACCACCCTGTGGTCGTCGCATAACCACAGCACCGCGCAGAAAGTGTTGCAGTTTACTCAACAGCAGCTGGCACAGGTGGGGATTAAGGCGCAGCTGACGGCGATGGATGCCGGCCAGCGTGCGGCGGAAGTGGAAGGTAAAGGGCAGAAAGAGAGCGGGGTACGGATGTTCTACACCGGCTGGTCCGCCTCCACTGGCGAAGCTGACTGGGCGCTGTCGCCGCTGTTTGCCTCGCAAAACTGGCCGCCAACTCTGTTCAATACCGCCTTCTATGGCAATCCGCAGGTGGATAAAGATCTCAGCGATGCGCTGAAAACCACCGACGTGCAGGAAAAAACACGGCTTTACAAAGCGGCGCAGGAGACTATCTGGAAGGAGTCGCCGTGGGTACCGCTGGTGGTCGAAAAACTGGTCTCGGCGCATAGCAAGAACCTCAGTGGTTTCTATATTCAGCCGGATACCGGATTTAGCTTTGAACAGGCGGATTTAGCACAGTGATGGTATGTACCCTGACCCTCTCCCATACAGGGAGAGGGATGCAGACCCGCAGGCAAAGGGGGGATGATGCTCAACTATGTGCTTAAGCGCCTGCTGGGCCTGATCCCCACGCTGCTGATTGTGGCGGTGCTGGTGTTCTTATTCGTGCATATGCTGCCCGGCGATCCGGCACGGCTGATTGCCGGTCCGGAGGCCGACGCGCAGGTGGTGGCGATGGTGCGCCAGCAACTGGGGCTTGACCAGCCGCTGCATGTGCAGTTCTGGCACTATATTACCAGCGTGCTGCAGGGCGACTTTGGTACCTCGATGGCATCGCGTCGTCCGGTCAGCAGTGAAATTGCCAGCCGCTTTATGCCGACGCTGTGGCTGACGCTTGCCAGCATGAGCTGGGCGGTGATCTTTGGTATGGCGGCGGGGATTGTGGCTGCCGTGTGGCGTAATCGCTGGCCCGACCGGCTGGGGATGGCGCTGGCGGTCACCGGGATCTCATTTCCAGCCTTTGCGCTGGGGATGCTGCTGATGCAGGTGTTCTCGGTGGAGTTGGGCTGGCTACCGACGGTGGGCGCCGATAGCTGGCGACACTATATTCTGCCTTCATTGACGCTAGGAGCGGCGGTGGCGGCGGTGATGGCGCGTTTTACCCGGGCGTCGTTTGTCGATGTGCTGCACGAAGACTATATGCGCACCGCCCGCGCCAAAGGGGTGAGCGAGACGCTGGTGGTGCTCAAACATGGTCTGCGCAACGCTATGATCCCGGTCGTTACCATGATGGGACTGCAGTTTGGCTTTCTGCTCGGCGGTTCGATTGTGGTCGAGAAGGTCTTTAACTGGCCCGGCCTTGGGCGGCTGCTGGTGGATTCGGTGGAGATGCGCGATTATCCGGTGATTCAGGCGGAAGTTCTCCTTTTTTCGCTGGAGTTTATTCTTATTAATTTAGTGGTGGATGTGCTGTATGCCGCCATTAACCCGGCTATCAGGTACAAGTAAGGTGCGATTGCTCAACTGGAGAAGGCAGGTGGTTATTAACGCGATGCCGGGTATTAAGCCCGGACAAATTCGCACGCCGTGGCGCGAGTTCTGTCGGCGATTTCGACGTCAGCCGGTGGCGATGGGGGCGGGGGTATTTGTTCTGCTGCTGATTATGCTTGCGCTGGTGGCGCCGTGGATCGCGCCGTTCGATGCCGAAAACTATTTCGATTATGACCGGCTCAATGACGGCCCGTCGATGATCCACTGGTTTGGCGTGGATTCGTTAGGGCGGGATATTTTTAGCCGGGTGCTGGTCGGCGCGCAGATTTCACTGGCGGCCGGGGTGCTGGCAGTGCTGATCGGCGCGGTGATCGGCACGGTGCTCGGTTTACTGGCCGGGTATTACGAAGGCTGGTGGGATCGCATTATCATGCGCATCTGTGATGTGCTGTTCGCGTTCCCCGGGATCCTGCTGGCGATTGCGGTCGTGGCGGTGATGGGCAGCGGCATGTCAAACGTGATTATTGCGGTGGCTATCTTCTCAATTCCGGCGTTTGCCCGACTGGTGCGCGGGAATACCCTGGTGCTCAAGCAGCAAACCTTTATCGAGTCGGCGCGCAGCATCGGCGCCAGCGATATGACGATCCTGTTCAGCCATATTTTGCCCGGTACGGTATCGTCGATCGTGGTCTATTTCACCATGCGGATCGGGGTATCGATTATTTCCGCCGCCAGTCTGTCGTTCCTGGGGCTAGGGGCGCAGCCGCCGACGCCGGAGTGGGGGGCGATGCTAAACGAAGCGCGCGCGGACATGGTCATGGCACCGCACGTGGCGCTGTTCCCGGCTATTGCGATTTTCCTGACGGTACTGGCGTTTAATCTGCTGGGGGACGGCCTGCGCGATGCGCTGGATCCGAAGATAAAGGGATAGCGTGGAATTCCCCGGCGGCGCTGTTGCTTACCGGGGCTACAGACTGACACCCGGATCAGGCGCGTCAGCGCCGCAATCCGGGATAAGCTCAGAGAGAGGAATTAAACCCGGCTGCCCCACAGGTCATATTCGTCAGCGTGTTCGACTTTCACACGCACGACGTCGCCCGGTTTGACGTTGGTTTCGCCGTTCAGGTAGACCGCACCGTCGATTTCCGGGGCATCGGCCATGCTGCGGCCAATCGCGCCTTCTTCGTCAACTTCGTCGATCAGCACCATCACTTCACGGCCCACTTTTTCCTGCAGGCGTTCGGCGGAAATCTGCTGCTGAAGCTGCATAAAGCGGTTCCAGCGCTCTTCTTTCACCTCTTCCGGGATCTGATCCGCCAGTTCGTTGGCGGTCGCACCTTCAACCGGGCTGTATTTGAAGCAGCCGACGCGATCGAGGCGGGCCTCTTTCAGGAAGTCGAGCAGCATCTGGAAATCGTCTTCGGTTTCGCCCGGGAAGCCGACGATAAAGGTCGAACGCAGGGTCAGATCCGGGCAGATTTCGCGCCACTGCTTGATGCGTGCCAGCTGACGGTCCGCAGAGCCCGGGCGTTTCATCAGTTTCAGAATACGCGGGCTGGCATGTTGCAGCGGAATATCCAGGTATGGCAGGATTTTGCCGGCGGCCATTAACGGGATCACGTCATCCACGTGCGGGTACGGGTAGACATAGTGCAGGCGCACCCAAATCCCCAGTTTCGCCAGCTCTTCACACAGGCTGACCATGCTGGTTTTGACCGGCATGCCATCGTGGAAACCGGTGCGATGTTTGACATCGACGCCGTAGGCGGAGGTATCCTGGGAGATCACCAGCAGCTCTTTAACACCGGCATCGGCCAGGCGTTTGGCTTCGGCAAGCACTTCACCAATCGGACGGCTGACCAGGTCGCCACGCATCGACGGGATAATGCAGAAGGTGCAACGATGGTTACAGCCTTCGGAAATCTTCAGATAGGCGTAATGACGCGGCGTCAGCTTCACGCCCTGTTCCGGCACCAGGCTGAGGAACGGGTTGTGTTTTGGCTTTGGCGTATAGTGGTGGACATGCTCCAGAACCTGCTCGTAGCTGTGCGGGCCGGTGATCTCCAGCACTTTCGGATGCACTTCACGAATCTGATCTTCTTTGGCGCCCAGGCAGCCGGTGACGATGACTTTGCCGTTTTCTTTTAACGCTTCGCCGATGGTTTCCAGAGATTCCTGGACCGCGCTGTCGATAAAGCCGCAGGTGTTGACGATAACCATGTCGGCATTGTCGTAGCTGGGAACCACTTCATAACCTTCGGTACGCAGTTCGGTCAGAATGCGCTCGGAATCCACGAGGTTTTTCGGGCACCCTAATGAGATAAATCCAATTTTGGCCATTTTTTATACTATTCATTGCTCGGAATGGCGCGATTATACCTATGCCTTGATTGTCGTTTCCAGCCCCCGATGAGCGGCAAAGGACGAATAAAGACGTAACCTCACAGCAGATAACAAGAAAGCCGCTGCAATAATCGTCAGCGCACGGTAAAAAGCGCGGCGCGATGCGGGCTGAAGGCTATTTCAGCATGGCGGCTATTTTCTCCAGCGTCGGGGTGACCGATGTGTAAAAGTGGCGAAAGCCCGGGCAGAGATAGTTGAGGCCCTCTTCACCATCCGGGGCGCGCACAATACGATTTTTCGGACACTCTCCCCAGCACAGATTCAAATGCGGACAGGATTTGCAGTAGGCGGGCAGAGTCTCTTTTTTGCCCATACCGAATACTTTCTGCCGTTCGGAAAAGACCATATGCGCCAGTTTGTGGGCGCGGATGTTTCCCAGTTTGTACTCGGGGTAGACATAGTGATCGCAGGAGTAGACGTCGCCGTTTTTTTCAATGGCCAGCGCTTTGCCGCAAAACGGCGCGGTAATGCACAGTTGAGAAGGCAGCCCCATGGTTTGTACCACTGCGGTTTCAAACAGATTAACCTGTACGCGGCCCAGATCGTGGGTAACCCAGTCGTCAAAGGTAGCCGTCAGAAAATGTCCCCAGTCGTCCGGGTCAACGGACCAGTCGGTGACGATGGAGTCGAGATCCCCCGGTTTAGCCCGACGGGTGCCGGTCAGCGGAATGGTGTCGTCCTGCCAGAACTGCGGAGCCGTGGTTTTGAACTCCGCCGCTTCCACACAGGGGGTGAACTGAATATAGGTTGCCCCAAGCTCCTGAGTGAGGAACCGGTAAACTTCGTGGGGAAAGCGGGCATTGACCCGGTTGATAACCGCCAGCGCGTTGAAAGGCACCTGATGACGCTTGAGGGCGGCAATGCCTTCCATCACTTTATCAAAGGTGGGTTTGCCGCTGCGGGTGACGCGAAAACGGTCATGGAGTTCGCGCGGGCCATCAATGGAGACCCCAACAAGGAAGTTATGCGCTTTCAAAAACGCCGCCCACTGGTCGTTAATCAACACGCCATTGGTTTGGAGATCGTTCTCAATACGCTGATGTTTTGGCTGGTATTTCTTTTGCAGTGCAACCACCTTGTGGAAAAAATCCAGCCCCATCAGGGTGGGTTCTCCCCCTTGCCAGGAGAAGATGATCTCCTCGCCATCCTGGCTTTGAATATACTGGCGGATAAAGTTTTCCAGAACTTCGTCGCTCATCCCCTTATCGTGTGGCTGGTGCAGCAGTTGCTCTTTGTGCAGATAAAAGCAGTACTGACAGTCAAGATTACAGGTTGAACCGCTGGGTTTAGCCATCACGTGGTAGCGCCGTTTGTAGGCGGGAAGATATCGGCCTGCATTCGGTAACGGCGTCAGAGGGATCTCGGTGCTTTTTTTCATCAACCCTAACCTGTGTCATGGAGCATCTGAAGTAAAAAAGGCCCGGGGAGTGAACGCCGCGGGCAGGACCGTAGCGTAACGTCAGTTGCCGGTAGGCATACTCAGTTGGAAACCTTCGTTCTGTAGTTGATCGCGTACGTTTTTGAAACGCTCATATTGAGATAGCGTGATTGGGCCACTGTAGGCTTCACTCTGCGATTTACGCGGTGGATACTGGACATAGGTTTTCATCAGGTTTGAGATGGCCTCATTGAAGGTCACCAGCGTCCAGGTGTGCTCGGTATAGTTGTTCATAAAGATGTCGTAACGTTCCTGCGGATCTTGCCAGAGGTCAAAAATCTGCGGCACGGTGGCGACATACGACTCCGGTCCTTTCCATCCAAGGTTCGCGTCAACTGCCAGACCGCCGGTTTTGGCGCCGTCGTCGCCGCGCAGGTTAAATACCGCCTTATAGTGCCCGACGCGTGCGGCCCCCGGGGTCAGCTCGTTTTCTGTAAAGTAGAACCATGACGTCCGCGGGTCTTTGCCCGTGCCGAACAGCACCGGGGAGATGTCGTAGCTATCAAAGATAATGGGCTGACCCGCGCGATCCTTGTCCGGCAGTTTGATGCCGGCCACGGAAGCAAAGGTGGCCATCAGATCCAGACCCCCGACGATGTCGTAGTTCCGGCTATGGTCTTTAATTTTCCCAGGCCACCAGGCGATAGCCGGAACGCGACTTCCACCTTCACGATCGGTGCCCTTAGTACCACGGAACGGCGTGTAACCGGCATCCGGATAGACGTCCTGCCAGGCGCCGTTATCGGTAGTCCAGATCACGAGGGTATCTTTATCGAGACCCAGTTCACGCAGCTTATCCATGATGTGGCCGACGCGGGAGTCCATCTCCACCATCGAATCCGCGTATTTGCTCTTCGACATCGATTTACCGATGTAATCAGGATCGGGCATGTTCGGTTGGTGGTTCTTCATGAAGTTGATGCTCATAAAGAACGGTTCCGTCGATTTGGCATTAGCCGTCAGGAAATCCAGCGAGGCTTTTTCGACGTAGCGATCGAAGAACGGAATGCCGATCACCCCTTCTTTGCCATCGATCACCGGGGTGTTGACGTACTGACCGTTGATTTTGAAGTCTTCTGTCGGGGCTTCACCGGCTTTTCCTGAGAGGGCACCGCGGGTCACGCGAGCAAACATTTCACGCAATTGCGGATCCATATCCGGGTACCAGGCGGGGTCGGCGTAGGTGTAGGCATTGAGGTGATACAGGCCGACGTATTTCATTTCATCATAGCCCTGGGCATTGGGCAGGGAGTAATCGGCTTCACCAAGGTGCCATTTACCGGTGAAGAACGTTTTGTATCCGCCGGTTTTCAGCACCGATGCCAGGGTCCACTCTTCTTTCGGCAGGCCGCCGCCCTGGCCCTGGAAGGCCACGGTGGTCATCCCGCTGCGGTTAGGGATCCGTCCGGTTTGCATCGCGGCCCGGCCTGGGGTACTGCTGGGCTGACCATAAAAGTCAAAGAATGTCATCCCTTCATCGGCCATCCGGTCGAGGTTAGGAGTCGGCATACCGCGACCTTCGCCCCCGCCGTACACGCCGAGATCGCCATAGCCGGTATCGTCTGAGACGATTAAAATGATGTTAGGTTTCTTTGCTGATTCACCGTTTTGGGCCGTACTGTTTTGATCGGCAGCCCGCACAGCACCATAGGGTAAGAGAGAGCCGGCGGCGAACGCCAACACCCCTATACCCTTATATGTTTTATTCATGTTTTTCCCCACCACAGTTGCATTTGATAATGAGTATTATTTAACGCTGTCCGGGATGCCTAAAATGAATCAGTTCAAACCCCAACGTAGCCATGAAATAAGCGGCATCTTATTTGGCGTCCGGGCAAACGTTGTAAGTGAAGTTGAGATTGATGAAAAATGCCAGGACCCTTAGTTGCCCTCTGAACGAGAACTAGCGAAAGGTAGTCAGGCCTTGACCGGTGAGGCTTTGCGAGGTTTTTATCGCGGGTGGGAGGATAAAATAAACGCTGAAAATGAAATTAATTCAGCAAAACGAAGGGTCAGAATAATCGTGTTTTTTGTCATCAAATATTTCGCTATTAATAAATTCAGACCAATTTCACCCGCATTGAATAATATTTTTAAATCATCAAGGACGGCCCCGGGAGGGTTTCCCGGGGCCTGATGGTCAGGAAGAGGTGACATTGCCTGCCGGTGCAGCACCGGGGGCGGTGGGCTCACGCTTATCACGCAAGGTGAAAATCGAGATCAGGGTAAACAGGCCGGCAATGCTGCCGAGAATGTAATAAGTGTGGGCAAAACCAATGGTGTCGTACAGGTAACCCGCCAGCGGTGAGTAAATAGCGGTGGCAATAGAGGCCACGAAAAGCACCAGTAAATAGACCGTCGAGGAGAGTTTATGGTCGAAGTTGGCGGCGATAAATTTGAACACCGACACCAGGATCAGCGGTTTTTCCAGCGCGTGCATCATTTTCACCGCGCCGATCCATACCGGACCTAGCGGGATGGCGGAACCCACGATGCGCACTGACATAATCAGCCCGGCAATAATCAGCGCCCATTTTGCCCCGGTACGGTTAACAAACCACGGCATCAGACACAAAAAGAGGGTCTCACCACAGACCTGAATCGACGCCAGAATACCGTACCAGCGATTGCCTTCTTCTGGGGTGGCGAACTGTAGCGAAAAGTACTGGGCAAACTGCTGATCGTAGGTGTCGTAAATTTGGGTGACGAACAGGGTGAAGATCAGCAGCATCCAGAACTGACCATTTTTCGCCAGCTCCAGCGCATGGGAAACCTTCAGTGCGCTGGTTTTTTGTATCTCATCTTCGGTGAGCTCGATTTTGGTCAGCATAAAACAGATGGCGGCGATAACGATGGCAATACTGGCCAGCCAGAAGGCGAGGTTTGGATTGCTGTCGATATACTTGCCGACAATCCAGGCCGCAGCGGCCCAGCCCAGCGAGCCCCACATCCGCACCCGGCCATATTCAAAGTGATAGCGGCGAGAGATTTTGTCGATATACGAATCGATCACCCCACAGCCGGAGTTAAAAATCATCCCCAGGTAGATACCGCCCAGTAAAGCACCCAGCCAGAAGTTATGGACCAACAGCGGTGCGTACAGATAGATAAAGAACGGCCCGACCGGCAACAGCATGGCCAGTAGGATCCAGATAAGCCGCTTTTTCAGGCCAAATTTATCGGCAATAAAGCCGAAAAACGGCTGCATCAGCAGGGCGATAAAGGCGTTAACGGAGTACAGCAGGCCGGTTTTGGTGGCGCTGATCCCAAGGTGCTGGGTGGTCCAGATAACAAAGAACGCCATGGTCGATGACCAGGCGAATAAATAGAGGAAATCGAAAAGACTCAACAAGACGTAGTTTCTTTTGCCGGGCGTCATGATTTCAGTTCCTTCAGGCGGATCGCGGTTATGTTACAGCCATAAGCTGTAGGATGTGTTTTTTATTGAGTGTTATACGTAATACATTTGCGATACTGATATGACACCTGGGAACGGATTTGATCAATTTTTATGGTGTTAATCTGTGATGTAACCGGCAATAAATAGCAATTTAATGATTTTAACGTATTCATCATCCCCTTTGATTGTATGTTTTACGTATAACATTTTTTGTTTTATTGCCGTATCTTAACGACGGCACGGTGCGCGGGAGAGGATAACCATCTTTTTAACATTGTAAATGATGTTAATTAACCGGAATGATTGACCTCGCGCATCTTTCTGCACAAAAAATAACCATATTATGGTTGTGAGCATGGACAACAAGAGAGGAGGAACCATGATGAACGTTGACAGACGCTACCGTAACCTTCTGAATAAGCTGATTAATGCCAGTATCGATCTTGATGCTTACTTGCAGCTACGCAAAGCGAAGGGCTATATGTCAGTCAGCGAAAATGAGCATCTGCGGGATAACTTGTTTGAACTCTGCCGTGAAATGCGTGAATACGGAGCGCTATTGCGGGATGCCCTCGCGCCGGAAGAGAAGGATGCTTTCCGTTCTGCGGGTGAAGCCGTCGCCTCTGCGGCGATCTGCTTGATGAGCGGGCGCCATGACTGCCCGTCGTATATCGCGGTAAACGTCGAGATGCTGGAACGCTACCTGGCAGCGTTGTCGCTGAATATTCATAAACTGAATAAGTTGGCGGCAGCAAGCCACGCCTGATCGTCAGGGGGAGCTGAGCTCCCCCTGTTTAATGTTATGTAAAAATCCCTTCCTGATGCGCCTCGCTGGCTACCCTTATCGGATTGCCGATAAAAGGAGTCTCCATGCGCCAGACCATTATTCTGATGACGATAGCCACGCTCTGCTTTCCCGCCGTGACCCTCGCCGAAAAGGTCCGCGTCGAGGTATTGCAAAACCAACTGGAACATCCGTGGGCGCTGGCATTTCTGCCGGACGATCGGGGAATGCTTATTACCCTGCGCGGCGGAGAGCTGAAGCGCTGGCGGCAGGGCGAGGGGCTTTCAGCGGCGATATCCGGGGTGCCGCAGGTCTGGGCCAACGGCCAGGGCGGTCTGCTGGATGTCGCGCTGGCCCCCGATTTTGCCCAATCCCGGCGGGTGTGGCTCAGTTATGCCGAAGCCGGGGAGGAGGGTAAAGCCGGTACCGCTGTTGGGTTTGGTCGCCTGAGCGACGATGAGCGGCGGCTGGAAAATTTTCGCGTGGTATTCCGTCAGCAGCCGAAGCTCTCCACCGGCAACCATTTTGGCGGACGGCTGGTGTTTGACGGCAAGGGCTATCTGTTTATTGGGCTGGGGGAAAATAACCAGCGAGCCACGGCGCAGGATCTGGATAAGCTGCAGGGGAAAGTGGTACGCCTGACCGAAGATGGCCGCGTACCGGACGATAATCCGTTTGTCGGCAAAGCCGGTGCCAGAGCCGAGATCTGGTCTTATGGCATTCGCAATCCGCAGGGAATGGCGATGAACCCGTGGAGCCATACCCTATGGCTGAACGAACACGGGCCGCGCGGTGGCGATGAGATCAACATTCCGCAGAAAGGTAAAAACTACGGTTGGCCGCTGGCGACACACGGGGTTAACTACAGCGGCCTGGCGATTCCTGAAGCGCAGGGCACCGCGGTTGCCGGAACCGAAGCGCCGTTGTTTGTCTGGAAACAGTCGCCGGCGGTGAGCGGTATGGCATTTTACGACGCGCAGACCTTTCCCCAGTGGCGCAATAAGCTGTTTATCGGGGCGTTGAAGGATCAGTCGCTGATTGTGTTGCGGGTGAACGGCGAAAAGGTGCATGAAGAGACGCGCTTGCTCGGCGATCGCGGTAAACGTATTCGCGATGTGCGCGTCGGACCCGACGGCTATCTGTATCTCTTAACCGACGAGTCCAACGGTGAACTGCTGAAGGTGAGCCCGGCCGCGTAGGATCAGGTCACCGGGATCATCACCACATCGCGCCATGGCTGACGCTCGTGCAACTGCTGATACCAGCGCTGCAGGTGCGGGCGCGGCTGCCAGCTGTCGACGATCGACAGCAGGTTGTAGACAAAGGGGGCCACGGCAATGTCACCGAGCCCAAACTGCTCGCCGGACAGCCATGCGCTGGTAGCCAGTTCATCATCAAGGATAGCGAACAGCGCTTCACAGGCGGCAATGGCGGCAGCGATAGCCGTCGGGTCACGTTTCTCCACCGGCGTTCTCACCAGTCCCATCAATACCGGGCGGTGGGCCGGAGAAAGCGAGCCGTTCGCCCAGTCCATCCATTTGTCGCTCCGGGTGCGTTGCAGGGGGGAGTCGGGCCACAGACGTTCCTGACCATATTCCGCCGCCAGATAGCGAATAATGGCGTTCGATTCCCACAGCACCAGGCCGTTAGCGTCATCTTTCAGAAGTGGCACCAGGCCATTCGGGTTCATCGCCAGAAACTCGGGGTCGTGGTTGAGACCAAATTCCAGCCCGGCGGGGATCTGCTGATAAGGCAGTTCCAGCTCTGCCAGTACCCAGCGCACTTTCTTCACATTCGTCGAATTATTTCTGCCCCACAGCGTAATCATATCGGTTCCTGTCTGTTATTGAGCCAACATTGCAGCATGGTGAACCGCCATGTTGGAATAAAGCGCATATTCCGGCAAGTGCTTTTATTTGCCTGCAAGGACGCAACCCGCACGAATCCTGAGCGTACGGGGTGATACGATCGTACTTGAGGCGGCGGGTATCAGCATGATTGAGGTACTGGAATATCTCCTTTTTATTTATCCGGATATCTCGGTGTGCACCCAGTAAAGGTAAAAGCAATAAGAACAAGCGCAATTTTGAATATTTAAAATAAAATCAAAAGCGCCTTTTCATGCTTAACTTTTTTGTTTAACAATAATTGGTGAGCTTATGATTACCTGGATAATGCTTTTGGTTGTTGATGTTTGACAGGGATATTAAGGTTGTTCGTTATGTTGCTCAGGTTATTAATTTAAACGACGCCTTATGCAAATAACGCCGGGACCTGGAAATATCAGGTCGGCATTAATAAATGAGATGATTTATGAATAAAACAATTCTGGCTGTAGTTCTCGCGATTGTCGCGGCCCCTACCTTTGCAGGTTCGCATCCGATTGCTCGTACCACTGCGGTCGCGACCTCCGATCACCCTGTCGCCGTGGCGACCGCAACCAGCGGTAATGGCAACCATCCGGTTGCTCGCGGTGCAGCCGTAGCCTCTGCTGACCATCCGGTTGCCGTTGCCGCCGCTACCGGCGATAACGGAAACCATCCGATTGCCCGCACCACCGTGGTCGCTTCTTCTGACCATCCCGTTGCTGCTGCGGCGCTGACCGCAAATTAAGATCTTCCCCGGCAGCGATGTCGGGGATAATTCGTGTCCGTTAATCACCCACATCCCTACCAGCCTGTTATGTCATACCTTTGCTCTAATCTGATTGTCGATCCCCGCGCCCGCGTTTCTCTGTTTTGATATCACTCTGGCGATCCGGTGCAATTTCATTTGCCCAGGCGTCTCACTAGCCTGCAGGGATAATCACCCTGATATCGTTCCAATTTTAAACATAATAGCGCCTGAGTGTGTCTGGCATCTTATGTTAGTTTTCGCTGTGGTGGGCGCCCATGCTCGGCGGCATGTTGCGTCGGTTGGCTCGCAGGGAACACCGGTACCAGACATTAAAACAGGCTCTTCGTCGCTGACGAGAGGCAAAGTAAAAATAATCAGGGGCAGAATATGAAGTTGGGTTTTTTGGCCGGGGCAGTATTAGCAACGTGGTTATCTTTAACCTATCCAACAGAAATGAGAGCGGTGTTTGACAAGTTAACGACGGTATTTGATCAGATAGTGAAACCCGTAGCGGCTCATTCCTCTGAGATGGTGACGCCGGAGTAAAAAATGAAAAAGATTATCTGCGTGTTACTCCCGGCTTTGCTTTCTGGATGCAGTTACTACCATCAGCTGGTGGAACAAGGGCAAACCAAAACCCTGGAATACCAGTGCGATGAGACCGCGCTGTTTTTATGGCAGAACGACACTAAAAAACAGGTGTCGCTGGTGGTCGACGGCGAACCGTTGATCCTCGATGAAGGGTTATCCGCTTCAGGTAAGCGCTATTCTGACGGGGTGTATGTGTACTGGGCTGAAGGGGATCAGGCGAGGCTGTATCGACGCGATCGGACGATCCTGCATAACTGTGCGTTACGACCTGAAGCGCAATCGGAGTCGCTCTTTAAAAGCGATTTCTTGAACTGGAATAAAAACCAACCGCCATCCGAATAACCACAGGCCCCGACCGGGGCCGTTATGCTTCTGGTCTGCAGAGATGAACGAACGTTCGTAAGGAATGACCCGGCTACAAAAATGAAAAATAGCGCTGACGGGTACCAGCGCTGAATGCTTACTGCCCAAACCAGAAAAAACGCGTCCCCAACAGTGGACGACGAAATACTAGAGAATCGGGTTCATTCACGCATCTGCCAAAACGTTTTTTATTAAACGTTTCTGCGGGGAAGCCGCAGGGGGAGCGGCCTGGCGTTGACAGCAAATGGCTGCCCTGAACCCGACGTCGCGCATAAATAAGCATCAATGCCGGTTTCGGCACAAAAGTCAGATGTGTTATGGTATGGAAAGTAAGGTATTGTATTGATTTTATACAATTATTTGTCGGCGTGGCATAATAACGATAATTTTTAGCCATCATGATCAAAAAAAATGCGCTGTTTTCAGCAGGGAGCGGGGTTATTGCGTAAACTTTAAAAACTTTACCAACTCGCTGTTTCTTTAAGGTCATTTGTACGCTTTACTCACCGGCTGCTGCTGTGCCAGAAGGGTTTTGCGGCATATTTTGTTTGGAAAGGATACTTGGGTGGTTCTTATGACGCGTGATGCTTTTTCCCTACGCGGCCTCGTGGCAGGCTGCGCTCTCCTCGTTTTTGTGGCGCCTGCGGTGCAGGCTGCGGACCAACTTCCTGATGCCCCGTCAATTGATGCTCGTGCCTGGGTTCTGATGGACTATGCCAGCGGCAAAGTGCTCAGCGAAGGCAATGCCGATGAAAAACTCGACCCGGCGAGTCTGACCAAGATCATGACCAGCTATGTCGTCGGGCAGGCGCTGAAGGCGGGCAAAATTAAGTCCACCGATATGGTGACCGTCGGGCGTGATGCCTGGGCGACCGGAAACCCGGCGCTGCGCGGTTCATCGGTGATGTTCCTCAAACCGGGCATGCAGGTCTCGGTTGAAGACCTGAATAAAGGGGTCATCATTCAGTCCGGTAACGATGCCAGTATCGCGATTGCTGACTATGTGGCGGGGAGCCAGGACGCCTTTGTTAGCCTGATGAACGGCTATGCGCAGAAAATGGGACTGACCAATACCACCTTCATGACCGTCCACGGCCTTGATGCGCCGGGCCAGTTCAGTACCGCACGTGATATGGCACTGCTGACCAAAGCGATGATCCATGACGTCCCTGAAGAGTACGCCATCCATAAAGAAAAAGAGTTCACGTTCAATAAAATTCGCCAGCCGAACCGCAACCGTCTGCTGTGGAGCTCAAATCTGAACGCCGATGGCGTGAAGACCGGGACCACCGCCGGTGCCGGTTATAACCTGGTCTCTTCGGCCACGCAGGGTGACATGCGACTGATCGCCGTGGTGCTCGGAACGAAGACCGACCGTATTCGCTTTAATGAATCCGAAAAGCTGCTGACCTGGGGCTTCCGCTTCTATGAAACAGTCACGCCGATTAAACCGGATGCCACCTTTATCACCCAGCGGGTCTGGTTTGGTGACAGCAGTGAGGCAAAGCTGGGCGCCGGTGAAGCGGGCTCGATTACGCTGCCAAGAGGCCAGCTGAAAAACCTGAAGGCCAGCTATACCCTGAAGGATCCGCAGCTGACGGCGCCGCTGACTAAAGGGCAGGTGGTCGGGACTATCGACTTTAAGCTTAACGACAAAACGATCGAACAGCGTCCGCTGATCGTGATGGAAGCCGTTAATGAAGGCGGTTTCTTCAGCCGGATGATGGACTTCGTGCTGATGAAACTGCACGGCTGGTTCGGTAGCTGGTTCTCGTAACCGACAGGCCGCGCCCTGCGGGGCGCGGTCAGTACAGCAGTGAAATCTGCTTTTCTTTCGCCAGTGCCAGCAGGTCGTCATCCGGACAGACATCGCTGGCAATCACGTCAAAACTCGCCAGATCTCCCATCCGCGCCGGCCTGACCTTGCCAAACTTACTGTGATCGACCACCAGGACATGATAGCGCGCGCTGCGCATCGCCCACTGCTTAACCGGCAATTCTTCGAGGTTATAGCAGGTGGCGCCCTGTTCGCAGTCGATCCCGGCAGCCGAATAATAGGCGATATCCGGGCACAGATGGCTGAGGGTATCCTGCAGGCTTAGGGGTTTAAAAATCGCGTTGCTGGCGTGAAATTCCCCGCCACATAATATCGCCCGGCACTGCGGCTTCTCCTGTAGCGCCAGAAAGGTGTTCAGCGAATAGCAGACGCCGGTGAAGGGCAGGGCGTTATCGATAGCGTCGATAATCCACGGGGTCGTGGTGCCGCAGTCAAAAAAGGCCATCTGATGCGCTTGCAGCAGAGCGGCGGCATGGCGGGCAGCGCGGCGTTTTTCATCCACAAGGCGGGTTTTCTGGTCGCTGAGCAGGTAATGGGTTGCGCTGCGTGGTTCAAGGACAATATAGCCCCC
Organism: Klebsiella sp. R390; assembly: GCF_051131745.1. Classification (NCBI taxonomy): domain Bacteria; kingdom Pseudomonadati; phylum Pseudomonadota; class Gammaproteobacteria; order Enterobacterales; family Enterobacteriaceae; genus Klebsiella; species Klebsiella sp. R390. The sequence continues at coordinate 1,014,928 of NZ_CP180445.1, read as the reverse complement.
TAATAACACCACCGGGCCATTATGGCCGTTCAGGTCGCGACGAATGGTCATCTCTGACACGCCCAGTAGCGCTGCGGCCTCTTTTAAATGAAGCTTATCGCTGCGCTTGAGCGCCTGAATGAGCTGGCTGATACGTTCATCACGACGTGTTTCCATATACCCTCTAAGCTGAAATCGCCCTGCACTGGCAGGGCGTTAGTGGGCAATTTTACCTGTCGGGAGAGGGTTAGTCACGCACCCAGCCTTTACGAATTGGCAGGGAGAAGCACAGGCGGTATGCCTGCTCGAGGTAACGATAAAGCCCTTGCCCACCCACCTGCCACAGCAATCCGGCTGCCAGGCAACCGCACATGCCGGTGAGCAGACCGCCTACCATATCCAGCGGCCAGTGCACGCCGAGATAAACCCGGGACCAGGCGATTGCGACGGCGGCGGCCATTAACGCGACGCCAGACCACAGGCGATGCCAGAACAAAAAAGCCAGCGCGAAGGTAAAACTGATGGTGCCGTGGTTGCTGGGGAAGGAGTTATTCGGCGCGTGATGCAAAAACTGGTAGCCAGCACCCGCAACAAAGGGACGGTCATGGGGAAACAGATGACCAAATATCCACGAGAGGGTCAGGCTGATCGCCAGCGCCAGCGCCACTTTACATACCAGCTGCCGCTGATTCGGTCCCCAGAGCCACAGCGCCGCCGCCAGCAATGGCACCAGCAAAATCACCTCTTTGGCGATGAAGGTGGCTATTTCGATAGCCCATGCCGGGGAGGCTGGGGTGGCGTTAATTAAGGCGAACAGTGCGTCGTTGATATTTTCCAGCATACGTCCAGGCTCTTGTATCCGATAGCAATAAGCCGCCCACCTTAAGCTGCGGTGGCGACGAGATAAAGCGGTATTGTCTTAATTATCAGCTCGTTATAGGAATTCTGGCGAGGCCATTTTTTCGCATACACGCAGCTGCGATGAGTATATCGCCTGTAACCTAATTGAAATATAAACGAAATAAAGAGAGGTTGAGATAAAACGGGTGGGCCGTCCTGGGGGACTTTGCGCTATTTTTCATTGTCACTCACAATTCACTATCTCCTCAGCACGACTTTCATTAAACTTTGCGCGATTTTTATTTAAATAAGAGATTGCATGCAGAATTATTCGCTTTCAGGTCGGCGCCTCGGACGGCAGGCGCTGCTGTTCCCCTTGTGCCTGGTGTTATACGAATTCTCTACCTATATCGGCAACGATATGATTCAGCCGGGGATGCTGACGGTGGTGGAAGAGTTCCAGGCTGGCAATGAATGGGTGCCTACCTCAATGACCGCCTATCTCGCCGGCGGCATGTTTTTACAGTGGCTGTTAGGGCCGCTGTCGGATCGTATCGGCCGTCGTCCGGTGATGCTCACCGGCGTGGTGTGGTTTATCGTGACCTGCCTGGCTACCCTGCTGGCGCAAACCATTGAACAGTTTACGCTGCTGCGTTTTTTACAGGGCATCAGCCTGTGCTTTATTGGCGCTGTGGGTTATGCCGCGATTCAGGAGTCATTTGAGGAGGCGATGTGTATCAAAATCACCGCCTTGATGGCTAACGTGGCGTTGATTGCGCCACTGCTCGGCCCGCTGGTGGGGGCTGCATGGGTGCATATCCTGCCGTGGGAGATGATGTTTGTGCTGTTTGCCGTGCTGGCGGCCATCGCGTTTTTCGGCCTTCAGCGGGCGATGCCGGAAACCGCTACCCGCATGGGCGAGAAGCTGTCGATGAAAGAGTTGGGGCGCGACTATGCCCTGGTGCTGAAGAATCTGCGCTTTGTCGCCGGCTCTCTGGCGATTGGTTTCGTGAGCCTGCCGCTGCTGGCATGGATTGCGCAGTCTCCGGTGATTATTATCAGCGGCGAACAGGCCTCCAGCTATGAATACGGGCTGCTGCAGGTGCCGATTTTCGGCGCGCTGATTGCCGGTAATCTGGTGCTGGCGCGGCTGACCTCGAGGCGTACGGTGCGATCGCTGATTATTCTCGGCGGCTGGCCGATTTCGCTCGGTCTGCTGCTGGCTGCGGCGGCAACGGTGGTGTCGAGCCATGCCTATCTGTGGATGACCGCCGGACTGAGCGTTTACGCCTTCGGGATCGGTCTGGCAAACGCCGGGCTAGTGCGTCTGACGCTGTTTGCCAGCGATATGAGTAAGGGGACGGTGTCAGCGGCGATGGGGATGCTGCAGATGCTGATTTTTACCGTCGGGATTGAAGTCAGCAAGCATGCCTATGCGCTGGGAGGGAGCGGGGTGTTCAGCCTGTTTAATCTGCTCAGCGGTGTGCTGTGGCTGGCGATGATGGTCTATTTCCTCAAAGACAAGAGCATAGGAAACGCCAACGACCCGCAGGCCTGACGTTTCTGCATGATTCCGGGGGCGGCAATGCACGCTGCCCCCGGAACCGCATCAGGCAAACGGCGCTTCGCGATTCAACACTTTATCGATGATGTGCAATACACCTTCTTCGTTGTTATGCGGGGCATCGTAGCCCGCCACGGCCTTCACCGGGGCAGCCGCGTTAGCCATCGCAAAGCCAAATCCAGCATGTTGCAACATTTCAATGTCGTTTCCGCTGTCGCCAAACGCCACCACTTCGTGATCCTCAATGCCCCAGCGCTGTTGCAGGATACGCAGGCCGTTGGCTTTATGGATGCCGGGAATAATCAGGTCGATGCTGCCGAAACCGGTCGCTACGGCGGTCACCATGTCGCCTAAGGCGGCATGCAGCTGCGGCTGAATGGTCGGGATCAGGCTGTCGGGGACGTTGAGCCCGAATTTCAGAATAACGTCATCGATATGGTTAAAATCATCGACCAGCTGCAGGCGATGGTAATACTTCGCCGCGACCGCTTTCAGCTCGTCGTTATACTGGTTGAGGGTCCAGGCGCTGCGTTTGCCGCAGGCGATGATCTCAATATCCGGCAGCGTCTGCAGATAATCGATCACCGTGTGGAAATGATTTTTCGGCATCTGGCAGTTGAAGACGTCGTCACCGGCGTTGACCACCCAGCCGCCATTTTCGGCGACGAAGGCAATTTCATGGGCGATGTCGGGGAAAAACGAAATCAGCTGGTAATACTGGTTGCCGCTGGCTACCACAAAACGAATATTTTGCTCGCGCATTCGCTGATACTGGCTCAGGAAACGCTGGCGATTGTAGGTTTTGGCATCGCTTAAGAAGGTGCCGTCCATGTCTACCGCAATCAGTTTGATACTCATCAACTGTTCTCCATGACAGGTTCATGTTGTGGTTTTGCCACCGCCTTCGCGACCAGCGCCGCCACCATAACCAGGCCCAGCACCACCATCATGGCGCTGCGCAGGCCGAAATGTTCGCCGAGGAAGCCCAGCAGCGGCGGCCCGACAAGAAAGGCGAGGTAGCCGGTGATCGCCACTACGCTGACGCGTTTCGGCGCATCGGGGCCGGTATCGCTGGCGGCGGAAATGGTCAGCGGGAAGCCGAGCGACGCCCCCAGTCCCCACAGCAGCACGGAGATTCCGGCCACCCATGGGTTATCGACGAAGATAATCAGGCCGATACCCAGGGCGCCCATCACCGCGCTGGCACGTACCACCGTGACCCGACTGTAGCGGTCGATGAACCAGCCTCCGGTGAAGCGACCGATGGTCATACCGAGGGTAAAGCCGGCGTAAATCAGGGAGCCAGACGTCGGGCTGAAACCATGTCCATCCACCATCAGCAGCGGCAGCCAGTCGTTGGCAGAGCCTTCAGCAAAGGCCATCGCCAGCACCACCACGCCAATCAGCAGCAGCTGCACGTCGCGCCATACCGGCAACCCTTTTTCTTCGTGATGAGCGCTTTCGGTGGCATTCTGCCCGGTACCGTCAGGAATAGCGCGAATTGCGATAGCGATAGGGGCGATAGCCACCAGCGCAGCCAGCAGAATATGCGGTGCGGCAGGCAAGCCAAAACCGGTCACCGCCATCCCCACGCCGGCGCCAAACAGCGTCCCGAAGCTGTAAAAGCCGTGCATCATCGGCAGCACGGTTTTATTCATTTCGCGCTCGACGGCGGCACCTTCGACGTTAATCGCCACCTCCGCAGAACCGAAGCTGGCCCCAAAAATGGCCAGCCCGATGGCAAACAGGGTGGCCGAGGTAAGCCACAGGGCCAGGCTGAGGACCATCATGCCAACGACCGCACAGGACATGGTAGTTCGAATGACTTTGCGGGTTCCGAAGCGCTTAACCAGCCATGCCGAGCAGAGAATGCCGCTCATCGAACCAATAGAGAGGCCAAATAAAACGATGCCCATTTCCGCGGTCGACAGCGTGAGCAGGTCGCGGATCGCTGGCGTACGGGTGGCCCATGATGCCATCAGTAATCCGGGAATAAAAAAGAACATAAAGAGTGCCCACAGCCGAAGCTGCAAGGCTCTGCGGGAGGTTTGCGCTGTCATTCGTCCATGCCAGTGAATGAGAAGATGGAGACAACAGTAGCAAAGTTGTGTACATTTGTACATATACTTCAGGATGTCAGTTTCATGACAAGGCATGGCATCAGGAGAACGGCATAGCTGCCGGATGGCTTGTGTATAAACGCGATAAATGAGGAAAACTATGGCCCGCCGACCGAACGATCCGCAGCGCCGGGAGCGCATTTTGCAGGCGACGCTGGAGACTATCGCCACCCACGGGATCCATGCGGTAACGCATCGTAAAATCGCCAGCTGCGCGGAGGTCCCGTTAGGCTCGCTAACCTACTATTTCAGCGGTATTGAAGCGCTGATTGAAGAGGCCTTTCGTATTTTCACCCGCGATATGTCGGAGCAGTATCAGCAGTTTTTTGCCTCTGTCAGCAATCGCGAACAGGCCTGCGATGCCATTGCCGAACTGATTTTCAGCGCCCAGGTCACCACCGCGCGGAACATGGAGCTGATGTATCAGCTGTATGCGTTCTGCAGCAGCCAGCCGGCGTTAAAGGCGGTGATGCAGCACTGGATGCAGCGCAGCCAGCAAACCCTGGAGCAGTGGTTTGATCCGTCTACTGCCCGTGGTCTGGATGCGTTTATTGAGGGAATGACCCTGCATTTCGTCACCGACAGCGCGCCGCTCTCTAAACCGGCGATCCGCCTGATGGTCGGGCGGCTGGCCGGAGAGGGGTGAGTTGTGAGGTTATTTGTCTGCGTCAGTATGAGATGATGACCTGGCGCGAAATAAATTCAGGATGAAAAATAGCGGGTGTAGCGCGTACGGAGTATCTTAATAAATATTATTTTGAATATAAAGTAATTCTGATTACGTATGATTTTTATTTTACGAATAATAATCCGGAACCGACAGGCTCCGGATTGACGATTAGCAACAGGATTAAGAATCATACGCTGGCAATCGATGTTATTTAGCAGGCGAGAAATTACTTTTTAGACAGTGGGATCGGGGTTGACTCTTTAAATGCACCGAAAGGGTCGCGGAGGATGTCAACGATAACGCTACCTACGCCAGGGATGTGCCCAACGGTTTGCTCCAGGATGCTATTCTCAAAGTCATTGATAGTTTTACCAATAGAGGTGAGCCCGAGAGCGCCAAGAGCAGAGCCAAAAATGCCTGCGCCGTTAACCTGATCCATTTCATGCTGAGTTAATGTTTTCATAATGATATCCTTATTTATGGGTTGTTGCATTGAACTATTTAATTCACTGAACATTACTCACCAGTAAATAATAAGTCAATGTGTTACAAGAACGCGCCGCGTAATTAAGATTATCTAAAGGTTCTGCCGGGAATTTAAAACTCATGTTTTTATTCTCTTGGGAAAAAGAAATAAAACTTAGTTAATAGATAAATACTCTGGATGATTGGTGCATTTGGCATCGTTCCAGACGGCGGGAGTTCTTGAGTCACGGGGTTTAGCACTGACGATTGGCGCAAGCACGCCCAGAGGTGTATTCGTTGCCTGCGCGCAAAACAGGCCGCCGTCGAGAGTGGCAGAAGGGACGTGCGTAACACCATGGTTTTAAACACACGGATTTCAGGCAACAAAAAACCCATTTATGTAAATGGGTTAGTGGAAACAATGACTTATAAGATAATCAATAAGTTAGCTTGGTGGTAAGGAGTGGCGATTACGGGGCAATGCCAACCGCTGCCGCCACTTTGTCGCCACTTGCTCATCGTGACTTACTTTAAGCGCCAGGGGCCACTCTCTTTGATTTGTTCGACTAATCCATCTTCTTCCAATTCACGTAACAACGCTACAACCCAATATTGTTGATTCGAACTGGTCGCTTTTGGTTTTGCTCCCCAATCGAAGCCGCAGAGTTTGAACACTTCAGATTGTTTAATTCCTTTGCCATTTTTCTGTCCATCAGGATGCTTTGCCAAAGCAGCAAGAGCCAATTCTTTCGCTTTAGTACGAAGCTCTAACCCCTGTTTTAGTAACTCTTTCATAATCTATTTCCCTGATAACTAATACCGTCATAATAATACTCCGCTACTGTCAGGTGTGCACGCGAGTAGCATCTTGTGGTTATTGATCCATGGTTGCCAGAGGATTAAAGCGCAGGGCAGTTTCAAGATGGTCAGGTGCAAGGTGAGCGTATCGCATGGTCATTTTTATGTCGTGGTGGCCCAGGATTTTCTGGAGCGCAAGGATGTTCCCGCCGGACATCATAAAGTGTGCTGCAAACGTATGGCGCAGAACGTGTGTTAGCTGTCCCCGCGGAAGTACGATAGAAGTTTTCTCCATCACCGACATAAACTGAAAATAGCAGTCCGTAAAGAACTTGAAGCCGTCTAGGGCAATGATTTCCTCATACAGCTCTTTGCTTATCGGAATGCTACGATTCTTTTTGCCTTTGGTCCTAACAAACGTGATTCGGTGTTTAGTGACCTGGGATCGCGTAAGGTTTACAGCTTCCCGCCAGCGTGCTCCGGTGCTTAGGCAGATTTTGACAACCATAGCGAGAAGGGCACTTTGACGATGGCAGTCGTCCAGGAGTTCTGTTATTTGCTCATGTGTCAGCCAGGCCATCTCTTTTTCGGCAATAGTGAGTTTGCGCATGTTCTCCAGCGGGTTCGGTGCGCTCCATTCTCCGAGCCGGGCCAGCTCGCTAAAAACACCACTGAGATAGCTTTGCTCCAGATTGATCGTGACCGGGCTGGCTCCTTTCTTCCATTTCTCGCTGAAATAAATCTCTGCTGTAAGACGTTTATCACGGTAGTGCGCAAACATTTTGGATGTGAAGTCGGTGGCGAGAGGATTTCCGAGTACATCGACCATCAGAATCAGCTTGTCGTAAACGTGCTCGCCAGCGCTCAGTGATTTGCCGTGCAATTTGAACCAGAGTTCAACGATGTCTTTCAGTGTCCTGCGGTCTACCGATTCACCCAGCCAGGGCTTAGCTTCCGTCTTATCCATCGTGTGGCGTTCAAAAGCCAGTGCTTCGCCTTTAGTGGCGAACTGCTTGCGCACACGCCGCCCGCTGCGTCCGGCGGGGTAGCATTCGCAAATCCATTTTCCTGTGTCGAGTTTTCGTACTGCCATAAAAAAGCCCTCATGTCTGAGGGCTAAATTTAACTGTATGTTTGAACAGTGGTCAATGTATGTTTTTTCAAGGCTTAAACAATGCGAGAAGAATTTAGGGCTCTGAACTGGAATTTATCCTTAAGTTTTTCTTCAAGTTTATAAAATGTTGTGAAATGATAATCATCCATTAAAGTTTCATGAATATTTTCAATTTTCTTCGTTAGGGATAAGCCATTACTAACTTTATAATCGTAGGTTAATGCCTCTAATAGTTGCCATGAAATAGGCGTAGTCATTAAAAAACTATTAGATAAGATTGAACAGTATTTATTATTTTGCATCTCTTCAAAATCGGATTTTGGGGGTATTATTATATTTACCCCTAGGTTTGCATTCGTATTCCTCACTGATTTTGTTGAAAGATATGCTATGCCTGATATGTTGTTTAATCTCTCTGAGGCAATTTTTTGCATCAGTAGATTAGGGATTATATATTCTTGATTGAATGCCCCAGATTCATTGTTTTTTATATAACTACATGATGCAACTAAAGGCCAGAGAATTAGGTGGGATAATAGTATATTATTTATGTCACCATCGTTTTTATATTCATCATTCAACGCGTTAAGAAACCTATAATCTGCCAAAGTATTTAAGTTATAAGCGAAGTTTAGAATGTTTAACTCTTTAGCTGCAGAGGTTGCATATAGTGCTGAAACGTATAGCTTATCAAAATCAGGTTTACCCACCTCTTGCCAGCATATATATAATGATGTTCCTAAATATAAACATGGCAAACCTGCAATAGAATAGCGCTGGGTTTGTACCAAATGTCTCATGTTAAAGGGTATGTGAAAAATATCCTCTCTGTATTCTAATGGTCTACTACTGGCCCTTACGCGGTATAGTGGTCTTTCTGGCCTGGCCCATTCACCAAGAGGTTTTGATATAAAGTTAAAACAATCGATTACTTCCTGTCTATCAAGCATATCGCTGAAAATATTGTATGCTCTACGTACATCGCCTGTTAAAAAAGCCTGCATAACCTCTAATAATGCATTGCATAAATCACAGATAAGAGTGTGATTATTTTTTAAATTCTGTGATAAAGGGCCGTTATCATCACAATCAAGAATAAATTTTTGATATTTCTCGAACGTCTTTACAAGATCTCGATAAAGACTTCCCTGATATTGATTTGAATCTCTTAAAATGCTACTGCGTCGAACTTGTCCGATGATTTTTTTAATTTCATGTTTATCAAAGTATGAATTTTCCATCAGTCAATCCTAGTATGATGAAATTTTGAATTTAACTTGGCCGATAAAGTTAAGTTCTTCTATGGCGCATTCAAATGCACCATTCGATGAATGGACTTTAACTTGTTGATTAGGAAGTCTTGTGATTTCTTTTAATGAGACATGCTGGTCTATTTCAATAAGCCAAAGCCCATCCCTAATATCAGAGTTGCTTTTATCACATAAAAATAAATTTTCTTTTTCTTTAACCAATATGGGATTTACAAGTGTTTTTGAGAAAATTGTAGGATCAAATAATTTCCAGCCGACGCTTCGTAAATCGCCGTCTTCAAGTCTTAAAAACTCGATGTTCATGTGGTTCATATTTTGTGATCCTTCTTTTACTCCGTGCCCCTTCGTCAACCATTCAAGCGAGATACCCGTTTCAAGTGCACATTGAATCACCCATTCTGCAGGGAATGAATCGCGCATGTAGCGTGTTGCTAGTGTGCTCTTTGAAATTCCTAAATGATCACATAAAGCTTGTCTTGTCTTGAAACCATAGGCTTCAACCATGCGCTCTATGGCACCACGCCCGCCTTTTTCCAGATTCATGGTCACTCCAAGTGAACTTTTATCTTGACGATTTCATGATGTGATCGTGTGTTTATCGTGTTCACAAAATAAAAACGATCAGTATTCATCCTGATTAATCATTGCTAAACGAGGAATGTTGCATCATGAGACCTAACATTTCAATCACTCTCATCACCCCCCACGTAACTATCGAAAGATATAGTGAACTCACTGGCTTATCTATCGACACCATCAACGACATGCTTGCAGATGGGCGGTTGCTTCGTCATCGCCTACGCAAGGACAAAAAGCGTGAAAAAGTGATGATTAACATTGCTGCGATGACGGTCGATGCCCTATCTGATTGCAACGTGACTATCAATTAGTTCCATTTTGAGACTTCACGGAGCAACTGACTATGTTTGACTATCGCATATCAAAACATCCTCATTTCAATGAAGCCTGCCGGGCTTTCGCTCTACGCCACAACATGGCGAAGCTGGCAGAACGTGCAGGTATGAATGTTCAAACCTTGCGTAATAAGCTCAATCCGGAGCAACCGCACCAGCTCACGGCGCCAGATATCTGGCTGCTGACCGATCTCACCGAAGACTCAACACTGGTTGATGGGTTTTTGGCGCAGATTCATTGTCTGCCATGCGTACCAACCAATGAAGTCGCACGGGAGAACATGCCTCAGTACGTCCTGAAAGCCACCGCCGAGATCGGTCGTGTCGCTGCCAGCGCTGTTTCGGGTGTTCAGCTGAATGCGACCACCCGTCGTCAGGTTGTCGAAAGCATCAACTCCGTTACTCGGCTGATGGCACTCACCGCTATTTCACTGCAGGCGCGTTTGCAGGCAAACCCGGCAATGGCCAGTGTCGTTGATACGGTGACCAGCCTTGGTTCATCGTTTGGGCTGAGCTGAGGTGTTTATGCTGAACAACGAACCTTCATTCGCATCACTGCTGGTTAGGCAAAGCCCAGCAATGCATTACGGTCACGGCTGGATTCACTTACCTGGTGGAAAAAAATGGCATCCGTGTATTGAGTTGTCTCCCCGGCAGCAGGCTGTCCGGGGAACAGGCAAAAAGAGATTGCTACAACGTCTAAGTATTAACGTGGCAGGCAACCAGCAAACCAGGCGAAAAGCTTTTCCTGGAAGCTGAGCTTAGTGTCATCAGGCAGACCACATGCAATAGCAGCTCTTTTGTAGGCTGGATTTAACAAAGAACCGAAAGGTGCGGAATCAGAGTGATGCAGCGTTTTCAACTTTTGTGCAATCAGTTCTGGGGTCAGTTCATCCCCAGCATAAAGCAATTCCCCATACTGGCGGCTTTGCACGCTTGCACGCTCGGAAATAATGGCTGGTTGCCACACAAGTTGAATTGTCGCGATAACGACAACAGGTAAAGCGAACAACCATTCCAGACCGGTGTCCGCAAACACAGCAGTACCGCTAATAAGCTGAATGGCTGTCATCAATTTGTCAGCTCTGCCATGAAGCGTTGCCGTCATAACCTCAAGGTAATAACTGTAATGCAGTTGGAAGTATTCGGAGCTTTGTTTAGTCATGCCGGGTTCCTATTTTTTATCTTGCCCCGGCTCTGGCCTGGGGGCAGGGGCAGGACGAGGCAGTACATGGAAGTCGTCAGAGTCTGACATCAGATTTCTCCTTTGTGGGGTAGATGATTGTTCGCGCAAATAGTCTACCACTGAGGCACGCGCCGGGCGTGTAGAAAAATCCCCGGCACTATTTCTAATAGGCATAGGTGATGTGATTACGTTGGGAGCATTAATGCCATTTTAAATTTCTATAACTCAGAGGAGGACAAGAAATGGAACCGGGTTTATATGGGGTGTTTTATCAGTTTCTTCACAAAGGTGAAAAATACTCGATCAATGAGGTGGAGCTTGTCTGCTGTTATCCCTCTATAGCAGGTGACGGCAGTTACTTTTTCATATTGAAGGATGGTGCTTTTTTTCGAGGGGAGCAGGTAGAAGAGGTGGTGCGTAAGAAAACATCACCTTTCATTAAATATCAACAGATTAGTTATCGATAGCGGTCGAGGAGTTGCTGGATGTCATGGCTGAATTCTTGATGTTTAACTGATCCAAAGCGTAGTCGGTTAAGTTCTTCGCTGATGACGCTAAAGAATGCCTCCTGATTCGACGATTCGTTACGGAAAAAGCTGTGTAGCAAGCCAGAAATCATTATCTGCTGCATCGCTACTTCCTTGTGGAGGGTTGCGACCTCGTTTTCGAGTTTCTCGATTCGGTCCTTCTCTATCTGGGTCAGCATTGCTAAATCTCTGAGTTATCGGTACGTTTCGCAAAATCATAGCAAAAAAAGAGTTTAATTGTGAGGGATGCTGAAGTGGCGATAAACGGTGATGCTGCAACTGTTCCACTAAGCCCTGGTAAACGTCTGGATGGGCTTAACCATATTGCAGAATTACGTGCAAAAGTATTCGGCTTCAATATTGACACTGAGCTGGTACGGTTTATTTCGGATATGCGTAATCCGCGGGACGTGAACAGATTACAGAATGAGAGGGCTCTGGCAGCCATATTTTTTATGGCAAAGATTCCGACGGAACGTCATTGCGTTAATGTGAGTGACCTGACTACTGACGAAAAGAGGGAGCTGATTAAAGCAATGAATCATTTTCGTGCAGTGGTGAGCTTATTTCCAAAACGGCTAAGCATGCCTAATTAAAACAAACCAGAAAGCAATGGCGTAAACCCGCCGGGCATTCCTTTGCCCAAATTCAGGAGAAACAACTATGCGAAATAGAGAAACCCGCACCACCAAAACTGGACCGGATGATGCTGGCCTACTCCAGCTGTTTAACGAGGCTCGCCTGGATGAGCGTAAAAACTGCGCCTTTGCCGTTTCGTTACGAATAGAGGCGCTGGCGATCTACATACTGCAGCAAGGGATGAACGGAGTGGAAGCGGCAGAATTGCTTCGCCGTGAAGTTGCCCGTTATGACGCTGAATCACGGGGAGACTGGCACTAATGGCAGACTCAATGGACCTCGTGCAGCAACGTGTTGAAGAAAATCTGCATCGCCATATTCAGAACGCCCGTGCAAGACAGCCAGCCAGGATGACCAGATCGGGGTTAAATTTCTGCTGTTCGCGGGCCATCTTCGCCCTGCTGATCAGCTGGTCCTGCTCCATTTCACGCTGAACCGGGTCACGGGCTTCATTGTAGAAAAAGCGCTCCCAGACCTCATCACTCATCGCCTCACGGCGCAGCTTTTCCTGCTCGTTTTCGCTGGCGTAGAGAGTGATTAGGTTTGAAAGCACAGATAACGTGTCAGCAGAGCCGTCATATATCAGCAAGCCGCTGATGGACCGCATTGATTATTTTCATAACCTGAACCGCCCTAAGGCCTATTCTCGCTACCTGCGTGAACCAGTCAGACCGTGTCTGGAACGTCTGGTGCGTGTCCGGGATAGCCAGATATCGACCACATTCCGGTTTATGGCAAGCCATGACGGGCTGGAGGGGTTGCTGGTTCTGCCTGAAATGAGTCAGGACCAGGTAAAGCGACTTTCCACACTGGTAGCCGCCCGCATGAGCATGTGTCTTGATGCGGCTTGTAGCGATCTTTTCGTCAGCGATGACGTCACGCCGGAGCAGATGCGCAGGGCGTGGGAGCGAGTGGCCGATGAGGTCATGCGGCTTGACGTGATCCCTCCTGTATTTGAGCGGTTACGACGCAAGAAACGCCGCCGCAACCCTGTGCCGTATGAGCTTATTCCGGGTTCATTGGCGCGTATGCTTTGCGCTGACTGGTGGTATCGCAAGATGTGGCAGATGCGCTGCGAGTGGCGGGAGGAGCAACTGCGTGCGGTGTGTCTGGTCAACAAAAAAGCCTCACCATATGTCAGTTATGAGGCTGTGATCCATAAGCGTGAGCAGCGCCGTAAATCGCTGGAGTTCTTCCGCTCGCATGAGCTGACCAACGAGCAGGGCGACACGCTGGACATGGAAGACGTGGTGAACGCCAGCAGCAGCAATCCGGCGCACCGTCGTAATGAAATGATGGCCTGCGTTAAGGGGCTGGAGCTTATCGCAGAAATGCGCGGCGACTGCGCTGTGTTCTACACCATCACCTGCCCGTCACGTTTCCACGTAACGCTCAACAACGGCAGGCCAAACCCGAAATGGACGAGCGCGACGGTCAGACAAAGCAGTGATTATCTGGTGGATACGTTTGCCGCTTTCCGTAAGGCCATGCATAAACGCGGTATGCGCTGGTATGGCGTCCGGGTGGCTGAGCCGCATCATGATGGGACGGTGCACTGGCACCTGCTGTGCTTCATGCGTAAGAAAGAACGCCGCGCCATCACTGCTTTGCTGCGTAAATTTGCTATCCGTGAGGACCGCGAAGAGCTGGGCAACAATACCGGCCCGCGCTTTAAGTCTGAACTGATCAACCCGCGCAAGGGCACGCCGACCAGCTACATCGCCAAATACATCAGTAAGAACATCGACGGGCGCGGCCTGGCTAATGAAATCAGCAAGGAAACCGGCAGATCACTGCGGGATAACGCTGAGCACGTTAACGCCTGGGCGTCATTGCATCGCGTCCAACAATTCCGCTTTTTCGGTATTCCGGGCCGCCAGGCTTATCGTGAGCTGCGCTTGCTGGCAGGCCAGGCCGCGCGGCAGCAGTCCGATAAAAAAGTCGGTGCGCCGGTGCTGGATAACCTGCGTCTGGATGCGGTACTGGCTGCAGCTGATGCCGGGTGCTTTGCAACCTACATCATGAAACAGGGCGGCGTGCTGGTCCCGCGTAAACATCACCTGGTCAGAACGGCCTACGAGCTTAACGAAGAGCCATCTACCTATGGCGATCATGGCATCCGTATTTATGGCATCTGGTCCCCGATTGTTGAGGGCCGGATTTGCACGCACGCGATGAAGTGGAAAATGGTTCGTAAAGCCGTTGACGTTCAGGAGGCGGCAGCCGACCAGGGCGCTTGCGCCCCTTGGACTCGTGGCAATAACTGTCCCCCTGTTGAAATTGTGAACCAATCAGGGGGTGAATTACCTGAAACCAGAGAGCCAGAGGCGCTACCGGACCTTCATGATCTGAGTGCTAAGGAACGGCGGGAGCTGACAGCACGGCTGAGGCAGGTAAAACCGAAGCGGCGGCAAGGATATAAACAAGGATATAAACAAGAAATCACCGATCATCAGCGGCGGCAGCTCGATGCTGAGCTGAGGTCCAGAGGGTTTGAAGCGAGTGAAACTGAGGTGGATCTGCTTCTACGTGGCGGCAGTATTCCGTCCGGGGCTGGGCTGCGTATTTTCTACCGCAACCAGCGCCTGCAGGAAGATGAAAAATGGCGGCAGTGGTATTCCTGAGCAGCTGCCAGGGCAGGTGCACATTGCGTTCTCTCAGAAGTATCTCATTGAAAGCGAAAAAGCATTTTACATCCGGAAATTCCTTCTATACTGTATGTATAAACAGTGGATATATATTCAGTATATTTATCCGGCAGTATCGATAGGAGGGAAGATGCAGGACTATTTTTTGGAGTCGTTGAAGCTCCAGCGCATTGATTTTTTTATCAAGATTGTAGCGGCTAGTGAGTGTGACGATGAGGAAAAGCGGCTGGCCATCCAGTGGGTTTCTGAGTTGACCGATGAGCTGATGGCGAAGATTAGTGCTCACGAATACAACCACTCGATGGAACTTCCTGGTTGATAGCAAGAGCGTAGCTGGCGTCAGAATTTTATTCTGGCGCCAGTGTTAAGAGTGGAAATGCAGCAGTGAGCAAGATAATAACTAAATTATATTTTATATGTGAAAAGTTACTAGAAAGAATCACTAGATGCTTCACAGTCAACGTCTTTGACGCTAATTGGTTGAATTATTGATTTTATTATTTCTAGGATTTTTCCTTGAAACCATAATTCATCTGATTCTTCTCCGTTCTTCCCTATATTGCTAATATCTCTATAATCTTTTGTATCAGGACTTTGCTCTGAGCTTATAACAAGATTGAAATAACCATCAATCATAAAAGTTTGCGGTGTGTCGTTATCTAGTGGAGATATATTGTATCTTGCGTAAGATAGATCATAGTATCCGTCAAAAAATTGAGAGTTAACCGCGATGTTTTTCCCACTTAATTCCACGTCACCAATTCTTTTTATTCTATCTGTTATTTTAAGAGATATGTTCATTTTGCTTTTCTTAATTCCATCAATAAGTATACTTACTAGTTCTGATTGACTTTTGTTTGTGGTTATATGACAAAATACTCCTCCTGATGCCCCACAACCGCCACACAGTTCTGGTGAGTCGTAGCTTAATATCCACCACTCTCCATTTTTATTATATGCTACAGGTGTGCATTGAAAAGGTATTCCTAAACCAATATTTGAGTTGAAAATAGCGCAATACGCAATGGCTTCCTTGCCATTCAACTCTGCATTTAAAACTACAGAGCACACAGTTACACACTTGTGAGCGTTTGTAGGTGTGATGTTTATAAGTGATCTCCATAGTTTTAAATATTCAACTCCTCCAATAGCCTTACTTACAGGTGCATAGACATGTGATTCAGTGGCTAATCCTAGCGTAGGGTGTTTATATACTGATTTCAATATTTCTTTATTTGATGGGGTCGTTGGTTTGTATTTTTTTAGTTTTTTTACAATTAATGAGTTTTTATGTTCGTTATCAGGTGTTAAATCAAAGTTGTGTTGGTAGGAGTTTGAATCATTGCTAATAAATATTGCAACTGGGTCTTTAAATTGAAGGTTTGCGCCATATGCATCGTCATCTTTTAGAGGGGTGTTTTTCTTTAAACACATTGTTCTTGAATTTCCTATAACACAGTCTATGTATTTATCATTCCCTGTAATGGGCTCCCACTCACTAACAGAAGTCCTGCCATGGTCGAGCACAGCTCTAGAGTCGTTGTATGTTATATTATAATTATTCCATTTTATCACTAATAAAGAAGCGGGGGGGGGCACTGCATAAGATTGTTGAATGTGAATGTGAATGAATATGATTGTCATAATAAATAAAAGGTAGTGTAATTTAATTTTCATAATCATTTCTCTTCTATAGAGTGACTGCCAAATAGATAGCTTGAAATAATTCCAACAGTGGCTGCCAATAATGCCAGGCAAATGGAAAGGTAACGACTAAGTGAATTAAAATCCATTCTATACACTCTTGGTACATTGTCAGGAAGAGGTCTGTGTGTAGTGTAAAAAGTAAAAAATAAGCAACAAATAGATATAATGAATATTAAAAACGGACCGTGAATAAGTAACTTTAGAATGAATGCATTTTGATCTATTATTTCTCGGCCTCTATTTGCATTGAAAAGAAAGTGAGATGCGGCTCCTAAATATCCAAAAAAAGTTGGCAGTACTATATCGATTAATCTTAGGTTTTGTTCTTGAGAGTAATCGAAGCGCATGCCAATCGCTGGTGAGAGGATTAAAAAAAATATCAAAAAACTCGTTATGCCGAGACTGTATATTATTATTGAAATACGAGCTGATTGAGCAGGTGTGTTCATCTGACCTCCTGGGGACCACAGGGTGTAGACTAAATAATTAATTGTGTGTATTTAGCAAGATTCTAAGTGCATAGAGGATGTCTGAAATTAGTATAGCAATATTATAATAACATGTAGTTCATGGTATACGTGGTGAACATCGGTTGGTACTGTGTTTTGTAATAAAATCAGATGGATAAAATCCATTAAATATGGTAGGTGGTTCATTAATGGATGGGTTTTGTAAAAAATATATCCCTTGTCACGTAAACATGACGGTCCACCTGGGAAGGTTGCTTTTGCATGCCTATGCTGCATGAATCCGCATGATCGTTTGAGGATCGTCTTCGCTGAGGTCCGCCAGAACTGACGGGCTTTTGCTAATGTCATGCAGGTGCATGAAAACCGCTACATAAAGCGGGCAGGCGTGGCGGGGATACGAGCGCGCGCTGAGCTAATTACAACCTTAGGATGGATTTCGAGTACATCAGGTTGCTTTTGCTTTAGCACTGAATTAAAGTGATGAAAGTAGGAAAAATGCGGATTTAACGCAAAAAAGAGGGTTTCAGATGCTAGTTGCATTCAGTTTAGAAAATTACAAAAGTTTTCGCGAAAGACAAGTTCTTAGTTTTGCTTCCTCGATCGGGGATGAGCATCCTGAGCATATGGTGACATTGGCGAATGGTTTACGGGTCAACCGTTTTGCGGCGTTAATTGGAGGAAATGGTGTAGGTAAAACACAATTAATACAAGCTATTAATGAATTTGCAAATGCGATCCATAATGATGGCTTAAATAAATTGCATATGCCGTTTCTTTTAAATAAAGAATGTCGCAGCAAGCCTACTTCTTATGAGGCGATCATCATTGATGAAGATCAGAAGAACTTTATTCGCTATGGTGTTTCCATTTTTAATGAAGTTATAGTAGATGAGTATTTATACATTAGGCCTATTAAAAAAGGTGCTAGAGAGCAATGTATATTTACTCGGGATGTAAATGGGGTAGTATTTAAAAAAGCCGAGTATAAAAAGCAGGAATCATTAATTGGTCCTATTTTAAGAGACAGTGGAGCAGTTATAACTTTCGCAAAATCGTTGGAGATCGATGCTCTTGTAGAAACCAGGCGTTGGGCGTTAAAGCAATTGCCTTACTACTCTGAAAAACATAAGAATCCTAGTTTGAAATTTGTCGAAGGGCAACTGAAACGTCAATTATTAGGTGAAGGGGATAATGAAGCGTTAGATGAAAGTGGTTTAAGGATTATACAAACCTATAATGAAATGGTTGTACAGTCTCCACTTCATATAGATAAGGTCGATTTTTTAAAATTTGGAGAAGACAATGAATATAAATTTGTCTATTTTATAAAAAATGATGATGGTGATTTTACCAGAATTGGGCCAGATCGTAGGGATGAATTTTTTTCCCAAGGAACGCTAAGTGTTTTAACATTCTTAGCAATTTTAATTTGGGCTAGTGAATACGATTTCACTTTGTATGTTGATGAAATAGATTCATCTATTCATTATTCATTAGCAAGTGCGTTGATTAAAAAGATATTCGACAAAACGTGCAGAAGAAATGGAGTGCAGTTTATCATGTCAACGCATAACATCCCTTTGTTGGATGACTATTTTAGACGAGATGAACTCAATATTATAATCAAAGACTCATCTAAAGCTTCAATAATAACCAATGCAGCAAACTTTTCTGTAAGAAAAGATGCAAAGGTCTCTGCAAAATACTTACGTGGTGAATTTGGTACTGTTCCATCTTTTCTTGGTATAAAATAATAAGTGCGAGAAAAACATGACTAGTTTTGCTTACGACGGTGATGCTTCAACATCAACTAATTTAGAAATAACATCTTTATCGCAGTTAAAACCAAAAATTAGCGGCCGGAAAGTGTGTGTTTTTCTCGGAGCAGGCTTTTCGAAAGCATGGGATGATAAGTACCCTATAAGTAACGAGGTTTTTTCTATATCTGAAGAGGAATCTTTAGAAAATATTGATGAATATGGTTTTTTTTCATTATTTGATGGCCTTAAGTTTAAGTGGGCTGAGGAAAATGCAAGTCTTGATGATAAAGCTCATGTATTCAAAAGTTTCAAATACGCTTTGGATGTATATAAACGTTATCCAAGTCTATTGCCATCTTATCTTGATAGGCATACGCTTGAATTATTCGAATCCCAAGTTAAGTTATATATAAAAAATAAGTTTTCAAAAAAAATACCCTCAAATGATTTAAAGTTAAACCAATCCGCACGATTTGGACAAAACAAAAATAATATTATTTCTTTCTTCAAGCAATTCCAAGATGCTGCTGTGCTTGATGTAATAACTACAAATTATGATATAGTTATAGTTATTGATAAGGTGCTGAGCCATGCTTTTCCGGGGCGTTCCATAAGTCGAGGCTTTCCGGTACACAATAATAATATCTTAATGTGTCCTCAGCCCAAAGGAATTGGGTTGTATAAGCTCAATGGTGGATTTGAGGTCGTTGCAGAAAAGGATGGCTTCAAAATAGATTATGATTCATTAGTTGATCCCAAGGTTGTTCCAAACATAATTCTCCCTTCTAACGAGCAAGATTATGGGGATAAGTATTTTAAAACGGCCTTTGTTAAATCCTCTGGGCAATTGAGGCAAGCCGATCTTTTAATCTTCATTGGTTACTCTTTCCCGAAGGAAGACTTTATCATTAATTTCCTTTTAAATACTTTCCTTGATGGTAATAGTACAGAGAAAGAAACAGTGATAATCGGAAGGAACAAAAGTAGCGCAATTGATACACATCAACGTGCCTGTGGAGTATTTAAAGAGCTAAATGATAAGTCTGCATTGTTCTACTATGGCGGAAGTTTTTCTGAACTTTGTCGACAACGCTAAGCGTTCGGGCCTGCGATGCAGGCCTGATATATTAAAGTTTATATTCTTCGAAGCTAATTATACTATCGCCTAAAAACTCATTTAATTCTAAAAAACTCTTCTGAAGAGCCATTAGCTCATTTCGAACAAACACACGGCATGCCTTCTCCACATCCCCAAACCCCCCAACATTGCTCGGCATAATCCCCATCATCTGCGGCGGAACGCGGTGAGCTGCTATCATGTCGTCCCGGCTCACATTCTTGATATTTAGAAACTCATCTTTAGCCGCAACCTCCGACAGCGGGATGATCTGAATCCCGTCCTTTTTGCCGTTGGGCGAGTACATAAACAGGTTGCGGAAGTTGCCCGGCCCTTTGGCACTTTTCATTGCCTGGCGGATGTTGTTCACGTCCTCCTGGTTCTGCGCGGCATCGGTCATATACATGATGAATCCCGCATGGCTGCCGTTGATGTAATACTTACGGCGGAACAGGGTGGCGGATTCATTTAGCAGGGCGGATGGGATGGCGGACAGGTATTCCGGTAGGCCGTAAATCTCCTGGTTCAGGTCTGGCTCCATCAGATGAAAAATGCTGCCCTTGGTGAACTCATACGGCTGGGTGGTCATGCCGTACTGCACAAACCAGTAGGTATCCAGATCCACGCCGCGCCGGGTGTATTTCGCCAGCGATGGCTCAAGCGACAGAATGCCGCCGAGCCGGTTGGTGCGCTTCTCCAGATAGGCATTACCAAATACCAGATAGTCCTGCACAAAGCGGCTGAACGCCTGCTGGCTCAGCAGCGGGTGCGGGATAAAGGTGCTGGTCAGAATGTTGCGCTTCACCGCAATCGGTGAACTGTGATGAACAGCTGCGCGATAGGTCCGTGCCAGCCCGTCAAAACTCACCGGTGGTTCATACCATCTGTCCATTTGTACGCATTCCACATAATCCAGCAGTTCGCGGCGGTCCAGTACAGGAATGGGATCGCCAAAGCTGAACGCCTGGGTAGATGCTGAATCATTGCTTTGTACGTCAGGCAGCATGACGTCCTGTACGGTGTTCTCAGTCATTAAAAAATCTCCACGATGTTACTGGTGTTTGCTGCCTCGCCCTGCAGCGGTTCGTTAAACAATGCGTGCATGGTCGCCCAGGCCAAATCTGCATGGCTGGCTTCTTCGCTGCGGCTGGCTTCGTAAGTGGGTCGGTTGCCGCTGGCGGTGGTGGCCCGGCGGATAGCCATGAATGACTGCGCGATATCGGTATGACCGGCGTCAAACTCAATGCGGCGGTGACTGATGATGTCGTATGCCTTGAGCACCAGGGCGTTTTTGACGTTGGGGTTATAGACAAACTCCCGGACGGCAGAGAAAAAGCCTTTGACGTTCTCATAGACGCCGTGACCGACGCCGGTAGAGTCAATGCCGATATAGGTTACGTTGTACTGCAGGGTGAGTTGGCGGATGGCTTCTGCCTGCGCGCGGAAGTCCATGCCGCGCCACTGGTGGCGCTCCAGTATGCGGAACTTGCCGCCGGGAACGGATGGCGGGGCGATAACGACGCACCCGGCGCTGTCACCGTTCTGGGTGCCTTTCGCCGGGTCATATCCGATCCATACCTCGCCCCAGCCAAATGGACGCAGAGCCAGTGCGTGAAAATCTTCCCAGACCTCCCAGCTGTCCACCATGCAGGCCTGCAGCTCGGACAGCGGGAACACGGACGCGAGATCATCAAGAAATTCGCACATCAGCAAGTTCTGGTATTCGTCTGGGCTGTATTCCAGTCGCAACTGGTCTAGGTCGAACAGGTTACAGCCGCCGCGCACGGCATCTTCTACCGTCACGATCTGCCGGAACTGACCATCAGCACACAGCAGGCCCGCAGCCAGCGCGGAGTGGGGCAAATCGATATCGACACGGTCCGATTTTGAGCGACCACGGTTATACAGGGCACCAGACCAGAAGGGATACGCGCTGTGCGTGAGGCTGGACGGCGTAGAAAAATAGGTCTGCCGCCATCTTTTGTGCAGTGCCATGCCGGAGGCGACTTTGCGCAGCTCCTGGAATTTCGGTATCCAGAAATATTCATCAAGATACAGGTTGCCGTGGTAGCTCTGCGCGGTGCGGGCGTTGGTCCCCAGAAAATACAGCGTGGCACCGTTCGGAAGCACCATCGGATCACCTCTGAGTTCAACATCGACCTCTTTGGCAAACTCAATGATGTACTGCTTAAACATGTGTGCCTGGGATTTGCTTGCTGACAGGAATATCTGATTACGGCCCGTCACCAGGGCATCTATCAGCGCCTCATGGGCAAAATAGTACGTCGCCCCGATCTGGCGGGATTTGAGCACGTTGCGGATACGGTGTTTATTGCCCGCTTCCCACCAGTGGCGCTGATAATCGAACATTGAGCTGTGGAAAATCTCCTGCAGCTTTTCGATCTGTTCGTCGCTGAACTGGTTTTTTTCTGGGGGTTTGCGGGGGCCGCGGTTGCGGTTTTCCACATTGGGGTTTAAATCGGCCTCGTTGCCGCCGTTGTTAAATTTCCCGATACGGGCGTGGCGCTCGGACTGCCGCGCCAGCAGGTCAATCTCCTTAAAATCTTTCCCTTCTTTGTGCTCCTTCATGATCAGCTGGCAGTACCGTGCGGCGGTGGTGAGCTGCATCTGGTCAAGCGGGCCATAGCTGCCCCACTTGTCGCGCTTTTTCCAGCTGTGAACGGTTGCGGCTTTCTCGCCCAGCATTTCAGCAATGCGGGCTATGCGGTATCCCTGAAAATACAGCAGTAGTGCCTGCCGACGGGGATCGAGGTCTGCGGGGGTCATCGTTTCCATGGGACAAACATACGGGCTTGCCCTGAGCCTTTCCCCGGCTGGCTTTTGTGTGGTTTACCGCACAAGGTCCGCGCGTTGTTTCCCCCCCTCCATCACAGCAACCATAAGGCCTCACAGAGTTATTTGATGGAGTCGCTCAAATGGCAGTTAAAGCAAAACGCTTCCGCATTGGTGTGGAAGGGGCAACAACAGACGGACGCACCATTGAGCGCGCCTGGCTGGAGCAGATGGCGGCAAGCTATAACCCGCAGGTCTATACCGCGCTGATTAATCTGGAACACATCAAGGGCTACACCCCGGACAGTCCGTTCCGCCGTTTCGGGACCGTGGATAAGCTGGAGGCCGAAGAAATTACGGACGGCCCGCTGAAAGGAAAAATGGCCCTGTATGCGTGGATCACCCCGTCAGATGATCTGGTGGCGTATACCCGCAAGCTGCAAAAGCTGTTCACCTCGATGGAGGTCAATACCAGCTTTGCCGATACCGGCAAGGCGTACCTGATTGGCCTTGCAGCGACTGACGACCCGGCAAGCCTGGGTACAGAAATGCTGCAGTTTAGTGCCAGCGCAAAAAGTAACCCGCTGGCAGGCCGTAAACAGAACCCGGAAAACCTCTTTACCGCCGCAGAAGAAACGCTGATCGAGTGGGAAGAGGTCCAGGGTGAAAAACCCTCCCTCTTTGCCCGCGTCACCGCGATGTTTACAAAAAAAGAGCAGACCGATGATGCGCGTTTCTCTGATGTACATCGGGCTGTTGAGCTGGTCGCCACTGAGCAGCAGAGCCTGAGCGAGCGCACCGATCAATCCCTGTCCGCGCAGGATAAGCGCATTGCTGAGCTGGAAACCGCACTGCAGAAGCAGCAGACCGATTTTTCTGCGCTTAAGCAGAAGCTGAGCCAGGAAGACAGCCGTAAAGATTATCGCCAGCGTGCGCCAGGTGGTGAAGCACCTGCAGGCACCCTGACCAATTGCTGATGGAGCAAGAGAACCCATGAAAAAGAATACCCGTTTTGCCTTTAACGCTTACCTGCAGCAACTGGCGCGTCTGAATGGCGTGGAAGTCGAAGAGTTATCCAGTAAATTCACCGTTGAGCCGTCGGTGCAGCAGACGCTGGAAGACCAGATCCAGCAGTCCACGGCATTCCTGACCATGGTTAACGTGATTGGCGTGGCGGAGCAGTCAGGCCAGCTTCTGGGCCTGGGCGTCGGCAGCACCATTGCCGGGACCACTGACACGACCACGAAGGAGCGCGAGCCAACCGATCCCACTGAGATGGTGGATGTTGAGTACAAATGCGAACAGACCAACTTTGATACGGTGCTGACTTACGCAAAACTGGATATGTGGGCGAAATTCCAGGATTTTCAGGTGCGTATCCGTAACGCCATCGTGAAACGTCAGGCGCTGGACCGCATCATGATCGGTTTTAACGGCGTAAAGCGTGCAAAAACCTCAGACCGTGCCGCCAATCCGTTGCTGCAGGACGTTAACAAAGGCTGGCTGCAGAAGGTCCGCGAAGATGCCCCGGATTGTGTGATGGGCAGTACCACGGCAGAAGATGGCACCACCACTGCAGACCCGGTGAAGGTCGGCAAAGGCGGTAAATATGCCAACCTGGATGCGCTGGTGATGGATGCAGTCAATGAGCTGATTGACCCGATTTTCCAGGACGATGCGGAACTGGTCGTGATCTGTGGACGTGAGCTGTTGTCCGACAAGTATTTCCCGCTGGTCAATAAAGACCAGGAGAACAGCGAAAAGCTGGCGGCTGACATGATTATCAGTCAGAAACGCATGGGCGGTCTGCAGGCCGTTCGCGCCCCGTCATTCCCGGCAAACGCCGTGCTGATCACCCGCCTGGATAGGGGATTTATCGATCAAAGATGCCTCTACGGTGGGCGGTGTGCTGATTGGCCTGCTGATGCTGGCGATCAACTGGTACTACAAACACAAAACCTATC
The DNA here is from genome assembly GCF_051131745.1 of Klebsiella sp. R390. Taxonomy (NCBI): domain Bacteria; kingdom Pseudomonadati; phylum Pseudomonadota; class Gammaproteobacteria; order Enterobacterales; family Enterobacteriaceae; genus Klebsiella; species Klebsiella sp. R390. The sequence goes on along the minus strand of NZ_CP180445.1, from coordinate 990,382 downwards.
AGCTGCTACGCGACGGGAAGATAGCCTCATATCGCCCTGCAGCAGAGAAGCAGGCAGGGGGACAGCGGCTTTAAGCAGCCTATTGATGATGCAGAATGGACCATCACAACGTTAACGCACACGGTCAACCCGGATAGCGGATTTACAACCAGCATCGAGCTGGAAGTGAAAATTGATGATTTAGTAATGGACTGAGGTTTTCAAAAGAGAACTTAAAGTTCACAAAATGAAGTAATGTTGTATCATTATTGCGATTTCGGGAAAAATGGCGGGGACGTAAAAATGATGATTTGCCCATTATGTGGAAGCGCAGCCCATACTCGCAGCAGTTTCCAGGTCTCTTCAATGACCAAAGAACGTTACAACCAGTGCCAGAATATCAACAGCAGCCATACGTTCGTAACGCATGAGACTTTTGTGCGCTCAATCTCTACACCTAAAGAGGCCCAGCCTGTGCAGCCCCACCCCACAAATTCAGGCCAGGTAGCATTGTCTCTTTGAGGCTGTCGCCACTTTGTCGCCATTGGATAAAACGATGCATTGTAACTTCATGATTTTAAACATCATAAAATTCAGGCAACAAAAAACCCATCAACCTTGAACCGAAGTGGCGGGGTTGATGGGCTCCACAAAATGGGGACATCAAAGAAAAGCAGTGGCACTACTTATGACTGACGCCCGAGAGAAAAGTTCTGCCTCTATCCATTTTTTTCTTAAATATTTACTGAAGCCCTGGCCAGATGATGACGATCAGCGTCCCCGCCAGGGTTAACAGCACGTTGGCGATGGCGTAGGTCCCCGCATAGCCCAGCGCCGGAATGTTGCTGCGCGCGGTATCGCTGATAATCTCCATTGCCGGGGCGCAGGTACGGGCCCCCATCATGGCGCCAAACAGCATCGCGCGGTTCATGCGCAGCACATAGGCGCCAAACAGGAAACAAATCACCACCGGTACCAGGCTGACGAGCAGGCCCGCTGCCAGCATCTGGCCGCCAACGGCGCCCAGCCCGTGACCAATCCCGGCGCCAGCGCTCAGGCCAACCCCGGCCATAAAGACCATCAGGCCGAACTCCTTCACCATATTCAGCGCGCCCTGTGGGATATAGCCGAAGGTTGGATGGTTGGCCCGCAGGAACCCAAGCATAATCCCGGCAAACAGCAGCCCCGCCGCATTACCAATCCCGAAGCTGAAAGAGCTGAACTGAAAGGTGATCATCCCGATCATCAGGCCGACGATAAAGAAGGCGCAGAAGGCGAGCAGGTCGGTCACCTGGCTGTGAATCGAGATAAAGCCGATACGATCGGCAACGGTTTTCACGCGCCGCGCATCGCCGCTGACCTGCAAAACGTCGCCCTTGTTGAGCACCACGTTGTCGTCGATTGGCATTTCAATCTGGCTACGGATAACGCGGTTTAAGAAACAGCCGTGGTCGGTCAGCTTCAGCTGCGCCAGGCGGCGGCCAACGGCATTATGGTTTTTAACCACGATCTCTTCGGTTACGATGCGCATATCCAGCAGATCACGGTCGAAAACCTCTTTACCATTACGGAAGCTCGGGTCGAGACGTGCGTGGGCGTCCGGGTAGCCCACCAGCGCGATATCATCGCCCATTTGCAGGACCGCATCGCCGTCCGGGTTAGCCAGAATGCCGTTACGGCGGATCCGTTCGATATAGCAGCCCGTTTGACGATAGATCCCCAGCTCGCGCAGATTTTTACCATCGGCCCAGGCCACCAGCTCCGGGCCAACGCGGTAGGCGCGGATTACCGGCAGGTAGACTTTACGCTTGGAGTCGGTATCCAGCCCACGTTCACGGGCAATCTGCTGGGCGCTGGTCTGCAGATCCTGATGCTGCAGCTTCGGCATATAGCGGGCGCCGACGATCAGGCTGACGAGACCAATCAGATAGGTCAGCGCATAGCCAAGGCTCAAATGGTCGAGAGAGAGCGCCAGTCGATCGCTGGGCATACCTAAGTGACGAAGGGTATCACCGGCACCTACCAGCACCGGGGTTGAGGTCATGGCGCCTGCCAGCATCCCCGCCGTCAGGCCGATGTCCCAGCCAAACAGTTTGCCCAGCCCCATCGCCAACAGCATCGCGCTGCCGACCATCACCAGGGCGAGCATCAGATAGTTTTTCCCGTCGCGGAAAAAGATAGAAAAAAAGTTGGGACCGGCTTCCACGCCAACGCAAAAAATAAACAGCATAAAGCCCAGATTCAGCGCATCAGTGTTAATACTGAAATGCTGCTGGCCTAATAATAATGAAACCACTAAAACGCCAATAGAATTACCAAGTTGTACTGAACCCAGGCGCAGTTTTCCGAGGCAAAGCCCCAGCGCAAGTACAACGAATAATAACAGGATGTAATTCCCGTTTAACAAATCTGCGACGTTTATATTCACGAAAGCCAACTTCTCATTTACTAGTAAGTTGTTGAAGGAAATGGTTATTTAGTCTAAGGTTGGCCCAGTGTTGGTGTCGTTCCGAACCTTGTTCCGGCATCCCGGTATAACCACTAAAAATGAGTCGTTAGTTTAATCCTTCCTGGGTGCTGCGGCTAGTCACAATCGTTTTTAGGCGGGTGGGTGCAAAAATGGCATGGATTGCCAGAATGCTTTATCTGACTGGATGTAATGAAGTGGGTTAGAGGCAGAATCAGGAGGATGGTGTGAAATCTGAGCGAGCCTGGGTCGGTATTACCTGCGGGTTCTTTCTGTTTATCGTGGTCTGTTTAATTCTGTTACTGCATATGAACGGAATCTTTCGTGCTGCCGGCAATTCTGAAGTCGGGCTGCTGTTCTTTTTGCTGCCCGGGGCGGCGGCCAGCAGTCTTTCGCCTGGACGACGGGTGATCCTACCGGTGGTGGGCGCTATTCTGGCGGCGCCGGTCTGCCTGCTGGCAATGCGGCTTTTTTTTGTGGCACAACGAACATTCTGGCAGCAGCTGGCGTGGTTGTTTAGTGCGGTGTTCTGGTGTGCGCTGGGCGCGCTGTGCTTTATGTTTATCTGCGCCTGGCTAGATTCCAGGCGCAAGCACTCGTCAAGAGAATGAGTCGACTCAGGCAAACAGGCCGAGATTCTCTTTTGCCCAGGCTTCAAAATCAGTGCAGCCGCCGATGTGTTTCTGATCGACGAAAATCTGCGGAACGGTCTCAACGGGTTTACCCACGGTCTTTTCCAGATCGCTCTTACTGATGCCTTCAGCGTGAATATCAACGTAGCGATAGTTAAAATCATCGCGTTCATTGGTCAGTTTTTCAGCCAGTTCTTTGGCGCGAACGCAATAAGGGCAACCGGGACGACCAAAAATAACCGTAAACATGTTTTTTCTCCTTAACTTTCTGCCGGATGGCGAATGTGACTATGATGACCTGTTCCGGCGGTGAGTAAAAGAAGGTTCTGCCTTTTTCTCCGATGGTTTAAGGCTATGTTTGATAAATGTCGGTCCTGTTAAATGACTATACTGTCCCCGCTGTGCGGCGCTTAACCGCTTGTCCGCAGAGCCTACATTGACCGGAGGAGAGTTATGCGATCGCCCGCCGCCTTACCAAAAAGCGTCCTGGTGATAGAAATTATCGGTATTGTGCTGTTGACCCTGGCCTGGCTCTCGCTCAACCAGTACCTGCAGCTGCCGGCGCCGTTTTCCAGCCCTACGGCAGCCCTGCTGATGATTTTCGCCGGGATCCTGTTGATGCTGCCTGCGGCCATTGCGCTGATGTGGCGTATGGCAAGGATCGTGGCACCACAGCTGACGCAAACTCAAAAACCACCTTCTTCACCTGACAGAGAAAAACGAGATGACGCCGACCATTGATCTGCTGCGTAGCCACCGCTCTATTCGCCACTTTACCGATGCGCCCATCAGCGACGAACAGCGTGCCGCCATCATCGCCAGCGCACAGGGGGCATCCAGCTCCAGCTTTTTACAATGCAGCTCCATTATTCGCGTAACCGACCCGCAGCTTCGCGAGCAGCTGGTGACCTTAAGCGGCGGCCAGCAGCATGTGGCCCGTGCGGCGGAGTTCTGGGTATTTTGTGCCGATTTTAGCCGCCATCTGCAGATCTGCCCGGATGCTCAACTGGGTCTGGCAGAACAGCTGCTGCTGGGGGCGGTAGATACCGCGATGCTGGCGCAAAACGCGCTGGTTGCCGCCGAATCGTTAGGGCTGGGTGGCGTCTACATTGGCGGGATCCGTAACAGTATTGACGCGGTGACCGAGCTGTTGAACCTGCCGCAGCATGTTCTGCCGCTGTTTGGCCTGTGCCTCGGCTGGCCTGCCGATAACCCGGATGTGAAGCCGCGTATGCCGGCGGCGATGCTGGTGCATGAAAACAGCTGGCAGCCGTTGGATGAAACCGTGCTGGCAGAATATGATGAGCAGATGGCACAGTATTATCTGTCACGCGGCAGCAATACGCGTCGCGATACTTGGAGCGACCATATTCGCCGCACTATCATTAAAGAAAGCCGCCCGTTTATTCTGGATTACCTGCATAAGCAGGGGTGGGCAACGCGCTGATTGCGTGTACACTGCTGCCTGCTTAGCGCCTCAAGAGTCAGAGGCCGGGCGGTGGTGGCGTAATTAATACAGTGAAGGCCCGCCGGAGCGGGTCTTTTTGCAGAGGTGCAGGGTGAAAATTGCCATATTATCCCGGGATGGAACGCTCTATTCATGTCGTCGCCTACGTGAAGCCGCGCAGAAGCGCGGTCACCAGGTGGAAATCCTCGATCCGCTTTCTTGTTATATGAACGTCAGTCCGGTGGCCTCGTCAATTCACTATAAAGGCCGCCAGCTCCCGCATTTTGATGCCGTGATCCCACGGATCGGTTCCGCCATTACCTATTACGGTACCGCGGCACTGCGCCAGTTTGAACTGTTAGGCAGCTATCCGCTCAATGAGTCGGTGGCGATTACCCGCGCCCGCGACAAGCTGCGCTCGTTGCAGCTGCTGGCACGCCAGGGGATCGATCTTCCCCTGACCGGGATCGCACACTCTCCGGACGATACCAGCGACCTGATCGCCATGGTGGGCGGTGCGCCCCTGGTCGTCAAACTGGTGGAGGGCACGCAGGGGATCGGCGTGGTGCTGGCTGAGACGCGTCAGGCAGCCGAAAGCGTGATTGATGCCTTCCGGGGTCTGAACGCGCATATTCTGGTTCAGGAGTACATCGCCGAGGCAAAAGGGCGGGATATTCGCTGTCTGGTGGTTGGCAACGAAGTGGTGGCGGCGATTGAGCGACGGGCAAAAGAGGGCGATTTCCGCTCTAACTTGCACCGTGGTGGGGTGGCAACGGTCGCCATTATCAGCGAGCAGGAGCGGGCGATGGCCATCAAGGCAGCGCAGACCCTCGGTCTGGACGTAGCCGGGGTCGATATCTTACGCGCAACCCGCGGGCCACTGGTGATGGAGGTTAACGCCTCACCGGGACTTGAAGGGATTGAAACGACCACCGGAATCGATATTGCCGGGCGGATGATCGCCTGGATCGAGCGCCAGGCCACGCCTGAATTTTGCCTGAAAATGGGCGGATAATCGGTCGCGCTGACACTTTCATGGTATGCCGCGTATTTTTTGCGTAAGCTATGGCGTCGTTTTTACACAGCAAGAGGTCACAGGTCATATGGATTCACTGGTCGTTCCGGGTCTGGATACGCTACGTCATTGGCTCGATGAGCTAGGCATTAGCTTTTTTGAGTGTGATTCCTGCCAGGCTTTGCACCTGCCGCATATGCAGAATTTCGAAGGCATTTTCGATGCAAAAATCGATCTGGTAGACAACGTGGTGCTCTTTTCTGCCCTCGCGGAAGTGAAGCCGTCGGCACTGCTGCCGCTGTCTGCCGATCTGTCGGCGATCAACGCCAGTTCGTTAACCGTCAAAGCATTCCTGGATATCCAGGATGATAACTTGCCTAAACTGGTGGTATGCCAGGCGTTATCCGTCGGCGTTGGCATCACCGTCGAGCAGTTTGGCTGGTTCTTCCGCCAGAGCGAAGAGCAAATTTCAATGGTGATCCTCGAAGCGGCCGCCAACCAGGTACTCTTTAAAGCCGAAGAAGAAGAGTACCCCGCTGAGGAAGTTCAGCACCATTTTCTTCACTAAACCTGTCGATGAATAGCGCAGCCACTACCACAGTGGCTGTGTATTACGCGCTTTTATTCTGCTATTAACCTTTCCTCAAAGAATTTTTCACCGCCATTCTGCCGCTTTTGGCTTATCACGTAGACCGTTATTGCATAAAAAATTGATAAAAGGCGTTATTTTACCTGGGCTATAGCCTCTTATTCTGGCTACAGTTATTCTGGCGATGCTTCCAGTTGCGGGCAACCATTCCGGGAGAGGTCCTCTCTCCTTTTCTTAGGCAATGAAAAAACATGCACGATTATTGCATGCAGACAAGTGCGTATATTAAGCCCGCTTGTTAACGGGCATTTGAGAAGGAATAAGAGATATGACCGCCTTTGGTAAAAAATGGTTAACAGGTCTGGTTACGGGTGCGTTGATGGCCGTCTCTGCCGGTTCACTCGCAGCGGAACAGAAAACCCTACATGTTTATAACTGGTCTGATTATATCGCGCCGGATACGGTAGCCGATTTCGAAAAAGAGACCGGTATTAAAGTGGTGTATGACGTTTTTGATTCCAACGAAGTGTTGGAAGGCAAGCTGATGGCCGGCAGCACCGGTTTTGACCTGGTCGTACCGTCGGCGAGTTTCCTTGAGCGGCAGCTGGCTGCCGGGGTTTTCCAGCCATTGGACAAGAGCAAGTTACCGAACTGGAAAAATCTCGATCCGGAAGTGTTGAAGCTGGTGGCGAAGCACGACCCGGATAATAAATATGCGATGCCGTATCTGTGGGCGACAACCGGTATCGGCTACAACGTCGATAAAGTGAAAGCCGTATTGGGTAAAGATGCCCCGCTGGATAGCTGGGATCTGGTCCTCAAGCCTGAGAACCTCGAAAAACTGAAAAGCTGTGGCGTCTCCTTCCTCGATGCACCGGAAGAGATTTTTGCGACGGTCCTGAACTATCTGGGCAAAGATCCTAACAGTAGCAAAGCCAACGACTACACCGGGCCGGCAACCGACCTGCTGCTCAAGCTGCGGCCGAATATTCGCTACTTCCACTCCTCGCAATACATCAATGACCTGGCGAACGGCGATATCTGCGTCGCGATCGGCTGGGCGGGCGACGTCTGGCAGGCGGCGAACCGGGCGAAAGAAGCTAAGAATGGCGTGAACGTCTCTTACTTTATCCCGAAAGAAGGGGCGCTGGCCTTCTTTGATGTCTTTGCAATGCCTGCGGATGCCAAGAATAAAGATGAAGCTTATCAGTTCCTTAACTATTTAATGCGCCCGGAAGTTATCGCCAAAATCAGCGACCAGGTGTACTACGCGAACGGTAACAAAGCGTCGACTCCGCTGGTGAGTGAAGCGATCCGTAATAACCCGGCTATCTACCCGCCGGCGGACGTTTTTGCCAAGTTGTTCACCCTGAAAGTTCAGGATCCGAAAATCGACCGCGTGCGTACCCGTGCGTGGACGAAAGTGAAAAGCGGGAAATAACATCTTAGGGCCCGGTTCGCCGGGCCTGAACAGATCTTACCCGGCCGGGAGATTGCATTACCCGGCCAGGGTAAACACAGATGCAACGTGCAGCGAATGTATGCACCAGGATGGTGCGCCTGCACTGTAAAGTAGAATGTATGGCAACCGGGCCATACGGTGGTTAGCTTTTTTGCCGGAGAGCACCCGAGTGAATGACGCAATTTCCCGCCCACAGGCGAAAACCCCCAAAGCGCTAACCCCGCTGCTGGAAATCCGTAATCTGACGAAATCCTTCGATGGTCAACACGCCGTCGATGACGTCAATCTCACCATTTATAAAGGCGAAATTTTCGCGCTGCTTGGCGCATCTGGCTGTGGTAAATCAACGCTGCTGCGTATGCTGGCAGGCTTTGAGGAACCGACGGCCGGCCAGATTATGCTTGATGGCGTCGATCTGTCTCGCGTACCGCCTTATCAGCGGCCGATCAACATGATGTTCCAGTCTTACGCTCTGTTCCCTCATATGACGGTGGAGCAGAACATTGCCTTTGGTCTGAAGCAGGACAAACTGCCGAAAGCCGAAATCACCAGCAGGGTGCAGGAGATGCTCGCGCTGGTGCATATGCAGGAATTCGCCAAACGTAAACCGCACCAGCTGTCCGGCGGCCAGCGCCAGCGTGTTGCTCTGGCGCGCAGCCTGGCGAAGCGGCCAAAACTGCTGCTGCTCGACGAACCAATGGGCGCGCTGGATAAAAAACTGCGTGACCGGATGCAACTGGAAGTGGTGGATATTCTTGAGCGTGTCGGTGCGACCTGCGTGATGGTGACCCACGATCAGGAAGAGGCGATGACCATGGCAGGGCGTATCGCCATTATGAACCGCGGTAAGTTCGTGCAAATTGGCGAGCCGGAAGAGATCTATGAACATCCGACGACCCGCTATAGCGCGGAATTTATCGGTTCGGTCAATGTGTTTGAAGGACTGGTGAAAGAGCGCCTGGAAGATGGCCTGGTGCTGAACTCACCGGGGCTGACTCATCCGCTGAAGGTCGACCCTGATGCGTCGGTGATTGATAATGTTCCGGTATGGGTGGCTCTGCGTCCGGAAAAAATCATGCTCTGCGATGAGCCGCCGGCGGATGGCTACAACTTCGCGGTGGGGGAAGTGATTTATATTGCCTATCTCGGTGATCTGTCTATCTACCACGTACGCCTGAAAAGCGGGCAGATGATCAGCGCGCAGCTACAGAATGAACACCGTCATCGTAAAGGGTCGCCAACCTGGGGTGATGAAGTTCGTTTGTGCTGGGATGCCGACAGCTGCGTTGTTCTGACGGTGTAAGGAGAGGGCGATGAGTACATTAGAACCACCGGCCGGGGAGAAAAAACCGGGCGGTTTTGCGCTCTGGCTCGCGCGCCTGCAGATGGCCCATGGCCGCAAGCTGGTGATCGCGCTGCCGTATCTGTGGCTGATCCTGCTGTTTCTGCTGCCGTTCCTGATCGTATTTAAAATCAGTCTGGCGGAGATGGCGCGGGCGATCCCGCCCTACACCGATCTGTGGGAGTGGGCGGACGGCCAGCTGACGTTAACCCTGAACCTCGGTAACTTCCTGCAGCTGACCGACGATCCGCTCTATTTCGAAGCTTATCTGCAGTCGCTGCAGGTGGCGGGTATCTCGACGTTCTGCTGTCTGGTGCTGGGGTATCCGCTGGCATGGGCGGTGGCGCACAGCAAGCCGTCCACGCGAAATATTCTGCTGCTGCTGGTGATCCTGCCGTCGTGGACCTCATTCCTGATCCGCGTGTATGCGTGGATGGGGCTGCTGAAAAGCAACGGCGTGCTGAATAATTTCCTGCTGTGGCTTGGGGTTATCGATCAGCCGCTGGAGATCCTCCATACCAACCTCGCGGTGTACATCGGCATTGTCTACGCCTATCTGCCGTTTATGGTGCTGCCTATCTATACCGCGCTGACGCGGATCGACTACTCGCTGGTGGAAGCGTCGTTGGATCTGGGCGCGCGACCGCTGAAAACCTTCTTCCAGGTGATCGTGCCGCTGACCAAAGGCGGGATTATTGCCGGGTCGATGCTGGTGTTTATCCCCGCGGTAGGGGAGTTTGTGATCCCGGAACTGTTAGGTGGGCCGGACAGCATCATGATCGGGCGCGTCCTGTGGCAGGAGTTCTTTAATAACCGCGACTGGCCGGTGGCCTCAGCGGTGGCAATTGTGATGTTGTTGCTGCTGATCGTACCGATCATGTGGTTCCACAAGCATCAGCAAAAACAGATGGGGGAGCACGGATGAACGATTTGCCGGTAGTACGTTCGCCATGGCGAATTTTAATCCTCGTGATCGGCTTTACGTTTTTATATGCCCCGATGCTGATGCTGGTGATCTACTCATTCAACAGCTCGAAGCTGGTGACGGTATGGGCCGGCTGGTCAACCCGCTGGTACAGCGAGTTGTTCCACGATGACGCGATGATGAGCGCCGTCGGGCTGAGTCTGACCATCGCCACCTGCGCGGCAACGGCGGCGGCGGTGCTGGGTACCATTGCGGCAGTGGTGATGGTGCGTTTTGGCCGTTTCCGCGGCTCAAACGGCTTTGCCTTTATGATTACCGCACCGTTAGTCATGCCGGATGTGATCACCGGGCTGTCGCTGCTGTTGCTGTTTGTGGCGCTCGGGCATGCTATCGGCTGGCCGTCGGATCGCGGGATGCTGACCATCTGGCTGGCGCATGTGACCTTCTGTACCGCCTACGTGGCGGTGGTCATTTCGTCACGACTGCGTGAACTGGACCACTCTATCGAGGAAGCGGCGATGGATTTAGGCGCTCCGCCGCTGAAGGTCTTTTTCATCATCACGCTGCCGATGATTATGCCGGCGGTGATCTCCGGTTGGCTGCTGGCCTTTACCTTATCGCTGGACGATCTGGTTATCGCCAGCTTCGTCTCCGGTCCTGGAGCCACCACCTTACCGATGCTGGTCTTCTCCAGCGTGCGGATGGGGGTGAACCCGGAAATCAACGCCCTGGCGACGTTAATCCTCGCGGTGGTCGGGGTTGTTGGTTTTATCGCCTGGTATTTGATGGCCCGCGCAGAAAAGCAGCGAGTACGCGATATCCAGCGTGCAAGACGCAGCTGAACCCCCTAAAATCTACGGTAAAACTGGTATCGGCGTCGTGATAGTACGACGCCGTTTTCATGGAAGACGCTTCCGTTGGGATTGTTTACAAAAGCACGTTCCTCTCATGCACGCCTGAACGTTCCTGCCCTGGTGCAGGTGGCGGCGTTCGCCATTATTTTGATTCGTGGCGTTGACCTGCTGATGATCTTTAACCAGCTAGGGGTCAGCGGCATCGAAGAGTTTATTCGCCGCAGCGTCCAGACCTGGAACCTGACGCTGGTGTTCCTCTCCAGCCTGCTGCTGGTGTTCATCGAGATCTGGTGCGCCTTCTCGCTGGTGAAGGGGCGCAATCTGGCACGCTGGATCTTCCTGCTGACGCAAATTATTGTCACCGGCTACCTGTGGGCGGCTTCGCTGGGGTATGGCTATCCAGAGCTGTTCAGTATTGCCGGCGAGTCAAAGCGTGAAATTTTCCGTTCTCTGGTGATGCAAAAATTGCCTGATTACCTGGTGTTGCTGTTGCTGTTTGTTCCGACTTCGTGTCGACGGTTTTTCCGACTACAATAACGATGATACAATCCCCGCCCCTGTTTTTTTGAAGGTCTTTTTATGCACTGCGCACTCTATGACGCGGGCCGCTGTCGCTCCTGTCAGTGGCTGGAACTGCCGTTAACACAACAACTCGCCAGTAAAATGGCCGACCTCAGGACGTTGTTAGCGGACTTCCCGGTAGCGCAATGGGAGCCGCCGGTTTCCGGCCCGCAAGTCGGTTTTCGCAACAAAGCCAAAATGGTGGTCAGCGGCAGCGTTGAACGCCCGCTATTGGGCATGCTGCACCGCGACGGCACCCCCGAAGACCTCACCGACTGCCCGCTCTATCCGCCTCATTTTGCGCCGGTGTTTAGTGTATTAAAGCCGTTTATTGCCCGGGCCGGGTTAACCCCCTATAACGTCGCCCGCAAACGCGGTGAGCTGAAGTATCTGCTGCTCACCGAAAGTCAGCTGGATGGCGGGATGATGCTGCGTTTTGTCCTGCGTTCGACGGCGAAACTCGAGCAGCTTCGCGCCGCGCTACCCTGGCTGCAGGCACAGCTGCCGCAGCTGAAGGTGATTACCGCTAATATTCAGCCGGTGCATATGGCCATTATGGAAGGCGAGCAGGAAATTCTGCTCGGCGAGCAGCCCGCGCTGGCGGAAAACTTTAACGGCGTTCCGTTGTGGATCCGCCCACAGAGCTTCTTTCAGACCAACCCGACCGTTGCCAGCCAGCTGTATGCCACCGCCCGCGATTGGGTGCGTCTGCTGCCGGTGGAGCATATGTGGGATCTGTTCTGCGGCGTGGGCGGCTTTGGCCTGCATTGTGCCACGGCGCAAATGCGGCTGACCGGGATTGAGATTGCGCCGGAGGCCATTGCCAGCGCCAGGCAGTCTGCCGCTGAACTGGGGCTGACGAACCTCCATTTTCAGGCGCTGGACTCGACGCAGTTTGCCACCGCTGAGGGCGATATTCCGGACCTGGTGCTGGTGAACCCGCCACGGCGCGGTATCGGCCGCGAGCTGTGCGACTATTTAGGCCGGATGGCGCCCCCGTATATTATCTACTCCAGCTGTAACGCCCGGACGATGGCGAAAGATTTCGCGCTGTTGCCCGGTTATCGGGTTGAACGGGTGCAGCTGTTCGATATGTTCCCTCACACCGCACACTATGAAGTCTTGACGTTACTGGTCCGCGAAGTTTAAACAAAATGTGAACTCTTCTGCTGGCGTAAATCGGGTAAGCTTGGCGAATAACGAGTTGAGATGAGCGGAGCGAGACGATGGCAAAGAAAATTCTGTTGGTCGAAGATGACGACGATATCGCTACGTTGCTGCGTCTGAATTTGCAGGATGAAGGGTTTCAGATTGTCCATGAGGCTGATGGCGCGCAGGCGCTGGTGCAGCTTGAAAAGAGCAGCTGGGATGCGGTGATCCTTGACCTGATGCTGCCCCATGTCGACGGTCTGGAGATTTGCCGCCGTATTCGCCAGATGACCCGCTATCTGCCGGTGATTATCATCAGCGCCCGCGCCAGCGAGACACATCGTGTGTTGGGGCTGGAAATGGGGGCGGACGACTACCTTGCCAAGCCGTTCTCGATCATCGAACTGGTGGCGCGGGTCAAGGCGCTGTTTCGTCGCCAGGAGGCGATGGGGCAGAATCTGCTGATGGACGCCGGACGCATTGACTGCCACGGCCTGAGCGTCGATCCGCTGGCACGGGAGGTCAGGCTACGCGGTGAACCGGTAGACCTAACCCCGCGCGAATTCGACCTGCTGTACTACTTCGCTCGCCATCCCGGCGAGGTCTTTTCCCGCCTGGCGCTGCTCGATCACGTATGGGGCTATCAGCACGAAGGCTATGAGCATACGGTGAATACCCATATCAACCGCCTGCGCAGCAAAATCGAACACGATCCGGCCGAGCCGGAAATTATTCTGACGGTCTGGGGCAAGGGCTATAAATTTGCGCCGGCTCGTCAAGGAGCGGGGCAATGATGCGTCGACTGAGCCTGAGTCAGCGCCTGGCACTGGTCTTTACCTCGCTGCTTTTGCTGTGCGCGGCGGCCGTCTGCGTGGTGCAGTTGTACAGCAGTGCGCAATACGGTAATGCGATGGTGCAGCGGCTGTCGGCTGGACTCGCCCAGCAAATTGTGGCCCGGGAACCGCTTCTCGATGCGCAGGGGCAGGTGAACCGCCAGGCGCTTAAGCCGCTTTTTGACCGGCTGATGGTGTTTAACCCCAGCGTAGAGCTGTACCTGATTTCTCCTGAAGGTGAACTGCTGGCGGATGCCGCGCCTCCTGGCCATATCAAGCGCCAGCGGGTGGCGATCGCGCCGATACAGGCGTTCCTTTCCGGTGGCGCCTGGCCGGTGTACGGCGACGACCCACGTAGTCCGGCTCAGCAGAAAGTCTTCAGCGTCGCACCGCTAAATGTGGAGGGGCAGCTCCGCGGCTATCTCTACATCATCCTGCAAGGGGAAACCTTTAACGAACTGGCGGCCAACGCCTGGCAGAAGACTTTGGGCAGCCTGCTGATCTGGACCTTGCTGCTGGTGGCGCTGTTTGGCCTGCTGGCCGGCGGTCTTGCCTGGTATTGGGTCACGCGTCCGGTACGTCAGCTCACCGCCCAGGTCGTCATCCCTGAAGAAGACAGCATCGGGGCGATCAAATTACTGGCGGCGCAAACCCCCGATCCCCATCCCGGAAATGAAGTGGCGATTTTGCATAACCGGTTTATTGAGCTTGCCCGGCAGATCGCAGGTCAGTGGGATCGCCTGGCCGACAGTGACCGTCAGCGCCGCGAGTTTGTGGCCAATATTTCCCATGACCTGCGCACGCCACTGACGTCGCTACTGGGGTATCTTGAGACCCTGACGCTGAAAGCCGACCGGCTAAGCGCGGAGGAGCGCCGGCGTTACCTCGATATCGCGCTGCGCCAGGGAAATAAAGTCCGCTATCTCTCATCCCAGTTGTTTGAGCTGGCGCGACTGGAACACGGCGGCATCAAACCGCAGCCGGAGAAATTTTTCCTGGCCGAACTGGTCCAGGACGTGGCGCAGAAGTTCGATCTGTCGATTGCTACCCGCAATATTCGTCTGCAGCTGGGGCTGGCCAGCGGTTTGCCGCCGGTGGTCGCAGATTTGTCGATGATGGAGCGGGTACTGACCAACCTGCTGGATAACGCCATTCGCCACACCCCGGACGGGGGGAGCATCAGCCTGACGGCGCGCCAGCAGGGCGCAGAAATGGTGGTGGAAGTGACGGACAGCGGCCCGGGCGTTGCCGGTGAGCTGCGGGCCACGCTGTTTGAACGACCTTCGGTACTGGAACCCGGTCAGAGTCGCGGAATGCGGGGCGGGTTAGGGCTGATGATTGTCCGGCGTATGCTGCAACTGCACGGCGGCGATATTCATCTGTTGGAGGTCACGACAGGGGCCAGCTTCCGCTTCACCCTGCCGCTGCGTCCGTAGCGGGGAGGCTTCCCCGCGCGTGGTTTAACGGGCTACTGGAGTAGCCCGGTAGGCGGACGTTTATTCCGGGAACCACTGGTTGCTGATTTTCTGATAGGTGCCGTCAGCTTTAATCGCTTTCAGCGCGCCATTTAGTTTCTCCAGCAGCGCCTTGTTATCCGGGCGTACCGCAATGCCGAGGCCGGTGCCGAAGTATTGTGGATCGGTCACTTTCGGCGTTGCCACGCCCAATTGCGGGTTGGTCTTCAACCACTCATTGACCACCGCGGTATCACCGAACACCCCATCAATACGGCCATTTTTCAGGTCGATAATCGCATTCTGATAGCTGTCATAGGCGACGGTTTTGACTTCCGGATGTTTGTCCTGCAGGTACTTCTGGTGGGTGGTGCCGTTTTCCATACCAATACGTTTGCCTTTCAGGTCAGCAAAGGAGTGGTAGGCATCTTTTTTGGCGATCACCAGCGCTGAGTTCGCGTAGTACGGCTCGGTAAACGCCACCTGCTTGCTACGCTCCGGGGTAATGTCCATGCCGGAAATCACCGCATCATATTTTTTAAATTTCAGCGCCGGGATCAGGCTATCGAATGCATGATTGGTAAAGGTGCAATCGGCCTGCATCTGTTTGCACAGCGCTTTCGCCAGGTCGAGATCGAAACCGACGATCTGATTGTTGGCATCCATAGATTCAAATGGCGGATAGGTGGCGGAAACGCCAAAGCTGATTTTTTCCGCGGCAGCGGCGCCAAAGGCGAAAGAGGAAAGCACTGCAGCCAAAACTAACTTTTTCATCGTGGAACTCCCGTCGGTCAATCTTATGATGTTGTGCCGTGTCTGCGGCTGATTTTCACAATGCCATTAAATGAATTTATATTCAATAATTACGTATAATTATTTTTTATGAGATGTAAAAAACGGGCAGTGATGAGACTGGCCCGTTTTTAAGTATATTAATTATGCATTGATGAACGGCGGTGAACCCGCCGTTCGGATGCCCTTAACACCGAGCATTAATTTCGCCGTTCAAAGGCCAGCGCTTTGCGTTCCAGCAGCCGCATCATCAGGGTCAGCAGACCGTTGACGATGAGATAGACAATACCGGCCGCGCCAAACACCATCACATCGTAGGTCCGTCCGTACAGCAGCTGGCCGTGGCCCATCACTTCCATGAGGGTAATGGTGTAAGCCAGCGAGGTGCTCTTGAAGACCAGCACGACTTCGTTGGAATACGAAGACAACGCACGTTTAAACGCGTACGGCAGCAGGATCGCCAGGGTGTCTTTTTTGCTCATGCCCAGCGCGCTGCAGGATTGCCACTGGCCGTCAGGAATAGCGCGAATCGCACCATAAAACAGCTGAGTGGTATAAGCTGCGCTGTTGAGGGACAGAGCAATCAGTGCGCACAGCCACGGTTCAGAAATCAGATGCCACAGTACCGGGTAGTTCTGCAGTGACGGGAACTGCCCAGGACCGTAGTAAATCAGGAAGATCTGCACCAGCAGCGGCGTACCGGTAAATAACGTGATGTAAGCGCGGACGATCCACACCAGCACTGGCGTTTTCAGCGTCAGCACGATGGTAAAGATCAGCGACAGGATCAGCGCCACGACGATAGAGGCCACCGTCAGCGTCAGGCTGGTATGCAGCCCTTTTAGCAGTTCGGGTAAATAATCAAGCATCAGCCCGGTCTCCGTTCGAAGCGCGTCGCACGTTGGTCAATACGTTTGAGGATGTACTGACTGAGCAGGGTGATGACCAGATAGATGGCCGCCGCGATGATATACCAGTTGAAAGGCTCCTGGGTGCGGGTGGCAATACTTTTGGTTTGCAGCATCAAATCGTTCACGCTAATTAAGCTCACCAGCGCGGTATCCTTCAGCAGCACCAGCCACTGGTTGCCAAGACCCGGCAGGGCATGGCGCCACATCTGCGGCATCACCAGGCGGAAGAAGATTGCCGCCTTTGACAACCCCAGCGCCTGGCCAGACTCCCATTGCCCCTGAGGGACCGCTTTCAGCGCGCCACGCAGGGTTTGCGAGGCGTAAGCCGCATACAGCAAGGAGAGGGCAATGGCACCGCAGAGGAACGGACTGACGTCGAAGTTCTCAATCTGCATCTGTACCGGGATCTGCACGAACCCGAGGTTGATCGTAAAGCCGTCGGACAGCGTGAGCAGCAGCTGTGAAGAGCCGAAATAGATGAACAGGACCACCAGAATTTCCGGTAGTCCGCGCAGAACGGTGACCACGCTGGTTGCGAGCCAGGCCAGCGGACGCCATTTTACTGACTCCAGCACGGCAAACAGCATTGCCAGCACGAGGCCGATAATGAGTGCGCAAACGGCAAGGCCGACGGTCATCCCGGCGGCACTTGCTAATGGAAAAATTTCATTCATTTAGCGTTACTTCTGAAACCATTTGCTATAGATGGTCTGGTAAGTCCCATCTTTTTTCACTTTTTCCAGCGCAGCATTAAATTTCTGCTGCAGTTCGGTATTGCCCTGGCGAAGCGCAATGCCGAGGCCGGTACCGAAGTAGTCTTTATCGGTGACTTTATCACCCACCGCGGCCAGTTTCGGGTTGCTCTTCAGCCACTCGGTGACGACGGCATTATCGCCAAACACCGCGTCAATACGACCATTTTGCAGATCCAGTTTGGCATTCTGGTAGCTGTCGTACGGCACGGTGGTGATTTCAGGGTGTTTGTCGTTAATGAATTTCTGGTGAGTGGTACCGTTCTGCACACCGACTTTCTTGCCTTTCAGCTGGTCGATGCTGGTAAATTTGCCCTGCTGGCCGACGAACAGCGCAGAGTTTTCATAGTAAGGGGTAGTGAACAGCACCTGTTTTTCACGCTCAGGCGTGATATCCATCCCGGCCATGACCGCGTCGAAACGACGGAACTTAAGGCTTGGGATCAGGCTGTCGAAAGCCTGGTTGGTAAAGGTACAGGTGGCGTCAATTTCTTTACACAGCGCGTTTGCCAGATCGACGTCAAAACCGACAATCTTATTGTTGGCATCGATTGATTCAAACGGAGGGTAGGACGCCTCGGTGGCGAAACGAATGGTCTGGGCGGCAGTAGCTGAAAGGCTCATGCTTGCCAGAATTGCGGCAATCAGTACTTTTTTCATCGTCATTTCCCCGAAAAACATCAATGTGAAAGATAGTTTTTAAATGCGTCGGTCTGCGGATGCGTAAAGCAGCTGGCATCCCCTTGTTCAACGATATGGCCATTTTCCATGTACACCACCCGGCTTGCTGTCTTACGTGCCACTTCGACTTCGTGGGTGACGATAACCTGGGTAATGCCGGTGCCGGCCAGTTCACGAATAATGCTGACGATCTGGGCGGTGATTTCCGGATCGAGTGCTGCCGTCGGTTCGTCAAACAGCAGAACCTGAGGTTCCATCATCAGCGCCCGCGCAATGGCGACGCGCTGCTGCTGACCCCCGGAAAGATGTAGCGGGTAGCGATCGCTGTAAGGTTTGAGGCGAAGACGTTCCAGCAGCTTCTCGGCGCGAGCCAGAGCCTGATCTTTGCTTAGGCCCAGCACGCGGCAGGGAGCTTCAATCAGATTTTGCTGCACGGTCAGGTGCGGCCACAGATTGTACTGTTGGAAGACCATACCGACGTTCTGGCGCAGCTCACGGATGGCTTTGTCAGAAGGTGCTTTGGTAAAGTCAAAGTGGTTACCGGCGATATGTAATGTACCGGAACGCGGCATTTCCAGCAGGTTGAGTACGCGAAGCAGCGAGCTTTTCCCGGCGCCACTGGGGCCGAGCAGCACCAGCGTTTCCCCCTGCGGGCAATCCAGCGTGATGTCGAACAGCGCCTGATGCGCGCCGTAGAAGCAGTTAATGCCGTTTAGTTTAATACTCATCTGGGCTGTCTGATACAAATAGCTATTGAGGCCGCAAATACTACCTTTGACAGAATAGTTATGCAATATTTATGCGTTAAAAGTTAAATGTAAACCACATTTACCTCTAAAGTTAGCACAAAATAGGGGTTCGTGGGGTGGGGAGGAACAAATGTCGGTATAACCTGGAGAAATACCGACATTTTACCGGGGTTATCGTTTCAGCGACGTGGCTTCCACCCCCTTATCCGCGTTTCTCCAGACTCTGTTGCAGCGATCCTGCCGGAGCATGCGAGTTTATGCCGAGATAGCGCACGTCATCGACGGCCCAGCACTGTCCTTCCTGAATCATCAACACCTCATCCTGCCAGCTTTGACTGCCCTGTTTTAAATCGACACGCAGCGGAATATTGCGGGCGTCGCGGTTAGGAATAGTAGAAGCACTGGCTACACTGGCGCTATCTGCCGGCGTGGCGGAACTGGAGAAGAGATTAGACTGGAGCAGGGAGCTGCGCGCCGGGTCCTGACGGGCACTGTCCAGCAGTTTCGCCAGATCGTCACTCAGATAAGGACGCAACGCCGTCAGATCGTTATTACGGTGCTGGATCTGATAATCGTAAAATTTCTGTGCCACGGCATCTGGCCCACCTTCAATGCAGGCGCCGCTACGGGTACCGTTATCTTTATAGGCTGGTGTCACGGTGGTACAGGCACTCAGCGCGAGCGCGCAAGGGAGAATAAATGCAACGAGTTTGTAGCGCATGATGATTTCCTTATAAGCTCACTACGTTATTAGTTTCTGTTCAAGCATAGCCTACTGCTTCCAGGATGTGCTTGACTCTAAGAGCGGAGGTTATGCGTTTGCGGGAAACGGTAAACCACGGCCAGCGCATTAACGTTGACAGATATTTATCTTCGCAATGGGAAATGGTCGCCATGTTTACAGGCCGCCACCGAATATTTTTTTTTGCATAAAAGTAAACTGTACGCGCTGGTTAAATGCTCAATAATGGATATTGAAGTTTGCTACGTTTATGGCAATACAAATATCTATGTTAGGTTGACAATGATTAAAAATATACTAGCGAGTGCTAAGGCTAAGCTCTGGGTGAAGTTTTTGCCATATTTCATTAAAAAAAATGATACTGCTGGCGATCCATATGACTATTACGCCGTCTATTTTGCTGATGTCAGTCGATGCCGCTATCGCCTGGCCAGGTTTAATGGCCGTCACGTTACCCTCGAGTATTTAGATCCCCAGCCAGCTGACAGCGAGCTACGAAATAAATTTTCGCTGGCGCAATTACTGGAGATGGAAAGTGAAATCGTCAGCTATAAAAAATATGGCAAAATAACGCTTAACTCTATATTTGTTTATGCCATTAATCACTATTTACACCTTATCGATATCAAAACGTTTCTCCTGCGCGGGAAAGGCGCGCTGGTTTCCACCTTCTTCAGAGAACGTGAATTAAAGAGCCGGGAACGCGTTTTTTTACTCGGCCTGATCGTCAACGAGTTTGTGAAGCGCCGCCCGTCGAGACCTGTCGCAGGTATCACCATTGATGAAGTGATTGAGCTTCTGTATGGCAAGCTGTGGTACAAGCATATTCGCAATGAGCAGTTCAGATATAAAGTCACGCTGTTGATTGAATCCCTGGTGCTGTCAGGGGATCTGGCGGTTGAACACCAGCGTTATACCGTTCAGGGCAACGCCATCACCACCCTGGTCGAGTTTGAAAAAGACGAGCGCCGCTCGCAGCAGCAGGACAAAATGCAGCGCAATATGATCCGTCTGATGCTGGTCATTACCGTCGCCACCGTTTTTATTACCCTGGCATTACTCGGTCTGGCTGGCGTGATTGATTTACATAAAATCTGGCAGGATATTTTACAAATTAAGCCGGTACGCTTTTTATTCAAACTGATCTAGCCGGAAGACAGCAGAGCCTGGTGCGGTGAACACCCCAGGCTCGGTTGTGGATTAAAACTGATAGCTGTAGTTCATGCTCGCAAACCACAGGTAGGGATGGTCATAATCGCCGGCGATAATCTCTGGCGTTTTCACATGCCCCGACTGCATATGCAGATAAGATACCGCCACGCCAATATTGCTGGCAGGCGTCAGTTGGTATTGCGCACCGGTGGCAAAGCGCCATTCGTCACCCGTCGGCATCGACAGCGCAACATCACTTTGTGAATTGTAGACCGTGCTGTCGAAGCCCACGCCGGCGTTCAGACGCCACTGCTCGGTTGGTCGATACTGAACGCCGAGCGCAGTATGCCAGGAGTCTTTTAGCCGGTTTTGTTTATCGCTTTCCCGACCTGCGACGGTAATTTGCGGGCTGCCAAACTGGCTCCAGTCCTGCCAGCCGAGATCGCCCATCACCGACCACTGTTTATTAATATCATGCACAAGGCTCAGCATAATTTGCTGGGGAGCACGCACCTGCGCTGAAATTGGCAAGTCATAAGAGGTATTCGGCAGATTGGGGAGACGGGCTTTACCATCGATATTAAAGTTGTAATCGGTCTTACTGTTCCAGGTAATCCCGGCGCGGGTTTGTTCCGTTAACTGCATCAGCAGACCCAGGCGGTAGCTCATGGCCCAGTCGTAATCTTTGTCTTTCTGATCGCTGCCATCAACATTACGGGTCAGCGAGAGATAGCCGTAGTTCAGGTTGGCGGAGGCGCCGATAGATAGCCGGTCGTTGAGCTTATAGGCCAGCGACGGGCTCAAGGTCATCGCCACCATGGTGCTCTTTTTAATCAAGCGGTCGCCGGCCCAGTCGCCAAAATCGATACCTAAGCCGTAGTTGCCGTATAAACCGATACCAGCGTATAAATCATCATTAATTTTTTGCGAATAGAAACCACTGGCATTGGGAAACAGGTTCATCACATTTCCCGGACTGCTTCTGCCATCATCTTTTAACTGATAGGAAATATCGCCGCCCATCACCTGCATGCCCCCGGTGAACATATGATCCGGCAGACGGGTCATCCCGGCAGGGTTGGTGACGATAGTGGAAGCGTCCTGCGCGCGCGCGGCCTGTCCTGCACCAGCAAGGCCAACATCTTCAGTGCCTATTTCATAAAAATAGAGCGCACTGGCGTGCGAAAAACTGGAACAGATCAATCCAGAGATAAGTAATGCGACTTTTTTCATTTGCCACCTGCAATGTGTTAATTTATGTCTCGTTTTTATACCCGCTAAGTATAGTCAACACTTCTTTCTCCGGAAGGGATTCTTTTGCAAAACAATGTCGCCCTCAGCGATAAAAGAATAATTTCGTAGATGCTTAAAAATAATGACCTGGGTATGGGAATGATTATTGTGCGGAGGTGGGCATTTGATAATAAATTGAAGGGTTTGTAAATTAAAATACTATCTAAAAATAAATCCTGGCAGAACAGCAGATGGAACATTATCACCGGTCGATGATAATGCTCCTTCAGAAATCAAAACTAATTATTTTTTCTTATAAATATTGGCAGAAACGTGAAGTTTCTTGTCGGTGTTGCCAGAAGACAGAACCACAACATCCGCGCCTTTTTCTTCAGCTTTTTTCAGCAGCTCTGCACGCGCATCGCTCGGAGCGGTCTGGCCTGTAGAGGAAATAGTACCCACTTTCTGATACTGGGTTTGCACTTTCGCGAAATCTTCTTTAGATAAGATTTCTGCCGAGAATGCGTTTGCGGTTAAAAACAATGCTGCACCTGCCACTAAAGCTGCATATTTCATATTTTTAATCTCCATTGTTTAACTTGCTATCATCATGCTCTTGTTTTAACTAACCAATGAGCGGCACCAGATTGAATCAAGTGAATTTTTTTTTCAAGCTAAATACTACAAAAATATGACCTCTAACTTGTGAACTCATAAGGAAAAGATGACTTCAGGGCATTGATTTGCGTTGTCATTTCTGCTGGAAGGTGTTGAGACTCTACTTATGCTCGTTTTTAACGAAAGATAGTATAAATTTATCTTATATAAATTGTCGTATGTAAAACCAAAAAGCTGTCGGAAGACATCGCCAGGGGGATGGTCTATTATGCGTTAAGCCGCATTATGAATCTGCATTGGGCGGCCGCTTGTTGACATGAAGGATCTGACTGATGGCTTTATCTACTGTAAGCGGGGCGTTCGCCTCTTGATGAAACGTTCCGGGCTTATCGCGCTTCTGCTGTTGCTGCTCGCTGGCTGTAGCACTGAGAAAGGGATTATCGACCGCGACGGTTATCAGCTGGATACGCGCCACCCGGCACAGGCCGCTTATCCGCGAGTGAAGGTGCTGGTTATCCACTATACCGCAGATGATTTTGACGTTTCGCTGGCGACCTTAACCGACGAGCAGGTCAGTTCTCATTATTTAATTCCCCAACAGCCACCGCGGTATCAAGGTAAGCCGCGCATCTGGCAGTTGGTACCCGAAGAAGATTTAGCCTGGCATGCGGGAGTGAGCTTCTGGCGTGGGAGTACGCGGATTAACGATACTTCTATCGGCATTGAGCTGGAAAACCGCGGCTGGCAGCAGACCGCTGGGGTAAAAAGCTTTACGCCGTTTAATCCGGCGCAAATTAATGCGCTTATTCCACTCGCGAAAGATATTATCTCTCGCTATCATATCAGCCCCCAGAATGTGGTTGCCCATGCCGATATTGCCCCGCAACGCAAAGACGACCCCGGACCGCTGTTCCCGTGGCGGCAGCTGGCGCAGCAGGGGATCGGCGCCTGGCCGGACGCTGACCGGGTGAACTTCTACCTGCACGGCCGTCCGTCAAATGAACCTGTCGATAGTGCTGAACTCCTGGATTTACTGGCCCGTTACGGCTATCAGGTGACCCCGGAGATGACGCCCGCGCAGCAAAAACGCGTGATCATGGTCTTTCAGATGCATTTCCGTCCGGCCCGCTGGGACGGCGTCGCCGACGCCGAAACCCAGGCTATTGCCGAAGCGCTGCTGGAGAAATACGGTCAGGGATAGTGCGCGGTCAGCGGTGTAATTTACCGTGGTCTTTAAGCCAGGCCGCGGTACGGACAATCCCGTCATCCAGCGTCACCACCGGCTGATAACCCAGCTCTTCCTGAGCGCGGGTGATATCAAGGGTAAAATCAAAGTTCAGCTTAGAGACGCCGTAGTGGGTAAAGGCCGGCTCTTTGGCGGACTTATTGCCAAAGTGCTCCATGCTGCGGGCGATGATATCCAGCATCGGGTAGGGCACCGAGCGAATCCGGCATTTGATCCCCAGCTCATCAATCAGCTTTTGCACGATGGTATGCAGCGGACGCGGTTCACCATTGGTGATGTTCCACGCCCGGGCGGAAGGCAGATGGTCGCAGTGCGGCTGGCTGGCAAGCCACATGGCATGTACGGCGTTTTCGTAATAGGTCATATCCACCAGCGCATTGCCGCCGCGAGGCAGCAGGACGCTGCCATAGTGCTGCATCATCTGCGCCAGGCGCGGAATAAACACTTTATCATGAGCGCCAAACAGGCTTTGCGGGCGCAGAATCGTAAACCGGGTGTTAGGGTTGGCCTGCGCCAGCAGGTTGATGACCTCTTCACTGGCGGCTTTGCTGCGGGCAAACTCATTGGCAAAACGCTGGGGACGAAAGTCTTCTTGTACGGCACGGTGATGGTGATAGTCGAAGTACAGCGACGGCGAGGAGATGTGCACGAAATTGCGTACTCCCCAGGCGACGGCCCATTCGCCAAGGCGGCGGGTGGCCCGAACATTCGCAAGGTCGAAGGCTTGCTGGGTGCCCCAGGGCGAGGTAAAGCTTGAGCAGTGCCACAAGGTGTCAATACCGGCGAGCATCACTTTGGCCTGAGAAGACACCAGCTCGGTTAAATCTGCCGGCACAAACTCGGCGCCCATTTTGCTCAGCAGACGACCCATCGCTTCATTCCGCCCGGTCGCTCTGACGCTGATGCCTTTGTTACGCAGATATTCCACCGCGTTGCGGCCTAATCCGCTGGTCGCACCGGTAACCAGTACCTTCATATCAACCTACTGTCCCAGAAAAGAATTTCGTGCGCATTTTTCCGTGATTCTCCTCATGATGCAATGAGAATGATGAAAGAATCCAATACATACTGCCTATTTGTCTGTGATTTGTTCTGCCAGCCGGATAATACGACGCGCCATGCCGCGAAAGATAAACAGATGCGCAGGGATCATCAGTAGCCAGTAGAACAGCCCAGGCATCCCATGCGGATGCCACCACGCCCGCACATCCAGGGTCCGGTGGTCGCCCTGGTCGCTGAGGGTAAAGCTCAAGCGGCCCAGCCCCGGCGCTTTCATACCAAATAATAAGGTTAGCTGCTTTTCCGGTTCGACGATAATCACCTTCCAGCTGTCAACGCTATCGCCGGTGCGCAGTTCGGCCCTTTCCGGGCGGCCTTTTGCCAGCCGATGGCCCACCAGCAGGTCCATAGCGCCGCGGATCTTCCACAGGATATTGCCAAAGAAGTAGCCTTCTTTGCCGCCAATTTGATTGACGACCTGCCAGATGACTGCCGCACTGGCATGGGTACGAACGGTGCAGCCCGCCTGTTTCGGGTAGTAGCCATATTCCGGCCGCCAACGGGCAAAGGCCTGGGCGTCATAGCCCCAGTCGCTGGAGTTCGCGAGTTGCTGTTCCTCTTTCAGGGTCCGGCGCACGGCCTCATCGAAGGAGATCAATGGCTGCGGGATCAGCGTGCGCAGGGCGCGATCGTCGGCGAGCAAATCGTGTTTCAGCCCCTGAATTAAAGCTCGGGCGATGGTGGGGGGAACGGAGGTGATGACGTTGAGAAACCACACGGAAATCCAGCGGGTCGGGAAGGGGATCGGGATAAGCAGGCGGTGCTTACCGCTTACCGCCATAAAACGCCTGAACTGCTGTTGGTAGCTTAAAATTTCCGGGCCTGCGGCCTCCAGCACGCGATGGTCGCTGGTTGGATGGCGGAGCAGCTGTACCAGATAGTAGAGCAGGTTTTCTAGCGCGATCGGCGTCGTGCGCGAGCGTACCCAGCGCGGCGGCGTCAGGATCGGTAGGTTATAGACCATATCGCGCATCACTTCGAACGCGGCGGAGCCGGCGCCGATGATAATGCCGGCGCGTAGCTCGGTGATCGGCACCCCGGACTCGCGCAGAATATCGGCCGTGATTTGCCGGGCGCGCAGATGATCCGACTGCTCCGCTTCCGGCGCCTGCAGGGAGCTGAGAAAAATCAGCTGGCTGACCGGCGTGGCGCGCAGGGCATCACGAACATTCAGCGCCACCCGGCGCTCATGGGCAATAAAATCGCCGCCTTCGCCCATCCCGTGCACCAGATAGTAAACGGTATCCGCCTGTGCCAGCAGGGAAGCGAGTCCCTGCGGCTGATTCAGGTCGAGTGAGAAGCAGCTGACGCCAGGCAGGTTCAGCCTCTGTAGCCTGTCGATATGGCGTGCCGCCGCCAGGACCGGGTAACCTTGCTGACTGAGCGCCTCTACCAGATGCTGGCCGATATAACCGCTGGCGCCGAGCACCAGAATTCGTTGCGACACGCCGACTCCTTAGCGTTGCAAAAATGCCTGCCAGTGGCTCACGACATCCGTGAGCTGCTGGCGATTAACGTCGAGATGCATGACCAGACGCACTATCGGCGAGGCGTTAATCAGGACACCACGTTCCTGCATAAACGCGCCTAATGCCTGCGCATGCTCTTCGCCCACGCGGACAAACAGCATGTTGGTGTCATGGCGCGTGACGTCGGCGCCAATGGCGCTGAGCTGCCCGGCCATCCATGCCGCATTGTCATGATCTTCTTTAAGTCGTTGCACGTTGTTTTGCAGGGCATACAGGCCCGCCGCCGCCAGAATGCCGGCCTGACGCATCCCGCCGCCGACCATTTTCCGCCAGCGGGTGGCGCGACGAATATAGTCATGGCTCCCCACCAGCAGCGATCCGACCGGCGTGCCTAGCCCTTTGGAGAGACAGATGGTGAACGAGTCACAATATTGCGTGATGTCGCGCAGCTCGCAGCCGTATTCGACCACCGCGTTGAAGATGCGCGCGCCGTCGACGTGCAGCGCCAGGTTGTGTTCACGGGTGAATTCCCAGGCGGATTTCAGGTAGTCGCGCGGCAGCACTTTCCCGTTGTGGGTGTTTTCCAGGCTGAGCAGACGGGTCGGGGCAAAGTGAATATCGTCAGGCTTAATTTTTGCCGCGACTTTATCCAGCGGTAACGAGCCGTCGGCCGCGGCGTCAATGGGCTGCGGCTGAATGCTGCCGAGGACCGCCGCGCCGCCCGCTTCATACAGGTAGTTGTGCGCGCCCTGGCCGACGATATATTCCTCGCCACGTTGGCAATGGCTGAGCAGACCAACGAGATTGGCCTGGGTACCGGTCGGCAGGAACAGCGCAGCCTCTTTGCCGGCAAGTTCGGCAGCATAACGCTGGAGTTCATTCACGGTTGGGTCGTCACCATAAACATCGTCTCCGACCGGTGCGGCCATCATCGCTTCTCGCATGGCGAGTCCTGGACGGGTTACGGTATCACTGCGTAAATCTATCACGGCATTTCCTTCTGGGTGCTCATCCTGCAGGGATTCGCTGCGGGCGCCTTCATTGACGCCGACGACACCCTTGCGGCTGTCGTCGGCGTTATCAGGCTTACCACATGGCGATGTCAGGCATGATGGTGGGGATAAACCAAAAGACTGTTTTACCTGAGCCAGTTGGTTTTCGCCAGTTCGATCACTTCATCACCGCGTCCGCTGATGATGGCTCGCAGCATATACAGGCTGAAACCTTTGGCCTGTTCCAGTTTGATCTGCGGTGGAATCGCCAGCTCCTCTTTGGCGACAACGACATCAACCAGCACCGGGCCATCGGTACTGAAGGCGGTCTGCAAGGCCGCATCGACCTCGCTGGCTTTCTCGACCCGGATCCCGGTGATCCCGCAGGCTTCGGCAATGCGCGCGAAGTTGGTGTCGTGCAGTTCGGTACCGTCGGTCAGATAACCCCCGGCTTTCATTTCCATCGCCACGAAGCCCAGCACGCTGTTGTTGAAGATGACAATTTTTACCGGCAGCTTCATTTGCGCCAGCGAGAGGAAGTCGCCCATCAGCATGCTAAAGCCGCCATCGCCGCACATGGCCACCACCTGACGTTCCGGCGCTGTGGCTTTGGCCCCAATCGCCTGCGGCATCGCGTTGGCCATTGAGCCGTGGGTAAATGAGCCGATCAGCCGGCGCTTGCCGTTCATTTTCAGATAGCGCGCGGCCCAGACGGTGGGTGTCCCGACATCGCAGGTGAAAATGGCGTCGTCGGCGGCGAAATGACTGATCTGCTGCGCCAGGTACTGCGGATGGATCGCTTTTTCGCTCGGCTTCGCCAGATCGTCGAGGCCCTTACGCGCGTCGCGATAGTGTTCAAGGGCGGTATTGAGGAACTGACGGTCGGTTTTCTCCTCCAGGTGCGGCAGCAGCGCGCTGAGGGTAGATTTAATATCGCCCACCAGCGCCATATCGATCTTACTGTGGGCGCCGATGCTGCCGGGGTTGATATCTATCTGGATAATTTTGGCGTCGGTGGGGTAGAAGGGGCGATAAGGGAACTGTGTGCCGAGCAGCAGCAGGGTATCGGCGTTCATCATGGTATGGAAACCGGAGGAGAAGCCAATCAGCCCGGTCATCCCGACATCATAGGGGTTATCGTACTCAACATGCTCTTTTCCGCGCAGGGCGTGGACAATAGGGGCTTTTAATTTTTCCGCCAGCGCCAGCAGTTCGGCGTGTGCCCCGGCGCAGCCGCTGCCGCACATGAGTGCGATGTTACTGGAATAGCGCAGCACCTGAGCCAGCTTTTTGATCTCCTCTTCCGCAGGGATCACCTGCGGGAGCGGTGCCGGATACCAATGGGTGCTGGCACTTTCCGGCGCCGCTTTCAGGGCAACATCGCCGGGTAGCACCACCACCGAAACGCCGCGATTGATCACCGCTTTGCGCATAGCGATGGCCAGCACCTGCGGGATCTGCTCCGGCGTCGAGACCAGCTCGCAATAATGGCTGCATTCGCGAAACAGCTCCTGCGGATGGGTTTCCTGAAAATAGCCGCTGCCGATTTCACTGGAGGGAATATGGGCGGCAATCGCCAGCACCGGGACGTGATTGCGATGGCAGTCAAAGAGGCCGTTAATCAGATGGAGATTGCCGGGTCCGCAGGAGCCGGCGCACACCGCCAGTTCGCCGGTGAGCTGCGCTTCTGCACCCGCGGCAAAAGCAGCAACTTCTTCATGACGGGTGGGCATCCAGGCGATGGTACCCATTCGATTCAGACTGTCGCTCAGTCCATTGAGGGAGTCGCCGGTGACGCCCCAAATACGTTTGACGCCAGCCTGTTCAAGGGTTTTTGCTATGTATGCCGCCACGGTCTGTTTCATGGTTCTCCATCTCCTTTTTGTGATAACGCTTACAAGCTTAGATGAAACTGACCGTTCTGCGCCCTGATCCCCCTCATTTTCCGCTGGTGTTATTCCGCACAAATTCCGCATACTCTGTGAACACGCAAAATGGTAAACAGGAATCATTTCAAATGGTTAAATCACTGTTAAATGCTGTTAATAAAATGCTATCGCATGAGGATGCCGGCAAACTCTTGTTACGACTTGCCGTCGGCGGGCTGATGCTTTTTCACGGGTTGCATAAGCTGTTTGATGGCGTGGGCGGGATCAGCGCCATGCTGGTCGCCAAAGGATTACCGGGGTTTATTGCGTATGGTGTGCTGGTGGGGGAAGTGGTGGTACCGTGCCTGCTGATTCTCGGGATCCTGACGCGTCCGGCGGCGCTGGTGCTGGCGTTTACCATGGTAGTGGCATGGCTGATGGTGGGGACTGGCAAAACCTTTATGCTGGATGCTGTGGGGGCCTGGGCGATTGAAAGTCTGGTCTATTTCTTTATCAGCGCACTGGCGATTGCCTGTCTTGGGGCGGGACGTTATTCGGTGGTGGGAAATTCGGCCTGGCGCTAATAAATGGTGGGTGTGACGTCAACGATTTATCCGGCCTGCCGCGGCTGGCACAGGCCGGATAAGAGCACGGGATTACGCCAGGACCAGGTCGCCCTGCGGGTGGCAGGAGCACGCCAGCACGTAGCCCTCAGCGATTTCTGTGTCGCTTAGCGTCATGGTGCTGTTGACCGTGTAATCTCCGGAGACCACTTTGGTTTTGCAGCAGCCGCAAACGCCCGCGCGGCAGGCGGCGACAACCGGGACGCGGTTGCTCTCCATGGCCTCCAGCAGCGTGGTGCCGACCGGTGCATAAAATGACATCGCCGGCTGTAGCTTCGTAAACTTCAGTCCCTCGCTGGCGGCCTCCGCCACCGGCGTAAAGAACTTCTCTTTATAAAACCGCGTCACGCCCAGCGCTTTCACTTCTCGTTCAACCCATTCCATGTAAGGCGCCGGTCCACAGGTCATCACGGTGCGCGAAGCGAGGTCTGGTACGCTTTGCAGTAACGCCGTCGTCAGGCGACCGGAGACAAAACCGTGGGTGGCGTTGTTTTCTGCGACCAGCGTCAACGGATACTGACGCCACTCGTCGGCAAAAATCACATCCTGCGGCGAGCGGACATTGAAAATCACCTGCACATCAGCTTGCGGACGATAGGTTGCCAGCCAGCGACGCATCGACATGATCGGCGTTACGCCACAGCCGGCCGCCAGCATCAGGAACTTGTCATCCGCTTTATCGTCACAGGTAAAATCACCCATCGCATCTGACAACCAGAGGTAGTCGCCGCGTTTCAGGTCGCGGGTCAGCCACTGTGAGCCGGTACCATCGTCAATACGGCGAACGGTCAGCGTAATGTATTCGCTCACTCCCGGCGTTGAAGAGAGGGTGTAGGCGCGCAGGGTGTCCGCCGACTGGCGCACGCTGACCAGAGCGTACTGCCCGGCACGATACGGGTAGTAGTCGTGGCACAGCAGCGAGATGGTCCACACATCCGGCGTCTCCTGATGAATGTGATGAACCTGCATCCGCCACGGGCACTGATGGGTTGGCATGGTCATGGCTTAACTCCTTACGCGCTCAGCAACTGCTGCATATCTTGTTCGACGGTGGTGACCGAACGCAGACCGAATTTCTCATTGAGAATGGCCAGCAGGTCAGGGGTGAAGAAGCCCGGCGCGGTTGGCCCGGTGACGATATTCTTCACGCCCAGCGACAGCAGGGTCAGCAGGATGACAATGGCTTTCTGCTCAAACCAGGAAAGCACCAGCGACAGCGGCAGGTCGTTGACGCCGCAGCCCAGTTTTTCGGCCAGGGTGACCGCCAGAATAATCGCCGAGTAGGCGTCGTTGCACTGACCGGCATCCACCAGACGTGGCAGCCCTTCGATATCGCCGAAATCCAGTTTATTGAAGCGGTATTTACCGCAGGCCAGGGTCAGGATCAGGCAGTCGTCAGGGACGCTGGTGGCGAAATCGGTAAAGTAGTTACGTTCGCCGCGCGCGCCGTCACAGCCGCCGACCAGGAAGATGTGGCGCAGTTTTTCGCGGCTCACCAGGTCAATCAGCGTGTCCGCGGCACCCAGCAGAGTCTGACGGCCAAAGCCGACGGTAATCAGGTGGGGAATTTCGCTGTACGGGAAGCCGGCCATTTGCTGTGCCTGCGTGATAACCGGTGCAAAGTCGTCGCCTTCAAGATGGCTCACGCCCGGCCAGCCGACGATGCTGCGGGTCCAGATACGGTCATCGTAGGCGCCTACGGTTGGGTCGATGATGCAGTTGGAGGTCATCACGATAGGCCCAGGGAAGCGCGCGAATTCGACCTGCTGATTCTGCCAGCCGCTGCCGTAGTTACCGATCAGATGTTTGAATTTGCGCAGTTCAGGGTAACCGTGAGCCGGCAGCATCTCGCCGTGGGTGTAGACGTTAACGCCGGTGCCGTCGGTCTGTTCCAGTAAGTTGTACAGGTCTTTCAGGTCATGACCGGAAATCAGGATGCACTTACCTTCCGTTGCTTTCACGTTGACCTGAGTCGGGGTCGGGTGGCCGTATTTAGTGGTTTCACCGGCATCCAGAATGCTCATCACTTTGAAGTTCATCTGGCCAATTTCCATCGAACACGCCAGCAGCGCGTCCAGATCGGCAGGCCAGGTACCGAGCCACGCCATAATTTTATGGTACTGGGCGTAAACATCGTTGTCGTACTGGCCGAGAACGTGGGCGTGTTCCATATAGGCTGCCGCGCCTTTCAGGCCGTACAGGCACAGCAGGCGCAGGCCGAGAATGTTCTCGCCAATCGCCGCTTTGTCTTTGTTTGGGGTAAATTCCGCTGCCTGGCGCTGCAGGTCTCCGAGGTCATCGCTGACCAGTTGCAGATCGGCCATCGGGTTGTCGACGCTGACACCGTGCACAATTTGCTGGCACTGCGCTTTGAGCGCTTCACGCATGGCGATAGCCTCGCGCGCATAGCCAATGATTCGTGGGGAATCGAAGTTGACGTTGGTCAGGGTGGAGAAAAATGCCCGTGGGGCAAAGTTATCAATATCATGATCGATGATGCCATATTCACGCGCCTTCAACGCCCATGCGGACAGGCCTTGTAAAGAGGCAATCAGCAGATCCTGGAGATCGGAGGTTTCTGCTGTTTTACCGCACATACCCTGCGCGTAAGAGCAGCCGTTCCCTGCCGGAGTACGGATGGTTTGTTCACATTGCACACAAAACATGGTCACACCTTTTAAAGTTATATTTTAGATACATGTTTAAGGTTATGCCTGTCACCGAAGGGATAAAAGGTATTTCTAATACAATTTAAAGGGAGATTGATTTAACGCAAATTTGCCGGGGTCTGGCGGCGGAAAGTCATCGTGGCGGTCTGAAAACCACGCCGTGTATCCAGGGGATAACAGGCGTGGTCAGCCGCGAGCAACACGAGATCAGGCGGAGAAAAGGGCGATCAGCACCGGCACCAGCAGGCTGAGTACAAACCCGTGAACGATGGCGGCAGGGACGATATCGACGCCCGCGGAACGTTGCAGTACCGGCAGGGTGAAGTCCATTGAGGTGGCGCCGCATAGTCCTAATGCCGTTGAGCGACTGCGACGTACCAGACCTGGGATCAGCATAATGGCCAACAGTTCGCGGGCGAGATCGTTAAAGAAAGCCGCGCTGCCGATCACCGGGCCGTAGGATTCGGTTAACAGGATCCCGGAGAGTGAATACCAGCCGAAGCCGGAGGCCATCGCCAGGCCGGTTTTCAGCGGCAGGTCGAGAATAAAGGCATTAATGATGCCGCCGATCATTGAACTGGCCGCCACCACCACCGCCACAATCATACCGCGGCGGTTAAGCACTATCTGGCGCAAGGTCATTCCATTATTTCGTAGCTGAATACCAATCAGGAACAGCAGGAAGATCAGCGTATATTCGCTGGCCTCGATAGCGTGCTGTAAAAATGACAAACCGCTCAGACCAACGAGGAAGCCAATAAGCACCACGCCGCACAGTTGCAGGGATTCCATTGCCATTGCGATCCGGGACGGTAATTTCTCCTGGCGATGCGGGTGGCGCCACGGCATTTTCTGTTCCAGCCACAGCAGTGCCGCAATATTACACAGCAGGATCACCACAACGCTGACCGCAGCATAATGAAGAATCGACAGCAAATTGCTGGATAAATTATCGAGGAAGGCGAGGCTAATCCCCATGAAAAAGAGGATGACGTAAACAATCCAGCTCAACAACCGTGTAATCAGTTTCAGTGCCGAGGGGTGACGCAGAGGAATAAGGTAGCCGATAACCAGCGGCAGAAGAATGATTAATAATCCCGAAAACATGAACGGTCTGGTCCTTGCAGAGTGAGAATAGCGCCCCTGACACTACCCAAATCACCGAACCGAGTAAAGATGCGTCAAAAAAAAGAAAAGCCCGGCATTGCCGGGCCTCTCAGGAAATCAATCTGGTGATTAATCGCGTTTTTCCAGCAGAGTACGATACAGTACGCCACCCAGAATACCGCCGATGATTGGCATCACCCAGAACAGCCACAGCTGCTGCAGCGCCCAACCGCCCTGGAAGATAGCTACCGCGGTGCTACGCGCCGGGTTAACGGAGGTGTTGGTGACCGGGATGCTGATCAGGTGGATTAAGGTCAGCGCCAGACCAATCGCGATAGGTGCGAAGCCGGCCGGTGCATTTTTATCCGTTGCGCCATGAATGACCAGCAGGAAGCCGCAGGTCAGGACGATTTCGATAACAATCGCGGAAAGCATGGAGTAGCCGCCCGGTGAATGTTCGCCGAAACCGTTCGAAGCGAAACCGCTGGCAGCAACATCAAAGCCGGCTTTACCGCTGGCAACGACATACAGGACGGCTGCCGCAATGATACCGCCAACCACCTGAGCGATAATATAACCAATCACGTCTTTCGCCGGGAAACGACCGCCGGCCCACAGACCTAAGGTGACCGCCGGGTTGAAGTGACCGCCGGAAATATGACCAACAGCATACGCCATGGTTAATACGGTTAAACCGAAGGCCAGTGCGACGCCAGCAAAACCAATTCCCAGTTCCGGGAAGGCTGCTGCGAGAACGGCGCTACCGCAACCGCCAAACACAAGCCAGAATGTCCCAAAGCATTCCGCTGCTAATTTTCTAAACATAACCACCTCAAAAAAATAATGTAAACGAGCACGAGTTCTCGTGCCGATCTTTATTTATCGACGCAAAGGATGAAGATAAAAATAAAGCGACGCTATTCTATGAACAATCGTCATCCTGCGGCTAGCCAAATAACTAAATATAATTTGATTTAGGGCAATGTGATCGTAATCCTTTTGCCAGTGGTCATTCAAGAAAAGTGTAGAACAAAAATAATAAAGATAACCACTTTACAGCATGAATTATTTTTAAAGCGGATAGCATGGTGAATAATCATATCCCGGTCCTATTATGGACTTTACGTCGCACCGCGATGCTGGTGAACAGTGTCATGTTCAGGCATGTGTCGCTATACTGCTGATAACTGAAGGAGAAAGTGGTTACTGAGCGGAGGGGATATGCATCTTGAGCGGGTAGAGATCGTCGGTTTTCGCGGTATCAATCGTTTATCGTTGATGCTGGAGCAAAATAACGTTCTGATCGGCGAAAATGCCTGGGGTAAATCCAGCCTGCTGGATGCGCTGACGCTACTGTTGTCGCCAGAATTTGAGCTGTACCACTTTGTGCGCGATGATTTTTGGTTCCCACCGGGTGATGTACAGGGACGCGAGCACCATCTGCATATTATTTTAACCTTCCGTGAGAACGAACCGGGCCACCACCGGGTGCGCCGTTTCCGCCCGCTTAACGACTGCTGGGTGCCCTGTGAAGATGGTTACCAGCGCATTT
This sequence comes from Klebsiella sp. R390, assembly GCF_051131745.1. NCBI lineage: Bacteria > Pseudomonadati > Pseudomonadota > Gammaproteobacteria > Enterobacterales > Enterobacteriaceae > Klebsiella > Klebsiella sp. R390. The sequence goes on along the minus strand of NZ_CP180445.1, from coordinate 955,458 downwards.
TTTATCGTCTGGAAGGTGAGCTGACGGAAGATGGTAGCGTGATGACGCTGCGCAGCTTCATCAATGGCAAAGGCGAAGCACTGGAACTGGACGATATCGATGAGATGGTGCGGCATCTGGTGCGGCTGATGCCGGTGTTGCGTCTGCGTGATGCGCGTTTTATGCGCCGCATTCACAACGACACTGTGCCACACTCACCGCAAATTGAGATAACCGCCCGACAACTGGACTTTCTTTCCCGTGAGCTGGTGAACCACCCGCAAAACCTAACCGACAGCCAGATTCGTCAGGGGTTGTCGGCCATGGTGCAACTGCTGGAACACTACTTTGCCGAGCAGAGCAGCGCCCAGTCCCGCAACCGACTGATGCGCCGGCATTCTCATGATGAGCAACGCAGCTGGCGTTATCTGGACATTATCAACCGGATGATTGATAAACCCGGCGGCCGCAGCCATCGGGTGATTCTACTGGGACTGTTTTCAACCTTGCTACAGGCAAAAGGGACGGTACGGCTTGACCGCGATGCGCGCCCTTTATTACTGATCGAAGACCCGGAAACCCGCCTGCATCCGATCATGCTGTCGGTGGCCTGGCACCTCCTTAATTTACTGCCGTTGCAGCAGGTCACCACCACCAACTCTGGTGAACTGCTGTCGCTGACGCCGGTGGAGCATGTTTGTCGATTGGTGCGCGAGTCTTCGCGCGTCTCGGCCTGGCGGCTCGGGCCGGGTGGAATGAACGCCGAAGACAGCCGGCGCATTGCTTTTCATATCCGTTTTAATCGTGCTTCTTCGCTGTTTGCCCGCTGCTGGCTGCTGGTGGAAGGGGAGACGGAGACCTGGGTCATCAACGAACTGGCCCGGCAGTGCGGGCACCATTTCGATGCCGAAGGGGTCAAGGTCATTGAGTTTGCTCAGTCGGGCCTCAAGCCGCTGATTAAGTTTGCCCGCCGGATGGGCATTCAGTGGCACGTGTTGGTTGATGGTGATGAAGCCGGGAAAAAATATGCCGCTACGGTACGTAGCTTGCTCAACGACGACCGCGATCTGGAGCGCGACCATCTGACCGTGCTGCCGGCGCTGGATATGGAACACTTTATGTACCGCCAGGGCTTTAACGATGTTTATCATCGGGTGGCGCAACTGCCGCCGAACGTGCCGATGAACATGCGCCGGGTGATCACCAAAGCGATTCATCGTTCGTCGAAACCGGATCTGGCGATTGAAGTGGCAATGGAAGCCGGGCGTCGTGGCATTGAGTCAGTGCCAACGCTGCTGAAGAAAATGTTTTCCCGGGTACTCTGGCTGGCGCGTGGTCGCGCCGACTAAGGCGGAAATTATCCGCTTTAGCCAAATTCCGCGTTATGTTTACGTGCACTGCGGATAGAATTGGCATCTTGCTCTGCGGGTAAATACATCAGGAATAGTTATGAAGCTTAATGGAAAGCGCAGGAAACTCTGGTGGCTGCTGGCCGTCATCGTACTGGCCGTGGCCGTTTGGGGATGGCGGATACTGAATGCGCCGTTACCGCAGTATCAGACGCTGGTGGTGCGCCAGGGGGATTTACAGCAGAGCGTGCTGGCGACCGGTAAGCTGGACGCCCTGCGCAAGGTTGATGTCGGGGCGCAGGTGAGCGGGCAGTTGAAAACGCTGCGGGTGAATATCGGCGACAAAGTCCAGAAAGATCAACTGCTGGGGGTGATTGACCCCGAGCAGGCAGAAAACCAAATAAAAGAAGTCGACGCCACGCTGATGGAGCTGCGTGCCCAGCTCAATCAAGCCCGTGCAGAGCGCAAGCTGGCGGCGGTTACCTTAGCGCGTCAGCAGCAGCTGGCCCAGCGTCAGCTGGTATCACGCCAGGAGCTCGATACCGCGGCCACGGATTTGGCGGTGAAAGAGGCGCAAATCGGCACCATCGAGGCGCAGATTAAGCGCAATCAGGCAACCTTAGATACTGCCAAAACCAACCTCGACTACACGCGCATCCTGGCGCCGATGTCCGGTGAAGTGACGCAAATTACCACCCTGCAAGGGCAAACCGTGATCGCTGCGCAGCAGGCGCCGAATATCCTGACGCTGGCAGACCTCAGTACCATGCTGGTAAAAGCCCAGGTCTCTGAAGCCGATGTGATTCACCTTCGTCCCGGGCAAAAAGCGTGGTTTACGGTGCTCGGCGATCCGCTGACCCGTTATGAAGGACGCCTGAAAGATATCCTGCCGACCCCGGAAAAGGTCAATGACGCCATTTTCTACTATGCCCGCTTTGAAGTGCCGAACCCACAGGGCATTCTGCGCCTGGAGATGACGGCTCAGGTGCATATTCAGATGGCGGAAGTGAAAAATGTTATCACCATCCCGCTGAGTGCGCTGGGCGATGCTGTCGGTGATAACCGCTACAACGTACGCCTGCTGCGAACCGGCGAAGTAAAAGAGCGTGAAGTGACGATTGGTGCGCGCAATGATACTGATGTTGCGGTGGTGAAAGGGCTGGATGAGGGTGATGAGGTTATCACCGGCGAAAGCCATGCCGGGACCGCAAAATGACGGCGTTGCTGGAACTGCGTGATATCAGTCGCAGCTATCTCTCCGGTGACGGCAGCGTTGATGTGTTGAAAGGCGTCACGCTGAACATTGCCGCCGGTGAAATGGTCGCCATCGTCGGAGCCTCCGGCTCGGGTAAATCGACCTTAATGAATATCCTCGGCTGCCTCGATAAACCAACCAGCGGCACCTATCGCGTGGCCGGGACGGACGTTGCGCAACTGAGCGGTGACGAACTGGCGCGGCTGCGTCGGGAACATTTTGGTTTTATCTTCCAGCGTTACCATCTGCTGTCGCACCTGACGGCGGCGCAGAACGTTGAAGTCCCGGCGGTTTACGCTGGGACGGAACGCAGGGCGCGTCTGGAGCGCGCACGCGAGCTGCTGATGCGGCTGGGTCTTGGCGAGCGGGCGGAATACCAGCCTTCGCAGCTTTCCGGCGGCCAGCAGCAACGCGTCAGTATTGCCCGGGCGCTCATGAACGGCGGAGAGGTGATTCTGGCTGATGAACCCACCGGCGCGCTGGACAGCCGCTCGGGGGAAGAGGTGATGGCGATCCTCCATCAGTTGAAATCCCAGGGACATACGGTGATCATCGTCACCCACGATCCGTTGGTAGCGGCGCAGGCTGAGCGGATCGTTGAGATCCACGATGGCGAAATTGTGCGTAACCCGCCAGCGAAGGAAATAACGGACGGCGGCGTGTTGCGTCAGGCGAGTCGGGCGGAGCCTTCCGCGTGGCGCCAGTTCACCAACGGATTTCGCGAGGCGTTAGTGATGGCGTGGCGGGCGATGGCGGCGAACAAAATGCGCACGTTGCTGACCATGCTCGGTATTATCATCGGTATCGCGTCTGTGGTGTCGATTGTGGTGGTCGGGGATGCGGCGAAGCAGATGGTGCTGGCCGATATTCGCGCCATTGGCACCAACACCATTGACGTCTATCCCGGCAAAGATTTCGGCGATGACGATCCTCGTTACCAGCAGGCGCTGAAGTATGACGACCTGCTGGCAATTCAAAAACAGCCCTGGGTGAGCTCTGCGACGCCTGCGGTGTCAAAAAGCCTGCGCCTGCGTGCCGACAACGTTGACGTTGCCGCCAGTGCGGAAGGCGTAGGGCCACAGTATTTTAATGTTTACGGGATGACCTTCAGCGAGGGCAACACCTTCAACGAACTGCAGCTTAACAGCCGGGCGCAGGTGGTGGTGCTGGATAGCAATACCCGCCGCCAGCTGTTTCCGCATAAAGCGCGTGTTGTCGGGGAGATCATTCTGGTGGGCAATATGCCTGCCACCATCGTTGGCGTGGCGGATGAGAAACAGTCGATGTTTGGCAGCAGTAAAATTCTGCGGGTGTGGCTGCCGTATTCCACCATGGCCGGCAGGGTGATGGGGCAATCGTGGTTGAACTCTATAACCGTGCGCGTGCGCGAAGGTTATGACAGTGCGACCGCCGAACAGCAACTGTTGCGTCTGTTGGAACTGCGTCACGGTAAAAAAGATGTTTTTACCTGGAATATGGATAGCATCTTGAAAACGGCGGAACGGACCACACATACATTACAGCTGTTTCTGACCCTGGTGGCGGTGATCGCGCTGGTGGTGGGCGGTATTGGGGTCATGAATATCATGCTGGTATCGGTGACCGAACGGACCCGTGAAATTGGTATTCGGATGGCGGTCGGGGCACGGGCCAGCGATGTCATGCAGCAGTTTTTGATCGAAGCGGTGCTGGTGTGCCTGGTTGGTGGCGCGCTGGGCGTGACGTTATCGTTGATGATCGCCTTCGTTCTGCAGTTGTTTTTGCCCGGCTGGGAAATCGGTTTTTCGCCGCTGGCGCTGGTCACCGCTTTTTTATGTTCGACGCTGACCGGCGTGCTGTTTGGCTGGCTTCCGGCCCGCAATGCCGCGCGACTTGATCCGGTGGACGCGCTGGCCCGCGAGTAGAAACAAAAAAATGCCAGTCAGAAGGACTGGCATTTTACTGGCAGGATGTACACAATGAAGTCAAAGCGTTATGCAGCCACTTCGGCTTCCACAGGAACAATCACGCTGGCGTGATTGCCTTTCGGCCCCTGGTGAACATCAAACCGAACGGCTTGTCCGGCTTTTAGCGTTCTGTAACCATCCATCTGGATGGTGGAGTAATGGGCGAAAATGTCTTCGCCGCCGCCCTCAGGGCAGATAAAACCGAACCCTTTGGCATTGTTGAACCACTTAACAGTACCCATTTCCATACTTCGACATCCTTCGTAATTCTTTATAAGTAAGATGGAATGAACCGGTAGTGGAGTGACGAGTTGTTCAAATGCTCGCCAACTCTCGCTAGTACAATTTAGAGAAATACGGAAATGCGTCAAGCGATTGACGGTAGTGGAAGGCGAAAAATGCGTCAAAATTTGAAGCAGTTAACGCTATTGCCGGGGAATGTGACAGACATCGCGGATGGAAGTAATAGATGATAGTTATCTATGATCTATTGTAGATTTGTGATGTGCATAGCCACTGGTCATCAACAGGCCGCCGCCTGTTGGCAACAGCAACCATTGATGAACATTGACGATGAGTAAGAGAGATTGGCTGGATTTCGATCAGCTGGTAGAAGACGAAGTTCGTAATGAACTTAAACCACCATCTATGTATAAAGTGATATTGCTCAATGATGACTACACTCCAATGGAGTTTGTTATTGACGTGTTACAAAAATTCTTTTCTTATGATGTAGAACGTGCAACGCAACTGATGCTGACGGTTCACTATCAAGGTAAAGCGATTTGTGGTGTATTTACTGCAGAAGTTGCGGAAACCAAAGTCGCGATGGTGAACGAATACGCGAAGGAGAACGAGCATCCGTTGCTGTGTACGCTAGAGAAAGCCTGAAGACAGGCATGAAAATTGGGGGAGGTGCCTATGCTCAATCAAGAACTGGAACTCAGTTTAAATATGGCTTTCGCCAGAGCGCGCGAGCACCGTCATGAGTTCATGACCGTCGAGCACTTGTTGCTGGCGCTGCTCAGCAACCCTTCGGCCCGCGAGGCGTTAGAAGCCTGCTCCGTGGACCTGGTAGCGCTGCGTCAGGAACTCGAAGCCTTCATCGAACAGACCACACCCGTACTGCCCGCCACGGAAGAAGAGCGCGATACTCAGCCGACGCTGAGTTTCCAGCGTGTGCTGCAACGCGCGGTCTTCCATGTCCAATCCTCTGGCCGCAGTGAAGTAACTGGCGCCAACGTACTGGTCGCGATTTTCAGCGAACAGGAATCGCAGGCGGCCTATCTGCTGCGTAAACACGAAGTCAGCCGTCTTGACATCGTTAACTTCATTTCTCACGGTACACGCAAAGACGAGCCGAGCCAGCCTTCCGATAACAGCGGAAGCCAGCCCAGCAATGAAGAGCAAGCAGGCGGGGAGGATCGTATGGAAAACTTCACCACCAATCTCAATCAGCTTGCTCGCGTCGGCGGAATCGATCCGTTGATCGGCCGCGAAAAAGAGCTGGAGCGTGCGATTCAGGTACTGTGCCGTCGCCGGAAAAATAACCCGCTGTTGGTGGGTGAATCCGGGGTCGGTAAAACCGCCATTGCTGAAGGGCTTGCCTGGCGCATTGTGCAAGGCGATGTGCCAGAGATTATGGCCGATTGCACCATCTACTCGCTGGATATTGGCTCTCTGCTGGCAGGGACAAAATACCGCGGTGATTTTGAAAAACGTTTCAAAGCGCTGCTTAAACAGCTTGAACAGGATACCAACAGCATTCTGTTTATTGACGAAATCCACACCATTATCGGTGCGGGTGCGGCTTCTGGTGGCCAGGTCGATGCGGCTAACCTGATTAAACCGCTGCTCTCCAGCGGCAAAATTCGGGTGATGGGCTCAACCACTTACCAGGAGTTCAGCAATATCTTCGAAAAAGACCGTGCGCTGGCACGTCGTTTCCAGAAGATTGATATTACCGAACCTTCTGTGGAAGAGACGGTGCAGATCATCAACGGCCTGAAACCGAAGTACGAAGCGCATCACGATGTGCGTTACACCGCGAAAGCGGTACGTGCGGCGGTAGAGCTGGCGGTGAAATACATTAACGACCGCCATTTGCCAGACAAGGCTATCGATGTGATCGATGAGGCCGGGGCGCGGGCGCGTTTAATGCCGGCCAGCAAGCGTAAGAAAACCGTCAACGTGGCGGATATCGAGTCGGTGGTGGCGCGTATTGCTCGTATCCCAGAGAAGAGCGTCTCGCAGAGCGATCGCGATACGTTGAAAAATCTCGGCGACCGTCTGAAAATGCTGGTCTTTGGTCAGGGTAAAGCCATTGAAGCTTTGACTGAGGCTATCAAGATGGCGCGTGCGGGCCTGGGCCACGAGCACAAACCCGTTGGTTCATTCCTCTTCGCCGGGCCGACCGGGGTTGGGAAAACCGAGGTGACCGTGCAGCTGGCAAAAGCGCTGGGCATTGAGTTACTGCGTTTTGACATGTCCGAGTATATGGAACGTCATACCGTCAGTCGCCTGATTGGCGCGCCTCCGGGCTACGTTGGTTTCGATCAGGGCGGGCTGCTGACCGATGCGGTAATTAAGCATCCGCATGCGGTGCTGCTGCTTGATGAGATCGAAAAAGCCCATCCGGACGTCTTTAACCTGCTGTTGCAGGTGATGGATAACGGTACGCTGACCGACAACAACGGCCGCAAGGCGGACTTCCGTAACGTGGTGCTGGTGATGACCACCAACGCCGGGGTGCGTGAGACCGAGCGTAAATCGATCGGCCTTATCCAGCAGGATAACAGCCCGGATGCGATGGATGAGATCAAAAAGATCTTTACGCCGGAGTTCCGTAACCGCCTCGACAACATTATCTGGTTCGATCATCTCTCCACGACGGTGATCCATCAGGTGGTGGATAAGTTTATCGTCGAGCTGCAGGTTCAGCTGGATCAGAAAGGTGTCTCGCTGGAAGTGAGTCAGGAAGCACGAGACTGGCTGGCAGAAAAAGGCTACGACCGGGCAATGGGCGCACGCCCAATGGCGCGTGTTATCCAGGATAACCTGAAAAAACCGCTGGCCAACGAGCTGCTGTTTGGTTCACTGGTTGACGGTGGGCAGGTGACCGTCGCGCTGGATAAAGAGAAGGGTGCGTTGACCTATAACTTCCAGAGCGCGCAGAAACATAAACCGGAAACCGCACATTAAAAGTTCTACCCTGTGGTTATCGCAAAAAACCGGCCTGTTGGCCGGTTTTTTTATGCCGCAATTTTAGGCGGCTGCAGAAATGAAAAGGCCGGGAATTATCCCGGCCTTCAGCATCTGACGCCACGAGGGCGGAAAACTATCAGCGACTACGGAAGACAATGCGGCCTTTGCTCAGGTCGTACGGGGTCAGCTCAACAGTCACTTTGTCGCCCGTCAGAATGCGGATGTAGTTCTTACGCATTTTACCGGAAATATGCGCAGTTACCACGTGACCGTTTTCCAGTTCTACGCGGAACATTGTGTTAGGCAACGTGTCAAGTACGGTGCCCTGCATTTCAATATTGTCTTCTTTGGCCATCTAGTCCTCTGGGGTATCACTACCGTAGTTTTGAACCGGCAAGATAATGCCGAAGTTCAGCGAGTAAGTAAAGGTTTACGTTTGTGCACTTTATCTTTCAGGCTGCCTTCGCTTACGCGGTCACATAGTTATTGATGCTGCCAGGGGCTTAACATTACCAACCCGACGCATCCTAAATTATTCAGGATATAAATTTCTGAAGTAGTTTTGGCGCATTGCCCGTAATCCACACGGAAAAGCCGCATGACAGGCGCAAACGTAAAGGGGGGAGTGACAGAACGATGGGCGTTATCTGACTCTTATTATTCCCAAACGGCGGCGGGGCAACAGGCAGAAGCTACTCTACTGCGCAATTATACCATCATGGTGAAAAATGTGCTGAAAACATTTACACATGGCCGGCAAATAGCACCCTCGGTACCCAAAATCGTGCAGGCAGGCGGCAGGTACGTAATTCGGCCAGACGGTCAAGATAATCACGACGAGGGATTTCGATGGCTCCCAGCGATGCCGTATGATTATTCAGCACCTGGCAGTCAATCAATTTACCACCATCGCGGGCAAATACCTGACAGAAAATCAGTAACGCCGTTTTTGAGGCATTTTCCGCATGGCTGAACATCGACTCACCACAAAACAACGCCCCTTGAGCCACGCCATACATGCCGCCCACCAGCGTGTCGTTTTGCCAGACCTCGATCGAGTGCGCATGGCCCAGTTCATGGAGCTGATGATAGGCTTTGACGATGCCAGGGGTAATCCACGTACCTTCATCACGATTTTCGGCGCAACCTTCAATGACCTGGCCAAACGCATGATTGAGCGTGACGCGATAGGGAGAGCGTTGGTGAAAACGCTTCATGCTGCGGCTGAGGTGAAACTGTTCTGGCCACAAGACCGCACGGGGATCGGGGGACCACCATAAAATAGGATCGCCCGGAGAGAACCAGGGGAAAATGCCGTGCTGATAGGCCATCAGCAGGCGTGACGGGCTGAGATCGCCGCCGAGCGCCAGCAGGCCATTCGGTTCGCGCAGAGCCCCTTCCGGAGAAGGGAAGGCAATGGACTGACGGGAGAGCTGAACCAGACGCATTTTAACCTCAATACGCACCAGGCAATTGTCCAATAGACTCGCTGTGTTTCAACCAGCCACTACCGCTGTCATTTCAGGTTAATGGCTGGGGCAAGAGCACCATGCCGGTGCCCTGAAACGCATAAAGTATATACGCAAAACGAGGGGAAATATCCCGTCTACAGACGCTGTTTAAACTGGTAATAACGCCCTTGTTGCGCCAGCAGTTCTGCGTGATTACCTTGCTCAATAATCTTCCCGTTGTCCATGATAATTATCTGATTAAAACGTGCCAGTCCGCGCAGACGATGGGTAACCATCAGGACGGTTTTTTCACGCATCACATCACTCAGCAAATCAAGGATTTGGCTTTCAGTTGTCGCATCAAGCCCTTCGGTGGGCTCATCAAGCAGCATCAGCGGGGCATCATGCAGCAGGGCACGGGCGATGGCCAGTCGGCGTAGCTCACCGCCGGAAAGCTGACGGCCGCCTTCGCCCAACCAGGCATTAAGGCCGCTGTCTTCCAGCAGTTTTTCCAGACCGACGCGTTCCAGGGTACTGGTGAGCTGAGCATCACTGGCGCCAGGGGCGGCCAGCAGCAGGTTGTCGCGCAGCGTGGCGCTGAACAGATGCACCCGCTGAGGAACAACGCTCATCGCCCGACGCAGGGAAGCTTCATTGATGTGCGCTAACGGTTGGCCGTTAAGCAGGATCTCACCCTGCGCCGGATCCCAGGCGCGGGTCAGAAGCTGTAATAGTGTCGACTTGCCGCAACCGGTACGCCCCAGAATCGCGATATGCTCGCCTGCTGTGACCTGCAACGAGACGCTATCCAGCGCCGGGGCAGGCTGTTGTGGATAGCTAAAGGTGACCTTATCCAGGGTCAGCGCAACGCGCTCAGGCGGTTGTTCCGCTCCCGGGACGAAAGTGACTTCTGGTTGTTGTTCGGTAATTTGCGTAATCCGACGAGCGGAAGCAATGACCTGACCAAGATGCTGAAACGCACCGGTGACCGGAGCCAACGCTTCAAATGCTGCCAGGGCGCAAAAAACAAACAGGGCGATCAGCGCGCCCGGCTGACTGTTTCCGCCAACCCCGGCAGAGGCCAGCCACAGCATGGCAATCACCGCGATACCGCCAATCAGCAGCATCAGCGCCTGCGACAGGGCAGTGAGATCCGCCTGGCGACGTTGTGCTTCCTGCCAGCGCTGTTCGGTCTTTTCCATCTGTGCCCGGTAGCGGTCACTGGCGCTGAACAGCATCAGCTCTGCCTGTCCTTGTAACCAGGAGGTCAACTGCTGGCGATATTGTCCGCGCTGCTGGGTGATATGTTCACCCGTCGGTTTTCCGGCGCGATAAAACAGCGGCGGCAAAATTACCAGCGTTAACAGCATGATCCCACCCAGAGTCAGCGCCAGCGTGACGTCGAGAATGCTCAGGCCGGCGGTAACCACCAGAATCACGACCAGCGCGCCGACCAGCGGGGAGATCACTCGCAGATAGAGGTGGTCCAGCGTATCGACGTCGGCAACCACCCGGTTAAGGAGTTCACCCTGGCGAAAGCGCGCCAGCCCGGCGGGGGAGAGCGGCAGCAGTTTGCTGAAGGTGAATACGCGCAGATGTTGCAGAACGCGGAAAGTGGCGTCATGGCTGACGAGACGTTCAAAATAGCGGCCGGCGGTACGCAGAATCGCCGCACCACGCACCCCCGCAGCCGGAAGCATATAGTTAAAGCTGTAGATCCCGGCGACACCTACCACGGCACTGGCGGATAAGAACCAGCCCGAAAGCGTCAGCAGGCCAATGCTGGCCAGCAGGGTGATAATCGCCAGCACTACGCCGATCGTCAGCAGCCAGATATGCCGCTTGTACAACGCCAGATAAGGCAATAATGCGCGCATTTAAATCTCCTCCTGACGGTGGGCTAACAGAGTCGCAAAATGACTCTCGGCGGCAGCCAACTGAGCATAGGTACCCTGTTCGACAATCTGACCATCCTGCATCACCCAGATTGCATCCCAATCGGCGATACCTTCCAACTGGTGGGTGACCATCAGCGTGGTTTGTTGCGACGAGGCGTTAAACAATGCCTGCATCACCCGCTGCTCGCTGTGGGCATCGAGGCTGGCTGCAGGTTCATCTAATAACAGCAGACGGCAGGGCACCAGCAGCGCGCGCGCCACGGCAATGCGCTGGGCCTGGCCGACGGACAGGCGACCGGCCTGATCGCCGACCGGCGTGTGAATACCTTGTGGCAGCTGAGAGACAAACTCGCTTACCCAGGCTTTGTCCAGCGCGAGCTGGAGCTGTGCCTCGGTGGCTTCCGGCCAGGCCAACAGCACGTTTTCACGCAGAGTTGCCGCCGGAAGTTGCGGGTTCTGGCCCACCCAACTGAGCAGGCGATGCCAGCGACTGGCGTCGAGGTCGCGCAGTTCAATACCGTTGACCAGCAGCGAGCCATCGTAAGGAAGAAAACCGGTTAAGGTGTTGAGGAGTGAACTTTTCCCCGAGCCACTTTGGCCCACCAGCACCACGCGCTTACCGGCTGGAAGCGTAAAATTGAGTGGCCCCGCCAGAACTTTTCCTTCCGGGGATTTAATCAATAAATCACGGGCTTCGAGGCGAATCAGCTCATTGTCGCTGAGCACTTTTTCACCTTTTTCATCCTGTGCCAGCGGCGTTTCCATAAACGTCTTCAGGCTGTCTGCGGCACCAATGGCCTGTGCTTTCGCATGGTAGAAGGTGCCCAAATCACGTAGTGGCTGGAAAAACTCCGGTGCCAGGATCAGGGTCAGGAAACCCGACATCAAGGTCACTCCGACGCCGTAATGGCCGAAATTCAGCTCGCCAAGATAGGAGAAACCGAAATAGACCGCCACCAGCGCAATAGAGAGCGAGGTGAAAAACTCGAGCACGCCCGACGAGAGAAAGGCGAGGCGTAGCACTTCCATCGTCCGCTGGCGGAAATCCTGAGAGGCTTCACGAATATTGTCCGTTTCTGCTTCACCGCGATGAAACAGCCGCAGGGTTTCCATGCCACGCAGGCGATCGAGAAAATGGCCGCTCAACCGGGCCAGTGCCAGAAAGTTTCGACGGTTGGCATCAGCCGCACCCATGCCGACCATCGCCATAAACAGCGGGATCAGCGGTGCGGTACCGAGCAGAATCAGCGCGGCGGCCCAGTTAATCGGGAAAATAGTCAGGACAATCAACAGTGGCACGCAAGCCGCCAGCGTCATCTGTGGCAGATAGCGCGCGTAGTAGTCGTGCATATCATCAATTTGCTCAAGAATGAGCGTTGCCCAGCTTCCTGCCGGTTTTCCCTGAATCCACGCCGGGCCCGCCTGTTGTAAGCGATCGAGCACCTGGCGGCGAATTTCGCAACGAATATGCTGTCCGGCCAGGAACCCCACCCGTTCGCGGAACCAGACCACCCAGGCCCGGAGAATAAAAATTAATGCCAGCACAATAAACGGCAGCACCAGCGCCGTTGCCGGAATATTCTCCATGATCATGCGATGAAGGATCCGCGCCAGCAGCCAGGCCTGGCCGACGATCAGCAGACCGCTAATGACCCCCAACGCACGGGAAATCATCAACCAGCGACGGGAGAGAATGCTTTGATTTTTTAACCAACGTGTTAACTCTTGCTGACGGGTTTTATTCATTGCGCACTTTGCAGGTGTAGTTATGAGGTTTTTAGGCTGGGCAATGTTACAACGAGGAAAAAATAAAGGCGACTTTTCGTCGCCTTCTTTACCTTTGTTACTGACTTGTAAAGATTATTTGCAAGCGTCGGCTAAACCATCAAGATAACGCTCGGCATCCAGTGCAGCCATGCAGCCGGTACCAGCAGAGGTGATCGCCTGACGATAGATGTGGTCCATCACATCGCCGGCAGCAAAGACGCCCGGAACGCTGGTCTGGGTGGCATTGCCGTGGATCCCTGACTGCACTTTGATATAGCCGTTTTCCAACGCCAGCTGGCCTTCAAAGATGGCGGTGTTAGGGCTGTGGCCGATAGCAACAAACAGGCCGGCAACGTCCAGAGACTCGATATTGTCGGTATTCTGCGTGTCGCGCAGACGCAGACCACTCACGCCCATCTGATCGCCGGTGACCTCTTCCAGCGTGCGATGGGTGTGCAGCACGATATTGCCATTTGCCACTTTATCCATCAGGCGGTTAATGAGGATTTTTTCGGCGCGGAAAGAATCGCGACGGTGGATCAAGTGAACTTCAGCGGCGATGTTAGACAGATACAGCGCTTCTTCAACTGCAGTGTTGCCGCCGCCGATAACGGCGACTTTCTGGTTGCGATAGAAGAAACCGTCACAGGTTGCGCAGGCGGATACGCCGCGGCCTTTGAACGCTTCTTCCGACGGCAGCCCCAGATAACGTGCGGACGCGCCGGTGGCGATAATTAATGCGTCACAGGTGTATTCACCGCTGTCGCCCACCAGACGGAAAGGACGGTTTTGCAGATCGACGCTGTTGATATGGTCGAAAATAATTTCGGTATCAAACTTTGTTGCATGCTCATGCATGCGTTCCATCAGCAGCGGGCCGGTCAGATCGTTCGGATCGCCAGGCCAGTTTTCCACTTCTGTGGTGGTGGTCAACTGACCCCCTTTTTCCATGCCGGTAATCAGCACTGGCTGCAGGTTTGCGCGCGCTGCATAGACGGCAGCGGTATATCCCGCAGGTCCAGAACCAAGAATAAGCAGTTTACTGTGTTTGGTCGTGCCCATGAGATCCCCATAATTTATTGGCATACATTGGGCTGGATTGTAGGGAATTTGTTGTCGTAAAAAAAGAGCACAGCGATTTTGTTAACGATGTGTGCAATAGAAGTAGCCGATGAATTGGTGATTTAACGAACGAGGAATATAACTAATTCTACTGTCAGCGGGACAATTATAAGATGAAAACATGAGAATCAACGGGGGGGTATAATGAATATCTGGCATCTTGTACTAAAAATCGATGTTTTGCTTTGACAATCCCCTGTGCTTTTGCGAAAACATCCATGGAAGAAAAAAACAGTGTTTCGCGTGTGGCGAATTTTCATGCACGCAGATGCCATTTTTATCCGGGTTAGCGAAATCTACGCATGGTGTGGACAGACGCCATGCGTGATGTTGGTGACTGCCGTCAGGCAACGGGCTTCTCACGTACCCCTGGGTTACTCAATGTCGTAAAGGGTAATAACAGGATGGACTCGGGCAGTGAAGGCTCTGAGTCGGAACAGGAGTAGGGAAGGAATACAGAGAGACAATAATAATGGTAGATAGCAAGAAGCGCCCTGGCAAAGATCTCGACCGCATCGATCGTAATATTTTGAATGAGCTGCAAAAAGACGGGCGTATTTCAAACGTCGAGCTTTCTAAACGGGTGGGACTTTCACCGACGCCTTGCCTTGAGCGCGTGCGTCGACTGGAAAGACAGGGTTTTATTCAGGGCTATACGGCGCTGCTCAACCCGCATTATCTGGATGCATCACTTCTGGTATTTGTTGAGATTACTCTGAATCGTGGCGCGCCGGATGTGTTTGAGCAATTTAACTCCGCTGTGCAAAAACTTGAAGAAATTCAAGAGTGTCATCTGGTTTCCGGCGATTTCGACTATCTGTTGAAAACCCGTGTGCCAGATATGTCAGCGTATCGCAAATTACTGGGCGAAACCCTGCTGCGCCTGCCGGGTGTAAACGACACCCGTACCTACGTGGTAATGGAAGAAGTCAAGCAAAGCAATCGTCTGGTTATTAAGACGCGCTAACACGGAACAGGTGCAAACTCGTCGCAGTTTGATTACACTCCTGTTAATCCATACAGCAACAGTGCCGGGGAGACCCGGCACTGTTGTCCGTTTTAGCAGCAGGCAGGAAACAGCCTGATACCTGGAGAGCCTTTTTTGAGCCAGGAATACACCGAAGACAAAGAAGTCAAACTGACAAAGTTAAGCAGCGGGCGCCGACTCCTTGAGGCGTTACTCATCCTTTGCTCTCTGTTTGCCATCTGGCTGATGGCAGCATTACTGAGCTTTAATCCCTCGGATCCTAGCTGGTCACAAACGGCCTGGCACGAACCCATTCATAACATAGGCGGCATACCCGGCGCCTGGCTTGCCGACACGCTATTTTTCATCTTTGGCGTGATGGCTTACACCATCCCGGTGATCATCATCGGTGGGTGCTGGTTTGCCTGGCGTAACCAGACCAATGACGAGTACATCGACTATTTTGCCGTCTCGCTACGGCTGATTGGCGCACTGGCGCTGATCCTCACCTCCTGTGGTCTGGCATCAATCAATGCCGATGATATCTGGTATTTCGCTTCCGGTGGCGTTATCGGCAGCTTGCTGAGCACCACTCTGCAACCGTTGCTGCACAGCAGCGGCGGCACGATTGCACTGCTGTGTATCTGGGCGGCGGGTTTAACGCTGTTTACCGGCTGGTCATGGGTGAGTATCGCGGAAAAACTCGGCGGCGCTATTCTTTCTGTACTCACCTTCGCTAGCAACCGTACCCGTCGGGACGATACCTGGGTGGATGATGAAGACGAGTACGAAGACGATGAAGATGACGTTGATGACAGCACGAAACCGCAAGGGTCGCGTCGCGCACGTATTTTACGCAGCGCCTTAGCGCGTCGGCAGCGTCTGGCAGAAAAATTCTCTAATCCGATGGGCCGCAAAACCGATGCCGCGCTGTTCTCCGGCAAGCGCATGGACGATGCCGAAGAAGAGGTGCAGTTCAGCGCGAAGGGCGCTCCCGTTGCGGCTGATGATGTACTGTTCTCAGGTTCCAGCGCAGCACGTCAGGCAGATGCTGACGATGTTCTGTTTTCTGGCGCCAGCGCAACGCGTCCAGGTGATTTTGACCCGTACGATCCGTTGCTGAATGGCCACAATATTGCCGATCCGTTGACCTCTGCAGCCGCCGCGACTGCGGCACCGCAGGTGTGGGCTGAGTCAGATGCCGGGCTTGCGCCGCAAACGGCGTATCAACCGGAAGCGGTACAGCAGCCGGTGTATCAGCCGGAATCGGGCTACCCGCAGCATCAGGCCTATCAGCCTGAGCAGGTGCCGGTACAGCAGCCGGTGTATCAGCCGGAATCGGGCTACCCGCAGCATCAGGCTTATCAGCCTGAGCAGGTGCCAGTACAGCAGCCGGTGTATCAGCCGGAGCCGGGCTACCCGCAGCATCAGGCTTACCAGCCTGAGCAGGCGCCGGTGTATCAGCCGGAGCCGGGCTACCCGCAGCATCAGGCTTACCAGCCTGAACAGGCGCCGGTACAGCAGCCGGTGTATCAGCCGGAGCCGGGCTACCCGCAGCATCAGGCTTACCAGCCTGAGCAGGCGCCGGTACAGCAGCCGGTGTATCAGCCGGAGCCGACTTACCCGCAGCATCAGGCCTATCAGCCTGAACAGGCGCCGGTACAGCAACCGGTGTATCACTCGGAACCGCCAGTTTCTTCTACACCTGCTATTGAGCCTGAAGCGCCGCAGGAAGAGGTGAAGCCGCAGCGTCCGCCGATGTACTATTTTGAAGAAGTCGAAGAGAAGCGTGCGCGTGAACGCGAACAGCTGGCCGCCTGGTATCAGCCGATTCCTGAACCGGCCAGCCCGGTCGCCACACGGCCGATAACGTCAGCTCCCGCGCCGGCACCTGCCGCTGAGGCTGCCGCAGTCAGCGCGCTGGCTGCTGGCGTGCATCAGGCCGCCGGTCCAGCAGCGACGTCAGCCGCGGCTTCTGTGGCATCAGCAGCTGCACCGTTGTTCAGTCCGGCATCCGGTGGGCCACGCGTACAGGTGAAAGAAGGGATAGGCCCAAAACTGCCGCGCCCTAACCATGTCCGCGTCCCGACGCGTCGTGAGCTGGCATCCTACGGCATTAAGCTCCCGTCGCAACGTATGGCTGAAGAGCAGGCGCGTAAAGCGGAGCTTGACCAGAATTATGACGATGAACCGCTAACTGACGAAGAAGTCGATGCGCTGGAGCAGGGCGAGCTGGCTCGCCAGTTTGCCGCCACCCAGCAGCAGCGCTACGGGGAAGTCTACGCATCGGATGAAGACGACGATGACGGCGCTGCCGAAGCCGAGCTGGCCCGCCAGTTTGCCGCCTCTCAGCAGCAGCGCTATAGCAGCGAACAGCCGCAGGGCGCGACGCCGTTCACCCCGGCTGATTATGATTTTTCGCCGATGAAAGCGCTGGTTGACGACGGCCCGAAAGCGCCGCTGTTCACTCCGACACCGGAAGCACAGCCGCCGGTACAGCAGCACAATCAGCAGCACTATCAACAGCCGGTTACGCCGCCGCCTGCAATGCAGCCTCAGGTTTCTCAACCGGTACATCAACAGCCGATGCATCAACAACCGGTGCACCAGCCGGTACAGTATCCGCAGATGGCACCGCAGGCTCATCCTGCGGCCCAAAGCTATCAGCCGCAGCAGGCACATGTGCCTTCGCAGAGTGCCGCTCAGCCGCAGCAGGAGAGCCTGATTCACCCGCTGCTGATGCGCAATGGCGACAGCCGTCCGCTGCAAAGACCGACGACGCCGCTGCCGTCGCTGGATCTGCTGACTCCGCCGCCGAGTGAAGTTGAGCCGGTTGATACTTTTGCTCTTGAGCAAATGGCGCGTCTGGTGGAGGCCCGTCTTGCCGACTTCCGCATCAAGGCCGATGTTGTGAACTACTCGCCGGGACCGGTGATCACACGCTTCGAACTGAACCTGGCGCCGGGCGTGAAGGCGGCGCGTATTTCAAACCTGTCGCGCGATTTGGCGCGCTCGCTCTCTACCGTGGCGGTACGTGTCGTGGAAGTGATCCCGGGCAAACCGTACGTTGGCCTGGAGCTGCCGAACAAAAAGCGTCAGACCGTCTACCTGCGGGAAGTGCTGGACTGCACGAAATTCCGCGATAACCCATCGCCGCTGACCGTGGTGTTAGGGAAAGATATCGCCGGCGATCCGGTGGTGGCCGATCTGGCAAAAATGCCGCACCTGCTGGTTGCCGGTACCACCGGTTCTGGTAAATCGGTCGGCGTGAACGCCATGATCCTCAGCATGCTGTATAAAGCGCAGCCGGAAGATGTGCGCTTCATCATGATCGACCCGAAAATGCTTGAACTGTCGGTCTATGAAGGGATCCCGCATCTGTTGACCGAAGTGGTCACGGACATGAAAGACGCCGCCAACGCTCTGCGCTGGAGCGTGAACGAGATGGAACGTCGCTACAAGCTGATGTCGGCCCTTGGCGTACGTAACCTCGCGGGCTATAACGAGAAAATCGCCGAAGCGGCGCGGATGGGCCGCCCGATCCCGGATCCGTACTGGAAACCGGGCGACAGTATGGATGCCGTGCATCCAGTGCTTGAAAAGCTGCCGTATATCGTGGTTCTGGTGGACGAATTCGCCGACCTGATGATGACCGTAGGCAAAAAGGTGGAAGAGCTGATCGCTCGTCTGGCGCAGAAAGCGCGTGCCGCGGGGATTCACCTGGTTCTGGCTACGCAGCGTCCGTCTGTTGATGTGATCACGGGCCTGATCAAAGCGAACATTCCGACGCGTATCGCCTTCACCGTATCGAGCAAAATTGACTCGCGTACCATCCTCGATCAGGGTGGGGCCGAATCGCTGCTGGGCATGGGGGATATGCTCTACTCCGGGCCGAACTCCACCATGCCGGTTCGTGTTCATGGCGCGTTTGTGCGCGATCAGGAAGTTCACGCGGTGGTCCAGGACTGGAAAGCACGCGGACGTCCGCAGTATGTGGACGGCATCACGTCGGATAGCGAAAGCGAAGGCGGCGGCGGTGGCTTTGACGGATCGGAAGAGCTGGATCCGTTGTTCGATCAGGCGGTGAACTTTGTTACTGAAAAACGTAAAGCGTCTATTTCTGGTGTGCAACGTCAGTTCCGTATCGGATACAACCGCGCAGCCCGTATTATCGAACAAATGGAAGCGCAGGGTATCGTCAGCGAACAGGGCCATAACGGCAACCGTGAAGTGCTGGCACCGCCCCCCTTCGAGTAAGTGCAAAGTTGGGTAAATAAGCGCAAAATCAGCATTGTCTTCTGTCCCGCCGTCTCTGGCGGTCCTAAATTAGGGACAGAAGAGGCTCCCGCGTCGGGAGTGACGCACATTAAGGAATAACAATGAAAAAACTCGCAATCACCTGTGCATTACTGTCTGGCTTTGTTGTCAGTCAGGTTTGGGCGGATGCCGCCAGCGATTTGAAAGGCCGCCTCGATAAGGTGAGCAGTTTCCATGCCAGCTTCACGCAAAAAGTGACAGATGGTAGCGGCAATGCGGTTCAGGACGGGCAGGGCGACCTGTGGGTTAAGCGTCCTAATCTCTTTAACTGGCATATGACCCAGCCAGATGAAAGCATCCTGGTCTCCGACGGCAAAACGCTGTGGTTCTATAATCCGTTCGTTGAGCAGGCGACGGTGACCTGGCTGAAAGACGCCACCAGCAACACGCCGTTTATGTTGATTGCCCGTAACCAGGCGAACGACTGGCAGCAGTACAATATCAAGCAAAATGGCGACGATTTTGTTCTGACGCCGAAAACCGGTAGCGGTAACCTGAAGCAGTTCACCATCAATGTGGGCCGTGACGGTACCATTCACCAGTTCAGTGCGGTAGAGCAGGATGACCAGCGCAGTAGCTACCAGCTGAAAGCACAGCAAAATGGTGCGATCGATGCATCTAAGTTCACTTTTACACCGCCGAAAGGGGTGACAGTGGACGATCAACGTAAATAGAGGCGAATGTGAGCAATCTGTCGCTCGATTTTTCCGACAATGCGTTTCAACCTCTGGCCGCCCGTATGCGGCCAGAAAATTTAGCGCAGTACATCGGCCAGCAACATCTGCTGGCACCGGGGAAACCCTTGCCGCGAGCGATTGAAGCCGGGCATCTGCATTCGATGATTCTGTGGGGGCCGCCAGGCACCGGCAAAACCACCCTGGCGGAAGTGATTGCCCGCTATGCCAGTGCCGATGTCGAACGCCTGTCGGCGGTGACCTCTGGCGTGAAAGAGATCCGCGAAGCGATCGAACGAGCCAGGCAAAACCGCAATGCCGGGCGTCGCACCATTCTGTTTGTCGATGAAGTCCATCGTTTCAATAAAAGCCAGCAGGATGCGTTCTTGCCACATATTGAAGACGGCACCATTACCTTTATCGGTGCGACAACAGAAAACCCCTCTTTTGAACTCAATTCCGCACTGTTATCCCGGGCGCGGGTCTATCTGCTGAAATCGTTAACCAGCGATGATATTGAGCAGGTATTAACCCAGGCGATGAACGATAAAGACCGCGGTTACGGTGGACAAAACATTGTTCTGCCGGACGAGACTCGCCAGGCGATTGCCGGGCTGGTGAACGGCGATGCGCGCCGGGCGCTTAACACGCTTGAGATGATGGCCGATATGGCCGAGACCGACGCCTCTGGTAACCGGGTGCTACAAGCGGCGCTTCTGACCGAGATTGCCGGTGAGCGTAGCGCGCGTTTTGATAACAAAGGCGATCGTTTCTACGATTTGATCTCCGCGTTGCATAAGTCTGTACGCGGCAGTTCACCGGATGCCGCGCTGTACTGGTACGCGCGAATTATTACCGCCGGTGGCGATCCGCTGTACGTTGCTCGTCGTTTATTAGCAATTGCATCGGAAGATGTTGGTAATGCCGACCCGCGCGGCATGCAGGTGGCGATTGCTGCCTGGGACTGCTTTACTCGCGTGGGGCCGGCAGAGGGTGAGCGTGCCATTGCCCAGGCGATTGTTTACCTGGCCTGCGCCCCGAAAAGCAACGCGGTTTATACCGCTTTTAAAGCCGCCATGGCCGATGCCCGCGAGCGTCCTGACTACGATGTACCGGTGCATCTGCGCAACGCGCCAACCCGCCTGATGAAAGAGATGGGGTATGGGCAAGAGTATCGTTATGCCCATGATGAGCCGAACGCTTATGCCGCCGGAGAAGCCTATTTCCCGCAGGAAATGGCCCAAACTCGTTATTATCAGCCTACAAATCGGGGGCTGGAGGGTAAAATTGGCGAAAAGCTCGCCTGGCTTACCGAACAGGATCAAAATAGCCCCATAAAACGCTACCGCTAACTGAGACGTTGCGGTAAGGTTATCAAGATATTCCGGTGGTCGTAGTCTGCGGCCACTTTTTCTTTTATTAATTCGATAAGCACAGGATAAGCATGCTCGATCCCAATCTGCTGCGTACCGAGCCAGACGCAGTCGCTGAAAAACTGGCACGCCGGGGCTTTAAGCTGGATGTAGATAAACTGCGCGCTCTGGAAGAGCGTCGTAAAGTTCTGCAGGTTGAAACTGAAAACCTGCAGGCGGAGCGTAACTCCCGATCGAAATCCATTGGCCAGGCGAAAGCGCGCGGGGAAGATATTGAGCCATTACGCCTGGAAGTGAACAAACTTGGCGAACAGCTGGATGCGGCGAAAGCCGAACTGGACGTGTTGCTGGCGGAAATCCGCGACATCGCCTTGACCATTCCGAACGTGCCTCACGACGACGTTCCGCAGGGTAAAAGTGAAGAAGACAACGTTGAAGTCAGCCGCTGGGGTACCCCTCGCGAGTTTGATTTTGACGTCCGCGATCACGTCACCCTGGGTGAAATGCACGGCGGGCTGGACTTTGCCGCGGCCGTTAAGCTGACCGGTTCCCGTTTTGTGGTCATGAAAGGGCAGCTGGCACGTCTGCACCGTGCACTGGCACAGTTCATGCTGGATCTGCATACCGAACAGCATGGCTACAGCGAAAACTACGTTCCGTATCTGGTCAACCAGGAAACGCTGTATGGTACCGGTCAGCTGCCGAAGTTCGCCGGCGATCTGTTCCACACGCGTCCGCTGGAAGAAGAAGCTGACAGCAGCAATTACGCGCTGATCCCAACGGCTGAAGTACCGCTGACCAACCTGGTTCGCGATGCAATCATCGACGAAGACGATCTGCCGATCAAAATGACCGCCCACACGCCGTGCTTCCGCTCTGAAGCGGGATCCTACGGCCGTGACACCCGTGGTCTGATCCGTATGCACCAGTTCGACAAAGTTGAAATGGTGCAGATCGTGCGTCCGGAAGATTCCATGGCAGCGCTCGAAGAGATGACCGGCCATGCAGAGAAAGTTCTGCAGTTGCTGGGCCTGCCGTACCGTAAAGTGGCGTTGTGCACCGGAGACATGGGCTTTAGTGCTTGTAAAACCTATGACCTGGAAGTATGGGTGCCGGCACAGAACACCTATCGTGAAATCTCCTCCTGCTCCAACGTCTGGGACTTCCAGGCGCGTCGTATGCAGGCTCGTTGCCGCAGCAAATCAGACAAGAAAACGCGTCTGGTTCACACGCTGAACGGCTCCGGACTGGCGGTAGGTCGTACTCTGGTGGCGGTGATGGAAAACTATCAGCAGCCAGATGGCCGTATTGAAATTCCGGAAGTTCTGCGCCCTTATATGCGCGGCCTTGAATTTATCGGCTAAATTTTACCGCTGTCTCAAAAGCGCCTTCGGGCGCTTTTTTTTTACCCCCTTCTTGATGCCGGGCAATAATCCACCCGGTGAATACCCGCATACTCCCTCAGTGTTAAATCAGCATAAAAAACTAAAATAAACTTATTTCGTTATATAATTAACTATATAACGATTGTCAGTGAACTGTGAGCAATCAAAGCGAGTATCCATGAAAATTAAAGCCCCCGATGCTTTACTGGCTGCCGAAGTAAGCCGGCGTGGTTTAATGAAAACCACGGCCATTGGCGGTCTGGCAATGGCCAGCAGTGCATTTACCTTACCCTTTACACGTATTGCCCACGCCGCCAACGCGCTGGCTCCGGTCAATGAAACGGTAACCTGGAGCGCGTGTACCGTGAACTGTGGCAGTCGCTGCCCGCTGCGGATGCATGTGGTTGATGGTGAAATCAAATACGTTGAAACTGACAATACCGGCGACGATAACTATGACGGCCTGCATCAGGTGCGCGCCTGCCTGCGTGGGCGTTCAATGCGTCGCCGGGTCTACAATCCCGATCGTCTGAAATACCCGATGAAGCGCGTCGGTAAACGTGGTGAAGGTAAATTCGAGCGCATTAGCTGGGAAGAAGCCTTCGATACGATTGCCGGCAATATGCAGCGCCTGATTAAAGACTACGGAAACGAGTCTATCTATCTGAACTACGGCACCGGCACCCTCGGCGGCACCATGACCCGCTCCTGGCCACCGGGAAAAACGCTCATTGCACGTCTGATGAACTGCTGCGGTGGGTATCTCAACCACTACGGTGATTACTCTTCGGCGCAAATTGCCGCGGGACTGAATTACACCTACGGTGGCTGGGCCGACGGCAACAGTCCATCGGACATTGAAAACAGCCAGCTAGTGGTGCTGTTTGGTAATAACCCTGGCGAAACGCGCATGAGCGGTGGCGGGGTGACCTATTACCTGGAACAGGCGCGACAGAAATCTAATGCCCGGATGATCATCGTCGATCCGCGTTATACCGATACCGGTGCGGGCCGTGAAGATGAGTGGATCCCGATTCGTCCCGGTACCGATGCCGCGCTGATTTCGGCGCTGGCCTGGGTCATGATTACCGAAAACCGCGTCGATCAGCCATTCCTCGATAAGTACTGCGTCGGCTACGACGAAAAAACGTTGCCTGCCGATGCGCCGGCCAACGGCCACTACAAGGCCTATATTCTTGGCCAGGGTAGCGACGGCATTGCCAAAACTCCGC
The DNA here is from genome assembly GCF_051131745.1 of Klebsiella sp. R390. Classification (NCBI taxonomy): domain Bacteria; kingdom Pseudomonadati; phylum Pseudomonadota; class Gammaproteobacteria; order Enterobacterales; family Enterobacteriaceae; genus Klebsiella; species Klebsiella sp. R390. The sequence continues at coordinate 931,539 of NZ_CP180445.1, read as the reverse complement.
AGTGGGCTTCGACGATTACCGGTATTCCGGTCGATCGTATTGTGCAGCTGGCTCGCGAAATTGCGACCGCCAAACCGGCGTATATCAGCCAGGGTTGGGGGCCGCAGCGTCATGCCAATGGTGAAATTGCCACCCGCGCGATTTCAATGCTGGCAATTCTGACCGGTAACGTCGGGATTAATGGCGGCAACAGCGGCGCGCGTGAAGGCTCCTACGACCTGCCGTTTGAGCGTATGCCGACGTTTGAAAACCCGGTAGAAACCAGCATTTCAATGTTTATGTGGACCGATGCGATTGAGCGGGGTCCGGAAATGACCGCGCTGCGCGACGGCGTACGCGGCAAAGATAAGCTGGATGTGCCGATCAAAATGATCTGGAACTATGCTGGTAATTGCCTGATTAACCAGCACTCTGATATCAACCGCACGCATGAAATCCTGCAGGATGACAAAAAGTGCGAAATGATCGTGGTGATCGACTGCCACATGACCTCATCGGCAAAATATGCCGATATTCTGCTGCCCGACTGTACCGCCTCCGAGCAGATGGACTTCGCACTGGATGCCTCCTGCGGCAATATGTCTTACGTGATCTTCACCGACCAGGTGATTAAACCGCGGTTTGAATGCAAGACCATCTATGACATGACCACCGAGCTGGCAAAACGCATGGGCGTGGAGCAGAAGTTTACGGAAGGTCGCACCCAGGAAGGGTGGATGCGTTACCTGCATGAGCTGTCCCGCAAGGCGATCCCTGATTTGCCGGACTTCGACACTTTCCGCAAGCAGGGGATTTACAAACAGCGCGATCCGGAAGGGCATCACGTTGCCTATAAAGCCTTCCGTGACGATCCGCAGGCCAACCCGCTGACCACACCATCGGGCAAAATTGAGATCTACTCGCAGGAACTGGCCAACATTGCCGCGACCTGGGAGCTGCCTGAGGGCGATGTGATCGACCCGCTACCGATTTATACCCCAGGTTTTGAAAACTATAACGATCCGCTGATCGCGAAATTCCCGCTGCAGTTAACCGGTTTTCACTATAAATCTCGCGTGCACTCGACCTATGGCAACGTTGATGTGCTGAAGGCGGCCTGCCGCCAGGAGATGTGGATCAACCCGCTCGATGCGAAGAAACGTGGCATTACCAACGGCGATCGTATTCGTATTTTCAACGATCGTGGTGAAGTGCATATCGAAGCCAAAGTGACGCCGCGCATGATGCCTGGCGTGGTCGCATTGGGCGAGGGCGCCTGGTATAACCCGGACGCAGGACGTGTGGATCAGGCGGGGAGCATCAACGTGCTCACCACCCAACGGCCTTCGCCTTTGGCGAAAGGCAATCCATCGCACACTAACCTGGTCCAGGTCGAAAAGCTGTAAGGAATAACCGATGACAACTCAATACGGATTTTTTATCGATTCTGCTCGTTGTACCGGTTGTAAAACCTGCGAGCTGGCTTGTAAAGACTTCAAAAACCTAACGCCCGACGTCAGCTTCCGCCGTATTTATGAATACGCCGGCGGCGACTGGCAGGAGGACAATGGCGTTTGGCATCAGGACGTCTTTGCCTATTACTTATCCATTGCCTGTAACCATTGTGAAGACCCGGCCTGTACCAAAGTTTGTCCGAGTGGCGCCATGCACAAGCGCGATGACGGGTTTGTCGTCGTCGACGAAGATGTGTGTATTGGTTGCCGCTACTGCCATATGGCCTGCCCGTACGGTGCGCCACAGTACAATGCGGCGAAAGGGCACATGACCAAGTGCGATGGCTGCTATGAGCGTGTCGCTGACGGCAAAAAGCCGATTTGCGTCGAATCTTGTCCGCTGCGTGCGCTGGATTTTGGTCCGATCGAAGAGCTGCGTAAAAAACACGGCGAGCTGGCTGCGGTAGCCCCGTTGCCATCAGCACATTTTACGAAACCCAGTATTGTCATCAAACCGAACGCTAACAGTCGTCCGTGTGGTGATACAACCGGCTATTTAGCCAACCCGAAGGAGGTGTGAGATGGGAAGTGGATGGCATGAATGGCCGCTGATGATCTTCACGGTCTTTGGACAATGCGTCGCTGGTGGCTTTATCGTCCTGGCACTGGCGCTGATGAAAGGTGATTTATCGCGCGAACAGCAACAGCGTGTGGTGCTGAGCATGTTCGGTTTATGGGTGCTGATGGGCATTGGCTTTATCGCCTCCACGATGCACCTGGGATCGCCCATGCGGGCCTTTAACTCGCTTAACCGCATCGGCGCCTCGTCATTGAGTAACGAAATTGCGAGCGGCGCGCTCTTTTTCGCCGTAGGCGGCATCGGCTGGCTGCTGGCTGTGATGAAAAAGCTGCCGGTCGGCTTGCGCAACCTCTGGCTGGTGGCGACGATGGTGCTTGGCGTTATCTTCGTCTGGATGATGGTGCGCGTGTATAACACCATTGATACCGTCCCGACCTGGTATAGCGTCTGGACGCCGCTGAGCTTCTTCCTGACGCTGTTAATCGGCGGGCCGCTGCTTGGGTATCTGCTGCTGCGGGTCGCCGGCGTGGACGGCTGGGCAATGCGTCTGCTGCCGGTGATCACCTTGCTGGCGCTGGTGGCAAGCGTCATCGTTGCCCTGATGCAAGGCAGCGAACTGCCGACGATCCACAGCTCCATTCAGCAGGCTTCGGCGCTGGTACCGGATTACGGTTCACTGATGGCATGGCGTGTGGTGGCGTTAGCCCTGGCGCTAGCATGCTGGGTGATCCCGCTGCTTAAAGGCTATCAACCGGCGGTACCGCTGTTAAGTCTGGCATTCGTGCTGGTGCTGGTCGGTGAGATGCTCGGGCGTGGTGTGTTCTATGGCCTGCATATGACTGTCGGTATGGCGATCGCCAGCTGATAGCGCAATTACGCCAGAGCGTCCTGCTCTGGCGTAATTAAAAAGTGCGATTGATTCATGAAATTTTTCTACTGATATTCCCGCCGTTATTTTCCAATAAATTAATAAAAACAATGGAATAATATAAAGAATAATTCTGTTGCCGTTGCGCTGGATAAAAAACTTCTATCGTTGCTCGTGAAACCGCGTCCCGCCTGATTTCTGGCGGATTGACAATGTTTTTTGCAGTGGCATGATGCGCACGAAATCTAAACTTCCTCACGGTTATACCCATGTCCATCTACACCCGGCCGGTGCAAATGTTGCTCTGCGGCCTGCTTCTTTTGACGCTGGCGATAGCGGTTTTAAACACGCTCGTCCCGCTTTGGCTCGCCCATGAAAATATGCCAACGTGGCAGGTTGGCATGGTCGGTTCATCTTATTTCACCGGTAACCTGGTTGGTACGCTGCTGGCTGGATGGGTGATTAAGCGTCTTGGGTTTAACCGGAGCTATTATCTGGCTTCCCTGATTTTTGCCGTGGGTTGCGTGGGCCTGGGGATCACCATCGGCTTCTGGACCTGGCTAAGCTGGCGTTTTATCGCCGGCGTTGGCTGCGCGATGATTTGGGTAGTGGTGGAAAGTGCGCTGGTGTGCAGCGGAACCTCGCGTAGCCGCGGTCGGCTGCTTGCCGCCTATATGATGGTTTACTACGTGGGTACGGTGCTGGGCCAACTGATGGTCAGCAAACTGCCGACGGACCTGATGAGCGTGCTGCCGTGGGTGACCGCCATGGCACTGGCGGCGATCCTGCCTCTGCTGTTTACCCGTGTGGTGAATCAAAGTGATGAAGCGCATGAACCTGCGCGTATCTGGCCGATGCTCAGGCTGCGTCAGGCGCGTCATGGTGTTAACGGCTGCATTATCTCCGGGATCGTGCTGGGGTCGCTGTATGGCCTGATGCCGTTGTGGCTGAACCATCAGGGCGTGAGTGACGCCGGGATTGGTTTCTGGATGGCGGTGATGGTCAGCGCAGGGATCCTTGGCCAATGGCCAATTGGCCGCATGGCCGACCGCTACGGTCGTCTGCTGGTGCTGAGAGTGCAGGTCTTTATCGTCATTCTGGGCTGTCTGGCAATGCTGAGCGGTGCCGCTATGGCACCGGCGTTATTCATTCTTGGCGCCTCGGGCTTCACGCTCTATCCAGTGGCGATGGCGTGGGCCTGTGAAAAAGTCGAACGCCATCAGCTGGTGGCGATGAACCAGGCTTTGCTGATGAGCTATACCATCGGGAGCCTGCTTGGGCCGACCCTTACCGCGATGCTGATGCAGAGCTTCTCTGACAATCTGCTGTTTATTATGATTGCCAGCGTGTCATTTATTTATCTGCTGACGCTGCTGCGCAAAGCCGGCCATCACCCAACACCGGTGGCTCACGCCTGATGATGTCCAGCTGTCAGATGGGATATTGTTGGTGAGCGTTCTACGTTTGCTGGCAAGAGAAGGAGAAGGGCGCTTCCGGGGCAACGCTAATGCGGCCCCGGAAATGACAAAAACGGCAGGGAAGTTAGTACATCACCTTATGGCCATACTGCTCGAGAATACCTTTCACCCGATCCATCGTCTCTTTCTTCGGCGGATGCACGCCATCAAGCTTGTACTCTTCACCCATCGCGACCCATTTATGTTTGCCTAACTCGTGGTAGGGCAGCAGCTCGATTTTTTCGACGTTACCCATATCGCGGGTAAACTCACCAAGGCGATGAGCCGAGTCATCATCATCTGACCAGCCCGGAACCACAACGTAGCGGATCCAGACTTTGACATTTTTGTTCGACAGATAGCGGGCAAACTCCAGCGTACGATGGTTCGATACGCCAACCAGGTTCTGGTGGATCTCATCGTTCATCTGTTTGAGGTCGAGCATGACAAGGTCGGTCACCTCAAGCAGCTCATCAATCACCGGGTCGTAGCGGCGGACGAAACCGTTAGTATCAAGGCAGGTATGAATCCCCTCTTTCTGACAGGCCCGGAACCAGTCGCGTACAAACTCGGCCTGAAGAATGGCTTCACCGCCGGACGCGGTGACACCGCCGCCGGAAGCATTCATAAAGTGGCGATAGGTTACGACCTCTTTCATCAGGTTTTCAACGGTGACTTCGGTGCCGCCGTGGGTATCCCAGGTGTCACGGTTATGGCAATACAGGCAGCGCATCAGGCAGCCCTGGAAGAAGGTGATAAAGCGGATCCCTGGGCCATCGACGGTGCCACAGGATTCAAAGGAGTGAATACGGCCAATAGTTGACATTGCGGTGATATCTCCAGATTCGGCCCGTCCGGGGCCTGTGATGCACAGCTCAAACCGGCTGTGTTAAGTCTGTTTTGGCAGTTATCCATTGAGTATAGATAACGGACAAAAGAGACAGGGGTAGGTGCTAAAAAGGCCCCACTGACGTGGAGCCTTTATTATACGCTTTTTACTTCGCGATTTCAGTCAGTACCCATCGTCTTTCAGGCTGTATCTTTGTTGGCTTCGTCCACTCACCCGAATCACTTACTTGAGTAAGCTCATCGGGATTCGTGCACTTGCCGCCGCGATGCAACCCGAAATCCATTGGGTAGCACCACTTACATGGTCTGAGTGAAGGTACGGGTAATAACGTCCTGCTGCTGTTCTTTAGTCAGGGAGTTAAAACGTACTGCGTAGCCAGATACACGGATGGTCAGCTGCGGATATTTTTCCGGGTTTTCCATCGCGTCGAGCAGCATTTCGCGGTTCATAACGTTGACGTTCAGGTGCTGACCGCCTTCGATAGACGCTTCGTGGTGGAAGTAACCATCCATCAGACCAGCCAGGTTGGTTTTACGAACTTCGTCGTCTTTACCCAGTGCGTTCGGAACGATAGAGAAGGTATAAGAAATACCATCTTTTGCGTAAGCAAACGGCAGTTTAGCAACGGAGGTCAGAGAGGCAACAGCACCTTTCTGGTCACGGCCGTGCATCGGGTTAGCACCTGGTCCGAACGGTGCGCCAGCGCGACGACCATCTGGGGTGTTACCGGTTTTCTTACCATAAACCACGTTAGAGGTGATGGTCAGAACGGACTGAGTCGGGATAGCGTTGCGATAGGTGGTCAGTTTCTGAATTTTCTTCATGAAACGTTCTACCAGGTCAACCGCCATGTCATCGACGCGAGAGTCGTTGTTACCAAACTGCGGGTATTCGCCTTCGATTTCGAAGTCAATGGCCAGGCCGTCTTCGTCACGAATCGGTTTAACTTTCGCATATTTGATAGCAGACAGGGAGTCAGCCGCAACGGACAGACCTGCGATACCACATGCCATGGTACGAACCACGTCACGGTCGTGCAGAGCCATCAGAGAAGCTTCGTAGCTGTATTTGTCGTGCATGTAGTGGATAACGTTCAGCGCGGTGACATACTGCTTAGCCAGCCAGTCCATGAAGTGATCCATGCGATCCATAACTTCGTCGAACTTCAGAACGTCGCCTTTGATTGGTTCAGATTTCGGACCAACCTGCATTTTCAGTTTTTCATCAACGCCGCCGTTGATAGCGTACAGCATGGTTTTCGCGAGGTTAGCACGTGCACCGAAGAACTGCATTTGCTTACCAACAACCATCGGGCTTACGCAGCATGCGATAGCATAGTCGTCGTTGTTGAAGTCCGGACGCATCAGGTCATCGTTCTCATATTGCAGAGAAGAGGTATCGATAGACACTTTAGCGGCGAATTTCTTGAAGTTCAGCGGCAGTTTTTCAGACCACAGAACGGTGATGTTCGGCTCCGGAGAAGGACCCATGGTGTACAGGGTGTTCAGGAAGCGGAAGCTGTTTTTAGTCACCAGAGTACGGCCGTCGACGCCCATACCACCGATAGATTCAGTTGCCCAAATCGGGTCACCGGAGAACAGTTCATCATATTCTGGGGTACGCAGGAAGCGAACCATACGCAGTTTCATGACCAGATGGTCAATCATTTCCTGTGCGTCTTGCTCGGTGATTTTACCTGCTTTGATATCACGTTCGATGTAAGCATCCAGGAAGGTGGATACGCGACCGAAGGACATTGCTGCACCGTTCTGAGACTTAACTGCGGCCAGGTAGCCGAAGTAGGTCCACTGGATAGCTTCCTGTGCGTTGGTTGCCGGACCAGAGATATCGCAGCCGTATTTCGCTGCCATTTCTTTGATCTGACCCAGTGCACGATGCTGCTCAGAGATTTCTTCACGCAGACGGATAGTCGCTTCCAGGTTTACGCCATTTTCCAGATCGGACTGCAGAGACAGGAACTGGGCGTATTTGTCTTTCATCAGGAAGTCGATACCGTACAGCGCAACGCGACGGTAGTCACCGATGATACGGCCACGGCCGTAGGCATCCGGCAGACCAGTCAGAACGCCAGATTTACGGCAGTTCAGAATGTCTTTGGTATAGACATCGAATACACCCTGGTTATGGGTTTTACGGTATTCGGTGAAGATTTTTTTCAGCATCGGGTCCAGTTCGCGATCGTACGCTTTGCAGGAACCTTCAACCATTTTGATGCCGCCGAACGGGATAATCGCACGTTTCAGCGGTTTTTCAGTTTGCAGACCAACGATTTTCTCAAGGGCTTTGTTGATATAGCCTGCGTCATGAGAAGTGATGGTGGATGCAAGGGAAGTGTCGAAATCAACAGGTGCGTGAGTACGGTTTTCCTGTTTAACGCCTTCCATGACGTTGTCCCACAGCTTGGTTGTCGCGTCAGTTGCGCCAGCCAGGAAGGACTCGTCACCTTCATAAGGGGTATAGTTTTTCTGGATAAAGTCACGTACGTTGACTTCTTTCTGCCAGTCACCTTTCGCAAAACCTTCCCAGGCTGTGGCTAACTTTTCATTAAGCTCGGACATGTAACACCTACCTTCTTAAGTGGATTTTTTATTTACTGCCTGAAACGGCCCTTAGTGATGGTCGTCGCCACGCAGGTAAATGACCCAGTATGTCAACCCAACCAGCAGACCACCGCCGATAATGTTCCCGATAGTTACCGGAATCAGGTTATCAGTAATGAAGTTCATGACGGTCAGGTGAGAGAAATTTTCCGGAGCAGAACCGACTGCGGTCCAAAATTCCGGGCTTGCAAAGTCGCGGATTACGATACCCAGTGGGATCATAAACATGTTAGCGATACTGTGCTCAAAGCCGCTGGCAACAAACATGGCTACGGGTAAAACCATAATCATGGCTTTATCCATCAGGCTGCGACCGGAGTAGCTCATCCACACCGCCAGACAGACCATCAGGTTCGCCAGGATACCCAGGCACACGGCTTCAATAAAAGTATGGTGCATTTTATGGTCAGCGGTTTGCAGGACGTTAAGACCCCAACCGCCGTTGGCGGCCATATACTCGCCAGACAACCACATCAGCAATACAAACAGCAACGCGCCTATCAGGTTACCAACATAGACGTTGAGCCAGTTTCTTGCCAGTTGACCCCAGGTAATTCGTCCGCTGGCTTTCGCCACGACGATAAGAACAGTGGAGGTAAACAGGTCAGCACCGCAAATGACGCAGAGAATCAGGCCGAGTGAAAAGCAGATCCCTCCGATCAGTTTGGCAATGCCGAAAGGCATCGCGGCAGTACCGGTTGTCGCTGTTATATAGAAGACAAAAGCGATTGAGATGAAAACACCAGCGGTAATCGCCAGATAAAACGTCTTCATCGGGTGCTTTGTCGCTTTGTAGACACCTGCTTCTTCGGCAACTTTCGCCATGGCTGCAGGGAGTAAAAGATCAAAAGGGTTGTCAGCTTTCACACTAACTCTCTCTTTATAAAAGTTGGCGGTGAGATACTAACAAAGCATTATAGAAGGGAAATTGATGTAGATCATATCCCACCGGAACTATAAGCCCTGTATGCGTATGGTTTCTACTAATTATTGATGTAACTTTTTGTTTTAAAACAGGAAAATAAATTTTAAAATTTACAAAATATGTTGATTTTTTTCAGTTTAGGGCAACGCTGACGGTTAATTAAAATGGAGTATATTTTATTAAAATTAACAACCAAAGCTGCTGCGTAAAAAAAATTTACGTTAATTTAACGTAGCAACCACAAATTAGCGGCGGGTTTGCTCAGCGATGAAAAACGGGGTCTCATCGACCCCGTTGAAAATACGCTTACCAGATATTTAAAGCCTTATTTGGACCAGAAGGCCGCTTTTGCGCGCTGCAGCTTTTCGTATGCTTGCAGTAACGACTGATGGGCAGGGAAGGCCTTGAGATCGCTATCGACCGGCTGCAGGCCGTAGAACGGCGCTTCACCGCTCAGAGCCGCGCTGGCGGCTTCAACTGCATCAGCCCCATACATGCGTACAAAAGCATTCAGGTACTGCAGAGGTTGGCGCTCTTCTTCCTGGCTGAGCAGCAGCAGCGTCTGCAGGCAGCGGTAGTAGTTGGCGCGCTCTGCGCTGAAGATGGAAGCATTGAATTCAATGGTCCATTCAGTCCAGATTAGCGCCTGCTCCAGATCGCCGCCGGCCAGTGCCAGCATGGCCTTCAGTTCACCAATACGTAAGGTGTACCAGCCGTTGTCTTTACCCGTTGCCAGGCCAAGCAGCTCGCGTACGCGGGTAAAGTCATCATTCCCCTCGTCGTCCAGTTGCTCGATCAGCGCCAGATAATCTTCTTTCTGCCATTCACTGCCCGGTAGAGAAAGGATCGTGTCGCGCAGATGGCTGCCCATGCTGTTATTGGCCAGCCACAGATCTTCTGCCGGATAAATGTCCGACATGCCCGGAACGATGATGCGGCAGGCGTAGACGCTCAGGTGTTCGTAATCGGCGATGTAAACTTCTTTATCTTCTTCTTTAAAGATAGCCATCAGGGTGGCGAACTCTTCTTCCGTCGTACCGGAGAAGCTCCAGTCGACGAACGGATAGTCGGCATCCTGCTTGAACATATCCCAGGAGATCAAACCGCTGGAGTCAATAAAGTGGGTTTCAAGGTTGGCATGCTCGGCCACTTCTTCGTCATCGAAGGTTGGCGGTGTGAAGACGTCGAGGTCTTTCAGGCTGCGGCCTTGCAGGAGTTCGGTAACGGTACGCTCCAGCGCGACGCCGAAGTCCGGGTGGGCGCCGAAAGAGGCGAAGCAGGTACCATTCGCCGGGTTAAACAGCACCACGCAGATAACCGGGTATTTGCCGCCCAGCGAGCCATCGTAAGCAAAGATAGGGAAACCTTCGGCTTCGAGTTTGTTGATTGACTCCACCACGCCCGGATAGCGTGCCATTACTTCCGCAGGAATTTCCGGCAGGCTGATGCTCTCAGCGATGATGCGATTTTTGATGTGACGCTCAAAGACTTCTGACAGTGCCTGCACGCGGGCTTCATTCGCGGTGTTACCCGCGGACATCCCGTTTGAAACATACAGGTTACCGACAATATTCATTGGAATATAGACGGTTTCGCCATCGGACTGGCGGGTGAACGGCAGGCCGCACACGCCACGATCGTCGTTACCGGACTGCAGATCCACCAGCATGCTGGCAGTCAGTTGATCGTCAGGATCGTAGAAGGCGCGCAGGCGCGGATCCAGCAGGCCTTCCGGCACCTCGTCATCTTCGGTCAGCGGGAACCATTTTTCATTCGGATAGTGAACGAACGGTCCGTTGGCGATGGTTTCGCCTAACCAGAAGTCAGCGAAAAAGTAGTTGGTGGACAGGCGTTCAAAATATTCGCCCAGCGCGGAGGCCAGCGCTGCTTTTTTCGTTGCCCCTTTGCCGTTGGTGAAGCACAGCGAGCAGGCTTTATCGCGGATATGGACGGACCACACGTGCGGTACCGGATTCAGCCATGAGGCCTCTTCAATATCAAATCCGAGGTCGAGCAACTTTTGCTGGAAGCGCGCGATGGAGTCTTCCAGGGCGGCGTCTTTGCCGGGTATAAATGTTTGAGTCATGGCGATCACTTTTATCGTACGTAAAGCGCGCAATGATACGGCTTTTAGATGACAGGCGCTATCTCGTTGCGCTGGGGAATTCATAACTGCTTTCTTATCGTTCGAACGGCTCAATTTCCAGCGGAAGGATAAATGCAGCAGGGTTGAAGGCAGAGACGGTAATTCCAGCGTAATAGTAGCAATTATGTCGGTTTTATGACGTCAAGATGGCAGATTCTTTTGTGTGACGGAGCGCGCATTTCACCCGCGGCCGGTTTTACCCATTGCGGTGCGTGTCACTGAATGATAAAACCGATATATACATCCTCTTTCCAACCGCCTCTTTGCTGGCTCAGTCTGCTTACCTTGGTTGCTAATCTCAGCACCTGGTCACGCCCGGACCTGTCATCTTGACGCGTGTGGAATGATGTGGTGCACCGATACAGGGATTACTGATAGCCCGCGGCGGTTCGCGAGCAAATAACATAGCAACGTGGTGAGGGGAAATGGCTCAGGTCTATAACTTTAGTTCGGGCCCGGCAATGCTGCCGGCGGAAGTTCTCAAACTGGCGCAGCAAGAACTGTGCAACTGGCAGGGGCTGGGTACGTCGGTGATGGAGATCAGCCACCGTGGTAAAGAGTTTATCCAGGTGGCCGAGACGGCGGAACAGGATTTTCGCGATCTGCTCAATATCCCTTCCAACTACAAAGTTTTATTCTGCCACGGCGGCGGCCGCGGGCAGTTTGCCGGTGTTCCGCTGAACCTGCTCGGCGATAAAACCACCGCTGACTATGTTGATGCCGGCTACTGGGCAGCCAGCGCGATCAAAGAAGCGAAAAAATATTGTTCACCGAACAGCATTGACGCCAAAGTGACGGTTGATGGCCTGCGTGCGGTGAAACCAATGAGCGAATGGCAACTGACGCCGGGTGCAGCTTATCTGCACTATTGCCCGAATGAAACCATCGACGGCATCGCGATTAATGAAACGCCGAATTTTGCCGACGACGTGGTTGTTGCGGCGGACTTCTCCTCCACCATTCTGTCTTCCCCTATCGATGTCAGCCGTTATGGCGTGATCTACGCCGGCGCGCAGAAAAACATCGGTCCGGCTGGCCTGACGCTGGTGATTGTGCGTGAAGATCTGCTGGGTAAAGCCAGCATTGCTTGTCCTTCCATCCTTGACTACTCCGTACTGGATGCCAACGACTCGATGTTCAACACCCCGCCGACCTTTGCCTGGTACCTGGCTGGCCTGGTGTTCAAATGGCTGAAAGAGCAGGGCGGTGTTGCTGCAATGGATAACATCAACCAGCAAAAAGCCGATTTACTCTACGGCATCATCGATAACAGCGGCTTCTATCGCAACGACGTTGCCGCAGCTAATCGCTCGCGTATGAACGTGCCGTTCCAGCTGGCTGACAGCGCGCTGGATAAGCTGTTCCTTGAAGAGTCCTTCGCTGCGGGTCTGCATGCCCTGAAAGGCCACCGCGTGGTTGGTGGAATGCGTGCCTCTATCTATAACGCAATGCCGCTGGCGGGCGTGAAGGCACTGACCGACTTTATGCAGGACTTTGAACGCCGCCACGGTTGATCGCTGTTCTGTTTTTCATCCCCGCAGCCGGTCTGCGGGGTTTTTATTCTGTTTGTTTGAGAGTTAAGTCTGATGGAATCCCTGACGTTACAACCCATTGCGCGAGTAGATGGCACCGTAAACCTGCCTGGGTCAAAAAGTGTCTCTAACCGCGCTTTGCTGCTGGCGGCATTAGCCCGTGGCACCACGGTGCTGACCAACCTGCTGGACAGCGACGATGTTCGCCACATGCTGAATGCCCTGAGCGCCCTGGGAGTTCATTACACCCTGTCTTCTGACCGTACCCGCTGTGACGTTGTCGGTAACGCCGGGCCGCTGCAGGCCGGTAATGCCCTCGAGCTGTTCCTCGGTAATGCCGGAACGGCCATGCGTCCGCTGGCGGCGGCGCTGTGCCTCGGCAGTAACGATATCGTGCTGACTGGCGAACCGCGCATGAAAGAGCGCCCGATTGGTCATCTGGTGGATGCCCTTCGCCAGGGTGGCGCGCAGATTGATTATCTGGAGCAGGAAAACTATCCGCCTCTGCGCCTGCGTGGCGGTTTTGCCGGTGGTCAGGTTGAAGTAGACGGCAGCGTCTCCAGCCAGTTCCTGACCGCGCTGCTGATGGCAGCCCCGTTGGCGCCGCAGGATACCGTTATCGCCATTAAAGGCGAACTGGTGTCAAAACCGTATATCGATATCACGCTGCACCTGATGAAAACCTTCGGCGTTGAGGTCGAAAACCAGGCCTACCAGCGTTTCGTGGTTAAGGGCAATCAGCAGTACCAGTCGCCGGGTGATTACCTGGTTGAAGGGGATGCCTCATCGGCGTCGTACTTCCTCGCCGCGGGGGCGATTAAAGGCGGTACGGTGAAAGTGACCGGTATTGGCCGTAACAGCGTTCAGGGCGATATTCGCTTTGCTGACGTGCTGGAAAAAATGGGCGCGACCGTGACCTGGGGCGACGATTTTATTGCCTGCACGCACGGCGAACTGAACGCCATCGATATGGATATGAATCATATTCCGGATGCGGCAATGACCATTGCCACCGCGGCGCTGTTTGCAAAAGGGACCACCACGTTACGTAACATCTATAACTGGCGCGTCAAAGAGACCGACCGTCTGTTTGCGATGGCAACAGAGCTGCGTAAAGTGGGCGCCGAAGTGGAAGAGGGAGAGGATTACATCCGCATTACACCTCCGTCGACGCTGCAGTTTGCGGAGATCGGCACCTATAACGATCATCGTATGGCGATGTGTTTCTCGCTGGTGGCGCTTTCCGATACGCCGGTGACGATTCTCGATCCGAAGTGTACGGCGAAAACCTTCCCGGATTACTTCGAGCAGCTGGCTCGTATCAGCACCCTGGCGTAATGTGTCTCGGTAAAACGTAAAACGTAAAACAAAAAGTAAAACATTGTCATCTCCCGGGCTGATATTCCATCAGCCCGCTATAATTGCGCAATTCTTCTGCGATCCTTTTCTGGTAGTCCGTAATTTGCAAGCAATGCTCACTTTCCCGCGTATAGATGCGTATAATGCGCGGCGTTTACATTCTATGTGCCTTGCTGAAGGAGAAAAAGATGACGGCAACGATTCCGGTAATCACCATTGATGGGCCTGGCGGTGCGGGTAAGGGCACATTGTGCAAGGCAATGGCAGAAGCGCTGGGCTGGCATCTGCTGGATTCCGGTGCCATCTATCGTGTGCTGGCACTTGCCGCGCTGCATCACCATGTAGATGTTGAATCTGAAGAGGCGCTGGTGCCGCTGGCCGCGCATCTGGACGTGCGTTTTATCTCCACTGACGGCAGCCTGGAAGTGGTGCTTGAGGGGGAAGACGTCAGCGGCGAGATCCGTACCCAGGAAGTCGCCAATACCGCCTCAAAAGTGGCGGCGTTTCCACGCGTGCGTGAAGCCTTATTGCGTCGCCAGCGTGCGTTCCGCGAATTGCCGGGCCTGATCGCCGACGGACGCGACATGGGAACCGTGGTATTTCCCGATGCGCCAGTGAAAATTTTCCTCGATGCATCCGCTGAAGAGCGCGCCCATCGGCGCATGCTGCAGTTGCAGGATAAGGGCTTTAGTGTTAACTTTGAACGTCTTTTGTCCGAGATAAAAGAGCGTGACGATCGCGACCGCAATCGCAGCGTGGCGCCGCTTGTCCCGGCCGCTGATGCTTTAGTTCTCGATTCGACTGAACTAAACATTGAGCAAGTAATTGAAAAAGCGCTACACTATGCGCGCGAAAAACTGGCTGTCGCCTGATCGTTAAGCGACGCGGCCTCCGAATTATAGCAGTACCCCCGCAGCAATGGAGTGTTAGCGGGTATGTTAAACAACCCCATCCGGCACGGAGCCAGGTGGACGTTAAATATGAAACCTGAAGATTAAACATGACTGAATCTTTTGCTCAACTATTTGAAGAATCCTTAAAAACAATCGAAACCCGTCCGGGTTCCATCGTTCGTGGTGTTGTTGTTGCTATCGACAAAGATATCGTACTGGTTGACGCCGGTCTGAAATCTGAGTCTGCCATTCCGGCAGAGCAGTTCAAAAACGCCCAGGGCGAGCTGGAAATCCAGGTTGGTGACGAAGTTGACGTTGCTCTGGATGCAGTAGAAGACGGCTTCGGTGAAACCCTGCTGTCCCGTGAGAAAGCTAAACGTCACGAAGCTTGGATCACGCTGGAAAAAGCTTACGAAGAAGCTGAAACTGTAGTCGGTGTCATCAACGGCAAAGTTAAAGGTGGCTTCACTGTTGAGCTGAATGGTATTCGCGCGTTCCTGCCAGGTTCCCTGGTTGACGTTCGTCCAGTTCGCGACACGCTGCACCTGGAAGGCAAAGAGCTTGAGTTCAAAGTAATCAAGCTGGATCAGAAGCGTAACAACGTTGTTGTTTCCCGTCGTGCTGTTATCGAATCCGAAAACAGTGCAGAACGCGATCAGCTGCTGGAAAACCTGCAGGAAGGCATGGAAGTCAAAGGTATCGTTAAGAACCTCACTGACTACGGCGCATTCGTTGATCTGGGCGGCGTTGACGGCCTGCTGCACATCACCGACATGGCGTGGAAACGCGTTAAGCACCCGAGCGAAATCGTAAACGTTGGCGACGAAATCACTGTTAAAGTGCTGAAGTTCGACCGCGAGCGTACTCGTGTATCTCTGGGCCTGAAACAGCTGGGCGAAGATCCGTGGGTAGCTATCGCTAAGCGTTATCCGGAAGGTACCAAACTGACCGGTCGCGTGACCAACCTGACCGACTACGGCTGCTTCGTTGAAATCGAAGAAGGCGTTGAAGGCCTGGTTCACGTTTCCGAAATGGATTGGACCAACAAAAACATCCACCCGTCCAAAGTTGTTAACGTTGGCGACGTAGTGGAAGTTATGGTTCTGGATATCGACGAAGAACGTCGTCGTATCTCCCTGGGTCTGAAGCAGTGCAAAAACAACCCGTGGCAGCAGTTTGCGGAAACCCACAACAAGGGCGACCGTGTTGAAGGTAAAATCAAGTCTATCACTGACTTCGGTATCTTCATCGGCCTGGACGGCGGCATCGACGGCCTGGTTCACCTGTCTGACATCTCCTGGAACGTTGCAGGCGAAGAAGCAGTTCGTGAATACAAAAAAGGCGACGAAATCGCAGCAGTTGTTCTGCAGGTTGACGCAGAGCGTGAGCGTATCTCCCTGGGCGTTAAACAGCTCGCAGAAGATCCGTTCAACAACTGGGTTGCACTGAACAAGAAAGGCGCAATCGTAAACGGTAAAGTCACTGCAGTTGACGCTAAAGGCGCAACCGTAGAACTGGCTGACGGCGTTGAAGGTTACCTGCGCGCTTCTGAAGCTTCCCGCGACCGCGTTGAAGATGCAACTCTGGTTCTGAGCGTTGGCGACGACGTTGAAGCTAAGTTCACCGGCGTTGATCGTAAAAACCGCGCAATCAGCCTGTCTGTTCGTGCTAAAGACGAAGCTGATGAGAAAGATGCAATCGCAACTGTTAACAAACAGGAAGATGCAAACTTCTCTAACAACGCAATGGCTGAAGCTTTCAAAGCAGCTAAAGGCGAGTAATCTTAGTCATTCAGGTTATAACAACCTGAATTATGACGAGTTTACTTGACAGATTGCAGGATTCGTCCTGTAATCATGCACAAAGGGCGGCTACGGCCGCCCTTGTTTAAAGCAGTTAGCTAATTTGCCTTGAAGGAAACCGGAGGAATAATGACCAAGTCCGAATTGATAGAAAGACTTGCCAGCCAGCAATCTCACATTCCTGCGAAAGCGGTTGAAGATGCTGTTAAAGAGATGCTGGAGCATATGGCCTCAACGCTTGCTCAAGGTGAGCGCATTGAAATCCGCGGTTTCGGCAGCTTCTCTTTGCATTATCGAGCACCTCGCACCGGGCGTAACCCGAAAACTGGCGATAAAGTCGAACTGGAAGGTAAGTACGTTCCTCACTTTAAGCCTGGGAAAGAACTACGCGACCGCGCCAATATTTACGAAGAGTAAGTCTCGCCACACGGCGACTACGTACTCCGAAGATAAAAAAAGCACCTGACCGGTGCTTTTTTTATGCCTGCAATTTGCTGCTCCTCGCAATTCGTACTCCGCTTTTGCAGTAATCCGGCCAACGCTGCGGAAACCGCAATCCAGAATCGTAGAAAGGCAGCTGACGCTCTCTCTCATTCACGTAATACTTCCCGCCAACAGGGAGGTCACCATGCGTTTATCACAGCTGGCAGCGTGCGTCATAACCGGAATATTCCCGCTGTTGGTACTGCCGGTGTTGCCGACGCTGACCGCCGTTCAGGGATGCATCCTCGGGGCCATCGCGCTCTCTTTTTCACGCCACGGTGTCTTACGCTACCTGGCGCTGACTATCCTCTTTTTTGCATGGGGTGTGCTGAGCGCTCACCAGGCACTCTGGCCAACCCGCGCATTAGCCGGTAGCCACCCGTCAGTTGAGATAACGCTGACCGCAACCGACGCCGGGACAACCCATCAGGGGATTATCACCCATGTGAACGGGCAGCGGCTGTTTCCGGCCCCGGGTGTTACGCTGTATGGCAATCCTCTTCCCATTGCGCCTTGTGCCGGGCAGCGCTGGAAGATGGCGGTCCGGCTTCGTCCGGTCCATAGCCAGCTTAATGCTGGAGGCTTTGACAGCCAGCGCTACGCGCTATCACAGCATCGTTCTCTGAGCGGCCGCTTCACCTCAGCGCAAGCTATCGACCCTGAATGCAGCTATCGGGCGCGTTTTCTGGCATCGCTAGGTCGTACCCTTGAGACGTTCCCCTGGCAGTCGGTGATCCTCGGACTCGGCATGGGGGAGAGGCTGGTGATACCCGGGGAGATCAAACGCCTGATGCAAGAGACCGGAACATCACACCTGATGGCGATCTCTGGTCTGCATATCGCGTTAGGCGCACTGCTGGGTGGAGTAGCTGTACGTGGCCTACAGTTCTTTTTTCCTTGCCGATGGATCAACTGGAAAACGCCGTTACTCGCAGGCCTGATCTGTGCGCTCGGTTACGCCTGGTTGACCGGAATGCAGCCGCCGGCCCTGCGGACCTGTATTGCTCTGGGCACGGCGGCAGGTTTGCGATTATTCGGCAAACGCTGGTCGCCCTGGCAGGTGTGGTTATGCTGTATCGGTGCGATTCTGCTTGCCGACCCGCTGGCGGTGTTATCGGACAGCCTGTGGCTTTCAGCATTTGCCGTCGCAACGCTGATTTTCTGGTATCAGGTTGTGCCCGTGTCGTTGCACAGCTGGCGCTGGCCGCTCCGACAGATACTGGCATTAAGCCACCTGCAGCTTGGCCTGATGTTTTTACTGCTGCCGATTCAGATTGTTATTTTCCACGGTATCAGTCTGACCTCCTGGCTGGCTAATCTTATTGCCGTGCCGCTGGTCACCTTTGTTATCGTTCCCTGTATTCTGGTAGCCATGTTGCTGCATCTCAGTGGTCCCGTGGTTATCGAGATGGCGTTATGGGCGCTGGCCGATCGCCTGCTGGCCGGATTATTCTGGTTTTTACGTCAGTTACCGTCAGGGTGGCTGAGCCTGGATTTTCGCTGGGCAGGGGTGAGCCTGTTGCCCTGGCTGTTGCTCCTTATCTGGCGTTTTCATGCCTGGCGTTCGCTCCCGGCGCTGTGCTTCAGCAGCACGGTGCTGTTGAGCTGGCCTTTTTGGCGTCCGTTGCCGCAAGGGGAGTGGCGGGTCACGATGCTTGATGTCGGGCAGGGACTGGCACTGGTTATCGAACGCGAAGGCGCGGCGATTCTCTATGATACCGGGCTGGCCTGGCCCGGTGGCGATAGCGGGCAGCAGATTATTATCCCGTGGCTGCGCTGGCATAACCTGCTCCCTGAGGGGGTTATTTTAAGTCATGAGCACCTCGATCACCGTGGTGGACTGAATTCACTGTTGAAGGCCTGGCCCGGCCTGTGGATCCGCAGTCCGCTTGGCTGGCAGGGACATCTCCCGTGCCGGCGAGGTGAAAGCTGGCGCTGGCAGGGATTGACCTTTCGTGCACTCTGGCCGCTCCCAGGGGCAAACACGGCGGGCAATAATCGCTCCTGCGTGGTGCGCATTGACGATGGCAAACACAGCATTCTGTTAACCGGAGATATTGAAATTCAAGCAGAACGAGCCATGATGAGTCACTACTGGCAGCATCTTGCGTCTACACTTATCCAGGTCCCGCATCATGGCAGCAATACATCGTCTTCCCTCGCGCTGTTGCAGCGGGTTGGCGGAGCGGCGGCGCTGGCTTCGGTGTCGCGATACAATGCCTGGCGCATGCCATCAGATAAGGTTGTGCAGCGCTACCGGCAGCAAGGTTACCGGTGGCTCGATACGCCCCATCAGGGGCAAATAACGGTTATTTTTTCCGCAGAAAGCTGGCAAATCCACGGCTTACGAGATCAACTTTTACCGCGTTGGTATCATCAGTGGTTTGGCGAGACCGTGGATAACGGGTAGAATATGCGGCTATTTCAACATAAGCTGGTTTATTGAATGCAGAACGATAAAGATCTCTCCACGTGGCAGACCTTCCGCCGACTTTGGCCGATTATAGCGCCATTTAAACCCGGACTGATCGTCGCGGCAGTTGCGTTAGTCTTTAACGCAGCGAGTGATACCTTCATGCTATCGCTTCTTAAACCGTTACTGGATGATGGTTTTGGTAAAACGGATCGCTCGGTGCTGCTATGGATGCCGCTGGTGGTGATTGGCCTGATGGTGCTGCGTGGCATCACCAGCTACATTTCAAGTTATTGTATTTCCTGGGTTTCCGGAAAAGTGGTCATGACGATGCGTCGTCGCCTGTTCAGCCATATGATGGGAATGCCGGTCTCTTTCTTTGATAAGCAGTCCACGGGGACGTTGCTGTCACGTATTACCTATGACTCCGAGCAGGTGGCGTCGTCTTCTTCCAGCGCGTTGATTACCGTGGTGCGTGAAGGCGCCTCGATCATCGGTCTGTTTGTGATGATGTTCTATTACAGCTGGCAGCTGTCGCTGATTCTCATTGTGCTGGCGCCTATCGTCTCCATCGCAATCCGTGTGGTCTCCAAGCGTTTTCGTAATATCAGTAAAAATATGCAGAATACGATGGGGCAGGTGACCACCAGCGCTGAACAGATGCTGAAAGGCCATAAAGAAGTGCTGATGTTTGGCGGCCAGGGCGTAGAAACCAAACGTTTTGATAAGGTCAGCAACAAAATGCGTTTGCAGGGGATGAAAATGGTCTCCGCCTCGTCAATCTCTGATCCTATCATTCAGCTGATTGCCTCGCTGGCGCTGGCGTTTGTCCTCTACGCGGCGAGCTTCCCAAGCGTGATGGAAACGCTGACCGCCGGTACGATCACCGTGGTGTTCTCTTCGATGATCGCGCTGATGCGTCCGCTGAAATCGCTGACTAACGTCAACGCCCAGTTCCAGCGCGGTATGGCGGCCTGCCAGACGCTGTTTGCTATCCTCGATTCCGAACAGGAAAAAGACGAAGGTAAGCTGGTGATTGAGCGTGCGAAGGGCAACCTTGAGTTCAACAATGTCACCTTCACCTACCCAGGGCGTGAAACGCCGGCGCTGCGCAATATCGATCTGAGCATTCAGGAAGGCAAAACGGTTGCTCTGGTCGGGCGTTCCGGGTCGGGTAAATCGACCATCGCCAGCCTGATTACCCGCTTTTATGATATCGATGAAGGCCAGATTAAGCTGGATGGTCACGATCTGCGTGAATATACCCTGGCCTCGCTGCGTAATCAGGTGGCGCTGGTGTCGCAAAACGTGCATCTGTTCAACGATACCGTGGCGAACAACATCGCCTATGCTCGTACGGATGAGTACAGCCGCGAGCAGATAGAAGAAGCCGCGCGGATGGCCTATGCGATGGACTTTATCAGCAAAATGGATAACGGCCTTGATACCGTTATTGGTGAGAATGGCGTTCTGCTCTCTGGCGGTCAACGTCAGCGTATTGCCATCGCGCGAGCGCTGCTGCGTAACAGCCCGATTCTGATCCTCGACGAAGCAACCTCGGCGCTGGATACCGAATCTGAACGCGCCATCCAGGCGGCACTGGACGAACTGCAAAAAAACCGCACTTCGCTGGTGATTGCGCACCGTCTGTCTACCATCGAGCAAGCCGACGAAATCGTCGTGGTAGAAGATGGTCGTATCGTAGAACGTGGTAGTCATGCCGATCTGCTGGAACATCGTGGCGTCTATGCCCAACTGCATAAGATGCAGTTTGGCCAATGATTGCCCGAATCTGGTCCGGTGAGTCGCCGTTATGGCGGCTGTTGCTCCCGCTCTCCTGGCTTTATGGCCTGGTGAGCGGGCTGATTCGCCTCAGCTATCGGCTGGGGCTGAAGAAAGCCTGGCGCGCGCCGGTTCCAGTGGTGGTTGTCGGTAACCTGACTGCCGGGGGCAACGGTAAGACTCCGGTAGTTATCTGGCTGGTGGAGCAGCTCAAGCAGCGCGGCATTCGTGTTGGTGTGGTTTCCCGCGGCTATGGCGGGAAAGCGGCAAGCTATCCGTTGCTGCTGAGCTCCAACACCAGTACCGCCGAGGCCGGTGACGAACCGGTTCTGATTTTCCAACGTACCGGGGCGCCGGTTGCCGTCTCGCCGGTTCGTAGCGATGCGGTAAGCGCTCTGCTTGCGGCCCACGATCTCCAGCTCATTGTTACCGATGATGGCCTGCAGCACTATAAGCTGGCGCGGGACAAAGAAATTGTGGTGATTGACGGCGTGCGTCGTTTTGGTAATGGCTGGTGGCTACCGGCAGGACCGATGCGCGAACGCGCGTCACGCCTGCAGAGCGTCGACGCCATCATCGTGAACGGCGGCGTGGCGCGAATGGGAGAGATCCCGATGCAGCTGCGTCCGGGGCTGGCGGTGAATTTACTCAGCGGTGAACGGCGTGACGTGGCCTCCTTCGACAATGTGGTCGCTATGGCCGGAATCGGCCATCCTCCGCGGTTCTTCGCCACCCTGGAAAGCTGCGGCGTACTGCCGGTGAAAACCGTGGCGTTGGCAGACCATCAGGCGCTGACCCAGGCGAGCGTTTCCGCTCTCGTAACGGCCCAGCAAACGCTGCTGATGACTGAAAAAGACGCAGTGAAATGCCGCGGTTTTGCCGAAGCGAACTGGTGGTATTTGCCCGTCGACGCCATAATGGCGGATGAACGCGCTCAGCAGCTGCTGACGGAACTGGTCGCGCTGGCGCAACGTAAGCCTCAATAACGCTGTGCCGGAGTCCTTCACGGAGAACCTGCATGTCGGTATTACAACTTTCACTTAAAGATGCCCGCCATCTCCATCTTGCGGCGCAGGGATTACTGAAAACACCCCGGCGCCGTGCTCGTGCCAGCGATATTCTCCCCACCATCCAGCAGATGTCACTGCTGCAGATCGATACCATCAACGTCGTTGCCCGCAGCCCCTATCTGGTGCTCTTTAGCCGTCTCGGGAACTATTCGCCAGCCTGGCTGGAAGAGGCGTTACGCAGCGGCGAACTGATGGAGTACTGGGCCCATGAAGCCTGCTTTTTACCCCGCAGCGATTTCGCCCTGGTACGCCACCGCATGCTGACGCCGGATAATATGGGCTGGAAATACCACAAAGGATGGATGGCTGAACACGCTGCTGACATTCAACAGTTGCTGGAGCATATAGCGCACAACGGCCCGGTACGTTCCGCTGATTTTGAACACCCGCGCAAAGGTACCAGCGGCTGGTGGGAGTGGAAGCCGCATAAACGCCATCTGGAAGGGCTGTTTACCGCCGGGAAAGTCATGGTTGTAGAACGACGTAATTTTCAGCGGGTGTACGACCTGACGCATCGGGTAATGCCGCACTGGGACGATGAGCGCGATGCGCTGTCGCAGGCCGATGCCGAAGCACTGATGTTGCGTAATAGCGCCCGCAGCCTCGGTATTTTCCGTCCCCAGTGGCTGGCAGACTATTACCGGCTACGTCAGCCCGCATTACCGACGCTGCTCAAGCGCTGGCAGGACGAGGGAGTGGTGACGCCGGTGAACGTTGAAGACCTGGGCGAAATGTGGCTCCATCACGAAACACGAGCGCTGCTTGAATCCACGCCCGGTGGCAAACTCACTGCCAGCCATAGCGCCGTGCTCTCACCGTTTGACCCGGTGGTCTGGGACCGTAAACGCGCCGAACAGCTATTCAATTTCAGCTATCGTCTTGAGTGCTACACCCCGGCGCCTAAACGTCAGTATGGTTACTTTGTCCTGCCGTTGCTGCATCAGGGCAAACTGGTGGGCAGAATGGATAGCAAAGTGCATCGTAAAACCGGGATACTGGAAATTATCTCGCTGTGGCTGGAAGAGGGAGTAAAGGTTAGCGCCGGGCTGGAAAAAGGGCTGATACGTGCAATAGAAGCCTTTGCCCTCTGGCAGTCGGCACAACAGGTGACCCTGGGACGTTTGCCGCCAGGACTGTTTGCTGACCGGCGCGAGGGCTGGGAAATAGCCTCAGCCTGAACCCCTGGCAATGGCTCACGCAGCCATTGCCGCAAACGGATCCCTGAGCTTGTCATCATGTGATATGCTGCTGCGGAATCTATTCGGTCCATCAGGAGGAACTATGGATCACCGTTTATTAGAAATCATCGCCTGTCCTGTCTGCAACGGTAAACTCTACTACAGCCAGGATAAGCAAGAGCTGATCTGTAAAATTGACAGCCTGGCCTTTCCGCTGCGTGACGGCATTCCCGTATTGCTGGAAACCGAAGCCCGCGCATTAGCCGTCGGAGAGAGCCACTCATGAGTTTCGTGGTCATTATTCCTGCCCGTTTTGCCTCCACACGTTTACCCGGAAAACCGTTACAGGATATCAACGGTAAGCCGATGATCGTGCACGTGCTCGAACGCGCGCGTGAGTCCGGGGCTGAACGTATTATCGTCGCGACGGATCATGATGAGGTGGCGCGTGCGGTAGAAGCCGCCGGAGGCGAAGTGTGCATGACGCGCGCTGACCATCAGTCCGGCACTGAACGTCTGGCCGAGGTTGTCGAAAAATGCGGCTTTAGTGACGACACCATCATCGTCAATATTCAGGGTGATGAACCCATGATTCCACCGGCGATTGTGCGTCAGGTGGCAGCGAATCTGGCGGCCAATACCTGCGGTATGGCGACGCTCGCGGTGCCGATTCATGATGCCGAAGAGGCCTTCAACCCCAATGCGGTGAAAGTGGTGATGGACGAGCAGGGCTACGCGCTCTACTTCTCCCGAGCCACGATCCCGTGGGATCGCGATCGTTTTGCGCAGTCTCGCGAGACCATTGGCGATTCGTTGTTACGTCATATCGGGATTTACGGTTATCGCGCCGGCTTTATCCGTCGCTACGTCAGCTGGGCGCCAGGCCCGCTGGAGCAGATTGAAATGCTGGAGCAGCTGCGCGTGCTGTGGTACGGCGAAAAAATCCATGTTGCGGTGGCTGAAGTGGTTCCCGGCACCGGTGTCGATACGCCGGAAGATCTGGCCCGCGTTCGCGCAGAGCTACGATAATCTCCTCATCCCCTCCATCGCGAGGGGATATCCTCACGCTGTTTTTCCATATTTTTTACCCCAAATTTGATCTCACCCGATGACATCCCTGCGGCTGGCGCTCATTATGAAACCAGTAGTATTCACAGGGGTAATCTGAATGGAACAGTTGCGAACCGAACTGAGCCACCTGCTGGGAGAAAAGCTCAGCCGCGTGGAGTGTGTCAGCGAGAAGCCCTTGTCGGCGCTATGGTCGCTCTACGATGCACAGGGAAATCCGTTACCGCTGCTGGCGAGGAGCTTCACCACGCCCGGCATTGCCCGCCAGCTGGCCTGGAAAATATCGATGCTTGCACGCAGCGGCACCGCGCGGATGCCGGTGGTGTACGGGGTGTTAACTCATGAAGAGCATCCCGGGCCTGATGTGCTGTTGATTGAGCGACTGCGCGGCGTTTCCGTGGAGGCGCCAGCCCGGACGCCGCAACGCTGGGACCAACTACAGGAGCAGATCGTTGAAGCCCTGTTGGCCTGGCACCGTCATGACAGCGGTGGTTGTGTTGGTATGGTCGACAGCACACAGGAAAATCTGTGGTCGAACTGGTATCGCCAGCGGGTAGAGATGCTGTGGAGTACGCTAAACCTGTATCAGGACACCGGCCTGACGATGCAGGACAAACGGATCCTGTTCCGCTCCCGGGAGTGCCTCCCGGCGCTATTTGAAGATTTCAGTGATAACTGCGTGCTGGTGCACGGGAGCTTTACGCTGCGCAGTATGTTGAAAGACCCGCGTAGCGATCAGCTGCTGGCAATGGTTGGGCCGGGCATGATGCTCTGGGCGCCACGTGAATACGAGCTGTTCCGACTGTCTGACGGCGGGCAGGCGGAACAACTGCTGTGGCATTATCTGCGCCGTGCGCCCGTGTCAGAATCTTTCGTATGGCGGCGCTGGCTCTATTTGCTGTGGGATGAGGTGGACAACCTGGTCAATACCGGGCGCTTTGACCGCACCCGGTTTGATCTGGCGGCTAAATCACTCCTGCCCTGGCTCGCCTGATACCCCTTTTAGCCACTGCCAGAGGCGTCCCAGCGTTTCGTACCCGACACGATCGCTGTGCATCAGCCATACCGGCGACGGGATCGCGCGCTCCCACGGGTTGAGCGGCGATTCAATCGCCAGCTGATTAGCCGGCGCCGGCAGCGGATTGAGCCCGGCATGGCGGAAGAAAATCATCGCTCTGGGTAAATGCGACGCGGAAGTCACCAGCAGGAAAGGAGCATCACCGATGGCCTGTTTGACCGCGGCGGCTTCCTCTTCCGTATCTTTCGGGCTATCGAGAACCATTATTTCGCTGCGTGGGACGCCAAGGCTTTGCGCCACTCTGGCACCGGCTTCAGCCGTGCTGACCGGGTTGGTTTTCGCCGCGGCGCCGGTAAAGATCATCTTCGCTCCCGGATTTTCCTGCCACAGTCGGATCCCTTCAGCCAGTCGCGGCAGGCTGTTGTTGATCAGGTTGGAGCTGGGTGCCCAGTCAGGATTCCAGGTATACCCGCCGCCGAGCACCACCACATACTGAACCCGTTCGCTGCCGCGCCATGTTGGATACTTGTCCTCGATAGGCTTGAGCAAACCATCGGCCACCGGCTGCAGACTAAGTGCAACCAACAGCAACCAGCCAACGCTGACGCATACTTTTCCGGTTCGCTGGAAACGGCTGAACCACAGCAGCGCGATGCCTGCGGCAATCAGCAACAGCAACAGGGGAAGCGGCAGCATCATGCCGCCGAAATACTTTTTCAGAGTAAAAAGCATGCCAGGTGGTTCCTTTTTTAACCATATAACCAAAGTTATGCCCGGATCTTATAACAGATCGCTACATTCTCCGCGTGGGTATGACAAAATAGCGGTTTTGTTTTGGCAGGTGGGGTCGCCGGTGAAGGATCGTAATTTCGATGACATGGCTGAAAAGTTTTCGCGCAATATCTACGGCACCACCAAGGGCGAACTGCGCCAGGCGATCCTCTGGCAGGATCTCCACCCGTTACTGAGCCAGCTCGGCCCAGGACCGCTCCGGGTCCTGGATGCGGGCGGCGGGGAAGGCCAGACGGCGGTAAAAGTGGCGGAAATGGGCCATCATGTGACGTTGTGCGATCTCTCTGGCGAAATGGTGGCTCGCGCCCGACAGGCGGCTGTCGATAAAGGTGTGATCGACAACATGCATTTTGTACAATGCGCTGCTCAGGATATTGCGCAGCATTTGGAAACCCCGGTCGATCTGATACTGTTTCATGCGGTACTGGAGTGGGTGGCTGAACCGCAGGAGATGCTGCGTGCGCTGTGGTCCGTTGTCAGACCCGGCGGTGCATTGTCGCTAATGTTCTACAATGCTAACGGTCTGCTGATGCACAATATGGTGGTCGGAAACTTCGACTACGTACAGCTTGGCATGCCGAAAAAGAAAAAACGCACGTTGTCGCCGGACTATCCGCGCTCACCGCAGCAGGTTTATGGCTGGCTGGAAGAGCAGGGCTGGCACATTACCGGGAAAACCGGCGTGCGGGTGTTTCATGATTATCTGCGTGAAAAACGCAAACAGCGCGACGATTTTGCGGCGCTGCTGGAGCTGGAGACGCGCTACTGTCGCCAGGAGCCGTATATCAGCCTGGGTCGCTACATTCATGTCACAGCGCTTAAGCCGCAGATGCAAGGATAAACTATGAGTGAATTTTCCCAGACAGTCCCCGAACTGGTTGCCTGGGCCAGAAAAAATGATTTTTCTATTTCGCTGCCGGTAGACAGACTCTCTTTTCTGCTGGCGGTTGCTACGCTGAACGGCGAGCGGCTCGAAGGGGAAATGACTGAGGGAGAACTGGTGGATGCGTTCCGCCACGTCAGTGATGCGTTTGAGCAGACCAGCGAAACCATCAGCCAGCGCGCCAATAACGCGATTAACGATATGGTGCGCCAGCGTCTGCTGAACCGCTTTACCAGCGAAATTACGGAAGGTAATGCCATTTATCGCCTGACGCCGTTGGGTATCGGCATTACCGACTACTATATTCGCCAACGCGAATTCTCTACTCTGCGCCTGTCTATGCAGCTGTCGATCGTTGCCGGTGAGCTTAAGCGCGCCGCCGATTCCGCTGAAGAGGGCGGCGATGAGTTTCACTGGCATCGCAACGTCTTTGCGCCGTTGAAATACTCGGTGGCTGAGATTTTCGACAGTATCGACCTGACGCAGCGCATCATGGATGAGCAGCAGCAGCTGGTTAAAGATGATATCGCTCAGCTGTTGAATAAAGACTGGCGTGCGGCGATCTCCAGCTGTGAACTGCTGCTGTCAGAAACCTCAGGTACGCTGCGTGAGCTGCAGGATACGCTGGACGCCGCGGGCGACAAGCTCCAGGCAAACCTGTTGAGAATTCAGGACGCGACAATCGCGCGCGATGATTTGCATTTTGTTGACCGCCTGGTTTTCGATCTGCAAAGCAAACTCGACCGCATCGTCAGCTGGGGCCAACAGGCTATCGACCTGTGGATCGGCTACGATCGTCACGTCCATAAATTTATCCGTACCGCTATCGATATGGATAAAAACCGCGTGTTCGCTCAGCGTCTGCGCCAGTCGATTCAAACCTATTTTGATGCGCCGTGGGCATTGACTCACGCCAGCGCCGATCGTCTGCTGGATATGCGTGATGAAGAGATGGCGCTGCGCGACGAAGAGGTCACCGGGGAACTTCCGGCCGATCTGGAGTACGAAGAGTTTAACGAAATTCGCGAACAGCTTGCCGCGCTGATTGAAGCGCAGCTGGTGGTCTATAAAGACAAAGGTGTGCCGCTGGATCTGGGTCTGGTGGTGCGCGAATATCTGGCGCAGTATCCGCGAGCTCGCCATTTTGATGTGGCGCGAATCGTTGTCGATCAGGCCGTTCGCCTGGGCGTCGCACAAGCAGATTTCACCGGACTGCCGGCAAAATGGCAGCCGATTAATGATTACGGAGCCAAGGTACAGGCGCATGTCATCGACAAATATTGAACAAGTGATGCCAGTTAAACTGGCGCAGGCGTTGGGCAATCCGTTATTTCCGGCGCTGGATAGCGCCTTGCGTGCAGGCCGCCATGTGGGTCTGGACGAGCTGGATAATCACGCATTTTTGATGGATTTCCAGGACTACCTGGAAGAATTTTACGCTCGCTATAACGTTGAGCTGATTCGCGCGCCGGAAGGGTTTTTCTATCTGCGCCCGCGTTCCACCACGTTGATTCCGCGTTCCGTGCTGTCCGAGCTGGATATGATGGTGGGCAAAATTCTTTGCTATCTCTACCTCAGCCCGGAGCGTCTGGCCAATGAAGGGATCTTTACCCAACAGGAGCTGTACGATGAGCTGCTGAGCCTGGCCGACGAAGCCAAGTTGCTGAAGCTGGTAAACAACCGCTCCACCGGTTCAGATCTCGACCGCCAGAAGCTGCAGGAAAAAGTCCGCGCCTCGCTCAACCGTCTGCGCCGTCTGGGCATGGTCTGGTTTATGGGCCATGACAGCAGCAAATTCCGCATTACCGAATCGGTCTTCCGCTTTGGCGCTGACGTGCGCGTGGGCGACGATCCGCGCGAAGCGCAGCTGCGTATGATTCGCGACGGCGAAGCGATGGCGCTGGAAAATCATCTGCAGCTTCATGACGAAAATGAAGAGCATCAGCCGGATAGCGGGGAGGAAGAGTAATGATTGAACGCGGTAAATTTCGCTCGCTAACGCTGGTTAACTGGAACGGCTTTTTTGCCCGAACCTTCGATCTGGATGAGCTGGTCACGACCCTCTCCGGCGGTAACGGTGCCGGGAAATCAACCACCATGGCGGCCTTCGTCACGGCGTTGATCCCTGACCTGACCCTGCTGCACTTCCGTAACACCACCGAGGCCGGCGCCACCAGCGGTTCGCGCGATAAAGGCCTGCACGGTAAGCTGCGTGCCGGGGTCTGTTATTCAGTGCTGGACGTTATCAACTCCCATCATCAACGCGTAGTCGTGGGCGTGCGCCTGCAGCAAATCGCCGGTCGCGATCGTAAAGTGGATATCAAGCCCTTTGCGATCCAGGGGCTGCCGATGGCGATTCAGCCAACCCAGCTGCTGACCGAGACCCTGAACGAACGCCAGGCGCGTGTTCTGAGCCTCAATGAGCTGAAAGAGAAGCTCGAAGCGATGGAAGGTGTGCAGTTTAAGCAGTTCAACTCGATTACCGATTATCATTCGCTAATGTTCGATCTGGGCGTGGTCGCCCGTCGTTTACGCTCGGCCTCGGATCGTAGTAAATACTATCGCCTGATTGAAGCCTCGCTGTATGGCGGCATCTCCAACACCATTACCCGCTCGCTGCGCGACTATCTGTTGCCGGAAAACAGCGGCGTGCGTAAGGCGTTCCAGGACATGGAAGCCGCGCTGCGTGAAAACCGCATGACGCTTGAAGCGATCCGGGTGACGCAGTCCGATCGTGACCTGTTTAAACACCTGATCAGCGAAGCGACGAACTACGTGGCGGCGGACTACATGCGCCACGCCAACGAACGCCGGGTGCATCTGGACAAAGCGCTGGAGTACCGTCGCGACCTGTTTACCTCACGGGCGCAGCTGGCGGCAGAGCAGTACAAGCACGTCGATATGGCCCGCGAACTGCAGGAGCATAACGGCGCAGAGGGCGATCTGGAAGCCGATTATCAGGCTGCCAGCGACCATCTGAATCTGGTGCAAACCGCGCTGCGTCAGCAGGAAAAAATCGAGCGCTATGAAGCGGACCTCGAAGAGCTGCAGATTCGTCTTGAAGAGCAGAATGAAGTGGTTGCAGAAGCGACCGATCTGCAGGAAGAGAACGAAGCCCGCGCAGAAGCTGCTGAACTGGAAGTGGATGAGCTGAAAAGCCAGCTTGCTGACTACCAGCAGGCGCTGGACGTGCAGCAGACCCGGGCGATTCAGTACAACCAGGCGCTGCAGGCGCTGGAGCGAGCAAAAGCGCTGTGCCATTTGCCGGATTTAACCCCGGAAAGCGCCGGTGAATGGCTGGAGACCTTCCAGGCGAAAGAGCAAGAAGCGACGGAGAAAATGCTGTCGCTGGAACAAAAAATGAGCGTCGCGCAAACGGCGCACGGTCAGTTTGAACAGGCTTATCAGCTGGTGGCGGCGATTAATGGCCCACTGGCGCGAAATGAAGCCTGGGACATCGCGCGGGAACTGCTGCGTGATGGCGTGAATCAGCGACATCATGCCGAGCAAGCGCAAGGGCTGCGCAGCCGACTGACCGAGCTGGAACAGCGCCTGCGCGAACAGCAGGATGCCGAACGTCAGCTGAGCGATTTCTGCAAGCGCCAGGGTAAACGTTACGACTTTGACGAGCTGGAAGCCCTGCATCAGGAGCTGGAAGCGCGTATTGCGTCGTTGTCCGATAGCGTCTCTTCCGCCAGCGAGCAGCGCATGAACCTGCGCCAGGAGCTGGAGCAGCTGCAGTCGCGCACCCAGTCTCTGCTGCGTCGCGCGCCGGTCTGGCTGGCGGCACAGAACAGCCTTAACCAGCTCTGCGAGCAGAGCGGCGAACAGTTTGAATCGAGCCAGGACGTCACCGAATATCTGCAGCAGCTGCTGGAGCGCGAGCGCGAAGCGATTGTTGAGCGTGACGAAGTTGGCGCACGTAAACGGGCCATTGACGAAGAGATCGAGCGTCTCAGTCAGCCTGGCGGTTCTGAAGACCCGCGTCTTAATGCGCTGGCGGAACGTTTTGGCGGCGTGCTGTTGTCGGAAATCTATGACGATGTCAGCCTCGAAGATGCGCCGTACTTCTCCGCACTGTACGGCCCGTCACGCCATGCGATCGTGGTACCGGATCTGTCGCAGATCACCGAACATCTTGAAGGGCTGGAAGATTGCCCGGAAGATCTCTATCTGATCGAAGGCGATCCGCAGTCATTCGATGACAGCGTATTCAGCGTCGATGAGATGGAAAAAGCGGTGGTGGTTAAGGTCGCCGATCGCCAATGGCGTTATTCACGCTTCCCGACGCTGCCGCTGTTTGGTCGCGCCGCACGTGAAAGCCGCATCGAGAGTCTGCACGCCGAACGTGAAGATTTATCCGAGCGTTTTGCGACTCTCTCTTTTGATGTGCAGAAAACGCAGCGTCAGCATCAGGCCTTCAGCCGCTTTATCGGCAGCCATCTGGCGGTCGCCTTCGAAGACGATCCGGAAGAAGAAATCCGCAAGCTCAACAGCCGCCGTGGCGAGCTGGAGCGCGCGCTGACGACGCACGAAAGTGATAATCAGCAGAACCGGGTGCAGTTTGAGCAGGCGAAAGAGGGCGTGTCAGCCCTTAACCGTCTGTTGCCGCGTCTTAGCCTGCTGGCGGACGACACGCTGGCTGACCGGGTGGACGAAATCCAGGAACGTCTGGATGAAGCCCAGGAAGCGGCGCGCTTTATTCAGCAGCACGGTAATCAGCTGGCGAAGCTGGAGCCGATCGTTTCGGTACTGCAAAGCGATCCGGAACAGTTTGAACAGCTGAAAGAAGACTATCTCTATTCGCAGCAGACGCAGCGTGATGCGCGTCAGCAGGCGTTTGCGCTGAGCGAAGTGGTGCAGCGTCGCGCCCACTTCAGCTACTCCGACTCGGCGGAAATGCTGAGCGGTAACAGCGATCTGAACGAAAAACTGCGCCAGCGTCTGGAGCAGGCTGAAACGGAACGTAGCCGCGCCCGTGAGGCAATGCGCAGCCATTCTGCGCAGCTCAACCAGTACAATCAGGTACTGGCCTCGCTGAAAAGCTCTTATGACACCAAAAAAGAGCTGCTGGGCGATCTGTATAAAGAGCTGCAGGAGATCGGCGTTCGTGCCGATAGCGGTGCGGAAGAACGCGCCCGTTCGCGTCGCGATGAGCTGCATACGCAGTTAAGCAACAACCGCGCACGCCGTAACCAGCTCGAGAAAGCGCTGACCTTCTGCGAAGCGGAAATGGACAACCTGACCCGCAAGCTGCGTAAGCTTGAGCGCGACTACTGTGAAATGCGTGAGCAGGTAGTGAGTGCCAAAGCGGGCTGGTGTGCGGTCATGCGTCTGGTGAAAGACAACGGCGTCGAACGCCGCCTGCACCGTCGCGAGCTGGCCTATCTCTCTGCGGATGAACTGCGTTCGATGTCGGATAAAGCCCTTGGTGCGCTGCGTCTGGCGGTGTCGGATAACGAACACCTGCGCGATGTGCTGCGTGTTTCGGAAGATCCAAAACGTCCTGAGCGTAAAATTCAGTTCTTCGTCGCCGTTTATCAGCATCTGCGCGAGCGTATCCGTCAGGATATTATTCGCACCGATGACCCGGTTGAAGCGATTGAACAGATGGAGATTGAGCTCAACCGTCTGACGGAAGAACTGACTAACCGCGAACAGAAGCTGGCCATTAGCTCCCGCAGCGTCGCCAACATCATTCGTAAGACCATCCAGCGCGAGCAGAACCGTATCCGTATGCTCAACCAGGGTCTGCAGAGCGTCTCCTTCGGGCAGGTCAACAGCGTGCGGCTGAATGTCAACGTACGGGAAACCCATTCGACGCTGCTTGACGTGTTGTCTGAACAGCATGAACAGCATCAGGATTTGTTTAACAGTAACCGTCTGACCTTCTCCGAAGCGCTGGCGAAACTGTATCAACGCCTGAATCCGCAGATTGATATGGGGCAACGCACGCCGCAGACCATCGGCGAGGAGCTGCTCGACTACCGCAACTATCTGGAGATGGAAGTGGAAGTCAACCGTGGTTCAGACGGCTGGCTGCGCGCGGAATCCGGTGCGCTGTCGACCGGGGAAGCGATCGGTACCGGGATGTCAATTCTGGTGATGGTTGTGCAGAGCTGGGAAGACGAGTCTCGCCGTCTGCGCGGAAAAGACCTGTCGCCATGCCGTCTGCTGTTCCTCGACGAAGCGGCGCGTCTCGATGCCCGCTCTATCGCCACGCTGTTTGAGCTGTGCGAGCGTCTCGAGATGCAGCTGATTATTGCCGCGCCGGAAAACATCAGTCCGGAAAAAGGCACTACCTACAAACTCGTGCGTAAAGTGTTTAATAATCACGAACACGTCCACGTGGTCGGGCTGCGCGGTTTCGCCGCCCAGCTGCCGGAAACGCTGCCGGGAACGGCGGATGCTTCCTGAAAGGGATGATT
Organism: Klebsiella sp. R390; assembly: GCF_051131745.1. Taxonomy (NCBI): domain Bacteria; kingdom Pseudomonadati; phylum Pseudomonadota; class Gammaproteobacteria; order Enterobacterales; family Enterobacteriaceae; genus Klebsiella; species Klebsiella sp. R390. The sequence goes on along the minus strand of NZ_CP180445.1, from coordinate 897,958 downwards.
GATAGATAAAAGGGCGACATGATGTCGCCCTTTTTGTTGTCGGATCTGCTACCGTAACGTTGTATAATCTTTAAACTTCTTTACATTTGGGAAAGCAAAAGCGCTTTCGCCTTCATATACTGAGAGTAAGCCCTAATTTGTGGGCAGCAATGTGTCAACAGGGGGGCAAGGGATGTTGCTAAAGAAACGATATGGTTGTTCATTGTCAGCGCTGAGTTTGAGCCTGGCTCTGGCATTTGCTCCACTGTTCAATGCCCAGGCCGAAGAGCCTGAAGTCGTACCAACGGACAGCTCCGCAACTTTAGGAGAGCTGTCGTCTGCGCTAAGCCAGAGCGTCGGCCAGTCGGCGGCGGTCGCTAAAATGGCCGGTGAACAGCCTCAGGCTGCCGGTGCCGTAGAGAAAAGTCGCGCCGATATGACAGCACTGCTGCCGGCGGGCTATCAGCCAGTGTTTATGAATCCGCTGGTGGCGCTGTATGCGGCCAGGGACATGAAACCGATGTGGGAGAACCGCGAGGCGGTTCAGGCCTTCCAGCAGCAGCTGGCTGAGGTTGCTATCGCCGGGTTTCAACCGCAGTTCACCACCTGGGTGAGCCTGCTGACCGATCCGGCGGTCAGCGGCATGGCACGTGATATCGTGCTGTCTGACGCCATGATGGGCTACCTGCATTTTATCAGCGGCATTCCGGTACAGGGGAATCGTTGGCTGTATGGCACCAGGCCGTACACGATGGCGACGCCACCGCTGTCGGTGATTAATCAGTGGCAGCTGGCACTGGATAACGGCGCGCTGGTGCCGTTTATTGCCGGGCTGGCACCAACGCATCCGCAATATGAGGCAATGCACCGCGCGCTGCTGTCGCTGGTGGCGGATTCGCGTCCGTGGCCGCAGTTGACCAGCACGACCTCGCTGCGACCGGGCGAGTGGAGTAATGATATTGGCGCGCTGCGTGAAATCTTACAGCGCAACGGTATGCTCGACGATGCGGCTAACATTGCCTTGCCGGGAGATGTCGTCAGCCCGTCGGCGGTGAAGAAGGGTAAAGCAGCGACGCGCGGGGTCTACGACCGTCAGCTCGTCGACGCGGTGAAACGTTTTCAGGCATGGCAGGGGCTGGGCGCCGATGGCGTCATTGGTCAATCGACACGCGACTGGCTGAACGTCTCGGCGGCCCAACGCGCTGGAGTGCTGGCGTTAAATATTCAACGCTTACGCTTGCTGCCGGGCAAACTGTCGACCGGCATTATGGTAAATATTCCGGCGTTTTCACTGGTTTATTATCAGGATGGCAGCCAGGTTCTGGCATCGCGGGTGATCGTCGGTCGCCCGGATCGTAAAACGCCGATGATGAGCAGCGCGCTGAATAACGTGGTGGTTAACCCGCCGTGGAACGTCCCGCCAACGCTGGCGCGCAAAGATATTCTGCCGAAGGTGCGTAACGACCCCGGTTATCTTGAACAGCACGGTTATACCGTGATGCGCGGCTGGAACAGTAAAGAGGCGATCGATCCGTACCGGGTTGACTGGTCGACGATCACCGAAAACAATTTGCCGTTCCGTTTCCAGCAGGCGCCAGGTGCACGTAATTCATTGGGCCGCTATAAGTTCAACATGCCAAGCTCTGATGCCATCTATCTGCACGATACGCCGAACCATAACCTGTTCCAGAAAGATGTCCGGGCGTTAAGCTCTGGCTGCGTGCGGGTAAATAAAGCTTCTGAACTGGCGAATATGCTGCTGCAGGATGCGGGCTGGAACGACTCGCGGATTTCTGATGCGCTGAAGCAGGGCGACACTCGCTATGTGAATATCCGTCAAAATATTCCGGTCAATCTTTACTATTTAACGGCGTTCGTCGGGGCTGATGGCCGCATGCAATATCGTACAGATATTTACAATTACGATCTCACCGCGCGATCTGGCGCACAAATTCTGCCAAAAGCGGAACAATTAATCAGGTAAATGAAGTAGTTCAACCAAATTTGTTGTCCTAATACGTGGTAAAAACAGGCTCTGTGCGTCTACAGGGCCTGTGTTTACTGGGGTTAGGCTACCTTGACGTTGGCAATAATGCCCGGTAAGGTGCCTTTCGTGCGCCAGAAGTGCATATATTCGATTCATTTACTTGTAGACCTGATTATCATGGACAAATTTGACGCTAATCGCCGCAAACTGCTGGCGTTAGGCGGGGCTGCGCTCGGTGCTGCAGCCATTCTGCCTGCGCCGGCATTTGCCACCCTCTCGACCCCCCGACCGCGTATTCTGACGTTGAATAACCTGCACACTGGTGAATCACTCAAGGCGGAGTTTTTCGATGGCAGAGGCTATATTCAGGATGAATTAGCAAGACTTAATCATTTCTTCCGCGATTTCCGCGCGAATAAAATTAAGACTATCGATCCGAGTTTGTTTGATCACCTCTATCGTCTGCAGGGATTACTTGGCACCAATAAACCTGTCCAGCTTATCTCTGGCTATCGTTCTCTCGATACCAATGACGAGCTTCGCGCACGAAGCCGTGGTGTGGCTAAACATAGCTATCACACCAAGGGTCAGGCCATGGATTTTCATATTGAAGGCATTTCGTTAAGCAATGTTCGCAAAGCGGCGTTATCTATGGGCGCAGGTGGTGTAGGATACTACCCACGTAGCAATTTTGTGCATATTGATACCGGTCCGGTCAGGCACTGGTAACGAAAGGAGCATCATGAACTATCGTATTATTCCGGTCACCGCGTTCGCTCAGAACTGTTCTTTAATCTGGTGTGAACAAACCCGGCTCGCCGCACTGGTCGATCCGGGCGGCGACGCCGAGCGAATCAAACAGGAAGTAACCGCAGCGGGCGTTAGCCTGATGCAGATTTTGCTCACCCATGGTCATCTCGATCACGTTGGTGCGGCGGCTGAACTGGCACAGCATTACGGTGTGCCGGTTATCGGTCCGGAAAAAGAAGATGAGTTCTGGCTGGAAGGGCTGCCAGCGCAAAGCCGGATGTTCGGTCTGGAAGATTGCCAGCCGCTGCAGCCGGATCGCTGGCTCAATGAAGGCGACGTGGTCAGCGTAGGGAATGTTTCTCTGCAGGTACTGCACTGCCCGGGGCATACGCCTGGACACGTTGTCTTTTTTGATGATGCTTCACGCTTGCTGATTTCCGGCGATGTGATTTTCAAAGGGGGCGTCGGGCGCAGCGATTTCCCGCGCGGCGATCATGGGCAACTGATTGATGCGATTAAACGTAAATTATTGCCGTTGGGTGATGATGTGACGTTTATTCCCGGTCACGGTCCGATATCGACGCTGGGGTATGAGCGCCTGCACAACCCCTTCCTGCAGGATGAAATGCCGGTCTGGTAATTTATCGTGTGGGGAATGTAATAAAGGCCGCGTCAGCGGCCTTTATTTTTTCTGCCGGCGAGATTACAGCACGGCGACGATCGCTTCACACAGCGGTGCCATGTTATCTGGCGTCATACCCGCTACGTTGATACGCCCGGAGGCCACGGCGTAGATGCCGAACTCTTCACGCAGACGCAGCACCTGCTCTTTGGTCAGGCCGCTAAACGAGAACATGCCGTTTTGCTTGATGATGAAAGAGAAGTCACGGCTGGCGCCTTTTTCCTGCAGCGTATTAACAAACAGCAGACGCATGCGCTGAATGCGCTGGCGCATATCGGTCAGCTCTTGCTCCCAGATTGCACGCAGTGCGTCGTTGCTGAGGATTGTGGCGACCACAGAAGCACCGTGAGCCGGCGGGTTGGAGTAGTTGGCACGGATCACCGACTTCATCTGGCTGAAAGCGCGGTCAACGGTATCGGCATCGGCGGCCACCAGCGTACAGGCGCCCACACGCTCGTTATACAGACCAAAGTTCTTCGAGTAGGAGCTGGCAACCAGCAGCTCTTTATGCAGCGCAACGAATGCACGCAGACCTTCAGCATCTTCTTCCAGACCACGGGCAAAGCCCTGGTAGGCGAAATCGAACAGCGGTAGCCAGCCTTTTTCGACGGACATCTGTGCCAGCTGTTGCCACTGATCCAGCGTCGGATCGATACCGGTTGGGTTATGGCAGCAACCGTGGAACAGAACCACGTCACCGGCCTGGGCTTCGCTGAGGCTTGCCAGCAGGCCGTCAAAATCCAGCGCGTGGTTGGCCGCATCATAATAAGTGTATTCGCATACTTCGAGGCCCGCGGAGTTGAACACGCTCTTGTGGTTCGGCCAGCTTGGATTGCTTACCCAGACGCGTTTCGCTGAGGTATTTTTTGCCAGGAAGTCTGCCGCAACGCGCAGAGCGCCGGTGCCGCCTGGAGTCTGGGCGGTACGTGCGCGCTTGTCGCTGACGATTGAGCTGCCTTTACCAAACAGCAGCTCCTGGGTGCAGCGGCCAAACTCCGGAATACCGTCGATACCCAGATAGTTTTTCGTGGTTTCATTTTCCAGCAGGTACTGCTCTGCTTTTTTGACGCTGGTCAGGACCGGGGTTTTACCCGTTTCGTCTTTGTAAACACCAATCCCGAGGTTAATTTTAGTCGGACGGTCATCGGCACGAAACAGATCGGCCAGGCCTAAAATGGGGTCAGCAGGGGCGGCAGTAATGTTCTCAAACATGACGAGGTTCCATTGTGATTACTGAGGGAATTTCGCTATCAGGGTAACGGGAGATTTACAAATTGCCAACCGTTTGCGACAAAAAGCGAGAAGGTTTTCGAAAGTTACGATCTTTATCTTACTAAATGAGAAAAGCAGGACCGAAGTCCTGCTTTTTAGGCATATCACGAAGGGGTGTACTGCAGATTAGAACTGGTAAACGATACCAACCGCTGCCTGATCGTCGGTAGCAACGCCAGCAGTTTTGGTGTAATCGTTGTCGTCCAGCAGGTTGAATTTGTATGCTGCGTAGACGTTCATGTTCTTGTTGAAGTAGTACCAGGTACCCACTTCGACGTATTTAACCAGGTCAGCATCGCCGCCGGAGAAGCCAGGACGGCTCTGCAGGTCTTTACCTTTGGTCTGTACGTAACCGATGGACGGACGCAGACCGAAGTCGAACTGGTACTGAGCAACGGCTTCAAAGTTCTGAGTTTTGCTGGCGAAGTAGACGTCCTGGTTTTCCGGAGTCATGTTGTAAGTCTGGGAGTACATCACAGCTGCGTAGACGTTGTTCGCATCATACTTCGCAGAAGTTGCCCATGCTTCAGCTTTGTCGCCGTTGCCATCAGCTTTCTGATCTACGCTACGGTTAGAGCTGGAGTAGCCAGCAGACAGTGCGATACCATTGTCAAACGCGTAGGTTGCGGAGGTGCTGAAACCGTCGCCGTTCTGTTTGTGAACGTTACGAGAGCTGGCGTCGTTTTTACCCTGGTACTGCAGCGCGAAGCTCAGGCCGTCAACCAGACCGAAGAAGTCAGAGTTACGGTAGGTTGCAACGCCGTTGGTACGACCGGTCATGAAGTTGTCGGTGTAGTTCCAGCCATCGCCGCCCCACTCAACCAGCATATCGGTTGCCGCTTCAACGTCGTAGATCGCACCGTAGTTACGACCATAGTCGAATGAACCGTATTCACCCGCTTTCAGACCGGCGAATGCCAGACGAGTTTTAGTCCCCTGGGAACCTTCAACGTTGGACGCGTCCATGTTGTATTCCCACTGGCCGTAACCGGTCAGTTGGTCGTTGATCTGGGTTTCGCCTTTCAGGCCGATACGAGCATAGGTGGTGTCGTCGCTGCTGGTGTCACCGTTGGTGGTCCAGACGTGCTCGCCAACCATTTTGCCGTAGAAATCCAGTTTGTTGCCGTTTTTATTATAGATTTCTGCAGCATTTGCTGCGCCGGCTACCAGCAGGGCAGGGATTACCACTGCCAGAATATTGCGCTTCATCATTATTTATTACCCTCATTAATATTTTTATATGAACACTTGCCACTGCCGCCAATACATTCTGTCAATAAAAACTTACAGAACCATTGATGATAGTTTGGTGTCTGAAGGCATCTTTCCATCCGCGCCAGCGTTTCGCTAGCCGGAAAATGCTACCAATGTCGCATATGAGTAACAATAAGAAAGAGTATGTAACAAAATGTGTTTTTTGGGGAACTTTGTGAACTCAATCAAAATTCCGTTCCACTTTGCTCGCTAAATCACCAGTCCATATATATCTATATGAATTAATTATGATTAATTTAGATAAAGCAGCGATTGTGTATTTTGTGTGTGCATTTCGCTTTTTTTTCACTCAGCGTTTGTCTTTGCATCTTGTGCGGTGAGAGGTTAAAAAATGAACAAAATTATCAGATGGTTCATCGAGGAATGAACATAAGGTGCGATTTATCCTTACTCAACGAGTCGTAATAGTGAGTAACATAAATGTGACGCGGAAGGCTTGATGTTTAGATTAATTAAGACTTGTTAACAAATCTTGACATAAAAAAAGGCCAGCATACGCTGGCCTTTAGGGTAATAAGGAAAAACAATCAGAATGTAGCGCTGCGCGGCGTACGCGGGAACGGAATGACATCACGCACGTTCTGTACGCCGGTGACATAGGCGATCAGACGTTCAAAGCCCAGACCGAAGCCAGAGTGCGGAACGGTGCCATAACGACGCAGATCGCGATACCACCAGTAGTCTTCTTTATTCAGGCCCATTTCCGCCATACGGGCATCCAGCACGTCCAGACGCTCTTCACGCTGAGAACCACCGATGATTTCGCCGATACCCGGTGCCAGAACATCCATTGCCGCGACGGTTTTACCGTCTTCGTTAAGGCGCATATAGAACGCCTTGATGTCTTTCGGGTAGTTTTTGACGACGACCGGCGCTTTGAAGTGCTCTTCTGCAAGATAGCGCTCATGCTCGGAAGAGAGGTCAACACCCCAGTACACCGGATTTTCAAACTGCTTGCCGCAGTTTTCCAGAATGGTGACGGCATCGGTGTAATCGACCTGGGCGAAATCGGCATCAATAAAGCGTTCCAGACGCGATACGGCTTCTTTATCTACGCGTTCGGCGAAGAATTTCATATCGTCGGCACGCTCTTCCAGTACCGCTTTGAAGACGTACTTCAGCATGGCTTCCGCCAGGCCGGCAACGTCGTTCAGGTTAGCGAATGCCACTTCCGGCTCCAGCATCCAGAACTCCGCAAGGTGGCGGCTGGTGTTGGAGTTTTCGGCGCGGAAGGTCGGGCCAAAGGTGTAGATTTTGGACAGCGCACAGGCATAAGTTTCGCCGTTCAGCTGGCCGGATACGGTCAGGAACGACTCTTTGCCGAAGAAGTCTTTATCGAAATCTACTTTGCCCTGATCGTTGCGCGGCAGGTTTTCCAGATCCAGCGTGGAGACGCGGAACATTTCGCCGGCACCTTCGGTATCGGATGCGGTGATCAGCGGCGTCGATACCCAGAAGAAACCTTGCTCGTCAAAGAAACGGTGCAACGCTTGCGCCAGGGTATGACGAACGCGGGCAACGGCGCCAATCAGGTTGGTCCGCGGGCGCAGGTGCGCGACTTCACGCAGGTACTCAATGCTGTGACGCTTGGCGGCCATCGGATAGGTATCCGGATCCTCTACCCAACCGGTCACTTCAACGTGGCTGGCCTGGATTTCAAAACTTTGACCCTGGCCCTGGGAGGCGACGATTTTGCCGGTAATGATAACCGAGCAGCCGGTGGTCAGGCGCAGCACTTCCTGATTGTAATTGGGCAGAGAATTATTAATAACGGCCTGTACAGGATCAAAGCAGGAACCGTCATAGACGGCCAGGAAGGAAAAGCCAGCTTTTGAATCTCGGCGAGTACGCACCCATCCGCGCACGGTGACTTCGCTGTCAACGGCAACACGGCCCTGGAGTACGTCGGCTACAGGCACAACGCTCATAATAGTCTCTCTATTCGTAGTCCAATAAAAAAAATCGGTATCCCCCAGTGATGGGGGGATATCTATGTTACCTGTCATCTTCCGTCAGACAAGTAGATTTCGCACCGTGAAGGGGAGATTTCGGAAATAAATAAAGGAAAGGAGCCAGAACGGCTCCTTATGATGATTAACTGGCCTTTTTCACCGGCGGCAGATCGAAAGCTTTACGCAGCGCCCGGACAAAGGCTTTATCGTGGCAGATGGTTTTGCCGGGGCTGTCAGAGAGTTTGGCGACTGGCTTGCCGTTACACTCCACGAGCTTGATGACGATATTTAACGGTTTCACCTGAGGAATATCGCAGGTTAAACGCGTACCAATACCGAAACTGAGATTAACCCGTGATGCAAAGTGGCGATACAAATCCACCGCTTTGGCCAGATCGAGATTATCGGAGAACACCAGCACTTTGCTCAGCGGGTCGATCCCCAGCTTGTGGTAGTGCGCGATGGCTTTCTCTCCCCACTCAACCGGATCGCCAGAATCATGGCGCAGGCCCTGATAGCGGGTAGCAAACTCCGGGCCGAAATCCCGCAGGAACGCATCCATGGTAATGCAGTCGGTCAGGGCGATCCCCAACTGGTCGGGGTACTCTTCCAGCCATGCCGCCAGTGCTGCGCGCTGGCTGCTGGCGAGGTTAGGGCTAATTTGCTGATGCGCCTGGAACCATTCGTGTGCCTGGGTGCCCATGGGCGTCAGATTCAGACGGCGGGCCAGATCGTAGTTGCTGGTGCCGACAAACCATGATTCCTGCTGCAGGCGTTCAACGATGGCCTGCTGCACCTCTCGCGAGAAACGGCGGCGGGTGCCGAAGTCCATCAGACGGAAGCCGCTGATATCGAGGTCTGCGGTCATCTGCGTGAAGTCGGCCAGCTTGTGTTCGAGCGTGTCCAGCGCCAAATCGACGCTGATTTCCGGTGAGCGATAATGGTGAACCAGCTCGCTGATTACTGCCAGCAGCGGGACTTCCCACATGATCACTTCGCGCCACGGGCCGGACAGGCGAATATTCAACTTGCCGTTGTCGTTTCTGACGCTGACCTGGCTCGGGTCGTAGCGGAAGTTGCGCAGCCAGTCGAGATAATCTTGAGAAAAGAACGGCAGGGTAGACAACCAGTGATATTCATCGTCCTGCAGCGTCAGGTCACGCATGGTCTCAACCTGCTCGCGGATCGCATCGGCGTAGATACCGAGTAAATCGTCACCACGGCAGCGGAACTCCGCCGCAACGTGCACATCGTTGTAGCGGTGGAAGACAGCCTGCTGCATATGCAGCTTGTAGGCATCCGTATCAAGCAGCGAGTGCAGTACAGGAGAAGTGAATTGTGTCATGGTGCGCAGTAGCGTCCTCTCACTGGAGCGTTTCCATCAAAACCGAAGCAGAAAAAAGGAGGCGGAGTATACCTTTATTACCCGACTCTGTCCCGCTGTGGCGATCGATGGCGACGCTGGCGGTCATTTGCGAGGCCTAGTTTAATATATTGAACAGGGATCACACCACAAGCTTTATAGCGGGTCGAGTGCATTTCGTGCCTCTAATGTTATCGATATGTAGCAAATTTCGTGTTTGGCATTGAAAAGATGAAGATTCTGCGTAGCGCGATCTACACAACAGGAATAGACTGGGTTCGACACTTTATGGAACATGCTAAAGGTTTTTTATGACACAACAGCCCCAAGCCAAATACCGCCACGATTACCGTACGCCGGATTATCTGATTAGCGATATCGATTTGACCTTTGACCTGGATGCCGAGAAAACCGTTGTTACGGCAGAGAGTAAAGTCTCCCGTCACGCGGCGGCGTCTGACGTGCCGTTGCGTCTGGATGGTGAAGACCTGACGCTGGTCTCCCTGAAAGTAGATGGCCAGCCGTGGAGCCACTATAAAGAAGAAAATAACCAGCTGGTGATCGAAGGATTACCGGAACATTTCACCCTGACTATCGTCAATGAAATCAGCCCGGCGGCCAATACCGCGCTGGAAGGCCTGTATCAGTCTGGCGAAGCGCTGTGTACCCAATGTGAAGCTGAAGGGTTCCGGCATATTACCTGGTACCTGGACCGTCCGGATGTCCTCGCGCGTTTCACCACCAAAATTATCGCCGATAAAGCGAAGTATCCGTACCTGCTTTCCAACGGCAACCGCGTTGCTCAGGGAGAACTGGAGCAGGGGCGTCATTGGATCCAGTGGCAGGACCCGTTCCCGAAACCGTGCTATCTGTTTGCGCTGGTGGCTGGTGATTTCGACGTGCTACGCGATACCTTTAAAACCCGTTCCGGGCGCGAAGTGGCGCTGGAGCTGTTCGTTGACCGCGGCAACCTCGATCGCGCGCCGTGGGCGATGACGTCGCTGAAAAACTCCATGAAATGGGACGAAACCCGTTTCGGCCTCGAGTACGACCTCGACATCTATATGATCGTCGCCGTCGACTTCTTTAATATGGGCGCCATGGAGAACAAAGGACTGAACGTCTTTAACTCCAAATACGTGCTGGCCCGTACCGATACTGCGACCGATAAAGACTACCTTGATATCGAACGAGTCATTGGTCACGAATATTTCCATAACTGGACCGGTAACCGCGTCACCTGTCGCGACTGGTTCCAGCTGAGCCTCAAAGAGGGGCTGACCGTGTTCCGCGATCAGGAGTTCAGTTCTGACCTGGGTTCACGTGCGGTTAACCGGATTAGCAACGTTCGCACCATGCGTGGCATGCAGTTCGCTGAAGATGCCAGCCCGATGGCTCATCCTATCCGCCCGGATATGGTCATTGAGATGAACAACTTCTACACCCTGACGGTGTATGAAAAAGGGGCCGAAGTGATCCGCATGCTGCACACCCTGTTGGGTGAAGCCAACTTCCAGAAAGGGATGCAGCTGTACTTCGAACGTCATGACGGCAGCGCTGCCACCTGCGATGACTTTGTCCAGGCGATGGAAGATGCTTCCAATGTCGACCTGTCCCATTTCCGTCGCTGGTACAGCCAGTCCGGTACGCCGGTGGTGAGCGTCCATGATGACTACAATCCGGAAACCGAACAGTATACGTTGACCATCAGTCAGCGTACGCCGCCGACGGCGGAACAACCGGAAAAACAGCCGCTGCACATTCCGTTCGATATCGAACTGTATGACAACGAAGGCAAGGTTATCCCGCTGCAGAAGGGCGGTCATCCGGTGCATCACGTGCTGAACGTGACCCAGGCCGAGCAGACGTTTGTGTTCGACAACGTCTACTTCCAGCCGGTCCCGGCGCTGCTGTGCGAGTTTTCCGCTCCGGTGAAGCTGGAGTATAAATGGAGCGATCAGCAGCTGACGTTCCTGATGCGCCATGCGCGTAACGACTTCTCCCGCTGGGATGCTGCGCAGAGCCTGCTGGCAACCTACATCAAGCTGAACGTCAATCGCCATCAGCAGGGCCAGCCGCTGTCACTGCCGATTCATGTGGCCGACGCGTTCCGCGCGATCCTGCTGGATGAGAAGATTGACCCGGCGCTGGCGGCCGAAATTCTGACGCTGCCTTCCGCCAACGAAATCGCTGAATTGTTTGCCATCATCGACCCGATCGCTATTGCAGCGGTACGGGAAGCGCTGACCCGCACGCTGGCGAAAGAGCTGGCGGACGAGTTCCTGGCGATCTACAACGCCAACAAGCTCGCGAGCTATCGCGTGGAACATGCCGATATCGGCAAGCGTTCACTGCGCAATACCTGCCTGCGTTACCTGGCGTTCGGCGACGTTGAGCTGGCGAATAAGCTGGTCGTCGCGCAGTATCATCAGGCGGACAATATGACCGATGCGCTGGCGGCACTGTCGGCGGCGGTGGCGGCGGAACTGCCTTGCCGCGATGCGTTGATGCAGGAGTATGACGATAAGTGGCATCAGGACGGTCTGGTGATGGATAAATGGTTTATCCTGCAGTCCACCAGCCCGGCAGCGAATGTCGTTGAGACGGTGCGCGGCTTGCTGAATCACCGCTCCTTCAGCATCAGCAACCCGAACCGCGTTCGTTCGCTGATTGGCGCCTTTGCCGGCAGCAACCCGGCGGCGTTCCATGCGGAAGACGGCAGCGGCTATCAGTTCCTGGTTGAGATGCTGACCGAACTCAACAGCCGTAACCCGCAGGTGGCGTCTCGCCTGATTGAACCGTTGATTCGTCTGAAACGTTACGATGCCGAACGCCAGGCGCTGATGCGCGCGGCGCTGGAGCAGCTGAAAGGTCTGGAGAATCTCTCCGGCGATCTGTTCGAAAAAATCAGTAAAGCTCTGGCATAACGGTCAGGAGATCCCCGGTACGCGCAGCGCAACCGGGGAAATCCAGAAGGTGGTTAACCGTGATTCAATAAGCGCGGCGCAGACTCGCTCGTGCCGCGCTTCATGACTCTGTCCAGCACCTCGGCTTCCAGCTCGGCCAGGCGCGCCGAACCGGTCCGACGTGGGCGTGGAATATCCACCCCTAAATCCAGTCCAATTTTACCGTCCTCAATCAACAGCACCCGGTCGGCCATGGCGACCGCTTCACTCACGTCGTGCGTCACCAGCAGCACGGTGAATCCGTGTTGTTCCCACAATGACACAATCAAATCCTGCATTTCCAGCCGGGTTAACGCATCCAGCGCGCCCAGCGGCTCATCGAGCAACAGCAGGCCCGGTCGGTGAATCAGCGCGCGGGCCAACGCCACACGCTGTTTTTGCCCGCCGGAGAGCGCCGCCGGCCACTCGCCGGCGCGGCTTTCCAGACCCACGCTGGCCAATGCCTGGCGGGCCGCGTCGTGCCAGGCGCCTTTCAGTCCCAGGCCGACGTTGTCGATCACCGTTTTCCATGGCAGCAATCGCGCATCCTGAAACATCATTCGCGTATCGTCCTGGATCTGCGCCAGCGGCGTGGCCCCGGCCAGCAGTTCGCCGTCATTGGGCTTTTCGAGCCCGGCGAGCAGACGCAGCAGGGTGCTTTTGCCGCCGCCGCTGCGTCCCACTACCGCGACAAATTGCCCGGTAGGAATATGTAAATCCAGCGCGTTCAGAATGGTATTGTCGCCGTAGCGTTTGCTTACGCCGTTCAGTAACAGCGGGATCCCTGGGTTGAGACGGGCAGTAGTCATGCGTTGGCCTCCTGAAGATGATAAGCCGGGTTCCAGCGTAACCACACGCGTTCGAGCAGCTGTGCGCTGACGTCGGCCAGTTTGCCAAGAATGGCGTAAAGAATGATGGCTACCACCACCACGTCGGTTTGTAAAAACTCACGGGCATTCATGGCCAGATAGCCAATGCCGGCGTTGGCGGAGATGGTTTCGGCCACGATCAGCGTCAACCACATCAGGCCAAGGGCGAAGCGGATCCCCACCATGATGGAGGGCAGGGCGCCGGGCAGAATCACATGGCGGAACAGGGCAAAACCGGATAAGCCGTAGCTCCGCGCCATTTCCAGCAGCCCGCGGTCGATGTTACGAATGCCGTGCCAGGTATTGATGTAAATCGGGAACATGGTCCCCAACGCGACGAGGAAAATTTTGGCGCTTTCGTCAATGCCGAACCATAAAATCACCAGCGGAATCAGGGCCAGGTGCGGCACATTGCGCAGCATCTGAATTGAGGTATCCAGCAGGCGTTCGCCCCAGCGCGAGAGGCCGCTGATCAGCCCGAGCACCAGCCCGATAGAGCCGCCGATGGCAAAGCCCAGCAGCGCCCGCCACGAGCTGATGGCCAGATGCTGCCACAGTTCGCCGCTGGCGGAGAGCGTCCAGAAGGCTTTCAGTACCCCCTCCGGAGAGGGGAGAATACGGGTGGATAACCAGCCAACCGACGACGCGAGTTGCCAGATGATGACGGTTCCCACCGGCAGCAGCCAGGGAGCTACCCGCATCAGCAGTTTTTGCGCAGACTTTGCCATGATGTACTCCTTAGCTTTGCGCGACTTTACGCGGGATAAACTCATTGGCGACCGCCTCGCCCTGCTGGCGCAGGCTCTGCGGCTGCGGGACCGACGGAATATTGACATCCAACAGCGGGAACAGCAGTTCTCCGACGCGGTAAGCTTCCTCAAGATGCGGGTAGCCGGAGAAAATAAAGCTATCGATACCCAGTGCCGCGTATTCATTGATGCGCTCGGCCACGGTGGCCGCGTCGCCAACCAGTGCGGTTCCGGCACCGCCACGTGCCAGCCCGACGCCGGCCCACAGGTTGGGGCTGATTTCCAGCTTGTCGCGCTGACCGTTATGCAGCGCCGCCATCCGCTGTTGCCCGACCGAGTCGGTTTTGGCAAAGGCCGCCTGCGCGCGGGCAATGGTCTCATCATCAAGGTGCGAAATAAGACTGTCAGCCGCCTGCCAGGCCTCTTCATTGGTTTCCCGGACAATCACATGCAGACGGATCCCGAAGCGCACCTGGCGACCATGACGCGCGGCTTTTTCCCGCACCTGGGCAATTTTTTCCGCCACCTGCTCCGGTGGTTCTCCCCAGGTCAGATACAGGTCGACCTGCTCCGCCGCCAGATCCTGCGCAACGTCAGAGGATCCGCCAAAGTAGAGCGGTGGCCGTGGCTGCTGGATCGGTGGAAACAGCAGCTTCGCGCCGCGCACCCGCTGGTGTTTACCGTTATAAGTGACCGTTTCTCCCTCCATCAGGCGGCGCCAGATATGGGTAAATTCCGCCGAGGCTTCGTAGCGTTCGGTATGATCGAGGAATACCCCGTCACCGGCCAGTTCCTGGGGATCGCTGCCGGTCACCAGGTTAAACAACGCCCGGCCGTTGGACAGACGGTCGAGCGTTGCGGCCTGGCGAGCGGCAACCGTAGGGGACATCACGCTGGGGCGCAGGGCCACGAGAAACTTCAGCCGTTGCGTCACTGGGATCATTGAGGCGGCAACCAGCCAGGCATCTTCACAAGAGCGGCCGGTCGGGATCAGCACGCCGGTAAACCCAAGACGGTCGGCGGTTTGTGCGATCTGTTGCAGATAGCCATGATCCACCGGACGGGCACCTTCGTCAGTACCAAGGTAGCGGCCATCGCCGTGGGTCGGTAAAAACCAGAACATATTTAAACTCATGATTTTGCTCCTTGTGCCACGGCGGGCTGCCAGATTCGGGTGCGGATATCGACTTTTTTCGGTACCAGTTTGTTCTCATAGAACAGGTCGGCGGTTTGCTGCTGGCGAGCGGCCGTTTCGGCACTGACCGGGGTGATAGTGGTGGGCGGGCGATGGTCAAGATAGCTGGCGATCACCGCTTCCGGCACACCCATGGTTTTTGCCAGTAAGGTAATGCTTTGCGGACGCTGGCTCAGGGTCAGGGCATCCGCCTGGCTGAATGTTTCCAGTACGCCGGTAATAAAGGCCGGGTTTTTATCGGCATAGGGGCGCGCAGCGAGATAGAAAGAGCCGGTTTGTTTCAGGTCGCTGCCATCTTTCAATACCCGGGCGTGGGTTTGCTGTAGCGCCGCAGAGTAATAAGGATCCCAAATAGCCCAGGCATCCACGTTGCCCTGCTGGAACGCCGCGCGAGCGTCGGCAGGCGCCAGATAGACCGGTTGAATATCGCTGATTTTCAGGCCAGCTTGCTGTAAGGCCCGCAGCAGCAGGTTGTGGGAGCTGGAACCTTTCTGGAACGCGACTTTACGTCCCTTGAGTTCCGCTACGCTTTTTATCGGGCTATCCTGGGCCACCAGAATCACTTCCGCTTTGGGCTTCGGCGGTTCGGCACCGACGTAAACCAGATCGGCCCCGGCGGCCTGGGCAAATATCGGCGGAATATCACCAGTACTGCCCAGATCGATGCTGCCGACATTTAACGCTTCGAGCATCTGTGGTCCCGCCGGGAATTCCACCCAGGAGATAGCGGTATTCGGATAGCGTTTTTCCAGCAACTGGTGGCTTTTGGCCAGCACCATACTGACGCTGCCTTTTTGGTAGCCGATGCGCAGCGCTTCCGGTGCGGGTTCCGCCGCGTGGCTCAGGGCAGAAAACGTCAGTAACCCGCTGAGGGTCAGGGTTCGCAGGATATTACGCATGCTCCACCCCGCGAATGGTCTTGAGGCCAGGGGCCCGGCTGGCGGTGCGGTGCAGCGCTTGCCAGAAGGTTTCCAGCGCCTGATCGAGGCGGCCCTGCAGGTTCGGCGTAAACTGCGGCTTGTGTTGATAGTCGGTTATCTGGCTATCGTCAGCAAAGACGCCATGGAGGATCTCCTGGGCCTTCAGGGCGTTAAGGACCGGCTTCAGGGCATAATCCACCGCCAGCATATGGGCGATAGTGCCGCCGGTGGCCAGCGGCAGGACGATTTTCCCCTCCAGCGCTCGTTCCGGCAGCAGGTCGAGCAGGGTCTTCAGAGCACCGGAAAACGACGCTTTATAGACCGGAGTGGCGATAATCAGCCCGTCTGCGCCGGACAGTTGTTCATTCAGAGTCTGCAGCGCCGGGCTATCAAAACGGGCATAAAGCAGATCTTCCGGGGCAAAGTTTTGCAGGTGCCAGTGGCAAACTTCAACATCAGCCGCGGAGAGGGTTGCTCTGGCATATTCCAGAAGCGCACTGGAACGGGAAGGGTAGCGCGGGCTACCCGCAAGTGTAATGACACGCATCGTCTCTCTCCTTATAACCAAATGTTTGCATTTATCTATAATTGATAACATTTGCGAGCAGTGTGACAGAGGCGATTTATTTCCCTAAATGATTTTTCCACCCTTGTTTTGTCAGAATTTGCATAATGGGAGGGGAGAGAAGAAAACGTTTGCGTCGGATGCGAGATTTTTTGTTGTAGGTCAATTCCCTTTCTGGCGCCGATCGAACATAATACGCCCCCGGTTTGCCACCGGGAATCCAGGAGAGTTCATGTACTACCCCTTCGTTCGTAAAGCCCTTTTTCAGCTCGATCCTGAGCGCGCTCATGAAGTTACTTTTCAACAATTACGCCGAGTATCAGGTACGCCGCTGGAAATGCTGGTTCGCCAGAAGGTGCCGACCAAACCGGTCACCTGCATGGGTCTCACATTTAAGAATCCACTGGGTCTGGCCGCAGGGCTGGATAAGAATGGCGAGTGCATCGACGCGCTCGGTGCAATGGGGTTCGGCTCCATTGAAATTGGTACCGTGACGCCGCGCCCGCAGCCGGGTAACGACAAGCCGAGGATCTTCCGTCTGGTTGATGCGGAAGGTTTGATCAACCGCATGGGCTTTAATAACCACGGCGTTGATAACCTGGTTGAGAACGTCAAAAAGGCGCATTTTGACGGTATCCTCGGCATTAATATCGGCAAGAATAAAGACACGCCGGTCGAGCAGGGTAAAGATGATTATCTGATTTGTATGGAAAAAATCTATCCTTATGCCGGTTATATCGCCATTAATATCTCTTCACCGAATACGCCAGGGCTGCGTACCTTGCAATATGGTGAGGCCCTCGACGATCTGCTTTCCGGTATTAAAAATAAGCAACTGGAACTCCAGCAGAAGCATCAAAAATATGTTCCAGTGGCGGTAAAGATCGCGCCGGATCTTTCTCTCGAAGAATTGATCCAGGTCGCCGATAGTTTAGTTCGCCATAATATTGATGGCGTCATCGCGACCAATACCACCCTCGATCGTTCGCTGGTACAGGGAATGAAATTCTGTGATGAAACCGGTGGTCTTAGCGGTCGTCCGCTGCAACTGAAGAGTACAGAAATTATCCGCATGCTGGCGGCGGAATTAAATGGTCGGTTACCGATTATCGGTGTCGGCGGGATTGATTCAGTGATCGCCGCGCGAGAAAAAATGGCGGCAGGGGCGAGTCTCGTCCAGATTTATTCCGGGTTTATTTTTAAAGGGCCACCCCTGATTAAAGAAATTGTTACCCATATCTAATCTTTTCCCCCTCTGATCCCACCCAGGGCTTTATTTCCGGCCCTGGTTGTTTTATATTCCTTCATTGTTGCTTATTTAGACATTTTAGTCTTTTCTTAATTTTGGAAATAATTTTGTTGCAGGATGCCATGAATTTATAGCCAAAATAATTCGAGTTGCAGGAAGGCGTCGACGCAGGGAATCCCCAGGAGCTTACTGAAGTAAGTGATTGGGGTGAACGAGGAAAGGCAACGCACATGCAACTTGAAGTATGACGGATATAGGGCTGGACGCAAAAGAGGATTGGTAGACGATGCGAATTAAACCTGACGATAACTGGCGTTGGTATTACGATGAAGAGCACGATCGTATGATGCTCGATTTGGCCAATGGTATGTTGTTCCGTTCGCGTTTTGCGCGTCGGATGTTAACCCCGGACGCCTTCGCGCCATCCGGATTCTGCGTTGACGATGCCGCGCTTTATTTTTCCTTCGAAGAAAAATGTCGCGATATAGAATTATCGAAAGAGCAGCGCGCGGAATTAGTCCTGAATGCGCTGGTCGCGATTCGCTTCCTGAAACCACAAATGCCGAAAAGCTGGCATTTCACCTCTCATGACGCCAGCTGGCAGCCGGTCACCGGTGACGCCGCCAGTGCCTGGCTCAGCGATAGCGGGCAACAGGTGAATTTGCTGGTGGTTGAACCCGGGGAAAATGCGGCCCTGTGTTTGCTGGCCCAGCCGGGAGTGACGGTCGCAGGACGTATTTTGCAGCTTGGTGACGTGATTAAAATTATGAACGACCGACTGCAACCGGCATCAGGTGCCGCCAGCTACAGTCTGGGTCAGGCGGTGTAAACACCCTGTTGGCTAAGGCGCCAGCCGTAAAGCAGTTTTAGGTACGCAGCTACAGCACAGAATGGTGCCATCTGCCGCCACCGCGTTTTTCTTCAGCGGGCTGACTTCACCTTCTTCCAGCCGGATACGGCAGCTGCCACAGATGCCGGCCCGACAGGAGTAGGGAATGCGAATGCCTTTTTGCTCCAGTTGTTCCAGCAGGACCTGCTGCGTATTGCCGTTAAAACTCTGCCCCTGCCACGCTATCTCTACCACGGAATTTTGCTGCTGGTCTACCGCCAGCGTCTCGTCGCTCTCGCCAGCACCGTAGGCTTTTGCCGGGCCGCGCGTTAGCACTTCCACTTCATCGCCAACCCGCACGACGCCGCTGTTGCGGGCGATCAGGTTCTGACCGAAATCCACATCGCCGTTATCCAGCGCGGTACGGAAGCGCTGCAGGGTGGCCAGCGGTTCGCCGGAGGGATGCTTTTGCCCACGTTCCGGACTGACGGTGGTCAGCACGCAGCGGCTGCAGGGCTTTGCCACCTCAAACACCACCTCGCCGATACGAATCACTTTCCAACTGTCTTCTTCCCAGGCCGCGGCGCCGGTCACGACCAAATTGGGGCGAAACTGTTCCATGCGCACGCTTGCCGGACAGCGGCTTTGCAGATCGCGCAATGAGGCTTCATTGGTTAATAAATAGGGAAAGCCATCGGCGAAGCTGAGGGGAACCGCGTCATGGCGTTTCACCCGTCGGGTCAGCTGTGGCCCTAACCAGCGGAGCTGAACGTCACGATTAAAGAAACCGCTGAGCCACTGGTTTACCGATGCTGGCGCGATCAGCGCGGTGAAGTGGTTACCCCACACTTCGGTCGGCTCGCCCTGAGGGGCAAAATCCGCAAAGCGGATTATCGCGCTGCTGCCGTCGACTGCCGTCAGGTGAATACCGTCGTGCAAAGGCGAGGGGGTAAACTTGACCATCTGAGGAAACTGGCGGGCAGTAATAAAGGTGCCATCGGTTTCCGTCACCATGAAGGCTCGATCGAAGGCCAGACCGCTGATATCGGCAAACGCGTGCGTCAGGCCAATTCCACGCATGGATTTGACGGGATGAATAAAAAGTCGCGATAGCGTTAGCATGCGCTGCCTCCAGGCTTAAAAATAAGCCTTTAACTTTATGACATGGGGCGCATATTGGCTATAATGCGCAACAATTTTCTTTTAGTAAAAGTGACGATATGAATTCTCTGTTTGCCAGTACGGCTCGTGGCCTTGAAGAGCTGTTAAAAACTGAACTGGAAGGGCTTGGCGCGCTGGACTGCCAGGTAGTCCAGGGCGGTGTCCATTTTCAGGGAGATACGCGAGTACGCTATCAAAGCCTGATGTGGAGCCGGCTGGCTTCGCGCATCATGATGCCGTTGGGCCAGTGTAGCGTGTACAGCGATTTGGATCTGTACCTCGGCGTGCAGGCCATTCCATGGACGGAGATTTTCACCCCAGACGCCACTTTTGCCGTGCATTTTAGCGGGCTGAACGACGAAATTCGTAACAGCCAGTACGGCGCGTTAAAGGTCAAAGATGCGATCGTTGACAGCTTCACGCGTAAAAATCTGCCGCGCCCCAACGTCGATCGTGAGCAACCCGATCTGCGTATTAACGTCTGGCTGAATAAAGAGACCGCGCACATCTCGCTGGATCTCAGCGGAGAAGGCCTGCATCTTCGCGGCTATCGCGATGGTACCGGTATGGCGCCGATCAAAGAAACCCTGGCGGCAGCGATTGTTATGCGCTCTGGCTGGGTTCAGGGTACACCGCTGCTCGATCCGATGTGTGGTTCCGGTACGCTGCTGATTGAAGCGGCTATGCTGGCGACCGATCGTGCGCCGGGGCTGCATCGTGGTCACTGGGGTTTTAACGGCTGGCTGCAGCACGATGACGCGGTGTGGAAAGAGGTTAAAGCCGAAGCACAGACCCGCGCCCGTAAAGGACTGGCTGCCTACGAGTCACGTTTCTACGGCTCTGACGTCGATGCCCGTGTGATTGAACGTGCGCGGAGCAACGCCCGTCGCGCCGGAGTAGGCGAGCTGATCGCCTTCGAAGCCAAAGATGTGGCCCAGTTGAGCAATCCGCTGCCGAAAGGCCCTTACGGGACCGTTATCAGCAACCCACCGTACGGTGAACGTCTGGAAAGCGAGCCGGCGCTGATTGCCCTGCACAGCCTGCTGGGTCGGGCGATGAAAACGCAGTTTGGCGGCTGGAATCTGTCACTGTTCAGCGCCTCACCGGAACTGCTCAGCTGCCTGCAGCTGCGTGCGGACAAACAGTTTAAAGCGAAAAACGGCCCGCTGGACTGCGTGCAGAAAAACTACCATCTGGCGGAAACCGATGGCAGCAGCGTGGCATCCATGGCGGATGATTTCGCCAACCGCCTGCGTAAAAACCTGAAGAAATTTGAGAAATGGGCGCGTCAGGAAGGGATCGAATGCTACCGCCTGTATGATGCCGACCTGCCGGAATACAACGTGGCGATCGACCGCTACGCCGATTGGGTGGTGGTGCAGGAGTACGCGCCGCCGAAAACGGTTGATGCACATAAAGCGCGTCAGCGTCTGTTTGACATCATCGCGGCTACTATCTCCGTGCTGGGCATTGCACCGAACAAACTGGTGCTGAAAACCCGTGAACGGCAGAAAGGCAAGAATCAGTACCAGAAAATGGCCGAGAAGGGCGATTTCCTGGAAGTTCAGGAGTATAACGCTCGTCTGTGGGTCAACCTGACGGATTATCTCGATACCGGCCTGTTCCTTGACCACCGTATCGCCCGTCGCCTGCTGGGCCAGATGAGCAAAGGGAAAGACTTCCTGAACCTCTTCGCCTACACCGGCAGCGCCAGCGTCCACGCCGGCCTCGGCGGCGCACGTTCTACCACGACCGTGGATATGTCCCGTACCTATCTCGAATGGGCCGAGCGCAACCTGCGCCTCAACGGGCTGACCGGGCGTGCCCATCGTCTGATGCAGGCTGACGTGCTGGGCTGGCTGCGTGAAAGCGATGAACAGTTCGATCTGATCTTTATCGATCCGCCGACGTTCTCCAACTCAAAACGCATGGATGATGCCTTCGACGTGCAGCGCGATCACCTGCGTCTGATGACGGATCTTAAACGTCTGCTGCGCAAAGGCGGCACCATTATGTTCTCGAACAACAAACGCGGTTTCCGTATGGATCATGACGGACTGGCACAGCTGGGGCTGAAGGCGCAAGAAATTACGCAAAAAACGCTGTCTCAGGATTTCGCTCGTAACCGTCAGATTCACAACTGCTGGCTGATTACCGCAGCCTGAAAGGAATAAAGAATGTCATTAATTAGTATGCATGGTGCCTGGCTTTCCTTTAGCGATTCACCGCTGCTGGATAACGCCGAGTTGCATATCGAAGATAACGAGCGCGTCTGTCTGGTCGGGCGCAACGGTGCGGGCAAATCCACCCTGATGAAGATCCTCAATCGGGAGCAGGGACTGGATGACGGACGGATCATCTATGAGCAGGATCTGGTTGTGGCTCGTTTGCAGCAGGATCCGCCGCGCAATATCGCCGGTACGGTATACGACTTTGTGGCCGAAGGGATCGCCGAGCAGGCGGCTTATCTGAAGGGATATCACGATGTCTCTCGCCTGGTGATGACCGATCCGAGCACTAAAAATTTAAATGAGCTGGCGCGCCTGCAGGATCTACTGGATAACCTGGGATTGTGGCAGCTTGAAAACCGTATTAACGAAGTCCTGGAACAGCTGGGTCTGGATGCGAATGCCGAGCTGGCGTCTCTTTCCGGCGGTTGGTTACGTAAAGCCGCTCTCGGGCGTGCGCTGGTCAGTGGCCCGCGTGTGCTGCTGCTGGATGAACCGACCAACCACCTGGATATCGAAACCATTGACTGGCTTGAAGGCTTCCTCAAAACCTTCAAAGGAACCATCATTTTCATCTCGCACGACCGTTCCTTCATTCGCAATATGGCCACCCGTATCGTCGATCTCGATCGCGGTAAGCTGGTGACCTATCCGGGTAGTTACGATCAGTATCTGCTGGAGAAAGAAGAAGCCCTGCGTGTTGAAGAGCTGCAAAACGCCGAGTTTGACCGCAAGCTGGCCCAGGAAGAGGTGTGGATTCGCCAGGGCATTAAAGCGCGCCGTACCCGTAACGAAGGTCGTGTTCGCGCCCTTAAAGCGATGCGTCGTGAACGTGGCGAACGTCGCGAAGTGATGGGCAGCGCGAAGATGCAGGTCGAAGAGGCGGCACGTTCAGGCAAAATCGTCTTCGAAATGGAAGATGTTAACTATCAGATTGACGGTAAGGTGCTGGTCAAAGATTTCACGGCGCAAATCCAGCGCGGTGACAAAATCGCGCTGATCGGTCCTAACGGTTGTGGGAAAACCACGCTGTTGAAACTGATGCTCGGTCAACTGAAGGCTGATAGCGGTCGGGTTCATGTCGGCACCAAGCTGGAAGTGGCCTACTTCGATCAGCACCGCGCCGAGCTGGATCCGGATAAAACCGTGATGGATAACCTGGCCGAAGGCAAACAGGAAGTGCTGGTAAACGGTAAACCGCGCCATGTGCTGGGCTATTTGCAGGACTTCCTGTTCCATCCAAAACGTGCGATGACACCTGTGCGGGCGCTGTCTGGCGGAGAGCGTAACCGACTGCTGCTGGCACGTCTTTTCCTGAAGCCAAGCAACCTGTTGATCCTTGATGAACCGACAAACGATCTGGATGTGGAAACGCTGGAGCTGTTGGAAGAGCTCGTCGATGGGTATCAGGGCAGCGTCATGCTGGTCAGCCACGACCGTCAGTTTGTCGATAACACCGTTACCGAATGCTGGATCTTCGAAGGCGGCGGAAAAATTGGTCAGTATGTCGGCGGATACCATGATGCGCGCGGTCAACAATCGCAGCATCTGGCGCTAAAACAGACTGCTGCCAAAAAATCAGCAGAAGTTGCTCAATCGAAAGCAGAAAGTGTCAAACGTGCACCTAACAAACTAAGCTATAACCTGCAGCGCGAACTGGAACAGTTGCCACAACGACTTGAAGAACTGGAAACCCAACTGCAGAGTCTGCAGGCGCAGGTTGCCGATCCTTCTTTCTTTGGCCAGTCCCATGACCATACGCAGCAAGTGCTGGCTCAGCTGGCCGAAGCGGAACAGGCACTGGAAACTGCCTTTGAACGCTGGGAATATCTCGAAGGATTAAAAAACGGCGCCTAAGCTGAGGAGTTTTCATGTGCGATCATCATCATGCTGCGCGGCATATCCTGTGCCCACAATGTGATTTGCTGGTGGCTTTGCCGCAGCTGGAGCATCGCCAGAAAGCCGTGTGTCCGCGTTGCGGTACGACGCTGACAACCACGTGGGACGCGCCTCGGCAGCGTCCCACGGCCTATGCGCTGGTGGCACTGTTTATGCTGCTGCTGGCAAACCTGTTTCCCTTTGTCGATATGAGCGTGGGGGGGATCAGCAGCGAGATTAAGCTACTGGAAATCCCGGGCGTTTTGTTCAGCGAAGACTACGCCAGCCTGGGCACCTTCTTTCTCCTCTTTGTACAACTGGTACCGGCATTTTGCCTGGTGACGATTCTGTTACTGGTTAATCGGGTGCATCTGCCGGTGCGGCTCAAGGCGTTTCTGGCGCGTATTCTGTTCCACCTCAAAACCTGGGGAATGGCAGAGATTTTCCTTGCCGGCGTACTGGTGAGCTTTGTCAAACTGATGGCCTACGGCGATATCGGCGTGGGCTTAAGTTTTGTGCCCTGGTGTTTGTTCTGTTTGCTCCAGTTGCGGGCGCTGCAATGCGTTGATCGACGCTGGCTATGGGACGACATTGCACCGATACCCGCGCTCAGGCAGCCGCTGAAGATTGGCCAGACGGGGATCCGCCAGGGTCTACGCTCATGTTCGTGCTGTACTGCCATTTTGCCTGCTGATGAGGCGGTTTGTCCGCGCTGCCAGACTAAAGGGACGGTCCGACGTAAGCATAGTCTGCAGTGGACCATGGCCCTGCTAATCACCTCTTTCGTCCTGTATCTCCCGGCAAATATTCTGCCGATCATGATCACCGATTTGCTCGGGGATAAACTACCATCCACGATTATGGCTGGGGTGATACTGCTCTGGAGCGAAGGGTCGTATCCGGTGGCATTGGTGATTTTTATTGCCAGTATTATGGTGCCGACGCTAAAAATGATGGCGATTGCCTGGCTTTGTTGGAACGCCAATGGCAACGGCCAACGTGACTCGGAGCGCATGCACCTGATTTATGAAGTAGTGGAATTTGTTGGCCGTTGGTCAATGATTGATGTTTTTGTCATCGCGGTCCTCTCGGCGCTGGTGCGCATGGGAGGGTTGATGAGTATCTATCCTGCAATCGGGGCGGTGATGTTTGCGCTCGTTGTCGTCATGACAATGTTCTCAGCGATGACCTTTGACCCTCGTTTGTTGTGGGACCGTGAACCAGATTCAAGCCATGAGGAAATGCAGCAGCATGGAAAATAAGAGCGGAGAAGCAAAGGTGCAAAAGGTGAAGAACTGGTCACCCGTGTGGATCTTCCCCATCGTCACTGTGCTAATCGGCGCGTGGATCCTTTTTTATCACTACAGCCATCAAGGGCCGGAAGTGACGCTGATCACCACCAATGCGGAAGGTATTGAAGGGGGAAAAACCCGGATTAAAAGCCGCAGCGTGGACGTTGGGGTGGTGGAAAGCGCTATCCTGACTGACGACCTGACGCACGTTGAGATTAAAGCGCGTCTCAATTCCGGCATGAAGAAGCTCCTGCATTCAGACTCGGTCTTTTGGGTCGTGAAGCCACAGGTTGGACGCGAAGGGATCAGCGGTCTCGGGACCTTACTTTCTGGTGCTTATATTGAGCTTCAGCCGGGTACCAAAGGCGGCGATTCTGCGCAATATCCGCTGCTGGATTCACCGCCGCTGGCGTCACCTGATGCGAAAGGTATTCGGGTACTGCTGGAAAGCGATAAAGCCGGACAGCTCTCTCCGGGCGACCCGGTGCTGTTCCGTGGCTATCGTGTCGGCTCGGTGGAAACCAGCACCTTCGACCCGCAAAAACGCAGCATCACCTATCAGCTGTTTATCAACGCGCCTAACGATCGTCTGGTGACGACCAACGTGCGTTTCTGGAAAGACAGTGGCATTGCGGTCGACTTAACCTCGGCGGGGATGCGTGTAGAAATGGGGTCATTAGCAACCCTGTTTGGCGGCGGCGTCAGCTTTGACATCCCGGAAGGTCTCGACCTGGGTGAGCCTGCGGCGAATAAAACCGGCTACCATCTTTTTGACGATCAAAAGAGCATTCAGGATTCGATCTATACCCAGCACATCGATTACGTGATGTTCTTTAAAGATTCCGTTCGCGGTCTGCAACCCGGGGCGCCTGTCGAATTCCGTGGGATACGTTTAGGCACCGTCGGTAAGGTCCCGTTCTTTATTCCTGGATTACATCAGCGTCTGAATGATGACTATCGCATTCCGGTTGAAGTCCGTATTGAGCCGCAGCGCTTGATCAACCAGCTGGGCGGGGATCCTAACATCCGTACGCATATGGATGATCTGATCAATCGCGGATTACGCGGATCGCTGAAAACCGGTAACCTGGTGACCGGTGCGCTGTACATCGATCTCGATTTCTATCCAAAAGCGCCGCCGCGCGGCAAAATTCAGGAATTTGGAAGCTATCCGATCATTCCTACCATTAGCGGTGGCCTGGCACAGATCCAGCAGCGCCTGATGGAGGCACTGGATAAGATCAACAATCTGCCGATTAACCCGCTGCTGGAGCAAGCAACCAGCACGCTGGCGCAGAGTGAAAAAACCATGCAGCGTGTTCAGACGACACTGGACAGCCTGAATAAGATTGCGGCAAGTCCGTCAATGCAGCAGCTGCCGGGAGATATGCAGAATACGTTGCGTGAACTGAACCGTAGTATGCAGGGCTTCCAGCCTGGTTCTGCGGCATACAACAAGATGGTTGCGGATATGCAGCGACTGGATCAGGTTCTTCGCGAACTGCAGCCAGTACTGAAAACGCTCAATGATAAGAGCAACGCGCTGGTATTTGAGGCCAAGGATAAAAAAGATCCTCAGCCGAAGGGAGCGAAATAATGAAAAAATGGTTAGTGGTTGCCGCGGCATGTGCGCTGGCGGCGTGCAGCAGCAGTGGGGAAAATAAAACCTACTATCAGCTTCCGGTTGCACAGAGCGGCGCGCAAAGCGCCGCCCACCAAAGCAAAAACCTGCTGTGGGTTGAGCAGGTGAGCATCCCGGATTATCTGGCGGGCAACGGCGTGGTCTATCAAACGACGGACGTGCAGTATGTGATTGCGAGCAATAATCTGTGGGCCAGTCCGCTCGATCAGCAGCTGCGAACCACGCTGGTGGCGAATTTGAGTAATCAACTGCCGGGCTGGGTGGTTTCCTCGCAGCCCCTGGGCAGCGACCAGGATACCCTCAATGTGGCGGTAAATGGTTTCCATGGGCGTTACGATGGACGGGTGATTGTCAGCGGGGAGTGGTTGCTGAAGCATCAGGGACAGCTGATTAAGCGTCCGTTCAATATTGAACTGAAGCAGCAGCAGGACGGCTATGACGCGATGGTGAAGACTATGGCGCAGGCCTGGTCGCAGGAAGCGACCGCAATTGCCAGTGAGCTGAATCGCTTGCCATAAGTAAAATGAATACAGATTTAAAGCCGCGGGGGTGAAAAACACCCGCGGCTTTTTTATTTGCCACGTCAGACCGTTACTTGTGCCGGTTCACATTTTTTGTACAAATGAACTTTCATATAGCTCACAAATATGACAATGGCGTGAATTTTGCGCATTGACGTTCCCTCTGATTCGCGGTATTCGTTAACCGTGGTTGCATATTTAGTGACCACTGTTTTCTTTTCCACCAGATCAAATAATGAGGGAAACGAGGCATGAAGAGACAAAAACGAGATCGCCTGGAACGGGCACATCAACGTGGATATCAGGCCGGGATCACCGGTAGATCGAAAGAAATGTGTCCCTACCAGACCTTGAACCAAAGGTCCTACTGGCTAGGAGGCTGGCGAGAAGCCATGGAGGACAGGGTACAAACTGCCTGACTGTCTCTTTAAAAAAAGAAGCCTCCGCCGAGCGGGGGCTTCGCCTTTTATAACTTATCTCTGCTTATCAGAACGCAGATGTGTCCTGGAACAGGCCCACTTTCAGATCGGTTGCGGTGTAAATCAAACGACCGTCAACCAGTACTTCTCCATCCGCCAGCCCCATAATCAAACGACGGTTTATCACGCGTTTGAAATGAATACGGTAGGTCACTTTCTTCGCCGTTGGCAGTATCTGACCGGTGAGCTTCACTTCGCCCACGCCTAATGCACGTCCTTTACCTTCGCCGCCTAACCAGCCCAGGTAGAAGCCAACCAGCTGCCACATGGCATCCAGGCCCAGACAGCCCGGCATCACCGGGTCACCAATAAAATGGCAACCGAAGAACCACAGGTCCGGGTTAATATCGAGTTCAGCCTCAACATAACCTTTGTCATAGTTACCACCGGTTTCGGTCATTTTGATGACGCGGTCCATCATCAGCATACTTGGCGCCGGCAGCTGTGGGCCTTTGGCGCCAAAGAGTTCACCACGACCAGAGGCAAGAAGGTCTTCTTTTGTATAGGATTCGCGTTTATCTACCATGTTTTAAGTAAGCCTTATTTTGAGTTCGGGACGCAGGATAGCTAACACGTGTAAGCTGAACAAGTCCGATCAGTTCGAACCTGAACCGCCTAACCAGCGTAGCGGCCACGGAAAACGGTGGCGACTCTCTTGCTGCGTCGCCTGTGCAATCCGTTCCTGAATGGTTTGCCGTAACGTTTGCCCTTCGCCATCCCATAGCAACTGGGTCAAAATGGGTATTGCTTCAGTGACATCTTCGACTGCCCAGATGAAAAACTGCTCATCGGCGACGGCCTGCTGGATCTCTGCAGACAGGCTCAGATGGCGGACGTTAGCTGCAGGAATGATCACGCCCTGTTTGCCGGTCAGCTCGCGCTGCTGGCAAATGGTAAAGAAGCCTTCGATCTTTTCATTGAGTCCGCCGACCGGCTGTACGCGACCAAACTGGTCCACGGAGCCGGTGATGGCGATGCTTTGATTGATGGGGACTCCCGCCAGTGCACTGATTAAGGCACACAGCTCGGCCATCGAGGCGCTGTCGCCGTCCACTTCACTGTAGGATTGTTCGAAGGTCAGTGAGGCGCTGAAAGGCAGCTGTTGCTCGAGCTCCAGCTCGGACATCAGAAACGCCTGCATGATCATCATGCCTTTGGCGTGAATGTTACCTCCCAGCTCCGCCTTGCGCTCCACGTCAATAAACTCACCGTCACCGATGTGTACGACGCAGCTAATGCGCGATGGCTCACCAAATGCGCGAGGATGGCCCGGGAATTCGATGACCGACAGGGCGTTGATCTGACCAATGCATTCGCCTTCGGTCTCAATCAGGATCTGTTCCTGCAGGATTTCATCCTGGATACGTTCGGCAAGATAGCCTTCACGCCACTCACGGCGTGCCAGCATGGTTTGCATCTCTTCGGCGGTGATTTGCTCACCTTCACAGAAGGCGGCTGCCTCACGCAGCTGACGAGCGATCCATTGCGGGCACAGCGGCAACATTTCCTGATCGCCGGTATAGCGGGCCGCTTCCTGAATCAGCAAGGGCCAGGCATCCGCCGCCAGGCCAGGCAGCTCGAGCTGCTGCGCATTCTTCCAGACCCACTGGCACCATTGCTTCAGGGTGTCTTCATCAGCAATTTGCAGGTTGTCTTCGTACTCGCTGTAAATCGCCTGCGCAGAGAGCTCAGGTTCCATCTCCTGGAAATCGGCCAGTGATTCGCGTTCGCCGACCAGAATGACCTTCAGGTTGAGCGGCATTGAGGGAATGCTGACCGGCAGAGGACGGGACTCGTCAAGGGACAGCCAGTCAAAGCGCTGGCGGATAACCATGCTTTTCAGGCGCACCCACAGCAGCGGCTGTGCCAGTAATGCCCGCAGGGAAATAATTAAGACGCCGCCGTTTATGCGATGCACCAGGCCCGGCTGCAGCGAGATTTCGCCGTTAAATTGCCGTACGCAGCCAAAGAGCTGTTCTGCTTCGACCCAATCGGCAGTTTCAACCGGGGCGGTGCTGGCAAAATTATCGTCAGCGTGCGTTGCCGGTGTCAGGGTAACGTTTCCGCCGTTGACCTGATAGCGAACGCCGTACAGCGGGTCCGTCGGTTCAAATAGCGTGCGGGTTTCTGTCGCCAGCCATTGCAGGTATTCCGCTTCTTCAGGGGCTTTAACCAGCATGAATGGCGAGATGGTCGGGGTCACAAGAAGTTGTTCCAGACCATAGAATAAGCGGGGCTGCAGCTCGCCTGCGAGGGATTCCTCAGCATGGGCTAAATCAGCTTGTGCAAACAGCGCCTGATAACTTTCCGTATCAGGAGCAAGGTCTTTTCGGGTCAGTTTCGTAATGGTCAAAGTCGCTGTTTTTAGTCAGATGTAAAGCGCGCGATTATACCTTATGCTGCGTCCGAGCACACGGAGGATTACATGTGCAGCGATGATAAGCGGGTTACCTGCATCACGAATGATGATTTATTCTCAGCACATCGGGAAAAAACTGATATCCTGAAATGAGTTACACGGTCACATTGAGATCGCAATGAAATATCAACAACTGGAAAATCTTGAAAGCGGCTGGAAATGGAATTATCTGGTAAAGAAGCACCGGGAAGGTGAGCTGATTACCCGCCATATTGAAGCCAGCGCAGCAAAAGCCGCGGTCGATGTCTTACTGACGCTCGAAAATGAACCGGTTCTGGTGCATACCTGGATTGAGCAGCATATGAATCCAGAATTAACCAACCGCATGAAGCAGACTATCCGGGCGCGTCGCAAGCGTCACTTTAACGCAGAGCACCAGCATACGCGTAAAAAGTCGATCGACCTGGAGTTCATTGTCTGGCAGCGTCTGGCAGGGTTGGCGCATCGACGTGGCAAAACATTGTCAGAAACCATCGTGCAGTTGATCGAGGACGCTGAGCATAAAGAGAAATATGCCAGCAAAATGTCCAGCCTGAAGCACGACTTGCAGGTACTGCTCGGTAAAGAGTGACGTTAAGAGTAGGGGGGCTCGTGTCGTGGCGAGTAGCCGTTTACTTCGATATCTGAATTTAGCGCAAAAAAACCCCGCATCAGCGGGGTTTTTTATAGGTAGTAATCTTAAGCCTGCGGCTGAGATACTACGTCTTTGTAACCTTTAACTTCGATCTCTACGCGACGATCTGGGCCCAGGCAGTCGATCAGTGCAGCGCGAGCTTTCACGTTGTCACAGGTAGTGCCGGTAACCGGGTTGGATTCACCCATACCACGTGCGGAGATTTTGCCAGCCGGGATACCTTTAGAAACCAGGTAATCAACAACAGACTGAGCACGTTTCTCGGACAGCTGCTGGTTGTAAGCGTCAGAACCGATACGGTCGGTATAGCCCAGAACCACTGCAGAACCGTCTTTCGGATCCATGTTGCTCAGCTGGGTGTACAGCTGATCCAGAGCCTGCTGACCTTCCGGTTTCAGGGTAGATTTGTTGAAGTTAAACAGTACGTCAGACTTCAGGGTGAAGTGCTTGGTAGTCACTTCTGGAGCCGGAGCCGGAGCCGGAGCTACAACTGGAGCTGCTTCGTCCTGACCGAAACGGTAGGAAACACCCAGGCTCAGCATGCCGTTATCCGGACGCGCGCCAACGGTACCTGCATCACCGATGTTGTTAACCCACTGGTATTCCAGACGAGTAGCGATGTCACGAGTAACAGCCCACTCTAAACCACCAGCAAATACTGGGGATACGCCAGTGTCGTGTTCGCTGCGGGAAACGCCGGTAGAACCGTAGTTGCCATCAGCATCTGCACGCCAAACCATACCACCCAGACGGGTATAGATATCCAGATCGTCAGTGATCGGGTAACCCAGTTTAGCGGTCAGCTGAACGCCCTGAGCTTTGAATGCGCCGTTGTCTACGCTGCCTTTGTATGCAACGCGACCCAGCCAGTCATAGCCCATTTCAAAACCGAGGTACGGGTTAACCTGGTAACCACCGAACGCACCAGCACCGAGCTGGCTGTTATGGGTAGGACCATTGTTGCCCTGGAAACCGTTACCGTAGAAACCGGTATCGTGATACTGGGACCAACCCAGTTTACCACCTGCATACCAGGTGTTATCTTTCGGTGCGGCCTGCGCTACGGTAGCGAAGCCAGCCAGTGCCACTGCAATCGCGATAGCTGTCTTTTTCATTTTTTGCGCCTCATTATCATCCAAAATTCGCCATGAAGGTACAAAAGACCTCACGGTTAAATCCTTCACCCGGGGCGTGACTTGTTGTTAACTATGCTGATACATGCAGCGTAAGCCGATCACCCCTGGCGATGTAAAGTCTACAACTTAGTTCGAAACTTACAAGTGTGAACTCCGTCAGGCATATGAAAAAAAAGGGTTGTATACACAATATTTAACAAATATGGTTGATTTTCGTTCGGCAAAAAAAGCTGCGAAACCGCATCAGACAGGCGTTTCAACAAAAATGACCCTGCTCAAGATATGGAATTGGCGTGCTCAAAAAAAATTCTAGGATTCCTCCTAATTTAGCTTAATGATACAAATTAGAGTGAATTTTTAGGCCGCTGAGTTGTCTGCCACCCTGGTCCAAATTGCCAACTGGACGCATGATGAAGCCCATGGCATGACCTTCCTCTGCTGCAATGACCAGGCGTTCGTGCTCGTCTGCAGTAAGTTCATCTGACAACCAGCCAATAACGACACTGTAATTGCCGGTACGGAGCGCGCGGATCATCGATTCTAAGGTGTTGCACGGAGACAGCTGGCTGATCTGCATCACCTTGGTCAACGGTAAACCAGCAGACTGCACCCACTCGCGGCTCAGTTTTTGTTTTGGCGTTAGCCAGAGCTGCCAACGTGACTGCTGCCCCAGCTGCTGTAATAAAGGTAGCAGGAGTAGCTGTGTCATCATAGGTTGATCCTCGCGATAGACAATTTCACTAATCAGCCCGCTGGCTGGTTGTTCGGTGACGTCTTGCGAATGGCGACGTACGGAAGCAGAAGTCAGTGATGAACGGTTTGCGTAAGCTGAAGTGAACATAGTCTATCCCGCCTGTGAGTTACTGTATGAATGTACAGTATATCGACCAGGGGAAAAGATCAACCTCATTCGTCAATTTTCTGGTTGAAAATTGTACATCTTCCTGGCGCAATCTCTGCCAACCCGTGCAGGCTGTGGAGGAAGGAAGACAAACTTTTTTTGTGCACACAGCAGATTGTCATGGGCAGGTTGCCCTTCTTAACCGTACCGCGCGTCCACCACAATCATACCGTTAGCCAGCTTATTTCGGTCACCAGCCATACGGACGTTTTCTGCATTCTATTGCACGGTATTTCATATGTTCGAGGATAAATTTCTGAAAGCATCTCGCAAAACGATGTGTTAATTGAGATGAGTGTAAAAATCATCTTGCCGCAATAAAAGAAGTTACTTATTTTCTATTATTAACGGATCTGTTAAAAAATAAATTCTGCTCACATGATTAACAAAGGAATAATCATGAAGAAAATGACATCTCAACGGTTCTATCAATTTCAAGAATGTTTATCATCATTAGGGAAAATACGTTGTCGACCGCTATTTGGCGGCTATAGTCTGGCAATAGATAATACCGTATTTGCCATGGTGGCGGAGGGGGAGGTTTACCTAAAAGTGTGCGAGCAAAGCGCAGCTTACCGCATTGAGCATGCTGCACCGCTTCTGATTATGAAAAAAAGCGGCCGCCCGATTTTATTAAAATATTATCAAGTTGATGAAGCGCTTTGGTGTGATAATGAAATGCTGTTCAAACTCTCAGAGTTTTCATTACATACCGCGCAAAACGAAAAAAACCAGCAACGTGCTTCAGGACGTCTGAAAGACCTGCCAAATATGAGTTTTCATATGGAGCTAATGCTCATTCATGTTGGGGTAACAGATGAACACACATTGCGTCATGTGGGTGCAAAAAACGTATGGTTAAAATTGCGGGAATCTAATAAAGCACTCTCACTGAATATTCTCTATGCATTAGAGGGCGCGATTGTGGGTGTGCATGCTGCAGCGCTCCCGGCACAACGTCGGCGGGAGCTTGCAGAATGGGCTGGTGGCCAGCACCGTGGTATTGATGGCTACTCCGGTTGAATCGCGACCTGTTTTTGTAAGCGGCATATTTCCGGTAACAGCGCCAGTAGCAGGCCAATTTGCTGGAGTACCAGCGGTTCTTTACTATCAGGCTGGGGCTCGAGATGCTGGATCCGGGTCTGCAAACTATTGAGCACCTGCTGCACCCGATGTTCGTCGGATGGCCTGTGGTGCAGCGCATCATCGACATAACAAACGGCATCATCAAGCAGCTCCAGAATATCTGGTGTCGTGAGTTTCTCCCGGTGCGCGCCTAGTGCGGAAATATAGCTGGTAAACGTATGATTCAGGCATAGCAGACGGAATGCGGTTTCGCGCAGTGCGGCATTAGCCCGAGGCTCCGTAGACAGGTTCGAGACCACTGAGGCAAGTTCTCCATCCCGGCTATGGGCATCGCGACGTGCGACGCGATATGCCAGACGATTGTCGCGTCCCTGGTGGTACTGCTCAAGAATAGCATCCAGGTAGCGGCAGTTGGCATTGATCGCTTGATCCAGTACGCGCGGCAGATTACGAAACTTCCAGTCAGGCCAGATAAAACTCACTGCTGCCCAGGCGATAGCACAGCCCATCAACGTATCAAAAATACGTGGTAACGCGACTTCGAATCCCTCGCCTAACAGATTAAAACAGAGCAGGACCAGCAGAGTGATAAACATCGTCGCGTGGGCATACTGCACATTGCGAAAAGCGAAGAACAGTACACCTGTCAGGACAATCAACAACAGTTGCCCTTCCACGGAAGGCACCAGCAATAATAAAGGCAGGCCGATAGCGACGCCAATCAGGGTACCGATAATCCTCAGGGCGAGCCGGTGTCGCGTGGCGTTATAGTTTGGCTGGCAGACAAACAGGCTGGTCAGAAGTATCCAGTAGCCGTGATTCAGCCCGGTAAACTGGATAAACGCATAACCCGCACAGAGCACCAGCGACATTCGCACCGCATGGCGGAACAGCGCTGATTCAGGCGACATATTACGGCGCAGGCGCAGCCAGATATCGCTGAAGCCGCTTAGCCTGTCGTCCAGCAGCAAGCTTTCGGTATTGCTGCTGGAAGGCGCGATGGTCTGTGCCGACTCAATGGTTGCCAGTTGGGCATCGATCGCCCGTAAATTGTTAAGCAGAAAGCCCAGAGCCTTGATTTGCTCGACAGGGGCGCCGCTGGCACGTACGCGATCGAGGGCGGAATCAAGATGCATAAAGGCCCGTTCGAAATGGGCATCGTGCTGATAGGGTTCACGTAATAGAATCGCGCGGGATAATTTTTGACATGCCTGAGCCTGCATCGACAGCATTCGCTGAAAGCGAAACATCACATCGCTATAGCGGAAATGGTCGCGCAGCGTTTGATACTGAATGTGGGAGGAGCTTGCGCGTTCGTGAATATCCTGGGCCACGAAGTAATATTGCAATGTGCGGCGAGTGCCGCGTTGGCCACGATCACCCCGCAGGCGCGTCAGCAGCGAGGCCTTGGTCTGATTCAGCGTGGTAACCAGTTGGCCATTTGCAATGGCTAAATCGTATAACGGCGCCTGACTCTCATCTTCGATATCCGGGTCAAACAGGCGGGATTTGAGCTCCAGATAGCGAGCCAGTTGCTCATAGCTGCGTGCCAGATTGTCCTGGAGAGGGCGAATCGGAAAAATGATATGCCCGGCGAGCGTCAGCACGTTGTACCAGACCGCTCCGGTCAATAAAAATAGCGGCTGCAGGTACCAGCGATCGTAGAGCGTGGTCCCCAGCATGGTATAGATGGCAATCAGCAACGCGCCAAATGCGATGGTGGCATAGCGCTGCCCCAGACCGCCGAGCAGAATAAACCCTGTCGTCGAGACGGTTAAACCGAGGGCGAACAGCCACGGCCACGGAAAAAGTAGCTCCACTGACGCTGAAGCAATAAAAAAGCACACCAGAGTGATGGCAAGGTTGCGCAGTCGGCCGGTCAAACGGTCGTCGAGGTCAGTCAGGGCTGCAGCAACCACACCCAGCGTCAGAGGAATGGTGAGTTTAACTTCGCCAAGCCACCACGGAACGGCGGTTGTGCCGCAAAGTGCTATAAAAATCCTGGCGTTATATAGCCAGGTGCTGTTCCATGTATAACGACGTAGCAAGGGGCTAAGCATGGGGTTCTTCCGTTCGGTTACTGAAAGCGACGGCGCGCATTGGCTTCCCGCGCAGCGCGGGCAGTTTCGACGGAAACCACTCTGCGTCCTACCGGCCACAGTGCAATGGCGGCGATTTTAAAATTGGCGATACCAACCGGGATCCCGATGATGGTCACACATTGCGCGATGCCGCTAAAGATATGCATCAGGCAAAGCCACCAGCCGAAAAAGATAAACCACAGAATATTCAACAACGTACCGCCGGTGTTGAGCAGCGCACTTTTTCGTTGCGGCTCCAGTTCATCAACATGAATCGCTTCATTGCCATAAGGCAGAAGAGACAGCCGGGTAATTTCCCAGCAGGAGCGGGTTAACGGCAGCGTGAAAATCAGAATGATGCTGACCAGTGTTGCCAGCAACCAGCCCAGGGTGGTTGCGAAACCACCAAGGATAAAGTTCAAAATATTCAGAATGGTACGCATAAACCCTCAGTTCAGTCCTGGAGATAATATCCCCGTCATATTTCAGGTTGCCTGCGCGCTGACAATGTTTGCTCACCGGAACGACTGACTTGAGTTCGCTCATCAGGGGTCGCCCACTTGCCGCTGCGCTGCAACTTGCAGTATGTCGGGTATAAGACCCGACCATTGTAACGTTTTTTACGCTGGAGCACCTGGTCACAGGCGGTTAAACTTAAAAACATCCAACCTGATTGATATTCGGCATTATATGGAACTTAAAGCGACAACATTAGGCAAGCGTATGGCACAGCATCCCTATGACAGGGTGCAACTGCTTAACGCCGGAGTAAAGGTATCTGGTGATAACCATGAATATATCATACCTTTCAATCAGTTATTGTCTGTTCATTGCAAGCGAGGTCTGGTGTGGGGCGAGCTGGAGTTCGTTCTGCCGGACAGCAAAGTGGTGCGTTTGCACGGCACCGAGTGGAATGAAACCCAGCGTTTTTTTCATCACCTGAATACGCTCTGGCAGCAGTGGAGTACGGAAATGAGCAACATTTCCGCCGATGTTCTCCGCCAGTTGCTGGTGGATGCGGGCCGCGCCAGCGCAGAAGGCAAATGGTTGACCCGTCAACAGGTCGCTGAAGTACAGGGAAAGATTCGCCGGGCGCTCGCCGGGTTGCCGATGCCGACCAGCCGCCTCGATGCCTTTGAGAACTGCCGTGAGCTGTGGCAGGAGTGCCAACGCTGGCTGGCAGATACTGAAACCGCGCGCCTTGCCCATAACCAGGCATTTACTCAGGCGATGCTGGAGCAGTACAGCGGCTTTTTTGCCGGGATAGAATCCTCACCGCTAAACCCGGCACAGGCCAGGGCGGTGGTAAACGGTGAGCGCTCGTTGTTGGTACTGGCCGGTGCTGGAAGCGGGAAAACATCAGTCCTGGTGGCCCGCGCCGGCTGGCTGCTGACGAGAGGCGAAGCCGCTCCCGACCAGATCCTGCTGCTGGCGTTTGGTCGCCAGGCAGCCCAGGAGATGGACGAGCGCATCCGCGAGCGCTTAAGCTCTGACGATATTACGGCACGCACCTTTCACTCGCTGGCGCTGCATATTATTCAGCAAGGTAGCAAAAAAGTGCCTGCCATCAGCAAGCTGGAGAGCGATAGCTCCGCGCGTCAGGACCTGTTGCTGAAAAACTGGTGTTTGCAGTGCCAGGAAAAAAAAGCACAGGCAAAAGGCTGGCGCCAGTGGCTGGAAGAAGAGATGGGCTGGCAGGTGCCGGACGGCGAATTCTGGCAGGACAAAAAAATACAGCGGCGAATGGCCAGCCGTCTCGATCGCTGGGTCAGTCTGATGCGTATGCACGGCGGTTCGCAGGCTGAGATGATCGCCGGAGCGCCGGAAACGGTGCGCGAGTTGTTCGGCAAGCGCGTTAAGCTGATGGCACCGCTGTTGAAAGCATGGAAAACGGCGTTGAAAGAGGAAAACGCGGTCGATTTCTCCGGGCTGATACACCAGGCAGTAAATATTCTGGATAAAGGTCGGTTTGTTAGTCCATGGAAGCACATCCTGGTGGATGAGTTTCAGGATATCTCGCCTCAGCGTGCCGCGTTGCTTGCCGCTTTACGCCGGCAAAATACCCAGACCACGCTGTTTGCCGTTGGCGACGACTGGCAGGCTATTTACCGTTTTAGCGGCGCTCAACTCTCTCTGACAACGGCCTTCAACCACTATTTTGGTGAGGGCGATTGCTGTGCACTGGACACTACCTACCGCTTTAATGGTCGCATTGGCGAGGTGGCGAACGGTTTTATCCAGCAAAACCCACACCAGATGAGCAAACCGCTGAACAGTCTGACCGCCGGAGACAAAAAGTCGGTGACCTTATTGGCCGACGATAAGCTCGACGATCTGCTGGATAAGCTCAGTGGCTATGCGAAACCGGAACAGCGGATCCTGCTACTGGCCCGTTACCATCACCTGAAACCCGAGGCGTTGGAAAAAGCGGCCACGCGCTGGCCGCACCTGCAGCTTGAATTTATGACCATTCATGCCAGCAAAGGCCAGCAGGCGGACTACGTGATTATTCTGGGGCTTCAGGAGGGGGACGATGCGTTTCCGGCGCCAGCCCGCGAATCGATCATGGAGCAGGCCTTGTTGCCGCAGCCGGAGGATTTCCCGGATGCCGAAGAGCGACGTCTGCTGTATGTCGCGATGACGCGCGCACAGCTGCGCGTCTGGCTGTTGTTCAACAAAGCTCAGCCTTCGCCTTTCGTTGAAATGTTAGAAGCGCTCGATGTGCCGGTGGCGAGAAAACCGTAAAAAGCTGGCGGACTGGCCGCCAGCCGGGCTTACTTAAGACGTTCGGCGAGATAACGTTGATAATCCGGGATCAGGATATCGAGAGGCTCACTGAAGGTCGGCGACAGAATAATAAAGTCTGCCGTTGACGCATTGGTGGCAACAGGGATGTTCCAGACGGTTGCCAGGCGCAGCAGCGCTTTAACGTCCGGATCGTGCGGTACCGCGTTGAGCGGGTCCCAGAAGAAGATCAGTACATCGATCTTCCCTTCCGAGATCAGTGCACCAACCTGCTGATCGCCGCCCATCGGGCCGCTCAGCATCGCGTTCACCTCAAGCCCGGTCGCCCGGGAAATAAGATTACCGGTGGTGCCGGTTGCATAGAGTTCGTGCTGAGCCAGCAGCGGCTGGTGGCGCGTAACCCATTTCATCAGCATATCTTTACAGTGATCGTGAGCAACCAGCGCGATATGTTTGCGTGCTGGTAGTGTACGAGTCGTCAGTTCCATAATTTCATTCCACATTTTGACCTGCAGACAGATTACTGGAAGTGACTGCTGCTGCAAGCGTCTGGGCGAAAAATTTTGACGCATCCGTAAGTTAGGATGGATGGCCCGTTCGCCTGGATTAGCTTACACTTGGGCTAAATAGCGGGAGGATAAAATGAAAGAGAACGATATCGCAGCCATTCTGAACTCAACACAGACGATTGCGCTAGTGGGGGCGAGTAACAAACCCGACCGGCCCAGCTATCGGGTGATGAAATACCTTCTGGAGCAGGGATATCGCGTTATCCCGGTTTCACCAAAAGTCGCTGGCACCACGTTGCTGGGACAGCAAGGCTATGCCACGCTCGGCGATGTGCCGGAGAAGGTGGACATGGTTGATGTATTCCGTAACTCCGATGCAGCGCTGGGCGTCGCGCAGGAGGCTATTGCGATTGGCGCAAAAACCCTGTGGTTGCAACTGGGCGTCATTAACGAGCAGGCGGCCGTGCTGGCGCGCGAAGCGGGACTCAACGTGGTGATGGATCGCTGCCCGGCGATTGAAATACCGCGCCTGGGTTTGTCGAGGTAAATAAAAACCCCGCCGCGGCGGGGTTTTTTCATGTTAGTAACGTCTTAGTTACGTAGCCGCGGTGCCTGCAGCTGCTGGCGAATCGTTCTGGCCAGTTCGTCCATGGACGGCTGCTCCGGATGCTCATCGCTGGTTTCGCTGCTCAATTGCGCTTCCGCAAGATAAGTGTGGATCGGCTGTCCATCCTCATCTTCCATCACCACATGATACCAGGGAGATGCACGCAGTTCGTCATTGGCGGCAATTTCGTCCTCTTCAGGCTCGGAGAGCGAGTATTGTGGATCGATATCAACCACCACGCCAAGATAGCCCAATAGCGTATGGCGGACCTGTTGCCCGATACCGAATTTGCTGGCAATCATAAGCACCTCCTGGGAAACGTCATTACCTGCTATATGCGGGCAAGGTTTCACTTTTCAAGTTACATGACGCGACAGGCAAACCCTTTCAGATACAGCCCTTCCGGGTAGGTTGCGATCACCGGGTGATCGGCAGCCTGACGGAACTGTTCTATAAATTGTACATCACGTCCGGCGTCAATTGCGGCATCGGCGATGATTTTCTGAAATAAATCGGTCGCCATCAAACCGGAACAGGAGAAGGTCAGCAGAATGCCGCCGGGATTCAACAGTTGAATCGCCAACATGTTGATATCTTTATAGCCACGGCAGGCGCCCATCAGCTGGTTTTTGTTCTCCACGAACTTTGGCGGGTCCATGACAATCACGTCAAACTTCTCACCCTGATCGCGATATTTACGCAGCAGTTTAAACACGTCGTCGCGGACAAATTCGGCTTTGGAAAGGTCCAGTTTGTTGAGCTCAACGTTTTGCTTCGCAACGTCCAGCGCCTCCTGGGAGGTATCTACGCTAATCACCTGGCGGCAGCCGCCCATCAGCGCAGAGACGGCGAAACCGCCGGTATAAGAGAAGCAGTTCAGCACGCGTTTATCGGCGACGTAGCGACGGGTTGCCAGTCGGCTGTCGCGCTGATCGAGGTAGTAGCCGGTTTTGTGGCCACCCTGAATATCGACCAGCAACTGCATGCCGTGTTCGGTGATTGGCAGCAACGCGGGCGGCAGGTCGCCGGTGACCAGACCCTGCGCCAGTTCCAGACCTTCTTTTTTACGTACGGCGACATCACTACGATCGTAAATCGAGCAGTCCGGGAACAGGGTTTGCAGCGCGCTAACGATGGCGGCACGCTGATACTCGGCGCCGGCACTTAACAGCTGCAGGACGAAAAAGTTACCGAAACGGTCAATCGTGACGCCAGGCAGTCCGTCAGACTCGCCGGCGATCAGGCGATAGCTGTCGAGACCGTCGCGGGCGGCCAGCCATTCACGCCAGGTTTGCGCTTGCTGCAAACGACGTTCGAAAAAGGCGGTATCGATAGTTTCCTGGCGATCGAAGCTCCAGACGCGCGCGCGAATCTGCGATGACGGCGACCAGGCACCACGAGCCAGCCATTTTCCCTGCGAGTCGACGATGTCGATGGTTTCGCCGGAACGGGCTTTACCTTCCATACGAGCAATGGCGCCGGAGAACACCCAGGGATGGCGACGCAGCAGGGATTTCTCGCGTCCTTTGGATAACACTAAGCGGGGGAAAATGGAATCTGTCATGGGGCTACCTTTAAGCAACGGGAATGTCGGCACCGAAAAATGGCGCGTAGGTTAGCACAAGTGGCTGGCGCAAGCATCTTTCCACCGGTGGCGACAGCTGAGCGTTTCGGCACAAAATGCAGACGCTTCGGCACAATAAAAAACCGCGGTC
This sequence comes from Klebsiella sp. R390, assembly GCF_051131745.1. NCBI lineage: Bacteria > Pseudomonadati > Pseudomonadota > Gammaproteobacteria > Enterobacterales > Enterobacteriaceae > Klebsiella > Klebsiella sp. R390. Next base: position 856,343 of record NZ_CP180445.1, on the reverse strand, counting down.
GATCTTACAGTGTTTCCTCACCCAATGGAGGACAATACGATGAAAACAGGATCCCGGTTAGCAGCAATGTTGATAGTGGCTATCAGTGCCAGCGCAGCGGCAGCACCATTTCGCGTTACCAGCAGTGATATGCGCGAAGGTAATAGCCTGGCGGCGACTCAGTTGTTTCAGGGCTTTGGCTGTTCAGGAGGGAATATTTCGCCCCAGTTGGCCTGGGAAAATGCGCCTTCAGGCACCCGCAGTTTCGCGATAACCGCCTACGACCCGGATGCGCCCAGCGGCAGCGGCTGGTGGCACTGGACGGTGGTGAATATCCCTGCGGCGGTTTCTCACCTGCCTGCTGGTGCCGGAGATAAAAATAACGCTAAACTGCCAACTGGTGCGGTACAGGGCCGAAATGATTTTGGTTATGCCGGATTTGGCGGCGCCTGCCCGCCAGCCGGCGATAAACCTCACCGTTATCGTTTTACGGTGTGGGCGCTGGACACGCCAGCGTTACCCATCGATGCCCAGGCCAGCGGCGCGTTAGTCGGGTTTATGGTTCGCAGCCATGTTATTGCCAGCGCGCAGCTGACGGCAATGTCGGGGCGCTAAACGACAGAAAGCGATTTACAGAGAGTCCAGATGCGCAATATTCACTTTCAGCATAATGCATTGTCGGCGGCGGAAATAACCTCCCGTCGGCTCTATAAACTGCACCGCGTCAGGCTGTTTTCGCCGGCGCTGTGTCGGGTAAACCGTGGGAGCAAGATCATCGTGCAGGGTGCCAGCCAGATGCTGGCGACGCCGCAGCAACTGATCATCCTGCCCGCTGACATTGAGCTCGAAGTGATTAATCAGCCGGAGAACGGCTTATTTTGTTCCGATTTGCTCTCTTTGACGCCTGAGCTGTTGGCCGATTTTAAAGCGCGTTATCTGAGCGAGCCACCATCGGGTCGGCTGACGTCGCTATGTGCGCCGGTGACGCCGGAATTATCGTTTATGTGGCAGAACGTCCTGCAGGCGGTTCGCGGTGGATTATCGACGGAGCTGCAATATCATCAGGCGATGGGCCTGCTGCTGGCGTTGCAGCAGGCGGGGTACGCCGGGCCATTATTGCATGAGCGGCAACAGGATCTGACGGGCCAGGTACGGCAAATTATTATGCTGTCACCGGCGGACGAGTGGAGCGTGCCTCGGGTGGCGAAAATGCTGTTTCTTGGCGAATCGACGCTACGCCGCCGTTTACAGCTGGAGTCGCAAAGTTTTCGCCTGATTGTTGAGGAGGTGCGAATGGCTTTCGCATTAGGCCAGCTGCAATCGACTTCTCTGCCAATCGGCGAGATCGCTCGCAACAGCGGCTATCAGTCTGGTTCTCGTTTTACCGCACGTTTTCGTCAGCACTATGGCCTGCTGCCTAAGCATGTGCGTTAGCAAAAGTTTGCTATTCTCAGCATCAAGGGTAGCCACAAAAGGAGAGTAATCATGGCGACAATCTGCACCATGGCGTGGGTCTATGGTTCCGTACAGGGCGTGGGGTTTCGCTACTCGACGCAGCGGGAAGCGCTACGCTTAGGGCTGACGGGCTATGCGCGTAATCTTGACGATGGCAGCGTGGAAGTGTTGGCCTGCGGCGAGGACGAACAGGTGACGGCGTTAATAGCGTGGTTACAGGCGGGCGGGCCGCGTAGTGCGCGGGTCGACAGGGTGAATACTGAACCTCATCAACCCACCAGAGAATGGCAAAAGTTTGCCATTCTCTATTAGATGCATTTCACCGGTTTAGGCAGGCCAGCAACTTTAGTTGCCTGTTTGGCCGGGCCTTTCGGGAACAGACGGTAGAGATAGCGGCTGTTGCCTTTCTCTTCGCCAAACTTATTGGCCATCGCCTTCACCAACATGCGTATAGCGGGTGAGGTGTTAAATTCCAGATAAAAATCGCGCACGAAGCGCACCACTTCCCAGTGTTCAACGGAGAGGGTGATGCCTTCCTGTTCGGCGATAACCTCCGCCATTGCCTCGTTCCACAGCGTGGTATCTTTCAGATAGCCTTCGCTATCGGTCTCTATTTCATTGCCTTCAAAGATAAACATAATTCTTCACATACCGTCCAGACTGGCGGCAGTTTACCAAAAAATAAGGCCCCGCATAAGCAGGGCCTGTGAACTACGGTGGGAGAGGTTAGTCTCTGCTTGCGAAGCCAAGGATGCTCAGCAGGCTGATGAAGATGTTGTACAGCGACACGTAAAGGCTCACGGTAGCGCGGATATAGTTGGTTTCGCCGCCGCGGATGATGTTGCTGGTTTCAAACAGGATTGCCCCTGAAGAAATCAGGATAAACACCGCGCTGATTGCCAGGTGCAGAGCCGGCAGCTGCAGGAAGATGTTGGCCACCATACCGATAAGCACCACCACTACGCCGGCCATCAGCATACCGCCGAGGAAGGACATGTCTTTACGCGTGGTCAGCACGTAGGCCGAGCAGCAGAAGAACACCAGTGCGGTACCGCCCAGCGCCAGGCCGATCAGGTCACCCATGCCCGCGGACAGGTAGGCATTCAGCATCGGGCCAAGGATATATCCCAGGAAGCCGGTAAAGGCGAACGCCGCCAGAATCCCGGTCGGCTTGTTGGCCAGTTTATAGGTCAGGAACATCAGACCATACATCCCGACCAGCGTCAGAATCAGCCCCGGAGAGGGCAGCATCAGTACCGTACTGGCCGTCGCTGTGATAGCGGAAAATGCCAGTGTCAGACTGAGGAGGAAATAGGTGTTCCGCAGAACTTTGTGCGTGCTGAGCAGCGATGAACGGTCACGCGACGACGTAATTATACGATCCATGAGTCACTCTCTTATGACAGATGTAATTAATAACGAAGCATAAAAAAACCACGCCAGAAGCCATAGTGCTTTTACCCATCTTTACTTTGCCTTCCAGCGCAATGTCATAGCATTTTATTCTAATAAATGATGCTAAAGCGGTGCGTTTGTGCGTTTGGCATCAGGAACCAGATCGGAATCTGATAGGTTACTGAAAAATATTGCGTTATTGCCATTCTGTGGCTAAGTGTGGAGAGGGTACAAACGAAGCACACTAAAGGCAAGGGATATGAAATCACAAAATTATAATCACATCACACAAGCATTACTGGCTATCGGTTTACTTTGCTCGACGGCAACGGCTGTCGCCGCCCAGGTACCACCGGGTACGGTACTGGCAGAAAAGCAGGAACTGGTCAGAAATAACGGCAGCGAGCCGGCGTCGCTGGACCCGCATAAAGTCGAAAGCGATGTTGAGTTTAATATCATCAGCGATCTGTTCGAAGGGCTGGTTAGCGTCTCGCCAACAGGTGAGATTCAGCCGCGGCTGGCGGAGAAATGGGATAATAAAGATAACACCGTCTGGACCTTCCATTTACGTCCTGGCATCACCTGGTCTGACGGGACCGCCATCACCGCACAGGATATTGTCTGGAGCTGGCAACGTCTGGTGTCGCCGCTGACCGCGTCGCCGTACGCCAGCTATCCCGGTAATATGCACATCGTGAATGCGCAGGAGATTGCCGAGGGGAAAAAAGCGCCGGAGACGTTGGGCGTGAAAGCAATTGATGATGACACCTTTGAAGTAACATTGACGCAGCCTAACGCTGCGTTTCTGGCGATGCTGGCGCATCCTTCGCTGGTCCCGATTGATAAAGTGCTGGTAAACCGTTTTGGCGAGCAGTGGACCAAACCGCAGCATATGGTGACCAGCGGTCCCTATAAGCTTTCTGCGTGGGTGGTCAACGAGCGCATCGTCGCTGAACGTAACCCGCGCTATTGGGATAACGCGCATACCGTTATCAACAAAGTCACCTATCTGCCGATTCATTCGGAAGCGGCCGACGTCAACCGTTATAAAGCCGGCGAAATCGACATTGTCTATACGGTGCCGATCAACCAGTTTGCCCAGCTTAAAAAAACCATGGGCGATCAGCTGGACGTTTCGCCGCAGCTGGCGACCTACTACTACGAGTTCAATACGACCAAACCACCGTTTAACGATCCGCGCGTCCGCCTGGCGCTGAATATGGCGTTGGACAAAGACATCATCGCTGAAAAAGTGTTGGGGCAGGGGCAGCGTCCGGCCTGGTTGATCAGTCAGCCTGATATTGGGGGCGTAAAACTACAAAACCCGGATTACGCCAGCTGGCCGCGGGATAAACGGATTGCCGAGGCTAAAAAGCTGCTGACTGAGGCCGGGTACAGCGATACGCATCCGCTGGTGTTTAATCTGCTGTACAACACGTCAGAATCGCACCAGCGCGTAGCAATTGCTGCCAGTTCGATGTGGAAGAAAAACCTCGGCGTGGAAGCGAAGCTGCAAAATCAGGAATGGAAGACGATGCTCGACACTATGCACACGCATACTTTTGATGCGGTGCGCTACGCGTGGATTGCCGATTACGATGATGCAGCTACGTTCCTGAATAACTTCCGCACCGGCGATAGTGAAAACACCAGCCAGTACAGCAATCCCGCCTATGACGAGGCGTTGAAGAACGCAGCCAAAGCGCCGGATGTTGTCGCTCGCGGCAAGTTCTACCAGCAGGCAGAGGATTTACTGGGGAAAGAGGTGCCCGCGATCCCGGTCTATCACTATGTCAGGACGCATCTGGTGAAGCCGTGGGTCGGCGGATTTACACCGGATAAGCTGGGGTACTACTTCACGAAAGATATGTACATCAAAAAACATTGACCGTAGCCGGCCCGATTTGCGTATTTTTTTTATGCAATATGCCTATATTTCAGACGAATAACGCATTTTTGTTTGTTTTTGCGGCAGTTGAACAAAATCGGGCTTTACAGCCTACGCAGAGGTGTTTATAGTGCGCCCCATACCGGAAGCGTGGCCGAGCGGTTGAAGGCACCGGTCTTGAAAACCGGCGACCCGAAAGGGTTCTAGAGTTCGAATCTCTACGCTTCCGCCAAATATAAAACCCCAGGATAGTTAATATCCTGGGGTTTTTTCATTTCTGACATTTACCCATCCCCAGAAACACAGACAAGCAGACAAGCAGCGTTTTATATCGCGCGATAAATGGCACTAACTGGAAGATGTCACCCCGCCGCCTCATGCTATATATCCCCCGATACATACACATCGCAAAAAGGAAGCATGACTATGCTGAAGGGTAAAAGGGCGGTTATCACTGGTGGGGGCGGGGGATTTGGTCAGGCATTGTGCGTGTGGTTGGCGCGAGAGGGGGTCGACGTGGAGTTTAGCGCGCGGCGCATTGCTGATATTGAAAAAACCTGCAGCATCATTACAGCGGAAGGTGGTCATGCAAAAGGGTATATCTGTGATTTAACCCAGCCTGAATCTATTGCTCAGTTTGCGTCCCAACTCTTACATTCAGACAAGCCCATAGACATTTTAATCCTTAATGCTGCTCAGTGGTTGTCAGGGACAATAGACGAGCAACCGGACACTGAAATCCTCAATACCATCAGTTCAGGCCTGACGGGCTCAATACTACTCACACAGGCGTTGCTCCCAGGAGTAAGGCGCTCGGACCGCGCTGACATCGTTGCGATTATATCTGTATGCGGTATTGCGAATTTCACAGATTCCATTGCCCATCCTGCATTTTTTGCCAGTAAACATGGGCTTAGCGGTTTTACTACTAAACTGTCAAAACAATTATCCAAAGAAAACATCCGGGTAACCGGTTTGTATCCACCGGATTTTGAACTGACTGGGTTAGATGCGCCTGGCGATGAACAATGCAGAATGGGGGAGCGGATAATGAACGGCCGTTCTGTCTGGGAAACGATTCGTTTTGTGCTGACGCAACCTCGTCACTGCCATATTAGTAGCATCTACTTCCAGGGACCGACTCGCGAAGACTTGCAATAACAGGGGCTGAAATTCTACTGAGGAAGTTTAACTTCGCTGCAGGTGTAAAAAGCCGCCATGGGCGGCTTGTTGAAAAGAGCATCAGCGGTACGGCTATTCAACCTCTGAGATGTCATATTCCCGGGCAATCGCGCGGGTTTCACTTCCCCAGACTGAAGCCCTGGTTCTTGTCTGATGGGTGTCGAAGGCCGCCTGGTTGGTAAAAAGCTCTTCGACGTTCCAGATTAAAGGATCCGCCGTTTCCGTGACTTCAAATGACACGCATCCGTTTTCTTTCTTCGTCAGTGCCTTGTGCTCAGGAAGGTACTGGCGAACAAGCGCCGCCTCGTCGGCATTTTTACACACTAAACGGCCCGTCAGCTTAATCATTTTCATCCCTTTTGTTATGAACTTTTATCAGTTTGAATAGCAAACCTGCTCCGGCTGGCGCTGCATAATGATGTTGCCGTGACGAATGGAGGTCAGCACTTTAGCCTGGCGGCATACCGCATCATAATCATTTTCTGCATCAAGGATCAGCAGGTTCGCTGGACGCCCCTCGGCAATACCGTAGTTATCTCCCAGGCACAGCGCCCGGGCGCTGTTATCGGTAATGAGGTCGAGGCAGCGCTGCAAATCTTCATACCCCAGCATATGGCAGATATGCAGGCCGGCATCAAGAATGCGCATAATGTTGCCGTTACCCAGCGGGTACCATGGATCCTGAATGGAATCCTGGGCAAAGCAGACGTTAATCCCGGCGCGATCCAGCTCCGCCACCCGCGTCACGCCGCGGCGTTTTGGCCAGGTATCGAAGCGCCCCTGCAGGTGGATGCTTTCGGTCGGGCAGGAGATAAAGTTGATGCCCGACGCCTTTAACAGGCGGAACAGCTTCGAACAGTAAGCGTTGTCGTAGGAGCCCATCGCACAAGTATGGCTGGCGGTAACCTGCGCGCCCATGCCGCGAACCCGGGCCTCTTCTGCCAGGACTTCCAGGAAGCGCGACTGCGGGTCGTCGATTTCATCGCAGTGAACATCCACCAGGCAGCCGTGGCGCTGGGCCAGGTCCATCAGAAATACCAGCGAGCTGACTCCCTTATCGCGGGTGTTTTCGTAATGCGGAATACCGCCTACCACGTCGGCACCCATCTCAATGGCGCGGGTCATCAGCTCACGCCCGCCGGGGAAGGATTCGATGCCCTCCTGCGGGAAAGCCACGATTTGCAGGTCGATAAGATGGGCTGCCTCTTTTTTCACCTGCAGCATCGCTTCCAGCGCCGTCAGAGACGGATCGGTCACATCAATGTGAGTGCGCACGTGCTGCACGCCGTTATCGCGCAGCATGCCAATCGTTTTCAGCGCGCGCTGGCGCGTATCTTCCACCGTGACGCTCGCTTTACGCTGGCTCCAGCGGGTGATGCCCTCAAACAGCGTACCGCTCATATTCCACTCCGGTTCGCCTGCGGTCAGAGTGGCGTCGAGATGGATATGCGGCTCGACGAACGGCGGGATCACCAGCTTTTGCTGCGCGTCGATATCGCTGGCGCCAGCTGCCTGGACTGCGGATTGCGAAACGATGCTGCTAATGACACCATCCTGTAACTCAAGGGTATACAGCGCTGCTTTGTGGCGCAGGCGCGCGTTGATAATTTTCATGGTTGTTCCCGTAAATGGTTTTGCGACATACGCCAGATCGCTAAGGCGACAGAGGCGTTGAGATGAAATTGCGGATGACTGACCGGATAGCCGGTCAGTTTTTCAATGCGTTGGATACGCTGATGCAGCGTATTGCGATGAATACCTAACCGCTCGGCGGCCCTGACCACGTTGCCGTTCTCCTGAAGCAGCGTTTCCAGCGTCTCCATTAACAGCCACGGGCTTTTGCGGTCGGGTTCGATCAGGCAGCCGAGGGTGTCATGCATAAAATCGCTCAGCAGCGTAGGATCGCTGACGGCGGAAAGCAGTTTGATAAAGCCCAGTTGCTGATAGTCGCTGATGCGCTGGGCCGGGCGCAGGTTATCGCTGAGATCCAGCGCCTGGCGCGCCTGCGAGAGCGCGCGCTGATATCCCTGTAGCTGCTGTACTGGTGCGGAAAGGCCGCACAGCAGCGACAGCCCGTCATTGCCTTGTGCCAGCGCGAGCAACCACTGCTCTAGCCATTTTTTCTGTTGATAAAACTCGCCTTCCTCGTCCGGCAGCAGGAACAGAAACATATTGCTGCGCTCCACCAGCGGGAAAGGGTTGCCCTGCTGATTGAGCTGCTGCTGCAATCGCTGACGCACGGTGCGACGGGCCTGCTGTAGCCAGGCTTCGGCCTGCTCAGGCGGAGACTGGCGAAACAGCCGCTGTATTCCCTCCAGGCGCAGCGCCGCGACCCGAAACGGGCGGGTAAAATCCAGCTGCTGGTGGAGCGCGCGCTGGTGCAGGATTTGCAGGTCGGGATAATCGCCGGTGAGCAGCTGCATCAGAATATCGCGCTGTGATTGCAGGGCATTCTCGCTACGTACCAACGCGGTGCCGATGCGTTCCGTCACAATCACCATCTTCAGCAGATAGGGCTGTTCGATCAGCGGAATACCGAGTTCGTCGGCGAGGGCGATCAGGCGCGGCGGGATCGCCTGAATATAGGCGTCGCCGGTGAGGATCACCATCCCGGCGATCCCGCGCTGCTTGCCCTCCATCAGCAAATGGATCAGGTTGTCCTCATCGCGGGGATGGTTGATCCCGGTGATAAACACCAGTTCCCCGCCCATGATCCACTCGGCGATATTTTCATTTTCCGCCACGTAATACCAGCGAACCGCCAGCTGTAGCCCCTGTTTGCCTGCTCGCAGGCGCATGGCGGAGAGGCCGTCAAGGGCGAGAATTTCGCTGACCGTCAGGCTCATGGTTACTGCTCCGCGACGGAATCAGCGGCGGGTTGACGCTTGCTCAGACGAGTCAGGGCGATGTAGACCAGCGCGGAAACGGTAATGCCCACCAGTGGCGCAATCCACGGCGACAGGTAAGCCACCACCGCACCCACGGCGTAGGCGCCAAGCCCCAGCCAGTTAAAGCGCGGTAAACGGGCGCTGTGCAGCAGAGGGTAGCGACCGCCGCGATAAAACCAATAGTCGGCGAGGATCACGCCGCCGATAGGCGGAATAATGCTGCCCAGCAGGACCAGGAAAGGGATCAGCATTTCATACATACCGCCAATGGCCAGCAGAATACCGACGCCAGCGGCGGCGACGGTCAGCGTACGGCGGCGCTCGCTGCGTAGCAGATGGCAGGCGGCGGCAGAGACGTTATAGATTGTCGGTCCCTGAATCGTCAGCAGGTTGAGGCACAGCATCACCACCGCGGCAACGGAAAGCCCCTGCAAAATCAGCACTTCGACGATATCGGCCTGCTGATAGACGATGGCGCACCAGGCCCCGGCGACAATCATCAGCCCGTTACCGACGAGGAAGCTGCTCATGCTGGCGATAATGGCGGTGCGGCTGGAATTAGCCAGCCGGGTCCAGTTCGTCGCCTGGGTCGCGCCGCTGGCGAAGGTGCCGAACACCATGGTGATAGCGGCCGACCAGGTCATGGTTTCGCTCGGTTCGATTTGGGTCATCGCCTGCCAGCCACCGGCATGATGGGCGGCCAGGTACATCGACACCACCAGCAGAATAAACATCAGCGGCACCGAAATACGCGACAGCGCGTCCAGCCCCTTATAGCCCACCAGCGCGGTCACGCAGAACAGGATCCCGAACAGGATCATTAGCGGAATGGTCGCGACCTCGGGCAGGGCGAGGATTTTGACCAGTGAGATAGCGACCGTTGCCGTCCCCCAGGCGTACCAGCCCAGCTCGGCGAAGCCGAGAATAAAATCAGCAAGCTTGCTGCCGATTTCTCCGAAGCAAAAGCGGCCCATCAGTACGGTGTTCAGCCCGCTGCGCGCGGCGATCCAGCCGAGCGATGCGGCGTACAGGGCCAGCAGAAAGTTACCGATAACCGCAATCCACAGCAGATTTACGATGGAAAAAGAGACGCCAAGCTTGCCGCCTGCGAACATCGTGCCGGTAAAAAAAGTAAAGCTGAACAGGACCATGGAGATCGAAAATACGCCCTTGCGCCCGGCGGCAGGCGCTTCGACGAGCGGAAAATCATTGCTGTTTGACATAGTGGAACCTCTGAGTGGCTATCCGAATGGCGATGCAAAGGGGTAGCAAGAGGTATGCCAATAAAATCGGGGCAGGGTTAACACAATGCGTTGTGCACAGTGCACATAAAAAAGCGAAAACCCACAGGTGTTTGCCAGAATAGTGTGCACAGTGCAAAGTTTTGCACCGTCGTGGAGCAATTGCGGAGTGGCGATTTTCAGGACGACGCGCTTTTTTCCGTTGCCGCTTGGTAATGTGCTTCCATCTCATCCAGCGCGGCCTGATTCTCCAGCCCCCACTGATACATCTGCTCAATCGGCTGGGCGAAGGTTTTGCCCAAATCGGTCAGCGTATATTCCACCTTTGGCGGCACCACAGGGTAAACATGACGGCTAATCAAGCCGCGCATCTCCAGCTCGCGCAGGGTCTGGATCAGCATCTTTTTTGAGATCCCCTGCAGGCTGCGCTGAAGTTCAGCGGTGCGGCAGCGGTGGTTCGGCCAGTGCCACAGCGCGTGCAGCACCATGGAGGACCACTTTAGCGAAAAAAGATCCATCAACCTGCGCGGGGCGGAATCGGCATAGAAATAGAGTTTCCCCTCGACGATAACCGGCATTTTTGCTCCTCTTTTTTATGGTTACCAAATGGTAACTACTACCAATATGGAAACCTCCTGTCTATAGTGTGCGGCCTTTTTAAAGCCAGACCTGAGGTACAGATGAAGATTCGTGGAATGATGGCCACCGCTGCCGACCAGCCGCTGCGGGTGGGGGAAATGTCTCTGCGCGATGTTCAGGATAACGATGTGCTGATCGATATTCTCTACTGCGGCGTGTGCCACTCCGATCTGCATATGGCGCGCAATGAATGGGGCGTCAGCCAGTATCCGCTGGTGCCGGGCCACGAAGTTGTGGGGCGGGTTCGCCAGAGCGGTAAGGCGGCAACGCGCTTTTCGCCGGGTCAACTGGTGGGAGTGGGGGTGATGGTCGACTCCTGCGGGCAGTGTACCTTTTGCCTGCAGCAGGAAGAGCAATATTGCGACAGCGGTTTTACGCCGACCTATAACGGTAAAGACCGCTATACCGGCGAGCTGACTCGCGGCGGCTATGCGCAGAATATCGTCGTTGACCAGCGCTTTGTGGTGAGCGTTCCCGAAAACCTTGACCCGGCTGGCGTTGCGCCGCTGCTGTGTGCCGGCGTGACCGTCTGGTCGCCACTGCGCTACTTCGACGTGAAACCGGGAGACCGGGTCGGGGTGATCGGCCTTGGCGGCCTGGGGCATATGGCGGTCAAGCTGGCCCGCGCGTTGGGGGCGGAGGTGACGCTGTTCACCACCTCGCCGGAAAAAGGTGCAGACGCGCGGCGTCTCGGGGCAAGCCGGGTGGTTATTTCCCGCGATAGCCAACAGATGGCAGCCAGTGTCGCCAGCCTTGATATTATTCTCGATTGTGTTGCCGCGCCGCACGACCTTGACCCCTATCTGGCGGCCCTGAAGACCAACGGCCGCCTGGTGCTGGTGGGGATCCCCGACAGTCCTCACCCATCACCGGATGTCACGCCGTTAGTGTTCCGTCGCCTGAGCATCAGCGGCACTTCCATCGGTAGCATCCGGGAGACCCAGCAGATGCTGGATTTCTGCGGCCAGCACAACATTACCGCGGACATCGAGATGATTCGCGGCGAGGAGGTCGAAGCGGCATTCAGCCGGATGCTGAAAGGGGAGGTAAAATACCGCTTTGTGATTGATATGGCCGCCACGGCGCTCTAACCGCGACTGCGCCCGATTTCTGCGGGCGCATCCTGTTTCTTTCTTGCAGAACGATCCTCCATGGTTGCCGGTCGCTGATAGCGGGTAATGTTGGCTCCATGAAACCGACTAGTTGTATCGTTGTTGAAATTGATAATTTCATATGCATTTCTGATATAACCATTATCAATGTCAGTCTTTCCTGAAATATTGTTCACGTCAGCGAGCGGTGTTAGTATCGGATAAATAGCCATTTAGACGGCTAAAGAACCTTTCATCAGGCTATTTCATTGGCCATTTTGGACCAGGGCCGCGCGCTGTCGGTGTCCAAACTGCCTGCAACCATAGTGCCTGACCGTGAAGGTTCTCAAATCAACATCGCTAACTAAGGAACTGCTATGTGGCAAGAAAGACTCGCGCAACTGGTCACCACCTGTCATTGGATCGGCGCGAAAGGCTGGGCACCGGCTACCGGCGGCAATATGTCGGTGCGTCAGGATGAGACCTGGTGCTGGCTCAGCGAGTCAGGACGCGATAAGGGCAGCCTGACGACGGAAGATTTCCTCCAGGTTGAGATCGCCAGCAATAAAGCCCCTTCCGGGCGTAAACCTTCCGCTGAAACCGGCCTGCATACCCTGGTATATCGCCTGTTCCCGGAGGCCAACGTGGTGCTACACGTGCATACCGTCAACGCCACCGTGCTGTCGCGCATTGAAAAAAGCGGCACCCTGGCGCTGCAGGGCTATGAAATGCAGAAAACCCTGACCGGCCAGCACAGCCACCTCGATACCGTACCGGTGGCGATTTTCGATAACGACCAGGACATCGACGCCCTGGCGGCGCGCATTGAAGATTACGCGCAGACCAACCCGCTGCGTTACGGCTTCCTGCTGCGCGGCCACGGGTTGACCTGCTGGGGCAAAGATATTAACGAGGCCCGTCGCCAGCTGGAAGGGCTGGAGTTTTTGTTCGAGTGCGAGCTGATGCGTCGCCGCTACGAGCCGTGACCGGAGCCAGCACTATTAGGTTCTAAATCTCTCTCCACCAACGGGTCAGGCATGGATTTTTATCTCGGAATCGATATCGGCACCTCACGCGTTAAAGCGGTGCTGTTTGATGAATATTTTCAGGCGTGCGCCAGCGCGGCGCAGAATACCGGCCCACGACTGTCGGCCAACGGCTACGCCGAACAGGACATGGCCCAGCTGTGGCAGTCGGTGGTGGCGATCCTGCGCGATATTGCCCAGCATCCGGCGCTGCAAAACGGGCGTTTACGCGCGATTGGTCTGGCCGGGCAGGGCGAAGGTGTCTGGCTCAGCGATGCCGAAGGTGAACCGGTCGGGCCGGGGATCTTGTGGAGCGATACCCGCAGCCGCGAACTGATGAGCGAGCTGCTCAGGCGCCCCGGTTTTGACCGTCGTTTCTTCGACGATACCGGCACCCACCTGCAACCCTGCAACACCAGTATGCAGCTGTGCTGGCTTAAACATCATCAGCCAGAGCGGCTGGCGGCGGCCCGCTATCTGTTTTTTGCGAAGGACTGGATCCGCTTTCGCCTCACCGGCGTCGCGGCGCTGGATCTCACCGATGCCAGCACCTCTTTGCTCAATCAACACAGCGGGACGTTATCCACGGTGGTGCTGAATGAGATGGGGCTCGCGGATTTACAGCCGCTGTTCCCGCCGCTGCTGGCGCCGGATGCCCAGGCCGGTACGCTGCGAGAAGAGGTCGCCTTGCTGACCGGACTTCCCGTTGCCACGCCGGTAGCCGCTGGTGCGCTCGACGTGTGCAGCGCGGCGCTTGGCTGCGGCGCGGTGAACGACGGTGACATCTACACCATTCTTGGGACTACCTGCTGTACCGGTATCGTCTGCCATGGTCGTCAGACGGTTAACGAGGGGACGCGTTACGTCACCCATACCGAAGCAGGCCGCTTCATTAATCTGTTTCCGATGCAGGCCGGCACGCCGAATATCGACTGGCTCCAGCAGCAGATTTCGCTGAACCCGGATTTACAGCAGCTGGAACAAAGCATCGCCAGCGTCGAGCCGGGCAGCGGCGGGGTATTCTGGCAGCCCTATCTCAACGGCGAACGCGCACCGTTCTTTAGTCCCGAGGCGCGGGCCGGTTATTTTGGTATCAGCCAGCACACTACTCGCGCAGAGCTACAGCGGGCGGTGTTTGAAGGGCTGGCTTACGCCATCGTCGATTCGCTTCAGGGCTACCCGCAGGGCGGTGAGCTGTACCTGACCGGTGGCGGCGCGGCTTCTGCGACCTGGCTGCAAATTATTGCCGACTGTACCGGCAGAACGGTGGTCTCCAGCACCTTCAACGAACTGAGCGCGCGCGGTGCGGCAATTCTGGCGGCGCGCAGCGTCGATGCGCTAAGCCATTACCCGGCGCTGGAGCAGACGCGCTATCAGCCCAATGGGCAGGCGCATCGCCGTTACGCCGCGCTCTACCCGGTTTATCGCCTGCTGCGCGAGCAGATGCTCCCGGTCTGGCAGGCCCGCCATGAGGCGCTTCAAGGTCTTTCTTAGGAACAACGCATATGAAAATTGTTTTTACCGCCGAACACGCCGGCGATCTCAGTGCATTTCAGCAACTCGGTGAACTGCGGGTTGAAGGGTGGGCGCTGGGCAAGCCGAAGCTAAGCGCCGGCCAGCTGATCGAGCTGGCCCACGATGCCGACGTGCTGGTGACCAGCTACGATGATGTGACGGAGGCGGTGATCGCCGCCTGTCCGCGTCTGAAGGTCATCGCCTGCACCCGCGCCAATCCGGTGAATATCGATACCAAAGCCGCGCAGGCGCGCGATATCCGGGTACTTTATACGCCAGGCCGCAATGCCGACGCCGCCGCAGAACTGACGCTGGGGCTGATGCTGAGCCTGGCGCGACACATTCCGCAATCGCACGCGGCGCTGAAACGCGGTGAGTTCACTAACGCCGAGAACGCCGCGCAGGCCACCCAGAGCGGGCTGCGCCGTGATGTGGTGTGGGACGTCAGCCCGGAAAGCCCTTATGAAGTGTTTAAAGGCAGCGAGCTGCGCAATAAAACCCTGGGGCTGATCGGCTACGGCAATATTGGCCGCCGGGTGGCGCGCATTGCCCGTGCCTTTGGTATGGCGGTGCTGGTGGTGGATCCGTTTGTCGCCGCCGAGGATATCAACGAGCCGGGATTACAGAAAACGACGCTTGAGGCGCTGTTCCGTGAAGCAGACATTGTCAGCCTGCATCTGAGCAGCGGACCGCACAGCGATGGTCTGGTCAATGCGTCATTGCTCAATAGCATGAAGCCGGGCGCGCTGCTGATTAATACCTCTCGCGCCGCAGTGGTGAATGAAGAGGCGTTAATTAACGCGCTGCGCCACGGCCCGCTGGGCGGTGCGGCGCTGGATGTGTATCACCGGGAACCGCTGTGGCGCGACCATCCGTTTGTTACCGAGTTTGATAACGTGATTATCACCCCACATATTGCCGGGGCGACGCGGGAGAGCATCGCGAAGCATACGGCGATGATTGCTGCCGACCTCCAGCGCTATGTTGCCGGGGAGCCGCTGCTTTACCAGTGGGGCTAAGCTGCTTGTGCCGCCGCATGATGCGGCGGCGATGTTGTTTGTCAGTCGCGGTTTGCCACCATAAATGCCTGCGTCTGTTCCCAGTCAACCACCCCCGCATCCGAACCCATCCCGGTCGCCACCAACGCGGCGACGGCAGAAGCTACCTCACATGCCGCGTTGACGCTTAACCCACGGGCCAGTGCGGCAATAAAGCCGCCGCAGTAGCTGTCGCCGCAGCCGGTGGTGTCGACAGCATCAACCCGGAACGGCGCAATATGTTCAATGGCGCCATCGCGGGTCAGTAGCCAGGAGCCGTTCTCGCCATCTTTCAAAATGCAGGTTCCAACGCCAAGTCCGAAGAAGAAACGGGCGATTGCTTCCGGTTGCGTCTGCCCGGAGAGATACGCGGCCTCCTCAAGGGAAGGCATAAAGAAATCCACCGATGGCAGCAGCGGGCGCAGCAGATCCAGGGTGTGCTCGTCGGGGGCAATTAAATCGAAGCTGGTGGTCACGCCGCGGGCTTTCGCCGCCTGCAGCAGCTGCGCGCTTTGCCCGCTGTCCATCGCGGCCAGCAGGCCGGTGCCGCCGTGGTGCAGGAAGCGGCAATCAAGAATATCGGCGAACTGGTCTTCGCTAACGAAAAGGGCATCGGAGGCGCCCCGGCAGTGCAGCGCCGGGCGCTCGCCGTTGGGACGAATGGGCAGGATCGTCGCTGAGGTTTCCTTCAGCGTCGTGCGCTGGATCAGCGAGCAGTCGATGCCCAGCCGGGCATAGCTGGCGAGGATAAAATCGGCTTTTTCGTCTTCGCCCAGACAGGCCACCGCGGCGGTACGGATCCCCAGCTTTGCCGCGTTGATATTGGCCCCGGCGGCGGTGCCGGCGGGGTTAAGGCGGATCTGTTCGATAAAGGCCACCCCGCCGCGCGGTGGGATGTCGCTAACCGGGCGACCGGCGATATCAAGAATAGTCAGGCCGACAAAGACGGCGTCAAAAGTTGCCATACGTGCTCCACTTAACGATGCGTTTGACGCAGGCGCGCCTGCCAGAAGGAGAGGGCCAGCGCCACCACCAGAATCACGCCCACCAGGGCATCTTTCACGAGGTAGTTCAGCCCCATCAGATTCAGGCCGTTATCAATAATCGCGAGGAACAGCACGCCGCCGAGGGTGCCGGCAATGCTGACCCGGCCCAGCCGGTTGAAGGCGGTGCCGATAAATACCGCGGCGATAGCGTCCATCAGATAGGCCTGGCCGGCCAGCGGCGTAAACTGCCGCAGGTTGGCGGAGAGGATCACGCCGCCGACGGCGCACAGGGCGGAGGCCGCCACCAGCACCCACAGCATGGTCCGGCGGTCGCGGATCCCGGCGATTCGCGCCGCTTCGCCATTCTGGCCGATCGCGCGAACGTATTTGCCAAACAACGTTCGTTCGGTTATCAGCCAGGCCGCCAGCCACAGCACCAGAACAATCACCACCGGCGTAGGAATACCGGCGATATTGCCGACGGCCAGATCGTGATACTCCGGCGCCATCCGACGGAAAGAGATAGAGCCGCCGCCGTCGGTGTAGATGCGCTCGGCGCTGCTGGCGATAAACCAGGTGCCAAGGGTGGCAAGGAACGGGCGAATCTGGCAGATAAGGATCAGAAAGGCGTTCAGCAGGCCGATAATCACTCCGCCGAGCAGCGCGCAGCCGACAGCCGCTTGCCACGGCAGGTGCCAGGTTTTCAGCGCCACCAGCGCAAAGGCCGCGCCGAAATCCAGCGCCACGCCGACGGAGAGGTCAATCGCTCCGGCGCTGACGATAAGGGTCATCGCCATCGCTACGATCAGCAAAATGGCGCTGCCTTGTAGCAGGTTGGCCCAGTTATCGAAGGTCAAAAATACCGGGTTGGCCCAGCCGAACAGGGCAATCGCCAGCAGGGTAATGACGCCGAATCCTGCCCGCGATAGCCATGCCAGCGGGCTGCTGCCGGTTTGCCCCGTTGATGGGGTTTTGAGCGTCAACTGGCTCATCAGTTGCCTCCTTTATGTCTGACCGCCGACGCCGCCAGCACCACGAGGATCAGGCCGCCTTTGATCGCCCCCATCCAGAAAATATTCACCCCCAGCAGGCCCAGCCCGTTAGAGAGTGCGTTGACCAGTACGGCACCGAGCAGCGCGCCCCAGATGGTGACCACGCGACGCCGCGAGAACGCCGCGCCGATAAAGGTGGCGAGAACGGTTTCCAGCAGCAATGGCGTTGCCGTGCCGCTGGAGCTGCCGGAGCCCTGGCTGAGCAGCGGCATAATCGCCAGTCCGGCGGCGACCCCCGCCAGCAGCCAGACAATAATGGTCAAACGGCGCACGTTGAGTCCGCTCATCTGCGCCATATCGCGGTTGCCGCCAACCGCCTGTAAATGCTGGCCGAAGCGAGAGTGATGCAGCAGAAACTGAAACAGCGCGAAGACCGCCAGCAGGTAGATCAGCGGCCACGGAATACCGAACAGATCGTTATCGCGAAAGGCCACCATCAGCGGGTCATTGACCGCGATACGCCGCTGGCCGGTCAGCAGGTCGGTCAGCCCGGTGAAGGCGACCGAGGTCGACAACGTCGCCAGCAGCGGCGGCAGGCCCGCCGCCAGCACCAGCGTGGCGTTGACCGCCCCGCAGGCCAGACTGACGGCAATCAGCAGTAATAGCAGCAGCAGGTAAGGGGTGTTCCACTCCGCCATACCGAGGCTGAGCAGCGCCACGCCGAGCACCGCAATGGCGGGCAGCGACAGGTCAATTCCGCCGGAGACCACATCATCGCCGCCGACGGCTATCACGCACACCAGGCCGAAGCAGAGGATCGCCAGCGGCACGCTCTGCACCAGCATCATGCTGATATTTTGCCAGCTTAAAAAGAACGGCGACTGGAGGCTGAGCCAGACCAGCAGCGCAAAAAAGAGAATCAGAGGGAATTTTTCGATAAGCGTCGTGAGCCCCGGAAGGGGGCGACGCTGGATACCAGCACTCATACCTGTTGTTCCTGTCCACCGTTAATCGTCACCAGTAGGGCGTCCAGCGTCAGCCCCTGGGTCGGGAGATTGGCGACCAGCTCGCCGCGCCACATCACTAGGATGCGGTCGCAAAGGCCCAGCAGTTCCGGCGCGTCGCTGGAAGAGACCAGCACGCCGCGACCGCGATCCGCCAGTTCACGGGTGCGCTGATAAATATCGCTGCGTGCCCCGATATCCACCCCGAGGGTCGGTTCATCGAGAATGAACAGCCGTGCGTCGGTACCCAGCCAGCGGGCGAGAATCGCCTTTTGCTGGTTGCCGCCGCTCATCAAGCGCACCGGCAGTTCCGGGCGGCCGGGGCGGATGGAAAGTTGCTCGATCCAGCTGCGCGCTTTTTCCAGCGCCCGCCCTCGACGTTCCCAGCCGAAGGTGGCGGTGTCCGGCAGCGAGGCCAGATTAATATTATCGGCGGTGGAAAAGGGGAGGATCAGCCCCTGATGGCGGCGGTCGCGGGGTACCAGCGCCAGCCCGGCGCGGGTGGCCTGATACGGCGTTCGCAGCCGTTTCAGCTGGCCGTCGATGCCGATCGTGCCGCTGCGAGGGCGGCGTAGCCCGTAAAGGAGATCGACCAGCACGTCGCGCCCTGCACCCAGCAGCCCGGCCACGCCGACAATCTCACCGGGCTGAATATCAAAGGTAATATCGTTTAATTGCTGGCCGTCGCTAAGGTGGCGCACGGAAAGCACCGGTGCGGCGGCATCGACTTCCTGAGCGCTGCTTTGGCGCGGGGTATACAGCTGTTCAATATCGCGACCGACCATCATTTTTATCAGCGCATCGGTATTTTGCAGGAGCTGCTGGTCAGGATAGCCGACGACCTCGCCGTTACGCAGCACCGTGCCGCGATCGCACAGGGCTGCGATTTCGTTGAGATAGTGAGAAATATAGAGGATCGCGATCCCCTGTTCCCGCAGGCGCAGGATCGCCGAGGAGACCAGGCTGGCTTCCTGGGCTTCCAGCGGCGCGGTGGGTTCGTCGAACACCACCAGCTTTGCGGCGCCATCGATCAACGCCCTGGCTATCTGCACCAGTTTGCGTTCGGCGAGGCTGAGGTCGCGGATCAGGCGATGCGGGTTGATGTCCAGCTGCCAGCTGTCGCGGAAAAACGTCTCGGTAGCGGCATTCATTCGCCGCCGGTCCAGCGCGCCCCAGCGGGTGCGGTACTCCTGACCCAGAAACACCGATTCCGCGACGGTAAAGTGCGGGATCAGGTTAAGTTCCTGGTGAATGACGCGGATGCCCAGCGCTTCAATCGCCGCAGGATTGCCGAGCGGCAGAGGCACGCCGTCGAGGGTGGCGTTGCCGCTATCGGCCTGGTACACACCGGCGAGAATCTTTATGAGGGTGGATTTTCCCGCGCCGTTCTCGCCGATCAGACCGTGAATTTCACCGGGGTTCAGAAGCAGCGTGACCGCATTTAATGCAGTCACGTTGGCGAAGGTTTTGCTGATCTGGTTCATCGCCAGACCAGCGGCGGGATGGGTCCCGCCGGAGGATTGAGTTATCACTGCAGTTCGCCATATCCCAGCTGTTTGTAGACCGCTTTCGCCTCCTGCGGACCTTTCACCGGAACAACCGGAATAAAGGTCTGCACCGGCAGCTTCTGTTTGTCGAAGTAGCGGGCGACGTTATCAGCCGAGGTCTGGCCAATCAGGTGCGGCTGCTGGGCGACGTTGGCGACGAACGGGCTGTCCGGCTCGGCCATGATTTCCAGCGTTTCAGGACCGGCATCAATGGCGGTGACCTTGACGTCTTTATCACGTCCGGTTTCTTCCAGTGCCTGGACGATACCGATAGCTGGCTGATCCCAGCAGGCAACGTGAATGGCGTCGAGTTTACCTTTCGGGTACTGGCTCAGCAGCTCGAGGGTTTTCTTACGCGCATCTTCCGGCGAGTTGGCAAATTGTTCCGCCAGCTCCGGTTGAATAATATGAATATCCGGGTAATCCTTAAGGACATATTTCCACTGATCGTAACGAATGCCGCAAATACGCAGGGAACTGGAGAACGCGTTAAATACGGCAACGTTACCTTTGCCACCTAACTCATCGGCCATATAACGACCAATGGTCGACCCCAGAGTGTAGTTATCGGAAGTGGTGTTATTGACGGAGTATTTTGATACATGGTCAACGGTAAATACCGGAATGCCCGCATCGCGCAGCGCTTTGAATTTAGGTTCAACGGCGCTATCGCCCAGGATGCTAATTACCGCATCGACTTTACGCGACAGTAAAATATCATGGTTGTTAGCATGAACCTGGTTATCACGGCCGCCGTCGACGCCGATCACTTTGCCACCCAGTTTCTCGACTTCTTCGGTAGCGCCTTTATAGGCTTCACGATCCCAGAAGTGCTGGGTGCCGACAACGGCGACGCCGATGGTTTTTCCCTGAAGTGATAAGGCTTCTGCCGCCAGGGCGTTTACGGAGGCGAGCGAGAGCAGACCCAGCGCGATGGGCAATAATTTCATTTTCTGCGACATTCTTATTATGGTCCTGTGATGGAGGAGGCAGCGGAGCAGTAGCATGACAATAATCGCCACTCAACCTCAAATACAAAAAATATATAAGCTATATCAACAATGGTATATCGAAGAATTGTCTGAGGAAAACTTAAATTTGTCACCTGTAACCTGAAAATATTTCATGATGTGGGTTAATCCATTTTTATTTTGTGGATTTAAATTGCTTGCATGCCTTATTAATTCAAATAAAAATTACGCTTTAATTATAATTATTCTGTCGCTGTAATATATCGCACTCAGGAATAATACAGAGTTGTTCTGCGTGAATAATCCTTCCTGTGTAGCAGATTATAGGGTGATGCGTGGGTTATTCCCATGATTATCACCCTTTATTATGGCGGCCGTTATCGGGCGGAAAGCACACAGGCACTATGAGAAAACAACACAACCTGACCGTGATGCATTGGGGAACCTGGCTGGTCCAGACCCGTGACGGCAACATTGACTCAGTGACGCCGGTGCCGTGGGATAAAAACCCCTCACGTATCGGGCAGTCGCTCCCCGACGCGGTCACCAGCAAGACGCGAATTCGCCGTCCGGCGGTGCGTGCCGGCTATTTGCAACATGGCCCGGCTTCGCGCGAGGGGCGCGGCAAAGAGCCGTTTGTTGAAGTGAGCTGGGAGGTGGCGCTCGACCTGCTGGCCCGCGAGCTGAACTCGGTCAAAACGCGCTGCGGCAATGAGGCGATTTTCGGCGGCTCCTACGGTTGGGCCAGCGCCGGGCGTTTTCACCATGCCCAAAGCCAGCTGCACCGTTTTCTCAAGTCCTTCGGCGGCTACACCGCCAGCACCAATACGTACAGCAGCGCCGCGGGTGAGCGCATTCTTCCGCATGTCCTTGGGCCGCTGAGCCCGCTGCATCGTCAGCACACCCATTTCTCCGAACTGGCGCGGGAGTGCCAGCTGTTTGTGGCGATTGGCGGACTGCCGCTGCGTAATTCGCAGGTTAACGGCGGCGGTGCCAACGACCATATGCTGAAGTACTGGCTGGAGAAGATGCAGAAGCGGGGAACGCGCTTTGTGAATATCAGTCCGGTGCGTAACGATTTGAGCGCCGTCGAGAGCGCCGAGTGGCTTGCCGTGCGTCCGGGGACGGACACCGCTCTGTTGCTGGCGCTCTGCTACGTTCTGATTAACGAATCCCTGTACGACAGCGACTTTGTCGCCAGCCACACGGTGGGTTTTGCACCGTATCGTGCCTACCTGATGGGAGACAGCGATGGTGTGGCAAAAACGCCGGCGTGGGCGGCGGCCATTACCGGGATTGACGCGCAGCAGATTACCGCGCTGGCGCGTGAAATGGCCAGCCAGCACACCATGGTGAATATTTCGTGGTCGATACAGCGCGCGCGGCAGGGCGAGCAGGCTTACTGGGCGACGGTGGCGCTCACCGCGTTGCTGGGGCAAATCGGTACGCCGGGCGGCGGCCTGGGCTTTGGCTACGCCTGTACCAATCTGGCGGGAGCAGCGCGTAAGGCCTTTTCCGGGCCGCGACTGCCGGCCGGCAAAAACGCGGTGAACAGTGTGATCCCGGTGGCGAGGCTTTCCGATATGCTGCTGCATCCGGGCGAAGCTTATCAGTTTGACGGCCAGCATCTGCGCTATCCCGATATTCGCCTGGTCTACTGGGCGGGCGGTAACGCGTTTCATCACCATCAGGATATCAACCGCCTGTGTGAAGCCTGGCGGCGACCGGAAACGGTGGTGGTGCACGAACAGTACTGGACCGCGCAGGCCAAATTTTCCGATATCGTTCTGCCGGTTACCACCTCGCTTGAGCGGGAAGATATCGGTAGCGGCGGCCACGACGGGTTTATGATTGCCATGAGCGCGCAAATCCCGCCGGTGGGCGAAGCGCGCGATGATTATGCGATTTTTTGCGACCTGGCCGAACGGCTGGGCTGCGGCGAGTGCTTTAGCGAAGGTCGTGATGCCGGGCAGTGGCTGCGGCAGATCTACGAAGAGTCGCGACCGCGGGCGCGGGAAGAGGGGATTGAGCTGCCATCGTTTGAGGCGTTCTGGCAGCAAGGGGTACTGGAGTACAGCGCGCCGGAGCAACCCCAGGTATTTCTGGCGGATTTCCGTGCCGATCCGCAGCGCTACCCACTCTCCACGCCGTCCGGCAAGATTGAGCTCTTCTCCGAAACGATTGCCGGATTTGGCTATCGTGAATGCCCCGGCCACCCATGGTGGGATGAACAGGAGGCGGCCTGGCAACGGCAGGAAGCGGCGCGCTGGCCGCTGCATCTGCTCTCCAGCCAGCCGCGCACCCGACTGCATAGCCAGTACGATCACGGCAGCGTCAGCCGGGCCACCAAAATTCAGGGCCGCGAGCCGCTGTGGATGCATCCACAGGACGCGCAGGCGAGGGAGATCGGCGAAGGCAGCGTGGTGAAAGTGTATAACGCGCGCGGCGCGATTCTGGCTGGTGTACACCTGAGCGAACAGATTTTGCCGGGCGTGGTGCAGATGTCGACCGGTGCCTGGTACGACCCTCTGGACCCGAATGAAAAGGGGTCGCTGGACAAGCATGGCAATCCTAACGTGTTAACCGAAGATCGCGGTAGTTCACGGCTGGGTCAGGGCTGTAGTGCGCAAAGCTGCTGGGTGGAGATTGAACCGTGGCGCGAGGCGCTGCCGCCGGTGACCGCCTTCGACCCGCCAGCATTCGTCAGCGTGTAGAGGGGACGGAAACGCCTGAGCGTTTTGATGCAGGGATTGTCCGGTGCGGCCGACATGTCGCACTGGACATTCCTGAGGTGGGTCTGGTGTTTACCACCATCCGGCTGGGGGCGAGTTGCGGATGAATCCGGCGCCTGGAACAAAGGCCGCTTCAGATGGCAGAAGGTGATGTTATGCTCTCATTGCCCTTCTTTGGTTTATCGTTTCACCCTCGACTAAATATCTATTTGACATTAGCAATAACAATAATATTTCCAGAAAAAGGCCCAGCTGTCGGATTTGAGGCTGACAATGTCGACGCAATAGTGACATTCTTGAAGTCATTAACATGAATAACCGGAGACAAACTACCATCAATGGTGATTGTCGAGATTATACCATTCCCTAGTTCTACCGGCTGATTCAGAAGTCTGAATTCCACTGCCGCTGGCTTTGTGCATTTGAGGGCAACGGTCGTCGTTTTAATGTTCCCGTTGACTTCCACATCGACTAACGTTCCGTGGTCTATGGTGCTTGAGCCTATTATATCGAGGTCGCATTTTGCCGGGTCAGGAATTTGTGGAATATTACTGCAAGATAACGGGTCTGGCATAACATCGGTTTCGGTATACGTAGTCTGTGTTGCTACCCGGGATACCACGGTGCACGATTTTATCAATGCATAATAAGAGGCTGGTGTATAATGCGCCCATATTCCTGTGCCGTTTACACCCGCAGTTTTGCCATATTCTTGTGCCAGCGTAACCCACGTATCCTCTGGTTTTATCCGGATCATGGTTCGACCACCGCCATACAGTGTATCCCAGTAGTCCCGATAAGAGGTTTCTTCAGCATCAGCGTATTCGCGGCCCTGTATCGCAGGCCCATAATATCTATACCCGTCGTCGTAGGGGTGTAAACTCGTTGGGTAAGCGGCACCAGATTCTATTGTGGCCCAGGTCACAGACAGGTTCGACAGAATAGAGTATTTGTCGACCATAAAGGCATCAGCCACAATAACCCTAGGTTCGCAATGGAGCGGCTTTGTAAATGTAAACATCGCTACCAGGAAAACAGGAACTATGATTTTATTATTCATAATTGATATTAAATTAATTAAATGGTTATCATGTGGGTGTTTCTTAGAATTTTACCCCAATGAATATATTGAAAATAATTTCCGCCTGCGTTTTATGTTTATTTTTGGCTTTAATTGCGATGCGCCAGAGGTTAATAATCTATCCGCAATTTTTTTATTTTAAAAGCAGTTCCTAATCAAAATATACATTTCAAAAACAAAGCCCAATTGCAAAACTTATATTTACAGCTGGTAGCATTAACTATTGAAAATACACTCGGGAGTGGTATTAAATTTTGTCGATTTAAAGGCGTATTTTGTGACTCCCCCACCTGAGTGGATCACTAAAGTTTAGCGTTCTTCTGACATGCTGATTATGCCCGCCAGCACACCTTCAATCACGCTGATAATGCTCCTGACCCTCTGGGGGATGAAACGGGCGTCGGGATAGACTGCGTAGAGGAAGCGATCGGGTAGCCGGTAGGCGGGGAGAACCGGAACCAGCCTGCCGGCCTGCAACGCTCTGGCGGCGAGGGGCCGCTGCATGCCGCCGATGCCGATGCCTGACTCAATCGCCTGTAACAACGCGTCGCTGGTGTTGGCCCGAAACACGGTATTCACGCTCACCTCGAGGGTTTCATCGCCCGACACTAACCGCAGCGGCGCTTCCTGCGCGATGCCGCTGAAGCGCACGTGTGGATGCGCCGCCAGTTCGCTGACCGAATGTACCGGTTTACCACCAGGGGCGGCATAAAGCGGGGTTTCAATGCGCGCCAGTGCCCGTGCCGCATGCGTTTGCGGAGGTTCATGGCTGAGCCGTAGCGCAACATCGACGCCTTCCGTGACCAGATCGGCAATGCGGTCGTCCAGCGAAAGCGTCAGGTGTAAATCCGGGTGCATCTGCTGCAACGTCAGCAGGTGCGGCAACCAGATCTGGCCCAGGCCGCTGGGGAGCTGCAGGTGAACCGTGCCTTGCCATTGCGGGTCGGCAGGGTTCAGGCGTCTTTCTGCTTCCCGCATGGCGTCCAGCAGCAGGGTCATATCACGGCGATAGCTTTCCCCTTGCGCCGTCAGCGCCATCGCCCGCGTGGTCCGGTGCAGCAGGACTACGCCCAGCTCCTCCTCAAGCGCGGCGATTTGCTGACTGACGGCAGACTGCTTGATACCGCTCTGGCGGGCAGCGGCAGAAAACGAGCCCGCTTCGGCAACGCGTAAGAAGGTGGCAATGGCGTTGAGCTTATTATTCATTTAATGATTCTGCTTATAAGTGCCATCAGTTTTACGGGATATCTGTAGAAAAAATAATAGATCACACTGTGTCTGTCACCCTTTCTGGAGAGTCACCATGAATAAGATGCTGCCACAAAACGTTGCGTTGGTTGCCGGTGCCAGCGGTATTGTCGGACGACAGTTAGTCAACACGCTGCTACGCCATCAGTGGCAGGTTATCGGCCTGAGCCGCCAGGGGACCTCCCATCCCGATAATATTCCGTTGGTTAACGTCGATTTGCTGGATGCACAGCACAGCGCGCAGATGCTGCAACCGCTGAATAATGTCAGCCATATTTTTTACAGCGCCTGGGTGAACGCCGCCAACTGGACCGAGATGGTTGAACCGAACGTCACCATGCTGCGCAATCTGGTCAGTAATATAGAACAAACCTCGCCGCTGCAGACGGTAAGCTTAATGCAGGGCTACAAAGTCTATGGCGCCCATCTTGGGCCGTTCAAAACGCCGGCGCGTGAAAGCGATCCCGGCGTCCCCGGCGCGGAATTTAACGCCGCTCAACTCAACTGGCTCAGCGAGTTTCAGCGGGGAAAACCGTGGCACTGGAATGCCATCAGGCCGGGTGTTGTGGGGAGCGCGGTGCCGGGTAATACCATGAATCTCGCGCTGAGCATCGCCCTGTACGCCTCGCTGTGTAAAGCGCAGGGGCTACCGCTGCGTTTTCCCGGCCCGGAAGACAGCTGGCACAGTATTGTTGATTATACGGAGGGCGGGTTGCTGGCCGAGGCGACGCTGTGGGCGGCTACCGCGCAGCGCGCGGAGAATCAGGCCTTCAACGTCAATAACGGCGATCTGTGGCGCTGGAGCGAGCTATGGCCGCGCATTGCCCGTTGGTTTGAGCTGGAGAGTGCGCCGCCGGTCAGGCTGTCCTTTCAGCAGTTGTTTCACGACTACCGGGCAGAATGGCGCGATCTTGCCGGGGAAAGGGGGCTGGTGGAAGCGGAGATCCTGCGGCTGAGCGACGGGACGTTTGCTGATTTTGTCTTTGGCTGGCATTACGACATGTTTGGCGACGGCAGCAAACTGCGCCGGGCGGGCTTCACCCGGATGCAGG
The DNA here is from genome assembly GCF_051131745.1 of Klebsiella sp. R390. Taxonomy (NCBI): domain Bacteria; kingdom Pseudomonadati; phylum Pseudomonadota; class Gammaproteobacteria; order Enterobacterales; family Enterobacteriaceae; genus Klebsiella; species Klebsiella sp. R390. The sequence goes on along the minus strand of NZ_CP180445.1, from coordinate 829,395 downwards.
CCACCGATGAGATGTTCTTTGCGCTGTTTGCGCAGCTGAGGGCCGCACGGGTTATTCCTTGAGAGCGCGTGCCGGCGTGGATCGGGGGTTACTCCCCGATAAGCTCATCATAAAGCGTACGCAGGCGCGTGCGCAGATAGAGCACGGCTTTGTGTTTACGCGATAGCAGCGCCTGAACGCTAACGCCGGTTTCCTCCGCCAGCGCTTTAAAGCTGTAGCCCTCCAGTTCGGTTTTCTCGAATACCTCGCGTTGGGCTGCAGGCAGTTCCGACAGCGCCTTATTCAGTTCTGCCCAAATCATCTCGCTCAGCCAGGCCTCTTCCGGCGACTGCGGGACCCCAAACAGGGTCTCCGCCAGTTCGTCTTCGGGAAACGACGCCTCGTCTTCGCCATCGGCAAACCAGGCCGACAGCGGGAGTTCACGCTTTTTCCGCGAGCGGTCGGTCATCTCATTGCGTGCGGCGCGGAATAGCCAGGCGGCGACGTTCTCCACCGGTTGTTCCACTTTCATCAACTGATACGTGACTTCCTGCAGAATATCGTCCGCATCATCGCGTACCGCCGTCCGGCCGCGTATAAACGCCGATAGCTTAGCTCTGCAGGCGGCAAGGGCCGAGAGCAGCGGAGTGTCTTTCGCTTTTTCAGCGCGCATACCGCTTACTCGGTTCCTGCGGGTTTCTGCGCGTTTGTCTCTTCCGGCTGCGGCTGGGCGGTGGGTTTAGCGTCCTGAGACTCAGGCTGGCCGTCCGGTGCGCACTGTCCGTCGCGATGACGCGCGAAGCCGTGCCAGCGGTGCTCATGATGACAACCAGCGGCGCGACGATGCTGCATAAACTGCTCGCGCTGTTCCGGGGTCATCTGCATCCAGCGTTCATGCATCCGCCGACGGGCGCCAAACATTCCCGGGCGCATGCCCAGCCCGCCAAATAAGATCCGGCACAGCACCAGCAGACCCAGCGCCTGCCAGAAACCAATACTTTTGACGCCAATCAGCGCGGGAAGCACCGCGTTCCACAGCGACATCACCAGTAGCCCCAGAGCCACCACCAGCACCACGCCAATCACTATCGGCTTCGCAATATGGCGACCGCCAAACCCGCGACCGTGTCCCCAACCCTGTCTACGCATATCAAAATCTCTCATGGCTTTCACTCCTCAGTGAATCACTAAAAATAGCTTCTGCTGAGGTAGACGAATGAGGCGCGGAAATATTGTCGGGAAAATAATTTTTTTTAACGATGCTGCCTGGGAGAGCAGCCCATCACGCGTTTAAAGGCTTTACCGAAAGCGCTTTCAGACTCGTAGCCCAGCGCGTTGGCAATCTGCGTGACCGAATCTTTGGTATTTTTCAGGCGATCGCAGGCCAGCAACATTCGCCAGTGGGTAAGGTATTCCATCGGTGCGCTGCCGACTTTGTCTTTGAAGTGCCTGGCAAAGGTTGAGCGCGACATACCGACTTTTTCGGCAAGCATTTGCAGCGTCCAGGGATGGCTCGGGTCGTTGTGCATGCAGCTGATGGCGGTGCTCAATGGCTTGTCAGCCAGCACAAAAAGCCAGCCCACTTTGCGACTGTTTTCAGCGTACAGATGCAAACGCAGCGCCTGTATCAACATGGTGTAAGCCATCTGCTGGACGATCAGCGCGCTACCGGGCTGCGGGTTAAGCACCTCTTTCGCCATCTGCTCAAGCGACCAGCGCATCGCTGCCTTATCGGCCTCTTTCTGAATATGCACAATCGGCGGCAGCGCCCCTAACAGCATACTGGCATGATGGCCGCAGAGAACAAAATGGCCGCCAACGACAAAGCAGCCGTCCTGCCCACCGCCATCGGCCGGGTTGCCCAGCCGCTTTTCAGCAAGAATAGTGGCAAAGTCTACAGGCGCAACCGACAGGCTGGTGGCAAGGGTAAACGAAGGACCGGGAGGCAAAAGGTAGCAATCACCGGCGGTGAGCAGCACGTTGTCAGCGACGCCCTCGACGGACAACCAGCACTGACCGGACACCACGGTATAACACTTGATGCCCTCATGGTAAGGCCAGGCAATGGCCATGTTTTGGGTCAGCGCTAGCCCGCCTGAAGCGTAGCTCTGCGGCTTGAGCAACGATAAGAGTTCTGAGAGCGGGTCCATACAACCTCGGGACGATCGGACGATTAATAGCGACTTTCAAGCATAGATCGTATTAACGCCGGCCCCTATAGTCGTTGTCAATGGGCGCGAAGCCTTCTCTGACCTGAGGTGTTTACCTATGCGTATTTTTCTTACCGGCGCGACCGGATTTATTGGCGCAAACGTTGCCCGCGCGCTTATGGCGGCAGGGCATCAGGTGCTCGGTTTAACACGAAGCGCTGAAGGGGCTAGACAGCTGACGGCCAGCGGCGCCGAGGCGCATTTTGGCAACATAGACGATCTGGCTAGCCTGCAGCGTGGAGCCAGTCTGGCAGATGGCGTGATTCATACTGCCTTTAATCATGATTTTTCTACCTTTGTCGCTAACTGCGAAAATGACCAGCGGGCGATCGAAGCCATGGGCGCAGCGCTGGCAGGCACGCAGAAACCGTTGGTTATTACCTCCGGCGTGGCGATGGGGTCGACCGGCCACCATGCCGTGGCGACAGAAGCGTGCTTTAATCCAGAAAATCCTAACCCGCGCCGGGCGTCAGAGTTAGCCGGGATTGCCGTTGCACAACGTGGTGTCAGCGTCTCGGTGGTGCGTCTGCCGCAGGTTCATGACACAAAGAAACAAGGCTTAATCACGCCACTGATCGAACTGGCCCGCCAGAAAGGGGTTTCCGGGTATGTCGAAGACGGGCAAAACCGCTGGTCGGCGGTATCCGTCAGCGATGTGGCGCAGGTCTATGTACGTGCGCTGGAGAACAATATTCCTGACGCGCGTTATCACGCGGTGGCAGAAGAAGGGATCCCGATGCGCACCATTGCGGAAGTGATTGGTTATATTCTGAATGTACCCGTTAAGCGTATTGCCGCTCAGGACGCCAGTGCGCATTTTGGCTGGATGAGCATGCTGATTGAACATGATATGTCTGCCTCCAGCACCCTGACCAGAGAACGCCTGGGATGGCAGCCTGTAGGCCCCGGGTTGATTGAAGACCTTTTAAAGATCCGTTCGGTAAGCGAGAACTAGGCACTAAAACCGCAACCCCGTGCTTTCATTGTTGGCAATGGGTTGCCAGCAGATTGTCCGCCTGGCGTAGGCCCGATTCATATCCTGATACATCATTGCCTGTCCACAGGTCACACTACGGGCTCCTCTGCGGGGCATTTTACGTCCCGGCATGGCATAATAAACCCATACTGTACGGTGTAGTTATGTTTACGCATCGCTTTAAAACCAGCTAAGGGTTCAACATGAAGGTACTGACGCAAGCGCGCCGCCAGGGGATCGTGGCCGCCGCCGCGGAGGTGTTTACGGAGATTGGCTACGAACGCGCTTCCATGGATGAAGTGGCCAGACGTGCCGGTGGCTCCAAGGCCACGCTCTATAAATACTTCTCCTCAAAAGAGGCGTTGTTTGAAACGGTCGTGCGCAACTGCAGCGCCCGTTTTCTTACCGAAGCGGCAAACGGGCTGACTCAGCCGGAAAACCAGCACTTATCTCTGGAACAGAAGCTCATTCGCTTTGGTGAGGATATGCTGCGGGTGGTGACGTGTGATAACCAGGCCCTGCAAATCTATCGCGTCGTGCTGGGTGAAGCCGCACATTCCGATATCGGGCAACTGTTTCTGGAATCTGGCATCCGCCAAAGCATGGAGGCGCTGGCTCAGGAAATGAAAGCGGCAATGGAACGAGGTGAACTGGCGCCAGCGGACCCGATGCTGCGGGCTATCCAGTTTACTTCACTGATTAAAGCGGAAAGCGAGATCCTGTTTTTCATGCGCCAGATGCCTGATTTCACGCAGGAAAAAGTCAGTGATATGGTCATGAATGGCGTGCGGCTGTTTCTTGATGGCGCCGTTAAAACGCCGGAGTAACCGGCATATGTCAACCGGGTTCACGGCCCCGAACCCGGTTGACGCTCGCTAACTGCGGCGACAGGCGGCGCTGCCGGTCGCCATCCATTGGACTGCGGTCTCTGCGGTCTGAGTTGCCAGGCGCTCAACCACGCCTTGCCATGCGGCAAACATTTGTGCTGGATCGCCGGAGACGCTTTGCGAAAGATGGCTGCGGCATACCAGCCGACGATTTTCACCCCCTTGCGATGTCGACAGGCTCCAGTCAGCATCCAGACTGACAGCATTGCCGGGCCAGCTGTCAAAACGACGAATCTGCAACAGCACCCGCACCACCGGCTTGCTGTTATCGCGTGCGATCCCTGCCACATCCTCGGTGTTGAGCTGCTGCGTCATGGCGAGGGACAGCGCCGTCTGTAGCTCATCGCCCAACGGACTTAACCAGCGATCGTTGTCCAGCACCACCACGCGACTGTCGCTCTGGCGGACCACCACCTGTTGGCTATCCAACTGGGCCGGAACGCCGACGGGCAGCACCGCAATCGCAAACTCTGATGGAGCGGCCACGCGGGATACAGGGGCAGGGCTGACCAGGGTGTGGTAACGCACCTGGGGAGATGAACAGCCGGCCAGCGCGCAGGTGATGCTGATGACCAGATACAAAACCGTTCTCATGGCTGCTCTCCTTCTTTACGCGAACGGGGATCGTCCAGCGGCGCGTCGGCGGCGCGGCCTTGCAATAATGATTCCGGGTGGCGGTCCAGCTGATTTGTCAGGCTGCGCACCGCCCGTAGCGTACGGGTAGTTTCCTGCAAGGACTGCAACAGGTTAATCATCAGGGGTGAATCTTCCGCCAGCAGGTTCTGCACGCCTTGCGTTGTTTGCTGTGTTTGTTGCATCAGGCGGTTGGCGGCGGGCAGAGACTGGCTGTTCACCATGCGCAACGTTTTATTCAGTTCTACTAGCGTGTTGTTCATGTTATTTCCGATTTGATCCAGCGGCATTTTGTTGATCTTCCTGGCGATATCCGTGAGCTGATCCTGCAGGATAGTCAGTCCGCCATTGACGGTAGGCAGTTCAACCGGGCGTTTTGTCGCGTCAAATTTCACTTTCGGTGCATCCGGTATGAAATCGAGTGAGATATAAAGTTGCCCCGTCAGCAGACTGCTGGAGGTGGCCTGCGCCCGCAGCCCATGCGCGATCATCTCGCGGGTGAAAATGACAGTGTTGAGGTCAGTGTCGCCCGTTGGTTCGGGGAGCTTCTCGAGCACATGGCCCATCCGCGAGGGATAGACCTCAATATCCACGATGGTCGGAAAACGGTATCCCTCGGGGTTATAGTCGAGTTCAACGGAGGTAACGCGTCCGATCCGCACGCTGGAAAACTCCACCGGCGCCCCCACGTTCAGGCCATGTAAGGTGTGCTCAAAACGCAGCTGAAAACGCACTGGCGGCCCGTCCGCAGGTGCCATTGCGGTTTGCTCATCCGCAGCCAGTTTGTAACGGGTTTGCTTGTGGAGCACGCCCTGGGTCGGGTTATCCGGACTGGAGAAGGCGATGCCCCCGGCCATGATGGCGGCAACGGTCTGGGTTTTAAGCTGAAAACCGTCGCTGCCAACCGACAGATCCACGCCGCTGGCATTCCAGAAGCGCGAATCCGCGGTGACCAGGCGGTCATAGGGAGCATCAATAAAGACGTTGAGATCGATCCCTTTACCGTCTTTACGCAGCTGGTAGGAGGTTATCCGCCCGACCGGAATGCGGCGATAGTAAACCGGCGCGTTAATATCCAGCGAGCCAAGGTCGTCCGCTTCCAGCATAAACTGGCTGCCCGCCATGTCGTTGACGATAGCCGGAGGCGTTTCCATGCCGGTGAACCGGTATCTGCTCTCCGCGGATTTCCCTCTGTCCGCGCCGATATAAGCCCCGGACAGCAGGGTATCAATGCCGCTCACGCCGCTGATTCCGACCCGTGGCCTCACCACCCAGAATCGGGTGTCGGCGCGCGCCAGATTCTGCGCGTTTCGCGCGAGAGTGACCCGCACCAGCACCTGGCTGTTATCGGGGCTGAGGGTTATCTCCTTAACTATCCCAACGGTGACATCTTTATATTTCACCGCGGTTTTACCGGCTTCGAGACCGGCAGCACTACGAAAGGCAATGACAACGTCAGGCCCAATGGTTAAGCGCGCCTGGATAACCATCGATATCGCGACAACAAACGCGACAACGGGGAGCAGCCAGATCAGGGCATTGCGCCAGCGCCCGTAATAAAAAAGAGGAGTACCCGAAACAGGACGCTTCATTGCTTGTCTTCCCATAGCGTTTTTGGTTCAAAACTCAGCGCACACAGCATGGTCAGAACGACCACCAGGGCGAAAAACAGGATCCCGACACGAGGTTCGGCTTCACTCAGCGGGCGAAACCGCAGCAGGCAACACACCACGGCAACGACAACCACATCCAGCATTGACCAACAGCCAATCCACTCGGTCAGCCGGTAAAGCCAGGTCCGTTCGCGTCTGGCCCAGCCACTCTGGCGGGACGCGGAGATCAGCAAGACACCCAATGACAAAAATTTCAGACACGGCACCATCACGCTGGCAACAAAGATGATGGCCGCGATGCCCCATGAACCGCTGTGCCAGAAGGCGATAATTCCGGAAAGGATGGTGCTTTCGCTGCCATGGCCGAGCAGCGTGGTGTACATCACCGGCAAAATATTGGCGGGCAGGTACAGGATCACCGAGGTTAACAGCAGCGCCCAGCTAAGATGTCGGCGTGCTGGCCGGTGGTTGGGCAATGTCGTCTGACAACGAGGACATTTTTTGTCCTCGTCGGAGGCCATGTCGTCAGCACACACCAGCCCACAGAGCGTGCAGCGACACAGTTGCATCTGGCGGGCAAAAGGGGCCTTAATGGTCATGGTTTTGCTCCTCGAACGACAGCAGATCCCACAGTGGATGCAGATCGTGGCTGTTGATGAAGACCACCAGCACACAGGAGAGGGCCAGCGCCCATCCGCCCGGCCCTACTGAGACATCCAGCAGTGCTGACAGCTTGATCCCGGCAATCAGAAATCCCAGCATGCCAACTTCCACCATGCTCCAGGGATGCAGCCATTTGAGCACCCGCATGGTGCCGACAAACGCCGGTGCCGGGCGGGAGAAATGCGCAAAGCTCAGCAGCCATGCCATTAGCATTACCTGTAAGAAGGGCGCGACCAGCAGAAGAAAAAGGGTGCCGACTGCCATCACGAGATGGCTGTCACCGGCAGTCAGCGCCCAGGCCACATTCCACAGCGTGGCGTCGTTCACCATCCCGTGAAATCCGACGGAGATCACCGGGAAAAGGGCGGCGATCGCCAAAGCCACGGCCGCCGTTATCATCAGGGGCAGCAGATGGCCAGGCACACGCCGGCGACCACGCCATAACACGGCGTGACAACGCTGGCAGAGCGCAATTTCGCCCGATACGCAGGGCAATGTCTGGTAGACGCTATCGCAATGCGGGCAGATAGTCAGATGCAGGAATGTCTTCATAGCAGCGGGTCGCCAGGAGAGAATTCATAGGGAAAATGGCAGCCGGTTTCACTTGAGCGCTTCCGGCTGCATGCGCGGTCTGGGAGGCTACTGGAGCAATTCCGCCAACTCTTCCGCCCCTTTTTCAATACCCACTTCAGCAGCGCTCAGCGAGCCGATGCTGGCAGAGATGTTCATGGCATTCGGATACTGCCGGGCGACGTACGCTTTCAACAGATCGTGGCTGTTCGCGTCATAAATTTCGACGGCATAATCCACCGAACCGCTCATTAGCCCCTGGCCTCCGCGTATCGATTGCACGATGTTATAAGGCCCGCCCGCCAGATCGAATTTAGTAAAGGTGCCCACCACCTGCGGCGTGGTATCGGCGCCCGTCAAAGTCAACTTCAGCCTCAGGGTGTTTGCCGCAGGGGCGGTGACCGCTTTAAAACGAGGGCTTAATGCTTTGCTGAACTGCTCCTGCATGTGGGTGGCGAGCAACTGGCGATCGGCCTGCGCCATATCATCAAACTGTCCATCGTGGCCCTGATAAATTTTTACCGGGTCAATAATAATGCTGTCGTACTTGCGCCAGTCGACGAGAGGCGAATAACGATAGGGCATGCGATCGGCATTATCATCGGTGTTTACGGTTAACTTCGACGCCGAATCGATGCCGCTGTAACGCACGGGCTCCTTACCAGCGCACCCCACCAACAGCAGGGGGACAGCGACAGCCGCCAGCCCACCGATTTGCCTTAACGTCTTCATGTGCAGATCCTTTCGTTGTGGTTAAGGGCCGCGTGAACCGACAAGCCCGCAATAGACACCATCATGTTCACTCTTATGTGAACTGTACGGTTTAGTTTTGATCGCATGCATAAGCGTGTCAACTTAATTGTTTGCTGAAACTATTCCGTCTGGAATGAAGGTAGAGAGTGAGTAATGGCCTGTAGTGAAGGGCGGGGCGAACTATCGTACAGGCGCTAGTCGCCTCTCGTGGCTGCACATTGCGAATATTGATTGGTAAGGATTATTAAGAAGCAGCCGCCCCTGAATTTTTTTATTAAGGGGCAGCGCAGGCGTCATCCGGCATGTTTATTGATTGACGGTGATAATGTTGTGCTCTGGTCCATAGGGGAACTGGGTGATGTTATCTGCTGCTGTTTCGGTGACAACCAGGATATCGTGTTCACGATAACCGCCGTGTCCCGGCATGCTCTCTGGCAACATGATCATCGGTTCCATCGAGACAACCATCCCCGGTGCCAAAATGGTTTCAATATCCTCGCGTAATTCTAAACCAGCTTCGCGACCATAATAGTGGCTCAGTACGCCGAAGGAGTGGCCATAGCCAAAAGTCCGATACTGCAGCAGGTCATGCTCGCGATAAATCTCATTGAGCGAGGCGGCAATATCGCAACAACGGGCGCCTGGGCGGATAAGTTTCTGACCACGGCGGTGTACTTCGCAGTTGATCTCCCAGTGACGCAGTTGCTCGTCACTGGGCTGACCGAGGAACAGTGTTCGCTCCAGCGCGGTATAGTAGCCGGCAATCATCGGAAAACAGTTCAGCGATAAAATATCTCCTTGCTTCAGGCGACGGGTCGTCACCGGATGGTGGGCGCCGTCGGTATTCAGGCCAGACTGAAACCACGTCCAGGTATCGCGCAATTCAATATGTGGCAAGCGTTTCGCTATTTCCCGGGTCATCGCCGAAGTGGCCGCCAGGGCAACTTCATACTCCGGAACGTCCTCGGCAATAGCTGCGACGCATGCTGCGCCGCCGAGGTCGGCGACCTGAGCACCAATTTTAATCAGTGCAATCTCTTCCGCGGACTTAATCATGCGCATCCGCATCGTCGCCGGGGCAATATCCATAAACTCTGCCTGGGATAAGTAATGGCAAAATTTAGCGCGCTGTTCGATCGTCACATGATCGCCTTCAAGGGCAATCCTCCGGCTATCTTCAGGAACCACTTTACGCACTGCGCGGTAATAATTATCACGCTGCCAGTCCGTATAAATGATATTTGCGCCGTAGCTACGGCGCCATCCCTGACCTCCGTCAATATTGGTGGTAATTAAAAATGACTGACTCGGAGTTACTACCAGGGCATACTGGCGGCCAAAACTACAATATAAAAAATCGCCGTAATAATTAATATTTTGAATCGAGGTTAAAATAACTGCATCAATGCTGTCTGCTTCCATGGTGGCACGTAATCCCGATAGTCGGCGCTGCATTTCATGGGTGCTGAAGGTTCCTTTAACTTTTTGTCCATTAGCTAATTCAATAATATCTGGCATGCTCATAATAAACTCCGTCGTTGATAATGGCGTGTTGCCATCATCTGGAAAAAGATATCTTGCGACAAACGGAGATTATTAATTTACCGTCATTAGCCGGCCTTATGCAGCGTATATTCACCGAGGATTTGCGTTCGCTCTGCAATATGTTGTGCGGTTTCTTCCGTCAGCCAGTTAATCAACGCCCGAACGCGTGGCCGTTTCTCATTATTGCGCGGGCAGGTTAACCACACCTGCCCGTCTTCGACGATATCGGCAAAAGGGCGAATCAGTGCACCATTGCTCACTTCCGTCGCACACAAAGAGTGACGACTTAAGGCTATTCCTTGCCCGGCACAGGCGGCCTGGAGTACAAGATCGGCACGCGAGAAGCCGGTTCCCGCCTCGACATTCAGGTCATACAGCCCGAGGCGGGCAAAATAAGAACGCCAATGGGTGCTATAGGCATTTTGCGGCATGGAATCATGCAGTAAGCGCAAACCGCGGAGTTCGCTGTAACTGTGCAGATGCCGGGTTTTCAACAAATCCGGGCTGATCACGGGATAGATCACATCGTTGAACAGATGCCGCTGGATTAGATTTTTATCGTCAACCCAAAAAGGGGTAATGGCGATATCGACCACGTCAGATTTAAAATTGGCGGGTGTCATATCGGCATCAATTTCCAGGCTGATAGGGTACTGCTCATAAAACTGATGCAATCGGGGAAGCAGCCATTTGGTGGCAAAGGACGGCATAACCCGAATCTTTATGGTGCCCTCAAGGGTTTCTTCACCGGTTTGGTGCAGTGTCGTTTCGAGGATGGTAAAGGCCTGACGCACCCCGATAAACAGCTGTTCACCCTGCGGAGTTAAGCGTAGCCCTGCGGGCGTGCGGTGAAAGACCAGGTAGCCAAGCTGTTGCTCAAGCGATTGAATTTTTTGGCTTACTGCACTCTGCGTAAGAAAAAGATCCTGCGCGGCACGGGTAAAACTGAGATTACGCGCTGCGGCATCAAAATAGCGCAAACCGTCGAGGGACGGCAAACCTGGTTTACGTTGCATCATCGGTTTCCCTGTTGCTAAATAACCTGCAATAAGCACTATTCATGCCAAAAACACCATTAGCCGTGCTAATAGTTATCAGTTAGAAACCACCGTTTGTCGCCGCTCAGCGAATGAATAAATATTATCAGCGTCATTCAAACTTGCGGAGAAACCCTGATGAAAAATAAACTGTGGCTGTTACTGTCAATGTCTGTTGTACAACTTTCGCCATTATTGATATCTACGGCTCAGGCTGATTTGCTGGATGATATTAAACAAAAAAAAGAAATAGTGATTGCCACTGAAGCGCGTTATGCCCCTTTTGAAATGCTTGAAGATGGCAAAATAGTCGGTCTGGGAAAAGATATTCTCACGGAAGTGATGAAAGGCTTACCCGGGGTGAAAGTGGTTCAGCTGGATATTCCATTTCAGGGGATTTTACCCGGTCTGGAAAGTAAACGATTCGACTTTGTAGCGACTTCTTTAACCATTACCCGCGATCGTGAAGCCAAATTCGCCTTTACCGCTCCCTTTTCTGACGCCAGCGTGGCTATTTTGAAACGCAAAGGGGATAGTCGCATTAATAGCGCTAAAGATCTTCAGGGCATGATTGTCGCCAGTCAGGCCGGGGCGCCGCAAATTGCGGTGCTAAAAGAATATGAAGCATCGGTACTTAAACCCACCACCGGTCACGGCGTTAAAGAAATAAAAGCCTTTATTGATTATAACGAAGCCTACGCGGCATTAGCGGCGCACCGTGTTGATGCGGTTGTACAATCGTTGCCGAACCTCGCGCCGTTGGTGAAGACCCGTGGTGATACGTTTGAAATTGTACGCCCACCGTTTGGCCCGGCCACCTGGTATGCATGGGCCGGAAGAAAGGATGCGGATAGCGCCTCACTGGTCAAATTTATCAGCGACGGCATTGTGCAGTTGAATAAATCGGGAAAACTGGCGCAGCTACAAACGAAGTGGCTGGGTTTTTCTATGGCCGTTCCTGAGCAAGTGCCGACCCCGGCAAATTAATTTGATGGATACTGGAGGGCAATATGTTTGATATTTCAGTGGTGTTTCCCTATTTCCCTCAGCTATTAATCGGCGTGCTCAGTACTCTGGCGGTATCGCTGAGCGCGATTGTCATAGGATTGATTCTCGGTTGGTTAATTTGTCTGGGGTTAAACTCTCCGCGACGTCTCGTGCGCTGTTTTTGCAAAACCTATGTCAGTTTTTATCGTGGCACACCGCTACTGGTTCAGTTGATATTAATATTTTATGCTTTGCCCGCCGTAGGGATCACCCTTTCACCATGGCTGGCAGCGGTTGTGGCTCTCTCATTAAATACCGCTGCCTTTCAAGGAGAGATTCTTCGGGCCGGCTTTAAAATGTTGCCCAAAGGCCAACTGGAGGCGGCACGAGATTTTGGTTTTTCAGCGGCGCAAACGCTGTTTTATATTCAGATGCCGCAGGTGTTGCGCACCATGATGCCGGCTTTGATTAATGAAACCATCGATATTATCAAAAATTCGGCATTGGTCTCGGTGGTGGCGGTCCATGAGTTGATGAGAGTGACTCAGACGCTGGCCTCAACCACCTATCGGCCGCTGGAGTTTTATACGGCATGCGGGCTCCTTTATTTTCTGACTTCGTGGGGGCTGAGTATTGTTGGCGCCAGGCTAGAGAAAAACCGCTCATCTTCGGCTCAAAAGGTATTAGCACAATGAATGTTGAAATACTATTTACCTATAAAGATGCCATTGCCGCCGGTATTTTAATGACCCTAAAAATGAGTCTCGGCGGTATCCTGCTGGGGTTGGCGATCGGGCTGTGTTTTTTTCTTCTCGAAAGACAAAAGCCGGCGTTATTCAATGTGATATATCATGCATGGATTAATATTTTTCGCGGCACGCCGTTACTGGTTCAACTCTTTTTAGTCTTTTATGGTGGCCCCTATATTGGTATTAATCTCGAGGCGCAACAGGTCGGCGTACTGTGCCTGGGGTGTTATGCTTCTGCTTATTTTGCGGAAATATTTCGTGCGGGTCGTAATGCTGTCTCTGGCGGGCAGGTGGAAGCGGCAGCAGACCTGGGTTTAAGTCCGTGGCAGATATTTTATTTTATTGTCTGGCCGCAAATGCTCGCGAGAATTATTCAGCCATTGATTGGTCAGAGCGTTATTCTGGTAAAAGAGTCGTCGGTGCTATCCATTATTACGGTCGGTGAACTTACCAATACCGCCATGACCATTGCCAACCAGACCTATGCGATGGTTGAAATCTACGCCTTAATGGCCATTGTCTATTGGGGGATCGCGGTCGGTATCTCCCGTTTGGGTAATAAAATAGAGCGCCATTATTCTTATTCTCAATTAAATCGAGGTTAATACTATGCGTGATTACGCCATTGAGATTAACAATCTCAATAAACATTATGGCGAAAACCATGTTTTACGTGGTATTGATGTCAGCATTACTCCCGGAGAAGTCATTTGCGTGATTGGCGGCTCAGGGTCGGGTAAATCTACGCTGTTACGCTGTATTAACTTTTTGGAGGATTATAGCTCCGGCGGCATTGTGGTGAATGGCGAGTGCGTCGGCTATGAACCACTCGGCGGTGAGAAACGCCGGCGTTTAAGCGACAAGGAAAACCGTCAAGCGTTACGCAACGTCTGTATGGTCTTTCAGCAGTTTAATCTGTGGCCGCATATGACGGTACTCGATAACGTAGCCACGCCGTTGCGGCGAGTTAAAAAGGTCTCCCGTGAAGCTGCCTATACCGAAGCGAAAACGCAGTTGGCGCGGGTTGGTCTGGCAGACAAAGCCGATAGCTGGCCCGCTATGCTATCCGGTGGTCAGCAGCAGCGTGTTGCCATCGCCCGGGCATTGACCATGAAACCCGCCATTATGCTGTTCGATGAACCGACTTCAGCGCTTGACCCGGAGCTGGTCGGGGAGGTGCTAAAGGTCATCCGCAATCTTGCCGATGATGGTATGACCATGATGATTGTGACCCATGAGATGGGGTTTGCCGCTAAAGTTTCCGATCGGGTGCTGTTTCTTGCCGATGGCTGCATTGAAGAGCAGGGACCACCAGCGCAACTGTTCCATCAACCGAAAAGCCCGCGATTGCAGTATTTTTTGTCGTCGTGGAGTGAACGCCAGTCGGGGGCAAAATTGCCTGAAACAGCGCTGCAGGAGTCAGCATGAAGCAGGGGATTGCTTGTGGCGTGCTGGCAGGTGCATGTTGGGGGTTCATCTTCCTGCCACCGATGCTGTTACCCGAAGCATCGCCGTTGCTGCTAACCTGCGGGCGCTTTGTAACCTATGGCGTGCTGGCGGCAATTTTAATTATTCCGCAATGGCGCAGCATTGCTCGCGTCTGGCGGCATCGCGATCTGATGACGCTGATCCGTCTTTCACTGCTGAGCAATGTGTTTTATTTTCTGCTGGTCGCGGCGGCTGTGCAGCAGATTGGCATCGCCGCGACCTCGTTAGTGATTGGCTTAATACCGGTGATGGTTCCGTTGCTTGGCCGTAGAGACCAGCATGCGCCGCCATTCAGGCAATTAGTGCTGCCGATGGCGGCGATCGTCGCCGGAGTGGTGCTGATTAATCTGCATGCGCAGCAGTCGTCCGCGCACCCAATGACGGGGGGGAAACAGCCGATGTTGGGGATGCTTTGCGCCTTCGCTGCATTGCTGTGCTGGAGCCGTTACGCAGTGGAGAACTCCCGTAGTCTGAAAACGCTCCCTTACAACAGCAACCAGTGGTCGCTGCTGATTGGCTTGTGTACCGGAAGCCTCTCGCTATTGCTGTGGCTCATCGCCAGTATCTGTGGGTTTTCCAGTGTTGATTTATCGTTACCGAAGGAGGCACAAACGCTCTTCTGGGCGATGAACGTGGTGCTGGCCGTGGTCTCTTCATGGCTGGGGTATCTGGCGTGGAATCTCTGTTCCCGGCGTCTTCCGGTATCGTTGACGGGGCAGATGGTGGTCTTTGAAACCCTTTTCGCGCTGTTATACGGTTTCATCCATCTTCGGCGTTTTCCGGACCTGCTGGAAAGTACCGCCATCCTGCTGTTACTGGGCGGGGTTCTGGCCGCGGTACATTGCCATCAGCACCACCGCCGCGTTCAGGCGACGGTATAGACCACCGTCGTCGGTGAATATGATAATGAATGATATTGAGTGACATTATTTGTAGGGTAAGATAATTATCGGATGAACATAGGTTCAGATAATCATATATTTATTATTTGCTAAATTTACCCGCTGGTATAAAACACAGACATGGCTTACAAAACCCAAAAACAGGCTTTAGATAGCTTCCGTCGTCGTTACAGTGAAGATGAGTATACGTGCACTATAAGCAAAATTATTATCGGCTATGTTTATGTTGCTACACCGATAGCTAAGGCGAAAGCGAAGTCTAACCCTCATTCTGAGACACCTGTCTCCAGGAGGGAGGCTACTGTTATTCGTGAATCATTCGCCGCTCCAGCTATTAAAGCGAAAGAACCTCTGGCAAAGGTTAACTCGTTCGCTACTGCGGCGTTGAGTAAAGCACAAACTCAGGTGGTTAAAAAAACAGCAAAAATAGACGATGAACCGACTTCAGATGAGGCGATTAAAGCCGTTATTGCCAGTCGGGCCAGGCGTAAAAAACCTGTACCGTATGTCCGAGAGGAGTTCACGTCAGTCTCTACGTTAAATATCAATCAACATGATACCGATCGACCCCGTTGTATCTATTGTGGTGATTATCGTTCGGGTATCGTTCGTGACCATGTGGTGTCTGTTGCCTGGCGAGGTGGTGTGCGGCACTACGACCGCAGCCACATCGTCCCCTCATGTCCACAATGTAATAGTCTGTTAGGGGATAAGCCCTTACATAATATTGCGGATCGTGCAGCCTTTCTTATAAAAGCGATAGCGCATCACGAGCGGAAGTATCTGTCTACGGTAGACAGAACCTCAGAAGAATTAGCTGAAATGGACCACTTCCTGGCTATTTCAGTGAAAAGTGCACTGTATGAAAAGGGCGTTGCTTTACTGCGCATCGAATATGCAAAACAAGTCGCAGCAGGATATTATGACTACGCGACAATTAAACACCTGGTGAAGCAGGGAAAAGAACTCTCTTAAGCGTTAATATCTCACGTCAATGGTGATTCCGCGATGCTCATTCCGCGCCAGAGACAGGAAAGGATGCAATCATGGCATTTGAAGATCAGAAACAAAAAGCAATGGCGTTGATGCAAGAGAAAAAAATGTGGCGCAGCAACTATGCGCCGCCACTGTTACGTCTGCTGTGGAAAGCCGGATGGAAAATGCCGCCGCCGCCGTTTGCGCCGTTCTGGCTGAATATGCTGTTCTTTGCTGGCTGGTTTGGCCCGTTATGGGGACTCTTGATGTGGTTTAGCGACTGGCGAGATCATGGCCATAGCGTCACCTATGCACTGTACCTCAGCGCCTGTTCCGGGATGCTATTTGGCTTTTTTATGGCGCTATTCCATGCCTGGCGTAAACGCGCGAACAACCTGCCGGACTGGAAGCAGCTTTAGCGCGTCACGCCCGTTAAGGAATACCCCGGGTGGTCACAAATATGGCACGGAAAGCTTGTTTTACGCCGCATCCCCGCAGTAGATAGCTTCAAAATAATGACCATGTTTGTTATATTGTTGCTTATTGATTATCCACCTCTGCGGTGCCAAAAAGAACAAGATTCACCGCGACCCAGGAAGACAACATGTTAGATTACCGCTTCCCGACAGCTTTGCAGATGGTTCTTAGCGTAGCGATGGCGGAGGAAATGGGTGAACGTTCGACGAGTTCGATTCTGGCCTATGGCCTGGAAGCCAACCCGAGCTTAATCCGCAAACTCATGGTGCCGCTCACCCGTGATGGAATTATCGTCTCCACGCTGGGGCGCAACGGTTCCATCCATCTTGGCCGTCCGGCAGAAAGCATCACCCTGCGTGATATCTATATCTCGGTTATCGAAGATAAAAAACTGTGGGCATCCCGGCCAGATGTGCCAGCGCGTTGCGTGGTGAGCGCCAACGCCTGCTGGTATTTCAAATCCATTGCCGATGAAGCCGAGCAAGCCTCGCTGGATGTGCTGGCCCGCCATACCGTGGCCAGCGCGCTGGAAAAAGTCAAAAAGGGCGATACCAGCGGATGCGTCGCGGTGCCGGAACTGGAAACCCGCGATAAAAAAGCCCGCTAGCATGGCTTTAGCGTAAAAAAACGCTTTCACCTGAAGTGCCCCACGCCCGTAGATAAATCTGCCCACGAGGCGTCTATGGGCACACCGCGTTTTCATCTGAATGTAAGAAAACGCCTGACGACCCGTTCATCGAGCAGGGCTGTCACTACGGCAGTAATCATCTGGCTCCGGGCATGGACCCTCCTGGCAACGGCTGGGGCCAGGCAGTAGCACCATCATCCTTCAGTTCACTCAATTCTTTGCCCGCCATGAATCCTTTTGCGATTTTTTACACTCTTAATCAGAAATGGACAGACATCCGGGAGGTCAACCATCGTGATTCAGACAAAAACTGCATTAATAGAAGCCGCCTGCTCGGGCAATGAGCTGGCACTTTCGCAACTATTAATCCTTTGCCAGCCAGACTTAGCACGGTTTGCCCGGCGAACCTGCTCAACCAGCGAGGATGCAGAGGATGCCGTACAAATTGCGCTGTGGCAGCTGCATAACAAGATCGGGACGCTCAAAACCGTGGCGGCATTTGCCAGTTGGCTGTTTCGTATTGTCGAACGTGAATGCTATCGATTATTCAGAATGGGGCGTACTGAGCCGCTTTCTGCATTGCCTGACGATATTGTTGCCTCTGCGACAAATGAGGGACTGAGAATGGATTTAATTCGGTCAATTGCTGCTCTGCCGCCCGCTTACCGCTGCGTCTTTGTGATGCGTGATGTTGAGGAATGGACGACCCCGGAGGTCGCAGAACAACTTGGACTTAGCCCGGAAGCTGTCAAAAGCCGTCTGCACCGTGCCCGCCTGATGATTCGGGACACGCTCAGCGCTGGCGGGTACCGTCCCACTGAAAGTCCCGTACAACCCCCCTCGTCATCAGGAGGCTGACATGTCTTGCTCTCTATCTATAACCCCGCATCTCCTGCGCGGCGTGGGGGCCGTTGGACTATTGACTGGCGGTTTTTTTATGGCCACCACTCAGCCTCTCTTCCTGCTCGCCGCGTTAGCCGGTTCCGTGATGCTGCTGCGGGGATGCCCGCTTTGCTGGGGCGTTGAGTTGGTCAAAAAGATAAAATATTTGTCTCTTCTGCGAAAAAAAAAAGGTATCGCCACCATGAGTTACTACCAGTCACCCGACGATTTTCAACATACCGCGTTGCTGCTTGAACTGGCTCCCCAGGAAGGCCGCGCATTTATGCATTTCGACCATGCGGTCAGACGTGAAGATGGGCATCTTCCCCCAAAGACGCGTGAATTCATTGCGCTGGCCGTGGCTCTGACTACTCAATGCGCCTATTGTCTGGATGTCCACAGTAAAAGAGCCCGGCTCGCCGGAGCGACCCGTGAGGAACTGGCAGAGCTAATATCGATTGCCGCTGCAGTCCGTGCGGGGGCGACTATGGGGCATGGACTGATGGCTTTACGGCTGTTCGGGACCGAGCAGTAAATGGGCTGGTTCCCCCTGTGGGCGGTACCCTGGCAGGGGGATAATGAGTCCGCGTTGCTTTTCAGCTTTATAAGGTACGAAGTTCATTCGTAGTATGGGCATCCTTGCCCATACTAACGCCGGAAAGATTTAATCGGCGACAACCTCCGTGGCCGTTTTGCCGCGCGCAACGAGCTTACGCAGCGCGACGTAAAACACCGGGGTCAGGAACAGACCAAACAGCGTCACGCCAAGCATCCCGGAGAACACCGTGATCCCGGTAACGCCGCGCACTTCCGCACCTGCACCGTGGCCGAGGATCAGCGGGATGGTCCCGGCAATAAAGGCGATAGAGGTCATCACAATCGGGCGCAAACGCAGGCGACAAGCTTCCAGCGCCGACTCCATAATGCCTTTCCCCTGGAGTTCCAGCTCACGCGCAAACTCAACGATCAGAATCGCGTTTTTACAGGCCAGCCCCATCAACACCACCAGCCCGACCTGTACGAAGACGTTGTTATCGCCCCCGGTTAGCCACACGCCAAACAGGGCAGAGAGCAGGGTCATCGGCACGATGAGGATCACCGCCAGCGGCAGGGTCCAGCTCTCATACAGCGCCGCCAGCACCAGGAAGGCCAGCAGTACCGCTACCGGGAAGACAATCAGCGCGGTGTTCCCCTGGGTCGCCTGCTGGAAGCTCAGGTCGGTCCATTCAATATTCATCCCGTTTGGCAGCAGTTGTTTCGACATCTCGGCCACCTGCGTCATCGCCTGGGCCGAGGAGAGCACGCGGGGATCGGCATCACCAATCAGATCCGCCGCCGGATAGCCGTTATAGCGGATCACCGGGTCCGGTCCGTAGGTGGTGCTGATATTGACCATACTGCCAATCGGCACCATTTCGCCCTGGCTATTACGCGTGCGCAGGTTTGCAATATCCTCTACGCTGTCGCGGTACGGCCCGTCGGCCTGAGCCATCACGCGCCAGGTACGGCCAAACTGGTTAAAGTCGTTCACATAGGACGATCCCAGATAGGTTTGCAGCGTGCCGAACAGATCGGTCAGCGACACCCCCTGGGCTTTGGCTTTATCACGATCGACCTGCACCTCGAGCTGCGGCACGTTGGCCTGATAGGTCGAAATCGGGAAGTGCATCCCCGGCGTCTGCATGATCGCCCCGGACAGGGTGTTCACCGCCGTTTGCAGCGTGCCGTAGCCTAAACCGCCGCGGTCCTGAATGTAGAGCGAGTAACCGGAACCCTGACCCAGCCCCAGAATCGGCGGCGGCAGGATCGAGAAGCCAAAGCCCTGCTGGATCTGCGCGATTTTGGCATTGATCTCGGCGTTAATCTCCGCCGCCGTATGTTTACGCTGATCGAATGGCTTCAGGCCAAAAAATACCGTGCCGGTGTTCGGAGTATTGGTGAACTGCAGCGCGTTCAGCCCGGGAAAGGCCACCGCGTAATCCACGCCTTCGGTATTCATCCCGATTTCGCTCATCTGGCGGATCACCGCATCGGTGCGCGACAGCGACGATCCTTCCGGCATTTTGACACCGCCAATCAGGTAGAGCTTATCCTGGGTGGGAATAAAACCACCGGGAACGGCTTTAAACATTACGCCAGCGGCGC
This sequence comes from Klebsiella sp. R390, assembly GCF_051131745.1. Classification (NCBI taxonomy): domain Bacteria; kingdom Pseudomonadati; phylum Pseudomonadota; class Gammaproteobacteria; order Enterobacterales; family Enterobacteriaceae; genus Klebsiella; species Klebsiella sp. R390. The sequence continues at coordinate 809,296 of NZ_CP180445.1, read as the reverse complement.
ACAGCAGTAGCACATACACGACAAACACCGCGCCACGCCGTCCCAGGGTTTTACCCACCAGCGCCTGGTAACCGTGCGAACTGCGCTGGAAGAAACGGTTGAACGGGCGGAACAGCCAGCCGAGCAGACGGTCGATCAGCCGGGTAGGGAGGTCCTTCGGCGCACCGTGCGGTTTCAGCAGCAGGGCGGCCAGCGCCGGGGAGAGCGTCAGCGAGTTGATGGCAGAGATCACCGTCGAAATGGCGATGGTCACCGCAAACTGCTTGTAGAACTGCCCGGTAACGCCGGAGAGAAACGCCATCGGCACGAACACCGCGCACAGCACCAGGGCGATAGCGATAATCGGCCCGGAGACCTCACGCATCGCCTGGTGCGCCGCCTGCAGCGGGGCCAGCCCCTCTTCAATATTACGCTCGACGTTTTCCACCACCACAATCGCATCGTCCACCACGATCCCAATGGCGAGGACCAGCCCAAACAGGCTCAGCGTGTTCAGCGAGAAGCCGAGCAGGTAGAGAATGCTGAACGTCCCCACCACTGAGACCGGGACGGCAATTAGCGGGATAATCGATGCCCGCCAGGTTTGCAGGAACAGGATCACCACCAGTACCACCAGCACCACCGCTTCCAGCAGGGTTTGCACCACTGCACGAATCGAATCGCGCACGAACACGGTGGGGTCATAAGGGGCGGCCCACTTCATGTCTTCCGGGAAACGCGTGGACAGTTCGTCCATTTTGGCGCGTACCGCATTAGACAAGTCGATGGCGTTGGCCCCCGGCGACTGGAAGATACCGATCCCAACGGCGTCTTTATTATTCAGCTGGGAGCGCAGGGCGTAGCTGCCCGATCCCATTTCGATGCGCGCGACATCGCGCAGACGCACCAGCGAACCATCCTGGGCCGTTTTAAGAATAATGTTGCCGAACTCCTCCTCGGTATGCAGGCGCCCCTGGGCATTAATCGAGATCAGGAAATCGCTCTCTTTTGGCAGCGGTTCCGCACCCAACTGTCCGGCGGATACCTGGACGTTTTGCTCCTGCATCGCGGTGACCACGTCCGAGGCGGTCAGCCCACGGGCCGCCACTTTATTAGGATCTAACCACACGCGCATGGCGTATTCACCGGAGCCAAAAATCTGGATCTGCCCGACGCCAGGCAGACGCGCCAGCTCATCTTTCACCTTCAGCGTGGCGTAGTTGCGCATATAGAGCGAGTCATATTTGCCGTTTGGCGAGAACAGATGGACCACCAGGGTCAGCGTCGGCGACTGTTTCTGGGTGGTGATCCCCAGACGACGAACGTCTTCCGGCAGGCGTGCTTCGGCCTGCGACACCCGGTTCTGCACCTGAACCTGTGCCTGGTCAGGGTCGGTACCTGGGCGGAAGGTCACGGTGGTGACCAGCACGCCATCGGATCCGGCGACGGATTTCATGTACATCATGTTTTCGACGCCGTTGATCGCCTCTTCCAGCGGCGTCGCCACGGTCTCAGCGATCACTTTCGGGTTGGCGCCGGGGTACTCCGCGCGCACCTGTACGCTGGGCGGCACGACGTCAGGGTATTCACTGACCGGCAGCAGTGGAATGGCAATGAGCCCGGTAATAAAAATCAAAATCGACAGCACCGCGGCGAAAATCGGCCTGTCGATAAAAAAGCGGGAAAAGTCCATGCGTCGGATTCTCTGGTAAGGGATCAGTTAAGGGCAGGGCTGGTGGTCATTGCCACGGTTTTTGCGTCCACCGGCATGCCCGGCATAAACACTTTTTGCAGGCCGTCGACGATGACTTTATCGCCTGGGTTCAGCCCCTGCTGGACGATGCGTAAACCGGCAGCCAGGCGACCTGGCTTAATATCGCGGCGCTGCGCCTTGCCCTCTTTATCCACGATGTAAACGTATTTGCGGTCCTGATCGGTCAGCACCGCTTTGTCGTCTATCAGCGTGGCTTTGAATTCGGCGCTGCCCGGCAGACGCACGCGGGCAAATAATCCCGGGGTAAACAGCCGCTGGGTGTTATCCAGCAGCGCACGCATGCGGATCGTGCCGGTGCTCGGCGTTAACTGATTATCAAGAAAGTCGACTTTTCCCTGATGGGGGTAACCGTCCTCGCCAACCAGGCCAATCTCCACCGGCAGCGCCAGATGGTTGCTGGCGGCACCCTGACCGCTACGGGCGAGGTTTTGATAGTGAAGATAGGTCGACTCGTCCACGTCAAAGTAGACGTAGACCGTCTTCTGCGAGACGACGGTCGTGAGTACGCTGGCGCTGTCGCCTGCCGTCACCAGGTTACCGCTGGTGATCAGCGCCCGGCTGGCCCGGCCATCGATGGGGGCGGTCACCCTGGTGAAGTCCAGGTTCAACTGGGCAGCATCCGCCGCCGCCTGCGCGGCGCGAATATCAGCCTGGGCCTGGGTGGCGGCCGAACGGCGTTGTTCCCACTCTTCACGGGATACCACGTTCGTATTGATTAATTTGTCGGTACGATTGGCCTCGCTACGTGCCAGGCTGGCCTGGGTTTTGGCTCTGGCCAGCGTGGCCTGCGCCTGCTCCAGCGCGGCGCGGTAGGTGCGGTCATCAATAGTGAACAGCACTTCGCCTTTTTTCACTTCCTGGCCGTCGGTGTAGTTCACTTTCTCGATGTAGCCGGAGACGCGCGGACGAAGCTGCACGCTCTCGACCGCTTCAATCCGCCCGTTAAAACTATCCCATTGGCTAATGGATTTAACCACCACGTCGGCGGCGCTGACCACAGGAGCCGCGGGGGCGGCGTTCTGCGCGACGCTGTTGTCGCAGCTGGCAAGCAGCAGTGCGATGAGTGCGCCCCCTGTTAAGCGCAGAGGAAAGTTAACCCAGTTTTTTTGCAGGCTCATTATTTTTATTCCGATGATTATTGCCGCCGGGCAAGACGCCGCGAAGCACGCTGCGCCACTTCCTGTGTCCGGTCGGCCTGAGGTCATTTGTGCCGTTCATCGCCACAAAACTGTAACAGTTACGATTACACTATCCCGGCGATTGTAGGAAGGTGCCAGATTAAGTGCAATAATAATTGTTTCACTTTAAGTGCTGTTTTTTTGCCGACGCTGTCAGGTTTGTCACATATCGGCAGGCGCGGGGAGATCGCTGTTAAGCCTGGAGGGGCGTTTTACGGTGGTTTGTACGAAAGTTTGTGCGTGGAATGTTCCTTTCACCACCTGTCCCGATATCCCATGCATACATTTTTGCCGCTGAAAAAGCCATCAGCCATGATATCGCGACGGAACAGCCGCGGGATGGCAGCGCTGGGGTTAAGGCGCGTCAGGAAAACGGGCGGGAACGCAGGTGCACATCCAGGACTGACCACCAGGACGGTGGTCAGAGGGTCGGTCGAGACAGGGACGTCGAGTCCGGCCCGGTCCGCCAGATGAAGCCGGAGTGGAGCATACCGCGTAGCGGCCGTTTTCAGCGCAATGCCGGGGGTCATGGGGGGCGAGCGAAACGCCCCCCATGCCGTTCACCCGCCGCGGGGGTGAGAAAAGTGCCAGATTCACCGTGAACGGAACATGCCACAAAAGTGAACAGAACATTCCACTCACAAACTTTCGCGCAAACCACCGTGTACCGGCATAGTGTCAGATGGCCGGTTTTTAGTGCAACAATAAAACTTGCAATTAACACAAAAAACAGCCACTTTTAAATGCAATAAATATAAATACTTTTATGCTGTGCACAGGGGGACCCAACATGAGCACCGGCACTTTTATGCACGATTTACTCGACTGGATTGATAACCACCTTGAAAGCCGTCTCGATATTGACACGGTCTCCAGGCGGGCAGGGTATTCAAAATGGCACCTGCAGCGGATCTTCAAAGCGCATACCGGTCACGCTATTGCCGAATACATCCGCGCCCGCAAGCTACAAAAATCGCTGGAGCGCTTAACCGACAGCGACGAGCCAATCCTGAACGTGGCCATCGCGCTGGGCTTTGACTCCCAGCAGTCCTTCAACCGCAGCTTCAAGCGCCAGTACGGCCAGGCGCCGGGCGTCTGGCGCCGTAATCTGGCCACCGCCACGAACCCGGCCTGCCAGCACCGCTGATATCAGCCTATCCAGGGATTAAAAGCGCTCGGGGCTAAGGCCGTGCGCGCTTTCGGAGGGCATTGATCCGATCCTCGCCGGCGGCTTACGCCTGTGCAACTGCACCGTTAACGTGCAGCCTCAGCATTGAATGTGTGCAGGGCGCTGCGGTGCGCTCGTTTTCCCGTCCTGGCTCATCCTCATTTTTCTTGTTGATTATCAAACTGTTATTTTTTTAACCGACCAATGTCCCTCATTGGCATGTTTCATGCTCTTATCATTCTGTTCAAGTTACTTGACTAACGTTCAAACAACTTTCAGAGAGCGAACCATGAAACCGACCCGTTTTTCCGTATCTGCCTGTGGGGCAATGTTGCTGTCCGCCAGCCTGTTTTCGTCTGCCGCTTTTAGTGCCGATCTTCTGCAACGTGTGAAGGAGGCGAAAGTCATCACCGTGGCGACCGAAGCGCGATATGCCCCGTTTGAATATGTTGATAACGGCAAAATCGTCGGGTACGACGTGGATTTGATGAACCATATCCTCGAAAAGTCGCTGCCTGGGGTGAAGGTGAAACAGCTGGATCTGCCTTTCCAGGGCATTCTCCCGGGCCTGGATGCCGGGAAGTTCGATTTTGTCGTCACGGCGGTAACCGTAAACAAGCAGCGGATGGCGCATTTCGCTTTTACGGCTCCGATTGCGGAATCCACGGTTGCGCTGCTGAAACGGGCAGATGATAACGCTATTAAGACCCCAGCAGACCTCAGCGGCAAAGTGATCGGCTCCCAGGCCGGTTCGGGCCAGCTTCAGGTATTGCAGTCCTTCGACAGCGCGCTGCGGGCGCAAGGCAAACCAGGCATTAAAGAGATCAAACAGTACGTCGCTTTCGATGAAGCTTACGCCGATCTCGCGTCTCACCGTCTGGACGGCGTCGCTCAGTCTCTCTCAAACCTTGGGCCGCTGATCAAAACGCGCCCTGGGGTCTTCGCCACCTTACCGGAGATGATCGGTCCACAGACCTACTTCGGCTGGGTAGGGCGCAAAGACGCGGATAGCGCCTCGCTGGTGAAAACGATCAGCGACGGGATCGTCGAGGCCAATCGCGACGGCACGATGAAAGCGCTGCAACAAAAATGGTTCGGCTTCACCATGACCATTCCGGCAAGCGACATGCCTGCCCCGGCGCTGTGAGTCATTGACGATGACGGATTTCATCACCAGCTTTGTCCGCTGGCTCCCGGTACTGCTGGAGGGGGCATTAACGACGGCAACGCTGTGCCTGACGGCGATGGCGGCCGGTTTTTTAGTGGGGACGGGCGTCTGGCGGCTGTCGATAAGTCCGTCACGGCGGTATCGCATTGTGGCCCATGGCTGGGTCAGCCTGTTCCGCGGCACGCCGGTGCTGGCTCAGCTGTTGCTGTGCTTTTATCTGCCTTCCTGGTTCGGGCTGGATATTCCTGGTTTTGTGGCAGCGGCGCTTGCTCTGACGCTCAATACGGCCGCCTACCAGTCGCAGATCCTGAAAAGCGGCTTTGCCAGCCTGGCCCCAGGCCAGCTGGAGGCGGCGGCTATCTGCGGCCTCACGCCGGCGCAAATTTTATGGCGTATTCAGATACCGCAGGTGGTGCGCGCCACGTTGCCTTCCTTGATCTCAGAACTGATTGATGTGGTGAAGGCCTCGGCGGTGGTGTCGGTGATTGCCCTGACTGACCTGATGCGCGTGGGGCAGCAGCTGGCTTCTTCGACCTACCAGCCGCTGCAGGTGTACCTCGCCGTCGCGCTGGTCTATCTGCTGCTTACCAGCCTGCTGGCCCTGCTCGGGCGTCAGGCGGAGCGTCACTGGCAGAGGGAGCAACGATGAGTGAATTGATGCAGTATCTGCCCGAGTATCTGCAGGCCCTCGGCGTCACGTTGTGGCTGAGCCTGTGCGCCGCCTGCGGCGGCATGGTGGTCGGGTTTATGATGCACAGCCTGTGCCGTCACCATGCGCTGGCCTTTCGCCTGTGGCGCACCTACGTCTGGGTCATTCGCGGCACGCCGTTCCTGGCGCAGCTGGCGGTTATCTATTTTGGGCTGCCGTCGGTCGGCATCATGCTCAGCGCCGTCGAGGCGACGATCCTCTCGCTGCTGCTCTATAGCGCAGCCTACTTTAGCGAAATCTTTCGGGCGGCGTGGAACAGCATCCCGCCCGGACAGCGGGAAGCAGCGCTGGCTAACAATATCTCTTCGTTGCGTTGCTTCTGGCATATCCAGACGCCGCAGGCCCTGCGCTTTGCCCTGCCGCTGCTCGGTAACCAGTTTATTTTGACCATCAAAGAGAGCGCGATCGCCTCGGTCATTACGGTACCGGAATTGACCATGACCACCAGTCAGATTGTCGCCAATACCTATAGCTACGTTCTGCCTTACACCCTGCTGATTATCAGCTACTGGCTGCTGGCCCAGGGAGTCAGCCTGAGCGTCAGAACGTTAAGCCACGTCCTGAGAACCGGAGAATAACGTGAGCAATACATCCGCACCTGTACTTGAAATGCGACATGTAGGCAAGTCATTCGCCGACCATGTGGTTCTGCATGATTTCAATCTGAGCGTCCACCACGGGGAGATCGTCACGCTGATCGGCCCCTCGGGTTCCGGCAAGACGACCGCCCTGCGCTGCATGAATTTTCTCGAAGCCTACGATCGCGGGGAGGTGCTGATCAAAGGGCAGCTCCTTGGTTATTCCGGCACTCAGCGAGGCCCGTCCTGCATTGACAGCGCCAGCCTGATTGCGGAAGTCCGTAAGCCGCTGGCCATGGTCTTTCAGCAGTTCAATCTCTGGCCGCATATGACGGTGCTGGAAAACGTCACCGCGCCGTTGGTGCTGGGGAAAAAAATGCCCCGCCATGAGGCAAAGCAGGCGGCCTTATCCGCACTTGCCCGGGTGGGGATGGCGCAAAAAGCCGGCGACTGGCCGGTACGCCTGTCCGGCGGGCAGCAGCAGCGAGTCGGCATTGCCCGTGCGCTGGCGCTGAACCCGGAACTGCTGCTGCTGGATGAGCCCACCTCGGCGCTTGATCCGGAACGCGTCGAAGAGGTGCTCGACGTCATCCGCGACCTGGCCGGGCAGGGGATGACCATGGTGATGGTGACCCATGAAATGGCCTTCGCCGCACATATCTCTTCGCGGCTGGTGTTTATGGCCGACGGACAGATTATCGAAAGCGGGACGCCGCGGCAGATGTTCACGCGCCCCCAGAGCGAGCGGTTGCGCAGCTTCCTTGCGCCGCTGTTTCGCCGTCCCTTACAAACCGAAGAGCTGGAGAAATTAGCATGATGGAAGCCAGCTTACAGGTCGCTCAGCATCTCGATGATGCGTGGCTGCAACAGCAGCTGGCGGAGCTCGCCGGGTTTGGCAAACTGGCCAACGGCGGCGTGGACCGCCAGGCGCTGAGCGATGTGGAACTTGATGCGCGGGCCTGGCTTATCGGCCTCGCGCGTGAACTCGGCTGCGAGATCTACTGCGACGCGGCGGCAAACCTGTTTTTCCGCCGCCCCGGACGCAGAGCGTTGCCACCGGTCGGCACCGGCAGCCATATCGATACCCAGCCCTGCGGCGGCAACTACGATGGTTGCTACGGCGTGATCGCCGGGCTGGCATGCCTGAAAGCGCTGAATGACGCCCAGGTGGTCACCGAACGCCCGGTCGAGGTGGTTATCTGGACCAACGAAGAGGGAACCCGCTTCGCGCCCGGCGCGATGGGATCCAGTGCTTTTGTCGAACCCGCGCGGCTTGCTGGCTATCTGGCGGCTATTGGGGAAGATGGCGTGCCCTTTAACGAGGCGTTAGCGCGCCATCGGCAGCGCTTCCCGGAGATACCGCCGCGCCCAGATCGTCAGCTGGCCTGCTTTGTGGAACTGCATATCGAACAGGGACCGGTTCTGGAGGCTCATGATTTGTCGCTGGCGGTGGTGCAGGGTATTCAGGGCGTGCGCTGGTATCAGGTGACCTGCCAGGGCGTATCGGCCCATGCGGGAACGACGCCGATGGGCCTGCGTCAGGACGCGATGAACCTTGCGCGAGAGTTGGTGGACCACATTGAACGGACGATGGGCGATACCGACGATGCGCAGCTACGCATGACCTTCGGCCGCTGGCAGGTCACCCCTAACGCTATCAACACCATTCCCTCTCAGGTGAGCTTTACCCTGGATTTTCGCCATCCCGCGGATGAGACCTTGCTCCGGCTCGATGCCCTGATGGCCGGGCTGACCAGTGAACGGGTGACCGTCGATACGCTGTTAGCCAAAGCGCCGGTGGCGTTTGAACCGTCAATCAATCAGGTGTTAACCAACACCGCAAATGCGCTGGATATTGCCCATATGGTGCTGCTGTCCGGAGCCTTTCATGACGCGATGTATCTGGCAGAACACTGTCCCACCAGCATGTTATTTGTCCCCAGCCATCAAGGCATTAGCCATAACCCGGCTGAATTTACCGAACCACGCTCGTTGGCCGCAGGCGCTCGTACATTAGCCTGCGCCCTGACCGAGCTTTCCGCTACTTTTGAAGGAGTTTAACCATGACCACGACGACCCATTATCCCGCTTGCTGTGACCACGACAATGGCGACGCCCTCGGCGTGAACCCGACGGCGACGACCCCGATCTCGCCGGATGGTACGCCGGTGATTAACGAACTCTACACCATCCCGCCATGCTGCGGTCGCGCGGTGCTGCTGAAAAAAGGTCAGGTGATCCGCATCATCAACACCCCGGGGAGCCAGGTGTGCGATACCTGGTTTTTCAATCACGCCGATCTGAGCGAGTTTGCCTCGATGGAGCACACCCGCGCGTTTATCGACAAAATCATCCCCAAGCCGGGCGATGTGCTGGCGACCAACCACCGCCGGGCCATCGCCACCCTGCTGACCGATACATCGCCGGGTGTGCATGACACGATGATCGCCGCCTGCGATCTTTACCGTTACAGCAATATGGGGATCACGGAGTACCACGATAGCTGCGCCGACAACCTGCGGATGGCGCTGCAGGCGATTGGGCTGCGCGCTCGTGAAGTACCCCAGCCGCTGAACCTGTGGATGAATACGCCGGTCAATCCGGACTACACCATTTCCTGGTTGCCTACGGTCAGTAAAGCGGGTGATTATGTAGAGATTCGTGCTGAACTGGACTGCGTGGCGGTGATGTCCGCGTGCCCTCAGGATATCGTGCCGATTAACGGCTGTTCACCGCAAGAGGTCCAGTTCATCGTGATGGCGTGATGGATAATGTCCGGGCCCGCCGCAAGCGGGCCTGTTGCTGGATTGAATGAAACTCATACATGAAAAATACGACTGAACTGAAATCTTCGGGAACGCGTCTCGGCATGCGCTTGCGTCATGCCAGGCTGGTGCAGGAAATGACGCTTAAACAGCTGGCGCAGAAGGTGGGGTGCTCGGAAAGTTTGCTGTCAAAGCTTGAGAATGAAGCAGCAAGCCCGTCGCTGGCGATGCTGCATCGGTTAGCCAAAGCGCTGGATACCAGTATTGCCGATCTGATGGCGGAAGACTGGGTGGCTGATGCGCCGATCCTGAAGCCCGAACAGCGCCAGCGTAAGCGCTTCCTGCAACGTAACAAAAAGGGCGGCATTGAGCTGGAAAACCTCACCTGGCACCACAAAGGCGGGCTGCTGCAGGGCAATATTCATATTATTGAGCCCGGCGTAGAAAGCGATGGCCTGATTGAGCACCATGGCGAAGAGATGGGCTATGTGCTGGAAGGCGAAGTGGAGTTGCGGCTCGGCGACGACGTATGGCGCCTGACGCAGGGGGATTCCTTCTATTTTCCAAGCCAGGTGCCCCACGGGTACCGTAATGTAGGTACCGTGGTGGCGAAAGTTCTGTGGGTAAACACTCCCGTCACTTTCTGATATGCCCCGGTTGTCATTCAAAGCACGCCGCCCGCTCCCAACGCTCGTCGCCGGCGTACTTTAGCGCGTCAGCCAGAACTCGCGTTGTAAGGCCAGGGTTTCTTCTTCGAGCTCCGCCACCGGCCCGAGCAGCGAAATCGCTTTCTGCCCGTGGCTGAAGACCCAGGAGGCCGGAACGCTCATCGTCGGGTTCTCCTGGTGGCTGCCGGTGCAGGCCAGCAGCTGTTCTTCACTCATGCCGTAAACCACCCGGCCAATATTGGCCCAGTAAATGGTACCCGCGCACATGCAGCAGGGTTCGACCGCCGTGTAGAGCGTGCATTGCCAGAGATACTCCGCCGGGTAGTTGCTGGCGGCGATGCGCGCCAGCGTCGACTCCGCATGGTTAACGGTATCAATGTTGCACTGGGTGAGCAGCACGGTGTGGCCATCCGGCGCCACCAGCACCGCGCCGAAAGGGTGTCTGCCGAGGGCAATCGCCCGGCGGCCCACCTCGTTGGAAAGTCTGAGAAACTGAATATCACCAGGGGTAATCAACGTGCTGTCTCCGTGTCAGATGTGCGCCGATGAAGCAAGGCATTCAGCAGGACGGCGGTGAAGCCGCCGATAAAAATCCCGCTGTCCATAAACAGTTTTACCGCGGGCGGAAGGTGCTGAAACAGGGCCGGGAAGACCACAGGCAGCACGCCGACCGCAATGGATACCGAGACGATCAGGATATTTTTCTCATCGTCAAAATCGACGGTTTTTAACTCCCGTACGCCGGCCGCCAGGGTCATCCCAAACATCAGTACCGCCACGCCGCCAAGCACCGGGCTGGGAACGATCGCCACGATGGCGCCGAGCTTGGGAAACAGGCCCAGGGCCACCAGAATCAGTCCCGCGGCGATCAGGACGCTGCGGCTGGTGACTTTGGTCAGCATCAGCAGACCGGCATTTTGTGAGAAGGCGTTGTAGGGGAAGCTGTTCAGGCATCCGCCGACCAGGGTCGATAGCCCATCGGCGCGGATCGCGTCTGCCAGACGCCGGGAGGTGGTGGGCTGGCCAATCAGCTTATCTATCAACAGAATGTTGCCCGTGGTTTCGGTCATGACGATCAACATCGACAAGCACAGCACCACAATCGGCGCGAGCGAAAACTGGGGCATCCCAAAGGCGAACGGCAGGCTGAAGCCCACCCAGGAGGCCTGCGTTACCGCGTCGAAATGGGTTAAACCGCACAGCCAGGCGCCCAGCGTGCCGATCAGCAGCCCGAACAGGATACTGAAGTTACGCATCACGCCGCGGGTATTGCAGTAAAACAGCAGGGTCACGACGAGGGTGGCAAAACCGAGCAGTAGATTATGCGGCTGGGCAAAATCGGGCGCATCCGGGATCCCACCACCCAACCAGATTGCCGCGGCCGGCATCAGGGAAATACCAATCAGGGAGATGACGCAGCCAATCACCAGCGGCGGGAAAAAGCGCACCAGGCGGCTAAATACGGGGGCCACCAGCAACGTGAACAGACCGCAGGCGATGACTGAACCGAAGATAGTGGCGATGCCGTACTGCTGTCCGATCATCAACATCGGCGCCAGCACGATAAAAGAGCATCCCTGGATCAGCGGCAAGCGACTGCCGAAACGCCCAATGCCTATCGCCTGCAAAAGCGTGGCCAGCCCCGAGGTCAGCAGGCAGGCATTGATCAGGGTAATGGTTTCGCTGCTGCTCAACTTCAACACGGCTGCCAGAATCAGCGGGACGGTAACGGTGCCGGCATACATCACCAGGACGTGCTGGAGTCCAAGAGAGGCAGTGCGTTTTACGCTAAGCGAATGAGTGGTGCTGTGGTTTTCTACAACGGTAGCCATGGTAATCCCCTGAAAATACGCGAAGGAAGAGGTCGCCACTATATGTGGGTAAACGTGATATAAGTTAGTCAGCTGTTTTCAGTTTTATTGAAATCTGGGGGGTAAAATGCGCTATTCATTGGAGCAGCTTATGGTCTTCGAGCAGGTTGCCCGCTCCGGCTCGTTTTCCGCCGCCGCCCGGGTACTGAAGCGATCGCAGTCGTCGGTGAATATGGCGATGAGCAATCTTGAAGACGAGTTTAATGTCCGTTTATTTGAGCGCTCGCCGCGCCAGGTCACGCTGACCGGGGAGGGAACGGTGCTGCGTGAATACATCAAAACCGTGCTCGAACAGTGCAACATGCTGGAGCAGCGGGTCGGTGCCTACAATGTGCAAACGGAAGCCAGCCTCACCCTGGCGATCGAGGTGCCTTACCCAACCATCGCCCCGGTTTTATATGAATTTGCTATGACTTTCCCTCAGGTTGATATCCATATCCGCGAGCCGCATCAGGGGGATGTGACGGGGCTGGTGAGCAGAGGAGAGGTGGACGCCGGGATCGTGATTTCGCGCAGAATTGATGGCGATCGGCTGCAGTTCGTTCAGTTAGGCAAGGTCATTATGGTGCACGTGGTCAGCGCCTCGCACCCACTGGCGAGCCAGGGGCCGGTCTCTTTCGCCGATCTGCATCGCTGGCGCCATATCACCTTTGGCCCCCAGGAACAGCACATTGCCACCACCGAATATCTTGGCAGCCCAATGTTGTGGCGCGTCGAGAGCTATAACGCGATGATTGCAGCGGCCAGCGCGGGGCTCGGCTGGGCCTCCCTCCCACGGTTATTTGTCGAAAAAGAGCTTCATGAAGGCCAGTTGGTTGAGCTGCGACAGCAGGAGTATCCCCACACCGACTGGGTGGTCGGGGTGGATTTGCTGTGGTCGAAGCACAAACGGGTGGGCAAATCGCTGCACTGGCTCCGGGATCGTCTTATCCAGCATAAAATCTTTGAGCAGGATAATAGCGGCAACCGCACCACGTTATAATCCGGCGCATGGCCCGGGCCGCGATAGCGTATTTTACTGCCGAGCAGACTGACCGGGCGGGAGCAGGGTGACCTCGAGGGTTTCGGCGATCGTCTGACCATCATTTTTCAGCACCTCAACATGGAACGTTTTCTCTCCATAGCCGAGCTGTGCGGTGTTGAGGGTCACCGTAAAATATCCCTCGTGCTGCGTCTCGCGTAAGGCGAACGGCTTACCATCGACGGTCAGCACCACCTTCTGAGGCTGGGTGCCATAGAGCATCGGATAGACGCTGACGGCCAATTCGCGCGTGGTAACGGCGCGTCCCGCTAGCGGATAGGCGAAGTAGACCTTATCGTGAAACACCGGGTGTTCACCAGCAAAGGCTTTGGCATAGGTCTGTAACATTTGCACGGTAGCGGAGTGGTCGTTACGTATCCGATAACCATCGTAATCCGGGTAAACGCCACCGGGAGATTGCGGGTCTTTTCCAGAGAGGATCCAGAACATGGTACCCGCCATGCCGTGGGTCAGGGCAATGCGATTCCAGCGCTCGTAGATTAAGGTCCGGTTATAGGGGGACGTGGCGCTAATGCCGTACTCCTCCAGTACCATCGGCTTATTGGCTTTTTTCGCCGCGGATATGTGGTCGAGGATCCACTGCGTTCCCCACTGCTCTGCATTGGTTTTGCCCCACTGGTCGGTGTAGAGATGTATGGGCTCATAGTTGATATTGGGGAGCTGCACGATCCGCTGCCAGTCGACGCCTTCTTTACCGTTATAGGTCCAGTCCGTGCTGTCAGGACGGTTGAAGAACCCTTCAGAACCCAACGAAATAAGATGGCGGGGCGCCAGTTGACGAACATAATCACTCATCTCCCGCGCCCAGTTAACCAGCAGGTCACCCGAGGGATCGCTGGCCGCCCGGGGTTCATTGGCGAGCTGAAACGTCATGATAGTCGGCTCTTGCTGATAGGGGATCCCGGTATAGCGGTTGACGTGGGTGAGCAGAAACTTGACGTACTGCTTATAGGCGGTAATCAGGCGCGGATCCCGGTAAAAATCATCATGTTCCGTGGAGCCAATCCACGCCGTATATTGCGGGATCCCGCCAAAATCCGGCCAGTTGTTGGTTAACACCAGCACGATCCTGATGCCTTTTTTCTTCGCCTGGCTGAGGGTGTAGTCGAGCCTTTCCAGCGCGCTGTTGACCCCCGCGGGCGGCGCATAAACCCCTAACGTCGGCTGCAGGGTATAAGGTGTGCCGGCAGAACGGTCAACGCCATCCATAAAACCCCAGATGCGGATGACTTTCAGATCCATCGCCACGGCGCTGTCCAGCACATCGTCGATCGCCTGGTCAGATTTATAGTGCAGATAGTAGTTGTTGGTTCCCATAAAGCGAAACGGCTTACCGCCAAGGGTAAACTGGCCGCCATGCTGCTCGACAAATTCGCTAATCGGCAGATTCTGTGAGCATACTCTGAGCGGAAACAGCAGTGACAAAGCAAGGCAGGGCAGGGATAACCAGGTTTGATATTTTTTCAGGCGCATCGGTTTATTCTCTGGCTGATGGCGACGCTCGGCGCTGCAAAGTACCGGGATGCTTTGCAGCGCAAGTCAACGGAATAATAAAAAATTATTTGCTGAAGGTAATATTGTCGAGATACACCGGGCCGCTATATTTTAATTTATTCCCGACTATCCCGATTGCCACATCCGGGCGGTGTGAACCATCGCCGAGATTAATCACCACATGCTGTTTGAGGTAGGTCTTCCCGGATAAATTTACTTTTTCCATCCCGGCGATATCGCGATTATTTTTGTCCAGATCTAATTTGACCCAGCCGTCACGCAGGGCGGCATACGGGCGAAGCCCGCCCGCGCTGATATTTTCTGCCGGGAGCAAAATATCAAACGACAGTTTGCGCATCTGCGCAAAGTCGGGGATCCCGGCATTGTATATTTTCACCTCTTCCCAGTCGTGCCGGCCGGCCCATTCAACGTTCAGTTTCAGCGTCGGTTTACCGGTATCCTGGCTGGATTCGAGCGCCGGACTTCCCCATTGTGCCTGCCAGGTGCCTTCCTGTTTCCATCCCGCCGTCCCGTGGTCAAAGTGATAGCTCAACCCCTGAGCGGTGGTCGTCACATCGACGGGCGCTGCGGCAATGCTGGCAGGGCTGTACAGGCTATTCAGCACAAGGACGCCGGCAGAAAACGCAATTACTCTTTTTTTCATGAATGTTTCCTTGTCAGGAGCAGAGAGGCGATGTATCAATGTTTGGATTTAATGTGATCCGTTTTGGAGAGCGCTTTCCATGCTGGCACAGTTGCGGGAGAAAATGTTATGAAAATTGCCGGTCCGTGATATTTGTCACGCTCTTAAGTGCGGCTGCCGCGTGAATAACGGACGATGTTGCGATCGCTCGCGTGGTTATTGCCTGGCGGTGGGTCGCGTGGGTTCTGCCGCGCCGCGCTAACCTTCACAATGTAGCCATATTCTCCTCATAATTTCTGAATATCATGCTCAGGCATTTTTTTAATAAACCCTGTTTTCTCAACGCCAGGAATATCTGCGAAATGGTGATTTATCATCCTTGTGGTTAATAACCAGAACTCAGCATCAGCAGATGGCGATGAATAAAATCAGCCGGGTTTGTTTTTAATATAAAAGCCATTTGACGCCCGTGGCGTTAAATATCGATAGCGCTATCCACTACCGAATACCGCTACGTCGCAGGATCGTAGCCTCCGTTGCGCGGTGATTCCCCTTAAAAAATGAAAAATATGACACAACAAAACTCTTCCAGGGCGGCTGGTTTCAACTGGATTAAATGGTCATTGCTGTTGGTGGTGGCGCTGGTGATCGCTGGCGTGATATGGCGCTTGCTGCCGCAGGCCGGTGGCCCGCCTGGGGGCGGTCGTCCTCCATTCCCCGGTGGCCCGGGAGGCCCAGGCGGCGGGATGATGAACAGCGGGGCGACCCTCGTACATAGCGGCACCGCACAGGTCGCCGACGTTGCGGTTTACCTCAACGCTCTGGGGACGGTGATCCCCAATATGACGGTGACCGTTACCAGTCGGGTGGACGGGCAGCTGGAGAAAGTGAACTTTATCGAAGGGCAAAAGGTGACCGCGGGCCAGCTGCTGGCGCAGATTGACCCCCGGGCGTACCAGGCGACGCTAAACCAGTACCAGGGGTCGCTGGCAGAAAATAAGGCCTTGCTGCAGAGCGCCGAGCTGACGCTGGCGCGCTATCGCAAACTGTATGCGCAGGACTCTCTGGCGCGCCAGGATCTGGATTCGCAAATTGCCACCGTCGGTCAGTATCGTGGCGCGGTGATCTCCAGCGAGGCGCAGATCGCCAGCGCGAAGCTGAATCTCGACTACTCGCGGATCACCGCGCCGGTCTCCGGGCGCGTGGGCCTGCGCCTGGTTGACCCGGGCAACATGGTTCTGAGCTCCAGCAGCACCGGCCTGGTGACGATCACCCAGATGCAGCCGGCGGCGGTGACCTTCAGCGTGCCGCAGAGCCACATCCCGGAGCTGGTGGCGGCGCTGCATAACGACCGGACTCTGCCCGCCACCGCATTCGACCAGGACGGCAGCAGCGTGCTTGACGAAGGGACGGTGAAGTTTATCAGCAACCAGATTGATACCAGCACCGGCACCGTGACCCTCAAAGCGATGTTCCCGAATCTGCAAGAAACGCTGTATGCCAATCAGTTTGTTAATCTGCGCCTGCAGTTGCGCACGCTCAAACAGGCCACGGTGGTGCCTTCCCAGGCCATGCAGTTAAGCAGCGACGGCAACTTCGTCTACGTGATCAACAAAGACAATACGGTGACCCGCAAAGCGGTGACCCCAGGCCCGACCTGGCACAACAACCAGCAGGTGGTTCTCTCCGGCGTGGCACCGGGGGATCGTCTGGTGACCGAAGGCATTGACCGTCTGAACAACGGCAGCAAAGTGTCGGTGGTCGATGAGCATCAGGGCCAGGGCAACGCGGCGGTCAGCGCGAAATGAACCCGTCTCGTCTTTTTATCCAACGCCCGGTCGCGACCATTCTGCTGATGGTGGGCGTGCTGATGAGCGGTATTTTCGCCTACCATTTTCTCTCGACCTCGGCGCTGCCGCAGGTCGACTACCCGACGATTCAGGTAACCACGCTTTACCCCGGCGCCAGTCCGGATGTGATGTCCTCCTCGGTCACCTCGCCGCTGGAGCGCCAGCTGGGGCAGATGGCCGGCCTGAGCCAGATGACCTCCACCAGCTCCGGCGGGTCGTCGATCATCACCCTGAAGTTCTCCCTCGACCTGTCGCTGGATGTTGCCGAGCAGGAAGTGCAGGCGGCGATCAATGCTGCCGACAGCCTGTTGCCGAGCGATCTGCCCAATCCTCCGACCTATAAAAAGGTTAACCCGGCGGACAGCGACGTGATCACCCTCGCTGTCAGCTCGGATACCCTGCCGTTAACCCGCGTCCAGGATCTGGTCAATACCCGAGTGGCGCTGAAGCTGTCGCAAATTTCCGGCGTCGGGATGGTGACCCTGGCGGGCGGCCATCAACCGGCGATCCGCGTCCAGATGGACCCGAAAGCGCTGGCCGCGCACGGTCTGACGCTGGAAGACGTGAATACTCTGATCGGTAACAGCAACGTTAACGGGTCGAAGGGGGGCTTCGACGGTCAGTACCATTCGGTCACCATCGATGCCAACGATCAGCTGCGCACCGCGCAAGAGTACGGCAACCTGATTCTGACCTGGCAGAACGGCGCGGCGCTGCGCCTGAAAGATATCGCCCATATCGAGCAGGGGCCGGAAAACAAGTTTCAGTCCGCGTGGGCCAATAGCAGCCCGGCGATTGTGATCGGCGTGCAGCGCCAGCCTGGCGCGAACGTTATCCAGGTGGTGGACGCGATTAAAGCGCGACTGCCGCAGCTGCAGGCGGCGCTGCCGGACGGCGTGAAAATGACGATCCTGTCGGACCGCACCCAGACCATTCGTGATTCAATCAGCGATGTACAGTTTGAGCTGATGCTTTCGGTCGCGCTGGTGGTGATGGTCACCTTCCTGTTTCTGCGCAGCGTAGCGGCAACGCTGATCCCCAGCATTGCCGTGCCGCTGTCGCTGGTCGGCACCTTCGGCGTGATGTATCTCGCCGGCTTCAGCCTCAATAACCTGTCGCTGATGGCGCTGACCATCGCCACCGGCTTTGTGATCGACGATGCCATTGTGGTGGTGGAGAATATCTCCCGCCGTCTGGAAGAGGGTGAAACCCCGATGCAGGCGGCGCTCAAAGGGTCGCAGCAGATTGGCTTTACCATCATTTCGCTGACCTTATCGCTGATTGCGGTGCTGATCCCGCTGCTGTTTATGGGGGACGTCGTCGGGCGGTTGTTCCGCGAATTTGCCATTACCCTCGCGGTGTCGATTCTGGTGTCGATGGTGGTATCGTTGACCCTGACGCCGATGCTCTGCGCCTACTTGTTGCACCATATTCCGCGGGAAAAACAGTCCCGCTTCGCCCGCAAAGGCGGCGAATTGTTTGATACGTTGATCCACTATTACGACCGTATGTTGACGGTGGTGCTGAATCATCGCCGGCTGACGTTGCTGGTGGCGATGGCGACCTTTGTGCTGACCGCCATCCTCTATCTGTTTATCCCCAAAAGCTTCTTTCCGGTTCAGGATACCGGCCTGATTCAGGGGGTGACTCTCGCCGCGCAGGATGTTTCATTTGATGAAATGGCGAAGCGTCAACAGGCGCTGGCGCAGGTGATGCTGCAGAACCCCTCGGTGGAGAGTCTCTCTTCAACCATTGGTATCGATGGCAGCAACACCAGCCTCAACAGCGGGCGGCTGCAAATCAACCTGAAGCCTTTCGGCCAGCGTGAGGATAAAGCTGCGGCGATTATTCAACAGCTGCAGCAGGCGGCGAAGCAGGTGGTGGGTATTCAGCTGTATCTCCAGCCCGCGCAGGATTTGACGGTGAACGATCAGGTAACGCCGAGCCAGTATCAGTTCACCCTCGACGATGCCGACAGCGAGAATCTGCTCAACTGGACGCCGCAGCTGATCGCCGCGCTGCAAAAGCGCCCGGAATTTAATGGCGTGGTCAGCAATCTGCAATCGCAGGGGCGGGTAGCCTATGTTGCTCTCGACCGCGATAAAGCCGCGCGCTTCGGGATCACCGCGTCTGATGTCGATACCGCGTTGTATAACGCCTTCGGCCAGCGTCTGGTTTCGACTATTTTCACCCAGGCGAATCAGTACCGGGTGGTGCTGGAAGTGGCGCCGCAGTTCCAGCAATCACCGGCTTCTTTTGAGGATGTCTGGCTCCAGCCGTCGACGAGCAGCGACAGCACCTCTTCTTCTACATCGACGTCGTCGTCGTCATCTTCTTCATCATCAACGTCGTCTTCGTCGTCAACATCGTCTTCCTCTGACGCCTCCGGCAGCAGCGGAATGGTGAAATTAACCGCCATCGCCACCATTCACCAACGCACCGGTTCGCTGATGCATATGCGTCTTAACCAGTTCCCGGCGGTGATGGTCTCATTCAACCTCAACGACGGCTATTCGCTGGAGGAGGGGCAGAAAGCGATCGCCGACGTGAGTGAGCAACTGAAACTGCCGTCCAGCATCACCCTGCGTTACCAGGGAGAGACCGCGGCGTTCCAGAGCGCCAGCGGCAACACCCTGTGGCTGATCCTTGCGGCGCTGCTGACCATGTACGTGGTACTGGGCATCTTGTATGAAAGCTTTATCCACCCGATCACCATTCTGTCCACGCTGCCTTCGGCGGCGGTGGGAGGGCTGCTGGCCTTGATGCTGGCCGGGTCTGACTTCAGTCTGATTGCGTTGATCGGGGTGATTCTGCTGATCGGGATCGTGAAGAAGAACGCCATCATGATGATCGGCTTCGCGCTGGAGGCGGAATACCAACAACGGCTCAGCCCACGGGAGGCGATTCACCAGGCCTGCCTGCTGCGCTTTCGGCCGATCATGATGACCACCATGGCCGCGCTGCTCGGCGCGTTGCCGCTGATGTTAGCCTCCGGATCCGGCGCGGAGCTGCGCCAGCCGCTGGGGCTGGTTATCGTCGGCGGTCTGGTGGTCAGCCAGCTGCTGACCCTGTTTACCACCCCGGTGATCTACCTGTTATTCGACGGTATCGCCGCCCGCAGTCAGGCGTGGGTGAAACGTAAGCAACAGGCGCAGATGAAGGGATGAACATGACCCGGTTGTTTATTTTCCGCCCGGTAGCCACGCTGCTTCTGACCCTGTCGGTGCTGCTGTTGGGGGCGCTGGGCTATCGGCTGCTGCCGGTGGCGCCGCTGCCGCAGGTCGATTTTCCGACCATCATGGTCAGTGCCAGCCTGGCCGGCGCCAGCCCGGAAACCATGGCGGCGACCGTCGCCACGCCGCTGGAACGCGCTCTCGGGCAGATCGCCGGGATCACCGAGATGACCTCCAGCAGCTCGCAGGGGTCGTCGAGCATTATTTTGCAGTTCGATCTGGATCGCGATATTAACGGCGCCGCCCGTGACGTGCAGGCGGCAATCAATGCCGCCCGCAGCCTGTTGCCGAGCAGCATGGCGTCGCTGCCAACCTATCGCAAAGCCAACCCCTCCGACGCGCCAATCGTGATGCTGGCCCTGACGTCGTCCTCGCGCACCCCCGGCGAACTGTACGATCTGGCGGAGAGCAAAATCGAGCCGTCGCTGGGGCAGGTGAAAGGGGTCGGCGAGGTTTCATTGATGGGCAGCGCGTTGCCCGCCGTGCGTATCGACCTGCAGCCGCAGAAGTTAACCCACTACGGTATTTCGCTCGATAGCGTCCGCAGCGCGGTGGCGAACAGCACCACTAACCTGCCGAAAGGGATGCTGCAAAACAGCAACCAGTCGTGGGTGGTGGACAGTAACGGCCAGCTCAACAAGGCCGCCGACTATCGTTCTCTGATAATCGCCTACCAGGATGGCAAGACGCTGCGGCTGAGCGATGTCGCCACCGTTTACGACTCGGTCGAAGATAAGTATCAGGCCGGCTTTCTCAACGGCAGTCCGGCGGTGATGGTCGGCATCATGCGCCAGGCTGGTGCCAACATGCTCGACACCATCGATGCAATTAAAGCGCAACTGCCGGGGCTGGAGAAGAATCTGCCTGCCGATACCCGGCTCGAAGTGATTGTGGATCGCTCGACGACCGTGCGCGCCTCGCTGTACGACACCGAAGAGACCTTGCTGATCGCCGTCCTGCTGGTGATTGCCGTGGTGTTCGTCTTCTTGCGTAACGTGCAGGCGGTGGTGATCCCGGCGCTGGCGCTGCCGGTGTCTCTGATTGGCACCTGCGCGGTAATGTATCTCCTCGGCTATAGCCTCGATAACCTGTCGCTGATGGCGCTGATTATCTCCACCGGCTTTGTGGTCGATGACGCCATCGTGGTGCTGGAGAATATCGCCCGTCATATCGAAGCGGGACTCAGCCCGGTGCGCGCCGCGCTGCGAGGGGCGCGGGAGGTGAGCTTCACCGTCTTCTCAATGACCATCTCGCTGGTGGCGGTGTTTATCCCGATTCTGCTCATGGGCGGTATCGTCGGGCGTCTGTTCCGTGAGTTTGCGGTCACGCTCAGCGTGTCGTTACTGATCTCGCTGTTCGTCTCCCTGAGCCTGACGCCAATGCTGTGCTCGCGGCTACTGAAGAAAAAGCCCTCGGTCAGCCAGCGCCGCCACCCGCTGTACCAGTGGTTTGAGCATCAGCTTAACCGCCTGTTAAGCGGTTATTCGCGCGGGCTGAACTGGGTGATGGGGCACCAGAAGCTGGTAATGCTGAGCCTGCTGCTGACCGTGATCCTCAACGTTTTTCTCTACGGCGTGGTGCAAAAAGGGTTCTTTCCCAACCAGGATACCGGCCTGCTGATGGGGGCGGTGCGCGCCGACCAGAATATCTCCTTCCAGGCGATGGCGCCGAAGGTGCAGACGTTTGCCAGCATCATCGCCGCCGACCCGGCGGTAGAGAGCGTAATGTCGTCGATGGGCAGCGGCATGTTCGGCTCGCGCAACACGGCGAACTTCTTCGTTAAGCTCAAGGATTTCAACCAGCGTGACGCCACCGCGACCGAAGTGGCTAACCGGCTAAGCATGCGGGCCAGCCATACCCCCGGAGCGCAGATGTTTCTGATGGCGGCGCAGGATTTGCACATCGGTGGGCGTAGCGCTAACGCCAGCTACCAGTACAGCCTGCAGGCCGACGATCTCGATCTGCTGCGCACGTGGACGCCGAAAGTCCAGGCGGCGCTGGCGGCGATCCCGCAGTTCAACAGCGTGGACTCCGACTCGCAAACCGGGGGGCAGGAAGTGGTTATCCAAGTCGACCGCGACCGCGCGACCCGCCTGGGCGTGAATGTCAGCATGCTCGACACCCTGCTGAATAACGCCTTCAGCCAGCGGCAAATCGCTACGCTGTATCAGACGCTTAACCAGTACCACGTAGTGATGACCCTGGCCGACGGCTACACCCGCGATCCGGCGATCCTGCAAGAGCTGTTTGTCATCAACGACGACGGCGATCGGGTGCCGCTGTCGGCGTTTGCCGATTTTAGCGGGGGCAATGCGCCGCTGTCGGTGGCGCACCAGGGGCAGTCGGCGACCAGCACCGTGGCGTTTAACCTTAACGATGGGGTCACGCTCGAGCAGGCGCAGACGTTAATTAAACATGCGATGGCCCATATCGGCCTGCCTTCGTCGATCCAGGCCGGCTTCCAGGGGACCGCCAAAGCCTATGAGGAGCTGGCAGCGACCATGCCGTGGTTGATTGTCGCGGCGCTGGCGGCGATTTATATCGTGCTGGGGATGCTGTATGAAAGCTATATTCACCCGCTGACTATCCTCTCCACGCTGCCTTCGGCGGGCGTTGGCGCGCTGCTGTTGCTGCTGCTGACCAATACCCAACTGACGGTCATCGCGCTAATCGGCATCATCCTGTTGATCGGTATCGTCAAAAAGAACGCCATCATGATGGTCGACTTTGCCCTCGATGCGGAACGACGGTTGGGCATGACGCCGCAGCAGGCGATTGTGCAGGCCTGCCTGATGCGCTTTCGTCCGATCATGATGACCACGCTCGCCGCCTTCTTTGGCGCGTTACCGCTGGCGCTAGGCAGCGGCGGCGATGCCGACTTGCGCAGCCCGCTGGGCCTGGCGATCGCCGGGGGCCTGGCCCTGAGCCAGCTGCTGACTCTGTTCACCACGCCGGTGGTTTATCTCTGGCTCGACACTCTTAATCGCACGACCCGCCGTCAGTGGCAGCGCGTGCGCCATGCAGGATCCTGAACAATGAAAATGTCGTTATCGATAACGTCGACCCTTTGCCTGTTGGTGCTGGGCGGCTGTACCGTTGGCCCGGATTATCAGCGACCGACTATGGCGGTGCCGCTGCATTACAAAGAAGCTCGCCACTGGCAGCAGGCCACGCCGCGTGACGATCTCAGCAAGGGCACGTGGTGGGCGGTATATCACGACCCTGAACTGGACCGTCTGCTGCGTCAGGTCAGTATCTCTAACCAGAACGTGGCAAACTATGCCGCCCTGTATCGCCAAGCTAACGCGCTGGTTTCCGGGTCGCAGGCCGATCTGATGCCAACCGTCGGGTATGATGCCAGCACTACCCGGAGCAGCAGCCACAGCAGCGGGGGAAGAACCACCAGCAATACCCATCAGGCAGAACTCAGCGCCAGCTGGGAGCTGGATCTGTGGGGCAAGCTGCGGCACACCGTTGAAGAGAACCGTGCCAGCGCCGAGGCCAGCGCCGCTGAGCTTAACAACGTGACCCTCAGCGCCCAGTCCGAACTGGCGCAGGACTATTTCCAGCTGCGGATCATGGACGAAAAAATCGCCCTCAGCCAGCGCAGCATCGCCGCCTACGAACGCTATCTGACAGTGATAAATAATAAATACCAGGTGGGTAGCGAATCACGGGCCACCCAGGCACAGGCGCAGATGCAGTTAGAAAGCGCTCGCGCCTCGATGCAGGATTATCAGTGGCAGCGCGCCCAGCTGGAACATGCGATTGCGTTGTTGCTGGGGCTTGCCCCGGCTCAGTTCAGCCTGCCGGTGGCAAAACTCACTGCCACCTTGCCGGCGATCCCCGCGGCGATGCCTGCGCAGCTGCTGCAGCGGCGGCCGGATATCGCCGAAGCGGAACGCAACGTCGCGGCGGCCAATGCCGCGGTGGGGGTAGCGATTGCCGGTTATTATCCGGATCTCTCCTTAAGCGCCAGCGGCGGCGTCAGCGCCTCATCGCTGCAAAACCTGCTGTCGTTGCCGAACCGCGTCTGGTCGCTGGGGCCGTCGCTCAGCGGTACGCTGCTGGACTTCGGTGCAACGTCGTCGGAGGTCGAGCAGGCCCGCGCCGCCTATGATGCAAAAGTCGCCAGCTACCGGCAAACGGTGCTGGAAGGGCTACAGGAGGTGGAAGACTATTTGGTTGAACTCGATACCCTGCAGGGGGAGGTAGCCTCGCAGCAGCGTGCCGCCACCGCGGCCCAGACCTCGGCCAGCGTCACCCGCAACCAGTACGACGCGGGGATGATCGACTATCTCGATGTTGCCACTACCGAGAACAGCAGCCTGACCGAACAGCAAAGTCTGTTGTCGTTGCAAAGCACCCAGTGGACCGCAAGCGTGAAGCTGATTGCCGCCCTTGGCGGGAGCTGGGAATAACCCGCCCGCGAGGCGTGGCGGTGCAACCTCGCCGTGCCTCGCACGCCCCATCGACCATTATCGCTGGTCATTATCGACCGTTTCCTCTGATATACCCTCTGGCAGTCCTCGTCAGACAGCGCATGCGTTATTACTGTCCGTCACCCATCGGCCACTTATTATCACTATCAGCGTATTAAGCATATTCATATAGGACGTTCGCAATAGCGCAATTTTATAAATCATTTTCAATAGTCGATACCCCATCACGCGATCTTACTTTTTGCTATTGAAAGCTGCCCTTTGAGTATTGTTTCGCCTTTTGCAATAGATATACTCGGGCTTATAAGGTCGCGCCTTAATTTTACTCGGCAATATTGCAATATAAGTTATTGCAATGACGGGCGCGCCAGATATTAAGAGGATGGCATATGAATAGATGATGATGGTTGTTCTGTCTGGCATCGCACCCGGCGCGTTTTATTCGCACGAAAGGTATTCGGGTATGATTGCTATAAATTATTGCTATTTTCCCGCTGATAATAACTTCCCGCAATGATGGTAGCGCGTGGGGTTTTATTATCGCGACGGTCTTTTTACGCCTGATTTTCAGTGCTGGCAAATATAATCATACTTAGCTGACAGTGGAAACAATATGTCTTACACCAATAAATTCTTATTTTCTTCTTTTGTTATTATATTGCTGTCTGAGCACGCGGTTGCCGCTACATTAACGGTAGAGCAGCGTCTGGCTATTCTGGAAGAAAACCAGCAGCAATCCCAGAAGGTTATTTCACAGACTAAATCCGAGTTGCAAAACGCATTAAAAGAACTGGCTGAATATAAACGCAAAGAGGCGGCATTCGAGCCATTTATGCCCAAAGAAAAAGCGATTCACACCGCTAACGTAGACAGTCATGCCCAGGTCGCCAAACGCATGGCGCAAACCCAGGACGATCTCATGAAACCTGTGGCGCAGGATAAAGGCAAGAAAGCGGTGGCCGACATGGATATCGCTGAGCTTGCCAAAGCGATTCAGGACGATATCGGCTTCTCTTTCCACGGCTATTTCCGCACCGGATGGGGGACGGCGAGCAACGGCAGCCCGCAGAGTTGGGCGGTCGGGGCATTAGGCCGCTTTGGCAATGAGCATGGCAGCTGGTATGACTTAATGTTCGCGCAAAAGTTGTACGATCAGGATGGTCGTAGCGCCCGCGCGGTGGTGATGATGGACGGCAACGTGGGGGAGGCCTATGTGAAGGAACCCTTTGATTCCGATAGCGAAAACATGATGCAGTTTTCTGACATCTATCTGACAACCAAAGGGTTTATCCCGGCTATTCCTGAGGCCACGCTGTGGGTCGGGCGCCATAAACTGAAGGCCCAGGAATTCAAGATGCTCGACTTCTCCTACCACAAAGGGGCGATTGCCTCCGGGGTGGGGGTGGAAGATATTCCGCTCGGCGGAGGAACCCTCGCGGTGGGGTTGGGAAGGGAGGATCTGGATAATTATTCCAAGGATATGAGCAGTGTCCAGGAGGTCAATACCAATAGCCTCGATGTCCGCTTCCGTAATTATCCGATTAACCAGAATACCACCTATGATATTTATGGCCGCTATGCGATGGCGAATAAAAGCGACAGCCAGAGCGAGTCCCAAAACAGCGGTGAGTATTATAAGATGAAAGATGCCTGGCTCCTGACCGGCATTATTAATCATCAACAACCGCGCAAGGCGTTTACCGAATTAAGTGCCCAGGTGGCAAATAACTCGTTTGCCAGTAGTTTTTCGCGCCTGTATGACGCGAATGCCAACTATGGCGTTGGCCGTTATTATTATGGTGAACAGACCAATGGCATCGCCTGGCGGGTGGGGATGCAGGGGGAGTTTTATCCTACACCAGATGTTATTGTCGCCCACACCTTGCTGTACTCGTCGGGGCGTGATGTTTACAGCTATAACACCGGGGCGCATACCGCATTTCGTAGCCTGCGTGCCGTAGTCCGGCCTGCCTACATCTTTAATAAATATAATCAGTCAGGCGTTGAGCTGGGGTATTTTACCCAGACCAATAAAAACGACAATGTTGATAAGACGGAGTCAGGGGCAAAAGTGACGCTGTTCCATGAACTTAAACTGGGCACCAGCACATTCAGTTCGAATATGGATATTCGCTTCTATGCGACCTGGCTTAAAGTGATCAATAACCAGCTCGATGACTACACTTTTGACGACGATAAAAACAATCAGTTTAGCGTGGGGGTACAGACCGAGCTCTCCTGGTAACCGCCGCCAGGCGAGGTCGCCTCTCTCCGTCACTTTTCCCATGAGGACTGCAGGTTCACGGTGCGAACATCACCCCGCTAGCGGTGCGGTGATGTTCTTTTTGGCGTTGTCCTTGGCCATGCGGTGTTGGCTCCTTATGCTCAGGTTGGCTCCGCTAGCGATACTGGCTACTCTTTTTAGCGTTTGCATCGCTGGTGTGCTGATCACGATAGTGCTTTGGCGTGGTCGCGAAGTGCTCTTTGAATTTTTTATAGAAGGCATTCTTATTGTAGAAGCCCACCATTTCGGCGATGTCATGAATGGGATGGGCTGAGTTGGTCAGATAGGTCGCCGCGACTTTCATGCGCTGCAATAACTGGATTTCTTTAAAGGTTTTTCCGGTTTTTTCTTTAATCAGGTGTGAGAGATATTTTGGGTGGTAGTTGAAGTGCTCGGCCAGCGTGGTCAGGCTGCAGGTCAGGTGGTTCTTTTCGATATAGCTAATGATACTGATAATTTCCCCGGTCTTGTCCATGGAAAGCTGAATCAGCTGCCGGTCTTTGTTGGCATGGAAGATACGTAATAGCTCAATAAAGATAATCGACAGGTATGAGTCGATGAGTTCACGTGAATACAGACTGTTGCTGCCATATTCTTCAATGGTGTAGAGGAACAGTTCATGAATTTTTTGGCTGTTTTGTGTATTAAAAATCAGGTAATTATCGTGGGTCGTGGTGTTGGAGATGGCATTAAGAATAAACCCTGTCAGAATACTCTGCTGAGTCAGCCGGCTGAGGAAGTAATTTGAAAAGAAACTGTTGCTCAAACTGATGTTGATGACAATATCATTTTCCCCGGTGATTTTTTTACTGCGCACTACGTCAGTGTCAAATATACAAACATCATTCTCATTAAGGGTTATTTCTTTACCGTCGATCACATAGGTACAGGAGCCGGAGTAGATATAGTTCATATTGACATTGGTATGGATGTGTGGTGGTACCTGAGTGAAGCGTGAATCCTTGCTGATCTCTATCTCGGTCTGGCTGACCCGCGGATGTTCAAAGCGGTAAACCTGTTGGTCATTGATATTTATCTTATTGATAGTTTTGTATTTGTGGCTAAGCGCACCTGGATTATCAAGATAGAATTGCTCACTTTTCGTGATTTCGCGCAGCTGATCGTCGAGATTGTGGTTGTGCATCACATTACCTTACCTTTTGTCACTATGATCAATCCGTTTGAATATTGTTTATGTCCTGTTAATTCATATAATCGAAGATAATTCAGGGAAAAGCAATTTAAAACACAGCCGGATGTCAGTGATAAGAAAAATATATCGCCCATCAACACAATATTATTCGGAAGACAACGATGAATTATCAGCAGCTTGCTAAAGATATAATTGAAAGAATCGGTGGTCTAAATAACATCAAAGATGTAACCCATTGTGCAACGCGTTTGCGTTTTACGCTAAATACGATGGATCCAGTTGATAAAACAACGCTTTCGGCGTTACCTGGGGTTCTTGGTGCGGTCGAAAGCAGCGGTCAGTTTCAGGTGATCCTCGGGCAGCAGGTGGGGCATGTTTTTTCCGCCATTACACAATTAAAAAATACGATGAATCCCGCAGGATTTGCGGTTGACGGCCCCTCAGTGGCGATTAATAGCAGCACTCTGAAGAAAAAAGAAAACGGTATATCCAGCCTCCTTGGAATTATTTCGGGAATTTTTACGCCGATTCTCCCTGCCATCAGCGGGGCGGCAATGATAAAAACATTGCTTATTGTTCTGGTGATGCTTGGGGTGATGGATAAAACATCACAAACCAGTATGGTGCTGAATTTCGCGGCGGATACCACATTCTACTTTCTGCCGATTATGCTGGCTTATACCGCAGCGATGAAATTCAGCATGAACCCGTTTGTGGCGATGACGCTGGGCGGCATGCTGCTGCATCCCACCTTTACCGCGCTGGTGGCCTCGCATACGCCCATCAGTTTCCTCAATGTGCCGGTATCGCTGGTCCATTACGGCTCCACGGTTATCCCGATCATCCTGGTGGTATGGATTGCCTCGTGGGCGGAAAAGCTGGCTGAAAAACTCTCTCCGGGCGCGATCCTGTTCTTTATGAAACCGTTCCTGACCCTGTTAATCATGGTGCCCCTGGCGTTAACGGTCATCGCCCCCTTTGGTGATTACATCGGTAAAGCGCTGGGGGTTGGGATCTCCTACGTCAACGACCACTGCATCTGGCTGCTGCCTTTTATCATGGCGGTGTTCTCGCCGATTTTCATCATGACCGGGATGCACTATGCGGTCACCATGCCGATCACCTTCCAGTCCTTAGCGACCAATGGTTTCGACATGATTGGCGCGGGGTTCTTAGTCTCAAATATTGCGCAAGGTGCCGCCGCGCTGGCGGCTGCACGATTTGCGACAGATCGAGATTTTAAAGCGCTGGCTAACGGCGCCGGATTTACCGCATTACTAGGGATTACGGAACCGGCACTGTACGGCGTCAATTTGAAACTGAAGAAGCCTTTCTATGCCGTCTTACTCGCCGGGGGAATTGGCGGGCTGTTCGTCGGCATCATGGGCGTTAAGCGGATGACGCTGGCGCCGACAGGACTCACCACGCTGCCGGTCTTTATTGACCCTGGCAATAGCATGAATATTGTTTACGCCATTATGGGGGCCGCCATCAGCTTCTGCGCAGCGTATTTATTAACCACCGTATTAATGAAATATGAGTTAAGTCATAAAACAGGAGACATTAAGTGAAAACAGGTTTTGACGCGGATTTTTTATTTGGTGGTGCGATTTCAGCAGCGCAGGCCGATGGGGCATTTACAGCAGACGGGAAGGGCCTGGATACACAGAATATTCGTTATTTCGACCCCGCATGGAACCGCGCAGAGCGCGATCATAACCGTAATATTAATATGACCACGGCGCGTTTCAATGCGGCGCTGAAGGCGATTGAACCCGGGCACTATCCTTTTACCCGTGGTGTCGATTTTTATCATCGTTATCAGGATGATCTGGCGTTGATGGAAGAGATGGGGATGAAGGTTTTCCGCACGTCTATCGACTGGTCACGTATTTTTCCAGACGGTGATAACGAAACGCCTAACCACCAAGGGATTCAGTTTTATATCGACCTGTTTGACCAGTGCCACCAGCGCGGCATGAAAGTGTTTGCCACCATCCTGCACTACAATATCCCGCTGAACCTGGTGACTGAATATGGCGGCTGGAAAAACAGAAAGGTGGTGGACTTCTATCTGAAGTTTGTCCGGGTATTATTTGAATCCCTCGGGGATCGGGTCGATTTCTGGTTACCGTTCAATGAGATTAATGCCGGGAAATTTAACCCCTATAACGGCGTGTGCCTGATTAAGGATCAGGAAGAGGATTACGAGTCGGCGATTTTCCAGTGCCTGCATCACCAGTTTATTGCCAACGCGCTGACGATCAAACTGGCCCGCGAGATCCTGCCTGAAGCCAAAATTGGCGGCATGATCGCCCGCTTTACGACCTACCCGGCCACCTGTAAACCGGAAGATGTGCTGGAGACGTTGCATAAAGAGCAATACTCCAACTATTTCTACACCGATATTATGGTGCGAGGGGAGTACCCTGCCTATATGGCACGCTATTTCCACAACAACGGCATTGTCATTCAGAAAGCGCCCGGGGATGATGCGCTGTTGAAAGCATATACCATTGATTTCCTTAGTTTCTCCTATTACATGTCGATGGTGGCAACCACCGACAAAAACTGGGAAACCACCGGAGGCAATCTGGTCAGCGGCAACAAAAACCCGTACCTGAAGGCGAGCGACTGGGGCTGGCAAATTGACCCCATCGGCTTACGCATCACCTTAAACCAGTTTTACGACCGCTACCGTATCCCGCTGTTTATTGCCGAGAATGGCATTGGCGCGGAAGATGTGCTGGAACAGGACCTGGCTATCCACGACCCGTATCGTATTGCGTATCTGCGCGAGCACGTACAACAGATGAAAGAGGCGGTGATCGATGGCGTCGAGCTGATCGGATACACCATGTGGGGGATTATTGATATCGTCTCCTGCGGTACGATAGAGATGTCAAAACGTTATGGCGTCATCTATGTCGATCTGGATGACCAGGGCAACGGCAGCCTGCGTCGCTATAAGAAAGACTCGTTCTTCTGGTACCAGAAATGTATTGCCTCTCACGGCGAAGACCTTAGCTAAGCGGCATTCACCCCAAAGCGGCAGAGCGGTTCTGCTGCTTTGTCGGATGGTGAGGCCGGTGCAGCGGGGGCTGGTGGACAATAAATTATAGTTGCCCCGACGCACGCTCCGGCACGGGGGGCATGCTGGCGGGCGGGGCAGTGTTTCCACGATTCAGCGGCGGTGCGGGTGACCCCAGGCACAGTCTCTGTGACATGGCATGTTTTTCATTTTTGCTGTTTAACCGTCTTCGTCGGTGGGCAGCTGTCGGTACCCTGCATAATGACTTTTTCATTTTGCGCGCCGGTACCATAGATGCAAATTTTACCCTCATCGGTCTGGACTTCTTCCTTGAGTGGCAAAATAACGTCCTGAGCAATGGCATTGCATGACATCGCCGCAATAAACGCGAGGGTTGTCACTGCTAACGTTGGTTTCATCGGTTTTCTCCTGAGGTAAATCTCATCTTGAGATCTTCTGCATAATCATAGTGTAAGGGGATATCTGGTTTTATGGTGGTGTGACGACTGCTGAGCAGAACGGGTGACCACGTTCTGCAACAAAGAGAGGCAAAAGCCTCTCTTTGAATGGGGGTGACGAACGGGATGAGCGGATGCTGCTGACGGTATCTATTGTGTGTCGCATCCATCATCCCGCTTTTGTTACGTGCGCTGAGCTGACGCTTCAGCCTGGGCGAGCGCATTTTTGTGCTCTTGTGCCAGCAGCTGTTTTTCGTATGCCTTCAGGAAAGGCAGGTACATTGCGGCTGATGTCGCCATACATATCAGGCACATAATGACAGGGCTAATGCTCCAGTTCGCGGCCCAGGAGGCGCCAATTGGGGCCGGCGTTGTCCATGGCGTCATGGAAACCACCCGGCTGACTAAGTCGAAGTCCAGAGCAAACCAGGCGAGCGTGGCGTTGACCATCGGCACCAGTACGAAAGGCATAAAGAACAGCGGGTTCATAATGATCGGCGCACCAAACAGAATAGGTTCGTTGATATTAAATAAGCCCGGCACCACGCCCATACGGCCAATCGTGCGCAGGTGGATAGCCTTGCTGCGCAGCAGCAGGAACGCTAGCGGTAAGGTGGATCCCACACCGCCAATCAACAGATAGTGATCCCAGAAACCCTGCACATAAATGTGCGGGATCGCCGAACCTGCCGCCATCGCGGTCTGGTTAACGGAGAGGTTCGCCATCCAGAACGGGTTCATGATCCCAGTGACAATTAAGGCACCGTGGATACCGGCAAACCACAGTACCTGGCAGACCAGCACCGAGAGCAGAACGGCCGGCAGCGTATCGGAGGCGGCGACCAGCGGTTTCACCAGCGACATGATCGCTTCCGGAATAATCATCCCCAACTGTGCTTCGATAAACAGGTTCAGCGGGTGCAGGGTCAGCACGACTGCCAGCACCGGGATCAGGATTTCGAACGATCGTGCCACCCCGGCCGGGACTTCAGGCGGCAGGCGAATGGTGATGTTATGCCGTTTCAGGAAGGCATACAGCTCGGTGGAGTAAATCGCCACCAGGATGGCGGTGAAGATCCCCTGGCCCGAAAAGTAGGCCGTGGAAATATGACCATCCTTGAGTGGGGCGGCCACCAGCAGGAAGGCCATGAGCGACAGTATGCCGGCGGTCAGTGAATCGAGATTGTGATGTTTTGCCAGGCTGGCGGCAATGCCGACAGAAATGAACAGGGTCATGACCCCCATGCTGAAATTAAACGGCAGCATGAGCGCATCGCGATGGGTCAGAGAAAATTGCAGCCACGCTTGCGCAAATCCCCAGGTGGTATCCGGTGAGAACGGCGGAAAAATAAAAACCAGCATAAAGGAGCCGACGATCATAAACGGCAGGGCAGTAATAAAGCCGTCGCGGATCGAGGTGACATATTTCTGCTGCCCGACCGCGCCGGCCATCGGGGTAATTTTCTGTTCAATGACGTTAATGAGTTTCGAATACAGAGCGCTCATCGCTTTTCCCTTGTTATTTGTTATCTATCAGGGACAGGACATCACCGAGAACTGCCCCTCGTTTCTGCCTGTCAGCACCCATCATGTGATGGGCATCTACCGTGATGCCCTGTGTATCGTTCTGTTTGGGCAGGTCACGTTATGTCTTCACCCCTTTTTCACCCGCAGCCTGGCAGGTATCCCGGCAGAGCAGCACCCAGGATCTTTTCCATCACAATGCCTTCACTGGCTGGTCTGGACTATAGCTATTGCGAGATGTAACGGAAAGCGCTTTCCGTCAGTGGATGGGTTAATTGTGATTAAGATCACCAGAAATAATGAATTGCGTACAGTCTGCTGCCATTAATAACGAATGTAAGCATTTTTATGTGATTTCAATCACGAAAATATTCTTTTTTATCTCGGATGTGTGATTTGAACCGGTAAATATGGAAAGCGCTTTCCGTTTGGGGATATACATTTCCTTTTTTGAGCCGTACATTTCCACTGCAACGTTAAGCAGTGCAAATAATAAACAAAGGGATCATATGAGAAAGCTAATTAAATCAATACCTCTGTCCTTGATCGCCGTAACGGTAATGAGCAGCTACGCCAGCGCAGATGATAAATACGATTTTCAACTGCACGGGTACATGCGTTCCGGGATTCTGGCTAACAGCGACGGAAACCGTGCTAACTCCGTGGGGTTAATGCCGGATGGCAAATGGCGTCTTGGTAACGAAGAAGACACCAAAATTGAACTGATTCCGACGGTGACGCTGAAATCAGATACCGGTGCGGTCGCCCGTATTCAGGCCAACCTGACGCACCAGACCAAATGTACCGCTGACTGGAACTGTCGCGATGACGACGGTCATGACGTTCAGTTCCGTGAAGGTTTTGCTGAACTCAGCAACCTCGATTTTGCTCCGGACGTCACCTTCTGGGCCGGTAAGCGCTACAGCAGCTCCAACACCTCCAGCCACCAGTTTGACTGGGAGTACATCCAGTACAACGGGACCGGCGGCGGTTTTGACAATATGGACCTCGGGTTCGCCCGTTTTGATGCCGGGGTTTATGCCTTCTCGCCAACGGATGAAACGGATGCCTACCCGGTTGATCAGGGTGACAAGGGCTATCCGGACGATTATTCCCTTAACCTGTGGTTCAAGAAAATTGGTGGCACCGGCCTGGACCTTGAATTTATCGGTCACCATATGAACCGCAACGAAAACCATCCGACGGCGGCAGAAAAAGGCTACGGCTTTACTGGCGTGTACAACTTTGATGGTTTCTATGGCCTGACCGGCGGGTATTCCCGCATTGCCTTCCAGTACGGTAAAGGGCTGGCCGCCGCTGACTCGCTGGGTAAAAACGGCTGGGGCTGGGCGAACCTTGAAGATACCCAATCCTGGCGTGTGGTCCTCGATAACCTGGCGACGATGGGCGATCTGGAAATCTCTACCTTCGCGTTCTACCAGAAAGACAAAAATTACCGCTGGTGGACCAGCGATGAAAATGGCTGGGGGCGTTCCATGTGGGTCGCCGGTATTCGACCTTACCACCAGATTACCAAGAACTTCGCCATGCAGTACGAGCTGGGTTATGAGTATCTCGACGACAAAAACTACATGGGGGTCGATGGTAAAGGTAAGGGCGGGCTGACCAAAGTGACCATCGCGCCAACGCTGACCTTTGATTCCGGGTTCTGGGCGCGTCCGCAGCTACGCTTCTTCGTCACTTATGCCAAGTGGGATAAGGGCGTATCTGATGCGCTTGATGGTAGCTACGACTGGAGCACCGGCAGCATCACCTCGGGCAGTTATACCCGCTCGGGGAGTTCTGACACCCTGAATTTTGGTATTCAGGCTGAAGTCTGGTTCTAAGGAGAAGAACAATGTTTATCCCCGTAAAAAAAATCCTGTTGGTTTCACTGCTGTCAGCACTGGGATGTGCTGGCGCAATGGCGGCGGAACAGTCGCATTTTGAACACTTCATCACCCGTGATGGCGCGCAACTGAAAGATGGCAATCACCTCTTCCGTTTTGCCGGGATCCATGCGCCGGAACTGCATCGCATCGAAGACGATGCGCGTGGAACCTGTAAAGCTGACCCCCGGGGATGGGGGCAGTACTTTAAGTGGCCCACCGCTGACGAGCAGGAAAACTGGATCAAGGCGATGGTAAAAACGGGTGCGAAGGCACAGCGTGTTTATGTGCTCTCCGTGCAGCAGGAAAATGACAAAGCCTGTGGTCGCGAAACGCATATCCTTGCGCCCGAAACGCCTGACGGTATGCCACGGCTGAACGAAACGGCGATGAAGGTGTACGACAACATGATTGCCGAAGCGGACAAGCAGGGCTTAAGGCTGATTCTGCCGTTTATCGACCACTGGTGGTGGTGGGGCGGGCGTGAGCAGCTGGCGGCGTTTTACCATGAAAAACCAGAAGATTTTTA
This sequence comes from Klebsiella sp. R390, assembly GCF_051131745.1. Classification (NCBI taxonomy): domain Bacteria; kingdom Pseudomonadati; phylum Pseudomonadota; class Gammaproteobacteria; order Enterobacterales; family Enterobacteriaceae; genus Klebsiella; species Klebsiella sp. R390. The sequence goes on along the minus strand of NZ_CP180445.1, from coordinate 773,866 downwards.
TCGTACAGACAGCAAAACCTATAAAGCGTATCAGGACATTATTCGTCAGGTGATTACGCGCGTTAACAGCGTTACGGGTCGTCACTATTACGATGAAAAGGCCATCATGGCCTGGGAAACGGGTAATGAACTGGAAGATACCAATGCGAGCTTCCTTAAAGAGACCGCCGCCTGGATCCGCAAATGGGCTCCGCATCAGCTGATTGTCGACGGAACCTATAAAAAGATTAATGATTTTTCCATCAACGATCCTAACGTCGACATCGTCAGTAACCACTACTACACCAACGCGGGCAACAACCATCCCGACCAGGTACGCAAAGATCTGGAGGCCATCGGCGGTAAAAAGGTTTACCTGGTCGGCGAGTTTGGTCTGCTGGACCACAAAGAGCTGAACAACATCATGCAGTCTATCGTGCATACCGATGTTAATGGGGCACAGGCGGCTGGTGGCTTTATCTGGGGATTCCGTGGACATCGTCATGACGGCGGATTCTACTGGCACAAAGAGTATACCGGCCACTATAGCTACCATCTGCCGGGCTTCCCGGTAGAAGGTAAAGCTAACCAGGAAATGGACGTGGTCAATCTGGTGCGCAATGCGTCCGCGCAGATGGCCGGTCTGAGCACCGCGCCTGCGCTTCCCGTACCGGAAGCACCGAAGCTGAGAGCGACGGATTCACCTTTTGCTATCAACTGGATGGGGGCGCCGGTCGGTCGTTATTACGATATCGAGCGGGCCACCAGCGCCAAAGGGCCGTGGAAAGTGGTCGGGAAGGATGTCTCTGATGGGGTCAATGAGTGGGATCCGTCAAAAATGGCGCTCTTCCGTGATGACTACAGCAGCCTGCAATTAGGGAAAACCTACTACTACCGCGTCATTGCGAAGAACGAAAGCGGTGCGTCAGCGCCCTCTAACGTTATCAGCGTTAAACACACCCAGCAAAACCTGGCGCCGGTGGTGACGTTGAGTGACGCCCTGACCACCACTCAGGATAAAGGCGTTCCGCTCGTTGCCACATGGAGTGACGACGATCTCCCTGCGCGCCACGTCACGGTGGCGTGGAGTACCGGTGGTAACGACAAGGCGCATGTGTGTGACAGCAGCAAAGCCGAAACCCGGGCCTGGTTCTCCGCTCCTGGCGAGTACGACCTGACCTTTACCGCCAACGATGGCCTGCTGAAGGCGAGCAAAACGGTGAAGGTGTCGGTCAGTGAACCTGCTGGCAAGCTGCCTGCCGATTATTGCAAATTTGGCAGCGAGGTCCTGGATGTTAAACAGGGTGAGCTGAACGTCGTGAAAAGCAGTGAAAACCAGCTGGCTATTGCTGACGATGGCTTCCTGGGACCTTTTGCCAATGATGGCGATAAGGTGACGTGGAAGGTGAGCGCCCCCTGGGAAGGCAAATACGCCCTGCATGTGAAGTTCAATGCGAAGTGGGGAGGTAAGAAAAACTCCTTCGTGGTTAACGACGGAACGCCGATCGGCATTGAGTTCCCGCAGACGGATGAAAAAGGCCAGCAGCTCGTCGTGCCTGTCACCCTGAAGGCCGGTGAAAACGTGGTGAGCTTCGGTAAGTTTTCAGGCGACTGGGGCTATATGTTTATTCAATCTATTGCCGTGACTGCTGAGTAATGGCTTTGGCTGCGTCCATTGGGCGCAGCATTTTTTTATCAGGAGGGGTTATGACCCGGTTCCCATTGCACGATAACGCCCCGTTCTGGTTTTCAGAACGGGCATCCCGTCCTCGCTTCATCCCCGGTGTATTGATTAAGGTGGCCTTATGACTCAGGTATTTTACCGTCTGCGCAACAACATTAAGAACTATGCCTGGGGTAGCCGGACTGCTCTGAATACACTCTTTCATGTGCCGAACCCTGACGATCAGCCGCAGGCCGAAATGTGGATGGGAACGCATCCGGCGGGATGCTCTGAGGTGGAGTGTGGGCAAAGCGCCAGGTCGCTGCAGACCTTAATTGCAGAGGATTTGGCCGCCATGCTGGGCGAACATGCCGCCATGCGCTTCGGGCAGCTTCCTTTTTTGTTGAAATTCCTTGCCGCCGACAGCGCGCTGTCTATTCAGGTGCACCCCAATAAAAGGCAGGCGGAAGCCGGTTTTGCCCGGCAGGGGAACCAACCGGGAGAAGCCTATAATGACGACAATCATAAACCTGAGCTGGTGTATGCCCTGACGCCATTTATGGCCATGAATGGCTTTCGCCCCTATCAGGAGATTGTGAACCATTTTCTGCGGCTCAATGCGCCCGAGCTGACCGGGGCGCTGACCGAACTGCGTAGCAATATGACCGCCGACGGCTTGATGCATTTTTTCCTCAGCCTGATGCAGCTGGATCCGGCGCAGCGCGAAAGCGTACTGGCTCGCTTGTCCGAATGCATTGATAACGGAGGCCTCAGTCATCTGACTCCGTTTATTACCCGGCTTCAGCGCGACTATCCAGGCGATATCGGCACTCTGGCTCCCCTGTTTTTGCACTGCATTACGCTTAACCCCGGCGAAGCGATGTTCCTGTGGGCCGGCACGCTGCACGCCTACGTGAGCGGAACCGCGGTTGAAGTGATGGCCTGCTCCGATAACGTGCTTCGGGCCGGGTTGACGCCCAAAAATATCAATCTGGCAGAGCTGGTAAAATGCACGGTATTTACGCAGACGCAGGCCGACAGCCTTAAAATGAGCGCCGAGAGCGTCGACGTGACGCATCGCTACCCGATCCCTGTGGAGGATTTTCAGTTCAGCATTATCGACCGCTGCCAGCAAAAAATCATCCCGGTCACCAGCGCGCAAATACTGCTGGTATTACAAGGCACGGCGACCCTGTGTCACCCTTGCGGTGACACGCTCACGCTCTCTGCCGGGCAGTCTGCTTTTATCCCGTTTTTGGCGCAGGGATACCAATTGTCCCTGGAGGGAAAATGTTGCCTCGTGAGCTATTAACGGCGGCGTGAATCTGCCGGCATTTATTTTAGCCTTTATGCTTCATCCTTAACCTTTCATCTTTATCCCTCATTCCGGACAGACCTGTCCGGTTTTGGCCACACTGCCGTAGGCGGTGCTGGCCTGTTTTTAATCGTGTTATATCAATAACCCCAAACAGCGGTCGTGGCAGTGAATAATAATAGGCTGCATTTAATTAGCGTGGTAAATATCATGCGCTCATAGGATTCGTCTTAAATAAATACAGAGGGAAGCTTTTTTAACGGTGATTATTAAGAAAATGTAATGATTTCGGCCGCCAGCGTGGAAAGATATTTAAAGCATTAAAATAAAAATAACAAAATAATCGATGTAATATTATCAAGTTAATAACAAAAAAAGCGGCATGTGGTTTAACTTCTTTTAAAACAATGAGTTAAAACAGAGTTTTCAGCCAGGTCTGACCTCTTTTCTTGTTTTGCTATGTCAAATAAGATGCGGTTGTCCAACATAGTCTGTTGAATAAATTCGCCGGGTTTGCAACGGTACTGGTCAGATTAAAAATAAAATAAGACAGGGTTAAAAATGAAAAAGAGAGCAATAGCAGTGATGGGGGTGATGGTCAGTTCATTATTTCTTTCGGGGTGTGTCATCGCGCCCGCAAAGGAGGGGCACCGTCACCATCATGCAGACAAGATGATTACGCGCGACGGGGTTTCTTTGCCGGACTGCGAAACCTTACCTGATGCCAGTCAGGCCGATAATGGCTCGCGTTGTTGGTACCGTTGAAAGGGTCAGTAAATGAAAGCGAAATATATTATCAGTGTGGCGCTGGTTGCTGGCTCATTGTTTCAGCCGGTATTTGCGATCAGCGAAGCTTATCGCGCACAGCTGGAACGTTCAGGATGTACTCAAGTGAGTGACGCAAATGGTACATGCCATGTCGGGCGCGCCTCGCACCAGTATCAGGACGCGGACAACCCTAAGCGCAACGCCACACGCGAAGCTGCAGAAGATATTGCACACGATCTCGATGCCAATATTGCCGGGATGTATCAGGGGCAGGCCGTCGATTTTATGGAAGAGGAAGGCTGGCATTCCATCAATGACGAACATACCCGCTGGAAAAAATCAGGCTTCACGGTGGCGTTTGATATGACCACCTCCGGGAGATTAGCCGGAGTCACGGTGCAATAAAAAATGCGGCCGTGAATGGTGACACAGGGATGTGATATCTCGACTGTGTATTTAACGTGAGTGTTTATACTCGAACGATCACGAGTATATTGAGAAAATATCATGTCTGAGGAAGTGAAGATAAAAAGAACGCTTCTCGGGAAAATATTTCTATGGCTGTTTATTGCATTTTGTATCTGGTTTATCTATTTCACCCTGGATGAAGGGGTATTCCTTTTTAGTGAAATGAATAATGGTGTGTCAATTGAAATGTTTTCAACAGAGCTTTCTATCGTGCTGGTGATTACGGTGGTGCTATTTATTTTGGGGGCGGCGATCGGTTTTTTGGCGTGGCTGACGCGGCCGACGGCAGAGCAGGAGTCCCGGGATCATTTTTGGTCGTGAACGATACTAACGCTGTTTAAGGGGGACAGTGCAGCGTGAGTACAGGGCGCGGATCAACATAGCGCCGTGATGATGAGGCGAGACTATAACGATTATCCTGTTAACCCGGTTAGCAGGATGATTCGCGTCGGCGGCGATCCTGCTGGCTCGTCAGATCTGCGGTCATCCGGCCCGTCTGGTGGTCCCGTCGCTTACTTCCTCAGCAGTCAGTCAGGCACCCGCGCAGCAGTAAGATTTTTCTCGCCAATAGCATCAATATGTTACGTCTGTCTGGGAAATTGATAGTCGTAGCCTATATTGACCTGTCGACTTGATAAAACTACTGTATATATAATCAGTATTTATTTGGTGGGTTTATCATGAAGTTTTACACGCCAGCCGAGCTGCACCAGATAGCTCCGCTCCCTTTATTCAGTGACGTTGTGCAGTGCGGCTTTCCCAGCCCGGCGCAGGATTATGTCGAAAAACGCATCGACTTAAACGATCTGTTGATTAGCCACCCCAGCGCGACCTATTTTGTGAAAGCCGCAGGGGACAGCATGATTGACGGTGGCATCGGAGAGGGCGATCTGCTGATCGTCGACAGCTCACGCAAGGCCGCACATGGCGATATTGTGATTGCTGCGGTGGACGGAGAGTTTACGGTCAAGAAATTGCAGCTCTGGCCGCTGGTACAGCTGAATCCGATGAACAGCGCCTATTCCCCGATCCTCGTTGGTAGTGAAGAGACTCTCAATGTCTTTGGCGTTGTCACCTACATCATTAAATCTGCAGGCTGAATATGTTTGCGCTCTGTGATGTTAACGCGTTTTATGCCAGTTGCGAGACGGTTTTCAGGCCGGACTTAAGCGGCCGACCGGTGGTGGTGCTGTCAAATAACGACGGCTGCGTGATCGCCCGTTCTGCCGAAGCGAAGCCATTTGTGAAGATGGGCGAGCCGTACTTTAAACAAAAAGATCAGCTCCGCCGACATGGCGTTATCTGCTTTAGCAGCAATTATGAGCTCTACGCGGACATGTCGAACCGGGTCATGACGACGCTGGAAGAGCTGTCTCCGCGCTGTGAAATTTACAGCATCGATGAGGCCTTCTGCGATCTTACCGGGGTGCGTAACTGCCGCGAACTGAGTGACTTTGGCCGGGAAATTCGTGAAACGATAGGGCGCAGGACCCATCTCACCGTCGGCGTCGGCATCGCCCAGACTAAAACCCTGGCCAAGCTGGCCAACCATGCGGCAAAACAGTGGCAGCAGCAAACGGGCGGCGTGGTGGATTTATCGAACCGGGAGCGCCAGAGAAAACTGATGGCCCGCCTGCCCGTCGGGGAAGTGTGGGGCGTCGGCCGCCGCATCAGTACAAAGCTCGAGACTATGGGGATCAAAACCGTCCTGCAACTTGCGGATACCGATATCCGTTTTATCCGCAAACATTTCAACGTGATCCTTGAGCGAACGGTGAGAGAGTTGCGCGGTGAACCTTGTCTGGCGCTGGAAGAGTTTGTGCCACTGAAACAGGAGATTATCTGCAGCCGATCGTTCGGCAGCTATATCACGGCGTATCCCGAGATGCATCAGGCGATATGCAGCTACGCGTCGCGTGCCGCAGAGAAACTCCGCGCCGAGCATCAGTACTGCCGGTTTATTTCGATGTTTATCAAAACCAGCCCCTTTGCGCAGAACAGCCCCCATTACAGTAACAGCGCGTCGGTAAAGCTGCTCACGCCGACGCAGGACAGCCGGGATATTATTGCGGCGGCCATCCGCGCACTGGACTCGGTCTGGAAAGAGGGGCATCGCTACCAGAAAGCCGGGGTTATGCTGGGGGATTTTTACAGCCAGGGGATCGCTCAGCTCAATCTTTTCGACGACAACGCGCCGCGCAAAAACAGCGAGAAACTGATGGCGGTACTGGACGCTCTGAATGCGAAAAACGGGAGAGGTGCGCTCTATTTTGCCGGGCAGGGGATACAGACCGGATGGCAGATGAAACGTGACATGCTTTCCCCGCGCTACACTACCCGCTATAGCGATCTGCTGCAGGTGCGCTGAAGGGCCATGCCGTCATGGCGGTGGAGAGAAGCGTAGTGTCTGCGGGCGGATGATGTCGCCATCCGGCGCAGGACGCGCCCGGGATGGCGGCACAGAAACCGTTAACGGTTTAAGTTTTTGAGCAGTTTGACGGTCTCTTCGATGTCAATCTCATCTTCCGAGAAGATAAGGGTCGTGCCCTGGAAGGTGGTGATCGCCAGCTTTTTCAGCGAACGCATCTCGCCCGGCTTCGCGGCGGATTTGGGTCTGATATTTCCCATCAGCATCCCCACCGACAGTACCGCATTCTCTTTATCAACAGAGGCATCGGCCGGGACTTCTTCGCTGTACACGAGGTAAGACTTGATCGAGGTGATCTTCAGGCGCTCGCCGGCAATATAGAGATTTTTGCTCTCCGGGACGACCTTCACCGCATAAGCGGACAAGCCTTTATTATTGGTGGTGGGTTCAAAGGTCACCGCCGCATCTTTCTTAATCAGGTCAGGGTTGGCGACCTTAATCACATGAAAATAACGGTTATCACCGTTTTCATCTTTGATAAATCCAAAACCTTTATCTTTAAACCAGGTTGTGATCGTGCCATTCATCGCCATTATCGCCTACTTAATCGTTTATCTACTCAGTTTTTGCAGCGCGCAGTGTAAAGCACAATGCCTGCGCAGACCACGCCTTTGGCTTAAGTCTGGACGATAAATTTGTGCTGCGCGAGTGGCTAACGGCGAAGAGTGGGGCCGCCAGCCGTTGTTTTGTTGATTTTGACCCGCCGGGGTTGCTAGATGGCTGGCAGAGCGCTCAGCCATCGCCTGTTACCACATCAAATCATCAGGAATTTTAAAATCAGCGTACGGATCGTCTTCATCCTGCGCTTCCTGAGTCAGGTCGCTATTGAACACAATGCTGTTGGCGTCACGCTGGGCAATCTTATCGGCCACGCTGGCAGGGATAATCGCGTATGCGCTCTCGCCATTGGCGTCAGTGGTCAGGCGCGCGATGGCAAGCCGGCCATTGGTGAGCTGCGCCTGGGTCAGTTTGTCCACCATCATCTGCTTGATTAAGTTACCGTCGGTGAAGTTAAACGTAATATTGCCCTTTGAAACGGTGATGCGGTTCATTTCAATAAGCTGTTTTACCTGCGCTTTATACTCTTTCGATAACGTCGCCTGCTTTTGTTGTTCACTCAGCAGCTTGTCGCGCTCAAGTTGTGACTGCTTATTTTCAGCGACCGCCGCACGGGCCTCACGGGCCTGAACGCGTGATTTTTTCGCCGTTCTCTGGACCTTAGCCGCCTTCTTGCTGGTGACTAATCCTGCTTTGAGCATCTGTTCTTGTAAGGTAAGTTTTGTCATCGTCGCTTCTGAACCCGTTGAATAATGCAGGGGATTATACCTGCAATTTTGACAGCTGTAACAGGTTCCAGCCAACGAACCTGCGCTGTGGCTGCCTGCCAGGCCTGTCGATCGCCACCGTGCTCAGGGGGACAGGACGATGCAGAATTGCGCGTGGACGGCGATAATTGTTATCGCGATCATATTTTTTCATTCTGCTGATAATAAATAATATCGTCTTAAGGTTATTTTAACCTTTCCTTTTTCTTATTTTGAAATAAAGCATTTTCAGATAATCAAATTATTAAGCACGGTATATTTAACTGTTTTCTTTTTATGGGAATTGTTTTCATTATCATTCCCATTTCACTGTGTTTTAATCCTTTTCGGCCAGGCTATCGGCGGCCATTTATTCAAACATACTAAGGATTAGCATATGAATTTTCGCCTGTCGTCCTACTGCTCCGTCGCGCTTGTCGCCTCATCGTTATATCTTGCCCCTCAGGCCATGGCGGCTGACAGCGCTGAAGGCATCGTGGTGTATAACGCCCAGCATGAAAACCTGGTGAAGTCGTGGGTAGATGGTTTCACCAAAGAAACCGGCATTAAAGTGACCCTGCGTAACGGTGGCGACAGCGAGCTGGGAAATCAACTGGTGCAGGAAGGGAGCGCGTCGCCGGCCGATGTCTTCCTGACGGAAAACTCCCCGTCGATGGTGCTGGTCGATAACGCGAAATTGTTTGCCCCTCTTGATGCCGACACCTTAAAACAGGTGGCGCCGGAATATCGTCCTGCCCACGGCCGCTGGATTGGCATCGCGGCACGCAGTACCGTTTTTGTCTATAACCCGGAAAAAATCAGTGAGTCTCAACTGCCTCATTCGCTGATGGACCTGGCGAAACCAGAATGGAAAGGGCGCTGGGCCGCATCCCCGTCAGGTGCCGACTTCCAGGCCATCGTCAGTGCGATGCTTGCGCTGAAAGGCGAGAAAGCCACGCTCGACTGGCTCAAAGCGATGAAGGCGAATTTCGTGGCCTATAAAGGCAACAGCACGGTCATGAAAGCCGTGAACGCCGGGCAGATTGATGGCGGCGTGATTTACCACTATTACCGCTTTGTCGATCAGGCAAAAACCGGTGAAAACAGCAAAAATACCAAACTGTATTACTTTAAACATCAGGACCCGGGTGCCTTTGTCAGCATCTCCGGCGGTGGTGTTCTGGCGTCCAGCAAACACAAAGAGCAGGCTCAGGCCTTTATCAAGTGGATCACCGGTAAACAGGGTCAGGATGAGCTGCGAACCAATAATGCATTTGAATATGCCGTGGGCGTCAATGCAGCATCGAACCCGAAACTGACGCCGCTGAACGCGCTGGATGCACCGAAAGTTGAACCTTCTTCGCTGAACAGTAAAAAAGTTATCGACCTGATGACGCAAGCTGGCCTGCTGTAATCCCCGGTGAAGTGAATACCTTATGTCTGGTCTGAGTCTTACACTCGGAAATAAAGTTCGACGCCTGCCTGAGCGCAGGCGTCCTGCGTTTCCGATGGTTGCATTAGCAATCCTGATTTCATTGTTGTCGCTCCTGCCGTTAGGTTTTGTTATCGCCGTGGGTATGGATACCGGTTGGGACACCATTAAAGCGCTGGTCTTTCGCCCGCGCGTGGGGGAACTGCTTGGCAATACGTTGTGGCTAAGTGTCTTAACCGTCCCGACGTGCATTGCGCTCGGCGTCACGCTGGCCTGGCTGACAGAGCGCACGACTCTGGCAGGGCGGCAGATATGGTCGGCGCTGGCGGTTGCACCGCTGGCGATCCCGGCCTTTGTCCAGAGCTACGCCTGGATCAGCGCGGTGCCATCGCTGCACGGTCTTTCCTCCGGCGTATTCCTCTCGGTGCTGGCCTACTATCCTTTTATTTATATGCCGGTGGCGGCGGTGCTTCGTCGCCTTGACCCGACCCTTGAAGATGTCGCCGCCTCGCTGGGCACGCCGCCGTGGAAGGTTTTCTTCCAGGTGGTATTACCCCAGCTTAAGCTGGCGATTTGTGGCGGCGCGCTGCTGGTGGCGCTGCATCTGCTGGCGGAATACGGCCTTTATGCAATGATCCGCTTCGATACCTTTACGACCGCGATTTATGACCAGTTCCAGTCCACCTTCAGCGGTCCGGCGGCGAATATGCTGGCCGGCGTGCTGGCGCTGTGCTGCCTGGCGTTTTTAATGCTGGAAAGTGCCGCCAGAGGAAAAGCACGTTATGCCCGGATTGGCGCCGGCGCGGCGCGGGAGCAGAAACGCAAAAAACTGAACCTGGCGGCCACCGTTGCGGCACAGGCGCTGCTGCTGGCGCTGATCCTGCTGGCGCTCGGCGTACCGCTGATTGTGCTGGGACGCTGGCTGTGGCTGGGAGGCATTGCCAACTGGATGAGTGCCGACCTGTGGTCTTCCTTCCGCCAGACGCTGATGCTCGGCGCCAGCGGGGCGCTTTTGACCACCGCCTGCGGGATCCCGATTGCCTGGCTGGGGATCCGTTATCCGCGCCGGGTATTTCGCCTGCTGGAAGGCTGCAATTACCTGACCAGCTCGCTACCCGGCATTGTCACCGCCCTGGCGCTGGTGACCATCACTATCCACTATGCGCGGCCGATCTATCAAACCGAGGTCACGCTGTTTCTGGCCTATCTGCTGATGTTTATGCCCCGTGCGCTGATTAACCTCCGTGCCGGGATCGCCCAGGCACCGGTGGAGCTGGAGAATGTGGCGCGCAGCCTCGGAAGAAGTCCTGCTCGGGCGCTGTGGAGCATCACGCTGCGTCTCGCCGCGCCGGGGGCGACGGCCGGTGCTGCGTTGGTATTCCTTGGCGTCAGTAATGAACTGACCGCCACGCTGCTGCTTTCCCCACTGGGAACCCGCACGCTCTCCACCGGGTTTTGGGCGTTAACCAGTGAGATCGATTATGTCGCGGCGGCACCCTATGCGCTGCTGATGATTGCAATTTCGCTACCGTTGACCGCTCTCCTTTATCACCAGTCGAAAAAAATGGCAGGTCTGTAACATGCTGGAATTAACCGCTGTCTCAAAATCTTTTGCCGATGCGCAAGTGCTGGATAACCTTTTTCTGACGGTGGCCGCCGGCAGCCGCACGGCCATCGTGGGCCCGTCGGGCTCTGGAAAAACCACGCTACTGCGGATCCTGGCCGGATTTGAAACACCCGATTCCGGGCGCATCGTGATGCAGGGGAGAACACTCTCTGGCGACGGGGTCTTTGTGCCCGCGCACCAACGTGGGATCGGGTTTGTACCGCAGGAAGGGGCGCTGTTTCCCCATCTCAATGTCGCGGACAATATTGCCTGGGGTTTAGACTGTGGCCGGCAGGAAAAGCGCCGTCGGGTGGCGGCATTGATGGAGATGGTGTCGCTGGACGCCCAGCTGGCAACGCACTGGCCGCATCACATCTCTGGCGGCCAGCAGCAGCGCGTTGCGTTGGCCAGGGCGCTGGCACAGCAGCCATCGTTGATGTTATTGGATGAACCTTTTTCCGCGCTGGATACCGGGCTGCGCGCCACCACCCGCAAGGCAACGGCCGATTTGCTCGCCGAAGCAGGCGTCGCCGCGATCCTGGTGACGCACGATCAGAATGAAGCTCTGTCATTTGCCAGCCAGGTGGCGGTGATGCGCCAGGGGCGCTTTACCCAGGTTGGCAGCCCATTTGAGGTTTATTCCCGGCCCGCCGATGAAGCCACAGCGCTGTTTCTCGGGGATGCGGTGATTCTGCCGGCGGAGCTTTACAACGGGCGGGCGCAGTGCGTCATTGGTGAACTGCGTACCGATAATGATATAGCCAGAGGGCCGGGGCGGGTCATGCTACGTCCGGAACAGCTGGTCATGACGCCTTGCCAGACGAATGAAAGTGACATCCGCATTCTCGACGTCGATTTTTCCGGACAACTGTCGATCCTGACGCTGGCGGTCGCGCAGCAGTCTGAGACGCTACAGCTGAAAACCGTCAGTCGTGCCGAATGGATACCGGGCTGCCGGGTACGCATTGATGTGACCGGTAAAGGCCGGGTATTCATCAACAGATAGCGTTAGGATTTTTCTTAGGTTAATTATTCTGCCGATGCTCATCGGTTAAATGATTGATATTGTTTTATGTTGCAATGGCGCCGAAAGGCGCTATTTATGGATTAAAAAGCGCGATTCTCATCCTGTGGCAGGGCGTCTGTGACAGGCGCCACCGCTTGAGTTCCCTGAGGGGATAGATTATCGTGGGGAACCGGCTGTTCATTCGCTGCCCAGTCTGTTCGGACTGCTGAATAACAACAAAACCAATAAGACAATACTCATTTACCCTCATAACTGAGGGGCGTGATGCTATTACACACAATAATATAATAAGAGCCTGTCCCAGTAGACGTATATTGTTGCAGCCAGTCTGGACGCGGACAGCGCGGAACAACCGGCGCGTACACGAAGTACGTGAGGATTGTGAACGCGGCCCAGGGCCAAAGTGGCAAATAAAATAGTCTACTGGGACAGGCTCTACTGTAGGGGTTCATATGTGGACTGTAATTGGCATTTTTTTAGTCCTCGCGTTTATCGGTAATTTAATCAAGAAAAAAGAAACGCCAGCTACTAAATCAGGTAGCCGGACGGCAGAACCGATCGTTGATGTTGAAAAGAGAAAAGCCCATAGCCGTCAGGTGGAACGCGTCATGCCGCCGGTCGCGACGCCGTCGCTGTTTGATAAACACCCCCGGGAACCGCAGCCGCCACGCCCGTTAATCAGCAGCGTTAATCATGCCGGTCCCTGTATTACGATGACCGACGCGTTGAATATGCTTATGCATATCAACGGCTTTAAAGAATATATGCTAACGCGCTATGCGATAACCGGTGAAACCCATCTGGCGCCAGCCTATACCTCAGATCTGCATAATGCATTTATGCAACGGGTGGCGAATAAACCGTTCTATGCGATTCAAGCGTTTAACTGGGCGAGGGCGATTGATTTTAGTGGGGTGAAGCGGCGGAATATTGCCGCGCTTTATCACTTTAGTCATCTGACGAATCTGAAAAATATATTTCAGTCAGGAATAATGACCCGCCAGCAGCTTGATGAAGGGAAAAATACTTTTCATTATAATGACGAATTACGGCTGGAAGGGATGCGAAATTCTATTTCCCTGTCATTAGGTCAGGTGAATAAAAAAATGCTCTACAAATATTCCCAGGCACTGCGGGACCACAACTGGGTAATCCTGAAAATTAAAAAAGAGTTAATTAGTGGGCCAACCCAACCTTCTTTCGATCATCAGACGTTGCTTAACCAAGCCGTTTTTTGCCACAGTAATGCCGCCTCTGGTGGGGTGAGGTCGATAAGCGTGGAGCAGCGCCAGAAACATCAGGCCTTTCAGGCCATGTTTAGCGGCAACAATAACGACGATTCTGGCGATCGGCCCTATGATATCCAGGCGGAAATTTTGTATTGTGGGGCGATCCCGGTGTGGTTTATTAGCGAGGTTATTTTCTATTCCGCGGAGAATATTCCCTCATGGTTACGCGATTGTCCGGTGAAAATCGTGGTTGACCCTTCACATTTTGCTTTTTAGGTGACTTTATGGCCGTGCGCCCCGTATTTATCCCGACCCGAACAGGGGCAGCCCTGGTGGAGATCGTCAATGTGGATTTCAGCTGGTCGCCAGGCCTTGCGGTCAGCCAAAAACAAAAATCCATCGCTGCGCTGCACGAAAGCTATCGCATGGATCATCCGGAGGCCAGAATCCTTGAGGTGTCCAGTAAATCGCCAGAGACGCTGGGCGTGCAGCTCAGCGCCTTTAATATGGGTGTTCAAAGCAACGGCGGGCAGTTCATCAGCGTCGAATCGCTGTTCCAGTCATCAAAAGTGTTTACCGATAACGGCACGGTGCGCGGGCCGTTTCGCGAACTGATGCGCCTGTCGCCGAAAGAGGCCAAGCGCGCGGACGTGCTAAAAACATCGGGCCAGCTGGCCCAGTTTTCGTTTCAGCCGAATGAAGCGCGCGAGGCTATCATCTGGCCGCTAGAGCCGAAAACCGCCTTTTACGACTGGCTGTATCTCAACGCCCTACAGCATTCCCCCTGTAAAGAACAGGTGCTGGAATATACGGCTTTTACCGATATCGAATTTAATCCGCAGAAATCGGTGAACTGTCAGGCCTATTCCGTGGCGCTGTGGTGTGCGCTGCGGCAACGCAAGATCTTGACCACGGCGATCCCGGCGCGTGATGCGTTTATCGAGCTGATCGAACGGTTCACGATCTACAACACCAGCGACGGCGATCTGCGCAATATGCGTCTTTTCTAAGAGCGGGAGAGATTATGGAAAAGCAACTACGCACCGGCGATAGCAACCTGCCGGCAACGACCGCGGCGGATACGTTTGCCGATATCCCCGATGAACGCAAACGGGCGATCCGTGAAGAGGTGATGCAGGATTACTTTAAACGCGTTGCGGCGGTAAAAAAGCAGCTGGATGCCATGACCGTGGCGCAGCGCGAGATGTTCCACCGCAGCCTGGCAGAAAGCCTGGCGCTGGTGGGGAAAGGGGATACGGCTAATGAGTGAAAATAAAATTCTGGCCGCCGTGGCTGAGTCGCTTAAGCAGACGCACAACGCGGTCAATCAGGCCAACAACGCCCTTGGGGTCATCGCCCGGGAGTTTCTGTATCGCTCGATGCTGGAACGAGAGCTGTCATCGGAGTTGATTGCGATGGAAGCGGCCATGAAAGGGGTGCAGGAGAGTATTCGCCGTCAGCAGGAACTGGATGCGACCCTGGCGAAAATGGATCCTCAGAGCCGCGTTGATTTTAAAGCTATGCTCGAAGAGAACCGCGCCAGAATCGAAGCGTTACTGAATGACAAACTGCCCCGCAAGTGAGCAGTGCGATAAACCAAAAAAAGCCAGCCAATTTCTGGCTGGCAAATACTCGGATATACCCGTCATACTTCAAGCTGCATATGCGTTGGCTACACCCGCTCACCCCAGTCACTTACTTCAGTAAGCTCCTGGGACTCACGGCTTTGCCGTCTTTATGCAACCTGAATTATTTAGGGTGCAGATACACATTTATGTTTGATGTTCAGCGTCGTGCCTGAACACCTTTCTGGATACTGCGGCACGCACGGCAATATCCAGAAAGCTGGTCAGTGATGCGGCATTGCCGCCATTAGTCTTCGGGCAATAGCTTTTTACAGTGGTAAATAAAGGCGCTGGAACGCTGGGTCAGTGCCTCAATCTCCCGCGGTTTCATACCATTGCGTAAATAGGCAATGATCAATTCCCGGTCGGCCGCTACATGGGCCCGGCAGTTATAGCGCGAGGCCGCTTGCTGGTCTTTTTTCTGCTGCAGTAAGGTGACGATCTCCTGCTGTTTTTGCCTGGCCAGGCGGGCAACTTCGTGGTCATCGCATCGTGCCATGTCGGCCCACAACGCCAGCGCGCGCCGTAATAATCCCTGTTCCTGCAGGCGCTGAGCCTGAACCTGCATCTCTTGTGCTCGACTTATCATCATGGTGACACCGGCCTGTGTAGTGAGGGTTAATTTGTCATACAAATATGATGATAACAGAGTTAGAAATGAAGTGAATAATTTTTATGTTAATCATGAATAAATGGAATGATTTGGCAGGAGCTTGATTTTACGAGGGTTGATACGCAGACAGGGCGCTGCCTGAGACACTTTTCTGCGATGTCATCAGGCAGCGGGAAAGCAGGGGCTGAAAAGACGGTTATAAATCAATCACTAAATTTGCCGAACGACTGCGGGAGCAGCACAGGGCAATCTGCTGCGCGCTGGCAGATTTCTCGGCGTCCGACTGCACCGTATCGCGATGATCGGCCTGGCCCGCCACCACCGGCGTCAGGCAAGCGCCACACAGGCCCATCTCGCACGAAAGCGGGACGGCAACGCCGTTGTCCTGTAGCACCTGAGCAATGGTTTTATGGCCCGGCACCGGCCATGTTTCTCCAGAGGAGGCCAGGGTGATGGTGAAGGTGTCGTCGCCGTCGGTTCCGGCGGTGGGCACCGGCGGCTGGAAGGCTTCGCTGTGGATCTGCGTCGCGGGCCAGTTTTTTTCCACCGCACACTGGCGGGCGGACTCCATAAAGCCCGCCGGGCCACAGAGATACAGATGGTGCCCGGCGTGCCCTTCGCCGAGGATATTGTGGAGGTGGGTCCGCGGGCTCCCTCCCTCGTCTGAGCAGTGGATTGTGCAGCATTCATCGCCGAAAGTTGCCATCATTTCTCTTGTAAATGCTGCATGATCGCGACTTTTCACGAAGTAATGCAGTGCAAACGGAACCCCAGCCGCCTGTAGGTGCAGCGCCATGGTATACAGCGGGGTGATGCCAATGCCCGCCGCCAGTAGCGTCACCCGGCCCGCGGGCTGCAGGGCAAACAGGTTGCGCGGCGGCGAGATTAGCAGCGTCTGGCCCGGGCGCAGCGTCTCATGGATATAGCGCGACCCGCCGCGGGAGGCGCTATCCTGCGCCACGCAGATCAGATAGTTGTCGCTTGCGTCATCGCTATGCGCGCCGGTCAGCGAGTACTGGCGGATAATCCCGCAAGGCAGATGCACATCGATATGCGCCCCAGGCTGCCAGCCGGGAAGCGGCTGGCGGTTCTGCGCTACCAGCCTGATGGCGAGGCTTTTGTCCCCCTGACGCCACAGGCCATCGACCACCATCTTCAGTACGTCACTCATAATGATCCTCCACTTACACCAGGAAAAACTCACCAAAGCCCATTTTCTTCAGGCCACGGCGATAGGCGATGGAACTACGGTCGGCAGGAATATGCGCCTCCAGCGTCAGGTCCAGCGGCAGCCTTTCCGGGCGCTGGGTCTCGACCATCAGTCGGTCCTCTTCGAACACCCGCAGGTTGAAGGCATGGACATCGGCGACCGGCACGTGCAGGTCAAAATTGCGTGCAATCGGCGCAAACATCCGGGTAACCCGCGACGACACCGGCGAGGCGGCATTCATGATCACCAGCCGGGCATCGCCGGGGAAGTGGATCGTCAGGGTGGCGGTAAAGGGCAGGTGCATCTCGAAATGGCGCAGCCACTGGAAGCCATCCGGTGCGCGAAACTCAGAGCTGGCCGGGTAGTTGCCGACGGAGCTCCAGTAATCGGCAATAAAGCCAAACGGCGTCTCCTGTGGGTTGTAGGTCGGCACCACTTGGTTATCCGGGTCCGCAAAGGTGTCGGTATGGATCCAGGCGAAGTGGGCGACGTCAAGAAACCCCTCAACCTGGCGCCCGGCGAAGCCGTTGACCTCGAAGGCCGGGCAGGTGATTTGCTGAAAGCCTTCGTCGTGCCAGTGGGGCATCGTCGGCAGCGGCATCGGGTTTTCCGGGTCGAAGGCCAGGCAGGTCCAGATAAGGCCATAGCGCTCTTCCACCGCGTAGCTGGTGAGATGGAGCTTGGCCGGAATCGGCTGGTCGGGGCTGGAGGGAATACGGTTGCAGCGCCCGTCCTCGCCAAAGCGCAGACCGTGGTAGGGGCAGACAATCCCTTCTTCATCATGGAAGCCGAGGGTCAGCGGCACGCCACGATGCGGGCAGACGTCGCGGGCGACCACGACCTGGCCCTTGATGCGGTAGATAACTAATTGTTCGTCCAGCAGGATGGCTTTTACCGGCGCGGCGCCAATATCCTCGGCACGGGCAACCGGGTGCCAGCATCGGGCGAGGCGCAGCCAGTCTTGCGGGTCAAACGTGCAATGGGCGGGTGGGGTTGGCGTGGGTCTGTTCATGGGTGTCCTTCCTGCTCACAAAAATAGAATTGTTTAATTGTTGTGAGTTAATTGTTGTCATATTAGGGTGTTGACATCCATCAGCATTAATTCACTAATGCGTTGCAAAAAAGTGTACAGGTGAGGCATGAGTCCATTTTCGCGTTTTGCACTCTATTTTGCCGAGGTGGCCCGCAGCGGAAGCCTGCGCCGGGCGGCTGAAAAGCTGCACATCTCGGCATCGGCGATTAATCGCCAGATCCTGCAGGCCGAGGAGGCCTTCGGCACCCCGCTGTTTGAACGTCTGCCGGAAGGGCTGCGGATGACCACCGCCGGTGAACTGCTGTATGACAATTTGCTGCGCTGGCAAAAAGAGTTTCGCCTGACCCGGCAAAAGTTTGATGAGCTACAGGGGCTTAAGCGTGGCACGGTCAGCGTCGGCATGGTGCAGGCGCTGGCCGAGGGGAGCTTTGCCGCGGCGCTGGCCGATATCATCGGCAACTGGGAGTGGCTGGAGCTGGTGCTGCAGGTGGCCGACAGCCATACGGTCAGCGAGAAGATACGCCAGGCCGACCTCGATTTTGGCCTGATCCTGGACCCGGAAGGGCAGGCGGGACTCAGCGTCCTGGCATTTGTTGAACTGGAAATGGGGATCGTGATGCGCCCGGACCATCCGCTGGCCGGGGCGGCGGCACTGTCATTAGGTGAACTCAGCCAGCAGCGCCATATCGTGCCCGGCGCGCCGCTGATTGTACACGAACGCGTCGGGATGCTGTATCGCCACTACGATTTTATCCCGGCGAACAGCATCAGCTGTAACGACATCCGGCTGATTAAGTCGCTGGTCCTTAAAGGCAGCGGCGTGACGGTGCTGAGCCGGCTGGACGTGCTGGACGAGGTGAGAAACGGCCAGCTGCAGTTTATCCCGCTGCGCAATAAGTTGCTGCGTCCCCTGACGCTGGCGCTGTGTTCGGCGCCATCGCGCCAGCTGTCGCGTCCGGCACAAATGGCGATTCAAAAATTGACGGCGGTGATGGAAGAGATGCAGACCGTTTAGCCCAGCGGACCGCCCTGAATGGTGTCGCACAGACCGTTGATGATCCGCTCGCCGGTCTCCTCTTTCAGCTCCTGATACCACGCCTGGGTCAGGGCCATATCTTTGCCGTGGGTGATATCACAGCGCTTGCGCGCCTTAAGCACCAGGTCGCGCACCCGCTCGCAGCGCAGGGCCTCGTACTGCTGAAGCGCCACGGTGATATCGCGGTGCGTGCGGAACATGTCGCCAAGCACCACCGCATCCTCCATCGCCGCGCAGCCGCCCTGACCAATATCCGGCGTCGTGCTGTGCGCGGCATCGCCGAGCAGCGCCACCTTGCCGCGCACCAGGCTGTCGAAAGGCTCAATATCATGGATTTCAATACGGTTGGTGGTGTGCGGATCCAGCGCCGCAATCAGCCGTTGCACCGGCGGCGCCCAGCCGTCGAAGTAGCGGGAGAGGTCGTCTCGCAGGGTGGCGCGGTCTTCGGCCAGCCCCAGCGGCAACGGCACATCGAAGAAGAAATAGAAACGACCGTTTGCCACCGGCATCAACGACACGCGTTTGCCGTCGCCGACGAAGGTGGTCCACTGGTTGGCCGGGGCAATCTGCTCATCTATCGTCACCAGACCATTCCAGTTCACATAGCCGGCATAGCGGCGCTCGGGAGTATAGCCCAGCACGTACGGACGCAGCGCCGAGTGGCTGCCATCGGCGGCGATCAGAAAATCGCCGTGAGCCGTGCTGCCGTCGGTAAACCAGACCGTTACCCCGTTGGCGTGTTCTTCGGCCCGGGTGACCCGTTTACCAAACTGCACGGCGTCGCGGCCCCAAAAGTCGAGCATCTCCCCTTGCAATTCGCTGCGGGAAATGGGGCTGGGGCGACCGCCGGTGCGCTCCACCAGCGGCGCCAGGCTAAAGCGGGTCAGGGTTTCGCCGTCGTGACTGGCGTTATAGGCCAGATAGTGCATCGGGCCGCCGTAGGTATCGATGATGTCACCCATCCCCAGGCTTTGCATGCACTTCACGCCGTTGGGCCAGATAGAGATTGCCGCTCCGACCGGTTTAATCTCTTTGACCGCCTCAAACACTTCGCACTCAATTCCCGCGTTCTTCAGCGCGACGGCCGCGCTCAGGCCGCCAATACCGGCGCCGATGACTAATGCTTTCATGCTCTTCTCCATTTATTGCGTCGTAAAGGCGTTGAGCAAATTGCGTACCAGCTTGACGATCCCGCGCTGGCCGGGGCGGACGGGGCATTGTGCCGGGGAGTGCACTTATCTGGTGCGTTATTGCATGGCAATTGCCATTTTTTGAATCAAAAATTTCTGATTGTCGCCGTCGGTATCGAATGTTTCACGGTCAGCCATGGTGGTGTGAACGACTTTTGCGCTACATTTATCGCTATTGTGTTGATAATTAAAATGTAATGCGGTGAGGGATGCGGGGCGACGGCGAGGGCGCGACTCTGGCCTGCTTTGTGCACTGAGCAGACGGCGTTTTAAACAACCCGCGGGAATGATCATGTCCGATAATAATAATGACCGCTGTGGCGGCGGTTAAGGAGTCACGATGATTGCGCTTCACCAATTTAATCAACTTTCTCCGCAGGAGGCCGCGAGCCTGCTGGCCCCCTGTGTTGCCCTCGACGCCTGGGTCGCGGCGCTGGTACAGGCCCGACCCTATCCCGATCTTCAGGCGTTGCTGGCGGCGGCCGAACAGCAGGCCGGGCAGTGGGGGGAAGCGGAACTCGATCAGGCGCTGAGCGCCCATCCGCGCATCGGTGAGAAGCCCGCCGGGGCGCGTGCCCATGCGGCGCTGTCCCGCCAGGAGCAGGCGGCGGTGAACGACAACGACGCCACGCTGGCCGAAGCCTTGAAAGTGGGCAATGCCCACTATGAAGCGCGTTTTGGGCGGGTCTTTCTGATCCGCGCGAAGGGCCGCAGCGGCGAGGCGATCCTGCAGGCGCTCACGCAGCGTCTGAACCACAGCGAGGCAGAGGAAGTACAGGTTGCGCTGGCGCAGCTGCGCGAGATTACACTTTTAAGACTGACGGGAGTCATTGGCGAATGAATACGTTAAGTACCCATATTCTGGATATTTCTACCGGCCAGCCGGCGCAAGGGGTGGCGGTGCATCTGATGCTCGGCGGGCAATCTATTGCCAGCGGAATAACCGATGAGAATGGCCGTATTGCGACGCTGGCCCCCGGTATGCTGGTGGCCGGACGCTATCGACTGGTAGCGGAAATCGGCGACTGGTTTACCCACAGCGGCCGCGAAACGCTGTACCTGCGTGCGCAGATTGACTTTGCGATTAGCGCTGAGGCGGATACACATTTTCATTTACCGTTCGTGATTGCCCCGGGCGGTTGGTCAACCTACCGGGGAAGTTAAACCGGCACGGCCCGGCAGCGCCGCCGGGCTGGTTATCTCGCTACGCCTCGCTGTGCCAGACGCACTCGCCATTGACCCAGGTCTGGCGAATGTTGCGCTCATCGCCCAACGTCATCAGCACGAACAGCCGCTCGTAAATATCCTGGCAGCGCGACATTCTCAGGCGCTGCAGTGGGGTCACCGTCAGGTCGACCGCGATAAAATCCGCCTCTTTGCCCGGCTGGAAGTTGCCAATCTTGTCGTCGAGTCGCAGCGCCCGGGCGCCTCCCAGCGTCGCGTGGTAAAAGGCTTCACACGAA
The DNA here is from genome assembly GCF_051131745.1 of Klebsiella sp. R390. Lineage (NCBI taxonomy): Bacteria > Pseudomonadati > Pseudomonadota > Gammaproteobacteria > Enterobacterales > Enterobacteriaceae > Klebsiella > Klebsiella sp. R390. The sequence continues at coordinate 752,477 of NZ_CP180445.1, read as the reverse complement.
CGCAGGCGATAGCTTTGCAGCTGCGCCACTTTGTAGGCCTCGCCCAGGGTACGCAGCATGCTGAAGGTGGTGCCGGCGCCCACGTCACTGCCGATACCGATACGCACCTTGTGCTGCCAGCTGGCGGGTAAGCGGAACAGGCCGCTGCCGAGAAACAGATTGGAGGTCGGGCAAAAGGCCAGCGCCGAGCCGGTGTCGTGTAGGCACTGCCACTCTTTTTCCGCCAGATGGATCCCGTGGGCAAAGACGCTGCGCTCACCGGTCAGGCCGTAGTGATGATAGACATCCAGATAATGCTCGTGCTCCGGCCACAGGCTGTTCACCCACGCCACTTCCGTGAGGTTTTCGCTGAGGTGGGTATGCAGCCAGGTATCCGGGAACTCCTCGCGCAGTTGCTGAACCGCCGCCAGCAGTTCCGGGGTTGAGGTTGGGGCGAAACGTGGGGTGATGGCGTAACCGAGGCGGCCGCGATGGTGCCAACGCTGGATCAACTCCCGGGTTTGCTGGTAGCTCTGTTCCGCCGTTTCGCTCAGATAATCCGGCGCGTGGCGGTCCATCATTACTTTCCCGGCGAGCAGGCGCATATTCAGTCGCAGGGCTTCAGTGAACAGCGCATCGACCGATTCAGGATGCAGCGTACAAAACACCAGCGCGGTGGTGGTGCCGTGGCTCAGCAGCTGGTTGATAAAAAACTGCGCGATGTCGGCGGCGTACTCCTCATCGCTGAACTGGCTCTCGACCGGGAAGGTGTAGGTGGTCAGCCACTCCAGCAGCTGTTCGCCGAAGGCGCCAATCATCTCGGTTTGCGGGTAGTGCACGTGGGCATCGACAAAGCCTGGCAGCAGCAGCTGTCCACGGAGGTCGAGGTAGCCTTTTTGCCCGTCCAGGTGGGCTTCCCCCTCCTGCCAGGGCAGCAGGGCCTGAATTTTGCCTTCGCGGATAAACAGGACACCATCATCAAGGTAACGCCCGTGGCGCGCGATATCGTCGGCGCTGTCGGCGGGTTGGGCGATGTCGAAAAAAGCGCCGCGCACGGCGGAGTGGTATTCAATCATAAAGACAACGTTTCCTTTATCCACAATAGAGGGGCAGGATTGTTGAGCAAAATTGATGCCAGTTTGCCCGTCAGGAAGCGCCGCGGCGTGCAGCCGCGGCAACGGCGGAGGATTACTCTTTCTGTGCAAGCGGGCGGGCGGTGACGTGCGAGGGCACATTCACGCGATCGTCGCGGGCAATCCAGCGATAGGCCGAACCGCTCAGCAGCACGCCGATAAACCAGCTGAAGTTGGCCACTTCATGCAGCGCCGGGATAAAGCTTATCACCAGACCGATCGCCACGGACGGCAGCAGCGCGGCAATGGCCTTGGGGTTAAAACCGTTGCGATACCAGTAGCGACCGCTCGGCGTCGCGTTGAACAGGTCATCGACGGAAACCTGTCCGCGCTTGATCAAATAGAAGTCGACAATCAGGATGCCGAACAGCGGGCCAATAAACGCCCCTAAGACATCCAGGGTGTAGTGGATAAGCTCCGGCGAGTTGAACAGGTTCCACGGGGTCAGCAGAATCGAGCCGACCGCGGCGATCATCCCTCCGGTGCGGAAGCTGATTTTCTGCGGCGAGCAGTTGGAGAAATCGAACGCCGGGGAGACGAAGTTGGCGACAATATTGATGCCGATGGTGGCGGTAATCATCGTCAGCAAACCAATCGCCACCGCCAGATCGTTGCCGACGCGGCTGACGGTTTCAATCGGGTCAGTGATCATGCGGCCAAACAGCGACTGGGTGCCGGAGACAATCACCACGGTGACGATCGAAAACAGCAGGAAGTTAAACGGCAGGCCCCAGCGGTTACCGCGGCGGATCTCGCCCATGCTTTTGCCGTAGCGCGAGAAGTCGCCGAAGTTAAGCAGCGGACCGGAGAAGTAGGAGACTACCAGCGCGGTGGCGGTGATCATCTGCCAGGTCTGCTCGCCGGTGGTCAGCGATTTACTGGCGAGAGTAAAGGAGATCCCGTCAAAACCGGTCTTGTATACAATCCATCCCGCCAGCGCCAGCATCACCACGTAGACCGCCGGCCCGGCAATATCAATAAAGCGCTTGATGGCGCTCATGCCGTGCCAGAACACCATCGCCTGCAGCAGCCACATGGTGGCGAAGCAGAGCCAGCCGAGGTGCGACAGGCCAAGGAAGGAAGCCTCGGTTAAGCTCGCCAGCGCGGGCCAGAACTTGAGCATGACCAGCATCAGTGCGTTGGCCGCCAGGTAGGTCTGAATGCCGTACCAGGCAAAGGCGATCAGGCCGCGGATCACCGCCGGAATATTAGCGCCAAAGACGCCAAAGGCCTGGCGGCAGATCACCGCATAGGGGACGCCGGCCATCTGGCTTGGCTTCGCCACCAGGTTGGCGCACAGCTGTACAATGCAAATCCCAACCAGCAGGCACAGCAGCACCTGCCAGCTCGCCAGCCCGAGCGTAAAGAAGCTCGCCGCCACGACGTAGCCTCCCATGCTATGGACGTCCGACATCCAGAACGAAAATATGTTGTACCAGCTCCAGTTCTGGTCGCGGGTCGGCGCCAGATCCTCATTACAAAGCCGTGGACTGTAGCCGGCGGTGGAATCAGCGGCCGTATTCTGCTGGGTATGTTGACTGTTTGGCATGAAACCTGCTCCTGTGAATGAAACCCCTGATTAGGGTGTTGCGGATGCTGTTGCAGGATCCAGGCCAGAATAGTGAATTTTGTATACAAGAATTTTATTTCATGTATACGATTAAGTCTCGAAAGGTAAATGTGGAGCGGGTGAATGCGTAATGAACATCGTCAGCAGGCCGCGGCAGCGCTGCATGACAAGGATGAAACCATCTATCAGGCCCTGATGACCGCGATTGTGGAGCATCAGTTGCCGCCGGGCAGTAAATTGCCGGAAGAGGCGCTGGCGGAGGTCTTCGGCGTAAGCCGCACCGGGATCCGTAAAGTGCTGCAACGACTCGCGACTGTGCAAATGGTCACCATCACGCCCAAACGTGGTGCACAGGTCGCCAGCCCGACGGTCGAAGAGGCCCAGGCCATCTTCCGTACCCGCATGCTGCTGGAGGTCGCCAACCTACCGGACGTGCTCGCCCATTGCCAGCCGCCGCATCTGGCGGCGCTGGAGGCCATCACGTTGCAGGAACAGCAGGCGCATGACGCCTACGACGGTCCGGCGGCGATCCGTTACTCTGCCGAATTTCATATTCAACTGCAGGCGATTTCCGGCAACCCGGTGCTGACCGACATGGTGACTCGCCTGAGTCAGCGCTCTTCATTAGCGATTGCGACCTGGGGGGCGCCGTGGCGTCAGGGGTGCCGGTGCAACGATCACGAGCGAATCATTCAACTGCTGCGGGAGAAGGCGTTGCCGCTCCTGAGCGACGCGCTAACGCACCATTTTGAACATATCGTCGCCAGCCTGTGCTTTGAGCGCGATGGCGAGTCCCTGCCGGACTTCGCCCGCCTCTTCGCCGGGAACAAGGAGCAGTGATGACCGCGATTTGTATACAAGTGATTAATCCCAACACCGACGCCGGGATGACGGAGACTATCGCCCGTGCGGCCAGAGCCGTGGCGGCGCCGGGAACCGAAATCCTTGCGGTCTCATCGCGGGAGGGGGTGCCGTCGATAGAGGGCCACTTTGATGAGGCCATTGCCGCCATTGGTGTGCTGGAACAGATTCAGGCTGGCCGCCAGCAGGGGGTTGCGGGGCACGTTATCGCCTGCTTCGGCGATCCGGGGCTGCTGGCGGCCCGCGAACTGGCGCAGGGGCCGGTGATCGGCATTGCCGAAGCGGCGATGCATATGGCGACGCTGGTCGCCACGCGCTTTTCCATCGTCACCACGCTGCCGCGAACGCTGATTATTGCGCGTCACCTGCTGCATCAATATGGCTTTTATAACCACTGCGCCGGGCTGCACGCCATCGACCTGCCGGTCCTGGCGCTGGAGGACGGCAGCGGGCTGGCGCAGGAAAAAGTGCGTCAGCGCTGTATTCAGGCGCTACGGGAAGACGGCTGTGGCGCGATTGTGTTGGGCTGCGGCGGCATGGCGACGCTGGCTCAGGAACTGACGCGGGAGCTGCAGGTTCCGGTGATCGACGGCGTCAGCGCGGCGGTGAAGATGGTGGAGTCGCTGGTATCGCTGGGGCTGTCGACCAGCAAGCAGGGCGATCTGGCGTTTCCGGAAGCCAAAACGCTGAGCGGACCATTTCGGGCATTCAATTCGTTTTAACGGTAAGGGGTGGAGATGACGTTTTCCGATCAACATTACCCGCGCGATCTGCGGGGATACGCCGGGCAGCCGCCGCATGCGCAGTGGCCGGGACAGGCGCGCATTGCTGTGCAGTTCGTGCTCAATTATGAGGAAGGGGCAGAGAACCATGTGCTGCATGGTGACGCCGGCTCCGAGCAGTTCCTCTCCGATATTATCGGGGCCGCCAGCTATCCCGATCGCCATATGTCGATGGACTCGCTATATGAGTACGGCAGCCGGGCCGGATTCTGGCGCATTCACCAGGAGTTCAGCCGCCGCGGGTTGCCGTTGACGGTGTTTGGCGTGGCGATGGCCCTCGCGCGTCACCCCGAAATCGTCGCCGCCATTAAAGCCGCCGATTATGACGTGGTGAGCCACGGCTGGCGCTGGATCCACTACCAGCATATGGATATCGACAGCGAGCGCGAGCATTTGCACAAAGCGGTGCATATCCTGACCGACCTGTTTGGCAAAGCGCCGACGGGCTGGTATACCGGGCGCGACAGCCCCAACACGCGTCAGCTGGTGGTGGAGCACGGCGGCTTTGCTTACGACAGCGACTATTACGGCGATGACTTACCGTTCTGGACCGAGGTGGCCTGCAGCGATGGTTCATGCAAGCCGCACCTGATCGTGCCCTATACCCTTGACGCCAACGATATGCGCTTCGCCACCGCCCAGGGATTTAATACCGCTGAGCAGTTTTATACCTACCTGAAAGACAGTTTCGATGTGCTGTACGAAGAGGGGGAACACGCGCCGAAGATGATGTCGGTCGGGATGCATTGCCGGCTGTTGGGCCGACCGGGGCGTTTCCGGGCGTTGCAGCGTTTCCTTGATTATGTGCAGCAGCACGATCGGGTGTGGGTGTGCACCCGTCAGCAGATCGCCGATCACTGGCGCGACGTGCACCCGTACCGGCCATAGCCGACAGGCGGATGCCCGTTCCCGGGTTACGCCGCACGCGGCTGACCCGGGCTACTGCTGCTGGGATGGGGTTATGTGGGTAGCCCGGCTAAGCCTCGCGCAAGCCGGGGAAGGCGCTGCGGGGTTAACTCATCAGGCTGACCTGGGCGGCAACAATCCGCCAGCCGAAAGGAAAGCGCACCCAGGTCTGCTGCTGGCGGCCGATACGCTCGCTGCCGTCGCGGGTAAACTCGGTACTGCACACCGCGTAATCCTCGCCGAAGGTCACGATTTCGGTGTGGTGCAATTCACGCTGTAACCCCGCCGACGGGCGCGCGGCACGAAAGGCGCGGATCTCATCGATGCCGTAGAGATTCTCTCCGGCCCCCAGGCGCACGGTTCGTTTGTCATGCCAGAACAGCTCATCCAGCACCGCAATATTGTTGCTGACCAGCGCCTCTTCATAACGATAAAACGCCGCCGTGACTTCGGCCAGCACCAGCGGGCGGTTAATATTATCCTGATTCATCATGCTGCTATCTCCGCAGGTTGGGCCCTGGTGAGACCCATTGTTTCCAGAACATGCGCCGCGCGCAGGCAGGCCTGCTCATTAAACGGCGCGGCAATCAACTGTACGCCAATGGGCTGCCCGCTGGCCGTGCGCAACGGCACCGTCACCACCGGCAGGCCGAGGAACGAAATCGGCTGGGTGAGCATGCCCATACTGGCGCGTACCGGCAGCGACTGGCCGTTGATCGCCATGGTTTGCTGACCGATTAGGGTCGCGCTGCACGGGGTTGCCGGGGCGATGAGCACCTCGGCGTGCTCGAACAGCGCGGCCATCGCCTCCCGGGCATGACGGCGAAAACGCTGCGCCTGAAGATACCAGGCGGAGGGGATCATCGCCCCGGCCAGCAGCCGCTCCCGGGAGTGCGGCTCAAAGCGCTCCGGCTCGCCGCGTAGGGCGGGGAGATACTGGTTACCTCCTTCGGAGGCGCTGATAATAAAGGCCGCGGAGCGGGAAAGCTCGGCCTCAGGGAACTGTAGCTCCCGATCCGCGCCGAGGGCCTGTGCCACCTGAGCCACGGCGGCGCGGGCGTCACTGTCGCACCAGGTGGTGAAGTAGCCGCCCAGCACCGCGCAGCGCAGGCCGTCCAGCCCGCGTTCAAGCAGCGGGCTGGCAGGTGCCGCGGCACGATCGGCCTGGGCATCATCATCGGGATCCCGCCCTTGCAAGGCGTCATACACCGCCGCCAGATCGCCGACGTGACGGGCAAACGGGCCGATGTGGTCGAGGCTGGCGACAAACGGATGGCTGCCCGCCCGCGACAGGCGACCAAAGGTCGGTTTCAGGCCAAAGATCCCGCACAACGAGGCGGGAACGCGGATTGAGCCATTGGTATCGCTGCCCAGCGCAAAGTGGACCAGCCCGGCGGCCACCGCCGCCGCTGAACCGCCGGACGAGCCGCCGGCGATGCGTTGCAGATCGTGGGGGTTATGGGTGGCGCCGTAGTGGCTGTTTTCGGTGGTAAAACCGTAGGCGTAGGCGTCCATATTCACCATGCCGCTGAGCAGGCCGCCTGCTGCCTGGATTTGGCGTACCGCCCAGCCGTCGGCAGCGGCTGCCGGACGATCGCTGAACAGTTGGGCGCCGGCCAGGGTGGTTTCGCCTGCGACATCAAACAGGTTTTTCACCGCATAGGGAATGCCGGCCAGCGCCGGCAGCGGCTGCTTATCCCGGCGCAGGGCGTCAATGCGGTCGGCTTCGGCGAGCATCCGGCTTTCGGTAACCTGGGTCCAGGCGTTGATCTGCGGGTTCACCCGCGCAATGTCGTCGAGGCTATGGCGGGCAATCTCTCTGGCGCTCAGTTCGCCGGCGGCCAGCGCGCGCTGGATCCCGGCAATGGTCATCTGATTGAGCTTCATGCTTTGTACACTCCGGCAATTTCCTGGCGCTCCGCCAGCGGGTAGGCCATCAGCGGTTCGGCCATTGCGGCAATGCGGCTGAACTGCAGTTGCAGCTCGTCGCGGCGTGGCGCATCCAGCTCGAGGCCAAGGATCTGTTCCATCTGCGCCAGATAAGCGCTCCAGTCAGTGATGGGTTGCTGCATGGATATCTCCTAATAACCGGCGGCGGAGCCGTTGCTGCGGGGATCGGATGCCCCTTCAAACAGGCCGTTGGGGTGACGCACGATGGCGCCCGCATGGCCCATGGCTTCGCTGTAATCGGCCAGCACGTCAACATCGTGGCCCAGCGCCCGCAGGCGGCTGATGGTGTCAGGGGCGAAGCGGCCTTCCAGCTTCAGCGAATCAGAGGTCTGCCCCCAGGTGCGGCCCAGCAGCCAGCGCGGGCGTGAAATACTCTCCTGCAGCGGTACGCCCTGCAGGATGTAGCGGGTGAAGATGGCGGCCTGAGTTTGCGGCTGCCCGTCCCCGCCCATGGAGCCATAGACCATCACCCGACCATCGTTGAGGCGGGCGGCGGCAGGATTGAGGGTATGGAACGGTTGTTTACCGGGCGCCAGCGCCAGCAGGTGCGCGGGGTCGAGACTGAACGAGGCGCCGCGGTTTTGCCAGACGATCCCGCTTTCCGGCAGCACCACGCCGCTGCCAAACTCGTGATAGAGACTCTGAATAAAGGAGACCGCCAGCCCGCTGCTATCGATAACCCCCATCCAGACGGTATCGCCGGGGCCTTTGCCGGCCCCCCAGGGGGCGGCCTGCTGGTCGTCAACCTGCGCGGCCAGCTGCTGTAGCACCTGCGGCGCAAGCAGGCTCTGGATATCCACGTCCAGATGGCGCGGGTCGGTGATATGGGCATCGCGCAGGCCAAAGGCCAGCTTGGTCGCTTCGACAATCCGGTGGACGGTCTGCGCGTCATCGGCATCGTTCATCGCCAGCCGATCGGTGATCCCGAGGATCGCCAGAGAGACCAGCCCCTGCGTCGGCGGTGCCAGATTCCACAGTTCGCCCTGCTGATGCGTAAGCTTGAGCGGCGCCGGGCGGCGGGCGTGATGCTGCTGTAAATCGTCAAGGGTGATGGGCAGACCATGTTGCGCCATGCCTTGAGCCAGACGGGTTGCCAGCGGGCCACGGTAAAAACTGTCGAGGCCGTCATCAACCAGCTGCTGTAACGTTGCCGCCAGCGCGGGCTGACGAAAACGGCTGCCGGTTTCCGGCGGCTGTCCGTTGACCAGAAAGGTCTCCGCGAAGCCTGGCAGGTGCTGAAGTTCGGCCAGTTTGCTGGTGGTGGCGCTGGACTGCGAGGCGGTCACCGGCGTGCCGTCGGCGGCGTAGCCAATGGCATCCGCCAGCAGACGAGCCAGCGGCAGCGCGCGACCGGTCAGGGACTGCGACACCTTCAGCGCTTCATCCCAGCCGCTGACGGTACCGGCTACGGTCAGCGCCGCCTGCGGCCCGCGGTGCGGAATATGCGCCAGTCCGGCATAGGCCTCCGGCGTCGCCAGCGATCCCGCCGCGCCGCTGGCGTCAATGGCGATCGGTTCACCTTCCGGTGGCACAATCAGCCAGAATCCATCGCCGCCCAGTCCGTTCATATGCGGGTAGACCACCGCAATGGTGGCGGCAGCGGCAACCATCGCTTCTATTGCACTTCCGCCTTCCCGCAGGACGGCAACTGCGCTCTGGCTGGCCAGATGATGGGGAGCAACCGCCATCCCGTGGGCGGATACATGACTCTGCATGGGTTTTCCTCGTAATCGAATCGTAAGGTCAGGTTTGCAAAAGCTGTTCCACATTGAGCGTAAAGTTTCATCGCCCCGGGGAAACCCTATTTTTAGTAAACTGGCATGCATTGTGAAAGGGCTTGCATGTATATAACCTTCATCCTTCAAGTTGCCTGGGTGTTGGCCGCACCCGTTCACCCCAGTCACTTACCTGAGTAAGCTCCTGGGGATTTACGGCTTTGCCGCCTACAAGCAACTCGAATTATTTTGGGTATAGTTTGATGAAACAAAAGTTACAGAGGTTTTATGGAGCAACTAGATGAACGCCTGAAGGGACAATATGCGTCACTGTCGCCTCAGGAACAGCGGGTCGCCGATTTTATCTTCGACCATTTTGATGACCTGATCAGCTATAACAGCGCCGAGCTGGCGCAGCTGAGCGGGGTGTCAAAGGCCACGGTCAGCCGCCTGTTTAAGCGGCTGGGCTACGAAAAATATAAGGACATGCGCGACGAGCTGCGCACCCTGCGCCAGAGCGGTATGCCGCTGACCGACCAGCGCGACGCGGTGCAGGGTAACACGTTGCTGGCGCGGCATTATAAACAGGAGATGGCCAACCTGACCCAGTGGGTCAACACGCTCGACGCACAGCAGTTTGCCGAGGCGATAAGCGCGATGGTCAACGCCCGGCGGATTATCATCATCGGGATGCGTAACTCCTGGCCGGTGGCGCTGCACCTGCGCCAGCAGCTGCTGCAGGCTCGCGGGCAGGTGCAGGTGCTGCCGCAGCCGGGACAGAGCTTAAGCGAAGAGCTGGTGGATCTGTCGCCGGACGATCTGGTGGTGATGGTGGCCTTTCGCCGTCGCCCACGTATTATCCGCCCGCTGTTACAACAGTTGCAGCAGCGCGGTATTCCGCTGCTGCTGATGTGCGAACCGCAGGCCTACAGCCTGTTCCCGCTGTCCAACTGGCAGTTGTGCGCACCGCTGGACAGTGTGTCGGCCTACGACAGCTACGGGGCGGTGAACAGTTTAATCAACCTGCTGGCGAACGCTTTTCTGCATGAAATTCTCGATAAAGGCCGCCCGCGGATCCACGATATTGCCACCTTGTATCAGCAACTGGATGAGCTTGAGCAACGATAATGGGGCCTCAGGCTGGTGCTTTGCCTTTTTTTAGTGCAGTGAAACGGTGAGTAAATAACAGCGATTTTGTCACCGTTTTTCGCTATCTCTTGTTTATGCTCTCTTTTATTGCGCCTGACGCGGTGAGGTCATAGTTTTTTGTATCTGGCACATTAGTTGCAAAAGTTTATTTAAAGAATCTTTTGTTTCATACTAACGTAACGGGTAAACACCATGAAAAAACTGCTGATCGCCCTGGCCGGGGCCGCTTGTCTGTTCACCAACATCACCGCGGCAAAAGCCGACCAGCTGCAGGATATCGAAAAGCGCGGCGTGATCCGCATTGCGGTTCCGCAGGATTTCCCGCCGTTCGGTTCGGTGGGGACCGATCTTCAGCCGCAGGGCTATGACATCGACATGGCGCGTTATCTGGCAAAGCAGATGAAGCTCAAACTGCAGCTGGTGCCGGTAACCAGCGCCAACCGGGTGCCGTATCTGCAAACCGATAAAGTGGACCTGGTTATCTCCAGCCTCGGTAAAAATGCCGAGCGTGAGAAGGTGATTGATTTCAGCCGCGCCTACGCGCCGTTCTTCCTCGGCGTGTTTGGCCCGAAAGGGGCAGAGGTGAAAGATGTGGCGGCGCTGAGCGGCAAAACCATCGGCGTGACCCGTGGCGCGGTGGAAGATATGGTGCTGACCGGCATCGCCCCGAAAGAGGTGCAGATTAAACGCTACGAAGACAACAACACTACGCTGTCGGCGTATCTCTCCGGGCAGGTGCAGTACGTGGCGACCGGTAACCTGGTGGTGGCGGCGATCTCCCGCCAAAACCCGGCAAAAGCACCGGTAGCGAGCTTTATGCTGAAAGATTCACCCTGCGTGATTGGCCTGAAAAAGAATGAACCGGCTTTGAAAGAGAAAGTGAACGCCTTGATTGAGCAGGGAGTGAAGGACGGTACCCTGAATGCTCTCTCTCAACAGTGGCTGAAAGCTCCGCTGCCCGCCGACTTTGCTGCATAAGGTCTGTGAATGACGGAACAACTTCATTTTTCTGAGCTCTGGCCGCACTGGCCGGAGCTGCTGGCCGGGCTGTGGGTGACCATTCAGCTGACGGTGCTGGCGACCGCCGGCGGTCTGACCATCGGTATTTTTGGGGCCGCTATTCGTAGCGGGCGTCCATCATGGTTCAGCCGCATCTGGGGCGGCTATGTGGAGCTGATTCGCAACACGCCGTTTGTGGTTCAGCTGTTCTTTATTGTCTTCGGGCTGCCAAATCTTGGGCTCAAGATGACCGCTGGCGAAGCGGCGCTGCTGGCGATGGTTGTTAACCTTGGTGCCTACAGTACCGAGATCGTGCGCGCCGGTATTCAGGTGACGCCAAAAGGGCAGTGGGAAGCCGGGCGAGTGCTCGGGCTGAGCCGCACCCAGACCTTTATCCGCGTGGTGCTGCCCCCGGCTTTGCAGCGCATTTATCCGGCGCTGGTGAGCCAGTGCATTATTGTGATGTTGGGATCGTCGGTGGTGTCGCAGGTCTCTTATGAAGAGCTGACCTTTGCCGCCAACCTGATTCAGTCGCGGACGTTCCTGAGCTTTGAGGTCTATCTGGTGACCACGGGGATCTACCTGCTGCTGTCGATAACAATGCGTCAACTGCTGATGGCAGCAGGACGAAAATGGCTGAGGGTACAGGCATGATGACCACTTTTACCGACTGGGACATTATCCGCAACCTGCTGCTGGCAGGACGCTGGACGGTGCTGCTGTCGCTGGTGGCGTTTATCGGCGGCGCGCTGGTGACCCTGCCGCTGCTGCTGCTGCGCCTGACCGGCGGGCGCCAGGTGAAGCGCCTGATCCGCGGCTATATTGAGCTGTTTCAAGGTACACCGCTGCTGATGCAGCTGTTTCTGGCCTTCTTCGGCGTGGCGCTGTTCGGCATCGATGTGTCGCCGTGGACCGCCGCCTCGCTGGCCCTGACGTTTTACACCAGTGCATTTTTGCTCGATATCTGGTACGGCAGCATTCGCGCGCTGCCAAAAGGGCAGTGGGAAGCGTCGCGCTGCCTGGGGCTCAGCTTTGGCCAGACTCTGTTTCGCGTCGTGGCGCCCCAGGCGTTACGGATTGCGATTGCCCCGACCGTCGGCTTTGCGGTGCAGGTGGTGAAGGGCACCGCGCTGGCATCGATTATCGGTTTTGTCGAACTGACTAAAGCCGGCACCATGCTGACTAACGTCACGTATCAGCCGTTTAAAGTCTTTGCGCTGGTGGCGCTGGGCTATTTCGTTCTGTGTTATCCGCTGTCCCGTTACAGCCGCTATCTGGAGAATAAATTCAATGCCTCTCATCACCATTAATCAGATGCAGAAGTACTACGGCGACAACCACGTGCTTAAGGGTGTCGATCTGGACATTGATATGGGCGAGGTGATTTCGATTATCGGCCGCAGCGGCTCGGGGAAAAGCACGCTGCTGCGCTGTATCAACGGGCTGGAAGGGTACCAGGAAGGCAGCATTAAGCTCGGCGGCATGACCATCACCGATCGTGACTCGCAGGCGCGGGAGATCAGCCGCTCCGTCGGGATGGTCTTCCAGAATTTTAACCTGTTCCCGCATATGACCGCTCTCGAAAACGTAATGCTGGCGCCGCGGCGGGTGCTCAAGAAAAGCGCCGCCGAATGCCGGGAACTGGCGCAGCGGATGCTGGAGAAAGTGGGGCTGGGTGACCGGATCGACTATTACCCCTCCAGCCTCTCCGGCGGCCAGCAGCAGCGCGTGGCGATTGCACGGGCACTGGCTATGTCGCCCAAAGTTTTACTCTGTGACGAGATTACCTCGGCGCTGGACCCGGAGCTGGTGGGCGAAGTGCTCAAAGTGCTGGAGCAGCTGGCAGCGGAAGGCATGACGCTGATTCTCGTCACCCATGAAATGAATTTCGCCCGTGAAGTGGGTGACCGCGTGGTGTTTATGCATCAGGGGCGCGTCTGGGAGCAGGGCGACAGCAAGACGCTGTTTGCCAACCCGCAGACCAGCGAGCTGAAGCAGTTTATCTCCTCCGTGCGCGGTCTCAATTAATAAGGACTAAAAGATGGATATCACTCAGTTTTCGCAAATTAACCCGCCGTCACGCCTGCTGATGGGGCCGGGGCCAATCAACGCCGACCCGCGGGTGCTGCGCGCGATGGCAAGCCAGCTGATCGGCCAGTACGACCCGGCGATGACCCACTATATGAATGAAGTGATGGCGCTCTATCGCGGCGTCTTTCGCACCGAAAACCGCTGGACGATGCTGGTGGACGGCACCTCCCGCGCGGGGATCGAAGCGATCCTGATTTCGGCGATCCGCCCCGGCGACAAGGTGCTGGTGCCGGTATTCGGTCGCTTTGGCCATCTGCTGTGTGAAATTGCCCGCCGCTGCCGCGCCGAAGTGCACACTATTGAGGTGCCGTGGGGCGAGGTCTTTACCCCGGATCAGGTTGAAGAGGCGATCAAGCGCGTCCGTCCGCGGCTGCTGCTGACGGTGCAGGGCGATACCTCCACCACCATGCTTCAGCCGTTGGCCGAACTGGGGGCGATCTGCCGCCGTTACGACGTGCTGTTTTACACTGACGCCACCGCCTCGCTGGGGGGCAACGCCCTTGAGAGCGACGCCTGGGGGCTGGATGCGGTGTCGGCCGGGATGCAGAAATGCCTCGGCGGGCCGTCCGGTACCTCGCCGATCACCCTGAGCGAGCGCATGGAAGAGGCGATCCGCCGCCGCAAATGCGTTGAAGCGGGTATTCGTACTGATGCCCATCAGGATGGCGTCGACGAAATGGTCTATTCCAACTATTTCGACCTTGGCATGGTGATGGATTACTGGGGGCCGGAGCGCCTGAACCACCATACCGAGGCCACCTCGGCGCTGTTTGCCGCCCGGGAATGCGCGCGGCTGATCCTACAGGAAGGGCTGGATAACGGCATTGCCCGGCACAAGCTCCACGGCGATGCGTTACTTAAGGGCATTCAGGCAATGGGGCTCGATACCTTCGGCGACCTGAAACATAAAATGAACAACGTGCTCGGGGTGGTGATTCCCCACGGCATCAACGGCGACCAGGTCCGTAAGCTGATGCTGGAAGACTTTGGCATTGAGATTGGCACCTCGTTCGGCCCGCTGCATGGCAAAGTCTGGCGCATCGGCACCATGGGCTACAACGCGCGAAAAGATTGCGTGATGACCACGCTCAGCGCGCTGGAGTCGGTGCTGAATCACCTGAAATTTGCCACTACTCAGGGTGCTGCCATGCAGGCGGCGTGGGATCACTATCGCCGCGAGAGTGCGCTATGAGTCCATTGCCACGCCAGCAGGCGGAGACGACGGAAGCGGCGGTGCGGGTGATGGCCCGCGCCGATGAACTGGCGGCAATCAGCGCCACTGCGCAAGGGCTGACCCGGGTGTACCTCTCCCCGGAGCATCTGCAGGCCAATCAACGGGTGGCCCGCTGGATGACGCAGGCGGGAATGACCGTCTGGCAGGACAGCGTCGGTAATATTTGCGGGCGCTACGAAGGGGTTCAGGAAGGGGCGCCGGCTATTCTGCTGGGGTCGCACCTTGATACGGTGCGTAATGCCGGGCGCTATGACGGCATGCTGGGGGTGTTGACGGCGATCGCCGTGGTGGAAGATCTGCACCGGCAGGGACAACGGCTGGCGAAAGCTATTGAGATTGTCGGCTTCGGCGATGAAGAGGGGACGCGCTTTGGCATTACGCTGCTCGGCAGCCGTGGCCTGACCGGGACGTGGCCGGAGGGCTGGCTGGCGCAGTGCGATGCGGATGGCATCAGCGTGGCGCAGGCGATGGTTCAGGCCGGTCTCGACCCGGCCCGCATCCGCCAGGCCGAACGTCCGGTTAGCGACATTAGCGCCTATCTTGAGCTGCATATTGAGCAAGGACCTTGTCTTGAACAGGCCGGGCTGGCGCTCGGCGTGGTGGAGGCCATCAATGGCGCGCGCCGCCTGAACTGCCGCTTTACCGGCGAGGCGGGCCATGCCGGTACGGTACCGATGCTCCATCGGCGGGATGCGCTGGCCGCCGCCGCCGAATGGATGGTGCTGATTGAAACCATGACCCGGCAGCAGGCCGGCAACCTGGTGGCGACGGTCGGTACGCTGCGCTGCGCGCCCGGCGCGGTGAACGTCATTCCCGGCGAGGTGGCCCTGACGCTGGATATTCGCGGGCCGCAGGATGGTCCACTGGATGCGCTGCTCAATACGTTGCTGGAGGAGGCCCAGGCGATTGCAGCCCGGCGTCAGCTGCAATTCAGCGCCGCAGAGTTTTACCGCATTGCGGCCACCGCCTGTGACCGGCACTTACAGGCGGTGCTGGCGACGGCGGTGCATGAGGTGCAGGGGACGTCGCTCTCTCTACCGAGCGGTGCCGGACACGACGCGATCGCCATCGGCGAGCGCTGGCCGGTAGGGATGCTGTTTGTGCGCTGCAAAGGCGGCGTCAGCCACCATCCGGCGGAGTCGGTGACTATCGACGATGTGGCGCTGGCGATTGACGCGTATTCTCGCGCGGTCCTGGCGTTGGATGAGGCGAAATAAGAGCTGAAAGGCGCGGGATGCGTTCGCGAAATAGGGCGGCGTGCCGGGGGGCATTGCGATGTGGCAGAGTGGTTGCCGGGTATGCTTTAGCAGTAGTAATGCTGGTTATGCGTGCTCAGTGATAACGTCTGCTGTCTGGCTAAGCGGGTTGTCCAGGAGCATTACGGCATGGAACAGGAGAGAGGCTGACTGTCGATCGCAATGGCGACGATGCTGATGGCGGATCCAGCAGGGCGGCCACCGCTGAGATACAGCAGTGGCCGATTTGGCTTTCATATTGTGATGATTTTCTTTGTGTTGTATCAGACTGGACGCAAAAAGAATGTCGTGGGTGTTCTGCCATTTCCACTGGCGAACCGTTCATGAGGTACAGGTTGCTGATTGTCGGCAATCAGCATTTTGTCGCTATCGCTACGTTTCAGAACCAGATAAATATGATCATAACCATGATGTGCAGTAGGGCCGCAGGTGGAGCCGACATCGCCAGGTTGCTGTTGACCAACAGGGATGACGTTCCATTTTCTTTCATCACGAAGATAATTACCCAACGCTAATGCCTGCATAATATCGGGAACGGCAATTCCTCCTGCTTGTAATAAGTTAGATAAATTTAGGGCGCAACCATCATGTGGCCAATACTCATGAGCTAATTTGAAAAGCTCAGTTGCAGCGACAGCCTGAACTTTTTCGTAACGTGCAGGCGTGGTGGCAATATTCAACACGTCGAGCATTTTTTCTTTGTCGCTTAGAGGCTGTATTTTATCAGCTAAAATCTCAGCAGCGGGGGTATGTAGCGTGACGAATGTCTGAAACTCTTCCACGGCATCACGTCGCACGTGAGAAATAACCTTAGTGGGGTCTTTTATCGTTCCGCACCAGCTGGTGTTGAAACGTAACAATCGAGCACAATACTCTATAGCCAGCTTGTGGTCTGTTTTCATTTTGGTAATGAATGTTTCGGGTGTATCTATGCCATGCTGCCTGACAAAATCACGGAGTGCCGGGCCCCCTTTGTCGATGCTGTCAAATGACACCTGAAACGCCCCGGTTTCCTCGCTTTCAATGTGAGCCTTTGAACGTTCATTTTCCTCATCAACGCCTGCCTTCCAGCGCCAGTCTGATTCAAACCCCGCTTGCACACGAAGCACTTCACACATGACGGCTTTACGGTGTAAAAGGCTGGTGTAGGGCCCCAGCGCTCCTTTCATGACCGCATAGATATCATGAAGCTTATTTTCAGCGAAAATATCATCAGGTAAATCTTCTAAAGTATCGACTAACTGTTCCAGAAACTCTATGGGTGGGCTGGCGTGTTGCGCGCTGACAGGGTAGCGAGTCGTGATGAATATGCGTTTGTTCAGAGCATCCATAACACTCTCCTTCATGATGTTTATTAACATTGCGATGTTTATTGGTCTATTTATTAGAGGTTAACCCCTGAAATAGAGATGCGAACTTATTCACCAGATAAGGCGCAAACAATGTCATACCGGCAACCAGGAATTTAATGATTTCACTAAGAGCATCTGGGTCTGATATTTTATTGTTCTTGCCAAAATCAAGCAGTAATAATGATCCGAAGCCGATATACATGAACAAAATGACCAGCATACCGATCAGTGCAATAAGTCGGCTTGAACTGGCTTTCATTTCTGTGACCAGAAACGGTTTACCATCACCATCATAAAGGGGAGTCTTTGTCACTGTATCAACGCCGTTCTTAGATTCTTTAACCTCTGTGGTAGCGGATAATTCAACATCTTCAGAAAGCGCATCAGCTAAAGACCATTCTTTAGGAAGAGACTTGCGGATGACTAAAATTGAAAGTAATGTGCCAAAGATAACGATAAAAAACACAAGATAAACTAAAAATGAGTAACTGTGTGATGAAGACATAAGTGTACTCCTCGTTAATATTAAACTCACTTATGGTTGGCGCTTGAAGATAAAATAATATGCACCTGGATTGTTTGATTGCCTGGTCTTATCCATGCCTGTTACAGGGTCCTAAAAATTACCCTTGTATAAGGTTAAGTATAATGGTGGAAAGATAACCTACATTCATTCAAATGAATGAGTGGTTAAAAAAAATTAGCCGTGAATAGCCCTGATAATGAGCAGGAGTTCAGACTGATTACGGGTGTGTGTCTTCCGGTAAAGAGCGCTAAGGTGGGTTCTGACGGTGGTGATGGACACGCCAAGATGCAAGGCGCATTCATTCGGGGTCATCCCTCTGACCAGCAGTTCTGCCACCGCATTCTCGGCGGGTTTGACATTAAATAGCTCCATTAATGCATTGCTGCTGAAGAAAGGCTCAGGAATGATGATGCAAGCTGTACCGGGATTTCGTGGGGCCGGAATGACCAGAATCGGTGTGGGATTCCGTCCGGCGGTATAGCATAATCCTGCCCGAGGTCGCGCGGTTGTCAGAGTGGCCTGTTCGATAGCATGTCTCAGTTTTTTACTGTCGGTATTGAGGTTTAGCGTGTCAGCCCCCACGGGCCAGACCACCTTATGATTGTTGCGCTGGTAATTTTCGGCGTGGGCAGTGGCGTAAAGAATTTTCCCGGCATGATCCACCAGCCAGACCGGGTAAATCCCGTTATCGATGACGGTACTCTGATATTTAATGGTATTACGAAGCTGTTCAAACCTGGCGTGAATCTGACTAGCGGCAATTAACGCTGGGATAAGGCGCCGGAACACGTCAAATTGTTCAGGTCGGGGATAGGTAGCGTCATTCGCTGTCATCAGCGATAGATAGGTGGAATAGCCATTGATGGTACATAACTTAACGCTGGTTAGATAATTAAGATCGTTCGGGTGATGAAATTCATTGTAATAAATACTGTTAGTGATGAATTTATCTCCTAAAAAATCTCTGTCTCTGTACATTTGCCCGATAGGTAATCCCGTCAATATTTTTTCAGCAGGATCGATTGCCAGAAACACATCCCGGTAGGCCGTAAAGACCTTGTCATCGAAGAGCAATGAATCTGACATCAGATGCGCATTACCTTTGTCATAATAAAGCAATGCTGCGTACTGATGTCCTGTCAGTAACGCAAGTTTCTGCAGCGCGGGTTTCCAAAATTGCGGGTCAAGCGTTGCCATTAGGATATTTTCTAAAATTTCCAGATATATTATTTCCGGATCAATAGCCATAACGACACCTTATATTTAGTGTTTAGCCTGCCAGATGTGGCTAGTGATGCAGGTACTGTTATCATAGTCCCGGTAGATAAATGATGGCAATCTTGCCTCGGTCAGTTGGCATGGAAATTCATAAATGGCTTTGACCCCATTATTTTTCGGTGGGCTTCGTGCTTTTCATAAAATTTCTCGCTGTCTCAGTAACAGAATCTTCCGGCATTCCACAGTCCTGCAAAGTCCTTGCACCCAGCATCCATAGCTAAATTTCCGCAGCACTAA
This sequence comes from Klebsiella sp. R390, assembly GCF_051131745.1. Taxonomy (NCBI): domain Bacteria; kingdom Pseudomonadati; phylum Pseudomonadota; class Gammaproteobacteria; order Enterobacterales; family Enterobacteriaceae; genus Klebsiella; species Klebsiella sp. R390. The sequence goes on along the minus strand of NZ_CP180445.1, from coordinate 733,459 downwards.
CGTGATACCATCCGCGCCACTGACCTCGTCGCCATGGATTGGTAGCACGTTGGAAAAATTCCGCGGGGTCAGTCTATTCTTTTCGTCACATCCTTATGATTCCTTGAAATCAAACCGAATTTATCTTTAACCCTCAGAAAATTATCATTTTTATTCGACGAAAAACCACGGGCTGCTATGCTACCTGTTGAAAAGTTCTGATACCGCCGAGAGACATGCCGATGTTGAACTCAGAAAAGAATATCAATATAAAAACCCAGCCAGTCAGTCCCCATACCAACCTTTTCCCGGCGTTACTGGTGATCGTCGCCGTCGCCACGTTATGTATTGCCATTTCGACACCATTAGGCCCCTGGGACGTGATTTTTGCTAAAGCCGGGCTGTATATCGATTTGCTGGCGCTGCTGTTTTTGGTCTTTATGTTGTGGATCTCGTCGAAAGTCAGAATGAGCCATGTCGCGGTGAACTGGGTGCGCTACGGGCTGCTGCTGTGGATAGCCGGGGGCACCTTTGATTTAATGGATGAAATGTTCGTTCAGCCGAGATGGATGGGGTACTACTGCGAAGATCTGTTGCGGCTGTCGGGCATGCTATTGACCACGATTGGCATCTACAAAATCATCGAACGGATTAACGTTCTGTACGTCGACGCGCGCTCCCAGTCATTAAAAGATGAACTGACCCAGCTGCCTAACCGACGTTTCTTTATCGATACGATCCGCGAAAAACAGGACCATAGCCCGGTGGCGTTGATGATCCTCGATATCGATTTCTTCAAGAAGATTAACGATACCTACGGCCATCTGGTGGGCGATGAGGTGCTATTCGCGCTGGGTAAGCAACTGTCGAAACTGACCAGCAACACGGTCCTGCCGGCGAGGATCGGCGGCGAGGAGTTTGCTATCATCGTTGACGGGATGCCCGCCGATGAGGTGGCACAGCTCGCAGAGTCCATTCTGCTCAATGTCGGTTCCATTCTGATTAATCACGATTATCCGCTGTCGGTGAGCATTGGCGTTGGGATGCGGGAAAAAGATGAACCCCAGGATGCGTTTATTAAGAAAGTGGATGAAGCGCTCTATGCTGCGAAACACAACGGTCGCGGCCGGGTGGAGTGGGCTGTCTAGCATGGCCTTGCCTTACCCCTGCTGCGCGCTGCGGCAGTGGCGGCGGTATTCGGACGGCGAGCGCTCGGTGTAGCGTTTGAATACCCGGCAGAAGTAGTTGCTATCGACAAATCCGCAGTTGTGGGCAATCTCTTTGACCTTGAGATCGTAGCCGCGCAGCAGTTTTTTCGCCTTTTCCAGGCGCACGCTGGTGAGGAATTCATTGAAGCCGACGGAGCCTGATTTCTGGAAAATATGCGACAGGTAGTTAGGCGTAATGTGAAAGCGCCTGGCTACCGATTCGCGGGTTAAAGGCTGGCTGAGGTGCTCTTCAAGATAATCCTGCACCGCCATAAACAGGTCGCGACTGCGGCTGACCCGCATCTCCAGCCCCACCAGTTGCTCAAGACAGTGGCTCAATAACGCAGAGACCACCAGTCGGGCGGTCACCGGGTCCGGCTGCAGACAGATTTCATTCAGCGACAGCAGCAGATAGGAGCCGACCCGCGGCCCCAGACGGGCGACGTTCTGTTTTTCCGTCCGCAGCTGTTTGCCGTCCCAGTGCTGCAGACAAAACCCCAGCTTCTGGCGGCCAAACAGGATGCTGAGCGTCGATGCCGGCCCGTTCCATTCCGGCAGCGTCCATTTTCCGGCCTGAACATACAGGACCTGTGAGGCGGAGAGCATTGTCTCCGACAGCGGCAGCCCGTTCTCCTTTAGCTCACCCTCGAGCACAATTTCCAGTCGCGGAAACGGGACTTTCAGCGCCAGCGCGGGCTCGGAGATATCCGGGTCGGGGAACCTGGCATGCAGATTATCTTTCTGATTTACCAAACGATTTAAAATATCTGCCAGATCGTCAATCATCCTGTAGGCCTTAGCATGGAGTAATTATCTTGTTGATTGTCATCTATTTTATAACAGCTGAGCGTGCACGATGCGCTATTCACATCATGGATCGCATCGAGCAGACGGGTCGGGACGACAGACTTTGAGGCGTGTCACATTTTTCCCTGCCGTGTACGCGTGTCCAGTTTTTCGTAGTTTTGCCTTCATGTTTTCCGCCTCGCCGCAGCTTAGAGTTTGTTCTGTGTTATCGATACGTTAAGGAATATAAATATGGAACAACAATCTGCGGTTTATCTGAATGCGCTGGGGGCGAACATCGAACTGCCTCCGAAGATGAAAGAAGAGCTGGATACCCTGGGCTATACCGTGGTGCATAACGTTGCGGACCCGGAGTGGCTGGCGGCGATGCGCGAGTTGATTGACGCTATCGTCGAGAAAGAGGGCGATAATCTGGCGATTGAACATCATCAGGAGGCAACGGCGACGCGCATTGCCAACCTGATTAACAAAGGGGTGATTTGGGAAAAAGTCTGGTCGCATCCGCTGATCCTCTCCGCCTGCCAGTATGTTTTTCAGGGCGATTTTAAGGTTTCCAGCCTGAACGCGCGGGAAGCGTTGTTTAACGGCGGCCAGCAGCCGCTGCATGCGGACTGGAAGAAACCCCGTCCGGATTTTCCGAAAGTACATCTGGTGAACACCATTTGGGCTATCGATGATTTAAGCGCGGAAAATGGCGCGCCGCGTATTATTCCCGGCACGCATCAGCGCCCAGAGCTGCCGGAAGAGGTGCTGGACGATCCGGAGTTAACGCACCCTGACGAGGTGGTATTTGCCGCACCGGCGGGCAGCGTGATGATTTATAACGCCCATGCCTGGCATGGCGGGACCCGCAATCGGGTCGGCAGCAGGCGCCGGGTACTGCACGGGTTGTACATCGACCGGGAAGATACCGCGCAGCAGGATCAGCAGCGCTGGTTAACGCCGCAGACCGCGAGCCGCCTGACGCCGGCGCAAAAATGGCTGCTGGGCGTAGCCTAAATTTGACGTTGCCGTTTGGTGTTGTTCCCCGGAGGCGGCAGGCCAGCATCGTCTCCGGTCGTGTAGCCCGCACAGGTGCACAGCACCGCCTCCGGGGAAAACTGAAGATGCCCGAAGAAGGATTCTCCCCGGGTTCAGGGGATGTCGATATAAACCACCGGCTTTTTCATAATGCACTTCACCGCCTCGATAATCAGCTGCGGCTGCAACAGGAAGGTTTTGATGCTGGTCTTAATGGTGCGGATGCCGTGAAAACGTTTTGCGTCGTCAATTTCAATATCCGTCACCAGCAGGACGACATCAACATGGGCGATATCGTCAGCCGTGATTTTGTTCTCTACTCCCAGCGCGCCCTGGGTCTCGATTTTAATATGCCACTTTTCAAGGTGGCCCACCTTTTCCAGACGCTCGGCCGCCATGTAGGTATGCGCGACGCCGCTGACGCAGGCCGTTACGGCAACGATATTAACATCCATCGTATCCTCCTGGCGTTATCCGCCGATGGTCACCTGAAAACCGGACTGTTCAGCCAGCGCCCTGAAGGGGTGAATTTCAGACGCCTCCGGGGCGCGAACTCGCGACATTGCCCCGATTTTTCCCAGTAAGTGATATTTGGCTTCGCCGTATTGATGGAACGGCAGAAGATGAATTTCGGGCAGCTTAAAGGGGGCCAGGAACGCCAGAATCTGGCGGAAATTCTCTTCGTTGAGGGTATACCCCGGAATGAGCGGCACCCGGGGAATAACCTGAATATTCGCCGCGACCAGCCGGGTGAAATTATCCCGTACCCGCGGCATATTTATCTGCAGTACCGTTTGAGCCCGGGCGTCATCCATAATTTTCAGATCAAACAGCACTTCATCGCAGGTTTGCGCCAGCGGGAAAAAGCGGCTGAATGCGGCGTCGCCCGCCGTTTCAATGGCGGTGCGGATCCCCCATTCGCGCAGCCGGCGCAGCAGATGCGTAGCAAATTCAGCCTGCATCAGCACTTCGCCGCCCGACAGCGTGACACCGCCGCCGGAGGCGCGGAAGAAGACCTCATCTTTCAGCACCTCCTTCAGCAGATTATCCAGGGTGACGTCGCGGCCTATTTGCTCCCAGGCACCGGTGGGGCATTCGACCACATCCTGCTGGCAATGGGCGCAGTGCAGGCACTTGCTCTCCCGACGCACGGTCTGGATTTTGGGCGAGATCGACTCCGGGTTAGCGCACCACGGACAGGCGTGCGGACAGCCCTTAAAGAACACGACGGTACGGATACCCCGACCGTCGTTCAACGAGTAGCGCTGGATGTTAAAAATGCGTGCCCTGTCGGCACGCGTGGCCATCACCTCACAGCTGATGCGCGGTGCGACGGATAATGTCATCCTGAATCTCCTGCGACAGCTCGACGAAAAAGGCGCTGTAGCCCGCGACGCGCACCACCAGACCGGCAAAATCCTGCGGTCGTTGCTGGGCTTCCCGCAGCGTATCGGCGTTGACCACGTTGAACTGAATATGCTGCAGCTTCAGCCGGGTGAAGGCTTGTAAAAAATCTGCCAGCTTGTTGAGCCCGCTATCTCCGGCCAGCGTCGCCGAGGTGAATTTGACGTTCAGCAGCGTCCCGTTGGAAAGCAGGGTGTTATCCAGCTTGCTCACCGATTTCAGCACCGCCGTTGGCCCGAGGGCATCCTGACCGACCATCGGCGACAGTCCGCCGTCCGCCAGCTGTTCACCGGCCAGGCGTCCGTCCGGCGTCGCGCCGACCACCGAGCCCAGCGGCACGTGGGCAGAGACGGTGTAGGATCCGGGGGTAAAGCGGCCGCCGCGTGGGTTCTCGTAGCGTTCCACCTCTTTACAGTAAAAGCGCAGCAGATCGGCGCTGATGTTGTCCACGTCGTCGATATCGTTACCGTATTTTTCAAAGCGGTTGATCAGCCGGGCGCGAATTTTGTCGCCCTCCGGCGTCTGGAAGTTGGCTTTCAGCACTGCAACCAGCTCCGCGAAGCTCAGGCGTTGTTGCTCAAACACCATCCCATTTAGGGCGTGTAGCGAATCGCTCAGGTTGGCAATGCCGATACCCTGCACGCCGGAGAAGTTATAGCGCGCGCCGCCTTCGGTAATGTCTTTGCCATGCGGCACGCAATCCTCGACGAACGAGGAGAGCAAAGGCACCGGTGCCCAGTCGCGGTGGCCGATATCGCAGATATTGCTGCCTTCGACCATGAGCTTGATGTAGTAGCGGATCTTGTCACGGATCTGCACCATCAGCCCGTCCCAGGTGATGTCCGGGTTGTTTTCATTTTCCAGCATCACGATTTCCATCACCTTCAGCAGGTTGAACATCGCGATATCGTGCAGGCCGTACGTCCGTCCGGGGATCGACAGCTCTACGCAGCCGACCACCGCGTAATCCCGCGCATCTTCCAGCGACACGCCGCGGTTGAGAAACGCCGGGATCACCACTTCATCGTTGAAGATCTGTGGAATGCCGGTGCCCAGGCGGATGGTCTCGGCGGTTTTGCGCAGGAAAGGGCGGTCAATCAGCTCGTTGACCCGCACGCCGAGGTTCGGCTGCGGCAGGCGAACGTTCTGATAGGCGTCGAGGGACAAAAAGGAGAGGATATTCACCGCGCTGCGCCCGGTTTCGCTCAGGCCGCCGAGCAGGGCGGTATAGCCGGTAGGGAAGCCGGCGAAATAGCGCGCGCTGCTGGTGGAACGCAGCAGGACGATATCGTTACATTTCACCCACAGTGACTCCAGCAGCTCCTGCAGGAACTGCGGGTCCTGGCCGCGATTCAGCGACGCCTGATAATAGGGCAGCATGTACTGGTCAAAACGTCCCAGGGAAATCGAACTGGCGTTAGATTCATACTGCAAAATGATGTTCATATACCAGAACAGCTGGCAGGCCTGGGCGAAATCTTCCGGACGGTGCCGCGCATTGTGGCGCGACGTGGCGGCAATGGTTTCCAGTTCCTTGCGCCGCAGCGGGTCAACGCAGGCGACGGCCATCTCATCGGCCAGGGCCGCATAGCGCAGGATATGGCGCTGGGAGGCCTGCAGCAGGATCAGCACCGCCTCGTAAAACGCGTTTTGCGGGTGCTGGGCGTGGAGCGCATCCAGTTCCGCCACCAGCGCGGCGAGGCCATTGCCCAGCAGGCGTGGGTAGTCGATGATGATATGTCCCTGGCCTTTATCGGTCTGGTTCACGCTAAAAATCTGCGTGCTGATGGCGCGTTTTACCTCATCGGTCATCTGCTGGTTGATAAAGTCCTTCATTGAGCGCTTTTCCCAGTAGGGGAACAGCATTTCCCGGTAGATGCGCTGGTCTTCTTCACTGATGTTGAAGCGGTCCTGAGGACGGGTCGGGAAACTATCCAGCTCGTTAAGCAGCCAGTAGGGGTCCATCTCCGGAGAGATAATCCCGGCACGCGGCTTCACGGTACGGTTACCGGCGATCAGTTCATCATCACGAATCGAAATCTGCACATGGTCGAGGATCCAGGCGGTCGCTTTGGCCCGGCGGATCATCACCGGTTCTCCTTCTGTCTGCTGATGGCTGGCGGTATAGAGCAGGGCGCGCTCGAGGGAGATCTCCCGCGGCTGGGCGAACAGACGATCTTTCAGGCGTTGAGTGCGATTGGTCATGACAAACTCCATGTTATTCAGGCGGGGCACAAACCGTGCCCCGCGTTATTCATTCAGGCCTTCTGGGCAAGATGGCTGTCGATTTTGTTCATAATGGCGTCGGCCCGTTTCACCGCGTCGCTGATGTTGACGCGCACGATGGTTTTGCCGGCGAAGCGTTCTTCGAACTTGATACCGATATCTTTAGTGAGGATCACGATATCGGCGCTGGCGACGTCTTCGCTGTTTAGCTCGTTCTCAATCCCGATAGAGCCCTGCGTTTCGACTTTGACCTGCCAGCCCTTAGTTTTGGCGGCGCTCTCCAGCGACTCGGCGGCCATATAGGTATGGGCAACGCCAGACGGGCAAGCGGTAACGGCGATAATTTTGGTCATACAATATTCCTTCCCGTGTATCAGTTAATTTCGAAATCAAGATCTATCTCGTCGTCGGCTTTCGCGGCGGACGCTTTCTTTCTGGCGAGGGCTTTGAGCAGGATGACGCAGCCCGCGCTGACCACGGCTCCCACCAGCAGGCCCGCAATAAAGCCGCCTTTGCCCTGCACCACCGGCAGGACAATCAGCCCGCCCCAGCCGGCGTAACACTGTGCGCCGAGCAGCGCTGCGGTCACGCAGCCTGCCGCCGCGCCAATCATATTGGCGGGGATCACCCGCAGCGGGTCAGCGGCGGCGAAAGGAATCGCGCCTTCGGTGACGCCTACGCACCCCATCACCAGCGCGGCTTTACCGGTTTCGCGCTCTTCCGCAGAGAAGTATTTGCGGCCAATCAGCGTCGCCAGCCCCATGCCCAGCGGCGGTACGGCGATACCGACGGCGGCGATGGCGACCACGCTGTAGACCCCTTGTGAGACGCAGATCAGCATGAAGGCGTAGGCGACTTTGTTGACCGGGCCGCCCATGTCGAAGGCCAGCATCAGCCCCATAATGACGGCCAGCACGATGATGCTGCCTTCGCGCATTCCCTGCAGCCAGCCGGTCAGGCTGGCGGTCAGCGCGCCAATCGGCTCACCGAGGCCCCACATCATGATCCCGGCGGTAATAAAGGTGCCGATAATGGGAATAACGAAGATAGGCATCACCGAGCGCAGCACTTTGTGCACCGGGATTTTTTTCAGGTAGTAGACCACCAGGCCGCCAATCAGCCCGGCAATCAGCGCGCCGAAGAAACCGGCGCCAAAGCTGTTGCCGACCCAGGCGCCGATGGCACAAGGGGCCAGCGCCGCGCGGTCGGCGATGGAGTAGCCGATATAGGCCGCCAGAAACGGCACCATCAGCGTCAGGCCGGCCACGCCAATATCAAACAGTTTTTTGAGGTTAGGGTCGGAGACCGCATCGGGCACCGCCCCCTTGCCATACAACATGACGGAGACCGCCAGCAGGATCCCCCCGGACACGACAAAGGGGATCATGTGCGAGACCCCGGTCATAAGATGCTGGCGTGTATTTTTTAGTATTTGCACCAGTTCGTTCATCATTTTTCTCCTGAGCGCTGTGTGGCCCGTGACTGAGTTGATGCATCAACCTTAGAAAAAGGGCGACGCTTAAAACAGTAGAGAAAAAGTGCATTTACTGGATATTTGTAAGGTGAGCAGAAAATTGCGATCCACCTCAAATGTTAGTCTTGCCGGGAGATTGAATGATGTTGCCACGGGATTTGTGATGGCGAGCATAAAAACGAACGAAGCATACAATTGTCCAGTAATTGCCAGTTTTGTCGCGTAGTGACTGGCAAAGACATTCTTTACCTTTTGAATAACTCACGCATTGCTCAGGAGGAAGGCGATGGCTCTGGTAATTGAATTCATATGTGATTTGCCCAATGGCGTCCATGCGCGACCGGCAAGTCTGGTAGAAACGCTGTGTAACAGGTTTTCGTCTTCGGTCGAATGGGTCAATACCCGCGGCGACGGGCGCGGCAACGCCAAAAGCGCGCTGGCGATTATCGGCACGAATACCCTCAAAGGGGATGGCTGCCAGCTGATTATTGCAGGTCAGGACCAGCAGCAGGCGTTCGATGCGCTGTCGGCGTTTATGCGTGATGAGTTTCCGCACTGCGATGCGCCGTTGCCGACGGTGGACAAGATGGATATCCAGCCGGTGCCGCAATCGCTGTCACGCCTTAATCCGACCCTGTTTCACGCGTTACCGGTCTGTGCGGGCAGTGCCGGAGGCGTGCTCACGCACCTGAAATCTCTGGATCTGCGCGACGCCGGGACGCTGCCTGCGGCGGGGAGTATCGAGCAGGAGCAGGCGTTACTGGATAACGGCCTGACGCTGCTGGTTAAAAATATCGCGTTTCGGCTGCTGGACAACGATGGCACCGCCAGCGCGATCCTTGAAGCGCATCGCTCTCTGGCGACCGATGCCTCGCTGCGCCAGCACCTGCTGGGCGGGCTGCTGACCGGCCTGAGCTGCGCCGAGGCCATCGTCGCCACTGGTGAACATTTTTGCGCGCAGTTCAGCGCCTCCGGTAACGCGTATTTGCAGGAACGGGTGCTGGACGTTCGCGATGTCTGCTTCCAGTTGCTGCAGCATATCTATGGCGAATCGCGCTTTCCGGCGCCGGGCAAACTGATGCAAGCGTCCGTCTGCCTTGCCGATGAGTTAACCCCCAGTCAGTTTCTGGAGCTGGATAAAACGCTGCTCAAAGGCCTGCTGTTGCGCAGCGGCGGCACTACCTCGCATACGGTGATCCTCGCGCGATCGTTCAATATTCCAACCCTGGTGGGGGTCGATGTGACGGCACTACTGCCGTGGGTTGACCAGCCGGTGCAGATCGACGGCAATGCTGGTCTGGTGGTGGTGCAGCCGGATGAGGCGGTGACACGCTACTACCGGCAGGAGGCCTGGGTGCAGGCGCAAATACACCAGCAGCAACAGGGCTGGCTGGATAAAGCGGGCCGGACTGAAGACGGCATTCGCGTAGAGGTGGCGGCGAATATTGCGCACTCTGTCGAGGCCGCGGCGGCGTTCGGCCATGGCGCGCAGTCGGTGGGACTGTTCCGCACCGAAATGCTGTATATGGATCGCCCAAGCGCGCCGTCGGAAAACGAACTCTACAATATTTTTTGCCAGGCGCTGGAGCCAGCCAACGGGCGCAGCATCATCATTCGCACCATGGATATCGGCGGCGATAAGCCCGTGTCCTACCTCAATATCCCGGCGGAGAACAACCCGTTCCTCGGCTACCGGGCGGTGCGGATCTATGAAGAGTATCAGGCGCTGTTCCGTACCCAGCTGCGGGCCATATTGCGCGCGTCGGCGCACGGCTCGCTGAAAATTATGATCCCGATGATTTCCTCAATGGAGGAGATCCTGTGGGTGAAAGAGCAGCTGGCGGATGCGAAACAGTCGCTGCGTAGCGAGCATATTCCGTTTGATGAGACGATCCCCTTCGGCATTATGCTCGAAGTGCCGTCGGTGATGTTTATCATCGACCAGTGCTGTGAAGAGATTGATTTCTTTAGTATCGGCAGCAACGACCTGACCCAGTATTTGCTGGCGGTGGATCGTGATAACGCCCGGGTGACGCGCCACTATAACAGCCTCAATCCGGCGTTTTTACGCGCGCTGGATTATGCGGTTCAGGCGGTGCATCGCCAGGGGAAATGGATCGGCCTGTGCGGCGAGCTGGGGGCTAAGGGGTCGGTGCTGCCGCTGCTGGTGGGACTGGGGCTGGACGAGCTGAGCATGAGCGCGCCGTCGATCCCGGCGACCAAAGCGCGTCTGGCACAGCTCGACAGCCGCGCCTGTCGGCAACTGCTGAATCAGGCGATGCAGTGCCGCACCTCGCTGGAGATAGAGCATCTGCTGGCCCAGTTCCGCATGACCCAGCAGGATGCGCCGCTGATTACTGCCCAGTGCATTACCCTCAACAGCGACTGGCGCAGTAAAGAGGAGGTGCTCAAAGGCATGACCGATAACCTGCTGTTGGCCGGCCGCTGCCGCTACCCACGCAAGCTGGAGGCCGACCTGTGGGCTCGTGAGGCGGTGTTCTCCACGGGGTTAGGCTTTAGCTTTGCCATTCCGCACAGCAAGTCAGAGCATATTGAGCAGTCGACCATCAGCGTGGCGCGTCTGGCGCAGCCGGTGGCGTGGGGTGATGACGAGGCGCAGTTTGTGATTATGCTGACCCTCAACAAGCATTCCGCCGGCGACCAGCATATGCGGATCTTCTCGAGGCTGGCGCGACGCATTATGCACGAAGCGTTCCGCCAATCGCTGGTGACGGCGGAAAGCAGCGAGGCGATTGCCGCGCTGCTGCAACGGGAGCTGGAGCTGTAACCCGGACGTCCTCCCCGGTGGCGCTGCGCTGACCGGGCTACGGGCTCGCGGTAGCCCGGACAGGCGCAACGCGCCGCCTCCGGGGGATTTTTCTTACCGGCCCAGCGCCTGGCAAATTGCAGCGCCCACCTGTTGGGTAGAGGCGCTGCCCTGCATATCCGGCGTTTTCGGTCCGCTGGCGATGGTCTGCTCAATCGCCGCCAGAATGCCGTCATGGGCGGCCCGATAACGCGCATCTCCGTTGCCGAGGAAATCGAGCATCATCGCCCCGGCCCAGATGGTGGCGATGGGGTTGGCGATATTTTTGCCGTAGATATCCGGCGCCGAACCGTGCACCGCTTCAAACAGCGACGGGAAGGTGCGCTCAGGATTGAGGTTTGCTGACGGGGCAATCCCGATGGTGCCGGTACAGGCCGGGCCAAGGTCGGAGAGAATATCGCCGAACAGGTTTGAGGCGACCACCACATCAAAACGTTCCGGCTGCAGCACAAAACGGGCGCACAGAATATCGATATGCTGCTTATCCCACTGCACCTGCGGATAGTGCCGGGACATCGCTTCAACGCGTGAATCCCAGAACGGCATGCTGATGGCGAGGCCGTTGGATTTGGTGGCTGACGTTAACGTTTTACGTGGGCGGCTTTGCGCCAGCTCAAAGGCGTAGCGCAGGATCCGATCTACGCCGCGGCGGGTAAACACCGACTCCTGAATCACCACTTCATGCTCGGTCCCCGGATTGACATGCCCACCGAGGGCGGAATATTCCCCTTCGGTATTCTCGCGCACCACGTAAAAATCGATATCGCCGGGCTGCTTGCCGGCCAGCGGGCAGGGAACCCCAGGAAACAGGCGCACCGGACGCAGGTTGACGTACTGGTCAAACTCGCGGCGGAACTTCAGCAGCGAGCCCCACAGGGAGATGTGATCCGGCACGATAGCTGGCCAGCCGACCGCGCCGAAATAGAGAGCATCGAACGGTTTCAGTTGCGCCTGCCAGTCGTCGGGCATCATTTTCCCGTGCCGGGCGTAGTAATCGCAGCTGGCCCATTCAATGTGCTCGAAGCTTAACGCCAGCCCCCAGCGCTCGGCGGCGGCCTGCAGTACGCGAATGCCCTCAGGTAGCACTTCTTTACCGATGCCATCGCCGGGGATGGCGGCAATACGTAGGGTTTTATTCATCGTTGTTCTCAGTTTGCGGTAAGGAAAATTGACTTCATCGCTATCCTATAATTGACTGATTCATAATTAATCCCGTCAACTGGTGAAACATAAAACACGAATCATGAATAATCTGCCGCTGCTGAACGATTTACGCGTCTTTATGCTGGTTGCCCGTCGCGCCGGTTTTGCCGCCGCCGCCGAAGAGCTGGGCGTCTCACCGGCGTTTGTCAGCAAGCGGGTGTCGTTGCTGGAGCAAACGCTCAATGTCCAGCTGCTGCACCGCACCACCCGCCGGGTTGCCATCACCGAAGAGGGAGAGCGTATCTACGAGTGGGGACAGCGCATTTTGCAGGATGTCGACCAGATGATGGATGAGCTTTCCGATGTGCGGCAGGTGCCGCAGGGGACGCTGCGGATTATCAGCAGTTTTGGTTTTGGCCGCCGGGTGGTCGCTCCGGCCCTGTCTGAGCTGGCCCTGCGTTATCCGCAACTGGAGATCCGTTTTGATGTCGCCGACCGGCTGGTGGATTTGGCTAATGAAGGCGTCGATCTGGATATCCGCGTGGGGGACGATATCGCTCCTCATCTGATTGCCCGCAAGCTGGCCACCAATCACCGTATTCTCTGCGCCTCGCCGGAATTTGTGGCCCGCCATTCCCGGCCAAAACAGCTGAGCGACCTTGCCGCACTGCCTTGCCTGGTGATCAAAGAGCGCGACCGGCCTTTTGGTGTCTGGCAGCTGCACGATAAAGAGGGAGAACACGCGATTAAAGTGACCGGGCCGCTGTCGTCGAACCACGGCGAAATTGTTCACCAGTGGTGTCTGGAGGGGCAGGGCATTGCGCTGCGCTCGTGGTGGGACGTCAGGGAAAATATCGCCAGCGGCAATCTGCTGCATCTGCTGCCCGAGTACTATCAGCCCGCCAGTATCTGGGCGGTGTATGTGTCGCGACTGGCGACCTCGGCGAAAATTCGCATCTGCGTGGAGTTTTTGCGCCACTACTTTCAGCAGCATTTCCCGCAGAGCCTTCCCCAGCAAAAGAGTGAGGCAACCTTGCCGACGGCGGGCGCCGTCGGCTGAGGGGATTAAACGCCCAGCCGATCGCGCAGGCTGTAGTACGCCGCGCCCATGGCGGTAAACGGAATACGTAAGCTGCGCCCACCCGGGAACGGATAGTGCGGCAGGTTGGCAAAGGCGTCGAAGCGCTCGGCATCCCCGCGTAGCAGTTCGGAGATCAGCCTCCCGGCGAGGTGGGTACAGGTCACGCCGTGGCCGCTGTAGCCCTGCATGTAATAAATATTGTTATCCAGGCGGCCAAACTGCGGCATCCTCGAGAGCGTCAGCAGGAAGTTGCCGGTCCAGCGGTAATCGATTTTCACCCCTTTCAACTGCGGGAAAGTTTTCAGCAGCTTCGGCATAATCAGGCGTTCGACGTCGTCCGGGTCACGGGCGCCGTAGACTACGCCGCCGCCGTAAAGCAGGCGGTTGTCGCCGGTCAGGCGGTAGTAATCCAGCAGGTAGTTACAATCTTCCACGCAGTAGTTTTTCGGGATCAGCGAGCGCGCCATCTCGTCCGAAAGCGGTTCGGTGGTGACGACCTGGGTGCCGCACGGCATGCTGCGTTTGGCCAGTTCGGGCTCCACTTTATCGCCAAGGTAGGCGTTGCCGGCGACGATCACGTAGCGGGCGGTGACCTGGCCTTTGGCGGTAGTGACCACTGCCGGGCTGGTGTGCTGGATGCGGGTCACCGGCGACTGTTCGTACACCCGGCCGCCGTTAAGGCGAATGGCATCCGCTTCGCCGATGGCCAGGTTCAGCGGATGAATATGCCCGCCACTATGGTCAAGCAGGGCGCCGGTGTAACGGTCGCTGTTGACTTCCTGGCGGATGGCGTTGGCGTCCAGCAGCTCCAGTTGCTGATTACCGTAGCGCTCCCAGTTCGCTTTCTGCTCTTCCAGAGTTTCCAGCTGCTTGTGGTTCATCGCCACAAACAGACCGCCGGGGCGGTAGTCGCACTGGATCTGATAGCGCTGAATGCGCTCGCGAATAATATTGCCGCCCTCGAACATCATGCTGCCGAGCATGCGTGCCGTATCGGGGCCGTAGGTTCGTTCAATCACGTCGATATCGCGGCTGTAGGAGTTGACCAGCTGGCCGCCGTTGCGCCCGCTTGCGCCAAAGCCAATGCGCGCGCTTTCCAGCAGCACTACGTCGTAGCCCATTTCGGCCAGATGCAGGGCCGAAGAGAGGCCGGTATAGCCGCCGCCGACAACACAGACATCGCAGCTGATGGATTCGCTCAGCGTCGGAAAGGGTTCGTAGCGGTTGGCGCTGGCGGCATAATAACTGGTGGTATGTTCGGTCATGATTAAGACTCCAGAGTCATCCATATCGTTTTCAGTTCGGTGAATTTTTCCAGCGCGTGCAGCGATTTGTCGCGTCCGTTGCCGCTCTGCTTATACCCGCCAAACGGCACGGTCATGTCACCATCGTTATAGTTGTTCACAAATACGGAGCCGGCTTTCAGACGGCGGCTCATCCGGTGGGCGCGGGAAAGATCGCGCGTCCAGACCGCGGCGCCCAGGCCGTAATTGCTGTCATTGGCAAGACGCAGGGCTTCTTCTTCTGAGGTGAAGCGGGTCACTACCAGCACCGGGCCAAAAATCTCCTCGCGGCTCAGCGGGGAAGCCGGGTCAACGTCAACGAAAATTGTCGGGCCGACGGCGGCGGGCCACGGGTTTTTACGCCCGTCGAGCAGCAGGGTGCTGTGGCTTTCTCCGACGCGGATGAAGCTGTGCACGCTGTCGGCATGGGTGTTATCAATCAACATGCCCATGGTGGTCTGCGGATCCAGCGGGTTGCCCGGCTGCCAGAGGCGAGCCTGCTCCTGCAGGCGACGCAGAAACTCGTCGGCGATGCTCGCTTCAACCAGCAGACGGGTACCGGCGATGCAGACCTGGCCCTGGTTGTAGAAGATGCCGCCGGCGGTGGCGTTAACCGCCTTTTGCAGATCCGGGCAGTCGGCAAAGACGATGTTGGCGCTCTTGCCGCCCGCTTCCAGCCAGACGCGTTTCATGTTGCTGTCGCCGGCATCTTTTAACAGCTGTTTGCCGGTCCGGGTGGAGCCGGTAAAGGTGAGCACCTCGACGTCGGGGTGCAGGGACAGGGCCTGACCCGCTTCATGGCCGTAGCCGCTGATCACGTTCAGCACGCCGTCCGGCAGGCCGGCCTCTTTCGCCAGCCCGGCCAGACGCAGGGCCGTCAGCGGAGATTTTTCTGACGGTTTCAGGATCACGCTGTTGCCGGTTGCCAGCGCCGGGCCAAGCTTCCAGCAGGCCAGCAGCAGAGGGAAGTTCCACGGCACCACGGCGGCGATGACGCCTACCGGTTCGCGGACGATCATCGCCAGTTCATTGGCGCCAGTAGGGGCCACTTCGCCATACACTTTGTCGATGGCTTCGGCATACCAGCGGATGGCGCGGGCGGCACCGGGAATATCGTCGCGCAGGCTGTGGCGGATCGGTTTCCCGGTATCAAGGGTTTCCAGCAGCGCCAGCTCTTCACGATGGAGCTCCATCAGGTCCGCCAGCTTGTTCAGCACGGCTTTGCGCTGCGCCGGCGAGGCCTGGGACCAGTCGCCGCGATCGAACACGCGGCGGGCGGCCTGAACGGCGAGTTCGACGTCGGCCTTTTTGCCCCGGGCAACGTGCGCCAGCGTCTGCTGTGCGGCGGGGTCGATGGTTTCAAACGTGGTATTATCGACAGCAGAGCAATAGTCGCCATTAATAAATAACCGCGTTTCAATCTCCATGCTTTGCGCTTTATCCTGCCACCAGGCCAGATGTTTGAAATCCATATAAGACTCCTTAATCACATAATCGAATTGTGGGCATGCCGGACCGTGCGGGGCGTAGGGCGTCCCCGGGGTCAGATACCGTTATTGCGCGTTTGACTTACGCGTATATATTCGTGGGCCCGCAGGAAATAAGCCGCCGCACGACGCAGCAGAATCGCTGCGCGGCAGGATATTTGCGTGTTCTTCGCGCCGCGGGATAAGAGGCTTCCGACGGCGCTGGCCTGAAGAAAGCCTGAGATAGTCTCAGGCTAAAAAATCAGAATGTGGTGGGAGTATGGGCACTGATAATTCGGCAAACACCTGCCGAAGTATTGCTGAAACTGTGCGGTATGCCGGTATTAATGGCATAGCTCTGTCCAGCCACCAGATGATACGACTGGCCGTTCATCTCCAGTACGACTTCACCTTCCAGTATGGTGCCAATTTCCTCACCCTGATGTTTGATCCTCTCCCCGGTCGTGGTTCCAGGCTGGTAAGTTTCAAAAATCATCGCCAGCGTACGGTTCGGATTTCCATTATGGACCAGCTTCATCGAAACCCCCTGACTGCCGATTTCGATAAGGTCATCCTGATTAATCACCACCTGGGGTTCATCAGGTTTTTCTGGTTCAGAAAAGAATTCCGAGAGCGACAGCCCATAAACTTTCAGCAGCTTTTGCAGCGTACTGATGGCAGGACTGACTTTGTCCTGTTCTATGGTGCTGATGGCACTATGTGTTAACCCAGACAGTTCGGCGGCACGACGTTGTGAGAGACCCAGCTGTTGGCGGATCGCTGACAGACGTTTTCCTGGCGCCAGTCCGTCATCGCTCATATTTGCATTTCCTTAACTGTAATGGTCAGAGCCGCTGCTTTTCAGCCATGTGGTTCTGACAGGCGGTGATAAAACCTTCAAACAACAAACGCGAGAGGGCATATTCGCTACTGTTCCATTCCGGGTGCCATTGCACGCCCAGCGCGAAAGGGTGGTCATTGACGCTGACCGCCTCTGCCAGTCCATCTGAAGAACGAGCTTCGACGCGCAGACGTGAGCTTATGGTGCGCGCTCCCTGCCCATGTAGCGAGTTTACCCAAAACGTGTTGCAGCCCGGTATTAACTGAGAAAGTAATCCTCCTTCCTGAACCAGAACTTCGTGAGAGGGGGCATATTGTTGTTCAACCGGCAGCTCCGGATCTTCGCGATGCTCAAGGAGCTCCGGCTGTTCGAAAAGACGACGATACAGAGTCCCTCCGGTGGCGACAACCAGTTCCTGTAACCCACGGCAGATGGCGAAAATGGGGATGCGCCTTTCGAGCGCGGCGTTAATCAATGCCATGCTCAGAAGATCACGCCCGGGATCGGCGTCAGGCTCATCGCCGTTTTCACCATAAAGGTGCGGCTGCACATTGCTGGGGCTGCCTGGCAGATAGATGCCATCCAGTTTAGGTAACAACGCGGCAAGCATTTCCGGCTCGGCCAGCGCATGCGGCAGGGCAATCGGCAACCCTCCGGCGTTAATAATGGCATTCAGGTACTTTTCTTGCAGAGTCTGGGTCTGGTGACCCTTCAGCCTGTTCCTGCACATCACGACACCAATAACTGGTCCGTACATTATATTTTCCATGATCGCCCTCACAAAGTGGACTAAATAATGACCGTTTAGCGTGCCAAATGGCCATATCGTTCAATATTTTCTCAATCTAGCAGCGCAAATAGCCGTTTGCAAACTTAATTTAACATTTGACAAACATTTTGTTTGCATACACATTCGAATGGTGGACATTATATTTAACGGCAAGATAGCCAGCGGTCCGAAACCAACACAACGGCGGTGAATGATGGAAACCAATATTGTAGAAGTTGAGAATTTTGTTCAGCAGTCAGAAGAGAGACGGGGCAGCGCATTCACTCATGAAGTGAAGCGCTACCTTGAGCGTTATCCCGAGACGCAGTACGTCGATGTGTTGCTGACCGACCTGAACGGTTGCTTCCGTGGCAAACGTATTCCGGTCTCCAGCCTGAGCAAGCTGGAGAAAGGCTGTTACTTCCCGGCGTCAGTTTTTGCGATGGATATTCTCGGTAATGTGGTGGAAGAGGCCGGGCTGGGTCAGGATATGGGAGAGCCGGATCGTTCCTGCATCCCGGTGCCGGGGACCTTAACCCCTTCAGCTGCCGATCCGCAATCTATCGCTCAGGTACAGCTGACGATGGTGGATGAAGATGGCGCTCCCTTTGACGTTGAGCCGCGGAACGTACTTAACCGCCTCTGGCAGCAGCTGCGCCAGCGCGGATTGTTCCCCGTGGTAGCGGTAGAGCTGGAGTTCTATTTACTGGATCGTAAACGTGATGCCGAAGGCTATCTGCAGCCGCCTTGCGCGCCGGGCACCGGCGATCGCAACACCCAGAGCCAGGTTTACTCGGTGGACAACCTCAACCACTTCGCCGACGTGCTCAATGACATCGATGAGCTGGCCCAGCTGCAGCTGATTCCGGCCGATGGCGCGGTAGCTGAAGCCTCACCGGGCCAGTTTGAAATCAACCTTCACCACACCGATAACGTGCTCGATGCCTGCGATGATGCGCTGGCGTTAAAACGCCTCGTGCGTTTGATGGCCGAGAAGCATAAGATGCATGCCACTTTTATGGCCAAGCCCTATGAAGAGCACGCGGGCAGCGGGATGCATATCCATATCAGCATGCAAAACCACCGGGGCGAAAACGTGCTAGCGGATGCCGATGGTGAAGATTCTGCACTGTTGAAACGCGCGCTGGCCGGGATGATTGACCTGATGCCGTCGTCGATGGCGCTGCTGGCACCGAACGTCAACTCGTGGCGTCGTTTCCAGCCGGGGATGTATGTCCCGACCCAGGCTTCCTGGGGGCATAACAACCGCACAGTAGCACTGCGGATCCCGTGCGGCGATCGTCAAAACCACCGGGTGGAATACCGCGTGGCCGGCGCGGATGCCAACCCGTATCTGGTGATGGCGGCGATCTTCGCCGGCATATTGCACGGGCTGGACAATACGCTGCCGCTGCAGGAAGAAGTGGAAGGCAATGGCCTGGAGCAGGAAGGGCTGCCGTTCCCGATCCGACAGAGCGATGCGCTGTGGGAGTTTATGCAAAACGATAGTCTGCGTGCGCGTTTGGGTGAACGTTTTTGCCACGTTTACCATGCCTGTAAGAATGATGAATTAATGCAGTTTGAACGGCTTATCACCGAAACCGAAATTGAGTGGATGTTGAAAAACGCCTGATGGTCGCCCCGCAAGGGGCCACTGTCGTCGGGCGATAAAGTTGCATCATACGGCCTGAGCGGAGCCTGGTCGGACGTTTTGCTGGAATTCCAGTGATTTCCCGGATGTCGCGTAAAGGAGCGCAGGCGATACCGGGCTTCAGTTAACGACACAGTGTGTGACGAGGAAAGAGATGATGCCGATGTTCAAATATCCGCAGGGAGAAGGGGGCCATGAAGGCCGCAAGATGTCCGAATCAACCGCCGCTCGTTGGTCTGTCCGAAGCGATTTTTTATGCCTTACCCCCCTGTTAAGCAGGTTTGTCACCCGATCGTTGTGCGCACAAACCTACGTTTGCATGGGGGGGGATGCTCATGGTTGCTAACACTTCACTCGATGTGTCTTCTGCCGCCGGCAAACCCGGACTGCGCAAGTCGCTCAAGCTGTGGCAAGTGGTGGTGATGGGGCTTGCCTATCTCACGCCAATGTCGGTATTTGATACCTTCGGGATTGTGTCCGGTATCAGCAACGGCCACGTTCCCGCCTCCTATATTCTGGCGCTGGCCGGGGTGCTGTTTACGGCTATCAGCTACGGCAAGCTGGTGCGGCAGTTCCCGGAAGCCGGGTCGGCGTACACCTACGCGCAAAAGTCGATCAGCCCCCACGTCGGCTTTATGGTGGGTTGGTCATCGCTGCTCGACTACCTGTTCTTACCGATGATTAACGTCTTACTGGCGAAGATTTATCTGTCGGCGCTGTTCCCGGAAGTGCCGCCGTGGATCTGGGTGGTGGGGTTCGTGGCGATTCTGACGGCGGCAAACCTTAAAAGCGTTAATCTGGTCGCAAACTTTAATACGCTGTTTGTACTGGTACAGATTGCGATCATGGTGGTCTTTATTTTCCTGGTGGTGCAGGGACTGCATAAAGGGGAAGGGGTCGGTACCGTCTGGTCGCTGCAGCCGTTTATCAGCCAGAACGCCCATCTGATCCCGATCATTACCGGGGCGACGATCGTCTGCTTCTCGTTCCTTGGTTTTGACGCGGTGACGACGCTGTCAGAAGAGACCCCTGACGCCGCGCGGACGATCCCGAAAGCGATTTTTCTGACGGCGGTGTACGGCGGCATTATCTTTATCGTTGCCTCGTTCTTTATGCAGCTCTTCTTCCCTGATATCAGTCGTTTTAAGGACCCGGATGCGGCGCTGCCGGAAATTGCGCTGTATGTTGGCGGGAAGCTGTTCCAGTCGATTTTCCTGTGCACCACCTTTGTGAACACCCTGGCGTCAGGCCTGGCATCGCATGCCAGCGTGTCGCGTCTGCTGTATGTTATGGGGCGGGATAACGTCTTCCCGGAACGTATTTTCGGCTATGTGCATCCGAAGTGGCGGACGCCGGCACTGAACGTCCTGATGGTCGGGGTGGTGGCGCTGTCGGCACTGTTCTTCGATCTGGTGACCGCGACGGCGCTGATCAACTTTGGCGCGCTGGTGGCCTTTACCTTCGTTAACCTGTCGGTGTTCAACCACTTCTGGCGGCGCAAGGGCTATAACAAAACGTGGAAGGATCGCCTGCACTATCTGATTCTGCCGCTGATTGGCGCCGCGACGGTGGCGGTACTGTGGATCAACCTCGAAGCGACATCGTTGACGCTGGGGCTGGTATGGGGAGCGGTCGGGCTGCTGTATTTGACCTATTTGACCCGTCGCTTCCGTCAGCCGCCGCCGCAGTTTGATGCTGCGAAAGCGGAGCGGGCATGGGAGTCCTAGTCGTTCCGGCCGATCGGAAATCACTGCCGGCATAGCGCCTGAGGCTGGTCACCTGAGTGACCAGCCTGTTTCTGTACATGGCGATCGGCAGAGAGGGGTTACTTTTTCTTTTTATGGAAAGGGAGTTGGCTGGCGCGACGTTCTTTGACGTATGACACCAGACTATAAACCGCAACCCCCAGCAAAATGACCGCGACAACAATGAGAATAATACCGGACATAAGCGATCCTGGGCTTGAGTGGAAAACCATGAACTCTATAAATTTGCCGCCACGATAGCATCAGGATGTGTCTGAAATGTGACGTTTAACAGTGATAAATTCGCCGAAAATCAGGATGATATGGTTTTTGTGACCGATGTAAATGCCTGTTTTCTCGCTGAGAAACAATCCGTTAACTGATTTTACAGACGTAAGACCTTCAGACTGTTACCCTGTACCGGAGTGAGAATTATCTGAGAACAATGCATGTGTAAGAAACCTATCGTCGGCCTGCTTGGGCTGACCTTGATCCTGACCTCCTTTACCACTGTGGCAGAGTCAGAGAGCCAGCAAACCCGCGAACGGGTTATGGACCAGGTATTAAAACCCTGTGAAGGCAAAAAAGCCGGCGACAAAGTGGTGATGATCGATCGCCGCGGCGGACAGCATGAAGCCATTTGCACCCTGGCGGCGGTCCCGCTACCGGAGTAACGCCCGCCGCCACCGTGATATCAGAGATTTTTCGTCCCGCCATCCACCAGTAGCTCGCTGCCAACAACGTAGCTGGACTCATCCGATGCCAGGTACAGCGCGGCTTTGGCCAGCTCCTGCGGTGTGCCCATGCGTCGGACTGGTACCAGGTTCTTGATCTCTTCCTGCAGGGCGCTCATGGCCTGCGCGCTGAGGCCCAGCTTATCCAGTGCCGGGGTGCGAACCGGACCGGGGCTCAGGCCATTCACGCGGATGCCGCGCGACAGCAGCTCCGCCGACAGGGTACGCGCCAGCGACAGCAGCCCGGCTTTGCTGGCGGCGTAAGCGCTGCTGGTCGGCAAGCCGATATGGGCGCTGACCGATCCGCAAAGAATCACCGACGCGGGGTTGGCGAGCAGCGGCAGCAGCGCCTGCAGCAAGAAGAACGGCCCTTTGAGGTTAATGTTCATCAGCCGATCCCACTCCTCCTCATGCCACTCACCAAAGGCACCGTGGGTCACGTCACCGGCGTTGATAAAGACGGCATCCAGCCGCGGCCAGCGTGCGCTCAGGGTCTCTGCCAGCTGGCGCTGCCCGCCGGCGTCACCGGCATCTGCCGCAATAACCCATGCGTTTTCCCCCAGCAGCGCCTGCGCCTGTTCGCGCGCTGCAGGCTGGCGGCCAGTGACCGCCACCTGCGCCCCTTCGGCAATAAATTCCTGCGCGGTGGCGAGGCCAATGCCGCTGGTGCCCCCGGTAATCAGCGTATATTTTCCTGCTAAACGTCCCATGATCTTGCTCCTGACTGCGTCTCTGGAAAAGGGACTATAAAAGCTTTAGTATTCAAAGGATACCAGGTACCAATTGGATACTAACGAGGCAAAAGGTGTGCTATGGCGAAGACCGCGGAGAGCGTCGGTGAAAATAATTTGGGGCACTCATCTTGCCCGATGACCGACTTTGTTAATTTGATTGCCGGGAAATGGGCGATCCCGATCCTCTACCGGCTGATCGTCCTCAATGCGCCGGTGCGCTTCGGCGAACTGCTGCGGGCGGCGGCGCCCATTACGCAAAAAGAGCTGACCCGTCAGCTGCGCTTGTTCGAGCAGCGCGGGCTGGTGTCGCGCTGCGTCTATGCCGAAATCCCCCCTCGGGTGGAATACCAGATAACCGGGCTGGGGCTGTCGATGCGCAGCGCGTTACAGCCGCTGGCGGAGTGGATGAGCCAGCACGGTCATCTGCTCAAGCGTTAAATGAGGCGGTAGCGGGGCGCCGGCTGGCCGGTGCGCGCGCTGTCAAACAGCGCCACTCTTGTCCGGTCAAAATCTTCCCATAGCTTCAGGTCGTGCACCGGCGGCAGGGTGATATTTTCACCCTGGTCCAGCCCGCTAAGCGCTGCATCGACGAGGTCTTCCGTGGTCATCACCGAGCCGGCTGGCAGAGCATCAAGGGCGACGCCTGAGGTCGGCCACAAGTCGGTGGCGGTGGCCGCCGGGAGAACGGCCTGAATGCGCAGGCCGCTATCGGCAAATTCTTCCTGAAGCGCGCGGGTAAAACTGAGCACCCACGCTTTACTGGCGCTGTACACCGCACTACCCGGCAGCGCGTGGAGCGCGAGAATCGAGGCGATATTGATAAGCGTACCCTGGCCGCGAGGCTGGAAGGCAGCCAGTGCCGCATAGCTCAGGCGCAGCAGGGCGGTAGTATTGAGGGTATGGACCATCTGATGATCGGCGACATCGCTGGCCAGCAACCCGCCCATTTTGGCTGTCCCAGCGTTGTTAATCACCAGCGCGATCGTCGGATCTGCCTGCAGGCGTGCTTCAACGGCACGGATACCGCTTTCTTCACTCAGGTCTGCCGTCAGTACATCGGCCTGAATACCGTACTGGCTTTGCAACTGCCCGGCGAGCGCCTGCAAACGCGCTTCACGGCGTGCGACCAGGATCAGGTGGTAGCCCCGGGCGGCGAGGCGCTCGGCGTAAACGGCGCCGATGCCGGAGGAGGCGCCGGTAATTAAAGCGGTGTGAGTTGTCATGATGTACCTCTGTTATGTTGGTTGCATTATTAAACCAAATTAAGCATGAGATAACTGGTTTAATAATGCAACCACATGGCGCGGTATTTTTTTGTTATGCCACCCGGGTTTGGGTGGCTATTGCTTTAAATCAGTTGGTTATAGGGAGTTTAGCGCGAATGTCATCGGGCTGGAGCGTCCGGCCATCGGCGGCCTGCAGTACCAGCTTACGCAGCGGCTGGTGCGTCAGGTTATCCACCAACACGGTTGCGGGCTCGTCGGGCGTCAACAGGTATTCATCGGCCCACTGCGCGAGCGCCACCAGCACGGTTTGCAGCCCACGCCCCTTTTCGGTAAGCACGTACTCCTGCCACGCGCTGCCGTCGGAGGCGGGCTGCAGCATCAGGATGTCTTCTTCCACCAGCATTTTCAGCCGTCCGGCGAGCATGTTTTTAGCAATGCCAAGGTGCTTTTGAAACTCGCTGAAGCGCCGGGTTCCGCCCAACGCTTCGCGAACGATGAGCAGCGACCACCAGTCGCCAATGACATCCAGTGAGCGGGCGATAGGGCAACTGCTGTTTTCCAGACGGGTACGTTTCACGAGAGCTCCTCCAGCTTTAGTGCCTGGCACATAATTGTTTTATTATAAAACTATTTCAGCGGGTTGATAAAAGTTTCTCCCGGTGCCTCAGTTTGCGAGCGACGAAGCGGAAAAATGTCATAAATTTGCCACAATAAAAAGCGATGAAAATGACTGAGGATAAAGGGATGAGAAAGAGTCTACTCGCAGGTATCGTGGCCCAGGCGCTGGTGTTATCCGCGGCGGCCCAGGCGCAAGAGGCGGTGGCACCGCAGGGTTACCAGCTCCAGCAGGTGTTGATCATGAGCCGCCACAACCTGCGCGCGCCGCTGGCCAACAATGGCAGCGTACTGGAACAGTCAACGCCGAAATCATGGCCGGAGTGGGATGTCCCCGGCGGTCAACTGACCACCAAAGGCGGGGTGCTCGAGGTGTACATGGGGCACTATATGCGCGAATGGCTGGCGCAGCAGGGGTTGGTGACCAGCGGTGAGTGCCCGCCGGATAACGCGGTTTACGCTTACGCCAACAGTCTGCAACGCACCGTCGCCACCGCCCAGTTCTTTATCACCGGCGCCTTTCCCGGCTGCGGCGTGACGGTCCATCACCAGCCGCAAATGGGTACCATGGACCCGACCTTTAACCCGGTGATCACCGAAGATTCTGCCGCATTCAGCGAAAAAGCGGTGCAGGCGATGACCAAAGAGCGCCAGGGCATGCAGCTCACCGACAGCTACAAGCTGCTCGAGGAAATGACGGACTACCAAAACTCGCCCTCCTGCAAAGAGAAGCAGGTGTGTGAGTTAAGCGCAGCGAAAGATACGTTCAGCGCGAAATACCAGCAGGAGCCGGGCGTTTCCGGGCCGCTGAAGGTGGGGAACTCGCTGGTCGATGCCTTCACGTTGCAGTATTACGAAGGTTTCCCGCTGGATCAGGTGGCATGGGGAGAGATCAAAACCGATAAACAGTGGCAGGTGCTGTCGAAGCTGAAAAACGGCTATCAGGACAGTCTGTTCACCTCGCCAGAGGTGGCGCGCAACGTGGCTAAACCGTTGGTGAAATATATCGATAAGGCGCTGGTCAGCGATGAGCAGCAGGCGGCCAAAGTGACGCTGCTGGTGGGGCACGATTCCAATATCGCTTCCCTGCTGACCGCGCTGGATTTCAAGCCTTATCAACTGCATAACCAGTATGAGCGTACCCCTATCGGTGGCAAAATAGTCTTCCAGCGCTGGCACGATAGCGGCAGCAACCGCGAGCTGATGAAGATTGAGTACGTCTATCAAAGCACCTCACAGCTGCGAAATGCTGAACCGTTAACCCTGCAATCACCACCGCAGCGGGTGACGCTGGCGCTTAACGGTTGCCCGGTAGATGCCGACGGTTTCTGCCCGATGGCGACGTTTAAGCAGGTGATGAACGAGGCAGCAAAATAGGGGATAAAAAAAACCGGACGGCCTGGTGGCCGGTCCGGTTGTCAGTACTGGCGTGCCGGTAGCGATACCGGCGCGTTTTGCGTCAGACGTTTTTACGTTCGATGGTCTGTTCGCCCCAGAACAGGGCGTCTTTGTCCGTTTTGGCAAAGGCCAAAGCGAGCACCTCGTCGCTGCCTTCTTCCCAGATTTTTTCTGCTAGCTTTTCATCGTATTTGGCTAATTCGAAAATCGCCTCGGCGATCTCGGGAGAGGTATTACGTAAACTTGCCCATTCGCCCACATGGTGGGTCTTCGCTTCTTGAGTTGGCATGCACATCCTCCTGCTGAAGGTTAGCCGTGTAATTTAACTGCCAGTCCTGCGACGTGTTCACCTTGATAGCGGGCAATCGCCAGCTCTTCCTGACTCGGCTGACGTGAACCGTCGCCGCCGGCGATGGTGGTCGCGCCATACGGCGTACCGCCGCGAACCGCCGACACATCAAAGAGTTCCTGCGCACCGTAGCCGATTGGCACAATCACCATCCCGTGATGGGCCAGGGTTGTCCAGGTGGAGGTAATGGTTTGTTCTTGCCCACCACCGGTACCGGTGGAGCAAAAGACGCTGGCCAGTTTGCCGTACAGTGCACCCGATGCCCACAGGCCACCGGTCTGATCGAGGAAGGTGCGCATCTGTCCGGACATATTGCCGAAGCGTGTTGGGGTACCAAAGATGATGGCGTCGTACTCTGCCAGTTCCTGCGGCGTGGCGACGGGCGCATTCTGCGTTTTCCCGCCTGCTTTGGCAAACGCCTCTGCTTGCATAGTTTCCGGCACGCGCTTCACGACCACGTCAACGCCATCTACTTTGTTCGCCCCTTCGGCGACGGCATGAGCCATGGTTTCGATGTGTCCATACATTGAATAATAAAGCACCAGAATTTTAGCCATTTGCATCACTCCTCGGTTGCGTTTGAGACCAGCCAATCGACTGGCTACCTTTAAAGATAAGGCGTCTGGCTAAGAGTGCAAATCTAACAATCATTTATTTGATTTATAACAAAATTGCAAAAAGTGCTGCTGTCGCAAAAAGAAACATCTTTGCCGGACGGCTTTTCGTGAGCCATAAGAGACGCTTAGCGTGACGCGGCCGAGGGAGGGGCCGTTTTACCCCGGCAGGTATTGCAAAATATTTCCATTTGCCAGGTGAATGCGTTTCATTCACTACGCTTAACAATACGCAACACCAAAATGGCCATGCCCTATGCTGCGCTGCAGGGCCAGGTGCTGCCGGTAATGCAAGATGATGTCTAACCAAGTGGAGGTCAGTGATGGCAAACCATCGTGGCGGTTCCGGTAACTTTGCCGAGGATCGTGAAAGAGCATCAGAAGCAGGTCGCAAAGGTGGCCAGCATAGCGGGGGGAACTTTAAAAACGATCCTCAACGCGCGTCGGAAGCTGGCAAAAAAGGAGGGAAAAACAGTCACGGAAACCGTCATAGCTGACGAGCAGGCTGATTGTTTGTGATGTGGCGTTAATCTCCTGGGCACCCGCTACATCCTCCCCGCCGCCGGTCTCTACCGGCGGTTTTTTTATGCCTTTATACGGGGCGAACGGCACGATGACTGCCGTCGCCCCAGAGCACGGAGGGGGATCACACGGTGACGTTGGACTGCGCCGTCTCCGGTGCGCGGCGGTTAAGCAGCGCGTGGAGCAAAATGGCGCCAAAGGTGGCCGTCCCGATACCGCCGAGGGTAAAGCCGCCGAGGGAGAGGGCAAAATCGCCGGCGCCGAGCACCAGCGTGACCGCCACCATAATCAGGTTGCTGTTCTGACTCAAATCCACCCGGTGCTGGATCCAGATACGCGCGCCGGCCACTGCAATCAGTCCGAACACGACGATTGATGCGCCACCGATCACCGGTCCGGGAATGGTGTGGATCAGGGCACCAAACTTCGGCGAGAAGCCAAGCAGTATCGCAATCACCGCCGCCGCCACGAACACCAGCGTAGAGTAGACTTTGGTGACCGCCATCACCCCAATGTTTTCCGCGTAGGTGGTCACCCCGCTGCCGCCAACGGCACCGGAGAGCATCGTGGCCAGCCCGTCACCGACGAACGCCCGGCCCATATACGGGTCCATATTGCGCCCGGTCATACCGGCGACTGCCTTCAGGTGACCGAGGTTTTCCGCCACCAGAATGACCGCGACCGGGGCGATCAGCATCATGGCCGGGCCGCTAAAGGTCGGGGCCGTGAAGTGCGGCATGCCGAACCATGCGGCCTGTTCCAGCAGGCTAAAATCGAGCGGTTTACCCAGCCCGAACACGTTCGCCAGCAGTGCGTACAGCGCGCAGGCGACGATCAGGCCGACAAGGATCAACAGCCGCTGCACCATCCCGCGGGTAAACACCGCCACCAGCCCAATACACAGCACGGTCAGCACCGCCATCCAGCCATCGAAGGCCGTTGCCGAGACGCTGCGCACGGCGATGGGCGCGAGGTTCAGGCCAATCGCCATCACCACCGCGCCGGTCACCACCGGCGGCATCAGCCGTTCAATCCAGCGGGTGCCGACTTTCATCACCACCAGTCCAATCAGGGTATACACCAGGCCGCAGGCGATGATCCCGCCGAGCGCGACGCTCAGATTCGGGTTCAGCCCCTGGCCGTTAAAGCCGGTTACGGCGATCACCACTCCGATGAAGGCGGCGCTGGATCCAAGATAGCTGGGCACCCGGCCACCGGTGACCACGAAAAACAGCAGGGTCCCGACCCCGGAGAGCAAAATCGCGAGGTTCGGATCCAGCCCCATCAGGATCGGCATCAGTACGGTGGCGCCAAACATCGCCACCGCGTGCTGGACGCCCATTACCATCGTCTGCCCGAAGGAAAGCCGTTCATCGGGGGCCACAACGCCGGACGCGGCGGAGGGGGAGGTCAACTGCCAGCGAGGAAAATCGAAAAGTGCCATGATGATATCCCGGGTTTGAGGTTAACAGGCTGGACGCATGAGCGTGTGGTAGCCGCGGTCGAACCACATCAGCCCGCGCGGCTCTGGGTGTCTGACAATATCGGCGACTTCACAGAATAAAATATCGTGGGTGCCGACGCTGACTATCTGGCTGATACGGCAGTCGAAGCTGACCAACGCATCGACCAGGCGTGGACAGCCGGTAAGACCGGTTTGCCATGCGGCGGCGGCAAAGCGCTCCGCCATCGGGGTTTTACCGCCAAAGACGTTTGATAACGACTCCTGTCCCGCCGCCAGCGTATTGACGCACAGCGCCTGATGCTGATTAAAGGTCGGCCACACCGAGGCCGAGCGGTTCAGGCAGACCAGCAGCGTCGGCGGCGTATCGGTGACGCTACAGACCGCGCTGGCGGTAAACCCGGCGCGTCCCGCCGGACCGTCGGTGGTGATAATGTTGACCGCCGCGCCGACCTGCGCCATGGCGTCACGAAAATGCTGTTTATCCGCTACGGACATAGGGGCTCCTTATGCCAGCTGGCAGGCATCATCAAACGCAAGACGCGGCAGACGGCCATACAGCTTGCCGGCATCGCCATAGCCGATATTGATCAGCAGGTTGCTCTGCCAGCCGCTGTCAGCGAAGAACGCCGCATCGACCTTCTGGCGATCGAACCCTGACATCGGGCCGGTATCCAGCCCGAGAGCGCGACAGGCGAAAATCAGATACGCCGCCTGCAGCGAACTGTTGCGAAAGGCGGTCTCCTCGGCCAGCTGCGGGCTGGAGGTGAACCAGCTGCGGGCGTCACCGTGGGGAAACAGTTCCGGCAGGCGATCGTAGAAGGCGCTGTCCCAGGCGAGGATCGCCGTCACCGGGGCGGTCATGGTTTTTTCGAGGTTACCGCTGGAAAGCGTCGGGCGCAGCAGCGCTTTGCCTTCCGGGGTACGGACAAACAGGATCCGCGCCGGGGAGCAGTTGGCGGAGG
Source organism: Klebsiella sp. R390 (assembly GCF_051131745.1). Classification (NCBI taxonomy): domain Bacteria; kingdom Pseudomonadati; phylum Pseudomonadota; class Gammaproteobacteria; order Enterobacterales; family Enterobacteriaceae; genus Klebsiella; species Klebsiella sp. R390. The sequence goes on along the minus strand of NZ_CP180445.1, from coordinate 703,916 downwards.
TCGGCCCCATTTTCATCAGATCGTAAATCTCGTGCAGCAACGCATCAGAAACCGGCTGATCCAGCCAGCCGTTATGGGTTCTGGCGTGAGTGAACAGGGTGTCTCGCGCGTTCTGGCTAATGCTTTCGCTCATAGATTTTCCTTAATTACGGGGCCAGCATCCTGGCCAGTCCGTCGCATAAAATAGGGTTGAAGGTCCCGGCATCGGTCACGTTACAGGCGTGTCCTCCCCATGCCATCTCCACCTGCTGGCTGTTCGGTATCGCCGCCGCCAGGGTGCGGGAGCAGGAGGCGGGAACCAGCAAATCGTCATTGGCGCTGACGATCAGCGCCGGGCAGGCCAGCTGAGCTGCCCGCCGCGAAAAATCGGCCTCTTTCAGCGCATGCAGGCGCTTCAACAGGTTGTCTTTACCCTGAAAATGGCTGAGGGCCAGCGCATCTTCCGCCTCCAGCCTTGGCATGCGTGCAGCCATCCATTCCGCCGGGTAGAGGAACAACGGCTGTGCTTCGACCCACGCCTGGGCGCCGCCAGCGTGCAGCAGGCGTTCGCGCACCTGAAAACAGCGGCGGGTATGTGGCGAGAGGCTCAGCCAGGCGTTAACCAGCACCAGCGCGCTGACCGCCTGCGGAAAGTCCAGCGCCAGCTGGAGCCCAATCAGGCCGCCCAGGGCGTGACCGACGAAGGCAAAGCGAGTGATACCCGCCACCTGCAGCGCCTGCTTAAGCTCCAGCGCCATCGTGGCCATGCTGTAGCCGGCGGGCAGCGGGCCGGCATTTTCGCCGGTGCCGTTCTGGTCATAACTTACCAGTTGATACCGCTCCGCCAGCGCCGCACGCTGCGGGAGCCAGTAGCTGCCCGCGCCGCCTAAACCCGCGCTTAACACCACCACCGGTGCGCCATCGAAAGGGGCTGGGGAGATATTCAGTTTCATAAGCCCGGTTTCCCGATGTGGGCGACGGTGGCGATTTCGACCAGCGCCTCAGGCTTAACCAGCCCGCACTGGATACAAAAACGCGCCGGTTTATCGCCGGGGAAAAATTCGGCATAGACTTCGTTAATCGCGGCGTAGTTTTTCCAGTCGGTGATAAAGATGCTGTTGAACGTCACATCCTCCATACTGCCACCCGCCGTTTCGATCACCGTTTTGATGGTGTCGAGGACGTGGCGGGTTTGCGCCTTTGGGTCGCCGGGATAGACCACGTTATTTTGTTTATCAAACGGCAGCGTGCCGGAGACATAGACCACCCCGTCGGCCAGGGTACCGGGGACAAAAGGGGCAATCGGCGTGGTGGTGCCGGGCGGTATAATGACCTGTTTAGGCATAACGTTTCTCCTCCGGGAATGAGAGCGGGGCGGCGGGCTCCAGCGCGTCGCAGAAGCTGGCGACATCGCTGACCCAACCAAAAAAGGTTTCGATATTGAACAATGCGGCCTGCTGGGCGAAGGCCGGACCAGCCTGATGGGTGGCGTCTTCCAGCACGATGCCGAAATATTCAAGGAAGAAGCCGTCGCGCAGGGTCGACTCCACGCAGACGTTAGTGGCAATCCCGGTAAACACCAGATGGCGAATGCCGCGGCTGCGCAGGATGCTGTCGAGCGGGGTGTTGAAAAAGCCGCTGTAGCGCGGTTTCGGCAGCACCACATCGCCGGGCTGCGGTTGCAGTTGATCGACCAGCTGGTAGTCCCAGCCGCCTTTCGCCAGCAGTTTGCCCTGTAGCTCCGGGCGGCTGCGCATGGTCTTCAGGGCGTTCGATTTATGGTAGTTCGGCGAACCGGGACCGCCGGCTTCAACGTACTGCTCGTCCCAGCCGTTCTGGAACCAGATAATCAGCATGCCGGCGCCGCGCGCCGCGGCAACGGCGGTATTAATATTGTCGATCACCGGCCGGGTGGCGGAGACGTCAAACCCGGCGAGGTCGAGGTAGCCGCCCTGGCTGGCATAGGCGTTTTGCATATCGACGACGATCAGCGCGCTGTTCTGCGCCGGGAAGGTCAGGGATTCCGGACGGGCGGGAAGGGTAATCATCAGGCAACCTCACGGGTAACGGTGGAAACAGCGTCGCGGCAACGCATCAGCGGCTGGATACGCTCGCCAAAGGCTTCTATGCCGAGCAGGAAATCGTCAAAGGTGAGCAGCACGCCGTCGGTGCCCGGCACTGTCGCCACCTCGTCGAGCATACGCGCGACATTGGCGTAGGAGCCGACCAGCGTGCCCATGTTGATATTGACCGCCGAGGTTGGGTCCGCCATCTGGCGCACGTTGGTATCGCTGCCGGAACGGGTGTCTTTCTGGCTCTGTTCGGTGAGCCAGGCCAGCGCGTCATCATCGGCGCCGGCTTTGTAGTGCTCCCATTTGGCCCGCGCCGCCTCGTCGGTTTCGTCGGCGATAATCATAAACAGGACGTACGAGCCAACGTCGCGACCGGTTTTTTCTGCCGCCTGCATCATGCGTGCCGCGGTAGGGGCAAAGGCGGTGGGCGTGTTCACCCCTTTGCCGAAGCAGAAGTTGTAGTCGGCGTATTGCGCGGAGAAGGCCATGCCCGCGTCGCTTTGTCCGGCGCAGATCACCTTCATTGGCTGTGACGGTTGCGGGCTGACGCGGCAGTCGTTCATGGTGAAATAGTCACCTTTAAAGTCGCTGCGCCCGGTTCCCCACAGGTCGCGCAGTACCTGGACATATTCGGTGAGATACTCATAGCGGCGGGAGAAGTATTCGTCGCCGGGCCAGATGCCCATCTGATCGTATTCCGGTTTTTGCCAGCCGGTCACCAGATTGACCCCGAAGCGTCCGCCGGAGATGGAGTCGATGGTGGAGGCCATGCGCGCCACAATCGCCGGGGGCAGGGTGAGTGTGGCGGCGGTAGCATAGATCTGGATCCGCGACGTCACCGCCGCCAGCCCGGCCATTAAGGTGAAGGATTCAAGGTTGTGATCCCAGAATTCGGTTTTGCCGCCGAAGCCGCGCAGTTTGATCATCGACAGTGCGAAATCAAAGTGGTAGTGCTCGGCTTTCTGCACGATCGCCTTATTCAGCTCAAAGGTCGGCATGTACTGCGGAGCGTGAGTGGAGATCAGCCAGCCGTTATTACCAATCGGAACGAAGACACCAATTTTCATACGTACCTCTCTGCAGTCGGGGAAGAAGAAGGCGCGTGGTGCTGCATCCTGCATCTCCCTGGTCACCTCGCCTGAAAGATAAAGCAAACTCGATGCCAGTTTTTCAAAAACTAATGTTATTAATGTGTTGCGCTTTGGTTGCTGAATGTGTTGATTGAAAAAGTGGACTGAATGGTCAAAAAGAGTGCACGAAAAAACGGCAGTCATGCGCAATTGGGGTGCATAACGTCGTGTCGGCGTTGGGCTTTTGCTATGCTGAGGGCGTTGATTACAGGAGATGACGTATGGCGCAGGGCGCTGTGAAAAAAACCGGCAAGCGTGTACAGGCGGTAAACGCCAAAAAAGAGGCGATTCTGGCCGCGGCACTGGACGCGTTTTCACAATTTGGTATTCATGGGACGCGGCTTGAACAGGTGGCCGATCTGGCTGGGGTATCAAAGACCAATCTGCTCTATTACTACCCGTCGAAAGAGGCGCTGTACATCGCGGTGCTGCAACAGATCCTGACCATCTGGCTGGCGCCGCTGCGGGCGTTTCGCGAGGATATCAGCCCGTTGGTGGCAATCCGCGAGTATATTCGCCTGAAGCTGGAAGTCTCCCGTGATTATCCGCAGGCCTCGCGGCTGTTCTGTCTGGAGATGCTGCAGGGGGCGCCGCTGCTGATGGGCGAGCTGACCGGCGATCTGAAAAGTCTGGTGGATGAAAAATCGGCGATCGTCTCTGGCTGGGTAGAGAGCGGTAAACTGGCGCCGGTGGACCCGCAGCACCTGATCTTTATGATCTGGGCCACCACGCAGCATTACGCCGATTTTGCCACTCAGATTGAGGCTGTAACCGGCGCAACGTTACGCGACGAGACCTTTTTCCAGCAAACCGTGGATAACGTTCAACGGATGATCATTGAAGGGATCCGGGTTCGTTAATTGGCCGGAGGCAGCGGGCAGCTCTGATCGCCATCTTCGCACTGCAGGAGCGAGGCGAGGAACGATTCGCGCTCGACGGTTTTATCCGCCATGCATTGATTGAGCAACATCGGCTGGGCGCTGCCGCCTTCTGCCCCGGAGACGAGGAACGCGCAGTCGTCGTTGCGCAGCGCAATCCAGGCCAGCTGCGCCTTTTTCAACATTTCCTGCTGTTTGCCTGAGGCCCGCTTCAGCGCTTCCTGATAGGTTTGATTGAGTTTTTGATCGTCTGCCTGATACTGCGCCGCCGTACACTGGTTCATTTCCGCTTGCGTGCTGGCGCTGGCGCATTCGTCTGCCAGCGCCTGCCCGCTTGCCAGCAGGGCGACAAGGGCAATTACAGTACGTTTCATTGGTTTTCTCCCATAAAAAAGCTCCCGTCGGGGAGCTTTAATTAAGCACAGCTTTGGCCTGCTGTCATCCGCTGCCGTGGGTTTCCCCGGTGGCCTGCGCTGACCGGGCGGCAGGTACGTGCGGCCTGTCGCCCGAGATGCGGGCTTAGCCAATCGTCATCAGGCTGGCGTTGCCGCCTGCCGCTGCGGTATTGACGCTCAGCGAGCGTTCAATATAGAGGCGTTCCAGCAGCAGATTGGTTTCACCGCGGGCGAAGCCCTGCACCGAAACGATCGCACCATCACGCGCCGCCACCTGTTCGCACAGCTCACGCAGCTGATCGGAATCGCCGTGGTAGATCACCGCGTCGAAGGCCTGGGTGGTCAGCGTCTCTGGTTTGGCAAAATGGAGACGATCGCTGACGTCACGCGGCAGCTTCTTCGCCAGCTCACGCTGCAAAGCGCTATCCGGCCACAGAATTTCACAGCCCACGGCGGTGACCGCCGCCAGCTGAATCAGCGCATCCTGCTCGTTATCCGCGATGCACAGCACGCGATCACGCGGGATAAAGGTCAGAGTATTGCGCTCGCCGGTTGGACCCGGCAGCAGACGCTGCGTCCCTGCCTGCGCCAGCTCGCTGTACTGCTGGCACAGGGCCTGCAGATCCGGACGACCGGCCGCCCATTGCTGCAGGGCCGTTAGCGGTTTTTCCAGCAGGGTTTTCAGCTGCGCATCCAGCGGACGTTCGGCATCCTGACGGGCAAGAGTGGTCCCCACCGCGTTTTGCGGACGGCTGGAGAGCAGACGATACAGATACAGCGGGCCGCCGGCTTTCGGACCGGTTCCCGACAGACCTTCGCCACCGAATGGCTGGACGCCAACCACTGCGCCGACCATATTGCGGTTGACGTACAGGTTGCCAACTTTTGCACTGCCGGTGACCTGGGCAATGGTCTCGTCGATACGGGTATGTACGCCAAGGGTCAGACCGTAGTTCGACGCGTTAATTTGCTCAACCAGCTTATCCAGTTCATTGCGGTTGTAGCGAACCACGTGCAGCACCGGGCCAAAGACCTCTTTTTTCAGCTCATCAAAGCTGTCCAGCTCGATCAGCGTCGGCGGAATAAAGGTCCCGCTTTGCCACTCCCGCGCATCGTCGCTGTTCTCACGCACCGCCTGGAAGACGGTACGCCCTTTGGCGCGCAGGGTCTGAATATGGCGTTCAATATTCTCTTTGGCTTCGGCGTCAATCACCGGACCAATGTCGGTGGTCAGACGACCCGGGTTGCCCATCCGGCACTCGCCCATCGCGCCGCGCAGCATGGTCAGGGTATGGTCGGCGATCTCTTCTTGCAGGCAGAGGATACGCAGGGCGGAGCAACGCTGCCCGGCGCTATCAAATGCCGAGGCCAGCACATCGACCACCACCTGTTCGGTCAAGGCGGAGGAGTCGACGATCATGGCGTTCATCCCGCCGGTTTCGGCGATCAGCGGCGTCGGGCGGCCCTGAGCATCGAGGCGGCTGGCGATATTGCGCTGCAGCAGGGTGGCGACTTCGGTGGAGCCGGTGAACATTACGCCACGCACGCGCTCATCGCTGGTCAGCGCGGCGCCGACGGTTTCCCCGCGGCCCGGCAGCAGCTGAATGACGCCCGGCGGTACGCCGGCTTCCAGCAGGATCGCCACGCCCTGAGCGGCAATCAGCGGCGTCTGTTCGGCTGGTTTTGCCAGCACGCTGTTACCTGCCGCCAGCGCGGCGGCTATCTGGCCGGTGAAAATAGCCAGTGGGAAGTTCCATGGACTGATACAGACCACCGGGCCCAGCGGACGGTGGGTTTCATTGTCAAAATCGTCACGAACCTGGCCGGCGTAGTAGTGCAGGAAGTCCACCGCCTCGCGGACTTCAGCGATGGCGTTACTGAAGGTTTTACCCGCTTCACGGACCAGAATGCCAATCAGCGTCTGGGTCTGACCTTCCATCAGGATCGCGGCACGTTCGAGGATCGCGGCGCGCTCCTGCGGCGGAGTTGCAAACCAGATCGGCGCGTTATTGACCGCGCTGCTGAGCGCCAGTTCGACCTCTTCCGGGCGGGTTTCACGCACGTGACCGACAATATCTTTCGGTTCGGCCGGGTTCACCACGGCCTGCAGTTCCCCTTCAATCACCGGATGCTCCAGCGCCGGCAGGGCCTGCCACTTGTGCAGCGCACTGTTCAGCAGCGAAGAGGAGAGGGAGGCCAGACGGTGTTCATTCGCCAGATCGAGACCGGCGGAGTTGATGCGGCCTTTGCCGTAGAGATCGCGCGGCAGCGGGATTTTCGGGTGCGGCAGGCCAGCCTGGCCCTCTTGCTGCGCCAGTTTCTCGACTGCGCTGACCGGGTCGGCAACCAGCTCATCGAGCGGCAGGGTGGTGTCAGCGATACGGTTGACGAAGGAGGTGTTCGCGCCGTTCTCTAACAGACGACGCACCAGGTACGCCAGCAGCGTTTCATGGGTACCGACCGGGGCATAAATACGGCACGGACGGTTCAGTTTGCCGTCGGCCACTTTGCCAACGACCTGCTCGTACAGCGGTTCACCCATGCCGTGCAGGCACTGGAACTCATACTGACCAGGATAGTAGTTTTGTCCCGCCAGCTGATAGATGGCCGCCAGGGTATGGGCGTTATGGGTGGCGAACTGCGGGTAGATCAGGCTCGGGACCGCCAGCAGCTTTTTGGCGCAGGCGAGGTAGGAGACGTCGGTATACACTTTGCGGGTATAGACCGGGTAGCCTTCTAAACCGTCCATCTGCGCACGTTTGATTTCGCTGTCCCAGTAGGCCCCTTTCACCAGACGGATCATCAGGCGACGGCGGCTGCGGGTGGCGAGGTCGATCAGCGAGTCAATGACAAACGGGCAGCGTTTCTGATAGGCCTGAATAACGAAGCCGATGCCGTTCCAGCCGGCCAGTTCCGGTTCAAAACACAGTTTTTCCAGCAGATCGAGCGAGATCTCCAGACGATCGGCCTCTTCGGCATCGATGTTGATCCCGATGTCGTACTGGCGGGCCAGCAGGGTCAGTGATTTCAAACGCGGGTAGAGTTCGTCCATGACCCGGTCATACTGCGCGCGACTGTAGCGCGGATGCAGGGCGGAAAGCTTGATGGAAATCCCCGGGCCTTCATAAATGCCCCGGCCATTGGACGCTTTGCCAATGGCGTGGATCGCCTGCTGGTAGGAGACCATGTAGGCCTGCGCATCGGCGGCGGTAAGCGCCGCTTCACCCAGCATGTCGTAGGAGTAACGGAACCCTTTCTCTTCCAGCTTGCGGGCGTTGGCCAGCGCTTCGGCAATGGTTTCCCCGGTGACGAACTGCTCGCCCATCAGGCGCATCGCCATATCGACGCCTTTGCGAATCAGCGGTTCGCCGCTTTTACCGATAATCCGGTTCAGCGAGCGCGAGAGGCTGGTTTCATTGTGGGTCGAGACCAGCTTACCGGTGAACAGCAGGCCCCAGGTGGCCGCGTTGACGAACAGCGACGGGCTGCGGCCGATATGCGACTGCCAGTTGCCGTTGCTGATTTTGTCGCGGATCAGGGCATCACGGGTGGCTTTATCCGGAATACGCAGCAGCGCTTCCGCCAGACACATCAGCGCCACCCCTTCCTGTGAAGAGAGGGAGAACTCCTGCAGCAGGCTTTGCACCATGCCCGCGCGGCCGCTGGCCGTTTTCTGATTGCGCAGTTTTTCCGCCAGCTGGTACGCCAGCTTATGCGCCTGCTCGCCCAGAGGCTGTGGCAGACGAGCCTGTTCTAGCAGCATCGGTACGGCGTCGGTTTCTGCCCAGCGATACGCGGCGGTGATCGAGGCGCGGGAGACGGACTGCGGCAGGATTTGTTCGGCAAATTCCAGGAACGGCTGATACGGCTCATCCGCCGGGCTGCCGGCTTCGTCGCTTTCGTTGGCGGCACCGGAGAGCAGCGCCGGTAACTCAGGCAGCGTCTCGTCGTTTTCCAGTTTTTCCAGGTAATTGAAGATGGCCTGCTTAATCAGCCAGTGCGGCGTGCGGTCAATACGGCTGGCGGCAAACTTAATGCGTTCGCGCGTCGCGTCGTCAAGCTTAACACCCATGGTGGTGGTGCCCATGCTTATCACTCCTGTAATGAATCATTGTTCTTTTTTCGGTTACGCGAAAATATCTACCATGTTGCAACTTTGTGCAACCTTGTTAATCGTGATTTGTGTCGCACGGTCAGAAAAGGGCTGGTTGTTAAATTTAATGGTGCATATTGGCAAAAATTAACATTTGTCAAATAGGGGATTTGTATGCGTGAGTTAACAGTTTCACCAGGTGCAACCAATAAAAATGTGAGAGAGTGCAACCTATGGCGAAATGCTGTTTGGTCACGATAAAAATTAGTGTAAATGCTGTGTTAAATCGTTTGTGAAATGCAGTTGCTTCCGTCAGGATACGGTCGCCCAATACAACCAATGTGCCATTACCCCGTTCCGGTAGTGGAATAAAATGACAAAGCAGGACGTTGTCGACAAAAAAACTGGAGATTTTACATGGCTATCAGCACCCCCATGTTGGTGACTTTTATTATTTATATTTGCGGCATGGTACTTATCGGTTTTATTGCCTGGCGTTCGACTAAGAACTTTGATGATTATATTCTCGGCGGCCGTAGCCTTGGTCCATTCGTGACCGCGCTGTCTGCTGGAGCCTCTGATATGAGCGGCTGGCTGCTGATGGGTCTGCCGGGGGCGATATTTCTCTCCGGTATTTCCGAAAGCTGGATCGCCATTGGCCTGACCCTCGGCGCATGGATTAACTGGAAACTGGTTGCCGGTCGCCTGCGTGTTCACACCGAAGTGAATAATAACGCGCTGACCTTACCGGATTATTTCACCGGCCGTTTTGAAGATAAAAGCCGGGTGCTGCGTATTATTTCCGCGCTGGTTATTTTGCTGTTCTTCACTATCTATTGTGCCTCCGGGATTGTGGCTGGCGCCCGTCTGTTTGAAAGCACTTTCGGTATGAGCTATGAAACGGCGCTGTGGGCCGGTGCGGCCGCCACCATTATTTATACCTTTGTCGGTGGCTTCCTCGCGGTGAGCTGGACCGACACCGTGCAGGCCAGCCTGATGATTTTCGCGCTGATCCTGACGCCGGTGATGGTGATTATTTCCGTTGGCGGCTTCGATACCTCGCTGGAAGTGATTAAGCAGAAGAGCATTGAAAACGTCGATATGCTCAAAGGGCTGAATTTTGTGGCGATTATCTCGCTGATGGGCTGGGGCCTGGGCTATTTCGGCCAGCCGCATATTCTGGCGCGCTTTATGGCGGCGGACTCCCACCACAGTATCGTCCATGCACGCCGTATCAGCATGACCTGGATGATCCTGTGTCTGGCAGGTGCGGTCGCGGTTGGTTTCTTCGGTATTGCCTGGTTCAACAACAACCCGGCGCTGGCGGGGGCGGTCAACCAGAACTCAGAGCGCGTGTTCATTGAACTGGCGCAGCTGCTGTTTAACCCGTGGATTGCCGGGATCCTGCTGTCAGCGATTCTGGCGGCGGTGATGTCGACCCTGAGCTGCCAGCTGCTGGTGTGCTCCAGTGCAATTACTGAAGATTTGTACAAAGCGTTCCTGCGTAAAAACGCCGGTCAGAAAGAGCTGGTATGGGTTGGACGGACCATGGTGCTGGTGGTAGCGCTGATCGCTATCGCATTGGCAGCGAACCCGAACAACCGCGTACTGGGTCTGGTCAGCTACGCGTGGGCAGGCTTCGGCGCGGCGTTTGGTCCGGTGGTGCTGTTCTCGGTGATGTGGTCACGTATGACGCGTAATGGCGCACTGGCCGGGATGGTGATCGGCGCGCTGACCGTGATTGTCTGGAAACAGTTCGGCTGGCTGGGACTGTATGAAATCATTCCTGGCTTTATCTTCGGTAGCCTCGGGATTGTCTTCTTCAGCCTGCTGGATAAAGCCCCTTCGGCGTCGATGCAGAAGCGTTTTGCTGAAGCGGACGCGCATTATCGCTCCGCGCCGCCGACAGATACCGTCGCAGAGTAAACCCCCGCTTTCCCTCAAGCCCGCGTCCAGCGGGCTTTTTTGATCCTCTTGCTAATTCGCTGAAAATACGCTGATATCGTGGCACAAAAAACAATGAGGATAGCAAAATGACGTTCAGACAGGGTGCGATGGTGCTGGTGATGGCAGGGCTGCTTGGCGGCTGTGTGGCTCCGGCGAAGAACAGTGCCCCGGTTCCGGCCAGCGCGGCATGCCCGGCGGACAATGCCATGGTACAGACCACGCTCTATTTCGGTTTAAGCCGTCCGGCGGGGAAAGATATTACCGCTCAGGAGTGGCAGCAGTTTGTCGACCGGGACGTGACGCTACGCTTTCGCGATGGCTTGACGGTGTTTGATGCTCGTGGCCAGTGGCTGGGTAATGATGGCAGCGTGGCCCGCGAGCAGAGCAAAGCGCTGATGCTGATCCACGGTAAAGACGGCAAGAGTGAAGAGGGGATTGAAGCGCTGCGTAACCTCTATAAATCACGCTTTGCTCAGGAGTCGGTAATGCGTGTCGACCAGCCGGTCTGCGTTCATTTCTGATGGTGTGAGGGATAATCCCGGCTGGCGCTGCGCTTCGCCGGGATTCGGTTTGAGTTCAGATGGTTACAGCACCAGTCCGGCAAAGCTGGCGGAAAGCAGGCTCACCAGGGTAGCGCCGTAAACCAGACGCAGGCCGAAGCGGGAAACGATATTCCCTTGCTTTTCGTTCAGCCCCTTAATGGCCCCGGCAATGATGCCAATTGAGGCGAAGTTGGCGAAAGAGACCAGGAATACCGAAAGGATCCCCAGCCCGCGCGGCGTCATGCTGGCGGCAATTTTTTGCAGTTCAAGCATGGCGACGAACTCATTAGCCACCAGCTTGGTGGCCATAATACTGCCGGCGTTCAGCGCATCGCTCAGAGGAATACCGATAAGCCAGGCCAGCGGATAAAAGACATAGCCGAGGATCTGCTGGAAGCTAAGGCCAAACAGCGTGGCAAACAGGGCATTAATGGCGCTGATGATGGCAATAAAGCCAATCAGCATGGCCAGAATAATCATCGCCACTTTGAAGCCGGCGAGAATATATTCGCCGAGCATTTCAAAGAAGCTTTGCGATTCGTGCAGCTTCTCGAGCTTAATTTCCTCTTCGCTGCCCGGACGCGTCGGGTTAATAATCGACAGCACAATAAAGGTGCTGAACATATTAAGGATCAGCGCCGCTACCACATATTTCGCATCGAGCATGCTCATATAAGCGCCGACGATGGAGAGCGACACTGTCGACATTGCGGTTGCGGACATGGTGAACAGTCGGCGCGAGGAGAGGTCGCCCAGCACCCCTTTATAGGCGATGAAATTCTCGGACTGCCCGAGGATCAGCGAGCTGACGGCGTTAAAGGATTCGAGTTTGCCCATGCCGTTGACTTTCGACAGCAGGGTGCCAATCACGCGGATGAAGATCGGCAGGATGCGCCAGTGCTGGAGGATGCCGATCAGCGCAGAAATAAAGATAATCGGGCACAGCACGCCGAGGAAAATAAAGGCCATCCCTTTTTCGCTCATGCCGCCAAATACAAAATTGGTGCCCTCGGCGGCAAAGCCGAGTAAAGAGGTAAAGAAGCTGGAAATATTTTTCACTATCCACAGGCCGCTTTCGGCGTGGAGGAAAAAGAATGCCATGGCAATTTCAATGATAATGAGCTGGATAATATAGCGAATGCGGATTTTTTGTCGGTCATAGCTGACCAGCCAGGCGAGGGCAAGGATAACCACCAGCGCCAGCAGGAAGTGCAAAAATTGTGTCATGTTATTCATTTCGCAGGTCAATAAGGCCGCTATTTAGCCACAGCCGGTCAGTTCGGTAAATATCTGAGGCGAAAAATCGCCAGCCCGACTGGCCTGGCCGACGCGCAGACAGATAATCCCGTAAGTAATTATTTTGCAGCGATTAATTTACAACTCGTCACCATTCTCTCTACATTTCACTTGTGTTTCTGATTATTGTAATGATAATCACTATCAGAAATATTTACCTATCTTTGCATCCACTGACTGCGATTCACATTGAAGGGTGTCGGCATGTTTGTTCCATTTCTCATAATGTTACGCGAAGGGCTGGAAGCGGCGCTGATTGTCAGCCTGATTGCCAGCTATCTCAAACGCACCCAGCGCGGCAACTGGATTGGTGTGATGTGGATCGGCGTTATCCTGGCCGCAGCACTGTGTCTGGGCCTTGGGATCTTCATCAACGAAACCACCGGTGAATTTCCGCAGCGCGAACAGGAGCTGTTCGAAGGCATCGTCGCGTTGGTGGCGGTATGCATCCTGACCTGGATGGTGTTCTGGATGCGCAAAGTGTCACGCAACGTGAAGCAGCAGCTGGAACAGGCGGTGGATAACGCGTTGCAGAAAGGCAACAACCACGGCTGGGCGCTGATCCTGATGGTCTTTTTCGCCGTGGCGCGGGAAGGGCTGGAGTCGGTGTTTTTCCTGCTGGCAGCCTTTCAGCAAGATGTTGGGATCTGGCCGCCGATCGGGGCGATGCTCGGACTGGCGACCGCTATTGTCCTCGGTTTCCTGCTGTACTGGGGCGGTATTCGCCTTAATCTTGGGGTGTTCTTTAAGTGGACCAGCCTGTTTATTCTGCTGGTGGCGGCGGGTCTGGCTGCCGGGGCGATTCGCGCGTTCCATGAAGCCGGTCTGTGGAACCATTTCCAGGACGTCGCATTCGATCTGAGCGGCGTGCTGTCGACGCACACCCTGTTCGGTACGCTGCTTGAAGGGATCTTCGGATACCAGGAAACGCCGACCGTCAGCGAAGTGGCGGTGTACTTTATCTATTTGATTCCGGCGTTGGTGCTGTTTGCCCTGCCGCCGCGTAGCAATACAGCAACCTCGCGCACGGCTCCTCTTAAATAGAGCTCCGCAGGATTTTGGGTTACATCTACTTACCGAAAGGGATGATCATGATGATTCATTTTCGCCGTAATGCGCTGCAGCTTGCCGTCGCAGCGTTGTTCAGCTCTGCCTTTTACGCACAGGCTGCGGATATTCCGCAGGTAAAAGTCACCGTCAATGATAAACAGTGTGAACCAATGAACGTGACCGTGAAGGCGGGTAAAACACAGTTCATTATTCAGAACCATAGCCAGAAAGCGCTGGAGTGGGAGATCCTCAAGGGCGTGATGGTGGTGGAAGAGCGCGAAAATATTGCGCCTGGCTTCACCCAAAAGCTGACGGCAAACCTACAGCCGGGCGAATATGACATGACCTGTGGCCTGCTGACCAACCCGAAAGGTAAGCTGATTGTCACCGGCGAGGCCACCAAAGACGCGGCTAAAGCCGATGCGGTGCTGAGCCTGGGCGAGGCGATCACCGCCTATAAAGCCTATGTCACCGCAGAGACTGCTGCGCTGGTCAGCGGTACTAAAGCCTTTACCGATGCGGTGAAAGCGGGCGATATCGAAAAAGCCAAAGCGCTGTATGCGCCGACGCGTCAGCATTATGAGCGCATCGAGCCTATCGCCGAGCTGTTCTCCGACCTTGACGGCAGCATTGATGCCCGTGAAGACGATTATGAGAAGAAGGCGGAAGATCCGAAATTTACCGGCTTCCACCGTCTGGAAAAAGCCCTGTTTGGCGACAACAGCGTCAAGGGGATGGAGCAGTATGCTACTCAGCTGAACGACGATGTGCTGGAGCTGCAAAAACGCATCAGCGAGCTGGCCTTCCCGCCGTCTAAAGTGGTGGGCGGCGCGGCTGGCCTTATCGAAGAAGTGGCGGCCAGCAAAATCAGCGGGGAAGAAGATCGCTACAGCCACACCGACCTGTGGGACTTCCAGGCCAATATTGACGGCGCGCAGAAGATTGTTGACCTGCTGCGTCCGCAGCTGCAAAAAGAGAACAGCGCGCTGCTGGCGAAAATTGACGCTAACTTCAAGAAAGTTGACGGCATTCTCAGCAAATACCGCACTAAAGACGGCTTCGAAACCTATGACAAGCTGACCGATGCGGATCGTAATGCGTTGAAAGGGCCGATCACCACTCTGGCGGAAGATCTGGCGCAGCTGCGTGGGATCCTCGGTCTGGATTAAGTCGATGGCAGAACAGAAGCAATTCGACGTGGATGAACCTTCACGTCGTCAATTATTAAAAGGGATCGGCGCGCTCGGTGGCGCGCTGGCCATTGCTGGTGGCTGTCCGGTGGCGCACGCGGCGAAGGGCGGTAGCGCGCCGGGCGTGCTGTCTCCTGACGCGCGAGCCGAGGTGCAGCCTTTTTACGGGCAGCACCAGGCGGGCGTACTGACGCCGCAGCAGGCATCGATGATGCTGGTGGCCTTTGATGTGCTGGCCAGTGATAAAGCCGATCTTGAACGGCTGTTTCGTCTGCTGACCCAGCGCATTGCCTTTCTGACCAAAGGTGGCCCGGCGCCGGATACGCCGAATCCGCGCCTGCCGCCAATGGATTCAGGGATCCTCGGACCGTGGATATCGCCGGACAACCTGACGGTGACCGTGTCGCTGGGCCATTCGCTGTTTGACCAGCGTTACGGACTGGCGAATCACGCGCCGAAAAAGCTGCAACCGATGACCCGTTTCCCCAACGATTCACTGGACGCCGCGCTCTGTCATGGCGATCTGCTGTTGCAAATCTGTGCCAATACTCAGGATACGGTCATCCACGCGCTGCGCGATGTGATTAAACACACCCCGGATCTACTGAGCGTGCGCTGGAAGCGTGAAGGGTTTATCTCCAGTAGCGCCGCGCAGAGTAAAGGCAAAGAGACGCCGGTGAACCTGCTGGGCTTTAAAGATGGCACCGCGAATCCGCTCAGTACCGATAAGGCGTTGATGGATGAGGTGGTGTGGGTCACTGCCGGGCAGGGCGAGCCCGCGTGGGCGACCGGCGGCAGCTATCAGGCGGCGCGTATCATCCAGTTTCATGTGGAGTTCTGGGATCGTACTCCGCTGAAAGAGCAGCAGACTATTTTTGGCCGGGATAAGCACAGCGGCGCGCCGCTGGGGATGCAGAACGAGCACGATGTGCCGGATTACAGCAACGATCCCAACGGCGATACTATCGCCCTGGATAGCCACATTCGACTGGCAAATCCGCGGACCCCGCAGACCCAGTCGAGCCTGATGATGCGCCGCGGTTACAGCTATTCATTAGGGGTAACCAACTCCGGTCAGCTGGATATGGGGCTGCTGTTTGTCTGCTATCAGCACGATCTCGAGAAGGGATTCCTGACGGTGCAAAAGCGCCTGAATGGCGAGGCGCTGGAGGAGTACGTCAAACCGATTGGCGGCGGTTATTTCTTTGTGTTGCCGGGGGTTATCGACAGCCAGCACTACCTGGGACAATCTCTGCTTGAAGCCTGATCGCTCTGCCCGTAAGGGCAGGGCGTTTTCTGCTGTTTTTCCATTCTTTTTTTGTATTTCCTGCCTTGTGTTATTTTTCTGTAATCTAAATGACGGAAACTCTCTTCAGCTGTTCGGGGAATTATTTGTTGCGTTTGTGTAAAAAATTAGTTGCATCTTAGACGATTTTTGATGTAATTATTACAGACGCGGTAGTTCCCGGCAGTGATGTCGTTTCACTATGGAGATCGCGAATGGTAGGGTCCTGTACCGGACAACGCAAAACAACACGCCGTACTCTTCAGCGCGGAGGGAAAACCTCCGGCAGCGACTTCGTCACCGTAAATTCACCCCTTTCCACCACGACAGAACATCCGAACCCTGACAGGGTACGCGGTGCGCGTAGCCGTGACTCATTGTCAATTCAACAGGCAAGCAATGGCTTAAAAGGAAGCCAAACCTCAATCGTTTGTGCGCATAGTCGCGTCGATAGTGACGCGTGTGATGTAAACCAACAACGCAAGGTGCTATCCATGGGAAGACAAAAAGCAGTGACCAAAGCTCGTCGTGAAGCAAAACGTGTGCTGAGACGCGATTCGCGCAGTCATAAGCAACGCGAAGAAGAATCGGTCACATCGCTGGTGCACATGAGTGGCGTAGAAGCAATTGGCATGGCGCGGGATAGCCGTGATACTTCCCCAATTGAAGCACGCAATGATGCTCAGGCGCATTATTTGAATGCCATCGACAATAAACAGCTGATTTTTGCCACGGGCGAAGCCGGGTGCGGTAAAACCTGGATTAGCGCCGCGAAAGCAGCCGAAGCCCTGGTCCACAAAGATGTGGACAGGATTATTGTTACCCGTCCCGTTCTGCAGGCCGACGAAGACCTCGGCTTCTTACCGGGAGATATCGCCGAGAAGTTCGCTCCTTATTTCCGACCGGTTTATGACGTTCTGGTGCGGAGATTGGGCGCTTCCTTTATGCAGTACTGCCTGCGACCGGAAATTGGCAAGGTGGAAATCGCGCCGTTCGCCTACATGCGCGGACGTACATTTGAAAATGCCGTGGTGATTCTGGACGAGGCCCAGAACGTGACGGCTGCGCAAATGAAAATGTTTTTGACCCGCCTCGGGGAGAACGTCACGGTCATCGTCAATGGCGACATTACCCAGTGTGATTTACCGTCTGGTGTGAAATCTGGCCTGGTCGATGCGTTGGGACGTTTTGAGGAAGACGAGATGATCGGTATCGTGCGCTTTACCGCCGATGATTGCGTCCGTTCGATGCTCTGCCAGCGAACGCTGAAAGCTTACTACTAGCGGCTAATTAGTGTGCAAAGCCCGGGGAAACCCGGGCTTTGTTGTTTTGTGGTTCCCGTGAACCACGCTTTGCTTAGTATTGCGGGTTAGCCAATGGCGCCCAGCGCATCCTCATTTCCCTGGCTTTTTGGCAACAGGAACAGGGTGGCGAAAATATCCAGCAGGTAGAGCAGCGCCAGCAGGGTGATGGCGGCGGTAAAGGACCAGTGGCTGACGAACAGACCAATCACCAGAGGACCAAAACCACCGACGCCCCGACCAAGGTTGAACAGGACGTTCTGCGCCGTCGCGCGGACCTGCAGCGGATAGGTATCCGAGATCAGCGCGCCGTAACCGCCGATCATTCCGTTGACGAACATGCCCATTAACGCTCCGGTAAACAGCATAATGGTTGGATCACGCAGTTGGGCGTAGATAATCACCATCACGACCGCGCCGGCCTGGTAAATCAGGAAGATTTTCCAGCGCGCGAAACGGTCCGCCAGCACGCCAAACAACCAGATACCGAAGGTCATTCCCACGACGGTGACGGCGGTCCATACGCCTGATTTGGTGAGCGAAAAACCAAAGTTGGATGACAGATAGCTCGGCATCCAGATCATCAGGCCGTAGTAACCAAAATTCTGCACCGAGCACAGAATAAAGATACCGAGGCTGGCCTTCGAGGTGGCGCGGTCGGAGAGCAGCATTTTGATCCGCGACGAGAATGAGAGCTGCTGGGTGGTATCGATATCTTTGGTAAACGCTTCCGGCTCGCCCATTCCACGACGGATGGCAAATGACACCAGCGCCGGCAGCAGGCCGACGAGGAACATTCCGCGCCAGCCGATAATATCCAGCAGCAGCGGGGTGATAAAGGCGGCAAGCAGAACGCCCAGCTGCCAGCCGATGCCCACCCAGGCAGAGGCCCGGTTGCGTTTGTGCGCCGGCCAGACTTCAGCAATCAGCGCCATGCCAATGCCGAATTCACCGCCTAACCCCATTCCCGCCAGCGTGCGGTAGGCCAGCAGATCCCAGTAGCCCTGAGCGACGGCGCACAGGCCGGTAAAGACGGAGAACATCAGAATGGTGAAGGTCAGGACGCGAATGCGACCAAGGCGATCGCTAAGGTGGCCGAAGATAATCCCACCCAGCACCGCCCCGATCAGCGTCCATGTCACCAGTGAACCGGCCTGCGAGGTGCTGAGGGCGAGTGAAACGCTGATGGCCGGTAACATAAAACCGAGGATCAGCAGGTCAAAGCCGTCCATTGCATAGCCGCTGATGGCGGCGACCATGGCTTTTGCCGGGGTCACGCCGCGTTTTGTTTGTGAAGAAGAGAACGTCATGTTCAGGCCTTTGGCAGTCAATTTGGCGCCAAGTATAGATTTGTCAACGAATGCGATCTACACAACAAAGAGAGCATTGTAGGTCGCATTGATGGCATTAACCGGATGTTTGTGTGTTTTTAATGGAGTAAATGACTGGTTTATGTTTTTAGGTGTTAGTGGTAATGCTTAATGTGTGAATAACGATGACGTAATGTGCTGTCGATAAAAAACGACGATTGTCGGATTTTTGCTTCGCGGGGGTTGAGGGCTGCTGGTAGCCCGGTCGGGGCTTACGGTCTGTCCAACTGGTGTTGGTAGCCCGGGCGAGGCATTTATGCCGACCCCCGGGAAAAGCGCGCACCATGCTGACAGAATGACTGGTGCAACATACGAAAAAAAAGCCCGTGACTGCGTACGAGCTCTTCTTAAAATATGGCGGTGAGGGGGGGATTGACTCGCGTTGCTCGCCCTGACGGGCAGCCCGTTCGCAGGCTCACGGTCTGTCCAACTGGCGTTGCCAGTTGTCGAACCCCGGTCGGGGCTTCTCATCCCCCCTGGTGGGGTGCAACATGCGAAAAAAAAGCCCGTGACTGCGTACGAGCTCTTCTTAAAATATGGCGGTGAGGGGGGGATTGACTCGCGTTGCTCGCCCTGACGGGCAGCCCGCTCGCAGGCTCACGGTCTGTCCAACTGGCGTTGCCAGTTGTCGAACCCCGGTCGGGGCTTCTCATCCCCCCTGGTGGGGTGCAACATGCAAAAAAAAGCCCGTGACTGCGTACGAGCTCTTCTTAAAATATGGCGGTGAGGGGGGATTGACTCGCTTTGCTCGCCCTACGGGCAGCCCGCTCACAGGTTCGCGGTCTGTCCAACTGGCGTTGCCAGTTGTCGAACCCCGGTCGGGGCTTCTCATCCCCCCTGGTGGGGTGCAACATGCGAAAAAAAAAGCCCGTACTTGCGTACGAGCTCTTCTTAAAATATGGCGGTGAGGGGGGGATTCGAACCCCCGATACGTTGCCGTATACACACTTTCCAGGCGTGCTCCTTCAGCCACTCGGACACCTCACCATATTGTTTTGCTGCTCACCTTGGGTGGGCAACGGGGCGCTACTATAGGGAGTTGCGCTAAAACGGTCAAGCAGTATTTATTCTTTCTTTACCGTTCGGTCAAGCAATGAACACTGCCCCGCAGAAAACCGACGGGGCAGTGATTTTAACGCAGAGAATCAAGCTGTTTGCGCTGCTTTAGCACTACGCTGGCAGGCCGGAAGACGCTGAAGTCAGATCTGGCCGAAGCGCCCGCTGTTAAAATCGCTAACGGCTTCGGCAATCTGCTGCCTGGTATTCATCACGAACGGGCCATAACCCACAATGGGCTCCTGCAACGGCTCACCGGCCAGCAGCAGCACTTTGGCGTTTGCCGTTGCCTTGAGATGAATCGTTTCTCCCTGCTGGCTCAATACGACCAACTGCCCTTCACGTGCCTGCTCGGTACCATTGACCGCGACTTCGCCTTCAAGGACCACTAACGCGCTGCTCCAACCATCAGGCTGACGGAGCGTAATGTCATGGCCCTGATTCAACTGCATATCCCAGACGTTCAGCGGCGAGAAGGTATGCGCAGGGCCAGACACTTCGCCATAGCTGCCGGCGATAACCCGGATATTGCCCGCACCGTCCGCCAGGGCGACGTCCGGGATAACATCTGCGGTAATGCTCTGATAGCCCGGATGAGCCATTTTGTCTTTTGCTGGCAGATTGACCCACAACTGGATCATCTTCAGTTCGCCGCCGGTGCGGGTAAACTCTGCCGAATGGAACTCTTCATGCAGAATGCCGGCGCCCGCGGTCATCCACTGCACATCGCCCGGGCCAATGACCCCGCCTTTACCCGTCGAGTCGCGGTGCTCAACTTCACCGGAATAGACGATGGTGACGGTTTCAAACCCACGGTGCGGGTGTTCGCCAACCCCGCGTCTGCCGCTTCCCGCCGGGAAGTGGTGCGGACCGGCGTAGTCCAGCAGCAGGAAGGGGCTTAACGGTTCGCCATGAGTCTGGTAAGAGAACAGTGAGCGGACCGGGAAGCCATCCCCCACCCAATGCTGGGCTGGTGCGGTGTAGACGCCTGTAATCTGTTTCATGGTGCTCTCCTGTATCGCTATTTCTGATGACCATAAGCTTATATGCGTGGCCAATAAACCGGTAGATAGCAAAAGTAGCCTATACTGTTCTTAAAATGGAACAATGGAGGAAGGATGCTGGATCTCAATGACTTAGCCTGGTTTGTCCAGGTCGTCGACCATCAAGGATTCGCCGCGGCGGGCAGGGCGCTCGATCAGCCGAAATCAAAATTAAGTCGTCGGATCGCGCAGCTGGAAGAGCGGCTTGGCGTACGGCTGATTCATCGCACGACCCGCCAGTTCGTGGTCACCGAAGTGGGACAGACCTTCTACCAGCACTGCAAAGCGATGCTGATAGAGGCCGAAGCGGCGCAGCAGGCGGTGGAAACGTTGCGTTCAGAGCCGCGCGGCAGCGTGAAGCTCACCTGTCCGGTAACCTTACTCCATGCCCACGTCGGGCCAATGCTGGCGCGATTTATGCTGCGCTACCCCGGCGTCAATGTGCAGCTGGAGGCTACCAACCGGCGGGTGGACGTTGTCGGCGAAGGGATCGATGTGGCGATCCGCGTGCGTCCGCGCCCGTTTGACGATAGCGATCTGGTGATGCGGGTGCTGGCCGACCGCGGGCAACGGCTGGTCGCCAGCCCGGCGTGTATTGCCCGAATGGGGCGGCCGCAGGCGCCATCGCAGCTGAGTACATGGCCGGGGCTGAGTCTCGATGCTGGAAAACATCAGCATAAATGGCAGCTGAGCGGGCCCGAGGGGGCGAGGGCGGAAGTCTATTTTACGCCGCGGATGGTCACGACGGATATGTTGGCACTGCGCGAAGCAGCGATAGCCGGCGTGGGGGTGGTTCAGCTTCCTTTATTAATGGTGCGCGATCAGCTGACTGCCGGAACGCTGGAAGTAGTGCTGGATGCGTGGCAGCCGCAGCGGGAAGTGATTCATGCGGTCTTTGCCTCGCGTCGTGGCCTGCTGCCGTCGGTAAGGGCGCTGGTGGATTTTCTCAGTGAGGAATATCAGCGGATGGAAGAAGATTGATTTTTTCCGTGCCCGCCTGGGCACGGAAATGACCTCAATTAAAACGACATGGTGACTCCAGCGTAATAAGCACGGCCCGGCTCATTATAGGTAGAGGCCCCTTCGTTCTCGCGGTAAACACGCTTATCAAACAGGTTGTTGATACCGGCATTGGCGCGCAGGTTTTTCGTGATGTCATAATTGACGTTTAAACCCACGATGGAGTAAGGACTAATCTCTTTCTGGGAAAGTCCATTTCTGTTTTCAAGAGTGGTTTCAGCATACTGGCGTGGTTTCTGGCGACCATATTGCGTCCAGTTAATGTCGGTACTCAGGTCCTGAGTGACTTGCCATTCCAGTTGGGAGTTGATGGTAAATTCCGGGATGACCGACAGCGGATTACCCGTTTTTTTGCTTTCAGAACGGAACATGTAGGTCGCGTTGGTGCGCCATTCCAGCGTATCGGCAATCAGAGGAACGGCCAGGTTACCCTCGAGCCCTTCAACGATGGCTTTACCGCCGTTCTCCCACTGCAATACGTTATAGGTGCCATTGCTATAAATAGCAGAGGTTCCTGAGACGATTTTATTTTTGTAATCATTGCGGAAGTAGGTAATACCGGCAGTGTAACCTGCATGGCTGAATTCTATTCCCACTTCTTTGTTGACGCTAATTTCAGGGTCGAGGTTATCGTTACCAAGTAAATAGCACTGGCTCAGACCAATCGGGCAGCCGTTGCCACGCGTGGACAGGAGGTAGCCTGGCGTTGACTGATAAAGATTGGGGGCTTTAAATGCGCGGGCAATACCGGCTTTCAAGACGAAATATTCGCCCAACCCTTGCGACATATTCAGGCTGGGGCTCCAGTTAGCGCCGAATTGATCGTGATAATCAAAGCGCAGACCCGGAATAATTTCGGTGCTGTCGGTTGCCGCAATATTATCTTCGAAATAGAGTGAACTGATGGTGGCGGAGTTTTTACTGCTACGTTGGGAAGGGTCACCTGAGCTACCCGGTAAATATAAGTCCGTGTTTGCGGATTGCATGGAGGCGGGATCGTTGAGCTCATCGCGGTTCCATTCCGCCCCCAGCGTCACCGTTTGATCAACCAGCAGCTGCAGAGGGAAGTTTATCTCCCCGCCCGCGCGATAACTTTCCAGACGGCTGGTCGAATTCTCATCGCTATTAATCATACCTTCAGTACTGCCGCCGGTACCTTCTTTTAAGCGCGTGTTATTGGTTTTTTCATAGTTAAAGTTGAGCCTGGATGTTCCCCAGTCCCAGATACCGTTATGGGTGATACCGTAGTTTTGACGATATAAACGGTTTGTTTCGCTGCCATATAACGATTCAACCAGACCGTTCGCGCTGCTATTACTATTGCTGTTTTGCGTATCACCGGCGTAGATATTTCCCTGACGGCTGTAGGCATAGGAGAAGTCAACGATCTGGGTCGGCGTCATTTTCCAGGACAGTACGCCGCTGATGTCTTTATTGCGCACGCCTTCACGACCCGCGGCATAGGAGCCGTTTTGTGCGGTATTGATGTCAAAGGCATCAGCATCGGTGCGGTTGAGGTTGCCGTACAGACGCATTGTCAGCGCGTCGCCTGCCAGCGGGCCACTGAGGTTGAAGTTGGCGCGACGGGTGTCGCCTTCTTTACTGTTTTCGGGCTGGTTGGTGAAGAGAGAGAGTGAACCGTGCCAATCATTGGTAGGGCGCTTAGTGATGATATTCACCACACCACCGGCTGCTCCGGAACCATAACGGGCGGCTGCCGGGCCGCGAATCACCTCAATACGTTCCACCATTTCCGCCGGGACCCAGTTGGTATCGCCGCGAGAATCACGTTCGCCACGCCAGTTGTAGCGAACGGAGTTACGAGAGCTTACCGGCACACCATCGATCAGCACCAGGGTGTTTTCCGGCCCCATGCCGCGAATATCAATTTGGCGGTTGTTACCGCGGCTGCCGCTGGCACCGTTGCCGGTCAGGTTTACGCCGGGCATTTTACGGATGATGTCAGAAAGATCGTTCACCGGGGGGCTTTTTTGAATGTCTTCTGCCGTGATAATCGAGACGCCTGGTTGCTGTTTTAGCTCCTGTTCAGCGGTGACCAGCATGACTTCATCATCAGCGAGATTTTCTGTCGGTTCGGCGGCCAATGCAGGAGCGGACAGTAAGCTGGCAAAAAGCAGCGTTATCGGGCGCTTTCTACCATAAAAAGTAACATTCATTTTCATTATCTCCATAATATGCAGGAATAAGGCGCAGATGCGGATGATAATGAGATTGATTATCATTGTATATTGCGTGCGGTGTTTCTCCTTTTTTTCTACATTGTTCGTCAATTTTTCGTTTTTATGTAAGAGGATGTAAAAATTTGCCGCTGAGGATCTCGATGCTGAGAGGAATGTGATCTGGCCCGCTTTTATTTGTAATACATTGATAAATATGGCTATTAACACCTTTAAATCATGTGGTTATTTTTTGTTCTCACGGTCTGGCTCTAAACGCAACTCCTGTGGCAGCGAAAAATAAGGAGAAATGGTGTTATTCGCAATACAAATATTTACATTCAATATCATCCGAAAATGCAATTTCAGACTATGCGAATGTCATCAGGCGATTCATTGCACCTGCCGGTGTTGTAACGCTTTGTTAACAAATATTGCGTCATCTGCCAGAGAGTGGATGGCAGTGTGGGGATGCAACGGCGAGGGTAGCGATAGTAGCCCGGGCGAGGCATTTATGCCGACCCCCGGGAAAAGCGCGCACCGTGCTGACAGGATGGCAGGTGAAACAGCGAAGGTAGCCCGGGCGAGGCATTTATGCCGACCCCCGGGAGAAGCGCGCACCATGCTGACAGAATGACTGGTGCAACATACGAAAAAAAGCCCGTGACTGCGTACGAGCTCTTCTTAAAATATGGCGGTGAGGGGGGATTGACTCGCTTTGCTCGCCCTACGGGCAGCCCGCTCACAGGTTCGCGGTCTGTCCAACTGGCGTTGCCAGTTGTCGAACCCCGGTCGGGGCTTCTCATCCCCCCCTGGTGGGGTGCAGCATGCGAAAAAAAAGCCCGTGACTGCGTACGAGCTCTTCTTAAAATATGGCGGTGAGGGGGGGATTGACTCGCGTTGCTCGCCCTGACGGGCAGCCCGTTCGCAGGCTCGCGGTCTGTCCAACTGGCGTTGCCAGTTGTCGAACCCCGGTCGGGGCTTCTCATCCCCCCTGGTGGGGTGCAACATGCGAAAAAAAAGCCCGTGACTGCGTACGAGCTCTTCTTAAAATATGGCGGTGAGGGGGGATTGACTCGCTTTGCTCGCCCTACGGGCAGCCCGCTCACAGGTTCGCGGTCTGTCCAACTGGCGTTGCCAGTTGTCGAACCCCGGTCGGGGCTTCTCATCCCCCCTGGTGGGGTGCAACATGCGAAAAAAAAAGCCCGTACTTGCGTACGAGCTCTTCTTAAAATATGGCGGTGAGGGGGGGATTCGAACCCCCGATACGTTGCCGTATACACACTTTCCAGGCGTGCTCCTTCAGCCACTCGGACACCTCACCATATTGTCGTTCCCGTTGCTGCTGGGAACGGGCGCTAATTTAGGGAAATACGTATCTCTCGTCAATCAACTTTTTCAAAAAACCGTGCGTTTAGCCAAACTTCGCGCAACTTGCGTTTTAAATGCGCGACAATCGATTTTTTTGTCACCACTTTCTTTTTACTCGATAGAAAAATGAAATTTGTTATGCTGGCAACCCAATAGAAAACAACAAATAAAACATGACGCTTGGGTAGACCTGCACGACGCGTCAGCTATCAGGAGCCACGATGGACATTATTTATTATCACCCGACATTTGATACCGCTTACTGGATTGCAGAGCTGGAAAAACGGCTGCCAGGGGCGCGCGTACGTGAATGGAAATCCGGTGACAACCAGCATGCTGATTACGCGCTGGTCTGGCATCCGCCAGTCGAAATGCTTCAGGGACGGGATTTAAAAGCCGTCTTTGCCCTCGGAGCGGGCGTTGATTCGATCCTCAGTAAACTACGCCAGCACCCGGAAATGCTGCCAATGTCGATCCCGCTTTTCCGTCTCGAAGACACCGGAATGGGTCAGCAGATGCAGGAGTACGCGGTCAGCCAGGTATTGCACTGGTTCCGTCGCTTTGATGACTATCAGGTCTTAAAACAGCAAGCGCGCTGGCAACCGCTGGACGACTATCCGCGAGAAACCTTTACTATCGGGATTATGGGCGCGGGCGTACTCGGCGCAAAAGTCGCCGAAGCGTTACAGGTCTGGGGCTTCCCGCTGCGTAGCTGGAGCCGCAGCCGCAAAGCCTGGCCGCAGGTACAAAGTTTTGCCGGCGCCGATGAGCTGGGCGCGTTTCTCGGCGGAACCCGGGTGTTGATCAACCTGCTGCCGAACACGGCGGAAACCGCCGGGATTATTAACCAGCAGCTGTTGGCGCAGCTTCCGGATAACAGCTATGTTCTCAATCTGGCACGTGGTGTTCACGTTGTGGAAGACGATCTATTAGCGGCACTGAATAGCGGCAAGCTCAAAGGGGCGATGCTGGATGTCTTTAGTCGTGAACCGTTACCGGCAGCAAGCCCGCTGTGGGCGCACCCTCGGGTAGCCATGACCCCACACGTGGCCGCGGTCACGCGTCCGCTGGAAGCCATTACCTATATTGCCGGCACCATCGGCCAGCTGGAGCGGGGCGAAACGGTAAGCGGGAAGGTCGATCGTCAGCGCGGATACTAAGACATAACCCCGCTGCGGCGGGGTTTTTGCTAATCATAGGTCCTGATTCCTGCTATCCTTGCCACAAACAGAGAAGGAGAATGTGATGTATCCTGTTGACCTGCACATGCATACCGTCGCCAGTACCCACGCCTACAGTACCCTGCACGATTATATTGCTGAAGCAAAGCGCAAGGGGATCAAACTTTTCGCCATTACCGACCACGGTCCGGATATGGCCGATGCACCGCACTACTGGCATTTCGTCAATATGCGCATCTGGCCGCGGATGGTGGATGGCGTTGGCATCTTGCGCGGCATTGAAGCCAATATTAAAAATATCCAGGGCGAAATTGACTGCAGCGGGCCGATGCTGTCGTCGCTGGATTTGTTCATCGCCGGCTTCCATGAACCGGTGTTCCCGCCGCAGGATAAAGCGACCCACACCGAAGCGATGATCGCCACCATGGCCAGCGGCGCGGTACACATTATCAGCCATCCGGGCAACCCGAAATTCCCCGTTGATATCCCGGCCATCGCCGCGGCTGCGGCAAAATATCAGGTGGCGCTGGAAATCAATAACTCATCCTTTGTCTCCTCGCGCGTGGGCAGTGAAGATAACTGCCGGGCCATTGCCGCCGCTGTTCGCGATGCCGGCGGCTGGGTGGCGTTGGGCTCTGATTCGCACACCGCCTTTACCCTGGGTGAATTTTCCGCGTGCCGTAAGATCCTGGATGAAGTGGGCTTCCCCGAGGATCGGATCCTTAACGTCTCTCCACGTCGGCTGCTGAATTTCCTTGAGTCCCGCGGGATGCCGGCAATCCCTGAATTTGCCGACCTTTAATGTGAAAAACTGGAATAATTGAATGAACGAGTTTTCAATCCTCTGCCGTGTACTGGGTTCTTTGTACTATCGCCAACCTCAGGATCCGCTGCTGGTGCCGCTGTTTACCTTGATTCGGGAAGGGAAGCTGGCGGCGAACTGGCCGCTGGAACAGGATGAGCTGCTGGAGCGTCTGCAAAAAAGCTGCGATGTACAACCGCTGGCTGCGGACTATAACGCGCTGTTTGTCGGGGACGAATGCAGCGTTCCCCCATACCGTAGCGCATGGGTTGAAGGGGCGAGCGAAGCCGAAGTGCGTGGTTTCCTGAGCGCCCACGGCATCCCGACTGGCGAAGGCAAAGCCGATCATATTGGTTCCTTGCTGCTGGCGGCCTCCTGGCTGGAAGATCACGCGACCGAAGACGAAAGCGAAGTCCTGGAAACCCTGTTCGCGGACTATATTCTGCCGTGGTGCGGGACCTTCCTCGGGAAAGTCGAAGCCCATGCGGAGACGCCGTTCTGGCGCACCATGGCCCTGCTGACGCGCGAAGCGATCTCTGCGATGTGGGATGAGTTAGAAGAAGAAACTGAAGAGTAAAATGTGATTTAAGTCACGCATTAAGTGCAAGTGAAAATGGTTGCTTGCATATAACGTGCTTCAGATCTCATTTGAACGGCGCGTATCTGCTATGATACGCGCCATGAACATACTTCTCGCAATTGCAATAACGACAGGCATTCTCTCCGGTCTCTGGGGATGGGTGGCGGTCGCGCTTGGCCTGCTGAGCTGGGCGGGTTTCCTGGGCTGTACGGCCTATTTTGCCTGCCCGCAGGGCGGTCTGAAAGGGCTGTTGATCTCCACCTGTACGGTAATGAGCGGCGTGGTGTGGGCGCTGGTCATAATCTACGGCAGCGCACTGGCGCCGCATCTTGAGATCCTGGGCTATATGATGACCGGCGTTGTCGCCTTCCTGATGTGTATTCAGGCGCGCAAGCTGTTGCTCTCTTTTGTCCCCGGCACCTTTATTGGTGCTTGTGCCACCTTTGCTGGCAACGGTGACTGGCGAGTGGTGGTGCCTTCTCTGGCTCTGGGACTGGTCTTTGGCTACGCGATGAAAAATTGCGGGTTATGGCTGGCCGCGCGAGCGCAAAAAAATAAAGACGCTTTAGTGAATGAAACGCCCGACCGGGCGCGATCTTAACGACCCCCTAATGCCAAAACAGGACCTGAGGTCCTGTTTTGTTTTCTACACGCTTATCCCTTATGGCGGGCGGCCAGTCTGCAGCATATCCTTGACACTCCGCGCTGTTCGATTGCCCGTGGTCAAATACACAGACTTTCGTCCTGGGGACTATCGTGCCATATTAGCCACAATGCATTATGTAAAGACGTAAGCCGACAGGAGGCAAAATGACGGTTAAACCTGAGGTGATTCTCGGCGACATCACCACGCTGGAGGTCGATGTTATCGTCAATGCCGCTAACCCTTCACTACTGGGTGGTGGGGGCGTCGATGGCGCGATTCATCGTGCCGCCGGGCCCGAACTTCTTACTGCCTGCAAGGTAGTGCGCCAACAACAAGGGGAGTGCCCTCCGGGCCATGCGGTGATTACCACTGCTGGCCAACTACCGGCCAGCGCGGTTATTCATGCGGTCGGGCCGGTCTGGCACGGTGGCGAACAACATGAAGCGCAGATCCTCGCCGACGCTTACCGCAACAGCCTGCTGCTGGCATCAGCCAACAGCTATCGGTCGATAGCTTTCCCGGCAATCAGTACCGGAGTGTACGGTTATCCGAAACAGGCCGCGGCGGAAATTGCGGTGCAGACGGTGAATGCCTTTCTGGTCCGTTATAACCCGCTGGAGCGGGTCTTTTTCGTCTGCTTTGATGATGAAACCGCGGAGATTTACCGTCGGTTATTGCAGCCGCAGTAATCACGGCGAAAGGGGAGTGCTGGTCGTTCACTGCCAGAGTTGAGCCGGTGAACGACCGGACATGTAGGTTGAGTTAGCTGGCGGAAACCTGCGGTTTAGCGGCTTTGCTCTGAAACTTCCCCGAGAAGAGAAAGCGTAGCAGGGGGATGCGCAGGTGAATTTCATACAGCACCACGGCAATACCCACCACAAAGATTAAGCCAGTCACAAATCCGAGCGCGTTCGATTTTATCGCCGGGGCTATCCAGGCGCCGTAGAGCAGGGTCAGCGGATGATGCACCAGATAAATGAACAGTGAGGCATTCACAAAATAGGTCACCCGTGCCGACTGGAAGTTCAGCAGGCGGTGGCCAAGCGAAAACACCACGTTGACCATCCACAGCCCCAGCACCATGGTAATGACATACTCGACTTCGTACATCCACCCGTCACCAGAGCCATACTGCTGATTCAGGCGATAGGCAATAAAGCCTAGCAGAGCGCCCACGAAGCACCACGGTGAGGGGGTGGTGAACATCGCTTTCAAGCGCGCATTGATAAACACCTGAGCGCCAAGAATAAAGAACGGCAGATAAAACAGGGTCTGCATGACGATAAAGTTAAACAGGCCATTGCTCAGCACCGGGGCGTAAATCACCAACAAGGTGCGACGGATCAGGGCGTAAAGCACGCCGAGCGCGAGGAAAATCATCGACAGCTGAGCTAATGTGACGGTGTCACCAAAGGTGGAGCCATCGGCCGGGCGACGGCCTGTCAGCCATTTAAACAGCACCACGCCAAGGGTTGTCAGGACCACCAGCACCAGTAAAAACCACAGGTGGGAGATCAGCTCCCATGCCAGTGTATTAAACTTGTCATAGCCTGAAAGCGCGTGCCAGCTGTCGGCCTTGCCGTTGACGTACTGCAACATGATGAACTGCGGGAGCGTCAGCAGTGGAATGGCCGTGAGCATCGGGATGCCGACGCGTTCCACGCGCACTTTCCACCATTTTTTGAGCGGATAGCGCAGGAACAGCATGTAGGAGAAATAGCCGGAAATAACAAAGAAGACCTGCATGCGAAACGCATGGATAAAGTCGTTGAACAACGTCAGCCACCAGGAGGGCTCGACGCTATTCACATGCCAGCTGTGGCTGGAGTAAATCAGGGATATATGAAAAGGGATCCCCAGCAGCATAAGCCATGCGCGGATGCTATCGAAGAAGTATTCACGTTGTGCTGGCGCATTATTCATACAATATCACTACATTCTCAGACAATTCGTCTTATCACTCAAGGTGATAACGTTTAAATTCCCAGCAACCCTACATCAACTCAGGGTATCTGTCTCCAGGATAAGTACGCAAAGTACAAAAGTGGAGTTAACAGTCTGTTACCTGCACCGCTGAGATGAACAAAGCAGGGATTATGTTGTCGGATTGCCTGAATTACCATTAAAATAGATCGGATCGATTTAAGCACACAAAGGGGGAAGTGCTTACTTATATGAAACTTAAACCACAGATGATGAAAATGCGCTGGTTAAGCGCAGCCGTAATGTTGTCCCTGTGTACTTCATCTGCATGGGCGTTTAGCATTGATGACGTTGCAAAAGAGGCCAAAACGTTAGCCGGGAAAGGCTATGAAGCCCCTAAGAGCAACCTGCCCTCCGTTTTCCGCGATATGAAATACGCGGACTATCAGCAAATTCAGTTTAATCACGACAAGGCTTACTGGAACAATCAAAAGACGCCGTTCAAGCTTGAGTTTTATCATCAGGGTATGTACTTCGACACGCCGGTAACCATCAATGAAGTCACCGTGAACAGCGTGCGTAAGATTAAATATAGCCCGGATTACTTTAATTTTGGCAGCGTCCAGCATGATAAAGATACGGTGAAAGACCTTGGCTTCGCCGGATTCAAAGTACTGTACCCGATCAACAGCAAAGATAAGAACGACGAAATTGTCAGCATGCTCGGCGCCAGTTACTTCCGCGTTCTCGGTCAGGGCCAGGTGTATGGATTATCCGCTCGTGGTCTGGCGATCGATACCGCGCTGCCTTCCGGCGAAGAATTCCCGCGTTTCCGTGAGTTCTGGATTGAACGTCCGAAAGCCACGGATAAGCGCCTGACGATTTATGCCCTGCTGGACTCACCGCGCGCCACCGGCGCCTACCGTTTTGTGATCATGCCAGGCCGCGACACCGTGGTTGACGTGCAGTCCAAGGTGTATCTGCGCGACAAGGTTGGCAAACTGGGTGTGGCACCGCTGACCAGTATGTTCCTGTTTGGGCCGAATCAGCCTTCCGCGGCATCTAACTTCCGTCCGGAGCTGCACGATTCCAACGGTCTGTCGATTCTTGCCGGCAACGGTGAGTGGATCTGGCGTCCGCTGAACAATCCAAAACATCTGGCCGTCAGCAGCTATGCGATGGAAAACCCGCAGGGCTTTGGTCTGCTGCAACGTGGCCGCCAGTTCTCCCGCTTTGAAGACCTCGACGATCGTTACGATCTCCGCCCGAGCGCGTGGATCACCCCGAAAGGCGACTGGGGGAAAGGGAAAATCGAGCTGGTTGAAATCCCGACCAATGATGAAACCAACGATAACATCGTGACCTACTGGACGCCGGATCAGCTGCCGGAGCCGGGTAAAGAGATGAACTTCAAATACTCGATTACCTTCAGTCGCGATGAAGACAAACTGCATGCGCCGGATAACGCCTACGTGATGCAGACTCGCCGTTCCACAGGCGATGTGAAGCAGTCAAACCTGATCCGTCAACCGGATGGCACCATTGCATTTATCGTCGATTTCACCGGCGCTGACATGAAAAAAATGCCGTCAGACACGCCGGTAACGGCGCAGGCGAGCATCGGTGATAACGCGGAGATCGTTGAGAATACCGTGCGTTACAACCCGGTGACTAAGGGCTGGCGTATGATCCTGCGCGTAAAAGTCAAAGATCCGAAGAAAACCACGGAAATGCGCGCTGCCCTGGTCAATGCTGACCAGCCGCTGAGCGAAACCTGGAGCTATCAGCTGCCTGCCAATGAATAAGATAACGAAGTACATTGACGCATTGCCGCTGTCCGATGCTGAAAAAGCGGCGCTTCCGGATACCAGCCTGCAGGCGGTACACCAGGCGCTGGATGCGGAGCATCATACTTTTGCTCGTGAAGACGACTCCCCACTGGGGTCCGTTAAATCACGTCTGGAACACAGCTGGCCAGATTCTCTGGCCGCTGACCAGTTGATAAAAGATGATGAAGGCCGCACGCAGTTACAGGCAATGCCGAAAGCTAAACGCTCCTCGATGTTCCCGGACCCGTGGCGCACCAACCCGGTGGGCCGCTTCTGGGATCGTCTGCGTGGCCGCGACGTAACCCCGCGCTATCTCTCTCGCCTGACCAAGGAAGAGCAGGAGAGCGAGCAGAAGTGGCGTACCGTCGGCACCATTCGTCGCTACACACTGCTGCTGCTGACGCTGGCGCAGACCGTCGTCGCGACCTGGTACATGAAAACGATTCTGCCCTATCAGGGCTGGGCGTTAATCAACCCGGCAGATATGGTCGGGCAGAACCTATGGGTCTCCTTTATGCAGCTGTTGCCATACATGCTGCAGACCGGGATTCTGATCCTCTTCGCCGTGCTGTTTTGCTGGGTATCGGCAGGCTTCTGGACGGCGTTGATGGGCTTCCTGCAGCTGCTGATGGGGCGAGATAAATACAGTATTTCCGCTTCTACCGTCGGTGACGAGCCATTGAATCCCGAACACCGCACCGCGCTGATCATGCCGATCTGTAACGAAGACGTCGATCGCGTCTTTGCCGGGCTGCGTGCGACCTGGGAATCGGTGAAGGCCACCGGCCAACAGCAGCATTTTGACGTCTATATCCTCAGCGATAGCTACAACCCGGACATCTGTGTTGCTGAGCAGAAAGCGTGGATGGAACTGATCGCCGAAGTGCAGGGCGAAGGGCAGATTTTCTACCGCCGCCGCCGCCGTCGTGTGAAGCGTAAAAGCGGAAACATCGATGACTTCTGCCGCCGCTGGGGCAGCCAGTACAGCTACATGGTGGTGCTGGACGCTGACTCGGTGATGACCGGTGAGTGTCTGACCGGGTTGGTGCGTTTGATGGAAGCGAACCCGAATGCCGGGATCATCCAGTCCTCGCCGCGCGCCTCCGGAATGGACACCCTGTATGCGCGTTGCCAGCAGTTTGCGACCCGGGTCTACGGCCCACTGTTTACCGCAGGTCTGCATTTCTGGCAGTTGGGAGAATCGCACTACTGGGGTCACAACGCCATTATCCGCGTGAAACCGTTTATCGAGCACTGTGCGCTGGCGCCGCTGCCGGGCGAAGGCTCCTTTGCCGGTTCGATTCTGTCACATGACTTCGTCGAAGCGGCGCTGATGCGTCGTGCCGGCTGGGGCGTGTGGATCGCCTACGATCTGCCAGGTTCCTACGAGGAGCTGCCGCCAAACCTGCTGGACGAACTCAAGCGTGACCGCCGCTGGTGTCACGGCAACCTGATGAACTTCCGCCTGTTCCTGGTGAAAGGTATGCACCCGGTTCACCGTGCGGTGTTCCTGACCGGTGTGATGTCATATCTGTCGGCGCCGCTGTGGTTTATGTTCCTTGCCCTGTCTACCGCGCTGCAGGTCGTTCATGCGTTGACGGAGCCGCAGTACTTCCTGCAGCCGCGTCAGCTGTTCCCGGTCTGGCCGCAGTGGCGTCCGGAACTGGCGATTGCGCTGTTTGCCTCCACGATGGTGCTGCTTTTCCTGCCGAAACTGCTGAGCATTATTCTGGTGTGGTGCAAAGGCTCGAAAGAGTACGGCGGATTTTTCCGCGTGACCCTTTCTCTGCTGTTGGAGGTACTGTTCTCCGTGCTGCTGGCGCCGGTGCGTATGCTGTTCCACACCGTGTTTGTGGTCAGCGCGTTCCTCGGCTGGGAAGTGGTCTGGAACTCACCGCAGCGTGATGATGACTCCACGCCGTGGGGTGAGGCCTTTATGCGCCATGGTTCTCAGCTGCTGCTGGGTCTGGTGTGGGCGGTTGGTATGGCCTGGCTGGATCTGCGTTTTCTGTTCTGGCTGGCACCGATTGTCTTCTCGCTGATCCTGTCGCCGTTTGTCTCGGTGATCTCCAGCCGGGCGACCATGGGCCTGCGCACCAAACGCTGGAAGCTGTTCCTGATCCCGGAAGAGTATTCGCCGCCGCAGGTGCTGAAAAATACTGACGCTTATCTGACCCTGAACCGTCAGCGTTCGCTGGATGATGGCTTTATGCATGCCGTGTTTAACCCATCGTTTAACGCGCTGGCGACAGCGATGGCAACGGCACGTCACCGTCACGGGCATATTCTGGACATCGCCCGTGAGCGTCACGTTGAGCAGGCGTTGAATGAAACGCCGGATAAGCTCAACCGCGATCGCCGTCTGGTGTTGCTGAGTGACCCGGTCACCCTGTCTCGTTTACACTATCGCGTGTGGGCTGCACCGGAGAAATACTCTTCGTGGGTGAGTGCGTATCAGCAGACGACGCTCAACCCGCTGGCGTTAAAGACGAAATAAGCCGTTTATTAAGGAAAAATACCGGCAATAGTGCCGGTATTTTTTTATCTGAGAATTGAGGTAGAGATGAGAGTTTTACTGATTGTCGCCATGACGCTGCTGCTCAGCGGCTGCGGCAGCATCATTAGCCGTACGGTGCCAGGGCAGGGGCATGGAAATCAGTATTATCCCGGTGTGCAATGGGATGTCCGTGATTCGTCATGGCGCTATATCACGATTCTCGACCTGCCATTTTCGTTGGTCTTCGATACGCTGTTGCTACCACTGGATGCCAGCCACGGCCCGTATAACTGATCAGCGCTCGTCCCATTCGTCCGCGGCAGTCTGACCCTCTTCAGTGTCCAGAGAGGGTTCCAGCTGGAATTCGCCTTCATCCCATTCATGTAGCGTATTCTCTTCCAGCCACTCCTGACGCAGCTCTATCTCATCATAATCACCGTCAAACACGCTCTGTGCCGCCTCGCCGCTTAACATGGGCAGGCACTCACCTTCTTCATCTTCGTCGGCAAAAAATTCAGCCTGCCAGGCGATATCGCCATCCTGCAGAACGTACTTCTGAATATTCAGTTGCTCAACGTTGGCACTCTCCTCGTCGCTATCCGGATTATTGACAAGGAACTCTTCACGGGCCGCATCGATAGCTTCTTCGAGTGTGGCGTAGAAAATCGAATCCTTTGGCATGGCTAACCCCCTAAGAAGAATGAAAAATGGACACGATTCAATCTATAGAAGGCAGTCGGCAATGCGTCAAGGGGAAGGCCCTATGTTGAACTTAATTTACCGAACCGTCGCGGGTATCGGTACGTGGCGCGGAGTTGTCGCGGTTGGGGCGCCGTAAACTCAAGGTGGAATAGAGGGCATTGAACAGCACTACGGCGGCCGTTACTAAGAATACCGACCGGAAACCGTAGCTGGCAGAAACAGAGGCACCGATCAACGGGCCGGTGAC
This sequence comes from Klebsiella sp. R390, assembly GCF_051131745.1. Taxonomy (NCBI): domain Bacteria; kingdom Pseudomonadati; phylum Pseudomonadota; class Gammaproteobacteria; order Enterobacterales; family Enterobacteriaceae; genus Klebsiella; species Klebsiella sp. R390. The sequence goes on along the minus strand of NZ_CP180445.1, from coordinate 668,314 downwards.
GTTGCCAATATCGCGAAACGACTGGTTATAACTGAAGATTCGCCCGGAGATCTGGCTGGTGGAGTTGTAAACCAGCAGCGTCTGTACCGCAGGCAGTAGCGCACCGTCGGCGGCTCCCAGCAGAAAGCGCAAGATCCCGAGTTGTAGCGGCGTCTGGACGAACGCCATCGGGATCAGCAGCAGCACGGATAACAGCAGGGCGACGATAAGAATTTTTTCCGGGCCGATACGATCGCCGAGCTTGCCGAGGCGCGGCGCGCTGATCAGTGCCGCAACGCCGGGCACGGAGGCTATCATGCCGCTGATAAAGGCAATATCGCTAACATCTCCTGCCAGGTCACGCACGTAGAGCGTCAGAATAGGGGCAATTGACCCGGTGGCAACCTGAATAATCATCGTGGTCACAAACAAGCTGAGGACCAGCTTTGGGTTTTTCAGGGAGGAGAACACCGCACGGGCGTTGAGCATCTCTTTTTTCGCCACCGGTACAAACTGCTCGCGGATGAGCAGCAGCGTCAGGATAAAGCAGATGAGCAGTACGCTGGCGGTGAGAAAAAACACCATGCGCAAACCCCAGTGATCGGCGAGAAATCCGCCCGCCAGTGGGCCGAGCAGGGCGCCACTGACTGCCCCGGTGGAAAGCGTGCCCAGCGCCCAGCCGCTCTTCTGACGGGGGATTTGGGTGGCGATAAGCGCATTGGCATTCGGAATAAACCCGCCAAGCAGCCCCAGCAAGGCCCGCAGCACCATAAACTGCCAGATATTTTGCGCCAGCCCCATTAGCATCATGACAATGGCCATCCCCAGGGCCGAGCGCAGCAACATGATTTTACGTCCTTTGCGGTCGGCCAGTCCGCCCCAGAAGGGGGATGCGACGGCGGAGAATAAGAACGTAATGCTGAACACTAACCCGGACCACATATTCAGGGCACTATGCCCCGTGACCCCGAGCTGCTCGACATAGAGCGGGAGAAAGGGCATGACCAGACTGAAGGCGGCGCCAGTCAAGAAACAGCCAAACCAGGTAACAGTGAGATTTCGCTTCCAGTTAATCGGGGTATCTGCAGACAACATAGGCTTCCGGTGGCCTGCCAGGCAGGTCAGACAAAGTGGAAATATGAGCCTGCTAATTATGCGCCTGAGAAATGATCATCGCAATAAAGGCAAGTGATTAAAAGCGCGAGAAGGGAGGCTCCTCCGGCAGGCTAATGCTACCGGAGGGAGAGCAATTTAGTAGCGTGAAGGCATATCAGGTGGACGAGTTTTAAAGCGGCGGTGCAGCCACATATATTGCTCCGGCGCCATCAGAATGCACTTTTCGACGATACGGTTCATCCACGCCGCGGTGGTTTCAGCATCATCCAACGGCGGATCGCATTCCGGTGGCAGGATAATCAGTTCATAGCCCTGGCCATTGGGCTTACGGCGCGGAACGAAAGGCACAATGCAGGCTTTCGACATTTTCGCCAGCATCCAGGTCCCGGAAGTGGTGGCGGCCTGGTCGACGGCGAAAAACGGCACAAAGACGCTGGCGGCAGGGCCGTAGTCGTGATCGGGGGCATACCAGATGACGTCACCTTTCTTCAGCGCACGGATCATGCCCTTCAGATCTTTACGGTCGATCATGTCTTTGTTGGAACGCAGGCGTCCCCAGGTTTGCAGCCAGTCGATGACCGGGTTGTCATTCGGACGGTAGACGCCGATGCCGGGTTCGTTCATGCCAAACATCCTGGCCCCCATTTCGAGCGTCAGGAAGTGGATGCCGATCAGCAGAATCCCGCGATGCTGGGCCTGTACTGCTCTGATATGTTCGACCCCGATAGAGTCGGTCCAGCGGGCGATGCGGTGTGCCGGCCAGAACCAGGCCATCCCGGTTTCCATTAATCCCATACCGACGGATTCAAAGTTTTGCACCACCATCTGGTGACGTTCTTCTTCTGTTTTGTCCGGGAAGCAGAGTTCCAGATTACGGTAGGCGATTTTAGCGCGACGTTTCATAAAGCGCAGTGCCAGGCGGCCAATGGCGGTGCCAAGACGGTAAATCAGCGGATAGGGCAGTTGGACAACCAACCACAGCAGACCAATACCTGACCATAGTGGCCAGTAACGCGGGTGCAGCAACGCCACAGAGAATTTAGGTAAGTGGGTCATCTTATACCTGTTCAAGTAAGCAACTCGTTCTATTATCGCATTATTTAGTGCATCAGCCAAAACGACAGTCCCAGGTGGCATTTATTGTTAAACGACAACCCAGGGGCGTGAGGGAAATGTAGCGCAAAATGAGGGGATGTAAATTTACGTTGTTTGCTATATGATGCCGGCCGTTTATTTTACTCATTTCCTATGCCGAGCAGGTACACCATGCCAGTGTTACACAACCGCATTTCAAATGAGACGTTAAAAGCGCAGATGTTAGCCGAGAGCGAACCGCGTACGACGATCTCGTTTTATAAATATTTCACCATCGTGGATCCGAAAGCGACGCGCGATGCACTGTGGATTGCCCTTACCCGATTAAACGTCTTTGGCCGCATCTATCTGGCCCATGAAGGGATCAACGCCCAAATTAGCGTGCCGGAAAGCCAGGTAAATGCCTTGCGTGAGTTTCTCTACGCCTTCGACCCGGCGCTGGATGGCCTGCGGATGAACATTGCCCTGGACGACGACGGTAAATCCTTCTGGGTACTGCGGTTGAAAGTCCGTGACCGAATCGTGGCGGATGGTATCGACGATCCGACATTCGATGCATCAGACGTGGGCGATTATCTGAAAGCAGCGGAAGTGAATGCGATGCTGGACGATCCTGACGCGGTCTTTATCGATATGCGTAACCACTACGAGTATGAAGTCGGCCATTTTGAGCAGGCGCTTGAAATTCCGGCTGATACCTTCCGCGATCAGCTGCCGAAAGCGGTTGAGATGATGCAGGATCATAAAGATAAAAAGATAGTGATGTACTGCACCGGCGGAATTCGTTGCGAGAAAGCCAGTGCCTGGATGAAGCATAACGGTTTCAGCAAAGTCTGGCATATCGAAGGCGGGATCATTGAATATGCACGTCGTGCCCGCGAACAGGGGTTGCCGGTCCGCTTTATTGGCAAAAACTTTGTCTTTGATGAGCGTATGGGTGAGCGCATCTCCGATGATGTGATTGCCCACTGCCACCAGTGCGGTACGCCGTGCGACAGCCATACGAACTGCCTGAACGACGGCTGCCATCTGCTGTTTATCCAGTGCCCGAGCTGTGCCGAAAAATTTGCCGGCTGCTGCAGTGAGGCGTGCATGGAGGAGCATAAGCTGCCGGAAGAAGAGCAACGTCAGCTGCGCGCCGGGCGGGAGAATGGCAACAAGATTTTCAATAAATCACGGGGTCGTCTGAATACCAAGCTGGGGATCCCCGACCCAGACCTGTCAGAAAAACCATAACCAGATGAGATCGATGATCGCCAGCAGAAGCCACAGCGCGAGGTAAATCATAAAGTGCTCGCGGACGTTGTTGACCAGTAATTCATACAGGCGACGCATAATCTCTCTCGGAATTCCATGGCCTCTGTTGAGGCCGTTTTTTTATCGGCGATGTTCAGGCCGCGTTTGCGCGGCCTGAAAAGCCTGCAGTATGACTAAAAACGTGACAGTGAGAAGGGCGTCAGATCAAAGGCCGGCGTCTCTCCACGGGCAAACTGGGTGGCAATCTCACCCAACACCGGCGCAAATTTGAAACCATGGCCGCTCAGCCCGCTTATCAGCAGGGTATCCGGGTGGCCGGGCAGGGTATCAATGATAAAATCCTCATCTACCGTATTGTCGTAAGTGCAGGAGGCACCGTGCAGGCAGCCACCAATGCCCGGCAGGACATTACGCAGGAAATTAAACGATTCAGAGCCATCGGTGGCCACTGCGCCAAACGGTGTGCGCTCTTCCGGCGCGGCAATCGGCTGGCCGCCGTTGTGCTTGCCAATTTTCAGTTCATTATCTTCGGCCGGGAAACCATAGAACTGATCGCCGTTCGGTAGCTCGCCGGTAAAGGCTGGAAAGTTGTTTTTGCTGCTGTAGCGTCCATCTGCCTGGAACCAGGCAAAGATTTTACGTACCGGCTGGATCGGCAGATCCGGTAGCAGGCGCGTAACCCAGGTTCCGGCGCTGACCAGCAGCTTCTTACCGTGGTAAGTGCCATCAGCGGTCTCGATAGAAACGCCATCTGCATGGTGATGGATGGCGGTCACCGGGCAGTTGAACAGCTGTGCGCAGCCAGCTTCACGCGCCAGGCGGATCCAGGTTTTGATTGCCAGCTCGCTGCGTAACACTCCGGAGGCGGGTTCGAAAATGCCGCGATAATCTTGCGGTACGCGAATTTCAGGCCAGCGGGCCATAATGGCCTGGGCATCGAGTTCTTCTGTCTCCAACTGAAAGGTGCTGGCGCTGTGGGCGGCGTTAGCGAGGAACGTCGAATTTGCCGGACCCAGGTTAATGACCCCGGTGCGTTCGAACACTGCTTCGCCACTGCTGGCGGCGAACTCATCCCACAATGTCTGAGCGCGCAGGACCAACGGAACATATCTTTCACCTTCGCCGTAGGCGTGACGGATAAGGCGCGTATTACCGTGATGGCTGCCTTCCTGGTGTGGTGGCTGGTGCGCATCGGTCATCAGCACGTTAAGTCCCGCCTGGCGGGCATAATAGCCAGCGGCAGCACCCGTTGAGCCGCTGCCGATAATGATGAGATCGTATTGCATGATAGGTTCCGGTTTTTTGTTTTAATAAGCAGGGTAATTAACCGTCTGCACTTATACAAGTGCGAATACAAGCACGAAAATAAATCAGGCACCCGACGGGTGCCTGTTTAGTGAGTGTATATTGCGTGCGGCATACTCGTCATACTTCAAGTTGCCTGGGTGTTGGCTGCACCCGTTTACCCCAGTCACTTACCTGAGTAAGCTCCTGGGGATTTACGGCCTTGCCGTCTACAAGCAACTCGAATTATTTAGGGTATGATCTTTAATGCCTGCGGTACTCATTTGCCTGGTATTCGCCTGATTCAATCTTGGCAATACCTGCTTCCAGAATAGAGATAAATTGACGTGCGACTTCCGTGGTGAGCCATAGCGTCTGGCCAATTTCAGCTTCGTTACTGCTTTCTTGAGTGGGGTTTTGGTAGTGCAGGCGCAACATCATTGCATCGTAGCTATCAACGGTGCTGATGTCCCATCCGACGAGGGGATGGGTCTGGATGACTTCATTATTCTTTTCCATCATAACCCCTTATTCATATGTTAAAAGACAACAATTCTCGAGGTTTAATGCATGTTTTTTGAAGCAAGTTAATTATATCAGGAGTTAAGAATAAACACGAGAAATTAACGCAAACAGAGCGAACACTCCTCTGTTTGGCGCTTTTTTGCACAAATATAGTGTCGTGAAGGGTTATTTTTAAAGGAAATAATCATGAGGGGAATGAAAAGTCTGAATTTTAGCGGGATAAAAAAAGCCGGGGCGACCCGGCAAAAAAAGCACAATGAGGGAGCAAATATTATTTGCTGCACCTGCCACGCTTCAGACAACTCTGGTAAACACGAGATTAACTCGCGCTGAGCACGCGGGTGGATCGCGTACGCGTCTTCAGGCTGCCGAAAGGGCGTCAGGATACGTCATGGATAAACCAGTCATCGGCGCTTTCCCAGGTCTCTTGCAGGATTTCGCTAATCCGGTCTTTATCTTCTTTGAGGCCACCAATCACAGACAGATTGTTGCTGGCGGCAAAGCGTACGGTGACCTGGCTTGGGTTAGTCGGGAATTGTTGTTCAATGCGTCGGGAGAGTTCATTGTTTAGCGCTTCTAAGGCGCCGTTGGGTAAGGCTGTAGTTTTGGCGATAGACACTTCAATGCGCATGATTGCCCCCTGTGTAATATACTGTTTATTTATACAGTATGTGTTTGGCGTTTACAACAGGGGGCACCGTTTTTATTTTTTCATCGTCCAGCGTACGGTTTCGCCGGCAAGGAACGGCACCAGCGTATCGCCCGGAAGCGCGATGCTCTCGACGACGGTGCTCTCTTCGCGTACCAGTTCAACGAAGGTCTCATTGACCGGCAGCCCGTAGAAGCGCGGGCCATTCAGCGAACAGAATGCCTCAAAGTGTTGCAGAGCATTCATCTCTTCAAATACCGTCGCGTAGCTGCCCAGCGCCGTCGGAGCATTGAAGCAACCGGCACAGCCACAGCTGGCTTCTTTACGATGACGGGCATGCGGCGCCGAATCCGTGCCGAGGAATGCGCGGGTAAAGCCGCTGGCGACCAGTTCACGCAGCGCCTGCTGGTGGATATTGCGTTTCAGAATGGGCAGGCAGTATAGATGCGGACGCACGCCGCCAACCAGCATGTGATTACGGTTAAACATCAGGTGCTGTGGAGTAATGGTGGCGGCCAACAGGTCATTGCCATCCCGAACGTACTCGGCGGCGTCCTTGGTGGTGATGTGTTCAAACACCACTTTAAGACCCGGTAAGCGCTGGCGCAGCGGTTCCATCACCGTTTCGATAAAGCGCGCTTCGCGATCGAAGATATCGATCTCTGCGTGTGTCACTTCGCCGTGAACCAGCAGCGGCATGCCCAGTTTTTCCATGCGCTCAAGCACCGGCATAATTGCATCGATGCTGGTGACGCCGTGGCTGGAGTTGGTGGTGGCATTGGCCGGGTAAAGCTTGGCTGCGGTGAACACGCCTGCGTGGAAGCCGCGCTCCAGTTCTGCCGGGTCGAGCGTATCGGTGAGGTAGCAGGTCATCAGGGGCGTGAAATCATGCCCGGCCGGTACGGCATCGAGGATGCGCTGGCGATAGCTGATGGCGGCCTCGACGGTGGTGACAGGCGGCACCAGATTCGGCATCACGATCGCCCGGCCATAAAACTCACTGGTGTAAGGCACGACGGTCTTCAGCATATCGTCGTCACGCAGATGGATATGCCAGTCGTCAGGGCGGCGGATTTTCAATACCTGGGATTGTGCTGTCATGGAGAGCTCCGGCTAATAGGGTCAGTCATCAGGGCTGTTTTTGCCGGGCACTAAGGATAAGCGTAAACGTTTCCCTTTGCATCAATTTCTGTAAAAAAACGGGCGCCAATGCGCCCTGGATATTAATTGGTGAACGGGATGATAATTTCCCCGGGCTTCACTTCTATGCCTTTGGCGTATTTTTTCGCCAGGGCTTCGCCGGTGCTGGCGTCTTCACGCAGAACGTAGGCCGGTTGCTGGTTAAAATAGCTGCGCAGCGATTGATTCAGATAAGGGATCAGCGTCTGCACGACGGACTGCAGCTTGTCGGGCGTTACTTTGGCATCAACCACTTCCATTTCCTGCAGGAAGATAGCCCCTTTCTCTTTATTAAAGACCGGTAGCGCTTTCAATTTCAGGTCAATGGTGGCCTTCTGGTTGCCAAACAATGAGTTCAGATCCAGATTGGCGATACCGCTCAGGGTGATTTTATTGGGTTCTTCACGGCCGATGGCGCTGGTCAGATTGTGTAGTTCAATGTGTGCATCCGCCACGCCGGGCAGGCCGATATCCTTGGCGAAGTGGTTACGTTTCTGCAGCGCCTGGTTAATTTCCTGCTCGCTCACCGAGTACTGCGTAAGCTGATTACAGCCGCTCAGAAGGCCGCTAACCATGAGTGCGGCCACGATAAACATCTTTTTCATTGGGTTCCTTAACGGTCGTGCCATGCGCTTATCCTGACATAAAGCAGCATGGCCTGCCAGTACCGAAGGGAATAGCGGAAAAGGCTGAAAATGCGCTTCAGCCTGAATGCCGGTCAGGTTCGGGGCTCGAGCATACCGGAGGTGGAACGTTTCTGGCTGAACTGCCACCACAAGGCAATAAAGGTAATAAAGCCGATAATCCCCAGCATCAACCACGGTAGTTCCGGTTGATTCAGCGCTTTCCCGGAATCGAACAGCCAGCCGCCGCCGGCGTAACCAAAGGCGCCGCCGAAGGCCAGTCCCAGCCGACTAAATCCCATATAGCTACCGCGTGCGCGGGCGTCAGCCAGCGATGCGCCGAGGGTCTCACGAGCCGGCTCAGCGATGATAGAGCCAATATAGAACAGGCAAATCAGGGTAAACAGCTGCTGTAAATTGCTGGTCAGGCCAATCGGCAACATGGCGGCGGTCATCACCAGCAATCCGGCCATCAGCCGGTGCTCCAGACGAAAACGCTGTTCACTCCAGCGGGCGATGGGATAGAGCAGGGTCAGCGATATTGCTGCTTCAATGGCATACATCCACTTCACGGCAGTGGGCGAGCCGGCGATATCATTGACCATAATCGGCAGCATCAGCATCACCTGGACGGCCAGCATGTAATACCCGGTGAGGGTCAGAACGTAGGTCACAAAGCGCTTATCGCGCAGCACCCGACCTAAGCCTTCGCGTACCGGCGTTTTGACCGTCGATAGTTTCCATGCCGGGAGATACCAGGCGTTGAACGCTGCGCAGGCAATAAACATCGCGGCACCCACGCTACACACCAGGCGGAAATCGTATTGCAATAGCCAACTGCCGAGCAGGGCACCGATTACAGCCCCGGCGCTGTCCTGCATCATCAGGATGGAGAAAAACCGGCCGCGCTGATGCGGGCGCACCAGCTTGACGACCAGCGCCGCACGTGGTGGATCGAACAACGTGCCGCCTAGCCCGGAGAGAATACAGGAGAGCCACAGCACCCATGGTTCATGGGCGACGGCCATCGCTGCAAAGCCGGCCGCGCGCATCAGCATGCCGGTGACAATCATCGGTTTGGCGCCAAAGCGATCGGCGACCGCACCGCCAAAAATACCTAATCCCTGCTGAACCAGCTGGCGCAAACCGAGGGCAATGCCGACCATCAACGCGGCCCAGCCCATTTGATCGACAAAACGAATAGAAATGAGTGGAAAGACGACAAAAAAGCCGAGCACGACCAGCATATTGTCGACTAACAGGAAATATTTACCCAGGTTCCTTGCCTGCGATACGCGGGACATTTCCCCTCCAGGGAAAATAAAGAGTTGCCCGGATAGTGTGCGGGGAAGCGGCAGACTTTCCCAGCATCCCTGTGACAATATTTTTTTATCAAAATGCAAGATCGATAGAGTCTATTCATCGAAAAGGGGAGATGGTGCAGAAAATGGTATGTTGCTGTTTTCACACAACCGTTCAGGACAGGTATAGTGAAGGGAGCAGGGTAATCAGTCAGGGGAACAGGAGAAGGGAATGTTTGGCTATCGCAGTAACGTGCCGAAGGTACGTTTGACGACGGACAGGCTGGTAGTGCGGCTGGTATACGATCGTGACGCCTGGCGTCTGGCCGATTATTACGCGGAGAATAAAGGGTTCTTAAAACCCTGGGAACCAGTGCGCGATGATAGCCACTGCTACCCCTCTGGCTGGCAGGCGCGCTTGTCGATGATCTCTGAGTTTCACAAGCAGGGGACAGCCTTCTATTTTGCGCTGCTCGATCCGGAAGAGAAAGAGATCATCGGCGTGGCGAATTTTTCCAATGTGGTTCGCGGGTCATTTCATGCCTGTTACCTCGGCTACTCGATTGGCGAGAAATGGCAGGGCCAGGGGCTGATGTTCGAAGCGTTGACCTCGGCGATTCGTTATATGCAGCGCACGCAGCATATCCATCGCATTATGGCCAACTACATGCCGCATAATCAGCGTAGCGGCGGTTTACTGGCGCGTCTCGGTTTTGAAAAAGAGGGCTATGCCAAAAATTACCTGCTCATTGATGGGCAGTGGCGTGACCATGTACTGACGGCGTTAACGACACCGGACTGGACTCCGGGTCGCTAAGGAGAAAGCATGAAATATCAGTTAACCGCACATGAAGCGCGCGTGATTGGGTGTTTGCTGGAAAAGCAGGTGACCACGCCAGAACAGTACCCGCTGTCGGTAAACGCGGTGGTGACCGCCTGTAATCAGAAAACCAACCGTGAACCGGTGATGTCGCTCAGTGAGAGTGAGATTCAGGATCTGCTGGATACCTTAGTCAAACGTCACTATCTGCGCACGGTCAGCGGGTTTGGCAATCGGGTCACTAAATATGAACAGCGCTTCTGCAATTCCGAATTTGGCGATTTGAAACTGACGTCGGCGGAAGTGGCGGTGGTCACAACGCTGCTGCTGCGTGGCGCACAGACGCCGGGCGAGCTGCGTAGCCGCGCACAGCGCATGCACGATTTTAGCGATATGGCTGAAGTTGAAGGCGTGCTGGAGACGTTAGCCAATCGCGAGGACGGCCCCTTCGTGGCGCGTCTGCCTCGTGAGCCAGGGAAACGTGAATCCCGCTACATGCATCTGTTTTGTGACGACATGGACTCGCTTATCACCGCCGTTGAGGCTGTCTCACCGCCGGCAGACGATCTGGTCAGCAGAGTGGCGGCACTGGAAGATGAAGTGGCTGAACTCAAAGCTCGGCTGGACTCATTGCTGGCACACCTGGGAGATTAATCGTGACGACATTACGTGTTGGCGTGGTGGGGCTGGGAGGCATTGCGCAGAAGGCCTGGCTGCCGGTGCTCGGCGCCGCGGATGGCTGGACGCTGCAGGCCGCGTGGTCGCCAGGCAAAGAAAAGGCGCTGCGTGTCTGCGATACCTGGCGGATCCCCTACGCGGAATCGCTGGAGCAACTGGCGGCACAGTGTGATGCGGTATTCGTCCATACGTCGACGGCCTCACATTTTGAGGTCGTCAGCCGTTTGCTGAACGCTGGGGTGCACGTCTGTGTCGATAAACCGCTGGCCGATAAACTGAACGAGGCGGAATCGTTAGTTGAACTTGCCGAGCGGCGTAAGCTGACGTTAATGGTCGGGTTTAACCGCCGATTTGCGCCACTCTATCGCGAACTGAAAGCGCAGCTGGGCAGCGGCGCGTCGCTGCGGATGGATAAACATCGTGCCGACAGCGTGGGCCACGATCTGCGCTTCACGCTGCTGGATGATTATCTGCATGTGGTGGATACCGCGCTGTGGCTGTCTGGCGGTAACGCGCGCCTGAGCGGCGGAACACTACAGACCACTGCTCAAGGTGAAATGCTCTATGCCGAGCACCATTTCAGCGCCGGACAGCTCAACGTGACTACCAGCATGCACCGGCGTGCCGGCAGCCAGCGGGAATGGGTGCAGGCCGTAACCGATGGTGGGCTGTATGAAGTCCGTGATATGCGTGAATGGCAGGAAGAACGCGGGCAGGGGGTAGTGCAACGCCCTGTGCCGGGGTGGCAAACCACGCTGGAGCAACGTGGTTTTGTCGGTTGCGCCAGACATTTTATTGAATGCGTGCAAAATCAGACGGTTCCCGAAACCTCAGGTGAACAGGCTCTGCTGGCCCAGCGCATCGTCGAAAAACTCTGGCGTGAGGCGATGAGTGAATAATTGGTTGTAACAACTGGGAGTAGTAATTCATCACGAACCCGGTAGACTATCGCCACTTTCCAGCGCCCGCCATTGCGGGCGTTTTACTTCAGGGTTGTGGAATAACACGTTAATGAACCTATTAAAATCACTGGCGGCAGTCAGTTCGATGACGATGTTCTCGCGCGTTCTTGGGTTTGCGCGTGATGCGATCGTCGCCCGAATTTTTGGCGCCGGGATGGCGACGGATGCCTTTTTCGTGGCGTTCAAATTGCCCAATTTACTGCGGCGCATTTTTGCAGAAGGGGCATTCTCCCAGGCATTTGTCCCGATTCTGGCGGAGTATAAAAGCAAGCAGGGCGAAGACGCGACCCGTGTCTTTGTGGCCTATGTTTCTGGTCTGCTGACGCTGGTGCTGGCGGTCGTGACCGTGCTGGGAATGCTGGCGGCGCCCTGGGTCATCACCGTCACCGCGCCGGGCTTCGCCGACAGCCCTGATAAATTTGCACTGACCACCCAACTACTACGGATCACTTTCCCGTACATTCTGCTGATTTCGCTGGCCTCATTAGCCGGGGCGATCCTCAATACCTGGAACCGCTTCTCGGTTCCGGCGTTTGCCCCGACGTTTCTCAACGTCAGTATGATTGGCTTTGCGCTGTTTGCTGCGCCGTATTTCCATCCGCCAATGCTGGCGATGGCCTGGGCGGTGACCGTGGGCGGCGTGCTGCAACTGGCCTATCAGCTGCCGCATTTGAAAAAAATCGGCATGCTGGTCCTGCCGCGTATCAGCCTCAAAGATGCCGGGGCGATACGGGTGGTAAAACAGATGGGGCCGGCGATCCTCGGCGTCTCGGTGAGCCAGATTTCGTTAATCATTAACACCATTTTTGCGTCATTCCTGGTGTCGGGCTCCGTCTCGTGGATGTATTACGCCGATCGCCTGATGGAGTTCCCGTCCGGAGTGCTGGGCGTGGCGCTGGGGACGATTCTGCTGCCGTCGCTGTCAAAAAGCTTCGCCAGCGGTAACCATGACGAATATTGCCGCCTGATGGACTGGGGCTTGCGTCTGTGTTTTCTGCTGGCATTACCGAGCGCGGTAGCGCTGGGGATCCTTGCCAAGCCGTTGACCGTGGCGCTGTTCCAGTACGGAAAATTCAGTGCTTTTGATGCCGCAATGACCCAGCGTGCGCTGGTGGCTTACTCCGTCGGGCTGATGGGATTGATCGTCGTTAAGGTGCTGGCGCCGGGGTTCTACTCGCGTCAGGACATCAAAACCCCGGTGAAGATCGCCATCGTGACGCTGATAATGACCCAGGTGATGAACCTGATCTTTATCGGGCCGTTAAAGCATGCGGGTCTGTCGCTGTCTATCGGTCTGGCGGCCTGTCTTAATGCCGGATTGCTCTACTGGCAGCTGCGTAAGCAACAGATCTTCACCCCGCAGCCGGGCTGGTTCTCGTTCCTGCTGCGTCTGGTGGTGGCGGTGCTGGTGATGTCCGCGGCGCTGCTCGGCATGATGTATCTGATGCCTGAATGGTCGCTGGGGTCAATGCCATACCGTCTGCTGCGTCTGATGGCGGTGGTGGTAGTGGGTGTGGTGGCCTATTTCGCCACCTTGCTGCTGCTGGGCTTTAGAATCAAAGAGTTTGCCCGACGCACCGCATGACATGATGCGTCAGACTGAAAGAGACCCGTTCCGCTTTGCGGAGCGGGTTTTTTTTATCGGTTTATCCGCTGGGCGGCAGCCAGACTGGCACTTTCACGCAGACGGATAGCGAGGGCGATGGCGCCGGTTACCACAGCCAGAATCACTACGCCGTTCCAGCCAGCCACCACATAAAGTTTACTGCCGAGGACTGAACCGAGCGACATGCCGATAAATACGCCGGTGAACAGCAGGGCGTTGAGTCGGCCACGGGCCTGTGGCTCCAGGCTGTACACCAGGTTCTGGTGCGCTACCAGGCTGGACTGCAGGCCAAGGTCAAAACCGATAGCCGAAAGCCCGATCAGTATCAGTTGGCCATGGGGCGGTAATGCCGGCATCAGGAGCATCAGGGCAAACGAGACGGTCACCAGTCCGGCCCCCAGTTGGGTCACTCTGCCGGCGCCATATTTATCGGCCAGCCCGCCGGCCAGCGGTGCAGCTAATGCCCCTGCGGCTCCGGCGATACCGAATCCACCGGCGACGGCGCTGCCCATCTGATAATGTTCGAGCAGCATTACCGCCAGCGTTGACCAGAAGGCGCTAAAGGCGATAGATAAAAAGCCTTGAGCCACCGCGGCGCGGCGCAGGGCAGGGTAGCGCCGCCAGAGGTGCGCCATCGATGTCATCAACTGCGGATAGCTTAGCGTTGAGTGAATCGCGAAGCGGGGCAGAATGCGCCACATCAGCCCCCCAATGAGTGCGATGCTTACCGCCGCAGCCTGATACATTACTCGCCAGCCAAACAGCGCCCCGACGAGCCCGCTAACGGTCCTTGAAAGTAAAATCCCCAGCAGCAGGCCGGTCATCACCGTGCCAACCATTTTCCCCTGTTTTCCTGCCGGCGCCAGAATCGCCGCGGCCGGGACGATATCCTGCGCCATCGTTGCGGCCATGCCGATCAGCAGGCTGACCACCAGCAGTGAGGTCAACTGACCCGTCAGGCTGCACAGCAGCAGCAATACCGCCAGCGCCGCGCTTTTCATCAGGATCAGCGTTCGTCGATCGTGACGGTCGCCGAGCGGCAGAAGGAACAGTATGCCCAGCGCGTAGCCCGCCTGAGTCAGGGTCGGGACCAGACCCATCCCTTCTACGCTCAGATGCAGATTAGCGCCTATTAATGGCAGCAGGGGCTGAGCGTAATAAATTGACGCGACGCTAAAGCCAGCGCCAAGGGCGAGTATAAAAATAATCCAGCCTGCCTCGCGGGAGGATAACGGCGTTGGAGTCATGATGAAGTCCTCGTAGATGAGATGGCGCTATTGTTCCCTGAATACGGTTGGCGCGGTAGATAGCGTGGTGGTAAAACGGTTATACGTATAGCGTATAGAGAAAATGATAATGAAGAAGCCGGAGCGTATGGATCGGATTGAACTGATGCGGACCTTTATTCGCATTGTTGAAGCCGGCTCGCTTTCTGCAGCGGCGCTGCAGCTGGAGACGACGCAGGCGACGGTGAGTCGCCGTCTGCAGTCGCTGGAAGGGATGCTCGGCAGCAAGCTGATTCTGCGCACCACCCACGCGATGAAACTGACCGATGATGGTGAGCGTTGCTACCAGCACGCGCGACAGGTGATGGATGCGTGGCTGGCCCTTGAAGATGATTTGAGCATTGCTGACGACCGGCCGGTGGGTATATTGCGGGTTCGGGCGCCTCACGCCTTCGGCCAGCAGCAGCTATTAGATCCGTTGGTCAGCTTTTTGCAGCGCTACCCGCAACTGGCGGTGGAGTGGATGCTCAACGACAAAACCGTCGATTTCCTCAGTGACAATATCGATTGCGCGATTCGGGTGGGCGCGGAGGTTGACCCGGCGACGGTGTCGGTGTTGCTGGCGGAAGTTCCCCGCAGTCTGGTGGTTTCACCCGCGCTGCTGGCGCGGTATCCCGAATTAACGCAGCCTGAGGAGCTGTCACAGCTGCCGTGGGTGGCCATCAGCACGTTCTACCAGCATGAAGTGAAGCTGCGGCAGGAGGAGGGGCAGGAACTGACGTTTGGCATTGTCCCCTGTCTGAGTACCGATAGCGTCTATGTAGCACGCAATACTGCACTGGCGGGTTTGGGGGTGGCTATCGTATCGAGCTGGGCGGTGGCTGAGGATATTGCCGCCGGGAGGCTGGTTGAGCCGTTTACCTCGTGGCGAGCGGCGCCACTGCCGGTACATCTGGTCTATCCGTGGGCGCGTTATTATCCCACCCGCTTGCGGAAATTTCTCGATCTGATGCGGGAGGTGATGCCGCAGGTGGCTGGAATGAAGCGGCCTGAAGGAGAATAAAAAAAACCGGCCCTAAGGCCGGTTTTACACGTTGTGTCGCGCTTACTCGACAGGCTGTGGACGGGTTGGTTCCGCCGTTGCCTGGTGGGTTGCGCTGTGACCACCTGCGGCGCCTTTGCCATCGAAGTCAAAGGACGGGCGAACCCAGTCGCTGTGACGCGGCGCTTCTGGCTCATACGCCGGAGCCGGTGCACGGGTCATCGGTGCCGTAGCATGGTGGTTGGCAACGCTCGCCGCGGAGGCAACCGGCGCTGCTTTAACAACCGGAGTTGCTTCAACAACCGGAACTGCTTCAACAACCGGGGCTGCTTCAACAACCGGGGCTGCTTCAACAACCGGAGCTGCTTCAACAACCGGAGCTGCTTCAACAACCGGAGCGGCTTCAACAACCGGAGCGGCTTCAACAACCGGAGCGGCTTCAACAACCGGAGCGGCTTCAACAACCGGAGCGGTTTCAGCAACCGGGGCTGCTTCAACAACCGGAGTTGCTTCAACAACCGGAGCGGCTTCGACAACCTGAGTTGCTTCAACAACCGGAGCTGCTTCGACAACCGGAGCTGCTTCAACAGCCGTGGCGGCTGCGACAGGTGCAATAGCCTCAGCAACGACTTCAGCAACCTGCTGCTCTTCCTGCTGATCCTGCGGACGAGCCACCGGGTAACGGATCCACACTTTACCTGAAGCCATTTCCGGGGATGCGCAGGCAACCGTCAGCGGCATCGCCGACTGGGTCGGGTAGCGCTCATCGCGGTAACGGCGACGACGCTGACCGCTGACGCGCAGATGGCGCGGCGAACGACGTGAGCGGCGCGGCATCCCGTTGGATTCACGTGCGTCGTTGCTATCGTCATGCTCAGCGTGATTTTCTACAACGGCAGGCAGGTCGACTTTCGCCAGAGCGGTGCGCGGGGCAGCAACTTCCGGTTGCGCAACGACTGCGGTTTCAACAACCTGTTCAACCGTTTCAGTCGTGGCCGACTCGATGCGAACCTTCTGGGCTAACTGACGCGGTTTACGACGTGACAGGGTCTGAACACGCTCTTCCTGCTCGGTTTCCGGCTGAACAACCGGCTCGTCACGGGTTTGCGCTTTCGCTTCCTGGGATACCTGACGCTTATCGTCGTTACGACGACGGTTACGCTCGCGACGCGGTTGCTGCTCATCGCGGGTTTTGCCTTTATCAGCATCGTCGGCCGTCGCTGGACGAGATTCCCGCTGCTCTACGTTCTGCTGCGGTTTCTCGCGACGGTTACGGCGGTTTTCCTCGCGGGATTCACGCGGTTCACGACCTTCGCCATTTTCCGCGCGATTATCGCGGTTGTCACGATTATCACGGTTGTCACGATTATCGCGGTTATCACGACGATCGTTGCGATCGCGGCGGTTGTTGGAACGCGGTTTACGGCGTTCCTGCTGACGTTCTGGTTTCTCTTCGGCTTTCTTCTCAACCTGCTGCGGTTCAGCCGGTTTGGCTTCTTCTGCGCCAGAGAAGATATTCTTCAGTGCGCCGAAGAAACGCGAGAGCAGGCCAGGCTGAGCTGATGCAGCAACGGTGGTAGACGCGGCGGCGGCTTTTGCTGCGACCGGGGCATCAACAGGTGCTGCTGGTTCTGGCGCAGGCGGGACGTCTGGCATCACGAAGGTAGCCAGAGCCGGTTGCTCAGGGCGTTTACGCTCAGCCGGTTCTTCATCGGCTGGCAACGCCATCTCTTCTTCGTGCAGTTTCGGCAGCAGATAGCTCAGGGTTGAGGTCTCTTCGCCTTTACGAACGCGCAGAACAGAGTAGTGCGGCGTTTCCATCTGATCGTTTGGCACGATGATCACGCGAACGTCGCCCTGACGGGTTTCGATGGCGCTTACAGCGGCACGCTTTTCGTTCAGCAGGTAGGACGCAATCGGCACCGGCACGATAGCGTGAACTTCCTGGGTATTCTCTTTCAGTGCTTCTTCTTCAATCAGACGCAGGATAGAGAGCGACAGCGATTCGTTGTCACGCACGGTACCGGTACCGCTACAACGCGGACAGACGTGGTGGCTGGATTCACCCAGTGACGGGCTCAGACGCTGACGCGACATTTCCAACAGACCGAAGCGGGAAATATGGCTGATCTGAATGCGCGCACGGTCCTGGCGGACGGCTTCACGCAGACGGTTTTCAACCGCACGCTGGTGGCGAACCGGGGTCATGTCGATAAAGTCGATAACGATCAGACCGCCAAGGTCACGCAGACGCAGCTGACGGGCAATCTCATCGGCTGCTTCCAGGTTGGTGTTAAACGCCGTCTCTTCGATGTCGCCGCCGCGGGTTGCGCGAGCGGAGTTGATATCGATAGCGGTCAACGCTTCGGTGCTGTCAATAACGATAGAGCCGCCGGAAGGCAGGCGAACTTCACGCTGGAAAGCGGATTCGATCTGCGATTCGATCTGGTAATGGCTGAACAGCGGGATTTCACCGGTGTACAGTTTAATTTTGCTGCTGAAATCCGGACGACCCAGCGCGGCAATGTGCTGGCGAGCCAGCTCAAGCACTTTCGGGTTATCGATCAGGATCTCGCCGATGTCCTGGCGCAGGTAGTCACGGAATGCGCGCACGATGACGTTGCTTTCCTGATGGATCAGGAACGGCGCCGGGCGGCTTTCTGCGGCTTTCTGGATAGCTTCCCAGTGTTTCAGGCGGAAGCTGAGGTCCCATTGCAGGGCTTCGGCTGATTTGCCGACGCCTGCGGTGCGCACGATAAGTCCCATGCCGTCTGGCAGCTCAAGGCTGGCCAGTGCTTCTTTCAGTTCAGTACGGTCATCACCCTCGATACGCCGTGAGATACCGCCAGCACGTGGGTTATTTGGCATCAGAACCAGATAGCTTCCCGCCAGGCTGATAAAGGTAGTGAGCGCAGCACCTTTGTTGCCTCGTTCTTCTTTATCAATCTGAACAATGACTTCCTGACCTTCACGCAGCACATCCTTGATGTTCGGACGACCGTGAGAATTGTAATTGGCAGGGAAGTATTCGCGGGCGATTTCTTTGAGGGGGAGGAAACCATGACGCTCGGCACCGTAATCGACAAATGCCGCTTCAAGGCTAGGTTCAATGCGGGTAATTTTGCCTTTGTAGATGTTCGCTTTTTTCTGTTCGTGCCCGGGGCTTTCGATATCCAGGTCGTACAGGCGCTGCCCATCAACAAGGGCGACGCGCAACTCTTCCTGCTGAGTTGCGTTGATTAACATTCTTTTCATCGTAACTTACTCATTATTCTTACATTGACGACTAAGCTGCGGGCAGAGTATTGCCTTGCCGGGGAAAACCGATGGCCTCGTGTCTGTTTCACGTCGCCAACCTCACGGTTGTCGCGCGCTTAAGAGGCGCAGAGTGTCGGTCGCCTGTATTTCAAACGGAAACACAGCGCAATTAGCAGGGGAACAGCCTGGGATGTATCACCAGAGAAGATTCCATTTATACACGTCATTTTTCAGGTTGCTTCTGCGTCGGCTATGCTCGTTCACCCCTGTTACTAACGATGTCAGTTTCGGGGTTTCTCTTCTTTCGCCGCCTTGACGCATCCTGAGTCACGTTGCGTATATCTCGTCGTCTTTCACGTTGCAGAGGTAATGGCTTAACCCGCTCTCCTCAATCAGTGGACTGAGAAGCGCACCCGGGAATACCCGGAGTCGACGCCTTCCTGCGACGTGAAATCCATAGAGGCCTGTACCGGTAAGGACTGCAACCCGCAGCCCGCTAACTGTCTGAAAGATCAATACGTCTTACGCCATTGCTGCGTGGATGATCGGTCAGACAAAATTGGTCATTCCGCTAATTTCTTGTTCTAACAAGATTCAACACGGAAAACGGCATCATTATTCCATTGCTAAGCTTGTTATAGCAAGTTGACTTTTACCTTTTATCACCCGGTTACTCACAGTTTTTTCACCAGCTCATTGAGATTGTTCTAATAACAAACAAAACGACGATGAAGCATCCACTCAAAACCGGATAATGATAAATATAAGCATATAAAAATGAGTGGCGCTAATGCGTCGGGCTATTTAGAATCGCGCACCATGAAAACTGAGACTCCAAGCGTAAAAATGATTGCTATTACCGCCGATGAAGCGGGGCAACGTATCGATAACTTTTTGCGTACGCAGCTGAAGGGCGTACCGAAGAGCATGATTTATCGCATCTTGCGTAAAGGCGAGGTGCGGGTGAATAAAAAACGCGTTAAGCCGGAATACAAACTGGAAGCGGGCGACGAGGTTCGGGTCCCACCGGTTCGGGTAGCCGAACGTGAAGACGAGGCAATCTCTCCGCATCTGCAGAAGGTCGCCGCGCTGGCGGACGTGATTCTGTATGAAGATGACCATATTCTGGTGCTCAATAAGCCCTCCGGAACCGCGGTACACGGCGGCAGCGGTCTGAGCTTCGGCGTGATTGAAGGCCTGCGCGCCTTGCGCCCGGAAGCGCGCTTCCTTGAGCTGGTGCATCGCCTTGACCGCGATACGTCCGGCGTGCTGCTGGTGGCGAAGAAGCGTTCTGCGCTGCGTTCGCTGCATGAACAGCTGCGTGAAAAAGGCATGCAAAAAGATTACCTGGCGCTGGTGCGCGGGGAGTGGCAGTCGCACACTAAAGTCGTGCAGGCACCGCTGCTGAAAAATATCCTGCAAAGCGGCGAGCGTATTGTCCGCGTCAGCCAGGAAGGTAAACCGTCTGAGACCCGTTTTAAGGTCGAAGAGCGCTATGCCCATGCGACGCTGGTACGCTGTAGCCCGGTGACCGGGCGTACGCACCAGATCCGTGTGCATACGCAGTACGCCGGCCATCCTATTGCCTTTGACGATCGCTATGGTGACCGTGAGTTCGATAAGCAACTGGCGGGTACTGGCCTCAATCGCCTGTTCCTGCACGCCGCCGCGCTGAAGTTTACTCATCCGGGAACGGGTGAGGAAATGCGTGTCGAAGCCCCGCTTGATAGCCAGCTTAAGCGCTGTCTGCAGGTGCTGCGTAAAACCAAGTAATACTCCCGGCGGGCCGTCGGTCCGCCGCTGTAAGCTATTGCGTCGTTTCGTTAAGACTAACGGCGACGCTTTTCTCTTTTATCGGTAAATTCACCAACGCCGCCAGCAGGGCGAGGGCGATATCCGCATACCACACCCAATCCAGATTACCGTTGTGCTCCATCGCCAGTCCGCCAAGCCAGGCACCGAAGAAGGCGCCAATCTGATGGCTGAACAAGGTGAAACCAAATAAGGTCGCCAGATAGCGGGTGCCGAATAGTTTCCCGATGATCCCGGCGGTCGGTGGCACGGTGGCAAGCCAGGTAAAGCCGATTGCCGCGGCAAAAATATAGAAGTCGAGTACGCTTTTGTCGGAGACCAGGAACAGGCCAATCAGCACCGCACGCGAGGCATACAGCACGGCGAGGATATATTTCATCGGAAAATGCTTGCCGAGATAGCCCGCGAAGATACTGCCGGCAATATTACATAGGCCAATCAGCGACAGGCTGACCGCCGAGACCGCGGCTTCGTGTCCACACAGCGTGACTTCACCCGGGAGATGGGTGGTCAAAAAGGCAACATGGAAGCCGCAGGTGAGAAATCCAGTATGTAACAGCAGGTAGCTACGATTGCGAAACGCCGCATGGATCTGCTGCTTCAGCCCTTGTTCAGGCGCGCAGGCGTGTGAAGTATCGGCTTTTTTCACGCTATCCCGGCACAGCAGCCACGAGGGGAACAGCGTCGCCAGCGCCGCAATCGCCAGAAAGATCAGCCCGGAAGCCATGCCACGCAGGCTGACGATCAGCTGCACCAGCGGCGCAAAAATAAATTGCCCCATTGAACCGCCGGCGTTAATCAGCCCGCTGGCCATCGACCCTTTGTCGGTAGGTAAACGCCCGGCGACGATACCAATCAGGACGGAAAAGCTGCCCGCGGCCGCACCTGCCGGGCTGAGCAGCCCCTGGGCCAGGGTTAATGAGGAGAAGGAGGTCGCCCACAGCGTCGCCAGTTGCCCGAGGGCTATCAACAGGGCGCCGATCACCAGCACGCCTAACGCGCCGCGCTTGTCGGCCCAGGCGCCAAACAGCGGCTGAAATGCTCCCCACATCAGTTGACCAATCGCCAGCGCCATACTGATTTCGGCAATATTCATGGTGGTTTCGCCCATCAGCGGATGGACAAACAGGCCGACGGTCTGACGGATGCCCATAGTGATGAGTAATATCAGGCTGGCGAGCGCAATAGGCAGCCACATCCTGGCGGCGGCAGGTTTTGCTGAAGGTGAGTCCACGATGAGTTTTGGTCGGCAAAGGGGGAATATACTGAGAGTACTGGCAGCGCGCTGAAAAAGCTATGACGAAAAAGTGATGACCCACTGCAGGGCCAGAGCGAAGACTCCGGCCCGATAAAAGAGAAGGGGATTTAGCTTAACAGCGGGTTACAGCCTTCCCGACGCAGCATCTGGCACAGTGCAATCAGCGGCAGGCCCACCAGAGTATTGGGATCGCGTCCTTCGAGGCGTTCAAACAACGTAATGCCGAGCCCTTCACTTTTAAAGCTCCCGGCACAGTGCAGCGGGTTCTCTTTGCGGACGTAATGGTCGATCTCCTGATCGCTTAAGTGGCGAAAATGGACATCAAATGGTTCACACTCGGTCTGTAAATGACCGTTCGCTGAATTATAGAGCGCCAGCCCGGTATAGAAGGTAACAATAGTCCCGCTTGCGGCACGCAGCTGGCGTCTGGCATTCTCCTCGGTGTGGGGTTTGCCGGTGATTTCACCGTCCAGGACGCAGACCTGGTCAGAACCGATAATTAAGTGATTCGGGTAACGTGCAGCCAGAGCCTGGGCTTTCGCCTGCGCCAGGCGGACCACCAACTGGCGAGCAGGCTCGCCGGGATGTGGGGTTTCATCGACATCAGGCGCGGCGCAGTCAAACGGCATCGCCAGCTTTTCCATCAGCATGCGTCGCCAGGGCGATGTCGACGCCAGGATAATCTCAGACATATTTTTTCATCCACATATAGCGCTTCGAAGAGCATCATTTTAAACTATGGGCCGCAATGTGTGCGAATAAATGGCGAAAGGCAACCTGAGGCTGCCTTTTTCTTTGACTCTATGACATTACAAAGTTAATATGCGCGCCCTATGCAAAAGGTAAAATTACCCCTGACTCTTGATCCGGTCCGCACGGCTCAAAAACGCCTCGATTACGAAGGTATTTATGCCCGTGATCAGGTTGAACGTGTAGCCGATTCTGTAGTCAGCGTGGACAGCGATGTGGAATGCAGCATGTCGTTCGCTATTGATAATCAGCGCCTTGCCGTTATTACCGGTGATGCAAAGGTATCAGTAACCCTCGAATGTCAGCGTTGCGGGAAACCGTTCCCCCGTCATGTCCACATAACGTATTGTTTCAGCCCGATCAAAAATGATGAGCAGGCTGAGGCACTCCCGGAAGCGTATGAGCCGATTGAGGTTAACGAATTCGGTGAAATCGACCTGCAAGCGATGGTCGAGGATGAAATCATTCTCTCCTTGCCTGTAGTTCCGGTGCATGATTCTGAACACTGTGAAGTGTCCGACGCGGACATGGTGTTTGGTGAACTGCCTGAAGAGGCACAAAAACCAAATCCATTTGCCGTATTAGCCAGCTTAAAGCATAAGTAATTGAGGAGTAAGGTCCATGGCCGTACAACAGAATAAACCAACCCGTTCCAAACGTGGCATGCGTCGTTCCCATGACGCTCTGACCGCAGTCACCAGCCTGTCTGTAGACAAAACTTCTGGTGAGAAACACCTGCGTCACCACATCACTGCCGACGGTTTCTACCGCGGTCGCAAGGTCATCGCTAAGTAATCACGCACTACTCCCAGGATTTTCGTGACAAGAAAGCGCAAGCGACTTGTTGCGTAAAAGACAAAGAGTAAAAGCGTGATGAAGCTTAGCGAGGATATCCCCAGGCAACTGGGGAATAACCGAAGCGGGCAGCGACGATACCTTGACACGTCTAACCCTGGCGTTAGATGTCATGGGGGGCGATTTTGGCCCCACCGTGACAGTGCCTGCAGCACTGCAGGCACTGAACTCTAATTCGCAACTCACACTTCTTTTAGTCGGCGATCCCGACACCATCACGCCATTACTTGCCAAAGCTGATTTCGAACAACGTTCGCGTCTGCAGGTCATCCCTGCGCAGTCAGTTATTGCTAGTGATGCGCGGCCCGCACAAGCGATCCGCAGCAGTCGCGGAAGCTCAATGCGCGTGGCGCTGGAGTTAGTAAAAGAAGGCCGGGCGCAAGCCTGTGTCAGCGCCGGGAATACCGGTGCGCTGATGGGGTTGGCAAAATTATTACTCAAGCCCATTGAGGGGATTGAGCGTCCGGCGCTGGTGACGGTCCTGCCGCATCAGCAGAAGGGCAAAACGGTGGTGCTGGATTTAGGCGCTAACGTCGATTGTGATAGCACGATGCTGGTGCAGTTTGCGGTGATGGGAGCGGTGCTGGCAGAAGAAGTGGTCGGTATTGAAAATCCTCGCGTCGCGCTGCTGAATATCGGCGAAGAGGAGATGAAAGGACTCAGCAGCATCCGCGATGCTGCTGCAGTGTTGAAAACGCTGCCGTCACTTAACTATATCGGCTATCTTGAAGCTAACGAATTATTGACGGGCAAAACCGATGTACTGGTTTGTGATGGATTCACGGGCAACGTCACATTAAAAACTATGGAAGGTGTTGTCAGAATGTTCCTTTCGCTGCTGAAATCGCAGGGTGAGGGCAAAAAACGGTCGTGGTGGCTGCTGTTATTGAAGCGTTGGTTACAAAAAAGCCTGGCCAGGCGATTCAGTCACCTCAACCCCGACCAGTATAATGGCGCCTGTCTGTTAGGATTGCGCGGTTCCGTGATTAAGAGTCATGGTGCTGCCAATCAGCGCGCCTTCAGCGTGGCGATAGAGCAGGCAGTGCAGGCGGTGCAGCGGCAGATTCCTCAGCGGATTGCCGCTCGCCTGGAATCTTTATACCCAGCTGGTTTTGAACTGCCCACGGGCGACAGCAACGGCAACTCCCGACAGCAAAGCGGGACGAACCCGCAAGACTGACGCACCAGCGGTTCGAACAAGGCGGGTATATTACCCTAGAGTGACTGAGCGTACATGTATACGAAGATTATTGGTACCGGCAGCTATCTGCCCGAGCAAGTGCGTACTAACGCCGACCTGGAGAAAATGGTAGATACGTCTGACGAGTGGATTGTCACCCGTACGGGTATCCGTGAACGTCGTATTGCTGCACCGAATGAAACCGTTGCTACGCTGGGTTTTGAAGCGGCAAAAAATGCGCTGGAAATGGCGGGCGTTTCGCCGGAGCAAATTGGTCTGATCATTGTTGCGACCACCTCCGGGACTCATGCGTTTCCAAGTTCAGCCTGTCAGATTCAGTCTATGCTGGGTATTAATGGTTGCCCGGCCTTTGACGTTGCGGCGGCCTGCGCAGGGTTCACCTATGCGCTGAGCATTGCCGATCAATACGTCAAAAACGGTTCAGTAGATTACGCGCTGGTGATTGGCGCTGACGTATTGGCACGCACCTGCGATCCGACCGATCGCGGGACGATCATCATTTTTGGTGATGGTGCGGGGGCCGTGGTGCTGGGCGCTTCTGAAGAGCCGGGCATTATCTCTACCCATCTGCATGCAGATGGTCGTTACGGCCAGCTGTTGACGCTGCCAAACGCCGATCGCGTGGATCCGGAAAACCCGATCTATCTGACGATGGCTGGCAACGAAGTATTTAAAGTGGCAGTGACCGAGCTGGCGCGCATTGTTGATGAGACGCTGGCAGCGAACAATCTCGAACGCTCCGCGCTGGACTGGCTGGTGCCGCATCAGGCGAACCTGCGCATCATCAGCGCGACGGCGAAAAAACTGGGAATGTCGATCGATAATGTGGTTGTGACGCTTGACCGTCATGGCAACACTTCTGCGGCTTCCGTTCCTTGTGCGCTGGATGAAGCGGTACGCGATGGCCGCATTCAACGTGGTCAGCTGATTCTGCTGGAAGCCTTTGGTGGCGGTTTCACCTGGGGTTCCGCGCTGGTTCGTTTTTAGTATAAGGATTTAGACATGACGCAATTTGCTTTTGTGTTCCCGGGACAGGGTTCTCAGACCGTCGGTATGTTGTCTGACATGGCAGCAACCTTTCCGGTTATCGAAGAGACATTTCGCGAAGCCTCTGCGGCGTTGGGTTACGACCTGTGGGCGCTTGTTCAGCAGGGCCCGGCAGAAGAACTGAACAAAACCTGGCAGACTCAGCCGGCACTGTTGACCGCATCCGTAGCGCTGTATCGCGCCTGGCAGCAGCAGGGCGGCAAAGCCCCGGCACTGCTGGCTGGCCACAGCCTTGGTGAATACTCCGCGCTGGTATGCGCCGGGGTGATTGATTTCGCTGATGCCGTGCGTCTGGTGGAGTTGCGCGGTAAGTTCATGCAGGAAGCCGTTCCGGAAGGCACTGGTGCGATGTCCGCCATTATCGGCCTTGACGATGCATCCATTGCGAAAGCCTGTGAAGAGTCTGCTGAAGGGCAGGTGGTTTCTCCTGTAAACTTCAACTCTCCTGGTCAGGTGGTCATTGCCGGCAACAAAGAAGCCGTTGAGCGTGCTGGTGCCGCCTGTAAAGCCGCGGGTGCTAAACGTGCGCTGCCGCTGCCGGTGAGCGTGCCGTCCCACTGCGCACTGATGAAACCTGCAGCAGAGAAACTGGCGGTTGAACTGCAGAAAATCACGTTCAACGCACCGGTCATTTCCGTCGTGAACAACGTTGATGTGAAATGCGAAACGGCACCTGATGCGATTCGCGATGCCTTGATTCGCCAGCTGTACAGCCCGGTTCAGTGGACCAAAACCGTTGAGTTTATGGCATCCCAGGGCGTAGAGCATCTGTATGAAGTGGGTCCGGGTAAAGTCCTCACCGGCCTGACTAAACGTATTGTTGACACCCTGACCGCTTCCGCGCTTAACGAGCCTGCAGCGATGTCTGCGGCGCTTGAGCAATAAAAGAGGAATACCATGAGTTTTGAAGGAAAAGTCGCGCTGGTTACCGGTGCAAGTCGCGGTATTGGCCGTGCAATCGCAGAGACTCTCGTCGCCCGTGGCGCGAAAGTGATTGGTACTGCCACTAGCGAGAGCGGTGCGCAGGCGATCAGCGATTATTTAGGTGCTAATGGTAAAGGTCTGCTGTTGAATGTGACCGAGCCAGCATCTATCGAATCTGTTCTGGGAAATATTCGCGCAGAGTTTGGTGAAGTTGATATCCTGGTTAACAATGCCGGTATTACTCGTGATAACCTGTTAATGCGGATGAAAGATGACGAGTGGAACGATATTATCGAAACCAATCTGTCATCAGTTTTCCGTCTGTCAAAAGCAGTAATGCGCGCTATGATGAAAAAGCGTCACGGCCGCATTATTACTATCGGTTCTGTGGTCGGTACCATGGGAAATGCTGGTCAGGCCAACTACGCTGCGGCGAAAGCGGGTCTGATTGGTTTTAGTAAATCGCTGGCACGTGAAGTCGCGTCCCGCGGTATTACGGTTAACGTTGTTGCTCCGGGCTTTATTGAAACGGACATGACGCGTGCGCTGTCTGATGATCAGCGTGCGGGTATTCTGGCGCAAGTTCCGGCGGGTCGCCTCGGCGATGCAAAAGAAATCGCCAGTGCGGTTGCATTCTTAGCTTCTGACGAAGCAGGTTACATCTCTGGTGAAACCCTGCACGTCAACGGCGGAATGTACATGGTCTGACCGAGATTTGCACAAAACGTTCAGGAACCGCGCAGTCTGTGCGATCCCTCATACGGTTTTGTGCAAAATGATTTGCGTTCTGAGGGCAAACGGCCTCAAAATAGCGTAAAATCGTGGTAAGACCTGCCGGGATTTAGTTGCAAATTTTTCAACATTTTATACACTACGAAAACCATCGCGAAAGCGAGTTTTGATAGGAAATTTAAGAGTATGAGCACTATCGAAGAACGCGTTAAGAAAATTATCGGCGAACAGCTGGGCGTTAAGCAGGAAGAAGTTACCAACAATGCTTCCTTCGTTGAAGACCTGGGCGCTGATTCTCTTGACACCGTTGAGCTGGTAATGGCTCTGGAAGAAGAGTTTGATACTGAGATTCCGGACGAAGAAGCTGAGAAAATCACCACTGTTCAGGCTGCCATTGATTACATCAACGGTCACCAGGCGTAAGTGAACATCTCCAGGCGGTCATTCGACCGCCTGAGTTTTATCTTTTTGTCCCACAAGAATCTATTTTCCCTCCCTGGAGGACAACCGTGTCTAAGCGTCGTGTAGTTGTGACCGGACTGGGCATGTTGTCTCCTGTCGGCAATACCGTAGAGTCTACCTGGAAAGCTCTCCTTGCCGGTCAGAGTGGCATCAGCCTGATCGACCATTTCGATACTAGCGCCTATGCAACAAAATTTGCTGGCTTAGTAAAGGATTTTAACTGTGATGACATTATCTCGCGCAAAGAACAGCGCAAGATGGATGCCTTCATTCAATATGGAATTGTCGCTGGCGTTCAGGCCATGCAGGATTCTGGTCTTGAAGTAACGGAAGAGAACGCAACCCGCATCGGTGCCGCTATCGGTTCCGGTATTGGCGGCCTCGGCCTGATCGAAGAAAACCATAGTTCTTTAACGAACGGTGGTCCTCGTAAGATTAGCCCGTTCTTTGTACCGTCTACAATTGTTAACATGGTGGCCGGGCATCTGACCATCATGTTTGGTCTGCGTGGACCAAGTATCTCTATCGCGACCGCTTGTACTTCAGGCGTGCACAACATTGGTCAGGCCGCGCGTATCATTGCGTATGGCGATGCTGACGCAATGGTGGCTGGCGGTGCTGAAAAAGCCAGTACCCCGCTTGGCGTGGGTGGCTTTGGTGCTGCGCGTGCGCTCTCTACCCACAACGAAAACCCACAGGCTGCAAGCCGTCCGTGGGACAAAGATCGCGACGGTTTTGTACTGGGCGATGGCGCGGGTATGGTGGTGCTGGAAGAGTACGAGCACGCGAAAAAACGCGGCGCGAAAATCTACGCAGAAATCGTCGGTTTTGGCATGAGCAGCGATGCTTACCATATGACCTCTCCGCCGGAGAACGGCGCGGGCGCCGCGCTGGCGATGGTTAATGCTATCCGCGATGCCGGGATTGAAGCGGGTCAAATCGCTTACGTCAATGCGCACGGTACCTCCACGCCGGCTGGCGATAAAGCAGAAGCGCAGGCCGTTAAGTCGGTCTTTGGCGATGCGGCGAGCCGTGTGATGGTCAGCTCAACCAAATCAATGACCGGGCACCTGCTGGGCGCCGCCGGGGCAGTAGAATCTATCTACTCCATTCTGGCGCTGCGCGATGGCGCGGTTCCTCCGACCATCAACCTGGATAATCCGGATGAGGGTTGTGACCTGGACTTCGTCCCGCACGAAGCGCGTCAGGTTGCCGGTATGGAATACACCCTGTGTAACTCCTTTGGTTTTGGTGGCACTAACGGATCGCTGATCTTTAAAAAGGTCTAAGCGTCTCGTTTACCCCGCTGACATCTCTCAGGCCTGCATTTATGCAGGCCTTCTTTTTTCTTCAGCTTTCTCTGCTTGTCCCACGACATTCATCCTGAGACACTGACAGGCCATCGAAAAGGAGCCGCTATGTTCTTGATTAATGGCATTGAACAGGACACCCTGGCCGCCAGCGACCGGGGCGTACAGTTTGGCGACGGGTGCTTTACCACCGCGCGCATTGTTGACGGTCAGGTGCACATGCTGCCGGCTCACCTGCGACGCTTACAGCAGGCCTGCGAAAAACTGCTAATTCCCTACACGCAATGGCAAACGCTGGAAGCTGAAATGCAGCGCCTTTCTCTTGCGCAGCAAAGTGGCGTGCTGAAAGTCATTCTGACCCGTGGTGCAGGCGGCCGCGGCTATAGCGGCACGTTATGCCAGGCACCGACGCGTATTCTGAGCGTTTCGCCTTACCCGGCACACTATACCCGCTGGCAAGAGACGGGCGTCGCCCTGGCACTTAGCCCGATTCGTCTCGGGCGTAATCCTGCGCTGGCCGGGCTTAAGCATCTGAACCGACTGGAGCAGGTGCTGATCCGTTCTCATCTTGAGCAGACGGAAGCCGATGAAGCGCTGGTTCTTGACAGCGATGGGTGGCTTACGGAATGCTGTGCCGCGAATCTGTTCTGGCGTAAAGGGACGACGGTTTTTACTCCGCGCCTCGATCAGGCGGGGGTCAACGGCATTATGCGCCAGCACTGTATTGCACAGCTGGCACAATCTCCGTTTGGCGTTGTCGAAGTCACAGCGGCTCCCGATGCGTTGCAGGAGGCTGACGAAGTGCTGATTTGTAATGCGCTGATGCCGCTGGTACCGGTTCGCCGCTGGGACCAGACATGCTGGTCCTCGCGAGAGCTTTATCATTTTTTAGCCCCACTGTGTGAGCTGTCTGGTTAGTCATGAAGAAAATGTTACGTTTTATCCTGCTGTTATTGGTGGTGCTGGGCATTGCTGCCGGCGCGGGCATCTGGAAAGTTCGCCAGCTTGCCGATAGCAAACTGCTGATTAAAGAAGAGACCATCTTCACCCTGGAGGCTGGCACCGGCCGCATGGCGTTGGGCGAGCAGCTCTATGGCGACAAGCTAATCAACCGACCACGCGTGTTCCAGTGGTTGCTGCGCCTGGAGCCTGAATTATCCCATTTTAAAGCCGGTACCTACCGCCTCACGCCGTCCATGACGGTGCGTGAGATGCTGCAATTGTTGGGTAGCGGCAAAGAGGCGCAGTTCCCGCTGCGTTTCGTGGAGGGGATGCGGGTCAGCGATTATCTGCGCCAGCTTCGCGATGCGCCTTATGTCAAACATACGCTTGCCGACGACAGCTACGAGACGGTCGCCAAGGCCCTGGATCTTGAACATGCTGACTGGGTTGAAGGTTGGTTCTGGCCGGATACCTGGATGTATACCGCCAATACCAGCGATGTGGCGATCCTCAAGCGTGCGCATCAGAAAATGGTCACTCAGGTCAACAAGGCCTGGGAAGGGCGGATGGATAACCTGCCGTACAAAGACCAGAATCAGCTGCTGACCATGGCATCCATCATTGAGAAAGAGACGGCGGTTGCGGAAGAGCGCGACCGCGTGGCGTCGGTATTTATTAACCGTCTGCGAATTGGCATGCGGTTGCAGACTGACCCGACGGTGATCTACGGGATGGGTGAGAGCTATAATGGCAAGCTCAGTCGCAAAGATCTCGAGACGCCGACGGCTTACAATACCTATGTGATCGCCGGTATGCCGCCGGGGCCTATCGCCGCACCGGGAGAGGCATCGCTGAACGCGGCGGCCCACCCGGCGAAGTCGCCGTATCTCTATTTTGTTGCCGACGGCAAGGGCGGGCATACGTTTAATACTAATCTGGCCAGCCACAACCGCTCGGTTCAGGATTATCTGAAAGTACTTAAGGAAAAAAATGCGCAGTAATTACATTGTCATCGAGGGCCTGGAAGGCGCGGGAAAGACCACGGCACGTAATCTGGTCGTAGAGGCGCTGCAACAATCGGGCATCAGCGATCTGGTGTTTACCCGGGAACCGGGCGGGACCATTCTCGCTGAAAAACTGCGCAGCCTGGTACTGGATATCCAGTCCACCGGCGATGAAGTCATTAATGACAAAGCCGAAGTGCTGATGTTTTATGCCGCCCGCGTTCAGCTGGTGGAAACGGTGATTAAGCCAGCGCTGGCCAACGGACAGTGGGTAATCGGCGACCGTCACGATCTGTCGACCCAGGCCTATCAGGGCGGGGGGCGTGGTATTGACCAGACCATGCTCGCTACCCTGCGTGATGCCGTACTGGGTGATTTCCGTCCGAACCTGACGGTGTACCTGGATGTGACGCCAGAAGTCGGGCTGAAACGCGCGCGTGCCCGCGGCGATCTCGACCGTATCGAGCAGGAGTCGCTGGATTTCTTCAATCGTACCCGGGCTCGTTATCTGGAGCTGGCGGCGCAGGACCCGACGATCCGCACCATTGACGCCACTCAGCCGCTGGACGCTGTCGCCCGTGATATCCATGCGCTCATCAGCCAGTGGGTTGCGGAGCAACGCGCATGAAATGGTACCCGTGGTTACGCCCGTCATTTGAGCAATTAGTCGCCAGCTATCAGGCTGGACGGGGTCA
This sequence comes from Klebsiella sp. R390, assembly GCF_051131745.1. Classification (NCBI taxonomy): domain Bacteria; kingdom Pseudomonadati; phylum Pseudomonadota; class Gammaproteobacteria; order Enterobacterales; family Enterobacteriaceae; genus Klebsiella; species Klebsiella sp. R390. The sequence continues at coordinate 636,722 of NZ_CP180445.1, read as the reverse complement.
CCATGCGTTACTGCTTCAGGCACTGCCTGGCATGGGAGGCGATGCGCTGATCTACGCGCTATGTCGTTATCTGATGTGCCGGCAGCCTGAAGGGAACAAAAGCTGCGGACATTGCCATAGCTGCCAGCTGATGCAGGCTGGCACGCACCCCGACTACTACACCCTGGCGCCGGAAAAGGGCAAAAGCGCCCTTGGAATTGACGCCGTACGTGACGTCAACGAAAAGCTGTATGAGCGTTCACGTCTCGGCGGCGCCAAGGTGGTGTGGATCGCTGATGCCGCGCAGTTAACCGATGCCGCGGCTAATGCGTTGTTAAAAACCCTGGAAGAGCCGCCGGAGAATACCTGGTTTTTCCTGGTCAGCCAGGAGCCCGCGCGTTTGCTGGCCACGCTGCGTAGCCGCTGTCGTCTGTATCACCTGATGCCGCCGACGGAATCCTATGGGCTGGCGTGGCTGGAACGTGAGGTGGCATTGCCGCAGGAGGCGTTGCTTTCAGCGCTGCGACTGAGCGCCAACGCTCCCGCCGCTGCGCTGGATCTGCTGCAGGAGAGTCATTGGTCCGCCCGCCAACAGCTGATCGCGGCACTGGAAAATGTCACAACCAGCGGCGACTGGTTGTCGCTGCTGTCTATTCTGAATCATGAACAGGCTGCAGTTCGTCTGCACTGGCTGGCATCGCTGCTGCTGGATGCACAAAAACGGCAACAGGGCATTGCCCAGGTGAGCAACCCTGATGCCTGGGCGCTGGTCAACCAACTGGCTCAGACTTTGCCTGCTGCCCGGTTACAGGCCATTGCGCGCGATGTCAGTACCTGCCGCGATCGGCTGCTGAACGTTGTCGGCGTCAACCGCGAACTGCTGCTAACCGAGCGCCTTCTGCGCTGGGAACATTACCTGCAACCCGGGACGGTACTGCCCGTATCCCACCTCTGAGCGAGACATTATGTTTTTAGTCGACTCCCACTGCCATCTGGATGGTCTGGATTATCAAACGCTGCATAAAGACGTGGACGATGTGCTGGCAAAAGCCGCCGCGCGTGACGTGAAGTTTTTCCTTGCAGTCGCCACGACCCTGCCGGGTTACCGCGGAATGCGTGAACTGGTCGGGCCGCGTGACAACGTGGTTTTCTCCTGTGGTGTTCACCCGCTCAATCAGGACGAAGAGTACGACGTTGAAGAACTGCGTCTGCTGGCGGCAGAAGAGGGCGTTGTCGCCATGGGAGAGACGGGTCTGGATTATTTTTACACGCCAGAAACAAAACCCCGCCAACAGGATTCGTTCCGCGACCATATCCGCATCGGCCGCGAACTCAACAAGCCGGTCATCGTTCATACCCGTGATGCGCGTGCCGATACCCTGGCTATTTTGCAGGAAGAAAAGGTGACGGATTGCGGTGGCGTACTACACTGTTTCACTGAGGACAGGGAGACCGCGGGTAAATTGCTGGATATGGGCTTCTATATCTCGTTTTCCGGGATCGTGACGTTCCGTAACGCCGAGCAGCTACGCGATGCCGCGCGCTATGTGCCGCTCGATCGTCTGCTGGTGGAAACCGATTCGCCGTACCTGGCACCGGTTCCGCATCGTGGCAAAGAGAACCAGCCGGCGATGGTGCGAGACGTTGCTGAGTACATGGCGGTGCTGAAGGGCGTTTCGCTCGAACAGCTGGCACAACAGACCACACAGAACTTTGCCAGCCTGTTCCACATTGACCCCTCCCGGCTGTAACCTGTCGATCTTTCTATTATTTTAAGGCTCGTAATTAATACGCAAAGCGAGTAAAGTTCACCGCCACAAAACAGGCGGTGAACGGCTTTTTGCAACATCCAGATACAGCTTATGTAAGATGGTGTAAATTTTTCAGCGCTGACTGATTGAAACGTGATAGCCGTCAAACAATCTTTTCGGTAATTATTTTACTCTGTGTAATAAATAAAGGGCGCTTAGATGTCCTGTCCACGGCACGGTTCTCCCCCCGGGCCAATGCGTGAAAGCGTAAAAAAGTACCAAATACTCAGGAGCACTCTCAATTATGTTTAAGAATGCATTTGCTAACCTGCAGAAGGTCGGTAAATCGCTGATGCTGCCGGTCTCCGTACTGCCTATCGCAGGTATCCTGCTGGGCGTCGGTTCCGCAAACTTCAGCTGGCTGCCAGCCGTTGTTTCCCACGTTATGGCAGAAGCGGGCGGTTCAGTCTTCGCCAATATGCCGTTGATCTTCGCTATCGGTGTGGCGCTTGGCTTCACCAATAACGACGGCGTTTCTGCGCTGGCTTCCGTTGTGGCGTACGGCATCATGGTGAAAACCATGGCGGTCGTAGCACCGCTGGTTCTGCATTTACCTGCTGAAGAAATTGCGGCCAAACACCTGGCGGATACTGGTGTACTTGGCGGTATTATCTCTGGTGCCATTGCAGCCTACATGTTCAACCGCTTCTATCGCATCAAGCTGCCAGAGTATCTGGGCTTCTTCGCGGGCAAGCGTTTTGTTCCGATTATCTCCGGTCTGGCCGCTATTTTCACCGGCGTGATCCTCTCCTTCATTTGGCCACCGATCGGTAGCGCTATTCAGACCTTCTCTCAGTGGGCTGCATATCAGAACCCGGTTGTGGCATTCGGTATCTACGGCTTCATCGAACGCTGCCTGGTACCGTTTGGTCTGCACCACATCTGGAACGTTCCTTTCCAGATGCAGATTGGTGAATACACCAACGCCGCAGGCCAGGTCTTCCACGGCGATATCCCGCGCTACATGGCAGGTGACCCGACTGCAGGTAAACTGTCTGGCGGCTTCCTGTTCAAAATGTACGGTCTGCCGGCTGCTGCTATCGCTATCTGGCACTCCGCTAAACCGGAAAACCGCGCGAAAGTGGGCGGTATCATGATCTCCGCAGCGTTGACCTCGTTCCTGACCGGTATCACCGAGCCGATCGAGTTCTCCTTCATGTTCGTTGCGCCGATCCTGTACATCATCCACGCGATTCTTGCTGGTCTGGCATTCCCGATCTGTATCCTGCTGGGTATGCGTGACGGTACGTCGTTCTCACACGGTCTGATCGACTTTATCGTTCTGTCCGGTAACAGCAGCAAACTGTGGCTGTTCCCGATCGTCGGTATCTGCTACGCCATCGTTTACTACGTTGTCTTCCGCGTGCTGATTAAAGCACTGGATCTGAAAACGCCTGGCCGTGAAGATTCGACTGAAGACAGCAAAGTCGGTGCGACCAGCGAAATGGCGCCAGCACTGATTGCAGCCTTCGGCGGTAAAGAAAACATTACTAACCTCGACGCATGTATTACCCGTCTGCGTGTCAGCGTTGCTGACGTGGCAAAAGTTGATCAGGCTGGCCTGAAAAAACTGGGTGCTGCAGGTGTGGTTGTTGCAGGTTCAGGTGTTCAGGCTATCTTCGGGACTAAATCCGATAACCTGAAAACTGAAATGGATGAGTACATCCGCAGCAACTAAGTCGTGATGTGGGGAGACTAAGGCAGCCGAATGGCTGCCTTTTTTATTGTCTGAAATAAAGTCGATACCCGGGCAGGATGTCTGCCCGGAAAGGAGGAAGTTAGAAGTCGTAGCTGGCGGATACCGAGACGTTCAGTGGGGCGCCATACACGAGGTAGGAGCCGACATAGTCGTAGTACTCTTTATCAAACAGGTTGTTGATATTCGCCTGCAGAGCAAAGTTTTTGGTCACCTGATAACGACTGAAGAGATTCACCAGGCCGTAGCTGCCTTGATCGATGTAATCACGACCGTTTGGCCCGCCGCTCACGTCATTCCAGATTTTGCTTTGCCAGTTAACCCCACCGCCGACGGTCAGCTCCGGCATCATTGGCAGCTGATAGCGGGTGAACAGTTTCATGGTGGTGCGCGGCTGGTCGGAACTCACGGCATTACCGCTCTTGTCTTCGGCAATATAGCGGGTCGCGCCAAAGGTAAGCTGCCAGTTATCGGTCAGCGCGCCGTTCAACTCGAACTCCACCCCTTTACTGACTACGCCATCCAGCGACTCGTAGATAGACTCGCCGCTCGGCAGGTAGGTATAGGTATTGTTGGCCACGTTATCCTGCTCGATGCGGAAGATGGCCAGCGAGGTGGTCAGGCGGGTGTTAAACCAGTCGGCTTTGACGCCGGCTTCGTAGCTTTTTCCGGTTGTCGGGTCGAGATAACGGCCGTTGGCATCACGCTTATCCTGCGGCTGGAAAATCGAGGTGTAGCTCGCATAGGCCGACCAGGCGTCGTTGATGTCATACACCACGCCGGCATACGGGGTTACATCATCTTTGGTACTTTCGAGGCGCGTCTGCGGTGAACCGGCAGGGTTATAACGAATGTTGTAGCTGGTATAGCGGGCGCCAAGGATAAGGTGCAGCGGGTCAGCCAGCGAGAAGCGGGCCGAGGTATAGGCCGATGACTGACGAATGTCGTCCTTGCTGTACAGCTGCCAGTCGGTCCACTGTGGGTCGGCAATATTGCTGTTCCAGTTACGGAAGCTGCCGACATCCACCATCCCGTACAACGAATCCGGGAGTGAGTTATCGTAATGGTTGCGCTGACGGCTGAGACTGCCGCCGATCATCATTTCGTGCTGGCGGCCAAACAGGTCAAAGCCCCCGCGCAGGAAAGCATCAACCGCGTCCTGTTTACGTTCACCGCGGTTCCAGCCGCCGTATCCAACCATGCCATTTCCGGTGTCCTTATCCGGGTAACCGTACATGTACATCATTTTGGTATCGAAGTTAGTATCGGTGTGCATACCGTTGATGTGCGCTTCCCAGCCGTTATCGAAGCGCTGGGTGAAGTTAGCGAACACCTTTTTGCTGTCTTTATCGGAGTATGCCCAGTTCGGCGCAACGGTGTCGCTACGGTTGTAATGGGTTTTGCTGCCATCGCTATACCAGGTCGGCAGGCCGCCCCAGGTTGGGTCTTCGGTATTGCTTTCCTGATACTCATAGCCCAGCGACAGGGTGGTGCTGTCGGTGAGGTCGGCATCTATCACGCCGTAAAGGAATTTTTTGCGGTAGTGGTAGTTGTCGACCCAGGAATCGTTATCCTGGTAGCCGGCAATCATGCGTCCACGCACGTTGCCTGATTCGACCAGCGGTGCCTGCAAGTCCAGCACGTACCGTTGCTTGTCCCAACTGCCGTAGCTGGCGGAAACATTGCCTTTGAACTCACGGCTATCGGCATGTTTACGCACCATATTGACGTAGGCTGATGGATTGCCTGAGCCACTCATCAGGCCGGTGGCGCCGCGCACCACTTCGATACGGTCATAAATCGCGGTATCGGTGGTGGTATCGCCAAAGTTCCACACTTCGCTGATCGAGGTCGGAAGGTCGTCGTAGGCGTAGTTACTGACGAAAAAACCGCGGGAATAAAAGACCGTACGGTCGCTGTCCTGCACCTGCTGCGTGATCCCGGTGGTGTTGCTTAGCACCTGACCGATGGTCTGCAGGTTTTGATCTTCCATGCGTTGCTGGCTGATGACGCTGACGGATTGCGGGATATCCCGCGGCACTAACAGCAGCTTGGTGCCGGTAGTGGTGGTTTTGACGCTGTAATCCTGCTGCTGCGCCTCAGCGCTGGTGTCCGTTGTGCCTTCTACAATAATAGTATCTTCAGTGTTGTCGGCGGCGGAACTGAGGGTGGGGTGCAGCGCCAGCGCAATGCCGACAGCCAGCAGGGAAGGCGCGAGGCGCCATTCCCCGGAATGGAGAGTGGGAGACATCATGAACCCTTAATCGAATGGTTATTGTTATGCGCCGGGGCTCTGCGGCCACGGTCATCGTTGTGTTAAAGCGCACTGCATTCTTAATGAATACAAATGAGAAATATACGCATTAGTATTTAATGTGTAAACAAGCGTAAGAAAAGTTCTCAACAACGCGCGTCAGCAGGCCAGGCGAAAGGTCGTCACCCGCGATATGATTAATCCGCCAGCAGCCAGCGGCGTTGTGGCATAAGAAAAAGCGCAATCAGGTTGAAAGAGAGGGAGTAACTCGCTCATACTCTTAGGCGAATCCTGTGCATCCGCGTTTATCTGCAGAGGCAGGCCAGAGCACGGTATAAAAATTTATAAGGAATCAGTCATGGCAGAAGAAACGATTTTTAGCAAAATCATTCGCCGGGAGATCCCGTCGGATATGGTTTATCAGGACGAACTGGTGACCGCATTTCGCGATATTTCCCCTCAGGCGCCAACCCACATTCTGATCATCCCCAATATCCTGATTCCGACCGTCAACGATGTGACCACTGAACATGAACTGGCGCTGGGCCGCATGATGACCGTCGCCGCGAAAATTGCGCGTGACGAAGGTCTGGCTGACGACGGCTATCGTCTGATCGTCAACTGCAACCGCCACGGCGGCCAGGAAGTTTACCATATCCACATGCACCTGCTGGGCGGTCGCCCGCTGGGTCCGATGCTGGCACATAAAGGTTAATCGATGCGCGCAGCTCATTTCGGCACACTTCTGGCGGCGGTACTCCTGGCCGGATGCGGTTCACATGCGGAAATCCCTGTGGGTGAACAACAGACGCTGGTGATGGAATCCAACGTGCTGGCGGCGGGTATCAGCGCCGATCCACCGTCGGTCACCGCGTCAGAAATTCAGGCTACCGCCACCTCCCGACTGTTTAATGAACGGTCGGAGCCGATCGTCGTGCATTACCGCTTCTTCTGGTATGACGCACGAGGGCTGGAAATGCATCCGCTGGAACCGGCCCGCAGCATCACGGTGCCAGCACGCTCCTCCGTCACTTTATACGGCAGCGCAAATCTTCTGGGGGCGCACAAAGCCCGCCTTTATCTTTATCTGTAAGGGGTAATTGTAATGATTAAAATGTGTCGCTATGCGTTAATCACAGCACTGGCGATATTCCTTGCTGGGTGCGTCGGGCAACGTCAAGAGCCCGCTCCCGTCGAGGAGGCTAAGCCGAAGCCTGAGCAGCCCGCTCAGCCTCAGCCAACGGTCCCGACGGTGCCTTCGGTGCCGACCATTCCTGAACAACCGGGGCCGATCGAGCACGAGCAGCAACCGGCACAGCCGGCGCCACGCGTGCGTCATTACGACTGGAATGCCGCGGTTCAACCGCTGGCAGGGCAAATGCTGCAGGCTGGCGGCGTCAGTGCCGGGAGCATTTTGCTGGTCGACAGCGTGAATAACCGTACCAACGGTTCTCTCAACGCCGCCGATGCCACCAGCGCGCTGCGTAATGCCCTGAGCGGCAATGGCAAATTTACCCTTGTCTCTGCTCAGCAGCTGAACGTGGCAAAACAACAGCTTGGCCTGTCGCCGCAGGATAGCCTTGGCAGCCGCAGTAAAGCGATGGGTATTGCCCGCACCGTCGGCGCGCAGTACGTGCTGTACTCTAACGCCACCGGCAACGTCAATTCGCCGGAGCTGAAAATGCAGTTGATGCTGGTGCAGACTGGCGAGATTATTTGGTCAGGTAAAGGTGCAGTTCAGCAACAGTAAACTGACGCGCGATGAGGTGTTGTCGCGCTATTTTCCCCGCTATTCACCTGTCGTCGACCCGGGCCAGCAAGGCCTGAGCGGCGGCAGCTGCATTATCAGCGATGGTGTCAGACGGCTGGTGCTTCGCCAGCCGCACGACCCTGAAGCCCCCACCAGCGACTTCCTTCGTCAGTACCGCACATTATCTCGCCTACCGGCGACAATCGTCCCCACAGCGCGTTTTTACTCCCCGAACTGGATGGTGGTGGATTATTGCGCGGGCGAGATAAAAAGCGCGCTGCCGGGCAGTCCGCAGCTGGCGGGATTATTGTATCATCTGCACCAGCAGCCGCGGCTGGGCTGGCGTATTGCGCTGGCGCCACTGCTTACACGCTACTGGCAGCAGTGCGATAGCGCACGGCGTACGCCATTATGGTTGCGCTGGTACCGCCGTTTGCTGCGGCGTGGTGAACCTCGTCCTCTGCGCCTGGCGCCGTTACATATGGACGTGCACGCCGGCAATATCGTCCACGCCGAGAAGGCCTTGCGGCTGATCGACTGGGAATATGCGGGCGATGGTGACATCGCGCTGGAGCTGGCGGCGGTGTGGATCGCCCCTGAGGCGCATCGCCAACTGGTGAGCGATTATGCCCGGCTGGCGCGTATTGATGAGCGCCAGCTATGGCGACAGGTTCAACGCTGGCGCCCGTGGGTCATCTTATTGATGGCGGGCTGGTATGAGCGTCGTTGGCAACAGACCGGCGACCGGCAATTTATCACGCTGGCAGATGAAACATGGTGTCAGTTAGACAAAGAATAAAAGGATAAGAGAGGTCAGTGTGGGTCCGGTAATGTTGGATGTTGAAGGGTTTGAACTGGATGCAGAAGAGCGCGAGATTCTGGCGCATCCTCTGGTTGGCGGATTGATTTTATTCACCCGTAACTACCACGATCCGGCACAGCTACGGGAACTGGTTCGCCAGATCCGCGAGGCTTCTCGCAACCATCTGGTGGTGGCGGTCGATCAGGAAGGGGGCCGCGTTCAGCGTTTTCGTGAAGGCTTTACCCGCCTGCCAGCCGCGCAATCTTTTGCTGCACTGCTGGGTATGGAAGCCGGTGGGGCGCTGGCGGCCGAGGCCGGTTGGTTAATGGCCAGCGAAATGATTGCCATGGATATTGATATCAGCTTTGCGCCGGTTCTGGACGTTGGGCATATCAGCGCCGCCATTGGCGAGCGCTCTTATCATGAGGATCCGCAGAAAGCGTTGGCCATTGCCCGTCACTTTATTGACGGGATGCACGACGCGGGCATGAAAACCACCGGTAAACACTTCCCGGGACACGGTGCGGTGAGCGCTGATTCCCATAAAGAGACGCCACGCGATCCGCGCGCGGAAGCCGAGATACGGGCCCGGGATATGGCGGTATTTCGTACCCTGGTGGCGGAAAACCGTCTCGATGCCATTATGCCGGCACACGTTATCTACAGCGACGTCGACCCTCGTCCGGCCAGCGGCTCGGCACACTGGCTGAAGACGGTGCTGCGCGGCGAACTAGGTTTTGACGGGGTGATTTTCTCCGACGACCTGTCGATGGAAGGGGCGGCGATCATGGGCAGCTATGCTGAACGGGGGCAGGCCTCTCTGGATGCCGGTTGCGATATGATCCTGGTCTGCAATAATCGTAAGGGTGCGGTCAGCGTGCTGGATAACCTGTCGCCGATCAAAGCAGAGCGTGTTACGAAATTGTATCATAAAGGTTCATTTACCCGTCAGGAGTTAAGGGATTCTGCCCGTTGGAAGACGGTTAATGCGCAGCTGGAACATCTCCACGCGCGTTGGCAAGAGGCGAAGTCTGCGTAATTGACCTGAAGTCTGGTGAGGATGCGATGATTATCTATTTACACGGTTTTGACTCAAACAGCCCCGGCAACCATGAAAAGGTGCTGCAGCTGCAGTTTATCGATCCCGATGTGCGCCTGATAAGTTACAGCACGCGGCACCCGAAACATGATATGCAGCATTTGTTAAAAGAGGTCGACAAAATGCTGCAGCTCAATACCGACGATCGGCCGCTGATTTGCGGTGTAGGTCTGGGCGGTTACTGGGCAGAACGGATCGGCTTTCTGTGCGATATCCGTCAGGCGGTTTTCAACCCCAATCTGTTTCCTGCTGAAAACATGGAAGGCAAGATTGACCGGCCTGAAGAGTACGCGGATATCGGCACCAAATGCGTGAACAACTTCCGTGAAAAAAATCGCGATCGTTGTCTGGTGATCCTCTCCCGTCAGGATGAGGCGCTGGACAGCCAGCGTTCCGCCGATCTGCTGCATCACTACTATGAGATAATCTGGGATAACGAGCAGACCCATAAATTTAAAAACATCTCACCACATCTGCAGCGTATAAAAGCCTTTAAGACCCTCGGCTGACCCCTCCCCAAGACCCGTTGTATGACCATACAGCGGGTTTTTTTATGCCATTTTTATTGCCCGCTTAAAAAACATGCGGTAAAACTTGATGCATATCAATTTTGGTATGACCAATGACCCGTTCATGGTATTCTCAATATCGCTGAATGGTTTCACTGCTGTAACTTGTTGTTAAATAAGAGCTATTTTTATAACTTTTAATTAACAATTGGTTAATAATTTTAGGGGGTCTCGTGACTACACCATTGAAAAGAATCGTCATCGTAGGTGGCGGCGCTGGCGGGCTGGAACTGGCGACTCAGCTGGGGAGAAAGCTGGGACGTCATAAAAAAGCGAAAATCACGCTGGTCGATCGTAACCATAGTCATTTATGGAAGCCGTTGCTGCATGAAGTGGCGACCGGTTCACTCGATGAAGGTGTTGATGCGCTGAGCTACCTGGCACATGCCCGCAATCACGGCTTCCAGTTCCAGCTGGGTTCCGTAGCGGATATCAATCGTGAAGCCAAAACCATTACCCTGTCGGAATTGCGTGACGAGAAGGGCGAACTGCTGGTGGCGGAACGTAAGCTGCCGTATGACACCCTGGTGATGGCGCTGGGTAGTACCTCAAACGATTTCAACACCCCGGGCGTCAAAGAAAACTGTATTTTCCTTGATAACCCGCATCAGGCGCGTCGTTTCCACCAGGAGATGCTGAACCTGTTCCTGAAGTACTCGGCCAACCTGGGTGCCAACGGTAAAGTGAATATTGCTATCGTAGGCGGCGGGGCGACCGGCGTTGAGCTGTCTGCTGAGCTGCATAATGCGGTGAAACAGCTGCACAGCTACGGTTACAAAGGGCTGACCAACGAAGCGCTGAATGTGACGCTGGTGGAAGCCGGTGAGCGTATTCTGCCGGCGTTGCCGCCGCGTATTTCCGGCGCTGCGCATAGCGAGCTGACCAAGCTTGGCGTGCGCGTGCTGACCAAAACCATGGTCACCAGCGCCGACGCCAACGGCCTGCACACCAAGGATGGCGAGTTTATCGATGCCGACCTGATGGTCTGGGCTGCGGGGATCAAAGCGCCTGATTTTATGAAAGAGATCGGCGGTCTGGAAACTAACCGCATTAACCAGCTGGTGGTGCAGCCAACCCTGCAGACCACGCTGGATCCGGACATCTATGCTATCGGCGACTGTGCCTCCTGCGAGCGCCCGGAAGGTGGATTTGTGCCGCCGCGTGCGCAGGCCGCGCATCAGATGGCTACCTGCGCGCTGAACAATATTCTGGCGCAGATGAAAGACAAGCCGTTGAAATCCTACGTCTATAAAGACCATGGTTCACTGGTGTCGCTCTCTAACTATTCGACGGTCGGCAGCCTGATGGGTAACCTGATGCGTGGTTCGATGATGGTGGAAGGGCGTATCGCTCGCTTCGTCTACATCTCGTTGTACCGCATGCACCAGATTGCGCTGCACGGTTACTGCAAAACCGGGCTGATGATGCTGGTGGGTCGTATCAACCGTATTATTCGCCCGCGTCTGAAACTGCACTAAAATCCTGAATCATTAGCGTCCGGAGCAGGCCATCAGCCTGTCCGGAGCCATAACCCGGCAAAGCGTCGACTCGCCGGGTTATTTCCAGAATATCCGTCTGCTTTGCTTGCTATATCGTCTCAGATTCCTCTGAATCCCCGCTATTTGCCGCTGCTTCTCGCATTTTTCATCCGCTTTCTCATTTGCAAGGTTCCCTGCGCGATCGCAAAATTACGGTTATCAGCAACAAGGGAGGATGTCCCGTGAATAAATCAATGTTGGCGGGTATAGGGATTGGCGTCGCTGCCGCGCTGGGCGTAGCAGCCGTCGCTGGTCTGAACGTGTTAGATCGCGGACCGCAATATGCGCAGGTGGTTTCCAGTACACCGATTAAAGAGACGGTTAAAACCCCGCGTCAGGAGTGCCGTAACGTCACCGTAACCCATCGTCGTCCGGTGCAGGATGAAAACCGCATTGCCGGTTCGGTACTGGGGGCCGTGGCGGGTGGTGTTATCGGTCACCAGTTTGGCGGCGGTCGTGGCCGTAGCGTGGCGACAGTTGCGGGCGCGCTGGGTGGCGGCTATGCCGGCAACCAGATCCAGGGAGCGATGCAGGAAGGCGATACCTACACCACAACGCAGCAGCGCTGCAAAACGGTGTACGATAAGTCGGATAAAATGCTGGGTTACGACGTCACTTATAAAATTGGCGACCAGCAGGGCAAAATCCGTATGGATCGCGACCCCGGCACGCAAATTCCGTTGGACAACAACGGCCAGTTAATTCTGAACAATAAAGCGTAAAAAAGATGCCAGTAACGATAAGCCCCCCATCCGTTCAGGCTGGGGGGCTTTTTTTATCAGAAGCTCAGGGCGTAGTTCAGACCAAAAGTGCGTCCGCGGCCTTTGTACTCATACAATGAGCTGCTGCCATAGGTCGGGCTGTACAGCAGCGGCGCTCGTTGACCCCAGACGGTGACATAATCTTCATTCAGCAGGTTTTCAATGCTGAAGGTCAGTTTACCCAGCGGCAGTTCATAGCTGCCGATAAAGTCGACGGTATTGTAGCCATCCAGCTTGTTGCCGCTGGCGTCACTCAGATCGAAGACCTGCTGGGTCTGCACGCGCAGTGACCACGGATCCGGCGCCCAGCCGACCCAGGCGGTGGCTTTCGATGGCGAGGCGAGGGTGACATCCCATTTCTGCCAGCTACCATCCGTCTTCACCTGTGATTTCAGGACGTTGAAGTTCGCGCCGGTACTCCAGTCGCTCTGCGGGAAGGCGTAGTCAACCGCGCCTTCCACGCCGTAAATACGTCGCTTGTCAGACTGCACGTCGATGGTCATATCGGTGCGGTTAACGACGATGGTTTTGTCTGAGGTGGAGTAGTATGCCGCCAGCTGCGTGCGCAGGTTATCGCCGGTGTAACGCCAGCCCAGCTCGTAGGAGTTGACCTTAATCCCCTGCAACGGCGAGTCGCCGACGTTGACGCTCGACAGCAGCGGGTAGTTGCCGTTTACCGCCGCGCCATATTTACCGATGCCGTAGTATTTCCCTGGATCCGGAAGCTCGACCCCTTGTGAGAAGTTGAACCAGGTCTGCTGGCGGTCGGTGAGGTGGGCGACAATCCCGGCGTTAAACAAGAAGTTATCGTAATCGGTTTTGCCACCCGGGATGGCATCAGCCGAATTGACTTTGCCGCTCGCCACGTCTTGCTGCTGAGCATAGCCGACAAAATCATTGACCCGGTTTTCCGTCCACTGATAGCGCACGCCGCCGCTCAGGGTGAAGATATCATTAAGGTCATAACTGCTTTGCAGGAACGGCGCCAGGTTGGTGATGCTGTAGCCCGGGTAGCGGCCGGTGGTGTAAATCGCGTCGTTGTGCAGGCCGCCGGATGCCATCGAGGTATTGAGGTCGAAGAACATCTGGTTGGCGTTGAAGGTCTCGTGATCGGCATCCAGTCCCCAGGTCAGATCCCAGCCGTCAAGCGGTTGGCTGTTGAGGGTGATTTTCGCCCCGTACTGATCGGTATCCTGTTTTGAGGAGGAGAAGCTGCTGACCTGGCCTTTGCTGAGCGTCGGGAAGGGATAGAAGCTCAGCGACTCGTCGCGGTAGTAGATCTGGCTGACCAGGTTCTGGCCATAGAAATCGGCGTCGGAATATTGCAGGCTAATCAGATGGCGCTCGGTACCGGGAACGCGGTCAGAGTCCAGCCCGTTGGTGGTGTAGGCTTTCCCGTCGCCGGTGACTGCCGACATATTTTTGCCAAGATAGAGGCCGTAATCGTCGCCCTGGCTTTTATAGTATTGCGTCACCAGCTGCAGCTGGCGGTTTTCGTCGATGTTAATCGTCCCGGTACCCATGACATCCAGGCGGTCAGAATGCTGCAGGCCGGTCTGGGTGTTATCAAGGATCAGCGCATCGTTATTGCCGTCATACCAGCCACCGAAGCGCTGATACGCGACAGATAAGCGCCCGGAAGCGTGATCGGTTCCACCGCTGACTGCTGCCGCTACTCGCTCGTCATGGTCGTTGCTGTTGGCAAAACCCGTTTTACCGCCGAGCTCAAGGTCAACCTGGCGTTCCTGCTGACCTTTTTTGGTGACGATATTGATCAGGCCGCCGGTACTGCCGCCGCCGTACAAAGAGGTGGCGCCAGAAATCACTTCAATGTGTTCAATATTGAACGGATCGATAGAATCGAGCTGGCGGCTGTCGGTACGGGATGAATTGAGGCGCACGCCGTCAATCAGTACCACGATGGCCCGGCCACGCATGTTCATACCGTAGTTAGTGCGTCCCTGGCTGCTGACGTCAATCCCGGGGATCAGTTGGGCCAGTACGTCTTTAAACTCCTTGCCCCCCTGTACCTGCTGTTCAATTTCCTGACCTTCGATAACCCAGGTGGTTTGCGCCATTTCGGCGACGGTACGATGGGTTCGGTTGGCACTCACGATAATGTTTTCTTCATCGACCTGTGCGGCAAACGCGGGCAGGGCAGTAGCCAGCAGCAGTGGGTTAAGCACCCAGAGACGCGTGTTCATTCGCATTCCTTTTATGAGTTAATTGCAGCATTGTTTTTTTATTCCGGGACTGATGCCCGGCGGTTACAGACTGAAATATTTCGAAAAGCAAATGCGAATTTTGCACATATTGATTATCGTTATCAATATCATTTACAACAAAATAACGACTTAATAATATGAAAACATTAATAAAAATAAGGTTAAAGCTGGAGGGGGAGTGAAGGCCCGGTGGTGAGTGTCACCGGGCGGCAGTGCAGATTAGTGCTGAAGGATTTGTGGCCACAGCCGCAGCGTGGTGTCGGCGATGCGCATCAGTTTCTCGAAGTCAGCGCCTTCGCGCGCGCTGATAGACATCCCTTGTAAAACGCAGTTCAAAAACTGCGCCAGCTGCTGGACGTCACCTTTTTCCGGGAGCTCCCCGCGCAGCTGACGCTGCTGAAGAAACTGGGCCAGGGTCTGCTCTTGCTTCGCATGGCGTGATTTGATGGTGTTGGCGATATCGGTTGACGAGGCCGCCAGTGCCGCTGAGGTGTTGATCATAAAACAGCCCGCTGGCGTATCTTTGCTGGTAAAGCAGGTCGCGATGGCGGTGAAGTAGTCGCGCAACGCCTGGTCGACGGATTTATCCTCGGCAAACAGCACCGCTTCGTGCCTGGCCGCGAAGCGCGAAATATAGCGATCGAGTACCGCCAGGAATAACCCTTCTTTGTTGACGAATTCCGCATACAGCGTCGGCGCCTTTGCCCCGGTCGCTTCTACAAGATCGGCAAGAGAAGTTGCCTCGTAGCCGTGCTGCCAGAAAAGTGCCATGGCCTTATCCAGCGCCGCTTCCTTGTCGAACACTTTTGGTCGGCCACGGCTTTTTTTTACGCAACTTTGAACGTCAGTTGTCATGGTGCCGCTGTACCTATGTTGGTTTGTTGAGTGGGCATTATAAAAATAAACGCTGCAACCTACCAGCGCCGAACCCGCAAAAATAAATAATTCATATATGTATGAATTTTAAGTTGTTTATAAATAAATAAACGATCGTTATAAAAATGATTTGACGTGTGATATGGATCACATTAATATTTACCTAGCGATCGTTAAGTTAATTCTTGCGACCCTACTAAAATCATCTGCATAGGTATAATAATCATGAAAAACATCAAAACTCTGACGCTGGCCGCTGTGCTGAGCTCTCTCTCTTTCGCCAGTTTTGCTGCTGTTGAAGTGCAATCCACTCCAGCTAACCAACACAAAATTGGTACCGTTTCCGCGACCGCTGGCACCAACTTAGGTTCTCTGGAAGATCAGCTGGCACAAAAAGCGGAAGAAATGGGCGCCACCTCTTTCCGTATTACTTCCGTCACGGGTCCGAACACCCTGCACGGAACCGCTGTTATCTATAAATAAGTCTGTTTTACCCCTGTCATGCCACTGACAATACGCGAGCCTGACCCCTTTATCAGCTCGCGAGTAGTACGCTGTAAGATGTTCCCTGCTATGCCACAGACGTGAGGCGGTTCTCACCCCTTTATGAGACCGCTGCATGTCGACTTTTCGCGTTATCTTGTTTGTTAGATATCCATAAAAAAACCGCCTGTCAGGTTACCTGCAGGCGGTTTTTTTTCATGTCGGGAGCCCGACTTATTCCCTTACATTGCTTGCTCGTGCGCCACATGGTGGCGGGTCACGTTAATCGGCATGCCTGAGCGCAGTTCCATGGCGTGGTTCATCACCTCCTGATTGGTTGCCGGTGACTGTTTAAAGCTCTCCATCGTGCTGTTCAGGACAATCGGCAGAGTTTGCGGATCGTCATCCAGATGTTTGGACAGGGGCTGGTGGATCTCCACCAGACGCGTTCCGTCCGGCTCAACGGAGGCCTTAATTGGCGTGTTGATGATGTTGACTCTGGTGCCCGGGGTGATCTTGTTAAACAGCGTCTTGATGTCATCATCGCGCAGACGGATGCAGCCGGAGCTGACGCGCATGCCAATACCAAAATCAGCATTGGTACCATGCAGCAAATAGACACCGCCGTAGGCCGCGAGGCGAATGGCGTGATGGCCCATCGGGT
Source organism: Klebsiella sp. R390 (assembly GCF_051131745.1). Classification (NCBI taxonomy): domain Bacteria; kingdom Pseudomonadati; phylum Pseudomonadota; class Gammaproteobacteria; order Enterobacterales; family Enterobacteriaceae; genus Klebsiella; species Klebsiella sp. R390. The sequence continues at coordinate 620,215 of NZ_CP180445.1, read as the reverse complement.
TATCCGGCCCGGCAGGCATCACGGCAGGGAGGTCTATCCCCATCGCTTTATAGCGGGCCCGAATGTTGGCGGTTGGCGTCCAGGTCGGGTTGGCGCGCTTGTCGGAGACGGTGGTAACCATAGTGGGCGTAATCGTATCGCCCCCCAGTTGACCAATACCGATAGGGTAGACGGTGACCTCGTTTTTACCCGGCGGGTAATAATAGAGGCGCAGTTCGGCAAGATTGATCACCAGACCTTCGCGTGGCGCATCGGGTAACAGGGTCTGTAGCGGAATGGTCAGGACGCTCCCGGCCCGTGGCACATAAGGGTCGACGCCAGGGTTGGCCTGCAGCAAGGCCAGGAAGCCGACGTTGTAGCGCTTGGCGATAGCCTCCAGCGAGCCGCCGTTGTTTTGCACGACGTGAAACTGGTTCTGCCCCACAACGCGGCTGCCCGCTGGCGGTAGCGGCCAGGTGTTGGCGCGGGCGGGAAGCACCATGACGACGGCGACGGCCAGTGCTGCCAGCCAGAGAGATAAACGCGATACGAAAATAGTCATAATAAATAAGTGGTTATTTTTTATGAGGAAACAGACGGGAATTATCGCGTGGGTGAATGTGGGGAAACCCTGGTATATTGCAAAACATTTGTAAAGTTTGCCAGGGATGTCAGATGCTGACGGCAGAAGAGCAGGGATACGGTTGCTGCCACCGTATCCCTGAGATGATTATGCTGCGGCGTTCTCTTCGAGCTGGCGCATAAACTGACGCACCCACTCCATACGAGTTTTACGTTCGCCGAGGTCCTGCATAAACTTCAGGCGGGTCGGTCCGTCGAGGCGGAAATGCTGCGGCTGCTTCTGCAGCAGCCCAATCAGCCAGACCGGGTTGACGTTGTTCTTTTCATTGAACTCAATCACGCCGCCTTTCTCGTTGCCTTCCAGCTTACGGATGCCGAGTTTTTGCGCCTGTTGTCTCAGGCGGGCGATGTCCAGCAGGTTTCTCGCCGCATCCGGCAGCAGGCCGAAACGATCGATTAGCTCAACTTTAATCTCTTCCAGATCGTGCTCATGCTTCGCGCTGGCGATCCGCTTGTAGAACGACAGGCGGGTATTGACGTCAGGAATAAAATCATCCGGCAGCAAGGCCGGCATCCGCAGCTCGACTTCGGTCTGCTGACTGGTGAGATCCTCAAGGGAAGGTTCACGCCCGGCTTTCAGCGCATCGACGGCATTTTCCAGCAGCTCCATATACAGCGAGAAGCCGATGGTGGTCATCTGTCCGCTCTGGTCCTCGCCCAGCAGTTCACCGGCCCCGCGGATCTCCAGATCATGAGTTGCCAGCGCGAAGCCGGCTCCGAGATCTTCCAGCGAAGCGATGGCTTCGAGGCGCTTTTGCGCATCGGTGGTCATGGCTTTCGGATGTGGCGTCAGTAGCCAGGCGTAGGCCTGGTGATGCGAGCGCCCGACGCGCCCGCGCAGCTGGTGCAGCTGTGCCAGGCCGAAATGGTCAGCTCGCTCAATGATAATGGTATTGGCGGTGGGGATATCGATCCCGGTTTCGATAATAGTGGTACACACCAGCACGTTGAACCGCTGGTGGTGGAAATCGTTCATGACGCGTTCCAGCTCGCGCTCGCGCATCTGCCCGTGACCGATAGCAATGCGCGCTTCCGGCACCAGCTCCGCCAGGCGGTCGGCGGCTTTCTGGATGTTTTCCACGTCATTGTAGAGGTAGTACACCTGGCCGCCGCGCAGCACTTCACGCAGGATGGCCTCGCGTACCACCAGCGAGTCGTATTCACGCACGAAGGTCTTCACCGCCAGACGGCGGGCCGGCGGAGTGGCAATAATGGACAGATCGCGCATTCCGCTCATCGCCATATTCAGGGTTCGCGGAATCGGCGTGGCGGTCAGGGTCAGGATATCGACATCGGCGCGCATGGCTTTGATGCGTTCCTTGTGTCGGACCCCGAAGCGGTGCTCTTCATCGACGATCAGCAGCCCAAGATCGCGCAGTTTGACCTCATTTTGCAGCAGCTTGTGCGTCCCGATAAGAATATCGATTTTGCCTTCCGCCGCCTGTTCCAGGATCTGCGCTTGCTCTTTTGCGCTACGAAAACGCGACAGCATTTCGATGCGAACCGGCCAGTTGGCGAAACGGTCGCAGAAGTTATCGAAGTGCTGCTGAGCGAGCAGGGTAGTCGGCACCAGCACCGCTACCTGTTTGTGGTTCTCAACCGCCAGGAAGGCGGCGCGCATTGCCACTTCGGTTTTGCCGAAGCCGACATCGCCGCACACCAGGCGATCCATGGCCAGCGGCTGACACATATCGCTGAGTACGGCGTTGATGGCCTGCGCCTGATCCGGGGTGGTTTCAAAGGGGAAACCGTCACAAAACAGCTGATACTGTTCGCGATCGTGTTTAAAGGCAAAGCCCGATTTTGCAGCGCGCTGGGCGTAGATATCGAGCAGTTCCGCCGCCACATCGCGGACTTTTTCCGCCGCTTTCTGCCGCGCACGAGTCCAGGCATCGCCGCCGAGTTTATGCAACGGTGCGTTTTCTTCCGCGCCGCCGGCATAGCGGCTGATCAGATGCAAAGAAGAGACCGGCACGTACAGCCTGGCATCATTGGCGTAGATGAGCATCAGATACTCGGCGGTGATCCCACCCGCTTCCAGAGTGGTCATCCCGGCATAGCGGCCAACGCCGTGCTCGAGGTGCACCACCGGCTGGCCTTCATGCAGCTCTGCGAGGTTGCGGATTAAGGTATCGGGGTTGATGGTGCGCCGTGAATCCTGACGACGACGCGCCACGCGCTCGCCCAGCAGATCGCTTTCGCAAATCAGCGCCAGCGAGCGTTGCCCATCGATAAACCCGTGCTCAGCCGCGCCAATCATCAGATAGCGACCATTACCGCTCGCCTCTTCCAGCCGCAGAATATGTTTCGGGGCGATTTTGATCCGCGCCAGCACTTCACCGAGCGCTTCGCGGCGGCCTTCACTTTCTACCGAGAAGATCACCGGACCGTTAAACGATTCGAGGAAGCGGCGCAGATTATCCAGCGGCGCCTTACTCTGCGCCTGAATGGAGAGATCCGGCAGCGTCTGATAGCCGAGGTTGGTATTGGCGGCTTTCTCGGCCAGACGCTCGGTTTTTAGCTGCACGCGCGGCCACTTTTTCAGCTCGCTGAACAACTCATCGACCCGCAGCCAGAGCAGCTCAGGCGGCAGCAACGGGCGCATAGGGTCAACGCCACGGCTTTCAAAGCGCGCGCGGGTTTCATTTTGAAAACGCTCGGCGCTGGCTTCCAGATCGCCGGTGTTGACGAGCAGGGCGTTCGTCGGGAAGTAGCTAAACAGCGGCGGAAGCGGTTCATTGAAGAACAGCGGCTGCCAGTATTCGATCCCGGTCGGCAGCGTGCCTTTGCTGACCTGCTGATAGATATGTTCGGCATCGCGTTTCACTTCAAAACGGTCGCGCCACTGGCTGCGGAACAGCTCGATAGCGGTCTGATCGGTCGGGAACTCGTGGGCTGGCAGCAGATTGATGGCCTGTACTTCTTCCAGCGTGCGCTGGCTGTCGACGTCAAACAGGCGCAGGCTGTCAATTTCATCATCGAAAAAGTCAAGACGATAGGGTTGTTCGCTGCCCATCGGGAACAGGTCGAGCAGGGCGCCACGGGTGGCATATTCGCCGTGCTCCATTACCTGATCCACATGGCGATAGCCGGCGCTGTCCAGTTGCGTACGCAGACCATCGCGCGACAGGCGCTGGCCTTTTTTCATGACCAATGCATGTCCGTGCAGGAAGCTGTGCGGGCAGACGCGCTGCATCAGAGTACTGACCGGCACGATCAGCACGCCGCGTTGCATAGTCGGTAACTGGTAAAGCGTGGCGAGGCGGGAAGAGATAATATCCTGATGCGGCGAGAAGCTGTCGTATGGGAGGGTTTCCCAGTCCGCCAGGCCGATCACCATGCTGTCGGTAAACTGGCGGATTTCATCATTCAGACGAAGGGCATTTTGCATATCCGGGGCGACGAGTATCACCGGGCCAGCATGGCGTTCGGCCATTTCCGCCACCAGGGTGGCGCAGGCCGCACCGGTTAATTCACCGAGGTGCCGCTGATCGCCGGGCTTCACCGGCAGTGTGTATCGATAATGTTGAGACATAGCTGTTATCAGGATCCCTTCGTGATTCGCTCTATGTGGATACCGTAAATCTTTCGCGTTGCAGCGTGAAGTATGAGGGGTATATAAGGGCAAACCGCTAATATTCAATGATGATTATTATCCGTGATTGACCCGCATTCGCCAACCCGATTGACGGCAGGTTAGGGGCGTCAGGGGGAAAGATTCTGATAGATAAGCGCAGAAGAACCAAATATCCAGTTGATTTTTCTTTGTTTTTTCCTCTTTTTGCGACAAAAACTTACCGTTTCAGTGATTTACGCGTTGGGTGATGACATATATACTCGTGCATCGGCTATCAGCAACCAGATGGATTACATGTACCAACCTGCCGCACTTTTTATTGGTCTTCGCTACATGCGTGGGCGTGCAGCCGACCGCTTCGGTCGTTTCGTCTCCTGGCTATCCACCATCGGCATCACGCTAGGTGTGATGGCGCTGGTCACCGTGCTATCGGTCATGAACGGCTTTGAGCGCGAGCTGCAGAACAACATCCTGGGGCTGATGCCGCAGGCCATCCTCAGCGCCCAGCAGGGCTCGGTGAATCCTCAACAACTGCCGGAAAGCGCTGTCAAATTACAGGGCGTTACCCGCGTGGCGCCGATCACTACCGGCGATGTGGTGCTGCAGAGCGCCCGCAGCGTCGCGGTGGGCGTGATGCTGGGTATCGACCCGGCACAAAAAGATCCGCTCACTCCGTACCTTGTTAACGTCAAGCAAAGCGACCTCGCCGCCGGGAAATATAACGTGATCCTCGGCGAACAGCTGGCCGGCCAGCTTGGGGTGAATCGCGGCGACCAGATCCGCGTGATGGTCCCTTCAGCCAGTCAGTTCACGCCGATGGGGCGTGTGCCCAGCCAGCGTCTGTTTAACGTCATCGGTACCTTCGCCGCCAATAGCGAAGTGGATGGCTACCAGATGCTGACCAATATCGACGATGCCTCGCGCCTGATGCGCTATCCGTTGGGGAATATTACCGGCTGGCGCCTGTGGCTTAACCAGCCGTTGCAGGTTGATACCCTCAGTCAGCAGACGCTGCCGCAGGGAACCAAGTGGCAGGACTGGCGCGAGCGGAAAGGCGAGTTGTTCCAGGCCGTGCGCATGGAAAAAAATATGATGGGACTGCTGCTGAGCCTGATCGTTGCCGTGGCGGCGTTTAACATCATCACCTCTTTGGGGATGATGGTGATGGAGAAACAAAGCGAAGTGGCAATCCTGCAAACGCTGGGGCTAACGCCGCGGCAGATCATGGTGGTCTTTATGGTCCAGGGGGCCAGTGCCGGGATCGTCGGCGCGCTGCTGGGGGCGATCCTCGGCGTATTGCTTGCCAGTCAGTTAAATAATTTAATGCCCGTGATCGGCGCGTTCCTGGATGGCGCGGCGTTGCCGGTAGCTATCGAACCGTTACAGGTCACGATTATCGCCCTGGTCGCCATGGTGCTGGCATTGTTGTCTACGTTGTATCCTTCCTGGCGCGCTGCCGCCACTCAACCCGCTGAGGCTTTACGTTATGAATAATATCCTGCTGCAATGCGACAATCTGTGCAAACGCTATCAGGAAGGCAACGTGCAAACGGATGTATTGCACAATGTCAGCTTCAGCATTCAGGAAGGGGAGATGATGGCGATTGTCGGAACTTCGGGCTCCGGCAAAAGTACGCTGCTGCATCTGCTCGGCGGGCTGGACACGCCAACCTCCGGCGACGTGGTGTTCTCCGGCCAGTCGATGAACCAGCTTTCTGCTGCCGCCCGTGCCGACCTGCGTAACCGCGAGCTGGGCTTTATCTACCAGTTTCACCATTTGTTACCCGATTTCACCGCGCTCGAAAACGTGGCGATGCCGTTGCTGATCGGCAAACAGAAGGCCTCGGATATTGAGCGACAGGCGAAAGCAATGCTGCACGCGGTAGGGCTTGAACACCGTAGCCATCACCGTCCGTCCGAGCTTTCCGGCGGCGAACGTCAGCGCGTGGCAATCGCCCGTGCGCTGGTAAATAAACCGCGTCTGGTGCTGGCGGATGAACCGACCGGTAACCTCGATGCCCGCAATGCTGACAGCATTTTCCAACTGCTGGGAGAACTGAACGTAGCCCAGCGCACCGCGTTCCTGGTGGTGACCCACGACCTGCAACTGGCACAGCGAATGAACCGCCAGCTGGAGATGCGTGACGGGCACCTGAACGCGGAACTGACCCTGATGGGGGCCAGGTAATGACGGCTCCGTTATCATTATTGATTGCCCTGCGTTTTAGTCGCGGACGGCGACGTGGCGGCATGGTATCGCTGATCTCGGTGATTTCGACCATCGGCATTGCCCTTGGGGTGGCGGTACTTATCGTTGGCCTCAGCGCGATGAACGGCTTTGAACGCGAGCTGAATAATCGCATTCTGGCCGTGGTGCCTCATGGCGAAATTGAACCGGTCAAACAGCCCTGGACCAACTGGAACGAAGCGCTGGCGAAAGTGGAGAAGGTGAAGGGTATCGTGGCCGCAGCGCCCTATATCAACTTTACCGGGCTGGTGGAGAGCGGCAGCAACATGCGCGCAATCCAGGTGAAAGGCGTCGATCCGCAGCAGGAAAGTCGCCTCAGTTCGCTGCCACAATATATCCAGAATAACGCCTGGGCCAGCTTTAAAGCCGGCGAGCAGCAGGTGATTCTGGGCAAAGGTGTTGCGGATGCACTGCACGTGAAGCAGGGCGACTGGGTGTCGATTATGATCCCCAATTCCGATTCCGAACATCAGCTCCTGCAACCCAAACGCGTCCGCTTGCATGTGACCGGGATTTTGCAGTTAAGCGGCCAGCTCGATCACAGTTTTGCGATGATCCCGATGGTCGATGCCCAACAGTACCTGGATATGGGTAGCAGCGTCACCGGGATTGCGATTAAAGTCACCGATGTCTTCCACGCCAACACGCTGGTGCGTGATGCGGGAGAAGTAACCAACAGCTACGTCTACATCAAGAGCTGGATTGGGACGTACGGCTATATGTATCGTGATATTCAGATGATCCGCGCCATTATGTACCTTGCGATGGTGCTGGTGATCGGCGTGGCCTGCTTTAACATTGTCTCCACTCTGGTGATGGCGGTGAAAGATAAAAGTAGCGATATTGCGGTCCTGCGCACGCTGGGGGCCAAAGACGGCCTGATCCGCGCCATTTTTGTCTGGTATGGTTTACTTGCCGGTTCGGTCGGCAGCCTGATAGGGGTGGCGATCGGCGTGGTTGGCGCGCTGAAGCTGACATCGGTGATTAACGGGATCGAATATCTGATTGGGCACAAACTTCTGTCCGGCGACATCTATTTTATTGACTTCCTGCCGTCTGAACTGCACTGGCTGGATGTCGTTTACGTGCTGGTGACGGCACTGTTGCTGAGTTTGCTGGCCAGCTGGTATCCCGCCCGCCGCGCCAGCCGCATTGACCCGGCGAGGGTGCTGAGTGGCCAGTAATTTATCGTCATAACCGGCTTTGCTGGTTAACAAGAGGAATTGCTGAATGTACTACGGATTTGACATTGGCGGCAGCAAGATAGCACTGGGTGTCTTCGATCAGGAGCGGCAACTGCGTTGGGAAAAGCGCGTTGCCACACCGACATCAGGTTATGAGGACTTTCAGCAGGCGGTGGAGTCGCTGGTACGCGAAGCGGACAGCCGTTTTGACTGTCAGGGATCGGTAGGCATTGGCATCCCCGGGATGCCTGAAACGGCGGACGGCACGCTGTACGCTGCTAACGTCCCCGCCGCCAGCGGCCAGCCGCTTCGCGCCGACCTTAGCGCGCGCCTCGGGCGCGAGGTTCGTCTGGATAACGACGCTAACTGTTTTGCCCTTTCAGAAGCCTGGGACGACGAGTTCACGCAATATCCGCTGGTGATGGGGTTGATCCTGGGCACCGGCGTTGGCGGCGGGCTGGTACTCAACGGTAAATCGATTACCGGACATAGTTATATCACCGGCGAATTCGGCCATATTCGCCTGCCGGTGGATGCCCTGGAGGTGGTGGGGCGTGATTTCCCACTTACCCGTTGCGGCTGCGGCCAGCTGGGCTGCATTGAAAATTATCTCTCCGGCCGTGGTTTCGCCTGGCTGTATGAACACTTTTATCAACACACCTTAACCTCCCCAGAGATCGTCGCCCAATGGCAACAGGGCGAGGTGCGGGCGCGTGAGCACGTCGAGCGCTATCTTGACCTGCTGGCGGTTTGTCTGGGAAATATTTTAACCATTGTCGACCCGGATCTGCTGGTGCTTGGCGGTGGGTTGTCTAACTTTACAGCAATAAGCGAAGGGCTGGCGCAGCGCCTGCCGCGTCATTTACTGCCGGTTGCCAGGGTACCGCGAATTGAACGCGCGCGTCATGGTGATGCTGGAGGTATGCGCGGTGCGGCCTTCCTTCATTTGACTCGTTAACCACAGGGGTAGCTATGTTGTCGCGCCGCTTACACCGATTGAGCCGTTTTCGCCGTAACAAACGTCGCTTGCGTGAACGTCTGCGCCAGCGAATTTTCTTTAAAGAGGATAAAACGGCGTTGGAAACAATGGATAAACCTAAGGTTGTGGTGCTGACCGGCGCTGGGATTTCGGCGGAGTCCGGTATAAAAACCTTCCGTGCAGCCGATGGCTTGTGGGAAGAGCACCGGGTTGAAGATGTGGCCACGCCGGAAGGTTTCGCCCGCGACCCCGCGCTGGTGCAGGCGTTTTACAATGCCCGTCGCCGACAACTGCAAGGTCCCGATATTGTTCCCAATGCGGCGCATCAGGCGTTGGCGCGGCTGGAATCGGCGTTGGGTGACCACTTCCTGCTGGTGACGCAGAATATTGATAACCTGCACGAGCGCGCCGGGAATCAGCGGGTAATTCACATGCATGGCGAATTACTCAAAGTCCGCTGTTCGTGGAGCGGGCAGGTGCTGGAGTGGACCGGGGACGTCACCGCAGAGGATAAGTGCCACTGCTGTCAGTTCCCGGCGCCGCTGCGCCCGCACGTGGTCTGGTTTGGCGAGATGCCGCTGGGAATGGATGACATTTACAGCGCGCTGGCCGATGCCGATATCTTTATTGCCATCGGCACTTCCGGGCATGTCTATCCGGCGGCAGGTTTTGTACACGAAGCCCGTCTGCAGGGGGCGCATACGGTAGAGTTAAACCTTGAGCCAAGCCAGGTGGGCAGCGAATTTGCTGAAAAACACTACGGGCTGGCGAGTGAAGTGGTGCCGGCATTCATTGAGCAGCTGTTAAAAGATCTGTAAGCGTCGGGGTGTTACCCGCGCATAAAAAAAGCGATTGCCTGGCCGGGCAATCGCTTTTTTCCTGGCGTCGGGCGCGACGATAATTAATGACTCATCGCGCCTTTGGCCATCTTGTCTTTTGACATTCCGTCTTTGCTCATCGTGTCTTTATGCATGCTGTCTTTCGACATCCCATCTTTCTTCATCCCGTCTTTAGCCATGCCATCTTTCGACATACACTCTTTTTTCATGCTGTCTTTAGTACAGTCATGGGACATTTTGCCCATACTGTCTTTCGCCATATTATCCTTGGCCATATTGTCGGCCGCATGGGCGCCGGCCATTCCAAACAACAAAGCAGAGCACATCAGCAGGGTATTGAGCTTTTTCATTTCGTCATTCCTTCATATTGTATGAGTTCTGGATCAATCACAGATGATGACCACAGTGAATTAGCTACCGCCGAACCAGTTATAGCCCTGGTCCTCCCAGTAACCGCCGGGGTAGCGATTGGTGATTTCAATAGCCAAAATATGTTTGGGGTTCTTATAGCCCAGCTTGGTTGGGATCCTTATCTTCATCGGGAAACCATATTGACGAGGCAAAATCTGGCCGTCGTACGTTAGCGCCATGAGGGTCTGCGGGTGGAGTGCAGTTGCCATATCAATACTGGTGTAGTAATCATCCGCGCAGCGGAAGCTGACGTAGCTGGCATTCAGGTCCGCGCCGATCGTTTTGAGAAATAAAGCAAAGGGTACGCCGCCCCATTTACCAATAGCACTCCATCCTTCCACGCAAATATGCCGTGTGACCTGGCTGACCTGCGCCATGTTATGCAGTTCGGCAAGGCTCCAGGCACGCTTGTCACTCACGCGCCCGGTAACCTCCAGGCGATAATCGCTGCCATCGATCGTCGGCGCCTGATCTTCGCTATAAAACGCATTAAACGGGAAAGGGCGCGTTATCATGCTTTCGGGATATACCGGTGCGAGGTCATTAGGATTAAATAACCATTGCTGAATACGATCGTTAAATCGGGAAATACGGCTGAGGGTATTTTCGACCGAGCTATTATTACTGATATCACAACCGGTCAACATCATTAAACCGCCGAGGGTTAAGCCCTGTTTTAAAAAACGACGACGGCCTTCGGCAGACAGTTGTTTATTTATTTCCCGGCTGGCGTCCTGGATAATGATGTTCTTATCGGCAGTCGGCAGTGATTTATCACGTTGGCTCATCAGAAACCCCTTATCGTCCACGGAGCATGGCGAGTAATGTTTTCGGTACTAACAGCACCATGACCAGATGAATCACCACAAACCCCACAAGTGCCGACATCGCCAGGAAATGGATAACGCGGGCATTGTCATAGCCGCCGAGTAATTCTCTCAGCAGGGGAAACTGCACCGATTTCCAGATAACTAAACCAGATACTGCCAGAATAATGCTATCGACCATCACAAACAGATAAGCCAGTTTCTGAACGTGGTTATACTGTCCGGCATGGTCATGGGCCAGCTTACCGCGCAGGGCCGAAAACAAGTCATGCGCCAGCCCTCGCGGCGACAGCGGCCAAAACTGGCGTGTTAATCGCCCGCTGCAGATATTCAGAATGAAATACGCCAGGCCATTTATCGCAAATAACCACATAGCGAAGAAATGCCATTGTAATGCCCCGCCTAACCAGCCGCCGAGGGTAATAATATCCGGGATATTAAAATCAAATAGTGGCGATGCGTTATAAATACGCCAGCCGCTGGTGACCATTATTAATATCGCGAGGGCATTCACCCAGTGACATATTCTTAACCATAAAGGATGAATGGTCGCGGGCTTAACCTGAAACGTTGGGGTGTTCATTGTTATATTTCCGGTTAGTGCGTTAAAAACAGTGTGGCTCAAAAGTGGTCCCCGATGTATCACAAAACCTTAAATTAATTGTGATAACTTCCGCCGGATACTTATCCGGTGCCTGACCGGTTTCACCCGACCCGCTGCCAGTCGTAAGCTGTTGTAAAAAACCAGCTTCCATCACATTCCCCACCGCCAGAGGGCGATTGTTGTGCGTCAACGCTAAATTTTGCACATCTCTTTTGGTCGGTTCTCTGGGTTGTTGCCAGATTTAGTGGTAGCCCAACACACAACACTATCAGCCAGTCGCGGAGTATCATTCATGCATCCATCGATGATGTATCAGGATTTAACGACCCGAGCGCTAATCGAACATGCCGCGCGGTATCACACCGATACCGGTATTGTCTCGGTCGGGACGTTAGCAGGACGGGAGTACAGCAGCTGGGGGCAGGTGGCAGAGAATGCTCGGCGTCTGGCCTGTGCCATGCAGAGTCTGGGGATAACGCCAGGTGCCCGCTGTGGCACTCTGGCGTGGAATAATCGCCGGCATCTGGAAATCTATTTTGGTATCAGTTCTGGTGGGTGGGTGACGCACACCATCAACCCGCGTCTGTCCGTTGAGCATCTGGTGTTTATCATCAATGATGCTGCCGACGAGGTCCTGTTTTTCGACTATACGTTCCTGCCGCTGATCGCCGCGCTGCGCCCTCACTTACCGACGGTGAAGCATTTTGTTCTGCTGGAGCCCCACAACGAGGAGGCGCTTGCCACCGTGGACGCGCTGCTGTTCTTCGATGAACTGCTTGCCGATGCGGACCCACAGTATCGCTGGCCCGCTCTCAGCGAGCAGTCTCCCGCCTCGTTGTGCTACACCTCGGGAACAACAGGGAAGCCAAAAGGGGTACTGAACACCCACCGTTCGCTGGTGCTGCATGCGCTCAGCGGTAACCAACCGGATGCCGCCGGTATTTCGGCGCAGGATTCGCTGTTGCCGGTGGTGCCGATGTTCCACGTCAATGCCTGGGGAACGCCGTTTATCGCCGCCATGGTGGGGGCGCGGCTGGTGCTGCCGGGGCCGCATCTTGATGGTGAAAGCCTGCTGCGACTGCTGAGTGAAGAGCGGGTCAGCGTGGCGTTTGGCGTTCCGGTGATCTGGGCGGGACTGCTGGCGGCGCTGCGCAAATCAGATATTCGCTTGCCGCATTTTAAACGCTCTTTTGTTGGTGGCTCGGCCTTACCGCCATCCATGATTGAGGTGTTCCGCCGCGATTATGGTATTGAACTGATCCACGCCTGGGGAATGACGGAAACCTCGCCGATCGGCACGATCAACACGCCGTTAAGCAAACACAAGGCGCTGCCCCAGGAGGCGCAGGCTAAGCTGGGCCACGGCCAGGGGCGGGCAATTTTTGGTATTGAGTTGCGGGTCGTGGATGTGGACGGCCAGCCGCTGCCTGACGATGGTGAGACACAGGGATATCTGCAGGTACGTGGCCACTGGGTGGTCGCCAGTTATTATGGTCGCCCGGAGAGCGCAATGACTCCGGACGGCTGGTTCGATACCGGCGACATTGGCACCCTCAATCAAAATGGTTACCTGGTCATACAGGATCGGGCGAAAGATATTATTAAGTCCGGCGGCGAGTGGATCTCCACGGTTGAGCTGGAGAACATTGCCATCGCCCACCCGGCGATCCGCAGCGCGGCGGCGATTGCGGCGCAGCATCCACGCTGGGATGAACGACCGGTGGTGCTGTGCGTCAGGGAGGAGGGCGGCGAGATTGAAGAGCATGAGCTGCTGGCCTGGTATCAGCAGCGAATACCGAAATGGCAGTTGCCGGACCGGATTCTGTTTATCGACAGCCTGCCGGTCAGCGCTACCGGCAAGGTACTGAAGAATCAGCTGCGGGCTGAATTCGGTCAGATTCTGATGGGCGATGAAGCATAAATAAAAACGCCCCGGCGCTCAGGCCGGGGCGGCGTTGCGGCAGCGGATTAACGACCCGCTTTCAGCTTCTGGTAATACTCTTCATACAGCGTGCTGGCGCTACCAACATCATTCTGCCATTCGCCTTTGGCGATGGTGTCGGCATCCGGATAGAGTGATTTGTCATTGGCAACCTCCGGGCTCAGCATCTTGCGCGCCGCCAGGTTAGGCGTCGGGTAGCCGATAGTCTCGGCGACCTGTTTGGCCACTTCCGGGCGCAGCAGGAAGTTAATCAGCTTCAGCGCGCCGTCGACGTTTTTGGCGTTGGCCGGAATTGCCAGGCTGTCCATCCAGAAGATCCCGCCTTCTTTCGGCCATACTACCTCCAGCGGCGTGCCGGCCTGACGGGCCACCCAGGCTGAGCCGTTCCACACCATTCCGAGATTCACTTCGCCTTCCATATACGGGTTGGCCGGGTTATCGGAGTTGAACGCCGCGACGTTAGGCATCAGCTTTTTCAGCTCCTGATAGGCCGCTTCAATTTCTTTCGGGTCGGTGGTGTTGCCGGAATAGCCCAGCTTACGCAGGGCAATCTGGAACACCTCACGCGCATCATCGGTCAGCAGCAGGCTGCTTTTGTAATCCGGCTTCCACAGATCGGCCCAGCTGGTGACGGTTTTCGGGTCGATAGCATCGCTGTTCACGCCAATCGCGGTGGCGCCCCAGATGTAGGGAATAGAGTAATCGTTGCCTGGGTCGAACGGTTTATTGAGCATTTCAGGATCGAGATTGCCGAAGTTGCTTAGCTTGCTCTTATCGATCTTCTGCAGCATCCCCTCTTTACGCATCTTATCGACGAAATAGGTGGAAGGGACCACCAGGTCGTAAGCGCCGTCTTTGTAGGTTTTGAGCTTGGCGTACATGGTTTCATTCGACTCGTAGGTCGAGTAGATAACCTTGATCCCGGTCTCTTTGGTGAACTGTTCCAGCAGTCCCGGCGGCACGTACTCGGTCCAGTTGTAGAAGTAGATCGTTTTGCTGTCATCGGCGTGCGCGGCACCCATTCCGAGCACCAGCGCCGCGGCGGCGAGCATTTTTTTCATTTCGATGTCCCCTGAGATTTCGTTTTATCACGAGCAACAATCTGGCTGGCAACCACCATAACCAGAGAAAGCAGTAACAGAATGGTCGCCAGCGCATTCACCTCCGGTGAAACGCCCACTTTAACCATCGAGTAAATCTTGAGCGGCAGAATCTCATACCCTGGACCGGTGACGAACGAAGAGACCACCACGTCATCCATCGACAGCGTAAAGCTGAGCAGCCAGCCCGCCGCCACCGCCGGCATCGCCAGCGGCAGAATGATTTTGCGCAGGATCGTCAGTTCACTGGCGCCGAGATCTTTCGCCGCTTCCAGCATCCGCACGTCAAAACCTTTGAGCCGCGAATAAACCGTCACCACCACGAAAGGCAGGCAGAAGGTGATGTGTGAGAACAATAGCGACCAGAAGCCAAGCTGAATGCCGATCAGCATAAACAGCACCAGCAGCGAGATCGCCATGACAATATCCGGCGACATCATCACTACAAACAGCATGCCGCTGACGAACGGTTTGCCGCGAAAACGATAGCGATACAGCGCCACGGCGGTCAGCGAGCCGATAAGCGTTGCAAAGGTCGCCGACAGCACTGCCATGGTCAACGAGTGCTGAGCCGCCTGCAACAGACTGTCGTTGTTCATCAACAGGCCATACCATTTGCTGGTGAAGCCCTGCCAGTTGATGCCGAAGCGCGAACTGTTAAACGAATTGACGATCAGAATAATGATCGGAATATAAAGATAAGCATAGATGGCGGTCATAAAGCCGCCGCGCAGCAGTCGACCGATCATTCGAGTTCCACCTTCTTGTTCAGCAAACGCGCCGCCCGCCAGTAAACCAGCAGCATCAGGCCCATCACCAGGGTCAGCGTAATGCTGGTGGCGGCACCAAATGGCCAGTCGCGAATATTGAGGAACTGGCTCTTGATGACATTACCGATCAACAGGTTTTTCGCGCCACCCATCAGGTCGGAAACGTAGAACAGCCCCATTGCCGGCAGCATCACCAGCAGGCAGCCAGCAATAATGCCCGGCATGGTCAGCGGAATGATAATGCGGATAAAGGTTTGCAGCTTGCTGGCCCCGAGATCTTTCGCCGCTTCCAGCAGCGGGCGATCCAGCTTCTCAATGCTGGAGTACAGCGGCATCACCATAAACGGCAGCAGAATGTAGACCAGGCCAATGATAACCGCTGACGGGGTGTACATGATGCGCAGCGGGGTATCGATGACGCCCAGCCACAGCAGGAACTCGTTGAGATAGCCTTTAGTGCTGAGGAATATTTTCAGCCCGTAGATGCGGATCAGTGAGTTGGTCCAGAACGGCACGATCAGCAGAAACAGCAGTAGCGGACGCACCTTCTCCGGCAGGCGGGCCAGAAACCAGGCGAAAGGATAACCCAGCGCCAGACAGGCGAGCGTCGCCAGCAGCGCCATATTCAACGAGTGCAGCAGCACATCGTAATAGAGCGGGTCCAGCAGACGCGCATAGTTATCCAGCGTAAAGACCATTTTGACGAAACTGGTGTCGTCGCGGGTCAGGAAGCTGGTGGCGATAATCATCAGGTTGGGCAGGAAGACAAACAGCACCAGCCAGCCCACGATAGTGGCGATGACCACATTCTGGAATTTACTGGTGTTCTTCATCGGCCAGCACAACCTCCCAGCTTTCTACCCAGTTAATGGCCATTTTCTGGTCCAGCGGGTGGTCAAAATCCGGGTCGTCTTCATTAAAGAATTCGCTGACCATCACCATTTTGCCGTTTTCCAGTTCGACGACCGATTCCAGCGTCATTCCTTTGTAGTTGCGCTCGCGGATATAACCGATGAGCCCGTCGGCGTCGCTGCCGTCGTGGACTTCATCGACCCGCAGATCTTCCGGTCGCAACAGGACGTTGAGACGTTGGCCCTTTTCAACGGGGAAATTGACGTAGATGTTGCATTCCCGGCCTTCGACGCTGGCGCGAACGCGCTGCGCGTCCAGACGTTCAATGACCGTGGCGTTAAAGAGGTTAATTTCGCCGATGAAGCTGGCGACGAACAGGTTTTTCGGCTCTTCGTAAATTTCACGCGGTGTGCCGTCCTGTTCTATCTTCCCGTCGCGCATGACCACGATACGGTCAGACATGGTCAAGGCCTCTTCCTGATCGTGGGTGACGAACACGAAGGTGATACCGAGCTTGCGCTGGAGCGCCTTCAGTTCGTTTTGCATCTGTTTGCGCAGTTTGTAATCCAGCGCCGACAGCGATTCGTCGAGCAGTAACAGACGGGGTTTATTGACAACGGCCCGGGCGATGGCGACTCGCTGCTGCTGGCCGCCTGAGAGCTGATGGGGTTTACGCTGGGCAAACTCTTCGAGCTGTACCATCCGCAGCGCTTCGTGGACGCGAGGGGCAATGTCCGCCGCCGGCGTTTTCTGCATGCGCAGACCAAAGGCGACGTTTTCGAAGACGCTCATATGGGGAAACAGGGCGTAGCTTTGAAAGACGGTATTGACGTGGCGGTCTTCCGCCGGAACATGGGTGATATCCTGGTCTTCGAGGTGAATTCGCCCGGTGTCGACATTTTCCAGCCCGGCGATAAGACGAAGAACGGTGGTTTTACCGCAGCCAGAGGGGCCAAGCAGGGTGAGAAATTCACCATTGTTGATGGTCAGATTGAGATCGGCGATGACCATTTTTCCATCAAAGCTTTTGCCAATTCCCGCCAGCTGTACCAGCGGAGAAAGCGAACGCGGTTGTATATTCAATTTTTGACTCTGTCCCATGTAGACGCAACGAAAAACGGGTCGTTGCGGGGTTTGTGGTTAACCACCTTTGGGGCTGCACATGATTATTTAAGGGCCAACATTCTACGGCAAACGCTTGCGATAGCCAAACCCTGTCGCATACAGATGCATGACCTTTACAACATTACGCCGGTTAATGTATTAAATTCTTATTTGCCGGGTTAAAAATGACCTGACGCAATATTTGTCTTTTCGGGCTTATGAATAATGTTGTCACAAAAGAAGAGGGTGGCTACATGGATAAATTGCTTGAGCGTTTTTTACAATACGTTTCTCTGGACACACAGTCGAAGCCTGGCGTGCGTCAGGTACCAAGCACGGAAGGGCAGTGGAAGCTGTTACGCCTGCTACAGAAGCAGCTGGAAGAGATGGGACTGGCCAACGTAACGCTGAGTGACAAAGGGACGGTAATGGGAACGCTTCCGGCAAACGTCGCCGGCGAAATTCCAGCCATCGGCTTTATTTCTCACGTTGATACGGCACCTGATTTCAGCGGCAAGAATGTAAACCCGCAGATTGTCGAAAACTACCGCGGCGGCGACATCGCGCTGGGGATTGGCGATGAAGTGCTGTCGCCGGTGATGTTCCCGGTGCT
This sequence comes from Klebsiella sp. R390, assembly GCF_051131745.1. NCBI lineage: Bacteria > Pseudomonadati > Pseudomonadota > Gammaproteobacteria > Enterobacterales > Enterobacteriaceae > Klebsiella > Klebsiella sp. R390. The sequence goes on along the minus strand of NZ_CP180445.1, from coordinate 602,544 downwards.
GCATCAGCTGCTGGGGCACACGCTGATTACTACCGACGGTAAGACGTTACTTGGCGCCGACGATAAAGCCGGTATCGCCGAAATTATGACCGCGCTGGCCACGTTAAAGGCCAAACAGATCCCGCACGGTGACATTCGTGTGGCCTTCACGCCGGACGAAGAAGTGGGCAAAGGGGCGAAGCATTTTGACGTTGCAGCCTTTGATGCCCGCTGGGCCTACACCGTTGACGGCGGCGGCGTGGGTGAGCTGGAGTGTGAAAACTTCAATGCAGCGTCGGTGACCATTAAGATTGTGGGCAACAACGTCCATCCGGGGACGGCAAAAGGGGTGATGGTGAATGCGCTGTCGCTGGCGGCACGCATCCATGCTGAAGTCCCGGCTGACGAGGCACCCGAGACCACCGAAGGCTATGAAGGGTTTTACCACCTGGCGAATATCAAAGGCACGGTTGATCGCGCGGAGATGCATTACATTATCCGCGATTTTGACCGCAAGCAGTTTGAAGCCCGCAAACGCAAGATGATGGAAATTGCCAAAAAGGTCGGGAAGGGGCTGCACCCGGATTGCTATATTGAGCTGGTGATTGAGGACAGCTACTACAATATGCATGAAAAAGTGATTGCCCATCCGCATGTGGTCGACATTGCGCGTCAGGCGATGGTGGATTGCGATATTGAACCGCAAATGAAGCCGATTCGCGGCGGCACCGACGGCGCTCAGCTGTCGTTTATGGGGTTGCCTTGCCCGAACCTGTTTACCGGTGGCTACAACTACCACGGTAAGCATGAGTTTGTGACCCTGGAAGGTATGGAGAAAGCGGTGCAGGTGATTGTTCGTATTGCCGAGCTAACGGCAAAACGCAGCGCCTGATACCCACGAAACCCCGGATAGCGCGGTGCGCATCCGGGTTACCTGATACTCATACCCATCTGCAGCCCGGCTAAGGCGTAACGCGCCGTCAGCCGGGGCAGGGATGCAGTAATTTAGTCCTCGAAGAACCAGTATCCGCTGTTGACCAGCGCCGCCAGCATGGCGAGGAAGGATGGATCTTCCAGCGCATCGCCAAAATGCTGTGCCTTCAACGACAGATGGGTCGCCAGGGCGTCCAGCGCCGGGCGGTGTGGCGAATTAATTTTCTCGCCGTTGACGAAGACCTCGCCATCAATGCGCAGCACCCGCAGTCCACCAAGACGCACCAGGCTATCGCCCTGTTGCAGCGCGTCGTAAACCTCATCTGGCTGATACGGTGGTTCTGCTGGCGCGACGTCCAGTTCATGACGTGACTGGGTAATAAACTCGCCAAACCACTGTTTGAAATGTTCTGGCTGGTTGATCAGCCCCAGCATCATGTCACGCAAACGATCCAGTTCTGACGGCAGAATATCCGCAGGATGATCGCGCGCTGGCACATCAGGATCGGCATAGCGCTGGCTACCCAGTTCACGCTGCAGAATATAATCGGCAAAGCCGCTGAACAGTTCGCGGGCGTTCGGCGAGCGATAGCCCACGGAATAGTTGAGGGAGTTTTCCAGCGAATAGCCTTCGTGCGGGAAACCTGGCGGGATATAGAGAATATCGCCCGGCTCCATCTCTTCATCGATGATGGCGTCGAATGGATCCACCTGCAGCAGGTCCGGGTGCGGGCAGTGCTGCTTCATCGGCACTTTTTCCCCCACGCGCCAGCGACGGCGTCCCGTCCCCTGGATGATAAACACATCGTACTGATCGAGGTGCGGGCCTACGCCACCGCCGGGTACCGAGAACGAGATCATCAGATCGTCGATGCGCCAGTCGGGCAGGGCGCGGAACGGGTGCATCAGCGCGGCGGTGGGTTCGTGCCAGTTATTCACCGCCTGAACCAGCAGCGACCAGTTGTTTTCACTCAGGTGATCGTAGCTTTCGAAGGGACCATGGCTGACCTGCCATTTTCCGTCCTGATGGCTGACCAGGCGGCTGTCGACTTCACTTTCCATCGCCAGCCCGGCCAGTTCGTCCGGGCTAATCGGATCGATGAAATTGGCAAACCCGCGTTTCAGCAGCACCGGGCGCTTTTGCCAGTAGCGTTCGATAAAGTCAGGCCAGTTAAGCGTTAATTGATAATCCATTTTATTTATTCCACAGCAGGTGTTTGTTTGGGATTATACACGCCATCCTTCAAACTGCCTCTTTGTTGACGGCGATTGTCTTGCGCAGTCACAGAGTTCAGTTACCTCCGTCACCTGGCGGGTCAACTTTGAGTAGCGTCCGGCAGTTGGCGACCAAAAATCACTTCCATGCAGGCGCCGCCGAGCAGGCTCTCACTGGCAATAATCTCGCCGTCGTATTGCACAACAATATCGCGGGCCACGGAGAGTCCCACGCCCTGGCCTGGGCGCAGCGTATCGGCGCGCTGGCCCCTGTCAAACACGCTGTCTCGTAGGCTCATCGGAATTCCCGGCCCGTCATCCTCCACCAGAATATGCAGATGATGGTCGTTGGTCTGACGCACGGACACCTCGACAAACTCCAGGCAATATTTGCAGGCGTTATCCAGCACGTTGCCCATGACTTCCATAAAGTCATTCTGTTCGCCGACAAAGCTGGTTTCTGGCGAGATATCGAGGGTGATATTGACCCCTTTACGCTGATAAACTTTATTAAGGGCCGATGTCAGCTTGTCGAGCAGCGGGGCGACCGGGTGCAGTTCACGGCTCAGGAGCGTACTGCCACTGCGCATGCTGGCGCGATGGAGATAGTAACCAATTTGCTGCGAGATACGGCTGATCTGCTCAAGCATCACCGGTTCCGCCTCTGTGACATCCAGCTTCTGGCTGCGCAGAGAACGCAGCGTGCTTTGCAGCACCGCCAGCGGGGTTTTCAGGCTGTGGGTGAGGTCGGTTAAGGTGGTGCGATATTTGTCGTAACGGTCGCGCTCGCTTTTGAGCAACCGGTTAAGGTTGCTGACCAGGCGGGTCAGTTCGCGCGTGGTGTCCGGGTTGAGCATCTCACGGTGGTGTTCTTCGAGTTCGCGCACCTCTTTTGCCAGCGACTCGATCGGACGCAGGCTCCACCAGGCTGCCACCCATAGCAGCGGGATCACCAGCAGAAGGTTGGCGACCAGCACGTAGATAAACCAGCTCCACACCATATAGGAGCGCTTCAGTTCGACCGGGATCGTATCGACCACCACGATGCTCAACTGCGGCATTTTATCGGTCGCTGGATAGATATTTATTGCTACCGAGTGGGTCATTTCTGAACCGTCGTCCTGCTGACGCAGCTCATCCAGCTGTTCCCTGACTTCCTGATTATTCCGCAGCAACATGCTGCTGCTGTCGACGTCGGATTCGATTTCATGGAATCCGTTACTTTTGAGCCACTCGGGCTGAATGCGCTTGGCCAGCCATGCGACATCGCGTTGCATCCACAGCAGATTGCCTTTCGCGTCATAAATCAGCGTGACCGTCGGGCTTTGCATATTGAGATTTTCGGGGATATCAACATCGATGCTGTTATTTTCCCACTTCGCCAGCATATAGAACAGGTTGCTCTCACCACGCAGCAGGCGGAAGGTGGTTTTATCAAAGCTGACGCTGTAGCCCACCAGCGCGACCATGCCGTAAGCCAGCGAAAGCACCAGCACCACCGCGGCCGTCGCCAGTAAAAAGCGAACGCGTAAAGACAGCGGCAAAATATGCCGTAACGGGCCTTTCATCCGCGGAGTTCGAATAAATAACCCTGGCCGCGTACCGTCGTAATCACATCATTCGGGTGTTGTGCCTGGATTTTTTTCCGCAGTCGTCCCATCAGGACATCGATGGTGTGGCTTTCGCGCAGTTCGGCGTCGGGATAGAGCTGGAGCATTAAGGAGTCTTTACTGACCACTTTTCCGCGATTGCGGATCAGCGTTTCCATAATGGTGTATTCAAACGCGGTCAGTTTGATCGGCTGATCGTTAATTGATAGCTCGCGGCGCGACAGGTCGACCTGGAAAGGTGGAATAGAAATAACCTGCGAGGCCAGGCCGCTGTTGCGACGCAGTAATGCCTGCATCCGGGCGGCAACTTCTTCAATATGGAACGGTTTGGTGACGTAATCATCCGCGCCGGCGCTCAGCACCTCGACTTTATCCTGCCAGCTTTCGCGGGCAGTCAACACCAGCACCGGAATCGATACATCATGGCTGCGCCAGCGGCGAATCAGCGTCAGGCCGTCTTCGTCAGGCAAACCCAGATCGACAATCGCGATATCCGGCACGTGTTCGCCCAGATAGTAGTCCGCTTCTTTTGCATCTTCTGCTGCATCCACCTGGTGACCTAATTCCTGGAGCTGGACTTTCAGGTGATGGCGCAGTAAAGCGTTATCCTCAACGACAAGTACGCGCATGCCTTTTCTCCCGTTTTTTTTGGTTTTGAGTAGTGTAGCGCTGATTAGATATACTGAATTTAAACGGCTGTAAATGAAAGGCTTTCTTTGCTACCCGGCCTGCCGTCGCCCTTGGTGCCGTGGCCTCCCATGCCGCGGTGGAAAGGGGGCGCTCCCGCGCCCGAGATCCCCCGGTGAGACAGGGTGGCATATCATGGGCATATACTGGCAAGTTTAGGCCCGCGTTTCCAGCTATACGCGAGCTGGCCCGCCAGAAAACACCCGCGTTGCTGACGCCGGGAAAGGGTTAAGAGCGTTCGGCGGTGTCGGGTAATGCATTGATCCGCAATTTGTAGCCGCCGCGCACGAAATCAATATAGCGCTCGGTTTTTAGCGCAGAGACAATATTCAGAATGCTGCTGCGGGAAAGCCCCGTTCGTTCCTGGACATAGCTGAGGATATTGACCCGTTCTTTTGTCGCATCTGGCAGGCGATCCAGCTCGCGCAGATAGTGACAGACCACGGGAAAAGTACGTTGATTCACAATTTGCATATCGCGGCAGAGCATGGTGTTGGTATGAAAGGAGAGCACCTCGGCGACTTCACGCCACAGGCCATGTTGTTCAATACACTGCTCGGCCTGATGATTTTCAATGCGTGAAAACAGGCATTGTGTTTCCGCGCGTAGCACGTTGCTTCTCATCGGATAAAACATCTCGGAAAAACCGAAAATATGCGGTTCAACAACCGTGGCAACCAGAATCCCATCGGTGATACGCGATATAGAAAGCTCACCTTCGAGAAATACGTAGATATACGGGATGCCATTGTTATCCCAGGAAAGCCTTTTGCGCGGAGCCGCTTCAATAGTTTTTCCATAAGGCGTGAGTACGCTGATTAAGCGTTCGATAGATGTGGTTGGTCTGGCTGGGGGTGTAATCATGAATAACCTGGTAAAAAAATAATCATTGACGCTATTTTAGAATAAAAAAGCCCTTCATGGGTTAGATGAAGGGCAAAGGCTTTAATTTAATGGTGCAGCATGCGGTCGCTGTCGTTTATTTGACGACTTCCAGCGTTGGCATCGGATATTTCCCTTCACGAATCGCTTTATCAGGCCCGTACAGGCGCATAATGATATAGGCATCTTTTTCGGGGATCGGCAGCCAGTTAGGATTATTCGCATCCCCTTTGGCGCTTAAGTCGATGGTGTACATGCCGTCAGCGTCCGGCTTGAGCGTCCGGTCGCCGCGGCTGTGGCGATTAAGTTCGTTATGTGCCATCAACATGTTATCAGAGCCATAGACCGTAAAGGACCAGAACTGGCTAACATCTGGCGCCTTAAAGTGCATGCGGTATTTTTTACCGTGCGCGCCATTAATATTTTGCCCGTCTGAGCCCTTCAGCGCCTGCAAATAGACGGACTCTTCCGGTGGCAGGCCCCATTGCCCGATCAGCGTTCCTTCTGCAAACAGGTCGCGCTGCTGATTTTGCAGTTCTGCCCGGGTTCCCAGCAGGCCTTCTGATGTGGTCATTTTTGGAAGCAGCGCCTTGAGATGAGCCGACCCCAGCTCTTCACCTTTTTTGGCAGCGGCAAGTTGCTCTGCGGTGAAGTCGGTTTTACACGGCGCCAGCCCGATGTCTTTGTACTGGTCGAGCCATTTTTTATCAGCGGTTCCCATATCGCCTTCGCACAGGACAACGTTCACGCGCTGCAACCAGTTGGTTTTCGCCGGGTCAGGCCAGTGATGGACGGTGGCTTTTGGCCCCGGTTCTCCCAGATAGGCTGACAAGGTACGGATATTCCAGTCATCCATATACCCGAGGGCGACTTTGGTATCCTCCGGGCTGGTGGCCATGATACGGCCCATCAGCTTCAGAATATCGGAGTCAACGCGGATGACTTCGGTAACGCTGGCGGGAACATCCCCTTTCCAGGTGCGCGAGGCAAACATAAAGTGCCCGCCTTTGGTCCCGCGGGTGCGTGACCCAATCATCGAAGTGGTGTAGTGGCCCATGTCCATGGTGTGGAGGATCCAGTAGCGCCCTTTATCCATGTCCGGGACGCTGACAATGACCGGTTCAGCGCTGACGTCTAACCAACCCTGCAGATGAAGCGTATCGTTATTGATGGTTGGATGATCTTTGTAGGTATCATCAGCAAGGTGTCGGATGTTCTGAAAGCGGTTCATCGGGGTGTCAGTTTTTACCGCGGTGTCATAGAAAAACTTATAGGCTTCATCCATGGAGTAGCCATAGACGTAGGCGTCCTGCGCCATCTTGTCGCTAATTTGCGCCATTGCAGGCAGCGCGATGGTACACAACGCTGCGGTAAGGATTAACTTTCTCATAGGTACTCCGGTGAGGGTTGGTGCGCTCAAACGCGCTCAAAATCGGCTAATTTAAAGGTTTTGTGATTCAGTTCTGCGGTTGGACCATAAAAGCGCATGGCCGGTAACGGGCGCTTGCCACTGGTAGGGATCCAGTTATTCTCCTGTCCAGCCGGGGCCGCCGGACCGACATACAGGGTGACGCTGCCGTCCGCGTTTTTGTTCATGTTATCAAGGTCGTAAGATGACAGGGTGGTGCGCTCGCTGTCGCTGTAGATAAAGGACATGGTGTCGCGGTTATAGACGGTCAGCGCCCAGAACTGTTTCACCGGCATCTGGGCAGGGATCGTGAGTTTATAGAGCTGGCCGGCTTCGAGCAGACGACCTTCGCTGTCGGCGAGGCTCATCAGATATTGCGTGGCGGGCATGTCGCTGAGCACTTTTGGCATATAGGTACACCAGAAGTATTCCGCCGCGCGATTGATCAGATCGATCCTGTCCGGATAGATAAAGGTGAACGTTTTATTGTCATCGGCCTGCAGCAGCGAAGCGTAGTGGCGATCGGGCCAGAAGAGCTTCTCCTTGGGAAAATTGTCGTACCAGTATTGCATGTAGAACCAGGCGTCAATGGCGGCCTGGCGCAGCGCTTTTTTCGTTTTTTCATCCGGAGTGAAGGTTAAACCATGACCTATTCCCAGTGATGACAGCATCCCCATCATCACTTTGTCCTGCTCGCGGACGGGCTCCACGCTGGCGACCGCGTGCAAATCGTCAAAATGACGTTCGTCGTAGTAGGGCAGTGTGGGATAGCGTTGGTTACCCGGGTCGACAAAGCGCTGTGCAGGGGGGCTGGCCGCTTCGGCAAGATAATACATATGCAGGCGTCGGGAGTAGTGATAGGCGTCTTCCGTCGTTTTTCCGGGCGCTTGCACGGAGCGGAAGGCAAATGCGACGCGAAAGTTGGGTGACGGTACGTGCAAATACCCTTCGGGGATCGCGTCACTATACCCAGGAGGCGTGAGCAAAAACTTGCCGCCTTTGCCTTTATCAAGACCCGCCGGACCGACGTCGGCAATGGTGAACTGCCACGCATCGACTATCTGTCCGTATAAACTGCCGTCGGCGCTGGCAGCAGGAACCTCAAGCACAACGGGGCCTTTTTGCAGGTCGGTGAACGCTGAAATATAAGGGGTGGTACTGTTGGCGGTAATCGCCTCCAGATGCGGGGTTGCAGGCTTTGAATAGGCAATAATATCGTTATCTTTAAGACCTAAATTTTCAAATGCTGCCCGGCGAAAACTGTAAATAGCGACCGCTGGCATGTTCCACAACACCGCTTCAAAGGCTCGTTGGTATTTGATCTGGTAGTCAAAATCTTCCACTGAACTCGTCGCGCCTGCCGGCGGCAGGCCACCGGCGGTTTCGCCTTTTTGTCCGGCGCCAGAACGCAGGGGAGTCTTCAGCGAAATGCCTTGTGCCAGGGCCGGTGACGTGTGTTTTAATACGGCCAGGCCGACGGCCGAACCGAGCGCCAGCTTATAAAACTCTCTACGAGTCATTGACATCGCTAAACTTCCCCCGTTAACGGTAAGTAAAATTATCTCTATGAACTATAGAGTGTTTTTTTCTTATGCGTGTTCGCAGTGTAAAAATATTCCGGCAGCGGGCCGGCAGAATCAATCGGGCAAATATGTATTAATGAACATTGCGGCGCGCAGGAGGCGTGAATGGCGAGCGCCCGGGGATTATTTATCGTTATCATCAGGAAGTTTATGAGGGGCCGTATATCCTTATTGATGACTATCCCTGCATATCCCTGCACATGGAGTTCCTGTATGAAACTGAATGAGTTAAAAGGCTTTCCGCTGGTGCTAACAACATGTTTAACCTTAGTTTTCTGTTCATCTGCTCTGGCGGAAAACCCGGCCAGCAGCACCTCAGAGAAACAGGCAGAAAAAGAGCAGCTAAAAAACCCGGGCCACATTATTGATGACTGTCGAGCGGTCGGTGGCGCGCAGGTGAAGGAGGGGTGCAAAACTCAGGCTGAGCTAAAAAAACATGAAATGAAAAATGACGCGAAAATGGAAAACGGTGCTTCGATGGATGATGTGACGAAAAAAACGAATTAAGGCGCGAGATGTCGAGTGTGTTTATTGTTCTGACGATCTGATGGCCGGGATAATTCCCGGCCATCTGTTTATCTTTTTTTACTGGCTCCGCACCGATCCCCGAAGGACGGCGAGGCAAAGCGATTATTTCAGTTCATCAACCATGGTGGTCGCGCGGCCAATGTAGTTGGCCGGGGTCATCGCTTTCAGGCGAACTTTCTCGGCTTCCGGCAGCGGCAGGCTGTCGATGAACTGCTGCATACCTTCCGCATCTACGCGTTTGCCGCGGGTCAGCTCTTTCAGCTTCTCGTACGGTTTTTCGATCCCGTAGCGGCGCATCACGGTCTGGATCGGCTCAGCCAGAACTTCCCAGTTATGATCCAGTTCGTCCAGCAGACGATCGCCGTTCAGCTCCAGCTTGCTCACGCCCTTAAGGGTCGACTGGTAAGCAATCAGCGCATAGCCAATGCCGACACCGAGGTTACGCAGTACGGTGGAGTCCGTCAGGTCACGCTGCCAACGAGAGACCGGCAATTTGCTGGCCAGATGTTGCATCATCGCGTTTGCCAGACCGAGGTTACCTTCGGAGTTTTCGAAGTCGATCGGGTTAACTTTGTGCGGCATGGTGGAAGAACCGATTTCGCCGGCGATGGTTTTCTGTTTGAAGTGGTTCAGGGCGATGTAACCCCACACGTCACGATCGAAATCGATCAGAATGGTGTTGAAGCGCGCGATGCAGTCAAACAGTTCGGCAATGTAATCGTGCGGCTCGATCTGGGTGGTGTACGGGTTCCATTCGATGCCCAGCGAGGTGACAAACTCTTCGCTGAACTGGTGCCAGTCAACTTCCGGATAGGCGGCGATGTGGGCGTTATAGTTACCGACCGCACCGTTGATTTTGCCCAGAATTTCTACCTGGTTCAGCTGGCGATACTGGCGCTCCATGCGGTAAGCGACGTTCGCCATCTCTTTACCCATGGTCGACGGCGTGGCTGGCTGACCGTGAGTACGGGACAGCAGCGGGACGTCGCGGTACTGAACCGCCAGCGCTTTAATTGCGTCGATCAGCTGGCGCCAGTAAGGCAGCACCACCTCATCACGCGCGGTTTTCAGCATCAGCGCATGGGAGAGGTTGTTAATGTCTTCGGAGGTACAGGCGAAGTGGATGAACTCAGAAACCGCGTGCAGTTCAGCGATATCGGCCACTTTTTCCTTGAGGAAATATTCGACGGCTTTCACATCATGGTTAGTGGTGCGTTCGATGGTTTTGATGCGCTGTGCATCTTCCACGCTGAAGTCGGCAACGATTTTATCAAGGTAACCGTTTGCGTCGGCAGCAAAAGCAGGAACTTCCTTGATCGCTGCGTGCGCGGCTAACTTCTGCAGCCAACGTACTTCAACCTGTACACGAAATTTCAGCAAACCGAATTCGCTGAAAATTCCGCGCAGCGCGCTGACTTTATCGCCGTAGCGTCCATCGACAGGGGAAACGGCGGTCAGTGAGGATAATTCCATAGATCACAACTCCGGGGTTAAATGAGCAAGAATTTGTTTTGCCTGGTTAACCAGACGATTACGAGAAAACATAAGCTGCATGCGGCCACCGCCGACCTGATGCCAGAGCACGGCGGCGCGAATGCCTGCCAGCAGAGAGGCGCGAACTTTGGCCTGAACCTGCGGGCTTTGCAACACGGCCGGTGAGCCGGTTACCTGAATACGTGGGCCTAACGGACTAATAACATCAACATAAATTCCGGCCATGGCGCTGAGTAACGTTTCAGACTGCAGGTCGAAATGCTCCAACTGGCGGCGCAGGCCGGAAATGCGGTTGCCGAGGGTGTCCATCGCCCCTTTGCTTCCGTCAAGCTTACGCTCCAGCACCATCAGGCTCAATGTGTAGCGGGTCAGTTCTGCATTGAGGCCCTGACGACTGCCGCTATTGAGTACGCCGAGCATGGTTTCCAGCCCGAGACGAAGATTAGCTTCACTGCCACCGTACACCGCCAGCGTGGAGTTCGGGTTGAGATCGATAATGCTGTTCAGTGAAACGTGCAGGGCATCGCTGTCGCAATGGCCCTGATGTGCCAGCTGCTGTACCAGACGAGCGGCCTGGCAAATACCGGCTAGTGCCAATGTGATGTCATAGTAATTCTTCGCCACACATACTCCTTGTAAACCGTCGGCGACGGACTCTGCCGCACCGGCGGTAAAAAACGGTCTGTCAGGACTGCAGCGGCAGGCGCTGCTCGATCACGCCACCACCGAGGCACACTTCACCACGATAGAAGACCGCGGACTGGCCTGGCGTAACGGCCGCAACCGGCTCGTCAAAGATAACTTCAATGCGCTCGTCATCCAGGGCATTCACCGTGCACGGGATGTCGGTCTGACGGTAACGGGTTTTCACCGTGCAGCGCAGGGTGCCGGTTACAGGCTGGCGGTCAACCCAGTGCAGCTGTTGAGCAATCAGGCCTTTTGACATCAGACGCGGATGGTCGTGGCCTTGTGCCACCACCAGAATGTTGTTTTCGACGTCTTTATCGACAACGTACCACGGATCTTCGCTACCTTCTTTGGTCCCGCCGATACCGAGGCCTTTACGCTGTCCAAGGGTATGGTACATCAGGCCCTGGTGCTCGCCGATTTCGTCGCCATCAACGGTGACTATTTTGCCAGGCTGGGCCGGGAGGTAGCGGCCAAGGAACTCGCGGAATTTACGTTCACCGATAAAGCAGATCCCGGTGGAGTCTTTTTTCTTCGCGGTGATAAGGTCAAGATCTTCGGCGATTTTACGCACCTGCGGTTTTTCCAGTTCACCCACCGGGAACAGGCTTTGGGCGATCTGCTCATGGCCGAGGGTGTAGAGGAAGTAGCTCTGGTCTTTATTACCATCCAGGCCTCGCAGCAGCTGGCTTTTGCCGTTGACATCAGCACGGCGCACGTAGTGACCGGTGGCAATATAGTCAGCGCCGAGGTCTTCGGCGGCAAATTCAAGGAAGGCTTTAAATTTGATCTCTTTGTTGCACAGAATATCCGGGTTCGGCGTGCGCCCGGCTTTATATTCGGCCAGGAACAGTTCAAACACGTTGTCCCAGTATTCTGCGGCAAAGTTTACGGTATGAAGCTCAATCCCGAGCTTATCGCAGACGGCTTGCGCGTCGGCGAGGTCGGCAGCGGCGGTGCAGTATTCCTCACCATCGTCTTCCTCCCAGTTCTTCATGAACAGGCCTTCTACCTTATAACCTTGCTGAAGCAGCAACCAGGCAGAAACAGAGGAATCGACGCCGCCGGACATGCCGACGATCACTTTTTTTTGGCTTTCTGACATTGGAATATTCACCACATTGAACTTCAAGGCGGCATATTCTAGCACGCACTAGCGGCTCAGGCACCCCCCAGGAGCGGCCAGTTAAACGCGCCAATCAGTGACAGCGGCTGGCGCGGGTCCTGTTGATAGCTGCGGATGCTCTCGGCAACCAGTTGGGAGCGTAGATTTGGCGCGTTGAGGATCTCCTCCGCGCTCAGCCACAGGCAACGGTCGATATCGCTGTCATGCGGTTCAGTGGCGCACATATCGTTAAGTTCAATGGCGAACAGGAAGCGTAAAAATGGCGTTTTGTCGGGGGCTATCCACTGATGCATGCGGATAAAATGTTGCGGCGTCGCGCGAATGCCGGTCTCTTCCCACAGTTCGCGTTCAGCGGCCTGTACCAGGGTTTCATCAGCTTCGAGGTGACCTGCGGGCTGGTTCCATAGTGCTTTACCGTTGATGGTTTCCTCAACGATGAGAAATTTGTCCTGCGCATGAACGATGCAGGCGACGGTAACGTGCGGTTTAAACATTCGGTGGGTTCCTTTTGTGATTACTCAACCTGGCGCCATTCACCGTTGGCCAGACCGTCGAGAGTGTAACCACCCATGGCGTAACGAATCAGACGCAGCGTCGGGTATCCCACGTGGGCGGTCATGCGGCGAACCTGACGATTACGCCCTTCATAAAGGGTGATCTTCAGCCAGGTGGTCGGAATCGCTTTACGTTCGCGGATGGGCGGGTTTCGCGCCCACAGCCAGGCGGGTTCAGCCACTGGTTCAATACCGGCGGGCAGGGTGGGGCCATCATTGAGCGTGACGCCATCGCGCAACGCAGTCAGGGCCTCGTCTGTCGGCTGGCCCTCGACCTGGACATAGTAAATTTTACCGGTGCGTTTACCCGGTTGGGTCAGCTGCGCCTGCAGCGCGCCGTCGTTTGTCAGCACCAATAGCCCTTCGCTGTCGCGGTCAAGACGACCTGCGGCATAGACGCCGGCGACCGGAACAAAATCTTTTAGGGTGCTGCGCCCGGCTTCGTCAGTAAATTGCGGCAACACATCGTAGGGTTTATTAAACAAGATGACGCGTTTTGGCTGGTGTTCTTTGCGTTGTCTGGCACTTTGTTGTGAGCTGAATCGCTCAACGCGATGTTTTCTAAATGAAGTTTTCTGCATGGTATTTTCAGATCCTGGCAATTGCCGCATTATAGCCTAATTACGAATGCCTTTCATGGACGCAAACATTCAGGTAGTATTGACATGCTCATCACAATTTTTTAACAAAAATATTGCTCAAACTGATTCGCGCTACTAGAAGGCGGCACGGACGCGAATCTCCGGTTAGCGGGACGACCCGGTGGCAGGAGTGGGCGGATAAAGCCAACGCTCGGTTAGTGTGAAAAGGAAGAGCAGAACCAGAAGCGCTCGAAGGAGAGGTTAATGGAAAGCAAAGTAGTAGTTCCGGCGGAAGGTCAGAAAATCACCCTGCAAGATGGCAAACTGAATGTCCCTAACAACCCGATCATCCCGTTTATCGAGGGTGATGGTATCGGTGTTGATGTGACCCCAGCGATGCTGAAAGTGGTGGATGCCGCCGTTGAGAAAGCCTATAAAGGCGAGCGTAAAATTTCCTGGATGGAAATTTACACCGGCGAAAAATCGACCCAGGTTTATGGCCAGGACGTCTGGCTGCCTGCCGAAACTCTTGATCTGATTCGTGACTATCGTGTTGCTATCAAAGGCCCTCTGACGACGCCAGTTGGCGGCGGTATTCGTTCTCTGAACGTTGCGCTGCGCCAGGAACTGGACCTCTATGTCTGCCTGCGTCCAGTACGTTACTACCAGGGTACTCCGAGCCCGGTTAAACATCCTGAACTGACTGACATGGTTATCTTCCGTGAAAACTCCGAAGATATCTATGCTGGTATCGAGTGGAAAGCAGACTCTGCTGAAGCTGAAAAAGTGATCAAATTCCTGCGCGATGAGATGGGCGTGAAGAAAATTCGCTTCCCGGAACATTGCGGTATCGGTATCAAGCCGTGCTCCGAAGAAGGCACCAAGCGCCTGGTTCGTGCGGCTATCGAATACGCTATCACTAACGATCGCGATTCGCTGACCCTGGTACACAAAGGCAACATCATGAAGTTCACCGAAGGCGCGTTCAAAGACTGGGGTTACCAGCTGATTCGCGAAGAGTTCGGTGGCGAACTGATTGACGGCGGCCCGTGGCAGAAGATCAAAAACCCGAACACCGGTAAAGAGATCATCATCAAAGACGTTATCGCTGACGCCTTCCTGCAGCAGATCCTGCTGCGTCCGGCTGAGTACGATGTCATTGCTTGTATGAACCTGAACGGTGACTACATCTCTGATGCCCTGGCGGCACAGGTTGGTGGTATCGGTATCGCTCCGGGTGCAAACATCGGTGACGAGTGTGCACTGTTCGAAGCAACCCACGGTACTGCACCGAAATATGCAGGTCAGGATAAAGTGAACCCAGGTTCAATTATTCTGTCCGCTGAGATGATGCTGCGCCACATGCAGTGGTTCGAAGCCGCAGACCTGATCGTTAAAGGCACCGAAGGCGCAATCGCCGCTAAGACCGTGACCTATGACTTTGAACGTCTGATGGAAGGCGCTAAACTGCTGAAATGTAGCGAGTTTGGCGACGCGATCATCGCGAACATGTAATCAGCCATCGCTGATTAAAGACAGAAGGGAGCCTGGCGGCTCCCTTTTTTACGATCGTTCAAAATCTTTCCCCAACACACAGCAGCATCGGATGAATTTGGAGAACCTAAGGAAAGATGGATTGTCGGCTGAAGCAGAAAACTGCTTGTAAGCGCGGCTGTTATATATCCACATCGTCAGTGGATATCCACAGTTTGCCACTATCCTGTCGAGTACCCGGATTACCTGCGGTGCAGGAATATTCAGGTCAATTTCTATGGACAGAGCCTCACTATTAAAATCATCCACCGCGTTGAAGGTTCGGAAACACCGACCGCAGACGCACGGGCCTTGGCTCAAATGCATTTTTTTGATTTAAGGAAAACCACAATAAAGACAACCCCCGCGGAACTGATTCCAAACAAAATGCCGGTGAGGATCATAATATCTTCAGTCGCTTCTATACCTTCTGCAACATTAAAAAAAATCTTAAGCGTGTATATCCATTCCAGTGGTACGAAATCAAACCACAGCCTGGAAGCGAAAACGAACACTACGCATGTGCAGATAGTGGAAACAAATACTCTCATCGGCTTTTTCATATAACGGCGATCGTCCCGTAGGCTTTAAAACTGGTACATGGAACGGGGATCATCGTAGTTTTGAGCATAGCTGCTCTCAGATAGTCGAAATCACTCAGGTGTAGAAGTGTGATGCATCCTTCGCTCAACCCGCGTGGTCCGGCAGGGTGAAGAAGAGTCGAACTCTTTCTCCAACGTTATCGGAGAATGCATACGCGTGCCCGTAAGTTTTCCGGTGTTGCTATCTGTAGGAATATGCAGCCCGTGGCCAAAAGACAGGACTTCGATACTCTCTTCTCGATCTTGAACATCTACCGAGCCTTTGATGCCTGCACCGCCATCATCCTTCAGCCATAAGTAAGCAGGAATAGCCATTTTAAAACCTCGAATTATCAGTGTAAGAAGTGCAATTCTTAACTAATAGGCTTTTATTTTAAAGGGTTATGCCTGGCAATTTGTGCCATAGGGTGGGTGAATGATTTGGGGTTAAACAACAACGGGAGCCTATTTGGTTCCCGTTTTTTTTCCTTCAAATCGTTGCCAATAGGTAGGCGTAAAACGTCTCTCTTCTGAAAGGACAGTATTGTAATAATAAATATTTACATTTTGAAATGTTCTTCGTATATTCATTTTTTCTTTTGGATGAAGTTTATTTTTTACAGGAGTTAAAATGAAAGTCCTCTTGGGTTTTGACCATTTGATTACACCTAAAGTGTTGGTGTTTCTGTATTGGCTGCTTATGGTGCTTATCATCGTTGGCGGCATTTTTTCTATGTTTAACGGGCAATTCATCGCCGGATTCTTTGGCACTATTTTCAGTATGATTGGCTGCCGGGTCGCTTTTGAGCTGATCATGATTGCTTTCAAAAATAATGAATATCTGCGCCGTATCGCAGAGAACATCGAACAGCCAAAATAATCATCTTCCCGCTCATCTTAGCAGGGCTGCGATTAAGATGAGCGGGATTGCCATAATACTTGTTGTTATACCCGTCGTCTTCCAACTGCCATCACTCACCCAAATCACTGACTTAAGTAAGTTCACCGGGGCTCGCTCAGTTGGCGGTGACCTGCAGGTTGTAATTCATTGGCTATATATATTTACGAAATGAATATGCAGAACACTTTTGTTAACCTCGCAGCTTCATTGCTCAATATATTATGGTCGTGAGTGAGCCTGAACGACACAATCTGTATTGTTAATCATCTCCCGAAATAACGGCACTGCATGTATAGGCGGTATCGGTTGAAAAACGTCCCCCTGGCTGAGACCAAGCCATATTGTGATTAACCGTCCTGGTCCGGTTCCATTGCGCGATCCGCTCCTCCCGTTTCTTGCTGCGGAAGGCGTGGTTCACGCAGTGTTTTGCGTTTGACCAGCCGTGCATCAAAATACTGGCTCCCTGGGTGGTCTCCGGCAGGGGAAAGAATCCGTTCACAAGCGGCTTTTGCCATCTCAGCCAGCGGCTGAGAGAAGGTGGTAAGCTGATAGCCCTGCCAACTGGCCTGTTCGATATCATCGAAGCCGATAACGCAAATATCTTGCGGAATACGCAAACCAAACTCGTGACGTGCGGCGTCAATGAAGCCGCAGGCGATAAGGTCAGTGACACAGAAAACGCCGTCAGGCGGTGTCGCCTGGCTTAGCAATTCGCGCGCGGCAAGCACGCCGGTGTGATAACTGGTTGTGCCTGGGCTAATAAACGCGACATCACGGCCGGCGGCGGCGGCGGCATCCAAAAAGCGCGTTTCACGGATCACCATACTTGGCGATCGCGCGGAGGAGGAAACCAGCGCCAGATGATGGCACTCTGCCGCTATCAGGTGGTCGAGCGCCTCCGTCATCGTCGTACGGTAGTCAATATCAATGTTCTCTGCGCTGGGAAATTGCCCCATACGGTTGATCAATATGACCTGTTGCCCGCTTTGCAAACAGAGCTGGATCAGTGACTCGGGAGGCTTTCCCGAAAGCACGATTGTCGCCGTGGAGCGATAGTTCAGCGTCTGCTGCAACGCTTCCCGGGCACTGACTTCACCCTCATCAGTGTTGATCACCATTACCGCGCGCCCCGCTTTATTGAGGCGGCGAGTCAGATGATCCAACAAACTTGACTGATAAGGGGAGGCGAGATTGCCACCCAAAATACAGACCGGTCGACTGGCTTCCTTGGATAGCCCGCGGGCCAGGTGATTGACGTGGTAATTGAGCACCTCGGCTGCGGCCAGCACTTTACGGCGAGTTTCTTCAGAAACGCTGCGGCCCGGCGTGAACGTACGCGACACCGCTGAACGGGAGACGCCCGCCAGGCGCGCCACCTCAGTGGCGCTGGCGAAACCGGTGGTCTTGTTCTGGTTATTATGACTCATTACAGTGTTCCACTGCGCTGCATGACTGTTCACGCAGAATGGCATGTTC
This sequence comes from Klebsiella sp. R390, assembly GCF_051131745.1. NCBI lineage: Bacteria > Pseudomonadati > Pseudomonadota > Gammaproteobacteria > Enterobacterales > Enterobacteriaceae > Klebsiella > Klebsiella sp. R390. The sequence goes on along the minus strand of NZ_CP180445.1, from coordinate 584,786 downwards.
CGCCAGACGGATCAGCGACGGCTTCGGTGTTTCAAACCATTCATCCGGATGGAGCTGGCGTTTATCACGGATCAATGCGATGGCGTCATCGAGGGTCGGGAAGCGGCTGGGGCACTCGAGGTGCATGAACAATGCCACCAGAGCTACAGAACGGCTGCGCCCACCACGGCAGTTAACGAGGATATTGCCCCGCTTGCGGTTGCGGTAGGAGGCCTTTTCTGGAATCTGCTGCAACAGCGCTGAACGCATCAGCTGGTAGCCCGCGTGTAGCATCTCCGGCGCATTGCCGTCGCCATCGACCAGCCCCAGTTTGTAGTAGCGCACCGGGCCCGAACCGAAGGTGAGAAGAGGGGGCGTCGCACCGCTCTCCGGCACCGTCACCCAGTCAATATCGAGGTTTACCGCACAGTTAATCACGACACCAATATCATGAGCTGCCAGCAGCGCAACATCGCTTACTCCGCTGGAGTCGCCGATATAGATGTCCACGCCCCAACCAGGAAAATCTTCCACAATCAGACTGACAGGAGGACGAAGGTAGCGTTTGCCCTCAAGCGTTGCCGTCGCCGCAGGCTGGGAACCGGCCGCCAGCGGGATCCCTGAGGCATGAGCCAGGTCGTCGGCGATGCCCGGCGCGGCTGCCAGGACGGGCAGGCCGTTGAAGATGCCCTCCGCGTTATCGGGAACGGCACCGATTTTACCACCGGCTTCCCGTACCAGCAGCAGCCCCGCCAGACAGTCCCATGCGTTCATATGAATCTCGACGTAGCCGTCGGTGCGGCCCTCCGCCACCCACGCCAGCGCCAACGCTCCGGACCCGCCGCGGCGGACGCTGGTACCCAGATTAAGGAGAGCGGACATCACCTCAAGATAGTTGCGCTGACTATGGCGCGCAGACCAGCCCAGCTCTACGGCTGCCCGGCGGGTGTCGGACACCGTAGTGCAGTGCAGCGGCTGGTCATTTTTCAGCGCGTAGTGGCCGCGGCGAGCCAGATACAGTTCCTGGCTGACCGGGTTATAAATGGCTCCGAGCTCGGTAATGCCGTCACGAACCCAGGCGATGCAGACACAAAAATGAGCAATCCCGCGGGCAAAGTTGGCGGTACCGTCAATCGGGTCCACAACCCACAGGCTCTCTGCGTTGCCGGGGTGGCAGGCAGCCTCTTCACCAAGGATCGTGTCCTGAGGGAACATACTGCCGAGCGCATCCCGAATCAGCGCTTCAACGAAAGTATCGGCCTCGGTCAGAATATCCTGGTGACCCTTTAATTCGTACTCGCCGGCTTTACGAGAGAGGAAAAAACGCAGGGCGGTATCCCCGGCGTCGACAATAATGCGTTTGAGTGCGGCTTCGCGCTGTTCAATATCGATAGTGGTCAAAATACGTTGCCTGTTGTCAATGAAAGAGAGGTGCCTGTTGATCATCCATGGGAACTACTTTTTATAGTTCAGGCTCCAGATATCCTGCCAGTCCTGGCGGCTTTTCCAGTCCTCCTGCGCAGTAGAGGTCAGATACTCCATTAGCGCGCCGCGATATTTCTCAATGCCGGATGCTTCATTTGCCGGCAAGGCAACGGTCGAGTTGGTGGACATTTTTCCGTCAACACCCTGCGGTGCAATCCCTTCTGCAGTCAGCAGGTAGCGCATAAATAATCTGGCGGTATTCGGGCTTTTACTGCCGGTGGCAATGACGCCGAGGCTGGGGTAATTCCAGCCGATAAATGGCTTCAGCTCGCCGCACAGTCCCAGCTTCATCCCCTGTTTGTTGTCGCGGAATTTTGCGGTAGAGACCAGGCCAACAAAGTCGGTCTTACCATCCGGTGCGCCGATAGCGGAAGCGGCGTCGTTATCAGAATGAGTCAGCAAGACGCCATTGGCGGCCAGCGCTTTGACAAACGCTGCAGTAGCGGACGATTCAGTAGTTTGCAGCGGCTTGCCAAAGGCTTGCTGGTAAGCGTCGCGCACCTGCTGGTCATAGTGGGTCTCCATCTGGCTGAACCAGTCGGTATAGGCCGGTTTGCTGGTGGGGTCTTGCATGGCGATGCGGCCGCGCCATTTCGTTTCGGTCAACTGCCAGATATTCGTTATCGGACACGTGCTGTGATGTGCAGTGTTATAAGCAAACACATTTGGCGCCAGCACGACGGTCAGCGGATCCTGATAGCGCGCAGCAATGTGGCCTTTCAGATCCTCAGGGACCCAGCTCTGGACATAGCCTTTTTTCAGCAGTTGAGCGATCCCTGCAGGCGCATCCTCCACAATGGCTACATCAGCCCGGACGTTATTGGCCTGGGCTTCCCGGCTCATAATTTCAATAATCTGTGGTGCATCGGCCTTCACCCCGTTGGCCTGTAAGCCATATTGTTTGCTAAAGGCTTTTGCCTGCTCCACGATTTTGCCAGTAGAGGCATAAACGGTTATCGGCTGCTCCTGTTTTGCGGCCGCTAGCAGCGCCTCGATATCGGCGTTTTCGGCACGGGCGCCAGCACTGTTCAACAGGGCGCAGGCGATAAACAAGGCGGTTAAGTTACGCTTCATGGGGATCCTTAAGAGGTCAATTTGGGTTAACTGGCGGCAACGTCGTGACGTAACCCGTGATGATTAAAGAAGTGCAGGGAAGACGTCGGAAGCTGGCAGTGGACCTGTTGGCGTGCCTGCCAGCGCGGTCGCAACTGTGTCGAGTGGAACAGGCGATCCTCACCGCTGACCAGCTCGATCACCCAGCTACCGCCGGTAGGCATAATGTTATCGATAGTCATAGGGATACCATTGGTGGCAGCCTCATCGCTGAGCACTATCTCTTCAGGCCGGATGCCGCAGTGCCGGGTCTGGTCGTGCAGGGTAAACCGCTGCTGCAGGTGCCGTGCCAGCTCGCTACCTGGATGGTGAAGCGGGATCATATTCAAGCGCGGCGTGCCGATAAACTCGGCAACAAAACGATTCGCCGGGGTGGCATATATTTCATCTGGTGTCCCCACCTGCTGCATGTGCCCGGCGCTCATAACCGCAATGGTCGTGGCAAGCGTCATCGCCTCCCACTGGTCGTGGCTGACAAATACAATGGTGGTGCCAAAGGTTTCATGGAGTCGACGTAACTCGGCGCGCATCTCAAGGCGTAGGGTGGCATCCAGATTAGAAAGCGGTTCATCCAGCAGCAAAACCCCAGGGTTTACCGCCAGCATGCGGGCGAGGGCAACCCGTTGTTGCTGGCCACCGGAAAGCTGTTCCGGGTAGCGTTTGGCGTAATCAGCAATGCGCAGTTTTTCCATGACGTCCTGACAGCGGGCGAGGCGCTCTTCGGTGGATACTTTTTGCAGGCGCAAGCCAAAATCCACATTCTGCTCAACGGTCATGTGCGGCCACAGGGCATAACTTTGGAAGACCAGCCCGATCCCCCGTTTTTCTGGGGGGACATAGGTGCCACGGGCTACCGAGTCGACAATCTTATCGGCGATACGGATTTCACCGCTGCTGGCGTGCTCAATGCCGGCAATCATTCGCAGGATGGTGGTTTTGCCACAGCCGGAGGGCCCTAACAGGCACATAAACTCGCCGTCTTTCACCATCAGATTGATATGGTTAACTGCTGGGGCATCGCTACCAGGGTAGGTTTTCGTCAAATTCGTTAACTGGATCGTAGGCATCTTATTTCTCCAGACCATCAGCCAGACCGGTGCCGGTGATCTTTTGGATCATCACGGTACCAGCCCATGAAATCAGGGCTATCATCAGCACGACGGCGTTGGCCGCCTGCTGGTAGTTGTAGTCAATCAGGCGTAGAGACCAGGTGGTCAAAACGTCCGTCGCAGGGGTGGCCAGTATGACGAACAGGCTGACGCCTTTAATGCCCGAGATAAACGGCAGCAGGATCCCGGTCGCCAGCGGTGCGGCCTGAATAGGAATAACGATACGGCGGATACGGGCGAACCACCCGGCACCGGCGATGCGTGCCGCTTCTTCAGCTTCTTTGCCTAACTGGGTCATCGCCGCTATCCCGGAGCGGCTGGCGTAAGGCATTTTTTCGGCGATGAGGGCCAGTACCAGAATCAGTGGTGTTCCGTACAATGCAGGCACTGGCCCACGAGCGACGGCGAAGAGTGAAAGAAACGCGGCGGCAAAGGCGATACCGGGCACCAGATAGGGCAGAAACGTCAGTTGGCGCAGCAGGGCTGACATCCAACGAAAGTGGCTGCGCATGACGGCGTAACCGACCAGCAGGCCGAGTATGCCGCAGGCGACGGAGGCTGAACCCACGATCAGTAAGGTATTTCCGGCGGCTTGCCAGAACTCTGGCGACAGCAAAATACCGTTATGCAGCGCCACGGTGTCGAGGTTATGACCGATCCAGTAGGCAAGCGTGAAGTTATCGGCGCTAAAACGGCCCGGCAGGATCATCACCGTGGACAAAAACAGGGTTAATAGCGGGATAGCCACGCCCAGCAGCACGAAGGCCAGCGGCAGCGCCCCGGCGGCAGTACGCCAGCGGCCCAGGCTGCGGCGGCGTTCCATCACCCCTTTTCCCCCTACCGTGACAAAGCGTTTTGCCTCGCGCAGCATTTTCATATCCAGTATCAGGGTCAGCATGCCCATCAGCATAATCACCGTCGCGATGACGGCCGCGACGCCGGACTGACGCGTCCCGATTGCCCGGTACAACCCGGTGGAAAGCGTATCGAAATGCACCGGCAACCCGAGGATATAGGGGAGGGCGAACTCGCCGATGCAGTCGGCGAAAATAAGCAGCGCGGCGGAAAGCAGTGCCGGACGCACGAGTGGAATGATGATTTTAAAGGCAATCGCCGAACGTGAAGCGCCGAGTACCCGGGCGCACTCTTCCATCTGGCTGTCCATCCGTTTGAGGGCATTGCCCACAATCAGGATCACCAGCGGGGTGTAGTGCAGTACCATGATCGCGACGATCGGGAAGTAGCCATAGGCTACCCAGTCCGGCGTCTGGACCCCCATCGCCTCGAGCCATCCCGGTTGGCCGCCAATGGCGTGGTTTTTGAATAGCGTGTTCCAGGCCAGGGCAAAGGTCCAGGAGGGCAGCATAAACGGCACGATAAGTAGGGTGGCAAATCCTTTTCTGCCAGCAATATCTGTCCGGTGAATAAGCCATGCCAGCGAGACACCGACCACCAGCGCGGTCGCTACGGTGGTGAAGGCGACGGCCAGGGTATTAAGCAGCGGTGTCCAGAGCAGCAGGTCGGACATCCGTGAGGTTAGCGTGCGCAGTATGTACCAGGCGGTAAGATCGCCTTCCTCCGCCCCGATACGACCCTCGTCACCACTTTGCACCAGCACGGCATTCAATAACACGGAAACGACTGGCGCGAGAATTATCCAACTAAACAGCAGCAACAGCAGCGCCCCCAGCAGATTAGCGGGCTCTTGTTTGATGATTGACAGCGTGTGGCGGAGTTTGGGCCATACGGCACGACGGTGGCTGATTTCGTATTGGTAAGACACGGGGTTACCCCTGGCTGTGAAAGACAGTCAGGAATATATCGGCGGAATGTGACAGTTTTGCGAATTGTTTGCACCTATGTGCAAATATTTTCGAGATTATTTCTCCCCCCCAATGAGCATGGGGGGGAAATAGAGGGGCGATTAACCACTGCGCAAACAGGATTATTGGCTGACAATTCTGTGGCGAAGAACTTACTCCTCGGAAAGGCACTTATCGTTATTGAAATACGCTGATGTTCTCACCATCACTCACCATATTTTTCTCGGCCAGACTCACAAAAGTCTTTAGTGGGCACAACACCCCGATAGCCGTTTTATGGCACCCGGCGTGAGTAAATTCAGCTACCGGAAGCGGATTGTGCGCATTGAGCGGAGAAAGTTGACGCCACTGCTCCAATGTTCTGGCACTGAATGTCAGTTGAACCCATCTTTCTCCCGTCTGTTTATCAAGGTAGCGAGCCATAATTAAACTGCCGCCAGGTGGAATATCGTTTCGAGGGTAATCTGGTAGCTGCCAGTTAAAGCCGAGCATTGTCTGGATTTGCGAAATATTGCTGTCATGGCCGACGAAAATAATTAACGGGCTGTGCCATTGGGGCGGGCTGTTGGTATTATTGTCAGGATTGACTTCGGAGGATAATGCACCAAGTAGTTGACGCATTAATATCGAGCCACCGTGACGAGCATATTCCATAGTGTTACTCACCAAATCATACTTTGCGGCATGCAAGGCCATTAATTTATTCACCTCCTGAGCATTGCGGGCATGTCCAAAAGCAACGTCGGATAATGGTAAATTCTCACTGTATTGCAGCCGGATGGTTTCACCAATCGACGCGCCTTTTGATACCGGCCCGCTTAATTTCGCTTTCCCTTTATCATTTATTTTTACTTCCCAGGATTTATCCAGGAATTCACAACTCTTTTGCTCATCGGTACATACCGCACGGCGTAAATCAGCGACTGCGGTTGCATACTTCTTTTGTGCCTCAATGGAAGACCCTGTTCTTTCGCGCACTTGCTGATAGACGAGTTGTTCGTTCGGTTTGGCAATGCCCATTTCAATCGTATCAAAGAGTGGGTCCTGCTGATGTTCAGAGGTGTGAACCGCAACACCGCAGCCTGGGAACATACCGTCCAGCAGGGCGACACCGGTCGCTTTCGTTCTCTGGTCGGGGGCTGCCCACAGCCACACTTTCCCAGACATAGGGCAGTGCCCTTTATGACCGAGCATTAGTCCGCGTGAGCGCCAGTTTTCCAGCTGCCATGCGCCCTGAGCCATCATCCCAGCATAACCATGTCCGGTCAGAAATCCTTCAGGAACACTCCACTGTGGCCACTTTCTCCCGGTGGCTTCTTCCAGCCCTGCGGTATCTGTTTGCGGACGAACGCCGTGGCGACTGAGCATCACGACCTTTTCAAGTTCATAGCGTGGACTCTCTGCGGCAGCCGCATACGACGAGGGTATCAGGCTGGCAAGCAGCAGTGGCAAGGTCAGTAATTTCTTCATTTGCGTGTCCCCGTCTTAAAATTCGTAAGTGATGCCGGTAATAAATTCCGTCTGTCGCTCGGCAGAGCTTTTCGAAACGGCTATGTTTTTAACCCCAATATAAGGTGAGAAATGACGGCTGAGTTGATAACCGATTTCAAACTCATGTTCAATATCTGAGGGTTTGTTATTATACAACTTTTCATTACCATGATACCCGGTAAAGGTATAGCTTAATTTGAAATCACCGATCTCTTGTGATATTTCAGCATCGATTCTGTCAACTCGCTTGGTTGGTTTATCATCACGATCGCTGATTTCTTTACGATAGCGTAGCGCGAATTTTGTTGAATCAAACAGGCGATATTTAAATTTTATTGAAGGTTTGTATTTCTCTTCGTCTTCTTTAATGGTGTAGGTCATCCCGGGCTCAACGCTGAGCTTGCTGGTTATTTTTTGAGTGTAGTTGACTTTGAATTCTTTATCGCTGAGTTTTCGGCGATCGAAAAAATCCCCTGCATCACCATTTGATTTCTCCTCTGGGTGAAATTTTAATTTAGTACCAATGCCGATGCCTGATTCAAAATCATGGGCGATTTCCACCTCATCCGTATGTTCTTTTGAAATGTCCTCATACTTGTGTTCGTAGTTTATTTCCAGGGCGAGAGCTGCCTGTGATGTAAAAAGCAGGCTGCTGCTGGCTATCGCAAAAAATATAGTCTTGTTAATCATTTTGTATCTTATCTGGAGTTAATCATGAGGTGCCGGAGTCTACGGATTGAATATTTCAGTCAGGTTTCATTTTTAATCAATATTTGTGACTTGATATTATTGGTGGGGTATTAGCTCCAGCCATGAAATAGAAGAAAGAGGACGATGACGTCTGACATCTATTCACTGATGGTGAAATGTATTGCACACCACCGTACATCACGAGCGCTGTAGAATTTAATGACGGAGCCGATCGCTCCCATTCACGGGAGAAATTTTTGCATATTTTTTTCATCATGAGTCTTTTTGCACTAACGGTGAGGCCGCCATGGCCCGGCTAAACTTCCTGGCGACCCCTGGCAGGTACTCTTACACTGTTACCCAGACTGCTATGAATCAAGATGCGGATCAGGTTAGATTCAGGCCATTAGATAAGTTAACCGACGCAGAGTAGACAGTGGCGATAAACGCCCATTGAAGAGATCGTTTAGAGGGGGGTTATGCTGATAGCACAGGTTTCAGATATTCACGCTTCACCGGGCAATGACCATCTGCTCCGCTTTGACCGGGTTTTGACATGGCTTGCGCATGTGCGACCGGATGCCCTGGTGTTAAGCGGTGACCTGACGGATGATCAATGGCTGGAAGGCTATCAACAGATCGCGGCGCGCCTGGAGCAGCAAGATTATCCTTCGCTGATCCTGCCGGGTAACGCTGACGATCGTCATCTGATGAGAGCGACATGGGGCGACAGTCGATGGGCGCAGGATGCACCCGCGGGGGCGTTACATGCTGTTCATCAGGTCGGCGCGTTGCGCCTGATCGGCCTCGATTCGACGGTTGAAGCAGAGGATTATGGCGATCTGTGCAACCACACGGCATGGCTGGAGAATCAACTCCGTTACGCAGACGGCTCCCCGGTGCTGCTGTTTACCCATCATCACCTGTTTCCCTCGGGCATCCCGACTCTGGACCAATCGATGTGCAGAGGGCTGAGCGGGCTGGAGCAAGTGATAAAAGACACGCCGGCCAGGCTGTTAGCCATTTCTACCGGGCACGTACACCGACCGGTCGCGGGGATCTTTGCGGAGGTGCCGGCGTATATCTGCGGATCCGTTTGTCCGGCCAATCCCGTATGGTTTGGAACCGCCAACGTACCGCCAGTCAGCGACCCGCCGGCGCTGATGCTTCACCGCTACGCCGATAACGCGCTGACAAGCCATCACATTGGTGTGTAACTGGCCGACAGAAATCACCCATTCGTGCGTTTTACCGTTGCAGCTGAAGTTTAATCTCATTGACCAGCAGCGGGTTGAGCGCTGAGCTGGCCGCGTTTCCCCGGGAGACCACCACCACATCCAGCGACGGTAGCTCCGGAAGTTTTTCGCAATGGATGATGTGCAAATGTTCCGGGACGCTGCAGCGCGTCAGCACCGCGACGGCCATGCCACTTTCAACCACGGCAATCTGACCTGCTACGTAGGGACTGCTGTAAGCAATCCGGTACCCCGAAGGCAACTGTTCAAGCGCGGCCAGCACCTTTTTTCGCGCCTCGCTGCCATATTCATAAACGGCAACAGGCAAGGGGTGATCCTCCTTGATGACCGTGCTTTTTATGCCAGTCCACACCAGCTGTTCGCTGAAAAGTAACTCGCCGCGCCCGGAGATATCCCGGGTGACAATCGCCACATCCAGCATGCCGGACTCGATTTTGGGGATAAGGGTCAGGGAAGGCTCGCAGAAAAGCGATATCTCAATTGCGGGATATTTTTCACCGAAGGCCTTCAGTACCTGGGGAAGGTAGCGAACGGCGTAGTCATCGGGGATCCCGAGGCTGATTTTTCCCTGTACGTTCGAGCCCGTCAGGCTCTGCATGGCCTCGGAGTAAACTCCCAGCAGGCGCTGGGCATGAAGCAACAACTCCTGACCCGCCTGGGTGAGGGTAAGCCGTCTGACCTCACGATTGAACACCTTGCGGCCCAGCGTCTCCTCGATTTTTTTGATGTGCATACTGATTGCCGATTGCGAGCGGCACAGCGACGAGGTGGCTTCAGTCATCGAACCCGTGCGTGCCACGGTGATAAAGGTTTTTAGCCAGCTAATTTCCAGATGTGGTTCGCTCATATTACCTATCCGATAATCGAATGCTAATGCAGTGTATTATTCATTTTACGGGTAATGGTCTGACGGGTAAATTCGCCTTACAGATAATTGAGGTGAAATATGGGCAACGTCAGAGCTTATCTCGCCATCCAGGCATGCACGGTTTTGTTCGGTTTATCGGCGCTGATGGGAGAGCAAATCCACAGTGATATTACGACGGTGGTATTTGGACGAGGGATGTTTGCGCTGGTTTTTCTCGGGGCGCTGCTGTGCCTGTTCGACAGGACGCGAGCAGGCATTCCCTGGCGGGATAAAAGCAAGCTGCTGCTCAATGGCGCACTGCTGGCCGGCCACTGGTTTTGCTTTTTTATGGGCGTTAAAGAAGGGGGCGTGGCGATCGGTACGCTCGGCTTTGCGACATTTCCCGCCTTTGTCATTATGATTGAGGCGGCGCTGTTTCATAAAAAACCGGCGCTTTTCGATATATTGTTGATGACTATGATCGTTGCCGGCGTCTACATACTCGCGCCGATGAATCGCGAAAGTACCGGCAGCCTGACCGGGCTACTATGGGCGCTGGGATCGGGGGTTATTCATGCGTTGGTGATCATTTTTAATCGGTACCTGCGCGTTCAGGCAACGGCAATACAGTCCTCCTGGTGGCAGTGCGCGGGCTGTGCTCTGGTGACGCTCCCAGGCGGGATCGCGGGCCTGGTGAATAGCAGCGGCCACGATCTGGTTTTCATCGGTTTACTGGGCGTTTTGTGTACTGGCCTGGCATACTGGATGCTGACCTGGGGCTTGCGTACGCTACAGGCGAGTACCGTATCCATGATGATTGTCCTTGAGCCGGTGTATGCTTTGCTTCTGGCCTGGATTTTCTTGCATCAGCAACCCGGTGGACAAACCCTGATTGGGGCGGTGTTAATTATCGGCGCCTCGGTATTATCCGTCTGGTTGCCGGCGCGTCGTCGCGGCTTAACTGATTAATTTTTCTGTAGAGTGAAATATGACAACTGAAACGTTTTATCCCATCGGTACGCCCGGGCAGCCCTGGTCCGAGACTGAAAAGCAGCTGTGGCGAGAGCGTCAGACGCGCGTCAGATATTATAAAAGTGATGTCCTTGACGTTCTGCAGTCGCTCAATGACCGCTACGATCTTGTTCAGTATGGCGAGCTACACTACGGCGATGACCACTATCCGTTAATGGCGGCAAAGTCGAAAGCGTGGGATCCCAGCCTGCCTGTAGCGCTGATTACCGGCGGTGTCCATGGTTATGAAACCAGCGGCGTACTGGGCGCGCTGGAATTTTTATCGCACTATCAGAACGACTATGCCGATGCGGTCAATCTGCTGGTTATCCCTTGTGTCAGCCCCTGGGCATACGAGCGTGTTGCCCGCTGGAACTACCATGCGGTGGATCCCAACCGGCAGTTTTATCCGCAAGGTCAAGCGGAAGAGTCGTTACAGGTGATGGCATTTATCGGGCAGATACAGGAACGCTTCCTGGTACACGTCGATTTGCATGAAACGACGGATAGCGATGAAAGTGAGTTCAGTCCGGCGCTGGCCGCCAGAGACGGCCGGCAGTACGAGCCAGAATGTGTACCTGATGGTTTTTACCTGGTCAGCGACACGCGTAATTCCAGACTGGACTTCCAGAGTGCGATTATTTCCGCTGTGGAAGCGGTGACGCATATTGCCCCGGCAGACCAGAAAGGCAGCATGCTGGGCTATCCGGTGGTGACTCACGGCGTGGTTGAGTATGACAATAGCGCCTGGCATTTATGCGCTACGGTGACCAACGCTCCCTTTACCACCACCACGGAAGTCTATCCCGACAGTGCATCGACTTCGCCGCAGGAGTGTACCCGGGCGCAGGTTGTCACGATCCGCCAGGCTATCGAATTCGCGTTATCACAGTGAATGTACTGGCCGGGAGCCTGCCCAGGCTATCCCGGCAATCACTATCCGCGAGGTGTTTAAAATTCAGAAAGCATGAGATTGTTAAGGGTATTGCCTTAACCTATATTCTCATCGTGTACTGCACCTCACGGAATAAACAGAATGCTAAAGCGTCGAACCCTCAACACTGCTCTTGCGGCCATGATATCCCTCGCCGTGCTGGCCGCGCTGGTTTATGCAAACCCAGGTAACGGCAACGGCAACGGGCACGGTAATAGTGGTAACAGCGGTAATCACGGCAATAATGGTAACAAGGGCAATAATGGTAATAATGCCAATAACGGCCAGGATAAAGGCAAGTCGAATGCCGACCACGGTAGCCGTAAAAACTATGGCAAACCGGACCATGTTGACGCCGATATCAGCTTTACCCGCGCGCGCTCGCTTGCGGTGAATTACGGCCTCGTCGGATATAAAACGCTGCCACCGGGTATCGCAAAAAACCTGGCGCGCGGTAAGCCGTTACCTCCGGGAATTGCCAAAAAAACCTTACCAGCGTCCATGATTAACGATTTACCCTATTATCCGGGTTACGAATGGCGCGCTGTTGGCGATGACCTGGTGCTGATTGCATTAAGTACCGCCATTGTGACCTCAATCATCAACGGTGTTTTCGATTAAACGAGCCGGATTGCGATAAGCCCCGCGGTTGCGGGGCTGAGTTTGTTGTGCAATATCACTCCGTCTGAGATTACCGCTGCATCAATGCAAATACACCCCAGCCGACATACTCCCTCGTCCAGCGCACATGCTGCTGGGGTGCGGTCGTCAATGCCGTGCGTACCTCTGGTGCAAAGTCATCGTCCGGGTGTTGCTCCAGCCAGCGGCGCATCGTGAGCCATTTTGCCGCTTCGTATCGGTCCCAGCCTTCCTGATCTGCCAGCACCATCTCCACCAGGTCATAGCCCTGTTTGTCAAAAGAGGCGACAAGGTCGGGAAGGGGGAGAAAATCGGTCACGGCGCTGGCACCACAGGCTTTGGCGATCGCTTCTGTTGCGGGGACCTGTCGCCAGTAAGGTTCACCGATAAGCAGGATCCCACCGGGTTTGAGGCTCTTTGACAGCAGTTCAATCGTCCCGGCGACGCCGTTAGCAATCCAGGTTGCGCCGATGCAGGCCGCCACATCACATTTTTCATCGGCAACGTAACCGGCGGCGTCGTGATGGATAAAATGCACCTGTTCGTTAACGCCAAGTTCCTCCGCGCGCTGTCTGGCCTGGGCGGTGAAGAGGGGGCTCAGGTCGATGCCGACGCCGCGAATACCATGATCGCGTGCCCAGGTGCAGAGCATCTCGCCCGAGCCGCTGCCGAGATCGAGAATACGTGCATCCGGCGGCATGCGTAACACGCGACCCAGCGTGGCGTACTTTTCTGGCGTGAACGGGTTATGGATCCGGTGTTCACTTTCGCTAATGGTAAAAATACGTGGGATATCCATTATCCACTCCTTAACGGTTATCGGGCTGAGCGCGAACCTGACTCAAGCCGGTGGTATTGATGCGGTAGGGTTGACCATTCACGGACTTAATCAGTTTTTTGGTTCTGAGTTTTTTGAAGACGGCGAGCGTGCAGTCGGAGAGCAACAACCCTTCCCGGCTGTAGCATTCAACGGCGGTGACGCGGCCTGATACATCGCGGACGTGCGTAATACGTCCACCTTTGGCGAGTACGTGTAAGGTACGTTGTTCCTGACGGGATAAATTCATACTGGAAAACCTGTTTCATCATCATGTGCAAAACGTGCAAACACATAGCCGTGTCCGCATTCGATTTCAGCGCAGTGATAATCAGTCCGGCCTGAAGAGGTCGGGGGGCTGATTATCAGATGATGACATTCTCCAGCATCAAAGCCTCGGGTTGAGTTGAAAGGTATTTACGCGATGAATAATAACACACAGTGTTTACCGGTGTATTTGGAGAGGGAAAAATGTGATCTGCTTCAGAAAGTTCATTTGGCCCGCCGCGTCGCGGGCTTGGGAGATAACTACTTGAGCATGTAGATGAAGGATTTCACCGTTTGACCGTCAACCGTCGTGACATCTACCGGCACGCGCTCGTATTCCGCACCTTCGAACTCATCCAGCACATGCCAGTGATTGCCCAGATGCGCAGAGGTGAAAAGGAAACCATCAACGTGGTTGCCCGAATTGTCCAGCACAATGCCGGGATAGCCCATTTCTGCGCCCCAGCCTTTGTTCAGCAGCGAGCCGCCAACGCGTCCTTCCTGCCATGTGCCGCCAATATTCTCAAGAACATGGGCATTAGGGCGACCCGGGCCCAGGGTTCCGTATACAAACAAACTTTCCATGCTTCCTCCGATTATTAAGCGATAGTCATGATATCGTACTCGCAGCGTCGCTTTCCATATCGCCGACGAGATGAGCTGCGGTGAGATCTGGCGCTAAAGGAAATGGCGATAAACCGGGCCTTATCAGCCAATATGGCGGCTGACAGGCAGGTTTTTCTGGCCTATACTGCTTGCAAGGTGATGGCGTTCCACCTTTCCCAACCGCCCCGTTCGGGGCTGATGACGCCTGATATGACTCTTGATTTCCAGGAGGTATGTCAGGCCGTCGAAAATCCTTCCCGGCCTGTGTACTTCCCTTTAGCGGGGATACACCATTGATTAATGTATTTGGTCACCTTAACCCAGACAGCGATGCTATCTGTACGGCCACCGTAACGGCGGACTGGCTGAACCGGAGCGGTCGTCCAGCTCGTGCCTGGCGGCCTGGAGAGGCGAATCCTGAGACGCGCTTTATTTTTGCCGCCGCCGGACTGAGCCTGCCACCCCTCCTTGATATTCCCCTGAGTGATGAACCGGTCTGGCTGGTGGATTTTACCGAGCCGACGCAGGGGCCCGCAGACCTTGAACAGAGCAATATTATCGGCGTTATCGACCATCACCGCCTCGGTGGGCTGATCACGCAGTTGCCGCCTGAGGTGTGGATTAAACCGGTTGGGAGCAGCGCAACGGTGCTCTGGCTGCTGATGGACGAAGAGATGCGCCGCACGACGCTTCCGGCGTACGCGATCCTGCTGCTTGGCGCGCTGCTCAGCGATACCGTCAATCTGCGCTCACCCACGACAACCGAAGATGACATCCGAATCGCCACTGAACTCTGCGCCCTGGCAGGGGTAGAGCGTCAGTCCTTTGTTCAGCAACTGCTGGCTGCCAAAACCGATATCAGCGGACAGTCTGCCGGGCAGTTGCTCAATAAGGATCTCAAAGCGTTTTCTCTCGCCGGTACGGATGTGCGGATTGCGCAACTGGAGGTGGGCTCCCCCGATCAGGTCGCTCCTTTACTGGGGGAACTGCAACATGCGATGGCGCAGATGGCAGTAACCACCGGCGCCGGGCTGATCGTACTGATGGTGACCGATATCCGTGAATGCAGTTCCACACTCTATTTTGCCGGACCGGAGGGGAAGCAGGTGGCTGCATCCGCCCAGCCGGGCATGGTCAGCCGCAAGAAGCAACTGCTGCCGTGGCTTGACCATTTCCTCCGCCAGCGTCGGAGTCAGTTATGAACAGTTACGCTCACGCACTGGTTCTCGTTGAGGGTAAAGAGGACGGGGTGCCCCTGCTCGCGCAGGCGGTTACGCTGGCCCGTCAGCTGCAGATGAAAATCACGCTCGCCCATATCTGCACCGACTATCGGGAGCTGAACTACGTTTCGGACAGCAGGATGGATGATGCAGTTTCGCAGGAGGTTCTGCAGGCAAAGGCACTGTTCAGCGAGCTGACTTCGTTGGTGACTGAGCATGTTGATGTTCGTCAGCTGGTTACCCTGCGGCGTTTTGAAGATGTCCAGAACTGCATCGCCGAGATGGGGGTTGACCTCTTAATCGCCGGCCACCGCAACCGCTTTATGGGAACGCTGACGTCCCGGTCAAACGAATATATCAACCACCTGAACGTTGATGTTCTGATTAAGCATGTTTACGACGAAGGGAAAGTATAACGCTATGAATTTTATACTTAAAAATTACCATCTGCGAAGTCATGACGGCTTGCGGTAATCATAGCGGTATCGGCAGAGGGGATGTCGGGTCTATCCGGCATCCCTCATGGTTCAGCATGTATATTGAGATGAAGTAGGGAGTGTCGCAGTGAGTCAGTTGGTAGCAATTATGATTGGCGGGGCAGTGGGGTGTGTTATTCGCTGGTTTTTTGGGATTAAGCTGAATAGTCTTTTTCCTTCTCTGCCGCCCGGCACGCTGGTGGTTAACCTGCTGGGGGCTTTTATCATCGGCGCCGCAATGGCATTTTTTATGCGCCACCCTCAGCTGGATCCGGCCTGGAAACTGCTGATCGTTACCGGTCTGTGTGGCGGGTTGACCACCTTTTCAACGTTCTCGGTCGAGGTCTTCACTTTATTACAGGCAGGGAACATCTTATGGGCGTTCACCTCGGTCATGGTACACGTGATGGGGTCACTGATCATGACCGCGGCGGGTTTTTACCTGCTGACATTACTGATCTAAACGAGGCCGTGCGGCCACAATAGTCCACCGTTACGTCCTGCGTGAGCAGCATCCGCCTTCGCACCATACCGTCAAACTGACGGGGCTCCAGGTGCGAGGGCGGATGTTGGGAACGATTATTTAACCCGCTTCCCCGATGGGTCCACCACGGCTTCTCCGTCCTCTTTGGTAAAAGCGCCTTTCTGGTTATCGGGAAGAATATCCAGCACAATTTCTGAAGGGCGGCAAAGACGGGTGCCAAGGGGAGTGACAACCACAGGGCGATTAATCAGTATCGGGTGCTGAAGCATAAAATCGATCAGTTGTTCTTCGGAGAACGTGTCTTCATGAAGCCCCAGTTGTTCATAAGGCTCCACGTTCTTGCGCAGAAGCTCCCGTGCCGTGATACCCATATCGGCAATAAGCGTGACCAACTGATTGCGTGTCGGTGGCGTTTCAAGGTAAAGAATCACTTCCGGCTCCACTCCGCTGTTGCGGATTAACGCCAGCGTGTTACGCGAGGTACCACAGGCCGGGTTGTGATAGATAATAATGTTGCTCATTCCCGTATCTCACGACAAAGTGACAGAGAGCCGCCATCCCAGCGCGGCCAGCGTAACAAACAGCACTGGCAGGGTCATGATGACGCCAGTGCGGAAGTAATATCCCCAGGAGATAGTCATATTTTTCTGTGCCAGCACATGTAGCCACAGCAGGGTGGCCAGGCTGCCAATCGGCGTAATTTTCGGGCCTAAATCGCAGCCGACGATATTGGCATAAATCATTGCCTCTTTGATGACACCCGTCGCCGTGCTGCCGTCAATCGACAGTGCGCCAATCAGCACCGTCGGCATATTGTTCATCACCGATGACATCAACGCGGTGAGGAAACCGGTGCCGAACGTTGCGACCCATAACCCCTTGTCGGCCAGTTGATTCAGCACCCAGGAAAGATGTTCAGTGAGCCCCGCATTGCGAAGCCCATATACCACCAGGTACATGCCCAGCGAGAAAACCACGATCTGCCAGGGGGCACCGCGCAGGACTTTGCCGGTATTAATGACACAGCCTTTCTTTGCCACCACCATAAGTACTGCCGCGCCGGTGGCTGCTATTGCGCTGACGGGGATGCCCAGTGGTTCCAGAATAAAGAACCCCACTAAAAGGAATAACAACACCACCCAGCCCGCCCTGAACGTTGCCGGATCCTTGATCGCACTGGCCGGTGCTTTCAGCAGCGTAATGTCATACATTGCAGGAATATCTTTCCGAAAGAAGAAATGCAGCATGATCAGGGTGGCGGCAATGGCCGCTATGCTCACCGGGACCATGACGGAGGCATACCGGGTAAAGCCAAGATTGAAGAAATCCGCCGAGACGATATTCACGAGGTTAGAGACTATCAGCGGCAAACTGGCGGTATCCGCGATAAAGCCCGCCGCGATAACAAAGGCCAGCGTCGACCTTGCGCTGAATCCCAGTGCGAGCAGCATGGCGATGACAATCGGCGTCAGGATCAATGCCGCACCGTCATTGGCAAACAGCGCAGCAACGGCCGCACCGAGCAGCACTATCCAGGTAAACAAAAGGCGGCCTCGTCCGTTTCCCCAGCGAGCGACATGTAGCGCAGCCCATTCGAAGAAGCCGGATTCATCAAGCAGCAGGCTGATAATGATCACTGCGATAAATGCCGCCGTCGCGTTCCAGACGATATTCCAGACGGTGGGGATATCCCCAATGTGGATGACCCCGGTGGCCAACGCCAGCGCGGCTCCGATACTTGCGCTCCAGCCAATGCTGAGGCCTCTGGGCTGCCAGATGACCAGCACCAGGGTCAGTAAAAAGAGGCTTGCGGCCAAAAACATTTCAGGCTCCAATACATATGATTATCTGTATGTGATTGCGCATTTAGCAGGCGCTGCAGGCCGATGTTGCCAATCGCTCGCGCACATCATCCCGCAGACATTGCCAGGACGTTGTGATGACTTCTGCTGCCCATGCCGGCATGTGCGGGGACAGACGATAGTGGATCCATTTACCTTCCCGACGATCGAGTACCAGCCCGGACTCGCGAAGAATAGCCATATGCCGCGAGATTTTAGGTTGTGACTCGCTAGTGACTGCGCAGATGTCGCAGACGCAAAGCTCTCCAGATTCCCGGAGAAGCATGACAATAGTCAGACGCGTTTCATCTGCCAGAATTTTGAAAAGCTGAACAGGCAGTAGCATTTATCACTCCGTTCCCTTTAGAATTCATATATGGTAAATCATATGTGATTCGTTTGAAATCACCGAAACCGTCTGGAGGAGAAAAAAATGGTTCAATTTCCTGCCCTGAACGCTGGATGCTTTGATCAACAGATCGCGGAACAGCTGAAACAACAGGAACCGCCGCGGTTCCTGATTTTGTATGGCTCAGTAAGAGACCGTTCCTACAGCCGCTTTGCCGCCGAGGAAGCCGGCCGCCTGCTGATGGCAATGGGGGCGGAGGTCAGAATATTTAATCCCTCCGGCCTGCCCTTGCCCGATGATTCACCAGATACGCACCATAAAGTCATCGAACTGCGTGAACTGGTCAGATGGTGCGACGGGATGGTATGGAGTTCACCGGAGCGGCATGGAGCAATGAGTGCGGTTATGAAGGCGCAGATTGACTGGATACCGTTAAGTGAAGGTGCCGTTCGTCCTTCGCAGGGCAAAACGCTTGCGGTGATGCAGGTTTGCGGGGGCTCGCAATCCTTCAATGCCGTGAACCAGATGCGAATTCTGGGCCGATGGATGCGAATGTTCACTATCCCCAACCAGTCCTCAGTGGCCAAAGCCTGGCAAGAATTTGATGAAAACGGACGAATGAAACCCTCGCCCTGGTACGATCGGGTGGTCGATGTGTCTGAGGAGTTGTTTAAGATAACCTTGTTACTGAAAGGGCAGAGGGATTATCTGGCAGACCGCTACAGCGAACGAAAGGAAACGCACGAGGAGCTTTCGCGCCGCGTCAATCAGGAAAAAATCTAACTTCTGGAAATGATGCCGTTATTGCTAAATCTAGTAATGCACCAGCCCGCCATCCACGGCGTACTGGCTGCCGGTGACATAGGATGCATCATCAGAAAGCAGAAAGAGTGCAACAGCAGCGGCTTCTTCTGCTGTTCCTGCCCTACCAAGAGGGACCTGGCTGACCACAAAATCTTCAAACTGCTGACGCGACTCTTCCGGCATAAAATGCCTAAAGTTCGTTTCGATCGGCCCTGGTACCAGGGTATTGGCCCGTATGCCACGTACGGCCAGCGCAGAGGCCCAGCTTTTAACCATGGCGACAACGGCGCCTTTAGTTGCGGCATAGAGGCTTGTCATTGCGGCACCTTCATAGACAGAAGAGGATGAGGTGACCAGAACAGATGCGCCTGAATTGAGTGAGGCGGAGAGTGCGGCAAGCTGCAGCATCGGACCCCGGACGTTAGTATTCATCATGTGGTTGAAAGCATCAGCCGTCACAGATTCCGGCGTCCCGACTTCTGCGAAGCCGGCATTAAGCCATAGCCCGTCAAGCGAGCCCCAGCGGCTGATATCCGTTTGCAGTTTTTCGATATCCGCTTCGCTGGCAGCATCACTTTTGAGGATAAGCGATGTCTCAGGTAGCAGACGACGGGCATGTTCAAGCCGTTCTTCATTAAGCCCTGTGATGGCCACATGACCGCCCTCACGGACAATACGCTGAGCACCTGCGAATCCCATACCGCTGGTACCGCCGGTGATAAGTATGCGTTTACCCTGAAATCTGCTCATGATTACCTCGTCTGTGTCTTTCGAATTATCACTTACCTTACGAAGATAGCTATCGGTCGTCATCTGTTTCATGACGCAACAGAGACATGATTGTTTCAACGCCTGAATGTGATAGTTAACTGTCTGCTGCGAAGGTCAGCGGTGAGCGAAGAGCGGACCTTCTCGCCCTGTACGGATAGAAAGCTACAAATTGATGTTTCACCTTCCAGATAGTTACAGGCAAAACGGTATATTTCAGAATTACCCGTACTGATGTCTGATTACTCAGGTCTTGTTTATGTCGGGAACCATCCTGGCGTCTTCAGAATCACTTGCCATAGTTTTTCAGGGATCGCCAGTTCGTCTGAGTGTTGCGACAGGATAAGCGTGTTTTTTACCTTATCCTCATGGCCTCCCTGCACCAGTTCCATCCAGTTGGGATTCATGACAATCGTCCGACCTAAGGCAACCAGTGACAGTCCGGCCTCCAGAGACCGTTGAGCCGCTTGTGACGAAGTAATTTTTCCCGCTGCCAGCAAAGGTAAACGCCCATTCAGCTGCTCGACAAACCGCGCCAGGATCGTATCCTTACCCTCACTGCCCTGCGGCCGATCGGTCAGTACGTCGTGGAGTGAGATATGGAGATAGTCAATGAGAGTCTCTTTCTCTAACTGCCCCGCCAGCGCCTGGGAGTCATTAATCCGTAATCCTCCGTCTCCTGACTCTTCCGGCGATAGCCGGTAACCCAATAAAAAGGGTTTCCTGGCATGAATTTCAATAACCCGACGGACTTCCCGAACGACCTCCAGCGGGAAACGCATACGGTTTGCTAATGAACCACCCCATTCGTCAGTACGCTGGTTAAACCAGGGAGAGAAAAAGTTCTGGATAAGAAAACCATGCGCGCCGTGCAATTCAACACCATCAAAACCGGCCTCAATTGCGCGGCGAGTGGCTTCGCCGAAGTCATGGATCACACCAGAAATTTCGTCATGACCCAACGTCCGGCTGGCTTGTTCGCCACGATTAAAAGGGCCAGCCGGAGCGGCCAGGGCACTGGCGCTGACGAGCTCTCCACCTGGGATGAGTTCGGGAACCGCTTTATTACCGGCATGAAACAGTTGCAGGATTGCCAGCGCCCCCCCGCTTTTTGCCGCATCAGCCAGTTTCCTCAGACTCGGGATAAAACGATCATCGTAGGCTGCGAATTCATTGGTGAAACCCACACCGTTTCTCTGAACATGAGCGCATCCCGTTATCACTAATCCCACACCGGTAGCACGTGCCCGATAATAGTTTACTTCTTCATCTGAAATAGTTTCATCGTCATTAGCGGACCAGGTGGTCATCGGTGCCATAACGACGCGGTTACGCATCCTGAGGCCATTTTTAAACGTGAAGGCCTGGGTTAATAAGTCAGTCATTGTACTCTCGATATTTAAAACATCGGGTGCTTACACCCATTAATCAAAATCGGTTGTATTACTCAGCGCCGCAAATTCGCGTATCTCTTTAATACGGGCTTCCAGCGAAGGCATTACATAACTGATAGCGTCATTCCCTATAAGCAGCTGTCGAGGTGGGCTCTCCATTTCAACCACCTGACAAACGACCTGTGCAAGTTTGGCCGGGTCCCCTTGTTGTTGACCGTCAGCAGATGCCATGAGCTCCCGGGCATTACCAAAAATGGCGTAGTCCTCAATCTTTTTTTCGCCATAGTGGGCCGAACTATTACTGAGAAACTCTGTGCGGAAGAAACCGGGTTCAATCGCGGTGACATGAATCCCAAGCGGCGCAACTTCATCGGCAAGGGCCAGCGTCATACCTTCAACGGCAAACTTCGATGCAGAATAGAATGTAGCGTTTGCGACCGCTTTGACACCCGCGATCGAGGACGTATTAATAATGCGTCCGCTACGTTGTTGACGCATGACCGGTAAGACAGCGCGTAGCACAGTGGCCATGCCGAACACGTTAGTGGCAAACTGCAGCTCTATTTGTTCAGCGGTTGCCTCTTCAAAACGCCCCAGCAGGCAGAATCCTGCGTTGTTAACCAGAACATCAATACGCCCGAAACGGCGAACCGCGGCATCAACGGCAACCTTAGCCTGGTGCTCATCGCGAACATCAAGCTCCTGCAGCTCAATATTTTCTGCCGATGCCGTGCTGAATATTTGGCGTAATTTGTCCATATTACGCCCCGTTGCCACCACACGATCTCCCTGTTGCAAAGCGGCATTCACTATATTGACCCCCATACCGCGGGCAGCCCCGGTTACAAACCAAACTCGACTCATTTCAGTTCCCCTTGATAAGTTTAATAACCCGTACTGCCAGAGGGGCTGTACGGGTTTAATGGCATGATTGATTTACATAAAGTATGGTTTGTCACCATCAGTCCCGGGCTGGTTAACACCGATATTTTCACCAATATGTTTTTCAGGTTTATCAATCATATCGGCAATGAATGCGGCAACGCTTTTGCGGGATACAACCGTGCCTTTGAACGGCTCATTGCGGGTAGTGAGTTCATAATCAATCGTATCTTCATCCGTCAGCCAGGCCGGTCGCAGGATGGTGTAATCCAGCCCGGAGGCTTCAATCGCATCAGCCGCACGGCGGAATGGCCTGAGCGGTTCGCCAATAATGGCGTTATTCCACTCGCCGAATTTTCCCGGGACTTCATCATAGATACCGAGAGAAAGGACGAAAATCAGGCGTCTTACGCCAGCGGCTTTCATCGCCGCAATCACCGCTTTCGCCTGGAGATCCAAATCCTCCCCGGTCAGATTGGCGTAAACCACATCCTGACCCACCATGGCCTGTTCCAGCGCCGCAGGGTTTAACACATTGCCCATGATAATCCGGCTATTGGCCGGATGAGCCTGGGGGATTTTTTCTGGCTGACGGGCAAATAACGTCTGTGTGACGCCTGGTTTATCGGCCAGTTGGTCGATAACATGGCGGGCAATCTGCCCGCTGGCGCCAAGTACCAGGACTTTTTGAATGATGTCTTTCACAGGGCATTACTCCAGATGTGCGGCAAAGAACGGAAGCACTTTTACCATTGCTTCGTGAACCGCTTCCGTTTTGTCATAGAGTTCGTAATGCGAAAAATCGGCTAATGAGACCAGCTGACGGTCACGGGAGGCTACAGCCCGACCATAGATTTCCATCCCGTCACGGTAAGCGCCGAAAGCACCCACTTTTTCACCGACCACCACCATTACTGGCTGAGTCAGCAACACTTCTGCAAAAGCGAAGGCATCCCAGGCCAGCGTTTTCTGCGCATGCGAGAACACCATCCGCGTTGCCCCGCCTGGCTGCTGGCCGCGCGGCGTTTTGTAGTAGTCTGTTGCCTCAAATACGTCACGCTCAGTAAGTCCACCTGCCTTTGCCATTTCCGGGCTGGCGGGGAGCAGTTCATTAACCTGAACCTCCCCCCCACGGGCTTCATTTGTACGCTGTGCCGCCATCGCATTCAGCGCGCCAATAGGGTCGTAATTGCTGAAGCCTTCGCGAAAAAGACGACCGATATTTACGCCGGTGATGCTCACCACGGCTTTAATACGTTTCTCCGTCAGTGCGGCATTAATGGCATAGCCACCGCCGCCGCAAATGCCCAGCACGCCAATCCGTTCAGCATCGACATACGGCAGGGTGACGGCGTAATCAATAACCCGACTGATATCTTCCACGCGCTGAGTCGGATCCTCCACCCAGCGTGGAGAGCCGCCGGACTCCCCCTGGAAGCTGGCGTCATAGGCGATCACGACATAGCCTGCTTCAGCCAGCGCTTTTCCGTAGACATTGCCGGACGTCTGTTCCTTACAGCTGCCAAAAGGGTGGACGCTGATAATTGTCGGATACTGTTTTGACTCATCGAACGTAGGTGGAAACTGAACGTTGGCGGCAACATGCCAGGCCATATCGGCATTCTGGATTTGAACATGTTTCATGACAGAATCTCCCCGAAGAATGGGGCTAATACGGAAACGGCTTCAGCGACGTAGGCTTTACCGTCATACAAGTCCATGTGGTTAGCACCTTCGACCATGTGGTACCGCTTGTCCTGACTTGAGGCGCGATCGTACAGATCATCGCTCATCCATTTACTTCCCGCCACGCTACCTGCAACAATTTGCAGCGGCTGGGTCAGGTAAATCTCCGCCATATGGTACGCGTCGTAGGTAATGATCTGGTTGAGGCTGCGCAGCGTGGCGTATCCAGGGGCCGTCGGGTACTGTGCCCGTGGCGTGTGGTAGTACTCCCAGGCCTGGCGCAACTCTTCATTTGGAGCATCAGACTCCTTCATGGGAGCCAGCGGCATGGTGGCATATTCACTGCTGCTGATATCGGTGCTACGGGCATTTGAACCGGCTTCAACATACGGCAGTGCATCAATGGACTTCACATTGTTTTCCCAGCCGTTGCGGAACATTGAGCCGATATTAACGGCGCTGACCGTTCCGATGGCCTTGATACGGCGATCCTGAATCGCGGCATTGGCGGTATAGCCCGCACCGGCGCATATTCCCATAGCGCCAATTCGCGCGGTGTCGACATAAGGCAGTGTGGTCAGGTAATCAATCACTGCGCTGACATCTTCGGTACGGATGTACGGGTTTTCCAGCTGGCGCGGTTCGCCGCCACTTTCGCCCTGATAAGACGCATCGTAAGCCACGGTCACAAACCCTTTTTCTGCCAGCTTTTCGGCATAGGTACCGGCGGTTTGTTCCTTAACGCCGCCCCCCGGATGCGAAACTACAATAGCCGGGTACTTGCGGCTTTCATCAAATGCGGGTGGGAAATAAAGCACGGCGGACAAAGAGATTGTCGGGATATTGCTGTTGGTGAAGCTGATTTTCTGGTTCATCATCCGGTTCCTCATGGGCTGTCGGTTATCTGTCATGCTTGATGGGATAACTATAGCCATTGATTATTAAGATGATTAGACCCAAAATAATGATTGGACTTATCATTTAAATGATTAATATCCCGGATGGAAAAAAGAGATGAAACGCGATGAGATAGCCGATTTGATGGCCTTCGTGGCCGTCGCCGAAGAGCGTAGTTTCACCCGGGCTGCCGCCCGTCTGGGCATGGCCCAGTCAGCGTTAAGTCAGATAGTGCGTCGCACGGAAGAGCGATTAGGGTTACGACTTTTAACGCGAACCACACGCAGCGTTGTTCCCACAGAGGCGGGTGAACACCTCTTGTCTGTTCTTGGCCCAATGCTGAACGACCTGAATTCCGCTTTGACTTCCCTGGGAGACCTGCGCGATCGCCCGTCCGGAACCATACGCATTACCACAGTGGAACATGCCGCAAAGACCATATTGTTGCCCGCCATGCGCACGCTGTTGAAATCTCACCCTGACATTAATGTGCAGCTCCTTATCGATTACGGCCTGACTGATGTCGTCTCTGAGCGCTTTGATGCTGGAGTTCGCCTGGGGGGAGAGATGGATAAGGATATGATTGCTGTTCGAATCGGGCCCGATATTCCGATGGCAATTGTTGGCGCGCCGGATTATCTCTCGCGAAGAGGTACTCCAGTGTCTGTGGCGCACCTGGTCGATCATCAGGCTATTAATCTGTACCTCCCCTCATCGGGCACCGCAAATCGCTGGAGATTAATGCGCGGGGGGCGCGAAGTCAGGGTTCGCATGGAAGGCCAGCTTTTATTGAATACGATAGATCTGATCCTCGACGCAGCTATTGACGGGCACGGTCTGGCATACCTGCCTTATGACCAGGTTCAGCAGGCTATTGAAGAAAAAAAACTGACCCGCGTTCTGGATAAATTTACCCCTGACTTACCAGGGTATCATCTGTACTATCCACACCGCCGTCATGCGGGTTCGGCATTTTCTCTGTTCATTGATGTACTTAAGTATAAGGGAGCTGTTTAGATATCTTTTCGATGATGAGTTCAGGCATTCAGGGGAAACTCGCGCATTCTGTACAACGTCCGCTCCTGGCACAGAGCTGACATGCAAGTAGAACGGATGGTCCGCTATGAGCGATCTGTGGAAGTAACGTCGAATTGACTCTTAACAACTTATTGTTATTGGCGAATCGTTTGGGGAGCGAAACCCATACTACGTCAGGCAAAATCTTGCCGCCTGATTAGCCCTGGCAATTCAACTTACCTACAGAAATACATACGCCAATAATTCCACCGGATGGAATTATTAAATCCTGATTGCTCCATTTACGCTTTATTATCGTATGGCTAAATTAATCACATCTTCCACGAACACGAGATTGATTATGTCCACCAACACAATGAAAGCCCTCATTCTGAACAGCTATGATGTCAAAGCGTTTACGGAATCTCAGATTGCCATTCCGATCCCCGCTAAAGGGGAAGTGCTGGTAAAAATTCATGCCAGCGGCGTGAATCCTATCGACTATAAAATCCGCGAAGGCTCCGCGACCTATGCAACCCCTGAGTTACCTGCCGTTCTCGGTACAGATCTGGCAGGTGAAATCATCAGCGTCGGTGAGGGTGTGACTCAGTTTAACGCTGGCGATGAAGTTTATGGCCTGACTGGCGGCGTACGTGGTCTACAGGGAAGCCTTGCGGAATATGCCGCTGTTGATGCAAATCTGATTGCCCTTAAACCAAAGAACCTTTCCATGCGTGAAGCCGCGGCGCTCCCTCTGGTGTTCCTGACCGCCTGGGAAGGTCTGGTTGACCGGGCACAGGTCAAAGCAGGTGACAAAGTCCTGGTTCAGGGCGGTTCCGGCGGTGTTGGTCATATGGTTGTTCAACTGGCAAAAATATTGGGTGCTGATGTTTATGCTACAACTTCTGCGTCCAAAAAGGCGATGGTTGAAGGCTTTGGCGCAACGGCGATTAATTACCGCGCCCAGAGCGTAGATGAATACGTGCAGCAGTACACTCAGGGTAAAGGCTTTGACGTTATTTACGATACCGTGGGAGGGGATGTCCTGGCCGCATCACTTCCGGCAGTGAAACATTATGGGCATATCACCAGTTGCT
The DNA here is from genome assembly GCF_051131745.1 of Klebsiella sp. R390. Lineage (NCBI taxonomy): Bacteria > Pseudomonadati > Pseudomonadota > Gammaproteobacteria > Enterobacterales > Enterobacteriaceae > Klebsiella > Klebsiella sp. R390. The sequence goes on along the minus strand of NZ_CP180445.1, from coordinate 557,804 downwards.
ATGCTTTCGGAGAGTTGAACATCGCGCCTTCTTCCTTACGCTGCGCGACAATTTCGGCTGTATTCGTGTTATTGCCAATGCTTTCCGGTGAAGGCCGTGCTCACCACGGCGAGATCCTGCGCAAGCTCACGCAGTTCGTGGAAGATGGCAAACTTCATCCTGTTGTGGACCCGCGCCGCTTTAACCTGAACTCCGCTCTCGATGCACATGATGCTGTCGAACAGGGGTCTGCAAACGTAAAAGTGGTCATCGATATTCTGTAATGTCATCAACCAGGGCATCGAAGATCTGATTCCTTAAGATTGTTGTTGGGACCGGCCCGAATGAGCCGGTCACTACAGAGAGAGTTGAAATGGCAAATGTCTATCGGTTTCACCGTCTGGGCGGCCCGGGAGTTCTGCAACTGGACCAACTCGATTTAGCTCCGCCTTCCGCAGACGAAGTCCAGGTACGAATCAAAGCTATTGGGCTCAATCGTGCCGATATCATGTTCCGTAATGATGAATATATCCTGAAAGCGGCACTCCCTTCCCGGGTGGGTTACGAGGCGTCGGGTGAAGTCGTCAGCGTGGGTAATAACGTGAAGCATTTTTCACCGGGCGATGCGGTTTGTATTCTGCCGCCGGATGATCTTTCACGTTATGGCACCTATGCGGATGAAATGAATATCCCGCAGCAGTTTCTGGTTCATAAACCTGCCACGTTATCCTGGGAGGAAGCCAGCTCGGTCTGGATGCAGTACCTGACCGCCTGGGGCGGTATCATTCGGGCCGCACGAGTTAAAAAAGGAGACTTCGTGCTGATTACGGCGGCATCCAGTAGCGTCGGAATTGCAGCGATTCAGATAGCGCGACAGGCGGGTGCAATCCCTGTTGCCGTCACGCTGAGCAGTGACAAGAAAAATACGCTTCGTGAAATGGGGGCTGCACACGTTATTGCAACAGATGACGAAGACCTGCTTGATGCACTAACCGCAATAACTGGCCCGGAAGGACTTGCTGCTGCATTCGATGCCGTCGGTGGACCACAGGTAATGCAGATTGCCCAGGCGTTAAGGAAATTTGGCCGCCTGATTATTCATGGGGCGCTCAGCCCGGAGCTGACGCCTTTCCCGCTTAAACTTGCTATCAGCAAATCACTTGCGGTCGAAGGATACCTTTTTGCAGAAATCCTCCGTCATCCTGAGCTGCGAGAAGAGGCCAAACGTTTCATCCTTAGTGGCCTGATTTCCGGGACACTAACACCCTGTATCGACGCGGTTTTCCTCTTTGAACAGATGCAGGATGCCCAGCGCTATCTTGAGAACAATCGCCGTTTCGGCAAAGTGGTGGTGACTGTCTGATTGACCTATGTCCGGAGGCGCTTCAGATTCTCGTAGAGATGATCATAGAGCTTGCGGATCCGCAGCGGGACAGGGCCACTTTGCGGGCGGAACAAATACAATCCCCAGGGTGACGAAGCGATGTCTTGCATCACGGGGATCAGTTTCCCGCTATCCATATACGGATAAGCCAGAAACCCGGGCAGGTGCCCATATCCAAGCCCTTGTACAACGGCTTCGCAGTACGCATCCAGATCATCGGTCACAAACCCAGGTGATTCAGGGGTGAAGCTGCGTGAGTTTTCGAATCCCCACGGCCAGTATCGGTTCGTCTGATTATCCAGTAATGCCACAACTGGCAAGGTAGTCAGATGCTCCAGTGTTGTTGGCGCGCCAACTCGTTGTATCAACTCGGGCGAACCTAGCAGGTAAAAGTTAAAATCCAGCACTTTACGGGCAACAAAACGATTATCGCGCAAAAATCCCGTTCTCAGACCAATATCAATCTGGCTGTCGATAACATCAGAATGCGAGTCTGTAAGCACGCAACGGATAGTTACATCCGGGTATTGCTGATGAAATGAAATCAACGCAGGCAGGACGAAGTGGCGGCCCAGTGAGGCTGGAAGCGTCAGACTGATTTGTCCGGTCATCAGGCTGTCATCGTCGGATGACGGGACACGCAAGAGACTGTCCATTTCCTGGATGATTTGCTTCGCCTTGATAGCGAAGCGCTCACCCTCGCGGGTAATTTTGCTGTTACGGGTCGTCCGGTAAAAAAGAATTTCCCCCCGACGGGTTTCGAGTTCCTGAATTGCCCGTGTCACAGTCTGTGGTGATTTACCCAAGACGAGCGCTGCTTGCTTGAAGCTGTCACACTCTGCCGCAACACAGAAAATCTTTAGTAGTTCCAGTTGATTAGTCATATTTTTCTGATGGAAATCGCTTATTTACCAGAGCCCCAATAGCGCGATTATTTATACCCTCATCATTTAAAGCAACCGGTATGTCAGCTCCCGACACGAAGCGGACAGCTGTAAAGGTCCTCTATGAGCGGGGAGGGGGCTTTCCTTGACATTCATTTATGTGCACAAGTTTGGCTTAAGGGCCACTGGAGTTGTAAATTTGCATGGCCCTGTCAATATGTTTACCCGTGGTTATGATCTCTTAGAAAAACGGTCACGACGTCCTTGGGTGGGGTTACACCACTTTCTGAAAGTAGCCAGCCTACGGCGCCGCGATGATATGTCCCGTGAAACAGCACATGATTGAGCATATCCACCGCCTTCATCTCACCATGACCGCCATCGACAAACTGGAATGTAATGGTTTCATCAAGGTCTGCGGGAGACATCGAATTGACGTGTTGAATATACCAGTCTGTACATTCAGTCATCGTTTTCAGAAGCTCATCAGCTGAAGGGGTTTCTGGCGTGTTAAGTGCCGTGTAGGAATGCTTCTGGCCGGTAATGTTAGCTCTGAAGATCCTATCAACCACATGTATGTGATTCATCAGTCTGAGCGTCAGATGGTGCTTTTCTGTATATGCAGACGCATCAATTTGATTAATAGCGTGTAGCGTTTCAATATCGATCCAGCGTTTATATCTAAACAGCGTAACTATCGTGTCATTACCCATGCGTCACCTCTTTTATCTATTTTATAATCATATCAGTAACATGTAGGGCCCTCTACTGCCTTCTGTTGCTGGCATTTAGCCGTCTGGCCAACGGCATCAGGGGGGGGGCGTTAAGTTAGAGGGAACGTTGACTTCACCGCGCGTCCGCAAGGTCAACATCGCTGATGTGCAGGGCATCAGCACGATGCCCGATACAAAAATGGCCGTATGGGCAAGCGGCCATTATGGGTTATCCAATGCACTCCCTGCCTACGCCGGTAAGTCGCTATCCGTTGAACGTGTCAGTGTTTCCCATTGCTCGATTTCCTTATCTAATGCAGCGAGTTTTTGCCGCACTAAACTCAGTGCATCGCTGCCAAGCAATAAATGGGTGGGAGGGTTCTGGCTCTCAATAATTGTCAGCATGGCGCGGGCGGCCTTCATGGGATCGCCGAGTTGCTTGCCGCTTTTTTCCATCCGCGCCTGTCGAATGGGTTCGAACAGGGCATCGTAGTCCGGAATGCTGCGAGCGCTGCGTACCATTGAGCGCCCGGCCCAGTCGGTACGAAACGATCCTGGCGCCACGGCGGTCACGTGTACGTTGAACGGGACCAGCTCTTTGCTTAACGTTTCTGATATGCCTTCCAGCGCAAATTTGCTGCCGCAATAATAGCTAATGCCGGGCAGGGTGATAAAACTGCCCATTGAGGTGATATTAATAATATGGCCGCGACGGCGCTGGCGCATGCCTGGCAGCACGGCTTTAATCATTGCCACTGCGCCAAACACATTCACCTCAAACTGCTGGCGCATCTCTGCGAGCGAGGATTCTTCCATGATGCCTTCATGGCCGTAACCGGCATTGTTCACCAGCACATCAACCGGGCCGACGGTCGATTCAACCTCCGCGACTACCTCAGCAATACGCCCGGTGTCCGTAACATCCAGCAAGCGGCCGAAAGCCCGATGTGCATCAAGCGCCTCGAAAGCCTGCTTTGCGTGGTGGTTACGCACGGTCCCGATGACCCGATGACCTGCGGTGAGGGCTTCCTGCGCCAGCGCACGGCCAAAGCCGCTGCTGACGCCGGTGATTAAAATGGTTTTTACAGATGCCATAAAAATGAACTCCCATGAACAGTGAAGGTTGCATGGTATTCTCTGTACTGTGGTATTTTGAGGCCGGATCTTCTCTTTTTATTGCCTGATTTTATGAGGTGCCGTGATGTCCGGGATGATTAGCATGATGAAAACACTGGCCGCGCAGGAGGGCTACAACCTGACCGCGTTGCCTGATGTGCGAATCTTGCGTGCCGACCGGCCGCTTGCCAGAACCCCTGTGCTGTACGACCCGGGGATCGTGATTGTCTGTCAGGGCAGCAAACGCGGCTATTTTGGCCAGCAGACCTATTTATATGATGAGCAGCACTACCTGGCGGTTTCGGTGCCGGTGCCATTTGTGATGGAAACCGACGCCTCGGCAGAACACCCGTTGCTGGCGATTTATATGCACCTGAATTTTCAGCTTGCCGCTGAACTGATGTTGCAAATCGAGCAGCATGGGGCCCCGCAGCCTCCCGCCGTGCCGCAAAGCATGATGTCGAGCCCCATGGATGACGCGGTAAAAACAGCGGTGCTGCGTTTGCTAGAAGTTCTGAACAATCCGCTTGAGGCGGCGATCCTTGGCCCTGCGCGGGTGCGTGAGCTCTATTTCCGCGTACTGACGGGCGAGCAGGGCAACGCAATGCGCGCCGCGCTGGCCTTGCAGGGGCAGTTCGGCAAAATCGGTAAAGTACTACAGCGCATTCATGCCCTCTACGCTGAGCCGTTCACGCTGACGCAACTGGCGCAGGAAGCAGGAATGAGTGTGCCGACGTTTCATAGCCATTTCAAAGCGATTACCCGGATGCCCCCGATGCAGTATGTGAAATCGGTCCGCCTGCATCAGGCGCGGATGTTGATGGTGCGCCAACAGATCACCGCCAGCGCTGCGAGTTATGCCGTTGGCTATGAAAGCCCGTCGCAGTTTAACCGCGAGTTTAAACGCCTGTTTGGCCTGCCACCGGCAGAGGAGATAAAACGTATGCAGCGTCATTTCGCTGTTCCGCCAGCACAGCAAGCGTCGGTATTTATTTCATCGCATTAAGCGCCTGGCCCATCAGGCTTTAAAGCTGACCTGGCATGACTCATCAGCCATGAATCAGAGGGCAAAAACCGTTTCAATTTCAATCTTGAGATCGGATGAAAAGAGACGGCTGACTTCCACCAGTGAACTGGCAGGCAAGTGCTCGCCGTAATGTCGGTAGAGTACCTCGCGCAGCGCATTGATCTCCTCAAAAGAGGTAATGAAAATGGTCACTTTAATAAGGGAGGAGAAATCAGCACCTTCTGCGGTGACGATTTTACGGATCTGACAGAAGATTTCTTCTGCCTGTTCAGCGATGCCTGATTGCTGTGCGGGCGTTCCAAATGCCGTTAGCCCCGAGATATAGAGCGTGTCGCCATGTCTCACGGAGTGAGCGTAGGGGGCCTTCACCTCACCTAACTCAGGGTAATTTTTGCGAATCACCTTATTCATAATGGGTTCCTTTAATGGGGCAGGCAGAAATCAATCTTATCATTGTCTTGTTACGGCTCAATTTTCATGAGCATAGCGAACACGGCTTACTCTGTTTGCTCAGTTTTGGCGATTCCGTTAGTCTTGGAAAACGCATCCTCGCTTGGGATCACCACGGAGTTAAACGCAGTTATGATGCTGATTTTTGATGTCTTCGGGCGACACATTGGAGTCCAGCGAGAAGGCGATCGCTGGCTGGTTTTACGTGTTGACCTGACAGAGCAAAAGTATTCCCGGCTTTATGATGTCATTATTCCTGATGAGCTCACAGAAGCTGAAATCCCCGGCTGGCTGGCTGATATTTTTCATGAAGCCGCGACGGAGAATCATCCTGAGGTAAGGCGGATTCGGTAATTCATTCGCTGAGCTTACATGATTTTTTTGACGAGAATTCTTTGACCGGATAGCACTTCTCCCAGTTGTAATTCACTCTCGCTAACGTCAAATCTGCGGCAACATTGCCGAAGCGAGTAGCCTGATGCCGGATAAATAATTCGCGCAATTCGGCGGGTAAGCATGCCGCATCGTAGCGCAAAAGCGTGCTGTGCCAGAATGGGGCAGGCAAGGAACTGCCAGCATGACGCGCCAGCAGCTCATCTTTCCATTGTGAATGTAAAATGCTTTCACAGAATGACTGGCGCAGGGCAATGGCTGGATCATCAGGGATCCCTGCCAGCAAGAGCTGACTGGGCAACGCTACCAGCCTGAGCTGCTTGATCACAATGGGTTGGGCCTGGTATTCGCTCCAGATTGTCGTCAATTGTTCGGTTTTAGCCGGCAGCGGCTCGTTCTCCGCATACAGCGGTAGCGTCAGGGGCAAAAAGGTAAAATGGAAGCTGCTGAGCGGGAGGATATCAGCCAGTCGATCGCCGGCCATAAGCCGGTGTAATTCACGTAGCAGATCCGCGACGAGATCGGGGACTGGCGGTTGAATACCTGTGGCCAGCGCCAGTTTGACGGGATCGTAGTAGCGCTCTTTCCTGATGTCGCCGATTCCGGGATGTTCACGCCATATATGCAGTGTTCTCTGATTAACTGAGAGATACTCGTTTTCGAGGCGGGACACATTCATGGCAGTCCTTGTGATGAGTAAACGCGTCGGGCACGTTAACTTTACTTGTTTTGGTAAAGATCCCAGCGGTTGCCGAAGAGGTCTTCAAATACAACGACCGTACCGTACTCCTCTTCGCGTGGCTCCTCGCAAAAGGTTACCCCTTTTGCCTTCATGGCGTGGTAGTCGCGCCAGAAGTCATCGGTCTGAAGGAACAGAAATACCCGCCCGCCACATTGATTGCCGATAAAGCTTTCCTGCCTGTCGTTTGAGGCGCGGGCCAAAAGAATGTTGCAGTCGCTTTGCGGATTCGGGGTCACCACCACCCAGCGTTTCCCTGGCTGAGGGGTATCCTCAACGAGGGTAAAGCCCAGCTTGTTGGTGTAATACTCAATGGCGCGATCGTAGTCATCAACCACGACGGCCACATACCCTATGCATCGCTTCTGCGTTCTCATTTCCTGCTCCGTGAAGTGGTCAACATAAATGTCTGGAAGATCCTTTTTAGCATAAACAAAACGGTTTCACCGCCTGGAATGGTTTACAGAATCGACGTCCATTTTGGGGTGTGGGAGAGTGCGGGCAGGGCGGCGGGTCTGCACTGAGCGAGAAGCGGAACTTGTCATGGTTATTACTCTGTCATGGCCTTGAAGTTCAATCGCATAGCTACGCGCCGTGCCGGATTGAAGCCCATTTTAACTTCCTCTGCTTTCTGGATCATCAGGTGTGGCGGGCACGATTGTCCTTCCACAATCTCAAAACCTAACGCTGCGTAAAATTTGGCATTAAAGGCGGCCATGTTATCTGTCGTGAGTGTGGCGCCGGTCAGGCCGCGTTGCTGCCCATAAACCAGGATTGTTTGCATTAATAATCTGCCTATTCCACGACGCTGCCAGTCAGGATGCACATCAATTTCAGCAATGTGCATCCATATGTTTTCATAAATACCAGCAACGAACCCTACAGGGGTTAAATCAGCCGCAAAGGCTGCAAGCAGCAGGCCATCTCGGCTGAAATCATGAAATTCCTTTAGGCTATTTGCGACAGCCTGACCCGTTACCGCACCTGCTTCACGAAGTGTTTCAAACGCCGCTAATTCAATGGCGCGGAGTGAAGAAAAATGTTCAGGCTTCGCAGCACTTATCGTAATGTCCAAAACTCCGTTCTCCATTTTTCTTTTTTAGTTTCAATACGGCTATGCGCGAGGAGTACATTAACTGTTCAAACGACGCCTCGCTGCAGGTTTCTTTTATCAGAATTGATACGCGACGGTCACTGAAACATTACGCGGCTCACCGTAGACGTAGCCACTCATATAGGTGTAGTACGTCCGGTCAAACAGGTTATTCACGTTAGCCTGTACCGAGACCTGTTTATTAACCTGATATTGGGCAAACAGGCTAGCCAGTGGATAACTGCCCTGGTAAACCCGCTGGGTGCTGCCATCGGGGGCGGTAACATCCTCAAACACACGGTTTTGCCAGTTGATTCCCCCGCCAATGGTCAGCGCCTGGAGCATCGGCAGGCGATAACGGGTAAACAATTTCAGGTCGGTCTGAGGCTGATCCGGGTTATAGCGACCTTCAGAATCACGCGCGACATAGCGGGTTGCGCCAAAGGTCATTTGCAGATTATCGGTGAGTGCGCCGTTCAGCTCAAACTCGGCTCCTTTACTGCGTGCCCCTTTGGTTGGCGAATAAGCCTGCTCGCTGCTGTTATTGACAAAACTGCCATCAACGGCCTGACCAACATTATTTTGTTCGATGCGGAAGACCGCCATGGTTGCGGTGAGGCGGCCATCAAACCAGGCGGATTTCAGACCAGTTTCATAGCTTTTACCCGTGACGGGAGCCAGATATTTTCCACTGCTGTCGCGATAGGTCTGCGGTTGGAAGATAGAGGTGTAGCTGGCATAAGCAGACCAGGTGTCATTGATGTCATACACCGCGCCAGCGTAGGGAGTGATGTTGTTTTTTTCCATATTGCCGCTCGTCCCATCGGTGCTGTACCTGGTATAACGCGCACCGACAATGAGCGACAGCGGGTCGCTCAGAGAGAAACGCACCGCGGTGTAGGCCGATTTCTGGCGTACTACGTCATCCGCGTTCTGATACCAGTCACCCCATGTGGGCTCGGCGATATTGCCATTCCAGTGATTGTTGAAGATGCCGATATCGCTGGTGGCAATATCACCGGTATCTTCATCCGTGATGCCGTTGCTACTGTTGGTCACATTATGCTGGCGGCTGTAGCTCATACCCGCCATCAACTGATGCTCACGCCCGAAGAGCTCAAACGGACCGCTGGCGTAACCATCCACGGAAGTCAGTTCACGCTTGCCCCGGTCCATGCTGCCAAAACCATCGGCACCTTCGCCGGTGTCCTGATCCGGGTATGACAAATAGCCCACATAAAGTAGCTTATCGCTGAAGGTGTTTTCAGCATGGGTACCGTTCAGGCGGAACGTCCAGCCGTTATCAAAGTTATGTGTCAGGTCGGCATACACTTTGCGAGCGGTTGTATGATAGTAGGTCCAGTCGGCGGCTGAATTCAGGCTGCGCGAGTAATGGGTCAGGGCTCCATTGCTGTAGAACACCGGGTTGCCACCCCAGGTGGGATCGTTGGTATCGGCATCCTGATAATCGTAGCCAAGCGATAACGTGGTGTTATCGGTAATATCCGCATCCACCACGCCATAGAAGAATTTGGTGTTTTTACTATACCGATCCAGCCAGCTGTCCTGATTCTGGTAACCGGCAATGATGCGGCCGCGCACCGATCCTGATGCATTTAATGGGGTGGACACATCGGCGACATAACGCTGTTTATTCCAACTGCCGTAACTGGCGTTGAATGTACCGGTAAACGCTTTGCTGTCAGCATGTTTACGCACCATATTGACGGAGGCCGCCGGGCTGCCCGCCCCGGTCATCAGGCCCGTGGCGCCACGAACCACCTCGATACGGTCATAAATTGCCGTGTCTGAAGCCGCATCGCCATAGTTCCAGGCATCGCCCACCGTGGTAGGAATACCGTCAAAGGTAAAGTTGCTCAGTTGAAATCCACGCGAGAAGTAGTAGGTTCGCTCACTGTCAATCGCATTACTGGTGATGCCCGTGGTGTTATTGAGAACATCATTTACCGTCTGCAGTTGCTGATCCTGCATACGTTGCTGAGTGATCACGCTAACGGACTGCGGAACATCGCGTGGTGTCAGCAGTAGTTTTGTCCCTGCACGCGTGGTTTTAACCTGGTAATCTGTCTGGTCCTGAGATGCCGTGGCGTCGCTATCAGCATTCGCATTCACGACCATGACTTCCGGCGTTTGCGTTTCTTCTGCCGCCAGGGCAGGGTTGAGGAAGGCATGTATTGCCATTGTCAGAACTGAGATGGTGAAGGTTTTACGGATGCGTGGCCCACCCGAACCCACACAGATTTCCCTGCGATCCAAAAACATAGTATTTCCCGCCAAAAAGAGTGTTGTTGTGTCAATTCTTATTTTTAAGTGCAGCGCTACGCGTTCTCGTCTGGCCAACCCAATGAACACGTCAGCGCAGAGCGGTTTCGTAGCGGCGCGATTTCTCACGCAAGTTTTGCGGGGGGGATGTCACAGCGGCGGCATGTGCCCAAACATTTTTGTATTACGCACGATGCTGCGGCATTTAATGCTAAGAACCGCACTTGTTGAGAAAGCCAATGATAATCATTTGCTTTAAAAAAACTAAAAATGTCTCATTTAATTGTGTAACTGGTTGTGTAAATTAATGTAAATCAACGCATAGCGCTGAATTCTACACGTTGGTTGTCGATGTTCAGGCTTTTATCACCGTGAATTCATTGCCAAATTTGGCCATTTTCAGCTTAAAAAACGTGTTTATGCTGTGAATTGGCAGGGCACAGGAATCTGTGGTTTTCCGCACATTTGCGTCATTTTAGTTAATGCGTATTATTCTCATTCTCTCTTCGGCCCTCCGGTTAAGGCAGTCACTTACCGGGATCCCGTTATCCATCGATGGAGTTAAGAATGAAATTGTTTTTCAGCCCGCGTCAGGTTCCCCTTGCCGCTGCGATCGTTGCCGCCATTAGCCTGACGGCTTGCCAGGCACCGGCCAAAAAAGCAGAAGTGCCTGCCGCCGTAGTGAAGCCAGTCAATACGCAGTTGACTCAGCGTGTACTGGGGGATGGCCTGTATGAACTGGCCTATTCTCCTGCAGAGAAGGCGTTGTATGTCGCCAGTGCTCAGGGCTTTAAAAACGTCAATGGCGGTATGATTTACCGCCTCGACCCCGCGACTCTGGAGACTCAGGCTGAAACCCACACCGATCTGAAAAACTTTGGTATGGCGATGACAGACGACGGTCGCATCTTCTACACCACCAATTCACTGGACGGCGGCGTGTCGCAAGTTGATGCGCAGAGTGGCAAGGTGCAGAAACGCCTGATGCTGGGGGGCAAGAAAGACAAAGGTGGCGACGTGCCAGGTGCACGTGAAATGCTGCTGCTGGGGGACGAGTTGTTCGTGGGTCGCGTAGCCGATCCTGGATTTATCTCGGTGGTGGATACCAAAACGTTCACCTTGAAAACGACCATCAAGAATGCCGGTAAATGGGTAACGGGCTTGATTTACTCCCCGGTCACCGAACGCGTTTATGCCGCTAATGGTGCGGGTGAAATTTTGGTCATTAACCCACGGACCTACAAAATTGAACAGCGCTGGACGGCAGGTGATGGGAAGGAATATCTGTTCCTGAATATGGCGGAAGATCCGTCTACGGGTCGCCTGTTCGTCACCGACGACTCTAAAGGCAAGGCCACTCTGGTCTTCGACGAACACACTGGCAAAGTAATTAAACGTCTTCCGGGCGATGCGCTGGGTATTAAGTTCAACAGTAAACGTAATGAGATCTACATATCTCAGCGCGAGTCGAAGAAAGTGCTGCAGCTTGATGCTACCACTTATGCTGTGAAAAACAGCTGGTCCTTCGACACCAACCCGAACAGCCTGCTGGTCTCGGCGGATGGTCAAACGCTGTATGTCTCGCTGAAGCAGGCATTTAATGAAGATAGCTCCACACAGGGCAAAGATAGCGTGGCGCGCATTGCGCTTAAGTAAGCGCGACCGAGCGTAGCAGCGCATTGAATTGCGCTGCTTGCGCTAAAACTGCGATCGTACCCCTGGTTTCGTCTCAGGGGTCGTTGATTCAGTTGAAATTACCAGTTTTCCAGCACTCGCCGGCGAACGTCTTCTGGATAACCTTGCTCAAATGATGCATGCAGATGCCGGGTGGCCTGGAGTGTATCAAACACCACTTTGGCTCCTTTACCTGCGACATACTCTTCTTCTTCATAGCACTGCGGCAGACGAATGACGCGTTGATCATCGAACACCACGCGGTGCCCAACCGGGTGGACGCGGGTTGAGAGTGCCCATACCACTTCCCGGAGGTTGGTCGGGTCGAAATCATCGTCCACCACGTAGACTTTTGGAATGAAGACCATCGCGTCGGTACGGAACAGCACGTCGCCGATACGCTGGGACAGCTCGTGACTGGTGACCCCAGGCAAGCGTTCATGCCAGTCCTGCGGTACCACCACCAGCAGCCAGTGCACCGTGGAGTCTTCCGGGATCCAGGCGGTTTTGATCGGTAGCCCGGCGTCACGCAGATGTGTTAACGCGTCGGCGGCAAGACCCATCGCCCACAGGGTATGAGACTCATCCGTCGGGCGGCCGGTAATGGACATTGGCCAGATGGGATCGTCCCGATGGGTGATGGTCTCCACGTGGAAGGTTGGCTGCGCCGATGACCCTTCGCCCAGATAACCGCCATATTCACCATATGGGCCTTCCTGACAATCCCGGTGGATGGAGACGTGCCCTTCGATAACAATTTCCGCCGTGGCAGGCACGTCCAGATCAATACTGACGGCTTTCACGACGGGAACCGGTGCGCCAGCCAGCGTGCCAATATAATCGGCTTCGTCAGCATGCGCCGGGATCGGAATGCCCGAGACGCAGGAGATGGCTGGAGCAGGCCCCTGAACCAGCGCATACGGCATTGGTTTGCCTGCGTTTACCCACTCGGTCCAGATCTGCCCGATATGCTGGCTGGGCACAATCAACCCCACCATGCGCTTGCCGTCAACCTTCATCACCCGCGCGATCGACCAGTTAATCCACTTGCCGTCCAGCGATTTAACAATCAGCGTGCCCCAGGTGTTGGCATAGCGGCCGCCGTCTTTATCATGGGCAAATGGGATGGGGAAGCTATCCAGCGTGGCATTATCTCCGCGCAAAATGTTTTGCTGGCAAGGCGCGGCAGCAGAATCAACACGCACGGGTGGAATGCCGGGCTGGCTGCGTGCCGCCGAGAGCGCCTCAATAATTTCTGGCCCGGTAGATCCTGGAGCCAGCCCTAAAGACATGGCGACGCGGGCATAAGGCATATCGGCACGTGAGGAGAGACTGGCCGGGGCGCCAAACAGGCGAAAACCGGGAGCAACGCCCGCCACCTTATGGAACAGGGGTGCCGGAGACTGGATTTCATAACTGCGGCGGGTGATGGCACTGGGTTCGAAATCGCCGTCAACTTCGCGGGTGACATGCATGATGTCGCCCATGTCATCAAGCGCATCAATAAAGCTTCTTAAATCATCATAATACTTCATGCGGCACTCCTCAGGCCGAAGGGGAAGACGAGTGGGGCTGGCCCCAGCGTTTTGTTAAATCGTTATCGAGGCCAAACTGATCCAGAATGCGCGACACGCAGTGATTGATGATGTCATCAGTGGTGGCTGGTTTGTTGTAAAAGGCGGGCATCGGCGGCAGCATCACGGCGCCCATGCGCGTCAGGGCGAGCATGTTCTCCAGATGGATGGCGTTAAGCGGCGATTCGCGCGGTACCAGCACCAGTTTGCGTTGCTCTTTGAGCGTGACGTCCGCTGCCCGGGCAATCAGTCCGTCGCCGTAGCCGCAGCGGATAGCGGCCAGCGTTTTCATGCTGCAGGGGACCACAATCATGCCATCGACGCGAAAAGAGCCGCTGGAGATGGCCGCTGCCTGATCGTGTTCACTGTAAGTCTTCGAGGCGAGAGCGATAACGTCCTGTACACTGTAGGGCGTTTCAAGTTGAATCGTGGCACGTGCCCATTTGGAAATGATCAGATGCGTTTCAACGTCGAGCTCCTTGAGCGCGGCCAGGACGCGAATACCAATTGCAGCGCCGGTAGCGCCAGTCATGCCTACGACAAGCTTCATGAGGGTTCCTTTTCATCGAACCTTTGAGTTATAGTTTGAGTTCAAACTGTTTGCGTTCGAACTATAGTTTTATCGTTTTCAGGAGTCAATACAGCCGATGTCAGAAAATCACGATCTCATTGTTGCCGCGCCGCTCTGGCCACACGGCGACAGTTCGCTAATGCATTTGATGCGTCGGGCAGGGCAGCACTCATCGATGTGCTGGACACAGTGCGTCGATACCGGGTTATCTGCGGTGCAGTACGCCATACTGGTGGTATTAGCCGAAGAGACCACCTGCGATCAGCAAACGCTGGGCAACCGGGCGGGGTTTGATAAAGCGACCGGCACCTACGTGATCGACCGTATGACCAAAAGCGGGTTGCTGGATGTGCAGATCGATCCGCAAAATCGCCGCCGCAAGCTGGTGAGAATGACCGCGAGCGGCGAAGCGATGCTTGCACAGATGATTGAGCAGGCGAAAAGCGCGGAAAAGATGATTACGGCAGGGCTGGATGCGCAGGATATCAGCGATCTGAAACGTCTGCTGAGCAAGCTGGGTGGACTGAAGGAGCATGATCAATGCCTTTGACCCACGTTGAGCCGAAACCAGATTTGACCATCGGTTTTTTGCTGATGCGTCAGTTTACCCTGGCATCCGTTGCCGGGCTGGTGGAGTCTTTGCGTTTTGCCGCGGATGAATCCTTCTCCAGCCGGCAGATTTTTTGCCGCTGGGAGTGGATGACCTGCGACGATGGGCCGGTAACGGCCAGCTGCGGGCTGCCTGTCTCGCCGACGGCAAAGCTGGATTTCACGAAAGCGTGGGACTACTTCGTGGTGGCGGGTGGCTTGCTCGAAGAGACGCGCAGTTCGCCAGAATGGTTATTGCAGGCGCTGCGCGAACTGCATGCGCGAAACATACCTATCATCACCCTGTGCAGCGGGGCGTTTGTGGCGGGAAACGCGGGACTGCTGGACGGGCGTCGCTGCGCTATCCACTTCACGACCCGCGATGAATTCCGGATGCGCTTTCCAAAAGCGATTCCGGTGATCGACAAGACTTACATCAAAGACGGCGGGATTATCTCTTGTCCCGGCGGCACGGCCATTGACCTCGCGGCGGATCTCATCCGTCAGCACTGTGGGGTAGTGCGCTCCCAAAAAGTGCTTAAATATCTGCTGGTCGATAACGCCACGCAGCCCACCGCCAGGGCCCGGCACAACGCTCCGCTCAACGCGCCGGACGTCTATGAAAATGAGCTGATCGGCAAGGTGATTGGGTTTATGCAGCATCACCTTGATTCGCCGATCCCGCTGGGGGAGGTCGCGGATTTTGCAGGTATCACCTTCCGCCAGCTAAACCTGATGTTTACCCGCTGTACCGGCCATTCGGCGGCGGTGTACTGGCGCAGCATGCGCCTCGAACATGCGCGTAAGCTGATGGCGGATTCGAGTAACAGCATCAATGCCATTGCGACCGCTAGCGGATTTTCGGACGCCTCACATCTGATTTCATGGTTCCGTAAGCAGTATGGCGAAACGCCGAGCGCATTTCGTAAGCGGCGCAGGGAAGTTGAAAAACTGGTGAAGAAATAGAAAAGGGCTGCATCGTGCAGCCCTTTGTGACTCAGAGGCTCTGCCGTTTTGGCATCGTTGCCTGCATAGTCATCTTTTCACGCGGACGATCGTCATCCAGCGAGGAAGCATCTTCCAGGCTGCGGGCGTTGGTCTCCGGCGCCAGGAACCACGACACCACCAGGCCAAAGAAGGTGATTGCCGCGGCGATATACATCGTTGGGCCGATGCCAATACTCTGCAGAGAAACCGGCACCAGCCAGGTACCGATCGCGGCGCCAATTCGCGACAGCGATGTGCCTACGCCCACCGCACCGGCGCGTATCTCCGTGGGGAAAATTTCGTTTGGATAGACCAGCTGCAACACCTGTGCACCGCCAATAAACAGCGCGTACAGCCCGAACATCAGCAGGATCGCCGCAGACGGCCCATCGCGCAGCAAACCTAACAGCAGCAGCGCCAATCCCGACCACAGGAAGCTATGCAGCAAGAGTTTACGACGCCCCAGGGTATTCACCAGGCGGGTGGCAATGATGCAGCCCACCACGAACAGCAGGGTGATGGCTACAGACCCGTAGGAGGCCCAGCCGCCGGTCAGGTGCAGCGCATCCAGCACCTTCGGTGCAAACGCGTAGACAGCAAACACCGGAATGACGGAGCAGGTCCAGAAGATCGTGACAAACGCCATACGCTTGCCGTAGCCGGAGTGGAGCAGGTTGGCGAAAGAGAGATTTTTACTTTCAGCCTGCGCAGGTAAGTTGTCCAGGCCAAACTCAGGGCCGTAAACGCGGCGAATAACCGCTTCGGCCTCGGCGTGCCGGCCTTTACTGATCAGCCAGCGCGGGGACTCCGGGGTGCCCATGCGCACAATGAACAGCAGAACGCCAATGACGGCGGTGCTGGCGAGGGTCAGGCGCCAGGCATCAGGTCCGCCAAAATTCAGCAGCGCTTCACCGATCAGATAAGCTGCAGCTGCACCAGCGAACCACAAGATGGTCAGCGTAGCGAGGCACGGCCCGCGGTTTTTCTTCGGCAGAAACTCCACCAGGAAGGCGGTGGCGACCGGGTATTCAATCCCCACGGCAACCCCGTTCATAAAGCGCAGGGCAAACAGCATTTCGCCACTTTGTACCCAGTATTGTGCCACGGAGCAGACGACGAACAGCGTCGGGCCAACGAAATAGAGAACGCGACGTCCAAGGCGGTCAGTCAAAGCACCGCCAATAAAGCCACCAAAGAAGATGCCGATCAACGCCGAAGCGGCAATCAGACCTTCCCAGAAAGCGCTGAGACCCAGGGCAGGGGAGACTTTCATCATGGCAATGCCGATGATGCTCAGCACATAGCCATCAACAAAGGATCCCCCGCCTGAACGCACGGTCAGCAACCGATGGAAGCGGTTAAGTGGAACGTCTTCTACAGAAATAGTATTTGACATGGTTACTCCTGTCTTTCCCCGATGACGTTGAATTAACTGTGGTAACAAGCCTTATTGACGATGGCGGCGTATTACAGACACGTGAAACCGGTGCCGTTAATCAAACGATCGCAGAATAAATGTAGGTCAGGTAAAAAAGTTAAAATGTTATCCAGCGCAGAGATAGCGATCTGGAGAAATCAATAAATAGTCATTTGTGATAATTTATGGCAAATACTCCTCCGGTGCAGGATAGTCGGATAAGATGTTTTTTTATTATCGGGTGGTTACTGACTTTCAGTTACTACGGGTTTAATTTTTGGCGCCACGCTGCGGGTAGACCACCAGCAGATTAGCGAGCCCAGGCTCACCATGGCGGTGCCTTGCCAGAACGCAAGGGTCAGCTGTGAATTCAGCATAAATGCGGCCAGTACCGCCGAGATGATCGGGATGAAGTACGAGGCGGCAGCCAGCACGGTCACATTGCCGTGTAAAATCCCGACGTTCCAGGCTGCGTAACCAAAGCCCATCGCGATGGCTGCCAGCACCAGGCTAATCCCCGCGTGCCAGGAAAGCACAAACTCCGGCTGCGGTGATAACAGATATTTCAGCCATAATGTCAGGGCGGTTAAAATAAAGAACAGGGTAATGCCGTTATTGCCGTTGGCGATAATTTTGGTGACCACACAATATATTGCCCAAATTATCGCGCCGCTAAAGGCCAGGCCGTAGCTGAGCGGGTTTTCCATAATGTTGCTGGTCATCTCACTGAACGCGAAGCCTTTATCGCCGCCCAATACCAGGCATATTCCGGCAACAGCTAAAATAACCCCCAGAATAATGAGCGGGCTGGTCTTTTGGCGATTCACAATAACCGCCAGTAAAATGGTCATGCTCGGCCAGAGATAATTAACCATCCCGACCTCGATGGCCTGGCGACCCGAGTGGGTGAACCCTAGTGAGAGCGACAGGCAGAGCTCGTAGCACACAAACAGGATGCTGCCGGCGATCAGGTAGAGCGGCGGGAACTGCCGCAGTTTCGGAAAGCCAATGGTGAACAGTAGCAGAATGGCGCTACAGGTGTAGATCAACGCCGCGCCTCCCACCGGGCCAAAACCCTCACTCACGCTTTTAATCAGCCCAACGATCGCGCTCCACAGGAGGATCGCTATGAGTCCGATGAGCGTCGCTTTCTTCTGGGGCATACCCTGTACCTCTGTTTACATTAAGTTCACAACCGGGTCGTCTGACGTGGCATTCTGTTAATAGCTAGTTAAATCCTGCCTTAAAACTATGCCTCCAGATGAACGCTGTAAATACGTTCTGATGGGCAATTACACCGGAATGTGATCGCTATCTGAAATCATGTAGAAAATAACTACGGCAAAAATGTATTTATAAGTAATTGATAATAAGTAATTAAAATTACACACCCCGTATAAATATCCTACTTTTTGGTATTTACGTTGTATTTTCTGTGTATACAAAAAATATTCAACCATTGACCTCTTTCACAACCACGTGCAAATTTTTAACAAACGCAGCCTGGTGGGCTGCTGAACAGACTGTCATGGTCGTGAATTCCCCCTGGAGGTTATCGTGTTGACATTTGAAGGTATCTACACCCCGGCAATCACCCCTTACGCAGCCGATGGCAGCATTGATTTCACTCGTTTTTCCGAGGTACTGGAGTCGCTGATTGAAGGCCGCGTACACGGCATCATCATTGGTGGTTCGACCGGTGAATACTATGCTCAGACCCCGGAAGAGCGTAAGGCGCTGGCCGGGCACGCACGTCAGGTCATTGGCAACCGTCTGCCGCTGATTGTCGGCACCGGCGCCATCCGCACCGAGGACGCGGTGGATTACGCAAAGCATGCCCGGGAAATCAAAGCCGATGCGATCCTGGTGACCTCTCCGCCCTACGCGTTGCCGACCGAACTTGAAAATGCCCATCATGCGTTGACGGTAGATAAAGCCGCGCAGTTGCCAATCATGCTGTACAACTATCCGGGTCGCATGGGGATCACCATGGGGGAGACCTACTTCCGTGAAGTGAGCCGCTCGTCCAACATCGTGGCTATCAAAGAGAGCTCTGGAGATTTCAATAATCTGCACCTGCTGGCCTGCAAGTTCCCGAACATTGCGCTCTCCTGCGGCTGGGACGACCAGGCGCTGGAGTTCTTTGCGTGGGGCGCGCGCAGCTGGGTATGTGCCGGCTCCAACTTTATTCCACGTGAACACGTGGCGTTGTATGAAGCCTGCGTGGTGGAAAAAGACTTCGAAAAAGGGCGCAAGATCATGGCTGCCATGATGCCGCTGATGAACTTCCTCGACGGCGGTAAGTTTGTACAGTCCATCCGTTACGGCTGCGAGCTGAACGGTCTGACCTCCGGTCAGGTCCGCGCCCCGCTGCAAAACCTCGATGAAGACGAAAAAGCGCAGCTGAAAGCGGTGATTGCCGATGTGAAACGGAACGTGGCTGCGGTCGCGGTGGTGTAAGGAGGGCACAATGAAACAGCTTCAGACGCTTAATGACATCACGCGCCTTGCGCACGATCTTCCGCTTCCTGACAAAGCGTTTATCAATGGTCGTTTTGCCGCCGCGCGTTCCGGTAACTCGCTGACGACGTACAATCCGGCGACCGGTGAGGCCATCGTCAATATCGCGGCCTGTGATATTGACGACGTTAACGCGGCGGTAAGCGCCGCAAGAACGGCCTTTGAGGCCGGTAGCTGGAGCAAGCTGGCGCCGGGCGAACGTAAGTCCGTGCTGCTTAAGCTGGCGGCACTGATGGAACAGGAACTTGAGTCGCTGGCGGTGCTGGAAAGCCTCGACAGCGGAAAACCGGTTAGCGAGTGTCTGGCCGTGGACGTGCCGGAGACTATCCATGTGCTGAAGTGGCATGCGGAAGCGATCGACAAGCTTTACGATCACACAGCGCCGGTTGGTAACGCCATGGCGCTGGTGGTTCGTGAGCCAATTGGCGTGGTGGGCTGCGTCCTGCCCTGGAACTTCCCGCTGTTGATGCTCGCCTGGAAAATAGGCCCGGCGCTGGCGGCAGGCTGTTCGGTGGTGGTGAAACCGGCTGAGCAGACCTCTCTGACCTCGTTGCGGGTGGCGGAGCTGGCGTTTGCGGCAGGCGTACCGGCGGGCGTGCTGAATATTGTCACCGGTACCGGGCAAGCGGTGGGCGAGCCGATAGGTTTGCATGCCGATATCGATATGGTGAGCTTCACCGGCTCCACGGCAACCGGACGTCGTTTCCTGCATTATGCGGCGGAGTCCAATCTTAAAAAGGTGGTGCTGGAGTGCGGCGGCAAAAATCCGGCGCTGGTCTTTAATGATGCCGATGATATTGCTGCGGTAGCCGGACACGTGCTTAACGGCGCATTCTGGAACATGGGCGAGAACTGTTCTGCCACCTCGCGCCTGCTGGTGCAGGAAGAGGTAAAAGAAGCGCTACTGGCGGAGATGGCGAAGCAGATAGGCGGCTGGACGATGGGCAACCCGCTCGATCCGCACAACCGGCTTGGCACGATGGTCTCCCCGGAACACTTCAGCAAGGTGAGCAGCTACCTCGACACGGCGCGTCAGGAAGGTTTGCGCGTGCTGCATGGCGGCGACACGGAGCAGGGCGCTTACGTGCAGCCGACGGTAATCGACGGCGTAACCCCTGAAAGCGCGCTGTTCAGGGAGGAGATTTTTGGACCGGTGCTGTGCGTGACCACCTTTAAAACCGAAGCCGAAGCCATTGCGCTGGCGAATGACACGCCGTATGGCCTGGCTGCGTCGGTCTATACCAGCAAGCTCAATCGCGCGATCCGTGTATCCCGTGCGATTCGCGCCGGAACGGTGACCGTGAACTGCTTTGGTGAAGGGGATGCCACCACGCCTTTTGGCGGCTATAAGCAGTCCGGCTTTGGCGGGCGTGATAAATCGGTGTTTGCCCTCGATCAGTACACCGAACTGAAGACCATCTGGATTGATGTGGCAGAAGACGACGCCTGAAGCCCTATGAAACGGCCTGGAAGCGAGAATGTCTTTCTGATTCTGTCTGCGGGTGGCGGCGAGCCTTAAGAGAACGCAGGGACGCATCTTCTCTCACCGACAGAACACCGCTTCTTTTCACCGCGCCAGCAGTGAAATGGGCAGAACGTGATCCCGGCGGTGGATAATTTTTGCTGTAACGCCCCTTTATCTGTAGGTTAAGCAGCATAACAGGTTGATATTCAGGAGGCGGTAATGGGAACGGGGAAGGCAGCGCTGTATGAGGATCTCAAGCGGCACATCTTAACGATGGAACTCGATCCGGATGAGCTGCTGGATGAAGCCAGCCTGACTGCGCAATACGGCCTGTCACGCACGCCGGTGCGCGAAGTATTTCAGCGCCTGGCGGGTGAAGGCTATCTTGAGATTGTCGAAAAGCGCGGCGTTCGCGTTATCCCCATGAGCCATGCGACGCTGCGTAACTTTTTCCTGGTGGCGCCGATGATCTACGCGGCCACCGGACGTCTTGCGGTGCAACACTACAAGCCGGCGCAGTTAAAGGCGCTGAAAGAGACGCAAAAGCGCTTTCGCAAAGCGGTGCACAGCCATGATGCAGAAGCGCTGGCGCTGGAGAATAACCGCTTTCACGAAATCATGGGGGAGATGGCGGCCAACCCTTATCTGCAGCCGAGCCTTGGGCGTTTGCTGATTGACCATTGCCGCATAGGTCATACTTTTTTCCGGCCGCGGAATGAGGATATGGAGCGACGTCTGCAGCTTTCTGCCGATCATCACGATGCTTTTATTGCCGCACTGGAGGCGCGCGATGAGCAGGCCGTGGTGGATTTAGTGTTTGAACACTGGGAGCTGTCGCGGGAAAACATGGAGATGTTTATTGCCCCTCAGGGATTGAAAGCCGATGAGCGTGTGCAGTCTCCTGAGTAACCCCGCATAAAGACCAGCCTGCAGGCATCCGCCTGTAGGATTAACAGTACCGGAAAGAGTCATATCGCCGCACGTACGGGGGCTTTTACACGTCTGAATTAACCTTGATTTAACTGGATTTATACTTGTTGTATACATGAGATATACATCACGTATTCATTTTTTTAGCCTGGATAACATAATCCCAGCCTCGCATTTCAAGCGAATAAGCAAACATGACAGCGTACCGGAGTAATTAACGTGCAAAAGATCACCTCTCTTCCTGCCGATGACGCCCTGCCAGGGTGGTATCACACCAGTCCATCGCGCACCCCGCGTCCTGCCCATGTTGGGCAAAAGCATGCGCGTTGGGCAATCGTTGGTGCCGGGTTAACCGGGCTTGCAGCGGCGCGTCAGATGGCGCTTAACTTCCCTGATGATGAAATCGTGTTGATTGAAGCGCAGGAGGTGGGGTTTGGTCCTTCCGGGCGTAACGCGGGTTTTGCTATTGACGTGCCGCATGACATTGGCGCGAAGGACTATATTGGCGATGTGAAAACCGCCAACCTGATACTCAAGCTCAATACTCTGGGGCAGGACTACCTGCGCGCTATCGTGAAGGAACAGGGGATCGCCTGTCAGATGTCCGAGTCCGGAAAATACCAGGCGGCGGTGGGCGAGCAGGGCGTGGCGATTCTGGAGGCCTATCGCCGTGGGCTGGAGAAGATTGGCCGTGACACGCAGATGATTGCAGGCAGAGATCTCCCGGAACATATCGGCACCTCGTACTATAAACAAGCGCTCTATATTCCGGGGACTATTCTGCTCCAGCCATCTGCGCTGGTAAAAGGGCTGGCAAACAGTCTGCCTTCGAACGTGACGCTCTACGAACATACGCCGATCGCTTCCATTGATTACGGCGATAAAATCACGCTGGTACATGATAACGGCTGCATCACCGCAGATAAGCTGATCCTGGCGAATAACGCCTTTGCATCGCACTTTGGCTTCCTGCGCGGACGGCTGTTGCCCACCTTCCTGTACGGCAGTCTGACCCGTCCGCTGACGACCGACGAGCAATCCTTGCTGGGCGGTAAGCCGGTGTGGGGCGTGATCCCGGCTCATCCGTTTGGCAGCACCGTGCGCCGAACGATGGATAACCGAATTCTGATGCGTAATAGCTTTAGCTTCCACCCGGATGGCCGCCCGCGAGAGCATCACCTGAAGAACTTTATTGCCCGGCACCGTAAATCCTTTGAGCGGCGCTTCCCCACGCTTAATCAGGTCGATTTTGAATACTCCTGGAGCGGGGCCATTTGTCTGTCAGAAAATCATGAAGGCTTCTTCGGCCAGCTGGCCCATAACGTCTATGGCGCACTGTGCTGTAACGGCCTCGGGATCACGCGCGGTACGGCCACGGGCAAACTGCTGGCGGATATGATTGCCGGCGAAAACAATGAATTAATTCATTTTCTCAAGTCATCACCAGGGCCAAATAAAACGCCGCCGGAGCCGTTTTTGTCGATTGGCGTCAATTCGGTGTTGAAATGGGGACAATACAGAGCAGGGCTTGAGGTATAGTCTTTACCTCATTGATAACACAATGGTTTATGTGCTAACAGGGTTGCTGAAGCAACCCTGAAACAACATCACAAAAGCACCTGCCAGGTAGATGCTTTTGGCTAACTTATATGCGTTAGACTTTGCCAAGCAGAATATTCAACATCCGGCGTAATGGTTCCGCCGCTCCCCACAATAGCTGATCGCCAACCGTCAGAACCGAGTAGACAGGGTCATTATTTAGCGACATTTTCTTGTAACGGCCAATACCAACCTGAAGCGAACCGCTGATATGAGCCGGAGTCAATTTACTGACACTTTCATCCTTGGTATTGGGCACATAGTTAACCCAGGGGTGGGAATGCGTGACTAATTCTGCAAATTCTTCTTCGGTTACTTCACGCTTGAGCTTCATGGTTATTGCAGCACTATGGCAGCGGATCACGCCGACACGAATACACAAACCATTTACCGGGATCGTACCCGGAGAAAGACCCAGAATTTTGTTCGTTTCTGCCTCACCTTTCCATTCTTCCCGGCTATTACCATCCCCTAAATCGCTGTCTATCCATGGAATGATGCTACCCATTAACGGTGCGCCGAAATGGTGGGTGGGCATGTCAGCACTGTTAATCAGTTCACTGACCTTATTGACTAACGGAAGCACGGAACCTGAAGATGCCAGTTCATCGGAGGTTAAATGCTGACTTATAAATGCGCTTTGAGCGATTAATTCCCTAACATATTGAGCCCCTGCACCAGATGCAGACTGATAGGTCATCACACTCATCCATTCGATTAGGTCAGCTTTTATCAACCCGGCTAGCCCCATTAGACTCAGTGTGATGGAACAGTTGCCACCGACAAAAAGTTTAATTCCCTCTTTGACTGCGCGATCAATAGTGGGGCGATTGACGGGGTCGAGAATAATGCAGGCGTTGTCATCCATCCGTAGCGCTGAGGCTGCGTCAATCCAGTAGCCTTTCCAGCCTTGATTAATCAAAGCAGGGTATATTGCTTTCGTATAATCACCGCCCTGGCAGGTTATGATGATATCCATTTCGGCCAGGGCACTTATGGAATTAGCATCCTTGAGTGTGTAGCTGACGCCGCCAATGACGGGCCCGGCGGCACCGGCACTTGAAGTACTGTAAAAATGTGCAGAAATATGGTCGAAGTCGTTCTCTTCGACCATTCGCTGTAACAAAACAGAACCCACCATGCCTCGCCAACCAACAATGCCAACTTGCTTCATGTGCTTAACCTTCACTAAGTTATGAGAATGTTAATTTTTTCGAGGCACGTTATATCTCATCCCAAAATGAAGGTCATTACGAATTGCACCAGATTCCTTCATTATTAAAATGTTTCATACGGTATCAGCGGTTTTTATAGCGGGTTCGCATAAAAGAATTTTTTAATCATATGATATTAATCAGGAAAATAAATTAAGTCGCTGCTTCACGACATCAGCAATAAAAGGTAGGAATAGGTACGAATGAAATTGGATTCGTGTCTCTCAGATATCCGCTTCTGGCGCTTAACCGATCGCTGCAAAGGTCTGCTTTGAGCGAACAGCGGAAGTTAGCACTAATCTGCCAGCTTAAAAGATGACTACCGAAGCTGTAGCCATTCATTCTTTAGCTTCCCTGGACCGATTTTTGACAACGCACTTAGCTCTTACCCTCAAGTCTCACAATCAGCGCACGTAGAAAATCCCTTAATCGCTGAGCCGGAACTGACAGTTGTTGTCTGGCGTTGGTGACTACGCCGACGTCCATGTAGGTGATGCAGTCCTCAATCGTCCGGCGAATGACACGCTGACCGTTTAGCGACCAGGGGCGGTAGACCAGGTCGGATAAGATGGTGATGCCGTTGCCCTGGGCGACGAGGCTGCGAACCGCTTCAAAGGAGTTACTGCGGAAGTGGATGCCGGGCTGATAGCCAGCGTGCTGCCAGACCTGGGTGATCACCGTGGGGTATTGGTCGGTTTCGAGCATCAAAAAGGGCAGCTTCTCGATATCCCGTAGGCGGATAACAGACTGACTCAGCAAGGCATGTCCCGGGGCGATCCACAGCTGGCGCAACGATCGAATAATGGTTTCGACCTCAAGGTTGCTGTCGCGCTCAATGTTTGAAGTGAGTAGTAGACAAAAATCAACCTGCTGCTGGCGTAGAGCGGTCAGCAGGTCAGGTGCCGTGGCCTCGAAATAGTCGATTTCCAGTAAGGGAAAACGGTTTTCAATGTCACTAAGCATTTCCGGTAGTAGGTATGCCGAGAGCGTCTGGGCTATCCCTATTCGCACTTTTCCGGCCGTCGTTTCCGGTTGACGATGCAAATCCTCCAGGGCGATGTGGCTGTTGCTGATGATCGTGCGGGCATGCGTCAGAAAACGTTCCCCGGCCAACGTGAGTCGGATCCCTTTTGGCTGACGCAGAAAGAGCTGTGCATTAAGTGCCTCTTCCAGATTCCGTAACGCGACTGTCATGGAAGACTGCGAAACGTGACAACGACTGGCCGCTTTAGAAACTTGCAATGTTTCTGCTAAGGCGATGTAAAATTCAAGTTGCCTGAGAGTAAACTTCATAGTTTAAAACGATACCATTTGAGCAAAACTTTATATTAGCATCTCCATTTTCTTCGCGGTAATGTTCCGGGAACAAAATTGTATTATTGAGGGGTGTAGTTATGCCTTATTTATTACTCACGCTCGCCGCGTGCTTTTGGGGCGGGAATTATGTGGTGGGACATCTGTTAGTCAGTCTTGTCGACCCTGTTCTATTATCCTGTGCTCGCTGGATATTCACTGCCATGTTGCTGGTAGCGCTCTACCACAGGCAGATTCGTGAGCAATGGAACGCTATACAGCGTTCTTTTCACATAATTACTTTGCTGGCTTTGTTTGGGCAGGTACTTTTTCCACTGACCCTGTACATTGGTCTGCAATATACCTCGTCGTTTAATGCTGCCATTTATTTGTCTACGACTCCGGCATTGGTTATATTGATCAATAAAACCATTTTCAAAGAAAAAATAACAGCTCAGAATATCGCTGGGGTGATTATCAGTTCTTTCGGTGTAGTCTGGCTGGTGATGCAGGGGGATTTATGGCATCTGGATACCCTAAAGCATCTCAATCGTGGCGATCTGTGGACGATGGGCTCGGCAGCAAGCTGGGCGGTATATTGCGCGTTTCTGCGTCTTAAACCTCGTGAAGTAGGGGGGAATGCGTTTGTGGCCGTTAGCGCGACGATAGGTGCTGTAGTGCTTCTTCCAATATTGATTTTCTCTATGGCAAAAAATGGCATTCCGGCGCTTGCCGAATTTAGTCACGGCGGTTTGGTTATTGGTCTGCTGTACCTGATTATTTTTCCGTCGTGGCTCTCGTATTTGTTGTGGAATAAAGGCATTCAGGCGATTGGCGCGACGCGTGGAGAAGTGTTTTCCCACTTCATCCCGCTGAGTGGTGGTTTATTCAGCGTGATGTTTCTCAGTGAACCATTACATTTATATCATCTGGTTAGCGCGCTACTGATTATCTGCGGAATTGCACTTTGCTCAGGCAAATCAGCGAAAAGAGCATTCAACGCTATCGTGTCATAAACAAAACGCACTGTGACAAAAGGTACTTCCACTTTTGGCACTTAACTGACCGCTGCCCAGGACTGTTTTGAACGAGGAGCGATAGTAAGAACATATTCGTCCGACTGGCTACACGGCAAACCAGCTCACCGCATTTGATAATCCAGGGAAACATTGGCATGGCGCAATCCACACGTGAGCAAATTACGCCATGCCTGCCACATATGCGCTGCTAAGCTTTTCTCTTGCTCTCGTGATTTGCCAGTTGCCGAATAAACTCTTCAGCCGTACAACCTTGTTGTAAGGCTTCAAGCAACAACTGCTGCTGTGTTTTTGGCACCAGGCCACCCAGCGGCGGATCGGTATCAAGATTGGTCGGGAAGGAATAACCTTCAGCGCTTGCAGCCACAACTGCCTGTAGCTGCTCATCGGTTAATGGTTTATCCAGCAAAACGGGATAGATCGCTTCCATGACTTTGACGTGATTCACTTTTTCCATTGTTTTGCCGAATGCGGATGAGACCTGCAGCAAATTAGCCGTACGGACATGGTCCTGCGTCACGTTATTCCCCGCGGCATGGAACAGCGCCGGATTGAAGAACAGCCCGTCGCCTTTTTTCAGTGGCAACTGAATGGCATGCTGCTGGAAAAATTCGATAAAGCGCGGATCGCGCCATGCCAGGTATCCTTCAGCATATTGCTGCGACCACGGTAAAAGCTGCGTCGGTCCTGACTCTACCGGCATATCGCTGTGCGCGACCGCACCCTGAAGCGTCAGGTATTGCGACAGAATCTGCAGAGGCAGCGGGAAGCGGGCAACCACCTCATTAATCTGGAAACCGAGATGGTAATCCCGATGCGGCTGCTGCGCTTTACCGCCCGGGCGGACCTGATTCACCTGGGCCGTGATTTCATAGCCGGGGCCAACCCAGGCTTCGCAAATCAGGGCCAGTAAAGGATTGCTGTAGTAGTCGACGAAGGCATCGGCATCACGCTCAGCGACTTTTTGTAGCGCGTTCCAGATACGTCCATTGCTACCGGCTTTGGCAAAGTGATCGCCACCGCCACCGTTTGCCGCTTCACTGACGAGAATATCGTCAAACACCTTATTGCTGCAGTCTATGGCTGAGACATCGCGGTACAAGCCCTGAACCACGAACACGCCTGGTCCGCCAGACAGTGCGTGATGCAGTTCGCCCAGCATGGTTTGACGATCGGCTCTGGCTGCGGCAAGCAGATCATCATGATGATAGATCGGTACGTTTTTATCGGCGGAACGCGCCAGCGGGAAATCGTCCTTACGCAAGGTTTGCGCGCATAGCGTGGCGAACTTATCGAGAGAAATATGGCTGTCATTAATATAGGGCGTATTCATTTTTACCTCACAGCGTCAGGGCATGTGGTGGCTGAAAACCGCCGTTGTCACCGCAACCGACCACGCTTTGATCGAAATCGATCACCGCGCCTGTCATCATTCCCGACTCCTCTGAAAGGAGAAATGCTACGCCACGGGCGACCTCGTCTGGCTTCAGCAATCGGCCAAAAGGCTGGGCCTGCTCAGCACTGGCAAGCCAGTTTTCTTCAGCATCATGATATTGCCGCTGGATGTCGTGTTCATGCGGCGTGTCCATCCAGCCAATGTTCAGGCCGTTTACTCTTATCCGGTTGCGCATAACGCTGAAGGCCACGTTTTTGGTCAGCGTGACCAGGGCGCCTTTCGATGCGGCGTAGGCGGTCAGGAAGCTCTGGCCGCCGTGGGAAGTCATGGTAATGATATTAACAATGCTGCCTTGTACGCCCCTGGCAATCATCAGTTTGATCGCCGCCTGCATCAGAAAAAAAGGCGCGCGAGTGTTGACCGCCATGATGGCGTCAAATAATTCCGGAGAGGTATCAAGGATGGTGCCACGGTCCGACATGCCTGCACAGTTCACCAGTCCATGCAGCGTGCCAAACGCCGATTCTGCGGCGTCCACCACTTTTTTGCAGGCTTCTGGCGAACTGATATCCGCTTCGACGAATATCACTTCACATCCGCCATGGCTAAGGGTTTCTGCTTGTTCACGTCCGGCTTTCACGTTACGTCCGCAAATGATGATGCCTCGCGCCCCACGCTCTACCAGCAGACGGGTAACCGCTGCGCCGAGTCCCTGGGTTCCGCCAGTAACGACGAACACTTTGTTGTTAAAACCACTGCCATTAATCATGTCCATTTGTTGTCCTTTCTTATTGAGGAGAGATCGGGTTTGTTCGCTTGCTTACCCTGACCTTAGCAGCTACATTCGGTTAACAATATGTACACATAACCTCAAAAAGACCTCAATTTATGGCAAGGTCATTTTCCATCAAACAAATCGCAGCCCAGTCAGGCGTGAGTAAAGCTACGGTCGACAGGGCGTTGCACCAGCGCGGCAGCGTGAGTCCCCGTACAGCCCGACGCATTGCGCAGGCAATCAGCGATCTGGAATTACAACAGCGCACCAGCCTTGCAAGCGGTCGCACGTTGCCGATCGACCTGGTGATGCACACGCCGGAACGCTTCAGTTCACTGACGGTCGCGGCGCTGCTCAGCCAAATTAAAACCTTTTCACCGTTTCGCCTGACGCTACGCTGCCACATTTTTGAAGAAGTCACGCCTGAGGAGTTGCAACGTGAACTGCGCCGCTGCGGCAATGACAGCTACGGCGTGTTGCTCAAAGCCAGCGATCATCCGTTGCTTGAAAGCGCTATTGCGGAACTGGCGGAGCTTAATGTTCCGGTTGTCACGCTGGTCACTGACCTGCCGCACAGCAGACGTATCCGTTACGTGGGAATGGATAATGCGGGGGCGGGGAGAACAGCAGCATGGCTCTTGTCGCGATGGCTTTTGAAAGAAGCGCAAACGGTCGCAGTCGTGCTCAGCAGTAAGGATTTTCGCGGAGAAGAACAGCGCATGGCAGGCTTTATCCAGGCGCTAAGCGATCGGGCACCGTATCTGAAGACCATCGCCGTCAGTGAAGGATATGGTATCGATACGCTGACTTTTACGCAGATGCGCAAAGCGCTGGAACAGGACCCTTCAATCCAGTCTGTTTACAGCGTAGGCGGGGGAAACAGCGCTATTCTACGGGCTTTTGCAGCGATGCAACGAGAGATAAAAGTCTTTATTGGCCACGATCTGGATGAGGAAAACCGCAGTCTGCTGGCTGCTGAAAAAATGGATGCGGTGATTGATCATGACCTGTGTGAAGACGCACGGTCAGCATTTAGCGCCATCCTGCGTTTCCATGGCTTTTTGCCGGAAACAGAGAATGAAATAGCGCCATCGCGTGTCATTGTGGTCACACCTTACAATATTTAAATTAACTTGTTGTTTATAAGGGAACAGATTGTATTTAGTCGATCATGCCAGACCGTTTTAACTTCCCCCAGTGCCGATGAGGTTTCGAGAGCGCTTAAATGTGTACAAGTGACAACGTGCATGACAGCTGTGAAGGTCTGCTTAGAGCGAGGAGCGGAAGTTCATGACATCTGTCAGGTCAGTAACCGGGTTAAGTCAGTCCTCTGCTAAACCCATTGTTTCAGAAGAACCTATAACTACAGGTACGCTACATGGCTAAAACGAGGGATTTTATCCTTTCTGCCTTTTCAAAATGATCTAGTTTCATCTCCATAATCCACCAATGCGCAACCTCCATCAGCAGTTCAGGATCATCATTTTTATTGGCAAAAAAGGCATAGAACGAAAGCCCTACATTGCTGCCCTTAGAAGCAATTTTTGCCTCACACGTCTTGATGATTTTTTCCTTCATTCCTGGCTGCACATTCACTCCTTATATATTTTCAGGGTCAGAGCGTTACGATATAACATCAGTCCGTGCGCTCTGTTAAAACAATAATCGGTTACCCACTCATTGTGAAGCATCTGATTAAGGTCCGTTCCTGGCACACAGCAGCCGTCTGGCCAAAACTCGTCATAAGAAGGGAGTTCTGCGCAAATTTTGTTGACGATGGTGAAGTGATTTGCAAACGGTCGCTATGTTTTGCGAGATGATAAAACCTATCAGGGATGGCTGGAGCCGTATTGTGCGCTGTCACACTGTGAAGTTAAAACTGCGTGACACCAGCCGTCCATTGAAAACCCGTCGCCTCGAGGGAGTTGACGGTGTGATATCAGCTTTAAATCTGCGCCATACCGCCGTCCACAAACAGTTCTATGGCATTGATAAAACTGGCGGCATCAGAAGCCAGAAACGCAACGGCTTTGCCGACTTCCGCTGGCTCACCAATCCGGCCCAACGGAACCTGCGCCGCCAGTGCATCAAACAGGCCCTGACGCGCTTCCTCAGCAACCAGTCCCCCTAATCCAGGCGTTTTGACCGGACCCGGACTCACGACATTCACCCGAATACCACGCCCCTGCAAGTCCAGCGCCCATGAGCGAGCAAAGTTTCTCACTGCGGCTTTACTGGCGCTGTACACGCTAAAGTTAGCCGTCCCTTTTACCGAAACGGTGGAGCCGGTGAGGATAATGGATGAACCAGCGCCAAGCAGTGGCAGCGCTTTCTGGACGGTGAATACTACTCCGCGAACATTAGTCCCGAAAATCCGGTCAAAATGTTCTTCGGTTATGGCACCCAGCGGCAGCATATCTCCGCCACCGGCGTTAGCAAATAAAATGTCCAGACGCCCCGACTCTTCTGCAATCTGCGCGTAAACCTTATCCAGATCGTCAAGACGGGATACATCGGCCCGAATCCCCTTAGCCGACGAGCCGATCAACGCGATGGCCGCATCCAGTTCCTGCTGACGACGTCCGGTGATGTAGACTTTTGCCCCCTGCGCCGCCAGTTCCTGAGCACTGGCAAGACCGATTCCTGTGCTGCCGCCCGTGACCAGGGCAATTTTGTCTGAAAGTGGTTTACTCATGATTCATATCCTCGACGTTGTTTCGAATTGGCCGTCATTCAGCCGGTGAACACACTTTAGCCACAGAGGAATTATTGATAAATTAGTAAAAATAGAAAACACTATTTCTACAGGTGAATAATCAGATGTCACACGGAGAAACATAACGTGGATCAGTTAATGGCTATGCGTGCGTTTACGCGAGTGGTGGAAACCGGCAGTTTTACGCGGGCAGCGGATTCACTGAATCTGCCGAATGCCACATTAAGTAAGCTTGTTAAATCACTGGAGGCCCATCTCGGTGTGCGTCTTTTACATCGCACGACCCGGCGCGTCGTCGCAACGCCAGAGGGTCAGGACTATTATGAAAAAGCCTCTCGGGTGCTAATTGATATTGAGGAGATAGACACTGCGTTTAGCGCCTCGCAGAGCAGACCTAAAGGGTATCTGCGTATTGATGTCGGCGGCTCTACCGCACGGGAGGTCCTGATCCCGGCGTTACCGGATTTTTTGCAGCGCTATCCGGAAATCAAAATCGATTTAGGCGTGTCCGACAGGCCGGTGGATCTTATTAGCGGAAATGTGGACTGTGTAATTCGTGGTGGCTCTCTCGATGACTCATCGTTGATCGCCCGTCATATTGGTGATGCCTCGATGGTGACCTGTGCTACGCCGGGATACCTGAAAGCCGCTGGCGTACCTGCGTATCCGGATGAATTAAGAAATGGACATAAGCTGGTGAGCTATTTGTCTCCGCTGACGGGCAGAGCCTTTCCTTTTCGCTTTACCGTAGAAGGTGAAATGCGGGAGATGAAGACGCAGCATCACATCGGGGTTAACGAAAGTAATGCGCATTTGGCTGCGGCCGTGGCCGGGATGGGAATTATCCAGACTTTTTACTATGCGGCGAAAGATGAACTGAACAACGGCACACTTGTTGAGATCCTACAGGCATGGCGTCCCGCGAGTTATCCTTTTTATGTCGTCTATCCGCAGAACAGGTACATGACGCACCGGTTACGAGTGTTTATTGACTGGCTAACCGAGGTATTCCCATCCGCACTGCGCGGTTACCGATAAACATACCTCTGATGATCCAGAGGGGTGCAAAAGATACACCAATTGCTTTTCTATTGTGCTCTTCTCTAATATCCGCCCTCGGCGGTCCTCCGCTATAAACGATCTGCGGACATTATTGTCTGTATGGTGTATGAAAAACGAGCGGCAGGTTAGCTGATATGAAAATCGCCACGCTGTTAACGTGGCGACTGAAAGCTGGTGTTATCCGTTGTCTTTCTCGTCCAGGGCTTTACGGTATATCGCTCGCTCGACTTCATCGAGATTTGTATCTGACAGCACAGATCTGCCTTTGATGGCTAAATCCGTATCTATTTCTGTCCGGGTAGCATAAGTCTTAGATGCATTTCCGTTTAGATATGCAGCCCCGTTAGTCAACGGCCCACCAAGACCTCGAGCGAAAGCTAATGAAAGAACAGCCACAGCCAATAATACTGCTATCAACGGATAAAAAAACGTAGGTGAGACTTGTTCCAAAAATAATTGCAGCCTTACGAATGGAATAACCGAGCATAGAATAAGAGCGCTACTTGCGAGAGACCATGATTTCAGTCTATTCCCTTCACGTCTGAGTATAGACACAAGACAAATCACACCTGCAATTACTAAGACGGTAAACGTGATAATCAGCGTCAGGTCAACGTGGTTAGAAATCCAATACACGGAATTCCCCACTGAGTAAATGATTGAAAGGAGGACTAATGGGACCAGTCGGTTAAATTTCTTGCTGACGACAAAATACAACACTAATACTGGGATGGCGTTGATGATGCTGCCTATTAATATAGGCATGAAAGGTATAGGCATGAAAGGTATAGGCATATTGAGCCTCGAGAAATTTATGTAAAAAATATAATATGAAGTGACTCAGGGTGCGAATGACTATATTTGGCACACAGGGGACATTCGCCGCTGCTACCACTGAAGTTCAACCACTGTCAGCCCGGACCGTCCGGTGTTTCTGTTCGGGCCTGTGCTATCTATCTCAGTAATAACTGAATCAGCTGAATTAAGATATACGCCGTCGCTGCCACTTGTATTGCCCGGAATCCCCATCTGAGATAGCGCCATTCATGGCGTTCTCTGGAATCAGCTTCTTCAATGGCGGGTTCAGAGTATTTTTTCTTTTTTGTCCTGAATTCATCTATTACCCACAGGATGAGAATAAAGAGAATGATGATTTTCTGAATTATGGGATTATCCACACAGAGTGACCCCGGCTCGCTCGCTGATAAAGGCAGAATAGATGAATAACTTTCTCGTAGCTACCACTAAATGTAGGGGGGAATTAAATTTTGTCCTGTTCAGACTTTGAAGTGATTCTGCCCATAGCAGATTGTTCCACTGTTGATTCAAAATCTGTAGTGCGAAACATATGACCGCAGCTTTGAGTAAGGTACGAACGTTTTATTTCTCTGTGGTATTTCAACGTGACCTGCTTTTCAACGAATACTACGGCAGGGATTTAGCAGCATCACATTGAATTAACAGAGAAAAATAGGCTTCGCAGCCAGGTGAAAGTCCTACGGGATAATAATACCAATGCGACTACGAGCTTCAGCATACGCAGTGTTCATTAATAAATATCTCCAAAATTGACCTACCAGCTTCTACGCTGAGACAGTAAAGCTCTATTGTTTTGTCATACTCGTAGCGTTGAGTATTGCAGGGTCATTGTTTCTTTAACAGAAAGGGTAAACAAGTGAATAAATTAACACTCATTGCATTAAGCGTAGCCACCATCAGTTTCGGTGCGCATGCTGCGAAGACGGTCACCCCTGAAAATTACGCAAGAGCTGAGGTCGATATGTCGCTTGAGAGCGTAGTTAAAGATGTGGGTAGCAACGCATTCCGCCATGATCGCTCGCTGATTCCCCTCGACAAGCAGCCTGCTGTTACCATGAACCGTGACACAATTTACTCACTCGGGACCTTTTATGTTCCGAAAGGCACCAAACTGACGCTACCAAACTCAAAAGATAACCGCTATCAATCTGCGATGATCATGCAGAATGACGATTACACCGACCAGGTGTTCTATGGGCCAGGTACTTTTGAAATCAAAGCGCAAACGGAGTTTGTTGGTATTGTCGTTCGTACTCAGGTCAATCCGGGCGATCCTCAGGACATTAATTATGTCCATCAGTTGCAGGATGCTATCAAGGTGACGCTACCAGAAGGTGTGAAAGCGAAAGAGTATAAGATTGTCGATTGGGACCAGAAGAGCCTGATGTCGCTGCGTGCGAAATATCAAGCTGAGGCGGCGAAACTGCCAAACCTGAACGACACTGTCGGATCCCGAGGTAAAGTCGACCCGAAAATGCTTAACCTTGGCGCAGCGGTAGCGCTGGGTCTGCTGCCACCGAAAGATGCAGTTTATATTTACCGTGATTATGGCCTGAAAGGTGACAAATGCTACAAGGCAACCTATGACCGCCCTGATTTTGGTAAAGGCGGTTTCTTCTCTTTCACCATGTATGGTGCTGATAAGTACCTGCACAGCGAAAATTCGCACCTGGATAACCACACCATCAAATCAGATAAAGATGGTAAGTTTACGCTCTACTTCGGCCCGAAAGAACGTTGTGGTCAGGTAGAAAACTGGCTGCCAACCCCGGGTGATAACTGGTATCTGGGGATGCGTATCTATCGCCCTGGTGAATCGGTGATTAACGGCTCTTACACTGTACCGACACCTGTTGAGGTTAACTAATCGGCGCTATCGATAACACAAGGACGCCAATCTGACGCTGGTTGTCTGCTTCCGGCGAATGGCCAGTAGGGATCTTTCAGGCGCGGGGAGTTTGCTTCCATAATCCCGGTCATCCGGACTGGCCTCGCTGATTGACGGCAGTCTGACGCGAACGTTTAGTGGCTCACCAGCAGGGCGGAAAGACGCGCCTGCACACCAGCACACCCGGCCAGCACCAGATTGCCGTTTACCAGGCCATTATCGGCGAGAAAGACATTACTGGTACCGCCCGCTTCAACAATGATCAACATCCCCGCCAGCGCGTCCCAACTGTTCATGTGCTCCTCGTAATAGGCATGCACCTGCCCGGTAGCAACGTGAGCGAGCATCAGCGCCCCGGCACCAAAGCGGCGATACTCCATGCCGGCATTGAGTACGCGAGCAAGGGAGCAGGTATAGTTTTCGACCGGCGCGCGGCTGGAGCGGCCCATACCGATAACCACCGTTTCTGGATCCGGCTCGCGTAGCATCAGACGCTGGTCGTTAAGAAACGCCCCTTCACCCCGGCGGGCGAAGAAAAATTCATGACGATCCGGGGCGTAGATAATTCCCAGCTCCGTTGTGTTCCCGCGAACGTAAGCCAGTGAGATGCACCAGTAATCCATCCCCTGAATATAGTTGGTCGTCCCGTCGATAGGATCCAGCACCCAGGTCCCGTGTTCACCGGCCTGCAGCCCGCTCTCTTCCCCGAGAAAGCCATCCTGTGGATAGTGGGCGTTCAGCCAGTGTTTGATCTCTTGTTCCACATACCGATCGGCGTGTGAAACAAAATCCTGACGCGCTTTTTTATCCACCTGTAATTCGGCATTACGTAATGCCTGTGCTTCTGCGCCCAGCTGGCGAATCAATGCGCATAGTGACTGGTGTTGTTGTTCGGTCATAGCCTGCTCTTATTGAGGTAATGGCGACGTGCGCCGGGAAATGAGTTGCACATCCACCCAGATGGTCCGCGAGGGTTGCAACGGATCGTCGGCACGTTCCAGCAGGCGGGTTAATGCCTGACGGGAAATCTCCTCGACATCCTGATGCAGGGTGGTGAGCTGGTAACTGTATTGCGCCGTTTGCGGCGTATTGTCAAAACCGATGAGCTGAAAATCGTCCGGACTGTGTCTGCCGCGCTGGCGCATCCCGTCAAGAAAACCGCAGGCCAGCTGTGCATTGGCACAGAAGATGCCCTCAAGAGTCTCATCCGCCCCAACGGCGGCCTGAAATCCACCGTCGTAGCCTTCGGCGGGGGCGATAATCGATTGCAGATTGTGGGCGGTCTCGACACCTAAAGTCTGTAGCGCCTGATAAAAGGCCTCGCCGCGCATTCGACCGGCCCAGGTGGAGTGCGCGGTATTGAGCCAGCCAAAACGACGGCAGCCGTTGTGCACCAACTGCCCGGCAGCGAGGGTTGCGCCGTAGACGTTGTCTGAGCTGACGTAATCCACGAAAGGGATATCCGGCTGGCGGTTGATACCCACCACCGGGATCTGCTGCGACACGCACTCGTTCACCAGTGATTCCGGGGGCTGACCCGAGGTCACGATCACCCCGGATACCCGAAACTGGGCAAAACGACGCATCGTGTGGGCCAGATCCTTTTCGCTGTGGATTTCACTCACCAGCGCCTGAAAACCACACCGCTGGATCTCGCTCAGCAGGGCATCCAGCAGGCTACTGCGAAACGGGTCGCTAATGCGCGAGACAATCACGCCGACCAGATGACTACGGCGGCGGTTTAGCCCTTGCGCGAGAAAGTTAACCTGATAACCGAGCTCCGTTGCCGCGCGCAGGACCCGTTCCCGGGTGGCGGGAGAGATACTGCCGTTGTTGCTCAGTGCTCGAGAGACCACCGCCCGCGAAACGCCCGCCCGGTAGGCGACATCCTGCGCGGTAACGCTCTGTTTACGGGAGGCGGAACTCATGCCGGGCGTTCCTCGCTGGAAATCACGGGGGTGTTAAGCGTGCATTGCAGACCGTCATAGCTGACGAACAACCCGTTGCTGGGCTGGCATGCGCGCTTCAGGTCATGCAAAATCGCGTCGTTACAATGATAGAGCCCCAGTGCCGGGAGATTCAGGTGCTGAAACAGCGCCAGGCAGGAGGGAAAATCACCGTGGGACGCATCATCGTCCAGAGCCGTCAGTGAGGCACACTCCTGGAATGCGAGACCGGCCCCCTCCATCAGTGCCACCGATTCTGGCGTTGGCCGACCGTCGCCGCTGTAAAACAACGTCTGCTCACCCTGGGTGATACGAATGGCGCGGTTGGTGAGTTCATGCCGGGTTTCGGCGGTCTGGATATACCAGTCGTGCCACCTCCATGCGTCGGTGGTGTCGCGCCAGTCGAGATCAAAACACAGTGTGGTCTGCGGCCAGTTGGCGAGTGCGGCCAACTGCATTAGCACGGGGCGCTGCTGCGGCTGACTGTAAATAATCAACGTTTTCTGGCGCGAGAAGCTGTGCCAGTGATTCAGCAGCGCCGTTAGCCCGGTACAGTGGTCCGGATGGACGTGGGTGAAATAGACGGCGTCGATATCATTGACGTCGCCTCCACGTTGCCACAATGCCCGTGGAATCGTGGGGCCGCAGTCAATTAACCATTGTCGGTTCATCTCATCGATTATCCGCAGCGCAGAGGTATTTTGCTCGCGGGA
The DNA here is from genome assembly GCF_051131745.1 of Klebsiella sp. R390. NCBI lineage: Bacteria > Pseudomonadati > Pseudomonadota > Gammaproteobacteria > Enterobacterales > Enterobacteriaceae > Klebsiella > Klebsiella sp. R390. The sequence continues at coordinate 519,559 of NZ_CP180445.1, read as the reverse complement.
GAAGGCGCTACCGCACCCAAGCACATCTATTTTCATGTTCTCTCACCAAAAATGTTTGACGCTTAATTAAATTGTCACAAATACCCGACAAAGTAGGCTCACATAATGTCGAGTCAACATTGCATTTTTTTTACATTCGAATGAACACGTGTTCATCGCAGTAAAAAAAGTCACCGCAGCGATTTTTAGGTAATAAACATGAGTTATTTACAGATAGCCGGGATTCAAATTAGCTATGGCGAAAAGGTGGTGTTGCATAATATCGATCTGCACGTCGAGAAAGGCGAGATGATTGCGCTTTTGGGACCCTCCGGCTGCGGAAAAACAACGCTTCTCAATGCGCTTTGCGGGTTTATTGCGGTAAAACACGGGGAGATTACCGTTGCCGGCCGTGATATTACCCATAGTGCGCCGGAGCAGCGCAATATCACCATGGTATTTCAAAGCTACGCACTGTGGCCGCATCTGACGGTCGCGCGCAATATTGGCTATGGGTTGAAACTGCGCAAATGGCGTCGTGACGATATTGACCGCCGCGTTGCGGAACTGCTCAGCATCGTTAATCTGGCCGGTCTGGCGGATGTGAAGGTCACCGAGCTTTCCGGCGGGCAACGGCAACGTGTTGCTCTGGCGCGGGCGCTGGCCATTGAGCCGGACGTGCTGGTGCTGGATGAACCCCTGTCGAACCTTGATGCAAAAGTACGTCTCAACGTGCGGCATGAAATTAAATCTTTGCAAAAACGCCTCGGGTTTACCTCATTAATTGTGACCCACGATCAGCAGGAAGCGCTGGTCATGGCCGACCGTATTGCGGTGTTAAATAACGGGCGCATAGAGCAAATAGGAACCCCGGAAGATATTTACCAGCGTCCGGCAACGCCATTCGTTGCTGATTTCATGGGCGCGGACAATAAAATCAACGTTAACGACTTCTTCGCGAAAACGAATATTTCCACGAGCGAGCAAGGGGAGTGTTATGCCGACGATTTCCGCGACTGCACCCTTTATTTTCGTAGCGCCGATGCAGCACTTTACGCATTAACCGACCGCGGGCCGGGCGAGGGGGTAACCCTTAATGGCGTGGTCGAGCAAAGTGCTTTTCTCGGCAATTTATACCGCCACAGCGTGCGCTGTCGCGAGCGCGTATTACTGGCGGATTCAACCCAGTGCTGGCCTGCGCAGTCATCCGTACGACTTCACGTTCCGGCCGCTGCTTTACATATTTTTCCATCGTCTCAAGCAAGTTGACTTCATTGTGTTCATTTTGGGGATAGACCATGTTTACTAAAACGAAAGCTGCCGTAATGACGGCCTTGTTTCTGAGCTACGGCGTGCAGGCTGATACCATTCTGAACGTTGCCACAGCAGGCGATCAGAATATGGTGGATTATGTGAAAACCTGGCTGGGGCCGAAGTTTGAAGCGGCACATCCAGGGGTGAAAGTGCAGGTGGTGGGTACGGGGCCTGGAGATGCTGGCTCGAATAAAATCATCGAGAAACTGAGCGCACAAAAAGAGAGTGGTGCGAAGACCTGGGATATAGATGTGGCAGTCGTTCACCAGAAAGCCGGTGGTGAACTCGTGGAAAAAGGGCTGCTGGAGAAATATCGCCAGCAGATTAGTACCGGCAGCATGGTGAGCGCGGATAGCGCGAAAAATGCCCTCGGCGTGAATGTCGATGGCTACGTAATGCCGATGTTCTTAAGCCAGACCGCCATCGCCTGGAACAGCGAAGCCATCAAAACGCCCCCGGCGTCTTATGACGAACTGGTGAGCTGGGCGCAGAAAAACCCGCAGGCTTTCGGCTATAACGGCATCAAAAACGGCATGTCCGGAGTGAGCTTCGTGGTGGGCTGGATATACGCCTACGGTACGGACGCCGGGCGTCTGTCCGCGCTGCCTTACGACAAAGGCGTGGAGAAAAACTGGAGCCAGGCGTACGAGAAGTTGAAGGCCTTCAATAAGAACGTGACCTTTACGCCAGGCAATGCCGGTACGCTCGATATGCTCAGTCGCGGTGAGATCACCATGGGGCCGGTGTGGGTGGATATGTTCTACAGCTGGAAAGACCAGGGCAAGCTGCCGCCATCCATCAAGCTGGCGCTGCTGTCGCCGGGTATGCCAGGGCAACCGATGTACTACGTGACCCCGGCGAAGGCGGCAAACCCGCAGCTGGCGCGTGAGTTTATCGAGCTGGCAACCAGCCCTGACGTGCAGGCGCAGGGGATCGTAAAACAGTTTAACTGGTACCCAGGTATTGATGCGGAGCACGTGAAGCCGAAGCTGGATCCGGCAACCTGGCAGAAGCTGTTCGCGGAAATATCCCCGCAAGCGCTGGCGGATCACGGTAAAAGCTTCCCGATAGCCCCTTACTTTGACGACATAAAAGAAGGCTACGAAAGCCAGGTCGCCAATTAATTATCGCTAATGCTCAGGTTCGGCATGACGCCGTCCTGAGCGTTTCTTTTCTGATGTCAGGTTTGCTATGCGCCGTTCGTTGAAATATCTGTTACTGGTCGTCCCCGCCGCGCTGATGATCGCCGTGCTCTTTTTGTACCCGCTTGGGTTCTCACTGATTGCTGCGTTTACCAACGATGCGGGGCAACTGACCCTGGGCCATTTCACTAAGGTTTATGCCCTCTATTCCAGCGATATCGTCTTTACGGTGGTGATTGTGCTGATCTCCGTGGCGCTGCTGGCTGTCATTTCCATCACGCTCTCGGCGGTCATCACGTTGTCACCCTGTCGGCCAATTGTGCGCATGCTGGGGTTCTTGTATCGTCTGCCGCTGTTTATCCCGTTTATTGTGGCAGCACAGATGATGCGCACCTTTCTGGCCAAAAACGGCCTGATGAACAATGCGCTGGTGGCAACCGATCTGTTTACGCCGATGGAGACGATTTCCTGGCTGGGCTGGAAAGGGATCATCATTACCTTTGTCTGGAAACAGCTGGCGTTCGCCACGCTGCTTATCTGCGGCGCAATGGCGGCGCTGGAGCCGTCGCAAATCCTCGCCGCACGAAATCTCGGGGCCTCGCGTCCGGGCATTCTGTTCGACATTATTCTGCCGCAGGTGCTGCCCACTATCGGTGTGGCGCTGGTGCTCTCTACCGTGACCATGATGTCGGTGCTGTCCGTGCCGTTGATGATTGGCGTCGGCACGCCGACGATGATGACCGTGGACATGGCGTTTCGCGTCAACTCTTACGGCGACTACGCGGTGGCCAACGCGCTGGGCGTGGTGTCATTGCTGATTTGCGGTGCGCTATCGTGGTTCTACCTGCGTCACAGCCTGCAACAGAAGGGGGGGGACTTATGAAAGAGGTGAGTATGACGTTGCCGAAAACGTGGCTGGCGAAAGGGCATCGAAAACTGAGCGCCAGTCTGCCGCTCCAGACGCTGCTGTTGATTTTTATGCTGCTGACGATGTTTGGCCCGCTGCTGAACTTGCTTATCTGGACGGTAGCAGAGAGCTGGTTTTTCCCCCATGCGTTGCCGAGTCAATGGGGGTTGAAATACTGGTATCAGGTGTTCAGTCCCTACAGTGATGTATCCGGCTCGATGCTGACCAGCGTGCTCATTGCAGTATTGTCGGTGGTGGTGTGTTTGTTGATTTCAGTGCCGGCAGGCTATGCGCTTTCACGGCGAGGGATGCCGCTGCGGGTGCTGTTCATGCTGCTGTTTTTGATTCCGCAGGCGTTTCCGAATCTGACGGTGTACATGAATATCGCCCGGCTTTTCTACCAGTGGGGGCTAAACGGTACGATTGCCGGCGTGGTGCTGGTACACAGCATGCACGGCCTGATGTACTCAGTATGGATCTGCGTGGCGGCCTTTTCTGCCGTAGACCCGCTGCTGGCGAGGGCATCGCGTAACCTCGGCGCCGGGCCGATTTACACCTTCTGGCATATTGTGCTGCCGCAGGCCTCGCCAGGCATTATTGCCGCCAGTATTTTTGTTTTCCTCGAATCGCTGGATGAATTTACCGGTACGTTTTTCGTTGGCGCACCGGACATCAGCACGCTACCGCTGCTGCTGTACAACGCCAGTATGTCGGGAAACTATCAGGTGTCATCTATCACGGCCCTGATTCTGCTGGTGCCGTCGCTGTTGTTTATGCTGGTCATCCATAAGTTTATGCGCCCGGAAATGCTGTCGAAGCTGGGTAAAGGGTGAGGGGGGCGTATCGCGCTTCTGAAGCCAGCTATGACGAATCTTCCCCTCGGTTGCGATGCGCCTCAAACCAGGCGCATCGCAGGTTGTTGCAGGGAATCACCGTGCTTATACTTCGCCACTCTTGCTAATGGCTGCATGACTACATAGCAATAATTGATTTATGCGAGCAATGTCTGCATTTGGCACCCGGCGGCCAGGCTAAATGGGCTGAAGGTCCGCTATGAGCGAAGAGCGGACGATCACATCGGGATGCAGGACTTGCTAATGGTGAAAACTCTAACTAAAGCAATAAATTAAATGTGCGCGAACAATCAAGTTATGCTCAAAAGGCCGCTGCGGTATGAATTCTCAGCGGCCTTTTCAGCATCTAGGCATTTCTAGCTAGTCAGTGAAGAGAAAAATCCAATGAGCTTTAACAATTATTGTGAAGGCCAAATTAAGATGTCTGTCTTTTACCAAATCGGATATGTCTGCGCAACAATCTCATCACAGAGATCACTAAATTCAAAGGATGAGATTCATTCAGGACAATAACAAGCAAGCCCTTGGCAGAGATGGTCGATCTCAGTTCGTTCATACCATGACAAACTGGAATAACAATGGCTAAATTAGTAGGTATCAGCACTCCAGCTATCATCCCATTCAGAAGAGGCGTTGAAATAGTCATCATCTGAATGTTCATAATTGTTAACTAGCTCATTCAAATGGCGACGTTCTTTCTCTGGCCTGAACTTAACCATTTCACGCAATGTAATTAACGCAGGTTTAATATTAGTGTATTTCAATGTGAATTCTTCCAATAAAATAGAGAATTCGCAGCATTGTGCATAAAGGCACAGGGCACCACGCCACCAATCATTTTTTAGATAATGAATAATTTCTATTGACCGATTCTGCATTAACTCTAATGACGCTAAGTGTTCCTGATACCTTAGATGACCAAAAGAAAATGTTTCAGATATTGGATCGAAAATAAGTATGTTACAAGGGTCGATTAGCTCAGCAACTGCTAAAGAGCATGTAGATTCCTCATAATTAAAACTAGAGTCACGAACTAAAAAAGAAACAAGCTCCTGCTTAGTCGCTGCTCTTAGAGTCTTTGAGTGCATAGCGAAAGCAATCTTATGGGATGCCTTGATTAAAATACTTTGTGATAATCTTGTACGTTTAATATCTTTAAATGTGTCATAAGAACCACATAATAATTCTAATCTTTTTGTGAAAATCTCACTTTCACTTGAAGGGATATCTATTCCTTTTTCAGCTAAATCACAAAGTAATGTTGCTAATAATGGTGTTCTGATTATGTCAGATATTTTTTTTGCCTTAATGTTATCAATCATAACCTCACTTAATGCTTGGTTTTTATCTTTAAACCATGCTTGAATGAAACTGTATAACTGAGGTTCACTGAAAGGCATGAGTGTAATGCCTAAGAAATTAATTTCAGACAAATAACTTACACAATCCCTGCTGGATATTATCAACTGAATATTATCAAATTTGCTTTTGAAAAAATTAATTGCTTCGATTATCCCAGGGAATTTTACGTAAGCCTCATCCAATCCATCAAGAATAATTTTATTTCTTTTTTTACTTCGTAGATGAATCTCAAGTTTTTCTATATTTTCTCGAACAGGTTCAAGTGATTTTGAGATCAAAATCATACTCATTAAAATGTCATAGTTTTTTGATTTTGATTCAATATTCATATCAACTTTATTTAAGAATCGATTTAAAGGTAAGTATATATATCCTCTATTCCCTTCCAGTTCTAATTTTCTCGCATACATTTGCAGTGTTGTTGTTTTTCCAGCCCCAGCGCTGCCATATACAGCTATATCATGCTGGCAATCAAAAAGTCTGAATGGTGATGTCGAGAGACCATCTATAAGTCCCATGCTATCCATAAGTATCTCTTTAGAAAATACCTTCTCACTATCCTCCAGTTTGTTTACAAGTATATCAAGTACATTTAATGTAGTTTGTGTGTCATTAAGAAACCGGAATATATCAATACTATTATTGCCAGAATTTATAGCTTGTATATCAAATTTATATTTTTTACATCTTTCACTCAACCATGAGTTGATCAGTTCACTATTAAATTCATACTCAATTTTAGGTTCTTCTTTATACTCATCTTTCAACTTACGTATTTCTATACTTTGCAACTGCGAGGCTTTGACCTTCTTAAAACACTCGACTATTTTTGGCAATAAACTTCTCGCATTCACTTTTGCAATCTCCTGAAGTTTACTTGCACTTACAAAGCTAGTAAAATCGTTGATAATTTTTTCTTGAAAGTTTGTTTCTAAACATTCTTTCAAGAAAGTCACGCTATTAATCATTATACCAAGGTTAGCGTTCTCTAACTTATATGTATTTATATTGTTAATGCTTGTATCTAGTTCTGAAATTACTTCCCTTATAAATGAGATATTGCCAGCCAACAACTGATTAGCTTGATTTATGCCACTCTTAATTTCCCTATTCTGTTTTGATGTAAAAACACTTAACTCATTGTTGTATTTTCTTAGGACCGAAGCGGCATCTTGCATTAGAGGTTCGATAGTAGTCAAAGACTTTAATGGCTTATATACTGTTCGCTCAAACCATTCCCATTTACTTTGAGTAACATAAAATCTCTCTGACTTGATAGTAAATCTACTATTTATCAATACGTTACTATCTATTGTCCCCATGAAAAATGCTAGATCGCTATAGCAATCAAGTTTGTGTATTGAATCTTTTTGATTTAAAGCAGACATCAGTTCTATATTGCACAATTGACTAGTGTCTTGTGTGCTGAATATATCATCTACAGACAGTAGTTTCTCAAGTAACGTTGGTTTATATTTTTTCAATAAGTTAATAACTAATGGGCCATCCAACACTTCAATTTTTTTACCATCTATTTTTAGCATCCCATGAATTTCATCAATTAAACGAATGCTTATTTGATATGGGCTTGCTAAATATACTTGATCAGGAATTATCTCTTCTCCATTATGCAACTTGATTGAATTTGTGAAACATTGTCTTAACTGAAAAACAAGCTCCCCAAGAATTGCTTTTTCTGATGTATTAGACTCTTCACCAATTTTTTTTGATTGGATGGCGTAACTCAATGTTTTGTTCACCGGGACTTCAACAAATGCTATTAAGTCTTTGCCTGATTCATAGGGCCCACCGTAGAAGTCAACACGGTAAAAACCCATAGATTCAAACAGTGGTTTTATAAGATATTTCGAAAAATCATCTTCCTTCATTTTTTGCATAGCTTTCAGGTACAGTTGCTGGCTAGTATCTTCCATATTCATTTACTCTGTATTTTTTGATGTAGACGATACTCCTCATACTAATCATAAAGTACGCTAATGGTCTATCTCTTTATGTGAGATGTATTAACAATCTCTATAAAAATTATACATTATTAAAATGTACGTTTGAAAAAGTAAACTTTCTGCGGTACGTTCTGACGGTATCATTTAGCCCGATTTTTCACGCAAAGCGCCGGACGGTTTCCGGTCAGGACGAAGTCCTGAATGACACTGATGCTTGATGATGATCCGGATCTGATCATGTCGTCAGCAGTCATTATGCTTGTAAGTATCCTTGCAAAACGAACCATCAATTTTTATAGAGTCTCTGGCCCCTCAACGTCCGCTACTGGCACAAAGCGGACGTCATGTTTTACCAGACAGCCTTAAATCAGGTGTCGCCATTTACTCATCAACATGAACTCGCTCGCAGAGCAAATCCCTTACGGGCGCTTAGCCATGCGAGAAACGCTAATCCGAGCGCGATAAACGACAGGATTGCCCCCGCCCAGTTTGGCGAAACCAGACCAAAACCGGCAGCAATAGTGGCTCCGCCAGCCCATGCGCCTAAGGCATTTCCCAGATTAAACATGCCGATATTCACGGAAGCGGCCATCGTCGGGGCTCCGGCCTGGCTGGCGCGATCCATGACCAGTTTCTGAATGGGTGAGACGGTAGCAAAACCGAATGCGGCCATCAGGAATACCGACGCGCCGGCAATGAACGGGTTTTCAACGCCAGTCCAGAAGACGAGCAGGACAATCCCTTGTGCAGCCAGCGTGACGAACAGGGTGCCAAACAGCGAGCGATCTGCGAAGCGCCCGCCAATCCAGTTGCCGACTGCCAGTCCCAGGCCAAAAAGAACCATTAACCATGCAATACCTGCATCTGAGAAACCTGCCAGCCTGGTCATCATCGGCGCGATGTAGGTGATTGAGGTAAAAAATGCCGCCGGACCAAAGACCGTAATGCCCATAACCAACAGAACCTGAGGGTCAACAAAAGCACGGAGTTCCGTCCGTAACGCTATGGGTTTTCCCTTTTCGATAGGTGGCACAAGCAGGGCGATAGCGGCGATCGTAAGCAGGCCTATACCGGCAATCACCCAGAAGACAAGCCGCCAGTTAAAGGCCTGAGCGAGCCAGGTTCCTGCGGGTACGCCAACCAGATTGGCCAGCGTCAGCCCGGAAAACATAAAGGCAATAGCGCTGGCCTGGCGACCAGGTGCAACCAGCGAGGCCGCGATAATGGATCCAATACCGAAGAAGGCGCCGTGATTAAAGGAGGTGATGATACGGCCTGTAACGGCAACAGCCAGTGACGGTGCTGTCGCGGTAACGAGGTTACCGAGGGTAAAAATTATCGCCAGCGTTATCAACATGGTCTTGCGAGGTATTCGTGCGCCTAACACCGTCATAAGCGGCGCGCCGACAAAAACACCCAGCGCATAGGACGTGGCCATGGTGCCGGCTGATGGGATACTGACGGCGAAATCATCGGCTAGCTGGGGGAGAATTCCGGCGATAACGAATTCGGTCAGACCGATACCGAATGCGCCGACGGCGAGTGCTAAAAGTGCGATGGGCATGGAAACTCCAGTTGCTGTTCTTGCTGAATTTTATTAGGTGAAATAAATTATATTCATACTTTTATTCAGTCAGGAAAGGCTTGTGAGTGCATTTGATAAAGAAAAAGATGGTATTAGGCAGGCAAGACATAAACCTGTTGAACTCGACGCGATTGACCGAAAAATATTAGGTGCACTGGCAGAGGATGCCGGTCGCAGTTACTCCGAACTGAGTGAGATTGTGAACCTATCGGCGCCGGCGGTGCACGATCGTGTAAAGCGGCTAAAACGTGATGGCGTCATAAAAAGGACGGTGGCGATACTCGACGGCTGCCGGCTTGGCAGAACATTGCTGACGTTTCTTGTGGTGGATACCAGCAGCTACCAGGCGACGCGCGCGCTGCTGCAATTTACCAACCGACGGGAAGTTGAAGAACTACATACCGTAGCAGGTGACGGATGCGTACTGATTAAGGTTCGTGCCGCAGATACCGAATCGCTGGAAAATTTTCTGATGGAAATTCAAAGCGTGGATGGGGTGCGATCGGTGCGAAGTTATATTGCACTCTCTACCTTTTTAGAACGTGGGCCATCGCCGGACTGAATCACGGGTCGAGCATAATATTTCAGTTATACGGACGGAGTGGTCATTAAAGGCGAGCGTGCTGGTTCCATGGATAGCCATAACACAGTCACGCCGGCCTGTTGTCCTGGCGTAGACCGCATGATATCAACACGTTAATCTGGGGGTAATTTAGGGGGACGGAGAAGGTATATGGAAATTATTTTAATGCGTCATGGAAAACCCAGCTTCATTGGCAATTCGAAAGTGACCAGCCGTGAAATGACAGACTGGATTACACAATATAACCTCTCTGAGATTGGTCGTGATACGCCGCCAGAATCAAGTGTTGCATTGGCCTTCAGTGCATTATGTGTCATCAGCAGCCCTCTGCCGAGAGCTATTTCATCACTCAATGCCTTGGGCTGTCATACAGGTTTAACCGATGACATATTCCGGGAAGCAGACCTGCCGGTATACTGTATTCCTGGGATGCGGTTATATCCTGCGCATTGGGCGATTTTATTTCGCATAATGTGGTTCTGCGGCATGTTCCGCGAGGTTGGAAGCCTGGCGATGGCGAAAAGGCGTGCCCGCCAGGCCGCCGATATACTGATAGATCTGGTGCATAAAAATAACGGCCCGGTATTGCTCATGGGCCACGGTATAATGAACCGGCTAATCGCGAGAGCCCTTATGTCGAAAGGCTGGAAGGAGCATCGCCGTGCCGGAAACGCATACTGGAATGCCGGTGTTTATCACATTGAGTGAATGAATAGCGTGTTGCGTCCGCCCCAGGCATGGTGCGGACATTCACCCTCATGCCACTCTCACTGCATTATTAACGAGCCTCAATCATCAGATCCAGATTCTGCACGGCGGCGCCGGAGGCCCCTTTGCCCAGGTTATCGAAGACCGCGGTCAGCAGTATTTGCCCGTTGTCGGGGTTTGAAAACACACCTAATTCCAAGTCGTTGGTGCCATTCAATCGCTCAGGATTGAGGCGCTGCGCGTCGTCGGCGCTAAAGGATTCCAGCACCCTGACGTGGCGGCTCTCGCGGTAATGCTGCGTGAGGCAGGCATGTATCGTGGCGGCATCGGCGTTTTTTGCCAGCAGGTGCTGTTGTAACGGCACGCTCAGGACGATCCCCTGGCGATAGGCGCCGTAGGCGGGCAGGAAGAAGGGCGGGGCAGAGAGCCCGGCGTAACGCGCGATTTCCGGCACGTGTTTATGCTTCAGGCCCAGGCCATACACCTGAAACGCAGGCCCGGCGGCCTCGCTTTCGTAACTGTCCACGGCGGCCCGTCCACCACCGGAATAGCCGGAAACCGCATGAATGCTGACAGGGTAATCGGCGGGCAGCAGTCCGGCGCTCACCAGCGGGAACAGCAGACCAATCGCACCGGTGGGATAACAGCCCGGATTAGTCACCCGTTTTGACGCCCTGATGCGATCCGGCTGGTCGGCGCTCAACTCCGGGAAACCATAGGTCCAGCCGGGCGTGACCCGGTGCGCTGAACTGGCGTCGATCACCCGGACATGCGGGTTCTCAATCATCGCCACTGACTCGCGCGCCGCCTCATCCGGTAGACAGAGGATCGCAATATCGCAGCTGTTCAACATCTCTGCCCGCAGACGCTTGTCTTTACGTTGCGAAACCGGGAGCGTCATGAGGGTGATGTCTGACCGGTGGCGCAGACGATCGTGGATTTGCAAGCCTGTCGTACCCTGCTCGCCATCAATAAACAGCTGGGTCATCGTTCACTCCTGTGATCGGGTTGTCGGTGAAAACCATGATGTTGTGCCCGCTTTAAGAATTGGTAAAGTTGAATTACTCTAACGTCAAATTCAGTTTTTCTGAGGTACGTGCATGCGTGAGATCAACCTCGATCAGCTCCGCACCCTGATGACCATTGCCGAGACCGGTTCGTTCAATGAGGCCGCCCAACGGCTGCACCTGTCGCCGCCGACGGTCAGCCTGCATATTTCTGAACTGGAGCAGCGGGTGGGGGCGAAACTGCTGTCACGCACTCGCGGAAATGTCAGGCCCACGGCCATTGGGGAAAATCTGGTCACCCATGCCCGCCGCCTGCTGGCGGACGCCGCCTACGTGCTTGAGGATATCTCGCGCCAGGCGAAAGGGTTAACCGGGCGCGTCAGATTTGGTGCGTCAACCGGCGCTATCGCCAACCTGTTGCCGCGGGCGATTGAAAAACTGGCGCAGTCGCACCCCGGTATCGATGTCCATATCGCCGTGCTTACGTCGCAGCAGACCCTTGAACAACTGAAGTCCGGGGCGCTGGATATCGGTATTGTGGCGCTGCCGCAACCGCGCTGTGCCGGCCTGAATATTGATGCGTGGCGTCGCGATCCGGTGGTCGCTTTTCTGCCGGAAAACTGGCCGGCGCCGGAGGTGGTGACACCTGCGTGGTTGAGCGAAAAACCCCTGATTTTGAACGGTTCTGGCACCCATTTATCGCAACTGACCGGGAACTGGTTTGCTGACTCGGGCCATCGACCTACGCCGCGGATCACGCTCGATTACAACGATGCGATCAAAAGCCTGGTGGGGGCCGGGTATGGCGCGACCTTGTTACCACTGGAGTCGGGGACGCCTGCTTCCGGGGATAGCCGCATCGTCACTCGCGCCTTAAAACCAGCACTATGGCGAGAATTAGGTCTGGCTTATCGCCAGAGCGATAACGAACAATCTACGCAGCATTTACTCAGCGTACTGCGTGAACTTACGCAAGCCTGACGAGAGCTAGACATGCAGTTCCTGCCGCGCCGCAGCGTGGACGCACTCGCTCAGCTGTTCTAATAACGTGAGTTTCAGGCTCCAGCGATGCCAGTACAGGCGAGTATCAACGCAATGATCCGCGGCGATGTCGACGAGGCGGCCCTGTTCACACAGCGGCGCCGAGAGATGTTCGGGGAGCATTCCCCAGCCCAGTCCGCGTGAAACGGCGAGAAGATAGGCGGAGGTCGAAGGGATAAATTGCGCAGGCGGCGTAATATCCGAGGAGAACAAGCTCTGAATAAATTTGTTCTGCAGGTCATCCTTATGATTAAACATAATCACCGGCGCATTTCTTAATGCGGCTTCGCTGACGCCGTTGCGAAAATAGTCCTGATAATAGTCGGGGGAGGCGTAGGCTTTATATTTCATGGTGCCGAGATACTCCACTTTGCATCCCTGAAGCAGGGCGTCATCGGCGCTCACCGCAGCCATCACTTCACCGCTCTGGAGCAATGAGGCGGAAAAATCCTGATCTTCGATTCTGACATCCACCACGATGCCATGTTCGTGAAAAGCGCTGGAAATGGCGGTTAAAAACCAGCCGTCAACGGAGTCGGCATTCACTGCTACCACGGCTTTACCCTGATGCTTTTTTTCCTGAACGGAGAAAAAGTCATTTTCCAGAAACTCTATTTTTTCCGCATAGCGGTACAGTTCTGTCCCCGATTGTGTTGGTCGGCACGGGCTGCCTCTGACGATGAGCACCTGGCCAATCTCTTCCTCAAGCGCGCGAATTCTCTGGCTTACGGCGGAAGGGGTGATATGCAACTTTCTGGACGCCATATCAAAACTGCCGCAGCGGATGATTTCCATAAACGTCTCTAAGAACGAGTAATTTAATTTCATATTAAGCAAAACTTACGTATCGTGATTTTAATTAATTTGCCTTACTTTGAAATATTCATCAACCTGTCTGCGGTGAATATCTGACAACACAGGACGGCATAATGACGACAACACTTACCTGTTTTCAGGGACGGGCGGGCGACCATAACGATCTGGCGATGCCGGGGGCCCGCTCGCTGGCAGATTGTCTCTCCCGCATCACGGATTTACCGCCGGTTGGGATTGGTGAGCCGGAACCGGCGCTGAACCGAGACTGGTCAACCGAACTCCAGGCGGCTTTACCGGCATTAAAAGAGATGCAAAACCATATGACGGCTATCTACGCCGCTGGTGGGCGTTCGCTCGCCGCCACCAGCCGCTGCGCGGTTTCGCTGGCGACCCTGCCGGTGGTGGCGCAGCACTATCCCGAGGCCTGCGTGGTCTGGTTTGATGCGCATGCCGACCTCAACACGCCGGCATCCAGCGCGTCGGGATATCTGGGGGGATTAGCGTTATCAGGCCCGGCTGGCCTGTGGCAGTCCGGGCTCGGTGACGGTCTGGCGCTGGGGTCGATTATTCTCGTCGGGCAGCGCGATCTCGATCCCTTTGAAAAACAGCTGATCGCTGAGCAGGCCATCACCTGTATTCCCTTCGCCGCCGGTTACCTTGAACGATTACGCGAGGCCATTAACCAGCGTCCCGTCTATATGCATCTGGATTGCGACGTGCTTGAACCGGGGATTGTGCCGACCGACTATAACCATCCGGGCGGCATGGGGCTTGGCGATCTGCAACAGGCCTGCGCGGTGCTGGCAGAGTCCGAAGTGGTCGGCGTGGAAATCGCTGAGTTTCAGAATGCCTGGGCAGGGCAATCGGAACCGGTTTCGCCTGCGGAGTTAATTCGCGCGCTACGACCGGTCATCGATAAACTGCTGGAGTAACGTGGGGAAGCGTTAGCTTACCTGGTTCATCCAGCGATAAATCGCACCCAGTTGATTAATCTGGTCACGGAGCGTCTGTTCATCAGCATTATTTAAGGCAAATGATGACCAGATGGTTAAATGAGGTGACACTTGCATGGTCCGTATCTGATGGCTGCCGTCTTTTTTGATAACGGTGACATCCTGCTGGTTGCGTTTTTGATAATGGTGCGTTTTATCCAGGCACTCCAGCGCCTCTTTTAATACACGTTGCCATTGCTCTGCGGTTAATTCGCTCAGCGTAAAGGATTTGCCGCCGATATATTTCTCTTTGATGTCAGGTCTTGAGGCAACCTGCCAGGCATCTCGCGCAAATGTCATCGACACTTCACTCGCAGAACCCAGTTCCTGGATAACGTTTAACAGCCGGGGCGTTGATAATTCTGACTGGATAAGCCGGGAGACAGGCCAGTTATTGTACATTAACCCTTCAAGATTCACGCCGACCCGGGCAATATTCTCCTGAGGCCGCAAAGAAATATTCCACTGGACGCCCTCATGACCATCGCTCATGCCAAAATACGGCTTATTCAACTGGCCAAAAGGCCGGCCTTTTATTCCCAGGATGGTGCAAAAAGACTGCAGTAAGGCGCTGTACTCGGTTGCATCATGCCGGCCGGAGAAGGCATGTTGCGGGCTCTTTTTCTTTTTGGTTTTCAGCCCAGGACGCTGTACTGCTGAGGTATCTGGGTCGGTGGGTGTGATGATTTTTATGTCTTGTTGAGACGCCAGGATCGACACCACTGCTTTACAGGCATCTTCAGCCCCGAGGTTAAAAAACTCTCTTCTCTTCTGGCGTAAGGGCGTTAGCTTGTGATGAATCAGGCTCTCAAATTTTTGGCAGTCATTAACCGCAAACGAATAGGCCACGGACCAAATAAAATCGCCGGTAGAGCTTTTATTTATTTCCTGACAGCGGGAAACCGGGTCTCTGGTGGTCATGCCAATTTTGCATACCGGTAAGTCTATATCCGCAACTTCGAGGATATAGACGTAACCACTGAGTTTATTCGTCATGTTATTCCGTGTTAATAGCGCGTTATATTCGCCTGCGTTTTTATTGTGCAATATAATAACAGCGTATTTTTCGCAAGTAAAAATCCTTTATTAACGGTCAGTGGCATTGGCGTATCTCGCCAGGGTCACCGATAGCGGCTGGCCAGCGCGGGAGACTGCCCCTTAAAAGCGGCCAGGATTGCGCTAAGGGCATTATCAATAAGCTGCTTATCTTCCACGCCGGGTGAGCAGATGACCTCGCCCAACTGCAACGAGTTAAGGCTGGCTTTGACCACGTCTTCAGCGCTCATGCGAGGAAATGCGCTCAAGTCCATGCCCTGGCGTTGATGAAACTCCGTTGCCACCACGCCCGGGCACAGCACCTGGAAGCGCACGGCGGACGATGCGTACTCTTCCTGCAAAGCCAGTGTGAGCGATACCAGATGAGAGAGCGTGGCGACATAGGTGGCGCGCCCGGCAGCCTGACCAAGTGACGCGGTGGCGCCAAACGCCAGCATACCCGCGACATTGACCACCGTTCCCTGACCCCGCGAGATCATTCCCGGCAACGCCGCCTGCGTCAGCAGGGTTGGGGCTAGCACTTTAACGCTCATCAATTCGCGCGCTTTATCAACGGGCAGGTCGGTAAACCCCATGTAGTGCGACACTCCGGCATTGTTGACCAGCAGCGTCAGTGGTTCGTTTTGACAGATCGTGGAGAGCGTCTGTATGCCTTCCATAGTGCTGAGATCGGCCACCACCGCCTCAACACGACGTTGTGGGAAGGCATCCACCAGCACCTGCAGACGCGCCTGCCGCCGACCCACGGCAATCAGATCATAACCTTGTTCCAGCAACGCGCGGGCATAGGCCATCCCGATACCCGAGGATGCGCCGGTGACCAGGGCTAATGCAGTAGATTTTTTCATGATTATTTTTCCTCAAAAGTGAACGTAGCTGCTCAGTGGGAGACATCTTACGTCCGGGATACGGCGCTGATAATCCAGCCAGTGGCGTACAGGTTGTACGTTAAAATGTACAATAAAGACGGTGACGTTCAGTCCCCGATGCATATATCGGGGCAGGTAACAGACAGCGCGGCGCGCTGAAGAGAGTGATGTGGTGAAAAAATTATCTGATGAACTTGGGGAACTGCGGGCATTTTCCATGGTGGCGACAAGCGGCGGTTTTCGTGAGGCCGCCAGGCACATGGCGGTGAGCGCATCTGGCCTGAGTGATGCGGTCAGGCGGCTGGAAAGTCGGCTTGGCGTCAGGCTGCTTCATCGCAATACCCGCAATATTCTGCTCACCGACCAGGGCCAGCACCTGCTTGAGCGAATTGCTCCCCTGATCGCCGAGCTGGATATTGCGCTGGCGATGACCATGAGCGGTGGCAATCAACCGGCCGGTACGCTGCGTCTCAATGTCCCGGTGAATACCGCCCGCCTGTGGCTGCCGAAAATACTCCCGGCATTTTTGCAGCGTTATCCGGCAATCAATGTTGAAATTATCGCCCAGACCGATGCCGTCGAGTTGTTTGCCATGAACTGCGATGCCGGCATTCGCTATGGCGAACTGCTGGAGCAGGACATGATTGCGGTTCCGGTCGGTCCGCGAGTGCAGCGCTTTGCCACTGCGGCATCTCCCGACTATCTTGCGCGCTACGGGCGCCCGACGCACCCATCAGAACTGCTTGAGCATGTCTGCATTCGCTCCCGGTTTGCCAAAGGCCGCCTTGAGCCATGGGTGTATGAGCAAGCGGGGGAGTCAGTCACAGTTGATCCGCCGGGAGGGATCATCGTCAGCGCCGGTACGGCAAGCGACCTGGCGGTGGCGTCGGCGCTGAGCGGGCTGGGGGTGATTTATCTGTTTGAAGAGTGGCTCGAACCCTATCTGAGCAGCCAGCAGTTGGAGCCGGTATTACAACCCTGGTGGCAACCTTTCCCTGGCCCATACCTGTATTATTCGGGCAGAAAACATGTGCCTCCGGCATTGCGCGCTTTTATCGATTTTGTAAAAGGTGCATAACCGATATCGACACCGGCCATTGCGAACAGAGGCATGCCACTGTCGTGTCCGGCAAGGCCACAACAGCAAATACGCGCGGTGCGTATTTGCTGCACCTTATTAGATGAATACCGGCTTGCGCCGTTGTTAGCCCAGATGGGGCCAGAGTAATATGGCCGCCATATAAACGACCCCCACCCACATCATCATGACCACGGTGTAGCCCATAATGCTCTGTAATTTCAGTCTGGAAATGGCCAGGGCTGGCAGCAGCCAGAACGGTTGAACCAGATCATTCCAGGCATTACCCAACATCACGGACATCGATGTCTGGGCCAGAGAGGCCTGCATCGACTGCGCCGCGTCAATCATAAATGGCCCTTGCACCACCCAGTGGCCGCCGCCGGAAGGGGCAAAGAAATTAATAAAGAAGGAGCTGATCAGACCCCAGAACGGCAATGTCTCCGGCGTTGAAATCTGGACAAACAGTTCCGCAATGGTTTTTACCAGTCCCGAAGCCGCCATAATCGCCATGATCCCGGCATAAAACGGGAACTGCAGAATAATGCCGCCAATTGTCCGGATACCTTCGTTGAGCTTTTCGACATAGTTGAGGGGCGTCCCCAGCAGGATCACGCCGAGGAACAGAATGAAGTAATTGATAATGTTCAGGTCCAGCACGCCGCCGCTGACGAAATGCCCGACCACATACACCATTCCCACCGTGCCGATGGTGTAGCTGGTGAGCTTGCTGTGGTTTAGCTTCGCCGCGAAAGTGGTATGGCCCGCCAGGTCGTCATGCATACTGCTTGTGGGGGCGGTTGGCGCTTCTGGCTCGTGGTATTCGGCGATCTTTTCCCCGTTACGCGGATGGAGTGATGCATTGAGCAGGGGCAGCGTCACGAGCAACACACCGGTGGTCAGCAACATCGGCAGTGAAAATATCGTTTCACGCAATGAAATGATGCCCATTTGCGCTTCCAGAGCGTGGCTCTGCGTCGATATCAGCAACGGGATGGTGGCGGAAAATCCCAGCCCATAAAAAGTGAATCCGCTGTAGGCGGCCGCAATAATCAATGGGTAGTGTACGCCAGGAATACTGCGGGCCAGCTTTTTGGCAATAATGCTGCCGATCACCAGACCGAATCCCCAGTTGAGATAGCTACCGATGGAGCCGACCAGGGTCGCAACAATGATTGCCGTGCGCGGGGTGTGAACGTGACTGACGATCCGGTTCAGAAAACGGTCCACCAGCGGGGCGGCAGCCAAAACGTAACCCATGGCCAGAATCACCGCCATTTGTGTGGTGAAGCTTAATAGCTGCCAGAAACCGTTGCCCCAGTCCATTGTGGTCTGAAAGGGCGTACGGCCTTCAACTACAAAAGCCAGCACCATGGTCAGCAGCGTTAACAGGATGGCAAAGACAAAAGGGTCGGGCAGATAACGGCGCATCAGTTCTGTGAAAAAGTGGGTTATTTTACTCATGTGTGTTTACCGGATTTCCCGGCGGCTCCTTGCAATATCAGGTGTTTTTATCTGCCAGGCAGGTCTGCCGGATAGCGGCCTGGTTGGCAGCGCGCATGGCGTTTCTTGTTGTGTTTGAGCTGCAGTCGCGATGAGTCCACGAGCGATGACGTCAGTCATTCATTTTCAGAGA
Source organism: Klebsiella sp. R390 (assembly GCF_051131745.1). Taxonomy (NCBI): domain Bacteria; kingdom Pseudomonadati; phylum Pseudomonadota; class Gammaproteobacteria; order Enterobacterales; family Enterobacteriaceae; genus Klebsiella; species Klebsiella sp. R390. The sequence goes on along the minus strand of NZ_CP180445.1, from coordinate 500,666 downwards.
GAGGGTGACTGACGCGGGTTTGCACCCGCGCCCAGGGCCCGGCGTTAACCTGTAGGGTAATGGGCTCAAAACCGGTACTGACAATAGGAGGGCGAGAGAGAGGTGGTCAATGGCGATAATCGAAAATACGTGCGATTATCGCCCTAAGTGACGGCTTTCACTGAAATCTGTGATCCGACAAGGACAATATGAATACGGTGGCCGGTTGGCGATGGTCTGTACCGAGCGCCGCTAAGATCGGTTTATGTTCCCGGCACAAAAGCTGATAAAATAAGGAAAACTTTAACGACCGTGAAGGCTTATGCTCAGGAAAAAATTGCATCTGCGCACTCTGATGCTGATGTTGTCAGTCGGAGGGATCCTGCTCACATCTATGCTGCTGCTCAGTGCCTTGACGCTTTTCCAGAAGGGTAACATCGAAGACCGGTTACTCGAGAATAACCTTGCATACGCCCGCAAACTGGCCGACACCACGGACCGCTACCTGGTGACCGCACAACGCGAACTGGGCTACAGCGCGAGCCAGATCAAAGGCCTCACTGATACGCAATATCTGAGAAACGAAGTAGACCGACTACGGTTGCAATCTGGTTTTTTCAACTCGGTGGTGATTGTGAACGCCAACGCGGTGATCGCCGCTGCATCTCCTGAAAGCCTGAAGCTGATAGGGGTGAAACTCCATTCTAACGCCAGCCTCAAAGCCATTGCGGAAAAGAAACTGTTTATTTCAGAGCCGTTCATTTCGGCCGCCGGTAACTATGTGGTGTTTGTTTCTCAGCCATTATTTAACCAGGCTGGCGAGTACATCGGGTTTATTGGCGGCAGTATTTATCTGCAAAAAGAAAGCATGCTCAGCGATATCCTCAGCATGCATTTTTATGACAAATCCACCGATGTCAGCGTGATTAATAATGACGGGAAGATAATCTTCAATCGTGATCCCAAATTAGTCGGGGGTGGCTATCAGTCGGTCCCCGGCCTGCAGGAGCAGGTGGTCAGGGAACAGAGTGGGCACTTTTTTGGCGATGATAAACGCGGCGGCAGCCTGGTCGGTTATGCCAGCCTGAAACAGGCCGACTGGAAGGTCGTGATTTCGGGCGCCTCTGAAAGCGTGTCGCGTATTCTGATGCAGACGGTGGTCAATGCCTTCTGGTTTACCCTGGCGATCGTCCTGCTGACGGCGACGGTGGTGACGCTGTTTGCGGCCAGAATCTCCACCCCTCTGGAGAAGCTGGCGGAGTTTACCCAAACAGACGACAGCGAAGCCACCCTGAAAAAACTGGCGAACATCAGCGTGTGGTACAAAGAGGCGGAGCGTCTTAAAGAGGCCCTTAGCCTGCATCTGCAGACCATGACCCGCAGGGTCAATGCCCTCAGCGATGAAACCATGACCGACCCGCTGACCGGGTTGTACAATCGCCGGGGTTTCAACGCGCTGCTTAAGCAGTTCAACCCGTCGGCGGAGCAGTGCATCATCGCCATTGATATCGACCATTTTAAAACCATCAATGACCAGTATGGGCATGATGGCGGCGATGCGGTACTGGTGACATTCAGTGAAACCTTACGCCAGCTCGCCACGCGCGGGCAGATTGTCAGCCGCTTTGGTGGTGAAGAATTTATCATCCTGCTGCCGGATACCGGGGTGGACGAGGCGGCCGAGGTGGCCGAACGTATCCGTACCGCGATCGAAAATGCCGACTTCCCGCATGGCGAAAAGGTCACTATTTCGCTGGGTGTCGCGGGATTCAATGACAATGGGAATGATGTTTACACCGTCCTGCGTAAAGCGGATCTCGCGTTGTACGAAGCCAAACGCAAGGGGCGAAATACCGTTGTCGTTAGTCTGGCGCAGAGGCTGTTCGACGTCTGATACGTCAGCGTGCGCAGGCCTGGTGTTGCAGAGCGCGCAGAAAAAAACTAACAGGAATGCTATGATCGACGCCCGATAATAAAGGCTGTCACGCACACCGGTAATAAACCAGGGGCTAGTTATGAATAATGAAATACCACTCAAATATTATGACATCGTTGACGAGTATTCGACGGAAACCGCCAACCCGGTCAGCGAGACGGAACGTGATTCCCTGGCGCGTTACTTTCAGTTGCTGCTCACCCGGCTAATGAATAACGAAGAGATCGATGAGGCGGCGCAGCATGAGATGGCCCTTGAAGCGACCATTGATGCAGCGCGTATCGATGAGATCGCGAACTTCCTCAATCAGTGGGGCAATGAGTAGCCGCTAACGGGGCACATCAGCATAGCCAATGAAAATCCTGTTGGTCAGACATGGCGAAACGGAATGGAATCGCGTCAATCGTCTCCAGGGCCAGCTTGATAGCCCGGTCACCGAGCGCGGACGCGGTCAAATTGCGGCGCTGATCGGCGCACTGGCTGATGAAAAAGTTGAGTGGATCGTCTCGTCCCCCTCTGGCCGCGCCGTGGCGGCGGCCAGACAGCTCGCCGACCATTTTTCCTGCCCTACGCGCCTTGATGCCCGGTTGAATGAACGGGGATTTGGCGTGCTGGAGGGGAAAAGCTACCCCCAGCTAAACCCGGAAGAGCGACGGTTGTTTGAGCGTATTTATTCTGCTGATCCTGATGTTACGCCGCTGCACGGCGAGTCTCTTGCGGCTGCGGCCAGCAGAACCCTGGCGGCGCTGCTGGCAACTGGCGAGTCGGCCGACCGCTGCGTCTGCGTGGTGTCCCACGGGCATGTGATTCAGGCGGCTATCTCCTGCCTGAACCATGCAGGCCCCGAACGCTTTCAACACTATGCCCATCCCAACGGCAGCTACTCGATTCTCGACTATGCCGAAGGGACGCTCTCTCTGGTGAAATGGGGCATTGCCACGCATTTGTTAAAACAGCGATAAATATCTATCGCCGTCTGGCCGTTATCCTGCTTTCAACATGCCGAAGCTGACGATTCGGGAACGCCCCTGTTCTTTGGCCCGGTACAGCGCCGCATCGGCGGCCCGTAGCAGGCTATCGCTCTGGGTATGCTGCGGGAAGCTGGCAATGCCAATGGAGACGTCCACCTGTCCAAGATCGGTCGGACCATAGCGCAAGGTCAGGCTGCGCACGTGGTTATAAATCTCCTGCGCGCAGGCCCGGGCGGACTCTTCATTGCTGCCGCCCAGCAGCACCAGAAACTCTTCGCCGCCATAGCGGAATGCCATGCCGATATCACGGACCTCACGTTGAATAATCGCGGCCACATTTTTGATCACCAGATCGCCGGCTTCATGGCCGTATTGATCGTTGATCGCTTTGAAATGATCGATATCGATCATCAGGCAGCTCAGCGGGGTATGGTTGTTCACCGCGAGGCTGATTTGCGTATGCAGGGCATCATCCAGATGGTGACGGTTGCGCAGCCCGGTGAGCGAGTCGAACAGCGCTTTTTCCAACAGCGCGCTGCGCAGGCGCTGGTTTGCCAGGGCCAGGCCCAGTGCTTCGGCCATCACTTCCAGATAGGCGCGAGACGGAGCGGATTCAGCCGTCACTTTACTAAACGTGAGCAGGCCGATGGCTTCCCCCTGGGCAATCAACGGTACACACAGCGACTGGCCGACAGACGACGCATGCAGGTGGTCGCAGGCGACATCAGGCTCACCGTTAACCGGAGGATGACTCTGGCCACGCCGCACTGCCCAGCAGTTGTCGGGATAGAACATTTCAGGTTCATCTGGCGGAGAAAGCCACTGCGCAGCACAGCGCAACTGCCAGGGATCGGTCTCCAGAATATACAGTCGCCCGGGGATCCCTGGGGCTACGTTAGGGGCAAACAGCTCGGCGACCTTAACCACATCGTCGAAAGACTCACAGCCCTGCAAACGTTGTGTCATACGGGCCAGAAGTTCTCTGATGGCCCAATCGGCATCGCGCTCTTGCTCAAGACGCTGACGTGCCAGACCATTTTCACGGAAGATGCGAATCGCCTGGGCCATGTCGCCAATTTCATCGATCTGAGAAAACTGAGGCGCTTCGACGGCGTAATCCTGTGAGGCAAGGCGCTGCACCACATCACTTAAGCGAACGACCGGATACAACACCCGCCGTTGCAGGATAAAACCAAGGACAAACAGAAACATCAATGCCGTCAGTGCGACCATCACTTCTGACAAGGTACGCCAGGTATGCGATTTTTCCGTCGCCTCGGCGATAGCGTTGTTGGCCCGCCCTTCGAGCATCAAGCGGAAATGATCGATCTGGGTCTGCACCCGATCCAGCTCCTGTTCAAAGGTGTTGCCGTAGAGCAGGTTGATCGCTTCTTTATCTGCCCCCCGGTCGATACTGGCAAGCGCGCTTTGCTGCTCGTCCTGAAGCTCATCGGCAATCTGTAGCCCCTCGCGCAACAACGCGAGTTCCTGGGCGGTAGCGCCCTGATCTTTCAGCTTCGTCAGGCGCTGCTCGATGGTGGTGAGCGCTTGCGCTTTCTGCCGATATTCTTGCAGCACTTCCGGGTCTTTGTTGATGACGAACGCGCGGGCGAGGTCAGAGAGGGCCCAGGTGTCGGTTTCCACCGCTTCGGTTAAGCGATCGAATTGTTGCCTTTGTTGAACGGCCTGGCGTTCGCTTTTCTCCGCGTTTGAGGCCATCAGCATGGCAATGCCGGAGGTAATAGTCAGACACACGGTGATCCCGTACGCCCAGTTGGTCATGGTGGCGATTCTCACCGGAATATTCCTTGCGTGCAGATGAATAAATGATTTTATTTATTATAGACCCCCGACCCATCCACTCGCGGGCAGGGGATTAGCGGCGCTGCTTACTGATAATATTACGATGCAGAGCGCCGGCATGCTGGCGTAAGGTGCAGAAGACATCCTTATCCAGCGCGCCCTTTATAACATCATTTTCGATCAGCTGTAACGCATCCTGGTAGCACATGGCGACGCGGTAGGGACGGTCTTCAGTCAGCGCGGTGAAAATATCGGCAACGGCGATGATTCGGTCTGGCAGATGCAGGTAATCCGCATTCAGGTGCAGGGGATAGCCACTGCCATCGAGTTTTTCATGATGGTTAGAGGCCCAGTTTATGATTTCGCCGAGTTCGCTAAAGGCGCTGAGAATGGCACCGGTCATATAGCTATGTTCACGAACCTGCAGGAGTTCATCGCCGGTTAGCTGGCCCTGTTTTTCCAGAATCGCCAGCGGGATATAAATTTTACCGATATCGTGCAGATAGCCCGCTACTTCGATTTTTTTACACTCAATTTCTGGCAACTGCATACAGGTAGCGAGCTGGCGGGATATTTCCCCAACCATAATACTGTGGCTGGCGGTGAAACTGCTGTAGGTATCGACAATTTTGGCAATTAATAAGCAAATATCTTTCAGGCCATCAATATCGATGTACAGCTCGTTAATCGGACCGATGATTTCCAGCATCCGCTGGATATGCCCGGGATGCAGGTGCAGCCAGAAATGCTCTTTCTCTGCAAGCTGACACAGGGTGTGACAGAGCATGGGGTCAATCTGATAATACAAGGCGCGGAAGGTATCGACGATCGTGTCGGGTCGCTGGTCGGTGGTGATATTGCTGGTGGATAACAGTCGTTCAAACGCATCGGCAAAAAAGACGATGTGCTCTTCCTGGCTCCCTTTGTGGTCAGGGCTAAAATGATGGTGGCGAACGATCGGCAGCAGCGGCGCAAGCGAGGCTAATCCTTCAAGCATCTCAGCCCCCCGGTGCTGGTGGGGATCTTCGATATTATCAATATCATTGAGGGTAGTGACGACCCGCTTGTCACCGAGCACCCCGATATCATGAAGCAATGCGGCACAGAAGATAGTTTGCTGCTGTGGACGCGGCAATTTTAATGCCAGCGACAGTTCAAGGGCAATTAAGGCCGTACGTTGCATATGCAGTTGCAATGCCGGGTTGATCACCTGGATAACGCGCGTGGTAAGCATTAACGCTGATTTTAAGGCGAGACGCATCGTTTTGCTCCCTTCGCGGGCCCCGGAAAAATAGCTTGGTTCTGGTTGTCAGTATCCTGATAACGTCGCTGTTGTGCAGGATGAAAGGCAAATGGGTGAATACCAGAGTGTGTACCTTTTCACCCACGCTCAATACCGACGCGCATTGTGCCAAAACGCGTGTCATGGCGAAAATCTGTGAAGGCCGCTAGTTAATCATTTTGTCCATAAAAAGAAAATAAACGGCGAGGGGTCATGGTATTAATTTAGCGTCACTTTGATACATATCTATTTTCACCATAAGCCCTTAGCTATTTTAGAACAGAATTGGCGATCGCTGCACACAGAATAACTATTTCAGATTCTTCGCGTGGCCCACGGATAATTAGTGCCGGCAGCGACAGCTGTTGGCTATTTCACCACACACATCGGGTGATGCGAAATCGGGTCGGGGTGGACTTCGGCATCGAGACTGAAAACGTCGCGTAGCATGGCGGGCGTCATGACTAACCCGGGCGAACCCTGGGCCTGCACTTTACCGCTGTTCAGCACTACCAGATGATCGCAGTAACGGCTGGCCTGATTCAGGTCGTGCAGTACGGTGACGACGGTTTTACCTGCCTGCTGTAGCTGGCGCATCAGCTTCATCAGTTCAATCTGGTGGTTGATATCCAGCCAGGTAGTCGGCTCATCCAGCAATACCAGCGGGGTATCCTGGGCGAGGATCAGCGCCAGAAACGCCCGCTGCCGCTGGCCGCCTGACAATGCGCTGAGCGGTTGTTCAGCAAACGACGCCATCCCGGTTTGCTCGAGGGCGTCGCTGACAAGACGCCGATCGCGCTCCGAGAGCCGTCCCCACAGCGGCAACCACGGGCTGCGACCATAGCCGACCAGTTCACGGACGGTGATCCCCTCAGGCACCTGATGTTGCTGGGGTAGTAGCGCCAGATGGCGAGCCAGTTGCCGGGAGCTTAAGGTTGTCAGCGGCTGTTCATCCAGCCATATTTTGCCTGTTGTCGGAGTCAGTAAGCGCGAAAAACACTTCAGTAGCGTCGATTTACCGCAGCCATTTGGCCCCAGCAGGGCGGTGATTTTCCCGCCAGGGAGCGTCAGATTGAGTCCGTTAAGGATCTGTTTTTCGCCATATGCGGCATGCAGATTTTCCGTTCTTAGTTCCATTTAGCGCATTCTCACCAGTAACCAGATAAACCATGGGGCGCCGATAATGGCGGTTAATACCCCGGCCGGAAGCTCCATTGGGGGATGAATCGTCCGCGCCAGCAGATCTGCCAGCAGTAGAACCAGCCCGCCCACCAGGGCGGAAAGGGGCAGCACAAAGCGATGGCTTCCCCCGGCCAGGCGACGGACCAGATGCGGCACTACCAGGCTAATAAAGGCAATGGGGCCGCATACCGCGACGCTCACCGAGGCCAGTGCCACTGCCAGCGTCAGGCCAAACCCGTTGATCTTCCAGATATTAACCCCCAGGGTGCCAGCGCGTTCGTTGCCCAGAGCCAACAGGTCCAGGTCACGACTTAGCAGCAGGCTCAGCGGCAGCAACAGCGCAAGAATCGGCAGAGCCACCATGACGAAGGTACTATCACGCGCCCATAAACTCCCCGTCAGCCATAACAGCGCATTGTTGATCTCCTGAGGCTGTGATAACAGCAGGTAATCGGTGATGCTGGCCCAGCACGCGGAGAGCGCGACCCCGGTTAACGCCAGGCGCATCGGACGAGCGAAACCCGCCAGGACAATCAGTACCAGCATGGCCGTCATGCCGCCGACAAAAGCCAGTACCGGCAGCCACAGCAGCGGCAGCGTCGGCAGGAAAGCGAGTGCCGCCACAGAGGTCAGGCTGGCCGCGTGGTTGACGCCAAGAATGTCCGGCGAGGCTAGCGGATTGCGCACGATCCCCTGAATCACTACCCCGGAGACGGCCAGCGCCGCACCGATAATCAGCGCCAGCACCACACGTGGCAGGCGATATTGGGTGAGGACATAATGGTACTCGCTGTTACTGCGCCAGCCGTCGAGCAGGGCATGCCAGGGCAGGGCAATCGCCCCCATCCGCAGCGACAGCACGGCTAAGATAACCAGCAGCAACAGCAGGCTGAACAGCCGTCGTTTCATCCCCGCCTCCTGACCAACCAGACAAAGCACGGCGCGCCAGCCAGCGCCAGCACCACTCCAGCCGGCAGCTCGCCGGGCCAGGCCAGGGCGCGGGCAATCACATCGGCCAGCAGCATAAACATCGCCCCGAGCACAGCGCTCATCGGAAGCAGGACCCGGCGATCGTGACCGACCCACAGGCGGGCCAGGTGGGGCATCAGCAGGCCAATAAACGCCACTGGACCGGCAACGCTCACGCAGGCGCCGGTCAACAGCAGCACCGCCACGTGAATGAGCAGCCGCAGACGCGGAAGATTTATGCCCAGCGAATGGGCGGTGGTATCGCTGACGTTGAGCAAGTTCAATGAATGGCCGAAGAGGCAGGTCAGAGGAATAATCAGCAGCGCAAAGGGAAACAGTTGCCAGAATTCCGCCCAGCGCACATGCGATACGCCACCGGCCAGCCAGTATAAAATGCCGTAGGCGTGATCCTCTGTCAGCAGAAGCGTGATGCGGGTGAGCGCCATAGACAGTGCCGACAGTGCGATCCCGGCCAGAATCAGGCGGTTGCGATCCAGCTCATGACGCCAGCCGCCGCCGGCGGTCATCACCAGCAGCCAGCTGACACCGCCGCCGCAGGCCGCGATAAACGCCAGCGAATAGCCGGTCAACGGCGCCGGGCTGAACGCACTGGTGAGGGCCATGGCCAGCGCCGCGCCGCTGTTAATACCCAGCAGCGACGGCGAGGCCAGCGGATTGTGGGTCAGCGTTTGCAGCAAGGTGCCGCACAGCGCCAGGTTGGCGCCTAACAACAGCGCGACCAGGCTGCGCGGCAGCCGAATATTCAGCACCAGCGCCTGGGGCAGGGAGGGTGATTCGGGAGCGAGCAACGCGCGCAGCGCATCCTGTGGCGTAATCGGGATCGCGGAATAGCAAAACAGGCTCAGCCAGAACAGGCCGGCCAGTATCAGCAGCGGCGCAAGCCAGCTGAACAGGACACCACGAGAACGCTTCATTGTTGCACGTCAACCGCCTGGTGGTGAACAACCTTAACTACATCGCTGGCAATGCGTTCGGCGGCAAAAATGCCGCGCATCCGCGCCCAACTGTTGCTGTCCACGGCGACGACCTGATGCTGCTGCTGCGCCTGTAGCATTTGCCATAGCGGGTCCTGCTGCCATTTGCGCACGATGCTTTCCGCCCGATAGTGGGCCACCAGCAGCCACTGTGGGTTAATCGCCAGCAGTTGCTCGAGGTTGATGGTCGCCATCGGTGCATCCTTGATGGCCTGTGGGACGTTTAGCCCCAGCGCAACCAGCACGCTGCCGGTATAGGTGTCGCGGGAGTGGAGCGTAAACTGCTGCTCGCGGGAGGTGCCAAAAAGGACGTTTGCCCCCGCCGGAAGTTGACGAGCAAAATCGGCCATCCGCTGATGGTGCAGCGTCAGACGCTGGGCCATGGCTGCGTCTTTACCAATCACTTTCCCGATAATGGCGGCTGCATGCAGGTTCTCTTCGTAGGTTTCGTTGCGGGATTTCAGCAACAACACCGGGGCAATTTTCCGCAGCGCGGCATAGATACCGCGGTGGCGGCTACTGTCAGCAATGATCAGGTCCGGGTGTAGGGCGCTGATGGCTTCCAGTGAAGGCTGCGCGCGGGTGCCGACCGACTGCCATGGTGTCAGGTGCGCGCGGACTTCCGGCAAAATACGTGATGGGTCGTTATCGTCGGCAATCCCGACAGGGGAGACATCCACCGCTGCCAGCGCATCGGCGAAGGAGAGCTCCAGCACCACGATACGCTGAGGAGTGCTATCGAAGGTTACGGTCCCATGTTCATCCTGAACCGTGACGGCGAAAGTCGGGCCGCTGAACACCAGCAGCATGGCGATGAAAAGGCGAAAAACGGACGTCATAGGTGCTCCTGTAAATGACAAGGCCCGGCGGAGGCCGGGCAAGCAAAAACACCCCGCAGCGCCGCAATATCACGACGCTGCGGGCGGTGGGTCAGAACTTCATTGACCCCTGCAGATACACCGTGCGCGGCTGACCGGCATAAATGCCTTTGTTGTTATCGTCGTAAGAGCGGGTGTAATAGTCGTGATCGAAGAGGTTTTTCACCCCCAACGCGAGGTTGAGATTGGCCATCTGTGGGCCAAAATCGTAGCCGACGCGCGCGCCCCACAGCATATAGCCGGGGATCCGCCCGGTACTGCCGTCGGCGCTCTCTTCCACGGTATTGGCGTTATCGGCAAACTGGCTGGACTGGAACTCGCTGTTGAGGTTAAAGGTCCAGTGGCCCGGTTGGTAGTCCACACCGAGAGTCCCTTTATGCTTCGGTGAAAACGGTACCTGGTTGCCGTAGGTGTCGCCCTTTTCCCGGATGACGGCGTTGACGTAGGCGTAACTGGCGTAGACCGACAGGTTTTCCAGACGCGGGCTGAGATCCCCAAGATCGTAGCGCGTCTGGGTTTCCAGGCCGCTGTGTCGGGTTTTGCCGCGGGCGGTTACGGTATCGTTGGTCTGGTTGGAGTCGTACTGATTATTAAAGTTAATCAGGAACAGCCCCATTTCAGCGCTTAACGCGCCGTTGTCGTAGCGGGTACCGAGCTCCCAGGTGCGGGCTTTTTCCGGCTCCACATTGCCGCTTTGCACAGCCTTGCCAATTTGGCTGTACTGTACGGTTCCGAACGATCCTTCTGTGTTGGCATAGAGATTCCAGCTGTCGTTGAGGTGATACAGCACGTTCAGGGCCGGCAGCGGTGCGTTGTAGCTGACCTGCTCGTGAGTACCTTTCAGGTTATTGTCCTGGTAGGATTCGATGTGCTCAAAGCGCATTCCAGGGGTGATGGTCCAGTTGCCAATATCAACACGATCGTCGATGTACCAGGCGTGCGCCTCGGTGCCGGAACGTGTATCGCGATCGTACGGGCTGGCGGTGGTCGGCAGTTCGCCACTGGCGGTGGTGGTGTAGTAGCGCATTTCGTGAGTGGCTTCATTCACGTAGCGGTAACCAACGCCGACTTCATGGGCGGAAGGGCCAATCATAAAGCTCTGGCTGTAGCGTGGCTCGATCCCGCGTACCCAGTATTCGCGCGGGGAGAGGGTGGTACGCTTTCCTTGCTCCAGATAGCCGCTGCGCAGGGTGTGGGTGTAGAAACCCTGAATATTAAATTTATGCTGGGCATCCGGCTGATACTGATAGCCGAGGCTGGCGAGCTGACGACGGCCCCAGAAACGGTCATAGGGGCGGGTAGACTGCCAGCGGTCGGCGTTATAGTCGGCGCGGGAGAGGCCGCCTGGCATATCCGCTTCGCCATCGTAGTATTGCAGCAGGCTGTTAAAGGTATGCACCTCGTTTGGTGCATATTTGCTTTTCAGCATCACGTCATCGATGCGGGTGGCGCTGTGTTCGCGCCAGTCGCTGCCGCGGGTGCCGGAATAAAGCAGGGCACTGCCGAAACCGTTATCTGCGGTGCCGCCGATCATCAGGTTGTGCGTCTCCTTCGGATTGTTTTGCGAAGAGGTCGGGCTGAGCTGACCTTCAACACCGGCCTCCATACCAAAATCCTGTGGAATGGCGCGGGTCACGAAGTTCACCACGCCGCCGACGCTCTGCGGCCCGTAGCGCACCGCGCCGCCGCCGCGTACCACATCGATAGCATCCATGTTGCCGAGCGACACCGGGGCCAGCGACAGCTGCGGCTGGCCGTAAGGGGCGAACGGAACCGGAATACCGTCCATCAGTACCGTGGAGCGACTGGCAAGGCGCGGGTTGAGCCCACGAATACCAAAGTTCATCGCCAGATCGTGGCTGCCGGTACCGTTGTTTTCCGGGGCGTTAACGCCAGGGATGCGGTTCAGCACCTCGCGCATGGTGGTGGCACCGGTTTTGGCGAAATCATCCCGACGAATAACGTCGCGGGCGCCGGCATGTTCAAACACATCGTTCTCCCGGGCGTCGCCCAGCCAGTCGCCGACCACCGTCAGCGTCGATTCCGTGCTGACGGGGGCGGGTTCCAGGGTCCAGGCATTATTGCCCAACGATTTAAACTGCAGGCCGCTGCCGTCGAGCAGGGTTTGTAGGCCCTCTTCAACGTCATAGCTGCCGTGCAGCCCGTTGCTGTGTTTTCCTCGCGTCAGGCCGGCATCTGCCGATAAGGCGATGCCACTGCGCGCGGCATATTGGTTCAGTGCATTGTCTAAATCCCCGGCGGCAATGTCATACTGGGCAGCGGCAAATGCCGGTGCCACGGTCAGCCCCACGAGCGGCAGCAAGCTTAAACGGATGGCCATCACCAGAGGCATCGGTTTGCGTAAAACGCGGAAAGGCGTCATGTGTTCTCCATGATCGTTTTTGGTTGTCTTCATCTGTTAAGTCGTACGAGAAGATGAAAAGGGACAATGGAGAATGAGAATTTTTTGTATTTTTTTTCTCAGGCGGCGACGACGGTGACCCAATAGCGGGTAGCAAACTGCAGTTTCACCGGCAGCGTTTGGGCAATGATGTGCAAAATCGTGTCGGTATTGCCCAGCGGGAAGGTACCGCTCAGCCGTAAATCGCCGACCGCAGGATCGCAGCGCAGAATGCCGGGCCGATAGCGGGAGAGGGTAGCGATGACCTCACGCAGCGGCCGGTCGCGGAAGCTGAGTACGCCGTCTGTCCAGCTCTCTTCGCTGTGGTTTACTGGTTGCAGGGGGGAGAAGCTCTGGCGGGTAAAGCGCTGGCTTTCGCCGGCGTGAATAATGGTGTTCAGGCCGTTGGGCAGGACGACTGCTACCGCGTGCTGTTGTACCGTCAGGCTTGTGTCGGCAGCAAACTGGCGGACGATAAACTCGGTCCCCAGCGCGGTGAGTAAACCATCGCGAGTCTGCACGCGAAACGGTCGCTGCAGTGTATCGCGGGCGGTGGTAATGGCAATTTCGCCGTAGCGCAGCTGGACCAGCCGCTGACCGGCATCAAAGCGGACATCGGCGGCGCTGTCGGTATTCAGCGTGAGCAGGGTGCCATCATCGAGAGTATGGCGCACCGGCATGCCTTTGGCCGTACGGTAATCGGCACGGTACCCGGTGGCCAGATCGCTGCGCCATATCTGCCAGCCGCTGCCGCCGGCAATCAGCAGCATCACACCTTTTAGTACCTGACGGCGGGTCAGACGACTGTCGTTGAGGGTGCGGTTGGCAAGCGTGCCGGGCAGTTGTCCCATCTGCTGGCGCAGGTTTTCCACCTGTTGCCACGCCCACTGGTGGTCGCGATCCTGTTCATACCACTGCTGCCAGCGCGCCTCCTGCTGAGGATTGGCCCGGCCATCGCTCAACACCGCGTACCACTGTGAAGCTGAACGTAGCGCCTGACGACGGGAGTCGGTTAATGACGTGTTCACAGGCCATTCTCCAGGCGGAAAAGCAGGCAGTGTTCGGTTGCTCTGGCGATATATTTTTTGATAGAGCTGACGGAGACCCCCAGCCGAACCGCAATCTCAGCGTAGGTCAGGCCCTCAAGCTGCGATAGCAAAAAAGCCTCGCGGGCTTTGCTGCTCAGACCATCGAGCATGGCATCGATCTGCTGCAAGGTTTCCAGCTGGCTTTGCTGTAATTCCGGGGAAGGGGCCAGCTCTTCAGGTAACTGGGCCATCATCTCCAGCCAGGCGCGTTCCAGTGCGTTACGGCGGAACAGATCGATCATCACCCGTTTAGCTACGGTACAGAGGAAGGATTTTGGATCGCGGATAGTGGCGAGCGCGTCGCCACCCATTACGCGTAAGAATGTATCCTGGGCAACATCGTCAGCGTCATGAGCGGATTGTAGCTTCCGGGTAAGCCAGTTTTTCAGCCAGCCGTGATGGGCCTGGTAAAGCGACGCAAGCGTCAAAGGTGTGCTGGTGGCGGAAAGCTGAGACATGACCGGGTTCGAAGCAAGTTATCAATAAGGTTTATGTTAATATGAGAATGGTTCTCATTACAATTAAAATAGGGCTAAAATGCCGCGAACGGGCAATAATTTCAATAAGTGATTGTTGCGATTGATAAATTGTCCTGCATTCGGTGTATCAGACCAGGAAGCGCAGCGTCAGCAGGGCATCATCGCTGGTTCAGGATAAAGAACGATAATTATTCGTTATAATAAGATGGTGAATCATTTATTTTGTGAAGGTAAAAGCATTAGTAAAATTTATAAAATTGAGTAGATTCTTATTTCATAGATTAAAAAAGAATGAAAAGATCGGTAGCCTGAAATTTTCAAATGTTATTGGTACGACGAGAACCCATCGCTATATTCTTCCGCCATTTGATGGCGACCCTTTATTGTTTTTATGATCTGGCGCATCGACAATGGTGAGGGCAAGGCGTTTCGCGCGTTAGCCTAGTAATAGCAGGGCCTGCGCCTGGGGGCCATCGCTGAAGATGCCCGTTGATTTAATAATGCGCAATCAGATTAACAGCATAATTAGCGGAAAAAGTATTGCCATGGTAAATAATTGTAATCAGCGCTTCTTTTTTATTTTACATTCTGTTACAGTTGTGGCGTTATTATGCTTTTTTCATGTCAGCGGCGTTTTTTACTTGCCCCAGTGAATTTAGCCGGATTACTATTGTCAAAGTTGCTATACGTACCGCCTAACGACTGATGAAGGGACTTCGTTTTTTCCTTAAGCGTTACCCCATTTATAGACGTTTACAGGAAAAATCATGCCTTGCGCTTTTAATAAAAGTCTACTGCACCCTCGCAACTGGGGGACCTGGTTTGGCCTCGCCATACTCTGGTTAATCGTGCAATTACCCTATCCACTTCTTCATACTATTGGTACCAGCGCGGGTAAGGCCTCACGCCGTTTTCTCAAGCGTCGGGAGCATATTGCCCGGCGTAACCTGGAACTGTGCTTCCCGGACATGTCCGCCGAAGCGCGGGAAAAAATGATTGAACAGAACTTCATGTCGTTGGGTATGGGACTTATCGAAACCGGCATGGCCTGGTTCTGGAGCGACGAGCGGGTTAAAAAATGGTTTGACGTTGAAGGTTTCGAGAATCTTAGCAAGGCGCTGAGTGCCGGGCAGGGCGTGATGGTGGTTGGCGTGCATTTTATGTCGCTGGAACTTGGCGGTCGTACTATGGGCCTGTGTCGGCCTATGATGGCGACCTATCGTCCGCACAACAGTCCGCTGATGGAGTGGGTACAGACGCGCGGACGACTGCGTTCGAATAAAGCGATGATCGATCGTCGTAATTTATCTGGCCTGGTGCATGCGCTGAAAGCCGGTGAAGCGGTGTGGTTTGCCCCTGATCAAGACTACGGCCCGAAAGGCAGCGTGTTTGCCCCGTTCTTCTCTGTCCCTCAGGCGGCTACCACTAACGGTACCTATGTCCTTTCTCGTCTGTCAGGGGCGAAGATGCTGAGCATCAGCATGGTGCGCAAAGCCGACAGAAAAGGTTACACCTTATATATCAGTGATGTGCTGAACGATTATCCTGGTGAAGATAAGCAGGATGCCGCCAGCTATATCAATAAAGTCATCGAAAAAGAGATTCTGCGCGCACCGGAGCAGTATCTGTGGGTGCACCGCCGTTTCAAAACACGTCCGCTGGGTGAAGGCTCGCTCTACTAATTCAACAAGCACCGTAAGCGCTTTCAAAATCGCAGCAGTTGCGTTAACGTGAGCGCGATCATGTTTTTTGTTGAAAGCGAAGGAGTGCAGCGTGTTCGCTGAGTTTGGTGTACTGAATTATTTGACCTACCTGGTCGGGGCTATTTTTATCATCCTGGTTCCCGGCCCTAATACCTTTTTTGTCCTGAAAACCGGTATTGCTCACGGCGTTAAAAAAGGTTACCTGGCGGCAGCTGGGGTGTTCATCGGTGATGCGGTGCTGATGATGCTGGCTTTTGCCGGTGTCGCGACGCTCATTAAGACCACGCCGGTGTTATTTAACATCGTTCGTTATCTGGGCGCGATTTACCTGCTATGGCTTGGTGGTAAAATGCTGTACGCCGTGCTGACCCAGCGGGACGGACATGCCAACACCAGCGCCGAGCCGAGGAGTGCGATCCTGAAACGCTCGCTGACATTGAGCCTGACCAATCCGAAAGCCATCCTCTTTTATGTCTCGTTTTTCGTGCAGTTTATTGACGTGAGCGCGAAAACGCCGGGACTGGCATTCTTTATTCTGGCGCTGACGCTGGAGGTCATTAGCTTTATGTATATGAGCTTCCTGATCCTCTCCGGTTCATTCGTGACGCGCTATGTGAAAACGAAAACCAAGCTGGCAAAAATCGGTAACAGCCTGATTGGCCTTGTTTTCGTCGGTTTTGCCGCGCGACTGGCAACCCTGCAATCCTGATCCGCTGGCCGGTAATCATTCCGGCCAGGCAGTGTTAATCACTGCGATGTAACAAAATCCCTTCAATTTTTATTGCATTGGTGTTACATATACAGCCGATTATCGGTCAGTGAAAAGGGAACCCGGATGATTCTGCAAAAACTCATCAGCAATAAAAACAGCAAGAAATTTTTCTTGTCGGTAGGGATTGTGTTTGCCATCGCGCTTACCGTGGTAGGACGCGCGACGTTCGGCGGCGTGGTCAGCGAATACAATATGCCGTATTCGGAATGGACAGTGTCGATGTTCTTCCTGCAAGGAGCGATGGTGACCGTTTACAGCACCGTGTTCACGCTGCTGTTTTCTATTCCGCTTGGGTTCTTCTTTTTAGGTTCTGACCGTCAGGACTGATGGACTGATCGTCAACTGCTATAAAACGGGGCGAACCGACGTTCGCCCAGCGTGATCCTTCGCTCGCCTAATCCCTCAATTACCACCCGCGGCCGTCATAATGATGGTGGTGGCGCCCGTGATGATAGCCATCATGCACGATACAACCCGATAACAGCGTGCATAGCGTAAGCAGCAACGTTAACACGATCGGTTTTTTCATTTCTCACTTCTCCACTGGTCCACCGTCCGCGGGCAAAGGGCCTGCGGAATCGGCTGATGAAGTGAGTGTATAGCGTTAAGTTATTGAGTGGATAAGACAACTCTGCAATTTTGGCATGGTCAACATTGCGCTTACCACCAGCCGAACTGTACGCCGGCCAGCGCAATAATGGCGACGATAAGCATAATAATGGTGCTTTTTTTCATCACGCGCCTCCCGGCGACGCGTAACCGCCGACAAAAAACCAACCGAGAAAAATAACGGCGACGATAAAGATGGCCACCGGGAAAAGAATACCCAATCTCATTGTGTTACCCCTGGGGCGAAACATGGTGCCCGCGATAAAAGAATCCATTACATATGCAGCTTGAAGTATGACGGGCATAAGCCTCGCTATCATACCGGATATTACCCGGCAGTTTTAATCAAGATGCAGGAAGGTTGCTTTGCGTCGGGATTTTTTATCCTGATACATAGCATCATCAGCGGCACGTAAAGCGCTTTCGACATCCTGGTGCTGAGGATTGACGTCAATGACGCCAAAGCTCGCCCCTGGATAGTTAATCCGGCGGCCGGCGAGATGATACACCCCGCTTATGGCCTGGCGCAGCGTGGCGACAAAGGCCTGCTGCTGTGCGGCATCCCGCTCGGCGCCAACCACTAAAAATTCATCACCGCCCAGCCGCCCCACCAGATCGCCAGGCTCAAGGTGAGCCGTTAAGCGTTCGCCAATCTGAATCAAGAAACTGTCGCCGCACTGGTGGCCGAAGCGATCGTTTATCGCTTTAAAATCGTCAAGGTCGATAAAGACCATCAGGATATTGCGCTGCAGCTCACGCGCGCGGGGAAATATCGACGTCAGGTGTTTAAATAGCGCGCGACGGTTTGCCAGGCCCGTGAGTTCATCGGTATAAGAGTGCATCTCTAACGCGACGTTGGCCTCACGCAGTTGGTCAACCAGCGTCTCTTTTTCAATATAGTGAGAGATTAAATTCGCAAACAGGCCCATGACCTGCTCGCCCTCGAGGTTGTAGGGCTGTTTATCACGGCTGGTGGCGCACAGCGTGCCGTACAGCGAGCCGTCGGCAAGGCGCACGGGGATGCTGAAAAAGGTCATGATCCCCAGATCCTGAGCGGCAATACATGAACGCCAGCGATGGTTGACATCATTGCTGAACTGGCAGTTATCGTCGATGGCCCGCTTGCACAATGAATCATTCCACGGCACGGAAAACCCTTCCGGGATCTGCATGACGCTGCTGTTATGCGCATACAGAATCAGCTGACGCTGTGCTTCAAAATCAATACGAGTCAGATAAGTCGACTCCATTCTGGTCACCAGCTCCAGCATCTCAAGCAGCTGCCGAACTAATAATTCCAGTGAATGTTCGTTGGCGAGTGTTTGCGAAACACGAGCAAGAATAAAATCTGACATGAATGTACGGCTCCCGATCGCGAGTGGAGACAACCAGCAGATCCGGCTGGGGACAGCTACTCACGAAAAGTAAACATAGATACGTCAAATTTAACACATTAATACTGGGAATACCTGTGATCTGTATATCTCCCGCGCAACGTGGAGCATTCACTTTCAGCGCTCCTCAGACACACTGAGCCTGTAACTGCAGCGTTGTGCCAGAAGGGCGTCACTTAAGGCGTCCCAATCACCCAGGGCCTATTCGGTATCGCCAATGGACAAAAAGAAAGGCACTGAATCTCAGTGCCTTTTTCATGATTAGCGTTTGTCCCGATAACTCATCGTGGGGCGCTATTTACTCGCTCGGCCCATTCTTCTTGTTCAACAACGCGCGAACATCGGAGACGGTAAATGAACCCGGCTCCTGACGCGGTGGGAAATCTTTAAAGCTGCTGAGCATATCCTTAGCATATTTTTGCGCACCGCCGAGCAGGAAGGCGTGGTCATGTAGCCACATACTGTAGCCCGCGCCCACATCACCGCGCTCATACGGATCCACTTCCAGGTCGAAAATCTTCGGTACGCGAAGTTTGGTGAACGGATATTGCCATACGTCCATGCCGGTATGTTCCTGGATCATGAAATGGGCTTTCCACCGGCCAAAGCGCATTGCGAGAAGATCGCCATCGTCGCTCCAGTAGAAGAACTCATTACGCTGGTCTTTGCCCTGGCCTTCAAGGAAGTTGAGCTGGTTATAGCCATCCAGGTGGACTTTATAAGTCATCGCTGTCGTTTTATAACCTTTCAGCAGTTCCTCTTTGACATTGTTATCACCTGCAGCAGCCACCAGTGTTGGGAACCAGTCGTAACTGGCAAACATATCGTTGATGGTGGTGCCCGGTTTGATATGGCCCGGCCATTTGACCATCGCTGGAACACGGAAACCGCCTTCCCAACCGGTAGCTTTTTCACCACGATACGGCGTCATACCTGAATCTGGCCACAGTGCCAGGCTTGGGCCATTGTCAGTGGTATAGATAACGATGGTGTTATTTTCAATGCCCAGATCTTTGATTTTCTTAAGTACTTCCCCGACCATTTTGTCGTGTTCGACCATGCCGTCCGCATACGTTCCTAAACCAGTCACGCCGACGCTGTCAGGTTTCAGGTGGGTTTTGAAATGCATGCGGGTGGTGTTAAACCAGGTAAAAAATGGTTTTCCGGCTTTAACCTGACGTTCCATAAAGTCATTATTTGCTGCCAGGAATTCTTCATCAACGGTTTCCATACGTTTTGACGTTAATGGGCCGGTGTCTTCAATTTTGCCATCAGCGGTGCTTTTAATGACGCCACGCGGGCCAAATTCTTTACGGAATTCTGGGTCTTTTGGATAATCCGGATGCTCTGGTTCTTCCTCTGCATTCAGGTGATAGAGATTACCGAGAAATTCATCAAACCCGTGTGCCGTTGGCAAAAACTCATCGCGGTCGCCGAGGTGGTTCTTACCGAACTGACCGGTGGCATAACCCAATTGCTTCAGAATATTGGCGAGGGTCGGGTCAGACTTCTGAATACCTTGTGGTGCACCCGGCATGCCGACTTTACTCAGGCCAGTACGGAAAGGCATTTGTCCGGTGATAAAGGCAGAGCGTCCTGCAGTTGAACTCTGTTCAGCATAGTAGGAGGTAAATTTCGCACCGTCATTCGCAATACTGTCAATGTTTGGGGTCTTATATCCCATCACACCTTGGTTGTAGGCGCTGATGTTGGAGTAACCGACATCATCACCGAAAATGACAACAATGTTGGGTTTGCCACCGTCTTGATTTGCGGGAGTCGTCGCTGCGTTGTCTGCTGCATGCACTGTGCCACACGCAATAGCCATTGCATTGGCAAGTAATGTCATGCAAAAAGCTCTGTTCTTCAGCATAGATTTACCATTGAGTAAAGTGGGGTTAAATAATTCTAGAACAAACGGTGTTGAGTGGGCTGCAGAAAGCATCGCATCAAATATCATCGTCTTTGAAGGTATGGCGATTATCTGTTTGATCATGTTATTTGATGAGAAACGACAGCCAGAAATCACGGCGCCAACATCTTCAACAAGCACCGGACACAACATTTTGCTCTGAAAAAAGCCGATGAATGGTAAAGCGGGGAATCAGTGCATGTCTGTGAGGAGTCCGTTAAAGGACTCCATTAAAGGACTCTGGCAGGGGGCGCATTTCGATAAGGTACTTTCTATGGAGCCTGGTGAGGTACGCAGTTGAGGCATATAAAAGGCAAAAAAAAGCCCCGTCGGGGGCGACGGGGAAAAACTCATTGATTATGGAATGATCTGTTCTCTGGTCAGTTCGAGAACAAGGGCTACTCTACCGGGCAAAAGTGTAGGTAAAATGGAGAAACCATGAAGAATCAGGGCGAATACGCGCTCTGTGCAAAGAAGGAACAGACATGAAGTGGATGACGATTATGCTGCCGCTGATCCTGGCCGGCTGTGCTCAGCAACAGGATGCGCCGCCACCGCCGCAACAGATTGGTATGGCCAACCCGGCAGCCGTTTACTGTACGCAGAAAGGGGGGGCGCTGATCCCGGTGCAAACCCCACAGGGCGTGCGTTCAGACTGTAAACTGCCTAGCGGTGAAACGATCGACGAATGGACGCTCTGGCGTCGCGATCATCCCACCAGGTCCTGATAAACCGCTTTCAGACCAGCGTCTCCAGCCACTGGGCCAGCACCAGCGCATGGTTTTGCCGGGTATCTTTGGCGCCATACAGCAAGGTTAGCGGCTGCTGGCGAGCCAGCGTGGCAAGGCGCAGTCCCTCGTCACGCTGGGCGTCGAGTTCTTCGCGATATTGCTGACTGAAATGGGTAAAGTCGATAGCCCCGCCGTGCAGCGCTTTACGCAACGCCGCGGACGGGGTTAGCGTTTTACACCACTCATCGTGCAGCAGGGCCTCTTTTTTGATCCCGCGTGGCCAGAGTCGGTCCACCAGCACACGATAACCATCGCTGGGGTCTGCCGGATCGTATACCCGTTTACAGTGGATCATTGCTGTGCTCTCTTGCTGTCATCCAGGCGAGGAGTTGCGGAACCTGCCTGTCGGAAAAAACCGTAATACCGTGCTCGCGCAGCAGGGCTGCGGCCACGCCTGAGCCCGCTTTTTGCTGTCCGCTAAAGGTACCATCATAGATAAACTGGCTGCCGCAGGTTGGGCTACCGTCGGTTAACAGCGCGGCGTCGCAACCGGATTCCTGGGCGGCCCGCAAAGCCAGCCAGGCGGCAAGCTGATAATGCGCCGTGACGTCCTGGCCGTTGCTTTCAACAATCTGCGCACGGCCTCGCATCACCTCGGCTCCCTGGGCGCTGACAATTTCTGCGGGAAGCCGCGGAACTGGCAGACCAGCGGCCAGCTCAGGGCAGTGGATCACCAGCCGGTTATCGCGCTGCCAGCGCGCCAGCATCCCGGCAAGCTGGGCCTTTTCACTGCCGTTATAACGCACCTGAAACCCCATCAGGCAGGCGCTGACCAGAATCTTGCTTTTCATATTCCGTCCGTCGGTGTTGCTCTGTGCTATACCATAGCGCCTTCAGGTGAAAATTACCCGCAGGAAAGCGCCGCAAAAACGGCAGGATCTCCCCGCAAAAATAGGGATTGTGTTCTGCACCGGAGATCGCTAACCTGAGCTTCCTTGTGTTACCCGAAAACCGCTATGACATAAGGAACCTGCTATGAACTCCCCCCTGCGTATTGCCCTGGTTGGCGACTACAATCCTGACGTGATTGCCCATAAAGCGATTCCCCTTGCTATCGATGATGCCGCCGCCGTACTGGAACTGCCGGTACGCTATGACTGGCTGGCAACTCGCGATATCCATGATGCCGATGCGCTCGCCGACTACGATGCGATTTGGGTGGTGCCCGCCAGCCCGTACCAACATGCCGAAGGGGCGTTTACCGCCATTCGCTATGCGCGTGAAAACAGCGTGCCGTTTCTCGGAACCTGCGGTGGTTTTCAGCACGCGATTATCGAATATGCCCGCAATGTCCTGGGCTGGCAGGACGCGGCGCATGCGGAAACCGACACCGAAGGGCGGATGGTCATTGCGCCATTAAGCTGCTCGCTGGTGGAAAAATCGGACACGATTGAATTGCGCGCCAACACCCTGATTGCGCGCGCCTATGGCCGCGATAATATCGAAGAGGGCTACCACTGCAACTATGGCATTTCTGAGAGCTTTGCGGCTGAACTCGAGCAGGGCGATCTGCGGGTTACCGGCTGGGATGACGAAGGAGAAATCCGGGCAGTAGAGCTGGTCACCCACCCGTTCTTCGTGGCGACCTTGTTCCAGCATGAACGTCATGCCCTGGAAGGCCGACCGTCGCCGCTGGTGCAGGCGTTATTATATGCGGCGAGCCATTAACACCGCCATCGGGTGTGAAGATGCCGCCAGCGTGCTGGCGGCGTAGCGGTGCAGTGGCAGGTTATCCGGCGATCTCCCGGTTACGGCCGGCGAGGGCGCCAAACACCGCCATCACCAGCGAAATCAGCGCCACGGCGAGCAGCGGGATCTGCCAGTTGCCATTGGCGTCATGTATTCTCCCCATCAACGGTGGTCCGCAGGCTGCCAGCAGATAGCCGACCGCTTGCGCCATACCCGACAGCGCCGCCGCCTGATGCGCGGAACTGGCGCGCAGGCCAATAAAAGTCAGTCCGAGGATCATCGTAGCACCCGAACCAAAGCCAAAGATCAGCGTCCACAATATCGCCTGTCCGGGCCAGAACCACAGACCGCCGGCGCTGATGGCGCACAGTAAAGCCACCAGAATTGCAATTCCGCGCTGGTCCTTCAGCCGATGGAGAATCAGCGGAATCGCCAGGCCTGGTACGGCGGTGGCCAGTTGCAGCAAGCCATGCAGGGAGCCTGCCTGTGCCTCGCTGTAGCCGAGGCTCTGCAAGATGGCGGGCAGCCAGCCAATAATCACGTAATACACCAGCGAGTTGATACCGAGGAAAAGCGTCACCTGCCACGCCAGGGCGGAGCGCCAGATCCCGCGATGATGTATCGCGCCAGAGCCGGTCAATGGTGAGACCGTAGGCTTACGCGATTGCGGTAGCCAGAACAGTAATGCCAGCAGCGGGAATACCATCAACATCAGGAGCGCACCGCGCCAGCCATAGCCGGCCATGGCCAGCGGAACCACCATCGCCGATCCCAGCGCCGCCGCGCCGCCCATGGTAAGTGAATAGGCGCCGGTCATTCGGGCAACATGCCCGGAGAAATCACGCTTGATTAAGCCCGGCAGCAGCACGTTGCCGAGGGCAATGCCGCAGCCGATGATTGCCGTCCCGCCAAACAGCAGGAAGGTTGAAGGTAGCGAACGCAGGCCGATACCGAGGCAAATCAGGATCAACGCGACCAGCAGGCTACGCTCAATGCCGAAGCGTCGGGCGACACCCGCCGCCAGCGGTGAGATCAGGCCAAAGGCCAGCAGCGGGAGCGTGGTGAGCATCCCGGTTTGCGCGGTTGTCAGCGCATATTCAGCGCGAATGGCATCCAGCAGCGGAGCAGTGCCGGTAAAGGTGACCCGCAGTGTGGCGGCAATCAATAAAATACCGGTAATCAGCAGCAGATTGCGGCGGCCGGTGGCAGAAGACAAAACAGAACTCATGGCGTTCTCTGACGAATAAACAGGGCGCTTACCATAACGCGTTTGTCCTCTGTTTAAATCAAGCTAAAATGACAGATTATCGCTAATATCGGACAAAATGATGATTGGACTCGGTCTTGACGGCTACGACCCCGACAGCGGTCACGAGGCGGCCCTCGCATTTCGCATTCAGGTAGTGGAAGACGAACAGTTCATTCCGTTGCATCAGCACCGTAAAGGCCAGCTGATTCTTGCGCTGCACGGCGCGCTCACCTGTGAGGTGGAAAACGCCATGCTGATGGTGCCGCCGCAGTATGCGGTATGGGTTCCCGGGCAGATGCCCCACAGCAATCGCGCGACGCCCGGGGCGCAAATCAGCTTTCTGTTTATTGAGCCCGAGGCGGCAGCGATGCCGCAGCATTGCTGTACGCTAAAAATCTCGCCGCTGGTCCGCGAGTTGATTCTGGCGCTTGCCGGTCGGAGTGGGGCGGAATTAACCCATCCGACGACGCAGCGGCTGGTACAGGTGTTGTTTGATGAGTTACCGCAACAGCCACAGGAGCATCTTCAGCTACCGGTTTCTGCCCACCCCCGGATCCGGCAAATGGCAGAGGTGATGGCGGTTGATCCGGCCCGCTGGCAGACACTGGGGCAGTGGGCCGCAGAGTTTGCCATGAGCGAACGCAATCTGGCACGGCTGGTGGTGCGTGAGACCGGGCTGAGCTTTCGCCGCTGGCGGCATCAGCTACAGCTGATTCTGGCTCTGCAAATGTTAATTCGCGGCCAGACGGTGCAGCAGACGGCGCAAACCCTGGGCTACGACTCGACCACCGCCTTTATTACCATGTTCAAAAAGGGGCTGGGGCAGACGCCAGGACGCTACCTGGCGAGTCTGACTACGACTTCCCGATAAACAGCGAGATAATCCCGGCGGCAATCAGCGGGCCAACCGGTACGCCGCGGAACAGCGCCACCCCCAGCACCGTACCGACCAGCAGACCGGCCACCAGCTGCGGCTGTGAGCCCATCAACGCAACGCCGCGCCCGCCGAGCCATGAAACAAATACCCCGACGGCAATGGCAAGCAGCGACTTCCAGTTTACGAAAGAGTGAAGGAGCGTAGACGGTGGCAGGGTGCCGCTGGCAATCGGTGCCATCACCCCGATGGTCAAAATGATAATGCCGATCGTCAGACCCTGTTTTTCAATCCACGGGAAAAAGACGTTGAGCGGCGTGACGCGGACAATAATTAACACGAGGATAGAAATGGCGACGGTGGTGTTATGGCTAACAAAACCCAACGCTGCCAGCCCCAGAAGAATAAACAGGGTGGTATCGAACATAAAAAGGGATCCTTGCCAACAGAATAAGCCTGTCTACTTTACGCGTAATAGCGTGAGTAAACAGGCTTTTTTTGCTTTCCGGCGGCGTATTCATGCATCTGCATAATAATCACCAGCGGCACGCCAGAGGCAAACGTCAGTCCTCGCGACGAAACGCCAGTAACTCCGGACGGGCAATGCGCAAATAGTCGGCGGTGTTGAGGATGATCGACTTCTCGAGCAGGCCGGCATTAAAGGCGATTTCAGCGTAGCGGTCGAACAGCAGCGGGTCGGCGATCAGCCGTAACGCAGGATGAAAGCTGAAAGGTGGAATGGCGCCAAAAACACAGGCGGTAAGGGTATCGACTTCGGCCGGGCTGGCCAGTGAGGCTTTGCGTGCGCCAAGATGCTGTGCCAGACGCGACAGGTCGGCCTGCTGGTCGGCGGCGAGGATCGCCAGCACATGTTGATTCACGCCGTTGCCTTTGACTTTGCAGACCAGCGCTTTTGCGCCCTGGCCCAGCGCGGTGCCGCGAATGTCTGAAACGGCTTCGCACTTGCCGACGGCCTCATGTTCTACCACGCGATAGTGCGCCTGATTGTTATCAAGCAGTTCGAGCAACTGACGATGGGTATCCTGTTTTTGCGGATCGTTCATCTTATGACTTCCACCATGGCAAAACTGTCAGCATAAGCTTCTTCTTAAGAGATGAAAACCGTTGGTGACGATGAATTGCCAGTCTGTGCAGGTCGGCGTTAATGACCTACGGTATTATCCGTAATTAATCCATAATTTACTCATTTTGTCTCCAAAGGAAAGTGCTGGAATGTTCCTGGTGTAAAGATTTATATTACGCAATCGAACTTTTCTTATTTTATTTAGTCCTTAACAAAACCAGCAGGAATGTTATTGATTGTGGTTACGAGGTTATGATGAAAGCAAACACCGCGGTGCGCGTATCCCCCCGAAAATTCAAAAAAATAAGGGAGTTGAACAGGCGCCGTAATTACTTTACTAAGAAAATCCGCAATGTTATGCGTGTTTATATTGCGAAAACATTATGGGACAACAACAAGCGCAGTGACACCGCGTTATCCTCGGCAAAAACGGTGCTGCTGATGCGCAATGAAGGTGCGATAGGCGATGTCGTCGTTGACTCGGCGCTGGTGAAATGCCTGCATGAGTCGGGTTATATCGTCGATTTTCTGCTGACCAAATCGAACAGCCTGGTCATGAAAAATCATCCAGGCATCCGCCGGATCTATGAAGCAGAGAATGTTTCCTCAAGCGATTTTCTGCGTAAATTTACCCATAACGTTCCTAAGTCTGTTATTAATGAGCTGGCGAATAATAAGTACGATATTGTTATTGACCCTTCGCTTTTCGATATGCCCATACACCGCATGTTGTTACTGCGACAAATAAAAGCAAAATCGGTGTTGGGCTTTAATAAATGGGCATCGATTAACCATTACACCAAATCTTTTGCATTTGATTGTGAACGCTGGCACGTCAGCAAAACCTTTACCTTTATTGCCGACTATCTGCATCTTGATGCCAGCCACCTTGAGGGATATGACCTGCATATTCCAGCGGATATTGATCAACAAGTCCGTGCCTATCTCGGCGGGTTGGCCGGGAGAAAGATCGTTATTAATATTTTTGCAGGCCATGCGGACCGCAGTTTGTCGCAGGAGCAACTGTCGACCATCATCGACAGGCTGCGCGAAGCCTACTCTGACGTGCACATTATTTTGCTCGATCACCGGAATGAAATCCGCCTCCCGTTACCGGAAGGGGTTAGCATCAACCCGTTTAAGACTCTGCATCATGCGATGGCACTCATTGCCGGTGCCGACCTGATTATCTCGCCTGATACCTCAGTTGTGCATATGGCGGCAGCGTGGAAGAAACCACTGATTGCCATCTATAAAGACGTGCTGTTGAATAACCGACTGTGGGCGCCGGGCTACGACAATGCACGACAGATCATTCTGCAGTGCGGCAAGGTGCATCAGCACGCCGACATCGCTGGCCTGGTGATGGCGGAGATGAAGACCGGGGTGCTACCAGAAAGCGCCTGTGTCGAAACGGCCTGACGCCCGGCGACTTCACTAACGGCTTGTGCTCCGTCGTCAACGGCTCGCGGTATTGCACCGTGGGCCGTTTTTGTTAATGGGGGTTCAGCGCGCTATAGAGTGAGCAGAGCTCCTGCAGGCTTTTCGTACCCGTGCGTTTCATCAGGCCATTGCGTTGGACGCTGACCGTGGTCGGGCTGACGCCCCGAATCCGGGCTATGTCTCCCAACGAGTGCCCGCGTACGAGCAGCCTCATGATCTGTTGCTCCGCGGTGGTAAATTTGAAGGGGCGGGGCAGATAGTCCGCCATTTTGTTTTGTTGCCCTAACAAGCGTATAACCCACAGTGCCTGCCGTAATGCTTCGACGCCCAGCCGCTCCGGCAGATATAATTTTATTAATCCCGGAAAAAGTTGGTTTATCGTATCCAAATAACGCTCAGATGTTATAAATACAGAGTGGTGCACCGGCGGCCTGGTCAATAACAAAGAGTATATTTCATGCACCTCCATGCCGGCGGTGACATACACATATGGTTGTTCACTATTATTTTTTGTATTCCCTTCAGGATGTAACTCTTTCAGAATTTTCTCTATCCCATAGAGGTAAAAACTGTCCTTTCCATAGATAGTCATCGTGAGACTCCAGCGGTCGTGATGCGGTTATTTTCTGCGTGCATCGCAGATGTTTCTCTGAGTGTTGTGTCGCGGTCCCAATAAATCAACCATGTCAGTAAATTGGTTTGTCTTTTGTTTAGCCTGCAGCCGCTGTCAGTCGCAAAATTACCCGGCAAGCTTACGGTATTTTATTGCTCACATCTTATCTTTTCTCCAGGTCGATTTTTAATTTACTTTGGGTTTATGGCCTGGTTTTTTCAGACAATTAAATGCTCAGTTGCCGGTGATTTTATATAACTTGTTGTATTTACTGGGGTGATTTTTTAGGAATTTCTTTAATAAATGTATTTTAATAAATTTTAATTTGTCGATAAATAATTGGATCTCGATCTCAAAACGATATTTCAATTTATGTGAAAGTGTAATCCATAAAATCATTTAATCATTAGTTGTTGTTTTTAATGCATGTGACGGAATTATGTGTGGTGAATCCCCCTATGCGGAGGGGTCATGCTGACATGAGAGTATCCTCTGATGATGTTTCTATTTTTATGGACGGATTGGTGTTTCAGCACCCAATTCACCGGGAGGCACCCGGCACCACACACCCATTATTAAAATGATTTTATTTATTCCCCGGCTATACCTTTCTTTCTTCAAGTTGATTGGGGATTGGCGGCCTTGTCGTCTACCAGCAACTTGAATTCTTTGGGGGGTAATGCGCAGGGAATTTCCTTACCTTTGGAATATAAAAATAGAGGGTTATATGTTACGTCCAATTTTATTACTTACAGCTTCACTTTTAAGCATTTCAGCTCAGGCGGTGACTTTCGATTATCGTCACGAAATTAACGACAGCGGCGGTAATAACCATAAAGACAGATTGCTAATGTCTCATCGCTTCGCCAATGGTTTTGGCCTGTCGCTGGAAGGCAAATGGAAGGGATCACAGAAGAAAGATAAGGCCTGGCATGAGACCGTCAGTAACGGGACAGAAGCGATCGCCAGCTATGTCTATAAAATCAATGACACCTTTCAGGTTGAACCGGGTTTTTCGCTGGATAGTAGCTCAACCTCAAACAACTATCGTCCTTATCTGCGTGGCAAGGTCAACCTGAGTAAGGATGTCAGCGCCACGCTGCGCTATCGCCCGTACTTCAAGCGTAACTCTACCAATATCGGCTCCAAAAAGGACACTTCAGAGAACGGCTATAACCTGACCAGCGTTCTGTCGTGGAAGTTCTTCAATGACTATCAGCTGGACTATGAGTTTGACTATAAAAAAGCCAACTCTGCTGGGGTGATTCTGTCAGACAATGAAAGCTATGAATGGACCCATGATTTCAAACTGACCTACAAAATCGATAAGAACTGGTCGCCGTATATGGCTATCGGCAATATCTCGGGCAGTAAAGTGACGGATGAGCGACAAACGCGTTATCGCGTCGGTGTGAAATACAACTTCTGATGCGCAATGCCGCATCAAGGCGTTAAATCCCATGGTCTGCCGGTGCAGGCCATGGGGCGTTCATCAAAGGTGAATGTTGCCGGGGGAAGGGGAAGGCAAAAAATCAGCCAGAAACGTCGCGTCGCTGACTGATTTATCTCTAAAACTCGTCCGCCAAACGATACGTAAAATATATCAGATGTGGTGTTATAACATTAAAAATTGGATAGTTAATGGTGTTATGAGCAGGTATTCATTGCCTTAATATTGATATTACTTAGCTGAGAGTCACTCCAATGGCATCACATCTTAGGCAAGTGAAGGGGAAAATGAGCATAAAAATCCCGCCGAAGCGGGATATGTTGACAGGAGTATATCCGATGAAATCAATTATGGGCGTCTCTTTCTGAAATTCTCATCGTTTTGGACATACTGTAAAGAATCAAGAATTAAACCCGAAATCCTTAACACATCCTCAGGGTTTTCTATGAAGATCCTATTGTTATCATATTCAAGACCAGCTCTTTTAATTTCATTGCCCGTTATCTCATTTATATCAATAGGCAATTGAATTGATGAACGACTCTTCTTGTCGTAGTAACGAACCAACCAGCGATTAGTCTTACCTTGAAAAAGTATAGAGTAATATGACTCTGTATCTTTTGCTTGCAGCTCGTATGCAGGGCCAGTTATTGAAGTGATTTTTTCAAGTAAAATCCGCTCATTGTAGGTTGTTACTATGTTCGGGTTTTCTGCATCAACAATATCTGCACGTTCATCAACTACAGTGTTCTCAGTGCTACTATCATTGTCGGAGGCTTCAACGTTAGCGGAAGATGTTCTCGATGATAGCCCAGAGACAACCATTTCACTTACTGATCTCTCAACTGCTTGCCTGACTAGAGGTGTGATGGTTTCAATAAATCTTTGATTTAACTGGCGGCCGATATTAGCACGTCCTGCAACATACCGGACGAATTCATGATCAACTTCACGAAGGCTAGCACTTACAACTTTTACAAAAGCAGATATATATACACTTTCTTCTGCCAGGGTTCTTAGTGCTTCTGGTTTGAATTTATCGTGTCGAAATCTGAATAGCTGTTCTGCGTCAGAGTCTTTTATATCATCCATCATGATACGCAGAAATGGCGTTGAATCCATTATGTTTTTTTCATTAAGATCTGTGAAAAAACGCCATTCAATGCCATTGGTGATAGCTGAGATTGTAACTTCTGGTGTAGAATTAAAATATCTTGATAGTTGCGGGCAATGGTTATCGATTTTCTCTTTACAGCCTTTGGCTTCAATAAACATGACGGGTACCCCTTGGCAGAACAACGCATAATCCACTCGTTCTCCAGATTTTACGCCAGGAAAGTCTGCACCATATTCTGCCTTAACCTTTTGTGGGTCATAGGCGTTAAAGCCTAATATGTCCAAAAAGGGAAGTATCAAAGCCTGTTTTGTTGTTTCTTCAGTAGTACAGTGCTCTCTAACGTTTTTAACGTGCTCTATATGATTTTTAAGACGCGCTTTGAAGTTTTCCATGTAATCTCCATGCAAAGATAAAACCTGCTGTTACATCAAAGAAAATCTGAATCCGAGATAGGTTAATGTAACCCGTCTCCCCACAGGGATTAAGATATGTGAATGATTTGGAGCTTAGGCCCGCATAGACGGAACATACAACATTTTTTCATTTGATCATATAAGTCTAAGCTCTGGATTTAGTCTGTTTATTTAAGTCATTTGTATGTTCTGACCATCTCCTTACTTTCATTTCAAGTGAGTCAACGTATGCTCTGGCATCGCTATCTGCCCAATCTGGGAAGTCATTTCCTTTTTTTAGAAGGATGAAGTCAACTATAGCTTTTTTTTCATCAGAAGCTTGGTTGTAGAGGTAAGAAAAAGATCCGTCATTGATAACTCCTTCGTCCGTTGGATTGTGTCCACTAGAGTCCGGGTATCCGTGTAACCCCCAATGCTCAGGACCGACTACATCGGAAAAGTAATTCCAAAGTTCAGGTAATTTATCCTTTGATATAGAACCCTTGTTGATCCAGTCGTGGATTGACGGGGGCTTGATTTTAAAATGGCGTGCAATTTCCGCCTTACTTTTGGCAGAGCCTGTTGAAAGCTTCTTGTTTATGGCCTGCTCAATGGCTCGGCCCAATACTTTACCGCTAAGCATTGCCTAATAATCCTCTTAACAATTAGCTTAGGCAATTCCTATTTTATTTTTGATAGGTGTAGCCTAATGCGTATGTGAGTCGAAACCATAGAAACTCTATTCATGGAACAAAAAAAGCCTTGAAGCGATCTGAGATGCTTGTTGGTTTTTTTGGGGCAAGTTGCAATATCCCAGAATCTAGACGTTTCGTCACTTACTGTTGAGTAATGGATCACTGGCACAAGGCAAACTCCACCTGAACGATATCCCGAGATAAAAAAATCACCACAGGGACCGTTACATGTAAAGAACTGAGGCCCGATATCGACTGTGCCTAATGAAAGGGTATGGGAATCGAGAAGGTTAATGGCTGAGCTTCAAACCTGTAACTATCAACAGAATTTTAAAGGGGTAAAAATAGCAAATACTATGGCATATGATGTGATTTTTTGGTAGCCAGGAGAGGATTAGTACCTCTGTTCCCTCACGTTATGGCCGGTATTTAGCAAGATGATGTCTACTCACTTTCCCCAAAATGAAATGCAACACATTGAAAGTAATGAAATAAATATAATATAGGAAACAAAAGAAAATCAGTCAGATACTGTAAGTAACTGACTGATTTAAATGAGTTAATCGGTTGTGGTGGTACCCTGCTTGTGGAACAGTTCACGGAAGACCGGGTAGATATCTTCCTGATCGCGGATATGCTGCATAGCGAAGTTATCGAACTTCTCCTGCAGATGCTCGTATTCACGCCACAGCGTCTGGTGCGCGCGGCGGGTTATCTCGATGTAGCTGTAGTAACGCACCACCGGCAGGATGTTTTTCGCCAGCAGTTCATGACACAGCGGTGAGTCATCGGCCCAGTTATCGCCATCGGACGCCTGTGCCGCATAGATATTCCACTGTGATGGGTCATAGCGCGCTTTCACTACCTCATCCATCAGCTTCAGGGCGCTTGAGACGATCGTGCCGCCGGTCTCCTGTGAATAGAAGAATTCATGCTCGTCGACCTCTTTGGCCTGGGTATGGTGGCGAATATAGACCACTTCGACGTTTTTATAAGTCCGGCTGAGGAACAGATACAGCAGGATGTAAAAACGTTTGGCCATATCCTTAGTCACCTGATCCATGGAACCCGACACGTCCATCAGGCAGAACATCACCGCCTGGCTGGAAGGTTCAGGCCGTTTTTCGTAGTTCTTATAGCGCAAATCAAAGGTATCGATAAACGGTACCCGGTCGATTTTGGCCCGCAGCTCGGCGATCTCCTGGCGTAAACGGTCTTCCTCCAGCAGTTGCGCCGGCTCACTTTTGCTGATGGTGTCGAGATCTTCTTCCAGAGCCCGTAGCTCGCGGCGTTTGCCGGCGGTCATGGCGGTACGCCGCGCCAGCGAATTCTGCAGCGAGCGGACGACGCTAATGTTGGCCGGCACCCCGTTAGCGGTAAAGCCGGCGCGGTGGGTTTTAAACTCGGTCAGCTGGCGTTGCTGGTTTTTTTTCAGATTCGGCAGGGCGAGGTCCTCAAATAGCAGGTCAAGGTACTCGTCTTTGGAGATCTGAAAAACAAACCCGTCCTGGCCTTCACCATCGGCGCTGGCTTGCCCCTGACCGCTTCCGCCGCCGCCCCCGCCGCCCTGAGGACGTTCGATACGGTCGTTCTGAACGAAGTGATCGTTGCCGGGATGCACGCGGCTGCGCAACCCCCCGCGACCCTGATGAAACATCGGTTCGTTGATATCGTCCGTTGGGATGGAGACGGACTCTCCGCTGTCAATATCGGTGACCGAGCGCTTGTTAATTGCCTCGGAGATCGACTGTTTTATCTGCGCCTTATAACGGCGCAAAAAGCGCTGGCGGTTCACCGCACTTTTATTTTTCCCGTTCAGGCGCCGGTCTATGAACCAGGTCATATGCCCTCCTGTACCGCAATTGCCAACTCTGCCGTTCATCACTCAAGCCATGGCGGTCTGCTTTGCAGGCCGCTGTCCCTGGGCTGTTCCCACGCCCATCGCCGACTGATTCGGGCATACGCAGTTGTTATATACCCGGCAGTGACCTCACTGCCGGGCTGCTCCGTCAGGACGATTTACGTACACGCAGATACCATTCGCACAGCAGACGGACCTGCTTGCGGGTATAGCCTTTCTCCATCATACGGTCGACAAAATCGTCGTGTTTTTTCTGCTCGTCGGTTGAGGTTTTGGCGTTGAACGAAATGACCGGCAACAGCTCTTCGGTATTCGAGAACATTTTCTTCTCGATAACCGTGCGCAGTTTTTCGTAGCTGGTCCAGTTTGGATTGCGGCCATTGTTGTTGGCCCTTGCACGCAGCACGAAGTTGACGATCTCGTTACGGAAGTCTTTCGGGTTGCTGATCCCGGCAGGCTTCTCAATTTTTTCCAGCTCCCCATTCAGGGACTCACGGTCGAACAGCTGACCGGTATCCGGGTCACGATACTCCTGATCCTGGATCCAGAAGTCCGCATAGGTGACATAACGGTCGAAAATGTTCTGCCCGTATTCGGAGTAGGACTCCAGGTAGGCGGTCTGGATCTCTTTACCGATAAACTCGGCGTATTTCGGGATCAGATAGCCTTTGAGGAACTCCAGATAGCGTTCCGCTTGCTCCTGCGGGAACTGCTCACGCTCAATCTGCTGCTCCAGCACATAGAACAGATGCACCGGGTTGGCGGCGACTTCTGCGTGGTCAAAGTTAAACACGCGTGACAATATTTTGAAGGCGAAGCGGGTGGACAGACCATTCATACCTTCATCAACGCCGGCGTAATCGCGATACTCCTGGTAGGATTTCGCTTTCGGGTCGGTGTCTTTCAGACTCTCACCGTCATAAACGCGCATTTTGGAGTAAATGCTCGAGTTTTCCGGTTCTTTCAGGCGCGAGAGAATAGAGAAGCGGGACAGCGTCTCCAGGGTGCCGGGCGCGCAAGGCGCATGGGTCAGCTCACTGTTATTGAGCAGTTTTTCGTAAATACGCATCTCTTCGGAAATGCGCAGGCAATAAGGCACCTTGACGATATACACACGGTCGAGGAAGGCCTCATTGTTTTTATTATTACGGAAGGTCACCCATTCCGATTCGTTCGAGTGGGCGAGAATAATGCCGTTGAACGGCAGGGCGGAAATACCTTCGGTACCGTTATAGTTACCTTCCTGGGTCGCCGTCAGCAGCGGATGCAGCACCTTAATTGGCGCTTTAAACATCTCGACGAACTCCATAATCCCCTGGTTGGCACGGCACAGGGCGCCGGAGTAGCCATAGGCGTCCGGATCGTTCTGGGCGTAGTGCTCCAGTTTACGAATGTCCACTTTACCGACCAGTGCCGAGATATCCTGGTTGTTTTCATCACCGGGTTCAGTTTTGGCGATGGCAATCTGCTCAAGGATGGAGGGCCAGACTTTGATGACGCGGAATTTGGTGATGTCGCCGCCGAACTCATGCAGACGTTTTGCCGCCCACGGCGACATAATGGTGCCGAGGTAGCGGGTCGGTACGCCATACTCTTTATCCAGAATCTGCGCATCTTCCTGCGGGTTAAACAGGCAAAGTGGATGGTCATTGACCGGGCTACGTTCACCGTTAGCGCTGAGGACGTAAATCGGTACACGCTGCATCAAGGACTTCAGCCGTTCGGCCAGCGATGATTTACCCCCCCCGACCGGCCCCAGCAGATACAGGATCTGTTTCTTCTCTTCCAGGCCTTGCGCGGCATGTTTCAGGTAAGAAACGATCTGCTCAATAGCATCTTCCATACCGTAAAACTCTTCAAATGCCGGATAGCGTGCGACTACCCGGTTTGAAAAGAGACGGGACAGCCGTGGCTCCAGGGCCGTATCGACCATAACTGGTTCACCAATAGCCATCAGTAGCCGTTCTGCCGCGTTGGCATAAGCACTGCGATCTTGCCGGCAGATGGTCAGAAATTCCTGCAGTGTGAACTCTTCGTCCTTGGCAGCTTCATAACGCTGGCGATAGTGATCGAATATATTCATGGCATGCCGTCCTTTCGTTTTTAGCACAAGTTGAGAGCCGTTCATATGAATAGTGGGAGCTCCCGGAAGAGGTAAACTGCACGACGTTCACTGATTCTCCAGCAACCCTTATGCCAGGTTGTTGGGGGGATAAAGATCGCGTGCGGCAGAAAGACGTCTTCTAAATTAAAGCGTAGATGCATTTAGAAAACTTGCATGCAGCCAAAATACAATTTCAATGACATATCAATAACTCATCCGGAAAAGCACGGCGATTTCGCATCTATTGCCAGGTGCTGTCACCGTGGTGTCATTTCACTGCAAGCGAATGGTCACAGGTTGCTGCCAGATTGGATGGTTTTATGTAATGACGGGTAAAGAATTTGAGGCATGAGGTCTACGACGTTAAACTGCCGGGGCGTATTATTTGACAAACGGGAAAATGGATTGTGAATAAGATCAAACCGCTGGCACTCAGTGTGTGCCTTGCAGCATCTGTTTCAGCGGCCCACGCTGAAGGGAAATTTACGTTAGGGGCCGGCGTGGGTATCGTCGAGAGCCCGTATAAACAATATGATGCCGATGTCTATCCGGTCCCGGCTATCAGCTATGAGAGCGACAGCTTTTGGTTTCACGGCTTAGGTGGCGGTTACTATTTATGGAATGACAACAGCGACAAACTGTCTATTACCGCCTACTGGTCGCCGATGTACTTCAAGCCGGGCGACAGCGACAGCGAGCAAATGCGCAAGCTGGACCGTCGTAAAACCACGATGATGGCCGGGCTGACCTATATCCACAACACGCAATATGGCTTTCTGCGCACCACTCTCGCGGGCGATACGCTGGATCAGAGCAACGGTATCACCTGGGATGCGGCCTGGTTGTATCGCTATACCAACGGCAACCTGACCGTGACGCCGGGCATTGGCCTCGAGTGGAACAGCGACAATCAGAACGAATACTACTACGGTGTGTCACAGCATGAGTCAAATCGTAGCGGTATGCGCAGCTACGACCCGGACAGCAGCTGGAATCCCTACCTTGAGCTGTCAGCAAACTATCGTTTCCTCGGTGACTGGAGCGTCTATGGCGTCGCGCGCTACACCCGCCTGGCCGATGAAATTACCGACAGCCCGATGGTGGACAAATCCTGGAGCGGCCTGATCTCTACCGGGATCACCTATACCTTCTGATTGGCAGTCGTTGTGCACCACAACGAAGAAATTCATGCATCATAACGGGGCGTTACGCCCCGTTTTGCATTACGGTGGTGCAACAACATAACCCGAGGAGTCGATGATGGGAAAAACAGTGTGTTTTGGCGAGGGTGCGGTGGTTCCGGCTATCGGGCAGGGCACCTGGTTTATGGGCGAAAACAGTGCCCGGCGCGCGCAGGAAGTCGCTGCACTACGTGCGGGCGTAGAGCAAGGGCTGACGTTGATCGATACCGCCGAAATGTACGCCGATGGCGGGGCAGAAGAGGTGGTGGGCGAGGCGATTCGTGGCCTGCGTGACCGGGTGATGCTGGTTTCCAAGGTCTATCCGTGGAATGCCGGCGGGCAAAAAATAGTGGCCGCCTGCGAGGCCAGCCTGCGCCGTCTGCACACCGACTATCTCGATATGTATCTGTTGCACTGGTGCGGGGAGTTCACCTTCGCCGAAACCGTTGAGGCAATGGAGAAGCTGGTCGCGCAGGGAAAAATACGCCGCTGGGGCGTCTCAAATCTCGATGTGGACGAGATGCAGGCGCTGTGGCAGGTGGCTGACGGCACCCGCTGTGCCACCAATCAGGTGCTCTATCACCTCGCGTCACGCGGCATTGAGCACGACCTGCTGCCGTGGTGCCAGCAACGGTCGCTACCGGTGATGGCCTACAGCCCGCTGGCCCAGGCAGGTCGCCTGCGCAATGGCTTAATGAGTCATCCTGTGTTGAACCAACTGGCGATACAAAAAGGCATCACCGTAGCCCAGCTGTTATTAGCGTGGGTCATCAGTCATCAGGGCGTGATCGCGATTCCAAAAGCCAGCAGTGTGTCCCACGTCGAAGAGAACGCCGCCGCGCTTGATGTGGTACTGGATGAGCACGATATCGCACTGATGGAACAGGCTTTTCCGGCGCCGGGCTATAAAACGCCGCTCGACATGGTGTAAAAGAGAACTATTTAGCCAAAAAAACGTTGGCGCTTTGTTGATGAGAATCATGGCTCAGTCGTGAGTATCCCCTTAAAGATACAAGAAAAAGGAGATGCATATGACTGAACCTACTCAGCCTCTGGATGTGAAGCTGGCTTTCCCGCTGTGGAAAGCCGTTCTGACAATACTCTTCGGTGTAATTATCTGGTATACGCCACCGCCCGATGGGCTCACCCTCCACGCCTGGCAGATGTTTGCCATTTTTGCCGCCACTATCTTTGCCATTATTCTGAAGGTGCTCCCGATGGGAGCGGTGACGATGATTGCGTTGATCGTCTCTGCCTTTTTGGGGGTGACGCCTCTCTCGCCGGGTAAGAGCGACAAAGTCGCGGCGTTATCCGGGTTTGCCAACGGCACTATCTGGCTGATTGGTATCGCGATGTTTATCTCCCGGGCGGTGATCAAGACCGGGCTGGGGAAACGGGTAGCGCTGTGGTTTATCTCTAAATGCGGATCCAGCATGCTGGGGGTAGCCTATGGCCTGGCCCTGTCGGACGTGGTGCTTGGGCCGGGGATTCCCTCGGCGTCTGCGCGAGGGGGCGGAATTATGTACCCCATTACCCAGTCCATCGCCACCGCCTACCAGTCCGAACCCGGGGCGACGGCGAGAAAAGCCGGGGCGTTCTTGATGATCTGCGTGTCGCAGATCGATGCTATCGTCTGTACGATGTTTTTAACGGCCATGGCCGGCAATCCGCTGGTGGCTGAGCTGGCGAGAAGTCAGGGAATCGAAATTACCTGGACGACCTGGTTTGTTGGGGCCATCGTGCCGGGGATTGCCTCACTGATCCTGCTGCCGCTGGTGATCTACGCGATTTATCCGCCGCAGCTGAAGAAAACGCCGGAGATCCCCGCCATTGCCCGCGATGAGTTGCGCAAAATGGGGCCGATGTCGCTGGCAGAGAAAATCCTCGCCTTTGATTTTGTGCTGCTGATTTTGCTCTGGACCGTCGGGGACATCTTCTTTTCCATTCCCGCCACGCTCTCGGCGTTTATTGGGCTGATGGTGCTGTTGATCAGCAACATCATGTCGTGGAAAAACATCATTGAAGAAAAAACCGCCTGGGACACCATGTTCTGGTTCGCGGTGCTGGTGATGATGGCTAACGCGCTCAACAAATATGGCATGATCAAATGGATATCGGAGCGCATTGTCGGGTATGTCGGGCACTTTGAATGGATCACCGTGTTCTTACTGCTGGTGGTGGTCTATTTTTATACCCGCTATTTCTTCGCCTCGGCGATGGCACATATTTCCGCGATGTATCTGGCTTTCCTGGCGGTAGCGGTTTCCGTCGGCGTACCGCCGCTTTTCGCCGCGCTGGTGCTTGGGTATACCTCTAATCTGTCTATGGGGCTGACGCAATACTCGGGTGGCCCGGGGCCGGCGCTGTTTGGTTCGGGCTATAACACCACCGGGCAGTGGTGGAGCGTCAGCTTTGTGGTTTCGCTGGCATCTATTGCTATCTGGTTAGTACTGGGCGGTGCGTGGATGAAGCTGGTGGGTTTCTGGTAACGGACGGTCGTCGGTTAAAAAAACAGGGCGCTAGCGCCCTGTTTTTGATCCGGCTTGTCCCGCCTCGCGGGAGGGCAGGGGTTATCCGCGTTTCACGACACGGATAGTTTGCGCCAGGCGAGAAGGCTTCTCTTCGCTGGTTTTCTGCGGTTCGGTAACGCAGCAGGTTTCCACGCAAACGAAGGTCTTGTAACCATCATCCGGCATATCGCCCATGCTCACGGACAGCGCCGGGCCTGGGTTCCAGCCCACCACGTTGCTGTGATGATGATGGACAACGTCGATATTACGGTTCAGCGCATCGTCGTGGATCACGCTGCAGGCTTCGGCATTGAGGTATACGCGGTCGGTACGATCCGGGAAGGTTTGTACGCCGTCGTTCAGCACGCCTTCTTCAGCGTTTTGTACTTTATCGATGTAGCGATCGCCCAGGCCGCTCACTTTAACGGCTGCGATATCGCCAACGTTGAAGTAAGTGTGCAGCGCGGAGGTGGTTTCAAACTCGCCGTGTGCTTCCAGTTCGATCTCGCAGGTTTTACCCAGTTTGAAGCGCGCATAGAGGGTGAAGTCATGCGGCCAGTATTGACGGGTCTCATCGCTGCTTTGCAGTTCGAAGGTCAGCATCACGCCACTGTCATCTTCATCATGGCCTTTCAGCGTCCACGCCAGGTTACGGGCGAAGCCGTGGGAAGGCAGACCTTGCTGTGCCGACGGGCCGAACCACGGCCAGCACACCGGTACGCCGCCGCGCAGCGCGACGCCGGTTTTGAACGGTGTATTCCCGCTCAGCCACAGGACTTCTTCTTCTCCGGCAGGTTTCCACGACAGCAGATGGGCGCCCTGGAAGGCGACGGAGGCTTTGACCTGCGGATGGTCAACAACGATCAGTTCCAGCTCATCGAGCTGACGGCGGGACAGAACAGGCGAGATTTCTTCAATAACCGGGAGAGCAAAAATTTTAGTAATCATGGTGCAATCCTTCGTTAGCGTGACACCCCCATCCCGTCGGCGGCATTCAGGCCCGGGATGTTTCGACAGTCGAGAAGGCAACTGACCGAAGCTCACCAGGGCAGCCAATGCACAGGCAGCGTGCGGGGTGGCGTGTACATAAAAAAAGGCGACCGAAGTCGCCTTTTTGGATCAGATTCTCATCTCAACTTATTTGGAGATGTGAGCGATCAGGTCCAGAACTTTGTTGGAGTAACCAGTTTCGTTGTCGTACCAGGAAACCAGTTTCACGAAGTTGTCGTTCAGTGCGATACCAGCTTTAGCATCGAACACGGAAGTGCAAACTTCACCGTTGAAATCGGTAGATACAACGTCGTCTTCGGTGTAGCCCAGAACGCCTTTCATTGCGCCTTCGGAAGCAGCTTTGATTGCTTTCTTAATTTCTTCATAAGAAGCAGCTTTTTCCAGACGAACGGTCAGGTCAACAACGGATACGTTCGGAGTAGGAACGCGGAACGCCATACCAGTCAGTTTGCCATTCAGTTCTGGCAGTACTTTACCTACTGCTTTAGCAGCACCGGTAGAGGACGGGATGATGTTCTGAGCTGCGCCGCGGCCGCCGCGCCAGTCTTTGTGAGACGGGCCATCAACGGTTTTCTGAGTTGCGGTGGTCGCGTGAACAGTTGTCATCAGACCTTCGATGATGCCGAAGTTGTCGTTGATAACTTTAGCCAGCGGAGCCAGGCAGTTGGTGGTGCAGGATGCGTTAGAAACGATGTCCTGGCCTTCGTATTTGTCAAAGT
The DNA here is from genome assembly GCF_051131745.1 of Klebsiella sp. R390. Lineage (NCBI taxonomy): Bacteria > Pseudomonadati > Pseudomonadota > Gammaproteobacteria > Enterobacterales > Enterobacteriaceae > Klebsiella > Klebsiella sp. R390. The sequence continues at coordinate 459,530 of NZ_CP180445.1, read as the reverse complement.
TAGCGCCTTTAACAAACATCGGAGTGTTGTCTTTGGACGGGCCAGTCAGAACGACTTTTTTCGCGCCAGCAGTGATGTGTTTACGAGCGGTTTCGTCAGTCAGGAACAGACCAGTTGCTTCTGCAACAACGTCAACACCTGCTTCGTTCCACTTCAGGTTAGCCGGATCACGTTCAGCGGTAACACGGATTTTTTTACCGTTAACGATCAGATGACCGTCTTTCACTTCAACGGTACCGTTGAAACGGCCGTGAGTGGAGTCATACTTCAGCATGTATGCCATGTAGTCAGCGTCTAACAGGTCGTTGATTGCAACGATCTCGATGTCAGAACGTTCCTGAGCAGCACGGAAAACAATGCGACCGATACGGCCAAAACCGTTGATACCTACTTTGATAGTCATATATTCCACCAGCTATTTGTTAGTGAATAAAAGGTTGCCTGTAAAATTACAAAAACCTTACGCAGCGTCAAGCGGAATCGTGTCAATCATTGCGACAAATCAATACTGAGCATACCTTCGCACCATTGATCTGCCTCACTCTCCCTTTGAGCCCAATTCCATATTGGGGCTGCGCGCGGAATTTTAAAGGTCGGGAAAGATAAAAATGTGATGTATATCACAATTATCTGGGCTGCCTTTTGGCATCGAATAAGTTTAGAACAAAAGTCCACGCTTCATTGTTAATGTTTTGTTAGAATCGCCCGATAACGTTGTCCTTTCACAGTGAGATGCATGCACATGGCGAATAAACCCTCCTCAGACGAACTCAAAAAAAACTTGAGTGAGATGCAGTTTTACGTGACGCAGAATCACGGTACTGAGCCGCCGTTCACCGGACGACTGCTCCACAACAAGCGCGACGGCATCTACCACTGCCTGGTATGCGATGCGGCGCTGTTTCGCTCGGATTCGAAGTACGACTCTGGTTGCGGCTGGCCGAGCTTCTACGAGCCGGTCAGCGATGAGGCAATTCGTTATCTGAACGACTACTCGCACGGTATGCAGCGCACCGAAATTCGCTGTGGAAATTGCGATGCCCACCTGGGGCATGTGTTCCCCGACGGTCCGCAACCTACCGGCGAGCGTTTTTGCGTAAATTCGGCGTCATTAAGCTTCAACGACGACGATAACGGCGAGCAAATTAAAGGTTAGAGAAACGATTCAGCAAATTATTCCAACGTGGAGTCGAGCGGACCATGGAAATCGAGCAAATGATAGACAGCATGACCCCCGAAGTTTACCAACGTCTGGTGACCGCGGTGGAGCTGGGAAAATGGCCGGATGGCGTGGCGTTAACCGAGGCACAGAAAGAGAACAGCCTGCAGCTGGTGATGCTCTATCAGGCGCGGCATAACAGCGACGCTCAGCATATGACCATCGATACCAACGGTCAGATGGTGATGAAGAGCAAGCAGCAGCTGAAAGAAGATTTCGGCATCGTACCCAAGCCGATCTCCACGTTTAAACTGCAGTAACCGCCCGAACGATCGGTTACGGTCTGCACAAGTCCACTCCCCGGTCGCGCGTTGCCTACCCGGGGTGGACTGATGAGCGCATTTTACTGTCAGGATTAAGGCTGCGTTTCCAGCCAGTCGTCAGCGGTATACAACGTGGCGCCAGCGGCCGCCATTTCCATAAAGGCGTGGGCGCTGTCCTGCGGCTCGAGGTTGACCCCGCGGCAGCCGTCAGCGATCACGTTTACCGTATAGCCAAGCGCCAGGGCGTCCAGCACGGTAAATTTGACGCAGTAATCGGTCGCCAGACCAAGGACGATGAGTTCGCGGATGTCACGTTCCCGCAGCCACGCATCGAGCAGGGTTTTGTGGCGATGTCCGTTATCAAAAAAGGCGCTGTAGCTGTCGATCGCCGGGTTTTCACCTTTATGGAACACCTCGCTGATAGCCTGCTGCTGAAGCAGCGGATGCAGCGCTGCACCTTCGCTGTTCTGCACGCAGTGATCTGGCCAGAACGTCTGCGCCAGGCCGTCAAGCTGGCCCTGTGAGTAGGGCTCGACCTGGTGTTGGCTGGCGAAGCTACCATGATTCGCCGGATGCCAGTCCTGGCTGGCGACGACTGCTTCACCCCGGGCCAGGCAAGCGTCGATCAGCCGGTTGGCGACATCAATCGTGCTGTCACCCTCCGGCACGGCCAACGCGCCGCCGGCGCAAAAATCATTCTGTAAATCAACCAACAAAAGTGCGCGATGGGTCATCGGTTCTCCTTACTCGTCAGGGGTCAGTTCGCCGCGCAGATTTTCCTGCATTAACTGGCGGATGGCCTCGACACTCAGATTCTGGCTCAGCAGGTAGTGTAGCTTAGTCAGCGTCGCTTCAACGGTCATATCAAAGCCGCTGATGACACCGGCCTGGGCGAGGGCGTTACCGGTGGCATAGCCGCCCATATTAACTTTACCCGACATGCATTGGGTCAGGTTGATCACCACGATCCCACGTTGACTGGCTTCCGCCAGTACCTGGATAAACTCGCCGTTTTGCGGGGCGTTACCGACGCCGTAAGAGCGCAGGATCAGTGCTTTAACCGGCTGGCGCAGGAAGTTACGCACCACATCGGCAGAAATACCCGGGTAGATGGTCACCACGCCGATGGGCTGCGGGGTGATCGGGTGGACAATCAGCTCCCCCTGGCCCTGTGGCGCAGGCGGCGTCCCGAGGCGTCGAATGTGGATCCCGGCTTCCAGCAGCGGGGCCAGGTTCGGGGAGGCGAAAGCATTGAAACCGTCGGCATGGGCTTTGGTGGTGCGGTTGCCGCGGTACAGTCGGTTGTTGAAAAACAGCGATACTTCATTGATGGGATAATTGGCGGCAACGTAGAGGGCATTCAACAGGTTGATTTGTCCGTCAGAACGCAGCTCGGCCAGCGGAATTTGTGACCCTGTCACAATAACCGGTTTCCCCAGATGCTCCAGCATGAACGACAGTGCCGACGCGGTGAACGCCATGGTATCGGTGCCGTGCAGAATCACGAAGCCATCGTACTCGTCATAATGGGCGCGAATATCGTCAGCAATATGCTGCCAGTCTTCCGGTGTCATATCGGAAGAGTCCATCAGCGGCTCATATTCATGAATCGTAAAATCCGGCATCTCCGGACGGTGGAACTCAGGCATCAGCGCAAGCTGGCGCTGCAGGTGGCCGGAAACGGGAATATAACCGTGTTCAGAGCGCTGCATACCGATGGTCCCACCGGTGTAGGCAACGTAAATCGATTTCTTTTGCATATCATCGCTTAGGTTGTACGTAGACAGGCGCAGTATAAAGTGACGTACCGAAAATTACACATACTTAAGGTCGCAGCTGCGTTGGCCGGGGGAGTTCTGACTAAGATTGTTGGAGCGGGTTCGCCCCGCTGACATCAACAACAACGTCAGCGGGGCGTATCTGCCGGGAAGGGATTAACGAATGTTGGCGCAGGTCAGGCAGAAGGCGTAACGGTTTTGTGGATCGTTGAACGCGGCAAGCTTATCGCTTTCCGCTTTGACCACATTGGCCGCGGCGGCGACTGGCGCCGGCAGCCAGGCCTGTATCGCGGCCGGCAGTGAAGCACGCACTGAACCGGTCAGGCTATCAACCACCATTGAGAAGAAGGTCGGGTCTTCCTGGTAGTAATCGATATGCCACTGCTTCAGCTTCGCCAGTTCAGCCGCTTTAGCCACCGCATCGTCAAAGTCGCCGAGGCTATCGACCAGCCCGTTGGCCTTCGCATCTTCACCCGTCCAGACGTGACCCTGAGCAATCTGATCGATTTTCTCCGGCGTACTGTTACGTGAGTTAGCCACCAGCGTGATAAAGCGCTTGTAACCGTTCTCGATGCTCAGCTGCATCAACTGCTGCACTTCAGGCGGCAGGGATTTGGTGGTGGACACATCCGCCAGCGCGGAGGTCGCCACGCCATCGGTATGCACGCCAATCGAATCCAGCGTATTTTCAACGGTGTTAATCACCCCGAAAATACCGATGGAGCCGGTGAGGGTGCTCGGGTTCGCCACGATGTAGTTAGCCGGCGTGGAGATCCAGTAACCACCTGATGCAGCCATGCCACCCATGGAGACCACTACCGGTTTACCGGCTGCTTTCACCGCCGCCAGCTCTTCACGAATGACTTCCGATGCGCTAACGCTACCGCCAGGGCTGTTCACCCGCAGGACGATCGCTTTCACTTTCGGATCGAGACGGGCATCGCGGATCTGTGCCGCGGTGGTGTCACCGCCGACGTTGCCTGGGGTCTCTTCGCCATCCATGATCGCGCCGTTAGCAAAGATCACCGCAATAGAGGCGCCCTGATCGGCCGGCGTTTTGACGTTGTAATCGTAATAGCTGATGGCGCGATAGTTATTATCCGCTTTGCTCCAGCCAAACTGTTTGGTGAGCGCTTTCTCCACCTCGGTGGAGGTGCCCAGTTCATCAACCAGTTTATTGTTCAGCGCGTATTGAGCGGTGTCGCCATCCACCTTACGCAGGCCGTCCAGCAGGCCCTGAGCGCCAGGGAACAGCTGCTGCGCCGTGATTTGACGGTTAGCCGCAATGGTGTTGAGGTAGTTCTGCCACAGTTCGCCAATCCAGCGGCTATCGGCTTCACGGGCGGCCGGTGACATATCGTCGCGGATAAACGGCTCAACCGCTGATTTATAGGTGCCGACGCGGAATACATGGGTCGACACTTTCAGCTTATCGAGCAGTGATTTGTAGTACAGCCCGTTGGTGGCAAAACCGTGCAGGTCGACTTCACCCTGTGGTGACAGCCAGATTTTATTGGCGAAACTCGCCAGATAATACTGCCCCTGGCTGTAGCTGCTGCCAATAGCATAAACCGGTTTACCGCTGTCGCGGAATTCGCGCAGGGCTTTACCGATGTACTGCATCGACGGTTGATCGCCGCCGGCAAAATTTTTCAGATCCAGCACGATACCGGTGATGTTGCGGTCATCTTTGGCCTGACGAATGGTTTGTACGATATCAAACAGTGAGTTTTCCTGCAGGCGGTCGGAGCTGGCACCAAAAATCTGACGACCGATAACGCCGAGCTTGCTGCTGGCGGATGGTTTATCCACCACCACGCCGGTAATATCCAACAGCAACGCGCCGCGTGCGGCATGTTCCGTTGTGGTGCTGCTGAACTGCGCCCAGATACCAACACACACCAGGACCAGCAGCAGGAATACCAGGTTCAGTGCGAGCTGGCGAATAAAGTTGAGTACCCGCCATGTACATTTAAAAAATCCGGCGAGCAGCCGCCAAAGAGTTCGCATGTATTCTCCCTAACATTGTTAAAAATGGGCTAACCGCTGGGGTTGCCGCGTCTGGTTATCCTAAAGAGACGACTGGCGGTTGTCAGCAGGAATCACCGGTCGTGCTGTAACAAAATTCTCGCGCATGTTAATTTTATGAAAAATGACATCACAGGAGTTATACAGATGGATGCTCTCGAACTACTGGTTAATCGCCGCAGCGCCTCACGCCTGGCCGAGCCGGCTCCGGCCGGTGAACAGCTGGAAAATATTCTCCGTGCTGGTCTGCGTGCCCCGGACCACGGCACGCTGCAGCCGTGGCGCTTTTATATTATTGCTGATGATGGTCGCGAACGCTTCAGCCAACTGCTGGAAAAAGGGGCGATTGCCGCCGGGCAGGATGAAAAAGGGATTGAAAAAGCCCGTAGCGCGCCGTTCCGTGCGCCGTTGATTATTACCGTCGTCGCCCGTTGCGAAGATCATCCGAAGGTGCCTAAGTGGGAGCAGGAGATGTCGGCGGGATGTGCGGTGATGGCCATGCAGATGGCGGCAGTCGCGCAGGGCTTTAACGGCATCTGGCGCAGCGGCGCCCTGACCGAAAGCCCGGTGGTTCGTGACGGGTTTGCCTGTCGCGAGCAGGATAAAATCGTCGGTTTTCTCTATCTCGGTACGCCACAGCTGAAAGCTTCAACCACCGTTTCGCAGCCTGATACCGCACCGTTTGTGATCCGTTTCTGATCGCCATCTGATAGCCCGGCAGGTATGACATGCCGGGAGAGTGTTGAAACGCTCTCTTCTGAATTGGCACGGAAAATGTGCCATTTGCGATAAATGCAGCAGAACTTGTATTTGTCACGCCCTCCAGCGGTAAAATCGGACTTTTGTCTGCTTAATGAGCAACCACTCGCGATTTAAGACTGACGGACTTACTACCTTGGCGTTTGAGCGCTACCATAGCGGGATTGCAATGACAGGAGATGTCCATGAGCGAGCAAGCTATTCGTTTAACGCAATACAGCCACGGAGCCGGTTGTGGTTGTAAAATTTCCCCTAAAGTGCTGGAAACGATCCTCAAGAGCGATCGGGCGAAGTTTATCGATCCGAACCTGCTGGTCGGCAATGAGACCAGCGATGACGCTGCGGTCTACGACCTGGGCAACGGCACGTCCATTATCAGCACCACCGACTTTTTTATGCCGATTGTCGATAATCCGTTCGACTTTGGGCGTATTGCCGCCACCAACGCCATCAGCGACATCTTCGCGATGGGTGGAAAACCGATCATGGCGATTGCCATTCTGGGCTGGCCGATCAATACCCTGGCGCCGGAAATTGCCCGCGAAGTGGTTGATGGTGGGCGTTTTGCCTGTCAGCAGGCCGGTATCTCTCTGGCAGGGGGCCACTCCATTGACGCCCCGGAACCTATTTTCGGCCTTGCGGTGACCGGTGTCGTACCAACGGAGCGAATCAAGAAAAACAGCACCGCCCAGGCGGGCTGCACCCTCTACCTCACCAAACCTCTCGGGATTGGCGTGTTGACCACGGCAGAGAAAAAATCGCTGCTGAAAGCCGAACACCAGGGACTGGCAACGGAAACCATGTGCCAGATGAACCTCGCCGGGGCGGCCTTTGCCAACATTGCAGGGGTCAAAGCGATGACCGACGTCACCGGTTTTGGTCTGTTGGGCCACCTGAGTGAAGTGTGCCGTGGTGCTGGCGTACAGGCGCTGCTGAACTACGCCGATATCCCGAAACTGCCGGGCGTGGAAGCATATATTGCGGCGGGCGCGGTGCCTGGCGGTACCGGTCGCAACTTTGCCAGCTACGGTCACCTGATGGGCGAAATGCCGGCTGAGTGGCGCGATCTGCTGTGCGATCCGCAAACCTCTGGCGGCCTGCTGCTGGCGGTGACGCCGGATGCGCAGGCCGAAGTCTGTGCCGCTGCGCAAGAGTTCGGCATTCAACTGGCCGCCATCGGCGAGCTGGTGACCGCCCGGGGCGGACGCCCAATGATCGAGATCCGTTGATTACATGCGGTTGTTTATAGCGGAAAAACCCAGCCTCGGGCGTGCCATCGCTGAAGTGCTACCCAAACCGCACCGGAAAGGTGATGGCTATATCGAGTGTGGCAACGGCCAGGTGGTCACCTGGTGTATCGGCCATCTGCTGGAGCAGGCACAACCGGACGTCTATGACGGCCGATATGCGCGCTGGAACCTGCTCGACCTGCCCATCGTGCCGGAAAAATGGCAGCTGCAACCAAAACCGTCGGTCACCAAACAGCTCAACGTGATCAAGCGTCTGCTTGGTGATGCGCAGGAGGTGATTCACGCTGGTGACCCGGACAGAGAGGGGCAGCTGCTGGTAGACGAAGTGCTCGACTACCTGCAGCTGGCGCCGGAAAAACGTCAGCAGGTGCAGCGCTGCCTGATTAACGACCTGAACCCACAGGCGGTAGAACGGGCGATTTCGCGTCTGCGCGCCAACAGCGAATTTATTCCGCTCTGCGTGTCGGCTCTGGCGCGTGCCCGTGCCGACTGGCTGTATGGCATCAATATGACCCGCGCCTATACGCTGCTGGGCCGTAATGCCGGCTATCAGGGCGTGCTATCGGTCGGTCGCGTACAGACGCCGGTGTTGGGGCTGGTGGTGCGGCGTGACGAAGAGATCGAGAACTTCGTGGCCAAAGATTTCTTTGACGTCAAAGCGCATATCGTGACGCCGAAAGAGGAACGTTTCGTCGCCACCTGGCAGCCAAGCGAGGCCTGCGAACCCTACCAGGATGAAGAGGGGCGTTTACTGCATCGTCCGTTGGCTGAGCACGTTGTGGCGCGCATTGAAGGCCAGCCGGCGCTGGTGACCGCCTATAACGATAAGCGGGACTCCGAACCAGCACCGCTGCCGTTTTCGCTCTCGGCGCTGCAGATTGAAGCCGCGAAACGCTTTGGTTTTAGTGCGCAGAACGTGCTGGATATCTGCCAGAAGTTGTATGAAACCCACAAGCTGATCACCTATCCGCGTTCAGACAGCCGCTACCTGCCGGAGGAGCATTTCGCCGGTCGTCATGCGGTACTGAATGCTATCGCGGTGCATGCCGCCGATCTGCTGCCGCAGCCGGTGGTTGACCCGGAGATCCGCAACCGCTGCTGGGATGACAAAAAGGTTGATGCCCACCATGCGATCATCCCGACCGCCCGTAGCAGCAAGGTGAAGCTGTCGGATAACGAAGAGAAGGTCTATGGCCTGATTGCCCGCCAGTATCTGATGCAGTTCTGTCCGGATGCGGTGTTCCGTAAGTGTCAGATCGATCTCGACATCGCTAACGGCAAATTTGTTGCCAAAGCGCGCTTCCTGGCGGAAGCCGGCTGGCGGACGTTGCTCGGCAACAAAGAGCGCGATGAAGAGAACGATGGTACGCCGCTGCCGGTCGTGGCGAAGGATGATGAACTGCTGTGTGAAAAGGGCGAAGTCGTCGAACGCCAGACCCAGCCGCCGCGCTACTTCACCGATGCGACGCTGCTGTCGGCGATGACCGGGATCGCCCGCTTTGTACAGGATAAAGATCTGAAAAAAATCCTGCGCGCGACCGACGGTCTGGGAACGGAGGCAACCCGAGCCGGGATCATCGAGCTGCTGTTTAAGCGCGGTTTTCTGGTTAAAAAGGGGCGCTATATTCACTCTTCCGACGCGGGGCGCGCGTTGATCCACTCGCTGCCGGAAATGGCGGCCCGTCCGGATATGACCGCCCACTGGGAGTCGGTGCTGACGCAAATCAGCGAAAAGCAGTGCCGTTATCAGGACTTTATGCAGCCGTTGGTCGGCACGCTGCACCAGCTGATTGAGCAGGCCCGAAGCTCGCCGGTGCGCCAGTTCCGCGGTATCGTCGCCCCAGGCGATGGCAAAAAGAACTTCAGCAAGGGTAAGGCTAAAGCTAAACCGAAAGCGCGAAAACCGGCGGCAGATCCGGCGCCTGACAATCCATAATGAAAAACCCCGGCTGTCCGGGGTTTTTCATAACGTTGATATCATTAACCGAAAGTATAAGTTATTGGCTTGTCTTATTACGATAAATGTCTGGTCGATTGATCTGCCAGACAAAATCTGTCCGGTTCAATGGGCTATACCCTAACTTCTGGTATAGCCAGGGCGCGCTGTCGGTGACCAGCATTATCCGTCGCAGACGTGACATCAATGGATGGGCATGACAGCATTCAATCAGCCAACGGCCAAGACCCCCTTTCTGATAATCGTTCAGTACGTAGACGTCGCACAGATAACCAAAGGTGGCATAGTCGGTGACCAGGCGGGCGAAGCCGATTTGTCTTGTTCCATCCAGAAGCGCAAAACAAAGGCTGTTCTGGACTGATAACCTGACCGTATCGATATCAATCCCAGGCGCCCATGACGATTGCGAGAGATAATCTTGAATGGCTTCCAGCTGGAAAAAAGAGGGATCGGTTGTGACAGTAAAATTATCTTTAGTAAAACGCAGATGCTGATTATTCACTGAAAATATCCTTCTGGACTTACTGGTGATGAGACAGCCTTACTGGTCAGGACTGGCCGCTATATTGGGTAACGCTCAGGACGCTTTTTCGTTTACTGTCATGATGAAAACCAGCGGCTGCTCCCCGCGGTTTTCATAGAAATGAGGAACGTCCGTTCTGGCGGTTGCCGAACAACCGGTCTTGACCAGATAGAGGTGATCCTGAACGCCGAGTGTGAGCGTGCCTGTTTGAACATAAAACAATTCAAGCGTCCCTTCCGTGTGGCCGGGCGAAGCAAATTTTTCCCCCGGTTGCATTTCCCACATCCAAAGCTCTGTCATATCAGGTCCACCGGACCCTGCGAGCAGCCTCGCTCTCCCGCCTTTTTCGCCTTCCCACAATTCAGGGATCTCATCTTCAGCAATGAGATGCACAGTCGGTTTTGAACTGACATCCACAAAGTCGGCCACTGAAACCCCCATCGCGGCAGCCAGGCGACATAGCAGGGCAATGCTGGGATTCGCCCGGCATCCCTCAATCTCAACCAGTGCCCCCTTACTGACGCCCGCCCTGCGGGACAGTTCATCGAGTGATATTTTCTTTTGCTTACGGTACAGCTTTATGCGCTGAGACACCGCTTCATTCACGGTGCTGACAATCGAACTGGCATCGGTCATTAAATTGACTTTTTTGGTCATCGGTCATTATCATGGAGTAAATTGGTCATTACAGGATTATCCCGTGTTCACAGTCTCTCCGTCAATTGCCCCTGAAATTTATCGTATCGCACCCGGCTTCCGGGCACTGAGTCTCTATGTAAAAGCCGCGCCGGTGCAGAACCCTGAGGTTGGAGAAACAGCGCTGCGAGAAGCATGCGCCGCGGTTCTGGCCGATAAGCCTGAATGGGCGGAGTCCCATCTGGCCGCATGGGCTGAGGTTTTTCAACAGTTTGGCGCTAAACCCAAACGCACTCCTTGTTCAGCAGATGCGTTACGTAAGCGCGTGTTACGTGACGGTTCCATGCCTGCGCTCGATCCAATCGTTGATCTTTATAACGCAGTTAGCCTCCGTTACGCCGTACCGGTGGGTGGCGAAAACATTGCTGTCTATCAGGGGGTACCACGTCTGGTTGTGGCAAAAGGGACTGAGCCTTTTGATACTGTGAAAGAGGGGAAAACCGTCGTTGAATATCCTTCACAAGGCGAAGTTATCTGGTGCGATGATTCAGGCGTAACCTGCCGCCGCTGGAACTGGCGACAGGGGATCAGAACTCGATTAAGTGTGGAGGCTCAGGAGATGTGGTTCATTCTGGAGAGTCTGCCGCAGATGCCGCTGGAGAAGCTTCACGAAGCCGGGGCGATGCTGACCGATGGTCTGGAAAAAATGATGCCAGGTCTGGGGTTTGACGTTGCGCTCATAGAAGAACAACACCAGTAATATCATTCAGGAGAAACACCATGTTTACCGGCCTGTCTGCGTTCCCATTAACCCCAATCACCGCCAGTGGCGTGGACGAAAAGGGTTTCAGTCGTATTCTTTCCCGTCTGACAAATGCCAGGGTTGATTCTATGGGGATCCTGGGATCAACCGGAAGCTACGCATACCTGACCCGCGAGCAACGCCAGCGCGTCGCTACTCTGGCAAAACAGCTTGCCGGGGATATTCCTGTCATGGTGTGCGTGGGGGCAGTCAGCACGGATGCCGTTCTGCAACTGGCTGACGATGCGCAAACCGCTGGCGCAGATGCCTTACTTGTTCCGGCGGTCAGCTATCAATCGCTTCGTGACGAAGAAGTCTTCGCACTATTTGAGACCGTTACCCGGCGCGTATCTGTACCGGTTTGCATCTACGATAATCCTGGCACCACGCATTTTACTTTTACGGATGAACTGCACGGTCTTCTCTCATCACTGAAGGGGGTTCATTCGGTTAAGATCCCTGGCGTCCTGGATAATCAGGCAGCAGCGACTCAGCGGGTGCAGGCATTACGCAAACAGCTTTGCCCAGGCGTCACCATCGGCATTAGTGGAGATGCTTATGCCGGACTGGGATTAAACGCTGGCTGTGAAGTCTGGTATTCCGTGTGCGGTGGTTTGTTCCCTGAGACGGCGAAACAGATCACTGAAGCAGCGGCGGCGAACGATCATGAGCGCGTTACGGCCCTGACAGACCGCCTTAAGCCTTTGTGGGCGCTTTTCCGTAAACATGGAGCAAGTATACGGGTTATTGCGGCTGCCGCCGGCGTACTTGGGCTGACTGATACAGATTGTTTACCTCGACCACTTCAGCCGCTCCCGGCAGGTGACATCGCGGAAATTGCCAGCGTGATTAACGCGCTGGAGCTGAAATAACCCCTCCAGACGGACTGTTAGATATGATTGCATGCGTGTAGAGCAATGAGTCAGACCGAATCTGAGCTAATCCCTGTAAGAGACAAAATATGCGGATAGCGGGAAAAACAATCCGTTAAAATTCACATGATTAAATGTCATAAAAAACCCCGGCTGTCCGGGGTTTTTTTATAGGTGCTACCCAGCGCCTTTTACAGCGGACGCCGGGCAAGCGGTGGGCGTTAGATAACGCCCTGCGCCAGCATGGCGTCAGCCACTTTGACGAACCCGGCGATGTTGGCTCCACGGACATAGTTGGTCTGCTGAGCTTCGCCACCATATTCAACACAGGCGTGGTGAATGTCGAGCATGATGTGATGCAGACGCGCGTCGACTTTCTCGGCTTTCCAGCTCATGCGCGCGGCGTTCTGCGCCATTTCGAGCCCCGAGGTAGCAACGCCGCCGGCGTTGGCCGCTTTACCCGGTGCGAACAGGACGCCGGCCTCGAGGAACAGGTCGGTGGCGGCGATAGTGGTCGGCATATTGGCGCCTTCAGCGACGGCCTTCACGCCGTTTGCAATCAGCACGCGCGCGGCATCGGTATCCAGTTCGTTCTGGGTGGCGCATGGCAGTGCGATATCAACCGGAACGGACCACGGCTGCTGGCCTTCGAGGTAAACCAGGCCGTATTCGCGCGCGTAATCGGCAACCCGACCGTCGCGGCTGGCTTTGATTTCGCACAGACGGGCCAGTTTTTCCGGCGTAAAGCCGGCTTCATCAACCACGGTACCGCTGGAGTCGGAGGCGGTGATGACACGAGCGCCCAGCTCCATCGCTTTTTCGATAGCGTACTGCGCTACGTTGCCGGAACCGGACACCGCAACGCGCATTCCTTCAAAGCCCAGACCGTGACGCTTGAGCATCGCGTCGGTGAAGTAGACCAGGCCGTAGCCGGTTGCTTCAGGGCGGATCAGGCTGCCGCCAAAGGAGAGACCTTTACCGGTGAAAACACAGGCGCTGTTGTTGGAGAGCTTACGCATCATCCCGGCCATAAAGCCGACTTCGCGACCGCCAACGCCAATATCACCCGCCGGAACGTCAGTATCCGGGCCTAAGTGGCGATACAGCTCGGTCATCAGCGCCTGGCAGAAGCGCATCACTTCACCATCACTTTTGCCTTTAGGATCGAAGTCGCTACCGCCTTTGCCGCCGCCCATTGGCAGCGTGGTGAGGGCATTCTTGAAAGTCTGTTCAAAGCCGAGGAACTTGAGAATCGACAGGTTAACCGACGGGTGGAAGCGCATCCCGCCTTTGTACGGGCCAATGGCGGAGTTGAACTGCACGCGCCAGGCACGGTTAACCTGAACCTGGTTGCGGTCATCGACCCAAACCACACGGAACTGAATAGCACGTTCTGGTTCAACCAGACGTTCCAGCAGCGAGAGCTGGCGATAGCGCGGATTTTCCTCAAGGAAAGGCCACAGCGTGGTCATGACCTCGCGGACGGCTTGAGCAAATTCGGTTTGCTGAGGATCGCGCTGTTGAACGCGGGTGAGAAAACTTTCCAGAGTGCACATCTGATCCATAGATATAATTTCCCCTTATGGTTGTGGTTGCATGTATTCGCGTCACATTTCAGATTGTCTCGTCACCAGCGTCAAAGCGTGTTAGCGGCCGTCACGCGGCAATCTGAATGATTTTGGGTCTGTTTTTTTATTATGCGGCCCTTGAAAAGGCCGGTTTTCCGACTATACCACCGGGAATCGTTAGGCAAGCAAGGAAAAATTAACCAGACAGGAAAATTTATAATCTGGCGCCTGTCATAACTAAAACCGATGACACCAGATGGAAGAATCAGCGAGGGAAATCGGTCGTGCGTTGAGCGATAAAGGCATGGAGCAGCGGAATATCCGCCGGGGCGAGGGGGAAGGTTAACGCTTCCTGCGAGGTGCACCAGTGCAGTTGCTGGTGGTAGCGCGCGGTGAGAAGCCCGCTAAAACGTGGCACCCACCAGGCGTGCAGGTGAATCAGGCGGCCGGAAACCTCACGCTGATGGCTGGCGATGTAGCGTTCCACCTCGGCGGTGATGCCGAGCTCCTCCTGCAGTTCGCGGACCAGCGCCTGGGGCTGGCTCTCCCCAGGCTCGACTTTGCCACCGGCAAACTCCCATAATCCAGGCTGATCGGCGTGGGCAGGGCGCTGCGCCAGCAGAATTTTGCCATCCTGTTCAATAATGGCTGCGACCACATCAAGCGTTTTTTGCATCTGAATCATCGTTCCTTGCGGGATAATGGCCTATTATCACCGTCTTTGTCTGTACCAGACAACCTTTAGCCCGCTGGAGATATGTCGTGCTCGATCGTCATCTGCACCCCCGCCTGAAACCGCTACTCAATGTCTGCGCCGCGCGTCTGGAGCGCATCGGTGTGACCGCCGATGGCGTCACGCTGACCGGCTTCGCTATTGGCGTGCTGGCACTGCCGTTTCTCGGGTTAGGCTGGTACGGCGCGGCACTGGTGGCGATTGTGCTGAACCGCCTGCTGGACGGCCTGGATGGCGCGCTGGCGCGTCGTCGGGGATTGACCGATGCCGGTGGGTTTCTTGATATCGCGCTCGATTTTCTGTTTTATGCGCTGGTGCCGTTTGGTTTTATTCTCGCCGATCCGGCACAGAACGCGGTGGCAGGCAGCTGGCTGCTGTTTGCCTTCATCGGCACCGGCAGCAGTTTCCTCGCCTTTGCTGCGCTGGCGGCAAAGCATCAGATTGATAACCCGGGCTACGCCCACAAATCTTTTTACTATCTGGGAGGGCTGACGGAAGGGAGTGAAACGATCCTGTTGTTTGTGCTCTGCTGCCTGTTTCCGGCGCACTTTGCGTGGCTGGCATGGCTTTTTGGTGCGCTGTGCTGGCTGACGACCGCCACCCGGATTTACAGTGGCTACCTGACGCTGAAGCAGCTTCAGCGTCAGGCGTAGAGGATTACAGGCTACTCTGGGGGCCGCGTTCGCCGCGCTGTACCGGGTTTTTCGGGTTGCTGCTCCATTCGTACCAGCCGCCATCGTACACCGAGACATTTTTCCAGCCCATGGCCCGGGCATACATGAAGGTTTCAGAGGCGCGCCAGCCGGTACCGCAGTAAAACGCCACCTGCTGATCCGGGCGGATGTTCCACTGCTGCCACATGGCGGCGATATCGTCGGCGCTGCGCATGGTGCCGTCCGGGTTATGGAAGTCTTCCATGTGGGTTGAGTCGCTTCCGGCGTGTCCCCAGCGGGCGCCCGCGATCTCACCTTTAGGCTTGATATAGCTGTAACCGCTGGTGGTGCCGACAAACTCGGGCCAGGAACGAATGCTGACCAGCGACGCGTCCTGGCGGTGCAGCAG
The DNA here is from genome assembly GCF_051131745.1 of Klebsiella sp. R390. Classification (NCBI taxonomy): domain Bacteria; kingdom Pseudomonadati; phylum Pseudomonadota; class Gammaproteobacteria; order Enterobacterales; family Enterobacteriaceae; genus Klebsiella; species Klebsiella sp. R390. The sequence goes on along the minus strand of NZ_CP180445.1, from coordinate 444,080 downwards.
CGCGCGCGCCTGCTGCTCATTGAGCATCAGCTGCGGCTGACCGGGAATCGGCGCGCCGAAGTCCGGCGCCGGCTTCGGCTCAGATGGCGTCCCTCGTTCTACCGGCAGGCCCGCGTCGGACCAGGTATTCCAGCCGCCATCGAGCAGGCGAACGTCTTTCACGCCGGCATACAGCAGAATCTGCGCCACGCGGGCCGCCGCATACACGTCACGGCCGTAGAGAATCACCGTGGTGTCGTGGCGAATCCCTTGTTTTGCCAGCAGTGCCTTCAGCTTGTCATCAGAGACCTTGTTCCACAGCGGTTCGCTCTCCACCTCGTTGGTGTCGATGTACCCGGCGCCGGGTATATGACTCAGCAGATAAAACTTCGGCGCCCCCCAGGCGGCCTCCAGCACTTTCCACTCTCCGGCCGGGGCAGCGGTGACCGCTTTGCCTTGCTGGAGATCGTGCAGCCACTGCGGGTAAACCAACTGCTCAAAATGCGGCAATTTCTGCAGGCGGTCGGCCTGGGTAAGCGCATCGCTCAGCGTACTGAGATGGGTAAATCCGGCGGCCTGCAGGCGAGTCGCCACTTTGCGGTTGTCCGCTTCGCTACCGTACAGCGCTACCGGGGAGGTCGCCCGCAGCTGGTGCTGTTTCGCCCAGGCGCTAAGCTGGTCGTCGCTCATGGCGCTGAGCCAGCTGGCGGAGAGGTTCAGCGCCTGGGGTTCATGGCCCTGGGGACCGTTAGCGGACTGGGGCCAGCCGTTGTAGAACGCGCTCAGACGGGTATCGATAGCGACACCGTGCTGTTGTTGCAAGGCGGAGAGCGTCAGCGTTGGCATGGTTTCAGCGGCGGAGGTGGTAGAAGCAGCAAGCCCAATCAGCAGGGCAAGTGCGGTCAATTGAGAAACACGTTTCATCGAAATGCCCGACAAGAGAAAATTGAGCGCACATTCTCCACTGCGGCGCTGGCGAATTCTTTGCGGTAACGCAGGTTAGCCGGGGTTTCATTGCCAGTCGCTCATTTTCAGACAGCGACCACGCTCGGGGATATCGTGGCTGTCGTGAGTCACCAGTACGGCGGGGATCGCCAGTCGCGCCAGCTCATCGAAGACCCACTGGCGAAAATCGGCGCGCAGTTCGGCATCCAGGCGGTTAAAGGGTTCGTCCAGCAGCAGCGCCAGCGGCCGGGCCAGCAGCGCCCGCAGCAGGCTCACTCGCGCACGCTGACCACCGGACAGGGTAGCTGGGTCGCGGGAAAAGAACCCGGCCAGCCCGGCCCGCTCCAGCGCTTGTTGCACCTGGTGTTTACGCTCGCCGCCGCGCACCTCAGCCGGCAGCGCCAGCAGCAGATTTTGCCCGACGCTGAAATGGTCAAACAGCAGCGCATCCTGAAATAAAATCCCGATTCGGCGACGCTCGGTGGGCAGCGTATCGCAGCGGCTGTCGGCCAGCCACAGCTCGCCGTGGGCCTGAAAATGTTCCGCCAGCGCGCCCACCATCCAGGCAAACAGCGTAGATTTCCCGCTGCCGGAGGGGCCCATCAGCGTCAGCACCTCTCCGGCACGCACGGAAAACCCGACCTCGCGCAGCAGCGGCTGATGGTGTTGTGTCAGAGTCAGATTTTTGACGGTGAGCACTAGCGTAATCCTCGGCGATAGCGGCCTGCCAGAAAAGCCAGCAGCGCCGTCAGGCTAAAACAAAATGCCGGCAGCAGCAGTTGCCATAAGGCTTGCGCGGCAAGGGTTTGTGTATCGCCACCAGCGCTAAGCGCCACGGCTTCACTGGTGAGGGTGGTCATCCGCCCGGCGCCTAGCCACAGCGTAGGCAGATATTGCGCGATGCTCACCGAAAAACCGACCGCCAGCGCGGCCAGCAGCGGGCGCAGCATCAACGGCAGCGTGACCCGGCAGAATATCTCCAGCGTCCCCAGCCAAGGGTGCGGGCGACCAGCACCATCCGCGGATCGCGCTGCCGCCACGCCGGTCGCAAAATAAAGAGCATCCATGGGATCACCCACAGCAGATGACCCCACAATACGGTCATCAGCTGGCCGTCCAGCCAGGCGTACAGCGCCAGTTGATACTGTCCGTCCGCCAGCGGAAGGGCGGGTAAGACCAGCGGCAACCAGACCCAGCTATCGCCGCGAGACGGCCCGCACTCCAGCCACAATAGGCAGAGCGCGCCGCCGATCACCGCGGCCAGCAGCGCCAGCGTCAGGCTGGTGGTGAGGCTGCCGCTGACCGGCGCGGCGCCGTATGCCAGCCAGACCAGAAACAATGCACAGCCCAGACCGCACAACGGCAGAAAGCCTGCCAGCAGCCGACCGGCGCGCGCTTTCGGCCGCGGACGACGAATACCGCGCAGATCCGGGGGCTGCCGCTGCCAGAGACGCCACAGACACCAGACGCCAGCGATCAGACCCACGAGGATCAGCAACAGGAGCAGGCTGGCGAGGGCCCCTTTTACCTGCTGGAGTTCATCGCCTTGATTTAACCATTGCCAGGCCAGCACCGCCAGCGTCGGCGGGTTTCCCGGGCCAATCACCAGCGCCACATCGACCACCGACAAACTCCACGCGGTGGTCGCAATCAGCACCAGCACCATCGCGGGCAGCAGCGTCGGCAGAATAAGCCATTTCAGACACTGCCAGCGGCCATAACCGAGGCTTTTCATCACCGTAACCTGCTCAGCCAGCCGCTTTTCTCCCAGCAGGCCGTACACCACCCACAGTAAAAAACCACTTTCTTTGACCGCGAGAGTGAGCCCCAGACCGATGCCGTAGCGGTCAGCGAAGGGCGAACACTGGGTGCAGACACGATAGAACCAACCGCCCTCGGCAAACAGCAGCAGCGCCGCGGTAGCGAATGCGACATGGGGCACAGCCAGCAGCAGCGGCAGACGGGATGCCAGCCGCTGCCAACTCCGAGAGGGCCACAGCGCGCTAACAATCGTCAGGGTGATCAGTGCCGCGCCCGCCACCGCCAGCAGCGTTGAAACCAGAGTGGCGGCCAACGCCTGCCACAGTTGTGGGTCAGCAAACAGCGTCTGCCAGTTGGTAAGCTGAAGCGCTGGGGCGATCATCAGCGCGATGCCGGGGAGCACGGGCAGATAAATCAGCACCATGCTTCCCCATGCCAGCAGGATCAGTGCGTACCGTAACGCCGCAGCCATTCCTGCTCCAGCGCATCAACCCAGGCCGCGTGGGGTTCCGCCAGCACCGGCGGTCTGTTTTGCGGCATCAGCACCTGCAATGCTTGCTGCTGCTGGGGGGAGAGCGATTCGGGATTTAACACGCTCGGATCGCCCCAGATAGCCGGGTCGGCTTTGCGCAACTGTGCCGCGGGCGAAAGCAGGAAATTGGCGACCACTTTGGCCCCGGCAGAGGCGCGGGCGCTGGCCGGGATCGCCACGAAGTGGACGTTGCCGAGCATGCCGCGTTTGAAGCCAAAGCTGTAGCTGTCAGGCGGCAGTTCGCCGCTGGCGGCTTTCTGCAGAGCGTGCAACGGGTTAAAGGTCATTGATAATGCGAGGGTGCCGTTAGTCAGCATCGCATCCATTCGCGAGGGGGACGCGGGGAAGTCCTGTCCTGCGCGCCATAGCTGAGGATGGAGCTGATCGAGATAGTGCCAGAGCGGCGCGGTGACCGCGGCATAGCTTTTGGCGTTCGGCGGTTGACGCAGCGCCTCCGGCCGTTCCGTCAGGTTAATCAGCAACTGTTCGAGAAAAGCGGTTCCGGTGAAGTCTGGCGGGCGCGGGTAAGTAATGGTGCCAGGATGCGCGGTGGCGAAGTCCAGCAGGGCCTGCGGATCGCCAGGCGGCATCGGCGTTTGTGTGCGGCGGGCAATAAAGGTCAGCTGCGCGCCACCCCATGGCGATTCGGCGCCATCGGTGGGGACGGAGAAGTCTTCCCGGACCGGCAGACGGGTATCGACGTAACGCCAGTTAGGCAGCGACTCAGCCCAGCCGGTTTGCAACAGCCTGGCGGCTTTCAGGCTATGAAAGTTTTCACCATTGATCCACACCAGATCCACCGAGCCGTTATGCTTGCGCCCGGCCCGGGCTTCGCTTTTCAGGCGTTTGACGGTATCGGCGGCATCGGCGATATGCACAATCCGTAGATCGACGGCATAGTCGCGTTTCACTTCGTCGCTGACCCAATCGAGGTAACGATTCACCGCCGGGTCACCGCCCCAGGCGTTAAACCACACGGTCTGGCCGCGAGCCTGCTCTTTGATGAGCTGCCAGCTTTCACCGGCGTTGGCGATGGTCGGCGCGAACAACAGCGCCGCCAGCCAGAGTAAACAATAGCGCATACCCATATCCTTATGATCTGGTGTCGGAAGAGGTGGCCGTGGGGATCTGACACAAACCTTGCGCCGGGATCGCCATGGCGGAATTAAAGCGGGCGGAGAGATTTTGTAAACCGATCAGCGCCGTCAGTTCGGTCAGGGCCTGAGGGTCGAAGCTGTCGGCCAGCCGGGCGCGCAGCGCATCGTCAACGGTGGGCGGCGTGAGGCTGGCGGCCTCGGCATAGCTCAGCGCCAGCCGCTCCTGCTCGCTAAACAGCGGGCTATGACGCCAGTCGGCTACCGCCTGTAGTTTATCGACGCTACCGGTGCGTTCCGCCAGCTTCATGCTGGTGATATCCACGCAGAATTCGCACAAGCACATCTGGGCAATGCGGGCACTGACCAGCGAGCGCAGCACCGGGTCGAGCGGCGAGCGTTTACGTTCCAGATAGCCGACGAACATCGATACCAGATAAAACACCAGCGGGATACGTCCCCACCAGCGGATGGGGCTGAGCACCTCGCCGTAGTGGCGACGATGGAGCCACGCCTGCGGGCGCAGGATCAGGGGGATAGTGTCGAGCGGCGGCAGTCGCATCAGGACTTCCTCTTATGTCGTTCGAGATAACAGGCTTTGGCGATAAAGATAATCAGCGCCAAAGCAATCAGAACCGATAGTGTGGTGACCAGCCAGAAGGTGCCTCCGGTCAGCATACTGCCCGCCCAGGAGTATACGATAGTTGCTGGCAACTGGCCGATGCCGGTGGCGAGCAAAAACGGGCGAAAGCGAATAGAAGTCAGGCCGGCCGCGTAGCTGATAGGATCAAAGGGGACGAACGGCAAAAGCCGGCAGATTAAAATCGTATGCTTGCCGTAGCGCTCGAAGAAGCTGTCCATCCCATGCAGTACCGTTTTGCCGGTGAGTTTTTCCACCGCTTCGCGACCGAGAATTCTGGCGATATAAAAACACAGTGCTGCGCCGGCCATGGCGCTGGTCCAGGAGAGTAGCCCGCCCCAGAAGGCGCCAAACAGCGAGGCGTTAGCAAAAGTGATCAGAAAGGCGGGCAGCGGGGCTACCACCGCCTGCAACAGCATTAAGGCGAAGGAGACCAGCGCCGCCTGAGCGCCATACGAGTCAATAAAGCGCTCAATAGCCTGCTGATCTAACGCGGAAAATGCCGCCAGGCTGTGCTCAATAAAGGCGTTGACGCCGGGGATCAGCCACCAGGCGAGCAGCGCAATTATCCCCGCGACGATGAGCGTGGTGCGCCCGTACCAGACTAAAGACCCGCTATTTTTCGCCATCGTTCACCTGTAACCCGTCGGCAGAAATCTGCCGCTGGCGGGCAAAGATTTTTGCCCCCTGAATGATGCCAAACAAGGCCAGACCGGCGAGGCTCAGCTTCAGCACGAACCCCAGGGTGATCCCCTCCCGGACAAGCTCGCTGGCCATCAGGGTGTAGATGAACAGCCCCGGCAGAGTGGTCAGCGCGGAGATCAGCGTGAATGACCAGAACGGAATAGCCGTCAGGCCATAAGCGTAGTTCTGGATATTGTAGGGAAACAGGGGAACCAGGCGGGTCAAAATTAAAAAGTCGCTGCCGTTACGGGCCATGCCGCGCTCGATTGCATGAAAGGTGGCGCTATGGCCGGCATATTTCAGCAGCAGATCGCGCCCCAGCCAGCGGGCCAGCAGGAAAGAGAGCGCCGATGCCGTCGTCGCCGCGCACAGCGAGAGCATCGTCCCCCAGAGCGGGCCAAAGATCACGCCGCCCACCATCACCAGAATACTGCCGGGGATCAGGCACAGGGTGGCGACGATAAACAAGGCGATGTACAGCGCCCAGCCCAGGGCACCGCTTTGACGGATGAGGGTTTGTAGATGATGAAAATGCGTAATCAGATCGGCGAAGCCGGAAAAGGTGATAACGACGGTCAGAACAGAGAGCAGAGCGATAATAATCAGCAGCTTATATTCTGCCGGGTAACGGCTTCTTTTGCATTGCGGAGTCTCCTGTATCAACCCTGTGTCGCGCGCGCTTTCCCACCGGGAAAAGTGGGCGAGACAGTATTACAAATGACGAATCACAACAATGTCTTACCACTGATTTATTGATGTTGCTCAGGAAAACGCGACTCTCCGCGACCGTCAGGGCCGGGAGAGTCGGTAGTGCGATGGCGTTACGGTTTAAAGGTGGCCCAGATCGGCGCATGATCCGATGGTTTTTCCATACCGCGGATCTCGTAATCGATGCCGGTTTCAACGCAGCGCTGGGCCAGTGGTTCGCTGGCCAGCAGCAGGTCAATACGCAGCCCACGGTTATCGTCGAAGCCTTTAGAGCGGTAGTCAAACCACGAGAAACGATCGTTAGTTTGTGGGTTGGCGTGGCGCCAGGTATCGACCAGCCCCCAGCCCATCAGGCGATCCATCCACTCACGCTCTTCCGGCAGGAACGAGCACTTGCCGGTGCGCAGCCAGCGCTTGCGGTTCTCTTCGCCGATACCGATGTCCAGATCGGTCGCGCTGATGTTCATGTCACCCATGATCAGCACCGGATTATCTTTATTCAGCGCGCTCTCGAGGTAGTTTTGCAGGTTCTGATAAAACGCTGCTTTGGCCGGGAATTTGGTTTCGTGGTCGCGGCTTTCCCCCTGCGGGAAGTAGCCGTTAATGACCGTTACGTTACCGAACGCCGAGGGAATCTCCGCCATGATAATGCGGCGCTGGGCTTCTTCGCCATCATCAGGGAAACCGCGACGCACCGAGACCGGTGTCTCTTTGGTCAGCAGCGCCACGCCGTAGTGGCCTTTTTGCCCATGGTAGAACACGTTGTAGCCGAGCTTTGCGACCTCTTCGAGAGGAAACATGTCGTCGTGCACTTTAGTTTCTTGTAAGCCGATCACGTCGGGCTGGTGCTTGTCGACGATGGCGGCCAGCTGGTGAGGACGGGCACGCAGGCCGTTGATATTAAAAGAGACAAATTTCATAGTCGCTGCCACTGTGCAAGGTGAATAGTGCAGGGATGGTAGCAGAATTTCGACGGGCTGGCTGCCGGAAGGCATTTTATTGTGCCTGTTAGTGTTATAGGCGCAGCGTGGGTTGCTATTGCGCACCATGCTGGCGCAAGTTGCGCCAAAAAAGGGCGTATTTTTACGATAAATTTCGTATACGATCACAAATGCAGAATTATATCTCCCTAATGCATAACACTCCTGTTTTATTCACTGCCTGTGGCGCTATGTAAGATAGTTATTCACTAAATATGCATTTAATGTGAATAACAAGCTTTTGTAACTCCTTGATATTCCGTTATCGACCCCGGTTTATGCACTTTTACTGCTGGCTGGCACGAAGTGTGCAATCTACATTTACAGCGTAACAACTCATAATATTTAACATTATTCATACTTTTTATTTACCGGAAGAGGTCGATATGTCTCAGTCAATTACGCGTAGCAACTTTGATGAATGGATGATGCCGGTCTACGCGCCGGCGGCTTTTATTCCGGTACGTGGTGAAGGGTCGCGCCTGTGGGATCAGCAGGGCAAAGAGTACATCGACTTTGCCGGCGGTATCGCGGTTAACGCGCTCGGCCATGCTCACCCGCGGCTGGTTAAGGCGCTGACGGAACAGGCCGGAAAATTCTGGCATACCGGCAACGGCTACACCAATGAGCCGGTCCTGCGTCTCGCGAAACAGCTTATCGACGCCACCTTCGCCGACCGGGTGTTCTTCTGTAACTCCGGCGCGGAGGCCAACGAGGCGGCGCTGAAGCTGGCGCGCAAATACGCCCACGATCGCTTTGGTAGCCAGAAAAGCGGCATCGTGGCGTTCAACAACGCTTTCCACGGTCGCACCTTGTTTACCGTCTCCGCCGGTGGACAACCGGCTTATTCTCAGGATTTCGCGCCGCTGCCGCCGCAGATCCAGCATGCCGCCTATAACGATCTCGACGCCGCCCGTGCGCTGATCGATGACAACACCTGCGCGGTGATTGTGGAACCGATGCAGGGTGAAGGTGGCGTGGTGCCCGCCGACCCGGCGTTTCTGCGCGGCCTGCGGGAGCTGTGCGATGCCCATCAGGCGCTGCTGATTTTTGATGAAGTCCAGACCGGCGTGGGGCGTACCGGCGAACTGTACGCCTACATGCACTATGGCGTGACGCCGGATCTGCTGTCGACGGCGAAAGCGCTGGGCGGTGGTTTCCCGATTGGCGCGCTGCTGGCGAGCGAAACCTGCGCCAGCGTCATGACGGTGGGGACCCACGGGACCACCTACGGCGGAAACCCGCTGGCCTGCGCGGTGGCGGGTGAAGTGCTGTCTATCGTCAATACGCCGGCGGTGCTGAACGGCGTTAAACAACGTCATCAGTGGTTTAGCGAACGACTGCATGCCATTAACGCCCGTTACGGCCTGTTCAAGGAGATCCGTGGCATGGGGTTGCTGATCGGCTGTGTGCTGAACGATGCCTGGGCCGGTAAGGCGAAAGCCATCAGTACGCAGGCGGCGGAAGACGGGCTGATGGTTTTGATTGCCGGTGCCAACGTGGTGCGTTTCGCCCCGGCGCTGATTGTGAGTGAGGAAGAGGTGAACATCGGGTTGGATCGCTTTGAGCTGGCCTGCCGCCACTTCCTTGCGGGAGCGTCATCATGATGGTGATCCGTCCGGTTGCGCCAGACGATCTGTCCGGTCTGATGACCCTCGCCGGGGAGACCGGCGGCGGGCTGACGTCGTTGCCGGCGGATGAAGCCACGCTGGCAGCGCGTATTGAGCGCTCAATGAAGACCTGGCGTGGGGAACTGCCGAAAAGTGAGCAGGGCTACGTGTTCGTGCTCGAAGACAGCGTCAGCGGCAAGGTGGTGGGGATCTGCGCCATTGAAGTAGCGGTAGGGCTGAACGATCCCTGGTACAACTACCGCGTGGGCACGCAGGTGCATGCCTCGAAAGAGCTTAACGTTTATAACGCGCTGCCGACGCTGTTTCTCAGCAACGATCACACCGGCAGTAGCGAGCTGTGCACGCTGTTCCTTGACCCCGCCTGGCGTAAAGAGGGCAACGGCTACCTGCTGTCGAAGTCGCGCTTTATGTTTATGGCCGCGTTTCGTGACCACTTTAATGAAAAAGTGGTGGCAGAAATGCGCGGCGTGATTGACGAGAATGGCTACTCGCCGTTCTGGGAAAGCCTCGGCAAACGCTTTTTCGCCATGGAGTTTTCCCGCGCCGACTATCTGTGCGGCACCGGGCAAAAAGCCTTTATCGCTGCCTTGATGCCGAAACATCCGCTGTATATCGACTTTTTATCCGACGAAGCGCGTGCGGTGATTGGTGAGGTGCACCCGCAAACCGCACCGGCTCGCGCGGTGCTGGAGAAAGAAGGGTTCCGTTACCGCAACTATATCGACATCTTCGACGGCGGGCCGACGCTGGAGTGCGACATTGAGCGGGTAAGGGCGATTCGTAAAAGCCGACTGGTGACTGTGGCTGAGGGACAACCTGCACCAGGGGAGTGGCCGCTTTGCCTGGTGGCCAATGAACAGTATCAACAGTTTCGCGCCATGCTGGTTCCGGCCGATCCACAGACCGATCGCCTGCTGTTAAGCGCCCGTCAACTGGATGTCCTGAAATGCCACGCCGGCGATCGGCTACGGCTGGTCCGGCTGATCCCAGAGGAGAAAAAATCATGAGTTTATGGATTAACGGCGACTGGCAGAGTGGGCGTGGCCCGGTGCGCACGAAAACCGACCCGGTGAGCCAGGTGCTGTTGTGGCAGGGTAATGACGCCGATGCACAACAGGTCGCCGAGGCGGTGGAGGCCGCTCGCCGCGCGTTCCCGACGTGGGCCAGACAGCCATTGAGCGCCCGGCAGGCGATCGTCGAAAAATTTGCCATGCTGCTGGAGACGCATAAAGCGGCGCTGACGGCGATTATCGCGGCGGAAACCGGCAAGCCGCAATGGGAGGCCGCCACGGAAATCGGCGCGATGATCAACAAGATTGCCATTTCACTGAAAGCCTACCATAGCCGTACCGGTGAAGCGCAGACCACTATGAGCGATGGTGCCGCGACGCTGCGCCATCGGCCGCACGGAGTGCTGGCGGTATTTGGCCCCTACAATTTCCCCGGCCATCTGCCCAATGGCCATATCGTGCCGGCACTGTTGGCCGGGAATACGCTGGTGTTCAAGCCCAGCGAACTGACGCCCCACAGCGGTGAGGCGGTGGTGAAACTGTGGGCCGAAGCGGGGCTGCCGCCGGGAGTGTTGAACCTGCTGCAGGGCGGTCGGGAAACCGGTGAAATGCTCAGCGCTAGGCCGGATATTGACGGACTGTTGTTCACCGGAAGTTCGGCGACCGGTTTTCAGCTGCATCGCCAGCTGGCCGGGCAGCCGGAGAAAATTCTGGCGCTCGAAATGGGGGGCAACAACCCGCTGATCGTTGATGAACCGCAGGATATTGATGCGGCGGTGCATCTGACGATTCAGTCGGCCTTTATCACCGCCGGGCAGCGCTGTACCTGCGCGCGTCGGCTGCTGGTGAAGCGGGGCGAAATCGGCGATCGTTTTCTTAGTCGATTGGTGACAGTGTCACAACATTTGATTCCTGGCGCCTGGGATGCGTCTCCCCAACCGTTCATGGGAGGATTGATCTCTGCCCAGGCGGCGCACAAGGTTCATCAGGCCTGGCTCAAACTGGTTGCCAGTGGCGGCATCACGCTGCTGGAACCCCGGCTGCTGCAGGCCGGTACCTCGCTGTTAACGCCGGGAATTATCGAGCTGACAGAGGTGGCTGATGTAGCCGATGAGGAGGTCTTCGGCCCGCTGCTTGGGGTCTGGCGTTATGACGATTTTGATCAGGCGATAGCGCTGGCAAACGCCACCCGCTTCGGCCTCTCATGCGGGTTGATTTCGGCCGACCGGGAGAAGTTTGACCGCTTGCTGCTGGAGGCGCGGGCCGGGATCGTCAACTGGAATAAACCCCTGACCGGCGCGGCCAGTACCGCGCCTTTTGGCGGAACCGGTGCCTCCGGCAACCATCGCCCGGGAGCGTGGTACGCTGCCGATTATTGCGCCTGGCCGATGGCCAGCCTCGAAACGCCCACGTTGACCATGCCGGAAACCCTCAGCCCTGGCCTCGACTTTTGGCGGAGTACGACACGATGAAAGCCTGGGAGCTGAACCTTGACGGGCTTCCGGGCCTGACCCATCACTATGCCGGGCTATCCTTTGGTAATGAGGCCTCGACCCGACACCGCTATCGGGTCTCCAGTCCGCTGCTGGCGGCACAGCAAGGGCTTAAGAAGATGAAAGCGTTAGCGGATGCCGGATATCCGCAGGCGGTAATGCCGCCGCAGGAGCGGCCGAATGTGCCGCTGTTGCGCCAGTTGGGGTTCAGCGGCAGCGACCCGCAGGTTATCGAGAAGGCAGCCCGGCAGGCACCGGATCTGCTATCTGCTGTCAGTTCAGCTTCCTCGATGTGGGTGGCTAACGCGGCCACGGTGTCGCCATCCGCCGATTCCCTCGACGGTCGCGTGCACCTGACGGTTGCCAATCTTAACGATAAATTCCATCGCGCCAGCGAAGCGCCGACCACGGAGGCGCTGCTGCGGGCGATATTTCCCGACCCGCAGCATTTTGCGGTCCATTCGGCGCTCCCGCAGGTAGCGCTGTTCGGTGATGAAGGGGCGGCAAACCATAACCGGCTGGGCGCGGAGTATGGCGCTCCTGGCCTGCAGCTCTTTATCTATGGCCGTCAGCAGGGTGGCAATGGCGATCGCCCACAGCGCTATCCGGCGCGACAGACCCGCGAAGCCAGTGAAGCAGTGGCGCGTCTGAATCAGGTTAACCCGCGACAGGTGATTTTTGCCCAACAGAACCCGACGATCATTGATAAAGGCGTGTTTCATAACGATGTGATTGCGGTCAGCAATCAACAGGTGCTGTTTTGCCATGAGCAAGCGTTTGTCGACCAGCCTCGGCTGATGCAGCAGCTGGCCGGGCAGGTGGTCGGTTTTATGCCGTTAGTGGTACCGACCCGCGCCGTCAGCGTCGAAGATGCGGTGGCGACCTATCTGTTTAACAGCCAGCTGCTGAGTAAGCCATCTGGCGCGATGCGATTGATTTTGCCTCAGGAGGCACAGGAGCATGCCGGGGTCTGGCGCTATCTGAACCAGTTGTTGGCGGAAGATAACCCGATTGATGAGCTGCAGGTGTACGACCTGCACGAAAGTATGGCCAACGGCGGCGGTCCGGCCTGTTTGCGGCTGCGAGTGGTGGTGTGCGAAGAGGAGCTACGGGCCGTCAACCCGGCGGTCATGATGAACGACGCGCTATTCGCCACCCTCAACGACTGGGCTGAGCGCTACTATCGCGACCGTCTGACCCAGGCGGATCTGGCGGATCCGCAGCTGCTGAGCGAAGGCCGCGAGGCGCTTGACCGGTTGACGCAAATCCTGCAGCTCGGCTCCGTCTACCCGTTCCAACAATAGCTGTAGTTGTGTTTATCTTTTCAAGGAGGCGTCGTGGACGACTTTCTGGCATTAACCCTGGCGGGGCGCCTGCCCCATCATTTTCATGGCGATACCGCCCATTTTCGCTGGCACTGGCTGGATTGCGGCGTGCTGCAGCTGACTCCACACGCCCGTTGTGAGCGTTCGCTGGTGCTCTCATCAGGCCTGCACGGCAATGAAACCGCGCCGGTAGAGATGACGCATGATCTGCTCCAGCAGCTGTTTACCGGCGAGCTACCGCTGCGCTGGCGGCTGCTGGTGGTTTTTGGTAATCCTGGCGCATTACGAGCGGATAAACGCTACCTCGATAGCGATATCAACCGGATGTTTGGTGGGCGCTGGCAGCAGTTTCCCGCCGGTGAGGAGACCCGCAGAGCGCGTCTGCTGGAAAAGACGCTGACCCGATTTTATGCCGCCTCTACGGGACTGCGCTGGCACCTGGATTTACATACGGCCATTCGCGGGTCGCGGCATACACGCTTTGGCGTGCTTCCGGCGCGGGAAACACCATGGGACGAGGGGTTCTTACACTGGCTCGCAGGAGCCGGGCTGGAGGCGCTGGTGTTCCATCAGCAGCCGGCGGGCACCTTCAGCCATTACAGCAGTGAACATTTTGATGCGCTCTCCTGCACGCTTGAACTGGGTAAGGCGCTGCCGTTTGGCGAGAATGACCTTACGCAATTCGCCGTCACTCGCACGGCCTTAATGCGTTTGCTGGTGGGGGATCTGACGGTGGTCGACAGCGCCGCGGCGCCGCTGCGCTACCGGGTGGTGCAGCAGATTATCCGTAAGAGTGAAAATTTCCAGCTGCATATGTCGGCGCAGACCCTCAACTTTACCGCCTTCACGGCGGGCACTCTGCTGGCAGAAGATGGCGAGACGCGTTACACGGTAGAGAAGGCTCTGGAGTACGTGCTGTTTCCTAACCCTACGGTGGCGACGGGCCTACGCGCTGGGCTGATGCTGGAGCGCATGACCTGAACCCGCGCCTGAATATCATCGCCGCTCAAGCGAGCGGCTTTGTTAATTGTCGGCAGCTATTTTTCATTTCCGTTCTTATTTTTTCGTGCTTTGAGATTTGATTGCGGATTATTCCTGGATAAATGCTTTGTTTTTAATCTGAGTTGCTTTATAGTTTTATCGAATGTCATTAAAAACAGCCTGTTAAATAACATTTGTTGCAATTATTTTCCTCCCTTCCTTATTTTCTCCATAATTGGCGAGAAACTGTTTTTTACACTTTCATTGTTTTACTCTTACTCTGACTAATTGACGATAAACGTCGTAAAGTTTATCTCGTCAACACGGCAAATCGCCGTAAGAATAACGTAAAGTAAGGACTGAATATGAAGAAGATTACTGCTCTGTTTGTTGCCTCTACGCTGGCTCTGGGTGCCGCTAACCTGGCCCACGCTGCCGATACCACTGCAACACAAACCGATAGCAAACCGATGATGCATCATAAAGGGATGCATGGCGGCCCGCATGAGATGATGTTCAAAGGTCTGAACCTGACCGATGCCCAGAAACAGCAGGTCCGCGACATTATGAAAGGCCAGCGCGACAACATGAAACGTCCGTCACTGGACGAGCGCCGCGCGATGCATGACCTGATTGCCAGCGATACCTTTGATAAAGCGAAGGCGGAAGCGCAGATTGACAAGATGGAAGCCCAGCACAAAGCAATGGCGCTTTCCCGTATGGAAACCCAGAACAAGATTTACAACATCCTGACGCCGGAACAGAAAAAACAGTTCAATGCGAATTTTGAGAAGCATCTGACAGATCGCAAAGCGCCAGAAGGTAAAATGCCTGCACCAGCTGAGTAATTCAGCGCCCTGAATGAAGACCGCCGGTCTTGCCCAACACTGCCGTATGGCTTTGGGCAGGACCGGCGGTTTTTTCGTTTATGCAGTGCATGGTTTCTGGTGTTTGCCACAAAAAATAACCCCGGCAGAGTCCGGGGTTACGTGGTAAACAGGGGCGGCGCTATTTTTTCCAGAAATCGTCGAAGACGGTGATCGGTGGGCGGCGTTTGTGCTCGGTTTTCAGATACCAGCCTTCAATAATGCCAGCGGTTTTTGCATCCAGCGTTTTGCCTTCCAGATAGTCGTCAATATTTTCGTAGGTCACACCAAGGGCTACTTCATCCGGCAGGGACGGGCGATTGTCTTCCAGATCGGCGGTAGGGAGTTTCTTATAGAGATGCTCCGGGCAGCCTAAGTGGGTCAGCAGCTGTTTACCCTGGCGTTTGTTGAGGCGGAAGATCGGGTTGATGTCCGTGCCGCCGTCACCGTATTTGGTGAAGAAGCCGGTAATCGCCTCTGCGGCGTGGTCGGTACCGACCACCACGCCGTGAGTCATGCCGGCAATGCTGTACTGGGCTTTCATGCGTTCACGGGCTTTCTCATTGCCGCGAACAAAGTCGCTAAGCTCGATGCCGGCTTCACGTAGTGCCTGCTCGCTGGCCAGTACCGCACCTTTAATATTCACCGTCAGCACGCGATCGGGCTGAATAAAGGCGATGGCGTCCTGACAGTCCTGCTCATCCGCCTGAACGCCGTAGGGCAGGCGCACGGCGATAAACTGCAGGTCCGTCTTTCCGGTTTCGGCACGCAGTTCATTGATAGCCTGCTGGCACAGTTTGCCGGTCAACGTTGAGTCCTGGCCGCCGCTGATACCCAACACCAGGGACTGTATAAAAGGATAGGTCTGCAAATAGGATTTCAAAAAATCCACGCTGCGGCGGATTTCGCCTTCAGCATCAATCTGGGGCTTAGCACCCAGCGCCTGAATAATTTCGTGTTGTAGCGTCATCGCGCCCTCCGGGAAGTGAATCTGTTTGGCTGCCAGTTAGGGTTTAAGCTACCTCTTTGACGGTAAAACGACAAGGATCACAGTTTTGACTGATGCAAAAGAAGGCAATCAACGACATAGGTATTTTTTATTAGAAAGATCTTAAATTTAGCCGATTTGGACCTTCAGCTTGAAAAATAACGGTTTTTATTCCAGGCTTATTAACACACGAATAAAAGAGGACGGAATATGAACAAGCATTTTGCAGGATTTTTAGGCGCAGCAGCAGTATTGACCATTCTGGCTGGTTGTACTGCCTACGATCGTACCGCTGACCAGTTCACGCAACCGGTGGTTAAAGATGTGAAAAAAGGCATGACGCGTTCACAGGTCCTGCAGATCGCAGGTAAACCAGCATCTGAGGTCACCATGATCCATGCTCGCGGAACCTGCCAGACCTACATCCTGGGTCAACGAGATGGTAAAATGGAGACCTACTTTGTCGCTCTCGATGAGACCGGTCACGTTATGAACTCTGGCTACCAGACCTGTGCCGAATACGATACCGACCCGCGCACCAGTAAGTAGTTCATCACGCTTAGATCTACGAAAGCCCGACCACCGGTCGGGCTTTTTCATGAGCGCTGATGCTTATTTAATTGCGCGAATTATTTGAGGGAAATGTGAAGGTTGTCAAAACGCGAGGTCAATGAGAGACAATTTTGATTAACCAGGAATTATCCAGGCCCCGAACGATGCCGTATACTCAATGCATAAACAATATTAATCGAATGACGACACGCCTTAGCCGGCTTTCAGACATAAGGTGGTTCTGAAGCCGTCAGGTCTTACAAATTGAGGAAGCGCTCATGGAAAAGAAACACATCTATTTGTTCTGTTCGGCTGGAATGTCTACATCACTGCTGGTCTCAAAAATGCGTGCACAGGCAGAAAAATATGAAGTGCCGGTCATCATTGAAGCCTATCCGGAAACCCTGGCCGGAGAAAAAGGCCCGCAAGCTGATGTCGTATTATTAGGCCCACAAATAGCGTATATGCTTCCAGAAATTCAGCGGCTGCTGTCGAATAAGCCGGTGGAAATTATCGACTCTACGCTGTATGGCAAAGTCGATGGTTTAGGTGTCCTGAAAGCGGCCGTTGCGGCCATTAAGAAAGCTGCTGCACAATAATTTTATTTTAAAACTCGATATCTTTTCGTGATTTCGCCGGGGAAATTGTCCGTTGCGGTAATATGGAACCTGCGAAAAATGAAAGGTGAGAGTTTATTTCCCGTCAAAGAGTAATTTCATACATCATGCCGTAATTATTCAATTACGGCTTTAAAGGGTATTTGATATGAGTAAAGTGATTGACTCGCTTGAAAAGGTACTCCTTCCTTTTGCTGTTAAAATAGGAAAGCAACCACACATCAATGCGATTAAAAACGGCTTTATTAAATTAATGCCGCTGACCCTTGCGGGGGCCATGTTCGTATTAATCAACAACGTATTTTTGAGTTTTGGTGAAGGTTCTTTCTTCTATTCAATGGGTATTCGCCTGGATGGCTCAACCATTGAAACATTAAACGGCTTTAAAGCCATCGGCGGTAACGTTTATAACGGTACGTTAGGCATTATGTCGCTGATGGCGCCGTTCTTTATCGGCATGGCGCTGGCCGAAGAGCGAAAAGTCGATCCGCTGGCGGCAGGCCTGCTGTCGGTCGCGGCATTTATGACAGTGACTCCCTACAGCGTGGGCGAAGCCTATGCGGTCGGTGCCAACTGGTTGGGTGGGGCGAACATTATCTCGGGCATGATTATTGGCCTGCTGGTGGCAGAAATGTTCACCTTTGTTATCCGTCGCAACTGGGTTATCACCCTGCCGGATAGCGTGCCGGCCTCGGTATCGCGTTCATTCTCGGCGTTGATTCCAGGTTTCCTGATCCTGTCCGTATTCGGCATTATCTCGTGGCTGCTGGCGAACCATGGCAGCAACTTCCACCAGATTATCATGGACTCCATCTCCAAACCGCTGGCGTCAATGGGCAGCGTGGTGGGCTGGGCTTACGTTATCTTCAACTCCCTGCTGTGGTTCTTTGGTGTACACGGTTCACTGGCGCTGACCGCGCTGGATAACGGCATCATGACCCCATGGGCGCTGGAAAACATCGCGCTGTACAACCAGTACGGTTCTGTTGAAGCCGCTATTGCCGCGGGTAAAGAGTTCCACTTCTGGGCTAAGCCGATGCTGGATTCCTACATCCTGCTGGGTGGTTCCGGGGCAACGCTCGGTCTGATTATCGCCATCTTCATCGGTTCACGCCGTGCGGATCACCGTCAGGTGGCTAAGCTGGCGCTGCCGTCAGGCATCTTCCAGATTAACGAACCGATTCTGTTTGGTCTGCCGATCATCATGAACCCGGTGATGTTCATCCCGTTCGTCCTGATTCAGCCGATTCTGGCGGCGATTACGCTTGCTGCCTACTCGATGGGGATTATCCCACCGGTGACCAACCTGGCACCGTGGACCATGCCTACCGGCCTCGGCGCGTTCTTTAACAGTAACGGTAGTATCGCTGCACTCTTCGTAGCGCTGTTCAACCTGGGTGTGTCGGTGCTGGTTTACCTGCCGTTCGTGGCGGTCTCCAACAAGGCGCAGGCGGTAATTGAAGAGCAGGAAAGCGAAGAAGATATCGCTAACGCACTGAAATTCTGATGTCGAGCGGTACGGGAGCACTCCCGTACCGCCTGAGAAACGAGGGAATAATTATGTTTGATCTGGACCATATCGACGCAGTTGCTGCACCTGAGAATGACCTCGAAGAGGTCGTGATGGGGCTGATTATCAATTCCGGACAGGCCCGCAGCCTGGCCTATGCGGCACTGAAGCAGGCAAAGCAGGGCGATTTCGCCGCCGCTAAAAACATGATGGAGCAGTCGCGCCTCGCGCTGAGTGAAGCACATCGTGTACAGACCCAACTGATTGAAAGCGATGAAGGTGAAGGCAAAATGAAAGTCAGCCTGGTGCTGGTTCATGCGCAAGATCATTTGATGACCTCAATGCTGGCACGTGAGCTGGTTGCCGAATTGATTGAGCTGCACGAGAAGGTACAATAGGCCATCTACACGATGAGGCAGCCAAAGATGATAACCACCGAGATCAGTACCGCCAGAGAACAGCAGCTTTTCAACGGCAAAGATTTTCATGTGGTTATCTACAACAAAACGGAAAGCGTAAGCGGGCTTCACCAGCATGATTATTACGAGTTCACCATCGTTTTAACCGGGCGGTATTACCAGGAAATCAACGGTAAACGGGTGCTGCTGGAGCGCGGGGATTTTGTCTTTATCCCGATGGGGTCGCATCATCAGAGCTTTTATGCTTTTGGCGCGACGCGCATTCTTAACGTGGGTATCAGCAAGCGATTCTTTGAGAAACACTATTTACCGCTGCTGCCGTTTGGACTGGTCGCTTCACAGGTCTACGCTGTCAAAAGCACCTTTCTTAGCTATATCGAGTCGGTGATTGCTTCGCTGAATTTTCGCGATACCGAATTTGACGAATTTATTGAGCTGGTGTCGTTTTATACCATTAACCGTTTACGGCATTACCGCGAAGAGCCGGTGCAGGATGTGATTCCGCAGTGGCTGAAAAATACCGTCGAGGACATGCACGATAAACTGAAGTTTGGCGAAGGGGCGCTCGAGAATATGGTCGAGCGTTCCGGGAAAACTCAGGAATATTTAACCCGGGCGACCCAGCGCTATTATGGTAAGACGCCGATGCAGATTATTAATGATATTCGCATCAACTTCGCAAAAAAACAGCTGGAAATCACCAACTATTCGGTCACTGATATTGCCTATGAGTCGGGATACAGTAGCCCAAGTCTGTTTATTAAAACATTCAAACGGCTGACCTCTTTTACCCCGAGCAATTATCGTAAAAAGCTGACCAGCATTAATTAATCCGGGGCGGAATGTTCCGCCTCCGACATTATTCAAGTTACTGTCCGTGTAGATGCGGAGGGTAGGCTACGTGCAATTCGCGATGCCATAAGGGAGAGTATAATGAGCCAGAAATTAAAAGTTGTCACGATCGGCGGCGGTAGCAGCTATACCCCAGAATTACTGGAAGGATTCCTGAAACGTTATCACGAACTGCCGATAACGGAACTGTGGTTGGTGGACGTGGCGGAAGGCCAGGAAAAACTCGATATTATTCAT
The DNA here is from genome assembly GCF_051131745.1 of Klebsiella sp. R390. Classification (NCBI taxonomy): domain Bacteria; kingdom Pseudomonadati; phylum Pseudomonadota; class Gammaproteobacteria; order Enterobacterales; family Enterobacteriaceae; genus Klebsiella; species Klebsiella sp. R390. Next base: position 424,276 of record NZ_CP180445.1, on the reverse strand, counting down.
GCACTGTGCGAGCGCATGGTGGAAAAAGCCGGCGTGCCGATTAAAGTCTACAAAACGCTGGATCGCCGTGCCGCCCTCGAAGGCGCCCACTTTGTTACTACCCAGCTGCGCGTTGGCCAGCTTAAGGCCCGTGAAAAAGACGAGCGTATTCCGCTCAGCCACGGCTATCTGGGTCAGGAGACCAACGGCGCGGGCGGGTTGTTTAAAGGCCTGCGTACCATCCCGGTGATTTTTGATATCGTCAAAGACGTGCAGGAAATCTGCCCGGACGCATGGATTATCAACTTTACCAACCCGGCCGGTATGGTCACCGAAGCGGTCTATCGCCACACCGGCTTCAAACGCTTCATTGGCGTCTGCAACATTCCGATCGGCATGAAAATGTTCATCACCGACGTACTGCAGCTGAGCCCGAGCGATGAGCTGTCTATCGATCTGTTTGGTCTGAACCACCTGGTCTTCGTGCGCGATGTGCTGGTAAACGGCGTGTCACGTTTCGACGAACTGCTGGATGGTGTTGCTGCCGGTACCCTGAGCGCCAACTCGGTGAAAAACATCTTCGATCTGCCGTTCAGCGAGGGGCTGATTCGCTCTCTGCGCCTGATTCCGTGCTCCTATCTGCTGTACTACTTCAAGCCAAAAGAGATGCTGGCGATTGAAATGGGCGAGTATTACAAAGGCGGCGCCCGCGCCCAGGTGGTGCAGAAAGTCGAGAAACAGCTGTTCGAGCTGTATAAAAATCCGGATCTCAACGTCAAGCCGAAAGAGCTGGAGCTGCGCGGCGGGGCCTATTACTCCGACGCGGCCTGCGAAGTCATCAATGCCATCTACAATGACAAGCAGACCGAGCACTACGTCAACATTCCGCACCATGGCCATATCGATAACATCCCGGCCGACTGGGCGGTGGAAATGACCTGTACGCTGGGCCGTGAAGGGGCGACCCCGACGCCACGTATCACCCATTTCGATGAGAAAGTGCTGGGGCTGATTTATACCATCAAAGGGTTTGAAGTGGCTGCCAGCCAGGCGGCAATCAGTGGGGAGCTTAACGATGTGCTGCTGGCGCTGAATTTAAGCCCGCTGATTCATTCTGACCGCGATGCCGAACTGCTGGCACGTGAAATGATCCTGGCCCATGAAAAGTGGCTGCCAAACTTTGCGGCGACCATTGAAAAACTGAAACACTAACGGGAGCGGCCGATGGAACGCGTGTTAATCGTTAATGCCGACGATTTTGGCCTGAGCAAAGGCCAGAACTACGGGATTATTGAAGCCTGCAAAAATGGACTTGTCACGTCGACAACGGCGCTGGTCAACGGGGCGGCTATTGATCACGCCGCCCAGCTGAGCCGCAGCGTCCCGGAGCTGGGCATTGGGATGCATTTTGTCCTGACGTTGGGTGAGCCGTTATCGGCCATGCCGGGGCTGACTCGTGAAGGGCGCTTAGGCAAGTGGATCTGGCAGATGGCAGAAGAGGGTAGCCTGCCGCTGGACGAAATCGCGCATGAGCTGGCGTGCCAGTATAGCCGGTTTGTCGAGCTGTTTGGTTGCGAACCGACGCATATCGACAGTCACCACCACGTACATATGATTGCCGGGATTTACCCGATTGTCGCCGCGTTTGCCCGCGAAAAAGGGGTAGCGCTGCGTATTGACCGCCAGCTTGCTCAACGAGATGGCCTGGCGCAAGATGCGGCGCGCAGCAGCGATGGTTTCACCAGTGAGTTCTACGGTGAGGCCATTACTGAAGCACTGTTTTTGCAAACCCTGGATGACTCCATTCAACGAGATGAAGCATCGCTGGAAGTGATGTGTCACCCGGCATTTGTCGATAACACTATCATGGGGAGCGCCTATTGCTACCCGCGTCTGGCGGAGCTGGAGGTGCTGACGTCGGCGTCATTGAAATATGCAATTGCCGAACGCGGTTATCGTTTAGGCACCTATCGCGACGTGTAATCTGAAGCGTACAGGGGAGGCAAGTCCTCCCCTGATTTTATCTCTACCCACGCTCCGATCTTCCGCAAGCCGCACTGAACGCACACGTTAGGGGCGACGAAAGGGGCTGCAATCGGCTATCATAGCTGATTATGTCTCCCGCTTTGTTTAGTGAATCTATCGGTTATGAAAACACTTCGCCAACAAAATCGCCCTGTCATTAGCTACGTGCCTCGAGTGGAACCAGCCCCGCCGGAACACGCCGTCAAAATGGACGGTTTTCGTGATGTGTGGCTGTTGCGGGGGAAATATGTCGCGTTCGTGCTGATGGACGAGCACTTCCGGCGTTCACCGCCGTTCAGCCTGCCGGAGGCCGCACAGCGCTGGGCCGTGCAGATCCGCCAGGAAGGCGACATCGCCTCCTGACAGCCCGGTGAACCATAAAAAAAACCGCAGAGGGTTAACTCTGCGGTTTTTTTATACCTGCCCGGAACGAGCGGTTAGCGATGTGCCAGTTCGGCGTCTTCTTCGCTGTCGAGAATCGTTTTGTCGGTCTGGCGCAGCCACTGGCTGGTCAGGGTGCCGGCGGTCATCGAGCCGCTGACGTTGAGGGCGGTACGGCCCATATCGATCAGCGGTTCAACGGAGATCAGCAGTGCGACCAGGGTTACCGGCAGACCCATGGCTGGCAGCACGATCAGCGCGGCGAAGGTCGCGCCGCCACCGACGCCAGCAACGCCGGCGGAGCTGACGGTAACGATGCCAACCAGGGTGGCGATCCACAGCGGGTCAAGTGGGTTGATACCGACGGTTGGTGCAACCATGACTGCCAGCATCGCCGGGTACAGACCTGCACAGCCGTTCTGGCCGATAGTCGCCCCGAAGGAGGCGGAGAAGCTGGCGATAGATTCCGGTACGCCCAGACGACGGGTTTGCGCTTCGACGTTCAGCGGAATTGACGCGGCGCTGGAACGACTGGTAAAGGCAAAGGTCAGAACCGGCCACACCTTACGGAAGTATTTCAGCGGGCTCACGCCGTTGATCGCCAGCAGCAGACCGTGCACCACAAACATGATGCCGAGGCCAAGGTAAGAGGCCACCACAAAGCTGCCCAGCTTAACGATGTCCTGCAGATTGGAACCGGCCACGACTTTGGTCATCAACGCCAGCACGCCGTATGGCGTTAACTGCATCACCAGACGTACGAGCTTCATCACCCAGCCCTGCAGGGTATCGATGGCGGTCAGCACGCGTTGGCCTTTGGCGACGTCGTCTTTCAGCAATTTCAGCGCCGCGACGCCGAGGAACGCGGAGAAGATGACGATGCTGATGATCGAGGTCGGATTGGCACCGGTCAGATCGGCAAACGGGTTCTTCGGAATGAAAGAGAGGATCAGCTGCGGGACGCTGAGGTCAGCAACTTTACCTACGTAATTGCTCTGAATGGCGTTAAGGCGGGCGGTTTCCGCTGTACCCTGCACCAGACCTTCGGCAGTCAGGCCAAACAGGTTGGTCACCAGCACGCCGACCAGCGCGGCGATAAGCGTGGTGAACAGCAGCGTACCGATGCTCAGGAAGCTGATTTTGCCCAATTGAGAAGCGTTATGCAGACGCGCAACCGCACTCAGAATCGAGGCAAACACCAGCGGCATCACGATCATTTGCAGCAGCTGTACGTAGCCATTACCGACGATGTTAAACCATTGAATGGAGTCTTTCAGCACCTGGCTGTCAGAACCGTAAATCAGCTGCAGCGCCAGGCCGAAGACCACGCCGACCACGAGGCCGACCAGCACTTTTTTGGCGAGGCTCCACTGTTTATGCCGCGTTTGCCCCAGCGCAAACAGTAAAACCGCGAACACGATAACGTTCGCTATTAATGGAAAATTCATCCCCGTTCTCCTGATTTGTTTTTTTATCTGGCTGGTCTGTTACCAGCGCTATGGGCGCAAGGTTAGCAGAAGCGGAATTCATTACTTATATTCAAATGGAATTGATTATAACCAATCTGCGTTTTCCGCCTGTTTATCGTCCGCCCTGATGACTAATAAAGCGATTGAAGGTGATCTGCAGTGAATTAATCATCCCTGACGACCAGCGTACGGCGCTGTTTTCGGCGAAGGTTTGCGGCATCCAGACGGCATAAACAAACAGCGCCATACAGAGCGCGCGTTCCAACTGGTTGCCTTTACGTGGCGCGAGGATCGGCAGGCGAAAACGCCAGCGGCAGGGCCACAACAGCGGAACACCCGCCGGGGTCAGCATATCGGCAAGAATGTGGCTCAGATAACCTAGTACCAGCCCCTGTACCGCGTCGGCGGGTACAATCCAGCTTTCCGGCACTTTCAGATAAAACAGCGTCATGGCGCCGAAGACCGCCAGCAGGCTATGGGTAAATCCCCGATGGCCAAACGCCCGGGCAACCGGTTTGGCAATCCAGCTTAATCGCTGCCCGAGAAACGACTTCGGATGATCGATATCCGGCAGCAGGCAGGTCAGCACTGCGGAGGGGACAATATGCCACCAGTCACCCTGTGCCAGCACGGGAGTTAACTCTGCGTTTTTCGCAAATACCGCACAGGCGATAGAAAAGAGGAGATGGCCTTCCGCCGTCATGATAAAAACCCTAAACTGTCAATTCATACAGTATAGGGTTTTTATACAGTACACGGAAGAGGTGACGGTGTAACTCTATGTCACAAAAATGTCACCGTGCCAGCCAGCCGCCGTCGACCGCAAGGGTATAACCATTCACATAATCCGCCGCGCCGGAGGCCAGGAATACCACCGGGCCTTGCAGGTCATCGGCAACGCCCCAGCGACCGGCCGGAATACGGTCAAGGATCTCTTTACTGCGCTCGGCGTCATCCCGCAGTTGTTGGGTGTTATTGGTGGCCATGTAGCCCGGGGCAATGGCGTTGACGTTAATCTGATGCCCGGCCCATTCGTTGGCCATCAGGCGGGTTAGCCCGAGCACACCGCTCTTGGAGGCGGTATACGAGGGGACGCGGATGCCGCCCTGGAAAGAGAGCATTGAGGCGATGTTAATGATCTTGCCGCCGCGACCTTGCTGCATAAACTGTCTGGCGACCGCCTGCGATAAAAAGAACACCGACTTGAGGTTGAGGTTCAGCACATCATCCCAGTCCTGTTCGGTAAACGTCAGGGCGTCCGCACGGCGGATGGTACCGGCGTTATTGACCAGAATATCGATATGGCCCATGGCGGAGACCGCTTTGGCGACGATCCCGGTGATATCGTCCTGACGGCTGAGGTCTGCCTGAATGGCGGTGAACCGGCGGCCCAGCGCCTCGACTTTGGCGGCCGTTTTGTGGGGGATCTTCCGATTGACGCCGACGATATCACACCCGGCCTGCGCAAGGCCCAGGGTCATCCCCTGGCCCAGCCCCGTGTCACATCCCGTCACGATTGCGACCTTTCCCGTCAGGTCGAAGGCGTTTAGTACCATATTCACCTCTGTATGCCGATTGATATATACGTTAAACATCACCGTTAGGTTCAAGCATAGAGGCTGAGGCAGGAAAAAACAATGAAAAATGAAACGCTGTTTTATTTTTGTGATGGGCGGGTTGTTACCCGCTCATCACAAAGGGAGGCAAATCAGAGGCCGAGTTCAGCGGCGGTCAGCGAGGCCAGGGTGGTGAGGCGGACGTCAGCCAGCACAAAACGTGGGTCGTTGCGGTTTTCCTCTGCAGGTACCACGATTGAGCGCATCCGGGCGGCTTTGCTGGCGATCATACCGTTGACGGAGTCTTCCAGCGCGACGCAGGCCATGGGGTCGACGCCCAGGCTGGCAGCGCAGTTGAGATACACCTGAGGATGGGGTTTGCTGTAGGGTAACGATTCGGCGGAGGAAAGGGCATCGAACTGGTCGCGCAGATCAAACATGGCGAGCACTTTTTCCAGCATACGCAGCGGAGAGGCGGAGGCGAGGCCAATTTTCAGTCCCTGGGCTTTGCACAATGCAACGGCTTCACGGGCGCCCGGCAGTAACGGCTGTGAGGCTTCAACCAGCTGGATCGCGCGGTTGATAATCCGCGCGGTGACTTCGGCACGGTCCGGGCCTTGCCACGGCTGCTGGGCAAACCACAGGTCGACCACTAAATCGATACGCAGTCCCAGCATATCCGGCAGCTCATCGCGGCGGCCGATATCGACGCCAAGGCTGGCAATAACCTCCAGTTCCGCCTGATCCCATAGCGGCTCGGAGTCAATCAATAATCCATCCATATCAAAAATAGCGGCATGAATGTGTCGCTTTGCTGACATAAGTCCCTCTCCAGTAGCGTAAGTAGTATGAATATCTCCTCATGGTATATCATACCGCGCATTATTGGGCGAAATTCGCCACTGAAGGTAGACTTAGCAAGTGGTTAAGGCGTCTTAATTAAGGGGAATCGATGACGTATCAACAAGCTGGACGCATTGCAGTACTTAAACGCATTTTAGGGTGGGTGATTTTTATTCCCGCGGTGATTTCAACGCTGATTTCGGTACTGAAGTTTATGTACGAACACAGCGAAAAGAAGCCGGGCATTGATGCGGTACTGATGGATTTTGCCCACGTCATGATTGAAATGATACGTTTCAATACGCCGTTTCTTAACTTTTTCTGGTACAACTCGCCGCTCCCGGATTTTAGACATAGCCTGAATATCGGCTTCTGGATTATCTATATCCTCGTGTTTGTCGGCATGGCGTTACAGGCCTCGGGTGCGCGAATGAGTCGTCAGGCGAAGTTCCTGCGCGAAGGGGTTGAAGATCAGCTGCTGCTGGAGCAGGCCAAAGGGCCAGAAGGGCGCACCCGCGAGCAAATTGCGGGGAGTATCGTGGTGCCTCGTCATACCATCCTGGTGCAGTACTTTCCGCTGTATATTCTGCCGGTGATCGTGATTATTCTCGGCTATATTTTCTTTTCTCTGCTCGGTTTCCTGTAACAAAAACGGCCCGGTAATCCGGGCCGTTTTTGTTGTTACTCGCCAGGAATGGCGCGTGGTTTACCTTGGTTGTCGACCGCGACGTAGATAAACAGTGCTTCCGTAGCTTTATAGCGTTGACCAATCGGTTCCGAAGAGACTTTCTTCACCCACACTTCGATGTTGATGGTGATAGAGGTGTTGCCACGCTTCACGCAGCGCGCGTAACAGCACACCACGTCACCCACCGCGACCGGTCGTAAAAAGGTCATACCGTCCACGCGCACGGTCACCACGCGACCATGAGCGATCTCCTTGGCCATAATGGCACCGCCGATATCCATTTGCGACATCAACCAACCACCAAAAATATCGCCATTGGCGTTCGTGTCCGCCGGCATCGCCAGGGTGCGTAATACCATTTCGCCCTTCGGCGCGAGATCTGTTGTTGTCATTCTGTACTCTGTGCTGGTCAATGAAGATCAGCGCGATGCTACTATGAAAATGGCGGAGTGAAAACAGGGGAATGACCCGCTGGAGCGTGGGACGTCGTCGTGAGCATGAAGGCTCCCTCCTGAGGAGGTGTACGGCAGGAGGGAGGAAAGCGGAATGTTGTCACGCAAGAGCGTCTGAATATTTCATTAATTTCATTATCTTGTCTTTCATTATCCATTTCTGCTCAACGATTTTATCGTTAATCTGCGCCAGCCTTTTCTGGTCGGCACTGACGATGTTTGGCGTTAATTCGTTGATTCCAGAAGCTAAGTTTTTGTTGGTTTCGCATCGGTACCCACATTCATACAGTAACTCATTAAGCGCTTTTTCAGAGGCATTGAGATTTTCATAAGTACGTATGTAGGATGACACTTCAGCGGCACTGTTAAGCACAAAAAATCTTGATGGTACCGATGGGGATTTATCAATATCAATTGTGATTGAGTTATCAGGAAGAAACGTGGTGGCAAATGGTTTGTCCGAAACCGGCGATCTGGCCGTGACATCGAACAGCTCGCCATCGGCTGACATCAACACGGCATGATGAGTGGCCACGAGAAAACAGCCTGGCCAGCGATTTATTTCCCACCCCAGTGACATCTTACCGCCCACTTTTTTTATCGCTGCCGCGACGTTCCAGTAAGAATTCCCGTTCGGACCTGGCGTATCAATAACCGGTACCAATACCGGTTTTTGTGAAGGGCTCAGCAAGGACGAAAACTCCAGAAGCTGTGGATCATTTACAGGTACATGTTTATAGATAGAGCCGGACTTTACCATCTGTTTCTCCTCGCCATGTCGTGTCACATCATGTGTTTAGTGTATATCAGTAACCTGACAACACCAGGCGATATGGCCCATTATCGAAGTGACAGGAAGGAGGCAGGATCGATGATAAACAGGGACCTTTTACCTGGACGAAACCGGAGGAGGGGAAATGAACAAAGAGGGATGGCTATGATTTAACTTAGGGATTTAATGTTATTTATCTTCTGCGCGCTAAAAAAAAACACGCCTCGTGCTATACGGCCACGAAAGCGTGCTGTTTAGTTTACTTACCCACCTGGCCAGGACTGCGCATTGGCTGCCGTGAGGTTTTATTCTACGTCACTCACTTATCGTCCTGCGGCATATGGCGGTAGATATACACGCCGCTCAGCAGAGTGAAAACCAGCGTCAGCGCCGTCAGGCCGAAGACCTTGAAGTTGACCCAGATATTCTGTGGTAACCAGAACGCGATGTAGATATTTGCCAGCCCGCAGAGGATAAAGAACAGCGCCCAGGCAAGGTTCAGGCGCGACCACACCTGTTGCGGCAGGGTCAGTTCTTTACCCAGCATGCGCTGGATCAGCGGCTTTTTCATTACCCACTGGCTGAACAGCAGCGCACCGGCGAACAGCACATAGATGACGGTGACCTTCCATTTAATAAACTCATCGTTATGGAAGAAAATTGTCAGACCACCAAAAACGGCCACCAGCACAAAGGTGATCAGCGCCATTTTTTCAACTTTGCGATAGCGTACCCAGGTGTAGATCAACACGATAGCGGTAGCGACAATCAGCGCGGTGGTCGCGGCGTAGATATCATAGAGCTTGTAGAATGCAAAGAAGACTACCAGCGGTAAAAAATCCAGAAACTGCTTCATACATTGGATCCGTTGTTCAGATTTGGCCGGATGACTTCCGGCCAGGGTTAAATTTAGTGGCGAATAAGCATATACAAGCGGAACAAATAGATCAGCAGCAGGGCAGAAATCAGGTTGCTGATCGTATTGATGACCACTGCACCCACGTTTGGCGTCAGTACCGCGAAGCTGGATGCAAACAGCAGCAGCAGGGTTTTGGCCAGCAGCCAGCCGAGGATCACCGGTGCAACCAGACGCAAATTGGCCCACGCCAGACGAATACTGCTGCGCATGGCGTTGAAGATCCCCAGCTTATCCTGCACCAGCATGATGGGGGCAAAGGACAGCACGATGGCCAATAATACGCCAGGCACCAGAACCAGCATCATCCCCATCTGCACCACAAAGGTGGTGAACAGGATTAGCAGCAGCAGCTTTGGCATAACCGGCGCAGAAGCGCCAATCGCGCGCAGGGCGCTGACCCGCTGGCCTGCGGAAACCAGCTGAATCAACAGCAGCATGCCGCCGGCGAGAATCGCATTCCCGACCAGCCCGGAAAAGGTGGAGGCCGCCGAGGCCCGCAGCAGGATCTGCTGTTGCTCAGGGGTCATGTTCTGTACCAGTTCAAACAACCCAGCGCTACCCGCCAGATTGTCACCTTCACTCAGTATTGAGAGCTGCTCTTCACTGGGTGAAAAAGCATGGCCAAGGACTACCGTAATTAATGCGCACAACAAGGCAATCAGCAAAATGGTGACGAACTGATTACGAAAGAAATTTCCCGTGTCACGGTAGACGGACTTCGCCGTGATAGACATGCACTCTCCTTGAGTATTACTGGTGTTAGCTAGCCGGCGATTGTACCGCAAATCCCTTGCGCGTAGCACGCTCTGCTCACATCAGGCTAAGTATATCTTTGTAAAGACAGATGAAGAGAGAACCACCTGTGGGCGCGATTTTTTACCGCCGTTCGGTGAGTAAGCTGCCACTATCAACGCATCCGGGGTAAAACTGATGTAATCGGTAATGATTCAATTACAGTCATTTACAGAAAATTAATCTGGATCAATAAATGTTACATCTCATGACTTAGTGTGATCTATGTTGGATCAAATCTAACTCATTATGGGTATATTCACCGCGAAATAACCATAACGAGGAAGTGGATATGAAAAAATTAGCAGTGGCTGGCATTATTTTAAGTACCCTTTCTGGCAGCGTCTGGGCGCATGAAGCCGGGGAGTTCTTTATTCGTGCAGGTACGGCGACCGTTCGCCCGACGGAAGGCTCGGATAACGTGTTGGGGAGTCTGGGCGGGTTCAACGTCAACAATAATACGCAGTTGGGGTTAACCTTCACCTATATGGCGACGGATAACATCGGCGTTGAGCTGCTGGCCGCTACGCCGTTCCGTCATAAAGTCGGCACCGGTCCGACGGGCAACATCGCCACCGTCAATCTGCTCCCGCCAACGTTAATGGCCCAGTGGTATTTTGGCGACGCGCAGAGCAAAGTCCGTCCCTATATCGGTGCTGGTATCAACTACACCACCTTCTTTAATGAAGACTTTAACGATACCGGCAAAGACGCCGGGCTGTCGGATCTGAGCCTGAAGGATTCGTGGGGGGCGGCAGGTCAGGTGGGGCTGGACTACCTGATTAACCGTGACTGGCTGCTGAACATGTCGGTGTGGTACATGGATATCGACACCGACGTGAAATTCAAAGCCGGCGGCGTGGACCAGAAAGTCAGTACCCGCCTGGATCCGTGGGTGTTTATGTTCTCCGCCGGTTACCGGTTCTAAACGCGTCTGCACTGTCTGAGTGAAGCTGGTTGGCTATGACTAGCTTTGCTAATCCTGAGCCACGGGGCATGCCCGGCTAAGATAGTAGATGGCACAAGGCCAAAAAAAAGCCCGCACAAGTGCGGGCGAAAAATACTGGAAGCAATGTGAGCAATGTCGTACCGAATACCTGAGTGTTTTGCTCAACTATTCGGTAATGAGAAAGATAATAGTTCTCATCTAAGATATCAACCCCAACTTTTGTGCGGAAGCGATTTTTTTATTCGATCACAAAAACAGTGCGTTTCTGACTGTTATCTTGCGGCCAGGCGCTGGCCACGTCGGCTAACGGTAGCGGGGTGGTGGCGATAGTAAAACCACCCGTGGCGGCAGCCTGTAACATTTCGCCGGTGGCGGCAAGCAGCTGAGGCATCGACAGGCTGCCAATACCACTGCCCATCAGTTGCAACGGTGCGGAGCGCAGCACGGTGGCGTTAAGAGCAATATCGCTGCCGGCAAGAGAACCGACCTGAACATAGCGCACCGGCGCGCGGCCCGGGCTGTGTTTTGCCAGCGCGGGCAACATCACCTCAGCGCTGTGCCCCCATAAATAATCCACCACCACGTCTATTTGCTGCGCCGCCTGCTCGCTAAACCGGGCGTGTAACGTCGGCTCATCTTCCGTCAGGTTGATGCAGACATCGGCGTCGAGAGCGGCCAGCGCCTGCGCGTTGCGACCGGTGGCGATGATTTTTTTCGCCCCGAGAAAACGGGCAATTTGCACCGCCAACTGCCCGGCGCTGCCGGTGGCGCCATTAATCAAAACGGTCTCTCCAGCGGCCAGTCCGGCCCGCTTCACTAATGCGGCCCAGGCGGACATACCGGGATTTGCCATCGCAGCGGCGGTAATATCATCCAGCGCATCCGGTAAAGGCAGGCTATGTCTCAGCGCGACCGGGGCCCATTGTGCCATGCTCCCCCATGGCGCTGTCGGAAAGGCGAAGTAGACGCGCTGACCGTCGGCCAGGGTGCCGGTGCCATCGATACCGACGATAAACGGCAGTTGGCCATCATAACTGTAGTGCTTTCCGCTGGCACGGCTCTTCACCACGTGGCTGATGGCGGCAGCGTTCACCTTGACCAACGCATGCTGCGCATCGGCCTGAGGATCGTTAAAATCGGCCCATACGGGCCCTTGTTGCAGGTCAAAAACAACGGCGGCTTTCATAATGTTATCTCCTGAAGATGATTATGTGTAAAATGCACATATCTGATAACGGCACTATACCCGGTTAAAAAATATATGCAAGATGCACATAATAATTACGACATCACCGATTTCCACGGCGCACTGCTCGACATCATTAGCGTGATGAACCAGCCGGTGCGGGATGAGCAATTGCTGCAGGCGGCAGATGTCCAGCTCGATCACGTTCTGTTTCCACTGCTGGTGGCGATCAATCGCTACGGGCCAGTGGGGGTGGTGGAGCTGGCGGATGGCCTGGGGAGGGATTACACCACCGTCAGTCGCCAACTGAAAAAACTGGAAGCGCAAGGGCTGGCGATAAAGCAGCCGAATGCCAACGACCGACGGATCAGTGAAGTGTCGCTGAGCGAGCAGGGCATGGCGTTGATTGAACGGATTGCGGTAGCCAGAACGCGGCTGATGAATCAGGTACTGGCGGGGTGGGATGAAACAGATGTGCGGGCGTTATTTCGCCTGACGCGGCAATATGCCGATAGCCTGCAGCGAAAATAACCGCCTGGCGTGGTGCCAGGCGGCAGGTGCCGTTATGCCGCTTTGGTGGCGGCTTTCAGGCTCTGGACGAAGGTTTTCAGCTCGGCCAGCATGGTCTGCGGGTCGTTCAGGTTGCGTTCGATAATTTTGACGATCGCCGAGCCGGAAATGGCCCCGGCGGCGCCAGCGTCAAGCGCGGCAGTGACCTGATCCGGCGCGGAGATACCAAAGCCCTGCAGCGGCGGTGCGGCGTTGTATTCGGCCAGTTTAGCCACCAAATGATGCAGCGGCAGCGCGGCGCGGTTTTCCGCTCCGGTAACGCCGGCGCGCGACAGCAGGTAGGTATAGCCGCGTCCCCAGGAGGCGATCTGGCGTAACAGTTCGTCATCGGCGTTCGGCGGGCAGATGAAGATCGGCGCGATGTTATGACGCAGCGCGGCCTGACGGAAAGGCGCGGATTCTTCAATAGGAACGTCGGCGACCAGCACCGAATCGACGCCAACCCGCTGGCATTCGGCGTAAAACGCGTCGATCCCTGGGCTGAACACCAGATTAGCGTACATCAGCAGGCCAATCGGGATCGTCGGGTGCTTCTGGCGAATTGCCGCCAGCATCTCAAAACACTGCGCCGGGTTGACACCGGCGGCAAAGGCACGCAGGGTTGCTCCCTGGATGGTCGGACCGTCCGCCAGCGGGTCGGAGAAGGGGATCCCCAGCTCCAGCGCATCGGCGCCGGCTTCAATCAGCGTATCAATGATTTTTAACGACAGTTCCGGATTCGGGTCGCCGAGGGTGACGAAGGGAACAAACGCGCCTTCCTGGCGGCTTTTCAGTTGTGCAAACAGCGTCTCATAACGTTCCATCAGATTTCCCCTCGCGCTTTCAGAATGTCGTGTACGGTGAAGATGTCTTTATCGCCGCGACCGGACAGGTTAACCACCAGCAACTGCTCTTTTTCCGGGTTCTCACGCATCATTTTCAACGCATGGGCCAGCGCGTGGGAGGACTCCAGGGCCGGAATAATCCCTTCATGGCGGGAAAGGGCTTTAAAGGCGTCCAGCGCTTCGTTATCGGTGATTGAGACGTAATCGGCGCGCCCGGTGCTGTTGAGGAAGGCGTGCTGTGGGCCAACAGACGGGAAATCGAGACCGGCCGAAATGGAGTAGGACTCTTCAATCTGGCCGTCAGCGGTCTGCATCATCGGCGACTTCATGCCGAAATAGATTCCGACGCGTCCGTGTTTCAGCGGTGCGCCGTGTTCCCCGGTTTCAATCCCGTGACCAGCAGGCTCGACGCCGATCAGTCCGACGTTGGTTTCGTCGATAAAGTCAGCAAACATACCGATGGCGTTGGAACCGCCGCCGACGCAGGCGATAACCGCATCTGGCAGGCGTCCTTCTTTCTCCAGAATTTGCGCTTTGGTCTCTTCGCCAATCATCCGCTGGAACTCACGTACGATGGTCGGGAACGGGTGCGGGCCAGCCGCGGTACCGAGCATGTAGTGCGCGGTTTCGTAGCTGCCAGACCAGTCGCGCAGGGCTTCGTTACAGGCATCTTTCAGGGTAGCGGAACCGCTGTGCACCGGAATCACCTCTGCGCCCATTAAACGCATACGGAAGACGTTCGGCGACTGACGCTCAACGTCTTTTGCCCCCATATAGATGCGGCATTTCAGGCCGAGCAGGGCGCTGGCGAGTGCTGAGGCCACGCCGTGCTGACCGGCGCCGGTTTCGGCGATAATTTCGGTTTTACCCATGCGCTTAGCCAGCAGCGCCTGACCCAGGACCTGGTTGGTTTTATGCGCGCCGCCGTGCAGCAGGTCTTCACGCTTGAGGTACAACGTGGTGCGGGTACCTTCGGTCAGGTTACGGCATTTGGTCAGCGCCGTCGGACGACCGGCGTAGTTTTTCAGCAGATCGTTAAATTCGGCCTGAAACGCAGGATCTTTCTGCGCGCTGACGAACGCTTCTTCCAGCTGGCGCAGGGCAGGCATCAGGATCTGCGGGACGTACATACCGCCGAATTCACCAAAATAGGGGTTCAGTAAAGTACTCATTATTGCATTGCTCCTTAATATGCGCGCAGCGTCTGGAAAACCGAGGCCAGCTTGCTGGCATCTTTAATCCCCGGCTGCGACTCAACGCCTGAATTAAAATCGAGTCCGGCACAGCCGCTTTTGGCGGCGTCTACACAGTTATCGGCACCCAGACCGCCCGCCAGTATGACGTTACGCAGGTCCTGGCCTTGCAGCAGTGTCCAGTCGAAACGCTGGCCGCTACCGCCCTGGCCATTATCGAAAAGATACTTGTCGACGTGGTTGAGATTGCGCGGCGGCAGCGTGTCGCTGACGCTCAGGGCTTTCCAGATCTCAACGTTATCCGCCAGCGCCGCGCGCAGGGCGTCGATATAGGCCTGATCTTCATTGCCATGCAGTTGAATGGCGGCCAGTTGCAGATGCTCTGCCCGAGCTGCTACTTCGGCGATCGGTGCGTCGCGGAACACGCCAACGTAGCGCAGCGGCGCCGCCTGAATAATCTCTTTTGCCTGGGTTTCGTTGACCACGCGCGGCGAGGTAGGGACGAAGATCAGTCCGCCATAAATCGCACCGGATTCGCAGGCAATCTGCGCATCCTGCGGGCGGGTCAGGCCGCAGACTTTGTTTTCGCCAAGCAGTACGCGCTTCACTGCGCCATCGAGGTCGGCATGTTCCATCAGCGCGGAGCCGATCAGGAAGCCGTTGGCAAAATGGCTGAGCTCACGCACTTCGGCGTAGGTATGAATGCCGGATTCGCTGATCACCGTGACATCATGGCCCAGACGTGGTGCCAGCTGACGGGTGCGGTTCAGGTCGATCGACATATCGCGCAGGTCGCGGTTGTTAATTCCGACCACTTTGGCTTCCAGCGCAATGGCGCGCTCCAGCTCTTCTTCATTGCTGACTTCGGTCAGCACGCCCATATTCAGGCTGTGGGCGACGGCGGACAGCTGGCGATACTGTTCGTCATCCAGCACCGACAGCATCAGCAGACAGGCATCGGCCTGGTAGTAACGCGCCAGATAAATCTGGTAAGGATCGATGGTGAAATCCTTACACAGTATCGGCTGTGGCGCGATGGCGCTGACGATCGGTAGAAAATCGAAGCTGCCCTGGAAATATTTCTCATCACACAGTACGGAGATGGCTGAGGCGTAGTTTTTATAGACGCCGGCGATAGTTGCCGGGTCAAAATCCTGGCGAATCAGTCCTTTCGACGGAGACGCTTTTTTGCATTCCAGAATAAACGCGGTGCGGGTTCCGGCGAGCGCATCGTAAAAGTGGCGCTGTGTCGGAACGACCTCGTTCAGAAAACTGGCTAACGGTTGCTGTTGTTTGCGGGCTTCTACCCAAATCGCTTTGTCGGCAACGATTTTTGCTAAAACGGTCTGCATTATTTACCCTCTTGCCGCTAATGCGGTCACTCTGTCATAGGCCGCTCCGCTGCGCAGCACGTTGATTACCTGTTCAGCGTTGGCTTTCAGGTCTTCATGCCCGTGTAAACGCATCAGCATCGCAACGTTGGCGGCGACAGCGGCTTCATGAGCGGCTTCACCTTTACCTTGTAGCAAGCGCGTAAGAATGTCACGGTTTTCTTCCGGCGTGCCGCCAGCCAGTTGCTCCTGATGGTAAGGGGTCAGGCCGAAATCTGCTGCCGTCAGCTGATAGCTTTTGATTTCACCGTTGTTCAGCTCTGCGACTACCGTTGGCGCATGCAGCGACACTTCATCCATTCCGCCGCTGTGCACCACCGCTGCGCGTTGATAACCGAGCACCCGCAGGGTTTCGGCAATCGGCAGCACCAGTTCCGGGCTGTAGACGCCAATCAGCGCCAGCGGCGGATGCGCCGGGTTAATCAACGGCCCGAGCACGTTAAACAGCGTGCGGGTTTTCAACTGCTGACGGACCGGCATCGCGTGACGGAAACCGGTGTGATACTTCGGTGCGAACAGGAAGCAGACGCCCAGTTCATCCAGCGCGGCGCGGGATTTATCAGCATTCATGTCCAGGTTGATACCGAAGGCGGCCAGCAGGTCGGACGATCCCGATTTGCTGGAGACGCTACGGTTACCGTGTTTCGCTACCTTCAGGCCACAGGCCGCGGCGACAAAGGCGCTGGCGGTAGAAATATTGATGCTGTTGCTGCCGTCGCCGCCGGTGCCGACGATATCGGCAAACAGGTAATCCGGGCGTGGGAATGGCGCGGCATTTTCCAGCAGCGCGGTGGCGGCACCGGCAATCTCCTGCGGCTGCTCGCCACGCACTTTCATGCTCACCAGCGCAGCAGCCAGCTGCTCGGGCTTGACTTCACCGCGCACAACCGCGGAGAACAGCTGATGACTCTCCTGCTGGCTGAGGGGCTCAGCCTGATACAGTTTTTCCAGAATCGGCTGGATGGTGTTGGTTTGCTCCAGCTTCTGCAACGCCCATGCCAGCGTTTGTTCCAGCAGGCGTGCCCCCTGAGTGGTGAGAATAGATTCCGGATGGAACTGGAAACCGCAGACGCGATCCGCATCATGACGTACCGCCATCACCATGCCGTTAAAATTGGCGTTGATGGTCAATCCGGCGGGAATATTACTTCCGACCAGGGAGTGGTAGCGGGCAACCGGCAGCGGATTGCTCAGTCCGGCAAACATCGCCTGACCGTCATGCTCAATACTGGAGGCTTTACCGTGCAGGATCTCGCCGGCCTGGCCCACATAACCGCCGTAGGCTTCGACAATCGCCTGGTGACCGAGGCAGATACCGATGATCGGCAGCTTGCCGCGCATCCGGGTCAGCAGCTCTGGCATGCAGCCTGCTTCACTGGGAGTTCCAGGGCCTGGGGAAAGCATCAGTACCGGATTGTCCATGGTGCCGATACGCTCAATCAAGGTCTGAGCCGGGACGGAGTTACGGTAAATCACCACGTTATGGCCGTTAGCGCGCAGCTGGTCTGCCAGGTTATAGGTAAAAGAATCGATATTATCGAGCAGCAGAATGTCGGCCATCAGAAAGTCTCCTTAGCGTGGTGGGCCTGAGCGATTGCGCGCAGCACCGCGCGAGCTTTATTGCGGGTTTCATCCGCTTCGGACTGAGGCACGGAATCCAGAACGATACCGGCACCGGCCTGAACGGTGGCGATGCCATCCTGGACATAGGCAGAGCGAATGACGATGCAGGTATCGAGGTCTCCGTGGGCGGTAAAGTAGCCGACGGCACCACCGTAGCTGCCGCGACGCTTACCTTCGGCAGCGGCGATGAGCTGCATGGCGCGCACCTTTGGTGCTCCGCTAAGGGTGCCCATATTCATACAGGCGCGGTAGGCGTGCAGGACATCAAGGTCGCTACGCAGTTCACCGACCACCCGGGAAACCAGGTGCATGACGAAGGAGTAGCGGTCAACTTTGGTAAGGTCGGCCACGTAGCGGCTGCCCGGCGTACAAATGCGCGCCAGATCGTTACGTGCCAGGTCGACCAGCATCAGGTGCTCGGACATCTCTTTCTGGTCGGTACGCATTTCCAGTTCGATACGGCTGTCGAGATCGCGGTCCAGCGACCCGTCGGCACGACGACCACGCGGGCGGGTACCGGCAATCGGATAGATTTCAATCTGGCGGCTCAGCGCGTCATACTTCAGCGAGCTTTCCGGCGACGCGCCAAACAGCGAGAAGTCATTATCCTGCATAAAGAACATGTACGGGCTAGGGTTGCTCTTTTTCAACACATCATAGGCCGCCAGCGCCGACGGGCAGGGCAGTGAGAAGCGGCGTGATGGCACCACCTGGAAAATCTCACCGGCACGGATGGCGCGTTGCATTTTGCGCACCACCGCACCGTACTCCTCGTCGGTCTGATCGCAGTCGCAGGTCATCGTTTCGACTTTCGTGACCGGCAGCGGCGCAGGCGGCTCGTTAAGCTGCTGGCGCAGTTGGGCTATACGCTGTGTCAGGCGCTGTTTTTCACTCTCCAACGGGGTGAACAGGCTGGACTGAATGCGGGTGTTTTTGGTCTGGTGATCGATAACCAGCAGAGTTTCCGCTAAGTAGAAGCAGTAATCCGGGCAGGCGGTATCGCTCTCCAGCGGTGGCAGGTTTTCAAACCCGGCTACCAGGTCATAGGCAAACAGGCCGCCGAAGAACATCGCTTCACGCTCAGCTTGCGGAACGGTCACCAGCTCCTGCAGTAAGCGGAAGGCGTCAAAGACCGATAAAGAGCACAGGCGCGCGTCTTCATCCAGCAGTGCACTGATCGGCGGAAAGGTCAGAATTCTGCTGTTTGGCTGGCGCTGATTGTCGATGCCTGCGGGAAGTGCGTTATCCAGTAAGTCCAGCAGGGCCGCGCCGTTGGCGGAGAGCGCCTGAATAGTGACGGTGTCACTTAATGCGGTAATACGCAGCGCGCTGTCAACCAGCAGCAGGCTCTTTAAATCATCTTTACTATCAATATCTGCAGATTCCAGCAGCAGCGTGGCGGGACGCGCGCCGCACAGCTGGTGGAATAACGCCGTTGGGTTTTCGCGGTAGATGGCGTCGCTGGTGAGAAGCTCGAGTGCCGGTTTTGTGGTTTGCATTATTATTCTCGCCTTTCGGTATAATATTTTGTCCAATAAAAAGCCCGCTCATTGGCGGGCCGGGTATCTGTATGCTGAGTGCAAAACGCGATTACGCCGCCCGATATCAGGAGGTGCGCCACCAGCCGTGCAGAGTGATAGAGTGCGTTTTCATCGTGATACCCCTTCATGTGAACTTGCGTACTAGTTAACTAGTCCAGAGGAATAAAGTCAACCCTTGTTTGCAGATTTTCTCCGCGAGTCGGTATGATAATGCGCTAATTTAAGTCTATGTCCAGCAGGAGTCTCTTTGAGCGACAGTCAATACGCAGTGATTTACGATCTGCACAGCCATACCACCGCCTCTGACGGGCGGTTGACTCCAGAAGAACTGGTTCATCGCGCGCACCAGATGCGGGTCGGGACGCTGGCGATAACCGACCACGATACCGTCGCGGCGATCCCCGTGGCCCAGGCCGAGATTATCCGTGCCGGCCTGCCGCTGACGCTGGTGACCGGCGTCGAGATTTCCACCCTGTGGGAAAACCATGAAATTCACATCGTGGGCCTGAACATTGATATTGCCCATCCGGCGATGACCAGCCTCTTAGAGGAACAGAAAGCTCGCCGTATGCTGCGGGCACAGCTCATCGCCGAACGGCTCGATAAGGCACGGATCCCCGGAGCCTGGGAAGGGGCGCTCGCTCTTGCCGATGGCGGGGTGGTTACCCGCGGGCATTTTGCGCGTTTCCTGGTCGAAGCGGGACACGCCAGTAATATTGCCGATGTTTTCAAAAAATATCTCGCACGCGGGAAAACCGGTTACGTTCCTCCGCAGTGGTGTACAATAAAACAAGCGATTGATGTCATTCATCATTCTGGCGGCAAAGCGGTTATCGCCCATCCCGGGCGTTACGACCTCTCCGCCAAGTGGCTGAAACGGCTGTTGGCCCACTTTAGTGAGCAGGGTGGCGATGCGATGGAGCTGGCACAATGTCAGCAGGCGCCCCATGAACGTACGCAGCTTGCCGCGTACGCCGCACAGTTTGGTCTGCTGGGTTCGCAAGGCTCTGATTTTCATCAGCCTTGCCCGTGGATTGAGCTGGGCCGCAAGCTCTGGCTACCCGCGGGCGTAGAAGGGATCTGGCACAGTTGGGAAACGGCCGCAGAATAAAATTGAGAGGGAAATATGAGCCAGTTTTTTTATATTCATCCGGACAACCCGCAGGCTCGGTTGATTAACCAGGCGGTGGAAATTGTGCGTAAGGGTGGGGTGATTGTCTATCCCACAGATTCCGGTTACGCGCTGGGGTGTAAGATCGAAGATAAAGGCGCCATGGAGCGTATTTGCCGTATTCGTCAGCTGCCAGATGGCCACAATTTCACTCTGATGTGTCGCGATCTGTCTGAGCTGTCGACCTACGCGTTTGTCGATAACGTGGCCTTCCGACTGATTAAAAACAACACGCCGGGCAACTACACGTTTATCCTCAAAGGGACCAAAGAGGTACCGCGCCGTCTGTTGCAGGAAAAACGTAAGACTATCGGGATGCGTGTGCCGTCAAACCCGATAGCCCAGGCGCTGCTGGAGACGCTTGGCGAACCTATGTTGTCGACCTCGCTGATGCTGCCCGGCAGTGAATTCACCGAGTCCGATCCGGAAGAGATCAAAGACCGACTGGAGAAGCTGGTAGATTTGATTATTCATGGAGGCTATCTTGGGCAACAGCCGACGACCGTTATCGATCTGACCGAAGATGCGCCGGTGGTACTGCGTGAAGGCGTGGGCGATGTAAAACCCTTCCAGTAAATATCCTCGCCGGGCGGCATATTTCTGACCGCCCGGTATTCTGTCCCCACCATTGTTTATTTTAAGATAACTTTTTCATTGCGGCTGTTTTTTAACCTCGTTACTATCATTGCGCTTACGATGTCTGCTGAAGACAGCGCTTTAATAGAATCTTAATATTATGTATAAGCTGACAATTTATCCTTCTGATGGTTTTAAGAAGGATAACCCCCTGTTGAATACCGTTGCCCTTTTTAGTTTGACGGTGGCGCTGTATGCCGTTGGGCAATTTATTGGCCATCACGGTACGACGCTATTCTGGCCAATGAATGCAGTGCTGGCAGGACTATTCATTCGTCACCGGCCTCTGCGCCAGCCCTACTATTATACAATTTTTGTCCTTGCGGTTTTATTCGCTGGTTTGGTGCTTGATCACTATAATCTGATCGGCATTCTGATGAACATGTCTGATATTGCTTTCGTAGCGATATTAAGCTGGCTTATATTAAAAGAACGCCAGCCCGCTGAACCTCATTTAAAAATAACTATATTTCGGCTGTACAGTTATTGCTTATTGACCGGAATACTATGCGCCATTCCGGGCAGCTATTTTTACGCGCTGCTGCATCAGAGTGATTTCTGGCAAATCTATCCGGCCTGGTTGAGTGAAGAGTTTACTACCAGCGTGCTGGTATTGCCGGTCATCTTAATTCGTCGGGCGGAATGCACGCCGCGACGCATAACGCTGAGCCGGCCGTTACCGTTGGTCCTGCTGGTGTTGTCGCTGACGGTCTCGATCACCACCGGTACCCCGGAAAGTATGGGGACGCTGTCGATGATTCTGCCGGCATTAATCTGGTGCGCGATTGTTTACTCGCTACCGACGACCTGTGTCCTGACCTTGCTGGCCGGCGTTGTTGAAGTGCTGATGGTAAACCAAAAGGTCAGCGGGCTGCATCTGATGGGGCAAATCCCGCCGATCATTTCGGCGCGATTAGGTATCGCAGCCATTGCGCTTAGCCCGCTGATTGTGGCGGTCAGCGTTGAGGCGATAAATGCCCTCGTCAAACAGCTCTCGCATCAGGTCAGGTATGACTATTTGACCCGGGTCTATTCACGATTTGGCCTCTATGAACGGTTAAAAGAGTTGGATGGTAATGGCCATACTACCGCGCTCAACGTGTTGATTCTTGATATCGACCATTTCAAGCATATCAACGATACCTGGGGGCATGACTGCGGCGATCGCGTACTGACTGCCTTTGCGGGTCGAGTGAAGAGCGTCGTCGGTAAGCTCGGTATTGTCGCCCGTCTGGGAGGAGAAGAGTTTGCGGTCATTATGGCCGGCAAGCCCGGTGACGCGGGTTTACAGCTGGCGGAAGAGATCCGTCAGGCTGTTGAGGAGATGGAAGTCGAATGGGACAGTAAAAAGCTTTCGCTGACTGTCAGTATTGGACTGAGCTATGGAACAGCGATGCGGCAGAATATTGTCGATATCTTTGACAAGCTGCTATCAGAAGCAGATGGCTATTTATACCAATCGAAAAAAACGGGGCGCAATCGTACCAGTGCACCGTCTGCATTGGGAATTCGCTAGCCGATAGCTTCATTCTGATTGCCCTTGATGCGTCATTGTGGGGTGATATTTATTAAACGATTTCACCCACATGGGTATGATTAACGTAACGTGTCCTATGACCAAATCCGCTTATAAAACGTATCCGTTCACTTTATTAAAAAGTGTACTTCTGGTTTCTCTGATCTTATTGGTTATCATTATCGTCTGCCTGACGGGATTATTTAATTATCAGTCTCATCAGGTGGAAGAGGTGGTCAGTAAGCAATTGCTGCTGAGTAATAGCCAACTGGTGCAACACAAACTAGAAGATTTCTTCGAGCGCCCGCTGCAGGTTAGTAATCTGCTGCAGCAATATATTCAGGGTAGTGACGACAATATCCCTGAGCAGCAACTGGTGCCAGAGTTAGTCTATTTAACCGCTCATGCCCTGAATTCTACTCCGGCGTTCAAAAGCCTTTCCTGGGCTGAAACGAACGGCCGCTACTATTCCGTGGTGCGAAACGATCATAGCAATCAAATTTATTTACAACGCACGCTGGTCAATGAACCGCAACGGCTGGTGAGCTATAGCGGCATCACCAAAGATTCGACCATTGTCAAAGTTGACGAACATTTCGACCTTACCAGGCAGCCGTGGTTTGTGAAGGCGCGACAAAAAAATCAACCTTTCTGGAGTATCGAGCGTCTCTCAGGGAGCCCGACCATCATTTATCATCAGCCTGTTTTCAATAAGCAGGGGATGTTTCGCGGGCTGATCTCCAGTGGGACGATGCCTGCCGATATGAAAGGATATCTGCAAAGTATTCTTCCGGGCACCCGCTCAGCGCTGCTGATCGCTGATGAAGGCAACAATATCGTCGCCTCTTCAGGCGTCACTGCGGCGCTGCAACAAAGCTAGGCGGTGATTCACGAGATCCTGAAGACCAGTCGTCCACAGAATGTCACTTCCTTTGAGATTGATGGCCGTGAGTATCTGGCCACCGTCTTTGATGTCCAGGATCGCGATCGTGCATTGAAGTGGAAGGCGTTAATGATCGCGCCCTATAAGCAGGAGAATTCCGCGATGAACCAGCAGCGGCTGATGATGACTTTCAGCAATATGCTGTTCATCTTTGCGCTGATGGTCATTCTGGCGCTGATAATTTCTCACTTCACCGGCACGCTGAAAGAGGTGGCGGATAAAGTGCGTCCTGGCCTGATGCCGTGGACCAAACAACCGAAACGGCTGTTCCCGGAAATCGCCAATCTGGATGAGGCGCTGGATACCGTTTCGCAGACCCTGCCTGGGGCCTTCGAAAACAAGCGTAAGAAGTTAGAAGAAGATCCGGAAACCGGGTTTTTGAACCGCAACGGCCTGCTGCTGACCGAGTCGCTGTATGACAACCGCAACCTGCTAGCGATGGTGCATGTCAGTAACTATAACTCGGTGAAGAACGTGCTGGGCAATGAGCTGGCGCGCCAGTTTATTCGCCAGTTTGCCCTGCGCATCCGCGAGATCCTACCAGAAGGGGCGCTGTGCTGCCGCGATCGTGAAGATCTGTTTATCATCGCTTTTGCCGGCACCTATGAGAGCAAAGACGTGGCCTACTATAGCTCATTGCTCTCCTCCATTTTCCGCCTGGCGACAACCGAAGCATCTGGTGATGCGCATATTTTCACCGGCCACATCGGGATGGTTCAGGACACGCTGTCGCAGGAGAACATCAGTGAATGCCTGATGAACGTTAGTATTGCCTTGCAACATGCTCAACTCCAACGCAGCGGAGCCAGCGAACTGTTCACCTCACAAATGCGTGAAGAAGAAGTGAACAACCTTCGTCTGCACCAGGCGCTGTGCGATGACCTGCAAAGCGAAGGTTTCCACCTGGTATTACAGCCTATCGTCTCGTTTGAAGAAGGTAGCCACTGCAAGGAGGGCGAATGCCTGATCCGCTGGCAGTCTAACGTGCTGGGGTTTGTACCGCCGGATAAATTTATTGGTCTGGCCGAGCATACCGGCATGATTGTGCCGCTTGGCAAGTGGATCGTGGAAACCGCCTGTCGCGAGCTGGCGGCATTTATCGCCAATGGCGCCCCGCAAGACTTTAAACTGCATGTGAATATTTCTGCGGTGCAGCTACAACAGTCTGATTTCTCGACCCATTTGCTGGCTGCCATCCAGCGCTATGAACTGATGAACAGCAATATTTGTATCGAAATTACGGAGAGCGTCCTGCTGCATGACACCCACCGGGTGGTGAAAATCCTCGCCTATTTGCGCCGTCTGGGCGTGTCGGTGGCTATTGATGATTTTGGCTCAGGTTATTCCAGTCTCTCTTACCTGCACTCATTGCCGTTTGACTGCCTGAAAATCGATCGCGGGTTCGTGAAAAATGTGCTCGACGACAAGAAGAGTGAGGCGGTGATCGCATCCGTGCTGATGCTGGCGCAAAGCTTCGAGGTTCCTCTGGTTGCTGAAGGGGTTGAAACCGCCGAAATGGCGGCCAAGCTCAAAGCGATGGGATGTGACCTCGCCCAGGGCTATTACTATTCCCGACCGAAAGCCTTCGATCAATTCGCACCGGAAAACGGCATTTTGTTTGTCGAGCCGGACTAACGGCTGGACCTTCGGGGAGACTCGCTATGCAAATTCTCAAGAAACAGTTTTCGATCAAGAGCTATCCGTTGTCGCTGGCGCATATGATCCCGTTAACGCTGCTCGCCATGGTTATCGCAGTCCTACTGATCGTTTATACGTTTCTCTACTTCCAGGGGTCTGCTTTCATTGACGAAGTCAGTCAGAGCATTCTCAGCGCCAGGCGAATCGCGATCGAAGAGGCTATCCATAACTATATAGATGTGCCGATCCAGTCGAATGCGATTATTGTCCATGCCATTGGTCGCGAAGAAGACGATACCATTAAGGTACGTCATCTGGTCAACGATATTGCCAATACTCTCAACAACGTGTTTATCAACAAGCAGTACCTGAGCACCATTGAGTTCGGCGGAGTAAATGGTGACCTGGTTCAGGTGGCACATGATAAATTGCATTCGGATAATGACTATCTCTCGCTAAAGGATGCGCAAACGCAACATCAGCTGACGGTTTACAACCACCTCAGCGTGAACGCCAGCGTCGATAAAATTATCGCCAATGCGGATGTTTTGCAGAGCGCGTGGTTTAAGCCTGTCGCACAGAGCCAAAATGCTGGCTGGACAGCCCCTTTCCAGAACGATGAGCATCGGCAGGAGATTGCGGTCGCGTTCAGTTCCCCTGCGTTTAACCGTCAAGGGAAGTTTGTCGGCGTGGTCGCCAGCGAACTGCATCTGGAAGAACTCAATCAGCATCTGGAAAAGCTCAAACCATTTCCGGGCAGCGTTTTATTGATCGTCAACGAGCACCATCAATTAATCGCATCCTCCCTCCCGGCGCTGGCTCACGGCATGTTAAAAAGGCAAGGGCAGTCCACGCTGACGTTGCAAAAACTGGATTCTCTCGACAACCCGGTTATCGTCGCGGCGAATGACGCGATAAAACAGGCACAGCAACCGGGCCTGCAAGCAATAACGGTGAAGGGCAAAGATTATTACGTCGATGCTTTTCCGGTGCGGGACCGAGAGTCATTACTGCAATGGCAAGGGATCATCATCAGCCCGGCGAAGACCATTACCCACACGGTGGTGAAGTATTCGATGATGACGATGGCGGTCCTGTGTCTGGTCCTGATTACGGGTCTGCTGGTGGTGTTCTGGGTGTTGAAACGGGTCGCAAAGCCGCTGCAGGATATTGTCCGTAAGGCCGACCAGCTGGCGACACATCGCTGGACGCCGCCGGATAATAAGCGTCATTTCCCGGAGATTGTGTCCCTGGAAACCACCTTTATGGCGCTGTCGTACAAACTCGCGGAAAGCTTCGAAAGCCAGCGGCGGAAAATTGAAGAGGATGAAAGCACGGGGCTGTTTACCCGGGCGGGTCTGCTGCAACAAGATGCGCTCTACAGTCGCCGTAATCTGCTGGGGCTGGTGAGTATCAGCAACATGAACACCATTATTAACTCGTTAGGGGCCGAGTACGGCAATACCTTTATCAATGAGTTTATCCGCCGTCTGCAGACATTGCTGCCGACGGACACGCTACTTGCCCGCGATAAAGACGATAAGATCATTATTGTTTTCCCGGGGATAAATCAGCAAAAGGATTACCAACGCTACCGCGACATTTTGTCGTCACTGTTTATCAGCGAAGAGCTGGAACACTATCCGTCAGATAAAAAGTATGTCTATACCGGCAATGTCGGGATGGTGTTCACTGAGATCACGACGCTGAACGTGACTCAGGTGCTGCAGGAAGCGTGGATTACGTTGAAGCAGGCGCAAAAACAGGGCAATGGTGTGGTGGCGCTGTTCTCCAGCGACATGCGCGATCATGAACTGTTCAATATCCGCCTGCATGAGCACCTGAGCGATGCGATTCATCGCCAGGAGTTTCATCTGGTCCTGCAGCCAATAATCGATCAGGGTGATGAAGAACACTGCCGTGAAGGGGAGTGTCTGATCCGCTGGCATTCCGAGGTGTTAGGGGATGTTCCTCCCGACCGCTTTATTCCTCTGGCTGAAGAGACCGGGCTTATCATTCCGTTGGGTAAATGGATCATTGAGGAAGCATGCCGTGAGCTGGCGGCGATGATTGCCCGCGGTGCACCTGAAGATTTCGTTATCTATATTAATGTCTCGGCGATCCAAATTCTGCAGCAGGATTTTGCCTGGCACTTAATGGATTCTATTCGTCGCAATGGACTGTCAAATGCCAACGTCTGTATCGAGATAACCGAACGCGTGCTGGCCAATAACGTTGAACGTATTGGTAAGATGTTGAGCTACCTGCGTCGCCACGGCATATCCGTCTCGCTTGATGACTTTGGCGCCAATTTCTCCAGTCTGTCCTATTTGCATGCGCTGCCGTTTGACAGCATTAAAATCGACCAGCAGTTTATCAGTGATTATCTGGATGATGAGAAAGCGCAATCGGTGATTAACTCCCTGATCGTGCTGGCTCGCGGGTTTAAAGTGCCGCTGATTGCCGAAGGGATAGAAGATGAGGGCGTGAAGCAGCAGTTGCAAAAGCTGGGCTGCCAGAAGGCTCAGGGATACTATTTCCACCACCCGGCAGCCTTTTCCAGCTTCCGCTGTGAAACGGGGGCTTTCTATTACCAGGATGATTGCCCTGCGGAAGGCGAAAAAGAGGGTGAGCCGGCGTGAAATTGTGCGTAACAGAGAGGAGAAAGGCGGCAATCTGGCGCATAATCGATAAAGCCTGTACGGCGCTACAGCAGGCGAATGCAATGCAAAGAAGCATTCATTTTTTAGTTAGTGTAGAATAGCCGCCCACGTAGACGGGCGGGCCCGGCTTCTGTTGAAGATAACGCCCCCCTTTGATGTAAAAGCATCTACAAAACAATTGGTTATATATATCCGGTTGTTTTATAAAGTATACCAGACGCCTGGGAAGGCGACACCTTAAGGAAGCTCAATGAGCGAGAAACTACAGAAAGTGCTGGCCCGCGCCGGCCACGGCTCCCGCCGTGAGATTGAATCTAAAATCGAAGCTGGCCGTGTCAGCGTCGATGGTAAAATCGCCACCCTCGGCGATCGCGTTGAAGTTGTACCGGGTTTAAAAATTCGTATTGATGGTCATTTGATCTCGGTGAAAGAGTCTGCTGAGCAGATTTGCCGCGTCCTGGCGTACTACAAACCGGAAGGCGAACTCTGTACCCGTAACGATCCGGAAGGTCGCCCGACGGTGTTCGACCGTTTGCCGAAACTGCGCGGCGCGCGCTGGATTGCGGTGGGTCGTCTGGACGTCAACACCTGTGGTCTGCTGCTGTTTACCACCGATGGTGAACTGGCAAACCGACTGATGCACCCAAGCCGTGAAGTCGAACGTGAATACGCTGTGCGTGTGTTTGGTCAGGTCGATGATGACAAACTGCGTCAACTGTCTCGCGGCGTACAGCTGGAAGATGGCCCGGCGGCCTTTAAAACTATCAAGTTTGCCGGCGGGGAAGGGATCAACCAGTGGTATAACGTGACGCTGACCGAAGGGCGTAACCGTGAAGTCCGTCGCCTGTGGGAAGCCGTAGGTGTCCAGGTCAGCCGCCTGATCCGCGTGCGCTACGGCGATATTCCGCTGCCAAAAGGCCTGCCTCGTGGCGGCTATACCGAACTGGATCTGGCGCAGACCAACTACCTGCGTGAACTGGTTGAACTGCCTGCCGAAACCACGTCTAAAGTCGCGGTTGAGAAAGATCGCCGTCGCATGAAGGCCAATCAGATTCGTCGTGCGGTGAAACGCCACACTCAGGTCGGAAATAGCAGTAACCGCCGTTCTGGCGGCAGCCGTAACAACGGCTAATCTGATGCTGTCCGGCGGGCTCCCGCCGGACGCTGTTCCCACGCTTCTCCCTCATGTGACGCCTTTCACACTTCTGCATAAAGACAAAAAACAGGAAATGCCCGGACAAATAACGCAAAGTACCCTTGCTGCTAACGCCATATACTGTCGATACTGATTACAATAACAGGTAGCCAAAAATGGATACAGCAGGAAAATTATCGGCAAGCTATGTGGTTATCGGCGTGAAAGAGAAAATAGGTTACGGTTTCGGTGACTTTGCGTCCAATTTATCATTCGGGTTTGTTTCTCTTTTTTTACTGTTCTTTTATACCAATATTTATGGCATCAGCGCCGTACAGGCTAGCCTGATATTTGTCATTGCGCGGGTAGTTGATGCTATCTTTAATATTATTATCGGTTTTGCTATTGATAAAACTCACAGCAAATACGGGAAGTTACGCCCCTGGTTGTTATATGGGGCAGTGCCATTAGGATTTTTAACCGTATTGTGCTTTGTGCCGTTTGGCGGTGAGGCGAAGTTTTATTTTGCCTTGCTCTCTTATACCATCTACTGCCTGGCTTATACCGCAGTGAATACGCCATATTCGGCGTTAACTAATCGTCTGACGCAGCACGAAGCTTCCCGGTCATCGTTGTCGGTATATCGATTTGTGCTGGCGATTGTGGGCTATTTAATCGTTTCAACCACCGCCGACATGCTGATCTCGCCGTTTACGGATAAGCAGTCAGGCTATGTTTTTGCCGTCTCATGCTTTGCGCTGCTGGCGACGTTTCTGTTCCTTGCCTGCTTTGGGATGACCAAAGAGCGAGTGGGCGAAGAAGAGGAGGCCCCGGCACCAACGCTGCGAGAAATGCTGCGGGCGGTGATGGGGAATGCGCCGCTGCTTAATCTGTCGCTGTTTACGGTCTTCTTCTATATCGCCTACACCGTGTGGATGGCAATTGCGATCTACTTTATTAAATACATTATTGGCAGTGAAGGTTATACCGCAACATTTTTCCTGATTCAGTCTGCTGCATATATTGTCGGGACCGTTATTTCAGAAAAGGCGATCGCCCTGATGGGCAAAAAGAGAATGGCGCTGGTGGCGCTGCTGATTGGTATCCTGGGGGTGCTGATGCAGTATTTTGTGGCGGGGAATAATCTATGGCTCATTATGACCGGCGTGTGTCTTTATAGTATTACTCTGGGGATGGGGTTTGTTGCCATGTGGTCAATGATTGCCGATACGGTGGAGTATGCCGAATGGCATCACGGCGTGCGTACGGAAGGTGCAATTTATGGCTTCTTTAATTTTATCACCAAAATTGCGATGGCGATTGGTGGCGGCTGTGCGGGCTGGATGTTGGATTACTATCATTATGATGCGGCTAATATTACGGCCAGCGCAATTAACGGGATTAATATTTTGATGACGTTATTCCCAGGGGCCATGTTCACGATTAGCGCAATATTTGTGGCCTGTTATTCGCTGGATGAAAAAACCTATCGTGAGATTGTTCAGAAAATTAGCCTGCGTAAACAGAATGCGCTTTAGCCTCAGGGAGTCAGAGATGAATACTGAATTTAATACTTTAATTGCCGCGATGAGCGCAGAAGAGAAAGTGGCGTTGTTGACCGGAAACGGTCTGTGGCGAACGGCCTCGCTAGCGCAACATGGGATCAGCGATATCGTGATGACCGATGGCACCTACGGAGTGCGCTACAGCAGTGCGCAAATCGATGGCCACGAAAAGTGGAGCATGGACGACTTCATCTCGGTTATCACCCAGACGGCCGACCGGGCTGCGGTGGAAGAGCCGGTGGCGAAAGGTGGCAGTGAAGCCCTGTTCAGCGCCTCGCTGCCGGCAACCTGCTTTCCCAACGGTTCCAGCCTCGCCTGTAGCTGGGATGTGGAGTTGGTATTCCAGATGGGTCAGGCGCTGGGGCGCGAATGTCAGCAGATGGGGGTTGGCATTCTGTTGGGGCCTGGGATCAATATCCGTCGTACGCCGCTGGCCGGACGGGGTTATGAATATTACGCCGAGGACCCGGTGGTCAGCGGGGACATTGCCGCCGCGTTAATTAACGGGTTGCAGCAGGAGGGGGTAGGCGCCAGTCTGAAACATTTTGCGGCGAATAATTCAGAATACCGCCGCACGGAGATGGACTCGATCATCGATGAGCGGGCGCTGCGTGAAATCTATCTTGCCGGTTTCCAGCGGGCGATCGCTAAATCTCAGCCGTGGACCGTGATGTCATCCTACAACCGGCTTAATGGTGTTCAGACCTCGCAGGACCCCTTTTTACTCACTCAGGTTCTGCGTGAGGAGTGGGGCTACGACGGGCTGGTGATGTCCGACTGGTATGGCATCAAGGACCGTCCGGCTTCGTTGCTGGCGGGAAACGATCTGGCCATGCCGGAAACCCGTCGCGACAAGCAGACGCTGCTGGCAGCAATTAACGCCGGCGAGGTGCCGATGGCGGTGGTCGATCGCGCCTGTCAGCGGATGCTGGCGCTGCTGGATAAAGTTCAGCGCCACCGTCGCCCGCAGACTCAGGCTGATTTCCCGGGGCACCACGTGCTGGCGCAGCAGTTGGCGGCTGAATCTATCGTGCTGCTGAAAAACGAGGATAACCTGCTGCCGCTGCGGGCGGATCATACGCCACGGATTGCGGTGCTTGGTAAGCCAGCGCAGGAGCCGGTGATTCAAGGTTCTGGCTGTGCGACCACGGTTCCCTGGCTGCTGGATCGCCCGCTCGACGAAATTTTTGACCTTGCTGGGGATGATTTCAGTGTCTCCTGGGCCGTTGGCGCGCCGGACGATCTGCGCAGCGATCCGCAGGCGCTGGCTGAAGCCCGGGACGTAGCTCAGGCGGCGGACGTGGCCATTATCTTTGTCAGCACCGCCGTTGGTGAAGATGGGGAGAATGGCGATCGTCATGATCTGAATATTCTGGCGGTACATGAGCAACTGATTCGGGAAGTTGCAGCCGTTCAGCCTAATGTGGTGGTCGTACTGGCCAACAGCGATGCGGTGGTGATGCCCTGGCTTACGGATTGTAAAGCCCTTCTGGAGACCTTCTTTGCCGGGCAGGGCATGGGGCGGGCGGTAGCGGAGATTCTGTTCGGTAAGCGCAACCCGTGCGGCAAATTGACCGTGACGGTACCGAATACCCTTGAAGAGACTCCAGCCTGGCTTCACTATCCGGGGGAAAACCTGCGTCATCATTATGGCGAAGGGCTGTTTGTCGGCTACCGTTACTATGATAAACGCCGCCTGGCGCCGCAATTCCCGTTCGGTTTTGGCCTGAGCTATACCCGTTTTGTCTATCGTGATCTCCAGCTTTCCGCGCCGCGCGTGGGCGCCGACGAGACGCTGACCGTCTCATTCACACTCACTAATGCTGGCGATTACGCAGGGAAAGAAGTCGTTCAACTGTACGTCAGCGCGCCGGCCGGAGAGCTTATCCGCGAAGTCCGGGCGCTTAAAGCGTTTAGCAAAGTGTCGCTGGCCGCAGGCGAAACCCGCCACGTAAGCCTGCAACTGCCCATTGCGGAGCTGGCCTGTTATCATCCAGGGCTGGCCGACTGGGTTATTACGCCGGGATGCTGGCAGATTTGGGTGGGGAGTTCGTCCCGCGATCTGGCGCTGCAGGCTGAGGTCGAGGTAGATTGCCCGCCGCGCTACGTCCCGCTACGTGACGATAACTCGCTGCAGCAGTTGATTCAGCAGCCGGAAGCGCTCGAACGGGTTGTGGCCCTGATTGCCCGTAAAAGCCAACTGCCGTCGGCGCAAATCCGCGAACGGTTGATCCAACTGGCTCCCGATCTGTTCTGTGGGTTACTGATCGCGTTGACCGAGTTTTTAGCACTGGATATCGACCGCGACGAGCTCAATGATGTACTTGCCGGGCGTGAATAATCGTCCCGTCACAGGAGATGATGCGTGTTTCCATTTTCCGTTACTCATCCACGCCCGGCGACAGAGGCCGGGCGGCATATGGTAAACAGCGGCTATGAGCTGATTGCTTTTGATGCCGATAAGCTAAATGTCTTTGCCGCCGAAGTGCGCTATTGCGAACCCCACTGGCACCCGGCGCCAGAGTTAATCACCGTTCTGAGCGGGCGGTTTTCGATCGTCGTTGGCCAGCAGAACGTGGAATTGGTACAGGGAGACATGGTGTATATCAATGCCGAGGCGGTACATTCACTGTGTGCCGAAGAGCAGGGCAGTTCGTTGGTGACCGTCCAGTTCTCTCCCGGCCTGTTTGATGAACTGCACACCGCGCCGGAACTCCATTGGTGTACCCAGGGGCGTAGTAAAACCGTTGCGGACCAGCAGGTGTACCGGCGGCTCAGCGAACTGTTAGCACAGCTGATTGATAACCAGACCCCGTTCCAACGTATTGCGATGACTTACCTGCTGCTCGATGCGCTGGTACAGGCGGGAGAGCCGGCCCCGCACGTGGAAAGCTCATTGCGTGAAGAGGCGATGATCAAAAAAGGCATCGATTTTATTAACCAGCACTTCGATCAGCCGCTGACGCTGAGCGAGGTGGCAAACCATAGCGGTATGAGCTATTCGTGGTTTTCGCGGCTGTTCAAGAAGGTCAGCCGGCATAATTTTAAGGAGTATCTCACGCTGGTTCGGCTGAATAAGGCCAGAACGCTGCTGCGTGATACCCGTACGCCAATCACCGACATCAGCCACAGCTGCGGCTTTCAGGAACACAAATACCTGATTGCCGCCTTTAATAAATACTGTGGCCTGACGCCGACGGAATACCGCAAGCGTTTTGTCTCAAGGCAAAACAGGATGGAAAGCGCACTGGCATTGGGTGAGGACTGCCTGTGTTTACCGCTTAATCAGGTGCTGCTTGAGCGTCTGGCGCTTAGTAATCAATTCCCATCTGCGCTTTGATACCGGCATCGAAGGCGTGCTTTACCGGCCGCAGTTCGCTGACGGTATCGGCCAGCTCGATGATTTCACGATGACAGCCGCGCCCGGTGATAATCACCGTTTGCTGGGCTGGGCGGCTGCGCAGGGCAGACAGCACCTCTTCTAGCGGCAGATAATCGTAGGCCACCATGTAGGTCAGTTCATCAAGCAGAACCATGTCCAGCGTCGGGTCAGCCAGCATCCGTCGCGCGTGCTCCCAGACGGCGAGGCAGGCGGCGGTGTCGCTTTCACGATCCTGAGTATTCCAGGTAAAACCGGTCGCCATCACCTGAAATTCGACACCGTGGGGCTCCAGCAGGTTTCGCTCGCCATTAGGCCAGGTACCCTTAATAAACTGGATGACGCCGGCTTTTTTGCCATGCCCGATGGCCCGGGTGACGGTGCCAAAACCGGCGGTGGTTTTCCCTTTGCCATTACCGGTGAACACGATAACAATACCGCGTTCTTCCTGTGCTGCCGCCACCCGGGCGTCGACTTTATCTTTTACCCGCTGCTGGCGTTCACGGTAGCGTTCATCACTCATTGTGCAATTCCTGGTTTACGCCCGGGCTGGGCATCGAAGGTCATTCCCGTCTTACGACGGCTGTCATCGCCCATTAGCCATAAATAGACCGGCATGATATCGGCGGGAGTTTTCAGCTTTTGCGGATCTTCCGTCGGGAAGGCATTGGCGCGCATTTTGGTGCGCGTGCCACCTGGATTGATACAGTTTACCCGTAGGTGACGGCTCTGATACTCCTCGGCCAGCACCTGCATCATCCCTTCTGTCGCAAACTTGGAGGCTGCATAAGCGCCCCAGTTGGCGCGTCCCTGACGGCCAACGCTGGAGGAGGTGAAGACCAATGATCCCGATTCGGACTTCAGTAATAAAGGAAGCAGGGCCTGAGTCAGCATAAAGGTGCCGTTGACGTTGACCTGCATCACCTGCTGCCAGATTTCCGGTTTTTGCTGGTCCATCGGACATACGTCGCCCAGCAGGCCTGCGTTATGCAGTACGCCATCGAGACGCGGGTAGTGGACGCTTATCTGTTGCGCCAGTTGCTGACATGCCTGAGGGGTACAGGTGAGCAGATCCAGCGTAAACCACGGCGCGGGGATCCCACCGGCCTGTTGAATCTCGTGAGAGACGCTTTTCAGCTTCTCTTCGTTACGCCCGACGAGGATAACGCTGGCGTTGTAGCGCGCGTAGGTCAGCGCGGCTTCACGACCGATCCCATCGCTGGCGCCGGTAACCAGAATGATGCGATCTTTTAATAAATGACTCTGCGGCTGATAGTGCACGGCGACTCCTTGAGCAATCTACAGACGATCGCACGGTGTATTCGGTATCTCACTTTTGCGTTTTATGCCTGAAACAGGCGGCTATTGCAATCGGCGAAGGGGGAAACACGTATCGAAATGAATATCTTGCAACGTTTTCATCGTCGGCGAAAAAAAGAGGAAGGGGCGTCGTACCGCACACAAAGCTCAGAGACTTCCTGAATGCGGCTGATGTACACTGTGCTTCAACGTCAGTGGTTTACACAAGGTGAAAACGTGGAATTACTTGCTCAATATGGCCTGTTTTTGGCCAAAATCGTGACAGTGGTTGTCGCGATTGCGGCTATTGCCGCAATTATCGTTAACCAGGCTGTACGCAAGAAACAGCGCGGCGAGCTGCGGGTGACAAATCTTAGCGAGCAATACAAGGATATGCGGGAAGAGCTGGCGGTAGCGCTGCTGGATGGACCGCAGCAAAAGCTCTGGCATAAAGCGCAAAAGAAAAAGCTCAAGCAGGAGGCAAAAGGGGCCAAAGCGCGGGCGAAGCTTGGGTCCACGGAGCCAGACAGCAAACCGCGTGCCTGGGTGCTGGATTTTAAAGGCAGTATGGATGCACACGAAGTCGGTAGCCTGCGCGAAGAGATCACTGCAGTGCTGGCGGCGATAAAACCTCGCGACCAGGTTATTCTGCGTCTGGAAAGCCCCGGCGGTGTCGTCCACGGTTATGGCCTGGCTGCCTCGCAGCTGCAGCGTTTGCGTGACAAACAAATTCCGCTCACCGTAACGGTCGATAAAGTCGCGGCCAGCGGTGGCTATATGATGGCCTGTGTGGCGAACAAAATTGTTGCTGCTCCTTTTGCCATCCTTGGCTCGATCGGTGTTGTGGCACAGATCCCTAACCTCCACCGTTTCCTGAAGAGCAAAGAGATCGATATTGAACTGCATACCGCCGGGCAGTACAAACGGACCTTAACGTTGCTGGGGGAGAACACCGACGAAGGCCGGCGCAAATTCCGCGAAGACCTGAACGAGACCCATCAGCTGTTCAAAGATTTTGTCCATGAAATGCGGCCAACGCTGGATATTGAACAAGTGGCAACCGGTGAACACTGGTATGGCGTGCAGGCGCTGGAGAAGGGGCTGGTTGACGCGGTGAAAACCAGCGACGAGCTGCTTCTGGGCCTGATTGACAATCATGAAGTGATTGGCGTGCGTTACCAGCAGCGTAAAAAAATGCTCGACCGTTTTACCGGTAGCGCTGCGGAAAGCGCCGACCGGTTGCTGCTACGCTGGTGGCAGCGGGGACAAAAACCGTTGATGTAACCGGCTTATCAAAGAACAACGCGAGGCAAATGCCTCGCGTTGACATTATAGGCTTTGGATATACTACAAAGCTTAATCTGCCAGGTAGTATTTGTCTGACAGGGTATGCGCGAGATATTTGAACATATTAAATACTGCGGTGCTCTTAGGCGTTGGCAGACCTTGCTCATCAAGATAAAACTCGCCGCTGAAAACCAGTACGCCATTACGTTGAACAACGTCGGTCGCTTCGATTCCGGCGAGCGTGTCTTCATGTTCACGAATGAGTTTATTCGCTACTTCAAGTAGTGTCTGGCGATCGATAGGTTGGGTTGTATCTTGCATAACGGACTCCTGTGTTTCTTCTTGCGATAGTTTACGCCGCGTGGCGAGCGGGGGCAAATTTTCCATTTAGAATACAGGGATAATGGCAAGGGTCTAAGAAACATGACTTTACTGGCAGGATTTGCGTTTGCATGCTAATAAAGTTGCGTAACGAATTTTATCAGGTACAGTGTGACGCTTTCGGCGATCTGGCAACAGATTTGCTTGACATTCGGCCAAAAATTCTTCGTGCTATGTCACCTGACGGGCAAACGTCAGTAAACTCAGCTATCTGGTTTTATGGATGTGAAACCAGACGTGCAAAGGGTTGATATCCATCGACGGCGTCGCAACATTTGACGTACGCCACCCATGGATGGTGAATCAACATGTGCGATCTATTCCTGGATGAATCAAATTAGGTAAAGGTGAATATGGGTAAAGCTCTCGTTATCGTTGAGTCCCCGGCAAAAGCCAAAACGATCAATAAGTATCTGGGTAATGACTACGTGGTGAAATCCAGCGTTGGTCATATCCGCGATTTGCCGACCAGTGGCTCAGCCTCCAAAAAGAGCGCCGACTCTACCTCCACCAAAGGGGCTAAAAAGCCTAAAAAGGATGAACGTAGCGCTCTGGTCAATCGTATGGGCGTTGACCCATGGCATGACTGGGATGCACAGTACGAAGTACTTCCGGGTAAAGAAAAGGTAGTTTCAGAACTCAAACAGTTGGCTGAAAAAGCCGACCATATCTATCTCGCAACTGACCTTGACCGCGAAGGGGAAGCCATTGCATGGCACCTGCGGGAAGTTATCGGTGGAGATGAAAAACGCTATAGCCGCGTGGTGTTCAATGAAATCACTAAAAACGCGATCCGTCAGGCATTTGATAAGCCAGGCGAGCTAAATATCGATCGTGTTAACGCCCAGCAGGCGCGTCGCTTTATGGACCGCGTTGTGGGCTATATGGTTTCTCCGCTGCTGTGGAAAAAAATTGCGCGTGGCCTGTCTGCCGGCCGCGTCCAGTCCGTTGCTGTGCGTCTGGTGGTTGAACGCGAACGCGAAATTAAAGCCTTCGTCCCGGAAGAATTCTGGGAAATCGACGCCAGTACGACTACGCCGGGGGGCGATGCCTTACCGCTGGAAGTCACCCACAAGCACGACAAGCCATTCCGTCCGGTAAACCGTGACGAGACCATGGCCGCCGTTGCGTTGCTGGAAAAAGCCAGCTACAGCGTCCTTGAGCGTGAAGATAAACCGACCAGCAGCAAGCCGGGTGCGCCGTTTATCACCTCGACGTTGCAGCAGGCCGCCAGTACGCGCCTGGGGTTTGGGGTTAAGAAAACCATGATGATGGCGCAGCGTCTCTATGAGGCGGGCTACATCACCTACATGCGTACCGACTCCACCAACCTGAGCCAGGACGCGCTCAGCATGGTTCGCGGATATATCGACGATAACTTTGGTAAAAAGTATCTGCCGGAAAACGCCAACCAGTACACCAGCAAAGAAAACTCACAGGAAGCGCACGAAGCGATTCGTCCTTCTGACGTGAGCGTGATGGCTGAAGACCTGAAAGGGATGGAAGCGGATGCACTGAAACTGTATCAGCTGATCTGGCGCCAGTTTGTCGCCTGTCAGATGACGCCGGCGCAGTACGACTCCACCACGCTGACCGTGAAAGCCGGTGACTTCAAACTGAAAGCGCGTGGCCGTACGCTGCGCTTTGACGGTTGGACTAAAGTGATGCCGGCATTGCGTAAAGGCGATGAAGATCGCACCTTACCGGTAGTGAACCAGGGCGAGAGCCTGACGCTGGTTGAGCTGATGCCTGCG
Source organism: Klebsiella sp. R390 (assembly GCF_051131745.1). Classification (NCBI taxonomy): domain Bacteria; kingdom Pseudomonadati; phylum Pseudomonadota; class Gammaproteobacteria; order Enterobacterales; family Enterobacteriaceae; genus Klebsiella; species Klebsiella sp. R390. The sequence goes on along the minus strand of NZ_CP180445.1, from coordinate 385,756 downwards.
CAGCACTTTACCAAGCCGCCTGCACGCTTTAGTGAAGCCTCGCTGGTGAAAGAGCTGGAGAAACGCGGTATCGGCCGTCCGTCTACCTATGCGTCGATCATTTCGACCATTCAGGATCGTGGTTACGTGCGGGTGGAAAACCGTCGCTTCTATGCTGAAAAGATGGGTGAGATTGTCACCGATCGCCTCGAAGAGAACTTCCGCGATCTGATGAACTACGATTTCACCGCACAAATGGAAGACCGTCTTGACCAGGTGGCTAACCACCAGGCCGAGTGGCGTCAGGTGTTGGATCATTTCTTTGGCGACTTCACCACTCAGCTGGAAACGGCTGAGAAAGATCCGGAAGAGGGCGGCATGCAGCCGAACCCGATGGTGCTGACCAGCATCGACTGTCCGACCTGTGGCCGCAAAATGGGTATTCGTACCGCCAGCACCGGTGTGTTCCTTGGCTGCTCTGGCTACGCGCTGCCGCCGAAAGAACGCTGCAAAACCACCATTAACCTGGTGCCGGAAAACGAAGTGCTCAACGTGCTGGAAGGCGATGACGCCGAAACCAATGCGCTGCGTGCCAAACGTCGTTGCCAGAAATGCGGCACGGCGATGGACAGCTACCTGATCGATCCTAAGCGTAAGCTGCACGTTTGTGGTAACAACCCGACCTGCGACGGCTACGAGATTGAAGAGGGCGAATTCCGCATCAAGGGCTATGATGGCCCGGTTGTGGAGTGCGAAAAATGTGGTTCTGAAATGCACCTGAAAATGGGACGTTTTGGCAAGTACATGGCCTGCACCAACGACGAGTGTAAGAATACGCGTAAAATTCTGCGTAATGGCGAAGTGGCTCCACCGAAGGAAGATCCGGTCCCATTACCGGAACTGCCTTGCGAAAAATCGGATGCCTATTTTGTTCTGCGTGATGGTGCGGCAGGGGTCTTCCTCGCGGCTAACACCTTCCCGAAATCGCGTGAAACACGTGCGCCATTAGTTGAAGAACTGTATCGCTTCCGCGATCGTCTGGCTGAGAAGCTGCGTTACCTCGCCGATGCACCGCAGCAGGATCCTGAAGGCAATAAAACGCTGGTGCGTTTTAGCCGTAAGACCAAGCAGCAGTACGTGGCCTCAGAGAAAGATGGCAAAGCGACCGGTTGGTCGGCCTTCTATATTGACGGCAAATGGACTGAAGCGAAAAAGTAAGCGTATTACTCTCTTGAAAGGGCCGCATAGCGGCCCTTTTTCTTACTGATTTTCCAGCTAAAATGGCTTTTATTCTTCCGCCTGAACTCCGCCTTATAACCGGCTTATTATTTTTTGTTAGTGTCTATACACTGAAGGTATAAATGATATAGTGGTTATAGTTAATCTCTTTTTTATTATTAAATCGTCTTATACATCACCGTTTCAGCATGCCTGGTGGCGACATCTTTGCAATCCGCAGGGATCGTCGGGGCGCGCAACAGACCACAAGCGATTGAAACGTTCATGTATCAAGCTGGCTCATTTTACGCGTTAACGGATATCAGCCATGAAATTACAGCAGCTCCGCTACATCGTTGAGGTGGTTAACCATAATCTGAACGTCTCTTCTACTGCCGAAGGCCTGTATACCTCGCAGCCCGGCATTAGTAAGCAGGTTCGGATGCTGGAAGATGAACTTGGCATTCAGATTTTTGCCCGTAGCGGCAAACACTTAACTCAGGTCACTCCTGCTGGCCAGGAGATCATCCGTATTGCACGTGAAGTGCTGTCCAAGGTTGATGCGATTAAATCGGTGGCCGGAGAGCATACCTGGCCAGACAAAGGTTCATTGTACGTTGCGACCACACACACTCAGGCCCGCTATGCGCTCCCTGGCGTGATTAAGGGCTTTATTGAACGTTATCCTCGCGTCTCCCTGCATATGCACCAGGGATCGCCAACGCAGATTGCCGAAGCGGTCTCAAAAGGCAATGCCGATTTCGCCATCGCTACCGAGGCGCTGCATCTGTACGATGATCTGGTGATGCTGCCGTGTTATCACTGGAACCGTTCGATTGTGGTGACGCCGGAGCACCCGCTGGCATCCCGGGGCTCGGTGACGATTGAAGAGCTGGCGCAATATCCGCTGGTCACCTACACCTTTGGCTTTACCGGCCGCTCCGAACTGGATACCGCATTTAACCGTGCCGGGCTGACGCCGCGCATCGTCTTTACCGCCACCGACGCTGATGTCATCAAAACCTATGTGCGTCTTGGCCTTGGCGTTGGGGTGATTGCCAGCATGGCGGTCGATCCGGTCTCCGACCCGGATCTTGTTAAGCTGGATGCCAACGGCATCTTCAGCCACAGCACCACCAAGATAGGTTTCCGCCGCAGCACCTTCCTGCGCAGCTATATGTATGATTTTATTCAACGTTTTGCGCCGCATTTGACGCGTGATGTGGTTGATACCGCGGTGGCTTTACGTTCGAATGAAGACATTGAGGCGATGTTTAAAGATATTAAACTGCCTGAAAAGTGATAGCACTGCATATTTGGCATCCCCGGGTGGGATGCCAAATCCTATAATGGCCCCAAATTACAATTGTAAACCTCGTTCAAATCACAAAAATCATTATTCCTGGTAACACGAATGCAAATATACCCGGTGGGGTCAAAATATTAATCAATAACAACAAGCGAAGTGAGAATTTTCTGGATTAATTTATTATCACTAATTAAGCTTTAAGTGTACCTGATAATTTTAGCGATTGGTGGTGATAAAATGATTAGTGATATCGATTATATGAAGTTGGCGATGTCACAGGAAAGTGACAAAACGGAGATTGATCCTGTGTTGAGGAGTCGGGCCTGGAGTGCCGTACTCATTGGGTTAGCGATGTTCTGGAGTATCATCGCGCTCATCGTCTGTAACGTTTGGATCATCAGCTGAGCGTGCATTTTCTGGAAGGCGGTATGTTTCATTTTTATGACAGCGAAATCGTGAGAAATTATTATTAGCTAATAACCCGCGGCGACAAGGAGGATATATTTCGCGAGCAAATGTTTTAAACAATCATCCCTTCTGTTGAACTAATCGTCAGACACCTGGCGATTAGTTCTTTGTGTACTCATGTACTAATACGATTCCCTCCGACATATTCTCTTCTATCAATTTCATTCGACAATATACCCTGTCTTTATTCAGGTTTTTTGTTTTTAGCGCTTTTACCGATTTTAGCAATTTGGGTTGTTATCAAAGTGTTATGGCTGGGATGTGTTATCTTTATTATTAACCCTGAGGAGATTCAGGGCATGCCATCCCTGCAATAAAGGAGGAGCTATGTCGTCAACCCTACGAGCAGCCAGTAAGGATACGCTACAGGTCAAAAATAAAACCTACCATTACTACAGCCTACCGCTGGCCGCTAAACAACTGGGCGATCTGACCCGTTTACCCAAATCGCTCAAAGTACTACTGGAAAACCTTCTGCGCTGGCAGGACGGTGATTCCGTGACCGCCGAAGATATTCAGGCCCTCGCGGGCTGGCTTGAACACGCGCATGCTGACCGGGAAATTGCCTATCGCCCGGCGCGCGTGTTGATGCAAGATTTTACCGGCGTCCCGGCAGTGGTCGATTTAGCCGCCATGCGTGAAGCGGTAAAACGGCTGGGAGGAGATACGGCGAAGGTTAACCCGTTGTCGCCCGTCGATCTGGTGATTGACCACTCGGTGACGGTAGACCGCTTTGGCCATCAGTCGGCGTTCGAAGAAAACGTCAGCCTTGAAATGGAACGCAATCATGAACGTTATGTGTTCCTGCGCTGGGGTCAGCAGGCCTTCAGCCGCTTCAGCGTCGTGCCGCCGGGGACCGGTATTTGCCACCAGGTTAACCTCGAATACCTCGGTAAAGCGGTCTGGAGTGAAGAACAAAACGGCGAGTGGGTCGCCTGGCCTGATACCCTGGTGGGGACCGACTCTCATACCACGATGATCAACGGGCTGGGGGTACTTGGCTGGGGCGTCGGCGGTATTGAAGCGGAGGCCGCGATGTTGGGGCAGCCGGTCTCGATGCTGATCCCGGATGTAGTAGGCTTTAAGCTCAGCGGTAAACTGCGTGAAGGGATCACCGCCACTGACCTGGTGCTGACGGTAACCCAGATGCTGCGCCAGCATGGCGTGGTCGGTAAATTTGTCGAATTCTATGGCGATGGTCTGGATTCACTGCCTCTGGCTGACCGGGCTACCATCGCCAATATGGCGCCTGAATATGGAGCGACCTGCGGCTTCTTCCCGATTGACGCTGTTACCCTGAGCTATATGCGCCTGAGTGGCCGTAGCGACGAGCAGGTGGCGCTGGTTGAAGCCTATGCCAAAGCACAAGGTATGTGGCGCCAGACCGGGGATGAACCGGTGTTTACCAGCACGCTGGCGCTGGATATGGCTTCGGTGGAAGCCAGCCTCGCAGGGCCGAAGCGGCCGCAGGATCGGGTGGCGCTGGGCGATGTACCCAAGGCATTCGCCGCCAGCAGCGAGCTGGAAGTCAATCGGACACAGAACGCCCGTCAGCCAGTGGACTATACGCTGAACGGACACCATTACGCGTTGCCTGACGGCGCGGTGGCGATTGCCGCCATTACTTCGTGCACCAACACCTCCAACCCCAGCGTTCTGATGGCAGCCGGTCTGCTGGCGAAAAAAGCGGTGGAACGGGGTCTTAAGCCACAGCCGTGGGTCAAGGCATCGCTGGCGCCGGGTTCCAAAGTGGTATCTGATTACCTGGCGCATGCCGGACTGACGCCATATCTCGATGCGCTGGGTTTTAATCTCGTGGGCTATGGCTGTACCACCTGCATCGGTAACTCCGGGCCGCTGCCAGAACCGATCGAAGAGGCCATCAAAAAAGGTGATTTAACCGTCGGTGCGGTACTGTCGGGCAACCGTAACTTTGAAGGGCGCATTCATCCGCTGGTGAAAACCAACTGGCTGGCGTCGCCGCCGCTGGTGGTGGCCTACGCGCTGGCCGGGAATATGAATATCAACCTGACGAGCGACCCGCTGGGCACCAGCAAAGAGGGGCAGCCGGTCTATCTGAAAGATATCTGGCCGAGCGGTCATGAGATTGCACGCGCGGTGGAGCAGGTCTCTACCGAGATGTTCCATAAAGAGTATGCTGAGGTGTTTGAAGGCACGGCGGAGTGGAAAGCGATTGAGGTTGAGCGCTCCGACACCTATGACTGGCAGGACGACTCCACCTACATTCGCCTGTCGCCGTTTTTTGATGACATGGGGGTACAGCCGAAGCCAGTGGAGGATATTCACGGGGCGCGTATTCTGGCGATGCTCGGGGACTCGGTCACCACCGACCATATCTCCCCCGCGGGGAGTATCAAAGCCGACAGCCCGGCTGGACGCTATCTACAAGAGCACGGCGTGGCGCGTGCGGACTTCAACTCCTACGGTTCCCGTCGCGGTAACCACGAAGTGATGATGCGCGGTACCTTTGCCAACATTCGTATTCGCAACGAAATGGTGCCGGGCGTTGAGGGGGGAATGACCCGCCACCTGCCGGGCAGCGAGCCGATCGCTATCTATGACGCTGCTATGCAGTATAAACGTGAAGGCGTCCCGCTGGCAGTTGTGGCCGGGAAAGAGTACGGCTCCGGCTCCAGCCGCGACTGGGCAGCCAAAGGGCCGCGTCTGTTGGGCGTGCGGGTGGTGATTGCCGAATCCTTCGAGCGTATTCATCGTTCTAACCTGATTGGGATGGGGATCCTACCGCTGGAGTTCCCGCAGGGCGTCACGCGTAAAACGCTGGGACTGAGTGGCGAAGAGCGGCTCGACATCGGCAATCTTCAGGCGCTACAGCCTGGCGCGACGGTTGGGGTGGTCTTAACGCGCGCGGACGGCAGGCAGGAGGTGATTGACTGCCGCTGCCGCATCGATACCGCGACAGAGCTCACCTACTATCAGAACGATGGCATTCTGCATTACGTAATCCGCAATATGTTGTAAATGATATAAAAAAAGGGCCAGCAATCGCTGGCCCTCAATCTTTCCGACGCCTTACTTATTCAGCAGGTGCCCCATCTTCGCGGCTTTGGTATCCAGATAATGGGCATTCTTCGGGTTACGGCCCACAATCAGCGGCACGCGCTCGACGATATTGATACCGGCCTCGGTCAGAATTTCGACCTTCTTCGGGTTGTTGGTCAGCAGACGAACCTGGTCAACATGCAGAAGTTTGAACATATCGGCGCACAGCGTAAAGTCGCGCTCATCGGCGGCAAAACCCAACTGATGGTTGGCTTCAACCGTGTCGTAGCCCTGATCCTGTAAGGCATAGGCGCGGATCTTGTTCAGCAGACCAATATTACGGCCTTCCTGACGATGGTACAGCAGAATGCCGCGTCCTTCTTCGGCAATATGCGACAGAGCCGCTTCCAGCTGAAAACCGCAATCACAACGCAGACTAAAAAGGGCATCGCCCGTTAAGCACTCAGAGTGTACGCGAGCCAGGACGGGCTGCTGGCCCGAAATGTCGCCGAACACCAGCGCGACATGGTCCTGCCCGGTTGCCAGTTCTTCAAATCCCACCATCAGGAAATCGCCCCAGGGGGTTGGCAGTTTGGCTTCTGCCACACGTTTAAGCTGCATGTGATTCTCCAGATTCTGTCAGCACCTGAATGTGCTTTCTGTTTGCCGCTATTTTGCCACAATGCCGTGAGGTTCTCCTAATTACGCACGGCTGCCTGCGCGTAAAGCGCACAAACGAACCACTTTCCGTTATGATAGTCGGGAGATGAAATAAGGAGATAAGATGCTGTCGATAGCCAGACGAACTGCCGTTGCGGCGGCGCTGCTCATTGTTATGCCCGCTGTGGTCTGGATATCTGGCTGGAAGTGGCAGCCCGGTCTGCATGGTGCTGAGCTCAAGCTGCTGTACTGGGTGACCGAGAGCGTGACCCAGCCGTGGGGGATTATCACCCACACGCTGTTATGCGCCTGGTTCCTGTGGTGTTTGCGTTTTCGCCTGCGCGCGGCCGTCGTGCTGTTTATGATACTGGCGGCGGCAATATTGCTGGGGCAGGGCATTAAATCCTGGATTAAAGAGCAGGCGCAGGAGCCGCGTCCGTATGTGGTCTGGTTAGAAAAGAGCCAGCAGGTGCCCGTCGATCAATTCTACGCGTTAAAACGCAAAGAACGCGCTAAACTGGTGCATGAACAGCTGGCGCAGCAGCAGGATATTCCTAAATTTTTGCGTAAGCACTGGCAAAAAGAAACCGGCTTTGCGTTCCCTTCCGGTCACACTATGTTTGCCGCCAGCTGGGCGCTGCTCGGCGTGGGGCTGCTGTGGCCGCGCCGGCGTTGGTTCACCATGGCCGCTCTGCTGACGTGGGCGACGGCCGTGATGGGCAGCCGCCTGGCGCTGGGTATGCACTGGCCGCAGGACCTGATTGTTGCAACGCTTATTTCGTGGTTGTTGGTGACGCTGGCGACCTGGCTCACGCAGCGTCTGTGTGGCCCGCTCACGCCACCAGGCGAAGAGGCGCAGGATATTAAGAAACGGGCGATAAAACAGGAATAGCGTTGATTTTCGCACCAGCCGGACACATATCCTGACAGGGTGTCATGCTTTTCCATTTCACCACTGCAGCGAAAATGATACTTTATAGGGCTGAATGCGGGATTTTTTCGCTCAACCCACAAAACGGGAAGTAGTGTGAAATATTTACTTATTTTCTTACTGGTACTCGCCATCTTCGTCATCTCGGTGACGCTGGGCGCGCAAAATGACCAACAGGTCACCTTCAACTATCTGCTTGCGCAGGGTGAATTCCGTATTTCAACGTTGCTGGCGGTCCTTTTTGCCGCAGGTTTTGCGATTGGCTGGCTGATTTGCGGCCTTTTCTGGCTGCGGGTACGCGTTTCTCTGGTTCGCGCTGAACGTAAAATTAAGCGTCTCGAACATCAGATTGCTCCTGCCAGCACCACGCCGGCTGACGCAGCTGTTCCTGCGCTGAAGGAATAATCATTTATGCTGGAGTTGTTGTTTCTGCTTTTGCCCGTAGCCGCTGCTTATGGATGGTATATGGGGCGCAGAAGTGCACAACAGTCCAAACAGGACGATGCGAGCCGCCTGTCACGTGATTACGTGACCGGGGTGAACTTCCTGTTGAGCAATCAGCAGGATAAAGCCGTGGATCTGTTTCTCGACATGCTGAAAGAGGACACCGGCACCGTTGAGGCCCACTTGACGCTGGGTAACCTGTTCCGCTCCCGCGGCGAGGTAGACCGGGCAATTCGTATTCACCAGAGCCTGATGGAAAGCGCCTCGCTGACCTACGATCAGCGGCTGCTGGCCGTTCAGCAACTGGGCCGCGATTACATGGCCGCCGGCCTCTACGACCGTGCGGAAGATATGTTTAAGCAGCTGGTGGACGAGACTGATTTTCGCCTCAGCGCGCTACAGCAATTGCTGCAAATCTATCAGGCCACCAGCGACTGGCAGTCGGCTATTGATGTCGCCGAGCGGCTGGTCAAGCTGGGCAAAGAAAAACACCGGGGCGATATCGCCAACTTCTGGTGTGAGCTGGCGCTGCAGCAGATGGCGAACAGCGATATGGATAAAGCCATGACGCTGCTGAAAAAAGGCGCAGCGGCGGATCGCAACAGCGCTCGGGTATCGATCATGATGGGCCGGGTGTGGATGGAGAAGGGCGACTACGCGAAAGCGGTAGAAAGCCTCGAGCGGGTCATCAATCAGGATAAAGAGCTGGTGGGGGAAACCCTCGACATGCTGCAGACCTGCTACCAGCAGTTGGGTAAACTTGATGAGTGGGAGCAGTTCTTACGCCGTTGTGCTGATGAAAACACCGGCGCCACCGCAGAGTTGATGCTGGCGCAAATCCTTGAGCAGCGGGAAGGTATCGAATCTGCACAAAACTATGTGACCCGCCAGCTGGAACGTCATCCGACCATGCGGGTGTTCCATAAGTTAATGGATTATCACCTCAATGAAGCCGAAGAGGGGCGCGCGAAAGAGAGCCTAGGCGTGCTGCGCAATATGGTGGGTGAACAGGTGCGCAGTAAACCGCGTTATCGCTGTCAGAAATGTGGGTTCACGGCGCATACGCTCTACTGGCACTGCCCGTCCTGCCGCTCGTGGTCAACCATTAAACCCATTCGCGGCCTTGACGGACAATAACCGACGTTAAGGTCTAAAAAAACGCCCTTTTTAGTTACAACATACTAATGTGTTTTTCGCGTTTCGCCACTTCAGCTCCGTAGCTAACCTCGTCTGGCAGGGGACAAAAGCAGCCTGTCAATTTGTCGTTATCGCAGGTAGAATGCTGCCCGTTTACCTTTTTTGCGCCGGACGGCGCCTATCAACAATTAAGGTCTGGTCACGATGTCTACTGCTACCTCTTCTCCTCGCGTTGTTACATCCTCTCCGGTTGTTGTTGCGCTCGATTATGATAACCGCGACAAAGCGCTGGCATTTGTTGATCTCATCGACCCGCGCGATTGCCGCCTGAAGGTGGGCAAAGAGATGTTTACGCTGCTGGGGCCGCAGTTTGTACGCGACCTGCATCAGCGTGGCTTTGAGGTGTTCCTCGACCTGAAATTTCATGACATTCCGAATACTACCGCCCGCGCCGTGGCAGCGGCGGCAGAACTTGGCGTCTGGATGGTCAACGTACACGCCTCCGGCGGCGCGCGGATGATGACCGCGGCGCGTGAAGCGCTGCTGCCGTTTGGCAAAGATGCGCCGTTGCTGATTGCGGTCACCGTGCTGACCAGTATGGAAGCCAGCGATCTGCAGGATCTGGGGATCACCTTATCGCCTGCCGATCATGCGGCGAAGCTGGCGGCCTTAACCCAGCGCTGTGGTCTGGATGGTGTGGTGTGCTCAGCACAAGAAGCGGTGCGCTTCAAGCAGGAGCTGGGCCAGGCATTTAAGCTGGTCACGCCGGGTATCCGTCCGCAGGGTAGCGACGCAGGAGATCAGCGTCGTATTATGACCCCGGAACAGGCACAGGAAGCCGGCGTTGACTATATGGTTATTGGTCGCCCGGTCACCCAGTCTGCGGACCCGGCAGCGACCCTGCGCAGCATCAATGCATCACTGCACAAGGGGGCATAATGACTGATTCTAATAGCCGGCTGGTCTATTCGACCGACAGTGGCCGCATCGATGAACCCAAACAGGCCGTGGAACGCCCAAAAGGCGACGGCGTGGTGCGTATTCAGCGCCAGACCAGCGGTCGTAAAGGTAAGGGCGTATGCCTGATCACCGGTATCGACCTCGACGACGATGCGCTGGCGAAACTGGCGGCTGAGCTGAAAAAGAAATGCGGCTGCGGCGGTTCAGTTAAGGACGGTATTATTGAGATTCAGGGCGATAAGCGGGATCTGCTGAAATCGCTGCTGGAAGCCAAAGGCATGAAAGTGAAACTGGCTGGCGGTTAATATGACAAGGCCACGGTAAATACCGTGGCCTTGATACTTTGCAGGTGCGTAAGTCTGGTGATCTACATTATTTTTATAGGTTGTTCAGTTTAAAACTTATTTGCCAACCTGGTGGCCGATAATCCCGCCGACTGCTGCGCCACCCAGGGTACCCAGGGCGCTGCCATCGGTTAATACTGCGCCACCAATTGCACCCGCACCTGCACCAATAGCAGTATTACGATCGCGTTTTGACCAGTTAGAGCATGCGCTCAGAGACATTGCGACGGTGATAGCCAGTACTGCGGCAGCCATTTTTTTGCTCGTTGAAGTCATCATAATTTTTCTCCTGAATAATCTATTCATGGATCCAACTTCCCTTAAATCATAGCGTGATGCTCATGCTTTAGGGTTATTCCATGAAACTTAAGTTGCGCAGGTGTTACTTTAATCACGCGGGTGATAGTCACTTCCTGTTATATCGCTAACATTAATTCTACTTTTTTTAAATTTTACCGGCAGGTAAAAACTCTTAATTGCCGGCTCGGAAAACTCTCAGATAGGCCGCGTGGCGCCTGCGCCCACGACGGTGGGCGGCGAAAGGAGAAGCGAAGGAAGAAGGGGATGTCAGGGGTGAAATCAGCTGCAGCTGACGATATCAACGGTTAAACCATTGGCTGCCAGTTGCTGACGTGCGTCGTCATTAAGGTTTTCATCGGTGATAAGGCGGCTAAAGAGCGTCGTCGGGCCGAGCGGGTACGGATGCACCACGTTGAACTTCGAACTGTCGCTCAACACAATGGCTTCACAGCCCTTCGCCAGCACGGCGTTGACCACATCGGCGCGCATCATATCTTTCCCGGTAAACCCGGTCTCTGGCTGCCAGCCATCTATGCCGATAAATGCCTTGCCGAAATGCACCTGCTGAATAAATTGCCGGGTCAGGGGCCCGACCATGCTTTCGCTACGTTTCTGGTAAAGCCCGCCGAGCAGAATCACCTCGCCGGGGGTCTCTTTCAGCAGATGGGCAATATAGCTGCTGACGGTAATGATGGTGATATCACCACGTTCAGCCAGCGTACGGGCCAGCAGCGCGTTACAGCTGCCGTTTTCGATAAAGACCGTCTCTCCGGCATTGACCAGGCTGGCGGCCCGGCTGGCGAGCTCCCGCTTGATGGAGAAGTAGGTCATCATGCGGGTTTCGACATCTTCGCTATCCAGCGGAACGGCGAAACCATGGGTCCGGCGCAGATAGCTCTGCTTTTCCAGTAAATTTAAATCCTGGCGAATCGTAACTTCAGAAACACCGGTCATTTTGGCGAGATCGGCTACGCTCATGCGGCCTTTATCGATGACCATTTGCAAAATACTTTGTTGTCGGGCGTTCATAGCAACATCGCAGTTAGAGGACTATTTTGCCGACAATCGACTCCAGCGGATGATTGTGGCGATATGGACGTTCAGATTTCCCAGGGGGCTTTTGGCTGACCGGGCTTTGTTTCCGCTTGATCGTCAGTGAGCGCCTGAAGCTCTGCTTTCAGGATCTCCAGATTATGAATCGCAGAGTGATAATCTCCGGCAACCAGAATATCCAGCACGGTATCGATGCGTTGGGCGAGCAGGCGGGCATTCAATTCAGACATAGCATTATCCTGGTGACAAAAACGAATGAAATCAATGATGCAAAAAACGGAGGAAAAAGAGAAGTGAAAAAATAGCACAACATAATTCATCTGAGCATAAATGGCGGAGAAATGCGGTCAGATGCGGTGCTAAAAAGAGCGGCTCCTGGGGTCAGGAGCCGCTGAGGTGTGCTATCAGGCGAATGGACGCGCGATGACGCTGCGGGTTTCCATACGGACTTCAGCAATCTTGACGTCGATAACGTCAGTCACCTTGTAGACGGTCTCACCTTTGATCTGGACGGTGCCGTTTTCCTGGCTGCAGACCAGCTCATCGCGGACGGCGTGCAGGAACGGTGCCGGGATAAAGGCGACGGCGCCGTTATCCACCAGACGTACGCGCATACCGCCACGGCTGATATCAATGATTTCAGCGGCAAAACGGGTATCGGTTCCCGCCTGCGGATTGAGATAACGGGCATACAGCCAGTCACCGACATCGCGCTCGGCCATGCGGTTCAGGCGACGACGCTCGGCCATCTGAACGGCAACATCATCTTGCGGACGAGAGGCGTTTTCACCTTTGATTATCGCTTTCAGCAGGCGATGGTTAATCATGTCGCCATACTTACGGATCGGTGAAGTCCAGGTTGCATAGGCTTCCAGGCCAAGACCGAAGTGCGGGCCTGGTTCGGTGCTGATCTCTGCATAGGACTGGAAACGGCGAATGCGGCTGTCGAGGAAGCCTGACGGCTGGGCATCCAGCTCGCGACGCAGTTTGCAGAAACCGTCGAGGGTCAGGACTTCGACGGGATCAACATGCACGTCATGCGTTTTCAGCAGCGCAGCCAGCTGCTCGGTGTTCGCTGGATCAAAGCCGGTGTGGACGTTATAAACACCAAAGCCCAGCTTGTCGCGCAGAACGCGAGCGGCACAGATGTTTGCGGCAATCATTGACTCTTCGACGATACGGTTGGCGATGCGGCGCGGTTCGGCAACAATATCCAGCACTTCACCTTTTTCGCCCAGCACGAAACGGTAGTCCGGGCGGTCTTTGAACACCAGCGCATGGGTCTGACGCCATTGGCTGCGGCGCAGGCAAACATCCTGCAGCAGGTTAATCTGCTGTGCGATTGCGTCGCTTTCTGGCTGCCAGCTGCCGGTTTTTCCCAGCCAGTCGGAAACGTTGTCATAAGCCAGTTTCGCTTTGGACTCGATGGTCGCGGCGAAGAATTCGATGTCGTCTTCAATCGTGCCGTCGGCGGCCAGCGTCATGCGGCAAGCCAGAACCGGACGCACAACCTCGGGGCGCAGAGAGCACAGGTCGTCAGACAGTTCACGCGGCAGCATTGGGATGTTGAAGCCAGGCAGATAGTTGGTGAACGCGCGAGTTTTCGCGGTCTGATCCAGCTTGCTACCTTCGGCAATCCAGGCGGTCGGATCGGCAATCGCAACGGTCAGGTGCAGTTTGCCGTCTTCAGCGGTTTCGACATACAACGCATCATCCATATCTTCGGTGCTGGCGCTATCGATGGTGACGAAGTCCAGCGCCGTTAAATCACGACGTTCCAGACCTTCATCCTGCATCTCGGTAGCGACACCATCTGGGGCTTCTTTTTCCAGATTATGGCGTGCCAGCGTAACCCACCAGGGAACGAAATGGTCGTCACTGAAGGTAATGAACTGGGTTAATTCTGCATAAAAACCACGGTCGCCTTTCAGCGGGTGACGGCGCATTTCTGCTACGGCCCAGTCACCCTGTTGAAAATCATGGCTCACGCTACGATCGGCGCGGCAGGGGATGGCGTCTTTCAGCAGCGGATGATCGGGAACAATCGACAGGCGGTCATCTTTCTTATGCACTTTACCGACGAAACGCGTCAGGAAAGGCTCAATCAATGTTTCCGGCTCAGCGCTTTCGCGCTCTTTTTCTGTGTGGATCACGGCGCTGATACGGTCGCCATGCATCACTTTTTTCATTTGCGGCGGCGGAATAAAGTAGCTTTTCTGCGCATCAACTTCGAGGAAGCCAAAGCCTTTTTCCGTACCCTTTACGACCCCTTCAACACGAGGAGTCTGAGAATGCAGTTGCTGTTTAAGCTGCGCGAGCAGCGGGTTGTCCTGAAACATAATTAGGTATTTTCGTGGCTAAAAGAGCGGCTGACATTTTTACGCGATAATGCCTGTTGCAGCAAGCGATGTTTGGCATTTTAGGTCTGCTGATGCACATTCCCGAGCGCGATTTTCAGACGATTGATCCAGCCACACAAACCGCACCACGCCAGAATATCGATAATCTCTCGCGGCGAAAGCCCTTGCTCAATCAAAGGGGTTAATTGCGCAGCGCTTAACCGGGCGGGGGCGCGAGTCAAAAGCTGTGCCGCTTGCAGCAGCGCGTACTCATCGGGATGGATTTTCCCCCACTGTGCCAGCGCGTTATCATCGTGGCGCAGCAGTGCGGATAGTGCTGAGCTCTGTGCGTCCGTCTGCATCCAGGCGCTGAAACAGCTGGCGCTCCCGTTGATGCGGGCGGATAGCAATGCCATCGACGCGGCATGGGGTTGAAGGTCATGCAAGCGTCCCAACAGGGTATTCTGGGTTTTGAAGACCGCTTCGTGCGTCGCAAGCAGCGGCGCCAGTTCGGCAAAGCCAGAGTGTGGCTGACAGCTTGCTAACAGGGTCAGGCGCTCATCATCCGCATAACGCCATTCGGTTTCGTTTACATCGGGCTGCCAGCCGACCGGATCGGCAGAAAAAACCTCTGCCGGCGCATCGTCTTGCTGCGGCATTCCCGGCATCCAGCGCACCGGGAACCCTATTAGCGCATGAAATGTGGCAATGGTGCGCGCCTGAAAGCCGATAAAGCCAATAATTTGATTGATGAGGATGATATCACGCGGGGTTAATCCCACCTCATCAAGCTGGCTACGGGACAGCGCGGTAATCACCGACGGGGAACTGGCTAGCTGGCGGGCATATTGCGTAATTTGTGCCAGCCGGCGGTTGCTTTCTCGGGAGGAGTCCGGGCCAGACAGTGGCGCGAGGCGTGCGGCATAGTGATTGCACAGGCGCTGGACGCCATACACCTGGGCGACGGTCAGGGCGGTGCTCAGTCGGTCGTAGGCGCTCAGGGTATGTAATCGGTTGACCACCACGGAGGCGGGGAAAAAGGCATCGGCCAACCGACGTGCCGGGAGCAGCCAGCCCACATGCGCCTGGCACCATGCCTCCGGCAACGTCAGATCGAGTAAAAACCGGTCTTCGACATCGGCGGCTTCAGGGACGAGTGGCAGTACATCGACCGGGCAGATGGTTGACTGGGTTTCATGATACCAGTGGTTTTTGCCATAAACGCGGCGTTGCTCCATGGGCGTTCCTTGATAGGTATATGACTAGCCGCACTTTTGTGGGCCATATATGCATAACTATCCTGGCGTAACCCTGAGGCAGTAGAAAATATTGATCCGTGCTAACAAATAGCGGATTGGAATAACAGAAAGGGGAACAGGCGAGGGAGACCCCTCCTCAGAGACCCGAGGAGGGGAAGGAACTTATTTCAGTTCCAGCTCATTCATTGCCGCGATGCTGAAGCCACCATCGACGTGAACGACTTCACCGGAAATACCGGCAGACAGGTCAGAGCACAGGAAGGCTGCGCTGTTGCCGACGTCTTCGGTAGTGACGGTGCGACGAATCGGGGTAACCGCTTCGCAGTGGGCCAGCATTTTACGGAAATCTTTGATCCCGGATGCTGCCAGAGTACGGATAGGACCCGCAGAGATAGCGTTGACGCGCACGCCTTCCGGACCCATCGCGTTCGCCATATAGCGTACGTTAGCTTCCAGGGATGCTTTCGCCAGACCCATTACGTTGTAGTTCGGGATAGCGCGCTCTGCACCCAGATAGGACAGGGTCAGCAGGGCAGAACCCGGGTTCAGCATACCGCGACAGGCTTTCGCCATCGCAACGAAGCTGTAAGCGCTAATGTCGTGGGCAATTTTGAAGCCTTCACGGGTCACCGCGTTAACATAATCGCCGTCCAGCTGATCCGCCGGGGCGAAACCGATGGAGTGAACGAAACCGTCAAATTTCGGCCACACTTTGGTCAGTTCAGTGAACAGAGACTCGATGCTCTCATCTTCAGCCACGTCGCACGGCAGTACAATGTTGGAACCCAGTGCCGCAGCAAATTCTTCCACACGACCTTTCAGTTTTTCGTTCTGATAGGTGAACGCCAGTTCAGCCCCTTCACGGTGCATTGCTTGCGCAATACCGTAGGCAATGGACAGTTTGCTGGCAACGCCAGTCACCAGAATGCGCTTACCGGAAAGAAAACCCATAGCTTTAATCCTTATCGTTATTGCTTATTTTTACTTTAACAATCATGGGGTTAAGGTTGTTATTTCAAAATAACTCAAATTTAGCCGAGAATTATATCCCACTGACGACCCCTTGTGTCACGCTATTTTCGTGTCTTCACACGTAATGACGACCGGACACCCTCCAGTATATCACCGGATATCAGCCCCGTTTGACGTCATTCACCCGGTCAGTATCACTCGGGTGACGGGTGATTTGTGCCAGCAATAACAGGGCATCAGGGGAGTCCGGCGTCATGATGCCAGGCGACTGTCCCTGCCAGCCGACCCCTGAGCGGGCATCATAGCGCGCGCCAGCCATCAGCCAGCGTCCCTGCAGCACCCAGGCAATCCCTTCGCTGTCGGGCTGCTGTTGGTCGCTGACGATGCTAACCCTGGCGCTGGCCCGGCTGCGCTGGGTCATAATATTAAAATCCAACCCCGGAGCGGTGATGCCTTCGCTCCTGAGCGCCCATTCCCCGGGAAATGCCCACGGCTCCTGGTGTCTCAGCTGATGATGAATTCCGTCGCCCCGCAGCCACAGCGGCTCGCCCTCCAGCAGCATGATCACCCGATCGATGCCGATAAACTGGGAGAACGGACCGTCGCTTTGCAGCGTGGCGATGCTGGCGCGCCAGAGAAACGGCGCATCGGGATCGGGTGACGGAACGCAGAGGATTTCACGAGTCGTACCGCCGCCGTTTTTCCACGGCGTCATCGGCAAAGAAGAGAAGGTAAAGGAAGTCAGCATCGCAGTTTCACCATCAGGTCAGGGTATTTTTTGTGTCGCGCAGCGTCATCATTGTGAGCGATGGTGATCTTGTCAAGGCTTGTATAGACAAGCACTGTTGGCAAGTGGCGAACGCTCAAGGAAAATGCAGGGAAGAAAGGATAGTGAAGGGCGGTGCACTATCCCGGCAGCAGCGCCGCCGGGATAGCAAGACAGAAGGTTATTTCCCGTCTTTGCGCCAGGCATCGGCGGTGAGCGCTTCACCGAAGTGTCCGGCAATCAGACGTCTGGTGAGATCGTGCAGCGGCGAAGCCAGTACGTCGGCGGTGCTGCCGCGCTCGACCACTTCCCCCTGATGCATCACCAGCACCTGATCGCTGATATGTTTCATCATGCCGAGATGCTGGGTGACATAGATATATGAAATCCCCTGTTTTTCCTGAAGCTCAAGCATCAGATTAATCAGCTGCGAGCGCATCGACATATCCAGTGACGCGAGGGCTTCATCGCAGATGATCACCTTCGGGCGCAGGATCAGCGCCCGGGCCAGACCCAGACGCTGCTTCTGCCCCGGAGCCAGCATATGGGGGTAGTAGCTGACGTGATCCGGCAACAGGCCGACCATCCTCAGCGTTTCAATGATCTGCTTCTCCCGCGCCTCGGGTTCGAGGTCGGTGTTCAGGCGCAGCGGAAAGTCGAGGATCTGCGATATCCGCTGGCGCGGGTTAAGCGAAGTGGAGGGATCCTGGAAGATCATGCGAATACGCTGGCTTCGGAACGAGTAGTCGCCAAACTCCAGGGGGTGATCGTCGATCAGCAGATCGCCGGAGGTCGGTTCAATCATCCCCGCCAGCATTTTTGCCAGCGTTGATTTTCCTGACCCGTTCTCGCCGATGATCGCCAGGGTCTGGCGTTCACGCAGGGTAAAACTTAACGGTTTAACCGCCTCCACCGTCTGACGCCGAAACCAACCGGTACGGTAGCGAAAGGTCTTACTCAGATTGCGGACTTCGAGCAATGTTTCGACCATTTCACTCTTTCTCCATGTTCAACGGGAAATGACAGGCGTACAGATGCGTTCTGGCGCCGACCAGGCGCGGCGTCTCAATGCATTCACGTTGCGCGTACGGGCAGCGCGGCCCCAGGCGACAGCCGATCGGCAGTTGCTCAAGCAGGGGGATTGCGCCCGACAGGGTATTAAGACGGCTTTTATGCGGCAAGGCGCTGCCGAAATCGGGGATCGCGCGGATCAATGCCTGGGTGTACGGATGGTGAGGGGTGTTCACCAGCTCGTCGCTGAGTGCCGTTTCCACCGTTTGTCCGCAGTACATCACATTGATTTTATCCGCCCACTTGCTGAGCATCTGCATATCGTGGCTGATCAGCAAAATGGTGGTGTTATTGTTCTGGTTCAGGCGGGTGAGCAGACGGATGATCTGCGCCTGGGTCGTCGGCTCCATGGCGTTGGTCGGCTCATCGGCGATCAGCAGACGCGGCTGGTTGGCGAGGGCGATGGCAATCATCACCTTCTGACACTCCCCGTCGGTTAATTCGTAGGGAAAACTGCGCATCGCGTCTTTATGGTCTTTAATCCCGACGCGATGGAGCAGCTCGATGGCCCGGCGTTTTCGCCAGCCTATACGCTGCCACCAGTGGCCTTTAAAGGTCCAGCCGGGGATATTCTGCATCAACTGCAGACCGATGCGTTCAGACGGATCCAGACAGGATTGCGGCTCCTGGAAAATCATCGACACGTTGTGGCCAATAAGCTTGCGTCGTTCGCGGTTGGAGAGGCGCAGCAGGTCGATATCATCGAAGCGCATGCGGTCCGCGGTAACCCGCCAGTTATCTTTGGTCACGCCGCAGATCGCTTTGGCGATCAGGCTTTTGCCGGAGCCAGATTCCCCCACCAGACCACGAATTTCACCTTCTGCGAGGGTCAGGCTGACGCGGTCGACGGCTTTGACCCACCCTTCGTTGGTTTTGAACTCAATGGTTAAATTGCGAATATCGAGTAACGGCATTATTCCACCCCGGCGATGATTGCGCGGCGGATACCGTCGCCCAGCAGATTGACCAACAGCACGCTAATCATGATCGCCGCACCGGGCAGCATGACCGTCCACGGGGCCACGTAGATCAGCTCCAGGGCGTCGCCAAGCATCGCGCCCCATTCCGGGGAGGGGAGCTGGGCGCCAAGGTCGAGAAAACCGAGGGCAGCAATATCCAGAATCGCCATCGACAAGGCGCGGGTGATCTCCGTCACCAGCCCGGAGGCGATATTGGGCAGCACCGCAAACCACAAAATATTGAGGGTAGAGGCCCCGTCGAGACGAGCGGCAATGACGTACTCTTTTTCCAGCTCGTCATGCACCATGCTGTAGACCGAGCGGACGATGCGCGGCAGCAATGCCAGCCACACGGCAAACATCGCATGGCTCAGATGCGGTCCGGAAAAGGCGACGACGATAATCGCCAGCAGCAGCGACGGAATCGACAGCAGAGTGTCGAGGATGTGATTCAGCATCGCCGACAGCAGGCCGTGGGTCGAACCGGCGATGACCCCAAGCACCAGGCCGAACAACGTGGCCGCGAAGGTCACGACAAAAGCGCCGCCCACGGTGGGAGCCGCGCCGCTTAACAGCCGACTCAACACATCGCGACCGAGATCGTCGGTGCCGAGGAAGAACGACACTTCACCATAGCGCGACCATGATGGCGGCAGCAGCTGATAGCCGAGGAACTGCTGATCGATACCGTAGGGGGCAAACCAGCCGCCGAAAATACACAGCAGGATCAGACCGGCGCAGCCGTACAGGCCGATCATGGCGGTGGTATCGCCGTAAAATTTCCGCCATACGGTACGCAGCGCGCCAGGCGGGCGCTTTTCCAGATAGACGCTATCGTAGGGCATACCATTCCTTATGTTTCAACGGGTTAGCCATTGCTCCCAGAATATCTGATATCACGTTGACGGTAATCACCAGCGCGCCAATCACCATGACGCCCGCCGAAATTGCGGCGTAATCCTGCTGACGGATGGCATTAATCAGCCAGCGACCCAGACCCGGCCAGCTGAAGACCATTTCGGTGATCATCGCCAGGGTCAGCATGGTTGAAAACTGCAGGCCAAGACGCGGGATCACCGGCGGCAGGGCGTTGTGCAGTACGTGGCGGTGTAAAATAGTGCGTCGTGAAACGCCACGGGTGGCGGCGGCTTTAACGTAGTTGGTGTCGTACACCTCGCTGGTGCTGATGCGCATCAGGCGGATCACTTCGGTGGTGGGTGCCACCGCCAAAGTTAAGACCGGCAGGACCATATGGCGCGCGGCGCTCACGATCATCTCATGGCGCCACGGTGAATCGGAAAGCCAGGCGTCGATCAGTGCAAAACCGGTGACGGTTTTGACCTCATAGAGCAAATCGAAACGCCCGGAAACCGGGAACCAGCCGAGCGTCAGGGAGAAAAACAGCGTCAGCAGTAGCGCCAGCCAGAATACCGGGATTGAAAATCCCACCAGCGCGAGGGCGCTAATCAGGGTATCCGGCCACTTGTTGCGCATGATGCCCGCCAGCATGCCCACCGGGATACCGATTAACAGCGCAAAGCCAAACGCGAGGATGCACAGCTCCATCGTGGC
Source organism: Klebsiella sp. R390 (assembly GCF_051131745.1). Taxonomy (NCBI): domain Bacteria; kingdom Pseudomonadati; phylum Pseudomonadota; class Gammaproteobacteria; order Enterobacterales; family Enterobacteriaceae; genus Klebsiella; species Klebsiella sp. R390. Next base: position 364,994 of record NZ_CP180445.1, on the reverse strand, counting down.
CGGGAATACCTCTTTCAGTTGCTCTGAAATCAGCTGCCCGTTAATGCTGGAGACGCCGAAGTCCCAGTGCAGCAGTCCCGTGAACCAGAACTGCCAGGCATTCCACAACGAGGCGCCCTGTAGCGGGGCGTGAGGCGTGAAGTAGCTCAGGCTAAAGCCCACAAAGGTCAGGAAAAAAAGCGTGACCAGCAGGAGCAGCAGGCGGCGCAGGGTAAAAATAATCATGGTTTTTTCACCTCGTCTTTTTTCTCCCGCGAGACGCCCGCAAAAGAGGCGTTACCGAACGGACTCAGGATCAGACCTTTCATATCATAGCGGTAGGCCTGCAGGCGCAGCGATGATGCCAGCGGCAGCACCGGCAGGTCGCGAGCCAGGATATGCTGCGCTTCTTTATAGGCCTCAATACGCGAAGCCAGCTGCTGTGAGCGTAGCGCTTTTTGCAGCACCTCATCGAATTCGCGATTGCACCAGTGGGCAAAATTGGTCTGCGAGGCAATGGCCGCGCAGCTCAACAACGGGCGGAAAAAACTGTCCGGATCGTTACTGTCGGTAGCCCAACCGGAAAGGGTCAGATCGTGGTTCATGTCCATCAATCTGGCTTCCTGGAAACGGCCCTCCACCGGCACGATGATGACCTTCACGCCAATTTGCGCCATGTCCGCCTGGATAAGCTCTGCGGTTTTCAGTGGGCTGGGGTTCCAGGCCTGTGAGCTGGTCGGGACCCAGAGTTTCAGCGTCAGCTTTTCCAGCCCCAGCGCTTTAAGCTGGGCCCGGGCTTCCTTCGGATTGTATTCGGTAATTTTCGCGTCGTTATCGTAGGCCCAGGAGGCACGCGGCAGCATTGATGCTGCGGTTTCGGCGGTACCGTAATAAATGGACTGCATCAGACGCTGGTTATTAATGGCCAGCGCCAGCGCGTGGCGAACTTCGGGTTTATCCAGCGGCGGCCTGGCGGTATTAAACGCCAGCCAGGCGATGTTCATGCCCGGGCGCAGCGTCAGGCGCAGGCGCGGATCGTCGCGCAGGATCGTTAACTGGCTGGCAGCAGGCCAGGCCAGCACGTCGCATTCACCGGTTAATAGTTTCGACAAACGCCCCGTGCCGCCAGAGCCGAGATCGACCACCACCTGCGGCATCAGCGGCTTTCCGCGCCAGTAGCCGGGATGGCGCTGCAGGCGCACATATTGCCCCGCGCGGTACTCTTCTAGCTGGAATGGACCGGTACCAACCGGCTGGCGATCGAGCTGCTCCTGGCGATCGACTTTAGCCAACTGCGCGCCATATTCCGCCGACATCACCGAAGCATAGTGGGTCGCCAGGTGCCAGAGGAACGAGGCATCAGGTTGTTTCAGGCGAAATTCAACGGTTTGATTATCCAGCTTGCGCACGCTCTCAACGCTGTCGGCAAACTGCAAACTGTCGAAATAGGGGAAGCTGCTGCCGTTGACGTTGTGCCACGGATCGTCGCGATTGAAAATACGGTTGAAGGTGAAAATCACATCATCAGCATTAAAAGCACGGGAGGGTTTAAACCATGAGGTCGACTGGAAAGCGACGTGAGGACGTAGATGGAAGCGGTAAGTGGCACCGTTATCCAGCACTTCCCAGCTTTCTGCCAGCTGTGGCACCAGCCGGTAGGTATAAGGGTCGACATCCAGCAGGCGGTCGTAAAGCTGAGCCGCTAAAGTATCGACAATCAGCCCGCTGCTGACCTTCTGCGGGTTGAAGGTATTGACCTGGCCGCTCACACAGTAAACAAAACCACTGTCGCGGATGTCGGCATTTGGCGGCAACGTGGGCGCGGCCATTGCCTGCGTACACAGCAGCGATAGCGCCGCCAGCAGAGAGGAGAATTTCAGGCGCATAATATTTTTTGAGTTATAGAGCAGAGCTCTGTTTTATTAATGTTCAATGACATATTCCATCACCTTAAACGCTCACAGGGACCATCTCGTCAGTCGCTGCGTCATTGTGCGCGAGCACCACTCCTTCGAGTATACCTCGTAAACCCATCTGGCGTTTTTATCTGCCATTTCCCTGAATTAACGCGTAAAACCCACGGGGGCGCAAGCCGCGCCGATCGTGAGGCGTCCAAGGAGGTGATGGGTTGATATTCATCAAAAACCTGAGGGTATGGTGCTCTTTTAAACGCTTCTCAGCATATTCATGCGTTGTATGGAGAATAATGAAACATGGTATCTTTTTATGGCTGAATTCTCCAGTAAGCTTGGTGATTACAGCGGAAGCAGGCGGTTATAACGCCCGATATACTCCTTGGGTGTGATTTCAATTTCCGAGCCTTCACGATGGGTGGCTACGAAAGTCCGCAATACCATCCCGCTGCGTTTCTCGCTAATTTCCCAGCCTTGCTGGCGATAGGCATCAAGGGTTGAACGAATACACAGGTCTGAGAAAATCATCATCACCGACAGCGCGGGCGAATGATGATGCTTCATGGTGTAGGTTAAGCTGACATGGGCCGCATAGCGACTAAGAGTATGAATATTAACCGGAATCATGTGCGTTTTCAGTCCATTGAACGATGATGGCGCAGACTATAATTCACATTGACACATCTTGCCAGTTACAAATATTTAACCCCCAGAACGCTGAAAACACAGGGTAATCTGGCCCGCCAGGCTACGGTTGGTAAAATGCGGGTGACTGCTGCGAGTGACCCGCATGGCATTGCGAAGGCCGGAGTTATCAGTTGAGCGAATGGGCCAGCGTCGTCAGGGCAAACTGCAGTACTTTTTCGCCATCAAAGGCGGCGTAGGGCAGGCTTTCGATCACCGCAATCTGCTGGTTATTCTGCAACACGGCGGCAATCTCATCGGTCTTATATTGAATATGCGGCGCCACTAACACTGCGTGATAGGCGGGAGCTACGCTAAAGACATTCTCCAGACCGACGGCGCTAATCAGCATATTCATCCCCTGAGCATCCGCGATTTTTTGCATTTTCTTCGCTAAGAGGTTCGCGGTTTCCCCGAACAAGCAACATATCAGTAATTTTTTCACGGTGTGATCCTCGATGGAGTCCCGTGTCTACATTATGCCGCTGCGGTTGATGAAAATGCGCAGTGCATCAATTAGTGCAGCAATTAGTGCAGCAAATTGTCTGGTTAATCACCTAACGGGGTGAACTCGTAAAGCACCAGCGCATTGCTGTCCAGGGAGTCGACGATATGCCAGCCGCTCTCCGGAGTCTCTTGCGAAACGCTCAGCGCCGGGCGGGCCTTGTGCATCAGCCACTGATAATCTTCATCGTCCGGGCCGCTGTGGCTGCGAAAGGCTTCAAACAGTGGGAATAATGCCCCGTGATGCTGATCGAACAGATGCTGCTTCACCCGCCAGTGCCCCTCAAGTCCGGACAGCCGCACGCTGTAGGGCTGGCGAAAGCGCTGGATAAACGCCTCTTCGCTGGAGAGCCAGGGGTTGAACACCACCGTATTGCGCAACAAAAGCTGATACTGATTGCCGTGACGCAGCAGCAACATTTTTTTGTCGTTGACCAGCACGTCACCGCGCAATCGTCGCCAAAGCCACAGCACCCAGTAAACGGGACGAGGCAGGCCGTGGAGATAGTGCAACGCCAGGCTTGAGGTATCCAGCTTGCCGGTAACGCTCGATTCCCCTTGCAGACCAGAGTTGAGCCAGAAGCCCGCCAGCCATACCTGTTCCGCCAGCCCCAGCAGGTTATCCATCAGCAATGCGCCGCGGAAAAACCGGCCGTTGGTGTCGCGAGTGTTGCCGGTTAAGGTGTTCCATGACAATAGCCAGACCGGCAGCGACAGCTGACGCTGGCGTAGGGCGCTGTGGATCTGGCGCAGCTTATGTACCGGATAGTTTTCACTCGAGGCCAGCTTGCTGCTATCCAGTTGGGCCAGATCCAGCAGCTCATTGGTATCGGCCTGGCAGGCAAGAAAGCTTGCTTCGCTGAGAACAGGTGACTGCAGTAACGGGTCATCGCTAATGGCAAGCTCCGGGAAGCGGTGCCAGACTCCCAACTGCGGCTGTGGCAGATATGCCTGCAGCGTCTCACGCTGTTGCTGCCAGGCGTGCTGGCGGGCCGCTTCGGTCGCCTGGGGCGACCAGTGCCAGACAAATCGCCAGCTGGCCAGGGTTGCCGCCGGAAAATGGTTGGCCGCGAGGCGCAAAAAGCGCTGTAGTAAATCGCAACGGGTGGTCAGCCCGGTATGTAAGATCACCCCCCAGCCCATTTTCGCCAGCCAGCTGAAGATCTGTTGCAGGTTATACCAGCAGGCGTAGCCGGCCATTTGCGGATCGTCCCAACCGGTGGCGAACAGCCGGCTGCTGAGAAAGGGGTCGTTAATATCAATCGCGTAGACCGGCAGGCTGCGGTGCAGCTGCTCCAGCTCGCGTCGGACATCTTCCCGTAGTAAATCATCCAGTTCGCGGACGGTGACCACCATGCGGGTGTGGCGTAATGTGGCGACGCGGACCGGCAGCTGGCGCAGATCGATCTGCCGGGTTTGCTGTGGATTGAGCAACGGGGGCGGGTTGTCCCAGCCATTCTGTTCTGGCTCATTGAGCCGGGCATAGAGACGCTCGACGGCCACCGGCTGCCAGATATCCACCAGCCCGGCACGCGGGCGCCCGGATTCGCCGCTGGTTTGCGGGTGCTGCTGGCGAAACTGACGTGGCGTCACTTCATGAAAGCGTTTAAACAGATCGCTCATGATGCGGGTGCTGGCGAAGCCTTGCTCCTGGGCAATCTGCTGGACCGGTTTGCGGGTGGCGATCAGTTGCTCTGCCGCCTTGTTGAGGCGCAGGGCGGTAATGTACTGCACGAAGCTCATGCCCACTTCCTTGCGAAACAGGCGCGACAGCCAGGCTTCGGAGACAAACTCGGCGGCGGCGACATCGTGGAGCGAAAGCCGACGCTGGTAGTTCGCGTCAATACGTGCGACCACCCGTGCGATGCGTCGGCTCCATTTCTCGGCACCGCGTGCGGGGCTGGAAGCCAGCGGGCGGGAGAAGCGGGTGGAGAGCAGCAGGGCAATCTCGCTCAACCAGCGGTTGGCCTCTAGCCGGTAGCGGGCCTGATGATTCACCAGCTCTATCACCAGCAGCTGGCGCATTAACCGGCGCAGGTTGTCATCGGCGTCGCGGGTTTCGTCACTGACCTGGTAGCCCACGGCAAAGAACTCGCTATCGAGACGTGTCAGCCAGCTACAAGATAAGGTCAGGAGCATCACCGCGTTGCCGGCCGCCGCGTGCAGGTGCCACCGCCGGTTGCGATTCACGATGGCCAGCTCGTCAGGATGCAGGATCTGCTGCCCGTCACCGTCATGCAGCTCAACGCGGCCTTCCAGCACCCATATCAGAGTTAACAGCTCGCTCTCGGGTTGATTGAACTGCCGAATATCGCGGACCGCGACGCTAAAATCGCCTGAATGATGCTCCACCGTTACCTCTCTCCAGGACAAAAAGCAACATGTTGTTTTTTGTCATAACCGTTCAGTATGAAAAACACTCATGAATAATCCGTCAATATAAAACAAAAAACCGCACTTTAATGCTAATCGGACAGCATAAACTCGAAAGTGTCGCGCAAACACAATCAAGGAATAACAAAAATGACACATCCACTTATTGAGGCATTACAGGTTAAAGAAGCATCGTTTATTGAACTGCGCCGCCGATTCCACCAGCAGCCGGAAATTGGCTTCGAAGAACATAAAACCAGCGATGAGGTGGCTCGTCTGCTGACGGAGTGGGGTTATGAGGTACACCGCGGTCTGGCCGGAACCGGAGTGGTCGGAACCCTGAAGGTGGGCGAGGGTGAGCGTCGTCTGGGCCTGCGGGCGGACATGGACGCATTACCGATGCAGGAGGCCAGCGGCAAGGCCTGGGCCAGCCAGACCGATGGCCGTTTTCACGGCTGTGGCCATGACGGACATACCACCACGCTGCTCTACGCCGCCGAATATCTGGCGCGTACCCGGCAGTTCAACGGCACGCTGCATCTGATTTTCCAGCCGGCGGAAGAGCTGCTGTATGGCGGGCGGGTGATGGTTGAAGATGGCCTGTTCGATAAGTTCCCCTGCGATATCCTGTTTGGACTGCACAACATGCCGGGGCAGGCGCTGGGGAGAATTGGCCTGCGCGACGGCGCGATGATGGCCTCTTCCGATACGTTGCATATCGAAGTGAAAGGGGTTGGTGGACATGGGGCGGTACCGGAACACACCGTAGATGCGACGTTGGTCGCCTGCCATATCACCCTCGCGCTGCAATCTATTGTGTCGCGCAACATCACCCCCTTTGAACCGGCGGTGGTGACCGTAGGCAGTATCCAGGCCGGGCATGCGCCCAATATCATCAACGACAAAGTACTGATGAAGCTGACGGTGCGTACCCTCAACGAACAGGTGCGTGAAACGGTCCTCCAGCGGATCCACGACATTGCCGTCGCCCAGGCGGAAAGTTTTAACGCTACCGCCACCCTAAGCCACATCAACGGCAGCCCGGTGCTTAAAAACGATCCCGCTGCCAATGAGATGGTCCGCACAGTGGCAACCTCGCTGTTTGGCGAAGCGCTGGTGGGCGAGGTGAAACCCTTTATGGGCAGCGAAGATTTCGCCTTTATGCTGGAACATAATCCGCATGGTAGCTACTTCACCATCGGTGCCGGGGATGAAGCTGACCGCTGCATGGTGCATAACCCGGGCTACGACTTCAACGATGAGATCCTGCTCAAGGGGGCGGCGCTGTGGTGCGGCCTGACGGAACATTATCTGCGTTAACTACTCGCGCTGGGGAGGGCCCACTTATGAGTTCCGTATCTCTGACCGAAGCACCTTTTGTTGGTACCGACCGTCTGCTGGCAGGCATTGTGTTGAGCGTGTTGACCTTCTGGCTGTTTGCTCAGTCGGTGATTAACGTCGTACCGGCCATGAAAAACAGTCTTGATATCTCCCTTGAAACGTTGACGCTGGCGGTAAGCCTGAGCGCGTTGTTCAGCGGTTGCTTTGTGGTAGCCAGCGGCGGGCTGGCGGATAAATTTGGCCGGATGCGCATGACCCATATCGGCCTGGTGCTGAGTATTGGCGGCAGCGCTCTGCTGGTGCTGGCACAAGGGCCCTGGCTGTTTCTGGCCGGGCGCGTGCTGCAGGGGTTATCGGCGGCCTGCATTATGCCGGCCACCCTGGCGCTGATTAAAACCTGGTACGAAGGCAAAGCGCGCCAGCGGGCGGTGAGCTTCTGGGTGATCGGCTCGTGGGGCGGCAGCGGTTTATGCTCGTTTGTCGGCGGAGCTATTGCGACCGGACTGGGCTGGCGCTGGATCTTTGTCTTCTCCATTATCGTGGCGCTGGTGGCCTTGCTGCTGTTGCGCGGCACGCCGGAGAGTCGGAGCGCCAGCGCCCGGGAGCACAAGCTGGATATCAGCGGTTTGTTGAGTCTGATCGTCTCGCTGGTGCTGCTGAATTTGTTTATCAGCAAAGGCCACAGTTGGGGCTGGAGCAGCGGCCTGTCGCTGGCGATGCTCGCCGGCTCACTCGTATCGGGCGGGTATTTCATCCGCAGCGGGCTGCGTAAAGGGGAATCGGCGCTGATTGATTTTGCGCTGTTTCGCAACCGGGCCTACAGCGCCGCGGTACTGTCAAACTTTATGCTCAATGGCGCCGTCGGCACGATGATGATCACCAGCATCTGGCTGCAGAAAGGGCACAACCTGAGCCCGCTGGAAACCGGCGGAATGACGCTGGGCTATCTGGTCACCGTGCTGGCGATGATCCGCGTCGGTGAAAAGCTGCTGCAGCGCTACGGGGCCAGGCTGCCGATGATGACCGGGCCGGTCTTTACCGCAGTGGCGATCCTGCTTATCTCCTGCACCTTCCTCGATAAATCCGTCTATATCGTTACGGTCTTTCTCAGTAACGTGTTGTTTGGCCTTGGGCTGGGCTGCTACGCCACGCCGTCAACCGACACCGCGGTGGTGAACGCCCCGGAAAATAAAGTCGGTGTCGCTTCAGGGATTTACAAGATGGGCAGTTCGTTGGGCGGGGCGATGGGGATTGCCGTGACAGCGTCACTTTTCGCGCTGCTGTTACCGCTTGGCATGGCCAGCGCCGCGCAGTATGCCCTGTGGTTCAACGCGGCGATGTGCCTGGGCGCGACGGTAGTCAGCGCCCTGATGCTGCCACGTCTGACTCACAGTTGATGTTTTTTCAGCAGCGCCCGAAGCTGGTGGTAGGTTAAGCCGAGTAACTGTGCCGCCTGTTTCTGATTGAACTTCGCCTGCTGCAGGCTTGCCTGCAGCAGGTTTTTTTCTTGTTCATGCTGGAAGCTCCGCAGATCCAGCGGGAGCGCAGGCCCGGCCGTGTGCGGTTCGGCATCGGCGCGCTGAGGTGGCGGCGACGCCTGATGTTGATGAAAAGGGTTAATGATGATGTTGTCGAGTTCGCTGTCGCTGGAGCCATGGCGATACACCGAACGCTCCACCACGTTTTTCAGCTCACGGATATTCCCCGGCCAGCGATAGCCCAGCAGCGTGTCGCAGGCGTTTTCGCTGAAGCCCGGGAACAGTGGCAGGCCCAGCTCACGGCACATCTGAATGGCAAACTGATTCGCCAGCAGCATAATGTCGCTTTGCCGTTCGCGCAGCGGCGGCAGCTGCACCACATCAAAGGCCAGGCGGTCGAGGAGATCGGCGCGAAAATGGCCGCTTTCAACCATCGCAGGCAGGTCGGCGTTGGTGGCGCACACCAGCCGCACGTTGACCTGTAGCGGCTGGCTGCCGCCGACACGCTCAAGTTCACCATATTCAATGACCCGCAACAGTTTTTCCTGTACCAGCATCGGTGCCGTGGCCAGTTCATCAAGAAACAGCGTTCCGCCATCGGCGCGTTCAAAGCGGCCGGGATGACGTTTGCTGGCGCCGGTAAAAGCGCCGGCCTCATGGCCGAACAGCTCGCTATCCAGCAGGTTTTCATTTAACGCCGCGCAGTTGAGAGAGATAAACGGCCCCTGCCAGCGGGAAGAGAGAAAGTGCAGGCGGTTTGCGATGAGCTCTTTACCGGTACCGCGCTCGCCAATGACCAGCACCGGTTTATCGAGCGGTGCCAGCCGCGAAACCTGTTCCAGTACCTCGATAAAGCTGTTGGCTTCGCCGAGCAGGTTGTCCTTGTTATCCGCCATGATGAAATTCGCCATTTAATCGTGTGATTCACCAGGTTACTCTAGCAACCCGCTGTGCAGATAACAATCACTTCTTTTCAAATCAATAAGATAAAAAACTGGCACGCAACTTGTATTAGTACTCTCAGTATTGCCACAGGCCACCGCCTGATATCAGAACTATGAGGATTATTATTATGGGTATTTTTTCTCGTTTTGCCGACATCGTGAACGCCAACATCAACTCCCTGCTGGAGAAAGCGGAAGATCCGCAGAAGCTGGTTCGTCTGATGATTCAGGAGATGGAAGACACGCTGGTAGAAGTGCGTTCCACCTCGGCCCGCGCGCTGGCTGAAAAGAAACAGCTGAGCCGCCGTATCGAACAAGCCCTTGCCCAGCAGGCAGAGTGGCAGGAAAAAGCAGAACTGGCACTGCGCAAAGATAAAGAAGATCTGGCCCGTGCGGCACTGATCGAAAAACAGAAGCTGACCGACCTGATTGCCAGCCTCGAAAATGAAGCGCAGATGATCGATGAAACGCTGACGCGCATGAAGAAAGAGATTGGCGAGCTGGAAAACAAACTGAGCGAAACCCGCGCTCGTCAGCAGGCGTTAACCTTACGCCATCAGGCTGCCAGCTCATCCCGCGACGTGCGTCGCCAGCTGGACAGCGGTAAAATTGATGAAGCTATGGCGCGTTTTGAATCCTTCGAACGTCGTATCGACCATATGGAAGCGGAAGCAGAGAGCCATGGTTTCGGCAAACAGAAAACCCTGGACCAACAGTTTGCCGACCTGAAAGCGGACGACGAAATCAGCGAACAGCTGGCAGCGTTAAAAAGTAAAATGAACCAAAACAACTAATGGAATACGCCGACGCCTTCGGCCCATGCTGTGCAGTTCCAGCGGACTGAAGGCACAGGTGTTGCGGCGCGGTCATGCGCCGCCGTTCACTCACTGTAAGGAGTACACATGAGTACGCTTTTTATTGCCATTCCCCTGACGCTGTTTGTGCTGTTCGTATTACCGGTCTGGCTTTGGCTGCACTATAACAACCGCAGCGCCAGCGGCAGTTTATCGCAGAACGAACAGCAGCGTTTATTGCAGCTGACCGATGATGCGAAGCGCATGCGCGAACGTATCCAGACGCTGGAAGACATTCTTGATGCCGAACATCCGAACTGGAGAGAAAAATAATGGGCGGATTGGATCTGAACAAAAAACTCTGGCGCGTGCCGCAGCTTGGCATGGTCAAAGGGGTCTGCGCCGGTATTGCGCAGTACCTGGATGTACCGGTCAAACTGGTGCGCTTGATTACCGTGCTGGCGATGATATTTGGCCTGTTTTTCTTTGTGGTGGTGGCGTACATCATCCTGACTTTCGTTCTCGACCCGATGCCGGAAAGCGAGCTGCATGGCGAGAAAATGCCCACCAGCGGTGAACTGTTAGCTGTGGCGGACAGAGAGCTGGCAACCAGTGAACACCGCCTGCGGGAAATGGAACGTTACGTCACGTCAGATACTTTTACGCTGCGCAGTCGGTTCCGCCAGCTGTAGCTTAACGACGAGGTCACGCATGAACATCAAATGGCAGCAAACAGGACAAAAAATGAAGCCCGGTCTGAAAATCGTGGGCAAGCTGGTGCTGCTGACGGCGTTACGCTACGGGCCGGCCGGTGTTGCCGGCTGGGCGGTGAAGTCGGTGGCGCGCAGACCGTTAAAAATGCTGCTGGCGGTTGCCCTTGAGCCGGTGCTCAGTCGTCTGGCCCAGCGCTTTGCCCGCGGGATGAAATAAAAGGCCGGGCAGGCGTACCTGGCGTCTGCGGCACAGGCAGCAGAACTTTCTGCTTATCTTCACCTAATAGCTTATAATAAAAGCACTTTCCTTCAGCGCACGACAGGATGGCAATGAAGCGACTCAAAACAGAATTCAATGCGCTGGTCAACCGTGGGGTTGACCGGCATTTACGTCTGGCGGTTACTGGCCTGAGCCGAAGTGGTAAAACCGCCTTTATCACCGCCCTGGTAAACCAACTGCTCAATATTCACTCTGGCGCGCGGCTGCCGCTGCTCAGCGCGGTACGTGAAGAGCGTTTGCTTGGTGTCAAACGGGTGCCGCAACGTGATTTCGGCATTCCACGTTTTACCTATGATGAAGGGCTGGCGCAGCTGTATGGTTCACCGCCGGTCTGGCCGACGCCGACCCGCGGGGTTAGTGAAATTCGCCTGGCGCTGCGCTACCGCTCCAGCGAATCGCTGCTGCGCCACTTTAAAGAAACCTCCACGCTGTATCTGGAAATTGTCGACTATCCCGGCGAATGGCTGCTCGATTTACCGATGCTGGCCCAGGAATACCTTAGCTGGTCACGGCAGATGACCGGCCTGTTGCAGGGGGATCGTGCGGAGTGGTCAGCGCGCTGGCGTCAGCTGTGCGAAGGGCTGGATCCGCTGGCACCGGCGGATGAAAACCGCCTGGCGGAGATTGCCGCCGCGTGGACCGACTACCTGCACGCCTGCAAACGTGAAGGGCTGCACTTTATTCAGCCCGGCCGGTTTGTGCTGCCCGGCGACATGGCCGGAGCGCCCGCGCTGCAGTTTTTCCCGTGGCCGGATGTCGACGCGATCGGAGAAGCGAAGCTGGCGCAGGCCGACAGACACAGCAACGTCGGCATGTTGCGCGAGCGCTTTAAGTATTACTGCGAAAAAGTCGTGAAGGGCTTTTACAAAGATCACTTCCTGCGCTTTGACCGCCAGATCGTGCTGGTGGACTGCCTGCAGCCGTTGAACAGCGGGCCGCAGGCCTTCAACGATATGCGCCTGGCGCTGACCCAGTTGATGCAGAGTTTTCATTACGGCCAGCGGACCTTGTTCCGCCGCTTGTTTTCGCCGGTGATCGACAAACTGCTGTTTGCCGCCACCAAAGCTGACCACGTCACCGTCGATCAGCATGGCAATATGGTCTCTTTGCTGCAGCAGCTGATTCAGGATGCCTGGCAAAATGCTGCCTTCGAAGGCATCAGTATGGATTGCCTTGGGCTGGCATCGATTCAGGCGACGCAGAGTGGGTTAATCGAGGTTAACGGCGAGAAAATTCCCGCACTGCGCGGCGCTCGCCTGAGTGACGGTCAGCCCCTGACGGTCTATCCGGGCGAGGTGCCGGCCCGCCTGCCGGGTCAAGCGTTCTGGCAACAACAGGGGTTCCAGTTTGAGAATTTCCGTCCGCAGGTGATGGACGTTGATAAGCCGCTGCCGCATATCCGCATGGACGCAGCGCTTGAATTTTTGATTGGAGATAAGTTGCGATGAGCGAACCGATAAAACCGCGTATCGACTTCGACGGGCCGCTGGAAGCGGAGAAAATAGATGCTCTGAAATCGGCCCGCGCCTTTGATGGCGTCGAGGCGGAGAAATTTGCCCCGGCACGGATCGACGCGCTGGAAGAAGAAGAGGGCGCAGCAGAGGCGGTCGTTGAGTCGGTGCTGCGGCCAAAACGCAGCCTGTGGCGGCGGATGGTGAGCGCCGGGCTGGCGATCTTTGGCGTCAGCGTAGTGGCCCAAGGGGTACAGTGGACCATGACCGCCTGGCAGACGCAGGACTGGATCTCGCTTGGCGGTTGCGTCGCCGGGGCGTTGATTGTCGGCGCCGGCGTCGGCTCGGTAGCGACCGAATGGCGGCGCTTATGGCGTCTGCGCCAGCGCGCCCATGAGCGCGATGAGGCGCGAGACCTGATGCACAGCCATGCGGTTGGCAAAGGGCGCGCATTTTGCGAGAAGCTGGCCCAGCAGGCCGGCCTGGATCAGGCGCATCCGGCATTACAACGCTGGTATGCGGCCATCCACGAGACGCAGAATGACCGCGAGGTGGTCAGTCTGTACGCGCAGCTGGTGCAGCCGGTGCTCGACGCCCAGGCGCGTCGCGAAATCAGCCGTTCAGCGGCAGAATCGACGCTGATGATTGCCGTCAGCCCGCTGGCGTTGGTAGACATGGCGTTTATCGCCTGGCGTAATCTGCGGCTGATTAACCGCATTGCCACGCTGTACGGCATTGAACTGGGCTATTACAGCCGCCTGCGCCTGTTCCGCCTGGTGCTGTTGAATATCGCCTTCGCCGGGGCCAGCGAGCTGGTGCGAGAAGTGGGTATGGACTGGATGTCGCAGGATCTGGCGGCGCGGCTATCGGCGCGTGCGGCACAAGGGATCGGTGCCGGTTTGCTGACCGCACGGCTGGGGATTAAGGCCATGGAACTGTGTCGTCCGCTGCCGTGGATCGCTGACGATAAACCGCGGCTGGGGGATTTCCGCCGTGAGCTGATAGGCCAGCTCAAGGATACGTTGCAGAAGGGTAAACCTCAGACCTGATAGCAACGTCAATAGTCAGGGCCGTCGGGTAACCGGCGGCTTTTTTGTTTCCGCGCGCCGGCAAAGCGCCAGTGAGCGGATATCTTTACGCCATAACGGCGCTTTTTCCGCCATGCTGTCAATATTTGTTGACAGCTATCTTCACGCCAGCAAATAACTGTCCTATTATTCATCCGTCATTGGCCTTTTTAGGGTGAAAACTCCCATGCGTCTTGAAGTCTTTTGTGAAGACCGTCTTGGTCTGACCCGTGAATTACTGGATTTGCTGGTGCTACGCGGTATCGATTTACGCGGCATTGACATCGATCCTATTGGCCGAATTTACCTCAATTTCGCCGAGCTGGAGTTTGCCAACTTCAGCAGCCTGATGGCGGAAATCCGCCGTATTTCCGGCGTGACCGACGTGCGTACCGTGCCGTGGATGCCGTCGGAGCGTGAACACCTGGCGCTGAGCGCGCTGCTGGTGGCGATGCCGGAGCCGGTGCTGTCGCTGGATACTAAAGGCAAGGTTGAACTGGCGAACCCCGCCAGTTGCCAGCTGTTTGCGCAAAGCCCGGAGCGGCTGCGTAATCATCCGGTTGCGCAGCTAATTACCGATTTTAACGTCCAGCGCTGGCTGGAAAGCAGCCCGCAGGAGTCGCTGAGCGAACATGTGGTGGTGAACGGACAGAACTTCGTGCTGGAAATCACCCCGGTGTACCTCGAAGGTGAACACGGAGAACGGGTCCTGACCGGGGCGGTGGCGATGCTGCGTTCGACCGTGCGCATGGGGCGCCAGCTGCAAACCATGACCACCCAGGACACCAGCGCCTTCAGCCAGATTCTCGCCGTCGGCCCGAAAATGCGTCATGTCGTTGAGCAGGCCCGTAAGCTGGCGATGCTGAGCGCGCCGCTGCTGATTGTCGGCGATACCGGTACTGGCAAAGATTTACTGGCGCATGCCTGTCATCTGGCCAGCCCGCGGGCGGCTAAACCGTATCTGGCACTGAACTGCGGCTCGATTCCGGAAGATGCGGTGGAGAGCGAACTGTTTGGCGATGCCATTCAGGGCAAAAAAGGCTTCTTTGAGCAGGCCAACGGCGGCTCGGTGCTGCTGGATGAAATCGGCGAAATGTCGCCGCGGATGCAGACCAAACTGCTGCGTTTTCTCAACGACGGCACCTTCCGTCGCGTCGGTGAAGATCACGAAGTTCATGTTGATGTCCGGGTTATCTGCGCCACCCAGAAGAACCTGGTGGAGCTGGTACAGAAGGGGTTATTCCGCGAAGACCTCTACTATCGCCTGAATGTGCTGACCCTGAATCTCCCGCCGTTGCGCGACTGCCCGCAGGATATCATTCCGCTGACCGAACTGTTTGTCGCCCGTTTTGCTGATGAGCAGGGGATCCCGCGGCCGAAGCTCTCCGCCGATCTCAGTACCGTGTTGACCCGTTACAGCTGGCCAGGCAACGTTCGTCAGCTGAAGAATGCGGTCTACCGTGCGTTAACTCAGCTTGATGGCTACGAGATGCGTCCGCAGGATATTTTGCTGCCGGACCACGATGCGGCCTCCCTTCCGGTGGGCGAAGAAGCCATGGAGGGATCGCTGGACGATATTACCCGTCGTTTTGAGCGCTCCGTGCTGACCCAGCTGTACCGTAGCTTCCCGAGCACCCGTAAACTGGCGAAACGTCTTGGGGTATCGCACACGGCGATCGCCAATAAGCTGCGCGAATACGGTCTCAGCCAGAAAAAAGGCGAGGAGTAAGTCGGTCACCGGCTGCCCGGCAGCCGGTGAATGATGCCGAAGGGGCTGTCTTTCGCACCGTTCTGTATATACTCAGATTTTAATCATTTTATCAGGAATAGGGATGTCGACTTCGTCGGGTCATCTGCTTCAGTGGATGAAACTGCTGGCTCTCTCTGCCGGACTCTCATGGCTGCTGTTCTGGCTTCATCTGCCGGCGGCGCTGCTGCTGGGGCCGATGATCGCCGGGATCGCCCTGAGCCTGCGCGGGGCCAACATCCGGGTACCCCGTCCTTTTTTTATCGCCGCCCAGGCCGTTATCGGCTGTATGATCGCCCGCACGCTGACCCCCTCGATTTTTAGCGTGCTCATCGGGCACTGGCCGCTGGTGCTGTTCATTCTGTTCTCCACGCTTGCCGTCAGCGCCCTGACCGGCTGGCTGCTGGTACGTTATAGCTCACTCCCCGGCGCGACCGGAGCATGGGGTAGCTCGCCCGGCGGTGCCTCGGCGATGGTAGTGATGGCGCAGGATTACGGCGCCGACGTGCGGCTGGTGGCCTTAATGCAGTACCTGCGGGTGCTGTTTGTGGCCGGTGCCGCGGCGCTGGTGGTGCGCTTTACCCTCGGTGGAGAAGCGCAGGAGATGAGCCAGCAGATCGTCTGGTTTCCCCCCATTACGTGGCAACTGCCCTGTACGTTGTTGCTGACCGCCGCGGCAGGATGGCTGGGGCTGAAAATGCGTTTTCCTTCCGGTGCTATGCTCTTTCCGATGCTGGCTGGCGCGCTGGTGCAAGGTGAGGGCTGGTTGATGCTGGAGCTGCCGGAATGGCTATTGGCACTGGCTTATGCCGCGGTTGGCTGGAGCGTTGGTCTAAAGTTTAATAAGGCCATTTTTCTGCTGGCCCTCAAGACTCTGCCGCAGATTATTGCCTCGATTATTGGCCTGATTGTGGTCTGTGCGCTAATGGCGCTGGGGGTGACTCAGGTATTGCCGCTTGATTTTATGACCGCGTATCTGGCGACCAGCCCCGGTGGACTGGATACGGTGGCGATTATTGCTGCCGGTACGCGGGCCGATATGTCGTTTATTATGGCGATGCAGACCTTGCGATTGTTTACCATTTTGCTTGCTGGCCCGGCGATCGCGCGCTTTATTTCGCGCTATGCGCCGCAGAAATAGCGCCACAGAAACAAAAAAGCCCCCGTCACCGGAGGCTTGTGTTTCGCGGGCGATATTAGCCTTTCAGCGAAGCCAGCGCTGCATCGTAGTCCGGCTCTTCGGTGATTTCGTTCACCAGTTGGCTGTAGACAACCTGGTCATTTTCATCAACAACGACCACAGCACGAGCTGCCAGACCCGCCAGCGGACCGGCTGCAATGGCTACGCCATAATCAGCCAGGAACTGCGGAGCGCGCAGGGTGGAGAGGGTGACAACATTGTTCAGGCCTTCCGCGCCGCAGAAACGAGACTGGGCAAACGGCAGGTCGGCAGAGATGCATAACACAACGGTGTTATCCAGCTCGGACGCCAGTTGGTTGAATTTACGTACCGATGCCGCGCACACGCCGGTATCGATGCTCGGGAAAATATTCAGTACTTTACGTTTGCCGGCGAACTGGCTCAGCGCGACGTCAGAGAGATCTTTGGCGACCAGCGTAAACGGCTGCGCTGCGGCGCCTGCCTGAGGAATGGTGCCCTGAACAGAAACGGGGTTGCCCTGGAAATGCACGGTTTGTGACATGTTTATCTTCCTGTTTACATATAGTTAACGTCACCGGTAGTGTATGACATCCGTTATCGGCACGGCAAATCCTATTTACTGTTTCCCCTGGAGGAACCTGGGAATGCGAAATCTGCGAGTGTATGAAGAAGCCTGGCCCTTACACACCCCCTTTGTGATTGCCCGCGGCAGCCGCAGCGAGGCAAAAGTGGTGGTGGTGGAAGTGGAAGAGAACGGCGTGAAGGGCGTCGGGGAGTGCACCCCTTATCCACGCTATGGCGAAAGCATCGCTTCGGTGATGGCGCAGATCCTCGCCATTGGCGAGCAGCTGGAAAGCGGCGTCACCCGCGAACAGCTGCAGCAGCTATTGCCCGCCGGCGCGGCGCGTAATGCCGTGGATTGCGCCTTATGGGATTTGCAGGCCAGAAGCGTCGGGAAAACCATCCCGCAATTGTTGGGCGTGGGGCTGCCAAATCGGGTGGTTACGGCGCAAACCGTAGTGATTGGTAGTCCGGAGCAGATGGCGGCCAGCGCCGCTGCGCTGTGGGAAAACGGCGCCCGGCTGCTGAAGGTGAAGCTGGACAATCATCTGATCAGCGAACGACTGATTGCCATCCGTAATGCGGTCCCGCAGGCCACGCTGATTGTCGATGCCAACGAGTCCTGGCACAGTGACGGGCTGGCGGCACGTTGCCAGCTGCTGGCGGATATTGGCGTGGCGATGCTCGAGCAGCCGCTACCGGCGGACGACGATGCGGCACTGGAGAATTTTATTCACCCGTTACCTGTCTGTGCCGATGAAAGTTGCCATACCCGTGCCAGCCTGCCGCAGCTGCGCGGGCGCTATGAGATGGTGAATATCAAGCTGGATAAAACCGGTGGTCTGACCGAAGCGCTGTTTCTGGCTCAGGAAGCCGGGGAGCTTGGGTTTGAACGGATGCTGGGCTGCATGCTTTGCACGTCGCGAGCCATTTCTGCGGCGCTGCCGCTGGCACCGCTGGCGCGTTTTGCCGATCTGGATGGCCCAACCTGGCTGGCGGTAGATGTTGAGCCGGCGCTGCATTTCAGCACCGGCGTGCTTCACCTCTGAGGGTGCCAGTGCAGCAGGTCAGTCATCGCCGACAGATACTTTTCCGTCGCTTCGTCAGCTGAAACAGGCGGGAACTCGGCGGTAATGCAGGGCAGGCCGATATCGGCGCACCAGCTGCCAAAAGAGCCCGGCGTCTCGTAACCCACGCTGCTGACCAGCGGCAGCGTAAAGGCATCGGCCAACCATTGCCCCAGTTCACTGTGGCCGGGGTCTTCGATGCAGGCCAGCGGATCGTGAAACGAGACTACCCACGCCGGGTGGATCTGGTGGATCAGCTGGCACAGCGCCTGGGTTTCGGGTTCCGAACCGGGTTTTTCTCCGGTCAGTAGTACCACGTCACGCTGTTCCGCAGCGCTATTCCAGCGATACACCGTTTCCCCTTCTTTCCAGTTTGCCGCCGGGAAGTTACGGTTTAGATCGACGCCCCGGGCGTTGGCCCGCAGCCCCAACTGACAGCCGTCAGGGTTCACCGCCAGCACGACATGATGGCGCCGTAATTCTGGCTTTAGCGTGCGTAGCGCGCAGGAGAGCGTAACGATTGAAGCGTTTTCATCGCCATGGGTCCCGGCAAGAATCAACCCGCTGCGGCTCTCCGCCAGCGGGGCCGGGAACCAGAGCAGGGGCGCCCCAAGATGGGACTGGCCATAGCGTTGTGTGCCGGGCGGAAAGGCGCCGCGCAGTGGGCGAGGACGAGAAAGAGGCATAGGGCATCCTGTTAGCAGGTTATTTCCAGCAGTGTTGTGTAAAAGCGTCCCGGAATCAAATAGTTTCCTGTCGCCGTTAAAACAGAAGAGAGGTCAATTTTCTCTCATAAGCCGTTTGCAATTTTCGATGATGAAACAAATAATTATCGTTCTGCCAGCTTTGGTTCTTTTATTTTAAAGGGGATCTCATGAAGTATCCTGTCACATTGACATGCGGCGCGCTGTGGTTAGCCAGCGTTTCTTCTCTTGCCTGGGCGGCGGATGTCCCTCAGGGAACCGTATTAGCGGAAAAGCAGATGCTGGTACGGCACATTAAAGATGAGCCCGCGTCGCTAGATCCCGCCAAAGCCGTTGGTCTGCCGGAAATCCAGGTCATTCGCGATCTGTTTGAAGGTTTAGTCAACCAGGACGCAAAAGGCAATATTATCCCCGGCGTTGCAACCCGCTGGCAGAGCAACGACAACCGCGTCTGGACCTTTACCCTGCGTGATAATGCGCGCTGGTCCGATGGTTCGCCGGTTACCGCACAAGATTTTGTCTACAGCTGGCAGCGACTGGTCGACCCGAAAACCACGTCGCCATTCGCCTGGTTCGCCGCGCTGGCGGGGATCAGCAATGCCCAGAGTATTATCGACGGTAAGGCTGCGCCAGATACCCTGGGCGTCACCGCTGTCGATGCGCGTACCCTGCGCGTACAGCTCGACAAACCGCTGCCGTGGTTCAGTAATCTGACCGCCAGCTTCGCCTTCTATCCGGTTCAGAAAGCGAATGTTGAGAGCGGGGCCAACTGGACCCGGCCTGGCAGTTTGATCGGCAACGGTGCTTACGTTTTAAAAGATCGCGTGGTGAACGAGAAGCTGGTGGTCGTACCGAACAGCCATTATTGGGATAATGGCAAAACGGTGATCCAGCAGGTGACCTTTGTGCCGATCAACCAGGAGTCGTCGGCGACCAAGCGCTATCTGGCTGGGGATATTGATATCACCGAGTCCTTCCCGAAAAACATGTACCAGAAATTACTTAAAGATATTCCCGGTCAGGTGTACACCCCGCCTCAACTGGGGACCTACTATTACGCCTTCAATACCCAAAAGGGGCCGACTGCCGATGAGCGCGTACGTCTGGCGCTGAGTATGACCATCGATCGTCGTATCATGGCCGAGAAGGTGTTGGGGACCGGTGAAAAACCGGCATGGCACTTTACTCCGGACGTGACGGCTGGGTTTACCCCGCAGCCCTCGCAGATGGAAAGCATGAGCCAGGCCGAGCTGAACGCTCAGGCGAAAGCGCTGTTGCAGGCAGCAGGCTATGGTCCGGGTCGGCCGTTACAGCTGACGCTGCTGTATAACACCTCAGAAAACCACCAGAAAATTGCGATCGCGGTGGCGTCGATGTGGAAGAAAAACCTCGGCGTGGACGTGAAGCTACAGAACCAGGAGTGGAAAACCTACATCGATAGCCGTAACACCGGGAATTTTGATGTGATCCGCGCGTCGTGGGTGGGGGATTACAATGAGCCTTCCACCTTCTTGTCGCTGCTGACGTCGACCCATAGCGGCAATATTTCCCGCTTTAACGATCCGGCTTATGACAAAATTCTGAACCAGGCGGCGCTGGAAACCTCGGAAAAAGCGCGAAATGATGATTATAACGCGGCAGAAAAAATCATCATGAGTAAAGCGCCGATTGCGCCAATTTATCAGTACACCAACGGCCGCTTAATTAAGCCGTGGCTGAAAGGTTATCCGATCAACAACCCGGAAGACGTGGCCTATAGCCGCACGATGTATATCGAAAAGCATTAAGCTCAGGGTCAGCAGGGAATATCATAATGGCGCGATGAATCGCGCCATTTTTTTGCCTGTGTCGCCAGCGTGTTACCGCGCGGTCGCTCACACGGGCTTTGGTGTGGCAAAGCAGGGGGCTGGATCTGCAATGTAGAATTTATGGCGTCACTGTTCGGCGCAAACAGGTATTCTCCTGAGGTGCGGTAGCGGCCATTATTGTTTCCTGATGAAAGGAGAGAAAAATGGACACACTGTTTACACCCTTTACGGTGGGTGATACCACCCTGACTAACCGAATCGTCATGGCGCCCATGACGCGTTCGCGAGCGATGACTGATACTGCCGATGCGTTGACGGCAAGGTATTATCAGCAGCGGGCAAGCGCGGGATTAATTATCACCGAGGGCGCGCAGATCTCCGTACAGGGCAAGGGGTATCTGTTCACGCCGGGGATCTACAGTGATGAACAGGTCCGTGGCTGGGCGTTGACGACCAGGGCCGTCCACGACGCGGGGGGAAAAATATATATACAACTCTGGCATGTCGGGCGGATTTCCCATCCAGGGTTGCAAATTGATGGTCAGGATCCGGTCAGTTCCGTGGCAGTAGCGGCGCAAAACGCCACCTGTTACGCCTGGGATGAAAATGGTCATCCGGGGCCTGTTGCGGTGCAGAAACCGCGGGCGCTATCGATAGATGAGATTCAGGGTGTCATCGCTGATTATGTTCAGGCAGCAAAGAATGCCATCCGGGCGGGCTTTGATGGTGTTGAGATCCACGCAGCCAACGGGTATCTCCTTGAGCAATTTATCAATGGCGGGTTAAATACCCGTGATGATGCATACGGCGGGGAGAATCCACATCACCGTCTTCGTTTTGCACTGGAAGTCACCGATGCCATCGCCCAGGCCATTGGTAGTGGCAAAACAGGAATTCGTCTGGCGCCATTTGGCCGTCTTTTTGATATGCACGCCTTTCATGGTGAGGAGCAAACCTGGCTGCTGTTGGCGAAGGAACTCAGTCAACGCTCACTCTCCTACGTACACCTCAGCGATCAGAAAACATTAGGCGAACAGGCGATCCCTGCCGGATTCATTGACAAGTTTCGTGCAGTCTATGACGGCCCACTGATTATTGCTGGGGGATTTGACAAACCACGAGCCGAAACGTATCTCCAGCAAGGAAAGGCGGATTTAATTGGATTTGGCCGGCCCTATATCGCCAATCCAGACCTGGTGGAACGCCTGGCTAATCACTGGCCGCTCACGGAGATCGACCGGGCGACAATGTACGGGGGAGATGAAAAAGGCTATACCGACTACCCATTCTGGCCAGACAACTCACAAGGTCAGTAATCAGTCCAGCAAACCGTCCTCTGCTGCCTTAACCAGCGTATCCACCGCGTAGCGGATTTTGGGCAGTAGCTGGCGGTTTTTTGGCCATAGCGCATTGATTGGCATTTCTCCTCCGGAAAGGCCCGCCAGAACTTCTTGCAGTTCGCCGCGCTTGAGGTGTTCACTGACCAGCCATAGCGGCAACTGAGAAAGCCCACCTCCTTTCAACGTCGCGGCGAGCATTGCGTCGCCGTCGCCGAATTCATGTGTCGGTGGCGGTGTGAAGCGTACCAGTTGACCGTCGCTTTCTTTCAGCAACCATGAAATTGGCTGGTTTCGCCGAAAACCAACCACACACTGGTGCTGACTAAGCGCCTGCGTATTAACCGGCTCTCCGCGGAGTTTGAGATAATCAGGCGACGCGCAGATAACTAGCTTTTGTGTGGTCAGCCTTCTGGCGACCAGACCGCTGCTGTCTGCCAGTTCACCAATGCGAATGACCAGGTCGATACCCTCCTCGATAAGATCAACAAACCGTTCACTGAAGGTAACGGTCAGTGTCAGCTCAGGGTACTGCCGGGTAATTTCTAGCAGAATGGGAAGGATTCGCTGTCGACCAAAAGCTGCGGGCAAGTCAACTCTAAGCCGGCCTGAAGGCTGACGGATATGAGAGGTCAGTTCAGCTTCAGCCTGTTCCAGAATATCAATAGCGCTCTGACAACTTGCGAGAAACTTTTCACCATCGGGCGTCAGACTGAGGCGCCGGGTTGACCGTTGAAATAGCTTCAATCCCAGGCGGTCTTCCAGGCGTCCGACACTTTTCCCTACGGCAGATTTGGTGAGCCCCAGTTTTTCAGCCGCGGAAGTAAAACTCCCTTGCTGGGCGGTAGTGACGAAAGCGTTAATTCCGCCAAGGTGATCTGTTTTTCGCATAAATATCCATCTGATGAGTACGTGCCTTGCTCATAGGTAAGGGAAGATAGCGGATGCGCGCTCTGGTCTTTTCCTCCGCAGACCCACATGCAATGTGGTGCCGACCTGCATGATAAAGCCACTCAAAATAGCACAGCTATTGTTGAATTTAAGTCTACACACTGGCAATTAAAGGCGTATTTATCACTTAAAAGAAAACTCTCATACTCGCTGCCATCCTATTTACCCATCAGACTTACCGTTAAGGAATGAAAATGGCAGCAACAACAGGCTTTAAACATGTTGGTTTTCTTACCCGCAAAAAGGGACAAAGCTATGAGGCGTTCGTCAGACATTGGCAGGATATCCACACGGAAATCGCGCTGCAGCTTCCAGGCCTCAGAGGTTATGTTCTCAACCCTATCGATCGCGAAAAATACCCGGATTCTCCGGTAGATGGCTTCTCTGAACTATGGTTTGACTCCATCGAGGCTGCAGTGGCGGCTTTTGATTCCCCCATTGGGCAGGATGCTTACCGTGATGTGCCCAATTTTGTCGAACACGCGGCGATCGCCTATGTCACCGAAATCAGAAAACGCTAGTGTCCTGACTCCGTAATAGTGAACCGCAAGAACCCATAACGGATACACCATTTTCCTGGCTATCGAAGTTGCTACGGGTGGGCTACGCTGAATAAAGCCAGCATTTCAACATTGTTACTGACAGTATTTATCTCAACTCTTTAAAGTCAAAAGAGGGAACGGTATGAGATCATTGATATCACTTCCCCGAGTGTTCGTTATGGCGACTTTGTTGTTTTGCGCTTCATTTTCCCACGCAGCCGACACGGATCTGGGAAAATGTCTCGCTCCCCAGCGGGTCAAAGCGATGCTGGCGCATTTTAAGATCAGTGCGCAGGATGAAGAGGGCAAAGAGGTGAAGCAATACAGCGTTAAGGATAATTGCGATAAGGCCGATTTTGCCAAAGTTATTCTGGCGCTAGAGCAGATTAAAACCGTTTCAAAAATAAAGATCCCCTCAAAGAAACAGTCTGATACCGGCAAAGCACAGTCGTTTGAATATATTGCGAGCAGAATCAAAAATATTATTCTGTTGCCTCATAATGCGAACATCTGTGGGTTTCAGGAAGGCGGTGTGGTGTTGGATAGCGAAAAAGCGGACAAAACCATGCGCTTGTGCATATTAAATGGCGAGGCGTCGGTTTCAGGCCTCGCCATGACCCTTGTTCACGAAGCCCGCCATATGGATGGGTTTAAACATGTGAAATGTACCCATGGGATTTTCATGTCGTTATCCTATCCGGAGTGCGATAGCTCATTTGAAGAGCAGGGGAGTCATGCTTTTCAGCTTTCCTATTTATTAAAGCTCCACAGAACCTTAAAAAACGAGGGCGACAAATTTAAAGTGCGGATGCTGATCGTCCATACTCTGGAGTATGCTTTCAACGAAGCGCCCTTTGGCCTGAAGAAAGGCGGGTTGATTTTAGACAGCCAAAACAGAGTGCTGTTTTTTGACGGACAGCAGATGACGCTGATTAAAGCGTTCGACGATAACATCGTGGCGCTTGCTGTCTATAATGGCTACCCAGTTGCTTTTCATGAAAATGGTAAAGTCGAAGCCTATACCTTCTTACCCGCATGGGACTCGATAAAAGGGCCGATAGTCAGCCACTACCAGGAACTGTCGCCGCAGGAGCGTGCAGCCATCCTCGATGCTTACTTTGGTAATAAAGAACAGTGTTATCTGCTGCGGGCTAAGATAGCCTGCGTGCAGAAAGAAGCATTTAGCCACTTTGCTTTTGAAGGCATCACCCCGGTGGCGTTTTTTGACGAACCGGATATGAGTCAGTACTTTCTGATGCGAATAATGAGTGAGAGCGGAAGAATTTATAATATCCCGGGTTCAGTATTATTTACCAGCAAGGATAAAAACTTCAACTCGGCATTTGAGTTTAAGAAGGTGGTGTATCCGCAAGGGGTGTCATCTTATGCGGTGGATAATAGCGGTGGGCTTATCGGTATCAATCCGCAAGGTAGTGTAGTGTATAAAGCGAATAATGAGACAGGCTGGCTGGCAAGCCCGTTTTTTGACGGTATAACCGCCAAAAAGGTCATTCCTTATTACTGGTCACCACTGTTACAGGGGATGTTGAACTAATGCCGGAATGTAACTTGCAGACATCAGGTCATCGCCGTGTTCGGGATAAACAAACGTGATAGCGTATGACCTGATCCATTTTATTAGCCACCTGATAATTGAAAGCAAAATAATTTGGGCTGACGCAATAGACCGTACTTGACGCATCATAACGTCTCGAAGGTTCATAACGTGGCAGCACTATTATGTTATTAAATAGTTACTATGGTTGTTATATTATGTATTAGTCTTTCTTATGCTTTAACGTGTGATTAATGAGAAAAGTTTTTCCTGGTATGTCAGCGCTGTGGTTAACGACGCTTCTTGAACGTGAACTGCTGTTTTTTCCTGTCTCTGATATAAGAAACGAGAGAAAAAACAGCCACAAGAAGCAGTATTATTGCCAGAACTAAGAACAGTAAGTTCGCCATTGTTTTATTCCCCGAGATGTTCATGGATATTCTTGCTTTTATCAAATGCAATCTACTCCAGGGTTAAGAAAAATCCTAATTAAATATTTTGGGTTGTTTATAAAAATATGCTTTTATGCTGCATTGGAGGTTTTTTTAGAGATAAATACCAATAACAGATAAGTGGTATAGCATGTTATGGATACGATAGATGGATTTTTCACTTAAAAATTCCGGTCTAACTCGGCTTTAAGCAGCGTCAGTGCTGTACGATAAGCATTCAGGCTGGTTACGTATGTGCCTAAAAAATAACTAGAAATTGTCGTGTCACCAAACGCCTGCATTTGGGGCTAAAACGGGTGGTTGGCCGATGCTATAAGCCCCTCTGTAAGACGAATTGGGTAGCACGATACGCGCGTCGCTCGCGCTGATGATACCGAGGGGCTGCGATCATTGTCTGGGTAAAGCACCAGACGGTGCGAAAAAGCAGGATGGCGTTGCCGGGTGTTAATCCACGTTGTTGAAGTAGTCCCGGGCAACTACCTCGATGCCCTTAGCCTCGAGACCGGTCTTGTCGGCAATCATTTCAATGAACTGTTTGAATTTATCGGTCATCACGTTACCACCATCCCAGTGGGCGACGTAGAAGCGACATTGATAACGATAAAAGTGGAGGGTGGTATCTCCTAACGTGTAGTACATAAACATCTCCAGTTCAGTCTCTTGGAAAAACAGCCGTCGTAATAGCAATAACCTATACCGTGCAGGTTTGCCAGTCCATCCTCCTCCCAAATAGCGGAAATATCCAGAGATGTCTCTGGTGCAATAATAATTTATTACTCACGCGCGGATGAGTACGAACGTTCAATTTACGTTCAACAGGCTGGCGGCTAACAGAGGGCTAAAGAGGGGGAAAAGAGAATAACAAATGGCCTGCGAAGTGCGGCAGGCCATGAAATCAGACAAGGAAGATTACAGCGCAGCCCGCTCGTCGGCGGTCAGGGCGATGGTTTGCACCGTGCCAGATTCCGCTGACTGTACCGCCGCTTCTAATACTGCCATCACCGCGAGAGCCTGCAGCGGCGATACCGGGTTGTCAATCGCCCCGGTTAGGGCATCGCGCACGTTAATATAGTACTGACGCTGATCGCCGCGCGGCGTCTCGTGTTGCTGAGTCTGTCCGGCAGCGTCAAACGTCACCATCTTGTCGTCATCGTGGCCCCAGCTTTCGCTACCTGGGATCACCCCTGCCAGCAGCTGCGCTTCCTGCTGATCGGCTCTTTGTTTGACGACGCTGCCTTTATCGCCGTGCACGGTAAAGCGTGAAACGCCGCCGGCCACCAGCATGCTGCAATGCAGAATAACTTTGTGCTGCGGGTAATTCAGGACCACATGCGCCCAGTCGTTGATCTCCGCGCCTTCACGCAGGGTGGCGATATTGCCCTGTACCGACAGCGGCAGGCCGAAAAGCTGCAGCGCCTGGTCGATCATATGCGGCCCGAGATCAAACCATAAGCCGCTACCCGGGACGTTTTGCTCTCTCCAGCGCACGCGAACTTCCGGGCGGAAGCGGTCAAAATGCGATTCAAAGTGCTTCACCTTGCCGATCACCCCCTGCTCGATAACCTGTTTAATACCGAGGAAATCACTGTCCCAGCGGCGGTTATGGAACACCGACAGCAGCAGCTGCTTTTCCTGCGCCAGGGCGATCAGTTCGCGGGCCTCCAGCATATCCAGGGTAAAAGGCTTATCCACGACCACATGTTTGCCGGCATTCAGCGCCAGTTTGGCTAACGGCGCATGGGTAGCGTTCGGCGAGGCGATCACCACCACATCAACATCCGGGTGCTGAATAGCCTGCTCCGGTGAAGCGATGACCGTCACATCCGGCAGATCCTGCTTAACCTTCTGTTCATTACCGGAGGCGACCACTAACAGCTTCAGCCCGTCGACCGACTGGATGAGCGGGGCATGAAACGTTTTGCCGACGAAGCCATATCCGATCAACGCAATATTGATCTCTTTACTCCCACGAGCGATGACTTTATTCATTACCTTCTCCACGTTGTTGAGCGCCAACAATATTGACCTGCAGTGCGTTGTTGTCCCCCAGTTCTTCCCAGGGTCTGTCCAAAAAGAGTTGATCGATGTCGGCTAACCCGGCCACCAGATGTGGTTCACAGTGGTTTAGCTTCATATGATCGGCCACCAGCCAGTGTTCGGTGCTGGCGGCGAGCATCGCGCGTTTAATTTCCGCATCGGCTTCCTGGCTGGCGCTTAAGCCCAGCTGCGCATGGATGGCACAGGCTCCCAGGATAGCGATATCGGCGCGATAGCGGCCTAACAGCGCCAGAGTGGCGCTACCGGCAAACAGTCGTTGCTGGCAGTCCCAACTTCCCCCCAGCAGGATCAGCTGGATATCAGGGCGCGCACTGAAATGTGAAGCAATATCTAAAGAGGTGGTGATCACCGTCACCGGCACCGTAATCTGGCTGGCGACGGCCAGAATCGTACTGCCGGCGTCTAAAAAGAGCGTCGAGCCCGCCGGGATTTTGGCGGCGACCAGGCGGCCTAAACGTTGTTTGGTTTCCGACAGCAGGGCGTTTCTGCCCTGACGGTTCATCGCGGACAGGTCGAGGGCAATCGCGCCGCCGTGGTTCTTCTGCGCCAGCCCCTGTTTTTCGAGGTCACCAAGGTCGCGACGGATAGTGTCCGCGGAAACCTGCAGCTTCTCCACCAGCTCGCTGATGCTAACCTGTCCATTTTCACTAATAATATCAAGGAGATATTTTTGTCTGGCGGTTTTATGCATGATGTTGAAATCCAGCAAAATATTGCAATAAACAGCATAATACAGCAATTAGCAGCAAAGGGAACCTTGCAATACGCAGGGGTAACGGTGTGAAAGCGTAGGATAAAGCGAGCAGAAGCGGGGAACGGGCGCTGATCGTTATGGCTGGTGGAGGGGGAAATATAAAGCGGGATGGTGACATCCCGCTTCAGAGCCCGAGCGTCAGGCGTGGCTAGCGCATCACCCAGTGACGATCGCCCACCTGTTCGTAGCGGCGCTGAGGCGGCTGATACGCTTTATCGCGAAACGGCGAAGGCAGTTCGTCATTGCTGGCTTCACGCAACAAATGGCGGCGAGAGGGATCGGTTTTGGGGATCGCCGCAATTAATTTTTGCGTATACGGGTGCTGCGGATTGGCGAAAATCGCCTGGCGTGGACCGATTTCAACAATCTCCCCGAGGTACATCACCGCCACCCGGTGGCTGATGCGCTCAATGACCGCCATGTCATGAGAGATAAACAGAAAGGCGATCTGCAGGGTCCGCTGGAGTTCGATGATGAGATTCACCACCTGGGCCTTCACCGACACGTCAAGCGCCGATACCGACTCATCGGCAATAATCACTTTAGGGTTCATCGCCAGCGCGCGGGCAATGCAGATGCGCTGGCGTTGGCCACCGGAAAACTCGTGCGGGTAGCGGTTGAGCACCTGTACGCTAAGCCCAACTTTCTCGATCAGTTCCTGCGAGCGGGTCAGCGCCTGGCGGCGGGTGGCGAGGCCGTTTTCCAGCAGTGGTTCAATCAGTGCTTCCTGCACCTTCAGGCGCGGGTTCAGGCTGGCGAAAGGATCCTGAAAGATCATCTGAATATCCTGCCGCAGCCTTTTTTGCTGCGCCCGGCCGGCCTGCAGAACGTTATAGCCATCGAGCATGACCTCACCGGATTGCGCCTGAATCATGCGGATCAGGCTGCGTCCGGTGGTGGATTTGCCGCAGCCGGACTCGCCCACCAGCGAGAGCGTCTCCCCGGGCCACAAATCAAAACTGACGTTTTCAACGGCATGAATATGGCCGGTGAGCTGGTTAAAGAAGCCTTTTTTGACCGGAAAACGGGTCACCAGATTTTTGACCGACAGCACTGGCGGCGTGGTGGCATCGGCCAGCGGCGGCTCCGGTGGATAGCGCAGCGTCTCGCCGCTGTGCAGGTTGACCGACGGGAACTTGCACGGCGTGCTCATGGCGTCCATCTCTCCCGCCGCGGGCACTGACGCCAGCAGCGCACGGGTGTAGGGCTGCTGAGGTGAGGCAAACAGGGCGGTCGTCCGGGCGCACTCGATGGCATCGCCGCGATACATCACCAGCGTATGGTCTGCGGTTTCCGCCACCACCCCCATATCGTGGGTGATAAACAAGACCGCAGTATTGTTCTCCGCTTGCAGGGTTTTAATCAGATCGAGTATCTGCCCCTGGATCGTGACGTCCAGCGCGGTGGTTGGTTCATCGGCGATCAGCAGCTTGGGTTTGAGCGCCAGCGCCATAGCGATCATGGCGCGCTGACGCATGCCGCCGGAAAACTGATGGGGATATTCATCGAAGCGCTGCGCGGCATGGGGGATACGCACTTTCTCCAGCAGGGCGATGGTCTCCTGTCGGGCCTGACGTTTCGATAACCCCTGATGGTGAATAAAGACTTCTGCAATCTGCTGGCCGATGGTAAAGGCCGGGTTCAGGCTGGTCATCGGCTCCTGGAAGATCATCGCCACTTCCGAACCACGAATACGGCGCATGGCCTCTTCCGGCAGTGACAATAATGAGCGCCCGCAGAGTTCGACGCTGCCTTCGGTTCGGCTCTGGCGCGACGACAGCAGACGCATCACCGCCATGGCGGTGACGCTTTTCCCCGAACCCGATTCGCCGACAATGGCTAAGGTCTCGCCCGGATAGAGGCTAAAACTGATATTTCGTACCACTTTTTGCCAGCTTTCGCCGTGGCGAAAGGAGACCGATAAATTATCAACGCTTAGCACCGGAGAAGGGGTTGGGGTGATCATTAATCAGGACTCCTGGGAAAAAGGGGCTCTGGCGGAAACAAAAACCTGCGCCGTGAAGTCGAGGTCGCGGTCGAATGGCCAGGTGCGGGTCAGCATACGTTGACGTGGGACGCGTTCGATATCCTGATCGACCACGCCTTCCGAGAGCGCCATCAGATTTGGGTTGGCGATCGGCGCCAGCTCCGGGGAGAGATAGCCGGATTTGACCACCACAATCCTGAACGCCTGGGGATCTAACCCGAGCTGATGAAAATCGGCGATGTCGTGGTAGGGACGGCGGCGATCGGCGACCACCACGGTGATGCCCTCTATCTGCAATACCGCCTGACTGGCGCTGCTGTGTGGCCCGGCGGGCAGCAGGTTTTTCACGGTGAAGCGGCCGTTTACGCTTTCGCCCGCCGGGTCAAGCTGCCCACCGACGCTCAGCGTTAACTCCGCGCCGACGCCAGCGGCAAAGGCGGCCTGGGTTGCCGGCGCATCGGTAATCCCGGCAACGAGGGTCTCGGTTGCCCGTTGTCGCAGCAGTTCAGCAAGCACATCGCCACGATCGCCCACGCCGCCGCCGGTCGGGTTATCGCCAGAATCCGCTAGGATGACCGGGGAGGTGGGGCTGGCGATCGCCTCTTCGACACACTGGGCGACGCTGCCGGTACGGCAGCCGAAGACGAACGCTTCACGGGCGTCCCAGTAAGCCTGCGCCAGTTTCGCCGCCTGCTGTTTCAGGACTGCAACGTCGGTACCGGTGAAGATTGCCGCCGCAGTGGCGCGTGGCTCATCGGCCCAGACGTAGCCCACCATTAACGAACTGTCGAGCACCCCTGGGATCTGGTCGCTTTCCGCCAGAGTGGCGTAGAGGCTTTTAGCCGGTTCATCTTCGGTGCTGGTGCGCTCGCCGGGCAGGATCACCGGCACTGGCGCCCAGACCACGCCGGGGCGAACGCCACTTTGCAGGCTGTTTACCAGCATGGTGACCGCGCGGCGCATGGTCTCTTCGACATCAATATGCGGCGCGGTGCGGTAGGTCGAATACATGTCGATCGCGTCAATAATACGTTGCGTAACGTTACCGTGCAGGTCGTAGCTCACGGCGATCGGGCACTCCTCGCCAACGCAGGCTCTGGCGGCGGTGATCCAGTCACCTTCGGCATCTTCCAGTCCTTCAACATACATTGCGCCGTGCATTGCCAGATACAGGCCGTCGATGGGCAGCGAGGCCTGCAGGCGGGTCAGGAACTCGGCTTTAAAATTTTCGTAGGTCTCCCGGGCCACCGGGCCGCCCGGAATCGCGCGGGTATGCAGCGTTGGCAGAAACGTTGCCGGATAGTCGCCGAGAAACTGAAAGTAGGGCGCTGCCAGCAGGGCGTCACCTTTTACCGTTCGAAACTCGGCTTCGTGAGTCAATACGGGATTGAAAGTGCTGCATTCAATGTGTATTCCGCCAACGGCAATTCGCATAGAGACCTCGTTAATATCCGGGAAATAAAACGTGAGTAAGCGCCACGCTTGCGGCAGCGAGCGCCCAGCTGTCTTCGGCAAGGGGGCGATAAATAAGCGGCGTTTTGCCTGCCATACCGGGGAGCAGATAGGTTTCGATCGCCTGCTGCATCACGGTGTTCAACAGCCCCTGAAAACTCTCAGGTTGATGCGCCAGCATAATCGCCGCCGGATCGTTGTTCTGTATTTGGTGGGAGATGGCCATTCCCAGCGCATCGCCGGCCTGGTGCAGGATCTGGATCGCGCCGGAATGGCCTTTACGGGCCAGCGCTTCCAGTTCATTCAGGCTCCCAGCCTCAATGCCTTCCATGCGCGCCTGTTCAAAAATCGCGGTCAGTGAGGCAATGGTATCGAGGCAGCCGCGTTTGCCGCAGCGACAAGGTTTGCCGGCCGGGACGATGGTGCAGTGGGCTATTTCCCCGGCACCACCGTGGGCGCCGCGCCAGATGCGTCCGTAGATCACCGCCGCGCTACCAATACCGCTGCCGTGGGAGATAACCACCGCGCTCTCCTGTTTGCGCAGGTACCCGAAGGTTTTTTCGTAGGTTGCCAGCGCCCGGGTATCGTTTTCTACGATAACCGGGATCCCGCCGGTGGCCTCACTCAGCAGATGCGCTAACGGCACCTGATGCCAGCCCAGCAGTGCGGACTGCACGCAGACGGACTGGCCGGCATCGATAAAGGCCGAGAGAGCAAACCCGATCCCCACCAGACGCTGGCGATCGATAGCTGACTCCTCCAGCAGCAGGGCAACATCCTGCGCCAGCTGTGCAATCAGCTCCGGGATCTCGGTCGCCGGGCTGCGCTGGCGCTGACACACTTTGACGCCAATGGCGTTCATCAGTACCAGAACCAGCTGATGGTCGATCAGGGAAATACCGATGGCATATGCGGCATCCGGTGCCAGGGAGAGCGTGACGGACGGGCGCCCCTGGCCCACGGAGGCGGCAATATCGCTCTCCTGCAGGATGCCATCGCTCAGCAGTTCTTTGACCAGCGCGCCGATAGCCGCTTTGCTCATCCCGGTTAAGCGTGCGAGGTCAGCGCGGCTGGCCCCTTCTTCGCTACAGACCAGCTGGACGAGCTGTTGTTGGAGTTTGTTCAGCATAGTTACTCAGCCAGATGCTTTTTTTCTGAACATAATTGCGGGCTGGTGGTTTGGCAATCAGTTTCTTTCAAAAAATAACTAAATGCTCACATATAAGTTAAATTTATTACCTAATTAAGCGCTAACCATGGCTAATATCACATTTACGGAAATTTATTTTGGGTAAAAACAAAACTTAATAGCAACATAACAGCCACAACTGGCGACATAACATACAGGCAGGGGTTAGCAGATGAAGCGCTTTCTTTTGAATAAATATCGACTTGCCGTGCTGGCAGGCATGGTGGCAGCAAGCGGAACGATGTCATTGCAGGCCGCAACGCTCAACGTAATGCAGAACGAACCGCCGCGCAGTATGGATCCCGGCGATCAGACCGCGACCTTTACCGATACGGTCCTGCGACCGATGTATGAAGGGCTGGTCGGCCTGACGCCAGATAACAAAATCGCCCCCGCGCTGGCAACGGCCTGGCAGGTAAGCGATGACGGCAAAGTCTGGACCTTCACCCTGCGTCAACATGTCACCTTCCATGACGGCACGCCGTTTAACGCCGATGCGGTGGTGGCAAACATCCAGCGCCATATCGATCCCAAAGGCAGCCTGGCGGCCAGCTCGCGGATGCGCAACGTGATTGCCTCGGTGAAGAAAATCGACGACGGCAGCGTGGCGATCACCCTGAACAAAGTCTACCCCTCGTTCCTGAACCTGCTCACCGGCGGGGCGGCGAAAATGGTCAGCCCGGCGGCAGATAAAGCCGGCACCATTGGTCGCAAAGCCGACGGCACCGGTCCGTATATGCTGCAGGAGTATAAAACCGGGGAGTATGTGTTAGAGCAGAAGAACCCGCACTACTGGGGAGAGAATAAGGGCCCCGACCAGATTAAATGGACGTGGAGTTCTGAGCCCTCGGTGATGAACATGGCGCTGCTCTCCGGTCAGGTAGATGTGATTAACCCGGTCCCTCCGCAGTTTGGTCGCCAGCTGAAGAGCAATGCGCAGGTGACGCTGGAGCAGGGCGCAGGGGCCTCGGTGTTCTGGGTGGCGTTAAACGTCGATCGCAAACCGTTAAGCGATGTCCGGGTGCGCCAGGCGCTTAACCTGGCGACCGATAAAGAAGCGCTGCTGAAAGCGGTGATGTTCGGCTATGCCTCGGCGGCCAACTCGCCCCTCGCGCCGGTCAACGAAGGCTATGATAAGTCGTTGAATGAATACCCCTATAACCTTGATAAGGCCCGGGCGTTGCTGAAGGAGGCCGGTTATCCTGAAGGCTTTACTATGAACATTGCCGTGCAGGGGCCGGATGCCCGTACCGCTCAGATTTTGCAGGCCATGTGGGGCAAAGCCGGTATTAAACTCAATATCCAGCAGATGGAGAGCGGGGTGTGGAGTAAAGCGGCCTTTGCACCGGTAGCAGAAAAAGAGGCCAGCAAGACCGATGCAATACTCGCGTCATGGTCCTCCGGCCTGAACGGCTCAGACCTGCAGCTGCGTCCGCTGTACTACTCCCAGAGCGCGGCACCGGTTGGGGCGAATCTCGGTTTCTATAACAACCCGCAACTGGATCAACTGCTGGACAAAGCGGCCACCACGATGGACGACAAGACGCGTATTGCCGACTACGTGCAGGCGCAAAAAATCATTATGCAGGATGCCCCTCACGTCATGCTCTATTTCCAGGATGACCTCTATGCCACCCGCGCTGATATTAAAGGCGTACGCATGGAGCCGGGCGGTGAAATCATCGTGGTGGATGCGCAAAAACCGTAAAGCAGGGTCTTTTCTGGAGTCGTTATGAAAGCTTACGTCATCAAAAAACTGCTTTCTTTGCCGCTTATCCTGCTGGGCGCCTCCCTGATCGTCTTTCTGGCGATCAGGATGCTTCCGGGCGATCCCGCGCGTCTGATGGCAGGGCCTCAGGCAACGCAGGATGATGTGAGCCGGATGCACGCCCGCCTCGGGCTGGATGACCCGCTGGTGGTGCAGTACGGGCGTTTTGTCACCGGGATGCTGCAGGGGGATTTTGGCACCTCGCTGAAATCCGGCCAGCCGGTCTCCGCCGAGCTGGGCGAGCGAGCGCCGTACACCTTAGGGCTGGCGCTGCTGGCCTGGGTCATGGCGGTGGTGTTGGGGATCCCCATGGGCATGTGTGCGGCCATTTATCGTAACCATGTTGCCGACCATGTTCTGATGCTGGTGGCCATTGCCGGCGCGTCGATCGCCAACTTCTGGCTTGCGCTGATCGCCATGGACACCTTTTCGGTCAAGCTGGGCTGGCTGCCGTTACTGGGAGCCGATGGCTGGAAAAGCTACATCCTGCCGTCAATCTGCCTGGGGATTTTCCCTATGGCGGTGATGTCGCGCATGACGCGATCCAGCATGGTCGATGTCCTCGGAGAAGATTATATCCGCACTGCCAGAGCCAAGGGGTTGGCCCCGTTTTATATCTATTTCAAACACGCCTTACGTAATGCTCTGATTCCGATTGTGACCATCATCGCGCTGAACTTCGGTAGCCTGATTGGTGGGGCGGTGGTGACGGAGTCGGTGTTTAACTGGCCGGGCATCGGGCGCTATCTGGTGGATTCCGTGCGTTATCGTGATTATCCGGTGATTCAGGGGGTGACGATGATCACGGTCGCCAGCGTGGTGGTGATGAATCTGGTGGGCGAAATGATCATCGCCAGAATCAACCCGAAAATAAGGTTTGATTAATATGTCTGAACTCTCTCTCGCCAAATCGCGCAACAGCGTCATGCACAGTCTGCGCTGGGGGATGGCGCATCCCTCGGTGACCATCGGTGGACTCATCGTCGGCGTGATTATCCTGAGCGCCCTGTTCGCGCCGTGGATTAGCCACTATGACCCTTATGCTCAGGATCTGCTCAATATTCTGTCAGCGCCCTCGGCGGAACACTGGCTGGGTACCGATGACTACGGGCGCGATATTTTCTCCCGCATCCTGTATGGCGCCCGTATTTCATTAATTGAGGTGGTGGTCAGCGTGGCACTGTCGCTGCTGATGGGGCTGCCGTTGGGTATTATGGCGGCACTGTGCGGAAAAAGCGTCGACCACCTTATTATGTGGGTGATGGATGTCATCTTCGCTTTTCCCGGGATTGTGCTGGCGATTCTACTGGTGAGCGTGTTGGGGGCCGGGCTGATGAATATGCTGTTGGCGATCGCCATTTTCTCGGTGCCGGTGTACGCCCGGTTAAGCCGCAACCTGACGCTGGGCATTAAGAATATGGAGTATATGGAAGCGGCGCGGGCGTTAGGCATCGGCTACCGCCGGCAAATTATCCATTATATTCTGCGCAACACCCTTGGCCCAATTACGGTGCAGGCGACGCTGACCGGCGGGTCGGTGATTCTGGCGGCGGCCTCGCTCTCGTTCCTCGGCATGGGGGTTCAGCCGCCGATGCCGGAATGGGGCACGATGATGAGCGACGGGCGAAACTTCCTCGGCATTAGCCTTGGGATCTCCCTGTGGCCAGGACTGGCTATCGTCTTCTCGGTGCTGGGCTTTAACGTCCTCGGTGACGGGCTGCGTGACCTACTGGATACCCGCCTATGAGCCGCCGTGTGTTGTGTCTGGATATTGGTGGCTCGTTCATCAAAAGCGCGGTTTCTGTGGTGGCGGGGCGGATCGACGACATCCGCCAGCGACCGACTCCGACGCGTAGCTGGGACGATTTTAGCGCCGCAATTGTGCAGATTGTCGCCGGATATGGCGAGGCGCTGGCACCGGACAGCCCGGTAGCGCTCTCCTGTGCCGGGGTGGTGGATATCGCTACCGATCGCATTCTGGCCAGTAACGTGCCGCCGTTTCAGGGCGT
Source organism: Klebsiella sp. R390 (assembly GCF_051131745.1). Classification (NCBI taxonomy): domain Bacteria; kingdom Pseudomonadati; phylum Pseudomonadota; class Gammaproteobacteria; order Enterobacterales; family Enterobacteriaceae; genus Klebsiella; species Klebsiella sp. R390. The sequence continues at coordinate 328,370 of NZ_CP180445.1, read as the reverse complement.
CAATATTACCCGCACGCTCGGTGCAGCGCTGCGACGTCCGGTGGTGATGGCGAACGACGCTGACTGTTTTACCCTGGCGGAAGCCAGCTTCGGGGCTGCGAAAGATCTTCCCGTGGTGCTGGGAATTATTCTCGGCAGCGGCATTGGCGGCGGGATTGCCATCGCGGGGAACATTCATCATGGTCGCCAGGGCATCAGCGCCGAGTGGGGCCATGGCCCGATCCTCCAGACCACGCTGCAGGTGGGGCAGCAACACGTTAACATCCCGCGCCTGCCGTGCGGCTGCGGTCAATGCGGCTGTCTGGATACCTTAGGCGGGGCACGAGGCCTGGAGCGACTGCATCTGCTGCTGAGCGGGCAGGCCCTCGACAGCCGGAAAATTGTTGCCGCCGGCGTGCGCGGCAACGCCCAGCAGGCATTCACCTTAGCGGCGTGGGCTGAACTGGTCAGTGAGCCGCTGGCCCATACGGTTAATATTCTCGGACCGCATCGCATTGTGGCCGGTGGCGGGCTGGCCGCACAGCCGGAGCTGCTGACGTTACTGGACGAGGCGGTGCGGCGCAAGGTACTGATGAATACCGGGGAACCGCTGGTGGTGGCAGGCCAGTACGCTAGCGAGGGTGGTTTGATGGGGGCTTCGGTGCTGGGCCAAACGTTAGCGTAAATCAGGGTTGCAAAACGGCCGGCACGGTCTACGCTTATTCTGCTTATCACAATGGAGGAAATAAACATGTGTACCCATTTGCACGACTACGCGCGCCAGTACGCAGAAGAGAAAAAATGAACGGCTCCTGCCAGCCTGCCTGTCCGCCAGCACTCTTTCTGGCGGTGGTTAATCCGGCGGGTTGGACACACTATCGTTAAGCACACCCACGACCCGCCGCCGGCGGGTTCTTTATATCTGCCTTCGCTCCTTCCTCCCCACATTGCTTTTTCATCAGCAAATTCAGCACCCTGCTGCCATTAGCGCTTGATTAACCGAGGTGCCAGGCTAGACTAGCAAAAATACGTAATAACTGACGGAGGTCGGGTGGACGCCATTAAGGGAGCGGAGTTGAACGTACCGGATGCCGTTTTTGCATGGCAATTCGACGGGCAGGGCGGCGTTAAACCGCTGACTGACAGTGACGAGATTGATAAGGATCACCCTTGCTGGTTGCATCTGAACTATACCCACGCCGATAGCGCGCAATGGCTGACATCCACGCCGTTGTTGCCCAACAGCGTCCGGGACGCCTTAGCCGGCGAGAGTACCCGCCCGCGGGTGACCCGGGTAGGCGACGGCACCCTCATCACGCTGCGTTGCATCAACGGCAGTACCGATGAGCGGCCCGATCAGCTGGTGGCAATGCGTCTGTATATGGACGAGCGCTTAATCGTCTCGACCCGCCAGCGGCGGGTGCTGGCGCTGGATGACGTGCTTGGCGATCTGCGGGAGGGCACCGGCCCGGTGGATTGCGGCAGCTGGCTGGTGGAGATCTGCGATGCGTTAACTGACCACGCCAGTGAATTTATTGAGCAACTGCATGACCGGATTATCGATCTCGAAGACAACCTGCTGGACCAGCAGGTGCCGCCGCGCGGCTTCCTGGCACTGCTGCGCAAACAGCTGATCGTGATGCGCCGCTATATGGCCCCGCAGCGCGATGTGTACGCCCGTCTTGCCAGCGAGCGCCTGCCGTGGATGAATGACGATCATCGTCGGCGGATGCAGGATATTGCCGACCGGCTGGGGAGAGGGTTGGACGAAATCGACAGCTGTATTTCGCGTACGGCTATCATGAGCGATGAAATCGCGCAGATTATGCAGGAAGCGCTGTCGCGTCGTACCTATACCATGTCATTGATGGCGATGGTGTTTCTACCCAGCACCTTTTTAACTGGCCTGTTTGGCGTCAACCTGGGTGGGATCCCTGGTAACGCGTGGCATTTGGGGTTTTCTATATTCTGCATAATGTTAGTCGTTCTCATCGGCGGTGTTACGTGGTGGTTGCATCGTAGTAAATGGCTGTAAATAATCGTTTTTCATCGCCTGCCAGAACGTGAAAATCCGGTAATGTTTGAGCGAAATCAATAAACCATCTACCCATTCGGGGCAATATCTCTCTCGCAGGTGAATGCAACGTCAAGCGATGGGCGTTGCGCTCCATATTGTCTTACTTCCTTTTTTGAATTACTGCATAGCACAATTGATTCGTACGACGCCGACTTGATTAAGTCGGCTTTTTTTTGCTCTCTGGTTGCCAGCTTCTACGCTTAATGGGTACACCCGCACACAACCGGGAGAGTCGAAATGCAATACCAGCCCCTGACATCCATACCCATTTCACCTGAACCGAACGACCCGACACCGCAGCCCGATCCGCGCCCACGCCCGCATCCACTGCCAGACCCGCCGCCGGATGATGAACCGATTAAATTGTCGCATCAGAGCCGCAGATCTGCGAGGATACGCGCCTGCCCTTTATGTGCCCGTTAAATCGAGAAAACATTGTGACCGCTTTTTCTACATTGAATGCTTTACCTGCCGCCCAGCTCGCGAATCTCACGGAACTGGGTTATCTCGCGATGACGCCTGTTCAGGCCGCGGCCCTGCCCACCATTCTGGCGGGCAAAGATGTACGCGTGCAGGCAAAAACCGGCAGTGGTAAAACAGCGGCATTTGGTCTGGGGTTGCTTCAGCGTATTGAAGCGACTCTGTTCCAGACACAATCTCTGGTGCTGTGCCCGACCCGCGAACTGGCGGAACAGGTCGCGGGCGAGCTGCGTCGTCTGGCGCGCTTTCTGCCAAATACCAAGATTTTAACGCTGTGCGGCGGGCAACCCTTCGGTGCGCAACGTGATTCACTCCAGCATGCGCCACATATTATTGTCGCGACCCCTGGCCGCCTGCTGGACCACCTGCAAAAAGGCACCGTGTCGCTGGATGCCCTGCAGACGCTGGTGATGGACGAAGCCGACCGTATGCTGGATATGGGTTTTAGCGACGCCATCGATGAGGTGATCCGTTTTGCGCCCGCCGATCGCCAGACGCTGCTGTTTTCTGCCACCTGGCCACCGGCCATCGCGGCGATTAGCGGTCGCGTGCAACGCGATCCCCTCGCCATTGAGATCGACTCCGTCGATGCGCTGCCTGCCGTAGAACAGCAGTTCTTTGAAACGTCTCAACGCGGCAAGATCCCGCTGCTGCAGAAGCTGCTCAGTCAGCATCAACCGGCGTCCTGCGTGGTGTTCTGCAACACCAAAAAAGATTGCCAGTCCGTGTGTGATTCACTGAACGCCGCCGGACAGAGCGCGTTGTCGTTACATGGCGATCTTGAACAGCGCGATCGCGATCAGACGCTGGTGCGTTTTGCCAACGGTAGCTCGCGAGTACTGGTGGCTACTGACGTTGCCGCCCGCGGCCTTGATATTAAATCGCTGGAACTGGTTATTAACTATGAACTGGCGTGGGATCCGGAAGTTCACGTACACCGTATTGGCCGTACCGCCCGTGCGGGCGAGAGCGGTCTGGCGATCAGCCTGTGTGCGCCGGAAGAGGCACAGCGCGCGAACATTCTGTCCGAAATGCTGCAGCTGAAGCTCAACTGGATGACCGCGCCGGCAGGCGACAATATCACCCCGCTGCATGCAGAAATGGCGACGCTGTGTATTGATGGCGGCAAGAAGGCCAAAATGCGTGCTGGCGATGTGCTGGGGGCGTTAACCGGTGATATGGGCTTTGATGGTGCCGACATCGGCAAGATTAACGTTCATCCGGCGCATGTGTACGTGGCGATCCGTCAGGGCGTGGCGCAGAAAGCCTATAAACAACTGCTAAATGGCAAGATCAAAGGCAAAAATTGCCGGGTCCGTCTGCTGAAGTAAGTGGTATACCCAGCGCATCTGCAGCCTGAAGTATCACGGAGTTAAAAAAAACGCGTCTCAGCCACCAGGCCGAGACGCCGGTTTATTACTTCACTTCCACCACGTCTAGTCGCAGTTCTTCCAGCGGCGCAGCGTCTTCTTCCGGCTGCCAGCCCGCAGGCTGCAACGGAATATCTTCACGGTCAAAGGCCAGATCGCCGCCGTCTACTACCGCAGACTGGTGGTTAATCCCTTTAAAGTCGAACAGATTAATGTCGCTCAGATGAGACGGGACCACGTTTTGCATGGCGCTGAACATGGTCTCGATCCGACCCGGGTAGCGTTTATCCCAGTCGCGCAGCATATCGGCAATAACCTGACGCTGGAGGTTCGGCTGCGAACCGCACAGATTGCACGGGATAATCGGGTAGCCTTTCGCCTGGGCGAAACGCTCAATGTCTTTTTCGCGGCAGTAGGCCAGCGGGCGAATCACGATGTGTTTCCCGTCATCGCTCATCAGCTTCGGCGGCATGCCTTTCATTTTTCCGCCGTAGAACATGTTGAGGAACAGGGTTTGTAAAATGTCGTCGCGGTGGTGGCCGAGGGCAATCTTGGTTGCGCCCAGTTCGCTGGCGGTACGATAGAGGATCCCACGGCGAAGGCGAGAGCAGAGCGAGCAGGTGGTTTTGCCTTCAGGGATTTTCTCTTTCACAATCCCGTAGGTATTTTCTTCAACAATCTTGTACTCGACGCCCAGCTGCTCGAGATATTCCGGCAGAATATGTTCAGGGAAGCCCGGCTGTTTCTGGTCGAGGTTGACCGCCACCAGCGAGAATGAAATTGGCGCACTTTTCTGCAGATTGCGCAAAATTTCCAGCATGGTGTAGCTGTCTTTTCCGCCGGAAAGGCACACCATAATCCGGTCGCCGTCCTCAATCATGTTGAAGTCGGCAATCGCTTCACCTACGTTACGGCGCAGGCGCTTTTGCAGTTTATCGATGTTGTACTTTTCTTTTTTGCTAATATCTTGATTTTGCAGCATTTAATAGTGGCTCAATTCATAGTGTGACCCACGCACGATGCTTGCAGCATGGCGCGCGGGCGCAATTAATGATGTCTGACATTGATGAGTATATGCCCTAAATAATTCGAGTTGCGTGTAGGCGGCAAGGCCGTAAATCCCCAGCAGTTTACTCAGGTAAGTGACTGGGGTGAACGGGAGCAGCCAACACCCAGGCAACGTGAAGGATGAAGGGTATAAGTCTGTGGCGTGTATGGTACGGATTCACGGGGGGGATGTCAGCACATTTCCGGCGTTTAGCCCGACGGTAATGCAGATAAAAAACCCGCCGGGGAGGCGGGCTAATACATTAACGTACGACCAGCACCGAGCAGTCGGCGTGTCGTACGACGGCAGCGGCGTTAGAGCCGAGCAGATAGGTGGTGATGTCCGGACGGTGTGAGGCGATGATAACCAGATCCGCTGGCAGGGTTTTCGCCAGCTCCAGAATATTATCCTTCGGCGAGCCCTCTTTAACATGGAGATGCACCCGATCTTCCGGAATGGCAAACTGCGTCACGATCTCTTTCAGTCGCGTTTCCGACTCCGCCTTGAACTCATCCATCGGCGGCAGTTCAGTGGTGTAGGCCATCCCCAACGAAGCGTAATAGGGAAGGGATGGGATCACGGTCAGAAAATGCACCTCAGCATCATCAATACGCGCTTCTGCCTCAACGTGGCAAATAACGCGTTGAGTTAATTCTTTATCTGAAATATCAATGGGTACAAGAATTATTCTGGCCATAAAACCTCCTGTTTAAGTAACCGCTTAAAGTATATGCCATTACGAGGCGTCTTGTCTTATGACCGGGTCACACTTTGGGGTTAGTTCCCGCGACGTACGGTAAATTTTCCTTTGATCACGCCATCATAAAAACGCCCTTTAGAGACGACCTGCAGAAAATTATGGAATAAACGTTCTGGCACGTTCTCGTACTGCAGCGTGGAGTGGTCGCGAAAACGGATTTCGAGGGTGCCAGATGCATCGTCATAAGCGACGGAGGCGATTCGGGATGATCTCACAGGATGATGGTGCATGGCAGGCGTCCTTAACGACAGGCTTTACCGGTAATATATCATTCATCCGGTGACTATTTTAATACAGAAGATTTATTGTTTTGATTGGATGGCCGTTGTTGAAGATGCATTGAGCATACCCGTCATCGAACGGATACGGAATCGTGGCGTCGGACTGTTGTGCTGATATTGAGTCGGGCTGTTGATTGCGAGATATGTCTTCAGATATATTTTTTTGTCTCTGCCACACACGAATTTCATTTTAATTAAACGAACTATTAATACCGGATAAAAAGAGATTGTATAAGATATAAGACGTATTTAAATGAAGCTGTGAATTGGCGTTATGATGAATGATATGAATTCATCATGTTGATATATATGAAATAAAAATTATACACAACTGGATTTATGGCGTATTGTCTAGGTGTTAGATGCCTTTTAGTCGCTGCTGTTAATTATGACTGCCTTTTATTTAAGTACGATATTTTTGGTGGTGAAGGTGACAAGCCCGAATGGATATTCGGGCTTTTTTCTTAATGGGATTACGCGACGGTTATCTTAACTTTCACTGCCCGTCTTCTCCGCCTTGCCGGCCATTTGTGCCAGGAAGTCATAGCGTTTTTGCAGATCCGCCGCCGCATCTTTCCATAGCTGCTCTGCCACCTCCGGCTGCTGGGCGTTGAGGCGACGGAAGCGCTGCTCATTCAGCAGCGTTTCTGCCAGCGCATCTGACGGCGGGCGTGAGTCCAGCGCCAGCGGCAGTTTGCCTTCATCCTCACGACGTGGGTCAAAGCGGTACAGCGGCCAGAAGCCAGTGGCGGTGAGCTGCCGCATCTGGTCGTGACTCAGGGCCAGATCGTAGCCGTGTTCTTCACATGGGCTGTAGGCGATGATCAGCGACGGACCGGGGTAGGCCTCCGCCTCCTGAATCGCTTTCACCGTCTGATTGAACTGCGCGCCTAACGAGATTTGTGCCACATAAACATGCCCGTACATCATCATGCTGACGCCAAGATCCTTGCGCGCTTTACGCTTGCCATGCTCACCGAACTTGGTAACCGCCCCAAGCGGTGTCGCTTTCGATGCCTGGCCGCCGGTGTTGGAGTAACACTGGGTATCGAGGACCAGAATATTGACGTTTTCGGTCAGACTGAGCACGTGGTCAAGCCCGCCGAAACCAATGTCATAGGCCCAGCCATCGCCGCCGATAAGCCAGATGGATTTCTCCACCAGCGCGTCGGCATCGGTGAGCAGCTCCTGGGCGCCCTCAACGTTAGCCAGCGCCAGACGTAGCGCTGCAACCTGCTCACGGCGCTGTTCTGGGGTAGCCTCCGCCTGTAGCTCCTCGTTCAGCTCCGCCGGGAACTTATCGGCAAACTGCGTCAGCAGGCGCATTACCCGCTGGCGATGCTGATCGACAGAGAGCCGGAAACCGAGACCGAATTCGGCGTTATCTTCAAATAACGAGTTTGCCCACGCCGGGCCGCGACCGTTGGCGTCGGTGGTGTAGGGGGTCGAAGGCAGGTTGCCGCCATAAATCGACGAACAGCCGGTGGCGTTAGCAATCAGCATCCGGTCGCCGTACAGCTGGGTCAGCAGCTTAATATACGGCGTTTCGCCGCAGCCGGAGCAGGCCCCGGAGTATTCAAACAGCGGGCTGATCAGCTGCGAGGTGCGAATATCAATGCGTTCCAGTTTGCTACGGTCAATTTCCGGCAGGTCGAGGAAGTAGTCGTAATTGACTTTTTCTTCTTCGACGTGTTCAAGGCGCGACATCATGTTAATGGCCTTGACCTGCGGATCCTGACGGTCTTTCGCCGGGCACACTTCCACGCACAGATTACAGCCGGTGCAATCTTCCGGCGCGACCTGCAACACATATTTCTGTCCACGCATATCGCGGGATTTCACGTCAAGGGAGTGCAGGCTGGCAGGGGCATCAGCCATCGCTTCCGGGGAAACCACTTTGGCGCGGATTGCCGAATGCGGGCAGGCCGCTACGCAGTGGTTGCACTGGGTGCAAAGCGACTCTTTCCAGATAGGGATCGCTTCGGCGATATTGCGTTTTTCCCAGCGGGTTGTGCCCATCGGCCAGGTTCCGTCCGGCGGCAGCGCGGACACCGGAAGCGCATCGCCAAGTCCGGCCAGCATGGCGGCGGTAACGGTTTTAACGAAGTCCGGTGCGGCGTCAGAAACTACCGGCGGCCGGTTCGGGCTGGTGGCATCGACCGGCTGTAATGGCACTTCAGCCAGCGACTCGCGGGCCAGCGCCAGCGCCTGCCAGTTACGCTCAACCAGCTCCTGACCTTTGCTGCTGTAGCTTTTGGCGATTGCTCCCTGCAGCTCGCTCAATGCGCTGTCGCCAGGCAGAATGTGCGTTAAGTGGAAAAACGCCATCTGCATCACGGTGTTGATGCGCGCGCCCAGGCTGCAATCGCGGGCAATCTTCGCCGCGTTGATAATATAGAAGTGAGCTTTCTTCTGGTTTAGCGCCGCCTGGACTTCCTGTGGCAGGCGTGACCAGGCTTCATCTACCGCATAGGGTGTATTGAGCAGGAAGATGCCGCCGGGTTTGAGCCTTTCCACCATCTGATACTTATCAATAAACTGCAGCTGATGGCAGCCGACAAAATCGGCCTGGGAGATCAGATAGGAGGAGCGAATCGGTTTTTCACTCACCCGCAGGTGCGAGACCGTCAGTCCCCCGGCTTTTTTCGAGTCATAGACGAAATAGCCCTGCGAGAACCACGGAGTGGAGTTACCGATGATCTTAATATTGTTTTTGGTGGCCGACACGCTCCCGTCGCTGCCAAGGCCATAAAACAGCGCCTCGAGCTTGGCGTGCGACGGCAAAGTGTTCTCAACCAACGGCAGAGAAAGGTTGGTCACATCATCATAAATGCCGACGGTAAAACGCGGTTTAGGGCGGGCTTCATTCAACTCATTGAAAATAGCCAGCACGCAGTCCGGACCGAACTCTTTCGAGGACAGGCCATAGCGCCCGCCGATGGTCCGTGGCAGCGTTTCGCGCTCGCCGCGGTTAAAGGCTTCCGCCAACGCACTCATCACATCGAGATACAGTGGTTCTGCCTGGGCACCCGGCTCCTTGGTGCGATCCAGCACCGCGATGGCGCGGGCGCTCTCCGGCAGCACCGCCAGCAGATGCGCGGCGGAGAAGGGGCGATAGAGGCGCACTTTCAGAACCCCCACTTTTTCACCCCGGCTGAGCAGTTCGTCCACCACCTCTTCGCAGGTGCCGATGGCCGAGCCCATGATCACAATCACTCGTTCCGCCTGCGGATGGCCGTAGAACTCAAATGGCTTGTACTGGCGTCCGGTGGCGCTGGCGAAATCATCCATCGCCGTTTCGACATGGTCATAGACCGCGTCGTACCACGGGTTGGTCGCTTCGCGCGACTGGAAATAGGTATCCGGGTTTGCCGAAGTCCCACGGATCACCGGGTGTTCAGGATTCAGCGCGCGCAGACGGTGGGCGTCGATGTCGGCCTGCGGCAGCAGGCTACGCACGGTGTCATCCGCCAGCGGGATGATTTTGTTGATTTCGTGCGAGGTCCGAAAACCATCGAAGAAGTGAATAAACGGTACCCGACTTTTCAGGGTCGCAATATGGGAGATCAGCGCAAAGTCCTGCGCTTCCTGCACGCTGCTGGCGCACAGCATAGCGCAGCCGGTCTGGCGCACGGCCATCACGTCCGAATGGTCACCGAAGATAGAAAGCGCGTGGGTCGCCACGGTACGGGCGGCGACGTGCAGAACAAACGGCATCAGTTGCCCGGCCAGTTTGTACAGCGTCGGGATCATCAGCAGTAAGCCCTGCGATGAGGTAAACGAGGTCGACAGGGCACCGGTTTGCAGCGCACCGTGTACGGCCCCGATGGCCCCGGCTTCCGACTGCATCTCCACCACCCGAGGTACGTCACCCCATACGTTTTTTAGCCCGTTTCCCGCCCAGGCATCCGCCTGTTCCGCCATGGTTGAACTGGGCGTAATCGGGTAGATGGCGATAACCTCACTGGTGCGAAACGCGACTGAAGCGGCCGCGCCATTACCGTCGATAGTAATCATAAGAAGACACCCTAACATTGCGCAAAAGAAGGGACCCGACAAACAGCCACAGGTCCTGTAATTATAGTCGTTAGTATAAGAGCATTATCTATACCCTTGAAGTTATGAGGCTTTCGAGTGCACAAATTGATCCATGAAAAACAAGCGCAGCGGCAGGGAGCGCTGAGGTTATCGCTATGATCTTAAACCGGACTTGTCGTGGCCAACCGGTTCATCCGAGGGGCATGATCGCAGCGATAGTGTTGAGCGGTGAGGGGGTTCAGGCGCCTGGCGACATGACAAACCCGGTTGGGATCAAGGTTACGCCAGATATTTTGCTAAAAAATGTTAATGGGGCGCATAAATACGTATTTCGCCTCTCGACGTTCACGGCTGCGCTGCCTATTATTCTTGGGTTTGCTTATTTTTAGATATTGCTGAGGGGAAATCGATGCGAGCTGCGTTTTTAGTGGGGTGTGCCGCGTTATTATTGTCGGCCTGTAGTAGTGAACCGGTTCAACAGGCGACAGCGGCACACGTGCCGCCTGGCATGCGTGCCGCAATGAGCAGCACCGGGCAGGCGAACTGCGCGATGATTGGCGGCTCATTATCGGTGGCACGGCAGCTTGATGGTTCAGCGATTGGGATGTGCGCATTACCCAACGGTAAGCGTTGCAGCGAGCAAGCGTTAGCGGGCGGCAGCTGCGGGAACTACTAATTCACCAGATCCGCGAGTTTATAGACCAGCGTTTGATCGGCGGTGGCCAGCGTCAGCTGATTTTCCGTCAGGTCGACCTGCGCGCCGTCGCGTAGCATGGTGCTCAGCGTATGATCCAGCGTATTGCGCTGCGGATCGCTGCACAGCATACGGGTCATTGCCAGCGCTTTGACCTTCAGCTCGCCGCCGCTGATGCTGCCTTTGCCGCTAAAGCCGTTACACATATTGCCTGAGACATACATATTTTCGCCAAAACTCAGTTCCAGCGGCTTTCCTTGTGTGTTCAGCGCCTGGCCGTTGACGCTGGTCAACACAAAGCGGTGGTGCTGAAGTTGCTCGGCGCCCGTTGATACCTTGCTGTTATACACACATCCCGATAACAACATTCCCGTCGCCAGCAGTACAGCAAACTTATTCATTACTCCCCCAAATCATTAATGACGTTTATCCGATTTAGCCAACATTATTCGAGCCGCTTGCAGGCGGCAGGGCCATCAATCCCCATTGAGCTTACTCAGGTAAGCGACTGAGGTTAACGGATGCGGCCAACGCCGGGGCAACCTGAACGATGAATGGCATAAGCGATTGTTAACTTTACTGCGGACTTTTTCTGTGGGGGTTATCTGAAAGTGCCCCCCATGACAGGAGGGCACAAAAGGAAAAAGAAATCAGACCAGTGCGTTCGGGCAGGTTTCGCCGGCATCCACCTGGCGCAGGTTATCCAGCGTGGTTTGCGAAATACTGATCAGCGCTTCAGCGGTCAGGAACGCCTGGTGCCCGGTGAACAACACGTTGTGGCAGGCGGAGAGGCGACGGAATACGTCATCCTGAATCACGTCGTTGGATTTGTCTTCAAAGAACAAATCGCGCTCGTTCTCATACACGTCCATCCCCAAAGCGCCAATTTTCTGGTGTTTCAGGGCATCAATCGCCGCCTGAGAATCAATCAACGCGCCGCGACTGGTGTTGATCACCATCACGCCATCTTTCATCTGGTCGAACGCCGCATGGTTCAGCAGATGATAGTTCTCATCGGTCAGCGGGCAGTGCAGGGAGATCACATCAGACTGCGCGTACAGCGTCGGCAGGTCGACGTACTCTACCCCGAGGTCCAGCGCCGCTGCGCTCGGATAGGGATCAAACGCCAGCAGGCGCATGCCAAAGCCTTTCAGAATCCGCAGCGTAGCCACGCCAATTTTCCCGGTACCGATCACCCCGGCGGTTTTACCGTGCATGGTAAAGCCGGTTAACCCTTCGAGGGAGAAGTTGGCATCACGAGTACGCTGGTAGGCGCGGTGAATGCGACGGTTCAACGACATCATCATGCCGATGGCATGCTCGGCGACGGCTTCCGGCGAGTAGGCCGGTACGCGCACAACGCGCAGACCCAACTCTTTCGCCGCCTCGAGGTCGACGTTGTTGAAACCAGCGCAGCGCAGGGCGATGTACTTCACGCCGTGCGATTTTAACTCTTCCAGCACCGGGCGGCTTCCGTCATCGTTGACGAAGATGCACACAGCTTCACAGCCGTTGGCGGTTTTCGCCGTTTTTTCGGTTAACAGAAAGTCGAAAAATTCGAGTTCAAAGCCATATGCATCATTAACATGCTGAAGGTACTTTTTATCGTACTGCTTTGTACTATACACAGCGATTTTCATAAGACTTTTCTCCAGTGATTATACCGGCACGGTAGCATATTTAAAATAATCATACAAATATTAAAAATAAGTTTGCCTTAACGGTGATACAGATAATTCTAGAGCATATCGCGGTGTTGAGGTATCTCTTTAAAACACAATGTGTTTTACCAAAAACTGAGGCTAAACGCCCCGGGGGCCAGCAGCATCAGCGGCCACAGCAGTCCGGAACTGACGTTGGCCAGTTGAAATGGCCAGAACGCGGTGCCGCTGGCGCCGCTGGCCAGCGGAAGAGTGGCACGAAACGGCGAGAGAAAGCGGCCAAAAAACACCGCCCACGCCCCGTGGCGTTGCAGAAACACCAGGCTGCGGGCCAGCCGCTGGCCGCGCAGCCAGCGTATGTTCGTCAGGCGATGCCGGTTGCGCCGTCCCAGCCACCAGGAGAGCCAGAATCCGCCGATTGCCCCAAGGCTCGCACTGAGCCACATTAATAAGAAATGGTTAAGACTGCCGGAGGCCAGCGGGCCGAGCAACAACAATCCGGAGGTGCCCGGCACCAGCAGCGAAATCAGGGCGCAGGATTTACTCAGGGTCAGCAGAAACACCACGATCAGCAACCATGAATAGTGGCGCTGGGCGTGTTCAATAAGCAAAACAAAAAAATCCACGGGATCCACCGGCGTCGGGAACGAATACCTCGAGTGTGACAGGGGCCGATTAAATGGCGGCTTAACAGGCGAAAGGCATAAATTCACGGTGATGATGATGCCGAACCAACTATCCTTAGACTGGATAGAGCCTTTAACTCACTAGTCGAACGTGCCACAATATGCACATCTTTCGGCTTTTACTTTTGTTTAATCAGGATATTACTGCCCATGAAGGGTAAATATAAAGCCGCCATCGCGCTATTGTTAGCTCTTATTCTGTTACCGCTGGCCATGTTGTCGACGCTTACCCATTGGGTGCCAACGCTTGCAGGGATCTGGCTGCCAGAGGGCACCCGCATTGCGTTTTCCGACAGCCCGCGACTGACGCGTTCTGCTTTACGCATTCCCGAATTACGCTATCTGGTCGGCGATTGTGAGCTGGCCCGGATCACCAATGCCCAACTTTCTCATCCCAGCCGCTGGCGGCTGCACCTCGACGAACTTGATATCAATAGCGCCTGTCTGAGTAAACTGCCCGACAGTGAACCGACGGTAGGCGCGCCACGGACCCTGGCGGAGTGGCAGTCGATGCTGCCTTACAGCTGGCTGACCATTGAAAACCTGCGCCTCTCGCCATGGGAAAAGTGGCAGGGGCGATTGGTGATGTCGTTGACCCCGCAGCAGCAGGATATTGGCTATAGCGGCAAAGAGCTGACCTTGCAGGCGCGCCTGCGCGGGCAGGCGCTCACCGTCAGCCATTTTTCCGCCCAGCTGGTCGACGAGCAACCGCCGGTGAAACTGGCCGGCGAATTTCATATGCCGCTGGTCCCGGACGGCCTGCCGGTCGATGGCCACCTGCTGACCACCTTTGAATTTCCGCAAACCGGCGGGCTGGTTGACGCCGAGCTGGAGTGGCAGAAAAACCGCGGTCAGCTGGTGGTAACGCCACGCGGCGAAGTGCAGCCGATACTCGATCTCCCGTGGGAAGTGACCCCCGAACGCATTGCCATCAGCGATGGTCGCTGGAGCACCGAATACGCTGGCTATCCATTAAGTGGCCGTCTGGCGCTGTCGGTGGGCAACTGGCAGGAAGGCACTGAGCAGATGGAGGTGAGCGGTCGGCTCAACGTCCTGACCCAGGGGAAAGCCGGTAAAGGCAACGCTGTGCTGAATATCGGCCCCGGCAAACTGAGCATGGACAACAGCGACATGCCGCTGCAGCTGACCGGTGAGGCAAAGCTGGGGGATCTGATTGTTTATGCGGTACTGCCGGCTAGGCTCAGCGGCCCGCTGACCGCCCCGGCCCTGGCCTTCAACCCTGGTGCACTGCTGCGTTCCCGCGGACGGGTGGTTGATTCATTGAATATTGATGAAGTCCGTCTGCCGCTGGCGGGAGTCAAGGTGACCCAGCAGGGCGTGGACGGTCGCCTGCAGGCGATACTGCGCGCCCATGAACAGCAGATGGGTGACTTCACGCTGCACCTTGACGGCCAGGCCGATAACTTTTTGCCTGACAGCGGTCGCTGGCAATGGCGTTACTGGGGCGACGGTCACTTCACCCCGATGCAGGCGCGGTGGGACGTCAAAGGGGCGGGGGCATGGGTAGACAGTTCGATCGTCCTGAACAGCCTGTCGACGGGGTTCGATAAACTGCAATATGGCACCATGCTGGTGAGTGCGCCGCGCCTGACGCTGGATCAGCCGATCCACTGGTTGCGTAATGAGCAGCACCCGAAACTGACCGGCGCGCTGTCGCTGGATGCGGGGACCACCAGCTTTAGTCACGGCAGCGTGCTGCCACCCTCAACCTTAAAATTCACCATTGATGGCCGCGACCCGACCTGGTTTCAGTTTAACGGCGCGCTTCATGCCAACAAAATCGGTCCGGTTCGGGTCATCGGGCGCTGGGATGGCGAACGTCTGCGCGGCCAGGCATGGTGGCCGAAACAGTCTCTGACCGTGTTTCAGCCGCTGGTGCCGCCGGAGTGGAAAATGAACCTGCGTGAAGGAATGCTGTACGCGCAGGTGGCTTTCTCGGCGGCAGCCGGGCAGGGATTCGAAGCCGGGGGGCACGGCGTGTTAAAAGGCGGCAGCGCCTGGATGCCGGACAACCAAATCAACGGCGTCGATTTTGTTCTGCCCTTCCGCTTTAGCGAGGGGATCTGGCAACTGGGGACCCGCCGACCGGTTTCGCTGCGCATCGGCGAGATTGTCAACCAGGTGACGGCGAAAAACCTGACTGCCGATCTGCAGGGTGCCTGGCCGTGGAGCGAAAACCAGCCGCTGCAGCTGAGCAACGTCAGCATGGATATCCTCGGGGGCCAGGTGACCATGCAGCAGTTACGGATGCCGCAGCATGATCCGGCGCTGCTGCGGCTACAGCATATCTCCAGCAGCGAGCTGGTGAGCGCGGTCAATATCAAACAATTTGCCATGTCCGGCGCCTTTAACGGGGCGCTGCCGCTGTGGCTGAATAACGAAAAATGGATCATCAAAGATGGCTGGCTCGGCAACCCCGGCCCGATGACGCTTCGACTCGATAAGGACATGGCGGACGCGATGGTGAACGATAATATCTCCGCCGGCGCGGCAATCAACTGGCTGCGCTATATGGAGATCTCCCGCTCATGGACGCGCATCGACCTCGATAATCTCGGGATGTTAACTCTGAAAGCGACCATCAGCGGCACCAGCCGTGTTGGGGATCAGAGTAATACGGTGCATTTAAACTATTCTCATCAGGAGAATATTTTTGACCTGTGGCGCAGTTTACGTTTTGGCGACAATTTACAGGCATGGTTTGAGCAGAATGCCGTGCTCCCAGTGCGCAGCTGTACGGACAGTAAAAAGTGTAAGGAACAACAATGATGAAATTGCTAACGGCGGTGCTGGTGCCGATGCTGCTGGCGGGCTGTACGCCGCGCATTGAAATCGCGGCATCAAAGGAGCCGATCACCATCAATATGAATGTCAAAATTGAGCACGAGATTCATATCAAAGTGGATAAGGATGTTGAAGCGTTACTGAAGTCGCGCAGCGATCTATTCTGAGGTGGCGATGAGAAAACGACTGAAAATCGCGGCGCTGACGCTGGTTCTCCTCAGTACGCCGGCGCTGGCTCTGACGCTGAGCGAAGCCCGGGAACAGGGGCGGGTCGGCGAAACGCTGAAGGGCTATCTGGCGCCATTGCGGCAGGATCAGGAAACTCTGGCGCTGGTCGCACGGATCAATACGGCGCGCAGTGAAAGCTACCAGCAACTGGCGGATGAAAATAATCTGCCGGTGGATGAAGTGGCCAAAATGGCCGGGCAGAAGCTGGTCAACCGGGCGCAGCCTGGGGAGTATGTCCAGGGGCTGAACGGCAAATGGCTACGCAAATAATTAGCGGCAGCGCTTGCGGTATTCCCCCGGCGACACGCCAAAACGCTGCTTGAACGCGGTGGAGAAGTGGCTGTGGTCGCTGAATCCCCAGCTGTAGCCAATCCCCGCCAGCTTCTCATCGTCATGGGCGCTGCGCAGCGCCCGGGCGCAGAGGTCGAGCCGGCGGTTCTTAATATACTGAGCGACCACCAGTCCCTTGTCGGCAAACAGTCGGTACAGGCTGCGCAATGACATCCCGGTTTCGTTCGCCAGCCATTCCGGGCGCAGATGTTCTGCCTGAATCGACGCATCGATTAACTCAATAATTCTCTGGAACTGCTTCTCCCGGCGAGACGGCTGGGCTTCCTGCTGGTGCAGCATTGGGCGCAGCAGACAGACGATGGCCTCGAGCGCCGCTTCACTTTCGCTGTCCGACAGCTCCGGGCTGTTCATGCTTTCCTGCAGCAGGCGCTGGCTGAGCTGAACCATCGGCAGCGATTTTTGCAGGCGCGAGGCAATGCTGATTTCGCTGCCGCGCAGCTGGTGTTCGATCAGCTGCCGGGGCAGCAGCAGCGAGGCCTGGCGCGAGGTCTGCTGCCAGAAGATAGAGCAGGGGCGGGAGGCGTCAATCAGCGTGATATCGCCGGCTTCCAGCATCACCTGGCGATCGTCCTGCTCAATGGCCGCCTGGCCGGCGAGCTGGAAAACGGTATAAAACCAGTCGTCGTTGCTGCGCTTGATCTCGTTGCGGGTGCGGAACAAATTGACCCCGCAGGCGGTGACGGTGCTGACTTTCAGGTTCCCCGCGTAGCTGGCGTCAATCTCGCCGTGAAAGTTCCCCTCCAGCGGACGGGCGGCAAAATGGCCGCAGACCTGGTTGATTTTCGCCAACCAGCGTTGGTAATCCTGTCCGTGCTCCGCCGTCGCCATAATGATTCTCTTATCGATACAATGTTTCTGCATTGTTGCATTTACGTTGCGGCATACAAGAGCGGGAGCCGGAGTATATGAAAGAACTATTACCTGCGGCACACTTCTGGGTACGCAAAATGCTTAATTGCGGTGCCTGTCACAGCGGCACAAACGAATGTCACAGAGAAAAAAGCGCGGATGGCAACCTCGTCGTAGACTCAATTCACGACCCGAGAGGAATAAGGAAGCGATATGTCCACAGCACAGGTTGCGCTGCTCGCCAGCGTACAGCAGTTTTTAGACCGACAGCATGGTTTGTATATCGATGGTAGCCAGCAGCAATCGCAAAGCGAACAGCGGCTCACCGTCTGGAACCCGGCCACCGGTCAGGCCATTGCCAGCACGGCGGATGCCAATGCCGCTGATGTCGATCGTGCGGTGATGTCGGCCTGGCGGGCATTTGTTGCCCGCAGCTGGGCGGGGCGTACCCCTGCCGATCGTGAGCGGATCCTGCTGCGTTTTGCCGACCTGGTTGAGCAACATGGCGAAGAGCTGGCGCAGCTCGAAACCCTGGAACAAGGCAAATCCATCAATATTTCCCGCGCTTTTGAAGTGGGCTGCACGCTCAACTGGATGCGCTATACCGCCGGGCTGACGACCAAAATCAGCGGACGTACGCTCGATGTGTCGATTCCGTTCCCGCAGGGGGCACGTTACCAGGCGTGGACGAAGAAGGAGCCGGTTGGGGTTGTCGCCGGGATCGTCCCGTGGAACTTCCCGCTGATGATCGGCATGTGGAAGGTGATGCCGGCGCTGGCGGCCGGCTGTTCAATCGTGATTAAGCCGTCGGAAACGACCCCGCTAACCCTGTTGCGCGTTGCCGAACTGGCGACCGAAGCCGGGATCCCGGACGGGGTGTTTAACGTGGTGACCGGCAGCGGAAGCGAGTGCGGGGCGGCGTTAACGGCGCATCCGCAGGTGGCGAAGGTGAGCTTTACCGGCTCCACCGCCACGGGCAAGCATATTGCGCGGGTGGCTGCCGATCGCCTGACCCGGGTGACGCTGGAGCTGGGTGGCAAAAACCCGGCGATCGTCCTCAAAGATGCCAACCCGGAATGGGTGATTGAGGGGCTGATGACCGGGAGCTTCCTCAACCAGGGCCAGGTGTGCGCCGCCAGCTCGCGGATCTACATTGAAGCGCCGCTGTTCGATACGCTGGTGAGCGGATTTGAGCAGGCGGTGAAATCGCTGCAGGTCGGGCCTGGAATGCTGGAAACCACCCACATTAACCCGGTGGTTTCGAAGGCACACTGCGCCAAAGTGGCGGCCTATCTTGATGATGCCCGCCAGCACAATGCCGAACTGATCAGCGGACAGCTTGGGCCGGATAGCCAGGGCTACTACATTGCGCCAACTCTGGTGATTAACCCGGATGCCGGGCTGCGTCTGAGCCGCGAGGAGGTCTTCGGGCCGGTGGTGAATCTGGTGCGCGTTGCCGATGGTGAAGAAGCGCTGCGCCTCGCCAACGACAGCGATTTTGGTTTAACCGCCAGCGTCTGGACCGGCGATTTGACTCAGGCACTGAGCTACACCGAACGCCTGCAGGCGGGCACGGTATGGGTCAACAGCCATACGCTTATTGATGCCAACCTGCCGTTCGGCGGCATGAAGCAGTCCGGCACCGGGCGTGACTTCGGCCCGGACTGGCTGGATGACTGGTGCGAGACCAAATCGGTCTGCGTACGTTATTAATCGCTAAACCCAGCGCCTGGTTATGCTGTACCGGGCGCTGCTCCCACCTTTTCTGCTCATTCATTACCGTTTTGTCCATGCGGTTTTTTATTCATCAAAGAATCTAGCTGCTTAATGGACTCTGTTAACTGGGTTGACCATGATTGCGTTTCTTGTAGCTGTGCAAGGTGGATCGCATTAATAAACGCAGCAGCAATGTCGGTCGCCTGACGATAGTGCTCAGTTGGTTGCTGATGGAGAGTACCATCGTTTTTTATCCACTCCGCAATAAATCCCGCATGGCGTGTCTCGATGACCATCATGGTATTAATGTAATTCATCCATCCACCAGTAATACGAAATGCTCTGTCGGCAGTAAATAGCAATACGGCAAGCGTAAGTAGTCCGAGGGATATTTGGGTAAACAACAGCTTGTCTTTGATATCATGAATAAAAGGGAGCTTAAGGATCTGAATGCTACCGATGGCAACCATAATAACTAAAATTGCCGATAGCAGTAATATAGAGAGTATGCGTTTTCTCTTGACCTCTTTTTTATACCAGTTGGTAATATTTTGTTCATACAGGGTCGTAATGCGAAAAATAGTGCTCAGTTTTTGATCCGGGGGCAGTGAATGTAATTGAGCTAACTCGTTGAGAGCAAGGTGGTAGTGCGTATCGGTTATCATGATGATCCCCGTAATAACATTGACTTAAATATGGTACTCACCAAAAAAGTTCCACGAATGCCCACCAGCACCAGTTGATGCCGGGTATTACGGGCGTTTTTTCGTTTGAACTCCAGCTTCGATTACAGTCTGCTATTTTTAATCTGTCAATCCTGAGCGCTTTTAACGCAGCCTGTGAAGAGGTTCCTATGAACTTACTGGTGTTTTGCGACGGTACCTGGAATACACCGCAACAGCTTGATGACGGTAAACTGGCCCCGACGAATGTGGTGAAGCTGAGAAATGCGGTGGCAGAAAATAATAGCCAGCGCGTCTATTACCATACCGGAGTGGGCACCGACGGCGGGGCGGTCGAGCGCTACATCGGCGGCGGCATCGGTGAAGGTCTTGATAAGAATATCATTAGCGCTTATTACTGGCTGGCGACCAACTACCAGCCCAGCGATAAAATCTGGCTGTTTGGTTTTAGCCGTGGCGCCTATACCGTTCGCAGCCTCGGCGGAATGATTGCGCGCTGCGGTTTATTGAATGCTGCTCAGGCGGGAACCGGCGACGATAAAGTGTGGGAGGATATCAACACGCTGTTTGCCCATTATCGCCAGCCCGTTGGCAGCGTTCCTCCCATTATTGCCAGCGTGGGCCGTCCCTTTTATTCGGTGGCGACGGGGGACCCGACAAAAGGCAGTATCCCTGTCTATTTTATCGGCGTCTGGGAGACGGTAGGGGCGCTGGGTATTCCCGACGATATGGCGTTAGCAAATCAGCTGGACGATCCGAAAAAGTACGCCTTCCACGATACCTCCCTCAGTCCCATCGTGGAAAACGCCCGTCATGCTCTGGCGCTGGACGAACAGCGCCAGAGCTTTATCCCCACGCTTTGGGATAACGTGGAGGGTAACCCGCGGGTGAAGCAGCGCTGGTTTGTCGGCGTACATTCTGACGTTGGCGGTGGTTACGCACAATGCGGATTATCGGACATTCCCCTGCGCTGGATGATGTCAGAAGCCGAGGGCCTGGGCCTCGAACTGTTGCCGGGCATAGATTCACAGCTGGCACCCAACCCTCATGGATTACTGCACGATTCGGTGACCGGCGTGTTTACGCTGCTGCATACCTGCCCACGGGCGGTGCCACAGCTGGTGGCAGACGATCCCCGTGTCGATGACAGCGTGCTGCAACGTCAGAGTCTGCCCTCGCTGCTTAATGGGCGCTACCGCCCGGAGAAAACCTTGCTCGCAGGCCATTCGGCGACCGTTGACGTCTTTGCCCGTGAACGCTGGAATGCCACCGGCGTGTGGCTGGAGGCCGGCATTCAATATCGTTTTAGTGCTACGGGAAAATGGCTGGACAGCTCTATTCCCTGTGATGCGGGCGGCACCGATGACGGGAAATTTTATCCCGGTGAAGCGGCTCAGATTCTGGCTTCGGTCTCCGACAAACTGGAAACGTTGTGGAAAGGGGCCACCAAAAATCAGGATGTGGATTTTTGGCTGAGCAGACGTGTCGGCTCGGCACCCTGGTTCGCCCTCATCGGGGTGGTGGCAAATAGCGCCGCCGGCGCTTCTGCGGTACCTCAACAACAGCATCAGATTTTTGTTGTTGGTACCGAATGCCGTTTTACCCCGGCGAAAAGCGGCTATTTTTACGCCTGGGCCAACGACGCGTGGCAAATGTACGATAACAATCGGGGAAGCGTCTCCCTGACGATAACCCGCTGACGGCGCCCGGACTGCCGGGCTTGCCCAACGCTATCCTTTCTCGCTACTGTTGATTATTGCCCGCCAACGGGCGGAGACATCCTCAGGAGGCAGAAATGAGATCGCAAGAGCCAACCGTTGCCCTGATTGGGCCCGGCGCCATTGGTACCACCATTGCGGCGGCGCTGCATGAAGCCGGGCGTACGCCGCTGATCTGTGCCCGTACGCCCCATCCGCAACTGTCGCTGCGCTTTGACGGCGGTCAGATTAGCGTGCCTGGACCGCTGTTGTCCGATCCGGCGACGATATCCGGGCCGGTTGATGTGGTTTTTGTGGCGGTGAAGACCACCCAGATCCGCGCGATTGCGCCCTGGCTGGCGGTATTGTGCGATGACAATACGGTGGTGTGCGTCCTGCAGAACGGCGTAGAACAGCAGGAGCAGTTTGCCCTGTGGGTTGCCGGCTCCCCGGTGTTGCCCTCGGTGGTGTGGTTTCCGGCCTTGCGCGAATCGGAGACCTCGGTATGGCTACGGGCCGCGCCGCGCCTGACGCTACCTGATGTGCCGCAAGCCCAACGGATACAGCACGTGCTGCGGGGAACCCGCTGTGCGGTGGATCTGGCTGCCGATTTTACCTCCGTGGCATGGCGTAAGCTGCTGCAAAATGCCGTCGCCGGGCTGATGGTGCTAACCGGGCGCCGGGCCGGTATGTTCACCCGCGCCGATATCAGTGACGTTGCCCTGGCCTATTTGCATGAATGTCTGACCGTTGCCCGCGCCGAGGGGGCGTTACTGAACGACAGCGTCCCGCAGGAGATCCTCGATGGTTTCCACCGTGCGCCGCCCGACCTCAGCACCTCTATTCTGATTGACCGTGAAGCCGGGCATCCGCTGGAGTGGGAGATCCGCAACGCCGTGATACCGCGGCGAGCTCGCCGCCACGGTATTCCGACGCCGATGAGCGATCTGATCGTCCCGCTGCTGGCGGCCGCCAGCGATGGTCCCGGCTGATGGACCCGCTTTTGGCGGGAAATGGCCCCCTGAATCCTGTTATTATTGCGCTCCTGTTTTGCCGGAAGTGGTGAATTCGACGCTATGCTGAACCACGCGCTTTGCTATAACACGTACGGGGCGCCGACTGCAGCGCTCACGCTGCGTACCGCTCCCTTACCGCCGCTGGCGGCGGATAAGGTGCGGGTTGAGATGCGCTACGCGCCGGTCAATCCCTCGGATCTGATCCCCATCACCGGCGCCTACCGCCACCGCACCCGGCTGCCGGCGACGGCGGGTTATGAAGGCATTGGCGTCGTGGTGGAGGCGCCGTCCGGTGCCGGGTTTGCCCCCGGGCAGCGGGTGTTGCCCCTGCGCGGGGATGGCACCTGGCAGCATTATCTGGATATCCCCGAGCGCTGGCTGGTGCCGGTGCCTGACGCCATCGACGATCTGCTGGCCGCCCGCGCCTATATCAACCCGTTAACCGCGCTGCTGATGCTCAACCGCTGGCCGGTAGCCGGCTGCAATATTGTGCTGACCGCGGCGGGCTCCAGCTGCGCCAGCCTGCTGGCGCAGTGGGCACTGCTTAAAGGGGCGAGTTCGGTAAGCGGGGTTATCCGTTCGCCGCAGCATATTCACCGGCTGGAACAGTTGGGAGTTTACCCGCTGCTGGAAGCGGACCGACCGATGCTCGAACAGGTGGGGCAGAATGCCGACTGGGTGTTTGATGCAGTGGGCGGGGAACTGGCGAACACGCTGCTGTCGGTGCTGCCGGAGCGCGGCGGACTGATCTCCTACGGGCTGTTATCCGGACGGGCCTTGACCCAGACCCGGCTGCTTCCACGGGTGCATAAATTCCATCTGCGCGAGGCGCTGGCGACCCTGTCAGACGCGCAGTGGCAGGCGGCGTTCGCCGGGATCTGGCGTCTGTTGCCGACGACGACCTTACCGCCGGTGGAGGTGGTGCCGCTGCACCGCTGGCAGGAGGCTATCCGCGCCAGCAGCCACGGTAAATACCTTCTCGATTTCACCACCCTGTAGCCCGGATCAGGCGCTTGCGCCGCAATCCGGGGGGCGGCTAAAACGGCGGCTGGTCCGCCACTTGATCTATTGCACGAGATAACTACGCTAAATAAGAGCCTGCCCCATTAGGCTATTTTATTGTGGTTCTTCGTGCTCTCTATTTTTCTCCAGGCGCTGAATCTATAAATCGAGGAATAACATGATAACCCTTTTATGATGCTTATTTCTAAGGCAACTGTTTTGCGTTAAAAATAGCGAGCTAACATTCCTGGTTCTCAGGCGGTGACGTTAATTTTTTTATCTGTAATAGCCTGTAGTGCTTAGCATTACATTTATCGTGCGAATTGTTTCTTTATTAACTAACGTGAATATGACGGGGACGATATGCTTAAACTCGGTGATGAAGGCGGCGCGGTCGCGCAGCTGATAAATGATTTACGGAAATTATCTTTTGGCCTGGCAACCGGTAATAAATTTGACCAGGTGGTGAAAAAGTCGGTAGAAGCCTTTCAGGTAGCCAATCTTGATGCCTCGGGCCAGCCGCTGGTAGTCGATGGTAAAGTCGGTCCGCATACCCGCTGGGCGCTGGATGCGGCATTGGGCAAAAAACAGGTTGCGCCTGTGCCAGTAACGCCGCCGTTGGTGAACGTCAGCGGCGGCAGTCCCGCAGGCCAGGCGGCGCTCAAGGTCGCTCAGGGTGAGCTTGGCCACGGTGAGCAAGGCTCCGACAACCACGGGCCGGATATTATAAAGTATTTTTCCGGGCACGGTTCACAGGGCCAAAGCTGGTGTGCCGCCTTTGTCAGTTACTGTTTTAATCAGGCAGCACCGGCGGTATTTGGCTATCAAACATCCGCCCAGGCGCTGCATAATAAAATGAAATCATTGGGCTATGCCTATACCCCTTCATTAAACAACCCACCGCAACCGGGCGATATCATCTGCTGGCTCAGAGTGGATCCTAAAAACCCACAGAAGACCGCCTGGCAGGGCCATGTCGGTATTGTTCAACGCTATGCCGACGGTATTTTGTGGACTATCGAAGGTAATCGCGGCGCCTATCCATCGAAAGTGAATGTCTTTCATTATTCATGGTCAGTCTTAGTGGCGTCGGCAACCAATGATAAATATAAAGGGCTGTATGGCGTGTCTCGCCACCCATAATATACCCGTCGTCTTTCAACATGCAGGGGTGTTGGCTGCATCTTGAAATTCATTGATTATAAGCATAATAAATCTCAGGAAAATAAAAATGGCTAATAATAAAATGCCTTTTTTCCCTATTATTTACGTTCGTGGTTACGCGATGACGCAACGCGACGTTAATGAGACTACAGCAGATCCGTTTAATGGCTTTAATCTTGGGTCTACGATGCTACGTGCGTCGGCGAGCCAGAAAGATCGCCCCAGGAAATTTTTCTTCGAGTCCCCGGTGATTCGCCTCGCCACGGAGTTTGGCTATAGCGACGTGTTCGAGCAGGGCCTGGATATCATGGATGAGGGCTGGGAGACCGATCCGGAGGGGAAACCCACCGGCAATGTTCTGGATGATAAATCGGTGATCGTGTATCGCTATTATGATGACGCCTCCACGCTGCTCGGGTCCGGTAAGACGCCGTCAATCGAGGACGCGGCCATCGGGCTATCAAACCTGCTGGTCAAGGTGCGGACCTTACTGCTGGCGAATCCCAACAGCGGCGTGAAGGTGGCTGGTGATTTTCGTTGCTATCTGGTGGCGCACTCGATGGGCGGGCTGGTTTGCCGGGCGATGCTGCAAAATCCGGCGCTTGACCCGGGCAAGGTGGGGGCAACCGTCGATAAATTTTTCACCTATGCGACACCCCATAACGGGATTGAGTTCGCGGGGCTCAACGTGCCGGACCTGCCGTGGCAAAGTAGCGTCACCAATTTTAACCGCGATCGGATGGCGGGTTATCTTGACCTGCAACAGGCCTACCAACGCTATAACCGGGTTGATGTGATACCGGAATCCTGCCTGCCGTCCTCGCGGATTTTCACCATGGTCGGCACCAACCGCCTCGATTACGATGCCGCCGCCGCGCTATCGCGAACCTTTGTCGGCAACGGCAGCGATGGTCTGGTCAAAATCGAAAATGCGACCCTGAGCGGCCTGAATGCCGATGGTTCTCTCGGGGCGCCTTGTGCGAAAGCCTTCACCTACCGTTCGCACTCTGGTTATTTCGGCATTGTGAACAGCGAAGAGGCCTTCCAGAACCTGGCGCGTTTTCTGTTTGGCGATGTGCGGGTGGATATCTGGTTGGATATCGATGACATTCGCCTGCCGGAGGCGGCAATCAAAGCGGCGGGGGGCAATGCGTCGAAAATTGACGCCATCTATCAGATAGAGGCGATCGCGTCGCCGCGCGGCAAGCCGTGGTCTTTAACCCGTCGCGTCTCGGAGGAAGACTCCGTTGCCTGTCTGACGCAAAAAGAGTGGTCGGAGAAAAAACGTGCGTCGCAGTATCTCTCCAGCGTGTTCTTGTCGAAGAGCGCGCGCGTCAATAAAAACCGGCGTTCGCTGGCCTACAGCCTGATACTTGGGGTCAAAATGCCGGATTATGAAATTGAGAAGCGGTTCTGGTTCAACGAACATTATGAAGGCGGGTATCTGTTCCGTAATTCGCTGATCCTCGAGATTGTCCCGCCGGCCAACGATACCACTTCCTGGAAGATAAAATATGCCTGGCAGGACGCCGGATTTTCCAGCGCCGATATCGTTCTGCAACCGCAGCAAACGGCCGGTAAAGCCTGTGAGGTTATCATCCCTGTAGAAAGCGTCACGCTTGATGCCAACGGCAAAAAACGCCCTTCGGTACCGGGTATTTCGGGTCGGTTGCGCTTTGTGGTTCAGAGCTGGAACGATGCCTCGTGAAAACGCGAGCGCCACACGACGGATTGCCCTCGGTGGCGCTCACTTATCATACCATCACCGCACATCGTAGCCCGGACAGGGCGCTTCGCCGCTATCCGGGTTGACGCTCTGCAATGTGGCCTACTTTTTCTTCTCGCCGAGGGTCGGCGTTTCGTCAAAGAAGTTCCACGGTTTCAGCAGCGCGTGCGCCCATTCGGTCGGCATAATCGGCCACTCTTCGGCACGGGCCACGTGAGTGGTGCCGGTGGTGATCCACACGACGTCATCGTGATTGTTCAGCGACTCGTTATCCTTAGCGTAGGCGCCAAGACCAGTGTCATGGACCGAACGGTTCGGGTACTTGCCTTCAGGATAACGCTCTTCCTGATGATAACGGGTGACCCACAGCTGCTTATCCATAAAGCTCAGACGGTGATAGATCCACTCATCGGGGGCGAACTTGGCACCGGTTGCCGCCGGGTGAGTGCCGCCAGCATATGGGATTATCTGGTACGACACTGGGTTGCCCATCCGGTTTTCTTTAGTGGTGTTACTCAACAGGCGAATGGTGCCTGGGTCAAACTTCTGCGCCGCCTTCTGCTCGTTGTCGATGCTGTACTGATTCACCTGCATGGTACTGGTCCGCGGGCCACCGGCGGTATTTGGCTTCACTTCCGGGTCCATCGCCACCAGGCTGTTGTTCTCGCCATCGACATCAAGATCGAGGCGGAAGTTGTAGATATGCTGGTGGGTGGTGCCGACGATGTTATGGTCGATCAGCGTCCCGTAGCGGGTATCATCTTTGGCGCTCGGATCGTGCATGGTTTTCGCCATTACGCCTTTCACCGCTTCGATCCCGGTGGCACCCGCATCGATGCCGATGGTGCCGTTCTCGTGGAATACCCAGTCAAAGATATAGTCGTAGTTGCCCACGGTACTGATCCAGCGGACCACCAGTTCGCGGCGCTCGGTGCTGACGTTCGGCTGTCCCATTTCCTGGTGTTTGTACTCCGGCCCGGCATAGCGTTCAAAAATCGCAATGGCGTGCGGGATCGTGGTGGGTTTACCGGTGTAATCGGCGATGGTCTCATCCAGTAGCACCGAGTTTGCCGGCGCATCTTTGCCGCGCACGATAGGCGAGGTCAGGGTCCCCATGCCGTAATCGCCGGAGTCGAGATAGGCTTTAAAGTACCAGCCCACGTCCGGGTCACCGTAAGGCACGATCATGCCACCCAGCGAACCTTCATACATCACCTGGCGTTTCTTCCCGTTGTCGTTGTAGGTGACCGTCGAGAGGATCGGCCCGACGCGCGAGTTCAGACGCAGGTGGAAATCCCAGTTCTGCCAGTGAATGGTGTCGCCGGTGATGGTGTAGTTTTTGCCTTCCGGTTCGGTGATATCCAGTGGTTTCACCGCGGAGGCGACGCGGTCGCGGCCATCATACGGGCGCGCTTCCATCGGCACCGGGATCACCGGGCCTTCTTCGATTTTGATAATTTTCTTCTGCTCAAGGTCGACTACCGCCACCAGGTTTTCAATCGGGTGCGCCCAGTAGTTGCCATCGCCGGTATCCAGATAGCTCACCACTTTCAGCAGGCGCGAGTCCTGCTTCAGGCCATCTTTGCCGTCAAAGTAGCCCACGGTCAGCGGGGTGGTGATCACCTTTTTGGTATCGGTGATGCCGTGTTTTTTGAGGACCGCGGCAAACTCGTCGCTGGCGTTAATGATGTTCTGCACGCTGACGAAATCGTCAATCAGCACCATGCCGTGGGCATCTTTAATCGGCTGCCAGGAGAGGATTTTTTTGTTCTGTAAGTCGACTACGCTTTCAATAACGTGCTTGCCATCGAGCATGATGACGTCAGCGGTGCGCGGCGCCGACACGGCGGTGCCCTGCAACGCAAAGGCCCATACTGCGGCCTTATCCGGCTCGTGGAGCGAGATTTCGGTGAAGCGGGTATTGGGGCGGAACTCTGGCGACGCTTTGACGATGGTGACGGCTTCGCTGATTTCCGCCGCGGTCAATGAGTTGAGCGGGTGCGGGCGCTTCTCGACCTGGAAGGTCTGATCAAGCCCGGACTGGAAGACATCGTTGATAAAGGTCTCGGAGACCCACGCCTTGCCATTTTTCATCACCACCGGCACCTGCAGATTCAACGTTTTGCCGTTGACGATTGCCGTTTTGGCGCCGGGTTTCACTTTGACATAGGCCCCGTCCTTCATCAGGGTAAACATCTGGGCATAATCATCCCACTGCACATCGGCGCCAAATTCCTGCAGCGTTTTATCCATCGGAACCATATGCGCTTCACCGCCATGGGCGAAAACCGGGCTTTGCCAGGCGCAGAACAGGGCAACAGCCAGCGCCAGAGCCGTTTTGCGGGGGGAACGAATCGCCATTGTGACCTCACCTAATTGTTGTGTTGTGCTTCGCCGCTGCGAAAGTCGGCTTGTGTATCGTTAACCTAGCAGTGCGCGATGTCCGGGTGTTTGTCTGCTTATGCCAGGTTGTTTGTCAGTTTTGCCAGTTATAAAAAATGCCTCCGCAGAGGCATTGTGGTGGTGGCGATCGTGGCTGTGCCAACGAGGCTTACGCCGGGAAATCACCATGCTGGCGGGCTACCAGCGTCAGAATCGAGTAGAGCGCCACCGGCTGCTGATGCTGGTTCGCAATCTCGACCGCCCACTCCACGACGCCGGTCGCTTTTTCATCGGCGCTGCGCTGACGTTTCACGGTCTTGCGTTTACAGGTCAGGCGAACCTGGATGGTGTCGCCCGGCTTGACCGGTTCGATAAAGCGCAGATTTTCCATACCGTAGTTGGCGATGACCGGCCCGACGCCCGCATCGACGAACAGCCCGGCAGCGGCAGAAATCAGGAAATAACCATGCACCACGCGTTCGCCGAAAA
Organism: Klebsiella sp. R390; assembly: GCF_051131745.1. Taxonomy (NCBI): domain Bacteria; kingdom Pseudomonadati; phylum Pseudomonadota; class Gammaproteobacteria; order Enterobacterales; family Enterobacteriaceae; genus Klebsiella; species Klebsiella sp. R390. Next base: position 299,188 of record NZ_CP180445.1, on the reverse strand, counting down.
TCGACTCGGCGGCGGCGATTTTGTCCATGTGGGCGTAGAAGTGATCGCCGCTCAGACAGGCAAAATTAACGATATCCGCTTCGGTCAGGGTGCGGCGCGGCGTCAACAGGCTATCGCCGGGCTGGATCTCTTCGAAATATTTGCGGAACGGGTGGACCCGATCTTCGCTTACCTCGGCGCCGCGCACCCATTGCTGACCAATGGTCGCCAGCATCGTCGGGCTGCCCTGGATCGCGGTGCGCTGCATGTAGTGTTTAACCGCGCGCAGCCCGCCCAGCTCTTCACCGCCGCCGGCGCGGCCCGGTCCGCCATGGACCAGTTGCGGAAGCGGTGAGCCGTGGCCGGTGGACTCCACCGCCGACACCTGGTCGAGGACCTGGATACGGCCGTGGCAGCGGGCAGCCCCGAGAATAAATTCGCGCGCCAGTTCACCGCTGGCGGTGACCAGCGTGCCGACCAGGCTCCCTTCACCCGCGCGGGCCAGCGCCAGCGCGTGTTCGCGATGCTGATAGGGCATCAGGGTCGCTACCGGGCCGAACGCTTCGACGGCATGTACCGCCGGGGTTTCATCCGGCTGCGGGCAATACAACAGCGTCGGCGGGAAAAAGGCGCCGCTGGCGTTGAGATCGGCCTGACCGCCGAGCAGAACTTCACACCCGGCCTGAACCAGAGTATTAACCTTATCCTGAACGTCCTGCCGTTGGTCGTGGCTGACCAGCGCGCCCATCTTGACCCCTTCCTGTGACGGGTCGCCGACCACCACTTTTTGCAGGCGGGCAATCAGCGCCTCGCTGACGGCTTTCATCTGAGCCTGCGGCACGATAATCCGGCGGATAGCGGTACATTTCTGTCCTGCTTTGGTGGTCATTTCACGTACAACTTCACGGATAAACAGCGCGAACTCCGGCTGCTCCGGGGTGATGTCATCCCCGAGTACGCAGCAGTTCAGTGAATCGGCCTCCATGGTGAAGGGGATCGATTTTGCCACCAGATTCGGGTGTACACGTAGCTGTTGGCCGGTCTGGGCTGAACCGGTGAAGGTCACTACGTCCTGGCTATCAAGCTGGTCGAGCAAATCGCCCGCGCCGCCGCAAATCAGGCTGATTGCCCCCGGCGGTACCAGCCCGCTGTCGACAATGGATTTGACCATCGCCTGAGTCAACTGGGCCGTGGCGGTACCCGGTTTGACGATCGCCGGCATGCCGGCAAGCCAGGTAGGGGCCAGTTTTTCCAGCATCCCCCAGCACGGGAAGTTAAAGGCGTTGATGTGCACCGCGACGCCGGATTTTGACGTTAGCAGATGGCGGGCCGCGAAGCCGCCCTGTTTCGACAGGGGGATCAGTTCATCTTCCGGCCACAGCGTGTCGTCCGGCAGTTCCCGGCTGCCGAGGCTTGCGTAGGTAAACAGCGTACCAATCCCGCCTTCGATATCCACCCAGCTATCGGCTTTGGTCGCCCCGGTCTGCGCCGACAGCGCATAGAACGATGCTTTCTCTTCCAGCAGGTGCTTAGCCACCGCTTTCAACATTGCGCTGCGTTCAATAAAGGTCATGGCCTGCAACGCCTTGCCGCCGTGGTCGATGGCATAACGGCGCGCCTGCGCCATATCCAGCCCGTCGCTGGTGACTTCCCAAAGCACGTCACCGCTGATGGCGTGGCGAATAGTGCGGGCGCGGCCCCGGCCGGTCTGCCAGGTGCCGGATAAGAAGCTGGCTAACTGCTGCATTGCGACTCTCCAATGTGTTACGTGAAATCTCTATAAATAGTTATTTTATGAATCATAAAACGCAAGCTGATATTTAATAATTTATTAACATTGTGATCGTGGGCGCGAGACGGCACGGCGCTATGTCGTTGTCTTGCGGCGAATTTACGCAATATTTTGCGGTGGCTATCACAAAAAGAACAAACAAAATTTGTGGTTTTATTTAACCTGCATGTAACTTTTATAAAACAAAGTGATTCACAAATGATGATTTGTTGAATTTATCGGAATCATAAAGGTGATGACGTGACACAAGAACAACGCTTTGACCAGCGCATCGCGCAGGATACGGCCATCGAACCGCAGGACTGGATGCCGGAGGCCTACCGCAAAACGCTGATCCGCCAGATTGGCCAGCACGCGCACTCTGAAATTGTCGGCATGCTGCCAGAAGGTAACTGGATTACCCGTGCGCCGACGCTGCGCCGCAAGGCCATTCTGCTGGCTAAGGTGCAGGACGAGGCCGGGCATGGCCTGTATCTCTATAGCGCGGCGGAAACGCTCGGCTGCGCCCGGGAAGATCTGTATCAGAAAATGCTTGATGGCCAGATGAAGTACTCCTCGATCTTTAACTACCCGACCCTGAGCTGGGCCGATATCGGGGTGATCGGCTGGCTGGTTGATGGCGCGGCGATTGTCAATCAGGTGGCGCTGTGCCGGACGTCCTATGGCCCCTACGCCCGGGCGATGGTCAAAATTTGCAAAGAAGAGAGCTTCCATCAGCGCCAGGGTTTTGAAGCCTGCATGGCGCTGGCCCAGGGCAGCGAGGCGCAACGCCAGATGTTGCAGGATGCCATCAACCGTTTCTGGTGGCCGGCGCTGATGATGTTTGGCCCGAGCGACGATAACTCGCCGAACAGCGCCCGCAGCATGGCGTGGAAAATCAAACTGCACTCCAACGATGAACTGCGTCAGCGCTTTGTCGATAACACCGTACCGCAGGTCGCGATCCTCGGCATGACCGTCCCGGACGCCGATTTACAGCTGGATGAGGCCACCGGGCATTACCGTTTTGGCGCTATCGACTGGCAGGAACTCAATGAAGTGATTAACGGGCGCGGTATTTGTAACCACGAACGTCTGGCAGCCAAGCGTAAAGCCTGGGAAGAGGGGGCATGGGTGCGCGAAGCCGCCCTGGCGCATGCCCAAAAACAACACTCCCGCGACGCGGCATAAGGAGAAGCATGATGAGCAACGTTTACTGGCCGTTATATGAAGTGTTTGTCCGCAGCAAACAGGGGTTATCCCACCGTCACGTGGGCAGCCTGCATGCCGCAGATGACCAGATGGCTCTGGAAAATGCCCGCGATGTGTACACCCGTCGCAGCGAAGGCTGCTCGCTGTGGGTGGTGAAAGCCAGTCAGATCATCGCCTCACAGCCGGAGGACAGCGGCGAGTTTTTTGATCCGGCGGAGAGCAAAGTTTACCGCCATCCCACTTTCTATAACGTGCCGGACGGCATGGAACATATGTGAGGCAACGATGAATAACCTGAATCCCGTTGCAACCTATGCCCTGCGTCTCGGCGATAACGGCCTGGTGCTGGCCCAACGTTTAGGTGCGTGGTGCGGCCATGCGCCGGAGCTGGAAATCGACCTGGCGCTGGCCAATATCGGCCTCGACCTGCTGGGTCAGGCCCGTAATTTTCTCAGCTATGCGGCAGAGCTGGCGGGCAGTGGTGACGAAGACACCCTGGCCTTTGGTCGTGATGAACGGCAATACCGCAATTTGCTGCTGGTGGAACAACCCAACGGTAACTTCGCCGACACCATTGCCCGTCAGTGCTTTATTGATGCCTGGCACGTGGCGCTGTTTAGCCGTTTGACGGCGAGCCGTGATGCGCAGCTGGCCGCCATTGCCGCTAAGGGACTGAAAGAGGTGCGCTACCACCTGCGTTTTAGCCGCGGTTGGCTGGAGCGTCTGGGCAACGGCACGGCGGTATCGGCGCAGAAAATGCAGCAGGCGGTGGACGACCTGTGGCGCTTTACCGGCGAACTGTTCCATGCCGATGAACTGGAGCTTGCGCTGGTGGAACAGGGCATTGCCGTTGACCCGCGTGACCTGCAGGAAGAGTGGCAAAGCGCGATCCACACCGCGCTGCTTGAGGCCGGGCTGCAGATCCCGCAGGAAGCCGCGTTTCGTCACGGTGGCAAGCAGGGTTTGCACAGCGAACATCTCGGGCCGTTGCTGGCGGAAATGCAGTATCTGCAACGCGCTTATCCCGGTCAGCAGTGGTAACTGGAGGTGACTATGCAACGTCTCGCCGATATTGCTCCCGCCGAAATCCATGCGATTTGGGCGTTGCTCAGTGAGATCCCCGACCCAGAAGTGCCGGTACTGACCATTACCGACCTTGGCATGGTGCGCAGCGTCACGCCGCAGGGAGAAGGCTGGGTTATCGGTTTCACGCCGACCTACTCGGGCTGCCCGGCGACCGAGCATCTGCTGGGTGAGATCCGCGCGGCGATGACCCGCCACGGCTACACCCCGGTGCATATCGTCCTGCAGCTGGATCCGCCGTGGACCACCGACTGGATGAATCAGGACGCCCGCGAGCGCCTGCGCCAGTACGGCATCAGCCCGCCGCAGGGACACGCCTGCCATGCCGGGCTGCCGGGTGAGGTGGTTTGCCCGCGTTGCGGCAGCGTCCATACCACGCCGATCAGTGAATTCGGTTCCACGGCCTGCAAAGCGCTCTACCGCTGCGACAGCTGCCGTGAACCCTTTGATTACTTTAAATGTATTTGAGGTTGCCATGACGACGTTTCATTCGCTAACCGTGGCGAAAGTGGAGCCGGAAACCCGCGATGCGGTGACCATAACCTTCGCCATCCCCGACGCGCTACAGGCTGCTTATGCCTTCCGGCCGGGCCAGCATCTGACGCTCAAAACCCGCCTCGGCGGAGAAGAACTCAGACGTTGCTACTCTATCTGCCGCAGCCGCTCGCCGGCGGAAATCAGCGTGGCGGTCAAAGCCATCGACGGCGGTCGATTCTCCCGGTACGCGCAGAGCGATATCTGCCAGGGGATGGCGCTGGAGGTGATGGTGCCGCAGGGACACTTCGGCTACCAGCCGCAGGCCGGGCGCGAAGCCGACTACCTGGCCATTGCCGCCGGTTCCGGTATTACGCCGATGATGGCGATTATTGGCGCGACCCTCGCCACCGAAATGCAAAGCCGCTTCACCCTGATTTACGGCAACCGCAGCAGTAGCAGCATGATGTTTCGCCAGGCGCTGGCGGATCTGAAAGACCGCTATCCGCAGCGGCTGCAAGTGGTGCATCTGTTCAGCCAGGAGTCGATGGACAGCGACCTGCTGCAGGGGCGAATCGACGGCGACAAGTTGCATGCGCTCTCAGCAAAACTGCTCGATTTCAGCCGATTCGATGAGGCATTTATCTGCGGTCCGGCGGTGATGATGGACGAGGCAGAAGCCGCACTGCGTAAGCTGGGGATGGCGGATAACCATATTCATCTCGAACGTTTTAACACGCCGGGGAGCAGCGTTAAGCGGGCCACTGGCGTACAGGCCGAAGGCCGTACCGTGACGATTCGCCAGGACGGTCGCGACCGGTTGATTTCCCTCGGAGCGGACGATGACAGCATTCTCGATGCGGCGCTGCGCCAGGGGGCGGATTTACCCTTCGCCTGCAAAGGCGGCGTCTGCGCCACCTGCAAATGCAAAGTGCTGCGCGGTGAAGTGGCGATGGCGGCGAACTACAGCCTTGAAGCGGACGAGCTGGCGGCCGGGTATGTGCTGAGCTGCCAGGCGCTGCCGACCAGCGGCGATGTGGTGGTCGATTTTGATGCAAGGGGGATGGCATGAGCGATCTGCTGATAGCCCGCCAGCAGCATGTGCTGCACCTGACCCTCAACCGTCCGCAGGCGCGTAATGCCCTGAATAACGCGCTGCTGACCCAGCTTGCCGACGCGCTGGACGCGGCGGCCGTTGACCCGCAGATCAACGCCTGTGTGATTAGTGGCAACACGCGCTTCTTTGCCGCGGGCGCCGATCTCAACGAAATGGCAGAGAAAGATCTCCCCGCCACGCTGGACGATATTCGCCCTCGTCTGTGGGCGCGGATCGATGCCTTCCCGAAACCGCTGATTGCTGCCGTTAACGGCTATGCCCTTGGCGCGGGCTGCGAACTGGCGCTGCTGTGCGATGTGGTGGTGGCCGGTGATAACGCCCGTTTCGGCCTGCCGGAAATCACCCTCGGGCTGATGCCGGGAGCCGGTGGCACCCAGCGGCTGATCCGTAGCGTCGGCAAAGCGCTGGCCAACCGCATGGTGTTAAGCGGCGAAAGCATCGATGCCCAGCGGGCACAACAGGCTGGTCTGGTGAGCGACATCACGCCGGCGCTGTTAACCGACGAATACGCCCTGAAGCTGGCTGCGACGATGGCGAGCCATGCACCGCTGGCGCTGCGTGCCGCCAAGCAGGCGCTGCGTCAGGCCCAGGAAGTGAGTCTTCAGGCCGGGCTTCAGCAGGAGCGCCAGCTGTTTACGCTGCTGAGCGCCACTGACGACCGTCGCGAAGGGATTGCTGCCTTCTTACAAAAACGAACCCCGGAATTTAAAGGACGCTAATCGTGGACGCATTTATTCTCAGCGAAGTTGAACAGGGTGTGATGACGATTACCCTTAACCGCCCGGATCGTCTGAATAGCTTTAACGACCTGATGCATCAGCAACTGGCAGCCTGTCTGACCCAGGCCGAGCGCGACGACGCCGTGCGCTGCCTGCTGATTACCGGGGCCGGACGCGGCTTTTGCGCCGGTCAGGATCTCAATGACCGCAACGTCGACCCCAGCGGGCCGGCGCCGGATCTCGGCCTCTCCGTTGAGCGCTTCTATAACCCACTGGTGCGCCGCCTGGCGGCGCTGCCGAAGCCGGTGATTGCCGCCGTAAACGGCGTGGCAGCCGGGGCGGGCGCCACGCTGGCGCTGGGTTGCGATCTGGTACTCGCCGCGCGTTCAGCAAACTTTGTGATGGCTTTCAGCAAGCTGGGACTGGTGCCCGATTGCGGCGGTAGCTGGTTCCTGCCGCGGGTGGCCGGGCGCGCCCGGGCAATGGGGCTGGCGCTGCTGGGCGAAAAGCTCAGCGCCGAACAGGCCGCGCAATGGGGGATGATCTGGCAGCTGGTGGAAGATGCCGAACTGGCCGACACCAGCCGTCAGCTGGCGCGCCATCTGGCGACTCAGCCCACCTTTGGTCTTGGACTCATCAAGAAAGCGCTGCTGGCATCGGAAACGCAAGGTCTTGATGCACAGCTGGATCTTGAACGTGATTACCAGCGCCTGGCGGGACGCAGCGACGATTATCGCGAAGGGGTCAGCGCCTTCCTCGCCAAACGTCCACCACAGTTCAGCGGGAAATAAATCATGGGAAACGCACAACATACCGTCGCCGTGATTGGTGGCGGCACGATGGGGGCAGGGATTGCGGAAGTGGCCGCCGCCGCCGGGCATCAGGTTCTGCTTTACGATATCGCCGCCGACGCGCTGACCCGTGCCGTTGATGGCATTCGCCAGCGTCTGGCTTCCCGGGTGACGCGCGGCAAGCTGTCGGCAGCACAGGCCGAAGCGCTGATCGCGCGGATTGTACCGGTGACGGCCTTAACGGCGCTGTCTGATGCCTGGCTGGTGATTGAAGCCGCATCGGAGCGGCCGGACGTCAAAAAAGCGCTGTTCAGCCAGTTAGCGGAGATCTGCTCCCCGTCGACGCTGCTGACCAGCAACACTTCGTCGATCTCGATTACCGCTATTGCCGCCGACGTGAAACACCCTGAGCGCGTCGCCGGACTGCATTTCTTTAATCCGGCGCCGGTGATGAAACTGGTGGAAGTGGTCAGCGGGCTGGCCACCTCGCCGGAGGTGGTGGAACAACTGTGCCAGTGCGTCTCCGCCTGGGGCAAACAGCCGGTACGTTGCCGTTCAACGCCGGGCTTTATCGTCAACCGCGTGGCGCGCCCGTTCTATGCCGAGGCGTGGCGGGCGCTGGAAGAGCAGGTGGCGAGTGCAACGGTGATTGACGCTGCACTACGCGACGGCGGCGGCTTTCCGATGGGGCCGCTGGCTCTGACCGACCTGATTGGTCAGGACGTCAACTTTGCCGTGACCTGCTCGGTGTTTAATGCGTTCTGGCAGGATCGGCGCTATCTGCCGTCACTGCTCCAGCAGGAGCTGGCGCTGGCGGGGCGGCTGGGTAAAAAGAGCGGGCAGGGCGTCTATCGCTGGCCGGTCGAAGCGACATCTGACCCGGCGTGCGCCCTCGTGCCTGAAGCATGCGGAGCGCAAACCGTGCGCACAAAAGGTGACGGTGTCACCAACGTGGTGACAATTGAACTGGACGATGTCCGGCTGCTTGAAACCACCGGCGAAACTGCCCAGGCCCTGAGCGTGCAGTATGGCTGTCCGGTGGTGGTGTACGACTACTGCGCCGGCGAGACGGTGGTGCTGGCTGCGGCGGCTACCAACCCGGCGTCTGCGACCGACAAAGCAGTGCGCTATTTCCAGCAGCAGGGCAAAAAAGTACTGCTTGTTGCCGACTATCCCGGTCTGCTGGTCTGGCGCACCGTCGCCATGCTGGTCAATGAAGCGCTGGACGCGGTGCAAAAAGGGGTCGCCAGTCCGGCAGATATCGATACCGCGATGCGCCTCGGGGTTAACTACCCGCATGGCCCGCTGGCGTGGGGCGAAACGCTGGGCTGGCCGCGGGTGCTGCGCCTGCTGGAGAACCTGCAACAGCATTATGGCGAAGAGCGCTATCGTCCTTGTTCCTTGCTGCGCCAGAAGGCGCTGGAGAGTGCTCATGAGCAATGAGGCCTGGCGCATTGCGCGCGCGATGTACCAACACGACAGCTGTGCCAGAACCCTTGGCATCGAGATTATCGAAATGGACGACGGCTACGCGCAGATGAGCATGACCGTCTCGGCCGCGATGCTCAACGGGCATCAGACCTGCCACGGCGGGCAGTTGTTCTCGCTGGCCGATACCGCTTTCGCCTACGCCTGCAACAGCCAGGGGCTGGCGGCGGTAGCATCAGCGGCCAGCATCGATTTCCTGCGCCCGGCCTTTGCCGGCGACCGTCTGGTCGCCACTGCAAGGGTTAAGCAGCAGGGCAAACTGACCGGCGTCTACGACATTGAAATCGTTAACCAACAACAAAAGATTGTGGCCCTGTTTCGCGGCAAATCGCACCGCATCGGCGGCACAATCACGGGAGAAGTCTGATGCGTGACGCCTTTATCTGTGATGGGATTCGTACACCGATTGGCCGTTACGGCGGGGCGCTCGCTAGCGTTCGCGCCGATGATTTAGCCGCCATCCCACTGCGTGAGCTGTTAAGCCGTAACCCGGGGCTGGATCCGTCGTGTATCGATGACGTGATTTTCGGCTGTGCTAACCAGGCCGGGGAAGATAACCGCAACGTCGCGCATATGGCGACCTTGCTGGCGGGATACCCGACGTCGGTCTCCGGGACCACCATCAACCGCCTGTGCGGGTCCGGCCTCGATGCGATTGGCTTTGCTGCGCGGGCTATCAAAGCCGGCGATGCTGACCTGATGATCGCCGGTGGCGTGGAGTCGATGTCGCGGGCGCCGTTTGTCATGGGCAAGGCCAGCACGCCGTTCCAGCGCCAGGCTGACCTGTTTGATACCACCATTGGCTGGCGTTTTGTGAACCCGCTCATGCAGCAACAATTTGGCACTGACAGCATGCCAGAAACAGCAGAGAATGTAGCTGAATTGTTAAATATAAGCCGGGCCGATCAGGATGCCTTTGCCCTGCGCAGCCAGCGGTTGACGGCGCAAGCGCAGCGGGCGGGGATCCTGGCGCAGGAGATCGTCCCGGTACAGATCATCGGTAAGAAGGGGATGGTGAGCGCGGTGCGCGACGACGAGCACCCGCGCGCGGAGACCACGCTGGAGCAGCTGTCGCAGCTGAAGACGCCTTTCCGTAAAGGCGGCGTCGTGACCGCCGGCAACGCCTCCGGGGTGAACGATGGCGCAGCGGCGCTGATTATTGCCAGCCAGCAGCAGGCTGAGGCTCAGGGGTTAACCCCGCGGGCGCGCATTGTGGCGATGGCGACCGCAGGCGTTGAGCCGAAATTCATGGGGCTTGGGCCGGTGCCGGCGGTACGTAAAGTGCTGGAGCGCGCGGGTCTGAACATCAACGATATGGATGTCATCGAACTGAATGAAGCCTTTGCTGCCCAGGCGTTGGGCGTGCTCAGGCAACTGGGCGTCGCGGACGATGCCCCGCATGTTAACCCCAACGGCGGCGCCATCGCCTTAGGCCATCCGTTGGGCATGAGTGGCGCGCGGCTGGCGCTGAGCGCCACGCTGGAGTTGCAGCGTCGCAACGGGCGCTATGCGCTGTGTACGATGTGTATTGGCGTGGGTCAGGGCATTGCCATGATCCTCGAGCGAGTGTGAGCTAATTTACCTGCGAGTACCCTAAAATGATAACTACTACAAAATTAGATCCGATTGAAACTGCTTCTCGTGACGAATTACAGGCTCTGCAAACCCAGCGTCTGAAGTGGACGCTGAAACACGCCTACGACAATGTGCCAATGTACCGCCGTAAATTTGATGCGGCGGGCGTTCATCCCGACGATTTTCATGAACTGAGCGACCTGAGCAAGTTCCCGTGCACCACCAAACAGGATCTGCGCGATAACTATCCGTTTGATACCTTTGCGGTGCCGATGGAGCAAATTGTGCGCATCCACGCCTCTTCGGGTACCACCGGCAAACCGACGGTGGTGGGCTACACGCAAAATGACATCGACACCTGGGCCAATATTGTTGCCCGTTCCCTGCGTGCCGCAGGCGGGTCGGCAAAAGATAAAATTCACGTTGCCTACGGCTACGGCCTGTTCACCGGCGGTCTCGGCGCACACTACGGCGCGGAGCGCCTGGGGGCGACGGTGATCCCGATGTCCGGCGGCCAGACGGAGAAGCAGGCCCAGCTGATCCGCGATTTTAAGCCGGATATGATCATGGTGACGCCGTCTTACTGCCTCAATCTGATTGAAGAGCTCGAGCGCCAGATGGGCGGTGACGCCAGCGGTTGTTCTCTGCGGGTGGGCGTTTTCGGCGCCGAGCCGTGGACGCTGGCGATGCGCGCGGAGATCGAGCGTCGTCTGGGGATCTCGGCACTGGATATCTACGGCCTGTCGGAAGTGATGGGGCCGGGGGTGGCAATGGAGTGTCTGGAAACCGCCGATGGCCCGACTATCTGGGAAGATCACTTCTTCCCGGAAGTGGTTAACCCGAACGACGGCACGCCGCTGGCGGACGGAGAACACGGTGAACTGCTGTTTACCACGCTGACCAAAGAGGCGCTGCCGGTGATCCGCTACCGCACCCGTGACCTGACCCGTCTGCTGCCGGGGACCGCCCGCACCATGCGCCGCATGGATCGCATCAGCGGTCGCAGCGATGACATGCTGATTATCCGCGGGGTCAATGTCTTCCCGTCACAGCTGGAAGAAGAGATCCTCAAAGTGGAGCATCTGTCGCCGCATTATCAACTGGAGGTCAATCGTCGTGGCCATCTTGATTCGCTTTCGGTGCGCGTTGAGTTAAAAGAAAGCAGCTTATCGCTGAGCCATGAGCAGCGCTGCCAGATCTGCCATCATCTGCGTCACCGCATTAAGTCGATGGTGGGGATATCGACCGATATCAGCATCGTTAACTGCGGCAGCATTCCGCGCTCAGAAGGTAAAGCCTGTCGCGTATTCGATCTTCGCAAGGTTGCCGCCAACGGTTAATGTTTTACCCCGGTTTGCCGCGTTGTTCCCGGTGGCGCTTCGCTGACCGGGCTACAGAGAAGGTGGAATATTTACAGTCGCCAGCAGACCGGTAGCCCGGACAGGTGCGCAGCAGCGCCTGCGGGTTTTCCTGTGCTATGATTCGAAAAGGACAAAAACAACAACAGAATGAATCATATGAGTAAGCTTGACACCTTTATTCAACAGGCGGTCGAGGCGATGCCGATAAGCGGCACGTCGCTGATTGCTTCGCTGTACGGGGATTCACTGCTGCAACGCGGCGGGGAGGTCTGGCTCGGTAGCGTGGCCGCGCTACTGGAAGGCCTGGGGTTTGGCGAACGCTTTGTGCGCACCGCGCTGTTCCGTCTGAACAAAGAGGAGTGGCTGGATGTGGTGCGTATCGGCCGCCGCAGCTTCTACCGGCTGAGTGACAAAGGGCTGCGCCTGACGCGCCGGGCGGAGCATAAAATTTATCGCGCCAGCGCGCCGGAATGGGACGGCACCTGGCTGCTGTTGCTGTCGGAAGGGCTGGAAAAAAACCAGCTGGCAGAAGTCAAAAAACAGCTGCTGTGGCAAGGCTTCGGTGCGCTGGCTCCGAGCCTGCTGGCTTCGCCATCGCAAAAAATGGCCGACGTGCAGTCGTTGTTGCACGAAGCCGGGGTGGCGGAGAATGTGATTTGCTTTGAGGCGCATTCACCGCTGGCGCTCTCCCAGGCGGCGCTGCGCGCCCGGGTCGAAGAGTGCTGGCACTTAACCGAACAAAACGCGATGTATGAGACCTTTATTGCGCTGTTTCGCCCGCTGTTGCCGCTGCTGCGTGAGGCCGATGCCGACGAGCTGACGCCGGCGCGCTGTTTCCAGATCCAACTGCTACTCATCCATTTCTATCGCCGGGTGGTGCTGAAAGATCCGCTGCTGCCGGAGGAGCTGCTGCCTGCCCACTGGGCCGGGCAAACCGCCCGTCAGCTGTGTATCAATATTTATCAGCGGGTCGCGCCGGGTGCGCTGACCTTCGTCGGCGAAAAAGGCGAAAGCTCGGTGGGGGAACTGCCCGCGCCGGGACCGCTCTATTTTCAGCGTTTTGGCGGTTTGCCAGGCGCCTAAGGAGGCTCAATGCCGATTTATCAGATTGACGGTATGACCCCCGTCGTACCAGATGAAAGCTATGTCCATCCCACGGCGGTTCTGATTGGCGATGTGATCCTCGGCAAAGGAGTCTACATCGGTCCGAATGCCAGCCTGCGCGGTGATTTTGGCCGTATCGTGGTGAAAGATGGTGCCAACATTCAGGATAACTGCGTGATGCACGGTTTCCCCGGTCAGGACACGATCGTCGAAGAGGACGGGCATATTGGTCACGGGGCGATTCTGCACGGCTGCGTGATTGGCCGCAACGCGCTGGTCGGCATGAGTGCGGTGATTATCGACGGGGCGACGATTGGCGAAAACAGCATTGTTGGCGCGTCGGCGTTTGTCAAAGCCCGCGCGGAGATGCCGGCGAATCATCTGATTGTCGGCAGCCCGGCCAAAGCCATTCGTACTCTGAGCGAGCAGGAAATCGCGTGGAAAAAGCAGGGGACCCGCGAATATCAGGTGCTGGTGGAACGTTGCCAGCAGACAATGCATCAGGTGGAGCCATTAAAACAGCCGGAGCCAGACCGCAAACGGCTGGAGTTTGACGATAACCTGCGGCCAAAATCGCAGAGTTAATGCACTAAGCCCGTCTCGTCATCTCGCCCTGTAGCCCGGCTAAGCCTCGTGCCAGCCGGGATGTCGCACCTCATCGGGCAATCTGCATCTGCTGGGGCTTAATGCTCCGCCAGCACTTTTGCCGCCAGGCCTGTCGGGTTACGACGTCGGGATCCCCAGCTTTTGATCGTATCCACGCTGGCTCCCAGCGCTTTTGCTATTTCCGCCTGCGAAACGTTGAGCTGCGATCGAATGGCTTTCTTTAGAAGGCGGCGCGCAAACTGATGGTGAGAGGGATAAAAAAACTCCCACCGGGCGGTGGGAGTGAAATCTTATGCAGCGACGACGCTGTCGATGGCTGCTTTGGCGTCGGACTGGGCTTTCGCTGCCACTTCCGGACCATACGCGATGCCTTCGGCGAAGACAAAGTTCACGTCGGTGATGCCGATGAAGCCGAGGAAGGTAGACAGGTACGGGGTCACCAGGTCGGTCGGGGTATCTTTATGGATACCGCCACGGCTGGTCAGAACGACCGCACGTTTACCGGTCACCAGACCTTCTGGTCCTTTTTCGGTGTAGCGGAAGGTCACGCCAGCGCGAGCCACCAGGTCGAAGTAGTTCTTCAGCTGCGTCGGGATGTTGAAGTTGTACATCGGTGCGGCAATCACGATCACGTCATTGGCCTGCAGTTCAGCAATCAGCTCGTCAGACAGCGTCAGCGCTTCCTGCTGACGTGGGGTCAGCGGGGTGTCGCTCGGACGCAGCGCACCAACCAGTTCGCCATCCAGTACCGGGATTGGGTTCGCGGCCAGGTCACGCACGGTGATAACGTCATCAGCGTGCTGCTCACGCCATTGTTCAACAAAATAGTCGGACAGCTGACCGGATTGCGAGTAGCCTGCCAGAATACTGGATTTCAGAACTAATACTTTGCTCATGGGTGTTTCCTTATATGAGATTGACGGGTCAATGCCCTGGTGCTTGTTGACACTGTATTCACAATCATGCCGCAGAGAAAGCGCAATAAATCGAACCCTGTATTCAGTTTTTTTGAACAAGGCATGGGGTTCACAGATGTGGTAATATACAGCAATACATCAAAAGAGATTTTGCCCGGCAGTGCACTGCCCGATAACGCTATGACAGAACAACAAAAGTTCACCTTCTCTCAGCTATTCCAGCAGCTTGATGGCCTGATGCTGCGTGACAAATCACGCTTCTCCCGTCGCCTGCACGGCGTGAAAAAGGTTAAAAATCCTGAATCCCAACAGGCCATTCTTCAGGAGATGGCGCAAGAGATTGAACAAGCCGCAGGGAGAGTCCTGCTGCGTGAAGCCTCACGTCCGGCGATTACTTATCCGGAAAACCTGCCGGTCAGCCAGAAAAAACAGGAGATCCTGCAGGCCGTTCGCGACCACCAGGTGGTTATCGTCGCCGGGGAGACCGGTTCCGGTAAAACTACCCAGCTGCCGAAAATCTGCATGGAGCTGGGGCGCGGGGTGAAAGGGCTGATTGGCCATACGCAGCCGCGTCGTCTGGCGGCGCGTACCGTCGCTAACCGTATTGCCGAAGAGCTGCAAAGCGAGCCGGGCGGCTGCATCGGCTATAAAGTCCGCTTTAGCGATCACGTCAGCGACAACACCATGGTGAAGCTGATGACCGACGGTATTCTGCTGGCAGAAATCCAGCAGGACCGGATGCTGATGCAGTACGACACCATCATCATCGATGAGGCTCACGAACGCAGCCTCAATATCGACTTCCTGCTCGGCTATCTGCGCGAGCTGCTGCCGCGTCGTCCGGACCTGAAAGTGATCATCACCTCGGCGACCATCGACCCGGAACGCTTCTCGCGCCACTTTAACAATGCGCCGATTATTGAAGTTTCCGGGCGTACTTACCCGGTGGAAGTTCGTTACCGGCCGATTGTCGAAGAGGCGGACGATACCGACCGCGATCAGCTGCAGGCGATTTTTGATGCGGTGGATGAGCTGGGTCGCGAAAGCCCGGGCGATATTCTGATCTTTATGAGCGGCGAGCGCGAAATTCGCGACACCGCCGACGCGCTCAATAAGCTCAATTTGCGTCATACTGAAGTGCTGCCGCTGTATGCGCGGCTGTCGAACAGCGAGCAAAACCGCGTCTTCCAGTCCCATAGCGGGCGACGGATCGTGCTGGCGACCAACGTCGCCGAAACCTCGCTGACCGTACCGGGCATCAAGTACGTTATCGACCCCGGTACCGCGCGTATCAGCCGCTATAGCTTCCGCACCAAAGTGCAGCGCCTGCCGATTGAGCCGGTGTCTCAGGCCTCCGCCAACCAGCGTAAAGGCCGCTGTGGCCGTGTGTCGGAAGGGATCTGTATTCGCCTCTATTCCGAAGATGATTTCCTGTCGCGGCCGGAATTCACCGACCCGGAAATTCTGCGGACCAATCTGGCGTCGGTCATTTTGCAGATGACCGCCCTGGGGCTGGGCGACATTGCGGCGTTTCCGTTTGTTGAAGCGCCGGACAAACGCAATATCCAGGACGGCGTGCGTCTGCTGGAAGAACTCGGTGCCATCACCACCGATGAGCAGCTAAGCGCCTACAAGCTGACGCCGATGGGCCGTCAACTGAGCCAGCTCCCGGTGGATCCCCGTCTGGCGAGGATGGTGCTGGAAGCGCAAAAACATGGCTGCGTACGCGAAGCGATGATTATCACCTCGGCGCTGTCGATTCAGGATCCGCGTGAGCGTCCAATGGACAAACAGCAGGCTTCCGACGAGAAGCACCGCCGCTTCCATGATAAAGAGTCGGACTTCCTGGCGTTTGTGAACCTGTGGAACTACCTCGGCGAGCAGCAAAAGGCGCTCTCGTCGAACCAGTTCCGCCGCCAGTGCCGCACCGATTTCCTCAACTATTTGCGGGTACGCGAATGGCAGGATATCTATACCCAGCTGCGCCAGGTGGTGAAAGAGCTGGGGCTGCCGATTAACAGCGAGCCGGCGGAGTATCGCGAGATCCATACCGCGCTGCTGACCGGGCTGTTGTCGCATATCGGGATGAAAGACACCGACAAGCAGGAGTTTACCGGGGCGCGCAATGCGCGTTTCTCGATCTTCCCGGGTTCCGGTTTGTTCAAGAAGCCGCCGAAGTGGACGATGGTCGCCGAGCTGGTGGAAACCAGCCGTCTGTGGGGACGCATTGCCGCACGCATCGACCCGGAATGGGTCGAGCCGGTGGCCCAACATCTGATCAAACGTTCCTACAGTGAACCGCACTGGGAGCGGGCGCAGGGCGCGGTCATGGCCACGGAGAAAGTCACGGTTTACGGCCTGCCAATCGTTGCCGCCCGTAAAGTGAACTATAGCCAGATTGATCCGGCGCTGTGCCGCGAGCTGTTTATCCGCCACGCGCTGGTGGAAGGTGACTGGCAGACCCGGCATGCCTTCTTCCGCGACAACCTCAAGCTGCGCACGGAAATCGAAGAGCTGGAGCACAAGTCACGCCGCCGCGACATTCTGGTCGATGACGACACGATGTTTGAGTTCTACGACCAGCGCATCAGCCATGAAGTGATCTCGGCGCGCCACTTCGACAAGTGGTGGAAACAAGCCAGCCGCGAAACCCCGGATCTGCTCAACTTTGAAAAGAGCATGTTGATCAAAGAGGGGGCGGAGCAGGTCAGCAAGCTGGACTACCCGAACTTCTGGCACCAGGGCAACCTCAAGCTGCGGCTGAGCTATCAGTTTGAACCGGGCGCCGACGCCGATGGCGTGACGGTGCATATTCCGCTGCCGTTGCTGAACCAGGTGGAAGAGGCCGGGTTCGAGTGGCAGATCCCCGGCCTGCGTCGGGAGCTGATTATCGCGCTGATTAAATCGCTGCCGAAGCCGGTGCGCCGCAACTTTGTACCGGCGCCGAACTACGCCGAGGCCTTTTTAGGCCGCGTGACGCCGCTGGAGCTGCCGTTGCTGGATTCGCTGGAGCGCGAGCTGCGACGGATGAGCGGCGTGACCATCGACCGCGATGCCTGGCACTGGGATCAGGTGCCCGAGCACCTGAAAATTACCTTCCGCGTCGTGGATGACAAGAACAAGAAGCTGGCCGAAGGGCGTTCGCTGCAGGATTTAAAAGAGGCGCTGAAAGGCAAAGTACAGGAGACGCTTTCTGCCGTCGCCGATGACGGCATCGAGCAGAGCGGGCTGCATATCTGGAGCTTCGGGCAACTGCCGGAAAGCTATGAGCAGAAACGCGGTAACTATAAAGTGAAGGCGTGGCCGGCGCTGGTGGATGAACGTGACAGTGTCGCGATCAAGCTGTTTGATAACCCGCTGGAGCAGCAACAGGCGATGTGGCAGGGGCTGCGGCGCCTGCTGCTGTTGAATATTCCTTCGCCAATCAAATATCTGCACGAGAAGCTGCCGAATAAAGCCAAGCTGGGGCTCTACTTTAACCCTTACGGCAAAGTGTTGGATCTGATTGATGACTGTATCTCCTGCGGCGTGGATAAGCTTATCGACGAAGCGGGCGGCCCGGTGTGGAGCGAAGAAGCGTTCGCTAAGCTGCACGACAAGGTCCGCGCCGAGCTGAACGACACGGTGGTAGGGATTGCCAAACAGGTCGAACAGATTCTGACCGCGGTGTTCAACATCAATAAACGTCTGAAAGGGCGCGTGGATATGAGCATGGCGCTGGGCCTGTCGGATGTTAAAGCGCAGATGGGCGGGCTGGTGTATCGCGGCTTCGTCACCGGCAACGGTTTCCGACGACTCGGTGATACCCTGCGCTATCTCCAGGCCATTGAAAAACGGCTGGAAAAAATGGCGATTGATCCGCACCGCGACCGGGCGCAGATGCTGAAAGTGGAAAGCGTCCAGCAGGCCTGGCAGCAGTGGCTGAATAAGCTGCCGCCGGGGCGTCGTGGCGATGAGGATGTACAGGAGATCCGCTGGATGATCGAGGAGCTGCGCGTCAGTTTCTTCGCCCAACAGCTTGGCACACCGTATCCGATTTCCGACAAGCGGGTGCTGCAGGCGATGGAGCAAATCGTCGCGTAAGCGATGCCCGAAACCTGCGCACTTCCCCCGGTGGCGCTGCGCTGACCGGGCTACGGGTGCTGCATTGGCCTGTAGCCCGGACAGGTGCGAAGCACCGCCTCCGGGGCGCGTGGTGATGAGGAAGTGCAGGAGATCCGCTGGATGATTGAGGCGTTGCGCGTCAGCGATGCCCGAAACCTCCGCACTTCCCCCGGTGGCGCTGCGCTGACCGGACTACGGGTGCTGCATTGGCCTGTAGCCCGGACAGGTGCGAAGCACCGCCTCCGGGGCAAGGTTACTGAGCGTTCACCCACGCGAGGGTGAATCCGTCCCAGCCTTTGCTGCCTACCGTTTGCAGCGCAGTGACCGTCAGGCGCGGATCGCTGGCCATCATTTCAATAAAGCGCCGTACCCCCTGCACGCGATCGTCGTCGCTGTGCGGGTTCACCACCTCACCGTCGCGGACCACGTTATCCCCAATAATCAATGTCCCGGGCCGGGAATAATGTAGCGCCCAACGCAAGTAATCCGGATTACTGGGTTTGTCGGCATCGATAAAAATCACATCAAAAGGCGGACATTCCCCCAGCGACTCGAGGGTGTGCAGCGCCGGGCCTTCGCGCAGCGTGACCCGGTTATCGACCCCCGCCAGCCGCAGATTTTCCCGCGCCACCGCCGCATGGTGCGGGTCGGCTTCGAGCGTCAGCAGCTCACCATCTTCCGGCAGTTCGCGGGCCATCCAGATGGTGCTGTAACCCCCAAGCGTACCGATCTCCAGCACCCGCCGTGCCCGCACCATGCGCACCAGCAGCGCCAGGAACTGCCCCTGATTGGCAGCAACGTCGAAGGCGGGTAGCCCGGCGCGCTGGTTATTCTCAAGGACCTGCGCGAGCAGCGGATCGGTGGGAATTAAAGCATCAACAAGATAACTGTCTACGGCTGACCATTTTTGTTGCATAAGCGATTTCCTGCGTTACGTCCCTGATGAGTCAGACCAGCCACCTCCCAGTGCCCGGTACAAATCCACCTGTGCCAACAGCAGGTTGTTCTTCACCTGCACAACGCTAATCTGCGTGGCGAACAACGTTCGCTGGGCGTCCAGTACGTCAAGATATGAGGAGTAGCCGTTGCGGTAACGGTTCTGCGCAATACGGAGCGTTTCTTGCGCGACATCCTGTTGGCTGAGCAGCTCGGTTAACTGCTCGCCGTAGCGGGTGATGGCATCAAGGCTGTCATTCACTTCCCGAAATGCACCACGCACCGTTTTCTCATAACCGTACAGCGCCTGGTTGCGCTGCGCCATCGAAACATCCACCTGCGCATTCAGCGCCTGCCGGTTGAGCAACGGGGCGAGAATACTACCGCCGACGCTCCAGAGCCGCAGCGGGTTATCGAGCAGGTCCGGCAGCGTGCGGTCCTGCAGGCTCCCGGTGGCGGTCAAATTGATCGACGGCAGCAGCTGCGCCTGCGATGAGGCGAGCGTGGCATCGGCAGCAATCAGCTGTCGCTGGGCCTGGACGATATCCGGCCGACGGTTCAAAAGCGTAGACGGCAGCTGCGATGGCAGGACGAGGGGCGTCAGTTGGGCGAAAGTCTGCCGCTTAATGTTGCCGGGGTTGCTGCCGATCAGCACGCTCAGCGCATTCTCCTGCTGAGCAATCTGATGCTGTAGCGGCGGGATCTGCGAGCGTGTCGAACGCAGTTCCGAGTCGGCCTGCATCAATTCCAGGCGCGAGGTATAGCCGGTATCAAACTGGCGTTTAGCCAGCTTGTACGCATCTTCACGCGATTTCAGCGTCTGCTGCGTCACCTGCAGCTGATCGTCCAGCGATAGCAGGGTCAGATAGCCCACGGCCACCGAGGTGGCGACGGTGAGGTCGGCGGCCGCAGCGGCGGCTTTTTGCGCCTCCAGGCTCGCCTGTGCGGCGCTGGCTGCGTTGCGGTTAGCCCCCCAGAGATCAACATCGTAGCTGGCGGTTAACCCGCCTTTGTAGACCGTGCTGTGTATGGGCAGGCCGGTTGCTGCGGACTGCGCCCGCGCGCGGGTGCCGGTCAGTCCGGCATCCAGCGACGGAAACAGCGTGCTGTCGGCGGCATAGGCCCGGGCCTGATACTCGTTGACCCGTTCGCGGGCGATCAGGACATCGCTGTTGTAGCGCAGCGCCTGATCAACATAGTGGTTAAGCTGGCTGTCGTGAAAGTTGCGCCACCACACGCCTTCAACCAGGCTGGCTGGCCCGATAGCGGCGCGCCAGGCGGCCGGTATCTGTAATGACGGTTCGGCACGCTGAACGTCCGCTGATTGACAGCCGATCAGAGTGAGAGCCAGCGCGAGGGTGAGCGGGCGAATCATGGCTGCGTGCCCTCACGTGTATCAATAGTGACCTGCACCGACATCCCAGGGCGCAGCCGGGTGCTGTTTTTCTGCCCCTCACTCACGGCGATACGCACCGGAATTCGCTGCGCGATCTTGACGAAGTTACCGGTGGCGTTATCCGGGGAAATGGCGCTGAATTCAACCCCGGTCGCCGGGGAGATGCTCTGGACGGTGCCGTTGAACGTTTCGCCGTTTAGCGCATCAACGGTAAAGGTCGCGGCCTGGCCGATGCGAATTTGCGCCAGCTGCGTCTCTTTCATGTTGGCAATCACCCAGTGCTGCGGCGGCACCAGCGAGGTTAAGTGGGTACCGGCGCTGACGTAGGCGCCGAGGCGTACTGAAATCTGTCCGAGCTGGCCGGCGGTGGGCGCGACGATCCGGGTATTGTTCAGGTCGATCTCCGCCAGCTCCAGCGCGGCACGCGCGCTGGCAACATCGGCTGCCAGCGCATCGCGGTTCACGATGGTCGATTGCCGATCCTGGCGTGACATCTCCAGCGTCGCCTTTGCCTGTTCGATATCGGCGGTACCCTGCGCCGCGTTAGCCCTGGCGGAATCGCGTTCGCGAATGGATAACGAACCGTCGGCGGTCAAATCCTGGACGCGCTTTAAGTCTGCCTGGTTTTTCTGGTTCTGCGCCCGGGCATTTTGCAGCGCGGCTTCATTGCGCTGAATGACCGCCTCGGCACTTTTGCGTTGCTGAAGGTTGTTGTTTAACGCCGCCTCTTTCATCGCCAGCGTTGCCTGCGCCTGATGAACGCGTTGTTTATAGATCCGGTCATCAATCTGGAACAGCACCTGTCCCGGCTTAACGTATTCGAAATCCTGCACGTTGACCGCGGTCACATAGCCACTGACCTGAGGGCTGATAAAGGTAGTCTGCCCGCGAACATAGGCGTTATCGGTAAACTGACTGTGCCGGGTAAACGGCGGCAGTTGCCAGGCGTATAAAATCACCAGGACGCCGATGAGGCCGATGGCGGCGGCGGTAAAAATGGATACTACGCGGATATTGTTGCGGGTGTTGGCCTGTTGCCTGGCCGCATCCTGCTGACTCATAACGACTCCAGAGTAAAAATGATCGGTGTTATTTGCTTCCCGTTGCGCGTTTCAGCGCAATACGGGCGGTAATACGCAGTCTTATCAACCGCCAGAACACCCAGATTAGCGTCCCGGCGGAAATCGCTGCGGTCAAAAGATAGGTGTCATTGTAGGCAAGAATATTGGCCTGCAGCGTCGCGGCATTTTGCAGCAGCGTGCTGGCCTGTACGCTTAACAAGGTGCTGTCGCCAATCTGGTTTTGATACAGCTGGCTGTATTGCTGCAGGCGCTCGGTAATCAATGGATTCAGCGTGGTCAACTGGTCAGCCAACTGGCTGGAGTGAAATTTCTCCCGCCAGGTCTGAAAGGTCCCGAGAATTGCCGAGCCGAGCAGACCGCCGATGTTCTGACTCATACCAAACAGCACTGAAAAACTCACCAGGTTACGCGGGTCGGCAATGACGCCGCCGATCCCCGCCAGCATCGCCGGGGCGAGGAAAAAGGCGCTGCCGAAGCCGAGCAAGAACTGGCTGAACATCAGCTGCTCCGGGCGGGTCAGAATAGTGGACTGGCTGTCGAGCAGCGAAGCGACCATGATAAACGCCAGCGCGGTGGCGATGGGCCAGTAGAGCCGCTGCGGATTCAGGGTCAGGCAGCTGGCAACAATCCCGCTGAGAATACCGGCGAAAATCGACCAGGCGAGGGTGTTCATCTGCTCGTTTTGCAGACCTGCATACTGTAGCCAGCCGATAACCCCGGTGTTTTGCTCCGCCAGCACGATGCGAATCAGCAGCATAATCAGCCCCAGGCGCAGGATACTGCCGCTGGAGAGCCAGTGGGTGTTAAGCAGCGGGTTGCTGCGGTTGTGCTCAAAGACGATAGCCGAAACAATAAGCACCACCGCGCCGGCTAACGACCAGCCAATCCATGGGGCTTCAAACCACCAGTCAAGACGGCCCAGCGAGAGGACGGCGCAGACCAGTGCCATGCCGGGTGCCAGGAGCATAAAGGTGATGAAATCTTTTTTCTCAAACACCTTTTGGCGATCGCTGGGCGGCAGCTTCAGGGCGATGACGCAGGCAAGCGAGATCAGCGCCAGTCCCAGCTCAAAAAAGTAGAGCCCTCGCCATTCATCAATCTGTAGCAGCTCGGTAGAGAACAGGCGAGCAATAGGGATGGCCAGCGACGACCCGGTAATGCCAATCGTCAGCGCCTTCAGACGGTGGCGGGCGGGCCAGGCCTGAACCTGATAGTAGATGCCCAAAGAGCTAAGCGCCGCGGCCACCATGCCGTGGGCGGCCCGGACCATGATAGCCGAGCTGAGATCGTTAACGAAAAGGTGGAAAAAGGTCACCAGCACATAGAGCACCAGGAAGCCTTCGGTAAAGGCGCGCAGGCCGAACTGCTGGCGAAATTTCACCAGCAGCAGGTTGATCGATACGTTGGTCATAACGTAAACGGCGGGCAGCCAGGCTATCTCCGTCGACCAGGCGGCGAAAGTGCCCTGCAGGTTTTGCAGGTTGGCGGTGACCACCGCATTACCCAGAGCACCGGTCAGGCAGACCAGCAGCCCGACAATACCGTAGGCGACGCGCTTTGGGGTGCTGTGAATGGGCGTTGACGGCGAACCGAGCAGGGCGGGTTTTTCGTGCGCGGCCCAGTCGTGAGGCACATACGGGTTACTCTTGCGACGTGGCATTACTTTTTCTCCACTTCGCGCAGCAGTTTTTCCAGCACTCGCTGAGTTTGCTCGCGCTCCTCGGCGGTGAGGGTGCTGAGGATCTCTTCGCGCAACGCGTCCGCAACGGTCTTGACCTGGAGATAGACCTCCAGGCCTTTTTCCGTGGCGACCAGCAGACGCTTGCGTTTATCGCGCTCGGTGATGACGCGCTCGACCAGCCCCTGCTCGACAAGGCGATTGACCAGCGGGACCACGGTGGCGCTTTCTACGCCAAGCTCCTGGGCAAGCTCAATCTGCGAGAGCGGATCGGCGTTGCGGGCAATAGCCGCAACCGCGACCCAGCTCGCCTGGCTCATACCGAGGTCTTTTAAGCGACGATTGACCGCCAGTCGCCAGTGGTGGGCCGTGAGATACAGGAGATGGGAGAAGGTAAGCTGCCGGTTATCCATAGTGTCTTGATATCAGGTTATCGTAAAATCATTAGAGCTCTAACGATTCTATTCCTGATAGAAAGCGAAATTCAAGGGTGATGCTAAAAAATGGTTAACGCTGTGTGCGCTTAGCGGAAGGAATACACAATGACAGGGGGCAAAAAAAAGCCCGGGCCATGGCCCGGGCATTGATCAACGGGAGAACTTAACCCGGATAGATACCGCGATCTTTACGCGCCATCAGGATACGCTCACAGGCCACGATATAGGCCGCCGTACGCAGGGAACACTCTTTCTCAGACGCTTTCTCGCAAACGTGGATGATCGCATCGGTCATGATACGGTCCATTTTGGCGTTGATCTCTTCCTCGCTCCAGAAGAAGCTTGCCATGTCCTGCACCCACTCGAAATAGCTGACGGTCACGCCGCCGGCGTTACAGATAACGTCCGGCACGACGATCACGCCGCGTTCGGCCAGCACATCATCCGCTTCCGGATAGGTCGGGCCGTTTGCCCCTTCCAGTACCAGCTTACAGGTCAGCTTCTCGGCACGTTCGCGGGTGATCTGGCCTTCCAGCGCGGCCGGGATCAGAATATCCATCTGGGTGGTCCAGAAATCATCTTTATCGATTTCACGGGCGCCCGGGAATCCGGCAATCTGTTTCTTCTCGGCCTGCCATGCGGTCAGGGCCGCCATATCAATGCCGCCTTCGTTATACAGGGTGGCGGTGTGGTCCTGAATCACCACGATACGCGCGCCGACACCGGCAAACAGACGGGCGGCTTCGCTACCGACGTTACCGAAGCCCTGCAGCGCGACTTTTGCGCCTTCGATTTCAATGCCGAAACGACCGGCTACTTCGCGGCCGGTAATAAAGACGCCGCGGCCGGTGGCTTTTTCACGACCCAGGGAGCCGCCGAGGTGAATGGGCTTACCGGTGACTACGCCGGTAATCGTGGTGCCATGATTCATGGAGTAGGTATCCATCATCCACGCCATCACTTTACCGTTGGTGCCGACGTCCGGCGCCGGGATATCTTTCTGCGGCCCAATAATCAAACCGATCTCGCTGGTATAGCGGCGGGTCAGGCGTTCCAGCTCGCCTTCGGACAGGCTGAACGGGTCAACGCGAACGCCGCCTTTGGCTCCGCCATATGGAATATTGACTGCGGCACACTTGATGGTCATCCAGGCAGAAAGTGCCATCACTTCATTCAGGTCTACATCTGGATGGTAGCGAACACCACCTTTACCCGGTCCACGCGATAGATTGTGCTGTACGCGGTAGCCTTCGAAATGGCGGATGGAGCCATCATCCATCTGCACCGGGATATCGACGATCAGCGCGCGTTTTGGGTGGCGCAGGGTTTCAACCCAGTAGGCGAGATCGCCCAGGTAAGGCGCGACGCGGTCGATTTGGCGCAGGTAGGTTGTCCATGGAGATGTAGTACTTTCAGATGCGTAAGATAACTTTTCCATAAGAGTCCTGTTCTTAGTGTTATTTATACCTTCATTCTTCATGTTGCCTGGGTGTTGGCTACACCCGTTCACCCCGGTCACTTACCTGAGTAAGCTCCTGGGGATTTACGGCTTTGTCGCCTACACGCAACGCGAATTCTTTTGGGTATATGTCGTGTAAAACCGTGGAATGCATACAGCAGTAAACTCTGTGCAATGAATCTTATCACCAATTTTATAAACCGGTATTTGACCGCCGTTGCGAATTTTACATTTTTGTTAGAATTTTGGTTTTTTGATTGCATAAATAAGCACGGGAATGCACCACCATATCGTGCATTTATATGCATATTTTATGCAGTTAAGTGAATAGATAAATAATTTTTCTATATTTATCATTATCTTGATAGCTATCAAAAAGTGAATAAAATGCGGGTGGGTGTATTGACTTTATTGTGTGTCCCGGTCCAGCATGAGAGCACGCAACACACAAGGTATTAACTGTGAATTAACAAATGCCCACAAGTATAAAAAGGCTTTATTTGATTGCGGTGAATTTACATTCATCGCAACGGGCGCGCTCGTCATCAAATCAGGGCCGGGGAATTGTTAATGTCGACCATCCCTGACTGGCAAATAAATTCAGGCCAGTCATCGTTCCGGAGAATTGCTATGTCAGACTGTATGACTCGTGAAGATTTTAATGCGTATATGGTGCCCTGTTTTGCCCCGGCCCCGTTTATTCCGGTGAGGGCGGCGGGTTCAACCGTCTGGGATCAGCAGGGGAAAGACTATATCGATTTGGCGGGCGGGATTGCCGTGAACTCACTCGGTCATGCTAACCCGGCGCTGGTGGCGGCGCTGAAGTCGCAGCTCGATAACCTGTGGCACATCGGCAACGGTTACACCAACGAGCCGGTACTGCAGCTGGCCAAAACGCTGGTGGAGTCCACTTTTGCCGACAAAGTGTTCTTTTGTAATTCCGGGGCGGAAGCCAACGAAGCGGCGCTGAAGCTGGCGCGTAAATATGCCCACGATAAGTTTGGTGCTGATAAAAGCGAAATTATCGCCTTCCAGAATGCCTTCCACGGCCGCACGCTGTTTACCGTGACGGTCGGCGGCCAGCCAAAGTACTCCTGCGATTACGCGCCGCTGCCGCAGGACATTACCCATCTGCCGTATAACGATATTGCCGCCGTGAAAGCCGCGATCTCGGACCGCACCTGCGCGGTGATTGTGGAGCCGATTATCGGGGAAGGCGGTGTGAGACCGGCTGATCCGGCGTTCCTGCAGGCGTTGCGCGAGCTGTGCGATCGGCACAACGTCACCCTGATTTTTGATGAAGTTCAGACCGGCGCCGGACGTACCGGGTCGCTTTATGCCTACCAGCACTACAACGTGATCCCGGATATCCTCACCAGCGCGAAAGGGCTTGGCGGGGGCTTCCCGATTGGCGCGATGCTGACCAAAGAGGCCTGGGCGCAGGTTTTCCAGCCGGGCACCCACGGCACTACCTTTGGCGGTAACCCGCTGGCGGCCACGGTCGCCAATGGCGTGCTGGCGCAGATGGATGGCGAACTGCTGGCCGGGGTTAAGGTTCGTCACGATCTTATCGTTGAAAAGCTGAATGCCCTGAATACACGCTACGACCTCTTCAGCGCGGTACGCGGGATGGGGCTGTTGATTGGTGCTGGGCTTGCCAGCCACCTGCGCGGTCAGGCCAAAACGCTGACCAACCTCGCGGCGGAAGAGGGACTGATTGCGCTGATCGCCGGGCCTGATGTGCTGCGCTTTGCGCCGGCGCTCAATATTCCGCTGGCGGATATTGAGGAGGCTTTTGTGCGCCTTGAGCGCGCCGTCGCCCGCCTGACGGCCTGATCCGGGAGACGGTTTATGATGCTATTTCGTCCCGTTCGGGAAAATGATCTCGACGATATTATCCGCCTTGCGTCGCGGGCGGGTGTCGGTATGACCTCGTTACCCAACGATCCCGTGCGGCTGGCCGCACGGATCCAGCGCAGCGTGGAAACCTTTGACGGCAAACTGTCGCGGGGCCAGCAGGGGTTTCTGTTTGTGCTGGAAGATACCCTCATTGGGCGGGTGGTGGGCGTCAGCGCTATCGAGGTGGCGGTGGGGCTGGATGAGCCATTTTACAATTTCCGCCTGCAGCGCACCGTACGTGCCTCGAAAGAACTGGGAGTCTATAAAAACCAGGAACTGCTCAACCTGAGCTATGACCATACCGGCCATAGCGAACTGTGTACGTTGTTCCTCGACCCGGAATATCAGAAAAACCGTAATGGGCTGTTTCTTTCAAAGGCACGTTTCTTATTTATTGCCGCCTTCCGCGAGCTGTTCTCGCCCCATCTGTTTGCCGAGCTGCGCGGGCGCAGCGACGAGCAGGGCAATTCGCCGTTCTGGGACGCGCTGGGGCACCACTTTTTCGACATTCCGTTCGCCGATGCCGATCGTCTGACCGGCACCGGCATGAAGACCTTTATTGCCGAATTGATGCCGGCGTACCCGATCTATGTGTCGCTGCTGCCGGAAAATGCCCGGGCGGTGATTGGTGAAGTGCATGCTAACACCTCGCCAGCACGGGCGATTCTGGAAAAAGAGGGATTCAGCTGGCGCGGATCGGTGGATATTTTCGATGCCGGCCCGGTACTGGAGGCGGAAACCGACGCCATCAGAGCCGTCAGTGAGAGCCAGTTTATCCCGGCGATGCAGCTAAAGGCTTCGGGATCGTCGCCGCTGATTGTCGCCAATAACCAGTTTGCCCAGTTCCGCGCGGTGCTGTTATCGCCGGAAGACCACCCTGAACTTAACCAATCGATGCTGGATGCGCTGGCGGTCAAT
Source organism: Klebsiella sp. R390 (assembly GCF_051131745.1). Classification (NCBI taxonomy): domain Bacteria; kingdom Pseudomonadati; phylum Pseudomonadota; class Gammaproteobacteria; order Enterobacterales; family Enterobacteriaceae; genus Klebsiella; species Klebsiella sp. R390. Next base: position 271,082 of record NZ_CP180445.1, on the reverse strand, counting down.
GATTCCGAGCGGGTCCATGCGGTGACTTTACACCCGGAGGCAAGAACATCATGGCGCTAAATGCACAGTTTATCGCAGGACAATGGTTGCAGGGCGCCGGCGCGCTGCTGACGAAACAAGCGCCAGATGACCAGTCGCTGTTGTGGCAGGCCGCCAGCGCGGGTGCAGCGGATGTTCAGGCCGTCTGTAGCGCCGCCCGAGGCGCATTTTACGCCTGGTCCCACCGGCCGGTGACGGAACGTATCGCCTGTGTTCAGCGCTTTGCGGCTCTGCTGGAGAGCGAAAAAGAGCGGCTGGCGACGCTGATTTCCCGTGAAACCAGCAAGCCGCTATGGGAAACCCGCACCGAAGTGCAGGCGATGATTGGCAAAGCCGCGATCTCGATTGAGGCCTACCACGAACGTACCGGTCAACGTGAAACGGCGATGCCGGACGGCAAAGCGCTGCTGCGCCATAAACCGCACGGCGTGATGGCGGTGTTTGGCCCCTATAACTTCCCCGGCCATCTGCCGAACGGCCACATTATCCCGGCGCTGATTGCCGGCAATACCGTGGTCTTCAAGCCAAGCGAACTGACGCCGGCCACCGCGGAACTGACGGTCCAGCTGTGGCAACAGGCCGGGATCCCGGACGGGGTAATCAACCTGATTCAGGGCGGTAAAGAGACCGGCCAGGCGCTGCTGGAAAACCGGGATATCGACGGCGTGTTGTTTACCGGTAGCGCCTCCGTCGGGTTCCATTTCCACCGCTACCTCGGCGGCCAGCCGGAGAAAATGCTGGCGCTGGAGATGGGCGGCAATAACGCACTGATCGTCGCCGACGTGACCGACAGCGACGCGGCGCTGCATGTCATTATCCAGTCGGCCTTTATCTCCGCCGGGCAGCGCTGCACCTGCGCACGCCGGTTGCTGATCCCACGGAATGCCGAAGGCGATGCGCTGCTACAGCGGTTGGTTGAGGCCAGCGCCCGTATTCGTGTCGGTAAATGGGATGCCGAACCGCAGCCGTTTATGGGCGGGGTGATCTCGCTGGCGGCGGCGCAGGGGATGCTGGCGGCGCAGGACAAGCTGGCCGGGTTGGGGGGGACGGTGTTACTGCGGATGCAGCAGCCGGATCCGCAATCGACAGCATTAACGCCGGGCATTATCGACGTCACCGGGATTAATGTTCCCGATGAAGAGTACTTCGGTCCACTGCTGACCGTTATCCGCTACGACGCGTTTGATGAGGCGATACGCATTGCCAACGACACCCGATACGGGCTGGCGGCGGGGCTGATCTCTGCCGACCCGGCGCTGTTTGAGCGCTTTGCTGATGAGGCGCGAGCCGGGATCGTCAACTGGAACAAGCCGCTAACCGGTGCCTCCAGTAAAGCGCCGTTTGGCGGCGTGGGCGCCTCGGGTAACCATCGCGCCTCGGCGTGGTATGCCGCCGATTACTGCGCCTGGCCGATGGCCTCGTTAGTCAGTGACACGCTGACGCTGCCGGCGACCACTTCGCCTGGCCTGCCATTCTGATAACGGATCCTGAGAGGACACTATGTCTGGTTTTGAAGCTAATTTTGATGGCCTGGTCGGGCCAACGCACCACTACGCCGGACTGTCGGTCGGTAATGAAGCCTCGCAAAACAACCGCGATGGGGAGTCAAACCCGAAGAAAGCGGCGTTGCAAGGGCTGTATAAAATGAAAACCCTGGCGGATAAGGGCTTTATTCAGGGGATTTTACCGCCACAGCCGCGACCGAATATGACCGCGCTGCGCGGTCTGGGTTTCCAGGGCAGCGACGCCGAGGTTATCCGAAGCGCTGCGGCACAAGCGCCGCAGCTGTTGTCCGCCTTTAGCTCTGCGTCATCGATGTGGACTGCCAACGCCGCGACGGTATCGCCTTCCGCCGATAGCGCCGACGGCAAGCTGCATTTTACGGTCGCCAACCTGAACAACAAACTGCATCGCTCGCAGGAAGCACCGACTACCGCGGCCATTCTGCGTGCCACCTTTGCCGATGAGGCTTGCTTCAGCCACCACGATGCGCTGCCGCAACATGAGTATCTGGGTGATGAAGGGGCGGCAAACCACAACCGTTTTTGCCGCGACTATGACCGTCAGGGCGTGCAGTTTTTCGTCTACGGTAAGCGCGCCAGCGGCGGCGTGGCACCGGTGAAATACCCGGCTCGTCAGACCCTGGAGGCCAGTGAGGCCATCGCCCGGCTGCATCAGCTGAACCCGGACTATACCGTTTTTGCCCAGCAGGACCCGGCGGCCATCGATCGCGGTGTGTTCCATAACGACGTGATTGCGGTCAGCAACCGTCACGTGCTGTTCCACCATCAGCACGCTTTTTTAAATCAGCAGGCCGTGCTGGATCAACTGCGGGAGAAAACGGCGCAGCTGGATATTCCGTTTACCAGTGTTGAAGTGCCGCAGGCGCAGGTCAGCCTCGACGATACCGTGGCCTCCTACCTGTTCAATAGCCAGTTGCTCAGTAAGGCAGACGGCAAAATGTTGATCGTCGTACCGGAGGAGTGCCGTCAGCGCAGCAACGTCTGGCAGTATCTGACTGAGCTGGTTAGCGATAGCGCGTCACCCATTAATGAAGTCGCGGTATTCGACCTGCGCGAAAGTATGCGTAACGGCGGTGGCCCGGCGTGTCTGCGTCTGCGGGTGGTGCTCAATCATCGCGAACTGGCGGCGGTCAACCCCCAGAGCCTGATGAATGATGAGCGTTACCAGCAGCTGACCCGTTGGGTGGAAAAACACTACCGCGACCGGCTTCATGCCCGGGACCTTGGCGATCCGCAGTTGTTGGGGGAGGTGTACCAGGCCCTTGATGAACTGACGCAAATTTTAGGTCTGGGGTCGGTCTATGACTTCCAGCGCTAAGGGGCCAGCAATGGAAAAGTGGGTAAACGATTTACGTCACTGCCGCCTGTCGAGATGGCCGTTTCCAGCAGATATCGAAGCGCGCTGGCTGGCGGATGGCGTACTTCAGTTGCTGCCGGTGAAGCCGTGGAGCCAGGCCACCGTGGTGTCGGCGGGGATCCATGGTAACGAAACCGCGCCGATTGAGATCCTGCTGCAGGTAATGCACGGTCTGAGCGAGGGCCAGCAGCCGCTACAGCATGCGCTGCTGCTGATCTTCGGTAACCTGCCGGCGATGCGCGCCAGCCGTCGCTACTGGCATAACGACCTGAACCGCCTGTTTGGCGGGCGACATCGGGCCGTGGCACCGGGCAACGAGTCGCGGCGCGCGCAGGAACTGGAAAGCGTCGTGGAGGCCTTTTTTAACACGGCCGATCGCCATGGCGCGGTTACGCGCCGGCATCTGGATTTGCATACCGCCATTCGCGGCTCGCGCTACCGGCAGTTCGCGCTGCTTCCGGCGCACGACGGCGACTACAGCGCCGATTTTTACCAGCTGTTGCAGGCCAGCGGGATGGATGCCATCGTGCGCCATACCGAACCGGGAGGCACCTTTACCCACTACACCAGCGAAGCATTCGGCGCGCAAAGCGCCACCCTGGAGCTGGGTAAGGTCATGCCGTTCGGCGAGAATGACCTCTCGCTGTTCGCCGCAACCGAAGCGGCGATCCGCGCGTTGATTGCCGATGCGCCGCTCCCCGCGAGGGCGAAAGCGCCGGCGGATTATTTTCTGGTGCAGGAGAGCATCATCAAGAGCGATCGCGAATTCACGCTCAACCTGGATCCGAAAATTGAAAACTTCACCGCGCTGCCCGCCGGGTATGAGATTGCCCGCCAGCCGGAAAAAACGTGGGTGGTTCAGGCTCACGCGCCGTACATCTTATTTCCGAATGCGGGAGTGGCGACCGGTCAACGTGCCGGGTTGTTACTGAAGTCTGCCGCGCCATGCCTTTCTTTGCCTGCCTGAAGGAATCGACATGACTCAACATCAACGCGAGGGGCAGACCACGTCTGCCATCGAGGGGGAGCGCCCGTCGCAGCTCAAACGCGGCCTTGGCGCCCGGCACATTCAGATGATTGCGCTGGGCGGGGCTATCGGGACCGGCCTGTTTATGGGGGCGGGAAGAAATATTGCCGTAGCGGGGACCTCGATCCTCGTCATCTATGTGCTGGTGGGCTTCTTTACCTATATGGTGATGCGGGCCATGGGCGAGGTATTGCTGACCCGGCTGGACTATCGCTCCTTCGCCGATTTTGTCGGCGAGTATCTTGGTCCGCAGGCCAGTTTCTATCTGGGCTGGACCTACTGGCTGAGCTGGGTGGTGACCTGCATCGCCGACGTGGTGGTCTGCGGCAGCTACATGCAGTACTGGTTTCCGGAGATGTCGGCCTGGATGCCGGCGCTCAGTACTCTCGGGATCCTGTTCCTGTTTAATCTGCTGTCGGTGAAAATGTTTGGCGAGGCCGAGTTTTGGTTTGCGCTGATCAAGGTGATTACGATTATTGCGCTGATCATCACCGGGGCGTGGATGATCGCCATTGGCTGGACGTCGCCCGACGGTGTGAAGGCCTCGCTGCACCATATCACCGACCCGGCCGTGTTTATGCCGCACGGCATCACCGGGTTCTTTGCCGGTTTCCAGATAGCCATTTTCTCCTTCACCGGGATTGAACTGCTCGGCACCATGACCGCCGAAACCCGCGATCCGCAGAAGATTTTACCGAAGGCGATCAACGCGCTGCCGCTGCGTATTATCATTTTTTATCTGCTGTCGATGGTGGTGATAATTGCTGTGGCCTCCTGGCCGGGCGTTTCGCCGGATGCCAGCCCCTTCGTGACGCTGTTTGCCAACGCCGGACTGCCGGCAGCGGCGGCGGTAATCAACTTTGTGGCGCTGACCTCGGCGATGTCGTCGGCCAACAGCGGGGTCTACTCCAGCACCCGTATGCTGTACGGTCTGTCGGTGGAAAAACATGCCCATGGCCAGTTCCGCATTCTGTCTCGCTCCACGCGGATTCCGGTGCGCAGCCTGCTGTTCTCCTGCTTCTGCATGCTCAGCGGTACGCTGCTGCTGTTCCTGGTGCCGAACGTGATGACCCTGTTCACCATTGTGTCGACGCTGGCGGCGATTATGGTGGTGTTCAGCTGGGGGATGATTCTGGTGGCCTATCTGGTGTATCGCCACAAGCGCCCGGATCTGCATCAGCAGTCGACCTTTAAGATGCCGGCGGGCGTGGTGATGAGCTGGGTAAGCCTGCTGTTTTTCGCTTTTGCCATATTCATCATGATTTTCGACCCGGATACGCTGAAAGCGTTGCTGGCGACGCCGCTGTGGTTTATCGCGCTGTGGCTGTGCTGGAAGATCAAGCATAAGCGGGAAGGGCAACGCCAGCTTGAGAGGCTTAACGCGTAGCGCAACGCCGGCAACAGAGGGACTGTTGCCGGCGTTTCTTTGATTCATTGATATTGTGTTATTGCCCTTGTGACAGCTGACCGGCCTGGGCAACCGGGGTAGCCGGGGTCTGCTTCAGACGACTGGCGCAGAAGATAGCGATCAGCGAAATCACCACCGTCCCGCTCAGATACCACGCCACCGGCACCCAGTCGCCGTCATATTTTGCCAGCAGTCCGGTAGCAATCAGCGGAGCCGTACCGCCCGCCAGCGCCGCGCCAAGCTGATAGCCCAGCGTAATCCCGGTGTAACGTACATTGGCACTGAAAATTTCTGAACACAGGGTTCCCAGAACCGCGGTCACCGGCGCCCACAGCACGCCGAAAGCAATCACCGTGGCTATCACAATGCCCCAGGTGGTTTGGGTATCCAGCAGCAGGAACCACGGAACAATAAATAACCCAAGCAGGAACACGCTGACGGAATACATCTTCTGACGACCGATCTTATCGGAAAGCAGCCCCATCAGCGGGATCATCACCGTTGCGACCAGCGCACCAAGGGTCACGGCCTCCAGTGCCTGGGATTTTTGGTAGGTCAGGGTGTTGGTGGCATAGCTGACAATAAAGGTGGAGAAAATATAGAACGGGGCGGTTTCGACGACTTTCAGACCAGCAGCAATCAGCACTTCGCGCCAGTGGAACCTGAGGGTATCGCGCAGCGGCGCTTTTGCCACCTGACCTGATTTTTTGACCTGTTTAAAGGCTGGTGTTTCATCGATATCTTTACGGATCCACAGGCCCAGCAGCACCAGCACTGAGCTTAACAGAAACGGAATGCGCCAGCCCCAGGAGAGGAACTGCTCTTCGCTAAACAGCGTCATCAGAGAAACGATAAAGGTCGCCATCAGCATACCGATGGTGACGCCGGCCTGCGGAATACTACCGAAAAAGCCTTTGCGCTTTTCCGGAGCATATTCGTAGGCCAGCAGCAACGCGCCGCCCCATTCACCGCCGATCCCCATCCCCTGGACGATACGCAGGGTAATCAGCAGCGCCGGCGCCCACAGGCCAATCATCTCATAGGTGGGCAGCAGTCCGATGGCCACCGTGGCGCCGCCCATCAATGATAGCGTCAGCACCAGCGTCTTTTTACGCCCAATCCGGTCACCAATGTGGGCGAAAAGCACCCCTCCGATAGGGCGAATAAAGAAGGTTAATGAGAACGAGAGCCATGAGAGAATCAGCCCGATGACCGGGTCGACCATCGGAAAGAAAATCTTATTGAACACCAGCGCTGCCGCGGTGCCATAAAGAAAATAGTCGAACCATTCAATGGCGCTACCCGTGAGGCTGGCAATCAGCACCTTCTTGTTTTTCTTGAGGATGGATGTGGTACTGCTATCGTGTATTGTCATTATTCACTCGACTCCGCCATGGTCATAACGTTCCAGGTAGCACCTGTGGTGATTTGGGTGCAACCTGGTACAAGAAAAGGTTGTGTAATTGTTAAGCAACTTAGGGTGGGGTGTTATTTTTGGCAAGTCATCAGATGAGTTAATTGAGTGAAAACAGCGGTTTTATGCCCTATATCACACGGTGTTTGCTCTGTATTGTGCGTGTTTACGCTAATTATTGGCATTATCGTGGTGAATTGTTCAGGTGCAACCCGATGATTTTTAGATGTTTCTTGTTATTTCTGTTTTGTTACACATTGCCGTCAATACACCGATGGCCCCAGGCAGGGTTTATGATGTGGTAACACGTCGTGACCCAATAAGTAGTCATAAAAAGGAGTGAGTATGACAGAGCAATTTCCAACCCTCTCGGAAGAGACACTCGCGGCGGCTAACCTTGTGGGACAATGGTTGGCGCTGGACGATTTCAGCGTGCAGCAACCGCAGCCCGCTGTTGATGTGGTGGTTCTCGCGGGTAATGCGGTGATCCCAACGATTGATACCGCCTGTCTCTTAGCGGTACAGAGTGGGGCGTCGCTGCTGATTAGCGGGGGGATCGGCCATTCAACATCCTTCCTCTATCACGCGGTACAGCAGGATCCGCGCTATCGCGAACTGCCGGTAGACGGTCGTCCGGAAGCGCATATCCTTGCCGATATCGCGCATCAGTTCTGGAACATTCCACGGGAACAACTGGTGGTTGAGGACCGCTCAACCAACTGCGGTGAGAACGCGCTATTTACCCGTCAGACCCTTGATGCACGCGGCATGAAGCCTCGTTGCGGCGTGGTGATTCAGGACCCGACCATGCAGCGACGCACCATGGCGACGTTTGCCCGCATCTGGCAGGGCGTACAGGCGGCACCGCGGTGGTTCAGCACGCCGGGGTTTACGCCGTGTCTGGGCAACACTCCACAAGGGGTTGCGTTTAGCCACGAGGCTGACGGCGTGTGGCCCGTCGGGCGCTACCTGTCGTTGATTCTCGGGGAACTGCCGCGCCTGCAGGATAACCCGCAAGGCTATGGCCCGCGCGGTAAAGGCTTTATCGTTCATGTGGATATCCCGGCGCCCATTCTGGCGGCCTGGGAACGTCTGCGGGCAGACAGCCTGCTGACTGACGCTCTGCAAGCGCGCACTCTGGCGTAATGACTGCCCGTTTGCGCGCGTTTTGTCGCAAACGGGCAGTTTTTGTTGCCAGAATGTAATTTTCTGGCCGTGGTGAACGGCCTTTTTCATGAACTGATTCACAAAATCGCGTACAGATGCTGGGTTTATCACGCTTCGTGGATAGATTTTTAACAAAACAATTACTTGTTAAAAACACTAAATCTACAGGAGCAGGCCATGACAGCACCCGTTCAGCATCAGATGTATATTGATGGTCAGTTTGTTGCCGGGAGCGGTGACGGCTGGATCGATGTGCACAACCCGGCGACCGAAACGCTGCTTTCGCGCATCCCTGACGGCACGGCTGACGATGCGCGCACAGCGATTGACGCCGCGGAACGAGCACAGCCGGCCTGGGAAGCGCTGCCGGCGATTGAACGTGCGGGCTGGCTGCGCAAAATTGCTGCCGGGATCCGTGAACGCGCCGACGACATTGCCGGGCTGATCGTCGCGGAAGGGGGCAAAATCCAGCAGCTGGCGGCGGTGGAAGTGGCGTTTACCGCCGATTACCTTGAATATATGGCCGAGTGGGCGCGCCGCTATGAAGGTGAAATCATCCAGAGCGACCGTCCGGGCGAGAATATCCTCGTATTCAAGCGCGCATTGGGGGTCACCACCGGAATTTTGCCGTGGAACTTCCCGTTTTTCCTGATTGCCCGCAAGCTGGCGCCGGCGCTAATTACCGGCAACACCATCGTCATTAAACCAAGCGAATTTACTCCCAATAACGCTATCGCCTTTGCACAGATCGTCGATCAGATTGGCCTGCCGAAAGGGGTCTTTAATCTGGTGCTGGGCCGCGGGGAAACCGTTGGCCAGGAGCTGGCGGCCAACCCGAAAGTGGCGATGGTCAGCATGACCGGCAGCGTCGGTGCCGGCGAAAAAATCATGGCCGCGGCGGCCAAAAATATCACCAAAGTGTGCCTTGAACTGGGCGGTAAAGCCCCGGCTATTGTGATGGATGACGCCGACCTCGAGCTGGCGGTAAAAGCGGTGGTCGATTCGCGGGTGATCAACAGCGGGCAGGTGTGCAACTGCGTTGAACGAGTGTATGTGCAAAAGGGGATTTACGATCGTTTCGTCAATCGTCTGGGCGAGGCGCTCAAAGCGGTAGCGTTTGGCGACCCGAGCGTGCGCAGCGATATCGCGATGGGACCACTGATCAATGCCGCCGCGCTGGAGCGCGTCGAGCAGAAAGTGGCGAAAGCGCTCTCTCAGGGTGCGCGTCTGGCACTGGGCGGCAAAGCTGTGGCGGGACAAGGCTACTTCTATCCGCCGACTCTGCTGCTGGACGTACGCCAGGAGATGGACATTATTCACGAAGAGACCTTTGGCCCGGTGCTGCCGGTGGTGGCGTTTGACACGCTGGAAGAGGCGCTGGCCATGGCTAATGACAGTGATTATGGCCTGACCTCATCTATCTATACCCGGGATCTGAGCGTCGCCATGAAAGCGATAAAAGGGCTGAAATTCGGCGAAACCTACATCAACCGCGAAAACTTTGAAGCGATGCAGGGCTTCCATGCGGGCTGGCGTAAATCGGGGATCGGCGGTGCAGACGGGCGTCATGGCCTGAATGAATACCTGCAAACTCAGGTGGTCTACCTGCAATCGTAAGCGTTGTGGGGTGGGAAAATAAAAGCGGATAGCCTGGCTATCCGCTTTTTGCTTTCAGGGCACGGCTAGCGGGCAAATTTATCCAGCACGCGAATCAACTGAGTGACAAAACCGTATTCGTTATCGTACCAGGCAACGGTTTTGACCAGCTGGACGTCGCCGGCTTCGGCGATTTCAAGCTGGGTGGCATCATAAATCGAGCCGAAATGGCTGCCGATAATATCGGACGAGACAATCTCTTCTTCGGTGTAGCCGAAAGAGTCGTTGTTCTCTGCCGCCTGCTTCATGGCCTGATTGACCTCCTCGGCGGTCACCTTTTTGCCGAGGATGGAGACCAGTTCAGTGACCGAGCCGGTTTTGGTCGGTACCCGCTGGGCGTGGCCTTTGAGCTTACCGCTGAGTGCCGGGATCACCAGCCCAATCGCTTTTGCCGCCCCGGTAGTGTGCGGAATGATGTTTTCTGCCGCCGCCCGTGAGGCGCGTAAATCTTTACCGCGTGGCCCGTCCACCAGAGACTGGGTGCCGGTATAGGCGTGAATCGTAGTCATGGTGCCAAGTTTGATACCAAAGGCATCGTCGAGCACTTTCGCCATCGGCGCCAGGCAGTTGGTGGTACAGGAGGCGACGGAAATAATCGTGTCATCGGCGGTCATGGTGTCATCGTTGACGTTAAAGACGATGGTTTTCATATCGCCGGCCGGGGCGGAGATCAGCACTTTTTTTGCGCCCGCGTCGAGGTGGGCCTGTGCTTTTTCGGTTGAGGTATAGAAACCGGTGCATTCGACAATCAGCTCTGCACCCACCGTTTTCCACGGAATATTCTTGGCCTCTTTTTCGGCATACACGGTGATGGTTTTACCGTTCACAATCAGGGCGCTATCCGTAAAATCAACGCTCCACGGGAACGGCCCGTAGTTCGAATCATGTTTTAACAAATAGGCCAGCACTTTCGGCGAGGTGAGATCGTTGATCGCCACCACCTCCAGCGGGCTGTCAACTTCCAGCAAACGGCGCAATACCAGACGTCCAATACGACCAAAGCCATTAATCCCAAGTTTGCTCATGTAAAGCCTCCTGACAGGATGGAGTGTGAGGTTGAGGGTATACAAGACACACCAGGCATACGCCAGGAATGACGAATCGGCAACCCGGCGCGTAAAGCGTTTGCCACCGTGCGAGGCTAAAGTGGCTGAATTTTCAGGGAAAGAGTCCATACGCGGGGCAGAAAATTTTTTTGTTGCCAGCTGAAACTCTGCTACCTGCTGGCGATCGTGACGGGGGAGGGCTGGGCCGCTTGCTAAGCGCCTGCTTCCCCCGTATTTTAAGTTTTTCCGGCCGCTTGCGGCATTGATGGTTGTGGTGAAGAGGGATAATGGAACGTTTATTTGTCTACGGGACGCTGCGTCCGGGTCACGAGAATGCCTTTATTCTGGAAAATATCGGCGGAGAATGGCTGGCGGGCCAGGTGAACGGCACTTTTTATGCGCGGGGATGGGGCGAGGCAGCAGATTTCCCTGGCATCGTGCTTGATGCCGACGGGATGCCCGTCGACGGCTATCTGTTTGTCTCCGATAATCTCACGGCGCACTGGCCGATGCTCGATGCATTCGAAGCGGGGTATGATCGTGTTGAGGTGCTGGTGACTACCCTAACAGGTGAGCAGGTGACCGCGTGGGTCTATCAGCTTCAGCCCCGGGTCGAATTTCCGCAGTAATAGTGAACGTTGCCTCCCGACGTGGCGTTGATGGCGGCAACGTCGCGTGGGTCCGTGAATACAATCATCATCAATGAGAATTTATTACCAACGTCCCATATAAAAAATAGATGGATATTGCTGTTTGCAGTATATAGCTCATCAACGTTAGCACAATTACTATCTGCACTATTCGAACGCCATGCTTACCACAACGGATGCAGTCCGAAATGTATTCTGAATAACCCATTTATCAATATAAAAATCATTGGGTGGCGTGACTGTTTTTAAATGTTGTATGCGTTAAATGAAGTTCGCAAATGTGCGTGCGCTGTTGAAAGGTTGTGATAACGTTAAATGCCTCTTTGTTTATTGATTGTGAGTGGATTCGGCTGGCTCACATTGTGCAAATTATTCACGTGGTTATTGGGAGAGGGGAAATTAGCCCCTTGTATCTTTGCATTTATATTTATTGTAATGGCCTGGTGCGTGTGGTTAGCCGATCCGGTTGCCGGGACGTTTATTTAAGGTAGTGATGAAATCATTAATGTTAACGCCTGAAGCCTCCGCGGCCTTTAGCTGGATGCTGGACAATATGCCCGACCGCTTATTCAACGTGTTTGCTCTGGAGCTGGAAGCATCGCTGCGCAATACGGCCCTACGATTTGGACTGAATGAGGAACTACTCAGGACTTTTAATGTGAATGCGCTGGTGGCGAGACGTGACGATCTGACGCTGGATGATGCCCACCAAACCCTTGAGGCAAATATCTACGCCGGCAGCAAACGCTACGCGGTCTTGAGCAGCGGCAGAGTTTACTGTCAGTGCCAGCGGGGCAGCTGGCGGCCTTCGCTGTTAACCCCCGATGATGTGAAAAAACAGAGCGTGACCTGCGAGTGTCTGCGCATAAAAATCAAACAAAAATATCTCTGAGTGGTCACTGAGCGCCATAGCTGCGGGTGTGTTAAACAAACATTTTTAGGAAATGGGTGACCGCTGGTGAACGTTCATTGGCTCTACTGACGATCGACAGCGGCACGTTGGCATTTTTATGGTTAATTTTCACAAAGGCGACATCAATTCCGGCGCTGGCGTTATTTTCCAGTGAAGAAGGGACGATTGAAATCCCAAGCCCCGCCGAGACCAGGTTGATAATCGAGGCCACCGTCGGGGTGGTGCGCTTGTAGGTAAGGGTAACGCCTTCCTCATCCGAGATGCGGCGGATGGTGTTGTGTAAAAAGCGGCTGCGCTCTTGCGGGCACATAATCAGCGGTTCTGAGGCGATTTCATGTAACGATATCTCGTTGCGTTGCGCCAGAGGATGGTCCATCGGTAATGCCACGACCAACGGCTCGTGCAGGATCACCTGCAGGCGCAACGCGGTTTCGGCAAGGTGTTCGGTTCTGACGAAAGCCACATCCAGCGTGCCATTGTTGACGCTGTTAATCAGCATATTGGTGTGGGTCTCTTCGAACTGCATTTCGAGCGACGGATACTTTTTGCTGAAGGTTTTCACGGACTGGGTGACCGCCCGGTTAAACACCGAAGAGGTCGTGAAACCCACTTTTAGGATCCCGGACTCACCGCGTGAGGCCTTGAGTGCTGCGGTTTTGGCGGTTTCTACCAGTCCGGGAATCGCTTTCACCACCTGATAGAACTCATTGCCGGCCGGGGTCAGCTCAACCCCACGGGCAACCCGGTGAAAAAGTTCGGTCCCGACCTCTTTTTCCAGATCGCGGATCTGCATACTGAGGGGCGGTTGACCAATGCCCAGGGCTTCTGCGGCGTGGGTAAAGCTTTTAGCATTGACTATCGCGAGAAAGTACCTGAGATGTCTGAGTTCCATTGTTTCCTCTAACACACTGAATCATGGGCAATAGATGGCAGCGACCCTGATAAGGGTGAAGCTCATAGATGAGCCGAATAATGAGCGCAGCCAACACCCAGGTAACTTGACGTATGACGGGTATATATATTTTATATATAACTTCTTACCTGGAAAGTGAATATCTCATCTCACGCCTCAGGAATATACTTTTTTATCGCGCTACATTGTACTTATTTTATTTTGGTGGTGCGGAAGGGCGAGCTGGCAACGGCGATGATGATGGTTATTACCGATCGGGCTTCTGGCTGATTAAATACGCATCAATTGTGCTCTTTTTTATAAGCAAGACTCACATTGTTTAACATATTAATAAACAGAATGCCCATTATTATGACGTTGTTAAATTCATTCACTCAGTTGAAAACCGTGCCCGGTTTACTGTTTCAGGAACTGGTTGACGGGGCGAGAAATAAAACCCGGGTGATTGATAGCGGTGAGGCGGTGGTCTCCGTGTTCTGCGCTATTTTTATGGCCCATCAACTCCAGCTTCCGCATGTTGGTTGGGCGGCATTCAGCGGCTATATGGTGATGCGCTCGCATGTCTGGATAAGCCTTGAACGCGGCGTGCTGCGGATTATGGGAACCCTTTCCGGGGCGCTGCTGGCTCAGTTTCTGGCCGTGGGCAGCCACGGCACGCTGTACAGCAGCCTGGTATTCGGTCTTGTGGCTACTGTAGGCCTCTATCTCGCGCTGACCACCCGACACGGCTATGCCTGGCTGTTTATGGGAATAACCTTCACCATGGTGAGTATGGACGGGATTGAGCATGGCATGCATACCGTTCGGTACTTTGCGCAGGCGCGTATTGTTGAAGTTAGCATCGGCACCGCCTGTTCTATAGTGGTGAGCGCGCTTTCCACCGCGCTGATCCGCCGGCGACTTTTTTCAGTGGCTGACGCGGGCAGGGTGCAAGCCAGCTCTGCCCCCTATTTTTGCTGGCATACAAAAGCCGGGTTTCATGCTTTGCAGGGCGGGATCGCGCTGGCGCTGGTGCCTCTCGCCTGGCGCGAGTTGAACATCGCCTCATTATCGCAAACGGTGATTACGATAATGGCGGTGATGACTATCCCACTCAACGCGGTCGATCGCTCCTGCCATCCTTCACGCATCAAAATTACCCATCGCTTTCTTGGCTGTCTGCTGGGGGCGAGCCTGGCGTTTATCGCCATTACCCTTGGTCAGATAAATCCCGGTTTGATATATGCGGTGCTGGTGTTGGGGATGTTTATCGGGCGTACGATTGAAAACAGCGGCACGCTGTCATTTAAGTATGTCGGCACGCAACTGACCCTGGCACTGTTGGTGTCATTGACCCCAGATCACTCGCATGTTATCAACGTCGACCCGGGGTTTAGCCGGCTGTCGGGGATCGTGATGGGGATAGTGCTGCTGGAGCCCACCCGGTTAATGACCCGTAAAGTGCGGGTGCTGTGCCGGAAATCTGGTTCGGGAGCGAGTGCAGAGTAACGCTCGTGATTGAAAATGCAGGGGTAAGCGCTGGTCATGATTGCGGCCGCAGGTTATCCCCCGGTACGAGTAGGGTAAACTTAGTGTTCTGAATCACACATATCTAACACTTCACCCACTTGATGTAACCTTTTGAGCATAAAAATGTATACTCTTATGAGTGATTTTTAGCTGGAAGAATTGAACGGATGCGATCGCCCGTTCAGGCCCTCAAAAGGATAAATGACATGCCCAGAACCAAAACCCCGTCTCGCTGGCAACATTCCGATCCCCGTTATCTTTATTCCTTAGTCGCCAGACGTTATTTCGCGGAGATGAAAACCAAGGTTGAAATCGCTGAGGAGCTGGGTGTATCGCGTTTCAAAGTCGCACGACTCATCGATGAAGCTATCCAGCAGGAGTATGTTAAATTCCTCTTTCCGAAGCAGCAGGCGCTGGATGAAGAGATTGCCCGGAATTTGTGTGAAAAATACCACCTGATGGAAGCAGTCGTCCTTCCGGCATCTGAATCCTGGTCGACGCAGGAACAGCTGAATGTGAAGCTGGGCGGGATCGCTGCGAATTATCTGAGCGAGACTCTGCAGGAAGGCATGAAATTTGGAATAGCGTGGGGAAGGGTATTATCCAGTACCGTCAGCCAGCTGGTTTCTTTACCGTCACTGGATGTTGTTCAGCTCTCAGGTGTTCATCCGGGGATTGAGTTCAGTCAGGGACCGGTGGATCTCATTCATAAAATTGCCGCTATCTCGCATGGTAAAGCCCATCCAATGTATGTCCCTATGTGGGTTGATGATGAAAGCCTGGCAGATAAATTATCGGGAGATCAGGCGGTCCTCGACACACAGAAATTTTATCCTGATATGGACGTGGTTATCACCGGTATTGGCGCCTGGAAAACCGGGTCGTCCAGCTTGTGTGATATCTTCCCAAAAGCCTGGCGTGAGTCGCTGATGAGCCAGGATATCACTGCGGACGTCTGTGTAACCCTGGTGAATAGCAACGGCGACGTTCTGGATTGTCCCCTCAATCGGTTGGGCTTTGGCATTACTACGGAACAGTTAAGAAACACCAAAAAATTGATAGGTGTTGCGGGTGGTGAAGAAAAATTCGAAGGCATTGTCGCTTCGTTAAAATCCGGGCTGCTTAAGGTGTTAATCACTGATTTTGATACGGCCATCAAGCTGCTGGAGTGATGGCCGTGCTAAACATATTCCGCGCCGACGTTACTCAATATCGGCGTGGCGTGCTTTCATCGTCAGGTTGGTTTGGTTGAGGTTTTCCATTAACGCTAACACCATGCTGTCGTATGTCAGTAGACTCGCCTGCTCAAAGAGAGAGCCCATAGGTTGCACGCTGTCATCGGTGGGGATGGTTAACACATAGTCAGCCAGGCTCGCCAGGGTTGAACCCGGTGCTGTCGTAATCAGGGCAATGTTTACTCCGTTCTTCTTAGCAATGTTAACCTGGTTGATAAGACGCTGCGTTTCTCCGGAGCCGGAACCCACGATCATCAGATCGTTTTGATGAGAATGAGGGGAGCTGATTTCACCCACCACGCTGACGGACAGACCCAGATGCATCAGCCTGTTGGTGAACGCGTTAATCATCTGTCCTGAACGGCCGGCGCCGGCAAGAAAAATATGGTTTGCGGTGGTCATCGCCTTGATGATGGCGTGAAATTCATGCTCATCAAATCTGTCGGCAAGCGAAGCTAATTCTTTTAAAACAAGAGTATAGTTTTTCATAGGGGCAAATCTTGTGTAAATAAAAGCAGATACTGAGGTATCTGCTTTTTGTTTATCAGGATGCGGAGAGCATCTCTTCAACATATTTCCCGACTTCATGCGTATGGAGATGGCGGCATGATTCGATGAACGTAATGTCCTGGAAAAGCGTGAAAAGACGACGCAGGACCGACATATGCTGATCGCTGGTTGCGAAGGCGAGGTTGAACATAATGCCGCATTCAACGGTCAGGTCAGCGTCCTCCATCTGACCGAAGAGCACTCCGTTGTCAAATCGCACGATGCTAATGCTGTTGGTCTTTACCAGGGTATAGTCCGCGTGAGGGATGGCAATACCCTGACCGTTAGCCATTAACAAGCCGGTTGGGTAAGTTTTCTCACGCGTCAGGCATGCCTGAATATACTCGGGTGTGATGTAGTCCTTCTCCAGCAGCTTCTGGCCAGCAAACTCAATAGCAGCATGCCAGTCAGCGATCGTACCCTCAACGTCGTTTACCAGAATCTCAAGTTTCATTGTTCACCTACTTCTGCATTTCTTCTTTAACAGCATCAAAGATTTCGTCTTCACCCAGCCCGGTTAACAGACCCGCACCCACGATGACACGGGTGGTGATGCCCGGATTGTCCAGTTTGGTGGATGACACGATGAGGTCGTAGCTGTTAAAGGTGTCAGTCGTGCAGGCCATTAAAGAGGATTTATCAACCTGAGCTTCAAGCTTCTGCTCTTTCAGATAGTCCTGCAGGACAGAAACCATGATGGAGGAAGAAGCAATACCATTACCGCAAACCACTAAGATCTTTTTCATTTTCAGTTACCTTATTGAATTATTAAGCCGTTTTTTCTGCTTCAGATTTTAACTGACGGCGTGACTTCTGTTTAAGCAAGTATCCCACTGATAACAGCAGAACAGCAGCAAGGGCATAACCTGCGATACCGACATGGCTGAGTGCGGCAAACAGGCCCGTGAATGGGTTAGCTGACGGGTTAAGTGATGAATACATCACGCTCGCATCAGGGTTAGTCCCGAATTTCTGGAATACTTCGTTGGTGGCCGGAGCCATCCAGGACGCGATATACAGGCCACCACCAAACAGGATGATTGACGTGACCCAGGTACGGATAATGTTGCCGTTGAAAACAGGCACCATGCACGCAATAAAGAAGACAAACTGCGACAGGTCACCCAGCGGCATAACGCGGTTACCAGGAAGTACCACCGCGAGGATGACAATGACCGGGATCAGCAGCAGGGCTGGGGCGATAACTGACGGGTGTCCGACAATCAGTGCCGTGTCCATACCGACGGTAATCTCACGATCTGGGAAGCGCTTAACCAGTTTCTTACGTGCGACGTTGGACAGCGGTACCAGGCCTTCCATCATAATGGAGGTCATGCGTGGCAGCAGAAGCATCACCGCAGCCAGATACATACCGAGCTGCAGGCTGGCGATGATCGTATGGTACGGTGATTCCCAACCATAACCGCAGAATCCAAGCAGAATACCGATGATGAAACCGACCATGGTTGGGTCGCCGAGAATACCAAAACGCTTTTGAATACTTTCAGCGGTGACGTTCAGATTGCGAAAACCTGGGATGCGATCGTAAACCCAGTTAAATGGATAGGCGAACAGCAGGTAGGTGTTGGCAACCGGGTGCGAGATAGCAACCCCTTTAGGCAAGTTGAAGAATTTTTCGTTATTCTTCGCGCCCAGGTCCGCCGCAATAAGCGCCCATACATGGAATAATGCCGCGGTCAGTACACCATATAAGAAACTGCCTGAGTAAACCCCGACAATTGCACCCATTGAGGCATTTTGGTGCAGGTTAAACACATCGACGTTCACGCAGTCCGTGAGGCGAGCAAACAGCATCGCGATGTTAACCGCCACGCACAGCGGAATGATAATCGCCCCCATGCTGGAGCCAAAACCCATGACTGCCGTTGCCGCACCGCCAACGTCAATAGCGCTGAGCGAAGAGCCTGTAGCCTCGGCAAGGCCGGTGACCGCAGGTTGCATTTTTTCAAGCATCAGCTTGATGGTCATGGTTAATGCAATAAAACCAATACCGACTTTGATGGCCGATGAAATACATTCGGATAACGGACGCCCCAGAAGTTTCATCAGTACAAGGAAGATAACCGGTATAAAAATAAAGTTACCCAGGTCATTGATAAACTGTGTGATCAGTTCCATTTTTTAGCCCTCAGAGCTCTCATCATCTGGTCTGAAACCCATATTCCAGCGAATATCATCCGGTTTTGTCAGCAGCAGGTTGTCACTGCGCTCAGCTTCCAGCAGGTTCTTTTTGGAATTCTCTCTTGCTGTTGCAAAGTCGAACGGATTGTCAAACCATGCATCGACGATCATTTTGGTGTACTCAAGATCATTCACCCGGCAGCCGAGACCAATGATCTGTGCATTGTTACTCAGCCGCGCGCGCTTTGCCGAATAGGGGTTAGTCACGGCGACAGCGCGTATACCCCAGTGTTTGTTCACCTGACAAGTAAATCCGATACCGGTACCACAGATGTAAATCCCCAGACGACACTCGTCACGTTGGATCACGCCAGCCATTTCGTCCGCCTGGCGAGCAAAATTATTGGCGCCGTCCTCTTTGCATTTCACAGGATCGTACACAATCTCGGCATTTTTCTCTGCCACGAGGTATTTTTTGATCTCCTCCTTACGATCAAATCCCACATCATCGCTTGCGATTGCAATCTTCGTCTTCATCTCAACTCACCTCATTAGTAACTTAAACCAAGTATGAGGTTGGTAAATGTTGGTTGTCAACTGAGATCGTCGTCACAAAATTCGTATATAATTGATATTTAAGAATTTAAAAACCAATAAAAACAAATAAAAGCTAACTAATCACAATAGTGGCTGGGTTTTGAAAGAGAAACGCCTCGATCGTTGGTCTGGATATTGGTTTGATTAAAAAAATTAAAAACCAATAAATATCATGTTGTTAGATTTGTTTTATTTAGCGGGAGGCTCTCTTGCTATCGTTCAAATGTCGTGCCCCACATTTGGCAGAGGTTTGCTTTTGTTTGCTTCTTCTGTGCTATGCTCTGTTCAAAATCACTCGCAATACGGTTCAGGAGGAAGGATGTACCTGGTTGAAGAAAGGAGAAAGCTAATACTTGAAGAGATTATTTCTGCAGGGACCGTGTATGTCAGCGACCTTGCGAAAAAGTATGAAGTTACCTACGAAACCATCAGAAAGGATCTGACTCATCTTGAACAAAAAGGATTGCTGGTTAAAAGCCATGGCGGCGCAACCTTAAAGCAGGGGGCAGTTGAGCATCCTTTTCAGGTCAGGGAAAAAGAGAACAGCTCCTTTAAACAAGCTATTGCCAGAAAGGCCCTCGAATTTATCCCGCCAAACAGCTCAATGATCATTGGTACAGGTAGCTCTAACTTTGAGCTGGCAAACCTGTTGTGTATGAAATCCGGCTTCAAAATTTTTACGGATTCGCTCCCGGTAGCCAGCGTACTCATCGAATCAGATAATCAGGTTTTCCTTTTTGGTGGGGAACTGAGGAAAAAAAGCTCTTCGGTGTTTGGTGGCTGGGCGGTATCAATGATTAACGATATCAACGTTGATCTGTGTTTTATCGGTACAGATGGCTTTAGCAAAATGAACGGTCCCTCGACACCTTCATCATCTGATGCGTTTCTGGACAGGACCATCATTGCCCGGTCGGAAAAAAAATACATTTTGGGTGACTACACCAAGTTCCAGCGCAGCAGCCTGTTCAAGATTTGCGACTGGTCGGAAATCACGGCTCTCATAACAAATGAGATCGCGGATAAAGACGGTATTGCAGAAGTCTCAAAGTTTACCACTGTCATAACGTGTTGAATCTGTTATCACTGACGGTGTGATATCGCACCGTCATGTCACATCGTATAACCCTCGCTGCTCATAAGAGCAATTAATGCAGATGCCATCAAAAACAGCACTCTGACGAGTTATTTCATCAAGTTTATTTTAATTCAATGAGTTAAATTGATTTCTTAGTGAGTCTTATTGGCGATATTGCTCATATGAGCGAAAAAGTATGTGCGCTAATGTGATTTATTGTGATCAAGTTATAACTTTTGAAACCTCTTCAGAATCCGACAAAAGCGATGTGCTATAAATGCTCACATGATAAATCGATAGCTCACATGAGCATATCATGTGTAGTGAGGAGAGGAAGACGTGAGCGCTATTACAGTCAAAGTCGCGGATGGTTCCGCATTCAAAAATTATGATGAGGTCCTGCAGCATATCCATGCAACACAAACTGCTGCGGGGATTGTGAAGGATTCCTACCTGAATGCCCTTCGTGAACGCGAAGCTGATTATCCTACCGGCATTCAGTTGGATGGCTACTCTGTCGCCATTCCGCATTGCGACAGTCAGCACGCAATTAAACCTGCCGTTTATATTATTCGTCTGCCTCAGGCCATTGAAGTTAATGAGGCCGATGGCGACGGAAAATTATGGGTAAACCTGGTCATTAATTTGGTTGTAACCGATCCGGCCGATCAGCTTCAGCTGCTGAAAGCTCTGTTTAACCATTTGCAGATAGTCGATTTTTACCATCAACTGCTGGCGCTTCCAATGGAAGAAGCAAAGGCTATGTTCATCAACAAAATAATTAAATAACAAGCATCCGGAGCCTTATTATGATTACTATCCTCGTAGCCTGCGGAAGTGGCGTTGCCACCTCAACCTTAGCCGCTGATGAAGTTAAATCGGTATGCGCTGAATATGGTATTGCAAACGTTAAAATCAATAAATGCAGCATGTCAGAGTTAGCATCTGAAATGCAAGGTGCTGACGTTGTGCTAACCACCAATAATTATAAAGGTGATATTGGAAAACCTCACATGAGCGTGGCTGGTTTTATTACTGGCATTAATGAAGCGGTGCTCCGGCAGAAATTAGGTGCATTATTAACTGAGATTTCCAAAAGCTAAAGTCTGAGAAACGACGGGGGTGGTTATATGGAAATGTTAAAAGATATTATCTTTACGATTACCAGCATGGGCGCCACAGCAATATTACCGCTGGTTATTTTTCTGTTAGGTTTGGTTTTCCGCATGAAAGTGGGGGCGGCCATTAAATCTGGTATCACCGTAGGTATCGGTTTTATCGGTCTGGGTCTGGTTGTTGGCCTGCTAAATACCTCACTGCATCCAGCCATCGAGTATTATTCAAAAATCGGTAGTGGATTCACGGTTGCTGATATTGGATGGCCTGCGGTAGGCGCTGCCGCATGGGTTGCGCCATTTGCGGCGATGGTTATCCCGATTGGTATCATTCTGAATCTGATACTTGTTCGCCTGAAACTGACCAAAACGCTGAATGTCGATATCTGGAACTACATGCACTTCCTGGTACCTGGTGCATTGGCATACTTTGTTTTCGACAGCTTTTTCCTTGGCCTGGGTATTGCTGTCGCACTGAGCGTTGTCGCGCTTTTTATTGGTGATCTGATTGCGCCAAGATGGCAGAAATACTATGGGCTGGAAGGCACGACCTGTACCACGATGATCCACATTGGCTGGACACTGCCATTTGCCTGGGTAGTTAACAAAATTATCGATTACATCCCTGGTTTAAATAAGCTGGATGTCGACCTGGAAAGTGTTCATAAACGGCTGGGGGTATTTGGCGAGCCAGCGATCATCGGCGTCATTGTCGGTTGCCTGCTGGGCCTGTTAACCAAACAGCCTGTCACCACGATCGTGCCGATGGCCATGGGGGTCGCTGGTGTGATGGTACTGTTGCCAAAAGTCGTTGGCGTGCTGATGGAAGGGCTCAATCCCATTGGTAAGAGCGCCAAAGAAATCATGCAAAAGCAGATGGGTAAAGATGCAGAACTGAATATCGGGATGGACTGCGCACTGGCGCTTGGCGACCCGGCGACGGTGACTGTCACGGTGATCACTATTCCACTGACTATGCTGTGTGCGCTGGTATTACCGGGGATTCAGATTTTCCCAATTGGTGTGCTGATGTCAATTATTTACATGACGACCATGACGGTCATGGTGAGTAACGGCAACGTTATCCGCTCGATTATCTCAACCTTACTGTTCTGTATTGTGGTGATGTACCTGGGTGGATATGTAGCCCCAGGCGCCACGCAATTCCTGAACGGTGCTGGCGTTGGCCTGAATGGTCAGGGTACGGACTTTGTATTAACCGGCCCATGGGAAATTCTGACCTACTGGATGAGTACAGTAACTCACTAATTAACGGAGTTGACGACAATGGCACAAATTTTACCTTCTATATTTGGAGCAAACTTCTTACGTTTGCAGGAAGAAATTCAGTTTCTGGAAACAGAAAAGACAGAAATTCTGCATGTTGATCTGATGGACGGAACCTACGTAAGCAATATCGCGTTCGGTCCTAACCAAATCGCCGCAATGAAAAAAGCAAGTTCGATGATTTTTGATGTGCATATGATGCTGGCAAATCCGGAAAGACATATTGATGATGTCATTAATACTGGTGCGGAAATGATTTCGGTGCACTATGAGTCCACGCCGCACGTGCATTATATTCTTCAGAAAATCAAAAAGGCTGGCCGTAAAGCCGGGGTGGTGCTTAATCCTGGCACCCCAGAAAGGGTGATTGAGTATCTCCTGGATGATATCGATTATATTCTCATTATGACCATCAATCCTGGCCAACCAGGTCAGACATTTATTGAAAAGAGTCTGGAGAAAATCAGGAATGCCAGAAAATTAGTCGCGGGACGTAATATCAAGATTGAAGTCGATGGTGGTGTGAACGCCGACATTGCGAAAAAGGTTAAAGAGGCCGGCGCTGATCTGATTGTTGTTGGTGGGGCACTATTTAATGCTGATCCAAAAGAAAGCTACCAGGCATTGAGAGCTTCAATTCAGTAAATATTAACGCACTGAATACCAGCCAGTATTTATTTAAAGTTTATGTAAATTACCACCTTGGGGAGGTCATCCTCCCCTTTGTTATAAGCTTTGAGGAGTAAATTAAGATGAGTAATTTTGCAGGTAAAGTCGCGTTAGTCACGGGCGGGGCACATGGAATTGGTAAAGGCATTGCCAGACAATTTGCGGAGCGTGGTGCTCATACGGTTATCGTCGATTACAACGAAGAAAATGGTAATAAAACGGCTGCAGAACTGACGTTTGGTCATGTGAAATCATTATTCGTTAAAACGGATGTCTCCGATCCCCAGGCGCTGGAAAACGTGCGTGAAAGGGTTATTGAAACGTTTGGCCGTATCGACATTTTAGTATTAAACGCCGGAGTGGCATTTGCCAATAAGGTCAATGACATAACATTTGAAGAATGGAATAAAACAATCGCAATCAATTTGACGGGGTTATTCAATACCGTTAAGGCGTTCTATAGCGATTTCACGACGAATAACGGCTCAATCGTGTATATCTCTTCTGGCTCGGCGCTTTCGGGTACCGGCGGTGGGGTCAGCTACCCGGCAAGTAAAGCGGGTGGCGAAGGGTTAATTCGTGGTCTGGCAAAAGAGCTGGGGCCAAAAGGCGTCAATGTTAACGCCATCGCGCCGCGTTTGATCGATACCGGTGAAATGATGCGAGTTAATTATCCGACTCAGGCCGACCTCGACGCGGTGCTGGAAAAAATCCCGGTGCGTCGCCTTGGCACTATTGATGATGTCGCGAACCTGGCGATCTTCCTGGCCGATAAGGACAACTCCTACATCCAGGGGCAGACAATTTTGATGGACGGTGGTCGCACCATCGCGTAAGAGGAGGGGAATCACATGAGCGTTCAACAGAACACCTTCGATATTCTGAGCGAGTTACAACAAAACGCCCTTAAAATTGACGATGCTCAGGCACAACAGTTTGTTGCGCAGATTAAGCAAGCAGGGCACATCTTTTTGCAGGGCGCTGGCCGAAGCGGCATTGCGATCCGTGGGTTCGCAAATCGGTTACTACACCTCGGCTTTTCGGTGAGCATCGTGGGTGAAATTTCATCCCCCCACACGAAGCCTGGCGATCTGGTGGTGATTGGCTCCGGTAGCGGGGAGACGGGGAGTCTGGTCAGTCTTGCGCAAAAAGCGGTTTCCAGTGGTGTTGACGTGGCGTTAGTCACCATGAAGGCGGAGTCTACCATCGGCAAGCTGGCCAAAAGTGTCCTGGTATTGCCCGGGACCGTGAAAGAAGATAACGACCGTGAGGAAGGGGCATTTTCTCAACCAATGGGGTCAGCCTTCGAACAGCTATGCTTTATTACCTATGATGCTATCGTACTTGAGCTGATGGCCCAGCTCGGCGAAACCAGCGACACGATGTTTAAGCGGCACGCTAATCTGGAGTAGCCGTCAGGAAGCGTCCCGTAAGGGGCGTTTCCTTTTCTCAATAAATCAGTGTGACTGTATGGCCCTCGTACGTTATCGACGTTCTCACTGCCGAGACACCATGAAGAACCTTTCCGAGTATTGCTGACGACTAAAAATCCCCCCCCTCATATATAAATAAATTTATATCAGATGAAATTTAGATTATTTTATTTATCGCTCTGACTTAATCAGACTGCATTCCTCACTTATATCAGGAGGCAGTCATGCCATTCGTTATTTATGTTTTCACTATCAGTGCCTTTGCGCTCGGGCTCGCTGAATTTGTCCCCATCGGGTTGACCGACGTCATGGCTGAGGGGTTAGGCGTGGGTGTGGAGCAGACCGGGGCAGCGGTTACCACCTATGCGCTTGGTGCGACCTTCGCCGCTCCGGTATTAGCTGCGCTGACAGCCAGCTGGAGTCGGAAGAATGTGATGCTTACAACCGCCGTTGTTTTTACCACAGGGAGTCTGGCGGCTGCATTTTCCGCAACATTACCTCAATTACTGTTGGCCCGCTTCATTGCCGGCCTGGGACATGGCCTGTTTCTGGCTGCCGCATCAAGCACAGCAGCTCGTTTGGCTGGTCCGGGTAAAGCTGGCAGAGCGGTTGCTGTGGTTTTTGGTGGCTTTACTCTGGCAATGGCGATAGGCGTGCCGCTGAGTACATGGCTGGGCGGTGTGGTGTCCTGGCGTCCGGTTCTCGGCGCGATTGCCGCTTTCGGCGCGCTGGGATTCTTTGGACTGCTGTTCGGCATGAAAGACCCGGTACGCAGCGTACCAGGCAAACATGGCGGCTCAGCCATGCAGAATATCAGCATGTTGTTTAACCGTAAGTTGCTTGCTGGTGCGCTGGTCACGGTGCTGGCGTATGCGGGTTCGTTTACCGCTTACACCTATATCGCGCCTGTTCTGACGCAGGTTACCGGGGTTTCTGGCAAGACGGTTAGTTTGTTTATGCTGGTATACGGGATAACCGCCGCAGTAGGTAATATTCTGGGTGGAAAACTTACCGATAGCATGGGGGTTAGTCGTGCAAATATTTTTATCATCAGCGGTATTGTTATTGTAGTGCTGGGTATGTGGCTGCTGGCATCTTCACCGGTAAGCATGGGTATTATGGTTGCGTTGCTGGGTATGCTGACGTTTGCCGCCGTGCCAGCGCTGCAGGCCCGTCTGATTGGCGTCGCTGAGGAACATGTACCTCATGCACAGGGCGTCGCTGCAGGTCTGAATATCGCGGGTTTCAACTCCGGCATCGCACTTGGTTCCGTGCTGGGTGGACTCACCATTACGCATGTTGGTATCGTGTATACCGGCATCAGCGGTGCGTTTGTTTCGCTGCTTGGCCTGCTGTTGTTACTTGCTCAAATCAAACGCAGCCAGAGCAGTAAATATCAGCAAGCTTAAATCGCGAGATGCGTGCGCAATACGGGTTGATTATGTGAGTGAGCGGACCCTGGTTCTGCAGGGGCTCACTTTAACCAAAAAACTTCATCAGCAAGGCGCTCCATTATGAGCCATCTTACCCATCTGCGAACGTTTCTTGAGGCCTATCGCTCTGGCTCCTTTTCAAAGGCAGCAGAGTTGCTGGGAATCACACAGCCGGCTGCGTCACAGCACATCCAGTCTCTTGAGGTGTTGGTTGGCAAACGCTTGTTCATCAGGCAGGCCAGAGGCGTATCAGCGACTGAAGCTGCAGATGAACTGGCACGTTCCGTTTCTCCTTTCATTGACGGTCTGGAAGAAAAGCTATCTTCCTTCCGTTCTGGCCCGGTTCATGGGGGGACCGTGAGCCTGGCCGGGCCACCTGATTTTATTCATTCCTGCCTTGGGGCAGTAATGGCTCCATTGATGGGGGAGGGATACCGCCTGCGTTTTCATACCGGTAATAAGCAG
The DNA here is from genome assembly GCF_051131745.1 of Klebsiella sp. R390. NCBI lineage: Bacteria > Pseudomonadati > Pseudomonadota > Gammaproteobacteria > Enterobacterales > Enterobacteriaceae > Klebsiella > Klebsiella sp. R390. Next base: position 244,457 of record NZ_CP180445.1, on the reverse strand, counting down.
AGAATTTACTCGCTGCTACATGAAGGAAGCGTGGATCTTGCGGTAACCGCATCAATGCCCGATGAGCGCCTGTACGGCTACGCACATTTGCTGACAGAACGCATGCTTCTGGTTTATGCGCCCGCCATGTCGGAGGTGATCGGATCGTCGCCTGGCGCTGAAAAACTGGCCTCTTTACCGCTGATTGCTTACGACGAAGAGTTACCGTTGATCAGAGCGTTGTGGGCCGCCATGTTCCAGAAAGCACCTGAGATGCAGGCTGCATTCACCATTCCGGACTTGCGTATTATTCGCGATCTGGTCTGCGAGGGTCATGGGTGGACAGTGTTGCCGGATTACCACTGTAATGATGACCTTAAAAGTGGCCGCCTGGTTTCAGTCACACCTGCCGATCTTGCCCCGACTAATCATCTTTATCTGGCCTGGAATAAAAGGACGGCTAATAACAGTAGGACTGCCTACGTCCGGGATTTTATCCTTAAGGCGTTTCCGCGCTGAGGTATCGGCGGACAACCAGTTGTTGTGGGCCGGGCTGGCGGTAAGCCCTCCAGGGCTGTTTTGAGTGAGGAGGGGCTGTTCACAATTGGTGATGGCATTACTAACGTCGCGATGTATTAATCAACGGGGAACAGGCCAGACTTAACACAGTGGAATAACGAGTCATCGATTCCACGACACCCAACAACGGATTAAAGGACCAGGTCACGAAGCTGAAGGCCCGTTACGAGCGAAGAGCGGGCGTTTTCGTCTGGTGGACAGTCGTTCACTTAATTGTATACATCAGACCGCCTTTGTTCATAAGCTTGCCTGGTTTAATCGCAATGGCTTGTTTATCCGTCGTCATATCTGCCGTTTGCGCAATGTATTCTTTAAAGTGAGAGGTCAGGCGATGGGCCTGATACGCCTCTTCGCTGGCGTATATTTCATAGAAATACCAGCGATTAGGGTTATCTTTATCAATAGCGGCGTACATTGCCAGAACACCGTCTTCCTGCTTAATGGACTGTGCCATTTCGGGTAAAACAATATCGCGAAAAGCGTGCCCACACTCTGGCTTCACCACAACGATGACAAAGTTAGCGATCGTGCTATCACTCTGCACAATCTTTTTATCTGCCAGAAATTGCGGTACCACATCAATTCTGCGTTTTTGACTCGCTTCCAGAATATCTGGTGACTTGCGCAAAAACTCTTTATAGCTCGTTGAGTTCAGATGTTTGTCATAAGCATGGTTGTCAGCATAAATTTCAAAGACATAAGCAATTGCCGGGTTCGCTCTCTTGCTGGCTGAATACATCGCGAGCGTTCCTGGTTCGCCCGTTACCGACGCCGTAATATTCTTTTCAGCCAGGCTGTCGTATGCGGTATTGTTATCTTGCTTGATGGCGAGTTCAAAAATATTGAACACGGGCGCAACAGTTTCGTTTTGTCCGTGCGCAACAGCAGAACAACTCAGTGCCAACAGCAGTGGCAAAGCAACCCCGGCGTTCATCAATGACCTCTCTTTTTCGCTAACGTTAAAATTTATTTCACCATTCCTGATGAAGCGCATTAACCACGACATCATCACAATTTATTTCGTGACACCCGACTCCTGATTGATTCGCTGGCGTGTGAGCCGTGGCGCTTGTTCAGGCAGCGGCGGTACGATGCCATCAACAACATGAGGAACGTACGGTGCTTCCAGCGCGGCAATCTCTTGTGCTGATAATGTCAGGCTAAGTGCTTCCACTGCGGTGGAAAGGTGTTCCGCTTTTGTGGCACCGATTATCGGTGCGGTGATTGCAGATTTAGACAGTAGCCATGCAAGCGCAACATGTGCACGAGGAATGCAGCGCTCCGCGGCAATCTGCGCCACAACATCAACCACTTTTTGGTCCTGCCGCGCCGCATTTTCATACATTTTCAGTGCAAAACTGTCGTTCTGTGTTCGGGGGGTTGTTTCATTCCAGTCGCGCGTCAGCCTGCCTCGTGCCATCGGGCTCCAGGGAATAACGCCCACGCCCTGATCCTCACATAGCGGCAGCATTTCCCGCTCTTCTTCCCGATACAGTAAATTGTATTGCGGTTGCATAGAGACAAAGCGTGTCCAGCCATTACGTTCGGCCACATGCTGCATCTTCGCAAAACGCCAGGCCTCCATTGAGGACGCACCGATATAGCGAACTTTCCCGGCTTTCACTAAATCGTGAAGCGCTTCCATGGTTTCTTCAACAGGTGTGCCATGGTCAAAACGGTGAATTTGATACAGATCCACATAATCCATCCCCAGGCGGGTCAGGCTGTCATCGATGGACTGGAACAACGATTTTCGCGACAGGAAACCGGTGTTTGGTGAATTGCGCCATGGAAAGAAAGCTTTTGTTGCCACGACGATTTCATCCCGGTACGCCATATCGCGCAGCGCCCGACCGACGATTTCCTCTGAGCTTCCGCCGGAGTAAATATTGGCGGTATCAAAAAAATTTATTCCGGCTTCAAGTGCCTGATAAATCAACGGCCGAGACGCATCCTCATCCAACGACCACGGCTGAGGAAGACGTTCTGGCTGACCGTAACTCATGCATCCAAGGCATAGTCGTGAGACTTTCAGGCCGCTGCGCCCGAGGTTTACATATTGCATTGTTATCTCCTGACCTTGTTGTTGAATGGGAAATTGTCGCCACTTTTATTTATTGCCAGCTTCCCACCATTTTCGGGGTAAATTCGCGAATCTCATATTCAGCAAGATCAGGGTAATAGGCGTCCTCTCTCAGAATGCTTTCCAGCGTCTCCCGGTTTTCAGTCCGGGCAATGATTACCCCCGATCTTTTAGCATCGCTATAGGGGCCGATGAGAATAAACTTACCGGCGTCAAAATATTTCTGAAACCAATTTACGTGGTGCGTGAAAAGGGCTTCATGCTGCTCTGCCGTTATATCGTCATTCACTGTAATATTGATGAGATACATTTTTACCCTCTTTAGACAGCCATTTTTAAAGCTGGCGCATTATTCTTGATCGCGGTAATCAAGCGCCTGGCGTGATCTTTCGCCTGTATTATTTGTTCGCGAACTCTGGCTTCATCACGCCCTGCATAACTGAGCCCGAAGGTGTAAACCGGTTCCAGCATGTCCAGATTGCATAGCACTGCCAGCGTTTCAAACTGTGCCAGATACTGCTGAATATCGTGACCGAACAAGCCTTCAGGGGAATACAGGCTTTCCGGGGCACCGGCGGTAAATGACAGGAGTAATTTTTTGCCCCCCAGTTTGGCGGTGGAGCCATGGGCAAAACCGTGAACGAAAACGCGATCAATCCATAACTTCATTAGCCCCGGCACTGAATACCAGGAAAAAGGGAACTGCCAGACAATCACATCGGCGTTAAGTAAGGCTTCCTGTTCCTTTGTCACGTCGATCTGGTAGTCAGGATACAGCGCATCGAGAAAGCGAATTTTGGTTTCTGGCAGGGCTTTCGCGACTTCATCCAGGATAGTGGCATTGCCAATAGACTCATTAATATTGGGATGACCTGAAATAATCAGTACATTTTGCATTACTGGCCTCCTTCAACAGGGTGTTGTTTAACTGGATGTGAGTATAAACACCCTTGATTCTGATTTTTAGAGCAGTAATAGCTTATACACTATTAGCCAATAGCTAATAATATGGTTCTGTTTCTTTCCCAGGATGACGCCATGAACAATGCCATTTATAACCAGATCCGTATCTTTCAAAGCATCGCTCATGAGGGAAGCATCACTGCCGCTGCCAGAACGCTGGAGATAACACCGCCTTCCGTCAGCAAGGCGCTAAAACTTCTCGAACAACACATTGGCCAGCCTCTTTTTGTGCGTACCACGCGGCGTATTGAGCTGACGGATGCCGGGGAGCAGCTATTGCAGCAGACTTCGCTGGCCGTCGCGTCGTTGGAGAATGCGGTTGAAAGTCTCAAAGAGCTTCATCAGGAACCATCCGGGCTGGTCAGAATTACGCTGTCACGCTTTGCCTACCTGCTTATTTTAAAACCGGTCATGGCGGCGTTTTGTCAGAGCTACCCGGGAATACAGCTTGAAATATCCGTCTATGACGGGACCGTGAATATGATTGATGAACGTTTTGATTTGGGCATCCGTTTCGGCGATATCCTCGAAGAGAACGTTGTTGCTCGCCAGTTGTTGCAACCGTTTCGTGAGGGTTTGTATGCTTCTGCGGCCTATCTCGCAAAACACGGTATGCCTGAACGACCAACGGACCTGCATCAGCACCAGCTCATTGGCTATCGCTTTATCACTAATAACCGAATTCTCCCTCTGGTACTGGAAGATAAAGGAGAGCAATTAACCGTTGAGATGCCCGGGCAGATCATCAGCAATGATATTGATGTCATGGCTGATGGGATCCGCAGCGGCCTGGGAATCGGCAGATTGTTTGAGCCAGTATATGAGTTACAACCCGATAAAGCGCAGTTTATCCCGGTTATGGAATCTTACTGGAAGACCTATCCACCCGTTTATCTCTACTATCTGAAAAGCACGGGTAAAGCAAAGCGAGTCAAAGCACTGATTGATTTTTTAATAATGAACACGCCCGACATAACCTGTTAAACGTCTGCATCCGTAGATGCGCACCCTACTTATACTGGGAGGGGGGCATCCTCGCTTCATGGGAACGGCGAATGTTATCATGGGCCTCGCTTGATTTTCGCCATTGTGGCGGCTTTTGTTCATTTTCTTGTGGAGGAAATATGCACACAGTTGGCATATTCTGTGGCTCATCTGAGGGCAGTTCAGCAACTTACATGGATGCTGCTCGTCATACCGGTAAATGGTTGGCAGAGCAGGGGATACAAATCGTTTATGGTGGCGGACGTGTTGGTCTGATGGGTGCCATTGCTGATTCAGCTCTGGCGTGCGGTGGGCATGTCACGGGTGTGATTCCAAAATCGTTGCTGGAGCGTGAAATTGCCCATACCGGGTTGTCCGAGCTTCATGTCGTGGATAACATGCACCAGAGAAAAAACGTGATGGCAGAGTTATCGTCCAGTTTTATCGCGTTGCCGGGCGGGGCAGGAACTGCAGAGGAAATATTCGAACAATGGACCTGGGCGCAGTTAGGTATTCATCATAAACCCTGTGCGTTTCTGAACGTTAATCATTATTACAATCCACTAAGAGTGATGGTTCAGCAAATGGTAAGCGAAGGTTTTATGAAACAGAGCTACGCCGATATGCTGCTGTTTTCTGAAAATATACACGACATTATCGATTATTTTAATGCCTACACACCACCTGTTTCAAAATGGACAACCCTGAACGAGCCGCGCCATGACTGAATCCAAAACTATCCACATTGCTGCAGCCATCATTATGGATGGAAAAGGGCAGTTACTGTTGGTTAGAAAAAGAAACACCGTATATTTTATGCAACCTGGAGGGAAGATTGAACCAGGCGAAGACGCTAAATCTGCACTGATTCGGGAACTGAGGGAAGAGCTGAATCTTAAGCTAACGCCTGAGGAACTAACACCCTTTGGCGAATTTACGGATATAGCCGCTAATGAACCCGGTCATTTGCTACATGCCTGTCTGTTCAGCACAGAAAGATGCTTTGCAGACGTTCGACCCGCCGCTGAAATTGAGGAGATTCTCTGGTTATCTCCTGATGATATCGCTTCTAAACAACTGGCACCGCTAACCGCAAATAAAATTGTCCCACGCGTATGGTCATTGGCACGATAGAAAACCGGTTGCTGGCTGGTCGTTTGGCCCGTCCACTGACGGGGGAGTGACATAATTCTTATCATATTTTCCTGATAATGAACTTCCGGTCAGCTTCTGACACGAAGCAGACCGGAGTACAGGCCACCTATGCAATTGCTATAAACGCGCGCAGTCAGCGCTGCTTTTTTGGTATTTTTTGTTTTTATAAATAAACAGCGTGTTACATATTAATACGTTGTAGCAAGAATAGCGCATCTGCTTTACATATTGATTAACTGAATTTAAGAATGTGCAGAGAACCGGAGTCATTAACGATGAGCCTTGTTTCGGCGTTAATTTGAATAACGATATTGTTTGTGCTTTAATATCATTATATTAAGTTATTTCTCCGTAACTATTTCCATCGGGTATTATATTCAGGGCAAACCAGGAATTATCTATGTCAGAAAAGCATTGGTCGCAGGTCGAGTATCTCCATCAGACCGTCACTAATCCCAACATCCATATTAAAGGCACCCATAGTTATTATAGCCACTGCTGGGATCATGGTTTTGAGCGCTCCGTAGTCAGATATTTGCTTGGAGATCAGGTCAGCAGAGACTGGCAACCCTTGGGAGAGCTTGACCGCTTAATCATCGGCAATTTTGTCTGCATCGGAGCGGAGTCAGTGATCCTCATGGGAGGCAACAGTACCCATCGAATGGATTGGGTAAGCCTTTACCCTTTTATGGCATCAATAAAAGATGCATATCAATCTCGCGGCGACACGGTTTTGGGTGACGGTTGTTGGTTAGGGATGCGGGCAATGATAATGCCCGGAGTCACAATTGGAGAAGGGGCTGTTGTGGCGGCCGGTGCCGTGGTAACCAAAGATGTTCCTCCTTATGCCGTCGTTGGTGGTAATCCAGCAAAAATCATTAAATATCGTTTTGCTCACGCTGATGTGGACCGGATAAAATCATTGAATTTGTACGCGCTCCCTGAAAATAAATTAATTGAGTTACAACCACTGTTGTCATCAGGGGATATTTCAGCTCTCGAATCCATGTTGTTTTAATCATGCATACAAGATGAAACGAATTGCGCACCCGGTACCTCTCTCGGCTAACCGGCCTTGTGTGAGTCAGGAGATTTTGATTGCATGCAGATAGCGGTAATGACGTCGGAACTGAGCTGCACTAATCCCCTCCAGCCATAGTTATGCCCTGTTTTGTAGTGCCGTATTTTAATCTCGCGGATATGGCGGTTGGGGTTGTTATCCAGCATCTGCTGCGCCAGCGGCAAAATATCATCGCCGTAATCTTCGAACAGTTCACCGGTGGCAATGACCAGGCGAATATTGTGAATAGGCGCGGTGCAGCAAATGGCGAAATAGAGCGCACGAGCGGTCGCCTGTATACCGGTGGCAGCATTCGCCGGATCGACGTTAAATGCCGGTTCCAGCCCACCTTCATAGGGTAAGTGGACGATTTCTGGATAAAAACCGTTTTCACCCAGCCCCGGAATGCCGTTGGTACAGTAGCCGTAACCGAGGCTACCGAAGCCGGGCATAAACGCCACGTAAGAGCTCCCCGGCGAGCGTTTCGCCAGTAGATAATTGGTGCAGTGGGCGATGTTATAGATGCGAACCGGGATGCCGAGATGCTGTTCGAGCAGCGCCATCAGGTTGATATTGTTGTCGGCGAACAGCGGGCAATAGCGCACCACTCCGGTTGTATGTTCAATCCCGCCCTGCAGCGCCACGCTGACCACCTTAATTTGCGTCACCTTCAGTGAAGCCTGTTGGCATAGTGTCTGCAGACCTTCGGCAATGAACTGCGTCAACGTATCGGGGGTCATCTGCTCTGGCAGGCTGAACTGGTGGCTGGCCAGCGGCGCTTTCAGGGTATAGTAATCGTTGAGCGTGCCCTGGAAGCTGCCGCGACGCAGCATGATATTTACGCTCCAGGCATTGCCTTCTTTAACTGACAGACACTGCTGAGGCCGGCCAAAGGCCGCGTCTTTTATTTCTCGTTCTTCGATTAATTGCTCTTCCAGCAACCGGGCGGTGAGCTTGGTGGTATAGGCTTTAGTGACCCCGAGTCGCCGGGTCATCTCTGCCCGCGATTCGCTCTCGCTATGTAAAATATTGAGGATCTGCTGTCTGTAGTCCACGCCGTCACGCCCCTGTCACCGTTGAGTCAGGCGTTATCATACCATCCCGCCCGCGCAATTGCGGGCGGGAAAAGCGGCGGGTTACCACTCATGAGGATTATTTGACGTTGATAATGATACGTCGATAGGAGGTGAGTGACGGCGTGCCGTTATCGGTAATGGCGAGGATCAGGTGCTCGGTTCCCGTGCGCAGCGCCTTCACGTTAGCCTGGGATTGCGCGGCGTCGCTAAGCGCCAGCACCGCTGGTGCCTGCAGATTATCTTCGCCGCGACGGCCCTGCACGTCGCTAACCGCCACCGGCAGTGAGCTGGCGGAGCCCGCCTCCGGGTAGAGGAACCAACGATAGCTGAGCTGGTTGCCGTCAGGATCTTTACTGCCCTCGGCGCTGATTTTCAGCGTTTCACCGACGCTGGCATTCAAAAATAGTGCTTCTTGCCCGCTGTCGCCGTTCACCACCACCTGCGGATTGTGGTTGGCCGCAGCATAATCTTTAATCCCCCAGTCCATTCGTGCGGCGAAGTCGTGCTGGAAGGCCTCGCGCCAGCGCCAGATAGTGGCCTGGTTAGAAGTATACTGCTGGCCATCGATACCGGTGACCGTATCGGCGGCATTCGGGTTGCCCGGATAAAAATCGCCGCCGCTGCTCCAGAACGGGCGCGTCTCATGCTGCGGTTGACGAACAATGTAGCGTCCGCCCCAGCCGCCCCAGCCCGGATTGCGCTCGCTATTGAGGCCGTTGCGGATTAGCCCGAGGAACGCCGGCGTGTCGCCTTCCATAATGAACAGATACTGCAGATAGCCTTTACCCATCGGTCCCTTGCTGCGGATGTTGTCATCCAGCCAGTGCTGAGAAACGGTGGTGAAATCCGCGCCCGGGGCGTTGCGGTAGTAGCGATCGCCGCTGATGCCGGTCCAGGTGGCGCGGGCATAATCTTCACCGTTCTGGCTGGAAGGATCGCCAATCCAGGTGATCTGAGGATAGTTTTCTCGCACCCAGAACCCGGAATCGTCCTGATCGGAAATCGCGTATACCACCAGGTTTTGCGTTAACGCGTTCACCGTGCTTGCCGGATGTTTGGCGCTCAAGTCTTTCAATGCCTGCGCCAGGGTATTTGCGCCGCCCCACAGGTTGATGTACAGCGGCTGGCCGGCATCGGTGCTTCTCTCGATTGCTTTAACCAGCAGATCGGAACCGGCGGTATGTTTACCTGCGCCGGTCGCAGCCAGCCCATAACCCGCCACACCCGGCGCGACCACCGCGGCCAGTTGACTCCGTGTTGGGAAGCCGGCGGCGTGTTTGAGCAGGTTAGGCTGTACTTCACCGTAGTGGCTCAGCACCAGTTCAATCATATCGGTGTGCACTTTGTCCCGCTGCCAGGTAGACGTGGTCGCAACCAGTCCTTCGACGTTCATTTCATTGGCGTAAAGCAGAAAACGGGTCAGCGACATCTGGTCATCGGGTTCATTACCAATGTCGGTAAGAACGAAGACGCGCGGTTTAGCCTGATACGGTAGCGTTTTGGCCGCCATTTGCCCGATGGCGGTATCAGCATTGGCCGCCAGCGGTGCGGAGATAGCCAGCAGCCCGGCCATTGCCAGCCAGATGCCTTGAGCGAGCCTACTGCGTTGTGAATTGATCATGTTTATCTCGAGTATCCCTTGCCATAAAAGTGAATCCAATATAGTTAACTGTGGAAACAAAGTAAAAATAAAAACCAGCTGTGTGTGACAGGGCTCGTAGTTTCGCCTGTTTTGCGTAACGGTAAGACGGTAAGAAGCTAAATGGAGCTTGAATGACCAGAATGCTTTCTGACCCAGGGCGGTTGTTTGTTATAAGTACGTAAAAGTTAATGAATTTTTAATAAAAGGTCGTTATGTTGTCGACATCACTGTTTTATTAAGGGTTTATCATGCGCGATAAATATACTGGCCTGCAGATCGGCATCCACTGGCTGGTCTTTTTATTGGTTATTGGCGCCTATGCCAGCATGGAGCTGAGAGGCTTCTTCCCACGTAGCGACCGACCGCTCATCAACATGATCCACGTCTCCTGTGGCATCTCGATTCTGGTGCTGATGGTGGCGCGCCTGCTGGTGCGGTTGAAATACCCGGCGCCGCCGATTGTCCCGAAGCCTTCGCCAATGATGACCGGCTTTGCTCACCTCGGGCACCTGGTTATCTATCTGCTGTTTATTGCCCAGCCGATTATCGGCCTGGTGATGATGTATAACCGCGGCAACCCGTGGGTCGCCTTCGGCCTGACCATGCCTTTTGCCCCGGAAAGCAATTTTGAGCTGGTCGATACCCTGAAGGGCGTCCATAGCCTGCTGGCGAATGCCGGCTACTTTATTGTCGGGCTGCATGCCCTGGCCGCGCTGCTGCACCACTATCTGTGGAAGGACAATACCTTACTGCGGATGATGCCGCGCAAGCGCTAACCCCGGCACCATTGCTGCTTAAAACCCGCCTCCTGGCGGGTTTTTTTATCGCTTTTACCCTGGCCTGTGGTACATCTGGTAGGGACTGACACACAAGGAGCTCCGATGAATATCAGACTTGCCGTACCCGATGAAGCCCCCGCGCTGTGGGTCATCCGTAATCAGGCCATCCGCAGCGGCTGTCGCGAGAGCTATGGTGCCACCGTGGTCGATGCCTGGACACCGGACCGTATGCCGGAAGGCTATCGTGCGGCGGTGCAGGACAATCCTTTTTATGTGGTAGAAGACGAGGGCGGTAAACCGGTCGCCACCGGCTATCTCGATATCCATACCGCCAGCGTCGAAGCTATCTTTACGCTACCTGAATGGGGTGGGAAAGGCTGCGCCGGGATGATCATCAATGCGGTGATTGCCGAAGCACGCCGGCGCAAATTTCGGGTGATCACGCTGGAGGCCACGCCGAACGCGGCCGGTTTTTATCTGCGCCACGGTTTTGTCACGGTGCGCGAAAAGCTGCTGCCGTCAAAACTGGCGCAGGCGGAACTGCGCTGTGTGGAGATGGCGCTGGAGCTCGACTAAACTCAGTGACTGGACGCGTTACCACGGCGTTATACGACGTTTCAGTTTGCCTCATCCGTTAATAAAATATAGTATACCCCCCTATACGATATTGAGGGCAACGATGTGCCACATTCACCTGAAGACAAAAAACGCGCGCTGAGTCGCGTACGTCGTATTCGCGGGCAGGTTGAAGCCCTGGAAAGGGCGCTGGAGTCCGGCGAATCCTGCATGTCGATACTGCAGCAGATTGCTTCTATCCGCGGAGCCACCAACGGCCTGATGGGGGAGATGGTGGAAATCCATCTCCAGGATGAGCTGGTCAACGGCGAAACCACCCCGGACCAGCGTGCGGTCAGAATGGCGGAAGTGGGCCATCTGCTACGATCCTACTTAAAATAAATCACCACGAAGGAAGAGACGGTTATGAAATCACGTGCAGCTGTCGCGTTTGGCCCAGGCCAGCCGCTGAAGATTGTTGAGATTGATGTCGCACCGCCGAAAAAAGGCGAAGTGCTGGTCAAAATTACCCACACCGGCGTCTGCCATACGGATGCATTTACGCTCTCCGGCGACGATCCGGAAGGCGTGTTCCCGGCGGTGCTGGGTCACGAAGGCGGCGGTATCGTGGTGGAAGTCGGCGAAGGCGTTACCAGCCTGCAGCCGGGCGACCACGTGATCCCGCTGTATACCGCAGAGTGTCGCGAGTGCAAATTCTGTAAGTCCGGCAAAACCAACCTCTGCCAGGCGGTCCGCGCCACTCAGGGCAAAGGCCTGATGCCGGACGGCACCACCCGTTTCTCCTATAACGGCGAGCCTATCTATCATTACATGGGGACCAGCACCTTCAGCGAATACACCGTGTGCGCCGAGATTTCTCTGGCGAAGGTCAACCCGCAGGCGCCGCTGGATAAAGTCTGTCTGCTGGGCTGCGGCGTGACCACCGGTATCGGTGCTGTTCATAACACCGCGAAAGTTAAAGAGGGCGATACCGTTGCGGTCTTCGGCCTGGGCGGCATTGGTCTGGCGGTGATTCAGGGGGCGGTACAGGCGAAAGCCGGGCGTATTCTGGCGGTTGATACCAACCCGGAAAAATTCACCCTCGCAAAAGAGATGGGCGCGACCGATTTTATCAACCCGAAAGATTACGATAAGCCGGTGCAGGATGTGATCGTCGAACTGACCGACGGCGGCGTGGACTTTAGCTTTGAATGTATCGGCAACGTCAACGTCATGCGCGCGGCGCTGGAGTGCTGCCATAAAGGCTGGGGCGAAAGTGTGATTATTGGTGTTGCTGGTGCCGGGCAGGAGATTAAAACCCGTCCATTCCAGCTGGTGACCGGGCGCGTCTGGCGCGGGTCAGCGTTTGGCGGCGTGAAAGGCCGTACCCAACTGCCGGGGATGGTGGAAGACGCGATGGCCGGTAAAATTGACCTCGATCCGTTTATCACCCACCGCATGCCGCTGGAGCAGATCAACGAAGCCTTTGATCTGATGCACGACGGTAAATCCATCCGTACCGTGATTCACTTCGGCGACCAGTGATCGACAGGTGCTCAGTGCCGTCAGGCAGATGAGCACCGTTATCAATTCTGCTGAGCATACACCAGCGCAACCCTCTTACAGGTTGCGCTGGTTTTTTTACTTCTGGTCAGGCAGGGCGTAGGCGATGATGTAGTCGCCGCGGTCCGGAGACTGACGGGCGCCGCCGGCGTTGATGATAATGTACTGTTTGCCGGTTTTCGGCGAGACATAGGTCATCGGGCCAGACTGGCTACCAACCGGCAGACGCGATTTCCAGATCTCTTTCCCGTTAGCAGTATCAAACGCGCGCAGATAGAAATCCTGAGTACCGGCGAAGAACAGCAGGCCGGACTGGGTCGACAGCGACGCGCCGAGGGTTGGCATGCCGATAGGGATTGGCATATGCATACGGATCCCCAGCGGACCGGTGTCTTCTACGGTTCCCACCGGCACCTGCCACACCAGCTTACCGGTTTTCAGATCCACCGCGGACATGGTGCCGAACGGCGGTTTCTGGCACGGAATACCCAGCGGTGACAGGAAGCGCTCACGCATCGCGCCAAACGGCGTCCCTTCCATCGGGACAATCCCCATCTCAATGCCGCTGGCATTTTTGGCGACGTTTGCACGCGGAACCATATAGTTCGCCAGTCCCAGACGCATATCGTTGACAAACATCAGGCTGTTGTTCGGATCGACCGAGACGCTGCCCCAGTTCATGCCGCCCAGCGAGCCAGGATATTGCAGAGAACGGTCTTCGCCCGGCGGGGTGAAGATGCCCTGATGGCGCATGGCTTTAAAGGCGATCCGACACATCAGCAGATCCACCGGCGTGGCGCCCCACATATCCGACTCTTTCAGCGTATCGTTGCCGATCATCGGCATACCGACGGAGTAAGGCTGTGTCGGAGAGTAGCGCTCACCTTTAATATCACCAGCAGGTACCGGGCGTTCTTCCACTTTGGCCACCGGCTCACCGGTGGCGCGGTTGAGCATAAAGATCATGCCCTGTTTGCTGGTCTGCACCAGTACCGGCGTGGTGCCGCCTTTACCATCAGGCAGGTCATACAGCAGCGGCTGTGACGGCAGGTCGAAGTCCCACAGATCGTGGTGGGTGGTCTGGAAGTGCCAGCGCACCTGTCCGGTCGTGGCGTCAACGGCGACGATTGACGAGCTGTATTTATCATCCAACGCGGTACGTTCCCCACCGAAGAAGTCCGGGGTGGCGTTGCCGGTTGGCAGATAGATCAGATTAAGCTTCGCGTCATAGGACATGGCTGACCAGACGTTCGGTGTCCCGCGGGTATAGGTCTGGCCTTCCGGCGGCAGGCCAGTCAGCGCAGGGTTGCCCGGATCCCATGCCCATGCCAGCTTGCCGGTATGCACATCATAAGCGCGTACGACGCCCGGAGGCTCGCCGGTGGAGAAGTTATCCGCCACACGACCGCCGACGACCACGACGTTACCGGCCACCAGCGGCGTTGACGTTTGCTGGTAGTAGCCCGGTTTGATCTCGCCCATGCCGACGCTCAGGTCGACGGTACCGTGGTCACCAAAGTCTTCACAGGCTTTACCGGTGTCGGCGTCGATGGCGATCAGGCGGGCATCGGTGGTTGGCAGGAACAGACGGCGGGCGCAGGCGGCGGGCTGAGTCCCCGTCGTAGCTGCGGCCTGCAGGCTGTCTTCGGCATAGCCCAGACCCCGGCAGCGCTGCCAGTTTGGCGCGGTGGCTTTGGGATCGAAACGCCATTTTTCTTTACCGCTGTCGACATCCAGCGCCAGCACTTTGCTGTACGGCGTACAGACGTACAGGGTATCGCCGATTTGCAGCGGAGTGTTCTGGTCTTCCGCACCGGAGCCGTTGCTTTGCGGGATATCACCGGTATGGGCGATCCAGGCAACCTGCAGCTCGTTAATATTCTGCTTGTTAATCTGGTCCAGAGCGGCAAAACGATCGCCATGGGTGGTGTTACCCCAGTGCTCCCAGTTCTTCTGCTGCTCGCCAGGGGCGACCGGTTTAACCGGCACCGCTTCGGTGGCGCTCACCAACGGCTGCGATTTGAACATCCAGCCGAAGCTGGCAGCCAGCACCACGGCGAGGACCGCGGCCAGCGCAAAGGCCGGTCCTTTCTTCGCCGGCTGGGGCGAAAGGTAGGGCCAGACCAGCGCCGACAGGCAGGCCAGCGCGCCGAGAGCGAACAGGCGGGAGAACAGCGGCCAGTAGGTCCAGCCGGCGTCAGAGATCGCCCAGAAAATGGAGGCGATAAAGGCGATGGCGTACAGCACAATCCCGATCCGACGACGGCGGAAAATCAGCACCGAGGCGATGACCATCACCAGCCCCATGATGGCGAAATAGAGCGTACCGCCGAGCGTCGCCAGTTTAACCCCAAGAATTCCGATAGCCAGACCGATGATCAGCATCAGCCCGGCGAGCAGCCACTGCAGGATCCGGGGGAATCCGCGTGGTACAGCGAAAGTTGCCATTTTGTCTCCTTAACCATCTGTTGTCAGATGTGAACCAAATGAATCAATTGATAAAGTGTTATTCTTTGAGTGAAGGCAATCATGCCTTCGTTGTTGCAGCTTATGGGTGAGTTTCTGAATTGCGCGTGAACCATATGGTGAAATAAAGGCAATGATATGACTGTTAATGAACCTGATGCAATTGTTAAAAAATAATTGCGCATTAATTGATTGTTTTGATGGTTTCGCCATCACTTGTGGGCATGGGTTAAGGCAGTTTTAGGCGCGTTGGGGAAGCGCGAAGGGCAGGTTCGGAGAAGCCCGGATAAGGCGCAGAGCGCGTTATCCGGCGATCGTCAGGCAGGCATCGATTTGCGAATGGCGCTCAGTAAGGTTTGCGCGCCGGAGGAGAAGGTCGCGTCCACGCGGGTCAGAATACCAATGGGTTCCCCCGCCCCCTGGGTCGGGACAGGTAGGGAAGCCAGCAGGCCCCGGCGCAGGTCGTCTTTAACCGCACCAGAAGGGACGAACCAGATGTAGTCATAGTTGACGGTCAGCTGGCGCGATAGCGAAGCGGAGAGCGTCTCGATACAGCCGGCGGGGATTTTACACCCCTGGCTTTGAAGCAGGGTCTCGGCATTCTGACGCGGGATTGTGCCTTTTGGTGACACCACCACCGGCCACTCCATCACCCGACTAAGCGTAACCGTTTCCTGCAATAAAGGGTGTCCGGGACGCACCACCAGCTTCAGGGATTCGAGGAACAGCAGTTCATAGTTCAGGCCGCTCATCAGCTCCGGGTCAGACATCCGCCCGATACCAATGTCGATTTCACCGGATTTTAAGCCCGCCAGCAGCATGGTGTTATTCATGGTTGCGACCTGCAGGGTGATATCTTTTTGCTGCTGGTGGAACTGGCCAATCACCGTTGGCAGGATCCCCAGCGCGGCGGTGGGCAGCGCACCGATGCGCACCACGTCATTATTCAATCCCTCTTTACGATTGAGCGCCTGGCCCGCCGTATTGAGGGCGTCGAGGACTTTTACCGCATGGGTGAGGAACTGTTCACCGACCAGCGTTAGCTGAGCGCCTAACCGCCCGCGTTCAAACAGTCGCGTGCCGGTCAGCTGTTCCAGTTCATTGAGCGTTTTAGATAACGCAGGCTGGCTGAGATTGAGTGTTTCAGCCGCACGCCCCAGAGTTCCCTGTTGAGCGACGGCCACGAAGGTGTGTAGATGGCGCAAGCGAATGCGCTGACTGAAAAGACCATTTTTTTCCATAATCGATGTTAAAAACAGAGCAGCATAGGTGACAAGCGAAGTTATTGAATTTTGATAACCTGATAGCAAAATATTATTAACATTTCACCTTGATGTATTACAAGTTTTTTCATTTTGCACAAAAAACAGACGCCCCGACTGAGGTCGGGGCAAATCAGGCGGGTAATTGCTCAGAGATCAAAGAAGACCGTTTCGTTGTCACCCTGCAGGTGAATATCAAAACGGTAGACGATCTCGTTGCCGCGCACTTCGCGTTGAGCAATCAAGGTCTGGCGACGCACTTCCCACTCAATCAGATTGAGTACCGGGTCATTATGGTTGGCGTCCTGCTCGTCAGAGAAATAAAGCCGCGTGTTGAGGCCGATATTGATCCCGCGCGCCACTACCCAGACATTAATATGGGGTGCCATCATGCGGCCATCGCGACCGACCACGGCGCCGGGCTTGATGGTTTCAAAACGCCAGATCCCGCTGGCGAAGTCGGAGCAGCTGCGGCCCCAGCCGCGAAATGCCGGGTCGACCTTTTTGCTCTGCTGGCGGTCGTCAGGGTGGTGATAGCGCCCGGCGGCGTTGGCCTGCCAGATCTCCAGCAGCACGTCACGTACCGGGGTACCGGAACCGTCGATCACGCGCCCTTCAAGCGTAATACGTTCGCCTTCGGTATCGGCGGTAGTGAGGACCGGGCCGAAATTCTTTTCAAAGATATGAAACCCG
Source organism: Klebsiella sp. R390 (assembly GCF_051131745.1). Lineage (NCBI taxonomy): Bacteria > Pseudomonadati > Pseudomonadota > Gammaproteobacteria > Enterobacterales > Enterobacteriaceae > Klebsiella > Klebsiella sp. R390. Next base: position 227,618 of record NZ_CP180445.1, on the reverse strand, counting down.
GCGGCCTCGGGGGCCAGGCCAATATGCACGTACGGTCCGGCGGTCTGCGAGGCGGTTTCGGCTAAATATTCTTTCATCGGGCAGCCCCCTGAGTGCGGTTTTCGAACAGCGTGGCGCGGTGGCCGCGCAGCACAAGGTCAAAGCGATAGGCCAGGCAATCCAGCGGTACGGCGGCGTGGGTATCGAGTTCGGCAATCAGCGTGCGCACGGCGTCATCGTTATTAATGGTTTTGACGATCGGGCACTGCTTAATCAGCGGGTCGCCTTCGAAGTACATCTGGGTGATCAAGCGCTGCGCCCACGCATCCCCGGAGAGGGAAAAGTGGATATGGGCCGGACGCCAGTCGCTGACCTGGTTACGCCACGGATAGGGGCCGGGCTTGATGGTTCGGAAACAGTAATAACCGTTTTCATCCGTCAGCACTCGCCCGCAGCCGCCAAAGTTGGGATCGATGGGGGCCAGATACTGATCTTTTTTGTGCCGGTAGCGACCGCCGGCGTTCGCCTGCCAGACCTCCACCAGAGTATTTTTCATCGGCCGACCAAAGCCGTCGCGGACGTAGCCGTGAACGATAATGCGCTCGCCAATCGGCAGACCTTCTTTGGCATAGTTGAGGATCAGGTCATTATCCAGCGGACCGAGATCGTCATGGCTGAAGACCGGACCGGTAATTTCAGACAGCGAATTTTGCAACGAGATCAGGGCATTGCGCGGCGAGCGCAGTACGCTGGTTTTGTAGCCCGGTGCGTAAGCCGGGGGATGGTTATTATAGTCGCGATGAATAACCTCACGCGGTGACCATTTATCGTTCATAGGGTACGGACTCCGTATCTATCGGTAGAGGGGCTTCTTATTGTGTTATCGCCAGAAACAGTGTGTGTAAATGCATTGTTAATTTAAAGTGAAATTAAAGGGTGTTTAGCATAACTTTACGTTATGGAACAAAAGGCAGAAAAGCGGGAGGCAGGTTATCCTCATCACAATTTGTAAATTCTTCCCGCCGCCGCCATCGGCCTTCTCTACACTCCAGGAAGTATCCACTGGAGGTAAGGCATCATGGCGAACACCATCACGGCTGATGAGATTCGGGAAAACTTTTCGCAGGCAATGTCGGCGATGTACCAGCAGGAAGTTCCACAGTACGGGACGTTACTGGAGCTGGTGGCGGACGTAAATCTGGCGGTGCTGGAGCAGCATCCGAAACTCCATGAACAACTGGCTAACGCGGACGAACTAGCGCGGCTGAATGTGGAACGCCACGGCGCAATTCGCGTCGGCACGGCGGAGGAGCTGGCGACGTTGCGCCGGATGTTTGCCATTATGGGGATGTTCCCCGTGAGTTATTACGATTTATCGCAGGCGGGTGTACCGGTGCACTCTACGGCGTTTCGCCCGATTGATGATGCGGCGCTGGCGCGAAACCCATTTCGCATCTTCACCTCGCTGCTGCGCCTGGAGCTGATTGCCAGCGCCGAACTGCGTCAGCGTGCGGCGGAGATCCTGGCCCGACGCGACATTTTCACCCCGCGTTGCCGCGAGCTGATCGCCCGGCATGAACAGCAGGGCAGCTTTACCGCTACCGAAGCCCGGGAGTTTGTCCGCGAGGCGCTGGAGACCTTCCGCTGGCACAGCCATGCGACGGTCGATGCCGAGAGCTATCACGCGCTGAATAATGAACATCGCCTGATTGCCGATGTGGTGTGCTTCCCCGGCTGCCATATTAACCATCTGACGCCGCGTACTCTCGATATCGACCGGGTACAGTCGCTGATGCCCGAGTGTGGGATCGTCCCGAAAGCGTTGATCGAAGGGCCGCCGCGCCGCGAGGTGCCGATTTTACTGCGGCAGACCAGTTTTAAAGCCCTCGAAGAGCCGGTGATGTTTAACGGAGAGCAGCAGGGCACCCACACCGCACGCTTTGGCGAGATAGAGCAACGCGGGATCGCCTTAACGCCGAAGGGGCGCGCGCTGTATGACCGTCTGCTGAACGAAGCCGGGGTCGGCAAAGATAACCTGAACCACCAGCGCCACCTGCAGGAGGTGTTCAGCCAGTTCCCGGACAGCGAATTTCTGCTGCGTCAGCAGGGGCTGGCGTGGTTCCGCTACCGTCTGACGCCGGCGGGGGAAGCCCACCGTCAGGCATTCGGTCACGGTGACGATCCGCAACCGCTCATCGAACGCGGCTGGCTTATCGCCCAACCGATTATTTATGAAGATTTTTTACCGGTGAGCGCCGCCGGGATTTTTCAGTCGAATCTCGGCAATGAAACCCAGGCACGCAGCCACGGTAATGCCAGTCGCGAGGCCTTCGAAACGGCGCTCGGCTGCCCGGTGCTGGATGAATTTACCCTCTACCAACAGGCGGAGGAGCGCAGCAAACGCCGTTGCGGTCTGCTCTGAAACCGGTACTCTGCTGATATGAACCATTTACGACCGTAAAAGGAATCAGGTCATGCAGACGTTGTCGACTCCGCTGGTTAACACCCGGCAAGGGACGTTATCCGGAACCACCGAACAGGGGATCCACATCTGGCGCGGGATCCCCTTTGCCGCACCGCCGGTAGGCGCACTCCGCTGGCGCGCCCCGCAGCCTCCTGCGCGCTGGCAGGGCGTGCGCGATGCCACCACATTTTCTGCCGCCAGCTGGCAGGATATTGAATACTGCCGCGAGCTGGGCGGCGGCGATCCTGGCCGTTTCTCTGAAGACTGCCTGTACCTGAACGTCTGGGCGCCGGCGACGCGTTCGCAACCGCTGCCGGTCATGGTCTGGCTGCACGGCGGCGGCTTTACGATCGGCGCCGGCAGCCTGCCGCCGTACGATGGTGCCGCACTGGCGGGGCGCGACGTGGTAGTGGTGACCGTCAACTACCGACTGGGCCATCTGGGGTTCTTTGCCCACCCGGCGCTGGAAGGGGAAGATGGTGAGCGCGTCTATAATTTTGCCCTGCTCGATCAAATCGCGGCCCTGCAGTGGGTGCAGGAGAATATTCATGCCTTCGGCGGCGACGCCACTAACGTGACCCTGTTCGGTGAATCAGCCGGTGCGCGCAGCGTGCTGTCGCTGATGGTGTCGCCAAAATCCCGCGGCCTGTTCCATAAAGCCATTATTCAAAGCGGCTATACGCTACCGGATCTGCCGCGTGAAAAGGCGCTGGAGAAGGGGCAGCGGGTCGCCGAACACTTCTCGCTCCCTGATGCCAGCGCGCAACAGCTGCGGGCGATCCCGGCAGAGGCGTTCTGGTCGCTGACCGCGCCGTTGACCATCGGCCCTGCACCGATCGCCGGGGATGCGGTATTGCCCCAGCCGATGCTGGAGGCCTTTTTTGCCGGTCGCCAACATCCGCTGCCGGTGATGATTGGTTCGAACAGCGATGAAGCCAGCGTGATGGCAGTGTTTGGCGTCGATATCGCCGGGCAGATCCAAAAGCTGCGCCGCGAACGACGCCTGGGCCTGGGGCTGATCAAGCTGCTCTATCCTGGGGTAAAGGGGGATGAAAACCTCGGGCGTGAGGTGTGCCGCGATATGGCGTTCACCACACTGGGTTATGTGGTGATGCAGGCCCAGCAGCGCGTAGGTCAGCCGTGCTGGCGCTACTGGTTTGACTATGTTCCGCAGGCCGCCGAGGAAACCAGCCCGCACGGGGCCTGGCACGGCGATGAAGTACCGTATGTGTTTGATACCCTCAGGCTTTCCGAGCCGGTGCGTACCTATGCCAGCGATGACGATAACGCCTTTGCCGCCGAAGTTGCCAACTACTGGGTCAACTTTGCGCGCCTGGCGGGGCACCACTGTCGCGAACTGCCGGGTGTCGTGCGCTGGCCGGCCTGCCAGCGTGGGCGGGACCGACTGCTGCGCATCGGGCTGCATAAGCGCGCCGGTTTTAAACTGGAAAACCGTTTTATGCGCGCGCGGCTGGCGTTATTCCGCCGGGTCATGCGCCACCACGTTACGCTGGATTAAGCAACTCTTCACGAAAGCGCGTCAGCCCCTCGGCCTTACCTGGCACGTGGCGGAGTACCAGCCGGTAGCTGGCGCCGGTTTTCACACTTAAAGGGAAAGGGCGCGCCAGGCGACCCGCCCGCACATCTTCCGCTACCAGCGTGGCGTCCGCCATGGCAATCCCCAGCCCCTGCATGGCGGCGGTGATCGCCAGATCCATGGTGTCAAAGTGCTGATTTTTACGCATAGCCAGCGGCGTGTCCGGCGAAAAGGTGGTCAGCCACAGCGACCAGTCGGTCTTATCTCGCGTCGGGTGCAAAAAGGTGACGTCGCTGAGGGTGTTGTCGCAGGCAAGGTTACCGTTGCTCACCGGCGTCAACGCCTCCTCAAACAGCAGATCGCCAGCGCTGTGCTGGGTACCGAACACAATGGCCGCGTCGTAGGGTTCAGTTCTGAAGTTCACGCCATGTTCCGTGGTGGTAGTGAGCGCAATCTGCAGCTCCGGATGGCGCTGTTCGATAGCCACCAGCCGGGGAACCAACCAGCGAATGGCGCAGGTCGGTGCCTTCAGGCGCACCACGGTTTGTTGCTGCCGCGCCTGTTCCGCTACGGCTACCAGCTGGCTGAATGTCGACTGGAGTTCCGGGTAGAGGGCGCTGCCCTGGGGAGTCAGATGCAGCCCGCGGGCGTGGCGGGCAAAAAGCGCAAAGCCAAACCAGGCCTCCAGCGCGGCGATCTGGCGGCTGACCGCGCCCTGGGTCAGGCACAGCTCGCGCGCGGCGTGGGTCAAATTAAGATGCCGGGCGGTCACCAGAAAGGTTTCCACGGCATGAAAAGGCAGGGCGCTTCGCGACATCGTTGCTCCAGCTATGCAATTTGATCATAGGCAGTATGCCAGCTTCGTTCAGAGAATGGGACAATCCGTTCTGGTTTCGACGGCTAATCCTCCGCCAGTAACTGAACTATGATTTGCCATGAGTTGTAAGCATCTGCCAGCGCAGGAGTGCTGGCGGGGATAACCTGATAATTAGATGAGGAAGAGATCATGGCTAAACCCTACGTTCGTCTGGATAAAAATGATGCCGCTGTTCTGCTGGTGGATCATCAGGCCGGATTACTATCTTTGGTGCGCGATATCGACCCGGATAAATTCAAAAATAACGTACTGGCGCTGGGGGACATGGCGAAATACTTTGGCCTGCCGACCATCCTGACCACCAGTTTTGAAAACGGCCCCAATGGCCCGCTGGTGCCGGAGCTGAAAGCGCAGTTCCCGGATGCCCCTTATATTGCCCGCCCGGGAAATATTAACGCCTGGGATAACGAAGATTTCGTTAAGGCGGTAAAAGCCACCGGTAAAAAACAGCTGATTATCGCCGGGGTGGTCACCGAAGTTTGCGTGGCATTCCCCGCGTTGTCGGCGATTGAAGAGGGATATGAGGTCTTTGTTATCACCGATGCTTCCGGCACCTTTAACCCGATAACCCGTGACGCCGCCTGGGATCGTATGTCGCAGGCCGGGGTGCAGTTGATGTCATGGTTTGGTGCTGCCTGTGAGCTACATCGCGACTGGCGCAATGATGTGGAAGGGCTGGGGACACTTTTCTCTAACCATATTCCGGACTACCGCAACCTGATGACCAGCTTTAACACCTTAACCAGCAAGTAATTTTCCCCTCCGGCCAGCGTCTGCTGGCCGTCTCTTTTCTCAAGGTATGATCAAAATGCATGGCTACTATGACAACAATTCGTTTGTCGCCGGGTAGCGCTTTGGATTGAATGGTTATGCAATTAAAATGAGAAAGGATTAGCTATGAGTCTTACTTCCCCGGTGACAACCCGCTCCAAATTACCGGATGTTGGCACCACGATATTTACCGTGATCGGTCAACTTTCCGCCCAACATAAGGCCATTAACCTTTCTCAGGGCGCCCCCAATTTTGCCTGCGATGCCGGGCTGATCGCCGGCGTCACCCAGGCGATGGAAGCCGGGCACAACCAGTATGCGCCGATGACCGGCCTGCCGGTGCTCAAAGAGCGCATTGCCGAAAAAATCGCGACGCTGTACGGCACCCGCTACGATGTCGACAGTGAAGTCTTGATCACCGCCAGCGCCAGCCAGGGGATCTACTCGGCAATTGGCGGACTGGTGCATCCGGGTGATGAGGTTATCTACTTCGAGCCGTCTTTTGACAGCTATGCACCCATTGTTCGCCTGCAGGGGGCCACGCCGGTCGCCATCAAGCTGACGGTCCCGGATTTTAGCGTCAACTGGGATGAGGTGCGCGCCGCCATCACGCCGCGTACGCGGATGATTATCGTCAACACGCCGCACAACCCCAGCGGGCAGGTATTCTCCCGGGAGGATTTAAACCAGCTGGCGGCCCTGACGCGCAACACCGACATCGTGATTTTGTCCGATGAAGTGTACGAACATGTGGTCTTTGACGGCGAGCAACATCACGGGATGGCGACCCATCCGCAGCTGGCAGAGCGCAGCGTTATTATCTCTTCGTTTGGCAAAACCTATCACGTGACCGGCTGGCGCGTCGGGTACTGCGTGGCGCCGGCCGCGCTGATGGACGAGATCTGTAAAGTCCACCAGTTCCTGATGTTCTCCGCCGACACGCCAATGCAGTACGCTTTTGCCGGGCATATGACCGACCCGCAAAGCTGGCTGTCGCTGGCGGCGTTTTATCAGCAGAAACGTGATTTACTCCAGCGACTGCTGGCCGATTCGCCCTTCCGCCTGCTGCCGAGTGCGGGCTCGTTCTTCATGCTCGCCGATTACAGCCACTTCAGCGATGAAAGCGACAGCGAAATGGTCAAGCGACTGATCACCGATTATGGGGTGGCGACGATCCCCCTGTCAGCGTTTTATACTGATGGTACTGATAACAAACTGATTCGCCTCTCTTTTGCTAAAGATGAAGCCACATTACTGGCCGGTGCCCAGGCACTGTGTCACGTTAAGCCGCGTTAAGGAGCCCCACGATGAAATTTAAAGCCCTCACTCTTGCACTGGGGATGTTCTGTACCTTCTCTTCGCTGGCGGCCAGCGAGCTGCGCTACGGGGTGGAAGCCGAATACCCGCCGTTTGAAAGCCGTAACACGGCAGGGGAGCTGGTCGGTTTTGATATTGACCTCGGAAATGCGATTTGCCAGGCGGCCGGGCTGAAATGTCGCTGGGAAGAGACCTCGTTTGATGCACTGATCCCGGGGCTGGTGGCGAAAAAGTTCGACGCCATCAACTCGGCGATGAATATCACCGAGCAGCGGCGCAAAAGTATCGACTTCACCCAGCCGATTTACCGTATCCCTTCGCAACTGGTAGGCAAAGCGGATAGCGGTATGCAGGCCACGCCGGAAGGGCTGAAAGGCAAAACCATCGGCGTCCTGCAGGGGTCGATTCAGGAAACCTTCGCCAAAGAGCACTGGGAAAAACACGGCGTGACGGTGGTGTCGTACAAAGATCAGAACATGGCGTGGGCGGATCTGCTGAACGGTCGTATTGACGCCTCGCTGGTGATGTCTGCCGCCGGACAGGCCGGTTTCCTCAGTAAGCCGCAGGGCAAGGGGTTCGGCTTTATCGGTGAGCCAGTGGCTGACGACACCATTCTCGGCAGCGGAATCGGCTACGGTCTGCGTAAAGGCGATGAGGCCACTAAGAAGCAACTGGATGCGGCTATCGATAAGGTGCGTGCCGATGGCACCATCACCCGTCTGGCGGCCAAATATTTCCCGGGGATTGACGTCAGCGTCAAATAAACCGTCAGCCCCCGTGGCGTAAAAGCATCGGGGGCTTTGTCAGTTAAAATATTCATCATTTTTATACTTACAACAATTGGATTATCAATCGTTTTTGTCTAGAGTGGGCGAAATTCACGACGCATCTGTTTGTCGCGTTGCGTATCAATTGACACAACAGAAGGACGCTTTCTCAGGCATGAATCGCAGACGTTTTCTCAAATCTTCCATGGCTGTTGCCGCCGTATGCAGCACGTCAGGAGTTGCTTCACTTTTCTCTAACGCCGCGCTTGCCGAAGATTCGGGCATTGCTGATGGGATGACGCGCCGTTTTGACTTTTCCGTTTTGCAATCAATGGCGCACGATCTCTCTCGTCAGCCGTGGGGAGGCGCGCCGCGCGCGCTGCCGCCGACTTTGGCGAACCTGACTCCGCAGGCCTACAACAGCATCCAGTACGATGCGGGACATTCGTTGTGGAACAATATTGACGAGCGCAAACTGGACATTCAGTTTTTCCACGTTGGCATGGGCTTCCGTCGCCGCGTGCGCATGTTCTCGTTAGATACGCAGACCCAACAGGCGCGGGAAATTCACTTCCGCCCGGAGCTGTTTAACTATAACGACGCCGGCGTCGATACCTCGCAGCTGGTGGGACAGACCGACCTGGGCTTTGCCGGATTCCGTGCGTTTAAAGCACCGGAGCTGGCGCGTCGTGATATCGTCGCTTTCCTGGGGGCGAGCTACTTCCGTGCGGTTGACAGCACTTATCAGTATGGGCTCTCCGCACGTGGCCTGGCGGTCGATACCTTTACCGACACCCCGGAAGAGTTCCCGGACTTTACCTCCTTCTGGTTCGAAACGGTTAAACCGGGCGCCACGGTCTTTACCGTCTACGCGCTGCTTGATAGCCCGAGCGTCACCGGGGCCTATAAGTTCGTCATCAACTGCCAGGAGACGCAGGTGATTATGGATGTGGAAAACCACATCTATGCCCGCAAAGATATCAAACAGCTGGGCATCTCGCCGATGACCAGTATGTTTAGCTGCGGCAACAACGAGCGCCGGATGTGTGACACTATCCACCCACAGATCCACGACTCCGATCGCCTCGCGATGTGGCGTGGCAACGGCGAGTGGGTCTGCCGTCCGCTGAATAACCCGCAAAAGCTGCAGTTCAACGCCTTCCAGGACAAAAATCCGCGGGGCTTTGGCCTGCTGCAGCTCGACCGTGATTTCACGCATTATCAGGACATCATGGGCTGGTACAACAAACGTCCGAGCCTGTGGGTCGAGCCGCGCAACCAGTGGGGCAAAGGGGCCGTCTGTCTGATGGAGATCCCGACCACCGGTGAAACTCTCGATAATATCGTCTGCTTCTGGCAGCCGGAAAAAGCCATCAAAGCTGGCGATGAGCTGGACTTTAGCTACCGCCTGTACTGGAGCGCGCAGCCGCCGGTGCGTTCACCGCTGGCCCGCGTGATGGCGACGCGTACCGGCATGGGCGGTTTCCCGGAGGGCTGGGCGCCGGGCGAACATTACCCGGACAAGTGGGCGCGTCGTTTTGCCATCGACTTTGTCGGCGGTGACCTCAAAGCCGCGGCTCCTCGAGGCATTGAACCGGTCATTACGCTCTCTAACGGTGAAGCGAAGCAGGTTGAGATTCTGTACGTTGAGCCGTTCGACGGTTATCGCATTCAGTTTGACTGGTATCCTACCAATGACTCCACCGACCCGGTGGAAATGCGCATGTTCCTGCGCTGTCAGGGTGCGGCGATCAGTGAAACCTGGTTGTATCAGTATTTCCCGCCGGCACCGGATGAACGACGTTACGTTGATGACCGGGTCATGAAATAATCGCAGGTACCTCCGCTGCGGCGCGATGCCGTAGCGGAGGTACCTTGCCGTGAGAGAGCGCTATGTCTGACCAAACCCCTCCCATCCCTGAAGAAATCCCGGTAACTGACCAGCTGACGCTGCGCGCGGTGGATGAACGCTACGTCAGCGAATTACACCAGCTGGTTGAAAAAAATAAACACTGGTTGCAGCACGCTTTAAGCTGGCCCGCGGCGGTGAGCAGTGAGGATGAAACCCGCCGTCATGTGCAGGGTAACGTCATGCTGCATCAGCGTGGCTACGCCAAAATGTTCTTGCTGTTTGTCGGGAATGAGATGGTCGGCGTGCTGTCATTCAACCAGATTGAACCGCTGAATAAGACCGGCTATATCGGCTACTGGATTGATGAACATCACCAGGGACAGGGGCTGCTTTCGCAGGCGCTGGAGGCCTTTATCCAGCATTATGCGCGCCGCGGCGAAGTGCGGCGTTTTGTGATTAAGTGCCGGGTGGCGAACCACAAGAGCAATCAGGTGGCGCTGCGCAACGGTTTCAGCCTGGAAGGGTGTCTGAAGCAGGCGGAGTACCTGAACGGCGCCTACGACGACCAGAATATCTACGGGCGGATTGTCGATAGCCTCGGGGAGTGAGGGCGGTTTCCCCGGCTGGCGGCATGTTGCCTTCGCCGGGTGACTGACTATAGCGAGCCGAGCAACGGGGTGCGGGTGATGTGGCTGCTGCCGTTGATCACTTTGCGGCCGCGCAGGTGGATGGCATCGCCGTGGCGTGCGTCAATGTGGGCGCTGTCGCCAATTTCAACCTGGTGTTCGATCACCACATCGCCGCTGATGCAGGCGTGGCCCTGAATCAGCACCTCATCATCCAGCAGGATCGGGCCGCCGCAGAGCCTGGCGTGACCGCCCACCATTACCCGATGTTTCAGCACACAGTTTCCCTCGACCACCGCATTCTCCGCCACCTGTGAACTGTAACGCAGGGTTGGAATAGCATCGTCGTCGCGCCCGGCGATGATCCGCGCATGGTCATAAACCCGGGCGTTATCGCAGATCCAGACATCGTTGTCATCGTTACCTTCCAGCCGCGCATGGTCAAAAATCTCCGCCCGATGTTCGACAAAGGCGTGCTCGACAAAGGCATCTCCGTAAATTTGTGCCTGATGAACGATACGTGAGGCGCTGACGGTGGCCCGCTGATAAATTTGCAGATACTTGTCGCGGTCGGCGGTCAGACCCTGGGCGGCAACGATCAGGCAGTGGGGGAGAATACGTGCGCGATCGGCCAGACGACAGTAGCCGCGGATGTGCGAATGCTCAACCGTGACGTTGTCACTTATTTCTGCGTGATGGCTGACCTCGGCGTTATCAACCCACGCCTCGCCACGGATCCGCGCGCCATGGCTGACGATACAGGTGCCGGTGAGCCGCGCGTTGCCTTCCACCCGCGCCCCGGCAAATACCGCACTGTTGGGGTCATAGATCCAGCAGTGGCCCTCATGACTGAGTGCCGACTCCTCGTCCAGCCAGCCGCCTTCGCTTCCGGCCTGCACGTCGGCAAAATCACGTAAGGCCACAATTTGCCGTAGATTTACGCTATGTTTAATGCCGTCTTCTTGATAGTGAAACAGGCGAACGTGCTCGCTGAGTCGATATTTGTTCATCAAGGCTTCTCTTTACTTTTGCTTAACATAAACATAGCAAAAAATGCCGTAGCGCGTTTTATAAGGTTCTTTTAAAATGCACCTTAAAGATAAATTGAAAAATTAAACAAAATGAATAATAAACAGCAGGGGCAGCAGGCCCTGAATTTACCTGCAGGCTATTTCGGGATGGTACTGGGCATTATTGGGATGGGTTTCGCCTGGCGTTACGCCAGCACTATCTGGCCAGTGAGCCGGGCTGTCGGAGATGGCCTGGTGGCCCTGGCGGCGGCGATCTGGGCGCTGCTGGCGCTGGCATTTATTCTGCGCGCGCTGCGCTTTCCGTGGAGCGTCCTGCAGGAGGCCCGGCACCCGATCGCCGGCAGCTTCGTCAGCCTGTTCCCGGCCACCACCATGTTGGTGGCAATCGGCTTTGTGCCGTGGCTGCGCCCGCTCTCGCTGGTGCTGTTCGCCATCGGCGTGGTGCTGCAACTGGGGTACGCCGCGTGGCAAAGTGCCGGGCTATGGCGGGGCAAGCATCCGGCAGAAGCGACGACGCCGGGTCTTTATCTGCCGACGGTGGCCAACAATTTCATCAGTGCGATGGCCTGTGGCGCGCTGGGTTTTACCGACGCCGGACTGGTCTTTCTGGGCGCCGGCGTTTTCTCCTGGCTCAGTCTGGAGCCGGTAATCCTGCAACGATTGCGTAGCCACAACGAGTTGCCGGCCGCCCTGCGGACCTCGTTGGGTATTCAACTGGCCCCGGCACTGGTGGCCTGTAGCGCCTGGCTAAGCGTCAACGGCGGGGAGGCGGATACCTTCGCCAAACTGTTGTTCGGCTATGGACTGCTGCAGCTGCTGTTTATGCTGCGATTGATCCCATGGTATGTCCGGCAGCCGTTTAATGCCTCTTTCTGGAGCTTCTCATTTGGTATTTCCGCGCTGGCCAGCACCGGGTTGCATCTCGGGCATAGTCACCCGGACGGCTTTTTCCATTACCTGGCGATCCCGCTGTTTGTCTTCACCAATCTGGTGATTGGGCTGCTGCTTGTTCGCACCGCTCTGCTGCTGGTGCAGGGCAAACTGCTGATTCGCGTCGACCGGGCGAGCTTATTAAAAAACAAGGACTCATTATGATTATCCGTGACGAAAACTACTTTACTGACAAATACGGCCTGACCCGCACCCACTCGGAAGTGCTGTACGCCGCCAGCCAGGTTGCGCCTGGAAAGACGCTCGATCTGGGCTGTGGCAACGGGCGCAATAGCCTGTACCTGGCGGCCAACGGCTACGACGTGACCGCGTGGGATAAAAACGCCATGAGCATCAGCACGCTGGAGGGGATCCGCGAAGCGGAAGGGCTGAACAATTTACAGACTGCGGTGCAGGATCTTAATACCCTGAGTTTTGACGGCGAGTATGACTTTATTCTCTCCACCGTGGTGCTGATGTTCCTTCAGGCGGAAACCATCCCAGGCTTGATCGCTAACATGCAGCGCTGTACCAAACCGGGCGGCTCCAACCTGATCGTTGCGGCGATGGATACCGAGGATTATCCCTGCACCGTTGGCTTCCCGTTTGCCTTTAAATCCGAGGAACTGCGGCGCTATTACGCCGGCTGGACGTTCCTCAGATATAACGAAGAGGTGGGCGAACTGCACCGCACCGACGCCGACGGTAACCGCATCAAGCTGCGTTTTGCCACCATGCTGGCGCAAAAACCGGCTTAACGGGCCGCCAGCAGGCACAGCTGCATCGCGGTCTGGTATGACGCTTCGAAGGCGCGCAGCGGCAGAAACTCAAATTTTGAGTGGAAGTTATGCGCGCCAGTAAAAAAGTTTGGCGTGAGCAGGCCTTTGGCAGATAGCGCCGCACCGTCGGTGCCGCCGCGCATCGGCGTGGGCTTCGGCGTGACGCCAATGCTCTCCATCGCTTCAAACATCAGGTCAATGGCCCGGCGGTCGTCGCCAATGGCATTGCTGATATTGCTGTAGGTGTCGCTGATGGAGAATTCAACGTTGGCGGTCGGGTAGCGGGCGGCAATGATTTCGGCGACCTCGCCGATCTGCTGTTTACGGCGTAAAAAACTGTCACGGTCGAAATCACGGATGCTGGCCTGCAGCAGGGTGCGGTTTTGGTCACCCTGAATCCCATTGAACCACACGTAACCCTCGCGCCCGGCGGTATGCTCCGGCGTTTGCTGACGGTCAAAATGGCTGATGTAATCGGCGGCCATCAGCAGCGGGTTAACCAGCACGCCTTTCGCCGACATCGGATGGGCAGTCACGCCGGTAAAGCGGATCTCTGCCGCAGCGGCATTAAAGTTTTCATAGACAATTTCCCCGAGCTCGCAACAGTCGATGGTCCAGGCAAAATCGACAGCAAAACGTTGGAGGTCCAGCGCTTTCGCCCCCCGCAGCCCGACTTCTTCATCCGGCACAAAGGCTACCACGATATCGCCGTGGCGATGGTCTGCCGTCAGGTTTTCCAGCACCGTCATCACCACAGTCACCGCGGATTTATTATCGGCGCCCAGCACGCTGGTGCCGTCGCTGAAAATAATCTCTTCATTCGGGTAGGCGAGGATTTCCGGGTGCTCGCTCACGCGCAGCCAGATCTCTTTTTCAGCATTCAGGCACAGGTCTTCCCCAGTGAAACGCAATATTTGCGGATGGATATCTGGTGAGAGCCCAACGTCAACGGTGTCGATATGGGTAATAAAACCAATCCGCGGCGCGCCCGGAACATTGCCTTTTTTCACCGCCGTGACGGTGGCATGTTCATCGATCACGATATCGTCCAGTCCGAGACGCTGTAGCTCATCGGCCAGTTCGCGGGCCATCTCAAGTTGCCCCGGCGTGGTGGGCAGCGTGGTCGCGCGCGCATCGCTCTGGCTGCTGATGGCGAGATAGCGGAAGAAGCGCTGGGTCAGTTGGTGAGCGAGAGGAGATGACATAGTGATTCCTTCTTTATTTATATTTTCAGGTGTTTGCAATCTGGCTTTAGTGTTATGTATGGGATGGAAAACAACAAGCTATTCATTAGCTGACAAATTAAAAAAGGAAACGTTATGCAACGCAAACTCACCACGCTTGCTCTGACATTAACGGCGCTCACGTTCGGTTCCAGCGTGAGCGCAAAGACGCTGGTTTACTGCTCCGAAGGATCGCCGGAGAATTTCAATCCACAACTCTATACCTCGGGTACCAGCGTTGATGCTAGTGCGGTGCCGGTTTATAACCGCCTGGTCGACTTTAAGGTCGGCACCACCGAATTACAGCCGAGCCTCGCGGAAAGCTGGGAGGTGAGTGAAGACGGCAAGGTCTATACCTTTCATTTACGTAAAGGGGTGAAGTTTCAAAGCAATAAATATTTCACGCCCACTCGCGATTTTAATGCCGATGACGTGATTTTCTCTTTTATGCGGCAAAAAGATCCGCAGCACCCTTATCATAATGTCTCCAACGGTAACTATTCGAATTTCGAAAGCCTCGAGTTTGGTCAGTTAATTACCGCAATTGATAAGCCTGATGAATATACGGTGCGCTTCACCCTGGCCCGTCCTGAAGCACCGTTTGTCGCCGACCTGGCATGGTATTTCGCCTCTATTTTGTCTGCGGAATACGCTGATGCGATGCTAAAAGCCGGTACGCCGCAGCGTGTCGATTCCGACCCGATTGGTACCGGGCCGTTTAAGCTGGCGCAATACCAGAAAGATTCCCGTATTTTATTTACGGCCTTTCCCAATACTGGCAAGGGAAAGCGAAAATTGATCGCCTGATATTTAGCATTACCCCGGATGCATCGGTGCGTTACGCCAAACTGGAGAAGAACGAATGCCAGGTGATGCCGTTCCCGAACCCGGCCGATTTGCCGCGAATGAAAGAAAATACCAACATTACGCTGCTGAGTAAGGCGGGTCTGAATACCGGTTTCCTGGCATTTAATACCCAAAAACCGCCGCTGGATAATGTCAAAGTTCGTCAGGCGCTGGCGCTGGCGATCAATAAACCGGCAATCATTGAAGCGGTGTTCCACGGGACCGGCAGCGCCGCGAAAAACCTGCTGCCACCGGGGGTGTGGAGCGCCGATAGCGAGTTAAAAGACTACGATTACGATCCGCAAAAAGCGAAAGCGCTGCTGCAGGAAGCGGGTATTACGGGGCCTGTCACCATTGACCTGTGGGCGATGCCGGTGCAGCGTCCGTATAACCCCAATGCCAAACGTATGGCCGAGATGATTCAGGCCGATTGGGCTAAGATTGGCGTGCAGACTAAGATCACAACCTATGAGTGGGGTGAATACCTCAAGCGTGTCAAAGACGGTGAACACCAGGCGGCGCTGATGGGCTGGACGACCGCCACCGGCGATCCGGACAACTTCTTCGGACCGTTGTTTACCTGCCAGTCGGCGAACGGTGGATCGAATTCGGCAAAATGGTGCTATCCGCCATTTGACCATATTATTGCCGAAGCGAAATCGATTACCGATCGGCAAAAGCGAGAAGCGCTGTATAAACAGGCGCAGCAAATGATGCATGATCAAATGCCGGCGGTGATGATTGCTCATTCAACAATCTTTGAGCCGGTTCGCAATACGGTTTCTGACTATGAAATCGATCCTTTTGGCAAGCATATTTTCTATCAGGTCGATATAAAATAATCTGGAAATGTGAATCCGCCCACCGTGGCGGATTTATTTTTGCAAACGTTTGACGAACCCCTTTTTTTGTCACAAAACTTAGTCCGGTAGTTTGCTATAAATCGCGCCGACAACTGCATTTACAGGGATTCACACATGCGTACTCATTTCATTTTTAAAATAGCAGCCCTTGCTGGCCTGTTAGCACTGACGGGCTGTGCCTCAAAAATTGCCTCCCCGGAAAAATATTCTGGTTTCTTAAAAGACTATTCAAATTTAAAAGAAACAACGTCGGCTTCTGGTAAACCGGAACTGCGCTGGATTTCTCCGGATTACAATCCTAAAAACTATGACAACGTTGTCTATAACCCGATCACCTATTATCCGATTCCTAAACCGTCTACTCAGGTGGGAGAAAAAGCGCTGCGCGATATTCTCAATTACACCAACCAGCAGATGAAACAGGCGATTTCCGAGCGTAAGCCGTTGGTGACAAAACCTGGTCCGCGCAGCCTGATTTTCCGTGGCGCCATCACCGGTGTGGATTCGAGCAAAGAAGGGCTGCAGTTCTATGAAGTGATTCCGGTCGCCATGGTAGTGGCAGGTACGGAGATGGCCACCGGGCATCGCACGATGGATACCAGTCTCTATTTTGAAGGTGAGCTGATTGACCCGAAAACCAACAAACCGGTAGTTAAAGTGGTGCGTAAAGGCGAGGGGAAAGCGCTGGCTAACGAAAATACGCCGATGACAGCCGATACCCTGAAGCAGGTGATTGATGATATGGCGATCGACGCCGTGAAATTTGACCCGACACAGAAATAGAAATCCTGGCCTGACGGTCAAAAAGGCGCCTTTCGAGGCGCCTTTTTTCAGTCGAGAATCGCGAGATTACGCCAGCCTGCGGCGCAGGAACCACTGCTCGGGGCGGGCGAACATGACCAGATTACCCACCAGAATCAGCGCCAGCCCGACCACCGCGTTACCGTGCCAGACATAGCCTTCGTAAAAGGTTGAGATTGTCAGGGCAACCAGCGGGAACAGCAGCGTGCTGTAGGCGGCCTTACCGGCGCCAATCCGGCCAACAAGCGTGAAATAGGCGCCAAAAGCAATCACCGAGCCGAACAAGGCCAGGTACAGCAGCGCCCCCATATAGCTCAACGTCCACTGTGGGGTGAAATCATCACCACGCAGCAGGGCGATGGCGCCCATGACCAGCGTGCCGTACAGCATCGCCCAGCTGTTGGTAGTCAGGGTTTCCAGACCGCGACGCTGGTGGCGCATACTGAGCATATTTCCCAGCGAAAACCCGTAGGTCCCCAACGCGCTCAGGCCGATGCCCCACAGCAGCGATGCATTAAGCCCGTTGCGCAGCAGATCGTCCCAGAACAAGGTCACAATCCCGGCCAGACCGAGAACGGCGGCGAGCCAGAAACGTGCCGGAGGCTGCTGGCGGAAGAAAATAAAACCGTTTATGGCGTTAAACAGCACCGCCATGGAAAAAATGACTGACTCGAGGCCGGTATTGATGTGCGCGGCCGCAGTGTAAAAACACCAGAAGTTAAAGCAGAATACGCAGCAACCCTGCAACACGCAGAACAGGTGATCGCGTAGGGCCAGCGGACGCAGGCGACGGGTGACCAGCAGAATCGCCAGCATCGTGACGCTCGCGACAGCAAAGCGCCAGAAAATAGACACCGGGGCAGCGACAGGCCCTTGTTGTAAAAAGATGGCAATCCACGTGGTGCCCCAGATAATCACGACCAGTCCGTACAGTAATGCGTTCAACTTCTCTCTCCCGTAAACACGCCAGCGGGTAGTGTGTCACCGGTTTAGCGCCTGCGCTGTCATCTGTCGGGGAGCCACTTGCAAATTCTTGCGCTTATTTTTGCCCAGGGGCGGGAGAGATCTGGTATCTGGCGCCGACTCTTCATAGACTAGAGGTTTACGGAATCGGATGTGTAAAGGCTATGGCTTACGGGACTTTCGAAACATTACGTCGACAAAATGCCGTCCTGCGGGAGACGGTAGAGCTGAACTCCGGTATTCAGCTGGCGGCGTGGTATAACAATCTCGATACGGTGACCGTTCGCAGCAACCATCACACCCTGAGCCTGTACGTGGCCGACGGCTACGAAAGTTATCAAAAAACGCCGCAGGGCTGGAAAAACGGCGGCGGTCCGGATCGTTTCTGCCTGATGCCAAAAGGGGCGGAGAGCACCTGGGATATCCGCGGCGACCTCTCTTTCGTCCATCTCTACTGTACCGATGAGCATCTGCGTAAGGTCGGGGAGCAGATCTGGGATCGCAGCCCGGCGTCGTTTAGCCTGCAGGAACAGACCTTCTCGCAGGATGACAAAATTACCGCCGTCTATCGCCAGTTCCTGCTCGATTACGACTGGCAGCAGCAGGCTAACCAGCTGACGTTAAGTTCCGCCAGCACGCTGCTGCTAACCCACCTGATACAGCACTATTCAAATGTGCAGTGGCGTTTACCAACGGTCTCCGGTGGCCTGGCGCCGCACGTGCTGCGTAATCTGCTGGCGCGGATTGAAGAGCAGTTGGATCAGCCGCTCACCCTGGCGGACCTGGCGCAGGAGGCGGCGCTCAGTGAGTATCACTTCGCGCGAATGTTCCGCCAGTCAATGAACATGGCGCCGCATCAGTATGTGATGCAGCGGCGAATGATAAAGGCGCAGGAGCTGATCTGCCGTAGTGCCCGTTCGCTGACCGATATCGCTATGGCCTGTGGCTTTAGTTCTGCCAGCCATTTTAGCAACCGGGTGAAGCGCGCCACGGGCCTGACGCCGTCGCAGCTACGTGCGGCGCAGCGTTGACAGCAGGGCGAAGCTCACTCCCCCCAGCACCAGTCCCCAGAAGGCAGAGCCAATTCCAGCCAGGGTGATACCGCTGGCGGTCACCAGAAACGTCACCACCGCCGCATCCCGTTCATTCTCCTGATTGAGCGCCTGAAACAGGCTCCCGCCAATGGTGCCGAGCAGCGCCAGCCCGGCAAGCATCTGGATCCACGCCGTCGGAAGCGCCGCCATCAACGCGGTGATCGAACCGCCAAACAGTCCGGCAAGGAGATAAAAACCGCCTGCTGCTGCCGCAGCCAGCCAGCGTTGTTGCGGATCAGGATGTGCCTCGGGGCTTTGGCAGATGGCCGCCGTAATGGCGGCAATGCAGATTGAATAGACCCCAAAAGGCGACAGAATCAGCGCCAGCGCGCCGGTAGCGACAATCAGTGCAGACGTCGGGACCCGATAGCCGGAAGCCTGCATGGTGGCGAAACCGGGGGCATTTTGTGAGGCCATCGTGACCAGGAAGAAGGGCAGCCCGACGCTGAGCAGCAGAGAAGGGGTAAACTGCGGCGCGATATACTCCGGCAGGACCCACAGTTGTGTAATATGTCCGCCGACGATCTCACCGGACAACCCGGCGATAGCCCCACCAACCAGCAGCGCCGCAATCACCGCGAAGCGCGGGTACCAGGCTTTGCACAGCAGCCAGGCGGCGAGCATCCCGCCGCATAGCAGCAGGTGCCCCTCAAGGGTGGCGAAAGCCTGAAGACCAAAGCGCAGAAGGATCCCCGCCAGCATCGCTGCCGCCAGCGAATGCGGGATGATTTTCATCAGCCGGGCAAACAGACCGGTGATCCCACACAGCACAATCAACGCATTGGCAAAGATAAAGACGCCAACCGCCTGGTTCAGTGTGACCCCTTGCAGCCCGCTGACCAGCAGTGCCGCGCCGGGCGTCGACCAGGCGGTGAGGATCGGCACTTTGCGCCACAGGGTCAGGGCCAGCGTGCTGACCCCCATGCCCAGCCCCAGCGCCGTCATCCAGCCGGCTATCTGGTGGGCGTTGGCCCCGGCGGCGGCGGCGGCCTGCCAGATAATGGCGGCAGAGCTGGCATAGCCCACCAGCACGGCGATAAAACCGGCGAGCAGCGTCGGCAGAGGGAATGAAAACGAGCGCATAGTAACCTCTTGTGCGTTATAACATCCGAAATACTATAGCATTGGACGTTATAACGCACAATCGTCTTCCGACGGCTGTACTCATCCCGATGCTGACCGTTGAAAAATGTGATCGCTATCGACTCCCTATAGCGATAGCAGATTGCTCTATGTTGCTAGCAGCTAATTTCATCCGTTCCCGATGATTCTGCGTTATGTTTCCGGTAACACAGAGGAGCGGATAATGAATCAATTTTGGTATGGTGCAGCGTATTATCGGGAATATTTAGTAGCAGAGCGGTTGCAGGAAGATATTGCCTTAATGAAAGCGGCAGGTATTAACTATGTGCGTATCGCGGAAAGTACCTGGAGCACCTTTGAACCACGGGAAGGCGAGTTTGATTTTAGTTCGGTAACCACGGTGCTGGATGCGATGTACCACAATAATATTGCGGTAATTATCGGTACGCCGACCTATGCGATCCCCGCCTGGCTTGCCAAAAAATATCCCGATGTGATGGCAACGACCCCTCAGGGGAAAAATATGTATGGCCACAGACAAAAAATGGATATCACCCATCCGACCTATTTGTGGTATGCCGAGCGAATTATACGCCAGTTATTAAAGGCGACGGCACAGCATCCCGCTGTTATCGGCTTTCAAATTGATAATGAAACAAAATACTACGATACCTGCTCTGAAAATGTACAAATAGAATTTGTGCAAGCATTAAAAAAACGCTTTGCCAATAATCTTGATGAACTTAACTCTGCCTTTGGCCTTGATTACTGGAGTAACCGCATTGGCGCGTGGGAAGATTTTCCGTCGATGAACGGTACAATAAACGCCAGTCTCGGGAGCGCGTTTAAAGCGTTCCAGCGATCGCTGGTCACGCGTTTTCTTAGCTGGCAGGCTGAGCTGGTCAGAGAATATAAAAATGACCGACAGTTTATTACGCATAATTTTGATTTTGACTGGCGCAACTGGTCGTACGGGATCCGCGCAGAAGTCGACCATTTTAAAACCTCGGCGGTGGTCGATATTACCGGCGTGGATGTTTATCATCCCAGCCAGTTTCACCTGACGGGTGCCGAAATTGCCTTTAGCGGCGATATCGCGCGGGTGACAAAAGACCGCCGCTACATGGTGCTGGAAACTCAGGCTCAGGCATTTAAAGACTGGACGCCGTTCCCCGGCCAGCTACGGCTGCAGGCCTGGAGCCACGTCGCCAGCGGCGCCTGCCTGCTGGGGTACTGGCACTGGCACTCTCTGCATAATTCCTATGAAACCTACTGGAAAGGGATTTTGAGCCATGACCTGAAAGCCAATCCGATATATCAGGAAGTGTGCCAGACAGGGGCAGAGCTGCGGGACTTTGCGCCGCAGGTGATGGCCTATGCCCGCAAAAGCCGTATCGCCCTGGTGGTCAGTAATGAATGCCTGACGGCGATTGACTGGCACCCCTGGCGTGGGCATCAATTTAGCCGGGATACCCAGCATCAATATAATGATATTTTCCGCCAGTACTATGACACGTTGTACCGCATGAATATTGAAGTCGACATTCTGGCCATCGACGATCCACGAATATTCAGCTATGAAATGCTGATCTGCCCGCTGCTTTATACGGTCAGCGATGAGATTCTGCATCAGATTAATAATTACGTTAAAGCGGGTGGCCATGCCATTTTCTCCTTTAAATCGGCATTTGCGGATGAAAATATGAAGGTGAGAACCTGCGAGCAGCCGGGGATTATCTCTGCGGCGGTAGGGGCGAGTTATCAATTATTTGTTGAACCGGATCGCACGACGTTGACCTCGGACTGTTTATCGTTGTCCGGGCTGGATACCGTCGTTGACGACTGGATGGAATTACTGGTGCCGGAAGATAACGCGACAGTCCTGGCTCGCTACGAACATCCTTACTGGAATAAATATGCTGCCGCCACATTTAACCGTTATCAGCAGGGTAGTGCGGCGTATATCGGCTGTCATTTATCGACTGAGGTATTACGTGAAATGATGCGCTATATACTGCAAGAAACGCTGCCGACGGCAGTACCAGACGACAATATCACCTTCCCGATTATTATGCGTCATGGCGTTGATGAGAATAATAAGGAGCTGATCTATTTCTTTAATTATAGTGCGGAACCGCAACAGGTAACATTTAACTGGCCTCACGGGCGAATGCTCTTTAATGGCGATGAGATTAAGGCCGGAGATAACATTCTCTTAAGTGATTGGGATGTGCAAATTATTCTTCTGGAGAACAGAGCATGAGTTCCTTATCAATAACGCAGGTACAGACAACCAATGAACAGCCCGGTTTTCGTGAACGGTTGGCATTTGGTTTAGGGGATTACGGCACCAACCTGACCTATACCATGATGGTGACATTCCTGGCCTGGTTTTATACCGATATCGTCGGTATCTCGGCCGCCCTGATAGGCTCGTTAATGTTTTTTGCTCGCGTTGTGGACGGTGTGATCTGCGTATTCGTCGGGATCCGCATTGATAAAACCGATACCCGGCTAGGCAAAGCGCGGCCATGGGTGCTGTGGACCGCGGTGCCATTTGGCTTATCGGCGTTTTTGATGGCGACGGTTCCCGGCATTGGCGACAATGGCAAAATAATTTATGTCTGCGTAACCTACCTGCTGGCGAATATTTTCTTTACCGCCAACAATATTGCCTATGGCTCATTACTGGCACTGATCACCCGCGATACCTGGCAGCGTGGAGTGCTTAGCGTCTTTCGTAAAGGGCTGTCGACCTGTGGTTCGTTGACCGTCGGCGTCTTTACGCTGCCAATGGTGGCGGCATTGGGCAATAGCCAGACGGCGTGGATTATTGTCTTTGCTATTTTTGGCTTCTTCACCGCCTTGTGTTTGTTGCTCACCGGCGCCTGGACTCGTGAACGTATCAAACCGGTTAATCAGGAAAACCGTCACCATATCCAGACCCGGGAAGTGATCCGCTCGATAGCCGGTAATCGTTACTGGTTGATGATCTTCTTCTATCTGCTGATTACCTTTACCAGCCTGACCGCGCTTTCCACGGTAAGCGTCTACTACTCACGCTATATCCTGCAGGACGTCTCACTGATGTCGTGGATCAGTCTGGCGCAATATACTCCAGGGCTTATCACGCTGCTCATTATCCCGTGGCTTATCAGACGGCTGGGAAAACGTAACCTGGCGTTGCTGGGGTTGACGGTGTGCAGCATCGCCTATTTGCTGCCGTTATTTGATAAAACCAACTCGCTGTACATCATTCTGGCGACAGCAGTGCGCAGCGTCGGTTTCTGCGGTATCGGCGCGACGATGTTTGCCTTCCTCGCGGATACCATCGATTACGGTGAATGGAAAACCGGTTTGCGGATGGAAGGGATCCTGTTTAGCGCGGGTACGCTGGGGCAGACGCTGGGAATGGGACTGGGTAGCGCAAGTGTCGGCTGGATGCTGGGCGCTGCTGGTTTTGTCAGCGGCGGCAATGCGGTTCAGTCACCGCAGGTGATCGCGATGATTGAGTTCTTGTTTATCGCCTTTCCCTTTGCACTGGCGTTAATCAACATGGTCATCATGTATTTCTACCGGCTGGACGGGCTGTACGAGCAGGTCGCAGCCGATCTTTCACAAGGGAAGCTGGCGCAATAACCGGGCGGGCGCAATCCTGGGGTTGCGCCATCCACTCAACCAGGCAAAATGGCAGAATGGTCTAGAAAGCAATGTGGTTGCCAACAATGAATAGCGAAATGGCGGATGATGATCTGGTTATCTATTCGCCACTGATGCGCAGCTTTACCTTTAACGCCTGGCTGGTGGCAGGCTATACGCCGATCGTACAGGGCAATAAGCTGGACACCTTTATCCAGCGAGAGCTGGGCATGAAAGGCTATATCATTAATATCACGCTCCGTGGAGCCGGCGTCGTGCATCGCAATAATGAGACCTTTATTTGTCGTCCCAACGATGTCCTGCTGTTCCCTCCGGGCTGCCCTCATCATTATGGCCGCGAGCCGATGAGCGATAGCTGGCAGCATCTGTGGATCTATTTTATGCCCCGGCCGTACTGGATTGACTGGCTGAAGTGGGATCGACAGTGGCATGACGTGGGGATAACGCAAAGCGTCGATGATGAGTTTTTGCAGCGCTTAAAGGCTGACTTCAAAGAGGTTATTCGGCTGTACTCGTCGTCAGACCGCCTGGATGCCATTCTGGCGGTGAATTGCCTCGAGCGGATCCTGCTGCACTGCTTTAAATTGCAGCCGGGCAGTAACTGCGTCTCGCTTGACCCGCGGATCATCGCTATCTGTCAGTTTCTTGATGAGCACCTCGAAGAGAAAATCACCATTGATACGCTGGCGGCACGGGCATTTTTGTCGCCATCCCGGTTGGCGCATCTGTTCCGCCAGGAGACCGGCATGACGATTTTCGCATGGCGGGAAAAACAGCGAATGAACCGCGCCTCGCTGCTTTTACAGCATGCGCAACTGACGATAGCGCACATCGCCCAACTGGTGGGATATGACGATGCGCTCTATTTTTCACGTTTGTTTAATCAGCAGTTTGGCGTCGGGCCACGCGAGTACCGTAAACGGTTTTCGCAATTAAATGCCCTGTAGAATCATATCAATGTGCGTATAATTTCCCCTGAGATAATCTGGAGGTGGAATGAATATTGCGCAACATCTGGCGACAACCTTGAAATCACTGCGCCAACAGCGCGGCTGGAGCCTGTCGCGGTTGGCGGAAGAGACCAGCGTATCCAAAGCGATGCTGGGACAGATTGAGCGGAATGAGTCCAGCCCGACGGTAGCCACGTTGTGGAAAATCGCCACCGGCCTGAATGTGCCGTTCTCGACTTTTATTGTGGCTGACGAATCAACGACGCCGTCAGCTTTTGACCCGCAGCAGCAGGCGATGGTGGTAACCCCGGTTTTCCCGTGGGACCCGGAGCTGCGCTTTGACCATTTCTCGATAACCCTCGCCCCCGGCGCGCTGAGCGAATCAACGCCGCACGAAAAAGGGGTCATTGAACACGTGGTGGTGATCGACGGGGTGCTGGATCTGTGTCTGCTGGGCGAATGGCACACCTTAACGCCGGGAGAGGGACGTCGGTTTGCCGGCGATCTGGCGCATGCCTATCGCAACAGCGGCGGGCAAACCGCCCATTTTCATTCGCTGATCCATTACCCAAAAGAAAAAGCCGCAGGGGGTTAGCCTGCGGCCAATCAAAACGATCGATAATAACCACTCACAACGTGACGAGGAAAATCCGGAATACGTGATGAGCGTAACGTCGCTGGTTTTGAGAGGGAAATACCTTTTTCTTCAATGCTTTGCCGGGAAGTGAAAATTCACACACTGCGGGTGGTGGAAAATGTTTTCGTCTCCGCCCACTTCTGACTACAATAGCCGCCATTTCGACCCCCTATAACGGATAACAACGAGCGTATGCGCCTGCAAAACCATCATCTTGAACTTCTTAGCCCAGCCCGCGACGTCGGGATCGCCCGTGAAGCGATTTTACACGGTGCAGATGCGGTCTATATCGGGGGGCCGGGCTTCGGCGCGCGTCACAATGCCAGCAACAGCCTCAGCGATATCGCGGCGCTGGTGCCTTTCGCCCATCGCTATGGCGCGAAGATCTTTGTGACCCTGAACACGATCCTGCACGATGATGAACTGGAACCGGCGCAGCGTATGATTACCGACCTGTATGAAACCGGCGTTGATGCGCTGATCGTGCAGGACATGGGGGTGATGGAGCTGGATATTCCACCGATTGAGCTGCATGCCAGCACCCAGTGCGATATCCGCAGCGTGGAGAAAGCGAAGTTTCTCTCCGACGTGGGATTCAGCCAGATCGTGCTGGCGCGCGAGCTGAATCTGCAGCAGATCAAAGCGATTTACGACAATACCGATGCAACCATCGAGTTCTTTATTCACGGTGCGCTGTGCGTGGCTTATTCCGGGCAGTGTAATATTTCGCACGCGCAGACCGGGCGTAGCGCCAACCGCGGCGATTGCTCTCAGGCCTGTCGTTTGCCTTACACCCTGAAAGACGACCAGGGACGGGTGGTGGCCTATGAAAAGCACCTGCTGTCGATGAAAGACAACGATCAGACGGCCAACCTGGCGCAGCTGATTGATGCAGGCGTGCGTTCCTTCAAAATCGAAGGGCGCTACAAAGATATGAGCTACGTGAAAAATATCACCGCGCACTATCGCCAGATGCTCGATGCCATTATTGAAGATCGCGGCGACCTGGTGCGCTCGTCTGCCGGACGCACCGAACACTTCTTTGTGCCTTCAACCGATAAGACTTTCCATCGTGGCAGCACCGACTATTTTGTCAACGCGCGCAAAGGCGACATTGGCGCCTTTGACTCGCCGAAATTTATCGGCCTGCCGGTGGGGGAAGTACTGAAAGTGGGCAAAGACCATCTCGACGTTGAGGTGAGCGAAGCGCTGACCAACGGCGATGGTCTGAACGTGATGATTAAGCGCGAAATCGTGGGCTTCCGCGCCAATACGGTAGAAAAAACCGCTGAAAATCGCTATCGCGTGTGGCCAAACGAGATGCCGGCAGATCTGCATAAAGCGCGGCCGCATCAGGTGCTGAACCGAAACCTCGATCATAACTGGCAGCAGGCGCTGCAAAAAACCTCCAGCGAACGCCGAATTGCGGTGGATATTACCCTCAGCGGCTGGCAGGAGCAGCTGGTGCTGACCATGACCTGTGAGGACGGCGTCAGCGCGACCCACACTCTGGACGGCGAGTTTGCCGAGGCGACTCAGGCCGACAAAGCGCTGGCGAACCTGCGCGACGGAATCGCGAAGCTGGGCCAGACCATCTATTTTGCCCGCGATGTGCAGGTTAATCTGCCCGCTGCGCTGTTTGTGCCAAACAGTCTGTTGAACCAGTTGCGCCGGGAAACGGCAGAATTGCTCGATGAAGCACGTCTCAACGCCGCTCCGCGTGGCCAGCGTAAAGCCGTTTGCGTGCCGCCGCCGGTCTACCCTGAGACCCATCTGTCGTTTCTTGCCAACGTCTATAACCATAAAGCGCGTGAATTCTATCAGCGCTATGGCGTGAAGCTGATCGATGCGGCCTATGAAGCGCATGAAGAGAAGGGGGACGTGCCGGTGATGATCACCAAGCACTGCCTGCGTTTTGCCTTCAATCTGTGCCCGAAACAGGCAAAAGGTTCGATTAAGAGCTGGAAAGCCACGCCGATGCAGTTAATTCATGGCGATGAAGTATTAACGCTGAAATTTGATTGCCGTCCTTGCGAAATGCATGTGATCGGCAAGATGAAAAATCACATCCTCAAGATGCCGCTACCGGGAAGCATTGTGGCCTCCGTCAGTCCGGATGACCTGCTGAAGACCTTACCTAAGCGCAAAGGCGCGTGATCGCCGACGATCGCTACTGGGGAAAGAACGTTTGCGGCTTGCGCGCGTTCTGCCAGTGGTGACGTTCACGAAGATCGGCGGCGGCCTCGTCACACTGGCTGCGCAACTCATCACTATCGGCCTCGTGCAGCAATTGCTGTTCGAGGCTCTGCACCGGAAAGTATTCGTGTCCCTGTTGCCGGGCCAGCAGGTGGCCGGAAAATAACGCGCACATCAGTACCAACGTCGAAACGCATCTCTTAAGCATATCCTGTACCAGTGGCAGGTGAGTGAGGCTACTATGCCTCTGATTTTTTGAGCTTTATTGTTGGCTTATCAAAGAAGGGCAAAGATTTTGTCAGGTTGTACTGACGAAAGGCGAAAAAAAGCCCGGCGTTGTGAATTGCCGGGCAGAGCCGTTATTTTTTCGGCGGTAACGGTTTGCCGTTGTGCTGGCCGTCTTTGGGCGGCTGCTTGCCGTTGTGCTGGTTGTTTTTTGGTGGCTGTTTGCCGTTATGCTGGCCGTCTTTTGGTGGCTGCTTACCGTCGTGCTGACCGCCTTTTGGTGGCTGCTTGCCGTTGTGCTGGCCGTCTTTTGGTGGCTGCTTACCGTCATGATGCTGACTGTTTGCTGATTTTCCCGGCGGCGGCGGCGGGTTATCGGCCGCAAACGCAAAAGAAGAGAGCGCAAACGTCATCGCGGCAGATAACAAAACAATTTTTTTCATCACTACATCCTTTATTTTTATGTGCCTTAAGATTTCAGCAAAAAAATGTGGAGACAAAATGGAGGTTCTGTTATTCAGAATCGTCTCATTCGTACAGGATTAAACTTTCAGTCCTGCCGCAGTCATTAGCAGTCTAAAAAGCATGCTGATTGCCGCCAGCGCCAGTACGCTTCCTCCCCATAACGCGACCATCCATAATAATTGTTTGAGCCTGGATTGATTCATCAATGATACCCCTCACCATGTTGGACCTTGCCGCGAAAGACGTAATAACTCCAGAAGGTGTAGCCAAGGATCACCGGAATAATGAGCAGCGCGCCCACTAGCATAAAGCCCTGGCTTTGCGGCGGAGCGGCGGCCTGCCACAGCGTAATATTCGGTGGAATAATATAGGGCCAGATGCTGATCCCCAGGCCGCTGAACCCAAGGAACACCAGCCCCAGGGTCAGGATAAAGGGCCGGGCGTGGCTATTGCGGTTGCCCAGCGTTTGCCACAACCAGAATCCGATCGCCGCCACCAGCAGGGGGACCGGCAGCAGGAAAAACAGATCCGGCAGGCTGAACCAGCGGGCGGCGATGGCCGGCTGCGCTAGCGGGGTCCACAGGCTGATAATGGCGATGGTCGCCAGCAGTGCCAGCAGCAGGCCGCGCGAGGTGCGACGCATCTTGTCCTGCAGCGGATTTTCGCTTTTCATCACCAGCCACGTCGCGCCGAGCAGCGCATAGGCCACCGTCAGTCCCAGGCCGCAGAACAGAGTAAACGGCGTCAGCCAGTCGAACATCCCGCCGCTGAAGGCGCGTCCGCTCACTGAAAAACCGTTAATGACGGCCCCGACGACGATGCCCTGCGTAAAGGTGGCCAGCAGCGAACCGCCAAGGAAGGCCGAGTCCCAAAACGGGCGGTGCGACGGCGTGGCCTGGAAGCGAAACTCAAACGCCACGCCGCGGAAAATCAGGCCGATCAACATCAGCGTCAGCGGGATCGCCAGCGCATCGATAATCACCGCATAGGCCAGTGGAAAGGCCCCGAATAGCGCAGCGCCACCGAGCACCAGCCAGGTTTCGTTGCCATCCCAGACCGGCGCGACGCTATTGACCATCACGTCACGGTCTTCGCCATCACGGGTGGTGCTGAACAGGATGCCGATCCCTAAATCGAAACCATCCATTACGATATACATCAGGGTGGCGAAGACGATGATCACAAACCAGATAACCGATAAATCGATCCCCATTAGTGGGACTCCTTATGCTGAAAACCTTCCGTTGCGGCGGAGAGTGGGCGAGCCGGGGTGCCGGAATGCGGCGGATTGACCGCCTGCGGGCCTTTGCGGATCAGGCGCAGCATATAGCTGTAGCCGACGCCGAACACCGCGCTGTAGACCACGAAAAAGGTCAGCAGGCTGACGGTCATATGCAGGTCGCCGTGAGCGGAGACCGCATCAGCGGTTCGCTGTACGCCATAGACCACCCAGGGCTGGCGGCCCACTTCGGTGGTAACCCAGCCGGCCAGAATCGCGATAAGCCCGGATGGCCCCATCCAGAGCGCGAAGCGCAGGAACGGTTTTGACTGGTACAGACGATGGCGGTAGCGCAGCCACAGCGCCATTACCCCAAGCAGGATCATCAGCATGCCGAGGCCGGCCATCAGGCGAAATGACCAGAAGACGATGGTTGAGTTCGGGCGATCTTCCGGCGCGAACTCTTTCAGGGCGGGCACCTGTTTATCCAGACTGTGGGTCAGGATCAGACTGCCGAGCGCCGGTATTTCCAGGCCATAACGGGTACGTTCCTGCTCCATATCCGGCAGGCCAAACAGCAGCAGCGGGGTGGGTTCTCCCGGACGGTTTTCCCAGTGGCCTTCGATGGCTGCAATTTTCGCCGGCTGATGCTTCAGGGTGTTCAGGCCGTGCATATCGCCAATCATCGCCTGAATGGGGGCGACGATAAGCAGCATCCACAGGGCCATGGAGAACATCGCGCGGATCGCCGGGGTGTTATTACCGCGCAGCAGGTGCCACGCCGCCGAGGCGCCGACAAACAGCGCGCTGCTGAGAAAGGCGGCGACCGTCATGTGCAGCAGGCGATAAGGGAACGACGGGTTAAAGATAACTTTAAACCAGTCGACCGGGACCACCTGGCCGTTGACGATCTCGAAGCCCTGCGGGGTTTGCATCCAGCTGTTAGAGGCGAGTATCCAGAAGGTTGAAATGATCGTCCCGAGGGCCACCATGCAGGTGGCGAAAAAGTGCATTCCGGGGCTGACGCGGTTCCAGCCGAACAGCATGACCCCGAGGAAACCGGCTTCAAGAAAGAACGCGGTCAGGACTTCATAAGTCAGCAGTGGGCCGGTAATGCTGCCGGCAAATTCAGAAAAACCGCTCCAGTTGGTGCCAAACTGATAGGCCATGACGAGGCCTGACACCACGCCCATGCCAAAGTTGACGGCGAAAATCTTCGACCAGAAGTGATACAGCGAGCGCCAGACCGGATTTTTTGTTTTTAGCCATAATCCTTCCAGCACCGCCAGATAGCTGGCCAGCCCAATGGTGATGGCGGGAAAGATAATGTGAAAAGAGACGGTAAAGGCGAACTGGATTCGCGCAAGGTGGAATGCATCAAGACCGAACATGCAGTACTCCGCAAGAAAATTGATTCAGCGCAATTTTAAAGGGCAGCGGCAGGGGGTTGCAGAGGCAGAAGCGGGCTTTTTTATGATAACAGTTGTGTGACTGTTATGATTTTACGCGGGTGCTAACGGTGGCGGTGCGCCCGCGTCGGACGTGAGCGAGTAGGGCGTCAGACAGCGGCAGGGCCCCAGGCATATAGCCAGTATCCGCCCACCAGCACGACAATGTTCAGTACCACGCTGATCATAAAGTAGGTTTTAAAGGGCTGTTTTTGGGTTTTATGGCGAAAACACTGCTGACCCACGATTGCGCCGGGCCATCCCCCGACGAGGCCAAACACCAGCAAGGTGGATTCAGGGACCCGTCGCCAGGCCTTGCGGGCCGCGGTTTTATCCATCCCGTAGAGCGCCAGCGTCAGCAGATTGATCAGCAGGAACCACATGACGAGCGGGTGGGGCAGAAGCAGGCTGCCAGCCGCCGCGAGGCCCAGCAGAAGATAACAGAAGCGATTGAGTTTCATAGGCTGAAGCAATATGGGCCGAAGTGAAAGAGGGCCAGTATACCCGAATCTGGCGAGGCGGTGACGAGGGCCTGTCTGACAAAACTGCTCGGGTTATCTCGTTATACCCGAAAACGTATACTATACAGGTGGTGGTTTACAGGTGATGGTTTCGATATATGGGTCAGAACGTAGATATGTCAGGAATAGCGGAATCCCCGATGGCTGGCGACTGGATAGATTTTCGTCGCGATTCGGAGACCGGGATCGAGAGCGTCAACGCCCATTTCAAAGGGCACGCATACGATGACCACGATCATGAAGAACTGCTGCTCGGGGTGACCTTGCAGGGGTCGCAAAGGTTCAGTTGCCATCGGGCCGTCCATACCAGCACTCCCGGTAAAGCCATTTTGATTGAGCCGGGTGCCGTGCATGATGGTTATGCAGCACAGCCGACAGGGTTTACCTATGCCATGTTGTATATCCCACAGAAATACGTCGCGGATAGTCTTAACCGGTACGGAATGGGGGATATCTCGGTCGTTCAGGCCGCATTTCGCCATACGCTGACCGAGGATCGCGCACTGATCGTCGCTATTTCTCAGGCGTTTGACGCCATTCACAACAATGAAGGCCGGCTCGCGCGTGATGAAGGTCTGGATCGCCTGCTGGCGCACCTTATGCCGCATGTCGAACGGAAACCGGCCATCGAGCTCACTGAATCACTGCTGAAGATGAACCGGGTCCGGGACTATCTGCATGAACATCTTGCCTGGAACCCGGGGCTGGATGAACTGACCCACATCAGCGGTATCGATCGCTTCCGGCTCAGCAGGCAGTTTAAGGCCGCTTTCGGTCAATCACCCCATGCCTACCTGGTTCGGCTACGTTTGCGTACCGCCCGCCAGCTGTTAGCCAGCGGTCTCTCCCCGGTGCTGGTTGCCTCGCAAACTGGTTTTGCCGATCAGAGCCATTTGGGACGCTGGTTTAAACGCGCCTACCGGATCACGCCGGCCACCTTCCAGAGCAGCTGCACAAACGTTCTATACTGACCCCCGGTCCCTGAGCGAAGATATTTTTTCGTATGACAGACGGGACTTTTTAAACATGTTTGATACTAAGATTGCCTATATTCTGCGCGACGATTTGCCAACCTGGCAGCGTCTTAATGTGGTCGCTTTTCTGGCCACCGGGATCGCATCTGCGGCGCCGGAGATACTGGGTCAACCCTATATTGATTCTCTGGGACGGACCTACGGCAATATGTCCGGGCAGCCGATGCTGATATTTGAAGCGAACCTCGACAAGCTGAAAACGGTGCACCGTAAAGCACTTGAGCGCGGCGTAACCCTTATTCCTTACATTCATGCGATGTTTTCCACCGGCCATGATGAGGCTAACCGGGAAGTATTTCGCGCGGCAGATGGCGATAATCTGGATCTGGTAGGAATTGGTCTGCGTGGCCCCAAAAGAGAGGTCGATAAGGTGATTAAAGGGATCGCTCTGCACAAATAGTATTCCCACCCGGCGGAGTCTGACCGCCATATTTATCCTGGTCTTCTGTCTATTTTCAGAAGGCCAGCACCGCATACTTGCTTCGTTTCACTCCATCAGCTAATTTCCTCTGAGGCTAGTGCTGCCTGCCGCTCGCGTCCTCACGGAAAGGTGAAAGCACGTCATTATCCCGGTTTTGCTTTCTTCATCTTTTTTGACGATCGGGGTCTGGTAATGCGAGCACCGGTGTGCCCTGACGACAGGAGAGAACATGTTTTCTATTGCACAAGCAAAACTGATGGCCACAAAATTACGCGCTGAGCTGGCCTCACGCGACCTCACCATTTCCCACTCAGCCGCTCTCGAAATCGTATCTCAGCAACTGGGTTTTAAGGACTGGAATACAGCATCGGCAAGGCTAACGCCTCAGGTCGCGGACGCGGCGGTATCGTTTGAAAAGAACATTCCGATATTGCGCATGTTTGATGAACGCAAGGCCCGGGAGTTTTATCTCGATTTCCTTGGATTCACGGTGGAATTTGAACACCGTTTCGAAGCGGACCTGCCGCTGTATATGGGAATTAGCCGTAACGGCTTGCAGATCCACCTCAGCGAACATCACGGCGACGCCAGTCCGGGGGCCACGCTATTCGTCCCCATGCATCACATTGCGTTATTCCGGGATGAGCTAAATCTTAAACAATACGGCTACGGCCGGCCCGAAATCGTCCAGCAAGCGTGGGGCAAAATTCTCGAGGTGTACGATCCGTTTGGCAACAGAATACGTTTCTGCGAGAGCTGAATTAACGCCACCGCTGACGTGACTGCCCGCGACAGAGCGGGCAGTATTTAACCACTGGATTATTGGCAGCCAGCGCTACCCACCGTGTTCTCATCGCTGATATCTAACAGCGCGCTGCGGAAAGAAGCGGTGAACATCGGGCCATGGCCCAGACCGGGGAAATCCCAGTAGGCGCTATTGACGCCTTTATCTTTCAGCGTGGTGAGCGAAGCGTGAATTTTGGTCAGTATCCCGTCGAGGTGCTTTTCCCGGTTATCGTTCGGCATCGCCGATCCTTCCATGATCGACAGGTGTTTTGTGCAGTATTGTGACGGATTGACCGCCGTAATATGGCTCAGCAGGGCGTCATTGCCTCTGCCCAATGACGGGCTGGCGCTGTAGTACCGCTGAAACAGAGAGGACGACAGCCAGGCATCCAGGACGAACAGGCCGCCGAAGGAGTGCCCCCACAGGCCGCGGCGCTGGGGATCGATGTTCAGTCCTTGTTCTGCCTTCGCGACAATACGCGTTTCGAGTAACTGGCGGAAGTCGTTGCTACCGCCGCTCTTGCGATTCGCGCGCTCGCCGCTGGTACTGGCTTTGCCGCTTTGTACGCCTGCTGGCGTATAGTCGTAGGCGCGGGCGTTGAGGTCGAAGGGGAGATTGGTTTGATAGCCGACCGCCACGATCACCGGCGGTGATTTGTCTGCCAGCTGCCGGAGCAGGGCTTCATCCAGACGGTCCATGACCGCATTGCCGTCGAGCATATACAGCACCGGGTAGCCCGACGCCGGCGCGGCTTTGTTCGGCACGGCGGTCCAGACCCGGTAATGGCGGGAGCCATCGGCAGAATCGAACTGGTTGACGCTGAAGTGGTAAACCGCGGAGCCCTTATCAGCAATACTCGGTCCCAGCGGTTGCATATCTGGTCTTGCCAGACTTTGCGTGCTGACGACAAGGGTGAAACAAGAAACAAGAGAAAACAACGCCTTGCTCGGGCGTGTTGCACGATACTCACGGGCATACATCTGATGATTATTCCTTTTCCGCTGGTGGTATCGCCGTTCCGGCCATGTGGTGTTCCCCTGCGACGCCGGTATACCGTACCAGATAACGCATTAATGCAAATGATAATAATTACCAATATCATCAGATGATTGCAACCCTAATTAAAAATGCAACCACTAGGGAAGAGTGGCAGGACTGAACGTTGCCGGTGATATTGCCTTCACACCGCCAAATAAAACTGTGGCGCCGGGATAGCGTTACGCTACTCTCAGCAGGCAGAACCGAATTATTTGAACAGGGAAAATCATGACGCATCAGGAGATAGTGCAGCGCATATTGGCAGATGACCCGCTGAGAATGGCGGCCCTCCGCGCCGTGCAGGCGTTGCAACTGCCTGACGGCTGGATCGGCGCGGGGTTTGTGCGAGATGCCGTGTGGGATCATCTGCATGGATACGGGCAATGCCCGATCGCCGGGGATGTCGATGTGGTCTGGTTCGACGTGGCACAGCGCGATCCTGAGCAGGACTACGCCCTGGAAGCGCAGCTCAATCGGCAGCAGCCAACCTTTAACTGGTCGGTGAAAAACCAGGCCAGAATGCACCTACGCAACGGTCACGCTCCGTATCGCTCAACGCAACATGCCCTGCAGTTGTGGCCGGAGACCGCCACGGCGGTGGCGATCAGGCTCGGGGAGATGACAGGTATCGAGATGATTGCCCCCTACGGGCTCGACGATCTGTTTGCCCTGCGTCTACGGCCAACGCCGTCATTTGAACATGAGAAGCTGCCGGTTTTCAGGCAACGCGTCATCGCAAAGCGCTGGATGGAACGCTATCCTGAATTGCAGCTGCTCATCCCCCGTTAGAATTACTTATCCCGGCTTTAAGCCCCGCTTATTGGCTAAAAAACCAGCAGGCGATATCTTTCATAACATCAACTGCATGAGGTTATTTATGAAAGACACCTATTTTCAGGCGAAAGTCGAAATGGCAAAAACGTTGTGTACCCATGGCGTCGGCTTGCCGTTAATATCAACCGCAACGGGCCTGACGTTGCATCAAATTAAGTATGAATTAAAAAAAGCATCAAAATTTAAAAGACGCAGTCGCTAAATATTCTTCTTATTATTCTGACGGCTTATTTTAGCTATCTCTGTTTTCATTCTTCAGCCTGTCTGAAGGAGAGGGCCTTATTATGTACACTACTCCCACACCGCTATCGCCCGTTTCCGCTACAGAAAAAATGCGCAATACCATTGCGGATAAACTGACCTATGTTATTGGCAAAGATCCGGCGATTGCCACCCAGCGTGAATGGCTAAACGCCGCGCTCTATGCCGTACGCGATCGCATGGTTGAGCACTGGCATCGTTCGAATCGGGCGCAGTTTTCGCAAGACGATCGCCAGGTATATTACCTCTCAATGGAGTTTCTGATCGGCAGAACGCTGTCTAATGCGCTATTGTCGCTGGGTATTTATGATGAAGTGAAAGGCGCCCTTGATTTAATGGGCTTAGATCTCGAAGCGTTAATTGACGAGGAAAATGATCCCGGACTGGGTAATGGTGGCTTAGGACGCCTGGCGGCCTGTTATCTTGATTCGATGGCGACTCTGGGATTACCGGGCTGCGGTTATGGTATCCGTTACAATTACGGTATGTTCCGCCAGAATATCGTCGACGGACGGCAGAAAGAGACCCCAGACTACTGGCTGGAATATGGTAATCCATGGGAATTTAAACGCCACAATACCCATTATAAAATTCGG
This sequence comes from Klebsiella sp. R390, assembly GCF_051131745.1. Classification (NCBI taxonomy): domain Bacteria; kingdom Pseudomonadati; phylum Pseudomonadota; class Gammaproteobacteria; order Enterobacterales; family Enterobacteriaceae; genus Klebsiella; species Klebsiella sp. R390. The sequence continues at coordinate 191,523 of NZ_CP180445.1, read as the reverse complement.
TTTGGTGGACGCGTACAGCAGGAAGGAAATAAAACCCGCTGGATTGATACCGAGGAGATCCTGGCGGTTGCCCATGACCAGATTATTCCGGGATACAATACCGAGACCACCAATACCCTGCGTCTGTGGAATGTGCAGATGAACAGTGAAGTTAATACTGCACGATTAAGTGTGGATGGTAGCGACCTGTCCGGGGGGAACCAATATCATTTTGAAAAGATCTCGCGGGTGTTATATCCGGACGACAGCACCAATGAAGGCCGCGAATTACGTCTGCGACAGGCCTGGTTTCTGGCGTCAGCAACAGTGCAGGACATTCTTAACCGTCACTATATGTTGCATCACACCTACGATAATCTGGCGGAGAAGGTGGCGATCCATCTGAATGATACCCATCCGGTGCTGGCCATTCCGGAATTAATGCGCTTGCTCATCGACGAACATCGCTTTAGCTGGGATGGGGCGTGGGATATTACCCGCCGGGTGTTCTCCTATACCAATCATACGTTGTTAAACGAGTCGCTTGAGACCTGGCCGGTGGCCATGCTCAGCCGTATTCTCCCGCGCCATCTGCAGATCATTTTCGAGATCAACGATCGCTTCCTGACCCGGGTGCATGAACAATTTGGTGATGTAAGCGGATTGCGTGAGCGGGTATCGCTCATTGATGAGTCTCATGGCCGCGTAGTGCGCATGGCGTGGCTGGCGGTGGTGGTGAGCGACAAAGTCAACGGCGTCTCCGAACTGCATTCAAATCTGATGGTACAGTCGCTGTTTGCTGATTTTGCGCGTCTCTTCCCGCAGCGTTTTACCAACGTGACCAATGGGGTGACCGCCCGACGCTGGCTGGCGTTAGCTAACCCGGCGCTGTCCCATGTGCTGGATGCCAATATTGGTAGCGAGTGGCGAACCGACTTAAGCCAGCTCAACGGTTTGCTGGACTATGCCGATTATCCGAGCGTCAACGAGGCGCTGCGTCGCGCAAAACAGGCCAATAAAGTACGCCTGGCACACTATATCGCGACACATTTTGGCGTGGTGATCGGCCCCCATGCATTATTCGATGTGCAGGTGAAACGCATTCATGAATATAAGCGCCAGCTGATGAATATTCTCCATGTGATCACCCGTTATAACCGCATCAAGGCCAACCCGGACGCGCATTGGGTTCCGCGGGTGAATATCTTCGCCGGGAAAGCCGCATCGTCCTATGCCATGGCGAAACAGATCATTCGCCTGATTAATGACGTGGCGGAAGTGGTCAATAATGATCCACACATTGGCGGCCGGCTCAAAGTGGTGTTTATCCCGGATTACAGCGTGAGTCTGGCGCAGTTGATCATTCCCGCGGCTGACCTCTCCGAGCAGATCTCGCTGGCGGGAACCGAGGCCTCAGGAACCAGTAATATGAAGTTTGCGCTCAATGGCGCACTGACTATCGGTACGCTGGATGGTGCGAATATTGAAATTCAGCAACGTGTCGGGGCAGAGAATATCTTTATTTTCGGCCATACCGCTGAACAGGTAGAGGCGCTGCGCGCGGGAAGCTATAACCCGCACGATCTCTTTATGCAGGATGACGAGCTGCATCAGGTGCTGACCCAAATCGGCACGGGGCTCTTCAGCCCGCAAGAACCCGGGCGTTACCATAACCTACTGGATGCGCTAATAAACTATGGCGACCATTACCAGGTGCTGGCGGATTATCGTAGCTATATCGACTGTCAGCAGCAGGTGGACGAACTCTATCAGCAGCCGCTGGCGTGGACCACAAAAGCGCTGCATAACATCGCCGCGATGGGACATTTCTCGGCGGATCGCGCGGTGCAGGAATACGCCGAACGGATCTGGCGTATTAGCAAGACTCGCCTGTAATGGCGTGGTGTCCCCGTCATCAGGTCGGGGATACCACCTGCAGATCGTCGAGTATCCGGGAGATCAGTTGCTGGCTCTCTTTCCTGAACGAAGCGTAGATACTGAACTGCGGCAGCGGGAAGGGGGCGGCCACCCGTTTTAGCTGATAGATCCCGGAGTAGGTTGCAAATGCGCTTTCCGGGATAATGCCCAGACAGCTCGATTTCGCGACAATCAGCAGTATTGAAGCAAACGAGGTGGTGAGCAGGCAGCGCTCGCGGGCGCGAAATCGTTTATCGACATGACTGCGGTGGTAGATGATTTTTTCATTTTTGGTGTTGTAGCCCACCAGGCTGGCATTTCTGAACTGCTCCTCGCTAATCGTATCGCCGTACAGCGCATTATCTTGCGCGGCAACCAGCACCAGCTTCATTTCACATATTTTCTGGCAGGTAATATTGCTGTGCTCCAGCGAAGAGGTGGAAAAAATGATATCGGCCTGGCGCATATTCAGCAACTCCGTGATGAATGGCGCGCTAAGATCCGCCGTGCGATGTAACAAACTGATCTCTGGGGTGGTTGCCATCAGCCTGGCGGTTAATTCCGGCACGATCAGCGGGGAGATGAAGGATTCGGTATAAAGGGTCAGTCTTTTCTTCACTGACGGTGCCAAACCCGGCAACAGGGTTGAAAGTCGGTCAATAATCGAAATGGTATTGTCGTAGAGTTCATCAGCGAGGACCGTGGGCTGCAGCATATTGCCGCTGCGAACGAAAAGATTATCTCCCATCAGTTCCCGCAGTTTTCGCAGCGACTGGCTAACCGCTGACGGCGAGATATCCAGCCTGTCCGCCACTTTTGAAATACTGCCCATGCTGTAGATCAGGCAGAAGAGGGTGAGTAAATTCAGATCAACCTTTGATAGCGAACATATTTTGTCTGAAATTGGCAGTGTAGACATACAACCCTCAGCGTCATTGACCTGTGAAAAAAGTAGCACAGATGGTATGCCTGCGCCGTGCTGGCGGCCAACTCATTGAGAGATAATATCTTTGCTTTCTTTTTCAAAGAGATGCTACGGGCAGCAATAAACGTGATGTAAACACAGTGGAGGGATAGCATTCAGCCATTTCTTGCCGGTCGCTCAGTTCATTTCATCGCCATATCATGTATAAGATTGTGGATATTGTTGCTGGCAAACAGGTGTCTTCACAATGAATGGCTATGAAAAGGAATATCGTCAATTGATAGCAAATGGGGCTATCGCGTGGGCAGGTGAAGGGTATCACCGGGCAAAACAACAACAGCAACTCATTTTTGAGTGGCTCAATGCAGCACAATATCTTCCGTCTCCGGGGGCGGCGGTACTTGAACTGGGGTGCGGAAATGGCGCAATGGCAGCGCAGCATCTCGCGCATCAGGGATATGCTGTGTGGGGAATTGATATATCAGAAACCGCGATTCGCTGGGCAGAAGAACGCTTTCGGCAAGCCGGTCTCCCGGCCCACTTTCTGGTCGGTGATGTCGGTCATATTGAACACTGCAAAGACGCCACCTTTGAACTCATCATGGACGGCAGCTGTTTACATTGTCTGATTGATGACGCCCGGGCTCGCTGCTTTACAGAGGTGAGAAGATTGCTAAAGCCTGGGGGACGGTTTGTGATCGGTTCCATGTGCGGTACCCCTCGGTATGCCCAGGATATTGCGGAGTACGATCCAGTCCGCCAGCATTTGCTGAAAAATGGGCAACCCTGGCGTACGCTGAAACCCCTTCAGGCGTTAATTGATGAGATAAAAGACGCTCAGTTTAACGTGCTGGCAGTCCGGGTGAATCACAATCCGTGGTGGGATCATGCCACTGTGGTCTGTACAGCCGCTTCATCGTCGGTGTGAGGGCGTTAGGGATAGCGTCTGAGCTATAACAGTTTTTATAAACGACTATTTTTTTATGGCTGATATACTATCAGGCATATTAGCTCTCCCGGACAACGCCATGAAAAAATACCAGCAGCTTGCGCAGCAGTTAACCGAACAGATGGCGCTTGGCGTCTGGCAACCCGGCGACCGTCTGCCGTCGCTGCGTGAACAGGTGGTCAGCAGTGGGATGAGTTTTATGACCGTCAGCCATGCTTATCAGTTGCTGGAGAGTCAGGGGCGAATTATTGCCCGGCCGCAGTCCGGTTACTATGTCGCACCAAAGCCGGTCAAGCTGCGCCAGCCGGCACCGCCTGCGCAGGTGACGCGTGACGAAGCGGTGGATATCAATACCTACATTTTTGAGGTGCTGCAGGCCAGCCGCCGGGCCTCGATGCTGCCGTTTGCTTCGGCCTTTCCCGACCCGCGCCTGTTCCCGCTCCAGCAGCTTAACCGCTCGCTGGCGCAGGTGAGTAAAACGGCGACGGCGATGAGCGTCATTGAAAATTTACCGCCGGGAAATAGCGAACTGCGCCACGCGATCGCTCGCCGCTATGCCCTGCAGGGGATGAATATCTCGCCGGATGATATTGTCATCACCGCCGGCGCCCTGGAGGCGCTTAATCTCAGCCTGCAGGCGGTGACCGAACCGGGCGACTGGGTGGTGGTGGAAAACCCCTGTTTCTACGGTGCATTGCAGGCGCTGGAGCGATTACGCTTAAAAGCGCTGTCGGTGGCGACGGACGTAAAAGAGGGCATCGATTTAGACGCCCTTGAGCAGGCGCTGCAGAACTACCCGGTCAAAGCCTGCTGGTTGATGACCAACGGGCAAAACCCGCTCGGCTTTACTCTCAGCGCTGACAAAAAAGCCCGACTGGTTGAGCTGCTGACGCGTTATAACGTGGTGCTGATCGAAGACGATGTCTACAGCGAGCTCTATTTCGGCCGGGAAAAACCGCTGCCGGCGAAATACTGGGACCACAATGAGATGACGCTGCACTGTAGCTCGTTTTCCAAATGTCTGGTGCCGGGCTTTCGTATTGGCTGGGTGGCCGCAGGTAAACACGCCCGACGCATTCAACAGTTGCAACTGATGAGTACCCTCTCAACCAGCTCGCCGATGCAGCTGGCGCTGGTGGATTATCTCTCTACCCGGCGCTATGACGCGCATCTTCGCCGTCTGCGCCGCCAGCTTGCCGAGCGCAAACAGCTGGCCTGGCAGGCGCTGCTGCGTCATTTACCCGCCGAAGTGAAAATTCATCATAGCGATAGCGGTTATTTTCTGTGGCTGGAGCTGCCGGAAGGCGCTGATGCCGGCGAGCTGAGCGCCCGTGCGCTGCAGGATAATATCAGCATTGCGCCGGGGAAAATGTTCTCCACCACCGCCAACTGGGCTTCATTCTTCCGTTTTAATACCGCGTGGGGATGGGGGGAAAGAGAAGAGCAAGGGGTGAAACGCCTCGGTGAACTTATTCGCGAGCTGCTGAGCTGAATCCCAGCCAACCCCCTGTGTTTTGAAAGACGAGGGGTATAAATAATATTATCAAAGCCTGCCGGTACATATTTTACCGGCACCAGCCATAGGAAATATGCATAGTCGTATTCTGTCCCTAACTCCTTGTCTATAATCCATATTGTTTCCCAGTATTCGCGGACTTTTTGCGGAATGCGCCCCTTGTCACAACCTGAATAAATTTCTCCAGGAGGCAGCAGGGCGCCGTCTAGTGTTATTAAGGGAGATATTTTTACGGCATGGCTGCCGCTAATTTTATTGTGACAGGAGTAACACCCAATGAGCAAAAAAATAGCCCGTGGCAGCCTTTATGCACTGGGTATGGCCTGCCTGACCGTGCAGGCCGCGCAACCACCTGCTTCGCTGGATAAAGGAGAAGGTCGGCTCGATATTATTGCCTGGCCGGGCTATATCGAGCGCGGTCAGACCGACAAAAACTATGACTGGGTGACCCAGTTTGAAAAAGAGAGCGGCTGCCAGGTGAATGTGAAAACCGCCGCGACCTCTGATGAAATGGTCAGCCTGATGGCGAAAGGGGGTTATGACCTGGTCACCGCCTCCGGTGACGCCTCTCTGCGCCTGATTATGGGCAAGCGAGTGCAGCCGATTAACACCACCCTAATCCCTAACTGGCACACCCTGGACCCACGGGTCGAAAAAGGCGCCTGGTTTAACGTCGACGGTAAAGTTTACGGCACGCCGTATCAGTGGGGGCCGAACCTGCTGATGTACAACACCCGGGTCTTCCCGACTCCGCCGGACAGCTGGAACGTCGTCTTCGTCAAACAGGATCTCTCTGACGGGAAAAGCAACAGCGGACGTGTTCAGGCCTACGACGGGCCGATCTATATCGCCGATGCGGCGCTGTTCGTCAAAGCGACGCAGCCGCAGCTGGGCATCACTGACCCCTACCAGTTAACCGAAGAACAATATCAGGCGGTGCTCAAGGTCCTGCGCGATCAACGCAAACTGATCCACCGCTACTGGCATGACACCACCGTGCAGATGAGCGACTTTAAAAACGAAGGTGTGGTCGCCTCCAGCGCCTGGCCGTATCAGGCCAATGGTTTAAAAAGTGAAGGTCAGCCGATCGCTACCGTGTTCCCGAAAGAGGGGGTAACCGGCTGGGCGGACACCACGATGTTGCACAGCGACGCCAAACACCCGGTGTGCGCCTATAAATGGATGAACTGGTCGCTGACACCGAAGGTGCAGGGCGACGTCGCGGCCTGGTTTGGCTCGCTGCCGGTGGTACCGCAGGGCTGCAAAGCCAGCACGCTATTGGGGGATAAAGGCTGTGAAACCAATGGCTACAACGAGTTTTCGAAAATCGCCTTCTGGAAAACACCGGTTGCCGAAGGGGGCAAATTTGTGCCTTACAGCCGCTGGACACAGGATTATATCGCCATTATGGGCGGTATTTGACTGGCCGGAGGCTGAGCATGACCTATGCAGTAGAGTTTCATAACGTCTCGCGTTTCTACGGCGATGTCCGCGCGGTGGATGGCGTCAGCATGGGGATCCGTGATGGCGAGTTTTTCTCAATGCTGGGGCCGTCAGGCTCCGGCAAAACCACTTGCTTGCGACTGATCGCCGGTTTCGAGCAGCTCTCCGGCGGGGAGATTTCAATTTTTGGCCACAAGGCCAGCGAGCTGCCGCCGTGGCAGCGTGATGTGAATACCGTCTTCCAGGATTACGCGCTGTTTCCCCATATGACCATCCTCGACAACGTCGCCTACGGGCTGATGGTGAAAGGGATCGGTAAAAAAGAACGTCATTTTCGTGCGCAGGAAGCGCTGGAAAAAGTTGCCCTCGGGTTCGTCCATACCCGTAAGCCTTCACAACTCTCCGGCGGCCAGCGCCAGCGGGTGGCGATTGCCCGGGCGCTGGTCAACGAGCCGCGGGTCCTGCTGCTTGATGAGCCACTGGGGGCGCTGGATTTAAAACTGCGTGAACAGATGCAGCTGGAGCTGAAAAAGCTCCAGCAGGCGCTAGGGATTACCTTTATTTTTGTCACCCACGATCAGGGTGAAGCGCTGTCGATGTCGGACCGGGTGGCGGTGTTTAACAACGGGCGCATCGAGCAGGTGGATGCACCGCACGACCTCTATTTACGCCCCAAAACTGCTTTTGTCGCCGGATTCGTCGGCACCGCCAACGTGTTTGATACCGAACTGGCTTCGCGGCTGTGTGGGATGCGCGGCGTCTGGTCTCTGCGCCCGGAACATATCTGCCTGAACCGGGAAGGGGAAGTGCAGGTAGAGGGGACGGTGCAGGCGGTACAGTACCAGGGCGCCGCCACGCGGATCGAACTGAAGCTGGCAGGCGGCGGTAAGCTGTTGGTCAGCCAGGCGAACAGCGATAGCAGCATGGCGCTCGGCGTGCCGCAGGCCGGGCAAACGGTACTGGCCTCGTGGTCGCGGGCGGCAATGGTGCCGCTGGAACGGGGAGGCTGATATGACGATGGTTATTCCGCGCCCCCCCTCAGGGCGCTTTTCCGGATTGTTCTGGCGCAAGCCGTCCCTTGGCCTGTTTTTGCTGCTGCTGGGGCCGCTGATGTGGTTCGGGATTGTCTATCTGGGATCGTTGCTGACGTTGCTGTGGCAAAGCTTCTATACCTTTGATGATTTCACCATGTCGGTCACCAGCGACCTGACCCTCGCGAACCTCAAGGCGCTATTTAACCCGGCAAACTACGACATCATTATCCGTACCCTGGTGATGGCCCTGTCGGTGACCGTTGCCAGTGCCGTGCTGGCATTGCCGATGTCGTGGTATATGGCACGCTATACTCACGGCAAAATGAAAGCCTTTTTTTACATCGCGGTGATGCTGCCGATGTGGGCGAGCTACATCGTTAAAGCCTACGCCTGGACGCTGCTGCTGGCGAAAGATGGCGTGGCGCAGTGGTTTCTCGGGCATTTGGGGCTGGAAGGGCTGCTGAATATGGTGCTGACGATCCCAGCCATCGGGGGCAATACGCTATCGACCTCCGGTCTGGGGCGCTTCCTGGTGTTCGTCTATATCTGGCTGCCGTTTATGATCCTGCCGGTACAGGCGGCGCTGGAGCGTTTGCCTCCCTCTTTACTGCAGGCATCCGCCGATCTTGGTGCCCGCCCGCGCCAGACCTTCCGATACGTGGTGCTGCCGCTGGCGATCCCCGGCATTGCCGCCGGTTCGATTTTCACCTTTTCGCTGACGTTGGGGGACTTTATCGTGCCCCAGCTGGTGGGGCCGCCCGGTTTTTTCATCGGCAACATGGTCTATTCACAACAAGGGGCAATAGGCAATATGCCGATGGCTGCCGCCTTTACCCTCGTCCCGATTGTGCTGATTGCCCTGTATCTGGCGTTCGTGAAACGCCTGGGAGCGTTTGATGCACTCTGAACGCGCACCGTTATTTCTGAAAATCGCCACCTGGGGCGGGGTGATCTTCCTGCATTTCCCGCTGGTGATCATCGCGCTGTACGCTTTCAATACGGAAGATGCCGCCTTTAGTTTTCCCCCGCAGGGGCTGACGCTACGTTGGTTCAGCGAGGCCGCCGGGCGCAGCGATATTATCGAATCTGTGACGTTGTCACTAAAAATTGCGGCGTTGTCTACCACCATCGCGCTGGTACTTGGCACGTTGGCTGCAGGAGCACTATGGCGCAGCACCTTTTTTGGCAAGAATGCCGTGTCGCTCTTGCTGCTGCTGCCGATTGCGCTGCCGGGCATTATTACGGGCCTCGCGCTGCTGACGGCGTTTAAGGCGGTTAATCTGGAACCCGGCCTGCTGACTATTGTGGTGGGGCATGCCACGTTTTGCGTGGTGGTCGTGTTCAACAATGTAATTGCCCGCTTTCGCCGGACCTCGTGGAGCCTGGTGGAGGCGTCAATGGATCTAGGGGCAACGGGCTGGCAGACCTTTCGCTATGTGGTGCTCCCCAATCTGGGGTCGGCGTTGCTGGCGGGCGGCATGTTGGCATTTGCTTTATCGTTTGATGAAATTATCGTCACCACCTTTACTGCCGGACACGAGCGTACGTTGCCACTGTGGCTGCTCAATCAACTGGGACGCCCGCGCGATGTCCCGATCACCAATGTGGTGGCGTTGTTGGTCATGCTGGTGACGATGATCCCTATTCTGGGGGCCTGGTGGCTCACCCGTGACGGCGATACTCATGCTGAAAACGGCAAATAACTCTCATGTACAGGATAATACTATGCAACATAACCTTTTGATTAACGGTGAGTTAGTGGCAGGTGAAGGCGAAATGGTGCCGGTATTCAATCCTGCCAGCGGCGAGGTGATCCTTGAGATCGCCGAAGCGACTGAAGCACAGGTCAATGCGGCAGTTGAGGCGGCGGACCGGGCTTTTGACAGCTGGAGCCAGACCACACCGAAGAGCCGGTCGGAATATCTGCTGAAGCTGGCGGATGCCATCGACGACCATGCCGAGACCCTGGCAAAACTGGAATCCTTAAACTGCGGCAAACCGCTGCACTGTGTCATTAACGACGAGCTGCCCGCCGTCGCCGATGTGTTCCGCTTTTTTGCCGGTGCAGCCCGCTGTTTGCCGGGGATGGCGGCCGGGGAATACCTCGAAGGACATACCTCGATGATCCGCCGCGACCCGGTTGGCGTCGTTGCCTCTATCGCGCCGTGGAACTACCCGCTGATGATGGCGGCGTGGAAACTGGCGCCCGCGCTGGCCGCCGGCAACTGCGTGGTGATCAAACCTTCAGAAATCACGCCATTAACGGCGCTGAAACTGGCGGAACTGACCAAAGACATTCTGCCGCCAGGCGTGCTGAACGTGCTGTTTGGCCGCGGACAAACCGTGGGCGACCCGCTAACCGCGCACCCGAAAGTGCGGATGGTGTCCTTGACCGGCTCGATCGCTACCGGGGCGCATATTATTGGCCATACCGCAGCGTCGATAAAACGCACCCATATGGAACTGGGTGGTAAAGCACCGGTGATTGTCTTCGACGACGCGGATATCGACGCGGTGGTGGAAGGGGTTCGCACCTTCGGTTTTTATAATGCCGGGCAGGACTGTACGGCCGCCTGTCGGATTTACGCCCAGCAGGGGATTTATGATCGTCTGGTCGAGAAACTGGGCGCCGCGGTAGCCAGCCTCAACGTTGGCCAGCCGGATGACCCGGCAACCGAACTGGGGCCGCTCAGCTCGCTGGCCCATCTGGAGCGGGTTAGCGCTGCCGTTGAGGCGGCACGCGGGCTGGCACACATTAACGTGGTGACGGGCGGTAGCAAGGTGGACGGAAAAGGCTACTTCTACCAGCCGACGCTGCTGGCCGGGGCAAAACAGGAAGATGCGATCGTCCAGCGGGAAGTCTTTGGTCCGGTGGTTAGCGTGACGTCATTTAGCGATGAAGATCAGGTTCTGGCATGGGCTAATGATTCGCAGTATGGCCTTGCCTCATCGGTGTGGACGCAGGATGTGGGAAGAGCCCACCGGTTGAGCGCGCGTTTACAGTACGGCTGTACCTGGGTAAACACCCACTTTATGCTGGTGAGCGAGATGCCGCACGGCGGGCAGAAGCTCTCCGGCTACGGCAAGGATATGTCGATGTATGGTCTGGAAGACTATACGGTGGTGCGCCACGTGATGATAAAACACTGATGAAGTGATAAGTGGCTGTAATGTGATGCATTGATATTTCAGCCGCTGCATTGCGTGGCATAAGTGGAGCACTGAAGCTAAGATCGCGCCGCAAGATCAACCGCAAAGAGTACCCGTCAGGCACCTGGCGGGTTTTTTGTTTATGAAAACAATTTTCGGAGGGGAAATGTAAACACTGATCTAAATCAAAATGATACGCATCCAACTTAAGGAAGATTAAGGAACGGTAAATATTCCTTATGAGTGGTGGCGTTATGGCAGTAAGAGACTTTTTTGTACAGACTGAACCTCGCAGACGGCGTTATGGTGTTGCGTTGTTTATTGGGCTTATCTCGGGCGTGGTGTCGGCATTTGTCAAATGGGGTGCTGAAGTTCCCCTTCCTCCGCGTAGTCCTGTGGACATATTTACGAGTGCGTGTGGGCCAGAATCATTAATTCGGGCTGCCGGACAAATCGATTGCTCCAGGAACTTCCTCAACCCTCCATATATTTTTCTACGCGACTGGCTGGGGCTCGCAGACCCTAATGCCGCGGTCTATACCTTTGCTGGGCATGTATTTAACTGGGTGGGCGTAACGCACATTATATTCTCCATAGTGTTCGCCGTTGGATATTGTGTCGTTGCTGAAGTGTTCCCTAAAATTAAGTTATGGCAGGGGCTGTTAGCGGGTGCACTTGCGCAACTGTTTGTCCATATGATTTCATTCCCGCTGATGGGCTTAACTCCGCCTCTTTTCGACCTTCCATGGTATGAAAACGTTTCAGAGATAGTGGGGCACTTAGTATGGTTTTGGTCTATTGAGATAATTCGCCGGGATCTCCGAAACAGAATTACGCATGAACCTGATGCAGAAGTTCCTGTTAACACTGCATTTAGATGAGCGAATAGTTTTGTTCATTATGGCTCGCATTAGCGGGCCATTTTTATCAATGACAGATAATCTGTTGCGGGACTTATTGTATAGTGGCGGTATCGCTAATTATCTTTTCCTACCGATCCTTATCATTCGTTATTTCGTCATCCTCGGCAGGAGGTGTGCGGTCTGTTTCATGGTCATTCACCGAGTAGCAACGGACTGGGGAGGTATCTGCTGGCCTGTCTTTATCAGATATGGTGCTTATTTTACACACCTCACCATCAGCGGTATTAAATAAAAGAACCTCAGTGACGTCGCCGTTGAGGTCTTTCTTTTTATCAATGAGTTGCCATGTTCCTGTTTGATTTTCGAATTTACTATGCAGTTCGTTTGGAAACGGTGGCGGGGATTGTCTGGCATCATCGCATCCAGAGACGCCAATAATGGCAAGAATCGGGAAAATAAATCTCATGAGATTAAACCTGCTTTGGTTGAGTTCATCGGTCAGACGTTAGATGCCCATGAAAGTTCACTGCACATGCCCCCAAATCTTTATAGGGCCAGCGCTGTTGCAGGATTTTGGCGTAGGGAGTAAGCGGTCGTGGCTGACGGGTTAGGTACAGACCCGTCAGTTCCGAAGATATCCCTGTTCTGGTTTACCGTGTATGAGCAGGAGGGTGACGACATGCCAGCAGGTGAGACAGGCTACATCGGCAGGACGCTCATCATCAGGTAGGCCATCAGAATACAGATCAGCGTCATATACCAGACAAAACTCATTTAATTACCTTAACTATCCATGATTCGCAGACGGCTAATGCTGCCGGGTCCGCACTACAGCGAGTGGCCAACGATCGTGTTAACGACGCCTGAAGCCATCAATACCCTACCTATGATAAGGCATGTTTGTTCTCATCTGAAAGCCCCCAGAACCAGCAACGTCACTGCAACTGAAAAAAGAGGGGAGCAATGATGCTGAAGGCGCGCAACAGACTTCCGGGCCAACATTTTGTCATTAGTGAGACTATCACACACCACGCTCATTAGCTTGCTAATAATCACAATGGCAGTTATTGCTAAAACAAATGTGAAGAGATATGAGATGATTCTTATGCCCCTTCAAGAGCTAAGCCAGAGTGAGTGCCGGAGATAAGCGCCGGGTGGGGCGCGTAACTTAATTCAAGGTTGCCAGAACTACGACCTGTATAAGAACCCTGCATATGCTGCAGGGTTTTTTTTGCCCTTCAGGAAGACCTGCTTTACGGGGATAGCGTCCCCTGAAAGGATGCTGACGCGAACAATGAGTAGAGCTTCATGGATAACGTTCTGATTTATTGTGGTTGAAGGGAACGAGGCAATATGAGCTCGCCAGGCGTGAGACAATAATAACGTTGTGGGTATTTCTCGCTAGCGTTTATGTTTTTTTGTCGGCAGACTGGAGTGACGACGATCGCGAATGTATGAATAAAGATTGTACACTGCAAGAACCAGCAATATTAGCGCCGCTACCAGCGCAATAATTCCTGACATGGACCACCTCAAAATAAAATGAACAATAAAGAAAATGCAAAAAGACGCATCCGAATATAAATTCACAAGTGGAATAACGCAAATATTATTTTGCGCTATTCTCATTACAACATTTGATTAATAAGGCGGTATTAACTTGTTGCTTTGTATGGTTTTTATTGTGATGGTTTGTATCACGATATCAACAGCGAGCGCCGCACGCGGTTATGGATACTAAATAACCCTTACATTTGTCATTGCCATTAGTTTGTGTCAACGTCCATGACGTTAATGTGGCGTAATTTAGAAATTACATACCCATTTTCATATTGCATCATGTTGACGCTATTGCTTTTAAACTAAAAAAACCAATAGCGCACAATTTCATTAAATCTTACAGATTATTCGCATTACATAATTAATTGAAAATGGCTAGCCGAGAGAAAATAGTGAGGGCGGTTGGGCACTGGGCAAAAAAGAAAATGTAGATGAAATGTTAAAAATATCTGGTCGGTGCGCTACTGTAGCGGAAAGAGCGCGTTTGAGGTTTGACTTTGTACGCACCCGCGTGCGACCATTTATCATAATTTGTTACTTTAACGTTGAACTTGTTTTGAAAAAGATAGTATTTCTCCTGTCGGTGGCCTGCGCCACGGCACTGCTATACGGTTATTCACCGGCACAGCATATTCGGGGTTGTGAACAGCAAGGGGCCAGTGAAGCCATTTGCGTTGCAGCGGAATGGGATAGCGAAAAAGTTAATTTGCTACCGGAATATGACCCTGATTATAACCGGGTTATTGCTGTGCAACAGACCCAGTCTCAGACCCGTATTGATAAAACAGCCGCGATAAAATCGTAAAAAAGCAGCCCATAGAGGCTGCTTTTTTAGGTTTCTTTGCTGAGTAAATCAGTAAAACCAACCAAAACGAACAGATAACAGGCTGATAAGCGCAAACGCTGCACCGACATTAATCAGAATTACGGTTTTGCTGGAAACATCCATAACGCCACCTTTATGAGTAAGCCTCTACAGGTATAGTACGAGGTGAAAGGAAGTGCTATCAGACAAGGATGAATTGGGCGTTAAATACCGTGGTTTTTATGTGGTGTTGTGAACTGTCTTGTACCGCTTTGAGAATATAAAGCAGGTACCTTGATGGGCTTGTCAGGGAAGGAATAAGAATGACCCTATACCAGAAAATGCTGGTTTTTTACGCAGTTATGGGATGTATCTGCGCAATAATAAGCTGGTTTTTAACCAAAGAAAGCCGACTTATCCGCCTGCTGGCGGCATTGTTGATCGGCGCCACATGGCCATTTAGTTTTCCTATGGCTCTGCTGGTCTCTCTGTTCTGACCTTATAAAGTCGCTGGCAATTGGTATATTGCTACTGTATAAAAACACAGTTAATGCTGATGGAGCGACGTTATGAATGGCTTTTTCTCCTCACTGGCTGGCGCGACCGTGCGCTGGCTCGATCTCCCTGGGCGCGGTGTACCGGTGGTCTTTATTCATGGCCTGGGCTGCGCGTCATCCTACGATTACCCGCGCGTGGTGACCGACCCGGCGTTTCATGGGCGACGGGCGCTACTCATCGATCTGCCGGGATACGGCTACAGCGATAAGCCTGCGCAGTATAGCTACAGCACCAGCCAGCAGGCTCAGGTGGTGGTTGAACTGCTCGAACATCTTCAACTGAGCCGCTGCTATCTGTACGACCATAGCATGGGCGGCAGCATCGCCATTGAAGTCGCTGAGTGTCCTGGCGATCGTATTCTGGCGCTGCTGGTGGCGGAGCCTAATCTGTATGCCGGGGGAGGAATGTACAGCCGGGCTATCGCCACTCAACCGGAGGCCGAATTTGTCGCCAGCGGTTATGCCGGGATGCTGGCAGCAGAGACCTCTCCCTGGGCCGGATGCCTGCAAAACAGCGCCCCCTGGGCAGTATGGCGCGGGGCCAGCAGCCTGGTCGCCGGCGTGGCACCGTCTTGGTTCAGCCGTTTTCAACAGTTAACCTGCCGCAAGGCCCTGATATACGGCGAGCTGTCATTACCCGCGCAGGAAGCCAATGACGTCCAGGCCGAGGGTATTGCGTTGCTGACGGTACCGGATGCCGGGCATTCGATGGCCTGGGAAAACCCCGCGGCGTTGGCTGACAGGATTGCCAGTTTCTGCGCACGGGTGGAAGCAGAAGCGTAAAGCGTGATCGTGGCATGATTAAAGAAACGGTATTTCATTATTATTGGTTTATCATTCCAATAACATGTGGTGCCCGATAAATGCCGAAGATCCCGATGCCTGCGCTTTCCCTGTTGCTTAGCATGTCATTCGTTATGCAAGGTTGTTCAACCCCGACACTACGCGGAAGTGAAAGTGGAGGTGGAAGTGGAGGTGGAAGTGAAACGCGTCCGTTACTCACGGCCGCAGAAGCGAGCACCTTTACCCAAGCGAACTATTTTTCGCGCGGTGGGTTATTAGCATCCCCTGACGGCCCGTGGACGCCGTCGGCGGAGATCCTGAAAACGCGCGACACACTATGGCGGGTGGCCCATAGCGGCGCCCCGTACACCAGCGTTCAGCAGGCGTTAAATGCGGCAATCCGCCAGCAGGCGGGGGATCGCCAGCGCATAATCATTCGGGTGGAGCCGGGCGTCTACCGGGAAACGGTGTACATTCCGGCCGATGCGCCGCCGGTGACTATTTACGGTAGCGGGGCCGATCCCGAAGCGGTGAGAATCGAACTGCCGCTGGATTCACAATTCTCGCCGCAACGCTATCGTCAGGTGGTGAACGCGCAGCAGCAATACCGTCCGGGAGATCCCGCCTGGTATCAGTACGCGCTGTGCGCCGGGCGTACCACCCCGATGATAGGGACCAACTGCGCAGCGGTGATGTGGGCGCAAAGCGCCGATTTTCACCTGGCGAACATCAGCATTGTGAACAGCCTGCTCGACAACGTGGATGGCGGGACCCATCAGGGCGTGGCGTTGCGCACCGATGGCGACCGGGTCCAGTTGCAGAACGTCCGCCTGCTTGGACGTCAGGATACCCTCTACCTTAATACCAGCGATCAACGTAACGCCGCCGTCACCGACCGCATCAGCCGGGTCTATATCAAAGACAGTTACGTCGAAGGGGATGTTGATTACGTCTTTGGGCGGGCGAACGCGGTGTTTGACCAGGTGCATTTCCATACCGTTTCTACGCGTCATTCAGCGGAAGCCTATGTGCTGGCTCCCAATACCTTGCCGGATAACCCCTATGGTTTCCTGGTGTTGAACAGCCGCTTTACCGGCGATAGTGGTTATCAGGGGCAGTTCAAAGCGAAGCTGGGGCGCGCCTGGGATCAAGGAGCGGGGAAGACCGGCTATCTGCCGGGCAACACGGCTAATGGCCAGTTGGTCATTGCGCACAGCACCATTGACGGCAGCTACGATAAGCTTGCGCCATGGGGCGCCGCCGCAACCACGTCGCGACCGTTCCGCGGCAATATCACCGCAGAACGCCAGCTGAATGATGTGGCCTATAACCGCTTATGGGAATTTGCTAACCATACGCAGCCATAATGATTAAAACGGCAGTTCGCGCGGGCGGGTCTGTAGGGTTATCCAGCGCAGTTCGGTAAACTCAGCGATGCCCGCCCGGCCGCCGAAGCGTCCGTAGCCCGAAGCTTTACAGCCGCCAAACGGCATCTGGGCTTCATCGTGTACGGTGGGGCCGTTAATGTGGCAGATACCGGTTTGCAGCGCCTGAGCCACGTTCCAGGCCCGGGCGCTATCACGGCTGTAGACCGCAGAGGAGAGCCCGTATTCGCTTTCATTAGCGACATCTAACGCCTCCTGTTCACCCTTGACGCGAATAATCGCTTTCACCGGCCCGAAGGATTCCTCCTGCCAGATGCGCATCTCGCGGGTGACCCCATCAAGCAGGGTGGCGTGCATCTGTGTCGAGTCAGCCTTGCCGCCGGTTAACAGCCGCGCGCCTTTTGCCAGCGCATCGTCAATCAGCGCATTACAGCGCACCACGGTTTTCATATCGACAACGGGGCCAATCAGTCCGGCGGGCAGCGTTGCCGCCCGGCGGCTTAATCGTGCGATAAACGCCTCGGCAATTGACTCATCAACGATGATCCGCTCGGTCGACATACAGATCTGCCCGGCGTTGGCAAAGGCGCCGAATATTGCCCCAGCCGCAGCCTGGTCGAGATCGGCATCGTCGAGCACCAGCAGCGGGGCTTTGCCCCCCAGTTCAAGTACCGCCGGTTTTAGATACTGACCGCAGGTGCGGGCGATAATACGGCCCACCGCGGTGGATCCGGTGAAGTTGACGCGGCGCACCGCCGGGTGGGCGATCAGCGATTCGACCAGCGCCGGGGCATCCGCCGGCGCGCAGGTCAGATAGTTCACCACCCCGGCCGGCAACCCGGCTGCCGCCAGCGCGTCGACGATCAGCGCCTGGCTGGCAGGTGATATTTCTGCGCCTTTAAGAATTACCGTGTTTCCGCACGCCAGCGGCGTGGCAATAGCGCGGGTGGCGAGGATCAACGGCGCGTTCCACGGCGCCATGCCCAGCACCACGCCAGCGCCCTGACGTACCGCCATCGCCAGGTTGTCCGGCACGTTCGAGGCAATAACCTGGCCCTCGATTTGGGTGGTGAGGGCGGCTGCTTCACGCAGAATATCGGCCGCCAGATGGACGTTAAAGCCGGACCAGTGGGCCGTGGCGCCGGTTTCTGCGGCCATGGCGGCGATAAACTTCGCCTCACGTAGTAGCAGCTGTTCCGCCGCCTCCAGCAGCAGGCGCCGCCGCTCTACGGGGGCCGTATCACGCCATTGCGGGAAGGCTGCCGCTGCGGCCTCGACGCTGCGTCGGGCGTCGGCAAGGCTTGCCGCAGAGGCAACGGAAGCCGCCTCTTCGTTCAGCGGATGGTGGCGACTAAAGGTGGCATGACCTTCGGCATCATGCCATTGGCCGTTGGTGTATAACGTGCAGGTTATTGTCATGGGAAGCCTCACTGGTCTGCGGTTTCCCGAGTGTACCGGGTGGCACAGGCGTGCGGTAAAAGCAGGGCGGTAATCGCACGTTTTTTTCCCGGTTTTGTAGGCAGTTCACAACTTCTGGGAGCGGGGGAGACGGGGTGCTGAATAAATCAACGAAAACACCCGTTTGCGCATAACCTGATGCTAATTGATTATTTGCCGGTTGAATCCTGCTGTGCTGTTATTAGTGCACATATAACAAATTGATAAGGTTTATAACCATGTCTACAGGGAAAACGTTACTTGCGCTGGCGTTAAGCGCATTACTGCCGGCAGGTGCCGCGTGGGCGGCCGGAAACGACACGCTGGTTTATTGCTCCGAGGCCTCACCGGAATCATTTAACCCGCAAATTGCCAGCTCCGGCCCCTCCTTTGTCGCCAGCTCTCAGGTGCTGTATAACCGCCTGATTACCTTCGATCCGCTGAAAAACACCCCGGTCCCGTCGCTGGCGACCGCGTGGAGCGTTTCTCCCGATGGCAAAACCTGGACCTTCACCCTGCGTCAAGGCGTGAAGTTCAACAGCAACAAATACTTCACGCCGACCCGCGATTTTAACGCCGATGACGTGCTGTTCTCCGTGCTGCGCCAGCAGGATGCCAAACATCCGTATCACAACGTGTCGCAGGGGCAGTATGAATATTTCCACGACGTCGGGCTGGATAAGCTGATTAAAGAGGTGAAAAAGCTCGACGATTACCACGTCCAGTTTGTGCTGGCGGAGCCGAATGCCGCCTTCCTCGCCGACTGGGGGATGGATTTTGCCTCTATTCTCTCGGCGGAATATGGCGATGCCATGCTGAAAAAAGGTACGCCGGAGTACGTTGATACCTGGCCAATAGGCACCGGGCCTTACGCGTTGCAGCAATATAAAGTCGACTCGCTGATTCGCTATATTGCTAACCCGCACTACTGGGAAGGCGAGGTGCCGACAAAACACCTGATCTTCTCCATTACCCCGAACGTCGAGACGCGTCTGGCGAAGCTGCAAACCAACGAATGCCAGATTATCCCGGCGCCTTCACCGGTTCAGTTCCCGGTGATCAAAGGGAATAAGGATCTGGCGCTACATGCAGTGGAAGCACTCAACGTCGGCTATCTGGCGTTTAATACCGAGAAAAAGCCGTTTGATAACGTGCTGGTGCGTCAGGCGCTGAATTACGCGACTGACAAACAGGCCATCGTCCGCGCGGTATTTATGGATTCCGGCGCCGTCGCCAAATCGCCGCTGCCGGCAAACATGCTCGGCTATAAAAAAGATCTGCCGGATTACGACTACGATCCGCAAAAAGCTAAAGCACTGCTGAAACAGGCAGGGCTGGAAAAAGGGGCTGAAGTGACCCTGTGGTCGATGCCGGTGCAACGCCCGTACAACCCCAATTCGCGGCGCATTGCTGAAATGATCCAGAGCGACTGGAGCAAAGTGGGGATCAAGGCCAACATCGTGACCTATGAATGGGGTGAATATCTCTCCGGCATGCGCAAAGGGGAGCACGACAGCGCGCTGTTTGGCTGGATGTCGGACAACGGCGACCCGGACAACTTTGCTGGTACCCTGCTGAGCTGTGATAATATTAAGACCGGCTCTAACGTTGCCCGCTGGTGTGATAAGTCCTATGACGCGCTGGTCAAAAAAGCGATTCTGGTCAGCGACCCGCAGCAGCGCGCCGCACTGTATGGCCAGGCGCAGGAGATCTTTTATCAGCAGGCACCATGGATCACCCTGGCCACCGGAAAAACCTTCTACGCCACGCGCAGCAACGTCACTGGCTATAGCGTGAGCCTGATGGGCAGCGATTTTTCTAAAGTAAAACTGAATTAAAGCGAAAGGAGAACAGAATGGCGCATCTGGATGACGTTATCGCCCGCGTGGACGCGGCGATTGCCGAAGGGGTAATAACCCATATGAATGAACTGCTGATCGCCCTTAGCGATGACGCTGAGCTGGGGCGCGACGAGCGCTTTACCCAGCAGCAGCGGTTACGCACCACCATTGCGCATCATGGTCGTCAGCACCATGAGGAGCAGGAGGCGCGCCGCGAGCAGTTAAACAAGGGTGGCGCCATTCTCTGACCGACCGCCTCAGAACTGGCGTCTGGCGACCAGCCAGGCGCCTGCTACCAGCATCACTGCGCCGCAGACCGGCCCCAGCAACGCCCGCCATGGCACCCCGTGTGCACGAATAATATCGATGACTAATCCGCCCACCAGCTGGCTGGCAATCAGCACCGCAATAGTGGTGGCCGCGCCCACGCTTTGGTAGCCGCTGATACTGGCGAAGACAAAAAATGACCCCAGCAGGCCCGGAATCAAGGTCCACCATTTGATGCTGATCGCCAGCTCCTGAAATCCTGCCGCTCCGTGGCGCAGCAACAGGATCGTCACGAAAATAACAATCCCGACCAGCGAGTTAAGCAGCATGGCAATCAGGATAGTCGACGCGGACTGGGTGATGCGCACCATCAGGGTATTCTGCACCACCAGCCCGATGCCCGCGGCAATCAGGCAGGCGAGGGTCAACGACTGGTTCATGCACGGCCATCCGGATCGCGGCGATCGTCAAGCTGTAGCTGCATAAAGGTCAGATCTAACCAGCGACCAAACTTAGTCCCGACCTGCGGCATCTGCCCGGTGGTGACAAACCCCAGCGTTTCATGGAGATGCAGCGAGGCCTGATTTTGTGCTTCGATCCCGGCTACCATTACATGTTTATTGAGCCGACGGGCTTCGTTAATCAGCGCCACCAGCAGGGCGCGCCCCAGCCCTTTACCCTGATGATCGGGGTGCACATAGACTGAATGCTCGACGGTATGACGAAAACCGTCAAAAGCGCGCCAGTCGCCAAACGAGGAGTAACCGGTGACAACGCCATCCTCTTCGCTGACCAGGATTGGAAAACCGGCAAGTTGTCTGGCTTCAAACCACGCGAGGCGGTTATGGGTATCGACGGTTTTGTCATTCCAGATAGCGGCGGTGTGCAGCACCGCGTGGTTGTAGATTTCGGCGATGGCGGCGCAATCTTCTTTACAGGCATGGCGAATGGACATAGCAGACCTCAGTAATTGTTCACTATAGTAGTACGATATTATTACAATAATGTACGTAACGCTGTCATCTGTTTTAGCGAAAAATTTATTATTCCCTGTTATGCGAGGAATTCTGCGGTGTTGAGCAGAGTGTGGATTTGCGGGCCATCTCCTTGTTGCAGGACGATTCATACACTATAGTACTACGCTATGAATACTATTGAAGACAATATGAATCAGCGCATTAGCGCACGCATACGCATCGAACGCGAATCTCGCGGCTGGTCCCTTAGCGACCTGGCCGAGCGCGCCGGCGCCTCTCGCGCGATGATCCACAAGATTGAACGCGGCGAAAGCAGCCCTACGGCCTCGATGCTCGGGCGGCTTTCCGGTGCCTTTGGCATCAGTATGTCCACCCTGATCGCCAGGGCCGAGATGCAGGAAGGGAAACTGTTGCGTTTTGCCCAGCAGCCGGTCTGGCGCGATCCGCAAAGCCACTATCTGCGGCGCCACGTCTCTCCGCGTAGCGATCTGCCGATCGATCTGGTGCAGGTAGAGCTGCCTGCGGGCAGCGATGTCCCGATGCCGGCATCGTCATATGTGCTGGCGCGTCAGCTTATCTGGCTGCAGCAGGGGGAGCTGGTGTTTGTCGAAGGCGCCACCCGGCATGAAATGCGGGCCGGAGACTGTCTTGAACTGGGGCCGCCAAACGACTGCCGGTTTATCAATGAATCCAGCGCATCGTGTACCTACCTGGTGGTGCGGTTAAATCAATCTGCCTCATAATGCCAATGTGCGTGGCGTCAATTGCGACTAGCCTTGGTACAGGCTTTTAACTGGAGGAGTTTGCTATGGCTTTTCATCCACAGCGTCATCGTCGACTGGTGTTGGCTTCCCGCCCACACGGCGAGCCGACCGGGGATAATTTCCGTCTGGAAGCGGGCGATGTGCCGACCCCAGGCCCGGGCCAGCTGCTGTTGCGCACGGTGTATCTCTCATTGGATCCCTATATGCGTGGCCGGATGAGCGATGCGCCATCCTACTCGCCGCCGGTGGAGATTGGCGCGGTGATGGTCGGCGGTACGGTGAGCCGGGTTGAAGTCTCCCATCACGCCGATTTCAAAGCTGGCGAATGGGTGCTGGGCTACAGCGGCTGGCAGGACTATGAGCTTTCCGACGGCAGCGGGCTGGTGAAGCTGGGCACCGACCCGCAGCATCCTTCCTGGGCGCTTGGAGTACTGGGAATGCCTGGGTTTACCGCCTATATGGGCCTACTGGATATCGGTCAGCCGAAAGCCGGTGAAACGCTGGTGGTGGCTGCCGCGACCGGGCCGGTCGGCGCCACGGTCGGGCAGATTGCCAAACTCAAAGACTGCCGTACAGTGGGGGTTGCCGGAGGCAGCGAGAAATGCCGCTACGCGGTAGAGACGCTCGGGTTTGATGTTTGCCTCGATCACCATGCGGATGATTTCGCCGCGCAGCTGGCGGCAGCCTGCCCACAGGGGATTGATATCTATTATGAAAACGTCGGTGGTAAGGTCTTTGATGCCGTTCTGCCGTTGCTTAATACCTCGGCGCGGGTGCCGGTCTGCGGCTTAGTCAGCGGCTATAACGCCACCAGCCTGCCGGAGGGACCGGATCGCCTGCCGCTGCTGATGGGGACGCTGCTGAAAAAACGCATCCGCATGCAGGGTTTTATCATCGGTCAGGACTACGGTCATCGTATTGCCGAGTTCCAGGCTGAAATGGGTTGCTGGGTGCAGGAAGGCAAAATCAAATATCGCGAGCAGCTAATTGATGAGCTGGAGCGTGCACCTGAGGCGCTAATCGGCCTGCTGAAGGGCAAGAACTTCGGTAAAGTGGTGGTCCGCGTTTCCCCTGACGATTAATTTCGCTCCAGGTTTTACTGAACCACGATAATTATCACCCGGATAGCGCATAGCTATCCGGGTTTTTTATGGGTATCGACGCGGGTACTTCACCCGGTGACAAAAGGCGTTACTCAAATCGCCAGGCGAGGTTCAGGCCGACGCCGTAGTTACGCCCAGGTGCTGGCTCGTAATAGCGGCCGTTGGACTCGTTGACGATAACCGAACCGACGTAACTGCGGTCAAACAGGTTGTCGATGCGGCCAAACAGATCCATATCCATCTTGCCGTAGCTCCATTTATAACCAGTGGTGAGACCGACTACCGTCCACGACGGTGCTTTGGCAGTGTTCTCATCGTTGGCCATAATATCGCTCATATACCGGATATCGCTGCCGGCGTACCAACCGCGATCCGGCTGATAGCCGAATGAGGCGTACCCCATATTGCGCGCGATGCCCGGAATACGATTGCCGTTGCAGTTACTGTCGTCACAGACGTTGGTCCGGTAGGTCGCGTCCAGCCACGTCCACGCGGCTTTCAGGCGCCAGTTCTCCGCAAACTGCTGATCCAGACCCAGTTCCATCCCCTGACGCCGCGTCTTACCGGCGTTCTTATAGCTGGTACGCCCGCCGCTGCTGGCATCCACCACAATCTCGTTATCGGTATTGGTCTGGAACAGGGCCGCGGTAAACAGGCCGTTGCCGATCCGCGTCTTGCTGCCAATTTCGACGGTTTCATTAGTCGATGGCTGCAGGCCGAAGTTCAGGCCGCTCTGATTATCCGAACGGTAGGAGAGCTCGTTAATGGTCGGGGTTTCAAAACCGCGTCCGGCAGAAAGATAGACGTTCCAGGCATCGGTCACCGCGTACTTCAACGAGCCTGCCGGCAGCCATTTGTGGTAGCTGGCCTCGCCGCTGTCATCGCCATTGCCAGTCGTAATGTACTGATCGTTTGAGTCAAACCACACCGAACTGTAGCGCACCCCGGCATCGAGGGAGAGCTTCTCCGTCAGCTGCCACTGGGTCTGCAGATAAGGGTCAAGGTTCCACATCAGATTACGTTCATTGCGACGCAGGCTGCCTTCTTCACCGTACTGCGGTGCGCCGTTGACCATCACATAGTTTTCGTATCCTTTACGGCGCTCGCTCATGTTTTCATAGTCGAGCCCGGTGGTGAAGGTGACCGGCACCAACAGTTCGCCGCGGTGGGTCCAGCGGGTATCAACGCCTTGATAATGGCGCGTCAGATCGATAACCCCACCCGCATGAGCGGGGTTAAGCTGCGGTGCCCGCGGAATCGACTGATATTGCGTGGTCTCGCGCTCTCCGGCGTACATCATGACGCTCAGGTCGTCCTGCTCGCTGAGCGCTCTTTCATAGCGCAGCCCCGCCTGGGTCTGTTTCGTCGACTTGCGAGTATTGTACTGATCGCCGCGAGGCGACTGGCGCGGATTACTCTGCCACTCATCGTAGCTCAGTCCACCGGCGTCATTGGCTTTGATATCTACGCTGTTAAACAGCAGGGTCAGTTTACTGACGTCATTGATGCGTACGCCCAGTTTGGCATTGGCCAGATTTTTGCGCGCGCCGCTGTGGTCGCGATAGCCGTGGGTAGTGAAACGGTTGGTCGACACGGTGTAATCGACGTCACCGGCGTGGGTTCCGTCGCCGACGGCCCCGGTGGCCTTCAGGCCGTAGTGCCAGGTCCCGAAACTGCCGTAATAACTGCTGGCTTCGATGGTCGGCGGCTGGCTGCCGGTCTGGGTCGAGACATTGATCACCCCGCCGGAGGAGTTACCGTACAGGGCAGAGAAGGGGCCGCGTAGAACTTCAAGGCTCTCCACGCTGCCAATATCTATATTCGAGGTTTGCCCCTGGCCGTCGGGCATGGTGGCCGGAATACCGTCAACGTAGATGCGCAGCCCGCGCACGCCATAGGTGGAGCGGGAACCAAAACCGCGAATCGACAATTGCAGATCCTGGGCGTAGTTCTGCCGGTTCTGCACCTGCAGCCCCGGCACCGCACCCAGCGATTCGGAAAGGTTCACCCGCGGGGCGGCCTGGCGCATCTCATCCCCGTTGACCACGCTGACGGCGGCGGGGGTATCAAGTTCGGACACCGTGGTAGGCGCGGCGGTCACGACCATGGTTTGCTCGTCGCTCTCGGCCATGGCAAAGAGAGGTAACAGAAGGGCAGGAAGCGCAACCGTGCGCACGGAAAGGATTTTCATGACAGCTACTCGTAAAACGAACCAAACGGAACATATGCGCACATGTTAATCCTTTTGTAATTTTTTGAAAATTATTAACAGCATTTTAGTTAAATAATGGCACCGAATGACTATTTTCGCGTCGTGGATGTAGAAATAGCGCTCCACTTTACCTGAAATAATGATTACTATTCGCATTTGAAAATAACGCAAAGCCATGACTTTGCGTCAAGGAAGCAATGTCGAGCAGGCACATAGTTGTTTTATCAAAGGGAGTCGTCATGTCATTACGTCATCTGTCCGCGCCGCGTCTGCGCCGTTCACTGTTATTAACCTCTTTACTGCTGGCGGGGAGCTTCAGTGCTCATGCGGCAGAAGAAATGTTGCGCAAGGCGGTCGGTAAGGGCGCATACGAAATGGCTTACAGCCAGCAGGAAAATGCGCTGTGGGTCGCTACTTCTCAAAGCCGTTCGCTGGATAAAGGCGGGATTGTTTATCGTCTTGATCCGACCACGCTGGAGGTGACTCAGGTTATTCATAACGATCTGAAACCGTTCGGCGCGACGATCAATAACGCGACGCAAACGCTGTGGTTTGGCAACACCACCGACAGCACCGTCACCGCCATTGACGCGAAAAGCGGCGCGGTGAAAGGCCGTCTGGTGCTCGACGATCGCAAACGCAGCGAAACCGTGCGCCCGCTGGCACCGCGTGAACTGGCGGTTAATGAAAAAACCAACACCGTCTATATCACCGGTCTGGGTAAAGAGAGCGTGATCTGGGTCGTGGATGGTGAAAAGCTGACGCTGAAAAATACCATCACCAATACCGGCGCGATGGCAACCGGTCTGGCGGTGGATGCTGATGCCAAACGTATTTACACCACCAATGCCGATGGCGAACTGCTGACCATCGACAGCGACAGCAACAAAATTATCAGCCGCAAAAAGCTGCAGGATGACGGGAAAGAGCACTTCTATCTGAACCTGAGCCTGGATACTGCCGGTCACCGCGCCTTTATCACCGATGGCAAACAGCCGGAAGTTCTGGTGGTCGATCTCCGCGATGGCAAAGTGCTGCAGAAAATTGCCGCCCCGGAATCGCTGGCGGTGTTGTTCAACCCGACGCGTAATGAAGCCTATGTGACGCATCGTAAAGCCGGTGAAGTGAGCGTGATTGACGGCAAAACCTACAAGGTCGTTAAAACCTTCAAAACCCCGACTCACCCGAATAGCCTGGCGCTCTCCGCCGACGGTAAAACGCTGTACGTCAGCGTGAAGCAGGAATCCAGCCGTCAGAAAGAAGCCACCCAGCCGGATGACGTTATCCGTATTGCGCTGTAAATCGTTTTTGAGGAGGGGGCGACCCCTCCCACCCGCCTGAATCACCCTCTGTTACAAACAGCGATTGGCCTGAAGAATGTAATGACATTACAATCAATACTTTCCCCGCCGTTGCGGGGCGATGGTAATCATTCCGGAGGATGTATGAATAAGCCATTTATGGTGCTGTGCGCTGGCGCGATGCTGGCACTGCTCGCAGGTTGTAGTTCAAACTACGTCATGACAACAAAAAGTGGGCAGACCATTGTGACTCAGGGCAAGCCGCGTCTGGATAAAGACACCGGTATGACCAGCTATGTCGATGAATCTGGCAACCATCGTCAGATTAACAGCAGCGACGTGTCGCAGCTGGTGGAAGATAATTAAGTGACAGCAGGTGGTTTGCCCGTTTCCGGGCAAACCACGATACGCTTACTTCTGTGACGTCTGCACGCCAGGCGCTTCACTATGAATGGCATGAACGCGTTTGCGTACGCCAAACCAGCCGGCCACCAGCAGCACGGCAATCAGCGGAATCGAACCGATGGTATAAGTACCGTTCGGGTAATCGAAAGCCATCAGTACCAGCACGCTGAGCAGGAACAGCAGGGTCAGCCAGGAGGTAAACGGCGCCCCTGGCATTTTGAAGCTCACATCCGCCGCTTTCCCTTCCTTAATCGCCTGACGCAGCTTCATCTGGCACACCACGATAAAGGCCCATGAGGCGATAATCCCCAGCGACGCCACGTTCAGTACGATCTCAAAGACCTGTGACGGCACCAGGTAGTTCAGAAACACCCCGAAGACATACACCACCAGCGTCGCCAGAATCCCGGCGTACGGCACGTGATGACGGCTCATCTTCGACATGAACTTCGGCGCAGAACCGCCCATCGACATCGAACGCAGAATACGTCCGGTGCAGTACAGGCCGGAGTTCAGGCTGGAGAGCGCGGCGGTCAGTACCACGATATTCATCACGCTACCGATGTACGGCACGCCCAGCTTGCTGAAGAAGGTGACAAACGGACTTTGCCCGGCCTGATAGGCATTCCACGGCAGCAGCAGCACCAGCAGCACGACTGAGCCGACGTAAAACAGACCAATACGCCAGATCACGCTGTTAATGGCGCGCGGCACCACGGTCTGCGGATCTTTACACTCACCGGCGGCGGTGCCCACCAGTTCGATAGAGGCAAAGGCGAACACCACGCCCTGAACCAGCACCAGCGCCGGCATCAGGCCGTGCGGGAACAGGCCGCCGTTATCGGTGATCAGATGGAAACCGGTGGCGTTGCCGTCCAGCGGTTTACCGCTGCCGAGGAACACCGTCCCCACCACCAGGAAGGCGACAATCGCCAGCACCTTGACCAGCGCAAACCAGAACTCCATTTCGGCGAACCACTTCACGCCGATCATGTTCATGGTGCCGACGATCGCCAGCGCGCCGAGGGCGAAGACCCACTGCGGGACATCGCCGAAGGCACCCCAGTAGTGCATATACAACGCCACGGCGGTGATATCGACAATCCCGGTCATCGCCCAGTTAACGAAGTACATCCATCCCGCCACGTAGGCCGCTTTTTCACCTAAGAATTCGCGGGCATAGGAGACGAAACTGCCGCTGGAGGGGCGATGCAATACCAGTTCGCCGAGGGCGCGTAAGATAAAGAATGAGAACAGGCCGCAGACCAGATACACCAGCGCCAGGGCGGGCCCGGCCATCTGTAAACGCGCACCTGCGCCGAGGAACAGACCGGTACCGATAGCCCCGCCGATGGCGATCATCTGTACCTGACGGTTACCCATCGCTTTGTGATATCCCGATTCTTGAGAGTTTAGCCAGTGACGCTTGGCGGCGTGGTGTTCCGCCGCTGTGTTTTGCTTAGTATTCATTGTGGTACCCATTTTCCTGTCAATGTCCATGAGTGGTTCTGCGCACTGCTGAGACGCAGTACGTTATGCTGGCTTTCCCATCATTCTGACGTAGGAGATAAGCAGAGCATGGCGCAGCATCCTACACGTAACGAGATAGTCACGCACGTAAAACATCACTGCACCGCACTTGCTTATATATCAATGAGTTCAATGACGAAGGTGGGCTAACAACAGGCTAAAGGCGGTGGTATGCTGCCGACGCCCAGGGTAATAGAGGTGATAACCGGAGAACGACGGGGTCCAGCTCTCGAGCACCCGAACCAGTCGTCCCTTCGCCAGCGCCTCTTCGATGCTGTCCTCAGGAACGTAGGCCAGACCCAGCCCGGATTCAGCGGCATCGATACGCTGCGGTAGGCTGTTTAAAATGATTTGCCCCTCAACGCGCACGCGGACTTCGCGACCATCCTGCTCAAACTCCCAGGCATAAAGCCCGCCAAGCGTCGGCAGACGCATATTGATGCAGCGATGCTGTTCAAGATCGTAGGGCGTCTGCGGCGTACCATAGCGCTGTAAATAGCCCGGGGAGCCGATTACCGCCATGCGCATATCGGGGGCGATACGCACGGCAATCATATCTTTGGCCACCTGTTCGCCGAGGCGAACCCCAGCGTCAAAGCGGCCATCAACGATATCGGTCAGGCCGTTATCCACGGTAATTTCGATATTGATATCCGGGTATTGCAACATAAAGGTTTTCAGCGCCGGCCACAGCAGGGCGCTGGTGGCATGCTCGCCAGCGGTCAGGCGAATATTACCTGCCGGCTGGTCCCGGGTATCGCGCAGGGCGGCCAGCTCCTGCTCAATCTCCATCAGGTGCGGGCTCAGGCGCTGGAACAGTCTTTCTCCCGCTTCCGTTGGGGCGACGCTGCGGGTTGTGCGGGAAAGTAGACGCACGTCGAGGCGGGCTTCAAGATTGCGCATCGCGTGGCTGAGGGCCGACTGCGACACGCCAAGCTGGGCAGCTGCGCGGGTAAAACTGCGTTCGCGGGCCACCACCATAAACGACAGCAGGTCGTTAACGTTATCTTTTAACATCGGTTTTCCAGATTAATGAATTTTGCTCATGGTTACTTTCTTATTTAGTAGTCTAATCAGCGTCGTGATTTTGCGCTACTTTCAACACACACCCTATGTTGAGAGGAACGATCATGAATATTATTCGCAGCGGTTCACTGCCATCCCGCAAAGGCCCGGATACCTGGTTTACCGGCGATGTTCGCATTGATGCACCGTTTCAGGCCACCGAACCGGCTAAGGTGGGCGGCGCCACGGTGACGTTTGCACCCGGCGCCCGTACCGCCTGGCATACCCATCCGCTCGGCCAGACGCTGATTGTCACTCAGGGACGCGGCTGGCTGCAGGAGTGGGGTCAGGCGCCGCAGGTGCTGAATCAGGGCGATATCGCTTGGATCCCGCCGGGAGTGAAACACTGGCACGGTGCCTGCGCCCAGACGGCGATGGTCCATATCGCGATTGCCGAATCTGAAAACGGCAGCCCGGTTACCTGGCTTGAACAGGTCAGTGACGAGCAGTACCCCGCCAGCTAATCGCGTCTCGCCCGGTGAATACCAACCAGCACGGTATTTCTGCGGGCGAGGTAATAGCGCATATTTCCCTGCCAGGCTAAAATATCCGGCCCCAAAATGGCCGGGAGACAGCCATGAAGATCAACATAGTGGGCACCAGTGGTTCAGGCAAAACGACCCTGGCGCGCCGACTGGCGCAGATGCTATCCGTTCCCTGTATTGAGATGGACACCCTGTACTGGCAGCCGCACTGGCAGGGCACGCCGGATGAGGCTTTCTTTGCCAAACTGGCGGCGGCCATCGACCGACCCGGCTGGGTGCTCGACGGCAACTACAATCGCAGCCGTCCGGTGAAGTGGCGTGACGTCGACATGGTCATCTGGGTCGACTACGGCTTCTGGCGGACCCTCAGGCAGGCCGTTTGCCGGGCCGTCGCGCGCGCGCGTTCACAGCAGGAGCTGTGGCCCGGTACCGGCAACCGCGAAAGCTTCCGCCGCTCCTTTTTTAGCCGCGAATCCATTCTCTGGTGGACCATCACCACCTGGAGAAAGAACCGCCTGCGTTATCAAATGGATATGGCCGACCCGAGCTGGCAGCACATCCGCTTTATTCGTCTGCGCAATCAGCAGCAGACCGAGGCCTTCATACATCAGCTGCAGCAGCAGGTTGCTTCGCCCCCGGCGCCAGAGTGATCCGCCGACTGAGACAGGTGCGACGCGGCATATCTATTTTCCGGCAGAGCACAT
Organism: Klebsiella sp. R390; assembly: GCF_051131745.1. Taxonomy (NCBI): domain Bacteria; kingdom Pseudomonadati; phylum Pseudomonadota; class Gammaproteobacteria; order Enterobacterales; family Enterobacteriaceae; genus Klebsiella; species Klebsiella sp. R390. The sequence goes on along the minus strand of NZ_CP180445.1, from coordinate 160,566 downwards.
GTAAATAAATTGTTTCTCAACGGCCGCGGCTGATTCTAATAATGCAGGCATGTTTGTTAATACGAGCCTGCGAAATGTCTTATCGAATCAGTATTCTGGATAAAAGTCCGCTGGCGGCGGGGGAAACCGCTGCACAGGCGCTGACGCGTACATTAACGTTGGCGCAACAGGCCGAAACCTGGGGCTATCACCGCTTCTGGGTTGCCGAACATCACAACACCGATCAACTTGCCAGCCCGTCACCGGAAGTGGTGATCGCCTGGATCCTCGGCCAGACCCGACAGATTCGCGTCGGTTCCGGCGGCGTCATGCTGCAACACTACAGTCCGTATAAAGTGGCGGAAAACTTTAACCTGCTGGCCTCGCTTGCGCCGGGCCGGGTAGACCTGGGAGTAGGTAAGGCGCCGGGCGGCCTGCCGCTGTCGACCCGGGCGTTACAGCAAGGGGTTCACGCCGAAGAGAAAGGGACCTTTGCCGATAGCCTCGCCCAACTGGATAACTGGCTGTCGCTGACCGAGGACACTGGCGAAGAGAGCCTGCGTGCGACGCCGGTTCCACCGCGTCGCGCTGACGGCTTTCTGCTGGGCGCCAGCCTCGAAAGCGCGGAACTGGCCGCCCGGCTGGACTGGCATTTCGTGTTTGCCGCCCACCTGAACGGAGACAAAACCCTGCTGCGCGATGTGCTGACCCGCTGGCGGACGCTGAGCCGCCGCCAGACTATCGTGGCGGTGCAGGCGATCGTCGCCGCAGACCGCTCCACGGCGCTGGCGCTGGCAAAACAGGTCGAGGTCTGGGGCGTGGCGCTGGAAAACGGCCAACGGGTAACCGTCGGGAGCGAGGCCCAGGCGCTGGCCTTTGCCCGCCAGGCCGGAAGTCCGCCGACGCACATTGCCCGTCGCGAATCATCGCTGCTGGCCGGCACCGCCGACGAGGTGAAAGCCCAGCTCGATGCGCTGCATGCCGCCTGGCAGATTGACGAATTTATTATTGATACCCCGGTGAGTGAAGGGCAGGCCCGGCTGGATTCGTTACGCCTGCTGGCTCAGGCCCACCACCGCGCGGAGGTGCTGTCATGAGTTTTGAACAACAGCTGATTGGCTGGCGCCGCGAACTGCATCAGTTCCCGGAGCTTTCGCTGCAGGAGGTGGCCACCACCGCCCGCATTCGTGACTGGCTGGAAAGCGGTGGCCTGCGGGTGCTGCCCTATGAACTGAAAACCGGACTGGTGGTGGAGGTGGGCAGCGGCGACAACATTGTCGCCCTGCGGGCCGATATCGACGCCTTGCCCATCGAGGAGAACACCGGGCTACCTTACCGCTCGCAGCACGAAGGCGTGATGCATGCCTGTGGCCACGATATTCACACCAGCGTGATGCTCGGTGCCGCACTGCTGCTGAAAGAGGCTGAAGCACAGCTGCCAGGTCGGGTGCGGATCCTGTTTCAGCCCGCAGAGGAGAACTTCGGCGGCGCGAAAACGTTGATTCGTGCCGGGGCGCTGGAAGGTGTGAGGGCGATTTTCGGCATGCACAATGAACCCGGCTTGCCGCTGGGCGAATTTGCCACCCGCGGCGGCGCTTTCTACGCCAACGTCGATCGTTTTGTCTTTAAGGTGACCGGCAAAGGTGCTCACGCCGCCCGTCCCCATGAAGGCAAAGACGCAATTCTACTGGCCAGCCAGCTGGTCACCGTGTTGCAAAGCGTCGCCAGTCGCGAGGTGAATACCCTCGATTCGGTGGTGCTCAGCGTGACGCGGATTCAGGGAGGCAATACCTGGAACGTGCTGCCGGAAAGCGTGGAGCTCGAGGGTACCCTACGGACCCACAGCAGTGAGGTACAGCAGCGCGTGAAGGCGCGAGTCAGCGAGATCGCCGCCGGGTTTGCCAGCGCTTTTGGCGCCCAGATTGATGTGTTCTGGTATGCCGGTCCGACGGCACTGGTCAATGATGCCGGTTGGGCGGCGTTTGCCAGCGAGGTTGCCGCAGAGTCCGGTTATCGTACTCATGACGCCGACTTACATATGGGGGGCGAAGATTTCGCCGTCTATTTGCAGCATATTCCCGGCGCCTTTGTCAGCATCGGTAGCGCCAGTGAATATGGCCTTCACCACCCGGCCTATAACCCGGATGACCGCTTAATTGCCCCGGCGGCCCGTTATTTCGCGGCGCTGGCACAACGGGCGCTCCAGCAGATTTAAACGTTATTTACCGCGCCCTGTCAGGGCGCGGCCCAGGATGGGCTGGGGTATATAGCCAGAGTTCATGCAGCTTGCAGTATGGCGGGTAGATTATTATTTTCGGCAAGAGAAGGGGTTATTATGTCTGAAAAACGACAGTTGCGTCTGGGAACCATATTACATGGCGCATCAGGGAATATGTCCGCGTGGCGTCATCCGGCCGCTCAGGCCGATGCCAGTATTAATTTTGACTTCGTCAAACAAACGGCATTAAAAGCGGAAGAGGGGAAACTGGACTTTATATTTGTCGCCGACGGTTTATATATTAATGAAAAATCTATTCCGCATTTTTTAAACCGTTTCGAACCCCTGACGGTATTATCGACGCTGGCGGCGGTGACCCGACATCTCGGGCTGGTCGGGACTTTATCGACCTCCTACAGCGAGCCTTTCACCACCGCGCGGCAGTTTGCCAGCCTCGACCATCTGAGCCAGGGACGAGCCGGCTGGAACGTGGTGACCTCGCCGCTGGAAGGCTCGGCAAAGAACTTCTCGCGCGCGCAGCATCCTGACCATGCGCTGCGCTATCGTATCGCCGATGAATATTTACGGGTGGTGAAAGGGCTCTGGGACTCCTGGGAGCAGGACGCTTTTATCCGCAACAAAGCCACCGGACAGTTCTTTGATAACGCCAAACTGCACACCCTTGACCATCACGGTGATTTTTTCCAGGTCGCCGGGCCGTTAAATATTGCCCGTACGCCGCAAGGCCGTCCGATTATCTTTCAGGCCGGCGCTTCGGATGACGGGAAAAAACTGGCGGCAAGCCACGCCGACGCCATCTTCACCCATCAGGCCACCCTGGCGGAAGCCCAGCTGTTTTATCGCGATGTTAAACGTCAGTTGGTGGAGCACGGGCGGCAGGCGGACCAGCTGCACATCTTCCAGGGCGTCAGCGTGATTGTCGGCGATGACGCCGATGACGTGGAACAGCAGTACCAGACTACCGCCGCGCTGGTGTCGATCGATGATGCCCTGAACTATCTCGGGCGCTATTTCGAACACCACGACTTTAGCCAATACCCGCTGGATGAACCGTTCCCGGATATCGGCGAGCTGGGTAAAAACAGCTTCCGCAGCACCACCGATGAGATCAAACGCAACGCCCGCGAACGGCATTTGACCCTGCGCCAGGTGGCGCTGGAAGCAGCCAGCCCGCGCCCGCTGTTCTCTGGTACGCCAGACGAGGTCGCCGACGGCCTGCAGCAGTGGTTTGAACAGCATGCGGCGGACGGTTTTATCATCCAGGGCGGTACGCCGGATACCTTCCCGCGCTTTGTTGACCAGGTGGTGCCGGTGCTGCAGGCTCGCGGGCTGTTCCGTGATGAATATCCCGGCACGACCCTGCGCGACAGCCTGGGGCTGGCGCAGCCCGTTAACCAATTCCAACAATAAAAACAGAGAACACCGCTATGCAGAAAAAGTCACTTTTACTGGCGCTGGCGCTGGCCTTTAGCGCCCCGTCATGGGCACAGGATGTTAATATCAACGGCACCGGCGTGAGCCTGGCCGCCAATAAAGCGCCGATTCATACGGCGAAAAACCCGCAGGCGATTGCGCAACTGCCTGCAAATTATCACTTCGCGGTGCCGGGAAAACTGACCGTGGCGGTGGCGGCGCTGAACTCTCCGCCGTTGACGGTGTTTTCCGACGATAACAAAACCCTGCTCGGCAGCGAGGTGGATATCGCCCGCCTGGTGGCCGACAGTCTGGGACTGGAGCTGAACGTTGTCCCGACCTCCTGGGAAGACTGGCCGCTGGGAGTGGCCTCCGGCAAATATGATGCCGCGATCAGCAATATTACTGTTACCAAAGAGCGCAAAGAGAAGTTCGATTTTGCCACCTACCGTAAGGATTCGCTGGGCTTTTACGTCAAAAGCACCAGCCCGCTGCAGCACATCGACAAAGCGGAAGATATTGCCGGGCTGCGCATTATCGTCGGCTCGGGTACCAACCAGGAGGCCATCCTGCTGGCGTGGAATGCTGAAAACCTGAAAAAAGGGCTGAAGCCTTTTACCCCGGTCTACACCAAAGATGATGCCGCCCAGACGCTGGCGATTCAGTCCGGTCGCGCTGACGCCTTCTTTGGCCCCAACGTAATTGGTGCATGGAAAGCGGCGCTGACCGGCAAAACCAAACTGGTGGGCAGCGTGGATGGCGGCTGGCCGAAAGCGGCGCATATCGCGGTCACCCTGAAAAAGGGTAGCGGCCTGGTGGAGCCAGTGCAGACGGCGTTGAACGGCGTTATCAGCAACGGCGATTATGCCAAAGTCCTGAACCGCTGGGGCGAAGGGGTCGAGAGCATCCCGCAATCAGAAGTTAACCCGGCCGGTCTGGGCGATTAACAGGAGGCAACATGAGCGACGCATTCCGCGATATCTCTCCCGAAGCACCGGAACTTCAGCCGATTATTAACGGCCTGTTCGCTGAATATGCCTCGCGCTATGGCGACTACTTTTCCCGTGACGCGGAGGTTGAACTGACCGAATGGTATCTGGCGCCACAGGGGCTGTTTATCGTCCTTGAACGCGACGGCGAGATCATCGCCACCGGGGCCTATAAACCGAAAGATACTCACACCGCCGAGATCAAACGTATCTGGACCCACCACCGCCTGCGCCAGCAGGGGCTGGCGGCGAAAGTGGTGCAGGAGCTGGAACGGCGGGCCGTACTGGCGGGTTACAGCCATATTTATCTGACGACCGGCTTTCGCCAGCCGGAAGCCGTGAAGCTCTATCTGAGCCAGGGCTATGACGCGCAATTTGATCTGACGCGCAACCCGGAAGAGTACAGCCAGCCGCCGTTTGACGGACGGCTGCGCTTCAGCAAAGCGCTGTCGGTCAGCGCCCTGAGCCAAAGCGCCTGAGGAGGCCACATGACGCATTCCGAAACGATTAAGGTGGTTCCGGCGCGCTACCCGCTGCGCGCCATCGGGGCGCTGCTGGCCCTGCTGGTGCTGGCGGGTGTGGTGCAGTCGGTGGCTTTTAACCCCCGCTGGGAGTGGTCAGTGTTCGCCCGTTGGTTCTTCGATCCGGTGATCCTGGAAGGGCTAGGGCATACTCTGCTGTTGACACTGATCGGTACCGTTCTGAGCGTGCTGTTTGGTGGCGTACTGGCGCTGGCCAGGCTCTCTTCCTCCTGGCTGTTGAGCAGCCTTGCCTGGGGCTATATCTGGCTGTTCCGTTCGCTGCCGCTGATTGTGGTGCTGATCATCCTCTACAACTTTTCCTATCTGTACGACACGCTGTCGATTGGCATCCCGTTTACCACCTTCAGTTGGGGGAGCTACCAGACCATCAACGTGCTGGGGCAATTTTCGACGGCGGTGGTTGGTCTGACGCTGGTGCAGAGTGCCTACACCGCCGAGATTATTCGCGGTGGTTTTCTTGGGGTCGATCACGGGCAGTATGAGGCGGCAGCGGCGCTGGGGCTGCCGGCATGGCGCCGGACGCTACGGATTATTCTGCCGCAGGCGCTGCGCACGATTTTACCCGCCGGCTTTAACGAAATTATCAGCCTCGCCAAAGGTACGGCGATGGTTTACGTGCTGGCGATGCCGGAGCTGTTTTACACCATTCAGATGATCTACAACCGCACCCAGGAGGTGATCCCGCTGCTGATGGTCGGTGCCGTCTGGTACCTGGTGATCACCAGCGTGCTGTCACTGATCCAGTATCTGGTGGAACGCGCTCTGGCCCGCAGCGAACGCCGCTCTGCGGTGAACTCGCCGCGTCGTCGTCAGCTTCAGGAAACCGAAACCCAGCCGCAGCAGAAACCGCAGGAGGCCATTCATGCCCAACTCTCTTAACGGCCATATTTCGATTACCGGGGTGAGTAAATACTTCGGTCGCCATAAGGCGCTGGACGATGTATCGCTGGAGATCCCCCCCGGCACCGTCACGGTGATCCTCGGCCCTTCCGGCTCGGGCAAGTCCACGCTGCTGCGCACCATAAACCATCTGGAGCGGGTGGATGAAGGGTTTATCCAGATTGACGGGGATTACATTGGCTATCGCCGCGAGGGCGACAAACTGTATGAGCTGAAAGAGAAAGCGATCCTGCGCCAGCGCGTCAACGTCGGTTATGTCTTCCAGAACTTCAATCTGTTCCCGCACCTGACGGTGCTGGAAAACCTGATTGAAGCGCCCATTGCTCACAAGCAGGCGACCCGCAAAGAGGCGATAGCCCGTGCCTATGATCTGCTCGATGTCGTCGGCCTGCGGCACAAGGCTGATGCCTGGTCGCGGCATCTGTCCGGCGGGCAGCAGCAGCGCATCGCCATTGCCCGGGCGCTGGCCCTTAACCCGAGGGTGATCCTGTTCGATGAACCGACCTCGGCGCTCGATCCTGAGCTGGTGGGTGAAGTACTGGACGTGATTAAAAAGCTGGCGCGCTCCGGCACTACGCTGGTGGTGGTAACCCACGAAATCGGCTTCGCCCGTGAAGTGGCCGACAAAGTGGTGTTTATGGTCGAGGGCAAAATCATCGAGCAGGGCAGCAGCGACGAGGTGCTCAACCATCCGCAACATCCGCGAACGCGGCAATTTTTATCGAAGGTGCTGGCATGAAACTAAGGATAACGGGGCTGGCATTCGCCGCCATTTCAGCGGTTATGACCCCCGACGCACAGGCAGACATCGACCTGAAGGCCAACGAAACGCCGCTGCCGGTGACGGCGGATCCTGCGGCGATTGCCAGGATCCCTGCCAACTACCGTTTTGTGGAGCCCGGCACGCTGACGGTGGCGATTTCAGCGCTGAATTCACCGCCGCTGGCGCTGCTGGCAAGCGACAACCGCACGCGCATCGGCAGTGACCCGGATATCGCTCGCCTGCTGGCAGGAAGCTTAGGGCTGAAGCTTAAACTGGTGCCTACGGCATGGGAAGACTGGCCGCTAGGGATCACCTCCGGGCGCTATGACGTGGCGCTGGTCAATATTGCCGTCACCGAACAGCGTAAAACAAAATTCGACTTCGCGACTTACCGCGTCGATTCCCTGGCGTTTTCCGTGAAATCGACCAGTAATATTGCGCAAATCAGCGGTCCGGCGGACCTCTCGGGTCGCAAGGTAATCGTCGGTTCTGGTACTAATCAGGAGCGTATTTTACTGGGCTGGAACGAGGAAAACAAAACGGCAGGGCGTCCGCCGGCGCTGCCGGTTTATCTGACCGATGATGCCTCCGGCAATCTCTATATCCAGTCCGGGCGCGCCGATGTCTTCTTTGGCCCGCAGTCGACGGCGGCTTACAAAGCGGCGCTGAGCGGCACCACCAAAGTGGTGGGGCTGGGGCCGAAAAAAGCCTGGGTGGCGACCACCACTAAAAAAGGCAACGGCCTGGTGTATGCGCTACAGGCAGCGCTGGACGGCGCCATCACGCGCGGGGAGTACCAGCAGGTGCTGGCGCGTTGGGGAGAGCAGGGAGAGGCGGTGGCACAATCAGCGGTGAATCCGCCGGGTATTACCTACTAAAAAACCGCTGCTTCGCAGGAGTGTGTTGCGAAACAGCGGAGGCGATATTCGCCAGGGATTGACCATCAGGCAATGCGTGGCGTGAGGGTAATACGGTCCAGCGGACCGACCACAAACAGGTAGGAGAACAGCCCCAGTACGCCCATGGAACCGACATACAAAATGGCGTAATCGAACGACTGGGTGTTGGCAAGGATCACGCCAATCACCAGCGGGGTTATGATGCTTGCCAGGTTACCGCACATGTTAAACACGCCGCCGGCAATGCCGAGCATCTCTTTCGGCGAGGTATCGCTGAGAATGCACCAGCCAAGGTTGCCAAAACCCTTGGCGAAAAAGGCCAGGCTCATGGCGGCGATGACGACCACTTCCGAACCGGTATAGTTAGCCACGACAATGACGCAGGAGAGCAACATGCCGCAGATCACCGGCAGTTTGCGGGCGGTGGTCAGGCTGTAGCCCTGTTTCAGCAGCCAGTCGGAAAAGACGCCCCCCAGCAGGCCGCCGATAAATCCGGCTATCGCCGGGATACTGGCGACGAAGCCGACCTTCAGAATCGACATCCCCTTGGCCTGATACAGATAGGTGGGAAACCAGGTCAGGAAGAACCAGGTAATCGAGGTTACGCAGAACTGACCGATATAAACGCCGATCATCATCCGGTTGACGCAGACGCTTTTGACCTGCGCGAGGGTTAATTTCTGCTGCATTTTACGACTACCCAGCTCCGGTTCGCCGCCGCCGTCACGGATATAATCGATTTCCTGTTGATTGATTCCTGGGTGTTGCAGCGGATCTCTGACTTTAATCAGCCAGAATATCCCCAGCACGACCCCGATGGCACCAATATAATAAAAGACGTAATGCCAGCTCAAATTATGCAAAATAATGGTCATCAGCGGCGTAATAATACCCAGAGAGATATATTGTGCCGCCTGGTAAACCGAGGTGACGAACCCGCGCTCTTTATTCGGGAACCACTGGACGCTCAGGCGGCTATTGGCAGGAAACGCCGGGGCTTCAATGGCACCCATCATCAGGCGCAGAATAATCAACACGATCAGCGGACTGGCGTACAGGTAGATGGTGCCCTGAAACATGGTGACCACCGACCAGCCAATTAATGCAAAGCCGTAGACCAGACGGGAGCCATATTTATCGAGCAGCCAGCCGCCGGGGATTTGCATGACCACATACGAGATCCCGAATACCGAAAAAGCCAGCCCCATAGCTTCGGGGTCGAAACCTAATTCTTGACTCATCATCGGCGCGACGACGGACAACGTTGCCCGGTCGGCATAATTAAACACGGTGGCGAGAAACAGAAATATCAAAATACCATAACGCACATTGCTTGGTTTTATTGACGTTGTCATGTTATTCAACTCCTTTGCAGGGTTGTATTGTGGGTACAGCGGATTTCAGCCGTGCATCGGCCGGTAGCCCGGATACGGCGCTTGCGCCGCAATCCGGGGCAATCGATTAAGGGCGCTGACCAAACTCGCAGCTGTGTTGGGTCCAGCGGCGGGCCTGTTCGCTGAGGGTGAAGCCCAGACCGTGGCGTTCAGATACCCACATCCGTCCGTCGCGCAGCTCCAGCTGTTCGTTAAACAGCGGGTTCAGCCATTCGAAATGCTCCAGCCACGGCTCCAGCGGGTAGGCGGCGGCCAGATGCAGGTGGACTTCCATGGCAAAATGCGGTGCCAGCTTGCGGCCATGCTTCGCGGCGAGATCCATAATTTTGAGGAACGGCGAGATACCGCCCACGCGCGGGGCGTCGGGCTGAACCACGTCGCTGGCGTTACCGAGGATCAGCTGTTCATGTTCACGGAAGCTGGTCAGCATTTCACCGGTGGCGATAGGGGTGTCCAGCGCCGCGGCAAGCTGGGCGTGGCCTTCGACATCGTAGGCGTCCAGCGGCTCCTCAATCCACACCAGATTGAACCCCTCCATTTTGCGCCCCATACGGATGGCGGTTTCACGATCCCACTGCTGATTGGCGTCGACCATCAGCGGGAAATCATCCCCCAGCACCTCCCGCACTGCCGTCAGACGGCGAATGTCTTCGGCGGTGTTGGGCTGGCCGACTTTGAGTTTGATCCCGCCAATGCCGTTTTCCCGCGAGATAGCGACGTTCTTCAGTACCTGATCCAGCGGGGTATGCAGGAATCCACCCGAGGTGTTGTAGCACTGCACGGAATCACGGTGGGCGCCGAGGAGTTTGGCTAGCGGCAGCCCGGCGCGTTTGGCTTTCATATCCCACAGCGCAATATCAATAGGCGAGATAGCCTGCACCGCCATGCCGCTGCGGCCTACGGAGGCGCCGGCCCACAGCAGTTTGGTGTAGATCTTATCGATATCATTCGGATCTTCGCCGAGCAGGTTATCGGCAATCTCTTTGGCGTGGGCGTAGATCCCCTGGCCGCCGGCACGTTTCGAGTAGCTAAAGCCAACGCCTTCATAGCCATCACGGGAGCGGATTTCGGCAACGATAATTGCCACTTCGGTCAGCGGTTTTTGTCGGCCGGTAAGTACCTTGGCATCGCTGACCGGCGTGGCCAGTGGTAAAAAGGCCAGCGACAGTTTGACGTGGGCAATACGGTCGCCGGTTTCAGCCGCGGTTTTTGCGCCGAGGGTTTTGGCGTAGCTCACGGACTCAGAATTTGCGCTAAAGGTCATGGTGGGTTCCTTTCAGGTTATAAAATGTTTGCGCTAACATTTCTAATCCTGAACGCCGTCTTGCGCCATCACGCTGGCTTTAATTTGTACAAACGATCACAACTGGCGATTATTTAGGGTGAAATTATGCAGGTAGCATCACGATCCAAACAGGTTTGTGAAAAAGCACAATAATGAATGATAGCGATAACATTTGGTGATCCACAATACTGATTGTCAGGGGCTGAGCGCGGCAGAGGCTGGCAATTGCGTGGGGCATCATCAATAATGCCCACAGGAAAACGACTCAACACAGGGGCTTCGTCGTGAAAAGCAGAAAACCGTCGCGGGCGCCGACGCTGGATGATGTCGCGCGTAGCGCTGGGTTATCATCGATGACGGTCAGCCGGGCGCTGAACACGCCGCAGCTGGTGCGCCCGAAAACGGTAGATAAAGTGATGCAGGCGGTGCAGGCCACCGGCTATATCCCCAATGCACTGGCGGGCGGACTGGCGTCCCGGCGAAGCAAACTGATTGCGGTGGTGGTGCCGCAGATTAACAACAATATGTTTGTCGATACCATCCAGGCGCTCAGCGATACCCTGGCGGCGCGCGGCTATCATATGCTGCTGTGCGTGGCGGGCTACAGTCGCCAGACCGAAGCAGAACTGGTGGCGACCTTACTCTCACGACGCCCGGACGGCGTGGTGTTGACCGGCATTCAACACGCTGCGGCGCTGAAAAAAACCATCCTTAACGCTGCCATTCCGGTGGTGGAAATCTGGGACCTTACTCCCACGCCGCTGGATATGCTGGTGGGTTTTTCGCATGAGAAAGTGGGCGAAACGATCGGCGAGTTTCTGCTGCAGCAAGGCTACCGACGTCCGGGACTGCTGTGGGCCGGGGATGCGCGTGCGGCACTGCGTAAACAGGGGTTGTGCGCCACGCTCCGTAAAAATGGTATATCCGCGGCGCCGCAGAGTGAAGTGCCGCTGCCGGCGTCACTGGCGCTGGGACGTCACGGCCTGGCGCAGCTGCTGGATGCAGCCTCGTTTGATGTGATCGTCTGTAGCTCGGACACGCTGGCACAGGGGGCAATCATGGAAGCAGAAAGCCGCGGCCTGCGCGTGCCGCACGATCTGGCGGTGATCGGCTTTGGCGATCTGGATTTCGCCGCCAGCAATCGCCCGGCGATCACTACGGTCAGCGTTGACCGCCACGCCATAGGCGAACAGGCGGCGACGCTGCTGGCCGACCGCATCGAAGGCTGCGGGGAAGGCGAGGTGATTATCGATATCGGTTTTCAACTGGTGGTGCGCGAATCGGCATAAACGAGAGCGCAATGCTTCAGGAACTGCGGGGTGGATTTTGTATCCGCCACCGCAATATATATTGCTACGCAACTCTGTTTTATACATTCCTAATTGGAAAAGAGTCATGGCTATCTTGATTTTTATCAAAATGCTATCTTTTGTTATGCGATTAATATTTGCGCGCAACGATTAAATAAAACTATCTTTAAGCATCATATATTATCAAGGGACCGTAGTGAAAATATTATCAGAAGTGATTATCCCCGTATCGGGTGTGGTTGTACCTGTTCTTGTTATGGTAGTTAAAACACTTTATAGCCGCTGGGTAGAGGGCCGTAAGAACCGTCGTGATAGTCAGTTTGATAAACTCAGTGCCGAAAAACGCCTGGCTACCTTTCGGCGTATCAATCAACTGAACAATAAGGATAATATTACGACCTTTGATTTACTGGCCATCAAGGCTCTGTATGAAGGGATTGGTATAAGATATCCGATTGCTGTCAGTCACAAAGTTCTGGAATATATTGCAACTAACAATATTTCCTTCAACGATCCTGCTATGAATAGCTTTCTTCGAAAGATTAAGCTGCTGGAAATTACTGATTCTGGTATAACGCAACCGTCCAGTAAAAGGAAAAAAGCGCGCCGGGACATTTCTGTTTTTGCCATAATTATGATTGCGGCCATCATTTACGGATTTTTTATGTCGGTGCCCGATCTCGTCGTCGAAATGTCAGGTGTGGCAGCAGTAGCCAGTTTTGTGGTTTTATTCCTCGCTTATTTCGGGATGTTTGTCCTGGTTATCAATGCGCTGGTTAACGAGTTATATGATATCCAGTATGCCAAAAAATTCTGGCAGGGATTCTCGCCATTTATCAACCGGCCAGACACCGATAATGCAGACAGCGCCACCGGGGAATGACGCCGAACCGCCAGTTTGTGCCTACACTTAGCGTTTAACGTGGAGGCTGAATATGATCACCGTTTATGGCGCACCCGGCTGGGGCTCGGCAATTAGCGAGCTGATGCTGACGCTGGCCGGGATGCCTTACCAGTTTGTTAACGTTGCAGGCTTTGATCAACCCGGCCCGCAACGTGAGCGCCTCAAACAGATAAACCCGCTGTGTCAGGTACCAACGCTGACGCTCGATGACGGTAGCGTGATGACCGAGTCCGCGGCGATCGCCCTGATGATCCTTGACCAGCATCCGGAGCTGGCTCCCGGACCAGGTATGCCGCAGCGCCACCAGTTTCAGCGCCTGCTAATCTGGCTGGTAGCGAATGTTTATCCCACCTTTACCTACGCCGACTATCCGCAGCGCTGGGCCGCCGATGCGCCCGGGCAACTGCAGGAAAACTGCATTCAGTATCGACAATCACTCTATTTGTGGCTGGAGCAGCAGCTGGCCGCTGCGCCGTACGCGCTGGGGGCGGAGATAACCCTGCTGGACTGCTATATTGCGGCAATGTATTCGTGGGGGCCCCGGCAGGCGTGGTTTGCCGGACATACGCCGAAGTTTGCCGCGGTGGCGGAAAAGGTCTATCAACGGTCTGAGCTTCAGCAGGTGCTGCGTGACAACGGATTGATTTAAGGCACAAATAGCGAACCGACACCTCGGGGCTATGCTAATTTATCGCACTGACACTAAGGAGCCTGCTATGCCACATGTTGATATTAAATGTTTTCCCCGTGAACTGACCGATGAACAAAAAACCGCGCTGGCGAGCGACATCACCGAGGTGCTGATTCGCCACCTCAGCAGCAAGGACAGCGCGGTGAGCGTTGCTCTGAACCAGGTTGAACCTGGCGACTGGCAGCAGGTCTGGGACAGCGAAATCGCCCCGCAGATGGAACAGCTGATTAAAAAGCCCGGTTACAGCATGTAATCATCGCCCGATCCCGGATAGCGGCGCGGTGCGCCTTATCCGGGCTACGGGATTGTGCGGCGTGTATCCCCGGCAAACGCCACCGGGGACAGGTGCCTGACTTAGAACCAAATCTCCGTCTGTACGCCGAAGTTCCAGTTCCCCCCGGCGGTAAAGCCTTTGCTGCCAAAATCATCGTTAATCGCGTAACGGTCCAGGTCTTTATCCCAGTTCATCCAGGTGACAAAGAAACGGATTTCCGGCCGCGCTTTGATATCAAAGACGTCGCCAACTTTAAACGTCGGGGCGAAGGTTAGCTTGTAGAAATCACCGCTCACCGCCTGGTACTGATAGACATTACTGTCATAACGGTAGCTTCGTCCGTTCGGATTCAGGTCCATATACTGCCAGGACGCCTCATACAGCAGGGCAAAGTTGCGGGTGATGGCCTGAGAAACCCGCAGGTTGAAGGTCGCCCAATCGTAACGGTCGCCGTCACGATAGCGGTCTTCGCTGTGCTGGGCGATAACCGATGGCGCCAGTTCCCAGTTTTTCCCCAATGGTAAAATACCGTAGGAGGCAAAGCGCAGAGATTTAGCGTTCTCGGTCAGGTCGCCATCGCTGCCGGGCTGGCGGGCTTCAGCACCCAGTCCGTGGCCGTACTGCAGGGCACTTTCCGATACGCCAGGCGCCAGGCCATAAAACTGCTGTTTGTCGTGCAGGGCCAGCATCGCGTAATAACCACTCTTCGCGGTATTGTCGCTACGTAGCGCGTAGCTGCCGGTGGTCGAGGTATTATCCTTCAGATCGTCGTTGCCTTGAGCGGTCATGGCGGTGGTCATTAACTGCCAGCGGTCCCAGAAGTGGTTGGCGGTGAACATCAGATTCTGAACATCGTTATCTTCATAGTTATCGCTCCCCAGATCGCCGAAGTTACGCGCATAAACCGAGTAATCGCCGCGCAGGCTGTTGTTCCAGTTGACGTCGTTGATCCCACCCCCGGTGCCGCCAAGGAACATAATATCGCTGTCGGTAAAATGAATATCAAAGTTATCCCGGTCGAAACGCTTACCTGCCCAGACAGAAGCGTCTTTAAACGGCCCGTTGAAGTCGGCGAAATTACCCATTTCAACATACAGCTGGCGCACGTTCAGATGGTGGCTGTCGTTATCCTGTACCCACGGGTCCGGATTGGTGGCGCCGTCGGCAAGCATGGTTTTAAAGTGCGCCCATGAGCCGTCGCTGAAGGTCATCTTTTTGCCGAAGCTCAGTTCCACATAGTTATCTTTCTCGTTGCCGAGACGGCCAACATGGGCATCGCCGTTGAGTGAACTGGCAGGGGAGATCCCCGGTCCGCCACGCGCGCCTTTACCGTGGCTATCCACCAACATCCCGGAGCGGGCATAGGCATTAAATTCAAAGCCGTCGCTGAGGCTGGATTTTGCCAGCTGCTGGTCGGTCGCCTGCTGTTTTTGTTCGGTCACGGTGGTTCGTTGGCTCAGGGTCTGGACCTGTTTTTCTGCTGCCGCCGCGCGTTGTTCTGCCGCGCTGGTACGTTGCTCCGCCTGCTGCGCACGACGCTTAGCGTCTCCCGCTTCTTGCTCGGCATGGTTAAGCCGGGCCTCCAGTTGTGCCAGCCGTTGTTCCACGCTGAGCTGTGCGGCGCTCGCTCCGTAAGCCGAAAAAAGGGCGCAGCAAACCGCTGCGCTAATCAAAGAGATACGCATATCAATCCTTATTATTTCATCGGTAAATACCCGTCAGACTTCAAGCTGTATGAGCGTTGGCTTGCCTCGTTCACCCCAGTCACTTACTTCAGTAAGTTCCTGGAGATTCACTGCGTCGCCGCCTTCCTGCAACTCGAATTATTTAGGGTATTAAGAGGGGGACTGCACCTTACAGGGCGTGGTTTTCTCCAGCGACTGACGACGTGTCCGGCGGTGCGCGGCGCCCGGCGTCGAGGTCGGCGCGGATGTGCTCGTAGTGGTCATCGAGGCGGTAGAAGCGGCCAATCCACAACATTGAGGCGACAATCAGCAGCGCCGGGATATAGAGATAGCAGGCTTTAATCGCCAGCATCGCGCTCTCGCTTTGGCTCTGGTTTGCGATATAGCCGCCGGAAGAGAGCAGGATGCCGGTAATCGCCCCTGCGCCGGCCATGGCGACTTTGCCCAGGAAGCCGTTGATCGAGGTTAAAATCCCGGCGGTATTGATACCGGTTTTCCACACCCCGTAATC
This sequence comes from Klebsiella sp. R390, assembly GCF_051131745.1. Lineage (NCBI taxonomy): Bacteria > Pseudomonadati > Pseudomonadota > Gammaproteobacteria > Enterobacterales > Enterobacteriaceae > Klebsiella > Klebsiella sp. R390. The sequence continues at coordinate 144,788 of NZ_CP180445.1, read as the reverse complement.
CACCGGGTCGGCCTGCATCGAGAAGTAAATGGCCGTCCGTTGCCCGGCGCCCAGCGATAAGACAATGGCACCGGCAATCAGCCCCCAGCTATTGACGCCTGCCGCCATCATCATGCCCATGCCGACAAGGTTTATGGCGCTGGCGATCAGATAGACGTGGCGCTTTTTCAGGCGGCTGGCGAGCAGTGGCACGGTGAGGGTGCCGAGCAGCGGCACAAAGGTGGAGATCCCGGCGACGATCGCCGTCAGATCGTTGTTACCGACGTAATAATGGAAGAAGTAAACCAGCGCACCGGTCTGGAAAAAGAACGCTCCCCACATCAGGAAAATATTGATAGCGAAGACCAACCACGGTCGGTTAGCGCGCAGGCTGACCCACGCGCGTTTCAAGGTCATTCGCTCCTGGGTGATGCTGATATTTTCTTTGACGTTACGGAAACTCACCAGCAGAAAGAAAGTGGCGATCGCGCCGAAAATGACTGCGGTATAGAAGAAGCCATGCTGCTGATGGCCTTTCCCCAGGGCGCCGACTAACGGCAGGGTAGCGACGGCGACAATGGTCGCGCCTAATGAACCGAGCAGAATGCGCACCGCAGAAAGAGTGGTGCGCTCCCGCGAGTCGTTCGTCAAAAACGGCAGCATCGCGCAGAACGGAATGTTGACGATGGTATAGAGAAACGACAGACACAGGTAGGTGATAAAGGCGTAAATCAGCTTACCGGTGGTGCCAAAATCCGGTACGTAGAAGGCCAGAACACATAGCAGGCCGAAGGGGATCGCCCCGATCAGCAGGTAGGGACGACAGCGCCCCCAGCGGGTGCTGGTATTATCGATTACCAGCCCCATCAGCACATCGGCGACGCCGTCAACCAGGCGGGTGACGAGAAACATCAAACCAACGTAATAGGCGGGCAGGCCCATGACGTCGGTGTAAAAGAACATCAGATAAAGAGAGATCATCTGCCACACAAGGTTGCAGGAGAGGTCGGCGATGCCATAGCCAAGGCGCTGCCGCCAGAGAGTAAAAGTTGTATCTGCCATAAAATTACGCTCGCTTATTGTTGTTGTTACAGTCCGTACTGGCGAATAAACCAGGCCGGGGTGCAGCTCCACGCATGGCAGTAACTGTTTATCAGTTTGCTGCCATAAGGGGAAAAGTCAGGCTGTTGCGGGTCGAAAATTTCCCAGAAGGTATCGGCACCGTAATCCACCATTGCCCCCCAGTAGGCTTTGATCTGCGCAATCGCCTCGTCGCGTAGCCCACACTGCAGCAGGGCGGCAATATAGTGGTGACGCAGATACGGCGTGTTCATGGCGACGGCGGGGGGATTGGTGGCCAGGTTATGCATGATCTCGCGACGCTGCTGAGGGCCGCCGACTTCCGCCAGTACCAGCCAGATTTGCGAGGCCCAGGAGACCTGACGCTGCTCACCGCTGACGTAAAAGCCCTGCTGGCCATCCCATAACGCCTCTGCTGCCGCTTTGCAGTGCTGTAGCGCGCTGCGCCAGGTGGCCACCCGCTCAGGTTCAAACCGTTCGGCCAGCCAGATTGCCCGTTGCAGGCAGTAAATCAGTACCCCCTGGGCTGCAGCCTGCTTATTCAGCGATTCTTGCCAGTCGATAAACACCCACCAGTCTTCGCTGTCGCGCACCAGGCCATTCTCATCGCAGCGGGTTAATGCCAGCTCGACCTGACGCCGCGCCGTGGGCCAGAGCTCACGGGCGCTCTCAACATCCTCGGCGCTCTGCAAATAGTTGTAGAGGACATCGGTAAAAAACAGCGAATAATCAAACAGAAACGTGTCATCTGCAAGCACATCTGGCTGAACGAAAACGTTAGCCGACACCATGCCATCTTCGCGGGTGTGACCGGCGAAGAGATACAGGCAGCGGCGGACCAGATCGTGATGCGCGAAAGTGACATCGTTCACCAGCGCCTGCAGGCGTAAATCACCGAGCCACAGCCGGCGGTCACGCTTGGGACCATCTTCAAAAACCTCCTGCATGCAGTTTTGCAGGGTCAGGACCGATACCTTGTCGATGGCCTGGAGCTGCGGATCGCGCGTTGTGGTCGGCGGGCAGGCGTTGCTGGCGGAGGTCACGGCATTCACCCGAATCTGGTCGAGTTGCAGGCGGAACTTGCTTGAAACGGCTTTGACTTCCACTTTGAGATAGCGGAAGCAGTAGCGTCTTGGCAGGTCAATCTGCGCAGGCAATACATCCAGCCACAGGTCCTGCTGCTGTAACCAGCTGCTGCTGAGCCAGCCCCGATAATCGCTGAACGGCTCGCAGACTTCACTGAGCGTCTCGCCGAAGGTCAGCTGCAGGTGTGCCGGGGCGTCAGGTGGACTCCCGGCGCTGTGGCAGACGAAATGCAGGTAGCCCACATAGTGACTGCCAAAATCGATAATCACGCTATCGCCGCTGGTCAGTTCCCGTCGGGATAGCGCGGCCAGGGTGCTCACCGGTTCGGCGCGCCAGCCAAACACCGCGTCGGCATCGGCAAATACCTCCACTACCGCCAACGGTGAGTGGGGCTGGCTGCGCAGCTCAGGTCGGAGTGCCTCCGCGGTGCGTAAAAATGCCGGGTGGCGGGTCATCGAGATGTGCATATTCTGCTGAATAGCTTGTGACATACTGCGTCCTCTGTGTTTATTTGTGCGCAGCATAAGACGCCGCTTTGTACGTCAACCACTCTGGCAATGCCAATGCATTTGCCAAAATGGCAGTGATGAAGGGATGGGCCGGTTGGCGATCACAAATCCATAAATCTTGTTCGTGGCGGTCAGTAAAATGGATTATCGTGCCACTGCGCCGTATGTCGTTTTGGACTGAAGAAATGATGATGTTGACCGTTGAGTATTATTTCACCGACCCGCAGGATAAGCTGGGGATGTACGCCAGTGACCCCGAAGATAATAGCCATGAACATAGCCACGAGTTTGCTGAGCTGGTGATTGTTGAAGAGGGGCACGGACTGCACGTTATTAATGGCCGCCCATTATATATCCAACAGGGAGACGTTTTTTACGTCCAGCCGGGTGATGTGCATTATTATGACGAGCTCGGAACGCTCAAGTTAATTAATGTGCTGATTAATCCGCAGGTGGAATTTCATTATTTACGCCATCTTGAGGCGCTATTACAAAAATTCTCAGCCCGGCAGGCCTCTTGCTACGGGTGGCTTGCCCCGGACCCCCGACATCTCTGCAAAGAGCTGGTGGATAAAATATTTTCTCCCGAGCTTCAGCAGGCGCAAAATAGCGCCCTGCGTGAAGCCGCTTTTTTCCAGTTGATCACCACGATCCTCCATGCCGAGACCGAAGCCGAATATAGCAACACCAAATATAAGCTGCATAAACTGTTGACCTGGTTACAGGAGCACTGTTTTGAGGAGCATAACTGGGGGCAGCTGGCGGAGAAATTCCATCTGACTACCCGCACTGCCTTTCGCCATATTAAAGAAGCCACCGGGCTGACGCCGGATAATTATTTAAAACGCCTGCGTTTAGTATCGGCACGGGTAAAATTACGCGAAACCGATATGACGATCACCGAGGTGGCGTATTTATGTGGTTTTGCCAATAGCAATCACTTCACCACCTTATATAAAAAGGTGTTTGGCCTGACCCCCAGCGAAGACCGGCGCCGGGTACAGCGTTAGGAGACCCCCGGGCTACAATATTGTGCGGTGGATGACTCCCGGATGGCGGCGCAGGACGCCTTATCCGGGCTACAGTATTGTGCGGTATGTAGCCCGGTCAGCGCAGCGCCACCGGGGAATACCCCAATATATCCCTCGCAAAAGTTGCCGCGTCGCTGGGGAGATTATTTCAAGGGAATATTCTGCTCTTTTGCCCATTTACGCAATCGGACACAAGCGTTAGCGTAGGGTGACGAGGTGTTTAGTGAAATCATCCGCCCAAGCGTCCATTTGCCGTACCACGGGCGACCGTACAGTGCCTCGTCGTCACCGGTCGCGATTTGGACCATTATCTTCTGCTTAACCTCATGTAGGTCAGCCAGTAAACAAGTGAAGTCCCGCGAAGGATAATCGCCATAAAACTTTTGTGCCAGATGCCCAAGCTGATTCCATTTAAAACCGGTTTCTGGAAGGTCTACAGGCGTTTGCGCTTTGTCGAGAGTAATCCATTTAAGCACCAGTTCATTCCATCCCAACAGATAACAGACCAGATCGCGTACGCTCATGACTGTGCCTTGCGCATGACCCGGTAAGTTTTTTTCAGCTGCTTTTTCCTTGGGGACATGCGCAAGGTAATTGGCTAATGTGGTGAAGTTTTTGTCAATGGCTTGCAGAAGCTGAATCTGGGTTTGCGGTATGCTCATCGTGAGTTCCTTTCTGAGATGATATGGATGACTCCCGGATGGCGGCGCAGGACGCCTTATCCGGGCTACAGTATTGTGCGGTATTTAGCCCGGTCAGCGCAGCGCCACCGGGGAGTTGGCCGCAGGATATTATCCCGCCAGCGCCTGCAGATGCTGCTGCATATTACCAGTCTCTGCGGCGGCATTAATGTGGTCAAAATAACCATACCAGCCACTGGCGGCAATGCCGGCCAGCAGCGCGTCGCGGGCCTGGGCGTCAGGAAAACGCCAGATCCCCAAAAAACGATGCGAGGCGGCGTTGTCGATGGTCGTATCGGTTTCCGCCAGCGTCAGCAGTTCAACTCCCCATTGCGCAAGGCTGCCCATACCGGACTGAATGCCCTGAATAAACGCGCTACGTTGCGCCTCTGATAGCGCGTGCCAGGCGGCGTTAGGGGTGTAGAGTTCGACTAAATAATGAGGCATGTTTGTAGCTCCTTTACGTTGTTTTTTAACACGAATCAGATGCGGCTTTTCCCAGCCAGCGTACCGGCGGACACCTTCTCCAGCAGGCCAGCCAGTTGGCTGCGCTCTGACGCTGAGAGATGACTGAACAGGCCGGCAATCCAGCGACTGTGCTGGGTAAAAACCTTGCCAATAAGCTGTTTGCCTTCAGGGGTTAATCCAATACGCATCGCCCGGCCATCAAGGTGGTCGGCATGACGTTCAATTAACTGGTCGCGCTCGAGGCCGTTAAGCAGGCCGGTAATTGTCGCTCGGGTGACGCCGGCCCTTTCCGCCAGCACGTTTGGAGCCAGACCGTCAGATGCGGCATCAAGCAAAAACAGTAGTACGAAACGCCCCTCGGATAACCCCCAGGGCGCCAGTAACGTTGCGCAATCGCGATCGATCGCAGCGGCTAACGACAAGGTCTGAAAACAGAGGCGGATATTGTCCACATCGGCAAGCTGATGGCGTTCGGCTTCCTGCAGTAGCGATAGGTATTTTTGTTCGAGCTCCATAGTGGCCTCTTTCAGATAGTATGGCGGCTAACTATATGTCTGAAGCAATGAACGGTCAACCTGCTAAAAAGAGTGAGAACCGCGGGGGATAAGGCAGGCTTAGTGCCTGCCTCGGTAAAGAAAGGTTACTCTTCCGGCATATTAGCCTGCACGTGGCGGCCGCTGGCAACAAAATTACCGGTGCCAAGATGATGCAGAGTATTGAGCTTATCGTCGTCGAACTGCCAGCGACCGGTGGCGAATGCGCGCTCATCGGCAGCGGCAGAAACCACCTCACCAAACAGAGTGTCGTACTGCTCCTGGGCTATCCCTGACGGCAGCAGGCGGCACTCCATCCACGCCAGACATTTCTCTTCGATTAACGGTAATCCCAGGGCCGGGCCGGTGACCACCGGGATACCGTAGGCATTGAATTTATCCTCGTCGCGCCCGCTGATGCTGCCAACGGCGTAGGTCCAGCTGGCTGCCGCCACCCCGGGAACCACGATGCCGAAGGTGCCGTTGTGCTCGATAATTTCCCGCGTCCAGGCGCTTTTATCCACCACGATCGCCAGACGGGGCGGTGCGAATTCGACGGGCATCGACCATGCGGCGGCCATCACATTGCGGCGTTGCGTCTGGGCGTCATAACTGGTGATCAGAATGGTTGGGCCATGATTAAGCAGGCGACTGGCGTACTGGAGTTCCACGTGGCGAAAACGGCTCATAAGCGTTCCTTGGTAAATGGGTCTGATGCCTGACAACACGTTAATCCGCAATGAAAACGTAATCAATACGTCATACAGGCTCCCTATAGTCGGCACCACTAAATCCCAAAGAGGATCACAACATGGTAGCTCTCCTGTCTTTATCACAGGTGAGCGCGGCCCGTCAGGTGTTGACCGCGGGCAGAGCATCGCTTTCCCAACGGGGAGGGCGATAATGCACGCGCTGACCAGCATCACACTCGATGGCGTCTCGTTCGCCTTCGGTCCCCAGACCATTCTTCATCAGATAGACCTGCAGATCGACGCGGGCAGCATTGTGGCGCTTTTAGGGCCATCAGGCTGCGGAAAAAGCACCTTGCTGCGTCTGCTGGCCGGGCTCACCGTGCCTGCCAGCGGCGAAATTCGCTTCGGCGACCGGCTGGTGGCAAAACGCGGTTGGGCAATGCCACCGGAACAGCGTGATATCGGCATGGTGTTTCAGGATTATGCCCTGTGGCCGCATATGACGGCGGAGCAAAACGTCGCCTTTCCGCTGCGCATGCGCGGCGTACCGCGTCAGGACCGGCAAAAGCGGGTTGCTGAGGCGCTGGCGCTGGTGGGCCTCAGCGGTTTCGCCGGGCGTAAACCTTCCGGGCTGTCCGGCGGGCAGCAGCAGCGCGTCGCCCTGGCGCGCGCTATTGTCGCTGAACCTCGGGTTCTGTTATTCGATGAGCCGCTCTCCAATCTCGATAGCGAACTGCGGGAATCACTCTGCGTGGAAATGAGCCGACTCCTGCGACAGTTGGGGATCACCGCCGTGTACGTCACTCACGATCGCCGCGAAGCCGAGCTGCTGGCCGACAGAATTGTTCATCTCTCGGCGGGCGCCATCGCCGCCGTGCGCACCGTTACTTCATCCTCAGGGGAACTTGCATGAAAACCGTTATGACCATTAAGAAAGGAGCTGTGCTCGCGATGCTGTTGTCCGCCACCATGATGTCCAGCGCCCACGCGCTGACCGTATATACCGCCGGTCCCGGCTCGCTGGCGAAGAGCCTTGCCAGCGGCTATGAAAAGAAAACCGGGGTGAAGGTCAATATTTTCCAGGCCACCACCGGCAAAGTGATGGCCCGTCTCGAAGCCGAGCAGGCCAACCCGCAGGCAGATGTGCTGATCTCCGCCTCCTGGGACACCGCTGAGGATTTACATCACCGCGGCTGGCTGCTGCCGTATCAGAGTGCCAACGCCGATAAGGTCCCGGCGAACCTGAAAACGGCGGATTATGTTGCGCAGGGGATCTCGGCGCTGGGGATCGTCTGGAATACCAAAAGCGGGACCCCGGAGCCGAAAGAGTGGCGTGATCTGACCGAAGCGGCGTTCAAAGACAAAGTGACCACGCCGGACCCGGCGCTCTCCGGCGCATCGCTGGATTTGCTGATCGGGTTACAAAATGGCATGGGCGATAAAGCCTGGGCGCTGTTTGACGACCTGAAGCGCAATGGCATGGTGGTCAGCGGGCCGAACGCCCAGGCCGTCACCCCGGTGATGCAGGGGGCGAAGGCGGCGGTATTCGGTGCGGTGGATTATGTCTCCTACGGCAACATCCATCAGGGCGAATCTCTGAAGGTGATTTTCCCCGCCAGCGGCACGGTCATTGCGCCGCGTCCGATGATGATCCTCAAGACCAGCCAGCATGCTGACGATGCGAAAGCCTTCGTTGATTATGTCCTGTCGCCAGAAGGTCAGGCGCTGGTTGCCGACGCCTGGCTGATGCCGGCGCGAAGCGATGTCCAGGCCAAACGTCCGTTGCTTAATGAGCTGAAGATCCTGCCAACCACCAGCGATGGAAACAGTGAACGTAGTGCGGTGCTGTCCCGCTTCAATACGCTGTTCGTACAGTAAATCGATCTTGCCCGGGGGATGGCTTGCGCCTAACCCGGGCGACAGGACCGCCGATAGATCGCGGGCGGTGGTTTTTCAGGAAAATGTCGTGAAACAAACACTGATATCCGGGTTTACGCTGACAGCGCTGCTGGTGCTGGTGGCGTTACCGCTGTTATTTATCGTCCTGCAGGCAGTCTTTCCGCACTTCAGCGCCGGTTCGCTGGACGGGGCATTGAGCGGCGTATCGACGCTGGCTCACGACCCGCAGCTACTGTCGATGCTCGGCGGCACCTTGTGGGTCGCCGGTGGCGTGGCGCTGATGAGCGTGCTGATTGGCCTGCCGCTGGGGGTATTGCGCGGTCTGTTTACGCTGCCGATGCCGCGCCTGTGGGATCTGCTGTTGCTGATCCCGTTTCTGACGCCGCCCTATATTTCGGCCCTGTCGTGGATGCTGGTGCTGCAACGTAACGGCTACCTGCAACAGCTCACGGGCTGGGATCTTAACGATCTGCTGTTCAGCCGCAGCGGGATCGTGCTGGTGATGACCTTTAACATCTTCCCGGTGGTCTACTTTGCTGTTTCCCGCAGCCTGCTGGCGAGCGGACAACGGTTGGCTATGGTGGCGCGAGTGCACGGCGCCAGCGCCTTGCGGGCCTTCTGGCATATCACGCTGCCGATGCTTTCGCCAGCGCTGGCGGCAGGGATGCTGCTGGCGTTTACGTTGGCGATTGAAGAGTACGGCGTTCCGGCCGCGCTGGGCTCGCGGGCCGGGCTGACGATGCTCACCGTCGGTATTGAGAAAAAACTCGCCGACTGGCCGATTGATTTGCCCGGCGCCTCGCTGCTGTCGCTGCTGCTGATCGCGGTCGCGCTGCTGGCCTGGTGGCTGCAAAAACGACTCACTGGCGATAAAGAGGTCACCAGCGTGACCGGCAAGCCGGGAGAGAACAGCGGTACCAGCCTTGGCTGGCTGGCAGCGCCTGCGGTGCTGCTGATGGCCGGTATCGGTGGACTGGCGGTGCTGCTGCCGGGGGCCTCAATGGTGCTGACCAGCCTGATGGGCACGCTGTCCGGCGGTCTTCACAGTGATAATTTTACCTTGCGTCATTTTTCCGCACTGTTTGCCCAGCAGGGCGATGCGCTGTCGGCGCTGGGAACCAGCCTGTCGCTGGCGCTGGCGTCGGCATTGATTGTCGGGCTGATTGGACTGCTGGCGGCCTGGCTGGTATTGGTGCAGAAAATCAAGGGCAGCGCTCTGGTTGATGCTTTATCGCTGATGCCAGCGGCGCTCCCGGGCGTGGTGGTGGGCGTGGGGTTGATTCTGCTGTGGAACCAGCCGTTCTGGCCGGTTTCGCCCTATAACAGCTGGTTTATGCTGCTACTCTCCTATTGTTGTCTGCTGCTGCCGTGGCCGGTGCGCTATGTCGGCAGCGCGCTGCGCCAGCTTGGCCATAACCTCGAGCCAGCCGCACGGGTGCACGGCGCCACGCCTTTGCAGGCGCTGCGGTTGATTGTTCTGCCGCTGGTGTTTCCGGCGCTGCTGGCCGCCATGCTGATGGTGTTTGCGGTGGCGTCGCGCGAGCTGGTGACCTCGCTGCTGCTGGCACCGGCGGGTACCCAGACCGTAGCGGTGTTTATCTGGCGCCAGTTTGAGCAGGGCTCGGTCGGGCAGGGAATGGCGATGGCTTCGCTGACGCTGTTGACCGGATTGGTATTGATGCTCAGCGCGCTGGCGTTAATGCAGCGGAGCACACGCGAATAAATACGACCGCACAAAATAGACGGTCAAACGGCAAAAATAGGCTATAAATGTCGGACACCGATTGCTGGAGGCATTGATGAGTCCATTTTTAAGCGCCTATTTTTCCCGTCTGGGTTGGACGGGAACCCCTGATGTTACGATCGACACCTTGCGCGACCTGCATATTCACCACAACAGCGCCATCCCGTTTGAAAATCTGGATGTGTTGTTGCCCCGGGAGATCCACCTCGACGATCGGACGCTGGAAGACAAGCTGGTGAACGGTCGGCGTGGCGGCTACTGCTTTGAGCAAAACGGCCTGCTGGAAAGAGCGCTGCGCGAGCTGGGCTTTACAGTCCGTAGCCTGTTGGGAAGAGTGGTGCTGGCGAATCCGCCGCAGATGCCGCCGCGTACTCACCGTTTGCTGCTGGTGGAAGTAGAAGGCGAGCGCTGGATTGCCGATGTCGGTTTCGGCGGGCAGACGCTAACCGCGCCGATCCGTCTGCTGGCTGATGTAGAGCAAGCCACCCCGCACGGTGAATATCGCCTGCTGTGTGAAGGAGAGACCTGGACGCTGCAGTTCAGCCACCATGGTCACTGGCAGTCTATGTATCATTTTGACCTCGGGCATCAGTATGCGTCCGACTATATAATGGGCAATTTCTGGTCAGCCCACTGGCCGCAGTCGCATTTTCGTCACCATCTGCTGATGTGCCGTCATCTGCCTGACGGCGGCAAAATGACCTTAACCAACTTCCACTTCACCCACTGGGATAAGCACCATGTGGTCGAGAAGGTTGATTTCCCGGACGTTCCGGCACTGTATGCTGCGCTGCAGTCCCGCTTCGGCCTTGGCGTCACGGATGCCAAATATGGCTTCAGCGAAGCGGAGCTGGCGGCGGTAATGGCGGCGTTTGATACCCATCCGGAAGCGGGTAAGTAGCGCAATACGGTACACCCACATAGCGGCTGACCGTGTAGATGGAGCGCATGTCACGCATCGGCGGGCTCAGGCATCGCCGATGCGGGTTAGCTGCCGCATCTGAAGTTCTCTCCGAGCTTTTCTCCCACAGAGTAGTAGTGACGAAAAATATAGTAGAGCGGCTGCCATTTCTCGGCCCTAAAGCGGGGGGACCCGCAGCGGCTGTCCAGAAGCTCTTCCGCTATGTGGACCCGTAAGATACGTGCTTCCATCGCCGTCAGCTCATCACCCGACTCTCCCAGGGACATCTGTCGGCTCACTCTGGCCTCGATTTGTACCGGACACTCTTTTACGCGTCCCGGTGAGACGCAGATACTCTCCATTTCATTGAGGTGACTTCGTGAAAATTTGTCTTTTTCAAAGTCATAGCCCATCTTTTTCTTCTGCTCCGGAAGCGGGTTTTTCGCACTGGTGGCCGCTATCGCCTCAATGTTTTTCCACAGGCGACTGTCCGGAATGTTAAGCACGAGTTCGGATTGATTAATGAGGTTCTCGTAACATTGATTCATGGTGCCAATCCCGAAAACAAGGCTTTTATCGAGGATCCACCATGAGGATATGGGGCTCAGGTTGGTGGTGCCGTCCGGGTTGCGGGTGGATAATATGGCGACAGGTGTACCAAAATATAATGATGAAAAATTGACTGGTTGCATGTCCAATAACTCTCCTTGTGCCTGGTCGGAGTCAGTACTGTGTTCCTTTCTGCTGGGTTATGCTTCGCTATACGGCGAAGTGTCGGTGTAGTGTGCGGGTATTTATCAAGGGAGAGGGCCGGCAAGCTATCAATTGACCCTCTCGTATTCATTACGGTCGCGTTACCGCGCGGGAGGAATATCCTTTAAACAGAACATCTTGCCGCCGCTAAATGACCAGTCTTCCGGCTCGGTAAAGCCGATCACCACCATCACCTCATGCGGGCTGATGCCCAGCGACTGCTCAAGTCGCGTCACTAAATCCTGATAAAAACGCTGCTTTTGCAGACGGCTGCGCGGCTTACCGGCGGTTATCTGAAACAGCAGGAAATCATCGCTGCGCCCGGCTTCAGCCGCGCAGAGATAGTGCGGGTTAACGAGCCGCCGCCCCTGGCTGTAACAATCGAACAGCTGAAAGCAGTCACCGGCCGGGACCGAAAAATGGCCTTCCAGCGCCTGCTGTAACGCGGCGCTTATGGCGGCGTGCCAGGGGTCGAAGCGTTGCTCAGAAATCGCAATGCGGGTCACAGGCATCGTCGTCTCCTTATTCTGCGTTGAGCTGGTGCAGTACGTTTAACGCCGACACCGCGGCAGGCCAGCCGGCATAGAACGCCAGATGGGTCATCAACTCGGTGATTTCGCTCTGGCTGACGCCGTTTTTTTCAGCAAACTGCAGATGCCAGCTGAGCTGTTCCGGGCGGTACAGGGCGACCAGCGCGCTCAGGGTGATCAAACTTCTGTCGCGCGCAGAGAGCGCCGGGCGCTGCCAGATATCGTTAAACAGCACCTCTTCGCTTAGTGACGCCAGTTTTGGTGCCAGTTGCGCCAGGTTTTCCCGTGTCAGATGATCGTTACTCATGTTCTTTGCCTTTATTGTGAAATCCAGTGGGGTGTCACAGGGACGATATCCGGTTATGATGATTTCGATAATCATATAATTCATGACTAATGGTCCTGAAAAACGGGATGATTGATGATGACCAGACGACCACTGACTTTTGATGCTGATGCACTGCGGGCTTTTGTCACCGGAATGGAGCTTGGCAGTTTTGCCCTCGCGGCGGAGCGCCTCGGGCGTTCAACCTCGGCAGTCAGCGCGCAGCTAAAAAAGCTGGAGCAGCAGGCTGGTATGGCGCTGGTGCAGAAGGCGGGCCGCCATCTGGCATTGACGCCTGAAGGTGAAATCATGCTGGGTTACGCGCGACGGATCCTGAGTCTCAATGACGAAGCCAGTGCCGCGTTGCAGGCCAGAGGGGTGAGCGGCGAGGTGCGCCTCGGGCTGCAGGAGGATTTTGGTGAGGTGCTCCTGCCGACGATCCTTGGGCAGTTTGCCCGGGCCTGCCCGGAGGTCGAGATCGCCGTGACCGTGACCCGAAACGCGCCGCTGCAAGAGGCGATGCTGCACCAGGAGCTTGACCTGGCGTTGAGCTGGGAAGGGCGCGAACAACCGGCCTTTGACCGGACGCTGGGGAGGGTGCCGCTGCGCTGGATTGCGGTGCCAGAGTTTGAACTCGCCACGTATCTTGCCAAAAAACAGCCGTTACCGCTGCTGGCGTTTGAAGCGCCGTGTGTGATGCGTACGGCCGCCACGACGGCGTTAGATAATGCGGGTATTCCGTGGCGCATCGCGTTTACCAGCCGCAGCCTGAATGGCATCTGGGCCGCCGCTACTGCCGGGTTAGGGGTCGCGCTGCGCACCACCATGGGCATGCCGGCGACATTGCAGGTCATCCAGGCCACAACGCTGCCCGACGCAGGAGATATTGGCGTCGGGCTATATGGCGATGAACGTCGCCTTTCTGCGCCGGCAAAGTTGCTGCTTGATACCATTATTGACTGCTTTGCGCTGCATCTGCCGCCGACTCAGGCCACGCTATAGCAGCCGAAGTGGCAATGGCCACGTAATACCGATGGGCTAAGGTTCGGTTCACCGAACGGCCAGTTTGCTGAAAAGTTTTCAGCAATGATATTGCGACAGAACAGCCACGGTATGACAGCGCGGGGGTTAAGGCGCGTCAGGAAAACGGGCGGGAACGCAGGTGCACATCCAGGACTGACCACCAGGACGGTGGTCAGAGGGTCGGTCGAGACAGGGACGTCGAGTCCGGCCCGGTCCGCCAGATGAAGCCGGAGTGGAGCATACCGCGCAGCGGCCGTTTTCAGCGCAATGCCGGGGGTCATGGGGGGCGAGCGAAACGCCCCCCGTGCCGTTCACCCGCTGCGGGTGTGAGAGAAGTGGCGGATTGATCGTGAACGGAACATTCCACCGCTCAGGCAACACGAAATATTCGCGAAAACCACGGTCTACCGGTATCATGCCGACGGGTGATAACCCATAAACTCATGGTTACTGGTATTTGTATTCATCCGGCGCTATCAGTCCCTATATTCATGCAAACAGCCAAATAATAAAACCGAACAACATGATGACGCCGACAAATATAATGTTGCCGGTATAGTCTTTTACTTCCTGCATATATTCATCATTAAATTGATTTAACGCCATAACGGCCTGGGTCTCGTTCTCGGCGTCCACTTCAATATGATGTTTTCTAAAGCCTTTATCCTTCATATCATTGATCAATGCACGCGTAACCTGTTCTTTTGGAAACGCTTTACCACCGCTGGTGCTGATAAAAATGACATATTTACTCATGGTTCCCTCACAGGAAAAATCGCTTCCGTTGGCGTCAATGGCGTTAAGGCAAATACGGCAATAATGCGAGAAGAGTATAAAGCATGGCGTGGATTGACGACAGATTAACCGCTGTCTTGTGGTGCAATAAATACGCCCGGTTCCAGAACTGGAGGCCGGGCGCTTGTTTTTAACAATGAGTCAAAGCGGGCAGGGATGAAATCCGTCACGTCCTCAACGCCGGGACCGCACCAGCTGATAGCGACGGGTTAAATATTCGATCGGTGCGCTCCAGACGTGCACCAGGCGGGTGAAGGGGAAGATCAGGAAAATGGTCATCCCGAGCACCAGGTGGACGCGGTAGATAAACGCCACGCCATCAAGATGCGCCGAGGCGCCGCCGTGGAAGGTCACTACCGCCTGGGCCCAGTCCACCAGCTTTAACATCTCGCTGCCGTCGGGATGCTGGGCCGAGAAGGGAATAGTGGTTAAGCCCAGAATGCACTGAATCAGCAAAATGCTGAGGATCACAATATCCGCCGTCGATGAGGTGGCGCGAATACGCGGGTTGGTCAGACGACGGATCAACAGCCCGGCGCCGCCCACTAACGTCAGTACGCCACAGACGCCGCCGAGGATCATCGCCATCAGCTGCTTCTGTGACATCGGCAGGAACCATGAGTAGACCCAGTGCGGGGTCAGCATGCCAAAGAGGTGGCCGAAGAAAATCCCCAGAATGCCGATATGGAAAAGATTCGACCACAGTACCATGCCACGCTTGTCGAGCATCTGACTGGAGGAGGCGCGCCAGCTGTACTGCCCGTAGTCATAGCGCAGCCAGCTGCCGATGAGAAACACCGTCCCGCAGACGTAGGGGTAGATGTCGTAAAAAAAGACGTTCAGGTATTGTATCATTTCGGGCCTCCGGCACGGACGTCAACGTACTGCGGCGCGACGTCCTGGCTAAAGCGTCGTTGATAATGTTGCATCGGCGAACTGTCGCAGGCGGTGGCATTATCTTCGATAAATTTCACCTGCTCCTCTTCCCACACGGCATCCAGCGCCTGGCGGGTATCATCGCGTTTCTCACCTGCCACCTGTTTTGTGACACTGTCACTATTGAGCAGGCTGCCGGCCAGCGCCAGCAACGTGTCAAACAGCTGATAGTAATCGCACTGTCGTTGTTTCAGACGGCCGCCCAGCAGGGCAAGGATCGGCGCGACGTTTTGCAATCCCTCCCTGGCCGCGTCCGCCTCGAGCGTGCTGAGGTACTCGAGATAGAGCGGCAGATGGTCCGGCAGTTCCCGACAGTCGAGCTGCAGCCCGGCCTGCTCGTACTGGTTCATCAGATTAACCATCGCCTGGCCGCGATCGCGGGACTCCGCATGCACATGTTCAAACAGCAGTAGCGAGGTTGCGCGCCCGCGCTCAAACACCTCGCACCATTCGGCCTGGCGGTCGAGCAGCGGCGCGGCCAGCAGCGGGGCGGCAAACGGCAGCAGCGGCGGCGCATCGGCGCGGACCAGCGCCAGCGCCTCCTCGCGGTTGTCCCACAGCAGGGCGTCCGGGTACTCCAGCAGCAGACCAATGACTTTAAGAATCCGCATTAGTCCTTCTCCCCGATGTTGATCGCATCGATTCGCTGGCTGTTAAACAGGTTGAATTTGGTATCCGACCCATGGCAACCGTCGCCGAAAGTAAACCCGCAGCCGTTGCGTTCCGGGAAGGCATCTTCCGCCATTTCACGGTGACTGGTCGGGATCACAAAGCGGTCTTCATAGTTGGCGATAGCCAGATAGCGGTACATCTCTTCAACCTGCTCGACGCTTAAACCTACTTCCTCGATCGCCCGGGTATCGGTGACCCCTTCGACGGTCTGAGAGCGTTTATAGTGGCGCATCGCCATCATTCGTTTCAGGGCGCGCAGCACCGGGCCGGTGTCGCCGGCGCTGAGCAGGTTCGCCAGGTATTGCACCGGAATGCGCAGGCTCTCCACCGCAGGCAGGATCGTGCCTTTATTCGGCAAACCGCCGGCATCGGCGACCGACTGAATCGGCGACAGCGGCGGCACGTACCAGACCATTGGCAGGGTGCGGTATTCCGGGTGCAGCGGCAGCGCCAGCTTCCAGTCCATCGCCAGTTTATACACCGGCGATTTTTGCGCCGCGTCGATGACGTTATGAGGAATGCCCTGTTTCAGCGCCTCTTCAATCACCGCCGGGTCGTGCGGGTCGAGGAACACATCGCACTGGCGTTCATAGAGGTCGGTTTCATGTTCGGTGCTGGCCGCTTCCTCAATCCGGTCGGCGTCATACAGCAGGACGCCGAGGTAGCGAATGCGCCCGACGCAGGTTTCCGAACACACCGTCGGCTGGCCAGATTCGATGCGCGGATAGCAGAAGATGCACTTCTCCGATTTGCCGCTTTTCCAGTTAAAGTAGATTTTTTTGTACGGACAGCCGCTGATGCACATGCGCCAGCCGCGACACTTATCCTGATCGATCAGCACAATGCCATCTTCTTCGCGCTTATAGATGGCGCCGCTCGGGCAGGTGGCGACGCAGCTCGGGTTGAGGCAGTGTTCGCACAGGCGTGGCAGATACATCATGAAGGTGTTTTCAAACTGGCCGTACATCTCTTTCTGCATCGCTTCGAAGTTACGGTCATGGGCGCGTTTTTCAAATTCGCCGCCCAGCAGCTCCTCCCAGTTTGGCCCCCAGCTGATTTTATCCATTCGCTTACCGCTGATCAGTGAACGCGGGCGTGCGGTCGGTAGATGCTCACTTTCCGGCGCGGTGTGCAGATGTTGATAATCGAAGGTGAAGGGTTCGTAATAGTCGTCGATGCCCGGCAGCTGCGGGTTGGCGAAGATTTTTGATAGCACGCCCACTCGGTTGCCGAGGCGCGGCGTCAGCTTGCCGGTGATCCCACGGATCCAGCCGCCTTGCCACTCTTCCTGATCCTCCCAGTTTTTTGGATAGCCGATGCCGGGTTTGGTTTCCACGTTATTAAACCAGGCGTATTCCATCCCTTCGCGCCCGGTCCAGACGTTCTTACAGGTGACCGAACAGGTATGACAGCCGATGCATTTGTCGAGATTTAGCACCATCCCGACCTGTGAGCGTATTTTCATTTTTTCGCCTCCTGTACCTGATCGCGACCTTCGTCATCCAGCCAGCTGATGTTTTTCATTTTACGAATCATGATGAACTCATCGCGGTTGGAGCCGACGGTACCGTAATAGTTAAAGCCGTAGGCCAGCTGCGCATAGCCGCCAATCATATGGGTCGGTTTGGGGCAAATACGGGTCACGGAGTTATGGATCCCGCCGCGACGACCGGTCACTTCGGAGCCGGGAATATTCATGATGCGTTCCTGCGCGTGGTACATCATGGTCATCCCCGGAGGAACGCGCTGGCTCACCACCGCGCGGGCGGTAAGGGCGCCGTTGGCATTAAAGGCTTCGATCCAGTCGTTATCTTCAATGCCGAGCTCTTTGGCGTCGGTTTCGCTGAGCCAGACGATTGGCCCACCGCGCGACAGGGTCAGCATCAGCAGGTTTTCACTGTAGGTGGAGTGAATCCCCCATTTCTGATGCGGCGTGAGGAAGTTGAGCGCCTTTTCCGGGAAACCGTTGGGCGGGATTTCGCGCATGTGGCTGACGCTGCGGGTATCTATCGGCGGACGGTAGACCACCAGACTTTCGCCGAAGTCGCGCATCCACGGATGGTCCTGATACAGCTGCTGGCGGCCGGAGAGGGTACGCCACGGGATCAGCTCATGGACGTTGGTGTAGCCGGCGTTATAGGAGACGTGTTCGCTCTCGAGACCGGACCACGTCGGGCTGGAGATGATTTTGCGCGGCTGCGCCTGGATATCGCGAAAACGAATCTTCTCGTCTTCTTTGTTGATCGCCAGATGGGTATGGTCGCGCCCGGTAAACTCGCCGAGCGCTTGCCAGGCTTTGACTGCGACCTGACCATTGGTTTCCGGCGCCAGGCTGAGGATCACCTCGGTGGCGTCGATGGCGCTGTCGATACGCGGGCGTCCTTTGGCCGGGCCGTCGGGCTTGACGTAATTGAGTTTGCCAAGGAATTCGACCTCATCCTCGGTTTTCCAGTTGATGCCTTTGCTACCGTTGCCAAGTTTATCCAGCAGCGGCCCCAGCGAGGTAAAGCGCTCGTAGGTCGCCGGATAATCACGCTCCACCACCGCGATGGTTGGCGCGGTTTTTCCGGGGATCAGATCGCATTCGCCTTTATGCCAGTCCTTCACCTCAAATGGCTGGGACAGCTCGCCCGCCGAATCGTGCTGCAGCGGCAGGAGCACCACATCCGTTTCGCTATCGAGATGCCCCACGCAGACCGTCGAGAAGACGCGGGCAATTTCTTTATAAATCTCCCAGTCGCTTTTGGCTTCCCAGGCCGGGTCAACCGCGGCGGAAAGCGGGTGGATAAACGGATGCATATCCGAGGTGTTCATATCGTCTTTTTCATACCAGGTGGCGGTCGGCAGAACGATATCGGAGAACAGGCAGGTGCTGGACATACGGAAATCGAGGGTCACCAGCAGGTCGAGCTTGCCTTCGATGGCGGCGGTCTGCCATTCCACCTCTTCCGGTTTCACCTCGTCCGTGGCCCCCAGTTCATCGCCCTGAATGCCGCTGTCGGTGCCCAACAGGTATTTGAGCATGTACTCATGCCCCTTACCGGAGGAGCCCAGTAGGTTAGAGCGCCAGATAAACATATTGCGTGGATGGTTTTTCCCGTTATCCGGCTGCTCGCAGGCGAAGCGAATAGTGCCGGATTTTAGCGCCTGGACGGTGTAGTCGGCCGGTGAGAGTCCGGCGGCGTCGGCCTGCTGTTTGATGGTCAGCGGGTTAACGCTGAGCTGGGGGGCGGAGGGCAGCCAGCCCATTCGTTCTGCCCGGACGTTAAAATCAATCAGGTGGCCGGTATAGCGGCTGGCATCCGCCAGCGGAGAGAGCAGTTCCTGCGCGGTGAGCTTCTCGTAACGCCACTGGCTGGAGTGGTTGTAAAAATAGGAGGTGCTGTTCATCTGCCGCGGAGGACGGTTCCAGTCAGTGGCAAAGGCCAGCGGCAGCCAGCCGGTCTGCGGACGCAGCTTCTCCTGGCCGACATAGTGCGACCAGCCACCGCCGCTCTGTCCGACGCAACCGCAGAACACCAGCATATTGATCATCCCGCGGTAGTTCATGTCCATGTGATACCAGTGGTTCACCCCGGCGCCGAGGATGATCATCGACCGGCCGTGGGTCTTATGCGCGGTGTCGGCAAACTCCCAGGCAATTTGCTCAATGTGCTGGCGCGGGACGCCGGTGATCTGCTCCGCCCAGGCCGGGGTATAGGCTTTGATTTCGCTAAAATCGCTGGCCGCATTGCTGTCATCAAGACCGCGGTCGAGCCCGTAGTTAGCCAGCACCAGGTCATAGACGCTGACCACCAGGGCGCTGTCGCCGTTCGCCAGCGCCAGCCGTTTTGCCGGCAGTTGGTGAATGATTACCGGTTGCTGGGCCACGCTGCGGAAGTGGGGGTTCTCATTGCCGCCGAAGTAGGGGAAACCCACGGGGACCACGGCGTCGTTAAAGGGCAGCAGGGAGAGCGCCAGTTCGGTCTCTTTTCCGGCGGCCAGCGATTCGAGGTTCCATTTGCCTTTTTCACCCCAGCGAAAACCAATGGAGCCATTGGGGGCCACCAGTTCACCGGCGCTGCTGAACGCCACGGTTTTCCACTCCGGGTTGTTACTTTCACCCAGCCCGTCCAGCAGGTCGGAGGCGCGGACCATCCGGCCCGGTACCAGACTGCCGTCAGCGCGCTCCTCGAGCATCACCAGCATCGGCATGTCGGTATAGTGGCGACAGTAGTTGAGGAAGTAATCGCTTGGGTTATCGAGGTGGAAACGCTTTAAAATCACATGGCCCATGGCCATGGCCAGCGCGCTGTCGGTACCCTGTTTCGGCGCCAGCCACTGGTCGCACAGTTTCGCCACTTCCGAATAGTCCGGCGTGATGGCGATGGTTTTGGTGCCTTTGTAACGGACCTCGGTAAAAAAGTGAGCGTCCGGGGTGCGGGTCTGCGGTACGTTCGACCCCCAGGCGATGATGTAGCTCGAGTTATACCAGTCGGCGGATTCCGGAACATCGGTCTGCTCGCCCCAGGTCATCGGCGAGGCCGGCGGCAGGTCGCAGTACCAGTCGTAGAAGCTCAGGCAGGTGCCGCCAATCAGCGACAGATAACGGGTGCCGGCAGCATAGGAGACCATCGACATCGCCGGGATCGGCGAGAAACCCACGATGCGGTCCGGGCCATACTGTTTGATGGTCCAGACGTTGGCGGCGGCAATCAGCTGGTTCAGCTCTTTCCAGGTTGAGCGAATAAACCCGCCTTTGCCGCGCATCTGTTTGTAGCTGAGGCATTTCTGCCGGTCCTGCATGATGCTGTCCCAGGCATCGACCGGGTCCGGATGCCGCGCCAGCGCTTCGCGCCAGAGCTCAATCAAGCGCTTGCGCGCCAGCGGGTATTTCAGCCGGTTGGCGCTATAGAGATACCACGAGTAGCTGGCGCCGCGCGGGCAGCCCCGCGGCTCGTGGTTGGGCAGATCCGGGCGGGTGCGCGGGTAGTCTGTCTGCTGAGTTTCCCAGGTCACCAGCCCGTTTTTGACATAAATTTTCCAGCTGCAGGATCCGGTACAGTTTACCCCGTGCGTTGAGCGGACGATCTTGTCGAACTGCCAGCGCTGACGGTAGCTATCTTCCCAGTCGCGGTTGGTGTCCAGCACCTGACCGTGGCCGTTGGCAAAGGTCTCGCGTTTCTGCTTAAAGTAGCGAAAGCGATCCAGTAGTTTGCTCATGACATTATCTCCTGACGGAGGCAGGCGCCTCCGTGGTTACCGTGCTCAGCATGGTTGTGATTATTTTGTGGCGGGCTTGCGACGGCCGTAGACCAGCCAGGTCACCAGTACGCAGACGACATAAAAGACAAAGAACACCTTCATGGCGCCGACCGGGGAGCCGGTCATGGCAAGCGAAGTACCGAAGGCTTTGGGAATGAAAAAGCCGCCGACCGCGCCGATGGCGGAGATAAACCCGAGCGCGGCGGCGGTATCGGTTACCGCTTCATGCTGGGCTTGCTCATCGCTACCGCCACGCTTCTTGACGCTGTCGATGGTGATCTGGCGGAAGATGACGGCGATCATCTGGAAGGTGGAGCCGCTGCCAAGACCGGCGGTGAGGAACAGCCCCATAAACACGATGTAGAAGGCGAAAAAACTACCGGAGCCGGAGCCCGGCAGGGTCAGAAACAGCAGGCCGGTAAACAGCGCCATCAGGATAAAATTCACCAGCGTCACTTTGACACCGCCCAACCGGTCGGAAATGATGCCGCCGAATGAGCGCGCCAGCGCCCCGATAAACGGCCCGAAGAAGGCCAGCTTGAGGATGTTAACGTCGGGAAACTGGGTCTTCGCCAGCATGGCGAAGCCGGCAGAAAAGCCGATAAAAGAGCCGAAGGTGGCAAGATAGAGCAGACTCAGCAGCCACATATGCGGGCGTTTTAATACCGGCAGCTGATCGCGGATCGCCGTTTTCGAACCGGCGATATCGTTCATGCCGAACCACGCGGCCAGGGTGGCCGCCAGCAGCAGCGGCACCCAGATCAGTGGGGAGTTACCCAACCACAAGGTGGATCCATCCCCTTGATCGACGCCGCGTACGCCGAGGAAGGTGAAGATCGGCAAAAAAATCACCACCGGCGACAGCAGTTGCATCACGCTGACGCCGAGGTTGCCCAGACCACCGTTGACGCCAAGGGCGCTGCCTTGCTTCGCTTTGGGGTAGAAAAAGCTGATGTTGCCCATGCTGGAAGCAAAGTTTGCTCCGGCAAAACCGCAGAGCAGGGCGATGATGATAAACATCCAGAACGGCGTCGCTGGGTTTTGTACCGCTATCCCAAGCCACAGGCAGGGGATCACTAATATCACCGTGCTGATCACCGTCCAGTAGCGCCCGCCAAATATCGGCACCATAAACGAATAGGGCACTCGTAATATTGCCCCAGACAGCGAAGGGAGCGCGGTTAATAAAAACAGCTGATCGGTAGTGAAATTAAATCCGACTTTATTAAGATTGACCGCAACGGCGCTGAATAACATCCAGACGCAGAAGGCCAGAAGAAGGCAACTGACTGATATACAAAGATTCCTCCGTGCTATAGCCTTCCCTTTATTTTCCCAGAATGCCGGGTTTTCTGGTCGCCACTCTTTTAAAAGGTAATGATTGTCTTTCTCATTTTCTCTCGACATATTGCCCTCGAATACCCAGTAACCAAAGGAAAATTAAATTTGAGAAAACAGCAAATTAATCAGAAGAGGTGATTCAGGATGGCAGATCTTATTATTGTCGTGATTGAAGAATAGATAAAAAAATAGCCGAGGCAGAATGCCCGCTGCGAATAGGGTTTTATTATTTGTTACTAAATGTAAATGAGGGAGGCCGTGACGGCGAAGAAAACGTTGCTGTTTGTAACAGCTCAGCGCCCGACAGGCGGGGCTTGAGCAGGGTTCTGCCGTGCTCGGTAATAGCTGGGTTCAGGGGCGTAATAGCTCCATCGCTATATTATTATTTATATAGCGGGTAAAGGTGCTATCGTCAATGACATCCATTCCCAACACATAAATCCCGTCCAGACCGCAAACCAGCGAAATTAAGCGCCAGGCAATATCTTCAGGGCTATCGGCAGGGTGGAATTCGCCGCTGTCGACGCCGTCGCGAATAATATTCACGGTCTCCGTGTGCCACATCGTCATGGTCAGCAGATAGGCCGCTTTGATATCACTATCGCTACCGGCAAGCAGTTGCCCCTCGCGCCACAGGCGGATATAGGGTTCCAGCCGGCGGTCTTCGCTGCCGAGCACCGCGAACAATCGTTCCTGGCAACTGCTCTGCGGGGGCACCAGCTGAATATCCATCATCTCGCGGATGAGACGGACAAAAACCTGGGCTTTCAGCTCACCGGTAGAGCTGAAATGGTGATGGAGCTGGCCGGTGGAAACTTGTGCCTCTGCGGCGATCTGCCGCACGGTCATGGCCGCCAGTCCGCCCTGCAGCGCCACGCGCATGGCCGCCTGCATGATCACTTCCCGCCGTGCTTCCCGATTTAAGTAATGCATATTTCCCCGCTGAACCGTGGTGTCGATGGATAGTAACAAAAAGTTGGACAGTCGTTCAACAATCCGGCAGGATCGCATTCCTGAACAACTGTTCAATTTGGAAATGTGAGGAAGAAAGAGATGTCCCGGCAATGGTTAACGCTCGTGGCGATTCTGTTGGTTTATCTGCCGGTGGCGATCGATGCCACCGTGCTGCATGTCGCTGCACCTACGCTCAGCATGTCGCTGGGCACCAGCAGCAATGAGCTGCTGTGGATCATTGATATTTACTCGCTGGTGATGGCCGGCATGGTGCTGCCGATGGGAGCGCTTGGCGACAAAATCGGCTTTAAACGCTTGTTGCTGCTTGGAAGCGCTATTTTTGGCGTCTCATCGCTGGCGGCGGCATTTGCACCTAACGCACCGGCGCTGATTGCTGCCCGGGCGCTGCTGGCGATTGGCGCGGCGATGATTGTCCCGGCGACCCTGGCCGGCATCCGCAACACCTTTTCTGAGGCCCGTCATCGCAATATGGCGCTCGGCCTGTGGGCGGCTATCGGCTCCGGCGGCGCCGCCTTTGGTCCGCTGGTGGGGGGGATCCTGCTGGAACATTTTTACTGGGGGTCGGTGTTCCTGATCAATGTACCGATCGTGCTGGCGGTGATTGCCTTCTGCGCCCGGATGGTGCCATCGCAGCCCGCGCGGCGCGAACAGAAGCTCAATATTACCCAGGCGTTAATGCTGATTGCGGCGATCCTGATGCTGATTTTCAGCGCTAAATCCGCGCTGAAAGGCCAGATAGAGCTGTGGATCACCGGGCTGGTGGCGCTGGCGGGTGCGGCGTTGCTGACCTGGTTCGTACGCCAGCAGCTCTCCAGCAGCAACCCGATGGTCGATATGCGGTTGTTTACCCATCGCATTATATTGAGCGGGGTAATGATGGCGATGACCGCGCTGATCACCCTGGTGGGCTTTGAACTGTTGATGGCCCAGGAGCTGCAGTTTGTCCACGGTAAAACGCCGTTTGAAGCCGGGCTGTTTATGTTGCCGCTGATGCTGGCGAGCGGGTTTAGCGGGCCGATAGCCGGGATGATGGTGTCGCGTCTCGGTCTTAGACAGGTGGCAACCGGCGGCATGCTGCTCAGCGCATTCAGTTTCCTTGGATTATCGGTCACGGATTTCAGCACTCAACAGTGGCAGGCGTGGGGGCTGATGATCCTGCTGGGCTTCAGCGTCGCCAGCGCGCTGCTGGCATCCGGCGCGGCGATTATGGCGGCAGCGCCGAAAGAGAAAGCGGCAGCCGCGGGGGCCATTGAAACCATGGCCTATGAACTGGGAGCGGGTCTGGGGATCGCGCTGTTTGGCCTGATCCTGACCCGCAGCTACAGTTCATCGATTGTGCTGCCCGCCGGGGTGGAAGGCCAGGCGGCGATCCAGGCCGCATCGTCCATCAGCGAGGCCATTGCGCTGGCCCAATCAATGCCCGCCATTCCGGCTCATTCGCTGATTGAGGCCGCCAAAACCGCGTTTATCAGCGCCCACAGCGTGGTGCTGTTGACCGCCGGGGTGCTGCTGCTTTTGCTGGCGACCGGTATCTGGCGCAGCCTGGCAAAAGCGCCGGAGATGCAATAAGCCTACAGCTGGAGAGACAGCTCCATCGCCGCCCGCCGCAGCGGGGCCAGCGCTTTCTCCCGCAGCGCGGCGGCGCTCATGGCGGGGGCGGGGGCGCCAACGTTCAGCGCCGCCACCACCTGACCGCTGCGCGACAGCAGCGGGACCGCCAGCGAACAGAGTCCTACCTCAATTTGCCGGTCGGCCAGGGCATAACCCTGCATCCTGACCCTGGCAATTTCCTCGCGTAATCCCGGTAAATCGCAGACGGTGTGCGGGGTGTAGCGTATTAAATTAGCACGTGACAATGTCACTTCTAGTTGATCTTCCGGCAGAGCGCTGAGCAGCACGCGACCCATCGACGTGGCCCACGCGGGAAGGCGACTGCCGCGCCCGATGTCGACGCTGAGCAGATTGTTGACCGCCGCTCTGGCGATATACAACACGTTATCCCCGTCGAGGGTTGCCGCAGAGCAGGATTCGCCTAGCGACTTGCCGAGAGTATCCAGCGCGGTTTGCGCCACCTTTGCCAGCGGCGTGCCGGCCAGATAGGCGTGACCTACCGCCAGCACCCGCGGCAGCAGTTCGTAACTCCGTCCGTCCGGGCTGTGCACCATCCCGAGCGCCGCCAGGGTGTACAGGCAGCGACGGACAGCGGCGCGGGAAATTTGCGTTTTCTGACTGAGCTGCGAGATGGTCAGCCGCTGACGCTGGGGAGTAAAGGCATTGAGAACTTCCAGCCCGCGCGCCAGCGACAGCATAAAATTGGGGTCATGTTCGGCCTGCCTGGCGCTGAGGGTGGTTGGCGGTGTAGCGCTCATTGAATTCCTCTCCATTCGAAGACAAAAGCTCACGGGGCACCAC
Source organism: Klebsiella sp. R390 (assembly GCF_051131745.1). Classification (NCBI taxonomy): domain Bacteria; kingdom Pseudomonadati; phylum Pseudomonadota; class Gammaproteobacteria; order Enterobacterales; family Enterobacteriaceae; genus Klebsiella; species Klebsiella sp. R390. Next base: position 119,180 of record NZ_CP180445.1, on the reverse strand, counting down.
TATACCGCGCGTAAAAATGGCGGTGATGGAATGTGCCTGTTTTCCCACTCGGATCACATTATTAACCTCAATTTAACAAGCGCGTCGATAATCGCACAACATTTCGATTATCGCCGTTGACCATTTCACTGGCTCCCCCCTATTGTCAAAGGCATCGTCACCCCTCGTTATGAATGGGGGTACAAAAAGTTATGTATTTAACTCTCAGGAACAGAACATGAGCGCAACCGTAGAACGCATTGAAAGCTGGCTGGTTGACCTGCCGACCATTCGTCCGCACAAACTCTCCATGACCACCATGGGTTGCCAGACGCTGGTGATTGTCCGCATTACGCGTTCTGACGGCATATGTGGGATCGGCGAAGCGACCACCATCGGCGGCCTGAGCTACGGCGTAGAAAGCCCGGAGGGGATTGCCTCGGCCATCACTCATTACCTGACGCCGCTGCTCAAGGGCCAACCGGCAGATAACCTCAACGCTCTGACGCAGCGTATGAACGCCGCCATCAAAGGTAACACCTTTGCCAAATCAGCGATTGAAACCGCGCTGCTGGATGCCCAGGGCAAGGCGCTGGGGCTGCCGGTGTCGGCGCTGTTAGGTGGCGCGTTGCAGACCTCGCTGCCGGTGCTGTGGACCCTGGCGAGCGGCAATACCGATAACGACATTGCCGAAGGTGAAAGACTGCTGGCCGAGCGCCGTCACCAGGCGTTTAAGTTAAAGATTGGCGCCAGAGATCTCGCGACCGATCTGCGTCACACCCGGGCGATCGTCGAAGCGCTGGGCGACCGTGCCAGCATCCGCGTCGATGTCAATCAGGCCTGGGACGCCACCGCGGCGGCGAAAGGCTGTCGTGAGCTGGCGGCCATGGGAATCGATTTAATTGAGCAACCGGTCAGCGCGCAGGACAACGCGGCGCTGGTGCGCCTCAGCCATCATGTTGAAACCGCGATCCTCGCGGATGAAGCGGTGGCGACCCATTACGATGGTTATCAGCTGGCGCAGCAGGGCTTTAGCGGCGCCTACGCGTTGAAAATCGCCAAAGCGGGCGGCCCGGCCAGCGTATTAGCGCTGGCACGTGTGGCGCAGGCGGCGGGTATCGGCCTGTACGGCGGCACCATGCTGGAAGGGACTGTCGGCACGGTGGCCTCGCTCCACGCCTGGTCGACGCTGCCGCTGCAGTGGGGCACCGAAATGTTTGGCCCGCTGCTGCTGAAAGACGACATCGTCAGCGTACCGCTCTCGTTTGTGGACGGTCAGGTCGCGCTGCCGCAGACCCCAGGTCTGGGCGTCACGCTGGATGAAGATAAATTGCAGTTCTACGCCCGCAAAGCGTAGCGCATCACAGGAGAAAACCGATGCTGTTTAAAGTGGATATGACCGTCAATATTCCGCTGGGCTATCCGGCCGATGAAATTGACGACATTAAGCAACGTGAAAAAGCCTATTCGCAGCAATTACAGCGTGAGGGCAAGTGGCGCCATATCTGGCGAGTGGCAGGGCTGTACGCCAACGTCAGTATATTTGATGTGCGTGACGCCGAAGAATTGCACCAGATTTTAATGGGTTTGCCGCTATACCCGTTTATGGAAATACGCGTCGAGGCATTGTGTCGCCATCCCTCCTCAGTACGCGAAGACGATAGCTAATAAATAATAAGAAACCTCACGCCGGTTATTCCGGCGTATACCCTACAAGCAACCTGCAAGCAATAAGTGAGAATCACAATGAAAAATTCTTTCGTACAACAAGACGCCGTGCAGAAATTATTACGTGAAAGTGCCGGGTTAAATGTACCTGGTGGTAATGAGCGCTTTAAAGCCATTGTGCACCGGGTGCTGGAAGATATGTGTAGCCTGATCGACGATTATAATGTTACCCAGGAAGAGTTCTGGCATGCGGTGAATTATCTGCATGAGCTGGGTGGTCGTCAGGAGGCCGCACTGCTGGCGGCGGGTCTGGGTCTGGAGCATTTCCTCGATCTGCGTCAGGATGCCATTGAAGCCGCTGCGCACCAGGAAACCGGCACGCCGCGGACCATCGAAGGGCCGCTGTATGTGGCCAACGCTCCGCTGGCCGACGGGCACACGCGGATGGATGACGGCAGCGATGCCGGCGAAGTGATGTGGCTCCACGGCCAGGTGCGTGATACCCAGGGGCGCCCGGTCGCTAACGCGATCGTTGATATCTGGCACGCCAACACCCTCGGCAACTATTCATTCTTCGATCAAAGCCAGGGGGAATATAACCTGCGCCGCCGGATCCGCACCGGTGCCGATGGCCGCTACAGCGTGCGCAGCATTATGCCTTCCGGCTACGGCTGCCCACCGGACGGCCCGACCCAGAAGCTGCTCGACCAGCTGGGGCGTCACGGTAACCGCCCGGCACATATTCACTTCTTCGTCTCCGCGCCGGGCCACAAGCATTTAACCAGCCAGATTAACCTGAATGGTGATAAGTACCTGTGGGACGACTTTGCCTTTGCGACCCGCGACGGCCTGATTGCCGACCCGGTGAAAATCACCGACCGTGAGCTGATTTCCCAGCGCAAACTCGACGGCGAGCATACCGAAGTGTGCTTCGACTTTACGCTGTGCAAGGCGCAAAACGCCGACCAGGAACAGCGTATTAGCCGCCTGCGCGCGCAGGAGTAACTGCCGGCACACCCCGGGCCGCTGCGCCCGCTGGTGAATCTTGTTATCGCCCGGCCCATATTGCGCGGCCGGGGATATTCCCGAATGAATTATTCTCTCTGAACTCATTGATTCCTGAATTCTGCAGGAGGGCGAAGCTCATGCAAAAAACATTCACCCTGTTAAAAGATAAAATCAGCAACGCTTTAATTGTTGACCGCCACAATCATATATATCGCTGCCACCGTTCGATCTTTACCGACGAGCAATTATTTGATTTTGAAATGAAGCATATATTCGAAGGCAACTGGGTCTTTCTCGCCCATGAAAGCCAGATCCCGGAGCCGGGCGATTATTTCACCCTGACGCTGGGGCGCCAGCCGGTGATTATTACCCGGGATAAAAAGGATCAGCTGCATGCTTTAATTAACAGCTGCGCCCACCGTGGCGCGATGTTATGCCGGCGCAAAACCGGCAATAAAAACTCGTTTACCTGTCCATTCCACGGCTGGACCTTCAGCAATAACGGCAAATTGCTGAAAGCCAAAGATGAAAATACCGGCGGCTATCCCGACAGCTTTAAACATGAAGGATCGCACGATCTTAAAGCCTTGCCGCGCTTCCAGTCGTATCGCGGTTTCTTATTCGGTAGCCTCAGCGAGGACGTGCAGCCGCTGGAGCAGTATCTCGGCGAAACCTGCAAAATTATCGACCTGATGGTTGACCAGGCCGAAGAAGGGCTGGAGGTCCTGAAAGGCTCCTCGAGCTATGTCTACGAGGGCAACTGGAAGCTGGGCGCGGAAAACGGCGCCGATGGCTATCACGTCAGCGTGGTCCACTGGAACTACGCTTCCACCATGTCGCGCCGCAACTACGAGGCGGAAGGTACCCATTCCGTCGATGCCAACGGCTGGTCGAAGAGCCTTGGTGGCGGTTACGGCTTTGAAAACGGCCATATGTTGCTGTGGACCCGGGCGCTGAACCCGGAAGTGCGTCCGGTGTTTGCCCATCAGGCCCGCTTACAGGCTGAATTTGGCGAGCTTCGCGCCGACCAGATGGTCAATGAAACCCGCAACCTGTGCCTCTATCCCAACGTCTATTTAATGGATCAGTTCTCGACGCAGATCCGCGTGATCCGCCCGATTGCCGTCGATAAAACCGAAGTCACCATCTGGTGTTTCGCCCCCAAAGGGGAGTCGGACCAGGCGCGGGCGTTGCGTATCCGCCAGTACGAAGATTTCTTCAACGTCAGCGGTATGGGTACGCCGGACGACCTCGAAGAGTTCAGCGCCTGCCAGCGCGGCTATCTTGGCGAGAACCTGGCGTGGAGTGACCTCAGCCGCGGGGCGCTGCACTGGGTCGATGGCCCGGATGAGCACGCACAGCACGCCGGCTTTACCCCGCTGCTGAGCGGCGTCAAATCGGAGGATGAAGCGTTGTATATCGCCCATCATCACCACTGGCAAAACGTGATGCTGGCGGCGCTGGATAAAGAACAGCAGCGCTACGAGCAATCCATTACCCAACGCGTGGAGGTGGTGTGATGTTGAGCCTCGAACAAGTACGCCAGTTCCTCTATTACGAAGCCCGATTACTGGACGACCGTCAGTGGGACGAGTGGCTGACCTGCTACAGCCCGAAAGTGGTGTTCTGGATGCCGGCCTGGGGCGACGACGATAAGTTGACCCGCGACCCGCAGCGCGAAATCTCGCTGATCTACTACCCGAACCGTGACGGGCTGGAAGACCGCGTGTACCGCATTAAAACCGAGCGCTCCGGCGCCAGCACGCCGGAACCGCGGACCACCCATATGATCAGCAACGTGGAGCTCCTTGGCGAGAATCCGCAGGGCATCGAGGTGCGCTACAACTGGGTGACCTACAGCCACCGCTACCAGCACACCGATGCCTATTTTGGCTCGACCTGCTGCACCCTGACGGAAGTGGACGGCAAACCGCAGATCCTGCGCAAAACGGTACGTCTCAACAACGACTACATCCGCCAGGTGATTGACGTTTACCATATTTAAGAGGTGGTTATGTTTACTATCGCACTCAATTTTGAAGATGGCATCACCCGCTTTATCCACTGCAATGCCGGGGAAAAGGTGTTGGATGCCGCCTATCGTCAGAAGGTCAATCTGCCGATGGACTGCTCCGACGGGGTCTGCGGCACCTGTAAATGCCATTGCGCCAGCGGCGAGTACGGCATGGGCGATGACTATCTGGAGGAGGCGCTGAGCGAGGACGAGGCTGATGCTCGTCAGGTGCTGACCTGCCAGATGGTGCCCACCAGTGACTGCATCATTGATGTCCCGGTGGCGGCGGCGCAGTGCAAAACTGCCCTGACCAGCACCGGCGCTGAGGTTGTAGAGGTCAGTCTGCTGTCGGATACCGCCATTGAACTGGTGGTGCAGCTGGACGAGGCGCTGGCCTTTTTACCGGGGCAATACGTGTCGATTCAGGTGCCGGGGACGCCCCACAGTCGCGCCTATTCCTTCAGTTCGCTGGCCGGGGAACGTGAAGGGCGCTTCCTGATCCGTAATGTGCCCGGCGGCATGATGAGCCAGTGGTTGACCCAAAAGGCACAGCCGGGCGATCGCCTGACCCTGAGCGGCCCGATGGGCAGTTTCTACCTGCGCAACGGCGAGCGTCCGCTGCTGCTGCTGGCGGGCGGTACCGGCCTGGCGCCGCTACTGTCAATGCTGCACACCCTGGCGCTGCAAGGTAATCCCCGCCCGGTGACGCTGCTGTACGGCGTGACCCGGGACTGTGACCTGGTGAAAACCGAGGCGCTGGAGGCGTTTGTCGGCCAGCTTCCGGGCTACCGTTGGCTGCCGGTCGTGGCCGATGAGCACAGCGCATGCCCGCAGCGTGGCTTCGTCACCGAGCATCTTGATGACGGGCTCCTCAACGATGGCGATGTGGATATTTACCTGTGTGGCCCGCCGCCGATGGTTAACGCGGTGTCCACCGCGCTGCGTGAACGAGGGATTAACCCTGCCGGTTTCTGGTACGAGAAATTTAACGCCAGCCAGAGTGCGGCGGCATAAGGAGTGGGTATGCGTTTTGAAGATAAAGTGGTGGCGATCACCGGCGCCGCTCAGGGTATCGGGCGCCAGACCGCCGAGCAGGCCGCTCGCGAAGGGGCGAAATTGTTGCTGATTGACCGTTCGGGCTATGTCCACGAGCTGGCGGCCACGTTGGCACAGCAGGGCAGCGAGGTGCTGGCCCTGGAGGCAGACCTTGAGCAGTGGGAGAGCACCGAACAGGCCTTTTCCAGCGGCGTCGCCCATTTCGGTCGCCTCGACGTGGTGATCAACAACATCGGCGGCACGATTTGGGCGCGACCGTTTGCCGAGTACCAGCCGGAACAGATCGAAAAAGAGATTCGTCGTTCGCTGTTTCCCACATTATGGGGCTGTCGGGCTGCGCTACCGTGGATGCTAAAACAGGGGAAAGGCAGCATCGTCAACGTGTCGTCTGTGGCCACGGCCGGGGTTAACCGGGTGCCATACTCCGCGGCGAAAGGCGGCGTGAACGCGCTGACCCGATCCATTGCTATGGAGTACAGCCACCGCGGGATCCGTATCAACGCCGTGGCGCCGGGCGGTACCGATGCCCCGGCGCGGGTGACGCCGCGCAACAGCGAAACGCCGACGGCGCAGGAGCAGGCATGGTATCAGCAGGTGGTCGATCAGACCGTCGACAGCAGCCTGATGCATCGCTACGGAACGCTGGCGGAACAGGCTAACGCGATCCTGTTTCTCGCCAGCGATGAGGCCAGCTATATCACCGGCGTGACGCTTCCGGTGGCCGGTGGCGACCTCGGCTAGCGCCGGGTGGCGGACCAGCAGAGCAGGGAGCCGGCGCAGACCATGCCGGCCCCTTGCCAGAATGACCAGGATAACGCCGCGCTGAGCAGCACCGCCGCCAGCGCCGACGAAAGCACCGGTGTGAAATAGGAGGCGGCGGCCAGCAGGCTGACGTTGCCATTGAGGATCCCGACATTCCAGGCCGCATAGCCGAAGCCCAACGCCACGGCACACATCACCAGCTTAATCACCACCGGCCAGCTGAACAGCATCGGTGGCTGATCGCTGAACAGAAATTTCAGCCACAGGGTCAGGGCGGTTAATAAGACAAACAGGGTAATGCCGTTGTGACCTTCCGCATATTTGGCGGTGACCGTGCAATAGGTCGCCCAGATAAAGGCGCCAATAAACGCCAGAATATAGCTCAGGGGGCTGGAAATCACGTTGCGGGAAATTTCATCAAGATTCAGGCCGTGCTCACCGCCTAATACCCAGACAACCCCAAGTAGCGCCAGGAGTAAGCCGGGCAGAATCAACCAGTTTGTTTTTTGGCGGTTAAACAGGATGGCGAATAAAATGGTCAGGCTCGGCCAGAGATAATTCACCATGCCCACTTCAATGGCCTGCTGGCGGCTGCCGGCAAAGCCCAGTGACAGTGCCAGACACAGCTCATAGCTGACGAAAAGCACGCTGCCAGCCAGCAGATAAGGGCGCGGGATCTGCCGCAGTCGGGGAAAACCGACGGTCACCAACAACAATAATCCGCTCAGCGTATAAATCATTGCTGCACCGCCCACCGGGCCTAACCCTTCGCTGACCCCACGAATTAAACCGACCATCGTACTCCATAGCACAATGGCGGCCAGGCCAATCAGCGTTGCTTTTTTCTTTTCCATGTCCAACCAGACAGCAATATTTATCAAGAGTCGATTTATAACATTTTTTTATTCGCGGTGGTCCCTATTTTCCATTCGGCGTAATACCTAGGGAGTAAGCAACTCCGACGCCCCTGACTATTAAGGGGGCGTCGCTTTTCGACATTGATTTGACGCAAAAAAAACGCCGGCATTGCTGTTAATTTCCCTGGCGATAAATATGCATCCTGAAGGGAGAAAACCAATGGACGTCAGCCGCAGAAGGTTTTTCAAAATCTGCGCAGGCGGTATGGCCGGAACCACCGCTGCTGCGCTGGGCTTTGCACCCAAAATGGCACTGGCTCAGGCGCGAAATTATAAATTATTGCGCGCTAAAGAGATCCGCAACACCTGCACATACTGCTCCGTGGGCTGCGGGCTATTAATGTATAGCCTGGGCGACGGCGCGAAAAACGCCAAAGAAGCGATTTACCATATCGAAGGGGACCCGGATCATCCGGTCAGCCGGGGTGCGCTCTGTCCGAAAGGTGCGGGGCTGCTCGATTACGTGCACAGCGAAAACCGTCTGCGTTACCCGGAATATCGCGCGCCAGGCTCAGATAAATGGCAGCGTATTTCGTGGAATGAAGCTTTCGATCGCATCGCAAAATTGATGAAGGCCGATCGCGACGCCCACTTTATTGAGAAAAACGAGCAGGGCGTGACGGTCAACCGCTGGCTGTCTACCGGGATGCTGTGCGCCTCGGCGGCCAGTAATGAAACCGGCATGCTGACGCAGAAGTTTGTGCGTTCGCTCGGCATGCTGGCGGTAGACAACCAGGCGCGCGTCTGACACGGACCAACGGTAGCAAGTCTTGCTCCAACATTTGGTCGCGGTGCGATGACCAACCACTGGGTTGATATCAAAAACGCTAACGTCGTGATGGTGATGGGCGGCAACGCCGCTGAAGCCCATCCGGTAGGATTCCGCTGGGCGATGGAAGCGAAGAACAATAACGATGCCACGCTTATCGTCATCGACCCGCGCTATACCCGCACGGCTTCGGTCGCCGATATCTATGCGCCCATTCGCTCCGGTACCGACATTACCTTCCTGTCGGGGGTGTTGCTGTACCTGATTGAAAATAACGCCATCAATGCCGAGTACGTCAGACATTACACCAACGCCAGCCTGCTGGTGCGCGATGATTTTGCCTTCGACGATGGCCTGTTCAGCGGCTATGACGCGGAAAAACGCCAGTACGACAAAGCCTCATGGAACTATCAGTTCGATGAAAACGGCTATGCCAGACGCGATGACACCCTGACGCATCCACGCTGCGTGTGGAACCTGCTGAAAACGCACGTTTCCCGCTACACGCCAGAGGTGGTGGAAAACATCTGCGGCACGCCAAAAGCCGATTTCCTTAAAGTGTGCGAAGTGCTGGCCTCCACCAGTGCGGCGGATCGGACGACCACCTTCCTGTATGCCCTTGGCTGGACGCAGCATACCGTCGGGGCGCAGAACATCCGCACCATGGCGATGATCCAGCTGCTGCTAGGCAACATGGGGATGGCGGGGGGCGGCGTCAACGCGCTGCGCGGACACTCCAATATTCAGGGTTTAACCGACCTCGGTCTGCTGTCGACCAGCCTGCCGGGCTACCTGACGCTGCCGTCGGAAAAACAGACCGATCTGCACAGCTGGCTGACGGCCAATACCCCCACCGCAACCCGGGCCGATCAGGTGAACTACTGGAGCAACTATCCGAAGTTTGCGGTCAGTCTGATGAAATCGTTCTACGGCGATGCGGCGCAGAAAGACAACGACTGGGGCTTTAACTGGCTGCCGAAATGGGACCAGGCCTACGACGTTATCAAGTACTTCAACATGATGGATAACGGCGACGTGTCGGGATATATCTGCCAGGGCTTTAACCCAGTGGCTTCCTTCCCGGACAAAAACAAGGTTGTGCGCAGCCTGAGCAAGCTGAAGTTCATGGTGGTTATCGACCCGCTGGTGACCGAAACCTCAACCTTCTGGCAGAACCACGGTGAGATGAACGATGTGGACACGGCGGCGATTCAGACCGAAGTGTTCCGTCTGCCTTCCACCTGTTTTGCCGAAGAGGACGGTTCGATTGCCAACTCCGGTCGCTGGCTACAGTGGCACAGGAAAGGTCAGGATGCACCGGGCGAAGCACGCAACGACGGCGAGATTCTGGCCGGTATTTACCACCGTCTGCGCGAGATGTATCGCCATGAAGGCGGCAAAGGCGCCGAACCGCTGCTGAAGATGAGCTGGAACTATCACCAGCCGGATCATCCGCAATCGGAAGAGGTGGCGAAAGAGAACAACGGCTACGCCCTGGCAGACCTCTACGACAGCAACGGCACGCTGTTGGCGAAAAAAGGCCAGTTGCTGAACAGCTTCGCGCTACTGCGTGATGATGGCACTACTGCGTCATCATGCTGGATTTATAGCGGCAGCTGGACGGCGCAGGGCAACCAGATGGCGAACCGCGATAACGCCGACCCGTCGGGACTGGGCAATACTCTGGGCTGGGCGTGGGCCTGGCCGCTCAATCGTCGGGTGCTCTACAACCGCGCCTCGGCGGATATCAACGGCAAGCCGTGGGACGCCAAACGGATGCTGATCCAGTGGGACGGCAGCCGCTGGAGCGGCAACGATATTCCGGACTTCAATAACGCCGCGCCGGGCAGCAACACCGGGCCGTTTATCATGCAGCCGGAAGGGCTGGGGCGTCTGTTTGCTCTCGATAAACTGGCAGAAGGGCCGTTCCCGGAACACTACGAGCCGATGGAGACGCCGCTGGGCACCAACCCGCTGCATCCGCAGGTGGTCTCCAGTCCGGTGGTGCGTCTGTATGAGGAAGATGCCCGACGGCTAGGCAAGAAGGATCGCTTCCCGTATGTCGGGACTACCTATCGCCTGACCGAGCATTTCCACACCTGGACCAAGCATGCGCGGCTCAACGCTATTGCCCAGCCGCAGCAGTTCGTGGAAATCAGCGAAGGCCTGGCGAAAGCGAAGGGGATTGCCAACGGCGATCGTGTGACGGTCAGCAGCCAGCGTGGCTTTATTCGCGCGGTAGCGGTGGTGACCCGGCGTCTGCGGACGTTGCAGGTCCACGGTCAGGAGGTCGAAACCGTCGGCATCCCGCTGCACTGGGGTTATGAAGGGGTGGCGCAAAAAGGCTATATCGCCAATACCCTGACGCCAAACGTCGGCGATGCCAACTCACAAACGCCGGAGTATAAGGCGTTTCTGGTCAACATCGAGAAAGCGTAAGGAGCGACTTTATGGCGATGGAAACACAAGACATTCTCAAACGCTCCGCCACCAACCCGATAACGCCCGCGCCTCGTGCGCGGGACGATAAGGCGGAAGTGGCCAAGCTCATCGATGTGTCCTCCTGCGTGGGCTGCAAAGCCTGCCAGGTGGCCTGCTCGGAGTGGAACGATATCCGCGATGAGGTGGGGCACTGCGTCGGGGTATACGATAACCCCGCCGATCTGAGCGCCAAATCCTGGACGGTGATGCGTTTTAGCGAAACCGAGCAGAACGGCAAGCTGGAGTGGCTGATCCGCAAAGACGGTTGCATGCACTGCGAGGATCCCGGCTGCCTGAAAGCTTGCCCGTCCGCCGGGGCGATCGTGCAATACGCCAACGGCATTGTCGATTTTCAGCAGGATAACTGTATCGGCTGCGGCTACTGCATTGCCGGCTGCCCGTTCAACGTGCCGCGCCTGAATAAGGCCGATAACCGGGTCTATAAATGTACCCTCTGCGTGGATCGCGTCAGCGTCGGTCAGGAGCCGGCCTGCGTGAAAACCTGCCCGACCGGAGCCATTCATTTCGGCAGCAAAACAGAGATGCTGGAGGTGGCGCAGGCGCGGGTCGATAAGCTTAAAAAACGCGGCTATTTGCAGGCCGGGCTGTACAACCCGCCCGGAGTGGGCGGTACGCACGTGATGTATGTGCTGCACCACGCCGACCAGCCGGAGCTGTACCACAACCTGCCGAAAGACCCGCAGATTGATACCAGCATCAACCTGTGGAAAGGGGCGCTTAAGCCGCTGTCGGCGGCGGGCTTTATCGCCACCTTCGCCGGGCTTATCTATCACTACATCGGCATCGGCCCCAACAAGGAAGTGGACGACGATGAGGAGGAACATGATGCATAAATCGAAAATGATAGTGCGCACGAAATTTATCGACCGCGCCTGTCACTGGACGGTGGTGATCTGCTTCTTTCTGGTCGCGCTGTCGGGAATTTCGTTCTTTTTCCCGACGCTACAGTGGCTGACGGAAACCTTCGGGACGCCGCAGATGGGGCGCATTTTGCATCCTTTCTTCGGGGTGGCGATCTTCCTGGCGCTGATGCTGATGTTCGTGCGCTTTGTGCAGCATAACATTCCAGACAAGCAGGATATCCCGTGGCTCAAGGGTATCGTCGAGGTGTTAAAGGGCAATGAGCATAAGGTGGCTCGCGTAGGCAAATATAACGCCGGCCAGAAGATGATGTTCTGGACCATCATGAGCATGATCTTCGTGCTGCTGGTGACCGGGGTGATTATCTGGCGGCCTTATTTTGCCGCTTATTTCCCGATCCAACTGATCCGCTACTGCCTGTTGATCCATGCGACCTCGGCGATTATTTTGATTCATGCCATTCTGATCCATATGTATATGGCGTTCTGGGTCAAAGGGTCGATTAAGGGAATGGTTGAAGGGAAGGTGAGCCGCCGCTGGGCGCAGAAGCACCACCCGCGCTGGTACCGTGACGTCGAACGTCTGGAGGCGAAAAAAGAGAGCAGCGAAGGGATCGCCCGGCGTTCCTGATATTTCTGCTTCGGCTTCTCCGCCGCGCGTCCCGCCTCAGGTGCTAACCTTGAGGCGGGACGTCGTCGCGGAAACCGTCAAAAAGTCTCGCGAATAAAGCGGAAAGGATAGTCGGCGGTTTTCACTTTGCCGATTTTGCGTTTGGGTAATTTTACCGGTTCCGGATGCAGGCTTTTGTAGGGGATCTGCGACAACAAATGGGTGATGATATTCAGCCGGACGCGCTTTTTCTCTTCCGAGCGGGCGACAAACCACGGCGCCCAGGCGGTGTCGGTGGCGGCAAACATCGCATCCCGGGCCAGGGTATATTCGTCCCAGCGGTTAAACGACTTGATATCCATCGGCGACAGCTTCCAGATTTTACGCCCGTCATCGATGCGGTCGCGTAGCCGACGCTCCTGCTCTTCCGGGGTCACCTCCAGCCAGTACTTCAACAGGATAATCCCTGATTCCACCATCGACCGTTCTACCAGCGGCGCGCCCTGCAGAAACTTCTCCACCTCCTCGTCCGTACAAAAGCCCATCACTCGCTCGACGCCCGCCCGGTTGTACCAACTGCGGTCGAAAATCACGATTTCCCCGGCGGCCGGCAGGTGTGGAATATAGCGTTGAAAATAGAGCTGGGTTTTTTCTTTGTCAGTCGGTGCCGGGAGCGCCACCACCCTAAACACGCGCGGGCTAACCCGTTCGGTGATTGCCTTAATGGTGCCGCCTTTACCGGCGCCGTCACGGCCTTCAAAGACGATACAAACCTTGAGACCCTGGCTGACCACCCATTGCTGCAGTTTAACCAGCTCAACGTGAAGTTTCCGCAGCGCCTTTTCATAGGTTTTGTCGTCGAGAGGTTTCATGTTGCTGGCGCCGGCAACGCCTTCGGTCTTCTTTTTGTTTCCCATGGTTATCGCTCCATCAGGTGAGGGAATGGGACAGGTATTGTGTAAAGTGTAAACAGCAATGGCGATTTGCGCGGACTTTATTAGATTTCCGCAGCTTAGCCTACATGCCGGACCCACAACGACGGGTGTGAAAGTCCAGAATTGGACAAGTTAGTGCTTTTTATTGGTCTGGACGGCGCATACCGTGAGCATGACGTATTGATTGTGGATCGCACTAATAAGGAACTGACTGATGAAATCAGCACAAGGTATGGCTATTTTTCTGGGTTGTGCACTGGCCTTTTCCGCCAGCGCTATGGACAAAACGGCCGGTGGCGCCGCAGCAGGTGCCGCCGTCGGGGCATTAACCGGTAAAAGCGTGCGTTCGACGCTGCAGGGGGCGGTGGTCGGCGGCGGCGTCGGTGCGATGACCGAGCACGGCGACAAAGGCAAAGCGGCGCGTACCGGTGGAGCCATCGGGGCGGCGGTTGGTGCGGGTGCCGCAGTGGCAACCGGCAACAGTGCGCTGAAAGGCGCGGCGCTGGGCGCCGGTGCCGGCGGGATGATTGGTAAAGCCTCCGATTAATTCGACTCCAGCCGTATGGCTTCGGCGATACGGTTGCCTGGTCTGTTTCCCCGCCTTATTTCCTCACCGTTCGATCTTTACGGGCCACTGCGTGCATGCAGGGATTGGGCCATTTGATGGACAATCGGGTCACTACGTGTTTTTGTCTGGTCTGCCACTACGCGATGGTCAATAATGCCGGTCGCAAATCCAAAAACATGTGATGACCTGAATGAAAAAGACGATTTTTTCGCTGGCGCTGGGCACCTTTGGCCTGGGGATGGCGGAATTTGGCATTATGGGCGTGCTGCCAGAAATTGCCCATGATGTCGGGATATCGATTCCCGCTGCCGGGAATATGATTTCGTATTATGCGTTTGGCGTGGTTATTGGCGCCCCGGTAATGGCGCTATTTTCCAGCCGTTACTCCTTAAAGTCGGTCATGCTGTTCCTCGCCGCGCTGTGCATTATAGGGAATACTCTGTTTACCTTCTCTTCCAGCTATCCAATGCTGGCGCTGGGTCGTCTGGTGTCGGGCTTCCCGCACGGCGCCTTTTTTGGCGTCGGCGCGATTATTCTGTCGAAGGTCGCACCGCCGGGTAAAGTGACCGCGGCGGTTGCCGGGATGATTGCCGGGATGACGGTGGCCAACCTGATCGGCGTGCCTGCCGGTACCTGGCTCGGGCATCAGTTCAGCTGGCGCTATACGTTTATGGCCATTGCCCTGTTTAACGTGGCGGTGCTGGTGTCGATCCTCTGGTGGGTTCCGACTATTTTCGACCGCTCGACGGCGCGGCTGCGGGAACAATTTCATTTTCTTAAATCACCGGCACCGTGGTTGATCTTTGCCGCAACCATGTTCGGTAACGCCGGGGTATTCGCGTGGTTCAGCTATATCAAGCCGTTTATGATCAACGTCGCCGGGTTCTCTGAAAACGCGATGATCGCCATCATGATGCTGGTGGGGCTGGGGATGGTTATCGGCAACCTGCTGAGCGGTAAAATATCCGGCCGCTTCAGCCCACTGCAGATTGCCACCGTCACCGACGGCGGTATTGTCTTACTGCTGTTGCTGATCTTCCTGTTCGGCGGCGTGAAAACCGCCTCGCTGCTGTTGGCCTTCCTGTGCTGCGCCGGGTTGTTTGCGCTGGCCGCACCGCTGCAAATCTTGCTGCTGCAAAACGCGCGCGGCGGCGAAATGCTCGGCGCCGCCGGTGGGCAAATCGCCTTTAATCTCGGTAGCGCCATCGGCGCATTCTGCGGCGGGATAATGATCACCTATGGCTATGGCTGGAACGCGGTGACGCTACCGGCGGCCTTGCTGTCATTCCTGGCGATGACCTCGTTGCTGATTTACGCCCGCTACCAGCGGGTACGCCTTGCGGCGGGCGCGGTAGGTTAAGCCGTCTTCCACGGTTCGCCGAGGGTCAGCATCAACCGGTTGGCCCAGGCGAAAAACGCCGCCGATTGCAGCACATCCAGCTGAGCCAGGGTGTCCAGACCTTGCTGCTCCAGACCCTGAAGATGCGCAGCGCTCAGGGCCGGTGGCGTCACGGAAATGGCGGCAGCAAACTCGATTTGCGCCTGCCAGCGCGGCGACTGACCGTCGCTCAACCGTTCCCCCGGCGTCACCGCCAGCAGAGTGTCAATCGCCGTCTCTTCTTTTGCCAGCTGCGCCGCCTTGCGGGCATGTACCGACGCGCAATAGATACAGCCGTTCACCTTACTGGCGACCGCGGCGGCCAGCTCACGTTCCGCACGCGGAAGGCCGCCTGGGGTATAGAAGATGCCTTTGTCGGTCAGGGTGCGCTGCTCCAGCACCGGCTGATTGCGCGCCAGCAGGCAAAAATAAGGGGAGTCGGTATGGCCGAATTTCGCCAGCGTTTGCTGCTCGGCATCGCTGAACTCCGCCAGCGGTTTGGCGTCCAGCCAGGGTTCCCAGTTAAGTTCCTCGCGAGTGAAACGCACCGGTGCCGGTTTGCCGCTGACAGTGTGTGGCGTGGTGTGCCAGAAACCGGCGGCTACCGGGGTCACTGCGCTGGCACTGGTTTTGCCGTTCAGCAAGCGCAGGCCGTTAAGCAGCCGGCTCTGGAAACTGACGAATGCAATCAGCTGGGCGAGAGTCACGATACCACGCGGGGTCCAGCCGGCGCGGGTTAGCGCCTGTAGCGCCGCGGGCGTGGCCTCTACTGGCGTGAAGGTTAGCAAGCGGGCGAACGCCAGCGCCGGCGTCAACCGTGCCGAGGTGGGGTCGGCGAGGCCAAACCCGGCATAGTGGGCGGCCAGCGCATCGGCCTGATGCAGCTTCGCCACTTTGGCCGCGATGGCGAAGCGCTCGTCTGGCGGAAAATCTTCATCCTGCTGGCTGAATAACACTTCATAGCTGCCCTGGGCGTGGCGGGTTGCGGCATCGCGCGCGGCCCGGGCCTCGGCTAATGGGGAATGCGGGGCGATCTCTGCCAGTTCGGCCAAAATATCCTGACTCAGTGTCATGGTGACTCCTACCTTAGTTGCGGGGCGATATGCTGAGCGATCAGCTCAATGGAACGCAGGGTGTCGCGGTGCGATGGCTCAACGGAGTGCACCTGGAACGAAATATCGGTTACGCGAGCCAGGACACTGTCCTGTGCCAGCGATGCCTGAACATGGTCGACATCACCGACGTGGGCGTCGAACTGTGACAGATGTTCTGTGACAGTGTCACCAATGACCTGGTGGCCCGCAGCGCGATGGGCCGCCGCCTGCTGGCGCAATCCCGGTTCGGCGACCTGCAGGGCGTAGTCCTGGCTGTCGGCCACAAAGGCGGTGCGCGAGGCGAGGATCCGCGGCGCGATACCGGCGGGCAGCGCCGCAAGATAGGCATCGATCAGCGGATTCTGGATCGCATCCAACGTTAAGTCCGGCTGTCCGGGCGGGCGTGGCTGGGTCCGGGAGAGCATCAAACCGTGACCTGCCTTGCCGGCACGAACGGCGCCGTCTACAGAAAAGGTAGCTATCCAGATCCGTTGTGCCAGCTGTGGTGCGGGCGGATAGAGATGATTATCGGGATGGGCGAGAGAGTCGCCGCGCCAGGCGCTGAGGATTTGATGCAGGTTATCGGCAAAGGCCGCCCCGCGCTGTTCGCTGGTTAAGCCGAATGGCAGAAATGAGGTTGGCGTACCGCCGGAACCAAAACCAATTTCAAGGCGCCCGTCGGCTAATAAATCCAGCACCGCCGCGTCCTCGGCGACCCGCAGCGCATTTTCCATCGGTAGCGTAATAATGGCGGTGCCCAGACGGATCCGTTCGGTCTGTGCCGCAACATGGGCGAGAAAAACCAGCGGTGAAGGCAGGCCACCTTCCTGTTCGTGGAAGTGGTGCTGCGCCACCCACGCGCTGTCAAAACCGAGGCGCTCGGCGTGACGAATCTGCTCGGTTGCCAGCCGGTAGCGCGCTTGCGGGGTGGCATGGTCCAGCAGGCGGGTGAAAAAACCCAGGCGTTTACGCGTCATGCGATCTCCTTGCTGAGGGTGGATACGTGTGGAATGGCGGCGATGAGCTCGCGGGTATAGTCGTGCTGGGGCTGGCTGAACAGGCGGCTGACCTCGCCGGATTCCACCACCTGACCGGCGCGCAGCACCGTGACGCTCTGGGCGATGCGGCGTACCGTCGCCAGGTCGTGGGTGATAAACAGGTAGCTCAGCCCCAGCTGTTGTTGTAATTGCTGAAGCAGGGCGAGGATCTGCGCCTGCACCGTGACGTCCAGCGCCGACGTCGCTTCATCGAGGACCAGAATCGTCGGCTCCAGCACCAGCGCACGGGCAATGGCCACCCGCTGGCGCTGGCCGCCGGAGAGTTCGCGGGCGGTTCGCGTCAGCAGTTCCGGAGCCAGCGCGACCCGGGCGGCAACCGCCTCGACCCGGGCTCGGCGAAGCGCCGGCGGCAGCGGCTCAAAATTCTTCAGCGGTTCTTCGATAATCGCAAACAGCGTCTGGCGCGGGTCGAGCGAGGCGAACGGGTTCTGATAGACGAACTGAATTTTGCGTCGTAGCTGACGCTGCGCCTCGCGGCTTAAATGACCGGCGTCGATCCCGTCAATGGCGATGTGACCGCTGTCGGCGTGCTCAAAACCCAGCAGGATCCGCGCCAGCGTGGTTTTGCCGGAACCGGATTCGCCCACCAGGGCGTGAGTCGTACCGCGTGTGACCACGAAGCTGACCGCATCCAGCGCCTGCAGCTGTCCGTTCCCGAGCGCAAAACGTTTACTGATATCAACAGCGCGGATCGCCGGGGTGCCCAGCGTATGGCGGCCCTTCGCGCCGGTGGTCAACCGTTCGCCCTGCAGGTCGCTCAACAGCTGGCGAGTGTAGGCGTGCTGCGGGGTGCGTACCACATCCGTCGTCAGCCCTTGTTCCTGAATTTCCCCGTGGCGAAAGACCAGCAGTCGGTCGGCGCGCTGGGCCGCCAGCGCCAGATCGTGGGTGACAAACAGCACCGCCGTCCCGGACTCCCGGCGCAGGGCATCAAGCAGGTCGAGAATGCGCTTTTGTACGGTCACATCCAGGGCGCTGGTCGGTTCATCGGCAATAATCAAATCCGGTTTAAGGGCCACGGCGATGGCGATTAACACCCGTTGCTTCATGCCGCCGGAGAGCTGGTGCGGATACTGATTGAAGCGTTGTTCGGGGTGACTGAGGCCAACTTTCGTTAACAGCGCCAGAACCTGCTGTTTGCGCTCGGCGGCGCTGGTTTTCTGATGCAGACTCAGAATTTCAGCGACCTGTGTCCCGATGGTTTGTACCGGGTTCAGGGCATTACCGGGGTCCTGCGGGATCAGGCTGATACGCGCGCCGCGCAGGCTATCGAGCCGCTTGCCTGACCAGCGGCTGATATCCTCGCCGTTGATCTCAATGCGCCCGCTGTCGCGCCGGGCGTTGTCTGCCAGCAGGCCGATAATCGCCTGGGCGGTGGTGGTTTTACCGGAACCGGATTCACCGACCAGGGCCAGCATTTCGCCGGGGTTGAGGGTGAAGCTGACGTTATGCACCACTTCCTGCCAGCGTTGGTGTGAACGGTAGCTGATGCGCAGATTTTCCACGCGTAATACGTTCATGGGCGTTCTCCGGTGAATTGACGGCTGATGCGGTTTGCCGCCAGTACCACGGCGATCACCGCCACGCCGGGGAAGGTGGTCAGCCACCAGGCGGTTGACAGATAGTTCCGTCCTTCGGCAATCAGCAGGCCCCATTCCGGCACAGGCGGTGGCGTGCCGTAGCCGAGAAAGCTCAGGGTGGAGAGGGCGAGGATCGCCTGACCAAACTGCAGGGTCGCGAAGGCCAGCACGGCGGTCAGGGAGTTGGGCAAAATATGCCGCCAGAAGACGGCAAAGAAGGTGCCGCCGCTGCCGAAGGCCGCTTCGACGTAGTCGCTGTGGCGCACGCGGACCACTTCCGCGCGCGCCAGACGGGCAAAACTGGCCACGCTGGCGATCCCGACGGCCACCGCTGCGTTGACGGTACCGAAGCCAAGCAGAATGATCACCGTTAATGACAGCAGCAGCGATGGGATTGCCAGCAGCACGTCTACCAGGCGCATCACCAGCGATTCAACACGTCCGGCCGCAGCGCCGGCCAGGGTGCCGAGGGTCGTGCCGATCAGCAGCCCAATGGCGACCGCCGCCAGCGCGGCGGAAAGGGATTGCACCGCGCCGTAGACAATTCGCGTCCACAGGTCGCGCCCGAGCTGGTCAGTGCCCAGCCAGTGCGCCGCCTGCGGTGGCAGGCGCTGGGCACCTGCTATGCCCTCCAGCGGATTTCCGGTGCTGAACCACTGTGGTGCCAGCGCCATCAACAACGCAACGATCATCACGCTCCAGGCCAGCCATAATCCCGGACGCCAGCGTAGAGGCTGGCGGTGAGGCGCCCGTCGACGGGCGGCAGTGGCGTAATCAACAAGGCTCATATCGCCCCTCCGGTAACGGTGTTCAGACGAGGATCGAGCAGCGGCATCAGCAGATCCACCAACAGGTTAATCAATACAAAGGCGAGGGCGGAAATCATCACCACCGCCTGTAGCACGGCAATATCCTGATTGTTGACCGCCTGCTGGGTCAGTTGACCGAGGCCGCCGCGGCCAAATACGGTTTCGGTGATTAAGGCACCGGCAATCAGCTCTCCCAGCAGCAATCCGGCAATATTTAACACCGGCAGCAGGGCGTTGCCGGTGACATGTCGCCACAGGACGGCGGTTTCGCTCATTCCTTTGGCGCGGGCGACGGCGACAAACGGCAGGGCGGCTACCTGATCCATACTGCGCATCAGGATCTGCGCCAGCGGGGCTGAAATGGGCACCGCGACGGCGATAACCGGCAGAATCAACCCCTGCAACGGCCCCGGGTTGATCACCGGGATCCAACGCAACTGGAAGGAGAAGAGCTGAATCAGCGCGATGCCTAACCAGAAGGTCGGCAGCGAGATAAACAGCACCGGTAAGGATTGCAGGGCATTGCTCAGCCAGCGCAAACCCGGCAGGCGGGCGGCAAAGGCCAGACTAAATGCCAGCGCGATGGCGAGGATAAACGCCGGGACCGCCAGGCTCAGCGTATCCGGCAGGTTGCTGGCAAGCAGCGTGCTGACCGCAATCCCCGCCTGTAACGAATAGCCGAAATCCCCCTGCAACATCGCCGTTAAGGTGTGAAAATACTGGGTCCAGAGCGGGCTGTCGGCCCCGTAGGCCATGCGCATTTCGGCGATTTGTGCCGGGCTGAGGCCGAGATCCGGATTCTGGAACTTGATCAGCACCGCGTCACCCGGCAGCACCTGCAGCAGCACGAAGGAGAGGGTAAACGCCGCCCATAGCACCAGTAAACCGGAGCCGAGACGCCGCAGGAGATGGTAGCTCATTCGCGGCTCCTTAGTGCTTTTCCAGCCACGCGCCATAGAACGACGGGCGACCTACGGCTTCGAAACTGACACCTTGTACCCAGGGCGCACCGGCAAAGACCTGCGGCTCTTCAAAGATTGGGATCACGTAGGCGTTATCCAACAGATAGCGTTGGGCATCTCCGGTCAGCTGTAGCCGTTTTGGCGTATCGACTTCGGCGGAAATGGCGCTCAGCAGATCGTTGAGCTTATCGTCACGGAACTGTTGCACTTTGTCGCTGGAGCCACCCCGTTGCAGCAGGGCGTCGCGGTTGGCCGGGAAGAACATGCTTTTCACCACGTCCGGGTCCGCGCGGCCGACTTCCGAGACGGTCAGCGGGGTCTTCAGCGGGTCAAGATTATCGATAACCCGACTGCCGGCGTCGCCGGCTTTCACGCTCAGCGCGACGCCGACCTGACGCCACTGCTGGGCAATCAGCTGTAGCACCTCTTTGTTTTGCGGCTGCGGCAAAGATTCATAGACCGTCAGCGCCAGGCGCTGGCCCGCTTTCTCCCGGATGCCGTCGGCAGCCGGTTTCCAGCCAGCGTCATCAAGCAGTTGTCGGGATTTGGCCTGATCGAAGGTCAATTTGTCGCTGAGGTTAACGTAGCCCGCCGCCGTGCTGGCGAGCACCGAGGTCGCCTGCGGATAGTTAGCTGAGAACAGGGTATCGACCACCTGTCTGGCGTTGGTGGCGTGCAGTAACGCCTGACGCACGCGCAGGTCTGAAACCAGCGGGTTATCAGGGCGGAAGCTCAGGCTGTCGTTAACCCCGCGGGTTGGCGCGGCGTACACCCGCAGGCCCTGATCGGTGGTCTGTTTCTCATCGTAGGCCTGAACCTGACGGATAAAACCTGCCTGGCCCGCCAGCAAGGCGCCAATACGTACGCTGTCTTCCGGCGTGACGATAATGGTGATGCCGTCGAGGTTGGCTGGCCCTTGTTGCGCGAGGTTTTTCGGCCCCCACTGATAATCTTTGCGCGCAACCAGCGTCAGTTCGCGGCCCGGTTTTTCATCTTTGACCACAAAGGGCCCGGACCCAATGATATGGCGCGCATCGCCAAGCTCGTCGAAATTGCGCTGTAGGGTGCTAAGGGAAACCAGCCCGGAGCCGATAGTGGCGGTGCCCTGCAGGAAACCGGGTGACGGTTTTTTGAAGTAGAACCTGACCGTCAGCGGATCGATAACTTCACTGTGGTCATAATTGTTGATGACTTCAGAGACCGGCAGGCGCTGGGCCTTATTGCCGAGGCCGTAGGTATCGAAATTTTTGGCGACCGCGTTAGCGTCCAGCGGCGTGCCGTCGGAGAAGGTCACGCCGGGGCGCAGGGTAAAGGTATATTCGGTTTTGTCGGCGTTGGTGACCCAGCTTTGTGCGATCCACGGTTCGACTTCCAGGGTCTTCGGGTTTTGCCAGGTCAGCTTATCGGTTATCTGGTTCAGGATCCCGCCGTTGGGGTAGAAACCACCGGCTGGCGGATAGAGATTGGTATGCGGCTGTTGCTCCAGATAGACTAATGTTCCCCCTTTGACCGGTGTATCGGCGCCCCAGGCGGAAAAAGCAGCGGAGAAAATAAGGGCTGCCAACGCGGGCAGGCGAACACGGCTTTGCATGGTGAATTCCTTTGTTATCTATTGTGTTGCCATCATCAGGTGCGGCTAAAAACAAAGGAACCAAGGAATTGCGCTAAGCATTTGCGGAAAAGGCATTTGCCGTGCCGGGGAAAAATCTGCGGTGAGGTAGGAACGACGCTGTGGGGTAAAACGGCCCCTCCCGAAGGGAGAGGCGCGAGGATTAGCGGCGGAAGTCGATGACCATACGGCCGCGGATCTGTCCCTGTTCCATCTCTTTAAAGATAGCGTTGATATCGCCCAGCGGGCGCAGGGTCACTTTCGGTACCACTTTGCCTTCGGCGGCGAACTGGAAGGCTTCGGTCAGATCCTGACGGGTGCCGACCAGCGAACCAACCACTTCAATACCATCCAGTACCAGGCGCGGAATATTCAGGCTCATGGCTTCCGGCGGCAGGCCGACGGCGACCACGCGGCCACCGGCGCGTACCGCGTCAACGGCGGAGTTAAACGCCGCTTTGGCCACGGCGGTGACGACCGCAGCCTGCGCGCCACCGGTTTTTTCCTGAATGATCTTCGCCGCATCTTCATTGCGGGAGTTGATGGTCAGGTCTGCGCCCATCTCGGATGCCAGCGCCAGCTGCGCATCGTTAACGTCGATGGCGATAACTTTGGCATTAAACACGTTTTTCGCATACTGCAGCGCCAGGTTGCCGAGGCCGCCGAGGCCGTAGATTGCGATCCATTGGCCCGGTTTAATGTGGGACACTTTCACCGCTTTATAGGTGGTGACGCCCGCGCAGGTGATGCTGCTGGCGGCAGCAGAGTCGAGACCGTCCGGTACTTTGACAGCATAGTTAGCGGTCACGATGCACTCTTCGGCCATCCCGCCATCGACGCTGTAACCGGCATTTTTTACCGAGCGACACAGCGTTTCGTTGCCGCTGTTACAGTAATCACAGTGTCCACAGCCTTCGAAGAACCACGCCACGCTGGCACGGTCGCCTGGTTTCAGGGAGGTGACGCCTGGTCCTACCTGCTGAACCACCCCGACCCCTTCATGGCCGAGAATGATCCCGGTGGTATCGCCAAAATCGCCGTTTTTCACGTGCAGGTCGGTGTGGCACACGCCACAGCACTCCATTTTCAGCAAAGCCTCTCCGTGTTGCAGAGGGCGCAGTGTTTTTTCCGTTACATTGACCTGATGATCGTGGGTGACAACGGCTGCCTTCATATCTACTCCTTGAAATTTGAGGAAAAAATTGTGGTATTACCTAAGAATAATACTCATTAAGGATTAACCCATATGGCAAGGAATGCAAGTGAGGTAGTCAAATGTGTGGAGTTTGTCAGCACGGATAGTGAAAAAGATGGTTATATTCCGCTCGCATGGCTGTTAATAATGGTGAAACACAAATGTCATTATTCTTTCATGGCTTATCGGCACGCTGTCAGCGACAAATTTCTTATAACGACAGAGTGATACAACAATGCATCTGGTAAAAACCATCTTCAGCGCCGCACTTTTCCTGTCTGCTGCCGTTCAGGCTGACAACGTCCTTGATTTTCCACAGCCGGATAACAACCCGGAAGAGTTCTACGCGGTCACTGAGATCCCGACGGGTGGGATTATCAAGTACGAGACCGACGCCAAAACCGGTTTTATTATTGCCGACCGTTTCCAGTCAATGCCGGTAGCCTATCCGGCTAACTATGGTTCACTGACCCAGTCGCTGGCGGGGGATGGCGATCCGCTGGACGTGGTGTTCTACACCCGCGCACCGATGGCACCAGGGACGCTGATCAAACTGCGGGCCATCGGCGTGCTGAAAATGATCGATGGTGGGGAGAAGGACGATAAGATCATTGCGGTCCCGGCCAGTAAAATCGACCCGACCTACGACGATATCAAAAACATCAGCGACCTGCCGAAAATTGAGCAGGAACGCCTGCAGGCTTTTTTCCGCGTCTATAAGCAGTTACCGGATGGCCGCAAAAAAGTGGAGCTGAACGGTTTTAATGATGCTGACGTGGCGAAGCAGGAAATTAAACAGGCCTGGGATGCCTGGAAAGCCAAAAAAGCGCAATAAGATAAAAACAGGCGTCAGACGGCGCCTGTTAACCTCTCAATCTGCAAAGATTACCGCCTGCCATTTTTTCTCCTGACTCGTTGGCGATAAGCCAGCATTTCCCGCCAGTGCTGGGCCTGGCGTCATCAGGCCCGGCGGTTGACAGGGCAATATAAATAATGGTTGTATTGTGCAACTATCAATTGCCTTGCCACTACGCCAATGACCAATACACCGCTGATCGATGATATCCGCCGCGCGTCCCGCTTGATGGTTCGCGAACTCGGCTTTATGAATTCCACCCTTGCGGCAACCGAGTATTCACCCTCCGCCGTCCACACGTTGCTGGAAATCGCCGGACACGGGGCGATGACCGCCGCGCAGCTGGTACAGATTCTGGGCCTTGAGAAATCGAGCGTCAGCCGCATGCTATCGCGGCTACTGGCGGCGGGGGAAATCGAGGAGAAAACCGCCGATAACGATGCCCGCTATAAGCAGCTTGAGCTAACGGACAAGGGCCGGGCAACGGTGGTCAGGATCAACGAATACGGCGCGATGCGGGTGGTTGATGCGCTGGCGCATCTCGATGCCGAACAGCAGGCCAGCGTGGCGCAGGGGCTCAACGCCTACGCGCAGGCGCTGGCACAATGCCGCGACCGGCCGCTGCCGGAGGCGGGAAAGCGCATTGAGATCGTCACCGGCTATCATCCCGGGATGATTGGCCGTATCGCGCAGATGCACGGTGAGTACTACGCCCGGAACTATCAGTTTGGTCATTTTTTTGAGGGCAAAGTCGCCAGCGGCGTGGCGGAGTTTGCCCCACGGCTTAGCGCCGAGCGCAATCAAATCTGGCTGGCGCTACACAACGGCACTATTGTCGGCTCGGTGGCCATCGATGGTGAAGATCTCGGCGACAACCAGGCCCATCTGCGCTGGTTTATCCTTGATGACAGCTGCCGGGGCAGCGGCGTCGGACGGCGCCTGTTGGCGGAGGCCATGGCCTTCTGCGATCGCCACGCCTTTGCGGGGGTACAGCTATGGACCTTCAGCGGTCTGAACGCCGCGCGCAAGCTGTATGAATCCTTTGGATTTACGCTGTCTAAAGAGTGGCAGGGCGATCAGTGGGGGATGATGATGACCGAACAGCAGTTCAGCAGAATAACCCCTTCAATCGTTGCTGATGAAAAGCCGGCTAAGGGGTGACCTTAGCCGGCGGTCGTGCGGGATTATTGCAGTCTGGCATGAAGCGCTGCGATAGCCTCTCGCCATTGTGCCTGAAGCTGGGGCTTCTGGTGCTTCGGTTTGCGCGACAGATCTTCCGCCAGCCGTTGCTCCAGCACAATCAGCTGTTCCAGCAGCTTGTCCTCATCTTCAGCAGGCGCCGCGGGTGCCGTCGCGCTATCAACGTGCATGACGGGCTGGCGCGTCGTCTCGCGTAGCTGCGCGTAAATCTCGTCCGCGCTGTACCATTCGCTCAGTCCGTTTTCGTCAATCAACCAGAAGCGGTTACAGCTCTGGTCAATCAGCTGACGGTCGTGACTGACCAACAGCAGGCCGCCGGGATAGTCCCGCAGGCAGCCTGCCAGCGCCTCTTTACCTTCCATATCCAGATGGTTGGTCGGTTCATCCAGCAACAACAGACTGTAGCGAGCCAGCGACAGGCCGACAAACAGCAGCCGCGATCGCTCGCCGCCGCTGAGGGTACTGACCTTTTGTCCGTGACGACTCCAGCCAAATCCGGCGCCGATCAGCGCCCGTTTGCGGGATTCCGCGGCGGGTTCAAAAGGTTCCAGCGCCTCCAGCAAAGTGGCGGTATCCGGTAGCTGATGCAACGACTGGTCATAGTAGCCGGGCTTCAGCCGGGGATGCAGACAGAGTCCGTCAACCACAACCGTCTCCTGCATCTGCCGCCACAGCAGGCGCAGCAGCGACGATTTACCGCCGCCGTTACGCCCCATGATGGCCACCCGGTCGCCGCTGCGCAGGCGCGCGTGTTCGGCGGTGAACAGAGCAGGCAGGCCAGGGGCCGGAGCGACCGGGAGCTGGTAGATCTCAAGCAACCGGTCAGCGCGCAGGGCATCGCCGTTTAACGCCAGTCGCCACGGGGTGCCGCTGGTCAGTTCGGTCTGGCTCTCCTTCAGGCGGGTGACCTGCTTTTCCATCTGCTTGGCTTTGCGCGAGAGATCTTCGTTGTCATAGACCTGTCCCCAGGTCGCCAGCCGTTTGGCGCTGGCGCTGACGCGGTCAATTTCTCGTTGTTCAGCCTTATGACGCAGCGCGTCACTTTCATCCCGTTCCGCCAGCGCCTGACGGGCGGCGGTGCAGGGCAGAGAGAAGGCATGCAGGGTGTTGTCGCGCAGGATCCAACTGGTATTAGTTACAGCATCCAGTAAGAGGTTATCGTGCGACACCACAACGAAGCTCCCCTGCCAGGTTTGCAAGAAGCTTTCCAGCCACAGCAAGGTCGGGAGATCGAGATGGTTGCCCGGCTCGTCCAGCAGCAACAGGTCCGGTTGTTGAATCAACGCCCGGGCCAGCAGCAGGCGAGTATGCTGACCGCCGCTCAGCGTCGCGGCGCACTGGCTGAATTCCGCGGCGACAAACCCCATCTCCGCCAGCAGTCGTTCGGCCTGCCAGCGCTGGCGTTCGCGTTCGGCGGCGGGCAGGCGTGCCAGCACCACCTCAACCAGAGGATGTTGCAGCAGATCGGCGGCGATATGTTGTTCAACCCGCGCCAGCAGGCAATGGTGCGCCAGCGCCACGCTGCCGGAATTTGGCGTCATTGTGCCGTCCAGCACCTGTAGCAGGGTGCTTTTGCCACAACCGTTGTGGCCTATCAGGCCGATGCGGTCGCCTTTTTTCAGCGTAAAAGAGAGGTCGATGAAAAGCGGCCCGAATGCCGTTTCAACATGCAGGGATTGTGCGGTAAATAATGTACTCATCGTGAACTTACTCAAGAGTTACAGGCATAGAAATGCCTCGTCAAACATCGCTGACGATAACCCGGTAAGCCCGAGGGAAGGGAGTTAGTCTCTGGTGTCTTCGCTCAAGCCGAAGTTATCGCAGCACGATATCGATAACGCTTGAGCGGGTACGATGACCAAATGTCAGTGAAAAAGTCGATATTTCACGTAACAGCATGGGGTCCTCCTTATTTTATCCAGTAGGTTGATGGGTACAGGCAGTGTAGAACCCTTGCCGGGATTTGGCTAGCAACAAAAGATGGTGGGGGCGGGCACAAAAAAAGGGCCTGCAAGCAGGCCCGTTAGGCTTATCGAACGAGTTCAGCCAACAATCAGATCGAGGTCCGGCGGTAGTTACGGTACTCCGGCAGCCAGAAGTTATCGCTGATTGACTGCAGCAGCGCTTCGGCCGAGGTCTTGACCGCAACACCTTGCTCCTGGGCGACTTTCCCGACCGCAAAGGCGATGGCGCGCGAAACGGTCTGGATATCTTTCAGCTCCGGCAGCACCGGGCCTTCGCCGTTATTCACCAGCGGCGAGTGTTTTGCCAGGGTTTCGCTGGCGGCCATCAGCATATCTTCCGTGACCCTGGAAGCGCCCGAGGCAATAACCCCAAGACCGATACCCGGGAAGATATAGGAGTTGTTGCACTGGGCAATCACATACTGCTTGCCTTTCAGGGTGACCGGCGCAAACGGGCTGCCGGTGGCAACCAGCGCTTCGCCGTCGGTCCAGCTCAGGATGTTCTGCGGCGTCGCTTCCACCCGTGAAGTCGGGTTCGACAGCGGCATCACGATTGGACGCGGGCAGTGCTTATGCATCTCGCGAATAATCTCTTCGGTGAACAGGCCCGGTTGGCCAGACACGCCGATCAGAATATTTGGTTTGACGTTGCGCACCACATCGAGCAGGGACAGGACTTCGTTGGTGGTATCCCACTGCTGTAGGTTGTCGCGCTTTTGCACCAGCTTGCTCTGGAACGGCAGCAGATTAGGCATCGCGTCGGTCAGCAGGCCGAAACGGTCAACCATAAACACGCGCTGGCGTGCTTCTTCTTCGCTGAGTCCTTCACGCTGGATCTGCGCGATGATCTGCTCGGCGATACCGCAACCGGCAGAACCGGCGCCGAGGAAGACAATTTTCTGTTCGCTCAGCTGGCTTCCTGCGCCGCGGCTGGCGGCAATCAGCGTTCCGACGGTAACCGAGGCAGTACCCTGAATATCATCGTTGAATGAGCAAATTTCATTACGATAGCGGTTAAGCAGCGGCATGGCGTTCTTCTGCGCGAAATCTTCGAACTGCAGCAGTACGTCCGGCCAGCGGTGTTTAATCGCCTGGATCACGTCATCGACAAACTGGTAATAGTCGTCGTCGGTAATACGCGGATGACGCCAGCCCATATACAGCGGATCGTCGAGCAGCTGCTGGTTGTTGGTGCCGACATCCAGCACGATCGGCAGCGTATAGGCCGGGCTGATACCGCCGCAGGTGGTATACAGCGACAGTTTGCCGATTGGGATCCCCATCCCGCCAATACCCTGATCGCCAAGACCGAGGATACGTTCACCGTCGGTGACGACGATAACTTTGACGTTGTGGTTGGGGACGTTTTGCAGGATGTCGTCAAGGTTGTGGCGGTTCTGATAGGAGATGAACACCCCGCGTGAGCGGCGGTAGATCTCGGAGAAACGTTCACAGGCCGCGCCGACGGTCGGGGTATAGATAACCGGCATCATCTCGTCGAGATGGTTGCCAATCAGGCGGTAAAACAGCGTTTCGTTGGTGTCCTGAATGTTGCGCAGGTAAATGTGTTTATCGATCTCAGTTTTAAATCCCTGGTACTGGATCCAGGCACGTTCAGCTTGCTCTTCGATGGTCTCAACGACTTCTGGCAGCAGGCCCAGCAGGTTAAAGCTGCTGCGCTCTTCCATACTGAAGGCGCTACCTTTGTTGAGAAGAGGGAATTCGAGCAGAACGGGGCCAGCGTAAGGGATATACAGAGAACGGTTTTTCTTATGGGTGAATTGCATCGCACTAACTCCTTGATGTTCACTTCAGACCGGGCGCGGCGATAAGCGTGCGGGCTGGCAGGGAAAGCAGCGGGGCAGATTATAGAGCAGATGCTATCAAAGAGGGGGAATTGTGTTAAAAAAACACCATCCTGACGAAAGGACGGTGTTTTTATCATCACTCAGCTGAAGAGTTAGCCAGCGCGGCGTTTGCGTCCGGTGGCATGAGCATGGTTAATGGTGGTTTCACTCTCGCCGTCCAGCACCACTTTTTTCTGCTGGGAGAGCTTATAGTTCAGGCCGAGAAGATGACGTGCATGGTGGTTCGATTTCATTCTTACTCCTTAATCCACTTCTGTTTCAAGGACAAGCCCGGCGTTACCGGACGAAATGTAACCCTAAGAACGGCACCCGTTGGATACCGTGCTATCTATCGTGGTCTATTTTGGCGGCAATGGCAACCTCATCAGTCTGAATGTGGGCACCAACAGCCCAAAGGCAAACAGAGGCTCAGATATAGGGATGCAGGGCAGAAATGAGGAGACCTGCAGCAAAACACATGAACACCATCCCGCCGGTTTTATTGAGTTTGCGAAAGAGGTTACCGGAAGACATCTTCTTCTTTACCGAGTGCGCGAAAAGGGCGTAAAGAGAATGGATGGTCATTACCAGCAGGCAGAAGATCCCAGACAGCAGCGAAAACTGGGGAACAAAGGGCTGCTGCGGATTAATGAACTGGGGAAACAGCGCCATAAAGAAGACGATAGGCTTGGGATTGAGCAAGGAAACCAGCACTCCCTGGCGAAAGCGCTGAGTGGTGGACGGCGGGGTGACTGCCTCTGGCGTATTGGTGTGCTGGTTCAACACCCGCGGAGCGGAACGATATAATTTGATCCCAAGATAAATCAGGTAAGCGGCCCCGACGATCTTCACGGCCAACAAGGCGAAGGGTGACGTCGTAATGAGCACGCCGACACTGCTGGCCGCGATAATCGATATCACACCCATGCCAACGGCGACGCCGACGATCCCGGCCATGGCATTGCGAAGGTTATAATTAAGAGTGTTGGTCAGGGTGAGTAACACGCCCGGTCCAGGGCTGGCAATGGTCAGGCTGGCAATAAGAATATAAAACGCAATTTGTTGCATCTGGGATATCCTGTAAGTCAGCGAGCGCACCCGGCGTACAGCAAAACAGTACGCAAAACGGTCTGCGCTATCTCCTTCAGTTTCAGTGATATTTTACTTTATAGTCCCATTTAATTATTGTCATTAATTATTGCCGCGTTTTTAATATCAATTAAAAGAGCCGAAGCCGTCTTAATTAACCACAATAATATTATGGCTTCAGGTTCATCCAGCATCAGAATAACCTTGGCTTTTCAGGTTAATTCTCTTAGCCCCTCCGTTTGCGCAACCATCTGCTTTCCGGGTTAATCCCCGACCATGAAAATGGCTCATGTTGTGATGAAATTAAGTCGCTTTCTCTGCTCTAAGGGCTCTGGCATAAAATATAACTCATCAACGGTAGCCAAAATGAAAGCCCCTAAATGGGAAAGCCCGCAGATAATAAGTGGTTATTCCCGTTGTTCAAGCAATAACTTCAGCTTTCATCGCAGAACGCAGGTACAAGACATCATGAGCAAAGACTTCAGCTTCACCATTAAAAGCAGTTGTTTCGATGAGAATTATAACCCTTCGGACAATACGCGTATTACCACTAACTTCGCCAATTTGGCCCGGGGAGAGAATCGTCAGGAGAACCTGCGTAACACCCTGGTGATGATGAACAATCGTTTTAATACCCTGGCGTACTGGGATAATCTTAAAGGCGACCGTTATTCTGTTGAGCTGGAAATCATCTCGGTTGATATGAGCGTTGAAGCGCAGGGCGATGCGTTCCCGGTCATTGAAATACTGAAAACCAATATTATTGATAAAAAAACCAACGAACGTATTGAAGGCATCGTCGGCAATAATTTCTCGTCTTATGTCCGTGACTATGACTTCAGCGTGTTGCTGCTGGAACACAATAAAAACAAGCCTGAGTTTAGTATTCCTGAAAACTTTGGCGAGCTACACGGCAATATCTTCAAGCATTTTGTCAATTCAAATGAATACCGCCAGCAGTTCAGCAAAGCGCCGGTGATCTGCCTGAGCGTGTCCAGCAAAGATATCTATCATCGCACCGGGAATCAGCATCCGGTACTGGGAGATGAATATCAGCAGCAGGACTCTTCGCTGACTGAGCAGTATTTTAAGAAAATGGGCTTGCAGGTTCGTTATTTCATGCCGAAAAATAGCGTTGCGCCGTTGGCATTCTATTTCGCCGGTGATTTACTGAGTGATTACACCAGTCTGGAACTGATCGGTACCATCAGTACCATGGAGACCTTCCAGAAAATTTACCGTCCGGAAATTTACAATGCCAACACCGCCGCCGGGCAATACTATCAGCCAAACCTGAGTAACCAGGATCATTCGTTAACCAAAATTGTTTACGACCGCGAAGAGCGGAGTCACCTGGCGATTGAGCAGGGCAAGTTTACGGAACAGAACTTCATCCAGCCCTATAAAAAAATTCTTGAACAATGGTCCGCTAGCTGCGCGCTGTAATTAACAAAATAACAAGGCTCTCTATTATGAAAATATTATTACCAACGTCAACAGCGGGCAGTTTACCGAAACCTTCGTGGCTTGCGCAGCCCGAGACTCTGTGGTCGCCGTGGAAATTGCAGGATGAGATCTTAGTTGAGGGGAAACAGGACGCCCTGCGTTTGGCGCTGCAGGAACAACAGCTGGCGGGTATTGATATCGTCAGCGATGGCGAGCAAACGCGCCAGCATTTTGTCACCACCTTTATTGAACACCTTGATGGCGTGGATTTTGAGAACCGTCAGGTGGTTAAAATCCGTAACCGCTATGAGGCCAGCGTACCGAGCGTGGTGGGTGAAGTTGCCCGTAAAAAGCCGGTATTTGTCGACGACGCGCGCTATTTACGTCAGCTCACCGACCAGCCGATTAAATGGGCCTTGCCGGGGCCGATGACGATGATCGATACGCTGTATGATAACCACTATAAAAGCCGCGAAAAACTGGCATGGGAATTTGCGAAGATCCTCAATCAGGAAGCCAAAGAGTTAGAAGCGGCCGGGGTGGATATTATCCAGTTTGATGAGCCAGCATTTAATGTGTTTTTCGATGAGGTTAATGACTGGGGTATCGCCGCGCTGGAAAGAGCGGTCGAAGGGCTGAAATGTGAAACCGCGGTGCATATCTGCTACGGATACGGCATTAAGGCTAACACCGACTGGAAAAAGACGCTGGGTTCAGAGTGGCGGCAATATGAAGAAGCGTTCCCGAAACTGCAAACCTCAAAAATCGATATTATCTCGCTGGAGTGCCATAACTCGCGGGTGCCGATGGATCTGCTGGAGCTGATTCGCGGTAAAAAAGTGATGGTCGGGGCAATTGACGTGGCAACCAACGCCATTGAAACGCCGGAAGAAGTGGCCAACACTCTGCGCAAAGCATTGCAGTTTGTTGATGCCGACAAACTCTATCCGTCAACCAACTGTGGCATGGCGCCGCTATCGCGTCAGGTCGCCAGAGGCAAGCTGCAGGCGTTAAGCGCCGGCGCCGAGATAATCCGCAAGGAACTGTTGGCGAAATAATCCCGAATAACGTTGACCTGCAAGGTTAAGCTATCCGAAGAAGGCGATCTCAACGATCGCCTTTTTTTATTTTTGACTGTTTTTGTTCATCATCTCTTTAAGCTCACTCTCTTTCATCTTTTTGTCCATGACATAAATAAAAGAGCGGAACATAAAACCGCTGACGAATGTGGCGAGGGTGATGGTGAAAAACAGAGTAATAACGAGGTCAATATAAATATTACCACTGCTGATAATCAGCGGGCGATAAATGAGAACCCCGGCAAGGACTACCCAGTGACTCATGCAATAAAAACAGTGGAACAGATAGCCGGTCATATGGCCGATTTTATTGGCAAAATTACGCAGCGGAACAAAAAGTTCGGTCTGGGTGATGGTAAATGAAATGCTGGCAGCAGCAACGCTGAGCACGATGCAGGACCATAACGCCTGAAGGGTAGATGGATCAATAATCTGTTGCACAATAACTCCTGATAGTGTGAGTAACTCATGTAACAACAAAAGGTACGATCTAAATCAGACAAAATCAACACGACGCTCTGGGCATCGTGAAAACGAAAGCACATATCGATAAATGTCGGGTGGGGAAACGCTGGTGAATAACGCGCTTAGCGATTGTTTTCTTTAAACTTATCGCAAAGGAAGCTGAGTGTTATTTCATTCAGGCGGTTCATGAGCAGTAATTCTGCCTGGTTTAAGGCGTCGTCCAGTTCTGCATTAACGGTATTTTCA
The DNA here is from genome assembly GCF_051131745.1 of Klebsiella sp. R390. Classification (NCBI taxonomy): domain Bacteria; kingdom Pseudomonadati; phylum Pseudomonadota; class Gammaproteobacteria; order Enterobacterales; family Enterobacteriaceae; genus Klebsiella; species Klebsiella sp. R390. The sequence continues at coordinate 85,655 of NZ_CP180445.1, read as the reverse complement.
ATCAGACAATGGGGGTTATCCCGGCTAATTCCAAGGTTATAAAGATGGGTAATCCCCAGGGCTTTATAAATATCCAGCAGGGTGACCTGGTGCGGGTCGCAACTTAATGACCAGCCGCCGTTATGCCCTTTTTCAGAACGTACATAACCGGCTTCGCGCAGCCCGGCCATAGTCCTGCGCACCAGAACGGCATTGGTATCCAGCATGTCAGCCAGCTGTTGCGAGGTATAGTTTGCGGAGTCACAGGCCAGATGAACCAGTATGTGCAAAACGCGTGATAACCGTGTGTCGCTTCTCAAGTTTCCTCCGACGGGCGGTGTGCGGTGGCCGTCTGTACTCGACAGCCACCTGAAGCCTGGCATCATAACGCAACCCGGCAGGATACTGAACTGCCTGATGAACGATCCTCATGATGCTCGTCGCCGGTGCAGAATGACGGCGCGATTGCCCCGTCAGCCTGGGGCCTGTTACCACTTCATCTCGCCGGTATTCACCTTCGCGCTCAGCTCCAGCGAACTCTCTTCCGCCAGCCCAGGCCAGCGCTGTTTCATTTCGCCGATCACGCCAGCGGAATCGTGATGCGTCTTCAATGCCTGCTCAAACTGCTGCAGATAGTCGTGGGTGAAGGTAATCGCGCGGTCACCGGCCGGTAGTGGACCGAGGTAGTGGCCCGGGATCACCCGCTGCGGATGCAGAGCGGCCATATCGTTGAGGGTTTGACGCCATTGCTGGCGGCTTTCTGCGCTTTGGGTATCTGCGGTCCACACGTGCATCCCCCAGGCAACGCCGGTTCCCCCGAGGAGGGTCTTGTTGCCCGGGATCCAGACGAAAGCAGCATAGTGCTGCGGCTGGCGGAGCTCCACTTTTTCGCCGTCAATGGTGAAGGTGGTGGCGTCGATCACCTGCGGGGTGTACAGCTGCTTCGGCGCGCCATCTTTCATCTGCGGACCCCACCAGGCGAGCTTCGCCGCTTTGGTGGCGTTAATATGGTTCACCACTTCGGCGGTGGCGACTACTTTCGCCTGCGGGAAGGCCTTCACCAGCGGCTCCAGACCAAAATAAAAATCCGGGTCACCGGACGTTATCACGATACGGGTCAACGGTTTGCCGTTGCTGCGGATCATCTCGACCAGTTTTTCACCGTCCTTCACGCTAAATTGCGCATCAAACAGCACCGCTTCATGGGGGCCAGAGACCAGCGTCGAGTTAACGGCGAAAATCCCTTTATCCTGCGGGTTGTAGGTCTCGAGGGTTAAGGGCGCGGCAAACGCGGCGCTGCTGAACAGGGCGGTGGCAATAGCAAGGGCAGATAATTTCATGGTGGTTTTCTCAGTATCAGGTGAATGACGCTATTTTACGGATTTCCTGATTTGCGAAAATTCCTGAAAAAAGAGATGCTGAGTTTCATAAATCGTGCAGATGGAAGTGTCAGATGGACAGAATTATCGCCGCGCAGGTCTACATGCGGATCTGCGAACTGGGTAGCCTGAGCGCCGCCGCCCGCGCGCTGGGCATGTCGCGGCCTATGGTCAGCCGCTATCTGGAACAGATGGAGCACTGGGCGGGGACCCGGCTGATCCACCGTTCAACCCGTAAACTGACGTTAACCGCCGCCGGTGAGAAAGTGCTGCAAAAAACCCGCAGCCTGACCCAGCTTTCGGACGAAATTGCCGGTCAAACCGAACGGGCGGTGCCCAGCGGGACGCTGCGTGTTGCCTGCGCTCACTTTACGGCAATGCAGCTGATTTCGCCGCTGTTGCCAGATTTTCTCGCCCGTTACCCGCAGCTTCGCCTGGAGCTTGATATCAATAACCATCCGGTGAGCCTGATTGGCGAGCGTATTGACGTGGCCATTCGCATTACCGACAACCCGGAGCCTGGCGCCATTGCTCGCCGTCTCGGAGTCTGTCGCTCGGTCCTGTGTGCCTCCCCGCGCTGGCTACAGCTGCACGGACAGCCGCAGACTCTGGCAGAGTTGAGCCAGCACAACTGCCTGCATTACAGCCATTTTGCCGCCCCGCAGTGGCAGTTTACCGACCCCGAGGGGGAGGCGGTGTCGGTGGCGGTCTCCGGTAATCTCAGCGCCGGGATCTCTTCATTACTGCTGGACGCGGCGGTGGCCGGATGCGGCATTGCGATGCTGCCGGTACTGGAGGCGCAGCGCGCCCTGAACAGCGGGGCGCTCAAGCCGGTACTGCCCGCCTGGACCCCGAAAGCGCTGAGCGTCTACGGCATTTACCTTTCCCGGGATTACCAGCCCAGCGCGCTGCCGCTGTTCCTCGATGAGATCCAGCAGCAGCTGGCGCAAATCAGTTAACCACAGCTTCTCCCTCACCCCGAACCTGATAATACCCTGCGGACCCCACATCATGCGGTCTGCAGGCCGGTTCCTGTCCGCAATCTGGTGTAACGGGTATTTTCTGTACGGTTCTCTTTCGTGAGCCATCTCCGACTTTCATTCTAATCCTCCCGGCAAATCTAGACATATCGCAATTTGAGATATATCAATATATGTACATTATTTTACCAATGATTAACATTCAGGAGCGGAGAATGGATCTGGGGATTGCCGGCAGGCTGGCGTTTGTCTGCGCATCATCACAGGGGTTGGGGCTTGCCTGTGCGACGGCGCTGGCGGCGGAAGGGGTAAACGTCGTTCTTAACGGGCGTCATGAAGAGAAACTGGCGCGCGCGGCGGCGGCGCTGTGCGCGCGTTTTCCGCAAATCGCGGTAACGACGATCGTCGCCGACCTGACGCAGCAGGAAGGCAGGGCAGCGATCCTTGCGGCTTACCCGCAGATTGACATTCTGGTCACCAACAACGCCGGGCCGCTGCCCGGGGCGCTCACCGACTGGCATGAAGAGGCGCTGCTGTCGGCGATGGCGGCCAATTTCATTCCAGCGGTGCAGCTGATCCGGGCCTGGCTGCCGGGAATGCAGCAGCGGCGCTTCGGACGGATCGTCAATATCACCTCGGCCATGGTTAAGGCACCGCACTACATGATGGGGCTTTCCACCTCGGCACGCACCGCGCTGACGGCGATCTGTAAAGCGATTAGTCGTGAGGTGGTCGCCGACAACGTGACCATTAATAACCTGCTGCCGGAGCGTATCGATACGCCACGCCAGGCATTTATGCTGGAGCGGCTGATGGCCAAAGAGGGCATTAGCCTGGAAGAGGCGCGCCGCCGTAATGAAGCCACCATCGCCGCCGGTCGTTTCGGTCGCCCGGACGAGTTTGCTGCCGCCTGCGCCTTTTTGTGTAGCCATCAGGCCTCCTACATTTCCGGGCAAAACCTGCAGCTCGACGGCGGATCCTACGAGGGGCTGCTATGAACGCCGATATCCAGGCGTTGCTGGCGCTGGAGACGGAACGCCAGCGGGCATTGGTTGCCGGCGATCGTGAACGTCTCGCACCGCTGCTGGCTGACGATCTGTTGCATATTCACAGCACCGGGATGGCGCACAGTAAAGACGCTTTCCTCGAACATGTGGCCAGAATGGGTGGTTTTGTCGCTATTGAGCGGCCAACGCCGGAGATCCGGCTGCTGGGCGATATTGCCATTATCAGCGGTGAAACCTGCAATATCGTGCGTTCGTTGAGCGATGGCACCGAACGGGTTCGCCACGGTTTTTCCACGCTGGTGCTGCGTCGTACCCCGCAGGGCTGGCAGATTGTGCTGTCACAAATGACGCCCTTTGCGGCATAAAAAGGAGTGATATGAAGCTCGTGCGCTATACCCACCAGGGGCGAACTCGTCTCGGAAAAGTTGTCGGTTCCACGGTTGTCGATCTGTCCGAAGTTGCCGGTATCGAGCATTCGATGCGCCAGTTGCTCAACGATCTGCCGGCGCTCCGCGCACGGCTCGAACAGGCGAGCGGCCCGGCGGTGGCGCTGGAGGATGTCCACCTCGAAGCGCCAATTATCGATCCGCAAAAATTTCTCGGCATCGGCATGAACTACCGCAAGCATGCTGAGGAGGCGCGGCAGGCGGGCATTGCTATCCCGTCGTCGCAGCTGTGGTTTAACAAGCAGGTGTCCTGCATCAACGGCCCCTTCGACCCGGTGGTGAAGCCGCGGCTAAGCGAGCAGATGGATTATGAAATCGAACTTGGTGTCGTTATCGGTCGGCGCTGTCGCCACGTCCGCGCCAGTGAGGCGCAGGGGGTGATTGCCGGCTACCTGATCGTCAACGATCTCTCTGCCCGGGACTGGCTGAAAAAATCGCCGACCTTCACGCTGGGGAAATCCTTTGATACGCACGGCCCGCTGGGCCCGTGGCTGACCACCGCCGATGAGATCGCCGACCCGATGGCGCTGAACATGACGCTGACGGTGAACGGTGAATGCCGCCAGCAGGCCACCACTGGAGATATGATTTACGATATCTATCAACAAATTGAATATCTTTCCTCGGTGATGACGCTGGAGCCGGGTGACGTGCTTGCCACCGGAACGCCTTCCGGTATTGGCGCGCCGTGCGGCTGTTTTTTGCAGCCGGGAGATGTGATGCAGCTGACCATCGATGGCCTGGGGTCAATGAGCCATCGCGTTGTCGCCGACGATAGCGCCGACGATAGCGCTGGCGATGACGTCGCGGCAGGAGGGGCAAGATGAGTCGACACCCGTTTCGCGACTATCTTCTGCCCGCCGACGCGCCACGGATCCTGGCGGCCCGCAATGTCGACGTTGCCACCTACGGCGCAAGAATGCTGGCGACGGACAAAGCCCGCGACCTGCAGGCCCAGTGGCAGGCGAAACTGAATGAGACGTTTCGCGGGATCACCACTGACGGGGCAGTTCGCGAGGGATTGTTCCCGTTAGCGGATGAAGGTTTTGCCGTGGAAGATGCTGTTGCCGCCGCCACATTGCTGCTGGAGACACTGGATGCTAGCGCCCGGCAGCGCGTCTGTCAGCCCATTGACGCCCCGCAGTGGAGAGCGTGGTACAACCCGGAAATTCCGTTCAATGACTATGGCGTGCGCCTCGAAGATACCGGCCCGGCGACGCGCGAGGCGTTTCTCGGACTGCTGGGAGCCTGTACCAGCGACAGTGGGTTTAGCAAAGTCACCCGGCTGATGGATGCCAACCATTTTCTCGGCGAGCTGTACGATCTTAACAACATCATGAATCGCTGGAGCTTTCACTTCATGCTGTTTGGCGAACCTTCCGTCTATAAGCCCTGGGGCTGGAATATATACGGCCACCACGTCGCCTTTTGCTGCTTTATCATCGGACGTCAGTTGACCATTGCTCCGACCTTTATGGGCGTGGAACCCAACGTTATCGACCGCGGCGATGACAGCGACGGGGCGTTGTTTACCGAAGAGGAACGCTGCGGCCTGCAATTAATGCAGGCACTGACGCCAGACCAGCAGGCACGGGCGACCATTTTCCAGCACATGGAAGACCCGGCGATGCCGGCGGAACGCTTTAATTTTGCCGACCAGCGTCATCTTGGCGGCGCATTCCAGGATAACCGCATTATTCCCTATGAAGGGATTTGCGCGGCGGAATTTACCCCATCACAGCGGGCGCTGTTAATGGCGACGGTGGCCTGTTTCCTGGATTTTCTACCCGATGCCCCTGCAGAGCACCGGCTGGCCTTAATCGAGCAGCACCTGGCGGACACCTGGTGGTGCTGGATCGGCGGCTGCGGCGATGACGACGTTTTTTATTACCGCATCCAGAGTCCGGTGGTGATGCTGGAGTTCGACCACCATAGCGGCATGTGGCTGACCAACGAACAGCCGGCGCGTTTTCATATCCATACGATCACACGTATTCCTAATGGTAATGATTATGGCAAAGCATTATTGAAACAGATTCCGCCCTCGTCCATATAACGTAAAGTATGACGGGTATAGTTTATTTCAGTCAATATCACCTGTCGCCGTGACGTTTATTCACGGCGCGGGTGGGCGCACTGACGCGCCACTCACTAAGCGGTAATAAGCGGTAAATAAAAATATCTCTGTCCCCTGTAATGAGGTTATCTGGCAATGGAATTAAACGGTTCATTCAGAGTCCCGACGCGGGCGTTATTTCCGTTGGCGTTATTATGCAGTAGCGCTTACGCTAACACCGCCCCCATCGGCAATGATTCTGATTCATTCAACGACTGGCTCGCGCAAGGTAATATCTATGGCGAAGTCAAAACCATGCAATTTTTTAAGGAGTATAGTGGCACCGTCGCCGACAAACAAACCCACGCCTTCGGTGGTGATATTCAATATGTCAGCCCCGAGTTTTATGGTTTTAGTTTTGGCGTCGCGGAATATGGTTCATGGAACCTGGGGTTGAATCCCGATAATAGTGAAAAAACTGAAGGCTATTTGCCAGCGGATAATATTAATGTGCTGGGTAAAGCCTATTTACGCTACCGCGGATATGGTTTTAATCTGCAGGGCGGGCGCATCGCCCTGGATACGCCTTTTGCCAACGGCGGTGAAGGCCGGACGATGATCCCGGCATTGTATGAAGGCTTTGGCGGCGATTACAGCTTGTTGGATAAGCAGCAGCTGAAGCTGTATGGCTACCGGATATATCGCTTCAAGCCCTTTAGTTCCGATACCTTTGGCAAAGGCGATACCGGCGCGCCTGAAGTCGATGACACCACCATCCCGTCGGTGGACAGCGATGGTTTTTCCACCTTCGGGCTGCGTTATGGTCATCTGTATGATGCTCAGGCCGAAGCCTGGTATTATCATTTCGATAAGCGGGCGCAGATGGCGTTCGCCGGGACGGAACTGCCGGTACGTGGCTTGAGCATCGGCGACTGGACGCCGTTTTTCGGTGCGCAGTATCTGCATGAATGGGATGCCTCCGATCAATCCTGGCCGTATAAAAACATTGATACCGACCTCTATTCCGCGCGCATCGGTATTCGTTCACGACAGCACAGTTTCTCGATAATTGCGACTCATGTGCCCAGCAAAGATGACGCCTTTTTAAATGGTGCCTATTTTGCGCCGTATAATTTCGGTATTTATGACACCACGCCCATCGAGGCCGGGCAGCCATTGGCATCGATGATCACCAGTAATCAGCCCGGCGATGGGTTGGCACTGCGCTATGTTTATCATAATCAAAATGCGCTGGCGGTTATCGGCTATACGCGGCTGGATTTAAAAGACTCCAGCGGTATTTATTATCCGATTGCCGCCAAGGACATTAATGCCGGATTTATGATTTTAGGCTATAACCTGACGCCGCGTTTACATGCCGAGTTTGAATTTGATTATATTGACTCACCGTCGCCGGTTACCGGTGATTATCATGCCGAACGTCTGCGCCTGGTCTATAAATTCGGGGCGATGATGCCGGATAACGATTATTAATTGTCAACAGGATCTGCCGGTGCGGCAGATCCTGACAGGAGAATAAACATGAGTGACCGAACCAGTATTTATAGCCAGGGCTTTGTGCACAGTAATCCCGTGCCGGCGGCCTGTCGGATTGGCAATATGGTGTTTTCCGGCGTGATTTATGGCCGCGATCCGCAAAGCCGGGTCGTCCCGGACGATATCGATGCCCAGTGCGCGTTGATGTTCGCTAATCTCAAAACCGTGATTGAGGACGCCGGCGGCTCGTTGGACAATATCGCCCGGCTGACGCTATGGATGGCGGATAAAAGCGAGCGGGAGCGGGTTAACCCGCATTGGCTACGCTATTTTCCTGATCCGGCATCGCGCCCGGCCCGCTACGCCATTGATGCTGTACTCAGCGGCAACATTCGCGTGCAGTGCGATTTTATTGCCGTACTTTAACCACCTTATCACTGACATTTTCTCCGCAGGACCCACTCTTATTCCGTACGCGAACAAAATTCAGACCGGCATCATCGCTTTACGATATATTTAAAGTTTAGTTATGTTGCAGTGGATGAAAAAATGGAGTCGACGATGGAACAAACACAACGCTCCGGAAAAAAGTCCGCCGATACCAAAACCTCGGCTGTCCCGCAGAATGCGGGGCAGACCGGGCGTCGTGGGCGGGTATTCGATTACGGTGAGCTACGCGTGCTGCTCCTGGCGATGCTGTCTGAACAGCCGAGCCATGGGTATGAACTCATTCATGATATTAAAGAACGTTTCGGCGGGTTGTATAAACCAAGCCCTGGCGTTATCTATCCGACTCTGACCTGGTTGTACGACCGTAACTATGCGGTGATCGACCTGGAAAAGGGCGGTCGCAAACGCTACAGCATCACCGATGAAGGGCAGGCCTGGCTGACCGCCAATCAGTCGGTGATGGATATGCTTAAGTCGCGGGTGGCGCCGCAGGCCAGCCGCGAATCACCGCCGGCGATGGTTGAAGCGATGGATCATCTGAAGCGGGCGCTGAGCCTGCGGATTAAGTATGAGCCGCTGCCTGCCGGGATGATTGACAGCCTGGCGCAGGCTATTCATCTGGCCGCCGAGCGGATTGAGCATCTGCTCACTACCCCGGTACCTGCTGAGGGGCTGCATTCGAGTATTGCCCATATCACGACGCCAAATGCGCCGCGCTTTATGCGCCGACTGTGCAGCCATTTTCAGCACCGTACGCCGGTGGTCAGCGATGAGAACAGCGGGCAGTTTCGCCTGAGCATCGGCGATGTGCGGCTGGATGTGCTGGATAATGCACTGCAGATTACGCTGACCGCCTCGGAGACCGACGATCTCGCGGAGATGGAAACCATTCTGGAACGCCATCTGGCAGAGGCGGCGGTGCGTGAGGCCTTAGATATTCGCTGGCAGCGGAGCTGATGTTAGCGGTGTAGCCTGATCGTCGCGCACGTAAAAGGGTTCATATTGTTGATGAACCCTTTTTTTATGGTGTGGTGTAGGGACCGGTGGTTTGGTTGAAAATGGCGGGTCCAGGATGGTCTGTGGGGTATTCCGTTCACGATAAGTTCTGCGTCATTTCTCAATGTCGTTGTGGGTGAACGGCCTGGGGGGCGTTTCGCTCGCCCCCAGGACCCCCGGCATTGCGCTGAAAATTGCCGCTTCGCGGTGTGCTCCACTCCGGCTTCATCTGGCGGACCGGGCCGGACTCGACATCCCTGTCTCGACCAGCCCTCTGACGGCCGTCGTGGCCGTCAGTCCTGGATGCGCACCTGCGTTCCCGCCAATTTTCTTGATGCGCCTAACCCCCTTGCTGCCAGCCCGTTGTCGACAGAACCTTCTGCTGTAGCGAAGCAGATCTATGGTGAACGATTAGTCGAGATGGAACATCCGCGCCGCATTACCGCCGAGGATATTGGCTTTATCTTCCGCTGAAATATCCAGGCTCTGAATGGTATCTACCCCCTGGAAGAACCAGTCTTTACGGATCGGGTAGGAGCTACCATAGATAATATTTTTGCCGCCGATCACCTTCACTGCGGCTTCCAGCTGGGCTTTACCCCATTGCGGTGCGCCGGAAGTGTCAAAGAAGATATTGTTGCTTAACTGCGCGCGCAGATTGCCGGTCCCGGTCTGGAAACGATCCACCGCATCGTTGAACTGATGCTGCGGCGGCACCAGCATATCGGCGAAGGCGTAGAATGCGCCACCCAGCATGGAGTGGATAAAGCGCAGGTTCGGCAGCTCATCAAACATACCGCTGAACAGTTCGCGCCCGACGGCGGTGGCCTGGTCGATACAGCGGCCAAACTGGCGACGCTGGTTGGTGTACGGCAGCACGGAATTGTAGTCCACCGGCAGCGGCGTATGGTGAACCACCACCGGCACTTCCAGCGAGTTCAGGTAGCGCAGGTAAGGGCGGAATGCCGGATCGTCAAGGTAGATTTGCCCGTAGTGTGCGACAATCTGCGCCCCGCGAAAACCCAGTTCATTCAGGCAGCGATCTACTTCACGCAGGCAATCTTCGGTGCCCCATGGCGGAACCACTGCCAGCGCTGACATCTTGCCGCCGCTGCGTTTTACATACTCGGCCATCCGGTCGTTGACCTTTTTGCAGGTCTCAAGATCCAGCCACTCCTGCCACACCGGCAGACGGAAAATCGCATGGTCAATACCCGCTTTTTCCATGTCCGCCAGCTGGCTTTCAAGGGTGTACTGGCCTTCGGCGTAGTTAAGGTTCACGTAGCCTTTAGGCTGTTCGATGATCAGCTGGCGCAGCGGTTTGCCTTCAATCTGCTCAACCCGGGTGTGCACGCCGTACTGTTTCGGCACGCAGTCGAGAAACGCGTTCAGCAGTTTCTGGTCAGAAAACAGGTCGCCTGGCAGCCAGTGCATGTTGGCATCGATAATTTTACTCATCTGTACTTTCCTTTTGTTTTTGATATGACGTTGGGGTGTTGTTATTTCTGTTCTGTTGCAAAAACGGACTGATATTTTCCGGGCGCCGCGTTCTCTTTCTGTCCGGGGATCCGCATCCCGGCTTTGGCGTGATATTCGCTAAAAATCGCCAGTGCCTCTTCATGGGGGAAAATAGCTTCGATATCGTCAAACGGCTTACCGCCGCTGCGTTCCTCGACAATCCGGCGTACCACTTCCGGACCTTCGCCACGGGAAGCCAGCACCAGCCAGTTCACTTTTTCGCGGCGCTCTTGTTCGTAGGCCTGAAGGGCGGCGACCGGGTCGCTGATGGCGCTCAGTTTTTCCGCCAGCACCCGGGCGTCTACGAACGCCTGGCACACGCTGTTACCGCCGCGTGGATACATCGCATGGGCGGCATCGCCGAGCAGAGTGATCCGGCCAAACGACCACTGGGGGAGTGGGTCATGATCGATCAGCGGGAACAGGTAGCATTCACGGGCCTGGCGGATCATCTCGCTGACGTTGAGAAAACCGAGCTGGCAGTCGTCGAACACATGCTCAATCTCTTTCACGCCGGTTTGCTGGTTCCAGTCCTCTTCGCTTTGCGGTTTTTCCGCCTGCTCAATCACCCAGTTGACCAGTTGATTGCCCTGACCATCGACGTTGTCCTGAATGGGGTAGACGATCAGGGTGCCCTGACGGATCGGGTCGCCAATGTGCAAAATTGAACCACCGGTTTTGATTGGTGGCATCACCGTGACGCCGCGATACAGCGTCAGGCCGGAAAAGTGGCTGCGCTCGGATGCCGGCAGCAGCTGGCTGCGTACCACAGAACGAATGCCGTCGACGCCAATCACCACATCGGCGCGTACCTGTTGCGGCGCGGCGGGGTTGTGGCGGTTATCGAAGTTCACCGTCACGCCGTGATCGTCCTGGGTGAAATCCACACAGCGGCAACCGAGGGTAATGGCGTCGGGGCCCAGACGTTCTTGCACCGCACGGTAGAGCATCATCTGCAGATGACCGCGGTGAACAAAACGCTGGTCATGCTCATAACCCATATGGCGACCGCACTGTTCACCGAAAATCTGCTGACCGTAGCCGGTGTAGAAAATGGACTCCTGGGCCTCGACGGAGATCGCGCAAAACTCCTCGTAAAGCCCCAGCTCTGTTAACTCTTTCACCGCATAAGGTTTGATATCCACGCCAACGCCCAGCGGTTTAATTTCCGGTACGGCTTCAAATAAACGTGGGGTAAATCCCTGCTGGTGTAAGCGCAGGGCTGCAGCCAGCCCTGCCGGACCGGCACCAATAATGACGATATCCAACATAATGACTTCCTCAGTGTGTTTTATCGGCAGGCCTGATGGCCTGCCATCGTTAGTTCACAAACGGTTAGTTCACGGACGATTTGTTAATGCCTGCGCTTTCGGTGGCGCGATGTTCAACGGTGGATTTATGGTTCGGATCGCGTAGCCAGACGGGGATACCGACCAGGCACACCACTAATCCCCCCATTACCAGCAATGAAAGCGAGTGACCGGTATGGTTGTGCAGCGCATTGAAGAACAGCGGCGGGCCGAGAAAGACGCCGATTAATGTCAACTGCGTAATCAGCCCGCTGGTTGCGCCTATGCTGTCCCGCGAAGGGGCCACCACCGGAGCCAGCGCCCACATGCCCACCAGCAGCCCGCTGCCGAAGGTAAAGACCCACGACGCCACCAGCGAGGGCCACAGCCCCAACTGCAGGCTGAAGATCATCAGCGCCGGTAGCCCCGTGAGGACGATCCCCAGCGCGCCGATCAGCGTCGCCCGGACCCCGCGATTGAGCAGGGCGCCAACCATCAGGCAGCCGATACCGTTACAGACCATCGCCGCCACGTTCCAGCGCGATACCGCCAGTACATCCACGCCATAACTCTTCGCCAGCCATGGTGCGAGGGTGGTGATAACGCCCGTTTGCAAAAATGCATCAGCACCGAAGGAGATCCCCAGCAGCCACGGCAGCGGGCTTTTCAGAACATCGCGCAGGCCCCGGGTGCGGGAGAACATGACCTTTTCTTCCGCACTGCGTCGCGGCAGGCACAGTTGCGCCAGTACTACCAGCAGCAGCGTCAGTATCGAGTGGGCCAGGAACGCCGCCCGCCAGTCAGCAAAGTGCTCAGCCAGGCCGGCGGTCAGAAACGGCAGCAGGAAACTGGCGGGGACAAAAGTCGACCACAGCGCCATGGCCATCGTTCGCTGTTTGCCGGTGGTAATACGGATCAGCAACGTCACTGCGGCCACCGCCGTCAGGACGTAGCCGACGCCGGTAATTGCGCGGCAGATAAGCAACAGCTTGAAGGTGGGAGAGGCAACCACCAGCAGATCGCCGGTGACGATCGCCAGTGCACCAATCAGCAGTACAGCCCGGTCACCGAAACGGTCGACGGTGTAGCCCGCCAGCAACGCGCCGAGGGCGACCATTAAGGAAGGGAGTGACATGATAAGCCCCACCTGGCCGTGCCCGTTGATCTGAAACTCTCTGGCAATGGCGCCCAGTTCGGTTACCGCCTCGCTGACGGTCATTGCCGCCATCACGCCGAGGGCGTAGGTCACCAGAATTCTGAGGTAAGCATTTTGAAAAAATGTAGCCACAATCGTACTCCTGGATGCTGTTAAGTTTGCTCTCAGGCCGCGTGCGGCGCCGGGAGCGATGAGGTACAGCGTGTGACGATGTGCAAAATCAGGCGTCGTTGGCCATGGCCAGGAAGCGTTCCAGGTCCGGCGGCTCCACCCGCAGGCGCGGCGGCTGCGGGGTGACCCCAACGAAGGTGGTAGCTTCGGTAAACCACTTGTTCTGTGCCGGCAGCCCCCACTGGTCGGCCCGTTTCGGGTCGGCGAGATCCCAGCCGATCGCCGGTTCAGGATCGATATGCTGGTAGTGGGTGTTGAACAGCTCGATGCGATGGCCGTCGGGGTCGCGGAAATAGATAAACAGCGCGCCGCTGATCCCGTGGCGTCCTGGGCCGCGCTCCAGCTGCGGGGCATAACCCAGCGCGCCGGCCACATCACAGGCGCGGATCATGTCGTTGGTGTCCGGGATGGTGTAGGCAAAGTGGTGCAGACGCGGGCCGACGCCGTTGGTAAAGACGATGTCGTGCGGATTGCCTTTGCGCTGCATCCAGACGCCCCACAGCTGCGTTTCACCTTCCAGTTCGGACCAGGTGTATTCGCTGGTGCGAAATCCCAGGCGCTGATAGAAGTCGAAGGCGGTACGCACGTTGCTGGCCTGCAGCTGATAGTGGTCGAGCCGCTGAGCGCAGGCGCCGCGATAGCGATCGTACTGTTTGAACATCCGCTCCCGCGGCTCCATGCTGGCGCAAAATTCCAGCGGGACACCGATGCTGTCATTGACGTGCAGCGTTAATCCCTGCCAGGGCACATCCACCAGTCGGGCCTCGATGCCCTGGTCGTTGAAATAGGCCATTGCCCGCAGGATATCGTCATCGCTATGGACCCGCATGCCGATACGCGCGCAGCCCGGTTGCGTACTTTTACGCAGTACCAGACTGTGGTGACCGCGCTCTTCCAGGCCACGTAACCAGACGGTGGATGCATCTTCATCGCTGACGATCAGGCCAACCAGCTCGCTATAGAAATGTTTACTTGCCTCCAGGTCCCGTACGTTCAGAACCACATGGCTGGCCCGCGTCACGTTGAAGGGGGGCTGGCCGACGATCTCATTTATGTGCTGCATTGTAGGGTTCTCTCTTTCAGTCATCACTTCAGGTATCGGATACGTGGCGACTCTGCGGTCGCCTGTGCTGATCAAGACAATGCTCAATTGAGATATATCTTTTATTACGATATATCGCGTAATGAACTGATAGTAGATGAGCGGAAAAAATTCGCTATCTCGCAATGATGAAAATGTGATCTGTTGCGCGAATGTTAATCATTGTCATTAGTCTGTTAAAACCTGGCCCGCGGCGTGCGCTGAGTTAACGTTTTGTTTTAGAAGGAATTGTCTGAATCGGGACCCAGGTTCGCCCACGCCATCTATACTGAGGTTTCGACATCTCAACAGGAGCGAATAGATGGCAATCCATAAGAAAGGTCAGGCGCACTGGGAAGGGGATTTAAAAAACGGGAAAGGGACGGTATCGACCGAAAGCGGTGCGTTGCACCAGCAGCCTTACGGTTTTAATACCCGTTTTGAAGGGGTGAAGGGGACCAACCCCGAAGAGCTGATTGGCGCGGCGCATGCCGCCTGTTTCTCAATGGCGCTGTCGCTGATGCTGAGCGAAGTAGGGTATACGGCCACGTCGATCGACACGGTTGCCGTGGTGACCCTGGATAAATCCGGCGGTGGTTTTGCCATTACTCAGGTGGCGTTACAAAGCAAGATAGTCCTGCCGGGCGTTGATGCTGCAGCCTTTGATGGCATTATTCAGAAAGCGAAAGCCGGCTGCCCGGTATCGCAGGTGCTCAACGCCGAAATTAGCCTCGACTACCAGCTCAATCCTTGAGCCTCAGGTGCCCGTTTTCCGCGGGCACTCTCTTCACCGCGTTTCACAGAATATCTTCATTCGGGTTAAATTTCGGGCCAGTTTCGGGCCAGATAATGGTATCTTTTGCCGTCACGGACAGCATCAGGCATAGCATCAGGCAAAGCAATGACCCGCATACGAGAAACGATCGAAGCCCAGGTTCTGGGTCTTACCGGTATGGCATTAAAAGAGATTGATTTTGAGAAGCCGAAAGGGGAGCCGGGGCTGTTCGGTCCGTCCTCTGCCATCTGGCAGGTACACGGTGATTTCACGTCAATGCTGTGTGGCGGCATCAGCGCCTTGCTGTTACAGATGCTGCACCCGCTGGCGCTGGCCGGCGTCTGGGATCACTCCAACTTTCGTGACGATATCTTTGGCCGCCTGCGGCGCACCAGCCAGTTTATTTCTGCCACCACCTTTGGCACCACGCCTGACGCCGAGCGCCTGATTGCCAAAGTGCGCGGCATTCATCTGCGGGTCAGCGGCTGGGACAAAGACGGTACCGCGTATGAAGCCAGCGATCCGGCGCTGCTGACCTGGGTGCATGTGGCAGAGTGCAGCAGTTTTATGGCCTCGCACCTGCGCTATAAGCGCACCGTGGTCAGCGAGGCGCAGCAGACGCAATATTTTCATGAGGCGGCGGAAATAGCCCGTCGTCTGGGGGCGCGGGATATTCCGTTGACCCCGCGCCAGGTGGCGGAGTATCTGCAGGATATGCGCCCGTCGCTGCGCTGCGATGAACGCACGCGGGAAGTGGCAGAGGTATTGCTGAACACCCGATTACCCAGCCGCCTGAGCCAGCCGGTGGGGCAGTTGCTAATGCGTGCCGGGATAGACCTGCTGCCGCCCTGGGCGCAGGAGATGCTGTCGCTGCGCCAGCATCCTCTGCAGCGACACACCGCAAGGATGGCGGTGCATGGGGTGGCTAAAGTCTTGCGCGCGTCGGTGCGCAATGGGGCTTATCATTGCGCGATGCGCCGCATGAACAACTAATTTCCTTCATCCTGCAAGCTGTCTGGGTGTTGGCTGCACTCAGGCACCCCAGTCGCTAACCTGAGCAAGCTTCGGTGGATGATGAGGCTCAGGCTTCGGGCCAGCGCTTGCCACCTACAAGCAACTCGAATTATTTTGGGCATATAACGGAATATATTTATTGTCCACAGACGGTTATTTTCTGGCGTGGACCGTACCATTGTGATGCTATTTTTCCGGTGCCGTGCTTTATTTCGTTAGCATATATTTCGGGCGCCTGGGGAATAATATTCCAGGTGCCGCAGTGCGCGCTTGGTGTATTTTCTGCACCGGGTAAAAAATAGCCGTTCATTCCTGCCTGTCGCTAACACGGCGCCCGATGCCGCATGATAGCTGTTCCCACGTGCTGCTGGCGGAGGATTGCCTGAAAGTGAAAAAAGGACCATACTTGATTCGCCATTATTCCATCGCTGGTTTATGGTTATTCACCAACGCGCATGCAACGTGCAGTATGCCGGGTATCTGTCAATACAATAAGCCAATCGGTTAATAGCATCAGGCTATTACCAGAATCGGCATTCAGGAAGTTATCTCATGATCATCAGACCAGAACAACACTGGTTTCTTCGCCTGTTTGACTGGCATGGTTCCGTGCTGTCAAAAATCGTTTTTCGCCTGCTGCTTAATGTCCTGATGTCGATTACCGCCATCATCAGCTATCAGTGGTATGAACAACTGGGGATCCACCTGACCGTGGCGCCGTTTAGCTTGCTGGGGATTGCCATCGCCATTTTCCTCGGCTTTCGTAACAGCGCCGGCTACAACCGTTTTGTCGAAGCGCGTAATCTGTGGGGCACGGTCTTGATCGCCGAGCGCACCCTGATACGGCAGCTGAAAAACATCCTGCCGGCAGAGCATCAAACCCATCAGAAAATCGCCAGCTATCTGGTTGCCTTCGGCTGGAGCCTGAAACACCAGCTACGGAAAACCAATCCCCAGGCCGATCTCAACCGGCTGCTGCCCCCGGAGACGGTCGCGGAGATCCTCCGCAGCGCAATGCCGACTAACCGCATCCTGGTACTGGTGGGGCACGAGCTGGGCCAGTTGCGGGCCGCGGGTCAGGTGAGCGATATCACTTACGGCCTGATGGACAATAAGCTCGACGAGCTGGCCCATGTGCTCGGCGGTTGTGAGCGGTTGGCCGGTACGCCGGTGCCGTTTGCTTACACCCTGATTTTGCAACGTACCGTGTATCTGTTCTGCTCGTTGCTGCCGTTCGCCCTGGTGGGGGATCTGCACTACATGACCCCGTTTGTCTCGGTATTTATCTCGTATACCTTCCTGTCCTGGGATTCACTGGCGGAAGAGCTGGAAGATCCCTTTGGCACTGCGGCGAACGATTTACCGCTCAACGCCATATGTAACACCATTGAGCGTAACCTGCTGGATATGACCGACCAGGGGCCGCTGCCGGAGCCGCTGCGTCCCGACCGCTACTACAACCTGACCTGATCGTCTGCCGGGCGCGGCTGTTAAATAAGTTAAATCTAACGCGTGATAGATAACATTGATTATACAGTTCTGCGCCTGATTGTTATGCTTTCGTTAACAAAACGTCCGCCTGCGGTTATCGCGGCGGACGTATCGTTTTTACGTCGACCCGCCGTTCGACGGGCATTCAGGAGCAGATATGAACATGAAAAGACGCGCAGTGCCTGGCGTGCATCCCTATGACGGTCCGGCCGGCGGCTGGGGCGCGCTGAAAGCGACCGCCATCGCTGTACGTACTCAAATGGATGCCCTCGTTGCGCCGCAAACCCTGCTTCGCACAAACCAACCGGATGGTTTTGATTGCCCCGGCTGCGCGTGGCCGGACAAAGAACACAAGTCAACTTTCCAGTTTTGTGAAAACGGCGCCAAAGCGGTGACCTGGGAAGCGACCAGCAAGCGCGTGACTCCGGCGTTTCTGGCGGCGAACACGGTCAGTTCGCTGCTGGCAAAAAGTGATTTTGAACTGGAAGGCTACGGGCGTATCACCACGCCGTTGGTCTACGACCGGGACAGCGATACGCTGCGTCCGACCTCGTGGGAGCAGGCTTTCGCGCGTATCGGCGAGGTGGTCAGCACCATGGCGCCGGACGAGGTGGAGTTCTATACCTCCGGCCGTGCCTCCAACGAAGCGGCGTATCTGTTCCAGCTGTTTGCCCGCGAACTGGGTACCAACAACTTCCCGGATTGCTCCAATATGTGCCATGAATCGACCAGCGTCGGGCTGCCGCAGTCGATCGGGATTGGCAAGGGAACGGTATCGCTGGATGATTTTGACACTACCGAACTGGTGATTTCTATCGGTCATAATCCCGGCACCAACCACCCGCGGATGATGGGGACACTGCATGAGCTGTCGCGTCGTGGGGTGCCGATTATCGTCTTTAACCCGTTGAAAGAACGCGCGCTGGAGCGCTTTGCCGATCCGCAAAACGTTATCGAAATGGCGACCTACGGCTCCACGGATATCGCCTCAACCTATTTCCAGGTCAAAGCAGGCGGTGACGCCGCAGCACTGAAGGGCATTGCCCGGGCGCTGCTGGAGATGGAAGAGGCGCAGGGTAACGTTCTCGACCGCCAGTTTATCGCCGAACATACCCAAAACTTTCAGGCCTTTGCCGACGATTTACTCGCCACCCGGTGGCAGGATATCGAGCGTGAATCTGGCCTGACCCAGGCGGACCTGCAGCGGGTGGCGCAAGCCTATGCAGCGTCGAAGGCGACGATCGTTACCTACGGCATGGGGATCACCCAGCACAATAAAGGGACCTCAAACGTCCGGCTGATCGCCGACCTGCTGCTGATGCGCGGCAATATCGGTAAGCCCGGCGCCGGGATTTGCCCGTTACGCGGTCACTCAAACGTTCAGGGAAACCGCACCGTTGGCATTACCGAGAAACCGAGCGCCAGCTTCCTTGCGAAGTTGCAGGCGGAATTTGGTTTCGTGCCGCCGCAGGAACATGGCCATGATGCGGTGAAAGCGCTGCAGGCGATGATCGAGGGTAAATCGAAGGTGCTGTTGTGCCTCGGCGGTAATTTTGCGGTGGCGATGCCCGATCATGAGCGGGCCTTCCCGGCGATGCGCGGGCTGGATCTCAGCGTACATGTTGGCACCAAACTTAACCGCTCGCATCTGCTGGTGGCAAAAGAGACCTTTATTCTGCCGTGCCTGGGGCGTACCGAGCTGGATGAGCAGGAGAGCGGGCGTCAGTCGATCACCGTGGAAGATTCGATGTCGATGGTCCACGCCTCGTCGGGCAAGCTGAAACCGGCCTCGCCGCACCTGCGTTCGGAGCCGGCGATTGTGGCGGGCATGGCGATGGCGGTGCTGCCCGCCAGCAAAATCGACTGGCTTGCACTGGTGGCGGATTACGACCGTATCCGCGATCTGATCGAACGGACCATCCCCGGTTTTGATAACTACAACCAGCGGATTCGCCACCCGGGTGGTTTCCGGATGCCGTTGCCGCCAACGGAGCGTATCTGGCCGACCCCAAGCGGTAAAGCAATGTTCTCAGTATTCCACGGGGTCCATGAAAATGTGCAGGTCGAAGGCGAAGAGGTCATGCGGCTGGTGACCTTGCGCAGCCACGACCAGTACAACACCACCATTTACGCTATGGATGACCGCTACCGCGGTATTTTCGGTCGCCGCGACGTGCTGTTTATGAACGAGCAGGATATGGCAAAGCAGGGGCTGGAGCATGGCGACCGGGTGGATATCACCACTGCCTTGCCGGACAGCGATCTGCGGCTGGAGGATATTACGCTGGTGGCCTACAGTATCGCTCCCGGTACCGTCGGTGCCTATTATCCGGAAGCTAACGTGTTGGTTCCGCTGGACTATATCGATCAGGAAAGCGGCACGCCGTCTTATAAGTCGGTGCCGATTCGTCTGACTCTGCGTTCGAAAGAGATCCTGCCGCTTGCCGGTGTGCGTTAACCCCTTACGTCCGGCCGCCGGGAGACACCGGCGGCCGGATGGTCACTGTTTTACGCCCGCACTCAACTTCCCCAATCACCGAACTGCTGCCATTCCCGAATGGCACTGCATCGCATGACCGGCGTGTCTTGTATTTGCCCGATGCGGAACGTAACATTTAGCTAACATGTTTTTTCCGCGACGAACGAGGTCTGCATCGTCGCGAGGTTCGTCATTAGCGGACGGTTCTACACCGGGTCAACCATGGATATCAAACAGCTCAAATACCTGATCGCTCTCGATCAAACCCGTCATTTTGGCCAGGCCGCGGCGCTTTGCCATATCACGCAACCCACCTTGTCCATGCGTATTCGCAGTCTGGAAGAGGAGCTGAATCTGGTACTGATTCAGCGAGGACAGCGCTTCGAGGGCTTTACGGCGGAGGGCGAGCGCATTCTGGCGTGGGCGCGGGCGCTGCTGGCGGCCCATGACGGGCTGGAAGCGGAGGCAGCGATTTGCCGCGGTCAGATGGTGGGGCAATTGCGGGTCGGGATGGTGCCGCTGGCCAGCCTTAACCCGATGCAGTTGATTAAACCGCTCAGCGAGAAATACCCTGAGCTGCAGTTCAGCCTGCTGTCGCTGACTTCTGAGCAGATTATCGACGGCGTGAGCCGCAACCAGCTCGATCTTGGGATCTGTTATCTGCACCATGTCGACAGCCAGCTTTTCCATGTGCAGTGGCTCCCGACCACGCGGATGGGGTTGCTGCACGATAAACGCCACTTTCAGTTTGCCCAGGGCACCCCGGACTGGGAGGCGCTGGCCGCGTTGCCGCTCGGTTTTCTTACCAAAGGGATGTACTACCGCGAATCTATCGAGATGAGCTTTAAGGGCAAAGGACTGACGCCGAAAACGGTGTTTGAAAGCGACTCGACCTTTCAGATAATCCAGGCGGTACAGGCCGGGATCTGCTGTGCGATTATGCCGCTCAACAATGGGCTGGAGGCGCTAAGCGATAATCTCGACATTATTCCCATCGCCGAGACAGAAGTGGATTCCATGCTGGCGCTGATTATGCGTAATAAAGAGCCGGTATCGTCGCTGGCGGAAAAATGTTTTGCCGATGCCCGGCAGATTTTTAAGGTGTAGCCTTTAGCATACCGACGACCTATTTGCAGCCATCCTGATTGAGACGGGTAAATAACGTTTCAAAGGATCCTTCATGCAGAATATCGCCTTGCAGTACCGAGACCCTGAGAGTAAATGAGGGCGCAAACAGGGCGTTGAGATCGGGGTAGTTGAGCTGGCGCAACCCGCAGGCGGCGTACAGTTTGCCGGCTGGCGTGGTGGATCCGCTCCGGGCCACCGTCTCCAGAGTATTGACGGCATCAGCAGACGCAACGATGGAGGCCAGCGCCTGTTGTTCATCATTGTTATGCGCCATAAAACCGTTAGCACCGCGGGAGAAATAAACGGCGGCACTGATTATATCGCTCGGCAGCGGTGCTGATTGTGCCGCGAGAGCAGGCGTTGACAGAATGGCGATTAACGCCAGAACCAGCCGGTTGGGAAGTGTGGCGGACTTTCTTTTTCCATTGATAAACATGATGACGCTCCTTGTCATGGGGATAAAACAGCTGACAGGAGTAATAACATGGGGATCGGTATCGCGCAATGAAGCTACTTTGCTTTCTGGCAGCGCGCCGCCAGGAATTACCCGGCGGCACGGCACGCGGTTATCAGATATCTTCCAGCTGAATGCCGCGGGTTTTCGGGCCAAAAATACCCACCGACAGCATTACCATCAGCATGCTGACCACGATAAAGCTAATCACCCCCGGCGCCCCGGCGTATTGCAGAATAATACCGATCAGAATGCTGGTTATCGCCGTTGACAGGCGGCTGAAGGAGTAGCAGAAGCCAACCGCGCGGGCGCGAATATGGGTCGGGAACACCTCGGCCTGATAGGCGTGGTAGCTGATGGTCAACCAGGCGTTAGACCAGGTGATCATAAAGCCGCAGATCACCAGCATCACCGGGTTGTTCTGCAGGGCAAACAGGGTACCGAACACCACCGTCATCAGGGCCGAAAGCACGATTTGCCATTTGTTCTCAAAGCGGTGAACAAAACGGGTGCAGAACAGGCAGCCAATCGGGTAGGCGAGGGTGATGAAAAAGGCGTACAGCAGGCTGTGGGTAATGCTGGCGCCCTGGCCGGACAGCAGCGCCGGCAGCCAGTTGCCGAAACCAAAGAAGCCAATCGCCTGGAAGAAGTTCATCACCATGAGCATGATTGTGCGTCGGCGATACTCCGGCGCCCAGATGGCTTTAAAGGAGCCGGTTGTGCGCTGGGTCTGGCTGGTGTCGGGTTGATGCCGTGCCGAAGGGGCGATGCCGCAGCGTTGTTCCATTTCACTCATCACCGCGTGGGCGTCCTGATGGCGGCCTTTGACCTCCAGCCAGCGGGCGGACTCCGGCAGTTTTTTGCGAATCACCCAGATGATCAGCGAACACAGGGCGCCGAAAATAATCACCCAGCGCCAGCCGGTCAGGCCGAAGAGGGTGATAGGCACCAGCATCCACGACATTAACGCCACGGCGGGCACCGACAGAAACTGAATAAAGAAGGCGAAGGCAAAGGCTTTGTTGCGCAGGTGCGTCGGCACCCATTCGCTCAGGTAGGTATCGATGGTGACCAACTCAATGCCCAGCCCGATGCCCACCAGGAAGCGGCAGAAGATGACCCCTTCGGCGCTGTTCTGAAAGGCCATCAGCAGCGAAAACACGCCATACCACGCCAGCGCAAACATAAAGGTCAGGCGGCGGCCTAATTTGTCCGCCAGCGGTGCCAGCAGGCTGGCGCCGATAAACAATCCGAAGAAGGTGGCTGAGGCAAACGCGGCCTGATCCGAGATACCAAAAATCCCCTGTTGGCCGGTATGGAAGATGTTTTCGGCCAGCAGTCCGGTACTGATGTAGCCGGTCTGGAACAGATCGTAGAGTTCAAAGAAGCCGCCCAGCGCCAGGAGCGTAATAAACGACCACAGGCCAAATGAGGCAGGCAGGGCATCAATACGCTGGGTTAAGCTGGTGTGGGAGTGTCCTGGGGACGCAAAAGGCGCATCTCCCAGAACCTGGGTGGTAGACATATTATTATTTTCCTCAGATAAAATGTTTGCCTGCTAATGTTATTGGATTGTTAATGGTTTTAAATTTTTAATTCGGGCTTCCAGCGGAGTTGTTCAGCAAAAAATCTCGCACATGAAAAAAGCGCCTGTTAAAAAAACTGGTTTTCACCGCAGGCAGGCGCAGGATCTGAAGTAAATGACCATGCCATAAGATTCAGGAATGATTGCAGGTGAGTTCGCGGAGACGCAAAGGGCTTTAATCCTGAGGGTATAAATGTGGGCAGAGAAATTGCCTGATGGCGCTGACAGCTGACCGATAGTAATAACGTGGGGGATGACTATCGGCCTGCTAACGGGTTGAACGTATAAACAAAATTTGCGTTAAAAATTAACCCGGCGTAGATTGTGGACGAAATAACAAGAACGCGTAATTTATACCTGACATGGCGGAACACCAGTAATGCAGACGGTATTTATCGTCGGACCGGAAGGGGAATTGACCCCCGTTACTCCCCCCGACGAAGTGGTTTTAATTGAGGGTTTTTACAGCCTTCTGAATTCATTGACAATGAACAACACGGGGCCGATCACGGAAGATAAAGGGGCATTAACGGAGGGAATCGCCGGGTCATCAGACTGAAGCAGGCAGGTATCAGGCTCAACCCCTTCCTTGAAACGCCAGACCGACACTCGATGATGGCGTTCCACCACCACATAATCATTCATCCCCGGCACTTTGCTGGTGTCAATCACCACGATTGACCCTATGGGTGCCACATTCACCATACCATCCCGGTCCATAATATAGGCGCGCCACTCGGGTTCTGAGCGGGTTACCGGTGAAGTAATCACGTCCCCGGTTTTGCCATCGACATCATAAACCGGCACGATTTTGGACTGATCAAGCGCCTCTGTTTCGCCGTTCTCACGGCCGGTAATGGGTTCAGTGCCGTTGGCCAGCCAGGCGAAGTTCACCCCCAACGCCTGGGCGATAGCGGGCAGTTCGCGCGACTTCTTAGAGTGGCCGTTGATGATCTTCCAGATGGTGGGTTGGCTGACACCTGCACGTGTGGCCAGTTGCGTCTGGGTTACCTGTTTCATGTCCATTATGTAGGTCAAACGTTCTGAGACCGTTTTCATCAATACTCTTCCTTTGTTCAATTCACCACGCACCCACGCTATCGCCGCGTTGACGCCTGACGGGGATATGCACGGCCCACGACCAGGTCGTATCCAGCGAAGGAACGGTCTTAACCTACCGGCCCCGATGATGTGTCTGACACCGAAAATCTCAATTCATTACCAAGGTATAAAATAACAACCTGAAATTAACAATGATGCATCAAACAAGCTGAATTATGCCTGATATAGTCTACAGGGAAACTAACGGGTATGACACAGGGGAATGTCCGATTATGAGGGTGGGAATGATACATCGGCGTTATTGATGTCAGGAATAACGAACCTGCTTGTCATGTTTTGTTTTCCTGCTGGTAAGCAGAATGTTACATCCGCACCGAGCGGAAAAAGGCATTGCAGCAGGCAGATACGATATTTTTTAACACAGCATACGTTATACAACATCGTGGGTGCTTCTGAGATGCAAAAAGCTGCTTCGGTAGTTCAGCCGCATTCCGTGGGTCTTTTTTTTGTCAAAATACTCATTCTATTGAGTAAGCAAGCATAACGTCTTTCAGGCATCATCCCGTCACTCTCAGTGCATCGACTTTACCCACGACCAGCCGCATTGTGTTTGCTCACCGCGCGCCGATTTATACCCAAATGCATAACAAACACACTACAGGAAAAACAAGTTCATTGATCAAAATGAGGCTTTCTGACGAAAAAACAACAATTGAAAACAGGCTTCAAACAATTAAATAGAATAATAAAAACAAATAAATGACCTGTTTCGGACCAGCGTTTCAATGTACGGTAAATGCCGCCTTTATTTGTCATACAAATAATTCAGAATAAATCAAAGACATAGAATAATAACCGATAGAATCCAAATAATTATTCTTTACAGAATAATTGTATGTTTGTATCTTGCAGCGGTCCTCAACGAGACGGGGACACCGGGTTTCAGGGGATCACTATGCAATACACCCAGAAAAATGCGTCCGGTGGAAACGATGGACTGGTGAAATTACAGGCGAGAGTTGCAAAAGATTCTGCCGAATACGTCAGACGATTGGCCTTTCATCGGGAACAGAAAAAGCAGGATTTAGTCAACCAGATTATTCAGGACTATATGAGTCGCAATCCGCTTCCCATATAAAAAGAATAGGTGGCGTGAAAGTTTGCAGACCTTCACGCCGGTACTACTCACGGGGTTGCAGCCCCGCAAAACTCACTTACAAGGGTATTTTAGATGTCTAAGAAAATTTTTGCATTAACAGTTTGCGCTTTACTGGTTTCATCCGTAAGTGCCGCCAATGCCTCCAGTACTTTTGGTCGTCAGTACATCGACGCTAAAAACGAAGTCACTACCGTTGACGGCCCGACCACGTCTGATGCCGATAATGCTACGCTGTATCGCAGCAATGTGAATGCCGCCGTTGCCGCTCAGGTGCAGCAGCAGAGCCACCTGCTTTCTCACCCGGTGAACAGCGTTCCGGCGAACTTTGGCCAGTCCTATATTGATGCAAAAAACGAACAACAGGCTCATACCATCGGTGAGCACCTCGACGCACCATCCCATATCGTCAGCGAACCGGGCGCACATCTTGATGCAACCAGCCATGTTGCGATTGAACCCGGTTCACACCTCGATAGTTCCAGTGCAGATCGTAAAGCGAGCCAGCGCGCAGAAGGTGAAGCCCGCATTGCCGCTGAACGCATTCGTACCAACAGCCAGGTGAGCGCGCTGCAGCAGGCAGAAGGCGAGGCAAAAGTGATTGCCAACCAGCGTCGTACCGCTTCGCAGCAGGCAAATCCTGAGCAATCCGTTCTGGATGTGCGTAGTGATTTAGCGGCTTCTCAGGCTGCTATCGATGCCAACAGCCAGGCAGTGGCGGATGCTAATCAGAATCTGGCGGCCAATCGTCAGGCGCTGGCGGAATCCAACCAGCGGGTAGCAGCGAACAGCAAAGCGATTGCCGATCAGGATCAGAAGATCTCCAGCCTCAGCAAGCATTACGATGACCTGAATAAAACCGTTAATGACAACCGCAAAGATGCTTCTGCCGGTATCGCTGGTGTGGCGGCAATGGCTAACATCCCGCAGGTTACTCAGGGGCAAACGTTCGCGGTCGGCGCGGGCGTTGGTAACCATGACAGCGAATCAGCGCTGGCGGTGGGTGCTTCCGCTCGTATCAATGATAACTGGGTGGTTAAAGCGTCCGTCTCTGATGATACTCAGTCCAACTTCACCGTCGGTGCAGGCGCATCCTACGGTTGGTAATGTCTCCCACCTGATGTGCCTTTAACTTTCATTTTGACAGACTGATTTGATTGATTTGCCCGGGTCGCCCGGGCTTTTTTCCCCTCCGCCATGCTAACCCGCATACGCCTGATCATGTATTCGCAGGGGAAACCTGAATGCTGTGTTATGACGTAGGGTGCGTGCAAAGAGAGAGAAACCCCGGCGGGCAAGGCGCCGGCCGGGGAGGGAGATTACAGATCGTAACGGTCGAGGTTCATCACTTTGGTCCAGGCGGCAACAAAGTCTTTCACCAGTTTCTGCTGTGCATCCTGGCAGGCGTAAACTTCCGCCAGGGCGCGCAGTACCGAGTTGGAGCCGAAGACCAGATCGGCACGTGTCGCGGTGTACTTGCTTTCACCGCTCTTACGATCGCGACCTTCAAACAGTTCACCCTGTTCGTCGGTGGCGTTCCAGACGGTCGACATGCTGAGTAAGTTCACGAAGAAGTCGTTGCTCAGAACGCCGACGCGGTCGGTAAAGACCCCATGCTGACCGCCGTCATAGTTGGCACCCAGCACCCGCAGGCCGCCGACCAGTACCGTCATTTCCGGCGCGGTCAGGGTTAACTGCTGTGCTTTATCCAGCAGTAAGGTTTCGGTCGATACACCACCTTCAATGCGGCGATAGTTACGGAAACCATCCGCCAGCGGCTCCAGCAGATCGAAAGATTCGATATCGGTCTGATCCTGACGAGCATCTACGCGACCCGGTGCAAAAGGTACGCTGACCTGAACCCCGGCGGCTGCCGCCGCTTGTTCAACGCCCACCACACCGGCCAGCACGATGATATCCGCCAGCGACGCTTTGCCTGAGGCTTTCTGAATCGCCTGCAGTGTCGGCAGTACGCGTGCCGCAACGGCGTTGACCGGCCAGTCTTTTTGCGGTGCCAGTGCCAGACGCGCGCCGTTGGCTCCGCCACGTTTATCACCACCACGGAAGGTGGAAGCGGAGGCCCAGGCCACGGATACCAACTCGCTCACCGACAGATTCGCATCAGCGATAGCGGTTTTCAGCGTCGCAATATCTGCCGGCGTTGGGTTATGGCTGGCTGCCGGTAACGGGTCTTGCCAGATCAGATCTTCTTTCGGAACTTCCGGGCCGAGGTAACGGGATTTTGGCCCCATATCACGGTGGATCAGTTTGAACCAGGCGCGGGCAAAGGCTTCATTGAAGGCCTGCGGATCGTTCAGGAAACGGCGGGAAATCTTGCCAAATTCCGGGTCGAAGCGCAGCGTCAGGTCGGTGACCAGCATCGTCGGCTTACGTTTTTTCTCCGGATCGAACGGATCGGGGATCAGATCCGGCGCGTCTTTGGCTTCGAACTGGATAGCGCCAGCCGGGCTACGGGTCTGGACCCACTCGTATTTGAACAGGTTCTCGAAGAAGTAGTTGCTCCACTGGGTCGGGGTCTGGGTCCAGACCACTTCAAGACCCGAGGTGATGGCATCGGCACCTGCGCCGCTACCGAAGCTGCTGCTCCAGCCGAGGCCCTGGGCCTCAATCGGTGCGGCTTCCGGCTCCGCGCCTACGTGGCTGGTTACCGCGGCACCGTGGGTTTTACCCAGGGTATGACCGCCGGCGATCAGGGCGACGATCTCTTCATCATCCATCGCCATGTTGCCAAAGGTTGCACGAATGGCGGCGGCGGCGGAGAGTGGGTCACCGCTGGCGTTCGGGCCTTCCGGGTTAACGTAGATCAGCCCCATCTCGGTAGCCCCTAGCGGCTGTTGCGCCAGGCTCTCCGGGTGACGGTGTTCGAGCCAGGCTTTCTCATGGCCCCAGTCAACATCGAGATCCGGTTCCCAGACGTCTTCACGACCGGCGCCGAAACCAAAGGTGCGGAAACCGGCGTTTTCCAGCGCCACGTTACCCGCCAGCATATACAGGTCGGCCCAGGAGATTTTCTGGCCATATTTTTGTTTCACCGGCCACAGCAGACGACGGGCTTTATCGAGGCTGACGTTGTCCGGCCAGGAGTTCAGCGGCGCAAAACGCTGCTGGCCACGACCCGCGCCGCCACGCCCGTCAACGGTACGATAGGTACCGGCGCCGTGCCAGGCCATACGAATAAACAGCCCGATATAGCTACCCCAGTCTGCCGGCCACCACTCTTGTGAGTCGGTCAGCAGCGCGCGCAGATCGGCTTTCAGCGCGGCGTAGTCGAGTTTCTTAAACTCTTCGCGGTAGTTAAAATTCTCACCCAGCGGGTTTGAGCGGTTGGAATGCTGGCTCAGCAGGTCAACGCGCAGTTGGTTCGGCCACCAGTCGCGGTTGCCGGTGCCGGTGCCGGCACTTTGTGTGGGCGTCCCTGTGTGAAAAGGGCACTTCCCGGCGGTTGCGTTGTTCGATGGATCGTTCGACGTGCTCATATCAGGCTCCGTTTGCTTTTGTGAATGCCATTACGATATACATTGCTTCCAATAACTGATACTCGAATGAATCTACGGAATTAATAGTTATATCCTTTTAACAATGGGCGATAAAGAAATCCATAGAATAGTTGTGGGTAAGCGCAAAATACGTAAACCCGCTTACGCTCATTCTCATTAGCTAATGAGTATAGGACACTGCCGCGACTCGTCTGGCGATAAAAGCAGCACTTACATAAAAGCTAAGCATGTGAATTCCAGTGAGTTACTGCTCATTAAGGCCGAAAAGCAGAAATAACCTGCCGGTGGGCCTGATTTATCGCGTATATCCCGCCGTTATTCCCAGTGGTTATTTTACGGGGCAGGTGGGCTGCACCAATTCGACGCATTGCCCCAAAACTACTCCCCATTGTGGTGTGATTCTCGGTAATCATCAGGTATCCACCTGAATTTAGGCGTTTTATTTTCTGGCATGCACTTTGCTTTTAATCAAGCAGAAGGCAGCGCAACATACAATTGAGATGACCAATAGCTGGCTAGGGTTCCGGTTCATGTAAGTGAATGTCTGGTCCGAGAGCTGGCGACCTCTGCGAGGTTACACGGCGGGACAAAAGCCCGGGAGACAGCAGCACCGTCAGGTGTCGCGCTGCTCCTGTTATTTTTGTGCCAACCAGAGGTTCATCATGAAGAGATCCCGCGTCATCCGTAGTTTCGTGTTATCGCTGGCGCTGCTGGCCAGTTCTCCTTCCTTTGCCGCCGTCAAAAAAGAGTTCAACGTCTGCTGGACTATCTATGCCGGCTGGATGCCCTGGGGCGCCATCAATAACGAAAAAATCATTGATAAATGGGCCACAAAGTACGGCATCAAAATCAATATCGTTCAGCTCAACGACTACATCGAGTCGATTAACCAATATACCGCCGGCCAGTTTGATGGCTGCACCATGACCAACATGGATGCGTTGACCATTCCTGCGGCGGGGGGCGTCGACACTACCGCGCTGATCACCGGCAGCTATTCCGACGGTAATGACGGCATCGTGCTGAAAGGCGTCGATAAAAAGCTCGGCGATCTGAAAGGGATGCAGGTGTATCTCCCGGAACTGTCGGTATCGCACTATCTGCTGGTTCGCGGCCTTGAGAAGGCGGGTCTGCAGGAAAAAGATGTCAAAGTGGTGAACACCTCCGACGCCGATATTGTCTCGGCCTTCGGTACCAACAGTGTGCGCGCTACCGTGGCATGGAACCCGCAACTGTCGGCCATCAAAAAGACCCCACAAACCACGGAAGTCTTTAGCTCCGCACAGGTGCCTGGCGAGCTTATCGACATGATGGTGGTCAATACCCAAACCCTGAAAGATAACCCGGCGCTGGGTAAAGCCTTGACCGGCGCCTGGTTTGAAATGATGAGCAAAATGCACGCCGGCGATAAGCCTGCGCTGAACGCGATGGCGGCAGATTCCGGAACCGATCTTGCCGGTTACCAGGCGCAGCTGAAAACGACCCATCTGTTCTGGACCCCGGCAGAGACGTTGACCTTTATCAGCGACCCGGAGCTGGCAAAAACCATGCAGCGCGTGGCGCAGTTCTCCTTTGATAAAGGGCTGCTCGGCGAGGGCGCGCAAAGCGCTGACTTCATCGGCATGGGCTTCCCGGGCAACGTCACCGTCGGCGACAGCGGCAACATCCGCCTGCGCTTTGACGACAGCTACCTGAAAATGGCCGCCGCAGGCCAGCTCTGATCCTTGACCACGGGAGTGATCGCCATGCGACAAATTAACCGCCATCCACAGCAGGGCATGCGGCTGATGCTGATGCTATTGCCCTTTGTGTTACTGATTGCCGCCTGGTGTTTTGGTTCTGCCATCCGTCTTGAGGCAAACCCCCAGGACAAACTGCTGCCGGGGCTATCGCAGATGGCCTCCGCGGTCGAACGGATGGCGTTTATGCCGGACAAACGCAGCGGCGAATACCTGCTGTGGGCCGACACCCTGATTAGCCTGACCCGCCTGCTGATCGGGCTGGCGGTGTCGGCGCTGATTGGCCTGAGCATCGGTATCGTCGCCGGGGTGTTTCCGGTCTATCGCGCCGCACTGTCACCGCTGATGACCGTGGTGTCGATGGTGCCGCCGCTGGCGATCCTGCCGGTGCTGTTTATTGTCTTTGGCCTCGACGAGCTGTCAAAGGTGATGCTGATTGTGATCGGCATTACCCCGATGCTGGCCCGTGACCTTGAGCAACGGGCGCGGGAAATTCCGGCGGAGCTGTTTATCAAGGCGCAGACCCTCGGCGCCAACAGCTGGACGGTGGTGCTGCGGGTGGTGTTGCCGCAGCTGCTCTCGCGCTTAATCACTTCGCTGCGCCTGCTGCTCGGCTCGGCCTGGCTGTTCCTGATTTCAGCGGAGGCCATTTCCGCCACCGCCGGGCTGGGGTACCGCATTTTTCTGGTCCGCCGCTACATGGCGATGGACGTGATTATCCCCTACGTCATCTGGATAACCCTGCTGGCCTGGCTGATGGATCTGGCGCTGCGCCAGCTGCACAAAGTCTGCTTCCCGTGGGCCGAAGGAGGCCGGGCATGAGTTTTATCACCATCAAAAATATCTGGCAGGAATACGGCGACCACGTGGTGCTGGAACGCATCAATTTAACGGTGAAAGAAGGGGAGTTTTGCTCGATGGTCGGGGCCTCCGGCTGCGGTAAATCGACGTTCTTACGCCTGCTCTTGGGCCAGGAGACGCCGACACGGGGGCTGATTACCCTTGACGGCCAGCCGCTTGCCGCCGAGCCGGACCGCAGCCGCGGCGTGGTGTTTCAGCGCTATTCCGTTTTTCCACACCTCAACGTGCTGGATAACGTTGCGGTCGGTCTGGAGCTGCCGGCCGCCCCCTGCTTTGGTCGTCTGTTTGGCGCCCGCAAACGCGCGGCCCGCGAACTGGCGGCGCAGATGCTGGAGAAAGTCGGCCTTTCTCATGCGCTGGATCGCTACCCGGCGCAGCTTTCCGGTGGGATGCAGCAGCGGCTGGCGATCGCCCAGGCGTTCGTGATGCAGCCGCGGGTACTGTTGCTCGACGAACCGTTCGGCGCGCTCGACCCCGGCATTCGCAAAGATATGCACGGCCTGTTGCTCCAGTTGTGGAGCGAGACGCGGATGACGGTCTTTATGGTCACCCACGACCTGGCCGAAGGGTTCAACCTCGGCACCCGACTGCTGGTTTTCGACAAAGTACGCCACGACCCGCAGGCCCCTAACGCCTACGGCGCGCGCATTACCTACGATATTCCGCTCAACGAGACCCGAATGTCGCAAATGCTCGGTACCGGCACCCATGACAACGTCTACACCTTAAGGAGATAGCCTGATGACCACGCTTTTACACACTTCACCGAGCCTGCGCGAAGAACGCCTGCCGGGCGGGGGGCAGACCTCGTTTATTCTGCGTCGTGGACAGATCCTGCGGCTCACCGACCTCGACGGCGGCGCGAATGTCAGCATGATGATGCTCAACCCGCATGAAAAGAGCGAACGACTGAACCTGCCGGATACCCTCAAAGGACAACACACCGCGCGCCTGACACGCGGGCACTGTTTCTACTCCGATATGGGAAGGGTGCTGGCCGGTATCGTCGCCGACAGCTGCGGCTGGCACGACCCCTTTGGCGGCGTGCTCAATGCCGAGGAGACGGCGGAAAAATATGGCACCGGCCGCTACCAGGAGCTGCGCAACGCGTTTCATCGCAATGGGACCGACAACCTGCTGGTTGAAATGGGCAAATGGGATCTCGGCCTCGAGGACCTGCTGATGGTGGTCAACTTCTTCAGCAAAGTGACCGTCGATAGCGAGGGGCGTTTCGCGTTTTGCACCGCGCACTCCGCGCCGGGGAGCTACGTGGAACTGTTTGCTCCGATGGACGTGCTGATGGTGATGACCGCGATGCCGCATCCGCTGGATCCCGCCACCGACTACGCGCCACGCCCGGTCCAGTTGAGCTGGTACCAGGCCGACGACGAGCAGGCCACGGTGGAGTCGCTGTTTACCCGCGATGAGAACCAGCGCGCCTTTACCAACACCCAGCTGTTTGCCCTTTAAGGAGTCTGCGATGAACCTTGTCACCAGTACCCGTAACCCGGCTGATGCCGTCTATCGCCACGAGATCCCGGCGGGCGAACCCTGGATGTTTGAAATCAAACAGGGCCAGACCCTGCGCCTGCTCGACCTTGAAGGCAATCAGGCCGTCGATACCCTGTTTTACCATGCCGATAACCCGCGCGAACGGTACGATGCGCAGCGCACGTTGCGCCGTCAGGGTAACGTCTACCTGACAACCGGCAGCGTGCTGTACTCCAATCTCGGCCACCCGTTACTGACCATCGTGGCCGATACCTGCGGGCGTCACGACACCCTCGGCGGCGCCTGCGCCCAGGAGAGCAACACCGTGCGCTATGCCCTGGACAAGCGTTACATGCACAGCTGCCGGGACAACTTCCTGTGCGCCTGTCTGCATGATGGCCGGCTGCATAAGCGCGATATCGCCGCCAACATCAACTTCTTTATGAACGTCCCGGTGACCGAAGCGGGCGGCCTGACCTTCGAAGACGGGATCTCCGGGGCCGGGAAGTACGTTGAACTGCGCGCCGAATGCAACATTATCGTGCTGATCTCCAACTGTCCGCAGCTCAATAACCCGTGCAACGGCTGGAACCCAACGCCGGCAGAGGTGCTGGTATGGAACTGAACCGCTGGCAACGCTGGCGCCTGCTGGCCTACCGCCTGTTTGCCGTCCGCGCCGAACGTCTGACAACGACACCCACGCGTAAGCCCTGAACCCTTACGCGCCCCGGGGACGACCCTGGGGAGGCTGATTCTTTTGCTGCGGGACGACCCGCCACGATGTGAGTCCCGTGTATGTTCAAGACCTTACTGATTGCTAACCGTGGCGCCATTGCCTGTCGAATTCTGCGGACCTTACGCACCATGCAGGTGAAAGGCGTGGCGGTCTATTCTGATGCGGACCTGAGCAGTCTGCACATTCGCGAAGCCGATGAGGCCATTAGCCTCGGCGATGGCCCGGCGGCGCAAACCTATCTGGTGACCGACAAGATCATTGCCGCCGCACTTAACAGCGGGGCCGAGGCGATTCATCCCGGCTACGGTTTTTTGTCGGAAAATGCCGCGTTTGCTGAAGCCTGCGAAGCCGCCGGGCTGGTGTTTGTCGGTCCGACCCCGGAGCAGTTGCGAACCTTTGGCCTGAAACATACCGCCAGAGCGCTGGCTAAAGCACAGGGCGTACCGATGCTGGAAGGTACTGGCCTGCTGGCCGACAGCGGCGAAGCGTGCCGCGCGGCACAAACTATCGGCTATCCGGTGATGCTGAAAAGCACCGCCGGTGGCGGCGGTATCGGGATGCGGGTGTGCTATGACGCAGCCGAACTGGCGGAAGCCTTTGAAACCGTGCAGCGTCTCGGCAAGAACAACTTTAGCGATGCCGGCGTATTCGTTGAAAAATACATTGAACGCGCCCGCCATCTGGAAGTGCAGATCTTCGGCGACGGTCGCGGCGAGGTGATCGCCATCGGGGTGCGCGACTGTTCGATCCAGCGGCGTAATCAGAAAGTGATCGAAGAAACCCCGGCGCCCGGCTTACCGGCAGGCATGGCGCAGGCTCTCTGTGATGCTGCGGTTGCCCTCGGTAAAGCCGTGAGCTATCGCAGCGCCGGGACGGTGGAGTTTGTCTACGACAGCGCGGCGCAGCGCTTCTATTTTCTCGAAGTAAACACCCGTCTGCAGGTGGAGCACGGCGTCACCGAGCAGGTCTGGGGCGTCGACCTGGTGGGCTGGATGATTGCCCTGGCCGCGGGTGATTTACCGCCGCTGTCCACGTTGCTGGATGGGCTGAAACCGCGCGGCCACGCGATTCAGGCGCGAGTGTACGCCGAAGATCCGGGCCGCCAGTTCCAGCCGTCGCCGGGGCTGCTGACCGAAGTAGCGTTTCCGCCGGCGGATGGCAAGACCCTGCGTATTGACCGTTGGGTGGAAGCTGGCTGCGAAGTCCCGGCCTTCTTTGACCCGATGCTGGCAAAAGTGATCGCTTACGCGGATGACCGCGACACGGCAATAGCTGAACTGGCGCAGGCGCTGGCGGCGACCCGACTGTATGGCGTCGAAACCAACCGGCTGTACCTGCAGCAAATTCTGGCGTTCGCGCCATTTGCCGACGGTAAACCCTGGACACGTTGTCTGGATCAGCTGCGCTACCGGGCCACGACCGTCGAGGTCCTCGGTGCCGGAACGCAAACCAGCGTGCAGGATTATCCCGGCCGCCTGGGCTACTGGGCGGTTGGCGTCCCGCCATCCGGGCCGATGGACGACCGGGCGCTGCGTCTGGGCAACCGCCTGCTGGGCAACCCACAAGGCGAGGCGGCGCTGGAGATCACCCTTAACGGGCCGACGCTGAAATTTAACTGCCAGACCCAGGCGGTAGTTAGCGGGGCAGAGATAGCGGTGACGCTGGACGGCATTGCCCAGGTGATGAATCAGGTCTTTACCATCCCCGCCGGCGCAACATTGAAAATCGGGGCCGTGGCCGACGCCGGCGTGCGCAGCTATCTCTGCCTGCGCGGCGGGATCCAGGTTCCCGAGTATCTCGGTAGCAAAAGCACCTTTACGCTGGGGCAGTTCGGCGGCCATGCCGGACGCGCGCTACGCAGCGGGGACGTGTTACATCTCGCGCCAGATACCCAGACGGTGCCGGACGCCACGCTGCCTGCGGCGCTGGCGGCGCCTCTCGCAGAGACCCGCACGCTGCGGGTCATTTATGGCCCACACGGCGCGCCGGAGTTTTTTGCCGCGGACTATATCGACACCTTTTTTGCCACTGACTGGGAGGTGCATTTTAACTCCAGCCGCACCGGGGTACGACTGATTGGCCCTAAACCGTTATGGGCGCGCGACAGCGGCGGCGAAGCGGGGCTGCATCCATCGAATATTCACGATAACCCCTATGCCGTCGGCGCGGTGGATTTCACCGGCGACATGCCGGTGATCCTCGGGCCCGACGGGCCGAGCCTCGGCGGGTTTGTCTGCCCGGTGACGGTCATTGAAGCCGACCTGTGGCAGCTTGGGCAACTGAAAGCCGGCGATAAAGTCCGCTTTGTGGCGGTCGATCTGCCTACCGCTCGTCAGCTGGCGGCGGGCTACCGCTCAGAGCTGGCAACCCTCGAGGCCGCCAGCGTTGCCTGGCAACCCGCGCCCCTGAGTTCGCCGATTGTGATGAACTGCGGCGAGGCGGATAAACGCCTGGTGGCGCGACTGTCCGGCGATACTCACCTGCTGCTGGAGGCGGGGGAACCGGAACTGGATCTGGTGCTGCGTTTTCGCATTCACGCCCTGATGCAGGCGCTGGAAGGACAGTCCCGCCCTGGGGTGATCGACCTGACGCCTGGCATCCGTTCGTTGCAGGTTCACTTCCAGCCGGAAACCCTGACCCTCGACACGTTGCTGGCGTGGGTAGCGAGCGAGTGGGCCACGGTATGCGTCAGCGACGATTTACAGGTGCCGACGCGAGTGGTGCATCTGCCACTGTCATGGGATGACCCGGCCTGCCGCAAGGCCATCGACAAGTACATGACCACCGTGCGTCGGGATGCGCCGTGGTGTCCGAGCAACCTCGAATTTATCCGCCGGATTAACGACCTGCCGGACGAAACGGCGGTGTGGCAGACGGTATTCGACGCCAGCTATCTGGTGATGGGGCTGGGGGATGTCTATCTTGGCGCGCCGGTAGCGACGCCGCTCGACCCGCGTCACCGCCTGGTAACCACCAAATACAACCCGGCGCGCACCTGGACCGCGGAAAACTCGGTCGGTATCGGCGGGGCCTATTTGTGCGTCTACGGTATGGAAGGCCCCGGCGGCTACCAGTTTGTCGGCCGCACGCTGCAGATGTGGAATCGCTATCATGACGTTGCCGATTTTGCCGGCAAGCCATGGCTGCTGCGCTTCTTCGATCAGTTGCGTTTTTACCCGGTGTCCGCCGATGAACTGCTGCAGATCCGTCGCGACTTCCCTCTGGGGCGCTATCCGCTGCGCATCGAACACAGTACGTTGCGTCTGGCGGAGTACCAGCAGTTCCTCGCGCGTGAGGCGGCGAGCATTGACGCATTTCGTGAACATCAGCAGCGCGCTTTTAACGAGGAGCGCGATCGTTGGATCGCCAGCGGACAGGCGCATTTCGACAGCCAGGAAGCGCTGAGCGAAGAGGGCGAGGACACCCCGCTTGAAGGGGGACAGCAGGGGGTGGAAAGCCCCATTTCCGGCAACCTGTGGCAGGTGCAGACCGTGGCGGGCAGCCGGGTTCGTGCTGGCGACGTGCTGCTGGTCCTTGAGTCGATGAAAATGGAGATCCCGCTGTTGGCGCCGTGCGATGGCGTGATCCAGCAGGTTAATGTTCAACCCGGGGCGTCGGTTCGCGCCGGGCAACGCGTAGCGGTAATTCTGGAGGAAAAAGCATGAGCCAGCAGACCTTTGATTTACGCCTGACGAGTCTGGCGCAGGCGTATCAACACGGAGATTTTACGCCGCGCGAGCTGCTGGCCGATCTGCGCCAGCGGGCGCAGGCGCTGAACCCGGAATATCAGCTGTTTATCCATATTCTGACGGCCGAGGAACAGGAGCCGTGGCTGACGGCACTCGACGGCGTTGCCCCGCACACTCTGCCGCTGTACGGCGTGCCGTTCGCCATCAAAGATAATATCGATCTGGCCGGGATCGCCACCACCGCCGCCTGTCCTGCGTGGTCGCGCACCGCGACCCAGGATGCCACCATCGTGGCGCAGCTTATTGCCCTCGGCGCGATCCCGGTCGGCAAAACCAACCTCGATCAGTTCGCCACCGGCCTCAACGGCACCCGCTCGCCGTACGGACGCTGTCGCAATGCCTATCATGCGGACTATCCGTCCGGCGGTTCAAGCTCCGGGTCG
The DNA here is from genome assembly GCF_051131745.1 of Klebsiella sp. R390. Lineage (NCBI taxonomy): Bacteria > Pseudomonadati > Pseudomonadota > Gammaproteobacteria > Enterobacterales > Enterobacteriaceae > Klebsiella > Klebsiella sp. R390. The sequence continues at coordinate 48,029 of NZ_CP180445.1, read as the reverse complement.
GCGCTGGCGGTGGCGCTGGGCGTCGCCAGTTTTGCTCTCGGCACCGATACCGCAGGCAGCGGACGCGTACCGGCTTCGCTGAATAATCTGGTTGGCCTGAAGGCCAGTAAAGGGCTGATATCCACCGCCGGAGTCCTCCCGGCCTGCCGGACGCTGGACTGTACCACCTTCCTGACCGCTACCGCAGAAGAAGCCAGCCAGCTGCTGGCGCTGACCGCGCAATATGATCCGCGGGATGCCTACAGCCGTCGTAACCCGCAGTGGAACGGCCGTCAGGCGTTTGGTACCCCGCCGGCCCGTTTTCACTTCGGGGTTCCGCAGACGCTGAACTTCCTCGGCTGTCCGCAGAGCGAGGCGCTGTTTATGCAGGCCAAAGCACGGTTGATGGCGCTTGGCGGGGTGCCGGTCAGTCTCGATATGACGCCGTTCCTCGATGCCGCCCGCCTGTTGTATGAGGGGCCGTGGGTAGCGGAACGCTATGCGGTGGTGGGGCCGTTGATTGAACAGCAGCCGGAGGCGGTCCTGCCGGTGATCCGCGACGTGCTGGCAAAAGCGCCGCAGACCGATGCGGTGGCGACCTTCAAAGCGATGTACCAGCTGCAGGGCTATAAGGCACAGTGCGATGCGCTGCTGGAGGGGCTGGACTGCGTGCTCACGCCGACCTATCCCCGCCCGGTCACCCTGGCGGAGCTGGAAGCCGAACCGGTGACGCGCAATGCCGACCTCGGTTACTACACCAACTTTATGAACCTGCTGGATTACGCGGCGGTCAACGTGCCGGTCGGCTTTATGGACAACGGTCTGCCCTCCGGCGTAACCCTGTTTGGCCGGGTCTTTACCGATCAATACCTGCTCGGGCTGGCGGATGCGTTCCAGCGGATCCAGCCGCTGCCGCTGGTTGGCGGTAACCGGGTTGCCGCTGCGTTGCCGGTCACCCAGGCCAGTCACGATCGTCTCTCTCTGGTGGTGTGCGGCGCCCATCTTGACGGGCTGGCGCTGAACGGCCAGCTGCGGGAGCGGGGTGGACGTCTGCTGACGGCGACGCAAAGCGCCGCCCATTACCGGCTGTACGCCCTGGCTGACGGCAAACGTCCGGGCATGGTCCGGGATAACAACCAGGGCGCGGCGATCGCCGTGGAAGTCTGGGATCTACCCTCTGCGGAAATGGGTTCGCTGCTGGCTGCCATCCCCGCGCCATTGGGGCTGGGGAAGGTAGAGCTGGCGGATGGCCGCTGGCTGAGCGGGTTTATCTGTGAGGCTTATGGTCTGCAGGGCGCCACCGATATTACCGACTTTGGCGGCTGGCGCGCCTGGCTGAATCGCCAGTAATCCCCGAGGCCTCTGCCTGCATCAGGCAGAGGTTCTTACGTGACAGTGTCACCTGTAAATTCGCACCATTATCCTTTCAGCTTAACATGCTGAAACATTTCTCCTAATTCATTAGCAACCTTTCAGTAGGGCTAACGCCTTGATAAGGCTATCCTGCTGCGCTTTTTCTTTTTTTAGCCTTCCATTGAAACTCAAGTGAATTGCCGTTAATGAGCCAATTGAGAGATGAAATACGCGATCACTCAGCAGAAGAGATGCTGTTTATTCGTCGAGCCGTGGTCGCATTTCTACTGGTTGTGGTCTGTTTTGGCGTGCTGATTTTTAACCTCTATCACCTGCAGGTTGAGCAGCATGACTTTTATCAGACCCGATCGAACCAGAATGACATCAAAATGGTGCCTATCGCGCCGAGCCGCGGGCTTATTTTCGACCGTAACGGTATCCCGTTGGTACAGAACATCACCCTGTATCGTTTAGAGGTGATCCCCAGCAAAATCCCGGATATGACTGCGTTGCTGAACGCCTTAACGCCGATCGTCGATTTAACCCCGGACGATATCGCCAGCTTCCGTGACGACATGCACCACAACAGCCGCTACAAACCGGTGACCCTGAAGTCGGATCTGAGCGACGTGGAAGTGGCCCGTTTTGCGGTGAACGAGTTTCATTTTCCCGGCGTTACGGTAGAGAACTACCAGCAACGCGATTACCCCTATGGCGCGCAGCTGGCCCACGTGGTGGGCTATGTCTCAAAAATCAACGATAGCGACCTGCAACGGCTGGCGAAAAACGGCGAGGCGGAGAACTATGCCGCGGACCACAATATCGGCAAGCAGGGCATTGAAGGCTATTACGAGCAGCAGCTGCACGGCACCACCGGCTATCAGGAAGTGGAGGTGGATAACCACGGACGCGTCGTGCGCCTGCTCAAAGAGGTGCCGCCGGTAGCCGGAAAGAATATCTATCTGACGCTGGATTTGCATTTGCAGCAGTACATTGAAGGGGTGCTGAAAGGCCAACGCGCGGCGGTGGTTGCCGTCGACCCGCGCGATGGTGGCGTGCTGGCGATGGTCTCCAGCCCAAGCTATGACCCGAATCCGTTTGTTAAAGGCATTGGTTATAAAGCCTATCGTTCGCTGCTCGATAACCAGGATCGTCCGTTGATCAACCGCGTTACCCAGGGGCTGTATCCCCCGGCGTCCACGGTAAAACCTTATATGGCGCTCTCGGCGCTCTCCGCCGGTGTGATTACGCCCAACACCAGCTTCTTTGGTGCGCCAACCTGGACGCTACCCGGCACCCAACGCCGCTACCGTGACTGGCTGAAAAGCGGCCACGGGATGTTGAATGTGACCAAAGCGATCGAAGAGTCCGCCGACACCTTCTTCTATCAGGTGGCCTTTGAAATGGGTATCGACCGGATCCATAGCTGGTTGAGCAAGTTTGGTTACGGCCAGTCCACCGGCATCGATTTGAACGAAGAGTATGCCGGCGTGCTGCCGAGCCGCGAATGGAAGCAGCGGGTCCACAAGAAGCCGTGGTATCAAGGGGACACCATTTCGGTGGGGATCGGCCAGGGGTACTGGATCGCCACGCCGATCCAGATGGTGAAAGCGCTGACCACGCTTATCAACAACGGGAAGGTGAAAAATCCCCATCTGCTGTATTCAATGAAGCAGGGCAATAAAGTCGAGCGCTATCAGCCGCCGGAGAATACCCCGCAGGTGGGCGACCCGAAATCGCCGTACTGGGGCATCGTGCGCAACGGGATGTACGGGATGGCGAACCTGCCGAACGGCACCGGCTATAAACTGTTCCATACCGCGCCGTATCAGATTGCAGCGAAATCCGGGACCTCGCAGGTCTTTAGCCTGAAAGAGAATCAAACCTACAACGCTAAGATGATCCCGGTGCGCCTGCGCGACCACATCTTCTACACCTTGTTTGCGCCGTATCAGCATCCGAAGGTAGCGATGGCGCTGATTCTGGAGAACGGCGGCGGCGATGGCGTGGTAGCAGGGCCGACGGCGCGCGCTATCCTCGACCACATCTTTGATCCGGCCAATGCCCCGGACGTTGCTGCCGGGACCGATCCTCAGGTTCCGCAGGTGGACAGCGCCGACGCGCAATAACCGGCCAACGCCCGGCCAGCTTCTGGCCGGGCGCTCTTCTGCAGCCATTCGGTACTGCTTTGTACCACATTGTATCTGGCGTGCCGCGCTCTACACAGTGATACAAAAACCCAGCTGTTCCACCATATGCCATATACAAAACCCTGCTTAACTGTTGGCGTACTCTCTTATTTCTCCGTTAACAGGTGGGGTTGCTAATGAACACAATATCTCTGTTCCGTAAAGGTAGCGCGCTGATGCTGGCGGTATCGGCACTGTGGTCGGCGGGCGTATGTGCGGCGGAAGATGCCGATGCCTTCAATCATATTCAACACATTAAGGCCGGTGACCTGAACGTCGGCTATGTCGATATCGGCCCACGCGATGGTCAACCGGTTATCCTGCTGCACGGCTGGCCGTACGATATTCATAGCTACGAGAAGGTGGCGCCAGCGTTAGCCCAAAAAGGTTTTCGCGTGATCGTGCCTTACCTGCGCGGCTATGGCAGCACGCAGTTTCTCTCCGCCAGCACCCCGCGTAACGGCCAGCCTTCGGCCCTGGCGGAAGATATTGTCCACCTGATGGATGCCCTGCAGATTAAACAGGCCGATTTCGCCGGGTTTGACTGGGGCGCGCGGACGGCGGACATCGTGGCGGCGCTGTGGCCGGAACGGGTGAAATCGCTGGTTTCGGTGAGCGGGTATCTGATTAGCAGTCAGCAGGTGGGTGAAAAACCGCTGCCGCCACAGGCGGAGTTGTCATGGTGGTATCAGTTTTATTTCGCCACCGCGCGTGGTGAAGCGGGCTATCGTCAGAACACCCATGATTTTGCGCAGCTGATCTGGCATCAGGCCTCGCCGGGCTGGACATTCAGCAACGCCGACTTCGACCGCAGCGCCAAAGCGCTGGATAACCCGGACCATGTCGCGGTGACGGTGAGTAACTATCGCTGGCGGTTGGGGATTGATAAAAGCGAACCGCGCTATGCAGCCTATGAGCAAAAGCTGGCGCAGCTGCCGCCGATTAGCGTGCCGACCATCACCCTTGAGGGTGACAACAACGGCGCGCCGCATCCGAAACCGGAAAGCTATCGGGCGAAATTTACCGGAAAATATCAGCACCGTACCTTAACCGGCAACATCGGCCACAACCCGCCTCAGGAAGATCCGCAGGAGTTTGCGCAAGCGGTGATTGATGCCGACCGGCTGTAGCCCCTGCGCCGGGAGCGTGGGGTTGCGCTTCCGGCAACAACGCATATTCTTTTTGAGTTGTACTCATTCTGAATGGAGCCGGCATTGGAACATATTGACCACATTTTAGTTGTCGATGACGACCGCGATATTCGCGAACTGCTCAGCGACTATTTGCAAAAGTCAGGCTATCGCGCCACCGGAGCCGCCAGCGGCAAGGCAATGTGGTCGGTGTTGCACAGCCAGCATGTCGATCTGATCGTGCTGGATATTATGCTGCCTGGCGACGACGGCCTGACCCTCTGCCGCCAGTTGCGCAACGACGGTCAGCACAATATTCCGGTGCTGATGCTGACCGCTCGGGCCGACGACAGCGATCGTATTCTGGGGCTGGAGATGGGCGCCGATGACTATCTGGTTAAACCCTTTGTCGCCCGTGAACTGCTGGCGCGCATTAAAGCCATCCTGCGGCGAACCCGCGCGCTGCCGCCCAATCTGCAAATTACCGAAGCGGGCAGGCTGATCGCCTTCGGCGACTGGCAGCTGGATACTTCGGCACGTCATTTGCTGGATCATGACGGCACTATTGTGGCCCTCAGCGGGGCGGAGTATCGCCTGCTGCGGGTTTTTCTCGACCATCCGCAGCGGGTGCTTAACCGCGATCAATTGCTGAATCTGACCCAGGGACGTGATGCAGAACTGTTTGAGCGCTCGATCGATTTGCTGGTCAGCCGCTTGCGGCAGCGGCTGCGCGAGGATGCCCGCGAACCGGCCTATATTAAAACCGTCCGCAGCGAAGGCTATGTGCTGTCGGTGCCGGTGGCCATCCGTGAGGCGCGGGAATGAAACTGTGGCCCGCCTCGCTGCGTGCCCGGCTGATGGTGATGATTTTTCTCGCCCTGATCCTGACCAATGCCCTGACGCTGTCGCTACTGCTGTATGAGCGGATGAGCAGCGCCCGCAGCGTGATGCTGGGCAACCTCGAATACGATGTTGCCACCAGCGTGGCGATCCTCGACCGACTTCCCGCCGCTGAGCGCCCGCACTGGCTGGCGCGGCTGGCACGGGGTAACTACCGGTATCAGCTCTCCGCCGGTTCGAGCGGAGAATACCCTACCAGTTGGCGTTCCCGCGATGCGGTGCGCTCGCTGCAGGAGGCGCTCAGCGGGCACTATCCGCTCAGTATTGTGGCCTTGCCAGGCCCGCGGGAGCATATTCAGGCGCACGTCATCCTCCACGACGGCGCCCCGTTGAGCATCGACCTGTGGCCGCGCTTACCGGCCATTGCCCGCTGGCTCCCGGCGGTACTGTTCGCTCAGTTTGCGCTGCTGCTGGCCTGCGCGTGGTATGCCGTGCGTCAGGTGGTCAGCCCGATGACCCGTTTTACCAAGGCGATTGATGCGCTTGAACCGGCGGACACGACTCCGGGAGTAATGGCGGAGCAGGGGCCGCTGGAGGTGCAACACGCCGCCCGGGCGTTTAATGCGATGCAGACGCGGATCCACGACCATCTTCAGGAGCGGGCGCGGATCCTCGCGGCCATCTCTCACGACCTGCAGACTCCGATTACCCGCATGAAGCTGCGGGTCGAGATGGCCGACGCGCCGGAGCTGCGCGATAAGCTGCTACAGGATCTCGATAATATGAGCCGCCTGGTCAGGGAAGGTATCGCCTTTGCCCGTTCGGCGCAGCCGCTGGAGGAGAAGCGCCAGAACCTGAGCCTGAATGCGTTTCTTGACAGCATTGCGTTGGACTATGCCGACGTCGGCAGACCGGTGACCTTTACGCCCGCCGCCGGCGATGCCCCGGTGCAGGTTGCGCCGCAGGCGCTGCGGCGGATCATGACTAACCTAATCGATAATGGATTAAAGTTCGGCGAATCTGTCGCTATCACCCTGAACTATGGCGACAACGGCGACGCCATTATTGCGGTGTGTGATAACGGTCCGGGGATCCCGGAGGTATATCTCGATGCGGTCCTGCAGCCGTTTTATCGTCTGGAAAACTCGCGCAACCGCGATACCGGCGGTACCGGGTTAGGGCTGGCGATTGCCGCGCATCTGGCGAACCAGATGCAGGGAACCCTCAAACTGCGCAACCGTGAGCAGGGCGGACTCGCGGTCAGCCTGCGCCTCGACGCCGCCGCTTTGTATCCTTCTGTATCTCCCGTAGAAAGCGATACCTGAGCTGACAAAACTCCACCATTTCAGACACATTGCCACGACATCCGCCTGCTGTAATGGGCCCGTAGCCACTTCCGGCCACGCGTTGATGATGAGGTGAAGATGATGTCTGTGCTAATCGCTTTTTTCGGCGGCATGCTGACGCTGCTGAGTCCCTGTACCTTACCGGTTATTCCGCTTATTTTTGCCAGCCTGCGCGGTAAACGCTGGCATCTCCTGCTGACCCTCGGCGGTATGGTGCTGATGTTTACCGGCGTGTCGCTGCTGGTGACCGTTACCAGCAGCTGGGTGGTGACCCTGACCGTAGTGGGTCGTTGGCTGGCGTTGCTGTTTCTGGCGCTGGTCGGCCTGAGTTTGCTGTCGACCGGCATCGCCCAGCGCCTGAGCGCGCCGCTAGTGGCGTTGGGTAATCGGATTAACGATCGCAGCTACCGCCAGACGGGGGGCGCCTCGGCCCTGCTGGCAGGGCTGGCCATCGGTCTGCTGTGGGCGCCCTGCGCCGGTCCGGTGCTGGGGGCGATCCTCAGCGTGGGTTTTCTCAGCGGTAGTTCGGTCACCACCGGGGTCCTGCTGGCGGCTTACGGCAGCGGCTGTGCGCTGATGCTGGCGTTACTGGGATGGTTTGGTTCGCAACTGGTGGCGCGTCTGCAGCGCGGACTGGCGTTCAGCCAGCGGCTGCGCCAGGTGGCGGGAGTGGCGATCCTCGGTTCGGTGACGTTGATTGCCAGCGGGGCAGATCGCTATCTGCAAGGGGCCAGCGGTCTGACTCAGGCGCTGGAGCAGCGGCTGAGTACCGGTCTGCCGACGGTCCAGCCGGCGGCGGTATTGCAACCCGTCACGCCGCCGCCTTCCAGCGCGTTACCGTCGCTGGCCGGAGGAAGCGGGTGGATCAACAGTCCGCCGCTGCGCCCGGAAGACCTCAAAGGGAAGGTGGTGCTGATCGACTTCTGGACCCGGGACTGTATTAACTGTCAGCACACGCTGCCGCACGTGGGCGAGTGGGCCAACAAATATCGCGCCGAGGGCCTGGTGGTGGTCGGAGTGCATACGCCGGAATACCCATGGGAACGTTCGCTGCCGGCGCTGCGCCAGGCGGTCGCGCAATGGCAGATTACCTATCCGGTGGTGGCGGACAACGGCTATGCCATCTGGAATGCCTTCGGCAATCAGTACTGGCCGGCCCACTATCTGTTTGATGCCCATGGTCAACTGCGCTACACCGCGTTTGGCGAGGGGGATTACGCCCGCCAGGAGCAGGTTATCCAGCAGTTGTTGCAGGAGGCCAGAAGCTGAAAAGATGTGACGGCGTCACGTTTTGTATCAGGCATAAATCAGACATAAAAAAGCCGATAACCACCGTTATCGGCTTTTTGTACGCTGCTGCGACAACAGGCCCGAATGCCAGGCATTCGGTGATGCCTTATTTCGCCAGCAGCTCCTGTGCGGTGCGCTCAACCAGATCCAGCAGAACCTTCACGTCATCCAGAGTGACAATCGGGTTCAGCAGCGTCAGCTTCAGACAGGTCACGCCGTTGTGCTCGGTCACGCCGACGTTGGCCCGGCCGGAATCAAGCAGCGCGTCGCCGACACGTTGGTTCAGCAGGGCAATGGCGGCGGCATCGCTGCCGGCCATCTGCTGCGGACGTGAACGGAACAGCACGCTTGCCAGCTGCGGTTCCATCACCAGCTCCAGCGTAGGCTGTGCCGTGACGTACTCCGCAACGCGCTTCGCCATGGTGACACCATGATCGATGATTTCCGCGTACTGTTTCTGACCCAGCGCTTCCAGGCCCATCCACAGCTTCAGGGCATCGAAGCGGCGGGTGGTCTGCAGCGATTTGGAGACCAGATTCGGCACGCCGTGCTCTTCGTCGAACTCGGAGTTCAGATAGGCCGCCTGGTAGCGCATCAGCTCGTAGTGACGCGGATCTTTTAACAGGAACGCGCCGCAGCTAATGGTCTGGAAGAACTGCTTGTGGAAGTCCAGGGTAATGGAATCCACGCACTCAATACCGTCCAGGTAATCGCGATACTGCTCGGACAGCAGCAGCGCGCCGCCCCATGCCGCATCGACGTGCAGCCAGATCTGGTGCTCTGCCGCAATGCCGGCAATGGTGCGCAGCGGGTCGATAGCACCGGCGTCGGTGGTACCGGCCGTTGCCACGATAGCCATGATCTGCTCACCGTTGGCCTGCGCCTCGGCAATTTTCGCTTTCAGGTCTTCGACGTCCATGCGTGCAAAGCGGTCAGTTTTGACCAGCGTGACGGAACGGTAGCCGAGGCCCATCAGCGCCATGTTCTTCTGCACCGAGAAGTGGGCGTTTTCAGAACACAGCACTTTGTACTGACGAATATCGCCCGGCAGACCATCCTGCTGGATCGAGTGGCCCTGACGTGCAAAGAACGCATCGCGCGCCAGCATCAGGCCCATCAGGTTGCTCTGGGTGCCGCCGCTGGTGAAGACACCGGCATCGCCTGGCTGGTAACCCACCCGGGCACGCAGCCATTCGATCAGCTTCATCTCGATGATGGTGGCCGACGGGCTTTGATCCCAGGAGTCCATGCTCTGGTTGGTGGCGTTGATCAGCACTTCCGCCGCCTGGCTCACCACCAGGCTTGGGCAATGCAGGTGCGCCACGCACTGCGGGTGGTGTACCGACAGGCTGTCTTTCAGGAAGTACTCGATCGCACGTTCAATCGCCGCCTGGTTACCCAGACCCTGCTCGGTGAACTCAAGGGTAATGCGTTCGCGCAGTTCGGCAACGCTTTTCCCTTGGTACATCTCAGGCTGCTGCAGCCATTGCGCCACGGCCTGGCTGGTCTGGGCGATCACCTGCTGGTAGGCCTCAATACTTTGCGGCGAACCGGCAAGGATCGGATTCAATTTGGACATTGCGGTCACTCGCTCCATCAGACCGGTTTTACACCGGCGGCCAGCATGGCCTGTTCAAATTTGTCGAGGAAAATCCCGAGTTCAGCGTCGCTGATCAGCAGGGACGGCAGCAGGCGCAGTACGCAGCCACCGCGACCACCACGTTCAAGGATCAGGCCCGCTTCGAAGCATTTCTTCTGCAGCAGGGCAGACAGCGCGCCGTCAGCCGGGTAGCAACCCATGTGATCCTGTGCTTCGTTCGGGTTAACGATCTCGATACCGATCATCAGGCCCAGACCGCGAATGTGGCCCATCACCGGGTAGCGTTTCTGCAACTCGGCCAGTTTGCCTTTCAGCCACTCGCCCTGTGCCGCAACTTTGCCAGCAATGTTGTTATCTTTCAGGTGACGCAGGGTGGTCAGGCCGGTAGCCATCGCCAGCTGGTTGCCGCGGAAGGTACCGGTGTGATGACCGGGTTCCCAGGCATCAAACTGTTTCTTGATACCGAGAACGGCCAGCGGCAGACCACCGCCGACGGCTTTTGACATCACGATGATATCCGGCTCGATGCCGGCGTGTTCGAAGGCAAACAGTTTACCGGTACGGGCAAAGCCAGCCTGAACTTCGTCGATGATCAGCAGAATGCCGTGTTCCTGAGTCACTTTACGGATGCGCTGCAGCCACTCGACCGGAGCCGGGTTCACGCCGCCTTCACCCTGAACGGCTTCAAGAATTACGGCCGCCGGTTTACGCACGCCGCTTTCCACGTCGTTGATCAGGTTTTCGAAGTAGTAGGTCAGTGCTTTCACACCGGCCTCACCGCCGATACCCAGCGGGCAGCGGTACTGGTGCGGATACGGCATAAACTGCACTTCCGGCATCATACCGTTGACGGCTTCTTTCGGTGACAGGTTGCCGGTCACCGACAGTGCACCGTGGGTCATCCCGTGATAGCCGCCGGAGAAGCTGATAACGGAAGAACGACCGGTGTATTTTTTCGCCAGCTTCAGGGCCGCTTCCACGGCGTCAGCGCCGGACGGACCGGTGAACTGCAGGCAGTATTCTTTCCCTTCGCCAGGCAGCAAAGAGAGCAGGTATTCGGAGAAGCGATCTTTTAACGGGGTGGTCAGATCGAGAGTATGTAACGGCAAGCCGCTGGTAATGACACTTTGGATGCTTTGCAGCACATCAGGGTGGTTATGGCCAAGGGCCAGGGTCCCAGCACCGGCAAGACAATCCAGGTACTGTTTGTTATCCGCATCGGTTAACCACACACCTTCCGCTTTCGCAATCGCCAGCGGCAGCTTACGTGGGTAACTCCTGACGTTCGATTCGAATTCAGCCTGACGGGCCAAAAAGGTTTCGTTGTTAGCGTCCAATAAATCTGCACTTAAAGTATCAATACGGACTTTATCCGTCATCATATCACTCCCACAACCAGCGCTACGGTTGAGCTCTGGTTGAATAATTGGTTTAAGAAAATGAATCGCCATTCATAAAGCGCGCACAATATATGGCTTTTTAAATCTGCATTCAACGTTTTATTTATTGAGGTATTTTTACGTTATTTTTACATTGCTGAAATCAATGATAACCATATGATTTATATTGCTTATTTTTAAAGCATTAAACGCAAGAAAAGTGTAATTTCTGGTAAACAAATCAGCGGGTGGTAATTACCGCTTCGCTGGTTTTGCTGACGGAAAAAGTTCCGTCAGCGGTAGGGTTACTCACTGCAGTTCAACCGCATAATTGCTCAGTGGTGTGATTTTTTTGAGCAACTTGTTGTTATATAAAAACTGTTCGTAGGCATCATAGCGGGACTTATCCAGCGCTGCCGGATGGTCAGCAAACAACGGCACTGTTTGCATCCAGGCTTGCTTGTTCAGTTCGGTGTTCAGCTCCGGATGGGCGGCGGCAAAGGTCTGCCAGGTCTCCTGCGGATGGGCGCGCAGATAGCTCACACCCTGTTGCAGCGCCACGAGGAACTTTTTGATCTTCGCCGCATGCACCTGGTCGCGATTGGCGACAATAACCAGCTCGTCATAGGCCGGGACGCCGAAATCCTCGACGTTCATCACCTGCGGTGATTTGCCCTGCAGCTTCAGCTCCAGCGCTTCTATATTACGGTAGCCGCCAATCACCGCATCAACCTGGCCCGCCAGCAGGGCGCTGGTCAGCTGAAAGTTAACGTTGATCAGAGTGATTCTTTTCGGATCGATGTGGGCGTTTTGCGCCATTGTTGCCAACGTCGCCTGTTCGATGCCGCTCACCGAGTACCCGACCTTTTTACCCTGCAAATCGGCAGGGGTTTTGATGTTTTTATCGAGGGCGATCACCGTATTTAACGGCGAGTCGATCAGCGTCCCGACCCGGACCAGCGGCAGCCCTTCATCGGCGAAGAAGTGCACCTGCGGCTGGTAGGTTATCGCCAGGTCAGCCTGTCCTGCGGCCACCAGACGCGGCGGCAGCGCCGGATCAGATGGCGGAACGATCTTAACATCCAGCCCCTGGGCTTTAAACGCACCAATCTGTTCTGCCACCATAATCGGCGCGTGGTCCGGGTTGATGTACCAGTCCAACACCAGCGTCAGTTTTTCGTTAGCGACGGCCTGCCCGCTCAGCAGGGCGCTGAAGGTCAATCCGGTGAACATCGATTTATTCATGACTATTCCTTGTTTCTGTGTCGGTCATCATTCCGGCGACCAGTTAATCAGCCGGTGTAAAAAGGCATCTACCGCCAGCCACAACAGGACCGTCAGCAGCACTAAAATAAACAGGGCGGCAAAACAGACGTCGGTCTGCATGCGCGCATTGGCATTGAGCATCACGTAGCCCAGGCCTTCCGCCGAACCGACCCATTCACCGATGATCGCGCCAATTGGCGCAACGGCGGCCGCCATTCGCAGACCAGAACCAAGTGCCGGTAGCGCGGCCATCAGCCGTACGTGACGCAGTTGCGCACCGAAAGAGGCCCCCATGGTGCGGGCCAGATCGAGATAGTCGTGATTGATCCGCCGCAGGCCGTCAAAGAAGGCCGAGGTCACGGGGAAGAAGATCACCAATACCGCCATCATCACTTTGGCGCTCATCCCGAAGCCGAACCACAGCACCAGCAGCGGGGCGAGAGCAAAGACCGGAATCGCCTGACTGGTCAGCACCAGCGGCATCAGCCAGCGTTGCAACCGTGGAGAGATAATCATGCACAGGGCCAGCACCACCCCGAGCAGCACGCCAAGTACCAGACCGCTGAGGATCTCGCTGAGCGTGACCAGGGTGTGCCAGCCCAGCCAGCTGCGGTTAACCCACAAAGCTTCGACCACCGCTGTGGGTGACGGCAGTAGGAACGCCGGGATGCCGCTGCGGCTTGCCAGCCACCACAGCAGCAACAGACCGCAGAACACCACGCCGCCGCGAAACAGTTTGCCGCTCATCCGTTGGCCCTCATCAGCTGTTGCAGCAGTTCGGCCTGGCTGGTCAGCAGCACAGGATCGTCCGGTGCGCGGGGGGGAACTCCCGCCATATGGTGTGAATCGTCCATGCCGCCTGCCGCGGGCGAGAGCACCAGCAGCCGATGGCTCAGGCGGCAGGCTTCCATGGGATCGTGCGTAATCAGCACCACGGTACGGTCAACCAGTAATTCCGCCGCCAGCGTCTGGATGCGCGTACGGGTGATGGTATCCAGTGCGGAAAAGGGTTCATCCATCAGCACCAGCGGGCGGTCTTCGTATAAGGTGCGTGCCAGCGCCGCCCGCTGACGCATGCCGCCGGAGAGCGCGGCGGGGCGATCGTCGGCGCAGTGGCTGAGCCCAACCTGTTCTAACAGACGGTTCACGCGAGACGTGTCGATACGCTCTCCGCGTAGCTTCGCCCCCAGCGCGACGTTTTCACGTACGCTCAGCCAGGGATACAGCAGATCTTTTTGCCCCATCCACGCCAGACGGTGGCCGAGCGGCTCGCCATCGCTGGCGTAAACCCGCCCGTGGCTCGGCGAGGCCAGCCCGGCGATAATCCGTAGCAGGCTGGTTTTCCCCACGCCGCTGGCCCCCAACAATGAGGTCCACTGCCCGCCGGGAAGATCGAACGACAGATCGGCGAAAATCATCCGTGCGCCAAACTGCAGGCTCAGATCCCGGACATGAAGAGTGGGGGCAGTCACGCCTGAGCCTCCGTGGCGGCATTCAGCCCCATTTGCCAGAAGTTTGCCTCCAGTCGCGTCGCGGTAGTGAAAATTTCACTCAAATCCGCGATACGTGATTCAGCACCGCGCTGTTGCCACAGGGTTTCCAGCAGACCAATGGCGGCAGTGACGCCGTCGAGATAGCCGACGTCGCCGTAGTTACGGATCCACGACGCATATGGGTTATCGGTAAAGCGGGTATCCGGGTCGTGCAGTAGCCCGAGACCAATCTCCGCGTAGCCGGCAACGCAGGGCATCAGCGCCACAAGAAGGTCCAGCGCATCGCCGGAATGGCCGATATCCAGTACGTAGCGGGTGTAGTTCACCGTTTCAGGGGCTTCGCGTTCGGCAGCCATCTGCGCTTCGTCCAGCCCCCAGCCCGCGCAATAACCGACATGCAGCGGCAGTTCGCCCAAAATAGCGTTCAGTGAGGCGGCCGCGGCGCGCATCTCCCGCAGCGTGCGCAGTTTGCTGACCAGCAGGGCATAGCTGCGGGCAAAGTGGATCAGGAACAGATAGTCCTGGGTCAGATAGCGGCGGAAGGCCGGTTCGGGCAGGGAGCCGTCAGCAAGCTGGCGAACAAAAGGGTGGGCGACGTAGTCTGTCCAGTCGTCTCCCGCCTGCTGGCGCAGACGACCATAAATACCCTGGGTGAAGAGGGGAAGAATCACAGGACCTCCTGAGTAAGGGGAGATCCGGGCGTGCGGAAGTATGAACAGGCAATGGCGGTAACGTGGCAAAATTGCCGACCCGTCCCTTCGCTGGCATGACCCAGATCAGGTTCAAAGGGTTCGGCTTACGCCATCTCAGCCCTCACGGGACACCCCTCGGTTGCGCCATGTTATACGGCATTCACTTTTTGATTACAATCCCCTGGTTCATCGCTGAAAAGTCGCAGGGTAAGTGACAACGTCACACAATATAACAACCGCAATCCGCCTCGCTCGTTGCATATCCTCGTTAACTTTTGTTAGCAATTTGTGTGCTAAATCTCCTTATTTTGTCCAAAATTAAAGAAAACCTGTAACCGAAAATTGGTAGTTCAGGGCGCCATAGGATATATTTTTGCTATCTGAAACCCATTATTCTTCAGTTACCTGGGCGTTCAGAACCCATCTTAGCCCCGGAGAGTGCATGAAGTTTCCGCTTTCAACCTTACTGCTAGCGCTTATCGGGCCGCTTTCTATTCCTGCTATGGCGGGCAGTCTGTTTGATCCTGAAGATGGCATGCTCGATATGAGCCATTATCTGCAGGACAACCAGTACGGATTCCTTCCCGTGCCGATGGTCATCACCGAGCCGGCGGTTGGTTACGGCGGCGGTCTGTTTGGCCTTTTTTTGCACGGTAAAGGCACTCGCAAAGGGGATAATTTTATCCCACCACCGATGACCGCTTTTGGCGGCGGCGCGACCCAGAACGGTACCTGGTTTGTCGGCGGCGGGCATCGCCATACCTGGAATGACGACCACATTCGTTATCTGGTGATGATGGGCTACGCCAATATTAAACTCGACATCTACGGCGACGGCTTAAGCCATTTTGACCAAAACCGGGCGATTCACTCACAAACCAAAGGCTATGGTGGGTTACAGAAACTGTTGTTCCGCGTCGGCGATTCGCCGGTGTTTGTTGGTGCGTCTCAGGTCTACGCGAAAACCGATATTTCAGCCGAAAACCCGGTCGTCAACCGGGTCTGGCAGCAGGTGTTCGGCCAGGAGAGCACCTCTTCAGCCTTAGGGGTCGTGGCTGAATATGACACTACGGATAATTTTTTCTATCCTAAGAAAGGGTTATCGGTGCAAGGAGAGTACCGGTTCTACCGTTCATTGTTAGGCGGCGATTATCACTACAACCAGTTCTCTTTGGACGGGAAATACTTTTTCCCGCTGAGCCGCACGCTGACGCTCGCCGTTGCCGGTAACTACCAGTCGTTGACGCATCACGATAATCGCCTGACGCCAATGGCGCGTCCTTATATCGAATTACGCGGCATCTCTCGTTATCGCTATCAAGGGGATTACGTGACAACCGCACAAACCCAGCTTGCCTGGGAGTTTACGCCGCGCTGGATCCTGCAAGGATTTGTTGGCGTCGGCAGCGCCGCAGATGAGGCGCATGCATTGTGGGACCAGACAGAAGTGGCGTGGGGGACAGGTTTTCGTTACCTGATAGCGCGCCAGTATGGATTACATACGGGGATCGATATCGCCTTTAGCGAACATGAGCAGGCGGTCTATTTTAATGTAGGTTCCGGACTTTAAGGTCAGATGAAAGAAAATGCGATGGACTAAAACCGTAATTACGTTGTTGTTAACGTCGGGTACCGCCTGGGGAGCCAGCACTGCCGACAGTTCCGGCAGCAGTAACGACAGCTATTTCCCGATCTGGGGCGATGAAGCAAGAGCGCGTGGATATTCCATTCCGCTGCCGTTTGGGGTCAACTTAAGCTACATGAACATTCGCCAGGATATCCTGGTCGACAGCATCTCTTTTTCCGGTCTGGCGCTTGGCAATCACGCCATACCCAGCGATATGTTCGCCATTGACGCCGGCCATACGCGGCAGAAAAGCAAAACCGAAAACCTGCGCCTGGATATGTGGGTGTTTCCGTTCCTCAATGTCTACGGCATCGTCGGCCACACCCGAGGCTCCTCGTTGTCAAAAGTTTCCGTTGACGCCGACCCGTCAAAATACAGCGGTCTGGACCGGGTGATTGCTGGTTCGGTGCATCGTTTGTATGAAAGCGGCCAGTTGCAAAATATCGACTTCGCACTGGATTTTAAAGGGACGACCTGGGGCACCGGCTTTACCCTCGCCGGGGGCTATGGCAACTGGTTTGGGCTGGTCGATACCAACTATACCCGCACCGATTTTGATATTCTCGATGGGAAAATCTCCGCCACTACCGTGTCACCGCGCGTAGGCTATCGCTTTAATCTGCAGGGGATTGCCGGACCGTCGAATTTAAGTATCTGGGTGGGCAGCATGTACCAGAACGTGCAGCAGGAGTTCAAAGGCAACCTCTCTGATTTGCATATGCCGCCGGAGCTTCAGCCGTTAATTGCCGCCGTCAATAAAGACGATCAGGGTAAGTTCGATGTGAAGCAGCGCCTCTCTTCGCCATGGAATATGCTGATCGGGGCACAGTATGAAATTACGCAGAATTTTAACGTGCTAACAGAGATTGGCTTTAACGAACGTAATAGTTTCTTTGTCGCCGGAGAGTACCGTTTTTAACATCACAGGCGCTGTTTGTGATGCATAATTTTCTGTCCTGGAGACAATGTTAATGCGTAATGGCTTGTTTGTATTATTGGCGGCCGCCTTTTCGGTCTGTGCCCAGGACCCGGTATTGCCGATCGTTCCCGTTACCCATGTGACTCCGGTAGTCAGCCACCTGACGGCGCCGGAGTCGTTGCGTCCGTGCTGCGCTTTTGGTTATGACCTGCATGTCAGGGCTATCGGCGTACCGATTCCGGTCTATCAGATTGGCAACGTCTTAACCCTCGATACACTGGGGCGGCATCATTACAACGACAGCGCGTTAGGGGCGGTCAAAAATCTGGTGGGGCTGAGCGAAGAGAAAAATGGCTTGATCTATACCCGGCGCGGCGGGTTTATTGATATTGCCCATGTTCGCGATACGGCGGACAACACCTTTTATCTGTTTAGCCGTATTTACCCTAAGCTGGGGCAAACCGGACGGGTGTTCTACAGCGAAGAGCTGGGGGTACGGCGAATTCAACTGAATGCCTTCACACCACCGGCGTCGATGCATCAACGCTATGAAATTGCCGCCTGGCTGGCAGGCCATCTGGCCTATGAGCTGGCGCAGTGGCACGAGATTGCCCAATGGTATGGCTTCCAGTCGGTGCCGGGCTTTTCTGAAGAGATCTCGGCATTTTCGCCGGAAGATCTCTATTCGAATCTGCTGGGCGCCAGGCTTGCGATTAACGTGATTCTGCAAGGCCATGTCGACTCCGTCGATGAATACAATCAGGCCATGGAAACCGCACTGAAGCAGGTGCTGGTGAAATTAACGGTGGCACCACGTAACGAAACCGAAGCAATGTTCCGCAAGCTCGATGGTGACTGGTGGAACAGTAAGCGGCGGGTGCCGGATAAATTCCTGGTACTCAAACGTAACTATGCGCTGAGCGACACGCGGTTACCGACCCCGGTGCCGTTCGAAAACGCCATTCCTTACCAGCTGACGATGCCGCTATCGGTGGATGGCTTTGCGCTCGCTCAGCTTGGGCAGCTGCAAATTCATCCGGGACATGATATGCGCTCGTTGCCGATGCCCGATAGCTTCTATACCCCGGAGCAGTTCCAGGGGCTGGCTGACCGCGCGCAGCGGGCGGATCAAACCCAACTAGAACGTATTGAAAAGTAATAGTAATAAAATGTGCTATACCGGGTATTTGC
This sequence comes from Klebsiella sp. R390, assembly GCF_051131745.1. Classification (NCBI taxonomy): domain Bacteria; kingdom Pseudomonadati; phylum Pseudomonadota; class Gammaproteobacteria; order Enterobacterales; family Enterobacteriaceae; genus Klebsiella; species Klebsiella sp. R390. Next base: position 29,735 of record NZ_CP180445.1, on the reverse strand, counting down.
CCGGTTTACGCCACTGCATCGCTAAGTTTGTTGTTGTGCCTTGTATTAATGCATAAAAAGCGAACTATACTTCCCCCGTCTTCATCATGTATCGACATTCCCTGAATCCTCTTTTTCCTTTATTCCCATGGAGGGGTAATGGCGACAGGTTTTTATTTTGATACGTGGTGCCTGTCTGATGGAGGGCTACATGTTATTAAAAGAACTAACGATTTTTGATTTATTAAGTACTCCGGTATGGGTAGTTCATCCTTTTAAAGAAACCATCGTCTATGCCAACCCTGCCTCCAGGACGCTCAGCGGGGAGATGTCGCTGGATGAGATGCGCAAAGGCAGCGTCTCGAGCTGCCCGGAGCTCAGCCTGCAAAACTACCTTTACTATTTCAAAAATATTGTTGAAGTCTTCGAAGTCTGGACAATAAAAACGACCGAAGGTCCGATCTCGGTCTATTGCAAAACCACGTTAATTAAATCAGAAGAATATGACACCTTAATTATGTTTGAAGCCGTGAAGATCCTGCAAAAAAATGAATCATTAAGTGTTGCGGCCTCTCAACATTACAAGCGACGCAGTAATCGCTTTTTTGCCCGTTTTTTTATGACCAGCTCAGCGCCCATGTTGTTAATCGATCCGGCACAGGATGGCCGAATTATTGATGCGAATATTGCCGCCCTGCGTTTTTATAATTATACCGCCGAGGAGATGCGCACCCGCCACACCTGGCAGATTAATTCCATGGGCCGGGATGTGCTGCCGGTGATGCATAGCGTGGCGAACCTGCCTGGCGGGCATAAACCGCTCAATTTCACCCATATTCTTTCCGATGGCTCGCTGCGCTACGTTCAGACCTACGCCGGGCCGGTGGTGCTGCACAACACCCGCCTGATGTTGTGCATTATTCATGACATTACCGAAGAGGTGCACCTGAAGAAGGAGCTGGAATTTGCGGCGACCCACGACCCGCTAACCGGTCTGCTTAACCGCCGTGAGTTTTATCGCATCGTGGATTCATCATTATTTAAACCTGAAGGTTTTTGCCTGCTGCTGGTTGATGTCGATAATTTCAAAGCTATTAATGATAACCACGGTCATCAGAAAGGTGATGAAGTCTTGCTGGCGATTTCGCGCATTCTTGAGGCCGCCGGCAAGCCGCAGGACAAAATTTACCGCTGGGGCGGCGAGGAGTTTTTGCTGTTTCTCCCGGCCACCGCCATCGACCGGGCGCTGGAGATGGCCGAAGCGATTCGTCTGGCGGTGAGCCATTTCCTTATTCCCGAACAAGGGGCAGGCGTGACGGTCAGCATTGGTGTCGCCGAACATCAACATAATGAGCAGATCGATCAGTTGTTTAACCGTGTCGATAAGGCGTTGTATGCTGCCAAGAAAGAGGGGCGCAATAAAGTGAAGCTCTATCTGGTGGAAAAATACTGAACCTGAAGGGAAGCGTACTATGTCATCCAATGAGAACGGCACTGCAGACCATCCGTGCGCCGGGGATATTATCGATCTGTATGAGCGTTATGCAGATCGTTGGGCCGCGTTGCGCCCGACCAGCTTGTTTGAACAGTCCTGGCTGGACGCATTTCTGGCGCAGGTCAGACCCGGCGGTGACATTCTGGATATCGGCTGCGGCAACGGCACGCCGATAGCGAGGTATCTGCTAGCGCAGGGGTTTTCCGTCAGCGGGGTGGACAGCTCTCCCGCGATGATTGCCCGCTGTCGTCGTGACTATCCAGACCAGCAATGGCAGGTCGCGGATATGCGCAAACTGGCACTGGGCAGACGGTTTGATGGCCTGCTGGCGTGGGACAGTTTTTTTCATCAAACCCGGGATGCACAGCGCGCGCTGTTTCAGCGTTTTGCAGCACACGCCAGCCCCCGTGCGCCGCTGATGTTTACCAGCGGTACCAGTAACGGTGAGGCGATTGGCCAGTTTGAAGGGGATGCGCTGTATCATGCCAGCCTGGCGCCGCAAGAGTATCGCCAGCTGCTGGATGCCCACGGTTTTGAGGTTATCCAGCATGTGGTTGAAGACCCGCACTGCGGCGGGCGCACGATCTGGCTGGCTGTGAAACGTTCCTGACCGGCTGCCTGCCTCGTGCGTGCCTTGTGAGGAGGAATGCGAAACTGCCGCTATACTCATTCATAATGGCAACTGTCTGTTTTGTTTGTATGATCAGACGTGATTGAACGCCCAATATTCTGCAACCTGGCTGAGGTTTCAACGACAAAATGAGGGGCTCTTTGCGCCGTACTTCCGCTCTGCTAAGCGCCTTATTGCTGGTGTGTCCGGCCAGTTTTGCCCTTGACGGCAGCCATTTAAAACAACGCTCAAATGCCGTGCTGATGCTGATGAGCTACACCGTCGTGCCGGACGTCACCGCCAGCGACCTGAATATTGGTTCCGGCACAAACGAGAAAAACCAACTATCGATTACCCAGTTTGGCGGCGGGGCCACCTTAAGCCAGCAGTTTCCTGTCTATCTGGAAGGGACCCTGGGTTACAGCCGTTATGACCCGCAATTTGTGGTGAGCGATGGCGATCAAAGCCGTAAAGTGCCGACCAAATGGAACAGTCTGACCGGCACCGGCGGTATTGGCTGGGATTTTAAGCTGTATACCGATAAGTCGGGCGGTACATTGGTGCTGCGACCCATTTTCAATTTTATGCTCGGGACGATGGCCAGCGATGTGCGGATCGGCAGCTGGGTGGTAGAACACCGTCGGGATGCGGATTTTAAGTTTCTGGACGGGGGCCGACTGAATGCCTATGGGCTTGGTGGTTCGCTGATGCTCGACTACGAGCTGTTCTCTGAGGCTCAGGATATCGATGTGGAGCTACGTTATTCCGGTATGAGCCTACAAACGTTCGGCAGTACGCCGGAAGCCGTCAGCGGGCAGTCCAGTGCAGAAAACCTTGGGCTGTACCTGCGCCGGCGGGCGCCCATCTCCGACTGGACGCTGCTGAGCAGCCCGGTGCGCTACGTGCTGGAAGGGGCCCACACCGAGTATCTCGGCGATCAACGCGGAACTCTGGGGTTTAACGGTCTCAGCTCCCTTGGCATCGGGCTGGAGCTGGACAGCAGCAAATATCCCGTTTTCATCAGCCGTACCCGTCTGGTGGCGCGCTATATGTTCGGGGATAACACCCGGGGCTATGGCGTCGGCCTGGCGATGAGTTTTTAGTTCCTGCCGACCGATCACCGCATTCTCTTGTTTATCCCCTTGTGGGGGTATCATCGCCATTATCCCCACAAGGGGATAAAGCTCATGGATTGACTTTATCCCCACAAGGGTATAAATAATGCATTATCCCCACAAGAGGATAAGGAGAGGGCGTGAGTGATTTACCGATGATATACAGTCCGGTCCAGTTGGCGAACTACCTAAAGTTAATGCGCCAGAAAAATCAGTGGACGCAAAACGATCTGGCCCGGCGGATAGGGATTAAGCAGGCAACCATTTCTAACTTTGAAAATCATCCAGATAAAACGTCGCTAACCACGTTGTTCAAAATTCTCCAGTCGCTGGAAATGTCGATGGTGGTAAAGGCGAAAAACGGCGACAACAACGCTGAGCATGACGACAACACAGAGGATCTGAACTGGTAATGGCAACTCTGGAAACATGGATGAACAACGAACGAGTTGGCGAGTTAGTTAAGCAAGCTAACGGGGCGCATATTTTCCGCTATGACGATGCCTGGATGCGTAACCCTCGTGCCAGACCGCTCTCTCTGTCGCTGCCGTTGCAGTACGGTAACATCACCAGCGACGCGGTATTCAATTACTTCGATAATTTGCTGCCAGACAGCCCTGTGATTCGGGACCGGATCGTCAAACGCTATCAGGCGCGGTCAAAACAGCCCTTCGATCTGCTGGCCGAAATTGGTCGGGACAGCGTCGGGGCTGTGACATTACTGCCGCCAGGTGAAAACACCGGACAGAGGGCATTGCGCTGGAAGACGCTGGATGACAACGCGCTAGACACGCTGCTGACCGCCTATCAGGCCGATATTCCACTCGGTATGGTCAATGAGCATGATGACTTTCGTATTTCAGTAGCCGGCGCGCAGGAAAAAACCGCGCTGCTGAAAATCGGCAACCAGTGGTGCATTCCTACCGGAACCACGCCCACCACCCATATCATTAAGTTGCCGATCGGTGAAATACGCCAGCCCGATGCGGTGCTCGATCTCAGCGAAAGCGTCGACAATGAATTCTTGTGTTTAGCGCTGGCCCGGGCGCTGGGTTTTACGGTGCCGGACGCCGGTATTATTCAGACCAGGAACACCAGGGCACTGGCGGTCACGCGATTTGATCGACGCTGGGCGCAGGACAACACGGTGCTACTGCGTCTGCCACAAGAAGATTTGTGCCAGGCGTTTGGCCTCCCTTCATCGATGAAGTATGAGTCAGATGGCGGGCCGGGGATTCGTCAGGTTATGGCTTTTCTGTTGGGATCAAGTCATGCGCTGAAAGATCGTTATGACTTCATGAAATTTATTGTTTTTCAGTGGCTGATGGGCGCCACCGATGGTCATGCAAAGAATTTCTCTGTGTTCCTTCAACCCGGAGGCAGCTACCGGCTGACGCCGTTCTACGACATTATTTCGGCGTTTCCGCTGCTGGGAGGCACGGGACTGCATCTGAGCGATCTCAAACTCTCGATGAGCATGAAGGCCACCAAAGGCCGAAAAACGGAGATTAGTACGCTCTATCCACGCCATTTTTTAGCCACCGCCAAAGAGGTGGGGTTTGCTCAGGAGCAGATGCTGGAGATTTTGCACTATTTTTCCGACCACATTCCCCATGCGATTGCGGCGGTAACGTCTACTTTACCGCCTGATTTCTCACCGTCGATCTATCACGCTATTACTTCTCAGCTGCAAAAACGCCACTCACGCTTGCGGACTGCGCTGGCGACACCGGTTTCTGACCGTCACCCCAGCGGCTTTTCAGATAGTTGACCGCCTGCTGAGTTTGCGGCTGATTGAGATAGTTCTCCCTGAACAGAATAGTGCCCTGGATTTGCGGCGTTGATTCGTTTAAATCCAGCTGTTTTTTCAGCTCCGGCACACCGCCGTTGACCATCCAGTCAGGTTCATTTTTGGACGGCTCACCGACTTTATACAGCGCAATACCGATATACAGCCGGGTTCCGGTCGGTTTCACCACGTCCGCCCACCATTTAGCCAGTACATCATAGCGCGCCGCATCGCGGGCAAAAGGCCAGTAAATTTGCGGGGCAATGTAATCGAGCAACCCTTGTTGCACCCAACTGCGGGTATCGGCAAAGGACTCATCGTAGGCCGCTGCACCGCGGGTATCCGACCCCGCCGGGTCGTGGGAGCGATTACGCCAGACGCCAGCGGGACTGACGCCAAATTCGATATTGGGATTCTGCTGTTTGATAGCCTTTGAAACCTGGGCAATCAGCTGTTGGGTGTTATGCCGGCGCCAGTCCGCCTTTGAGGCATATCCCTGACCATAGGTGCGGTAGGTCTGGTTGTCATTCAGGGCAGAGCCCGGGGTTTCGGTATAGAAGTAGTCATCAAACTGGACGCCGTCCACCGGGTAGTGTTCCACCACTTCGGCGACGATGCTGGTGATCCAGTCGCGGACCTCCGGAATCCCAGGGTCGAGGACAAAACGGTCGCCGGAAGTCCTGATCCAGTCGCGATGCAGCACGAAAACGCTGGCAGGGGTCTGCGACAGCGTAGCGTTAAGCTCGCTGACGGTGCGAGGGCGGGTATTAACGGAAACGCGATAGGGGTTAAACCAGGCGTGCACCCGCATCCCGCGTTTGTGCGCCTCATCCAGCATAAACTTCAGCGGATCGTAGCCCGGATCCTGACCAATTTTACCGGTCAGCATATCTGACCATGGCAAGATTTTTGACGGCCACAGGGCGGTACCATCCGGTTTAATCTGGAAAAATACGGTATTGATCCCGAGGCTTTTCAGCTTATCCAGTTTGGCAATCAGGGCGTTTTGCTGTTGGCGGATGCGCATCTGCGGATCGCTCTGGGTGACGGATTCCACCGGCGGCCAGTCGAGGCGGGAGACCGTGGTCAGCCAGACGCCGCGCACCGGTTCATCACTGCGGGGCAGACCGGGCTGTTTGATCGGCGACGGCAGCGGGGTCACCAGAGATACCGGCGGCTTGCTGGAGCAATGGACCAGCAGCAATGCGCTGGCGACAGCCAGCCCGGCAAGAGTAATTTTAGAGACAACACGCGCGCTACGAGAGCAGTAGATCATATACGCCAGCTCGTGAAAGGGTTGCAAAAAGGGACATTGTCCTATGATGCGCGGCTAAGTCAATCAGCGCGACGGTATCCCGGCGATCCTGCCGGCGTACATAGCGTGAAATTTCCGTTTCCGCCAGCGCCTGGCGGGACACGCCTTGATTTCTCTTAACTTCTTGTTAGTTTGTTCACACTACTGCAACAAAATTATTCACTCTCATGATCATTTTCGCACTTTTGCACCAGGCCAGTGCGCAACGGCGAAAAAGAGCAGCTATGTTTAGCTCGCTGGTCAATATGGACGCCTCAGTTCCCGACTCGCCACGTGATGGCAACAGACCTCCTGACTTGTACTGAAATGCACGTTAGCCGGAGGCGGTACACGTGGCTACCACGCGTTACCTCTATCCATCAGTAAGCGATCTGGCTTGTCATTTCTCTCTGGCGGGATTATTGCTTCTTCCACCCCGGCTATACCCGTCATTCTTCACGCTGCCTGATGTTGGCTGCGCCCGTTCACCCCAGTCACTTACCAGAGTAAGCGCCTGGGGATTATGAGCCTCGTTGATGATGAGGCTCACCCTACGGGCCAACGCAAGCGCGGTTCAAATCGGTTAATACCGATTTGTTACGGCCTTGCCGCCTACAGGCAACGCGAATTATTTAGGGTGTATACGGCACATACCAAACAGTAACTGATATTTTCCGCGCCATATCATGGCGCAAGGCTATAGACCGCTGAGGAATATCGAATGTCTCTGAAACTTAAAAAGTTAGCGCTTCATTTTGCGATTGCGGGTTGCATGAGCGTGGCATTTTACGCACAGGCGGATGTGAAAATAGGCGTCGCCGGACCGTTCACCGGCCCCAACGCCACCTATGGCGCCCAGTACTGGAAAGGGGCATCGCAGGCGGTGGCGGATATTAATGCGGCAGGAGGAATCAAAGGCGAGAAAATTGTTCTGGTGCAGGGCGATGATGCCTGCGAGCCGAAACAGGCCGTGGCGGTGGCCAACCGTCTGGTCGATGAGTCCGGTGTTTCTGCGGTGGTGGGGCACTTCTGTTCCTCCTCGACCATGCCTGCATCAGAGGTGTATGACGAGGCCGGTATTCTGACTATCACCCCCGGCTCGACGAACCCGCTAATCACCGAACGCGGCATGAAGGACATGTTCCGCATGTGCGGTCGTGACGATCAGCAAGGGGCCATCGCGGCGAACTATATGCTGGATGTCCTGAAAGCCAAAAAAATCGCCGTGATCCATGATAAAGACACCTACGGCCAGGGGCTGGCGGATGCCACCCGTGCCGCGCTGGCGAAGCGTGGAACCAAAGAAGTGCTGTACGAGGGCTTATCGCGTGGCGAAAAGGACTTCAACGCGCTGGTCACCAAAATTGGTGCGCTCAAGCCTGACGTGGTCTTCTTTGGCGGCTGTCATCCGGAAGCCGGCCCGCTGGTTCGCCAGATGAGGGAGCAGGGCGTTCAGGCGAAATTCTTCTCCGGTGACTGTGTCGTGACGGAAGAGCTGGTCACTGCCGCCGGTGGTCCGCAGTTCACCAATGGGGTCCTGATGACCTTTGGTAAGGATCCACGCACGATCCCTGAAGGGAAAACGGTGATTGAAAAATTCCGCGCCAGCGGTTTTGAACCGGAAGGCTACACCCTGTATGCCTATGCTTCTATTCAGGCTATTGCCGCCGCCTATAACGCCGTCGGGACCGATAACACCAAAGCCAGCGAATGGCTGAAAACCAATAGCGTCGATACCGTGATGGGTAAAAAAGCCTGGGATGGTAAAGGGGATCTGAAAGTGTCGGATTACGTCGTTTATCAGTGGGATGACAAAGGCAAATATCATCAGCTTTAACGGCTAACTGACTTTTCCGGCCCTGGAATAACACAAGGGTATGACTCGTAAAAAAGGCAGCGTATGGCGGAATGCGCCGTCGCTGCCGGTTTACCGGCAGGATGGTGTCTATGGAAGCGTTTTTTCTGCAACAACTGATCAATGGGCTGACGCTGGGGGCCGTATACGGTCTGATAGCGATTGGCTACACCATGGTTTATGGCATCATCGGTATGATTAACTTCGCCCACGGCGAAGTGTATATGGTCTCAGCCTACCTGTGCGCTATCGGGCTGGCATTACTCTCTTATTTTGGTATCCATTCATTCCCTTTACTGATCTTCGGCACTCTGGTGTTCACCATTGTCGTGACCGGCGTCTATGGCTGGACGATTGAACGCATTGCCTACCGGCCGCTACGTAACTCCACCCGGCTGGCACCGTTGATCTCGGCCATTGGCATGTCCCTTATTCTGCAAAACTATGTGCAAATCAGTCAGGGCCCTAATCAGCAGGGGATCCCGACCCTTATCACCGGCGTTCTGCGCTTTGACGTAGGCGACGGCGTGGTGCAAATCACCTGGACCAAGCTGTTTATCCTCGCGGCGGCACTGGTGGGAATGATCGTCCTGACCTGGGTTATTCAGTACACCCGGCTTGGGCGGATCTGCCGGGCGACGCAGCAGGACCGGCGTATGGCGGCGATCCTCGGGATTAATACCGACCGGGTTATCTCGCTGGTCTTTGTGATTGGTGCGGCGATGGCCGGGCTGGCCGGCGTGCTGGTCACCATGAACTATGGCACCTTTGATTTTTATATCGGCTTTATTATCGGAATCAAGGCTTTTACTGCCGCGGTGCTGGGAGGGATCGGTTCATTACCGGGCGCGATGCTGGGCGGTTTGCTCCTGGGGGTTGCCGAGGCGCAGTTCGCCGGGCTGGTGAACTCTGATTACAAAGATGTGTTTTCCTTCGCTCTGCTGGTGGCGATCCTGATTTTCCGCCCGCAGGGGCTGCTGGGTCGTCCAATGGTTGCCAAGGTTTAAGGGGTCAAACATGGCTGAAGTATCCCGTCAACCAGGGCTCGACATCAGGCGTAGCCTGATTGATAGCGTCCTGGCCGGATTGTGCGCGTTGGTTGTCTTTGGCCCGGTGGTGGGCATCGTTCTCAAGGGTTACAGTTTCAATATGTCGACGCATCGCGTGGCGGTGCTGGTCGGGATTGTGATGGTTGGGCGACTGGCGCTAAGCCTGCTGTTGCAAAGCCGTCGCGGCCGTCAGTTTCTCGCGCGCTTTGAAGGGGCGGATGATGGGGTGTATGTGCGCCAGGTTGGCTATCGTTCCCGCCTGCGTTGGATCCTGCCGCTGCTGATGGTGGTCGCCTTCGCCTTCCCGTTCATCGCCACGAAGTATCTGCTGACGGTGGCGATCCTTGGGCTTATCTACGTGCTGCTCGGTCTGGGGTTAAATATTGTGGTCGGCCTGGCAGGGCTGCTGGATCTTGGTTATGTGGCGTTCTATGCCATAGGCGCCTATGGTCTGGCGCTCGGCTATCAGTATCTCGGTCTGGGGTTCTGGGCGATGCTGCCGATTGGCGCCATTATGGCCGCGCTGGCGGGAGCGCTGCTGGGGTTCCCGGTACTGCGCATGCATGGCGACTATCTGGCGATCGTCACCCTCGGCTTTGGGGAGATTATCCGTCTGGTGCTCAACAACTGGGTCAGCTTTACCGGCGGGCCTAATGGTGTCTCAGTCCCGGCCCCGACGTTGTTTGGCCTCGAATTTGGCCGGCGGGCAAAAGACGGCGGGGTGCCGATCCACGAGTTTTTGCACATCAGCTATAACCCTAACCTCAAATTCATCTTTATCTACGGCGTGCTCTGTCTGGTGGTACTGCTGGTGTTGTTCATTAAACATCGCCTGACGCGGATGCCAATCGGTCGCGCCTGGGAGGCGCTACGCGAAGATGAGATCGCCTGCCGGGCGATGGGGCTGAATCATGTACTGGTGAAACTCTCGGCATTTATGCTGGGCGCCTCGACGGCCGGTATAGCCGGGGTCTTTTTTGCTACCTATCAGGGGTTCGTCAACCCGACGTCGTTTACCTTCTTTGAGTCGGCGCTAATTCTGGCGATTGTGGTGCTGGGCGGTATGGGGTCCACCCTTGGCGTGGTGCTGGCGGCGTTCGTGCTGACGGTGGCGCCGGAGCTGCTGCGTGGTTTTGATGAGTATCGGGTACTGCTGTTTGGCGTATTAATGGTGCTGATGATGATCTGGCGGCCACGGGGGCTGGTACGCACCAGCCGCACCGGGGTGGCGGTACGTAAGGGAGTGGCGCCATGAGTGACAACATTTTGCAGGTTGAGCATCTGATGATGCATTTTGGCGGAATAAAAGCCCTGAATGATGTCAATCTGGAGGTAAAGCGAGGATCAATTACCGCGTTGATTGGCCCAAACGGCGCCGGTAAAACCACGGTGTTTAACTGTCTGACCGGCTTTTATCGCGCCACCGGCGGGGCAATCCGCCTACATGCCCGGACCAAAATGACCGATGTGATTCAGGTACTGGGGCAAAAGATCCATCCGGCAGATTTTCTCCATCCGTCGGCGTTGGGGTCCCGTCTGTATTACAAAATGTTTGGCGGGACGCATCTGGTGAACCGGGCGGGGCTGGCGCGGACCTTCCAGAACATCCGTCTGTTTCGCGACATGTCGGTGATTGAAAACCTGCTGGTAGCCCAGCATATGCAGGTCAACCGTAATTTGCTGGCGGGGATCTTAAACACTCGTGGCTATCGTCAGGCGGAGAACCAGGCGCTGGACCGGGCCTTTTACTGGCTGGAGGTCGTCGGCATGGTGGATTGCGCAAACCTGCTGGCCGGCACGCTCTCCTATGGTCAGCAGCGGCGGCTGGAGATCGCCCGGGCGATGTGTACCGGGCCGGAGATGATCTGTCTCGATGAACCCGCTGCCGGTCTTAACCCGGTGGAAACGCAGAGCCTGAGCAAGATTATCCGCTTCCTGCGCCAGCATCACGGCGTTACGGTGCTGCTGATTGAGCATGATATGGGGATGGTCATGGAAATATCCGATCATGTCATCGTCCTCGATCATGGCGATGTGATTGCCCGCGGCGAACCGAAGGAAATCCAGTCGAACACCAGCGTGATTGCGGCCTATCTGGGCACGGATGAAGAGGAGATCGCCGAATGAACCAGCCGTTGCTCGAGTTTCGTCAGGTTGACGTGTTTTACGGCCAGATTCAGGCGCTGAAGCAGGTCTCGTTAACGGTCAATGAAGGGGAGACGGTGGCACTGATTGGCGCCAACGGCGCCGGTAAATCGACGCTGCTGATGTCTATTTTTGGTCAGCCGCGCATCGCCGAAGGGCAAATTCGCTATCGCGGGGAAGATATCAGCCGCCAGTCTACCCACTTTATCGCCAGCAACGGAATTGCCCAGGCGCCGGAGGGGCGGCGGATCTTTGCCGACATGACCGTTGAGGAAAATCTGTTAATGGGGACCATCCCCATCGGCAACCGCTATCAAAATGAGGATAAGGCGCGGATGTACCAGCTATTTCCTCGTCTGGAAGAACGTCGATCCCAGCGGGCCATGACGCTCTCCGGTGGCGAACAGCAGATGCTGGCGATTGCCCGCGCGTTAATGAGCAGGCCCAGGCTGTTGCTGCTGGATGAACCCAGCCTTGGGCTGGCGCCGCTGGTGGTGAAGCAGATTTTCCAGATCCTACGTGAGTTAACGCAGCAGGGCATGACGCTGTTCCTGGTCGAGCAAAATGCGCATCACGCGCTGAAGCTCTCCGATCGCGCCTATGTGATGGTGAATGGCCAGATTCAGCTGAGCGGGACCGGCAGGGAGTTGTTAAACAACCCAGAGGTCAGAAATGCCTATCTCGGCGTGACTTGATGAGTGACAGTGTCACGTATAATCGTACGACTGTGAGCGAGCGCGACGACTTTCCCTGGCGTCCGCTCGATCACATCAACAAACGGGACAATAACATGGTTGTTCTTCAGCCAGCATAATTCCTTTGCCAGTTCTCACCGTAACTGACTGTTTCTGCAAGAATTACTGACTACTGTGCTCACGTATCGCTTTTAACCCGGCAAGGGAGAACAGTGTAAAGTGCGCGGTGAGCGCCTTGGCTTGCATGGCAACAATCTCTTGCACAGGTCCTGGCATGCGATTACCTGCCACCATCAGCATCATGCAGGGCGCAACCACGCTCAACATGCACGGAAGCAGTCGAGGATCATTTTCAGATAGCCCGGCAGCTTCTCCAACAATCCGCCTCACCGACTGAATTTTTTTTGCCCCTTCGGTATTCACAAAATCACCTAGCTGTACCGAAGGAGACAAAAGCTCCCGGGCAAACACACGCCCATGCCAGTCACCAGGGTTACTCAGCTTAGTCAGAAATGTTTCGAGAAAAACGCCCAGTTTTTCGTCGGAAGAGATATCGGAGGCCGCAAGTTCGGCCAGCTGGTCACCATCAAGATAATGATGATGAGCAAGCGTCAGCACGGCAAGATAGAGCCCATCCCGGCCACCAAAGTGGTAGTTGATTGCAGCAAGGTCAACGCCCGCATTTTTGGCGATCTCTTTGTTGGTGGTCTGTGCAAATCCTTTCTCTGCAATGAGTTCTCCTGCCGCCTCAAGGATACTTTCCCGGGTTGCATCCCCATCGCTTCGACGCGCTCTGGCCATAATTCTCAATTTCCTGATATGCGATTTCGCTAATAAGGGGTTTATTATTACACAATTAAAGTTTAAATTAAATTTAAACTAAGTATCTCAGGGAACCTCAGGACACGTTTGTTATGAACAAAAAAATTATCGTCGGGGCAGTCGCTGCCGCACTCCTTATCGCTGCCGGAGCTTACTGGCTCGTCGGAAGAAGTGATGACAACCAGAGCCATCTGACGCTTCATGGAAACGTGGATATCCGCCAGGTTTCGCTGGCATTTGAAAGCAGCGGTCGCATCAGCTCACTGGCCGTTGATGAAGGCGATCGCGTAAAAGTCGGGCAGGTCGTGGCAACGCTTGATACTGAAGCCCTGAAAATTCAGGAACAACAGGCAATAGCACAGCTGGATGTTCAAAAGCAGACGGTTCGTGAGCAACAAGCGGGCGCACGGCCGGAAGAGCTGGCACAGGCCAGAGCGCAGCTATCATCCGCACAGGCACAATTGCAAAAAGCGACCGAAGATATCAGCCGTATTCAGCGTATCTCAGCCAGTACCGGTGGCAAAGGCATCAGCAAGCAGGAGCTTGATACGGCCAGAAGCAATCTGCGTATTGCTCAGGCCAGCGTCAAAGAACGCCAGGCGAGCCTCGCCTTAATGGAGAAGGGCGTTCGGAGCGAACAGCGTGAAGCCTCCGCCGCACAGGTTCGTGCCACTGAGGCGCAGCTGGCGTTATTGCAATATCAGCTTTCACAGGCCGAACTGCGTGCTCCTGTTGACGCGGTCGTGCGGGCCCGTCTACAGGAAACGGGGGACATGACCAACCCACAAAAATCGGTATTCACCCTGGCACTCAGCGCCCCTAAATGGGTTCGCGTCTGGTTGAACGAAAGTGATTTAGGCCGGGTAAAAGCAGGTATGCCCGCGGAGATCATGACTGACTCTTTCCCTGATAAGCCTGTTAAAGGCAAGGTCGGTTTTATTGCTTCGGTTGCGGAATTCACACCCAAATCGGTGCAGACCGAAGAATTACGCACAAAGCTTGTCTATGAGGTGCGGGTCATTGCTGACGATCCGGACAACGTGTTGCGCATGGGGCAACCCGCCACGGTAACCATCAATACCGAAACCGGGACGCAAAATGAACGCAGCAACTGACGCTCAGTACGTGGTCATCGCCCGCGATCTGGTGCGCGTTTTTCCAGCTGCCAGTAAAAAAATGGCGGAAACCCGAGCGCTTGATGGGCTGACGCTGAGCATACGTTCAGGCGAACTGACCGCGCTGGTCGGTCCGGATGGCGCAGGAAAAACCACATTTCAGCGGCTGATCGCCGGTCTTTATACACCAACCTCCGGAAGCCTGACGGTACTGGATACCGATGTGGTGACAGACCCACAATCGGTGCAGAACCGGATCAGTTACATGCCGCAGCGGTTTGGGCTTTATGAGGATTTGAGCGTACAGGAGAACCTCGACCTCTACGCCGATTTGCACGGCGTGGCTCAACAGGAAAGAGCATCCCGCTTTGCGCGATTATTATCGATAACTGACCTGGCGCGTTTTACCGATCGCCCCGCAGGAAAGTTGTCCGGTGGCATGAAGCAAAAACTGGGGCTGGCCTGCACGCTGGTACGTTCACCTGATTTGCTGTTGCTGGATGAGCCGAGTGTAGGGGTGGACCCGCTTTCACGCCGCGATCTATGGACAATCATCGAACAGCTGGTTCAGGAGGAAAATCTGAGCGTCATCATCAGCACCGCCTATATGGATGAGGCTGAACGCTGTGCCCAGGTCTATGTGATGGATCAGGGGAAAATTCTGGCGTCCGGTACGCCGGAAGTGCTGCGTAAGAAAGCCCAGGGCAGGACATGGCAGGCGATACCGCCAGCAGGGACCAAGTCGCGCACGCTGCAGGCTCATCTGCTGGAAAAACGTGACACGATTGCGGATGCGGTTCCCAAAGGTGATGCAGTGCGGTTTATCTGCCAGTCACCTGACGATAAGGCAACGCCTGCAGAAATCAACGCCGTACCGCGTGACGCTGATCTGGAAGACGGCTTTATGCTGTTGCTCCATCAGGCTCAGCAGAAAGATCACGATCCGGCCAGCAGTGCTCCAGTAAAAGCTGAAATGGTCTCCGCACGTGTAGCAGAACATCACGATGAGAAGCCGGTCATCACCGTAAAAGATCTGGTACGTCAGTTTGGTGATTTTACCGCTGTCGCCAGCACCTCTTTTGACGTCAAGCGCGGTGAGATTTTTGGCCTCCTTGGGCCAAACGGGGCAGGTAAAACCACGACATTTAGAATGCTGTGCGGGTTGCTCCCGGCAACCAGCGGGCAACTGGAAGTCGCCGGGCTGAATCTGCGGACAGCAAGGGCCAAAGCCCGCGCCAGAATTGGCTACGTCTCACAAAAATTCGCGCTTTACAGCAATCTCAGCGTCAAAGAAAACCTGACCTTTTTTGGTGGCGCTTATGGGTTGTCAGGGGAAACGTTGTCCCGACAGATTGCTTCCTCACTGATTCAGTTCGGGCTTAATCCTGATGCCATCAGCGGTGAGCTACCGGGCGGTTTCAAACAGCGGTTATCCATGGCGGTGGCCTTACTTCATGAACCTGAAATTGTGTTCCTTGATGAACCCACCAGTGGCATCGATCCGCTGGCCAGAAGGCTGTTCTGGTACACCATCGGGGAACTGGCCAATAAAGGGATCACTATCATCGTGACGACGCACTTTATGGAAGAGGCGGAGTATTGCGATCGCATTGCCATTCAGGATGCCGGAAAAATGCTGGCGCTCGGAACACCGAAAGAAGTCCGTCAGATGGCCGGATTAGACCACACCGCCGATATGAACACTGCGTTTATTGCCATTGTCGAAAATGCGAGAGCGAAAGCCAAAGGTAAGGAGTCATCACATGTCTGACTCCACTTTTTTTAATCGCTTGATATCACTGACTCGCAAAGAAACACGCCAGCTCGTCAGGGATAAAAGTAATCTGGCGGTCGGTTTCCTGCTCCCCATCGTGCTTATTTTACTGTTTGGCTACGGGGTATCTTTTGATCTAACTAACGCACGCGTGGCCGTGGTTCAGGAGCAAAATACATTACAAAGTCGACAGGTTATCAATGCGTTACAGGGCAGTCGTTACCTCACGGTTCGGGAATATCCCAGCC
Organism: Klebsiella sp. R390; assembly: GCF_051131745.1. Classification (NCBI taxonomy): domain Bacteria; kingdom Pseudomonadati; phylum Pseudomonadota; class Gammaproteobacteria; order Enterobacterales; family Enterobacteriaceae; genus Klebsiella; species Klebsiella sp. R390. Next base: position 13,750 of record NZ_CP180445.1, on the reverse strand, counting down.
TCGTGGAGGCACAGAAGGCCCTGCTGCAGGACAAAACCGATGCCATTGTCAGGATCCCTTCCGACTATGCAGAAGGTGTCGCATCGGGAAGCGGAAAATTACAAATCCTGCTGAACGGCGCAGTCACCAGCGTCGCTTCAGCGGCTCAGGGCTACATCACCGGTGCGTTAGGCGTGCAGGCAGCCATTGAGTCGGACAGACAACGCGTTGATTCCACGACGGGCTCGGTGTCAGTAGAGCAACGGATGTGGTTTAACGAATCGAGCAACAGCACCTGGTTTATCGTGCCAGGCATCATCGTGCTGATACTGACGCTGATTGGCGCATTTTTGACCGGGTTGCTGATTGCCCGGGAACGGGAGCGCGGGACCCTGGAGGCCATTTTTGTCACTCCTGTTCGCCCACTGGAGCTGGTACTTGCCAAGCTTGCTCCATACATGGTGATAGGTGCCGTCGATCTTGCTATCTGTCTGCTCGCGGCCCATTACCTGTTCGAGGTTCCCATCAGAGGGTCGTTGATGGCGATTATTATTGCGTCGATGCTCTATCTGCTGGTCGCTCTTGGCCTGGGACTGGCGATATCAGGTTTTGCACCCAGCCAGTTTATGGCAAGCCAGGTTGCACTGATTGCGAGTTTCATGCCTGCGATGATGCTCTCAGGTTTTGTTTTCGATATCCGAAATCTCCCTGTGGCCATACAGGTTGTCAGTCAGATCCTACCCGCCACCCATTTTATGTCGCTTATTAAAACACTTTTCCTCGGTGGCGATGACTGGCCGATGTTCTTCCGCCAGTGCGGCATTCTTCTGCTTTACGCGGTCATTCTGATTAATGCTTCACGGCTTTCACTTCGTAAACGGCTGAGATAACGCATGATAAATGAATTACAACAGTGGCTGCGCCACATCAGCTTTCTGATTAAAAAAGAAATTCTGACCATCGTAAAGGAGCCGGCCAACCGGGTCATACTGATCGCGCCGGCATTTATGCAGGCCTTACTGTTTGGCTATGCGGCGACCTACGATGTTAATCACGTGGACTATGCGGTTCTCGATCAAAGCAGAGGCCAGGCGTCGGTAGAAATTCTGTCTCATCTCGACGGAACAGGCGTGTTTTACCGAACCGCAACGCTGACTTCGGCCACGCAAATTGAGCCGATCGTGATGGATGGTAACGCATTAATGGTGCTGACTTTCCCGCCTGATTTTGAAAATAAGCTCAATAAAGGCGAAACATCACCGTTGCAGGTCATTCTCGACGGACGTAACTCCTCGACGGCAGGCGCGGCTGCAAGCTACATCTCGGCCGTGGTCAATGATTTCAACCAGCGCCGAGCCGGTGGAGTGGTGCCACTGAGCCTCGATGTCCGAGCCTGGTACAACCCGAACCTGGAGTCGCGCTGGGGGCTAATGCCGACGTTAATTGCTGCGCTCAGCATGATGCAGACCCTGTTGCTTTCAGCACTTTCCGTAGCCAGAGAGCGGGAACAGGGGACCTTTGACCAGTTGCTGGTGACCCCCTTTACCCCGATGCAATTATTGATTGGCAAAGCAATTGCGCCAGTACTGGTTGGCCTTGTGCAGTCAACGATCATCTTACTGATCATCCTGTTCTGGTTTCAGATACCGATGAATGGTTCGCTGCTGGTTCTCTACATTGGCCTTTTCAGTTTCAACATCGCGGCGGTAGGGCTGGGGCTGTCGATTTCTGCCGTCTCGTTAAATATGCAGCAGGCCATGCTGTACACCTTCTTGTTGATCATGCCGTTAATGCTGCTTTCAGGGCTGCTGACGCCCGTCCAGACCATGCCAGCGGTACTGGATACGCTGACCTATGCAAACCCACTGCGCTTTGCCATTGACCTCGTGCGAAGAGTGTATCTCGAAGGTGCCGGGCTGGCTGACGTTGCGTTTGATTTTGTCCCAATGTTGGTGATGGCCGTACTCACGATGCCTTTGGCCGCATGGCTGTTTCGTAACCGACTGTACTGATGCAGGAATAAAGATGAATAACCGTTTTTCCCCTTTGAATCGCCACCCATTAACGGTCACGGCGACGTTGCTGGCGCTAACCTTGCTGAGCGGGTGTACCGTGGGCCCCGATTTTACAGCGCCAAAACCGGCGGCGCCTGAAAACTGGACCACCTGGCGAAGTGCCGATCCGGCCTTACTTCAGCTTCCGGGGGCGGCGGCCGTTGCCGATAACCAGTGGTGGAAGCGATATAATGACCCGGTACTGAACACCCTCGTGGAGAAGGCATTAATTGCCAGCCCGGATATCAGAAGTGCAACGCTGCGCTTCGCCAGCGCCCGGGCGCAGCAGCGTATTACCTCGTCGCAACAAACACCATCTGTGAATGCGACCGCAAGTATTACCCGGGCACAACAAAGTGAAAACAGCCCTTCAACCCGGGCGCTGAAAGAGGCACTGCCTGACCCGGACGAACTGATACAGCTGATGGCCGAGCCCTATAACTGGTATCAGGGCGGGCTGGATTTTAGCTGGGAAATTGACCTGTGGGGACACGTTCGCCGGGCGGTCGAAGCCTCTGACGCTGATAGCGAAGCACAAAAGGCAATGCTTGAGCTTGCCCGGTTAAGCATTGTCGGGGATGTGGTCAACAGTTACTGGAGTCTGCGGGGGATCCAGCAGCAGATTGCCATGGCGAAAGAGGATGAGAAGGCCCTCAATGAGCGGTTGATGCTGATTAAAGCCAGAACGGATGGCGGTGCACTTGATGAGACGGATGTCGAACGCCAGCGCAGCGAACTGGCCGCAACCCGAGCAAATCTCATCGAGCTGCAGGCACAGGAAGGGGTGGCAACAAACCAACTGCTTCTTTTGCTAAACGAACATCCTGGATCGCTTAACGATTTGCTCCGCGACAAATCCGACAGCCTGTCTACTGGTGTTTTACCGCAATTAGCGCTGGGTATTCCTTCAGATGTCGCCTTAAACAGGCCTGACATCCGGGCAGCAGAGGCGAATCTGCATGCCGCGACGGCTAGAATCGGTGTGGCACAAGCGGAGCTTTATCCGAGTATTACTCTCGGTGCAAAAATTGGTATGGATACCTACAGTGCAGATAATTTTACCGAATGGGGCAGTCGTGCCTGGTCTGTCGGACCGAGTCTTAATTTGCCATTGTTCGACCGGGGAAGGCGCAAGGCCACGGTGGTATTACGCGAAACCGACCAGCAGCAGGCCGCCGTTGACTATCATAAAACCGTGCTGAAAGCCTGGCAGGAAATTGATGATGCGCTCAGCCGGTATGCCGCTGCCCAGCAGAAACTGACCGAACAGCAAACCGGTGCGGAGAGTGCGGCTCAGGCGCTCAGGCTCATTGAGGCTCGCTACAACGGTGGGTTAACCAGCTTTATTAATGTCCTGGATGCACAACGCAGCAATATTCAGGCCCGACAATCATTAGCGGCAGGCCAAAGAGATGTGAAAACCGCCTGGGCGGCAGTGAATCGCGCCGTGGGTAACTATCCGCGCTGAACAGGTTGAGAGCTGGCAATCGACTCGCTGTTACTCATCAAGGCTCGTCATCGCCGGAGGAAAACCTCCGGCGTTTTTTTTCGCCAGGGTAACCCGCTGTTTTGCTAGATAAAGGCCACAATGGTAGTGGCCTCGATGACAGAAACAGGCATACTGGATGGCCTTATACTCCGCCGCGGTGATGGGCTTTCAGGACGCGGCAGGAGGAAATAAACCTACACGCGGGAGAAAATGTCATGAGTTTACCGGTTGTCGCCGTTCTTGGATTGGGTGCGATGGGGCATGCATTTGCCAGTAATCTGTTAAAAAAAGGCTTCATCGTTCATGGCTGGAACCGCTCCCCCGGGCGAGGAGAGGATTTACTCACGCAAGGACTTGTTCGTCATGACACGCCGCAGCAGGCTGTGGCCAAGGCGGATGTGATCCTGTCGGTGCTGACCGATGGCGAAGCCACCCTGCAGACGATCCGCGAGATTGCCCCGGTTGCGCAGGCCTCGGCCATTTTTTGCCAGATGGGCACTATTGGCCTGGAGAGCACGCGAGACGCCATCGAACTGCTGGGATCCCTGCGCCCGACCATGGTTTACCTTGATGCGCCGGTGTCCGGAACCAAAAAGCCCGCCGAGAACGCCCAGATTCTGGTGCTGGCCAGCGGCGACCGTCAACGCAGCGCGGCTGCCGAGACGGTATTTGCCGCGATCGCCCGCGGCACACAATGGTATGCCGAAGCCGGGGACAGTCAAAAAATGAAGCTGGTGCTCAACGCATGGCTGATCACCATGATGGAAGGGGTAGCCGAAAGCACGCTGCTTGCGGCGAAGTTAGGCTTTACGCCACAAGCGTTGTGGGGCGCACTGGACGGTGGACCACTAGCCGCGCCTTATATCAAAGGCAAGCTGGATATGATCGCCGGGAATGACTTCACCCCGCAAATGCAGCTCGGCCATGCATTGAAGGACGCGAAGCTGGCGCTGGATGCCGCGGAGGGAACCGAATTGCCGATCCTGGCCAAAATTGCCGACTGCTGGGATGAGGCGGCCGAAGAAGGGTATGCCGGTCAGGATCTCGCGTCGGTGTATGCCTGGCTCGCCGGGCAGCCAACGGCCTGACGTTTGCCACGAAAGCTAGCCTGAAAAATCCGCGTGCCTGCGTGAATATTTCCGCATATTGCTACTGCAAAAATGACAGAATTCACGTAGCGCACGCGTTTTTCATTATTTTAATAAAAATCAATAAGTAAAAATCTACTCTTACTTCGTTTCATCAAACTGCAGCAGGCGCCCGGTATTTCCGAGCACCATCTATGATTAAAAAAACACTTTTCGCATATTACGCCTTAATAGTGAAATGTTTAATACTACGCGATTTTATTTCTCAGCAACGACGTCCGATAGTGGAATAATACCAATCCAGGAATTGCATTTAAAAATAAAAAAGCCCGGAAATATATTCCGGGCCTGAGGGTTATGACGTCACGATGGTTTACGGCGTAACGATGTTGAACCAGAACTCAAACTTGTCCATATAGCCCAGCATCTCGTTGAGCTTGTCACCGTTACCGGTGATTTTAACTTCGCCCTTATCTTCAGCCTGTTTCAGCGTTTCTTCTTTCAGGATGATTTTGTTGAGCGTCGCACGGTCAAGCACGATGGTCGCATCGGCGTCTTTCGCTTCCGCATTGGCGGTGTGGTTCAGCACGCCGTTTTCCAGCTCCAGCTTATATTTGCCACCGTCGTTGCCGAGGTCGATGTTAAACACCGCTTTGGCCTTGCCGGCTTTTTCACCGTTAATATGTACCGCCAGATAGTCGAAGAACATTTCCGGGGTCATGGCACGTACGGTATCCGGGCTGGCGGTATTTGGCGTTGGTCCTTTCACCACGCCGTTACGCAATTCCTGCGCACCGGTCAGGTAGAAGTTACGCCACGGGCCAGATTCAGCCTGATAGCCTAACTGCTCAAGTGCATCGGCTTCCAGATTACGCGCATCCTGGTTTTTCGGGTCAGCGAAGACAATCTTGCTGACGACCTGTGCAACCCAGCGGTAGTTACCCTGCGCGTAATCCTCTTTGGCCTTGGTCATAATGGCATCGGCGCCACCCATATATTCAACGAATTTCTTCGCCGCTTCTTCCGGCGGCAGTTCGTCGAGGGTTGCCGGGTTGCCGTCAAACCAGCCGAGGTACAGCACGTAGGTGGCTTTCACGTCATGGCTGACGGAGCCGTAGTAACCGCGGTTAGCCCAGGTATGCGCCAGGCTGTCCGGCAGTTTGAATTTGGCGGCGATTTCGTCACGGGTCAGGCCTTCGTTGGCCATGCGCAGGGTCTGGTCGTTGATGTAACGATAGAGGTCACGCTGGCTTTTCAGCAGGTTAACCACGTTTTCGTTACCCCAGGTCGGCCAGTGGTGCTGAGCCATGATGATCTCAGCTTTATCGCCCCAACGCACAATCGCTTCGTTGATATATTTCGACCACGGCAGCGGTTCGCGGATTTTCGCGCCGCGCAGGGAGTAGGTGTTGTGCAGGGTGTGGGTCACATCTTCCGCGGCTTCGATGAGTTTTTTCTCTTCGATAAACCACAGCATTTCAGACGGTGCTTCGGAGCCCGGGGCCAGCATAAAGTCGTAGGTCAGGCCGTCGATCACTTCTTTCTGGCCGTCTTTTTCGATGATGTTGGTTGGGGCAATCAGGGTCACCGTACCGGCAGAGGTGGTGGTCCCCAGACCGGCGCCGACCTGGCCTTTCGCATCAGGCTTCAAAAGGTTGCCGTACATGTAGCTGGCGCGCCGGCTCATGACGTTACCGGCCATGATGTTTTCCGCTACAGCTGCTTCCATAAATCCGGACGGTGCGTAGACTTTAACCTTGCCGGATTTCACATCGGCTTCGTCAATCACCCCGCGCACGCCGCCATAGTGGTCAACGTGGCTATGGGTGTAAATCACGGCAACCACCGGTTTTTTACCGCGGTTTTTGTAGTACAGATCCATCCCGACTTTCGCGGTTTCAGCAGAAACCAGCGGGTCAACGACGGTAATCCCTTCTTTCCCTTCAATAATAGTCATGTTGGAAAGGTCAAGGTTACGGATCTGATACACACCATCGGTCACTTCAAACAGGCCGCTGATGTTGATCAACTGGGACTGACGCCACAGGCTTGGGTTAACGGTATCTGGCGCTTTTTCGCCTTCTTTAATGAAGGAGTACTGCTCAGGGTTCCAGATGACGTTGCCTTGCTCACCTTTAATCACTTCGGTTGGCAGTGCGGCAATAAACCCTTTGTGGGCGTTAGTGAAATCGGTGTTGTCGGAGAAGGGAAGTTGGTTATAAAGCGCGTCGTTGGTTTGTTTGGTGGCCGCCGTTGCATCTTTAGGCGCAACATCCGCCAGAGCAGGAAGCGTAATGGTAGATAGCACACCGGCTAATACCATTCCCTTCATTATTGGTGTCAGTTTCATTCAATTCCTCTTCGGTTTCCACATCCGAACGGAAGGTGTGTTCGGATATTCAAATTTCATATCTGCTCATAAATATAACCAATATTTTACATTCAGCAAGTCAATCGTTACAAAAACATTTTATTGTAAACTTTTGGAAAGGTTATATATAACATGGTGTTATATGGCAATGCGCTTCCAGATTGAACCCTGGAGATACCGCCGATCAACTATCAGGATTTACTTGTATCAATAACAACTTTTAAACATCTTTACCGATGTTGTTTATGTTTCATACACCAGTGTTGTCACAAAAAAAATGTGACTGCGTGCGGATGGCGTAGATAAAAATACCATGTGCCACGCAGGCGATCCGGCCAGGTCGGGCAGTATTAAAAAGGGCTGATTAACCTTCTCTGCATTCTATTACTTGCTTTGACCCGAATTAAGATGATTCTGACGAGCGCTAACGGCTTAGCGGGAGGTTCTGGCACGTATAAATGTCACTGAAAGCGAAACCATTAATCATTTCAATTAAAATGAAACGATGTTTTGTGATGCACTGCGCGGTTCCGCTCCGTCGTGCATGATAAATACGTATTGTCTGACAGGGAGGTGTATATGAGCGATTAGTTGAGGGCCACACCCGCGCCGCTAAGATACCTATGGCGCGAATATCAGCTGTAACCATCACAATACCAGGGGACTGCCTCAGGGGTAGGTTTTGCCGTGTTGGCTCTATTTCTGTAAGTGGCAGGCTTATTATTAGAATAAGAGGTTTCAATGAATTTCCGCGTAATCGCTGTCTCCAGCAGTTTATTACTGCTGTCTTGCTCCACGGCGTATGCCGATAGCTCACGTTTAGATGCCGTAAAAACCTTTGCCGATACCGTACTGGATAAAGCAGGGGATAAATACCATGGCAGCAACCCATCACCGCTACTTGCCAGCGGTGTCGACCCGAGAACCGGCGAGCAGCTGCAGTGGGTCTTTCCTGATGGGCGCACCGCAGTACTGTCAAACTTTTCGGCGCAGCAAAATCTGATGCGGGTGTTGGTCGGCCTGAGTAATCTCACCGGTGACGAGAAATATAAAAAACGCGCTGAAGAGACCGTGCGCTATTATTTCAAACATTATCAGGATAACAGCGGATTACTGATCTGGGGCGGTCACCGCTTTATTGATCTGAAAACCCTGCAACCCGAAGGCCCCAGTGAGAAAGAACTGGTTCATGAATTAAAAAATGCCTATCCCTATTATGAGCTGATGTTTGCGGTGGATAAACCGGCGACGGTGCGGTTTATTCGCGGTTTCTGGAACGCACATGTCTACGACTGGGAGGTGATAGAAACCAGCCGTCACGGCCAGTATGATAAGAAAATGGGTAAACTATGGGACAATAGCTTTACCCAACAACCGCCGTTTTTTGCCACTAAAGGACTGAGCTTCCTCAATGCCGGTAATGACCTGATTTACTCCGCATCGATGTTGTATAAATACAATAACGAATCGGGGGCGCTGGTCTGGGCAAAACGCCTGGCAGAGCAGTACGTTTTACCGCGTGATAAGCAAACCGGTCTCGGGGTCTATCAATTTACTCAGCCGCTCAAAAGGGCGGAAACCAGCGACGACAGCGATACCAATTCGAAATATGGCGATCGCGCCCAGCGTCAGTTTGGGCCGGAGTTTGGCCCGACGGCACTGGAAGGCAATATGCTGCTGAAGGGACGTACCAGTACGCTGTATTCGGAAAATGCCCTGATGCAACTGGCGCTGGCAAAATCATTGGGCAGCAACGGCGCCGATATTCAGAAATGGACGATCGACGGACTGAAAGCCTTTGCCCATTATGCCTATGATGCCAGCAATAATACCTTCCGCCCAATGCTGGCCAATGGTACCGACCTGTCGAATTACACCTTACCGCGTGATGGCTACTACGGTAAAAAAGGCAGCGTACTGAAACCTTATCCGGCCGGCAGTGAGTTTCTGTTGTCCTATGCCAGAGCCTATACCCTGGCAAAAGACAGTGAGCTGTGGAAGGTGGCCCGCGGGATCGCCAGCAGCGAAGGGTTAGGGGACATCGGTGAGCCAAACGGCATAAAGGCGCAGCTCAATATGAGCACCAAAAACAGCGATCCGTACGCTATTTTCGCCCTTATTGATCTGTGGCAGGCCACCAGCCAGCAGCATTATCTGCAGCTGGCCCAGAAGGTGGCAGATAACATCCTGCAGCATCATCGCCTGAACGGTTTTTTTGTTGACCAACAAAATGTCCAGTACGCCAATATCGATAACATCGATCCCTATGCGTTGTTAGCCCTGGAAGCCGCGCTGCAGAATAAAGCGGATAGCGTCCCTCAGTTTCTCAACGGATCCGGATTTACCGAAGGTGCATATCGTTTAGCCGACGGCAGCGTGCGGATTTCAACCCGCGATGAAGAGTTGTTCGCCCTGAAAATCGGGGAGCAATTAAAACCAAACGGTAAAAAATAGCCCAATAAGTCAGTCAATGGTTCAAAGGGCGGGAAGCGTGGCAGGCTTCCCGCCTGATGCTTCTTGTCGCCCCCGTTAAACCAGCGTGGTATCCCTTATGACAGCGATGACTCTTCGCTTGATGCTGACCACCAGGGATGATTTTGATGCTGAATAATCATGCCGCTTTGCAACATCCAGTCGTACAGCTCCTGATTGCTGGTGAGCTGTAATTTACGCATCGCCGAGTGTTTATGCGAGCTGACGGTCTTTACGCTAAGCTGCATTTTTCGGGCAATTTGGCTTAGCGGCAGCTGCGCCGCTATCTTTATCAGTACGTCTTGTTCCCGCGACGTAAAGCGAATGAGGGAGATCTCACCCTGTAAAATGTGAGCCCCGGCAGGGGTCAACAATTTATCCAGCAGATTGACTATTGCCACCGGTTTCTCATTGCGGTTGATAGTACCCTGCAGATAAAGACAATCTCCCCAAAATTGTTCATGTATTACCGTCATTTTAATGATCTTTTTCTCCCCTCCCCAGGGAAAGGCACTATTGACCATCAGGTTCGCCCGAAGGCCATTATTTGCCGGTGTAAATCTGACGGTCATTCCCTTTGCAAGAAAGTAATCATCTAAAATGTGCCGCATGCCTTGTACAAAGAAAATATTAGTGTCATGCAGCGCAATGGTGATGGATGTTTTCATTGTATCTCCTTGAATCTGTACTTTCTGGCAGCACAAAATCGACACGTCCTTTATTTTTTAATGCACTGAAATGCAAAAATGCCGTTAATCGCTAATCAAGACGACTGTGTGGTGAATTTTTTTAGCCTGATGAAAAACAGTCAATGCTATTTAACCTTTCTGATTGCCTTTAAGATTTTTCTTTAACCAATAAGAAAATTCGCATGACCGTGTGTTCCATGTTTTTTAAGATTACGCTATCCGCATGCAAGAAGATTCTTAATAAGCAGCGTGTTACAAGCTTTAATGCACCGGATATCTATGGCGACATACCGCAAGGCAAGGTATTGCAGCGGTTTCATATGCTACCAATCAGTGACTTTTTGAGCAAATTGATCGCTAAATTCATATTTACAGGATTTAATACCACTAAAAGGCACGCATTCCATTGTAAAAATTCTCAGGTTTAGTGATGAATTAAGTGGCTGTTATTTTGTTTTGAAATGCATTTTTTGATCAAAAACATCTTTTAAAAAAATATTTTTAGCGATAGCTTATTAACACCAAAACACGGTGAGAAATTAACAAAAACCGCATCAAATTCAATGCAATGGCACCTTGTGGTGCAATTTAATTAACCTGAAAGCTTATAAAGTCGATTGTTCTGGCGCAAATGAACGGCCAGTTTAATCGGGTGCTGAATTTGATGTGGAAACATTCTCCGGTCTGTTTTACCAGGATCCTTTTTATAAAAATGAAAGGATGCAAACTGAATGCATCTGTTTTTTCCAGCACTCCTTTTTATGTGTATACCGCAAAAGAGGGTCGCTGGCCTGAATGGATACTATTCAGAGCGATTCGTTATATTCACATAAATTAGCGTTTTTAAGGACTTAAGGAAAAAAGATGAAACTGAATAAAATTGTATTGGCTACCGTTATGACCATGGGACTGGGTATGGCATCAGTGGCAAATGCAGCAAATGAAGGTGAAGGGAAAATTACTTTCACGGGTTCAATTGTTGATGCCCCGTGCTCTATTACTGCAGGTTCTGCTGACCAGACTATTCCTTTAGGCGCTATTTCTAACGTCGCTCTGGCTGCTAATGGTAATACCGGTATTTCCACACCGAAACCGTTCAGCATTGAGCTGGTTGATTGTGTGATTGCCACGGCAGGGACTCGCGACAAAGTCACAGTGACCTTTACCGGCGCCGCATCCAGCTATGACGCGGACAGCCTGGCATTGATCGGTTCTGCCGAAGGGGCCTATATCCTGATGGCTCAAGGTGATGGTGCTAAGGTCAAACTGAACACGCCAACCAACGGCCAGACGCTGAAAAATGGTAGCAACTCACTGGCCTTTACAGCGGCGCTGAAAGGGGGTGGTAGCACCGCGACTATCGTCCCGGGTAGCTTCAGCGTTCCGACCAACTTCATGCTGAATTACAACTAAGTCCGTTCCGGTGCTAGTCAACCTGCGGCGCCCATGCCGCAGGTTCCTCTGATTATCCCATGGAGTAGGGCAATGAAATGGATTCATGACGCTTACAAGGGTGCGGCGCCCTCTGTGCTGATTTCCTGCGCCACGATTTTAGCTTCCTGTTCATGGTCTGCCGCCGCTTCTGGAGAGGGGCACGTCAGTGTGGAAGGCTCCATCGTAGAGACGCCCTGCGCGATCGATGTCGGAGGGCGCGATCAAAGCCTGTCCATGGGCACAATGCCGCTTAGTGAACTTATTCGGGATGGTCGCGGGCCAAAAAAATTGTTTTCTATCCGCCTGGTGAATTGTGTTCTGACACGTATCGACCCGGCGCAGACCAACTGGCAGCGCTTTATGGTGACCTTTGACGGCGATAACGACCGTGGTCATTTCGGCTTAACGGGCGAGGCTCGTGGGGTGGCCCTGATGATACACGATGTCACTGGCGTCAGAGCCAGACCCGGAACAGCCATGCCGACCAGATTCGTCGTCCCGGAAGAAATGCAGCTGCGTTATACCCTGAGTCTTGTGGGCAATCAGCAAACGCTGCACGCAGGGAATTACCGTTCGGCAATACGCTTCAGAATCGATTATTACTAAAGGGAATTTCTTCATGGTGCGTTATTTTTCCCGCTCGCTCCTTGCCGTTTTATGTCAGGCAAGTTTAAGGTGCTGCTTATTGCCTGGAGCGGTAAGTGTGGCGCAGGCGAGTGATATTCAGTTCAACACTGATATTCTCGATCTTAACGACCGTGACAATATTGATTTAAGCCAGTTTAGCCGCAAGGGCTTTATTCTGCCCGGAACCTATGAGTTGGGGATCAACCTCAATAGTCAGGGAATGCCGGCGCAACACATTAGCTTTTACGCCCCAGAGAATGACCCCAAAGGCAGCCTCGCGTGTCTGACGCTGGCCATGGTCGAGCAGCTTGGGCTGACCGAGGAAGCGATGAAGGGACTGAGCTGGTGGCACCAGGCAAAGTGCCTGGATGCCAGCAGTCTTAAGGGTATGGAAATTCGCGCCGATCTCGGTACCAACACTCTGTATCTTAGCGTACCGCAAGCCTACCTGGTCTACAGCGATGCGAACTGGGACCCTCCCGCGCGGTGGGAAGAAGGGATCCCAGGGCTGCTACTGGACTACAACCTCACTGCGCAAACACAACGTCAGAACCAGACCGGCATTCAGGGTTACAACCTCAGCGGCAACGGGGTGACCGGCGCCAACCTTGGCCCGTGGCGGTTCCGCGCCAGCTGGCAGACGCGAATTAATCACCAGACCGGAACGGGTCAGCCGACCGATCAGAGCTTCGACTGGACGCAATACACTGCCTGGCGGGCGGTGACGCCTCTGCGTGCCCGGTTGACGCTTGGGGAAGATTTTCTTAATTCCGATATTTTCGACAGCTTTCGGTTTACCGGCGGTAGCCTGATTTCCGACGACAATATGCTGCCACCAAACCTGCGCGGCTACGCGCCGGAAGTGAGCGGCGTGGCGCGCGGCAACGCCAAAGTGGTGATCAGCCAGCAGCAGCGGGTCATCAAAGAGGTACTGGTACCTGCCGGGCCATTCCGTATTCAGGATCTGGACAGCGCGGTGTCCGGGGCGCTGGATGTGCGGGTCGAGGAGGCCGACGGTAGCGTCCAAAATTTCCAGGTCGATACTGCCACTATTCCGTATCTGACCCGACCTGGCCGGCTGCGCTTTAAAGTCGCCGCCGGGAGGCCCTCGGACTGGCAGCATCAGGTCAACGGGCCGGTATTTGCCACCGGGGAATTCTCATGGGGGGTCAGCAACGGCTGGTCGCTGTATGGCGGCGGGCTTGCGGGCGACGACTATTCCGCACTGTCGATTGGCCTCGGGCGCGACCTGATGGTCTTCGGCGCGCTGTCTGCGGATGTTACCCAGTCTCGCGCCCGACTGCCGCAGCAGGGGACGCAGCAAGGGGGGTCATACCGTCTGAGCTACTCGAAGCGTTTTGACCAGACCAATAGCCAGGTGACGTTTGCCGGCTACCGGTTCTCTGACAATCGCTTTATGTCGATGGGTGACTTCCTGAGTGCGCGAAACAGTCCCAGCGGCTCGCCCGTCGGGCGTAGCAAAGAAATGTATACCATTACCTTCAACCAGCAGCTGCAGTCCCTGGGGTTAAGCGCCTATCTGAACT